>LS999826.1 GCA_900537185.1 Cytophagales bacterium Alg240-R148
ATTCTCTCCTCCTTTTCCCTCCTTCTGTCCCGTTGCTTAGACAGCCAGGATGTTGGCTTGGAAGCAGCCATTCATTTAAAGAGTGCGTAACAGCTCACTGGTCGAGCGACAGGGCATCGATAATAATCGGGCATTAAGTATATCACCGAAGCTATGACAATATTTATATTGGGTAGGGGAGCATTCTATATGCGGTGAAGCAGTGTGGTAATGCATTGTGGAGCGTATAGAAAAGCAAATGTAGGCATAAGTAACGATAAGGCGGATGAGAAATCCGCCCACCGATAGACTAAGGATTCCACGGCAATGCTAATCATCCGTGGGTTAGTCGGGACCTAAGGCGTAGCCGAAAGGCGAAGTCGATGGATAATCGGTTAATATTCCGATACTAGCTATATCTAGTGACGGGGTGACGGAGTAGTGATAGTCCTGCGTGCAGACGGAATTGCACGTTGAAGGGTGTAGGTATTGGAGAAGTAGGTAAATCCGCTTTTCTAGCTGAACCTGATAGTACACCAATCCTTCTGGAGCGGTGATATGGGCGTAATCAGACTTCCAAGAAAAACCTCTAAGCGTTAAAGATATAGCTACCCGTACCGTAAACCGACACAGGTAGTCAAGGAGAGAATCCTGAGGTGCTCGAGTGATTCATGGCTAAGGAACTAGGCAAAATAACCCTGTAACTTCGGGAGAAGGGGTGCTTCCTCCATTAAGGAGAAGCCGCAGTGAAAAGGCCCAGGCGACTGTTTAGCAAAAACACAAGGCTTTGCGAAATCGAAAGATGATGTATAAGGCCTGACACCTGCCCGGTGCTGGAAGGTTAAGGGGGGGCGTTATCTTCGGAGAAGCGCTGAACTGAAGCCCCAGTAAACGGCGGCCGTAACTATAACGGTCCTAAGGTAGCGAAATTCCTTGTCGGGTAAGTTCCGACCTGCACGAATGGTGTAACGATCTGGGCACTGTCTCGGCCATGAGCTCGGTGAAATTGTAGTCGCGGTGAAGATGCCGCGTACCCGCAACGGGACGGAAAGACCCCATGAACCTTTACTATAGCTTCACATTGGTATTGGGTAAATGATGTGTAGGATAGGCGGGAGACTGCGAACCCTGGCCGCCAGGTCGGGGGAAGTCGTTGGTGAAATACCGCCCTTCATTTATCTGATGCCTAATCTGTCAACAGACGGAGACCGTGTGTGGTGGGTAGTTTGACTGGGGTGGTCGCCTCCAAAAAGGTAACGGAGGCTTTCAAAGGTACCCTCAGCATGTTTGGTAATCATGCGCAGAGCGCAATAGCACAAGGGTGCTTGACTGTGAGGCCTACAAGCCGAGCAGGTACGAAAGTAGGATATAGTGATCCGGTGGTTCCGCATGGGTGGGCCATCGCTCAAAGGATAAAAGGTACTCTGGGGATAACAGGCTGATCTCCCCCAAGAGCTCATATCGACGGGGAGGTTTGGCACCTCGATGTCGGCTCGTCACATCCTGGGGCTGGAGAAGGTCCCAAGGGTTGGGCTGTTCGCCCATTAAAGTGGCACGCGAGCTGGGTTCAGAACGTCGTGAGACAGTTCGGTCCCTATCTGTTGTGGGCGCAAGAAATTTGCGAGGACCTGACCTTAGTACGAGAGGACCGGGTTGGACAAACCTCTGGTGTATCGGTTGTGCCGCCAGGTGCAGCGCCGAGTAGCTATGTTTGGATGAGATAAGCGCTGAAAGCATCTAAGCGCGAAACTCACCTCAAGATGAGATTTCTTTATAAGGGGCGTTATAGACGATGACGTTGATAGGCTACAGGTGTAAAGGCAGAAATGTCATAGCTGAGTAGTACTAATTACCCGTAAACTTTCTTTGATTAGAGTGTTTCAATGATTAATTCTTTTAACAGTGTGTTTTTGTTTATTTTCCTATTGGGAGTATAAACAAAGAACTAAAAATATTAACTCGCTAAAGCGATCAAGACCTTATGGTGATTATAGCGAGGGTGTTCACCTCTTCCCATTCCGAACAGAGAAGTTAAGCCCCTCAGCGCTGATGGTACTGCGGTAACACGTGGGAGAGTAAGTCGTCGCCAACTTATTATCAAACCCTTCTAGGAAACTGGAAGGGTTTTTTTATGCCCTATGGTTTTTGTCGATTGGAAGAGAATCATTGGATAAAAGTACTAAGGTATTTTTAGTTATAAAGAATTTGCATTAAAAAAAGTGGTGGGGATATGGTTAATCCCACTTATCAGCAGATAGTGTAATAAATTAACTTAAGTTTCTTGTTTTATTGTTGTTTAAGGTTAATAAAGTATTGTATTGATTTTTATTAATCATTAAATCCCCCATATTGGGGGGTAATATTTTTTAAAATATTTAACCTAAACACATGAAAAGAAATCTACTAATCGGATTTCTTGCGCTGTTATTGTCTGGATTTCAGGCGTTTGCGCAAGAACGTACCGTATCGGGAAGGGTCACCTCAGAAGAGGATGGCTCTGGTTTACCCGGTGTGAATGTTGTAGTCTCAGGAACTACTATCGGAACCATTACAGATGTAAATGGTAATTATGACGTTTCCATACCAGAAGGAAATGTAACCCTAGTATTCTCATTTGTAGGACTGGCCACAAAAGAATTAGAAGTGGGAGCTACTTCTGTACTTAATGTGCAAATGTCTGCCGATGTTACGCAATTAAGCGAAGTGGTGGTAACTGCACTAGGAGTAGAACGGGAAAAAGCCACCCTTTCCTATGCATCACAAGAAATTAATACAGATCAGCTGAACATCACCCAAGACAGCAATCTAAAAACTGCATTGGCAGGAAAAGTAGCTGGTGTTCAAATTAATGGGCAAGCAGGATCTAAATTGGGGCAATTTGGAAAGATTAGAATTCGTGGAGCCATATCCTTGACAACAGACAACGACCCTCTGTATGTTGTAGATGGTGTTCCTACCGATCCAAATTCAGTAGACATGGACAATGTAGCCAGTGTAAATGTATTAAAAGGGCCAAATGCAACGGCACTATACGGACAGAGGGCGGATGCAGGAGTAGTGGTAATCACTACAAAGAAAGGTAAAAATGGCATGGCCGTAGAATTTGTAAGTTCGGTCACATGGGATAAAGTATCTTACTTACCCAACCAACAAAACTTATATGGCAAGGGGTATGAGGGCGAAGCCTCTTTTGATACATTCGACTTTGCCTCAAATGCTTACCCGGAGGCTTGGCAGGTATTTGATGGCAAAAGATTCATTACGGGAGCCAATAACTATGCAGATGAAAGTTGGGGGCCTAAATTTGATGGAGGAGAATATGTTCCGTGGTATGCTTTTTGGCCTGATAGCCCTTACTATGGTCAAACAGCCAACTACACAGCACAAGAAGACAACGTAAAAGAATTTTACGAGACTGGGAGAACCGTGAAAAATACAATTTCTGTGAGTGGCGGCGGGGAGGACTACAATGCAAGATTGTCTTATACCAATTTAAGCCAGAATGGAATAACACCATACACTAATTTAAAGAAACATTTTATTAGCACCAATTTCGATTTTAATGTAACGGACAAATTTAACATTTCTACGAATTTAAGAGTGACCAGCTCGGAAATAAAAGGAGACTTTGATGATGGTTACGGGAACCAAACTTCTGGCACCTTTAATTCTTGGTTTGCTCGAGATACCGAAATGTCCAAATTAAGAGAATTAAAAGATTTACAAACCATAGATGGCCATTCGGCCTCTTGGAATTGGTGGGGGCCTGAATATTATACCAATGGAGGTGGCTTTAAAAAAGCAGCATTTTGGTTCAACCCATTTACATTTTTGGAGCAATACGAGCAAATAAGAAAGGAGAACGTGTTGGTTGGAAGCGTAACAGCTACCTACCAGATAACAGAAGAATTAGAAATTTCTGCAGTGGCTTCAAGAGACCAATCCAATTACAACTTTAATTTCCGCTTTCCTTTTTATTTATCTAATTCTGCAGCACCAGAATTATACAATGCTTGGATTAACAGTTTCGGAACTTACGAAAGACACAGATCCGAAAATAACTTTAGCGCCATGTTAAAGTATAAAAAGAAATTTGGCGACATAGATGTTGCTGCCTTTTTTGGTGGGAATTTAAGAAGAGATAAGTATAGAAATTTTTCTGCTCAAATGAATCCTGGCGCTAAATCCGGTGGGTTGATCATCCCAGATGTATATTCATTTTCAAATGCCGGTGAAATTCCAACACCAACAACCTATGTGAGTGAAAAGCATGTGAATAGTGTTTTTGGTAATGTGTCACTAGGATACAAAGATTATTTGTATTTGGATATGAGTGCTAGGAAAGACTGGAGTTCTGCTTTGCCATCTACCAACAACGGGTATTTTTATCCGTCGATAGGAGCAAGTTTTATTTTCTCTGAATTACTGGACGGGCTAGATGCATTGTCCTTTGGTAAAATACGAGGTGGCTGGGCACAGGTAGGCAACGATGTAAATGCCTTGGCACTTAGTCCATTGTATGCAACGTCCAACAAACCTTTCGGAGGGGAACAAGTGCTTATGTACAACCCAACTTCTGTGGTAGCAGAAGGCATAAAGCCCGCAATAAATTCTTCGATAGAAGCAGGTCTAGATGCTAGGTTTATTAACAACCGAGTAGGGCTGGCTTTTACCTATTACAAAGAAAATAGGAAAGATGAAATCATTCCGGTAACCATTCCAACAGCATCTGGTTATAACAGCGTATTACAAAACGCAGGGGAATCTCAAAGGTCAGGAGTTGAAATAACACTGGACGGGGATGCGGTACGCGCAGGGAGTTTTACATGGAATGTTGTGTTCAACTATGCTAGGAATCGAACCAAAGTAATAAGCTTGCCAGGAGATTTGGACGCTATTGGTGCACCTGGTGGAAGTGATGATTGGAATTTTGTAACCATGACCCATCAATTGGGCAACAATTGGGGGCAACTAAAGGGAATAGGGTATGCTAGAGACGAAGCAGGCAATAAAATAATTCAACCAAGTGGACTCTACAAAACAGAAGCCGATGTTTATTTTGGCTCGGTATTGCCGGACTTTACAGGTGGGTTTATAAATAATTTTAGATTTAAAAATGTAACACTAACAGCAGCCATTGACTTTCAAAAAGGAGGCCACTTCTTTTCATTATCTGAAATGTGGGGAAGGTATTCTGGGTTGTTGGTTGAAACTGCTGAAACCAATGAGAACGGTAAAAATGTACGCGATGCAGTTGCAGAAGGTGGTGGTGTACGTGTAATTGGAGTGGATGAAGGTGGTGCTCCTGTAGATCAATTTGTAGAAGGGTACGATTATTTTCATCAATTTCAAGCCAATACCTTGGCTGAAGAATTTGTGCATGATGCCAGTTATGTGAAATTAAGAGATATAAGTTTGACCTATGATTTTACCAGTATGATAAAAAAGGGTTTTGTTAAAGGAGCATCTTTGAGTTTAGTAGCCCGGAATATTTGGTTGATAGCTGTGTCAAAAGAAAATAAACACGGTTGGGACCCTTCAGAACTTTCTCAGACTTACGGCGAAAGTGGGCAAGTACCAGGTACAAGAAGTTATGGATTTAATATAAGATTAAACTTTTAAGAGACATGTTAAAAATATCTAAAAAAATACTATTATTATTTCTGATGTTCGCAACATTGGATGCTTGTAAGAATGTTGATTTCGGAGAGGTTAATGTGAATGAAAATGGTGCTGCATCTCCAGATGCAGCAGGATTGTTGGCAGGGGCAATCATGCGTTACGGAACCTATTCTGGTAGAAATGGACTGACCAGACCAACTTTATATGTACAATACCAATCTCAAGTCACCTATACTTCAGAGTCCAGATACGATGAAGTGCCTGCTGGGTGGGGAACCTATTATGTTTCAATCTTAAACAATTTGCAATCGGTAATTGAGTTGAATGAGAACGAAGAAAACCATACTGCAACCTTGTTGTCACAAGGAGATCCTGCCAACCAAATTGGTGTTTCAAAGATAATGAAAGCCATTGTTTTCAAAAGGGTCACCGATACCTATGGCGATGTGTCTTTTACGGAAGCTTTATTAGGCAATGCAGCACCTACTCCATCGTACGATACACAAGAGAGTATTTACAAATCCATATTGGAGGACTTAAAAACAGGAAGGGATATGTTGGATGCCAGTAAATTAGGACCTACCGGTGATATTCTTTTTCAAGGCAATGTAGCGGCTTGGAAAAAAATGGCCAATTCTATTTTGTTGCAGGCGAGTTTACAATTGTCAAAAAAATACCCGAGTGCTTCGGGTATGGCTGCAACGGAATTCAAAGCAGCTTTATCGCACGGCGCTGGTGTGATAGAGACGCTTTCGGACGAAGCTTGGTTCGTTTTCGAAGACGTAACGGACTTTAGAAACCCGTGGTTTGCATTAAGAACAGCTGATTATTTCTTGTCTAAAGAGCTAACGGATGCGTTGAATGGAAATACTGGGACAGGAAGTTTGAGCCCGACTTCCAATTCTACTTACGACAGTAGATTGAAAGTCTACGGTACTTCTCCAACAGCGGATGGTGTTCCTTATGGATATTCGGATGAAAGTGGAGCCAATAAAAATCAGATGTCCACCGATTATTATTGGAATGCGAGTAGCTCCTTGCCAATTATGACCGCAGCCTATACTTTTTTAAACAGGGCAGAAGCGGCCAATTTGGGATGGACTTCTGAAGATGCACAGGCCATGCTTACTAGCGGTATTACCTTGTCTTTCGAGAGCTTGGAAGACCATTCTGATGGTATAGAAAACATTGCTGCAGATGCAGCGGCGTATGCAGCAGCTAGAATTGTAGATATAGGTACTGTACCTGGAGGCTTATCGCAGGTAATTGGAGAAGAAAAATGGGTTGGCCTGTATGGCGCCGCTTTTGATGCTTGGGCCGAATGGAGGCGTACGGGTTATCCCAATTTAGTGCCGGCAACGGATTATTTAAATAATGGAAACATTCCCAGAAGGTATTTGTATCCTACAGAAGAATCCACTCTTAACAACAGCAATTACAAAATAGGGGTGAGCGCTTTAGTTCCTGCCGAAGACCACAACACTTCTAAAGTATGGTGGGATCAATAATAATTAATGTTTAAGAAAAAAGGGCTTCCTCTAGAAGCCCTTTTTTTATTGTTCTCTCACAAATAAACTATCTACTAATTGCCGTAATTTGCTTTTCCCAAAAAGTACGCCCTTAATGCTTTTTATATTTTGCAAACACTTGACTCGGTGTATTTCCATTAGTTCTTGGCAGGTTACTTTGGCCTCGATTTGCTCATAAATTTCCGAAACTTTCTTTATTTTTTCGGACTCATTGGCTAATTCGTAGGCTGACTTTAGCGCCTGAATCATTTTTTTATTGCCAGATTGCATGGCTTCTACCCATAAAATGGTTTTTTTGTTCTCAGCAATATCTCCACCAACTTTTTTCCCGAACGTTTTTGGGTTTCCAAAAGTGTCCAATAGGTCGTCTTGAATTTGGAATGCGATTCCAAGGTTTTCGCCAAGGTTGTAAAGGGCTTTTTGATCCTCCTTGGAAGCATCTGCTAAAATACCGCCAAGCTCCAAAGAAAACCCTATTAATACAGCTGTTTTTAAGCGGATCATTTCAATGTATTCGGATCTCGATATGGTTGCCCTGCTTTCGAAATTCATATCCATCTGTTGTCCTTCGCACACTTGTATGGCAATTTGATTGAACCTTGCAAGTAATTTGCTATGGTACTTTTTGTCGCTTTTTAAAATGAGGTCATATGCTTTTATCAACATAACATCCCCTGATAAAATTGCTGAATTGGTGTCCCACTTTTCATGTACAGTAGCTTTCCCCCTTCTCAGAGGTGCGTGGTCCATGATATCGTCATGCATCAAAGTGAAATTATGGAATACTTCTACGGCCAATGCTGTATCTATGATTCCATCGTAATTATCCTTGTATAGGTCGTAAGAAAGCAAAGTCAACAGTGGTCTGATTCTCTTTCCACCCAATTGTAAAATATAATTAATGGGATCGTATAAATTTTGAGGCTCACTTTCAAATTTACAATTTGTAATGGCTTTGTTTAAGGATGTCTTTAACCTGTTAATGTGCGTCATTTTCTGCAAAAATTAGATCTATTATTCGCCGGTCGATATCGGTATTTTCTACTCTAACTGTAACCAAATCGCCCAGTGTATACATTTTTTTGTTTCGTTGCCCAATTACTCTGTAATTGTCTTTGTCAAATTCATAGTAATCGTCTTTTAGGTCTGCAAGTTTAATCATTCCTTCGCATTTAGTTTCTATGATTTCAACATAAATACCCCACTCGGTCAAACCACTAATAACACCTGGGTATGGCTTGTCTTCTGCGTATTTCATAAATTCAACTTGTTTGAATTTAATGGAAGCTCTTTCTGCATCAGAGGCTCTTTTTTCCATTTCGCTAGAATGCACACATTTTTCTTCAATTTCCTTCCTTTCTGCTGCTTTCCCCTTTTCCAAGTAATGTTGAAGGAGCCTGTGCACCATAACATCGGGATACCTGCGGATGGGAGAAGTAAAGTGCGTATAATGTTCGAAAGCCAATCCAAAATGGTGGTTTTCATCAGAAGTATACTTGGCTTTTGACATGGCCCGTATAGCCAACGACTCCAATATGTTTTGTTCTGGTTTGCCTTCTATTTCAGTCATCAGCCCATTCAAAGAAGACGAAACTTCTTGTTCGTCTAAAGACATGGAATGGCCAAATTTCTTAGCAAAATTGCTAAAAGATTTTATTTTTTCCGGGTCTGGGTTGTCGTGAGTCCTGTAAACAAAAGGTAGTTTGTCGCTGCCTTTTACTTTGTTGTAAACATATTCGGCAACTTTTTTATTGGCCAGCAACATAAACTCTTCCACCAACTTATGGGCATCTTTTCTAACTTTTGTTACCAACTCAATTGGTTTCCCTTTCTCATCTAACTTGAACCGAACTTCGGTCGTTTCAAAGTTTATAGCGCCATTTTTAAACCGCTTGGCTTTTAATTTTTTTGTAAGGGTATTCAGTAATGTCAATTCTTTTTCAAAAACACCTTCCTTGTTTTCTATGTTGGTTTGAGCATCTTCATATGTAAACCGATGATTGGAATGCGTTAAAGTTCGTCCAAACCACTCTTTAACTACATTTGCTTCTTGGTTGATTTCAAAGACTGCAGAAAAAGTAAACTTATCTTCATTCGGTCTTAAAGAACACAGTCCATTGGAAAGCTTTTCTGGTAACATAGGGATCGTGCGGTCTACTAAATATACAGAAGTAGCCCGGTTGTAGGCTTCATTGTCTAAAATACTACCTGGTGCTACATAGTGAGAAACATCTGCTATATGAATGCCAATACTGAAATTCCCATTATCCAAATATTCGACGCTTAATGCATCGTCAAAATCTTTGGCATCTAATGGGTCTATTGTGAAAGTAGTAAGATCTCTAAGGTCCTTCCTTTGATCGAGATCTTCTTTCGTAATCTTATCTGTCAATTTGGCTGCGGCCGCTTCCACCTGTTCTGGAAACCTAAATGGCAGGTTGAATTCAGCCATAATAGAATGAATCTCTGCATCATTTTCACCTGCCTGTCCAAGTACTTCTGATACCTTTCCCTCAGGGCTCTTGTTGTAACCTGGCCATTGGGTAATCTTTAGAAGTACTTTGTCGTTGTGGGTAGCACCATTAAGTTGCTTAAGCGAAACAAAAATATCTTGGTGGATTTTCCTGTTATCAGCAATTACAAATGCAAATCGAGGAGATAATTCTATGCGTCCAACAATTTCATTTTTTGCACGTTCCACAATTTCTAATACCCTTCCTTCTCGACTTTTCCCTTCCTTTGCCTTGGTAATGAGTACTTTTACGGTATCACCATCCATTGCATGTAGGAGGTCATTGGATCGAACGTAAATGTCGTCTTCTTCTCCATCCACTACAATGTAGCCGAACCTTGGGTTCACATGATCGAGCCTTCCTATCAGTCCTTCAGGTTTGGTAGCGCTGATATAACTGCCATTGTCTTGTCTGATAATTAACTCCTCATCGTATATTTCGGCCACAATTTGGGAAACATTTTTTTTCGCTTTTTTTGTTTGCAACTCCAACCGCTTGGCAACCAATTTTGTTGTAAACGGTTTGGTTACGTCCTCTTCAAATAATTTTATTATTTTACTTTTCAAAACTTCACCAGTAGGGTAAAGATTTGGATTTTTATATTTTTTTCTTTTACTCATTTATTTCTTTTTTAAGAACACACTGATTCAAATTATGTTATGAATTCGGTATGTTCAATGTCTCTTTTGTCATTAATTAATTTTTGGTAGACCTTTACTGTCACCTCAACATCGCGTCCGCAATAGGTGGCAATCCGATCCAAATCTTTGGTTTCGTAGTAGGTTCTACCAACTTGGCTGCCGTCCAAATCTGATTTGCTTGATTGTACATTCAAACTTGCCGCCAATAATTCAAGGCTGGTATAACTTTTCCAATCTCCAAATTTCCACATCTCCATGGTGTCTAAATGTGCTACTTCCCAAGGTTTTTTACCTTGTAAGTTCAGTATTTCAGGTAATTTTATTCCATTAATCAGTAAGCGCCTGCTAATAAAAGGATAGTCAAACTCTTTGCCGTTGTGCGCACATAGCTTTAAAGAGTTGTTGTTGCTAAACTGCTTTAATAAGTTACTAAATTCTATTAAAAGCACGTGTTCGTCTTGGTTGGCAATGGTTTTTATTTTTAATGTTAAACCATTGTCCTCTTCTTTTTTTGTTAAATACCCCAAGCCAATCACTACAATTTTACCAAACTCCGCATAGATACCAGCCTTTTCAACAAAGAGCTCATCCAGGGTTAAATTGGAAGGGTTAATTCTTTGTGATTTCTTTTCCCACAGCGCTGAAAGCCGAGAGGGGAGTTCTTCGAAAGCGTGAAGGATGGGGACGGTTTCGATATCAATAAATAATATGTTGTGTTCAATAATTGACATAATATTGCTGTCTATAATATAGACAAAAAAATGGAGGTATAATAAGTTGACACATTAGGAAATTCTTAACTGTTAAGTGTCGTGTAGAAGATGTAATTGTAGTATTAAAAGTAGAAAAGTTTATTGTTACTGAATGCGATTCTTAAATGTTCAGCGTGAGGAAGGGTAGTATTACCAGTTGCTAAGGTATTAATATTTTATGAATATCAAAGCATGTAGAAGGCACTCATTTAATTTTACGAATGAACAATGGCTTTTGTTTTAAGTATTTCATTATAAGTAAGGTGGTCCGATTTAATACTGCCTTTTACAAAAATAAACTTTTTATCGTAAATAGTGCCTTTTATATAATAGGTGACCCAATATTCGTTGGTGAGCTGAAATAAGTCTTCTTTAATGGGTTCCACAAGCGCCGACGAAGCTGCGTTTATATCCCCAACAAAATGCCTAAGAGTAGAAGTTTTAACATCTTTGTTATTTAATTTCCCATACCCTTTGGAGGTGACCAATACATTGTCTATCCTAACTTCATTGGCATTAACAATGCGCACTTCCCATCCCTCTCCTGGTATTTGACAAAGTGCGATCGTCACGTTCTTTACCAAAGGGATTTCAATGTCTTTTTTCATTTTCTGATAATTTTCATTTGAAAAAGAGAGGCGATTTTTTCTAAAAGTATTTTTTCAACTTCTTTCATAGGTACGGATTGCCCTAATTCTTTTTGCAACGAGGTTACCGCTTTATCCGCAATTCCACAAGGTACAATATGATCAAAATAGCGGAGGTCCGTGTTCACATTAAATGCGAATCCATGCATGGTAACCCACCTACTCGATTTAACCCCTAAGGCACAAATTTTTCTAGGATTGCTGCCATCCGAATCGTGGATCCACACCCCGGTTAATCCTTCTACGCGGCCACTTTTAACACCATAAGCCTCTAGTGTTAAAATTACCGCTTCCTCTAGGTAACGCATGTATTGGTGGATGTCTGTAAAAAAATTATCTAAATCCAAGATGGGGTAACCGACAATTTGCCCAGGACCATGGTAAGTAATGTCCCCACCCCGGTTTATTTTATGATAAACTGCGTGGATGGATTTTAATTGATCTGTATTTAATAAAAGGTTGTTTTGATCCCCACTTTTGCCAATGGTATATACATGTGGGTGTTCTAAGAAGATAAGAAAATTTTCTGTGGGCTTTTGTGCGCCTTCTTCTGCCTTTCTGTTGTCAATTTTTAGTTGAACCGTGTGGTTGAAAATTGCTGTTTGAAAATCCCAAGCCGCTTGGTAGTCCAAAACCCCTTTGTGTATAAACTGAACGTTCTTGTTGGTAGTCACAATTATTTTATTGGAATATAAGTCTCTAACACTGCACAAGAATCATTTGGTTCCAATCGTATGGATTGGACCGAAGCTGGAACCAGCATGGACTCCCCCATCTTTAAATCGAATGGTTGGTCCTCACAGAATACCCTGGTAGAGCCTGCAACGCCTATTAATATTTTAAACGAATCGATTGCAGCGTATTCTCGTACAATTGGTTTCGAGAATTTCAATTTATTGGTCGTAAAATAAGAAGATTGTACTACTTCATTTACCGTATTATTTTGTTCTTCGTATTCTGTTTTATACTGGTCGTAATGGTTGTAGTCGATTGCGTCCAAGGCCTCTTCAGTATGTAATTCTCTTTTGTTGCCAGCAGCATCTTTTCTGTCAAAATCATAAATCCTGTAGGTAATGTCGGAAGTTTGTTGAATTTCTGCCAACAACAACCCCTTGCCTATGGTGTGTACTCGGCCAGCTGGAATGAAAAACACATCTCCTTCCTTGGCTTCTTCTTGGTTGAGTATAGATGTAAGTGCCCCTTTTTTAAACACTTCTAAATATGCTTCTTTCGATGTTGGTTGGTTAAAACCAGTAATGAGTTGTGCGCCAGGATCAGCTTGCAAGATGTACCACATTTCCGTTTTACCAAATGAATTGTGCCTGCTTTTAGCCAAGGCATCATTTGGATGAACTTGAATACTTAAGTCTTGGTTGGCATCAATGAATTTAATTAACAACGGAAAATTCTTACCGAATTTTTTATAAACGGATGTTCCCAAGAGGTCTCCTTTGTATAAATCAATTAGCTCCGTAAGCGAAACACCTTGTAGTGGACCTTCCGCGACCACTGAGATGTCGCCTCTTACACCGGATATTTCCCATGACTCACCACAATTTGGTAAGGACCCAAAGTCTTTTTTTAGGTGGTCTTTAATTTTATTTCCACCCCAAATCTTATCTTTGTAGATGGGGCTAAATTTCAATGGGTATAGTGGTCTCACTTTTTGTTTTTTTTAATGGTTACTGCAAAAGTATCAATATTTTTAAAAGTGTACTAATGGAATGACAGACAATACTACTACTACAATTGGGTACAGAGGAGAAAATCTAGCCAAAGCTTATTTGGAAGCCAAAGGAATGCAGTTTGTACTTTCAAATTACCGCAGTGGAAGAGGGGAGATTGATCTTGTTTTTAAAGAGAATAAAACTTTGGTGTTTGTGGAGGTGAAATACCGTACTGGGACTGGATATGGTTATCCAGAAGCCCAAATTGGTCAAAAGAAAATTGATATTCTTAAAAAAACAGCTGAAATGTACTTGTACGATTCAGGCTGGAATGCAGACATCCGATTTGATGTGGTATCGATTGTCAAAGTTAATAAGCAAGAGCAGGTAACCCATTTTGAAGATGTGTTTTATTAGGTAAAATTAGCCGGCACGTCTTGCCGGCTATTTTATCACTATGCTATGAAAAAAGACTACCTTGCTTTGGCAGTTGTCATTGATTTCTTTCGCTTGAAAACCCATGGTTCCATTGGAGCTTCTTGAGTCCACAAGCCAATTTTTTTATCTTTTGCGTTTTGTTCTAACGCTATTAAAGTTTCGTTTTGATCTCGGTCTTTATACCAGCCCAAACCATTTTTTAAAACTTCATCGTTTAATTTTATTCCGTTTTTTAATTCGATCAAGGCGAGTCGGTTGCCCCAACGATCTTTAGAAGCAGAAAGAATGGTGATTTTCTTTTTTAATACCATTTTTTCTAAAAACTCCTTTGCGTCTTGTCCATATGCTTGAGACAATTCCGGAGCATCTACATATTTTAAAATATAAGTTTCGGTTTCTTTGTCTGGAAACTCCACTTCAATGGTGTTTCCATCAATTACCTTAACAACTTTTCCAGTTGGATGTGTTGTCATTGCCAAGCCTGTAGAAAAAACAAATATTAAGATTGTAGTTATAAATTTCATATCACTTCTTTATACGGAAGTAATAACGAGAGGTAAGCGCAAATCGTGTGTGTAAAAGAAGGCAGTTCTAACCTATGTAAGAATTGATAGGTTTGAGATGAAAATGTGCAAAAAAAAAGGGGCCGAAGCCCCATTTTTTTTTATACCAATGGCAGTTTGTGTACCAATGCTTTTAATACTCGGTTTCTAATAGCGATAACAATAGGTGTCTCCGACTTGTCAAATGGTTTGTCAATATAACCTAAGCCAATTCCAATGCCCAAAGTAGGGGACATAGTACCCGAGGTTACTTTTCCTATTACTTCGCCAGCCTCGTTTTGTATTTCATACCCTTGGCGTGGAATGCCTTTGTCCACCATTTTAAAAGCCACCAAGCGTTTGGTTGTACCGGCCTCCTTTTGTTTTTTTATGTTGTCCGAATTGGTGAACTCTTTTGTGAATTTTGTGATCCACCCTAAACCTGCTTCTAACGGAGAAGTTGTATCGTCGATGTCGTTGCCATAAAGACAATAACCCATTTCCATGCGAAGCGTGTCTCTAGCACCCAAACCAATAGGCTTAATACCTTCTTCCGCACCTGCTTCTATGATGGCATCAAATACTTTTTGGGCTTCTTTGTTGTTGACGTAAATTTCAAAACCTCCTGCACCTGTATAACCGGTAGCAGAAAGAATTACCTCCTTTGCTCCTGCAAAAGTACCATGATCAAATCTGTAGAATTTAATATCCGATAGATTGGTGTCCGTTAGTTTTTGAAGAACTGCGGTTGCTTTAGGCCCTTGGACTGCAAACAAAGACATATCATCCGAAATGTTCGTCATTGGAACATTTTTAGTGTTGTACTTTGCGATCCAATTCCAATCTTTTTCAATGTTAGAAGCATTAACTACCAACATGTATTTACTTTCAGAGATTCTATAGACTAATAAATCATCTACTACCCCGCCATCTTCATTTGGAAGGCAAGAGTATTGGGCTTGGTTGTCAACAATCTTAGAGGCGTCGTTGCTGGTAACCCGTTGTATCAGGTCCAATGCATCTGGGCCTTCTAATATAAATTCACCCATATGAGAAACATCAAATATGCCAACGCCATTTCTTACGGTGTTGTGCTCTTCAATGTCTGATGTATACCTTACAGGCATGTTATAGCCAGCAAAAGGAACCATTTTAGCACCCATTTTAATGTGGGTGTCGTTTAGTGCAATTGTTTTTAGTTCGGTGTTCATAATTCAATAAAAATTTGCAATGAATTCGAACAAAGGTAATAATATTATTAACACGAACATACTACTCCAAGGGATTGCCACCGAAGAAGTGGCTGTCCCATCTTTGTTTCAATTCAGCCCATGGAAACTTGTATAAATATTACCATGTTTTGGATAAATTACACCACTAATACACTTCCACTGGAGCCAGTTTTTGTTTTTCATTTAAGGTGAATTTTAAAACGCGATCAATCACTTCTTGGTTTTTTAAAATTCTTGTATGGCCCAATTGTTCGGTGGGAAAAAAGGCCGTAGAAGGATATTGGTTTACCAGTGCTTCCGCATGTTGGAAAGGAACTTCTTTGTCATTTTTATCGTGTACTACTAATAAATCCAAAGGATTTTGTAATCTTTTGAGGCTGTTTAGTGCTTCGTAATAAGAAAATGGTTGGCCAATTAGTTGGAGTACATAAGACTCAAAATAAGGCGCGATACTGGCCCGACCATTGATCCTTTTAATAAATTCATTTATAATCTCACTTCCAATAGTGGGAGTGCCTATAAGTGCAAGCCTTTTAATGGGCAGCCCTTCTGCAATGCTATAGAGAGCGGCTGCTCCACCAAAGGAGTGGCTAATAATAGAATCAATAGTGGGGTTGTTAGCGAGAATGGCTTTTAAGGTGTGGTCAAATTCAATAATGTTCGTCTTTTTTCCATCCGAAAGCCCATGCGATGGCCCATCAAATGCAATTACTCTACAATTCTTTTCTAATAAGGAATCAATAAAAGCATAAAATTGGGTGCCACGTCCCGCCCATCCATGAATAAGTAGAATCGTCGTGTCTCCTTCACCCCAGGTGTAGGTTTGAATTTGTTTGCCATCTACTGTTATTTTTTCCAAATTGGCTTTTTTGGCAATTTCTACTTCCTTGATAGGGGTCTTAAATTTAATTGGAGTAAAAAATAAATTGACCGCCCATCGTTTGGCTAAAAATGGGACAAGGGCGCTTAATTTTGGCATGGCCCATCGAATGAACTGAAGGGCCAGAGGCATTTTTGGTTTTCTTTGTTGTGTTTCCATACGTTCAGACCGATTGGTCTTTTATTGTTTAAATTTTTTTAATTGCTGATCAACATGTCATTCAAAATGTATTCTTTAATTCTTTTGGAGGTTTGGCTGAGGTATTTAACATCATCGTTGACCAAAGAATAAATGATGGCCCCTTCCATGTTGATAATGAACATAGAGGATATTTCATCCGGGTTACAGTTTGGCTTGAACTCTTTTGACGACATTCCTTGGTTAATCTTTATTTCGATGTATTTTTTTAACGAGTTAATGGCTTGTTGTGCTTTTTTACGAAGCTCTGGATGTGTATTGTTGGCATCGACAGCGGTGTTGAATATGGGGCAGCCACCCTCCATTATAGGGTCGTGGAACAATTCCATATAGGTATCTATGATCGAAAAAAGTTTTTCTTTAGCCCCTTTGGAGTTGTCCAGTTTGTTTCTGAATTTTTCAAATATTTTTTTAAAGGAGTATTCAAACGCTTCCAGTGCAATTGCGTCTTTGTTTTTGAAATGGTTGTAGATCCCTCCTTTTTTTAAACCGGTAGCATCCATGATGTCATTCAGCGAACACCCGTTGTACCCATGTGTATTGAACAAAGCGGCTGCTTTTTCAATTATATATTCTCGTGTAGATTGTCCTTTCATAATAAATCCGACCGGTCGGTCTCAAAGGTAGGTAAAAATTTGCAAATAGGAAAATGTTACAAAGGAATTCTTACTTCGAAGGTAGTACCGACGTCTTGGTTGCTAATTACTTCAATACTGCCGTTGAGTCTATTGATCAGATTTTTGACGATATAAAGGCCAAGCCCGTTGGACGATTCGTTGTTGGTTGGTTGTGCGGTTAATTTTTGAAATTTTTTAAACATATTGGCCTTGTCTTCTTTGTTGAAACCTTGGCCTTCGTCTATTACCTTAATAATTAATACGTCGGTTCCCTTTTCAATGTCTAAAGTGATTGCTTTTTCTTTCTCGGTGTATTTAACTGCGTTGGACATCAAGTTGTCCAAAATACGCTGGAGAATTATCTTATCGGTTGCAATGGTAAAGGATTGCTTGGGTAAAATAAGATTAAATTTTTGCAATTTATTATGCGCACTTTCTTCGTAGTCCTTTTTCAGGGCCAATACAAATGCATTGATGTCTATGCTTTCAATATTAACTTGTTGGTTTTTTGTTTCAATTTTATTGACTTCTAATATATCGTTGATCAAGCTTTCTTGGTTAAAAATTTCCGTGGTAATCATTGTAAGCTGTTCATTTTGATCTGCGTTAACCGGACCCGTAAGCCGAAGCAAACCCAACAGTCCTTTTACCCGGTGCAGAGGAGATTTTAAATCGTGTGCAACAATTTCAACTATTCCTTCTTTTTCATCATTTAGCTTAACCAATTCTTCCGTTTTATATTGAAGAACGGTGTTGTGTTCTGCCACTGATTTAAAAGCTTCGTTCAGCTCATTGTTTTTTTGATTGATTTTATCATTAAAAAGTTTGACTTGCTGGTTGCTTATGATAAAAGTAATTATGCTAATAACCACCGCGACAATACCTCCTAACACCATTAATTTACTAAAGTGGGTACCAGCTTTGGCTCTAATCAAACCATTGTTTTGGTGGATGAGTACTTTAATACCAGTTTGTGGGTGGGAAACAGCAACTAAAATGTCTCTTTTGGCCAGCGCGTCGTTGCCATAGAAACCTTCAAATATAGAAGTTTGGTAAAAGTTGTCAAAACTAACTTTTTGTTCTGGTTTAAAGCTGGTAAAAGTTTGTTCGTTAATGTAGTGAATTTCTTCGTCCCTATTGTTGGGGTAGGCGATTAACTTACCTTTGTTGTCTATGGCACAAATGTACCCATCATTGGGTAGATTCAAAAGGTCGGAGGAGGCTTGTAATCTGGATTTTAAATTTTCAAAGTTGCTGTTGTTTTCAATTTGCTGGTCTATTGATTTTGTTACTGAAAATGCAATAACTTTGTTGTCCGTAATAGTTTGTTTTACTAGCTCTCGGTAAACATACCCCTCCACGATGATGGTGAACAGCAATGCTCCCGTAAGTATCATCACAAGAATAATCCCAGATAATATAAATTGAAACCGTTTATCCATTTTACAGCGTTCTATCTAAAAATAATATTAAATGCAATATTAAACAATAAACGCGCCAGAGTAAAACGGTTCTATTTGAAATTAATTGTTGTACTTTTTCAATAAGTCTTGCGAAGTGGCTTTTACTTTTTTTAAAATGACATTTTTCAGAATGGGCAAACTCCCTTTCCACCCAAACGCCATTGTCATCCACAAATTTGCATCAAAGGAGTCTTTATGGTCCACAATTTTACCATTTTCAATTTTGAACTGGGCTTGAATAACATTGTGCACCATGCGACCTGTTTTTGAAAAAGGGTAGGTCGCTTCCCAGGTGCAGCAGACCACACCGTCTTTTTCTGTAGGTGTAGAAAAATCTATCTTTAATTTACCCCTGGAGCGTTCGATTAACATTTTCCACATAGAAGCTGCTTCATTTCCATTTAAATGCCCAAAAATGGGGTCGTGGAAGGTGCTGTCCGCTTTGTAATATTGGGCCATTCCTTCTCCATTTAATTTGGCAAATTGTTTGTAAAAGTCGGATATAATTTCTGTAGGTTCCATTTCCTGTACAAATAAGTGTGCAAATTCAAATTTTTGACCATCAAACAACCCCTTGTCACTCAATTTTAATTGTGGTATAACGAGTAGTGCCATAAATGAAAGTGTCATATAAGGCGCCGATAAGTTGCTGCCCATTGATTTGGCCATGGCATCCAGATTCTTATACTCGAGGCCTACCTGTTCCACTGGTTGGTCCGACATAATCCCGGCGATGGGCAATGGAAGCAATGCTTCCGCATCTTCGTTGGTAGCGCATATTCCTCCTTTGTTTTCTATTATTTTATTGATGGCCTTAACCAGAGCAGCATCGTCTGTACCAACAGCAAGAATGTTGTGGCAGTCATGTCCAACAGAACTGGCAATTGCTCCTGATTTTAGCCCGAAATTTTTAATAAAACCAATACTGGGTGGGTTCTGTTCGTATCTGTTCACCACAACAAACTTTAAAACATCTTCTTTTATATTGGAAACAGCATAGCCTTCTTTATCTACGAGAATGGGTGCAACTGCTGTGGAGGTAATGAGTTGGCCGTCCAGTGCCTCAATGGCATTCACTTTTTTTGATTTGGCCAAAACGCGGATGTCCTGTGTTTTTATGGCCTCTATATTGAAGTTATTTATTGGATCAATCCGCGGTTGTGGTAATGCGCTTTCCTTGCCATCGAAAACAATTTTTCCATTGATAACATTTTGTTCCACTTTAAATTCTGTAAGGTTGTTTACAGAGATAAAATCAGCAGGATCACCAATTTTCAATTGGCCTACCGGTACCTTGTAATGGGTGACTGGATTGATACAGGCCATTTTCAATACTTTAAATACGTCATTGCCTTGTGCCACTGCTCTTTTGACCAGCTGATCGATATGACCCAATAACAATTCGTCTGGATGTTTGTCGTCGCTGCAAAACATCATTTTTTCAAAATGTGTATGGATTAAGGGGGAGAGGGCTTCAAAATTCTTGGCTGCACTGCCTTCTCGGATCAGAATTTTCATTCCGTATTCTAACTTTTCTTTGGCCTCCTCAAAAGTGAAACATTCGTGGTCTGTAGACATTCCAGCTCCAATGTATTTTTTTGCCTGTTCTCCTCTTAGGCCAGGTGCATGGCCATCCACAGGCTTTTTGTGTTTTTGTGCTAATGCGATTTTTTTTAACACCGTTGGATCGTCGTAAATAACGCCGGGCCAATTCATCATTTCAGCCAAATATGGAACTTCTTCTTTTTTCAACAGGTAATCTAAGTCGTCCAAATTAATTTCGGCTCCGGCAGATTCAAATGAAGTGGCCGGTACACACGAAGGAGCGCCAAAATAAAATTTGAAATTTACTTTCGAAGCATTTTCGATCATATACTCCACACCTTTTACTCCGAGGACATTTCCAATTTCATGAGGGTCAGAAATGGTAGCAATTGTACCGTGCTTAACTGCTGTTTTCGCAAAGTTAGAGGGTAGTACCATGGAACTTTCTATATGAACATGGGCGTCTACAAATCCGGGTAGAATAAAATTATCCGGTGCATCCGTTGTTTCTTGAATGGTTTGGATCACTCCTTCTTTCACTACAATTTTACCGTTGAAAATTCTTTCGTTGTGAATGTCTACTATTTGTCCTTCAAAAATCTGTTCCATAAATATAATTTACTGAAAAATAGCTGCTTATAATTTTAAATGCAATAACCACATCCAGAGATACACAAATACACTGGTGTTTGGAGAATGTCTTCTACCTATAATTACCTATAAAATTATTAAAAAACTAGAGGATTAGTTTTGCTGGTACCATTTTCACATACCTCACATAATTGAAGGTAAAATTGTATTATTTTGATTTTTTTGTTAAAAAAGTATTCGACATTGTGAATATAGTACCTGTATTTCTTGTCAAATATAAATATTTGCTGCTCTAAAATTTTTACATTTGAGATACGTGCTTTTACCGAAAAGTGTTAAATGTCTGTGGAGTTGGTTGTTTTGGAGAGTTTTTGGTAGCACCAACCACCTAAACTAACAACATTGTAAGAAGCAGTCTCCATGCCGAAAGGTATGTTAATGTGTAATGATTAACCTAATACATATTATTATGAGACAATTTTACAAATTACTATTAACCTGTGCTTTTGCTGTAATGTTTTTTGCAGCGTATGGGCAACATGAGCCGCCTAAAATGTGCCGTTCCGATGAAATGAGAGACTTTCATAGAGAGCGGATTCCCGCTGCAAGTGAAGCAGCAAAAAAGTTAGAACAGTTTACCCGAGATTTTATTCAGAAAAGACAAATCAACTCGGCTGCTGTTACCAATACTACTTATACCATTCCAATAGTTTTCCATGTTTTCGGAACTGATTTTGCTGGATCTTCCGTAAATGATGCTTTAATAGAGCAGGCCATACTTAAAACGAATGAAGATTTTCAAGGACTTAACGATGATTATTCTACGGTAACTCCCTTGTTTCAAGGGTTGCGGTCTACCTTGGACATTCAGTTTGCTTTGGCAAAGATTGATCCCAATGGCAATCCGTCTACTGGTATTAATTACTATCCAGAGCGCTCTGGGTTTGGCAATGGTTCGGGGTACGACGACCAAATCAAACAATATGCTTGGGACAATTACAAATACATGAATGTTTATATCATGTTGGATTTGTACAACGATGGAGCTACCAATAATTCTGGAGTTGCCTGGTATCCAGACACCTACATGTCCAACAACAACCTGTCTAGGGTCGTGTACAATGGTAGGTATTTGTTTGGAAATACGGACAAGGAATTTGCATCTGTTTTAACCCATGAATTTGGACATTGGCTTAATTTGGCACACACATTTGATAATGGCTGTAGCAGTCCGGGTGATAACGTTGCCGATACACCAGCAACCACTTCGAACAGTGGTTCTTGTAATACTACTACAGAAAAGTGTGCTGGAGCGGGAATTCCAAACGGAGAAAACTACATGGACTATGCTACATGTTATAAAATGTTCACAACGGGCCAGGTGAACAGAATGGTGGCTGCTTTGAACCATGCTTCCAGACAACCCCTATGGCAACAGAGCAATTTAACTGCCACTGGTGTTAATACCAATTTAGGGCCTTACCTCAGCTTTGCTGCCAATGGTGTTAATGAAGGACCTAGCAACAACGGGTCTATTGACGAAAGCATCAGCATCCAAGGGCAAGACGGTGCGCAATTTGCAGTAAGTGGCAACTTAACAGAAGGAGTCCATTTTACAACGTCGAATGTACCGGCAGGCCTTGCAGTTAATATCAATGTTTCCAACAGTACTACAGCAAGTTTGAGTTATGTTGGTTCTGCTAATGCACATGCCAACTCGAATGATGCCAGCGGAATTACGGTTAACTTCTTAAATGCCGCAATTTCTGGTGGTACTGCTGCAATTTACAATCCATCCATAAGCAGTTTGGAAATTAATTTCTTGGATCCTTATCAAATTGTTTATAACAACATTGCCGACCTAACCGTTTCGGCTTCTAATACTTGGGAGCCATTTGCAATTGGAGTAGGCAATGGAAGTTTTGGTGCCTGGGTCGATAGTGGCAATTTGCGCTTCGAGTCTTATGAAAAACCTATGGTAAGCCAAGGAACTTCTAGAAATATAAGTTTTTTAGCGGCAGGAACACCAATAAACTCTGCTTCGAATTGGGTTGCCGGAGGAGCATATCCGGACGAACACAATGTTAGAACAAACTCTTATACTTCCTGGGATGGGAAAACAGGCTACATGGGGTTTCAGTTCCAAAATGCCTTCAATCAAACTTTGTATGGGTGGATACAAATACAAGTTGCTTCCAATGGGAAATCCTACACTGTATTGGACTATGCTTACAATGAAGCTCCTATGGTAGTAATTAACGCAGGTTCAACTGTTGGCACACCTACAGTAACGCTCCAGTCAGATTTTTCTGCCAATACAACCAGCGTTGCACCAGGAGGGTCTGTTTCATTTACAGACAATTCCACCGCAACAGGAAGTGCCATAAGTACTTGGAATTGGACATTCCAAGGAGGTACACCAGCCACTTACACTGGTCAAAACCCACCTGCTATTGCATACAACACAGTGGGTAATTACGAAGTGCGCTTGGTAGTAACCAATGCAGCAGGAACATCTGATGAAAAAGTAAGAGCCAATTACATTGCCGTTTCAACTACAAGTGTTGTGTATTGCGAATCTTCTGGTAGCAGGTCTTCCTACGAACACATAGCAGGAGTTAAAGTAGGTGCCTTCGAAAATAATTCTGGAGCAGCCAATTATTCAGATTACACTTCAATGAATGTAGCTTTGTCTTCAGGAAACAATGCCATAACCCTTACACCTGGTTTCGCCAGCACAGCTTACAACGAATACTTTAAAGTATGGGTTGATTTCAACCAAGATGGTGATTTTGAAGATGCAGGTGAATTGGCATTTGATGCTGGTTCTAGCTCCAACTCGGCTGTTTCAGGCAACTTGGTTGTTCCAGTAGGTGCACTTCAAGGAGATACTAGAATGCGGGTAAGTATGAAATACAATGCGGCCCCATCTTCTTGTGGAAGTATAGGCGATGGTGAAGTCGAAGACTATACCGCTGTTATCGGAACAAGTACCAACCCAAGCCCAGTGGCAAGTTTTTCAGCCAACACCACCAGTGTTTTAGAGGGTGGACAAGTTAGTTTTCAGGATGGTTCTAGCAACAGTCCTACTGCATGGAGTTGGACATTTGAAGGAGGCAACCCCGCCACTAGCAACAGTCAAAACCCATCTGTTACATATGCCACCGCGGGCTCTTATAGAGTAACCTTAGTGGCATCGAACGCTGCTGGAAGTAACACAAAGGTGGAAGAAAACTATATTACAGTTTCAACCACAGGAAACGTAAGCTACTGTGCGGCAACCACTGCTTTGGACCACAACAACATTTCTAATGTTCAATTTGGCAGCATTAATAAATCTAGTAATTGGGAAGGTTATGCCGATTTCACTTCCAATGGCACCAGTGTGTCTAGGGGGCAATCCATTAATTTAACCATTGCAACCAGAATAGATTATTGGCCTGGTATTGATGTTCAGGCATGGATTGACTGGAACAACGATGGTGATTTTGACGATGCCAATGAAAAGGTTTATAATAAAAGAGGACAAGGACCTTATTCAACCAATGTTACAGTGCCAAGTAATGCAGCATTTGCGTCTACTCGCATGCGGGTGCGGTTGGCATATGACAAATCACCTGGGGCTTGTGAAAATGACACCTACCAGGGAGAAGTGGAGGACTATACAATTTCTGTTGGTTCGGCTTCGGGTCAGATTGGAAACAGAAATAGTGCATTGCAGTTGTTTCCAAATCCTTCAGATGGCTTATTCTACATAGGAGGCAAGGATGCAAGGGATGAAGTAATGGTGTTTGCGTCAAATGGACAGTTGATAAAGAGGTCGTTTGAGCCTACTGTAGATATCAGAGGAGAACAAAAAGGAATTTACATTGTCAAAGTTATTAGGGGAAGTGAAGTTGAAACTTTGAAATTAGTAGTAAAATAATAATGGAGGGAGGTTTTGTGAAAAGCCTCCCTTTTGTATTTTATTTGGAAAGTATAGTGAACACAACTCTTCTATTTTCGGCTCTACCCGCTTCTGAATTATTCGAAGCCACTGGCTGACTCTCTCCATATCCCTGTGCTTGAATTCGGCTCTTGTTAATGCCTTTGCTTACAATGTAATCCATAACAGCACTGGCCCTTTCTTGTGATAAGTTAAGGTTGTAATCATCGGAGCCTTTGTTGTCTGTATGGCCTTCAATTTCGATGTTGATGTTGGGGTAGTCGTTTAGAAATTGTACTACTTTATCCAACTCTGGAAAACTTTTAGATTTTAAAGTGGCTTTGTCAAAATCAAAGAAGATGTTGTTCAGCCGAACGGATAAACCCACTTCTATTGGTTCCAGATACAACTCAACTCCTTCAAAAACAGGGTCCTGTGCGTTTGTGAGATCAATAGATGTTTCTTCCGTCAAGTAATCTTGTGCCTCCCCTTTGATGTTTAGTTTTGCTTTAGATTTCAAAGTTTTTTCTAAATAGCCATCTTCTGTATCCTCTTTTACTAAAATGCTGGAGCCAACAAGAATAGTGACTGTACCATCAATTTTATCTTCTGTCTTTTTGTCGTAGAGCGTAACACTTAACATAGGTTGTACAGGGATGGGCTCCAATTTAATATCGTAAAGGAATGTGGTGTCCTTTGTGAATTTTGGAAGTTGAACATCACCAGTAAAACTTTTATACCCCTTGGCCGTTACTTCAAAAGATATTTTTTCTGCTTTGTTAAATATTAATTCAAAATCGCCGTCTTCAGAAGTGAGTGTTGTACTGTCCTTTTTTGATTTATTAGTTATGAAATGTACATTGGCTTCGATGGTGGCCTCCGTTTCTTGGTTCATGACCAATCCTGCAAATTTCAACTCTGGTTCAATTGGTTTTAGACCGAAAATATCCAAATTACCGCCATCAATCGACCTGCCTGCAGAAGTTGTAAATATGTTTCCTTTGGCATCAATTGAGAAATATGCATCAAACCCCCTGGTGTTAACTGGCTTGCCTAAGTTTACCGGGTCCGACCATTTTCTCCAGGTGTTATCCAATCTTTCTACTTTGTAAACATCGGCATTGCCCATGCCCAAATCTTTTCTACTGCTTGCAAAGTAAATGGTTTTGTCATCTGGGGCGAGAAAAGGGCCGAACTCGTCTCTAACAGTATTGAGGTTTCCCCCCAGTTTTTCTGGTCTTGAATAGGAGCCATCTGGCTGAACAAAACTAAGGTATAAGTCACTAAACGCACTGTTTTCCTTTTCACTGAAATAGAGGATCATTACTTTTTTGTCGCTACTCATGGTAGCCCCATAAAACCTACCTACGTTCATTTTTTTGAAATCGGTGACTGTGATTTCAACAACCGTATTCCAACTCCCACCATTTTTATAAGCGAAAGAAAAGCCTTTTTTGTTTTTTGATTTCCCGCCTCTAATCAAAAGTGTTTTGCCATCGGCGAAAGCCGTGAAAACTTGGTTAGAACGGCTGTTGTTAAGAGGGGATTTCATATGTTGGGCTTTCCCCCAACTTTTTGATCCCTCATTCCATTCACTGAACCAAATGTCTTGGCTCCCTTCTTTTCCATAGGTATTGTCTGGGTGATTGGATACAAAAAAGTACAATGTTTTTCCATTTGGGGAAATTACCGGACCTGCTTCATGAAAGCCCGTGTTAACATCGCGGCCTAGGTTGACCAGTTCGTTAATATTTTGCCCTTTTGCCTGAATTGAAAGTACAGTAAGAATCAGTATGAAAATATTTTTCATGTGTTGGTTATAGCTTGTTTGTTCAAAATTTGGCTTCCTTAATTGTTAAATTAATGAAAACTTATGTAAAATTTCGAATGTGCTAAGGTTAAATATTAATTGTGCCAAGTAAGAAATTAGTATAATTCCGATTACTTTTATCTTCGATTTCCAACCGCTTAAATTAAAAATTTGTAAGAAAACGACGTAGTTATAGGCCAGTGTAAGCAGTGGATACAAATAATTGATTACAAAAAGTTGGCTACTTGGGTGGTAATAAAAAGGGATAAATACTAATAAGAAAAACAACTGATGGGCTGTAATGTAGATGTTGATGATGAGATTTTCGGCATAATTATAGTTTTTACCACTTAAAAAGAAGTACGAAAAAGCAGCAAAAATGGGGATGGTGACTATGTTAATTAAAGTGGTGTATTCTTCTGCATAATGTATAAAAAGTGGTGTTTGGCTATAGTGTAATTTTTCAAGTAACTCGAGAATAGAACCAGTAAATAATTGAAAATGTAAGGCCACAAGAGTGGACAATGCACCAACAAGCAAAAGGTATTTGACAGGAGGGTAAAGAGACAAACGTTGCCCTAAAACATAACTTTTAATAGAGTGCCCAGGGTATTTGCTGAGTTTTATTACCGATTTGTACAGACCATTTTCAAGATCGAAAAAAGAAAAGAACGCTTCGACTATGAACTGCCGAAGCGTAGACCTTTTTACGTTTTTAGACTGGCCACAATGGTTGCAAAAATTGCCCTTAAATTTATGGTTGCAATTTTTACAATATTCCATTAAACCAAGGCGTCTTCTTGGATTTCAATACCCAATTGTTTTAATTCTTCCAAAATAGGGGTGTATATTTCCTTAACGATAGGAACCTGTACCCCGGTAGATGCGATTTTCCCATTCAGAATGTTTTTGGCGGCAATGGCCAGTGGCAACCCGACAGTTTTGGCCATAGCAGTTTCTTCGGCGTTGTTTCCGGTAGTGATAATGGTGGCATACAAAGTCTCCAGTTTTTCGTGTGCTTCGTATTCAAATTTATGCCACATCACAATCATGTCCTTGTCGTCCGCATTGAGGGTCCATTTTTTCTTCAAAATGTGCTCTAATATTTGAGCAGGCGTCCCTTCGTCCAGGCCTACAAGCTCCTCTGAAAATATAGACAACCATTTCAGTCGCAGCATTTCTGGGCCTTCTAAATTTAAATTCAAATAGTGGGCAAGTTTCAATTCAACAGAGTCGTTTGGGTTGTAAGACAAAAATGAATTGATGAAATCTCGGTGGGTCATTTCCGATACATTTTCCATTTGGTAGCTGTCTTCTGTGGCACCGACCTGAACAAAAATGTCCCACGCACTACAGAAGCCTGGTCTTCTTAACGTGCCTCTATAAAGAGTATTGATTCCACGCAATCCGTAAACATCCAAATACTTTAAAGAGTCTCTATTGGCGTATCCCTCGAAATAACCATGCCCCGGAATATTGATTAATTCAGACCGTTTAAATAAATTGTGGTAGGGAATGAATTTGTATTTTCCTTCTTGCAAAAATTGAACTGTACCTTGCCCAGCCAGTACTACATTTCTTGGGTTCCAAGTGAATTTGTACTCCCACGGGTTAGGGTCTTGGGTAGGGGCTAAAAGGCCACCGGTAAACGTTTCAAAAGTCTTCAAAACATAGCCTTTTTCTCGGATCGAATCGATTACTTTCATGGCAGACATGTGGTCAATTCCCGGGTCCAAACCACATTCATTTAATAGAAGGATGCCCTTGTCTTTTGCTTCTTGGTCCAGTGCTTTCATTTCATCTGAAACGTAGGAAGCGGTTACCAAATGTTTTCCAAATTGTACACAGTCTTGTGCGATTAAAGGGTGAAACATGGCTGGAACCATGGATATTACTAGGTCCGAGTCTTTTATGATGGAAGCCCTGTTGTTTTCATCTTTAACGTCAAATAAAATGGCCGTGGCATTGTCAAATCCCTCGACCTTTTGTTCTGCGGCGGATAAATCATAATCGCCTACTGTAATTTTCCAATTTTGTACTTTGCTGTTTTCTAGCAAATATTGAATTAGTGAAGCAGAAGATCTTCCTGCTCCTAATACAACAATGTTTTTCATTTCTCCTTGTGCTTGGGTTATATGCTGGGCAAGTTATGTAATATTTGCATAGAGAAATAAAAAATAATCGCTTTATTTAGGATGCGGGTTTCGAAAAACTGTCTTTTCTTTTATCCCATTCAAGAGTCACTTAATTCTTGATATTAATTGAAGATTAAACTATATTTCAAAATTAGTCCACTAATTTAAAATTATAGTTTAACTTTAGAACTAGGAGGGCTGAAAAACAGTAGGGCGGACATCACCGGTTATGTTATCAACAATCAAAATATTGACGAATTAAATAGTTTATGGGGCAATTTTTCCAAAAGCTTTCAATAAAAATGAAAATTGCTGTATTAATAACAGTACTCATGGTAGTAACTGTTAGCAGTATTTTTGTTTCCTGGTTTGCACACCAACAGCATGTTCCAACTTTTACTAGCCAGCACCTTATACAAGATGTTCAATTTGATTTAATCGAATTGAAAGGGCAGTTGTTGCTAATTAGAGCAGGAGGGGACCAAGGCAAAGGGTTGGTGGCTTCTAAAATCAAAGACATAGACGAACGCATTGGTATGTTGTCTCGTGAATCTGAATACAAGGGGGTTAGAATGGAACCACTAAGTGGTAGTGCGGACTTAGCGCTGCAAAGCCTAGAAAGTGCGTGGTATGGATATAAATCCTATTTAAATAGGCTTATTTCAGCCCCGAAAGAAATAGATACGGTGGTTTGGCGGAACGAATATTTGCCTTTGGCAGATACTTCCATTGTATTGGCCAATCAAGCAGTTAAAAAAGTGATTACAATTGCCAACCCTAGGTACGAACAAGCCTTGGGGTCTTCTCTGATACACATCGATGACCTTGTTGTAAAAGTAGATGAAATGGCAGGAGACTATGGCTACCAACAAAGAGCCAACTCCAGTATTTGGAAATTCTCAGCTGCCTTGCTCTTGCTTTGTTTTGTGGTGTACTTTGTCATATTTAGGGCCTTGGATTTGATGCTGGTTACTCCATTAAAACAAATTTCTAATGTTGCCAATCGCATGCTCCAAAATAAAAAAATTGAAGATCCTGGAATTAACCCCCAATTGGAAACGGGCAAGATAGCAAAGGCCTTGGTAGCGTTGGATGTTCGAATGAATGAAGCCAAAGAATACGCCTTGAAACTTTCTAATGGCGAACTGGATGAAACTATTCAGGGATACCAAGAGGAGGAAGAAAAAGAAGGAAAAAGCATGTTGGGTGGGTTGTTTACTGTCAAAGATAATTTGTTAGAAATTCGAGTAAAAGAAAAAAGAGCTACATGGGTCAACGAAGGAATCACTAAATTTGTTGATTTGCTAAGAAATGATTTTACCAGCCTAGAAAATTTTGGAGATGCCATTTTACACAACTTGGTTCCATATATGGACGGCTTATTGGGTTCTTTGTATGTAGTAGAAGAAGTAGATGGGGAAACGCAGCTGGTCATGAAAGGCAAGTACGCGTATGGGAATAAAAAACATGAAAATCAGGTGCTGGAGCCAGGAGAAGGATTGGTTGGACAGGTCTATTTAGAGAAGAAAAATATTCATTTAACCGAAGTTCCAGAAAATTTCTTAACCATACAGACGAGCATCGGGGAAACAGCACCCAATGCCGTTTTAATATTTCCTTTGATGCTCAATGAAGAAGTATTTGGCGTGGTTGAAATTGGTTCTCTGCAAGTTTTTGAGCAGTTTGAGATTGAATTCATCAACCGCCTATCCGAGCTATTGGCTTCTTCCATCAATTCGGTAAAAACAAATGCTACCACCAACAAGCTTTTGGAAGAAACCCAGCAAATGACCGAGCAAATGAGGGCGCAAGAAGAAGAAATGCGTCAAAATATGGAAGAGCTCTCCGCTACCCAAGAGGAGATGGCAAGAAAAGAAATTGAAATGACTGGGCAAATTGATGCTTTCAAGGCACTGCCTTACCTAGAATTCAATCTGGATTTCACTTTTGGATCAGCAAGTGCAGCATTTTCTAGGATCATAGGGGTGGAGTCGAGTGATTTCTCAGGTCTTTCTTTGAGCCAAATTATTGAGCCTGTAGATGGTAGTTCTGATTTTGAAGAGGTTATAAGAAATGGAGAGTTGGTTGAAATAGAGCACGCTTTTAAAGGAGATAGTCGGATTTTCTATTCGTATGTAATACCGGTTAAAAATAAAAAAACGGCGGATCTAATAAAAATTATAGTGGTGACAGAATCGGCTGGGGTGCAAACGGAAGGGCATGGCCATGTGTCCACTCAACTGGATCAATTGATGTTGGAAGAAATTGAAGGGTTGAAAATTGCTAGAGAATCTGTTGTAGGCAAAAACCAAACCCTTTCTAGAATTGAGAAGTATCTGTACCAGCAAAAACAAGCAGAATTGGCGGTTGCTGAAACAAAGGGCAATGTTATAACTAGAGCCAATACAGCTTTTAAGTCTTTGTTTAGCGCAGAAGAAAACGACGTGATTGGCAAACAACTTTCGGATCTTGCTTCTGCCTTCGATGCTGGAGTGAAACAAGGGTACGAGGAGGTGACTATTGAGTCTTCAAAGGGTACCACAGTCCATGTGGTATTGGTTCATCCAATAGAGGGTGGCGCAGAAGACAATTTTAGGATTACCTTGTTGTAAATAAATAAAAAAGGATAAATGTTTTTACATTATCAGAAAAATATTGAATTTTAATATAATCCCTAGTGGATAAAATAAGGACGAAGGATAATTGGAAAATATTAGATGAAAGAAATAGAAATAGCATCTTTGAAACGGTTAACAGAATTTGTAAAGCTAAATTTTGGCTATGACTTTACAAATTATGCAATGTCGTCTTTTAAGAGAAGAATATCCAGGATTCTTGAGCTATACAACATCAACTCTGTAGAAAATCTAATCACAAAACTGGATACAGAAAAAGATTTTATTGAGACGTTTATAGTAGAAATTACTGTGAATGTTACGGAAATGTTCAGAGATCCATCCTTTTGGAGGGTGCTGCGTGACGATGTTATTCCTGGTATTTTATTGAATCACGAAAGAATTAAAATCTGGCATGCAGGATGTTCTTCTGGTGAGGAAGTGTTTTCAATGGCCATAATGTTGAAAGAAATGGGCATTTTGAACAATGCCACTATCATTGCCACCGATTTAGATAAAGACATTCTAAAACGCGCCCAAATGGGCAAATATACTTTGAAAAACATGGAGCTTAATTCAAAGAATTACATCCGGTTTCAAGGCAATCACAAACTAGAAGATTATTACAGTGTAAAAAATAATCTTGCAGTTTTAAATCCAGATTTAATTAGCAATGTTTCGTTTCGCTCACACGATTTAGTCAAAGGCGATATATTCAATAAGTTTGATTTAATTTTATGCAGAAATGTCATGATTTACTTCAATCAAAACCTTCAAAATGAAGTGTTGAGGAGGTTCCATGGTAGTTTGTTTAAGTTTGGTTATTTGGCCATAGGGTCCAAAGAGTCTTTGATTTGGTGTGATATTGCTAATAAGTTTATTGTAGTTAATAATGAGGAAAAGATTTACAAAAAATTCAGAGATTAAGATCTTGAAAATTTTGGGACTTTAGGATGGTGAAATCACAACTGCATAATAGATATAAAGCGATTGTAATAGGAGGATCGGCAGGGAGCTTTCAGGGAGTAGTTAAAATTCTTTCGAATATTCCGGAAAATTTTCCTTTGCCTATAATTATGTGTTTGCATAGACTGAAGCACGTGCGGCATGGTTTTGTAGAGGCTTTGTCTATAAAAAGTAACCTAGAAGTTAGGGAGCCTTACGATAAGGAAGGGGTTAAAAAAGGAATGGTTTATTTGGCTCCGGCCAATTACCATATGTCTTTGGAACTGGGCAATTATTTTAGTATGTCTACAGAAGAAATGATCAACAATTCGAGACCCGCGATAGATATAACCTTGGGTTCTGCTGGTTATGTGTACAAGGACAGGTTGGTGGGTATTCTTCTTTCGGGAGCAAATAAGGATGGAGCGTTAGGAATGAAAAGGATCAAAGATAGAGGAGGGTATACCATTGTTCAAGATCCTGATGAGTGTATGATTCCAACAATGCCGAATGCAGCATTGGCTGTAACGGAAATAGACATGAAATTAAAGGTAGATGAAATAGTCAAATTTTTATTGGATTTGGCGAAACTGTATAAAAAATATTGAGGAAGGCTTCCTTTAAATTATTATTCTGAGTATACTTAACTGTTTAAGTGGTCTGGTAGTTCAGAATCCAAAACTTAATAGTGCTTTATGAAGTCAAATAAACGTAATCAAGTTATTTTATTATTCTTATTTGTAATAGGAATTGCGGTTTCTGTATTTAAACTCTTCACCATTAAAGAAGATTTGGTATTGAACGTGCAAGCCCTTTCAAAGGAAAACTTAATGGAGGTAGGCCAAGTGGTGAACCCTTTATTAGCTGTTGTAGGAATAACATTGTTGATGGGTTTAATTTCAATTTTACCATTGTATTTTAAAAGAGACGAAAAAGGAAAGCTAGAGTTTGGGGAGACGGATATGACGGAGAGTGATGAAACATCTGAAGAGGAAGAAAAAGAGGAAGAATTGAAAAGTGATTATTCGGGCATATTGACTACCATCCAAAGTAATTCTAAAAAAGCAAAAGATGGGCAATTGAAAGACCAAGCATTTTTAAATGGTGTTTGTAGTGCGGTAGAAGCGGGACAGGGAGTGTTGTATAGAAAAGAAGAACAGGAAGGCAAACGCTTCATGACTTTTTCTGCTGGATATGCATTTTCGATTGCTGAAAGTGAAACACTGAAATTTGAATATGGGGAAGGTCTCGTAGGGCAAGTAGCAAAAGAAGGGTCGTTATTGACCATAGAGGACATTCCGCAAAACTATGTAAAAATTGTTTCTGGTTTAGGGCAAGCTTCACCTGAATTTTTATTAGTGGTTCCTATAAAAGAGGGAGACAATGTATCAGGTATAATGGAGATTGCTACTTTTAAGCAGCTTAAAAAAGGGCAAATAGAAATGATACAAAAGGCTGTGGAAGAAGTTTTCAAAGTAAAAATGAAGGCAGCTCCCAAGACAAAATCTATTCCTAAAACAAAGAAAGAAGAATAAAACTTATCCAGTATGTTTAAAAATATAAAGATAGGTGCTAAGATTACTATATTGGTTGTTGCCATTGTTGTAATAACCGTGGTCGTAGCCAGTTATCAATCTTATAACTGGAGTATTAGAAACCTTGAATTACAATACAGTGAGAATCTTAAGGTCCAAGCGGATAATAGGACCAAAAGTGTGAATGCGAAATTAGAAGAGATTCGATTGCACACCACCCATCTAATTAATTTTGAAAGTGTCAAAAACCTTTCTGCTGGAGATGGTTTTAACGATGATGCTGCTTCTCTAGATTTTTCTGATTCTAGCGGGGATGACTTTGCGGATGATACTGCGGTTGCATCCGAAAGTGGCGATTTTGCAGACGATACTTCGAGTTCTGAAACTTCAGAGTTATCAGATGATTCCGACTTTGCGGATGATTCTGACTTTGCAACAGATGATTTTGCAGAGGATACCCCAGTAGAAGATACTGCTACCGATGACGTCTTTTTGGACGATAGCAGTACAATGGATAGTTTTGATGATGGATTCAATGACGATTCAGGTAGTATGGACTTTGGAGGTTTTGGTGCGGAGAATACAACGGAGAACGGTGCTGGAGCAGATGAAGCGGATGCCATGGCAAGATTGACAGAAGCTAAAAAATTATTGGGTTATAGTTCTATCGAATTGGTGGATAAGAACAATGGGTTGGTGGTTGTTACTTCGGAAGACAACAAAGGAAAGAAGTTTGAAGGGCCTGATTTGTTTGTGGCGAAAGTGCTAGAAAATGGCGCCTACTTCAGCGATGTAAAAGACGGGGAGTATGCTTATTTTGGAGCCTCTTCGACCAGTGGCAGCCATGTTTTGGCTGTGAAATTTTCATTGTCGGAATTTAAAGATTCTTGGAATGATTTCAGTGGTTTAGGAAAGACAGGGGAGATTGTAGTTGGTACAATAGATGAGAAGAGTGATCTAATAGTGTTTATCAATGAGTTGCGATTAAAAGAAGAAAGCAGCACGCGTTCCATAGATTTAAAAGGCTCGGAAGGTTCACCAATGAGAATGGCAATTGACGGAGAAGAGGGTTCTGGTGCATTTGTCGATTATAGAAAGAAAAAAACACTGGCAAGTTGGCGTTCTATTCCAAGTACCAATTGGGGGATGTTGGTTAAAATCGACCAATCAGAAATAAATGCAGAAGCCACAGCACTTATATTTAGGTTTGTGTTTTTTGGTTTGTTCATTGCTATTTTTTCCATTGTTTTGGCCGTAATATTTGCTAGAGTTTTCGTAAAACCAATGCAGAGTCTGAAAGAGTCCTTAGATGAAATCGGGCGTGGTGTATTGCCGTTAAAAGTAAAGAATTCAAGCAACGATGAAATTGGGCTGATGGCGCTGACTGTAAATAACTTGGTGCAGGGCCTTAGAAGAACAGCAACTTTTGCAAATAAAATTGGGGAAGGAGATTTTGATGCGGATTTTGAACCAATGAGTGCACAAGATACTTTGGGTCAAGCCCTAATTGCAATGCGAGATAATTTGATTGAGGCAGAAAAAAGAGACAAGCAACGCAATTGGATTGTAACTGGGGTAGCAGAAATTGGGGATATTTTAAGAGCGCATAACAACTTGGATGAACTTGGTGATGATGTTGTCAAGTTTATTATCGAAAAAATTGGTGCAGTCCAAGGGGCCTTTTATGTAGTGAATGAAAACGAAGAAGGCGATAACCTTATTGAACTGACAAGCAGTTTTGCTTACAACAGAAAAAAATACATCGATGCGAAATTTAAATTCGCAGAAGGCCTCATCGGACAATCGGCCATTGAGCAATCTACTGTACTCCGTACGGAAATTCCAGAAGACTATGTCACCATAACATCCGGTATTCTAGGGGAGCAAAAACCAACCTGTATTTTGATTGTGCCTCTGATTACCAATGAACAAGTTTTTGGAGTTTTGGAATTTGCTGGATTCAGTCAATTTGGGGAGACAGAAGTGAAATTTGTTGAAGAATTGAGTTTGAGTTTGGCCAGAACCGTATTCAATATCAAGGTAAACGAAAGAACCAGGAAACACTTGGAGGAGTCGCAGACCATGAGTACAGAGTTGAAGGAAAAACAAGAAGTGCTGCGCCAGAATGCAGAAGAGATGCAAGCCACTCAGGAAGAGCTGAGAAGATCGAATTCGAGATTGGAAGAGCAAATTATTGAAGTGAACAATACGCAAAATAGAATGCAGTTGCTTCTTGAAAATGCTTCGGAAGTAATAACCATTTATGAAGAAGATGAAACGATCCGATACATTAGCCCTTCCGTTGAACCAATTTTAGGTTATGGCCATGAAGAACTGATTGGATCAAAAGATATTGACAATGTATTGCCAGAGTATATTGAGTTGGTGCAAAATATGTTTGTTAAGTTAATTGAAAATCCTTACGAACAAGTAACCATACAATACGAGTACAAAACTAAATCTGGCGATAGCATTTGGATAGAGTCTACCGGAACAAATTTCTTAAGCAATCCGGCCATTCAAGGGATAATAGTCAATTCTCAGGATATTACAGAAAGACGTCGAGCGGAACAAGAGCAAAGGATGCGATCTAAAATGCAGGCCTTATCAGAGAACTCCCCTGATTTAATTACAAGACTTGAAAAAGGCGGACCTATTTCCTATATCAACCCGATAATTGAAAGTTATACTGGAAATGACCCAGCCAATTATCTGAATTTCAATATGAACGACACGGACTTCAACCAGCAAGTGGTGGATACTTGGGCGAACATATTGAATGAAATTCAAGAGACCAATGAAAAAGTCGCAATGGAGATGGATTTTCCATCTGTAATGGGAGACCGGGTAATGCAAGTCAATGCCATTCCAGAATTTGACGATGAAAACGGGTTAGAGTCCGTGCTATTGGTTTCCCATGATATTACCGAAAGAAAGGTGATTGAATTGGAAATCCAGAATAAGAATAAAAAGATTAACGATAGTATCAACTACGCCAAGAGAATTCAAGGTGCGATCCTTCCAAATACGAATGTGATCAACAGAACGTTGGCACAGTCATTCATATTGTACAAACCAAAAGATGTGGTGAGTGGTGATTTTCCATGGTACATTCAAACAGATGAGTTTGTGTTTATAGCTGCAGTGGATTGTACAGGTCATGGAGTTCCAGGAGCATTGCTTTCCTTAATAGGGTATTTCTTGCTAAACGACATCGTTAAAAGTAGGAAAATCACCGATCCGGGATTGATCTTGGACCAGTTGGATGAGGGAGTAACCAAAACTTTAAGACAGGACCAAGAAGATTCCAAAACAAAAGATGGAATGGACATTGGGCTTTGTAAGATTGATGTTGCAACCAACTCTCTTGAATATGCAGGAGCGCATAGACCATTGTATTTGATGAAAGACAATGAGATGGTTGAAGTAAAAGGAAATAAATTTGCCATTGGTGGAGGTATTTATAAGAATCAGACCAATTTCACCAACCACAAATTTGTAATGAAAAAGAATGATTCGATCTTCTTCTGTTCAGATGGATATCCGGATCAATTTGGTGGGCCTGATAACAGGAAATTTGGGCCAAAACGTACCAGAGCATTGGTTGAACAGGTGAAAGATATGTCGATGGGTGAAGCATACGAAGTGTTTAACTCGGAGTGGGAAAACTGGAAAGGGGAGCAAAAACAAACCGATGATGTATTATTAATTGGTATTAAGTTCTGATTTGTATTAAATTAAATTATATTTAAAATTATAAACGTGATCTCATGAAGTATATTTATGAATTGCATCAGATGATGCTGGAACACCATCTTATTCTCGTTTATGAGGGTGAATTTACCCAGGAGATTACCAAATCCATATTGGCGATGGCTGAGAGAAATATGGATTCATCCGGGGAGGAGTCCAGTGTTAAAAGAAAAGTTTTTAATGTGATGGTCGAAAGCCTTCAAAACATTGTAAAACATGCAGATGCAAATGGCTCGGCAGAAACAACAAGCCATTCGGCCGTATTTATGATCGGTCGTTCCGAAGAGGAATATGTGATTACCACAGGTAATCCGATTGAAAATCAAACTATTGGTGTATTGACTGATAAGCTCGATAAAGTAAACAGTTTAGACCGAGATGGCCTAAAACAACTTTATAAAGAAATTATTAAAAATACAGAAATATCAGAAAAAGGAGGAGCAGGTCTTGGTTTTGTGGATATTGCGCGTAAATCAGGAAGGAAATTGGAATACAATTTTGCAAAAATTGATGAGGAAACTTCTTTTTTCTCTTTAACTGCCTCAATAGGAAGACTTTAATTTTAGAATTTTAAAAAGAAAAAACACAATGGATATCTTAAATTTAGAGGGTACTGAAGACACTCCTAAGATAATATTAGACAAGGGAAATGGAATTTATGAAATTTCTGGAAGGTCTCTTCCTGAAGATTCGGCAGAATTTTATCAACCTGTGCTAGATTGGATAGAAGATTATTCAGGTCAAGCCAACGATACAACTGATTTTGTTTTTAAACTAGAATATTTCAATACTGCATCTTCAAAATTAATCTTAGATGTTCTGTCTGCTTTGGAAGAAATCGACGGAATGACAATTCTTTGGTATTTTCATGAAGACGACGAAGATATGGAAGAAGCTGGTGAAGAATTTTCTGAATTGGTTGAAATTCCATTCGAATTTAAAACATATTAATTTTTTTTATTTTCTGCTAATATATGAGTGAGGAAATACTTAAAGCTTTAACCCAACTTTTTGCCATTATTACCAAGCAAGATGGGGGGGTGACTGAAAAGGAACGCCAATTTGTAATCGGTTTTTTTAAAAAGGAACTTGACCAAGATTCTGTAAAAGAATACGTGGATCTTTACGACAAGTTCGCTGGTTACAAAAAGGAATCTGATAAAGAGTCCGAAAAAAGTGACGCAGAAAAAAGCGAAGAGAAACCCAAACGAAAAAGGAAACTGACCTCTGTAAGGGACTCTGTTAAAACGCTTGGTATTGGTAAGAAAATAAATAAAACCCTTACTCAAAAACAAAAGGTAGTCGTAATTGTGAAAATTTTGGAGCTTGTGGGTTCCGATAAGAATTTCACACCCCAGAGAATGGAGATCATTGATACGATTTCCAAAGTTTTTAATATAGGCGATTACGAATATAAATTAATTGAGAATTTTGTTTTAAAGGAGTTGTTAGATGAACTTCAATTTGATGACATCTTAATAGCAAACAATTCTGAACAAGAAATACGCAAGGTTCTTGAAAAAGAAGAAGAGGAGGCAGAAACACCGGAACAGGCCAACCATCTAAATGCCAATATAGAAGGTAATTTGGTTTTTATGCGCGTTAAAAGTGTGGACATGTATTTTGTTAAATACATGGGGCACGATGAAAATGTGCTGAATGGCTTCATCATGATTCCAGATAGAGTCTATCTTTTTTCACAAGGATCTACTATAAAAACAGTTGCTGGCGATGCCATGTATTACAGTGACTTGGTTGCACATTTTCTGCATGATCTGAAAGTAACTAAACTGTCTTTTAATGCGGAAAACATAGAATTCACCTTCCCCAACGGTGCGATTGGTTTGCGCGATGTTTCCATTTATGAAGGCCCTGGGAAACTCATTGGCATTATGGGAGCAAGTGGTGCTGGTAAAACAACATTATTGAATGTTCTCGCCGGGATAGAAACACCATCTAAGGGGAAAATTTTGATAAATGGTTTGGACCTCAATGCCGAAGCGGATAAACTGCAGGGGGTAATAGGTTACGTTGCTCAAGATGATTTGCTCATCGAAGAGTTGACCGTATATCAAAACTTATACTACAATGCAAAACTTTGTTTTGCAAATTTGACTGAAGAGGAGTTAGATGCTAGGGTAATGGAGGTGCTTACTGCGCTAGGATTGGATCAAAGAAGAGATCTTAGAGTAGGAAGTGTACTGGATAAAACGATTAGTGGTGGTCAAAGAAAACGGCTTAATATCGCATTAGAACTTATCCGAGAACCAGCAGTGATGTTTGTGGATGAACCTACTTCCGGTTTGTCTTCAAGAGATTCAGAAAACGTGATAGACCTTTTAAAGGAATTGTCCTTAAAAGGGAAATTGATTTTTGTGGTTATTCACCAGCCATCATCAGACATTTATAAAATGTTTGATAAAATGTATATGATGGATACCGGTGGGTTTCCAATATTTTATGGAAATCCAGTGGAAGCTGTCACTTACTTTAAGCAATTAACCAACCAAATTGATAGCCAAAGGGGGCAATGTGAAACCTGCGGTAATGTTAACCCTGAGCAAATATTTAATATTGTTGAAGCCAAGGTGGTGGACGAATACGGCCAGGAAACGAATAAGAGAAAGGTTACTCCACCACAATGGAATGAGCATTACATCGACAAATTCAAGCTTGTTAAAGTAGAAGATGTTGAAGAGGCACCACCCAATTCTTTGCACATTCCTTCCAAGTTGAAACAAACGGTAATTTTTACCATAAGAGATACAATATCCAAGTTAAGCAATAAACAGTATTTATTAATTAATTTGTTAGAAGCCCCTTTGTTGGCTTTTTTATTGGCGTTTATTATTAAGTATAAAAATTCACCAGATAAATCGGAATACTTTTATCGGTTCAATGAAAACATACCAGCCTTCATGCTGATGAGTATTATTGTAGCCTTGTTTATGGGGCTAACAGTAAGTGCCGAAGAAATTATTCGAGACAGAAAAATATTAAAACGAGAATCGTTTTTGAACTTGAGCTGGAACAGTTATTTGGTCTCCAAATTGCTAATTCTTTTTGCTATGTCAGCAATTCAAACCTTGTCGTTTGTATTGATAGGAAATATAATTCTTGAAATTCAAGGCATGACCTTCAGCTTTTGGTTTGTGTTGTTCACGATTTCTTGTATGTCCAATGTATTGGGCTTGAATGTGTCTTCTGCCTTTAATTCAGCCGTAACGGTTTATATCATTATACCGCTGTTGTTAATACCACAGATGATCTTGAGTGGGTTGTTGTTTAATTTTGATAAATTAAATGAACTCATAGGAACCAAGGGCAAAGTACCATTGGTAGCAGATATGATGGCTTCAAGATGGGCCTATGAAGCCCTAGCCGTTGATCAGTATATGAACAATGAGTTCGAAAAGAAATATTACTTGCTGGAAAAGGTAGAAAAGGAATCTGATTTCAAATCGGCTTATTTGATAAATGAGCTTCGAAACAAAGCATCTTTCATTCTCGAAAATTATAAATCGGATTCGAGCGAATTGATAAAACAAGTAGAAAATGACTTGTTGGTAATACAAAATGAGTTGAGAGAGGAAAAGCAAATTGCAGGCAAAGTGGAGCAAGCAGAATCGCTTGGGCAACTTTCTTTGAGTACCTTCGATGCGGCTACGCATAAAGCGCTTTTGGCGTATTTGGAAAACCTTGAAACCCATTACCAAACCCGTTACAACAAAGCTGTTCAAAGAAAAGAACAAACAATTTCATTAAATGAAATGAAGGAAGGTGAGGAGAATTACAATACCATGAAGGACCTTTATTTCAATGAGAGTCTCGCAGAACTTGTAAGAAATATTGCGGTGAAAGAGCGTATAATTGAGCAAAATGGGCAATTATTCCAACAGTTAGAGTCGGTTTACAACAACGGTAAAATACCGAAACATGCAATGGATTATAGGACGCACTTCTTTGCGCCTAAAAAATTCATATTTAATACGTATATTGATACTTATAATTTTAACATGATGGCCATATGGGCCATGACACTGGTGTTGTATTTGACTTTGTATTTTGAAGTATTGAGAAAAGTACTTCGATTGTTGAGCAAGATAAAGCTGGGTAAATCATAATGTAGTATAGTGTTGTTAATGTCGCCAGTTTAAAATTATATTTGCATTACATAAATGAATTTTTAATTTTGTTAATAAACAAGTTGACCTTTATGAAGATTTTAAGGATACTTCCATTAATATTATTAATTGCGGCCTGTGGGACTGAAAATAAAAAGTCTGAGGAAGAGGCCTTTATAGAGAGTTTGGATTCTGTGGAGAATACTGGGCCATCCATAGACGAAAATGTCATTGGAGAAATTATTCAACAAGTACCATCTCCTTTAGAGATTTCGGTACTACTTAAGCAATCCGGGACTAAATACGATAAGTCTTTGTTGAATTCTACAGACAATATTTCCAATTATAATAGCAACTTTAAAAAGGCTGTTAATTTAGGGATATATGGAACCGACCTAGGGTATACCAATATCTACGAAAAAAACCAAGATGGTTTGGACTATATGTCTGGGATTAAAACTCTAGCGGATGGCTTGAACATTGGTCAGTTTTTTGAATTAGAAACAATTGCCAAATTAGCAACCAATAGCAAAAATTTGGATAGTTTACTTTTAATCACCACGCAGAACTTCAACAGCATCAACCAATACCTACAAGAGCAATCTAGATCGCACTTGAGTATTTTGCTGCTTACAGGTGGGTGGATTGAAGCCATGCATATTACTTGTCAAGTTTCGGCCAAAGACCCTACCAACATTGAATTGCAGGAAAAGATTGGTGAACAAAAAATCATTTTAGAGAATATTCGATTGTTAATTTCCTTCTATAAGGACAGTGATCCAAAAATGGCAGAGTTATTGTCAGAGATAGAAAAACTTGAGAAAGTCTTCAATGAAGTTGAGATAACACAGACTTATAAAGAGTCTACGTTTGAAATCGTTGATGGTGTAATGATGATCAAAGATAATAGCGAAAGCCATATCGAGATTACAAGCGAGAATGTTGAAAACATTATGCGCGTTACAAGTGAGGTTAGAACGAAATTAATTAATTAGAAAATTAGAGAAAGAAATTATTAGCTTATGAAAAAGATCAAATATATAGCTGTTTTTATAATGTTTTTTGGATTAGTTGGAATGGACAAGGGGGTAGCGCAATGTAATCCTCAAGCCTATACCGATGCCTGTATCCCGAAATTGGCCAATGGTTTTAATTTCCTTAAGAGTTATAAGATCGACGGAGATGGTGGTGCTAAAAGCAAAGTGGAATACTCTTATGTTTTCACAAAGGGTACGCAATACATGATCAATATTTGTGCTGAAGGAAGCAGCACGGATGGAATTATTGTCACACTATATGATTCTAGCCGAAAAGCAATTATTTCTAGCAAAGTAAATGGGCAGTACATTTCAGCTATTGCGTATGCCTGTAATACAACTGGAATTTATTATATTAGGTATACTTTCGACAATGCCACTAAGTTTTGTGGAGGAAGTGCTTTAGGTTTCAAACGATAAAACAAACTTCAATTATATTAAAAAAGCTGTGCGCCACGTACAGCTTTTTTTTTGTTTAAAATTAATTCGATGTTCGAAAACAATCAACCACTAGCAGAAAGAATTAGGCCGTCGAGTTTGGGTGATATTATTGGGCAAGAACACCTGACCGGCAAAGACAAGCCTCTTTATAAAATGATTACCACAGGAAGGATTCCTTCTATGATCTTTTGGGGCCCTCCTGGGGTTGGGAAGACCACTTTGGCAAATGTTATTGCCAATGAAGTAAAACGCCCTTTTTTTACTTTAAGTGCTATTAGTGCTGGTGTGAAAGACGTTAGAGAGGTGATAGCCAAGGCCAAGTTTCAGCAAAATGTAATTCTTTTCATAGATGAGATCCACCGTTTTAACAAAGGGCAGCAAGACGCGCTTCTAGGAGCCGTAGAAAAGGGTGTCATAACACTTATTGGCGCAACAACCGAGAATCCTTCTTTTGAAGTAAACAATGCACTGTTGTCGAGGTGCCAGGTGTATATTCTTAAAAAGTTGGAAGAAGGTGCTCTAAAAAAAATGATTGCGCGTGCGCAGGATATGAATAAGGGCACAGCGGAATTCCAAGTGAAAGTTTTGGAGTGGTCCGCCTTACTGAAACTTTCAGGAGGAGACGGAAGAAAACTGATTAACTTATTTGAAATATTAATCCAAAACCTGGATGGAAGGAAGGAAATGGACGATGCTTTTGTTCAGAAGGTCTTGGATAAAAAAATGTTGTTGTACGATAAGGCTGGAGACCAACATTATGATATTATTTCTGCATTTATAAAATCAATTAGAGGGAGCGACCCCAATGCTGCCGTGTACTACTTGGCAAGAATGATTGAAAGTGGGGAAGACCTTAAATTTATAGCTAGAAGGCTTGTAATTGCAGCGTCTGAGGATATTGGCAACGCCAACCCAACTGCGTTGGTAATTGCAACCAATTGTTTCCAGGCCGTTAATTTAATTGGATACCCAGAATCAAGAATTATTTTGTCGCAATGTGTTACTTATTTAGCAAGTAGCCCTAAAAGCAATGCGAGTTACATGGCCATTAACAAAGCCCAGCACGTGGTCAGAGAAACCGGTGATTTATCCATTCCAATGCATTTAAGAAATGCTCCAACGGAACTTATGAAAAATGAAGGGTATGGCAAGGGGTATCAATATGCCCATGACTATGAAGGAGGTTTTGTACAGCAGGAATACATGCCAGACGAGTTAAAGGGGCACGTAATGTACAAACCAGGTAATAATCCGCGAGAAAATGAGATGAAAAATCGACTCCAAAAGATTTGGAAAAAAAAGTATGGGTATTAAAAAACCCCACTACTAATGAACCTGGTTCATGTGTGGGGCCTGTTTTCTAATAGTTTGGCTTTAACTATTTTAAAGATGGTGTTTTATTAATGTAATAAATAGTCTTTTCCTTTGGATTAAATTTATTGGAGTCGAATTGCAGATGTGCTGGATAACTGGTTGTTGTAAGGATTTGGTTTTGTTGTAGAAAAAAGGCATAAAAAAACCCCACTACTAATGAACCTGGTTCATGTGTGGGGCCTGTTTTCTAATAGTTTGGCTTTAACTATTTCAAAGATGGTGTTTTATTAATGTAATAAATAGTCTTTTCCTTTGGATTAAATTTATTGGAGTCGAATTGCAGATGTGCTGGATAACTGGTTGTTGCAAAGGTTTGATTTTGTTGTAGAAAAAAGGCATAAAAAAACCCCACTACTAATGAACCTGGTTCATGTGTGGGGCCTGTTTTCTAATAGTTTGGCTTTAACTATTTCAAAGATGGTGTTTTATTAATGTAATAAATAGTCTTTTCCTTTGGATTAAATTTGTTGGAGTCGAACTGCAGATGTGCTGGATAACTGGTTGTTGTAAGAGTTTGGTTTCGTGGTAGAAAAAAAAGTATGGGCATAAAAAAACCCCACTACTAATGAACCTAGTTCATGTGTGGGGCCTGTTTTCTAATAGTTTGGCTTTAACTATGATGTAAATATCATGTAAAAATATGGAAACCTAAAGTGCTGCTCTTTGAGCGACTTATAAGGGGGGTGAATTTCCTATTTGGCTGTTATTATGACTTTTATAGAACGAAACGCCTTGCTGGAAATAAAAAAACCCCATGAAAAACGAGTTTTTCATAGGGCTGTATTCTATTAGTTGGCTTATCTAATATTTTCAAAGATAATAAGAAATATGAATTCTTTAAGGATTTCTAATTAATTTAATAAATGAAGTGGGATTTAGAACCAGAAGGCCTATAAAAAAGAAAGCCCCGCAGTTCACAGCCGAAGCTGGTTGCGGGGTTGTATTCTATAGTTGGCTTTAATACAAGCAATATAATACTAAAATTTAAGAGCAACAAGATAAATCCTCCTTATTTTGCTGTGCATCTGAATTCTGTGTTTATTGATTTTTTAAGAATTGTTGGTCTAAAGTCAATTCCTTTTCTAAGTCGAAGATTATTTTCTTATCCAAAGGAGTTTCTTTAATAATATTATAATTTTTCCAAAACACTTCGTTGTAAGGCTTGTCTTGGAACTGTAACCCGAATTTCCTCATTTTTTCAGTCCCCTTAATTCTAACTTCAGGCTTGTTTACTATGTTGTTAATTAAAAGTAATTGAGTAAGTTCTGAGGTAGATTCAACTTTACTTGAATTTCTGTATGACCAATAGCTTTTGTAATTGGAGGTAATGAGGCTTAGGTAGTAGTTGTTATCGAATTTCTTAAAATACAAACTCAACTTAAGCTGAGCGGAGTGTTCGGATAGCTTATTAACTTTAATGTTGTTGACTATAGATTGATTCAAATTGATTTTCATAATGGCATAGTCAAAGGTGTTAATATAAAATTGGTAGTTTTCGTTTTCGTTCTTTACGTCGATTATGAAAACTTTTTTGTCGTTGAAATAGGATGTTTCCAACCTTTGTATGTTGGATTGGGCATTAATAAACCCAAAGTTTTTATAGCGTACTATGTTGCGCAAAAGAATGTCCTCTAATAGGTTTTTTTGGTTGAAGTAGTCTTTGGAGTAAAAATTATAGCCCAAACTTTTACGGACTTCTAGAAGTTTCACTTTTTCATGAAGTCTTTTTTTGTTTTTGGGGTTGTCATACCCTTTGTCGTAAATGTTTAGCGCTGCCTCAAGAAGCGATACATATTGTCCGTTTACTTTTTTATAATCCCTATAAAAGCCTTCCAACATATACGGGGAATTGGCATAATTAAATTCAATTTTGTTGAATGCAATGTTAAGTATGTCCAGCCCGCTTAAACTGTCAGAAATTAATACTTCTTCCAATACTTTTGGGCTAGCTTCCAGCTCGAAAATAAAGGGGGTTGTGGTATTGGACGTCAATTGAATGATAGGGACCTTGTAGTTTTTATACCCTAGCATCGAAATTACCAAAACTTCATTGGATTGAAAATTTTGAATATGCAGATCAAACTCGCCCTTTAAGTTGGTAACTGTCCCAACCGGACTTTGTGATAGGCCAATTGAAGCAAAAGGGAGCCCTTCTTTTGTTTTGGCATCTATTATTTTACCTGATATAATAATTCTATCTTGCGCATAGTTAAAGGTGGTTGCAAAACAGAACAATAGTATAGTGGCTAATAACTTCGACATACAAAGGAGTTTTCAAAAATTGGGCATTAAAAATAAATTATTATTAATTTGAATTGTTAAGCAAATGCATCCAAGAATTACTTGTTAAAAATACTATAAAAATTGAGTTAGTGTCGAAATATCTATCAAAAATTTGGGTTCGTGCCTATTTGATGATTGTGGTCTATTATGCTATTAATTATGCTATTAGTGTAGTGGCTGAGTATCAGGTTTTTAACCCTTCCATTCATATTTTGTGGAATGGGCTGTACATGTTTGAGGTAATATGTATTTTACTAATATTAACCTTTATTTGGGCTTTTTTCCTTTATAAATTTAATACAGGGGTTCAGGTAGTTGGCCACATTATTGGCTTGTTTGTCAATTTTGCAATAATGGGCTCTACCTCTTATTTCTTTGAATTTTATTTGGATGGCTTTATTTATTTCGATGATTGGCTGGAATACATGGGGGAATTGCTAAGCTGGGATGCTTTGCGGTTCCATGACCAATATCTCATAGCGGTGTTCATTTTTTACATTTTGAAATATTTAGAGTCGCTTAAAACAAAAGATGAAGAAAAAACAGCCTTGGCACTGAAGAATAAAGAAATGGAGTTGTCTTTACTCAAATCTCAAATAAACCCACACTTTTTGTTCAATACATTGAATTCGATTTCAACCTTGATATACTTCAATAAAGACCAGGCAAGGAAAATGATTACAAGTTTATCGGATATTTTTCGTTATGCATTGGACTCTCATGGAGATCAATTGGTAGATTTAAGCCAGGAACTTAGCTTTATTGACAATTATATTAAGATTCAGCAAGTTAGATTTGAAGGTAGGTTGGTATTTAATAAAAATATAGAGGCAGAATGTATGGGAATTAAAATCCCACCTATGATATTGCAGCCTCTTATTGAGAATGCCGTGAAATATGGAGTGGGGCCAAAAGAAGATGGAGGAACCATCCAATTGGTGATTCGTCGGACTATAAATTCCGGTGTCTACTTTGAGGTGGAAGATGACGGGTTGGGAATAAATGCTCCTAAAGTGTTGGATGGTAGTTCTTCTGGAATAGGCATGAAAAACACGGACCAAAGGTTGAAAAACTTTTTTGGTCCTGCATCAGGGCTAAAAGTTTTGGCAGATGATAAGGGATATAAAGTAAGTTTTATTATATTAAATACAAATCAATACTTCAATGGAAATCAATACAATTATAGTTGATGACGAAAAATTGGCTAGAGATCTTTTAAAAGAATTTGTCAGCAATTTCCCGTCTATAAAGATTGTAGCTGAATGTAGCAAGGGGGCTGATGCAGTAGAACAAATCAATGAACTCAAGCCGCAGCTTGTGTTTTTAGATGTGCAGATGCCTGGCTTAACTGGGTTCGATGTGTTGGACGAAATTGAGCACGAACCGTTTATTATTTTTTCAACTGCCTACGACCAGTACGCTATCAAAGCCTTCGAAAAGGACGCTATAGACTACCTTTTGAAACCGATAGACGAAGGCCGTTTTAAAGTTGCAATTGAACGGGCCATTGAAAGGATCGAGAAACAAGAATCGAATGTTAACGAATTGGTTCAAACCCTGAGTAAAGATGCGGATAAAAAGTATTCGTCCCACGTGTTTGTACAAAAATCTGAAAAGTTGTTGAATCTTCCTGTGGGGGAGATCATACACTTGGAAGCTTCTGGTGATTATACGATTTTGTCGACTAATGCGGAGCAATTCCTTAGTTCAACGGGAATTAGCAAGTTAGAAGCAAAATTAGACCCGGACCAATTTATTCGCATTCACCGTTCTACTATTATCAATATTGAATACCTCACCGAAATAGAGAAGCACTTCAATGGGGGGTTGGTAGTGAAAATGCAAAATGGCAAGTCTTTTCCTGTGAGCCGGACCTATGCCAAAGAGATCAAGAAAAAGGTGGTTTAATTAAATCAGTTTCAATTTCTTTTTAAGGGCAACTAGCTCTTCATTTGAAAATTCTTTGGTATCAGAAAGGTATTCGTAGATGTATTGTGCAATGCCAGGGTCCAATGTGGTTGGGTTGATCAATGGAATAAGGTGGATGATGGCGCTGCGGTCTTCTTGGATGTTTTTGCTGTACCCTAAGTAGGAGGGGATGTTTTTTTCAATGTAGTACCTTAAGAAACGCAATTCTATATTGTTCGAATCGGATTGGATGGCTTTCTCTAAAAGCCTTTTGGAATTATTTAAGTTTTTGATCTTTTCTACAGGATTCCAAGCATGTTTGGCTATTAATGCACAGGCAGCACCAGTGTACCCCGTAATGGTAGCTGTTGTATAGTCTTGCTCCGCAAGTTTGTTGAAATATTTTTTTGATGCCTCTAAATCAAAAGAATTATAAAATAACTCTTTTCTAAAATCCATGTTTTGTGAAAAGACATTGTAACCAATTAACAATAAAAATAGCGTTAATTGCAAGGTTTTGATGGTATTGCTGCGCACTAGTTAGTCAGATAAGTGGGGAATTGTACTAAATAAAACGCAATAATAAAAAAAAATGTTGCCACTTTTAAAAAAACATTTCCGCCCTTGATTAATTTTCATAGATTTGTGAGTTTAATAATGCAAAAAAACCTTGAAACACAATTATGCAATCATTTAACGAATTTCTAATATATATAGATGGATTTATAGGGAGCCATCCCTGGTTCGCCTATTTTTTACTGGGAACAGGTTTATTTTTTACGATTTATTTAAAGTTCCCTCAAGTCAGGTATTTCGGACACGCCATCAAAGTTCTAAAAGGTAAATTTGATAAAAAAACCGATGAGGGGGATGCGTCCCACTTTCAAGCCTTGGCTACAGCACTTTCAGGTACTGTTGGAACAGGTAATATTGGTGGGGTGGCATTGGCCGTTCACCTGGGGGGGCCAGCTGCTTTGTTTTGGATGTTGGTTACTGCCACATTTGGTATGACTACTAAATTTGTTGAGGTTACTTTATCGCACAAGTATAGAGAAAAAACAGCGGATGGCACAATGGCTGGGGGCCCGATGTATTACATGAAGAATAAACTGAACCTTAAATGGCTGGCTGGTATTTTTGCTTTTGCAACCATACTTTCTTCTTTCGGAACTGGTAACATGCCACAAGTGAACAATATTGCTACAACAGTTAAATCTACTTTTGGGATTGAGCAATGGATTACAGGAGCAGTATTATCTGTTCTTTTAGCCTTGGTGATTCTAGGTGGTATTAAAAGAATAGTGAAGGTGACTTCTAAATTGGTGCCATCCATGGCTTTGGTTTATTTTATCGGAGCTTTTGCAGTTATATTTTACAACTACGATAACATCATTCCTTCCATTGTTTCCATCTTTTCTGATTTGTTTACGGGAAGTGCTGCAATTGGAGGTTTCATTGGAGCCAATTTTGCATTTGCTTTTCAAAAAGGAGTTGGGAGAGGTTTGTTTTCAAATGAAGCAGGTCAAGGATCAGCCCCAATAGCACATGCTGCTGCTAAAGCTCATGAGCCAGTGTCAGAGGGCTTGGTTGCAATACTAGAACCATTTATCGATACCATTATAATTTGTAGCGTTACTGGTTTGGTTTTGCTTTCTTCCGGGGTTTGGAAAAAGAAATTCGACAATAAATTTGCTATGTCTGAGGTGACGGTCTTATCGAGGGTGTACAACGAAGACAACAAAGAGGACGTAGCCCGTTTGCATGATTACATGGTAAATGGAAATGAAATCGACGCGTTTAGCGGGACATTAGAAGTTTCAGGTGGTAAAATTACCAACGAAGTGACAGTTATCCATGCAAGGTCCATTGCAGAAGATGTACTAATTAAATTTAAAAAAGAGAATTATTCAGGCCAAATTGAGGTGACCAACGGCGTAGTCAAGTTACCAGAAAGTGGGGTTTCTTTTAACGGAAAATCTTTGATACACAGTGCTCCATTAACTGCAGAGGCATTTAAAATTAGTTTTTTCGGAGACTTTGGGAAGTATATAGTTACAATAGGATTGTTGTTGTTTGCATTTTCAACTGCAATTTCATGGTCGTATTATGGAGATAGGGCTACCACATTTCTATTTGGGTCGAAGTACGTGATAATATATAGAATTGTATATGTCGCAGGGTTCATGTTTGCATCTTATGCCGATACAGCCATAATTTGGAACATTGCCAATATCACCATTGCAGTAATGACTATTCCAAACCTTATCGGGATATTGTTGCTTCATAAAGATATGAAGGGAACAGTAGGGAAGTACTGGGAAAGTTTCAAGAAGGAATATCCAGATGAAAAAACACCAGAGTAACAAAACAAAAAAGGGAAGCTGTTTGGCTTCCCTTTTTTTTATTTAATTTCTAATGTAATCTTCTCATCGGATGCAACATTGGTAGATCCTGAAACAGCTGGGCTCCATAGTGGCCCTTTCTTGAGGTACTCGATTACTTTTTTATTAACAGCGGAATCTGCTCCTTTGTTAGTTTGTACACCAATAATTTGACCAAGCGCATTTAATTGAATTGTGTATTCCAAAGTGCCTAGAACACCTTTCTTTTTAAGGTCTTTTTTAAGTTTGTTCAGGTATTTATTGAATTCGCGATAACCATCAATTGGGCGCGCCGGTAAATACCCTGCGCTTGTTGAATTGTTGTTTTTAGATTCGATATTGTAGGCATAATTTTCTTCGGCATCCTTGGCTAGGGTGATGTCAATGTTTTCACCGTCTTTTATGTCGTGTTGTTGAGGTTCGAAACCTGCGCTATAAAAAGTTAATAAATCAGCACTTTCTGGAACAACAATTTCAAATTCTCCTTTGTCATTGGTCAAAGTGCCAACTTCCGTGTCGTTGGTTTCAATTACAACTCCGGCAATTGGGCGCTGGTCTTCGGACAATACTATCCCGGTTATTTTCTTTGTAACTAAAAAAGATAAATTGCCACTTGGATTGGTGCGAGAGGAATCTTGTTGGGGTATTTCAATAGCCTGCCCAATCTGAGAGTCAGTGTTTGGTTCCATAGAAGAGGTTTCTTCTTGGAGTGCTATGTCCCCTTCGTTTTGTTCCGGTACTAGTTGTTCTGCTGGGCTCGGAACTTGGTTGGATGCCGTTTGGTCGTTTTCGGGTTCACTTGTAGCCAAATGGTCTTGGTAAGCTATGGCTTCTTCTTTTTTCCATGTTGAATTTTGGAATAATGAAATTGTTATGGTCGCCAATAACGCAATGGACGCAGCTACTAACAAAATTCTTTGATAAGCAGGTCGTCTGCCTTGTAATTTGGCTTGTATGGATTGAACAGATTGACTCGGCTTTTGGCTTTTTTCTAAACCTTCTAGTGCCTCGGCTAAAAATGGATCCATTAAAGCAGCTTTTTCAATTTCGTGGGCATCCGCACTACTCAATTCACCATTGACATATTGAAGCAGTGTTTTATTAGAAAATGATATGTTATTAGATTTTGTTTTATCCATTTCGCTGTTCGATACAATTTTTCAAATTGCGCTTCCCATTTTGGATGGCACTTTTAACTTTTTTAATATCTAGCCGACTTTGATGTGCAATGTCTGCATAACATTGTTTTTCAATATAAAACAAAGTGATGCATGTTTTTTGTTCCGCTTTAAGTTGCTCCAAGCAGTATTCTAAATTGTTTAATTTAGCTTCGTGCTCATTTGTAGGATGCTCGAAAGGATCAAATTCCACAAACCTTTCGTTATTTTCTACTGAATCTATGGATGTTGTGCTGTGTTTTTGTTTTCTCAGCTCCATCAAACAATGGTTTTTCATAACAACATATACCCAACTTCTGAAATTTTTCACTTCACTTTTTAGTACCAACCCAGGCAATGATTCAAAAACATGCATTACGGCATCTTCACATTGGAAATCAGAACCAAGGTACTTCCTGCTTACCCCAAATAACATTGCAACATACCGCTCAAAAAGAACCGATAAGATTTCCGTATCTTCTTTCTGCCGGTATAGCGTCAAAAGCCATTCGTCGCTTTTGTTTCTGTACTTTTTAAAAATATCACCTATAAAAAACAATACACTGCTCTTTTTTATTCTCAGGTATAAAGAAAAGGGAATTTAGAAAGAGTACAAAACAAGCCTGTGTTATTTATGTTATTTAAGAGCATTTTCTAGTTCAGAAATCAGGTAGTCATTTTCGGCAGCATCCAACTTGGAACCTGATTTTTTTGCTGTAAAATTGGCAGAAGTTATTTTCTCAGCTCTGTGAACAAGAAATTTATGTTCATGTGCCTGGATGATGTCGTCATAGGGCCCTCGATGTGAAATGATTTTAACAAATATTGGTGCTGTTTCCAACGCGATAAAAAGTAGAATTATGAAAATATTGGCTATGGCAATGGCATGGTTGGAGGTGGATAACTCAGAAAGGGCATGTAGGCGGGCAGCTATGCCATTGTATTGAGAAGTGTTAACTTCTTTTAAGTTGTTTTTTTTCTCCTTTTCTAGCAAAGATATTTCACTCTGGTAAGTAAGGTTTAAGGAGTCTATCCCTTTTTTGTTATCCAAATACTCCTGGTTGGCTTTGTCCGCATCTGCTTTCTTTAATTTATAGATGGGGCCAGCATTGCGCTGTCCACTGCCTCCCGTTCCGTCCGCTTCTCTTTGGGCCCGCAGCATAAGAGCGTCTCTTTTGTCTGCTTGTAGGTGGAGTTGTTGTTGATTGGTTTTTACTTTTTTTTCGTAGGTGGCTATTATGGAGTCATAGGAAATTCTAATTTTCTGTTCGAGTTGTTGTTTTTTTTCTAATTGGATGGATTCCAGCTCGACCTCAATTTCCTTTTCGAAAATTTTTAATTCGAGTGGTTTGGCTATTACCAACGAAAGAAACACTGCTAAAATGATTCTTGGCAGCGCAAATAGAAACTCTTTGCTTTTTTTCTTTTCCTTTTTAATACTAGATACGATGTACCGATCTAAATTAAATATCATGAGCCCCCATAAAAGACCAAATAAAATGGCATAGAGATAATTGTCGAATATGGTGTCTATGGCATAACCACCTGATAGCGCTGCAAATATACCTGTAAACAGAACAGTGCCTCCGATTCCAACGTATTTTGACCTTTCGGAGGGACACCTTCTAACGGTGCTCAAATTAGCGCCAGAGCACCATATGAAAAATTCTGAAATTTTAGTCATTGTGTATTGTCATGTAGTGGGTAATACAAGGTACTGAACTAAAAAAGAAGAGTGCCGTCTGCACTCTTCTCTTTTTATTTTAACCTAAACCTAACCTATTACGTTTATGACCTTTGATTAAAAGAGCGTAATAAATCGTTACCATATTCATACGCAGAATAGTACATAGGGTTTTGGAAATATTAATTTTATTTTGAAATAAAATTTTTCAAAACACATCTATTCCGGTATAAAAAATTGATTTGGGTGTTATATGCCATTTATAATTTCGTTAAAAACCAAATCACAGCCAATATTGAGTGTTTGCTGGTTGTTTTCGGATTTTTCTTCTAAAAAGTGGGCATTGGCTCCAATAGGAGACCACCTTCCGGGGTGCATGGGTCTCTTATTGGGGTACAGCCCTAGAGTAAATATACCAGAAGTAGAGGCGATGTGCAATGGTCCTGTTGAACAAGCCAAAAGCCCATCACATTGTGCAATAAAATCACAAAATTCGGTAAGGGAAAACTGACCAGTCACATCGAAAACATGTTGTAGATCAAAAATTTGGGGACATTCTAATCTGATTTGTTCTCCTTCGGCTTTGGTGCCTGTTATATAAATTGCGAATTCCGAAGCTGGAAAGCGTTTGGCGAGTTCTAAATAGTTGGACAATGGCCAGTCTTTAGCGCTCCCTTTGGATTTTGTATGGAAGATTAATTTTTTCTTACCATGGCCGAAGTTGAACTTGGGCTGGAGGTTGGTTTCCCATTGAACGTAGGGGTACAATTGTTCTTTTGGAATGATTCCATGGATGCCTAATGGGGCAAGTAGTTTTTGGTTCAGCTCACTTTCATGTAGCGCACTTTTTTTTCTTGAAAAACCCACTTTTCTATTGGCATAGAACCAGTGAAATAGTCTATGGCTGGTTCCTATTCGCACTTGTATTTTGGCCCGTGCTGCCCATTGGGCAATTTGTTTATTGGGAAAAACATGAAGTATAACATCGATTTGCAACTCTTTAAATGCTTCAAAGTCATTTTTCAACACATCCCAGTCTGCTACTTCATCAACGGCCTTACAACGTTCAATAATGGGCACGGTATACCCTTTTCCTAAAAACACAATTTGACTTGCAGGAAACTTCTCTTTTAAAATGCCTGCTAAAGGAAGTGTTAAAATTACATCTCCTATATTGTCGGTTCTAGATATCAGTATTCTTTTCATTGTTTTTTGCATACAATGCCCTTAGTTTAGTGTATTTGAGGAAGTTGCTGTGTGCAGACAACACGGCGATTACAAAACCATTGTACCCATCAAGAAACCCTCGATCGATAATGTATTTTTTGAAAAATGTAAAAGCTGGATTCAAAACAATATGGACCAACAGATTTGCTTTTTTACCTTTTTTAAAACTTTCCTTTGCTGCAATTTCAGAAAAATTATCCGCCGTTTGAGCATGGCTGGATATGGTAGGGAAACTATAATGCAGTATGTCTTTTTTTATCAAACCAATGGAGACGCCATCCTTAATGGTAACTTTGTCATGAGGGTTTTCTCCGGTCCATTTACCTATGTTTTTATTCCAAAGCCTCACTTTTCTATCGGGGTACCAGCCACTGTGTCGTATCCATTGCCCGCAGTAGGAGGTTATTCTGTTAATGGCATAAGCTTGGTGGGTCGGATTGTTTTTAATCTTTAGAATGGTCTCCATCAATAACGGAGACAGGGCTTCGTCTGCGTCCAAAGACAAAATAAAGTCGTGTTTTGCTTGTGCAACAGCAAAGTTTTTTTGTTCAATATGGCCTTTGAATTCATTTTCAATAAAGATTGCTCCCAGCTCCAAAGCTGTATTTTTGGTTGCATCAGTTGAGAAAGAATCCACCACAACAATCTCATCTACAACAGGTATTAAGCTGTTGATGCATCGGCGAAGGTTGTTTTCTTCGTTGAATGTTATGATTACACCAGATATTTTTGAATGGCCCATGTTATTGTAATTGGGTGTAAAGAAAGGAATTTTTTGGTAAAGAGTCTAGGGATTCGTTTTATATGACATTTTGACGCAATGATTCTATTGAATCGTGCTCTTTTGTCTGATATTTCGGGATTTAAATACTAGTATGGTTATTGTAACCTGTTTATTTTCTTATTTTGTATTGTAGAATTTCTTATTTTTGAAATATATGTCTGAAGCAGCTAAAAAAAAATATTCTCTGGACGAGAAAAATAGAATTTTTAAATCGGAGTTTTTTCCACACCTGGATTCGATGTATAACTTTGCTTTTAGATTAACTTTTGATGAGGACGACGCTAAAGATTTGGTGCAGGATACTTATTTAAAGGCTTTCCGGTTCATAGATTCCTTTGAGCAAGGAACTAATGCCAAGGCATGGTTGTTTCGCATATTAAAAAACAGCTTCATTAATGATTTTCGTAAAAAGAGCAAAGCGCCCACAAAGATCGATTATCAAGAAGTTGAAACATACTATAATTCTGATGATATCGACGAACCAATCACTCCAGATTTAAGAGTTGATTCTTTGCAAGACATGATTGGCGATGAAATTTCAAATGCTTTGAATGCATTGGATGTTGATTTTAGAACCGTCATTATTCTATGTGACTTGGAAGGTTTTAAGTATGACGAAATGGCAAAAATATTGGATATTCCGATAGGGACTGTACGATCGAGGTTGCATAGGGCTAGAAACTTGTTAAAAGAAATGCTTTCTGGCTATGCAAAAAAGATGGGATATTGATGTAAATACAAATAATTGAATCATTTTTGTAGAATAAATGGAAAAAACTAACGAAAACTCTAATGCCGAAGGGGCTTGTGAGAAACAGAAATGTTTGGAAATGCTTCAAGTGGTGTTGGATGGACAAGCGGATGAGAAGCTAAAAGCAGAATTCGACGAGCATTTAAAAAACTGTATGCCTTGTTTTAAATCTTACAATGTCGATTTTGCCATTAAAGAATTGCTAAAACAAAAATGTTGTGGCCAACATGTTCCGCAAGATTTAAAAGAAGCAATAAAAAGTAAAATTGATAATTTAGCAGTCTAATATGCCCGGAGGAAAAGCTATTATTTTTTCTGCACCATCTGGTTCGGGGAAAACAACCATAGTGAAACACTTGCTAGAGTCTCAAAATGACTTAGCATTCTCAATTTCTGCTTGTACCAGAGACAAACGAGGAAGAGAAGAAATCAATGGTAAGGATTATTATTTTTTGTCTCAAGATGAATTCAAAGACAAAATAGATAAAGAAGAATTCATTGAATGGGAAGAAGTGTATGCCGGCAATTTTTATGGTACCCTGAAATCAGAAATCCAAAGAATTTGGGATGAGGGGAGAAATGTAATTTTTGATGTGGACGTGAAAGGCGGCCTCAACCTTAAAGAATATTTTAAAGACAAGGCATTGTCTATTTTTGTGAAAGTACCATCCTTGGATGTTTTAAAAGAACGCCTCAACGATAGAGGGACAGAGTCCAACGAGAGTTTGTCTAGAAGAATCTACAAGGCGGAATTTGAAATGAAGTTCGAAGACAAGTTTGATGTAACCATTGTAAACGACGATTTGGACCGGGCGCTGGCAACAGCAATTGATTTGTACGACCAATTCAAGGACTAGTATAATATGAATATTGCGCTTTATTTCGGTTCCTTTAACCCGATACACATTGGCCATTTAATCATTGCCAATACCATTGTACAAAACGAACATGTAGATAAAGTTTGGTTTGTGGTTTCCCCTCAAAACCCATTTAAAAAAAGTAATTCTTTGTTGTCGGAATTTGATCGATTGGATTTAGTAAGAGAGGCGATTGACAGCAACGATCGGCTAGGCGTGACAGACGTTGAGTTCAATATGCCAAAACCAAGCTACACAATTGACACCTTAACCTACTTAAAAGAAAAACACCCCAACTATAATTTTTCATTGATAATTGGAGAGGATAATTTGAAATCGTTTCCCAAATGGAAAAATTACGAACAAATTTTGTTAGAGCATTCAGTTTTAGTATACCCAAGACCTTCCAGCGTTAACTCTAATTTGCGCAACCATGTGGCAATAAAAATGATTGATGCACCGCTGTTGGATATTTCTGCAACATTTATCAGAGAAGCCATAAGAAAAGGGCGCGACATTCAATACCTTGTTCCTGAAAAGGTTAAGGAACTGATAGAAGCGAGAAAGCTTTTTAAATAATTTTATCAGCCCATACAACCATTCATTGTTATTTTACATCTATCCAATAATAATTACAACGTAACTTTGTTATAGAGTGTATTATAAGTGTTGGACAAATTGGAAAAACTCGTTAGCTATGAAAATCAAGATGTATTTGTTTGTGTTTTTTTTAGTCGTTGGACCCTTATGGGCTAAGGCACAAGGGATTAAAGGTAGAATTGTAGACGACAATAAAGAGCCACTTGCATTTGCGACGGTATACATCAAAGAAACTGCTTCGGGAGGTACAACCAATGAAGAAGGGGATTATCAAGTAAGATTAGCACCAGGTACTTACAATGTTGTGTACCAATACTTGGGGTATAAAACTGTAGAAAAGAGTATTGTGGTGGTCGATGATTATGTGGCCTTGGATATTCAACTTATGCCAGAATCTGTAGTATTACGGGCCGTCGAAATAAAAGCTGGTAAAGAAGATCCAGCCTATTCCATAATGAGACGGGCCATTGCCAAGGCAAAATACCATACCCAACAGTTGGATTCTTATTCTTGTAAAGTATATGTTAAGGGGTCTGGGAGGTTAAAAGATGTGCCTTTTTTCATGAGGAAAGCTATGAAAAAGGAAGGGATTGATTCAACTTTTGCCTTTGTAACAGAATCTGTTAGCGAAATAAATTATACTCGCCCCAATCAATACGATGAAAAAGTTATTTCAGTTCGTGCCATTGGAGAGGACAACAATACCAGCCCAAATGGTTATATAAATGGTAGTTTTTATGATAAAGATCTAGCTGGAGCCATCTCACCGCTTTCCCCTAAGGCCTTTTCTTATTATAAATTCACTTATATGGGAACCTTCAAAGATCGGGGGTACGAAATAAGCAAAATAAAAGTAAAACCTCGGTCTAGAGGCGATGATGTTTTTGAGGGTGTTATCTATATTGTGGAAGATCTATGGGCCATCCATAGTTTGGACTTCTACACAACCAAGCTTGGTATTAAGTTTAGAATAAAACAAATTTATGAACCTCTTGAGTCCAATGTATGGATGCCAATCAGCCACGAATTTTTTGTTACCGGAAAGGTATTTGGTTTTGACTTTGAGTACAACTACTTAGCAACAGCAGCAGAGTACAAAGTAACACTTAACCCAGACCTGGATCTGGAATTGGAAGTAATTGATGAAAAAGTGGAAAAAGAGTTGGCCAAAAAGATCAAACTAAAACCTGATAGTAAGAACATTCAGGCACAAGAGCAACTTGCTATGGGCAAAGAAGTAACCCGTAAAGACTTGAGAAAGTTATTGAATGAATATGAAAAACAGGAAAGAAAAGACAAAGGGAAAAATAAGGAAGTAGCCTATGTTGAGTCTTTTAAAGTGGATTCTTTGGCGCATAAAAAAGACTCCGCCTACTGGGATGCCATACGCCCTATTCCACTAACGGACCTAGAGAAAAAAGGGTATTATAAAATGGATAGTATGGCGTTGGCGGAGAAAAAAGAAAGAAGCGGGGATACTTTAAAAACAACCAAACGAGGTGGTTTTAAAATGTTTGACTTACTCTTTGGTAATGTTTACAAAGTAGGAGACAAAGCCCATGTGAGAATAGAACCAACCATTGTTACCATTAATTTTAACTCTGTAGAGGGGTATAATGCGGAGTTCATTATGAACTATACCAAGACCTATGAAAACATGGGGTGGTTAAAAGTAGAGCCTAAATTCCGGTATGGTTTTGATCGAAGAGAATTGAATGGGACATTGAGCGGAATTTATTCTGTTGGAGAGCGCTATAAGAAGGGAACTATTAAGTTAGAGGGGGGCAAATACATCAACCAGCTTAATTCCGACGAGCCAATTCATCCGCTGGTAAATACCTTTACAAGTTTGTTCATGGGAGAAAATCATATGAAAATTTATGGGAAAGATTTTGTTAATTTTCAAATCAAAAAGGATTGGTCCCATCTTTTTGGAGTGTCCCTTGGTTTTAAATACGAAGACAGAAAATCCTTAGACAACCTTTCCAATTATTCATTTGTTAAAAGCGATAACAAAAGGTATACTTCCAATGCCCCAACCAATGTTGAAATAGGAGATACTAAATTCGAAGACCACAAGGCAAGTATTTTTATGGCCCATGTGGAATACCGGCCTTTCCAAAAATTCTATATAAGGAATAAGCGAAAGTATCGATTGAACAGTTTTTACCCAACCTTTAGTTTGGACTATACCAAAGGGCTTCCCGATGTTTTGGAGGGCGCAGTTGATTTTGATTTAATTCAATTTGGTTATAAACACAAAATAAAAGCTGGCGCACGAGCAATTATTGATATCAAAGCCAATTATGGTCAGTTTTTGAATGCTGATAAAATGTATTTCCCGGATTTCAAACATTTCTTGGGTAATAGAACACCTTTCGTTACCACCGATCCTGTTGGTTCCTTTAGGTTGTTGCCTTATTATGATTTTAGTACCAAGGATAAATATTTTACGGGATCCATGAATTTTCAGTTCAGGAAATTAGCAGTTACACAAATTCCGATTTTAAGAATGATGGGAATAAAAGAGAGTTTTATTGCCAATTATATGACCACTCCAGCAGCTAATAATTATGTTGAAGTGGGCTATGGGATTAATTATATATTTAGATTTTTCAGGCTAGAAGCAATCTCTTCTTATCAAGATGGGCAGTTTAGAGATTTTGGGGTAAAGGTAGGAATAGCCGCAAATGTAGATGACTTATTTAACTAAAAAAAAGGGAGGCTTTGGCCTCCCTTTTTTTAACATTAAACAGTCATAATTTCTGTTTCTTTTTTGGCCAACAAGGCATCAATTTTTTTGGTAAATTCATTGGTTAGAGATTGCACCATTTCTTCACCATTTTTAATGGCGTCTTCTGACACACCATCTTTTTGAAGTTTTTTAATGGAGTCATTGGTGTCTTTTCGGATGTTTCTCATTCGAATTTTTCCATTTTCACCTTCTCCTTTCACTTGTTTGACCAAGTCACGCCTTCTATCTTCTGTTAACATCGGGATGTTGATAATGATATTTTCACCATCGTTTTGAGGATTCAACCCCAAGTCGCTATTGATGATAGCTTTTTCAATTTCCGAGATCAAAGTCTTTTCCCAAGGTTTGATAAGTAAGGTACGGGCATCGGGCGTGTTCACCGAAGCTACCTGACTTAAGGGAGTAATCGCACCATAATATTCAACACTAAGTCCATCAAGCATAGAAGGCATGGCCTTACCAGCTCTAATTTTTAGTAGTTCAGAAGTGACGTGTTCAATTGCTTTTTGCATTTGTTCACGTCCTTCTTCTAAAAACATTTCAATCTCTTCCATTTTTAAATTGCAGTTATAGCTATTACTTAATAATAGTTCCGTTATTATTTCCTTGAATTATATCGGTTAAATTGCCTTTTTTATTCATGTCAAAAACGATGATAGGCAGTTGATTTTCTTTGCATAATGTAAACGCAGTCATATCCATAATGTTCAATTCTTTTTCATAGGCTTCCTGAAAAGAAATGCTTGAATATTTAACCGCGGATGGATCTTTTTCTGGATCGGCGGTATACACACCATCTACCCTAGTGCCCTTTAGTACTACATCTGCCTGCACCTCAATGGCCCTTAAACTTGCAGTTGAATCAGTTGTAAAGTATGGGTTTCCAATTCCTGCTCCGAAAATCACTATTCTTCCTTTTTCAAGGTGTCGGACCGCCCGTCTTTTAATGAAGGGTTCACAAACCTGTTCCATTTTTATCCCAGACATGAGTCGGGTATACAGACCAGCTTTTTCTAGAGCACTCTGGAGGGCCATGGCATTGATGACGGTAGCCAGCATACCCATATAATCTCCTTGTACACGATCAATCCCGGATGCCTCTGCTTCGACTCCTCTAAATATGTTACCCCCTCCGATGACGATAGCCACTTCTACACCCAATTCTTTTATTTTAAGAATTTCTTGTGCATACTGTTCTAATCTTACAGGATCAATGCCGTATTGTTTCGACCCCATTAGGGCTTCTCCGCTTAGTTTTAAAAGTACTCTTTTATATTTCATTTGGACAAAATTGACAAATAGTTATGGAACCCAACAGGGTAAATTGTTGCAAATATATGTAAACCATAAAGAAAAGTCTGGTCAAACCGTAAAAAAATAACCGTTTCTATTTATTAAGAATTATTCAAAAGTAATAAGCAGGTCCTTCTTGTTTACACTTTGTCCTTTGCTTGCGTGGATGGAACCGACTATTCCAGCCCCTTGTGACTTAATGACGTTTTCCATTTTCATTGCTTCCAAAATTAACATTGGCGTACCTTTTTCAATAGAGTCTCCCTCTTTTACTAGAATGTCCAATATTAAACCAGGCATTGGAGCTTCTATGTTGTTGTTTTGGTTTAAATCGGCTTGGTTGATTCCCATTTTTTCAAGTTGAATGTCTAGTTCATCTTGTATTTCTGCGGTAAAATCTTCTCCATCGATAGAAAAAGTCATGTTTTTATTGTCTTCTACAGATTTGCGATTTACTGTAATGGAAGCGCCGTTAATGATGATGTGAACCGAATTCGGGCTTATAAATTGTATGTCTGCGTCATAAGCAACTCCGTTGATGCTGTATTTAGAATCCGCAATCTTTTTTAAGTTGAAGCCTTCTTGCTTGTTGATTTTAACGTTCATGGTGTTAGGATTTATGCCAAAGTTAATAAAATAGTGGAAAGCGCATATAAATAAGTATTAAAGAAGAAATAATTTTTATTGTAAACAGCTACAAATCAGTTGTTTGCAAAATTATTTATTTTTTTTTTCATTAAAAGTTTGACTGTTATGAAAAACCATATAATTTTGCATCTCCTTAAAACGGAAGGCCAGTTAAAAAGGCAGCGATTTGAGGGTGTTCTTAAAAGATAATGACTAATACGGGGAGATACCAAAGCGGCCAACTGGGACGGACTGTAAATCCGTTGTCTTACGACTTCGCAGGTTCGAATCCTGCTCTCCCCACTGTTGATCTTCATATGGAATATGAAGAAAAAAGCGGGCGTAGCTCAGTTGGTAGAGCGACAGCCTTCCAAGCTGTAGGTCGTGGGTTCGAATCTCATCGCCCGCTCTTTATTTTATTCCTTTGAAGCAAAGGCTTGTTATAAGGACAAGCCGATGTAGCTCAGGGGTAGAGCGCTTCCTTGGTAAGGAAGAGGTCAGGGGTTCAATTCCCCTCATTGGCTCGAATTGCAAAGTTGGTTACAACTCCATTGGTGAATTGTAACCAATTTTCTCATATATAAACATTATATAATTACAATATTAATTAAATCGGGGATTTTCAAATATGGCTAAAGAAACATTTGACCGGTCGAAACCACACGTAAATATCGGCACAATTGGTCACGTTGACCACGGAAAAACAACTTTGACAGCAGCTATTTCTTCTGTGCTTGCTAATAAAGGTCTTGCTGAAGTTAAAGACTTCTCAGCAATTGACAACGCTCCAGAAGAAAAAGAAAGAGGTATTACAATTAATACTTCGCACATCGAGTACCAAACAGAAAACAGACACTATGCTCACGTTGACTGTCCGGGTCACGCGGATTATGTAAAGAACATGGTAACTGGTGCAGCCCAAATGGACGGCGCTATTATCGTTGTTGCAGCTACAGATGGTCCAATGCCTCAGACAAGAGAGCACATCCTTCTTTCAAGACAGGTTGGTGTACCAGCATTAGTAGTTTTCATGAACAAAGTGGATTTAGTAGATGATCCAGAATTGTTAGAGCTTGTAGAAATGGAAATCAGAGAATTGCTTTCTGATTATGATTTCCCAGGTGATGACCTTCCTGTGATTCAAGGATCTGCTCTAGGTGCTTTGAACGGCGAGCCAGAGTGGGTTGCTAAAGTAGATGAGTTAATGACTGCAGTGGATGAGTATATTCCTCTTCCAGAAAGAGCAATCGATAAAGATTTCTTGATGCCTGTTGAAGATGTATTCTCTATCACTGGTAGAGGTACTGTTGCTACTGGTAGAATCGAAAGAGGTGTAATCAACTCTGGAGATCCAGTAGAAATTCTTGGAATGGGAGCTGAAAACTTGACATCAACAATTACTGGTGTTGAAATGTTCAGAAAAATATTAGATAGAGGTGAAGCTGGTGACAACGTTGGTCTTCTTTTAAGAGGTGTTGAAAAAGAAAGCATCAAAAGAGGAATGGTAATCGTTAAGCCTGGTTCTGTAACGCCTCATAAAAAATTCAAAGCTGAAGTTTACGTATTGTCTAAAGAAGAAGGTGGACGTCACACTCCATTTTTCAACAGATACAGACCACAGTTTTACTTGAGAACAACAGATGTAACTGGTGAGATTATGTTGCCAGACGGTGTTGAAATGGTAATGCCTGGTGATAACGTAACAATTACTGTTGATTTGATCAGCACAGTTGCTATGGAAAAAGGACTTAGATTTGCTATCAGAGAAGGTGGTAGAACTGTAGGTTCTGGTCAGGTTACTGAAATCATAGAGTAAATAAAATATTTTAAGGAAAGCGCTTTTATTATTTAAAAGCGCTTTTGTTTTATAAAAATATTTCCATAACTTTGCAGTCCGATTTTGGCTGCGACGTTATACGGGTGTAGCTCAGTTGGTAGAGCACTGGTCTCCAAAACCAGGTGTCGGGAGTTCGAGTCTCTCCACCCGTGCGGATCTAATTTATTAAAAAATAGATATAAAAATATGCAAAAGTTAAAGGAATTTCTTTTGGATTCATTTGATGAAATGAAAAACAAAGTAAGCTGGCCTAAATACAATGACCTTCAAAATAGTTCAATTTTGGTGCTAGTGGCTTCTTTAATATTTGCTGTCGTGATCGGTGCTATCGACTACGCTTTTAGAAATGCCATGGAATGGTTTTATAGCGATTTATTTTAATAATAAAGTGTTATGGCAGAATTGAAGTGGTACGTATTAAGAGTGGTCAGCGGGCAAGAGAAAAAGGTGAAAGCCTATCTCGAAACCGAAATTGAGCGCGAGAAATTGGAAGAATATATTCCTCAAGTATTGATTCCATCTGAAAAGGTGTATGAGATGAGGAATGGCAAGAAAAGAGTTAGGGAAAGAAATTTCTTTCCTGGATATGTTCTTGTGTCAGCTGATTTGTCACATGGAGAAGCTTTTCATATTGTGACGAGTATTCCAGGTGTGATTGGGTTTTTAGGGGATGCCGGTTCTGGCAGTGCCAAAAAGCCTGTTCCTTTGAGACAATCTGAAATCAACAGGATTTTAGGTAAAGTGGATGAGGCGGAAGATACTGGTGAGCAGTTGGAAACTCCATACATTGTAGGAGAAAGCATCAAAGTGATGGATGGACCCTTCAGTGGATTTACTGGAGTTGTTGAAGAAGTATTCGAAGAGCGAAAAAAGCTCAACGTTACGGTTAAGATATTCGGCAGGAATACTCCTGTTGAATTAAACTATATGCAAGTAGAAAAATTAGACTAGGTAAGAAATGGCTAAGGAAATAACTGGGTATTTAAAGCTGCAAGTCAAAGGTGGCGCGGCTAACCCTTCGCCTCCAGTGGGGCCAGCACTTGGTAGTAAGGGTGTTAATATCATGGAGTTCTGTAAGCAATTCAATGCGAGAACACAGGATAAACAAGGGCAGGTAATACCGGTTCTTATTACTATTTACAGTGATAAATCTTTTGATTTTGTTGTAAAAACTCCTCCAGCACCCGTGTTGATTAAGGAAGCAGCAAAATTAAAATCAGGTTCGGCTGAACCAAATAGAATTAAAGTAGCATCTATAAGCTGGGATCAAGTGAAATTGATTGCGGAGACAAAAATGCCTGATTTGAATGCATTTACGATTGAGTCTGCCATGAGAATGGTAGCAGGTACTGCAAGAAGTATGGGCGTTACTGTTGATGGTGCTGCCCCATGGGATAATTAATTGAAAGTCGAATAATGGCGAAATTAACAAAAAATCAAAAGGCAGTTGCTGCAAAATTAGACGCTTCGAAAGAGTACGCTCTTGAGGATGCTGCAGCACTAGTAAAAGAGGTTACATTTACGAAGTTTGATGCTTCGGTTGACATAGATGTTAGACTTGGTGTTGATCCAAGAAAAGCAGATCAAATGGTGAGAGGTGTTGCCACGCTTCCTCACGGAACGGGAAAAGAAGTGAGAGTACTGGTACTTTGTACTCCTGACAAAGAGCAGGAAGCAAAAGATGCAGGTGCAGACCACGTCGGATTGGATGAGTACATAAAGAAAATTGAAGGCGGATGGCTGGATATTGATGTTATTATCACCATGCCTACCGTGATGGCAAAAGTCGGTCGTTTGGGTAGAATTTTAGGGCCAAGAAGCCTTATGCCAAACCCAAAAGCCGGAACCGTTACCTTGGATGTAGCAAAGGCGGTAAAAGATGTTAAAGCTGGTAAAGTGGATTTTAAGGTGGACAAAGCTGGAATCATTCACTTGAGTATTGGTAAAGCTTCTTTTACAGCAGAACAAATTAGGGACAATGTTACTGAGATTGTTCAAATTATTTCAAAGTTGAAACCGGCCTCAGCTAAAGGTACTTATTTTAAGTCAGTAAACCTTTCAAGTACTATGAGCCCAGTTGTCAAACTTGATACAAACTCTATACCTGGACTATAGACATGACTAGAGAAGAAAAAGCACAAATCATTGAAGGTTTGACGGGTAAGTTTCAGGAGTTTGAAAGCTTCTATTTGACTGACTCGTCTTCGCTGACTGTTGCTGAGGTAAATGACTTTAGAAGATTGTGCCACGAAAAGGGCATAGGCTATAAAGTCTTCAAAAATACCTTGATACAAAAGTCATTGGATAACCTGGAGGGAGACTATACCGATTTATATACAACTTTAAAAGGATTTTCAGGCGTTATGTTTGCTTCGGCAGAAAACGCAAATCTTCCTGCTAAAGTATTGAAAGAATACAGAAAGAAGAGCGGTGGAAAAAAACCGTTGTTGAAAGCTGCTTCGATCGATGCGGAATTTTATTTCGGTGAGGAAAATCTTACATTCTTAAGCGAGCTTAAATCTAAGGGCGAACTTATTGGAGAGGTTATTACCTTATTACAATCACCAGCGAAAAATGTTGTTTCTGCCCTTCAGAGCGGAAAAGCCAACATTGGTGGTTTATTAAAAACTTTATCTGAAAGAAACTAAATATTTAGAACGTAATTAAATTGCTTAGATAATGGCTGATGTTAAAGCACTAGGAGATCAATTAGTAGAGTTGACAGTAAAAGAAGTTAACGAACTTGCTGATTACTTAAAAGAAACACATGGTATTGAGCCTGCTGCAGCTGCTGCTGCGGTAGTTGCTGCTCCTGCTGGTGGTGGAGATGCCGCCGGTGGTGAAGAAAAAAGTGAATTCGACGTAATTCTTAAAGCTGCAGGTGGAGCTAAATTAAAGGTTGTTAAACTTGTTAAAGAACTAACTGGTTTAGGTCTTAAAGAAGCGAAAGAAATCGTTGATGGCGCACCGAAAGCTATAAAAGAAGGTGTTGCTAAAGATGAGGCTGAAGCTCTTAAAACTCAACTTGAAGAAGTTGGAGCTGAAGTTGAATTAAAGTAATTGAGGATAAGTAAGATTTATCCAAAAGGATTTTAGACCCTGGTGCATACCGGGGTCTTTTCCTGTTTGTACTCAATTTATTCTTCGGTGAATTTCACCATTTATCATTTCTTAAATTAAAATATTAAAGCCTTGGCTAGTTACAAACCTACAATAAGAAAGAAGTTTGCCTCCTTAAAGACGGTAATCGATTATCCCGATTTCTTAGATGTGCAATTACAATCTTTCCAGGAATTCCTTCAGCTTGATACTCCTGCGGAAAAGCGGAAGCAAGAAGGGCTATTCAAAGTGTTTAATGAGAACTTCCCTATCTCTGATTCCAGAGAGAATTTCGTTCTTGAATTCATTGATTATACCATAGACCCTCCAAAATACAATGTTGACGAGTGTATCGATAGAGGGTTGACTTATTCGGTTCCGTTAAAAGCGAAACTGAAGTTGACTTGTAACGACGAGGAAAACGAAGATTTTGAGCCTATTGAGCAAGAAGTATTCTTGGGTAATATTCCATATATGACCAAGAAAGGTAGCTTTATTATCAATGGTGCGGAACGTGTGATTGTCTCTCAATTGCACCGTTCTCCTGGTGTGTTCTTCGCACAAAGCAAGCATACCAATGGAACAACTTTATATTCTGCCAGAATTATCCCTTTCAAAGGATCTTGGATAGAATTTGCTACCGATGTAAACAGCGTTATGTATGCTTACATTGATAGAAAGAAAAAATTTCCTGTAACTACCTTATTGAGGTCCATAGGCTATGGATCGGATAAAGATATTTTGGATTTGTTTGGCCTATCTGAAGAAGTTGAAGCATCTTCAAAAGCGTTGAATAAATGTGTAGGCAGAAAATTAGCTGCTCGTGTTTTAAAAACATGGACAGAGGATTTCGTGGATGAAGATACTGGAGAAGTAGTATCGATAGACAGAAACGAAATTTTATTAGAAAGAGACCATATAATTGAGGAGGAGGACATTGAAACCATTGTGGATTCAGGTTCCAAATCTATTATTTTACATAGAGATGATGTTAGTCTTACAGATTACAACATCATTTTCAATACATTGGCAAAAGATAACTCCAACTCTGAAAAAGAGGCAGTGGAGCAAATCTATCGCCAGTTAAGAAATACCGAAGCACCAGACGAAGCAACCGCCCGTGAAATCATTCACAACTTATTCTTTAGTGATAAGCGTTATGATTTGGGAGAAGTGGGTCGTTATAGAATCAATAAGAAATTGGGTACCGAGGATGTAGATTTGGACCAACGCGTATTGACCAAAGACGACATCATTAAAATTGTGAAGTACTTGATCGGTTTGATCAATGCAAAAGCAGTAGTGGATGATATTGACCACTTGAGCAATAGAAGGGTTAGGACAGTAGGAGAGCAATTGTACAGCCAGTTTGGTGTTGGTTTGGCTAGAATGGCCAGAACCATTAAGGAAAGAATGAACGTTAGAGACAACGAAGATTTCAAACCTGTTGATTTGATCAATGCAAGAACTTTATCTTCGGTAATTAACTCCTTCTTTGGAACCAACCAGTTGTCTCAGTTCATGGACCAAACAAATCCATTGGCTGAAATAACGCACAAAAGAAGAATGTCAGCTTTAGGGCCCGGTGGTTTATCCAGAGAGCGTGCTGGTTTTGAGGTACGTGATGTTCACTATACGCACTATGGTCGTTTGTGTACGATTGAAACGCCAGAGGGTCCAAACATTGGTTTGATTTCTTCTTTGTGTGTGCATGCAAAAGTGAACAACATGGGATTCATTGAAACACCATACCGGACTGTAAAAGAAGGTAAGGTAGATATGACAAGCCATGTGACTTACCTGACAGCAGAGGAAGAAGACGATCATTACATTGCACAGGCCAATGCACCAATAAAAGACTCAGGACAGTTCAAAAATGACAAAGTAAAATCTCGTTTTGAAGGAGATTTTCCGGTTATTGAGCCAAAACAATTGTCCTATATGGATGTTGCACCGAACCAAATTGTTTCAGTTGCAGCGTCTATGATTCCATTCTTGGAGCATGATGATGCCAACCGTGCTTTGATGGGATCCAACATGCAGCGCCAGGCTGTACCATTGTTAAGAGCTGAAGCTCCAATTGTGGGTACAGGTATGGAAAAGCGTGTAGCGATGGATTCAAGAACGTTGGTTGCTGCCGAAGATGATGGGGTGGTTGAATTTGTAGATGCCAACAAGATTGTAGTACGTTATTTCTTAAACGACGAAGAAAAATTAGTAGCATTTGACGATGACATTAAGACCTACGATCTAATAAAATTTAGAAGAACCAACCAAGATACTTGTATCAACCTGGTACCAATTGTTATCAAGGGAGATAAAGTAGAAAAAGGACAACCATTGTGTGAAGGATACGGAACCAATAATGGAGAATTGGCCTTGGGTAGAAACTTACGTGTAGCCTACATGCCTTGGCAGGGTTATAACTTTGAGGATGCGATTGTAATATCCGAAAAAGTTGTAAGAGAAGATATATACACTTCCATTCATATTGATGAATATGAGTTGGAAGTAAGAGATACAAAAAGAGGAGAGGAAGAATTAACTTCTGAAATTCCAAATGTTAGTGAAGAAGCAGTTAAGAATTTAGATGAGAATGGAATCATTAGAGTTGGTGCGGATGTTAGAGAAGGCGATATTCTAATTGGTAAAATTACTCCTAAAGGAGAAACTGACCCAACACCGGAAGAGAAGTTATTAAGAGCCATTTTTGGTGATAAAGCTGGAGATGTAAAGGATGCTTCATTGAAAGCAAGACCGTCGATTAGAGGGGTTGTTATTGATACGAAGTTGTTCTCTAGACCTAAAAAGGACAAGGAACTTAGAGCGAAGGCCAGAAGAGAAGTGGAAGTGCTCAAAACCAATTATGGAAAAGACTTGGTGGCGTTGCGAGACAACATGATTGATCGATTGTCAAGATTGTTGGATGGTGCGGTGAGCCAAGGTGTTAGGCATAAATTTGGAGATGAGCTTTTAAGCAAAGGTGTTAAGTTTAGTACCAGCAATATTAAAGAAAATCTATTCCCTGAGAAAAACGTTTATAGAGACGAAAGTACCTACAACGTGCCTCAAGAAGTGAATTTAATTTCTGATGTAGAATTGGATAACTGGACTGACGACGAGCATGTAAATGGAAATGTTGTCAAACTAGTCAAAACTTATTTCAACAAAAGAAATGATTTAGGCGGTGAGTTCAAGAGAAAGAGATTTACTCTGGAAGTAGGAGATGAATTACCTGCAGGCATCGTGAAGTTGGCAAAGGTTTACATTGCTAAAAAACGAAAGCTAAAGGTTGGAGATAAAATGGCTGGTCGTCACGGTAATAAAGGTGTTGTTGCCAACATTGTAAGAAGAGAAGACATGCCGTTTATGGCAGATGGAACGCCGGTTGATATCGTGTTGAATCCATTGGGTGTACCTTCAAGGATGAACTTAGGGCAGATTTATGAAACTGTTTTAGGTTGGGCCGGAAAAGAATTGGATAGAAAATACGCTACACCAATTTTTGATGGTGCTTCCATGGAAGAAGTAGCTGCTGAATTGGCCGAAGCTGAATTGCCAGAATATGGTAGATCCTTTTTATACGATGGTAGAACCGGTGAGCGGTTTGATCAACCAGTTACAGTGGGTATTGCTTATATGCTTAAGCTTGGTCACTTAGTGGATGATAAAATGCACGCTAGATCTATCGGGCCATACTCTTTAATTACCCAGCAACCATTGGGTGGTAAAGCGCAGTTTGGTGGTCAGAGATTTGGAGAGATGGAAGTGTGGGCATTGGAAGCATTTGGTGCGGCCAATATTCTTCAAGAAATTCTTACAATTAAATCGGATGACGTTATTGGAAGAGCCAAGGCATACGAAGCAATTGTTAAAGGAGAGAATATGAACAAGCCGAACATTCCGGAATCCTTTAATGTATTGGTACACGAGCTAAGAGGATTGGCTCTTGAAATTACACTTGATTAATTAGACTTCAGTTCACTATTTAGATATAATTAATATGTCATTTAGAAAAAATAAAAAAATCAACAATGATTTCTCAAAGGTAACGATTAGCCTTGCTTCTCCAGAGTCGATTCTGGAGAGCTCTCATGGTGAAGTTACACAGCCAGAAACTATCAACTACAGAACATATAAGCCGGAAATGGACGGGTTGTTTTGTGAAAGAATTTTTGGACCTGTGAAGGATTGGGAATGTCATTGTGGAAAATATAAAAGAATCCGGTACAAAGGAATTATTTGTGACCGTTGTGGAGTTGAAGTGACAGAGAAAAAAGTGCGTAGAGAAAGAATGGGACACATCGAGTTGGTGGTTCCTGTAGCGCACATCTGGTATTTTAAATCATTGCCAAATAAAATTGGTTATTTGTTAGGGCTTCCTACAAAGAAGTTGGATCAAATAATCTATTATGAAAGATATGTGGTCATCCAGGCCGGTGTAAAGGAGGAAGACGGAATTCAAAGAATGGATTTCCTTACGGAAGATGAGTACTTGGATATCATGGACAAACTTCCTAGGGAGAATCAATTGCTAGACAACGATGATCCACAGAAGTTTATCGCAAAAATGGGTGCTGAAGCCTTAGAATTATTGTTGGGTCGATTGGAGTTGGATACGCTTTCTTATGAACTAAGACACCAAGCGGCGACGGATACTTCTCAGCAGAGAAAAGCGGAGGCATTGAAGAGATTGAAAGTTGTTGAGGCTTTCCGTGAAGCAAAAACAAGAATTGAGAATCGCCCGGAGTGGATGATCATCAGAATGGTTCCTGTAATACCACCAGAATTAAGGCCTTTGGTGCCGTTGGATGGTGGACGATTTGCTACATCGGATCTTAACGATTTATACAGAAGAGTGATCATTAGAAACAATCGTTTGAAGCGATTGATAGACATCAAAGCACCGGAAGTGATTTTGAGAAATGAAAAAAGGATGTTGCAGGAAGCTGTAGATTCTTTATTTGATAACTCGCGTAAGGTGAATGCAGTGAAATCGGATGGCAACAGAGCCTTGAAATCTTTAAGTGATATGCTTAAAGGTAAGCAAGGACGCTTCCGTCAGAACTTGTTAGGTAAGCGTGTGGATTATTCTGGTCGTTCAGTAATTGTAGTAGGACCTGAATTGAAGTTGCACGAATGTGGTCTTCCAAAGGATATGGCAGCAGAGTTATACAAGCCTTTTATAATTAGAAAACTAATTGAAAGGGGAATTGTAAAAACTGTGAAGTCTGCAAAGAAAATTGTAGACCGTAAAGATCCAGTGGTTTGGGATATTTTGGAAAATGTATTGAAAGGGCACCCAGTTTTATTGAACAGAGCGCCTACTTTGCACAGGTTGGGTATACAATCGTTCCAGCCAAAATTAATTGAAGGCAAAGCCATTCAGTTGCACCCATTGGTATGTACTGCATTTAATGCGGATTTTGATGGAGATCAGATGGCGGTACACGTGCCATTAGGTCAAGAAGCGATTTTAGAGGCATCTGTTTTGATGTTGTCTTCTCACAATATATTAAACCCTGCCAACGGAGCACCAATTACGGTACCATCGCAGGATATGGTTTTGGGTCTTTACTATTTAACAAAAGGTAGAAGAGGAACCAAAGAAGAACCAGTGTTGGGTGAAAACATGACTTTCTACAATGCAGAGGAAGTAGTGATTGCACTGAATGAAAAACGACTTTCAAAAAATGCTTTTGTAAAAGTTAGAACAGTCATAAGAACAGAAGAAGGGGAGTTGAAGGGCGCAGTGATCGAAACTGTTGCTGGTAGAGTGTTGTTCAATGAATTTGTTCCTGAAGAAGTGGGATATGTAAATGAATTGCTTTCTAAAAAGAAATTGCAGGTCATTATATCCGATGTATTTAAGATATCTGGAATGTCACGAACAGCTAGATTCTTGGATGATATCAAGCGTTTAGGGTTTATGACTGCCTTTGAAGGTGGCTTGTCCATGGGGCTGAACGATGTAATGGTTCCAGTGGAAAAGGAAATCCTTACTGCACAGGCTAAAAAAGAAGTGGATGCCGTCTGGAATAACTATATGATGGGGCTGATCACTGACAATGAACGATACAATCAAGTAATTGATATTTGGACAAGGATCAACTCGCAGCTGACCAATACGCTAATGCAGCAGTTGGAGGATGACAACCAAGGATTCAATGCTATTTATATGATGATGCACTCAGGTGCAAGGGGATCTAGAGAGCAAATTAGACAGTTGGGTGGTATGAGGGGGCTAATGGCCAAACCTCAGAAAAACTTGGCTGGTTCTGTAGGTGCGATCATTGAAAACCCAATCCTATCCAACTTTAAAGAAGGATTGGATGTATTGGAGTACTTTATATCTACTCACGGTGCACGTAAAGGTTTGGCTGATACAGCATTGAAAACGGCGGATGCAGGTTACTTAACAAGACGTTTAGTAGATGTAGCGCAGGATTTGGTAGTGAATGAAGATGATTGTGGAACTTTAAGAGGATTGGTAGTTACCGCTCTTAAAGACAACGAGGATATTGTTGAGCCATTGTCTGAGAGAATATTAGGTAGGGTTTCTGTACACGACGTTTACGACCCTATTACAGAAGAGTTGGTGCTGAAGGCAGGAGATGAAATTACAGAAGAAATCGTAAAAGGCATAGATGAGTCTGCGATTGAAGAAGTAGAAATCAGATCCATGCTTACATGTGAAACCAAAATAGGAGGTTGTGCGAAATGTTACGGAAGGAACCTATCAACCGGTAAAATGGTCCAAATAGGAGAGTCTGTAGGAGTTATTGCAGCACAATCGATTGGTGAACCAGGAACACAGCTTACGTTAAGAACTTTCCACGTAGGGGGTACTGCATCGAATATTGCAGTGGATGCCTCTATTAGAGCAAAATTTGATGGTGTTGTTGAATTTGAAGAGTTGAGATTTATTTCTTCTACAGATGATGAAGACAACAAAGTAGATATTGTGATGGGAAGAACGGGCGAACTTAAAATAGTCGACCCTAAGACAAAGAAAGTATTAATTTCCAACCACGTTCCTTATGGCGCATTCTTAAAAATAAAAGATGGTGCTAAAGTTAAAAAAGGAGATGAATTGTGTAATTGGGATCCATACAACGCTGTGATTTTGTCAGAATTTGATGGTAAAATTACTTTTGATGCCATCATCGAAGGAGTTACTTACAGAGAAGAATCTGATGAACAAACAGGACACAGAGAAAAAGTAATTACAGAGACAAGAGACAAGACTAAAAACCCTGCTGTAGTTGTTAATTTTGGTGGTGAAGATGAAAATAAAGGGTATAACGTACCAGTAGGAGCCCATTTAAATGTGGACATTGGAGATTCAATCAAACCCGGAAAAGTTTTGGCGAAAATACCAAGGTCAGCGGGTAAATCAAGAGATATTACGGGTGGTCTTCCAAGAGTGACAGAATTATTTGAAGCTAGAAACCCATCGAATCCAGCTGTTGTTAGTGAAATTGACGGTGTGGTAACTTACGGAGGAATAAAAAGAGGTAATAGAGAGATCATTATCGAATCTAAAGATGGGATCAAGAAAAAGTACTTAGTGCCGCTTTCTAAGCATATATTGGTTCAAGACAATGACTTTGTTAAGGCAGGTCAGCGTTTGTCTGATGGTGCAATTACTCCAGCGGATATCCTTTCGATTAAGGGACCAACAGCAGTACAAGAGTACTTAGTGAATGAAATTCAGGAGGTATACAGACTTCAAGGTGTGAAAATTAATGATAAGCACATTGAAGGAATTGTAAGCCAAATGATGCAGAAAGTTCAAATCTTGGATCCAGGTGATACCAACTTCCTAACCAATGAGATTGTTGATAAATTCTTCTTTAGAGAGCACAACGACCTAATCTTGGATAAGAATGTGGTAATAGACGCAGGAGATTCGAACAATTTGAAGCCAGGTCAGATCATTACTTCTAGAGAGTTGAGAGATGAAAACTCTAAATTGAAGCGCAACGACCAAACTTTGGTGAAGGTAAGGAATGCAGAAGCTGCAGTTTCGAAACCTACGCTACAAGGAATTACACAGGCTTCATTGAAAACGGAAAGTTTCCTTTCAGCTGCATCGTTCCAGGAAACAACCAAAGTATTAAGCGAAGCTTCTATAAGAGGTAAGGCGGATCATTTGGTTGGATTAAAAGAAAACGTAATTGTTGGGCACTTAATTCCGGCAGGAACTGGACAGAGAAGGTTTGAGAACTTAGTAGTTGGTTCCAATGAGGACTATGAAAAGTTTGTAGATGTTGACCCTGTGGCGGACGTCAAAGAAAAAGTATAGACCATGTCGGATCAGGATCAAAATAAGGAAAATCAAATCAATGTAGAATTGTCTGAAGAAGTGGCGGAAGGTGTTTATGCCAACTTGGCTATGATTGCCCACTCCAACAGTGAATTTGTAGTTGATTTTATTCGAATGATGCCTGGAGTTCCTAAAGCAAAAGTGAAGTCTAGGATAATTTTGACACCGGAACATGCAAAGAGATTGTTGCATGCACTGAGTGATAATGTAAAAAAATATGAGGACAGTTTTGGTCCTATAAAGAAAAGTGATGAAGCTCCTAAGTTCCCAATTAATTTTGGCGGAACGATGGGAGAAGCATAAGAAAAAAGCATACCCCAGCTCTTGCTCTTTTGGGGTGTGCTTTTTTTATTTATTTAGAAATATCAGAATTATTTAAATATATTTTGTTTCAAAGATCTGTTTGCATACCTTTGCAAACCGAAATTGGAGCAAGCTATATCTATATAGTTAATTTAAAACACAAGATTAGATGCCTACTATACAGCAGTTAGTAAGAAAAGGTAGAAAGAAGTTGACTTCGAAATCAAAGTCACCTGCCTTGGACTCATGTCCACAAAAGAGAGGTGTATGTACCAGGGTGTACACGACTACACCAAAGAAACCAAATTCAGCAATGAGAAAAGTTGCTAGGGTAAGGTTGACAAACGGAAAAGAAGTTAACGCTTATATCCCGGGTGAGGGACATAACCTACAGGAGCACTCAATTGTATTGATTAGAGGCGGTAGAGTTAAGGATCTTCCAGGTGTAAGGTACCACATTGTAAGAGGAGCGTTAGATACCGCAGGTGTTAACGGACGTCTACAAAGAAGATCAAAATATGGCGCAAAACGCCCGAAAAAATAATTAACATAATAAAAAGATGAGAAAAGCTAAACCAAAGAAGAGATACGTTCTTCCTGACCCTAAGTTTAAAGATACTATGGTCACCAGGTTTGTGAATTATTTAATGGTTGATGGTAAGAAAAATGTTGCTTACAGTATTTTCTATGGTGCATTGGACATTGTAGAAGAGAAGACCGGAGAAAATGGTTTGGAAACGTGGAAAAAAGCTTTGAATAATGTAATGCCAGCGGTGGAAGTTAAAAGCCGCAGAGTAGGAGGCGCTACATTCCAGGTCCCATTAGAAGTGAGACCTGAAAGAAAATTCACCTTGGGTATCAAGTGGATGATTTCTTATGCTAGACAAAGAGGAGATAAGACGATGAGACAGCGTCTAGCAAATGAAATAATGTCTGCTTACAAAGGAGAAGGTGGAGCAATTAAGAAAAAAGATGATACGCATAGAATGGCAGAATCCAATAAGGCTTTCTCTCATTTTAGATTCTAATTTATAGGAAAATGGCAAAGAAAGATTTAAAATATCTTAGAAATATCGGTATCATGGCCCACATTGATGCTGGTAAAACTACTACAACCGAGCGTATCTTATATTACACTGGGCTTAGTCACAAAATTGGTGAAGTACATGATGGCGCCGCTACCATGGACTGGATGGAGCAGGAACAAGAAAGAGGTATTACCATTACTTCGGCTGCTACCACTACATTTTGGAATTACCCTACACTTCAAGGCAAACCCTTGGATAGTACGGAAGAATATAAAGTAAACATTATTGATACTCCTGGACACGTTGACTTTACTGTTGAAGTGGAACGTTCTTTAAGAGTGTTGGATGGTGCAGTTGCTTTATTCTGTGCTGTGTCTGGTGTTGAACCGCAATCTGAAACAGTTTGGAGACAAGCTGATAAATATAAAGTACCAAGAATTTGTTTTGTTAACAAAATGGATAGAGCTGGTGCAGATTTCTTTAAAGCAGTACACGAGATTAAAGACAAATTAGGTGCTAATCCAGTACCTCTTCAAATTCCTATTGGAGCTGAAGACTCTTTCAGAGGAGTAGTTGATTTAATTACCAATGAGGCCATCATATGGAATGAGGAGGACAGGGGTTCTACTTATGAAGTAATTGATATACCGGAAGATTTGGTAGAGACTGTAGAAGAGTGGAGACAAAAATTAGTGGAGTCTGTTGCAGAATACGACGAAGCACTTTTGGAGAAATTCTTCGAAGATCCTGAATCTATTACTAAAGAGGAAATGATGAATGCCATTCGCGAAGCAGTGATTGACATGTCCTTCTCTCCAGTATTGTTGGGGTCGGCGTTTAAAAACAAAGGAGTACAAGCATTGTTGGATGCAGTTTGTTCTTACTTGCCATCACCGGTAGATTGTCCTCCAATTGTTGGGGAGAACCCAGTAACGGAACAAGAAGAAACAAGAAAGCCTGAAGTTTCTGAACCTTTTTCAGCATTGGCATTTAAAATTGCTACGGATCCATTTGTAGGTAGACTGTGTTTCTTTAGAACATATTCAGGTGCATTGGATGCAGGTTCCTATGTGAAAAACATGCGAACAGGTAAGAAGGAAAGAATTTCTAGATTGCTTCAAATGCATTCGAATAAGCAAAATCCAATTGACAGAGTAGAAGCAGGAGATATTTGTGCTGGTATTGGATTTAAAGATATCAAAACGGGTGATACTTTGGTGGCAGAAGGAAAAGACATTGTTTTAGAATCTATGTCGTTCCCTGAGCCAGTTATTGGATATGCTATTGAGCCAAAAACTAAGGCCGATGTTGATAAAATGGGTATGGCAATTGCCAAGTTGGTGGAAGAAGATCCAACTTTGGTCGTTGAAACCAACCATGAGACAGGCCAGACGGTAATGAAAGGAATGGGTGAATTGCACCTTGAAATTATCATCGACCGTATGAGAAGAGAGTTTAAGGTTGAAATCAACCAAGGTGCTCCTCAGGTAGCTTATAAAGAAGCAATTACTAAGTCTATAGAACACAAAGAGGTTTATAAAAAGCAGTCAGGTGGTAAAGGTAAGTTTGCCGATATCGTATTTGAATTAGCACCTCGTACAGATGGAAAACAAGGGTTGGAATTCGATAATAAAATTGTTGGTGGTGTAATTCCAAGAGAATTTATCCCTGCAATTGAAAAAGGATTTACCCAAGCAATGAACAACGGCCCTCTTGCAGGTTATCCATTGGATAGCATGTATGTGCGTTTGTACCATGGTTCTTTCCATGATGTGGATTCAGATTCACTGTCTTTTGAATTGGCAGCGCGTTTGGGTTTCAAAGCAGCGGCCAAACAAGCAGGACCTCAATTGTTAGAGCCTGTTATGGCTGTGGAAGTTGTGTCTCCTGATGAGTATACTGGTTCTGTAACTGGTGACCTCAACAAAAGAAGGGGTATCATGAAAGGTATGGATACAAAAGCCGGTGCGCAAGTAATTAAGGCGGATGTACCATTGTCAGAGTTGTTTGGATATGTTACTGATTTGAGAACAATATCTTCAGGTAGAGCTTCTGCTTCGTTGACTTTCTCTCATTACGATGCAGTTCCTAAGAACATCGCAGAAAAAGTAATTAAAGAAGTTAAAGGAGAATAATCTGGTAGATAATATTTATAGCCATGACACAAAAAATAAGAATAAAATTAAAATCATACGATCATAACTTGGTGGATAAGTCATCAGAAAAGATCGTAAGAGCTGTAAAAACTACAGGTGCTGTTGTAAGTGGTCCTATTCCATTGCCAACAGTGAAAGAAAAATTCACAGTATTGAGGTCTCCTCACGTGAATAAAAAGTCTAGAGAGCAATTCCAACTTTGTACGTACAAGAGATTGGTTGATATCTATTCTAACAGCGCAAAAACCGTTGATGCCTTAATGAAGCTTGAATTGCCAAGTGGAGTTGATGTGGAAATCAAGGTATAAGCTGTTATTTTAAAACTTAGAAAGAACCAGACAAGTGATTGTTTGGTTCTTTTTTTTGCTTTGTATCTTTTGTTGATCCAAAGGTTTGTATTTGATATTTAATTTTATATCTTTGCAGTCCTTTTGCGGAATAATGCAAAGGATATATTTATATATATAGAAAAGAAAAAGAAACGATGTCCGGAATAATTGGAAAAAAAATCGGAATGACTAGTGTCTACGGTGCCGATGGGCGCAATGTTGCATGCACATTGATAGAAGCTGGTCCTTGCGTTGTTACGCAAGTGAAGAATGAAGAAGGTGACGGCTATAAAGCCGTGCAGTTGGCTTATGATGAGCGTAAAGAAAAAAATACGCCTAAAGCCATGAAAGGTCATTTTGAAAGAGCAAGTACAACACCAAAGAAAAAGTTGGTAGAGTTCAGAAATTTCAGAGTTGAATTTGAAAATGAAGTGGGTCTAGGGGATGAAATCAAAGTTGCAGATGTATTTGCAGAAGGTGATTTTCTTGACGCTATTGGCACTTCAAAAGGTAAAGGTTTTCAGGGAGTTGTAAAACGCCACAATTTTGCTGGTGTTGGACAAAGTACTCACGGTCAGCACAATAGAGAAAGAGCACCAGGTTCAATTGGTGGGGCGTCTTATCCAGCTAGAGTTTTCAAAGGAATGAGAATGGCAGGTAGAGATGGTGGTAACCGTGTAAAAGTTACGAATCTTGAGGTTATGAAGATTTATCCTGAGCACAATTTGATTTTAATAAGTGGTTCCATCCCTGGAGCTAAGAATTCATACGTTATACTAGAGAAATAAGATGGAATTATCCGTAGTTACATATAAGGGTGAAGATACTGGGAGAAAAGTTGCTCTTTCAGAATCTGTATTTGGGGTTGAACCCAACGATCATGCTATTTATCTTGATGTAAAGCAATTTTTAGCTAATAATAGACAAGGAACACACAAGTCTAAAGAAAGAGCTGAGATTACAGGCTCTACAAGAAAGATAAAGAAACAAAAAGGTACTGGTACTGCTCGTGCAGGTAGCATTAAATCTCCTTTGTTCAAAGGTGGTGGACGTGTTTTCGGACCAGAACCACGTGATTATAGCTTCAAATTGAATAAAAAGATGAAGCAAGTTGCTAGAAAATCAGCGCTATCTTATAAAGCAAAAGAAGCAAGTGTATCGGTTGTGGAAGCCTTCGATTTCGAAGCGCCAAAAACAAAAGATTACATGGGCTTTTTGAAAGCTTTAGAATTAGAAGGTAAAAAGACGTTGTTGGTTTTGGATGCTGATAAAGTAAACTTAGTGAAGTCAAGCAATAACCTTAAAGGTACTAGCGTGACTACAGCTGACAGTCTTAATACTTACGAATTGTTACACGCTGACAATGTAGTAATAGTAGAAGGCGCTTTGGAAAAAATTGAAAACACTTTGAATAATAAATAAAATGAGTGTATTAGTTAAGCCTTTGGTTACAGAAAAAATTTCAGCTCTTAATGAAAAAGGACAATATGGTTTTGTTGTCAATAGAGCTGCAAATAAAGTGGAAATAAAAAAAGCTGTAGAAGCTATGTACGGTGTTTCGGTTGAAAACGTAAACACAATGAATTATCTAGGGAAACAAAAAACTAGGTATACAAAAGCCGGATTTGTTTCTGGTAGAAAACCTTCTTTCAAAAAAGCAATTGTTACAGTTGCTGAAGGTGAAGTAATAGATTTTTACAGCGGTATTTAATATACAATTAGAAAATGGGAATTAAAAAACTCAGACCAGTAACACCAGGACAAAGATTTAGAGTAGCCCCTGCATTTACAGAGGTAACTGCTTCTAAACCTGAGAAGTCTTTGGTAGTTACCAAGAAGAAGTCGGGTGGTAGGAACAATAAAGGTCGTATGACCATGCGCTACATCGGAGGTGGTCACAAGCAGAAAGTGAGAGTTGTTGATTTTAAAAGAAACAAGTTTGACGTACCTGCCACTGTGAAATCCGTTGAATATGATCCTACCCGATCGGCTAGAGTAGCGCTTTTGTATTATGCTGATGGAGCTAAATCTTATATTATAGCACCAGAGGGCATAGAAGTTGGACAAACTGTTGTTTCAGGTGAGAAAGTAGCACCTGAAGTGGGTAATACCATGCAGTTGGACAACATACCTTTGGGTACAATCATTCACAACATTGAGTTGAAGCCTGGTAAAGGTGGTGCAATGGCAAGAAGTGCTGGATCTTACGCACAGCTATTGGCCAAAGAAGGTAAATACGCCACACTTAAATTGCCATCTGGTGAAATGAGAATGGTGTTGGTGAATTGTTTGGCAACTATTGGAACTGTTTCTAATAGTGACCACATGAACATCAACCTTGGTAAAGCAGGTAGAAAAAGATGGATGGGTAGAAGACCTCGAGTAAGAGGTGTTGCAATGAACCCAGTGGATCACCCAATGGGTGGTGGTGAAGGAAGGGCTTCCGGAGGTCACCCACGATCAAGAAACGGACTTTACGCTAAAGGTCAAAAGACTAGAGCAAGCAAAAAGTATTCAGATAAGTTAATCATTAGCAGGAGGAAAAAATAATGGCTAGATCACTTAAAAAAGGACCTTATATCGATTTTAGACTGGAGTCTAAAGTGGATGCCATGAATGATTCAGGCAAAAAGTCAGTAATAAAGACATGGTCGAGAAGATCCATGATTTCTCCTGATTTTGTAGGCCACACTTTTGCAGTACATAACGGTAATAAATTTATTCCTGTTTATGTGACTGAAAACATGGTAGGGCATAAATTTGGTGAATTCGCTCCAACAAGAAACTTCAGGGGGCATATTAATAAAAAAGATAAAGGCAAAAGGTAATTGACATGGAAGCAGTTGCAAAATTAAATAACGTGCCGACGTCACCACGAAAAATGAGACTTGTAGCAGGAATGATACGAGGCGAAAAGGTGAATAGAGCATTGAACATCCTTAAGTTTGAACCTAAGGATGGTGCAGCCAGGTTGGAAAAACTTTTGTTGTCAGCAGTGGCAAATTGGCAAGCAAAGAATGAAGAAGCGAGATTAGAAGAGGCCGAATTGTACGTAAAGGAGATCCGAGTAGATGGTGGTAAAATGTTAAAGCGTTTGAGACCAGCTCCACAGGGTAGAGCACATAGAATAAGAAAGCGTTCGAATCATGTTACGCTTATTATAGATAGCATGAATGGTGCTGAATTAGAAAGTAATACAATAACTGATAACGAAGAAAAATAATGGGACAAAAAGTTAACCCAATTGGTTTAAGGTTAGGTATCGTACGAGGTTGGGATTCTAATTGGTATGGTGGAAAAAACTTTGCCGACAAATTGATCGAAGACCAAAAAATTCGAAAGTATGTTTACGCTAGAATTCCTAAAGGTGGAATTTCTAAGATTATCATCGAGCGTACGCTGAAGAGAATAACCTTAACTGTACATACTGCCAGACCAGGAGTAGTTATTGGTAAAGGTGGAGCTGAAGTTGACAGACTAAAAGAAGAGCTCAAAAAATTGACTAACAAAGATGTTCAAATTAACATTTTTGAAATCAAGAGACCTGAATTGGATGCTAACCTTGTTGGACAGTCAATCGCCCAGCAATTAGAGGCAAGGATATCGTATAGAAGAGCAATGAAACAAGCGATCGCTTCTGCGAGCCGCGTAGGTGCTCAAGGTATCAAGATTAAGGTTTCAGGTCGTTTAGGCGGTTCTGAAATGGCAAGAACGGATCAGTACAAAGAAGGTAGAATTCCTTTGCATACTTTGCGTGCGGATATTGACTATGCCATCACTGAAGCAAATACCATTTATGGTAAAATAGGAATCAAAGTTTGGATCTTTAAAGGTGAAGTTTACGGTAAAAGAGACTTGTCTCCAAACGTAGGCCTTGGAAGTAACGGCGGTTCTAATAACAGTGGCAACAATAAGAGAAGAAAAGTTAGAAAAAGAAGATAATCGCACCTAGCATTATCTTGGCGTTAATAAATTTAGAACAATGTTACAGCCTAAAAGAGTTAAATTTAGAAAAAAACAGAAGGGTAGAGTTAAAGGCCTTGCGCAAAGGGGACATCAAGTCACTTTTGGTGAGTTCGGTATAAAAGCTCTAGAACCGGGTTGGATTACTAGTAGACAAATCGAAGCTGCCAGGATCGCCATGACTAGGGCGATGAAAAGACAAGGGCAGGTTTGGATCAGAATATTTCCGGATAAACCAGTTACAAAGAAGCCAGCCGAAGTAAGGATGGGTAAAGGTAAGGGTGCACCAGAATATTGGGTTGCTGTTGTGAGACCAGGTAGAATATTATTTGAAGCTGGTGGTATAACGGAAGAGGTTGCAAAAGAAGCCTTAAGATTGGCTCAACAAAAACTTCCTATTAAAACTAAGTTTGCGGTAAGAAGAGACCAAATCCAATTCTAGACAAATGAAAAATACAGAAATAAAAGCACTATCGATAGAGGATCTTGCTCAAAAGATTGCTAGTGAAGAGCAGACGATGCAAAAATTACAATTTGCACATGCAATTTCTCCTATTGAAAATCCAATGTCGCTAAGACATACAAGGAGGTTAATTGCACAGCTTAAAACAGAGCTTAGAGCAAAACAACTTGCTAAATAATAATCACATGGAGTCAAGAAACCTAAGAAAGGAAAGAGTCGGGGAAGTTGTTAGTAACAAAATGGAAAAGACCATTACTGTTGCTGTAAAACGTAAAGTGAAACACCCGATTTATGGTAAGTTTTTGAATAAAACTACCAAGTTAACTGCTCATGACGAAACCAATGAATGCGGTATCGGCGATACTGTCAAGATTATGGAAACACGTCCGCTGAGTAAGAATAAAAGATGGAGATTAGTTCAAATTTTAGAAAAGGCTAAATAGTAATGATACAGCAAGAATCAAGACTAAGTGTAGCGGATAACAGTGGTGCTAAAGAAGTGCTTTGTATTCGCGTGTTAGGAGGTACCAAGAGAAGGTATGCTTCTGTCGGAGATAAGATTGTTGTAACTGTGAAGTCAGCGCTTTCTTCTAGCAGCATGAAAAAAGGAACTGTTTCTAAGGCAGTGGTTGTAAGAACCAAAAAAGAGGTTCGTAGAAAAGATGGATCTTATATCCGTTTTGAAGATAACGCAGCTGTACTTTTAACACCAAACGATGAACCAAAAGGTACCCGTATCTTTGGACCTGTCGCTAGGGAATTAAGAGACAAGCAGTTCATGAAAATTGTTTCTTTAGCACCTGAAGTTCTATAATTATGAAAGCAAGTAATAAAACGCAGCCTAAGTTGCACATAAAGAAAGACGATACTGTAAAGGTACTTTCAGGGAATTCGAAAGGTAAGACTGGTAAAGTTTTAGAGGTATTCTTGGAAAAGAATAGAGCAATTGTAGAAGGTGTTAATGTTGTTACAAAACATGTGAAGCCATCAGCTACAAAACCTGAAGGTGGTATTGAAAAAACTGAAGCTTCTATTCACGTAAGTAACCTTATGGTGGTGGATCCTGCTTCAGGAGATGCTACGAAAGTAGGAAGAAAATTAAATGACGCTGGAAAGCTTCAAAGATATTCTAAGAAATCAGGAGAATTTATTTAAGATGGCAACACCTAGATTAAAAGAAAAATACAGAGAAGAAATTGTTCCTTCATTAAAGGAGAAATTTCAATATAAATCTGTAATGCAGGTTCCAAAAATAACCAAGATTAGCATTAACAGAGGTATTGGTGCTGGAGTAGCTGACAAAAAGCAAGTAGATGTGGGAGCAACGGAGCTTTCAATGATCGCTGGTCAAAAGGCAGTTCCTACTTTATCAAAGAAAGCCATCTCAAATTTCAAACTTCGTGAAGATATGCCTATCGGCGCTCGAGTTACATTGAGAGGCGAAAGAATGTATGAGTTTTTGGATCGTTTGATTTCAGTAGCCCTTCCAAGGGTAAGAGATTTCAGAGGGGTCAGTGAGAAAGGGTTTGACGGAAGAGGAAATTATACATTGGGTATAAAAGAACAAATTATTTTCCCTGAAATCAGTATTGACAAAGTGAATAAAATCACTGGTATGAACATCACTTTGGTGACTACCGCTAATTCTGATGAAGAAAGTTACGAACTATTAAAAGCGTATGGCATGCCATTCGCTAATAAAAACAAATAATCTTATGGCAAGAGAATCAATAAAAGCCAGAGAGCGCAAAAGAGAAAAACTGGTTGCAAGATACGCTGAAAAAAGAAAAGCTTTGAAAGAAGCGGAAGACTGGGTTGGATTGGATAAACTTCCAAGAAACTCATCTGCAGTAAGATTGCACAACAGATGTCGCTTGACTGGGAGACCTAAAGGTTACATGAGGAAGTTCGGAATCAGTAGAGTTACATTTAGAGAAATGGCTTCTGCTGGTAAGATACCAGGTGTGACAAAAGCAAGCTGGTAAATTTATTACAGAAAATTTTTGATTATAAAATAACTTAAGTATTTTTGCAGGCCTGTTTGGGATAGGTTTGCAATTTTACTATAGAATAGTTTGAGAAATGATTACAGATCCAATAGCTGATTATTTAACAAGGGTGAGGAATGCCATCGGTGCCAAGCACAGAGTGGTTGAAGTTCCTGCATCTAATATCAAGAAGGAAATTACTAAAGTTCTTTTTGATAAAGGATATATCCAAAACTACAAGTTTGAGGAAACTTCAAATAATCAGGGTAAAATAAAAATAGCCTTGAAATACAACCCGATGAATAAAAAGTCAGCTATTGTTAGCTTGGAAAGGGTTAGTAAGCCAGGGTTGAGAAAATATTCGGGAGCGGGTAATATTCCAAGAGTAATTAATGGTCTTGGAGTAGCGATAGTATCGACCAGCCAAGGAATAATGACGGATAAAGAAGCCAATAAATTGAATATTGGTGGTGAAGTGTTGTGTTACGTATATTAATGTGTTAAGAAATGTCTAGAATAGGTAATAAACCAATAAAGTTGCCCGCAGGGGTTACTTCAACTGTAGACACCAAAGAAGGTGTGATCACAGTGAAAGGTCCTAAAGGAGAATTATCGCAACCGTTTAACAACGAATTTGATATCTCTGAGGAAAATGGCGAATTGGTTCTTAAAAGACCAACAGAGCAGAAAAGACATAAAGCGGAACACGGATTATACCGTTCTTTGATTAATAACATGGTTGAAGGCGTTACCGATGGATACAAAAAGGAATTAGAGTTGGTAGGTGTTGGTTATAAAGCTACTTCGCAAGGAGGTGTTTTAGAATTGAGCTTAGGTTATTCTCACAATATTTTCTTTGCGCTTCCTGCAGAAGTTAAAGCAGTTGCTGAAACTCAGAAAGGTAAAAATCCAATTATCACATTGGAGTCTATAGATAAGCAGTTAATCGGACAGGTTGCTGCCAAACTAAGATCACTAAGAAAAGTAGAGCCTTACAAAGGTAAAGGTGTACGTTTTGTAGGTGAACAAATTAGAAGAAAAGCTGGTAAGCAAGCTGCTAAATAATTGTAGAAATGGCTATTACAAAGAAAGATAGAAGATTAAGAATAAGAAGAAGCATCCGTAAAAAGTTGAACGGTACTTCTGATAGACCTCGTTTGTCTGTATATAAAAGTAATACTGCTATTTACGTGCAGATTATTGATGACTTGAGTGGCAAAACATTGGCTGCTGCTTCGTCAAAAGGCTTGAGTTCTGGAAAAAGCATCAACATTGAGGCTTCAAAGAAAGTAGGAACTAAAATTGCTGAAGTAGCCAGTGCTGCTGGAATATCTAACGTAATTTTTGATCGAAGTGGTTATCAGTACCACGGTAAAATACAAGCCTTGGCAGAAGGTGCCAGAGAAGGAGGCTTAAAATTCTAAGATTATGTCAAAGGATAACATACGTACAGTAAAAGCAAGTGAAATCGACCTTAAAGAAAAGGTTGTAGCTATAAAAAGAGTGGCGAAAGTAGTAAAAGGTGGACGTAGGTTCAGTTTTTCTGCAATCGTTGTTGTTGGAGATGGAAATGGAGTAGTAGGTTATGGATTGGGTAAAGCCAATGAAGTAACGGACGCCATTACCAAAGGAATTGATGATGCTAAGAAAAACTTGATTAAAGTTTCTATTATCAACGAGACAGTTCCTCATGAAGCGACAGGTAAATACGGTGGTGGTTTCGTTTTATTGAAGCCAGCAGCAAAGGGTACTGGAGTAATTGCGGGTGGTGCGATGCGTGCTGTTCTTGAGAGTGCTGGTATTCACAACGTGCTTGCTAAGTCGAAGGGCTCATCTAACCCTCACAACGCTGTTAAAGCAACATTTGATGCGCTAATGAAAATGCGTGACGCTTATACAGTAGCACAATATAGAGGTGTAACATTGTCTAAAGTGTTTAACGGATAAGATTATGGCTAAGGTAAAGATTACACAAGTACGCAGTACAATTAAAAGACCTGAGAGACAAAAAAGAACTATTCAGGCTTTAGGTTTAGGTAAAATAAACAGGTCAGTGGAAGTAGAATTGAACCCACAAATTCAGGGTATGATCCGAACTGTTAATCACTTGATAACTGTAACAGAATTATAATCATGAAATTACATACATTAACACCTGCGGAAGGATCGATTAAAGCCGACAAAAGAATTGGTCGTGGCCAAGGAAGCGGTAGAGGCGGTACTTCTACAAGAGGACATAAAGGTGCTAAATCTAGATCTGGTTATTCTAAGAAAATTGGATTTGAAGGCGGTCAAATGCCTTTGTATAGAAGAGTACCTAAGTTTGGATTTAAGAACCCGAACAGAGTAGAATTTAAAGCAGTTAATCTTGATTTGCTGAATGAATTGGCTGAAAAGTTGAACAGTACAGTAATTGACCTTGAAGCTTTAAGAAGCAATGGCTTGGTTAGTAAAAACCAGAAGGTAAAGGTTTTGGGAAGAGGAGAATTAAAAGTTAAACTGGAAGTTTCTGCCAATGCTTTCTCTAGCACAGCTAAAGAGGCAATTGAAAATGCAGGAGGATCTATTACAATTTTGTAAGTTATTATGAAAAAGTTTTTTACTACCATAAAGAATATCTTTTCAATTGAAGATTTAAGGGTAAGGATTTTTAATACATTGGGGCTGTTGTTGATCTTTAGAATAGGGTCATTTATAGTCCTGCCAGGAGTCAATCCTGATCAGCTCGTAGATGCTGAAGGGGGTGGTTTATTAGGGTTGTTAAATACCTTAGTAGGTGGTTCCTTTAATAGAGCATCTATCTTTGCTCTAGGTATTATGCCTTATATTTCTGCGTCAATTGTTATCCAATTATTAACATTCGCAGTTCCTTACTTTCAAAAACTTCAGAAAGAAGGGGAAAGTGGTAGAAAAAAGCTTACTCAAATTACAAGGGTGTTGACCATAGTGGTGACTTTGTTCCAATCTGTGGGGTATATCAATGCCTTCATTCCAGCGGAAGCTATTAATAATCCTGGTATATTTTTTCAAGCATCTAGTATGTTGATTTTGGTATCCGGTACCATGTTCTGCATGTGGATTGGAGAAAAAATTACGGATAAAGGAATAGGCAACGGTATTTCAATGCTGATCATGATCGGTATTATTTCTAGATTTCCAGGTGCTTTGTATTTGGAGATTACAGAAAAGGGCATGAGTGATATGTTGTTTTTCATTATTGAAATACTAGCGTTGTTCTTCGTAGTAATGGCGGTGGTAATGTTAACACAAGCCACCAGAAATATACCAGTGAGTTACGCCAAACAAATGATTGGCAATAAGGTATACGGCGGACAACGCCAATACATACCACTTAAAGTAAATTCTAGTGGGGTTATGCCTATCATTTTTGCTCAAGCCTTGATGTTTATTCCTGGCTTGGTAGCACAAATGTGGTCGGAAAGTGACCTAGCCAATTATGTGGGTACTACTTTTAGCAACCCTTTCTCTTGGCAATACAACCTGTTGTTTGGTGTTTTGATCTTATTGTTTACTTTCTTCTATACTGCAATTTCTGTTAATCCAAATAGCATTGCAGAAGATTTAAAAAGGAACAATGGGTTTGTTCCTGGTATCAAGCCAGGCAAACCAACTTCAGAGTTTATTGATAATGTGCTGACGAGAATTACTTTACCAGGGTCTATATTTTTGGCCATAGTAGCGGTGTTGCCAGCATTTGCATCCATCATTGGAGTAGGTCAAAACTTCGCTCAATTTTACGGAGGAACGTCGTTGCTCATTATGGTTGGGGTTATTTTGGATACGTTGCAGCAAATTGAAAGTTACTTATTGATGCGTCATTACGAAGGAATGATGAAGTCAGGAAAAGTGAAGGGTAGATCTCAAGTCGCTGCTGCCTAATGATACAAATAAAATCCCGAGAGGAGATTGAAATAATAAAAGAAGGTGCGGACATCCTAGGGCGGGCGCACGGTGAAGTTGCAAAGAATGTAAAAGAAGGGGTAACGACCGCTTCTTTAGATAAAATAGCGGAGGAGTTTATAAAGGACAATGGTGGAGTACCGTCTTTTAAAAATTATAATGGATTTCCATACACCTTGTGTATTTCAGAAAATGAACAAGTGGTACATGGGTTTCCAGGAGAAAAAGTCTTAGAATCAGGAGATATTGTTTCAATTGATTGTGGGGTTTTTTACAAAGGATTCCATTCGGATTCAGCTTTTACCTACCCAATTGGGACAGTAGAAGACAAAACGATGGAATTGCTTATAAAGACAAAAGAGTCTTTGTATAAAGGTATTGAAAAGGCCAGAGTTGGAAACAGGTTGGGGGATATTGGTTTTGAAATCCAGCAGTATGTGGAGCAGTTTGGCTTCGGAGTAGTGAGAGAGTTGGTTGGACATGGTGTAGGGAAAAATCTTCATGAAGACCCGGAGGTGCCCAATTACGGCAAGCGAGGCAAAGGTATAAAACTAGTGGATGGTATGGTGATAGCAATTGAGCCAATGATCAACTTAGGTACCAAAAATATTGTTCAGGAAGCGGATGGTTGGACCATCAGAACCCAGGACAAACGACCGAGTGCTCATTTTGAACATACGGTTGCAATTACTAAAGAAGGAACTGAAGTGTTAACAACACATAAGTATATAGAAGAAATAATTAAATTTTAATATGGCTAAACAAGCTTCAATAGAACAAGATGGAACAATAGTCGAGGCACTTTCTAATGCTATGTTCAGAGTAGAATTAGAAAATGGTCATCAAGTTATTGCCCATATCTCTGGGAAGATGAGAATGAATTATATTAAAATTTTACCGGGTGACAAAGTAAAATTAGAAATGTCACCTTATGATTTGAGTAAAGGACGGATAGTTTATCGATATAAATAAAATGAAAGTAAAAGCATCCATAAAGAAAAGAAGTGCTGACTGCAAGATAATTCGCAGGAAGGGGAAACTTTATGTAATTAACAAGAAGAATCCAAGATTTAAGCAAAGACAAGGTTAATCATGGCAAGAATTTCAGGAGTAGACATTCCCGATAATAAAAGAGGTGAAATTTCACTTACTTACATTTTCGGAATCGGAAAAAGTTCAGCACAAAAGATCTTAACAGAGGCTGGTGTTGATGTAAACAAGAAAGTTCAGGAGTGGACAGATGAAGAATCGATCTTAATAAGAAAGATTATCAGCGAAACGTTCAAGACTGAGGGTGTTCTTAAGTCAGAGATACAGTTGAATATTAAGCGACTGCTTGATATTGGTTGTTACAGAGGTTTGAGGCACAGAAAAGGTTTACCATTAAGAGGCCAGAGAACTAAAAACAACTCTAGAACCAGAAAAGGTAAGAGGAAAACTGTAGCTAACAAAAAGAAAGCAACTAGATAAGCATAACTAGTTCATCTAGTTAGCCTTTAAATTGTAAAAGATTATGGCTCAGAAAAGAAAAGATAAGAGTAAAAAAAGAGTAGTACAAGTAGAAGCTATTGGACAAGCGCACATTCGCGCATCGTTTAATAATATCATTATTTCGATGACCAATACTTCGGGCCAAGTTATTTCTTGGGCTTCTGCTGGGAAAATGGGTTTTAAAGGATCTAAAAAGAACACCCCTTATGCCGCTCAAATGGCAGCTCAAGAGTGTGCCCAAAAAGCACACGATTTGGGACTAAGAAAAGTAGAGGTTTATGTTAAAGGTCCTGGTGCAGGTAGAGAATCTGCTATTAGAACTATCCAAAATACTGGAATAGAAATCACTACAATAAAGGATGTTACTCCTCTTCCACACAATGGATGTCGTCCACCGAAGAGAAGAAGAGTTTAATTTAATTACTTTAGAACACATTAATAATGGCAAGATATAGAGGTCCAAAGGCTAAAATAGCAAGAAGGTTTAACGAAGCTATTTTCGGCCCTAGCAAAGCACTTCAGAAGAAAAGCTACCCACCAGGACAGCATGGTCGTGGAAGAAGAAAGAAGCAGTCTGAATATGCAATCCAGTTAATGGAAAAGCAAAAGGCGAAATATACTTATGGTGTTTTAGAGAAGCAATTCTCTAACCTATTTGATAAAGCGTCTAGGAAAAAAGGTATTACTGGTGAAGTTCTTCTTCAATTATTGGAATCTAGATTGGATAATGTAGTTTTCCGATTGGGTATTGCAAAAACTAGAAGAGGTGCGAGACAATTGGTTTCTCACAAGCACATAACAGTGAACGGTACATTAATGAATATACCTTCTTATACCGTGAAAATCGGTGATGTTATCGGTGTTAGAGAAAAGTCTAAATCGTTGGAAGTAATTACGGATTCTTTAGTAGCAACCAGTGCTAAAAATTTCGCATGGATGGAATGGAATGGTGCTGAAATGAATGGTAAATTAATTGCTGTTCCTCAAAGAGATGAAATTCCAGAGAATATCAACGAACAATTAATCGTTGAATTATACTCTAAATAAAATATAATGATGACGTACCCGGTTTTATATCGGGTATGTCTTTTTATAATATAAAGGGCTACCTTTCTAAAAAAACAAATAAATATGTCAATACTTGCTTTTCAGATGCCTGACAAGGTGGTAATGGAGAAGGCGGATGATTTTCACGGATTATTCACGTTTAAACCGTTAGAACCTGGTTATGGAGTTACCATCGGTAATGCTTTAAGAAGAATATTACTTTCTTCCTTAGAAGGTTATGCAATTACGGGGATTAAAGTTCCTGGTGTTTTGCACGAATTTTCTACTATTGAAGGTGTTGTTGAAGATGTTTCAGAAATTATTCTAAACTTAAAAATGGTCCGTTTGAAAAAAGTGGGCGAGTCATTCGACAATAAAATTACCATATCGGTTAAAAACCAAAAAGAATTCAAAGCGGGTGATATTAACAATTTCACTTCGGCATTTGAAATTTTAAATCCTGATTTAGTAATCTGCAACTTAGATGACTCTGCGGAGTTTGAAATTGAGTTGACTGTGGATAAAGGTAGAGGTTATGTTTCTTCTGAAGAAAACAAACCGGCCGAACAGGTGATTGGATTTATTCCAATTGATGCTATTTACACGCCAATTATCAACGTGAAATACAGCATCGAAAATACTAGGGTAGAACAAAAAACGGATTATGAAAAATTAGTTTTGGACATCCAAACTGATGGATCTATTCATCCGGAAAAAGCTCTGGAAGGAGCAGCGCACATTCTTATACAGCACTTCATGTTGTTCTCTGATAAATCTATCGAGTTGGATACCAATAAAGGTAACGAGGTAGAGCAGGTAGATGAAGAAATGTTGCATATGAGGAAACTGCTTAAAACTCCATTAAATGATTTAGATCTTTCTGTCAGAGCATACAATTGCTTAAAAGCTGCAGATGTGAAATCATTAGGAGACTTAGCCAGACTTGATATTTCTGATATGATGAAGTTCAGAAATTTTGGTAAAAAATCACTTGCTGAACTAGAGCAACTTGTACAAGATAAAGGTCTTACTTTTGGGATGGACTTGTCGAAGTATAAATTAGAAGAAGAGTAATTAAGATGAGACACGGAAAGAAATTTAATCATTTAGGAAGAACGGCTTCGCACAGAAAAGCGATGTTGTCGAACATGGCCTCTTCCTTGATCGCGACAAAAAGGATCACTACGACTGTAGCGAAAGCGAAAGCTTTGAGAAAATATATAGAGCCTTTGTTAACAAAAGCAAAGAGCGATACTACACACTCAAGAAGGGTTGTATTTTCTTACTTGCAAAACAAGGAGTCTATTTCTACTTTGTTTGGCGAAGTAGCGGAAAAAATTGCTGACAGACCAGGTGGGTATACTAGGATTATCAAAACAAGCAACCGTTTGGGAGATAACGCCGATATGTGTATCATCGAATTGGTAGATTACAACGAATTGTTGTTACAAGAAGCGGCTCCGGCTAAAGCTAAAACAAGAAGAAGCAGAAGAGGTGGTAAGTCTACTACAGCTGCAAAAGTGGAAGCAAAAGAGGAAGTTTCAAAAGAAACACCTGCTGCTGACAGTACAGAAAACAAAGGTGGTGAGGATGCTGCTTCTGATGTTCAAACGGAAGAAAAAGAATAGAAGAGTGTACCATCTATAAAATATTTAAAGGGATTAGAATTTTTTCTAATCCCTTTTTTTATATTTTTGCGAAAATAAAAATTAAAAATGAAGGTAGTCAACAGAAAGAAAGCATACTTGTATCTAGAAGACGGATTGTCCGTTGAAGGTTCCCTTATAGGTTATGATGGAACTACTGGTGGTGAAATTTGTTTTAATACCGGAATGACGGGGTACCAAGAAATATACACAGATCCTTCGTATACCGGTCAAGTAATCATTAATACCAATGCGCACATTGGTAACTATGGTACGGTAGAACAAGAAGAAGAATCGGAATCACCTAAGATTAAAGGAGTAATAATAAATGATTATTCTGAAATTTATAGCAGACTGGATGCATCCGAAAGTTTGGATGAATACCTGAAGCGCCACAAAGTGGTAGGTATTGCAGGCTTGGACACCAGAAGATTGGTGAAACATGTGCGCAGCAAAGGTGCAATGAACTGTGTGATCTCCTCTGTACTAGAAGAAAATGAATTGAAGGCTGAATTGGCCAACCTACCCTCCATGGAAGGGTTGGAATTGTCTTCGGAAATTTGCACCAAAACACCCTATGAGTTTGGGGATTCAGATGCAACAATTACGGTTGCGGTACTGGATTTGGGCATCAAAAGAAATATACTTAAAAATCTTGAAAGTAGAGGTTGCAAGGGTATTGTCTACCCTGCCAAAACAACTTTTAAAGAAATTAGCCAGCAGAACCCGGATGGGTATTTCATTTCCAACGGACCTGGTGACCCTGCTGTAATGGACTATGCAGTCGAAACAGTAGAAAAAATATTAGATAGTAACAAACCCTTATTTGGAATTTGCCTTGGCCATCAAATGATCGCTAGAGCTTGTGGTATTGGTACATATAAAATGCACCATGGCCATAGGGGATTAAACCACCCCATTAAAAACCTCCAAACTGGTTTAAGTGAAATGACTTCCCAAAATCACGGATTTGTAGTGAAAAAGGAAGATGTGGAACAGTCAGAACTAGTAGAAGCAACTCATATGCACCTGAATGATAAGACAGTAGCAGGAATTAAAGTGGTTGGAAAAAACGCTTTCTCGGTACAATACCACCCAGAAGCTTCTCCAGGACCCCATGATTCTCGTTACTTATTTGATGATTTTGTAAACATGATGAAAAATTAACAGTATGAGCTTAATTGAATCTATTCACTCAAGACAAATTTTGGACTCCAGAGGGAATCCAACAATCGAAGTTGATGTAGTTACTCAAAGTGGATTTTTGGGTAGAGCAGCAGTGCCTTCCGGTGCTTCAACAGGTGTACACGAAGCTGTAGAGCTAAGAGATGGCGACAAATCCATCTATATGGGTAAAGGCGTTTTGAACGCAGTAAAAAACGTAAATGGAGTAATTGCGGAAGAATTAGTAGGTTTTTCAGTTTATGATCAAAATCTGTTAGATAAGATTATGATCGACATTGATGGAACGGCCAACAAGTCTAAGCTAGGAGCCAATGCAATTTTAGGTACTTCATTGGCGATAGCCAAAGCGGCAGCGCTAGAATCAGGACAATCTTTATACAGATACATTGGAGGGGTAAACGCGAACACGCTTCCCGTGCCAATGATGAACATCCTTAATGGAGGGAGTCATGCAGATAATGCTATTGACTTTCAGGAATTTATGGTGATGCCATACAACGCAGACACTTTTTCTGAAGCCTTAAGAATGGGTACTGAAATCTTCCATCATTTGAAAAATGTATTGCACAGCAAAGGGTATTCAACTAATGTTGGCGACGAAGGAGGTTTTGCACCAAATTTAAAATCCAATGAAGAAGCGGTAGAATTAGTACTAAAGGCCATCGAAACTGCTGGTTACAGGCCAGGAGAAGATGTGTTTATTGCAATGGATGCAGCGGCTTCAGAATTCCATAAAGATGGTATGTACCACTTTGAATCAACTGGAGATACGTTATCTTCAGATGACATGGTAGCCTATTGGACGGATTGGGTGAATAAATATCCAATTATCTCTATAGAAGATGGAATGGAAGAAGACGATTGGAGTGGTTGGTCTAAGTTAACGCAATCTGTTGGTGATAAATGCCAATTGGTTGGAGATGATTTATTTGTAACCAATGTAAAAAGGTTGTCTAGAGGAATTGATGAGAACATAGCCAATTCTATTTTGGTCAAAGTTAATCAAATCGGTAGTTTGACAGAAACCATCGATGCGGTAAATATGGCGCATAGAAGTAGTTATACAAGTGTAATGTCTCATAGATCTGGTGAAACGGAAGACAATACCATTGCAGACCTTGCAGTGGCGTTAAATACTGGTCAAATTAAAACAGGTTCTGCGTCTAGATCGGACCGTATGGCTAAGTACAATCAGTTGTTGAGGATTGAAGAAGAATTGGGCGAAATGGCCTATTTCCCTAAGAATGGGTATAAAAAATAATTACAAAAGGGGCTTCGGCCCCTTTTTTTTTGAGCTTATTTTTAATAAATTGAATTTTAGATAGCAACGAACTTCCAAATGTTACAACGCGTTCCAAAAGTATTCAAGAATTTCTACGTAGTTACTGGTATTTGTTTTTGCCTGTGGATGTTGTTTTTTGATTCCAACAATGCCCTGGTGCTTCAATATAGCCTTACTAGTAAAATTAATTCGCTGGAAACAGAAAAGGAGTATTACGAAGAAAAAATTCAAGAAGTGGAAAAAGACCGCGAAGAACTACTTACCAATGAAGTGTTATTAGAAAAATATGCGCGAGAAAAATACTTCATGAAAAAAGAATCTGAAGATTTATTCGTTATAGTTGAAAAAGAATAAGTTATGAAATTTATATACTCCTTGTTACTCACATTTTTTATTGCATCCTCTTCTTTTGCGCAATCTTATACGGAGGTGAACGAAGAGTCCTCCTTTAAAGATAGAATCTATGTAGGAGGTGGTTTGGGACTTCAATTTGGAACTTACACGTATATAGATGTCTCTCCAAGAGTGGGGTACAAAATAAATACTAGGTTGTCAGCTGGAGTTGGTGGAACTTATAGGTACATCAAAAGAAACGACAACATTTACAACTATGAAACCAATAGTTATGGGTACAATGTATTTGCCATTCATACTATTGGCAACCAACTTTTTGTACAAGCAGAATTTGAAAATTTGAATTTTGAGTATTTCTACTCTAACGGAGAAAAGAGAAGAGAATGGGTGCCTGGTACTTTTTTAGGTGGGGGCTTGTTCCAGCCTATGGGCAGAAATGCAGGTGTTAGTGTAACCGCATTGTACAATTTCTCCTATGATGAGGTACGTTCTCCTTACAGCAGCCCGTTTATTTTTAGGGTTGGAATTTCAGCAGGTTTTTAAAAAGTAAGACTGAACCTTTTAGCCAATTCTTGTAAATCATTGACCACGTTTTCGTTCAAAGGAATTCCGTTCTTTTGTCGTTCTTTTTCCATTAAACGTTCTTGGTCCCCAGGAATTTGTACTTTTTGATTGGGATCAATTGGATCGGCATTTCTAAAACGTTGGATCCAGTTGTCCATATGGTCTTTAAAGTCTTGAGCAGGTCTAAAGCCATCGATTCTCATCGCACCAACAAAATGGCCCAATCCTTCTCCAACGGGGTTTTCCGATAGTGGAAGAAAACTAACAAATGGCGGTGCCCAAGGTCCGTAATTGGCGCCACTAAAAACAGCTGAAAAAATATCTACAATGGATCCCAAACAATATCCTTTGTGGCTTCCATGTTCTCTATCGCCTCCTAGTGGTAACAAGGCGCCTCCATTTTTAACTTCATGCGCATCAGTAGATGCACCACCATCGGCTTTTTGTACCCACCCATTTGGGGTCTGCTCATTTTGTCTTTGTAAAATTTCTAATTTCCCATTGGCTGCAGTTGTCGTAGCAAAATCTGCAACAAAGGGTGGCTCTACTCCGGTAGGTATGGCTACAGCAATGGGATTAGTACCCAATAGGCGTTCTTTTGAATACGTTGGAGCCACCAATGGGCTTGCGTTGGTCATGGCCATTCCAATCATATCTTGCTTTAACCCCATCATTGCATGGTACCCAGCTATACCAAAATGGTTGCTGTTTTTTACCGAAATCCATCCTGTCCCAACTTGCTCCGCTTTGTTCATTGCAATTCCCATTGCTTTAGGGGCCACTATTAGACCAAGGCCAGCATCCCCATCTACAACGCCAGTAGAAGGTGTTTCGTGAACCAAACGAACATTTGGGTTGGGGTTGATTCTGCCTGCATCCCACAGCCTGACATAACCAATGAGGCGGGCAACGCCATGGCTGTCTATACCTCTAATATCTGCTGAAACCAAAACATCTGCAGCAAGTTGTGCATTGTCTTCATTACAACCCATTTTTTTAAAAACCTGATAAGAAAACTGCTGCAGTTGATTGTAGGTAAACATAAGGAAAAGGTTAATTCACGTGCAAAAATAAAAATATTTCAGTTCAATACTAATGATTTTGTTTGGGATCCTGCATATTTATTAACGCCCCTTCCTTTAATGAATGTGGGCAGCAAACAGTAAGCTTTATTTCAAGAGCGTCCATGATGTGTTCAATAATTAAACAACCGTAAGGAATCAATGCCGTGCGCAATGCTGACATGCCTTTTATTTGGCTTCTTTGCTCCAGCGAAACGGAAAGAATGTCCCTGAAAATTTCTTTTAGCATAGCGTTCCCAATAAGTGAATGGTTCGATTGTGTTTTAAACGCTGCCAAATCATGGAATGTATCAAATGAGCCTGCTGTACCAATCAAAGTGTCTACTTGGTTTGTCCGGGCTTTTTCAATCGTTGATTGGAAGAAGGGCCGCAAATGTTCTTTGATTTCGATGCTTTTTTGTTTAGAAAAAACACCTGTAACCTGGTATTTGTCTAATAAGCGATGCGCTCCTATTTCAATGCTGGATTGAAACTTGATGGCACCTTTTTGAACCAAAATGCACTCTACGCTGCCACCTCCAATGTCAACAATTAAGTAATTTTTATACGGATAATTTTGGTTGAGCACCGCTTTAGCTATGAGTGAAGCTTCTTGTTTTCCGCTCAGAATTTGTATAGAATGTCCAATTATAGGTTCAAAAATATGCATAACCTGCTCGGCATTGGAAGCATTTCTCATTGCACTTGTCGCTAAATAAATCGGTTTTTCTACTTGGTAATGCGCCAATTCTTTTTGAATTTTTTCCAATGCAATTTTACCCCTTTCAATTGCAGCATTTGAAATAATACTGTTGTTGATTCCTTTAGCACCGAGTTGCACCAGGAATTTGCGTTCGAATTCTACCAACAACTTACCATTTTTAAAGGAGCCTATAAGCAACTGAAATGTGTTGGTTCCTAAATCTACGACGGCTTTGTAATCCATACAGTTATCCAAGTGATTATTGACAATAATTAAAACGCATTTTGTTATATTTGGCAAACCGAACAAAATGAAGATGCATGGAAAGCAAAGATAAAAACTTATATACCTTACCTACTAAAGAAGAGAAATATTCTTTGTTGGATAAAAAGAATGAAGAAGCGTTGTTAGGAGGAGGAGAAAGAAGGGTTGAAGGACAGCACAAAAAGGGCAAACTTACCGCGAGAGAAAGGGTAGAATTGCTTTTGGACAAAGGTTCTTTTCAGGAAATTGGAAAATTTGTAATGCACCGTTGTAAAGACTTTGGGCTAGACAACGAGTATTATTTGGGAGATGGAGTAGTTACTGGCTATGGAACTGTCAATGGTAGGTTGATATACGTCTATTCCCAAGACTTTACTGTATTTGGAGGGTCCTTATCTGAGACGCATGCAGAAAAAATAGTAAAAATAATGGATTTGGCCATGAAAAATGGAGCACCTGTTATAGGGTTGAATGATTCAGGTGGCGCTCGAATTCAAGAAGGTGTTGTTTCGTTGGGTGGATATGCCGATATATTTTACCGAAATACTTTGGCTTCCGGACTGGTACCTCAATTGTCGGCCATTATGGGGCCTTGTGCAGGTGGGGCTGTTTATTCTCCCGCCATCACCGATTTTATTTTCATGGTAGAAAATAGTTCCTATATGTTTGTTACAGGGCCCAATGTCGTGAAAACAGTAACCCAAGAGACTGTAACTTCGGAAGAATTGGGTGGAGCGAGTACACACAGCACAAAATCAGGGGTGACGCATTTTTCCTGTGCCAATGAAGTTCAGTGTATCAACCAGTTAAAACAATTGTTGTCGTACATTCCTCAGAATTGTGAAGAAAAACCACCAGTCATACCATACGAAAGCTTGGACGATGAAAGCAGACCAGCTTTAGACGATCTAATTCCAGAAAACCCAAACCAACCATACGATATGCGGGAGGTAATTGAGGGCATCGTGGACGAAGCTAGTTTTATGGAAGTGCACAAAAATTTTGCGGAAAATATAATTGTCGGATTTGCTCGTTTAGGAGGAAAAAGCATTGGAATTGTTGGCAATCAGCCAGCGTCTTTGGCAGGAGTATTGGACATCAATGCGAGTACTAAGGCAGCGCGTTTTGTACGGTTTTGTGATTGTTTTAACATTCCATTGCTTGTTATGGAGGACGTGCCAGGGTTTTTACCAGGAACAGACCAAGAGTGGAATGGCATTATTACTAACGGAGCTAAATTGTTGTTTGCGTTTTCAGAAGCAACTGTGCCAAGAGTAACGGTAATTACGCGCAAAGCATATGGTGGGGCGTACGATGTTATGAATAGCAAACATATTGGAGCAGATATGAACTTTGCATGGCCAATGGCTGAAATAGCAGTGATGGGAGCACAAGGGGCGGCTGAAATAATCTTTCGAAAGGAGATTGCTGCTGCGGACAACCCCCAAGAAGCGCTTCAAGAAAAGATTGATGCCTATACCAATAAATTTGCCAACCCATACAAAGCAGCCCATAGAGGGTATGTTGATGAAGTGATCAAGCCAAATGAAACAAGGAGAAAACTCATCATGGCTTTTAGTATGCTCCAAAATAAAGTAGATAAGTTACCTAAAAAGAAACACGGGAACATCCCATTGTAATTAAAAAAAATATGTCAAATAAAGAGTTTCTATACAATTACCTTAATAATGCAGCGCCAACAGGTTTTGAATCTTCTGGTCAAAAAATATGGCTGGACTATCTCCAACCTTTTATAGAGGAGTCCTACACCGATACCTATGGCACCGGAGTAGGGGTAATTAATCCAACCGCTAAATATAAAGTTGTAATCGAAGCGCATGCGGATGAAATATCCTGGTTTGTAAACTATATTGCAGACGACGGATACATTTCTGTGTGTAGAAATGGTGGCTCGGATCACATGATTGCCCCTTCCATGCGGGTAAATATCCATACTAAAAAAGGCATTGTCAAAGGGGTGTTTGGTTGGCCAGCCATTCATGTTAGGCACAACGACAAAGACAAAAGCCCAACCTTAAAGAATATTTTTGTAGATGTGGGGGCAGATTCCAAGGAAGAGGTTTTGGAGATGGGGGTACACGTAGGAAGTGTTATTACCTTTGATGATGGGCTTACTGAAATGAATGAAAAGTGGCTGGTTGGTCGGGCCTTGGACAACAGAATAGGGGGGTATATGATAGCGGAAGTAGCCAGAAGGTTGCACGAAAAAGGAGAAAAGTTGCCTTTCGGATTGTATATAGTCAATGCGGTACAAGAAGAAATAGGCTTGCGTGGTGCACAAATGATTGCAGAGAGAATTCAGCCAGATGTGGCTATTATAACAGACGTCTGTCATGATACTTGTTCTCCTATGTACGATAAAAAAACTTCAGGGTATCAAAAAGCAGGAAATGGACCCGTATTAACCTATGGGCCGGCTGTTCAGAACAATTTATTAGACATGGTAATTGAGACGGCTGAAAAAAATGAAATCCCATTTCAACGGGCTGCAACTTCAAGATCAACCGGTACCGATACAGATGCATTTGCGTACAGTGGCAAAGGAGTAGCTTCGGCTTTGGTATCTTTACCATTGAAATACATGCATACCACAGTAGAGACGGCACACAAAGAAGATGTGGAAAGTGTTATCGAGCTGATAATGGCTTTTTTATTACAATTAGAAAACGGGCACGATTTTAGATACATAAAGTGAAAAAAGGGTTAAGTCCTTACATTTGAATGGTTATGAGTGGTTATGATTTATTAATACCAACTGATAACCATAAATTTGTAGTATAATTTAAAGTGAAAGAAAATAAAAATTGTAGCCGGTTATGAATGTAAGAAAAGGAATTTTGTTGACAGTGATTCTCTCTATTGCGTGCCTGAACATTCAAGCTCAGAACAGACCTGTTCATGAGATTTATTCAATGATGGTGTATAACTTCATGAAATATGTTGAATGGCCACCATCGTCGAAAAGTGGAGATTTTGTTATTGCGGTGGTTGGAGATCAACAAGTTTATGAGACCATGAGCAAGTGGTATGGGAACAAGAACAAAGGAGCACAAAAGATTACCATTAAGAATGTGAAGTCACTTTCTGAATTGGATGGTTGTCATGTGTTGTTCTTAGGAGCGAATAAGAGTGGTAATTTTGATGCGATTAAGTCAAAGTTATCAAGTAAGTCTGTTTTATTAATTACCAATAAGAATGGACTAGGAAAGAAAGGAAGTTGTATTAATTTTAAAGTTATCAATGGCAAATTGAAATTTGAATTGAATCAAAATGCGATGAAAGTGCATGATTTGAAGGTTTCTGGCCAATTGGCTAATATGGCTATTTTGATTTAAGAAAAATATTGGCATTAAATATTAAAGCTTGCATCTTTATAAAATGCAAGCTTTTTTTATGTCCACAGACGACCTCGGTTATTCCATAGAAATTAAAGAAAAACCACAAAGGATAATCTCTTTGGTTCCTAGTATAACAGAAACCTTGGTAGATCTGGGGGTGGGCAAAAGGCTGTTGGGGATCACCAAATTTTGTACACGGCCGAGCCATTTAAAAGAAAGAATCCAGCAAGTTGGCGGTACAAAAAACGTGAATTTTGAATCCATCGAAAATATCCAGCCAGATTTAATAATAGCCAACAAAAGTGAAAACACGAAGTCCGATGTAGAAACTTTGCGGGCGCAGTACAATACCTATGTGGTAGACATAGAAAATATAGCAGATAATTCTCGTGTCATTAAAAGGCTTGGAAAGTTAACAGGCACAGAAGCAGCAGCAACAAATGAAGTTGCAAAATGGGAATTAGAATTATCAGAATTAGATAGAATTAAAGATAAGCCCAGTGTTTTATATTTGATTTGGAAAAAACCTTACATGGCGGCAGGAGCTAATACCTTTATTGACAGCGTGTTAACTTTGGTGGGGTTTGAGAATAGCATGTCTCAATTGCGGTACCCTTCCATCGACCTAGAAGCGATTCAAAAAAAGCCAATGGCCTTTGTATTTTTAAGTTCTGAACCTTATCCATTTAAGCAAAAAGATTTGAATGAATTGGAAAAGATGCTAAAGGGCCCAACAAAAGTTGTGTTAGTAGATGGTGAAGCTTTTTCTTGGTTTGGAACGACCATGACAAAAAAAGCTTCTTATCTACAAAGTTTATTAAGGTCTCTTACTGTTTGAGGCGTTTTATTTTCTCAAAGTCCTCCCAAAAACTAGGGTAAGACTTGTTCACTACCGATGGGTCTTCAATGGTGAGTTCGGTGATTAAAGACAAAGGCGCAAAAGCCATGGCCATTCTATGGTCGTCATAGGTATTAATAAAGACTCTTTCTGGAATGATAACTTCGTCGCAATAAAGCTCCCATGCGTCCCCCTCTTCTAATAGGTGGGCATTTAATTTGGCTAGTTCATTTTGCATGGCCGCTACCCGGTCTGTTTCCTTTATTTTAAGGCTTTCTAAACCAGTAAATTTCGCATTGATTTTATTGGCAGCACAAGCCACCATAACTGTTTGTGCTAAATCTGGACAGTTTCTAAAATCATACTCAAAGGCTTTGTAGTGTTTGGTAGGCGCAAACACAATTCCATTTTTATTTTCAATCGATTCAACTCCTAAGTTTTTCATTATTTCCATTATGGCGGCATCTCCTTGGAGGCTTTTTTTGGAAATATTTTTGATTTCAATGGTGCCAGATTGAGCAATGGATACCGCGCTTAACCAGTAACTTGCTCCGGACCAGTCTGGTTCGATAGTAAGTTGGGCCGCGCCATAATTTTTTTGTTGTACTTCAATGGTATTGGCATCTGTCCACTGTGCTCGAGCCCCAAAATGCTCCATGATGTTCATTGTCATATTGATGTAGGGCACACTGTAAATTGGAGGGGTCAATTGAATTTTTAAGCCTCCGGGTAAAAGTGGCGCCACCATTAACAAAGCAGAAATGTATTGGCTGCTCACATTGCCCTGCATGTGGATGGCACCCCTGTTGACAGGATCAAATCCTATTATTTTTATGGGAGGATAACCATCTTTTTTTTCGTAACTAATTTTGGCACCAATTTCGGTTAAAGCGTCCACTAATAATTTAATGGGCCTTTCTTGCATCCGTTCGGTTCCAGTAAGTACAACTTGTTGGCCGGTAACCGTTGCATAAGCTGTTAAAAACCGCATAGTGGTACCTGCATCTCGTACATTCCAAACATTTTGATTTGAATTCAAAAGTTTTAGCATGGTATTTGTGTCCCTAGCTGTAGATATATTAAAGAGATTGCACTTTTCCTTGGATAAGCTTTTAATAATCAGAGCTCTATTGGAAATACTTTTGGAAGACGGGATGTCTAATTCTGTATTTGTATTAATGGAAGAAGGCGCTAAAGTGAACATGGGGTAAAGTGATTTTTTTAACAATTAATAGTAACAAAAATAGGTAAATTGACGTTTATTAAATTATGAAATTAACTAGTAAAACACTCTTCTATGCATTGGGCTTAGCCGCCGGAGCTACTGCAGCAGCAGTATTGGCTTCCAAAACTAAATTGACTAGTAAGGTCAAAACATCTGCAAAGACTGAAAAGTCAGATTTTAAAAAAAATATTGAAGACTCAGAGCATATTTACGTTTAGACCATTGTAGTGTCTAATAGATTCCAATAGATTTTTTTTATTAATCTCCACATCGTAAATGGCATTTCCAATGCCTTTCAAAAGGGACGCTTGAATTAGTTTCCCTTCATTTTTTTTATCCTGTAACATAAATGGGGCAATTGCTTCCATTGCACCTTCGGATATCTTTTGTTGCCCATAAGTGGCAATTAACAGTGTCGTTATTTCTTTAAGTGCCTCTTCACTGAGCAAGCCTTTGGACCAAGAAACATAACTTTCGCAAATCATACCAACGGCAATTGCTTCGCCATGGAGCAATTTGTCCTTATCGAGGAAGTAGCTTTCAATGGCGTGTCCGATGGTGTGTCCAAAATTTAATATTTTTCTTAGCCCTTTTTCAGTTGGGTCTTCTTTTACAACTTCTTCTTTGATAGCCACTGATTTTTTAATTACTTCCAGCCAATTTAGATCGGGAAAAGATTGTTGTTGAAGCCATTTCCAATGTTCAGAATCCTGAATCAAAGCATGTTTGACGACTTCTGCAAAACCAGAACGCAGTTCGTTTTGTGGCAATGTCTTTAAGAAAATCGGACATATAAACACTTCGTCTGGGAGTTGGAAAAACCCAATATGGTTTTTTAGAGGACCAAAATCGACACCTAATTTTCCGCCAACACTAGCATCTACCATAGACAACAATGTAGTTGGTACATTGATGAAGCGAATCCCCCGTTTGTAGGAAGCGGCACAAAACCCTCCCATGTCGCCAATTACACCTCCGCCTAGGTTGATAAGCAAGGCTTTTCTGTCAAAACCAAAGGAGGTAAGTTGTTCCCAAATATGGCTGCAGGTTGCAAGCTGTTTGTGCTCTTCTCCAGACGTTACCTCAATTGTTTTAGAAATTTTAAGTTCAGATAAAAGTGGAAGACAAAGTTCTTTCGTATGCTCATCCACTAATATTGCTACATCAGTGGGCTTTTGGTCACTGATGTAGCTTTGAATAGCTTTTGTTATAGAGGATTCAATAAATTTAGGCATCTACCTTTTTATTTTTTAGATCTGATAATCTGCTTTCTTGTAATCTAATGGATTCTTCATGAATATCCATCAAAATATTTTTAATGAATTTTTCACTCAGCCCTTTACCGGTTGCTTCATTTATTCTGCTCTGGATTACTTCGTCCCATCGATCTTTTTGGAATACAGCTAAATTGTGATCGCTTTTATAATCGCCAATTTTTACAATTGCTTTGAATCTTTCAGATAGAGTTTCAATAATTTGATGGTCCAATATGTCTACATTTTCCCTTAGTTGGTCCAATTCACTTTTGAACTCTGGTGCGTCCTCAATGCTTTGTCTAAGTTCTAGGTTGGACAATATTTTATTCAATACGTCGGGAGTAACTTGTTGTTTGGCATCGCTCCAAGCGCTGTCGGGGTTGGTATGTGTTTCAATCATTAGCCCGTCGATTCCAAAGTTCAATGCGCGCTGAGAAATCTCCTCTATCATTTCTCTATTGCCACAAATGTGGCTGGGATCAGAAATAACCGTTAAAGAAGGGAACAATCGCTTTAAGTGTATAGGGTAGCTCCATTCAGGTTTGTTTCGGAATCTGGTGGGAACGTTCACAGAGAACCCTCTATGTATGGCTCCAATTTTGTCGATTCCGGCTTGTGCCAATCGCTCTATGGCTCCAATCCACAATTGAAGATCTGGGTTGATTGGGTTCTTAACCAATACAGGTATGTCAGTACCCTTTAAAGCATCGCATACTTCTTGCACCGAAAATGGGTTGACGGTTGTTCTAGCTCCTAGCCACAAAATATCTATTCCGGCTTTTAAAGCTTCCTCGACATGTTTGCCATTGGCAACTTCGGTCGAAACGGGTTTGTTCAAAATCTTTTTTGCTTTCATCAACCATTCCAACCCTTCAGAGCCAACGCCTTCAAAACTACCAGGTCTTGTTCGGGGCTTCCATATTCCCGCTCTGAAAACGCTGATGTCAGAATCTTTTAACGCCGTAGCAATACCCAATACTTGTTCTTCGGTTTCTGCGCTGCAGGGGCCAGCAATCCACAATGGATTTTGTAGGTTCATTCCCCAGTCTTCAATTTTTTTAATGTCTAAATTTTCCATGTCTTTAGTAGTTTGGCAAAAAAAAAGCCCGATTCTTTCGAATCAGGCTTTTAGTATCGTTATATGTTTGTTTTTCTTTTAACAATAGAAGCGCTGACCCGTAATCCTACGGATGCTAAAATAAAAGAAAAAATAAAAGTTCTTTGTGCTTCTCATTGTGCAACAAATATCAAATAATAATATTTTAAAAAAAAACTTATTGCTCAGTTTTTTTGAAATTAATGTGAAAATTGCAAATTTATTAATGTTTTGTTGTTGTTGGGTTAATGTTTGTGCTGGTATGTTGGTAATTGTCTAATTATTTTGTGGATTTGAAAATGTTGTTTTGTCTTTTAACAGAGTAATGATGGATTAACTTAAAGAGTTCTTCAACAAAATCGGACGGTACACCATGTGGATTGGACCATTCTTTCCTTGATTTTAATATTTCATTTAATCTTTCTAATTGAAAAATGGAAACGTTGTTCTTCTTTTTGTAGAGGCCTATAGCATCTACCAACTGAAGTCTTGATATAATGGATTCAATGATTTGATGGTCCAAGTGGTCTATTTTGTCTCTTAACTCTTCTAGATGAGCGGTATAGCTGCTGTCTTCAGAAGAGGTAGAACGTTTTTTTAAGCTTCTTAATAATTCTTTTAATTCTTCCGGTGTTATTTGCTGTTCTTTGTCGCTAAGCGCGAGGTCTGGGTTGCAGTGGGTTTCAATCATGAGCCCATCGAAATTAAGATCGTAAGCCTTCTGGGCAATTTCTCTAAGGTATTGCTTTTTCCCTCCAATATGACTTGGGTCGCAAACCATGGGCAATTCTGGAAAGGCGCTTTTTACGTCCAAAGCAATTTGCCAATGGGGTAGATTTCTGTACCGGGCAGATTTGTAAGTGGAGAACCCGCGGTGTATTAAACCAATATTGTTAATTCCTTTTTTTAAAAACCGCTCAATGGCGCCTATCCATAGGGATTCGTCGGCATTTATTGGGTTTTTAATCATGACGGGTATGTCACTACCAGCCAAGGATTCTGATATTTCTTCAATCAAAAAGGGGCTGACAGTTGTACGGGCACCTACCCAAAGGATGTTTACATCGTGTTGCAATGCAAGGGCAACATGTTGAGAAGAAGCAACTTCCGTTGCTGTTTTTACGGGGTATTTTTCTTTGAGTTCCCGAAGCCAAGGAAGCGCTGTTTCTCCGAGCCCTTCAAAGCTATTGGGACGGGTTCTTGGTTTCCAAATCCCGGCTCTAATTATATTGATTCCTTGGGCAACAAGTCCTTCCGTTGTCTTGAATAATTGAGATCTGCTTTCGGCACTGCACGGACCGGCAATTATACCGTTTTCGTTTAAAATTTCACTTAGTTTAACAGGCATATTTGGATGGTGTTTTGCGCTTTATTTTTTTGGGCTGATAAAAATCAACTGTACTATTTTTTATTTTCATTTTCTGCACAATATATTTGTGCATTTAAAGCCAAATGGTATGGGAGAATTTAACAAGGTGTCTTTTGAGGACACATCGATAGCGTTTTCAGCAAAATCGAACTTTCAATTGAAAAAGGCTAAAGTGCTTTTTTCGGTAGTGAACAGTCCATGGATGGCTAAAATTGCCACTAATTCGGTAAAAATAGCAATTTCATTAGGATTACCAATAAAGTGGGCCGTAAAGCCTACTGCATTTGAGCACTTCTGTGGAGGAGAAACGATTGAAGAGTGCCACGATACAATTGAAACCTTGGGCTCTTATGGAATAGGAACCATTTTGGATTATAGTGTGGAAGGGGAGGACGACGAGGCTGTATTTGATGCGACACGGGATGAGATAATTAAAACCATAGAACATGGCCATAAAGATGGCAATGTACCCTTCAGTGTGTTCAAAGTTACCGGTTTGGGCGCAACAGAATTATTGGGAAAAGTCAACGATGGGGATCCTCTAAGTGCCGAAGAAAAAGAGGCATATGCAAGAATTGAAGCTAGAGTTTTGGCTATTTGCAAAACTGGACATGCTCTAAATGTACCTGTGCTGGTGGATGCAGAAGAAACCTGGATACAAAAACCCATTGACCGCATGGCCTATCAAATGATGGAAAAGTTCAACCTCGAAACGGCCATCGTCTTTAATACTTTTCAAATGTACCGTTCTGATATGCTTGAGAATTTAAAACAAGCAATAGAGGTTTCTAAAGGCAAAAATTATTTTATTGGTGCAAAATTGGTACGTGGGGCCTACATGGAAAAGGAAAGAGAGCGGGCAGAGAAAATGGGATATCCAAGTCCTATACAACCCAATAAGGAGGCTACTGACAAAGACTTCAACGCCGGCATTGCTGCATGTGTAGACAATATAGAGTTGGTGACTTTGGTATGTGGTTCGCACAACGAATACAGCAACGCTTATTTGGCCGAGTTAATGCATAACAAAGGGATAGAAAAAAAGGACAACCGTTTGTGGTTTGCCCAGCTTTATGGAATGAGTGATAATATTTCCTTTAAACTCGCCAAAGAGGGTTATAATCTAGCTAAATATGTCCCTTACGGCCCTGTGAAATCCGTAATGCCTTATTTATTTAGAAGGGCTGAAGAAAACACTTCGGTTGCCGGACAAAGCAGTAGGGAACTCGATATGATTAAAAAGGAAATTATAAGAAGAAAATCGGCTTAAAGCATTCTGTTGTTAGAATTCATCGACATATCAAAAAAATACAAAGAGGAGGCTTGGGTGTTGCACCAAGTCTCTTTTTCATTGCAACAAGGCGAAGTTTTGTCCTTGGCAGGAGAGAGCGGGGTAGGGAAAACTACTATTCTGAATATCATCAGCGGAGGTTTGGCCTGGGACAAAGGCAAGGTGCTGGTCGATGGGGTCTATTTGACCCAGCCATCTGAAAGGCTGTTGCATACTATTGATTCGGTTTCCATTGTATACCAAGACTTTAAACTCGATCCGTATAAAACTGTTTACGAACATGCCGCTTATCCATTCCGGTATCTGGTGGAAAAAGAGCAGCAAGAAGCAACATTGGATTTACTTGAATTATTGGAGCTTGGTAAATTGTCCGATAGGAAAATAAAAACCCTTTCTGGAGGGCAAAAGCAAAGACTCGCCATTGCAGGCGCATTGGGAGAAGACAAGCCAATTATTTTGTTAGATGAGCCTTTTAGTCAGTTGGATCACGGCATGAAAGAAAGGATGTTGCTGAACATTAAGGACTATATTAATCAAAAAGGCCGCTCTGCTATATTTGTGCTGCACCAACCGCAGGATGCATTGAGCATTTCGGACAGAATAGCCGTGCTGCACAAAGGAAAGATGGTACAAGTAGGAAGTCCACAAGACCTGTACCACAGCCCTGTGAATGCCTATGTGGCCGCCCTTTTTGGGATATGTAATTTTATCCCAACCAACAAAGGTGTGTTGGTGGTTCGACCTGAGCAGATAAGCCTAGGTAAAAGCAGCCAAAGCAAAGAGAAGGAGCTGGCCATAATAAAAAGAGTTGTTTTTAAAGGTGGTCGCTATGCCGTTTACCTCCAAGCAAAACACGGAATAGTGGTGGCCGAAACAGCTACAGATGGACACAAGGTTGGAGAAATAGTATCTTTGAGTTATCCCAAATCAAAGGTCAAACAGCTGGATTAATATTTTTTTGGCAGGTTTTCACCTTTTGTTGCATCTTATTGGCCATCAAAATTAAATTTCTTTCTATTTTTGCATCCTTATTCAAATTTTTATTGAATAGGGCTTATAATTAAAAATTAAATATACAATCATGCACTTGAGCGAACAGGAAATAGTAAGGCGCAATAGCAAAACCGCGCTTGAAGAGTTGGGGATCAACCCATACCCATCCGAACTTTTTGAAATCACCCATTCTTCAGAAGATATTATGAAGAATTTTTCAGAAGAGAAGAAGGATGCGTTCAAGGAAGTTACCTTGGCTGGAAGGATCATGTCCTTAAGAAAACAAGGATCTGCCTCCTTTGCAGAGCTACAAGATTCAGTTGGAAGAATTCAAATGTACCTAAGAAGGGATGATATTTGTCCAGGTGAAGACAAAACAATGTACAATACCGTGTTCAAAAAGTTGTTGGATATTGGTGATTTTATTGGCATCAAAGGTTTTGTGTTTGTGACTCAAGTAGGACAAATTTCAATCCATGTACAGGAATTGGTGGTGTTATCCAAATCATTAAAACCACTGCCATTGCCTAAAACGGATAAAGACGGTGTAGTGCACGATGCATTTACGGATCCAGAAATGCGGTACAGACAGCGGTACGTAGATTTGGTTGTGAACCCTGAGGTAAAAGACGCTTTTATCAAAAGAACTAAAATGGTAAATTCTATGAAAGAATACCTGAACGACAAAGGGTATTTAGAAGTAGAAACACCAATATTACAGCCATTGTATGGCGGTGCGGCTGCCAGGCCGTTTAAAACCCACCACAATACGCTTGACATGACCCTTTATTTGCGGATTGCCAACGAATTGTACTTGAAAAGATTAATTGTTGGAGGGTTTGATGGGGTGTATGAATTTTCCAAAGATTTCAGAAACGAAGGTATGTCCAGGTTCCACAATCCTGAATTTACACAGGTCGAATTGTATGTAGCATACAAGGATTACAACTGGATGATGGACCTTGTGGAGGAAATGGTTGAGAAAGCGGCCATGGATTTACACGGTACTACGAAGGTACAAGTAGGTGAAAATCAGATTGATTTTCAAAGACCATGGAAACGCTATACGATGTTTGAAGCGATTGAACATTTCACGGGAATTGATATTTCTGAAATGGACGAGGTTGAATTGAGAAAAACAGCCAAAGCCCTGCAGGTACCTATAGACGAGACCATGGCCAAGGGTAAGTTAATAGATGAAATATTTGGTGAAAAGTGTGAGGGCCAGTTAATTCAGCCAACATTTATTACGGACTATCCAGTAGAAATGTCTCCTTTAGCAAAAAAACATAGAGAAAAGGAAGGCTTAGTAGAAAGATTCGAAGCCATTGCCAATGGGAAGGAAATTTGTAATTCTTTTTCTGAATTGAACGACCCAATTGACCAACGCAAAAGATTTGAAGAGCAATTGGAGTTAGGCAAGAGAGGCGATGATGAAGCGATGACATTGGATGAAGACTTTCTTAGAGCGTTAGAATATGGGATGCCTCCAACCGCAGGGTTGGGTATTGGAATTGATCGACTTTCCATGATTATGACCAATTCCAACTCAATCCAAGATGTTTTGTTTTTTCCTCAAATGAAACCGGAGAAAAAAGAAGTGTTTGCCACTTTAGAAGAGTATACTGCTATCGGGGTCAGGGAAGAGTTGGTTCCAATTCTTCAAAAGTTGGGGTACTTGACAATTGAAGGATTAAAAGAGGCCAACACCAATAAGTTGTTCAACGATGTATGTGGAACCAGAAAGAAAATGAAATTGAAGGATGTGAAAAACCCTTCTAAAGAAGAAGTAGAAAGTTGGTTGGATTAAAGAACCAATAAAATTTGTAAGGAAGGCGGCCAAGTGGTCGCCTTTTTTTTGTTTAAAAGTTTGCTGTTGCGTTGCGCTGCTTACTTAACTTTAAATCTTGTAACATAGAGGACTTAACCCTAATGGTAAAGTTATAAGATTGGAACCTTCCGAAAGGTACCCAAGATAAGTTCATCTCCCAGCAATGTAAATCCCTAATTATAGAGAAGTTGGTTTGCGTAAACTCCCTGTTTTGAAAGTCATAACCTGAGGTGAATGCCAACTTCCATTTCTGTGTTAAAGACATGTTTCCAGAAAAGTTTAGTGCTTGTGTAATTTGTGCTTTTAAATACCCTGCTTTGGAGTAGCTAAGGCTGTAGTTGAGGCGCAAGTCCCAAGGGATGTCAAAGGACACATAGGCATTTGGGTTGTTGAGTATCGCCTGTTTATCTGCTTCCGAGAAGTTAGAGTCGTTGACTTTGTCTTCAATTGATTTTTGCCCTTCTCTGGATTTTGGGTTAAAACTGGTGGAAAAGGCAATGGACATTCTAGACAATTGGCCAATGCCCTGTCCTGAATTCCATGCGTATTGGCTTATTTTTGTTTGATCAATTACATCTTCTCCATTTTCATCTTGGTAAATGGGTGCGTTTAGTACATAAACATAAGGGTCCAAAGTACCACTCATGCTTAAGTTGACTTTCTTTTTAAATATGCTGGTATTGGCTCTAAAACTAATGGGGGCTAGTTGAAAGGAGTCCGCCAAAAAATTATAAGAACTGCTAAACCCAAAACCGTTTAATATCGGTACCTTTTTTACTGTGTTACTTGTGTCTCTTTTGCTTAACTTCTTCATTTCTAGCGTGTTATTGACGCCAAATGACAAGGTAGCTGATTTTCCAGTGCCCGGTGTTCCGTACACAAAGCCATCGTATCGCGACTTCAGGAAGGTGTTGTCTGGATTTTCAGGATCCACCACCGTTTGGTAGTAATCGTATTGTGCTTCGCTAAAATCAGGCCGCATACTAAAGCCTACGGAAGGGTTCATGATGTGCCGAATGGCTTTGACCCGCCCCTTTTTGAAAAGGTAGGTCCCGAAAATTCTAGTATTAATCCCGGCACTAAAAGAATAGTCGTAGACTCGGTTAAAACCATCTATTTCTCTAGAAACAGGTTGGTCCAACTCACTGTCATAACTCCAATCTAATTTTTTAAAATACCACCTTTCGGTGTAAGACATAGACGGGCTCAGCGTTAAATACTTTAAAAATTTGACTGAAGTACTTAATGGAATAGAATGCTGGATGCCTTTTTTAGAGTTTTCGAACAATACTGGTAGTGTTTCAAAATTGAAGGGAGCAATACTGTCTTGGGTTACATCGGTTCCGATTTTGCCTAAATTATTGTTGATCCTATTGGTACCTTTCATTGCCCAACGCAAGTTTAATTTTTGGTACCACGTTTTAGCGGGTTGATTTTTTTTTCTGAACGGATAAATGTTCTCCATGTTCATACTCATATCTGGAAGTAGTAAATCTACTTCATTGGTGGTGACATCCTGGCTGTGTCTTGCATTCAGCCCCATGGAAAAGGGAGTGCCCCTGAAAGTTTTAGAATAGGAGATGTTAGAAGATATTTTTCTAGTTGTGTTTTGTTCTATGCTTAAGTTGTTGTTTTGGTTGTAGGTAGAAGTTGCCGCATTAACTGAAGCAGAAAAACGAGAACTGCCCTTGGATTGTGGGGAATGCGACCAATTGATTACAAAATCATTTCTTATATCGTCCGTATCTTCAATTTTGGAAGAAGGTTTTAATTTGGTGTAATTGAACATGAAATTACCGGTGTAGGCATACCTTTTTTTGTAGGGTACATCCAACTTTAATCCAAAACCACCTTTGCTATAAATATCCCCAGTTAGTTTGACCTTAAAATACTCGTTAACGTCAAAGAAATATCCTCCTTCTTTTAAAAAAAATCCCCTGAGTTTTTCTTCTCCATAAGAAGGAATGATCAAGCCTGAAGTACTTTCGTTTTGGGCAGGGAATAACCCAAATGGGAAAAAGAGTGGGGTTGGTACATCGTTCACTTCCATATAAAACGGTCCTGAAATTAATTTATCTCCAGGAATGGCTTTTGTCTTTTTGGACCGAATTAAATAATGAGGGTGCTCTAAGTTACACGTTGTATAGGTATTGTTGATACTAAAGAGTTCATTGTGCTCATTTTTATACACTTCTTCGCCGGCTACAATGCCTTCGCCTTGTTCTGTGACAATTCCAGTAATGTAGGCCCTGCTCGATTTATAATTGTAAGACATTCCGGTAGTGGTATAGGTCTCGGCTCCGTTAAAAAAAATGGGTTGGCCTATGTCATTTCCTGTTGAGTCTTTAATTCCTCGGGCGGTGATTAAGTTTTTATTCCAATCTATTTCTATTTCAGCTGCTTCCATCTTAATTTCGCCATAATCGATTTTGGCATTGCCATATAGAAATACTTTTTTCCCGTCCAAGCTGAAGCGCATGGAGTCTTCGGACGAATAATTGATTGTGCTTTCTATCCCTGTTTCGGGTTGTTTTAAGGCTACCGTATCGCTAACTTGGGAGATAAGAGAATCTTTTGGATCGAGAATTGTAGTATCTTGAATAAACGGTTTTTGATTCAAGGTAGAATCAGGAACATTTAATTCTATTTCAGGCGTTTGGGCAGCGGCCCATTCAAAATGAGTAAAAAATGTTACCAAAAATAATATGACTGTCCCGAACTTCTTGACCAATGGTTTTAATTTATTTTCCTGCTCTTTCCGATTTAGAGAAAATTTTACAATTTTGCGTAAAGTTATGGCAATAACTTGTAACAACCGAATCATCGTGAAAAATATTAGATACATTTTTCTGGTAGCAGCAATAACCCTGCTAAAAATAAATCCAAGCATTTATGCGCAGGATTATGTCGTAAAAACAGTGGTCATAGACGCCGGCCATGGAGGGAAAGATCCTGGTACCCATGGTAAGTATACGAACGAAAAAGACATCGCCTTAAAGGTGGCGCTGAAAGTGGGGCAATACATAGAAGAGCACATAGAAGGTGTCAAAGTTATTTACACCAGAAAAACAGATGTTTTTGTGGAGTTAATGGATAGGGCCAAAATTGCGAACGACAACAATGCGGACTTGTTCATTTCCATTCATTGCAACGCGTTGGGCAAGTCAACTGTCAAAGGAACAGAGACCTATGTCATGGCAGTAAAAAATACAGATCGTAATTTTGAGGTTGCAAAGAGAGAAAATTCTGTAATTTTGTTGGAAGATAATTACGAAGAGAATTACCAAGGGTTGGATTTGGAAAAACCAGAGTCCTATATTTTGTTTAGCCTCACCCAGTCTGCTTACCAAGCGAGTAGTATTTTATTTGCAGATAAGGTAGAAGAACAATTGGGCAAACGGGCGGGTAGAAAAAGTTTAGGGGTAAAACAATCCAGTTTGTATGTGTTGTGGAATACCGCTATGCCAAGTGCATTGATTGAAATTGGTTATTTGACCAACCCTGGAGAAGAAAAAGAGTTAAATGACGAGAAAATTCAGGATTATATTGCCTCTGCAATCTTTCGGGCATTCAGAGATTATAAAACAGAAGTAGAATCTTTAAACTAACATCAAGTGAAATACACTAAGGAATTTAAGGTTGGGCTGTTTGCTATAGTAATGATTGCCGGTTTGTATATCGGTTTTAATTATTTGAAAGGAATCGACTTTTTCTCGGATACAAAAAAATACTATGTACTGTACAACAATGTTGGTGGGCTAAACATCTCCAATCCCGTATCGATTAATGGATTCAAGGTTGGAACGGTCAGTGATATTGAAATTTTACAAAGAAACAACAACCAGATTTTAGTCGAACTGTCGTTGAAGGGAGATATTGTAGTTGGTAAAAATGCAGTGGCAACCCTAGATAGTGACTTTTTGGGGGCTATGTCCATTGTGATTGGTGCAGGGGATATAACGGAACCAGCCTTGCCTCTTGATACCATAAGAGGCGCATTGGATAGAGGGATACAAGATATTCTAAAGGACAGTGCCTTGCCTGTAGCGGATAATTTGCAGGCCACGATTCAAAAATTAAATACGTTTTTAGACACCCTGAATGGGAATGGAGAAAACCTGCACCTCGCCATTGAAAACTTAAAGAAAACGACCAACCAGTCTAATATTTTAATGTATGAGACTAGGAAAAATTTATCTACTGTTTTGGGCAACATGAACAACACCATGAGCAGTCTGAATGAAAGAATAACCGAATTGAAACCAACCATACAAAAGTACGGCGCTTTGGCAGATTCGCTTAAGTCTTTGAATATCCAACCAACCATAGACAAACTGGGCGCCACAGTGGACAGTTTACAGCAGGCAGTAAATGCCATCAACACAGCTGACGGTACCTTGGGCAAGCTAATTAGGAACGATAGTTTGTACAACAATATGAACAGCACTTTTGAAAACCTGGATAAATTAATGATCCACATCAATGAAAATCCTAAACATTTTTTCGGCCCATTAGGAAAAAGTAAGAAGAAAATAGAAAAAGAGAAAAGGAAGGAAGCCAAAAAGCAAGGGGACTAACTTTTTTATATGCGCACAACCCAAATAAACCCAAAAAAATGGATCTTGAGTTTAACAAAAACGAAGACGCCAACAAACAACTTGTGTACCAGCTTGAAGGTAAGCTGAAAAAAGTGCATTTAGGAGGAGGCGAAAAAAAAATAGAAAAACACCACAGCAAAGGAAAACTTACCGCTCGCGAACGCATTGATTATTTAACCGATGAAGGGAGCGACTTTTTAGAAATCGCTGCGTTTGCAGGCGACGGCATGTATTTGGAACACGGAGGCTGTCCGTCGGCAGGCGTTGTTACAGGTATAGGATATGTTGCAGGGAAACAATGTGTGTTGGTGGCCAATGATGCCACTGTTAAAGCTGGAGCATGGTTTCCAATTACAGCCAAAAAGAATTTAAGAGCACAAGAAATTGCAATGGAAAACCATCTGCCTATCATTTATTTGGTGGATAGTGCCGGGGTATTTTTGCCTATGCAAGATGAGATATTTCCTGATAAAGAGCATTTTGGCAGACAATTTAGGAACAATGCTAAGATGTCTTCTATGGGCATTGTACAAATAGCGGCTATTATGGGCAGCTGTGTAGCAGGTGGGGCATATTTGCCCATAATGTCCGACGAAGCCTTGATTGTAGATAAAACTGGATCTATATTCTTGGCAGGTTCTTACCTGGTTAAAGCGGCCATAGGAGAGAGTGTAGATAACGAAACCCTTGGAGGTGCCACTACCCATTGTGAAATATCGGGCGTAACCGATAACAAATTTGATAACGATGCATCCTGTTTGGATTACATCAAAAATTTGATGGATAAAGTTGGCGCTTCTGCACAGGCTGGTTTTGACAAAAAAGAAGCCAAACCGCCAAAGAAAGATCCAAACGAACTGTATGGTGTGTTTCCAAACAGCAGGGTAAAACCGTATGATGTAAAAGACATTATTGAACGCATTGTGGATGATTCTGAGTTAGATGAATACAAAGCAGAATATGGTAAAACCATTGTGTGTGGTACAGCAAGAATTGAAGGATGGGCAGTAGGAATTGTTGCCAACCAACGCAATGTTGTGAAAACAAAAAAAGGGGAAATGCAAATGGGCGGGGTCATCTATTCAGACTCTGCTGACAAAGCGGCCCGTTTTATTATGAATTGCAACCAAAGGAAGATTCCATTGGTTTTTATTCAGGACGTTAGTGGGTTTATGGTGGGCAGCCATGCAGAACATGGAGGCATCATTAAGGACGGGGCTAAGATGGTCAATGCCATGGCCAATAGCACGGTGCCAAAATTCACTATAGTTACAGGTAACTCGTATGGGGCGGGCAATTATGCCATGTGCGGAAAAGCGTATGATCCAAGGTTGATCTTTTCGTGGCCCAATGCACAAATGGCAGTGATGAGTGGAGCCTCTGCCGCCAAAACCTTGCTTCAAATTAAGGTGGCCACGGAAAAAGCAAAGGGGCATGAAGTAAGCAAAGAAGAGGAAATAGCGCTTTTAAAGGAAATTACAGACAAGTACGATTCAGAGTTGAGCCCGTATTATGCAGCATCTAGGCTGTGGGTAGATGGTGTGATTGATCCAAAGGATACCCGTAGAAATTTGGCTATGGGTATTGAAGCTGCCAACCACGCGCCCTTGGAGAAATTTAATGTAGGAGTAATTCAAACATAATAGAAATAAATGACTGAAAGTGAACTGAAAGCACTGGTGTCTTTACTGGACGATGACGATGAACGCGTATTAAAAGAAATCCAGAATAAAATTCTTTCTTTAGGAACGGAAGTGATTCCGTTCCTAGAAAAGGAATGGGATACCAATGAAAGAGAAAACACCCAAGGTAGAATAGAGGAGATTTTACACACTTTGCAGTTTGATCTTCTGAAGGAAAGGTTGAACACATGGGTGAAAACAGAAGAGCGGGACTTGCTCGAAGGCATGTGGCTCATAGCAACTTTTCAGTACCCTGGCCTTAGGTTGGGAACCATTAAAAAAGACCTCGAGCAACTTTATTACGATGTTTGGATGGAAATGCGCTCTGAAATGGCTCCATTTGATCAGGTTAAAATTTTAAACTCTGTTTTTTTTAACAAACTTAAGTTTAAAGGAAATAGTAAAAGTTTTCACGCTCCAGATAATTCGTTTATTAACAGAATCTTAGAGTCAAAAATGAGCAACCCTATTGGTTTGTGTGTGGTGTACATGCTCATTGCACAAAAGCTTAAGATGCCCATAAAAGGCGTAAATTTACCTCGTATTTTTATACTTTTGGCACAGTACGATAATTTTCCGGATTTTTATATCAATGTGTACAACCGTGGTTTGATCATTACCAAAGAAGACATCGACCACTACCTCAACGAACTTACCATTGCTTCGTCCGAAAGATATTATGTTCCTTGTAGTAATTTAGAAATTGTTAAAAGGGTGCTGCGCAACCTGATTATGGCCTTTGATTCAAGAGAGGAGCACCAAAAGGCGGAAGAAATTAAAATTCTTTTAGAGTTACTAGTGTAATCATCGAATGACACACCCAACAGGGCGCTGTGAGGAATGTGTTGGTTTCTTCTTGGCAATTAGGGCATCTAAATTGTCCCTGAAATAATGAACCGTCTCTTCGTTTTCGAGCTGAGGGGTGTTGTCAATGGCGCCGGCATAATACACGCTTCCATCTGAAGCCAAAACCACAACTGAAGGGGATTTCAAAACTTTGAAGTGCTTGGCTAAAAGCTTGTCCGTGTTTTTTAAATACCGTACATTTTGGTTGTTTACCTTGCTGAAGTTAAACGATTCATCCGCTTGTTCTTCTAGTTGTACAATGAAAAAAGTAAGATTAGAATAAGCTTGGTTGCCTATGGTCTTTTCAATTCTCGATTTATAGTATTTATTGAAAGGGCAATCTTTGGAAGTGAAAAGAACAACGGATCCATTGGGTTCGTAAAGCTCCGACAAAGTCAGAGAAGCGCCGTTGGTTACTTCTTCTAATGCAATGTCTTGCGCATAAATATAAGTTGGCAATGCAAGTATGAAAAATAGTACTACAGTTTTCATAAGTTTTGTATTAATGGACGTAGACCATCGTATGGTCCACTACTTTTTTTGATACCAAGTCAAGCTTGATAGTGGTGTTGTCTTCAATTATTGTACCAGATAACTTGCCGTCGGTCAATATTATAGAAATGTTTTCTTTTAAACTCACAGTTTTGCGACCATGGTATTTGAAAGCAGCTTCTTTCGCAGCCCAGAACAAAGTGATTTGTTCCACATCGTTGTTGCAGAAAGCCTGTTCTTCCGAAGTTAAAAACTTGTGTTGAATGCCCAGTATTTTTTGTTTGGGAGATTCTAAGTCGATGCCTGTTGGGTACTTGGTGTTAACGGTTGCGCCAATAAAAGGGAAGGCGTGGGTTATGGAGATTTGCGCTGCATCTCCAATTAAATGCGGTTTTCCATGCTCATCTTTGTAAATACCTTGGTACTCTAGATTCAAATTTTCAACCAATTGTTGCACCAGAAACCTACCTGCAATGGACTCCAATCGTTTGGTCGGATGCGAGATGGAATTCTTTTTGTCCTGATCTGGTAAACCTTTGAAAAAGAAATGTTCTGATTCTTCTGCTTTCCAAACAGCCAAGATACAATGGTCGTTTACTTTGTTGCTTAAAAAAAGTGGCATATAACAATTTGTTAACTAAGTAAAGGTAATGTTTATTTGTAATTTTAAAATTATGGAAAGAACAAAGATGGAAATTAATAAACTGGCAGAATTTAACGGCAATAAATCTAGTATTTATGCCTTGGAAGGATTAATTGAAAACCGTTATTTTTTTTCCGGAAGTGCCGATGGCATGGTGGTACAGTGGGACATGGAACAGCCAACACAAGGTAAATTACTGGCAAAAATGCCTAACTCAGTTTATTCTTTGCACCACCACGTTGAAAGCGGATACCTCATTGTTGGACACAATAGGCAGGGCATCCATGTTTTTGACTGGCAAAATAGGGCGGAAGTTGGGTCGTTGAATTTTACTAAATCGGCTTTATATGATTTGTGTTCTTTTAAAAATTTACTTTTTGCAGGAACAGAGGAAGGGGAATTGTATGTGGTCGATATTAAACACCTGAAAGTTGTTCAATCTTTTAAATTGTGCGAAGAAAGAATACGGAGCATACGAGTAGATGCCTTACAAAATAAACTTTTGGTAGGGGCGAGCAATGGAAAATTATATGTGTTTGATTTGAAAACCTTAAAAATGTTGGAGGAAATTCAGGCGCATGAGACCTCCCTATTTTCGATTGATTTTTGTGGTTCGATTATAACCACCGTAGGAAAGGATGCGAAACTAAAATTTTGGGATGACATTGCCTATGCATTACAAGAGACTGTAATTGGACATATCTATGCTATTAATACCATAAAATACAATGCGGAAGGATCTTATTTTATAACAGGAAGCATGGATAAAACGGTTAAGATTTGGGATGCAAAAACCAATAAGCTGTTGAAAGTCATAGATTTTGCTAGACACCAGGGACATGTATCTTCTGTTAATGATGTATTTTGGTGCAGCGATAGAACTTTTATTAGTGCAGGAGATGATAAAAAAATAATTTTGTGGCAATTTGATGGAAAATAGCCGTTATATTGATGCATAAAAACTATATTTGTTGTTAATTCGTTTGGTAAAATTATGAAGATAACGCCATTAGAAATTCGTCAGAAAACATTTGAGAAGGTATTTAGAGGAATCGATAGAGATGAAGTAAATGCATTTTTGACTACCCTCTCACAGGAGTGGGAGAAACTCTTGGACGAAAATAAGGAACTCAGAATTAAATTGGAAGGGGCTGAACGCGAAGTTGAAAAACTAAGAGAAGTAGAGTCTAGCTTGTTTAAAACATTAAAAACTGCTGAGGATACTGGTGCCAATATGATCGACCAGGCAGAAAAGACAGCCCAATTGCATATGCGCGAAACCCAACTGAACGCGGACGCCATATTGAGCGATGCAAAAAAAATTGCAAAAGATACCATAGAAGAAGCAGAGTCGCATTCAAGGTCAGTAGTGGAGGATATGGAAGAGAACATTAAAAATCTCATGCAAATTTTTCGCACTTTGGAAAATTACAGAGACGATGTAATTAGCGATATAAAAAATGTAGCCCAAGAGGCAATGGACAAATCAGTTCGTGCAGAAAAACAAAGAAAACAATTTGACTTAGACGACGAATTGTTTAGGGCCAAAGAGTTGTCTGCACAATATAAAATGAAGAAGACTATTAGTAGAAATCAAAACCCAATTGTAGAAGACTCGGCACCAAAGGAGCAGCCGGTTGAAAACAGGAGAGTGGAGAAGAAACAGGTAGCTACACAGAAACAGACCATTAAAGAAAATAAAAATCAATCTTTTTTTGACGGAATTGAGTAATGGGAGAAATTGCATTGGAAGGTATGGAGTTCTTTGCTTACCACGGCTACTACGAGGAAGAAAGAAAAATGGGCAACAAATATGAGGTCAATGTATTTGTTGAAACCTCTTTTGATGGAGCAGCCGAAGAAGATAGGCTTACGGGCACCGTGAATTATGAAGAGTTGTACAGAATTGTAAAAGAAGAGATGAACATACCTTCGAAAATGTTGGAACATGTAGGCAACCGGATTATCGAACATGTTTTTGCCACTTTTTCACAAGTACAAAATGCCAAAGTACAAATATCCAAATTCAATCCTCCCGTGCGTGGTGTTTGCCAAAGAGCCCGGGTAACACTAAAAAGAGTACGCAGTTAGGCAGATGTTTCCTTTCTGTTAAAGGTAAAACCAGTGCTGTCATTGTTGGTGACATAATCCACTTCCAGTCCCAATAAGTAAAGCATGTCTTTTTTGTCTACAAATACTTTAAACCCATGGGCTTCGTAAGCTAGGTCATTTTTCTTTTTTAAGTCAAAACCTAGCAAGAAGTTGGTTCCCGCACAACCGGAACCTTTTACACCTACTCGTAGTCCATAGCCAATTGGGATGTTTTTATGTTCAAATATTTTATTGATTTCGACAGAGGCTAGGTCGGTGAAGGTAACAGGAATTATGTCTTTCATTTGATTTTACAGTATGAGATTTTATGTTAATTTAGATTTTGGATTCAAAAATATGTAATTTTTAACATTAGAAGTGATAAATTAATTCAAATATGGATGCAGTAATAGAATTTGGTAAGATGTTGATCCCGGCGGGAGTAGTTTTATATGCCGTTTATTTGACGGTTAAAACAATGTTGGCCAATGAAGTGGAAAAGAAAATGTTAGATGTTCAAGGTCAAAATAAAGAAACGGTGTTGCCTATTCGCTTGCAAGCTTATGAAAGAATATGCTTGTTGTTAGAAAGGTTGTCACCCAATAACTTAATTATTAGACTGAATACTCAGAAATTTTCGGCAGCAGAATTTCAGCACATGTTGATTCTAGAAATTAACAATGAATTCAACCACAATCTAAGCCAACAAGTTTACATGAGCCACGAGGCTTGGGAGCTAATAAAAAATTCCAAAGAAGATTTAATTGCGGCCATAAACAAAGCTGGAGAAGGAATGAAAGAAGAATCCACTTCCATTGACTTAGCTAAAGAGGTGTTTCAAAGGTATATGGAGACCAATCCAGATCCTATCCAACATGCACTTCAATTTGTAAAGAGCGAAATTCAGAAAGAGTTTTAGTCAATAACTAGGGGCGGCTTTCGTTGTAGAATTTGTAAGTTATAATTTTTGACGTGGTAGATATGAAAGAGAATCGTTTTTTTGAAAAGGCAAAAAGCAAGGCGAATGAAGCATTGAAAAATAAAGACAAACTGTCTTCATTGCTTGGAGCCACCATGGACAAAGTGGGAGATTTAGAGTCGCGCAAGCTAGACTTTTCCAAATTAAAATCCAGGGTTAAGGTTTTGGTGCGAATGGTTAGAAGCTATTTTAAAGGTGAGTACCGGGATATTTCAAAGACTTCGTTGTTGCTTATTGCTACAGCGCTCATATATTTTGTTATGCCAATAGATTTGATTGCTGACTTTATACCTTTAGGAGGGTTGGTGGATGATTTGGCAGTAGTAGTCTGGGTGTACAATCAAATTGGTCAGGAAGTTGACAAATACATCGATTGGGAGACTAAAACAAAAGTTAACTGAACCATTGTATTAATCATAGTTGTTTGTGATACAAGTCACCTAATAATTGAGGTGAAAGAATAATTTTTGTATAAAAAAACAATCATGTTAGTAGAAGAAGTTAAAACAGTTGTCGGATTAGAATCTGCTAAAGGACACCACTACCAAGATTTCAAAAACTTGGTCAATGAATTGCTCGATAAAGGCTTGGTAACAGGATCAAACCAATCAGAAGGTTTAGTGGAAATAACTAAACTGAACCAACAAAGGGCAAAAAAGTGGGATAAAATTGTTAAACTGAACGAGGAGTTGACGGGCTTAATACAATCTTTACCAGCACAGAAGTGGATTGTATTGTCGGAAGGCTGGTGTGGAGATGGTGCACAAAATATCCCCGTAATAGCCAAATTGGCAGCGCTAAATCACAACATCGATTTTAAAATATATTTGAGGGATGACAACCCTTCTTTGATGGATCAATTTTTGTCAAATGGAAGCCGTTCCATCCCAAAACTAATAATAGCCGATGCCAAGGACCTATCTGTTAAAGCCGAATGGGGTTCCAGACCAGCGCCATTGATGGAACTTTTAAAGGCTTATAAAGCCGATGACACCATTTCTAAAGATATGTTCAACCACGACGTCCATGCTTGGTATGCCAAAGATAAAGGGCAAACCATACAAAAGGAATTACTGGCCTTAATCTCTGCAATATAAAAACCCGATTATAGCAGCGCTTTGGTTTTGGAAAGCTCTTTTTTTTATTAGTTTTATATGGCATCTGCCAATCAAATAAATAAGAGTATATGGAAAATCAAACCGCCTTAGTTGTTGGTAGTACGGGGTTAATAGGGAATTTGTTACTAACGCTGTTGTTGGAAGATGCGAGGTATGCGCAAGTGGTCACATTGGTTAGAAGATCTGGGCAGATGCAACACAGCAAACTAAAAGAAATCGTTTGTGATTTTAATACCATTGACTTTACAGATTATTCATTTTCAATAGATCATGTATTTTGTTGTTTGGGAACTACTATGGCCAAGGCGAAAACGAAGGAGCAATTTACTCAGGTAGATTACCATTTGCCCATGAAAGTTGCCCATGCGGCTTTGGTGTGGGGTGCCAAGTCTTTTTTATTAGTATCTGCCATGGGAGCCAACCCTGGTTCAATATTCTTTTACAACAAAGTAAAGGGCCGTTTAGAGGCGGATATTAAGGGAATTGGGCTACCCAGGTTGCATATTTTCAGGCCTTCCTTGCTTTTGGGAGATAGGGATGAAAAAAGACCGGGAGAGGATTTTTCTAAAATAATTTTTAAATACCTTAATTTTTTGTTTTTTGGCCCTTTTAAAAATTATGCAGGAATTCACGCCGGAAAAGTGGCAAGTGCAATGTTGGTCCATGCTTTTTCAACAGAAAAAGGGGCGGTTGTGCATGATTCCTCTGAACTTCAAAATTATGAAATATGATTGCTGTGGTACAAAGGGTGTTAAAAGCATCCGTAGAGATTGAAGGAAAAGTAAAATCTGAAATAAAGGAGGGCGTTTTGGTTTTGTTGGGCATAGAAGAAGAAGATGGAGTGGAAGACATTGAGTGGCTCTCGAAAAAAATCACCAATCTAAGAATTTTTAATGATGCCGAAGGGGTGATGAACAAGTCTTTAATAGATTGCTCTGGAGCCCTAATGCTTATTTCTCAATTCACTTTACAAGCAAGTACTAAAAAAGGAAATAGACCATCCTATATCAAAGCTGCTAAACCAGCGATAGCAGTCCCGTTGTATGAGCAAACGATTGAGGCTTTAGAAAGTTGTTTAGGAAAAACTATCGCTACTGGTGTTTTTGGTGCTGATATGCAAGTAGGGCTTGTTAACGATGGTCCCGTGACCATTTTATTGGATACAAAAAACAAAAAATAATGACAATTGAAGAAGCACAAGTAACAGTAGATAAGTGGATTACAACTGTAGGTGTCCGCTATTTTGATGAAATGACCAATACGGCAATTCTTATGGAGGAAGTTGGGGAAGTAGCCCGAATTATGGCCCGTAGGTACGGAGAACAATCAGAAAAAGAATCGGACAAGCAAAAGGATCTGGGGGATGAAATGGCCGATGTATTGTGGGTGTTGATGTGTTTGGCCAACCAGACAGGTATTAATTTAACAGAAGCATTTGAAAATAATTTGCTTAAAAAAAACAAAAGAGACATTACCCGCCACAAAAACAACCCAAAACTGGGTTGATGTGTCACTTTTTTAAGGCAGCATAATAAAAGTCTGCTGGGCGTTCATAGACCATTTCTTTTTTCTTTAACTCAAAACCTCGGCTTTCTAGAATTTTTTTAGAAGCTATGTTATTAGGGTCGACTACCCCCATGAGTTCATGAATTGCAGGGTGTTGTTTGGCCACATCCATAAAATGGTCCAAAATTTCTTTACCAAAGCCCTGTCCCCAATAGTCCGGCGTCATGCCATAACCAATTTCTGCTAGGTCATCCCCTTCCATGGTAAGTTTTCCAATTCCAATAAAGGAGTTGTCAGAGTTTAACCGGGCCATGTAAAACCCAAAGTTTCCAGGAGTCTCATTGATTTTAATTGCGTTTGCAAACCTGTCTTCTGCAGCTTTTCTATCCAATGCTTTGCCAGTAATGAACTTCATTACAGATTCGTCGGTATACCAGCTTAAGTAGCTTTCCAAGTCATTTTTACCGAATTTTTCGTAGTAAAGTCTTTTTGAATGCATAATCATTAACCGTTTTTGATAAAACTATACATAAGCTCCTTTAAAACCAAAAGGTGGTACACTTCTATCTAACCTGGATCCCCTAAGGAGCACAAGGATATCCCTTTTTACTATTACTTTGTTTATAATGAATATGATTTCGTCTCTTTATTTTAATTATGTTAAAAAATTTATATGTTTAGAGGTAAAAGTTTAGATATTTTTAGAAGAACTGTTTGGCTTGAACCATTTAAAAAAACACAAGGAGTATAAACAATTTGAAAAATTGTTCGAGAAATATTATCCACTGCTATTTTTAGTGGCGAAAAAATACGTTCAAGAGGAACAAGGTGCCAAATTAGTAGCCCAAAACATTTTTATTGATTTTTGGGAAGGGCGGGCTGTACAAGAACCCAATATCTCAGTCAAATCATTTTTGTATAGATCTGTAAGAAACCAATCCATACAACTTCTCCAAGAAGCAGACCACGGGGAGGATCTTCTGGAAAACCTAGACCATCCAAGGACTTTCAAAGCTCATATTGTACAAGCTGAAAAGTACCAAAGCATTCAAGCGAGTTTTCATTCTTTGATGGAAATTCAACAGCAAATAATTCAACTAACCTTAAAAGGAGTTCAATTGGAGGAAATTGCCCTGGTACTGAATTTGGAAATAGGTCGTGTAAAAAGGTATAAATTTTCTGGTTTAAAACTGCTCAAAACAAATTCTAAAAGTGATTTTCACTTGGCTTTGCTCTTGGTTTTATGGGACCTTATATAGCTTCAATACTAAGCTACCCATTCCTGCATTGGTGAGAATATTTTTGTGCCCTACCGTATTTTTACCAAGGCCATGTGTATGTATAATATAGAGTAGAATTTGAGGAAAGGCTGTATTGGCCTTTTCGAAGGTTTAGGTTAGGTTTACATCTTGAATAGAGCCTTAAAAGGAGGCTCTATTCATTTATTCTCTTTTTCAGTTGTTCTATTTCGTTGTCTTTTTCTTCTATTCTTTTGATTAAAAGGTTTTCTCTGGATTTGAATTTTTGAATCATTTGTTTGGTAATATTTTCTCGAGCTTCCAGCTGCTTTTCTACTTTGTCCAGCATAAGTTTTTTTTCTTGCTCTGCTTTTAACTTGATGGCATTGTTGTTCAGAATCTTTTGTTTGATTTCGTTGTCAATGTATTTCATTTTTGGAATTTGAACCGAAAAACAGGTAAACCCTGGCCGACTGACAAAAGAAACATTACCACCGTGTTTGTTGACAATTTTTTGTACAATATCCAAGCCCAACCCTGTACCCTCTCCAGCACTTTTTGTAGTGAAAAATGGTTCGAAAATTTTATCTTGTAAATCCAGTGGAATACCATTGCCGTTATCCGTAATGTCCACCTGAACGTATTTGAGATTGTCTTTTACCTCTATTTTAAGTTCACCGTCAAAATCCATGGCTTGTAGCGCGTTGTGAATCAAATTGGTCCATACTTGCCCAAGATCATTTGGGAACCCCTTGATAATAGGAATTTTATCAAATTTTTCATGCAGCTGGATGTTGTACTTCAGTTGGTTGGAGTAAAGGGTTAATATGATTTGTATGTTTTCAATTAAATCCACCTCAATCATCTCTTCAAATTCCTCTAAGTGGGAGTAGGACTTTAAGGCATAAATGATTTTAGTTACTTTTTCTATGGCAGTTCCAATAGTTTCAAAGCCCTTGTTTTGAATGGCAATTCGATAGGCAAGCTGTAGAATTAATTGGCTTTTTGGATTTGAAAAAATCTTTTGAATATCCGGAGTGATTGATTTAATGTTGAGGCTAATAATGTATTCCATATTATTGCTCATTTGGGACAACCCCAGCGCATTTAATTCCTTTATCAAAGCCTTCTTAAGGATTCTTGTTTCTCTTGTTGAAAGGTAGGGTGGGCTGGGAGCAAAGCAAGTCCGGTTAAAAAAGTCCAGGACCTCTATTCTATCTGCTTTGCTCAATGAATCCATTAACTGGTCATATAGCGCAAAGGTGTCGTTGTGTTTTTCTATTACCGATTCTATAGTGGCTTTTATGGCGCCAATTGGCGTGTTAATTTCATGGGCAATCCCTGCAATTAAATGGCCTAAAGAAGCCATTTTTTCTGCCTGAATTAATTGGGATTTTATATCTGAAAATTCTGTTTTCATACATTAGAAACATGCTCCGAGCCAAGCCAAAGCTTCCGGTTTGTTATCAAATAATTTGTAATGGATGCCAAGTTCTACGTTTTGCTCTGCTACTAATTCTGTAGAAAGCATTGAGAATATTTCAGGAGACAGCACGTAGGCTTTGCAAGTTACCCCTAACTCAATAAGCTTTGGATTAAATTCTGTTTGAATCCAGACTTGAAGCTCCTCATCAATAATGTGATCAGAATTGCCGTTGTGTATTAGTATTTTTTCTGGTTTGTAGCGGATGCAAGCATCCAATAATAACAATACTTCTTTTTTGTAATTTTCTCCATACAAAGACTCGTCCTTCACAAAAAACTCTTGTTCAATAGTGTTGATTTCTTTGTGAAATGATATTTTTTGAAAATGATCTTCGAAAATCGTCATTCTATTGTTGTGCTTCGATTAATACTCTTAGTCTTTGTCTTTGATGAAATAAATCAGTACTTTCAATAAGATAGTATTATAAATTATAATTTAAAAACTTTTGAAAGGTCGATGGTAAAGGATAAGGTAATATTGTTTGTTGATGACGAAGAGTTGATACTAAGCAGCATTAGAAGTCAAGTAGGAGAGGAATTAAGCAAACAATTTATTATAGAGTATGCTTCAAGTGCACAAGAGGCCATAGAACTTATTGAAGACTATGAAATTGATAAAATAAAAATAGCAGCTATTGTTACGGATTGGTTGATGCCAGGGATGAAAGGAGATAAATTTTTAATAGATGTGCACAAGCGGTATCCGAATATCCTTAAAATCATGTTAACTGGTCAGGCCGATAAGAAGGCCATCAACAACGCCCAAAGAGAAGCACAATTGTTTAGGTGTATAGAAAAGCCCTGGACTAAAGAAGAGTTGCTTAAGGCAATTGATGAGGGGTTGGAAGTATACCAGTTGTAATTAATCGAACCCACCCCATCAATCACAGCTTTTTTTACACCCAACATAAACGGTATTAGAACTGGCCATTGCAAGTTCGTGGGCCTCAATCATATGGAAACCAAGCTCCTGCAGTAACCAAAACTCGTTCCAGTACCATTCGGTGTATTCGTCGAAACACAATATTTCACATTCGTTTTCAGCTACCCCAACCACCTTATTCGGAGCAAGGATTAAGCTTGGTGGGCTTTGTTGTAAATACTGTTCAAACATTGGTAACGTACTAGGGAAAAGTGCTGTAGCAAATAAGGATTGTTCTTGTTGCCCATATGTCGTAAGGAAGCCTCCCACTAAGAAGGCGGTTGCCAGTAATTTTTTCATAAAGTTAAGCTTATATTAAGCAAAATTGGACTGTTGTTATGTTAATAGTTATATAATTTAATGATTTCAGTCTATTTCACAACGGATATATTACCCAAATATTTGAATTGGGATAAGAATCATGGATACTACTTAGTAAAATCTAGTAGTAAATACGGATTAATATTTGGTAGGTGGCTCTTAACGAAGTGCCTAAAATAGTGGATTTCTTATTAAGATAGAAGGTTTTTTAACAAGCAATGGTCGGCAAATTTGTAACTAGCTAGTAAGAAGGGAGTTAATTTAAAAAGCAAAATATATAAATGGTTGGAGTTCTGTGGTAAGCACTTGGTAAATAAAGAATGACACTATAAAACAAGCAATTACTTTAACAGAAAAATGGGTTTGGATGAAGGCAACCTTGTACCAAGTTTTTATGTTTGTTGGAAGCCAGTGAATGATGTAACCTATGAGCATGACGATAAAAACATTCTTATACCCCCACAAAATTTCTGGTAACCTATGCAGGTCTAAGTGGGTAGTAATTTGATTGAGTACGTTAGAGGCTGTTTGAAACGAATCGGATCGGAACCATGTTCTGGTAAAGGTAATGAAGTTAAAAGTGATGAAAATGCCAATAAAGCGGTTGTACCACTTTGTTTTATCGCCCCAAGGGGATACTTTTTGCCAAAGTTTATAAACCACAAGTCCCAATCCGTTTAAGCCTCCCCAAACAACGAAGTTCCAACTGGCTCCATGCCACAAACCACCAATTAGCATGGTCATCATTAAATTGATGTTGGTATTGAGCCAATTTTTGAATGGGCTGTATACCTTGCCGAAACCCACTAAGATGAATCCAGTACCAATACAGCCTATTGGAACCCACCAATTGGCCGCTATGAGCGAAACAAAGAAAACTATAATGGCCATGCTCACGTACGAAAAAGTAGATCCTGACCGGTTGCCTCCCATCGGTATGTACAAATAATCTTTTAACCAAGAAGACAAGGAAATATGCCATCGCTTCCAAAATCCTGCAACACTACTCGCTTTGTAAGGGGAGTTGAAGTTGGTAGGCAGTTGAAAACCAAGTAAAAGTGCCAATCCAATAGCAATGTCCGTATAGCCTGAAAAGTCCGCATAGACTTGTAAAGAGTAGCCGTATAATGCCAATAGGTTTTCCGTGCCAGTATAAGAAAGTGGGTTGGCAAAAATTCTGTCAATAAAGTTCACCGCAATGTAATCGGCTAAAAACATTTTCTTTAACAACCCATTCAAGATCAAGAATAGGGCGCTCCCAAAGGCTTGTTTGCTCAGTTTATAGTCCTTGTAAAGCTGCGGGATGAAGTCAGATGCTCGAACAATAGGGCCAGCTACCAGCTGCGGGAAAAAGGATACGAAGAAACCGAAATCAAGCAAACTTTTCACAGGTTTTATCAAGCCTCGGTATATATCGACAGAATAGCTAATGGTCTGAAATGTGAAAAAGGAAACCCCAACAGGGAGTAAGATCTTGTCAACTCTAAAATGAGAACCAAAAAAAGAGTTGCTCCAGTAAGCAAAATGGTTCATGGGCACAACTTCTGTCCCTAGTAGTTCATTAAAAGCATCGGTGAAAAAGTAAGCATATTTAAAGTATACCAAAATGAATAAATTGATCACAATGCTAAGGGTGAGCCAAAGCTTTTTACCCAAAGGATTTTTTGATTTGAATATTTGTTTGCCCAATAAAAAATCAGAAAGTGTTGAAACCAAAAGTATGGTAAAGAAAAACCCAGATGTTTTGTAATAAAAGAACAAGCTTGCTAAAAATAAAAAGCCATTTCTAAGGGATTTTTTAGGGTAAATAAAGGAGAAAACCGTTAATACCACAGCAAAAAAAACCCAGAAACTAACATTGGTAAATAACAATGGCTCCCTTTCCTTATAAGACAGTATGTTGGTTATGTATTCTATCAAGGTTTTTGGTTTTTAAATTGTCGGTTGAGGTAGAGCGAAAAAGCATCGGTAATTGCCTGGTGCATAAGGTCTGCTTGTAAATTGTAGCCTTGTCTTGTAAAGTGTATTTTATCAGGTTTTGCCAGCCCTTTGTTTTGCCACAACTTAATGGAGTTTAATCCGCCCATTATTTCAAATAGATCCCAAACAGCTGCATTGTTTTTCGTTGCTAAATTAATCATACCCTTGCGTACTCTCAATGCATTTTTGTTGGCATACCTTCTTTTATAGTAACTGTCGTTATTGGTAAGAAACAAAATGGCAACATCGGGATTGACCCTTCTGAACTTGTTAATCAATTGCTGGTAATTGTTTTCAAATTTTGTCTGACTAAAATTTTTACTAGGCCCGTATGCATCGTTAATGCCTATTCCAAAGATGATTAAATCCGGTTGGATGGCCTTTAGCTGGTTTTCGAATTGGACACAGCGAAGGTAGGAAGGAACACTGGCGCCGTTTACTCCAACTGCGTGGTAAGTAAAGCCATCTTCGAGGTTTAAGAATTGAATACCTTGAATTGTAAAGTGATTTTGTGCACTATCTGTTCGGACTAACTGAAAAGACAAAGAGTCGTAAGGTTTGTCCAAATCAAATTCTGTATACCCAGCCACGGAGTCGCGGTGTTGGCTCAAGATGGAGTCAACACCATTCAAATGAATTGAAAAACTAGTAGAGTCGTTTGGGTGGAATATTCTTACTTTATTAAAACTATACCGAACCTGGGCACTGTCTTGTGCCACAATAACAACGCTAGCATTTTCGGATTTGGTGGTTGCATTGGTTCCGGATAATCCCCAATCGCAGCGATCCGAACGTTTGGCGCACCGACAGCCTAACCAATCTCCGGTGTAGCTTACTTTATAATGGTAGGGGTTGTTCGTGCGGGCCAGTCGAAAAGGAAAGAAAAATCCCCTTTGCCCTTTTACTCCAGGCTGTAAATTATTAAAATGATCGCGCATTTTACCAGATAAAACACCTGCCTGTACATGGGAGCCTCCGATGTGCATGATGCTTAATTTACCCTGCCCTTGGCCTAAAATATTATCCATTTCATTGAAGAAGTGATCGAATGATGCTGGCTCTCCATAAAATTGAATAGAATTTTTTTCTAGGTTTAAAAATGGATATTGCTCAAATTTTTGACAAAAAGAGTATCCTGTTCCAACGAAAAAATAAAAAACAGATACAATAATTATGTTATTTAGAAATTGAGGCATTGGGTGCTGGCTGGTTTAAACTGTCGGTTGTGTTTTGATTTTCTTCTGGAAGGATTCCTTTGTACACTTGGAAATCATCCATGATGGCTTTGTAAAAAAGTTCCGCTATTTTTTTTGCTCCTTTTGGAGTGAAGTGCACGTAATCGCTTGCTGCCAATTGTGGGGAAGCAGTTACCCATGCAGGCATGGAATTGGCTCCTCCCATAACCTCGTAGATGTCCCAATACCCACAACCCTCTTCAAAAGCAGCTTCCTTAAGAGCATCCCTTACCGAAGGAAGTATGGGGTAGGTGACAAATTTATCCTTTAATTTTGTTGACATGTCCGACGGTCCGATGACCACAAAATTACAGTTGGGTAAGAGCCGTTTCAAATAGGCAATTTGTTTTTGGAAAGAACGGCCAAAACTTTTCGCTCGTTGCTCAGATGTTATGTATGGAATGGCATTGCCGCCATATTGTAAAATCATCAATTTGATGTTTTCTTTCCTGTATTGTTGCGATAGTTGCTGCTGGTCAATTTTCCTGAAAATGGTCCCAGAACTGCCCCTCATCGCAATGTTGTCTACTATTACACCGGAGTAACTTTCTAGCGAAATGCCATAAATGTCAGGGCCTTCTTCTCCTGTGAAATTTATTTTAATGTTAGCAGGCGATTTTTTGAAATTGATACCGATGGACCTGTTGTTCAAATTAGCTGCAATGGTGTCTGCATATACTTGAATGCTGTCGTTGACAAGTACTTGCATTCCAAAAGCTTGGGCATTGTTACCCAACAATAACTTCATTTGATTGAAACGCCTCGTTCTAAAATAACCAATATTGGAAGGTTTTATTTCTAGCCAAGCGCTAGTGTTGGAAGAGTCCATATCGGATAAACTGCCACTGTATTTGGAGAAACTTGCCAATAAACCATATTGGTTGTGGGTCAAGGTGCTGTCTCTTTTACCAAAAGCAGTATAGCGTTTCCAATTTTCAGAATGGCTTTGTGTTACCGTCATATTTGGAATGACCTGGAATGCCGGAATAAAACCAGGGCCAGTTCCACCATATGCTTTTTGGAATTCATTTCTAATATAACTGGTGATCCTGTCTCCTTCTATTTGGGAGTCACCATAATGAACAATTCTAGTTTTTTTTGAACCCTCTAGGCTTTTGAAAAAGAAGTTCAAGTTGGGCGTGTCGTTTTTGTATTGGATCCGCAGCATTTTCTTGCGGTAGGCCAACGCAACTAGCTTCAAGCTGTCTTTTATTTTCGTAGAATCAATTTCTATTACCGTACTAGCCAGTATTTCGTCTATGTTTTTTACTTCAATACTATCTTCAGATACCAATGCATCAAAAGAAAAATATTCTATTTTTAAACCAGCCACCTGTATTCCTTCTTTTGGGAAAATCAAACTGGTAATAAAAGCCAAAAGTCCTACACATAACAACAGCGCTAACGTTTGATGCGGTTTGATCATTATTTGCCCACAGTTTTTATTTTGATTAGTTGACCTGGTTTGATGTTGTCGTCAATATCGTTGAGCTCCATGATTTCATCCGCCGTAACGCCAGGGAATTTTTTTGAAATGGACCACAAAGTGTCTCCCTCCGAGATCGTATACTCAACATATCGTCCATGTTTTGTGGTAGTAACCGTGTTTTGAGGAGCACTTCTTTTTTCAGCAATTAAAGCTTTTTGCGGTTTTTTACCGGTGTAAATGGTGAGCTTTTGCCCGGCATAAATGTTGTCTCCCCTTAAATCATTCCAAGCCCTTAATTGGCTCACTTTTACCCCGTACCTTCCGGCTATACTTCCTAAATTGTCGCCGCTTCTAACTCTGTATTTATGGACGCTTGTTTTGGATAAGTCTGGAACTTGTTTTTTGATTTTTTCGAGTTGCTTTGTTTTCTTTTCTGCCAAAACGTTGGCGTGTAAAATACTTTTCTCAAAGATTTTGATTTCGTTTTCGAGAAAAACATCTAGTTTGTCCATGGGTATGATTAATGGAACAGAACCTTTAGCAGGAGAATAAAAATCACCTTTCCAAACTGGGTTTAAAAATTGCAAATGTTTTTTTTCTAAAGACAAACTGGCTGCTAGCGAATCAAAACTGATGGGTTGGCTTAAGTCTATTGGTTGGTATGCTTGGATATAGAATATTGGTTCGCACAAATTGTAGGTGAAATTAAAAAGCAACTTAAAAGCCTGAAGCTCCTCAGCTTCATTGTCTAAGTGGTCAAATTCTTTGGTGTTGTGCTGTTGTTCTTTTTTATGCACCAACATAGGGCTACCTACCATAGCCAAGGATCGAAACTCAGGGCTGCTATACAGGTTGGAAAGTTGGGATTGGTAGCGAATAAAAGCTTCAAAAGACAGCCAGAAATCTCTTCTTTCGTCGGCGTAATAGTCTATGAACAAACCTTGTTTGGAAGCTGCAAATTGTGGGAGCCCCCACCAGCCAACTTTTTGTTTGTTATAATTTGTTAAAGGGGAAAAACCAGAAAAGAATGCGCTATAATACGCTACAGAATCCAGTTGGGCTTGAGCAGCTTTGTCTGGAAATGTCATTCTTTGGGTTTTAATTATTTGCGAAATTAAAACAATTTTTGGTAAAATTTGAGCAATTCTTTTGTCGTTGAAATGGGCTTGGAACGAACTGTCTTCTTGAAGTTTTCCAATATAAGTTGCCATCTTTTTTTGTTGATGGTCGGTTAAATGTTTTGCTTTGTTGGTCGGGAATATTGATTTCCAATACTCGATTCCTCCATCCATTCTACCTTCTAAATGCTGGGCATTGACAAAAATTGTCAAGCAAAAAAATAAACAAAATAACCCAAATGTTCTCATCCGATGCATAACTTAATCTCCAAATATAAAAAAAAGATGCTTCTGTGGTTGTTATTTGGAGATTAAATTAAGGTTTTTTCTTACATCAAGCGCATTATTAGGGGCATATTTTTGTCATAAAGCAAAAAACCCAGTCCTTACAAGGGACTGGGTTTTAATAAATGCCTATTGGAAATTGTTATTTCAAGGAATCTATTGCTGCATTTAAAGTAGCACTTGGGCGCATGGCCTTTTCTGCTAAATCACTTGCTGGAAAGAAATACCCATCAATGTCTATGGCATTGCCTTGTGCATCGTTGAGTTCCTGTACAATTGTCAATTCATTATCTTCTAAAGTTTTGGCCAGCGCACTGAATTTCGCTTTTAACCCTGCGTCTTGGTCTTGCTTGGCAAGGGCCTTTGCCCAGTACAAAGCGAGATAAAAATGACTTCCTCTGTTATCCAGTTCATTAACTTTTCTAGAAGGGGATTTGTCGTTGTCTAAAAACAAACCAGTGGCCTGGTCCAAGGTGTCTGCTAATACCTGCGCTTTTGGGTTGTTGTAGGTCGTAGAAAGATGTTCTAGAGAAACAGCCAGTGCTAAGAACTCACCCAATGAATCCCACCTCAAATGGCCTTCTTGGTTGAACTGTTGCACGTGTTTAGGGGCAGAGCCTCCTGCGCCGGTTTCAAACAGTCCGCCACCATTCATTAATGGAACAATTGATAACATTTTAGCACTTGTACCCAACTCTAATATAGGGAATAGATCAGTAAGGTAGTCTCTAAGTACATTGCCTGTTACAGAAATTGTATCCAACCCTTTTTTAATTCTTTCTAGTGAAAACTTAGTTGCTTCAACTGGAGATTTTATAAGAATTTCTAAGCCGTTGGTGTCGTACTCTGGTAGGTAGTTTTTTACTTTTTGGATGAGTTGAGCATCGTGCGCTCTGTTTTCATCCAACCAAAAAACGGCTGGAGTTTTGGTTGCTTTGGCTCTATTCACTGCAAGTTTAACCCAGTCTTTGATCGGAGCATCTTTTACCTGACACATTCTGAAAATGTCTTCTTTGCCCACTTGCTGTTCTATTAATACAGTGCCGTTGCCATCCAATACTTGAACAACGCCATTGGCACCAATCTGAAAAGTTTTGTCATGTGACCCGTACTCTTCTGCCTTTTGAGCCATCAACCCAACATTAGAAACACTGCCCATGGTGGTCGGGTCAAAGGCGCCATGTTTTTTACAGAAATCTATAGTTTCTTGGTACACTCCTGCATAACTTCTGTCTGGAATGATGGCTTTCGTGTCTTTTAATTGACCATTGCCATCCCACATTTTTCCGGATGTTCTGATGGCTGCTGGCATGGATGCATCAATGATGACATCACTAGGTACGTGTAAGTTGGTTATTCCTTTGTCTGAATTGACCATTGCTAGTTCTGGTCGTGCCGCATAAACGGCTTCAATGTCGGCTTCTATGGCCTTCTTTTCACTAGCGTCTAGTGCGCCAATCTTGGCGTAAACATCCCCAATACCGTTGTTTGGGCTTATGCCTAAAGATTCAAATAAAGGACCATATTTTTCAAAAACATCCTTGTAATAAACAGAAACTGCAGCACCAAAAATAATTGGATCAGAAACTTTCATCATGGTTGCTTTCAAATGTACAGACAACAATACGTCTTGTTTGTTAGCGGCTTCTATTTCTGTTTCCAAAAAGGATTTTAGTGCGCCAAAATCAAGAACTGCCGCGTCAATAATCTCTCCTTGTAACAAGGTTATATTATCTTTTAATATTGTTTTGCTTCCATCTGCTCCTATAAACTGAATGGAGGCATTGGTAGGCCCTGTAATGGTAACCGATTTTTCACTTCCATAAAAGTCACCTTGGCTCATACTTGCAACATGAGACTTAGAATCTGCATGCCAGGTGCCCATGGAATGAGGGTTTTTCTTAGCATAATTTTTTACTGCTTTTGGAGCCCTTCTATCAGAATTTCCTTCCCTTAATACTGGATTAACAGCACTGCCCTTAATTTTATCATAACGACTTTTGATTTCTTTGTCTCCATCGTTTTGTGGTTCTTCTGGGTAATCTGGAAGTTTGTAGCCCTTTGCTTGCAATTCTTTGATTGCAGCCTGAAGCTGGGGAATGGAGGCACTTATGTTCGGAAGCTTGATGATATTGGCTTCCGGTGTTTTGGCAAGTTCACCTAATTCTGACAATGCATCCGAGATCCGCTGGTCTTCTGTAAGGAACTCTGGAAATACAGAAATAATCCGCCCGGCGAGTGAAATATCCCTTGTTTCTACTTCAATACCTGCAACCTGGGTGAAGGCTTCAACGATAGGTAAAAATGAATAAGTAGCCAAAGCCGGCGCTTCGTCGGTCTTGGTGTAAATAATTTTTGAATTTTGTGCAGTCATCTTAAATTGAAAATTATTAGTACAAAGACGAGCATTGGGTTCTACCAGTCATGTACCGGGTTAGTATTATTTATATTTTAAAAGCTAACCAAACACCAAACGCTTGCGTTTAATATAATTAGCTCTAATAGGACGTTTTTCAGGTATTAATTTTGGCACGAATTTAGAAAATAAAAATGAGTAAAAGAAACCTGCTTTTTTCTTTGGCCAATAAGCCTTATATTAATTAAAGCGAATCCATTAAAAAGGATGTCTATGAAATACACTATGATTTACTGTTTTTTAGTGTTCTCAGCTTTTCACAGCTATGCCCAATCGCCTTGCATTGATTCAAAAGAAAAGGCATTGTATGCATTAATAATGGAGTACAGGGCAAGCAAAGACCTTGCGGCCATACCCTGGTCCAAAAGCCTTTCCAAGGTGGCCGATTTGCACATTGAGGATTTGTCGGCACACTACAGTTTTGATGGATCTAACCAGTGCAATCCTCATTCTTGGTTTGAAAACGAACAATGGAGTTCGTGTTGTTATACCAATAACCACAAAAAAGCCAAATGTATGTGGGATAAACCCAGAGAACTGACCAGTTACCAGGGCGATGGGTATGAAATCTTATTTTATCACAGTGCCAATGCTACGCCCAGTGCAGCCATGAATGGATGGAAAAATAGCAAAAGCCATGACCCCTTGCTTGTTAATGCGAATCAATGGGACCAATTAAAATGGAATGCCATCGGAATTGCTGTAAACCAACATTGGGCAGCTGTTTGGTTTGGGGTGCAACCCGTCTTAGAAGATCCGGAGTGGTGCAAAGACTAACTTAGTATTGTTCTTTTTCATTCGGGAAGTCCCCGGATTTTACATCTTCGATATAGTGTTCTACTGCATTGGTAACAATATTGTCCAAATCAGCATATGCTCTTAAGAATCTTGGTTTGAATTCTTTTGTAATACCTAACATGTCTTGCATTACTAAGACTTGTCCGTCTACTGCGTTTCCTGCTCCAATTCCAATAATTGGAATGTTGACAGTCTTGGCAACTTCTTCCGCCAGTTTGGCCGGTATTTTTTCTAAAACGATTGAAAAACAGCCACATTTTTCTAGAAGTATGGCGTCTTCTATTAACTTCTGCGCCTCTTCCTCTTCTTTGGCCCTCACTGTATACGTTCCAAACTTATAAATAGATTGTGGCGTTAGACCTAAATGCCCCATAACAGGTACTCCAGCACTCAAAATGCGTTCAACGGAATCTTTTATTTCTGCACCGCCTTCCATTTTTACAGCATGTGCACCAGATTCTTTCATGATTCTAATGGCAGAGCGCAAAGCTTCGGTAGAATTACCTTGGTAAGAACCAAATGGGATGTCGACCACTACAAATGCCCTTGTAACCCCTTTAACAACCGAACTCGCATGGTAGATCATGTGGTCCAATGTTATGGGCAAGGTTGTTTCATTACCCGCCATTACGTTGGAGGCAGAATCACCAACTAGCAAAACGTCAATTCCTGCGCCATCTAAAATTCTTGCCATAGAAAAGTCATAGGCAGTTAACATGGAGATTTTTTCTCCCCGGTTCTTCATAGCTTGAAGTTGGTGGGTCGTAATTCGTTTTACTTCCGGACGATGTATAGACATAGTTGTTAAGTTAATCTTTGGCAAATTAATACGAAGCGATAATAAATCAAACGAATGTTAGGTTAAATCTTGTTAGGAATTTCGATTGTGAACCGAGTTCCTTCGCCTAGGGTGGAATGCACTTCTATTTTGCCATCCAGGGCTTCCACTGCTGTTTTCACTATGTACAAACCGAGTCCGCTTCCTTCATTTAATTCGGAGGCCCTATAAAACATATCAAAAATGGAAGATAGGTTGTCTTTGGGGATGCCAACGCCATTGTCTGCAACTTCAAAAGTTGCTTTTTCGGCAGAACAAGTGAAAGAAAGCGATAGGTTTGGGTTTTCCTTTGTATGGTCTGCATACTTCAATGCGTTTGAAATTAGATTGTTGAGTATGGTTTTGACGTGGGTCAGGTTGCTAATGAATTGGCACAAATGGCTTACCCTTACATCAATTTCCACGCCTTTGTCTTTGTCGGGGCTGAAATTGGTGGATACTGCATGGTTGAACTCTACCATGAAATTAATGTCTGAATCGGCTTCTTCCAATTTTTCTGTTTTGGAAAGATCCAATAATTGACACACCAGGTGGTCCAGTTTTTCAATGTTTTCTTCAATTTTATTAATGTACTCCGCTTTCATCCCTCTTTCTTGCTCTGCTTTGTAGAGGTTGATTAAACCGGCCATGGATCGAAGCGGGCTTTTCAAATCATGGGAAGCATGGTAAACAAAAGAGTCCAGTTTTTGATGGGCATCTTTTAACTTTTGTTGTGCTACTTTCGACTTCGAAATATCAATAATGACGGATTCCAAAATGCCTTCCTTTGGGTATAATGCTACCGAATAGTTGACCCAAACGGTGGTTTGATCTTCTTTTAGTATTTGTAGTTCAATGTCCTGGGCTTTTCCATTTTTTTTGACTATCTCCACCAATTCGTCGCGGTCTTTTAGGTCATTGTAAAATTCTACAGTTTTACGGTTCTCTCGCTTTCCAGGCGGAACACCAGCCAATTGCCAGAATTTTTCATTGGCTTGCAATATTGCACCGGTTTGTAGGTCGCTGCGAAAGATGCCTATTAGATCATTTTGAAATAGATTTTCATATTTTTGCTGCTTTTCTAGTAAGGCGGTGGTGTTTTTTAATTCTTCCGTGTAATCACTGTGGATGCCAGTAATTCGTGTGGCAAGGCCTTTTTCATTCCTGGAAATGATGCCTTTAGTTTTTATCCAGCGATAGCTGCCATCTTTATGGCGCATTCGAAATTGCTGGTGGTAGTCTATTTGATCTCCTTGTATGCTGTCTTCTAACGTTTGGACCGCCTTGTCTTTGTCTTCTGGGTGGAGCAAACTGACCCATAAGTCGGGAAGCTCTTTGGCGCGGTCTTTAGATAAGCCCAACATCTGCAACCACTTTGGAGAGACAAAATGAACGTCATTGGCGATGTCCCATTCCCAAAAGCCGTCGGTGGTATGCCTCGCACTTTCCTCCGCCAAATTGGGGTCGGAAGATGAGTTGTTTGTTTGGTTGGATTCGGACTTGTTTTTATTTTGCACGCAGACTTTTCTCCATTATTTATCAGCTTTCTTATTAAAGCACAGAGAAAAATAAAAAAGAAATTGAATTAATGCAAGTAAACACCGGCGTCATTTCCTTCCAAAAGTACCTCAATGTGGTCGTTGAGCATGGTGGAGACCTGATAACCAGTATACTTAGAGGAGATTGGAAAATTGATATGACTTCGATTCACCAAGAAAGCAGTTTCTATCTTTTTAACCGCTACACTTAGGAATGGTTTCAAACAATGGGCGACGGTTCTTCCAGTATTGAGTACGTCGTCCACTATAACGATTGCTTTTCCTATGATTTCCTTTTCAGAACAATTGAGTTCTATATTGCTTTGTGTTGGCGCTGTTTTATCCACATCGATTCGAACCAGTTTAACTTGGATATCAGATATTTTTGAAATCTCAGTACCAATTTGGGATGCCAATTTCAACCCTGAATCCAAAATGCCAGCCAGCAAAATTTCTTTTTCTTCGAAATTGTTTTCATAAACTTCAAAAGCAATTCTTCTGATTTTTTGTTGCATCTGGTTTTTGTCCAGCAGAAGTGTTTTAACCATCAGTAATTAAATTTCGTTGGGCAAAGGTAGTACTTTGCTGTCTTTAAAAGTAGACAAAATGATCATACTTTGAAGATTGTCAATCACCTCGATTTCAGAAACTTTCTCTAGCATAAGGTCCTGATAGGAGGGGATGTCTTTTGCAATAACTTTAAGAATAAAGTCTCCTGAACCTGTTACATGATGGCATTCAATTACTTCTGGGATATTTTCAATTTCATCAATAAATTTCTGGATGTGGTTTTTGTTGTGGGCTTTTAAAGTTGCCATTACAAAAGTATTGACCCCCAAACCTACGGCTTCGGGGTTTAGTTTTGCATGGTAGCTGCTTATTATTCCTTGGTTTTCTAATTTTTTCACTCTTTCCAAAGTAGGAGCAGGAGAAAGCCCTATTTCTTTGGCAAGTTGCGCGTTGGTTATTTTAGCATTGGTTTGTAAAATTTCAATAATTTTTCGGTCTACCTTATCAATTTTCATAAATCAAATGGCTGTTTCGGGTTGAAAAAATATAATGTTATTCCAAATTATGTTTTGAAATAGACCTGTAATTTAGTGAAATATTTTGAATTGATAGTATGCGAGTCCTGAATTTGGAATAAAAGTTAGGTTTGGGTTTTGCTTAGGCGGTGGTAGATAGAGTTGTATTTGTCAATTCCGTAGGCCGTACTGAAAGCTTCCATATTGGGTGTGTAATCAAATTGCCCATTCAATAATTTGGATGTGGCTTCTTGTAAAGATTTTTGATCCAAATCATCCACCACAACTCCTGCCTTATTTTCATCCATGATGGACTTAACATCTCCAACATTGCTGTTGCATACTATTGGGATTTTAAGGCCCATAATTTCGGCCATTTTTGTAGGAGAGGAGGCTTGTTTTGAAAAAGATGGTTTGATAAAAAAGATGGACGCTTGGCTAAGTGCAATAAGGTAGGGCATTTCTTCTCTTTCCCCAGCTTTAATTATAACATCGTTGGGGTGGATGTCAAATTTCTTGGCCAGGTCCAATACTTCCCCCTTCGTGTGTTTGGTGATAAACAGAAACTTTGCTGGCGTTTGAGATTGTAATAACTTAAAGAACTGAAACATTTCTTCTACCATGTACCAAGTTCCAATGGAACCAACATAACTCAAAATAAAGTGGTCTTGGGAGCCGATTAGCGTACTTTTTATTTTTGCCAACTTTTCCATGTCCATTCTGCTTTTTGAAAAAAGGTTGAGGTCGGCACAACAAGGAATTACTTCAATTTTATCTTCGTCTACTCCGTATTTTTGTATGAGTATTTCTTTGCCCTTATGGGTGAGTGAAACTACTGCATCCGACCGTTTAAAGAATTTGCGTTCTAATTGTTTGAAATAGGAAGCAATGAACCCAAAAATTGGGTTTTTAACATTCCATATTTTGCCTTCTATCCGCTCGTCTACCCAAAAACCTCTCATATCAAAAAGGAATTTGGTACCTGTTTGTTTTTGTAAACTCATGCCAATAATTGCCGCAATGTAACTTCTACAGTGCACAATATTGAATGCATGGGTTTGGTGCAATTTTTTACTTAACGATAATAAACTGCGAATGTCTTTTACAGTGCTGAGTACAGGAGGTGATTTTGTATAGGAAATTGGGTGCCAAAAAAGGTTTTTAGCTTTGTCAATAATCTGTTGAATGGTAGGTTTATGGCCTTGGTTTTCAGGTTTTTCACAACTTATTAGGTGAATTTCATGATTTTTTTCTGCTAGCCCTACCAAATAAGGGAGCACTTGGGACTGGCCCAAAGGGTCGGTCATTCCGTCGTAAGATATATAGAGTATTTTCAGCATTTTATTGTTGGTGCATTTCTTTCATCCAGCGATGAAGAAGGATTAATAGCCATACTTTATTGTATAAATAGTCGTGTCCATTTAAAAATTGAGTTTTCAAACGGTGTACTTCCCTATACCGCACCAACCCAACTGACTCAACAACGGATTCTTCCAGGTACTGGTCGATGAGGTATTTTAACTCTTTGGAGAGCCAATTTTTCAAAGGAATGGAAAATCCCCATTTAGGGCGATCCAATATTTTTTTTGGTACATAAGTGTAGAGGACTTCTTTTAATAGATGTTTCATGTTGCCTTGGTATACTTTCTCTTTTTCGGAAAGATTCAAGGCAAATTCAACAACATTGTGGTCCAATAAAGGGACTCTAACTTCTAAACTATGGTGCATGGAAGCTCTATCTACTTTTACCAAAAGATCATCCTTGAGGTAGTTTTTTAAATCAAAAAGGGCCTGTGCTTCCCGAGGGCTAAGCACTCGGTTGGTAACAGTCTTTTCGAAGTTGTCGGCATTATTTTGAACAGAACCTTTGAGCAATTGTCCAATGGCCGTTTTACTGAAAAAGTATTGTTCCTGAGAGAAAATATGCGACTGAACGTTGTCTTTGGAAGAGAAATTAAATACTTCTGCAGCTCTTTTCATTCTATTGTCTCCCAAACTTAACAATTGGGCAATTGCATGTCGAGAATGGTATATTACTGGGTTGGACAACCGTTTTGCCCAATTGTACATGCCGTACCCCATAAACAATTCATCTCCTCCATCTCCTGATAAGGCCACCGTTACTTGTTGTCGAGCCATTTCAGAAACCATTAAGGTGGGTACTGCGCTGGTGTCAGCAAAGGGTTCATCGTATATGCGAAGGATCTTTTCAAATTGTTCAATAGCATCTTGATGCGACAATATAAACTCGTGGTGTTGGCTTCCGAGTTGTTGTGCAACTGCCTTGGCGTGTTCGCTTTCGTTGTGCTTGTTTTCTTTAAAACCAATAGAGAAGGTTTGTACTGGCTGTTCGCTTAAATGCTGTGCCATGGCCGCCACTGTACTGGAATCCGTTCCGCCACTAAGAAAAATGCCTACTGGGACATCCGCGATCATCCTGTATTCTACTGATTTAAGCAACAAATCGTTTAGTTTTGATTGGTTCTCTTTGTTGTTATTGACAACGGGGTCCAGCTTTTCGTCAGCTTTCCAATAACTTGATATTTCAAGTTTTGAATCCGAATAAAGACCTATTGATCCTGACGGAAATTTATTAATATTTTTAAATATAGAAGCGTCTTTACCAATGTATCCCAAATGCAAAAAGTCTTCTATGGCCTCTTGGTTGAGTTCAAGTTTTTCTTTCGGAACCAGTTTGGTAATGGCTTTTAATTCTGATGCAAAAATGAAACTGTCTTCATCCATCATGTAGTACAAAGGTTTGATGCCCAGCCTATCTCTGAACAGGTGTAATACATATTCTTTACTGTCCCAAATGGCAATACTGAACATGCCATTGAGCTTTTCCACAAAAGATGGGCCCCATTGAATAAATGCTTCTAAGATTACTTCAGTGTCACCAGATGTTTTCCAATTGGATTTGTTAATAGCAGACTTAACTTCTTTGAAATTGTATATTTCACCATTGTAAACAAGCTGGTACCGGTTGTCGCAGCTGTGCATGGGCTGGTTGGCACTGTCTGTTAAATCGAGTATGCTCAGCCTTCTATGTCCTAGTCCTATATTGTTTGCTCCTTGATTCTGGAAAAAATAGCCTTCAGCATCGGGCCCACGATGGGCCAAGGTGCGGGTCATGCTTTTTAGTGAATCAATGTTGTAGTTGTTAGATATAAAACCAGTTATGCCACACATTTATAAATGAAATCAACGTTTCAAAGAAGCAAAAGTATTGATTTATATTGGTCCATTGTTAACCTTAAGAGAAAATTTTAAAGTTTCACAAATTTATGTGAAGTGAGAAGGTTGTTTTCCTTTACTTCTAATATATAACTTCCTTTTTTAAGTCCTCTAATATCTATTGTGGTTTCAATCAATCCTGTTTTGTTCAAAGGAATATTTGTTTCTGATATAAGTTTCCCGGTAGTATCTATGATTTTCACAACAGCCAAACCAGAGTTTGAAGATGAAATTATTGGCAAATTGACATAATCTGTTGAAGGGTTAGGGAAGGGCGTCAAAACAGTGTTGTTGGAATCATTGTAAGAAGCGCACTCTTTGTTGTTGCTTGGGTCTTCATCTGGTTGCTGGTTGACTTCAATTATTTCTACACAAAAATAGTCTATTGCAGGGTTTAGTAGGGGGTTGATTTCAAATCCAGATAGAAATGATTTTTCTTCACCGCTAAACAATTCTGCGCCAAACACTTCTTCAATAAATGATTTTCCGCCCAGTGAAATTTTGGCTTTAAAAGTAGTAATAGAGGAACTGCCCACATTGGAGACCAAAAGCAAAAGTTGCAGGTTGTTATCTTTTGATACTATTTGCAAATTATTAAGAGCTAGGTCCGTTGAAGGGACTAATGCGGTGATTTCGATAAAGGCTTGATCCGTACAGTTGAAGTTGTTGCGCGATGTGAGTTCGGCTTCGTATCGACCATTTTCCGCATAAATAAAAGTTGGACTAAACTCTGTGCTTGTGGTTTGTTGCGGATCATTAAAAGCCCAGGATTGGGAGGTGCTTCCTTCACTAATGTTGTCGAAAGATACATTTAATGGGGCCGCCCCTTCTACTGGAAAAGCGATGAACAATGCCTTTGGTGCAGGTAATATTTCTACTTGCTGGGTAGTGCTCGTTTCGCATTCTCTAGAGGTTTGAATTCTCAAACCTACATCGTAGGTGCCGCTGTTTGCAAAGTTGACCTGTGGGTTGGCTTCGGTGCTTGTTCCTAGTGCTCCAAAATTCCATAAATAGGAAAGCACTTCGTCTCCCTTTAAATCAGAGTTGTCTTGAAAAGTGGTCATTTCATTTTCACAGGTCATGCTGTAAATGAAATCCATATCGGGTTTTTCGAATACTTCTACAGTTTTTTCAATTGTATTAAGACAAAAATTACTGCCAGTGGTGGTCAATGAAACTGTAAAATCTCCAGAAGTACTAAAAGTATGCGCAGCGTTTTGAGTGAAGTAACTATCTGATTCAATGGCCCAAAAGTTGGAAGAAATTGATCCACCCGATTGAGGTACGCTGGTGTTGGTGAAAACAAAAGGGTCATCAATACATGCTGGGTCTATGTCGAAATTTGAGTTTGGACTTTCTTTTACATCAACTGATTGTGAATTGGTGCTTGCACAGTTGAAATTGGAGGTGGCAGTAAGTGTTACTTGAACAGTTCCTGGGTCATCAAATTGAAAAATAGGATCTTTTTCAGCAGAGGTTCCTAACCCAGCAAAATCCCATTGCCATTGATCAATATTGGCACTATTCACAGTAGATTGGTCTCTAAACTGAGTCTCATTTAGGCTACAAGAAAGCTCGTTGTTAAAAACAACGGTGGGCAAATAGTGCACATTAGTGGTTTTTTCAAGTAGGGTATTGCAACCTAAGTTGTTGTCAACTTGAAGGCCAACCGTATATTCACCAGCAGTGGGGTAGGTATAATTGGGTTCAAAATCATGGCTCTGATCTCCGTTTCCAAAATCCCAGGTGTATTGGGTTATTCCCGAGCCCGTTGTATTATTGCTAATAGGAGTGGCTAAGTTTTGGCAAATATCCGTTAGGTTAAAATTAACGTTTGGACCCTCTTTTACATCCACTATTTGAGGCAAAGTATTGGAACATCCTGGAATGCTCACGGTAAGCGCTACCGTGTTGTTACCTGAAGAGCTTAATTCTGTGCTAAGGTCTCTGTTGGTACCAGTCAATGAACCATTCACATTCCATTCGTAACTTAGATTCCCGTTGTAAAAGTCTGCTGTTTGATTGAGAAATGTTGAAGAAGCATTGGTACATACAACATGGGCTGGGAGGTCAAAAGCTGGCGTAGGAGCCGAATACACTTGAATGGAATCAAGGGCAAAATTGCTACAGCCATTATCAGCTAATACCCTTAAATAAACAGCGTATTTGTCAGAGGTGTTGTAGGTGTGGGATGTGGTTTCGCCAATTCCTGTGTTGGAGTCTCCAAAACTCCAATTGTAATTGTTTATATTGGCTGAGTTGTTTAATGAAGTAAAAGCTGTAGCTGCACCGACACAAATACCTTCAAAGCTCAAGGCAATATCTGGAGCTGAAACCCCGCTAACTTCTGTTTGATATAAAATGTAGTCAGAATTTAAGTTGTCATCAGAAGCTGTCAATTGAATGGGATATGTTCCTGCCTCTGTATAGGATGTCACTGGTAAAGTGGTTTCGCTATATTGCACTTCAGAAGAACATGTCCAATTAAACTCCATACGGTTTAACTTGGTAGTAGTCCCAACTACAACATGGCTCCCGTTTTGATAATATATATCCAAACCATGGCTTAACATTGGGTTAGAGATTACAATTTCTTCATAAACATCTGTTAGAGCCAGCTCTTTAAGGTCAATGAGCTTTGTATTGGTTTGAGTGGCCAAAAGTGCATAGAAATTGTTGCCATCTTTGACCAACTTGGTTTTTAGTATATTGCCAAAACTTGGGAAGTTGGCCGTTCCTATTTCTTGTGGTATAGATAACAGATCATTCCCGAAATTAAAGGTAGTAATGGCTTTGTTTGAACTTGAAGAAACAGCCATTTTCCAACCTGAGTTTGTAGAAATAATTCCAAAACCAATGGGCAGATTAACATTGGATAGTGGTCGTTGGACTGTAGTAACAGATGATATGTCGGTCAACATTGAGTTCCCAAAATCGGCCTGGACTATAGAGTTTCCGTTGTAATACAACAATACAGCTATGTATTTGTTGCCTTGTTTTTTAACCGCCACATCTCTTATTCGGCTGGGGACTCCAAAATTACCTATTTTTTCTGCAGTAGGTACTTCAGAAAGGTCATCCCAAATGAGCCGCACAACATTGCCCCCACTATTTTTGAAATGTCCCACAAGGCCCACCCATTTATTGCCTTCCTTTATGATGTCTATGCCTTCGGGTTGGTCTAAAGTGCCAAGGTCTCCCAATTCAAATAATTGGGGTGAATTTTGTAAACTCTCCCCGTATTCGAGCCGGTATAAACTGTTGTTTAAAAAACTGGTAGCGAAACCAAAATAATTGGAGCCGTCGAAAACAATTTTTAAACCAAAAGCATCGGATATAGAGGAGGGAAGAATGTTGCCTACTGTGGTTGGAGTACTGTTAAAGTCATTGCCCACACAAAAGTCCCACTGGAACTTAGTTGCACCTGAAGAATTGTTGGTTATGTCCATCCTTTCATTCAAACATACATTGTTGGGTATGGTAGCCCCTGCAGATGGCTGTGCGTCCAATTCATTTGCGATCATAAAAAAGCAAGTCCAAGTCGCAATAAAAAGTGAAAATCTTATTTTATAAATCATTTGTTGTTAATTCAGCTAAATACAATGAAGTAACCATGTTCTATTTTGAGGCACCTAGCTTTTAAAATTGATATAAAATGTGTCTATAAAAGAAATGAGCTTATATAATTAATTGAATTTAGCTCATTATTCATCTCTTTTGATACAATCCTTTTAAAGAATCCCCGACACCCAACAAAGTTAGTCCTGTATTAATGGCAGATTTGGCCATCTGTAGGTAAGGTTTGTTTTCAATCGATTGTCTTATCTTTTCATCGTCGGAGTTTTTTGATATAAACGCTTGGTCGCTCTTTTTTGTGCTGGTCCGCAACCTGGTTAAACTTATTCCAGTAGTTTTAATATATATTTTTTTAAAATTATTTATTTTTAATAATCGATGTATTGTCTTAGGGGTGTAGTAGGACAGGTGCTCTGGGTAACAAATTACATTGTAATCAATTTTTAGCTTGTACCTTAAAAGTGAATTGAAATTAGGTGTTGTGAAATAAAAAGCCCCACCAGGTCGTACCAAATACTCTATGTTTTTAATTTCTTCTAGCGGGTTGTTAATATGTTCAATTACTTCAAAAGAAGTGACCACATCAAAAAAGCCTTCTTCGTATGTCTCAGGGTTAAGTTGGCCTTGGGCCATTGAAATTCCTTTTCCTTTACAAATCTTAATAGCTTCATCGGTGTATTCAGTTCCGTAAACTTCCCACCCCCTTTTTTGTGCCACCTCTAAAAAGTAACCAATGCCACATCCTACATCTAATATCCGATTGGTTTTTCGGTATTTTTCTAAACTATTTAATAGTTCATTGTAGCGTTTGATGGTTATGTCTGATAAAAAGTCATTTCTGCCATAGCCATTGTAATAAGCAATTAATTCGGATTCTGTGGGGATTTTTTCAGAAAAAACGAACCCACACTTATCACAGCTGGTTAAAAATGCGTCTTCATAACCCCGTAATTGAGTTAGCGTTTTGTTTTGGCAGATCAAGCACGATTGATGGGTAGTTGAGGGCATGGTTTGATTGGTTTTTGACGGCTTAAAATTAATAGGATGTTTTTAGATTTCATCCAGAAATTGAGCTAATATTTTTGTTTGGTTTTTTCTGGTAAAAGGGGCCAGCTGTTTATCATCGCATATTGGTGTTTTACCCTGTTTCCAGTTGTTGTACAACAGTTTAAGCTCATGTTCCATCTGGGAGGAAGTTTTTGGAATAATTCCTAAGGTTGATTTTACCAACACAGATTCCATAACATCTTGGTCAGAGGGGTATAAAATAATTGGTTTTTTGTAACCTAAGTATTCATAAAGTTTGCTGGAAGGCCAACCTTTCATATTGCTGTAGGGTAAGAGTAAAAAAGCGGAGGCAGAAGTCTGCCATTTAATTGCCTCCTCACGTTCTACCCACTCCGTGCTAATTATATTGCGGTTCAAAAAAGGAAACAAAGTTTGTAGGCCTTCTTGTGTAGTATTTGTTCCCAAAAAAACCAATTGCACATCTTTTTTATTGCTACTAAAACTGTTGAAAGCCTCTATAAATGGCTTTAATATTTGATTGGAATAAAGTGTCCCTGAATAAAGTAAAACAAACTTATCACTGCGGGGCGGTTCAGTAATATTGTGAATTTTATTAATTCCATGGGGCACAATTTTCACTTCTTTTTTTATAGTGTTCGATATGCGTTGTGAAAAATAGCTGCAGGTTGTAATAACTAAGCTGCTGTTGCTAAGCCATTTTTTTTCTGATTGTTTTTCAAGGAGTCGAATGAGCGGCGTGCGGCCCCTCGTTTTATTGTACATGAAATTGCTGGTCCACTCATCGCGATAGTCTGCCACCCAATTGAGCGATGGATGTTTTTTTTTAAGCAGGTACCCAAAATGAAACTGTTCGAAAGGGTTTCCTGAGGTAATTAGAAGTTCAATGTCCTTGTTGTTGCTCAAAAATTGGTCGGCATAGACAAATAAATTGTTGAAAGCGATTGATTTTTGGAAGAAGTTTTTAAATATTAGGTTAAAGTAAGTGAGAATCTTTGCTAAATATCTTTTGTTCTTTATCAAAAGTTGGTCTCTTTTTGACGATTTGTAGGGTAGGTAATGCACTTCAAAATGCTCTTTTTTCTCAACCGATAAGGAGTCTCCACTGTTGATGAGTCTGCTAATTTCACTGCTGCCTTGCTTGTCCCAATTTCTAGTAATAACGATGGGGTAATAGCCGTGATCATGTAGTTGAGAAGCCCATGAATACACTCTTTGAGAAGATGTTAAACTGCTTGGTGGAAAGAAATAACTTAATATGATTACCTTTTTCATTTTAAAATACCTCCTATTGATGCCAGTAATATGTTTTCTTGGTATTCCCAATTGAATTTTTCTTGAGCATGTTTAATGCCGTTTTCAGAATATCTATTCATTAAGTTCTCGTTGTTGAGCATCTGAGTTACGGATTTTGCAATAACTTTTGGATGGGTCTCAGGAAGCAATACACCACATTCGCACGCTTCAATAATGTGTTTGTTTTCGGGCAAATCGGTTACGAGAAGTGGTATTCCGCTCATCATGTACTCAAAAAGCTTGTTGGCCGACGCCAACTTTTTAGATAAATTAAAAGGTTCGAGTATTAATACGCCTACGTCAGCTTCTTGGGTGTAATGGTGCAACAATTTCATAGGAATTGCACCCAAAAAGAACACTTTGTGCTTGATCTCTAGGTCCTCTTTAAGTTGAATCAGTTCTTTTTCTAAAATCCCATAGCCTATTATAACCAGTGCTATGTCTTCAGGGAAATACTTGGCACTTTTAACCAACTGATGCAAACCCCTTCCTTGATTTAAAAGCCCTTGGTACAAAACAATTTTTTTGCCTTTAAGTGCTGGTGTAGTATTGGCAATTAAACCTTTATTAGCTCCAAGCTCAGCGTATTCGGGGCAGTTCATGACCACTTTAGAAAAGCCAACTCGGTATTTCAAAAGAAAGTAGTTTAAATAACTTATGTTAGTCGTAATGAATAAATCGCATGACTCGATGCATTTTTTTTCTATTCTCTGGCCTAAGAATCGAATTAATTTGACAAGTTGCTTAAATATATATGCTTTGATGTTTTTTTGATGCACCGGATAAAATTGATTGACAGTTTCTAAATAGATTTCAAAAGAATCCAAAATCAATTTTGCATTCAATTTTTGAGCAATTTTTTTTCCTGCCAAAAATGTTGGTAAATCGGCGCAATAAATCGCCTTGAAATCAATGCCACTATTTAATACCGGAGAGATAAAATTAAAACCTTGTTTGTATATAAATAGGTGTCTTCTTAATAGACTGTTTTGTGAATCTACTGGCTGTAACAGCACGTTTTTGCCTTTAAAAAGTTGCTGATCCTCTGGAGAAGGATTGATGTAAAACACATGAACTTCAAAAGACTTGGCAAGAGAAATAATTTCTTTGTATGCCCTAATGTTGTTGTAAATCGACGAATAGAGCAAATAACAAATGGCACCTTCGTGTTTCATTCAAACGATTTTAAAAATGTTTCAGGATCATTAAATAACGATTGTTTTTCTTTTAAAAGCGCAATGTCTTGGTCCCACCAAGACAGTTGCAACATTTTAGAAACGATTTCATCATCAAACCGGTATCGAATCACCTTGGCAGGCATGCCGGCTACTATTGAGTAAGGAGGCACATCTTGATTAACAAATGCACCTGCCCCAATCACTGCGCCATCTCCAATTTTGACTCCATTTAAAACAGTAGCATTGGCTGAAATAAGGACATCATTTCCAATGGTGCATCTTTTGGTTTCTTGTTCATTAAAAGTGGATTGGTTAACCCATTTTAGGCTGGCGTTATAAAACAATGCATTGGTACTAATGTGGTCCAAGGGATGGTTGCTTAGACCAATTTTTACCCCATGTGAAATCGAACAGAACTTTCCAATTTTATCACATTCAAAAATGGAACTGTTGTTGCCTATATAGGTGCCGTCTCCTATGCTTTGAACGGCTGCAGAAATAAAAACGTTTTCTCTAATGTTTAGGTATTGCCCTAGTATGTTGATGTCATTATTTACATAAGACAGAACGGTGCTATTGGGGTGCCTTTTTTTGTAAAGGACTTTTACTTTTAAGTAGGTTTTTAAATCAGCCCACATTACAGAAAATGCTTTAAGCAAGAACATAGTTGGTGAATTTAGTACAGTTAGACTTGAAAGTATAAGCTTCAATAATTCGTTTTCGAGCTTGTAATGAAATTGAGTCAAAATTTTGTTGATTGCTTAAAACTTTGTTCAACTCTAGGCTCCAGTCATTAAAGTTATAGACCAAATACCCATTTTTACCATTTTCTGAAATAATTTCTTTATTGACAGTAATTGCAGAGGCTATAGGAACCACACCTAGCCCCATGTATTGCAACAGTTTAAATCCGCATTTTCCCTTGGCTGCTAGGCCATCATCTAAAGGCATCAAGCCCACATCAAATTCTTTTATGTTGTCAACTTCTGAGTCTAAGGTCCAACGTTTAAAGTGGACAGGAAAAGAAGCTTTCGAATCGAGTGGTTTACCGGCAATTACATGCAACGAAATGGGGTGGGTTTTGTTCACTTCCTCGAGCTGAGGAAGGAGTTCTTTTAAAAGCTGTAAGTTGTGGTCACCACCAATCCATCCCAGTTTAGTTGTATATTCTTTTTCTGTTGAGTAGGTTTTAGGTTGGTGTTGGTCGTAATCCAAACATGTTGGAATTACCACAATTTGATTCTCTTGAAGGGTCTTGTTTTTTTCTTTGAGCAGGTCTTTAAGGTAAGAAGATCCAACTACAAATCGCCTGTACAGCTGTAAAGATCGGCTGAATTTACTTGGGTTTTCTAATAAAAGCTTGCCAAATGTAGATATTTGCCTTGGCTCTCTTTTGGAAGCTGCAATGTCATCATCGAAATCTAAAATGGCATTGGGGTGTACATACAATAGAATTTTTTCTAAATAAAGATTGCCATAATCATTAAACAAAAGCAATTCTCTACGAACAACAATATTTTTATAAGGCAGACTTTGGAATATTTGAAACAAACGGAGGATCATGTTGTTTAGAAGGGCCTTTTTACTGAGGCCATTTCTAAAATTCTTGTCAAAATCATCTCTATTGGGGTTGGTCGATTTGATTTTTACTTGAATGTTTTTTCTCTCAAAGCACGCCCTCCACTTATGGGCTCGGTACTGATAACCAGAGTTTTCAAATGGAAAATTCTCAAAAAACAATACCTGGTTGTCCTTTTTTAGAGCTGGTATTCTGACTATTAATTTAAACAACATAAGGAACGGCAAGGCCATCCATGAAACGCCTACTATGGCGAGCAGGGCAAAAGCGAAAACTGTATTTTGGACTTTACTCAAATCTTTAGAAATTATTCAGCTATTTCTAGCAATTTAGCTTATTTTCTATTTTTCTCGAATATCGAAAGGTTTGAAAGTCAATGTTGTAAATTTCATTTACCAAATCAACCATTGAATTGGTCCAAACCATTTCTTCATTCCATTGTTTGCGATTGGTGTTATTCATTTTATTCTTTAAATCAATATTCAACTCACTGGCCAACTCATCCATGCTTTTTTTACATTCAATTTTAATGGTTTTGTTGATCTTTAATCTTATTGAAAGCTTTATAAATGCCAACCTTATCTTGTACTGTAAGATGAAGCTTTGCGGGTGTAGATGGTGGTCTAATAGGTGAGCAGAAGGTAAAGATTTAATAAAATCTTCAAACGAGGCATTTAAAAATATTTGCCCAATGGCTTCTTTATCCATACTTTGATCAACTTTTAATTGATCGAAAAAAACCTGTTGACTCAGTTGCCAATCAGCGTTTTCTTTCATAACCCGGTCAATGTCTTTTCTGAATTTATCTTTAAAAAAGGATTCTAACCTTGTGAATGGGTTTCGAACAAGTAAGTAGTTTTGATGGTGTTCGCTTTTTATTTTGCCCCTGAGCAGCAAACTAATGAGGTTTGGGGCCGTGTTGTGCATTTCAACTGATCCTTCTCTGTAGAGTGTCGTATACAAAACTTTGTAGTTTGTAATAATGGCTGTGCGCTTCTTTTTGCTTATGAAAATTGGCATCGTTTCTAATGGAGAAGGATAAATTAATGGCTGCTAATTATTTCTTTAAGCTTGTTAAAGGAGATAAGGTTTAAACTTTCAGTCCTATTTTCCTCGAAAACGGAGAATTCCAAATAAGGGTTGATGTCCTTTTCAAGATGCGTAAATAAATTGTTTTTGCTAATTATACCAACTCCCCAGTCGGTATCAATGCAACAACTGCTGGTAGATGGGTTCAGCCGAGCTCTATAGAATGCTTTCCAGCTCGTACCGGTCCAAAACCTACCTGCAGGGCTTTTTTTATAGGCAAAGTTTTCAGATGCATGGTATTGTGTTGGTGGGTTGCAGTCATGTAATACAATAAAACCATCTTCGGAAATAAAATCCAAGGCATTTTTTATATCTCTGTCTACTTGTTCTGCCAAATGCAAACCATCAATAAATATCACATCAAACTTGATGGTGGGTTCAAGTACTTCTCCTTTTCTTAATTGATCAAAAAAAGCGTCACTGGTGAGCTTGAAATCAACTGGGTTTTCTTTGAATTCTACTCCCGGATCAACGCCATATTTGGCCTTAGAATCAATTTTGTTAAAATTATGATCTGGATTGCGCACGCCAATTTCCAAATAATTCGTGTGGGCCTTTCCGCCTTTTTGAAGCAATAGATTGATTATTTCGTATCGAAAAGGGCGTTTGTCAATTTCTTTTTGGGTGAGCCTTTCAGCTTCTAAATGAAACGGGTCTTCTGAGTATTCTTTGCCTAAGTGGTACAATCGGCGTAATGACTTCAATTTTTCCATTCTTTTTTTAAATCTTAATTATTTTGTTTGTGCTTGTGAACAAGAGCATCAAAATTATTGCTGCACAAGTTCGGAGCTGCATTAATTATGTCTGATATTTCCCATTCCCACCACTTAATTTGCTCCAGTTGTTCAATTCGTTCTTTACTGAATCTATGTTTTATAAATTTAGCTGGGTTGCCTCCCCAGATTTCATAACTCCCAACATCTTTAGTTACTACAGATCTGGAAGCAATTACAGCACCATTTCCGATGCTAACCCCAGACAAAACAGTTGAAAATGCACCAATCCAGACGTCATTTCCAATTACCACATCTCCTTTGGTGGCTGGATGTCCTTTTATTTGAGCACAATTGTCGTGGTTTTGGAAAATTTCGTTAAAAGGGTAAGTGGTAATCCAATCTGTCCTGTGGTTGCCTCCCAAAAATATTACTACTTCTCTCCCAATGGAACAAAATTTTCCAATTTTCATTTTTGTAGAATCATTTTGCGACAGAACCCTTGGCAACCCATAGCTGTAGTCACCAATTTCAAAATTCGGGTGAGTCAATTGGTCTTTTAAGAATATAAATTCACTATTCGACTTTGTAAGCTTTTTAAGCAAGGATTTTATCTTTCTTAGTATCATGACCAAGTGTGTTGGTTGTAAACATTGCCAATATCAAACCCCTCAAGGTGAGAAAAACTTTCATTGTTATTGATTATTTGAAAGTAGCAACAATCTTTTATGTGGTCATATTGGGTAACAGCCGGATGGTATATGATACAATCTAAGTGGTACTCTCCTTTGGTCAAAGTGTTGTTTGGAATGGTTAATTCATAACTAGTTTTGCCATCTATCAATTCGGTTTCGCAGCTGAACAAAACGGTGTGGGATTGAGAAACTATTCTTATTAGCAACTTGCATTGTCCCTTGAAAGCCATTTGGGAGCTGATTTTAAAATAACAGCTAACTTGGTCTGTGCAACTAAATTGGTCCGAAGCGCTTCCATCAACTTTTTTTGTATATGCTTCTGAAACGTACAAAGGTGTTTCTTTTTTGGCTCTGTAATGATTGGATTCTAAATTCGAACTCAAATACTTTTGAATGACATTGTCGACGGTTCCAGATTGAGTCAATTGTCCATTTTCTAATAAAATGGCTTTGTTGCACAGCATTTTTATTGAGCTAAGGTTATGGCTTACAAAAAGTACAGTTCTACCCTCTCCTTTGCTCACATCTTGCATTTTTCCAATAGCCTTTTTTTGAAACTCGGCATCCCCAACGGCTAAAACTTCATCTACAATTAAAATCTCAGGTTCTAAGTGGGCAGCTATGGCAAAGCCTAAGCGCACCGTCATACCAGAGGAATACCGTTTAACTGGTGTGTCTAGATAACGCTCAACCCCGGCGAACTCTACAATCTCATCCAATTTACTTTTCACCTCATGCCTATTCATACCCATGATGGTGCCATTCATAAATATGTTTTCTCTTCCCGTCATTTCTGGGTGAAACCCAGTTCCTACTTCCAACAATGAGGCAATCCGACCTTGGGCTTTAATGCTTCCCTTGGTTGGGCCTGTAACTTTAGAAAGGACTTTAAGTAAGGTGGACTTCCCAGCACCGTTTTTACCAATAATTCCAAGAACTTCTCCTTGTTTGACTTCAAAATTAATATCTTTCAAAGCCCACACGTAACTGCTGTTGCCTTGTGTGCTTCTGTCGTTGGTTTCGCCGATTTTAAGGTAGGGGTCTTCTTTTCCTATCATCTTATGCCACCAGCGATTAATATCATGGCTAATGGTACCAGTTCCTAATTCTCCCAGTCGATATTGCTTGGATAGCTGCTCTATTTTTATTGCCGTATCGTCCATATTAAACAGTATCCATAAAGTTTTTCTCAGTCTTATTGAATATAAATGTGCCAATAATAAACACAATTATAGTGACAATGGCCGAATAAATCAAAGTGTCATATGAAAACCCAACCCCTCCAAAAAAAGCAAACCTAAAGCCTTCTAGTATTCCGGTGAGTGGATTAATTTTTAACAACCAATGGTGTTTTTCTGGAATGGAGGAAAGCGGATATATAACAGGGCTTGCATACATAAGGAGTTGAACGCCAAATTGCAACAGAAAAAAAAGGTCTCGATACCGAGTGGTTAATGAGGTAATGGCCATTCCAAGTCCAAGTCCTAACAGGGCAATTAACAGAATAAGCAAAGGAACAATAAGCAGTTCTACTCTAATTTCAAATGTCAAATTTTCTACAGAAACATAGTAGGCCAAAATTAAGATAAAAAGCAGCAACTGTATGCTGAGCTTTATTAAGTTGGATATTACAATCGACATTGGAGTGATTAACCGAGGGAAATATACTTTTCCGAATATTGATTGGTTGTCTTTGAATACAGTTGAAGTTTTATTTAAACAATCTGCAAAATAGTTCCAAATTGTTATGCCACAGAGGTAAAAAAGTACAGGAGGCAAACCATCTGTTGATATTTTAGCGATGCGGCTGAAAACCACTACATAAATGATTGTCGTAAAAATCGGTTGAATAAAAAACCACAGCGGGCCAAGAATTGTTTGTTTGTAATAAGTAACAAAATCCCTCTTCACAAACATTCTTAGCAAATCCCTATACTGCCAAATTTCTTTTATGTTTAATGATAGTAAACTATGGTGGGGGGATATAATTGTATCCCACTTTTCTTTTTTATTCATTGAACCTGTTAGTGTATGTGCAATTTAATTTTTATTGGCTCCAAACGATGGGAATTATTGTTTGTGTACTTTTTCATTTTTCAAGACATATCGTTCTCCAGATTCTGCACACAAAGCTTCTCCATGAGAATTAAAATCTAATTTATGGCCGAATTCACTCATCCAACCTATTTGTTGAGAAGGATTGCCCACAACCAACGCATAGGCAGGAATGTTTTTGGTTACTACAGCACCAGCCCCTATAAAAGCAAATTCTCCAATGTCATTTCCGCAAACAATAGTAGCATTTGCTCCAATCGAGGCTCCCTTTTTAACCCTTGTTTTGGCGTATTGCCCTCTTCTGTTTACAGCGCTTCTTGGGTTGACAACATTGGTAAAAACCATGGATGGACCTAAAAACACATCGTCTTCACAAATAACCCCAGTATAAATAGATACATTGTTTTGAATTTTCACATTGTTTCCAAGAATCACTTCAGGGCTTACAACAACGTTTTGGCCAATATTGCAATTTTGACCTATTATGCAGTTGGACATTATATGAGAGAAATGCCATATTTTTGTGCCATCACCAATACTACAACCTTCGTCTATGAAAGATGATTCATGAGCAAAGTATTTTTCCATGTGCAAAATTTAAAACAAATATAGGCAAGATTTTTAATTTCAAGTTATTATGATCATTCTTAATCAAATTAATTGTTGCAAGGAATGAGGCGGAATGATATACTTGCATAAAATGAATAAAACAAAAGTTTTTTTTGCTGTTCCTTACCCTAAAGGCAGGGCGCCGTCACAAAGGTTTAGATTTGAACAATACCTGAAATTGTTGGAGAAAAACAACATAAAGTGGACCTTAAGTTCATTTTACTCCTTGTCTTTTTGGGAAATTCTGTATGCTCCAGGCAAGGGTGCTCAAAAAGTGGTGTATTTGACTTTTGGTTTTGCAAAACGTTTTTTAGACCTGTTAATTGAGGTGCCTTTTTCGGACATTGTTTTTGTGCACCGCGAAGCAACGCCGTTGGGCCCCCCTTGGTTTGAGTGGTGCGTGGTGAAAATTTTCAAAAAGAAGCTGGTTTATGATTTTGATGATGCGATTTGGCTGGGGGACGATGAAAATGAATCGAGAATGTTTTCTTTTTTGAAGTGGAGAAAAAAAGTCAAATTTATTTGTGAAATTGCTTCAAAAGTAAGCGTAGGAAACAACTACCTTAAAGAGTATGCAGAAAAATTCAGTAACAATGTAGTGTTGAATCCGACCACCATTGATACAGAAAATTGGCACAACCCAAATCGAGTAAACAAGGAAACAGACAATTCTGTGCCTGTAATAGGGTGGACCGGAAGCCATTCCACATTAAAATATTTGGAACCCCTGATTCCTTGTTTAGAAGAAATAACTGCCCCATTTAGATTTATAGTGATTTCAAATAAAAAACCAGAATTTACTTTAAAGCAATTCGAATTTAAAAAATGGAACAAGAGTTTTGAAATTCAAGACTTAATGGAATTTGACCTAGGTGTTATGCCATTGACAGAGGATGCTTGGTCGAGTGGAAAATGTGGTTTTAAAGCACTTCAATATATGGCACTTGGAAAACCAGCGCTTGTATCTCCTGTAGGGGTAAACAAAGAAATTGTTGACCACGAGGTGAATGGGTTTGTTTGTGACAACCCTGAAGAATGGGGAAAATATTTAAAACTAATGATTGAACAACCTGAACTAAGAAAGGTTTTGGGTGAAACAGCACGTGAAAAAGTAATTAGCCATTATTCCGTTCAATGCAATACACTTTCATTTTTATCCTTTTTTGACTGATTGTTGATTAAAACCAAACCTGCAATGTAAAAGGGCATTACCGGAATCTTGTATCTAGACAATGTGCCAAAGTTAAAAGTGGAAATTCCTACGGCAAAGGCAAACATCAACGAAAAAGTCATGCAAAATAAAATATCTTTATGAGCTAGAATTTTTCCAATTCTCCTTATCCCAGAATTATAGAACAAATAGAGGGTCATAATCAAAAGAAAACTGCTTTCAAGTGCAGACATCAACATCAAAGGATTTTTTACTTCCCAAAGGTAGGGCCGAAACAAAGAAACGTTAATGGCAGAAGGCATTAGTTTAAATAACCCCAAATAAGTGCCATCGAGTTCTCCTAAACTGTACCCTGAACCTGCGTCTTTTCCTGTCCAGTAACCCAGATCATAGGCTGTAATCTGTGCCGTTTGCGGAATTTTATCCAAAGCGTATCGTTGGTCTCCTTCTCCTATCACCTGCACTGCCTTATACCCGATTGCCCCTGTAATTAGAATAAAAAATGGGAGTACCATAATTTTTAATACTGTTGATTTGATTCTGGAAAATGCACCAGAACTGACCCACAACACTATGGCTGGTAGAAAACAAAGCAAAACGTAAATCTTGATGCTGAATATTAACCAACAGAAAAAGAGCAACATCAAAGAGTAAATAGAAACAATTTTTTTTTGAAATACAATTTTATCAATGCACCAAACAGCCCAACCCAGCGCAGCTAGTGTTATGGTGTCTTTAAAAATACCGCTGCCCCAAAAGAAAACTGAAGGAACAAACAGAATGCCTAAAGCAAGGAGTTTGTGTGCCTGTGGGTATTTTTTATAGAAAACATTGAACATAGCCCAAGCCCCTGAAAATCCGAAAACTCCAAAAAGTAAAGCGGTAGAGGAGTAGGTAGAATAAGTTAATAAATCAAATAAACTGGTTATTTTCACTACGGTGTAAGAGCCTTTGTCTCCGTAGTACATAATTCTAATGGCATAAGAGTAAATAGAGCCTTCGTAGTCGTTTAACGAAGTAAGCAGCTGCAGGCCAATGCTTGGTTCGTTTAACAGTGCTTCCCATATAATTCTACTCCCATATGTGTGGTAGTTAAAAGTATCCCCTCCGCTGTAATAAAATTGATACACCATACCAACGGCTAAAGCTCCAAAAAATCGAAGTATCAAAGCAGGTATAAAGTATTTTCTTGTTACAGAATCTGTGAAAGCTTTTCTCATAAAAAAAGCAATTCCTGTTAACAGGATAAAAAAAACAGGTGTTATTAACAAATCTCTCTCTTCCAAAATATTGAAGATGTTACGGGAAATAAATTGAATCCTAAAGATAGGACATAAATGGAAATTATTTTTTTTTTGAAATATTTAATTCTACCAAATTTAAGTTTATATCTAGATATGTTGTAGTTAGCATCTGAAATTGAATTGGTTGCTGGTTTTTTAATGTGTTTTAAACGTAATTTGAATTGTAGATATGAAAGTGTTTTTGAAGTTCTTGACTTGGTTAATTTTTGCGTTATTCGTAATAGGGTTCAGCACGCAATTTTTTAATCTTAAGTTTGCCGTTTTAGGTGGTATGCTTAATGTAGTATTGGCTCCATTGGGGGTGTTGTCGTTGGTTGCCTCCTTTCGCGGGGTTTTGGTGGCCAAGGTCAAATGGCCTTACATTATTATATTGATGCTGGCCATTGCTCTTTTTCTGCCACTAGTTAAAATCTCAAGCATTGAAAAACATTCGAATGCATCCATAAAAGTATTGTCGTTAAACGCAAGCTTCTTCAAAATCCCCAATTGGTACTACAAGGGAGGAGATCCCAATAAAAGTACGGAGGGCTTTCATGAAATTCAGAACTGGATCAATTATCAAAATGCAGATGTAATTTGTCTACAAGAATTTTATACCGATGATTTTGCTGAAGAATTCGATAATATATCTTTCTTTAAACAAAATGGATATCTTTATCACTGCTTGTACAGCAATCCCAAACATAAAAATGGTATCCATGGAGGGTTGGCAATTTTTTCTAAAACACCAATAGTAAGCCACCAAACTGGTGCGATTATTAAAAGTAGGTACAATGGCCTGCTCGCAGCGGATATTTTGATTAACAGAGATACACTAACGTTTGTAAACGTGCACTTGGAGTCCTTAGAAGCCTATAAGTTGTTGAAAAAGAAAAAGTACCCTGGGCATATTTTGAAAGAATATGCCGCCATTGAGGCGGCAAGGGACGAACAATTTGGTTATTTAAAGACCTTTCTGAATAAAGAAAAGACGGTAATTGCTGGAGATTTTAATGCCACCCGGTTTAATTACAAACATTTCGAGTTGAAGCGTTTTATGAAAGACGCGTTTGGAGAGGCTGGCCAAGGCATGGGAGCTACTTATAAAAACCCGTTTAGGATTCCTATGCAATTGGATAGACAATATTGCTCCAAAGATTTGAACGTAAATAGCTGTACTATTGGCTATGATTTAGATTGGTCGGACCACTATGGTGTGGTGGCTACTTATTCTTTCTAGAAAGCTTTTTGGCTTTCTTTTTTTCTGTCTTGATGGTCTTTTCTAGATTTTTAATGCCTTTGTGGGCTGGGTGTTTCTTTTTGCTGTTGTCTTTAATTTTTTCAACATATCCTTCGGCCTTAATGTAGTCTTCATCTTGTGCGTACAAGCGGGCCAAATAAAGACAGGCGTACAGATAATACCCAGTTTCTTCTGCTTCTACTTCTTCCCCAAAAGCCACTGTTTTATTGTAATAGATTTTAGATTGGTCGTATTTGGCTCTGCTTTGGTAGTATTGGCCTAGGTAAAAAGAGGCATACCTTCCGCTCGTGGCTTCATAGCCAAACACCCCACTGTCAATTTTCGCTAGAATTTTTTCAGAAACCGGTTTCATTCGGGTGTACTGTCCATTCGAATACAATAGCCTTGCGTAATACCGGTGGAAATAGGCGTTTCTCGGATAGGTTTTAAATAAGTACTCGCCAATTTGCAGCGCGCCTTTCCTGTCATTTTCATAAGAGTTTAAAATGCGCATGAGCCATACTTGGGCCTCTGTTCTGGTGTAAAAGGCATTGTTGGCCACTTGGCGAAGTTGTTCCAAACCAAGCTTTTTATTTCCCTTTGGAAAGAACATAAGAACAGGCTTTAAGGCCGGATAATTTTCTGGGATCCATTTAGAAAAATAATTGTACAAAGCATCTCCAAACAACAATTCGACGCTCAAGTCATTCTGTTTTTTGGATATTTCAAGGTACTTCAAGGCTTTTTTACCTGCTGAAGCTGCTTTTCTCCATTCTTTTCGTTCTTCATCGGAATACAAGCGCCCTTTGAACCCATAGGCTGCTGAAAGAAAAAAGGCCGCTTCAATTTTAAAATCCTCCCGTTTGTTGTATAAATTTTTAGCGATGAGAATGGTTGAGTCCATGTAGGCCAAAAACTTTTTGTCGTACGCTTTGGTCCGTGTATTGGGCATAATCTTCCACCATTCACTTAATCCCAGTAAAAAATAGGGTAGAGGATGCCATGCATATTTTTGTTTGATCCAGCGGAACTGTTTTTCTGCTTCCGCGAATTTAAAATTGTACAAATCGTTCAAAGCTACAGTAGCATCTATTTGAACATTGATGTTGTTCAGAATAATTTCCTGTTCTGGCCCAGATTTATCTTGGGCCATAAGGCTACCTCCTAGTAGAAAAAGTAATGTGAAAAATTTTTTTGCCAAATTTTTGCTGTTTGTAAAAGTGTTGATTACCCACTTATCACTCTAAGTGTTAGTTAATCCTGTTTTAACCAAATTTATATATTCTTTCTATTAATATGCATGTATAATAAAAATAAGTTTCTTTTACATTTGTCAAATGAAAAGTTTTTTCTCTGAATTATACGAAAATAACGGAAAATTAGTGTTTGTGTTGCTTTGCTTTTTTACGTTGTTTGCTTTGGTGCTTAAAAAACAAATGCTCGAACTAGATACTGCGGCATTTGAAGTGTTAGAAAGTGAAGGCAAGTTGGGAGCCATAAAAATATTAAACAGCCTGCAATATTTCAGCATCCCTATTTTTTACCTGATAAAATTCACCGGTATTACATTTGTACTTTGGGTGGGCGCCTTTATGTTTGGTTACAAACTGTTTTTTAATCAAATTTTTAAAATTGTTGTGCTATCAGAATTTGTATTTGTAATAGCAGAGTTAATTAAAATAGGCTGGATATTAGTACAAGGCAATGATGTTACTTTATTTGATATCCAGGCTTTTTATCCTTTGTCCTACATGCAATTGTTGGACTACCAAGACACGCCAAACCACATGTGGTATGTTTATAAATCCATCAATGTATTCGAATTGGTGTATTGGTTTGTATTGGTTCAGTTTATTTATGCGGTGTCCAATAAGAGTTTGAGAATATCCACCTTAATCGTATTTACTTCTTTTGTACCAGTATTCCTGGCTTGGTTGTGGTATTTTTCTGTGGTTGCAGCCTAATAATAGGAACCTAAAAGGAAGAAGAATCATTTGCTATTTTATCATAATATTGTACCGCTTTCGTTATTTATTTACTATTTTCGCCCGTTAAGAAAATTTTTCGCTGGTGCTTCACACCAAAGAACTAATGATTATGGAATTTAAAAAAATTAATAACATTTCTGGTTGGATTGTTTTTTTCATTTCAACCGTAGTGTACCTTATTACTGTAGAGCGAACGGCTAGTTTTTGGGATTGTGGGGAGTTCATTGCGGTGTCCTATAAATTAATGGTTCCGCATCCTCCAGGAGCGCCATTGTTTTTACTTATTGGAAGGATGTTTTCTTTTCTTGCCATGGGAGAGGTGGAAAGTGTGGCCTATTGGATCAATTTTTCAAGTGTCTTGGCCAGTAGCTTTACCATTCTGTTTTTGTTTTGGACGATCACCATGTTGGGAAGAAAAGCGTTGAAAATAACAGATATAAAAACGGCTACCTCAGGGCAGATTTTAGCATTAATGGGCGCTGGTTTTATTGGTTCTTTGGCCTATTGTTTCTCAGATTCGTTTTGGTTTTCTGCGGTTGAAGCAGAAGTGTATGCCATGTCTTCTTTTTTTACTGCATTTGTGGTTTGGGCCATTCTTAAATGGGAGCTGATTGAAGATGAAAGCAGAGCCAACCGGTGGTTGGTGTTGATTGCATACACTGTTGGCCTATCCATTGGGGTACACTTATTAAACTTAGTAACCATACCAGCCTTGGCATTGGTCTATTACTTTAAAAAATTCAAAGTTAAACCAATTGGCATTTTAATGGCACTAGCTGCCAGTGGTTTTATTGTCATATTGATCAACAACATTATAATTCCAGGGCTTCCTTCAATTGCAGGGAGTTTTGACGTAGTATTTGTCAATAGCTTTGGTCTGCCATTTGGATCCGGTGTAATTTTTGTATGTTTCGCTATAATATCGGCTGTAGTTGCAGGGGTATATTATTCCGAAAAACTTAATAAAGTACACCTCAATACGGGTATGTTGGCTTTGGCATTCATTTTAATAGGGTACTCCTGTTATACTGTTGTGGTAATAAGATCTAGTTACGATCCGCCAATCGATGAAAATGATCCATCTGATATCATGAGCTTTGTAAGCTACCTAAAAAGGGAGCAGTATGGATACAGGCCTTTGATGCATGGGCAATATTTTACTGCAGAAATTACGGGGCAGAAAAAAGGAGCAAAAGTTTACAAGCGTGTGGGGGATAAATACGAAGTGGTGGACCAAAAAGTATCGTATGAATACGACAAAGACCACACTACAATTTTGCCAAGGATTTACAGCAATAGCCCACAACACCAGCAAAGGTATCGGGAGATTTTAAACCTTTCGCAAGGTGAAAAGCCAAGCTTCATTGATAATTTAACCTTTATGGCCAAACACCAACTGGGTTGGATGTACTTTCGATATTTCCTGTGGAATTTTGCAGGAAGGGAAAGTGATATTCAGGATGCCAATTGGATGTCAATTTCGGATGCTTTTGAAGAAGTTCCAGAAGAATTGGCCAATAACAAAGGGAGGAATAATTTTTTTATGCTACCATTGATTTTGGGCCTACTAGGCCTAGTGTTCCATATGGTGCGTGATAAAAAGGGTTTTGCATTTAATGCAATGCTATTTTTCCTTACGGGTATTGCTTTAATTCTCTACTTGAATTCTCCACCGATAGAACCGAGAGAAAGAGATTATATATATGTAGGATCTTTTTATGCATTTGCAATATGGATTGGGTTTGGGGTTTTAGCCCTTGCGAGTTATGTCAACAAAGTGTTGAGCGTAAAAACTGCTTTAATAGCCACCAGTTTGTCTTTGGTGGTTCCGGTAATAATGGCTGCAGAAGGCTGGGACGACCACAATAGGAACAACCGCTATTTTTCTGTAGACAGTGCCAAAAATTTCTTGGCAAGTTGTGCGCCAAATGCTGTGATATTTACTGGAGGAGACAACGATACATTCCCTCTTTGGTATGTGCAGAATGTGGAAGGGTTTAGAACAGATGTTCGCGTGTTGGTATTGAGTTACACCAATACCGATTGGTATATCAAGCAAATGACCCAACAGCAATACGAATCAGATCCATTGCCGATGACATTAAGTTTGGACAACTACAAACAAGGTGGGCTCAACGATATGTTGCCTTATTACGATCTTGGATTAAAAGGTGCCTTGAACGCCAAAGGGTTTTTGGATATGTTAAAAAACAACGACAAAAGGTTGCGGGTTTACCAGTCTGCAAATGCCATACCTGCAAAAACCATTTCATTGAGTGTAGATGTTAAGGACGTTTTGGATAAGCAGTTTGTTCCTAAAGCCTATGATTCCTTATTGCAATCGAAAATGGTATTCAATATGAAAGGAAGTCATTTGGAGAAAAAAGATCTATTAATCTTAGATTTTATAGCCACCAATAATTGGGAGCGCCCGGTGTACTTTAACAATACCTCGCTGAGCCAAGTCAACTTTAACTTTAGAGATTACTGTATTCAAGAAGGCCAAGCTTATCGGTTGTTGCCAGTTAAAAACCCAACCCCTAATCAAACTGAATTTGTGAACACCTCTGTAATGTTCGACAACATGATGAACAACTTCTATTACAGAGAATTAGACAATCCCAAGGCCAATTTAAATGAGGACTACAGAGGGTTTATTACCAACCACCGATCGAGTTTTAATACATTGGTAGCAGCATTGATACAAGAGGGTAAAATGGAAAAGGCCAGACAAGCCATGTTGTTCAATTTGGAGAAAATGCCGGACACCGCTACACCTTATGACTTTTCAACCTCAAGATCCATTGATCTACTCTTTCAACTTGGAGAAAAGGAAAAGGCAATAGAGCTGGCCAACATCATGGCACCGCGAGCGGACCAAATGTTAGCATACCTTATTGAGAAGAAAGATTTTTCCATTGAACTTAGAAGAAACCTAGTGATCCTAAATGAAATTCAAACCACATTGCATAAATATGGAGAGAATGAATTAGCGAAACAGTACGAAGATATTTTGAATACGCATTATGCGGACGTTCAACTGAACACTGGTGGCTTGAGGTAAAACATACCACCCGCCGTAAAAAAGGTCTGCCAATTTAGTTGGCAGACCTTTTTTTATGATACAATTTTTGCATCGACTGATATTATATTGTGCGTCATTGCATTTCTTATCATTATATCATATAAGATGCAGTGTATTTTGGTAAAATAGTATTGAATTTGGGTAATTTCTTAAAAACACCTCTAAACTTCTTATATTACTTTTACAAAACGCAATTGGAAGGCCAACTTTTACGGTGGCTATTTTGTTGCATATTTATCAGAACATAATAAAATAAAAAGATATGAACGTACAATGGACGGGGGTGTACCCAGCAGTAACAACAAAGTTTACAGACGATGATCAGTTGGACTTAGACATGTTTAAGCTTAATTTGGATGCTCAGTTGGATGCAGGAGTAGATGGGATAATATTAGGTGGAACTTTAGGAGAGGCTTCTACTTTATCTGTGGAGGAAAAATCAATTTTGGTGCAAACTTGTGTACAACATGTTCAAGGTCGCGTTCCAGTGATCATAAACATTGCAGAACAAAGCACCAGAGGTGCCATCCAAGCGGCAGCCATTGCGAAAGAAGATGGAGCGAGCGGGTTGATGATGTTGCCTCCAATGCGTTATAAAGCAGATGCTAGAGAAACTGTTGCCTATTTCAAAGCTGTTGCTGCTTCTACCGATTTGCCCATCATGCTTTACAATAACCCTGTAGATTATGGCATAGAGATTACAATTGAGATGTTCAGAGAGTTGGTAGCTGTGGATAACATCCAGGCTGTTAAGGAGTCAACAAGAGATATCTCTAACGTTACGAGAATGAAAAACGAATTTGGTGACCGTTTCAAGATTTTGTGTGGAGTAGATACTTTAGCCGCAGAAGAGCTATTGATGGGAGCAGATGGATGGGTAGCTGGTTTGGTTTGTGCCTACCCAAGAGAAACAGTGGTTATTTTCAACTTAATCAAATCTGGAAGAGTAGAAGAAGCTTTGGAAATTTACCGATGGTTCCTACCCTTATTGGAACTGGACATCAATACCAAATTAGTTCAAAATATTAAATTGGCTGAAGTAGCCACAGGAATTGGAACAGAACAAGTGCGAGCACCGAGGTTGCCTTTGGTTGGTGAGGAAAGAGCAAGTGTACTTCAAGTTATAAATGCAGCAATGGAAACCAGGCCAGTACTTCCAGAATTGGAAGCTGCAATCAATTAATAAATAAGTAAAGCGGCATGTTATTGCCGCTTTTTTTAATTAACCCATTCAACATGCACGGAAAAAATCAAATAGGATTCGCACTTTCTTCAAATGGAGAATTGATGCAGAAGGCCGTTAATCCAGCAACAGGTCAGTTTTTGTCAGGAGACTTTATTAACGCTACGGATGAAGAAATTGAACTAACAATGGAGAGGGCTACGGCTGCCTTCGCTGTATATAATAAAAAATCTGCGGAAGAAAAGGCACTTTTTTTAGAAGCCATAGCAGATGAAATATTGGCACTTGGAGACGCATTGGTGCGCAGGGCTTCTTCAGAGACAGCTTTGCCTGAAGCACGGATTATAGGTGAAAGAGGCCGTACAATGGGGCAACTTAAGGCATTTGCTTCCCACCTTAGAGAAGGCTCTTGGAAAGAGGCAAGGATTGATTTGGCTCAGCCAGATCGGCAGCCACTTCCCAAACCAGATATAAGAAAAATGTTGGTACCGGTAGGCCCTGTGGTAGTTTTTGCAGCTAGTAATTTTCCATTGGCATTTTCTACAGCTGGTGGAGATACAGCTTCTGCATTGGCAGCGGGTAACCCTGTAATTGTGAAGGCGCATGGAGCCCATTTGGGTACCAGTCAGCTGGTGGCAGATGCCATCTGTCGAGCGGCTAAAAAAACAGGTATGCCAGACGGTGTTTTTTCAAATTTAAATGGAAAAGGCTACCAATTGGGAACAGCCTTGGTAAAACATCCGAAAACCAAATCAGTCGCCTTTACAGGGTCGTTGTCTGGGGGGATGGCATTGCACAAAACTGCACAAGAAAGAGCAGAACCAATTCCAGTATTTGCTGAGATGGGTAGCATCAACCCAGTGGTAATGTTGCCAAAAAAGATGGACGCAGAGGCAGTTCAACTGGCCGATGTATATGCCGGATCAATTACATTAGGTGTGGGGCAGTTTTGCACCAACCCAGGTTTGATAGTAGCACTGGACAGCCCGTCCTTAAATGATTTTATTGCTCAATTGTCGCTGAGCATTAAGAAAATATTACCTGCGTCCATGCTCAATGAAAACGTATACAAAGGGTACGTTGCTGCACGCGAAACTGCGTTGGCACAGTCTGGAGTGACACTAGAAGCAGAGGCAGAAGGAGACACGGTTAATTTTGAGGGGCGCCCTACGGTTACTTCGGTTTCAGGAGAAGGGTTCTTAAAAAATACAACTTTGCAAGAGGAGGTATTTGGACCATATTCTTTGGTGATAAGGTGCAGCAACAAAGAAGAATTATTAGAGGTGTTACAGTCTATGGGTGGGCAACTGACCTCAACAGTAATGGCGACAGAGGCGGATGTGGCTGAGCACGCCGCAGTTATAGAACAATTGGGCAATATCTCTGGAAGATTGATATTTAATGGCGTACCAACTGGGGTAGAAGTATGTAGTGCTATGCAACATGGGGGGCCATTCCCAGCCAGTACGGATGGCAGATTCACCTCTGTTGGCACCGATGCTATTTTAAGGTTTGTTAGGCCTTTGAGCTATCAAAATTGCCCGCAGTCCTTCCTTCCGGAAGAGTTGAAAGACAACAACCCACTCCAAGTTTGGAGGGTGGTAGATGGCGTTCGCAACAATGGCCCCATCTAATAAATGAATTTTGTAAATGGAGAATTTATAGCCTCAAACCTTAGGTTTGAGGCTTTGATTCCAGCACTTCAGAAGGCGTTTTGTTCTGATGTGGTGGTACCCATGCGGCACCACCATGATTTTGAAAACCCTAAAGAAGGATTGGACTCAACTTTGTTGCTCATGCCGGCATGGCAACCTAGCGAACATTTGGGTGTAAAAGTAGTTACGGTATCTCCCGAAAATGGGCAGTACAATTTACCTTCTATTCAAGGCCTTTACATCTTGATGGATGCTCAAAAAGGCATGCCATTGTCCATAATGGATGCCAAGGCGTTAACCGTCAAAAGAACAGCAGCGGCTTCCGCATTGGCCAGCCAATTTCTTTCAAACAAGGATGCTTCTTCCCTTTTAATGGTAGGTACAGGAGCGTTGGCTCCGAACTTAATTGAAGCGCATGCTGCTGTTAGACCCATTGAGAACGTATTTGTTTGGGGAAGAAATATTGAAAAAGCAAAACTTGTGCTCCAACAAGTAGCACATTTGGGCTTGCATGTTGAGGTGGTTTCAGACATTGAATCAGTTGCCTCAGAAGTCGATATTTTGTCGTGTGCCACATTGAGCCCAACTCCGCTGATCAAGGGGGCTTGGCTGCGAAATGGCCAACACATTGATTTGGTAGGGGCGTATAAACCGGATATGAGGGAAGCGGACGATAACTTAATTTCCAAGGTCCGGTTGTATGTTGATAATTTTGAAGGGGCAATAAAAGAAACGGGAGACATTGTCCTTCCGCTAAATAGTAAAATCATAAGCAAACGAGACATCCAAGGCGATTTGTTCGAATTGTGCAGAGAACAAAAAGAAGGTAGAGGCAGTGAAGAAGAGATTACTTGTTTTAAATCAGTTGGACATGCCTTAGAAGATCTAGTAGCTGCTGGGCTTGTTTATGAAAAACTCCAAGAACAAAGTGTTTAAGGAGAAAATGAAGTATTGAAAATTCTGTGTAAATTGATATATGGCTAGAAAAACATTCTTTTGTGTAGATGCACATACCTGTGGAAATCCCGTTCGAGTGGTTGCAGGGGGCGGCCCTAATTTAGAAGGGCTTAACATGAGCGAAAAAAGGCAGTATTTTTTAAAAAACTACGACTGGATCAGAACTGGATTGATGTTGGAACCAAGGGGGCACGATATGATGTCTGGGAGTATATTGTTTCCTCCCCATGCACCAGAAAATGATTTTGGTATTTTATTTATTGAAACCTCGGGTTGTTTGCCAATGTGTGGCCATGGTACTATTGGTACCATTACCATAGCCATCGAAGAAGGTTTGGTTGTACCTAAAATTCCAGGCAAAATTAGAATGGAAGCACCGGCGGGCTTGGTTGAAATTGAATACCAACAAACCGGTAAAAAAGTGGACTGGGTAAAATTGACGAATGTCAAATCCTACCTGGCTGCGCAAGACCTTACAGTAGAATGTCCAGAGTTAGGGCCTATTAATTTTGATGTGGCTTATGGTGGAAATTACTATGCCATTGTGGATCCCCAAAAAAACTTTTCTGGGATTCAAGATTGCACGGCTGGTCAATTGATCCAGTATTCTCAAATTGTGCGAAAAAGAATCAATGAGCAATACCCCGACATGTTTGTGCACCCAGAAAATGACACGATCCGGGATGTGTCCCATATGTTGTGGACAGGCCAACCATTGGATGCAAGTTCTTCCGCTAGAAATGCTGTTTTTTATGGCGATAAAGCTATTGATCGTTCTCCTTGTGGAACAGGTACGTCTGCAAGAATGGCCCAGTGGCATGCGAAAGGATTGCTGAAAAAAGGAGAAGAATTTATTCATGAAAGTTTCATAGGGTCCAAATTCATTGGCAGAGTGGAAGAAGAGACCACATTAGATGGCAAGTTGGCCATGGTGCCGAGTATTCAAGGTTGGGCACAAGTAACAGGGTATAATAATATTATAATAGACGACGACGATCCCTATGCACATGGGTTTCAAGTAATTTGAACCAACAGAACGGCGGTTGGTGGGTTGTAATAGAAGTAGTAATTAAATGTATTAAGTATTGAATAAAGTTGTAATAATTGGAGGAGGCGTATCTGGTCTTTGCTCGGCCTATTTTCTTAATGAAAAAGGGTTTGAAGTAGTTGTAGTAGACAAAACAGATATAACAGATGGTTGTTCTTATGGAAATGCAGGTTTAATAGTTCCAAGCCACATCATTCCACTGGCAGCACCAGGCATGATGGCGATGGGCATCAAATGGATGTTTACCAAGGGAAGTCCATTTTACATCCAACCCAAACTAAGCAGGGATTTAATTTCTTGGACTTGGAAATTCCACAAAGCTTCCACAAAGGAAAAAGTAGAAAAAGCCATACCAGTATTAAGGGATTTAAACCTGGCGAGCAAGTCCATTTTTGAATCCTGGTCCTCTCAAATGGCCATGGGGCTGGAGCAAAAAGGCCTGTTGATTTATTGCAAAGAACGACACACCTTAGAAGAAGAAGTGGAAGTAGCTTCGGTAGCATCTAAAGCGGGGTTGGAAACAGAAATCTACTCATCTGAAAGCATCCAAGGGCTCGAGAAAAATATGGACCTTACTGTAGCAGGTGCCGTACATTATCCAGGTGATGCCCACATTACACCTAATATTTTCATTCCTGCTTTGATTGCCAGACTCAAAGAAAAGGGGGTCAAATTTGTTCTAAATACAGAAATAAAAAAAATAAATACAGAAGGAAATAGAATTGCATCGGTTGAAGCGGGAGAAAAAACCATAACGGCCAATCATTTTGTTATAGCTGGTGGTACCTGGTCTGATTTAATTGGAAAAGGGTTGCAAGTGAGCATGCCGTTGCAGGCAGGCAAGGGTTACAGTATGATGATGAAAAATGCACCCCAACCAATGGAAATACCTTCTGTATTGGCAGAGGCTAGAGTGGCTGTAACCCCTATGCAACATGGTATTAGGTTTGCAGGTACAATGGAAATAGCAGGCATCAACCACAATATTAACAAAGATCGCGTACATGCGATTAAAAACTCCGTGAAAGGGTATTTTCCGGCATTTGGAATGGACCATTTTGAAGGATCAGAACCATGGGCTGGATTAAGGCCTTGTTCACCTGACGGCCTACCGTATATTGGGAAATTCAAAGCCTACAAGAATCTATACACAGGGGCTGGCCATGCAATGATGGGGCTAAGTTTGGGCCCAATAACGGGAAAACTCATTGCAGAATCGATTTGTAATGAAAAACCGTCTGTAGACATGAGTTTATTAAATCCGGACCGCTACAATTAACGTTTATGAAAAAAATTCTACTTTCCTGTTTAATTGCTGTATTCTTTTCGGCCTGGGCTGCTGCCCAGTCGGGTAGTACGGTTATTAAAGCGGGGTACTTGGTCGATCCTGAAACGGGAGCCATAAGCAAAGACCAAATCATTCTCATCGAAGGGGGTAAAATCATACAAGTATCCGATGTTTTAAAAATACCGAAAGGTGCGAATGTAATTGATTTGTCGGACCAATACATTTTGCCAGGGATGATGGATTGCCATACCCACCTTTGCTGGCACATCAACGACAAAAAAAATGATGGGTATGTGATGAGCATCGTTCGCGAACCTACTGCCTACAGGGCCATTCAAGGCGTGATGAATGCAAAAGATATGTTGCATGCTGGATTTACGACAGTGCGAGATGTAGGGAATAATGGCAACTATGCAGATGCCGCCCTGAGAATGGCAATAGAAGATGGTTTGGTAGAAGGGCCAACCATTGTCAATGCAGGTAGGATCATAAGCCCGTTTGGTGGCCAACGCTGGGTTATTCCTGAAAGAAAGGATTACACCCAGCCGGAGTATTTTTTTGCAGACACACGAGATGAAATAAAAAAAGCGATAAGAGAAAATATTCACTTCGGAGCCAAGGTAATAAAACTGGTAGTGGACGACCAAAAATACATTTACTCTGCTGAAGATATAGCCTTTGCAAAAAAGGAAGCCAATCTAGCGGGGCTTAAACTGGCAGCGCATTGCGCCACAGATGCTGGTGCTAGAAATGCCATTGAAGCCAATGTGGCATCCATAGAACACGGGTTTGGAATGACTCCTGCAACGATGGCGTTGGCCGCTGAAAAACAGATTCCTTTTGTCAGTACTACTTTTTCTCTTCCAGTATTGGAGTCTTTGGCATCGGATCTGTCCCACACACCTTTGGAAGATTACACTTCAGGAGTTAATACTTTAAAAATGGCCTACGAGCACGATGTGTTTGTAGCTTTTGGGAGTGATATCATAGGCAAAGTTCCAAACATGGATAGAGGAGCAGCAACCTTAACTTTTCTTAAAAGCTTCCAGGATGCAGGAGCAAGTAACTTGCAAATATTACAAGCTTTTACAGTGAATTCCATGAAAACTATTGGGCTACAAAATGAAAGAGGGTTGATAAAAAGTGGTTGGGCAGCCGATATAATTGCCGTTCCTGCCGATCCTATAAAAAATATAGAAACGCTGAAGCAGGTGGTGTTTGTAATGAAAAATGGTAAGGTTATCAAATCGAAATAATGTCAGTTTACAAGAATATTCTATCCAAAACCCACTTCGATGCACCGGCGCATTGGCAAAAAATCAAAACCATTGATATGCACACAGGTGGAGAGCCTTTGCGCGTAATAGTGGATGGTTTTCCAGCAATAAAAGGGAATTCTGTATTGGAATGCCGACAATATGTAAAGGCACATTACGACTACCTGAGAACTGCTCTGATGTTTGAGCCCCGAGGCCATGCGGATATGTATGGGGTGGTTTTGTTGCCACCTTTTAATTCTGATTCTGATTTTTCAGTATTGTTTTTGCACAACGAAGGTTATTCCACCATGTGTGGCCACGCCACATTGGCCATTACCAAATTGGCTGTATTACAACAGTGGGTAGAGGTGCAAGAAGGGATTAATGAAATAAAGATTGATGCCCCTTGCGGTCAATTATCGGCCTACGCAGAAGTGAAAAATGGCACTGTAGAACGCGTATTTTTCCACAATGTGCCATCCTTTGTAGTGGCTTTAGAAGAACAAGTTGAAGTGGAAGGTTTGGGAGCCATTCAATATGACTTGGCCTACGGAGGAGCGTTTTACGCCTATGTGGAGGTCGACCAAATACCAGGTTTAACTTTGGATTCAAGCTCCTACAGGAATCTAATTGAGTATGGAATGGCCATCAAACATGCCGTAATACAACAAAAAACCAATGTGGTGCATCCTTTTGAAGAAGATTTAAGCTTGCTCTATGGAACCATATTCACTGGTAAGGCCAAGGAGGAAGGGGCCCATAGTAGAAATGTATGTATTTTTGCTGAAGGGGAAGTAGATCGATCTCCAACAGGAAGTGGCGTTTCTGGGCGGGCTGCCATACATTTCAAAAGGGGAGAAATAAAAAGGAATGAGGCCATAAAAATTGAAAGTATTTTGGGTAGTACCATGACCGTCGAAGTGAAGAAAGAATTGAAATATGGAAGTTGGGACGCCGTAGTTCCGGAAGTCAGTGGAACGGCCCATGTAGTTGGACAAAATGAATTTGTAATAGATCCGAATGACCCTTTTGCAAAAGGATTCATATTAAGATAATAAAAGCTCCTCAGGGAGTTTTTTTGGTTTAAAATAAAAAGTACGATGATGAAAAAAATGATGTTATGGGTGCTGTTGATGGTTTCAATGCCCCAACTTTACGCACAAGAAACAACTGATAATTTAACATTGGAAAGTATTTTCAGCAATTATGAGTATGCTTCAGAATGGTTTGGTCCAGCTAGATGGATTGACGATGGGGCTGGATACACTACATTGGAAAATGCCTCAGACTTCAAAGGAGCCAAAGAAATAATTAGGTACGATTCAAAAACAGGAGCCAAAAGTACCATTGTGGAAGCCTCATGGTTGATCCCAAAAGGAGAAAGTACACCACTGAGAATAGAAAATTACTATTGGTCCAGCGATAAAAGTATGTTGTTGGTATATACTAATTCGAAAAGAGTTTGGAGGCAAAATACCAGAGGAGATTATTGGGTGCTGCACCTTGCTACTAAAGACCTAAAAAAATTAGGTGGGACAGACGCTGCGCCATCTACTCTTATGTTTGCCAAATTTTCACCGGACGATACCAGAGTGGCCTACGTGCGCGAACACAATATATTTGTGGAAGATTTAAAGACAAATCAGGTAGTTCAATTGACCCATGACGGCACCAAAAGAATCATTAATGGCACATTTGACTGGGTGTACGAGGAGGAGTTTTCTTGCAGAGATGGGTTTAGATGGAGTCCTGATGGGCGCTCTATTGCCTATTGGCAATTGGATGCCAACGGCATTCGGGATTTTTTAATGATCAACAATACAGATTCAGTTTACTCTTTTACCATTCCAGTAGAATACCCTAAAGTAGGAATGCCCAATTCTGCCTGTAAGGTAGGAGTAGTGAGTAGCAAAGGGGGAGACACACAATGGATGGATGTAAACAAAGATTCCCGCAACAATTACATTCCTAGAATGGAATGGGCAGCCAATTCTGATGAATTGATTATCCAACATTTAAATAGAGCGCAAAACCACAATAAAGTGTCCATTTGCCATGCAAAAACTGGACAGGTTGAGGTGGTTTATGAAGACAAAGATGTGGCTTGGCTGGATGTCGTAAATGACTTAAAGTTTTTAAATAAAGGGCAATCGTTTACATGGGTAAGTGAAAAGGAAGGTTGGAAGAAGTTGTACGTGGTGGCCAGAGATGGGAAAAAAGAGAAAAATGTAATGCCAGGCGACTTTGATATTGTCAATATCGAGTTGATCGATGAAAAAGGGGGGTATATTTATTACAGAGCTTCTCCTGACAATGCCACACAGCGATATTTGTACCGTTGTAAAATAAATGGAAAAGGAAAACCAGAATTGCTGACGCCTGCATCTTTTGAAGGCACCAATTCTTATCAGATAGCACCCAATGGCAAATGGGCAATTCAAAACTTTTCAAAAGCTGGGGTGCCACCTGTTTTTAATTTAATATCCTTGCCAGACCACAAAGTAGTTAGGACATTGATGGACAACCAAAAATTGAAGGATAAGGTTGCCGCCATTCAAGGTGGAAAAGTAGAATTTTTTAAGGTAGAAGCGCAAGATGGCGTGTCATTGGATTGTTATATGATGCGGCCGCACGATTTTGATCCAAGCAAAAAGTACCCGGTATTGTTCCATGTATATGGAGAACCTTGGAGCCAAACCGTTTTGGATTCTTGGGGTTGGAACAACTATCTATACCATACTTTTTTAACCCAGCAGGGATATATTGTAATGAGTGTAGACAACCGCGGAACACCAGGGCCAAAGGGAAGAGAGTGGAGAAAAAGTGTACATGGGCAAATTGGAGTTTTGTCATCTAGAGACCAAGCCGACGCCGCCAAGGCCATAATAAAAAAACATGCATTTGTAGACCCAGACCGAATAGCCATTTGGGGTTGGTCGGGTGGTGGGGCCATGACCCTCAACGCCATGTTTCGCTACCCAGATATTTATACAACCGGAATGGCCGTAGCACCTGTTACCAACCAATTGCTCTACGACAATGTTTACCAAGAACGTTATTCTGGATTGCCTTCAGAAAATATGGAAGGGTATAAAAAAGGTTCTCCAATAAATTTTGTTGAGCATTTAAAAGGCAATCTCTTGATTGTCCATGGAACAGCGGATGACAACGTGCATTACCAGCACATCGAATTGCTGATCAACGAACTAGTAAAACACAACAAAATGTTCTCTTTCATGTCTTATCCCAACCGTTCTCATGGAATCTACGAAGGGGCAAATACTTCTCGCCATTTGAGGGAGACACTAACAAAATATTTATTAGAAAACTTAGAGAAAGGGGGGAGATAATCCTCCTTTTTTTTGCCTAACACAGTATATTGTATGTCAAAATGTTATGAATGCAGAATATCCTCGTTGTTGTATTCAATAAGTAGCTAAGAAAGTACTTAAACATGTCAATAAAGTATAACATTGTTATTTTTTTTTTTAGGTACTTTACATAATAGCATGACCGAGGGGTCGGTCGTGTTGTTTGGGTTAGGGTATTTTTAGCGCAAAACCATTAAAGGAGGCCTCCTTTTTAAAGAACTTTAGATCAGTCAGCTAAAAATAGATGTTCACTCACGTGGAAGACGTGCGTACAATTTTAGCATCTATTTTAAGTAGAAAAACAATGTACAATTAATAAATAAGTTATGATCAGAAATCTACTTTTAGGATTCTGCATGCTGCTATCGTTTGGGTGGCAGTTTGCATTTTCCCAGACTACCGTAAAAGGTAAAGTAACTTCGGCCGAAGACCAAACAGGTCTGCCCGGAGTTAATGTATTAGTAAAGGGTACCACCAACGGTACCATCACCGATTATGAAGGTGCGTATTCAGTAGAAATTCCGGAGGGTACGGAAGGGATACTGATTTTCACATTCGTAGGAATGGAAACACAAGAAATAACTGTTGCTGGAAGATCTGAAATTAATGTTGAATTGGCAGGAGATGCTACGCAACTTTCAGAAGTAGTAGTTACCGCTTTGGGTATTGAAAGAGAAGAGGCTTCATTGGGTTATTCCATACAAGAAGTTGAATCTGAACAATTGCAAGTGGTTCGGCAAGAGGACGTAAGAACTGCGTTAGCAGGTAAAGTATCTGGTATTCAGGTACAAGGTTCGGCAGGTTCAACCTTTGGAGCATCTACGATCAGGATTAGAGGCGTCAATGGGTTAAATGACAACGGTCCTTTGTATGTAGTAGATGGTACACCAGCCAATCCGAGCACCATCAATATGGATGATGTGGAGTCTGTAAGTGTGCTAAAAGGTGCTTCTGCGGCTGCGCTTTATGGTTCTAGAGCTGGAGGTGGTGTTGTGATGATTACTACCAAAAAAGGAAAAACTGGCGAGGCGTTTAACGTAGAATTTAACAGTACGCTCACATTTGAGAAAGTAAGAATTCCTTTTGAATTTCAAAACCAATACGGTGGTGGTTATAGCCAGAATTTTGACACCTTTCACTACGATCCGGCTATTCACCCACAAGAATTTGCAGCATTAGATGGTAGCCCAATGGCTCAGTTTTATGCTGATGAAAGCTGGGGCGCACCGTTAGACGGAACTGAAGTGCTTCAATGGGATTCTTTTTACAAGGACATGGCAAATTACGGTAAAACAACACCATTTGCTCCAACAAGTTCTGATGTGGATGAATTTTTCGAAACTGGAAGAACTTTTAACAACAACTTAGCTTTTAGTGCAGGAACAGAAAATTCAACCTTTAGATTTTCTTATGGTAACATAGCCCAAAGTGGTATTATTCCAAATTCAGAAAATGACAAACACTCCTTTAGCTTCAATGCTACCACCAAAGTAAAAGACAAGTTTGAGATTACACCTAATGTAATTTATTCTACACACAGAACACAGGGTAGATTGAACCAAGGGTATGCCAATTTAGGGTCTAACTTGTGGCACTGGTGGCAAAGACAAATCAATGTCAAAGATTTAGAGCAATACAAAACACCAGAAGGGGACTTAAAAACTTGGAATCCTGAAGATGTAAACAATGGAAATTATGCGCCTAGTTATTGGAATTCACCTTACGCGGATTTATACGATAACCCCGATGTTTGGAATACCTCTAGACTATTGGCGAATTTAACCTTGAAGTACAATTTCAATGAAAATTTTTCAGTTTCCGCTATAGCAAGAACTTACAACTACAACAGAGGTTGGGAAGGTAAATTAGTAGAAGGAACTTACAGAAATGGATTGGTGAATGATGGCCTAGCTTGGTTTGGTACTTCCAATGATAAAATTGTAGAAAACAACTACGAAGCAATGGTACAGTACAACAAGGAATTTGGCGATTTTTCAGTCAATGCTTTGGTTGGTGGTAACATCAGAAATAGAAAAAACACTTATATGTACATGGCTACAAAAGGTGGGCTTTCCGATCCAGATTTATTCAACATCGGCGCTTCTATTGAGCGTCCAGATGTGAGTAACTATTTTGAAGAAAAAGAGGTTAGAAGTTTATATGGTTCTGCCACATTTGGATACAAAAACTTTTTGTATGTAGATTTAACAGCCAGAAACGATTGGTCTTCTACATTGCCAACCAGCAACAACTCTTATTTCTACCCTTCTGCATCGGCTAGTTTTGTTTTCAGTGAGTTGTTAGAGTCTAATATCATCTCATTTGGTAAAATTAGAGCGGGTGTAGCAAGTGTAGGTAGCGATACCAATCCTTATTCAGTAAACACTTCTTATTCGAATGGAACAGTGTATGGAAACAACCCATCCTTGAACAATCCGGATAAAATAATAAACAGCAATTTGAAGCCAACTATTAGCAGTGAATATGAGTTGGGATTGAACATGATGTTCTTACAAAGAAGAATTGGATTTGACTTTGCCATTTACAACAAAGATTCAAAAAATCAGATTTTAGAATTGACCATACCAGGATCTACAGGGTCTAGCTCTGCCTTAATCAATGCAGGTTTGATTAACAACAAGGGTTGGGAATTGGGCTTAACAGGCTCACCACTACAAAACGATAAGTGGAACATTGATTTAGGTTTTAACATCGCTAGAAACAGGTCTAAAGTAGTAGAACTTTACACGAATTCTGAGACGGGACAGCAATTGTCAACCTATGTGTTAGGATCTACCCAATGGGATATGGCTACAATTTATGCTAGAGAAGGTTCCGAATGGGGTATGATGGTTTGGGATGATGCTTTAACCTATTACCAGGCGACGGATGCAGATGGCAACCCAGTTGACCACCCATCTAATGGCCAGGTTGTGATCGAAGATGATGGTAATTACTTCTGGGGCAACCACGATGTGGATGCAGGAAGTGTGTTACCAGAATACACTGGTGGTTTTTACGGAAATATTGGGTACAAAAATTTCAACCTATCTTTCTCTATGGATTACCAAGTAGGTGGTAAATTGTACTCTTTATCTTCTCGATTCAACCGTTCTTCAGGACATAACGCTGAAACTGCTGGAAACAACGACAAGGGCAACCCTATCCGATCTCCGGTGGCAGAAGGTGGTGGTGTTCGTGTAGATGGTGTATTGGAAGATGGAACACCACACACAGCTTACTTAGATGCACAGACTTATTTTAAGAATAAGAGATTTTATGAAGACCAATTCACTTACGATGCTAGTTATGTGAAAATGAGAGAAATTAACCTTTCTTATACATTTGGACAATCTATTGTGGATAAAACACCATTCAAATTAATTCAATTAGGAGTAGTGCTTAAAAACCCATGGATCTTTTACAAAGACTCCGAAGTGGATCCATCTGAATTGGAGAACACAGGGTATGAAGATGGTCAGTTACCAGGAACTAGATCCCTTGGGTTTAACTTGAAATTGAATTTCTAAAAAAAGCAATTATGAAAAAAATATATATAGCATTGATGTGCTCCTTGTTGCTGGCGTGTGAGCCAGGCGATTTTGGAAACATGAATTTAGACCCTAATACTTCGTCTACACCAAACACAGGTGGTTTGTTGACGGCGGCACTATTAGATTTGAGAAATACGGTGAACCAACCCCGAGTAACAGAAATGTACTATGTACAGTATTTTTCTTCTACTCAATATACAAATGCATCCAATTACGAGACTAAAAACTTTGATTTTAATACGTGGTATACTGGTCCTTTGATGAACTTACAAGTTATCATTGACCTACTAAACGATGAAGAAGAAAAGGGAGCTCAAATTGGCAATGGAGGAATTGACAACCAAATTGCAGCAGCGACTATTGCTAAGGCTTATTTCTTTCAGTTTATTACGGATAGATGGGGAGATGTTCCCTACACAGAAGCGCTTCTTGGAGTAGAGAATATTTCTCCTAAATACGACGACCAAGGAGATATTTATCGAAGTTTGATTGCTTCTCTAAAAGAGGCAGAAGCCATGATCGATCAGGCAGAGCCTGGACCAACTGGAGATATTATATTCAAAGGAAATATGGCCAAGTGGGACAAGTTTTCAAAGTCTTTGCGGTTGAATATGGCCTTAAGAATGTCAGATGCTGACGGTACCACGGCGGCTACAGAATTTGCTGCTGCTGCTTCAGACATCAACGCATTGATCATAGACAATGGAGACAATGTTTATTTTGAGCATTTGCCGAATCAAGATTGGCAAAATGACTTGTACGCACAGGTTATAGCGAGAACGGATTATGCAATTAGTGAAAGAATGGTTGATTACTTGTTGGATGTTGATGATCCTAGGTTGTCTAGCTTTGCAAACGAAGCAATTGTTTCAGGTGATTATGTAGGAATGCCTTATGGCCTTACAGAAGGGGATGCATCCAATGTTCCAAATTCTACCGTGTCTTTGCCTGGTGATATGTACACGCAACAAACTTCTCCATCTTATATTATGGTTGCTTCGCAGATTTATTTCTGTCTTGCAGAAGGAGCAAAAAGAGGATTTGTGTCCGGTGGTCCTGCGCAGGCTGAAGCGTATTATAACAAAGCCATCGAGTTGTCTATGCAACAGTGGGGTGTCTATGATGCTGGGGATTTTGCATTGTACATCGCCCAACCAGAAGTAGCGTACAACGATGCGAATGCTTTTCAATTGATTGGCGAGCAAAAGTGGTTGGCACTTTTCTTAATGCCGATAGAGGCTTGGTCTGAATATAGAAGGTTGGATTTTCCAGTTTTAACTCCGGGACCAGCTTCAACAGAAGTGACGGTACCAGTAAGACAAGGGTATCCTAATTCCGAAAGGGATATTAACACTGTAAATTACAATTCGGCCGTGGATAAACAAGGTCCGGATGATTTAAATACGAGAGTTTGGTGGGATATAAACTAGTAGACTCTTCTTCATGTTGTTAGGTGAAAAAAGCCGGCCAAACGGGCCGGCTTTTTCTATTTAGAGATTTTTTTTCTCTCCAGGCTGTTAACAAAAGCGTTTTTTGTCGCGCGTTTTACAACCGCACTATTTTTTTTAATTATTTTAAAACGTTTAAATCTCCTTAATGGAATGATTATTAAGAATTTAAATTAAAATTATTGTTAATTTATGGTTATATTATTTTGATCTGGAATTGAACAAAATAAAAAAATAGAATATCTTTAGATAAATTAAAAATAGACCTCAATGTTTAGTAAAGAAACCTATATAGCAAGACGGGACAGGCTTAAGAAACAAGTTGGTAACGGGATTATCGTTTTAATGGGAAATGAAGAGAGCAGCATGAACTTTAAGGACAACTGGTACCATTTTCGTCAGGACAGTTCGTTTTTGTATTTTTGTGGTATCAACTTGCCAGACCTCGCGTTTGTTTTGGATACTGAAAGTGGGGAAGAATACATTATTGGGGACGAACTAACAATGGATGCCATTGTTTGGACCGGGCCTCAACCTTCTATAGCTTCGCTAGCAGAAAAAGCAGGTGTAAAAAACACCAAGGCAACTAGTGCGGTATCAGAACTGTTGTTGCAAGCTAAAAATTCAGGCAGGGCAATTCATATATTGCCACCTTACCGACCAGAAAATAAATTAAAACTGGCGGAATGGCTTGCCATTAGACCCAATGAAATTAATTCATTGGTCTCTGAAAAGTTAATCAAAAGTGTGGTAGCGCAAAGGAGCATCAAAACAGCTGAAGAAATTACAGAAATTGAAAAAGCGGTTTTATTGACCAATAAAATGCACTTAACTGCAATGAAGATGACCCGCGAAGGGATGAAAGAATCGGATATTGCCGGTGCTGTTAATGAAATACCATTAAGTGCGGGTGGTCAATTGTCTTTTCCTGTTATACTAACAAAAAACGGACAAATACTACACAACCACTACCATGGCAATACCATCCAGGTTGGCGATATGATTTTATGTGATTGTGGAGCTGAAGTAGCCTCAGGGTATGCCGGAGATATGACCAGAACTTTTCCAGTAGGTGGAGAATTTACACAGCGCCAAAAAGAGTTGTATGATATTGTGGTACAATCGCATAGAGCGAGTGTGGAAGCATTAAAACCAGGCGTTCGATTCAAAGATGTACATCTATTGGCCTCTAAAACGTTGGTGGAAGGGCTTACTGATATCGGCCTTATGCGGGGCAACGCGGAAGAAGCCGTAGCGGCTGGTGCACATACCATGTTTTTTCAATGTGGGTTGGGCCATATGATGGGGCTGGACGTGCACGACATGGAAGATCTTGGAGAACAATACGTTGGTTATACAGACTCTTTTAAGAAAAGCACGGAGTTTGGGTTGAAGTCATTGCGCTTGGGAAGAGAACTAGAACAAGGGTTCGTACTCACAGTTGAGCCTGGAATATACATCATTCCTGAATTAATTGACATGTGGAAATCGGAAGGAAAGTATGCTGAATTTTTGAACTACGATTTACTTGAAAAATATAAAGATTTTGGAGGCATAAGAGTAGAAGAAGACTTTGTTATTACGAAGTCAGGAGCGGATCTTTTAGGAGAGGCCATCCCTCTAGATTCCGCAGATGTAGAAAACGTTAGAAGAGGAGAGCTCGTAATGTAATAAGAGTTTTTTCTCAATTTAAAAGGCCAACAATAGCAAATTGTTGGCCTTTTTTTATGTGGCATACTGTTTGATATTCTTCCAACGAACTTATCTTAGTAGAACAAGATGTAGTATTTGAGTGCATAATTAAAAAAAATACTTCCCTAATTTTCTTAGATTTACCAAGATAGAAATCTTATAACCAATGAAATACGCAATTCATATTTTGTTTTTACTGGCTACGCTGTCTTTTCAGGCGTCGGCACAAGAAGAAAAATCTGCTGAACAAAAGGCCTATGAGTCGGGTCTAGAAAAACTTGAAAATGGAGATTACAGAAATGCCATTCTTGATTTTTCTCAATGCATCAATTCCAACTTTGACAACAAAGAAGTTTATGCCAAAAGAGGGATTGGGTTTTACCATCAAAAAAATTATGAAAAAGCAAAGGCAGATTTTGATGAAGCTGTAAAAGGCAAGATCAATACAATGGAATTGTATGAGTACCGAGGTTTAGCGAAATATAAGTTAGATGATTTCCAATCCAGTATTGCAGATTTTGAAAAGGCAAGTGGCATGGGGATGAAAAATGGAGAAGCCTATTATTTTTTGGGCAATGCACATTTTAGACAAGAAGGGTATAAAAAATCTATAAATGCGTATACCAAAGCCGAGCAAAATGGGTTTAAGTCTGAAAAATTGTACAACAACAAAGGGAAAGCATACTTCAATACCAAAGATTATAACAATGCTGTAGACAACTACAGCAAAGCTTTGAAAGAAAAAGCGGACTATGAAAAGGCCCTTGAGAATAGAGGAGAAGCGTACTGGGAGCTGAAAAATTATGACAAAATAATAGAAGACTACAGCGCTCTTATTAAGAAAGGAAAGAACAAAGCGAATTTCTTTGGTAGACTGGGCTTGGCCTATTATCAGAAAAAAGATTATCCAGCAACAATCGAAAACTTAATAGCCGCTACAAAAAGAGGGGGCAAGGAAGTTGCGTATTACGAAGCTTTGGCTTTGTCTTATGCTGCGCAAAAGGAATATGCCAACGCCATGCGGTATTGCAGCACGGCCATTCAAAAGGGAGTGGATACAAAAGAAATTTATGAAGCCCAGGCCATGGGTGCGGTCGAAACAAAAAACAACAAAGTAACGGAAGAGGCAATCACAAAGGCAATGGAACGGGGTAGTAAAAATGAAAACTACTATATGTGGCGGGGTATGGCTAGAATTCAACTGCGCAAAACAGACTTGGGCAAAGCCGATTTAATTCAAGCATTTGAAAACAATACCATCCAGGTAGAAGCAGCTTTGATTTTAGCAGATTTAAGTTTGGATGCCACCAACTATGCTGAAGCAATAAAGTATTATAACAAAGCAGTTGCTTTAGGGGATGCCGGTACTGCCACCCAACAAAAAATTGGAGATTGTTATTTGGCCCAGCAAAAATATACAGAAGCAGCGGCTGCTTATTCGAAAGCTCTTGCCGCTGATGCGGCCAACAAGAAGGCCTTGGCAGCAAGAGCGCAGTGTTATTTTGAGTTAAAAGATTGGAGCAAATCGGCAAGTGATTACCAAGCCTTGGTAGACGCTGGAGATCGAAAATCCGAATATTATACCAATTTAGCGCTGTCCCATTACGAACTAAAAGAATATGCACCATCAAGTGAGGCCATGAACAAGGCCATTGCAGCAGGTGCTTCAAAGCCCGCCAACCAAAAGGTTTATGGTATGGCCCTGTTCCATCAAAGTAAATTTAAGGAATCGGTAGCGCCCTTGACGAAGGCATTTAACGGTGGAGAAAAAGACCAGGAGGTAGCCATTGCGCTTGGTAAAGGGAGGTACTTATCCAAAGATTATCAAGGTGTTATAAAAGCGTTGTCTGGTGTTCAATCGGAAGATAAAGAAGTGAACCTTTTCTTAGGAAATGCCTACTACAAAATGAAAAAACAAGAAGAGGCAGCACCGTATCTCGAGAAGGCCATAAATTCAGGCGCGAAAGACTATGATGCGTTTTATTTTTATGGCAATATAAAGTTTACTTCGAAAGAATACGCAAGTGCAGAAAAAAATTATACCAGTGCACTTGCCATGCAAAAGGACGACCACATCCTGTTCAACAATAGAGGCAAGGCCCGATATGAACAGAAAAATTTATCAGGTGCTATTGAAGATTACAATGAAGCTTTAAAGATTGATGCAAATTATGGAAAGGGTTACATCAACAGAGGTACTGCAAAGTTTGATTCAGAAGACCACCAAGGTGCATACGATGATCTGAAAAAAGCTTTGTCATTGGCTGGAGAAGATAAAAAACTGGTGCAAATGCTCGGGCTGTCGGCATACCAAATCAATAACAAAGAGGCCGCGGAACAATATTTATCGAAGGCGATCCAACTCAACATAAAAGACCCAAGATTGAACCATTATTATGGCTTTATTTTATTGGATAAGGAGGATTTTAGAGGTGCGGAGGCCCAACTAACGCTGGCCCTTGAAAATGGAATTTCAAATGGAGAGGTTTACGGAAAAAGAGGCGTGGCGCGTTACCATAATAAAAAATACCAACCGGCAATCGACGACCTCAACCAAGCAGAAAGCGAAGGAGGTAACGCTGTATTGCTGTTTGAGACCAGAGGGAAATCTTATTACCAAATAAAAAATTATGACAATGCCTATCGAGATTTAGAAACAGCTAAGAATAAAGGTTCAAAGGACAGTGAGGCCTATTATTTTATGGGCAATGCAGCGTTTCAATTGGACAACATGGCCAACGCTATTACGGCTTATAATTTGGCCGAAACCAATGGATTTAAATCTGAGTTGTTGTACAACAACAGAGGAAAAGCCCAGTTTACATCTCAAAAATACAAAGAAGCTTTGGTAGATTACAACCAGGCACTTTCCATAAAGGCAGACTATGACAAGGCCATAGAGAACAGAGGAGAAGTACAATATTTTCTTAAAGATTATACCAATGTAATCGCCGACTTAAGCAAATTAAACAATGCAAACAAGCTGAAAGGAAAGGGCTTGTCTTATTTGGGTAGGTCTTACTACGAAACTGGAGACAACGAAAATACAGTATTGATTTTGACCAAAGCAGTAAATGCTGGGCAAAAAGATGGTGGTACTTTTTATGCAAGGGGCAACGCTTATTATTATTTGTCGCAATTCGAAAATGCAGTAGCAGACTTGAAAAAAGCAATTGAAGCAGGGGAGTCTGACAAACGGTTGTGGACCAACAGTGGGTTGGCAAAAGCAAAATTAGAAAGTTTTGGTCCGGCAGTGGCAGACTTAGAAAGAGCCAAAGAAATGGGAGGTGGAACAGACGAAGTGCTCTACTTCTTAGGAAAATCTAAATATGAAACCAAAGATTACCCCGGAGCAGAAACTGAATTGTCTGCTGCCATTTCTAAAAACTCGAATAGAGGAGCATCTTACTTTGTTCGTGGCAATGCACGGTTTAGACAAGAGAACTACGAAGGAGCCATAGGAGATTATAAAAATGCCATGGGCAAAGGAGTGGAAGAGCCAATGCTTTACAACAACTTAGGCAAGGCCTACCAACTCGCAGGCAAATTAGAAGAGGCTATAGTGGAGTTATCGAAAGCAGTTGAAAAAGACCCAGAATACAGCCGAGCATATCAAAACAGAGGCACCACTTATTACCTGAAAAAAGATTACCAAAAGGCAATTGATGATTTTTCTAATTATGAAAAATTGGTTGAAAAACCTTCAAAAACTGCTTTTAGAATGCGTGCCGAGAGTCATTTTGAGTTAGAACAATATGCGTTTGCTATTTCTTATTATTCCAAATTGGAAGATGCAGGAGGGATAAAATCTGCTGGTAGTGTGAAAATGGCCAAGTCCTATGAGAAGTTGAATCAGTACGAAGCAGCTTTGGAGGTGATTGAAAATTTACTTAAAAAGGATAAATCATTGGCAGAGGCCTATATGGTAAAAGCTACTTGTAGTTTGTTTTTAGAAGATTTGAGGGGTGCATTGGATGCATTAAATAAAGCCATCAATATTGACCCTAACAACCCAGACGCCTACTTTAACCGAGGGATGATTCACGAGGCAAATGAAAAATTTGAGGATGCGATTGTAGATTTTACCATGGTAGTGAAGCTAACACCCGAAGATCCGAACGGATATTACAGTTTGGCCAATGCCAAAGTTTCTGCAGATGATATTGAAGGTGGTTTGTATGATATTGGTAAGGCCATTGAACTGAATGATAAAGAAGGCAATTACTTTAGAGTCCGTGGCAACCTGCATTATCGATTGCAGCAAACGAGTAAAGCCTGTGAAGACTGGAAAACAGCAAAAAGTCTTGGCGATTCTAAAGCTTCCTTTTTTATAAACAAATATTGCAAGTAATTTATGACAATAGATCTTAGAAGTGATACGGTTACCCAACCAACTTCTGCCATGAAGGAGGCCATGTTGGCTGCCCCAATTGGAGACGATGTTTTTGGAGAGGACCCCTCTATAAATGCACTGGAACAAAAAACAGCGGCAATGTTTGGAATGGACCAAGGCCTGTTTTGTCCATCGGGTACTATGACCAACCAAATAGCCCTAAACGTTTTGTCCCAACCATATGAAGAAGTTTTGTGTTACCAAGGCTCGCATGTTTACAGGTACGAAGGTGGAGGTGCAGCAGGAACTAGTGGTTTGTCGTTTAGGTTGTTAGAAGGTAAAGAAGGCCAGGTACTACCCGATGAAGTTCTCGCCAATATTAATCCCGACGACCAGCATTTTCCTGTAAGCAGTGTATTAAGCTTGGAAAATACTGTAAACAAAGCTGGAGGAACTGTTTATACCGAACAAGCCATTAAAGAGCTTTCGGCTCTGGCTTTAGAAAAGGGATTAAAAAGGCACTTGGATGGTGCTAGAATATTCAATGCCTTGCGCGTAACAGGGCAAACCACCGAAAGTTTGGGGAAGTATTTTGACACCATTTCAATTTGTCTTTCAAAAGGGTTGGGTGCTCCAGTAGGGTCTCTTTTACTATCTAAAAACTCTTTTTCTAAAAGAGCCCGGAGGATGAGAAAGGTTTTGGGCGGAGGCATGCGACAAGCAGGTTTTCTTGCTGCTGCTGGCAGTTATGCCCTGGACCAACATATTGTTCGATTGGATGAAGACCATGTTAGAGCTAAAAAAATTGGTACAATATTAAGTGCCTGTAATTTTGTTAGCAAAGTCATCCCGCCGGTCACCAATATTGTTATTTTTGAAGTAGCAGAAGGTATAGACGATGGGATTTTTCTACAAGATATGGCGTCCGTTGGCATATTGGGTGTCTCGTTTGGGAAAAACCTCATTCGGTTGGTAACCCATCTCGATTTTGACGATACGCAACTGACCTTGTTGGAAGAAAGGTTAAAGGGCCTCCAAAAGTAACTTCCTCCCTATGCGAGCCCACCTTCCAATTGATGAATAGGGCATAAGGTACTTTTTTCGAATGGCACCAATGTGCTCTTCTCAAGAACAGATGGCAACCATTTCCATGTAGAAGTGAAAATTATACATAAACAGAAGCAGTATCTGCAAAATAACCGGTAAAGAATTATGTTTTTGTACCTGGCGGTGTTTGAAAAAATCAAATTCTAATCCAAGCGTTTATATGCCTGCTTGTGTGCGCAAATAATGAACAAGAGCTTGCGGTTCTGGAACTCCTATTATGTTGGTATATATTTTGTACCCCGCTTCATCCATTTTACCAACATAAATTTTAATAGTTCCTATATTGGGTTTTAAACCAAAAAACTCATTGGTGCTGCACACTTCTAACATGTCGGCATACAGAATGGTCTTGGTAGTGGCTGTGAAAAACCAAGAATAACCTTTTATTTGCAGTGCGGCAGAGCCGATAACGTACAATATTTTGTTGCACACAAAAATGTAAAAACCCAACCAATATAGGCCTGGGATCAATAAAATATAAGGTGTGATTAAATCTAGAAGGGATTCTTTTGGGGCTAATAAAAAGAGGAGTACCGAGCAGGCAATGAGAAAAAATGGGAATATCAACTTATATTTTAAGTACAACCACTTATTGGGTCTAAGGTGTGATTTCTTTAAATTTGAGATCATATTCTAAAGAAAAAAAAGGAGGCAATAAGGGTGCCTCCTTTTTAGTTAATTTAGTTTGTCAAGTTCTGTCTTTACAAAGGCAATTAAATCTTTGATATAAGCACTGCTAAAATCAAATTGGATGTCGGCAGCCTTGTAAAGTTCTGGAATGGATCTTGTGTATCCCAGTTTTAATGCATTCAAATAGGCTTCTAGTCCTTTTTTTGGATCTTGTTTGTAATTTTTCCAAACTGCAATAGCGCCCAACTGGGCCATGCCATACTCAATGTAATAAAATGGTACTTCATACAAATGCAATTGTTTTTGCCACAGGAAATCTTTGATCAGTCTCAAGTCACTCCAGTCGGTTATGTTGTCAGAAAAAGCATCAAAAATAACATTCCACTCTGCTGCCCTTTCTTCTTCACTGTGTCCTGGGTTTTCGTAGATCCAATGCTGGAATTTATCAATGGTGGCCACCCATGGCAAGGTTTCTATAATTTGCTCTAAGTGTTCTCTTTTGGCCCTCTTTAGATCGGCTTCCTCCTCAAAATATACGTCCCAATGGTCCATTGTGATTAACTCCATAGACATGGAGGCCAATTCGGCAACTTCCGATGGGGTGTGCTTAAAATCATTGAGCTCTAAATCGCGCATAACAAACGAATGTACAGCGTGCCCACCTTCGTGCAACAATGTCACCATATCTCGCAAAGTGGAGGTGGCGTTCATAAAAATAAACGGTACGCCAATTTCTGATAAAGGGTAGTTGTAACCGCCAGGTGCTTTGCCCTTTCTAGATACCAAATCTAAATGCCCCATTGCTTTCATGATGCGCAAACGGTCTCCTAAAAAAGGATCCAATCGATCGAAACAAGTAATGGTTTTGTCCAATAAATCGTCGCCTCCTTTAAAAGGTTTCAAAGCAGGCGAATTTTCGGGGTCCACGGCCTTATCATATGGTTTTAAAGAAGGTACATTAAGTTGGGCCTTCCTTTTAGAAGCCAGTTCATTCAAAAGAGGTACTACTTCTTGTTTTACTGATTCATGAAAATTGAAACAATCTTGTGGCGTGTAATCGAAGCGCCCCATTGCTGCAAACATGTAATCTCTGAAGTTGTCGAAATCGGCATTTTGACCCACTTCATTTCTAGTGGAGATGAGTTCGGAGTAAAGCTGGTTAAGGGCCGATCTATCTTGTAACCTTCTTTCGGAAATGGCAGAATAAACCAACTTTCTTTTTTCTCTGCTGGTGTCTTGTAGGTGTACGCCTGCTTGTTGCATGGTGCATTCCTGGCCATCAATTTCAACTGTCATAGCGCCAGATATTTCACCGAACTTTTTGGATAGTTGTTGCAGTTTGGTTTGCAGCGGTACATTTTCATCCCTGTAAATCTCCAATGCCTTTTGCATGCCACGAATCATGATGTCAAAGCCCTCTTCCTTTTTTAAGGCTTCTATGGCTGGTGATGCCATGGCTTTTTCATTAAGTTCATTGTTGAGTGGGGCAATGTTGGGCTGTATGGTCGTAACAAAGTGCATGTAGGCCTCTTGGTTTTTCTGATCTGTAGTATCACATGTCATGCGGATGTACCGCCAGCCAAGGTCTTCTGATATGCAAGATTCCAATTCACTTCTGTCCAACATCCAACCTCTCAAGGTAGGTGCATCTTCAATATTCACCTTTAATAACGCATCGTAATAAGGTTTTAATTGTTCCCATTCTGTTATTTTAAAGTCTTCTGTTAAAAACCTTCTGATCGGTCTTTTTAGTGCAGCAATGTTTTCACTCATAGTGGTTAGGGTTATTTTTCTGGTATTTTTACTTCACAACGTTCGCCGTCCACCAAGGCCAGTGCTTTGTTAAGCGACCAGTCTTGTTTGGATTGCTGCATGTCGTTTTGTGAACTTCTTTTAATTTCTTTTCTGTCGATGGCTTCTACAAACCTTCTAATGTCTTCTTTAGATTCTAACATTAAAGGAGGAACCATTGTTGGTTTGTCGCTTTCATCTTTTGCTACCATAGTAAAGTAAGAAGTATTGGTGTGTTTGACCATACCTTTTTTTACATTTTCGGCAATCACTTTGATTCCTACCACCAAGGAGCTTCTGCCAACGTAATTCACAGAGGCTTTCAAGGAAACTAAATCTCCAACTTCAACTGGCATAAGGAAATCCACGGTGTCAACAGAAACAGTTACACAGTAGTTGCCCGCGTGTTTGCTTGCACAGGCATAGGCCACTTTATCCATCAGTGATAATAAAATCCCACCATGTATTTTTCCTCCAAAATTGGCATAAGAAGGAATCATCAATTCTGTAATGGTAGTTTGAGAATGTTTGGCTGATTTGGCCGATTGTACTGTCATATGCTTCTGTTTTCTGCAATTTCATAATTTCGTTTGCAGAAATCCAGTGTTTTTAACAATATTTAGTGGATCCTTGAAAGGCAAAAAAAGCAGCCGGTAGAAACCAGCTGCTCTCACTACTAAAAAATAAACTCAAGTTTTATCTTAATACCGTACCTGAAGGCAAAGAAGATAAGTTTTGTCCCATGGAATAAAACGTATGGTCTGCTGCATTTGCCGGTACATCTCCAACGAGTGGTTTCAATAAAAATGGAGCACCACTGTTGTCAGGCTCTGGTTCAATACTGATCACGGCTTTGCTTCCAGATAAATCTACGGGAAAGGTCAATTCAGTTGGTGCATTTACTAAGAAATCTTCTCCTGGAAAAGGAGGGCCAAGGATAGGTCCAGAAAAAGTAGCCTGCTCATCTGCGGTATTGAGCGCAGTAAATTTTCCGGTTGAAACCGCAACACCATTAATGACAGACCAGCCTTCATATTTCCAGCCGGCTGGGAGAGTTGGGAGGGTAAGCCCCACTCCTGGCCCAGCCGCTGGATCTAAAAACCAAATCCCACTGTTTTCGTCATTGTTTGTACCATTGGTTGGAGTAGCCAATATGTATCCTCCTGCTGCCGTTGAATAATCATCTCCCAAAGCGGCTGCATGGCCTACACTAAGAATACCAACACCGTTCGTTAAATCGCCAGCCAAAATGTGCACGTCGCTAGGTTCTGGGTCGGGGTCGTTGCTAGGTTCTATTGTTAAAACAAATGCGCTTGCATTGTCCAGGTTAGAAATGTCAACGGTAAAACTGCTGTTAGACAAGTTGCCATTGTCCTCTACAGTGAAGGTTCCTGTGGTGATTGGGCTACCACCAACTATCAACCACCCTTCGTATACAAATTCACCCCCTAAGTTTTCTAGACCGTTGATGTCAAGAGTGAACTGGGTGGTGGTAGTGGCATCATCTTTACAGCTCAATACCATGCTAGATACCAGAGCGATACCAATAAGTGTAAATAATTTTTTCATTGTTGTGTTTTTTGATTTATACAAAGTTGAATAGTCAAAATCACATGGAGCTAACATTTTGCTAACAGAACTGTGATACTTTGTTTCTTTTCACCTACCATGGAAGAAAAGTTGCTAAGGCCATGAAATCAGTGCCTTGAGGCTGCTTTTGTGTAGTTTGGACCAAGCGTTTTTATAGTAGTTTGTCGGTAGGGCGACGAAATAAAAACCAATTGCTGTTATAATTGGAAAACAACAGCCATTGTATGTGATGGTTTTGTGATATTAATTTCAAAAATTGGAGAAAAAATAACCATGGATCAAATTTTAATAATTGAAGACGACCCGGATATTGTTGGTCTAATTGAAATTCATTTGAATGATTTGAATTGTATAGTAGACAAACAATACGATGGTAAAAAGGGCTTAGAAATGGCCTTGAACAATACCTATAATTTGATCGTACTGGATTTAATGTTGCCTGGTATGGATGGGATCCAAGTATGCCAAAGTTTAAGAGCCAAACAGAACCATACGCCAATTGTAATGCTAACAGCAAAGTCAGAAGAAATTGATAGGGTCTTGGGGTTGGAAATTGGGGCAGACGACTACATTACCAAACCTTTTAGTATTCGAGAGTTTATCGCACGAGTAAAAGCGCAGCTCAGAAGGGTGCAAATGAATAAAAGTGAAGAAAATATTGGTTCAAAATCTATTATCTCTCATAAAGGATTAGAAATTAACGTTGAAAAAAGAAAAGTAGTAGTAGAGGACAAAGTGGTTGATTTGTCCCCTAAAGAATTTGAACTGTTGTTGCTGATGGCCTCACATCCAGGCAGAAGTTATACCAGAGCCAACTTACTAAACCAAGTTTGGGGGTATGACTTTGATGGATTTGAACACACCGTAAATTCCCATATCAACCGATTGAGAGCCAAAATTGAGCCAGATATGGCCCATCCAAAATACGTGCTTACTTCCTGGGGGGTGGGTTATAAATTCAATGAAGAGATTAACTAATATGGAAAATCAGTCTTTTAATAATCGGCTATTCTGGAAATTGTCCGCTACTTTTTTTGTGTTGTTGGCAGCTGTTGGGGCTTCCTATGTGACCATTACTTTTTATTTCACCAATCGGTATGTGGAGCAAACGGCGCAAAAACTTAACGCCAATCTGGCGCAACACCTGATCGATGAGAAATTTAAAAACGCCAAGCCATTTTTTGAAGATGGATCTGTCAATAAGCCGCTTTTTGGGGACATTATGCACGATATGATGGCGGTGAATCAAGCCATCGAAGTTTATCTGGTAGATAATTCAGGAGGCATTTTGTATTCTGTAGTTTTGGACCACTCCAATGAAACCGAACCCCTTCAGAGAATTAATTTGACCCCAGTGCAGGCATTTATTCGGTCGGCTGGCGACCAATACATAACAGGAGACAACCCCAAAATCCCAGGGGAACAAAGAATTTTTTCTGCTGCTTCCTTTGACATAGATGGGCAGTCTGGGTTTATTTATATAATATTAGAAGGAGGTACATTTGATTCAGTATCCCAAAGTTTGTTGTCAGAATATTTTAACAAATTGGGGTTTAGCTGGATGGTATTGACCATTGTTTTTGCCTTTGTGGTTGGTTTAATTGCTATTTGGTACCTTACCAAAAACCTGCGCCATGTAATACAAACTTTTGTGCAATTCAAAAATGGAGATACTTCGGCGCGGATACAAAATACTTCTACCGATTTATCTGTAGTGGCCCATACTTTTAATGACATGGCCGATACTATTGATGAAAACATTGTTCAATTAAAATCTCTGGACAAACTAAGGCAGGAACTAGTGGCCAATGTTTCACACGACTTGAGAACTCCACTGTCCATCATCCAAGGGTATGTCGAAACCCTTATGATCAAATCTAAAAGTCTGGGCAAAGAGGAGGTGGAAAAATATTACCAGATCATTTTTTCAAGTTCAGAACGGCTTTCAAAGTTAATAAATGAGCTTTTCGAATACTCTAAATTAGAAGCACAGCAAATACAACCCGAAATGGAAGGTTTTTATATTGGGGATCTGATCAACGACGTAACTACAAAGTACGCTTTAATGGCTAAGAAAAAGGATGTGGAGATTTTGGTGCAAGATTCCAAGAATTTGCCGATGGTTTTTGCTGACATTGGGATGGTCGAAAGGGTATTGCAAAACTTGATGGACAATGCCCTGAAGCATACTCCTGCTGGAGGGAAAATCAGCATAGCAACCATAGGGAAAAATACTTCCGTCGAATTTGTTATCGAAGACAGTGGGGTGGGCATTCCTGAAGACCAGCTTTCGCATATTTTTGAGCGTTACCAACGGTCCGATGGCAACGTAAAAGAAAGTACTGGTTTGGGCTTGGCCATCGTAAAAAAGATTATGGAAATCCACCACTCCAAAATAGAAGTGCACAGCAGGGTGAATGAAGGAACCAGTTTTAACTTTTCATTACCAGTATACTCCGGAGCTTAAAAATGTAAGAAACCACCCATTAAAGGCTTGAATTTCCGAATACAACCTTGAGGTTTTTAATTTTGTGGAGCCTTTTGTGCAAAGGTAGTTTTGAACAGAAGGGTTATTCCTTTTTAAATCTAGACAAACGTTCAAAACGGAGGAACAAGGCTACTGCTACAATGGTCAGCCCTACGGTCAGCCCAATCCAGATACCAGTACCACCCATACCGAAAGTAAAACCTAATAAATACCCGATTGGAATGCCGAGTACCCAATACGCGATAAAAGTAAGTAAAGTTGGTATTTTCACATCCGACAGCCCTCTTAATGCCCCAAGCCCAAGTACTTGTGCCCCATCGGAGAGCTGGAACAAGGCAGCAAATATTAACAGGGTTGCTGCTTGTTCTATAACTGCACTATCGCTGATGTACAAGGTTGGCAACCAATTCTTTTGAACAATAAAGACCAAGGCCCATATGGACATTAAAATTAAGACCATAACATACAAGGTGAAAACGGCCCTTCTTAAATTTGGAAAATCCTTTTTACCTAATTGGTTGCCTACTCTAATGGTAGCGGATGCCGCCAAGCCCGAGGCCATCATGTAACTAATAGCAGCCATGTTGATGGCAATTTGATGGGCGGCTTGTTGCACTACACCAAGTACGCCCATTAGAATGGCAGCACCACCAAAGGCGCTGATTTCAAAGGCAAATTGAAGCCCAGTAGGAACGCCAACTTGGATCATTTTTTTTACTGTTTTGAAATCGTAGTCCCTAAAAAAGTTGGTGGGTAAATACGGAGTGATTTTTTTGTGTTTGAAAACCAATAAGGCCATGAGCCCACCCATTACAACCCTCGAAGCAAGTGTTGCATATCCGGCACCATTTAATTCCATGGCCGGGAATCCCAATTTCCCAAAAATTAATATATAATTGAGCCCGATATTCACCGCATTCGAAAATAAAACAATGTACATCGCCTCTTGGGTCATGCTAATGCCTTCCGTGAATTGCCTAAAAGTTTGGAAAATCATAAAGGGAAAGATGGAAATAGAGATAATGATCAAATAGGGCACTGCTAATTCTACTACTGCCGGGTCTTGGTCCAAATGGTGAAGAATTGGAGTGCCTAATAATACGACCAACAATATGATCGCAGCTGTAACAATATTTATTAAAAACCCAGATTTTAACGCACTTCCTGCTTTTTCAGGTTCGTTGCTGCCATCGGCAGAAGCAACTAAAGGAGTGATTGCGTAGCTAACGCCTATTCCAAAGGTGAAAAACAGCATGAAAACAGCATTAGCCAAAGAAGCTGCTGCCAAAGGTACTGCTCCCAATTGGCCCACCATCATGCTGTCCACCACTCCCACCATTACATGGCCTAGCTGGCTCAGCATTACGGGAGTTGCCAATATCAGATTTTTTCTATAATGAGTAGCTAAGCTGTCCACAATTTATACCCCTTTTAACCTAGCCAATTTTAAAATTCCAGCTATACTCAAAGAATCGGTAATTTCGTTGTTCATAACCATATCTACAACTTCGGAAAATGGAAGCTTTTTTATTTTAAGATCGGCCTCACTTTCTTCAAACTGAGTAGGGCCAAAAGACAGTTCCTCTGCTAAAAAAACAAACCCTTCTTCGTCTGTCACAGAATTAGATGTGTGGATTCTGAGTATATTGGACCACTTTTTTGCCGTGATCCCAGTTTCTTCTTTCAATTCTCGTTGGGCCGAAAAAAGTATATCCTCTTCCAGAGGCCCCCCGCCCATAGGAATCTCCCAGGAATATTCGTCTAGCGTATAGCGGTATTGACCAACCAGCCAAGTGTTGCCATTTTCATCCAATGGTAAAATGCCAATGGCTTTGTTTTTAAAACTTACTTTGCCGTAAATCCCTTTGCCACCCCCTGGGTTTATAATTTGCCTTTCGGTCAATGTGATCCAGGGATTGTCGTATAGTTCTTCTGTGCTGAGTGTCTTCCAGGGGTTTTCCATTGCTAAAAAATTATTTACGTAAATGTATAAAAATCGTTTCCACTTTAATACATAAAGTTAAATTTGCATATATGTTGGAAGCCTATTATCAAAAAGGAGTTATAGAAGCAGGGTGCGATGAGGCTGGAAGAGGCTGCTTGGCGGGCCCCGTAGTAGCTGCCGCCGTTGTTTTACCAGAAAACTTCAAGAGCGACTTGCTCAATGACTCCAAACAACTCAGTAAAAAAAATAGAGATTTGTTAAAAGAAATTGTAAAAAGTGAGAGCGTTGCATGGGCCATAGCCGAAGTTTCCCCTAAAGAAATTGATGCCATTAATATATTAAATGCGTCTTTTCTGGCTATGCACAGGGCCATTGATCAATTAAAAATTAGGCCAGCAAGTTTGTTAATAGATGGCAATAGATTCAATGCCTATGAGGGCATAGAACACCATTGTATGATCAAAGGCGATGGAAGGTTTTTTTCGATAGCAGCGGCTTCTATTTTGGCTAAAACCCATAGGGATGCACTTATGGAGCAGGCTGCGAACAAATACCCTATGTATGGGTGGGATAAAAATGCTGGTTATCCTACCGTGGCCCATCGGGCTGCAATTCGTGCACACGGCATTACGCCATTACATCGCAAATCGTTTAAATTACTTCCAGATCAATTAACCCTGTTTTAGATGTGCCTGATATTATTTGCCCTGAAACCCAATCCGCAATATAAATTTGTATTGATGGCCAATCGAGATGAGTTTTTTAATAGAGCCACTCAAGAAGCCCATCGATGGAGCGACCATAACATTATTGCTGGAAAAGATAAAGAAGGCGGTGGTACTTGGTTGGGAATAACAGAAAAAGGTAGATTTACCGCCATTACCAACTACAGAGATTTACAAAACATCCAACCAAATGCACCCACGCGTGGTTGGTTGACCTTGGATTACTTGAAAGAGCCAGTGAATCCGGCAGTTTATGCCCAAGAAGTGCTTCAGGCAGGGGGTGCCTACAATGGGTTTAATTTGCTTGTTGGAGATTTTAACCAATTGTTCTACGTTTCTAACTACCACAATGAAACCATACAATTGGAAGCCGGAATACATGGGTTAAGCAATGGGCTCCTGGACGAACCTTGGCCTAAGGTTGCCTTGGGGAAAAAGAAACTACAAATTATTCTGGAAGCAAATGAAGTTAGAACAGAAGACCTGTTGAGCGCCATGCAAGATACCCGCCGCGCCGCGCTCGAAACTTTGCCTCATACAGGTATTCCAGTGGATAAGGAACTGGCCTTGTCTTCTATGTTTATTGAAATGGAAGGGTATGGAACCCGTTGTTCTACTGCCATCCTGGTTGACTGGGGTGGAAACACTGTGTTTCATGAACGAACCTACGATGCTACCGGTTCTGTGTTGTCTGAGATTAAAATTGATTTGTAGAACGCTTTAAACGCACAGGGGTAGCCCTATTAGCGTTAGGTACCATACGCGTTGGTTTTTGGATCTTGTTATCTAGGTGACATGGACAGCAGCGGCTGAAAGTTGTGATTTGTATCTATTTGGTTGGGGTTGTTGTTGTAAATAGTCAAATAAATACTTTTAAAATACAATTATATAATGTATATTATGGTAGAGGCGAGAGAACTAAGATGACAAGATTCAAAACACAAAAAACACAACGCAACACAGGCATGGTCCAAGACCTGCATGGAAATTATATGGCCAAACTGTTGCTGCATAAAAAAAACAACGGTCTTGGTTTTTTTGGATTGTTAAGAAGGTTGGTTGTGTGGATGCTGAATAGGATAGCCAAGAGTTTCTTGATCATGGCCCAAATAAATAAAAGAATATTCATGCGCAGCGACCTAGTGTTTTAATTTTTTTTGATGTAAGAAAGTTAAATAAATGTGATTTTATAGTGAAGTTTTGTCAAACTATTTTAATTTAGCTTATAATTTAAATGAAAAACGTGGGCACTATTTGTATAATTGATGATGATTCGGTGTACCAGTTTACTACTCAGCGTTTTATAGAGTATAAAAAACTGGCCCAAAAGGTGATTACCTTTAAAAATGGGAGAGATGCCATCAATCATTTAAAGGCAGGTGATTCAGAATTGCCCGATGTAATATTATTGGATATTAATATGCCAATTATGAATGGCTGGGAGTTTCTTACGGAGTTTGAGAAAATTAAGACCAACCTCAGCAAATTCATCAAAATATTTATGGTAAGTTCCTCAATAGACCACAGAGATTTGGCCAAAGCCAAAGACAACAAAGATGTTTTTGATTATTTGACCAAACCTATTGATGACAAGAAGCTAGATTTAATCTCTAAGTTTTAAAAATACTTTTGCTTTTTCAATCGCTTCATTCATCGTATTGTCCACATCGGTCATCTTATCGTTTTCCTTCTTGTAAAAATCTATTTTAACTTTATCTTCTAACGAATCCGCTGGGTGTTTGAACTTGTGCATCCAGTCCATCATTTGCTGGTCGGCAATTTCAAGTTGTTTGATTAAAGCAACAACTTCGGTAGTATCGGTGGAAGTCGTGTCCTTTTGTTCTTCGAGCTGGCCAATGAGCAGGTGAATTTGGTTCATTTTGGTCATGGAATCATCATGGAGCTCGAGCACTTGTTGTCTCGTTTCATCAACTTCAGAACTAGATTGGCACCCATTTAAAATTATACTAGAAAACAGAATGGCTAAAAATAGATTATTTTTCATGATTTTGTAAGGTGTATTGGCCTGTTTGGTTGACTGAAATTTTCGGCAAGGTTTTGTTTTTTTCAAAAAAATCAAAACCAGATTGCAATTCTTTCCAAAATTTGTGATGAATTTTTAAATTTTTGTCTTTCAAAATTGCATTGTTGATATTTTTATCGCTTAAATAAAAAGGAAATATATGAATAGAGATCGGTCGTTCGGAGTTGTTTTTTGATTCGACGCTAAGCAAGTACAACTCCTTAATTTTATCATCTGTAATTGGAATACAGCCAATAGTAACACAATCCCCCTGTACATAAACTTCACTGCCAGGATAATTTTTGTTGCTCAGAATTAAATCGGCATCATTTGGGTAATTGACCCGCAAAGACAAATGAAATTGGCTGTAAGGGTTGTACCCTTCAATTTGGTAAAAACCTTCTGGAATTTGAGCATCCCCTTCTATTCTTTTGGGACCAAGGTTTCCTGAATTGGAGCAAAAGTCATAGGTCTTAAAATAGTGGTACTGTTTATCCTCAATTTTTTTCACAAAAACTTCAAGAATAGCTTCTTTTTTAAAGGCCCTAATAAATACTTCTATTTCAGAAAGCTCATAGCCAATTTTATGCAGTTCTGCTTGTAACAGTTTTTCCTTTGCCTTATAAGCACCTTTGACGCGGGTATATTGTTTTTGTTTTTCTTTAAATCCAATATCCTGTGCACAGCAAACGCTGTACTTACTATAAGAAGCACCGAGAAGAATTAAAAGAACTAAGAATCGCGGCATACTACAATTTATAAATTCAATTTATAAAGAAAAAATTTAGAAGAATTTACGAATTTGTATTTACCTTGTTGTATTCTCCTTTTTATTAACTATTCCATTCATAAATACCCTTATGAAAAAATCACACATCACCTTTGTAGGACTATCTGTTTTGGTTCTAGTTGTTGGCTTAGCATACTACTTTTTTCCACAAGAAAAGACACAGCGCCAGTCCTTTAAAATGGACCCTGCCTTTTCCAATTATATTAGCTCCTTTACTTATGGAACTATTTCTTCTTCGGCGCAATTGAAAATCAAGTTTGTGAATGAATTTGATGGAGTAACTTCTGGAATGACAGAAGAAAGAAATTTATTTGAAATTTCTCCTTCGGTGCAGGGGCATGCGATCTGGGAAAATAAATCTACTTTGGTATTTGTTCCAGACGAACGGCTTGTTTCGGGGGAAGATTATGCCATACAATTTAATTTGAAACCATTGTTCGATGACATCGATTCTGAGCTTCAAGTTTTCAGTTACGCCATCAACATTATTCCACAGAATTTTGAATTAAAAATTGATAACATCCAGGCATACGAAGAAACAGATTTAAGCAACCAACAAATTTCAGGTGTTGTGCTTACTTCAGATATAGTGGAACTCCAATCGATGCAAGATGCTTTTCAAGCCCAACAAGACGGTCAAGATCTTACTGTATTGTGGCAGTCTTCTCCCGATAAAAGGATGTTTAAGTTTACTGTCGAAAATGTTACAAGAAAAGAGGAAGAAGAGGAAGTAGCGTTGTCTTTGGATGGATCGGAATTTGGATCGGATAAACAATTGGAAGAGGGTATTGAAATTCCGGCTTTAGGCGATTTTTCAGTAAGAGATGTGCGGGTGATTCAAAGTGAACCACAATATGTTGAGATAAGGTTTTCGGATCCTTTGAAGAAAGATCAAAATTTAGAAGGGCTCATCCAAATTAGCGGTACCAGTGATTTGGACTTTCAAATAGAAAGCAACAAAGTTTTGGTCTATTTAAAGGAAAGGCCGTCTGGAGATGTGAAAATTGTTGTTGAAGAGGATGTTAAGAATATATTGAACTACAAACTGAACGATGGCATCAGTGAGATGTTGAGTTTTGTTCAGCTTAAACCGGCTCTTAAATTGACAACCGAAGGCAATATTCTGCCCGCTTCCAAAGGGTTGATTCTTCCCTTTGAAGCGGTTGCTTTAAAAGCAGTGGAAGTAGAAGTTATCAAGATAATGGAACCCAATGTATTGCAGTTTTTACAGGTCAATGAATTGGGAGGGAATTCTCAATTGAGAAGGGTAGGAAAACCAATACTCAAAAAAACCATTAACCTACAAAAAGCAGGTGTTACAGACATTGCCCAATGGAACAACTATGTGCTAGATTTAGAAACGTTGATGGTGCCAGAGCAAGGGGCCATTTATCAAATAAGGATGTCGTTTAAAAGGCGCCATGCGGCATTTTATTGTGGTGGAGAGGCAGATGAAGGGCTGTATGCCATAGAAGAAGAAAACAACTTGTCGGATGAAGAGCAGGAATTTTCGAATTGGGATTCCTACGAAAACTACTATTATGGAGACGATTACAATTGGAGGGATAGGGACAACCCTTGTAGCAATTCGTATTACAACTCGAGTAAGTCGGTCAAAGTAAATATCTTAGCTTCCAATGTTGGTTTAATAGTTAAATCGGGACAAGATAGGAGTTATTTGGCTGTAGTCACCGACATGCTCACTGCAAAACCCATTGAAAATGCCGATGTGCGTTTGTACAACTACCAAATGGAACTTTTAGAGCAGCGCAATGCCGACGCCAATGGGTTTGTTGAATTTTCTCCAAAAGAAAAGCCCTACTTTGTAGTAGCAACCAATGGCAAAGAAAAAGCATACATTAAACTGAATAACGGCAAAGCACTTTCTGTATCTGGTTTTGATGTTGGAGGAAGCAAAGTGAAAAAAGGGATTAAAGGGTTTATGTATGGAGAAAGGGGCGTTTGGAGGCCCGGAGATTCTATTTATTATGCATTTATATTAAAAGATCCTAAAAATAACATCCCCCTGAACCATCCGGTGGTATTTGAATTGAAAAACCCAAAAGGGAAAATTGCACAGAGGTTGGTGCAAACCAAAAGAACAGGCAATATATATAAGTTTGCCACTGCAACTAGGCCATCGGACCCTACTGGAAATTGGTCAGCCGAAGTGAAAGTAGGAGGGGTTACATTCCATCAAAATGTTAAGATTGAAACGGTCAAGCCCAATAGATTGAAAATTAAAGCGGTATTGGAAGATGACAAAAAAGTTGTTTTGTCTGAAGGGATAAAGGGACAAATTAATGTTGCATGGCTGCATGGCGCTGTTGGGTCTAATTTAAAAAGTACGGTTGAATTAATTCTGAAAGAGCGATCGACCAAATTTAAAAAATACGAAGACTATTGTTTTGATAACCCTACCGTCCGTTTGTATTCAGAAAAATACAACATTTTTGAAGGAACAACAGATGCTTCTGGAGATGCCAGTTTTAATTACCGGTTATCGGATGATATTGAGGCTCCAGGTGTTTTGAGTGCTACTTTTATTACAAAGGCTTTTGAAGAGGGAGGCAATTATAGCATAGATGCACATACCCTCCCGATGTACACTTATAACAGTTATGTTGGAATTAAAAAGCCGAAGGGAGATAAAAGAAGGGGCATGTTGTTGACCGATACCACCCATGTATTCAATTTGGTTAACCTCAACCCAGACGGAAAATTAAAGAGCACAGATCAGTTTGATGTCAGTGTGTTTAAGTTGGATTGGAAATGGTGGTGGGACAAATCTGAAGACAACCTTACCAATTATGTTAACAGCAATTATTATACTCCAATTATTAGGAAACGAGTAGGGGGGGATACAGGAAAAGGGAAGTTCAAATTTAAAATAAAGTACCCAGAATGGGGCCGATATTTAGTGAAAGCATGCAACGGAGATGGGCATTGTACAGGGCAAGTGGTTTATGTGGACTGGCCCGGTTGGGCCGGAAGGGCCCAAAGAGACAGCCCAGATGGTGCGGCCATGCTTTCTTTTAACTCAGATAAACCAGCCTACTCTGTAGGTGAAAAAGTAAATGTTACTTTGCCAGGTAGTGACAACGGTAGGGCTCTAATTACCATCGAGAATGGATCAGGTGTAGTTGGCAATTTTTGGGTGGATACCAAAGCCGGAGATAACAAATTTGATTTTGAAGTAACAGACCGAATGACTCCAAATATATACGTGCATGCGATGTTAATTCAACCCCATCAAAATACACTCAACGACCACCCAATAAGGATGTATGGTTTGTTGCCTCTTGATGTGTCTGACCCAAAAACAGTTTTAAAGCCAAAACTTACCGTACCCAAAGAAGTGGAGCCAGGAGATAAAATGAGCATGCGCGTTGAAGAACAAAATGGAGAACCAATGCGCTATACTTTGGCTGTTGTGGATGAGGGTTTGCTCGATTTAACTCGTTTTAAAACACCAGATCCTTGGAAGTATTTTTACGCCAAAGAAGCATTGGGTGTAAAAACCTGGGATGTTTATGACCAAGTTATTGGCGCTTATAAAGGCGAATTGAGCCGCTTGTTGGCTTTAGGTGGGGATGAAGAAATGGAAAAAAGTGAAGAGGAAGCAGACAAACGATTTAAATCAGTAGTTAAGTTTTTTGGGCCTTTTGAATTGGAATCCGGTCAATCTGCCGAACACAATTTTGAAATGCCACAATATGTAGGTTCCGTAAAAGTAATGTTGGTTGCCGAAAATGACCAAGCCTTTGGGCGAACGGATGAAGTAACCAAAGTAAAACAATCTTTAATGGTGTTGGGTACTTTGCCGCGCGTGCTGAGTGTTGGAGAACAAGTAGAACTACCAGTGAATTTATTCTTAACAGATAAGAAACACAGTACGGTAAAAGTGCACCTTGAGCTTGAAGGTGCTGTCCAAGCCGTTCAAGCAAGCAAGTCTGTACAGGTAACTGGGAAAGAACACGAGCTTGAATACTTTACTTTAAAAACAGGAGAGAAAAGCGGTAAAGCTAAAGTGAAGATAGTTGCCGAAAGCAAAGGAAAAAAATCAACTCATGAGATTGATATTGAAATACGCAACCCAAATCCATTTGTCAGCAAAACCAAATTTGTTGAAATACAACCAGGTGGTACCGCAGATGTCCAGTGGAATGCGATAGGAGTCGATGGTTCCAATGCAGCAAAAATTGAAATTTCTTCCTTTCCAGCAATCAATTTAGAAAAGAGATTGCGCTATTTGATTCGCTACCCTTATGGGTGTTTGGAACAAACTACGTCTTCGGCCCTTCCTCAATTGTACATTAAAAAATTTGTTGATTTGTCTGCCGCCCAATCTATAGAAATAGACAACAATATTAACGCCGCTGTAGAAAGGTTGCAACAGTTTCAACTTCCTGATGGCGGGTTTGCTTACTGGCCTGGTCAAGAAAATGTAAATGCTTGGGCCAATACCTATGCAGGTTATTTTATACTAAAAGCAGAAAAAGAAGGGTATCCAATCCCATACCAAATGAAAGATCAATGGATCAAATACCAAAAAAAATCTGCTAAAAACTGGAGGAAACAAGCTACTTCCAAATGGGACACCTATATTCAATCTTATCGTTTGTATACCTTGGCATTGGCTGGAAAGCCAGATAGGGCTTCTATGAATAGGTTAAGGGAAAGGAATGACCTAAACGCCCAAACCAAGTGGATGTTGGCCTGGGCTTATAATATATTGGGTGAGAAATTGGCCGCTGAGCATATAATTGAAGGAGTAGCGGAGAATGTTGCCACCTACAATGGCAGTGGTGCCACCTATGGCAGCCCGTTAAGAGACAACGCCATTGCTGTTTCTGTTTTAGTAGACATGGAAAAGAGGGAACAAGCTGGAGCTTTGATAAAAAAGATAACTGGGGAGTTGGCTGACTCTAAAAAATGGTTCAGCACCCAAACTACTTCATTTTGTTTGCAAGCTGTGTCCGATTTTTACCAGATGACTTCCGGAGCCAAACCAATGGAGTTCGCCTTTGCAATGAACGAGGAAGCCGATGCGGCGGTTACTTCCAATAGGTCTTTCTATTCTTATGGTTTGAAAGTAAATCAAAAGGGAGCCAATACAATTAACATTGAAAATAATGGGGAAGGCATTTTATTTGCAACTGTGGTATACGAAGGGCAACCTTTGGCAGGAACTGAAGAAGAAGAAGAAAATAATATTGTGTTGCGATCTTATTATTTGGATAACAACAACCAGCCACTTGAAATAGACGCACTAAAACAAGGAGCTGATTTTTATGCAGTTGTAGAAGTGGTCAACCCTGGGTTAAGAGGAGTGTATGAAAATTTAGCGCTGTCTCAGGTATTTCCATCTGGATGGGAAATACAAAACTCTCGCTTATTTGGGAATGAAGCCACCATTGGTTTGTCTTATCAAGACATTCGGGACGACCGGGTCCATTCGTTTTTCGATTTGGCGCCAAATGAAAAAAAGACCATCAAAATAAAATTAAATGCCAGCTACAAAGGCAGCTATTATTTGCCGGCATTAAAAGTTGAAGCGATGTACGACAATACAATAAAGTCTATTAAAAAAGGAAGGAAAATAACCATTCAATAAAATTTTGTCCCTGCTGTTCGAATCAATAAACAGTAGGGCCATCGCTTCCTAGATAAACCAGAACGTTGAAAATATAAATAAGCCATACGAAGTACTTGAGGTCCGTTCTTAGCCACTATGTTAAAAGCATACAAAATGAATTTCGCAAAAGCAGTTTTTAATTTGGTGATAATGTACCAAGTGTTTTTTGCTTGTGTATATTTTTTTGTACCAAGCCCAGCGTTTGATACTACCTTTTCAACAGTATTACAAGACGCAGAAGGAAATATTCTTTCTGTTCAGCTAGCCAAGGACGAACAATGGCGGTTTCCTTCCATCGATGTTGTTCCGGATAAATACACCAAAGCTTTGTTGGCATTTGAAGACAAAAGATTTTTTCATCACCCAGGAGTGGATGCGCTTTCCATTGCTCGGGCCATGGTTTCCAATGTTGTACACAACAAAGTGCGCAGTGGTGGTAGTACCATTACCATGCAGTTGGTGCGCATGTCACGAGGGAAAAAAAGAACCTATTCGGAGAAAATTATTGAAATGTTCTTGGCACTCCAATTGGAGTTGCAGATGACAAAAGAAGAGATTCTATTGAAATATACCACCTATGCACCGTATGGAGGTAATATTGTAGGGCTTCATGCAGCATCCTGGCGTTATTTCGGGAGGAAACCTGGCAATTTATCCTGGTCAGAAGCAGCAACGTTGGCCGTTTTACCCAATAGCCCAGGGCTCATACATCCCGGTAGAAATAGAAAAAGCCTATTCGATAAAAAAAACGCATTGCTTCTCGATTTGCTCCAACAAAATGCGATTGATTCTATAACCTATGCATTGGCTGTAAAAGAAGCGGTTCCTGAAAACCCTAGCCCATTTCCAACCGTAGCCAAACATTTGATGTATACCTCGATAAAAGAAAAAGGACGGGGCCATTTAATTGCAAGCACAATAAGCGCAAAGATCCAAGAACGGACAGAATCTATTGCAAAAAAATATGCAATGCTGTACAGCGAGGAGCATATTAATAATGTTGCCATTTTGATTGCAGACAATTCAACTGGGGCCATCCTTGCCTATTGTGGGAATGTAGAGCTTCCCGGAATTGATAATGCAAAATACGTGGACATGGTTCCTGCTCAAAGATCCAGTGGAAGCACGCTCAAACCATTTTTATATGCTGGTTTGGTAACAGATGGGAAGATGATGCCTCAACAAATGGTGCCCGATGTGCCTAGTTATTTTTCAGGATTTTCGCCAGAAAATTTCCATAAATCCTATGAAGGGCTGGTCGCAGCAGATAAGGCATTGGCGCGGTCTTTGAATGTGCCAGCTGTGCATATGTTACAAAATTATGGACATCTAAAATTTAATAATTTGCTTAAAACTGTGGGTTTTTCCACTATTACCAATAGCGCAGACCACTATGGGCTTTCGGTAATACTTGGAGGGGCAGAAGTAAATTTAAGAGACTTGGTTGGCGGTTACATGGCCTTGTCTAGAAATGGGCCTGTCGAATTGTATGTGGATAAACTTGGTGGGAAATACACATATGACGCCCCTTTTAACAACTTTGCACAGGAAGCTACTTTAAATGCGTTAAAAGAAGCCTTTAGACCGTTGGGAGAACGGCATTGGAAAAACTTTGAAGGAAGTAAGAAAATTGCATGGAAAACAGGTACCAGTATTGGCCACAAAGATGCTTGGAGTATCGGGGTAGACCAAAAATACACCGTTGGCGTTTGGGTAGGCAATGCGGATGGTGAGGGGCGCCCTGGGTTAACTGGGGCCAGAAAAGCAGCACCTATAATGTTTGAAGTTTTTAGATCATTGCCCAATTCGAAATGGTTTGATTTCGATAAAAAAGAGAACAAGTCGACCACCTTTGTTTGTGGCAAAACGGGTTTTATTGCAAATGAAGCATGTCGAGTAAAGAAAAGAATACAAATTCCAGAGAGTAGTTTAAAAAACGAACGATGCCCTTACCATTCAACTTTATTTCTTAATACAATGGGCAAAAGAGTGGACGCAAAGTGTTGGCCATCTTCTGATTTAATCAAAACTAGTTGGTTTTTAATTCCTCCAATGTACGCCCATTATTATAAATTTAAAGATCCGGAATACAAAGAATTGCCACCATTTGAATCGGCCTGTGCGCCATTAAAATCCGTACAGTCTATGGGGTTTATTTACCCCAAAAATGGGACCCAAATTTATATACCAACCAGCTTGGATGGCGTGAAGCAGCGCTTCGTTGCCGAGGTTGCAACTAAAAAAATGGATGAAAAGTTGTATTGGCACTTAGACGATCATTTTTTAACCACCACTTATGAAAACCATAAAATAGAAGTGTTGGCACGATTCGGAACTCACTCATTAACAGTAGTTTCTGAAGGAGGAGATCGAATTCAAACCGTCTTTAAAGTACTTTCTGAGTAGTGTATTTTATGGCTTTAAGTAGCTGATTAGTAATATTTTAATAGTCCTATTTTAATTTAACGCTTAAATTTATTAAATTGAATCGCTAAATTACTAATGCGATGAAAAAAATGAGGCTATTAATGATGGTGCTTTTAGCAACTTTTATAGTCCATCCTAAAACAGGTTGGTCTATGTCAGAAGGCGAAGAACCGAACCGAGACGATGTGAGCAGCTTTGTTATTGTAGGGGCTTTTTCACTAAAAATGAACGCAACGAGGTATGCGGATCATTTGGACAACGATTTTAATGCAAATTATGCAGTTAATCCGGACAAAAATCTCTTTTATGTTTACATATTAAGGGTTTCGGATCCAGAACAAGCAAGACAGTATTCTTTAAATTTAAGAGATACTGACAACAGGTTTCCTGATGCGTGGGTGTTTGATGGGATACTCAATACTTCCGGGACTGACCCAGTATTGGTTCAGGCAGCATACGAAGAAGAAAAACAAATTGAAAACACCATTAAATCAGTAGAACCAATAGCGAATTTATCTACAGAAACCGCAGAAGAACCACCTGTAGAAAAAAAACCTAGCACACCAAAAATTGAATTGAAGCAAGGAGAGTACCTGTTGTTTGTCAATACCATAAATGCTACCAACTTCAAAGAAATAGAGGGGCAAGTTGAGGTAATTGATAATACCAGACAACACTTGTTGAAAGAAATAAACTCCCAGCAGTTGGTTAAAATAAAAGCACCACACAGCCAGGACCAAAGTGTGAAAATTATTTCCAAAATGTTTGGATACCGGTATGCAGATTTTGCCTTTAGTCTGAAAAACCCAGTAACAGACTCCACTTCGCAAGCACTGGATATCATTGGAGACTCCATAGTGGTAGACATGCCTTTAACAAGGATGACCAAAGGCGATTTTCAGGTGTTGTGGAATGTGTATTTTTATATAGATGCAGCTGTTATGCGAGCAGAATCTATCTCGGAGCTTAATAGCATTGTTTCCATGCTGAATGAAAATCCAAATATGAAAATTAGGATCCACGGCCATACAAATGGAAATTCTCATGGAAAAATTATACTAATGGAACAAGGGAGTTCCGATTTTTTCAACCTTACAGACGACAACAAAACTACGAAGGGGAGTGCTAAAAAACTCTCTGAAGAAAGGGCAAAAACAATCAAAAACTTCTTAGTTTTCAACGGAATAGAGGAGAGTAGATTGGAAGTGAAAGGTTGGGGTGGAAAGAAAATGTTATATGACAAACACGCAGCTTCAGCAAAAAAGAATGTTAGAGTTGAAGTTGAAGTAATTTCAGACTAAATTGCACTATGAAAAAAGAAAATGCCTTCTGCTTGAGCTTGTTGCTGTCCATGATGTGGCTGGCAATTTTCCCTACTGACGCCCTGGCACAGTCAGAATCTGTTGAGATTAACAATAAGTACTATTTGGTTGTGGCTGCTTTTGATAAGTCAAGAGAAAGCAATGCCCAAACTTTTGTACGCAACCTTAGCGACAAAGGCCAGCAAGCCCAATATACGAGTATTCCGGGTAGAAGGTGGTTTTTTGTAGTATTAAAGGGAACCGATGATTTTGGTGAAGCCATGACCCAAATGTATATGAATCGAAAGTCTGGCCAGCATCCTAAATGTTGGGTATACAGAAACCGAGCATATGACCCGAACAAAAAGGAAATGGATCCCAAACCGGTGGAGGAAACTCCAACCACTGAAAACGAATCCATTCCAACAGAGCAAGATACTACGTCGGTAGTATCCATAGAATCTCAGGATTCAATAGTTAAAGACAACACCACCAATGCACCAGAAATGGTAGTGGGGCAGGAAATAGAGGAAATAAGAATCGGACCTAAAAGGACTACCGATGCCCCAGGGAAAATGTTTTACTTCAATGTATTTGCCGAAGTAACTGGCGATAGGTTGGATGGAGAAGTAAGTATTATTGATCCGCACAAGGTTATGTTAATTAAAACTGTTAAAGGCAACCGGGCTTATGAATTGAGAAACCACAACAGCAACCCTGCTTTTGTTCTGACCTGTGAGACGTTCGGTTTTAGAAAATTACAACACGAAATTAATTATAATTCTCCTTTTACCGATTCTGAGGCACCGTATGTAGTTGGGGTGAATGATACCGTCGTGGTGAATTTTGAAATGATACGGTATAAGAAAGATGATATATTCACTTTGTTTCACGTGTATTTTCACAAGGATGCTGAAGTGATGAGAAGAGATTCACAATTTGAGTTGGACCAACTTCAAAACATGATGGAAGCCAACCCAAATTATAAAATTAGAATACATGGCCATACCAATGGCAATTCTTTTGGAAAGATTGTACATAGAATTTCAGACAATCAATTTTTCACTCTAAATGACTCCAATGGTAGTGGAAAAGGCTCGGCTAAAAAACTATCGGAGACTAGAGCAGACGTACTCAAGGAATACCTCGTTTCCAAAGGTGTGGCAGACGATCGCATCGAAACAGTAGGATGGGGAGGAAAAAGAATGATATACGATAAAAACTCTGAGCAAGCAAAGAAGAATGTTCGAGTTGAAATTGAAATTATTGAAGACTAATTTCACAGCTTAAATGCTGTTGTCCGTACTAATAAAACTGTAGTTCGTCCAAAAACTAAAATGGACTGGATTTTTGTCCAGTCCATTTTAGTTTTTTCTCGTATTTTTATTTGACTCAATTACTTCATTATGAATCAAATAAAACTAAATATCAACAACGAGGTCGTCGAAGTTCAGGTAGACCCCTCCACGCCACTTCTGTGGGTTATCAGAGATTTTGTTGGGCTTAAAGGTACTAAGTTTGGATGCGGGATAGCCCAATGTGGTGCCTGTACAGTCCATTTAGACGGGCAAGCAGTGCGCTCGTGTGTGTTACCTGTTGCAGCGGTTGTCAATAAAAAAATCACCACTATTGAAGGAATTTCAGAAAACAATGCGCATCCAGTTCAAAAGGCTTGGGTAGAACACCAAGTCCCGCAATGTGGGTATTGTCAGTCCGGTCAAATTATGTCGGCCGTTGCACTGTTGGATAAAAATCCATCTCCAAATTCGACTGAAGTAGTTGCCGCTATGCAAGGGAATATATGCCGATGTGGTACTTATAACCGCATCAAAAAAGCTATTTTATCAGCCTCTAAAGACATGAGTGATGGAACCAATTAAATACTTAGGATACAATAGAAGGGACTTTTTGAAGCTTACAGGGATGGCAGGAGCTGTTTTTGGTTTGGCAGGGTTCGCTACAAAAAAGGAAAATAAAATTGTACCATTAAGTGGTATGTCTGATGAGAATGTTGGGCTGAACCATCTTATATTTATTGACAAAGATAGCCAAGTAACTCTAGTGAACCACAGGCCTGAAATGGGGCAAGGAGTATACCAGTCTATGCCTATGTTGATTGCCGAAGAATTAGAAATTAACTTAAAGGATATTCAAGTAATTCAATCCGGGGCCGATAGAGAAAAGTACGGACACCAACAGGTTGGAGGTAGTAGCAGTGTTAGAAAAAGCTGGACCCCTTCCAGACAATTAGGAGCAGCGGCTAGAATGATGTTAGTGCAAGCTGCTGCAGAACAATGGGCAGTGCCCGTCGGGCAATGCAGTGTGCAGAATGGTGTGATTCGCAACAATTCTAGTGGTGCAGAATTAAAATATGGAGAGGTTGTTGAAAAAGCGGCTACTTACAAAGTACCAACGGATATAAAACTAAAAAGCAAAGGCGATTTTAAAGTGTTGGGCAAATCTCTCCCGCGTTTGGATGCAGGTTTAAAAACGAACGGAAAGGCCGTGTTTAGTTTGGATATGGAAGTTGAAGGCATGGTGTATGCCACGATGTTGAGATCGCCAACTTTTGTTGGGAAAATTGAATCATTTAATAAAGAGGAAGTTGCAGCGTTGCCAGGTGTTTTAAATGTACTGAAAATAGAAACTCCAGTTTTTTCTTTCAAAAGGCAAGCGGTGGCCATAGTAGCCGAGAATTACCCTGCTGCTTTAAAAGCTAAAAAAGCGTTAAAAGTAAAATGGAATAATGAAGGGGTAAAACTATGGTCTGAAAAAGAAGTGATCGATAAGTTTCAATCTAGTTCCGAAGTATCAGGTGTTGTTTTGGAATCGGAAGGGGACATGGCCAACCTTGAGCAGGGAGCGTCCCAAATGGAAGCTACCTATTATTGCCCATACCAAGCCCATGCTTGTATGGAACCTATGAATGCCATCGTACAGGTAGATGGAGACAGCTGTACTTTTTGGGGCGGTGTTCAATCTCCAAATTGGATAAAGTCTACACTGGCCAATTATTTGTCCATTCCAGAAAAAAACGTCGAAATGAATATTTCTTTTTTAGGAGGTGGTTTCGGAAGAAAAGCATTTACCGACTTTGCTCTAGAAGCAGCAAGCATTTCTAAAGAAATGAAACGCCCAATAAAGTTGATTTGGACTAGAGAAGATGATATATCCCAAGGACCTTTCAGACCGGCAGCTTTATACAAAATGTCGGCTTATTTTAATAAAAAAAACGAGGTTACAGGATTGAAAAATAAACTGATAACGCAAGACATGGGGCACCAATGGCCCGGTGCGAATAAAGAAGAAGTAACGCAATGGATTTTCGAAGGAGCCAATAAAAATTACGGATTTTCAAATTTTGAATTGGAGGCAGTTCCAATGGAGTTTCCAATTCCTGTCATGTGGTGGAGGAGTGTGTATGCTTCTACCAATGGATTTGCACATGAGTCCTTTATTGATGAATTGGCCAGTGCTCTAAAAAAAGACCCCATAGCGTATAGAAAAACACTGTTGAAAAATAAAAAAAGAGAATCAGCAGTGTTGGACCAAATCAAGAAAATGAGTGGTTGGAACAATAAAAAACAAGGTACAGGGCTTGGAGTAGCTATGGTCGAAAGTTTTGGGAGCATTTGTGCACAAGCCGTACAGGTAAGTAAAAATAATAAGGGCTCCATAACCATAGAAAAAGTATATGTTGCGATGGATTGTGGGATGACGGTTAACCCCGATATAATTGGGCAGCAAGTGGAGGGCAGTATTGTAATGGGATTAACTGCGGCTATAAAAAGTAAAATTTCTTTTGAACAGGGCATGGCCGTTGAAAAGAATTTTGATAAATTCAAAATGTTAAGAATCCATGAAAGCCCAGAAGTGCAGCTGCATATCATGGACAATGAAGAAGCGCCAGGCGGAGTGGGAGAACCTGCTTTACCACCAATAGCGCCTGCTTTGACGAATGCAATATTTGACCTTACAGGAAAGAGAATTAGAACTTTACCTTTTGATTTAAATGAAATATAACCAACAATTGATACTAATGTTTGGGGCATTTATTGCCCTTTCCTCTTTTTTAACTAAACAAAATGACCCGCTTAAAGAGAGTATGGAACGGGGAAGTAACTTGTATGCCGCCCATTGCCAGTCTTGTCATATGGCAGAAGGAGCAGGGATTCCATCCGTTTTTCCACCATTAGCCAAATCTGATTATTTGGAAAAGAATGTGGAAGCAAGCATTCTTATTGTGCTCAACGGTGGCTCAGAGCCAATGACGGTGAATGGGGTAGAATACAACGGGATGATGACCGCGTTGGATCTTACCGACCAAGAAGTGGCAGATGTTATGAACTATATAAAAAATAGCTGGGGCAACAAGGCTCCTATGGTAAAACCACAAGATGTTCGTAACTTAAGGTAGGATGAAAGAGTTAAAACTAATTGTAGAAAAATACGAGGAACAAAAAAATAATGGGCCGCTTGCGCTAGCTACGGTGGTTGCAGTTAAAGGTTCTTCTTACAGAAGTCCTGGTGCAAAAATGCTTATTACGTCAAATGGAAGGTGGTTTGGAGCGGTTAGTGGCGGGTGTCTAGAAGGGGATGCTCTGCGCCAAGCTCGGGTTGTAATGCAAACCGGACAACCCAAATGCATAACTTACGATACCACCACCGACGATCTTGGAGTAGGTTTGGGATGTAAGGGGATTATTGACATCTACATAGAACCCATAACAGATGCTTCCTTTTTTACGCCTCTTTACCAGGCATTGTCGAATCGAGCACCTAAGTTATTGGTTACTGTTCTAGGCAGTGCCGATCAGATGGAGTTTGGAAAATGTTTGATTGAAGGAGCTGCTGTATTGTCCTCTACAATAAAAAATGAGGCATTGCATGCTACCATCCAAAACCAGATAGTTTCCGTTTTGAAAGACAAAGGCTCTTCCTTGGTTGATGTAGTATCTGAAGGCAATTCCTATCAATTTTTCGTAGAAAGGCTGATGCCTGTGATTAAATTGGTTGTGTTTGGTGGCGGCCCAGACGTGAAACCCGTCACACAATTTGCCAGCATGCTAAATTGGGAAGTTGTTGTGACAGATGAATGCGTAGCCCACACCGCACCAGCGTGCTTTCCTCATGCCGATGTAGTTTTGCACAGTCTGAGCAAGGATGTTGTAGAAAAAATTAATTTTGACCCGTATACAGCCTGCTTGTTGATGTCCCATAATTACGGTTATGACAAAGCAGTTTTAAAATTGTTGCACCCCATTGGGCTTCCATATATTGGTGTAATGGGGCCAAAAAAACGCAGCAAAGAGCTACTAGAAGAACTTGCTATAGAAAACCAGGCCATCCATAGCCCCGTGGGCTTGGATCTTGGTAGCGAAACCCCAGATGAAATAGCCTTGTCAGTAATAGCGGAGATTCAGGCCGTATTCAATGGCCGAGATGGAGGGCCATTGAAAGAAAAAAAGACCCCAATCCATCGTCGAAATTCGAGTTTTGGGCATGTATTCAAACATACACTGGTTTTAAATGAATGATGCTCCAGTACTTTTTATATTAGCGGCGGGCAGTGCTTCCAGAATGAAAAGTTGTAAGCAGCTGTGTGTGTTGAACAATGGCAAATACATGATCAACCACCTCCTTGACGAAGCAAAAAAAGTAAATTTTAGTAAAATCTGGATCATAACCGGGCAATACCATGAAGCCATTCAGGCAGTTGTTCCTGTTTCGGTGCCCTGCCTATATTTTAAAGATTGGGCCAAAGGTATGGGGGCCACTATTGCGCATGCGGCGGCCATTTGGGAAAAAGAAAATCAAGGTGCATGCGCAGTATTTTCCGTAAGCGACCAGCCTACCATTTCGACAGAAATATTGAATAAATTGGTAGTTACAACAGGAGACTTGATACAATGCCAATACAGCAATGGAGCAGAAGGCCCTCCAACAAAATTTGGCCCTCGATATAGATCAAGGTTGCTAGAATTAACAGGAGCGAAAGGAGCCAAAAGCATAGTGCAACAGAACCTGTCCAATAGAAAATTGCTTTCTTTTCCGAGTGGATGGGTAGATATGGACACCCCTAAAGATTATGAAGCATATAAGTTGAGCGGTTACAATACCGCAGATTGAGTCCTTAATTTGTAGGAAGAAGGGGTGTATTCTTTTATATTTGTCTTCTAATTTTTTTATATATGAGAGCAGTTGCAGTTACAGGAATTGGTGGTATTTGCCCTATTGGGAACAACATACCTGATATTTGGTCCAATTTAAAAGAAGGTTTGCCAGGAGCAGGGCCAATTACATTGTTTGATGCCAAAAATTTTAAAACTAAAATAGCGTGTGAAGTAAAGGATTATGCCCCAGAAGCAGTATTTGGGCGGAGAGAAGTAAGGCGATTGGATCGCTTCATGCAATTTGCGCTTATTGCTGCAAAAGAGGCTATAGAAGATTCAGGGGTTGATTTTGACTCCATTGACCCACACAAAGCTGGCGTGATATGGGCCTCGGGCAATGGTGGGTACAGCTCAACAGAACAAGAATTAGAGTATTTTTATAAAAACGGTGAACAGCCAAAATTCAATCCTTTTTTTATTCCTAAAACATTGGTGGATTCCGCTTCTGGTGTAATTTCAATTGCACATGGCCTAAAAGGGGTAACTTACAATCCAGTAGCGGCCTGTGCCTCTTCTACCCAAGCAATTATTGATGCAGCCATGTACGTTGGTACAGGAAAGGCCGATTTTATGGTTGCAGGTGGGTCCGATGCCGCTATTTCCGTTATGGGAATAGGTGGTTTTGGTGCATTAAAAGCACTTTCTGATAACAATGAGGCTCCAAAAAAAGCTTCAAGGCCTTTTGATACAGACCGGAATGGATTTGTGATGGGAGAAGGTGGAGCAGGGCTGGTCCTAGAACCTTTGGATAAAGCACTAAAGAATGGTAGAAAGGTATATGGAATAGTAGCAGGAGGTGGTTTGACATCCGATGCCTACCACATTACCTCGGGCCACCCTCAAGGCGAAGGTGTATCGAGAAGTATGGGGCTGGCTTTTGAAGAAGCTGGTATAAAAGCACAGGATATTGATTTGATTAACCCACATGCCACCTCTACTCCTGTTGGGGATAGTGCAGAAATTGAGGCCTTGAAAGGTACTTTTAACGCCCATCTGGAGCATGTTTATTTGACTCCAACCAAAGCCTTGACTGGTCACTTGCTGGGAGCCGCTGGAGCGATTGAAGCTGTATTTTCATTGCTGAGTTTGTACCACCAAGAAGTGCCGCCGGTGCGCAATTTGGACACAGTAGATCCAGGGTTCGAAGTACAGCCTAAATTGAATGCAACACTCGTTAAAAATGCCAATCTGAACCATGTTTTAAGCAACTCGATTGGGTTTGGAGGGCACAATGCAAGTGTAGTATTTTCCAAATACCAAGGTTAATAAATCATATTTTGGCGCCACAATACTTGCAGTGTGTGGCGTCATCGTCATGTCCTTCAGCGCTGCAGTTTTGACAGGAACGGGTGTTGGCACTTATCGTGTTTTTCTGTGCAGTGAGCTCTGAGGTTACTATCCCCGTTGGAACGGCTATGATGCCATAGCCCAATATCATGACCATGGAGGCTATGGCCTGCCCAAGCACTGTTTGTGGTGCGATATCTCCATAACCAACAGTGGTTAGCGTAACAATAGCCCAATAGATGCTCATTGGTATGCTGGTAAAGCCATTTTGCGGGCCTTCTATGATGTACATAATGGAGCCGAGTATCACGACTAAAATCAGTACAGAACCAATAAAAACTAAAATTTTATGTTTGCTTGCTCTTAATGCACTCCCCAATTGAGAAGCCTCCCCAATAAACTGAACTAATTTAAAAATTCTAAAAACCCTGAAAAGCCGAATAACTCTAATGATCATAAAAGAATGCGCTCCTACAAAGAACAATCCTAAATACGATGGTAAAATGGACAGCAGGTCTATGATACCGTAAAAGCTAAAAACGTATTTTTGAGGTTTTCCTACCACCCATACACGTATGGCGTATTCGGTTGTGAAAATTATAGTGAAAACCCACTCTAAAACATAGAACTCATAGTCGTACTTTAAGTCAATTTCATCCACGCTTTCTAAAAGAACGGTTGAAATGCTCATTAAGATCATCAGCAACAAAGCCACATCAAAAGCTTTGCCCCAAAAGGTGTCCGCCTCGAAGATAATTTCATGAATTTTTGATTTCAGTTCTTTCATTTTTGTACAGGAATAAATGCTAACTTTTGTTCGAAAGTAGTAATTATTTTTTTATCCATTGTTTGGGCACGCCATAACCCATCGTTAAAAAGGGCTGCTTGGTCGTCGTAATAAGGGCTCATTTTATGACCACTTTGCCCAGTCGGAAGTACATTCCAACTGTTGTTGAGGTCCGAAAAGTCCAATACTCTTCGGACGGCTGCGCCTGCATTAACTTTATATATTCCAGTAGTGTCCAATTTAAATTTAAGATTGTTTGGAACCTCATTGCCTCCATCAACAGCAAAAGGCCCAACATTGAAAAAAGGAGCGAGCAGTTCTACTTTTCCCAATGGATGTTCATGAGTTAATAAGTGCATTTTTGACCACAACCAATCCTCCGTATTAGCGCCGTAATGGCGGGTAAGCTCTAGGTCCATTCGAAGCACGGCTTGTAAGAAAATGTCCGATCTTTTTTCTTTTTTATTGGTGTTTATGTTGTCCCACCATACAGCATCTGGGTTGCTAAGAAGTGTTAAATAAGATCTCCTTAATAGCGGAGAAGTAGCCATTTCTAAATAGTTGGTTGCTCCCAATTCATCTTTCATGGCATAATAAAAAACGTAAGTTAAAAAAGTGTAATAAATGCCCGGTGCTATGCTGTTTTTTTTGTGGTTGCCATCCCAAGTTTCAAGAATGGGTTTGAATTTATTGAAAGTACTATCGTTTTGAAGTACAGATACGATTTCTTTGCATATCTCGACCGCCGCATCAGAATGGTGGTCCAAACTGGTTTGTTTAAGGAGGTCTGTGTCCCATTTTTCTTGTTCATCCAGTCTTTTTTGCAGTCTAATTGCTCTGTCTTCTGGGCGATAATAGCCATGGAAAAAGACACCATTAACACTGTCTGGTTGGTTGTTGGCAGTAATTATATACCCTTCCGGGGGGTTAACCGAATGCGGGTTGTCTTTAAAAGAGTAAAACCCATTGTATTCATGTTTACCAGAAAACCCCATTAAAAATAACTTCGGGTCCACATTGAAAGGGCGTATTGGTACTTTTGCCGTGGCCCACCATGCAATGTTTCCTGCAACATCGCCATACATTATGTTCAATCCAGGTGCATTGATAAGGGCAATAGAGCTTTGAAAGCTGTCCTTGTTTTTTGCAGTGTTCATGCCATAGGCAGCTTCTAGAAATTGCGCTTCTAATTGGGTATAGGCCCACCAAACAGCCACTGTGTTTTCATTTGAAATATCTTTGAAGACTTCGTTAATGATGGGCCCGTGGTGGGTGCTGAATACCTCCATTGCTAGGCTGTCTTGTCCTTTGATTCTAATAGTTTCGGCTGTAGACTTCAAAGGGAGTTGTTGGTCTTTGAATTGATACGTTTTATTTTCCCAGTCCACCTTTTCTATGAAAAAATCGACGTCGTCATTTTCAAACATAGTAATGCCCCAGCCCAAGTGTTGGTTGTGTCCTAGAATGGCAAAAGGAAACCCTGCAGCATAGTGTCCATAAATATTTTGACCAGGGTATTTTAGATGGGCTTCGTACCAAACAGCAGGTTGGGAAAAGCCAATATGGGTGTCATTTTCTAATAATACATGTCCGTTGCTAGACTTCGATGGACCTACCACAATACCATTAGAACCTTCCATCAATACACTTGGTATGTGGTGAAGGGCTACGCTTAGTTGTGTTATAAGAGAGTCCAGCTCAATTTTTGGGCTGTGACTCGGGATTGTCTTGCTTCCTTTTTTATAATGAAGATCCAGACATTCTAAATATTCCGGCCCAAGGTCTTGGTGTATTTTCATTATCAAAGGGTCTACTTTGAATCCATCTGCAAAACCCAATGCCATGTAACCAACTACTAAAAAAAGATCCTCTTCAATAAAAGGACTTTTGTCGATTCCAAGAATATCGAATTCTAATGGTGCAGGTCCGGTTTCAATAAACTTATTGATGCCATTCAAATAGGCTTTTGCCAACCGCACCTCAGGGGCATCCGGATGCTTAAAAATTTTAGCGGCGGTTGATTTGGCTTTTTGGTGTATGCCGAGTGCCCTGAAAAACTTGTCTGTTTCAATTAGTTCAGCACCCAACACTTCGGATAGTCGGCCAGAAGCCAATCTTTTTAGTATTTCCATCTGGAACAACCGCTCGGAAGCGTGTACATAACCCAGTGTTGTATAGGCGTCTATAGCATTTTTAGCGCTAATGTGCGGTACCCCATAACTGTCAAAATGAACAATAGTAGTATCTTGTATGCCTTGTAATTCTATTTTCCCTTGGTATGCTGGTACGGGAGCATGCAGCTTGTACCAAATTAACCCCGCTGCTGATAGCAGTAACACTAAGAACACAACCCCAGCAATTTTTATAATTTTCATAAAGTAAAGTAGCCTTATTTTTTGCAATTATTCCAATCCGATCATAATAAAGGCACCCCAGTAAATTGGATCCTTGTACTCCACCCGAACTTCTTTTTTTGCATCAATGAATGATTGTCTCATCTGCCCTGTTTCGAGCCATTTGGTATAAAATTTAACCATTAATTTTTGGGTAGCTTCATCATCTACCTTGAACATACTCATGATTAATGTTTTGGCTCCTGCCACCATAAATGCCCTTTGAAGTCCGTAAACACCTTCTCCAGCAGTTATATCTCCCAGTCCAGTTTCGCAAGCACTAAGCACTACCAAATCTGTTTGGTCTAGGTTCAAGTTCATGGCTTCATAAGCGGTTAGAATACCACTTTCAGTATTGTAATTGTACTTGGTTTTGTCTAAAATATCTCCTGCACCTGTTAAAAGTAAACCGGTTCTCAATAATGGATTTTCAAATGCCTTGGATTGGTTGATTTCTATTTCATCTGTTTTTATGGTTTCAGCAGAGGTGAAGAATCCATGGGTAGCCACATGGAATATCTTAGGGCTTGAAGAAGATTTAAGCCGGTCCTCGCTGGCGTCATCGTTCAAATAATAATCGGTAACCCAACCTTTTTCTTTTAAAAGATTTTTTAAGTATTCAATTTCTTTTTCTGTACCTGGAAGTTGCGCTACTTTCCCTGAAGCATTGGCACTCATGTAAAATTGAGGGTTTCCAAACATAAGAGCAGAGTTGTTTTTTGCAACGCGCTTGGTCTTAGTTTTATTTAAAAATATGTCCTTTGTGTTGCTCACCAAAATAATATTAGAATTGTCTATAATGTATTTGGTTTCGCTTGTCTTGAGGGTTTCTAGGTTAATTTGGTTGTAAATACCATCTCCAGATAAATACACCGTCGACAGCGCACCAATTTTATCATGAATGGGTTTCCAATAGCTGCTGTAGGAGTGTGGATCATCCATTTTGTATATGATCGCATTTCTGTAAAAGTTAAAATAACGCCCTTCTAGGTCCTTTCCGTTTTTGAGCAATATAACTTTAGGCTTGTCTCTTCCTGATTCTTTTTTAACATACAATGCGGCATATACCACAGAATCCGTAAATACATGGTCAAAATATCGGAAACGGACCATTTCAACCGCAACCTCATCTTCTTTAAGCGCGTTTCTCACTTTGTCCCAAGTAATATTGGCTTGTTCTATACCAGAACTAAACAAGTCACTTTTTTGGCTCAACTCTTTCTCAATAGTTTCCAGTTCATTTTGCAAACTTTGGGGGTTGATGTTTTCTTCCTGCAGCTGCTCATCACTAAGGGATAATGTTGTAGTAAGCAATTCTTTTTTTGCCAACCAATCTTTATACAAAAGCTTCAACTCTTCATCCGTACTAGATAAAATGGTTTGCCTAATTTTAATAGAGGAACTTAATAAAAGTGCTTTAGTAGTGAGGGCGTTGTTGAACATGGCGCCCAACGTTTTAGGGTTGTCTTCGCTTGTTTTGAGGGCAAGAGTATTGAAAAATTCAAAATCTGGTTTGATGGTATTCCAAAACTTCGCTTTTTCTCTTTCTGAAAGTGCTGGGAAATAATCTTTAATAAAACCATTGTAGTTGAAGAGAGCTTCATCTATTTTTTTTCTAGCACCTTTTAAGTCGCCTTTCATGTAGGCCACTCTGCTCAGTTTGGATATTATTTTCACATATTCAGGGTGTTGGTCACTGAACATCTTTCTGTACAAGGTGCTAGAAAGATTGTAAAACTCTTCCGATTTGTCGTACATTTTTTGATAGTAATACAAATCTCCCATGATGGCATAAATGGAGGCTACATGCACATTTTTTTTGGAGGTAACTCGAGCTTTGTAAATCCTTTCGGCACTTTGCAACGAGATTAGTGCTTTTTCATAATCTTTTCTGGCAATGTATACCGACGACAAATTCTTTAAACTCTCAGCATATGCAGGTGTGGTACCGCCCACTTTAGAGGCAATAATATTTCTGGAAGACTCCATAATGACAATTACATTGTCGTCGGTATTGCCTTGGTACAGCTTGATGAGTCCTAACTTAGAATAACTTTTAGCCAGTTCAATGTGCTCATTTCCAAAACGCTCCGTTTGAATTTTAATCGCCTTGTTTAAGAAGTTTTCAGCTTGGTCATAGTCGCCCAATACCGTATTGAGGTCCGACATAAGAATCGAAGGGATGGCTATCTTTGACGAATTGTCGCCATAAATATCTGTTGCTATTTGATAGGCCCTTTTAATGGTTTGCTCGGCAGCAGAATAGTTGCCTTTTAACAATTCTAAATTGCCCAGATGGCAGAGTGGTAGAATTAGATTCCTCGAGTTTTTTCCGTACAACAATTCATACTCATGGATGACCTTAAGTAAGATGGGTTCGGTTTGAGAATATTTACCCAAGTGCATGTACAGCTCAGATAAGTTTACTGTAGAAGCTATTTCGTCGTATCCGTATATGTTTTCGGCCCTTCTGAGCAAGCGCGAAGAACTGTTGATGACGTCCTCCGCCTCATCATAAAGACCAATTACAGTCAAGTATTGTGCCTTGGTTTCTAAAGATTGAATGTACAGAATAACGTCTTGTTTGTCTTTTCGCTCCTTTTCTAAAATCGAAACCGATTGGTCAATGTTTTTTTTGGCTTCTTCGTATTCCCCAAGTTTTAATTGCAACAGGGCCAATTTATTCAATTGAATTGCAAAAGCTTTGTCCTGGTTGTCGTATTTACTCCATGCTGCATCCGCTGCTTGGTTGATTGTAGAAGCAGCAAGGTCGTATTGGTCATTGGCATCGTAATAGATACTCAAGTGCGTGAGGATGTTGATGATATCAGCATGCTGGGTTTTGAGTTCTTTTTGCAGGTAGTTGGTGTAACTATCTAGGTAGATCTTGCCGGCTTCATCAAACTTGTCGGTATAGTCCATGTAAAAATTGGCCAGCTTTATTTTAGATAGGTGGTAGGCCGGAGACTTTTCGCCATAGAGCTCTTTTTTTACCTCTAATAATTGATTGAAGTAATTTTCTGTGTTTTTATAGTCCTTTTCTTTTAAAGAAATATTAACCAGCAAGTCCAGTAGTTCAATTCTTTTCGGGTGGTAATTCGGAATGGAAGTACTGTTCGAAGTAATTGCATTCACCTCTGCTTGAAGGTTGTCGGTTTTTCCTTTGTCCAACCTAGATTCGAAGTCAATGGTTTTCAGGTTTATATAGTGGATACTCTGTTTTTTGAAATATTTTTTAATGGTACTTTGGTAGTCACTTTTAATTTGTCGGTATTTCGAGCTTTCGTCTAGCCTTAAATAGTTTTTCATCATCGACTCGTATATTTCCAATACCAAGTAGTGCGACTCTGTATGCGATTTTTTAGCATATGACAATGTTTTCTCGTACCGGATTTCTTTGGTGTCATTGTTTTGAGAAAAATCTATTATTCCATTTTTTTCCAACATCTGGGCCCAGGTTAGGTTGTGGTAGATGTAACTGGTAGAAGCAGTCCCCAATTTTTTACCTATCCACCTACTTCCCAATAAAAATTCCATGTCTGCTTTAGAGATATCCCCTTGTTTTGACAATGCAATTCCTTTGAGTGTCAAAAGGCTGGCATAATCTTCCATCCTTTCTTTGGCTTCTAAGTCAGATAGTTTGCGCGTTTTAATTTTACCCGTCGACTTGTCAACATAAGACTCTTTCTGCACCGCACGGCCCTTGAAGTATTCTTCAATTTCATTTATGAACGATTGTGCCTTGGAAGAATATCCTTGACCAGAAAGAATTTTGGCTGTAGTTAGATCAATTTTAGCTTTTAAATTGTCGTCCAGTGCATCTGCAAGTTCAAGGGTTTTACTGGATTTGTCAATGTATTGATTGGCGATGTTGTAATTGCCGTAATGGGCATAAACTTCAGCTGCATCTAATAAATTTTTAGCATGGAGCAAACTGTTTTCCCCATTGCTGTTGGCGCTAAGTGCAACGGCCAATTCCATTTCAGCGTCAAATGTACTGAGGTTGCCTTGTGCCAGATTTATTTTCGCATTTCTAAAGTGGTATTTAAATAAATAAGGGTGGTTTGGCCCTTGTTTTTGGACCGTTTTCTTTTGGTATTTCTTTAATGTCTTTAATGATTTTACATAATCCCCTTGTTGGTAAAGTGCATCACTTTTTAATAAGAACTTGGCGTATTTATCTTGTGCCGTAACAGGAGATTGGAATAATAAAAGGAATAAAAAAAAATGAGCAACCGAAAGGTTAAAAGTGCGCTGTTTCATTGTTCATTAAATTTAATTATAATACCTAAATCTAATGAATTGTATGCTGAAAAACGCATTAATTGGATATTAATTAAGTCTTTAAAGGCTTAAAAACAGCCCGTTATCTTGTTAGAAGACAACGGGCTTGGGTCTAATCTTCTATTAATCTTTTTAAGATTTCTATCGCCGCGGTAGAAATTACCGTTCCAGGACCAAAAATAAAGGCTGCTCCCTGTTCGTAGAGGAAGTCATAGTCTCTTTGTGGAATTACCCCACCAGCTACTACGAGTATGTCTTCTCTTCCCAATTCTTTTAAGGACTGGATGAGTTGGGGGACGAGTGTTTTGTGGCCCGCTGCCAAACTAGAGGCCCCAACCAGATGCACGTCATTTTCAATAGCTTGTTGGGCAACTTCCTCTGGAGTTTGGAACAATGGTCCTATGTCCACATCAAACCCCAAATCCGCAAAGCTGGTGGCAATCACTTTTGCGCCGCGGTCGTGTCCATCTTGGCCCATTTTAGCCACCATTATTCTTGGTCTTCTACCTTCTAAATTGTAAAAATCTTCTGAAAGCTGAATGGCCTTTTTAAATTCTGAATTATTTTTTAATCCCTCTGAGTACACACCAGATATGGTTTTAGATTCTGCTTTGTGCCGGCCAAATGATTTTTCCAAGGCATCGGATATTTCTCCCAAACTGGCTCTTTCTCTTGCTGCTACTACTGCTAATTCCAATAGGTTGCCCTCTCCTGTGGCCGCACAGGTAGAAAGAGCAGCCAGTGCATTTTCTACCGCTTCTTTGTTCCTTTCGGAACGCAGTTTTTCTAGCCTATTCACCTGCTCTTGTCTTACCTTGGTGTTGTCCACCTCTAAAAGCTCGATGTCTACTTCTTCCTCTGTAATATACCGGTTCACCCCAACTATTACGTCCTGTCCAGAATCAATTCTTGCTTGTTTTTTAGCTGCTGCTTCTTCTATGCGCATTTTTGGAATGCCAGTTTCCAATGCCTTAGTCATGCCACCAAGTGCTTCTATTTCTTCTAAATGTGCCCATGCCTTTTGAATAAGCTCATCCGTGAGTTTTTCAACGTAATACGAGCCACCCCATGGATCTACCGTTTTAGTAATACCTGTGTTTTGTTGTATGAAAATCTGGGTATTTCTGGCTATTCTAGCAGAAAAATCTGTGGGCAGGGCTATGGCTTCGTCCAAGGCATTGGTATGCAAAGATTGTGTGTGCCCCAGTGCTGCGGCCATGGCCTCTACTGCAGTTCTGGTAATGTTGTTGTAAGGATCTTGCTCCGTTAAACTCCACCCAGAAGTTTGGCAGTGGGTTCTTAAAGCTAGTGATTTTGGGTTTTGTGGTTGGAATTGTTGTACTAGTTTTGCCCATAGAACCCTTCCAGCTCTCATTTTTGCGATTTCAGTAAAGAAATTCATCCCAATGGCCCAGAAAAAAGAAAGTCTCGGAGCAAAAACGTCAATATCCATTCCCGATGCAACGCCAGTTCTCAAATACTCCAAGCCATCTGCCAAGGTATAGGCAAGTTCTATATCCGCAGTAGCGCCAGCTTCTTGCATGTGGTACCCACTAATGCTGATAGAATTGAACTTTGGCATATGGTTAGAAGTGTATTCGAAAATGTCTGCTATTATTTTAACAGACGGGGCAGGTGGGTAAATGTAGGTGTTGCGAACCATGAACTCTTTCAAGATGTCGTTTTGAATGGTACCCGTCAAATCTTTTTGAGCAACCCCTTGTTCTTCTGCTGCTACAATATAAAATGCCAAAATGGGAAGAACCGCCCCATTCATAGTCATAGAAACCGACATTTTATCCAGCGGTATTTGGTCGAACAATAGGTTCATGTCCAAAATGGAATCTATCGCTACACCAGCTTTTCCTACATCTCCAGTTACCCTGGGGTGGTCTGAGTCATACCCGCGGTGGGTAGCCAAGTCAAATGCTACAGAAAGACCTTTTTGCCCAGCGGCCAGGTTTTTTCTGTAAAAAGCATTGGACTCCTCGGCGGTAGAAAAACCTGCATATTGTCGAATCGTCCATGGCCTTCCTAAATACATGGTAGAATAAGGACCACGCAAGTAGGGCGGTAAACCTGAAGCAAAACCAATGTGCTCCACATCCTGCAAGGCCTCTGCCGTGTACGCTGTGTTTAAACTGAAACCTTCTGGGCTATTCCACTGCTCAAAAGCTGGGGTAGGTGCTGCACCTTCCGGTGTTTTTGATTCAGAATTGGCCTGAATTGAATTCAAAAATTGTTCCGTTAAGTTTTCAATAAAGTAAGTTCCCGCAACCGGATCTACCACCTTGTTGATGTTGGTTTCTTCTTGTAGCACATTGGAAATGTTTCTGCTTACCCGCTGCTGTAAAGAACTTTCGTCTGTAGGGTAAAGCTCTATTGAATTAACGCCACCGAATAGGCTGGACATAGCAGCGAAAGTGGCATTTAGTGTGTTTTCATTAGGCCCTAGGGATTCGTTTTGAAATTCTTTCAGTACCGCATGTATTTTTATTTCTTCTGGCTTGGTAGGAACGCCATGGTGGTTCAACGCGTCGTGGGCTACTATTCTAATGGCTTTTAAAAAGGCGATATTGGCAAAAAAGTTATTGCTTACCCCCACCTGGATTTCAAGGTCAGCCGCCGCAGATAGTGCGCCGCTAATTTTGCCAATTTCCGATAGAATGTATTTGCCTGTGTCCACCAACGAAACATGGTTTGCCGAATCGGCTTCTATTGTAAAGTTGGATACGGAAGCAGGTTTGTTAACATCTGTACTTTCATTAAAAGCATAGAGGGTGCCATTGAGTAGGTCCAAGTCCCAACTCCCTTGCGCAACAAATGTTAAAAAGTCTTTCTGTATTGCTTTGGAACCGGAAATGGAAAGACTGCAATAACTGGGGTCGATGTCTTTCAAAAGAGTTTCAAAAGCAACAGGTGCTTGGATGGCAAAATGAATGCCTGTAGCCCCATTTTGGAGGTTGAACAAGGCCTGTTTATTGCCTTCTTTCGCTTGTGTTACCGGTATTAAAACTCGGTTTTCCCAAGTTCTTGGATGGGAGGCATCTTGCTTGAAATTTCCAATTCGATTTTGGTGGTTAAGAATGGTCGCACTGGGCCGGTGCTGGTCGTGGCTGTAATATGGGTGAATGTTTATACCAGGTTCTAAGGGAGTCTTGAATTGTTCCACCGGGTCTTTTCCTTTCAGGTCTTTGGTAGCCTTGGTAGTCCATTGCTCCATGCTGACCTTCTTAAAAGAATCAAACAATTTTTGTTTCATGTGGTTCGGGTTTAATTGCCCCAAAGTTAGGATTTTTTTTTATAGTTCTAGCACCCTTTACGCTGGTATAATATTCATTTTTCGTTGCATTAATTCATGGAATTTTAATTAATATTTTTCAAAATCTTCTTTATTTTTCTCTCAGTGATATGTCAAGAAAATACACGCTTTTTTCTTATGTTTTTTTTTAGCAACTTTGGTATCCTTTTACCCTGAATGTTAACGATCAACCGTTTTTTTAAGTGTTAATGCAAATAGACTGCAACACAGTATGGGAAGACTGCCTGAGGTTAATAAAGGAAAAAGTAGCAGAGCAAAGCTACAAGACCTGGTTTGAACCAATAAGGCCGTTAAATCTTGAAGGCAAAGAATTGACCATTCAAGTACCCAGCCAGTTTTTCTACGAATGGCTAGAGGAACATTATGTGCATATTTTAAAGTTTGCCATAGACAACGTCATTGGAGAAAACGCCAAACTTTCTTATTCGGTTATAGTAGACCGTGGAGAAAAGGGGAACTCGCCATATACTGTTAATTTACCTAATAAAGGCTCTAAGCGGCCTTCTAGCCAACAGAACAGCATAGATTATACCAGTCCATTTCACTTGAACAGTGTAGGGATGGAGGTGCAGCAATCTCAGTTGAACCCAAACAATACTTTTGATTCGTATGTCGAAGGCGACTGTAATCGTTTAGCGAGATCAGCGGGATTGGCAGTAGCCCAAAGACCTGGTGTTACTTCTTTTAACCCTTTGATGCTCTATGGCGGTGTTGGATTGGGTAAAACCCACTTGGTACAGGCCATTGGCAATGAGATAAAAAATAATTTACCGGATAAATTCATTTTGTATGTGTCTTCAGAGAAGTTTACTTCTCAGTTCATGGATGCCATTACAAAAAATAAAATTCAGGATTTTCAAAATTTTTACCTTCAGGTGGATGTTTTGATCATCGATGATGTACAGTTTTTGGCTGGTAAAGAAAAAACACAGGAAATATTTTTCCATGTTTTTAATCACTTGCATCAAAGTGGCAAACAAATAGTGATGACCAGTGATTGTCCTCCTAGAGACCTGAAAGGGCTCACGGAGCGTTTGCTTTCTAGATTTAAATGGGGGCTTACGGCAGATTTGCAACAGCCAGATTTAGAAACTAGAATAGCCATCATCATGAAGAAGATGGAAGAAGATGGCATTTACATTCCAGAGGATGTGATTGAATACCTCGCTTATACAGTAGACACCAATGTTAGAGAACTTGAAGGCGTACTTATTTCATTAATTGCGCACGCCTCTCTTAACAAAGCAGATATAGACCTAGAATTGGCCAAACAAACGTTAAAAAACATTGTACAAGACATTGATACAGAAGTTGGCATCGATTACATACAGAAAACTATTGGAGATTTTTACAATGTCTCCCAGGAAGATTTAAAAGCCAAAGTACGTAAAAAAGAGATTGTTATTGCAAGGCAAGTAGCCATGTATTTTTCTAAAGAATATACCAACCATTCTTTGAAGGCCATAGGGTACCACTTTGGCGGTAGGGACCACAGTACCGTTATCCATGCTGTACAAACTGTGAACGACCAGATTGACATGGACGAATCTTTTAGAAATAACATTGAAGCATTGAAAAAGAAATTGAAACTGAAATCGATTAAAATTTAAATTTGATTTTTTTGGATATAAAAAAAGGCGGCCTTCTTTGGAAGACCGCCTTTTTTATTGGCTATTATTTGCTTGCCCTTTAATTGAAAAGGTTTACAATGTCATTGCCAAATATAAAGACCATTAATAAGAGCAAGATAATCATGCCTACTTTTTGCGCACCCTCCAAAAATTTGTCAGAAGGTTTTCTGCCAGAGATCATTTCCATAGTTAAAAATACCACATGGCCTCCATCTAAAGCAGGAATTGGTAAAAGGTTCATAAAAGCCAATACCATCGACAACAAGCCTGTTAATCTCCAGAATCTTTCCCAAATCCATTTTCCTCCAAATGTTTTGGCAATGGCAATAGGGCCACCCAAGGACTTTCTTGGGTCAAGCTCTCCTTTGAACATTTTTCCAAAGGCTTTTATTTGAAGAAATACAATTCCAAAAGCGTCATTGGTTCCCTTGCTGATGGACTCACCAAAGGAATAGTTGATTACTTTAGTTTCTAGTTCTTGTGAAGCAGGATAGAACCCTATTTTATTGTTGTAGGAAGGGAAATAATTAGCGAAACTTAATTGCTCTTCACCCCTTTGGATGGTAAACCTTAAAGTGTCTTTGCTGAAGTTAGAAACGATATGTTGGACTTCGTCAAAATATTGAATGGGTTGTCCATCCATCTCTATGAATTGGTCTCCTGCTTTAAGCCCAATTACATTGGCCAAAGATTTATTGGTTTTTTTCTCATCTTCAGGTACCAACCCTATAACGTTGGAGGCTCTCGTTGTAATAAATTGTGACGCATTCTCTTTGTCATTTAACTTGGCGAGAAAACCACTGGGGATGGGTTTGGTTAATAGCGCTCCATTTCTTTCGATTTGATACGATGGTTCATCGGCTAAAAAAACATCCGGAGCTATGGCATCTCCTAGGTATTCTACTGGTTGGTTGTTGACGTTTATGATTCTGTCGCCAGTTTCGAGTCCAATTTCTTGGGCTAAAGTGCCAGCATGAATGCCACCATTATTATTGACCGTGTCCAATGTCAAATGTTGTGTACCCAGAAAGTAAGTCATTAACACAAAAATGGAAATACCCAGTATAACATTAACAATGATGCCACCCAACATTACGATTAGCCTTTGCCAAGCCGGCTTCGCCCTGAATTCATAGTCCTTAGGTTCTTCTTTCATGGCTTCTGTGTCCAAAGACTCGTCAATCATACCAGAAATCTTTACAAACCCACCTAAAGGAATTGCACTAATGGCATATTCGGTTTCACCGAATTTAAACCCAAAAATTTTAGGGGGAAAACCTATAGAAAATTTCTCAACCCGCATTCCAAACATCTTGGCTGCAATTAAATGGCCAAATTCGTGGAGTCCTACCAAAATCATTAAGCTCAATAAAATTTGAGCGATCATTATTACTACTGTCATTATTTTATTAATTCTTGTGCTTTAATTCTTGTAATTTTATTAGTCTCAACATAGTCTTGTAATGTTGGCTTCGCAATAAACGAAGATTTTTGCATACATGTCTCTACTATGTCTGATATATTTAAGAAACCGATTTTTTCTTGAAGGAATGCTTCCACTGCTATTTCATTGGCCGCATTGAGTATACAAGGGATGTTTCCGCCTTGGTCCATGGCCTCATAGGCGAGGGCTAAATTCCTAAAAGTTTTTAAATCTGGTTGTTCAAAAGTTAAGTTGGGATAATCCATGAAATTGAATCTTTCAAAATCAGAAGGCAACCTTTCTGGGTATCCCAAAGCGAACTGTATAGGTAAACGCATATCTGGTAATCCAAGTTGCGCTTTTATACTACCATCTTCAAATTGCACCAAACTGTGTACAATGGATTGTGGGTGCACAATTACCTCTATTTGCTCTGATTTTAAATCAAACAGCCATTTGGCTTCAATTACTTCGAGCCCTTTGTTCATCATACTCGCCGAATCAATGGTGATTTTGGCTCCCATCTCCCAGTTGGGGTGTTTCAGCGCATCTGCCTTTGTAACGGACGCTAGGTCATTTCTGTTTTTACCTCTAAATGGCCCACCAGATGCGGTGAGTATTATTTTTTCTATAGGGTTGTGGAATTCTCCTACCAAACATTGAAAAATGGCGGAATGCTCAGAATCCACTGGATTGATGTTGACTCCTTTCTCTTTTGCCAATGCTGTAATTAGGTCTCCGGCAACTACCAGTGTTTCTTTATTGGCAAGCGCAATTTGTTTGCCTGCCTCAATGGCTTTAATTGTAGGCAGCAAACCGGCATAGCCCACTAGTGCAGTCAGGACCACATCGATTGTTTCCATTTCCACCACGGAAGCCAATGCAGGTTCTCCAGCGTACACTTTGATCATGGCTCCTTCTAATGCCGTGTTTACCTCATCGTAAAGGGCTTCCTGTCCAATTACCACCGTGTTGGGCTTGAACCTTAGTGCTTGTTCTATTAACAACTTAGCATTGCTACCGGCGGTGAGCACTTCTACTTCAAATAAGTCTCTATGAGCTGCAATGACCTCAAGGGCCTGTGTTCCAATAGAACCAGTTGAGCCCAGTATGGCCACATGTTTTTTTCTTATTTTTTCTTCCACTTAATTAAAGTTTATAATGCTGTAGCTGTTCTGCTATTTTTCTGTCATTGCTAAGTCTTGGTACTTTGTTTTGACCGCCTAGTTTGCCTATGGATTTCATGTAATCAATAAATGCATTGGGCTTTAATGGGATGATTTTTAACTCTCTTAATATACTCCCTGTTATAAGGTCGTCGTAGTAGGCATTTAAATTAACAAGTTGCAAATTTAAGGCTTTTTCGAAGGCCTCCAAATCTTTTGGGGCTTTGGAATATTCTACATACCACTCATGCAATGGCAATCCTTTTTCAGGGTTTACTTGTGGAGCAACCGTAAATTCTACTATTTCAACCTCTTCAAACTGTGCACACACAGTTGCCATGGCCTTCTCTACTTCTTCTCCAATTACATGTTCCCCGAATGCTGAAATGAAATGTTTGATTCGGCCAGTAACCAACAAACGGTATGGGTTTTTGGAAATGAATTTAACGGTATCTCCAATGGAGTAACCCCATAGTCCTGCATTGCTATTGAGAATCAGAGCGTAGTTAACATTTAACTCTATTTCTTCTAGTTGAAGTCTTGTAGGGTTTTCGTCGTAGTACGCTTCGGCCGGAATAAATTCGAAAAATATGCCACTGTTCACCAGCAGCAACAACCCTTCTTCGTTTTGAGAGTCTTGGAAGGCGATAAAACCTTCTGAAGCAGGGTAGGTTTCTATGGAATCTATTTTTTTGCCAATACTCTCGTACAGTTTGTTGGCGTAGGGTTTGAAATTGACACCTCCATAAACGAAAAGAGAAAAATTTGGAAATACTTGGCGAATGGGCATTCCTGTTTTTTCGTATATTTTATCGAAATACATTTGCACCCAAGGAGGAATTCCCGAGATCAATGAAAGGTCTTGTTCGGTGGTTTCTTCTATGATTTTATCCAGCTTTTCTTCCCAATCCTCTATACAGTTGGTGTCAAAAGTCGGTACCTGATTGGACCTCAAATACCCGGGAACATGGTGGTTGACAATTCCGGATAATCGCCCTGTTAAAATCCCATTTTTTTTGTCTAATTCTGGGCTGCCAGAAAGGAAGATTAATTTTTTGTCCAAGAACTCAGATTTTCCAGTTTCATGGACGTAGTTTAAAAGTGCATCTCGAGCCGAATTGATGTGATTGGGCATGGATTCCTTGGTAATTGGAATGTATTTAACACCGGATGTTGTACCGGAAGTTTTGGATAAGTAGGCTGGTTTTCCAGGCCACAACACATCCGATTCTCCTGCAACCATTCGATCCATATAAGGTCTTAGCTCTTCATAATCTCTTATTGGAACTTGTTTTTTAAAGTCTTCATACGATTGGATCGATTCAAACCCGTGGTCTTTTCCAAAGGCAGTGTTCACTGCTCTTTTTATAATGTTTTTAAAAACTTTGTTTTGAAAGCTGCCTGCGTCCCGCATCCATTTGCGTTGTTGTCGTACCACATATGCAGCAAAGGGTTTACTAAAAGCCGATCTGATTCCCATAGTTTACAAAAGTAAAATAAATACATTTGAATTGAAGTATTTTTTAATCTTAAACGTTATCTAGAAAACATAGTACGAGATATTTCGTATTATGGGTTAAAAAAAGAAGTAGAATTAAAAGCGAGATTAAAAAATGAAGAGAATAGCGTTGGTAATAGTGGTTGCAATGGTAAGTGGCTTTTTTGGTGCTTATTTGTTTGTTGTTAATTTTTCAAATCAACCCTACCATCAATTGGATGATCAAGGGTTTATGCAGTCGGTAAACATACAGGAAACAAAACCATACGGGCCAAACAATTACAATCAGGGCCAACAAGTACCTGTTGCTTCTGCAGAGGGGCTCAATTTTGTTGAAGCATCAGAACAATCTACCAACAGCGTAGTATATATAAAAAATATATCGGAACGAACCTATGCCACCTCCTGGATGGATATGTTTTTTGACGGCCAAAATGGACAAAGAAGCAAACAGACACAGGTGTCAAGTGGCTCCGGTGTGGTTTTCAATAGCAAAGGATATATTGTTACCAACAACCATGTAATAGCGGATGCAGATAAAATTGAGGTGATCCACAACAGAAACACCTATACCGCAACTTTGGTAGGAACCGACCCCAATACAGATTTGGCAGTTCTTAAACTGGACGGCGCCGCATTGCCAGCAATTAAAGTGGGTAGTTCCAAAGATTTAAATGTTGGTGAGTGGGTCATAGCGGTTGGTAACCCATTTAATCTAAACTCTACCGTTACAGCAGGTATTGTAAGTGCCAAGGGTAGAAGCATTAATATTTTAAGAACTAAATTTCCAATAGAGTCTTTTATTCAGACAGATGCTGCCATTAACCCTGGCAACAGTGGAGGAGCACTTGTAAACGTCAAAGGAGAATTGGTTGGTATTAATACCGCTATTTTGTCTAGAACTGGTTCTTATGCTGGATATGGATTTGCTGTACCAGTTGATATTGTGAAAAAAGTGGTAGAAGACCTGATTCAATACGGCGAGGTGCAAAAGGCATTTTTTGGAGGGGAAGTTACCGATTTGGATGCAGAAGTAGCCGAGAGGTTGGATATTAAAATTGATGCAAAAAATATTAATGGAGTCTTGTTGGCTTATTTGCAAAGCGATGGATCTGCTGCGAAAGCAAAAATGAAGGAGGGAGATATTGTTTTGGAAGTAGAAGGAACGGAGGTAGAATCTAAAGCTATGTTCGATGAAATCATAAGCTACCATTCTCCAGGAGATAAGGTGGCAATCAAATACAAAAGGAGTAATAAAGTTTACGAAACGGAGCTTACCTTGACCAACAGAGAAGGAACCACAGGTGTCCTGAAAAGAGAAATTTATACTTCATCAGAATTAGGCGCTGATTTTGAGGCATTGTCCAAAGTTGAAAAGGACAGATTGGGCATTGAAAGTGGGGTGAGAGTTTTTAACATTAGGCGGGGGCTTATCAACAATTTAGGTATAAGAGAAGACAACATTATCATCAATTTAAATGGGAATGATGTGAAAAACCCGAAAAAATTTGCCGAGTCCCTTTCTGCAGCAAAAGGCAGTGTTACCCTGGGGTGGTTGAACAGCAGAGGTCGTTACGAAAATTACTCTTTCTATCTGAGATAGAGTGGTTTATGGGGCGGCTCCCTGGGTAGAAAAAATAACACCATGACTTAACATTTCTTTGAATTCATGGTGTTATTTTTATTTTATTCAGATCAATTGCTTGATCTTGAGTTAATAAATTGCTAACATTCAGGAAATTTTTCAGCTATGGAACTTAATAAGTCAGCTAATATACAAGGTTCTACACATGGTAAGGAGTTGACCTCCAGAATTATTCAAGGGGATAAATCAGCCTTTGAAAAAGTCTATTTTGAACACCACAAACAGTTGTATTATGTGGCGCTGAGGTATGTCAAAGATCCAAAGTTGGCGGAAGATGCAGTGCAAGATATATTTTTGAAATTATGGATCAAACGCCAAGACTTAAACCCTGCGTTGTCTTTGAAAAATTACTTGTACACAAGCTTAAAAAATCATTTGCTCAACATTATCCGCAACAATAAAACAGCCATTGAGAAACAAATAGAAATAAGCTGGAGACAAAAAAGCAGTGCCAATTATACCGAGCAACAATTTTTCTTATCGGAATATCAAAATATAATTGACGAAGGCATTGCAAAAATGTCGGATAGAAAAAGGGAGATTTTTAATTTAAAAACATACAAAGGTCTCAGCAATGATGAAGTTGCGGCGAAATTAAATATTTCTGTAAATACAGTTAAATCCTTGAATACCCAAGCAGTGAAGTTTTTAAAAGATTATTTAAAAACCAATTCAGACATTAATGCACCCCTCTTTATTCTACTCTGCTATTATATTTTTTAATTTTTTTGCATCCTGCCTAATACCCAGCCTCCCTTCAGGTGTATAGTTAGTTATATGCATAGAAATCTCTTGTGTTGATGGATGTACAAACACTATGTGAAACGTTGTATGCAATAATATGCTGGTATTGGAATGAAGATGGAACAAAAAATAGTAGAGAAGTATTTAAACAACAACTGCACCCTAGAAGAATCCAAAAGGGTGTTAGAATGGTTTGATACAAAGGAAGGCAAAGAATACTTGGAAGCAAGTATTCAAAACGACTTGGAACGTACCGAAGGGAATTCTGAATTTTTATTGGAACCACCTATACAGTCAGAAGAAATCCTCCATTCTATTTACCGCATAGAAAATGAATATACCAACATTGGCAGGGATCTAGTAGAACAAAACCTGAAAACAACCACCAAGAAAAAACAATATGCGTTGTTGCGTTATGCAGTGGCAGCATCGGTGAGTTTGGTTTTTATATTTTCGTTTATGTACTATTGGTTTACTCCCAACATGGTTACTTATGCCACTGCTTTTGGAGAAACCCGCGAAATTTTACTTCCGGATGAATCCAAAGTAACCCTAAATGGCAATTCAAGCATTGTGTTTAAGGAAGATGGATGGGATGCGGAAGAAGCACGTTGTGTACTCATCACTGGAGAAGCTTACTTTTCAGTGAAACACACCAAAAACCACCAACCATTTACAGTACATACCGAAAAGGATTTTTCAATCCGGGTATTGGGCACTGAGTTCAATGTTACGGCTCGAGAGAATAGAGCGAGAATAGCATTGAATTCTGGAAGTATAGAATTGGAAATCAAAGAAGAAGACACACAGAATGTCTTAAAAATGGTACCTGGTGAAGTAGTGGAGTTTGAAAAAGACCCTAGCTTCTTAGTAAAGAAACAAACGAATACGGAGCTGTATTCGTCCTGGAAAGATCATAAAATGAGTTTTGAAAATACCAGTATCAAGGAGATTACAAGACTTTTAAAAGATAATTATGGCATGTCTGTAGTGATAACAGACACTGCCTTGCTGCAGCAAACAGTTAGTGGGTCAATCCCTAGTAATGACGTCGACATCTTACTAGAAGGACTGTCTCATTTATTAAAGGTTGAAATCGTTCGCGAGGACAACTTAATCAAATTTAACAAAGTGGATAATTAAAAAATGTTAAATCATTGAACCTTATGAAGAACAATCTACTACGTTTGTTCCTGTGTTTGTTGTTTGTCGGAAGTACAACATTTGTAAATGCACAAATGTTGTCCATGGCTTACTTAAATAATTCGGGGCAAAACAAAGAGTCAAAAACATTGAAAGATGTGCTTTCAGTGTTGGAGTCCAAGTACAAGGTATCGTTTATGTACCGAAACCACTTGGCAACCGTGAAAATTTCACAGCCTAAAGAAAAAGTGAAATTCACAAAAGTTGAAAACGAGCTTAATTTTTGGTTAACACCCAAAGGGCTTGCTTACAAAAAAGTGAGAGAAGATTTTTACGTGGTTTTAGAACCAAAAAAGTCTGAAATGGGTAGAATTGACCCTATTAAACCTACGTCGGATAGTTCCAATGAACTAAATGACCAAGTTTTAATGGAGCGGCTTTCCTACCAAACTGGCAATGTAGCTTTGTACAATAATTTCAAATCAGTTTCAGGAGAAGTGGTAGATACCGATGGCTCTTCTGTTCCTGGGGTTAATGTTATTGTGAAAGGATCTACAAGAGGAACTGTAACCGATTTAAACGGAAAGTATGCGCTGGACGCAGAGGATACTGATGTATTGGTCTTTTCCTTCATTGGTTACCAAACTGAAGAAGTTGTTGTTGGCTCTCAGTCTGTTATCGATGTAACGCTTATTAGCGATATTACGCAATTGTCAGAAGTTATTGTTACGGCGTACAACGAACAAACCAAAGAATCCATTACTGGTTCAGCGGTATCTGTTGATACGGAAATACTTCAAAATGCACCAAGGCCTTCTTTTCAAGAAAGTTTACAAGGAAATGTAGCAGGGGTGCAAGCACAAACCGGTAGCGGCCAGCCAGGTGCAGCGCCAACTGTTAGGATTAGAGGGGTTGGATCTATTTCTGCTGGAAGTTCTCCTTTGTATGTTATTGATGGTATCCCTGTTGTGTCTGGTGATGTCTCTCGATTGGCCAATTCTGCCAATACCTTAGCTGGATTGAACCCAAATGATATTGAATCAGCAACTGTATTAAAGGATGCGTCTGCAACTTCTTTGTATGGTTCACAAGCAGCCAACGGTGTAATAATCATCAAAACTAAATCAGGAAAAGCAGGTAAAACTAAATTTAATTTTACTGCGCAGACTGGTCAAAGTGAAATTACCATGTCTGAGAAAAACAGGCCTTTGAATACCTCCGAGCTTTCTGAGTTGTTAATTGAAGGAAGAATGAACGCGTATGGAGAAACCCAAGACGAGGCACAAACCTATATTTACGATAGAATTGATGAAGACATTAGTACGGATTGGTTCAACGAGCTAACCAGAAAAGGAACCTACAGCATGTACAGTTTGAATGCTGCTGGTGGCAACGAGAAAACGAACTTTTTCTCGTCACTTGCATATTACAAACAAGAAGCAGTTATAATAGGCGTGGATTATGAAAAAATTAATGCTAAGTTGAATTTGAAACACCAAGCCAATGACAAGCTTAACTTCACTTCTGGCATTACATTTTCAAATCAAAAACTTCACACCATAAGCGATGGTGGTTCTTATAACAACCCTGTTAGGGCAATGTATAGAACCGCACCATGGTTTTCCGTGAAGAACGATGATGGCACGTACAATACTGATTTCAACTCTACTTACAACCATGTTGGGTTGGCTGAAAGAAACAAAAGGGAAAGTAAAATTTACAATATTCTAGGAAATATTGGAGCCAGCTACAACTTTACAGAAGATTTATCTTTTGATACAAAAGTGAGCATTGACTTCGTTTTTGCTGACGAATTTAGATACGACAACCCAGATTTTGGAGCAGGTAGAAACGATGGTGGTGTTGGGTATGCTTATACTACAAAATATGTAAATACCCAGATTACGAATATCCTGCGTTACAAGAAACAATTGACAGATGCGCATGGTTTTGGAATATTTATAGGGCAGGAAGCCAGGCAACAAGATTACAATTCTGTTTCTGCACAAGCCAGTAATTTTTCTGACCCGTCTTTGTTCACTTTAAGCAATGCTTCCGTTTTTGACAACGCAGCATCTTTTGTATCTGGATATAGAATTGCCAGTTATTTCACAAATTTGGAATACAATTTCAGAGAAAAAATATTTGTACAAGGCTCTTACAGAAGGGATGGTTCGTCGAGATTTGGCAAGAACGTTCGTTGGGGTAATTTTTGGTCGGCTGGTGCTTCTTGGAATTTACACAAAGAAGATTTCTTAAGTGGTGCTGAGTTTATTTCAGAACTGAAAATTAGAACGAGCATAGGAGAAAACGGTAACCAATCGGGTATTGATGACCATGCGTCCAAAGGTTATTTTGCAACTGGTGCAGATTACAATGGGAACCCAGGTTATTCCATGTCCAATATTGAAAATGGAAATTTAACATGGGAAAAGAACAGCATGTTCAACATCGGTGTGGACTTCTCCTTGTTTAACCGACTAACGGGTTCTGTTGACTATTACAACCGTTCTTCTTCTGCATTGTTGTACACAGCTCCAGTATCGTCTACGAACGGGTTGGATGAGTTGTACCAAAATACAATGGCCATGAGCAACAAAGGAATTGAACTTTCTTTGAATTCTGTAAACATTCAAAAGGCAGACTTTACTTGGGAAACAAGTTTTAATTTCTCAACTCTTAAAAATGAAATTACAGATGTGGTTGGTACAGAAGGAAGAATTATTTCAGGAACGACCATCTACGAAGAAGGCAAGCCGTTTAACAGTTATTACATGCCAGGATATGCTGGTGTGAATGCCGATACTGGTGATGCTGAATGGTGGTTGGATGAATCCAAAACAGAGAAAACGAATGTTTATGGCGATGCCCAACCTTTTAACCAAGGAACTTCCCTTCCTAAATGGTTTGGTGGACTAACCAATAATTTGAGTTACAAAGGAATTGAGTTTTCTTTTCAATTTAACTTCAATTGGGGTACCCAACTGTACAATACTTGGGACCGTTACATGATGACAGACGGTTCTAGAAGATTGAGTAGTACGGGTAATATGTCGAGACAAATTTTCGAAAGAAGATGGCAAAAACCAGGAGATCAAACAGATGTGCCGCGTGTTGTTTATGGAAACAAACAATCGGGAAGTTCTAGTATGACCTCCACAAGGTTTTTATACGACGGGTCTTACATCCGTCTTAGAGATATCACGTTGGCATACAACCTACCTAGTGCTTGGGTTTCAAAAATCAAGTTGTCTAATGTTAGGGTTTATGCAAGAGGAAGCAACTTGTGGACTTACGTGAAGAGTGAAACATTGGATAGAGATCCGGAAACATTTTTGAGTGGTCGTTTGGACCAGCAAATTCCAATCTCTAAACAAGTATTATTTGGTTTAGACATTAGCTTTTAATTAGAAAGTTGTATGAAAAAGATATTTAAAGTATTAATGACCGCTTCCGTTGTAGCCATGGCTACGGGGTGTAGTGAGAGTTATTTGGATGTTAAAATGGAGCAACAAGTGGCAACGGGAAATGCCGTGCGGGACCTTCCATCTCTGAATACAGCAGTAAATGGGGTGTACAACGACTTGCAATCTTCCAGTTACTACGGCCGATCTTTTATGTTGATTCCTGAAATAATGAGTGACAATGCATTTGTTAGTCAGAACAACGCAGGTAGGTATTTGGATTATGATGCTTTTATCGTGGATGAAAACGATGGATATGCCAAGGGTACTTGGGACATTTTATACCATGTGATTGCCAACGCCAATATCATTATTGAGCAAGCCAGTACTTTGGAGTTTAATGATGAATTAAAGGACGAAGCCAATCAATTGATAGGAGAGGCACACGCCTTGCGGGCTTTGGCTTATTTTGATCTTTCCAGGTTCTTTTCGCAGCCATATAATTTCACAGCAGATGCATCCCATCCAGGTGTGATTTTGGTAACGAGCAATCTATCAGGTGAAATATTGAACCCGGAGCGCTCTTCTGTAAAAGCCATTTACGAGCAAATTGAAAGTGACTTGGAGCAAGCCATTGCCAAGATGACAGTTAATTCTGATCAGGGTAGGTTGTCTGTTTTAGCAACCAAAGGCATCAAAGCCAAAGTACATTTGTACAAAGAGGAGTGGGACAAAGCCAGAAAACTCGCTACTGAAGTGATTTCGGATGGCGCCTATGTATTGCTGACTAATGCAGAATACGCTGGCAGTTGGGCTTCTGCATATAGTTCAGAATCTATGTTTTCTGTGGCCAACACTTTAGTTGACAACCCAGGTTCCAATGCACTTGGTTATTTCTATGCCCAAGTTGGGTATGGAGATGGGCTATCGTCTCAAGACTTATTTGATTTGTTTGATCCAGCCGATGTGCGCTTGGATTTGATGGAACAAGGGGTGCGAACTGGAGCAGAAGATCCGGCATTCTTTGTAAATAAATATGCTCAGGCGGCTACAAAAGAAGATAATATTCCTGTTTTGAGACTGTCAGAAATGTATTTGATAAGAGCAGAAGCGAATGCTGAACTCGGTGGAGCGGATGAGGCAGCAGCCCAAGCGGATCTTGAAACAATAATAAAAAGAGCGTGGCCTACTGCACCAGATGTGGTGGAAACAGGCCAAGCATTGAAAGATAAGATTTTAGAAGAAAGAAGAAAAGAGCTGAATTTCGAAGGAAATAGGTTGTTTGATTTGAATAGAAAGAAAAAGGACATCAACATGATACGATCAACAGAGTCATTTGTTGAGACTTATCCGAATGATAAATTTATTCTGCCAATTCCAATTGCTGAAATCAATGCCAATACGAGCTTGACCGCATCAGATCAAAATCCTGGATATTAATTAGTATTATTTTAAAGGTGATAAAGGGGAAGTCGAAAGGCTTCCCTTTTTTTGTTCCCACTCATTTGCCCATAGATAATGGAAGAGGTGGATGTTTGTTAATTTTGGAAAGGAAACTACTGCCACCAGGAGCGGTTAGGTTCTGTCGCATTAGAAGTAGAAAAGTTGGTGCTAGTGTTAGGGTTTGGGAATTTTAAGTGCCGGAATAATACCGGCAAGACCTAATTCGTTCGGGGGTTTAGTTTAGCTTAATCGGATGGTGAAGGTGCTGCCTTCGTTGAGCTCGCTTTGTAAGGTAATACTACCGTTCATTAATTCAACCGCCTTTTTAACAATATACAGCCCCAGGCCATTGCCCTTGGATTCTTCATTCCCTCTATAGTACATGTCATAAATTTTTTCATGTATTAAAGGAGATATCCCTTGGCCGTTATCCGAAATAATTATTTCAATTCCGTCGGTTTGCTCGGACATTGTTATCACTATTTTACCTTTATTGGAAGAGGCAAAATCAATGCTGTTTTCTATTGTTTTTTCTAAGATGGCATGAACAACAGGTTTAAACGAGTAAATTTCATTTGGAGCCTGGGCATCGTAGGTGATAAAAATATCTTTGTCTGCTATCTTATTTTTGAACTTTAGTTTTACTTCTTCAATCAGCTGCAATACATCGACATATTCTTTTTTGTTTTCTACATAATAGAGCTCACTTAACAACCTTAAATTGAGAACCAACTTGTCCATGTCTTTTGCATTGCTTTGAATAAGTTCTAGAACATTAACAACTGCTTCGTTGTCTGTGTTTTGGAAACCAATATCCACCAACCCGAAAAACGAGGTAAGTGGACGTCTTAAATCGTGGGAAGCATGGTACAGGAATTGGTCTAGCTCTTTTTGAGTTTGCAGGAGGTTCAGTGTCCTATCCCGTACTATTTTTTCCAAGTTGGCATTAACATCTTGCACTTTAGCGCTCGATACTTTAAGCTCTTGGGTGATTTTTTTATTTTTTAAATAAGTATTGTAAGTAAATGCTGCAAGACCCAATATGGCAATGCTGAATATGATAGCAAAATAATTGGTGTATTTTTGGCGTTCGATGGTGATTTGATTGAATTGGTTTTCTCTTTCTAATAAAGAGGCTTTGATTTTGGCATTTTCGGTTGCGGTAGAAATTTGAGATTGCAATAAATTTTGCAACTCTTCTTTTGAGTTAATTTGGCTTAAAGCAGAGTTGATTTTGGAGGCATAAAAAAAGGCTTTTTCAAAGTCTTGCTCAATCTCATAGTAGTTGGTCAAATGCTTGAAAATGAGCATTTGTTCGTCGTAGTTCATTAAGCCAGGTTGGATGTTCTCATTGGAAATAATTTTATCCCCAGCAAGGGCGTAGTAGTCTGCGCTTTGTTTCTCATCCAATTCTGTATACAAGGCTAAGAATTTAGAATAAACCAATAACAGCCCGTATTGGTTTTGGTGGTGTTGGAATATTTTGAGGGCTTGTTCTAATTTTTTTTCACAAGCGTCGTAGTTGTTCTTACTGATATCAATTTGAGAAAGAAGGATTAAAATATCGGCATATTGCAAAGCCATTTTGTCTTTGGAAGCAAATATTTTAATTGGTTCTTCCAATTCAATTTGAGCAGAATCTAATTGTTTCTTTCCCAAATAAATGACCGATTTGTTAATCCAGGGTGTGATGAACTGAATTTCGTCTGGAAGTAGTGCAATTTTGTTTTTGGCGGATTCGAAATATTGCAAAGCTTTTAATGTATCTCCTAAATAGGCACTGACCTCACCCATCTGGTTGTACGTGGTACTCATGGCAAGATTGTCGTTAAAAAAATCATACAACGCCACCAGTTTTTGACCCGTAATAAGGGTTTTGGCAAATTCTCTCCGATTAAAATGGTATTGGTTGATCGTTTTTAAAACCCTGGACATATTGATAGAATCCATGCCCAATTCATAAAAACTAAGCGCGTTATATACCAACGATTCATATTGAGAGGAATCCGATTTTTCCGCTTTGAGTTCATAAACTAAGGCCTTCAAACTGGCTCCTTGTTCTGAACTGTCTGCCATATTTAGTAAAATATTGATGTTAACATTGATGCTGTCAATGTTATTCTCAATTCTAATCTTGTTAATTAGCAAATTTATGGCATTGCTATCGTATGCGCCGGTATACTTTTGCCCAAATACTGAAATGTTAAAACCAAAAAATAAAAGAAATAAACAGATTTTCTTCGTTAAGGTCATTGTTATTTTTCTTTAATTATCTCGAACTCTACGCGCCTATTGAGCTTTTTGTCTTCATCACTTAACTCATTTACTATAGGTGCTGAGCTCCCAAATCCAACTGCTTCGATTCTTTCTGCCGCTATATTACCAAATTCTACTAAATAATTCTTTATTTCATCTGCTCTATCTTGAGAAAGTTTAAGGTTGAGATTTTCATCTCCATCAGAATCGGTATGTCCTGAGATCTTTAAGGATACGTCTGGATTGTCCAGCATGTAGTCTACAATTAGGTTGAGATCGCCATACATTTCGGCTTTTAAGTCCGATTTTCCATTGTCGAATTCTATAGAGGAAAACTCTAATTTTGGCTCTATTTTAATGGTACTGAGGTCCACATTGGTATCGCCATCTAAATGGAAAATTTCTTCAATTCTGAAATACTCGTCTCCTTGAATAATCAGCAAATACTTTCTTTTATTTATGAGGTCAAATTGAAATTGACCTTGTAGATCGAGGTGTTTGGGTGCAACTTCTACCCCTTCGTCTAAATCGATTATAGAAACAATTCCTTTTAATGGGTCACCAGTTTCACTGTCCAATAAAGTGCCTTCGAAGCTAACGGTGGCACTAGGTTGTGCTTCCATTGGCATCGGGAAGGAATATAAATCCATTTCGTGCAAACCAGAAGAATCAGATTTTGCATAGTAGATGTTTTTTGAGTTGCCATCTATGGTAAAATAAAACTCTGACCCAACACTATTTACAAGAGGACCAATGTTTTTTGGTTCTTCCCAAAATCCATTGCTTTGATAGGTTTTGAATATGTCGTATTGCCCAAAATTGAAATTTTGTCCGTTAGAACTAAAATACAGCACATCAAATTTATGGTGGTAAAACGGACTAACCTCATTCATTCTTGTGTTTACAACAGGTCCTAAATTTTTGGAGGCTTTCCAAGTTCCGTCCGTATTTTTGGTAGTATAGTAAATGTCGGACAACCCAAAGCCGCCCATTTTGTCAGAAGCGAAAAACAAAGTGTCTTCGCCATGGGACAAAGATGGATGGGAGTCCCAACCTTTGCTGTTGATGTTAGCACCAAGGTTTTTTATAGTGCCCCATGTACTGTCTTGTTGGAGGTGTGCCACGTACAGGTCGCAACCTCCATGGGTGTTGGGGGCATTGCACCTGGTGAAATAAAGCTGTTTCTTATCTTTAGTCAGCCATGGCGAACCTTCGTTGTATTGAGAATTGACCCCATTTACTACTTTCGCCTCTTCCCAAATGTCGTTTAATTTGGTAGTATAAAAAATGTCTTCGTCGTATTTGAGGTCTACCCCTCTGTGGTTGGAGTTGCGTTGTGAAGTAAATATGAGTAACTCCATTTCGTCTAAATAACTAGGGCCGTAATCGGCTTTGGTAGAGTTAACCCAGTCCCCCATATTCAATAAAACTCCCCTAGGCGGTTGCAGCGTATCGATTTCTTTCCTTGCATCCACTAGTTGGTAATAATAACTCAAATCAACATATTTTGGGTTAAACTGTTGGTCCAGAGAGTCGTATTTTTTTCTAATTTTCTGCACGTCGATATCTTGGCGGTGGTGTTTTAATACCAGCCTGTAAAAATATTTGGCTTCAGCAGTTTGGCCCAATTGTTCTGACAAAATGGCCAGTTCCCATATCATAGAAGTATTTTTAGAAAAGTTGGATATTCCAAAGTTGCCAACGTATTCCTTAAGCGCGGCATACAACTTTTGCGGGGTTCCAGATTTTCGCAATTGGGTTATTTTTTTATACCGCTTCTCGTTGTAATAGTGGTGGGTACTGTTGATGTTATGGAAATTAAAGTGGTATTTCTGCGGTCTGGGGTCCACTTCTGTTAAAACTGTATCCGCAGGTACAACCCGTGTAGTTTTGCGCTTTTCTTTTTTTTGGGCTGTTGCCGAAAGACCCATGCACAATGAAAAAAGTAGAACAAGTGAAATGAATTTGTTGTAGTACATTGACATGCAAGTGATGAAACAATTTTAAATTTCAGACAATTTTGTCAGTATAACAAAGTTTTGTATGTTAATTTAACTATTGGCATAGGTATTGCGCCATAAAGTGCTTAACTTTTTTGTGAATTGTGAATGTCAATTTGGCATAGAGGGTGAGATATATGAGTAACGAGAAATCAATGTTTTTAGATAATTTGGTTCTATCAGAATTAGGACAAGAAGATACAGGTGATTTAATACAGTTGGTGTCACCAGAAGATGGAGTTCAATTTGATGAGTCGGATTTACCGGCAGAGCTCCCAATACTTCCAATTAGAAATACAGTTTTGTTTCCAGGTGTTGTTTTACCGATTACTGTTGGAAGAAAAAAATCGGTTCAACTGGTCAAACAGGCTTACAAAGGGAATAAAACAATTGGGGTAATTGCGCAAAAAAATGTCTCCATTGAAAATCCATCTTTTGAAGACTTATACAGCGTAGGCACCATAGCAAAAATTATAAAAATGCTGGTGCTTCCAGATGGCAATACCACTATTATAATCCAAGGAAAGCGCCGATTCAAAGTTGAAAAATTTTTAGGAGATGATCCTTATTTTACTGCACAAGTAAATTTACTCAACGATGAAGACCAAGAAGAACCAAATTCAAAGGTGGAAGCTTTAAGCTCTTCTTTGGTGGAGGCAGCTACTAAAATAGTCAAGTTGAACCCAGACATACCGCAAGAAGCGCAATTGGCTTTGGACAATATTGAAAGCCCTAGTTTTTTAACGCATTTCTTGTCGTCTAATTTAAATGCAGATGTTAATGAAAAGCAGCGATTGCTTGAAATTGATGATGTGGTAGAAAGGGCTATGTTGTTACTGGAACATATGTTAAAGCAGATCCAAATGCTGGAGCTAAAACATGAGATTCAGAAAAAAGTCCATACCGACATAGACCAGCAACAACGAGACTATTTCTTGCGCCAGCAAATGAAAGTTTTGCAGGACGAACTGGGCCACGACGGACCGGACCAGGAAGTGGAAGAATTGCGTTCTAAAGGCGCACTTAAAAATTGGGACGAACCTATTGCCAAGCACTTCAATAAGGAGTTGGATAAAATTTTGAGGATGAACCCAGCTGCAGCCGAGTATCCCGTTGCCATGAATTACTGTGAACTTCTTACAGAGTTGCCATGGAATGATTTCAGCAAAGATAATTTCAACCTGAATAGAGCCAAGAAAATTTTGGACAGGGAGCATTATGGTCTGGAAAAAGTAAAAGAAAGAATTATTGAGTATTTGGCTGTGCTCAAACTAAAAAAAGACATGCGAGGCCCCATTCTCTGTTTGTATGGACCTCCTGGAGTTGGTAAAACTTCTTTAGGAAAATCTATAGCAGAGGCATTGAATAGAGAGTATGTACGGATGTCTTTAGGCGGTGTACACGACGAGGCTGAAATTAGAGGCCATCGCAAAACTTATGTTGGCGCCATGCCTGGTAAAGTAATACACAGCATTAAAAAAGCAGGGACTTCGAATCCTGTATTCATCTTAGACGAAATAGACAAAGTAAGTTCTGACTTTAGAGGAGATCCATCATCGGCTTTGTTAGAGGTATTGGATCCAGAGCAAAACAATGCTTTTGTTGACAATTACCTGGAAGTAGATTACGACCTTTCCAAGGTGCTGTTCATTGCTACGGCCAACTCCTTAGATACCATACACCCAGCATTGAGGGATAGAATGGAGATTATTGAAATTACGGGGTATACGCTGGAAGAAAAATATGAAATAGCCAAAAAACACCTGATTCCAAAACAGTTGAAAGACCATGGACTTACCAAAAGCGATGTTTCGTTTAATAAAAATGGTGTAGTAAAATTAATTCAAGGGTATACAAGGGAGTCCGGAGTCCGGACGTTAGAAAGGCAAGTTGGTTCCGTTGTGAGAAATGTGGCCAAGTCTGTAGCTATGGAGGAGCAATACGAACCTAAAATCACCGCTAAGCAAGTGGTGGATGTTTTAGGTACTGAAATATTTGACAATGAAATATACCAAGGCAATGACATCGCTGGTGTTGTGACTGGTCTGGCTTGGACATCAGTAGGTGGTGAAATTCTTTTCATTGAATCCAAACTGAGCAAAGGGAAAGGTAAATTGACGTTGTCGGGTCAGCTTGGTGATGTAATGAAAGAGTCGGCCATGGCAGCTTTGACTTACTTAAAAGCGCATGCCGATATATTAAATATTGATTATAGGGTATTTGATAATTATGATCTGCACATACACGTGCCAGCTGGGGCGGTTCCAAAAGATGGTCCATCTGCTGGTATCACAATGTTCACTTCATTGGCTTCTGTATTTACACAAAGAAAAGTAAAAGCCAACTTGGCCATGACAGGAGAAATAACCTTAAGAGGAAAAGTATTGCCAGTTGGTGGGATAAAAGAAAAAATTCTTGCAGCAAAAAGAGCTGGAATAAAAGAAATTATACTTTGTAATAAAAACAAAAGGGACGTAGAGGACATTGGGGAGCGCTATATTGAAGGGTTGAAAATCAACTACGTCGACAATGTCAACGAAGTTTTAAGCTATGCTCTATTAGATAAAAAAGTGAGTAGGGCCATAAAATTTGATTTTTCAAATGTGAAACCCTAAGTAGTTTGATGCGGGTAGTTTCCTTATTCTTAGTTTTTACTTGGAGCACGGCATGTGCCATGGCACAGCAGTCTGGTACATTTTCATTTTTGGATGTGCCCTTCTCCACTAAAACTGTAGGAATGGGCAATAAGAACATATCTTCAGGGGGTGTTGTTGGTGCCTTGTACCAAGCGCCTACCTTGGTGGATAGTTCTGTATCCACATTGGCTGGTATGAGTTATGGCGCCTACCTTAATAAAACCAATAATTTCCAGTTAATTGTCCCGTTTAAATTACGGTCCCATCAATTGGTAGCAGGGTTTTCCAGTATTGGGTATGGTCAAGTAGATGCTTTTGATCCATCGGGCAATAGCATTGGTAAACAATCTGCAGGTTCTTCTGTTTTTAGTTTGGGTTATTCGAACACATTTGGAAATTTCGCTGCAGGCGGTAACTTAAAAATGGCGTTGTCCAACTTGGGTAGTTATAGGGCATCCGCAATAATGGTAGATGCAATAGTTTCATTTAAACACCCCAAGCAAGCAATGGTCTTGTCTATGCTGTTTAAAAACATGGGAGTGGTATTGTCCGACTATACCCAATCGAGCAATAGTTCGTTGCCATTTGATTTGCAAATTGGAGGAAGTTATAAACCTGAATACATGCCCGTGCGTTTTACATTAACAGGTTATGGTGTAAATGAGCGACTTCAACAGCCCTATGAGCGGGCACCTTCAGGGGGTATAGATGAAGTAATGAGCCATATAAATGTAGCGGGAGAATTGATACTCAGCAATAATTTCAATGTGTTCTTTGGTTACAACCACAAGGTAAGAAAAGAGTTGAAGTTGACCAATGCTGGAGGTGGGTCAGGTATTTCATATGGAATGCTGATTCGAGTTAAAATGATAGCTTTTTCATATGCCAAAGGGAGTTATCATTTGGGTGGCAAACACCATAGTTTGTCTTTGGCAATTGATACAAAAAAATTTAAAAAGAAATAACGAGCATTACGATGATAGACAACACCATTTATTTAACACCCAGGGCCATAGTTGCAGAACTGGACAAATACATAATTGGACAGGTAGATGCAAAAAAGAATGTGGCAATAGCACTTAGAAACCGTTGGAGAAGGATGAATGCTTCCGAAGAAATGAAGAAGGAGATTATTCCCAATAATATATTGATGATCGGTTCTACAGGTGTAGGAAAAACTGAAATTGCTAGAAGGTTGGCACGAGTAGCCGATGCGCCTTTTACCAAAGTAGAAGCTTCTAAATTTACAGAGGTTGGATATGTTGGTAGAGATGTTGAAAGCATGGTAAGGGATTTGGTAGAACAGTCGGTTACGTTAGTTAAAACTAAAAAACAAGAAGAAGTAAGAGAAAAAGCCCAGGAAATGGTAGAAGATATTCTACTAGATGCTTTGATTCCCCCAATAAAAAAAACGGACAATACAACCATTACACCGGTACAGTCATCGGGTACGGAAACACCCCAGTCCGATCAAGAACTCAATGAGAAAACTAGGGAGCGTTTTCGAGAAAAGTTAAAGAATGGTGAACTGGAAGATCGCAAAATTGAAATCAGTGTAAAGCAGTCGGGAGGGCCAGGAGCAGGTATTATTGGAGGCGGAATGATTGACGAAGCTTCTATGATGAACCTTCAGGAAATGATGAGTGGCATGATGCCTAAAAAGAGTAAAAAGAGGAAGGTGACCATCGCCGAAGCACGAGAACTCTTGTTAGAAGAAGAGTCTTCTAAGCTCATTGATATGGATGAGGTCAAGGAAGAAGCAATCAAAAAAGCCGAGGATACCGGTATCGTTTTTATCGACGAGATTGATAAAATTGCCGTTTCGGCAAAAAAAGGAGGAGGTCCAGATGTTAGCCGAGAAGGGGTGCAACGCGATTTACTTCCAATAGTAGAAGGCAGTACCGTGAGTACCAAGTATGGTGTCATCAAAACAGATCATATCTTGTTTGTTGCAGCTGGAGCCTTTCATGTATCCAAACCATCCGATTTAATCCCAGAATTACAAGGCAGGTTTCCCATAAGAGTAGAATTGCAAGGCTTAACCAAGGATGATTTTTATCAAATTTTAAAAGAGCCTAAGAATGCACTAACCAAACAATATGCCGCATTGTTGTCAGCAGAATCTGTTCAGCTGGAGTTTGATGATGCCGCACTTTTGGAAATTGCAGAAACTGCTTTTCACATCAATGAAGAAGTAGAAAACATTGGCGCAAGAAGGTTGCATACCGTAATGTCTACCTTGTTGAATGAATTTTTATTTGATGTGCCCGACAAAATAGGGGCCAACGCAAAAATATTGGTTACAAAAGAACTGGTTCAAGAAAAACTACAAGGGCTGGTGAAAAATAAAGATTTGAGCGAGTTTATATTGTAGACAAAAAGGGTCCTTTTAAGGGTCCTTTTTCATTTTTAGGAAAATCCAACCACAGCAGTTTGCCTTGGTGCCTATTTGCTTCAGACCATAATTTTATATCCCACCCAATGCAGGCAACACCGCAAGTAGGAACATTGTCTACATGGTGGTTGGTCAGTTGGTTGGTAAATGAAGTAATTGCTGGGTTATGGCCAAATAACATCCCCACTTCTGTGTTTTCAGGAAATTGTTGGATACAGGACAAAAAAGCACTGGAGCTGCCCATGTACAAACTAGGCTCTTTTATGATTTTATTTTGATCAAAACCAATTGCTTGCGCTATTGTGCTTGCGGTAGTAAAGGCCCTAACAGCAGGACTGCTCATTATACAGCCTATGGAGTAATTGGTTGCTTTTATCCGCTGGCCCATGGTTGGAGCATTGCGCTTACCACGGCCGTTTAAAGGGCGTTGAAAATCATCTAATTCAGGGAATTTCCAAGAGGATTTTGCATGGCGCATCAGGAGCAATGTTTTCATATTTTAATCTTTTAAACAGCAGTTTTTATATTTCTTTTTGCTACCACAAGGGCAGGGGGCGTTTCTGGAAATTTTGGCACCAAAAGGGTGCAAATACCGATCGGTGTTAAAATAGCTTTTGTTGTCTAAATCTTGGTGAAAAGTTTTTTCTAAGACTTCGAAAATTGCAGGGTGTCTTTTTTTAAACTTCAGGGGGTCTTCAAAAAAGTACTCTGTCGCTACTGCAAAAAATTCTGCTTCGTTGGTCGCTCCGTAGCTGTTGATATCTGATGCCTTGGCTTTTATTTTTTTTATTTCTTGGTGCACTAAGTTTTTCCAAGTAGGTACCAATTCCGATGGAAGAATCGTTTCCGGTGTACCATCTATGGAGCCGTCCATTTGATCAATTATGTGGGCAAACTCATGGATGCCAACATTGTGTTTGTCTTGAATGTTTTTAAAACCTTGCCTTAATGCCGGCTCAGAAAGAGACAGAATGTAGCTGTTTTTATAGGGCTGTACCCGGCCTAGTACTGCACCTTCTCCTTCGAATTCCACTAAGTGGTTCTCAAGTTTTGCAGGAAACAACAGCACTTCCCCTAAATTGTCGTAACTCCAATTGGCTATTCCAAATACAGGAATGCAAGCACTAGCAGCTACCAAAACTTTTAGTTCCTCAGTTAGTTTGGATTGAATGGCCGTAATTCTTGTTGTATAAATAAAATACTGAATGTTTTGTTCTAATCTGTTTTTGTCTTGTTGTTCTAAGGCGTTATAAAAAGGAACTTCTTTGATAAGAATTTCCCTCCACTCAGAAGGAAAGGGTGTGTTTTTTATTCTAGCCAATAACCGGTGTCTTTTTGACGCGTTGTAGAAGAAATATACAGCTGCCGCCGCAGCAATGAATCCAAACCAATACATGTGCCTTATTATTTCATTCCTGGCTGAGTCAATTCAAAACCCGATGCTTTTTTTGCTTCTTCCACCATGATTTTCACATCCTTTAAGAGTTGTTTGGCGTCGTAAACCACCCCGTTTTTAATAGTGTACACAATGCCTTTAGTGCGGGTGACGGTATTGTCCTCGTTGAGCTTAATAGCACCGGTGCCATATAGAACTTTTAGGTTGGCCAACGGGTTTTCGTTTACTATGATCAAATCAGCTAGTTTGCCCACTTCAACACTGCCTATTTGGTCTTCCATGCCAAGAGCTTGTGCACCATTGAGGGTGGCAGATTTGATAACCTCTAGCGGGTGAAATCCTGCCTCTCTAAGTAATTCAAGTTCTCGTACATAGGCAAAGCCATAGAGCTGGAAAATAAAGCCAGAATCAGATCCAGTAGTAACCCGCCCTCCTTTGTTTTTATATTCATTTACAAAAGTCATCCATAGTTGGTAGTTTTTTCTCCAATCCACTTCTTCTTCTGTGCTCCAATAGTGCCAATAAGACCCATGCGAAATTTTACTGGGCTGAAAGAATTTCCACAAAGACGGCAAGGTATAAGTTTCATGCCATTCTAACCTTCTGGTTCTGTGCAGGTCTCTGCTGGCTTCATAAATATTAAAAGTGGGGTCCAATGTAAAGTCCAAGGCCAATAGTTTGTCCATAACCTCATTCCACTTTTTTGACCCTGGTTGAGCGGCCTGCGCCCATAACCTACCAGCTTCAGCAAACCGGTGTTGTTCATTGTTGTAGTTGTAATCTACTGGGTAGTCTTGAATTTCTTTGTTATCAAAAAGTGCCTCTGGCAGCCCATACCAATGCTCCATTGTCGTGAGCCCAGCATTGGCACTATTCAGAACATTCCAGCCCACCACGTCTAGTTGGGCATGGTGCATGGCTGCACCTTTGCCTAGTTTTTTGTTTTCATCTAATGCTGCTTGCATGATCTCTGGCCTAGCACCAAAAAACTTGATACCATCTGCTCCTTTTTTTGCATTGGCAATCACCCATTCTCTTGCCATTGCTGGTGTGCTTATGGGGTCTTCGGAGCCTTGACCGAATCCAGTATAGGCAATGATTCTAGGAGCTGTTATTTTGTTTTGATTGCTTTTTTTCTTTTGATCGAGCACCCAGTCGAGCCCGTTGAATGAACCTGGCTCTCTTACTGTAGTGATGCCATGGGCCATCCATAACTTGAAAACATATTCAGCATTGGCCCCTTGGGCTTTTCCACCAATATGGCCGTGCATATCAATAAAGCCAGGAAGAACAAACTGGCCTTCTGCTTGAATCTCTTTGCCTCCTTCTTTGAGTTGAGGTCTTCTATTGTCGTTGATTGCTACTCCAGGATAACCGACAGATTGGATGTTGGTAATGGTGTTGTTTTCAATTACAATGTCCACCGGGCCTTGTGCAGGTGCGCCATTGCCTCTAATGAGCGTAGCACCCCGTATAATTAATTGTTTCCATGGACCTTCTCCTTCTTTTATTTCAGGAGCCTTGTTTACTTGTGCACTGGATATGAAACAAAGCGGTGCAAAAAGGAGTAATGCTAAAATCTTTTTCATAGTTCTTCAGTTTACCTAAAACTAGGAATAGATTGAAACAAATAAAAATCATACGGGGTTTACCTTCTAAACTGAAATTTTTTGATTTTCTTCTTGAATCAAAGATTTTCTTTTGTTAGCTAGTTCTTTTAGATAAACTGCTATTTGCTCAATTTTAGAGTTCAGTGATTCAATCTCGTGTATCAAACCAGCGCCATTGCTTAATTCGACATGTGTAATATCAAATTTTTCAAATTCAGCTAACAATCGAGGAGAGGCCAACACCTGGTTGTAAAAGTTTTTTGACTCTTCGATCCATTCTTTGATGTTAAGTTTCCTTTTAATATTGTTGCTGTTGTCTGGTAGCAATTGAGGGTCATCTTTTAACCCAATTTTAATTAATCCAAGGTGTTTGCTGTACAGCGAATTCCCTTTGATTCTGGCTTTCATTAGGGTGTGAGAAAATTGAAATTGGTCATTTTCTAACTGTTGTGCTGCACGTTTACACTCCTTTTTGTTCTGAATGTTTTTTAGGAAAAAATTAAAATCTGAAACACTGTTCTCGCTTTCGACAATGTCTTGAAGCGCTTTTTCGTAGTCCAAATTGGACATACCAATAGCGTCATGAATAGATTCATTATTAGGGCTCATAGAATAGGTTTTAAAATTAAAAAAAAATGGCCACAAACCGGTATTTAAGGTTGATAGCAAGACAAATATAGTACTTTCCAATAGAATCGCCAATGGATTTGTGAAAAATGTGAATAATATAATATAAAATATAACAAAAAAACTTAACCTATGTTGTGACATGGTTTTTACATTTATTTTGATCAAACTTTTGTTTCATGCTGCTTTAAAGAAGGTGGATGCAGATTTTGACTTTTTAAATCGCAAATTTTTTATCATTCCCTTTATCTGTTATATTGAAAATTGAATTTTTTCATTTTTCAATAAATTAAACCAATGGCACTTCAAACAATAGATTGGATAATCGTAGGTATTTTTTTTGTGGTTGTTTTAGGGATAGGCTGGGCAGCATCGCGGTCTGCAGGCAAAGATTCAGAATCCTTTTTCTTGGGAGGGCGTGGCATGCCGTGGTGGCTCCTTGGTGTTTCTATGGTGGCTTGTACGTTTTCAGCCGATACTCCTAATTTAGTTACTGGGTTTGTAAGAGAAAATGGAGTGTCCAAAAATTGGGCCTGGTGGGCATTCTTAATAACGGGTATGGTTACAGTTTTTATTTATGCCAAGTTGTGGAGGAAGTCAGCAGTTGTAACAGACCTAGGGTTTTATGAAATTAGGTACTCGGGTAAATTGGCATCTTTTTTAAGAGGATTTCGATCGATTTATTTGGGCATATTCTTCAATTGTTTAATCATGGGCACGGTTACATTGGCCGCCATTAAAATTGGTGGGGTCATGTTGGATGGAATTCCACCTTATCAAGTAGTAATAGGAGCTTCGTTGGTTGTGGTTCTGTATGCTTCATTAGGTGGAATAAAAGGTGTGGTGTGGGCAGATTTTTTCCAATACGGCATAGCTATGTTTGGTGCAGTTTATGCGGCGTATGTGGCGGTAAGCCAACCGGAAATAGGAGGGCTTACAGAGTTAATTTCCCATCCGGCCATTCAAGATAAACTGGGTGCGATGCCAGATTTTTCAGAACCGTCGGTTTGGGTGCCGCTTTTATTGATTCCTATTGCCATCCAATGGTGGGCTGCTTGGTACCCAGGAGCAGAACCAGGTGGTGGCGGGTATATAGCACAAAGAATGTTGTCTGCAAAAAATGAAAAAAATGCAGTTGGCGCTACTATGTTATTCAATTTTGCCCATTATGCGCTAAGGCCGTGGCCCTGGATAATTGTAGCTTTGGCTTCATTGATTCTATACCCGGATTTAGAATCCATTCGAGGCGCTTTCCCAAACATCGATGTAAAATATTTAAAACACGATGTTGCCTACCCGGCTATGCTGACCAAGCTGGGGCCTGGTTGGTTGGGTTTGGTAGTGGCCTCCATTATAGCAGCTTATATGTCTACCATCGGGACGCACCTTAATTGGGGGTCTTCCTATTTTGTAAATGATTTTTACAAACGATTTGTGAAGCCAGATGCCACAGAAAAACAAATGGTGGGCATGGGCCGGTTAACTACAGTCGTATTAATGGTAATTGCTGGTACGTTGTCTTTAACAGTTTTGGACAATGCAACCCAAGCTTTTAATATTTTGATATTGTCTGGCGCTGGTACAGGAACAATATACTTATTGCGCTGGTTTTGGTGGCGCATCAATGCCGTAACGGAAATAGTGGCCATGGTGGTGGCTACCGTGATGGCAGTTGTTTTGGTTTTATATGTAGAGGATGCAACAGTACAATTTTGGGTGCTGGATGGGTTCACCTCCAAACTGTTGCTTACATTCTTTGTGGTTACTGTATCTTGGATAATTGGCATGTTGGTCAGCCCGCCAGAAGATAAAGAAATTTTGAGGTCCTTTTATAAATTGACAAAACCAGGTGGGCCAGGTTGGAAACGAGTAGTGGAAGAGGCACAGGCAGAAGGTATAGATATAACCGAAGGAGAAGGCAATGGGTGGCAAATGCCCTTGCAAATTCTTTTGGTGTTTGTAGGGTGTATAGCCATTTACAGCGCCCTTTTTTCAATTGGTGGGTTGGTTTATGGCAACCTATTACAAGGAATTATTTTAGGCGGGTTGAGCGTTGTGGCGATGGCGGTCATGTTCCGTTTGATGCGCAAGTTGAAATTTGATTAAAATAAATATAAGCCGGAAGGTAGTTAACCAACTGTGTTAGAATAAGATGAATACAAGATTAAAATAATTTTAAATTGTTTAATTTTTCATGGCATGGTTCGGTACTTTTAATCTTTTTAGTAGCTTTGGAAAAAAATAAGGATACAATATTATGGAATTAACTTTGGTAATTTTAGCTGCAGGTGTTGGAAGCAGGTACGGTGGAGTAAAACAACTGGATGGCGTGGGTCCCTCAGGAGAAACAATAATGGATTATTCAATACATGATGCCATTAATGCTGGGTTTGACAAAGTAGTCTTTATTATTAGAAAAGATTTAAAAGAAACATTCGAAGCCCATTACGAGGACCGTTTCAATGGGAAAATTAAAATTGAAATAGCATTTCAAGATGCTTATACAAAATATACAGAAGCATACGATAGCAGCCGACTAAAACCATGGGGTACGGCGCATGCAATGCTTGCTGCTAGCCACTTAATAAATGGCCCTTTTGTTATTATCAATGCCGATGACTTTTATGGTGCAGGTTCTTTCCAACTTATGGCCGACGCTTTTAAGAATTCAAAAGATGGTTCTGAGTTTTTTATGGCTGGGTATAAATTAAAAAACACATTGTCCGATCACGGTACTGTATCCAGAGGATATTGCCAGGTAGACAACAATAATTTTTTAAGCCAAATTACGGAGTTAACCAAAGTGCAAAGGAAGGCGGGAAATGAGGTTGTTTTTGTTAAAAATGACAAAGAAGAAACACTGGATGACAGTAGTTTTGTTTCTATGAATTTTTGGGGCTTTACCCAAAATATATTTGCAACTTCAGAAGAACTAATGCAAGAGTTTGTAAGAGACAACCATGCAGACCCAAAATCGGAATTTCTGATTCCGGATGTTGTGGATAAAATGATCCAAGATAAAACGGCAACAGTCGAAGTATTGCCAACGGACGAACAATGGATAGGCGTTACTTACAAAGAAGACCGTCCCATTGTTGTTGCTGGATTGAAAGAGAAAGTAGCCAAAGGGTTGTACCCAAACAAACTGGGTTAATTTTGAAGTTCAGCCAAGCGCATTTAAATTCTATTATGAATCAATTCCGGCCTGATTTTCAGGACCGGAATTTTTATGTTGTGGCGGGTGGCCACATCAATTTTACCTACAAAGTAGTAGAAGGTTCAGCCTCTTTTTTATTACAGGGTATAAATACGGAGGTGTTTTCAGCACCAGAGAAAATATTTGAAAACCAAAAAACACTACAAGAATTTGCCAGTAGTGCGTCTACCACTTCCCCAATATTGCCCCAACTACAAAGCCTTAGTGGAGATTATAAAGTAGAAGATGCTGCATCAGGCGTTTGGTGGCGTTTGGCCGATTTTGTGGAAGGTGTCTGTTCTTATGATTTTGTTCAAACTCCGATTCAAAGTTTTGAAGCCGCCCGCGGATATGGGAAGTTTTTAGCTTCCTTTATATCCTTATCTCCGAGTCGCTTACAAGAAACATTGACCAATTTTCACAATCCTGCCGTCCGTTTTCAACAATTGGAAGATGCGCTGCTCCATGGAAAAAAGGAACGCATTGCAGTAGCCAAAAAGGTGGTGGGGCGTTTGAAAGAATTGCATTGGGTAGTAGAGAAATGGACAGATTTTGTAACCTCTGGTTTGCCACTTAGAGTTTGCCACAACGATACCAAACTGAGCAATGTCTTGTTGTATCAAAAAACGGACGGACTTGCTTTTGTAATTGATTTAGATACTACAATGCCTGGGTATGTGATGTACGATTTTGGCGATATGATGCGGTCGTTTGTTTGTCCTGTTAAAGAAAATGAAGTAGACCTTTCCAAAATTGAATTGAATCTAGAAAACTATAGAGCCATGGTCAAAGGGTTTTTGCAAGAAACCCACACCTTTTTAACCCAAGACGAATTGAGCTCTCTGAACTTTGGAGGTATTTTGCTCACCTATTTGATGGCTTTGCGTTTTTTAGCTGACTTTTTAATAGGAGATAAGTACTACGCTACTACATTTGAAAATGAAAATTTGGCCCGAACAAAAAATCAATTGAGAAGAATCACTTTGTTTTTAAATAATTCGGACCAATTGGAGTCTATTATTCAAGAGGAATACCACCTATTGAAATAACTGGATGTTTTTTACTCGTCGTCTCTTTCCAGATCTTTAAAAGACAACATACTGCTTAATAGGTCTTTGAAACCGGTGCCATTTTGAATGTAGTGTTTGCTCAGTTGGCTGTATTCGGCTAAGCCGTTGAGAGCGAATTCCATCAAAAATGGATGCTCAGCAATTGCGGGTTTTGGATCCATATTGCCCACCAATTCCACTAACCCAGGAATGTTGTTTAATTGTTTGGTGTAATCCTTGTCAGAATTGGTTTGCAGCAACTCTACATTGTTTCCGTCGTTGAACCACTTTACAATTTCTTGGTAGGGATTCTTGTCGGCTTTTCGGCTTAATTCTGGATCTGGAAAGTATTGTGTAAATAAAGATCGAATGGCCTTTCCCACAAGGTTTTGTGCAACGATTGACACCCCTTCTTGTTCTCCTTCGTACACCAATTCAATTTTACCAGTCATGGAAGGAATAATGCCTATGAAATCTACCACGCGAATATGCGTTTTGGACTCTTTGTTTTTTAAAGCCCTGAGATGGGCAGCGCTTCTTAAGTTTTCTAAGGCCGAAATAGTAAGCCTGGCAGAAACACCACTTTTTTCATCGATGTATTCGCTGTTTCTAGCTTCAATAGCAATTTGCTCAATTAGGTCTTCTGCCAAACTATTGATGGTTACTTTCTTATTTTGATCTTCGAACAATTTGGCTTCTTGCTGGGTTATTTTTTTACCTATTTCAATTGAATCGGGGTAGTGTGTAAGTATTTGGCTTCCAATTCTATCTTTTAGAGGAGTGACAATACTGCCCCTGTTGGTGTAATCTTCGGGGTTGGCCGTGAAAATAAAATGAATATCCAAGGGCAACCGCAACCTAAAACCTCTAATTTGGATGTCTCCCTCTTGTAAAATATTGAACAATGCTACTTGGATTCTGGCCTGTAAATCCGGTAGTTCATTAATTACAAATATTCCTCTGTGTGCTCTTGGTACCAGTCCGAAATGAATGATTTGTTCATCCGAATAAGATAGTTTCATAGAAGCCGCTTTTATGGGGTCAATGTCTCCAATCAAGTCTGCAGTTGAAACATCTGGTGTTGCCAGCTTTTCGGTGTACCTATTGGTATTGGCCAGCCATTCTATAGGTGTATTGTCTCCATGTTGTGCAATTTGGCTAATACCGTAATTGCTGATTGGATTAAAGGGATCATCGTTGATTTCGGATCCTGCAATAATTGGTATAAACGGGTCAAGTAGGTTGGTTAATTGTCTGGCAATTCTGGTTTTGGCTTGCCCTCTTAAACCGAGTAAATTAAAGTTGTGACCAGACAAAATGGCCCTTTCAATATCTGGAATAACAGTATCTTCATACCCCCATACGCCTTCAAATGTATTGATATTGTGTTCAATATTGTAAATAAGGTTGTCTCGAAGTTCTTGTTTAATTGGTTTTGGCTGGTAGTCTAATGCCTTTAATTCGCCTAACGTGTTGGCTTTGGTATATTGGGTCATTGTTAAAGTCTTTTTTTGAAATTTTTTCTTTTGTTGTTTTTGTAGTCTTCAAACACCATTTCGCCCAGACCTTGCAGACTGCTGTAATACGCCGTACCTCCGTTTGCCTTTGTGAAATCCTTTACAAAACTTTTAAGGTAAGGGTCTGAAGCAATCATAAAAGTTGTAATGGGAATGTTTAATTTTCGACATTTGATAGCTAAATCGGTAGTTTTGTTGATTATGGTTGGGTCCAAGCCAAAACTATTTTTATAATATTTAATGCCCTTTTTCATACAAGTGGGCTTGCCATCGGTAATCATAAATATTTGTTTGTTGGCAGACTTTCTTTTTCTTAGCATGTCCATTGCCAATTCCAACCCCGCAATGGTATTGGTATGGTAGGGCCCTACTTGCAGGTAGGGTAGGTCTTTCACTTCAATAGGCCAGGCGTCGTTGCCAAATACAAGTATGTCCAATTGGTCTTGAGGGTATTTTTTTGCCATGAGTTCTGTTAAAGCCATGGCCACTTTTTTTGCTGGCGTAATTCTGTCTTCGCCATAAAGGATCATAGAATGGCTGATGTCGATCATGAGCACAGTAGAAGTAGAGGTGCTGTACTCGGATTCCCTTACTTCAAGATCATTTTCTGTTAAATGGAAATTATCCAATCCATGGTTGATAAAGGCATTGTTGATAGAGGCTGTTAAAGCAATATCGTTGATAGAGTCGCCATATTCGAAGGGTTTTAAATCCGTTCCGGAGTCTTGCCCTTTACCGGTAAAAGACGATTTATGGTTGCCTCTTTTGGATTTTTTTAACTTACCAAAAATCTCTTCTAAAGCAGACTGCCTTATAAATTGCCCCATTTTAGAGTTTACTTCAAATTTTCCCTCGGCTGCATTTTCACTTAAAAACCCTTTCTTTTTAAGATCTTCAATGAAATCCCCTATACCATAGGAGGCGTTAGTCAGGTTGTATTGTTTGTCGAGGTTGGTAAGCCAATGTAAGGTTTCTGCAACGTCACCGCCTGTAATGGTAATCAATTCTTTAAAAATATTAAAAAGATTATCAAAGTCAGGATTATTGGCTTTGGCTTTTTCTATGTATTCAGTAAATAAGAATCCTTTCATTTTCCCTTTAAAAGTGGATTTACAATGTGTTAATACAAAAACCAATTTTTGTAACAGATTGTTCACTGTGAATATAAAACTTTATTATAACAATCTTAACGTGTGTAATGTTACAATGAATTCATGAAATATTATTATCTGTCTCCGCCCTATATTTGTAAGGAGTAAAGAGATCAGTAATTTAAAAAGATGAAGAAGTCAATGGATGGTTTACTGTTAAAGAATAGGATAATGAAATGGCTTTCTGAATTATTGAAGTTCAGATTATACAAATACAAGGACTATAGAAATAAAGCCCATTAAAGGGCTGTTTCCTTGTTTGCGAGCTGCCCACAGGCAGCGTCGATGTCTTTCCCTCTACTATTGCGTACGCTAGCAATTATGCCGCTAGCGTTGAGTTTTTCAAGGTAAAGGTCCACTTTATCCGCACTTGCTTGCAAAAATCGGTCGTCATCAATATTGTTGTATTCAATTAAATTAACTTTCGAAGGAATTCTTCGACAGATTTTTATCAAAGCATTGATGTGCTCGATGTTGTCGTTGATGTTTTTCCAAACCACATATTCAAAAGTTACTTTCCTTTTGGTCTTTTTATACCAATAGTCCAAAGACTCTATCAATTCCTCTAAAGGATTGTTCTTGTTGAAGGGCATTATTTTATCCCTTGACTCGTTAAGCGCTGTATGCAGGGATACCGCTAAGTTAAACTTCACCCCATCATCGGCTAGTTTTTTAATCATTTTTGGAATGCCCACCGTAGATAAAGTGATGCGTTTGGGAGACATGCCCAGTCCTTTGGGAGAAGTTATTTTTTCTATGGACTTTAAAACATTTTGGTAGTTGAGCAGGGGTTCCCCCATACCCATATAAACAATATTGGTTAATGGACGGTCAAAATATTCTTCACCTTGTTCTTTTATAGCTACTACCTGATCGTATATTTCATCAGCATTTAAGTTGCGCATGCGCTTTAACCGAGCAGTAGCACAAAAGTTACAGTCCAAACTACAACCAACTTGTGAAGAAATGCAAGCGGTTATCCGGTTGTCTGTTGGGATTAATACCGATTCAACAATGTTGTCATCGTGTAATTTAACGGCATTTTTGATGGTACCATCGTTGCTGCGTTGCATTTTATCCACCGCAATTTTGTTTATTACAAAGTGGTCAGATAACAAACCCCTAGTTTTTAGGGAAATGTTGGTCATACCATCAAAGGACTTCACCGATTTCTGCCAAAGCCACTCCTCAATTTGTTTGACTTTGAACTTCTTCTCTCCGTGGTTTAAAAGGAATTGTTCTAGCTCCTTTTTGGATAACCTTCTAATGTCCTTTTTTTCTAACGCCTGTCCTTCCATGTTGCAAAACTAATTTATTTTATAGTATTCTTCTTTACCAGAGGCCTACTTTCGTTTTAAAAATTTCAGGAACAGAAGCAACTTTTCTAGTGGTATAGTTTAAAAATAACATCCCGGTTTTACCCAATGTCATGGCCTTGCCTTCTTTTTTAATTTTATAATACAAGTCAAAACCATACTTGGAAGGGTTGTCGAGGTACAAGTCGATCTGGAGGGCATCGGCAAAAAAACCTTCCAATTTAAATTCTAAAGCTGCATCCGTTACAATTAACCCATCTTCTCCAAAGTCCAATTCATCTTTAAAGCCCAATGAAACCAGCCACTGCATTCTGGCTTCGTGCATGATCGACAAAGATTTGTCGTTGCTCAAGTGGTTGCCATAATTTATGTCTGCAATGGAGATGGTGTAGTTGGCTGTATATACTGGCAAAATTTCAGGTAAATTAACTTTTATTCTACTCATTTGATGTCAAAATGTCTGTTTTTCAGTTGTTTAAGCTTGTTTTTGTGACAAAATTACTGATTTTATTAATGAAAAGGACTATGGAGTTGATTTTGATGAAAGATTGTTAAAAATGATACAAATATGAATTTTGATAAGTACACAATAAAATCACAGGAAGTATTTCAGAAAGCAGCTGAAATTACCTTGGCAAACAAACAAACTGCCATTGAGCCAGGACATTTATTGCATGCAATATTGAATTCAGATGACAATGTATTTGAATTTATAGCAAACAAATTGAATGTAAACAAGGACCATCTAAACAAACAGTTGTTGGAAATTACAGATGGATATCCCAAAGTGAGCGGGCAACAACCTTATTTTTCAAATGACACGTATAATTTGCTTCAATCAGCGGAAAAAAAGTTGAAGGATTTTGGAGATGAGTTTATTGCCATTGAACACCTTATTTTAGGGTTGTTGGAAAGCAAAGACAAAGTTGGCCAATTGTTAAAAAGCAGTGGGTTTGAAACCAAAGGCACCATTAAAGCTATAAAAGAACTTAGAGGAGGAAACACAGTGAAAGATCAGAATGCAGAATCAAAATACCGTTCCTTAGAAAGGTATTCGAAAAATTTAAATGAACTGGCTCGTGAAGGAAAAATCGACCCAGTAATAGGAAGAGATGAAGAAATAAGAAGGGTTTTACAAATTTTATCTAGGAGGACAAAAAACAACCCAATACTGTTAGGAGAGCCAGGAGTTGGTAAAACTGCGATTGTGGAAGGGATGGCGCAGCGTATAATAGACGGAGATGTACCTGAAAACTTAAAATCCAAAACTATTATTTCTTTGGACATGGGTTTGTTGGTGGCCGGGGCAAAATACAAAGGGGAATTTGAAGAGCGTTTAAAGGCTGTTATTAAGGAAGTTCAAGATTCCAATGGCGAAATAATTTTATTTATAGATGAAATTCACACGCTGATTGGTGCAGGAGGTGGTGGAGAAGGCGCCATGGATGCCGCCAACTTATTAAAACCAGCATTGGCAAGAGGAGAGCTTCATGCCATAGGCGCCACCACGCTTAAGGAATATCAAAAATACATCGAAAAGGACAAGGCTTTGGAGAGGAGGTTCCAAACAGTTTTAGTAGATGAGCCCGATGTGGAAGACGCAATTTCTATATTGAGAGGTATAAAGGAAAAATACGAGGTGCACCATGGGGTTAGAATCAAGGACGACGCAGTTATTTCTGCTGTGGAACTGTCTACGCGGTATATATCTGACCGTTTTTTACCAGATAAGGCAATTGATTTAATGGACGAGGCCGCTTCCAAAATGAGATTGGAAATTGATAGCTTACCGGAAGAATTGGATGAGTTGCAGCGGAAAATTATGCAACTGGAAATTGAACGAGAGGCCATAAAACGAGAGAAAAATAAAGATAAGGCTTCTATTTTATCTAAAGAAATAGCTGATTTATCTGAAAAAAGAGATGGACTAAAAGCCAAATGGGAAAGTGAGAAGGCAGTGGTGGTCGGCATTCAGAACGAAAAGGAAAGCATCGACCATTTGAAAAAAGAAGCAGAACAAGCCGAACGCAATGGAGAGTTAGGTAAGGTAGCGGAGATTCGGTACGGGAAGTTAGTGGAAGCAGAAAACCGATTGACTCAGTTAAAACAAAAAATGACTGAAATGGGTGATTCTGCTTTAATAAAAGAAGAAGTGGGAAGCGAAGATATTGCAGAGGTTGTAGCTAAATGGACTGGCATACCCGTAACAAAGATGTTACAAGGAGACCGAGAGAAATTATTAAATTTAGAGCGGGAGTTGGGTAAAAAAGTGGCTGGCCAAGAGGAGGCCATCGAAGCACTTTCTGATGCTGTGAGAAGGAGTAGAGCAGGGCTGCAAGACCCTAAAAGACCCATTGGATCTTTTATTTTTCTAGGAACAACTGGGGTAGGAAAAACGGAGTTGGCAAAGGCCCTGGCCGATTATTTGTTCAACGACGAAAACTCGATGGTGCGGATAGATATGTCAGAATACCAAGAACGCCACGCTGTCAGTAGATTGATTGGCGCTCCTCCAGGGTATGTAGGTTACGATGAAGGTGGGCAGCTCACAGAAGCGGTAAGGCGAAAGCCATATTCGGTGATTTTGTTAGACGAAATTGAAAAAGCACATCCCGATGTCTTCAATATTTTGTTACAGGTTCTGGACGATGGTCGACTCACGGACAACAAAGGTAGGGTGGCGAATTTTAAAAATACCATCATAATCATGACTACCAATATTGGGGCGCATTTGATTCAGGAGAAGTTCGGAAATTTGGCTTCCGACAATTTGGATATGGTGTTAGAAGAAACCAAAAGCGAAGTGTTTGAATTGCTGAAAAAGTCGGTCCGACCAGAATTTCTGAATAGAATTGATGAAACCATCATGTTCAGACCCTTGTCCATTGATGATATTCAGAAAATTGTTACCATTCAATTCAATTTGATCCAAGAACGTTTAAAAGAAAATGGAATTGAAGTGCAGGCATCTGAAGAGGTGTTGCGGTATGTTGGCAACTTAGGGTACGACCCTCAGTTTGGCGCAAGGCCATTGAAGCGGGTAATCCAACGCGAAATATTAAATGCGTTATCCAAAGAAATATTGGCTGGACGTATTAAAAATGATGCAGTAGTTTCCATAGAAAAAGGAGAGGATGGAGTGTTTTTTGAAAATATTGACCACATCAATATTTAAAATAAAGCAGAGTAAATAAATAGTAGGTCAGTTGTGAAGTGCAACTGACCTTTTTTTATTTACTTTAAGGATTAAACCTAAAAACCTATGAGCACTGAAAAAATTAATTCCCAAAAAGCCCCAGAACCAGTAGGTTTGTACCCGCATGCCAGAAGAGTAGGGGATCTTTTATTTTTATCTGGTGTAGGCCCGAGAACCCGTGGGACAAAAAAAATTCCTGGGGTTGAATTGAATGGCAAAGGTGAAATTGTATCCTATGACATTGCAGCGCAATGCCATTCGGTATTTGAGAATGTTCGTTTGGTTTTGGAAGCTTCAGGAGCAAGCTGGAATGACCTTGTAGATGTTACAGTTTTTCTTACCAATATGAAAGATGATTTCAAAATTTACAATGAGATTTATGCAGCGTATTTCAAAGACAACCAGCCTTGCCGAACAACAGTTGAAATTAATAGTTTGCCTACTCCAATAGGGATAGAATTAAAATGCATTGCGCATGTTGGGCAATAGCCTAAAAAGCTAAAAGGAAATTTTCGCTACGGAAAGCGCATAAAAAAGGGGCTAATGAAAATTAGCCCCTTTTTTATGTTTTGCGTTTTGTCTACTGCGCACCATCTCCGGCACCAGTTTCTACTGCATATTGGTGTAGTTTTCCAATTTCTTGGTCAATGGTCCACAAACCAATGCCTTGCTCTCCAATAATGTCAAACAACTCTACTGCTCTTCTGGCCAAGGTTTCTTCCTCCCGCTGCTCGGTTACATACCATTGTAGAAAGTTGAAGGTTGTAAAATCTTTTATTGTGAAACAATGGTCTACCAGTTTGTTGATGGACTTGGTTACCTCTATTTCGTGGCCTAAAATTGCCTCAAAAACTTCTCTTAAACTTTCAAATCGGTGTTTTATACCAGTAACTTCTGGTTGCAGCGCATGTCCACCGGCATCATTGATGTAGGCAAATATTTTTAACATGTGTTGGCGTTCTTCTTCGGCGTGTTTGTATAAAAAATTGGATGCATTCACATACCCCATGGTATCGCACCACGACGCCATAGACAAATAATAAGCAGAAGATTTACCTTCCATGCCAATTTGTTCGTTTAAAAGCTCCTCTGTTTTTTCAGTTAAGGACCTCTTTGGTGTGATTATCTGGTTTTCCATAGTTATAAAGTCTTGCTTTGATTTTACAAATATAGACTAAAAAGATTTTTTTTATAATGACACTACTTAAAAAGACTTATTTAAAATTAAACAAAATTAATATTGCGGTGTTAAGGCTGTTTTTGAAGGCTTCTCTGTATTGTTCTTTGCGAATATTTTCTTGATTGAATTATAAAACATGATTTTGATCAGCTTATTTAGACTTTTTAAAAATAAGGGTTGCATCGTGTTGCTTTGTCTCTTACATTTGCATCGTTATTTAAATCAAGTCTAAATAAACATACTTAAAAAGATGAATTCAAAATTCGGTACATTTTTTATCCTAATATTCTTTTTTTCGGCGATTTCGTGCAAAGACGATAACGAAACACCTCAACTAGATATTCCTCAAAATTATACTTTTGAGCGGGACGGAGCTACTTCGGTTTCATTTTCAGGGCAGACCATTCGATTGAATATGCTTTCTGAATTAAAAACATACCTATCACTCGGGCATACTGGCGATGAGGTGGTAAGTCAAACGGCTTTGGATATGTATGCCAATGCCAATAGCCCATTTTCTACGGCCGAAATGAATGATTCAGGCAAGCAATTGGAAAACAAAACTTATGCAGACCAAATAGCGAACGTAAAATTGTGGATCAATGAATTGGCGGGATTGACTGATATTAAACCAATAAATGCTGCCAATGGTGTAGCTGGTTTTATTTCAAGAGGGACTAAAGATATTTTAGTTAATACCAAAGGCCACGAATATGTCCAATTCATTGAAAAAGGACTAATGGGTTCATGTTTTTATGACCAGATATTAAATGGATATTTGTCCGATGCAAAAATTGGTTCGGGCGTAGACAATGAAAGTATTGTAGATGGTAAGAATTATACTACAATGGAGCACCATTGGGATGAAGCTTTTGGATATTTCGGTGTCCCGGTAGATTTTCCAAATGGCAATCCTGTGCTTCCAGATGCTAACGATAGGTTCTGGGCGAAGTATACCGATTCTATGGACGGTGCATTGGGGTGTAATAAAATTTTAATGGATGCTTATAAAAAGGGAAGAGCAGCCATCGTGGGCAAACAGTACGATGTAAAAGACGAGCAAAGAGACATTATTATAGCGACCCATGAGTTGGTTTCTGCCGCTATGGCCATTCATTATTTAAACGAGGCAAAGGCCAATTTGAATGATGGTGGTGCCGGATGGCAGGGCAATTTGTTCCATCACTTATCAGAGGCGTACCAATTTGTAGAAGCAGTGCGCTACAGCCCAATTAAAAGTTTGTCCAATAGCGAAATTGACGAGATCCTGAATACCGATCTAGGTACAAACGGTGATTTTTGGACCATTCAAAATGCTACTGGATTGAACAAAGCAATTGATACAATAGCAGGTGCTTATCCTGAACTTAAAGACATAAAAGACTCTTTATAAGATGTTGGTAACAATAAAAAATAAATATACAGCATTTGCAACATGGTCAGTAATGGCCATGTTGTTGGTGTTTATACAAGGTTGTGACAATAAAAAGGGAGATGAAACTCCAGCTTTCGACCGACAAGGACTCAATCAAAAAACAGCGGAGTTTATCATCATTCCTTCCTATGATCAATACCATACTGCATTAAACAGTTTCGAAAGTAGCGTAGATGCATTTTTCGCCGATGCAACAGAAGCCCGCCTAGTGGTTGTTCGAGAAGATTTGAAAACGCTTAGGAAAGACTGGCAATATTGCAGTTTTTATAATTTTGGGCCTGCACTTGATGCCAGTTTACTGAGTTTTACCAATATTTTTCCAGTGAATACAGGGACAATAGAGACTAACATTGCCAATGGTGGTTACAACCTTTCTTCAATAGCTACTAAAGACCAGCAAGGCTTGCAAGCTTTGGGTTATTTGTTTTACGGAGAATCTTTGAGCAATGCTGCTATTGTTGAGTCGTATACAACCGGCCCTTTTGCTGCAGAAAGGAAACAGTACGTTTCTGATATTTTAAATAGTATGGACACCTCTATAGAAACCGTTCGTACAGGATGGGTCACTTACAAAGATGTGTATGGCGCTACTTCAAAAAGTGGAACCGATGCAGGTAGTTCCTTGAGCCTGTTGTTAAACGAATGGAATAAATATTTTGAAGTAAATTTGAGGGATGCAAAAATAGGCATTCCAGTTGGAGAACGAACATTACAACAACAACAACCTACGAAAGTTGAAGCGTTGTATGCAGGGTACAGCACGGAGTTAGCACTACATGCAGTGCAAGCATATGAAGATTTATACCTCGGAAAATCAATTGACGGGGAGACTGTGACCAGCCTGGACAACTATGTACAGGCAATATCGGCCAAAACTGTTATAGATGGATCCGATTTATCCAAAAGTATTAAAAGCCAGTTTTCGGTTATTAAAAGTGCACTCGGAAATGTTCAAGATCCTTTGTCGGAAGAGGTTGAAACCAACCAATCAGGGGTAAAGACGGTTTTTACTGAAATGCAAAAACTTATTGTTTTTATTAAAAGTGACCTTACCTCCGCCATGGGTATATCAATCAGTTACATAGACAACGATGGTGATTAAAAGTGACTAATTATAAAACGATAGGATATAAAATCATAGGAGCACCTGTTAACATTGCTCCTTTGGTTTCTTTTCGCATTATTTTTGGGTGTATGATGCTTGCAAGTACCCTTCGTTTTATTTATCGAGGGTGGATAGAATCGTTGTACCTTCAACCTACTTTTCATTTTAAGTATTTTGGATTTCATTGGGTGCCAGCACCAAGCCCTTGGTTGCTGTACAGTATTTTTGCCGTTCTGGTTTTAGCTTGTTTGGGGATCCTACTAGGGTATTTTTACAGGGTGTCAGCGGCCTTGTTTTTTCTTCTGTTTACCTATGTCGAATTAATTGATATCAGCTATTATTTGAACCACTACTATTTTATTAGTTTGGTGGCATTGATCATGGTCTTTTTGCCAGCGCATAAAAGTTTTTCATTGGATGCCAATCGAAAACCATCTATTCATCAATCCCAAACTCCGGCATGGACGATCAATCTGATCAAGCTTCAATTGGGTATTGTTTACTTTTATGCCGGAGTTGCTAAGCTAAATGCGGATTGGTTGTTGCATGCCATGCCCTTAAAAATTTGGCTCCCGGGTAAAAGTTACTACCCTATTATTGGACCCTTGTTAGAAGAAGAGTGGGTTGCATTTGCTTTTAGTTGGTTTGGAGCTGCCTATGATTTGCTCATACCATTTGCATTGTTATTTAGGAAAACACGAGGAGTTGCCTATGTTGCGGTTGTTGTTTTTCATTTGGTTACAGGCAGTTTGTTTCAAATTGGAATGTTTCCCTATATCATGATTTTGGCAACTTTGGTTTTCTTTTCGGAAGGGTTCCATGAAAAGTTATTGCATTTTTTAGGTAGGAGTAAAAAACAATATACGCCATGGATGTCTTTCGAGACTAAACCATTGCTTCGACCCGTTTTGTATGCATTTATTGTGTTTCAATTGGCATTTCCTTGGCGGTACTTGGCTTATCCAGGCGATTTATTTTGGACAGAAGAGGGATATAGGTTTTCTTGGAGGGTCATGTTGATGGAAAAAGCGGGATATGCCAGTTTTATTGTGAAAGACAAAGAGAAAGGCATCGCTGTGCATGTGCCCAATTACGAGTACCTCACACCTTTCCAAGAAAAACAAATGGCAACTCAACCAGATTTGATGCTTCAATATGCAGCTTTTTTGGGACAAGAATATAGAAATAAAGGCATCGAGAACCCAGCCGTGTTTGTGGAGAGCTATGTCTCTCTCAATGGGTACAGCAGCCGGCCGTACATTGACCCAACAATTGATTTGTTAACCCTTGAGGATGGGTTTGCACATAAAAAGTGGATTTTACCTTTTAATAAAATATCGAAATGAAGTACATATTGATCGTGGTGCTTTTTGTATTTTCTTTACAACAGCTACATGCCCAGGCATTATCAACAGTAAAGGGCAAAGTTTATTTCCATGGTGGCAAAGAAGCGGTGGTAGGCGCTCAGGTGTTTTTAGAAAACACTGCCTTTAATGGTTTAACCAATGTAAAGGGTGCTTTTGAACTTAAAGAAGTGCCTCCAGGTTCCTACAAGTTGGTAGTGAGTTATTTGGGGTATGCCACCGTGACCAAGGCCATAGAAGTAGGCACAAAAGATGTAAACATCAATTTTTCCCTTCAAGAATTAAAAGAAGAATTAGAAACGGTAGTTATAAAAGGGAATAACGAGCAAACAACAGGGATAAAAAGACTTAATTCTGTTGAGGGGTACGCAATTTACGATGCCAAGAAAAATGAAGTAGTAGTATTGGACGATATGGTAGCGGATAAGTCGTCGAACAATGCCAAGCAAGTATTTGCAAAAGTTGTGGGCCTTAACATTTGGGAATCGGACTGTGCTGGGTTGCAGATTGGAGTAGGCGGCAGGGGGTTGAGCCCCAATAGAACCGCTAACTTCAATACCAGGCAAAATGGTTATGACATAGCCGCCGATGCCTTGGGTTATCCTGAAACGTACTATTCTCCGGCTCTTCAAGCAGTTGAAAAAATTGAGATAGTAAGAGGAGCGGCTTCCTTGCAATACGGACCTCAATTTGGTGGGTTGGTTAATTTTGAAATGAAGGACGGAGCAGAAGGTAAAAAAATTGAATTGGATGTCCAACAAACTGGCAATTCTTTGGGTTTTTACAACAGCTTCATTAGTGTAGGAGGTACAGTAGGTAAAACCAATTACTATGGGTACAACAAAATTACTACCGGAAATTGCTGGCGTTGTAATTCGGATTTCACCTCTATCACCAATTATGGAAAAGTTAAATACGATTGGAATGAGAAATTTAGCATCCAATTTGACTTCACCAACATGGCCTATGAGGCCAAACAGCCAGGAGGTCTCACAGACAATGAATTTGAATCGAACCCGCAACAATCCAACAGGGCGCGCAATTGGTTCAAAGTAAATTGGAATCTAGCGGCACTTGAATTGAGTTGGAAGTTGAACCAGTCTACCAAAATAAATATGAGAAATTTTGGGTTGATGGCCAATAGAGCTGCATTGGGAAATCTAACAAAACCGAACAGGCCCGATGAAGAGGGGCAAGAACGGAGCATGATCGATGGGGACTTTCAAAATTATGGAACGGAAATTCGGCTGCTAAAAAATTACAACGTAGGGGGCAACAATGCTGTCTTGTTGTTGGGTGGTAGGTTGTACAAAGGGCAAACTTTACAACAACAAGGAGCGGCCAGTACTGGAAGCGATGCGGATTTTAATTTTATCCAGCCAGATAGCCTGGATTCGGATTACAAACACCCAGGTGTGAACTATAGCTTGTTTCTTGAAAATGTCTTTACTCTAGGTGAGAAATGGTCTGTCACACCAGGGGTTAGGTACGAATACATCCACAGCGAATCCAATGGGTATTTTGTTAATAAAAGCAAAGACCAAGCAGGCAATATCATCCACTATGAAAAGAAAGAAGAAAATAAAAGTTATAGTAGGAGCATTTTATTGATGGGAATAGGAAGTAGTTTTACCCCAAACTCGAGTGTTCAGTTTTATGCCAACTATTCCAATAATTATAGGCCTGTTCGGTTTTCTGATTTAAGGATTGTTAATAACAGTTTGCAAATTGATGAAAACATGAAAGACGAAACAGGTTTTAGTAGCGATATAGGGGTAAGAGGAGAAATTTCCAATTGGTTGTGGTACGACGCCACCGCTTTTTTTATTCAATACAACAATAAAATCGGAACCATACAAAAGGTAGATTTGGAAAATTACAGGACCTACCAATACAGAACCAATATTGCAGATTCGAAACATGCAGGCTTAGAGACCTTTTTGGAGTTCAACCTTAAGAATATCTTTTTTCCGCAAGCGCGATTTGAACTGAACTGGTTTTCAAATGTAACTGCCTTGACTGCAAAGTATGTGAGCCAAGAAGACGCCACTATCGATGGTAATTTGGTCGAAAATGTTCCTTCCGTAATTATTCGCCAAGGTTTGTCCTTTTCTAAAAAACAGTTTTCATCCACCCTTCAGTACAACTTTACAGGAAAACAATTTTCGGATGCCTCCAATGCAAGCTCTACTCCGGATGCTGTTTTTGGAGAGATCCCTGCTTATTATTCTTTGGATGTGGTTTTGGGCTATAAATGGAAGAAAATGAGTTTTACCACAGGAGTGAACAACCTGACCAATAACATGTATTTTACAAGAAGGGCAGAAGGTTATCCTGGCCCTGGGATTATCCCGGCCGATGGAAGAAATTTCCATTTGACCCTAGGCTTGAAGTTGTAGGTGCGAAAGACATGTTCAGCAAAATATTGGGATGTAGTTTTTAGTTTAAAGTGGATTCATTAAATTGAATCTATGGAATCCAACTATTATTCTGATTACATTGTTGTAGCTCCAGTTGCTTTCGGAGTGGTTGATTTGTTGAAAAGCAGGTTGCTGTTTTCTTCCAAAATGGCAAAAGAAATGCTAGGGTATTCTAATCAAGAGATATCGGAGCTGATGCGCAACGACTTCAAAGAGTTCATCCATGAAGACGACATGGCACAGCACGCTGCTTACTTTGAAAAGCTTAAGAAGAGTAAACTTGGGGATATTGTGGAATCCACACACAGACTAAAAGCGAAGTCCGGTGCATATGTGTGGGTACATATTAAAGACAAAGTTGTTGAAGTAACAGAAGAAGGCGTTGCTAGCAAGTTTGTATTTGCTGCTCAGGATGTTTCTAAAGTAAAACAACTGGAAGCACAATTAAAAGAACAAATGTTCAGACTGTCCGAGATATCGCATCGGAATGCACATGATCTAAAAGCTCCAATTTCTTCCGTTTTGGAATTGCTGGATTTAATGGAAAGGGAAAAATCCAAAGGCAACACCAATGAAGTCTTATTGCACTATCTCCGAGTTACGTTGGAGAAACTGGAAAAAGTAATTGATACCATTTCTGGAATTACAGAACCGACCTAATAGTTCTCTAACATTTTTTTTCCATCAATATGGCTTAAGATGGTATGGGCATGTGCCCTACTGTTTTCTATGAACCATTGGTTGGTTTTAAGCCCACCACACACCACTCCCGCCAAATACAAGCCCTCGACATTGGATTCCATTGTTTCTGGGTTGTGCACCGGCGTATGGTATTCGTCAATATTAAACTCAATCCCCATGGACATTAAAAAGTCAAAGTCTGGTTGGTAACCCGTCATGGCCAATACAAAATCGTTGGCAACTTCTTCTATGCCTTCAGGTGTGTTGATAAGAACACTATGCGGTTTTATTTCTTCAATTTCAGAATTGAAAAAAGAGCGGATGCTACCTTCTTTAATCCTGTTTTCTATGTCTGGTCTGGCCCAATATTTTACCGAATTTCTGAGTTGGGACTCTCGGATTACCATGGTAACGTCTCCACCTTTTCTGTATATTTCAAGTGCTACATCCACGGCAGAATTAGCAGCTCCTACAACAATAACTTTTTGTTTGAAGTAAGGATGGGGGTCGTCGTAATAATGTTTGACCTTCGCCAAGTCTTCTCCTTTTACATTTAGTAAATTGGGTTTGTCGTAAAATCCAGTCGATAGAATGATGTTTTGCGCAGTATAAGAACCACTTCTGCTATCAATTTCGAATCTTCCATCCGGTTTTTTGAATATATCTAATACCTCTTCGTAGAGGTGGAGGTCCAATTTCCAGAAATCTGCTACTCTCCGGTAATATTCCAAGGCCTCACTTCTTGTTGGTTTGTTGTTGTGTGAAATGAACGGAACATCGCCAATTTCCAAACGATCCGAGGTTGAAAAAAAAGTCATGTTGGCTGGGTACTTGTAAATTGAATTCACCAGACATCCTTTTTCAATGATGGTGTAAGGGATTTTCCTTCTTTTTGCTTCTATGCCACAGGCCAGGCCGATTGGCCCAGCTCCTATAATGGCTACATCTGTTTCCTTGTTCATAACCTGTCGCCTTTGTAGTAAATTTACATTTTATAACAGGCTTTTAAAAGGGATTATTCAAGTTTGTTATTCGTCTCTTAGGCAATTAACAGGATTTTCACTTGCAGATCGTATGGTCTTAAATCCAATTGAAAATAAAACAACAAAAAGAGATACAAATAGTCCTGTAAGAAAAACGTTTTGATCCAAATCAATGCTGAAAGCAAACCTATCCAACCATTCGTTCATAACATACAAAACAGTAGGTATGGCAAAAGCAAATGCAATAAGCGTAATCAGCAAAAACTCCTTGCTCATGCTGGTAGATATTTGCATAATGGAAGCACCTAAAACTTTCCTTACTCCAATTTCTTTTCTTTTTCTTGTAGCAATGAAGGATATAAGTCCAACTACGCCAAGAATCCCAATTAAAATGGCCACGGTAGTGAAAATCTTAATGATCATACCCATTTGAGAAATATCGCTGTAGTAATTGTTTACCTCTTCTTCAAGAAAATAATGGTTTAATAAATCTTCTGGAAAAAGCGTACGCCAAGTGGATTTTAAATCGGCCAGTCCTTCATTGGTTTGGCCAGCACCCAATTTGATACTGCCTAAATAATACAACTCCTCCTGAGGTAGGAATATGGTTGGTTCTATTTTTTCATAGAGTGAATTGGAATGGAAATCATTCATGACTCCAATTACAGTGCCTTTTTGGCCCCAGAATTCAATTTGGTGCCCTAGAGCTTCTTCATCGGTTTCAAATCCTGCATGGCGCACCATCTGCTGGTTGATGACCAACAAGTTGCTGCTATCGGTTACAGTGGGTTCAAACCATTTTCCAGCGGACAATTCTATTCCAAACACTTCGAGGAAATCTACATCAATAAATTTGGTGTGTGTATTGCCTTCAATGTTTTCGTCTTCTTTTAGAAAGGTGAAATCAGAGGACCAAGTGCTTTCGCTGATACTTCCAGTGTTGGTGAAAGTGACGGCCTCAATGTTAGGACTAGCCAACAAAGCTGTTTTTAAGGAACCAATTTTTGGTCTTGTATTGGCAGTGACCTGAAATTCTACCACATGTTCTCGATCCATGCCAAGTGGGTAGTTGTTCATGTAGTCTATTTGCGACGAAATTACGATAACACATATAATAAGTATTTGTGAAATTGCTAACTGAAACCCAACCAGCACTTTTCTAATCATCACTCCTTTTTTGTTGGTAAAAATATTCCTTTTTAAAGCATCCGATGGATGAAAGTTGGCCAGTAAAATGGAAGGATACGTACCAGCCAAAGCAGTGATCAGTAAGATGAGCCCTACAAAACTCAACCAGATAAACCCATTTTGATATAACATTGGCAATTCCATATCCAAAATAACTTTCAATTGTACGATGCCTAATTCTGCAATGCCCAATCCAATGAGCGCCGATAAGAGTGTTATGAAAAACGTTTCTAGTATGTATTGAATGATGAGCTGCGACTTTGTTGAGCCCATGACCTTCCGGACCCCTACTTCCATTGATCTATTGATGATCATTACAGAATTGAGGTTGACGAAATTAATACACGCAGTTATAATTAGAAACAAGGCTACCGTACCTAGGGCATACAGGGTAGACGTACTTGTCTGTTTTTCTCCGGCAACACCGAAGCGGTTGTCGTGGTGCCATTTCGATTTAGGCTGCATTACAAATTTATTGTCTTTCCAGATGTCTTCATTTGGTAGTGATTTCTCTAAATCCGTTGCAATTTGATTTTCGAGCTGTTTTGGAGAAGCTCCTTGGTTGAGCAACAGATAACATTGTGTTCCAGAAGAAATACTGCCCCAATTGTCGGTTATTCGTTGGTGCTGCTTGCCATTTTCTATTGTCATGAAAGCATGAAATGGTAAATCCAATTGTTTGGGTGGGTTTTCGATAACCCCAGTTACCGTAAAGGTTATGTTTTTATTGAACAATAAAGTCTTTCCTATTATTTCGGTGCTGTTGAAATATTTCTTGGCTAATTTTTCTGACAGCACAATAGAACTTGGTTGGGTCAAAGCGTCTTCCTTTCGACCGTGAATAAAACTATATTGAAAAACTTCGAAGTAATTGCTGCTTACAAAAACATAAGCTTGTTCTGTTTCTTTAAAGGACTCTTTTTTGTTGTTGTTGTGAATGGTTATTTGTGGGTCATGAAAATTATAGTCTAAGAGAACAGTATGTTTTACATCGCTGTATTTATTGTTTAAATACGTATACACGGGGTAGGGCATGCCCGCTCCAAAATCTTCATTCCCAAATTCAGATTCATGGCGCACCACACGGTACAAATCACCATCGGGTTTGAAAAAATCATTGTACCCTGTTTCATACAAAATAATACTTAAAAGAATGAGGGCGCATCCTATCCCTAAAGACAATCCACCAAGGTTTACCAGAGTGTGTTGCCGGTGTTTGATGAGGTTTCTAAATGTAGTTTTAGTGTAGTTGCTAATCATATTAATTTGAGTTTGGTAAATATAAGGCAATTTGCATGCCTTGACTAAAAACTTCATTAATTCGCTTTATTAGCTAGTACAAGTAATAAAACTGTATCGTTTTTGTTACACCTAGGTGGGCGTTTTTGTTACAAGTTCCTTATGGAGTGCAAATATTTGACAAAGGTCATGTTTTGATTTGATCCACCTCATGTGAATTTGAGTGTGATTTATAGAAATTAGATAATATTAAAAATCAAAAAACTATGAAAAAGAGAGAGCCCATATCCAAAATAATGACAAGCAGTGTATTTTCTTTGAAAAAAGGGGACGACTTGTTTGCCGCGGAAGAAATGTTTAAGAAACATAAAATCCGCCATTTACCAGTACTAGAGAATGGACAAATTGTTGGAATTTTAAGTCAAACCGATCTAGCAAGAATTAGCTTTGTGGATAACTTTGGAGGCGATGAAGGAGACGTGGACACAGCAGTTTACAATATGTTAACGCTGGACCAGGTAATGAAACAAAAACCTATTACCATTCAGACCAACCAAACCATCCGCGAAGCGGCAGAAATTTTGTCTAAAAATGAATTCCACGCATTGCCAGTAGTGGAAGAAGGAAAATTAGTTGGCATAGTCACCACCACCGATCTAATAAATTTCCTTTTAGAGCAATATTAGTACCTTAAACAAACAAAAAAAGCGGCCTTAAGACCGCTTTTTTGTATGTTTTGTAGCTCCGGCAAGGCTATGTATATGTATTGATAATCAGTTGTTTATAAGTTTGTTGCCGAACAAATACCGAACATGGGATGAGTTGTTTGAGTGTATAATTAGCTACCAATCTTCCTTTTTTACAATTTCTTGTGGGCTCATTTTGTAATGAACTTGGGACACAATCGATTCAAATACTCTTAAGAATTCCTTTTTAGTAGCTAAGTTCAATTCTCGTACCCTACCGCTTTTCTTATAGTATTTTTCTCTTAAAAAGTAACCATCGTACGTGCCCTGGTTTCCATAATATGGAGAACCCATGTTGCGGTCTTCATTTCCAATATCATAAATAGTTAACCTATATCTTTCTGGTCTGACTTCAATTTTTATTGAAAACCTCATAACACCCTCAAATCCAGTAATACCCGAAATAACTAGCATTTCTGCTTCACCTTTACCTATGATCATCCCATCTTCTTTATTGTCTAGCTGAATGACATGATTGGCACTTCTAAAAGATTCAACAAAGTAAATTTTAGCCTGCTTGTATAATTGATCCTTTGTTGCTCCTGGTATTTGAACAACTTCTATGTATTCGAATATTCCTTTTTCATTAATTGGGAGACCATCTATATAATCTGGATGTTTGGTTGTGAAAACTAAATCTTCCTTAAAAGGAAAGTCTAAATTGTCTTCGAAATTGATGGGTACTTTTGCTTTTAATTTGGCATAAATGTCTTCAAATCCTTCCTTTTGTTCTTCGAACGATATACCTCTAATGTCTTCAAATTTAAGGTTTCCATCATGTGTGAATACTAGATCATCATTGAACCCTTTTATTGTTGTCGTAACGGTGTCTTTTTTAGTGAGAATCGTAGCTTTTTGAGAGAATGTTAAATGAGAGATAATCAATAACAAGATAAAAAGGAAGATCTTGACGTATTTCATTGTTAAATGAATTTTTGATGAAAAGCTATTTCCTGAATTTAATTAAATATTTAAATATTACTATACTTTACACTGTAAGGTTCAGTCCTAATAGTTGAAAAATAAAACCGCTTTATTGAGTATCTTATTTACAATCAAAGAATTGTAAAAATTAATTTAAACAAATAAATGATGAATCGAGTATTTAAAAGAGTTTTGGCCTGTTTAACCTTAATACTTATGTTAACAGTGTTTCAGTCATGTACAGATGATAATTCTTCTGAGATATTTGACAAAATGGGAGAGACCCAAACGGATACAGGAGGGGGAGCGGATGGTGATGATGATACAGAGGTTGTGCCGCCACCTACTACATCTAACTAGATGTAAGATTTTTGTTAAAAACGCACTATTTTGAGTGCGTTTTTTTTATAGATTTACAGAAATATAATTAATTCAATATTTTTTTGTTGCTATGATTAAAAAATCTCTGTTTTTAGTATTTATCTCTATTTGCTCATTTTGTAATGTTTTCGCATTGGATTTACAGATTGTGTATGAAGAATGTAAAGCTAAAATGGATATAGAAGCGACTGTCGAATTAATTAATACAGCCAACAGGAGTAAAAACACACTCATCGAGGCCAAGGCACATTACTTGGCAGCTTACATTTATTCTATTGAAGGCAACACAAAAGAGACTAGCAAACACTATTCAGACGCTTTAAACTTGTTCTTTAAAATAAATGATCAGGAACAGGTCCATAACATTTTAATAAATCTGGCAGCGGTTTTTGAGAAGTCATATAACTTTGAAACAGCCATTGAATTAACAAAAAGGGCTCAAAGGTACTATGAAGGTGAAAAAGACCAGGACAAATTAAAATTGGTCTATTTTAATTTGAGTAAATTTTTCCGATTAAATTCTGAGTATGACTCTGCTTACAAGTATCAAACCAAGACTTTGGACATTGCTTTGGAGCAAAATGATATTAAGTATTGTGCCAACGCTTATAACCAAATTGGATTAACTTTTAAAAGCAATGGGGAATACGACAAAGCCATAGACTTTTATTTTAAAGCACTTAACATCACAGAAGGGACCAAATACTATACAAGTAGAAAAATTAAAACCTATACTAGTGTAGGAAACTCCTACAGGCTTAAAAAGGACCTTAATACTAGCAGGTATTATTTGCGGGAGGCGTTGGACTTAATATCAACTTCAAAAAATGTAAAAAGGATTGTAGATGTTAACTACGATTTGGCCATCACATATGAAGACCTAGGCCAGGTTGACTCTGCAAAACATTTCTATGAGCAGGTATATAAAAATGGTAAATCATTAAAAGAAAAGGCCTCTAATTCCTATTATGTCAATGCAGTTTCAAGATTATCAGAGCTTTACGAAAGTGAAGGGGATGTTCAGAAAGCTTTTCTTTTATCAAAAGAGTCATCCGAAATGTTAAGGACATTGACCCACGTCAATAACTACTTAGCAGAAAATGAAAAGAAGGTGGAAGGTGAATTGGTCTTTTATTACCTTAAAATGAAAGAACAAGAAAGGATTAGCGAGCAAAAGAACAAAGAATATATAAAAGTGGGGCTGCTGGTTCTTTTGTTTTCTGGTTTCATTTCGATTCTGATTGTACGTCAATACCAGCGCATTCGAAAAAAAAATGAAATAAATAAGAGGGATTTGGAGGAATTAGTAGAACGATTCTGACTACATGTTATTCATTACCTTAAGAACTGTTTCCTGACAGTCTATAAGTTTATCCTTTAGTTCTGAATTTTCTTTCAGCAACCTTTCAGTCTCCAGGCTCATGCCTTGATTGCGATACATACTTCCTTCACCATGAAGTAACCAATTCCCATCAATATTAAATTCTTCCGAAATCGATTTTAGAAGTTTAAAATTAGGTTCAGAGCGCCTTCCTTCAATGACGTTAAAAATTCCTGTAGCACTATAATCAATTCTTTTACTGAAGGCATTTCTGCTCAGTCCAGTGTCTTTAATTACAAGTGCAATTCTATCATTAATGGAACCCATATAAAATATTTTGTCTCAATTGTTTTGATAATTGTCTCAATTGATATTATATTTGACTCATGTTTAGCACAAAGTACATCTTTTTGTGTAAAATATCAAAGCGCAATCAACTAAAAATTATACGACAATGAGCAAAAACGCAGACATCAGAATCCCAGAGGTACCTATGAAGTTGCATAGTGCCCTAAAGCGGTACCAAGCTGATTTACAAGACGAATTGATTGGTAGAAAGGTAACTTTTAGGGAAACAGCTTTGGCTGTATTAGAGGACAGTTTAATTGAAAAGGGTTTATTAAAAGAACGGGTACTATGAAAAATACAAAACTTAGTATTACTTCAAACATAAGGGCCACTTTGCTTGGCCTGGTGAATGTACGGATCCGTGCCTACAAAGAAATTATTGCTAGAGGTAAAACCATTCCTAGGTATGGCCAGAAACTACAATCAATCAATGTTATAAACCATAAGCTTGAAATTGCTAGTAATTGGGGGCTTGATGGCCATGCAAGAACTGTAGTTCGACTTCGGGACCACATAAACGAAATTTTACCATCAAGATCTTCTTTAAGTAAAAGAGACATCAATTTGAGAAGAAAGGTTTGTGATATGATTACATACTGTGAAAACCAATCAAAAGGGGCCGTTACGGTTCAATTATCTACCTTAAATCAAAGTAAATATGCCTCGTAGATATATTAAACTCAAATCGAATTTAAGAGCTGAGAACGTACCTTGTTCAAAAACCTATTTCAAAAAATATTTCGAAGGGAAAAGCTTTGAGGTAGTGGAAGAAAACCGGTTGGTTGTTAGGGTCCAGGATGAAACTGGAGAAGAGTGGTGTTTTATGAAAGTGGATATTTTGGTAGATACAACCAAAACTATTTTGGCATGATGCATCAATTAGGGCTCTGGGATTCCTTGGATTTGTACCAAGCAAGTACTGCTATTATTCGAAGATATAAGGAGGACCCAAGTAAGCAAAACACTGATTTATCAGAAATCAAACAACAGCGGGATCATTGCTTTAATTTATTAATAGATCGCATTCCGAAGACACACTTTCGAAATATAGAAGAACTGCTAAAGCAGTCACACATTTCATAACAATTAGAATATGGCCGATAATTATTACCAGCTCGAGAAATCAAGCGCGAAATTGTATTGCCCAAAATGTAATAAGAAGTCATTTGTACCCTATGTTTTTAGGGACACTGGTGAACCTGTCGATAAGGATAAATTTGGCAGGTGTGATAGAGAAAACAACTGTGCTTATCATTTACATCCCAAAGATGACAACTTCAAACCAGATAGAACAATTAAGCCAGTTCTTAAGGTAGAAGAAGTTCAAATTTTTCCAGAGGAAAGTAAAATCAATTTAATTACAAAGCGCACAAAGACCTGTACTAGTAACTTGCACAAGTATTGTAAAAGCAAGCTCCTTATTCCAAACGATCATCTATTAAAGTGGGGAATTTATACAGACAATGAATTATCGGTTTTCTTGTTTAGAAACGTTGCGGGGGTCGTGTGTAATTTAAAGTGCTTCAAATACAAAAATAACGGTCATAGAGATAAAGAGTTTCAAGCTTATTCCTTAAAACAACCCCCTTCCACCCCCATAGAAAAGCCTGAAGGCGGTTTTTTTATCAATAAATATAGGCTCCCATTATTTGGTGAACACCTTCTTGACGAAAAGAAAAAGCGCATAGTTGTAGTGGTTGAGTCTGAAAAAACAGCGGCGATCGCCAGCTTTATGTACAAGCAATTCGATTGGTTAAGCTGTTCTAGTTGCAATGGTTTGACACTCGAAAAACTAAAAGTACTAAAAGGAAGGCGAGTCATTTGGCTGGCCGATGCTGACAAGGCCGGTAGAAATAATTCCAGTATAAGAAATTTAAAACAGCAGAAAATAGAGCACCAGGTATTGGATCTATTTTCGGATCGAGACAATGGAGATGACCTTTGTGATGAAATTGAAAAGGGTGTAAGGCCAGAAATTTCATGGAATCTACAGAAAGAAATTGGCAATGAATATGAAGTGGATGATGACTTTAATTACACTCTTCCAGATGGAGTTGAGTGGGAAAAGGTGAAAAATACCATATTGAAATACGGCTTTTTTGTATACAAACGTCAAATATGGGTGATTAAATACACCAATGGAGATAGTAAGAATACATCGGCATCGATCACAAATTTTAGTGTCAAGCCATTAGGACATATCCAGAGTAAATTGAACCCAAGGCGGATAATTGAAATTGAAAACAAATACAAATACAAACGAGTTTTAGAAGTACCAACCAAAGCTTTTATTAGCAATACCGATTTTGGTGTATTTGTAGAGAGTGAAGGGAATTATCAGTATGACGGGACCATTAGAGATTTGAAAAGGTTGCGGTCCTGGGTGTATGACCAGATGAAATCGTATGAAGAAATAGAAACATTAGGCTGGAACAACGGTTATTTTATTTTTTCGAATGGTGTGTTCAATGGAAATTTTACACCAGTGAATGAATATGGTTTTGTCGCATTGGACAATCGAAATTTTTTTATTCCTGCATTGAGTATTTTAAACCGGTACGATGCCCAAAGCTACGAAGAGGAAAAGAAGTTTGAATATGTAGAAAGGGATATTCCTATTCAGACTTGGGCCAACAAATTTATTGAGGTCCACAAAAACAATGGTAAGATTGCATTGGCTTGGTACATCTCATCTTTATTCAGAGACTTCATTTACTCCAAATTCAAGTTTTTCCCGCACTTGTTTCTTTTTGGCCCTCCAGGAACAGGGAAATCCCAAGTTGGTTGGTCGGTTAGAGCACTTGGTTTTACAGGCATTAAGAAACCATTTAATCTAACCGGAGGTACTAAAGTAGCTTTTCACAGGGAAATGTCTCATTTCGTAAATTTCCCAACTTGGTTCGATGAATATGATAATTCAATCGATTATGACAGGGTACAGGCGCTAAAGGCTGCCTATGACGGTACCGGGCACAAAAAGTCCGTCAAAGATTCTGAAAACCTTACCAAGTCCATACCTGTCAACAGTGCGGTAATGATCTCAGGGCAGCAATTGCCTATTGCAGACAATGCTTTATTCAAAAGAGTGGTGTTACTTCAATTTCACCAAACAGAATATTCTGAAACTGAAAAAAAGCTGTTTAGAGAGCTTCAAGAAATGGAGGAAGGTGGCTTAACCTTTATTACAGCAGGGATGATGAAATACAGGAAATTGATTGAAAAAGATTTCATGGATGAATTTGATGAAGTACTAAAGGACTTTATAATTGAATTCAAGAAAATGAAGTATGATGTTGAGGACCGTATCATGAGAAATATGTGCATTCCTTTAACAGTATTGAAGATTATTCAGGCAAAGTCGCAAAAGGAAATACCAGTAACTTATTTGGACCTTAAACCCATTGCTATAGATTTTATTAGGACTCAAATGGAACTAATAAGTAATGCTAATGAAACTCATGCCTTTTGGGATATGGTTAGTTTTTTGATTGACAATAGGTTGATCAATGATGGTGAAGATTTTGAACTACAGCATAAGAGTTCAATCAAGATCTATCACCAAGGGAATGTACAGGATCGCAATTTAGGGGGTACTAAAAAAGTACTGTTTATGAGGTTGTCTAAAATTGTACCGTTGTACCGGGAGAACTTTAAAAAGCAAAATTCCAGTACTGTGTCATCAATGGACAAAAGTTCACTGGAACATTATTTAAAGCACAGCAAGCCTTATTTAGGGAATTTAAAGAACCACCGCTTTTCGAAAGCCGGGGTTTCCAGCTGTATGGCATTTGATTACGAGTTGTTGCAAACTGAAGGTGTGGAACTCGAACGGGATATAACAGATTCCCCTGAGAATGCAATTAAGGTCGAAATTCCAAAAGAAGGCTACATTCAAACAGATTTCACCAAAAACAAAGGGGCGCCATTCTAGTATTGAAACTGGAAATTGATTTCCTACCATTCCTACAGTTCCTACAACTACTAATAATCTATTAAATCAATTAATAAATAAATATTAAAGAAAATAAGATCTGTAGGAAAGTGTAGGAAAGCGTTGGAAAATAATTGAAATGAAAAAATGAAGTTGTAGGAAAAAGGAAGACCCTTCCTACAAAACTAGCGACTTACCTACAAAGAAAAATCTTGTAAATGTTCTAATACGAGTCAGAAACAAACAAATATCAAGGTTGTAGGACATGTAGGAAGTGTAGGAACGCATTACATACATATAATTTTCGGTATCTCTAAGCTTAAATATTTTAGATGCCAGAAATTATTGAAATCTAAAATAAGTACAAACCAAAAAACCATGGAATACTTTAAATCTGAAAATATGGTATACCGAAGAATCGATGAAAGCACTTATGAATATGTGTTTTGCTGTGGATACGAAAATGGATCCTTCGGAAATGGATTTAATCGGATTACTGGAGATCCAGAATATATTGATCAAGCCATTCGAGGATTGGATAAAACAACTGAAAAAGAGTGGTACCAGGCACTTGCCTCATTTATTACAAAAGCAATAACCTTTAAACAGATGATACAACAATATAATTTAAAACAGGACTTATCTGATTGCATATTGGCTACGTCAATTGAGCAGCTTAAAACCGTTGCGGTTGTGTTTGTTATCAACGAGCAGCAGACGGCAATCAATGTGCAAGGCACCTTCCAACAATTGGAAAATAAATGGAAGGACAACCAGGCTTTTTACGCTCGAATGAAAGAATTAATTACTACTGGACATATTTATTATAAGGATTGAATAAAATGAAGAATCATAAAAAGTTTAATGCTATGAATGAATCGAAAAACAAGCTTAAGCTAGCTAAAAAATTAAAAGTACTCGCTGACAAAGGAGTTGGTGGAGAAAAACACAACGCTGAAAAACTACTTCAAAAACTAATGAAGGAGCACGGAATTAGGCTGGATCAAATTGAAAACCCTCTTAAGGAAGCTCATTTTTTTAAATATAAAAATTCATCTAAGGACCTATTGATTCAAATCATTGTAATGGTTTGTGGATTGGAAGTTGAAATTTGGAGGGGTGCAATAGGCAGAAATTCGTTTAAAATTTATTGCACAGAATTAGAGTTCATTGAAATCCAAGCCAACTTTCATTTCTACTCTAAGGCTTTTGAAGAAGAGATGAAAACATTCTGGAAGGCATTTATTCATAAAAACGACCTTTTTCCAGAACTAGATGAAACCAAAGGTTCAAATTCCACCCCTATGGATTCTGATGAAATTGAAAGGCTGGTTCAAATGATGTCAGGAATGAAAAGACATCACTACAGAAAACAATTAACCTCTTAACCATGAATCTTAAAAACTATACATCCGATGTCCCATCTAGCAAGTCCATAATGAAGATTGAACAACTCCTTGTTCAAGTTGGTGCTAAAAACATAAATAAGGAGTATGAAAATGGTGTATTAAAAGCTCTAATCTTTCTAGTTGATATTAATATTCAAACCTTGGTATTCAAGGTACCTGCCAAAATTGAGGTAGTTGAAAAAGTACTTAAAAAGAACATCAAGCGACCTAGGGCTGGCACCTGGGACAAGATTGCGACCCAAGCCGAAAAAACTGCTTGGAAAATAGTTTGTGATTGGGTAGAAATTCAATGTACTATGATACACTTGGAACAAGCAGAATTAGCAGAAGTATTTCTACCGTACGCCTTTAATCCAGACACTAACTCAACACTTTGGGATAGAATAAAACAATCTGATTTGAAGCTTTTAAAATGAATGAAATGAAAAATCAAATATTAATTAGGGCCAAATTAACTTTTTTGGTCTTTTTGTTTATGGCGTTTGTCTTTTGGATAGTAGGCCATCCAATTGTATTGGCCTTAAAAATGGCTGCTTTGGCAGTAGCCTTTTTTTGGGGAATAGGGCTTTTTTTGATTTTGGTAGGGTATGTTATTTCAGAAAATGGTTCGTTAACTAAATAATTTTAGTTGGGTTTAATTTTTATTTGATTGAACATTGAAATATGTGTTAAGGAGATTTTCTTTTGGCTAGCTAAACTAAAAAGCTTATTCGAGTTACTTACTTTTTGGATTTAAAATAAACAATTTATAACCTAGCCCAATACCAAGCCATGGTTGATTAATATAATTCCACCTTTTACTTAAATCATCTGGAGCTTTCGATGTACCAATGAAAAGTCCAAATTCGAACTGATTTAGATGACCAACTATACCCACTCCTAAATTAATTGTAGCACTATTAAGTTTGGTATCCTCGGGTACTTGAAATTCATGTGCTGATGTGTTTTGCTCATCTAAAACAAGTGAACTTAACCCAATGAATGGACCAAATGTCAGACTGTATGATTTTTCAACCATTCCTTCATATTTATAATAACTAAAGTTTCTTCTAGAAATTCTGTATCCAATAAATGTATTTATATCCACCGATGCCTGAAAGGTTGAATATATATCTACATTATTTAGGTGGTTTGCTCCATGGTACTTGAATGGTATTGTCAGAGCACTAACATACATGCTATGTTCAATGAAGTAAACATATTCCCTGTTGTTTAATATGATTCCTAAAGTTTCGCCTTTATCCAAGTGTGATCCTAAATAAGGATTGATGTATATGACATTGTTTTTGGGGTAAATACTTGCTTTGTCTATCTCTCTCTTTGAGGTTTTCTCATAGGTCGGATCTTTTGTTGTTATAGAGTCTGTTTGTGAATATGAAATTCTATATCTTTTTCTGTTAATGCGGATTGTTTTTTTATATTGATTTTGAGAGTACACAGTAATACTCGTAGATATAATTATTATAATTAATGTTATAGTCTTCATTTTAATATTCTTTTCAAGTTATTAATGTTTAATAAAAGGGTATTTATATAAATATATGAATATTGTGCGGTTTGGCAAGATGTTTCTGTGTTAATTAGTTGATAATAAGGTAGTAATGTAAATAAAAAAGCGAAATCGCTTGTTTTATTATGCGAAATCGCGTAAATTTATATCATACTAAAACAGTAACACAAATGATCACAATTAAAACTTTCAACGGCCAAAACGAAACAGAATTTGACTTCTTTGTTCAGTCAAAAGGAAACAACGCTGGCCGTCCGATGAGAGAAACAACAGCCAATTGTTTTGGGATCACTACTGAAAAGGAAATTCTTTTACCAGAATACTTTTATTATGTGGTACTTGCAGCTTATGAAGCTGGAGCATTCAAACCTTTTTTAAAAGGTTCGGTTGTTCCCTTCATAACTAAAGATGATTTCTTAACAGCAGTATTCAGCTACCTAGCAAGGTAGTTGAATACAGTTTGGTTGTTATTTGGCAACCAAGCCTGCTTTTTTATATATTTATTACTTGAACAGTAAACAGTTATGAACGAATTACAGAAAAGAGAAAAAGAACTGTCTGAAAAACTGAGAGAATTAACCAAAAAATATGGTTTGTCTGCAACACAAGAACAGCAAAAAGAAGTGATTGCAATAGGCCAGGAGTTGGAAGATGTACGCGCTAAATTGGGTGAAAATGATAACTAAGTATTTCAAAATTGCCCAGGTGGCCCAGTTGTACTACCAAAAGGAAAAACCGGACCGCAATTACACCACCGAAGCAGCTAGGAAACAATTTATTCAAGACAAACACATTGATAAGGAGTTATTGAAAAAGGTGTTTGAAGAGATTATGGAGGAGCAATTGAGCATTTTTTAGATCATTTGCATATGATATTTATCTTTTAAATAGTGGGCCATCCAATTGTATTAGCCTTGAAAATGGCAGCTTTTGATTTTGGTTGGATAGTGATAAATGAGGATTAAGGTCAATATCTAATTTGTTATTTTTTAAGATATTGCATAGTTGTAAAGAATGTTCTATAAATGTATAGTACAAAGCAAACAGAAGCTAAGGACTTAAAAAAAAACACAAAGCATAATATGAAAATATTTGAGGAGCTGATGTTTGAAATATGGATATTAAATGTCTCTAGGAAGTCAAAAAATGCAGCTCGCACTAGATTGTCAAAAGCAAAAACTAACCAACTAAATTCTTTATAAGTAAACGATATTTCCTTTGATCCAACTACGAAAAAGGTGTTGTCAAATAAATAAAATTGTTGGCATATTAATCCAAACAATACCACATAGGCCAGTGGTGGTATAAATACAGTGTTTATGTCAAATTTGGAATCTCTGTAGACTATATCTGACTCTATCTCTTGTTTTATTTCTTTGTTGTTATTGAAAATTTTATATGAACGATAAGCATAGTAGATGAACAATACAATATATGTTGTTAACCATAAAACGGATGGAGATGCGTTTATGGAGCATGTCATTCCTAATACCAGAACTAGGAATATAGAAATAATTAATTCAACTATGGTTCTCCACATGTTTCAAGAGGCGTTAAACTATTGGATTTGATTCTCTTAAGTTTGAGATACAATTTATTAAATGTCTATCGTTTGTAATATGTTCTTTTGTTGAAAGTGGGTTGTTATTCATAAACATAGAAATGATATTTAAGTTTTTAATGACTTTGCTTATGACTTTGTTTAATTCTGGGTCTATATTGTGGTATTGAAGGAAATCAAAGGTTTTGTGAATAACCAACAACTGAACATAAAAGCTTCTTAAATAGTAATGAGTTGAGTTGTTACTTTTTATTAAATCGAGTTTAAATATTGGATCAGCTGCTATTCTAATGAATGAGATATTTTCTATAAGTTTTTTTGTTGGTGATTTACTGTTGTTGAATTGATCAATATAAGCTTTTAGTTCTTTCTTAAGAATTGTAATAGTCGCTTGATTAATACTGAAATTTAAATCACCATCTATTGAGTTTTTGAAAAATTGGTTATAAATGATGTCCGAGTTAATATCATACATGTTTGTAGATGGCTTTATCCATTCTTGAAACCAATTTGTAAACTCTTCTTTGTGTTTGAAATAATTAGTAATTCTTACAGATTCATGACTAATTCTTAAATTGTCACTATACTGTTTTGATCTATGAATTAACCCTATAAATCCGTTTATTGGGATTAGCAATGCTAACACTTTCAAAGGAATTTGAAATTCTTGAAAGGCAAATTCAAAGCATGTTTTTGAAAAACAACTATCGTAGTAATAATCATTGCTCAATAGGTATGAAATAAAGATGAAACCCACGAATAACATTATTGCTATGTTCCAAAAGTAAAAAACCTTTGTTCGATAAAAAGGTTTATGCTGGTCACTAGTTTGAAGAGGAATTTGTTGTGGTTTTGTTATTTTTAATTTATCCATAATCTTTTTATTCAAACTTAAATAAACCCCCGGCGAGCCCTTCGACCGGAGGTTTAAAAATAACAATTAGTTCTAAGCTCTGAAAGTAAAAGGCAGAAATTACAAGTGGCAAATAGTTCAGCACTATTTACAATTTGTTGTATTTTGTGATAAAATTATATAACTTTTCTTATTGCTGTTCGTGTGAAATTGTATATATTTTGGCATGCAAAAGGAGCAAAAAACTGTAACAATATCCATCAAACCCCATTTAAAGAAATTTCTTTTGAATAGATTCAAACAAAAAGAAGGGCCTATTGATGTGACAATGAATAATTTTCTTTCTGAGCTTATTCATGACATCTGGAGGGATGGTAGAAGAAAGGTAAATGGAAATGATGCGTATACCGATTGTATAGAAATAAGAGTAACCCAATTTTTTGAACGCAGGTCATTAACCCCTTATCAACTAAGCCGATTGAATCTAAAACTGGATAAAATGTTTCGGGAGTGTATGTACATTTGGATTGAGTCTCAAAGAAATATAGGTGTGCCAGCTTATAAAGCTTCTGAAGGATTTTTAAAGTACATGGGCATTAAAGAGTCGGAGTATTCCAAAGAAACGGCCTACCGGTCTTGGAGCAGGTACATCAACAAAGAGTACCACAGAAATAGAGCAGCATAAAATAACAGTCTAACTTTTGTCATAAAACAGTCTAACTTTTGTCCTAAGCCTTTTTTTGCAATTTTAGACGCTAAAATATGCCCTTCAGTTTGATAATTAATGAATCTCCAGAACTTCAAAATGGAGTCCTTTTTTTGTGTCCTAATAAAAAAGGGAAGGCATTAGCAATTTTGTTGTGTGAGTTACTTAAAAACAATCAACCGTATTGCCTATAATTTTGGGGGAGTGCTTGAAGTGCAAATTGCCAGGGCAGCGGATGTTCTGGAATGGCCAGAACTAAAAGGAGATACTTGGTATGGTAATATTGAGTTTAAGGCAGGTGCTGGTTTTGTAAAATGGTATACTACTGCAAATGAAAATGTTTTTAGGTACAGAAGCCGAACCACCATAGAGGGTACTTTGTACAAAGGGGCGTTTAAAGTAGTAGTGCCATCAGACCGCAAAGAAATTGAAGAAATGCTTCATTTGGCCTCAGATGATGAATTGATCATTTTATACAAAAATGCCAATGGGTTAATAAAAATTTTTGGTAGCCCTACTTTTCCAGTTCAGCTTCAAGTCTCACACTCCACGAAACGAGGTTTTGGATCTCGGAACCAATACGAATGTTCATTTTACTACGATGGACCTTTAAACAACTTCTTTTACGATGGATCGGTTCAAACCGCTCCTGGTACGGCACCGGCAATTGTTCGCTGGGCAGATGGTACCATGATTTCCAGTTTGCAACCTGGTCAGGTTCTGGAGGTAGACAGCAATTTCACACACGATTTTGAAATAATTAGCCAATGACACCTGAAGCTCTCAAAACATTAGCCATTCAATTGTTAACTAGAAATGGTTCTGACCGTGTGGATGATCAGGATATATTGACGGTGATAAGTGAAATAATTGATCAACTAGGTGCTTCTAAGTTTGAAGGGCTTTTTAATGATTGGCTGAGCAATCAAAGTTATGATATTGATCATTACTCTACATTCTTGAATAGGATTTGGAAAAGCAAGACAAATGCAAACTTAGGTAATGAACCACCATCAAGTACATCGGTGAATGAAAACACCCATTGGGTTGAAGTTTCATCGGCGTCTTCCAATCCTGTGAATGAGTGGAAGCCAGGTTTGTTTGGTTCTGGACTCATTATGGTATTTTGGAATGATAATTTGTACAAGCTAACCATTGGATCCAGGCCTTTTGAAAGTGTTGATATTGATACGGAAATAACAGACGGTAAATGGCAACTTTTATTTGATGGTCAATTTGCAAAATCAAGTGATGTTGGAGACAAAACAAGTTTATTAACCACTGATAAGACTACCCTGGTTGCTGCCATCAATGAACTACAGGCTTTAATTCAAGCCATAGGGGGGGTGAGCGCAAAAGCGACTAACATTGCAGACCGAGACACTAAAAAACCTGCACTATCGGACAATCAAAACATCTATGTAGAAGATGCCAGCGCAGATGCTACGGTTACTACAGGGTGGGCCATTTACAAATACCTTGAATCCTTAGATGACTTCATAAAGATTATTGAACAAGAAAGTGTTGATTTAGACCTTTCAACAAAATTTGGTACAGAAGGTGGTACCAAAAACATGTTGGCCGCACTGATTCTTAGTTATGGCGATTCTACTGCCACATTTAGTGAACAATTAATCAATTTCGCTTATCTCAATAATGCCCTAGAGGTCGGGTTGGAAGGGGTGAAAGTGAAACTGGGAGCCACTGAATACTTTATAATAAAGAACTTAAAGGAACGCAATATAGAGGACGATCCTAGAGTATTGGTGGCCTTTCCTCCTACTCCAGAAAATGAATCTTCCATTGGGTTTAGGGACTTATCGGTTTTACCATGGAAATCAAAAAAACGAAACAAAACAGTCCCTGGCACATCTTATGAAATCATTGAATCGGATTTAAATGTACTCCTATTTTTTACAGCAGCGACAGATGTTACAATTTCCTACCATACTGATTTAACCGATGGTTTTAACTGTGAATTGGTTCAGAATGGTGCAGGCCAAATTATTTTACCAGCAGCAACTGAAAGTGATGGTAAAAAGTCAGCTAAACAAAAACAAGCCATTGGGATAACCAAGGCAGGTACAAACGTATGGGCATTTGGAAATTTAACTGATTGATCATGCTGTTAGGAATCCTACAACAACAAGCCCGAAATGCTTTGATACCAACACCCGGTATTGTAAAGAACATTGAACTATCCAATGTTTCAAAAACTCAAAGAATTGGTCAGGCTTTTAGTTTGTCAAATTTAATAACTGGTGCCACTTCTTATTCATGGGAAATAACAGATTCTAATACGGGTGCTGCAGTAGCCAATTCCACAGCACCAACCCCTTCATTTACAATTAACACTTATGGGCAATATGATATTAAGTGCATTGCCATTGGCATCAATTCTTTGGAACGCCATTTCAGAAGGGCCATTACGGTTTTGCCTGTTGTTGTAGATGAAGCTTCATGTGATTTGGTATTGGATTTAACAGCGATGTCGGACGGAAGTTACAACCATACGGATCCAAGGTTTGATCATACAAGGGCAAGTGGAGCAGGGTTTGCCAATGTTACTTTGGATTTTCATGGCACTATTCGTAATGGTTTTAAGATTGGAGTAAAAGGCTCTTTTAACGGGCATTTTCAAATAAGAAACTTGGTTGGTGATAGTACCGATGAAAGTACCATGGTCCACTTCTTTGCCCTTGAAAAATGTTACCTCAATGCCACTATGGATGCATTGCCCTATTGTATGCAAATGTATGGAGGTAACCAACATATTATATGGGATGGAGCCAGTGTAAACAATGAGCAGTATGGGTTTGAGTTAACAGGAAATGCAAATGTTTCAGGTCAATGTTTCTTTGTAACCAGCAGTTTCAATAGAAACATGATTTGTACTGGTTTCCATATGAATGGAAATCGAGGAACTGCAACCGGTGGTTCATCTTGGCAAGTGCAGGCTACTCATTCAGCAACGTGTAATGCTTCTAATCATGACTTTGAAAGATTGTGGATGTATGGCAATTACATCTATAATTCAAAACAAGAAGGGGCTTATTTCTTATACTTTACCGATGCAGTGCAAACCAGTGGTTTTAGACCCTACAGGTGTGCAACTGCACATTTTTATCACAACACCATTATTGATGCTGGCCGTGATGGTTTACAAGTGGCCAGTTGTGATTGGTTGGAAATCCATGACAATTACATCGATAATATTGCCATTAACAATGAAAGCAGCCATAATGCAGCCATTAGTTACAATGATGGCAATATTGATGCCTACATCTATAGAAACATAATAAAAAATGCACCGCAATTTATTGCAGGCCAAACGGGTAATACCGGTGGTGTGATGCGAGCCTATTGCAACCAATTTTATCAGGGCAACCCGGTAGCCTCTATTCCGAACCAATTTAGTTTTAATAAGATTGAAGACACTAACATAACCGCTGATTTTGATGTTTTTTATAACACGATTTGGTGTCAAAACATCCCGTATTGCCTTCAACATGACAACTTGCCTGAAGATGCTTCAATAGATTTCACACTTGCTGGAAACGCAATTATGAAAGGAAGTGCTGATGAAAGCCCTTGGCCAGAACTTAGAGACTTAGGTGTACCAGCTGATACCACAGCATGGTTAATTGACAATAGTGTAGTTCAACTAAACGAATCAGATAGTTACTATTTGGCCGACCCTGAAAGTGGGGATTTTAGAATAGTTGGAAAAACATCGCCCTTGTTTGGTGCTGGGTTCGATATAGAAAACAGGTTTCCGAACCTACCTGGAGGATATTATGACAACCAAGGATTTAAGTTGTTGGTAGACCGTGGTGTCAATGGTATCAATAGAACCAATGGTTGTTTTTCAGGATGGCAACTATGGGATATTCCAGATGACCAGGCACCTAATAATTTGAGCACCAGTGAAATTTCAGTTTCAAGCTATGGTATTAACCTGCAAATTAAAGACGACAAATACACCGATAAGTTTGCCGTGGTTTTGCCTGCTGGATCAGTGCAGCCTAGCCATGCCCAAATTGAATTAGGCCAAGATTCAAATGATATTATTGGAATCACATCGGGTACCGCATCAGGTGTATTAAACACCTTACAATTTGTAGGTTTGAGCAGTGCAAACACTTATGATATTTTTTCTTTTGGTCGTGCTGAAAATGGCCAAACCACGGCAATTATAAAGACAACATCAACCACTGGTGCCGCCGTACCATTTACCTTTTACATCGGGTTTATCGATCCAAGCAATCCAGTAACCGGTGAACAACTTGGTAATTATTGGAACACCATAGATAATATGAGTATTCCAGAAGTAAAACTCGTGAATGTGGTCAATAACTCAAATGAGGGTACGGGCATTCAGTTTGAATTGATCAATGATATGTCTGGTGGAAACTCAGACGGAATAAGCGCCAACACAGGTTATTTCTCAGATTTAAACGGGGAGTTTCCTGCAAATGCCAACAACGACTCGGCTTGGGTTCAAAACATTAACTCTTATACGCCTTGGTTTAAATTAAGCGGGTTGCCTGATGGATTTACTTGGTCTTTAATTGGATGGGGTTCGAGAAATTCTAGTTCAGGCAGAAACTTATTCCTTCAAGTCAATGGAGAGCAAGGTGGCAGTTATGATGCTACTGACAACACACTGTATTCTAACAGATATGAAGCCAATGGAGTCGCGTCCAATGATAGTAATGAATTAATTATTGATGCATATGAAACCAACAACAACGGTTATTTATGCTGGATAAAAGTAGTTGGGGTTCCTGTTTGATTTAATTAAAATTGGATAAATTTTAGCTGTGCGTCCCCAACTCCAATAATATCATTATTTTTTAATTTGCAACTACCATCAATTTCTACTCCATTTAAGTAAGATGAGTTTTTTGAGGTTAAATCTTTATAGTATAATTTATCTCCAATGAAGTAGAATACTCCATGATCTCTAGAAATCTTTTCATCGATAAGTACAATATCGTTATCATTCATTCTCCCAACCGAAACTTTACACATATGAGGAACATAGTATTTCAAATAAACTCCTTTGGGGTATTCAGCTATTATCATTGCAACAGCATATTGTCTGGCAAGTTGTTTTGCTATTTCAGGTTTTTCATAGAGTAATTTTGAATAACTAACTGCAAAATCTTTATTCCAAGTATCTTTAGAATGCTTGTTTTTAGTTTTAAGGATGAAATAATTTGTAACTAATGTGATTATTCCTCCTGAAATTCCTCCTGCCAAAATTGATGTAAGGTTAGGTTCCATGGTAATTTTAGATTTTACATAAAAGTACAAATATTAAAAAGAACAATTTGATGATTCTAACACAATTTGCTGCCCTTTTTTTACGTCCTAAAATAAAAAACCACCTTAATATACATTTGTAACCATGGTTTAAGCACCAAATCAAACATGGTTATGTAATGATCAATACTTTAGTTAAAAATCGCTGGTTAATAGAAGAGAGTGTTGCCAATTCTTATTTGAGGTTTTTGCATCTGAAAGGGCTCGAAACGAATCTAATTGAAGCCCACCCAAAATTAGAGGACCTTCCAGAATTAAAGTACCAATCTAAAGTGTCATGGGATAGAGAGTCTAGATTGCTTGTTGCCACATCCTCTACGAAACAAAATGTAGCCATTATTCCTGTGCAAGGAACCATGACAAAAAGAGGGGACATGTGTAGTTATGGCATGCAAGATCTTTCTGCCATGATTGAGAGGGCCAATGAAGCTGAACACATAGCAGGGATTGTATTTGATGGTGAAACACCAGGAGGGACAGTTGATGGAACACCTCCATTTGGCAATTCAATTAAAAACAGTAAAAAAACCACAGTCTTTTTTGGTGATAACATGGTGGCCAGTGCAGGCTATTGGGCAGCTTCACAGGCTGATTATATCATTGGAAACTCAGAAAATCCGACCTCATTTGGTTCTATTGGCGTTTTATGTATGCATGAATATTGGGGTAAATACATAGAAGAAAACATCGGTGAAATAAAAATCATCAGAGCACCACAATCCAAAGACAAGGCGGTTGTAAATCCAATCGAACCACTTACCGATGAAAACGAAGCATCCATTGTCGAGGACTTGAAGTCCATGTGTGATGAATTTAAGGCCGTGGTACAATCAGGAAGAAATGGAAAACTTAATGCCAGTAAGGAAGATGTTTTCACCGGTAAAATGTACGATGTGAAAGATGCCCTAAAACACGGGTTAATAGATAAAATTGGCACTTTCCAAGATGCAATAGACTTAGCAGCTGGTGGTGCTTCTAATTCCACAACAAACAATATGAAAATTTTAGGTAAAACAATCGGCAAAGCTGCAAAGGCTAAGACCTCGCAGGCCGAAGAGCAACCAGCTGTTGAATCTCAGGATCAACATGAAGCTGAAGAAACATCGGTTGAGGATCAATTGGTCGATGCGCAAACAGAGCTGACCCAAGTGGAGGCTGATAATGCTACTTTGAGGACAGAAAATGAGCAGTTGAGAAATGCAACTGTTAACCAGGCATCAACCATTTCTCAACAGGCTTCCAGAATATCAGAACTTGAAAAAGAATTGGCAGAAGGTGCTGCAGCTGGTGCCACAACTGTGGTTACTGAAAATGATAAGGGGCCAGAGTTTAGTGAAGAAAAAGAGCTGTCTTCATGGGAGCAAAAAGCAGTGAAAAAAGTAAACAATAAGAAATAATGAAAATCTTAAACAAAGTTCTGTCATATGCTTTTATGGCATTTATCGGCCTTCTTGTAGCGCAAGTTTATGCCGTTAACCCATTTATACCAGCATCGGTTTTTATGGGTTTAAAATATGTTGCTTCCAAAGCAAAGCTATTGGAACCTGCATTGTTTTCTGCACTGGATTTAGATGAACTAACATTGAAACTAGGTGATTATCATAGAGAAAATCGCAATAGTCTTACTTCGGAATTGCTATTAAGTGATGACTTTTCGGACAAATTTGAAGTAATGGATGATGTTACGGATGAATTACCACTTCCTAACTTGGCTGTAACTGATTTATTAAAGCCTGCAGATCCAGTGAACTTTAACCCAACATCAAACGCTTTGAAATTTGGTGCCAGAACTTTAAAAGTAAGAGCAGTAAAAATTGATTTACTATTTATCCCACAAGTAATGGAAAAGACTTGGTTGGGTAAAATGAAAAATCCCAATGATCCATTCGATCTTCCTTTTGAAGCTTTTATAATGAATTACATCATGCAAAAGGCTAGAGAGAATTTATTGTTACAAGGTGTTTATTCTGGTGTATACAATGCATCCGGTTCCACGCCAGCTGATACAATGGATGGGTTTAACACTATTGTTGCAACAGATCAAGCCCTAGGTACTCCTAAATTAACACCAGTTACTACCGGGGTAATTACTTCAACCAATGTGATAGATAGTATTGAAGCGGTTTATGATGGGTTTGGTGAGGCATATAAAGGTGTTAAAACTGAAATTAAGGTAAATCCTCAAATATTTGATTGGTACAATAGAAGGTACAGGGCGTTACACGGTGCCAACAACAATTATAATGGGATGAAAACTGGCAGAATTCCATTAGACGGAGCGATGTGTGAAATTGTCCGTGAAGTTGGTTTAGGTGCTTCTCAAAGGACAATAGGAACCATAAAAGAAAATATGGTATATGGTACAGCCTCAGATTCATTTAATATTGACATTCAAAAGTTCAACAGATCAATTAAGATTTTAGGTGATTTCAAAGCTGGCGTTGAGTTCAAAGAATTCCATTCAAACGCATTGGTAATCAACGATCAGTCATAAACTAAATGAAGCACGATTGGCCCCTTCGGGGGCTTTTTTCTAATTAAATCAAAATTGATCATGTCAAATAAAAAGGACCAAAACACAGAGTCACAGGATGAGAATCAAATCAATCTTGAAGAAAGATTGAAAGTGGTAGAAGAAAAAATACCTCAATTGGAGGAAGAAAATGAAGCTTTGAGAAAGGCTTTGTCTGAGGCAAACAACAAAAAGACTTTGGGAGTTGAAGTCAAAGATGAAGAGCCTTATGAATTACCTTCTCAGTCAATATCAGATGAGGATGGTAATGAGTACAAATTCGTAAAAAGGACATTTATTGTTCCTGGATTTGGTAAAATGGAAGCAGATGAAGCTGTGAAAAATGAAGATGTGTGTGCATTTTTAATTGGAAACGGCAGTACTGTTATTGAGTTGGTTAAAAAAGGAAAGAAATAATGCCTCCTTTTCAAGATTTAAAATGGACCCAAGGAAGTGATAACATGGGTGGCCTGGTGGGTGGCATCTTCTACTGTCCAGTAGAGGATATTGATGCCACGCAGTTACCGACCATCGCTGCTGATGGGGTTACTTTAGTAGGTGCTTTTGTACCTGTAGCTACCAAAGGGTTCATAGAAATTTACCATACCAAGGGTACAGGTAAAATAGATGATTCCACCGTTGGAGAACGAGACGGAAGGTCAGCAGAAAATATGATGGAATTTTTCTTTCCAGGATCTAAAAAGGAAGTAGAAGCTTTTAAGAGATTGGCGCGAAATACACCATGCGTTGTGATTGGTAAAGACACGGATGGCAATTTAAGGGTTGTGGGTGTGGCTGTAATTGGTAATAATGTTGTTTTGGATTTACCTGCGTATTTAGAAGCAGCCAATGGCACCACTGGAGCGCAAACGGCCGATAGAAGGGGGACAACATTTCAGTTCAAAGCAGAATCACCGGATGCCCCGTTGTTTTATGATGATGCCATTCCACTCTTACCTTAAAAATTATGTATACAATTAAAGAAAACGCACCAAAAAAGTTCTATCATCCTGCATTTGGGAAACCACTTGAAACATCAAAGTTAACCACTGAGCAAAAAGCAAAATTGGTTAAGGCAAAATGCAGTTGGATTAAAGAAAGTTCAGAAAGGACAAAAAAGAAAGTTTCTTCATAGTGATAGGTTTGTAGTATGTTTGAAAGCGCCTCAAATGAGGCGCTTTTTTTATGTCCTATTTTTAGCGATCGCCAAAACCTAATTTTGAAATTATGATAGTCAAATCAATCAAAAGAAGGTTCCTTTTTAAAAGGATGGCGAAATTATTGCCTTCTAAGCATCGGGTATATTATAAAAAAGGAGTAGTCAAAGGTCATTTTTTTATAGGACATGGATTGACTCACTTTGATAGGACTCCAGTTATTTATTTCAAAGACTATGTAGTACGTTTCTGTGTTAGAGAAGAAATTGATCACTATAAGCGATTGAAAAGAGTTTTTAGAAAAAATGGGAATGATGGTGTGTTGAAATATGTAGTTCCAATGCTTAAGCCTTCAGCCCGTCAATGGTTCAAAAATTATTTGGAAACAATATGAAAGTTAATGTTGCTGAAACTTTAGCAAGACTTGAAAAAAACAAGCATAAGGCAAGACCTTTACCTAAAGTGACAATAATTCAGGAGAAAACTCCTACAACAAAAGAATTATTAGACGAATTTTATGAGCTAAAAGAAAAGTATCAATCTAATGACAATATAGAAGACCAACGCCATGGTTATAACAATCCATTAATTCAAGAACTCGAATCCGAACTTTCAACTATAAAAGTTCAAAGGGCAAAATTGTCTACAGCAATTTCAAAAATGGTCAATTCTGGTTCGAGTAAAAATGAATTGGGCCAATTGCATACTAAAATTGCTTGTTTCAAAAAACCTATCCAGGAAGCCTATGATAAGTTGGAATATGTAAAAAAGCATGGAGAGCTACCAAAGAAAAAAGTAACATCAGAATCCGAGCTTCAATTGAAGGACAAAAAAAGGAAGCTGGTGGATCTTAGAAGCAAACTCAAAAAGAAACTGCAAATGGCTGAAGGAAAAGGAAATGGTAACTCCAAAGTGTTGGAATGGGAGCAAAGTTTGGATAGAGCAGAATTAGAATATAAAGAGGTTGAACAGAAATTAGCTGAAATTAATGAAGGATAAGCGACTGGCCAAAAGGAAATCAGATACCCATTTGGATAGGATCTATAAATTCTATTTTGAGGAAAAATCACGTGTAGAACTTAGCCCACATGAAATCACTTTAAAAACAAGGTGGTCGAACATATGGAAACTCATAACAGGCAAAATTCTATCTGAAAGAAATGCAGTGAAAATGCAGATGAAAGAATATGGGGTGTCTGAAAAAACGGCATATGCAGATCTGTCCAATGCTAAAAGCTTGTTTGGAGATCCTAAAGAAGGGGAGAAGGAAATTAAAATTGCCATTGCAACGGAGTGGATTGTTAAGCTTCTTAGAAAAGCAGAAAAAGCTGCAGACTTCAAAGCAGCTGAAAAGTTGATTCTAAGGTATACCAAATTGCACCGGTTGGATGAAGACAACAACCCATTAATGGAGTTGTTGAAAAAACAGAGACCAGCACAAATTATATTCAATGCAGATCCAGCAACCTTAGAGAAACAGGCTGCAGAACTTATGGCTGATATTGAGGATGTGGATTATGAGGATATGAGTGATGAAGATTAATCCAGTAAAAAAGGAGTTCTATTTAAACCCAATAGCTCAAATTTATTTAAAGGCCAATCAGTTAATCAAAGTACTGATTGCCGGCCGTGGTTTTGGAAAATCATTCATCAATGGAATTTCCATTTTGATGAAAGTAGCTTCATTACCACGTAGTAAAGGAATTTTTTTAGGAGCAACTTATACTCAGATTTTAACCAATACTCTAGTGCCTATGAAGGCAGCATGGAACTGGTTTGGCTATGATGAAGGCATTGATTATGTTGTGGGAAAGCGACCTCCCAAACACTTTAAAAAACCATACCACCAACCTGATAGATACGAAAATGTAATTACTTTTTGGAATGGGACTACGGTAATTCTAGGGTCTATGGACCGGCCACAATTGTTGCGTGGTGGTTCCAATGATTGGGTAATTGTGGATGAAGCTTTGTTGATTAAAAAAGAAGACTATGATCAAATAATAGTACCATCCATTCGGGGCACCCACCCAGTATTCAAAAACAAATCTGGTCACCTTAGTGAAGAGTTTACATCTTCTATGCCCTATGGTAGTAGGGGCACCTGGTTGTTGGAAAAAGAGTTGGAAAGCAAAGATCCTAAAATGGACACTTTTTTCATTAAGGGTACGAGTTGGCACAACAGGGTTGTGTTGTCTGATAAGGTAATAAAAAAGTGGAAAAGAACTTTGACCCCAATCATGTACATGATCGAGGTAATGTCTGAACTGGTCCGTCAATTTGGAGATGTGTTTTATCCTTCATTGCGGGACCATCATTGGGAGTCCAATACCTATAACTACAATTACATTGATAAATTAGGTTTAGAAGCAGAAAAAAAAGAAAAGGATAGCCGGTGGGACAAAGATTGTGACCCCCATTTACCCCTGATTATAAGCCATGATTGGGGTGCTTTTAATTGCATAACAATAGACCAAGAAGATGAAAAGAATAACAAGGTTCGGTTCATCAATTGTATGCATGTGAGCCATCCTGAAATTATAGATGATTTGGCCATTAAATTTGTCAATTACTATGAACATCATAAAAAGAAAATAGTGCATCAGTTTGGTGACAAATCAGGCAACAAGAAAGAAGCCAACGCCAAACAAACATTTTTTAAACAGTTTGCATCTATACTAAGAAAACATGGTTGGCGAGTAATCCAAATGAAATCTGGGGATGTAGCCCATTTGTCAAGGCATGAGTTCATATCTAAAATGCACAAGGGATCAGACGATCGCCTACCTACTGTTGTACATAATGATAACAATTGTAAGAGTTTGCGAGTAGCGTTGGAGCATGCGAGGATGAAAAATGACAAGAAAGACAAGTCATCAGAGAACAATGATGCCATTGCTCAGAACCATGCTACCCACTATACAGATGCCTATGATTATCGCCTGTATCATGGCTTTAAGGCACGCATCAAAGAAAATACTTTCAAGTCGGAAGTAAGCTTCAGCAAAGATTGATTCACATATCCTTTCAAATTCTATTGAGCGATCGCCTTTATGTTAATGCGCGCGGGAATGCCGTGTCAGAAATTTCATAATAAAACTTCACTTTGAAAATTAAGTGGTTGATGTATAGGGCTTTGTGTGTGTGGAATTTACAATCTACTGCATTGGGTTATTGTCCTAATATAATTTAGATCAAGTACCGATCATTGTATTATGAGAATAGACATTGGTACAGCACTTAAAAAACTGGCTGATACATATGATGAGCAGACAAATGAAGTGAAAACTTTTGGCATAAGGTTTTTAAAACAGGGTGGTGAAAAACGTGAGTTTAGCGCATGTAGAAAAAATGTAAAGCTTCCGTCTATTAAGTACGATCATCAAAAAGCGGATCCTAAAAGTAAAGGAATGTACAACTTAAAGTACAATGGTGTGATCATGTTGTTTGATGAAGACGACCAGCAACCCAAGAATGTGCCTGTTTCAATGATCTATCAATTCAAAGATTTTAAATCAAACACCTGGTTAGACGTATTTCATTGATGGTAGAAGCAATTAACAAAAGTATTTCCTTTGGCGCAGCATCTGGTGCAATTATTGAAACTACAAAAAGAGAAATTGAGCCGGACACACATCAGAAGTTAACAACTCGGAAATGGACCATTTGGGGAAAAGACAATAATTACCCCCAAAAAATCATTGATGCCAATATGCAAGAAGGGGCCAGTGCCGGTGCCTTGCTTTTTAAGCGCAAAGCCCATTATGGTGCAGGGTTGATGTATTACAAAAAATCCATTGAAGGTGAAAAGGAAGTTATTACCCCTATTCTGTTTGATGACCTACCAGTAGAAATGCAAGACTTTCATTTCAACAATGATTTGGAAAACTTTGCCCAAGGACTGGCCTCTGATTTCGAATGGTGGAACATGTGCCATGTGCAGTACCTGGTCAATAGAAAAAGAGATAAAATTGTAGGAGTCAATTGGATAAGAACCAAAGACCAAAGACCAGAAAAAAGGGATCGTAATACAGGTAAAGTAAACAAATACTATCTATCTGGCCATTGGCCAATGCCGCAACAAAATGAGGTAAGACCAATATCCTCTTTTGATAAAAGGCACCCTTTTAAATTTCCCAATGCCATTTATAGACATTCCTTTTTGTCTATCGATAAAGATTATTTTATTACTCCTGAATGGCAATCGAACCAAAGGTGGTTGACTGTGGCAGCAAAAATACCCAAGTGGATCAATGCCAACATTGACAACTCAGTTAATATCAAATACCACGTTGAGATACCTGAAGAATATTTCATTTCGCTTTATCCAGAAACCAATTATGAATCAAATGAAAAGTGTTTGGAAGCAAGGAAAGCAGCAGAAGAGGCGGTCAAGAAAAAGATAGATGAAGTTTTGGCAGGTGCAGAAAATGCAAGTAAGATTTTCTATACCAAGTTTGCACTGGATGAAGATGGTAAACCAATGCCCGGTTGGAAGATCCATGAATTAAAAAATGACATCAAGGATGCTGCATGGCTAAATGCCTATGGCACAGCTGCAGCAGCAATTTGTACTGCACACAGCGTACCACCTTCATTGGCTGGTCTAATTTTGTCTAATGGTCTGGGTACTGGTTCGGCCAGTGATGTGCGGGAGCAATTCAATTACTACTTACAATTAAATACAGTTATTCCAAGACAAACAACTTTAGAATGGTTTGATATAGTGAAGCGTGCCAACAAATGGGATAGGTCCATTCATTTGGGATATAAAAATATAATACTGCAAAGTATGAACGAAAATAAATCAGGCTTTGCACTCCAGTCGGAGCCCAACCCAACAACAGCATCCAAATGAAAGTATTGATTAACACCATCGAGGAATTAAAAAACTATGTAGCAGTAGATTCTAACTCTGATATAAAGCTTTTTAAGCCATTTATTGAACAGTGCCAGGAAGATTATATTTTACCATTGCTTGGAAGTGCATTTCTTGAAGAAATTCAGAATGATTATGACGGGGCTTTGGGTGTGGTGGATGCAATGAGCAATGCCAATCAAGATGTGATATTGAAAATTCAAAGGGCATTGGCCAACTATGCTATGTTTGAAGGAATACCACAGTTTGGAAGTGAGATTGGCAACTTGGGTATAAACGTTGAAAGAACAGATAATGGAGAACCGGCACCACGTTGGAAGATTGAAAAGCTCCAATTGTCACACTTAAAAACAGCGGACAAAGAAGCGGATAAACTACTGGCCTTTTTAGAAAAAAATGCCCAGCCTTCAGGAGACTATGAGTTGTGGTACAATTCAAATGCCAATACTTTCCTAACTGGGGCTATCGTTCGCAATGCTGCAATTGCAAGCCAGTTCATTAACAATGGCATTAGCAGAAGGTTGTTCCTTAAAATGAAGCCTCAAATACAGCGCATTGAGTCCAAAAGGCTAAAGAAGTATGTGTGCACGGACCAGTTGAATGAATTATTAGATCAGGTTAAGAACCAATCATTGACAGTTAATAATCAATTATTAATTGATCAAATGGCTCCAGTGGTAGCCAAGATGGCTTTGTACCAATCGTTGCCTTTTATTCAAGTAGGTATTTCTGAAAATGGAATTACAGTGCAAAGTTCAAGCGATGGAGTGGTAAGCAATGCTAAAGCAGGCCCTACAGAGGTGAAGGCATTACAGGACACTTTAAAAAAGGACCCAACAGGGTATGAAGCTGACATTGATGAATTGGTCCAATTTATAGATGACAATATTTCGAACTACCCTCTAATAGCAAATTCAGAGTGTTATCAAACAACGAGGACCAGCACTACTATGAAGGCTTACACAGTAGATAATGATATTTCTAATAAACACTTTTCAGTATAATGGCACATCACACATCAGAATTCGGAGGTAAAATATTAGGGGCAGTTATAGGCTTTTTTACTGCTTGGTTTAAGCATATTAATTCAGGGGAAATCTTTGAAACTATTGTTTTGGCTATTTTCGGTGCTGCTTTTGGCTGGTTTACCACTCAATTATTGAATTACATAAAACGGAAATTTTTCATCAAAAAACCAAAGGACCATGAAAAAGCTTAAGTATTTAATATTGCATTGTACGGACACCCCTGAAGGTAGAAATGTTACTAAAAAAGATATTGAACAATGGCATTTGAAAGGCCGTGGTTGGTCTCGATTGGGGTATTCTGATATGATCGATGCCCATGGTAACTTGATTAGTTTAACGGAATTCGACCAGGACCAATATGTGGACAATTCTGAAATGACTTGGGGTGCTAAAGGAATCAATAGTTTGAGCAGACATTTTGTTTATGCCGGTGGCAAAGGGAGAAATGGAAAACCTTTTGATACCAGGAGCCAAAGACAAAAAGAGGCCATGGCTATTTATGTGTACTTCACTATTTTAAGACATCCTAATATTTTAATTGGTGGACACAATCAGTTTTCTTCAAAGGCCTGTCCAAGCTTTGATGTACCTGTATGGTTGGAATCCATTGGAGTGAATTCAAAGAATATATATTATGGGAAAACAGCCTAAAGAAAAAAAGAAATTTAAAGACACTGGCTTTGGTAAATTTTTATCTAAAGCAGGTAAATTAGTCCCCCATATCGTTGAGGGAGCAGCTAAATTGGCCACTACCGGCAACCCTATTCAAGCCATATCTGTGGTACGGGATGCCCTTGAAAAGAAAAAGAATTCTGATACAAGGGCCAACGAGCTCTGGATGGAACTTGATCTTAAAAAGCTAGAGTACGAAAAAGAAATGTACCGCTATGAGGTAGAAGACCGAAAAAGCGCAAGAGACATGTACCAATCCAAAAGTGATATTCAAGACTACTTGGCCAATCGCATTATCAATTGGAACCTTGTATTTATTTTTGCCATCGCAGGGGTGAACATCTACTTTATAAAAATATTGGACTCAACAGCATTGGCCATAGTGAGCAATATTTGTGGTGGTTTGATCACGGCATTGATTCAGGAACGGAATACCGTGATTAACTTTTTCTTTGGTAGTAGTAAGGAGTAATACTTTTATAGCCCTAAGTAGAATAGTAAAAAATATTTTTACACAAATTTGCAACTAAACTGCAATTAAATGACAATTAAAATTGCAATTTATAGGTCAGTTGTCTTAAAATGTATACATTTGTAAAAAGGGTCATGGCTCTTTTTACAAAGAAAACAAGATTAATAAAGATAAAATGAGACCCTCTTCAAAAAACTTAGGGTCCCATCTTTTGTTATTCAATTAGATTGATTAACAAGTTCAGAAATTCTTCTATTGCATTGATTAATCTAAGAATTCTGGTCAATTTTAAAATTACTGAAAAGAACCATTCCCGTGGTTCTTTTCTCTTTTTTACTCCCATTGTATTTGATTTATATTAAACAACTATTAAAATTTTTTTGGAGGGAACTCGTATGAAATTTTAAATCAAATTCAATTGAAACTAAATATTATTAGCAAGATACGAAGTAAATAAAGCAAATAACAGCATTTTTCTACATTGGATATTAAGTTTGGAAATAATAAAAAAAACACTAAGCGAGGGTGTTATTGTCTGATTTTCAGGTAGTTGTAAACATCTGTTAAAACGTCCACTTGATTTAAAAACGGCTAGAATCGGCCATTTTTTTTTTGAAAAAAAATTAACTATTTTTTTCAAGAAGTATTATTTTTTCGATTAAACCGTCCTAAAACCCCACCAACAATTTCTCCAATTTTGAAATGTGAAAACATTCGAGATTGATCAATTATTCCACACTACTTGGGAATCACTTAAACCCTTCCAGGCCATTGCTGTATTAAGGTTAAAAAACCTTATTGCAGCTGGCATCAATTCAGAAGAAAAAGGTCGATTCAAATTTATGTTGTTGGAAATGCTGGCAACAGCAAAAGGCATTCGGTTGCTTCGAAACTTATCGAAGGTTCAAGTGCTCGATATTGTTGAAGACTTATCATTTATAAATGATCTCTGGTACCATTTCCATTTAAAATCAATTGGTGAGTCAAAGTCACCTGAGGAAAAGATGCATGATTGTACTTTTAACCAGTTGGTTTTTGCAGATGCTGCATATTCCAAGTTTGCCATTGCTACCCATCAAAACAACCCAGATGTTAATGACTATCTTAATGAATTGATTGCTGCCCTTTATTGCAAAGGTATTTTCCAACCAGATAATATGGAGCAACATAAAAAGCTGATTGAATCCAAATTGACTTTGGATGAAAAGCTTTTGATTCTCCATACCTATGCCAATATCAGACAATTCATAATTGATCGTTGCCCACACCTGTTTCCTAAACCAAAAATTGATCTTACTGAGGTTGCTGAACCCGTTTATACTGGTGAAATGTGGATGGATTTGAGGTATGATTTGGCCAAATCTTCTGTGTTTTCAGGGTTGGAAGTGGTTAAAAGTGCCAACCTGTATGAGGCATTGGACTATTTAGAAAAAGAATCAAAAGAAAAAGCGCATGAGCCAACTGGAAAATAAAGCGAGCTATAAAGTTTATTTCAACCAAATAGCTAATTCTAATACGGATATTGAGAATTTCCTCTATGCAGATGATCATTCGGTTAAGGATAAAATCAAAGACAAAACAGGATTCACTTTATGGTTGGAACCATTAGAGCCTTCTAATGTATCAAGCAATATAGACAACCACCAAACCCGTAGAAATGCATCACTGAATATAGTGCTGCCTGTGAAAGAATCCAGCCCTACACATTTGCAATTAGAGGAACATGAGGAACAATGTGAAGAGGTGGTGCAAGAAGTTATTTCCAAAATGTTAGAAGACAGTAACCATCATATAATCCATTTGGATATTAATTCAATAAAATTTGGCCCAGGCAACTTTAGTTTTTTGTCTACTCAATATGTAGGGTGCAGGTTGGAGTTTTCATATACCCAAAGTTCTCATTTGACAATTAACCCTTCTAAATGGCAGTAACATGGCAATTCAAATAATAGGCAATAACATAAATGTATATGGAGATGAAGGCCGGTTTGAAACGGACCCTTCTACATGGGGTTTTACTTCGCTTTTGGATTTAACAAGGAGCAGTTCTCAGAAATTTGAAGGCACTTATTCGTTAAAAGGGGTGTCAAATTTGGTTGGAGATTTTACTGCGGATATTTCCAGTTTAGTAGTTGGGAAAGCGCATCTATATGTTGGGAAATTTTATTTGGCCAAAATAAGAGTAAAGACCCTTTCTGGTAAGCCAATAACTACAGATAGTTTGGACGTGTTAAAGTTTAGGTTTGGTTCTATGTTTTCTCAGACCGCTCCCTTATTAGAGGATGAGAATTTAGGTGCAACACTCCAATCCACTATAGATAATTGGGTAGAAATTGTTTTCAAATTTAGGTTGAACCCAGATTCACCAGGACTCGGTTTGCCACCAAGAACGGATGAAGAGGTGTCATTTTCTTTGGGTATAACTCCTGCATCTGGTCCATTAGGAACTTGGGCAAGCAATGGCGAATTGTATGCAGACAAATTTGAAATTTATGAATATGAAGAGGTAGCGGATGTTTGCACTTTGGCCATTGATATACCAAATTCAATAATTACGGACGATTCTGGTGCCAATGATGGTGCTATTCAAGTTGAAGTTACTGGCCAAACAGATCCAGAATATTCGATTGATGGAGGGGCATGGCAATCGTCTAACCAATTTGCAGGGTTGGGCCCTGGGATTTACATGGTGTCTGTTAGGGAAAAAGGGGATCTTACTTGCTTGGTAACACAGGCTTTTTCTATTAACAGTTCCAACCTAACTTTTTCTTTTACAACATTGGTGGTAGATGAAACTGTTTCTGGTTCTAATAATGGAAGCATTGAAATAATTGTTTCGGGTACCGGTGGTCCTTTTACTTATTCCATCGATGGTGGGCAAAATTACAATGGTGGCAATGTGTTTACTGATCTTGGACCAGGATCTTATACAGTGGTTGTGCAAGACACTGCCAACAATAGGTCTAGTGCCATTGTATTGGTGGGAATGGGGCAGGTTGTTTTTGAAAAAGCCTTTTTTAGTAAAAATCACATACCTTTTTCAGTTCCGGCAGGGGCTAATTCAGAAGAGGAAAATTACAAAAGACAAATTGATGTTCGCTTGCAAGAAGGTGATGGAAATTTCACCAATTCCATTTTCAAGGCAGCCAAAGAGCCAATCAATGGCATTTGTCAGTTTAATTTACGGCCAGCCTTTAGGGGGATTTTTGAAATGACCCCACCAAGGTTAGATTTAACGGCATTTGAACCTGTACAGGGTTCTACGGCTACTTATAAAGTGTTTTTTGGTGATACTTATGATTTATTAGAACAGCCTTTGTCATATGAAGAAAGCAATCCTTTTTTAGTTGTATTGGGAGGCATCGATAAACTAAGAGCCAATAAAATTGATTATTTAGGGCAGTACCTTCCAGATAATAAAAAGTTTTTGACATGGTCTCCTTTTGAAAAAACTGTGGATCTGAACCAAACAGAATTTTTAAATTTCTTTGTCTCCGATAGGGCCATTGCTCAACTGAATTTTAATGTAACGGCTTATTTTGATGATGGTACCTCCCAAACTTCTGTACTTTCGAATCAAACAGTAGTCTATGGCGAAATCCATGTTTTACAAGTAGGGCCAACATTTGCTGGGATAGTAAATGTAGATCCATCAAAAACACTAAAGTCTTATAAAGTTTGGTTAACCGATCAAATAAGCAATGTGATCAGCGAAGAAAAGAGTTTTGTTTTGACCAAATTCAAAAGAAGTAGAACCAGGTACTATCTGTTTGTTAATGCATTGGGTGTGTTTGAGGTTTTAAGAACCGTTGGGCACCCTAGCTCAGAATCACGAATCAAAAAAGGATTGTTTCAAAAGTATTTACCTTCAGATTACAATCCATTAGATGGTGAATTTGAATCTGGTTTGGCTACAAAAAGTGTAGTAACAAAAAATAGCACGGGGCACTTTTCAGGAGCCTATGCCAAAAAATGGCAATCATGGATGCATCAGTTGGCATTAAGTCCAAAGGTATTCGATATTACAGACGGCCAGCACATACCGGTTACAATAAAAATGGATAAGGTGGTAAGCGATCCAGGTAAGTCAAAAATTTACTTTCAAAGGTTTGATGCCATCCATGCATATACAGACGAAAACTTTACACCAGAAGTATTATGATAGGTATTGAAGTAAACGGTGAGTTTTTAGACTTGTACCCGGACACAAAAGTTACGTTAAAATGGAGAAATCCAATTTTTGCGGATGATGGAATAATCCCTGGAAGCTATTCTTTGCCATTTAATATTCCAGGAGGCGATGAAAGCCCATACAATGCCAGGATACTCCATAATCCTGAAATTGTTGAAGCAGTCAATGATAAATTTGAAGTAGAAGCAAAACTATACTATGACCAAAATGTATATCGAGTGGGCATTTTATCATACAAGCAAGGTACACCTACCAAATACAATTCGAACTTTAAATTTGGAACCGCAACCATTTCAGAGAACTTCAAGTCAAAATTAATAAGTGAAGTTGCAACCAAACAATACAACATTCCTACTCCGAACTTGGTTAAAAAAGTGTTTGTTAAACCGAGTGCAACAGGTTCTTCGCCCTATAGTCTAAGTATTAATGGTGAACTAATGGAAGGAGCTACTTTACAAGAATTAGCCACAGCCATAAATGGTGCCGATTTTGACACACCCGTTACAGCCAATTATGCCAGTTTGGGCAATACTCCAGTAGGAATAGCTGCACCTTTTATCGAAATTATGCCCTCCAGTAATGCCAACGATTGGAACACCGACTTTCATGTCGATGCTGTTAACAATCCTACTGATTGGTACTGTGAGCCAGTAGATGTGAGGCCCTATCAAGATGGTATAAAAGCATTTTTGGAACCCTATTTTGATGAAACAACCTCAGATCAAGATATTGTGTTTCCCTTTTTGATCAACCACAACCAATACGATGAATATGGCGGTGTTTTTTCTAAAGGGGTAAAGGACTATCCTGTTATCAATCCAAGTATTCTAATTTCTTCAGGTGTTTGGTGGTACAATGCCAATTCATTGCACTATGCTTCAATCACTGATTTTAAGACAGCCAGAGTGAAAAACATGTCCAGCTATCAACCATTTGTAAAGTTGCGGTTTGTGCTGGATAAGATAAGTGAGTATTTTGGTTTTACATACAAAGGGGACTTTTATGACCATCCAGATGTACAGAATATGGTGTTTTATAATACTACAACGCTGGATATTAAAAAGTCATTTATAACCAACAAAGAGTTTATACTCCCCAAAAACAACTTTAATACAGCCGATCATTTACCAGAAATGAAGGTGGTGGATTTATTCAAAGAGTTACAAAAAACATTGAATTTGGCGGTATACTTTGACAATGGTGGCAAAACGTTGGTTCTGAAATTTAGAGACCCCATTATGCGCAACAAAACATCCATAGACTTTACAAAACTGGTGAGTCCATTACAATCTTTTGAGGATAAAAGGGTGTCAGGGGTGAAATTAAAAGCGGAAGTCGATGAGGAAGATAAATACTCAGATACCAATCAATATTTGACCGGTGAGAGCGATGATTATCCAATAATTTCCAAGGTGTCCGGATTGTCAAAAATGGGGTATGCTTATATTTCAGGGGTTGTTACCTTGGGAACTGGAGGCATTGGTCATTCGGGAGAAAGTTGTTATGGGCCAATTGTAAAACAAGAGGAAGGTGCTGAATTTACACCGAGGTTGTTTTTTTATTCTGGAATAAAATCCAACGGCAGTATTAATTATCCGTCTGCCGATATGGTTGGTCAAAGTTTTGATATGAGATTTGAAAACTTAGCAGAAACATTATGGTCCCAATATTTGCGTTTTCTTTTGAGCAGAAAGGAGTATAGGTATAAGGGTAAAATGGAATTTAGGGATATTAACATGCTTGATTTCGAATCTAAGATTGAAGTGGATGGAGTAAAGTACTTGGTCAATGATTTGACCGTAACTCTAACGATGCAAAAGATACAAGTATCAAAAATGGGCCTTATCACGTCCTAAAATATTCTTTCCTATTCTGTGACATTTGTGCTATGTCAATTCCAGTTAATATTCAAGAAACGCTAAATGATCAGGCCAGAGAATTTGCACTGTACTTGTATAAAAAGCTTCATAAGGAGTTGAAAAAGAATAAAAATAGGAATTCTGATGATTTATTGAATTCACTAAAAGTTACATATTCCAAAACAACTGCTTCCAACCTTCCAGTATTCAAAGTAGAATATGCCAAGCATGGAAAGTTTATTGATACAAAAAAGCTATACTGGAGGGATTTACCACCGGTTGAAGAACTGATTAATTGGATAAAAACCAAAGGCCAATCAAGGTTCAAACATGTGCCTGGTTATATCAATGCATCCCCAACCAATAGGTTTAAAGCAGTAGAGCGAATTGCATGGGCCATTGTGAAAAAAAAGCATTTTGATTTTAAACACCGTCAAAAGAAATGGAAAAAAGACAATTTGAATATTGCCATTTCCTATTTGAACCACATTGTAGCAGAACAATTCGCACAATTCGCAGCTGAAGCAGTAGTAAAACCCCTTAATGATTAGATATGGCAGTAAGAGAAAAGGCGCAGGTAGAAATTGTATTGAGCAATGGAAAAAAGGCTGGGCAAACCATCAATGAATTGACCGCTTCTAGTGTAAAGCTTAATAGAGAGCTAAGAAAACTTAAGCCCGGTACCGAAGAATTCACTTCAAAAAGTAAGGACTTGAATAAAGTTAAAGGGCGATTGACCGAAGTAAGAGAAGAAATGAAAGGGGTGGGAGAAGAGCAAAATTCCATTACGGCAATGTTTGCTGATTACATCCCATTTTCTGGTCAGTTACAAAAAGTAATTGGCAACCTGAAAGGAATTACTGGTGGCTTCAAGACAATGAGAATGGCACTTATTTCCACTGGATTAGGGGCCTTAGTGGTTTTGATAGGTTCCTTGATTGCCTATTTCATGGAGTTTCAGGAAGGGATTGATATTGTAAATGAAGTTATGGCAGGGTTGGGTGCAGTAGTAAATGAATTGTTGGGAAGGCTTGCAAGGCTGGGCAAAGGGCTTTGGCAAATCTTAAACGGAAATTTTTCAGAAGGTGTAAAAGAACTAACAGCCTCTTTTGATGATTTGGGAGAATCAATCAAACATGCGTTTAATGAAGGCAGGGACATTGCCAAAACAAGGAAGGAACTTGAAAGGCTACGCAGAAGCCAAGAAGTGTATATGGAAACGCTCAATGCCATTGCCGATCGCAACAGAGCCATTGCCGATGATGCTACCAGAAGTTTCAAAGAAAGGGAAGCTGCTGCCAGAAAAGTTAGGTCAACATCCGAGGAAGCTGCAAAAATCAATGCTAGTTTGGCTAAAAAGGAATTGGATTTGGTCAACAGAGAAGTGGCCTTGAAAAAGAAATCTGGAACCATAAAAGATGAATTATGGCAGAAACAAGCGGATGCCATGAAAGCCCAAATACAGGCTGAAAGCGAATACCATATGGTGTTTTTAGATAATGAAAAACAGCGTAGGGAATTGAAGCAAGATCGACTTGAAAAGGATTTAGACATTTTGATCGATGGGTTTGATAACTATAAAACCATCAATGAAAAGATCATTGCCAGTGATAAATACACCATTGAACAACGGATGGCAAAACTGAATGAATTGAAAACATTGTCTACTGAGTCATTTGAAAAACAAATTGAAACCATACAGAAGTTCACAGGGAAAGCCCTCAACGCCAATGATTTGTTGGCTACTTCTGATGCACGATTGTTAAATGAAAAAATCAGAAACCTAGAATTATCAGAAATTATTGAAGGCAGATTATTGGAAGTAATTCGTGAAAGGAGGTTGGCCACTTCCGATCTGGCAGAGGCTGAAACGGAATTGAATGATGAAAAAGAACGTTTGGCCCAAGAAGAATTGAAAAGGCAGCATGATTTGCAGTTGGAAGGTTTTGAAGCCAAAAAACTCATGGCCGAAGAAAAATTCATTGAAGAGGTAATTACTTCAGAAGAATATGCAGAGGAATTATATGAGCTCAAAAAGAAGCAGTTGAAATTGCAGCTTGATTTTGTTCGATTGACTTATGGTGAAGAATCATTGGAGTACCAAAAAATGATCAATGAGAAAAAACGATTGGATCTGGAATGGTTGAGACATAAAAAGGAAAAGAACAAAGAGGAATCAAAACTGTCTGAAGCCAGAGAAAAATTTGAATGGGACCTTTTAAAAGCCCGGCAATACAAAATAAGAGAATCAGTCCGCTTCGCTGGTGAAATGATTGCCAGGGGCATCAAAGATGAAAAGAAAGCAAGGGCAGTTAGGAAAGCATTTGCTATTGCTGATATTGGCATCAACTTGCAGCAAGAATTGGCACATAATGCTAAAAATGCAGCAGCAAGTCCACTAAATAGTACAGCAGTCGGGGCAGCAATTGTTGCTGCACGATTATCAGTTCAAAATACCATGTCTTTATTTCGTGCAGGAATTGCTACAGTCCGTGTAGCTGCATTTAAAAAAGGTGGAATACTAAAAGGTAAAAGACATCATTCCGGTGGTATTCCTGGAGTAGTAGCCAGCACTGGTGAGCCAATAGAAATGGAGGACAATGAAATTATACTGAACAGGAACGTTGGTTTGTCTCTAGAAGGCCGACAAATGGCTAGTGATTTGAATGTAGCCTATGGAGGCAGAAAGTTTGAAAGCGGTGGCCCAATTAACCCATTGGCTTCCAGTACCAATCGTGGGCCATTAAGAAGGGGGGAAGAAAATCAACCAGCCAATACCAATGAAGAATTGATGCAATTGCGGTCAGACTTTAATAGATACGCCAATAAAATTGATTCCTGGGCACGCAATTTATCTGTAAACAACAACCTTCAGGAAACAGAGGAAGGATTGGCTGTGCTTAATAATTTACGGGATGAGGTGGATGTTTAGGGGTTATTGATTAATTTTATTAAAAAACCTACTTTTAGTAATGGATGTTATAGAGCACGAATTTTTACCTCCTTTTTCTTATTCGAATGATTTTTACCACAGCTTAAAGAATAAATTTGAAAAATTTAATTCCTATTTAATTGATAGTACTGATTTAGAAAAAGATGATAATTCTGAATTGAACGAACTAAAGTCGTGCCAGGGCAAAATACTAAAGGTCATTTCATTATACTTTGAAGGGAATTTATTGAAGGCATTTGAATGTTTTCAAGATTTAATGGATGTTCATTTTTTTAATATCGTTGGAGAGGACAAAACTATTGAGAAAGGAAGTGTTTTTTTTAGAATCCGAAAAATGGATAGTTCATTTCTGGATGATAAGATGGAACTTTTTCATATCCCCTTTCAAAAAAGGAGTAAGGTTTCAAATCAAAGGTTCAGTTTAGTTGGGTTTCCCTGTTTGTATCTAGGTGATAGTCTCTATGTTTGTTGGGAGGAATTGAATCGACCAAAATCGAATGAATTTTTAGCAAGTAAATTAGAATACAATAAACCTAGAAAAAAACTAAGGTTAATTGATATAAGATTGGATCAAATGTATGATTTTGATTGTTTTATAAAAGAAAATAATGATATAAATATTATCAATTGCCTGCATTGGTCCCTTGTTGCTGCATGCTCATATATTGTGAAAGATAAAAATGACCCATTTAAACCTGAATATATTATACCGCAAATATTGTTACAATGGGTTATAAATATGAATAATGAACGCGATGAAAATAGACCTATTATTGATGGAATAGTCTATACTTCGTCAAAAGTTAAGATCAATGGACATAGGAATGTAGGGGCCGTTAATAATTATGTAATACCAGTAAAAAGTATTAAAACAAGAGGGTACTGTCAAGAGCTTCAAAAAATGTTTGATATTTATAACCCTAGATCTCCTCTTTTAGAAGAACAAATTGTAAAAAAATTACCTTCTGTTAGCAAAGAGCTTCGTGATGTTAAGTTTAGGTTTAAAAGACTAAGATTTAACCCGTACGAAAATATAAGTTATATTAATACTAAATTAGGTCGATTAGAGTTGGCATTAATGCTTGGAAAGCATAGTAATAGCTAAAACTTTTTTCAATTCTTGAAATTATGAAAAGACTAATTTTTGACCAAACACTTACTTTTATTTAATTTTTTACTGGTTAAAAGGGTTATTTAAACGAAAAAAGTAAACGATGCCAATAACCAATCCTAAAACATCTAAAATCACATTTTCTTTAAATTTACTGTTTGATTTGTTTTTCTTGAATAAAAAAATGCGGATACAAGTTGCGACAAAGGCGAAAATTATAAATAAAAGTATCGGTTCCATTGTTAAAACATTTCATTCAATTTATCAATATCTTCTTGCATTCCTTCTTTGTCTACGCGTAAATATTTTTCAACTGTAGATATTTTGGAAAGGCCCATATATTCCATTAATCTTCGGATATTGCCACCTGAAGCGTTATAAAAGCTTGCAAAAGTAACACGGCCAACATGGTGGTGCAGGCGTTTGTCAATTTCTAAATGCGCAGCAATTTCTTTTAATATTCTATTGCTGAACTGTTCGGTGTAGTTATTAAAAAGCAGTTTTGAATCATTGAATTTGATTTCATCTTCTAATAGTTCGTTGGCCAAATCTGATAAGGGTACTTCGCTGAGTTCCCTTTGGTATTTTCTTAATTTAAAAATACTCAAAGACATTTTACCATCTTTGAATTTGTCAACATTCAAACGTTTCAAATCACTTATTCTAAGTCCTGTTAGGCATCCAAAAAGGAATCTTCTTAAGTTGACTTTGTGGGAGTGTGTAATTTCTTGGCTGCAATAATAGGCGTAAAGCTGCCTGAATTCGTCCCTTGTTAGAGCTTGGTAATTGCTCCGGCTCATTTTGGCCGTAAAGTAGTGGTAAGGGTCAATGAATTCTATGTTTTCAATGGTGGCTTTGTGCAAATAGGTTTTTACGTTTTTATGGTTTCCCCACCGGCTGTTCATGTTAATGCCATACTTATCTACCATAAACATATCAAATTCTTCGCCCCAAGTATTGGTTAAATCGGTAAACAAAATGTCATCCTTGAAAGCCCTTAGTTTATTAAGGGTCATTTTATGAGCCTTCAAAGTGTTGTCTGCTATTTGATTGTTGCGGTACCGTTTGTGCATGGTCTTAGCGTAAAAGTCGATAAAGCTTTTTTTATTGAAATCGGAGTTGTATTCGGTTACAAACTTTTCAATTGTAAGCGGAATGTCTTTAAGTAAGTATTCTTTTATGATTTCATTGGCCCTGGTTCTGGCATTGCCAATGGCCACATTGTAAACCGAAAAGTCCTTATCAGTAAAGTTTTTTGGCAAACATTCACCAGTCTTTTTATTGAATTTATCAACTGGCCATGTAAGATTTAATTTGAATTCTTTCTTTTTGCGGTTGATTGTGACCAACATATATACCCTGGCTTCGCCATTGCTCTTGATATATTTGTTATCCATCTTAATTGCAACTGAATATCCCATAGGAAAAAAATTTGCCGAACACTTACCGAACAAGTTATGCAAATATGTGTAAAAAGTGCCCTAAACAAACAAAAAAAGCGGCCTTTAGACCGCTTTTTTTAATGTTTTGTAGCTCCGGCAAGAATCGAACTTGCATCTAAAGTTTAGGAAACTTCTATTCTATCCATTGAACTACGGAGCTAATTTTCAGCAAAGCTAAATTAATATAAATCGTTTTTCAAATAATTTGGGAAAATTGTATAGTGTCTTTTTTTAACAAAATGCATCATTTTATTTTTCAAGTCGTCCACATTTTCTTTTTTAATTGCTGACAAGTAAACCGTTTTCTTGTTTTTGTTTTTGTACAAGCTTCTTTTTTTGTATTCAGGGCTTTCTCCACCTTCCAAATCTGAATTAGGGGTGTTTACAAATGCATCCACCTTGTTGTAAACCAAAATTGTTGGTTTGTTGTGCGCATTGATGTCTGACAAGGTCTCTTCTACTACTTGAATGTGGTCTTCGTGTGCCGGGTGTGCAATATCAACTACGTGCAGCAAGATGTCTGCTTCGATTACTTCGTGCAGGGTTGATTTAAAAGACTCTATTAAGTTGTGTGGTAGTTTTCGGATAAAACCAACTGTATCGGACAACAGAAAAGGAATTTGATCTATTACAACTTTTCTTACGGTAGAGTCCACCGTGGCAAATAATTTGTCTTCTGCCTTGACATTTGCTTTGGACAACAGCTTCATAATAGTGGACTTGCCAACATTGGTATACCCAACCAAGGCAACCCGCACCACACTGCCTCTAGATTTTCTTCTGGTGGCGCTTTGTTTTTCTATTTTTGCTAATTTTTTCTTTAGAACCGTGATTTGGTTTCGAATCATTCTTCTATCGGTCTCAATTTCTTTTTCACCAGCACCACCCCTTGTGCCAGTACCACCGCGTTGCCGCTCTAAGTGGGTCCACATTTTGGTTAAACGAGGAAGCAAATACTCGTAGCGGGCCAACTCTACTTGGGTCTTGGCTTGTGCGGTTTGTGCCCGAAACAAGAAAATGTCTAGAATGAGCAAACTTCTATCATAAATTTTGCACTGAAGTGCTTTCTCTAGGTTGCGCATTTGAGAAGGAGAAAGATCGTCGTCAAATATGATTGTTTGTATGTCGAGGGCCTTCATGGCCTGTTTGATTTCCTCTAACTTCCCTTTTCCTACAAATGTTCTGATATCCGGATTGATTAGTTTTTGAGTGAACCTCATTTCAGATTCATACCCCAGAGTTTTGGCCAAAAAGTCCAGTTCATCTAAGTACTCATCCACCATTTGTGCATTTTGGTTTTGCGTGACAATTGCCACTAAAATGGCCTTTTCAATGGTGTTGGTATTTCTTTTTATTGGTTTTTCTATCATAAAAAACAATACAAATTTGTCCCCAAATAAGAATGGGGACGGCTGTTATTTTGAAACAAAGTTAGAGAATAATAAATGGATTTTATTTTTATAAAGAAAAATTAATATCCATATGGAGTCAAGTTACAAGGGCACTTAAATAAAAAAAGCTTTGTAGGATATTTTTAACAACGAAAAGAAAGTTAAATTGGTTATAATAAGTATCTTCGTGACTTAAGAGCGTTTTTTAATAATGGAGTTTGTTTACAACAAGATAAAAGGTTTGGTTGAAATTCAACCAAAAGTCATTCAGGACAATCGCGGATATTTTTTCGAAAGTTTTAGAGCAGATAAGTTTGAAGAAAACGGAGTGCCAGTCAACTTCGTACAAGCCAATCAGTCTTTTTCGGAAAAGGGAGTCCTTCGAGGTTTGCATTTACAAATGGGCGAATTTGCTCAGGCAAAATTAGTAAAAGTAGTAGTAGGTAAAGTGTTAGACGTAGCCGTTGATCTGCGCCCTGGTTCAGAAACATTTGGTGCCTGGCATTCTGTTTTGCTCGATGCCGAACGACACAATATGTTTTACATTCCAGAAGGGTTTGGCCATGGATTTTATACCATCGAGGATGCTGTGTTTCAATACCAGTGTAGCAACTATTACAACAAAGCATCTGAGTCTGGCGTGTTGTGGAATGACAAGGACCTTGCTATTGATTGGCAGGCTGAGCAGCCAATTGTATCAGAAAAGGACCAAATTTTACCTGCATTTTTGGAATTTGCAAAATTAGTATAAATTTAAGTTTCTATTATTCTTGTATTCATGAGCAAATTACATCAGATTCTAATATTTTTTTGCGTTGTTTTAGCGTTCTCTTCTTGTAAGTCTTACAAACAAAATATTATGTTTAAAGTAGGGGAGGAGTATGATGTAGAAAAGGTGAATAAAAAATCTTGGGAAGCAGAGCAAAACTATACTGTAAAAATAAATGATTTGCTGGGGCTGGAAGTATATACGCAAAAAGGGGAAAGAATTATTGATCCCGATTTTGAACTTACGCGAGACATCAACCCCAATGTGATGAACTCCAAGAAGGAAATTGTGCAATACCTTGTGCAACCCACGGGTGTAGTGGATTTTCCTGTGATTGGGTTGGTGAAATGCGATGGCCTAACAATTTATGAATTAAAATCAATGCTCGAAAAAGAATATGCAAGTTATTACGAAAAACCTTATGTGGTCGTACGCTTTTTGAATAAAAGGGTAGTGGTATTGGGCTCTGTAGGAGGGGTAGTTGTACCCATTGAAAATGAGAATATGAAGTTGACGGAAGTGATTGCTTTGGCGGGTGGTATTGATAATTATGGTAAAGCTGGCAACATTAGACTGATAAGAGGAGAAGATGTTTTTGTAATCGACTTGAGCACTATTGAAGGACTTAAATCGATTAATATGACCATTCAACCAGATGATGTAGTGTATATTGAACCTGTTAGACGGCCTTTTATGGAATCTATTAGAGATTATTCTTCTGTAATAAGTTTGATCACCTCACTGGTGGCACTATTAGTAATTTTTCAAAAGTAAGTAGTGAGCACAGACCAAGAAAATATCAACCAAGCTCCAGGTGCTCCAATAGAGTACAATTCTCTTGATGTAGGGAAAATTTATGCTATTTTAAAAAGGAGTCTGGTATGGATCCTTATTATAATGGTGGTCACCAATGTCTTGGCTTTTCTGGTACTTAGATGGACCAAACCGGTATACCAAGCTAGCTCCAACCTAAAAATTGATTTTAAGAATGAAGCCAATGCCTTGGGTATTGACTCTAGGTTTACCGATCAAAATTTAAACAATATATCTGGTGAGATTGAACTCTTAAGGTCCAATTTGTTCTTTAGTAAAGTCATTGACAACATAGACTTAGATGTTAGTTATTTTACACCAGGAAATGTGCTCAATGATGAGAAATACCGATCTTCTCCTATACGTGTGGAATGTAACTTGAAGACAGGGAAGTATTTTGATGAGCCTATAAGGGTTCGGTTTGAAGAAAATAATTCTTTTTCTCTTTTATTGAATGAAGAAGAATCCCCTTCTTTGAAAGGCACTTTTGGAACCAAGATATCAAGCCAAGATTTTGACTTGGTGCTCCATAAAACAGGATATTTTGATAGTTACAACCAAGGGGAGTGTTTTTTTATAGTAAATTCTGAGGCGTCTTTAATATCTTATTTGTCAAAAAATTTAACAGTAGCACCCCTTAACTTAAAAGCCAATACTATAAGTATCAGTTTTAAGGATTACAACCAACGCAAGGCTTTGGATATTGTTGAAGTGGTAGATTCCACCTATTTGGAGTATTCTATTTCTGAAAAGGCGCAAGAAAATAATCAGAAGATTACTTGGTTGGATAACGAATTATCTGGAATAGAGAAAAAGCTAGAAGGACTGGAAGATTATTTTGAAGACTTTACAGTAAAAAATAGGACCAACGATTTAGACAGCGACATAGCCAAGATTTTAGGTGTTATCAACGAAATTGATACCCAATTAACGGCAACCAGGAAACAAATTGCTTATATTAATAAGTTTGAAAAGAATTTTGTTGGAGATTCCGTTCCTATTAATATTCTAACCAATTCTGAGACTTTCCCACCTTTGTTAAACGATAAAATAGAAGCATTTAATGTAAAACTAGAAAGGTTCAATAATACAAAATTGAACTATAGTGCCAACACGCATGTATATAAAAAAGCAGAAGGAGAAATTGTAAGCGACCAGAAGATCATCTACAATGCATTAATGGAATACCGATCGCAGCTCAATCAGAATTTGCAAGACCTACTTCGGTTAAGAGCTCAAATGGAGGAAATATTTCAGGGCTTGCCTTCTAAAAGTACAGATTTTAATAAGACCAAACGGTTTTATGGAATTTATGAGCAGCTGTATTTAAATCTAATGCAGACAAAAATTGAATTTGAAATTGCTCGCGCCGGTACTAAAAATAACATTATTATTTTGTCGAATGCCTATGTGCATCCAGACCCTGTTTCTCCAAAAAAAGTGTTATTTCATGGTATTGGAGTTGTTTCTGGATTGTTGTTTTCGTTAATGTTTATTGGTATTCGTTACGTGCTCAACAACAGGATAACCAATGTTACAGAATTAGAAAGGCTTACGGGAGCAACAATTTTAGGTTCGATTCCAAAATACAATACAGACAAAGGAATTGTTAATTTTTTAGTGCATAAAATGCCTAAATCTTCTGTTAGTGAATCTCTAAGAACAATAAGAACCAATATTAGTTTTTTATTTGAAGGAGAAGGGACCAAACTCATCAGTGTTACATCCACGATATCTGGTGAAGGGAAAACATTTGTAGCTGCTAACTTAGGCGGAATAACGGCGCTTACCAACAAGAGGGTAGTTTTGGTTGATTTAGATATGAGAAAGCCAAGAGTGCACCTCACATTCGAAAATGAGTCGAATAGCAGAGGGGTAAGTACTTGTATAATTGGAGAAACTTCTGTACAAGAAGTTATTCAAAAATCCCCTTTAGAAAATTTAGATTATATCTCTTCTGGTCCCACGCCACCCAATCCTTCTGAGTTGTTAATGCGGCAAGAATTTAAAAACCTCGTTGAACAGCTCAAAGAGTTGTACGATGTGATTATTTTTGATACACCACCTATTGGGTTGGTGACGGACGCCATTATACCAATGAAAATGTCTCATGTGCCTATTTATGTCTTTAGATCAGACTTTTCTAAAAAAGAATTCGTTAAGAATTTAAATAGGTTAATGTCGATTAATAAATTTAATAACATTAGCCTTATCTTAAATGGCGTGTCTTCAATAGGTAAAAATAATTATGGTTATGGTTATTATGACGAGGATAAAAATCGAATGGGTAAATTGAAATTGAGGCGTGATTAAATCTTTATTTAAAAAGAAAAAGGCATACCCACTACATTCTTTGGACTTACATTCTCATTTAATTCCTGGAATAGATGATGGTGTTTCTACTATTGACGAAACTATCGCGATCTTGAGAGAATTCGAAAGCTGGGGTATGAAAAAAGTTATTACCACCCCTCATATTTTCTCTGAGGTGTACCCAAACAAGGAAAGCAACATTTTGGCCCGACATAAAAAAGTAGTGGAACAGCTGAATGCAAATGGAGTTGGGGTTGAATTGGAAGTGGCAGCCGAATATTATGTTGATGAAGAGCTTCTAACTAAATTAAATAACAACCATCCTTTATTGACATTTGGAGAAAAGTATTTACTTTTTGAAACTCCATTTTTGTTAGAGCCAAAGATACTGACAGAATGTATATTTATGTTGATTACCAAAGGATATGTGCCTGTGATGGCCCACCCAGAACGGTATATATATTTGCAAGAAGACAACAAGCGCATGGGAGAACTCCGTGAAAGAGGCGTGCTATTCCAGGTGAATTTGGGTTCTCTAGTTGGTTATTACTCCGAGAATGCTAAAAACGTGGTTAAAATATTACTAAAGAAAAGCTGGATTGATTTCATAGGGAGTGATTGCCACAACCAAAAACACCAACATGTGTTAAGCAAAGTTTGGGGGGATAAACTGTATAAAAAAATAATTGAGTCTGGAATAAGAAACGACGAATTGATATGAAGGTTTTGGTGACAGGCGCAAATGGTATTGTTGGAACTTTTCTTTGTAAAGAATTGTCGGATAATGGGCATGAAGTGGTAGGGATGGTCCGAGAGCATTCTGACCTAGCCTTGATGCGGCAATATTGCCCAGATGTGGCATTGGTGAAAGGAGATGTGCTCGACCTGCTTTCGTTGGTTGGTGCTTTTGAAGGCAAAGATTTAATTGTGCATTGTGCGGCGGTTGTGTCCTTTGATTCCAAAGACAAACACGATTTGTTCGTAGTGAATGTAGAAGGTACTCAGAACGTAATCAATACCTGTCTTAGCCTTGGTATTCCTAGGGTGGTCCACGTTAGTTCAGTGGCTGCATTGGGGAGAGATAAAAACAAACTTGAACTAGACGAAAAGGCAAAATGGATTGAGGGGGAATTGAATTCAGCCTATGCAAAAAGCAAGTATCTGTCTGAATTAGAAGCTTGGAGAGGAGATAATGAAGGGCTGGAAGTGTTGGTTGTCAACCCATCGGTGGTTTTGGGTCCGGCCTCCCAGAAGCAGAGCAGCGGTCAATTATTTGATTTGGCAAAAAAGGGTAAAAGCCTCTTTGTTGATGGTAAATTTAATTACATTGATGTGCGGGATTTGGTCAAAATTGTTTATCTTTTGATTGAAAAGGAAGCGTACGGAGAACGGTATATTTTGAATAATGGAAATATAAGTTACCAACATTTCTTTGGTAAAACGGCTAAGATCTTAGGCGTAAATGCACCTAAAGTGGAGGTGAAAAGATGGCAACTGTATATGTTATGGCCAGTTTTTTCGCTTTTTTCGCTATTGTTTAGAAAAAAATCTATTGTAAGCAAGGAAATGATACAATTGACCAAATACCATTTTAAATACAAAAATAACAAAGTCAATGCTTTTCTGGATGGGTTTGAATATACAAGCATAGATGAAACGTTGAATTGGGCACTAAAAAATTAGTGAAACATATGGATGAAGAATTGAATAGAGAAGCGGGGAAGATAGTAAAGAGGTTTGAATCTTATTTGAGTCAGGATTCAACTGATTTTTTTGATATCGAGGACTTTGAAAAAATTATCGATTTTTATCTAATTAATCTAAAGATCAAGGAGGCTGAGGTTGCGGCTGAAATGGCTTTGGCACAATATCCATTTTCTTCGGAAATTTTGGTGCTGACTTCTCAAGTGCATTTGCACCAAGGGAAATTAGAAGAAGCCGAAGCTGATTTGGAAAAGGCTACTGTCTTTAATGCACACGATGCAGATATTTATGTGCTGAAAGGAAATGTGGAATCTATGAAGGGCAATTGTGACGAAGCCATAGCCCATTTTGAAAAGGCCTTGGATTTGAGCGAAGAAAAAGACGAAATGTATTACAATATTGGTATAACCTACCAGTCTTTTAACCGAATAGAAGAAGCCATTGAAGCATATAAAAAAGCCGTGGACATCAATTTGTCGCACGAAAATGCTTTGTATGAATTGGCTTTTTGTTTGGAAACATCAGGGAAGTTAGAGTCCAGTATTGATTACTATAAAAAATTTATTGATGAAGACCCTTATTGCCAAGAAGCGTGGTATAATTTGGGTACAATTTACAGTAGATTATTGCGCTATGAGGAAGCGTTGGATGCATTGGAATATGCCATAATTATAGAGGACAATTTTGCCTCGGCCTATTTTAACTTGGGCAATACCTATTTGGGCATGGGCAACCATGCAAAAGCTTTAGAAGCCTATAAAAAGACCCTGGAAATTGAGGGAGCAGCACCAGAAACTTATTTGCAAATTGCAAAAGTGTACAATAGTATGCAAGAATTTGGCTTGGGCTTGAAATACTTCCAAAAGTCCGCAAAACTTAACGACATGTCGCATGAGGCTTGGTTTGGGGCGGGGTATGCTTTATCTCAAATGGAGCGCTGGTACGAGGCCATCCATTTTTTTAATAAAGCCTTGAAGTTGGATAAAGAAAATGGAGGGTATTGGTATGAGGTTGGGAAGGCCGAATACAAAGTGGGCAACATGGCGTCAAGCGTAAATTCGTTTGAAGAAGCGAGCTTTTTAACACCAAGTGATAGCGCTATTTGGCTGGATTGGTCCCATATTTACTATGAGCAAGGGCAGTTCGATAAAGCTGCTAGTACCATAAGAGAAGGGTTGGAACACGTGCCGGAAGAAGCTGAATTGTACTACAGGCTAGTAGTTTATTTGGTGGAACAAGGGAATTACCAAGAAGCATTTGTTGTACTTGAAAATGCATTAATTCTGGCATTTGATAAACATTCCATTTTATTTGATTATTTTCGCGATTTAGAAACGCAAAAAGCGTTGTTTAAAATTATCGATCAATACCGAAAAGATAATCAATAATGAATTACGAATTAAATAATATTCCTGAGCGCACAGAAAAGCCCAGACAGTTTGGATCTACAATGGCCATGGATAAGGGCTTGAGCCTGAGAGAGGTAGAGGATTTTATAGAAGTAAGCGGGCCCTATGTAGATATTGTAAAGTTGGGTTGGGCCACCTCTTTTGTAACGCCTAATTTAAAAGAAAAATTAAAATTATACTCTGATGCCAATATCCCTGTTTACTTTGGAGGGACTCTTTTTGAAGCATTCATTATAAGAAATCAATTTGATGATTATAGAAGAGTATTGGATAAATACAATTTACCATTTTGTGAAGTGTCCGATGGTTCCATCGAATTGGACCACGACAAAAAATGTGAATACATCACCAAGCTATCCGATCAAGTCACTGTGTTGTCGGAGGTAGGGTCCAAAGATGCAGAAAAAATAATTCCGCCTTACAAGTGGATCAATTTGATGCAAAGTGAATTGGATGCTGGTGCCTGGAAGGTTATTGGAGAAGCAAGAGAATCTGGAAATGTAGGCCTTTTTAGGTCTAGTGGAGAAGTGCGTTCTGGTTTGGTTGAAGAAATCTTAACAAAAATTCCTTTTGAGAAAATTATTTGGGAAGCACCTCAAAAAGCGCAACAAGTGTGGTTCATTAAGCTTTTAGGCTCTAACGTGAATTTGGGCAACATTGCGCCGAATGAAGTTATTCCATTAGAGACCATTCGTTTGGGACTTCGAGGGGATACTTTTAATCATTTTTTAGAAACAGCAGAATAAATACATTTTATGAGGGGTTCTAAAGCATACTTATGGTTGTTCGTAAAAGGAATGGCCATGGGCGGAGCAGATGTTATTCCTGGCGTTTCTGGAGGTACCATTGCCTTTATTACAGGTATTTATAAAGAATTACTGGATTCTATTAAGGCTGTAGATAAAGCCGCATTGATGCTGTTGTTGAAAATGGACATCAAAGGGTTCTGGCAAAAGATAAATGGTGGGTTTTTATTAGCAATTTTATCTGGAGTGGCTGTGAGCGTTATTTCTCTTGCAAAACTTCTGAATTACCTGCTAACAACTTACCCCATTCCAGTATGGTCTTTCTTTTTCGGATTGATTATAATAAGCGCGTTAATAGTAGTGCGGGAAGTGAAGAAGTGGAATGCCGGGCCTATTCTAGGCGTTGTCATTGGGATTGGAGTTGCTTACTGGATTACAGTTGCCACACCATCTACCACACCGGAAACCTATTGGTTTGTGTTTTTGGCTGGCAGCATTGCCATATGTGCTATGATTTTGCCAGGTGTATCGGGCGCTTTTATTCTGTTAATACTGGGTAAATACGAGTTCATAACTACTGCCTTGCACGAGTTCAATATTCCTGTCATATTGGTTTTTATTCTAGGCTGTTTGACTGGTATTTTAAGTTTTGTTCGGGTAGTAAGTTTTGTATTTGATAAATACCACAACGTTACCGTAGCAGTTTTATCAGGGTTTATGCTGGGTTCATTGAATAAAGTATGGCCATGGAAGCAAGTAGTTTCCTATCGTTTGGATAGCAAAGGCATGCAGGTGCCTGCTTTTGATAAAAGTGTATCGCCTATGGAGTATGCTGATTTGACTGGCAACAACCCTCAACTGTTGTGGGCGGTAGTTTTCTTTGCCCTCGGTATATTAATTGTGTTTGGATTGGAGAAAATAGCTTCTATTCAAAAAAAATGAGAAAATTTGCCCTATTAGGTTTCCCCTTGAGCCATTCTTTTTCGAAACAGTATTTTGAAAATAAGTTTGCTGTAGAAGGCATACAAGACGCGAGCTATGAGTTTTTTGAGTTGCCAAGCATAGAGTTGTTGGGCCCAATACTTCAACAAGAAACAGACTTGGTGGGTTTTAATGTGACCATACCCTACAAACAAGAGGTGATGGCATATTTGGATGAAATTGAATCCAGCGCTCAAAAAATCGGAGCTGTTAATGTAGTAAAAAGAGAAGGAGATAAGTTAGTTGGATACAATTCTGACTATTATGGCTTTATGGAGTCTATTAAACCGTATGTGGCAGGTATAAAACGCGCTCTAATTTTTGGAACTGGTGGTGCATCTAAAGCGGTGCAAGTGGCTTTGGCTGATCTTGGAGTCGAAGTACAAATGGTTTCGAGAACAGCAATTAACGCGGCTTGTACCTATAAAGATTTGACCGAGGAGATTGTTTCAGATCACTTGTTGCTTGTCAATACCACACCTTTGGGCATGTCGCCCAATGTTGGTACCTGTCCAGATATTCCCTATGAGGGGATCACAGATAAGCATGTATTGTTTGATTTGGTTTACAACCCAGAGGAGACTTTGTTTCTCAAGAAAGGAAAGCAGAGGGGAGCTGCTTCCTTAAATGGTCATGAAATGTTGGTGCTCCAGGCCGAAAAAAGCTGGCAAATTTGGAATTAAATCACCTTTTCTTTTTTACCCATGGCCTTAAGGATTCGATTGATTTGAACATTGTTCAGGTCGATAATGTGTCCCAAAATGGAGGTTGAATATCCACCGCTACCTTTTTGGCGTCCATCTTTCTTTTGGTGCGCGTAAGATTCTTTAGCCATTTTTAAGTGAGGCATTCTAAAACTTTTCATAGCGTTGCATAAGCTATAAAGCGCTTTTAAAGAATTTAGGCGTTCGTGGTTGAGCCCATTTTCTTCAATGAACATACAGGTTTTGGTGACAATAGACTCTTTTTTGTCGTAATTGAAGTAGATGTCCCTAATATTACTTTTATTAAAAGCTAAATAGGCAGATTTGAATTCTCTGTATTCTGGATCTATGACATCAGAACTCCACAACAAATGGTCGTAAACGAACAAAGGCATTTCTACAGCCCCCGGCCCTATTAATTCCTTTCCAAATATTTTTATTGGATCAAAATAGAAACGAAGTTCATTGGCAAATAATTCTGGTGGAATAGACCTTCTAGCGTGTACTACTCCCTTTACCATTCCATTGAAATAGATTTGTGTTTTTTCACATAAGTACTCAAAATAAGGATCGTCTACCGCACAAGTATTTAGTTCTATTAGGTAGTAAATGGCTCTTATAATAGAAGGCATAGACATGCGCACACTTTCTATTAGACCATCCTCGCCTTCGTGGTGTGTATATTTTCTTTTGCGCTCGTCACTGGGGTTCCAGATCGTGTAATGAGACAAAGTATCCCTTGCAGGAAGATCTGTCTTTATACTCAGTTCGTTTAGTACATATTCCAATTCCGGAATTTCTTCAACAGGTTCTTTGCCATGTCTTTTTATAGAGCCCAGCAAAATTCCCAAATCTCGCATGCAAGCAATGGCTTCTTCTTTCGAGAATTTGTCAATAGTTTCTGGAAAAGGAAGTACGCTGTAAGTTAGGTTTAAAAGGGACGTTATGTCCCTTTTTTCATTCATGGTTCTTACAGCTAATAAATGTTGGTCAAATTTGATGGGATCAAGCGATTTTACTTTTTCATCAAATTTGTGATCTTCTTCGAAGATCGTGTCAAAAAAGATAGCTTTCATATTGTTCTTTATATTGGTGTGTGTTCTTTATTGTTTTAGCTGGTTAGCCAACTTATACAGTCTTGTTCAGACATGAATGTGCCTATTTCTAACCTGCCCATGGTAACTTTTTGCCCTTCAGAATTTACTTTGTCAACTGTTGCTTTTGCAAAGACATCTTCCGAAACCAAGGCTGCTATTTTTGTCATCCCTGCTTTTTCTACTTCAGGGAACCACGTGCCTGTTAAGTAATCTTGGACATCTTTAGATAATACCTTAAGGTCTCTATGGTCACTTAAGTGCACAGCTGTATGGTTCTTTTTGATGAAGTCGCTCATAACACTGCAGCCTTTTTTTACTTGTGAAGTGGTTAAAAAACCGCTCCATCTAGCGTATAAAACTCCATCTGATTGGTCTATAAATATCTCAGTATAAGGTTCTTTAAGTAATGTTTTTTTGGACATGATTGTAAGTGTTTTTTTTTGAATCAGTTTTAGTTGTATATAATTATATAATTAGAATTATAAGTTTAATTATATTGGTTTCTATAAATATATGTAAATTTTAATTATATACCATGAACAAAATATTAAAAAAAAATAGCATTTAAATTGATTCACGATTAATTAATATTAATTATAGACAGTATTAATGTAATAAAACAAAGAAAATTTGCATGATTTGAAATGTAAGATTTGTGTTTAAACGTTAATGTTTCTTAAATAGAGTGCTGTATGCAGCGTAAATTTGAATTATTTGAAGGTGTGTCGTCATGTGGATAAAAGTTATATTCGGCTTTCTTTTTTGTTCTTAAGAATGTAGGTTTAAATTGTATTTTAGAAATAAAATTTTTTTGGATGAAATTTGAAATAAATTCCGAATATGAGCCTACAGGGGACCAACCAGAGGCAATAAAGGCTTTGGCCAAAGGCATACAAGCCAACGAAGCCTATCAAACATTGCTTGGTGTTACTGGTTCTGGTAAAACTTTTACCATTGCTAATGTGATAGAAGAAGTACAAAAACCAACATTGGTATTATGCCACAATAAAACACTGGCAGCTCAACTGTATGGAGAATTCAAACACTTTTTTCCAAACAACGCGGTAGAGTATTTTATTTCTTACTACGACTACTACCAACCTGAAGCCTTTTTGCCAACTACTAGTTTGTACATTGAGAAAGATTTATCCATCAACGAGGAAATAGAAAAGTTGCGTTTGAGTGCTTCTTCTGCTTTGTTAACCGGTCGTCGCGATGTAATAGTCGTGGCTTCTGTGTCTTGTATTTATGGAATAGGAAATCCTGAAGAATTTGGGAACCAAGTGATTGGACTAAGGAAGGGGGAGCTTATTTCCAGAAATAAATTGCTCTTTGCATTGGTGGATATATTGTACAATAGGACGGAAGCAGATTTTAAAAGGGGGACGTTCAGAGTGAAAGGAGATACGGTTGATATTTTTATTGCCTATGCGGATTTTGCATATAGGCTCATATTTTGGGGAGATGAAATAGAAAGTATACAACGAATTGACCCGGAAACTGGAAAGAAAATAGGAGAGGAAGAAGCGGTGACTATATTTCCCGCCAATTTGTTCGTCACCGGAAAAGATGCCATACACCAAGCCATTCATGAGATACAGGATGATTTAGTGGATCAAATAAAAATGTTTGAAAAGGATGGCAGATTTTTGGAATCCACTCGAATTAAGGAAAGAACAGAATTTGACTTGGAAATGATGCGAGAATTGGGTTATTGTTCTGGAATTGAAAATTACTCCAGGTATTTTGATCGTAGGAACCCAGGCTCCAGGCCCTTCTGCTTACTGGATTATTTCCCAGAAGACTATCTTATGGTTATTGATGAAAGCCATGTTACCCTACCTCAGGTTAGGGCCATGTGGGGCGGTGATCGATCTAGAAAGGTCAACCTCGTTGACTACGGTTTTAGATTGCCCTCTGCCATGGACAACCGCCCCCTGACTTTCAATGAATTTGAGAATATTCAAAATCAAGTGGTTTACGTGAGTGCAACACCAGCGGAATATGAATTGTCAAAAAGTGAGGGCGTAGTAGTTGAGCAAATAATAAGACCTACTGGCTTACTTGATCCAGAAATAGAAGTTCGGCCTAGCGAAAACCAAATTGATGACCTATTAGAAGAAATTGACGAGCGAATAAAGAAAGACGAGCGGGTTTTGATTACCACGCTCACCAAGCGCATGGCAGAAGAATTGACTAAATACCTTACAAGAGCCAATGTGAAATGCCGTTACATACATTCAGAAGTGGATACTTTGGATAGAGTAGAAATTCTTAGAGAGCTTCGTTTGGGTGTGTTTGATGTTTTAATTGGTGTCAATTTGCTCAGGGAAGGACTCGACTTACCAGAGGTTTCCTTGGTGGCTATTTTGGATGCTGATAAAGAAGGTTTTTTAAGGAATGTACGTTCCTTAGTACAAACAATAGGCAGGGCGGCAAGAAATGAAAATGGAAAGGTGATTATGTATGCAGATAAAATTACCGATTCTATGCAGACATCAATAGACGAAACAGAACGGCGTAGAAAAATTCAGCTTGCTTATAACACAACCCATAACATTACTCCTAAAACCATAAGGAAGTCAAAAGAAGCTATTATGGAGCAAACCAATGTGGCCGATAAGAAGTCAGGAGGTAAGAAGTATTATGCAGAAAGTGAATCCAGCAGTATTGCAGCAGACCCTGTAGTAGCCCATGTTGGTAAAGAAGCCTTGCTCAAAATGATTCAGAGAACAAAAAGCAATATGGAAATAGCAGCCAAGGACTTAGATTTTATTGAGGCTGCGAAGTTAAGAGACGAATTATTCGACCTCCAAAAATTGTTGGAAAAGAAAGACAAATGACCCCTACATATGCGCTTGTAGGGGTCCAGCACATAATAAACCCAAATTATATTATTGTGCTAAGTCCAATAGTGAGATAATCTTTTTTGATCTTACTTGTTGCCTGTTTTTCTTCAATAAAATCAGCAATGTAATCCCCAACTTGCTGGGTGCTAAAATTATTCTTGGCATCCAAATCTTCGGTTACGATGCCTTCTTTCATAGCGGCGTTAACTGCTTCTCTGATATCAATTGCTTCATTGGCTAACCCCAAGTGGTCCATCATCATAGCGGCAGAAAGAATGGTGGCCATCGGGTTGGCAATATTTTTCCCAGCAGCTTGAGGAAAAGACCCGTGAATCGGTTCGAACATAGAAGTTTTTGCTCCAATAGATGCCGAAGGCAACATGCCCAATGAACCTGAAATAACACTGGACTCGTCGGATATTATATCACCGAACATATTCTCCGTTAATATCACATCAAATTGTTTTGGATTTAGTATCATTTGCATTGCTGCATTGTCAACAAACATCATGTCCAACACAACATCGGGATATTCCACGGCAATTTCAGATACAACTTCTCTCCATAACCTTGAAGTTTCTAGAACATTGGCTTTGTCTATAAGTGTTACTTTTTTACTTCTCAATTGTGCAGCTTCAAAAGCTTTGTGTGCAATGCGTTCTATTTCATAGCGCTCGTACGTACAATGATCGAAAGCTCCTGTCTCTGTTCTGCCCTTTTCTCCAAAATATATGCCACTGGTCAACTCTCTGTAAACCACGATATCCACTCCTTTAATTAGTTCTTCTTTTAAGGGAGATTTGGAAATAAGCAAGTCATAGGCTTTTACCGGTCTAATATTGGCAAACAAACCCAAACTTTTTCGAAGTTTTAACAAACCTTGTTCTGGCCGTACTTTAGCAGAAGGGTCGTTGTCGTATTTCGGATGCCCAATAGCACCAAACAACAACGCATCGCTCTCTAGGCATGTTTCTAGGGTAGCTTCTGGTAAAGGGTCGCCATAATTGTCAATGGCGATTGCACCTACATCGGCAAAGTTGTATTTAAACTCATGGCCATATTTAATGCCCACGGCATTTAATACTTTGATGGCTTGATCGGTAACTTCAGGTCCGATTCCATCTCCAGGTAGTACTGCTATTTTGAAGTTCATATGGTTATAGTTTACCAGAATTTTACGGCTTTCGACTCGTAATTTTCTATTTCAGTTTTTTGATTTATTAAATAATCAATGTCATCGTACCCATTGATCATACATTCTTTTTTGTATTCGTTGATTTCGAACTGTTCTTTTTCACCTGTTGCTACCAGGGTTATGGTTTGGTTTTCTAGGTCCACCTCCAATGCAGTTTGTGGGTCTTTTTGTATGGCCGAAAATACCTTTGTTAAGAATGCTTCAGACACTTGCACCGGTAAAAGTCCGTTATTTAGTGCATTGCCTTTGAATATGTCTGCGAAAAAGCTGGATACTACCACTTTGAATCCATAATCTGTTATAGCCCAAGCAGCGTGTTCTCTACTAGAACCACATCCAAAATTCTTTTCTGCAACTAATATTTTGCCTGAATACTTAGAGTCATTTAGAGGGAAATCCTGTACTAATTCTCCATTTTTATCGTACCTCCAGTCTCTGAAAACATTTTCTCCAAACCCTTCTCTGCTAGTGGCTTTTAAGAATCTGGCAGGAATTATTTGGTCCGTATCAATATCTGCGATGGCCACGGGAACAGCCGGCGAATTTAGTTTTTTAAATTTTTCCATTTTAGTTCAAATAATTCCTCACATCTACAATTTTCCCTTCAATTGCCACCGCTGCTGCCATTAATGGACTAGCCAAAATGGTTCTAGCTCCAGGGCCTTGTCTGCCTTCAAAATTTCTATTGGAGGTGCTAATGCAGTATTCCCCAGCGGGTACTTTGTCTTCATTCATGGCCAAACAAGCGGAACATCCTGGTTCCCGCAATTGAAAACCAGCAGCTTCCAAAATTTTGTCCAAGCCTTCTTCTTTAGCCTGTTTTTCTACTTGTTTGCTACCTGGAACAATTAAAGCATTGACGTTGGCAGCTTTTTTCTTGCCTTTAATAAAGGAAGCCACTTTTCTTAAATCTTCTATTCTGGAGTTGGTACAACTGCCTATGAACACATAGTTGACAGGAGTACCAATTATCTCTTGTCCCTTCTTGAACCCCATGTAATTCAATGATTTGTCAAAAGAAGCTGCATTTCCATTGGAATTTGGAATGCTTTCTTTTACTCCAATTCCCATACCTGGATTGGTCCCATAAGTTACCATCGGCGTTATGTTGTTAGCATCAAAAGTATGTTCGGTATCAAATTGAGCGGATGCATCCGTTTTTAGCGATTTCCAATAGGTAATTGCTTCCTTCAATTGCTCCCCTTTTGGTGCAAATTCGCGGTCTTTTACGTAGTCGAAAGTTACTTCATCTGGTGCGATCATACCGCCTCTAGCGCCCATTTCGATACTCATGTTACAAATGGTCATGCGTTCTTCCATAGAAAGTGAAGTAATGGCAGAGCCAGCGTATTCTATGAAATGTCCTGTGCCTCCTGCCGCAGTTAACTGGGCAATAACATACAATATGATGTCTTTGGCTTCTACTCCCTTAGAAAGTTCCCCATCTATTGTAATGCGCATTTTCTTTGGTTTTTGTAATAGAACGCATTGAGAGGCCATCACTTGGGCTACTTGGCTGGTTCCAATTCCAAATGCTATGGAACCAAAAGCACCATGAGTAGAGGTATGGCTGTCGCCACAAACCATGGTCATCCCAGGGAGTGTTAGACCCAATTCTGGACCTATCACATGAACGATTCCCTGGAATGGATGACCTAACCCAAACAAATTGACATTGTGCTTTTCGCAATTTTCAGTTAGAGTGTCTACCTGAAATTTTGAAAGCGCATCTTTTATAGGCAAGTGTTGATCCAATGTTGGTACATTGTGGTCAGGAGTTGCCACCATATTTTGCGTTCTAAATATTTCTAATCCTCGGTTTTCAATTTCTTTGAAAGCCTGAGGGCTAGTAACTTCGTGTATCAAATGTTTATCGATATAGAGGATGTCCAATCCTCCAGGGGCATGTTTTACTACATGTGCATCCCATACCTTATCAAATAACGTCTTTCCCATCTATAATGAAATTCTTAAGCTTCAACCAAATTGCATTCTTCCACAATCTTGTGCAAATCTTCGTCTTGCACTTCTTTTTTGGTATCAGCGTACTTTAAAAAGTTTTTATATGCCGTATTCAATCCCTCTCGGGTTAAGTTGTATCCAACTTCACTTAATCTAAAAGCCAAAGCAGCCCTACCGCTTCGAGCAGTAAGTATGATGGAAGATTTATCTACTCCAACTTCCTCTGGGTCAATGATTTCATAAGTAGCTCGGTTCTTTATTACCCCATCCTGGTGGATACCACTAGAATGTGCAAAAGCATTGGCTCCAACAATGGCCTTGTTTGGCTGAATAGGCATGAACATCAATTCCGAAACCATTCTGGATGTTTCAAAAATCTTTTTTGTATTGATGTTGGTATCTAAATTAAGATAGGGGTGTTGCTTCATAATCATGACGACCTCTTCTAGCGAGGTGTTTCCAGCTCTTTCTCCAATGCCATTCAAAGTGCATTCAATCTGAGAGGCGCCATTTTGAGCTCCAGCAATCGTATTGGCGGTGGCTAGGCCTAAATCGTTGTGACAATGTGTAGAAAGGACGGCTTTTTCAATGCCCCTTACATTTTCATACAAATACTTTATTTTTGCCCCGTATTCTTCTGGTAAGCAATAGCCTGTTGTATCTGGAATATTCAAAACAGTTGCACCATTTTTTATAGCCTCTTCACAAACTCTAGCCAAATATTCATTTTCCGTTCTTCCTGCATCTTCAGCATAAAATTCAACGTCCTCAACAAATTTCTTAGCATATGCCACAGCTTGTCCTGCCCTCAAAAGAATTTCGGATTGTGTAGATTTTAACTTGTGTTTAATATGGGACTCTGAAGTGCCAATTCCTGTATGTATGCGTGGTTTTTTAGCATATTTCAATGCTTCTGCTGCTACTTCTATGTCTTTTTCTACGGCCCTAGATAGGGCACATATAGTAGCGTTTCGAACTTCTTTGCATACTGCCTGTACAGAACTAAAGTCACCCGGGCTTGAAATCGGGAATCCTGCCTCGATAATATCAACCCCCAGGGCTTCCAGCTGAAGCGCAATTTTCACCTTCTGTTCACTATTCAACTTGCTTCCAGGTACCTGTTCCCCGTCTCTTAGGGTGGTATCAAAGATTTGGATTTGTCTTTTGTTCATCTTTTATTTGGATTAAACCTTTGTTAGAAATTTATACCAATCTCGAATACAAATTTATCGTTACCTTACAGTGTTAAAAGTTCGGTAATAGAATATTTACAATTTCTAAATACGTATTAATGTTGTAATGCACTGGTAGTAAGTGTTTTATGCGAAAAAACTATACTATGGCTACAAGCAAAGAAGAACCTTTGTTTTTTTTAATAAAGTCAATGAGCAAGTCTGAAAAAAGACACTTTAAGCTTTATGTAAATCGGACGAGCAACAAGGAGAATATAAAATTCATCATGTTATTTGATGCATTAGAAGGGATGAAGTCGTTTGTTGAATCTGCTATTTTTAAAAAAGTACCAGAATTGAAAAAGACCCAGCTTTCCAATATGAAAGCACATTTGTACAAGCAGATATTAACCAGTTTGCGTTTGAACCATATCAACAGTAATGTGGACATTCAGTTGCGTGAAAACTTGGATTATGCCCGCATATTGTACAACAAGGGTCTGTACAAGCAGGCTTTAAAAATGCTTGATAAAAACAAACAATTGTCTATTACGGCAAAAAACAATATGATTACGTTGGAGATTCTTGAATTTGAAAAGCTTATAGAGTCCCAATACATTACAAGAAGCATAGGAGGAAGGGCAGATGAGTTAACCAATGAGACCAAGTACTACAACAAGGTGATTTCACAGACCAATGAATTCAGTAACTTGGCGTTACAGCTTTACGGATTGTATTTAAAAGTGGGGTATGCAAGGAACGAAAAAGATTTCTTATATGCGCAATCCTTTCTAAAATCAAATTTGCCCAAATACAATTACAAATACTTAACTTTCTATGAACGTTTGTATCTTTTTCAATCGTTGGTATGGTACAATTTTATTATTCAGGATTTTGTGATGTGTTATAGGAATGCTCAAAAATGGGTAAATCTATTCCATCAAAATCCAGAAATGGTTCAAAAGGAACCGATGTTGTACGCCAAGGGCTTGCATAATTTACTAGCCGCATTGTTTAACTTGCAACACCACGATAAATTTTGTGAAGTTTTAGAAGAAATGGTCAGTTTTTCAAAAGACGAACGGTATGTTAACAATGAAAATCTGCAAGTAGTACTGTTTTTATATGTTTACAGCAACAAGATTAACCAGCATTACATGGAAGGCGAGTTTACGTCAGGTCTTAAGCTGATACCAAGTTTGTTACAAAACATTGAACATTATGCCGACAAATTAGATGACCATAGGATTTTGGTGTTTTACTACAAAATTGCATGCCTGTATTTTGGAAGTGGAGACAATATCAATGCCATCAAATACTTACAAATGGTGATAGATTTTAAAGACACCAGTTTGCGAGGAGATATCCATTGTTTTGCCAGAATACTAAATTTGATAGCGCATTATGAAGAAGGTATAGACGACCGATTGGAATACCACATAAAGTCGGTTTATCATTTTTTAGGGAAAATGGATGACTTGCAAGCCGTGCAAAAGGAAATCATTTCTTTTCTTAGAAAACTCAATAGGATTACTTTAGACAACCTGAAACAAGAATTTACGAAACTAAGGAATAAATTGGCCAAACACGCCAAAGAAAAATACGAACGCAGGCCCTTTTTATATTTGGATATTATTTCGTGGTTGGAAAGTAAAATATACAACAAACCAGTACAATTGGTCATCAAAGAAAAAAGAAAGCTTGGGGTTGCAACTTTAAATGATAGGTACCAACTTTAAAGAAAAAATGCGTTTATTATTGTTACTCATTTTTATGGCCCCAACTTTGGTGTCGTGGGCACAGACTTCAGGTGGAGGTCTAAAAGCAGGCTTGAATTTCTCTAAGTTCAATCGCTCGGCATCGGAATCAAGAATTGGATTGCACGTTGGGGGGTATTACCAACAGATGGTGCACGAGCAATTTGGCCTTGTGCCGGAGGCATTGCTTTCATTGGAAGGAGACGATAATACCAGTTTCACCAATTTAAATATTGCTATAGGACTGCGGTATTTTTTTATAAAAGAACTTAGTGCAGAGCTGGTGCCTCAATTGGGGTTTGTCTTGGGAGATGAAAATACCAATGCAAAATCCCTTAATTTTTCGATTGGTCTTGGCGCGATGTACCAACTCAATGCTAAGGTTGGTTTGGGAGCGCGGTATTATAGTGGGTTGACCAATCTTTACGAACCCGTCAATGCACCTAATATTAAAAATAACACCTTTCAATTGTCCAGTTATATTAAGTTGTAATCATCTAAAAACCATTAATAAGCTCGTTTTTAATATTTGCCCCATGTTTTTACACCTTAGAAACTGTTTGTCGTTATAATGTTCGGCCAAATCATTTTTTAAGGTCATAATGTTTGCATCCGTAGACAACTTATCTTTTTGCATGGCCCGCAGGAGGTTGCCTATTTGCAAATGACTGGATTTTAAACGGTGTCCAATCATAGATCGTTCTTCTTTTTGGTACTGCCGCATGGTGTCATGCGTCATGTTTTTAAGTCCTATTTCTATAAAAGGGTTGTTTTGTTTGAAGTACTGTGGCATGTAAATGGTTTTTCGTCCTTCATAACATTGTTGATCAAAATCAATTGCTCGAATTCGATAACTGACTTCTTCAAAGTCTGGGGTGATGTCAATGATAAAATTATTGGAATGCATGTCTCCTAATAAGCGCACAAAACAGCGTTCGTTGAATTTAACAAATTCTTTTGCCAAGCGAATTTCGTTTAAATCATCGCTTTTCATATGTGTTTTTATAAATTGATCTCCAGGAAGCCCTACTATATGTTCTTCTATTAACGTGTCTTTTTGGACAATGTAATTGATTCTGTTAGGAGAAAGTAAATGTTCTAGTTCCAACCCATAAATTCTGGATGCATCGGCTTTTTTTATATAAAAATAATCGAAGTTGTCATTGATTCGATTTACTACCCTAATTCTAAAAGGCTGCGTGTTGCCATAAATACAAAGGTCAATTCGGTCAATGAAAAGATGGTTCATAACGGACAGATCTCCATCCGCTTTTAAAATGGCATAGATTTTTTTCAACCCATCATGGATGTGGGACATTTCCGTATGTGGAAAAAAAACTGTTTCCCAAAGTGTGTCTTGGTCGTTCTTATCCATTAAGGCAATGCTGTTGTCATACCGCAGCAAATCGTCGTATTTTAAAGGCAAAGCTTGTTCTCTGTCGTACTCTTTTAGGTATTGCCTAAGGTGTTTGCTAATCTTTATAACAGGCTTTTTTTTACTGATTTCTGCCATTTGTCTTTATTTGTAAACTAATTTGGTAATTTTTTTTAAATTTTAGGTAACCATTTTAAAAAACACTGGTAATGTATGTGAAGTTTCAGAAACCTGAATATGACCGATGAAGCCATAATGCAACTGATTCAAAAAGGTCAGTTGGATAAAATATCAGAATTGTACGAACGCTACCACCTGATGGTTTACAATTACTTTGTAAAACTGTCAGGAGATAGGGATACATCAAAAGATTTGGTGCAGAATACATTTCTGAGAATTATAAAATACCACGGTTCCTTTAAAGAGAGCAGTACATTTAAAAACTGGCTGTTTCAGATAGCGAGGAACATTTATTACGACCATTATAAAGAAGTGAAATTGGTTAACAATCAAAATGTAGGAGTTGAAAATTTATTCAACCTAGCAGACGAAGTCGAGGAAGGTGGCGATCAAAAAGAGAGTATATTATATGCTGCTTTGTCAAAAATGTCTCGTGAAGATAGGGAGATTTTGATTTTGAGCAAGTTTCAAAAATACAAGTACCAGGATATCGGGAAAATATTAACCTGTTCAGAAAATACTGTGAAAGCACGGGTTTTTAGAGCAATTAAAAAATTGAAGCAGCATTATTTTGAAATGGAAAAATTGAGTTATGGAAATTAACAACGACAAAATGCAGGACCTTTTAATCGAATACATAGAGGGTACCTTGAAAGAAGGTGAGTTAAAAGATTTCGTAAAGCAAAAAATCGAGGCTGGTGGATGGGTGGCAGAAGAATATGCCGCTTTAAAATTAGTGTTGGATACGATGGATACAGCCAAAACGGTAGCGCCACCAGTTGGCATGAAAAAAGAGTTCGAAGCGTTGTTGCAGACGGAAATTACAGAGTCCAAAGTGCTCCCGTTAAAAAAGGATAACAAAATTTGGCTCAAAATTGCAGCGGGTTTGGTGCTGCTATTAGTTGCAGGGCTTACCGCTATTAATGTTTATCAGTACCAACAATACCAAACGGACCTTCAGGCAGTTAACCATTCATTAAAAGAAGCGAAGGATATGATGTTGGCAGCGCAGCTGGACAACAGCTCCAGTACTAGAATGAAAGCCGTGCGCACTTCCTTTAAAGTAGGCAATCTAGATGCCGAATTAATTGATCTTTTGATTAAAGTGATGCAAGAAGATGAAAATGCCAATGTGAAAATTGCGGCAATAGATGGGCTGAGTGAATTTAAAAATAACAACAAAGTAATAGATTCCATGTTACAAGCCCTAGAGGAAGAAACGGATCCATTTGTGAAAATTTCTCTAATCCATACCTTGGTTGGTATGAATTGTAAAAAAGCAATAAAATCCCTGGATGCCATCATCGAAAATGATTCGGTCGACCAATCTATTAAAGATGAAGCACATATAGGAAAATTTAAACTTTCATAACAACAACAACAACAACAGCCCCTCGGGCAAAATTCAAAATTTTAAAAAACACAAATCATGAAAAATATTAAGCTAAAATCTATAACCCTGGTACTCTTTTTAGTCTCTTTTGGTCTGGTAAATGCACAAACAGTTCAATTGGACAAGCCATCAGGGAAACTTATTTTACTCGGCATCAATGAAGTGGTGGTAGAAGGATATAGCGGAAGTAAAATAGAAGTTTCTTTAAAAGGTGGTCATTTAGAAAAGGACGAAAGGGCATCAGGCCTGAAACAAATTAATGGATTGGGTAATACAGACAACACTGGTGTTGGGCTCTCACAAAGTAAAGATGGTACCAATTTGGTACTTGCTGCAGTAAGCAAATCCCAACATGCACAATACATTGTTAAAGTACCTGAATCGATCAATGTGGAAGTTAAACACAGCACCCACCACGGTGATGATATTACTTTTAAGAATTTGAAAGGCGAAGTGGAAGCTTCTGTTGTTTTTAATGACATAGCATTAGAAAATGTCACCGGACCAATTATGGTCAATTGTGTTCATGGCGACATCGACGCATCGTTTTCATCCTTCAACCAAAGCAACCCAACTTCTATTGTATCGGTTCATGGAGATGTGGATGTGTCTTTGCCAGCAAGTACTAAATCCAACTTGGTGCTTTCTTCTGGATGGGGTAATATCTACACCGATTTCAATATTGCGGTGGAAACAAAAGATGGAATGAAGAAAATCAGCCAGAGCAAAGTCAATGGGACCATCAATGGCGGTGGCAATGAGCTGCAAGTTAAGTCTTCTCATGGAAATGTCTATTTGAGAAAAACAAAGTAACCTTCGGTCTTTAAAACCCATATTTATGAAAAAGTTAATAATTTTATCCCTTTTATGGGGATGCGGGATTACTCTGTCTATTGCCCAGACCGACGTTAATAAAAGTTTTCAATTGTCCACTGCGCAGAAGGTAGAACTGAAGTTTCAGTTTGCTGATGTGAAGGTCCGTTATTGGGACAAGAATGAAGTGAAAGTACAAGGGAGGATAAGCATCAATATGGGTGAAAATGATGCAGCCTATGCACTTACCTCTTCAATGGAAAATAACACCCTAGTTGTTAAAGGAGATATTCCGGACATTAATAAACTGCCCCAGTACATACAAGTGAAGGAAGGAGAGGATTTAACAGTGATTAAAATGGAAAAGGGAAAGTCTTGGGACCGGCAGGTCAAAAATGTCAATGGAGAGTCCATAAACGTGGGGGTAATAAAAGAAATTAGTTTGGAGGTATTTGTACCAAAGAACAAACGCACCGATGTTTATACAAAATTTGGAATGATTGAAACGACCGACCCGGAAGGTAATATTGTATTGAATGCAAAATTTGGAGGGGTGGATGTTAGCTGTTCTGCCTCTTCCAAGTACAATTTTGAAATTGATTATGAATGGGGAGAAGTATATACAGACTTGAACCTTAACATCGAAAAAAGTCAAAAATTCAACAAAAAGAAGGACCAATTAATCAAAGCCAAGATGAATGGTGGTGGTAAAACAATTTTTATAGATTCTAAATTTGGTAATGTTTACCTAAGGAAGAAAAAATAATAAAAAATTGGCGGGTATACCCGCCAATTTTTTATCCTGCCCAGTTTTCTCTGTCCAAGCTCCTGTACTGAATGGCTTCTGCCAAATGTTCTATTTTTATTTCTTCAGAACCAGCCAGATCTGAAATGGTTCTTGCTACTTTTAATATTCTATCGTATGCTCTTGCGGAAAGCCCTAATTTGTCCATAGCTGTTTTGAGCAGCACATTGCCGGCTTGGTTGATGGAACAAACCTGTTTAACAAGCTGAGAGGACATCATGGCATTGCAATGCACGTTTTCTTTGGATTGGAAACGTTCGGTTTGGATTGCCCTGGCTTGTACCACCCGATTTCTAATTTCCTCACTGGATTCTGTTTTCCTGTTGGCAGTCATTTCGTCAAACGAAATAGGCGTTACTTCTACATGTAAATCAATTCTGTCCAGCAGTGGTCCGCTTACTTTATTTAGGTATTTATGGACCATCCCTGGAGGGCAAACACATTCTTTGTCTGGGTGGTTGTAGTAACCACAAGGGCATGGATTCATACTCGCAATCAACATGAAGTTGGCAGGGAAGTCAAGAGATACTTTGGCTCTCGAAATGGTGACTTTCCTTTCTTCCATGGGTTGCCGCATTACTTCTAGAACAGTTCTTTTGTACTCTGGTAATTCGTCGAGGAATAAAATACCATTGTGGGACAAAGAAATTTCACCAGGCTGTGGATTGCCTCCACCTCCAACCAACGCAACATCGCTTATGGTATGGTGGGGAGCTCTATAGGGTCGGGTAGATATCAATGCCGCATCTTTGCCTAATTTTCCTGCTACTGAATGAATTTTGGTTGTTTCAAGCGCTTCGTGTAACGATAAAGGAGGGAGTATGGTTGGCAGCCGTTTGGCCAGCATGGTTTTGCCAGCGCCTGGGGGGCCAATCATAACTACATTATGGCCACCTGCAGCAGATATCTCCAGTGCCCTTTTGATGTTTTCCTGCCCTTGAACATCTCTAAAATCGGTGTCGTAGTTGTTGAGTTCATCCATGAAAATGTCTCTGGTGTCCATTTCTAATGGTACAATACTCGATTTTCCTTCGAAAAAATTAATGGCCTCGTCTAAGGTTTCTACAGGGATGATGTCCAATTCACTAACAATAGCAGCTTCTCTAGCATTTTCTTTCGGAAGAACAAACCCCTTGAATTGTTGTTTGCGCGCTTCAATGGCAATGGGCAGCACCCCTTTTATAGGGCGCAATTTACCGTCCAGAGAGAGCTCCCCCATGATTACATATTGTTGCAAATTTTCTGCTTTGATTTGCCCATGGGCTTTTAAAATGGATAACCCAATAGGCAGGTCGTAGGCAGATCCCTCTTTCTTAATATCGGCCGGAGCCAGGTTCACAACAACTTTTTGCCTGGGCATTTTATACCCTGAGTATTTAATGGCTGCTTCTACGCGGTGGGCGCTTTCTTTAACTGCAGAGTCGGGCAGGCCACTTAAATGAAAGTGCAATCCTTGACCAACAGTAACTTCTACATGAATGATTTTAGCATTTACCCCGAAAACAGCAGCACCAAAAGTTTTAGCCAACATAATGACTTGGTTTTAGTTTAAAAAATGTTTCGGAGATCCAATATACAATAAGGGGTGTAAAAACAAAATGGGCTTGTAATAAGAAATTTCACAAGACCATTTTTTCAATGAGCATCATAAGAATGTGTATAACTTTTATATGAACCTCCTGAATTCTATCGGCATAACCAAAATGCGGTACCCTAATCTCTAGGTCTGCCAGTCCGGCTAATTTACCGCCGTCTTTGCCAGTCAAGACAATGGTTTTCATGCCTTTTTCTTTTGCTGCTTCTACTGCGTTGATAATGTTTTGGGAATTTCCTGAAGTACTCAAACCTAATAAAACATCTCCTTGATTGCCCAGTCCTTCAATGAATCTTGAAAAGACATAATCATATCCAAAATCGTTGGCTGTACAAGAAATATGGCTCACATCTGATATGGCGATGGCAGGCAGGCTTTTTCTGTTTTCTCTGTAACGCCCTGTTAATTCTTCTGCAAAATGCATGGCATCGCAATGAGACCCACCGTTGCCGCATGAAATTACTTTGCCATTTTGTTCAATTGATTCGGCAATGATCCTTGCCGCTTTTTCTATGTTGTGAAGGTTGTTTGGGTCTGCAATGAACTTTTCTAATACGCTTCCGGCTTCCTGAAGCTCATTGCTAATTGCTGATGTATATTTCATTATTCAGATTCACTGCTGTTTTGAGGTGTCTGTCCCTTATCGCTTTCCTGAAGATCGAATAGCTTTGCTTTGAGTGCATTGACTTCTCCTTTGCTCTGGGCCAATTCATTTTTGTAATTCACAATTTCTCTTTGGTCCATGAAAAAATCTACTACCACTAAAATCAAACCGATCAAAGTTCCCCACGACATTAAATCAATGTACTTGATCAAATCCGATAAGAACTGAAAATCCATTTTATGATTGCTCACATAAAATGTAAATGAAGATATTATTACGTGGTACAAAAAGAACGAGATATAAAATATAAGTCTGTACTTTTTCATAAGAATGATTTAATCGGTGATAGGATGATTTTATTTAAAGCTACAAAAATCTTTTAAAAAATGAATTAAAATCGATTAATTCTGAAGGTCTTTTAATTTGGTGTACAACCCGCCTTGTGCCATCAACGCTTCGTGTGTACCTTCTTCTACTACCATCCCTTTATCTATTACAATTATTTTATCGGCATTCTTGATCGTGCTGAGTCTGTGGGCAATAACAATAGAGGTTCTATTTTGCATTAAATTTTCCAATGCCTCTTGCACCAGTTTCTCGGATTCTGAATCCAAAGCAGAAGTGGCCTCATCCAATATTAAAATTGCTGGATTTTTATAGACTGCTCTTGCTATACTGATTCTTTGCCTCTGGCCTCCCGATAACTTCTGTCCTCGATCGCCAATGTTGGATTCGTACCCCAACTCCATTTCTTCAATAAAAGATTTGGCATTGGCAATTCTAGCTGCTTCTTTTACTTTTTCTAAATCGGGGTTTTCATCCCCAAAAGCAATGTTGTTGGTGATGGTGTCGTTGAACAGAATGGACTCTTGTGAAACGATGCCAATGTGCTCTCTTAGCGAGTCCAACGTTAGGTCTTTGATATCGTGCCCATCTAGGGTTATGCTGCCTTTTTCTGTATCATAATACCGAGGTAGCAAGTCGACCAGGGTAGATTTACCTCCACCAGAAGGTCCAACCAACGCTACCATTTGTCCCGATTTAACATGGAAGTTGATGCCGTTGATTACTGGAACCTCGTTGTATTTGAAATGCACGTTGTTGTATGTTATTTCTTCTTTAAAAGCTTCAAGTGACTCCGCGCCTTCTTTTTCTTTAATAGCAACATCCGCATCAATGATTTCTAATATTCTATCCGCAGAAATTAGCCCTCTTTGCAAACGGCTTATGGCATTGCCAATGGCCTTACCCGGTGCCAGAATTTGAGAGAATATCACAATGAACATGATGAATTCAGCTGGCCTCATAAAATTATCTTCTAGTACCAAACGGCCTCCAAAACCCAAAATTGTTATCACAACAACAGTACCTAGTACTTCTGAAAACGGAGAAGCAAGCTCTCTTCTAAAGGCAAACTTCTTGTATTTGCTTTCGTAACCAGACGCCAATTCTTCAAAGGCATTGTGTTTGAATTTTATAGCTTTGAAAGCTTTGATGATGCGAATGCCCCAAAGTGATTCATCGATGTGTGTGGTAATGTGTGCAATGGATTCTTGGGTGATATTAGCAGATTTTTTGAGTTTTTTAACTAAAAAACTAATGCCAAAACCTGCAATAGGTATGATAAATAACGTAAACAATGTCATTTTTGTACTCATGAAAAACAACACCCCAAAGTATATTATGATCATGATGGGGTCTTTCAAGAAGGTTGAAAGAGAATTGGTAACGGAAAATTCTACTTCATAAATATCGTTGGTGGACCTAGAAATTAGATCTCCTTTTTTCTTTTCAGTAAAGTAGCCTACATCCAATAACAAAGATTTATTGTAGAGTCCAATGCGTAAGTTTTTTATTACCTTGGCTTTCAGCTTTTCTAATAATACAAGTGACAAATACTTAAAAGTACTGGATAAAAACATCGTACACAGCACAAAAATACAAATGCCATAAAGCACAGTTAATTGTCCTTCCTCTGCAATTAGACCGTCAAAAAAAGTGTAGTAATCTTCCTTGAGTTGGTCTGCAAACCCTGTGTTTTCCTTGGGAGGAGGGGCCGCTTGTTGGATGCCAAATAAACTGTCTAGCAAAGGAACCACGGCCATAAAATTCATCATGCCGAATAATTGGCCTGTTACAGCTACAAAGAAATAAGGGACCATAAACGATCCCAAAGGTTGGGCATAAACCAGTAATCTCCTGTATGTTTTCATGTAATAAGTTTAATAGACCTCCAATATTGACATTCGCTTTCCCGGTAGTCTTTGTTTGAAAAACAAACGCAAATCTAAGTGTATTTATTAAAATTCATGCAATCTTTTAGGAATATTAAGTCGGATACCTCCTTGGAAAAACTGCGTGTCGTGGTCGCTATTGGCCGCTTCAGAATTTATCTTTCTAATTGTCGCTGACAAATCCAAAAAGAAATTGTGCTTTAGCATAAAAGAGGCTTCAAAAACACCATGCAGCTGCTGCGTACTGATGCCTTGCCCAATTTTATTGCCATATTCCATTTCCCGAGTATTGTTGTCTTTTAAAACATTGCCACCCCAGTTTTCATCGGCACCATCCAATCCATAGTCCAGGACAAAAGCTTTTGCAGTGAGCTGCAAACGTCTAATAGGTTGGTAGCGTATGATTCCTACCATCTCTTTGAAGTTGGCCCCCATTGGGTGGGCCATGGATTGCTGGAAATGCGCGTAATTGGTGTATTGGGTGTTGTGTGAATACGTGTAGGGCCGGGCTATGTTAATTTCTCCTTGCAGGTCGAGGTTGTCAATGCCAAAAGCATTGTAGTATTTGGCTCCAGCCTGAATCCCAAATTTGTTGGCCCACCATCCTTCACCAGACTTGATTTCATCTAATTTGAATTCATCGAGCACCAATTGGCCATAAAGCTGTACCTTTTTAATCACATTCCATTTCATATCCATACCGATGATCACATTGTCAGCACTGCCATTTTGGTGTTCCAAGGCGCGGTAGAAAATTATGGGGTTTAAATATTCTAATTTAAAGCCGTTGACACTAGTAGAATCTTTAGGGCCAAATATGACACTTTCAAACAAGGCGAGGTTGAATTTTTTACCAATGTTAATGGCCAAATGGTGGGTGGCACTATATTTATTGGGATAGGTACTGCCCTGTGGCAATCCTCCTGCTCCTCCCGGAACATCTGCTGTCATTTGAGTAAAAAGGTTGGTGTATTTAATCTTCCAAACTTTTGTGTTGAATTTTAAAAACAAACTGGAAGGCATTTGATCGGATAAAATCAAGGATCTGTAGCCATTTCCAATAAAATGTCTGTCATGACCAAATTGAATGTTAATGTATTCAATGGCTTCAAAGCTAATGTACCCTCTTGCCGTGAAAAAATCTTTGCCATTGGTTTTGAAAGGCTTCCAGAAACCTTCTTGAGGAATTACTTTTTTCTCATTGGTATACTGGTTGACATAATCCGGAAATGTGATTTGATTTTCGGTTAAATACGAGTAAAAACCGAGCTTCCTACCGATCATGCCCCTGAGCTCGACACCTCTGGAGTTAATGGTGGTGGTGTAGTCTTGGTTGTTGTCTTTGCCCATATAAAAGTGCAGTACAGGGTTGATGTGCAAATCAAAATCTTTCTCTTCTACTTTCAGAAAGTCGGATTGTGCTTTATAGAACGTTTTAAAAATCGGGTTTTTACTTTCTTTTGCAATGGTAGAATCCCATTCCCAAGAATCTAACAAGTAATAGTCTTTGTTAAATTGGTCTGCGCGAGAAGCACCTTCCATGTTTTGCGTGTTGAAAAAATCAACAACATCCGATCGTTTGTAGGGTTTTAGGTTGGTAAAAAATTGGGCGGCATTTTTGCCTTGAAGCACTTCGTACCGGTCTATGTTGTGGTAAACGTCTTTATTTAAAGGTATGTTGGTGCTTTGCCCCCAAGTGTAGTTGGATGTTATAACAACAATAGCCAACGTAAAAATTAAAGATTGTTTTCGCATTTTTGTATCTTTGAAATCGGGATGAAAGGTAAAGTGAATTGAATGAAAAATAAAATATATACAATATTTTAAACTTCCCCTTTGCATACTAATTTATTAGTGTTAAATTTGCGGACTAATTTCGATGAAATAGAAGATTAAAATTGATATAAAATGAAACAAGGCATTCACCCTGAGTACAGAGAAGTAGTTTTTCATGATACCTCTAGTGACCATAAGTTTTTAACTAAGTCTACAGTGGTAACTCAAGAAACAACAAAGTGGGAAGATGGCAAGGAATATCCTTTAGTGAAGGTAGAAGTTAGTTCTGCTTCGCATCCTTTCTACACTGGTAAGAAATTATTTGTTGATACAGCTGGTAGAGTTGAGAAATTCAACAGAAAATACAAGAAATAACCAACCAACTGGTATATTTTATTTAAAAAAAGTCTCTGTGGATTAATTTCACAGAGACTTTTTTATTTTTGTGTCATGAGGAGATTTATACTTTTTGATGACCAGAAAATAAAGGAGGCTTTGTTGCCTCTTACCTTTATCCGGCCGGTTTGTGATGTGCGGATAGGGATTTTCACAATTAGGGAGAAGTGGGTGCGGCATTTGAACCAGCAAGTGACCAACTACACCGAAGCCTACCTTGCCCAAAAATTTCCATTTGAAAAGGGAGAAGACAATGTTTTTATCAATGGGGCGCTCTGCCCTTCAGAAGACGTAGTCAAGGCCATTCTAGAATTGGGACCCAACGAAGGGTTGAGAAATGACCAAGGCCTGCTGGCTTTTAGAAGTCAAAATATACTTCCTGATCAGTTGGATCAGTTAAGTTTAATGGCGTACAGTGGGGAAACAACCCTGATAACGAAACCTTGGTTTATCTTTCAGCACAATGCTTTGCAAATACAAGAGGATTTTAAATTGTTGCAAAATAAGTCTGAAAAGCTAAAAGACAAGCACACCATCGTCTATGGCGAAGACAACCTTTACGTAGAGCCAGGTGTAGTTACTAGAGCAGCAGTTATCAATGCCGAAAAAGGACCAGTTTATTTGGGGAAAGACGTGTTGGTGCAGGAAGGGGCTGTTATAGCAGGTTCTTCTGCTGTTTTGCAAGCAACTTCCATCAGCATGGGTGCTAAAATCAGAGGAGATTCTACTTTTGGGCCTTACTGTAAAATTGGAGGTGAAATCGGCAATTCGGTTGTTTTTGGATATACCAACAAAGCGCATGAGGGATACCTGGGCAACTCAGTTATTGGTGAATGGTGCAACCTTGGTGCTGACACCAACACTTCTAATCTTAAGAATAACTATGCCAATGTCAAGGTTTGGAATTACGAAGCCAATGGCATTGTTGATTCCGGTCTGACCTTCTTTGGTTTGATTATGGGGGACCACTCCAAGTGTGGAATCAATACAATGTTCAATACGGGGACAGTAGTAGGCGTTAGTGCCAATGTGTTTGGAGGAGGATACCCCAATATGTTCATACCATCGTTTTCTTGGGGAGGTGAAAAAGGATTTTCTACCTATAGAATTGAAAAGGCTTTTGAAGTGGCAGCATTGGTTATGGGTAGAAGAAATATTCTCTTCGATGGCGTTGAAAAAGCAATTTTATCCCATATCTTCGAGACTTCATCAGAATACAGGATTTGGGATAATTAATTATCGATTATGTTGTTCAAAAATATACCCGGATTAGAAGAAAGTAAAGCACAGTTGATTCAAGCTGTAAAGAACAATCATGTAGCCCATGCTCAGATGTTTTTAGGGCAGCCTGGAGGAGGTAACTTGGCCATGGCACTGGCTTTTGCGACTTATTTGAATTGTGACAATCCGGGTGATGAAGACGCTTGTGGGGTGTGTCCTACTTGTCAAAAAAATCAGAAATTTATCCACCCGGATGTCCATTTTGTATTTCCTGTTGGCGCTACCAAAAAAGTGACCGGATCGGATGTAGTGAGCACTAGTTTCTTAAAAGAGTGGCGGGGGTTTTTGTTGCAATCTGCCTTTGGAAATTTAGAGAAATGGGCGGAGTTTTTTGGTGGAGAAAACAAACAGCTCAACATTTCGAAAGAAGAAAGTAGGCAAATAATCAAGCAGCTTGCATTAAAATCTTACGAAGGAAAATACAAAATTATGGTCATTTGGCATCCGGAGAATATGAACATATCCTCTGCCAATGGCATATTGAAAATTCTCGAAGAGCCACCTGCAAAAACTGTGTTTTTATTAGTTGGGTATGACCTTGAAAAGATAATCAGTACCATTATTTCCCGTACCCAAATTTTTAATATACCGCCTTTTGAAGACGAAGCCGTGCAAGGGTATGTTTTAGAGCATTTTGAGGTGGACGATGGTAAAGCAAAACAAATTGCCCATTTGGCTAAAGGAGATATAAATGTTATTGAAGAACTAATCTCTGGAGTTGAAAATAACAGCCATGAATGGTTTAGAGATTGGATGCGAGGTTGCTTTACAAAGGATTTAACCAAATTGGTAAAACTATCGGATCAGTTCCACGGAATGAACAAAGTAGCACAGAAATCCGTATTGCACTACGCACTCCAAATGTTTAGAGAAAGTCTGTTGAAAGTAGCTGGCAATGAAGACATGTTGCGACTTACCGGAGCGGAATCAACTTTTATTGAGAACTTCAGTAAGGTGATGGATTTTGACAAAATTGCTGTTTTTGTACAAGAAATAGAACAAGACTTTTACTATCTGGAACGCAATGCTAGTGCCAAAATGATATTTTTGGACCTTTCGTTGAAGATTGCCAGACAATTGCGATAAAAATGGATAAAATTATAATTGGAACTAGAGGAAGTAAACTGGCGCTGTGGCAGGCCTATTGGATCAAAGACCAGCTGAAAGCGCAAGGTGTTGGTTCGGAAATTAAAACCATAGAAACAAAAGGCGATAAAATTTTAGATACCACCATTGCCAAAATTGGGAGTAAAGGGGTGTTTACAGAAGAAATTGAAGACCAACTGAAGGAAGGGACCATTGATATTGCAGTGCATTCAGCCAAAGACTTACAGTCTTCCTTGCCAGAGGGTTTCGAAATTATTGCCTTTACAAGTAGGGAGTTGACACCAGATGTTCTAATCAGCCATAAAAAAATTGATGTCAACCAACCTTTGTTGGTGGGCACTAGCTCCACAAGACGCATTGCTTTTTTAAACCAAATGTACCCACATTTTTCCCACACTTCTGTTCGAGGTAACTTGCAAACCAGAATTAGAAAAATGGAAGAAGGTGCTTGTGACGCCTTACTTTTGGCATATGCCGGTGTGCACCGGATGGGGTACAACGACAAGATTGTACATACCTTCGATGATGCCGACTGGATATCTCCAGTAGGGCAGGGAAGTGTCGCCATTGAGGTATATGCTTCTTTGTCAAAGGAAAAAAGAGAGATGGTACGCAACGCGTGCAACGATACCAACACAGAGCTGTGTTTGTTGGCTGAAAGGGCCTATTTGAAAGAGCTGGAGGGTGGGTGCAGTATTCCTGTATTTGCTCGTGCAGCCATGGACCAAAACATTATTACCTTAGAAGGAGGTGTTGTATCTTTGGATGGAGAAGAAAGAGTGGATTATGCCATTCAAGGTGCCCCGTCGTTGGCTGCTGAGTTAGGAAAAAAGATGGCCGAGGTGGTGATGTCCTCTGGAGGCAAAGAAATATTAGAAGAAATTAAAAGAAGTATTAATAATTAGAAGATGAAAAAAATAGTATGGAACCTTGTGTTGTTAGGTCTGTTGTTCTCTTGTGGAGACCCTAATGAGGATTATTTGATTTCAATTGAAACGGAGTATGGCACTATGTATGCCGTTTTGTATGACGAGACACCCAAACACAAAGAGAATTTTATAAAATTGGCCGCCGAAGGGTATTACGATAGCATACTTTTTCATAGAGTGATGCAAGACTTTATGATCCAAACAGGGGATCCTGATTCTAAAAATGCCCAACCAGGTGCGTCAGTAGGTACTGGAAGTCCTGGTTATCAAATAGATTCAGAAATGTTACCACAGTATTTTCATAAAAAGGGGGCATTGGCAGCGGCACGCCAACCAGATAACATCAACCCGCAAAAAAAGTCAAGTGGGAGCCAGTTTTACATTGTTCAAGGCAAAAAGGTAAGCAAAGAAGAAGTGGTTACGGATATGGATAAACTGAACACCGCAGTAGGGCAACTGATGCAGTTCCCTAAATACGACTCAGTGAAACAAGTGATTATGAAGCAATACCAAGCAGGGGACTACGATGGGTATACCCAAACTATTTTGGCATTAAAACCAGAAATCAAAAAGACATTGGATCTGGATGTTAACAAAAAGAATTTTCCAATGGAAAGGGTGCCTGTTTATGAATCCATTGGAGGTGCACCGTTTTTGGACGATGAATACACTGTTTTTGGACAAGTGATTAAAGGACTTGAAATTGTAGATAAAATTGCAGCAGTTCAAGTAGACGGAAGACACAGACCTTTGGAAGATGTTCGCATACATGTGAAGGTGGAAAAAATGAAAAAGAAAAAAATCACCAAAATGACCGGATACGAATATCCAGTTGTTGCAAGTGAAAAGAAATAAAAGCAATCAAAATTGACCCCATGAAAATTCTAATTACAGGTGCCAATGGTTTGTTGGGCCAAAAATTAATTGACTACTACCGAGAGGCCACTAACAATGAGGTGGTTGCAACGGGTAGAGGAAGTTATAGAGGCTTTGCCCTACCGGAGAATGTTCGGTATGTGTCCATGGACATTGAATCTAAAGACTCAGTGGAGAAGGTGATTGGTATGGAGCAACCAGATGCCATCATTCATGGTGCCGCAATGACCAATGTGGATGCTTGTGAAGAAAATAAAGAAGCTTGCTGGAAGGCCAACGTCACAGCCGTAGAATACTTAGTTGGCGCCGCTGAAGAGGCAGCTGCTTTTTTTGTTCATGTATCGACAGATTTTATATTTAAGGGAGACGAAGGGCCGCTTACTGAAGATGCCACACCGGACCCAGTGAACTATTATGGTGATTCCAAACTGGAAGCAGAAAAAATCGTTATGAATTCCAAATTGAAGTGGTCTATTGCAAGAACGGTACTTGTATATGGGGTGACAAGAGGCATGAGCCGTTCCAATATAATTTTATGGATAAAGGGAAGTTTGGAGAACAAAAAAGAAATTCAGGTAGTTGACGATCAGTTTAGAACCCCTACATTGGCCGAAGATTTGGCTAAAGGTTGTGCTTTGATAGCTGAAAAATCAGCTGAAGGAGTTTTTAATATTTCAGGAAAAGACTTTTTAAGCCCTTATGAAATGGCTGTTAAGACGGCAGAATATTTTAATTTGGATACTTCGTGTATGTCAAAAACGGACTCTTCCATTTTCAAACAACCAGCAGTGCGGCCTTTGGTTACTGGTTTTGTTATTGACAAAGCTAGAAAAGTATTGGGGTATGAGCCTGTGTCGTTTGAAGAAGGAATAGAGGTAGTAGCACAACAATTTGAAGCAGCTTCAAAAGACTAGAATATTAAAACTTAATAATAAAAGGGACTACAGCAATGTGGTCCCTTTTTTATTTTCTGCATGAGGTTATGGTAGAAGGAATTAATTATTGTTCCGTTCTTTATTGATTGCAATTCTAAGAAAGAAAACAAAACCTCCCATAACAATTCCCAAACATAAAACCATTCCGATGATTGCATCTATTGACATAACTAAGCAAATTTTTTGTACAAGAATTTATTGATAACAAACCCAATAACCAGTACGCCCACCCATTGGGTGACAATACTTGCGTTGCTGTAAACATCGAATACATTCCAGTTGCCATTGGCATCGAACCATGGGTATTGGCTGTATCCTTGCGCCATCCACCAATAAATTAGGAAAATTGCTAACGGCACATTGAAAATCATACAATATGTAAAATATTTATTGGAGGCCTTAAAATCTGAATCTGCATCAATCATATTGGTTTTCATATCTTTAAGTCCGTGTTTTATGGATCCTATGATAATGAAGAGACCTGAAAGCAGCAAACCAACGCCCCAAACCCAATCTTGGTTGGTGAAAAAGTCCAAAGACCAAACGCTTGGAAAACCGATCAAAACGAACAATATCAACGCCAAACCTGTTGCAGTACCTTTGTTCATCCCAGCGTCTTTGAGGTTGCTCATCAACAAAGCCACCATGGACAACAGCGATGAAAAAGCTGCTAAGAACAGTGCCAAAAAGAAAATTGTGGCGATAATGGCGCCACCAGGGACCGTAGAAAATAATTTTGGTATGATGGTGAAAGTTAAGGCTTGGCTTCCTGATTTAAGGAAGGTCAATGCCTCGGCTTCAGAAGCAGATAGAGCAAATACTGCTGGTAATATGGCCATACCGGCTATTAAAGAAGCTGTATTGTTTCCAAAAGCGCCTATGAAGGTGTTGAGGGTTACATCTTCTTTGTTACGAGAATACGAAGATAGGGTCATTAATAGACCCCAACCTGCCCCAGTGGACCATGCCGATTGGGTCAATGCTTCTATCCAAATAACCGGATCCTTGAAGTCCTCTGCTTGAATCGAGAACATGTATTCCAGACCTAAAATGCCATTTTCTAAGCTCAGCGAAATGAAAACAATCAACAATAAAATGACAAACAAACTTGGTATAAGTATTTTATTGGCCTTCTCAAGCCCTTTTTGTATGCCTCTGGATAAAATAACAACTCCAATAATACTTACCACAATGTATAAAACCACCATAATTGGATCTTGATTCGATATTTTATCCCAAAATTGGTTCAGAAGCTCAGGGTTTTCCGCCAGGCGTTCTTTTAGTGGTTGTTCGTGCAGTAGGTTGGAAACTGAAAAACCCAGGTAGCGGAGGGCCCAACCGGTAACTACAGTATAATAGAATGCGATACCAAGCGTACAAAGTGTGATAAAAAAACCTAGAAAAGTAAAGGGCTTTCCGGCAAGATTGGCATAAGAACCAATAACACCTTTTTTATATTTTTTACCAATTGAAAATTCTGCTAATAAAATTGGAATGGACCAAATAAATAAGAAAAGAATCCAAAGTAGGATGAAAGACCCACCGTACTGGCCAGCAAGGCGTGGAAATCTCCATAAATTGCCGGCCCCAATGGCCATTCCTAAAGAGGCCAAAATGATGCCCCATCGATTGCTAAATTGCTCTTGTTTAGACATGAAAAATAATAGTCAAGGTTTTCAGTCCTTAATAATAGTCAAAAAATGCGAGAGTTGAATAGCCCGAAGGGATGGAGTTGGGTAATTAGAGAAAAAAAAGACCGGTCTAACACCGGTCTTTTTTTAATGTTTTAAAGCTTCTTTTATTGGTTGTCCTGTACAACCACTGGGAAATGGAATTTTTAATAGAGTTGTAATGGTAGGAGCAATATCAGTAATGTTGTACCGTTCGTGTGATTCGCCCGCTCGGATGCCTGCGCCATACAGTAGGATGGGTACGTGGGTGTCATAGTTATACCCAGATCCATGGGTGGTTCCAATAGGTCCTTTACCGGACATCCAACCTGCTTGAAAATAATATAAAATATCGCCACTTCTTTTGTGGTGGTAGCCTCTTACCAAGTTGCCAATTGGACCTCCTGCATTAAAATCAGTTTGCATTACCATCCAAGATGGGTATGCTTCTGCAATCCCAGGTTCTCCCATGAGCAACTGTGCTACTTTGTTTTGAACCGCATACAAGTCTATTTTTTTGCTGTTAATAAATTCCTTGTCAAGAAATACTTGGTTGTTGCTAATCGATTCTACATATACGCCTTTTCCAAAATACCGAACCAAGTGTGCATTAATTTTATCGGATAAACCAGTCTTGGAAAAATATCCACCAGCCATTTTGTGGTCTATTAAACGTTGGGGAACATCCAAAACGGCATGATCAGCAGTAAGAAATACGGTGTATTGCCCTTCGCCTACGGTGGTGTCCAAGTGTTTCAAAAGGCCTGCAATCTCTAAATCCAAACGCAAATAAAAATCCTGTACTTCTTTGGCATAAGGCCCAAAGGCGTGCCCAGCGGCATCTGTAGCAGAATAACTAATAGTTAATATGTCGGTAATGCCGTCTTGCCCTAATTTTTCTCCTTCTATGGCTGCTTTTGCCATTTCTGTTACAATGGTATTGGCATAAGGAGTTACTGTAAGCAAGGAGTAGCCCATGTTGGTTTTGCTTTTCATAGCAGCTAAATCATAAGGGAAGGTACTCGTTCTTTTTGTTGGCATTTTTGTTTCATACCTGCTGTCGTCCGGATCACTTTCTATATAAGTGTCGATAGGTTTTAGTGTTTCCCAAGTAGAGGTAAGGTATTGGTTTGCTAATTTTCTATTGTTAAATGCTCGCACCCAAGCAGGCAATTGGTCTTTGAAATAATAGGTGGAAGAATTGAATCCTCCGGTCGACTTGTTGTACCAATATGCCGCATCTGCCGTTCTTCCGACCGGGAGTACTGCCCCACGGTCTTTGATCGAAATTCCTATCGATTTGGATTTGGATTGGGTGAAAAATTTAAGTTCATCAGCTAAGGTAGAAACCAATAACCGATGGGGTGAAACTTTTCCATTGCCCCCTGTTTCGCCTATTAGTGCCATGGCTGTATCCAAAACACAATTTACACCTTCTTCTAAGTTTTTGTCGTACCATTCATTAGAAATAATACCATGTGTGGAAGGGGTGCTGCCTGTAAAAACGGAAGCATGGCCTGGTCCAGTATAGGTAGGGGTATAGTTGAAATGTCCATTATTAGCAGTAAAACCTTCATTGATTATCTTTTTAAAACCTTCATCACCGTAGTGGTTGTAAAAGCGGGTTAGGTATTCGTACCGCATTTGATCTACTACAATGCCGATTACCAGTTTGGGTTTTTGTTGTTCAAAAGAATTCTGAGCTTTGGCGAACCCAATACCCATTAGTAGGAGTAGAAGTGGTAATTTAAACTTCATTAGAGCTGTTGTTTTTATAGTTGTACACTGAATCAAAACTAGCTTATTATGGCATAGTTTCCAAAAATGATCCCGGAATGTATGGTCTTCTTATGTTAACACTTTATTAAGCTTGCGGTATTAGTTATTGGTCGCAATAAATTTCATCTATGATGTCTCCTTCGACAACTGATTTATGTATTAACTTGCCTGAACCATCGTAATAAAGAAGTATGTGGTACTCCGCTTCTTCTATGTATTTTTCTGTAAAATAAATGGGGTTTTCGTAGCTTCCAACATTTTCGATGTGGTCGTAACTGTCCTCCAGAACCCATTCACCAGCTTTGTTTACCAAGCCATAAAAGTTGTCTCTAAGTACCAAAACATGCTCTTGGCTTCCCGACCTTCCTATGTTTTGATAGTCTTTGATGAGATCAATTTTTTCTTCTGAATTGGCAATGTCAATGAGTTGGAAGTGGAAGGACTGCTTTACCAGGGCCATTTCATTGTTCCAAGGCAAAATGGCATCGTATGAAAATGCTGTGACAGGAACGCCTTTTTTGTCTATTAATCCATATTGCGTATCTTTTACTGCAATAAAATAATTGTCGCCATAGGCCTTTAGCCCTTGTTTGAATGCGGGTTGTATCAATAGCTTACTCTGCACATTAAATAAACCAAACTTTTTTTTCTTCAACAAGGTAACATTGCCATCGGCATAATTTCCTATGCCGTCATAAATTGGTTTGAGCACTAAGTCCCCATTGAAGTCTACTATTCCATATTTCCCTTTTCTCTTTACGACAAGTAAATCGGGGCCTATTGGAGATATTTTGTCCCATTTGTGGGTGATGATTGGTGATAAATTGGCATTGTAAATGTGCGGGTGGTCTTTTTCAACAATTTTAATAAATTCTGAATAAAGGGTGTTGTTTTGTTTAATTAAAGCAACCTCGATGGGGAACTCAAATTTTTTTGTGTGGGCGTTGGGGCCAAAAATGGTGGTGGATTGTTGGTGCAGTACAATAAGAAACTGGTTGCCCAATGTATACACACTGTCTGCTGGGATGGTTTTGGACTGCTTTAATTTTAAGTTATAAAGAAAGGCGCTGGAATCGGATTGTAGGCCTGCCACCCATGTTCTATTCTTAACTAATTTTTCAGATAGTATATTTCCAATGTTTTGCAGTTCTGCATCGACCAATAACAGTTGCTTGGGCTTGTGTAACAAATACAAGGATTTTTGTTCCAACAAAGTTATATCCAGAATGTCTTTATCCAGGTATTGTTGTTCGAAGAAAAGCCTTTTATTGGGTTGGCCACTTGTTCTTAAAAATTGCCCTTGTACATTCTCTATAGAATCGAAAGTGTTTTTGAACGCATACTGGTTGGTGTTTATCGTTTGTTCAATTTCTTTTCCACTTAACAATAGCCATCCTTTTTTTCTCTTTAAAACGAAGGTGTTTTGGTAGAGGGCAGCTTGTTCTATATGGAGTTGTTTGATTTGAAACCCATTTATGCCAGTTAAACTTGGGGAGGTGTGGGAGGTGGCGTAAATTAGGCTGTTCTGGAAGAGGTCGGCTGAATTGGCTGGTATTTGTAGGTTTAAGTCAAACAAAGGAGTGAGGAAGCTTTTGTTTTTATGTTGGACGAATATCCATCCTGCCCCTAGATATTCATATTTTTCGGGCGTCCCTGTGTATATAATTTGATCGGAGCCAAGACAATAAAGGTTGTCGTCGGCGGTGTACAATGGGGTGGAGACAGCATCACAAAACAATTGAATATCTAGTTTTTTATATCCTTTTGATGAGAGGAGTCGACCTGTGTTATCAATCCAATTGAATCGATTGTTTTTAATAGTTGGATACAACTTCAGCCCCAATTGGTTTTGTACAAAGTTTAATGAATCGTATAAAGGGTGGTCTACAAATTCTTTCCTGAAATAATCGGGATGTACATAACTTAAAGTACTGATGGCTAGGTTGGATAATTTATCTTTCGTGTCCTTGTGGATGAATGGGCGGAATTTGTCGGCAACTCCAAGTGCCGTGGCCATTAAATACCATTGGCGTTTGGCTTTGGCCACATGTCTTGATTCTGGAAAGGACTTAACGAATTTTTTATAGGCCTGGGTTGTTTGAGGAGCCGTTTGTTCTTTATAGTTCAGGTCGTCGTATATGGTATTGGCTTTCGGGATTTGTATAGCCTGAGGATATTTTTTTATGAAATCCAGCATTGAACTCGCTTTTTTTCCTGCCTTGGCATGTTCAAATGCCAGCTGGTTGCGTTGTGCGATGGCCTCGGGAATTCGGTAGGACTGCTTGTATTGGTGTATGTAGGTATCCAGCAACTCTATGGATTTTGTGCCATCGATTGTGGTAAACTCCAAACTATCTATGGTTTGGTGGGTCCTTACTAAGAAAAGTGAATCTAGCGCTTTTTTTGCAAGTTTTTCTTTTGACTTTTCTGGTAACACCAAGTAGTTGCTTTGGGCTTGGAGAATATAAAAGTGCGCAGAATCAAAATCATGCAAAGGGAAATCGATATTGCTGTGCAACAAAGCCATACCAGTATGGCCTGCCACATCAATCGAATCTTTATCTATCGATTTGATTAATATTTTGATGGCCTGGTCGTATTTTTCTTTTTCTATGAGTCCAATAGATTTTCGGAGCTGGGCTTTAGAAAAACTGAAAAATGCCAAAAAGAAGATTGTAAAAATTAACTTGTACCGCATATAATATTAGATCAATGTATAAAACTATAAAGGTTTATTTAATTTTTATTCGTTATGTCCAACAAAATTATTAATATTGCGCTCCGATTCAGGATCGGGGTGTAGCGTAGCCCGGTATCGCGCCTCGTTTGGGACGAGGAGGTCGTAGGTTCGAATCCTGCCACCCCGACTGTAAAACGTCAATCAGAAATGGTTGACGTTTTTTTTATGTCTAAACTTTCTAAGAACATCTATGGCAGGGTTCGAACCGTGGTTTGAGTTGGAGCTTGCGGAAACCATGAAGGGTTTTTTGTGCGGCATGCCATTTTGCGGGTATGAGCTAAACCGAAGGTTCACGAGGGGTTTTTGTGCGGCATGCCTTGTGCGTATGAGTAATCCTGCCACCCCGACAAACACCATTTAGAAATAAGTGGTGTTTTTTTATGTCTATACTTTTCTAAGAATATACAAATGGCAGGGTTCGAACCGTGGTTTGAGTTGGAGCTTGCGGAAACCATGAAGGGTTTTTTGTGCGGCATGCCATTTTGCGGGTATGAGCTAAACCGAAGGTTCACGAGGGGTTTTTGGTGCGGCATGCCTTGCGGGTATGAGCTAAACCGAAGGTTCACGAGGGGTTTTTTGTGCGGCATGCCTTTTTGCGGGTATGAGATAAACCAAAGGTTCACGAGGGGTTTTTTGTGCGGCATGCCTTTTTGCGGGTATGAGTAATCCTGCCATCCAAAATAATCAGCGAATTGATTCGGATTTATCATTCCAAATGATCGACAGAAGGGTGGACTATCGGTACCATTAAAACGGAAAAATAACTTCAAGTTGCAAGTGATACCAACAAAAAGGACCTTGCACTATTTTGGTTTGGTTCTAATAAAGTGTTTCAATGTGAAAGACAAAACATTGCTGGTGTTATCGGGTGCATCCGCTTCTATGGAGTTATACGATTCCTGGTAAATATAAACGGCGTCAAATCTCCAAGTGTAGTTGAACCGGTAGCCCAAGCCAAGGTGTTGTTTGAAGGTGCTTTGGAACCGTTCTTGGATGTCCGTTTTAAAGTTTTCAAAAACCTCTGACCGAAGGATGGCATATAAGTCTTTGTCTTCATTGTAACTCTTTTTGGTAATTGGGAGAATAAAATCCAGGCGGGTGCGCAGCCGAGTAGAATTGTTGTTATTATTTCCTGATTTTGAATTAAAAAAACGGTGTTCCAACTTTACATTTAGTTTTACATAAATGCGCTTTTCTGGTTTAATGATGTTCCACCTAATGCCTATAAGTGGCCGTAGTTCTTTTGTATCGTTTATATCATCTTGAACGGTTTCAGAAAAATATACCCCCGCGTAAAAATCGAAACTGTTGTTGGGGTAAAATTCAATGCTTGGTTGAATGGCATACTCTCGCCATTCTGGTCCTCCAGAAACCAGCCGGTTGTAATCCACTTCCAATTCGAATAAAAATGGGGCAAAATTCAAGTCCACTACTGCCGAATTCCAATTCTGTACATCGTTTTTTTGCCCGTACAAATTAAAAGGACCTAAAACCAGGTACAGGGCCAATAAAATCGCAGTTTTAAATTCGAATTTTGAATTGAATCTATTTTTATGGAAGATGTTTATCAACTGAGCGTATGGGTTAGTTGGGGTTGAGGTAGCTGTAGTAGTCGTAAAGAAACCTACTTTACACATAAAGTGCAATAAATGTACATATGTAAATTTTATTGGCAAGGTAATTCTCTTTGCATACGCTTGATTGGGAATCTACCTTGGCACAGGTGTTTTCCAACCAAAAATGCCGAAAAACGGACAAGTTTACAACTCCCTTAACAAGGTTCCTCAGGCCAATTCAATAATTCCCTTTTCAATGGCCAACCGTATTAATGCTGCGGAAGTTTTTACATTGAGTTTGTGCATGATGTTGCGGCGGTGTGTTTTTACTGTATGTTCGCTGATAAAAAGGTTGGATGCTATGGCTTTGCTGTTTTGGCCTCCTGCCAAACACCGGATGATTTCTTTTTCACGCTCGGAAAGACCTTGAATTCCGGAGTTGTTTTTGTTCTTGCCTCTGAAATAATCAAAAACCTGGTCGTTGATTTTAGGATGAAAATAGTTCTCTTTTTTACTAGTTTTGACAATTGCCTCCACCAATTCTTTTTTAGAGGCATCCTTTAAAATGTAACCTTGAGCCCCTTTTTCTAAAGCCCCCTTCACTTGTCTCATGGATTGGTGCATGGTCAACATCAAAGTAGGAATGTGGATGCCCTGTTTTTGAATTAATTCCATAGTAGCGATACCGTCTATTTCTGGCATGTCAATATCCATTAGTAGTACATCTGCTTTAACTTGTTCCAGTAGAGCAGGAAGTGCATGGCCATTGGAAATATGGTGGGTGATTTCAATACCGTCTTTTGTTTTGAACATGGATTTCATGCCTTCTGCAAACAAGTCGTGGTCGTCTATAATAATTACGTGGATCATTTGGATGGTTGTTGTCGTTGTAAGTTTTAATTAGTCGAAATTTCAGGAGCCTCTGCGAGGTCGGAAACAGTAACCAAAGGCAAATCAATGCTGATGCTGGTGCCACTTTTTGGGTTGCTGTCTATATTAATTTCTCCATTTTGTTCTGCCACCATATGAGCCAAACTCTTCAGCCCCATTCCATTCCTGTTGTTTTGCACATAATTTGGGTCAAATCCCTTTCCATTGTCGTGTACTAGAATGTTGATGAGTTGTTCTTCTTCAAAGCAAGTAAGCAATACCGAAAGTTGGGAAGCATTGGCATGTTTTAATACGTTGCTGACAAGTTCTTGTACAATGCGGTAAATAACTATCTCACATTTGGAGTCCAATTGGTTGTCACAAATGGACGCTTTGAATTCTACAGCCAATTCACCTGGATGGTGCAGCTGCTGGGTCAGCTCTTTGAGCGCAGGTACAAGACCAAAATCCTCAGAGACCCCCATGTTCAATTGATGGGACATGCTGCGAATGTCGGTACAGGCTTGGTCTACCAAGGAAGAAACTGTTTGGTGGTAGGGAGAATTTAAGTCGTCAATTCCATTGAGGTTCACTTTTATAGTAGCCAGCAAACTTCCAAAATGGTTGTGCAGTTCCTGTGCCAACCGTTTGCGTTCGTCTTCCTTGCCTTGAACCATGGATTCCAAAGCCCTTGTCTGGTGTTCTTGCATTAAAGACTGTACTTTTTCATTGTGCTCATTTCTTTCTTTTTGGGCGATGAGCTTTGTGTTCAAAAAACGCTGTCTAAAATACAGCAAAAGGGCAATGGCCAACAAAAGTAGCACGATACCTATTAACAAATAGGTTCGGTTGAGCGCATCTTGTTCCTCTAATAGGTCAATTTCTTTTTCTCTGAGGTTGACCTCGTATTCAGTTCGAAGGTTGGCCATTTTTTGAACAGAGCTGAGGTTGTTGACGCTGTCTCGGTAGACAATGTGTTGTTTGTAGTGCAGTAGAGATTTATTAGGGTCGCCCAATCTATCATAAAACTCAAAAAGCTTTTGATGGGCCTCACTAATTTGTTGTTTGAGATGGTGCTTTTTGGCCAATGTTAAACTATTAATGGCAAGACTTATAGCTATATTTAAGTCGTCTTTTTTAGCATAAATGTCTGAACTGCTAATTAAAAATTCACAAATTGGTTGGTAGTTTTTTGTCTTTTTTAGAATTGATATAGCTTGGTTAAGGCTTAAAGAAGCCAATTCGTGCTCACCGAGTTGGGCATAAGCCATGCCGCTGTTACCAAGGTTGTAGGCCATGCCTATGTAGTGATCAAATTTTTTAAATATGAAGTTTGATTCAGAGAAGTACAAAAGAGAAGAGTCATAATTCCCAGACACCCTTTGTGCATTTCCAGCATTTAATAAAACAGAAGCCAATGCGATTGAATCGTTAGTTTTTCGTATAATATCAATCGATTTGTTGTAATATAATTTACCATTGGAATGGTCATTTGCAACAATATAAGTATCTGCAATAGCGCCAAGAACATTGCCAATTCCTACTTTGTAATCAGCTCTTTGAACTGCCTCTAAAGCCATAAACTGTGCTTTTAGAGCTTCGTCTAAATTCCCCAAAAGCAGTTCATTATACCCTTTTTGGAGGAACCCTCGATGTAAGTATAGTGGGTCATCCAATTCTTTTGAAAGTGAAATTAATTCTTCGGCATATTGTAGTGACAGTTCTGCACTATTAACTTCATTGAAAGATAAATTCCTCAACAATTCCAATTTTATTGTATCATGTGGTTTTTCATTTTTGTATACCAGCGCCAAACTATCAGCAATGTTTTGGTCTTGCCCTAAACAAACGTGAGTAATCAGAATAAAAACACCCACCAACATCTGGTGGGCTTTGTGTTTTGAGATCATAATAAGCATTAACTGTTGACTTTGATGGTAGGGTCCAAGGAATACCAATCTCCACCATATCTAATAACGATAAAATAAGGATAATTGCCACTTCCTCTATGCACATCTCCAACCCCGTATTGGTTATTATCTGTGCCTTTAATGTATTGAACAGGCTGGTCTAGGTTCAAAGGATCAGTAGCTATGTCGTCAAATACTAAAACACAGAAGTAAGAATATGAAGATAGCTTGTCAATTGTTACCCTTAATTTCAATTCTTGGTTGTTGTTCAGGGTAATCGTGGAGTTATTTACGATTAAAGTTTTTTCCTTACTATTTAAAGTAATGTCTAATACCACTGGATTAGACGTGTTACTTTCAGTAGTTAAGCCTGCTGCTGGTGTTAAATTTTCCATAATAATTAAGTTTTGTTGATGAATGTTGTAAAGGTCGGTTGCATGGCGTGATTGTTAATACCCCAAAAGTGGTATTGTTGAATATACTCATTTTGATTTGTATATAATAATAACTGGTTATTTTATTGATTTATTTATTTTCATCACCTGAAAATTAATCTTTATAGTTTATTGGTTTAGTGTTTTTAATATTTGATGTGCTAGATTATTGCAATGATGCAGACATACCACTAAAGAGGTACAGTGCCAAATACCCTATGGAGGCGATGGAATCTGCTTTTGTTTTTTTCAATTTTGGAGAACCAACTTTTTTTTGGCCATTAAGAAGGTGAAAGGCCTTTGTTGGTTAGAATAGGAAAACAAAAGAAAACAGATATTATGGAATCAGTTGTTAAAGAATCTAGCGTACTCCATGGGAGTTATTTGGCACAGGGCATAGTTGGAAATGATTGCCTACCCGGGATGCCCATCCTGCAGTATAAATTAATGGTATCCCCCGACATTCAAACAGTCAATGGGGCCGTTGAAATTAACTTAGCAGAGCTGCCCTATGCGCATTTGGTAGTTAAAAATGTAACAGGAAATATTCAATCGTTAGAAATTGGGGGTACCGTAACAAAAATTGTGGTATTAGAAGGTGTGTATACCCTGAATTACATTACCGAAAGTTTTTCGGCCTACTTGGCCATTGACGACACCTGGAATGGTAGGGGTGGTTTTATCTACGGAGAGCAACGAGTTGAAAATGTAAGGGTCAGTTCATTGTGAGCGGAAAAAGATTGGTCGTAAGGCATTGGTAAGCTTTCCAATACGATTGGGCTGATGGTGCTCCCTTATTTTGAGCTCCAGCTTACTGCCTTGGTTTGGGTAAGCAATTCCAACCAATACCCCAAAAGAGGTAAAGGTGGTAATCCCTATTTTAATCGATGTACTTGATGTCCCAAGTGATTAACTTTACATAAAACCATTCGATGTAGATTGGGTGGCTCCAATTTTTTTGTTGTAACGGCGGACCCGAAAAGCCCATTTTAAATAGAGTAGGGAAAATGGAATGTTATGGATGCGAATAAAATTTATACAAGCGCGGTAAACTTGAACCTAAATGGCTCTTATTTTCTTGGAAAAGGAGGTTTGGGCAATCAAAAACTTTTACTGGATACTACAGAATTAATTTGTCCTTCTCCAAAGGGTATTTCGGCGGTTGCATTTAAGAAAGTGGTCGACAATCGTTTGGGAATTGCCATAGGGTGGTACGAAAATGGGGTGTTGAATTGGGAATGCAACAAAGAACACAACGATAAGTACGAAGACATTTCAAGAGAAGTGACCTACATGAGTAGCGCCAATGTTTTGGTTCCGGAAGGGAAAATTTGTAAGGGAATTAAATTTAGCAAAAATGCCCAGTTAATTAAATTCAAAATTTATGTAGTAAAACCAGGAGATAGTTTTGGGCAATGGATAGAAAATCCGGAGCAAGAGGATCATTTGTTGGCTCCTGTTACCAATTTATTTGCAGATTCTAGTGCAGTAATTCTTCCTCCAAGCTTGCAACCCAAATCGTTTTATGTGTACCAAAAAAAGGACCGTTTTGCACCTTCTTTTGGGTTAGGGTAACAATTGCCCTTAAAAATTGATTCAGTTTAGTCGTTAGAAATCTTTCCAATGGCGTCCACTAAAGTATTAATTTCATCTGGAGAATTGTAAATAGCACAAGATATTCGAATGGCATCTATTTGCCCTTCGTACACCCCTCTTACGCGCATTTTATGTTCTTTACCCAATGTTTCTTGTACTTTTAAATAGGGTATGTCCTTGATTTTAAAGGTAACAATAGAGGCACTATAATGGGGGTTGGCAGGGGTCAATAGTTCAACTTTTGAATTTTTGTTTAACCCTGTTTTAAGTTGCTCTGCCAATCCGCGGCCTCTTGATTCAATTTTTTCAATACCAATGGCAGTTAAAAAATCAATGGCGCTGCCCAAAGCAGCTATTTGTGCAGCGTTTCTAGTGCCATATTCCATCATTTCCGCTCTTTTATTGTATTCGAGTAATTGGGCTGGCAAATCGTAAGAATCAATCGAGTATGCGCCTGTAAAGGGTGGCGCAATCTTATCTAGTGTCGATTTATGAATGAAAAGGCCGCCTGTTTCGATAGGACCCAACAACCATTTGTGCCCACTAAACGCATAGAAATCCGGTTGCAGGGCGGACAAATCCACCGGTACCATGCCAACTGCTTGGGCTCCATCTATACAGGAAATTATGCTGTGTTGGCGGCAATAATCTATGATGGCTTTAATGGGCAGAACCAAACCAGTGCTACAGGTAATGTGGGACAAACAGACTACTTTTGTTTTATTGGTGATGTGCTGTTGGAACAACTCTAAATTATTGTTGCCAGTTAAGTCCAAGTCAAACAACTTTACTGTTATTCCTTTTTTCTCTTTTAAAGCAAGCCATGGTGCTGCACCTCCAATATGCTCATGGGTACTTAAAAGGACTTCATCTCCTGGCTCTAACGGAATGCTTTGTGCTGCTAAATTGATGCTTTCAGTAGTGTTTCTTGTAAAGGCAATACTGCTTGCCTCTGTACCAAGAAATTCCGCGACTTTTTCTCTGTTTTTTTCAATATAGCGGTGGTGCGTATCTGCTATGGTGGCCATATCAATGGTTTTTTGTTGCAAAGTGTCTACAACAACTTTCGGTGCAGCGCCCAAACCTGCAGTGTTGAAATAGGTTCGCGAATTTGTAAGATAAAACTGTTTCCTTAATTCAGACCAGAAATTTTCTGCAAGCGGAACCGAAAAGTCTGGTTTGAAACTTTTTTTGCTATTTGCTTGGCCTAAGTGCCACGGAATAAAACCTAGAAGGGACCCAGTAAACAAGGCACGTTGCAAAAACTTTCTCCTATCAAATAAACCCAACGCAGTTTGTTTAATGTAAAATTAGTTTGTTTAAGGATTCTAAAACCAATTGTTTAGACTGGAAAATAACATTTTATGGAATCATAAAGAAATGAATACCACATAATTGCAGTTTTTCTCTAGGTAAATTAGTTCCATGCCATTTGCTTGCGCTCGTGCCAATATTGGCTAGGGGTGCTGCTTAATGATTGCATTTGAGAGATTTCCTCCTTGGTTAAGATAGTAGAAAGAGCGAGCAAGTTGTTGGTTAAATGCTTGGAATTAGAAGCGCCGCTTAATACCATAAAAGGGGACACACTTTGCAGGCAAAAGGCGATGGCAATAGCATCTGTGCCCACTTCGTATTTATTGGCCAATTGGTCTAAAAGGTTGTAAATGGGGGTGTATTGTGGCATTGAAACATTTCGAAAAACCCTGCCATTGGCCAAAGCTTCTTTTATAACCACTCTTTTTTTGTTGGTGTTAAGTGTGTGAATTAATGGGCCCATACTTTGTTCTATTATATTATAAGTAATTTGAAATGAATCGAACAAAGGCAGTCCGTTTTTATGGATTTCTAGAGCTCTTTCCACAATTTCACTTTGTTTGTCTCCACTTGAAGTGATGCCAATTTGCAATTTATATGTTGCCTTCAATTCAGCCAGATAATCCAAAGCAGCTTGGTTTTCAAAAATACCAGAATCGAGGGTGGCAGAATGAATTTGGTAGCTAGAAAGATAGGGTAGCAATAATTTTGATGCTGCCCATTGTTCTTGGAGTTTGGAAAGGCTGTGTTCCTTTATTTCATGCACAGTAGCCTTTGGGTCAAAATTAGCCACGTAGGTATACCCCCATTTACTAGCAATTTCTACATCTTCGTATTGCTTTTGTGTGATCCAATGGTGCAGCAATTGTTCTGCCATGCCATAACCTGGAGCAGTATCAAAATAGCGAATCCCCAAAGCGTAGGCTGAATCGAGGGTTTCTATCCCTTTTTCTTTAAACGCTTCCAGAGCGATGTTGGCTTTCTGTTCTTGTCTTAAATTGATGTACTCCGGTCTTCCAAGTGCAGCTGTACCCAGTCCAATATTCATGTTGGTATTAATATTTGAAATTTAGATAACAATTTAGGGATTATTTGTCTAAGGTTGTTGTTGAAAGAAAATAGAAACCCAATAGGTTTTGAAAATTTGTTGTTAGGAGGGATTTTATTTCAATTACTTGTGGCAAACAAGGGCGCAAAAAAAAGAAAAATATGAATTTGAACATAAGAGATGTATACAACAAACAACTGCCTGTTGATTTGATTAAAACGAATGCGGTAAGGCAAGTTTATGAGGCTTGTTTTTCTACAGTCTTGCCTCAAATTCCAAGTAAACCAAAAGTCTTGCATGTGAGCAAAGAGGTTGCCGCACTCTTGGGGTTAAACGAAGAGGATCTACAATCTGAATTGTTTTTAAAGGTAGTGACAGGAGCACAGGTTTTAGAAAACACCCATCCCTACGCCATGTGTTATGGCGGACATCAATTTGGGCATTGGGCTGGGCAATTGGGAGATGGTAGGGCCATTAATCTAGCAGAAGTTGAGCACGACGGGCAACTATGGGCCGTCCAACTCAAAGGAGCTGGCAAAACCCCTTATTCGCGCACGGCAGATGGGTTGGCGGTTTTAAGATCGTCCATAAGAGAGTATTTATGCAGCGAAGCAATGCACCATTTAGGGGTACCAACTACCAGGGCATTGTCTTTGTCCTTGTCTGGAGACCAAGTAATGCGCGATGTATTGTACGACGGCCATCCGGCGTATGAAAAGGGGGCCATTGTTTGCAGAGTTGCACCGAGCTTTATTCGATTCGGAAATTTTGAGCTATTTGCTAAGCGAGGGGATTTCCAAACTTTACAGGTATTAACAGACTTAACTCTTTCTGAATTTTTTCCAGATAGAGAAGTTGGTACAAAAAACGGGTACCTGTCTTTTTTTAAGGAAGTAGTAGACAAATCCTTGGAGATGGTGGTACATTGGCAACGGGTGGGTTTTGTACACGGCGTAATGAACACAGACAACATGTCGATTCTTGGGTTAACCATAGACTACGGTCCATATGGTTGGTTGGAAGGGTACGATCCGGACTGGACTCCCAATACCACTGACAGACAAAATAGACGGTACCGATTTCGGAACCAACCTCAAATTGTGCTTTGGAATTTGTACCAATTGGCCAATGCTTTGTTGCCCTTAATAGAAGACCCAGCACCATTAGAGGCCATTTTGAATCAATTTACAACAAATTTCGATGACCAATACCTGACTATGATGCGTTCAAAATTAGGGTTGGATAAAAAAGAGGCGGCGGATAGTAGGTTGGTTGCAGATTTGGAAAAAACTTTGCAATTGACAGAGACAGATATGACAATATTTTTCAGGCAACTGGCCGATGTCCATACTGCAATGGTTTTTGATGGGGAAAATGGTTTTGTAGAATTAATCCAAGATGCATTTTATGCTCCAGAGGACTTGAGTGGTCAAGTTTTAGCCGAGTGGCTGTCTTGGTTTGAAAGGTACCAGCTGCGCTTAAAAGCCGAGGAGTCCGATACTTCTATCAGAAAGATGGCCATGAACCAAGTCAATCCAAAATATGTCCTAAGAAATTATATGGCGCAAATGGCAATCGATGAAGCAGATCAGGGCAATTACACATTGTTGGAGCAGCTAACATCGCTCTTGAAAAATCCCTACAGCGAACAGGAAGAAAACCAAAAGTGGTTTGCAAAAAGGCCGGAGTGGGCCAGAACAAAAGTTGGATGTTCTATGTTATCTTGTAGTTCATAACTAAGTAGCAGTTACGAGAAGCGGAGAAATAGGCCAACCCAAGTGTTTTTAATGGATTAAATTGGTTTTTTGTCTCGTTTCCATTAAATTATTTAACATGAAAGCAGGGGGTGAGAAAAAATTTCCGATTAAAATATTCTCCAATGGTACCCCCTTATTTGACCTTGTTTCAATAGCTATATTTTTTACTTGTTTTGTTATATTGTTGGGCTCTGCAAATGGCCGGCCTGTACAAGAAAATGACGTGGATGTCAAGAACCAATCGGACAGCATTCGCAAAAAGAATGTTTTAGTATTAAACGCTTACCATGAAAGTTTCCATTGGACGGACCAAATAATGTCAGGTGTAAAATCTGTTTTTAAAGACCACGAGGAGGTGGAGTTGTTTATCAACTATATGGATGCCAAACGGTGTTCTGATGCAACGTATTTTCAACAATTAAAAAACTTATACCAGTACAAATATAAAAACATTGAATTCGATGCAATTATTGCAACAGATGACCATGCATTGGATTTTCTATTGAACTACCGAGACCTGCTCTTTGGCCCTTCCCCAGTAATATTTTGTGGTATTAACGATTTCCTTCCTTCTCGCATAGAAGGACACGGCGGTTTCTCTGGTGTATATGAATCCTATGATGTACAGGGGACATTGCAATTAATACTGTCCTTACACCCCAATACCAAGGAGATAGTTGTAGTGGCAGACGCATCTCTTTCTGGCAAAGCTTTTGATCGCAAAATTAAACGAGCAGCTTCGAAATTCGAAAACCAATTATCTTTTAGATACCTCAATAATTTAAAGCCCGAGGGCATCGCCGCCAACATGCGTTCTATAACAGAAGAATCGGTGGTTTTATGGTCTTTGTATATTCGCAAACCAGACGGTACGGTAGTAACCAGCAAAGAAAGCATCGCTTTAATTACCCAGAACACCCAGCGTCCTGTTTATTGTATTTGGGATGTTGTTGGAGATGGTGTGGTGGGAGGCAAGGTTACCGACCCTGTATACCAAGGTGAAAAGTCAGCAGGAATGGTCCTGCAAATTCTAGGAGGAACATCGGTGGATTTATTGCCTATTGAAGGGAGTCCAATGGTCTATAAGTTTGATTACAACCAACTGAATAAACACGGGATAAATGAAAAGTTGTTGCCAGCCAATTATACTATGGTGAACAAACCATTTTCATTTTATGAAAGCTATCAAACCGAAATACTGGTTATTGCCTCCGTTATAATAGCGTTGGTAAGTATGGTCTTCGTACTCATCTATTTTGTTCAATACCAGCGCAGGGCCAAATTGGAAATTTCTGCAAAAAATCAAAATTTGGTGCTTACAGGTGAAATGTTACAAGAGAGCAATAAGAAGCTTTCGAAAGCATTGGAGGCAGCAAAAAAAAGCAAAGCGCTTGAATTGGCCAATAAAGAGCTTCGGAAGAATAAAAAGATTCAACAGAGGTTGAATAAGGAGCTTAAAATCTCCAACCTCACAAAAGATAAGTTTTTTACTATCATTGCCCACGACTTGAAAGGTCCTTTTCACTCTGTAATCGGTGCAGCTAAAATCTTAAAGGAGAATTTCGATGATTTGAAAGTTGAGGAGCAAAAGGAGTTTTTAGAGGTTATTGAGGGCACCGTTAAAAATGGGTATAAGTTGTTAGAAAATTTACTTTTGTGGTCCAGGTCTCAAAGTGGGCAGATTGATTTTAAACCGGAAAAATTAGATTTTGGGGTCTTGGTAGAGGAAACAGTCGAATTGTTGCGCCAATCAGCAAAAAATAAATCCATCGAAATTATTGTGGAGCTTGCCCCTGCCCTTCAGGTTTTAGTAGATAAAGACATGGCACTTTCCATCTTAAGAAACTTGCTTTCCAATGCCATTAAATTTACCACTAGAGGAGGGTTAGTTCAATTGAGAACAGAAAAGTGGCAAAACCAAGAGGGCAATTGGTTGCTCAAAATTGCTGTAAAAGACAGTGGGGTTGGCATGTCTGGAACGGTGCGCAGCCATCTTTTTGATTTAGGTAATAACAAATCTTCCATAGGCACGGAAAAAGAAACAGGCACCGGGTTGGGCTTAATACTGTGCAAGGAATTTGTAGAAAGGCATGGAGGGGAAATCTGGGCCGAAAGTGAAATAGAATTGGGTAGCGAATTTGTATTTACTCTACCACTAGCTGTGGGCGGTTTAGTATAACAAAAAATCACTGTATTTAACTAGAAAAATTTTGGATAAAATTGGGTTCTATTAATACTGTTGCCCATATAGGTTGATTATTACTGTAATTTTGTTATTTTTCAATTGTATTGGAGCTGGATTGCGACAAGGCTTTACAAAAGTGAAAATCAATAATTGGTGGGAATTGAACTTGAAAATATTCATGGTTTCGAACAACAAACTACTCGGAAGAAGTCCACAGTAGGTTGGACAGGCCTGTCTGCTTCATTTTTTGTTCTGTTTTTTTTGTTACCTGGGTATTTGTTATCTCAAAACCATAAAATAGAGCAATTAAAGCAAGCGTTTGAGGTTGAAACAGATAAAAAAAAGGTTGATACAGCAAATGAGTTGGCAGGAGCTTTGTACTCCTATGATTTCGAAGCTGGTTTTTATTATGCCACATATGCCTTGGAGCTGTCTCAGCAAATAGATTATACCCTTGGGAAGGCGATGGCCCAAACCTCCATCGGTACTTATTATTTCTATAAAGGAGAAATAACTGAATCTAGGCGGTCATACCAACGGGCCTTAATAGATTCTAACGAAATAAAGAGCGACCCTTTTGTTGCTAAAATTTATTTAAGACTCACCATACTTTTTCGCCAACAAGCCACTTTTGATTCTGCTCAGTATTTCCTTAAGAAAGCTGCCGCATTTTTGCCTAAAGATAAGGAAAACAAGCTTCATGGTGGTTTTTATGCTACATCGGGTATACTAAAAAACTTAATGGGCCAGCGCGAAGATGCTATTTCCGAATTGAAAACAGCGATTAGGATCAGAACGGCCATGGCCGACACTGTCCGTTTGTCTGATACTTACCGAAATCTCGGGTTGGTTTACACAGACCTCGCTCAATTTGATTCTGCAGAAAATTGTTTTAGAATATCCGAACAGTTGATTGCAAAAATACAAGATCCTGAAGTAGTGATGCTTTTGTATTTGAGCAAAGGAGAACTGTATTATCTTAAGGGAGATATAGAAGCTGCAATTCAGCATTATAACAGTGCATTTGAGATGTTAAAACAAAATACCTACCGAAGGTATTATGCCAGATTGTTGTATAAAATTGGTGAGTTGTATGCGAACCAATCCGATTATAGTACAGCTTTTTTGTATCTGTTCGATGCAGTGAAGGAATTTGAGAAAATTAATTCAAAGCAAAATTTAGCAAAAGCATATACCCAAATTGGGTGGTGTTACAATTTTCAAAACAACTACCAGTTGTCTATTGAGCATGCCAAAAAATCATTGCGCATTGCTTCAGCCTTGGAAGATTGGGCGAGTTATGCGCGCAACCAGGATTTGATTGGGAACTCCTTGCTTCACTTAGGGCAGTCCCAAAGAGCTATGGCATATTTGGATTCGGCAATTTTGCTCAACAACAAGAATCAAATATGGAGAGGCGTGTCTTTTTCTTTGTACAACAAGGCCTTGGTTCATATTCAGTTGGAAGAACCCGAAGCTGCATTGGAAGTGCTCCACCAATCCATTGAATTAAGCCGGGCCAAAGGGCATACCCATGTGCTAGTACTTGCAAGCAACGAAATTGGGCACCTTTATTTGGTCAATGGAGATTATACCCAAGCCCTGACCCATTTAACAGAAGCCCAACGCCTTGCCAAACAACTACCGCTTCCAACCCAACTTTTAGTGAATTACAGATATTTTATTGATTGGAGTGAGCAAAAGAACAATGCAGAGGATAAAATAAAGTATTTAAACCGGTACATAGAATTAAAGGATTCTTTGGATTTGAATAATTCAAGGAGCAGAATAACAGAAGCGGATGCCCTGTACCAACTTCAAATCAAAGCAGATGAAATCCAATCTATACTCGATGAAAATGCTGTTCAAAAAGAAAAAATTGGTGTTCAAAACAAACAAATAGGAGAGCAACAGACAATGTTACTGGTGGTTGGGGTATGTTTATTTGTGGTGATAATTTTATTGGTAAACAATTTTTTGTTGTTAAAAGCAAGAAACAAATCTAGGGAAAAGCTTAAAGCTCAAAATAAAAGTATCCAAGAAAAAACGGAGGAAATTCAAACACAATCAGAGGAGTTGCAGGAGGCCAACGAGTACCTGGAAGCGCTCAATGAGCAACTATCTTCTAAAAATAAAAAAGTTGAAAAACAAAAACAGAAAATCAAAGAGACCAACGACAATTTAGAATTAGAGGTTAAAATAAGAACCAATCAATTAAGTACAGCTTATAATGAACTTGAAACCTTTTTTTATAGCTCTTCTCATGATTTCAGAAGACCATTAACTACTTATTTGGGGTTGGTAGAAATTGCTAAAATTTCTGTCACAGATGCCAACGCATTAAACTTATTTGAAAAGGTTAAGGAAACAACATTGGGGTTGGATAGAATGCTGATGAAATTACAATCCATAAGTGACATTAGTTACGTAGAACAAGTGGAGGTGTTCAACAGCCAGGACTATATAAAAGAAGTAATGGTTCAGTTGGATGCGCTGCTTAAGGCAAAGAATATCCGGATAGACATTGCAGCCGTACCAATGGAAGTCAAAGCCAAATTGGGTTTGCTGAAAATTGTATTGTTCAACCTAGTAGAGAATTCTATAAATTTTTGTGCTGGTGATGGGCCATCCATACGAATCGATTTTTATAAAAAATCTGAATTTTTATATCTGATTGTACAGGACAACGGGCAGGGCATTGCCGAAGGCATACGAGAACTCGTGTTTGGTATGTATTATAGAGGCAATGAAAATTCACATGGCAATGGTTTAGGGCTTTATATTGTTAAGAAATCGGTAGATAGGTTGGAGGGGACCATACATTTTGATAGTGTCGAAAAGGTGCAAACGACATTTGAAGTGAAAATTCCTGCTATTCCATAATAACTTTGGTGCTGTCTGATAAAGCGTTGTATGGCATTTGCTGTGAAGAATAACCAGCCCTATTCTATTTGCCCTAGCACTGGTATAGCACCAAACCTATTCATTTTTAAAAAATTCTTAGAAACTGCAAGTTGTTTTGCGCTATGAATCCATGTAAAATTATGTGAAATCTTTTTCTTTTACATGTAAGTAAAGTTCCAATAATGGAAAAATCCTATGGGAAAATGTCCCGATTTGGGACTTGCATTGGTCGTAATGTGCGCTTGAGGCTTTTTTAAGGTGATTTTTCGTTTTTGGCACATTTTTTACATTGTTGTAAGTGTTACTGATTAAACCTGATGACAATGGAACGAATATCAATTATTGCCCGAATTTATTATTTAGTGGTTTTAGCAGATGGCCACTTGGACGAAAAAGAAATCGAAGCTGGTCGGAAAATGATGCAAATGGAAAACATTCCCCAAACCATTTTCGAAAGAGAGCTAGCCAAATTAGAAAATTTGGAACACGATGAAGTTTACGATACTTGTTTGGAAGGGCTAAAGCTTTTTTCAGAGGAGGAGCAAGTAAAAATAATTGCCTGGATGACAATTATCGCCAATTCTGATGGTTTTATGGACAACGATGAATGGCATTTGATATTCACTATTTACCACAAATTCTTAAACCTGGCGAACCAGCCAATTATGGAGATGCAAAAAGAGATTAAAGAGTCTTTGAAATCTCAATTTGACCATGCCGCTTGAAGGCCAATCAACCTTAAAATGTAACCGATATGGTAGTTTTTAATTTATTACTTTCAATGGCCGACTCAATTACCTTAATAACATTAATGGCATCCGTAGTTGTGATGACCAGTGGTTCCTTCAGAACGATCGCGTTAAACAAGTTGTTGAAATAGTCCATGTAATTGCCGGCTTGTGACCGGACTTTCCTTTCTGCTTTGTCGTTGAACAGCAAACCCCAGTCTTTTGGATGCTCTTCTCCCCAATTGTCTTTTAGCGGAGATGCCTTTTCTATGAGTTGGGCCTCTTGAACATCATTACCAAATTTTTTAAAGTTGGCTTTGTCCCCTTTTATAAAGTACCGCGGTGTAGGGTCCTTTTCTAACATACCCGCTGAAAGGGTGGCTTGCATGTTTGGGTAAATCAAAATGAGTTTAAAAAAATCTATTACGGTGCCTTCTTTTCTTTGAATTTCTAGAGTTGCCTTTATTTTATCAGGGGTACCAAACAAAGACAATGCTTCATCAATTAAATGGGCGCCCAAATCGTATAAGATTCCTGCCCCAGGGTGTGGTGCCTCCTTCCATTTTTTTGGTCCTATGGTGGGCCGGTATCGGTCGAACCTACTTTCAAAGCTGGAGATAGCACCCAATTCTTGGTTCTTTATTATGGCTTGCAAGGTTTTGTACCCACTGTCAAAACGCCTGTTGTGGTAAGTGGCCACTACCAATCCATTTTTTTGGCCCAATTGGGTGAGTTGTATGGCTTCTTTTGCGGTTGGGGTTATGGGTTTTTCAATTAGTACATGTTTGCCGTGTTGCAAAGCCATGCGTGCCATGTCAAAATGCATGTAGTTAGGCGTGTTGATTACCACCAGGTCAATGGTTTTGTCTTTTAAGATGGCATCGTAGGATCTAACAATGGTTGATTTTGGTAGCTGTTCAGAAGAGAGGTTTTTACTTCTTTCCAAAACTTTTACAATATCAAAACCTGGGTGGGCCAATAAAAATGGGGCATGAAAAACCGCTCCAGACATTCCAAATGAGGACAGGGCAGTTCTAATTATTTTATCCATTGCGCAATATAACATTGTGTGACAATTGTTACAGGAAACCTATTAATATTCTACTAACTTTGAGTAAAAAAAAAGAGTTATGGGGTTGTTTTCATTTTTAAATTTTGGAAAGAAAAACGAGAAGATATTATTGTTAATCGAGTCAGGGGGGATGGTTCTTGATGTTCGAACAAAAGAAGAATTTGTGCAAGGACATGTAAAAGGCGCAGTTAATATATCCCTCAACGAATTACCTGGGCAACTTTCCAAGCTCAAGAAAAAAAACAGAGCCATTGTAACCTGTTGTGCTTCTGGAATGAGAAGTGCAAGTGCCCAACGTATGTTAGTTTCCAACGGGATCGAGGCTGTTAACGGTGGTAGTTGGTATAAAGTGGACAATTTGCTGAGAAAATAAAATACCATAGGCCTACAATGCAACATTGTTGCAGTTTTGTTTATATTTGTTTTTTAAGAAAATAGAAATGAACAAACTATTATTTTTTCTACTGATTTCTTCAGTGCCTTGGATGGCGCTGGCCCAAAGCAATACTTGTGATGTGAAGGTTTCAGGAGAAGTGGTGGATGCTGTTTCTAAAGAGCCAGTGGCCTATGCAACAATCCAGGTAGTAGGAAGTAGTGTGGGAGTTCTAACCGATGAATTTGGTTATTTTGAATTAGATGGGCTGTGTGATCAAGAAATAGATTTGAAGATAGCACACTTAGGTTATAAGTCTTTGGTACACCACCACGACCCAGACCACCACCACCATATTGTACATTTATCACCAGAGTCGCTTCAATTGCAAGGAGTGGTCATTGAGGAAGTAAAAAAAAGTGCAGGATTAACATCTGGTGTTTCCAAATCCATTTCTGCTAAAGAGTTGGACGCGTACTTAGGAGGGAATTTGGGAGATGCCCTGACTACGGTTTCCGGTGTTAATGCCGTAAGCAATGGTCAGAATATTGTTAAACCAGTTGTGCATGGGCTTCATACCAATAGGGTATTGATCATTAACAATGAACTCAGACATGAATTTCAAAATTGGGGTGACGGACATGCCGCTGAAATAGAGCTTTCGGCAGTGGATAGAATTGAAGTTGTTAAGGGTGCTGCAACAGTTCGCTATGGGTCAGAGGCTTTGGGAGGGGTAGTAAAGCTGTCGGATGCCCCACTCAATCTACATTCAGGGTTCAATGGACAGGCCGTAATGAGTGGTAGGAGCAACGGTAGAGCAGCACATGCAGCATTCAATTTGCAATACGGTTTTGATGCGGTTAGCTTGGCAGTGCATGCGGGTACCACCAAACAAGGAGATCTTACTGCTGCCGATTACCAATTAACAAATACGGGCAAACAATCGTGGGAAGCAGGATTGAATGCCAGGTTTCATAAAGGTGTCTCGGATTTTACTTTAGGATTGAGCCATGTGCAGCAAAAATTAGGCATTCTAAGGGGGTCTGTTGTAGGGAATTTAAATGATTTGGATACTGCTATGCGCACAGAACCTCCATATTTCACAAAGGATTTCTCTTATGAAATAGGAACACCCTACCAAGAAGTTGCCCATTCGATGGCCAAATTAAAAGGCCTTTTTTTAAAAGGTGAACATGTGTTTGAAATTATCTATGGGTTGCAGCGCAATAGTAGAAAAGAATTTGATGTAAGGCGGGGTACCAACAACAGCTTGCCTTCTATTAATTTATTGTTGTACGCACAGAGTTTGTCTTTGGATTGGGAACACCCTAAGCTGGCAGCATGGAAGGGCAATGCTGGGTTGCAGATTAACTTTACAGATAACAACAATATCGCAGGTACCAATACAACTCCTTTTTTGCCAAATTATAACACTTTTAAAATTGGGGGGTATTGGATAGAAAGTGTTGCATTGACAGCCTCGACTATTGATCTTGGGCTTCGGTATGATTTTCAGAAAAGCGATGTTAGAGGAAGAGATTCCAGTAACGAGCCTTATTTTAATGAATTAAGGTTTGAAAACATCACCGCCACTGTAGGTTGGAATAAAGTTACGGACCACTTTAATATTAGTACCAATTTGGGATTGGCATGGAGAGCGCCAAATATGGCAGAGTTGTATAGTTTTGGCAAACACCAAGCAATTATACAATATGGTCTGTTGCGGTATGAGATAGATGAAAATGGCCAAATTAGTACTGGAAAAATACTGACCAATGAAGATAAAAATGTAGGATCGGAACTGGGGTATAAGTGGGTAGGTAGTGTGGACCATCAAAAGAATAAGTCGCGCTTAAGTTTCACTTTGTATGCCAACTGGATAAAGAATTACATTTATAGCAGGCCTTATGGCATTACCCAAACCCAGCGCGGTGCCTTGCCCTATTATATTTATGAACAAACCAATGCTTTATTAACGGGTTTTGATATTGATTGGTCTGTAAAGCACAACGCCAATTGGCAGTCAAAATTTTCAGGGGACTACGTCTATGCGCGCGATGTGAAAAATGACTCTTGGTTTGTTGGTATACCGCCTGCTGCTGTGAAATATGAGTTGCTTTATCAAAAAAAGAACGAAGGAAAAGTGGATTATTGGAGTGTTGGGCTGAGCCCAGGGTATATATTTTCTCAATACCAAGCGCCACAAGTAATTACCGTAGGAGAAATCATTGAATCGGAAGGGCAAATTCTTAATAGTGCAACAGGAGTATTTGATTTTTTAGCAGCACCAGCAGGATATTTTTTGCTTCAGTTAAATGCCAAAGTAAATATCAAACAATTTCAGCTTGGTTTGGGAGTGTACAATGTTACGAATGCGAAATACCGTTCCTACACCAATACCATGCGTTATTTTGCCGATGAAAAGGGTTTTGACCTTTCTTTGGATTTAAAATATAATTTTTAACGAAAAAGCTTTTGCAACTAAGTTGCATTAGTTATATTTGCAACAGTGTTGCATAACTTTAAATTTTACAAAATGAAAACGAAACTATTAGCAGGTTTATTTTTTTTAATTCTGTTTACTGCCTGTAAGGACGATGACATCCCTGAGCCAGAAAACGATGAAGAAATAATTGATTACGTATCTTTGACTTTTACACCAAAAAGCGGTGGTGTGCCAATTATTGCTACTGCCATTGACCCGGACGGCGAAGGAGTGAAAGATTTTGAGTTCACCGATATTAAGTTGAACGAAGCCACGGAATATCAGTTGTCTATTGACCTTAGGAATACTGCCACCAATGAAGATATAGGGGATGAAATTAGAGAAGAGGCCGATGAGCATATGTTTTTCTTTGGTTTCGGACAGGATATTTTCACGTCTCCAACTGGAAATGGAAATATTGACAGCCGCCAAGACGATGTGAATTATGATGATGAAGATTCAGGTGGTCTTCCATTGGGCTTAAAAACCTCTTGGACCACTGGTGGTGTTGATACTGAAAAGTTCAGGGTAGTGCTCAAGCACCAGCCTGGTGTGAAAACTGCTACATCTGATGTTTCAGTTGGTTCTACAGACTTGGATTTAGAATGGAATATTATTATTCAATAATTAAAGAGAAACACAATTAATATGTGTTAATATAGGTTATGAAACCCGAGATCTGTTTTAGATTTCGGGTTTTTTTTTATTTTTATTACATCCCACCCTTTTTTCCCCTTCGCTGGAGGATTCCCACGTAATGTTTATTCAAGATCTGGATTTATTAAACTCTTAAAGCTGCTTCCATTGGCCTAAAAGGCTGCTGTGTCCTTAAAAATAACAGTGCTTTTTGGTGCATTTTTATGTCTTTTTGTCCCAAACTCAGTGTTTATTTGGGAATATTTTCCCATATGGGGACGTTCTAGATTTTGAAATCGCCTTTTTTTGTTGAATTTGGCCTGTTTTATGTTTGGTACGTTTTGTGGCATATAGTAATCAAAATAAACTACATGCTATCTGCAGAAAATATTGTTTTAACCGATAGTAAAAAGCTTAAAAAGCTTTTTAGAAGGACCAATAAAAATACCGAACGTATTTTACACGGGTTGGTGTCCATTTCTTATGAGTTGGCACCAGGCCTTCAGCTTCAATATAAAAATGAAAATTGGAGTGCGTTAAAAGAAAGCATCAAGTTCATTTTTGACATCTATACCAATTTTGCTTCTAAAGAACTTGAAGAGAAATTAAAAAGGTTGATGGTATTGACTAGCAAGCAGTCAAATAATGACGAGCTAAGTGAGATTATCTTAGAAATGGAACACTTAAGTAAGGATGTGAAGGGAGATGTAGAACGGTTTCTACTATGAGGAACTTGAGTAACCTTTTACTATAAACTGAATGTTGGCTTTTATTTTATAGTGTATGCGAAACCCCACTTTTGAGTGGGGTTTTCTTTTTTATACCTTTTTTTTCCTCCTATGTATTGTTGGGTTCGTTTTTGGTATTCAGGGTAAACAACATCGTTGGGTTCCTTAATTGAAGCGCCGTGTTTTTTGTAAAGACCCTAGCTCCCCAAATGTCCTTTCCTCTAAGTTAATTGTTGGGCAAACCAATCTTTAATTTGGATAACAGTCCCAAATTGGGATAAAGTCTAAAAATAAAACCTTGTTTAAGCTCAAATTTGGCAGATTTTAGGTTTGGTCTGATTTCTGGCATATAGTTTATCAAACATTGCTAATAAGATGACTACAGAAAATCAATCGACAATCGACAATAAAAAACTTAGGAGGCTTTTTAAGAAAAATAACAAAGCCACCGAAAGTATTTTACATGGTATGGTTTCGATTGCTTATGAAAAGGCACCTGCGCTGAAAAACCAGTACGAGCAAAAAGATTGGGAAGGGTTTTTTCAGAATGCCAATTTTATTGGCGGCATATACCAGCAGTTGGTGAATAAAGAGGTAGATAAAAATATACAAAAGTTAAATAGGTTGGCTAGTAATAAATTGCCGTGTTCAGAATTAACGAACATGGTGGAGGAAATGGAACACCTCAGTAAGGACGTTGTAGCAGATGTGGAGCGTTATCTCCACCGGGAGGATACTGGGGTGTTCTAAAATTTAAATTAAGATATGAATGTTGGCTTTATATGGTGTTAGGGGTTTCTGTAATGGAAATCCCTTTTTTTATGCAAAGTTTTGGAACTGTAGCCTGAATTAACGATTTTCAAGGTCATTTTTTATCAAACTAACTACCACCATGAATAAATTGCCTTCTTACAAAAAACGCTACTGGCGTTCCAATATTAAATACTTGTTGGTATTGTTGTCCGTATGGTTTACGGTCTCCTATGTTTTCGGAATTGTGTTCGTAGATACACTCAATCAAATTAAGATTGGTGGATTTAAGTTGGGCTTTTGGTTTGCCCAACAAGGGTCAATCTTTGTATTTGTCTTACTCATTTTTATTTACGTGGGTCTCATGAATAAACTGGACGCAGATTACCATAAAAAGGAGGAAGAGTAATGGAAGGTTGGGATATTCAAATTTGGACTTATGTAATTGTTGGATTTACATTTGCCTTGTACATTGGGATTGCAATATGGAGCAAAGCAGGATCCACTGGTGAGTTTTATGTAGCGGGAAAGGGTGTCTCTCCTTTGGCCAACGGCATGGCTACAGCGGCAGACTGGATGTCGGCAGCTTCTTTTATTTCAATGGCTGGTTTAATAGCTTTTTCTGGATATGATGGTTCTGTGTATTTAATGGGCTGGACGGGTGGCTACGTTTTGTTGGCACTTTTGTTAGCACCTTACCTCAGAAAATTCGGGAAATTTACAGTGCCTGATTTCATTGGCGAGCGCTATTATTCTAACACTGCCAGAACGGTAGCGGTGGTATGTGCATTGTTTGTTTCTTTTACTTATATATCTGGTCAGATGCGTGGAGTAGGTGTTGTGTTTTCTAGGTTTTTAGAAGTGGACGTCAATATGGGTGTAATCATTGGCATGTTGATGGTGTTTTTTTACGCCGTTATGGGTGGGATGAAAGGAATAACCTATACCCAGGTAGCGCAGTATTGTATACTGATTTTTGCGTTTTTGGTACCGGCCATATTTATTTCAATTTTAATGACAGGGAATGCCATTCCTCAAATTGGTTTTGGAAGTACACTTTCTGACGGCACTTATTTGTTAGATAAGTTAGATGGTTTGCAATCAGAGTTGGGCTTTGGCGTGTATACAGAAGGGGTGAAATCTAAATGGGATGTTTTTTGTATCACAGCAGCATTAATGTTTGGAACGGCCGGATTGCCTCATGTTATCGTTCGGTTTTTTACTGTGAAAAAGGTAAAAGACGCTAGAAAATCTGCTGGTTACGCATTGTTGTTCATCGCTATTTTATATACCACAGCTCCGGCCATTGCAGTTTTTGCAAAAACCAATTTAATACATACCGTAAGCAACCAAGAATATAGTTCTATGCCAGATTGGTTTTCGAAATGGGAAGAAACCGGTTTGATTAATTTTCAAGACAAGAATGGAGACGGCAAAATTCAATTTGTTGGGAGCGATCAAAATGAACTTATAATTGACAACGACATAATGGTATTGGCCAATCCAGAAATTGCCAAGCTACCAGATTGGGTAGTTGCATTAGTGGCAGCCGGAGGTTTGGCCGCTGCTTTGTCTACTGCTGCTGGTTTGTTGTTGGTAATTAGTTCTTCCGTTTCGCATGATTTGTTAAAGAAACAATGGATGCCCAACATTACGGAAAAACAAGAATTAAAATATGCCAGGATATCAGCTGGTTTTGCAGTATTGTGTGCGGGTTATTTTGGTATGTATCCTCCCGGTTATGTGGCAGCCACAGTGGCCATTGCGTTTGGATTGGCCGCAGCTTCTTTTTTCCCAGCAATTATTTTAGGGATTTTTAGTAAAAAAATGAATAAAGAAGGAGCAGTTGCCGGAATGGTCGTTGGTATTTTGAGCACTTCAGCCTACATCCTTTATTTTAAATTTATAAATGTTGAGGCCAATGTTGCAAGCAATTGGCTGTTTGGAGTTTCTCCAGAAGGATTTGGAACGGTAGGCATGTTATTAAATTTCATTACTTCCTTTGTGGTTATGAAGCTGACCCCACCGGTAGATCAGGAAATTGTTGATTTGGTAGAAGACATCCGAGTTCCTGATCCGGTATAATTTTTCAGAATTGGTTTTAATTGGAGACTACATTTGGAACAAATGTCCCATTATGGGAACTGTGCCAAATGAAAAACCCTTAATGCGTTCAGTATTAGGGGTTTTTCTTTTTGGTACAATTACTGGCATAGTATAACCAAACACTATTGCTATGATCTCAGAAAATAAATTCGAATTAATCAGTCTTCCAAAAATAAGTGAAATGTTTGACGGAGACACCGCTATTGTAGAGCAAGTATTACTAGGGCTTGGTCATACTGCATCTGAAAAAGCAATCGATTTGAAAAGGAGTTATTTGAGAAAGAATTGGAGCGAATTGCAAAGTAACTCTAGATTTATGGGGTCTGTGTACAAAAAGGTAGGAACGCCTAAACTAAACAGTGCTATTATCAGGCTAAATCAGTTGGTAGAGGAAAAACGTCACAACGACGAATTAAGAAAAATAGTGTTTGAATTGGAGCATCTAAGCTGTGCTATGGCACGTGAAGTAGAGACTTATTTTGAGGTAACGGCTTAGATGCTTATTTAGAAGAGACGTTTAAATGTTGGCTTTATATAATTTTAACGGTTTGACCCTGTCTGAGGACAGGGTCTTTTTTTGTCCATAAAATTATTCAGCCAAGCCAATTTTATTGGCCTTTCCATACGTACTACTTGTGTTATTTTTTCTTCTTCTTAATAGAGTCTATGAACTTAGCCCAATTGAATGGGTTGGTGAGGGTGTTGGTTCTTGGACCATACCGATCGTTTTGAAAATACAATTGGCTGTTGATGTAGTTTCTATAGTTCATGGCGCCATCCATTGGTGTGTTTTGCATCATGTAGGCCAATAGCTCTGCATTCATATGGTCGTTGTCGATTTGACCGGCATCCAAAGGAATGTTAAGTGCCAATACTGCTTCTTTAAACATTTGCTCTGTCGGGAATGGCATGATTTCAACTGCTTCCAAAAAGGTGGTATCCGCAACCATGTTGATAATTAAAGTGACATTGTCTCCAAGGTCGTTATTTTCTTCCACGATATAGTGTTGTTTTTTATAACCTACGCTACTGAATACAACACTGTCTCCGATAAATACAGGCATAGAAAAATAGCCAAGGTAATTGGTAGTTGTACCTCGCCCAGCTTTGGGAACATAAACGTGCGCTCCTGGAAGTCCATTTTCAGATTCATTCTCTACTACAATTCCGGATAATTGGATGATTTTCCTTTTTTGAGCCGATGATTCTTCTGATAACAATGCGAAAGTCATTGTCAGAAGTACAACGGTAAACAGCTTAAAATTCCTCTTCATATTTCCCTTACATCAAATTTTAAAAACTCGAAATTACCACAACTGGAGTAATTATAACAATAAAATCAGGATATAATTTTAATTTATTTATACTTTTACTTAAGAGTAAAGGATATATGAGGATTAAAAATGTTTCAATTGCAGTAGGTTGCCAAATATTTAAGGCCATTTCCGAAGAGCCCAGGGTGCGCATTTTGAATCTTATTTTGGAAAATAGAGAAATGTGTATATCGGACTTGGAAATTATCTTTGATTTTACTCAGTCCAAGACTTCTCGGCACATGACCTACCTAAAAAATGCTGGCATTTTGGCGACAAGAAAAGACGAACAATTTGTCTTTTATTATATCAAAGAAGAAGTAAAGGAGATAGTAAAACAAGTTTTTTCATTTTTATCAAAAGACGCTCAATTAAAACAAGATTTGGAAATATATAAAACTTTATACTCCAATAGAGAATTGGTTAAAAATAAGTTCGAATCTAGAATTTGGTGGGGCAAATAACACTTTATGTACACTACTTTATTTTTCGACTTGGACCACACCTTGTGGGACTACAAAACAAATTCTGAAAAAACCTTGCTGCATCTATACGAGTACTTTGATTTGGAAAAATTAGGTATAGGAGCACCAAGTGCATTGTTTAATACCTTTGAAACGATCAATGAAGGGTTGTGGCGGTCTTTTGACCGCATGGAAATTGACAAGACAGAATTGAGGAACAGACGTTTTGATAATATTCTCCAAACGCTGCTTCCAGAACATGGTCACTTAGCAAACCCCATGTCGGAATTGTTTTTAGAACACTGTCCTAAAATGGGGTGTCTTATGCATGGTGCGGCAGAAGTGTTGCTGTACCTAAAGGAGAAATACAACCTTTCAATAATAACCAATGGCTTCGACGATACCCAAAGTACAAAGTTGAAACATGCTGGAATAGACCATTTTTTTGACTACCTCATTACCTCAGATTCGTGTGGTGCAAAAAAGCCGGCCGTCGAAGTATTTGATTACGCTCTTCAGAAAAGCGGCACAACCAAAGACGAAGTGCTGTATGTGGGAGATAATTTTCATACGGATATTTTAGGGGCACATGGAGCTGGTTGGCATACCATTTATTTCAATTCAAACAATTACCAACCTGCCATTGCAGAAAACGTAGCTACTTTTTCTATTGATTGTTTGACAGAACTAAGGAATATTCTGTAAAACAGCTGGGAGAATGGTTTCTTTGTCGTAATTTTGCAGCAAATTAAGACACCAAAAAAATAAATAATTATGTCTAAAGGATTTTTCACAGTTCCGGTTCCGGAAAATGAGCCAGTTTTGTCTTATGCTCCAGGAACCTCTGAAAGAGCAGCGTTAGAGTCAGCTCTAAAAGTAGCTAGGTCTAAAGAAATTGAAATCCCAATGTACATCGGGAGCGAAGCAGTTCGCACGGGTAACCTAGTACCAATGACACCTCCACACGACCACCAACACGTATTGGGTCATTTTCATATGGGAGATAAAAAACATGTGGAACAGGCGGTAAATGCCGCTTTGGAAGCCAAACCAGAATGGGAAGCGTTAAGTTGGGAGCAAAGAGCGGCTATATTTTTAAAAGCTGCTGATTTGGTTGCAGGCCCTTATAGAGCTAAAATAAATGCTGCTACCATGTTGTCCCAATCCAAGAATGCATACCAAGCTGAAATTGATGCCGCTTGTGAGTTTGCTGACTTTCTTAGGTTCAACGTGGCCTATATGACAGACATTTATAGCGAACAACCAGAGTCTTCTCCAGGGATTTGGAATAGGTTGGAGCACAGGCCTTTAGAAGGGTTTGTTTTCGCTATTACGCCATTTAATTTTACTGCCATTGCTGGTAATTTGCCTGCAGCACCTGCTTTAATGGGGAATACATGTATTTGGAAGCCAGCCTTTACGCAGGTTTATTCTGCTCAGGTAATCATGGAGATATTCCAAGAAGCTGGTTTGCCAGGTGGAGTTATCAACTTGGTGTTAGTAGATGGACCAGATGCGGGAGATGTTGTATTCAACCACCCGGATTTCGCTGGTTTGCATTTTACCGGTTCTACTGGTGTTTTTCAGCACTTATGGAAGACCATTGGAGAAAACATTCATAAATATAAAACCTATCCAAGAATTGTTGGAGAAACAGGTGGTAAAGATTATGTGATTGCCCATCGCTCTGCTAATCCTAAGCAAGTGGCCACCGGTTTGGTTCGTGGTGCTTTTGAATACCAAGGGCAAAAATGTTCTGCAGCCTCTAGAGCCTATGTTCCTTCTAATATGTGGGAAGAAGTTAAAGGTTATATGGTAGAAGATCTGAAGTCCTTAAAAATGGGTGGAGTTGAAGATTTTTCAAATTTTGTAAATGCGGTAATAGACGAAAGGTCTTTTGATAAAATTGAAGGTTTTATAGCCCAAGTTAAAGAAGATCCTAAAACTGAAATTATTGCAGGTGGCGGATGTGATAAGTCCAAAGGTTATTTTGTTGAACCTACTGTTGTTCTAACAAAAGATGCCAAATCTAAAACCATGTGCGAAGAGATTTTTGGACCAGTTCTAACAATATTTGTTTACGATGAGAATGATTTTGAGGGAGCATTGGATTTAGTGAATACTACATCGGACTATGCGTTGACAGGAGCTGTATTCTCTAAAGATAGGTATGCAATTGAATTGGCAACAAAGAAGCTGGCACATGCGTCTGGTAACTTTTACATCAATGACAAACCTACAGGAGCTGTTGTAGGACAACAACCTTTTGGGGGTTCTAGAGCTTCTGGAACCAATGATAAGGCGGGTTCAGTGTTGAACTTGTTGAGATGGGTTTCGCCTCGAACAATAAAAGAGACGTTTGTAACACCTGAAGACTACCGTTACCCATTTTTAGGTTAGTAACTCCGGGTTTTTGAGAATATTAAAAAAGGCTGTGTTATGCAGCCTTTTTTTTGTGGCAGCCAGTCCCGTTTTGGGACTGGCTGTTTTTTTTGGGATAATCGCACAACATAAAAGGCTGTTTTTTGCGTTGGAGCGTGTTTTTTTCAATTGGCATTGATTGTGCAATGGTGTTGGTATGGATAAAGACAATGACGTTTTAGTAGATTATAAAAAGCTGAGAAAGCTAATTTCTAAATCAGACAGGTTGGAAAGTGTAATGCATGGATTGGTACTTACGGCTTATTATAAAGCTCCAGAATTAAGGACCTTATATAAGAACCGAGATTGGGAAGGGTTTATCCAAGTTTCCGAATTTATAAAAACTGTTTTTAAAAATGTAGGTTCCGCCGTTTTAAACAGGGCGATAGACAAACTTGTCACTTTGAGTTATTCAAAATCGGAGACCCCAGAATTGTACTTGGCAGTGGAAGAGATAGGAGAGAAGTCCAAAGGTGTGATTGTAGATATAGAAAATTATATAAGAAATTAATCAGCAGAAGCTGATAGTTGGTTTGGTTATAGTTTGTTTTGGTTTGAGTTCAACATGTTGGCTAATATTTGAATTCGCTAAGACTAACCCCGCGAAAGGCGGGGTTTTTTTATGCCTAAAAATTAAAATTTGGGCATAAAAAAAAGCGATCTATTGGATCGCTTTTTTTAACAGCTCCTCAGGTTGGACTCGAACCAACGACCCTCTGATTAACAGTCAGATGCTCTAACCAGCTGAGCTACTGAGGAGTGTTTTTCCCGTTTGGGAATGCAATAATAGCAGGTGTTTTTTTATTGTCCAAATTTGAAATAGAAAAAAAACAAATAAATTTATAAAGCACTGACAGTCAATTAATAAAATTTAACAAAGAAAAAGATGATTGTAAAAATGCTCAAGAAAAGTATGCCCAATTGGGCCAATCTCTTTTTGTATACTGGCGGTTTGGATTCGTTTGGAAAATTGTTGGAATAAATAATTCTATAGTTGAAGTACCCCGCAAGTGGAGCAATTACAAAACTTACAATTGTTGCCGCATCCACAAGTGTTTTTAATTGACCAAGAAAAACAGATATTACCAAGTACGAGCCGGTTGCAAGAATAAAAACAGTACCCATGTAGAATTTTCTATTATCCGGTTCGTTGGGTTGGTTGCGCAGGAGTTTGCTCGCTCTTGAAATTGCTCGACTGTAACCGTCAATAACAGTTATGCTGGTACTAAACATGGTCGAGAATGCGGCTATTGCAATGATGTAATAGCTCCAGTCTCCAATTGCGCTGGTGTACATGGTTATTAGTTGGTGAGCAAAGGTGGGAGAGGAGTTGGATAGTTCTGTGCCGGTCCCGTAAATAACCAAGGCTCCAAGGGATAGAAAGAATATTGCCAACACTGCAGAAACCCAATAACCGAGGTTGAAGTCCAATAGAGTTTCTTTTAGCGTTGGGTGGTATTTTGTTTGCTGGATGCGCGCTTCTGTCCAAAGACTGTTCCAGCTTGACATGTCAACCGCTGTAGGCATCCAACCCATTAAAGCAATAATGAAAATAAGACCATCGGTGGTTTGTAGTTCTTTGGGTATAAAGTCTTTGCTCTTAACCGGATGAATAAACAAGGCAGAAACAAACGCAGCTAAGGTGGAGATGACGAGTACGGTGCCTACCACTTTTAGCAATTTGTCTAAGGTGCTGTATTTTCCAATGGTTAAAATGGCAATACATATAACAAACACAACCATGCCCCAGTGTTGGACTTGCAATTCAAATGGGAAGAGGTTGCTTAATAATCCGGCAGTGACAAAAACTATTGCGGCACTTACAATGAACATGGTTGAGGTAGTGACGAGTAAATAAAGCCAAAGAATTCCTTTGTGTTGTTGGTAGTAGCCATCCAGTATGCTTTTTCCTGTGGCATTGGTGTATCTAGAGGCAAACTCAAAAAATGGGTATTTGATGATGTTGGCTAGGATAACAATACCAATTAAATAAAAGCCATAATCGGCACCGGCTCTAGTTGATTGTACCAAATGCGAAACGCCAACACAAGTGCTTGCAAATAAAATTCCTGGGCCTAGTGTTTTTAAAAATGTCTCTTTGTTTAATTGCATGAATAAGTAGTTAAAAAGGAAGAAAGAAATATAGGGTAAACCGGTAGTATTGGCAAAAATCAAGCACAAATACGACATAATGTCATTTAATTATTCTAAAAACCTCTTGATTTGTGACATTATGTCTTGTTTTTTTGGGTTGGTACAGTTTTGAAGGAGGTGGTAAGTAAATAAATTGAAAATTCTAAAAACCAATAGGACCATGAATACAGCACAATTAAAAAGAAACTACAACCGTTTGAATGCAAAAGATTTTGACACCCTTTTTAATTCATTTTTTCAACCGAACAACTCTGTAACCAGACCAAAAGAATTTGCGCCAGCAGTGGATGTTTTTGAGTTAGAAAACAGCTTCGAAATAGAAGCGGTTCTGCCAGGAATGAAAAAGTCGGAAATAGATGTTGAGTTAAAAGATGATTTATTAATTATTAGTGGCAACAGGGTCAATGAAAGAACCAAAGAAACAGGGCAAGTCCAAAGAATTGAAACACAATATGGTGCTTTCAAAAGGGTGTTGGCTGTGCCGGAACATATCGATGGAGAAAAGATAGAAGCCCATTACAACGAAGGGATTTTAAAACTCACGTTCCCTAAGAAAAAAAGAGAGGAAATGTTTAGTAAAGTGAATATTCAATAATTGAAAGCGGCCAATGGCCGCTTTTTTTATGCGTAATAAAAAACATAAGCCTAGATTGTTCGTATAATTGAAGTACAATTATTTTGCAATACACAAATAGGTCGAAATATGAATAACAATCAATTCCTAAAGTTTTTATTGGCAGGAATGCTAGGGGCATTTATAGTGGTAGCGGTAAATCGATTAAGCCCCAATTCAGAGCCGGAATACGATTCCATTCAAGAACGCCAAAGCGTTCGGCTGACCAATTACGAACCAACTGAAGTAAAAGTGCCTGAAGGCCTTAATTTCGTAACTGCTGCTGAACAAGTAACACCAGGAGTGGTACACATTCGGTCGTTGGTGAAAGCATCTGGAAATAGTCCTTTTGATAGGCTTTACAATGGCCAAGGCCAGATGGCTCAATCCTCTGGTTCTGGAGTAATCGTATCGGATGATGGGTTTATTGTAACCAATAACCATGTGGTGGACAATGCAGAAGAGATTGTAGTGGTGTTAGACGACAACCGCCAATACGATGCGGAAATAATTGGAGTAGATTCTCAAACGGACCTGGCCCTTATAAAAATAAAAGAAAGAAACTTGCCATTTGTTGTATACGGAGACTCCGAAGCGGTACGCATAGGAGAATGGGTATTGGCTGTTGGCAACCCCTTCAACCTTACCTCTACTGTTACAGCGGGTATTGTAAGTGCCAAAGCTAGAAACATAGGAATATTAGCGGATCGAAATAATTTGCAAATAGAGTCTTTTATTCAAACAGATGCTGCCGTTAACCCTGGTAATAGTGGGGGTGCATTGGTGAATTTAAAAGGAGAATTAGTTGGAATTAATACTGCAATTGCCACCCAATCGGGACGATACGAAGGGTACAGTTTTGCCGTACCAGTGTCTTTGGTGAAAAAGGTAGTAGATGATTTGCTTGAATTCGGAAAAGTCCAACGGGGTTTATTAGGAGTAAGAATAGGAGATATGAATGCTCGATTGGCTGAAATGGAAGATATTAATGTGGTGACAGGTGTTTATATTGGCTCCGTTAATGAAAATTCTGCGGCAGAAGAAGCGGGTATGAAGGCTGGAGATGTGGTGTTAGGAGTAGATGGAATGGAAGTCGATAATGTTGCTGAATTGCAAGAGCAGATAGCTTTAAAGAGGCCTGGAGATGAGGTGCTGGTTAAGTTGTTAAGGGACAACAAACCTATTGAATTGGCCGTAGTTTTAAAAAGTGCTGGCTTTGAAGAAGCGGTTGTGGAAGTGGTTGCGGCTAACTTTGAAGTGGAAGGTGCTTTATTTGAAAACTTATCGGAGGAAGATAAAGACCAATATAAGTTGAACAGTGGTGCCAAAGTGGTTGCGGTAGACCGTGGAAAATGGTTTGCTGCAGGAATTGAAGAAGGCTTTGTAGTTACCAAGGTAGATGAATATACCATTACCAGTGTGGAGGATTTAAAAGCAGTATTGTTGGAGAAAAAAGGAGGTATTTTAATAGAAGGCATATCAAAAGAAGGAGAAGAACAGTTCTTTGGATTGAAATGGTAACGTTTTAATTGAATTATAAAGAAAGAAGGTCGCTTTTGGCGACCTTTTTTTGTGGGCATTTTGTTTTTATCTTCAGCAATTTGTTAGATTTGTTGATCAAAATATTATAACTCATGCACGCGAACAAATTAGAAATTAATGACATTCTCAACACCCTAGGTGTTAAGGATGTAAATTCTGGTGTCTCAACTGGAATTAAATGGCTGGAAGGAAAAGGGGATACAATTGAGTCCTTTTCTCCAGTGAATGGAGAGAAGATAGGCAGTGTATTGTCTGCTTCAGAACAAGAGTATGCGGCGGTAGTGGACCAAGCAGCAACCGCGTTTAAATCGTGGCGATTGATCCCTGCGCCTAAAAGAGGAGAGGTAGTTAGGCAAATCGGAAACAAACTGCGTGAAAAGAAAGATGCGCTAGGTAAGCTGGTTTCTTTAGAAATGGGTAAGTCACTACAAGAAGGGTTAGGTGAGGTTCAAGAAATGATTGACATTTGTGATTTTGCCGTAGGGCTTTCCAGACAATTGCATGGTCTAACCATGCATTCTGAACGATCCAAGCATAGGATGTACGAACAATACCATCCATTGGGGATTGTTGGCATTATTTCGGCGTTTAATTTCCCAGTAGCTGTTTGGGCATGGAACACCATGTTGGCCTGGGTTTGTGGCGACGTTTGTGTTTGGAAGCCATCTGAAAAAACACCTTTGTGTTCCATAGCCTGTCAGAACATTGTAGCGGAAGTATTTGAGGCCAATGGGGTACCTGAAGGTGTTTCTTGTATTGTAAACGGCGATGCTGTAATTGGTAAATTGCTTTCTAATGATGGTAGAATTCCTTTGGTTTCCGCTACAGGTTCCACTCGCATGGGGAAAGCCGTAGGAGCAGCTGTAGGAGCCAGGTTAGGTAAATCTTTATTGGAGTTGGGTGGTAACAATGCCATTATTATTACTCCTGAAGCCGATTTGGATATGTCGATCATTGGTGCTGTATTTGGAGCAGTTGGAACCGCCGGTCAGCGGTGTACTTCAACAAGAAGATTGATTGTTCACGCGAGCAACTACGAGCAAGTCAAAAACAGATTGGTAAAGGCTTATGCCCAATTGAAAACCGGTAATCCATTGGATGAAAACAACCACGTTGGTCCTTTAATTGATAAGGATGCCGTTTCCATGTATGAGAAGGCGTTAGAACGTGTTAAAAGTGAAGGCGGTAGCATCTTAGTAGAAGGTGGTGTTTTAACTGGAGAAGGGTACGAATCTGGGTGTTATGTGAAGCCGGCTATTGTGGAGGCAGAAAATACATATGATATTGTGCAGTCGGAAACTTTTGCGCCCATTTTGTATTTGCTGAAATACGAAGCTATTGAAGAGGCAATTGACATGCAAAATGGTGTAGTTCAAGGGCTGTCTTCGGCTATTATGACCACCAACATGCGAGAAGCAGAAAGGTTTTTGTCACAAGCTGGGTCGGACTGTGGTATCGCCAATGTGAATATTGGAACATCTGGTGCCGAAATTGGTGGTGCATTTGGTGGTGAAAAAGAAACAGGTGGCGGTAGAGAGTCAGGTTCTGACGCTTGGAAAGTTTACATGAGAAGGCAAACCAATACCATTAATTATGGAGACGATTTGCCTCTTGCCCAAGGAATTAAATTTGATTTATAGAATCGTTTTATTAAAAAAGGAAGGCTCAAAACCTTCCTTTTTTTAATTTTTACAATGGTTTGTTTTTATTTGTTAAGTTTTTTGATTAAAATTTGAATAGTTGGCTTTCGATCTCTATTTTTAACTAACTTTTTAATACTTAACCAAATATGGCAGAAAATAACAATTCAAGATACCGTGCTGTAATGCTTATAGATGATAATGAGATTGACAATCTTATTAATCAAAAAATGATTGAAGCATCCAATATTTCAGGCCATATATACACCCACACGGGGGCGAGAAGTGCAATAGAATTCCTTAAAAATATGGAGCAGTTAGAAGATGTTGCTTCTCAAGTGTTGCCAGATGTTATCTTCCTCGATATAGACATGCCGTTAATGGATGGTTTTCAATTTTTAGATGAATTTGAGAAGTTAGGAGACAAGACAAAACAAAAGTGTAAAATTGTGATGTTAACTTCTTCCATTAACCCTCAGGATGTTAATAAGTCTAAGAAATACAGTTATGTAAAAGACTATATTAACAAACCATTGTCACAAAAAAACCTGGAAAACTTAAGCGTTTAACAGGTTTTAATTGTTCCGTTTTAATATCTAATTTCCTTATTATTTGTGGCTGAGTTTATTGATTAACTCTTCATCAAACTTTATTAATGATGTAGGGTTAAATATGCGCTCACTTTTAGAAGGTAGCTTGTCTACCAAAGCCCTAATTTTTTCTTCTTTATTTTTCTTTATGTCGCTAATCGAAACTTTTAACATTTTAGAAAAAACTAAAATGTGATCGCAATTTTCTTTTCCTAACAATCTAATTTGTCTTTGAATGCTATTGATTAATTGATGGAACAAATCAAAATCATTCATTAAACAGTACTGGAGAGAAAGCAATACTTTTATCTCAAGCTGGGCATAAGGGTATTTTTTTAAACTTACCTCATTCAATAAATTGTTGATCCAGCGTGCCGCTTCGTCGTATCGTTCTGCATAAAAACAGCTGATTGCCCGATAAAGAATGTAATTAATATATTTTGGGATGTCGTCTAGATCGCATTCGAAATCTTGGAAGAGTGCTTCGTTTTCTTCGTGCAAACTTTTAATAGTTCCCAACCTTAAATGGCGATTGATTTTGGTAATCAAAAACTGAGCAGGATAGGTGTAGAGGTTGTAATTGGTTAATAAGTTTGCAACAGATTCACTTACTTCTTCAAAATACTTTTCAGCTTTTCTATACAGTTTGAAATTGTTGTAATACTCTAACTTTAGGAATTCAAATACCAACTTCAAGTGGTAGTAAATGGAATCCATCTGGTACTGCTCAAATATCCTTTCAATATTGTCGAGTATGTCTTCTATGGGTTCAAGGTCTTTGTCCAGATTTTCTTCATCGGGCTCGACAAACAAACGGTGAAATATTTGGACACAATTGTTGTATACAAACAGGCGGTGCGATTGGTATAAATCGCTGACATTGTTTAATTCTTTAACCAACAAACTCAAGCCTAACTTGTCCGTATCTTCACCAGATAGTGAATAAATACCATATTTTTTAAAATACTCTGCCAAAAGATCTTCCGATTTATCTATGGCCAACATGTATGCTACATGTTTGTTATAACTTTGTGAGTAATTGTAGTAATCAGATGAATTAATATGTAATTTTTTTAACGATTTGTATACAATAGTCAATTCATTTGAAAGGTCATAATCCAGCAATTCCTTCTCTAATTTTTTTAAAGTAGCTATTGCAATGGTTTTTTTCTTTGTGAATATTATTTCATTGATGTTTGCAACTTTTTTGAGGATGTCCGTTCTCGGGCTCTTCATTTGTTGCAGCAAGTACTCTTCAATCTTTTGATTCAACCTAGACCGTAAAGTGTAATACGCATTGGTATTTACCCCTAACTCATCCATAATGTCGTTGTCATTCAAGCTTCTTTCTCGCATGGCTTTCAATAAGTAGGCAGACTTATCTGCACTGCTTTCAACCAATGAATCATGAATGGCATTGTAATCTTTTTCCGATAACTGCTGGATAATATTTTTTAGCTTGGCCATTAGCTTAATTTCAGTTTTATTCTTGCTTAGAAATTACGATGTAAAATCGAAATTATGAAATTTTTCCTGATTTATTTTCGATTGGAAGCATAATCTTACAAGGGCTTAATTTCATGTGTTTGAAAAAAAAATCGATTAAAATGGAATTAATTTCCAGGAAATTTTAGAGGTTCGAATTGCGTTTGTGTTGTAATTCGTTGAATTTGAATACTTTGTTGTATTGGTTAAAGGTAAAAATGATTTTTTCTTTCTTATTTACAAAATATGGAAGAATTAAAAAAGGGCATTTTTTGACATCAATAAATAAAAAAAAAATAAAACGTTGCATGGAGCAATTCTAGGTTTTAGTCAACTTTTTTATTCTCAATATATTCGACTGCTTGCTTAACAGTCTGTATAGATTCTGCTTCTTGGTAGGGGATTTTTATATTGAAATTTTGCTCGATAAGTAGGATGAATTCAGCATAATCCAATGAATCTATACCAAGGTCTTTCGTGAAACTTGCGTCTGAAGTGATTTCTGATTTTTGTATTCCCATTTTGTCACTGAGAATAATTGATATTTGTTCAAAAGTATCCATATCAGAAATGGTTTTCATCTAATTTAACTAATAAATCTTATAAATAATAGAGCTTCTTACCGAATGGTTATCTTGTACTTATCAAGTTTGTTGTACAAAGAGGATCTAGTAATGCCAAGCGCTAAGGATGTTTTAGATAGATTGCCTTTATGTGCTTCTATGGCTTTAATTATGGTTTTCGCTTCTATTTGTGCTAAGTTGAATGTAGACTGCATCGAACTAAAAGCCTTTTCTTCGTATTCCGGTAGCCAGTTTTGTTCAATTGTTTCGCACTCACAAAAAATTACAGCTCTTTCTATAGTATGTTCTAACTCTCTAATATTGCCTGGCCAACTATAATTTTCATAGGCTTTAAGAACGGATTTGTCTATTGTTTTTATCGACTTGTTGTATTTTTGGTTGAAAAACTGCAAGAAATGAGCACAAAGTGGTGCTATATCTTCCTTTCTTTCTCGCAGGGGTGGAACTTTAATTTCTACAGTATTCAACCTGTAATAAAGGTCTTGCCGAAACTGTTTCTTGTGCACACAAGCTGGTAAATCCTGGTTGGTGGCAGTAATGAGTCGGAAGTGCACATCGACTGGCTCTGAACAGCCTAGGGGGGTTAAAGACCGGGTCTGTAAAACGGATAATAACTTGGCTTGAGACTTTAAAGAAATATTGCCAATTTCATCTAAAAAAATACAGGTCCCACCATTTACATGGAGCTTTCCTTTTTGATCTGCTTTGGCGTCCGTAAAAGCCCCTTTTTTATACCCAAATAATTCACTTTCAAATAAGTTTTCAGGAAGAACACCTACATCAATGGTGGTGCAATCGCTTGGGTGTTTACTTTTTAGACTTATTTCTTTGGCAACAAGCCCTTTACCAGTCCCATTTTCACCTGTAATTAATATATTGGCTTCCGTAGGGGCCACTTGCTCAATTATGGATTGTATGGTCTGGATGGCTTTGCTCTTTCCTATGAGCAGGCTGTTGGTTTCTTTTGGAAAGTTTTGCGTCTTTGCTTCTACCGATTGTGTGATTTTATCTATTAATAAATCCGGGCAGTTGCTGCTGTGTAAAACATTGCTTGCGCCAATGTCTATACACTCGAGGGCTTTGTCAAAATCTGGCTGGTTGGTAACAAGAACAATTGGTATTTGTTGAAATGATGCCAAAGTTTCTTGAAGCCAGCATGGCGTATCAGCAGAATTATTTGGTTGGGCTAAATCGAAATCTAATATTAGAACTTCGATGCTGTGGTGGTTGATGAAAAACGGTATTTTCCGTGGGTCTGATGCAGAGATAACTTCAAAGTTGCTGGATTTCAATTGATTGGATATGGATTGCCTTCTGTCTGAACTGGTATCAATTATCCCTACTTTTCTTCTGTTTATAACCACTTATGTTAATTTATAGCGTTTGTATTCTTTTTTTTAACAGCAAACACATGCAAATTGTATCCTTTTTTAACGTATTGTTTTGATTAAAAAACTGTTTTTATTATATTGCATCTGTTGTTGTTATTGGGTGAATTATTGATCAATCCTATTTATTTTGAGTTTTTGACCTTGGGGGTGCTTCGAAAGTAGCACCTCTTTTTTTTTACGATAATTTTAAAGAATAGTTGGGGAATGGGCATAAAAAAACCCTTTAGCATTTTGTTTTCACGAAATACTAAAGGGGGGAAGAATTTGAATCAATCAGAACTACTCAAATATATCTTCAAATCTCTTAATATCCTTACCCCATTCTGGGGGAATTATTGAATAAAAACTTTAAAAATTGATGTGCCATTAACAATATAACCACTGGTTTTGGAATACATTACCAATATGGTAGCCTCATTTGCATTTATTTGTAACTTGATTTCTTTTTTAGAAGTTCCCGATAAATTTTGAGTATTAAAATGTTTTGCATCCAAACTGTAAAGTGTATCTCCTTTTAAAAAGATTGTCAGTTGGTCTTGAATTTGCGTGGAGAAAAGTAATTTGCCAATATTATCCAAAAGGTGTAAGTGATTGTCCGACCAAATTATTATTTTTTTGTCTTCGTAGTAAACCAAAGGGCTTTGGTTGATAGAAGCATTGACCCAAAGGTCGTTGGTGAAAACAATGGTGCCATTGTCTTGTTGTAATTTGTACAACCGCGATTCGTTGAGGTTAACCCCAATAAGGTAGTTGTCAACAGAATAAAAAAGATCGGTTACCCAGGAATTCTCAATGTTGAGGTTGTACTGTGCCACTTTTTTTAAATATCTATTTAAAAAAATATAACGTTGTTCGTCTTCAAAGAAGATGAAAATTTTCTGTGGTGTTATTACTTGAAGGTGTTTAGGGCTAGAGGAAAGCTGGGGCTGAAAGGAATGTTTGAGTTGGAAGGCAGTATCGTATTTCTCTATTACGCCAGATGCAAGACCGATATACAAGTTGCCATAGGCATCACAATCTGCTTGTGTTACTACGGAGTTGGTGTGTAGTGTGTCTGTTAGAATTAATTCCTGCGCACAAAGGCAAGCGTTAATCAACGCAAATAAGATCGTTGTTAGGAGTTTCAAATTGATTTAATTTAATATGGATACCATCAAAAGAACAGAATGAGTTCAAAGATACCCATTCTCCTAAATTCAAATACCTAGAGTTTTCTGCCACCTTTAAATTCATGAACAAATGCCTGTGTCCAAATACATAATAATCATGGTGCTGCTGGGCTTCGGTGGTTTTGCTATATTGCCACAAATGCTCCCTTTCCCCTAAAAACTTTTCTTCATTTTTCTCTGCATTGCTAGCCCGGCTATGGTTGGACCAACTGGAGGCCATTGAAACGCCTATATTAGGGTGCAACCATGCAAATAGCCATTGACATAGTTTGTTCTCGAATACCTTTTTTAAAAATTTATAGGTGTTGTCTCCTGGTCCAAGTCCGTCTCCATGCCCAATGAGAAAGGAAGTGCCATTAATGACATACCGTTGTGGCGTTCTGTACACAGGGATGCACAACTGTTCCGTAAAATATTGAAACATCCATAAATCGTGGTTTCCAGTAAAGAAAATAATTTCAATACCAGCATCTTTTAAGGCAGCCAATTTACCTTGAAACCTAATAAAGCCTTTAGGGATTGTGTTTTTGTATTCAAACCAAAAATCAAAAATGTCGCCTACTAAAAAAATTGTATGGGCATCTTCCTCTATAGAATCCAACCATCTTATAATGCGCATTTCGCGCTCCAGACTGGTTGCTTGGTTGGGCGCGCCCAAATGGAAGTCACTTGCAAAGTATATTTTTTTTCCTGAGGGTAGGGTAATCGTATTTTCCATAATAAAAAAAATCAGACAGCTACTAACTGTCTGATTCAATATAATAATTAAATTTTTAAAATTTAATTGTCAGCTTTTATTTCCAAATCAGGGTTGATGTTTTCTTCAGGTGGTTTGGAGTTGTCCTTTACCTTCTCTTCCTCTTGTTTTTCCACTGCAACATCTTCTTTCTTTTCAGTAAATGCCTGTAGCGTAGTCTGGTGCTCAAAAGGTCTTTTACCTATCAAACGATCCAAATCCGCTTGGAATATAATTTCTTTGTCCAAAAGTTCTTTGGCAATGATTTCAAGCTCGTTCAATTTGTCTTTTAACAAATTTTTGGATCTCAAATACGCTGTTTCGATGATTTTTTTAACTTCTGTATCAATCTTTTCAGCCGTGGCATCTGAATATGGTTTGTTGAAATTATAATCTGTTTGTTTCGAATCGTAAAAAGAAACGTTTCCAATTTCCGAATTCATACCGTAAACAGTTACAATGCTATAAGCCATTTTTGTAACTCTTTCCAAGTCACTCAATGCACCGGTGGATATTTTCCCGAAAATTATCTCTTCGGCAGCTCTACCGCCTAAAGCCATGCACATTTCATCCAACAGTTGCTCTGTTTGGTAAAGGAATTGCTCCTTTGGTAGGTATTGTGCATATCCCAATGCTGCAACCCCTCTAGGAACAATACTCACCTTAACCAATGGATCAGCATGTTCTAGAAACCAACCAGCCACTGCGTGTCCTGCTTCGTGGTAGGCAACAATTTTCTTTTCTTCTGGGGATATAATTTTACTTTTCTTCTCTAGACCTCCAATTACCCTGTCAATGGCATCTTGAAAGTCAATCATATCGACTGATTTTTTATCTTTTCTTGCAGCAATCAATGCAGCTTCGTTACAAACGTTGGCTATTTCAGCCCCAGCAAAACCTGGAGTTTGAGCAGCTAAATGTTTGGAAGCAACATCTTTGTTAAGCTTAAGTGGTTTTAAATGCACTTTGAAAATGGCTTCACGCCCAACAATGTCTGGCTTGTCAATGCTAATTTGTCTGTCAAAACGACCTGGTCTTAACAAGGCAGAATCTAAAACGTCAGGCCTGTTGGTAGCGGCCAAAATAATTACCCCTGAATCAGTGGCGAAACCATCCATTTCAACCAACAATGAATTTAAAGTATTCTCTCTTTCATCATTGCTTCCAGGCATTTGCCCTCTTCCCCTTGATCGGCCTATGGCATCAATTTCATCTATAAATACGATACAAGGTGCCTTTTCTTTGGCTTGTTTGAATAGATCTCTTACCCTAGCAGCCCCTACACCCACAAACATTTCTACAAAGTCAGACCCGGATAGCGTGAAAAACGGAACAGCTGCTTCGCCGGCAACGGCTTTGGCTAGTAATGTTTTACCAGTTCCCGGAGGTCCTACAAGCAACGCGCCTTTCGGTATTTTTCCACCCAATTTGGTGAATTTTGAAGGTGTTTTAAGAAATTCAACAATTTCTTTTACTTCTTCTTTGGCTTCATCCAATCCTGCAACATTACCGAAGGTGATTTTTACTTTATTTTCTGCATCAAATAAGGCCGCTTTGCTTTTTCCGATGTTGAATATTTGTCCACCAGGACCGCCTCCGCCACTCATACGCCTCATTAAAAACCAAAACCCTACAATTAACAACAAGAAAAAACCAAGATTCCAAAACATGTTGGTGTACTCATCTTTTCTATCAAGGGTATACCGGATTACATCACTCGCCGGTAAATCTCCATTGATTTCATCAATTGACTTTGTGAAATTTTCGGGTGAAGATATCTTTAAAATAAAATCAGGTCCTTGGCCTAATGCATTAAGTGGACTGTCTTCTAAGTCGTTTTTATACTTTGCATTCTGCCTTGCTTCAGGCTTTAACTGAATTTCAACTATTGAAATGTCAGGCTTTTTATATATAACTACGGATTTAATGTCTCCTGACTTGGCCATTTCTTCAAATTGCCGTTTGTCAATTTCTGTGACATTATTCGTCTTATTAAAAAATGTAACCGAAATCACAACAGCTAGGAGTGAAATGATAATCCAAACCTGATAGTTCTGTTTTGGTGTTTTCGGTGGAATAATTTTTTTCTTATCAGCCATATTATTTTCTTTCTTATTTCAAACCTGAACGGATATAAAAGGTAAAGGTTTTATGATTAATTGGTCGTATCGATGTGTGTTACTTTTGCATCGCCCCACAAATTTTCCAAACCGAAAAACGCACGTTTTTCCGTTGTGAATATATGAGCAACTACATTAACATAGTCCAGCAAAATCCATTCTTTGTTTGTTTTTCCTTCACTGTGCCAAGGAGATTCTCCAAATGCTACATGCACTTCTTTGTCAATAGAGTCCGAAAGGGCATCCACCTGGGTGTCCGAAGTACCGGTACATATAACTAAAAAATCAGCAATCGAATTGCCAATATCTCTTAAATCTACAACAACAATGTCATTTGCTTTTTTTTCCTGCATTCCCTTCACCACCACATCGCGCAATTTTTCTGAGGGATATCCTATTTTGTTTTTTTTCATTAACTATCTTTGCTTGTACAACAAAACTACGAAAATACTTGTATAAAATTCCTGCCAACTCATTGTTTATCGGAAAAGTTATTGATTTTGTGCCATCTTGTCATTCTACTAACACTTTCGCCTTAGAAAAAGTTAAAAAAAATGACATTATTGACGGATTGATTGTCATAACTGACAACCAGGAAAGTGGCCAAGGCCAGCGCGGCAATTCGTGGGAAGCGCAACCAGGAAAAAATTTAACCTTTTCTTTGGTGTTAAAAAGTGCTTTTTTACCAATTCACCACCGCTTTTTTTTAAATATTATTACTTCACTTGCAGTGTACCAAGTACTTGATAAATACGGCTTTCACAACCAAGTGGTGAAATGGCCTAACGATATTTTGGTAAATAAGAAAAAAGTTTGTGGCATATTAATCCACAACACCATCCACAATCAAAATTTAGATTGGAGTGTTATTGGTGTAGGGCTAAATGTAAATCAAGTAGATTTTGAAGTTGAGGAGGCGGTTTCAATGGCAGCAGAAATGAACCGAAATTATTCATTAGAAGAGGTTTTTACTGGGTTTGTACAAGCGTTTGAAGGATTGTATTTAATGTTAAAAGGTGGGAAGTTGGCAGCATTAAAAGAAAGGTATTACGAAGTGTTGTACCGGCTAAACGAACCAGCCTTGTTTAAAAACAATAAGCAGTCCGAAATTTTTAAAGGTACCATTTTAGGTATTGAACCAGATGGTATGTTAAAGGTGGCCTTGCCCAATGGAACCAATGAAGTTTTTGACGTAAAAGAAATATCGTATTTGTAGGTATGTTAAGAAAGACTAGAGATTTTTTTGCTAAAGTTTTTTTAAACGAAAAAGCAGTTGTTTTCATTATGCTCTTGTTGGTTTTAATTCCAACAGTGCAGCGGCTGTTAGAAACGCAGTTTTCTAATAGTGAGTATACGAGCTTCAATAATTTTATAATTTTTAGGAACGCTTTTTTCCACTTAATGGAAAATAAAAATCTGTACGCTTGGTATTTAGATATTCAATGGGATCTTTTTAAATACAGTCCCACATTTGCCCTTTTTATGGCTCCATTTGCTATTGTTCCCACCTGGTTGGGGCTGTTTTTATGGAATTTAATCAATACATTTTTGGTTTATCTGGGAGTGAGACAAGTTGCATTTAAGCATAAAAGGTATGTGTATTTGGCCTTAATAATTTGTTTTGCGGAAGCCATTACCAACACACACAATGCACAATCCAACGGGGTTATGGCAGGTCTATTGGTGCTCTCCTTTGTAAGCTTGGAAAAACGCAATGTCGTGTTGGCTACTTTTTTAATTGTCCTTACATTTTATGTTAAAGTGTATGGGCTGGCCTTTTTAGCTTTGTTAGTGTTTTATCCCGATAAGATAAAAAGCATCTTATGGACAGGTATTTGGCTATTGTTTTTAGGGGTACTCCCAGCTTTATTTATAGGGATGGATGGGTTGGTTTTTCAATACCAACAATGGTGGCTCATGATGGTGGCAGACCAAGGAGCAAGCATGGGGTTTTCTATCATGGGCTGGCTGCATACGTGGTTTGGTTTATCCGATATTAAGAATAGTACCATGTTGCTTGGGGCGGTATTATTTTTTGTTCCCTTGGTTCGGTACCAACTTTATGATGATAAAAACTTTAGAACACTGTTTGCAGCTTTTATACTTATCTGGTTGATAATTTTCAATCATAAATCGGAATCTCCTACGTTTATCATCGCAATAGCAGGGGTGGTTTTGTGGTTTTTCACAGTCTATGCGAAGCGCAAACACTGGTTCAATTTGTTGTTGCTGTGGGGGTGTATATTGTTCTGTGTATTGGCACCCACAGATGTCTACCCACCCTATATCAGGCAAACCTATTTCGAACCTTATGTAGTAAAAGTGGTGCCTTGTATTTTTATATGGCTAAAACTTTTTTACGATTTGATGGCTATGAAAAGAGAAAATACCTTAACGAAGTGACATCAACAGGGCAACGGTTTGGATAGTTCATTTGAAAATTCAATTTCTATGGTAGCGTGCTCAATTTTATAAGATTTTAGGTTTTCTCTAATTTTTGATTTTATATTGATTTGGTCTTTTGGTCCTATGGTTTCCGAACATTGGATGTGCAAGGTTAAAATATGAAATTCTCCGTCCATGGTCCATAAATGACAATCCTCAATTTTTAGGATGCCTTCTATTGCGCATATTTCCTGTTCCATTTTCTCCATGTCGAATTTAGCAGGAACTCCTTGAAGTATTATTTTAGCGGCTTCACTAATGTTGTGGTATACATTTTTAAGGATGTAAGCCGCTATCATTAATGAAAGAATGGGGTCTAAAATATACCACCCAGTAAACTTTATAACTATGCCACCAATTAAAACTCCGATCCAGCCCAAAACATCTTCCATTAAATGCAGTCGAACTACTTTTTCATTGATGCTGTGCCCTTTCGATAATTTAAGTACTGCTAATCCGTTAATTATTATGCCCAAAATAGAAAGTGCAATCATGCCCTCGGCATGAGCTGCTTGAGGTTCAATTAACCGTGGAATTGCTTCGAGTAAAATGTAAATGCTCCCTCCAAAAAGAATGATGCCACTAACCAAGGCACCAAGAAGGCTGAACCTACCATATCCATAAGAAAAGTATTTGTCTTTTTTTTTATTGGCAACATTTTGGAAATACCAGCTTAGCCCGAGGCTTATGGTGTCCCCTAAGTCGTGTATCGCATCTGAAAGAACTGCCACACTGTTGGTAAGTATGCCTCCTATTATTTCGATAATTGTAAAGAATAAATTAAGGAAAAAAGCAGTTTTTATGTTACCCGTTTCATGGTGGTGGTGGTGATGGTGGTGGCTCATAATCGAATATATAGATTTTTATCTGCAATAAATTTGCAAAAAACGAACAAAGTTGCATTCCAAGATGTTGTGATCTTTGTGATCTATAGATATTTGAAAAACTATTTATTAACTTTACTAAAAATTTAAAATTACGAAAGATGATTCAGGAAGATAAGTTGAAATATAAAGTGAGAGACATTTCACTAGCTGCATGGGGGAGAAAAGAAATTGTGCTTGCCGAGGCGGAAATGCCAGGTTTAATGTCTCTAAGAACTGAATTTGGGGACTCTAAGCCTTTAAAAGGAGCCAGAATTGCTGGTTGCTTGCACATGACCATTCAAACAGCTGTATTGATTGAAACTTTAATTGAGTTGGGAGCGCAAGTTACATGGTCTTCATGTAATATATTTTCTACCCAAGACCATGCGGCAGCAGCGATTGCAGATAAGAATATTCCAGTGTATGCTTGGAAGGGAATGAACGAGGAAGAATTCGATTGGTGTATTGAGCAGACCATATTTTTTCCTGATGGCCAACCTTTGAACATGATTTTGGATGATGGTGGTGATTTGACTAATATGGTTTTAGACAAATACCCTGAGTTGGTAAAAGATATTAAAGGTATTTCAGAAGAAACTACCACTGGTGTACATAGATTAATTGAAAGAGAAACCAATGGCTTGTTACCATTGCCTGCTATTAATGTAAACGATAGTGTTACTAAGTCAAAGTTTGACAATAAGTATGGTTGTAAGGAGTCTTTGGTAGATGCTATTAGAAGAGCTACCGATGTAATGATGGCAGGTAAAGTAGCAGTAGTAGCAGGATATGGAGATGTAGGAAAAGGGTCGGCGGCTTCTTTAAGAGGAGCAGGTGCTCGGGTTATCGTTACTGAAATAGATCCAATTTGTGCGCTACAAGCAGCAATGGATGGTTTTGAAGTGAAAAAAATGGATGATGCCGTATCGGAAGCCAATATCGTTGTTACTACAACAGGTAATAAGGACATAGTAGTAGGGCGTCATTTTGAGAAAATGAAGGACAAGACCATCGTTTGTAATATAGGTCATTTTGACAATGAAATAGACGTGTCTTGGTTGAATGACAATGCTACAAGAGACGAAATCAAACCACAGGTGGATTTGTATAACTTGAATGGAACCGATATCCTGTTGTTAGCAGAAGGTAGATTGGTGAATTTAGGTTGTGCTACCGGACACCCTTCTTTTGTAATGTCCAATTCATTTACAAACCAAACATTGGCTCAAATTGAATTGTGGGTCAATACCGATCAGTACGAGAACAAAGTGTATACACTTCCGAAACACCTGGACGAAAAAGTGGCAAAATTGCACTTGGCTAAAATTGGTGTTGAATTGGATGTATTGTCTAAGGAACAAGCCGATTACATTGGTGTTACTGTAGAGGGACCATACAAACCAGAGTATTACAGATATTAATAATTGTATTCTATAAGAATAATGAAAAAGGGGCCATGGCCCCTTTTTTAATTCAAAGAAGTTTTATTTCTCATAATCAACCTATCCATAAATAGCAAAAACGTAAAACATCCAATGGTTAAGGCGCCATAATACAACCACTTGATATTGTCGGGCTGAAGGGTGAGAGAGCCTGCACCAAAGGGGTTGTTTAATTGGGTTTGGATTCTGGAAAAATCTACATTGGTGCTTAAAATACTTATGGCAATAGCACCTGCTATTGCAATTAAAAAAGGGAGATATTTGCTTTTATTGATCCCTTTTGGAGTAGGCTGGTTTACTGCCTGGGTGGCTATTTGGTTCATTACCCCTTCTGTAAACCCATGACTCACCTGCTCTTTCAATTCTTGGTTAAGCTTTTTATCCACAATGGAATAAGCTTCAAAAAGTGTGTTGAAGGAGGGGTTCGTATTGCAAAGCAATTCAACCTCAAGTTTTTCCTGATCGGTTAAATTACCACTGTGGTATTCTTGGATTAATAGGTCATACTTGTTTCTCATAACAATATGGTTTCTTTTTGAAGTATTTCTGTAAGCATTCTGGCCATTCTTTTTCTCGCCCGAAAAAGTTTAACTTTAACAGTAGAAACAGGAATGGACATGATTTTCCCTACCTCTATTAAAGAGCATTCGTTGAGGTAAAAAAGTGTAATTAAGGCTGCATCGGTATCTGAAAGTTTGTCTATCGCCAAACGTATGAATTTTGACCTGTCTTGGTCTTCTAACGCTGTATTGTGGACACTCAGGTGAAGGTCGTAGTCTACAATTTCTTCCGTGGGCAATTTGGTTTTTCTTTTATAACTCAATGTAGTATTGACTACTATTCTATACAGCCAAGTCGAAAATTTCGAGTCAAAATTAAATTTATGTAGGTTTTGGTAGGCTTTTATAAAAGCATCCATAACTATTTCTTCTGCTAGCGGATGGTCCTTAATGATTTTTACCGCTATAGAAAAGCTATAATCTTTGTACCGGTCTACTAATATGGAATACTTTTGTTGCTCTCCATTTATAACCGCTGTGATTAAAATCTTTTCTTCTTTTTCTATCATCGATGGTTTAGATGCAGCCCATTGCATTTAGGTTACACCAAAAGGTACAAAATATAAAATAAATTCTTTTCTGAAAAAAAAGTTAACTGGCCTGTAACCTTTATGTGAGGAGCTGTGTCAAAGTGGCAACAAAAACAAAATAATATGGATAGTACAGTATTAATAGTATTCGGATGGTTGACGATAATGTCAATAGGGACCATTATAATGGTAGTTTTTTTAAGGAAATTTGCAAACCAAGAAAGAATGGCCATGATTGAAAAAAATATGGAGCCCATTAGTTTTAATAATAGCTCAAGGTATGCCACTCTAAAAGCTGCTCTATTGCTTATTGGCGCTGGAATTGGCTTGTTTATGGGGTATTCTCTGGATATGTTATTTGGAATGGAAGAGGTAGCTTATTTTAGCATGTTGCTAATATTTGGAGGTTTGGGTTTGTTGGTTGCTTACCGTGTGGAAGGTAGCAAGGAGGCATAATTTATAGGATTAAATGCCCGAAAAAGTAACTTATTACAACCAAAATAAGTATGGACAGCAGGTTTAAAAAGAAGCCTGCTTTTACCATATCTTTGATCTTTAATAATTTACTCGAGAAAACGATGGCGTTCGGAGGTGTCGAAACTGGTAACATAAATGCGCAACTAGCTGCCAGCGTTGCTGGGAGTGCTAAATGTATGGGGTTGTAACCATACCCTTGGGCAATGCCAAAAATCATAGGGGTGAAAATCATGGTCAGCGCTACATTGCTCATTAACTCAGTTAAAAACAAAGTAAGTGCGGTTAAAATGAACATCAAAAATAAAAATGGAATGGTGTCCATGGTTTGAATCGAATCACTTAAATATTCAATTAAACCACTTTTTTTCATCGCTGCAGCAAGTGATAACCCACCGCCAAATAAAATCAATATGCCCCAGGGTAATTTTTGAGTATCCGACCACAGCAGTACTTTTGTGTTCTTTTTCCAATTGTATGGCACAGTAAACATTAAAATTCCTCCAATCATTGCAGTTAAAGGGTCGGACAAATAATTGCTATTGAAAAGAGAGTTGATTTCATTTTTGAAAACCCAGCCCATTGCTGTTAATCCGAATATAACTAAAACTGCTATTTCAGATGTTTTCATTTTGCCGAGTGTGTTTAACTGTTCTCCGATGAGTTCCTTAGCGCCATCAATTTTCTTTAAATTACTTTTGAATAACAGTTTTGTGATCATAAAGTAAGTAAGGGTTAACAATAAAATTCCCGATGGGAGCCCCACTAACAACCAAGAAGAAAAGTCTAAAGTTTTGTTTTGTAGGTCTTGTACATACCCGGCAAACACTACATTGGGTGGCGTGCCAATCAAGGTCATCATGCCACCTATGTTAGCGGAATAGGCAATGATAAGCATCAAGGCCATTGCAAAGGTTTTATGGGATTGGCCCATGGTCTTGTTGCGATTCAACAAATTGACTACACTAAGGGCAATAGGGAGCATCATAACGGCAGTAGCTGTATTGCTAATCCACATACTCAATAGGGCAGTGGCAAGCATGAAGCCTAAAATAACACCATTCCCGGAAGTACCGGTTATTTTAATGAGATTTAAGGCGATGCGGGTATGTAAGTTGTGTTTTTCTAACCCTAAAGCAATTATGAACCCACCCATGAAAAGAAATATTATTCTGGACGCATATGGTGCTGTGGCTTCGGATATTGAAAAAACACCAACTGCTGGAAATAGAACAATAGGAAGTAAGGCTGTAACGGATATCGAAACAGCTTCTGTAACCCACCAGATGACCATCCATCCGGCAACGCTTAAAACTTTCCAACCTTCATTTGAAAGCCCTCCTAAATTGTCTGACAGTAGGATCAAGCTAATAAAAAATAGCGGTCCCAAAACCAATCCAGTTTTTTTTAAGTTCATCCTATTTTGATAGTTTGATTAATTCTTTGGCACTTTCTATTGCCGATTGGGTAGGAGCGGCACCCCCTATCATCTGGGCTATTTCATCCACTCTTTCTTCATAGCTGAGTACTTTAATTTTGCTATTGGTTACAGCACCTGAATTGTCTTTGTACACATAAAAGTGGGTATGGGCTTTGGATGCCACTTGTGGCAAATGGGTAATGGTAATAATTTGATGGTTGGTCGACATTTTACCCATTAGCTCCCCCAGTTGCAGCGCTATTTCACCAGACACACCGGTATCAATTTCGTCAAAAATTATTGTAGGCAATGCCATTTTTCCAGCCATAAGAAGTTTAATAGCAAACATCACCCTTGAAAGTTCTCCTCCAGAAGCTACTTTTTTAAGTGGTTCTAAAGCAATTCCCTTATTGGCACTAAACTTAAAGTTAATCTCATCCATGCCAATTGGGCCGGGTTGGATTGTAGAGGATTCAATGGAAAACTCTGCATCTGGAATGCCCAAACTTTTTAATATTCTAACAATGTCTTTGGAAAGCAAAGGGGTTTGATTTTTTCTTTTTGTGCTTAAAACAACACCCAGCTGATTTACTTTAGCAAGTGCTTCGGCTACTTCTTTGCTTTTTTTAACCAAAGCTTCTTCCGAGTTTTCAAAAATTTCTAATTCAGCTTCGAGATCATTTCTAATTTTTAATAAAGCAGGAATGCCCTCTGTTTGGTGTTTCCTTTCAAGTTTGTAGATGGTATCCAATTGGTTCCTTAACTCTTCCGTTTTTCTAGGATCAGAATCAATGGACTCTCCTTTATTTTCAATTTCGAATCGAATGTCATTGATTTCGATGATGGCGCTAGCCATTCTTTCTGCTAAATGGGAATAGTCTTTGTTAAGAAGTGCCAATTTTTCAATACTGGAGGTGGCTTGATTAAGTCCTTCTAAAACAGAAAATTCCGATTCAGATATATGGTTGAGAATAGACTGAAAACCCGATTTTATTTCCTCCGAGTTTTCATATATACTAAGTTCTTTTTCGAGCGATTCTTTGTCTAAATCTTGTAAATTGATTGCTTTTAATTCAGCAAACAGGAATTTATTGTAGTCCAAAGTGGCATTGGAGGCAGCAATTTTATTTTGCAATGCATCCAACTCGCTAGAGCATGTTTTCCAGTACTTAAATGCCGATTGGTAGTTGGCTAGGTCCTGTTTGGATTCAGAGAAATTGTCCACTACTTGTGTTTGGAAGGATTCGGCTCCAATAAGTAAAGTTTGGTGCTGTGAGTGAATGTCCATCAAAGTGCCTCCGATTGATTTTAACACTTCTAGGGTAGTGGGGGTGTCATTGATAAAAGCACGTGATTTTCCACTTGGTAATATTTCACGCCTTATTACAGTGGTAGGGTCGTAGTCTATGTCGGCGGATTCAAATTTAGATTCTAAATTAAATCCAGATACATCAAATGTACCTTCAATAACACACTTTATGGAGTTGTCCAAAAGCTGCTTGGCATCCGCTCTTTTACCTAATAACAGCGAAATTGCACCTAATAAAATTGATTTTCCTGCTCCAGTTTCTCCAGTTATGATGGAGAGCTGTTTGGAAGGGGCTAAGCTTAACGCTTGAATAAGAGCAAAGTTTTTTACTTCTAGATTGGTAAGCATGATGTACTTTCAGTTCAATACAAATTTATAACAAAGGCCTTTGCCTTAACTGCTTTTTTATCCCTTTATTTAATTATTGCGTCAAATTTATCCTTGTTCTTAGGGCTAACCGACAACAAAAGATCATAAGCTTGTTTTCTGATGTTTAAGTTGCCTTCTGAAAAAACATTAACGAGTTCATCCACTTTGGAGTCAATGATGGATATGGGATATATTGCCGTTGGGAACTGTTTTTTTATATCGTTTAGTTTTTTAAGAAAGAGCAGCACTTCTTCTCGACTTTTATCTGGGTCGCTTTCGTAAAGGTCCAACCCCAACCTATGGTAGCTATAAAAGTGCTTTCTTATATCCAGCATGGTAGGGTTTAAAATGTTGTCGATAAGGTTGTATCGGTTTCGATTGTTTCCTAACGAATTCCAACCGGGATTATTGGAAGTCTGGGCGTTGTTCACCACATTCAAAGCTTTTTGGAAGTAAGGGGTTCCTCCTAATTCACTGAAACTATCGTAGTCCAAACCAATAATGATGTAGGCGTAAAATGCCAACAATGAGGAGAGGTTATCCAAAAACGTATTGTCCGAAAAATCCATTGGCAAAGATTCCACATACTGGAAGTTCCAGTCTCTATCTGCAAAATTTAAAACAGAAGATTCATAGCTTGAGTTGTAAATGGGTCTAGAAGCTTGTATTTGCACAGTGGCGGTGAAGGAGCCAATAGATGGCATTTCATTGATTGTTATTAGTATGTTGCAATTGATGCGTTCTTCTGGTTTGAAGAAGTCTGGCGTCCAGGTACGGCTATTCATAAATTGTGCAAAGGCAGTTTCCATGTCGGTAAATACCCTTCTGTCAGAAGTTTGCACTTTTTCAGCGTTAACAGCTACCCTACAGTTCAGTTCTTGCGCATTGGAATGAAAATAAAATAGAGCGAATAGTAAAAAAAAATTAATTGCCTTTTTCATGTATCAATTGAGTCACGAAGTCAACAATATCGGAAGCGACTTCTGTTTTTGATTTTAACTCAAATTTAACCTTATTATTGTTTTTATCAAGTATTGTGATTTTGTTTGTGTCATGTCCAAAACCAGCTCCTTTGTCGTTTAATGAGTTGAGTACAATAAGATCTAGATTTTTTTTGATTAGTTTTTTAGAAGCGTTTGTCTCTTCATTTTCAGTTTCAAGCGCAAACCCAACATTTATTTGGGAGTCTTTTTTTAATTTTCCGGCTTCGCTAGCAATGTCTTTTGTTTTGGTAAGGGCAATTGACATGTCGGCCTTGGATTTTTTAACTTTCTGGTCGTAAAAGGTGGTTGGCTTATAATCTGCAACAGCCGCCGCAAAAATATTGATATCGGAACTGGCGTAACTTGTCATAACTGCCTCATACATGCTAACAGAGTCTGTAACATCCGTTCTTTTGACATTGTCATGGAGGTCTCTCTGTTTGCTTGGGCCACAAATAAGGTGGACAGTTGCTCCCATTGCACCCAATTGATTGGCAATGGCAATCCCCATTTTGCCACTGGAATGGTTGCCGATGAAACGGACAGGATCGATTGGTTCAAACGTGGGCCCGGCCGTAACAAGCGCTTTTTTGCCTACAAGGGGCAAGCTTGTGTTGAAGTGTTGCTCAAGAATGGCAAGAATGGACTCTGGTTCAGCCATTCGTCCTTTCCCTTCCAGTCCACTGGCCAATGCACCATGGGTTGGCTCTATAATCTGGTTGCCATTTTTTGCCAAAATTGAAAGGTTGCTATTGGTAGTAGGGTGGCGCATCATGTCCAAATCCATAGCAGGAGCAACGTATACTGGGCATTTTGCAGATAAATAAACGGCCATTAAAAGGTTGTCGCATGCACCATGGGCCATCTTGGACAACGTGTTGGCAGAAAGTGGGGCAATAACAAAAAGGTCTGCCCAAATCCCCAATTCTACATGGTTGTTCCATTCTCCAGTATCAGAAGATTCAAACGTTGTTAGAACAGGGTTTTTTGAGAGGGTTGAAAGAGTTAAAGGAGTAATGAAAGCATTAGCGGCTTCTGTTGAAACCACTTGAACATTGGCTCCCTTTTGAATTAACATACGAACAAAAAATGCAGCCTTATAGGCTGCAATGCTGCCGGTTACACCGACCAATATGTTTTTATTTTTTAAAGACATTCATGTTAGCTTTTATCAGCTATACGAAATCTTACTTTTCCATCTAGAAATTCTTCCATAGCCTCAATAGTAGGTTTTGGTTTTCTTTCGTAAAATCTAGATATTTCTATTTGCTCTCTGTTTTCAAAAACCTCTTCCAAATTGTCTACTGTTGAAGCAAATTCTGCCAACTTCGTGTTCAATTCTTCTTTTACTTCAACTGCCAACTGCCGCGCTCTTTTCGAAATAATAGTTACACTTTCGTAAATATTAAGGGTAGGTGCGTCAAGCACGTCAATATCTCTAGTTATAATTGATGGATTCATAACGCTTTTTTAATTATTTATTTTTGACTTGCAAAGGTAGACATTTTTTTTCTACTTATTGCATAATATTTTTCAGCTTCTTTTAAGAAAGTACTCTGCGGGTACCGGTCAATGAATTTTTCATACATTTCTAAAAACTCTTCGAATCGCTCTTCTTGGAGTCGTGAAAAACTTTTGTTGGCCAATAAGTACTGGGATTGCAACCTCAAATAAAATGCTTCTTCATTAAACTTTGAATCTGGGTAATCCAGCCAGAAATTTTGAAAAGCGATTACAGCTGCTTTGTACCTTTTAATCTTTAAATATTCTTTGGCGTTTTCGAATGCTTTTACTTCCAGTTTAATTTGCATTTCTTGAATCACATCAATCGCTTGTTTTCTGTACTCACTTTGAGGGTAGCGATTCAAAAATATTTGCATGGCGTTCATGGCTTCAATACTACTGGATTGGTCTAAGCTGTACGAAGGAGAACTGATGTACTCCGAATAAGCATGCATGAACTGTGCCTCTTCTGCTTTTTGGCTTCTCGCGTAGGTTTCATAAAAGATTCTGAAATGATGGGCACTAAGGATGTAGTTCTTTTCATGGTAATTACAATAGGCCATGTAAAACTGAACGTTCTCACCTTGCGGTAAACCACGTGTCAATGGGAGTACTTCTTCAAACAATGCGGCAGCTCTAAAGTAATCTTTCTTCTCGTAATACTCCATCGCCGCATCGTACTTGAGCTTCCAATCGCTGCTCTTTTGAGCTTTTCTAAATGGGGTGACACAAGAGGTGAATGTTATTAATAACACAATCACTACTTGTAGTATGGTAATTTTCCTCGACATCATAAGCCTGCAAATATACTGTATATTGTTTAATATTCAACAAACGAAGAAGGAACTTAAATATTGGATATAATTTTACCGCCTTACAATAATTTTTTTAGTCATCACGCCATCGTTGTCAATGTGCAATGTGTAGAAATATACTCCCGGGTTGAGGCTGGCGGTTGAGATTTTTAATGTCTTGTCGAAGTACTTGAGTTCGTATTCCCCAATAATATTCCCCAATATGTTGTGTAATACAATTTTGGCCTTGGTTTCTGGGTTGGTTAGGGCATAGTCAATAAATGCAAATTCATTCACTGGGTTGGGATAAACTTCTTGAAGCGTCACATTGCTTGATTCGAAAAGGGCCTTTTTCTTTTCAGAAGGCTCAATAATGTAGGTCACTTCGTGGAAATAAGATTCAGATGGGTTGTCTCGATTAATAACCTGGTATTTTACAACACTATAACCTTCTACAAGGCCAGATTCGAGAACAGATTGAAACTCTCTACTTGTTTGATCTGGATTTATTTTTCTAGACAATGGAAGTTGGTTCACTTGTTCACCAACACAATCTCCTCCCCAACAAAAATATGTTTTTTGACTCGTACCAATGCGCTCTTCAATTCTTTTGATAATTATATTCACTGGTTTTGAAGATAGGTTTTCAATGCTGATTGGCACTTTGAGATTTTGACCTATGGTCCCTTGAATAACACTTTGCGAACCCTCAACTATTTTAAAGCTCTGCCCAGATGTATAGCAGAATGCCGTCAAAATAATTAATATGGTTAAAATATATTTCAAGGGTAAAAGTGTGTCAAATAGGAATAAGTTTAATTTATCAGTCGTCTCTTTTCAATATAATGAATATTGCACAAAGAAACTAAGATAAACGGTTAAAATCTACTGTTAGTATAAAACTTAGCAATTATTTAATTTCTCTTTTTAAATCCCCTGGGTTTGTTCTTAGGTTCTTTCTTTGGAGTTGGTTTTTTTTTGAGTGCTGGCTCTTCGGTGGTGTCTGGTTTTTCTTGTAGGAGTAATGGGTTGGAATCCAAAGGGTTAATTGGACGCTCGTCTTCTCTCCACTCAAAGCCTGATAACTTTTTGTCCGAGTTTTGTAGTTCGTGAATTGGAATAAACTTACCGGTAGGTTCAATGTAAAAAGTAATATCGTTAAGTTGTCCTTTAACGAAGTCTATCCGCATGTTGGAGCACTGAATTTTGTTGACTCCCATTGTTAAGTTGGTTTTTTCTTCTAAGGCGTGGTAAACAGTTTCTCCATTACCAGTTACAAAAACTTTATCAATACCGCCATCTTTGAACCTGGCCACCATATTTCTGCCTTTTATTTGGTTGAAATTTTGGGTGGTGTCCTTTGAAACAACAAAGCTATTGATGCTCATATTGAGTCTGTCAATCCCATTGTTTTTTAACTTTATGTTAATAGAGTCTGCGGTTATTTGATTTTCATCCGACCAAAGTATGGGTTTGTTGTAAAGGTGAATTATGGAGTCCGAAAATATATAAGCGAGCGAATCTGCCCTACCTTGCATTTGTTCTTTAAATATTCTTACATTGTTAAAAGCCAACAAACGCTTTTCGGATTCTATCTTGGAATCAATGGAGACCAGCGTGTCTGCATAGAGGTACAACGTGTCTTGGTCCACTAATTTTTTCATTACGGCTTGCCCGTATATTTTAGTAATACCTGTCCTTTTGAGCATAACCGCTTCTTGCCCCTCTATGATGACCTCATCCTTTTTAGCAAACAACCTAACATCTCCTTTTACTTTGTATTGTTTTCTTATTTCATCGGATACAATTCTTTTGCCTTTAAGAGAATAGTCTTCTGTTTCTAAAAAGCCCTTGCTAAAATCAGATTTCCCTTGCAGTGTGTTGTAATAAGAGCCCGCTTCGTATTCGAATACGGAACTATCGCTGTTGGTTAAAACGGTATGGTCTCTAAAATAAACAATTTTTGAATTGGTGTTGTATTGCATGGTGTCGGATTCCAATACGTAGTCTGGGTTGGTGGCAACTACATTGGTCTTAAAGGAAGCCATGTTGTTTCTAGTATTGTAATACCCCTTTTTACTAGACAGCACATTAACGGTGTCTTTAATAGTACCATTGTTGAAATAATAGGCCATTTGGGTGTTCCTGTCGTAGTCAAGGTAATTGGTGTTGAGTTGCAGCTGTCCCTTTTTTTTGAATTCTACGTTGTTTCTGAGTTTGGCAATTTTTTCATTGCCTAAATAAGTAAGTTTATGGGCAGTTATAGTAATAGAATCTCCATCAACAATGCGAACATGGCCCGTGGCCTCTAAAGTATTTGATTTTTTGGCAATGGTTGCTGTGTCACAATAAATGGTGGCATTGGCAGTTTGGAAAATAACATTGCCAATAAATTTTTCAAAACGCGTTCCATCCGGTCTTCTGCCACCTATAAGCCTGTCGGCTTTTTTATTTCTGATCTTATTTTGAGCCTGAACTTCACTTATTCCTAAAATCGACAATAGAATTAGAAAGGAAATGATCCGCATTTTGTATAATTTGATTTTTAATAATTTAATTTGTAAAACTAGCCAATCGAAAAGAACTATGCTCCATAAATGCAAGGATTTTATTACATACAATCAATTGATAACCCCAGCAGATAGTACTTTGGTAGCAGTGAGCGGTGGAGTGGATTCTGTTGTTTTGGCACATTTACTTCATTCATTGGGCTTTGATATTGTTTTGGCCCATTGTAATTTTAAATTAAGAGCACAAGAATCAGACCAAGATCAAAGGTTTGTAGCGCAATTGGCCAAAACTCTAAAAGTACCCTTTCATACCACCTCTTTTGAAACAAAAACCATAGCCCAACAAGATGGCCAATCGATTCAGTTAACAGCTCGGAAATTGAGGTACCAATGGTTTGAACAACTAGTTCAAAAAGGGTGTACTAAAATTGCAACGGCACACCATTTAAATGACGATTTGGAAACTACTTTGTACAACTTAACAAAGGGTTCTGGGATACGAGGTATTGCTGGTATTCCTTTGAAAAATAAACAGGTAGTACGGCCATTGTTGTCGACCTCCAGGGATGAAATTCTGGCATATGCCAAATCCAATAATTTGGAATGGAGGGAAGATAAAACCAACGCAAGTACTAAGTATACCAGGAATTTCATACGCCACGAGGTAGTTCCTAAGCTAAAAGAGGTTAATAAAAGTCTAGAGAAATCATTTAGAAATACAAGTAGCAGGCTCAAAAGTGCCAATGATTTGGTTGCGTATCATGTAGATAATTTGTTGGATAACCAGGTTGGGGAAGAAGGGAATTTGGAGGTGTCGAAACGTGCCATTCCGGAAAAGGGGAGGTTGGCTTTGGTTTTTGAGTTAATGCGGCGCTTTGGTTTTGGTATAACAGAAGTGAACAATGTATTGCTCCAATGGGACAAGGTGGGCACGGTTTTTTTATCTACCTCCCATGTGCTCAACATCGATCGTTCTAGTTTGTTTATTAAGGAGCATCAGATCCAACCAGATGCCGTATTCGAAATTACCGAGGACACCACAGAAATAGTTTTGTTGCATCAGAAATTGGTTGTCCAGAAATCATCGAAGGTCCCACCATCTCTTAAGGTCGCCAAAAACATAGCATTATTGGATTGGTCCAAATTGGTTTTTCCGCTAATTTTGAGAAGGTGGGCTAGAGGCGATGTATTCCAACCTTTGGGCATGAAAGGTAAAAAAAAGTTAAGCGATTTTATGATTGATCAAAAAATTCCTTTAAACTTGAAATCCGAGTTATGGGTGCTAGAGTCTGGGAATGAAGTTGTTTGGCTGGTAGGGCAAAGGGTGGATGATAGGTTCAAAGTAGAGACCCAAACGGATACAATACTAAGATTAGAACTGATTTAAAGGCATGTACAACCCATTTAAAAAGCGTTTTTCAGCAAAAGAAGAAGAGGTTTTTGCTTATTTATCTAAGATCCCTTTGTTTGCAACTTTGACTGATTATGAAAAATCTTTATTCATTCCTTATTTGCATGAACGCGCGTACAAAAACAATGAGGTTATTTTTTTAAGAAACGACCCTAGCCACGCTTTGTATTTATTGCGTTCAGGAGATGTCGAGCTGAACATCGAGGTCAACGGTAAATTTGAAAAACTTGCTGTAGTAAACGGTATTGCGGCCATTGGCGAAAGCTGTCTGATAAAAAATTCTAAAAGATTGCTAAATGCAGTGACTTCCTCTGAAGAAGCTTATTTTTATGTGATCCCCCAAGTTAATATCCAACATGTATTTGAGGGGCACCTCAAATTAAAGGTGAAAATGTACGAGGCTTTGGCCGAATTGTCCAATAATTACAACTCTAAATTATTTTCTGCATACAAGGCTTCCTTGGGTTTCTTTACATTAGGTCAGATGTACAGGATGGAACAAGACGATATGTTGGAGTAGGCTTATTATTTAAATCTACAAATGATTGGTTTAACCATATCGAATTAATAAATTTACCACCCATTTATTTAACCCAGAAAATATATATATATGAAAGTTACAGTAGTAGGGGCCGGAAACGTTGGCGCCACCTGTGCAGATGTACTTGCCTACAGGGAGATTGCCAATGAAGTTGTTCTTTTGGATATCAAAGAAGGTGTTGCCGAAGGTAAGGCTTTAGATATATGGCAAAAGGCTCCAATCAATTTGTATGACACTAGAACAGTGGGTTCTACAAATGATTATACCAAAACTGCAGATTCCGATGTAGTAGTAATCACTTCAGGTTTGCCAAGAAAACCAGGGATGACCCGAGATGATTTGATTCAAACCAATGCGGGTATCGTAAAAAGTGTTACGGAAAATATTATCCAACACTCTCCAGATGCCATTATTATCATAGTTTCCAATCCTTTGGATGTAATGACTTATCAAGCGCATTTGTCTTCTAAATTACCTAGAAATAAGGTGATGGGAATGGCTGGTATTTTGGATACTGCAAGGTACAGAGCGTTTTTAGCAGAAGAATTAAATGTTTCTCCTAAAGATATTCAAGCAGTTTTAATGGGTGGACATGGCGATACAATGGTACCGTTGCCTAGGTACACTACTGTTGGCGGTATTCCGGTAACAGAATTAATAGATCCTGACAAACTTACGGCCATCATTGAAAGAACTAAAACTGGTGGTGGAGAATTGGTGAAATTAATGGGTACTTCTGCTTGGTATGCACCAGGTTCAGCAGCAGCTCAAATGGTTGAAGCCATTGTAAGAGACCAAAAAAGAGTATTCCCAGTTTGTATAAAATTAGAGGGAGAATACGGTATTGATGATTGTTATTTAGGTGCTCCGGTGATCCTAGGAAAAGGTGGAGTAGAAAAAGTTTTAGAATTGGATCTCAATGAGGAAGAAAAAGCATTGCTTGAAACTTCAAGAGGCCATGTAAAGGATGTGATGGCAGTATTGGATGGTTTGTCTAAATAAGGAAAAACCCATTAAAAATATTGTAAAAAAAAACCCCGATATTCTCGGGGTTTTTTTTATGCCATTTGAGCTTCAAGTTTTTGAGACAATACCCCTTTAGGTACAGCTCCTACTTGTTTATCAACGATTTCACCATTTTTAAAAATTAATAAAGTAGGAATGCTTCTAATTCCAAACTTTGCAGAAACGTTAGGGTTTTCATCCACGTTTACTTTACCGATTACCGCTTTTCCTTCATAATCTCCAGCTAACTCCTCTACTACAGGGCCGATCATTTTACATGGGCCACACCATTCAGCCCAAAAATCAACCAAAACCGGGTTTTCGCTATTGATAACTTCCTCAAAATTGGAATCGTTTATTTCAATTGCTTTGCTCATTGTATCTAATTTTAAATTTATATTTTATCTATCGTTTCAAGTCCAACGCAAATATATCAATTTTTGTTCCTTTTTATAAAAATGAATTCAGGACATTTATAAATCTGCAATGTGGCCGACATATTATCTTAATTCAAATTGAATTTCGTTTTGCTCTAATTCTTGTAAAAACTCATTATTTGGAGTTATCTGTAGTTTTTTCGATGGCAAGTCAAGAAACGAACCATTGATGTCGGGTTCGTTAAAATACAATGCGATTTTAACTTTGCAGTCTCCAGGGTGCTCGGTACCTAATTTTTCGATTTGGTTAATTAAAGTGTTTGTTATTTGAGCTGTATGCAGTTTTAATACCAGTTCTGAAGTTTGTTTTTGTCTTAGTTCGCTTAGTAAATCAATTCGACTTATTTTAAATTCCAACCTTTTTTCACCCCATTTGGATTGGGATACTTTACCTTCAACATACAGAAACCATCCTTGCATCATAAATTCTTTGAATTTAATGTAGTCATCTCCAAAAAGGAAAAACGTAAAGGAGCCATTGTAATCTTCAAGCATTAAGGTTCCGAAAGGTTTGCCGTTTTTGGTAGTTCTGTGGTTGAATGCAGAGACAATTCCCGCTATTTTAACCAAGGGTAAATTTTGCAAACTTTCTAGATTTTCCAATGAGCTTACAGGTGTATTGCAAAAATTGTCAATTTCCAATTTGAACTCATCCAACGGGTGGCCAGAAATATAGAGCCCAACCACTTCTTTTTCAATGTTTAATTTTTCCAGCTCTGTAAATGGTTCCATATCCGGAACTGTAGGCAGTGGAGTGGAAACCCCACTATCTCCACCAAAAAGAGAGGTTTGGGCACTGGACTTCTCAGCCAACATTTTGTTGGCGTATTTAATAACTTTTTCGATTAAAGTCCCTTCTCCATCGGGAGATTCTAAATATTGCCTGCGGTGCTGTTTTTCAAAACAGTCAAAACCGCCTCCCATAGCCAATACCTCAAAAGTTTTTTTGTTAACTGCCCGTGGGTTAATTCTTTCTCCGAAGTCGAATATGTCATCGTATTCCCCGTTTTCTTCTCTTTCCGAAATTATAGAAGCCACAGCTGCATCTCCCGCTCCTTTTATTGCACCCAAACCGAATCGAATAGCTCCAGCTTTGTTAACTGTAAATTTTTGTTTGGATTCATTAACATCTGGTCCCAATACTTCAATGCCCATCCTTTTGCATTCTTCCATAAAGAAAGTTACTTGTTTGAGGTCATTCATGTTGTTGGATAATACAGCAGCCATGTATTCTGCTGGGTAATGAGCCTTTAAATAAGCCGTTTGATAGGCAACCCAAGCATAACAAGTAGAGTGGCTTTTATTAAAGGCATAGGATGCAAATGCTTCCCAGTCTTTCCAAATCTTTTCTAGTTTTTCAGCGTCGTACCCATTTTCAACCGCTTGGTTGATGAACTTGGGTTTGAGTTCTTCCAAAAGCGCCAATAGCTTTTTACCCATTGCCTTACGGAGCATATCTGCCTCACCCTTTGTGAAACCAGCTAATTTTTGGGACAAAAGCATTACTTGCTCTTGGTACACGGTAATACCATAAGTTTCTTCGAGGTATTCTTTCATGTCCTCGAGATCATAGGTGATGGGCTCATCACCGTGTTTCCTTTTAATAAAACTTGGAATGTATTCTAAAGGTCCAGGCCTGTACAATGCATTCATTGCAATTAAATCTGCAAATACTGTTGGTTTAAGATCCCGGAGGTGCTTTTGCATACCGGGAGATTCATATTGGAAAATTCCGACAGTTTCTCCTCTCTGAAACAAGGCATAAGTTGCTTCGTCTTCGAGGGAGAACGTTTCAGGATCTAACGTAATGTTGTGTTTTTCTTTAACATTTTTTACGGTATCCTTGATTAGAGTTAATGTTTTTAACCCCAAGAAATCCATTTTTAGCAAACCCGCACTTTCAACTACCGAGTTGTCGAACTGGGTGCACCACATATCGGAGTCTTTGGCAACAGCAACAGGTACAAAATTAGTGATGTCATCGGGCGTAATGATAACACCACAAGCATGAATACCAGTGTTTCGAACAGAACCCTCTAACATACGGGCCTGGTTCAACGTTTTAGCTGCTAAATCGTGTCCTTTTGATATTTCAAACAACTCATTGGCCATGCCAATCTGATCGGAGTTGAGTTTCTCCTTAAGCCCTTTGTCATCTAATTTAAATAACTTGCCAAGCTTTATATCCGGTACCAATTTGGCTATGCGATCGGCATCAAATAATGGCAACTCCAATACTCGAGCGGTATCTCGAATGGAAGATTTGGCTGCCATAGTACCATACGTTATAATTTGAGCTACTTGGTTGGCGCCATATTTATTAATTACATAGTCTATTACTTTTTGACGGCCTTCATCGTCGAAGTCAATATCAATATCGGGCATGGACACCCTATCGGGGTTAAGAAACCGCTCAAATAGTAAGTCGTATTTTATGGGATCAATATTGGTAATGCCCAAACAATATGCTACAGCAGACCCGGCTGCAGACCCTCTACCTGGACCTACGGAAACCCCTATGTCTCTTGCAGCGGCGATAAAATCTTGTACAATTAGAAAATATCCAGGATACCCTGTCTTGCGTATAACGGAAAGTTCAAAATCCAGCCGCTCTTCAATATCCGGTGTTATCTCCTCGTATTTCTTCTTTGCCCCTTCATAAGTCAAATGTTTTAAGAAGTTGTTTTCCCCATTTTTAAGTTTGGGGTCGTCTTCGTCTTTAGCATCCTGGAATTCTTCTGGAATATCGAACTTAGGCAGTAGAACATCCCTTGCCAACTGGAATGTCTCTATTTTATCTGCTATTTCCTGGGTGGTTAAGATGGATTCGGGCAGGTCTTCAAATAGAGATTTCATTTCATCCCCACTTTTTATAAAGAATTCATCGTTGGGGAAACCATATCTAAATTCCCGTCCTCTTTTTCCTAGGTACCGTTTTGGCTTGCTTACGGGATCTCCATCCTTTACACACATCAAAACATCGTGTGCGGTAGCGTCTGATTTACTAGTGTAATAGCTGTTGTTGGATGCAAAATATTTTACCCCATGTTTTTGGGCAAATTCGAGCAATATTTTATTAACATAGTCTTCTTCTTCAACGCCATGCCGCATCAACTCCACATAGAAATCTTCTCCAAACTCGTTTTTCCACCATAAAAAGGCTTCCTCGGCTTTTTCTACCCCTTCATTTAATATTAAAAAGGGGACTTCTCCCCACAAACCACCAGTAGTTGCGATTACATCCTCTTTGTATTGCGTGACGAGTGTTTTATCAATCCTAGGTACGTAATAAAACCCTTCTACAAAGGCCATTGAGGCCATTTTGGCCATGTTGTGGTAGCCGTTTTTGTTTTTTGCTATTAATACAGTTTGGAAACCGTTGTTTTGGCGGGATTTATCCAGTCGGTCGGGGCAAACAAAAAATTCACAACCAAGTATTGGTTTGATATCTTCCTTTATAGCAGCTTTTACAAAATGGAATGCTGCCATCATGTTGCCATGATCCGTTAGGGCTATGGCCTTCATGTTGAGTTCTTTGGCCCGATGCACCAAGTCCGGTATGGACGTTGTGGATTGCAGGATGGAAAACTGAGAATGCACGTGAAGGTGGGTGAATTCAGCTTCTTTTAGTAATTTCTTATCCTCCTCTGAAAGGGTGGTAGCGCCTCCTTGGGTAGTGGAGTCTTGTTTGTCCACCTTAGCAAAATTGGCATCTTCTAGTTCCGGAGCCTCATAAACCACTTCGGAGAGGGTCAAGCCATCCATGGTAGGGATTACCGATTCTTTTATCAAGCCAAAAAAGCAACGGGCAGTAGCGTCGACATCGTAGGCTGCATCGTGGGCATCTCCAAAGGCTACCCCAAAAAGTTTTTCATGGAGTTCGGTTAAAGTGGGCCATTTGAATCTCCCACCTCTCCCTCCAGGTATTTTACAATAGTCGGTACCCTCGTTTTTTGTGTCTATGCTATCAACGGACTCAATTGTGCTTTCTAGGTTTTTTCTAAAAAGCTCAGCACCAACGATATTAATATCAAATTCAATGTTGTGCCCTACTACATAAGTACATTGTTCTAAGTCTTTTAAGAATATTTCTAGTACTTCCTGTAAAAGGTAACCATCTTTTTGAGCACGCTCTGTAGAGATTCCATGTACTTTTTCTGCATTATACGGGATGGAATAACCCTCTGGTTTAACAATGTAGTTGCCAGTATGCAACAAACTTCCGTTGGCGTCGTGGAGTTGCCAAGCCAATTGAACCATTCTGGGCCAGTTGTCTACATCACTTACTGGAGCGTTGTAATTTTTTGGTAATCCTGTTGTTTCTGTATCAAATATTAAGTACATAGTGCGTTCAGACCGTTATTCATACGAGTTTATCAAAAAGAGGATTCGAAGATAATTTATATTTACCTTGTATCCCAGCTAATGTTTTATTAATATTAATTTCATATCCTTCTCTAAAAATTAATCTTTATTATTGCCTTAAAACTTATCTATGTAAGGTTTTTGACTTAAAGTAATACTTTAAGTAATTAAAAATATTTTACTTACATGCCCTTTAAAAATTGTTGCTAATAAAGGCATGTTGTGAAAATTATCAGACTATATTGTTTGGCGCTACTAGCGTCTATGGCTTCTACTGTCTATGCCCAAGATGTTACTACTTCTCCTTTGGAATTGGTATCGTCTAGTGGATTTATAGACCAGAACCCGAATAGAAAGCACACTTTTTCTGTCGGTGAGGTGGTGGCCAATACTTTAAGTAATGCTCAAATGAACATTACCCAAGGATATTTGCAACCGCAAATAGAAGGTCCTTGCAGTCAATACAACATAACATTTTATCCCAACCCAACTAAAAGATATGTTTACCTCGATGTATTACATTGTGATACAAAGGTAGATTACGTTGAGGTATACGATGCTTTTGGAAAAGTTGTAATGGATGGTACGCTGGATGCACAAGGTAAGTTTGATTTATACAGAATGGGAGTAGGAGTGTATTTTTTAAAAGTATTTATTTATAAAGGTGGTTTTACTAAAACAATTAAAATCGTAAAAGTTGCTAAATGATGAAGACATTCAACCAAATTGCACTCGTTTTTTTAATAGTAGGCTTAACTTTTGTTCAAGCAAATGCACAGACTCCCAATGCAATTAACTACCAAGGGGTTGTGCGCAACATCGATGGTAGCCCGGTTGGCGAGCGCGATATCACAATAAGAATAAATATCTTAGATGGTGGAGAAACAGGAAATCCAGAATATTCTGAAACCCACGACGTAAGAACCAATCAGTTTGGATTGTACAGGTTGTCCATTGGGGAAGGGCTGTCGTCAGAACAAAATTTAAATTCCATCGATTGGTCAAAAGGAAACAAATGGATGCAGGTTGAATGCAATGAAGGTAGTGGTTTTGAGTTGGTTGGAACCCAACAGCTCCTTAGTGTTCCCTATGCTATGTACGCCTCTAAAAGTGGTTCGGGTATTGAAGCTGGAGACGGAATTCGAATTGAAAACAATGCAATCATCAATGATTCAAAAGATAAAACAGTTACTTTACGAGGGACTGGAAATGTTACTATTACAGGTACTTACCCTAATTTTAGTATCAATGTAACAGATGCCGATACGGATCCAAACAACGAGATACAATCTTTGTCTGCCGTTCTAAGTATAGGTAATAATGCAGGAAATAGAAAGATTACCAACGTCCAAACGCCGTCTGCTACAGATGCACCTTCCACGGTATCCACCAAAGGATATGTAGATGCTGAAATTGCAAAAGTTCGGACTACTTATGCTTTTAAAGAAAGCCTGAGTTTGGATGCCTCTAGTAATTTGGTGTTCAACGAAGAGTTTGATTTGAACAATAGATTGAATGCGAGCAATGGCGTGTTTACGGTACAAGAAGATGGGGTATATGTATTCGATTTAAATGCGGCCTCAGATAATTCTACTTGGGTGACCGAAGTAAACATGGAAATAAATGGTGGTGCCTCTGTAGAAAATACAGTTATGATTGGCCAAACCTCGGGGGAGAGAATCTTTATTGGGCGTTTTATGTTAAAGTTAGAGGCTGGAGATGAATTGTCTGTAGCAGTAAATGTTCTTGGAGGATCTGGTTTTACTGGTACGTTTCAGGGGTACAAGCTTTAATTATTTGACCATCGGAACGTAAATGACTTTCTTGGTTTCAAAGAAGTCATTTTCAAAGAAGTCAGCAATTTCGTAAATTTTTTTACTGCGTTTTACTTCGTCCAACTCTTCTTTTAAATCGCCTCCTTTTAGGTAAATAATTCCATTGTTCAATTCGTGGAAGTTGTTTTTGCTAAATTTGTTTTGAATCCACTGAATAAAAGGCTTAAGCCTGGTTACCGCACGGCTTATAACAAATTCATATTGGTCTTGTATTTGCTCTGCTCGGATTTGTTCTGCACTAACATTCTTTAATTCTAGTGCAGATGCTATTTCATTTACCACTTTTATTTTTTTCCCAATTGAATCTACCAAATGGAACTCAGATTCTGGGAACATAATGGCCAAGGGAATCCCAGGGAAACCACCTCCGGTACCGACGTCCAGTATTTTTGTAGTGGGTTTGAACTGAATGACCTTGGCAATTGCCAAGGAATGTAAAATGTGGCGTTCGTACAGTTGTTCAATGTCTTTTCTAGAGATAACATTGATTTTTTCGTTCCACTCTTTGTATAAAGGTGCTAGTTTTTCGAATTGTTCCAGCTGGGTTGCTGTTAGCTCGAAATATTTTTCAATTAATGCGGTAGTCAATAGGGTTGTTTTAGAGGTGTTCTCTTTTGTTTTTAACAAGGTCGTACATCAATTCTCTTGCTCTGTGGAGCTGCGCTTTGATTGTACCTAGTGGCGCTTCCAATTCCTTGGCTATTTCTTCGTACGAGAGTTCCTCAAAATACCTTAGTTTCACCAATCGTTGGTATTTGGCTGGTAACTTGGTTACAAATAGTTGAATTAGCTCTATTTTTTGACTTTTGATCGCCTTTTCTTGGGGGTTCAACTCATTGTCTCTAACATCAATAGATATCGTGTCACCATCGCTGTCCTTATAAGATGTATCCAAGCTAAGCGTGTCCAATCTTTTTTTCCTAATAAAGTCAATGGAGTTGTTGGTGGCAATTCTAAAAAGCCAAGTACTAAAAGTGTAGTCCTTTTTAAAACGCTCCAAATTTTTGAAGGCTTTTGCAAATGCTTCAATAGTCAAATCTTCCGCATCATCCACATTCCGGACCATTTTTAAAATCATGTGGTAAACAGGTTTTTTATACCGCTCCATTAGTTGGGCAAAAGCTTGTTGGTCTCTGTCGTTGACAGCCAAGTCAATCAATCTGAAGTCCTCTAGGGCTTTTTCTGAAAACTGTTTTTTTAATTCCATTTAACTTTCTTTGTACACAATACGGTAATTCCGGCAGTAATATAGTAAAACACATATACAATATCTAAAACAGGAACTGCCAATACACTAACATCAACTTTGTATCTCCTCTTTAAAAACAGAAATCCCGCCGCCAAAGTTACATATCTGAGCAAAAATAAGCTCATAAAGTTAAAAAAGAAGTGATTCTGTAGAAGAAATGTAAAAAAAAAGAAATAAACCAGCAGCAAAGACGCTGTGTATCCTCCCAGGACGAGCTGGTACTTGGGTTGGTAGGCTTGTCCAGCATTTAAATGTCGGATCTTTTGTTTGAAAAAAGAATAGAAACTCAATTTAGGGAAAGAATAAACCACGGTGTCTGGGCCAACGGCAATGCCTACTTTCTTATTTTTATTATGGTAATTGATCAAAAGATCATCATCCCCCCCGGTCATATGCTGTTTCCCCTTGTAGATGTCGGAAGATGGAACGATATTTTTTTTGTACCCCAAGTTTCTTCCTACTCCCATATAAGGAAAGCCTAATTGGGCAAAACTAAGGTATTGCAATGCCGTAAAGTTGGTCTCATACCGAATGAACAAGTTAAGGAAAGAAGCTTTTTTATAATAAGGCGAATACCCTAAAGTGATATCGTGGCTGGCCGAAACTTTTGACATTTCCAATATCCAATTATTGGATTGCGGCCTGCAGTCGGCGTCTGTAAGGAGTATGTTATCGAATTGTGCCTTTTGCAAAGCTTGGGACAAACAATATTTTTTTGAATTATGGCCTTCTGGAATATTCTCTATTCTTATGTAACGAAGGTTCGGTTTTTTTTGTGTTTTTATCCATTGTTCTGTTGCATCTGTAGAGCCATCGTCCAATAAAAGAATTTCAAACTCCGGGTGCATTTGCTGTTGGAGCAAAGGAATTAAAGTTTGCAGATGTCTAACCTCGTTTTTTACAATTACTACTACCGAAACCGGCTCCATCGGGGTGTTGGAGCGGGGCGTGTTTTTAATAGAAAATATGCCCATTAAAAAGAATAAGTGATAAACTAATTGAATTACAACAATAATTAGGGCCGTTGTTAGCATAATTTATAAAAATTGCTCGTATAAGCGGGTGGTTTTGCCTTAATCTTTAAAACTATTAGTAATATTGCACTTTTACAACTATTGCCTATTGCATTGTGTCCGTAAAATGATAGGCCAAGATATTAATATATGGAGTTTGAAATAAAAGCAACCGACCCTAAGTCAAAAGCCCGGAGAGGAACTATTACAACCGATCACGGTAAAATAGAAACCCCTATTTTTATGCCTGTAGGTACAGCTGGTTCTGTTAAAGCGGTGCACCAAAGAGAGCTTGAAGTAGACATTAAAGCCCAAATTATTTTGGGGAATACCTACCATTTGTATTTGCGCCCTGGTTTGGATATAATAAAACAAGCAGGTGGGTTGCACAAGTTTAATGGTTGGTCCAAACCAATTTTAACGGATAGTGGTGGGTACCAAGTGTATTCGTTGGCCAATAACCGTAAAATTAAAGAAGAGGGAGTAACTTTCAGGTCCCATATAGACGGATCCAAACAACATTTTACTCCAGAAAATGTAATGGACATCCAGCGGGTTATTGGAGCAGATATCATCATGGCATTTGATGAGTGCACACCATACCCCTGCGAATACGATTATGCGAAAAAATCCATGGAAATGACCCACAGATGGTTGAAAAGGTGCTGTGATCATTTTGATGCCACCCAACCGGCATATGGGTACAAACAAACCCTGTTTCCAATTGTGCAAGGAAGTGTTTATAAAGATTTAAGGGTGCAGTCTGCTGAGGCCATTGCATCACAAGAAAGGGAGGGCAATGCCATTGGAGGCTTATCGGTAGGAGAACCAGCCGAAATGATGTATGAAATGACGGATTTGGTATGTGGCGTTTTGCCAGCGGATAAACCGCGCTATTTGATGGGAGTAGGGACCCCGGCCAATATTTTGGAATGCATAGCGCTGGGCGTGGATATGTTCGATTGTGTAATGCCAACTAGAAATGCCAGAAATGGAATGTTGTTTACCTCAGAAGGTATTATCAATATTAAAAATGAAAAATGGAAAGACGATTTTTCAGCAATTGATTCCAATATGCCAGGGTATGTAGATAACTTCTATTCTAAGGCTTATTTGCGTCATTTGATAATTTCTAAAGAGATTTTAGGAGCGCAGATAGCTAGTATTCATAATTTGTCTTTTTATTTGTGGTTGGTAAACGAAGCGAAATTAAAAATTGAAGAAGGTACATTTGCAGAGTGGAAAAATGTTATGGTTAAAAAAGTAGCCAATAGGCTATGATAAGTGGTACCTTATTTGCTTAAGCGTTAGAGAATAATGTTATTATTTTTATGAAGTTACTTGATCGTTATATTTTAAAAAGGTTTTTGACCTCCTTTCTGTTTGTAGTTTTGATTATTATGGCGGTAATTGTTGTGATTGACATTACCGAAAAAATTGAAGATTTCAACAAACATGAGGACCTAACTTTAAACGAGATAATTTTTGATTATTATCTGAACTTCATTCCATTTATGGCCGATTTGATTACGCCAATTACCACCTTTATAACGGTAGTATTTGTGACATCAAAAATGGCTGGTCATACCGAATTAATTGCAATATTAAGTAGTGGGGTTAGTTTTAGAAGGCTTTTAATGCCCTATATGTTGGGTGGGCTCATCATTGCAGGAACTTCTTTTGCTCTAAAAGGGTGGGTTATTCCACAATCCAACAAAACCCGCTTGGAGTTTGAAATTAAATATTTAAAGAATCCCTATTTTTTTGACAAAAGGAACATTCACATTCAAGTAGCTCCAGATGTGTCATTGTATTTGTCTAGTTACAACAACAGAAACAATTCTGGGCACCGCTTCACAATGGAAAGGTTCGATGGTACCGAGTTGAAAGAAAAATTGTCTGCTTCAAGTATTAAATGGAACGAAGAAAAAGGCAAGTGGACCATAAAAGATTGGAAGCATAGAAAAATTGATAGCCTGACAGAAACGATTACCCAAGGTAGGGAGATTGATTCTACCTTGGCCATCCACCCTAAAGAGTTTCAAAGCGATTATAGGAATTTTGATGGTATGACCATCGAAGAATTGGACGAGCAAATTGAACGGCTTCGAAACCGAGGTGCCACCAATGTGGAGGTCTATGAAGTGGAGAAATACCTTAGAACGGGCAGCCCTTTTGCGGTTATTATTTTAACTTTTATGGGAGTGATTGTATCTTCTAGGAAATCTAGAGGAGGCACAGGGTTTCAAATTGCATTGGGTTTTATGATTGCTTTTGTTTATATCATCTTTGTTATGTTGAGCAAGTCATTGTCAGAAAGCGGGTCCATACCACCTGCGCTTACCGTTTGGCTTCCCAATATCATTTTTATGATTATTAGTGGTATGATGTACAAATACGTTCCGCGATAATGTCTACAACTAAAGATTATTTACACCTTCATTTTATTGTATTGGTGTGGGGGTTTACTGCTATTTTAGGGAAGTTGATCAGCATACCAGCAGTTGAACTGGTTTTTTATAGAACACTCATTGCCTCTTTTGCATTGCTGGGTCTTTTGCTTGTAAAAGGAATTGGCATTAGAGTAGGATGGAAAACATTGGCTTACTTGATTGGTACAGGTTTTATTATTGGTGCACATTGGGTTTCATTTTTTGCAGCAGGGAAGGTTTCTACCGCCTCTGTGTCTTTAATAGGAATGGCCACCTGCACTTTTTGGACTAGTTTATTGGAACCTTTGATTTTGAAAAGAAAACTCCAATTGTATGAAATAGTATTGGGGCTTGTGATTTTGGTTGGTTTGTACATAGTGGTACAGGTAGAATTTGAATACATCTATGGTATTGGGTTGGGAGTATTAGCAGCTATTTTAGCAGCCTTGTTTTCCGTGATTAATGCCAAATTAATTCAAAAACAGAATCCTTATGTTATTTCATTTTATGAAATGACGGGCGCTTGTTTGGCAACCGTGTTGTTTTTTCCGGTATACAAAGAGAGTTTTACTGCCAATGGGATGTTGGATTTAACTTTAAAAGGACTGGATTGGTTGTATATTTTGGTGTTAGCCCTTATTTGCACTGTTTATGCTTTTTCAGCCTCAGTAGAGTTGATGAAGCGCATAAAAGTGTACGCAATGAACTTAACCATCAACCTAGAACCTATATACGGGATGGTGCTGGCTGTTTTGATATTGGGGAGTGAAGAGAAAATGGATACAGGCTTTTATTTAGGATCTTCTATTATTGTAGTTGCCGTTTTGTCTTATCCATTTTTAAATAGGGTGATTGGTAAAAAGCACAATGCTACAGATACCTTACGGTAGTGCCACGGTTTTGGTTAAATAATTATCCAACCCACTCAGATCGGGTTTTTCTGAAAAAATCCCATACACAGCACTTCCAGTTCCACTCATACTCGCAAACAAGGCTCCTTTTTTATACAAAGTTGATTTAACTTCTTTAATAATTGGGTGAGTTTTAAATACCGGTGCCTCAAAATCGTTGCAAATGTATTCTTTCCATTGCTCAATACTCGTGTTGGCAAGAATGTCTTTGGTGTTGTATTTAGCAGGCCGAGGACTAATTCCTTGAAAGGCAATTGCTGTGGATACCAATATCTCAGGAAAAACTATGGCCATGTATTTTCCTTTTAAATCTACAGCGATATCTTCCATTATTTCCCCAATTCCTGTTACATACTGTGGTTTGTTTTTTATGAAAAAAGGACAATCCGCGCCAAGTTCTGCCGCCATTTGTATGAGTTGTTCTTCTGAGGCATTAAGTGCAAACAAACTATTAATCAAAAGCAAGGTGTGTGCCCCATCCGAGGAGCCTCCGCCTAACCCAGCACCAGAAGGTAGTATTTTATGTAGGTGCAAACGAAGATTGGGCACATCGAAATTGCGTTCCATCAATCGTATTGCTTTGGCGCAAAGGTTGTTGTTCGTATTGCCCTCAATGGTACGGCCTGTGGTGATAATTGTTGTTTCTTTGGAGGGTGTAATTTCCAGAATGTCTGTCCATGGAATAGGAAGAAAAACAGACTCTAGGTTGTGGTATCCATCGTTTCTTTTGGAAACAATGTTGAGACCTAGATTAACTTTAATGTTTGGGAAAACGACCATAAAGTGCCCCGCTATTAACGGGGCAATATTTTTATTTGGATAATTCTTCAACTAAAGCTTCGGTGATGCCCGATGCCGAAAACCCGCCATCGTGCATTAAATTTTGCATGTTGACCATTCTGGTCATATCAGAAAACATAACGGCAATGTAATTGGCGCAGTCATCTGCTGAGGCATTTCCTAGTGGAGACATTTTGTTCGCATAATCAACAAAAACGTCAAAACCAGGTACTCCAGCCCCTGCAGTGGTTACAGTTGGAGATTGCGAAATGGTATTGACCCGCACGTTTTTTAATTTGGCAAACCTATACCCATAACTTCTAGCGATCGACTCTAGTACCGATTTGGCTTGCGCCATGTCTGAATAATCAGGGAATGTTCTTTGTGCAGCAATGTAAGTCAAAGCTAAAATGGACCCCCATTCGTTCATAGAATCATTTTTTTCGGCAGTCTGTAAAACTTTATGAAAGGAAACACCACTAATGTCCAAAGTCTTTAAAAACCAATCGTAGTTCAAATCGCCATATGATTTTCCTTTTCTAACGTTTGGACTCATGCCAATAGAATGCAAAACAAAATCAAGTTTGCCTCCCAGCTCTTCAACTGATTCATTAAAAAGTTTGGTTAAATCTTCGGTTGACGTTGCGTCAGCAGGGATTACTTTAGAATTGGTTTTTTCTGCCAGTTCATTAATTTTTCCCATTCGCAATGCAATTGGAGCATTGGTTAGTGTAAAAGTAGCACCTTCTTCATGACATTTAAGGGCTGTTTTCCATGCTATTGAGTTCTCATCAAGGGCGCCGAAGATGATACCGCGCTTGCCTTTTAAAAGATTATATCCCATAATTTAGATTTTTCATTTTGTTTTGGTTCTGCAATATTACAAAAATCATTAATAAAACTGCCTATCTAGGGCTGAAGAGATAATTAATATACAACGATTTTATGTTTGTCTATATTTATGCTACATTTGCGGACGCAATTAATTTGGCACCGGGAATAAAAACCAATGAATTTTTAAAAACCTTTTGCTGCGGCATGGGTTGTTTCGTTTCGAAATTATATTGTTGAAACTTTAAAAGAAAGGTATTGATTGGATGTTTTAAAGCATCGTTTTGATTTTCAACAATAGGTTATTTTTTTATATTTATATTTTACTGTGATATGAATACAATTTTATTCTTTCTTCCTTTTATTCCGCTTTATGCTTTCTTAGCCGTTTACGTAGAAAGAAAATTAGCAGGATTCATACATGACCGATATGGTCCTATGGAGGTGGGGAAATATGGTATTCTTCAGACTATTGCAGATATTTTAAAGCTTATTCAAAAAGAAGATATCGTGCCCAATGCGGCCGATAAGGTACTGCATAAAACAGCACCCCTAATTATTTTTGTGGCAGTTTTTACTGGTTTTTCAGTGTTACCGCTTAGCTCAGGGTGGTCTGGTGCCAACGTTAATGTTGGTGTATTTTTTTTGATGGCAATAGTTTCGCTCGACGTGGTGGGAGTTATTATGGCAGGCTGGGGTAGCAACAACAAATACTCTTTGTTCGGCGCATTAAGGGCTGTCGCCCAAATTGTTTCTTATGAAGTGCCTTTGGGCCTGGTTATTCTTTCAGTAGTAATGGTATGCCAGACTCTTAACCTTCAAGAAATGAGCTTCCAACAAGGTGCCTTCATGAACGATTATGTTGGATTGGAAAACCAACAAAACTATTTATTCGGAATCAAAGCTCTGGGCGTAAATGTAACCGAAGTTGGAGGTATATTGACTTGGAATATTTTTAGATCTCCGATTTTATTGTTGGGATTTGTGCTTTTCTTTGTTGCTTCACTTGCAGAATGCAATCGAGCGCCTTTTGATTTACCAGAGTCCGAATCTGAATTGGTTGGAGGTTTTCAAACCGAATATGCTGGGTTCCGTTGGGCAGTAATTATGTTGGCCGAATACGGCTTAATGTTGTTGATGAGTTTGTTGGGCGTTGTTCTATTTTTAGGCTCTTGGAATAGCCCGCTACCAAATATTGGGGAAATTAAATTATTTGATTGGACATCTGGAACGCCAGGGACATTTTTAGGCAATATATTAGGCATGTTTTGGCTGCTAGTAAAAGCTTTGTTTTTAGTATCTTTACAAATGTGGGCCAGATGGATTTACCCCAGGCTGAGGGTAGACCAACTGATGAATTTGGGTTGGAAAGTGCTAACGCCATTGGGCCTTCTGTTGGTGTTAATTAGTGGTGTTTGGAGACTATTAATGGTTATTTGATGAAGATTAAAATATTTTTGATTTCGCTATTGTTCTTTTTTTGTACCAATCTGTTGTTGGCGCAAGATCCTTTCTACGATTCCGATAGTTTAAAGACAGAATTACAATATGCGGAAAACGATACTTCCAAATTTTTTTTACTGATGGAAATTGGTTATTCCTATCGGTATACCAATCCCAAGGAAGCGATTAAATTTTCATTAGAAGCTATTGATTTGGCCAGCCTAATGAATGTCCCTACCTACATAGGTTATTCCTATGAAATGCTGTCTTTGGTGTATTCTGTGCAGGGGCGGTATGTGGAAGCTTTGAATTGTGACCTTAAAGCCAATGCTATATTTGTAAAAGGGGATGAAAAAGACCAAATATACAATAGTTGGAATAATTTAGGGGACGATTACATGCACCTCAATAGTTACAAAGAAGCTTTTCAGTATTTCCTCCAATCTTTAGAATTGGCCACAGAAAACAACGACTCGTCCTACATTGCTATAACCTTGTTTAACATGGGGAAGGTGTATAAGGAGCAAAAGAATTATGACCAAGCTAAAAAATACATCCACAATTCCTTAACTATTAGTAGCAATATAGGGGACAAGGAAGGTTTTGCATTTTCTAATTTTGAATTGGCAAACATTGCATTGCAACAACAGGATTATGAAGAAGCCGAGTTTTTATACAACAAGGCTTTAAAATATACAAGGAACTTGAAACTATTGGACCTGGAGGCTAAGGTGTTAGTAAAGCGCGGGGAGTTGCACGACAAGAACGAGGACTTATTCCATGCACTGGAAGATTTTTTTAGAGCATTGGGTATTAACGAGAAAATTAAAAATGAAAAAGGTGTAGCCGAAGCGTATTTAGGGCTGGCAAGATTACACCTTAAAAGGAACTCAATAGAAAGTGCATTGATTAGTTTGAACCGGGGTTTGGGTATTGCAGATAAATTAAATTCACGGGCACTTAAAGCAGATTTTTACAAAGAGCTATCTGCTTATTACGAGAAGCTTAATGTCAATGACAAAGCACTGGATTTTTATAAGAAGTACAAGGGGTTGGAAGATTCGGTATACAACAACGAATTGAGCCAACAATTGGCTTTGTATGAAACCCAATATGAATCCGATAAAAAGGATAGGGAGATTGAGTTGCTCAACAAAGACAAAGAATTGCAAAAAAGCAAAATTGAATCGGAACGAACCAAAAATGTATATTTATTAAGCAGTTTGGCTGTTGTATTGATTCTTTTTGTATTCATTTATTACAGCTACCGATCAAAAAACAGTGCCAATGAACTTTTGCTGCGGCAAAAGGAAGCGATGGTCAAACAACAAAAACAATTGAAGCAGGCCAATAAAGTAAAAGATAAGTTTTTCTCCATCATCAGCCACGATTTAAAAGCGCCCTTCCATTCTTTGAGCGGGGTATTGGCATTGGTTGAACAAGGTGTTGTGAACCCTGAAGAACAGAAAATGATCTTTTCTGAATTGAAAAATAAATTTGAAAAGACCAATTACCTACTTAATAATTTACTAGACTGGGCCAGAACTCAAATGCACGACATCGAAGTTAAAAAAGAGACCTTCAATGTTCGAGAATTGATCAACAATGAAATTGCCGTGATCAATGGTGTTCAGTCCAAAAATATTACCATATACAACAATGTACAACCAGACTTGGTTGGTTTTTTTGATGTCAACATGTTCAGTACTATCATAAGAAATTTGATCAACAACGGTATTAAATTTACAGAAGAAAACGGTGAAATTAGTGTAGAAGCTTTGGTGTCGGATGGCAAAATCCAATTGGAAATTATAGACACGGGGGTGGGCATAGAACCGAGCTTTTTAGGGCAAATTTTTGACAATGAAACAGACCATACAACTTATGGAACCAATAATGAAAAAGGGACGGGGCTTGGCTTAAAATTGTGTCAAGAATTTGTTCAGATTAATGAGGAAAAACTGTGGGTCGAAAGTGAAGTTAACAAGGGAAGTAAATTTGCATTTACCATTCAAAATGTTTCATAAATGAGGGGTGGGTCACAACCATATTGGCGCCTGGTATCAGGAACTATTATTTCATTAATAAAAGGGATAAAAATAACCGGTGGGCATATGACCAATGTCTGGCGGTCCAGAAAACCGGTGGGCATTGCTTCGGATGAGTATTTTACTCAAAATGAAGGGCTTTCTACCTTACAATACCCTAAAGAAAAGTACCCATTGCCTGACAATGGGAGAAACAAACTGCACAATGAAATTGAAGATTGTATAGTTTGTGATAAATGCGCAAAAGTTTGTCCTGTTGATTGCATCGAAATTGAGGCAGTGAGGGCCGTAGAAGACATGGGTAAAACTTCGGACGGAACTCCAAAAAGAATACATGCGGCCACTTTTAATATTGATATGTCTAAGTGCTGTTTTTGTGGTTTGTGTACTACAGTTTGTCCCACGGAGTGTTTGACGATGACCAGCGAATACGATTTTAGTACTTTTGACTTGGGAGAGCATAACGTACCTTTTGGGAATATGTCTGAAGAGGAAGTGGATATAAAAAAGTTGGCCTTGGAACGTTTTAATGAAGAGAAAAAACGCAATGCTCCTACGAAGGAGGTGGCGCAACGCCCCGCTAGAGTGGTGGTTCCAGTTGCTTCTAAAGAGCAAGAACCAGAAAAAAAGGGGACAGCTAAAAAGCCTGTATTCAAACCTAAGGTTAAGGTGAAACCGGTTCCAAAGACAGGAGGTGAATCTGAAGGAACTCCTACTAAAGCGAATCGCCCAAGGCCCGTTACTTCAACTCCAAAAGAGGAGAAAGCAACTCCAAAAAGACCAGTGGTCCGCCCGGTGCTTACTTCCAAAACGCCAGAAGAACCAAAAGACGACCGTGCAGCGGGGTCAAAAAAGCCAAAGCCTGTCCTAACATCCAAAGCTAAGGCCAGACCCAAACCAGTAGTGCAACCAGGTAGCCAGCCAGAAAAAAAACGTCCCAAGCCTGTGGTAAAACCTTCAAGTACAAAAGAAGGAGATGGGGCTAAAAGCGAACCTTCGGCATTAGCTGAAAAGCCAATTCCGAAAAAGGTCAAACCAGTTATGAAGCCTGCAAAACCGGCCAGTGCGGAAGCAAATGAACCGAAAGTTGCGCCTATTGAAAAAAATATAAAAAAAGACCAGATAAAAAGACCAAAACCGGTAATTAAAGCAAAGCCGATAGTGCAACCAAAGCCTTTGGACACAACCCAACAGAACCCTTCGACTGAAGAAAACAAAGAAAAAAAGGTAGGTAAAAGACCAAGGCCAATCATAAAGAAAAAGACAGATTAGAAGAATGGAATTTACTAACTTCATATCGTATTTTTTTATCGCAATTGTGGTAGTGGCAAGCAGCGGTATATTTTTGACTAAAAACGTCTTGTATGCAGCACTTTTATTGGTTTTTAGCATGTTGGGCTTGGCGGGAATATACGTTCTGTTGAATGCAGAGTTTGTAGCAGTAACCCAAATTATGATTTATGTTGGTGGTGTATTGGTATTGGTTGTTTTTGCGATTATGCTGGCACATAATTATTCTGGAAAGCCTCTTGTAGTAGAAAATAATAACTTAAAATTAGGGCTTTTTACTGTTGTCTTATTTGTAGGGGTAGTGGGCTACTCCATTTCTGGAGTGCATTATGCTGTACAAAAGGAACAGGACGGGGCCAATTCGGTTGAAGCAATTGGGGTTCAATTGATAAGCCGAAATTTATTGTCTTTTGAATTGATAGCAGTGTTTTTACTGGTCTCTTTAGTTGGAGCTATCTACTTCGCGTCCAAAATTAGAAAAACTTGATATGATGTCACTAGAACCTTTTTTGTATTTAGCCGGCTTCATGTTCGCCATTGGATTTGCTGTTTTGGTAATCAAAAGAAATGCAATTTTTATGCTGGTGGGCCTAGAACTTATGCTCAATGCAGTTAATTTAAATTTCGTAGTTTTTTCCAAGATGCATGGTACCGTTGAAGGGCAAGTGGTAGCAGTGTTTGTTATTGTTATTGCAGCTTGTGAAGTTGCGGTAGGGTTGGCCATCATACTTAATATATACAAACATTTTAAAAATATTGACCACCATTCTATAAACGAGCTTAAAGGATAATGGAAGGTATTGATTTTAATATAGCCCTAATCCATTACATCCTGTTTTCTGGAATAATTGGATTTGTTATCATGTCTGTTATCTCCTTTAACAAGAGATTATTGGTGGTTTTGGGCACCGCTTTGGCGTTGTCACAATGTTTAGCTGCATGCTGGGTGTACGGATTTATTGCTCAAAATGGTAGCCTTAGCAGCAGTGTAAACTGGATAACTTTTCAATCTTCTACGTTGTCTTTGGGATATTGGGTAACAACAGAAGCTGCTTTGATGCTCTGTGTAGTAACTTTGGTGAGCACCTTGGTCAACTTATTTTCTTCTGTGTACATGGGCAAAGATCCGGGTATCAGGCGGTACTATTCCTATCTTTCCTTTTTTGTATTTGCCATGAACGGGATTGTATTGGCAGACAATCTTCTAATGTTATTTGTGTTTTGGGAATTGGTTGGGTTGGCATCTTACCTACTCATTGGATTTTGGTTCGATAAGCTTCCTGCTGCTAAGGCCAGTATGAAAGCATTTTTAATGAATAAGGTTGGGGATGTAGGCTTTCTTTTAGGGATTTTAATTGTATGGTCCAATTGGGGAACCCTGGATTTGGAAGTATTGAAATCGATGGATTTGGATTTCAATAATGCTGCGGTTATTGCAGCCGGTGCCATGTTAATATTCGGGACAATAGGGAAGTCCGCACAAATGCCACTTTCCGCTTGGCTACCAGATGCTATGGAAGGCCCTACACCAGTATCGGCTTTAATTCATGCCGCTACCATGGTAGCGGCCGGCATTTATTTGTTAGGAAGAATTTACTTTATGTTAGCACCAGAAGTATTAGTGGCATTGGCCATTATAGGTGCGGTAACTGCCATAACAGCAGCTTTAACTGCTACCAAACAATTTGATATTAAAAAAGTATTGGCTTATTCCACCATTTCCCAATTGGGATACATGGTGATGGGAATGGGGGTTGGCGGGTATGCGCAATCCATTTTCCATCTGACAACCCATGCCTTTTTTAAAGCGGGGTTGTTTTTAGCTGCAGGTGCTATTATACACCACCTGCACCATGCTTTAGAACAACAAAAGGAGCCTGTTGACCCGCAAGATATGCGCATAATGGGCGGGCTTAAATCAAAAATGCCTTTTACTTTTGTAGTGTTTTTAACCTGTACTTTGGCGTTGGTAGGTTTTCCTTTTACTTCCGGTTTTTTGAGTAAAGATTCAATAATACACCAGTCAGTAGAATGGGCCAATTCCCATGGAGGTTGGACTTTTATAATCCCAATAATTGGGTTTGCTGTAGTTGGCATAACCGCTTTTTATATGACCCGCCAATTGTTATTGGTGTTTTTTGGGGAGCCGCGCCACGAAGAATTTTCGAGTACAACAAAGCCAAAGCCATCTGCTCTATCTTTTAGCATACCACTTGGTATTTTGGCCGTAGGGTCGTTGTGGTTTTTTTATTCGATGAACCCTTTTTCAGCTGAAAAATCATGGCTTGTCAGAAGTTTTTCAGACGCCAACTATCAGTATCCTCCAGTTAGCCACCTTTTAACCAGTGGCATTGCGCTTACTTTGTTAGCGGCTGGAGTGGTTTTTGGGTACACCCGGTTTGGGAAAGCAGAACAAGGGATGCAACTAGACGAAGCTACAACATGGAACAACAGGTTACTAAGAAATAACTGGTTCCAAGATAAGATTTTGCATTCTTTGGTGGTCGGGCCTATCTTGCGCTTGGCTGGTTTAACTGTTGCAGTAGAAAAGAAAATTATTGATGCTATCGTAAATGCATTTGGAGTAATGATGGTTGTTTTAGGGAAGGTGTCCAACATAGTGGACCGTTTGGTTGTGGATATGTTTGTATCCTTAAGCGCCAAAACAATAGGGGCAGGTGGGCAAGCTTTTAGGTCGCTGCAGAGCGGAAAAGTGTACCTCTATATTACCTATGCTTTTCTAATTTTAATAACGCTTACTATAATCTTAATATATTAAGAAATGAACTGGTTAACAATACTTATATTTTTACCGATTCTGTCCGCCTTGGTTGTCGGGCTACTTCCTACTGGGGCCTATTTGAAAAAAATTAACATAGCCGTAGCAGGTCTTCAGTTGGTTGTTTTTTCATGGATGGCCATTGGATTCAGTACCGATGTTCCGACGAGTTCAGAATATTCTGAAGCATCCTTTCAGTTTGTAGAAAGAGCAAACTGGTTTGAATTAGGTCTTGGAGCTAATAATTCGTTGGATGTAGATTATTTCGTGGCCGTTGATGGCATAAGCTTTTCTTTAATAGGGTTATCCATTGTTATCTTAATAATAGCAGCAGTGTCTTCCCTTTCGATTCAAAAAAATATTAAAGGGTATGTTGTACTCTTTTTATTATTAAACGGTGCCATCATTGGTTGTTTTGCAGCACTTGATTTGTTTTTGTTCTACTTGTTTTTTGAATTCATGCTGTTGCCAATGTACTTTCTTATAGGTATTTGGGGTGGCCCAAGAAGAGAGTATGCTTCAATCAAGTTTTTCTTGTATACATTGCTGGGTTCCATATTAATTTTGATTGTATTAATTGCGTTGTACAGCTCCTCTTATGTGCCAACAGGCGTAGAAGGTGTGTACTCCCATTCTCTAAATTTAATCGATTTATCTAAAGCCGCAAATTACCATGTAGAAGGGTTGTTGCACGCGGAACAATCGGGTACTTTGTTGGGGCTGACCTGGAGGCATTGGGCTTTTGTGCTGGTCTTCATAGGGTTTGGGATTAAATTGCCTATGTTTCCATTTCATACTTGGTTACCAGACGCACATGTAGAGGCACCAACTCCAATTTCTGTTATTCTTGCTGGGATATTATTGAAAGTAGGTGGGTATGGATTAATAAGAATGGGGTATATGTTGTTTCCATCCGAGGCAAACGACCTAGCTTGGTGGGTGGCTTTGATGGGCGTAATTTCTATTATTTATGGAGGTTTAAATGCTTTGGGAAGCAATGATCTTAAGAAATTGATTGCCTACTCTTCGGTTGGCCATATGGGCTTTGTTTTGTTGGGTCTTGCTTCAGCAACTTCTGAAGGTGTTTTGGGAGCCACTTATCAAATGATAAGCCACGGATTAATCTCACCAATGTTGTTTTTAGTGTCGGGTGTGTTGTACGATAGAACCCACAATAGAGAGATCAATAATTATTCTGGTTTGGCCTCCAAAATGAAATTGTTAACAGTGGCGGCAGTAGTAGCATTTTTTGCTTCTTTGGGTCTTCCTATGTTCTCTGGGTTTGTTGCAGAGCTCCTTACTTTGTTGGGTAGTTTTAAGTCCGGAGCAACCAATGGCTTGTTGCCACATTGGATGCCAGTAGTAGCCACTTTTGGTATCGTCATAAGTGCAGCTTATGCACTCTGGACCATTCAAAGAATGTTTTTTGGACCATTTTCAGTGAAAGAACAAAGTTGGTCAGATCAATTGTATGACCTTACTTCAAGAGAGAAATTCATGCTCTTTAGTTTGGCAGGTTTAATCTTGTTTTTAGGAGTGTTTCCATCGTTTTTAATAGATATGCTGGACCAATCTGTGGCTCAGTTGTTAATTTTGATGCAAAATTAGAGCAATATGGAATTGAAAAATTTACTGGAAAACCAGATTGTATTGCTTAAAGACTTCTTGCCAGTTGGGGTAATGGCCCTCGGGCTGGTGGTTTTGCTTATGTCGGAGTTAACCGCTTTAAAAACGCGTTATCCGAATGCTTTTGCCTGGATTTTTATAGTTTTTTTTTCCGTTGGACCACTCTTTGTTGAGCCTTTATCGGTATTGGAAGCCAAGGGAAGCTTTAATATTTTGTTGAGTCTTTCAGCTTTGGTGTTTGGATTGCAAAATTGGAGCCTGACGGATAAATCTAGGCAAAATTCAGAATATTATGCATTGGTTGGAAGTATTTTTATAGGAGCCTATGTGTTGTTAAATACCAGTCATTTTCTCGTAGCTATTATTGGATTAGAGCTCATGTCTATTCCTGCCTATTTGCTAACCTGCTGGAACACCAAAAAATCCAGCTACGAAGCTGGTCTGAAGTACTTTATTTATGGTGGTTTTTCGACAGCTGTGTTGCTTTATGGCGTTTCTTGGTGGTATGGAGCAACGGGGTTTTTAGAATTGGGTTCTATTGAAGTGTTGGTAGTTGCATTGAACCAATCTTCTACTCCTTTTGTGTTGATGACTGCAGGTTGTATAGTAATAGGGCTGGCGTATAAAATAGCAGCTTTTCCCATGCATTTCTGGTCACCAGATGCGTACCAAGAGGCGCCTACTCCTGTGGTAGGTTTGTTTGCCGTGGTGCCTAAAATTGCAGGCTTTGTTTTTCTTGAAAAACTCACTTTGGTTTTGATGGGGACAACGCATTGGCAATCCGTACAAAAAATATACTTGCTCTTGGCAGTTCTATCTTTGTTACTGGGTAATTTGGCAGCTTTAAAACAAAATAAAGCCAAGAGAATGATGGCTTACTCGTCCATTGCCCATACCGGGTTTATGTTATTTCCGTTGCTCCATGCCAGTGAAAGTAATCTGAGTTATTTTCATTTTTACCTTGTTTTATACGCGTTTATGAACATGGCCCTGTTTTTATTTTTGGATTATTACGAACGGAAGTTTGATGTAAGTTCTTTAGTAGATTTTAAAGGCTTGGGGTCAAAATCGGTGTTCATGGGGGTGCTTTTATTGATTTTATTAATCTCCCTAACTGGATTGCCACCAACTGGTGGATTCATTGCAAAATTGTTAATTTTTACCGGCATGTACGAAGGGCTGGTTCAAAGTGGTGATTTGATTTTCTTGTTTATTTTGATACTAGCAGGAATCAATACCGTTATAGCTTTGTTCTATTATTTGAAAATTCCTTACTTCATGTTCATGAAAAAAGAAGCTGTGGTAAAAAAAATTAACCCAAAATCATTCTTAGTTGTGAATTTTTTAGGGTTCATTTTAGTTTTTCTAATAACTGTAAGTTTCTTTATGCCTACATGGTTGATGGGTATTATTAATAATGTTAATTTTGTGCAATAAGGCTATCCAATGAGTGAGAAAATAAAGCATGAATGTGGTATCGCATTAGTTCGACTAAGAAAACCACTTTCGTATTACGTTGAGAAATACGGTTCCCCAGCTTGGGCTGTTAGTAAAATGTACATACTAATGGAGAAGCAAAAAAATAGGGGACAAGATGGGGCAGGTATTGCCAACATTAAAATCGATCAAAGACCTGGTCTTCGATATGTTAGTAGGTACCGCAGTATTGACCCCAATCCAATTTCTGATATTTTTAATAAAATATCGAGAAAATTGAAAAAGGCTAAAAAGAACGGAGGGGATAAATTCAGTGACGAACTTTGGCTAAAAGAAAACGTAGCATTTACTGGAGAGCTTTGGTTGGGACATTTGCGGTATGGAACACACGGTAAAAACAGTGTGGAAAACTGCCACCCTATGTTGCGCCAAAACAACTGGAGAAGTAGAAATCTAGTGGTTGCTGGTAATTTCAATATGACCAATGTCGATGAGTTGTTCAATAAATTATTGGATTTAGGACAGCACCCAAAGGAAAAAGTTGATACAGTTACTGTAATGGAGAAAATTGGCCATTTTTTGGATGAAGAAAATGAAGCCATTTACCAAGAATATAAAGACAAATGTTCTAAAAGAGAAGTTACAGAAATCATTGAAAGTGAAATTAATCTGCAGCGGGTTTTAGAACGTTCGTGTAAAGATTTTGACGGGGGTTACGCCATGGCTGGTATGACTGGCTATGGAGCAGCTTTTGTAGCAAGAGACCCAGCGGGAATTAGACCAGCATACTATTATGCAGATGACGAAGTAGTAGTGGTCGCATCCGAAAAACCCGCCATTAAAACAGCCTTTGGAATAGATTATAGCGAAATTAAGGAAGTAGAACCTGGACATGCTCTGATCATTAACAAAAATGGAGAATATGGCCAGTACCAATTTATAGATCAATTAGAGAAAAAATCTTGTAGTTTTGAAAGGTTATATTTCTCAAGAGGTTCAGACCCGGATATTTACCAGGAAAGAAAAGAATTAGGTAAAAAATTGGTACCCAACATTCTTAAGTCCATCAATTTTGACCTTAAAAATACCGTGTTTTCCTATATTCCCAATACTGCTGAGAATGCCTATTTAGGAATGATGGAAGGGTTGGAAGAATACATGGCCAACAGAAGGAGAGATATGGTGTTAGAAGGCAAACCGCATGTGGATTCCTTGGAAGAAATCCTTTCGCAAAGACCAAGAGTAGAGAAGTTAGTAATGAAAGACGTTAAAATGCGGACTTTTATTACCGGAGATAGTGAAAGAGACGATTTGGTAGCCAATGTATACGATACTACCTACGAAGTGATCCGAAAAAATAAGGATACACTTGTGATTATTGATGACTCCATAGTTAGAGGAACGACGCTTGAAAAAAGTATATTAAAAATGCTTGACAAGTTGCAGCCGAAAAAAATAATAATTGTTTCTTCTGCACCTCAAATTCGTTTCCCAGATTGTTACGGGATAGACATGTCAAAAATGAATGAATTTGTCGCTTTTAGAGCGTTGTTGGCGCTGTTGAAGGAACGCGATATGGAGCATTTGCTAGGAGAAACCTATGAGGCATGTAAACTTGCAAATGAAAATGGAGTATTTGAAAATAAGGTAAATGATTTATTTGATCATTTTACTTACGAAGAGGTGTCGCAGAAAATAGCGGAAATTGTAAAACCTAAAGGCATGAAGGCAGAATTGGAAGTGATCTACCAAACGGTGGAGAACTTGCACAAAGCTTGTCCTAACCACTTAGGTGATTGGTATTTTACTGGAGAATTTCCTACCAAAGGTGGTATGTATGTGGTCAATAAAGCTTTTATGAACTTTATGGATGGCAAATTAATAAGAGCATATTAAAAGCATTTTATATACAACAAAAAAAAGGAAGGCCGAGGTCTTCCTTTTTTTATGGAATGTAAAAATCAAACTTAACTTCGTTCATACATTTGAAATGGCCTTTAGGGCATTTGTTGTACCCAATTTTAGAACAGGGTCTGCACCCCAATTCTTTGTTCTCGAAAATGGTGAATTTGGTCTTGTATGGGTACATTCCAAACTCTGGAATGGTATTGCCCCATATAGAAAATATTTCTTTTTTTAAGGCCGCTCCTATGTGCATCAAACCTGTATCATGCGTAAACAAACATTTTGATTGTCGTATCAAAGAGGCAGATTGGTTTAAGTTGAATTTGCCACATCCATTAAAAATTAGGGTCTTTTTATTGAGTTTTTTGAAATTCTCTTTGTCGGTACTGGATAAATTATCTCGATTAAAAAACGCACTAATTTCTTCGGCAACGGGCGCATCTTCTTTGCCTCCTAATAAAACTACCGGTTTGTTGATTTTATCACATAGTTCAATCAACCTGTTGGCTGGTAGCTTTTTGGTGTGGTGCTGTCCTCCAATACTGACCGCAACATACCCTTCTTGGTGGGGTTTGGGTAGCCAATTCAAAGGGACCTCATCCTTTTCAGGAATAAAAAAGTCCAATCCCAATTGGTCGGGTTTTACTCCAATAGATTCCACTGTTTTTAAATAGCGTTCCACGATGTGGATATTGGGCATTTTATTAATTTTTAAATTTACCATCAACCATTTTTGAAGATTGATTTTGTCAAAGGCAACCGACTTACACCCTAATTTCGATTTTAATATTCGAGTTCTTAAATTTTTATGCAGATCTATTACCAAATCAAATTTCTCTCTTTTGAATTGAATGGATAAATCGGATAAATTATTATCCAATAGGTGTAAGTGGTCAATGAATGGGTTGTCAACTAAAATTGAACCATATTCTTTTTTAGTCAAAAAATGAATTTCATGATCTGGATACTGTGTTTTAATACAGCGAACCACAGGAGTTGTTAAAATTATATCTCCAATAGAAGAAAACCTTAAAATTAATATTTTCATTAAGAGATGGATGATTTTCGTTTTTCAAAATAGGCTTCTAAATCGCTTCCAGACCATGCATTCATGGTTTGGGCCGGTGTTAGCCCTCCTTTTCTACCGGTCATTACCCCAAACTGCATGTCGTCAAAGCCTTTAATAATGTGCGCATCTGGGTTGATGCTCAAAACAACCCCTTTTTCTAAGGCATAATGGACCCACGTCCAATCCATGTCCAAGCGCCAAGGATTGGAATTAATTTCAATGGCAACATTGTACTGTGCACAAGCGTCGATTACTTTTTTATGGTCTATGGGATAACCTGCTCTTTTTAACAACAACCTGCCTGTAGGATGCCCTAAAATGGTTGTATAGGGATTCGATATGGCAGTAATGAGTCTTTCAGTTGCTTTTTCAATTTCCATTTTCATGCCAGAATGAATAGAAGCAACTATAAAATCAAATCGTTCCAACACATCTTTTGAATAATCCAGGCTGCCATCGGCTAAAATGTCGGATTCTATTCCTTTAAAAATTTTAAATGGAGCTAATTCCTTATTAAGAGCATCTATTTCTTTGTGCTGTTCTATTATGTTTTCCTCAAAAAGGCCGTTGGCATAAAAAAAAGCGGATTGGCTATGGTCCGAAATGCCGAGGTATTCGTACCCCTGTTCTTTGCACCAAACCGCCATGTCTTCTAAGGTATTGACACCATCGCTGTAGGTGGAATGGTTGTGCAAAGGTCCTTTTAAATCTGTTAACTTTAACAATTGAGGAGGAGGGCTCTCTTTGCTGTAGTTTAATTCAAAACTACCTTCTCTTAGTTCAGGCTCGATATACGGAAACTCTAAGGCTTCATACATGGCTTCTTCGGAAGAAAAAGTATTTTGTTTTAATAACTTTTGGAGGGTTAAACCCTCTTTTTTAACTCCATATAAATGGCGTGCGCGAGCGGTAGTACGCATCCATTCGTTGTAAAAGGACGGTTCCGAACAAAGGTGGATATGAACCGAAACTTGGCTAGTAACATGTATGGCCCTTGTTGTAAAAGGGCCGCATGTGCTGGGCTGTAATTCGAAAGAATTGGAGGAAGTGATTAGTTCTTCCATTTTTTTTGCATCGGTACCTGCGGCAATAATTTCAATTTTGTCCAAAGTAGAGGCCCGCCGCCTAATTGCACCAGTAATAGCAGCATTGTTACAGATTGCCTGAATCAAAGGTAGAAGTTCTTGCGCCACCTCCATCGCTTGGTTGAGGTGAACAGATCCTATATGCTGGTTGATAAAAGCAATTTGTTGGAGGATGTTTTCTTCTGTTTTTGCCCCAAATCCTTTTAGTTTAGAGACTTTATTTTCGTTACAAGCCAACTTTAACGCTTCCATGCTCAGAATCCCAAGGTCCTTCCAAAGGCTTCGTACTTTTTTTGCTCCTATTCCTTTTAGCTCACTTATTTTTAAGACCCCTTTTGGTGTTTCGGCTTCTAAACTTACCAACATGGGGTGGGTTCCAGTTTCTAATATGTGGTTGATGTCTTGGGCCAAAGATTTTCCAATTCCTTGAATGGCTGCTATGTCGTCCCCTTTTTTAGAGGCTAAAGTGTAATTTAATCGCTCCAAATTAAAAGTAGCATTATTTATGGCCTTAATTTTGTGGTCTTCTTTTTGGTGCAATTCCAATAAACCTGAAAGTTGTTTTAATGTTTTTACAACATCTTTGTTTGATATAGAATCCATAAGGTTAATTTGGGAAATAGGAAATGATATTTTTAGGGTTATTGTTTTATATAAGTAAATGTACAATTAAATTGAAATAAAGTGAATGATTGCGAAGTAAAAACGAGGCCAAATTATCCTGTTAGACCCAATTCAGAAAATGGGGATAAAAACAAAATATTTTAATAATAAGACTGGGTATCTCTAGGTTGGGTTTAAATCTAAAGCGTGGTTTTAATTGAGTAAAGATAGATTTTTTATAAAATGATAAATGTGAAGAACTTATTTTTAAATGGATTGGTGTTCTTTTTGATCATCCAGTTTTCATATGGTCAAAATAAAAGAGTTGAAATTCCCTATGATTCCAAAGCTTCAAGACCGGTTGTAATTCCGGCGGATGTGAACGGAGTGGTATTGGTAAAAGAAGAATATGGAAGGAAGAAGGCCGGGAGGTCGTATTATTCTTTTCAAGTGTACGATACACTTTTACAGCAGAAGTATGCAGGTGTTTTTGATTGCGACAGCAGGTTGAATTTAAATGGATACGAATACAAACAAGGTCGGGCCATTCTTTTGTTTTCTTCAGATGCTAGAGAAACCATAACCGTTGTTCAAATGATGGTGCACAATGGAGAAATTGAAAAAAACGATTATGTTTTTGCGAAAGGTTTTATTCTGAGCCAATTAAAAGTGGCCTATCCAGACCTAATATTGGCTGGGAAGGTAAAAAAGACTCCAACTTTACTGAAAATAAACCTTTTTGAGGCTGAATTGGAGATTTTACCCTTGGCATTTGAATCTAAAAAAAGCCAAATTGTCAATATCAACCCGTCCTTTGAAGCAGGGGCGTATGTCTCGGTTTCTATGGATGTCAACCGACAAGATTTGCTATTGGTACGCAAATACAATGAAGGTAAAATTGTTGGAGATGATTTGAAAATTGAGCCCAAAGAAGGGTTCGATTTAAAAGGGGGGCAGGTAACGGAAATTAACAAAAGGGAATTGCTTATTCTGGGCTCGTATTCTAAAAGAAACAATGACGGTATTCAGGGGTTCTTTATAACAAAGTACTTCAACTCCGAAAGCAAGTTTATGAAATATTATAAGTTTTCTGAGCTGAAAAATTTTTACAGCTTTATGGGTCGAGACGAACGAAAAAGAGCAGAAACCAAAGCCGGAAAAAAGAATTCTAAAGGGAAGGATGTGCGTTCGAAATACAGAATATTGTCTCACGATGCGATTGAATTAGGGGAAGATTACCTAGTGGTGGGCGAAGCCTATTACCCAGTATATAGAACAGAGAGGGTTCCAACTTATTATGGCGGAAGGTCTCATTTTGAAACTAGAACCATTTTTGACGGTTTTTTATATACCCATGGTGTTGTAGCATGTTTTGATGCAAAAGGGAACCTAAAATGGGACCAAGCGTTTAAAATTGAAGAGACTAAAATTATGCGGTTGTCTGAAAGAATAAATGTTAAAAAATTAGAATACGGATTGGAATTGGCGTTTACTTATGAGGGAAAAGTGAGCAAGGTCATAATAAACAATCAAGGAGGCAAGGAAGAATATTCAGGAACTAAAGTAAAAACTACATTTGATACGGATAAGGTTAAAGTAACCGACATGGGGGATGCGGAACACTGGTATGGTCCTTACTTTATAACCTGGGGCAATCAAAAAATAAAAAATAAAAGTGAAGAACAGGTTAAAGGAAAAAGAAAAGTATTTTATTTAAACAAACTTATTTAAGAACATAGTCTATGAGTGCTTTACCTAAAAAAATATTGGTTGCAGGTTTTGTTGCCCTTTTTAATATGATGGGAGGAGCGGAGGCCTTGGCTCAAATTGAACAAGTTGCACGCTACGAAAGGGTTATTGAACCCTACGACAGAGACCAAATTATTATACCAGTAGGGGAGCATGGTTTGGCCATTGTAGACGATACAGAAGTTTATCAAAAAGGACATTTAATTTGGAATATTAGCTGTTTGAATACTGATTTAGAACAGGTTTACACAATGAATATTCCGGTAAATGATAAATACATCTTGAAGGGGTACGATGTCTTTGATGAATTTTTATACCTCTTATTTTTTAAGGGTGACCTCACTACAAAAACCGATATTTTGCTGTTTAAAATTGACCTTAGAAAAGGGCTTTATTACGGGCTCTCGTTTAAGAACGATTTTGAAATTTTGGTAACCCATTTGAGTGTGTTAAAAAACACCATGATGATAGGAGGGTACTACAACAACAGACCCTCGTTTTTGATGTTTGATTTGACCACTGGTAAAACTGCGGTTGTACCTAGTTTTTTTAACAACAAAGGGGACATTATAAATTTGGAAATCGATAGGAATTTGGACTTTTACAAAATATTGATTTCAGAGCGCGATTTGTTTGGTAAACATAAAATGTCTTTCAAGTGCTTCAATATGGAGGCAGAACTGGTTTACGAAAACTCTGTTCCATTTAAAGATAAAATGAAGGCGGTGGATGGTGTCTCTCACATATCGGATAAAGGAGAAGGTTTTTTTGTAGGAACCTTTGGAAATCAAGTAAACAATACTTCACAAGGATTGTATTTTTCCAAAATTAATGCAGAAGGGGAAAGTAATTTGAGTTATGTATATTTTCCAGTATTGGATCGGTTTTTTGATTATATGAAAGGAAAAAAAGCATCTAAAATAAAAGCCAAAGGCCAAACAAAAGAAGGTGGGTTTAAAACCAATGCCATTGTGCATGAGATGCAATTTATTGACAACAAAATGGTGGTGCTGGTGGAGGTATTTGATCCGGAATATGACAACAATAATTATGGACATGAAATATTCGTAGACAACGGGGAGGACCCTAACGCTTTTTATGCCAGAAGGACTTCCAAATACAGCAAAAACCCCAATAATATTTATGATTATAGAAGTATTTCTCTTGTGGTTTTCGATGAAAAGGGAGAGGTTCAATGGGAAAATTCGCTAAAAATAGAGGAGGTTAGCCAAAAAATCCTCGATAAAATTGGAGCCTTTCATATGGGGAAAGACAAAACGAATATTTTGTATAAAAATGAAGAAGGAATTGTTTACAAATCGATTTTAAACACGAGCGAGTCCGTTCAAGATTCTACCATCAATATTGCCATGCGATACGAATCTGATGTTTTAGATTCTGAGTTGGATGAAGGGAAACTGGACCATTGGTACGAAAATCATTTTTATGTTTGGGGTTACCAGACAATCAAAAATCCAACTGTAGAAGGAGTGGTAAGAAAGAGAAAAGTCTTGTATGTGAATAAAATATCTGTTCAAAATTAACCTGTCGTTAAAATTTTCATGACTTTTTGGACTAAGGTCTTAATAGCTTTGTTTATATTTGTATCCTAGTATGCAAAAGCGCTTAATTCTAGGACCCCAACTACTTGACCTCACAATCAACCGATTGTGCCAACAGCTAATTGAAAACCATGGAGATTTTTCGGACTCAGTAATTCTTGGTCTCCAACCTAAAGGTATCTACTTAGCAGAAAACATTCAGAAAAGACTGGAATCCTATGTGGGGCAATCTGTTCCTTTGGGGTACATTGACCCAACTTTCCACCGCGACGATTTTAGAAGAAGGGATGTGCCCGTTACACCCAATGCCACCAAAGTGCCTTTTCTGGTCGAAGATAAAAAAGTTGTTTTGATAGACGATGTTTTATTTACTGGTAGAACGGTGCGAGCTGCTATGGATGCAATGATAGCTTTTGGCCGGCCGAGAAAAGTGGAGTTACTAACCCTAATAAATAGAAAATATTCGAGAGACATACCAGTGGAACCCAACTACATAGGGAAAAATGTTAATACCATTGAAAATCAGCGAATACTAGTAGAGTTGGTAGAGCAAGGATTTAAGAAAAATACTATCTGGTTGATAAATAAGGAAGAAAATTAATGCAGGAATTATCACAAAAACACCTCCTAGGTATTAAGGACTTGACAGCAGATGATATCCATTTGATATTCGAAACCGCTGATTCATTTAAAGAAGTAATCAATCGGCCAATCAAAAAAGTCCCTTCACTTAGAGATATTACTATTGCCAATGTTTTTTTTGAAAATTCAACCAGAACAAAGTTGTCCTTTGAATTGGCCGAAAAACGATTGTCAGCAGATATAATCAATTTTTCATCTTCCAATAGCTCAGTGAAGAAGGGCGAAACGCTTTTGGATACTGTCAACAATATATTGGCCATGAAAGTAGATATGGTTGTAATGCGGCATGCCAGCCCAGGAGCACCACACTTTCTTTCGAAACACATCGATGCCAATATCGTAAATGCGGGGGATGGTACCCACGAGCACCCAACACAGGCCTTATTAGATACTTTTTCAATTCGAGAAAAACTAGGGGATGTACAAGGTAAAAAAGTATTAATTGTAGGAGATATTTTACATTCTAGAGTGGCGCTTTCCAATATTTTTGCCTTGCAGAAACTAGGAGCAGAAGTGAAAGTGTGTGGCCCAAAAACTTTACTGCCCAAATACATAGAAACTTTGGGAGTTCAAGTAGAATTGGACCTTAAAAAAGCGTTGAACTGGTGCGATGTGGCAAATGTTTTAAGAATTCAGCTGGAAAGGCAACAAATAAAATATTTCCCTTCTCTAAGAGAATATTCTTTGTTTTATGGCGTAAATAAAGCCCTGCTGGATGGCTTGGACAAAGAAATTGTGGTGATGCACCCAGGTCCCATCAATAGGGGAGTTGAATTGAACTCCGACGTAGCAGACTCTGATCATGCCATTATTTTGGATCAAGTGGAAAACGGAGTGGCCATAAGAATGGCTGTTTTATATTTACTTGCAGGAAAAGGCGCAGGTTAATTCATTTTATATTGAGTACATATTTTGTAATTTTGAAAAAAAACCAAACATGTACTACAATTCTATTATCGAAACCATAGGAAATACACCTTTGGTGAAACTCAATAAAGTAACGGAGGGAATAAAAGGGACCATTCTTGTAAAGGTAGAATATTTCAATCCTGGGCATTCCATGAAGGACAGAATGGCTCTTAAAATGGTGGAGGATGCCGAAAAAGAAGGCGTGTTAAAGCCTGGAGGTACCATTATCGAAGGGACAAGTGGGAATACCGGTATGGGATTGGCACTTGCTGCCATTTCAAAAGGATACAAGTGTATTTTTACTTTGGCAGACAAACAGTCACAAGAAAAGATTGATATTTTAAGAGCAGTTGGAGCCGAAGTTATTGTTTGCCCTACCAATGTAGCACCCGACGACCCCAAGTCGTATTATTCAGTTGCTCAAAAACTCCATGCTGAAATTCCAAATTCTTTTTATCCGAACCAATACGACAACCGTTCCAATGCAGAAGCGCATTATGAATCCACGGCGCCTGAGATTTGGGAACAAACGGAAGGGAAAATAACACATTATGCTGCTGGTGTGGGTACTGGAGGTTCCATGTGTGGAACATCGAAATATTTAAAAGAACAAAACCCGGCAGTAATAACGGTGGGAATTGATACCTACGGCAGTGTTTTTAAGAAGTACAAAGAAACGGGTAATTTTGATGAGAGTGAAATATACCCTTATTTAACAGAAGGTATCGGGGAAGATATTTTACCGAAAAACGTAGATTTTTCACTTATAGATGTTTTTGAGAAAGTAACGGACAAAGACGGTGCATTGATGACCCGCCGGTTGAGCTGTGAAGAAGGTTTGTTTGTAGGTTGGTCTAGCGGATCTGCCGTATATGGTGCGTTGGAATATGCAAAAAAGAACCTTACAGAAGAGGATACAATGGTGATCATTCTTCCAGATCATGGAACCCGTTACTTGGGCAAGGTGTACAACGACAACTGGATGAAAGACCATGGATTTTTAAACGACCGGTCTTTTGCTACTGCAGCAGATGTAGTGAAAAACAGAAATGGCCAATCTGAATTGCAGATGGTAGACCAAGACATGACCATTGCTGGTGCAATAAAACTTATGAACGAGAGGGGCATTGACCAACTACCTGTAGTGGATGGAGATCAATTTGTTGGGAGTGTATCGGCCAATAACCTTTTGCCGAAATTGATAGAAAACCCAGCCATAGCACAAGATCAAATTCATAGTATTATGGATGGTGCTATTCAGTTTGTTGCTATCAATGAAACATTGGATGTGATTTCATCTATGTTGAATAAAAAGGACAAAGCCGTAATGGTTCGAGACGAGCAGAATAAGGTACATATTATTACCCAACACGATTTGTTAAAAGCATTGTCTTAAGGGGCAAGGTGCTTAAGAAGGGAAAAGGCACTTTTCTCTTAGTGCATCGGAGTTTCCTCCATAGCCGTACTTATTGGGAGACCCATCACTTTTTATAATCATATAACAAGTGGTGGTTCCCCATTGGCCTTTTAACCCAGAATTCCAAAGTACGGTTACATAACACAAACAATCACTTGAAAAATAGGTGCATTGGTATTCATAACTTTTACTGTCTTCATTGCAATTGGGGGGCATTGTTTTTTCTTCGGAAGAACCTATCAATAAAAAAAGGAATATGGTAAGGGTGCTGATCATATTCAATGTCTAACGCTCGTTAGAAATTAGTGAAAAATTGATACTATTGCAAATATCTAGGTAGATATCCTTTGGTATTCAAGTAATAATTTGTTCATGGTTTTAAACCAGATAGGAGGTATTAAAGCCAAAAGGACCATTGTGGGGTATCCAGCCGGTAGCTGTGGGCTTATATCATGGTGTTGGAGGTTTTGATAAGGCCGAATGGCTGTGGCGTGGTGATCGGAATGTCTTTGTAGTTGAAATAACAAGAAATTCGAAAGCAAAAAGCTAGAATTCCAAGAATGCATAGGGGAGACCCTTTCTATTTGCCCGTTTTTTATACTTCTTTTTAATCCGTAATGTTCAATGTAATTGACCAATTCTAAGAATAGAACAGCAAAAAAAGCTTGTCCAAAAAAGAAAATGGTCATGTTCCAATGCCAATCCACCCCAAACCAAAAGAGCAAGGCGACTGCAATTGCAAAGAAAATAAAAGGGAGGAAGGCAAAACCAATCATTTTGTTGTGGGAAGTCCAGTTGGACAAACCTTTTCTTTTTAATCGACTGGTTTCAATGTTCCATGCACTGATATAACCCATCACTACAGATCGAATAAAAAAGGCATAAAAATGTTCGCCTTTTCTGGAAGTAGCGGGATCTTGATGGGTGCCTACACGAACATGGTGGCCTTTGTTGTGCTCAATGTGGAAGTGCATGTAACAGGTGGTCATCAATAGTGTTTTGCCTAGTGCTTGAGCAAGCTTGTTTTTTTTGTGTCCAAGTTCATGCGCTATTGTAATACCGATACCACCTGTAGATACCGCCGTACTGACCAATAGAACCAACCATTTCCACCAAGTTGCCTCAAAACGTGTAGAAGAGAAATACATGCCCCAAAGAATTAAGCCTATCTGTACGGCTACCCAGGTGTATAAAGTATAGGTGAAAAAAAGGGACTTTTCATTTTGGTTGCTTGTGTCAAGGCCAACCATATAATCAAGTAGCGGGAATGCGACAAAAACAAGGGCCAATGTAGTCCAAATATATGGGCCGCCCAAAGTGGTACTCCATACCAACACTGCTGGTAAAATAAAAGCCAATAAGTAACCGTATTTTTTCATAGAATTGAGATTGCACTACAAAAAATACTGAAAAAATGCACGAATAACAATAATTAGGAGGTGCTTGTATTCGGGATTTATTCTTCTAGTTGGAACAGAGACAGTTGAATGTTTAAAATGGTATTGTCAATTTCCTCTAAGTTGGATTCATTTTCTTTCAGAAAATTATTGTATTCGATGGCCCAATCGTCGTAATCAATTCTAAGAAATAGTATGCGTCCGTCCGAAGCGCTTATTTCTTGAATGAACTCGTTCATCAAAGGAAAACGATCAAAATCTGGATGGTTTTGCACCAAGACAATAACTTCATTTACTAAATTTTGTGAGGCAATGTCATATTGATCAATTAGATCAGAATCGGCCATGGACTCTCGGTCGTAGCGCATCTCTTTTAATGCAGTTATTCGAGCTTTTAAAGAGGCTAAAAGCCCAGCGTCTACTCCTCCGGCAAACTCCACCTCATCCAATAAACGAGACAGTGTGGAAAGTTTTTCATTGTCGTCATGGATCATAACATTCCAGGCATGTACCACGCTATCTTGCAAACCTAGGTAAGTAGATCTCAAAGAATCTATTTTGGTGTATTTTGAAGTTTGTGTTTCTTTGTTGGATGTTTTTTTATCACCACAACTAATAGAAATTATCAAAAATATTGCAAAAGCATATGCGTGTGAATGTCTCATTGTATAAAGCCGTTAAACTTTGGTTTACGAAAAATTATTAAATAGGTTTGAATTGTTCGAAAAATTGGTTGCAATTGTTGCAGAAATGCGAGGATCTACAAAGTGTAGAACCAAACACGCTTCGAGTTGTGGTGTCGTGGCTGTCGCAATGTGGGCACAATACATTTTCAAGAATTTCTAGATCGATTACCATATTATGACCTGGCGGTGGGGATATACCAAATTCTTTTAATGCTTTTTTCCCCTTTTCTGAAATCATATTGGTGTTCCATTGGTCTTCAAAATTGATCTCAACTTCAACTTTTTCAAATCCATCGGCATTCAGAACTTCAATAATTTCATTTTTCATATGCTCCAAAGCCGGACACCCTGCAAAAGTTGGGGTCATAGTAATCTTGATAGATTGCGAAGGGTTGTTGAGTTCTACTTTTCTAATTACCCCAAGATCGATTAAAGAAAGCACAGGTATTTCAGGGTCCTTCACTTGCTGAAGGACCTCTAAAATATATGCTTCGTTGTATTTATTTTTGTCTATTACCATTCTGCCTCTGGATCAATACTGAACACTTCTGACATTTCATCCAGTAAAGGTTGAAGGTGAGGAGTGTGCTTGCCTTGTCTACCTCCATTGATAGGGGCGGTACTAATGTCCGGCATAGACAATTCTGTTTTACTTAGTATACTCTGTATAGAACTAAGCCATCTTTCACTTAATTTCTTTTCTCCTTCAAATACACCTTCTTCTATTAAAACATTTTCCATTGGAGAAGGTTCAAATATGCCAAGTGCAAGGGCAATTCCTTCGTTCAAACAGTTCTGCATGCGTTCTATGGAAACATCGCTGTTACCAAGTTGTTTCATCCAAGCATTGGCATGCATGATGTGGTATTTCGATTCACTCTGAAATTTTTTTGCAGCCATTGCAATGCGTTCTACTTTAGAGTTTTTGAGTAATTCGAATCTGTGGTAGTCGGCATAATCGAAGAAAAAGTGCCGCACCAGACTGAAGTCATATTCTCCAATTGGATGTTCGACATATTGGCAACATTTGAATTTGTCTGCTTTTCGAGTAAAAGCAATAGTGTCTGGGTCTTTTTCACCCATTTCATTTAGAATAGAATAAAACTCTAGACTTTGACCAATTTTGTCTTGTGCCATAGACGAAAAGGCAATGTCTTCTTCTAGTATTGGTCCAAGACCATTCCATTCTGAATTTCTATGGCCCAAAACCAACTGATCGTCGGCCATTTTATACAGAAGTTCTTTAATTGCTTCGTTTTTCATTTTAAGCTTTTTCTTGTTTGAACCTTTTAATTTTATCCGCTGCTCTATAGTCGGTAGCTTCTCTGAACTTTTTTTCAGGAGTTGTTGCCCAAATCTGTGCATCTTCTTCATCGGTCGATAAAAGATGTTCGGATTTGATTAACCAAATGTTAAGCACGGGTTTAGAACCATCGTATTGCTCTTTGGCACGGTTCAAGGCATCTTCATATCCTTTTCCTTCTGCTTCACCAACATGCTGGTGTTGTTTTCCTCTTTTATAAAGGTGAAAAACTTGGTATTCAGATACGGAATCTTCAAGTGCCTTGGAAGGTTCTAAAAAATCGTAGAGGTTCTGGTTGTTGTCTGTAAAAGGAGAAACCAAAACATTGGATGAATTGGCGATGCACATGGCTAGGGTAGAATCCCTTCTGCCATACTGTTCTTTTGCAAATACCAATGCCATTTCTTCATCCGGAGCATGAACAATGCCTACATGGGTGAATGGTTTGTTCTCTTTCATGATACTAAAAACTTCAAAAGTTTCTAGTTGGTCTAAGTTAGATTTAGGCTCTAAAGTCCCCCAGTTTTCTGGGATACCAAGCCTGCCTACGCGTGGGTCAAGTGATTCCATATTAAGCGAGTGGGGTTGTATAAGTAGCTTTAGGACTCTTTAGTGCTTGGCGAACCCAAAGACCACGTTCTTCGGCAATTCTTCTAACCGCCAACCTTTCTTTGTTGCATGGCCCATCGCCGTTGATGACTCTTTTAAATTCAGACCAATCTGGATCTGAATAATTCCAAATTCCAGTTTCAGGATCTTTCTTAAGGTTTGGATCAGGGATTTCCAATCCAAGCTCCCAAATTTTCGGTACATACATATCAAAAAACTGGTTGCGGCACTCATCGTTGCTAGCCATCTTAACCTTCCACTTCATTAAAATTCTAGTATGTACAGAATCTTTGTCGGGAGGTCCGAAAAAATGCACCATCGGTTTCCACCATCGGTTGACAGCCTCTTGCATCATTTGTCTTTGCACAGGGCTACCTGTTGCCAAATGAATGACGCAGTGGTGGCCATACTTTAAATGGAATGCTTCTTCGGCACAAATGCGTTCTAATGCTCTACAATAAGGAGCATAACTTCCTTTGCTGTTGGCAATTTGATTGACGATGGCACCAGCATCTACCAACCAGCTAATAAAGCAGGAATCGGCCCAAGTAAATGCAGGGTAATTGAAAATGTTCGAATACTTGGACTTGCCATTGATCAGATCTGTGATCATGTCCTCTCTTGATTTGCCCAATGTCTCAGCAGCAGCGTACAACAATTGCGCATGGCCAACTTCGTCTTGCACCTTAGCCATAAGGGCTAATTTCCTTTTAAAACCAGGTGCTCTTGTAATCCAGGTTCCTTCAGGCAACGACCCAATTATTTCGCTGTGTGCGTGTTGTTCAATCATTCTTATCAGTTGGGTCCTGTACAATTCTGGCATCCAATCTGTAGATTCTATTTTTTCTCCCCTTTCAATTCTGGCTTCAAATTCAGCTAATTGTTCGGGGTCTTCATGCTTTAATTCTTTGTCGTAAACATCTTCAAAAGAATTGCCTCCTCCATACATAATTTTGTGGGTTTAAGGGTTATCAGGGTTTAGCCAAGACCATTTATCAGCAATTGGGCCAGTTGCTTGCTTACGGCTTCTGGATCAATTTTGCCCTTTGGGTTGTACCAGTTGGGCATCCAATTTAGGGATGAAAAAATTGTCATTACGGCTAATTTTTTATTTACATTTTTAAATTCTCCTTCTTTAATACCGTCTTCTATAATTTTTTTGAAACGGTTGATGTAGTTGATGCGCAGCCTTAAAAACTTTTTTAACCATGGGGCACTCAAATACCGGTATTCATTCAAAAATACTGCTGCAGCTGGTAAGTCTCTAGCAATAACCTTGGTGTGGTTGATGATGCCTTGGTACAGTTTTTCTCTGTTCGAAATATCGCGGTGTTCTACATCGTCCAGTCCCTGAATGAATGCGTCTGCCATTTCGAAACAAATGCTTTGTAAAATTTCTTCCTTGGATTTTATGTGGTAGTACAAGCTTGCCGCCTCAATTCCTAGTTCATTGGCCAAATCGCGCATTGAAGTAGCTGCATATCCCTTGTCTTTGAATAGCTCAGTCGCAGTTTGGATGACCTGTTCTTTTCTGGTGTTTTTTCTTTCTACTTCAATCATTTGGTCTCTACAGAATATGGCATTAATTAAACCCACAATTTAAGTATATATCAGAATATTTCATCACTTTTTGTCAGTATTAATGCATATTTGTTTTATGGATAAATATATGCAAAAAATAAATGTGCTATTTAATCTGATCATCGCCCCTCCTTTGCTGTTCTTTTTCTATGCTTTTTTGGAAAAACAAAATGCAACTGGGAAGCAGTTGGAAGACGCTTCTGATTTGAACATCAAAGTAGCGGCAATTGTTTTAGTAGTAGGAGCGATAGTGGCGAGTAAGGTAGTTTATGGCCGATTGGTGGCGTTGGCGCGCCAACCTATGGATTTGGATCAAAAACTTCAAAAACTGTTACAAGCGTTTATTGTGCGTTTTGCTATTTTGGAAACGCCCATGATTGGGTTGGTATTGTTGTATTATTATTTTGATGGGGTCGTTTACTTGGTTATGTATATTTTAATTTTGGCTTTTTATACATTAAACAAACCTTCTAGAAATAAAATTGTAATGGTGTTGGGGTTGAGCGGCGAAGACCGGGATAAAGTACTTAAGCGTTAGGGAGAAGTACCAACCTCTCCCTATTCCACCTTTTTTTATAGGCTAACACCAAATGTAAATGCGTTGAGCTCAGGGCCTTTGTTGTCATAAAAGAATTTGTTAAGATCGTAATCAACAAATACATTCACATCCTTAAACCCAAACAATACTCTGGCACCATATCTCCAGTTGTTGATAAAATAAGCATCTTTTTTTCTGTCCTTGTTTTTTTTGTTTTCTTCGTAGACGACAGTTTTGGTATAGGAGTCCAAACGATAACCAGCATAGGCACCTATTCCAATTCTAAATCCAGAATTGTTGCTGTCGAACCAGCCTCTTTTTCTATACCTTCTTTGTCCAAAAGAAAATGTTGGTACCGCATGTATATTGATGTAGGTAGCAGTTAACTTACTTTTTAAGGCCGAATTAACAGAAGGGTCCCTTACAAATTTCACCCCATCATCCTCTTTAATTACTCTGGTGGTGGCGTCTTGGAATTTGAAATTGTACCAGCTAACACCTGCCCCCCAATCCAAATATGCTTTTCCACTTATATGCGTTAGGTTGGAAGCCTTCAAAGCAACATACCAACTCCCAAAGGGTTTAACTGTATACGCTTCATTGTTTTTGTCTGGGAATCCATCTGCTCCTATCCAATTGTTAATTCCAAATTCAAAATTGAAATAGGGAGTAGTTCCGTAATTTCGTTTTATTTTTTTTTCTTTTTCTTCTTCCTGTGCCCAAGCTGGGCTAAACAGTGTGAAAATAAGTGCGATAGTAAGTAGTTGTTTCATGATTTTCTTATTTTGAATTTGACATAGTTTTCCTGTTTGCCTTCAAAAGGCAGCTTATTGGTTGTTGGTATGTGCAATGTTTTTAGAAAGTTACCCCGAAGCTGAAAGCGTTCAGGTTAGGCCCTTTTCCTTCGTAGAACAATTTATTTAGGTCGTAATTGATAAAGAAATCTGTAGATTTTATTCCAATTTGTGCCCGAATTCCGTACCGCAAGTTGTCGAGATAATAATTGTCTTTGTGGTGTTCTTTCTTTTTATCCCCATTAACTCGGTAGACGTATTTGGTATAACTGTCAATTCTGTACCCTACATATCCACCTAAACCAAGCCTTACTCCAGAACGAGGTCTGTATTTGGAGTCAAAGACTCGATTTTTTCGGTTGTTGACTTTGGATCCCAATTGAATGATTGGAACCAAAGAAGCGTTGATGTAGGTCGCAGTTAGTTTGCTTTTTACAAAACTTCTGTTGGTTTCAGGGTCTTTGTAAAATTCAAGCCCATCATCGGTTTTTAAGATTCGAATGGAATGGTCTTGGAACTTAAAATTGTACCAACTAACTCCAAAACCTAGTTCCGCAAAAATCCTCCCGCCCAAATGAAAATTATTGACCGAGTTGATGCCTACATACCAAGAACCCCATGGCCTCACCGCGTATGGTGCATTGTTGGCTTCGGGAAACTTGCCATCTTCCATCACTTGGTTGATTCCGAAATCAAAATTAAAGCTGTGCTTGGTGCGGTATCTTCTTCTTTTATCTTCTTCTTCTGGATTTTTTTCGGGAGTAGTTTCATTTTGAACCTCAACGGTTGTACTTCCCTTGTTTACTACCACAGCTACATTTTTGGTTTCAACTGTTATGGTAGTATCATTTAAATAGGTCTGGTTTTCTTCTTCCGAAACATCTACTAGTCTGCTCTCCCCGTTAACCGTGTCTAACTTCATTTTAATATCTTCCAGAATAGCGTTTAGATCGTATTCAGCTAAAGTGCTCAAGTCCTCTCGGTCATGAACAATGATCACTAGCTTACTTTTTTCTCCGAAATTTATAGTAACCGTATCAATCTTTTCTTGTGCATTGGTTCCAAAAGCAACCATAATGATCAAAATTAAAATCCCTATTGTCGTCCGCATATCCTTTTATTTTGAGTTTTTCTTTTTATTTTTTTTACCGAAGTCGAAGAATTCGTCTTTGGCATTTTTAATCCCATTGAGCCCACTGTCCCCATTTTTCAACTCTTTTGCAAAGTTGAGTACTTTTTTTAGTTTGGAAACTTTTCTTTCTTCCGTTGTCTGCTCTTTTTCTGGTTTCGGCTGCTGGTCCGTTTCTTGAACGGTATTCTTTTTCTTTCTATAATCACCAAGTTGGTAAGTCATAGAAACTCCATTGGTAATTTCTTCTTTATTGTTTTCAGTTGCTGCAACAACCTCGGTATTGACTTTTTCGGTGGTTACAGATTCCTGCTCTGGTGCTGTGTTTGTAACAGTCTGCTTTGTTGTACTGCTCTTGTGCGTTTCCTTGAGGGTAATACTTAGTTGGTTGTTGTCTTGGTTGTTGTTGTTAGGTAAAACCTTAGAGGGGATACCAGTAGTGCTATTTTGTTCCTCCGAGCTTGCATTGGGCTCCTTTATATCTATAGGATCAGCAGCTGCAATTTCTTTTAATGCAGAGGGATTCTTATTTGATTTTTTATTGGCTGTTGAGTCATAAGACAAAGGTGCTGGTGTTTCTTCGGTTATTGGATCAGATAACCATAAGAAAGTAATTGCAAACAGTGTTATAGAAGCAGCCACAGCATACCAAATGATAGAGGTTTTACTATTTTTTTTATTCAGTTTGCTGTTGAGCTTTTGCCAAGCCTGGTCCGAAGGAGCTATAGGTGCTTCCTTAAGTTTTTTGGCAAATAACTGATCCAGTTTGTTATTTTCCATGACTGTTTGTATTTAATTCTCTAATTTCTAATTGAGCCAATTTGGATTGTAAATGTTTCCTAGCTCTGTTTAATTGAGATTTTGAAGTCCCAATCGTAATTTTTAATTTTTCCGCTATTTCTTGGTGTGTGAAACCTTCAATTGCATATAAATTAAACACCATTTTGTATCCCGATGGAAGTTCATTTACCAGATTGATCAAATCTTCAGTTTCCAAATGGTCACTGAGGTTGTTGTAATCCAACTGGTATTCTGCTTCTTCCAATTCTACTTCGAGGTACATGCCTTTGTTTTTTCGAATATAACTAAGGCAATCGTTGACCATTATGCGCCTAATCCAACCCTCAAAACTTCCTTCTTTTTTAAATTGATCTAGTTTTTCAAACACTTTCATGAAACTATTAATCATCAAATCTTCCGCAGTATCCTTATCTCCTGCATACCGCATACATACCCCCATCATTTTCGGAGCATATTTTTCAAAGAGTAAATGCTGAGCTTTGCTGCTGTTGTTTTTACATTGCTCAATCAGTTCTTCTTCGGTAGCTGATTTGAATATTTTTAACCTCATTTTAAATGTCTTCAATTAGAAGATGCAGATGCAGTCCGATTGGTTGCATGGACTTTTTAAAAATCTAAATATTTTCAAATAAAGTATACCCTTTTAGATATTCAGGTATTACCGAATTCCATTTTAAATCTCTGTCAATGAAGTATTTAAGGGCTTCCGAAGACTTTTTTTCTCCGTGGATAATAAATGTGTTTTTTGGTTTGCTTTTAAAATTTAACAGCCATTTATGCAATTCATCTTTATCTGCATGGGCACTGAGCCCGTCAATAGATTCAACATGACATTCCACTTTAACAACTTCTCCGAAAATCTTTACTGTTGGCTCTCCATCCAGAATTTTTCTTCCCCTGGTGCCAGGAGGCTGGTACCCAACAAAGAGGATGCTGTCATTTTTTCTTTTTAACCGGTGGTACATGTGGTGCAGGATTCTTCCTCCTGTACACATCCCACTGGCAGAAATTATGATGGCTCCTTTTCTAATAGTATTTAAGACCAAAGAACTGGATTGGGCTTTGTAGTAATGGATGTTTTGTGCATCAAAAGCCGAATGGTTGGAAGGGTCGTTGTCGGTATCTTTTAATTGGTGGAATGCCTCAAATTTTCGGTATAAATTGGTGGTGTTGATGGCCATTGGGCTATCAATGTAGATCGGCAGCATTGGTATTTCATTTTTTTCCTGCAAGCTTTTTATCAAGTTGGTAATTAATTGAGTTCTACCAACTGCGAAAGCAGGTATTAACAAACAACCGGACCGTTCCACAGTTTTTAAAACCACCTCTTTGAGTGCTTCTTTGATGTGGTCACTAGGGTTGGACCGATCGCCATAGGTGGATTCTATAAACAAGATGTCGGTTTCGGTACATAAATGTGGGGGGTATAAGATGGGGTCTTCCATTCGACCCAAATCACCTGAAAAGGTTAATTTTTTAGTTTGTGTACTGCCTTCCAGGTAGACTTCTAAAATAGAGGCACCTAAGATATGGCCAGCATTTAAAAAATTGATCTTGACACGGTCTAAAATGTTAATAGGTTGGTTGAACTCTATGCTTTCAAGTTTTGGTAAGACGTTTTGAGCATCGTCGGTATTGTAAAGTGGTTGTGGAGCGGCATGCTTGGAATATCCTTTTTTGGCTGCATAATTGGCTTCTTCTTCTTGAAGTTTGGCAGAATCCATCAAAAGAATTTCTGTTAAAGCCGCAGTGGGGTGGGTGCAGTAGATGCTTTTGTTGTACCCCTTTTTCACTAGCTTGGGCAAGTACCCAGAGTGGTCTATGTGGGCATGGGTCAATACAACAGCGTCTATCTCTGCAGGGTCCAAAGGGAATTCGTCCCAATTGCGCAGCCGCAATTCCTTTTCTCCTTGGAAAAGGCCGCAATCAATAAGAATTTTTGCACCATCTATTTCTAATAAATATTTTGAGCCTGTGACGGTTCCCGCACCGCCTAAAAATTTCACGCGTACATTCATATATCAAATTTATACAATATATAATGAATGTAAGCGGTTATTTGATATTAATAACCCGATTGTCGGCTACCGCAAACACCCTGTCTTTTGGGCTTGTTTTTACTTTAACAGCACCTGTGAAATCCCCAAAAGCTGGTACAAGAGCGGATGTTTCTTTGAAAATAAAAGCTGGTAACTTGAGGTGCTGCTTCCCCTTGCCTTTAAGTGTTATTCCCGGATGTAGGTGGCCATGGATGTTGTAAGCATCGGTGGTTATGGGTTCGTGGCTAAAAAGTAGCGGGCCAATTGTTTTTTCTCTTACTCGTGCTATGTTAAATTTATCGTATTGGTAATCCGAAAGAATATCGTGGTTGCCATCGATTAATGTAAATTTGGTATTTGGAAAAGCCTTAATTACTTGGCCGAAAATTTCCCACTGGTGGTTGTAATGGCTGTGGAACAAGTCTCCTAAAAACCAAACCGAACGGGGAGAGAGCTTCTGGACTAAGTAGATCAACCGTTCAATAGCTTTGTCTTCGCTTTCTTCCGGCAAAGGAATGCCAGTTTTTCTGAAATGTTGGATTTTCCCAAAGTGCAAATCCGATAGGATCAACACTTGTTGGTCTTCAAGCCACAAGCCCTTTTCAGGTAAGAGACCAATCAAAATACTTTTAACTCGTATACTAATAGAATTATTTAACACAATTATTTGAACCTTTTATACCGTTGCGAGACTAATGTGTATCCGTTTTATTGGGTAATAAAAAAATAAAATTCGATATTGAAAATAGTAAAAGCATTTATTTGGCTTTAAACTTTGGTGTTATGATTAAAAAACAATTTTTGTTCTTCGCTTTCTTTTTTTGTGGCTTTTCAGTATTCGGACAAGATGCAACACAAATCATTCAATCGATGATTGATAAAATGCAAGGCTCTAGCAACAAAAGTGAATCTATTATGGAAATAGTTCGACCAGAATGGAAACGCACGGTGAAAATGAAAGGGTGGCAAAAGGGAGATGATTATGCTTTAACGTTAATTACAGCACCAGCAAGAGATAAGGGTGCTGCCTTTTTAAAAAGAGAAAAGGAAATCTGGAACTGGCAACCTTCAATTGATCGGGTTATTAAATTGCCTCCATCTATGATGCAACAGTCTTGGATGGGCTCCGATTTTACCAATGACGACTTGGTTAAACAGTCTTCTTTTGTGCGTGATTTTAACCACCGATTGGTGTCGGACACAACATTACAAGGATACGATGTGTATAAAATTGAAATGATTCCAACGGAGGAAGCTGCAGTGGTTTGGGGGAAAATAGAAATGTATGTTGAAAAGAAGGATTATATCCAATTGTTGGTAAAGTTTTACGATGAAGATATGTTTTTGGTAAACTCCATGCACTTGTCGAAAGTAAAAGAAATTCAAGGGAGGAAATTCCCTACCTATATGGAAATGATTCCAGCAGAAAATCCGAATCAAAAAACTACAATTGAATATACTTCTATTGTATTTGATATTGATATATCGGATAATTTTTTTAGTATTCAGAACCTGAAAAGACTGCGGTAGTATGTATTTTACTTTGGCCTGGCGCAACATTTGGAGAAATAAACGACGGACGTTCATCACCGTAGGTTCCATTAGTTTTGCTGTATTTATAGCAGTAGTAATGCAATCGATGCAAAAGGGCAGTTATGCTCGAATGGTGGATACAGCGGTAAGCTTTTATACTGGTTACATACAAGTGCATAAAGACGGCTATTGGGAAGAGAAAATTTTGGACAACATTATGCCGTTGGATGAGGGGCAGATAAGTCAAATTGAAGGAGTGGATCATGTTAAATTAGTTTTTCCCAGGTTGGAATCCTTTGCACTGGCATCTAAAGAAATGAATTCAAAAGGGGTGGTGGTTTTGGGGATTGACCCAGATAAGGAGAACCAACTCACCAATTTGAAATCCAAAATAGCCCATGGCCAATACCTCCAACCAAACGATGATGGCGCTTTGATTAGCGAGGGCTTGGCAGAATACTTAGAACTTGGCGTAGGGGATACGCTGGTGTTGATTGGGCAAGGATACCATGGTGTCAATGCTGCAGGCAAGTTTTTGGTCCAGGGTGTGCTCGATATTCCTTCTCCTGAAATGAATAGTGGAACCGTTTATTTGCCACTTCAACGAGCACAATGGTTTTATGGTGCAGAGGGGTTGATTTCAGGTTATGTAATAGACGTTCAAGAACAAAATATGGTTCCTGGAGTAACAGCAGAGCTCCAAACATTGTTTGATTCTGAAATATACGAAGTAATGGACTGGCCAACCATGTTGCCAGATTTGGTGCAGTCCATAGAGTTGGACTATGTAAGTGGCTTGGTTATGCTGATCATTTTATACTTCATTATCAGCTTTGGCATTTTAGGTACTTTTATTATGATGACCAACGAAAGGTCCTATGAGTTTGGAGTAATGACCGCCATAGGAACTCAAAAATTAAGGTTGGTACTCATTATGTTTTTGGAAATTTTAATGCTGGCAGCCTTGAGTGTGGTAGTGGGCAGTTTGTTGGCCATGCCTTTGGTTTTATATTTTAACGCGAATCCAATCGTTATGACCGGAGAAACAGCCAATATGTACGAAAAATTTGGAGTGGAACCCATTATTCCTTTTGCCAAAGACCCCATGATATTCATCCACCATGCGGCGGTGGTATTTATAGTGTCGGTTTTATTATCTGTTTATCCGGTTGTAAGCATATTAAATTTGAAAATTATTAAAGCACTAAAATCATAATGGTATTACTAAAAGTTGCCTGGAGAAATGTATGGCGCAACAAAACCCGCAGTGGGGTAGTGGTTGTGGCGGTTATGTTGGGGGTGTGGTCTTTGATTTTTGCGTTGGCGTTTATGAATGGTTTTTTCAAAAGTTATTTGAGCAATGCCATTAATAAAGACTTTTCTCATGTTCAAATTCATTCTAAGGCTTTCTTAAAAGACGGAGAAGTTGGTTTCGTTTTGGATAACTTCCAGGAAATCAAAAAAGCACTAGAAGGAGATAAAACAATTGCCTCTTATAGTTACAGGCTAAAAACCAATGGAATGATTGCTTCTGCCAAAGCTGCAAGAGGGGTAGATATTTTAGGAGTGGATACCATAAGAGAAGACCAATTAACTAGGGTGCAATCGGATATAGTAGAAGGAAATTTCTTAGGGGGAATCAAAAGAAACCCCATCGTAATTGGACGGGATTTGGCCAATAAGCTGAAGGTGAAAATACGTTCAAAAGTGGTGCTTACTTTTAGAGACAAAGATGGAGAATTGGTTGCTGCTTCGTTTAGAGTTGCAGGAATCATGGAATCTGTCTCGGTTAAAAAGAATGAACTGACTGCATATGTTCTGGACAAAGATGTGAGGAACTTATTGAAGTTAGGACCAGAGGAATTCCATGAAATTGCCTTGTTGTGCAAGGAAGAAGAAACGGTAGAAACGCTTCGCACTGCGCTACAACAAATAAGTGGTAACAACGAAGTAGCATCTTGGAGAACTTTGGCGCCAGAACTGGAAGTGATGCAAAGCCAATCCAAAATATCTTTGGGGATAATAGTAGGTATCATAATGCTTGCACTATGTTTTGGTATCATCAACACCATGCTAATGGCGGTGTTAGAAAGATTCAAAGAAATAGGCATGCTCATGGCCATTGGTATGAAAAAAAGCAATGTATTTGCGATGATAGTGTATGAGACTATGATGCTTTCCATAATAGGGGGTCCTTTCGGCTTGTTTTTGGGCTGGGCTAGTAATACTGCGCTTAAAGAAAAGGGTATTGATTTGTCGTCGTATTCGGATGGTTTGGATAAAATGGGTATTGATAGCATTTTAAGACCTTCTTTGGAGCAGTCCGATTATATGTTTGTCGTTTTTTCAGTAATGATAATGGCTGTTTTGGCCGCAATATTCCCAGCTCGAAGGGCAATTAAATTGGACCCTATAGAAGCACTTCATAAAATTTAAAAATTGTTATGTCAGTTATTAGTATAAAAGAAGTATCCAAAATATACAACCCTGATAAAATTCCGGTGAAGGCTGTAGATAAAGTGGATTTAGAAATAGAAAAAGGGGAATTCACAGCCATTGTAGGTCCTTCCGGTAGTGGCAAGTCGACCTTCCTGAATATAGTGGGTGGCTTGGACAACCCGAGTTCTGGTGCGGTTGTGATTGATGGTGTAGACATTTCAACCTTCAAGGAGAGTGCATTAATCGATTTTCGGTTGAACAATATTGGTTTTGTGTTTCAATCTTACAATTTGATTCCTGTTTTGTCATCGTTGGAGAATGTAGAGTTTATAATGTTGATGCAAAAAATACCAAAAGAACAAAGGCATGCCCGCGCAATTGAATTGTTAAAGGAGGTGGGGCTAGAAAAGCACCTGGACCGAAAACCCTCGGAGCTTTCTGGTGGGCAGCAACAGCGGGTGGCCGTGGCTAGAGCATTGGCTTCCCGACCAAAATTTATATTGGCAGATGAACCCACAGCCAATTTAGACTCTCATTCCACCGAAAATTTAATGGGCATGATGGCGGATATCAATAAAAAAGAAGAAGCAACCTTTTTGTTTGCGACCCATGATCAACGGGTTATTGATAAAGCGAGAAGAGTAGTTACTTTGGAAGATGGTCGAATTGTCAAAGATGAAAAAAGGTAGTTTAATTGTTTGGATTGTTTGCTGCTGTACGGCCACTCTTTTTGCTCAAGAAGAAAAAGAGAAAAAAACCCAACTCAACGGGTATGTCAAACAGATGGGGATTGTCACTTTTGCCGATGACCTTGCCACTTATGATAACTTAGTCCACAACCGCTTGAATTTCAAATGGCGGCCAAACAACGAATGGACCATTGCATTGGAAGCAAGGAATAGGTTGTTTAATGGGTATAAAGTGGAGAATATACCAATGTATGCCGAATTGCTTGAGTTCAATAATGACTATCTGGATCTGAGTTGGACGCCTATTGACAATGGCAATACCATTTTGCATTTGATGTTGGACCGGGCCTATGTTAAGTACTTTAAGGAGCAGTTGGAATTGACTATTGGTAGGCAGCGCATTAATTGGGGCAAAACACTGGTTTGGAACCCAAATGATCTGTTTAACACCTATAGTTTTTTTGATTTTGATTATGAGGAAATGCCGGGGTCCGATGCCTTTAGGGCCAGTTATTACTGGGGTATATCTTCCTCTGTAGATTTTGCCATTAAAATGGCAGACAATTGGGAAGACTTTGTAGGAGCAGCCAATTATCAATTTAATATTAAAAGTTACGACATTCAAATACTTGGTGGCTACCACAAAAGAGATGCTACAGTAGGGGTTGGTTGGGCAGGGTACCTAGGCCAAGGTGGTTTTAAGGGCGAGGCTAGTTATTTTACTCCAGTTTATAAGAAAACCCAAAGTTATGAAGCATTTTTATGTACTGTCAGTTACGATTATTCTTTTAAAAGCTCTTTATATCTTAATGTTTCTGCCATATATAACTCTGCAGGAGAAGCCAATCCAGGGTTGGGAATTGTAGGAGATGCGCTATCGTTGGGTTTGACTCCGAAAACTTTGACCAGCTATAATATTTCTACATTTGTACAGGGCATGTACCAGTTCCATCCATTGGTTTTTGGCGGCATGTCACTGATGTACCAGCCCCAGGATCAAAGCACTTTTATTAGTCCGGTTGTTACGATATCGGCCAAGCAAAACTTGGATGTAGACCTTATTGGACAGGCCTTTTTAGGAGAGTCGAACGACAAGTACCAGCCTATTTACCATTCTATTTTTATTAGAGGGAAGTGGAGTTTTTAGCTGTTAAATTGGTTCATAGTTCTAGTAACCCCAATGGTGCAAAACCCCTTGACCATCTCGATACTGGTATCGATGAGCGCATGTAACTGCGCTTTTTCATCTTCTGTGAATTTGCCTAACACAAAGTCTATTTGTTGGCCTTTGTGAAAGTCGTCACCAATTCCAAATTTTAACCTCGCATAATTAGAACCTCCTGTAACCTGTTCAATGTTTTTGAGTCCATTATGGCCGGCGGCACTGCCTTTTGCTCTTAGTCGGAGTTTTCCTAGAGGAAGTGCAAGGTCATCCACAATAACCATGGTGTTCTCTTTCGGTATGTTAAGTTGTTGCATCCAATAGTTCATCGCTCTGCCACTCAAATTCATATAAGTAGTAGGTTTGATTAAATGGATGTGCCGCCCTTTGAATTTAAACTCAGCCTTAAATGCCTGTTTGCTAATATCAAAAGTTATGTTCTGTTCTTTTGCCAATTCGTCCAAAACCATAAACCCAATGTTGTGTCTTGTTTCGGCGTATTCCTGACCTATATTTCCTAAACCGATGATGAGGTACTTCATTGTTGTAATTCGTCTTGCTATTATACAAAAAAAGTCCTGTGTTGGACACAGGACTTTTAATTTTATTTTTCTTGTAAAGAAGATTATTCTGCAGAATCGCCGCTTTCTTCGCCGCCTTCTTCGCCTTCTTCACCTTCTTCGCCGTCCATTGTGCTACGCAATGATCTAGGGATTTCTACACTAGCAATGGTAGTCATTGGGTTGTTCAAAATCTCGTAACCATCAGGAGTTACTTCGTTAACTTTTACAGTCTTACCAAAATCAAGACTAGAAATATCTACTTTAATAGTAGATGGCATGTCTTTTGGTAAAGATTTGATGGATAATTTCCTTTTCTTTAACAACATGTTACCACCTTTAGCAACACCAGGAGAACTTCCTTCTGGCACAACTGGGATATCCATTTTGATGCTTCTGTCTTCGAATAATTGAAGGAAATCTGCATGAAGAATCATTTCACTAACCGGGTGAAATTGGATGTCCTGAAGAATACCTTTGTATTCTGTACCTTCTACATTAATAGTAACAAAATGAGCCTCTTGTGTGTACACCAATGGTCTGAAAAGATACATTGGAGCATGGAAATGAATTTGCTCTTCACCACCATACAATACACATGGTACATTGCCCTCGGCTCTTAACTGCTTGGAGTTAATCTTTCCGAGATTTGCTCTTTTATACCCTATAATCTCTACTGAATTCATACTAATAAAATTTATAATTAATTAAATAAATAAAGAACTTATTGATTCGTGATCATGAATTTTTCTGATCGCTTTTGCAAAAAGATCCGACAAAGTTAACACTTTTATCTTATTGCAAGTTTGTTTTAGTGGAATACTGTCTGTAACAACCAACTCTTCTAATACAGAGTTTTCAATATTGTCATATGCTTTGCCAGATAAAACTGGGTGGGTAACAACCGCTCTAACGGAAAGCGCTCCTTTGTCTTTTAACAATTGTGCCGCTTTGCACATGGTGCCACCAGTATCAATCAAATCATCCACCATGACCACATCTTTCCCTTCTACGTCTCCAATGAGCTGCATAGAAGCCACTTCATTGGCACGTTTTCTGTGTTTGTCACAGACCACCATTTCAGCATTGAAATACTGGGCAAAACGCCTGGTTCTTTTTACGCCACCTACATCTGGTGAAGCAAAAATTAAATTTTCTTGGTCCAACGTTCTCAAATAAGGAACGAAGATTGTGGTGCCATCTAAATGGTCCACTGGAATATCAAAAAAGCCTTGGATTTGATCTGCGTGTAAATCACATGTCATGATTCTATTGGCACCAGCTGCAGTGAGTAGGTTGGCCAATAATTTTGCCGCAATGGCTACCCTCGGCTTGTCTTTTCTGTCTTGTCTTGCATAACCGAAATAAGGAACTACCACTGTAATCTGTTTGGCACTGGCTCTTTTGCATGCGTCAATCATCAACAACAACTCCATGAAATTATCAGAAGGAGGGAAGGTAGATTGAATTAAGAATACATCACATCCACGTACCGACTCTGTAATAAAAGGAGACATTTCACCATCCGAAAAATGTTGAAAAGTAACACCTCCAAGAGGGCTTCCATAAGATTGTGCAATTTTTTCAGCAATGTAAAGGGAGCTGGAACCAGAGAAGATTTTTACAGTGGACATGTCGAAGTATTTACCGGTTGCATTAAATAAATAATCCCGGCTTTAAGGGCCGGGATGTGTTGCCCGACTAGGGCTCGAACCTAGACTCTTCTGGACCAAAACCAGACGTGTTGCCAGTTACACCATCGGGCAGTAAATTGTTCCCTTGAAATTGGGAGTACAAATGTAGGAATAAATTTTTTTATTCCAACCCGGGCGTAAAAAAAAATGATATTTTTTTAATCTTCTGTTTTGGATTCAGTTTGAACTTCGCCTTCAATGAATCCTTCGGCAAAAACTTGGTACTTGTCTAAGATGGACCGGACTACATTTCTCATGTCCTTTCCGTTCTTAAAGTCCACCTCTCCATATACTTCCGTGGAGTAACCTTGCCAGATGGTTTTGGCTCTTTTTCGATCGTACAATTGAATTAAAAGTGTTCCTTTGTCAATATCGTAGGAGCGAGAATTATAATTGAGGTTGGTTTGTGGGTTTTTAATCCAATCGTCTAATTCTGGCTGTAAGTACCCTCTAAACTTTAAACTGTCTTCGAAAAAAGTGTAAGAAATTAATAAATCCGGCTTCTTAACTTTTTCTTTGTATCCTAAGAAGTTCATGTGTTTGATGATGAAATACTGCATGTCCGCTTCATCCACACTACCGTATTGAATTTTATTTTGGTTGTCTAAGAACCCAAAAGTTTTGTATTTTTTGAATTTTCCTTTGTAACTGTAGTCGTATTCTACGGGCATCTCTTTGTAAAAAAGACAACCCGACATTAAAGGTACTAAGGCGAACATCAGAAACTTTTTCATAAGGCCAATTCAATTTAAGTTAGTTGGTTAATATAGCTAAAAAATGGTAGATGTCTGAGAAACAACTGCATTTTATTTTGTATGATAACCGACATTTAATATAAAAAAAGCCAGTTGGATTACAACCGGCTTTAACATAACAGTTCGAACAGTATTATTGTTTTGACTTTATCCAATCTTTGGCGTTGACAAAGGCTTCTATCCACGGCGTTACCTCGTGATGTTGTTTTAATTCTTGGTCGTAATGTGCCCAGTTCCATGGGAACGTAGCTCTTTCGAGGTGTGGCATCATTACCAGGTGTCGGCCGTCAGCCGAACACATGCCAGCAATGGCCTCATCCGAACCATTTGGATTGGCCGGGTAGGCTGTGTCTGCATACTGCATAACCACGTTGTGTTCGGAAGAAGCTGCGTTTAATTCAAACTTACCTTCACCGTGCGCTACCCAAATGCCCATGGTACTACCAGTTAAAGAACCCAACATAACAGAATTGTTTTCTGGGATGGTGACATTTAAAAAGGAGCTTTCAAATTTGCCTGAGGCATTGTGCTGCAAGGCAGGTTTGGTAGTGCTGTTAGGATACAACAACCCAAGCTCTACCATTAATTGGCACCCGTTGCACACACCCAAACTTAAAGTGTCCTGTCGGGCATAAAAATTATCAAGGGCCAATTTGGCTTTAGGGTTGTAAAGGAAGGCACCTGCCCAACCTTTTGCAGATCCCAAAACATCTGAGTTGGAGAATCCACCAACAAAAACCACCATGTTAACACCACTTAAATCTTCTCTGCCACTTATAAGGTCGGTCATGTGCACGTCTTTCACGTCCATGCCAGCTAGAAACATGGCATAGGCCATTTCTCGATCGCCATTTACTCCTTTTTCACGGATGATCGCCGCTTTGATACCGCTGGAAGATTTTCTATTTTGGTCTATTTTATATTGCTCAAATTTACCCGTAAAATCAGAAGGGAAATTGTATTGCAACGTCTGCTTTTTATAATTATCAAATCGATCTTTTGCCAATTCTGCACCAGATTGCTTTTTGTCCAGCAAATAAGAAGTCCTGAACCACAAGTCTCTTAAGTTGTTAAGATCTAATTCGATGGCCGAACTGCCATTGGATAGGGAAAAAGCTCTGTTTTGGTTTACTTGACCAATTTCAATACCATCCACTCCATGTTCTTTTAAAATGTTCTGGATGTTATCGATTGAAGCCACCTGGAGTACCACTCCGGGGTTTTCGCTGAATAACTTTTCGACTAGATCTCCTTGGAGCTTTTCAAGGTTTATGTTGGCTCCAGTTTGGTTGTTAGTGAAGTGCATTTCAAGCAAAGAAGTAATCAAACCACCCGAGCCAATGTCATGGCCTGAAAGTACTAGGTTGTTTTTTATCAAAGCCTGAACTGCATTAAATGCAGACTTGAAATAAGAATTATCTTGTATGGTTGGTGCATTTTTACCTAGTTTATTAACCACCTGTGCAAAACTACTACCACCTAAATGCCTTTTGTCTTTTGAGAAATCAATAAATACCAAAGTACTATCCTTCGATTCAATAATGGCCGGGGAAATGGTTTTTCTGATGTCACTTACTTCCCCAACAGAGGATATAATAACGGTGCCAGGAGAATACACCGTAGACCCATTCGGGTATTTTTGAGTCATGGATAAGCTGTCTTTTCCTGTGGGAATGTTTATCCCTAGGTCACAGGCAAAATCACTAATGCTCTGTACTGCCTGGTACAATCTATGATTTTCTCCTTCGTTTTTGGCTGGCCACATCCAATTAGCACTTAGGGATATTCCTTTGGTGCCATGGCTCAAAGGAGCCCAGACCAAGTTCGTCAATGCCTCGGCAATGGCCAATTTCGATCCGGCGATAGGGTCTACTAGAGCTGCCACTGGCGCGTGGCCGATAGAAGTAGCTACTCCTTTGTTGTTTTTGTGGTCCAATGCCATGACCGCGACATTGTTCAGTGGCAATTGCACTGTTCCGCAAGTTTGCTGGGTGGCTACCTTACCTGTTACCGATCGGTCTACTTTATTAGTAAGCCAATCTTTACACGCTACTGCCTCCAACTGCAATACCTGTTCTATATAATCTTTAATGTTGTCATTTTGGTAACTTATTGCTTCAAAATTAGAAGTGCTGCTTTTATCCTCTAAGATAGTTTTTGGAGAGGAACCAAACATATTGGCCAACTTCCAGTCCATTGGGTTTTGGCCAGTCTTTTGGTTAACGAACTTGAACTCCATATCTCCTGTAGCTTCTCCTACCACGTACATCGGAGCACGTTCTCTCTCTGCTACATTTTTTAAATTGTCGATATCGGCTGGTTTCATAACCAAGCCCATGCGTTCTTGTGATTCATTCCCAATGATTTCCTTGTCGGATAGAGTAGGGTCTCCAACAGGTAATTTTTGTACATCAATGGCACCACCAATGTCTTCTAACAACTCACTCAAACAATTTAAGTGCCCACCTGCTCCGTGGTCATGAATCGAAACTATGGGGTTTTCTTGGCTTTCTGCCATGGCGCGAATGGCGTTCATTGCCCTTTTTTGCATTTCTGGATTAGAGCGTTGAATGGCATTTAGTTCAATGGCATTGTTGAATTCTCCAGTAGCTACCGAAGAAACTGCTCCACCACCCATTCCGATGCGGTAGTTGTCTCCGCCTAAAATAACCACCTTGTCCTGTACTTCTGGTTCGTCTTTTAGGCTGTCCCTTAGTTTTCCGTACCCTATACCGCCGGCTTGCATGATGACTTTGTCAAAACCGTATTTTTTGCCTTTTTCAAAATGCTCAAATGTAAGGACACTACCACATATCATTGGCTGCCCAAACTTGTTGCCAAAATCAGAAGCACCATCCGAGGCTTTTATTAATATATCTATTGGGCTTTGGTACAACCAGTCTCTGGCTTCTGTTGCTTGTTCCCAAGACCTATCGTTTTCAGACCTAGAATAAGAGGTCATATAAACAGCGGTTCCAGCCAAAGGCAAACTGCCTTTGCCACCAGCCAGTCTGTCTCTAATTTCTCCACCCGACCCTGTAGCTGCACCATTAAATGGTTCGACAGTGGTAGGGAAATTGTGGGTTTCCGCTTTTAAAGAAATTACGCTTTCAAAATCATCGGTTTTGAAAAAATCGGCTGTGTCTTGTCTTTTTGGAGCAAATTGTTCTACCACAGGCCCCTTGACAAATGCTACATTGTCTTTGTATGCAGATACAATGAGGTTGGGGTTTTCTTTGGAAGTTTTTTTAATTAATTGGAAAAGAGAAGCATCTTTTTCTTTTCCGTCAATTATGAAAGCACCATTAAATATCTTGTGTCGGCAGTGTTCAGAATTGACTTGAGAAAAACCAAAAACTTCAGAATCAGTAAGTTTCCTACCCAAAGCGGTACAAACTCCTTCTAAATAATCAATTTCATCCGCACTTAAAGCCAATCCTTCTTTTTGGTTGTATGCCGCAATGTCCTCAATAAATGCCACAGGCTCCGGTTGCATATCAATTGTAAAAATTGACTGGTCCAACACTTCGTATTTGGATTGCAACATGGCATCAAAATCATCTGCTTTGAAAAACTCTTCAATGCGCAAGATACCTTCAATACCCATGTTTTGTGTAATTTCAACCGCATTGGTGCTCCAAGGTGTGATCATTTCTTTTCTTGGGCCAACAAATGGACCTGTTATAGAAACTTCTTGGATGCTGCTGGCATTCCCAAATAGCCATTGTAATTTTTCAACATCTGCCTGGTTGAGGTCGGATTTTACTTCGAGTACAAATACCTTGGTATTTCCTTTGAAGAATTTAATCATGGAGAATGATTTTGAGTGATGATTATTTTCACTGCAAAAGTAGTTAATCGGAATAATTTTAAGAAGTAAAAGGAGAAATTTAGAATAGGATTTGATTTTATACTTCAATATTTGATGTAATGTATTGTATGGATCGTAAAAATAAAGCGTTGTGGTGTGTCTTTAAATCGATTAAATTGGCTGATGCAGGTGCTTTTTTTTCTAGTTTCCTGCTTCGAACGATGGTGTCTTGGTTGCTGTGAAAAATTGTTGTTTTGATTTTTTTCTGATCGATGAGAGTTTGAAATTTTTTTGGAGATAGGCTCTCTTCACTCATAAAAGACCACAGTTTGTACATTTTTTTAAGTTTGTGGTCTTGGTTGCTAAGGTTTTGTAAATAGTGGATGTCTTTTAGAGATAATAGGGCAATTTTTTTACTGATATTCAATAGAAAGTCCATCGTTTTAGGCGTGTTGATGACTTTGAACAGCACTTTTTTGGCCATGGGGTTTCTTAGTGCTCGTTTTAGTTTGCCATAATTCACCAAACCATCGGGTGCCGATAACAATACAGCCTCGGCTTTTAGCTGCACGTGCTGGCAGGTTAACATGGCCAATCGGGTGCCAATACTAAAACCAAATATAAAACAAGTACGGATGTTGTTTTCTTCCAGGAGCCTGTCGGTAGTAGAAAATAAATGCTCCATTTGAATGCCTTCGTCCCAGTGGTCGCCGTGGTAAGGAAGGTCAAAACAGATTATGTTAAATCGGTTTTTGAGTGGAGAATTTAGTATAGATTCTTGATTTTGTTCAAATCCGTAGAAAGAAATTAACCATTCCGATTTTCCTGTATTCAATATTTTATGAGGCCATTGCATTTTTTAATCATCCCAAAAACTACCATTTATATGGTGGTTGCGCTCTGTTAACTCAAAGTTAAAGGTTTCATTCTTAATATTTTCTGTAATTTTTAACTTTTTTACGCAACTTTTCAGTTTTACATACGTTGGGAAATAGGAAACTGCGGAAACTTTGAATATTGTAATAGTTTCCGTAGTTTTGCATCAAAATAATTATAAATGGAAGAACTGGATCCGGAGATTAAGATTAAGATTTTGGTGGAAGCTGCTGAACTTTTCAGTAGGTACGGTATAAGATCCGTTACAATGGACGACATCGCCCGACATTTGTCCATGTCGAAAAAAACAATTTATCAATTTTTTAAAGACAAAGATGAAATTGTGACTTTGGGTACTGCAGCCCATATGGAAAGGGAGAAAGTTGAATTCGAAGAAATCAACAAAAATGCCTCCAACGCAATTGAAGAGTTGGCAATGGTGTGTCATTGCATGAGGAAACACATCAGTGAACTCAACCCCTCTTTGTTGTATGATTTACAAAAATACCATCCCAAAGCATGGTCTCAGTACTTGCAGTTTAAAAATGACTTTATAAAGAACTCCATTAAAAACAACCTCATCGATGGCAAAGCGCAGGGTTATTTCAGAAGTGAAATTGATGAGGATGTAATGGCCATTTTTAGGGTGGAGCAGGTTCAGCTCACTTTTAACGACCAAGTATTCCCAAAAAACCAATACGATTTTAAATCCATACAAATGCAATTTTTTGATCACTTTGTTTATGGCATCGTGACCGATAAAGGGCGTGCACTATACGAACAATATTTAAAGGAAAACAATGTATAAATACCAATACCCATGGTGAAAATGTATAACAAACTATTAATTTTTTCTTTTCTGAGCTTGCTGTTATCGAACAGTTTGTGGGCACAGCAAGAGGAGGATGTCTATACACTGGAGCAGTGCATAGACTATGCTATTGAGCACAATGAGAGTGTGCAGAATGGCGAAATCGATGAGCTTATTTCTCGTAAGAAAGTAGGCGAAATATTGGCAGATGGATTGCCTCAAGTAAATGCCAACTTGGATATGAATTACAACCCGGTAATCCCTTCTATGGTGTTTGGCGGCCAAGAAGTTCAAATGGGTGCTACTTACCAGTCTACTGGTTCAATTTCAGCTTCGCAATTAATTTTTAACGGGTCTTATTTTGTTGGTGTGAAAGCAGCAAGAACTTACAATGAACTTTCCCGAAAAGAGTTGATTAGAACTAAAACAGATGTATTGGAAATGGTAACGAAGGCATATTATGCTGTTTTAGTAGGTATGGAGCGAAAAGAGTTGATTGAATCTAATTATGCTAGGTTAGATACTTTGTTTCAAGAAACATCGGTCCTTTTTGAACAAGGATTTGCAGAAAAAATTGATGTGTCGAGGGTGAAAGTGCAAATGAATAATTTAGAAACAGATGTTAAGAATATTGACCTGGAAATAGCTGTTGCATATAATTTGTTGAAATTCCAAATGGGTATGCCAGTTCACAATGAAATTGAAGTAGGAGAGAGTATAAAAGATCTTTCTTTTCAAATGATAGAAGATGATTTGGATAAAACTTTTGAAGCTTCTAATAGAATAGAATTTAGCATTTTAGAAACCAACTTGGATTTGGTCAATTTGGATATTAAGAATGTAAATGCAAAATATTTCCCTGTATTGGATTTGTATGGTGCTATTGGTACCAATGGTTTTGGTGTTGAGCTATCAGATATTACAGGTTTTGGAGGATCTTATTATAGAAACAATGCCAGAGTTGGTCTAAAGTTAAGTCTTCCAATATTTGATGGGTTTAGGAAGTCCAAAATGATACAACAAAGTAAACTTAAGGTTGATCAAATAGAAAATACTAAAAGACAACTTGCAAACAACATTCAATTTGAAATCAAACAAGCGCGTGTGGCACTTATATCAGCGCGGGACGCCTTAATTATACAAGATGACAACATGGAATTAGCGAAAGAAGTATATGATATTTCTTTAATAAAATACCAAGAAGGGGTTGGCTCATCAATTGAAGTAATGAATGCGGACAACGAATATAAAACGGCACAAGTGAATTATTTTGTAGCCCTTCACGATGCCTTAAATGCAAAAGTAAACCTTCAAAAAGCCCTTGGGGTGTTAGACAAACAATAAAGAAACCAACTACTAATGAAACAAACATATATAATTACTCTAATCGCTGTTGTTGTTTTAGCAGCTTGTGGGGGTCAGCCGACCTTGGAAGAAAAGAAAAAAGAATTGAGCCAGTTAAAGGCGCAAGGCAATGAAATTAGAACTCAAATCGCTTCTCTTGAAGAAGAAATTGCGAATTGGGATATCCCAGAAGATACCAATGCTGTTGGACAGCAAGCTACTTTGGTAAGTGTTATTGACATTAGCCAATCTAGTTTTTTACATAGAATTGAGTCTAGGGGCATGGTGGCATCCCGTAAAAATGTGATGTTAAGTGCACAGTCCAATGGTGAAATTAAAGAAATAAAAGTTTCGGAAGGCCAATACGTGAAAAAAGGCCAGGTTTTGATGATCCAGGATTCTGAAATACTTAGAAGTTCCATTCAAGAATTAAAAACCTCCTTGGATTTGGCCAACACGCTTTATATCAAACAAAAAAGATTGTTCATAGACAAGGGTATTGGTACAGAAGTACAATATTTGCAAGCCAAAAACAACAAGGAGTCTTTAGAAAGCAAATTGGCTACAGCCAATGCTCAATTGGCTCAAACCATTGTACGGGCACCATTTAGCGGCTCAGTAGACGAAATTCCAATTAGAACTGGTGAAATCGCTATGCCAGGCATGCCATTGGTTCGTTTGTTCAGTGCTACAAACTTGTACATCAAGGCGGAAGTATCGGAGCGTTATATTGGTAAATTTAAAAAAGGCGATAAGGTATCAGTAGATTTCCCATCTTTTGATGAAAGCATCGAGTCGGTTGTAACTGCAGTTGGACAGGTAATCAATTCTCAAAACAGAACGTTTAGCATTGAAGTGGCCTTACCTAAATTAAGTTTCGATCCTAAACCTAATATGGTAGCGGTGTTAAAATTACAAGATTATGAAAATGCAGCCGCATTTGCCATACCTACCAATGTGATTCAAAGGGACCAAAAAGGGAATTACGTTTTTACAATTGTAAATGAAAATGGCAAATCTATGGCGCAGAAAAAACATGTAAGAACAGGTTTGTCTTACGATGGTAGAACTGAAGTTTTGGATGGCCTAACCGGCGAGGAGAAATTGGTAAGCAGAGGGGCTCGTTTAATAGCCCAGGGTGAATTTGTTCAGGTAACTACCAAATAAACCACGGGCCATATGGATAAGGATATTAAAAAGATTAAAAGCAAAGAGTCGGAAGAAAACGCACCTAAAACAACCAAGAGTTTTGGGATGACTACTTTGGCGCTCAAAAACAAAACTACTGTTTTTGTTTTGACCCTGATCTTGGTGTTTGCCGGTATTTTCACTTACAACGAATTGCCAAAAGAAAATTTTCCAGAAATTGAAATTCCTAAAATTTATATAGGAACGGCGCACCCAGGAAACTCTCCTGTGGACATGGAGAATTTAATTACAAGGCCGATTGAAAAGGAATTGAATACCATTTCTGAAATTGACAACATTACGTCTACTTCGGTTCAGGATTACTCTACCATCGTTGCGGAATTTACTGCAGATACAGATGTTGAAGACGCCTTGACCAAAGTAAAAGATGCGGTGGACAAGGCCAAACAAGAGTTGCCAGCTGATTTGAAAGCAGATCCAAATGTGTTTGAAATGAACATGTCGGAGTTTCCTGTTATGAATATCAATTTATCAGGCGATTACAGTTTTGATAAGTTAAAAGAATACGCCGAATACCTGGAAGATGAATTCGAGAAGTTACCAGAGATTTCTAAAGCAGAAATTAGAGGGATTGACGAAAAAGAAGTAAAAATAAAGGTAGACCCTTATAAATTGGAGTCGAGAGCTGTAAATTTTGGGGATATAGAAAATGCAGTAGCCAACGAAAACCTCACCATGTCAGGAGGTAATATTTTGGATGGGGACGTGCGCAGAACAATTAGAGTAGTGGGTGAATTCAACGATCCACTACAATTATTGGATATTGTAGTCAAACAAGAGGGAGGCAATATTGTTTATTTGAGAGACATTGCCAATGTTGAGTTTGATTATAAAGACAAACAGTCTTATGCCCGTTTATCTAAAACACCTGTGGTGATGGTAGATGTGGTAAAAAGATCTGGAGAAAATTTGTTGATTGCAACAGAAAAGATCAATGTGATCTTGGAAAAAGCCCAAGCAGAAGTTTTTCCTGAAAACTTAGAAGTAGTAGTAACCAATGACCAATCAAGGCAAACCAGAGATATGGTGTCTTCTTTGTTGAACAATATTATTTCTGGGGTTATTTTGGTAGTGGTCGTCTTGTTATTTTTCTTAGGAACTAGAAATGCCTTGTTTGTAGGTATGGCCATACCGCTGTCTATGTTTATGACTTTTCTTATCCTTGGGTCGGCAGGTATCACCATTAACATGATGGTGCTGTTTTCACTAATAATGGCTTTAGGTATGTTGGTGGACAACGGTATTGTGGTAGTAGAAAATGTTTACCGTCTGATGGAAGAAGGTTTTACGCCTTGGCAGGCTACTAAAAATGGTGTAGGCGAAGTAGCCATGCCCATCATCTCTTCTACGGCGACCACTTTGGCTGCATTTTTTCCATTGATGTTGTGGCCGGGTCTAATGGGTGAGTTTATGAAATACTTGCCATTGACTTTGATCATTACATTGGGTTCTTCGTTGTTTGTGGCTTTGGTAATCAACCCAGTGTTCATTGCTACTTTTATGACTTTAAGAGAAGATGGTGAAAAAGCCAAAGGGGGCAAAATGAAGCCCATCTTTATAATTGCCTTGGTAATGTTTGTTTTGGGTGTTGCTCTTTTGATATTCAAAGTAATGGTGCTGGGTAATTTACTTGTATTGATAGGATTGTTAATCTGGATGAATAAGTACTTATTAACTCCGTTGGCCAATGGTTTTCAAAATAATTTTTTACCATGGCTGGAGAATATTTACAAAGGTGTTTTGACATTTGCACTCAAAGGAATCAACCCTATGTTGTTTTTCTGGGGTACTGTATTGTTATTGTTTGTGTCCATAGGTTGGATGGTAGTGGCTCCACCCAATGTTATTTTCTTTCCAAACAATGAACCGAAATACGTTAATGTATTCATTGAATTTCCGGTTGGTACCGACATCAAAAGCACCAATCGGTTTACCGAAGAAATAGAGTCGAATGTGATGGAAATAGTAGATTCTTATGACTACATGGTAGAATCTGTTATAGCCAACGTGGGGCAAGGAACATCCGACCCTAACGATCCATCTTCGATAGGAGCTGCTGAAACGCCGAACAAAGCTCGAATTACCGTTAACTTTGTGGAATTTAAAGACAGAATGGGCACTAAAACTTCTGATGTAATGGAAGAGATTAGGGCTGGTCTGGCAGGTTTTCCTGGGGTTACTATTACTGTCGATAAAGACGCAGCAGGCCCTCCAGTTGGGAAGCCCATCAACATAGAAGTAGTGGGAGAGAACTTTGATAGTTTGGTGAACATTACGGATAGAATGAAGTTGACTATCAACAATGCGGGTATTAAAGGCATTGAGCGTTTAAAAACGGATCTGGAGACTGGTAAACCTGAGTTATTGGTGAGCATTGATCGAGAAAAGGCGCGTAGGTTTGGTCTTTCAACGGGTATGATTGCCAATGAATTGCGAACCTCTCTCTTTGGAAAGGAAATAAGCAAGTTCAAACAAGGAGAGGATGATTATGAAATTCAATTGCGATTGGACGATGAGTTTAGATACGATTTAGGCGCGTTGATGAATAAAAACATCACTTTCAAAAATCAGAATACAGGGAAAACCCACCAAGTGCCTATTTCTTCCATTGCAAAGGCGGAGTTGAGTTCTAGTTATGGATCTGTAAAAAGAAAGGATTTGTTTAGAATGGTAACCTTGTCTTCGAATGTGTTGGGTGGGTACAATGCTACGTTGGTGAACGATGAAATCAAAAAGGAATTGGAATCCTTTGAAATGCCTCCAGGGTATACCTACAAGTTTGGGGGAGAACAAGAGAAACAAGCAGAAGAAATGGCGTTCTTGTCCAAGGCGTTGATGATTGCAGTTTTCTCTATCTTTTTGATTATTGTTGCCCAATTTAATAAGATTACGGCACCATTTATCATTATGACCTCGGTGTTCTTATCTACTATTGGGGTGTTTCTTGGATTGAATATATTCAAAATGGACTTCGTAATTATTATGACCATGATTGGTATCATATCGCTGGCGGGAGTCGTCGTGAACAATGCCATTGTTCTGATTGACTTTATTGAGTTGTCGAGGAATAGAATTAGAGAAAAATTGGACGTACAGCAATTGCCATTTGATGAAATTAAAAATGCTATTGTTGAAGCAGGAAGAACTAGGTTAAGACCAGTGCTTTTGACTGCTATAACGACTGTACTAGGGTTGATTCCTTTGGCAGTAGGGGTTAATTTTGATTTCATTAAGTTTTTTCAAACTTACAATGGAGATTTCTACTTGGGAGGGGATAATGTGATTTTTTGGGGCCCAATGTCCTGGACGATCATTTTTGGCCTGACATTTGCTACATTCTTAACGTTAGTAATTGTGCCTGTCATGTACTTGTTCTTTGCCAGAGTAAACAGGTGGATGGGGCTAAGTTAGTAATATAAGTCTTGGTTAATTCGTATTTGGCCGGGTGAGGAGGATTGTCCCACCCGGCCTTTTTTGTATTTTTGATTTATGATCGCACTTTTAGTAACCATATTAATACTGGCCTTTATTGATTATTATGCTTTTAAAGCGCTCCAAGTAGTGTTTAAGAAAAAAAAGCAGCGGACCAAGGGGTGGATTAAAAAAGTGTATTGGGGTGGCACCGCCATACTGGTTTTGCTCATAGCCATACAAATAATCCCATTCCACCACAGCCCGTTAAGAACTTTCTTGAGGCAGTTGTCTGTGACCTGGGCAGGGCTCAATTATTTGTCCAAATTGCTGCTTTTTCTTTTCGTTTTTGTGGACGACCTCAAGAGGTTGGGTGTTTGGCTCAGTAAAAAATACGTCCAAAGAAAAAAGAAACAGAATGAATCCGAGGCCATAACCAGGTCTGAATTTCTTGCTAGAACAGGGATGTTGGTAGCTACTACTCCCTTTGCAGCCATAGGTTGGGGCATTAGCTCAGGAGCCTACGACTATCGGGTGATACATCAAAAAGTTGCTTTTAAGAATTTGCCCTCCAAATTTGATGGGATTAAAATAGCCCAACTGAGTGACATCCATTCTGGAAGTTTTTTTAATAAAACGGCGGTGCAAGGAGGGGTAGACCTTTTGCAGCAGCAGAAACCTGATTTGGTTTTTTTCACAGGAGACTTGGTGAATGAAGAAAGCAAAGAGGTAGAAGAGTATTTTTCGATTTTTAATAAAGTGAAAGCACCACTCGGCGTGTATTCCATATTGGGCAACCACGATTATGGAGACTATAGAAGGTGGAGTAGCCCGGCTGAAAAACAAAAAAACATGGAGGCCATGTTAGCTGCCCATCGGGCCCTAGGCTGGAGGTTGTTGCGCAACGAACATCTCAATATTGCTCTTGAAGGAGAACAGATAGATTTAATTGGCGTGGAAAACTGGGGCAAAGGGAGGTTTTCAAAATATGGTGATCTTCAAAAAGCATACGAAGGCTGTAGTTCAGATTTTAAAATTTTGTTGTCACACGATCCCAGCCATTGGGATGCTCAAATTAGACAGGAATTCAAAGATGTTGATTTAACGCTTTCAGGACATACCCATGGCGCTCAGTTTGGAATTGAAATTGGCAACATCAAATGGAGCCCTTCTCAATATATGTACAAACAATGGGCTGGCTTATACCAGGAAACAGGGCAGTCTCTATATGTGAACCGCGGCTACGGATTTTTAGGTTTTCCGGGTAGGGTTGGTATGGCGCCAGAAATAACAGTGTTAGAATTAGTGAGAGGATGATTTCTTAAAGCCATTGTATACGGAAACTATAAAATTGTAACATAAATAGGCAATTACAATATGCCTTATGTAAGGGATGGATTGAATCAAAGGAATCCATTGTAAGCCAGCCAAAATAAGGGGAGTAAAAAAACCTGGGCTGCGTTCTAAGTGGTCGGCATATACGGCTCGTACCAGATTGACCAAATAAATTGCACTGTACAATGCGACTATTGTCAAACTGCTGTTGAACTCAAAATAGGTAGAATAATAAGCGGTAGCGGTTAAAAACAATGCAAACATCCAGAATGCGTAGGAAACTTTTTTTATAGGCCTAAGGTTGAAGGCTATTTTTAACAAACAAATCAAAGAGAATATTGGCAGTGTGTATTGTGCTGCTAGCAAAAATTCACTTTGAAGTACATGTCCTTTGTCGAAAAATATGCGCACAATTAACAGGATTAACAAAACCACCGAGAGGTCAATGCCACCTATTAATCTGGTAGCTGCAAAGCTATTCAATCGAAATTTTTTGTAGTAACTACTTGCCAGGTATAAAACCAAAGGAATAGAACAACCTACCACCAGGTTGAGGTTGTAGAGGCCTATAGTGAAAATGAAAATGGCATAAAGTAAAAGGCTTTTAACCGAGTCGTAAACATAATGCCTGTAGCCTTCTTTGTTGGTGTCTTCCCCTTTGTTGGCATTGGCAAAGACAAGCTGCACATCTACCCATATAAATACGAAAAAGAAAAAGGCTGCTACCGCTTGTGAGTATTCAAAAGCTGCTTTCAAGTTCAAGGATAAAACTACTGCCAGTAAAAATATGGCGATGCCATAATTTCTTACTTTGTTAAAGGTGGCGCCTGTTTTACTTGCTTTTATAAATGGAAACAACAGGGATTGAAAGAAGCTTGTGCTGGTCATGGTACAAAAATGTAATAAAATTCCAAATATTGAAATATTAAATCAAGATCCTCTATTACGAAACATTTAATTTAATGTTATCTTTGCTCTTTCTAAAAGTGAAATGTCAAACAAATGGGCAGTATATGACCAATAAACTCTTGGTTTTTGATTTTGATGGTACTTTATGCGATACATTAAAAACAGGGCTGGAAGTCAATAATTATTTGGCCCCTAGGTTTGGATTTAAATCTATTGAAGCAAAAGATGTTGCTGGTTTGCGCGACCTTTCTTCTTCCGAATTAATTGATTTTTTAGGCATCAAAAAAATAAAACTTCCGTTTGTAGTTATGGCGTTTCGATCCAATTTAAAAAAACGCAGCAACGAATTGAGGTTGTTCCCAGGGGCTGTAGAATTAATCAAAACTTTGTCAGACAGCGGTTGTACGTTGGGCATTGTCTCAAGTAATTCTAAAAAAGTAGTGCAAAAGGTGCTAGTCAATGCTGGAATAGAGCGCTGTTTTGATATTTACCGAACCAAAGTAGGTGCTTTTAAGAAGAAAAGAATTTTAGAACGGCTGAGTGCCATCCCCAAACAAAATGGAGTTGAGGTAGTGATGATTGGAGACGAAACTCGTGACATTCAAGCTGCCAACGGGGCTGGAATTGGTTCGGTTGGTGTAACCTGGGGGTTTAACTCTTCAGCAGCGCTTTCAAAATCTAACCCAGACTACCTCGTAAGCAATTGGAAGGACTTGGAGGATTTATTATTGAATTTATAAGATTGAAATGAATAAAAGGATAAAACTATTTTTGTGGTCGTATTTGTATTGGGTCTCGCTTTTTGTAGCGACCAAGATACTTTTTTTACTGTATCATTTCGATAAAATGAAGGAATTAGAAGCATCAGACTGGTTGAAAATCCCTATGTACGGACTAAGAATGGACTTGGCCATGGCAGGGTATATTGCTGCAGTTACAGGGTTGATTATGCTGGTTTTTTCTTTTTTCAAGGGTAAAACCTTGTACTACGTTTTGAATGGATTTGTAGTCTTTATTACCTTGTTGGCCTGTTTGTTGACAGTAACCGATATGGAACTTTATTTCCATTGGGGATACCGTTTGGACATTTCTCCTTTGTTGTATATGTCCAATGATGCCGAAGCTGCAGCGTCTACTGGAAACGATTGGATTTTAGTGCGCCAAGGGCTGTATGGATTGGTACTCTGCATGGGATTTCTGTTTTTATACTTTAAATGGATTGGAAAACGTGTCGCTAGTATCCAAAAAGGAGGATGGAAGGAAGCACTTGTTACTTTTTTTCTTGCTGCATTGATGTTTCTGCCTATTCGAAGTTCTTTGGGCGACACACCTTTAAATGCGGGTTTTGTTTACTACCATAAATCGAGCTTGTTTGCAAACCATGCTGCTGTTAATGTGATGTGGAATTTTTTTAATTCGCTGGGTCAAAAAGATGAAATTTCTATCCCAAATGTTTTTCCTTCTGAAAAAGTGGCACACAACACCGCAGGCTTCTTTGACTCTGATACAGCCACCAACCGACTGACCAACCTGGATCAACCCAATTTTGTAGTTATTATCATGGAGAATTTTAACGCGAGGTTTGTTGAAACATTGGGTGGAAAGCCCGGCTTGACACCCAATTTTGAAGCGTTGATAAAAGAAGGAATTTTGTTTGAAAATTTTTATGCCAATGGGAACAGAACAGAACAAGGCATTATGGCGGTAATAAATGGCTGGCCTCCGTTTCCTACCCTACAGCTAATCAAGTACCCCAACATCACGGAGAAAATGCCTTATATAAATAAGTCGTTCAAACGAAATGGGTATGAAACAAGTTACACTTCTGGGTATTCTCATTTTTTTGCCAACTTCAGTTCCTATTTAGGCAATGCTCAATTTGATAAAGTGACTTCTAAAGAAGACTACGACCCTTCTATTCCAACAGGGGTGTGGGGTGTACACGACTACCACATCTTTGAACGATTGGTAACCGATATTAACGGGTTAAAAGAGCCTTTTCTACAAGTAGGGGTATCTCAGAGCAACCACGAGCCTTTTGATGCACCAATGGAAATACATTATAAAGGCGAGGAAGATGATATGGAAGTGATGTTTTACAATTCGATGCGCTATGCAGACATGAGTCTGGGTATGTTCATTGAACGTGCAAAAAAAGAAGATTGGTGGGCCAATACTGTAGTAGCCATCACTGCAGACCATGCCAATGGGTGGGTTTTGCCCGAGTATAAAAAACAACCAGACAGCAACAACCGAGTGCCACTACTTTTGTTGGGGGGTGCTTTGAACCAACGAGATACCATAATCAGCACTTACGGATCTCAAAATGATTTGGCCAGAACATTATTGGCTCAAATTGGCGACCCTGCACCTGAATTTAAATTTGGAAAAAATATTTTGAGTAAAAACCCGCAGTCATTTGCGTTTTATACTTTCAACAATGGTTTTGGCTACGCATCGGATTCTATGGATCTTTCATTTTCTAACGATGCTGGGACGTACTTAAGAAAGAGCGGGCAATATTCCGAGCAAAATTTAATAGAAGGCAAGGCATTGATGCAACGGTATTTTGACGAAGTAAAAAAATTAAAGAAATAATACCAGCGTCAAAATTATTTCTTGGTAATAGTGCCGCCCAAACTTGTTCTTGATTTTTGAACTTTGGGTTGGCCCCAATATACTATGGTGCCGCCAGTACTAGCAGTTGCTTCAATGTTGTTGAGGCATCTGGATTCAATTTGCCCACCTGTATTTGATTTTAAGTAAGCATCTTCTGCTGCCAAGTATTTGCCTTCAAAATATCCTCCAGTAAAGGCATCCACTTCAAGCAAACCTGTAGAACCTGATATTTCCAGCTGCCCTCCATTTTGTACTTTTACTACCATTTTTGTGGTCTTTACTTCAATATCTACTTCCGCTCCTTTGCTGACGTGTAAATCCATTTTGCCTTCCTCTAATACTTCTCTAGAACTAAAATAACCACCGGCATCCATTTTTAGCCTTTTGAGGGAGTTGGAGGAAATGACCAAATCTACATCTACATCTTTGTACACGGCATCGGCCACTTTAATTTTAAGAACACCATCTTCTACTTTGGTTATTATTCTTTCTGTGTCGATATCTGCTTTTTCAATGATTATTTGTGGAGACCCAATTATGAATGTGATATCAAAAGGGCCAAAAACAGATATTTCTTCAAAGGTATCTACGTTTCGAATCTCTTCTTGCGCCAACAATGCAACGGGAGAGAGTAATAAAATTATTGCAATTAAATGTTTCATGCTATGTTGTTTTTTATCAAAGACAGCAACTGTTTTCAAAGGTTTCTAAAATCTGTTATTTTCTTAAAAAGTAACGATTTGGGGTTAAAATCTATTTTTTTTAGAGAAAATCTATTTTTTTGGCAACCTTTTTTTAGGGATAGTGTCTATTATATTGTAAATAAAGAAAATGACAACGTATGGTAAACTCAATTTTACGATTCGCCTATAAAAAATTCGAAGTATTGAAGCCTTCGAAATTTGATGGAACCTATAACAAAGGATTCAATGCAGCACTGTCAAATTTGGAATTGAATATGATGGAAGAGCGCACAAATATTTTCACTGGGAGGGGAAGGCATTAAAAAAGCCCCTTTTGAGGAGCTTTTTAATATTTAATGTTTCTTGACTGATCCGCCACTGCTTGAGTTGGTGTTGGATTTATCTGGGTTGCCTTTATAGCGAATGCTACCCCCACTCGATGCGTGGGCATCAATGCTTTTATTCACTGTTAACCGGATGTCTCCTGCTGAAGAGGCGCCTAAATCTGCATTTTCCGCAACTAAATCGTAGGCATCGATTTCACCAGCACTGCTCGCTTTTGCATAAATTGAACGGGCACGGCCCTCTAGCTCCATATCACCAGAACTGGATGCACTTACATTGAGATCTTCACAATCAATTCTTAATTCAATTGAAGCAGCACTGGACACTCCTATTTTTAAGCGGTCTGTTTTTAAAGTGCCTTCTCCAGTTATGTTAGAAGCAGAACTAGCAGATACCCCGTTTAAATTTTTGTACGTTACATAAACTTTCACGTCTATATTCCTGTAGTTGCCTTTGGATAAACGGATGCTAAGTTTACCTCCACTCACTTCGGTTAGTACATCGTCTAGGTCTATTCGATCGACTACCACCACTACTTTTTCTTCCGAACCTGGCTTAATGTAAACATCAATGGCCTGGCTGCTTTTGATTTTGTCAAAACTACTTAGTTTTCTTTCTTCTCTTTCTTGAGCAAATACTCCTATTGAAATGATAGAAAGTATGGTTATTAATAAAGCCTTTTTCATTTTTATAAAATTTAATCTCACCCTAATGACCTTTAAATTCTAAAAGGGTTGCACAAAGATATTTTTTTTTAATACTTTTTAAACATGTAAACAACATGAATTGAAAACTGAAAACCACCCAAGGCCCAACCTTCCACTTTATCCCTCTCTTTCTCAGTAGGAAAGCCAATTATTTCCGGTTTTTTACCAATGGTTGGAAATGCATACCCCGCATTGGTAACTACAAAAAAATCACTGTTAACATCAAAAGTGAGGCCTGCACCTAAATGCAATGCCTGGTCTGCAAAAATCCTATATTCCAGCCCTCCTATTATATTGCCATTTTGATCCGTCTCTTCCGATATTTTACCGGTGGTCCCACCCGACCACGAGTACCCTAGAAGAACGTTCGGTCGAACTTTAGCAGTGCCAAAATGAAACCTTCCATTGAAACCATATTTAAAACCTGAAACATCGTACCCTATTCCCGTGCCTATTTCAATGGATGGTTTGGGCATGTAAATGGCTTCGAGGCCAATAAACCCATAAACTCCTCCAAGTCCGGTAGAACCAGCCATGGCCCAGATGCCACCCTTGTCATTGGATTTAAAACGAATGGATTCTTTAATGGCTTTGTATTCATCCGAATTAGAAGAAAGCTGCTGTTCTTTTGACAGCACTATGGACTCTACTTCTAATTTGAACTCAGAAACAAATTGTTTTTTTATTTGATTATACTTGAGGGTAGCAAGTTGTTTTTCGAAAATACCCGAATGAATTAAATTCATTTGAGAGTCGAAAAGATCGAAATGAATTTTGTGTTTGGCACGCAAGTCGTATTGCGTGTCTTGGTTCTTTATGCTTCCAATCTGAGCAATTTCGTATAAATTAAGAGTTAAAAGATAATCCGCTTTGCTGTTGTGTAAATATTCAGAAAGGATCCATTGGCCATTGTTATCAAATTTAAACCCTACAAAAGTATCTTTTTCTGCTTTGATTTCTGCTTTTTGTACCCGCCCTGCTAAATTGTACAATACGGTGTCTTCCACATAATCGAAAGTCATTTCTTTGGAAAAGGAATTTTTTAAGGACTGTTCAAAGCAGTAATTAAGATTTTGAATTAAATCAATTGAATAATGCTCGTTGTAATAAAGGAAGTCCACAGGAGTGAAAATGTCAGAATACACACCCATTGTATCTATCGGTAGCACTCTAATAGACAAGGGTTTGTCTGTCTGTGCTCGTACTTTTGTTCCGATACAAATAGTTAATATGATGCTAAAAATTACTTTGTTAAAAATCATTATTTTATAAGGGTTATTCATGGTCTTACTCTGGATTTTTTTTTCAAGTATCCTTAATTATGGTGTATTAAATAGAAAAAATTTAATTATCATCATTATTTAATTAATGAAAATGTTAACTTACTCTAGTCAATTAATTCGAAAAGGATCAATGTCTTACATTGAAATTGTTATGCCCATTAACAATAATTTAAAAATAAATAAATAAGTTTTTATATTGGGTAACCTTTTGATTAGAAATAAAAAAAAATACAAATATGGTTAGGGAACAACTCAAAGTTTTGATTCAATTGGCTACAAAAGATCTGGAAGTTGCAGAAAAAGAAGCAAGGCTGATTTATATAATAGGCCAAGCGAATGGTATTGAGAAAGATGAGATTACATCGATGCTGCAAAAGCCATCTCCAATAGGCGAATTGAATACATTGTCAGATGATCAGAAATTTGAATACTTGTACAACGTAGTGCAATTGATGAAAGTGGATGGTCAGGTATTTAAATCTGAAATAGTGTTTTGCGAAGAAATTGCAAGTAAGTTGGGGTATAAAAAAGGAGCAGTGGCCGAATTGTCGGCAAGGATTTTTAGCGATCCTACCATTACTGCTGATAGAGATATGCTCCGAAACAAAGTACAAAAATACCTGAGATAAAAAATAGGAAGCCAACCCTTATGGGTTGGCTTTGAATTCGAAATGATCTAATTTCTCCCCTGTGGTGCTGCGGTAGGCCCGAAGGCAATCTGCAGTCATACAAGAGTGTATTGGCAGTATTGCAACCACATCTCCTGGCTTCAAACCCTCATAGTAACTAGTATTTAATTCCACTATGCCATGTTCTTGAGAAATGCTAATAAGTGTTCCTAACACCGCCGTGCTGTCCCAACTGTCTCCATTCCATTTTACCACCTTACCGTATGCCCCATTCAAAGTTTCCTTTGAAAAATGAACACCGCCGCCGTAAATAACTACCCGGTTGTTGCCTCTTTTTAAAACAATAGGACAGAGCACGGCTACCGCAATGTCTTCTAGAGTACAACTTTGTATCTGAGATTGGGTAACATCATAAAACACATAATTTCCGGCCGAAACAGCGTCTATGTTGTTGAAGTTTTTGGCTGTGGCGCAAGAAGGTGTATCCCCATATAGGATTTCTGGGTGGATGTTATTGGATTGCCATCGTTGTTTTAATGCCACCAGGTATTCTACAGACCGATTGAATAATGCATTCAAAGTTGCACTGCCCTTTAGGTGATAAGAATGACCGGAATGGCTATAAAAACCTCTAAAATCGATCGCTTTGGAATTTGTAATACAATCGTACAAGAGGCGCATGGGTGCTTCGTTGTTGTAGCCAACACCAGTGCGGTTATATCCTGTATCAACATCGATGAGTACCTTTATTGGATATTTCAAAAGAGAATCTAAGGTTCGAAGCACACGGAGGTCTTCGGCTATAAGGGTGAGTTGTATTTTACTTGCTAAATGGTTGATGCGGTCTATTTCCTTTAGGTTAATTGGGAAGGCAACAATGATTTTGGACCATTGGGTACTAAAATAAGCGGCCATGGACAAGGAGGAAACTGTAATTTCAGAAACGCCATAATCTTTGAACCAAGCACCTATTTGTAGCGATTGGTGGGTTTTGAAGTGTGGTGTTAGCTCGCACCCCGATTTGGTCGCTTTTTCGTAAAATCTTTTAATGTTGGAACGAACCCTGGACTCATCTACAACAAGTGTTGGAGCAGTTATTTTCATTCGAATACCGTTTTCCCTCCAATTACAGTAGTGGTAACTTTGGCATTTAAAATCTCAGATTCTTCCACCTCCATAATGTCCTTATCAAAAATTGTGAAATCAGCTAGCTTTCCTATTTCCAAAGACCCTTTGTCTTGTTCCTCAAATGCTGCGAAAGCGGCGTTAATAGTATACGATTGCAATGCTTGTTGTCTGGTCATTTTCTGTTCTGGTTCATACCCACCCGCTGGTTGTCCTTTGAGCGTTTTTCTACTAACTGAAGCATAAAAAGACGGGATTGGGTTTAATGGTTCCACTGGAGCGTCTGTCCCGTTGGTCACAACTGCGCCAGATTGTAAAAGTTTTTGCCAAACATAGGCGCCTTCTTCAATCCTTTCTTTGCCCAGGCGATCAATTGCCCAGGGGCGGTCGGACGACATGTGGATGGCCTGCATTGCCGGGATAACTCCTAACGCTGCAAAACGAGGGATGTCTTCTTTGCTGATGTGCTGGGCGTGTTCAATTCTAAAACGGTGGTTTTTCGCTTTTTCAGGAGCAGCTTTAAAAGCGCTTTCATATCGGTCCAAAATTTCTCTGTTGGCACGGTCTCCAATGGCATGCGAACATACCTGGAACCCTTTGTCAACTCCTTTTGTAGCAATATCCGCTACGTAGTCCATAGACAATGTAGCCATTCCGGTGTGGCCAGCCCGGTCCGAATAAGGTTCTAACAACCAGGCACCTCTGCTGCCCAAAGCTCCATCGCAATTGAGTTTGATGCTTCTTATAGTTAAAAGGTGGTCGGTACTGTCAATGGTAGGGCCGGATTCAAGAAACTCCTCCACCAAGGTTGCATCAAAGCCAGTGACCATAACATACAAACGAATGCCGAGTTGTTGGTTGTTTTTGAAACTTCTAAATAGATCAATGCTTTCTCTGGTAGCGCCGGCATCGTGAAATGAAGTAATACCATTGCGCTGGCATGCTTTGATCGCCATTTCCAGTGCTTTGGTGTTTCGAGCGATATCATTTGCTGGAATTACTTTTCCAACTACTCCCATGGCTCTTTCATTAAATATACCAGTAGGGTTGCCTAGTGCATCGGTAATGATTTCCCCACCTTCTACATCCAGCTGATTCTGATTTTCCATGTTGATAGAACTAACTCCAGCCAACTCCATGGCCTTGGTATTGGCCAATGCGGCATGGCCACTGGCATGCCAAATTAATACTGGATTGTCGGGAGATACAGCGCTTAATCGATCGTGGGTGGGAAACCCTTTTATTAATGTATCCGTACTGTTGACCCATTTACTTTGGTGCCAACCTCTACCTAAAATCCATTCTCCTGGAGCTGCATTTTGTGCAGCAATTTGTACCTTTTCTAGTATTTCATCATAACTTTCTGTATTGAGTAAGTCCAGGTTTAACTCGTTGTGGCCAATGCCCATGATGTGGGCGTGGGATTCTATAAATCCCGGTGTTAAAGTTTTGCCGTTTAGATCAATTTTTTTTGTGTTGGCGCCTTGGAATTTAATCATTTCACTTGTTTCTCCAACCCCAATAATCCGATCGCCTTTTACAGCAACAAACCCAGCTTTAGGTTGCGCATCTACGGCTGTATAAATATTGCCATTGAAATAAATGGCATCTGCTGTGTTGGTTTCGTCCTCAGCAGAACAAGAAAATAGAGCGATAAATAAAAAGGTCAGTAATTTTTTCATCGAGGTTTGAGTTAAGTTTCTTGAAAATAACAAAAATTCACTAATTTATAATTATACCCATTGGAATGTGTCCAATTATGTTGTGGTCTCTCCATACCTAAAACGGAGGGGCTATTGCCTTCAATTGCTTCATAAAACACTTTTCAATTTTAATGCATTGTTCTTAGTTGTAGAGAAAAGAAGGATTGCAGAAAAAAAATAATGGAGAAATATTGCAAGTGGAATAATGAAATCTCCTAAGAATATTTAATTCGATGCGGGTATAGTGTTTGTTGGTTTATGTTGTGTGTTGTTTTTGTTATATTTATGATTAAAAAGTTAGACTAAGAATGTAGTTTTTAGCTTATGTTAATATTTTGAATCTGATAAATTATTATATAAATTATAAGCTAGGATTACGCGTATGAAGGGATTATTGTTTTCTTTTTTTTTCTGTTTTGTTGCTCTTAAAGTTAGTTTTGCTTTTCAAACAGAATTTTCCAGTATTACTCCAACGGATTCAATAAGAATCGAGGCCATGTTAGGGGATGCCTTTAAAACAGCTTCTAAATCTCCGGCCAAAGCAATGATGCTGTGCAACGAAGCATTGGTTTTGTCAAAAAGGCTAAATTGGCCCATGGGAATAGCAGGTTCGTACAGTAGAAAGGGTGTAGTATATTATTATTTGGCCAGTTATGACTCTGCTTTAGGCCAATACTACGAGGCGCTGAAGATATATGAAAGGCTCGGGGATGTAAAAAGGCAGGGCGCAATTCTAAACAACATTGGGCTGGTGTTTCAGTCAAAACAAGAGCACGAAGAGGCTAGGTCTTATTATAAAAAGGCACTTGAATTTTCCCATCAACTAAAAGATGAAGGCCAGGTAGCGGGCATCAATATGAATCTAGGTATTATTTATAGGCAATTGGGCGAGTTGGATAGTGCATTCATATTTTATAAATCGTCCAAAAAGGTATTTGAAAAGGTTGGGAACAGGAGAAGTTTGGCATCTGTGAACAACAATATTGGCATGGTGTTTTTGACAATTGAAGAGTTGGACAGTGCAGAAGCTTATTATGTCAAAGCATACGATCTGGCAAAAGCACAAGACAATTTAAGTTTGGTAGCGCAAACACTTAATAATTTAGGGAAAGTTAATGCGATGCGGCGGAATTATGATTCTGCCCTCTACCTTTTACAAAATGCTTTTCTAATAACCGATAGCTTAAACCTGAAAATGGTGAAGTTCGAAATACTTGAAAACCTTAAGTTATTAGAAATTGATCAAGAAAACTACCAACAGGCACTTGCGTTTCAAAGCCAGGAATTGGAACTTAGAAAGTTAATATTTGATCAAGAAAAAGAGGCGCAAGTTGCACGGATGAAAGCCATATACGCAGTTGCTGAAGCGAACAAACAGGTTGTTAGGAGCCAAGAAAGCCTGGAATGGCAAAAACGTTGGAATGAGGTACTCATAGTGTCGTCAGTGTTTTTAATGGCTTTTGTAGTAGCCCTATGGCGGGTTTTCAAAATTAAAACGAAAGCAAATAAAGTACTGAAAGTGTTGAATGAGCAAATTGTAGATAAAAACAATGAGATTTTAACGACATCTGAAGCCCTCTCTTTGGCCAACCAACAAATTAGCTCCATAAACAACAGTTTAGAGAAAAAGGTGGAAGAAAGAACGCAGAAATTGAAGGACCAAAATAACAAACTAATTGACTATGCCCATTTCAATGCTCACGAGGTAAGAGGGCCAGTGGCTCGGTTATCGGGCTTGTTGTTATTGATTGAGGACCATCCCGGTTCGGTGAGTGACGAAGAGTTTAGGAAACGGGCTTCAGAAGACATCGCTGCTTTACAAGATAGAGTGAATAAGATTTCCAAAGTGTTGAACTCAGAAGATTGGTCTATAGAAAGATAGAAGGAAGACCTTAATTAATTGTTTTTAAGCTGTTTTTTTGATGTCAATATTTGTTTCTTTGAGAAAAAAAGGATGGCATGAAAAAATATTTTTTATTGGGTTTAATTTTGTGGGTTTTTCAAGCGCAAGCACAGACTTTTGATTTTCATACTTCTGATACTACCGACCAGAATAAAAGTTACCCAATGTATTATACTGGCGAATTAAAGTACCACTTTGGTGCCCATTTGCCCACAGGAGTGTCTTCCTTAAAAGAATTGGAGGAAAACCCTTTTAGCGCTATGGAGTTTCGATTAGGCGTAAAGGGATATGGTAGAAAGAAATGGCATCAATTTTTCAACTATCCAACCTATGGTTTGGGGTATTACCAGGCAGTATTCCACCCCAAGAGCAATGTTTTAGGCAATCCTTCTGCGGTGTTCCTGTATTTTAATGCGCCATTTAAAAAGGGTAAAAAGGTCGAATTTGGATATGATTTAGGTATTGGAATATCCTATAATTTTATTGGTTACGATCCAGAATCAAATCCAGACCAAACAGCTATTGGTTCAGATGCCAATGTTTATTTTGCAGCTAGTTTAGAAGCACGGTACAAATTGTCAAAACGATTGGAAGGTACTACGGGCTTGGATTTTACCCACTTCAGCAATGGAAGAACCCGAACCCCCAACAAAGGCGTGAACTTAGTGGCTCTAAATACAGCAGTAAAATATACTTTTAAACCGCGGGATAGGCGCACGCGAAAAAGAATCCAAAAAGACTTGCCCGGACAACCCGAATTTATTCGGCATGTGCTTCCCGAACATAAAAAACAATGGGAGTACTACGTTTTTTTAAATGGAGGAGTGAATACATCGTCCATCAATTTTGAAGACCGTTCTACTTACTATGCTTGCGGCTCGATGGGCTTGGATGTAATGCGACATTATTCTAGAGTAGGCAAATATGGCTTGGGCTTGGATTTCTTTTACGACGCATCTTTGGTCGAAAATTATGCCGAGGATTATGGAGGCGATGAAAGTAAGGTGCCAACAAGAAAATTATTTTATTCTGGAATTCATATTGGACATGAATTAATGGTGCAACGCTTTACGGTGGTCACCCACCTGGGGTTTGCCTTTAGAGAAATAAAAGACAAAGGCAGTGTTTATGCTCGTGTTGGTCTTCGGTACGACGTGAGCAAAAGGTTTTGGGGTCGTGTAGCACTAAAAGTTCCGAATGGTTTTGTTGCGGATTTTATCGAATGGGGTATTGGTTATAGTTTTTTTAAGGCCGAGAAAAATTAATGAATAAGAGACATCTTTTGAATTTTGTCTTGTAAAGATTCCGTAGATACCGAGTCTCTTAAACGGTCGACAATAATAGGGAAGGCGAGTGGAGTAAAGGGAGCTGGGCTTGTAAATACAATCTTTTGTTCATTGATGCGCTTCAAAGCTTGGCGCATGCGTTCTTCTTCCAGCTGAAAATCCAATACCTCTTGGAAGGCCTGTCGCAATAACAATGAATTGGGTTCATGTTCCATGAGTACTTTGTATATTAATTGAGCGGAGGTTTGCGTATGCCGGTCTTTTTGCTCTTTCCCTGGGTACCCTTTGAACAGCAAGCCTGCAATGGTAGCAATATCTCTGAATCTTTTTCTTCCCATTTCAGTGCTGTTGACACTTTGGATGATGTCGTTGTGTAAATTTTCGAAACGGAATAAATCCAATTCCAAAGCCGCTTCAATTGGGATTTTTTGATCGGACAACAACTCAAACCCATAGTCGTTGATGGCAATGGATATGGAGATGGGGTGGGTGCTAGCAATTCTATAAGCGACCAAAGCCGCAATTCCTTCGTTTACAAAACGGCCTTCAAATGGATAAAAAAGGACATGGTGGCCTTCTTCAGTATTAAATTGTTCGATTAAAAACTCGCCTAAGGCTGGGAGAATGGAAGCGCTTCTTTGCAATTGTAAAAGTGGTTCTATGCAACGCATTTCGGCATCTAACGGCCCATTTATTAGATAATCATCTATGTTTTTTCTAATGATGGTAGACATTTGTGATGACAGTGGCATTCTACCTCCCTGCCAAGAAGGAACTTTTGCTTTTTTCTTTTTGGACCGTACCACTGTTGCTGTATTGCCACGGTTGGTTACTAGTTCCAATGCCTGGCCTGCAAACCAAAATACATCGCCAATATTCAGCCTGCTAATGAACCATTCTTCAATGGTACCAAGTCTTTTTCCTTTTTTTAACTGTACTACTGTAGCATGCTCCCCAACAATGGTTCCAATGGAAAGCCTGTGTCGCAAAGCTATTTTTCTACTTACCACCTTAAAAATTCCTGATTCTACCACCACTTTATGGTAGTCGTCATAAGCATGCAGAGCACTTCCACCAGCGGTGATGAAGCTCAAAACTTCTGTCCATTCCTCTGCTGTTAGAAATTGAAAGCAAAAAGTATTCTTCACTTCCAAATAAATTTCATTGGGATCAAACCCATCTGAAACGGCAAGTGTTATTAAGTATTGAATTAAAACATCAAATGACTGAACATAGGGTATTCTGGATTCTGCAACTTTGTTTTTGACAGCTTTGCGCAAAGCAGAGGCCTCAATTAATTCCAAAGCATGGGTTGGAACAAAATGAATGGTGCTGGTCTGGCCAGGTGCGTGGCCACTTCGTCCAGCCCTTTGAACAAACCTAGAAACACCCTTTGGGCTTCCAACTTGGATGATGTTTTCTACCGGCCTGAAGTCCACTCCCAGGTCCAAACTAGAAGTACAAACAACAATTTTCAATTGCCCCTCATGCAGTGCGTTTTCAACCCAATCGCGCAAATCTTTGCTGATCGCACTGTGGTGCATGGCCATGATGCCTGCAAATTGTGGTGCAGCCTCTAAAATTTTTTGATACCAAATTTCTGCTTGAGACCGCGTATTGGTAAACAGCAGGGTGGAGTTACTCTTCTCCAAAATGGGTATCACTTTTTGTAGAAGCACAATTCCCAAGTGACCGGCCCATGGCAAGGAGTCAATTTTGTTTGGCAATACAGATTGTACTTCAATTTTTTTTTCACTTTTACTCTGTATTAGAGTGGTAAGGTTTTTTCTAAATCCTGGGCCTAATAAAACCTCCATTGCCTGTTCTAAATTGCCAATTGTAGCAGAAATGCCCCAAGTTTTTAAATGGGGGAGTATCGTTCTAAGTCTAGAAAGCCCTAGCTCTATTTGGACCCCTCTTTTGGACCCGAGGAGTTCATGCCATTCATCTGCCACAAAATAACGCAGATGTTGGAAATAGGATCGGTATTTTTTTTGAGCCAACAACAAGTGCAGCGATTCTGGTGTGGTAATGAGTATGTCAGGTGGGTGGGCTTTAATTTTTTGGCGTTCCTTTTGTGTGGTGTCTCCAGTTCTGATGGCTACTGTCCAATTGCTATTTAGGCCTTCTATAGCCCGCTTTGAAGCCAATTCAATTTCTTTAGCCAGCGCTTTGATAGGGGTAATCCAAATTACTTTTAGCCCTTTTTTGTATTCTGTTTGGACGCTTTCTGAAATAATAGGGACTAATAAAGCGTAGGTTTTACCGCTACCAGTTGGTGCATTGACTATTCCTTGCAAACCCTGGGCAACGGCCTGCCAAGTGTTGCGTTGGAAAGCATGAACCGACCACTTTTTAGATTGGAACCAAGTAGTGCCTTTTTGAAGGTGGAAGGGTAGGGGCATAGTCTATTATTTCAAAATTTGGTTGTTGGTGGTATTTAAAATTAACCTGAAAAATAGAAGGACCAAAAAAAAGGGAAGCAATTGCTTCCCTTTTTTATTTTATGTGGTTACAAGAATATTATACTCCTTGTTGTTTTTTAATCAAATTCAATGCGCTTCCTGCTTTGAACCATTCAATTTGCTGGCTGTTGTAAGAATGGTTGACAGAAATTTGCTCTGAAGTACCATCGGCATGAACAATTTCAATTGTCAATGGTTTTCCTGGAGTGAAATCTACCAAATCAACAAAGTTGAAAGTATCGTCTTCTCTAATTTTGTCGTAATCGGCCTCGTTAGAAAAGGTCAAGCCTAACATTCCTTGTTTTTTTAGGTTGGTTTCATGAATTCTAGCAAATGATTTTACTAAAACTGCCCTAACGCCTAAATGTCGTGGCTGCATGGCTGCGTGTTCTCTTGAAGATCCTTCTCCATAGTTGTGGTCACCCACTACAATGGTAGGGATTCCAGCGGCTTTATAAGCCCTTTGTGTAGCAGGCACGGAACCCGTTGCACCAGATGCTTGGTTGGTAACTGTATCTGTTTTTTCATTGAAAAAATTAACAGCACCAGTTAAGGTGTTGTCCGATATGTTATCCAGATGGCCTCTGAATCTTAGCCATGGTCCAGCCATAGAAATGTGGTCTGTAGTACATTTTCCTTTTGCTTTGATTAAAAGCTTGGCGCCAGTAATGTTTTTACCGTCCCAAGGAGCAAATGGCGTTAACAATTGAAGGCGTTTAGAACCGTCATTTACGTGTACTACCACGCCACTACCGTCTTCAGCAGGTGCTTGGTATCCAGCATCTTCTACGTCAAAACCTTTAGAAGGAAGTTCGTCACCAGAAGGGGCATCTAACATAACTGTTTCGCCTTGTTCGTTGACCAAGCTGTCTTTAAGCGGGTTGAAGGTAAGATCACCAGCAATAGCCAATGCAGTCACCAATTCAGGGGAAGCTACAAAAGCATAGGTATTAGGGTTGCCATCCGCTCTTTTTGCAAAGTTTCTATTAAAAGAGTGTACAATGGCATTTTTTTCTTTTTTATCTGCACCTGCTCGGTCCCATTGTCCAATACATGGGCCACAGGCGTTGGCAAAAACACTGGCACCAATTTTATCGAAAGTATCAATGAAGCCATCTCTTTCTATGGTAAACCGAACTTGTTCCGATCCAGGAGTTATTGTGAATTTGGCTTTTGTAGCTAAATTTTTATCGGCTGCTTGTTTGGCCAAGGAAGCTGCTCTTGAAATGTCTTCATAAGAAGAGTTGGTACAAGAACCAATTAAACCAACTTCAATTTTTGTCGGCCATCCATTTTTTTCAGCCGCAGCTTTCATTTCAGAAACCGGCGTTGCGATGTCTGGTGAAAATGGACCGTTCAAATGTGGTTCTAACTCTGATAAGTTAATCTCAATAACTTGATCGAAGTATTGCTCTGGGTTGGCGTATACCTCAGGGTCAGCATTTAAATGCTCCTTAATGCCATCTGCCAAAGTAGCTACATCTGCTCTATCAGTGGATTGTAAATACCTTGCCATGCTATCGTCGTAACCAAAAGTAGATGTGGTTGCTCCAATTTCAGCCCCCATATTACAAATAGTTCCTTTTCCAGTACAGGACAATGCATTGGCGCCCTCGCCAAAATATTCCACTATGCAACCAGTGCCACCTTTTACGGTAAGGATGCCTGCAACTTTTAGTATTACATCTTTGGCCGAGGCCCAGCCATTCAGCTTGCCGGTTAATTTTATTCCTATCAATTTAGGGAATTTTAGTTCCCAAGGCATTCCAGCCATAACATCAACTGCATCAGCGCCACCAACTCCAACTGCAACCATGCCCAGTCCGCCAGCATTCACGGTGTGAGAATCGGTTCCAATCATCATACCTCCAGGGAAGGCATAATTTTCCAACACTACTTGGTGAATAATTCCAGCGCCAGGTTTCCAGAATCCAATTCCATATTTGTTGGAAACAGATTCCAAAAAGTTAAAGACTTCACCACTTGCCGTGATAGAGTTCTTTAGATCTTGTTGAGCGCCTTCTTTGGCTAAAATAAGGTGGTCGCAGTGTACAGTAGAAGGTACAGCAGCTTGTTTTTTGCCTGCCTGCATGAATTGTAACAAGGCCATTTGGGCGGTGGCATCTTGCATTGCAACTCTGTCAGGAGCAAAATTTACGTAAGATTTACCTCTTTCGAAGTTTTCGGTTTTTTGTTCGTGGTGTAGGTGGGTGTAAAGAATTTTCTCCGATAAGGTTAAAGGTTTGTTCACAACCTTTCGGGCTTCCTCGATTTTTCCGGGAATGGAGGCGTAAAGTGCCTTAATCATGTCAATATCAAATGCCATATAACTTAAAGTTTAAATGGGTTAGTAACCAAAGTGCAAAAATACTAATTTTTATGGCTTTTTCTTAAAGATATGATAAGAGAATTTGATGATTTTATAAATGATTTTTATGAACTTCTTACTTTATCCAATAATTTGTTCAGTTCGGCTACATCTAAGTCTTTTACATGTTCAAAAATTTTATCAAAGGCATCCGTTTTTGGGTCCATATTGTGGAGCAATTGTAGCCCTTTTTCACTAATGGTTATAAAGGTTTCTCTTTTGTCGTCTTTGTTTCTTTTTTTATCCACCAACTCTTTTATGCGCAGGCGTTCCACAATCCTTGAAGCATCCGACATTTTCTCTATCATGCGCTCTTTGATAAGGCCTATCGATACGCTTTCCGGATATTGCCCTCTAAGAATGCGCAAAACATTGTATTGTTGCCGTGTGAGTTCATAAGCCTTGAAAAATTGATTCAGCTCATTGACCACATAACTGTGTGTATGCAATACATTGATTAATAGTTTTTGCCTATCAGAAACAAAGCTTTCTTGGTGGATTTCGTCCTCTATGCGCATTGAGTTTATTTGCTATTGATGTAATTCAAAAATTCTTGTTTGAAATGCTGATCATTAAATTTACCACTAAAATGTGCAGTTCCAGTTCTACTGTTGGTGTCTCCAACCCCTCTGGACGAAACGCACAAATGTTTCGCATCTATTACAACTCCTACATTTTCAGTCTTTAATACCCTCATTAGCTCGTTCGCAATTTGAACCGTCAGGCGCTCTTGCACTTGGGGTCGCTTGGCATAATATTGTACAATCCTATTGATTTTCGAAAGACCAATTACTTTGCCACTGGAAATATAAGCAACATGTGCTTTGCCATAAATGGGTACAAAATGATGTTCGCAGTGGGAGTAGAAAGTAATGTCTTTCTCAACCAACATTTGGTTGTACTGGAATTTATTTTCAAATAGTTTGGCTATGGGTTTGTTGTCAGGGTGTAAGCCACTGAAAACTTCTTTTACATACATTTTGGCCACCCTTCGTGGGGTTCCTTGTAAACTGTCGTCTGTAAGGTCTAAGCCCAAGGTGTCCATGATGGCGCGGAAATGTCCTTCAATCACTTCCATTTTCTGATCATCTGTCATGTCAAATGCATCTGCTCGAAGGGGTGTTTCGTATTGTGATCCTATGTGTTCGTCTTCTGTTTCTTTCATAGCATTTCAATTATATAGGATAGGCTACATGATTCCTCTCAGTTTCATATAGGTATACCTTTAAGTCGTATTTTTTTTCGATTTTTTCTCTTAATATGTTCCAGATCACCACAACAATGTTTTCTGCTGTGGGATTCAGTTCTTTAAAATAAGTGGTGTCCAAGTTCAAGTTTTTGTGGTCAAACTTTTTTAGAACATTTTCTTTAATTAGGTCACTCAATATTTTCATGTCAAATACATATCCAGTTTCAGGATCCACTTCTCCTATTAACCTAACTTTTAGTTCATAGTTATGGCCGTGGTAATTGGGGTTGTTGCATTTTCCGAAAACCGCGTCGTTTTTTTTATCGGACCAGTCGGGATTAAACAACCGGTGTGCGGCATTAAAATGTTCTTTGCGATAAACAGCTACCTTCATTAAAAATTATTCTTTGGTTTTGGAAATGCAATATTATGAAAAATGAAATGGAATTATGCCTATAACAATAAATATCAGGAATGGTTCACAAGTTTTAAGAACTTGAGCCCCATAACGGTACCCTTATCAGAGGTCTTTTTAATGAATATGTTGCCGCCGTGTTGTTTCATAATTTGTTTGGACAAACTCAAACCTATTCCGGAACCATCGTCTTTGGTGGTAAAAAAAGGAACAAAAACCTCTTCTTTGACTTTTTGGTCCATTCCAGAGCCGCTGTCTGTGAACAATACAACCAATTGATTGGCGTTTTCTTCCAACTCTATAACAAATTGTTTTGTTACAGCTTTTTCCATGGCCTGGATGGCGTTGGTGAAAATATTAATTACCACTTGTTCGATTAAGTTGGAGTCTGCGACACACTGGAGTTGTTCCGGCAAACAATTGCTAACCTCTATTTTGGCATTTTTGAATTGAGGTGAAAACAAATGCAAAACGTCTTGCACCAGAGTAGATAAGTCTAGGGTTTCTAAGTTAGGGGTTGGTGTTTTCATTAATTTCCGATAGTCATCCACAAAATTTAACATGGCGTCACTTCTTTTTTGGATGGTTTTTAAAGAGTGTACCACATCGTCTATGTTATTCTCTGTGAGCTCCTTTACTTTTTTAGGGACGCCATTGTTGCTCAGGTTGAGTTGCATTGTCTCGGTTAAGGAAACAATAGGGGTAATGGAATTCATGATTTCGTGTGTGAGAATTCGAATAAGCTTTTGCCACGCTTCAAATTCCTTTTGTTCTATTTCATCATTGATGTCTTTAATGGCAATTATTTTATATTCTTGTTCTAAAATGGTGCTCGTGGTAATGGTGATGGCTAGTTGCTGGCTGATGTTGTTTTTAGTAAGCTCTAGAAGCGTTTTGTCAAAAATGTCTGCATTCTCTACATATTGTGCTATCTGAGGTTGCCGTTCTTTAAAAATGGACCAATTTTTAACCCCTTCGACCGATAGTAATTGCTCCGCTGTGGGGTTTATTAAATCAATCTCCTTCATATTATGCACAGTAATAATCCCAATAGAGACGTGGTTGATTACTTTTTCAAGGTATAGGTTTTGGGCTTGGCGTTCGGTTTTTGAAGCCTTAATTATAGTAGTGATTTCATCGAATGCACTGTACAAATTGGCAAAGGACTTGGAAATTTTTCTCCTTTTGTAATTGATGGAAATGTCTTCGTGTTTTAGAGATGAGATGAATTTACTCAGCTCTCTGTTGGTGGTTGAAACAAATTTGATCAAATAAAATATTTGAATGAGCAGAATGGAGACTAGAATGAAATGGTTGAAAAACAGTCGGTTGTCTCCAAATATAAAGGCGATTAACATCATATTACCCAATATGAATACCAACCTTACTAAAAGAACAAGAGCAAACCTATTTACGAAGGGAAAGTCACCATTTCTCATATGTACTTTATTAAGAAAATTAGGTTGAATACCGCTAAAAAGAAGGCGGTGTACTGACAGCTCAATAAGTTGCCCGAATAATTTTTTGAACCAAACGGGACCATTCCAAAAAATAAAAATAATGCTGGTAAAAAGGGGAAGGAGTAATCTAAGAAGATGTTCCCTAAATTTACTTTAATTTTTTTTTCGTTAAAATTTAGAGTAGAAGCCAAGTTAAAAATTGGGGTTTCAAAGTAGGTAATTGAGTGATTGCCCTTTATTTTTTTCAAATGAGAAATGTCCGCATAAAAAATTCTGGTCGTTGTTTGTATTGCTACAAAAGCACTTTCATCCACTTGGATACTTTGTATGGATTCTGTTACTTTTTCTTTGGTTAAAACAGTGTCCACCACCAAAAGCATGCATATGAGAATAAAGGGTACAGTGGCCATTTTTTGAAAGCGAAATACTTTTTGTTTCATCCGCCACAGGTGTTGCTGGTTTTTCAGCTCTTCTTCTGCCTTTTGCTTTTTATATTCATTTCGTTTGCTTTGGTAGTCATTAGTGCCTTCGGTAGGCCGATTGGATGTTTGGCTTGCCTTAGTTTGATTTTCCAGATTCTGAATTTTTTGCAGATGCCAATCGTAGGTGTTTTTGCGGTCGGGGTTAGACAGTACTTCGTAGGCTTGCTGTACTTCCAAAAACAATTTCTTTGCGGAGATGCTGCTGTTTTTGTCTGGGTGGTAGCGCTTAACTAAGCTGCGGTATGCCGATTTAATTTCAAATTCACTTGCATTTTGGTGAACACCCAAAATGGCATAATAACTTTTACCAATCATTATTGTAATCCGTGTTTTTTCATTCTTCTATACATAGCCGTTCTTGTTAATCCCAAAGATTGCGCGGTTTTGGATATGTTTCCCTTGTGGTTTACAAGGCTTTGTTCCATAAAGTGCTTTTCCATTTCGTCAAGCGTTTTGTTGGAATTGGCTTCGTGGTTGTTAGACAATTTACTGAATTTATTGATAAGAATTTCACTGTGTTCAATTGTATGGCCTTCTGTAAGAATAACGGCTCTTTCTATGGCATGTTGTAATTCTCTTATATTTCCAGGCCATTTATAATGTTGCAATTGTTTCATAACACTTGGGCTAATTTTTAACCTATCGCGCTGGTATTTTTGTGCATATACCGATAAGAAGTGTTTGGACAGTTGCTCTATATCTTCTTTTCTTTCTCTAAGGGGAGGTAGATGGATTTCTACTGTATTTAATCTGTACAAAAGATCTTGTCTAAATTTGTTTTCTTCCACCATTTGATACAAGGGCATGTTGGTAGCGCTGATCAAACGAATATCTACTGCGTTGGCATGGTTGGCTCCTACAGGAGTTATTTGCCTGGACTGCAAGACGGTTAATAATTTGGATTGCATGGCTATAGAAAGGTTTCCAATTTCATCTAAGAAAAGGGAGCCACCTGAGGCCAACTCAAATCTACCTGTTCGGTCGTTTCGAGCATCTGTGAAGGCACCTTTTTTATGTCCAAAAAGCTCGCTTTCGAATAATGTTTCTGTTATTGCACCCATATCAACGGAAATAAAGGGAGCGGTAGTTCTGCCAGATTTTCTATGCAGGTCCTGGGCAATTAACTCTTTTCCAGTTCCGTTTTCTCCTAAAATTAATACATCTGCATCTGTACTAGCCACTTTATCAATTAACAATTGGATGCGCTCCATTGCTGGGGATTGGCCAATAATACTGACGGCCTTTGGTTGGTATACTTTAGATAAGTCTTTTTGCGCTTGTTTTAATTTTGAAACTTCCTTTTTGCTTTTATTGAGTTCAATGGCCGCCATTATTGTTCCCAATAACTTTTGATTTTTCCATGGTTTCAAAACAAAATCTGTAGCACCTTCTTTCATGGCTTGAACCGCCAAGTCTACTTCTCCATAAGCAGTGATGAGTATTACAATTATGTGGGGGTCAAATCTTTTTATTTTTTTTAACCAGTGCATGCCTTCGCTTCCATCATTCACCCCCTTTTTAAAATTCATATCCAGCAAAACCACACTGTACTCCTGTTTTCTTAAATGCTCTTCTATTAAGTAGGGGTTGGTTTCAGTAGTTACATGGTCAAATTGAAGTTTCAAAAACATCTTGGCAGTATCCAGTATGTCCTTGTCGTCGTCTACAATTAATATTTTATTGGTTAAATTGTCCATTTGTTAAAAGTATGGAAATTGTATCAATTATGAAACAGGTTTTTGTATCATTAATGATACACTTTGTGTAAGGGTGCCATGGGCAATGCCCGCATAAGTTCCCTCAAGTAGGTTTTGAATGCATGGTATGTTAGTTGGTATATAGAAGTAAGAAAGTGAAAAATTGTTTGTTCCACCAACCTCCCATTCTTCATTGGGGTTTGCCTGCACAAGCAAAATGTCATAAACGATCATTTAGAATTAATTATGTTAACAAACTTTGTAAAAATCGCTTTTCGAAACCTTCTTCGAGATCGGCTATTTTCTTTTTTGAACATCTCTGGCCTTGCGCTTGGTCTTGCTGCTGTATTGGCTATTTTTCTTTATGTTCATAAAGAATGGAATTACAACAAGGGATTTGCCGATTCTGAGCGGGTGCATAGGATAAGTACTAAATTTATGGCCATAGGAGATTTTGCGGGTTCTTCCAGGGCATTGTTACCCGAACTTCTAAGCCAACCATTTGTTGAGGTTGGAACTTTGTTTGAAACGGAGGGCAATGGCAAGTTGGTCTATCAAGCAGGTGATTATGAATACGACAATCTCATAAAAGCAGATTCGTCATTTTTTAAAATATTTAACTTTCCTATTGTTAGGGGGGCTCAAAATAACTTTTTTAAAAGTAAAAAAGGTGTTTTGATTCATGCCCGAATGGCAAAAAAGGTTTTTGGGAATGTTGAAGCCTTAGGGAAAACCATCGAAGTTAAGGGAGAGTTATATGAAATAACCCATGTTTTTGACAATATATCAACGCAAAGCCAAATTAGTCCTGATATATTACTGAGAAGGGAGGATCCCGTAGAGTTGAACTGGAATAGTGTAGGGCCTCAGGTATTTGTGAAAATTCGCTCTAAAGATGACTTTTTGCAGTTAAAATCTTCATTAAAGACAATAAGCTCTGCGGTGGTTTTTCCAATTAACAAAGCTAGTTTTCGACTTCCAGATGACGCAACATTTGATTCATGGTATGCATCGGATATTGCCTATAAGTTTTTTATAGTGCCACTCGAAACCCTCTATTTTAGAGGGAAATATAAATTTGAACCCGTACCGGGCGGTGATATAAAGACCATCTATATTTTGGCTTCTTTGGGCGGGTTAATTTTATTATTGGCTTCTTTCAATTTTATAAATTTAGCAACAGCCAAAGCGAGTAAAAGGGCTGTAGAAGTTGGTGTTCGAAAAACCATGGGATCGATGCGGTCTATGTTAGTTTACCAGTTTTTAATTGAATCAATTGTTATTACCAGTTTGTCTTTTGCAATGGCTTTAGGAATAGCGGAAGTTTTGGTTTTACTGGCTGAATACCTTCTGAATCAGTCTCTGAATGTTAGCACCTTTGCACACCCGTTCCTCTTGGCGGTGGCTTTTGCGTTTTCATTGTTTGTAGGTTTGGTAGCAGGTTTGTACCCAGCTTTTTATTTGACACGTTTTAATCCAATTAATGTTCTAAAGTGGAACAGATCTGGAAAGGGAGGGAAAACAAGGTTTCGAGACGGTTTAATTGTAGTCCAATTTTCTATTTCCTTGATGATGATTGTTTCCACTTTGTATGTGTTTAGTCAATTGGAATTTTTGAGAACAAGGGACAAGGGTTTTTCAACAGAAAACATTTTAGAAGTTAAAAATGGACTGGCACTAGGAAATAATTTAAATGTTTTTAAAAATAAATTACTCCAAATTCCAGGAGTGGATCAGGTAGCTGTAGGCGATAGAACTCCAGGTAGTGGGGCCAATATATACTCCTTGTTTAATCCTAAAAAGAAAACTTGGATGAACTTCGAGAAGTTCCAAATAGATGCCCAAAGTTTGAATTTAATAGGAGCGCAAGTGGTAGAGGGGAAAGGGTTTACTGGACTGCTGGAAGTAGATACGGTTTCTGTATTATTAAATAAAAAGGCAGTAGAGCTGTTGGAAATGGAAGACCCTATTGGTAAGAAATACGCTGGAAAAACTATTCTCGGTATTGTGCAAGACTTCAGCTTTAACTCCTTAGACCAAGAAGTGGAACCCGCGCTTTTTGAGTATTTCCTAAAAGATGCAGACCAAGCGATAATTAGTATTAAAACGGATGCAGCATCTATAGAAAATGTACGAGAAGAGATGGCAAAAGTATGGAGCAAATTGAGCGATGAAACAATAACAATTACCGCTATGGATCAAAGCATGGAACAATCATTAACTGGTTCCAAAATGGTAGCGAGAGTGGCTTCAGGGCTTTCGTTTTTTGCTGTTTTGATATCGATTATGGGTATAATTGGCCTTTTGGCTTTCCAGATAGACCAAAGAAATAAGGAAATTGGCATCCGAAAAGTTCTTGGGGCGAGCAAACAGTCTTTGCTTGTTTTATTGTCATCAAGATTTGTGAAATTAGTGGTTTTTGGCGGACTACTCGGTATGCCATGTGCTTATTGGGCCATCAATAAATGGAAGGAAAGCTTCCTATACAAAGCGCCCATGTCGTTGAACCTTTTTGCCCTTGGCTTCTTGGTTTTATTCCTGCTTGCCTTGATTACGGTAAGTTACCAAGCCATTCAGGCTGCTATGAAAAACCCAGTGGATGTTCTAAAAGATGAATAACTATGTTGAAATTACAATTTAAGTTGCTACTAAGATTCTTATTAAAAGAAAAGTTTTATACTGTTATTCATGTGGTGGGCTTGGCTCTGGGCCTGGCTTCGGCATTGGTAATTTACCAGTACATAGACCACGAAACCCACTACGATTTGGAGCATCCAAATGCAGACCAGATTTATAGGGTAAACGAATCGGCTATTTGGGTGGAAGGTCAAAATGTAATGTCTTCTACTCCCATCCCATTGGCGGATGCCCTGCGTACAGAATTTGCAACAATCGAGGCGACCACAAGGATTAATACCCCTGGAGAGGCCCATGTAGCCATTGAAAAGGAGGGGTTAATTAAAAAATACGTCGAATCCAATGTACTCGCTGCTGATTCAAATTTTTTCGATTTCTTTGCCTTTCCACTGCAGTATGGTGATCCAGAAACAGCATTGTTAGAGAAAAATTCTGTTGTATTAAGCCCAAGTGCAGCAGAAAGGTATTTTGGAAGAAAGGACGTGTTAGGAGAGACCATATTATATGGGGAGGGCAATGTTCCTGTGGTTGTAACTGGCATTACAAAAGAACAACCTACAACGGTGCATTTTAATTTTGATTTGCTTTTTTCCATGCATACCAACCCCAATATAAAACGATTTGAATGGAGTTGGATTTGGACACAAATGGTGACCTATGCCAAATTGCCCTTGGGTGCTGATATTGATAAATTGGAACAAGGCATGAAGGGTATAGCTTTTAAATATGCGCAGCCATCTTTTCAAAGGTTGGGTATGGATTTAAGTGCATTTGAGGAAGAAAATGGTAAGCTGAATTTTTATTTACAGCCAGTAGCAGACATCCATTTGGGTTCTGAAGCAATTGGGAATAGGATAGGGAAAGTGGGAGATAAAAAAACAATACATGCCCTCACCTTTGTTTTAGTGATTATTTTGATGGTTGCGTGCATCAATTTCATAATACTTACAACTTCTAGATCAGGAGTGCGCATTAAAGAAATTGGGGTTAAAAAAGTATTGGGAGGGTCTAAGAAACTCATGATGGCATTCACATTATTAGAGACCATCATTCTTTGTTATGTTTCGATGTTTATTGCGTTAGGGTTGAGTGAATTGTTTAAGATTTTTGTTTTTGGAGAACAAGGGGTGCCTATTGATTTCTCGAGTGATTTTGTTGGTTTTTCTCTACTAGTCCCAATTGTAATTGGGGTGTTGGCAGGGCTCTATCCTGCATTTGTACTTAATGTTATCCAACCCATTCACGCTTTCAAACAAACTTCTTTAAGCACAACATTTCAATCAAAATTTAATGGTGCTTTAATTACAATTCAGTTTGCAATTTCGGCCATTCTAATCTTTTATGCTTTGTTCATACACGACCAACTTGAGTTCTTTAACTCAAAGGATTTAGGGTTTAATAGAAGCAATGTTATGGTATTGCGGTATGCCCACAAAATGGATGGTTCTTCAGATACTTTCAAAGATGCTGTGGCCCAGATAGAAGGAGTGCAACTTGTTTCGGCTTCTAATTCAACCCCGGCGAAGATGGTAGACCAAGACTTTTTCTTCAAAAAAGGGCAGCCCGACTCTAAATTTGCACTGAATTTCTATAAAGTTGATGCTGCTTATTTACCCCTTTACCAACACAAGCTCTTGAGGGGGAGTGGTTTTACCAAAGACAACCAGGCAGACCACCTCCGTGTAGTTTTAAATGAAAGTGCCGTATATGCTTTTGGGTATACGCTCGACAATGCTATAGGGCAATACATAAGTTACTATGGAGAAACCGAATACGAAATTGTAGGAGTCATTCAAGATTTTCACTACTTTTCTTTAAGAGAAGAAATTGGGCCGTTTGGTTTTTTTCATGTGGACGGGCCAATGTTTGGCCCTGATAAAACCATTAGCCTGCGTTTCGATACTACTGACCAATCAACACTTATTGATGCAGTAAGAACAGTTTGGGCTTCCCGAACAGATGCACCCTTCGTTTATTCTTTTCTCACCGACGACTTGGCATTTCAATACCGCAATGACAAAGAAGTGGCCTTTATGACCCAATCTTTTGCAGTATTGGCAGTGTTAATTGGTTGTGTTGGCCTGATTGGAATTGCCTCTTATAATACAGAAAGAAAAAGAAAAGAAATTGGAGTTAGAAAAGTGCTTGGTGCTTCTGTCTCTAGTATATTTATTATGATGTCAAGACAGGTATTGCTGTTTGTTTTATTGGGCTCCATGATTGGGGTACCCATTAGTTTTTATTTGTCGAACAGGTGGACAGAAAGTTTGCCATACAGTGCGCCAGTAGATTGGATGATTTTTGTTTTAGGCATAGCCACCTTAACAGCGGTTTCATGGAGTGTAATAGGTTTTCAAACTATCAAAGCATCTCTGGATAACCCCATCAAAAGTTTAAAAGAAGAGTAAATTTCAAAGGGCAGAACGTCTTTCTAGCAGAATAACGTTTTGCCACGCTTCTTTTAATTTACCAAATCGTTCTCGCACCCCTACTTTTCGAAAACCATAGTGGAGGTGGGCTTGGAGGCTTCCTTGGTTTTTTTCTAACATTTGGGCTTCAATGGTCCAAATACCATTGGCTTCGGTAAAATCGATTAGCGCTTGCATCAACAAAGTACCGTGTCCTTTTTTATGGTGGGCCGGGTCGATGTAAAGCGAAGACTCCACCACCCCGGATAAGGCACAGCGGTTAGAGACTGTAGATAAAGTAGCCCAACCAACCAATTGCTCGTGCCATTCCAATACCAAAAATAATACTTTGGATTCGATCCATTCAGTGGAGCTTTCTGGCATTTGGCTTACACTTTCAAATGTTATGGTGCCATTGTTGATACAGGAGGAATAAATTTCTTTTACTCTATTCCAATCTGCAGGCTGTGCTTTTCGTATCAAAACTTTTGAGTTAACTGGAAATAATTAATATATATAAACTGAAGATAACAAAACCTAATAAAAACAACCAGCTACTAAATTTATAAATCTCCCTTCCTTTTAACTTGGTTATTCCTAAAAGAGGTAAAGCCCAAAAAGGTTGTAACATATTGGTTAGCTGGTCTCCATAAGACAGGGCCATAATGCTGCTGGGTACTGAAACTTGCAGGTCTTGTGCTGCTTTGACCAAAATTTCGCCTTGAATGGCCCATTGCCCACCACCGCTTGGGACCAATATATTCAGAATTCCAGCACTAATGAAAGTGAAATAATTTAATGTGTCTTTAGAAGATATTGCGATAAAAAACTCGGAAATTCCGACACCCAAACCAGAATATTTAATAATTCCCATAATACCAGCGTACAATGGAAATTGTACAATGATACCACTAGCGCCTTTAACACCCTCTCCTATGGCTCGTAGAAAAGAGTCAAAGTTTTTATGCAACAGAATGCCCATTCCAAAAAATAAAAAATTGATGCTGTCCAATGTGATCAACGGTTGCTGGTGTTGGTACTGGTTTTTAGCTTTCAATAAGGAAATACACACCATTAAAATGCCAAATAGTAGACTGAACCACCTGCTGTAATCCAATTTTTCGGCTCCTTGTGCTTGCTGGTGTTTTGGTGTATTGGAGGCAGCCAATGGCGGGATTTTAGTTGGTTCCACTTGGTTTCCTATCCAATATAAAAACAAAGGAACCAGCAATAGAAGTGCAGTACTTAAGAGGATGTTTTGAAGCGAAAATATAGTGTGTTGTACTTCAATTAACCCTATGATGGGCTCCAAAAAATGGCCGCTTTGAGTTACCGTTAAAGGAGCAGATCCCGACAACCCACCGTGCCAAGTCATCATTCCTGCATACCCTGCTGCAGCCACCAATGGGTAGTTGATGGGTAGTTTTTTGAGGCTTGCATTTTCTCCTACTTTGCGTGCCAAAAGAGCACCAGTAATCAAACAAAGTCCCCAATTAATGAAACTTAAACCAATCGAGCAAAAACCAACAATAAAAGCTGCTTTGGACGTAGTGTCACCATAAGTGGCAATTTTGCTTGTAATTTTATTGATAAACGGTGTCATGGCCAGGGCATGTCCTAAAATCAATACCAAAGCCATTTGCATGGTAAACTTTAAAAGTTCCCAAAACCCCTTCTCCCAGAAAAAAGCCGTAGATTCCACTCCTTGCCAATTGTATGCTCCTTGATAAAAAAAAGCCATCAAAAATGTGAACAAAGTCAACAATACAGCAATCGAAAACGGAGAGGGAAGCAGGTGGAAAAAGGATTCTTTTCTAAAAATGGACCGACCCATAAATTAAAGATTTAATAAAAATTCTAAAGTATTTATGTTGTCTGCATAGTCGTCAAGGCTTGGGCACTGTGTTGAACCTGGAGCAATAGCGTTGGAGCCCAAATCGGTTTGGCATGCAATGCATTGAATTTTTTCTTTATGGGCAGCCAATGTCTTTTGCAATGTTGGAATATCCGAATAAAACTCATAAAACAATACGGATAATGGGCTAACCAAATGTTCTGTCTCTTCTTTGAATAAAGTGAATCCATTGTCGAGGTGGGACACTTTGTTTACCAAGTATATTGACTTTTGGTATTCGTAATTATTGCAGTATTTGTTGTGGTGTATAACGTCTTTAAAAGGGGCCAACTGATCAATGAAAGAGGGGATGTCATAGCCTTTTGGGAAATATATTTTGGAAATATTTCTGCAGCCCAACCCGAAATAATCGTAAATGTCGTTCCCAAAAGCGCCAAGCTCTTCTTTGGTTTCTGAACCTGTAACCACGCCTACAGAAGTCCGGTTTTTTCGGATGATATTGGGATATTTTCCAAAATAATGATCGAAATACCGGGCTGTATTGTCACTTCCAGTTGCAATAACAGCATCAAAATCTTTTAGCTGTTCTTGTATTTCAACCTGTGTTTCAAAAGCGGGTTGGATGGAAGTTAGGGTGTTGATTAAAAAAGGTAGTAAAACACTGTCTTGGGAAGATAGTTTGATCTTAGCTTTGTTGCCAGTTATTAATACGGCCAAAAGATCGTGAAAACCAACCATTGGCAAATTGCCTGCCATTACAATGCCTATTTGTTTTGGTTCTAAGTTATGGTTTGGAATGTTTGCACTCCATGTCTGAAGCGCTTCTGGCCTTAGAAAAAGTAATATACCTTCCAATGCCTTGTTTATGCTTTCTGAAGTAAACCATGGGTTTTTTCCTTTTGCGCTTAAAAATACGGCATCCAAGTGCGCATTTTTTTTGCCAAGATGTACACCTAATTGGGTGAATGCCTCTATTCTTTGCCCTTTATCCATGTTTTAAATTTTTAATAAAATAATCATTTGTATTTGAATGCAAACATATGTTATATATTTTTGTTACCAAATAGGAATGAATTTCATTTTTTAATATAAATACAAATTGTTTTATGGCGATAATTATTACAGACGAATGCATCAATTGCGGTGCATGTGAGCCAGAATGCCCCAATACTGCCATCTACGAAGGCGGGATTGAATGGACTTGGTCCGGCGGTACAGATTTGACAGAGGTTGAATTAGAAGGAGGCGTTGTTGTGGATGGTAATGAAGAACAAGAAGCTTATTCCGATGAGTTTTATTATATAGTTTCTGGTAAATGTACGGAATGTCAAGGCTTTCATGAAGAGCCTCAATGCGCAGCTGTTTGTCCTGTAGATTGTTGTGTACCTGATCCCGATTATGAAGAAACTGAAGAAGAATTACTGACCAAACAGGCTTGGTTGCACAACGACTAAACAAAAAGCTGTCTTATAAATAAGGCAGCTTTTTTTTATGTTTTATGAATTGGCCCATTTTGGATTCATGTAAGATTTGAAGATGACTTGTATAAAATCTTGATTTTGTGCGCAATTATAAGAATTGAACTGCATTAATAAGGAGCGTATTTCCAATATTTTTCTTAATTTAAGTAACAATATAGCGCCAATAAGGTGAAAAGCATTGGATTTTGGATTATTAAGACTATTTTGAATGGGTATTGATGTATGGTACGAAAAGGAATTAATTTAAAATTGGTACAGTACTTGATTAAATTTGTTTGTAAAAAATAACAAGGTAAGATGGAATATAAAAGATACGGCATGTTGGTGGTGTTTATGCTGATGACTTTAGCACTCCAAGCGCAAGATGGGGCAAAGTTGTTGGGCAAAGCAGATAATTACTTTAAAATAAAAAATTATAGCGAAGCGCTGAAGTTATATTTGGAAGCGAAAGATGCTGGTGAAAATACGGCGGAAGTAAATTACAAAATTGGGAAGTGTTACAAGGAGTCCCATTTAATTGATGAGCGGATCAAAGGAATTCCCTATTTTGAAAAAGCCATTGCTTTAAATATCGCACCATTGCCTTACCGCTTTAATGTAGAGTTAGGAGATGTTTATTTGGAGGATGGTCAAATAGACCAGGCAAAGAAGGCTTATGAAGCCTATAAAAAATCGTTGGGCTCCAAAGCAACCAATGAAATTAAAAAGGTGGACTTAAAACTGAAGATTTGTTCCAATGCGGAGCGTTTGATGCAAGCCCCTGTTGATGTTAAAATTGTGAAGATGGGCAACAACATCAATACCGAATATGTAGAATACAACCCAGTGGTTTCTGCCGATGAAAGTGTTTTGGCATTTACCGCATTAAGAGCAAAAGAAGGGAAATCAACCCGTTCAGGAGAGCTGCAAGAAGAAATATTTATATCCTATAACTCTAGCGGCAACTGGGGCTTGCCAGTAAAAGTAGATATAAATAGACCAGGTAATATTGGTACGGCAGGTATTTCTGCAGATGGAGAGCAAATGATTATTTATATCGGAAGTGGAAACGGTGTAGGGGGGTTGTATTCGATTAGAAAAGAAAAAGGAGTATGGTCCAAGCCAGTCACTTTCGGGACAAAAGTAAACGGTTCTAGAAGTATGGAAGCTACCGCTTCCCTTACTCCAGATGGTAATACACTCTATTTTTCGAGTAATAGAAACGATACATATGGTGGTTTCGATATATACAAATCAGAATTAGGAGCAAATGGCCAATGGGGAACACCAGTTAATTTAGGGCCAAAGGTCAATTCAAAATTCGATGAAGATGCACCATTTATTCATCCAGATTCAAAAACGTTGTTTTTTACATCTAACGGTGAAGAGTCTATGGGTGGGTATGATATTTTTAAAACGGAACTTGTCAATGATGAATGGACCCAACCTGTAAACTTAGGATACCCGATCAACACAACCGCAAATGATAATTACTTCAACCTAACAGCGGATGGGACCCGAGGATATTTTTCGTCGGATAGAAAAGGAGGCCGTGGTGGTCAGGATATCTATGCATTGGACATGCCAGAATATTTTGGAACTATTCCCTTAACCATGATCAAAGGTCGAATTTTAGACAATGATACCAAAGAACCAATTCCGACTAAAATATATTTTATCGACAACGCAACCAATAAAAAATTGGATTATGTGTACCAGCCGAACTCTGAAACAGGCAACTATTTGATTATCCTGCCACCGAACAAAAGCTATGACATGGTAATTGAGTCGGAAGGATTTTTACCTTATACCTTGAACATTGATATCCCAAATCAAACGTATTTTCATGAGTTGTACCAAAAGATTTTCTTAAAAACCATCAAACAATTTGATGTGGTGGTTGGCCAAGAGGTAATAGTGAAAAATGCATTCTACGATACCAACAAAGACCGGGTGCAGTCCGAAAAAATGTCTAGGGATGCGGCTATCGTGCAAGATGAAAATGTGGATATTTATGAGTTGATGAACGATATGATTGCGACAGAGGACCAAGAAGGAGTGGAGTATTTAACTAATTTATTGCTAATGACCAATCCAATAGACAATGTAGATTTCGATGATTCGAGCAATGATCAGGTGCAAGCAGCGAAACGAACCTATTATTATGACGAAAGTGATGAAAGTAAGTTTGAGAAAAAAGTAGTAGGGGATACCGAGATTTATTCTTTGCCTACCATGTTTGTTACAAAAGAAGCGGAACAGCAAAGACAAGGCAGAGGAAGCATTCCTAGGAATTACAATCCAAACCTATTGAAGAAAACCATAAAAATATACTTTTCATCGGGTAAATCTGAAATGGAATCGAAATACGCGCAAGAATTGGATGAGTTTTTGAATGTTCTTAAGTACAACGATGTATTGGGCATTGAAATAAGCGGGTATGCCTCCAGCGAAGGAGACGAAGACTTTAATAGAGAGCTTTCTAACAAAAGGGCAATTGAGATTTTGAATTACCTCAATACAAGAGGTGTGGTGCGAAGAAGGATAATTGCAAAAGGCTACGGTTCTACCGAGAATGACTCTGGAAATGCAGCCGAAAACAGAAGAGTAGAAGTGAAAATTGTAGATCTTTATGATGTAGACTAGTGCTACTAACCATCTACTAAATAAAAATAGACATAAAAAAAAGCCGGACAATCGTCCGGCTTTTTTTTATGTCTATTTTAAATGTTTCTATTTTGCTTTTGGGGCACCATCAAGAATTTCTTGGTTGGCACCAGCTGCAAATTTTTCAAAGTTCTTATTGAAGGCATTTGCCAAACTGTTGGCCTTTGTATCGTAAGCGGCCTTATCTTCCCAAGTGTTTTTCGGGTTGAGTACTTCAGTAGGAACATCTGGGCATTCAGTAGGCATAGCCAAACCAAAAATTTCGTGGTTTTCATAGCTAACCGAATCCAATTTACCTTCCAAAGCTGCAGTGATCAACGCTCTTGTTATTTTGAGGCTCATTCTGCTGCCGGTTCCGTAAGATCCACCAGACCACCCTGTATTTAACAACCAAACATTAACGCCTGCGTCTTGCATTTTTTTGCTCAACATTTCGGCATATTTAGTTGGATGAAGGGGCATAAATGGAGCGCCAAAACAAGCAGAAAACGCAGTAACAGGTTCGGTAATTCCAGCTTCTGTACCTGCAACCTTAGCAGTATATCCAGAAATAAAGTGGAAAGCTGCTTGGCCTGGAGTTAGTTTTGAAATGGGAGGTAAAACCCCATAGGCATCACACGTTAAGAAGAATATATTTTTAGGGTTTTTCCCAACAGACGGTTTGGCAATGTTGTCGATGTGGTAAAGCGGGTAAGATACCCTTGTGTTTTCCGTAATGGACCCATCTTCATAATCCACTTCGTTGCTACCGCTTTTAAATACAACATTTTCAAGCAAAGCACCTGGTTTGATAGCTCTGAAGATATCTGGCTCCTTTTCTTCTGAAAGGTCAATTACTTTAGCGTAACAGCCACCTTCAAAATTAAAGATCGTATTTTCTGCAGACCAGCCATGTTCGTCATCTCCAATCAATTTTCTTTTTGGATCAGCTGAAAGCGTGGTTTTTCCTGTTCCTGACAATCCAAAAAACAAAGCAGTGTCTCCGCTATCGCCAATGTTGGCAGAACAGTGCATAGACAACGTGTTTTTTTGATGGGGTAAAATGAAGTTTAAAGCAGAGAAAATACCTTTTTTGATTTCACCAGTATATCCGGTTCCACCTACTAAAGCAATTTTTTTGCTGAAGTTTAGAATGGCAAAGTTTTCTTGTCTTGTTCCATCAACAGCAGGGTCTGCCAAGAATCCAGGAGCGTTGATTACCAACCACTCGTGTTTGAAATTCTCTAATTCTTCTTTGCTTGGTCTTAAAAACATGTTGTAAACAAACATGTTGGACCAAGGGTATTCGTTTACAACCCTAATGTTCATTTTGTATTGCTCATCTGCACAAGCAAAAGCATCCCGAACATAGATTTCTTTTCCAGAAAGGTATTCCACCATTTTTTCCTGAAGTTGATCGAATTTGTCTGCTTCAAATGGAATGTTGATGTCTCCCCACCATACGGCATCTTCCGTAATGGAGTCTTTTACTATAAATCTGTCTTTCGGTGATCTTCCGGTGAAATTTCCGGTGTTGATAGAAATTGCTCCATTGTCAGCTCTCGTAGCCATGTCATTCTCCGTGGAGATGTCAGCTAATTTTTCTGGTGAGAGGTTCCAGTGAACAATAGCATTTTTAATGCCCAAACTTTCTACAGAAGCATCTGTAGATTTAAGTCCTAGCTCTTGCATAATCGATTCTTTTTGGTTCAGTAAATGAGTAGCGATTTAGGCACACAAAGCTACGGAATAACTTTTGGTTGTCAATACTTTTGATATGATAATTTCAAACGTTACCGGGAATGTTTGCATAGAAAAATTCTATTAGCTCTGGGGGATATATAAATTTCTCCTTGCTTAAGTTAATTGATAGCTTTACTTTTAACGGTTATATACATTTTTAAGGTTACACACACAAGACCTAGAATCAATTAATTATTAAATTATTGTAAATCAGATGAATTTAGAAAACAACGAAAAAACCATTTTCGGACATCCTGCAGGGTTAATCACCTTGTTTTTCACAGAGATGTGGGAGCGCTTCAGTTTTTATGGTATGAGGGCACTTCTAATTATTTTTATGTCTGCTGCTCTTGATAAGGGTGGGTTTGGATTTAATGATGATACAGCGGGAGCCATTTATGGTTTATATGTTATGGGCGTTTATTTATTGGCACTACCCGGTGGGTTAATTGCTGACCGTCTAATAGGTATGAAAAATGCAGTATGGTATGGGGGTATCGTAATTGCATTGGGTCACTTTACTATGGGGATTCCTGGAATCTTACAGGTAATTGGCGGCCACGAAGGTACCGCAGAAGTAGTCACTAAGTTGGACACCTATCCATTTTATATAGGATTAATCTTGGTGGTGTTAGGGACAGGATTGTTGAAGCCAAATATTTCTGCCATAGTAGGAGAATTGTACAAAGGAAAAGAAGGCTCGGCACGAGATGCAGGATTTTCTATATTTTATATGGGTATCAATATTGGTGCTTTTGCAGCACCATTAATATGTGGTTCTATTGCAGAATACAACTGGCATTTGGGGTTTGCAACTGCCGGGTTTGGAATGGTTTTGGGTTTGATCCAATATAAGCTAACCCACAAGTCTTTGGCCCATGTCGGCAACGCTAAAATTCCTGAAAATGAAAAAGAAATTAAGGCCAATAATAGCCTTAAAAATATAGTGCTTGGTTTCTTGGTAGTAGCGACTGTAGTGGTTGCCGCTATGTTTATGGGGATTATTCCGGTAGATATTTATTTGATTGCAGATACTTCTAAATACATAATAGCCGCAGTAGCTTTTGGTTACTTAGGTTATGTCGCGTTTTTCGGAGGTGTTACAAAAGAAGAGAGAAAAAAAGTATATGTAATAGCCATTTTGTTTGTATTTGCTGCTGTTTTTTGGTCAGGCTTTGAACAAGCTGGGAGTACTTTGAATTTGTTTGCAGACCGGTTTACAAATAGACAAATATTTGGATGGAACATGCCTGCTGCTTGGTTTCAATCAGCCAACTCAATGTTTATAATAATTTTTGCGCCTTTTTTCGGTGCTATGTGGGTTAATTTGGCAAGGAAAAAGATGGAGCCAAGCTCTCCCGTTAAATTTGGGACGGGGTTGGTGTTGCTCGGGATTGGTTTTTTGATTATGTATTTTGCTGCTAAAATTGCAGCAAGTGGTGATTTGGCTGCTCCAACTTATTTATTATTTACATATATGTTCCATACGTTTGGAGAATTGTGCTTGAGTCCTGTTGGACTTAGTTTATTTACCAAGTTAGCTCCGAAGAAATTTGTAGGTCAAATGATGGGTATTTGGTTTTTAGCCACCTCTTTAGGGAACTTGATTGCGGGCCTAATCTCCGGAGAAGCTTCTGGAGGAACGGATGAGAAACTGGCGGAAATGCCAGATATGTACATGTTAATAGTTATGACCACTGTGGGTGCAGGGTTGGTTTTATTGGTGTTGTACAAGCCTATTAGAAAACTAATGGGAGATGTGAAATAAAAACATATTGAAAACATATTTTTAAAAGACCCGTCTATAAAGGCGGGTCTTTTTTTATTAATTGACTTTATAAATTTGTATTATTGTAAAGCAAACTATTGATTTTTTAATCAATTGACTTATTATTCTGACATAATTCAATGGTGACAACAGATACGACAGAGGAGATAATGTGTTTTACCGGGGAGATAACAGAAGACACGTTATCAGATTTGCTTCCGGAACTAGAAGAGAAATTACAAGGACAACCCCTTTCAAAAAGAAAGAAAGTGGTCAATGTTTTTGTGGAATTGATTCAAAATCAATTCCACTATTTTTGTGCGGAGGATGATTTGGAAGGCTTTCCCTATTATGTCCGATGTTTTTATGATCAGACAGATATTGTACTTGAAACAAAAAATATTGTTAGAATAGGCCATAAAGAATATTTAGAAAGCATCATTGATTGTGTGAATACATTGTCCAAAGAGGGCTTGATTCAGAAATACAGAGACCAATTGGCTTCACAAAAAATTGATAGCAAAGAAAAAGGAGCAGGGCTTGGGCTAATGGATATTGTCAGAAAAAGTGGTGAAAAGCTGCTGTGCTCTTTTGAGAAATACGATTCCGGACACGAGTATTTTATTGTTCGGGCTACGGTGAAATGATAGAACCTTTAAATTAACCTAATTATAATAAGATGAATAATTTTTTTCTGGAACCAACTTTAAAAACCCCGAAAGTGGATTTTGATTTCACAACAGGGTTCTTTGAGCTTTCCGGTAGATCCATACCTGAGAATTCTCTTCTGTTTTATGAGCCAATAATTGAAAGGATTAAAGACTTGGATGTAGAGGATCTCAATGAAATTAATTTAAAAGTAAACCTAGAATATTTTAACACCTCCTCTTCAAAGAGTTTGGTGGCTATTTTCAGGGCCATTGAAGCTTTAAGTGATCGTTACAACGTAACCATTCACTGGTATTACGATATTGAGGATGAAGATATGATGGAAAGTGGGGAAGACTTTAAGAACTTGTTAAAGGTTCCGTTTCATCTGAAAAAAATAACATAAAAAAAGCCCTTTTAAAGGGCTTTTTTTATTAAAGATTGTTTTTGGCTTAGGCCAATTTCAGAATCAAATCAGCGGCTCTATTTGAATAGCCAGCTTCGTTGTCATACCATCCTACCACTTTTACTAAGTTTCCATTAGCAGAAGTTAATTTAGAATCGAAAATACAAGAGTGTGTATTGCCAACAATGTCAATACTTACTATTGGGTCTTCTGTATATTCTAATACGCCTTCCATTGCACCTTCAGCTGCTTCTTTCATGGCAGCATTAATTTGCTCGGCCGTAACATCTTGTTTCAATACCACTGTAAGGTCTGTTAAAGAACCATCTGGAATAGGAACTCTCATCGCACATCCATCCAATTTCCCTTGAAGCTCTGGCAATACCAAACCAACTGCTTTTGCTGCACCTGTAGAGGTAGGTACAATGGAGTAAGCTGCTGCTCTTGCTCTTCTAAGGTCAGAGTGTGGGGCATCTTGTAAATTTTGGTCCGCTGTATAGGCATGTACCGTCGTGATGTACCCTTTTTCAATACCAAACTTATCGTTTAATACTTTTGCCATGGGAGCCAAACAGTTGGTAGTACAAGAAGCATTTGAAACAATTGTTTCGCTTCCATTTAAAGTTTCTTGATTTACTCCTAAAACTACTGTAGGGATGTTTCCTTTAGCAGGGGCAGAAATAACTACTTTTTTTGCACCAGCTGTTATGTGTCCACCGGCGCCGGCTTCATCAACAAATCTACCAGTAGATTCCAATACAACGTCTACACCTAAATCTCCCCAAGGAAGGTTTTTAGGATCGCGCTCAGCAATAATTTTAATTCTATTACCATTTACGGTAATGCTGTCACTGTCTGCAGTAACTGTACCGTCAAATTTACCATGTACCGAGTCGTACTTTAATAGGTGGGCCAATGTAGCAGTGTCCGTTAGGTCATTAATTGCTACGATCTCAACATTCTTTTTGTTTAATAAGGCTTTGAACGTTAGCCTTCCGATTCTTCCAAATCCGTTAATTGCAACTTTAGTCATTGATCTATATTTAGGAGTTAAAAATTAACTGTGCCAAAATTACAATAACCCAATTCTAAAAGCAATGCGAATATTGTAATTATTACCCCTAATTTTTTAAATAAAAAAAATTAGGAAAAGTTTGACATTAAAAAATACGCTCTTATCTTTGCACGACCTTTTAGAAAAGGCCCGTTCGTCTAGGGGTTAGGACGCCAGGTTTTCATCCTGGAAACAGGGGTTCGATTCCCCTACGGGCTACAACGATAAAAGTTTGAATTTGGCGTTTTATCGCAGTTTTTAGGCTTGATTTGAAAAATAAATAAGAAGTGGTGGCACTTCGAAAACCAAAGAAATTTGGCCCGTTCGTCTAGGGGTTAGGACGCCAGGTTTTCATCCTGGAAACAGGGGTTCGATTCCCCTACGGGCTACCAATTCAACAAGACTACATCCTAAAGATGTGGTCTTTTTTATTTTCTATTAAAATTATTGTAATCGGGGAATCGAACACCCTCGCGACAGGCTGGCTCCTTCACTAAAAAACTTCACAGGAGTTTTTTTTAACGTTCGGGATTGATTTTTGCAAAACCAATACCCCCGCGACAGGCTGGCTCCTTCACTAAAAAACTTCACAGGAGTTTTTTTTAACGTTCGGCCCTAGACTACAACTTAACAAGACTACATCCTAAAGATGTGGTCTTTTTTATTTTCTATTAAAATTATTGTAATCGGGGAATCGAACACCCTCGCGACAGGCTGGCTCCTTCACTAAAAAACTTCACAGGAGTTTTTTTTAACGTTCGAGATTGATTTTTGCAAAACCAATTCCCCCGCGACAGGCTGGCTCCAGAACAGTAATAGAGCTGGGGCTTTTGGGATTGGTGCGGCTTTATTCGTCGGACCATCCATAACCTAAAACCTCCCATATCTTCTATTCAAGTAAGTGGTTGGTGGTTGGAGACTCAATAGTGAAGGCCCAAAGGCTACCGGCCTCTCGGTAAGGAAACAAGTTTTGGTTCAATTGTAAATTCAAAAGGTTTCCAGTAGAAGGATCTACAGAGTGCACCATTTTGTTCCTGACGGGAACTCCTGTTGGAGAGACAACAACTTGTATCTGTGCTGCCATCGTCACTATCATAATAAGAGCTTAAGTTGTTAAAAGCACTTTGGTAGCAATCTTTTAATTGTTTTTATCAATATACGCATCAATCACTTCTTCTAAAATATTCAATGGCACAGACCCATTTTTTAGGACTTCGAAATGAAATTCTCTGACATCAAATTTATCACCCAAAGCCTTTTCTGCCTTTTTTCGAAGCGATTTGATCTTAATTTCTCCCACTTTGTAACTTACCGCTTGCCCCGGCCAACCTATGTACCGATCAATTTCAGTGTTCACCTCATGGATTGAAAGGGCCGTGTTGGACTGCATGAAGTTCAATGCCTTTTCTCTTGTCCACCCCTTAAAGTGAATGCCTGTGTCCACAACAAGCCGACACGCGCGCCACATTTCGTAAGTTAACCTTCCGAAACGCTCGTATGGCGTATTGTACATGCCCATTTCTTCTCCTAAATACTCACTGTACAAGCCCCAACCTTCTCCAAATGCACTGATGTAATAATAATTTCTAAAGGAAGGAATTCCCTTAAGTTCGTTGGCGACGGCTCCTTGGAGGTGGTGCCCTGGTACGGCTTCATGTAGGGTGAGTGCTGGTATGGTGTACAGAGTTCTGCTTTCTAGTTTATAGGTATTCACCCAATAAATACCAGGAGTTTGGTTGTGCCAGGACCCTGGAACATATCGCCCACTTGTGTAGGTTGGCGCTATGGCATCTGGTACTGGTTCTACGGTAAATGGCAGTGTGTATAATTTTTTAAACAATTTGGGCAGTTGTGCCTCTGCTTTTTTACTCATCCAGGCCGCATGATTGAGCAGTTCTTGTGGTGTTTTAGCATAAAATTGTGGGTCGGTTCTCAGAAAAGTTAAAAAATCACTGAAATCTCCTTCAAAGTTTACTTCCTCAATTATTGTGAGCATTTCTTTTTTGATTCGCAGTACTTCTTTTAAACCCAATTGGTGTACGGAGTCTGCTCCAAGGTCCAAGGTGGTATAGTGGCGCATGCGGTTTTCGTAATACGCCTTACCGTTTGGAACGCTCAAAATACCAGGCAGTTGCGGAGCAGCTTCTAAGTAAGGACCTTCTAAAAAAGCAATGAAATTGGTGTAGAAAGGGACGAGCCTATTGTTGATGATTTGGGTTCCTTTTTCCTTTATTAAAGCCCTGTCTTTTTCAGAGATTGTTGCAGGGAAGTTTTGAAAAGGAGCGTAAATAGGAAGGTCTTCTGCTTTGTTAATCTTCCATTTTTTTAAGAGAAGGAGGTTGTTTTTAGTTACAGGTGCCGCCGCAACGATGCCTTTTTTGATGCCGACTTCCATTAAGGCTTGTTGTGATTCTAACCACCTAACATATTTAGGAAGCCACGACAAGAATGCATTATAATCTTCCAAATTCTTAAAAGAGAAATAGCGGGTATTGTACCTACCTGGATGATAAAAGCCTCCTTCTGCATTCATTGGAATTCTATACATCCCAAATTCAATTGTAGCCAACAGATCTCTTAAACGGAGCTGCATAATGGACAAACTGATTCTGTCCTGAAGACCTAAATTGGTTGATTCAAATTTCTGAAGTGCTTCCAAAAAAGCCTTGTACTCTTGCCGTGCTGCTTTTTGCGCTTGGTTGGTGGTGGTACCAAATTGGCCTTTGAGGTGGAGGCCCATGTACAAACTATCTTGAGGTACTACACTGGATTGGTATTGTTCTATTTTGTTGAAAAGATCATGAAGCGCAACATTTTTGTTGTGTTCTTGAGAAAAGCTTGCATGGCTACAAAATGTTGCGAGCAAAACCATAATAATAATGCGCATAAGATCAGTGGGGTTAGGTGCAAAAGTGAATATAATAAAAAAATACGGATACCAAGAACCGGCGTCTAACAACCATTCATCACATCCTCCTTTGGATTGCACTGGGAATCAAAATTATTTCATATTTTTAAATGTTTTCAAAAGCATAGATCTATGAGAATTAAACTATTAATTGCCCTGACTGTAATCTGTTGTCAATTGTTTGCACAAGACAAATGGACTCCTGAAGAAATTATCCATACCCAATACCTTTCCGCACCGTTAATTTCGAATGACGGCAATTACATAGTTTGGTCCAAAAGGATTGGGTTGAAAGACCAAGACAAATTTGTAAACAAGTATTTTATTACGCGTATGGATGTGGTGGTCAAAGGAAAACCTTTAACGGTTCAGTTGACAAGGGGTAAAAGTTCTGAATACAATGCATTTTTTGACAAAGACCAGAAAGGTATTTACTTTCTTTCCTCTAGAGAAAAAGGTAAGAAATTGTGGCATCTGAGCTTTTATGGAGGCGAGCCACAAGAAATTCATGAATTTAAGAATGGAATCAGCAATGTGCAAAGGATAGATGGCACTACTGTGGCTTTTGTTAGTAATGAAGGCAAAACATTTTACCAGCTTAACAACGAGAAGTCCAAGGACAATACAATAATTGTGGAGGACTCTCTAAACTGGAGACCAACCAGAGTGTTTGCTTTTAATTTACAAGATAAGAAAATTAGACGGTTAACAGATAACCAGCAGGCCATCCTTTCTTATAGTGTGTCAAGAGATGGTCAGTACTTGATTTCTCGTAGACTGATGACCTTACATTATGCCACAGATGGACAAATAAAACCAGAAATTACGCTCTACAATTTGAAGACCAATACTAGTAAAGTGGTGCTGCAAGCCGTACACCAAGCCTCAAGTTTTGAATTTACTCCAGACAACCAAGGTTTTTATTTTATGAGTACTTCTACTTCGGATAAAAAATGGAATGGAGCAGGTAAGGAAGTATTGAATTATTATGATTTGTCGACAGGGGAACACCAAGAAGTACCCTTGAACTGGAAGAATGGATCTGGATACCGTTATGTGTTAGCTGGCAACGCGCTTTTAACTTCTTTGGCCAATGGCCCATATAAAAAAGTTGGTGTTTATGTGAAAAACAAAGGAACTTGGCGAAGCAATCCTATGGAATGGAATGGGTTGGAAAACCATGTGTCAATTCAAGGTGTTTCTGAAAATGGGAGGTATATGGTGTACAACCATTCTACGGCCATGCAACTTCCTTCTTATTTTTTGACAGAGATAAATCGATCTAAGAAAGGAATATTAAGTTTGGGCAGCAAAAGGGAAATTGTAGAACTAAATACCAAATTAAAAAAGAAACCAGTTGCGCAAGCAGAGGTGATTTATTGGAAGGGAGCCAATGGGGCAGAAGTGAATGGGATATTGTACTACCCCAAGGGGTACCAAGCAGGGCAACAATATCCCTTGATATTGTCCATTCATGGAGGACCTACCGGAGTAGACCAAGACAGCTGGTCTGAAAGGTGGTCTACCTACCCTCAGATTTATACCGACAAAGGAGCGTTTGTTTTAAAGCCCAATTACCATGGGTCTGGTTTGCATGGTCAAGCTTTTGCGGAGTCTATAAAAAATGGTAAGTACTATGAATTGGATCAAATTGATCTATACAATGGCATCCAACACTTGAACAAACAAGGGAAAGTTAATATGGAGCAATTGGGGCTAATGGGCTGGTCCAATGGTGCCATCTTGACTACTTGGATGACTGTAAAATACCCAGATATGTTTAAAGTTGCCGCTCCTGGTGCTGGTGATGTAAATTGGACTTCCGATTACGGAACTTGCCGATTTGGGGTGACCTTTGACCAATACTATATGGGAGGTGCGCCTTGGGATGATACAGATGGTAAAAAATTCAATACTTGGTACATAGAAAATTCTCCCATTTTTGAAATCGAAAAAATAAAAACACCAACCATTATATTTCACGGTAGTGAAGACCGCGCCGTACCTAGAGACCAAGGATGGGAGTATTACCGAGGGTTGCAGCAAGTTGGCAAGGCACCTGTTCGTTTTTTATGGTTTCCGGGCCAACCTCATGGGCTTCGGAAAATCACCCACCAGCTCAGAAAAATGAAGGAAGAAATAAAGTGGATAGACAATTATTTGTTTGGGAAAATACCAAAGCAGGATAATAAAATGAAACCTTCAAGCCCTTTGGCTATGGCGATTCGATCCAAAGACATTCAAAATCAAAATGGAGCTTATGGCGTCCTTGTAAAAGATAAGCTAATTCCGGAAGTAATGGAAGTTAAAAAAGATTCCATTAGCATAGGTATATTTGAACTGACCAATGCGCAGTATGCAGCATTCCAAAAAAACCACAGTTACAGCCCTGTTCATGCCAATTACCCGGTAGTCGGGCTAAGCCAAGATCAAATTGAGGCATATTTGAACTGGTTGAATGCCTTGACTGGTGCTGTGTACCGTTTGCCAAAAAAACAAGAAGCATTAAAATTACAGGACAAAGCCCATGCAACAGCAAGTTCTGAAAATACCTTGAACAATTGGGCTGGGTATGCCATTACTTTGGACGACGCTGTACTGTTAAAAAGCAAGTTAATTAAAGAAGAGGTTCAGCTGTTGAAAGGGGTTGGGAACTACCAACCGGTAGAAATTGGATCAGCGCGCATTTTTGATTTAGGCGGCAATGTTGCGGAATGGTATTTGGATGGAAAAGAGCTTAAATGTTATGGGTACGATGCTTATAATTTTGTAGACCCTTACAATACGGCACCTATCAAAATGGATAAAATAGGGGTGCGGTTGATAAAAGACTAAGAAAATGAAAGATGTTCTTGGAACCCTAGAGATCCATACTGGAAAGTATTTTACGGGTGGGTTTTATTATGCAGGCTGGGCCTTGTTGTTGGCCGGCGCAGCTGCTGCTATGTCCCAATCTTGGATATATGTGTTGTTATTTTTATTGGTAGGTATGGTGGTATTGACCACCCATTATCGCATTAATATCAATACCAAAGAAAAATACATTGAAGAGTATGTTGTTTTGTTTGGAGTGAAAACCAAAGTAGAAAGATTCAACTTTGCCGCTATCGACTATTTTTTTGTGAAAGAACAAAGTTATGTCCAAAAGCTCGGTTCCAGAGGAAGCACTTCTACTATTAAAAGCATAGAATATGACGCATATGTAGTAGCGGATGGAAAAAAATTCCATGTGGGGTTCTCTAAAAATCAAAAAAAGCTGGTGTCGAAAACAAAAGCTTGGGCCGATGTGCTAAAAGTACCAATAAAAGTAGTGGATATTTAAAATCGTTTCCGTTTGTGATACAAGACCGTGTTGGTTATCCCTGTTTTTCTAAAAGGTCGTTTATTTCTTTAATTGCCTCATCCAGATCGTTGCTGGCACTTTTAAGCATTTCTCGAAAATGAAGGCTCTCTTCTCCAGGAAGCTCGTAGTCAATAATGTTCATCAATCCAATAATTCTGGCTAGTGGCCCTCTTACTTTGTGTGCGTTGGAAAATGCATAATCTCTTAATTGATCGTTCTGATTTTTTATTATTTTAGATCGTTGGTGGACCATATCTTCCAAGTTGTCATTTATTAATTTTATGCGCTCATTCGATGATTTTATTTCTTCACTTTGCTCAATTATAAGCCGATTCTTTTTAATGAGGGCTCGGTTGGTTTTGGTTTTAAATTGATAGGCTTGATATGAAAAAAAGACAAGTACCAATAATACCCCTCCGCCAATGGCTATTAGAATGTTGATGTATTTTTGCTGCTGAATTTGATTTTCCTTGAGCCGCATTTGGTCCTTCAGCAAATTGTTTTCTTTGTTTTTATTCTTGGTTTCTTGCTCTACTTGGTAGTTAACCAATTTTGACATGAGAATGGAATTGTACCTCTTATTGAAAATCTTCCAGTTTTTGGATTGAAATTCATAGGCTTTTTTGAGCTCATTTCTTTCAAAATAAATAGAGGCAATGGTTCTGGCTATGTGGGAAATGTCTTCAATGTAAAACTGTTCTTTGATGGTCAAGTCGATTAACTCAGACCCGTATTTAATAACACTGTCGGGCATTTGTTTTTCATTGTAAATCATCGAAAGCGTACTTAAATACAATATTTTATCGGAGACGGAGTTGGAGGTTTTTATATATTCATAAGACTGATGAAGGTGGTCTTCGCTTAAGGATAGGTTTTTTTTCAATAGATGCGTTTGTGCCAGTCTGTTGTGAATGTAAGCCAGATAACGGCTTTCTTGGGGTGCTTTGTACTGGATGAAATTGAGAAGGGAGTCGTAAATAATTACCGCCGAATCAAGTTCCCCTTTTGATTTGTAAACCGTAGCAATATTAATGTACGGGGCCAAATAAGGGACTGACTTTTTGGAGCCATATTCAATGGCTTTTAAATAAGAATGGTGGGCAATGTTGTGGTTTTCAAAGCTTCTGTACACTTCTCCTTTTATATTCCAAAACTTGGCAAGAATATCAAAATCCTCTAATTCTTGGTATTGTTCTATGTATTTCTGTGCCAATTGAAGGGAAACAACATAGTCCTCTGCGAGCGTGAGGTGCCGATATGCAGCTTCTAAATACACCTGGCTTATAAGAGAGTCTTTTAATACTGTTCGATATTGAGAGTCAATTTCATTTAAAAGGCCATTTAGATTTTCTACATTATTGGCTTTTTTTATTTTACACAAAACGAGTAAACCTTCTCCATAGGGGTATTGGTGGCCCAACATAACACGCCGCAAAGAATCTATGTTGGCAGAGTAGGTGGCCGAGTCTAAGTTCTGATAAATGATGTTTTTAGCATATTGGTTGATTGCAATAGAATCTTCTGTTGAAACGCCATTAACCGACTCCTGAGCACTAGTCGAAATCGGAAAGCTGAATATTAAAAATACGAATAAGAGAAATTTTAGTGGTTTACCCATATGCTACAATACCTAGGCATAAGGTAATCAAAATGTAGATAAAATTCAATATGGAGGTTTTCGTTTGGTGGTGTCTACCACTTTATTGTGGCATTGCCCCCCAAAAAAAATAGAAGCTATCAAGCATTGTAAATACCGTTGTTGTAAGGATTTTGCAGCTTAATCGAATTTTGTTGTTTAAATTTTAGAATTTGCTGATATTCCCCAAATATGATAGAAGTTAGTGGGCTACAGTTTCAATACAACAAGCAAGAACAACTGGATTTTCCGGACCTTCGCTTGCCGCCTAAAGAACATGCAATAATTCTTGGTCAGTCTGGATCAGGAAAAACTACTTACCTGCACATGTTGGCAGGGTTAAAGAAACCCCAGGCCGGTCAGATTGTTTATGGGGATACAGCCTTGACAGAATTGAGCGGGAAACGATTGGACAAATTCAGAGGGCAAAAAATTGGGATGGTATTTCAAGTCCCACATTTAATTGCTGCCCTCACGGTTTCGGAGAATATTATGCTGGCTTCCAAATTGTCTGGTATTTCGGTTCCAAGGGAGGAGCTCGATGGTCTGTTAGAAGAACTTGGTTTAAGTAAGAAAAAAAATGCCAAGATTCAAGCTCTTTCAGAGGGACAAAAACAAAGGGTTTCGATTGCTCGGGCATTAATTAAAAAGCCTCAAGTGTTGTTGGCAGATGAACCCACCTCAGCTTTGGACGATAGAAATGCAGAAAATGTTATTGGATTGTTCCTGGAAATGGCCAACCAACACGGGACTTCCTTGTTGGTTACTACACACGATAAGAGAATAAAAAGTGATTTTAAGAATTTTGTAACGATTGGAGCATGAACATACTGCGTTTGCCTTTTAAATATTTAATGGCCAAGCCATTGAGTACCGTGCTCAATGTGTTGTTGTTTGCCTTTGGTATAGGAATTATTAATTTACTAATAATTGCCAACAAACAAGTGAGTAATAATTTGGTAAACAATGCCAAAGGCATTGATATGGTAGTAGGGGCAAAGGGAAGTCCTCTTCAGATAATTCTTTGTAGTATTTTTCACATTGACTTTCCAACAGGCAACATTCAACTTTATGAAGCAGAGCAATTGGCAAGAAAGAGGTTGGTGAAAAATGTGATTCCTTTGGCACTAGGAGATAGTTACCAAGGAAGCAGAATTGTGGGTACCACAGCGGCTTATGTTGCGCATTATAATGGTGTTTTAGATAAAGGGGATCTGTTTCATAACGATTTGGAAGTTGTATTGGGATCCAATACTGCGGAAAAACTGGGGCTAACTGTTGGCAGTACTTTTACAGGCCAACATGGTATGTCGGAAGGTGCGTATGACCATGAAGGGCATGCCTACCAAGTAGTAGGGGTGTTAAAATTGTCGGGAACTGTTTTGGACGATTTAATCCTGTGTTCGGTACCGTCTGTTTGGGAAATGCATGCCGAAGAGGAGGTGCATGACCCACACGAGGCACACGAGGCACATGAAGGACACGAAACACATGCGCAAGAAGAAAAAAGGTTGAAAGTCGTGTCTGATTTGCATCGATCCGATTTAGATAGCAGCATGCAGATTACTAGTATGTTGGTTCAATTCAGGTCGCCAATGGGCGCAGTACAATTGCCCAGAATGATCAATGAAAAGACCAATATGCAAGCAGCTATTCCCGCATTTGAAATTACACGGTTAATCTCTATAATGGGAAATGCCATTTCTGTAATGAATGCCCTAGGGATAGTGCTGGTAGCCGTAGCGTTGTTGAGTGTATTTATAAGTTTGTTTAACGCTTTAAAAGAAAGAAAATACGATTTGGCAATTTTAAGGACAATGGGAGGAACTCCTATATTTTTGCTGTCGCTAATTGTAGTAGAAGGTATGCTGCTCATGTTTTTTGGATGTTCCTTGGGTATATTATTGGTACATGGCGGATTAGAATTGGCATTAAATTCGTTAGATACATTACAGAAATCTGGTATTGATGGCACCATTTTCTACCGGGAAGAGCTTTATATTGTGCTAATGGCTTTGTTGGCTGGAGTTGTGGTGGCCATTATTCCAGCCGTTGCAGCTTATAAAACGGATATTTCAAAAATTTTAGGAGATAAATGATGAAGAAAATTGGATACATAATGCTGTTGGTGCTTTTGCCCTTATTAGGCACCTCTCAAAACATGACCTACAAGGGGCTGCCATCCATAACATGGCCTAAACTTTACAAAGTGACCTATGAAACCGTTGAGGACGAACTGGGCGAATATGAAAAACCCATTTTTAGTGCTACGGTTAAAAAAATGGAAAATAAAGTAATTACAGTAGAGGGATATATGATGCCATTCGATGGTACAAAAACTAAAAGGTTTATTTTAACCTCTCTTCCTGTGAATGCTTGTTTTTTCTGCGGGAATGGCGGGCCTGAATCCGTAATTCAAGTGCAAAGTGCTCAGTGGATTACCTATACAGACCAACCCATTGAAATAAAGGGAAAATTAGTACTTAACGATTCCAATCCAGATGAAATGATTTATTTATTGGACGAAGCTGAGTTTATTGGTGTATTAAAATTTTAATCGCTCTAAATTAATGGGCTGCATTTTTGAACAAAAAAAAGGGATGGCGCTTGCGCCATCCCTTTTTTTATAAACCATGTTGGTCCAATAAGTAAAGCATAGCAGCCATGCCTCCAGCCCCTAAATGAAGTTCTCTTTTATTTACTTTGTCGAAAGTGTCGATTGCAGTGTGGTGAATTTTAAAATACCGTTGAGAATCAGGTAGAAGGCCCATTAAAGGCACTCCTTGTGGTGCCAATGGACTAATGTCTGCCCCTCCTCCTTTTTGGCTGAAATCAAAAAAACCATACGGCGATAGAACGCTTTGCCACCCTTGTATTTTTTTTCTTTGTTCTTCGGTTGCAGATATGGTAAAGCCCCTCGGTGTAAATCCCCCACGGTCAGATTCGATTGCTGCTAGGTGCGTTTCTTTGTTGGCCAAAGCTTGTTTGGCATATTCACGGCCTCCACGGAGCCCGTTTTCTTCATTCATAAACATTACAGCTCTTATGGTTCTTTTAGGCTGTATGCCCAAAGCCTTGAATATTCTAAGCGCTTCAATGGACTGAACACAGCCAGAACCATCGTCATGGGCACCTTCACCATTGTCCCATGAATCCAGATGCCCCCCTACCACTATGTATTCATTAGGAAATTCTGAACCCTTGATTTCCCCTATCACATTATAAGATAATTTATCTTCTAATACTTGGCAATGGGTTTCAAAGTAAAGCTCTACCGTACCTGCAGCAACCACTTTGCTTAGTAAGTTGGCATGGTTGGTACTTACCGCTATGGCAGGTATTTTGGGTACATTTAGTGCGTAATTAAGCGCTCCAGTATGTGGGTGGTCATCATCAAAGGAACCCATCGACCGAACAATAACGCCAATTGCTCCAAGTTTTGCAGCTTCAGATGCGCCTGCTCCCCTTTGATTGACAGCTCCACCATAGGCTTTAAAAGTACTAAAATGGGTTTGGTCAAATGGTCTGTTGAAAAAGACAATTTTACCTTCGATATTCTTTTTACCAAGGGCTTTAAGCGCATCAAAAGTTTTCACTTCTACCACTGTGCCAAAAACCCCTTTTGGCCCTGTGCCAATAGAATTACCAATAGCGGTTATGTTTAAGTTAATAGTACCCATAGTAGAGTTGGCTATAATCGCTTTTTCGGGTTGTCCCCGTTCCCAGTGGGGTACCATAACTTCTTGTAGGTATACTTTGTCAAATTCGTAGGACTCCATTACTTGTTTGGCCCATTCTACTGCGGCGGCAGCTTCTGGAGACCCTGCCAACCGACCACCGATGTCCTTTGTTAAAACACGGAGCTGGTCATAAGCCTCACCATGCACAAGGGCTTCATCGAATATTTTTTTTACTACAGTTTCGTCGTTGTTTTGCGCCCAAACCAGGCATGGGATTAAGAATAGTAGAAGAATAATTTTTTTCATGGTTGTGTAAATTATTTAAACGATGCTAACATCAGAAATAAATAGTTATAAACAAAAAAGGAGTTCAATTATAGCGATTTTTTGTTGTGTGCGGTGCTTAACAATATGGTAACGCAATCATAAAGCCATAAGCAATCAAAATGCTCTGCCATTCTATATTTTTGAGTGATTTTTTATAGAAGAATAGATGTTGTTGAAAAGTAAAACCATTCAGAATAGGATATTGTCCGGATTTTTAACCCTTTCGTTCATTACTTTGGTTATTATCGGGATATCGGCTTACCAACTCAAAAAAACAGAACGCATCAATAGTTTTGAGAAAAGGATCGACCATTTGCAAATTTTAACCCTACATTATTTTAACAGAGCCACTTCATTTTTGGAGGATGAATCTGTTAATCCAAGTTACTTTAAAACAGGTGAAAGTCCTTTTTTAAGCGATATGGATAGTATTTACGCAGAGATTCAATTGGAAATGGAGGCAATTGAAAATCAAGTGGAAGAATTAAATTTTCCAATAGGTAAAGATATTCAAGATATTGAAACCTCCTTGCAAGCTTATAAAAACACCTTTTCTCAACTTACACAGCTCATGGAGCAACGTGGGTTCAAAGATTATGGTCTTGAAGGGAAAATGCGTGGTTTTGCACACCAACTAGAAGAGTTTCCTACACTTATAGGAAAAGAAGAAGTACTTACCTTAAGGCGGCACGAAAAAGACTATTTTCTTAGGAACGACCCAAGGTACATAGAGAAATTAAATGTTTTGTGCGAAAGGTTGTTACAAGAGTCGAAAAAGGTAAAGGGAGCCGATACCATAAGGACCCTTATTTTAGCCTATAATAAAACTTTTAACCAATTGGCCGATGTGGAAGCCTTGATTGGATTGGCCAGTGATAAGGGAGTGAAAAGTGAGTTGAAGAAGCACAATAACGATATTGTATTGCTTTTTCAAAGGCTTTCGGTTAACTCAAGCAACCATGCAACTGCCATAATCAATACTGGAAAATGGGTGTATTTGTTGGCCATAGCGATTACAATAATTTTGTGTTTTTTGATCAGCTATTTGGTTGCTACCAAATTATCAAAACCAATTACAAGGCTTTCTGAATTTATCCAAAATGCGATAGAGGAAAATAAAATATCAGATTATACCCCTGTAATCAAAAACAAAGACACTGAAATTGGCATTTTGGCACACTCTTTTCAGAAGTTAATGAAAAAAACCAGGGTGCAGGTTCAAGAAATCAATGAGCAAACCGAACAACTGACCACCCAAAACAAAACTTTGCGCAAGTTAAATTCAGAGCTGGATCATTTTCTGTATTCTACCGCACACGATCTAAGGAGTCCTTTAACTTCCTTACTAGGATTGCTGCACTTGGCTCAATTGGATAACAAACAACCAGAAGTGGAAGGGTATTTTACCATGATGAAAAACAGCATCAATAAAATGGAAGGGTTTATTGCTGAACTTGTGGATTATGCCAAAAACAAAAACCAACTTTTGGTCAATCAAAAAATAGAGTTAAAACCCTTGGTGCAAGAAGTATACGACAATCTTAAATATTACCCGAACGGCCAGCTTTTAAGTTTTGAAATTAAAGAAACCGGAGAGCCCTATTTCTATTCGGATTTTACTCGGTTAAAAATAATATTGAACAATTTGATTTCCAATGCTATACGGTATATGGATATGAATAAAAAGCAACCATTTGTAAATGTTTTGCTTAATTATTCAGGGAAAATGGTGACCATCGTTGTATCCGACAATGGAATAGGCATAGGGAAGGTACACCTCAACAAAATTTTTGATATGTTTTATAGAGCGAGCGAAGACAGTCGGGGTTCCGGCTTGGGTTTGTTCATTTTAAAAGAAGCTCTGGAGCGCCTCGGAGGTAAAATAAAAGTAGAATCAGAACAAGGCATAGGTACAGTTTTTACCATTGCCATTCCAAATAAATGGGGGGATGGGGTTTCGGAAGAAGAAATTCTGGAGGCCACACGCCTGAGCAAAGCCTTTCATTTATTGGGTGTTGCACCTTAAACATCGGAACTTTCACATCCTATGTGGTAGAAGTCCAATAGTTTCCTTACCTTTGCAGGCTTGAATTCGAGCTTGACAACATTAAAACAGGATATAAAAAAGTGAAATTTTCTTTTATTGATAAAAACCAAGGGAGCATCAAAGACGATGTACTTTCAGGACTTACAGTTGCACTGGCCTTGGTGCCTGAAGCAGTAGCATTTGCTTTTGTTGCAGGTATTTCTCCTATTGTAGGATTGTACGGAGCCTTTATGATGGGGTTGATCACTGCCTTATTCGGAGGGAGGCCTGGAATGATTTCAGGAGCAACAGGTGCATTGGCTGTGGTAATGGTCCACTTGGTGAAAGAAGGGAACACTATGGGCCCTGCTGGAGCAGAAACAGGGCTTCAGTATTTGTTTGCCACGTTGATACTGGCAGGTGTATTGCAAGCATTGGCAGGGTATTTCAAACTCGGTAAATTTGTTAGAATGATTCCGCATCCAGTAATGATGGGATTTGTGAATGGATTGGCTATTGTAATATTTACTTCTCAGATTGGAATGTTCAAAACTGGAGGAGAATTTTTAGAAGGAATGCCTTTGTATACGATGTTGGGCTTAGTAGCACTTACTATGGCCATAATGATTTTTCTACCCATGTTAACAAAAAAAGTTCCTGCTGCCCTGATTGCCATAATAGTAGTTTCTTGTATCGTTATTTTTGGTGGAGTTGAAACAGAAACTGTGTTGTCTTTTATTAAGTCTGGTGGAGGAACAGGTATAAAAGCGGGGCTTCCGACCTTTTCGATTCCTGTAATTAATTTGAGTTTAGAAACATTGTATTTTATATTCCCTTATGCCGTTATTTTGGCTGCTATTGGTTTAATAGAGTCTTTAATGACCTTGACTCTGATAGATGAACTTACTGAAACACGTGGCAACGCGAACAAAGAATCGATGGCCCAAGGGTTGGCAAATATTGTAAATGGTTTTTTTGGTGGCATGGGAGGATGTGCCATGATTGGGCAAAGTATTATCAATATAAAATCGGGTGGTCGCGGTAGACTTTCTGGAATAGTAGCCGCCTTGGCTTTATTGGCATTTGTATTGTTTGGTTCTACTTATATTGAAATGGTGCCAATTGCTGCTCTGGTAGGCGTAATGTTTATGGTTGTAATTGGAACCTTCGCCTGGAGTACTTTTAAGGTTTGGAATAAAATCCCAGTAGCGGATTTGGTAGTGATAGGCTTGGTGACCGTCTTAACAGTGATTTTTGATTTAGCTGTAGCAGTAATGGCAGGCGTGGTAGTGTCGGCCTTGGTTTTTGCCTGGGAAAATGCCATGAGAATCAGAGCTCGAAAACACATTGATGCCCACGGCGTGAAACATTATGAAATATTTGGACCGTTGTTTTTTGGTTCCACTACTTTGTTTAATACCAAGTTTGATGTAGCCGAAGATCCTAACGAAGTAATTATTGATTTCAAAGAATCAAAAGTTATGGACCAATCCGCCATTGAAGCCATTAATAAATTGGCAGAAAAATATCAGAAATTAGGGAAGAATATTCATTTAAGACATTTGTCTTCGGATTGTATAGCCTTAATTAAAAAAGCAGAAAAAATTTGTGATGTGAATGTTTTAGAAGATCCTGATTATTTTGTGGCAATAGATAATTACAACACCATGTTGTCTAAAAAGAATAATTAGAAGCGCACAGTACAACGAAAAAAAAGCCTAGCTATACCAGCTGGGCTTTTTTTGTTTCAAACGCATGCAACATTTCCTTGGCTTGGATGAGGTGGCGTTTTTGATGGAGCAGAATAAATTCTAATGTTTCACCAATGCCTAATTTTAGAAATTTGAAAAATTCGACGGGGATGACTTTTTTATTGAAGTTGATTGGATCGCCCTGCGCTACCAAGGTCTCTAGTTGTGTTTGAGAATGTAAAAAAGTATCGATGCAGTGGTTGTCCAATTCGCTATTTACTGGGTTCATCCTTTTTATCGTTTTGCTTTTTTTGCGGTTGTCCGGGTGGATGCTCTTGATGGAGAGGTGGCCCAACCAGCTTTTTTTATAAACAGAGTCTGTTCCAAAATGAAAGTTATCACCTGCTGCGGTTAATAGTGGGTTGTAATAAGCAGCGTACCGGTTCAAATGCTCGATACATTCCAATGCACTCCAGTGTTCCACTCCCGTCTTGTAGTTGAGCGCTTGGATATCCAAGGAGGCCATGGAGGCTACTTGTGCATTGTTTTGTAAAAGCAATTGTTGCAAATAAGAAGTCAGAGCTTTAAAATCCATACTTTTTTATTAAAGGTAGGAAGGTAGAAGTTAAAGTTTGTTGATCTAAATCAAGGACTAGTATCTTTTTTTTAAAAAAAATGCAATTTTTTGAATCCCTTTTAAGAATCTTCCGTTAATACTACCAACAACACATTACAACAACAACAACAAAGTAAAAACTCAATAATAGTAGGTTAGGACCAAAATATGGTTTAAAATAAGTTAAGGTTTAATATAAAAAAGAGGCTTCTGGCCTCTTTTTTTATTCCTTTAAAACCATGTCAATACACAACACCGCAGCTAAAATCAAATACCGTACTGAGTTGCCTTGTGGTACACTGTCATTAACTTCTAAGATATAATTGTCGGCGGTAGTAAATAATTCTTTCCCAATGCCACTCCATTTTTTTGAAACGTGGCCAAGCTCTACACCATCTTTCTCAAATTTAAAGTCCCAACTGGTCCATTTTCCAACCAATTTACAAAGGGTTTGACCTGAAGGACTCAGGACATCAAATTTCCCTCCAATAGAAAATAATTTTTGTTTGAACTCCCCAACGAGTTCATCGTTCTCATCCAATACTTGTACGGTGGATAAAAAAATTGAAACACCTCTTTTGATGGTCAGTATTTTTTCACCTTCCGTTGAACGGACTTCGATGTGAAAAGGCGTCATTCTTTTGTAATCCGTAAAGCGCAGCATTTTGGTGAAAAAACCCAATTTTTCTTCCCTGCAAATCATTTGCATTTGGTTGCTTTCTGGATCGTAGATGTCAAAATTGTTGGCGGCCTTGAACATGCCAACATGTTCTTTTATAAAGAAAAAATGTCTATTAAGTACGGAATGCATAGTGTTTAAAAATAATTGTTTGCTGAATATACAGATTTGTTTTTAAAAGTGACTGTTTTCTGGATTTATCCCGAAAGGTCCTGATAAAAACCAACTATATAGATGGAATGGAGCATAAAAAAAGGAAGGCACAATGGTTTGTGTCTTCCTTTTTTTTATAAAGTGATTTATATTTTAAGCTTCTTTTTCTGCCTCTTCTTTCTTAGTCTTTTGAAAGTCAAGAGTCAAAACAGCAACTTTAAGTCCTATTAGTACAGCTACTATATTAATGAATATATTGGCGCCGTCTCCGATGAATTGTTCAAACATAGTCTTTGATTTTTTTATTCTCTACAAACTTAAGGCATATTCAGGAAAAGTGAAAACCTAAGGCCCGTATTTTTTTATAAAAAAAGAATTTTCTTCTTTTGTCTATGGATTTACTTTTGCTTTCAAACTCAACAATGCCGCAGTCCGATTATTTGGAATGGACGGCCGACGATATTTTAACCTTTGTGGGAGACCATAAAAAGGTTCTTTTTATACCCTTTGCTGGGGTAACTCTGTCGCACCAGGCTTATACGGATAAAGTACAAGGTGCACTACCATCTTTAGAAATTAAAGGAGTAGATGATTTTGAGGAGCCTAGCAGTGCGGTCCAATGGGCTGAATCTATTTTTGTTGGTGGAGGCAATACATTTGCTTTGTTAAATAAATTGCACACGTCCGGTTATTTTGACTTAATTAAAAATGCAATACAAGCAGGGAAACGGTATGTGGGCTGGAGTGCTGGGTCCAACGTAGCTACTTGTTCCATAAGAACCAGCAACGATATGCCTATTGTTTGTCCTCCAAGCTTTGAGGGCTTTAATTTTTTTCCGATACAAATTAACCCGCACTATACAGAAGCCGTAGTAGAGAACCACGGAGGAGAAAGCAGGTTGGATCGATTGAGAGAGTTCGTTGCCCTCAATGAAGAACCAGTATTGTGCATTCCTGAAGGGGTAGGGGTTTGGGTACAAGGAGCAAGCCTAGAACTGAAAGGGAAGTATGCCAGCAAAATGTTGCAAAAAAATGGCCGTTTGGTAGAAATAAAGCACAACCAGTCCTACCAAATAGGTGCGCTTCAGGCAATGTAAAATGTGGAAATTGAATTAATGCAGCCGGTCGGGTCTTGGTTCGAGGCCTTTCATGATTTCGGCTTCGGCTGCCAGTAATTCTTTCCACCTCGCCATTACGGTTGCTTCGGGAAGAAATTCTTTGGCCAAGGCTAAAAAGTTTTTGTAATGGCTGGCCTCCGAGACCATTAGTTCATAGTAAAAAAGTTGGAGCTCTTTGTCTAGGATGTTTTTCCACAGAATCTTAAAACGTTCACAACTTCTAGCCTCTATCAAGGCATTTATCAATAATTTTTCTACAATTTGTGTAGGTCTATTGCCTCCCTTTTTTTCTATTTTATTCAAGGCCTTAACGTATTCGTCCACTCTGGCACGGCCCAGTTTGAAACCTCTTTTTTTGATGTGTTCCATTACCCTTTCAAAGTGCGACCATTCTTCGGCTACTACTGGGGTCATTACTTCTACAATTCTTTCGTATTCAGGGAATTGAACAATCAAGGAGATACAAGAAGAAGCTGCTTTTTGCTCGCAAAATGCATGGTCAATTAAAATGTCTTCTATGTTTTTTTCGGCAATATTAACCCATCTGGGATCGGTTGGAAGTTCTAAGCCAAGTGTGAATTTTTCCATTAGTTTAATCGTAAAATGCCCAAAATACACCGAAGTCAACCGTGTTGTGTTGCCCAGGGTATAGCGGCGTTGAAAAGTATCCTTTACCAGTTAATGCTTGTGTTAAATTGATGTATTTTACAAAGAGCCTAGCCTTTCCGATGCGTGCATTTAAAAAAACATCTACATTCAAATAATCTAAAATTGGATTGTTGTCTGTTAGGTGAAATTGTTGGGTAGTTGGGTTGTACGAGTAGGCATTGTATTCACTTTTCCAATGGGTATCTACCCCCACCATTATCTCAAGATTTTTTTTGAACAATTGGTTGTGGTAGTACACTTTTGTGTTGATCAACCATTTTGGAATGTTGAAAATATCTTGCGCATTCTGATCAACAGAGGCATAAATCAAAGTTTGCGATAGCCCCAATTTTTTAAAAAAGAAAATATTGTAATCGTAACCGAAAGTGGTGATCTGTGCAGCGCTTTTGTATTGCTGCGGAGTTTTATCCAAGCCGTAATAAATGTGGTTGGTCGCATTTATTATTTTACCAAAAGGTCTAAAACTGTGTCTTCCAAAGTTAAAACCAAAGGAACCCCAAATTTCTTGTACCTTAATTGGATCAAAATTATTTACCCAATTATCGTGGTTGCCGTAGTACGACTGTTGTATCATAGCAGCAGGTGATTGGATTAATTTGAATCCAGCTTGCAGCCTGTTTCTACTCGACATGGCTTCCAATTTGTAATTGCCACTTAATTCGAGTTCTGCAAGTCCTTTTAAGTAAAAAGAACTGTCAATGTCCATTCTAATGGTGCCCCCGAGGTAATTCTCGCCGAAATTTCTAACGGTACTATCCGCGCTATGCACTTCTTGTGCAGTTCCTTTAACTTGCCTGTATTTGTAGTAAAAGTTGTAGTTGGCAAAACGTGCTTGCCCTTTTACTCCGGTCTGGGCTGTAAAGGTTTGAAAGGTAAACTTGTCGTTGGTGGCGGTACTATCTAGGTTGTAACCAGGTAAATAATCTTCATCTCCAGAGGTAAGGTCGGCCGAAAAGGAATTGTCTGCAACGTCCCAATCAATGCTGTAATAGCCCCCTAAAATTGGTTTAGGGTTGTATTCCTGGTAGAGGTGTATTTGTCTTCTCAGTTCTTGGCTCTGCGCGGTTTTAAGAAAGGTTTCAGCGTTCTCATCAAAAAAATCATTAATGCCATTTTCAATTTCTACATTGATACCACCATTTTCGAGTACCGTATGTTTGTTTCTAGAAAAATTAAAAAAAGTAAGGAACTTTTCATTTTTTGATTTGTACAAGGAGTAAAAGTCGTACTGTACGCCAGTAACCTGTCGGTCGCCCTTGGAACTGCGCTGGTATTGTTTGTCTGAAACAATAGACCGGTAATCAAAACCAAAGTTCCAAGTAGGGCTGATGTTTCTGCTAAAATTCACTTCGGTATGTGCCCTTCCTTTTCCTCCTAAAATAATGCTCATGTCCGTAAATGGACTTTTGGTGTCGTAGTATTTAATGTTGTAAGGCCCTACAAAATAAGGTTCGTAACTTGTAAAGCCACTCTGTATACCAATGGATTCCTCAGATTGAAAATAAATGTTGCGCAAAGCGGTGCCATTGTTGCCCAAGTCTTGAAAAGTTTTATCCCTTTTGTCCACTTCTGTGAAATATTCAATGTTGAAAACAGCGGTGTCCAGGCTTCTGTAATTACCTTGGTTATCGGTAATGTCTTTTTCAAATATGAATTTGGTTGTTTTGTGGCTGTAAATTTGCTTTGTTGAATCGTCTCTTATCTTTCCTCTAAATGCCTTTTTAGGAGCCTCCATTTCGGGGTCTTCCTCTTGGGCATGGCCCATGGAGATGGTCCAAATAGATAAAAGCAATGTTATGTAAATGAGATTCTTCAATGCGCCTCTTTGTTCAATGTAGAAATTTTCTTTTTAATGGCATGCAAAATTAATTGATCAAACGCATTCCTTTCATTTATTATTGAAAAATTTATCGGAATATAAAAAATAGGCTTCGATTGGAAGGCCTTTTGTTCTGAGATCCAAGGGAGTAGGCGCATGTAATCTTTTTCTGTGGTAAGAATACAGTCTGAAGTATTGGCAGCTGCTTCTATCGCTTCAATATCTGCAATTCTGAAATTGTGGTGGTCCGGAAATAACTTTTGGCTTTTCAATTGGTATTGCTCTTTCAAGTAGCTAATAAATGGGGCTGGTTTGGCAATGCCAGAAACAGCACAAACAGACCATTCAGGATCAAAGTTCAGGCCAAAAAAGTTGGCTGGTGTTTGGTATGCAATGCTCGAAAAGAAAATAGATGCCTTTGGGTTGTATTTTTTTATTTGAACTTCCATAGCGGCCATGGTCTGTTTTGAAATGTTGGTGGGACATTTTGTAAGGAGAATAAGGTCGGCCCGATTCGCACCATTCCGGCTTTCTCGAAGCATGCCCGTTGGCAATAGAAAATCTTTGTAAAAAGGCTGGTCAAATGAACTCACCAAAATATTGTAGTCGGGTGTTACCGTACGGTGTTGGAAAGCGTCGTCCAACAGAATTAAATCTGTCTCGGGGTGCTCTAATAAGATAGAAGGAATGGCCATGGCTCTGTCTTCGCCTACCGCTACAACAACCTGTTCTTTGAATTTATTGTAGTATTGGAAGGGTTCGTCTCCAATTGTTTTAGCCGATGCTTCCTCCTTGGCCAAAATAAAACCTCTGGTTTTTCTTCCATACCCTCTGCTTAATGTGCTGATTTTATATTGGTTTTTTAATAAATTGATTAGATATTCGGTCACTGGAGTTTTTCCAGTTCCACCAACAGAAAGATTGCCGATTGAAATGGTGGCAGTATCAAAATTAAAAGATCTTTTGTAACCAATATTAAACAAGTGGTTTCTAAAAGCAGTTACCCAATCATATAAAACACTAAAAGGAAATAAAATCCACTTAAGAAAAAACATATAATTTTTAAATTTGACACAAAATTGAACATTTATGTCTAAAATAAAAGATATTATACATCATTTAGAATCATTTGCACCCCCTGCTTACCAAGAAGGTTATGACAATGCCCAACTTATAACCGGTGATGCAGAGGCAGCGGTAACTGGTGTATTGATTGCCTTGGATTGCGTAGAATCTGTTGTAGAGGAAGCTGTAAAGAAAAACTGCAACTTAATTGTGGCCCACCATCCAATTGTGTTCAAAGGACTCAAATCTTTCACCGGTAAAGATTATGTGGAGCGTACCATAATTAATGCAATTAAAAAGGACGTGGCCATCTATGCCATTCATACCAATTTGGACAATGTAGCCTTGGGGGTTAATAAGAAAATATCAGATAAAATTGGTTTATTGGATACCCGGGTTTTACTTCCTAAAAAGCATGTACTGTCGAAGTTAGAAACCTTTGTACCGGTAAGTTCAACTGAAACGGTGTTAGAAGCCCTGCATCAGGCTGGCGCTGGGAGGGTAGGGGCCTACGAAAATTGCAGTTTTAGAGTAGAAGGTACAGGAAGCTTTAAAGGAAAGGAAGGTAGCCACCCAACGATTGGTTCAGTAGGCGTACAAGAAGAAGTACAAGAAAATAAGTTGGAATTGTTATTCCCATCTCATTTAGAAGGCGCAGTAACCCAAGCGCTAAAAGCAGCGCACCCTTATGAAGAAGTTGCCTATTATGTAAGTGCGATTGAAAATAAAAATGAGGCCGTAGGGAGTGGTATGTTGGGGCGCTTACCAAGCGAAATGGAAGCCCTGGAATTTTTAAATTTATTGAAAGAAAAAATGCAACTGCAGTGTATCCGGCATACCACTTTAACTGATAATAAAATCCAAAAGGTAGCCGTATGTGGCGGAGCTGGTAGTTTTTTACTGGAACATGCCAAACGAGCAGGAGCAGACGTGTTTGTTACCGCGGACTTCAAATACCATGAATTTTTTGATGCGGAAAAACAGTTGGTAATAGCGGATATTGGACATTATGAAAGCGAAGTTTATACAAAAGAATTAATTTATGAGATTATAAATAAAAAATTCACTAAGTTTGCAGTCAATTTATCAGAAGAAAATACAAATCCAATAAGCTATCTATAGTACATGGAAAGTAGCGTACCACAAAAATTAGAGTCTTTAGTTAAGCTTCAAGAGCTTGACAACAAGTTGGACGACATTAAAAAGATTAGAGGAGCCTTACCAGATGAGGTTTCTGATCTAGAAGATGAAATAGTCGGTTATGAAACCAGACTAAAAAAGTTCGACGTCGAGTTGGAAGAGCTAGAGAATGGCATTACTGAGAAGAAAAATGGCATAAAAGAATCGGAAAAGTTGATCCAGAAGTATACGGAGCAACAAATGAATGTTAGAAATAACAGGGAATACGATGCTTTGACAAAAGAGATAGAACTTCAAAACCTTGAGATACAGATCAGCGAAAAGAGGATCAAGGAAGCTTATGCGAAAATTGAGCATAAGAAAGTTGATATTGACAGAGTTAAAGAAGAACTAGTTGAACTCAATAAAGACTTAGAAAGTAAAAAATCTGAATTGGATACCATTGTGGCTGAAAGTGAGGGTGAAGAAAAGACTTTGCTTGAATCACGTGAAAAAGCGGCAAAAAAGGTGGATGATCGATTGTTTAGGTCTTATGAGAAAATTAGAGGTTCGGCAAGAAACGGCCTGGCTGTAGTTAGCGTAAAGCGTGCTGCTTGTGGCGGTTGTTTTAATATTGTTCCTCCTCAGCGACAAGCGGATATCAAGGACAAGAAAAAAATAATTGTTTGTGAGCATTGTGGAAGAATTTTGGCCGATGTAGAGTTGGTTATTGTAGACGAAACAAAACCAAAAAGAACTACAAGAAGAAAAAAAGCTACGAAATAGATCGTGAAAAAATATAGTTTTAAAAGGGTAAGTTTTGCTTACCCTTTTTTGGTTTTAATAATTTTCAGTCATTTTAGTTTTGCTCAGTCCAATTTCCTGCCAACAAGTTCGGAATTGCGGGCTTATAACCATGTTTGGAGGTTGGACTTACAAAGGGCCACTGCTGCTCTTTCCAATTCTAAGGACCCCTCTTCTTTGTATTTTGCCCATTTTACAGAATTTGTAGACCTTATGGTCAATGAAGATGTAGAGCAGTTTGATGCGTATGAAGACAATTTCGAAGATAGACTCCAAGCGATAAGTAAAATTAAGGACAAATCCCCTTATAGAAAGTTCTACCTTTCTCAAATGCATTTGCACTGGTCTTTTGTATATATGAAGATGGGGCATGAGTTTTCATCGGCATGGCAATTGAAAAAGGCTTTTAAAATTTCTCAACAAAATGCAGATGAAAACCCTGATTTTATGCCGCAGCAATATAATTTGGGGATTTTGCAAGTTATGCTGGGCGCTGTGCCTGAAAAATACCACTGGTTGTTGGGGTTGTTTGGAATGAAGGAATCCTTTGAAGAAGGGGTGTTGCGTTTGGATTTGGCTGCTAGGACCCAACATGTATTCCAATATGAAGCCAGTTGCGTACGCAATTTGGTGGATGGTTTTATGCTGAACAAGCGGGAGGGTGCCATTCAGTCAACGGAGAAATTACTATTCAGAAATAAAGATTTTGCCTTGGTTGAATTTTTATACTTGTCGTTGTTGTTAAAAAATAATGCTGCCAAAGAAGCGCACCAATATATGCAGGGCGTGCAATCTTTTAAGGCCCCTATTTTCTATTATATTGCTGGTGAATTCCACATGCAAAGGCTCAACTTTAAAAAGGCCATACTCAGCTATAATGCATTTTTAAATAGTTACAAAGGCCTAAACAATATTAAAGATGCTTATTACAAAATTGGGTTGGCATACAAGCTGATGGGGTATGATGCTAATTTTGGTAAATACCATGAAAAAGCCAAAGTAAGTGGCTTGAGCAGAACAGAATCGGATAAGTATGCAGATAAACAACTCAAGGTAGCGTTTGACCAAAACTTGGTATTGTTAAGGGCCAGGTTTTTAACCGATGGTGGGTATTACCAATTAGCATTGGAAGAACTAAAGGGGGTACAGTTAAAAAACATCGTTGGTCTTAAAAACCAAACGGAGTACTTTTACAGAAAGGCGAGGATTTTTCACAAGCTTAAAAATTCTCTGGAAGCAGAGCGGTTTTACCGAAAAACCATAACCCATCAAGGCGGTAATCCATGGTATTTTGCACCGAATGCGTGCTTACAACTTGGTTACCTTCATGTGGCACAAAAAGACTTTCGCACCGCAAAAATTTATTTTACCAAGGCTTTGGCTTATAAAAAGCACGAATACAAAAATAGTATTGATAACAAAGCCAAGTCTGCTATTAACTTACTGCCGGATTGACATAATAGACTCCATGTGTGAAACATCATTGGACGCGTCAACGGTAAACATACTTCCTGTAAAAGTAATTTTATAAAGGCACAAGTTGGTGTGTTCAAATAAATCCATAGATTTTAATGGGTAGTTGAGTAACAAACAGAGTAAAATTCTCATAGCCCTTCCATGCATACAAATGAGAATGGTTTCTTCATTTTCTTGACTCATAATGTGTTCCAAAGCAATTTTTTGCCTTTCAGTAACATCCCTGGGGCTTTCTCCTCCTCTGATTCTTAAATCTGTTTTCCCTTTTTGCCATTCTTCAATCACAGAATGGTAATAGGCGTCCTCCTCTTCTGTAATCACCTGGCCTTCTCTATCTCCCCAAGAGATTTCGTTCAAACCACTGAGTTTTTCGTGGGGCAGTCCATCGGATAAAAACTGTTCCACCGATTCTAAGGTTCTCTTTAAGGTAGAAGTATAAACCTTATCAAATGGAATGTGGTGGTATGCCTCATAGAAACAGGCAGCTTGTTTTTTGCCGAACTCGTTTATGGAAGAATCAATGCCTCCACCCTGAACAATCCCCTTGAGATTGTAATCGGTTTGACCATGTCTGATCAAATAGATTTTTTTGCTTTTCAATTTTCTTTTATTTTTGCTATTCGCTACGCAAAAATAGAAATAATATCTTACCAACAAAGGAAAGATATTTTTGTTAATATTGAAGAATGTTTAAAAAAGAGGTAACAGTAGAACAGCTCAATCATTTGTCCTCCCAATCCATGGTAGAACACCTTGGGATTGAGTTTGTCGAAATTGGAGATGAATATTTAATTGGGAAAATGCCAGTAGACCATAGGACCCACCAACCCTTCGGTTTTTTACATGGTGGCGCCTCTTTGGTGCTTGCAGAAACATTGGGCAGTGTGGCGTCTAACTTGGTCGTGGGAGACGATAAAATGTGCTTTGGCCAAGAAATAAATGCGAACCACATTAAAAGTGCTCGGACGGGAGTGGTATATGGGAAAGTCACCTGTGTACATATGGGTAAATCTTCGCATGTATGGAATATTAGAATAACCAATGAAGCCGAAGAATTAATTTGCATTAGCAGAATGACAGTGGCGATTATTACCAAAAAGAAAGAATGAACATAACATCTAAAGAAGAAAATAGATCAACTGAGTTGTTAGAAGGTGTATTATTGCAACTTCTAAATGCAGCAGTAGAAGGAGGGAAAGGGTTTTGTTTGTACCGATTGCCTAACGAACAGGCCTTTCATATGCTTTCTGGAAAGTTCATGGAGGTGGACATCCAAAGCGAAGAATTGGAAGACCTAGGCGCTGGTTTTTTAATCAACCCTTTTGAGGTTGGTGCTAAGGGTAGTTTTGTTAGTGCAGACGTGTTTTTTAGTTTTGTGCCAGGAGAAATAGGAGCGTTGGACCATTTGAAAACACATTTACCGGATAATAAAACTGGAAATAAAGTTTGGCATCGCGCCAATGTTACCAAAGATTTTCACGCCAGCGATCAAAAGGAATACTTAGATTTGGTACGAGGTGCCGTTCTAAACATAGAAGAAGGTGGCATTCAAAAGGTAGTGCCTGCGCGCTGTAAAAAGATCGAGTTGCCTCAAGATTTTGATCCGGCCTCCTATTTTTCGCTGCTTACAAGAAAATATGAAAAGGCATTTGTGTCTTTAACTTATATCCCTCAAAAAGGCATTTGGATTGGAGCAACCCCCGAGACATTAATTGCAAGTTTCAATCGGGCGCACTTCGAAACGGTTGCCCTAGCCGGAACACAAGCATTTGATGCCAATAGATCTTTAAAAGAGGTGGCTTGGACGCAAAAGGAAATTGAAGAACAAGCCTTGGTTTCTAGATATATTATAAACTGTTTTAAGCAAATTCGATTGCGGGAATTTTCGGAGGAAGGTCCCAAAACTGTAAAAGCAGGGCAACTAATTCATTTGAAAACAATATTTAAAGTAGACTTGAAAGCTACCGGTTTTTTTAATTTGTCCACCACCATGTTGCGGTTGCTGCACCCTACATCAGCGGTTTGTGGTATGCCCTTAAAAGCTGCCCAAGCCTATCTTAAGAATAGCGAAGGGCTGGACAGGAAGTTTTTTTCTGGGTTTTTAGGTCCGGTGAATATAGAAAATGATATCAGACTATTTGTAAATTTACGTTGTATGGAAATATTAGGTCCTCAGGCAGCATTGCTGTATGCAGGGGCTGGAATTACTGAAGATTCTATTCCAGAAAAGGAATGGGAGGAAACAGAACTTAAAATGAATACCTTATTAACTTTGTTTGCATCTTATGGAACACATTCATAACATAGCGGAAATTTGCCATAGACTGGGTGTCGTACATGTCATACTCTCTCCAGGGTCTCGCTGTGCCCCACTAACGCTTGCTTTTTTAAGACATGGGAAGTTTGAGGTGAAAACCATTTCAGATGAACGTTCAGCGGCTTTTATCGCCTTGGGCATGGCCATGGAAAACAACCACCCTGTAGTGTTGGTTTGCACGTCTGGTTCTGCGGTGTACAATTATGCACCCGCAGTAGCGGAGGCTTATTTTGCTGCAGTTCCATTGTTAGTATTAACCGCAGACCGCCCAGAAGAGTGGATTGGTCAGCGCGATGGCCAGACTATATTCCAAAACAATATTTTTGGTGACCATGTAAAAAGAAGTTTTACCTATCCTGTAGAGGACGGCAATTCGGATACCATTTGGCATGGGCAAAGGTTGGTAAGTGAAGCTGTAAACCTCTGTGTCGCAGAGCCAAAAGGACCTATTCACATCAATATACCTTTGAGAGAGCCTCTTTACCCCAATACAGATGCAGCATTTGCGTACTCCGATGGACTTAAGGTGGTATACTCGGTGGAAGCCGATCCAACCCTGAGCGAGGAATCTGTTCGGGTGCTTAACAATGAATTACTGGGGTACAAGAAAGTTTTGTTAATTGCAGGTCAGGGAAGTAGGAACGAGGCAATTGAAAAAGCGTTAGTTGATTTTTGCCAGCACCACAAGGTGCCACTGGTTGCGGATGTAATAAGCAATGCCCATGGGATTGCCGGTGCCATTCAACACCATGACTTATTTCTTGCCAACAACACTTCTGAGGCTATTCAACCTGATTTAATCCTTTCCTTTGGACAAAGTGTGGTCTCAAAAAATTTAAAATTGTTTTTGAGACAATCCGATGCCGACCACTGGCATATCCAGGAAGCGGGGCAGGCAGCAGATCCATTCCAAAAGCTGAGTAAAACCATTTGGGCTTCTACTTCTGACTTTTTTACGAGAATACAACTCAATGGAGCCGAAGCACAAGAAAATTTCAAATCCCATTGGGAGGAGTTAAAGAAAAGGACAGCCGCGGTATTGGAAAAAAACCAGGGCCAGGAGCTCACGGAGATAAATGTCTACCAAACTGTATTGAAGAGGATTCCAGAGCACACAGATGTGCATTTGGCCAATAGCATGGCTGTTCGGTATGCCAACTTTTTGGGCTTGCAGCATGGCGCTAACACCATTCAATTTTTCTGTAATAGAGGCACCAGTGGTATTGATGGCAGTACCAGTACTGCCTTGGGTACTTGTTTAAGCTCTAAGCGAAATACTTGGCTTTTAACTGGAGATATGGCTTTTTTCTATGATAGAAATGCCTTTTGGAATAATTATGTGCCAGATAGTTTTGCAGTTGTATTATTTAATAACAACGGAGGAGGTATTTTTAATATGATTCCAGGACCAGCCAAACAACCGGAAGGAAAAGCATATTTTGTTACAGAACAAAAATTAAATGCAAAACATTTAAGCGAGGAACATGGATTGGCTTACTTTAGAGTGAACCAATGGTCTGAATTAGAAGAACAATGGAATAGTTTTGCGGCTTGCAAAACTAAAAAAATAATAGAGATAGTAACCGATGTAGAAGGTAATACCTTGGCATTGAACCAATTAAAACAAAAAATAAAATCATTAAATACCCAATACAATGAGCAACAATAGAGAGTGGAAAAGCATCAAAGATTATAAGGATATCAAGTTCGAATACTTTGATGGCATCGCAAAAATAACCATCAACCGACCACAGGTGTACAATGCTTTCAGGCCTGAAACAAATATAGAAATGATAGAGGCAATGGACATCTGTAGGGAAAGAGAAGATGTTCGAGTGGTAGTACTTACTGGAGAAGGAGAGAAAGCTTTTTGTTCTGGAGGAGATCAAAATGTTAAAGGCGTTGGAGGATATATCGGCGATGACGGTGTTCCAAGACTCAACGTTTTAGATTTGCATAAAAGAATTCGTTCCATGCCTAAACCTGTAATTGCGATGGTGAATGGTTATGCGATTGGTGGTGGTCACGTATTGCACGTTGTTTGTGATTTGACGATCGCCTCTGAAAATGCAAGGTTTGGTCAGACAGGGCCAAAAGTTGGGAGTTTTGATGCTGGTTTTGGATCTTCCTATTTGGCTAGGCATGTAGGCCAGAAGAAAGCTAGAGAAATATGGTTTTTGTGTGAGCAATATACAGCGGTAGAGGCAGAGAAGATGGGAATGGTAAATAAGGTGGTACCTTTGGAGCAGTTAGAAGATGAAACCGTGCGTTGGTGCGATACTATTAAAATGAGAAGCCCAATGGCCGTAAGAATGATCAAACGAGGTTTAAATGCAGAATTGGATGGCCAAACAGGCCTGATGGAAATGGCAGGAGATGCAACTTTGATGTTTTATTTGATGGAAGAGGCACAAGAAGGTAAAAATGCATTTTTGGAAAAAAGAGATCCTGATTTTGATCAGTTTCCAAAATTTCCTTAAGGTAGAAGGAAAAGGAGGCACTGCCTCCTTTTTTTATGCTAAAAGTATTATATTAAATTTAGTAGGTTAGAGGGCGCTTTGTTTGTATTAGATTTAAAACAATTTGAATATGAGGGTTTTAACAGTAGTTTTAATAGCATTTGTATCAATAGGGAATTTGTGTGCACAAGAATTGGGCATCAACGCATCAATTTTTAATGCCAAGGGTGAATTTAACAACAACCTCAATAACAACCCGGCCGGAATCAGCATCAACTACCTACACAATATTGGTCAACGGTTTAGATTGGGAGGAGAAATTGGGGTTGCTATGTATTCTAACAAGACTTATAAATTGGATTCTGGACCTTATGCTGGTACAGAAATCCATGAAGAAGATTGTTTTTGGACCATGCATGTAATGGGGCAATACGCACTGCACAAAAGTCCAATGTTGGATGTGTACGTGGAAGGAAGACTAGGCATGACCACTTTTTTTAGCAGCAAAGACCCTGTAGATCCTTTATCGGGGTATGAAGGCGAATTTAAGTTCCATGGTACTGCTTTTAATTCTGGCATTGGAGGCGGCGCTAAAGTAAACCTCAGTGGGCTATTTAAAGGGGATGGCGCAGTGTACAATCGACTGTGGTTGGATGCTGCAGTAACAGCCAATAGTGGTAGCAAAACCCAATATAGGAGCGCCAGTGAAGGAGATACTAATTTGGAACAAGCCAGCTACGAAACCTTCACCAACTACGTCCATTACCGCATAGGGTTGAAGTTTAACTTTGGAAAGAACAACTCTGTTGCTTCCGAATAAAATCTTATCCTGTAAAATCTATTTTCTTATGGGTTCCATCGCAGAAGGGTTTTTTTTCTGAGGCACCACATCTGCAGAAAGCGGCCCTTTCCATAGTGGTTTTGGTTCCATCTGTATGGGTGATTTCTAGAGGGCCGGTAACAATTACAGGACCGTTGGCAAAGACTTGTGCTTTTGCGGATTCTATACCATTGGAGTCTTCATTACCTTCTATGCTCAATGCTCCGGAAGGACATTCTTTTACCTGCGCCACAATGGCTTCGGCAGTGGCACCTTCCACCTGGATCCAAGGTTTTTCTTTTGGCTTGAAAACATTGGGGAGCCCGTTGACACAATTGGCTGCATGGATGCATTTATCAGCATTCCATAGTACTGTGATGTCCCCTTTGACATATTTTTTACTGCTCATATCCTTATATCCTTTTTATTAATAGAATATAAAGTTAAAAGCTCAAATCTAAAAATATTATCTAGATTTCTTTCGGAAAGGTTTTTTATATCCTTTTTTTCCACCACCACTGTTTTTACGAGGTTTGTAGGCTGGGGTGTCTCCTAAGTTTTCTGGGGGGCTTACTTTTTGAACAGGTTTCCCTAGCAATTCTTCAATTCTCGCAAATTTACCTTGTTCTTTTTCACTGATAAAAGTAAAGGCAGCACCTTTAGAAGCTGCTCTAGCAGTTCTTCCTATGCGGTGAATATAGTCCTCACCTTCATTGGGTACGTCGAAGTTGATAACCAAATCAATGTCTTCGATGTCTACACCTCTCGACAAGATATCGGTGGCTATTAGGACATTTAATTTTTTACTTTTGAAATGGGTCAATACATTTTCTCTTTCTGTTTGATCCAGGTCCGAGTGGATTTGGTCTACTGAAAGTTTCTTCCTTTGAAGGCTTCTGGTTAATTGTTTAACGGAGTCTTTTGTAGAACAAAATATAATTACACTTTTAAAGGGACGGGCCGTCAATAAATATTCTACCAAAGGAATTTTTTGAGCCTCATAAATAACAAAAGCAGCCTGGATTATTTTTTCAGCTGGTTTAGAAACTGCTATGTTGATTTCAACAGGGTTGTTCAATACCGTTTTAGCAAGTGCTCTAATTTTGGGTGGCATTGTTGCAGAAAACAGAAGTCCTTGCCTCTTTTTAGGCAAATAGGAGAATATTTTATTAAGGCTTTCACTAAAACCCATGTCGAGCATTCTATCTGCCTCATCTAAGATTAAGTACTGTAGGTTGTCCAATGGGACATACCCCAAATTTAAATGCGAAATCATTCTGCCAGGTGTGCAAATAATCATATCTGCTCCTTGTTCCATTGCCTTCTTTTCGCGGGTAAAGGACTCGCCGTCGCTGCCACCATAAACTGCTACCGAGCTCACGGAAGCGTAGTAAGACAGCCCTTCCATTTGTTGGTCAATTTGTATGGCCAACTCTCTTGTAGGTACTACCACCATGCATTTAATTTGATTGTGGTCGGTAGACAACATTTTATTAATGATGGGAAGCAGAAAGGCTGCTGTTTTACCAGTACCTGTTTGTGCAGAAGCTATAAGGTCTTTGCCAAGAAGTATTTCAGGTATGGCTTTCTCTTGTATGGGTGTGGCATCTTCAAAACCAATGGCAGCAATGCCCTCTTCAAGTTCAGATTGGAAGCCGAATTCTGTAAATTTCAATTCAATTCAATTTTATGTAATCGGTGAAAATATTAACATTTTGTTAGGCTAACAACTATTATGGCGATTATGTTATAGTATTTCTTTCACCCGACCTACCAAACCACTCTCCAAACGGACTTTTATACCATGTGGATGTTGCGGGGATTTGGTGAGTATGTCTTGTACCACCCCTTCTGTTAATTTACCAGTTCTTTGGTCTTGTTTTAGCACTATTTTTACTTGCAAACCAGGTTGGATATTGTTTCTGTTTTGGCCATTCATCTCAGCAAATATTTTCTAATAAATAATTTTTGTAATAAAGGTTAAAATAATACTGAATAAAAACTAATTTTGATTTTTTATAAAGGCCCGCAATTAATTATGATTTCGTTATTTAGGTTTATTTTTATGTCCTTTTGGTCGGCTTTGATGATCAGTTGTGCGTTCGTTGTAATGCTGCTTACTCTGAATCGGAAGTTGGCCTTGGTGATGGCAAGAACTATGTTTTCTCCTGGTATTTTATGGGCGGCCGGGATCAAAATTAAAGTAGAAGGAAAGGAGAATATAGATGCCTACACGCCCTATATTTTTGTTTCCAACCACATGTCTCACTTGGACATTCCTTGTTTGTTTTACGCCATTCCGTCTAACTTACATTTTATTGCAAAAAAAGAATTGAAATGGGTGCCTTTTCTCGGCTGGTTTATAGCAGCAACAGGTATGATTTTTGTTGATAGGGGCAATAGAGCAAAAGCCATAGCCAGTATGAATCGCGCTGGAGAACTGATTAAAAAAGGCAAAAGTGTTATTGTTTTTCCAGAAGGAACAAGAAGCCGGTCGGGTACTACAAAAAGCTTTAAAAAAGGCAGTTTTATGATGGCCATACAATCTGAAATCCCCGTAGTCCCAGTTTCCATAATCAATACAGATGTGGTGTTCCCTGTTGGGGCATTTAATATTAAACCCCATGAGGTAATAGTGAAAATTGGAGCACCCATAAAACCTGTGGAAAACAAAGAGCAAGTGCAACAATTTATAAACGAAGTGCGAGAGGTAATTATAAAACAAAAAGGAGCTGATTAAGCCCCTTTTATAATTATTATTTCTTTTTCATTTCCTTCATCTCTTTTTCGAGATGTGCTACCAATCTGTCGCACAGGTGGTTCACTTCATGTGACATAAATTCATCTCCAGTAGAAGAAAGTAGGCTTTGTCCAATTCCACCAATGCAATCGAGGTAGAACTTTTTCATCTCATGAACAGGCATGTCTTTGGACCATAAATCGATTCTCATCGTGTTTTTCTGAATATGGTCCCAAAGTGCAATGCTTACTGATTTTGCTTCGTCTGTAGAAGGTACTGGTTTGTCTGTGGCTTCCCATGTGATTTTTTCAGGAACGCTGTTTTCGTCCAGCTGTATTTTGAAATTTATTTCTTTTTCCATCGTGCTCAAATTTGTGCAAAGGTAATTAAAAAGAAAATAAGTTCATGGCGCCCCCTTAAATTTTTGGTAATAAAAAAGGGCCCGAAGGCCCTCTTATTTACTATTCTGAATAATGCACTACAATTTCTCGGTATCCAAAGTTGTCTCGCGTATTGCGTACTCTCAACCAAATTGTAATAACGTCGCCGGCATGAAAATCATGCCCGTCATCGTCTAAAGCAGGAACTGTAAAGTCAAATTCAAAAGCTGATTCGCCACCAGATAAGGTATACAAACCGTCTGTCCCATCTTCTACAGGGGTGTCGTCTTCTGTTCCGTAGTACCTTCTAAAGAATTCCAATTCTGCAAGGCTGGCGTCTTGCCCACTTTTTAAGGTAGTAGTAATTTTCAAAACATCTCCAGCTTTCGCTTCTACCTGTCGCACAGAAATATCGTTTCTTTCTACTGCGGTTCCATTTACATGGATGTCTTCAATTTTTGGAGCAAAGGCCAGCGCGTTGTTGAGCTCATCTAACTGAGGGTTTTTGTCCATGCCTCCTGAAACACATGAGGCCAGCGTTGCACCAATAAGTAGTATATATAGTATGTTTTTCATAATTGTATCGCTTATATTTTTTCAAATGTTACCGTTGGAAAATTGCCACAACAACTAATAAATATGAGCCATTGAAACCCACTAGGCGTAAGCGTAGCAAAGGTTCCTGGTGTTGTAGTATTTACTGTTCCGAATCGAGTAGTAGAACCTGGGATCTCAATATTATTGCCGCCGAAATGGGCAAAATAAACCCCTACATTGTTGCCACTAGCCAAGGCTTTATCACAGAAATACCATCCATTGGATATTTTTGTTACGGTTACAATATCCGATCCAAAGCCAGAACCCTGGTAGCTTCCAGAAAGATCGACATCCGAAATGTCTTCCGACGAAACAATGACCGTTCTCGATGCATTAACTGTTGATTCTTGGTCCAACTCGTTAACGGTTGTTACCGAATACAAAACGCTGTATACACCTGGTGTATTGGTGTCAACATTGTTTACCGTCTGCATTTGATCGGTTATGTCATCTTCTCCCAAAAAAGCTTGGGCACCTGGGTCGTTGTAGGTGTCTCCTTGAATTACAACGAGCGGGCTTGAGCCAGTTACAACAATTGAAGGAAATCTGATCTCCCCAACTGTAATGTCCTTTGTAGTCAATTCCTTTTCACATGAAGTGAAGGCAACCAAAACTACCAACATTAGATATATATATGTTTTTTTCATGATAATTTCTGTTTATTTATCCCACCATACAGGTACGGAAGTTTTTAATGTAGTAGGAGAATTTGGATTGCTCGCAGTTTCATTAGACGGCCAAACTAATCTGGCAGGAAATTCTCCAATTGGAAGTGTTCCTGTAACAGAATTCTCTAATACAGGGTAATTGGTTCTTCTATAATGCGACCAGGCTTCAAAACCCTGTGTGGTATTAAAAGCCAACCACCTTTGGTGGTAGATAGACTCCAAAGTATTGTCGTATTCATAAGGGCCACCGGCGCCAATAAATGCTGCGCCGTTCTTACCAACTGCTTCAAAAGAAGCTAGTACTGCTTGGTCGTAGAATGATTTTGCAGAACCTGTAATCCAGCCACGTTCGATGGCTTCGGCCTGATCAAACAAACTTTCAATAGCACTCATTAAAATTGCGGGCTTGGTTGGTGAAAGCACATTGCCTGCATGCGGTGTAGCAAAATCACCATACTGATCGCCAGAATTAGTACCTGTTCCTTGTTTTAAACCAACAAAAAAGTCAGAGTTACTTGCTGCATCGTAGTATTGATCCAATCGAGTATCATTAACATCTTGTAAAACATCAATAGAAGTTTCACTTGCAACGATGTTTTGGAATGTAGTAAGATTCAGGTTTTGCCAAAACGGATTTTCGTTTGCTGTGTTGTTGGAAAAGTTGATGATGGCATCGTCTCCGGCTGAAAGAAATTCATCTCCGGCAGCTACCATGCCTTTTATTCCTGCTTCTGCTACTGCTGGTCGTGCCTCCGATTGTCTCATGTAGATTCTAAACTTTAAGGTGTTGGCAAATTTTTGCCATTGCCTCATGTCTCCAGAATAGATCAAATCGTCGGAAGTTGGAGCCACAGCGGTTGCATTGTAATCCATTCTTGCAAGTGCTGCATCCAATCGAACGATTAAATCGTCATAAATTACTTCGCCATCATCAAATTTTGGGGTTAGAGAACCTTCTTTACCTTTTAAGGCCTCAAAATAGGGCACTTTGTCGTATAGGTCTACCAATACCTGGAAGCTGTATACCTGAAGTATCTCAGCAATGGCTTCGTAATTAGGCAAGCCTTTTTCGATCGATTCTTTTCTCACAAACTCCAAATCCTCTAAACAGGTTGCGTACATTGAAGACCATGTTCTTGTATAGTTGGAAGTTGTGATGTTGTAGGTCTCAAGGAAACTGTATTGAGAAGCCGTCGGGCCTTGTGTCCAATATTGCACCCAAAAAGAACCTAAGAGGTTGTAATCTGCCTCTAAATTGAGCGCCAAAGCTACCTGCCCAGCTGGCAACGTAAGTTGCGGCGTCGATTGGGACGGGTTGTTTGGAGATGTATTGATGTCGAGTTGGTCTTTACACGATGCAAAGGATAAGACCACCAATAGCATCATAGATTTTATATATGTTTTCATATGTTTAATGGCTTAAAATGAAACTTTAATGTTGAACCCATAGCTCGCTTGCGAAGGAATTCCAATGAATTCATAACCTTGGGTGTTGCTTGTACCAAAGGCACTGGCTTCTGGGTCAATAAAATGGTTGTCAGCACCCGTGTGCAACCATAAATTTCGACCGATAAAAGAAATAGAAGCACTACCTAGTGGCGTTTTTTCTAATAGGGAAGTAGGGAAGTTATAAGATAAAGACACTTCTCTAAGCTTGATGTAAGAAGCATCTAACAACACTTCATCATTCCTGTTTCCACCTTGAATATTGGACCAGTAGTTCCTAACATTTCCACCATACATGGTCAATGGTATGTTATTAGGGGTGAAGCTGCCATCGTCATTTTCAATTACAGAATTGGGCACTACCCATTCTTCACGGTCGTTGAATGCAGTTTCTTCTGCAATACCAGCAAAGTACAATTGTGCTGCTGTTGAGGAAACTACATTGCCACCTTGTCTTGTATCCAAGGTAACAGATAACCTGAAGTTTTTATAAGTCATGTCAGAAGTTAGTCCACCCAACCAATCTGGCTGAATACTGCCCACATAAACAGGCGCATCTGCATCTTCTGGAATTCCAGTGGCCCTATTTACAATAATTTGGCCTGCTTCATTTCTTTTGGTAGTAGTTGCTTCGAATACACCGTATGGTTCGCCCAACCTAATTTTTAGTCCTGGTGTAAGTCCTTGGTTCAACAAAGTCAATTCAGTATTTCCATCGTTGAGTTCCTTAACTACATTTTTGTTTTTAGAGTAATTAAGAGAGATGTTCCAAGTGAAATTGTTGGTTTTTATTGGCGTACCACTCAATTGCAATTCTACTCCTTTGTTGTTGATTTTACCTACGTTCAATACTTGGTTGGTAAAACCGGTAGAAGGCGCAATCAAAGCAGATAAAATTTGAGACTCACTGGTAGCATCGTAATAAGTTGCATCCAGGTTTAACCTGCCATTAAAAAGTCTAAAATCCGCTCCGAGCTCTACTGATTTAGTAATCTCCGGTTGTAAGGCAGCATTACCTATGGTATTGGATTCCGAAAATCCAGGAACCGTTACATTGCCATCATTGAAAGGGAAGTTTATGTTAGCAAATGAGTTGGTAAACCCGGATTGTGCAAAAACAGATTTAGTTAAATACACATTGGCATCGTTTCCTACTTCAGCATAACTGGCTCTAAGTTTCAAGAAAGAAAGGGTGTTCGAAATTCCAAGATCAAAAGCATCCGTTAATACAAACCCTACATTAACACCCGGGTAAGAAAAAGAATTGTTGTCTATTGGCAATGTCGAAGACCAATCATTTCTGAACGTGGCGCCTAAGAACAAATACCCTTTGTAGTTCAGGTCTAAGGAAGAGTAAACCCCCATTAATCTTCTTAAAGAAGAAGTCCCAACACTGGTGGTATTACCCGATGCATTGGAAAGGTTGGCAAACCCTGGGATCGTTAGTGCATTGGCAGTGGAGGATAAGTTGGTAGTACTTCTTTGGTTGAAATTATAACCAACCAATAAAGTTCCGCTGAAATCCTCGGTAATATTCTTTTGCATTGAAACCATCAAATCGGCGTTGATTTCACTTCTATTGATTTTCTGTTCGCTGTATTCTCCGTCCGTATTAAAAGCAGCGCCAGCGTTAGGGCTTCCCGGTGCATATTCTACTATGTCTGCAAAAGTATTTCGTTGGTCCGACATAACATCTGTTCCCAATCGAGCTGTAGCAGTAATCCAATCTAAAGGATTGTATACCAGTTGAATGTTACCGTATACTCTGTTTAATTCTTGTTTGCTATAATCGTGCTCCAAGGAGTAATATGGGTTTACTATAAAAGGAGTGAAGAACCCATCTGGTGTGTTGTATGGATTGCTTAAATCTTCCATGTCTACAATACTGAAATCTCTTGGCATGCTTACAATTTGTCCAATGGCTTGGTTTCTTTGTCCAGTTTGCATCAAATTTCCTTTAATCCTTGAGTAATTGATGGAAGCAGAAGAACTTAGTTTTTCAGATATTTTAGCTTGTGTATTTACAGTAATGTTATTGCGGTGGTAGTCTGAGTTTTTCATCACACCAGTCTGCTGTAAATCGCTTATAGATAAATAATAAGTACCCCGATCACCGCCGCCAGAAAGCGAAAGCGAGTTTTGCCATAATTTCCCTGTTTCAAAAAAGTCCTTCACATTGTCCGGTCTTGCAGAGTAATTTTTATAACGCTGTTTGTTGTTGACGATTGCGCCATAGGGCTGCAATTGACCATCCATCAGTTTACCCCAGCTTTCTTGGTCATTTAAGTATCCTCCAGTGTCACCAAATTGGCCTTGACCAAAACGGTTTTGCATTTTTGGTACAACCAAAACATCAGAAAGCGTATAAGAAGTGTTGAAATTGATGTTCATCTTCCCTTGGGTGTTCGATCCTTTTTTAGTGGTAATTAAAATTACCCCATTGGCCGCACGCGAACCATACAATGCCGCTGCGGAAGGGCCTTTTAATACGGTAACCGATTCAATGTCGTTTGGATTGATGTCATTGGCCCTGTTACCACCATCTACAACGTTGTCAAAAAAGTTGCCTGAACTCTGTACGTTGTCACTTGTACTGTTGTTGATGGGAACGCCATCTACTACAAACAAGGCTTGGTTGTTTCCCAACAAAGAGGTCGGCCCTCTTAATATCACATTGGTGGAGGCACCAGGTGCTCCGCCAGCGCTGTTAATTTGGGCACCTGCAATTTTACCTTGAAGTGAATTCAATACAGAGGTAGGTTTTGTTTTGTTGATTTCTTCGTTGCCTACTTCCTGAACAGAATACCCCAGGGCCTTCTTTTCTCGTTCCACCCCAAATGCTGTTACCACAACTTCTGATAGTTGTTTTACATCTGGAGACAATGTTACATCAATTATAGACCTGTTCGACACAGAAATTTCTTGTGCAGAGTAGCCTACAAATGAAAATATTAGAACAGCATCATCTGATGTGTTCAAGCTATAGGCACCATTAAAGTCTGTAATGGTTCCTGTTGTGGTTCCTTTTACCAGAACGTTCACTCCTGGTAAGGTGGATCCATCTTCACTGGAGGTAACAGTTCCTGTTACCGTCCTGTCCTGTGCATAGGCCATCAGCGAGCACGCCGATGCCAATAAGATCAGTAGAATTTTCCTCATAATTGTTATTTGTTTAAGTAAAGTCTTAAGTGGTTACAATATTCCAATATGGATTACAGATTAGAAATCCCCCTAAAGTGTAATAATTATTGAATCACCCCCTAGACGGGGGGTGGGTATTTGTGCAAACTTTAATTGTGTATAACGGTTAAACTAGACTCATATCCATTGCCCTAGAAATGGCTTCGGCTTTGTTGCCAACTTCTAACTTCCTGTAAATATTTTTTAAGTGGGATTTCACTGTTTCAGAAGAAACACATAGCTTGTCGGCTATTACTGAGTAGGTTGCGCCATATTTTAAATGCCTTAAAACGTCATTCTCACGAGGGGTGAGTGGGTTGTTGATGCTTACTTTTCTTATTGAATTGATTACATAACCAGCTACTTGCCCATTCAAATAAGGCTCTCCTTTGGCTATTGATGCTAAGGCATCCCGCAATTCGAGGGTGTATTTTGATTTTTTCACTACACCCGAAATACCGTACTTGAAACACTCAATGATCTGATGTGGAAGGTATTCGTCAACCAAACACAACAGGTCCATTTGAGGTTTGTTGGCAAAAATTTCGGTAATAATTTCGATCTCCCTGTTGTGTGTAACAGACATATCCAATAGCAATAAATCGATGTCTATGTTGCGGTAATCGGCGTTAAATTCAACTAAAGATGCATAAGTTCTAAGCAATACGTAGTCTCTATTTAACTCTGTAATGGCCTCGTAAAGCGTGAGCAACTTGCTATCTGTGCATACGATCGCTGCTTTTTTAAGAAATAATCCTTTCATGTTAAATAAGTTTTTCGTTCGACAAAATATTCAGGGCTTCATTTTTTGAATTGACCCCTAGTTTGCCATAAATTCTTCGCAAGTGAGACTTTATAGTGTCTACTGATAATTCTAGAATTTTGGCAATTTGTGGGTTGGTCATCCCTTTCGAAAGCAGCTGCAGTACTTCGTATTCTCTTAAGGAGAGGTTGTTGTCTATGTACCAATTGAAATATTTTACAATGTGTTTAGAAACTGTTTTTCCTAAAGGTGCTCCATCTTCTAAAATACTTTCAACGGCATCGAGCAATACATAAGGGCCTTCTTCCATTTCAATAATACCAGAGGCGCCACTTTTAAGCGACTCAAAAATCATTTCTGGTTTTACCTCTTCTAATAGAACTAAAGTTTTACTGTGTGGAGCATGTTTAGAAATCCATGTTATCAGGTTGTTGTTGTAGTTGTTGTTGTTGAAAATTAATAATAAGACCTCAGGGCGCTGCTTTTTTATTTTATCTTTAAAATCTTCTACCTCATCACTTATGGTGATTTCATATAAGTTATTAGAGCCTAAAAATAAATCAAAAAAGTCTTGATATTGGATGTCCTCTAAGTAAACAAGTATTCTGTGCTGCATATCAAAAATGATTATATACAAGTATACCCTGAGGTTGCAGCTGGTGTTGGTTTAAGACACTTTGAATTATGTATGTTTTAACTATAGTCCTTGATTATCAGTTGTTTATGGTTTATTTTGTCTCCTTTGAAAAATCTTTTTTTATGAAACTTTTCAATACTTGGTTTGTATCCTTATTAAATTTTAGTGTTTGCTCCTTGGTTGGTAGGAAATGCGAACAGATTTAAGGTTTTGGAAGGGTACGAAAAAATGTTTTAATCAAAGCAGGAAGTAAAATTACATCGGCTATAAAAGCCAACAAAAGTGTGCAACTGGTTAAGCTGCCTATAAGCGCCGTTGATTTAAATGAAGAAAAATAAAGGCTTCCAAACCCGGCTACCAGTACCAATGTTGTAACCCAAATTGCGGAGCCAGTAGATTGCAAGGTGGTAGTAATGGCCTGGTCGGTGTTTTGATTTCTTAACAACTGCGTTTTTAAACGGCCGAGGAAATGAATGGTATCGTCAACGGCTATGCCAAATGCAATGGTGAAAATAACAGCCGTAGAACGGTTCAGACTAATTTCAAGAACAAATAGAAGGGCGGCAAGTAAGAGAAGAGGGAACAAATTGGGGATTAGGGCTAGTACTGCGATTTTTATGGACTTAAAAACATAACCTATAATTACCAGAATTACTGCAATCGCTCCAAGCAGACTGAACAACAAGTTCCGTGTTATTAGATCGTTGCTTTGGTCCATGAAGTAATCAGGCCCACCGACGGTCGCATGAATTAAAGTGGAGTCGATATGATTGCCAATAAATTGCTTCAATTCTTCCGCTTTTATAGTGGCTTGCTCGCTACCAAAATCTTTGGATTTAACTGCAATTTTTCCAGTATTTGACACCGCCACTTGGTGTAAAAACAAGGCCTTTGCATTGCGTAGGATGGATTTTTTGGCCTTGGACAGCGCGTTATCATTTTTTGGTAAAATGAACCCAGCGGGCATTCCTCCTAGGGTAGTTCGGTTGTACCGCTTGACCAAAGTATTAAGGGAGTATACATCGGTTGCTTGGTAGGAAGAGAGTAAGTAATTTTCAATTTTTTCAATTTCCTTTAAAGTTTCCAAACTCCAAAGGTCCACTCCTTTTTCAGTTTCTATATAAATGTCCAAACCCCTGATGCCTAAAAATTGAGTTTCAAAAAATTGAAGGGTTTGGCTCATTGGGTCATTGGCAGCAATATCTTCGTATAAAAAGGAATTTAGTTTTACTTGACTACCGAAATACCCACCTATTCCCATGGCAATAAAGGAAACTGCCACTATTGGGATTTTGTATTTCAGAATAAAGAAAATATGTTTTGGTTGAATGGGTGTTGCAATAGATTTTGGTTTGGTATTGCTGTGTGTTATTAGAATTAGTTGGGGGAGCAATAGGAGGGTCATAATGTAGGCCAGAACAATACCTGCAGCAGTGATAAATCCAAACGCAACAAAAGGTTGGATTCCGGTAGTGGTAATGCTTAGGAACCCTATCGAAGTAGTAAGGGTCGTTAAAAATAAAGACAACTTTAAGTCGGAATAGGTGGCCATCAATTTTTTTTCTATACTCACTTCTTTGCCCTCGTTGAAGCGCATTACCACATGAATGATATCGCTCATTGCTATAACGGTAATGATGGAAGGAACTACTACTGTCAATACCGTAAACTGAATATCAAACAAGTTCATTAATCCAAGAGTCAAAAGTAAAATTGAGCCCACAAAGAACAGCAACACTATTATGTATTTCCAAGACTTAAAAAAATACAAAACCAATAATGTAACTACGACAAAAGCCATTGTAGATAACAACAGCATTTCTAGCTGTAACTTTTTTTCGAATTGCATTTTTGAAAAGTCACTTCCATGGAAATAGTACTGTTCAATTTGCGCAGAATCTAAAATTTTTATGATTTGTTGAACAGTAGTGAGCGATGCCTTGTCGACCAAATTTATATAAATGCAGCACGCCCGTCTGTTATCGGAAATGTACTTGCTGTGAACATCTTGAAATTTCAAGAAAAATGTAGAATCCTGCTGGGTTCTTTGTTGGTCTTTTAGGTGAAAAAAGGGCAAACTATGGGTGCCAAGAGGGGCTTGCACATAAAACTTAAGGCTTGCATGGCTAGAAACAGAAGTGACTGCTGGCAAGTGGCTGATGCGTTTTTCCAAATCCATTAAAGACAATAAAAACGGATGGGTTAAAACAGACGAATTGTTCTCTATTCCGAGTATTATTAAGTTGTTATCTCCGGATTGAAATTGCTTTTGAATTGAATCGTATAGTAGGTATTCTGAGGAAGATTTGGAATGAAAATCATCCAGATTGTACACATATTTTAGTTGTGTTCCCATCCAACCACAAACCAGCAGCAGCACCAACAAAGCTGTCCAGAATAGTTTTTTGTATTTGGATGGTATTAAAATCATGAAGCCTTGGATCTATATAAATGGAAGGAAGAATAAAATAGCACCGTGCCAATTCCTATAGTCATCATAACAGAGAAGGGGAGGGCTACGAAATTTTTGTAGTAGTAGGTCATGTAAGTGGTATAACCAAAATATACCAAGGCAATACTCTCTAATAACGTTACATAGTTGAAGTTGAAACGAACATAGCTATTGGGTTGCACAGAGCCCGTTGACTGGGCGTTAAATTTAGGGGTTCGTATAAATGCAGATTTTTTACCAATATACCCTTCCAACACGCCAATGGTATTGTACAGCGATATGCCCATAGAAAGCGTTAAAAACGCGGGATACGACAAGCAAAATAAGACTGTGTTTTTAATAGGTTTTTTATTGAAGCTTCGATTGGCCACGAAGTAATATAAAAACAAAGCAAAAAAGGTGAGGTGGTAAATGACCATAAAACCAAGAGCAGAAGAGAATTTTGGTTGTTGGAAAAGCAAATTTTGAAAGGGCAGCAATAAAATAGCCGAGACAAACAAACAGACCCAATTAAAACTATTTAATAAATGAAAGATGGAATGAAATTTAGTGGAAAATTTGATGTCTTTGGAGGATAGAACTTTCCTTAAATTTTTTCGAGTGCATTCGGCAGCACCCTTGGCCCATCGGAATTGTTGGGATTTTAATGCGTTAATTTCAATGGGCAATTCTGCCGGAGTAACTACTTGTTCGAGGTAGACAAACTTCCACCCTTTCATTTGAGCCCTGTAGCTGAGATCTAAATCTTCTGTTAAAGTATCCCCAGCCCAGCCTCCAGCATTTTCAATGGTCGCTTTTCTCCATACACCAGCAGTTCCATTAAAATTGATAAAGTGATTTTTAAAACTTCTTCCACTTTGTTCAATACTAAAATGGGCATTGAGGGCATAAGCTTGTAGTTGGGTTAACAAAGAATAGCGTTCGTTGATGTGTCCCCAACGGGTTTGCACAACACCTGTGCGCTGGTGGTTAAAATAAGGAATGGTTTGTTGTAGAAAGTCTTTTGGAGGAATAAAATCCGCATCAAAAACAGCAATAAAAGTACCCTTGGCTTTTTTTAACCCATAACCCAGGGCTCCTGCTTTAAAGTCGGATCGAGTGCCTCTTTGGAGGTGCTGGATATTTAATTCGTTGTTAGGCAACGATTGAATGTAACTTCTAATAAGGTCGGAAGTTTCATCTGTTGAATCGTCCAATACTTGGATTTCAAATTTATTTTTAGGGTAATCTAGTTCTGAAAGTGCCTTTAGAATTCGATTAATAACATATTTTTCGTTGTAAATAGGAACTTGTATGGTTACAAATGGAATGGGTTGGAGTGCAGGTAAAGGGTTGGATGGCGCTTGTTTTTTACTTTGTAGGTATAAAAACGTGGTACGCAGTTGTACCATGCTGTAAATTAAAATAAAACTTAATATCGATGCGTAAAATGTTATAAAGAGCCAAGCCATAGGAGTTTAATTTAAGTATTTTTTAACCGCAGTGTTAATTTTTTGAGCATAGATTTGATGGGCGTGTTTATTGGGGTGGGTATCGTAAGGGGCGTTGTTGAATTCTTTATTTTCTAGGGGCAGCATAAGGTCCAATGTATTTATTTGCCGCTGTTGTAGTTGATCTAAAATTTCTTTTGTTATTGGGTGCTGGTCAATACCTGCCACTAGCAGTCCAATTTGATGTTTTTCACACAACTCGTGGATGGCTTCAAAAAGTAAAAGTGTGCTGGTTTGCGGCCGAAGCGCATTGTTTTTTCCTTTGTCAATATTCGATTGCAAATAATCTATAAGTACGGACTTTTCTCTTCCCCAATAATTTTGGTACATTTCCGGCCATTTCACTTTTTTATAGGCCAAATTTCCATTGTGGATGGTGATATAAGGGAAACTGGCGGCATTCATTTTAACTTGTTGTTTTGGCTCTGCTCTGGCATATCCTATTTTTAAATGTTTGCGATAATTGGGAGCCATTACATTGCGCTCTACATGAAAAGAAGCAAATGTGAAAATTGCTAAATCAGGAGCATTGTGGTTTTCAATTAATGCCTTTAATTGATAGAAGCCTTGGACTGTTCCATAACCTGGAACGGCATAATTGTAAAAAGACATTTTATGGTTCATGGCATTTAATTGGGCACTTACAACTTCTTGGTCGTTGATTCCTAATCCGTAGGTGTAGGAACACCCAAATATTGCAATTTTATTTTTGTTTGTGTTGTTGCTGTGGCCCGTTCTTAATCCTTTTTTGGAATGTGTGGCCGCATAGACCAAGCTGTCATTCATGGTAACAGTAAATTGACCTGGACTGAGTACTATGCCCAAAGAATCACTTGGTAGAAGGTAATTGATTGGTTTACTGCTTATTGAGTATTCTATGCGGTTAAAAGGTTGGTGGCCTATTATTCTAAGTGCTAGTTCTGCCATTGGTACTGACAATACTACAAGGTACAACAAGAATAATATACTTTTTTTTCGACCCGCCATTCAAATTAAATAACCCACTGCGTATTTAGTGAAATACGAGCTTTTTTGGAAATATATCAGCACCTAATTAAAAAAAAATGACAGAAGAACCCAACTACTAGTGATGGAAAATCACTACTGCTGGCTATTGTAACGGTGCAGATCAAGCGGCACTTTTGCATTGTTTATAATCAATCTAAATAATGAAAGGGTTTCAATATATTTTTATGTTGCTTTTTATGGTCTTTGCAATGGCAGCATTTGGACAAGGTTCCATAAAAGGCAAGGTAATCGATGCCAACGGAGACCCCGTAATAGGAGCTACTGTAGTATTGGTTCAAAATGCTGAAAAGGGAGTTGTTTCGGACATCAACGGAAATTTTATGTTACAAAAATTGGCATTGGGAACCCTGCAATTGCGCCTGTCCTCTATTGGGTACACCACCAAAATTATTGCAGTGGAGGTGGTTGCAAAAGGTAGCAGTGAACTGGAGATACTATTGGAAGAAAACATTGAGCAGCTGCAAGAAATTTTAATAATAGGAAAATCTGAAGCTACCATAACACGCGAACAAGCATTTGCTGTGGAGCTAATAGAAACTAAAAAATTGAACAATACCAGCAATGATTTGGGTCAAGTGCTGAAAAGAATTTCAGGGGTAAACATACGAGAAAGTGGTGGGCTGGGGTCTAATTTTAACCTGTCACTCAATGGTTTGTCCGGAAAAAGGGTGCGGTCTTTTATTGATGGAGTTCCGATGGACTATTTTGGTTCTTCATTAGGGTTGAACAATTTCCCGGTCAATTTAATTTCTTCTGTCGAAGTGTATAAAGGAGCGGTGCCCATTCATTTATCTTCTGATGCGTTAGGGGGTGCCATCAATATTTCGACAACCAATACAACAGAAGATTATTTGGATGTGTCCTACGCAGTGTCTTCTTTTAATACGCATCGAGCAGCCATTAACGCGCAAGCTGCGAATAAAAAGAACGGGCTGGTATTTAAGTTAAAATCGTTCTACAACCATGCGGACAACGATTATCCTATAGATATAAAATTACTAGACCCAAATACGGGGAAATTAAATGAAACAAGCACTACTGTAACGCGGTTCCACGATCGGTACGCCTCCAAAATGGTTTGGGTGCAAAGTGGGGTGGTAAATAAGCCCTTTGCAGATGCGCTACTATTGGGAGCGTTGTATTCTGCTAACCACAAAGAAATTCAACAAAATCCTTATGCTACTGGCACTACTTCGTTTCCAGTTGGAGAGGCCACGAGTGAAGAATCTAAATGGTTGTACAATTTATCTTACTCCAAACGGGGTTTGTTTTGGAAGAATTTAAATTTTAAAACCCACCAGGTTTTTATCGATGCCAATGAAGAATACCGAGATGTGAGCCCACACCGGTACGATTGGCATGGAGGTTTTCAGGCCAATGTGCACCCAACAACCGGTGAACTGGGAAGAAAATCCCACTTTTTTTTAAATAGGATTAATTATTTATCCAACGCCAACCTAGAATACAGCATTAACGATAGGCATGTTTTGGCAGTGAACCATTCTCTCAACAGACTGAAATTGCAAGGGGAAGATGCGTTCCAGCCTCAAAACAACACCCAGTACAGTACGCCAAATACAGTGGACAAACAAATTTACGCGGCTTCCTATACCAACAAGACACCGAACAACAGCTGGAGTACCACCTTTTTTTCTAAGCTGTACCAATACAAATTAAAAGCAAATAAACCCGATTATAATGGAGTCAATTCCAATTATTTTGAATCTTCTAAAGATGGAATAGGCTACGGTTTGGCCTCTGCGGTGTTTGTATCGGAGTCCATACAAATCAAGGGGTCTTTTGAACGGGCTTTTCGATTTCCGGAATCAGAAGAGTTGTACGGCGATGGGTTAAATATAATTCCAAACCCGGAGTTAAAAGCAGAAAAAAGTAACAATTTTAATCTGGGGTGGCGTTGGAACCACAGTTCTGGAGTAAAAACATATGGTTTGGAAATGAATTTTTTCGTTCGTGATACCGAAGATTATATTCGGTTCAAGCCACAATTAACCAGAAGTATTTTTATTAATGAGACCAGTGTTCGGTCCAATGGAATAGATGTAACCTCCTACTTGCACTTTGGCAAACAATTACAAATTACATTTGGCGGTACGTATACGAATTTAAGAAACAACGACGAAAACTCCATAGTTTACAAAGACCGGTTGCCCAACGAACCTTATTTAATGGGCAATGTGACAGTGTCATTCTCTCAACCGGGTTTTTTATCCAAAAAAAATACCCTGACTGTACTCTCTACCAACCATTATGTACACGACTTTTATTTGAAATACCCAACAGTGGCCGGCCAAGGTAAGTCGGTAATTGATGCACAATTCACCACCAATTTAGAGTTGATTTATGCTGTTAACAGCGGCAAGTACAATGTGTCTTTTTTGGTCTCTAACGCCTTGGATGCAGTGGTGTTTGATAATTTTCAACAACAAAAACCTGGGCGGGCCTTCGGCGTAAAAGCCCGCTATTTTATTTCTAAATAACAAAACTTAAACAATTATATAAAAAATGAAAAATCGATTTTTAACCCAGTTGTCTATTGGTGTGTGTGTGGTGCTCACCCAATTTGCTTGTGAAAAAGAAAGTGATCCGGTTGCAGCTCCGGCACAATTTGTAGTAGGGATGGAAGCCGCAACAGAAACGGATGTTTTGCTTTCTGCAGCGTCTTTAACGGAAGGCACTATTTCCCCGATTGGGCAAGGCTTTGAACAGCCTGCTTGGATGTTGTTTTATCAAATGGGCAATACTGTGGTTGCTACTGGCTATTCCAGTGATAATGAAATGACTGGTTACAGGATGCAGGAGGATGGGTTAACGGCAATAGGTTCTTTGATCACGGAGCTTGGAATTTATGCCGTAACCAATGTAGACGACAATACCATGTTGGCAATGGGGGTAACTAGAGCAGGTTATGAAGATAGAATACTTTATGTCATTGATAAAAACGATATGTCTATTGTTAGCAGAACCAAAACGAGGATAGACGAGAGGCAAGCAGAAGGTTTGGTGGCTTGGCCTACAGGGTTAAAAGTTAGAGGAGGACAGTTGTTTGTAGCGTATTACCTGATGGGTTCTGGCGAAGATCCAGATATTCCAGCTTTTGCTACACCGAATTCCAACCAAGCCCGAGTGGCTGTTTATAGCTATCCATCGCTCACTTTTGAGAAAATTATTACCGATAACAGAACCTCCGACATTGGCAATTACACCTCCGAACCAAGTTTGATTGCAGTTGAAAATGGAGATATTTATTCTTTTTCTACCTCCTCTTTGGCTTCAGGTTTTGCTCCAACTCCAACCAACCCCTCGGGGTTTTTGAAAATTGAGAACGGTGCTACTAGTTTTTCAGATTACTTTTTTGATTTTGAAGATAAAAGTGGTGGGTATAAAATAAACAACGCCGTCTATGCAGGCAATGGTAAAATGGTGGTGCGTATGGTACAAGAAGATACAGGGCTATGGGCTACCTATAACCCCAAATCGGATGCGCCCATTTGTTCTATTGCCATTGCGGACCTCCATACCAAAACAGTTACTAAGGTAGCAGGGGTGCCCTTGCACGGGGGAGAATGGGGAATGTCCAATTTGGTACACAATGGTAAAGTATACCTCAATATAAGCGATAGCGAATCGGCTGCTATTTATGAAATTGACCCAACTACAGCCACTGCAGTAAAAGGAGCAAGTATTGAGGGCAATTGGGTGAAAGGAATTTTTGCTCTGTAATGCAATAATTGAATATTATTTTCCAATAAACATCCAGGAAGGGAGGCTGCATACGAACCTGCTTCCTTTCATACATCGTAAAATTTCTTCGCAATGAATTTTAAGAAAATCGTCAGTTTTTTGCATTTGTGGTTGGGCTTGATAACCGGTTTGGTTGTTTTTGTTGTAGCGATAACGGGGTGTATTTATACCTTTGAACACGAAATACAAGAGATTACGCAGCCTTATAGGAAAGTAAAAGAAGTAGGTGCCGTGCAACTGCCACCTTCTCAAATTAAAGCAATAGCAGAAGCAGCTGCCCCAGGCATGGAAGTAAGAAGAATTTATTACGAAACACCTGAAAATGCATCCATGGCCCTGTATTATGCCGACGATGCACCTTATTTTTATTTGACTTTTATCGATCAATATACTGGAGAAGTACTGAAGGTTAAAAATTTACGAGAGGACTTCTTTACAATAGTTTTGTATTTGCACATGACTTTGTTATTGCCATATGGTGGAGAGGTAATTGCTGTTTGCACTTTGGTATTTTTAGTAATGTTGGTTACAGGCATTGTGTTGTGGTGGCCAAAAAACAGCAACCAAAAAGCAATAAAGACAAAGTTTAAAATTAAATGGAATGGAAGGTGGAGGAGGAAGAACTACGATTTACACAGTGTTTTGGGCTTTTATGCCTCATGGATCTTGGTTTTTATAGCCATAACAGGTCTTGTGTGGTCCTATTCATGGGTTGAAAGCTCGTTGTATTATGTGCTTTCTGGTGGAGAACAATTAATAGAACAGACCCCTTTGAGCTCCGACAGCACTAGAAGCTCCCAAAACCACTTAGTTCCCACCATTGACCAAGCGTGGTACAAAGTGCTGCAAGAGGATGCATCCATAAGAGGAACGGCGGTTTATTTGCCTCATGGCTCTGATGGGGTTATTAGCATATATTCCAGCCCTGATTACGGTACTTATGGCCGTTTGGATTGGCGGTATTTTGACCAATATACACTACAAGAAAAAGAAGTCAATCACTTTAGAGGAAGACACGCCAATACTACTTTTGCGCAAAAAGTACTAAAAATGAATTATGACATCCATACGGGAGGTGTTTTGGGGTTAACGGGTAAGTTCTTGGCCTTTTTTGCCAGTTTGATTGCTGCGAGTTTACCGGTAACGGGTGTCCTGTTGTACATAGGTAGGAAAAAAGCTTTCAAACAAGAAAACAAGACTGCAGTTAACAAATCCAATGCTAGGCATAAGCCCAAAGCGAAAGCCAAACCCGTGCTACAGCCCAAAAAAATACTGACTTAGTGGATGTTAAAATCGGCCATATAATAATCGGCAATTATATTTTGAATTTTTGAAATATAAATTTGTTCGTTTTCATTGACAAAAAAACTGTTGTAGCTATTGTCCAAACGGTCAGTAATCACCTCTGTTTTTAGATTGCTGAGATTCAATTTCTTAATGGACCGCACCCTTGAAGCTTTATTCAGGCTAATATAGAACAAATTATTGCCTACAATTTGCCATAATTTATAATGGGAGACGTCGAGATCGGTAACCACAGGAATGGATTGTCCATTCGTAATTTTGCTGATTACAGTTCCATTAAACCCTGATCCGTAAACTTGTTTGTTGCTGTCAACATCGGAATAATAACCGCGTCCAATTTTCTCTAGGTTATTGGTTATTAAATTTTTCTTAAAAATGCAGTAACCCAATTTGTCATTGGTACTGAAATACACATCGTTATTTTCCGTATCCATATGTGGGAAATAACAATCTTTGTCTTTTAAAGTGACCAGTTCAACTGCTCCTGTATTGGTGTTTACTTTGTATCCAGCAATATGTCCTTCAATGTTTGTTTCGAAAATAATTTCGGAGTTGGACCCATCTACAAAATTGGCCATTCTCAATAAGGTGTTGTTGGTGCTGTCATTGAGGTAGGTGACGCGCTTGTTTTCTTTGGTTTTTTTATTGTGGATCCAAATTTCAGGAGTTCCCGTTCTATCGCTCACAAAGGATAAATATTTTTTATCGAAGGATTCTGAAGGACTTCTGTCATTGAAAGAAGAATTCAGTTCGGCAATTTCTTTGCATTTGGTGCTGCCCGAGTCAATTGCTTTAATATTGCCTTGAACCACCTCTTTTATGATCGCCATCTTTTTTGATTGGGCATTAAAAATTGGATAGATTCCCCTGGTATCACCAAATAAATATTCCTTTTTAAGTTTTCCCTCAAGTGTTACTTCTTTGTAACTGCTAAATTTTTGACTGTTGGCATATAACAAGGCGTCACTCGTTTCATTCCATTGGTAACAATAACTGAAATAATTGTCTTTAGCTACTGTTTTGGAGGTGCCTTTGTCTATGTCAAAAATTTTTATAAAATGCCCTTCTTTGGGCACCACTGTTGAATAAGCAATGTACTTTGAATTAGGAGAAACCTGAATGTTGGACCGCCGCATATAGTGTCTTAATTCGCTGAAAATTAATGTTTCCTTATGGGTTTTAAGATTGTATCGGAATATACCCAGTGTATCGGAACTGGTTTTTTTACCATAATACAAAGCTCCGTCTTTTGCCCAGTCTACTGTGTAAAACTTAGTGGGAAGTCCTCGGATGGATGTTTTTTCTTCTCCTGAAGTAGAAGAAATTATTTTAATCTCTGAAAAATCTGTTCCCTGTTCGAGGTATGCAAGTTCAGTCCCATCTGGAGATGGAATAACCATGGGGCACCAATTGTTGAGCGTTTTGATAACCGACCCACCGGAATCTTTAATGTTTTTTTTAACGATTTGAGATTTGGTTCCTAGATTGTTGCTGTTTACATAATAAATGTTTTCGCCGTTTGGAGAAAAACTTGCTCCATATTCAAACCCTGATTCAAAAGTAAAAGGAATAAAATTGGGTTCAACAAATATTTTTTTGTCTTGTTGAATAGAAGAGCCACTTTTTATACTGATGCCCAAAATTATTGGGAGTAGGATAACCACAGCGGCACTTAAATGTGCCCTTTTCAGTCTGGGTCTTTTGAATTTAATTTTGTTTATAAGTTCGGGTTCTTGAATGAACTTATATCCTTTTTTTGATACGGTTTCGATGTATTTTGGAGCAAGCGAATCGTCTCCTAAGAGTTTTCTTATATTTGAAATCAACAAACTTAATGCATCTTTGTTCACTAAAATGTTGCCCCATATTTCTTTGGTAATTTGTTCCCTTGAAAGCGTGAGGTGTGGGTTTTTTAAGAACAAATGGAGCAAGTGCATTTGCTGTGGTTGTAGTTTGTGTTCTACTTTATTTCCAGATAATAAGTTGGACTCTGGAAAAATCTCCCAATCTTGTATTTTATAACCCTTCATATATTTCCTCCTAAACCTAGGCTCGTAACTGTATTCAAAAATAGCCAACTATTTGCCTAATAATATCCCCTTTTATGGGGGTAAAAAATGTCAATCAGTTCATTTTTGAAGTAATTGAATTATTGTTATTATCTTACGATAGAAAACAAAAATAGATTTGATTTTTCGCTATGCATTTCGATTTTCTAGATAAACTACCATATATCTATTCTTTATTGTACTATTTGGCCATCATTCTGATCGTCATTTTCATTATTTCTCAGGGTAGGTCTCCGCAAAGAACCTATGCCTACATCATCTTGGTGATCTTTATCCCCTTTATGGGGGTTATGATCTACCTGTTTTTTGGAGTTAATTTGAGGAAATACAAGCTTTTTAGTAGGAAGGAGGTGAAGGATGGGGTGATTTTGGACCAATTGGTAGCTGGGCAACTGTTAAAAGTAGAAGAAAACAAGCATGCGGATTACAGATTATTGGCTGATAAGAGCAAGATTATCAATTTGTTACTTAGAAGTGATAAATCCCTGTTGACCAAACATAACAAGCTCCAATTGCTCAATAATGGAGAGCAGAAATTTAAGGTGTTGTTGGAAGATCTCAAAAGAGCCAAAGACCACATTCACCTAGAGTATTATATCGTTTCAAAGGGAAGTATTACCAATCAAATCAAAAATATTCTGATAGAAAAAGCAAAAGAAGGCGTGCAGGTTCGGGTGCTTATGGATGGGTTGGGTAGCTTCGGAATGAATAAGCTAAGAAAGGAACTTAAAGCTGCTGGTGTTGAAGTTTATTATTTCATGCCAGTTCGTTTTCCAATATTTGGTTCAAAAATAAATTATAGAGACCACCGGAAAATTGTCGTAATTGACGGAAAAGTAGGCTATGTTGGTGGGATTAACATAGACGACCGGTACATCAATAAACCAGATGTTACTGGGCAGTTCTGGCGCGATACCCATATGAGAATTGAAGGGGATGGGGTGAAAGGATTGCAAGTTCTTTTTATATTCAATTGGTATTTTGCTTCTAAAAAAGAAATTAAATTCAATGCTAATTATTTCCCCGAAGTTAATATTAAGGAAGGTGCGTTTGTACAAATTGTAGGGAGTGGCCCAGATAGCGACTATGCTTCTATAATGCAAGCGTATTTTATGGCCATCAATGGCGCACGATCGAGTGTGAAAATTGTTACGCCTTATTTTATTCCAAACCAGAGCATTATGGACGCTTTACAAACTGCTGCGCTTAGTGGAATTGAAGTAGAAATTATAGTGCCATTGGAATCCGATAGTTGGATAGTGCACCGCGCCGCTATGTCTTATATGCAATCCATGCTGAAGGCAGGGGTCAAAATATACCGGTATAAAAAAGGTTTTGTTCATTCTAAAATTATGATTGTGGACGATGCACAATGTATGATTGGCACGGCCAATATGGATTATAGAAGTTTTGAGGACAATTTTGAGGTAAATGCCATTGTGTATGACCAACCTTTTACTCTTGAAGTGCTCGCAAGTTTTGAAGAAGATAAAACCCATTGTACACAATTGGATTTGTCCCGTTGGAATAAAAGGAGAAGGACCAAGCAATTTTTAGAAGCCACATGCCGACTTTTAGCTCCTATTTTATAATTTTGAGTATGATTACGAAAGAGGAGGTGCTCCGCTCATGTTACGAGGAGGTAGAAAAAAAGATAGCCCAAGCCAAGGCAATGATGGATGCCGCCCAGGCATCTGCCAACGAAGAAACTAAAAGCAGTGCAGGAGATAAATACGAAACGGGTAGGGCAATGGCACAGCAAGAACGGGACAAAGCTGCTGCTCAAATGGAGATGTCTTTGAAGTTAAAACGTGCTTTTGATCAAATCAAACCCGAACAACAGTTGGAGTCAGCGGCGTTTGGAAGCATGGTATGCACCAATCAAGCCATTTTTTTTATTTCGACAGGATTGGGACAAATTGAGCTGGATGGGACACAGGTGTTTGTAGTATCTCCCTTAGCACCTTTGTCTCAGAAGTTGCTGGGTAAAAAAGCTGGCGATTCCATCACTTTTAATGGAAGAGAGTATGGAATCCAAAGCGTGTATTAAATAGAGTTGTTTTAATAGAGGGCAGCAGATGTTTCAAAAGGAAACACTTTGTTGGAACCTATAGGGCTTGGTGTACTGCAACGCGCATTTTCTGTTTTGGCACGTGGTTGGCATTTATTTTCCTACTTAGAAAACAAACCCGTCATGCTACAAAATTATTTTAAAATTGCATTAAGAAGCCTACTTAACCGAAGGGGATATACTTTTATTAACGTCCTGGGTCTTTCTACAGGCCTGAGTTGTGCTTTGTTAATTTTTTTTTGGGTCCAAGATGAGTTGGGGACAGACCAGCACATTCCAGATGCTGAACAAGTTTTTAGAATAACCTCCAAAGTAGTGCTTCCAGACGATTCTTGGATGCAGTCTGTAACAGCTGCTCCGCTCGGAGAAAGTTTGAAAGAAAATTTCGAAGAAATTATTGGTTCGGCCCGCATGGATTCTAACGATGCCATTGTAGAAATTGAAGGAGAAAAATCAAAAATTGATAACATATGGCTCACCGACCCCGATGCCTTGGATTTGTTCGGTTTTGATTTGTTACTGGGCAATGCAGCGACCTGTTTGTCTGATCCCTATAAAGTAGTTTTAACACAACGACAAGCCGAACAGTTTTTTGGAGACCAAAACCCATTGGGCACCACCCTAAAAATATTTGCCTATGATCCAGAGGGAGAAGGAATGGACTATGAAGTGACGGGTGTTATTGCCAACCCACCAGGAAATAGCCATTTGAAAATAAATATGCTGGCATCGTTCAGTACCTATTTTAAGGCCCGCCCTTCCGCAGCGCAAGATTGGTTCGATAACAGTCTGTATACCTATATAAAACTGGGTAAAAATACCAACCCAGATATACTGGAATCCAAACTTCCATTGCTTATTGAAGAAAAAATGGGAGAACAAATGGAGCAATATGATATGCACTATACATACTTCTTACAAAATATAAGGGATGTCCATTTTGGAAAAGGCATTTTATACGATGTTTGGGGGCGGGGCAGTGTAGAGAATATTTGGATTATAGGCATCATAGGTGCCTTTATTCTGGTGTTGGCAGGTATTAATTACATCAATTTAGCCATGGCCTTTTCAATGGATAGGGCCAAAGAAGTTGGGGTTAGAAAAGTAATGGGCGCACAGCGAGGACAACTAATTCGACAGCACTTGGTTGAAACTTTTGTTTTGGTTTTGTTGTCGGTAGCTTTGGCTGGTGTTATCGTTGAATTGGCAGAGCCGTATTTTAAACAGCTCTCTGGCAAGTCCCACTTTGATTTTACTTGGAAAATTATTTTGTCCTATTTATCTGTGTTGGCCTTCGTTTTGACTTTGTTGGCAGGTTTTTTCCCAGCTCTTGCACTTTCTCTTACTCCCGCTGTTTTTGCGTTGAAAAAACAAGTAGCAGGGGCACACAAACAATTTTTTTGGAAGGTGCTGGTGGCATTTCAATTTGGTGTAACCATGGCCATTTTACTAGGTGTTTTGGTGGTACACAAACAATTGAATTTTATTTCGAATAAACCACTAGGGTACAACAAAAACAACATTATGGTGCTTAGGGTCAATGGGAGTAGAGAAGTAATTAACGGGTATCAAGCTTTTAAAAATGACCTGTTTATGCTCCCAGAAATTAAAAATGTTTCTACCTCCCGAAGCATGATTGTTGGTGGTTTGGGCAATGGCAATGCACAAACACTGGACGACAAAACAATGGTGCAAAAAGTATATAGGCTAAGGGTAGACCATTCCTTTATGGAAACTTTTGGAGTTGAATTAAAAGCGGGTCGGGGATTTGAGGAAACAATTGGTTCAGATTCGGCAGAAGCATTTATTTTAAACGAAACAGCCATACATGGATTTGAGTGGAAAACTGCGGAAGAAGCAGTTGGTCAAAGAATTCATTTTTCAGGAAGAGATGGGACGGTGATTGGTGTGGTGAAAAATTTTCATTTCAATTCTCTTAAACACGAAGTAGGGCCGGTTGCCTTGTACCTAAATCAAGGCGGTTTTTCAAGGATCAGTATTAAAGGTGGCCCAGGCGCGGACATTGCTGAAAAAGTTTCAACACTTTGGAAGCAACATTTTTCTAATAGTTTGTTGGACTATAGTTTCCAGGAGGAAGCCTTAAGCAAACAGTATACCTGGGAAACTAAGTTTTATGCAATTTTTAAGGTGTTTTCGGTTTTGTCTTTGGTGATTGCCTGTCTGGGACTTTATGGGCTGGTTGGTTTTGCGGTTTCTAAAAGACAAAAAGAAATTGGCATTCGCCGGGTATTAGGGGCTAGTAGAAAAAATATTATTGGTATGATTGCGAAGCACTATTTGTTATTAATATTGCTTGCTGCAATGGTGGCATTGCCATTGGGGTACCTGGGGATGCAAGTTTGGTTGCGGGAGTTTGTATATAAAATTGACTTTGGTTTTGGTTCGGTTTGTATGCTGGTAGCTGGTGTTTTGTTATTGTCACTGGGTATAATTTTCAGTCAAATACATCGCCATACTATAAAAAACCCAACAGATATTTTGAACGAATAAAAAAGAACCCAATGCCTAAAAAAGTGCATCGGGTTCCATAGGATTGTTGTTTATTTTTTAAAGAAAGTAGGAGTGAAATCAATCATGATCCAGGCCCAGTTCGTGAATTTATCACTGTTCCCTGTTTTGATAGACTCCATGCCTTTAGTGGCAAACAGTTGAGAATACCCCGCGCTGAGTTTCACATCTTTAGTAATAGAATGGTTCATCACCAAATCAATCTCAGTCCCTAAATTGCTCCCAACAGTTTCTGTAGTATTGTTGCGGTCGTACAATTGAACTGGGGATAGAAATTGGTGTAATGCGATATTGAATTTGGTTTTTTCCGAAAACGGAGTGGCAAATTTCAGGTAAACATCTGTTAGTCCTACGTTGTTGTTATTGGTTCCAGTAGATTGCCCGTGTCCATTGCCAACGTAAAAATAATCCATTAATCCATAAAACTTGTGGTGTGTTCCATACAGTGGGTCAAAAGAACCATTGCTGTCGCTGTCGCGTTCAGTTCCACTCATAAAGTCTCCACCTACCGTGAATTTTTTATTGATATTTAGAGCGACGGATGCCATGTAGGCGCTTACATCCAAATTGCCTTTGTCTTTTCCCGTTTGGTAATAAAAAGTATAGAGTAATTTGAGATTGTCAGATAGTTTTGATTTACCAGTAAGCCCCATGGTTTGGGTGAAATTAACAGAAGAATCGGCTAATTGAACCCCGTTGTTTAACAATAAGAAAGACAAGTTGGTGGCATTAAAATCTTTATGAAACCAAGCATACTGCATGGTTTTGTAGTTTTTAATGGCTGGGTTGTAAAAGGTAGAATTCAGTTTAGTTGGTTCGTCGGGGGTGTTGTCTTGGTTGAATGCCACACCAAAATGAAAATTCCAAGTTGAATCGTTTAATTGAAGGACAATGGCATCGTGGCTTCTGGCCTGCGCTGCCCAACCTACGTTACCCATTATTCTGGAATCGTCTAAAATTATTTCTTGACGACCAATTTTTACCCAATGCTGCTCGCTAAATTTGAAAGCACCCCAAGCTTCATGAATAGAAGTAAATCCATCCGACTTATTCAATTGGTTGGTTGCACCCCAAATGCGAATGTCCTGTAGTTTGAAGCCAACTTTGTAATTATCCGTAGTGAAATTTAAGTTAAGACGGCTTCTTTGTTCTGTAAAGAAGGCAGGCTCATGACCGTCCGGTCTTAATGTTTTAAAACCGTTTCTAAATTCTGCTCGCGGTCTTAATTGAGCGCCAATTTCAAACTGTGCATTGGAAACAGTGGGCAGCATTGCTATCATAATGAGTAGGACTGCCGATTTGAGTAGGTTTTTTAGTACCATCTTACTAAAATTTTGTTGGTTTGTTAATTCTATTAAATAGCGCCATCCAACTTCCTAACACAAGAAGAATACAGCCGGCCCAAGTGAATTTGATCATTGGGAATACCAGCGCTTCCATGACGATGTATTCTCGTTCTTTGAACATGTAAACAATCGTGTTGGGTTTGTCAGATAACTTATGTAATTGTAATTTGATATTTAATTTTTCATTCAGGACTTCTTCCGAAATTATCTCTGAATTGTTGCGGATAATCAGCTCGGTTTTCACGTCTTCTGTAATTCCGTTTTCAAATTGTTCTTCAATTTTTAAGGTGGTGTGTAGAACAATGTCCCCTTCCTGGTACAAGTCGCTTTGGGCAACAAACTCATCTTCCAAAACAACAATTTCCGTTAGTGTTAATTTCCAGTTTTCAAATGATATGGGCTGGTCCAACGTAATGGTGATTTTGGATTCTGTCATATAATCAGGGTCGCTATTTGCATCAACCGGAGATAAATCTGCCCATTTCACATAGGTAAATACATCGTGAGATAAGAAGTTTTTAGTGCCTGGTTCTGGTACATTTCCAAACTTTTCGTTGAGCTGAACAAAGGGTTGAATGGTAAATAATAGATCCCCAGGTTTGTCTTCCACATCTTCGTAGTATTCTACATTGTAGTAGATATTGACTCCTTCCTGTGTTTTCCCTTTGTATGAAACAAAATATGGCGCCATCCTAATCGTATCATCTTTTTGCATTAGAATATTGCCTTCGTTGTTGAGGTCTTCGCTTAGTTTTTCAACATCAAACTTAGAACTGTTGGCCGAAATTGGTGTTTTTCCTGCTCCACTAAACAAAGACCCTAACATAATAAATATGAAGCCGACGTGGGCAATGGAGCCACCAGAAATCCTGTGTTTTTGACCAGAAAGTACTATGAAGTGGATGTTGATGGCCAAACCCCAGCTACAAGCCAATAAAAAAGCCGTAAACATCCAGTTGTCCAACAAGTAGGAGTTGAAAACTAGGAATACAACAAACAACAAGGTGCCTATGGCAATTGGTTTCCATAGTGTTTTTAAAAGCGGATTGATTTTGGATTCTCCGAACTTTAAAAAAGAGACAATGCCAGATGCTAAAACTACAAATAGAGCAAAAGGAACTTGCCACCTTGCGTAAAACTGATTTCTTGTGGCAATTTCTGTGAAAGCATCAAAATTACTTCCGGCTAGCCTGTTAATTACAGGGATGGAAGTTGTAAATATGATTTGTAAAGCAGCAATTAAAAATACCAACACCCCTATAAACATCCAGAATTCTTTTGAGCTAAGATGTTCTTCTTCTGTTTTAAATTGATTGGCGGCATAGGCCGTTCCTAGCACAATAAAAAGTATGAATATGCCAGAAAACAAACCGACTTGATCGAGCCATAAGGCCAACAATAAAAATAGGATGGGCAAACTCCAAAGGATCCACTGTTGCATCTTACTTTTTAACAGAAAATGCAATGGATAAATAATGAAGAGGCCAACAGGCACAAACAACTGTACAATAATTTCATTTTCAGAAAAAGAATGTACCGAGCTTTCGCCAAGGATTCCGCTGCGCGTTAAAAAAGTGGAATACATCACGGCTATAAAACTTAAACAAGGGAATAAATAGGAAGAGAAAATGGATTTCTTCTTTGCTTGGGTTATCATCATAACGTGCAAGCCAGCTACTAACATAATCCAAGGAACGAGTGATGAGTTTTCTACGGGATCCCATGCCCAAAAACCGCCGAAACTTAGTGCTTCATAAGCCCAAACTCCTCCAAGTAAGATGCCACAGCCTAAAGCACCTACCCCAAAAACTGTCCAAGGCATGGCGGGTCCAATCCACTCTGTGTACTTTTTGCGCCATGCGCCTGCCACGGCAAAAGCAAAGGGTATTAAACAAGAAGCAAAACCCATAAATAAAATAGGAGGGTGGATCGTCATCCAATAATTTTGGAGCAAAGGGTTCAGCCCTTTTCCATCTTGGAATTCCCCTATTCGGATCATGTAGTCTGGCATTTTTGTCCAGGGCATCATGGCATTCTCAGGTAGCTCTCTTACCAAAATAAATGGGTCTGAACCTATTCTTATATCCCCAATGAAAACACCCAAAAGCATAGAGTAAAGCACCACTTGAAAAAGGGCAATGGTGAAAATTACAAAAGGTGTCCATTCTGTCTTTTTTCTAATTATTATAAAAGTGAATACTATAATCCAAAAAGACCAAAGTAAAAAACTGCCTTCTTGTCCGCTCCAGAAAGCGGCAAACAAGTATTTTGGAGCCATGTCTCTGCTGGTGTATTTCCAAACATAGTTGAATTCAAAGTAATGGCTGGCCAATAAGTGAAAAAGTAGCCCTATGGAAAATAGGGTACAAAAAGCATGGAAATAAAATATGTTTTTGGTAAACGAAGACCAAGAAGAGCCAAGCCCTTCTTTGCCTTGTTTGTAGGCACTAATCATCAGCAATAAAGCACTTACAAAACAAAGGATGATTGTGAAATGACCCAAATAGGCCAGGACGGTGTGTTCGACTGGGTGGTTCATAGTTGCGTAATCCCGTTTTGTTCGTTGTATTTAGATGGGCATTTCAATAAAATGGTATGGGCCACAAAAGCTTCCCCTTCCATTTTGCCTTTAACAACTATGTCCTCACTTTTTTCAAAATCTGTAGGTTTGGCCTGTAAAAGGTCAACCTGAACGGATAACCCAGCTTTGTCAATCATATTGAAAGTGGTTTTATCCGCATCAACTTTTGGATTGTACACCACTGGCGCCGAGGTGTCCAAAACCCCAATTACAGTAAATTCTTTGTCCGTGTTTCTTTTGGCTTCTGCAAAGTTTGCGTATTCAGAAGTGGTAGTTAGAGTAGATATTATTATCCCAGTGCCAACAGCGATAATAATAAGAGCAATAATATGCGATCTTTTCATGGTCATAAAGTTATTATGCATTCAATTTAGCAAATATGATATAAATCATTTTTAAGAATGATAATTAGTTTTTAATTTAACACACAGCTATGATACCTTCACATCATTAAAAAAAAAATCTTGTCGCTATGAAAGGCAAAAAGCTACTATCTTATATTGTGCCTCCTGGTAAATGGAAAATCCCGGCTTTTACTTTTGGCGGGCTGTTTGTTGGAATGATTCTTTACACCTTTTATGTTTCCAACGCGGTTTCTTACCTTTCAGACGATCCTAAAACTTGTGTTAATTGCCACTTAATGGCACCTGAATTTGCTACATGGCAACACAGTTCACATAAAAGTGTAACCAATTGTAACGATTGCCATGTGCCGCACACTAGTTTTGCAGCTAAATATTACTTCAAAATGAAAGATGGTTTAGGACATGCCACTGTGTTTACCATGGGTACTGCACCCCAAGTGATAAAAATGAAGGAGGCCGGTATTGCGGTGGTGCAAGAAAATTGTAAGCGCTGCCATGGAGACCTCAACCAAAAAGTGTCCACGATAGAAGTTACTAGAGAAAACAATTTGCATGGAGCAGGTAAACTTTGTTGGGATTGCCACAGAGAAGTACCACACGGTAGGGTAAAAGGGCAAAGTTCAACTCCGAATGCAAAAGTACCGACCATCAACAGCCCGGTACCCGCATGGCTTAAGAAAATAAGGAAAAAATAAGAAAACGATAATTACAACTATAAACGAATATCAATTATGGCTAAGTTAGCTAACGCAATTAGAAAAAACCCATGGCTGGGTTGGTTTCTATTTTTAATTACCATTGGGGCAGTCTTTGTGCTGGGTTTGTTTACTTCCAATGTAATGGAAAGAAGAACCGAGGCTCAGTTTTTGGATCAAAAAAAGGTGGATATCGGAGAGTTGGAACCAAGAAACGAAGTTTGGGGCGTCAATTATCCGAGGGAATACGATACCTATTACCAAACGGCGGATACGTCCTTTCAAAGTTTGCACAATGGCAATGCTAATATTGACATGTTGGAGCGCTTCCCTAATTTAGTAGTGCTTTGGGCAGGTTATGGTTTCTCAAAGGACTACAACCAAGCCAGAGGACACGTCTATGCGGTTACAGATATTCAAAACACTTTGCGCACAGGTGGCCCTATTGGTCCGGACGACGGACCGATGCCCTCTACCTGTTGGACTTGTAAAAGCCCAGATGTACCGCGCATGATGAGCCAAGTAGGGGTAGAAGAGTTTTATAAAGGAAAATGGAGTAAGTTGGGGGCAGAAGTTGTCAACCCTATTGGTTGTGCGGATTGTCACGACGAAAAAACCATGAATTTAAAAATAACCAGACCTGCTCTGATTGAGGCTTTCGAAAGACAAGGGAAAGATATTAGCCAATCTACCCATCAGGAAATGCGGTCATTGGTTTGTGCACAGTGCCATGTGGAGTATTATTTTAATAAAGACAAACCAGCAAAAGGGGTACCATACCTTACGTTTCCATGGGACAACGGAACTTCTGTAGAAGATATGGAAGCTTATTATGACAATATTGAGTTTTCTGATTGGACCCATAAGCTAAGCAAAGCGCCTATGATTAAAGCCCAGCACCCTGGATACGAATTGTTCCAGAAGGGGATTCATGCAAGAAGAGGAGTGAGTTGTGCGGATTGTCACATGCCTTATAAAAGTGAAGGTGGCGTTAAGTTTACAGACCATAAAATACAAAGTCCTCTCAATAATGTGGCCAATTCCTGCCAGGTTTGTCATAGAGAATCAGACAAGGAGTTGACCAACAGCGTAAATGACAATTTCAACAGGGTATTGGAAAATAGGGGTACTTTAGAGGATATATTGGCCATTGCCCACATCGAAGCGAAGTTTGCATGGGAACAAGGAGCAACAGAAGAGCAAATGAAAGCAGCATTGATGGATATTCGCCATGCCCAATGGCGCTGGGATTTTGCAGCAGCCAGCCACGGTGGCGCCTTCCATGCTCCAGTTGAAGCGCTGAGAATTATTGGTACAGGGATTGAGAAGGCCCAAGAAGCACGGTTGAAATTGAGTAGGATATTGGCTGAATTAGGACATAATTCTGAAGTGCCTATTCCAGATATCAGCACGAAAGAAAAAGCCCAAGCTTATATTGGATTGGACATGGAAAAATTAAAAGAAGAAAAAGAAACATTTAAAAATACATTGTTGCCAAAATGGGTAGAAGAAGCTGAAAAAAGAGAAAGCACCTATCCTAAATACAACAAATAATATTTCGGTTTAAAAGCTGTTATCGTTTAAGCAAAAACCCTTGTAGGTCATATGGACGTACAGGGGTTTTTTATGTTATTATCAAAGCGCAGCCCTAGTAGTTTGAATAAATTGATTATCTTGTTGTTGTTTTAAGTTCATGATAGTCAATTTTTTACATAATAATGGCCGGCAACCGGAGGATTTTTTAGAAGCCTTGGAGTGGCGTATTTTGGTTAAAATCACTTTTTTTAGTTTTTTTGCCATCCTAATATACATGTCCTACGATTGGATGCATTCAGGAATTCAAAAGGCCATCCCTTCTTCTTCTGCTTTGTTTCTTTATGGTGGCAGTATTTATTTGTTGTTGCGCTACAAAAGAAAAGCGTTGGTCAAGCACCTTGTATTGAGCCTGTATGTAATGTCTGTTACGGCGGGTTTTTTTTTAATGGGTGGGTTTTCTAATATAGTACTGCTTGACTTTATGAACATCCTCTTACTGATTACAATTTTGAGTCAGCGCCGTGTTAGGTTGGTGTATTACGCATTAATAAGCATTGTTTTAGTGGTAGGGGCATGGTGTTCGCTGGTGGCGCCTCATTGGATTCAAAACAATCGGATAGGGGATCCTATTTATCTGGTGGGATTGCATGTTATGCTGCGGTTTGTTTTGATCGTTGTAAATAGTTTTACTATCCGCAGAGAATTTGTTAAAGAAAACAAAGTTACCAGGGAGTTGAATAGCCAGCTCATTGCTGCAAATGGTGCAGTAGAAGATCAAAAAGCTGCTTTAGAAAAGATTAATGCACAATTGGATGAACTTGTGCAGAACAGAACAGAAAAGATCAAAAAGCTGAACCTCAAATTAATTGACTATGCCTATTTTAATGCCCATAAAGTACGCGGGCCTGTAGCGCGGATATTAGGACTTATAAATTTGCTCAATTTTGAAGACATCGATGAACAAGAGCGCATCGTATACTTGAATAAACTCAGAGATTGCGTGGAAGATCTCGACTTGGTCATCCGAGAAATAAATGACACTTTGGAAGAGAAATCTCCTATGGAAGTAGTCTATTAATTAGAATCCTTGAACATTTTTTAATAATTTGAGGATTAGCCTTGAATTATGAAGTTATTAAGACCTTTGTTGATTTTGGTTGTCGCATGCTCAACAGCCATCGCGCAGGACACCCTGAGAATCGGAATTATTCCGTATAAAACCGACGATAAGATCCTTGAATCTTATACACCAATGTTTGAGTATATTGGGAAGAAATTAAATAAGAAAATTAAAATTGACTTGGTCTCAGATAAAGAATTGGGATACAAGTTGCACCACAACCAATACGACCTTGGAGTCTTTAAACCCTTTCCATATTTAAAAGCGCACTTGGATTTTCCTGATTTAGAAGTTTTTGCATCGCATGAAGTTGGAAACGCACTTTCCTATACAGGGCTAATTATTTCAAGAAAAGATCAAAATATAAATGCTTTTAAAGATTTTAAAGGCAAACATTTTTTATTTATTAAGCCTACTTCTACCACTGGATATAGGTACCCAAAAGGGGTGTTCAAGGAACATGAAATTGATATTGACTCCAATTATTTTGAGTATGACTTTTCTTACTCTCATGAAAAAGCCATAGATGCCTTGCTAGCTGGTGAAGCAGATGGCATTGCTGTTGCGAAATCTGAATTGATGAAAAAAGGAGTGGAGATGAATAACCTTAAGGTGCACCTAGAGTTTTCAGCACCCAACCACGCCTATGTTTTTAGCCCGAAGTTAGACACCGCCGCAATGGCAGCCATACAATACGCCATGTTCCACGCCTCAAAAGACCCAGATTCGTATGGCATTTTTGAAAACTCATTGGAAATTACTAATTGGAAAAAGGTAAATGACAACCATTACAATTATTTGAGACGTTATTTAAGGATTGTTAGGGTACAACCCTCGGTGCGCATAGATTTTGATTTTAAAGAAAGTGCGGCGAAGGCATTGAATCAAAAAGGAGATGTACAACATGTGGTGGAAAGTAATGTGAAAGATGAATTGAAGGCTACAAAAAGATTCCGGTGGAAAAAAAGTGGGGCAGTGAACTACGAGCTTCATGTTATTGTATCCCAACTGCACGATGAAATGATGTTTTACAAGTTGTACAACGGAGAAGAAAAAATTGGAGAGGGGGAGGTTACAAAAAATCAGATCTGGCAATTCCTTCCAGCCATGGTCCGCAACGATTTCTTAGGTTCCATTGAGGAGGAGACAGATTTGTTGTTTAATGGGAAAGAATATTTCATTACCATGGGGAAGAATGATGGGTACAACCAAGAAGATTATGGTTTTTTTGTTAAAAAAACTGGTGCGCCGCTGCAAGTGTCAAAGTTAAATGATTTGAACATATATTTTGAAGAAGGAACAATAGGAGATGGCGCTAAAGTATTGGTTAAATACCTGAATAAAGATTTAGAATCCAATGCCTCGATTATGGATAATTTTGAAGTAGACGGGTTTTGGAACGATAATTTCTGGGATAAGCTTGGGTTGCTCGTAGGGGTTTTGTTGGCTGTGTTTTCCGGTGTGGTAGGTTGGGTTTTTCAGACCAGGAAAAAGCGCAAATTCAAGTATATATTGAACCAAACTAAAGACCTGTTTCAAGAAATGTATGAAGACAAGATTAAGATGGAAACCAAATTAATCGAACTCAAACACAACATTTCTGAAGAACTAGAGAAGGGTAGTATCAATGAAAATCAGTTTTTAATCCTTAAAACCAAGCTAGATGAAATTGAAAGTCATTTGAGTAAAACCCAAGAGGTAAACGAAGAGATCGAATCTTTGCAAAATGAAACGAAAAAGGCAGGAGATCTTTTGCCCGATGAAGAAAATACTGATTCAGAAGAAAAAAAATAAAAGTACTACAAGTGACAAACAGGGCAATCCCCGTTTGGGATGCCCTGTTTACATATTTATAAACCTGTACCAATTTATAAAATCTTATCTGTTGTTTGGATGGGTTGGATACCCGTCCTGCCAGTTTAAAACGACCCAATAAACGCAACGCCAAATGTGGCTTGAGAATGCACCAAACCCTCGTCCTTTTTTTCAAAGAATGGGTCCTGCGATTGGTCGAACCTTATTTCTGGTTTGACCATAAAATGCTCATTGGACAACCCAATGTGCCCTGTTAATGTAAGTGAGTTGACAACAACTGGTCCGAAATAGCGCACCCCCTTTTTGTCGTTGAAATGCTCTCCTCTTATGCCAAGTTTGAATATGTCAGAAATAGCATAATCGGCATACAGTGCCACACCATACCAGTCTGCATCTTCTGACCAAGGATCATCATCGGTACGCTCACTAGCTCCCGTTTTAAATGTACCATATGCAGCATTAATGCCCACATGAAAGGGATCCGAAATAGTGAAAGAAGAAGTTAGATCATAGAGGTTGACAAAAGAACCTTTGTGTGTTCCGAAGTTGGATACGCCATCGTACTCATCTCCACCAATCCAATTGAGGTAGATGTCTACCTGTTCGGAAGGCGCAATGTGGGTTTGAAAGCCAATTGATTTTTTGTCGTTGTAATCTTGTAAAGCATCCCATCCATTTAACAAGCCAACCATAAATTCTATGTGCTCGCTAGCGGCAAAATCTAATTTTGCACCGGTATGGTAGAAAGGCCCATTGCCGAACAAATAAGAAAGACTATAATTAAAATTGGCATTGGCCTCTATTACCTCGTAGCCAATGTGGGTGCCAAACTGACCTACAGTTAATTTGAGTTTGTCGGTAAAAGCATAGGCCACATAGGCTTGTTTTAATAAGACAGCGGTTCCTTGGTTGCCGAAATTACCCAAATTGGCATTTGGCCCAAAAGTAAGATCGGCCATTACCTCTAGCTTATCGTAATTGTATGCCAGTTGGGCTTGAATTAGACCCAATGAAAAGGTGTTGTGTTTGGTGTCAAATATTCTACCACCATTCAATCCAGATTCGGGCTGGTTGAAGTTATAGGTGTAAAAGATGTCTGCATAACCAGAGGCACTAAAATCGTCTGTCCAGTCCTTGGTTTCCTGTGCGTCAACTAATTCGAAAAAGAAAGTTGAGAGGATCAATAAAAGGTAAAATTTTAATTTCATAAGAGTTGTTTTTTGTGATTAACAATTCGAATATTCAATGGAAGGCCACTGTGTTAAGTGTGCAACCACTAAATACACTTCTGTAGAAAATGTAAATTTCTTTTATTGGTACAGGAAAATACAGCAAACCACTTGGTTCAATGGTAGGTGTTTAACAGGCCAGGCCTGCGCAAGGGAGCCATGCAATGCGTTTTCATTGCAAGAATGGAATAGTAAGCTAGTGTTGTAGTATGCGCCAGCTAGAAATTTGGGTTTAAGCTTCGGATGAGGAGTGGCACCAGCCACTCCTTTATCCTACACACAAGTATAATTTATCAATTATAAATTATTCATCGAAAGTTATAGAGTATCCTCTTATTCCATGCTCATGGCTGTCCAGCCCTTCCTCTTCGTGTTCTGGAGATACTCTAATTCCTATTGTTTTTTTAATTATGTAAAATATTGCAAAGGCAACAGTAAAAGATACACCTGTGCATATGAAAACACTTTTAAGTTGTATTAAAAATTGTGCTCCTCCAGCTTTAGAACCTAATATGCCAACAGCCAAAGTACCCAATACCCCGCATACAAAGTGGACAGGAACTGCACCAACGCAGTCGTCAATTTTTAATTTGTCCATCCAAACGGAAGCCAAGACTACCACGATACCTGAGGTGAGTCCTATTAACATGGCCTCATTGGGAGACATTAAATCTGCTCCAGCTGTAATACCAACTAGGCCAGCCAAAATACCATTGAGTACCATTGCCAAATCGAGCCTTTTGATAACCAGGTAAGCACATAAAAACCCTCCGACACCACCAGCAGCTGCTGCTAGGCAGGTGTTTACCAACACCAAAGAGGTGGCAGCAGGGTCTGCAGAAAGCACGGAGCCTCCGTTGAAACCGAACCATCCAAACCACAATAAAAAGACACCTATTGTAGCTAAAGGAACGGAGGCACCCGGCTTTGCATTTACTTTTCCTTTCTCATATTTTCCAATTCTCGGTCCGATAATCAAAATACCAGCCAGGGCTGCAGCACCGCCTACGGCGTGTACCAGGGTAGAGCCTGCAAAATCATAGAATCCCCAAGAATCCAACATGCCACCACCCCATTTCCAACTTCCAATAATTGGGTATACCAGGCTTAAAAAGATAATGGAGAAAATAAGGTAACCTGAAATTTTAATACGTTCTGCAACGGCCCCAGAAACAATGGTTGCTGCAGTGGCGGCGAACATACCTTGGAATAAAAAGTCTGTCCAATAGGTATATCCAGTATTGTAAGCAAGCCCGGCCGTATCATTTAGAAAGAAACCACTAAAGTCGATCCAACCAGGGCCGTCTGCAAACTCGGGGTACATGAGGTTGAATCCAATGACAGCATAAGACAAAAGACCAATAATGGGGGTAAGGGTATTTTTAAATAGAATGTTAACAGTGTTTTTAGCTTGTGTAAAACCTGCCTCCACTCCGGCGAAACCAAGATGCATAATGAATACAAGGGCTATGCATACCATCATCCATAAATTATTTACTGTAAGAAAGTCAGCTGGGTTGATTACAGGGGCGGCAGCAACAGAATTAGCCGCTACTTCTGCGCTCGTAGTGCTTAAGGCCAACAAACTGTCGGTTTTTGTCAATACTTCTTCTTTCATGATCGTTGAATTTAAATTTGTTCTAGTGGTTTAAAAGAGCGCTTATTGTTATTGGTTTGTTAAATATATAGGTGTGTGGGTTGTATTCCATCATGAATTAGTAATATTTACATTATTTTTAATTTATAGGGTTAAAAATTGATGAGATTTTAATTTATTTACGTGAAAAAATGTTTTCAAGGGTTTTTTTTGAGTTTGAGTGGTTTCGTTTGAGTATTCGTTTTCTAAAGGGGTATTTTTTGAACCCCGACTATTTTATGATGTTTATTCCACTAGTATTTTTTAATTTTATTCCATGAATGCATCCTTTTTATCAGGCACGCAGTGCAACCACGAGTTATGGGCTTTGCTTTGGCCTTATTTAAAATCATTTAACCACTATGTCGATACCATTGCGTGTAATGGGTTCGATGCAATTGACGAGCAAATCGACCAACACCTTTCGGAGCACCAACCCAGCCATTTAGTTGGATTTTCGATGGGGGGGTATGCTGCACTGCATTACGCTTTGAACCACCAAAAACAAATTAGATCCTTGGTGCTTATTGGCACATCGGTAAATGGTTTGTCTGAGGAAGAAAAAAACCTTAGGAGTGGGTACATAGATTTTCTAAAGAAGAACGATTACAAAGGACTGTCTTTAAAAAGAATTCAGCAGTTCTTGTCAGAATCCAATAAAGACAATGAAGAATTAATAGGGATAATAAAAAAAATGGACCTTACCATTGGCAAAGAGGGTGCCATAAGACAACTGGAAACAACAACGGAGCGCGTGTCTTTAATGGGCCGCTTGAGAGAATTGAAAATACCGGTACTATTAATAGGTGCACAATTCGATACTTTTGTGGATCGATCTACCCTGTTGGAAATGAAAGGCGAGATTAAAAAAAGCAAATTCAAATTAATCAAACACAGTGGGCACATGCTCCCATTAGAACGACCAAAAAAATTGGCGAAGACTTTAAATAATTGGTTTGAAAAATATAATTAACAAGAGGGAACTTAAAACCTAACGCGCCAGTTCCTTTAAAAAATAAAACCATTCGGTATGTTAAACTTTGATTTTAAGAATCCAACAAAAATAATATTTGGCAAAGGTCAAATGGCAGTGTTACCTAAGGAAATTCCTGCAGATGCTAAAATACTATTGTTGTATGGTGGTGGAAGTATAAAAAAAAATGGTATTTACGAGCAGGTAAAAGAAGCCCTATCTGATTTTGAAGTAGTGGAGTTTGGAGGGATACCTGCTAATCCCGAATACCAAGTGCTTCTTAAGGCATTGGAAATAATTAAAAGCGAAAAAATCACTTTTTTACTCGCAGTTGGCGGTGGTTCTGTAATTGATGGTACCAAATTTTTATCCTCTGCAGCATTGTATGAAGGCGAAGACCCATGGGAAATTCTTAAAAAGCCAATCAGAACTTTTGTAGGCATGCCTTTTGGCTGTGTGCTTACTTTGCCAGCTACTGGTTCTGAAATGAACTCTGGGGCGGTAATTACAAGGGCAGATTCTAAAGAAAAATTAGGTATGGGTGGTCCGGGTCTTTTTCCTCAATTTTCTATATTGGATCCTGAGGTCATTCAATCCATACCGGTGAGACAATTAGAGAATGGTATTGTAGATGCCTTTAACCATGTCTTAGAACAATATATTACTTTTCCGGCAGGGGCATCCCTTCAAGATCGCTTTGCAGAAAGCATCTTACAAACATTAATTGAAGTAGGGCCAAAGGTAATTGAAAACCCTTCAGATTATGCGGCGGCATCTAATTTTATGTGGAGTTGTACGATGGCTTTAAATGGTCTCATTCAAAAAGGGGTGCCAACAGATTGGGCGGTGCATGCGATCGGCCATGAGTTGACTGCCCTATTTGGCATTGACCACGCCCGAACTTTGGCCATAATTGGACCCAACCACTACCAATATAATTTTGAAGCGAAAAAAGAAAAATTAGCGCAGTATGCCGAACGTGTTTGGGGTATTAGCAATGGTAGTGTAGAAGAAAAGGCCCAGGCGGGAATAGACAAAACCAAATCGTTCTATACCCAATTGAACGTGTCATACAAGTTATCGGATTATACAGCTGATTACAATGGTGTTGCTACTACCATAGCAAACCGACTAGATGCAAGAGGGTGGGTCAAACTAGGCGAAAATAAAAACATTACGCCCAAAGATGTTGAGAAAATTGTAGAAATGAGTTACTAAGAATTTACACCAAAGAAGCATAAAAAAACCGAGAATATCTCGGTTTTTTTATGCCCACCACAATATCCATAAAGTAAATATAGTTATCTTATCGGAGCATCATTTTGGTACAACTTAAACCATACATTCTTGATTAAATTATTTTTCTGTTGCCCGTGTATCGTATTCTTTCCTTTGCTTGTATCTGCCCAAAATGGAGTGGAGTTGACCAAACAAATGATTGCTTCGACCAAACGCATTCAAACCATTCAGTATAAAATGGAAAAACGCGAAAGAGTCGATGGAGAACTGACCTTTCAAAAAGTTGCTGTTAAATTAAATAGGCACCCCTACAAAGTATACAGCTACCAATTGCTGCCCAAAAAGGGATTAGAATTGCTTTATGTTCCTTCTGAGCACAGACAGGCCCTGGTTAACCCAAATGGTTTTCCTTGGATCAACATTCGGCTCGACCCTATGGGCAATAGAATGAGAAAAAACCAACACCATACCATCAATCGATCGGGTTATGATTTTTTCATATCAATAATTGAACACCTATTGAACAAACATAAAGCCAATATCCAACAAATGGTGCGTGTGAACAAAGATGTGTATGTTAGCGGTAGGAAATGTTGGGAAATAGAACTCAACAATCCCAATTATAAAATTGTTCAATACAAGGTGAAAAATGGTGAAAACCTAGTAGAAATTGGAGACAGGTACAAAATAAATGATTACAGAATAATTGAGTTAAACGACCAAGTGGATGGATTTAACGACGTAAGTGCAGGACAGCTAATAAAAATACCCAATGATTTTGCTCCTAAGATGCTATTGAGCATTGACAAGGAACGCATGGTACCCATGAAGGTTGCGGTGTACAATGAAAACGGTTTGTTTGAAGAATATTTGTACAGCGATGTTGTAATCAACCCAAAATTTAAGTCCGATGAATTTAAAGAAGGGTTTAAAGGGTATAAGTTTTAGGAAAAGAGGCCGAATGCCAACGGCCTCTTTTGTTGGTTAAAAAAGTTTCTGTACTTCTTCAGCTGAAATTTTAAACATACAAATTCTAGCAAAACGACCTGCCTGGAAAGTAGAACCGCATATGGCCAACCCTCCATCTGTTGTGGTCGTAAAACCGCCGGCTGCATATGGGTTAGAAAACCCTAAGTATTTAATACCGGTTTGTTGGTTGGTGCTAACATCGTATCCCATTAGCACCAGCTGGCCTGATTTTGTGGTAGACAAATAGAGGTCTCGTGGGCCTTGCTCACTAACAATCGTTTTGATTACTACTTTTGCATCTGGTACCAATTCTTTGATCTCAAAACCAGGAATGTCTGCTCCTATGGGTGTGCCTGGTATGGAAGGGATGTGCTGAGGAGTAAAGAAATTAACCCCTTCGTCAAATCGAGAAAGAGACAGCAAAAGAATGCTCTGTGGGTTGGCCGCACTGATTGCTTTTTTGTCTTGAGAGCCTTGAATGATGCCTATTGGATCTCCTGTGAAATTATCAAACACCAAAGACAGCGTATAGTTGATGTAACCGTTGAAGTAATAAAATCCATCCGGTGCTTGGCCACAAAAAAATGGGAGTTTTCTCCCTGTACTAGTAAAATGTTCAATTATTGGCACTTCCACTTCGTCTCCAGCACCAATGTCGTATGTCTGTATTTGTAATAAGTTACCAGCGGCATTGTGTTTGGAAAATGTGCTTACTTGGTCCACAGAATTGTACCCCAAAACAATGATGTCGCCGGCGATATCTAAGTTGGCACTCAAAGGCCTGGCATTTAAAGAAAGAGAAGTGGTTGTAATTTCACTTAAACTTTCATTTACAGAAACCAAATGCGAGGACAAAGTGGTTTCATTCATTACTACAAAATGAAATTGGTTTTCTATTTTTAATAATTTGCCCACAGGGTGTACATATGGCGCTTCAATTTCTTGGATGGATACATATTCTCCGTCCTTATCCACTTTTAATACCACTGCACCGCTAAAATCGGATGTCTCTAGTTGCTTAGAAGCTAGAATTATAAAACCTTCATCGGATGTTTCTTGAATATCTAAAGTGGTAAATGCATCACCAAAGCCCCGTGTGTCGTATATTTTATGAAATGAAATAGGTTTGCTTACTTCATTGTCCGAAAGGTCGCAGGCCACCAAAGTGGATAACAAGAATAAAATATATAGTATGTTTTTCATGGTGTTATTCTGTTGCTCTGTAATTTTTACTTAAAAATTTCAATGGAAGTAAAATGCCTAAGTTGATATTAATAGAATTCATTTTTAAATCATCCATGGCGTCCCCCAGACCTGCCAATCGGTTGTCTGTATAGCGGTTGTTGGCATTGGTAATGTTGTGCATGCCCAATCGGTAACTGGCCTCAAATTGTATTCTGACATTGCCTGCATTGTAAAAAGTACCAACACCGGCCATTATGCCCAAGGAGCTTTTTATAAACAAATCCGTTGCTCCTATGGTGTGTGTTTCGGACTGGATTGGCACTTGGCCTCCAGTAGATTGGTCCACTCCCGAAATTGTATATTCTTTTGTGGCATCCATTAAAGTACTATAATATCCTCCAACCATAACAAACGGTCGAAAGTCTTTCACTTCAAATTCATATTTAATGGACAAGGGCAAATCGATGTATTCCATGTCCACTACATGTTCGTAGTTGACCTCCGTTTTTTGAGTAGCATTTTCTGGGTTGGACCACAAGGCATTGCTTCTGTAGGTAAAAACATGCTGCCGGTAGTTGGGCGCAAACCCTATATTAAAGCCCTTTATGAAAAATACAAATTCCAACCCTGCGGTTAAACCTGGGTTGTTGTATTGGTCGTACACTTTATTATTAAATTCATCGGGGTAGTCTATTGGGCTTAATACCGAATAACTTGCCGTTGAAACAGCTTCTGTTAATGTCGTACCGATGCGCATGCCCATCCACCATTGGGTGTTGAGGAAGTTGTCCTTTTTGTTAGGGCGCGCGCCTGGAGTTTGTCCGACATAGGTTTTTTGTTTGCTTTTGCTTCTTTTTTTCTGACTCAGCACCGGTGCTAGGACGAAAAAATAAATTAGGGATAACAACAGTAATTTTTTCATTGTTAGAAGACGTCTTATTGTTGAATGGTGATTTGAGCCGTATGGTTAATCTTGGATGATTGAATCTTTAATATATAATTTCCTTTCGGAAGAACAGGTAAATTTTGTCTAATTGTCAATTTACCAGCTTTTTTCATTTTATGGCTTCCTTTAAAAACTTGTTTCCCCATGGAGTCGTACAAACTAAGCCCAATTTCATCTTTTGTTATGGAAACCAAATCAATGTTGATGTGCTGCTTGGCAGGTACAGGGTATACATTTTCTACCGCAAACCTAGTGTTTAAGAACCCGTCCTCCCCAGTTACAACCCCTTCGGTAAGTACAATTGGCTCATAAAAGCCGGAACCATCCTCTTTTGGGCCTTCAAAAAAGTCACCAAAAAAGATGTCATTTTCTAAAGTTTCCTTATCTACCTCCATCCATTCGTGCAAAATACCGGCAAAGATTTGTCTGTAATCGTATTGCATGGCAACATTGTTCTCGTCCTGGTCCGGATTAACACCCAAAACACCTGCTTTTATACCTTTCCCAAACATCATAATTGGACCTCCTTTTCCATGGTCCGTACCATAACTGCCATTAGATCGGATGCGCCTGCCAAATTCTGATGTTGTAACGGTAAGTACCCGCTCTTCAAGTCCGCGTGCTCTAAGGTCGTCTTGGAATGCCTTCATGGCAGATGAAATATGGTGCAATAGTGCGGCGTGGTTGCCCATCGTAGGGTCGTGCGCTTCCACCTGCCCAGCATGGGTGTCAAAACCACCTATTCTTACCAAAAATACTTTGGTTTTAACGCCATCCCCACCGCCGTCCAATAAACGGGCAATAAGTTGTAGCTGTGGTGCTAATCTATTTTTTAAGGCCCCTTGAGGAGCGTTAAACGGATAACTTTCAGGGTAATCCACCGATGTGGCCGAAGACCTGTTGTAAACTTCTAATAACCGACCGGCATAATCTTCCGATTTGTCTTCCAACCCTAGAATCCAATTCAATTCTTCACCATATGGGCTTGGGTCTAAAAACGGAGGTGGTGTTCCCCTCGGATCTACTCCCTCGTCTGTAAAACCTTCTAAGTTTTCAATTAAATCAGCAAAAGCTTCTGGTCCTCCGCCAAGTGATATAGAAGTAGGTATGTTGCCCTCTTGATGGAACATTAGAGAAACTTCGCTGCCCAACTCCAATGCCAAAGGATCTTGCATATCGCTGTTGGGGAAGTCGTTGGGGTAGGCCAACGGGGCATATTGATGTCCTAAATACCGGCCAATCCATCCAGATGAATAATAATCCTCAGAACCTCCTCCCATCGACCAAATGTCCCTTCCTCTAAAATGAGATCCATTGTTGTTGTGGTAACTCACTCCTTGTACGATAGAGACTTTCCCTTGGTCGTACATTTGTTTGACTCCCATCATATCAGGGTGTAACCCCACCTTGCTTTCTTCTGGTAATGTGCTGTCCAGTTCAATCAACGACCGCACCCCGTTGTTTTTTGGAATGGCAATATTGGATCTGTTGAAATGGTATTGGTCATAATTACTCAGTGGAATAACTGTGTTCAGGCCATCATTTCCGCCATGCATTTGTAAAATGATCATTACTTTGTCATTATCCGATGTGGAGCTTAACCTAGCAATGTGGTCACTGGCCAATAACTTCATTGGGATGCCGTTGATGGTAAAAGTTGCGCCGGCAGCACCCAAAATTGGTAGTTTCTTTAAAAAGGATCTTCTTTTCATAATTTAGAACAATTGAAATTCTGGCGTTTGTAGAATGGCATTTAATAGGTTGCTGAGCTGGCTGTTTACCACCTCAGGGTCCACTGGGTTGTTCCATCGGAATGTCCAAGCAGCTTCAGGGTCCGCATCAATTTGAGGATCAAACAAAAAAGCTTGCAAAAAGTAATTCAACCTTTCAGCAGTTAAATCAGAGCTGTCATCGGCTGCCGCATCAAATGTTAATGCATTGCTCATGGGGTAAACGTCTTGGACGATGGCCGTGATCAGGCTTTTGGCGTCCGAGGCTACAGCATTGTAATTGTTAGCAATAAAGGCCGTGATATCCACATCAAACATGGATTCATCGTCGTCCCCCATTCCAATTATTACTTGGATTAACTCGTACCTCCTAGTAAGGTAGTTGGTAGAAATCCAGTTTCTATTGTAGATTGGGAACTGGTGATATGCTGGGTAACCTGCTACTTCTAATGGTTGGTAAAGGGTCATGCCCATTAATTCCATTTGCCTAAGCATGTTGTCCAATTTGTTGTAATAGTCTAGAGTCTCCGTAGTGTAGTCTGGTAGCACCAAGTTCAAATACCCCATGCTGTGGCAAACTAGATCCAATGGAGATTTTATTATGCTTCCAAATTTGTCATCTGTATTGCCTGCAAGGCCTTCATAGAAATGCGCACTACTGAACAGCTGTTCTAACACCTCTTGAATGGAATAGTTAATTTCAAAAGTGTCGGCCATACCTTCAATAATGTCCAGATCGATGGCCTCACTTATTTTATAATAGGAAAAGAAGCGGTATAGTTTTCTACAAATAAACTTTGCTGCCTCGCGTTTGGAGAAAATCATTTCTACCATTTGGTCGATCTCGTCCAATGCGGTTTCCCGACCTGTTGGCAAGGCCAAGTCTGGCGTAAGAGTGGTGTCATCAAATCGTTCACTAAAAGTTTTGACATCAAAATCATGTGCAGAGGCATTGTCACCTCCCCTTGGTCTTCCCATTGGAAGCATGGTGTCTTCGTCTATCGTCAAAAAGGTGTCGTCGATTTGAAACCCAGATAAAACCCGTGCGGCTGCTTGCACATCGGATTCTTTATAGTGTATGTAATCACCAGGTTCTGTTGCTGGAGGTAGGGTGTTTTCAAGCCCCCTTCCTATGGCGTATAACTCAAACATTTCCCTGGCGTAATTTTCATTAGGACTTCCCTCAACATTGAGGTTGCCATCCAGAAAAACCAACATGGCATTGTCTACACAGACTTTTTTTAGCAAGTCTTTGAAGTTCATTGGAAGTGCGCTAGTAACAGCATTCAAACCGCTGTCAAAGGCAAACATTCTGAACAATTGATTTTGATAGTATACGGCCTTAATGTCGCCCACCTTTTCGACCATCGTGGTGAAATGCACATGGTAAAAAAATGTTATCTTTTCGCGGGCAGAATAAGATGCTTTAAAGGCAGGATCTACTTCGTTGCCAATCATTTGACCTACCAACCAGGCCCTGAAAGCAGTGTCATAGCCCACTTCATCGGACTCACCGTTGTAGCCTGGTGCAGACCAATCTACGCCGTATTCATCCAGTGGAGCAGGAACTACAGGGAGGTTGTCTTGAAAAAGATAGGCCATTGCGGTACTGACATCCATGGATGCCACCGTATTAATATCGGCTACACTGGGCGCAAAAGTAGCGCGGCGCAGCAAATGAGCAGCGCGTTGTTGGCCAAGCGCTCCTACATGGGCTGTTAAAGGCATGTTAGGTTATAGTTTAAATACAAAAATTAATTAAACCTACCCTTTTTTTTGTTAATAAAGAACAACATGGTGCTCAATTGGGCTATTTGTCGATAATTGGTAAAATTTGACTTTTAAATGTTGAGGAATTATAAATATTGTCTGGTACATTTGACAGATTGTAGGGTAGCCGGTCCTATTTGCTGAATTTTAACAACAACTATTTGGCATTCGGTACCATAAAATGCTTTATTTCTAATCCAATAGAATTATATAAGAATGACAACAAAGGAGGCCTTAAAGAAATATTTTGGATACGAGCAATTCAGATTAGATCAAGAGCAAATAATCGATCGCAGTTTAGAGAAAAAAGACAGTTTGGTGATTATGCCTACTGGTGGAGGTAAAAGTATGTGTTACCAGCTGCCTGCTATTTTAATGGAAGGGATGGCCCTCGTAATTTCGCCATTAATTGCACTCATGTTGGACCAAGTAAGTAGTTTGTTGGCCAATGGCATAGAAGCAGGTGCCCTAAATTCGAATACAACTTCCGCAGAATCGGAAGCTCTATACAACAGAATTGCCACCGGACAACTGAAAATATTATATGTTTCGCCCGAAAGGGCTTTGTCGCCTCGGTTTTTAGATTATGTAAAAAATCTAAATATTTCTATGGTGGCCATTGATGAGGCACACTGTGTTTCCGTATGGGGGAATGATTTTCGGCCGGAATATGTGCAATTGAACCAGCTTTTGCGCTTGTTTCCTAAGGCTGCCCACATTGCCCTAACGGCTACAGCAGACAAGGCTACAAGAGCAGAAATAAAGGAAAAACTGCAGATGAATGACCCAAAATTGTTTCTGTCTAGTTTTGAAAGAAACAATCTAAGCATTCAAATTAAACCCTCTATGGATCGGTTTGGTGCCATAAAAAAATGGGTTGCTTCTAGACCCAATGACAGTGGGATTATTTATTGTTTGAGCCGAAAAAGCACCATGAATTTGTCTGATAAACTGCGTGCACATGGGTACGATGCAGAATACTACCATGCCCAGTTGTCTGCCACGGAAAGACGGGCTGTTCAAAAGCGGTTTCAAAAAGATGCAACCAAAATTATTTGTGCTACCATCGCCTTTGGAATGGGGATTGATAAGTCCAATGTCCGCTGGGTGATGCACTACAACATGCCTAAAAATATTGAAAGTTACTACCAGGAAATTGGTAGGGCTGGCAGGGATGGCGTAGCGTCCGATACCTTGTTGTTTTTTGGTTTTGGGGATTATAAAGTACTCAAACAATTTATTGATGGCAGTGATGCAACCGCGCAGTTCAAAGAGGTGCAAAGGTCCAAGTTGGATCGGATGATGGAATTTGCTCAGGGGAGCAGTTGTAGAACCAATATGCTTTTAGGGTACTTTGGTGAGCACCGGTCGGAGCCCTGTGGGCGGTGTGACAATTGTTTGCATCCACCCAAACGAGAAGATAAAACCAAATATGCTCAAATGGCTTTGTCTGCCATTGCCCGGATGAAACAACAAGCCAATTTAGCCCTGGTGGTGGATGTTCTCCGTGGATCCGGACGGCGAGACATTTTTGAATTGGGTTTTCACACCATCAAAACCTATGGAGTAGGAAAAGATTTGGACAGAAAAACATGGGTCCACTATTTAACTGAAATGATCAACCAAGGGTTGCTTGAAATTGATTACACAGATTTTAACAAACTAAAGTTAACCTCTTTGGCCAATCAAGTACTTTTTGAAGGGGAAAATGTAACCCTTACGGCCTTAGAAGAAAAACAAGATTTCCAAAGCAAACCTGTAAAAACAACCAAAAAGCAACAATTTGCAGAGGAGTTTATGCAGCTTTTGAAAGCGGTGCGAAAAGAATTAGCAGACAAAGAAGGAGTACCGGCCTACGTAGTTTTTACCGATTCTACTTTAATTGAAATGTGTGAATTGAAGCCCATGACATTGCTTGAATTGGAGCGGGTTTCTGGAGTAGGAGAACATAAGCTCAAAAAGTATGGCGCAACTTTTTTGAAGGCCATCAGAACGTACGTGGTAGAAAAAAGTCCGACCAACAACGTCAAAGGTAAGTCCTACTTAACTACGTTGCAAATGTTTGAAGCAGGGCAAACCCCCGATGAAATTGCAACAGCTCGAAATTTAAGTGCAGTGACTATTTATTCCCATTTGGCGCATTTATACGAACAAGGTGAAAACATTCCATTATCCGATTTTATAGGAAAAAAAGAGTTGAGCACCATCGAAGATGCATGGGACAACTTGGGTAGACCAAAAGAGATGAAATCAGTATTTGAATATTTCGGAGGAAAGGTGCCATATTACAAGATACGACTTACCATGGCAATAATACAGCAGCAGCAGCTGTAGTAATTGCTGCTGCTGCTGCGGTACTTTATTCTTCAAATTTTAGGACAATGCCATAAGATTCGGTGTTGCTAAGTAGTGTTTCTTTTTCTCCAGTTCCATCTAAATTACCACGAGCAATAACGTCGTTGGTGGTTTCTGACCAGTAAACTTTACCAGATGCAAAGTCAACGGAAACACCATCTGCTCTGTCTACTCCATCGGCGGCTCCAAATAAGACAACGTCATCTCCACTGCCATCTAAATTGGCTTCTACAATGTTGTCATCTCCCTCGTCAGCCCAATAGATTTTACCTCTTCTATAGTCAATGAAAATATTGGAAGGATAGGTGATATAGTCAGAGTTGCTGTTGTCGTACAATATGGCAGGAGTACCTGTTCCATCTAAGTTACCCACTTTGATGAAGCCATCAAAATCACAAAAATATAGTTTGCCGTTGACAGGGTCTACTTGCATACCGTAGCTGTAGTCCAATACAGCCTGGCCTTCGTAAAGAGCTACTGGCGTTGCAGTACCATCAATGTCTCCTCTCATAACCTGGCTGGTTCCAGAGTTGGACCAGTACAATAGGCCAGTAGTTTGGTCAATTGCAATGCCATTGGGAGTATCCAAACCATCCGCTTCGTTATAAAGCACCTCAGCAGTACCCGTTCCATCTATTTTACCTTTGTAAATAGTACTGCCTGTTTCTGCGGTGAAATATACATAACCTTTGCCGTCCAACGCAATACCTTGTGGGCTATTAATTCCATCATCGGTTTTGTTGAATAATACTGCAGAGGTGTTTGGGCTTGCCAGATTGATGGCAGCTACTTCTTCATTGTCCCAATAGGTGTAGAACAGATCTGTTGCAGGCGTATAAATGAAAATATCATCTCCAGAATCTTCTTGGTCCCCTTGGTGCACACTTACAGCTCCAGGGGTTGCGTTACTAGGGATGGTTGCGGTTATAGTGGTGCTGGTAAAAGAGGCAACGACCGCATCAAAGCCATTGATTTTTACCGTTGTGTTTTCAGTGAAGTTTAAGCCAGTTATTGAAACAGTTTCTCCGCGTTTGGCATACTCCGGTGTAAAAGAAGTTAGCTCAGGAGCAGGAATAGGGTCGTCTTTTTTACAGCTTGTTACAGCTATAAAAAGTGCCATAGCGAAAGTAAACAGTTTTAATGTAGTTCTCATTGTTATACGTTTTGTTTGTTTTGGCAAAAGTATAATTTTAAATTGAATTATTGCAACTAAAAGTACTGATTTTCAAATATTTAATCGAACAAATCTTTGGTGTTGCTTTTGGCCTTTATGGAGGCCTGGTTGCAGGTGTTTAATTGGCGTGGGTTGAATTTGTTAATTTTCCAAGCCTGCATATTAGAGGTGTCAAAAGGAACTAGAATTTTTTTCACTTCTTCCGGACTAAGGGTTGGGTCGAGCCATAAGGAGTAATTGTGGGGTTCTAAGAACAATGGCATTCGTTGTTTTGTATTATGAATTGCTGCCATCATAGGGTTGGCTTGCGTGGTGACCATAGAAAAAGAATCGATGACCTCTCCGGTCCCAGGGTCGGACCATTCATCCCAAATGCAACCAGTCGCTAGTATCGGGGCTGCAGCGCCGGTAATGTAATAAGGTACTTTGTCTCTCGAATTGAGGTGTTGCCATTCATAAAATCCCGCAATGGGAAGAATACACCTCTTTCGGGTTATAACCCCTCTAAAAGAGGGTTTGTCGAAGATGGTTTCTGCCCGAGCATTCAAGGTGAAACCCCGTTGTTGCATGGTATGGGCTTTTTCAACGGATTGAGTCCAAGCCGGAACCAAGCCCCATTGTTTTTTAGCCAATGATGGGCCAGGGCCAACCACCATTAGCTCAGGGTTTGAAAAGCCGCTGATGATATGTTCTTGCCCCATCAATCGATCAAAATCTTCCAGGCCCACGTCGTCCAACCCAAATTCTTTTTTAATTCGAGCTACTTCCAAGTGTACATCGACGTAAAAGCACATGTTATGGAATGTTTAAAAGTTCGTCCCAACGGGTAGTGTATTTTGGACTCAGGCTTTCTTGTTTAAGCTGCCATTCTTTATCGTCAAACCCTCTGGCAGATGTTCTGACAGCATCTTTCCCCATTTTTTTATTGATTGCATCTAGGGTTTTCATAGCTTTTTGGTGTTTGGATTCTTTTCCGTTGTGGAAAAGGTTTTGCTCCAAATTGCGGTTGGGTACGATCCCAGATAGAATAACCCCTGATTTTTTGTATTGAAAGCCAGGTACAAATAATTGCCTTAAAATGAACTGCGCATATTTTGCAATAACAAAGGTGCTGTTGGTAGGGTAGGGCAATTGGATGGTGAGCTTTTTATTGTACTGTTTTAACTCTTTTCTAAACGGATTGGTATGTAAAATAACGGTTAATAGTTGGGCAGCGGAATGGTCTTTTCGAAGTTTCTCTGCACAGCGGGAGGCGTAGTAAGCAACGGCTTCTTGTATGGGGGCAAATTCTGTTAACATCTTGCCAAACCCTCTGGTAGTGGCAATGCACTTTTTAGGTTCTACCATGGAGGCAATAGACAGGCAAGGAAATCCCTTCAGTTCTTTTTGCAAACGCAGCCCTTGGACGGTCATTAATTTTTGGACATAGGCCTCAGGGAGCTGACTAAACTGCCAAGCGTTTTCAACTCCGATGGACCGCAATTTTTGAAGGTGTTGTTCCCCAATACCCCAAACAGCATCGATGGAGATGTTTTTTAAGGCGGTTTGAATGGATTCCGGAGAACTAATTTGGCATTGACCAGATTGCTGGCTTTTGGCCAAGTGGTTTGCAATTTTGGCTAAAGATTTGGTGGGTGCTATGCCCACTGAAACGGGCAATCCTACCCACTGTCTAACGGTTTGGATTATTTTTGCACCCTGCTCGTCCAAAGGAATGTTAGCGGGAAGTTCCAGAAAGGCCTCATCGATGGAGTACATTTCAATAGGGTTGCCAAATTGTTCGAGGCATTGGAACACCCTGTTGCTCATGTCGCCATAAAGGGTGTAGTTGCTAGAAAAGCTATGCACCTTTTTTTGCTTAAAAAAAGATTTGTGCTGGAAAGCTGGGGCTCCCATTTGGATGCCCAGAGATTTGGCTTCTTGGCTTCTTGCTATAACGCAGCCATCGTTGTTCGATAAAACTACTACTGGTTGCTTGTTTAGATCTGGTCGGAATACCCGTTCACATGAAACGTAAAAGTTATTGCAATCTACCAACGCGATCATATTACCTCCTGCTTTTTTTGATTACATAACTCACAACGCCCCAAATAATGAATTCATTGTCTTCTGTAACTTTTATTGGATCAAAAGCCTTGTTGGCTGGAATCAACCAGCAATGGTCTTTTTCAATTTTTATTTTTTTAACCGTAAACTCACCATCCACAAAACAAACCGCTATGTCGTTGGTCTTGGGATCCAAAGACCGGTCTATCACCAAAACATCTCCTTCAACGATGCCCTCCTCTTGCATGGAGTTGCCCGATACACGGGCACAAAAAGTAGCAGCAGGATTAGAAATTAGGGCTTCATTTAAATCTATGGTACCTTCCAGGTAATCTTCAGCCGGAGAAGGAAACCCAGCCTTAAGCGCATCGGCCATAAGAGGCACTTTAATACTGCCCTTGGTTTGGATACTATGGAAGGTTAGGGTCCGATTTTTCACCTCTTTTTAATTAAAAATACGAAAAATCTTTGGATTTGTTTTGGAATTGGCCATTCAATTTGGGCCTTAGTCTATTTCTAAAATTAGTCCTTTTAAGTACTCTCCTTCTGGGTGGTAGATATTGGATGGGTGGTCTGTGGGTTGTTCCAAATGCTGGATGACCCTTGCTTTTCTTCCCACCTCAATTGCCGCAGCCATAACGGTACTTTGAAAAAGCTGTTTGGTCATGGCCTGTGAGCAACTGAATGTAAATAGCAACCCACCTTTTTTAATTTGGCGTATCGCCATTTCGTTTATCCTCTTATATCCTATTAGCCCCTTGTGTCTTTTTTTTATGTTTTTAATAAAGGCCGGAGGATCCAAAACAATGATGTCGTAGGTATTGTCATTGGCTTTTAGAAAATCGAAAGTATCCGCTACGTGTGCCTCGTGTTGGTTTGAAAAACCACTCAGTTGTACGTTCTCTTCTGTTAAGGCCACCGCCTTTGCAGAAACATCCACAGAATGAACGGCCTTGGCACCAGCATTTAATGCGAAAATTGAAAAACCACCGGTATAACAAAATGTGTTGAGGATGGTTTTGTCTTTTGCATAAGAAGCCAATATTTTTCTGTTTTCTCGTTGGTCAATAAAAAATCCTGTTTTCTGCCCTTCTACCCAATTGACTTTGAATTGGTTGCCATATTCGGTTACCAGCCCCTCTGCTCCATTGTCTCCTATAAGGTAGCCATTGTTTACCCCATGGCTGTGGTCTTGGGGTAGCGCTTCTTTGCTTTTATCGTATACCGCAGTAATACTGCCACCTGATACTTTTATTATGGCCTGTGCAATGGCCTCCCTGTGCTTATACACACCCAAGTTATGGGCTTGGAACACTGCCGTTTTTCCGTAGACGTCAAGGACCAACCCTGGAATGCCATCTCCTTCACCATAAAACAACCGATAGGTATTGGTGTCTGCAAAATATGGGAATACATAGGTGTTTCTGTAGTTCCAGGCATTGGCGATGCAAGTTTCCCAAAATTCAGAATCGATGTTGGTTTGCTCAAACGAAATTAACCTAATGGCAATGGAGCCATCTGAATAGAGACCAGTGCCAATATAATTGCCTTTAAAATCGAGAACCTCTACAACGTCTCCTGGGAGCAAGTCATTTGGCTTGTGTTGGATGGCCCCACTAAAGATCCATGGGTGGAACCTTTTTGGTGATTCGTCTTTTCCCCTCCTAAGCTTAATTTCTGCGTGCATACCTTTATTTTGAATCTAATAATTGAAATAATTCGGTAAGATCCGGTGTAATAATGATCTCCGTTCTTCTGTTTTTTTGACGCCCTTCGGCGGTATCGTTACTGGTTACAGGAATGAATTTACTTTTTCCACTGGCCGTTACTTGAGAAGCTGTCAAGCCACTTGTAGTTAGGATTCTAACAATAGAAGTGGCTCTAAGGACACTAAGGTCCCAGTTGTCGTTCATGTACTTGGAGGTTCTGCCAATGCCCACATTGTCGGTATGGCCTTCTACCATGATGTTCAAATCATTTTGCCCTTTTAAGGCTTGGGCCAATTGAGTTAAGGCTTGTTTTCCTTTAGGATCTACCACGGTACTGCCCGACTTAAACAAGAGTTGTTCTGCCAAAGAAACATAAACTTTACCATCTTTCATTTCTACAGTTAACTCTCCGTCCTTAAAATTGAGCAATGCTTTGGATATTTTGTTTTTCAATGCAGTTACTGCTTCGTTTTGTTCTTCGATGATGCTCTCCAATTCTTTTACTTTTGCCTCCCGCATGGCTAGGTTGTTGGCCAGCGAATCGTTCAGGGTTTTGCTGTGGTCCAGGTTGGTCTTTAACTCCATTAACCGAGCCCGTTGATTTTCTAAATCTTTGTTGAGTTGTCCACTGTTGGTTAAAAGGTTGTTGTAGTAGGTCTCGAGCTCTTTGTGTTCTTTTTCTAAATCAGCCAAGGAAGCTTTTTTGCTTTTTATGTCGTTGGAAAGTGCGAGGGTATCTTGTTTTAATTTGGCCAACAGTTGTTCGAGGTCTTTAATCTTAGTTTGTGTTCCTTGTAGTTCTGTTTGCGTCCCTTCCAATTCGTTTTCTACCCTTACCTTTTCTGCCAATAATTCATCGAACTTTTTCTTGGTTACGATACAGGATTGAAGAGAGAAAACAAGAAGAGTAAGAACAATAAAACGAATTTTCATGGTTTTTTGATTTGTGATGGATTGAATGAGGGCGCAATATACTTTTTCTTTAGGTACAAATAAAACCTCTTGTAAGTAACTGGTTAAAAATAATATTATTTTATATGGACACCGGTCTTTTGCCCCTAGTTCGGGTTGGTTTTTGGGTTGTTCGAAGTGGAATTAGTTGCTTTTTTTTTAGAGAAAGAAAAAAATATCTTGGCATTTTATGCAACTTTTTGGTCCGACACCAGTCATGTAGGTAGTAATTAGGTCAAACACAACAAAAAATGCTCAAAAACTACATCAAGGTTGCCATGCGCAATCTATTAAAGAATAAATTATATTCTATCATAAACATTGTTGGGCTAGCCGTAGGAATTGCCTGCAGTTTGCTCATTCTTTTATGGGTGCAAGACGAGGTAAGCTACGACAAATTCATCCCGAAATCCGAACGGTTGTACCAAGTCTATGTCAACGCGGAGTTTGATGACAAGGTCAATACATGGCGTTCGGTGCCGCTACCTACCTATGAGGCTATGAAAGACGCAGATGTACACATCGTTAATTCTGTTGTAACCGGTTGGGGAGGGGAACAGCTCTTGACGGTTGGAGAAAAAAGAATTCTGAAAGATGGCATTTTTGTGAGTGAGGAGTTTTTGGAAATGTTTGAATTTGAAGTGCTCCAAGGGGACCCCGCTACTGCATTAGACGACCCTACCTCCATAGTACTTACTGAAAGTTTGGCTAAAGATTTTTTTGGTGCAGTTGACCCAATCAATAAAATTGTGCGCGTCAATGACGAAACCGACCTTAAAGTGGTTGCCATATTAAAAGATGTCCCTCAAAATTCATCCTTCGAATTTGAGTTTTTGTTGCCTTGGAAATACAGAGAAACAGTCAACCAGTGGGTGGTTAGAAATAAAACCAATTGGGGCAATTATTCTTTTCAAGTTTTTGTGGAACTCGATGGTGCGGACCACAAGGCTTTGGCCCAATCGGCTATTGAGGATATGCTTACTAAAAATGGACAAGACGACATAGTGCGTAAATTTTTTATTCATCCCATGCTCGACTGGCGCCTGTATTCTAAATTTGAAGATGGGGTCGTAAGTGGAGGCATGTACGAGTACGTGCGTTTGTTTTCTTTGATTGCTGTTTTTATTTTGATCATTGCGTGTGTTAATTTTATGAATTTGGCCACTGCTAGGTCAGAAAAAAGGGCCAAGGAAGTTGGAATAAGAAAAAGTATAGGTTCGAAAAGAAGAGAGTTGGTATTTCAGTTTATGATGGAGTCAACTTTTATTGCATTTGTATCTTTTTTGTTGGCCGTAATATTGGCGGAGATAGCCATGCCATTTTATAGCCAGTTGGTAGACAAAAAACTGTTTTTAGATTATGGTAGCTCTAGTTTTTGGATGTATACCGCAGCCATGATACTGATTACCGGTTTCGTGTCGGGTAGTTATCCAGCCTTGTACCTTTCTTCTTTTAGTCCAATAAAAACGCTAAAAGGCAAAGTGAAAATAGGAAAAGGTGCCAGTACCCCAAGAAAGGTGTTGGTTACTTTACAGTTTGTTTTTGCCATTTTGTTGATGATCGGAACTACTGTAATATACAGGCAAATATCTGTTGTGAAAGACCGAGACCTTGGTTATGAACAAAAGAATTTAATAACCTTGAGGTATACCGATGATATTGAAAAAAACTATAAAGTTTTAAAAACGGAATTATTACAATCTGGAGCTGTTGATAATGTTAATATTTCCAACAGTGCTGTTACTACCATTAATTCCAACAACTTTTTGGGCTGGCCAGGCAAACCAGAAGAGCAGCGCGTGATATTTTCTACTATTGCAACCGAGTTTGACTATGCGGCCACCTTAGGGATTGAGATGTTAATGGGACGCGATTTTTCAGAGGATTTCAAATCAGATACAAGTGCCATCATCATAAACAAAGCAGCACTAGATTTAATGCAATTGGAAGATCCTGTTGGCACAGAGCTGGATTTGTGGGGAGAAAAGCGGAAATTAATTGGGGTTATTGACAATGTTTTAATGGAGTCTGTTCACGGCGAAATCAGACCTATGTTTATGATTTATGACCCAGATTGGATCAATGCATTAAGCATCCGGTTGGCCAAAGGGAAAAGTCTAAGTACATCGTTAAGCCAAGTAAAAGAGATCATGGCCAAATACAACCCTGCCTATCCTTTTGATTACCAATTTGCTGACCAAGAATTTGATAAAAAGTACAAGTCAATCAATATGACTCAACAGTTAGCTGGAATGTTTGCTTTATTGGCACTGGTAATTACTGGATTGGGTATTTTTGGCCTAGCATCTTACACCGCTGAACAAAGAACCAAGGAGATTGGGATCAGGAAAGTACTGGGCGCACCTGTATTAAGTTTGATTACCTTGATGACCAACGAGTTTTCCAAATTAGTGGGGCTTTCGTTTCTCTTGTCCGCCCCATTGAGTTATTATTTAATGGATCAATACTTGGAACAATACGAAATCAGAACGGGCTTAGAGTGGTGGGTGTTTGTACTAACTGGCGTATTGGTTTTGTTTTTAGTAGTGAGCATTGCAGCCAACCAAGCTTTTAGAGCAGCACAGGCCAATCCAGTGAAATCATTGCAGAGCGAATAACATTGAAGTATTGAATTAAATATCTTCTAGATAGACCGGCTTTTTACTTAGGTAGAAGGCCGGTTTTTTGGTATTTGGGGCAGTAATTTCGGTTTCGGCTTATAATAGCTTTTTAATGGTCCTTTGTACAAACAAAAGGGTGTGCCATGTTTTTAAAAAAACCTTATCTTTACTTGATAACCCAAACACATCATGATGACAACAGGAATGTTAAAAGAAGACGCCTTAAAAGGCAAAGTTATAATTGTTACCGGTGGCGGGACCGGACTTGGCCGCTCCATGGGTAAATATTTCCTTGAGCTAGGGGCGCATCTGGTGGTTACATCCAGAAAAATGGAAGTACTGGAAAATGCAGCAAAGGAGTTAGAAGAAGAAACAGGAGGAAAGGTTTTGCCATTGGCATGCGACGTGCGCAAATACAACCAGGTAGAGAATGTTATAGAAAAAACGGTAGAACGTTTTGGAAGGGTAGATGCGGTCTTGAACAATGCAGCTGGCAACTTTATTAGCCCAACAGAAAGGTTGAGCCATAAGGCATTTGATGTAATAGTGGATATCGTGTTGAAAGGGACCTATAACATGACTTTGGCAACAGGAAAACATTGGATAGAACAAAAACAAAAGGGTACATTTTTAAGTATTGTAACTACTTATGCCTGGACTGGGTCGGGTTATGTGGTGCCATCTGCCTGTGGTAAGGCCGGGGTTCTGGCACTCACTAGGTCTTTGGCTGTGGAGTGGGCTAAATATGGCATACGGTTGAATGCTATTGCCCCAGGGCCGTTTCCTACGGAAGGAGCGTGGTCGCGTTTGTTGCCTCCAGATGTCGAGAAATTATTTGATCCGGCCAATAAAATACCCGTAGGTCGCTTTGGTGAGCACCAAGAATTGGCCAACTTGGCGGCCTATTTGGTGTCTGATTTTTCTGCCTATGTAAATGGAGAAGTGGTTACTATTGACGGCGGAGAATGGTTGCAAGGAGCCGGAGAATTCAATGCATTTGATAAAATTCCTTCTGAAATGTGGGATGCCATGGAAAAAACAAGAAAACGATAACCAAACATGGAAGATTTTTTAAGTTTTGCTCAATCTAAATTGGAATATTTGCAGCAAAACAACAGCTTGAGAAGGTTGAAAATATCAGACTGCAACATCGATTTTACTTCTAACGATTACCTGGGTATCGGGCGGTCAGAAAAATTTAATAAAAGGGTTGGAGATTGGATGGCTTCAAGCCCCTCCATGTTAGGGACTGGTGGGTCGAGGCTGCTATCGGGCAACCAGCCCATTCATGAGCAAGTAGAGGCTGAAATGGCTCAATTTTTCAGAGCACCTGCTGCGTTGGTTTTTGCAAGTGGGTATTTGGCCAATTTAGGACTGCTTTCGGCATTGTTGCTGCGCGGAGATGCCGTGTTCTATGATGCGTTGTCCCATGCATCCATAAAAGATGGCATACGGTTGGGGCTCGCCGAAAAGGTGAAATTTAAACACAACGATGCCCAAGACCTAGAAGCTAAGCTAAAACGCAGCAAAGTTAAAGGCAAAAAAATTGTGGTCGTAGAAGCTATTTACTCTATGGATGGAGACCAAGCCCCCCTACAAGAACTCTTGGCTGTATGCGAAGCCAATGGGGCCAGTTTAATAGTGGACGAAGCCCACAGTACAGGAGTGCTTGGAGAACAAGGAGCAGGATTGGTGGTTCAAGAGCAATTAGAAGACCGGGTATTGGCCAGAGTGCACACCTTTGGCAAGGCTGCTGGTTGCCATGGGGGAGTTGTTGTGGGACCCTCTACTTTAATACATTATTTGATCAACCATTCTCGGGCTTTTATTTACACAACGGCCCCTTCTGCACACCAATGTATGGCCATATCAATTGCTACTCAGATCATGGAAGCATCCGTTCAGGAGAGAAAACAACTATTAGAAAATATAGGGTATTTTAAATCCCAAGCAGCAATTGTTTTTCAGAATCAAAACCGATACAAGTTATTGCCGTCGGATACTGCCATTCAGGGAGTGGTGATACCAGAAGTGGATTTAGTTAAATCCAAATGTATGGAACTCCAGGCCAAAGGCATAGATGTTCGCCCTGTTTTATCTCCAACTGTTCCCAAAGGCTCTGAAAGAATTCGGATATGTTTGCACAGTTTTAATATAAAAAGTGAAATAGATGCTTTACTTTTGGCTTTCCAAAACAGACAATAAATGAATTATTTTGTAACAGCAATTGGAACGGATAGCGGTAAAACATTGGTTTCGGCTATTGTTACCGAGGCACTGCAGTCCGATTATTGGAAACCAGTGCAGGCTGGTAGGCCAACAGATTCTGAAACAATTGCGGGTCTTTTAAGCAACCAACGCAGTTTTATCCACCCTGAAAGGTATTTGTTAGAACTTCCGGCTTCTCCGCATATGGCGGCAGATAAAGAAGGTTTGACCATTGCATTGGATGATTTTAAACTTCCGGAAACACAGAATGATTTGGTTATTGAGGGAGCAGGAGGTTGTTTGGTGCCGTTGAACAACGACGGGCTGATGGTAATTGATTTGGCGCGCCATTGCAATGCCGAAATACTATTGGTGGCAGATTTGTACCTTGGAAGTATCAACCACACTTTGTTAACTGTGGCTTTGTTAAAGGAAAAAAAGCTGCCTGTAAAAGGAATTATTTTTAATGGTGATTCCAACCCACACTCCGAAGCAATTATTTTGAAATTATCTGGATATAAAAAATTACTACACTTGCCAAAAGAACCGAAAGTTGATAAAACAACCGTGGTGCATTATGCGGAGCAATTAAAAAAGCAGTTAAAATGAACACAAGTGAAATTACCCGAATAGATAAGAAACATGTATGGCACCCGTTTACTCCTTTGCAAGGAGTACCAGTGCCTCCAATAGTTACACATGGTAAAGGACTAAGCCTTTTTACTGCTGATGGCAGAGAAATAATGGATTTGGTTTCTTCTTGGTGGGTTAACATCCACGGCCATGCCAATCAGGAATTGGCGGATGCTTTGTACAAGCAAGCCACTACTTTGGAACATGTGATTTTCGCTGGTTTTACCCATGAGCCAGCGGTTGACCTGACCCAAAAAGTTCTTTCTTTGATGCCCAAGAGCCACCAAAGAGTTTTTTATACGGATAATGGAAGTACAGCCATTGAGGTAGGGTTAAAAGGAGCATTGCAATATTGGGTCAACAAAGGGGAGAACAAAAAGAAAATTGTAGCCATTGAAGGAGCCTACCATGGCGACACATTTGGTGCTATGTCCGTAGGTGGTAGAAATGGTTTTAATGATGCTTTTTCATCTTTGTTGTTTGACGTAGATTTTATCCCGTTTCCTTCTCAAAAAGCAGAATGGGAGGCTCTAAGAAAGTTGGAGACTTATTTTGAAACAGGAGAGATTGCAGCGTTTATATACGAACCGCTGGTGCAGGGTGCTTCAGGAATGCGAATGTATTCCGAAGAATGGTTGGAGAAAGCACTTCAATTAGCTAAAAAATACCAAGTACTTTGTTTTGCAGATGAGGTTTTTACTGGGTTTGGCAGAACTGGCAGGCCAATGGCTTCAGATTATATGCAAACAAAACCAGATATTGTGGCCCTGTCAAAGGCCATTACTGGAGGTATGATGCCAATGGGGGCAACTTCTTTTGACGCCGAAGTGGTGAAAGCATTTGAAATTTCCGATCCGTCTAAAATGCTGATGCATGGGCACAGTTATACGGCCAATCCACTTACATGTGCAGTGGCAGTAAAAAGTTTTGGAATGTTTATGGCCGATGCATGTCAAGAAAAAGTAGAACTAATAACCGGATTACATCAGAAATTTGTTAAAAAAATAGCCAACCACAAGCAGGTAGCTGAGGCCAGATCGCGCGGTACTATTATGGCCATTGAGCTTAAGACCGATAAAGAAACTTCTTATTTCAATTCAATTAGAGATAAAATTTACCAATACTTTTTGTCCAGAAATATGTTGATGCGACCACTGGGTAATGTTTTTTACTTGGTACCGCCCTATGTAATAGAAGCAGCTCAGTTAGAAAAAGTGTACAAAGAAATTGAAGCCTTTTTAGATACGTTGGAATAAGTTATTTCCTAAGCGGGCGCAACAGGTGTTCCAGTCCATTGACTCGAATTTCATACATGGTATGTAAGAGCATCCCCAACTTTCCTTCTGGAAATCCTTTTTGGTGGTACCATACCAAGTAGTGTTCAGGAATATCGCAAACCAATAAACCTTTGTATTTTCCAAAAGGCATTCTAGTTTTGGTAAGATCAATGAGTATTTGGCTGTCCATCATAAGCAATAACAAAGCCGCTAAATAAAACAATTTATAGCGGCTTTGTTGTATGAATTTTAAAATTTTTAGAGCAACTCATTCGCCAAATTGGCGAGTTCGGATCTTTCTCCCTTTTCTAAGGTAATGTGGGCGTACAAATCATGGTTTTTTACTTTGTCAATTAGATAAGAAAGACCATTGCTTTGAGAGTCCAAATAGGGCGTGTCAATTTGATAAACGTCGCCGGTAAATATGATTTTTGTATTTTCACCAGCACGGGTGATAATGGTCTTTATTTCATGCGGGGTTAAATTTTGAGCCTCATCCACAATAAAACAAATATTAGACAAGCTTCGGCCCCTGATGTAGGCCAATGGCGTAATCATCAACTTTTCTTGGTTGACCATTTCGGTGATCTTGGAATATTCTTTGTCCGTTTCAGGGAACTGATTCTGGATGTGTTTTAAATTGTCCCAAAGGGGCTCCATATAGGGGTTTAATTTTGATTTTATATCTCCAGGCAAATACCCGATGTCTTTGTTGCTCAAGGGTACGATAGGTCTGGCTAGGTAAATCTGCTTGTAGGTCCTTTTCTGAGCCAATGCTCCTGCCAATGCAATAAGTGTTTTACCAGTACCGGCAACTCCCTGAATGGTAACCAATTTAATTCTAGGGTTTAATATGGCATGAATGGCAAAAGTCTGTTCTGCGTTCCTGGGCTTAATACCATATACCAGCTGTTTTTCGACTTTCTCTATCAGCTCTGTAAAAGGGTTGTAGTAGGCCAAAATTGATTTGTTTTGGCTTTTTAGAATAAAGTAGTTGTTTTTGTTGAACCTTTTTCGAGCTAGGAATTCACTTTTTGGAACCGCTCCTTCGCTGTATAATTTGTTGATGTCATCATCGGAAATATCCGAAATGGTTCGTTTGCCCGTATGCAAACTTTGGACATTTAATATTTTACCAGTAGTATAATCCTCTGCATTCACACCTAAAGAAGCAGCCTTTAACCTCAGGTTGATGTCTTTAGACACCAAAGTGATTTGTTTGTCTGGAAATTCATTTTGCAAAGCAATGGCGGCATTAAGTATGCGGTGGTCTGCTTTGTCATCGTTGAAAATCAACCGTGCATCTGGCTCACTTTCAAACTCCATAATAACTTTGAAATCCCCTTTTTTATCTCCTAAAGGGTTCCACTCTTTTAGTATTTTACCATTTGAAAGATTGTCTAGCAGTCGGATGAATTCGCGTGCTTCGAAATTTTTAGTATCATTCCCTTTTTTAAAGTTATCGATTTCTTCAAGCACTGTAATGGGCAAAGCAACGTCGTGTTCTGCAAAGTGCATGATGGAATCATGTGAAAACAAAATTACGGAGGTATCAAGAACAAATATTTTCTGAATTCTTTTTTTTCTTTTGGCCATAAGGAGTTGTTGTAGTTGTGAAAAAAATAAAATGGCGAAATTGAATTGTCTATAATAAAGACAATCAAAAACAATCGAAACTGGTTCTTTTTTTAAATCATAAGTGCTGGGTTTGCTGTCAAAAGTGGAACATATATTTCATTTCTTATATTAAAAAAAATACACATCAATTGATAGTATTTGTAGATACTTATTTTTAAGAAATAATAAAAAAGGGGAAGGAGCTTTGTTGAGAAAAGGAAGGGGAATTGGCAGAGGAAGAAAAAGAAAACGCGCAGGCCTCTAAAAAGAACTGCGCGTTGGTGTGTCAATGTATGGCCACAGAATCTAACTCTTGGGCCCCATTGCATATTTTTATTCGGTATACTTCTGGTTTGTGCTTATATTTTTGAGAAAATGCCATAGAAACACCTTCTAGAAAGAAATCTACCTCGTCTTGTGCAACAATGTTAATGGTGCAACCACCAAAACCTCCTCCCATCATTCGTGCACCAGTTACGTGGTGTTCTTTTGCATAATTTGCTAAGAAATCCAATTCGGGGCAGCTCACCTCGTATTCTTCTGATAACCCCTTATGCGATTCGTATAACAACGCGCCCAAGGTTGGAATGTCTTGGTGGAGCAAGGCTTGAGTGGCCAATTCTACTCGGTTATTTTCGTTTATTACATAAGCACAACGCCTGTATACCATGGCCGTCATGGAATCGGCCAGCGCTTCCAACATTTCTATAGAAACGTCTCTGAGGCTCTTTACTTCTGGGTACTCCTTTTGGATACTCCGGACTCCTGTTTCGCATTCCGTCCTTCTTTCGTTGTATGCCGATGATGCAAGGGAGTGGCTAACTTTTGTGTTGATTAAAATGATGGAATACCCTTTAAGTTCAATAGGGAAATAAGTTTTTTCCTTCGACCTACAGTCCAATTTAAAAACATGATTTTCCTTACCGAATATAGAAGCAAATTGGTCCATAATGCCACATTGTACGCCTGCAAAATTATGTTCTGCTTTTTGTGCTATATGTGCCAGTTTACCGCGGGTAAAGCCACAGGCAAATACTTCATTGAGAGCGAAGGCTAGGCTGCATTCCAGTGCTGCCGAAGAAGATAACCCACTGCCCAATGGAACAGTGCCTTCGAAAGCACAAGAAAAACCTTGAAGGGTGGCACCTTCTTGAACCATTTCAGCAATGACCCCTACAACATAATTCTTCCATCCGCCATCTTTTATAGGATGGAGTTGTTGGAGATCGAAGGTGTGGGATTCATTAAAGTTTTTAGCGAATACTTCTACCGTGTTTTCGCTTCCATTTTTTTCAATTGCAAATGTTACCGCTTTATCTATTGCTGCTGGCAAAACAAACCCATCGTTGTAATCGGTATGTTCTCCAATAATATTGATTCTTCCAGGGGATGAAAACACCCTTCCATCAATACCGTATTTATTTTTTAATACTTTAAGTAAGTGCATGGTCTAACTTTTCTCCTAATTCGGTATTACCATAACAATGTATACAAAACAACCAACAACCCGCAAATGCCAATTGCCAACATATTAAAGGTGTTGCTGGTATTGAATAACCCTTTTTCCAATGAAATGGCCTTATCTCCTTGGTCTTTATTTTCATAAAGTGAAATCCCAATAATGACAGCGCACAATGCAAGAAATACAAACCCCATCCGGTCTAGAAATGGAAGTGCAGGCATTAAGACTTTGAATAAAAAGGATAAAGGAATGGATAACAACGCAGCCCATAAGGCAGAGTTAGGTGTTGCTTTTTTCCAAAATAGACCAAACAAGAATATGGCCACAACGCCAGGGCTAATGAATCCAGTAAATTCTTGTATAAATTGAAAAGCCTGTTCCAAACTAGACAAGGCAGGAGCCACAATAATGGCAATAACCAAACAAACGCCACTTATTAAACGCCCCGTATTAACCAATTTACCTTCGGAGGCCTCTTGGTTAAAAAATGGTTTGTAGATGTCCATTGTGAATATGGTGGCAATACTATTAATCATAGAACTCAACGACGATACAACCGCGGCAATAAGCGCAGCAAAGGCCAAACCTTTAAATCCGGCAGGAACAAAGTTACTTAACAACCAAGGGTAGGCCCCATCTGGTTTTACAATATCCGCTTTAAGCACAAATGCAACAATACCAGGAATAACAACTATCAAGGGAAGGATTAGTTTGAGGTAGCCTGCAAAAGCCAACCCGTTTTGCGCCTCTTTTAGGTTTTTTGCTCCCAAAGCCCTTTGGATGATGTATTGGTTGCAGCCCCAATACGATAAATTTGCGATCCACATGGCCCCAAATAAGACACTTAGACCGGGCAAGTCGATGTAGGCATCTTTCCAGGTGCCATCTTCCTGTGGTATCATGATCTCCCCTTTATCAAGAATCATAGAAAATTTTTCAGGGGCATGTTCGTAAAGCGATTTTAATCCTGCAATAAACCCTTGTCCATCGCTTAAATGGTCCAAGGCGAGGTAGGAAGTCATGAGTCCACCGCCTACAAGAAAAATAACTTGAACGATATCGGTCCAGGCAACAGCCTTTAGTCCTCCATAAATACTATACAAGGCCGAAAATAAGGCCAGTCCGGCGATGCCATACATCATCGGAACTCCCATGATGGTGCGCAGGGCCAAGGCACCTAAATATAAAATTGAGGTTAAGTTAACGAAAGTGTAAACCATTAACCAGAAAACGGCCATGGTCGTTTTTACCCTGCTGTCGAAACGCTGTTCCAAAAATTGTGGCATGGTAAATATGCCTTTCTTTAAGAATATTGGTAGAAAAAATTTGGCTACCACTATCAACGTTAAAGCAGCCATCCATTCGTAGGTAGCAATGGCCAATCCAATGGCGTATCCTGAACCTGACATCCCAATAAATTGCTCGGCAGAAATATTGGATGCGATTAAGGAGGCCCCAATGGCCCACCAGGTGAGTCCTTTACTAGCTAAGAAATAATCTTTTGAATCTTTTTTATGCCCTTTTTTCTCTCTTGACACGTACAATCCTAAGAATATTATGAGCGCACAATATCCAATAAAGACTGCGTAGTCTAGTGTTACAAATTCCATTACTTATTGATTTTAGTGGTTAATTAAAGATTGCAATATACTTAAAATGCCAAATTAAAAGTGAATATTGGAACTGTTTTTAAAATATTATTTTTTGTAGTTATATTTCGTTTTTAATTCGGCTACAACCCTAAACCTAAAAATATGAATCGCAGGAATTTTGTAAAATCCGGTGTAGTGGCAAGCACTGCACTATCTATGGCCAGCCCAACCAAACTATTTGCTCAAAAGAAAAATAAAATAAAAATATCCATGATTGGTACTGGAGCCAGGGGGCTTTCTCAATTGAAAGTATTGCTGTTCCGAGACGATATTGAAGTTACGGCATTGTGCGATGTGGATAAGGATGTTTTGGATAAAGCAGCGGCTATGGTAAAGGAAGCAGGAAAAGGCAAACCAGCCTTGTACTCAAATGGTCCAGAAGATTACAAAAACCTTTTAAGCAGGGACGATGTGGAGGCAACCTTGATTTGTACTCCTTGGTTGTGGCATACCCCAATGGCCATTGATGCCATGAAAAAAGGGGTTGCGGTTGGTTTGGAAGTTGCTGGTGCAACGGATATTCAGGAGTGTTGGGATTTGGTAGACACCTACGAAGCCACCAAGACTCCATTTATGGTCATGGAAAATGTATGTTATAGACGGGATGTTATGGCTATTTTGAATATGGTTCGGGCCGATCTTTTTGGAGAAATGATCCACTTGGAAGGAGGCTACCAACACGATTTACGACACGTTAAATTTAACAATGGTTCCCAACTTTATGGAGGAGGGGTAGAATTTGGAGAAAAAGGCTACAGTGAGGCCAAGTGGAGGACCAGCCATTCGGTCAATAGAAACGGTGATTTGTATCCAACCCACGGTTTAGGACCAGTTGGAAGTTGCATCAACAACAACAGAGGCAATCGATTTTCTTTTTTGACCTCCACAGCGACCAAGTCAAAGGGGTTGCACAACTACATTGTAGAACATGAGAATGGAGGAGAAGAGCATCCCAATGCGGATGTCGAGTTTAGACTAGGAGACATCATTACAACGGTAATTAAAACCGTCAATGGAGAAACCATCATGTTAAGCCACGATACGAATTTGCCAAGGCCGTATTCATTGGGTTTTAGAATTCAAGGGACTAAAGGTTTGTGGATGGATCTCAACAATTCGCTGTATATTGAAGGAAAGAGTCCTTCCCACCAATGGGAAGCGGATGCGGCATACAGAAAAGAATACGACCACCCATTATGGAAAAAGTACGAGAAAGAAGCTTCTGGTGCGGGCCACGGTGGAATGGATTTCTTTGTGGTCCACGCTTTTATTGAAGCTTTAAAAAGAGACGAGCCGATGCCCCTGGATGTTTATGATTGCGCCTCATGGGCCGCGGTCACCTGTTTGTCGGAGGAGTCCATTGCCAAGGGCAGTGCCCCAGTTCAATTCCCTGATTTTACAAGGGGCAAGTGGATGAAAAGAAAGCCAATTTTTGCTTTAAACGACCAGTATTAATTAGTCCAGTTGCGCACGGTCGAAAACCTCCATTTCGTATAGCAATCGCCATTGTATGTTTTTATTGGCAATGAGCTGTTGTACTGCTGGGTACAGCAGCTTAATATAATCTGCTGGAAATACTTTAAGAACTTGATTAAAATACTGTGCTACCAGAACATCTCTTGTACCACTGGCTGCCATGGTTGTATAAAAATTCAAATACTCATCCCCGTGTTTTTCAAAATAAAGAGGTACTAGCAATGCTCTGTGCTCTTTTAGTGTTTGGTAATAAAATTTCATTTCGGCCGGATCTTCTTGGTTGATATGGCCTTTTTTTAAGATGTTATCCAATTGTTTCCGGACATCATTTGGGATGTTGTCCACATTTTCTTTGTATAGGTGAAGCATTTTTTCGGGTATGTAACGCACAACACCACTGGTTAAATACCGGTTGTAAATGCTTAAAAAGTTGGTGTAGGAAGAAGCATACATTGCATCAACAGAATCCAGTTCTAAAGATTGCACATAGGTTTTGGATGTTTCGTCCAATACCCTGTTTTGTTTGGAAAGGTGGTACATCATAAGCTGTGCCGCTGGATAGAACGCAATGTTTTTTACTGCTCTTTTTTGATCCAACCCATTTAATTTTTTGCCTTCAAAATTAGATTTTAATAAGTTTTGCCTCTCGATTAGGGTGGCTATTACCTTTTCTGTTTGGTCTTCTTTAAATATGGGGTCTTCCAATCCATTTTCAATGAAATTCTTATCTATGTAGGCATAATAATCTTTTTGGTATTGATAGAACGCGGTGGCCGAAGCCTTGTGTTTTCCTTTAAATTCAGGGATGGCTCCTTCGGAGAGTGATAGTTTAATTTCAAGTGTATCTCCGATTCCAATGGAATATGCCATGCCGGTGGCCTTAAATTCATCTTTAACAAACCAGCTGATGTTTAGCTGCGCTTCTTGGTTGGTGACGAGGGGAATTTCAAAACCGTATTGGTTGCCTTCTATTTGGGCATCTAAAAGAATGCTTGCATTAAATGTAGGATCGGTGAGCAAGTTTTCTACTTCGATCAATTCTGGGTTCACTTGGCTTGGAATTTCTAAAGTTAAGTGGACCCACCCCTTGTTGTTTTGGGCCAGGGAAGCAAATCCCATAAAGAATAAAAAGGAGGTAACGGTTATAATTCGAATCATAGCTGTTCTTTTCACAAATGCTGAGCCAAATTTATAACAAAGTATTCATAAATGCCTGTTTTTTCTAAAAACGGTAGGTGTTATGGTTTTATTAAACTGTGAACAGACAATAGTAAGGTGGCCTGTTGCACAGCATTGTTGAGTTTGCTGAATTCCTTTTGTGTTAGAGTCAATTGGATGTCTTGATGGCATGTTTTTATGATAATTACAGGTTCATTTTTATTGAGGTGGATGGCACTTTTATTGAAATTAATTCGGCCCAACCCCTTGGAGAAATTGCTGTAGTCTGTAGGACTAAAGCGCAACATAAGGTTGTTGAAGTGAATGCCAATCCTTTGACAATCTTTACATTGAACAATAAACAGTTTGTCTTCTTCTAGTAGTAATAGTGGTTTGCAAGAGCTCATAATATCCTTTTAAAACAAAATTAGACATTGTTCAACTTTTGAGAAATAGCCAATGCTAGCGGTTTTCTAAAAAATCATAAAAAAAAACCAATTGGATGGTAACGATTTTCTACTTTTAAAGTAATGAAGGAGTAATGCAACTTCTAAAAGTTTTACCTGTCTTTGGAATATATGCTTCGTTGTAACTACTTCTTTTCTAGGGGAATCAAATAAAAAACTATGCTAAAACACGTATTTCACCTTACTTTTCGAAATTTTAAAAAATTCAAAAACACTTTTCTGATCAACTTAATAGGCCTTTCAAGTGGGATCGCTTGTGCTGTCTTAATATTTTTATGGGTTGATGACGAAAGAAATATGGATAAATTCCATGCTAAAAATGACCAGTTGTTCCAGGTAATGGAACACCAGAAATACTCCGGAAACATCATGACTACATGGTCTACTCCTGGTATTTTATCGGAATCTATGAAAGCTGATTTTCCTGAAGTGGAGTATGCAGCCACTACAACTTGGATTTCGGACTATATTCTGACCTACGAAGACAAGGATGTTTCGAAAGAAGGCTTTCATGTAGGGCAAGATTATTTTAATATATTTTCTTATAAGCTACTAGCTGGTAATGAAAACCAGGTACTGGCAGATAAAAGCTCGATTGTAATTTCAGAACAAGTGGCCAAGGAGTTGTTTGGAGGGGTAGAGGCCGCATTGGGCAAGACGATCGAATTGCAACACCGAGACCAATTTAAAGTGACCGGAGTATTTGAAAACATTTCGAGGCACTCCTCCTACCAATTTGATTTTGTGCTTTCTTTTGAAGTATACAAAGACGATAACGATTGGGTTTTGGAATGGGGAAACAATGGCCCTAGGTCTTATCTCCTATTGGCCAAGGGAACCAACGTTCTAGAATTCAATGAAAAAATAAAGGACTACATAAAAGAAAAAGAGGAGGACTCCCACGTCACCCTGTTTTTGAAAGCATATGCAGAACAATACCTGTATGGAAAATACGAAGACGGTAAAAATGTTGGAGGGAGAATTGAATACGTTCGTCTGTTTTCGATGATTGCTTTTTTTATTCTGGTAATCGCCTGTATTAATTTTATGAATTTATCAACTGCTAGGGCTTCCAGAAGGATGAAAGAAATTGGGGTTAAAAAGGCCATTGGAGCTAGAAAAGAGGGGCTTGTATTGCAATTTTTGACTGAATCTATGGTGATGAGCTTCTTGTCTATGTTTGTTGCGCTGGCGCTGGTTTGGTTTGCAATGCCAGTTTTCAATGAAATCACGAGCAAAGAAATGTTCCTACAATTTAACTTGCCTTTTACCCTTATGTTGTTTGGGGTTTGTTTGATTACTGGGTTGTTAGCTGGAAGTTATCCTGCCCTTTATTTGTCGGGGTTTGGCATTATAGCTGTTTTAAAGGGCAATGTGAAAGGTGCTCCAGGAGAAGTGTGGATTCGAAAAGGGCTAGTAGTGTTTCAATTTTGGTTGTCGGTCATATTAATAGTTACTGTTGTAGTCATTTACAACCAAATAGACTACGTGCAATCCAAAAACTTGGGCTATGATAAAGAAAACATCTTGGTGGTACCACAAGAGGGTAGGGTGGCCGATAATTTGCCTACTTTTTTAAATGAACTCAATAAAGTGCCAGGAGTTAAAATGGCCTCCAGTATTGGGCATACCATGGTAGGACAGCAAAACAATACCTATAGTGTAGACTGGGATGGTAAAGACCCAGAATTTAGGGTGTTATTTGAAAATATGCAGGTGAACTATAACTGCATGGAAACATTGGGCATGCAATTAGTAGACGGCCGTACTTTTTCAAAAGACTATGGTGCAGATTCTTCTTCTGTAATTTTGAATGAAGCTGGCCTTAAAGTGATGGGGCTGGAGGATCCAGTAGGGCAACAAATCACCTTGTTTGGGGAGACTAAATATACCATTATAGGCATTGTAAAGGATTTCAATTTTCAATCCCTTCATCGAGATGTAAAACCAGTTTTTATGCGCGTAACCGAAGACAACACCTGGAATGTTTTGGCTAGGTTAGAAGCGGGCAATATAAAAGAAACAGTAGCTAGAATAGAAACGCTTCACAAAGAGTTTAACCCTGGATTTCCATTGGATTACAATTTCTTGGACGAAAGTTACCAACAACAGTATGCTGCAGAACAAAGGGTGTCTGTTTTGTCGAGGTATTTTGCCGCGTTTGCAATTTTAATTTCTTGTCTTGGTTTGTTTGGCTTGGCAGCTTTTACGGCAGAAAGAAGGATGAAAGAAATAGGGGTACGAAAAGTTTTGGGTGCTTCTGAATGGAAAATCGTTACCTTACTAACTGCTGATTTTACAAAAATGGTGGTGGTAAGCATTGTACTAGCTCTGCCTGTAAGTTATTGGTTTTTAGGAGATTGGTTGACTCGTTTTGCGTATAGAATTGACCTGGAAATATGGTTTTTTGCAGGAGCTGGTCTAATGGCCCTTCTGGTAGCTTGGTTGACAGTTGGCGTACAATCAATACGTGCAGCCCATGCCAACCCGGTAGATTGTTTAAGAGATGAATAAAAACATTATTTTTAACTCAATATAAATGGCGATGAAGCCCGTTGACCTTTCAACGGGCTTTTTTTGAATTGCGCATGAATAGGTAGGGCATGGCAGGGACAGAAACAAGTATTTATACTTGATTTTACTTTAGCGTAAATAAACGCTGCTAACTCATTTGGATTTTAATGAATTTTATACAAACAAAAACAAACTGTTATGTCATTAGATTCAAAAGACCTTTGGGGAATTTACGCCAAATCAATTGCCCAAGCAGCTGGATTACAAGGTAGTCCGGCCAACTTTATTTTGTCTGGAACCGCTCTGACGGCCAATCTTGCAACGGATTCCAAAGCAATTGGGGTAATTTGGGTCAATACAGACCAAACCCGAATTGAGCGGTTACAACAGCTAGGTGAGTAATATTTTGGAGTTGGGTAGACCAGACCATCGCACAGCATGGTAGTGCCCAATCTATAAAAGTGAAATTCGATAGCGCTTCAAACCAGTTTGATTTTAAGAAATCAGAATACTTTAAACCTATTAGTTGGGGGGCTGATTTCTTTTTCTTTTCTATAGGAGAATTGTCTATTAGTTTCATTTCTCTGTTCAGGTGTCAATTTCTTGTTTCGAAATAGAGTCTTTTGCAGAATAGTTTACATGTGCCGTAAGTTAAAGTGTTGTATAAATTTAATTAAGTAATATTTTAAGCCGAATAAATTCAATAACCCATCCATAAAAACTGGTTGACCACGCCATTTTATTGTGTGTGCAATTGGCAACCAGTCGGTTTTTTTTATAATTAATATAAAATTTGAAGTCGAAAGTACCTGGTTAATCAGCCAGTTGTTTGGTTGTATTAAATTTTAATGAAGAACGGATAAAAGCTCTTTTATGCGTTTGAACACAAATTTTTTTGATAAAAAGCTGTGGTTTCGCAGGATTTCTTATGATTAATTTCCAGTTAATTTTGTGTTAATAAAATAATTTTATAAATTGGTCGACCAGTTGTTGGAAAACTAGATAGATATGGAAAGTGAATTTTTAAAAACTTTTAAGAAGATTGAAATTGAAACACCAGTGGATAAAATTATCAAGCAAATAAAGGCTTTGATTTCTTCTGGACAGCTCAATCCTGGTGATAAACTACCATCTGAAAGAAAATTAAGTGAACAATTTGCTGTAGGTAGAACCTACGTAAGAGATGCTATAAAAAAATTGGAGTTTTATGGGATTCTAAAAACGCTACCGCAAAGTGGAACGGTGGTAGCTGGTTTTGGGATAACAGCTCTAGAGGGTTTAATAACCGACGTTTTAGAATTACAAGGTAATGATTTTCATGCTTTAGTAGAAACAAGAGTGATTTTGGAAACCAAAGCTGCAAGGTTTGCAGCGCTGAGAAGATCTGAGAAAGATCTTGATTCTATGGTGAGCGCATTAAAGGCATATGAAAGTGCAGTTTCCAACGGCCGTGGTACTGTTGAATATGATTTGATGTTTCACTTGAAAATTGCCGAAGCCAGCCAAAATGCTGTGTTGCAATCTTTAATGTTAATAGTTACACCCGATATCCTAACCTATTTCACACAAAACGATGTGTGTGGTGGCGATTTACCTGTTAAAGCTTTAGAAGAACACTATTCTATTTTAGAGCACATATCCAATCAAGACGCGGATAAGGCAGAACAGGCGATGCACGACCACCTAGAGGATATTTTGAATTTCTCAACTAACAAAAACAAATAGACAGTTGCCTATGTACATCGTTTACAAATAAAAAATGGATTAACTAAGAGTTAATCCATTGTGGCAGGTTTGTCACGTGCAGGGTCTTCGCTAAAATATTCCGCACGTTTCAATTAACCAAGCTTTCTGCAAAGATAGCGTATTTAGGACTAAAATTCAAAGTGCTTTTTAGCATCCTGCCGTCCTTATTCAATCTTTCACAATAAACAAATCTCAATGAAACATAATTTTACTTATAAAATACTACTTAATTTTATAGGGTTGGTTGCATTGCTTTTGTCCTCTTCATTGCAGGCACAAGATGCAGAAATACTAATCAAAGGAAAGGTAGTAGGAGATAATAACGAAGCAGTACCTGGTGTATCCATCCTAATTAAAGGAAAAAGCCAGGGAACAGTTACCGAAATGGATGGAAGTTACGTGTTGAAGGCAAATGTGGGCGAAGTTTTGGTTTTTTCATTCATAGGGTATGAATCCCAAGAAATTACTATTGAAAACCAGTCGGTTATTAATGTTACTCTTTTAACAGATGTTACCCAATTGGATGAAATTGTAGTAGTGGGGTATGGCACCCAGAAAAAGTCCCATTTAACAGGAGCTATTTCTAAAGTGAGCAACGAGCAATTGGATCAAATTCCGATGGCGCGTATTGATGATGCTTTAGTAGGGCAAGTGTCTGGTGTTAACATTCAACAAACCAACCCTTCAGCAGGGGAGGCTCCAACCATCCGAGTACGAGGTGTGGGCTCTATTACCAGTGAACCCAATCCCTTAATAGTGGTAGATGGAATTGCTGTAGACAATGATTATTTGGCTACTTTGGATATGAACGATGTGGAATCCATCGAAGTTCTGAAAGATGCCGCTTCTGCCGCTATTTATGGCTCTAGAGGAGCCAATGGTGTGATAATGATCACGAATAAATCTGGAGTAGAAGGCAAGGCAGTTCTCGCCTATAATGGGTATTTTGGTACCAAATCAGTACCCCAATCCAATGTCCTTACTTCAATTTCAGATTGGAATCAATATGTAAGAGACAACAACAACGGAGAGCTCACCGATCGCATGACCTACATCAACATGCTCAATTCTGAAACCAATTGGGAAGAAGTTATGATGGACGGCGGTATTATTCAAAGCCATTCGGTGTCGGCTCGTGGTGGTAACGAAAAAACAAAATACAGTGCGTCTGGTAGTTACTTAAAAGACGAAGGTGTTTTGCTAACCGATAGTTATGAAAAAGTAAACTTTAGGTTGAGTATGGATTCCAAAATAAGCGACCGCGTAACGTTGGGTTTGAAAATCAACCCATCCTATGCCAAACAACGCAGGTTTCCAATTGGCGTGCATGACGCCATCAGGCAATCTCCTTGGTTGCCATTGTATTTGGATGAAAACAATATCCAGTTTGTGAATAGGCTTCGAGATGGAGGTAAATTTGCAGATGCTCAAATTGGAGACTATGCCCAAGAGCGTATGTTTGATGATTTTGATTTGGTTACTGGGATGCCCATTGAGACTGGCGGAACCGATATTAGCACCACTTCCAATACAAGTCCTTTGGCAAAAGTATTGGAACGAAAAAATTACAAATACAGATCCAAGCTTTTTACGAACTTATACTTAAAGATCAAACTGGCCAAAGGGCTTTCCTTGCGGTCTTCTGTAGGAGGGGATTATGCAGTAACAAGGAACAAAAATTTCACAGGAGTAAAGGCTTCTAGAAATGCTGAAAGTGGTACCACTTCTTCCGATGATCGATTCGAAACGACACATTTGGTTACGGAGCATATGTTAACTTACAACAAGAGTTTTGGCGACCACGACCTTAACTTTGTGGGTGGGTTTGCCTATGAATTCTGGAATGTTTCAAACAGTTTAATAGATGGAGCTGGATACAACTTTGATTACATCCAAACAATCTCACCTACCAATGTTACAGCAGCAGAAACATTTGAAGCACAAAAAAGTTTGGTTTCGTTTTTAGGAAGAATCAACTATGCATTTAAAAACAGGTACTTATTGGCACTAAGCTTAAGAACCGATGGTAGTTCTAAATTTGGAAAAAACAACAAGTATGGCGTGTTTCCAGCGGTTTCAGCCGGTTGGAGAATGTCGGAAGAAAATTTCTTAAATACGTCTGAAGTTATTAGCAATTTAAAACTTAGAGTAAGTTATGGCGTTACAGGTTCTGATGGTGCGGATAATAGAATTGGGTATTACCCTCATGTAGGTCAGATTGTTCCGGTAGGTACAGTGATGAATGGCGGGGTGTACAGCGGTTTTACTCAATCTACATTGTCCAATGCCGATTTGCAATGGGAAAAATCCGTTGAATTTAACCCCGGTGTTGATGTTGGTTTCTTAGAAGGTAAAATTAATTTGAGTTTGGATTACTACCAACGCAACAGCGAAGATTTACTGCTGGAAAGACCAGTGCCTTCGTCGGTTGGAGTGACCGAAGCCATAGCCAACATTGGAGAAGTTCAAAATTCAGGAATAGAAATAGAGCTGTCTACTAGAAATTATACCAATGGGAATTTCTCATGGAGTACTACAGGTAACTTTTCTTATAATAAAAATAAGCTCATCAGCATGGCTGGAGCAGATGGTTTAATTACCACTGTAGACCCAAAAAGACCAACAGAATGGATAGCAAGTGAAGGCAATCCAATTGCATCTTTTTATGGATATGTGGTAGACAAAGAAATTCCTTTGAATTACATAGACAACCCTTTGTACCCTATTAATGGACAGTCCAAACATGTTTATGCCAAAGATTTAAATGGAGATGGTTTAATTGATGATGATGATAGAACCATTTTAGGATCACCGTACCCTAAACAAATTTGGTCATTAACCAATATTCTAAAATATAAGAATTTTGATTTGACTTTTATGTTCCAAGGATCTCATGGAGCAAAAGTTAGAAACATAGACCCTCAGTATGTTAACAACCATTTTTCGTCTAAACAGGATTACATAGACGACGAAACAGACCCTAATTTCTTCCCTGACGCTGATTTGGTGGTGGAAAGAATTTTCACCAATGACATCGTTATGGATGCTTCTTACATTTCTTTAAGAAATTTGAACATTGGTTATTCTTTGCCTGCAAATGTTGCTTCTAAAGTAGGAATGAGCAGGGCCAGAGTATATGTAGCAGCACAAAACTTGCTTTACATTATGGGGTCAGATTATAGAGGATACAACCCAGAAGGTATCAACCAAGGGTTAGAAACTCCTTTGACTTATGGTTATCAAAGAGGGGCCGCGCCAATTTATAAAACGTGGTCAGTTGGTTTTAATCTTGAATTTTAAGGATCAGAAAAATGAAAAATATTAGAAAAATATTCGCCGTGATGATCGTTTGTTTGGTTGCAAGTGCTTGTGATGAACAATTGGACTTAAAACCAAAGTCAGCTATCGGAGAGAATGCGTTTTATAACAATACAACCGAAGTAGAAGCGGCTGTTCTAGGTATATACGACGGGTTTCAAGAGTCGATACAAAGAGAATTTGCAATCACAGAAATGCGTTCCGATAATACCAAAACGAAGAGCAGTGAAGGGGATTGGGCACAATTTGAAACTATGAACGTGCGCCCAACCAATGCCGCAATTTCTTCTTATTGGTCGGGTATGTACAATGTGATTTTCAGGGCCAACAACGTGTTGGAGAACTTGGAAGCAGTATCAGAAGACAACATTCGGTTGCAATTTGAAGGTGAAGCAAAATTCGGTAGGGCCTTGGCCCATTTTAACTTGGTTCGAGCTTATGGAGCCATTCCAAAAGTAGACCGAACCTTGTCCGTTTTAGATGAACAAGCAGTTACACGGGTGGCTGTGGATGAGATTTTAGCTTTTGTTGCTACCGATTTAACGGAGGCAATTCCTAATTTACCAGCTAGAAGCGCTGCCCAAGAAGGGCGTGCTACAGTGGCCGCTGCCAAAGCGTTGTTGGCGAAAGTAAAGTTGAGGCAATCGGATTATTCAGGTGCCTTAACCCTTTTAGATGAGGTGATAGCCGATACAGAATATAGTTTGATTGAAGACTACAACGATGTATTCTACAATGAACTAAATGCAGAAATAATATTTGCCATTCAATTCTTAAATGATGTGGATGCTGAAAGCCAAGATTTCTCCTACGAATTTACTCAATTAGGTAGTACTTCTGGTTTGAACTACATAACCGACGATTTTGACGCATTCATTGACCCATTAGAAACGGAAAGATCGGCAGTATTGTACAGCCCATCTAATAGCAGTGAAGTAGGTAAATTTATAACCTCCTCTACTAACAATGTATTATGTGGCAACGATTGGGTGGTTTTAAGATTGGCCGATGTTTATTTAATGAAGGCCGAAGCAATTTTAGCAGGCGCTGGGTCTACAACCAGTACCACCGCAATTGAAGCTTACAATAGAACAAGGGCCCGTTCGGGTATGTCTACTTTACCAGAGGATGGTTCTGCAACGCTAACTTTAGACCAGCTATTGGACGAAAGAAGAGTGGAACTGGCCTTTGAAAACCACAGGTTTTACGACTTGGTTCGCACAGGAAAAGCGGAAGAAGTACTCGGCGCATTTGCTGCGGACAATGGCTTTGCATTTGATGCGACCAAATTGCTATTGCCTATTCCTCAAAGAGAAATAGATACTAGTTTCGGTAAGCTAAAACAGAATCCTGGTTACTAAACACTATAAAAATTGAAGCTGGTTCTTGCTGGCTTCAATTTGCTCCCTTATGCATAAGAGAGTATTGGAAGTACCCAACAATAATTGTACAGACTAAAATTATTGAATCATGAAATTAAATATAGATAAATCAAAATACCCGATGCGGTATGTTGTCAAGTTGTTTTGCGCCATTCTTATAGCTGGTGTTTGGGCTTGTGAAGATGACTTACCAGGGGTCGGTTCGATTCCTGATTTAACTCCACCTTCTGCAAATTTTGGATATAAGTCCAGCATAAATGATTTTAAAGAAATCGAATTTTCCAATTTGTCCATTAGTGCCAATCAATTTGAATGGGATTTTGGCGATGGCGGTACCTCTACCGATAAAAATCCTTCACATGTTTTTGATGCAGGGGAAGGTACCTACCAAGTGCAACTGATGGCAAAGGATGGGAATAACCTTATGAGCGATACCACCATTAGTGTAGTAGTGGTAGACGAATTGGTTCCCGAATTTCTTTGTAAGAGTTTTGAATGCAGCGATAGAAGCGTTTGGGGAGCGTTTTCTGGTTCTGGCTCACCAACACCTCCCGATGGCACCACTGGAGCAAAAATAGAGAGTGCTTCGCACCTTTTGGATCAAACCATCAAAGTTACGCCTGGTCAAAAATACAATTTGAGTTTCTATTATGTGAGCGCAAGCAGTGTTGGCGACGACTGTGGGGACCTTCTAATAGAAGACCCTGACAACAGTGTAACCTTTGTTGCACAACCTATGAGTTTGACTTCAAATGCTTCCGATTATGTTCGGGTTAGTTTTGTTATCAACACAACGGCAACAACAGAAAACTTGAGGTTCAGATTAACAAATGGTGATGTTACTGGTAGATATGATTTGGTTGAAATTGCTAAGATTGATTAATATATGGTTTAGGAGTTACCCGGGTCGGAACAACCCGGGTATCCTTTTGGTTTTTATAGCCTTGGTTTTGGGTGCTTGTAAAAAGGAGTACACCCAGGTGAGCAAACAGCCTGCTCCAAAAACTAAAGTTGAAGTGCCTGCAAGCGAGGATACTTTTGTTCTGCCAGCAATAGATTTATCAAACTGGAAGGTTACCCTTCCTATTGGTGACCCAACTGAAATTGAACCACCGCAAATTTTGAACTATGCTACGGATCCAACTTTGCTGCCTTATATGTACAATGATTCTACCGATGGGAGCCTAGTTTTTTATACAATACCTGGAGCCAAAACCAACAATACTTCCTATTCTAGAACAGAATTGAGGGAGCAGATGGTACCCGGTAGCAATAGCAACAATTGGTCTTTTGTAGATGGAGGGTATATGAAAGGAACTTTGGCGGTTCCAGAAATTTCGAAAGGAGCAGATGGCAAATACCACAAAACTATCATCATGCAAATTCATGGTCGGTTGAGCAATGAACAGCGCGATTTGATAGGTGAAGATGACAACAATGCCCCTCCAATTTTGAAGATATATTGGCAAAATGGGCAGGTGAGAGTAAAAACCAAGGTGTTAAAAGATCTAAATGTATCGGATACCGACATTTTAAAAGTGGATGCCTGGACAGATGATCCAGGGACTTATTTTAACAAAGAGGTTGGGTTTGCACCATTTACTTTAGAAGTGAAAGTTTCAGAAGGTAGGTTGGAGGTTATCTTAAATGAAGAGGAGTCCTTGGTTTATGATTCACAAGACATTCAAAAATGGTCTGTTTTTGAAAATTATTTCAAAGCAGGCAACTACTTGTCTACCCAAGACGATGGGGCTTTTGCCAAGGTAAAATACTACAGCCTGGAAGTAACCCATCCAGAATAAAAAAAACAAGTGCTACTGCGCTAAATCTTTACAAAGAGAAGAATGAAAAAAATTGTACAATTGACTGCCTTATGTGCGGTATTGATGTGGGTGATGCAGGGTTGCTCTGAACAGGATCCTGGGTTGGTTAAGGATGAGGCCAGTTTGAAATTGGCAATAGAAAATGCCCAGCCTGGTGATGAAATTGTTCTAAAAAATGGTGTGTGGAAGGATATTGAAATCGTTTTTGCTGCCAACGGAACACAAAGTGATACCATAGTATTAAGAGCCCAAACGCCAGGAGAAGTTTTTATAGAAGGGCAATCCAATTTAGGGATTTCTGGATCTTACCTACATGTCACCGGACTTGTATTTAGGAATGGGTATACGCCCACAAGCGATGTCATAGCGTTCAGAACCAATAAAGAAACCTTGGCAAATCATGTTCGTGTGAGCCACTGTGTCATAGACAATTTCAGCAACCCCGAGCGGTATGAGTCGGACATCTGGGTAACTATGTTTGGAAAAAATAACCGTTTTGATCATAACAATTTGATTGGAAAAAGAAATAGAGGTGTTACAATGGCGGTTCGGTTGAATACAGAAGCCAGCCAAGAAAACAACCATAGGATTGACTACAATTATTTTGGTCCAAGGCAAAATTTAGCCTCGAATGGAGGGGAGACGCTTAGAATTGGTACCAGTCATTATTCTTTGACCAATTCAAATTCAACAGTGAGTTTCAATTATTTTGATGAATGCGATGGCGAGTTGGAAATCATTTCCAATAAGTCAGGAGGAAATAAATACCTATCCAATGTTTTTAATAAAAGCAAAGGGACATTGACCATGCGGCATGGAAAAAATACATTGGTTGAAAACAATTATTTCATCGGAGCTAGGAAAGCCAATACTGGAGGTATAAGAGTGATTAATGAGTACCAAACGGTAAAAAATAACTATTTGATTGGGCTAACCGGACATAGGTTTAGGGGTGCTCTAGTCGTAATGAACGGCGTACCTAATAGTCCAATTAACCGGTACAACCAGGTAGTAGATGCTACCATAGAAGGCAATGTTCTGATAGATTGCGACCACGTTCAACTTTGCGCAGGTAGCGATGAAGAAAGATCGGCCATACCAGTTGGAACCAAGTTTGAGAACAATATCATGATGAGTAAAACAAACGCCAATTTGTTCACGGTTTATGACGACATATCGGGCATTGCATTCTCTAATAATGTAACAGGTACTGAAAACAACCCACCTTCAGAAGAAGGCTTCGTAAAAGTAGACAATAGAATTGAACCAAATGAAAATGGGGTTTTGCTACCAAGCGTTGCAACTATGGAATTGGCCGGTTTAGGTCAGAATTGGAAATTACCCGTTCAAAAAAAGAAAACAGGCGCAGCATATTATACCAAAAAAGGGTTAGGCCCTGCATTTGGTTCGGGTAAAACAACAAAGGTTGCTCCCGGAACCAACACCCTTGTTGAGGCGGCATTACAGAGTGCACCAGGCGATGTTTTGGTTTTAGAAAACGGAGCAGAATACCTTTTAACTAAAACTGTAGCCCTGCATCACCCACTTACCATAATGGCAGATAAAGGAACACAGCCTCGTTTGTTAGCAGAAAAAAGCACTTTTTTTAAAATAGAAAATGAAGGCAGTTTAGAACTGATCAACCTCATCATAGATGGGGCGCAATCACCAGACCAACCTGGCAACGCAGTTGTTTCTACTAGCAAATATTCGATGAACAGAAATTATAAATTGAAAGTCATCGATTGTAAAGTACAAGATCTGAAAATCAACCATTCGTTCAATTTCCTCAAAATTTACCCAAGTACCATGGCGGATACCATTGAAATAAGAGGTAGTGATTTTTCTGATGTTACGGGTTCAATATTGTCTATGGCAACTGAAACGGATGACTTGGGTATGTACAATGCGGAGTACGTCTTGATCAAGCAGTCAAAATTTAATTCAATTGGAGGGGCTGTAGCGGATATTTACCGTGGAGGACGCGATGAAAGTACCTTTGGGCCCAACGTTTACATCAACGAATGTAATTTTATAGAAGTTGGAAACGACAAAAGAAATAAAATTAAAGCATCCATGCGTTTCTTAGGTGTGCAGCGCCTGGACATCAGCAACAGCCAATGGGAATCTTCTGCTGGGGTAAAGCTTCAATTAACCAATGGAGAACCCATTAGTAATTTAAATGATTTATCCTTTGAAAACACACCAGATGTTGTGTCGAATGGATCTTACAACCGGAGTAATATTAAAATTGAAGGCAATTGAATCGGTTTAAGACGATATCGATCTTACTATTGCTTGTAGTTTTATTTCTCAAGTTAGAAGCACAGGAACATCCAAATCTGGTCTTGACCAAAAAAGGGGTAGCGCTCATTAAAGAGCACTTGAACCAAGCGCCGCTTTTTGGCAAAACCCTTTACTTAGTAAAAGAAGAGGTTGATGGTGCGATGACGCAAGGGCTTGCGTTCCCGGTACCAAAAGACTTGGCTGGTGGTTATACGCATGAAACGCATAAATTTAATTTTTTTATACTTCAAAAAGCGGGTGCTTTATTTCAGATAACAGGAGACGAACGGTATGCTCGGTTTGTAAAAGATGCGCTTTTGCAATACAAAGCCCTTTACAGCAGCATAGGTGTACATCCTGCTGAACGTTCTTATGCCCGCGGCAAGTTGTTTTGGCAATGTTTGAACGATGCCAATTGGCTGGTGTATGTGAGCCAAGCCTACGATTGTATTTATGATTGGTTGGATAAAAAAGAAAGAGAGGACTTAAATGATAAGTTGTTTAGGCCTATGGCCGACTTCCTTTCCATTCAAAACCCTCAGTTTTTTAATAGAATTCACAACCATAGTACCTGGGGCAATGCAGCCGTAGGGATGATAGGGTTGGTTATGGGAGATGAAGAGCTGATCAACCGGGCATTGTATGGACTTCCAATGGATACAATGGACCACCGCAAGGACAATGACGGAGGAGAGATTCAAATAAAGAACCAGAGCAAGGCTGGGTTTTTAGCCCAAATTGAACATGCCTTTTCTCCAGATGGTTATTATACCGAAGGTCCGTATTACCAACGGTATGCCATGTATCCGTTTTTGATATTTGCCATGGCCCTTTCCAATGCAGACCTCGATATCAATATTTTCAAGTTTAGAGAAGGTGTACTGATTAAGGCAGTAGATGCTTTGTTGAATCAAACCGATAGTGCTGGCAAATTTTTCCCACTCAATGATGCCCAAAAAGGTATGTCTTACCTATCTAGGGAGCTGGTTACTGCCTTGTCCTGTGCGTACTTCTATGGCAACCAAGACCCAGCCCTGTTGTCTATAGTAGAACTTCAAGGAAAGGTTCCGCTTGATGGTTCTGGTATGGCTACTGCTTTGGCAATTGCTAAAAAGGAAACAAAGGCATTTAATAAAAAGAGTATGTTGTTGCGAGACGGCCCAAAAGGTAATTTGGGTGGTATAGCAATATTGAGAAATAAAAAGAATGGAGAGGATGGAGCCTTGGTTATGAAATTTTCACAACACGGTATGGGACATGGCCATTTTGACCGACTTTCTTTCAGTTTGTACCACCAAGGGGATGAAATGATTCAGGACTATGGTGCGGCACGTTGGGTGAATATTAAACAGAAAGATGGGGGCGGGTACCTGAAAGAAAACAAAACATGGGCCAAACAAACCATAGCCCACAATACGCTGGTTGTAAACGGTGCGTCTCAATTCAACGGGGATGTACAACGCGCAGATGCAGTGGCACCAACTCCATTTTTCTTTGGTTCCGACAAGGAGGAGTACCAAGTGGTAAGTGCAAAAGAAAACAATGCCTATGGTGGCGTAGAACTGCACAGAACCATGTTTTTGTTGCAAGACGCAGCCTTTTCAACTCCTTTGGTTATAGATTTATTCAGGGTTCGGTCTCAAACGGAAATGAACAGTTTAGAGCTTCCATTTTATTTTCAAGGCCAATTATTGAACACCACATTTGATTTGAATACCAAATCAAACCTTGTTCCAATGGGTGCGTCTTTTGGATACCAGCATTTATATACAGAAGCAAGTGCAATTAATAAGGAAGGGTTTCAACAACTACACGTATTGCACAACAATAAGTTTTTAACCTTAAGTACACTGACAGAAAAGAACGATGTACTAGGTTTTAGCCGAATAGGAGCAAACGATCCTGATTTTAATTTAAGACGGGACCCCGTGTTCATAATATCGAAAAACAAACAACAGCAAGCGATGTTTTTCTCCGCAATTGAAATTCACGGCGCCTATTCGGCAGTTACTGAATTGGCGTCGCAATCCGAGAGCCAGCTTGCAGGTATGAAAATTTGGGTGGACACAGAAGCCTATACCATAGTCCAAGTAAAAACAGTGCACGGAGTGACCTGGACAATAGCCATTGCCAATCAATCCAATGTTAGAAAAGAAGCGCACGAACAACAATTTGACGGACAAACGCTGCGGTGGAAGGGGCCTTATTATGTAGTGAAAAATTGAATTAGAAAAATTTAAAAAAAACTATAAAATGAATACAAGTAAAGAATTTCTTTTTGGAAAAGACCTGAAATGGGAAGAAGTAGGGCCAGGTTTGAAAAGACAAATTATGGGACATGATGCTACCATCTTAATGGTCCGAGTATTGTTCGAAAAGGGAGCTGTAGGAGAGGTGCATGACCATTACCATGCACAAACAACTTACGTCGTAAGCGGAAAATTTGAGTTGCAAATCAGAGACGAAAAAAAAGTAATTGGGCCCGGAGATGCTTTTTACATTCCACCCCACGTGTCTCATGGTGCAGTTTGTTTGGAAAAAGGGGAGTTGATAGATGTATTCAGCCCTATTAGAGAAGATTTCTTTTAACTAAAAAAAATATGAAAGTAAAAGGATTAAGATGGTGGATTATTGGTCTGGTATGTTTGGCGACCATAATCAATTACATTGACCGGTCGGCACTAAGTATTATGTGGCCAAGTGTTTCGGAAGAGTTAGGAATGGATGAAAGTGATTACGCCTTGATTCTCAATATTTTCATGGTTTCCTATGCACTCGGTCAATCTATTACAGGTAAGTTGTTTGATAAAATTGGAACCCGTTTTGGGTTTGTAATTTCTATATCAGTTTGGGGACTGGCCACTATGTTACATGGTGTAGCCAGGGGGCTTTTTTCATTTGGTTTTTTTCGGGTTTTGTTGGGAATCGGAGAAGCTGGAAATTGGCCTGGTGCAGTCAAAAATAATGCAGAGTGGTTTCCTGTTAAAGAAAGAGCGCTTGCGCAGGGAATCTTTAATTCTGGAGCATCTTTGGGTTCGGTAGTAGCACCTCCCCTTATTGCTATATTGTGGGCCGCATTCGGCTGGAAAGTAACATTTTTAGTGATTGGAGTGTTGGGTATTATTTGGATCTTACCCTGGTTGCTGATCAACAAAAATATCCCTTCCAAACACCCTTGGATTACAAAAAAAGAATTGGATTATATCCAAGCTGGTCAAAAATCCGAAACAAAAGATGCAAGTGAATCCAAAGCGTTGAGTCTGACTCAAATATTGTCGCATAGAGCGGCATGGTCCGTTTTAGTATCTCGGTTTTTTATAGAACCAATTTGGTGGTTGTTTGTTGGCTGGATGCCAATTTACTTGGCCAATACCTATGGTTTTAATGTAAAAGAGATTGGCTTTTTTGCCTGGGTACCCTATGTAGGGGCTGCTCTTGGTAGCATTTCAGGAGGTTATTTTTCAGGTCACTTGATGTTGCAGGGAGCTTCTGTAGACAAGGCCAGAAAGAGGACCATCACCTTGGGTGGGGCCATCATGTTTATAGGCCTTTTGCTGACCATATTGTTTGCTGATACAGCACTTAAGTTTGTTTTAATAGTGGCCTTGGTATTGTATGGGTTTCAATTTGTAATTAGCAACATTCAAACCATTCCATCCGATTTGTTTAAAGGAAAATCTGTTGGCTCACTTGCAGGAGTAGGTGGGTCGGTTGGAGTTTTTTCAGTAATAATAATGAATTTCTTAGTGCCAATAATATCTAAAAATTACTCGTATATACCGATTTTCATCATGATTGCGGTATTTGTTCCACTGGGAGTAGCTTCGATATTTTGGTTGGCTAAGGAAATCAAACCAATAGATTAATTAAAGTAGAAAATTAAAAAATTAAAAAATATGATGTTAGATCAAAAAGTGGCCATCGTCACAGGTGGTGCAAGAGACATAGGCAAGGCAGTTTCAAAAAAGTTGGCTGCTGAGGGCGCGAAAGTAGTGATCAATTATTTTGATAATGAAGAGCAAGCTTTACAAACATTAACAGAAATAACTGCCGCAGGTGGTACAGCTTCCTTGGTTCAAGGAGATATGACCAAACAAGAGGATGTTGATAAAGTAGTCCAACATGCCTTGGATAACTATGGCAGCGAAATTAATGTGCTGGTAAATGTTGCAGGTGGGTTGGTTGCCAGAAAGACAATTGAAGACATGGATGAAGACTTTTTCAATTTTGTAATTAGATTGAATTTGACCTCTACCTTTTTAATGACCAAAGCAGTGGTGCCTTATATGAATGGTGGTGCTTCTATAGTGAATTTTGCATCTCAGGCAGGTAGAGATGGAGGAGGCCCCGGTGCTTCTGCTTACTCTACGGCAAAAGGAGCTGTTATGACCTTTACAAGATCCATGGCAAAAGAACTTGGCCCAAAGAATATTCGAGTGAACGCGTTGTGTCCTGGAATGATTGCCACTACTTTTCACGACACTTTTACAGCCGATCAAGTAAGAGAGAAAGTAGCAGGAGGAACCCCTTTGAGAAGAGAAGGCAATGCCGATGAAGTAGCAAATTTGGTGATGTGCTTGGCTTCCTATGAGACGTCATTTGTGACTGGTACCAACATTGATATCAATGGAGGTCTGGCATTTTCATAAAAACTATAAATAACTGTACTATCGGAAAACAAAATCTTTGTTTTCCGATATTTTTTATTCCATGAAATAATTGGCAACTTGATGCGGTATTAAGCTGTTATCTTATTCATGCTCAGGAACTACATAAAAGTTGCGTTGCGCAACTTACTTAAATATAAAGGGTATACCCTACTCAATATTTCGGGTTTATCTTTTGGTTTGTCCGCCTTTTATTTGATTTTAATTTTTGTAGTTAACGAATGGAGTTACGACAAACATTTTTCTGATTCGGAACGGATACATCGGTTGTATTCAATAATAAAAACCAGCAATGGATCGCAAACAACAGCCCAAAGTCCTTCTGGTTGGGCCAGGCATTTTATAGCCGATTTCCCTGAAGTGGACCAAGTAACTAGATTAAAACCGCCCAATCAATGGTGGCAAGTGGTCTATGATAAAACTATTTATTACGAAAAAAATTGGACGTTTGCCGATTCATCTGTTTTTGGTGTTTTTGATGTTCAGTTATTAAAAGGATCTGAATTTAATGCCCTAAACAAACCTTACCAAGTTGTTTTGTCGGAAAGAATGGCTCGGAAATATTTCAAAAATGAGGAGCCAGTTGGCCAATTTTTTAAGTTAGACAATCAATACGATTTCGTTGTTACCGGTGTTTTTAAAAACTTACCCAGCAATACTCATTTTGAGGCGGATTTTTTAGCATCTTTTGTAACACTAAAAGATCCTATTTATGGTGGGGACTTTCTATTGGAAGACGCCGCGCCAAATGTATATACCTATGTTAAATTGAAAGAAGAACATGGGGTAGCGGATTTCGAAGCCAAACTTCCGGCTTTAATAGAACAATACGTAGGACCTTCAGAAACATTGGCTTTGTCTGGTTTTAATGTAAAATCTGCCTTGCAGCCAATAGAAAATATTCACTTGGATTCCCATTTTGAAAATGAAATTCAAGCCAATGGACAAATGGGCACTATTTTTATATTTGCTTCCATTGCCGTTTTTGTTTTGCTCATTGCCGGAATTAATTTTATGAATCTGTCAACAGCACGTTCCTTGAGGCGGGCAAGAGAAGTGGGGTTAAGAAAAGCCATAGGGGCTCAAAAGTTTCAATTGGTAATACAATTTATAGGAGAGGCAGTCATCATAGTGTTTTTAGCAATGTGCTTGTCTTTGTTGGTAGATGTATTGGTGCTCCCACAATTTTCTTATCTCACCCAAAAGCAATTTTTGATCGATTCTGTTTTTGATCCGATCTCTTTGTCTTTATTGCTTGGGTGCAGTATTTTAATCGCATTGCTCAGTGGTTTGTATCCAGCTTTTTATCTGTCCGCTTTTTCTGCTGTAGCAGTTTTAAAAGGAGATCTAAGTACTTCTGGTAAAGTTTCTGGTATGGTTAGGAAAGTTCTACTCGTTTTTCAATTCACCGTATCTATGGTGATTTTAATAGCTACATCGGTACTGTACAATCAATTGGATTTTATAGAAAATCTAGATTTGGGATTGGACGAAGAAAAAGTGGTGGTGGCGCAATTGACTGACCCTGTGATGCGTGCCAAATACAAAGGTTTCAAACTAAGGGCAGAATTAATACCTGAAGTAACCGCTGTTTCCGCTTCATTTAGCGCTCCAGCAGACTTAGTTAACCAAGGTTTTTTCAGGCCTGAAAGCGCCCTTCAAGAAGAAAAATGGCTTAGTAACTTTTTTGGAGTTGATTTTGATTTTTTCGAAACATTGGGTGTAGATATGGTTGCTGGTAGAAGCTTTTCTATGGATTTCCCCTCCGACACACTCCAAGGCGTTGTCATCAACCAAACAGCGGTGCAACAATTTGGTTTTGAGTCGGATGCTGCCGCCATTGGGAAAAAGATTTTTGCAGATAATAGTGGTAATAACAACCCTCCATTAGAGGTAATAGGGGTGTCCAAAGACTTTCATTTAAAATCGGTCCATGATAAAATTGCCCCAACAGTAATAATGTATTGGAATGTTCAAGCTTATTTTTTTACTTATATTCGAACCGACAACCCTTCTGCTAAAACAGTACAAAGTTTAGAAGTTGCATGGAATGAAATAATGGAAAATTACCCTTTTCAATATGCCTATTTAGATGACAAGTTTGAGTTGCTGTATGTGTCGGAACATATTTTAAAGGATTTGCTGGGGTACTTTGCAATTCTAACTATAATCATTGCAGGGTTGGGGTTGTATGGCCTTTCTTCTTATATGGTGGAGCAAAGAAGAAAAGAAGTAGGCATTAGAAAAGTATTGGGAGCTTCTGACGGCGTCATTGCATTTCTATTGACTTATGAATACACGCTGCTTATTTTATTGTCTTTCTTTTTGGCTTGTCCTTTGGCCTATTATGGATTGAGCGCATGGCTGAATTCTTTCGAGTACCACTCCCAACTGAATCTCCTCGATTTTATACTTCCTTTTGTTTTAACTTTATTGGTTTCTTGGCTTACCATTGGATTTCAAGTGTATAAAGCAACAAAAGACGACCCCATTCATGCGCTTCGAACCGAATAGGATTGGTTCAAAAATACTGCCCAATGCCAAGAACAAACCCGCGTTCATTGGTGTTTTGCCAGTTCCAGCCATAGTCAATTCTCAGAATGGCATTGTAGGCTTTTTTATAGATGCCTCGTAGACCAACACCAAAAAATGTTTTTATGTTTTTTGATTCTGAGAAATCATCAAAACCTCCTCCAGGTTGTCTCCAAGTGCCCAAGTCGGCAAAAATATTGGATTGTAGGGCCACTTGGTTGAGTTCTATTAAAGTATACCGGTATTCGGCATTTAAAACAATAGAACCTGTACCACGATCTACTTTATTCCCTGAACCCCTAATATTCATATAACTATCCAGTACAAAAGGTGCAAACGGACTGTCGTTATTGGTGGACAATCCCATTCTTAAACGAGTGGCAATGTTGCTTCTTTTTTGTAGGCGTTTAAAATAGATTAAATCGTTAAAGAAAATGTGAAAAGGCACTTGCTCGCCCAGAGAATTTACGGTTTCATAATTAAAAATATTGCGCCACCCCGATTGGTAAAAATAGTGGTAATCGATTTTGTTGGCATCCACGACCAATCGGACTAAAATTTTATCTTTTTTGACATTATCCGGACCAAAATCCATTGCATTTTCTTTGTTGTATGCTTCTTGGAAAAATGCACCGCCCAATTTTATTTTGGTTCTGTAATTGAGGTTGAACAAGAGGTTGGCATCGGCTGCAAGGTTGTGGTATTGGTATAAGGTGGTGTGTTGGTCAAAGTAAAGCGGTTCTATGGTAGACCATTTGTTAAAAGCAATTGAATAACCCCATTTACTGCCATTTACCCTATTGGCTTCGTACCCTACAAAGAAAGAGCTCAAGTCGTTGTATTGGTAATAGGCTACCAGTTTTTGTGCTTTTCCTCCCAAATTGCTTTCAGAAGCTCCTATCCTAAACCAAAAGTTATCGGTTATACCCCCAAAATAAACAATGGGTAAAAGGGTTTGAATCTCTTCACAAATAAAAATGACGTCGGCCTTGGTAGAAGATAAAGTATCTATTTTGAGTGTTACATTACCTAAAACTTCTTGGTTGATCAGGCGCTGCACATCTTTTTGCAATGTTTCTATATGGAGTGTGTCTCCTTCTTGAGACTCAATAAACAATGAAAGAAAACTCGATTTGGTTTTATTATTGCCTTCAAACTTGTGCTGGTTGATAGTTAACAATTGGGCAGAAGTGGCCAAAGGCAATAGTAGAAAAATGACTTGTATGGTTGATTTTAGCAAGTTAATGAAGCTGTTTTTTTTAAAATTAATAAAAAATATGCTCCTATCTTGCAATGCAAACGACAAATAAAAAGGTTGGGCTGTTGTGCAACAACAGCCCAACCTTTTTTTATTTTAAATGGGTTTCAAAAAGTTTTAAAATTCTGCTGTATTCATCGGTCCAACTAGAAGGTTCAACAAAACCATGCCCTTCCATAGGGTACACAGCCATTTCCCAATTTTCTTTTTCCAATTCAATGAGCCTTTGAGACAAACGCACTACGTCTTGGAATTGTACATTGGTATCCACCATTCCATGGCAAATGAGTAAAGGACCTTTCAGTCCTTCAGCAAAATAAATTGGAGAGCTTCTTTTGTACGCTTCAGGATCTTCTTGCGGGGTGTTCAAAATATTGGCTGTATAGCCATGGTTGTAATGCGCCCAATCCGTTACCGATCGCAAGGCAGCGCCCGCTGCAAATTTATCGCTTGCATTGAACATGGCCATTAAGGTAATAAACCCGCCATAAGACCCACCATAGATGCCTATTCGGCTAGGATCTATTTTAAGCACCTCTGTTAAGTATTTACTCCCATCCACTTGGTCACTTAAATCCAAACCTCCCATGTGGCGGTAGATGCCAGTTCTCCAATCTCTTCCATAACCCGCACTGCCCCGATAGTCAATATCGAGCACAGTATACCCTAAATCAGCCAATAAATTGTGGAACATGTACTCTCTAAAATAACTGCTCCACCATTGGTGTGCGTTTTGAAGGTAGCCTGCACCATGGACGAAAATCACTGCTGGTTTGTTCTCTGTTCCGTTTTTGCCCTTGTACAAACGCGCATGTACATTGGCGCCATCCTCCGCTTTGAACGTTATAAATTCGGGTTGTCTCCATGGATACGATTGGAATTCTTTGCTTGCAGAAGAAGTTATTTTTTCTGGTGTTTTTTCATTAGATGCTAAATACAGCTCCCACGGGGTGTTGGCATTGGAGTACAAATAGGCAATGGCAGTCCCGTTTGGTGCTGGAGTCCCATTCCAGTTGCCTAATTTGGAGGTCAATCGCTGTTTTTTACCCCCTTTCAATGGCATCTTGTAAAAATGCCTAATGCCCGGGTGTTCGTCATTGGCTTGGAAGTACCAGCTTTTTTTATCTCCTGATAAAGTGACATTGTAAACTTCGTATTTGCCTGAAGTCAAAGCTTTTTTCTTTTTGGTTTCGATGTTTACAGTATACAAATGAGAATATCCAGTCGCTTCTGATTGGAACCAAACTGCTTTACCATCGGGGGTCCAGTTTATGAAATTGTCCCAACTAGACCACCCAATTCCGGGCCCAGCTATCCAGGCTTCATCTCTTTGGTGGTCCAAAACTATGGGTTTCCCATTTGCAAAGTCCAACATACAAATCCATCGGTCTTTGTTGTCAAAGGAACGCACTACAAACGCGGCATTTGCCTGATCAGGAGACCAGTGCAAACTGTGGATGTATACGGGTCGATCTCCAGTTTTTTGTGCATCGGTATAATATTCTGGGTATTTTTCAATGCCTGGTAATTCTGATAGGTCTACATAATAGCTGCTGTCTTTTTTATTGTCATAGATTCCCAAGTTTACATGGTCGGGTTTTACACCAACCTTTGGTCTAGCATTCAAATCTTTGGTGTACGCAGTTTTATTTACAAAATCAGGGACTATGGTAGATTTATTTTTAGATCGTGCATAGGTTCTATAGGTAACAAAGCGGTGGTTGGCCGTGATACCCAGCCCAGTTAGCCGTCCTTTACCAAAATAAACGGGAGGCACGGTTTTGTTGGTGTTGTTATTGTTTCGAGCTTCTCTTTTTTCGTTGCGCTCGTTTAAAACTTCAATTAATTCTAACTCTTCCTTTCGAACCCAATCTTCTTTGTTGTGGGTTTGGGCTTTCTTTTTATCTCCTTGCACCATATTGGTGTGCTGTGCCAACTGACCACTTGCAATAGCCCATGAAAATAAATTATCGCCCTTTCGGAAATATACTTTTTTATCATCGGCAGCAATGTTAGGGTTAAATTCCCGCTCCACTGTTTGGGTAAGCCGTATGGTTTGGTTGTTCGATAAATCAACATAATATATATCTCCCTCAAAACTATAGGTTGCTTTGGTCCTTGCAACATTGTACCGGTAACGTTTTTGAAGGTTCTTACGCTCCGCAGCGGTTACTTTTTTGGGCTTTTGTTGGCTTAAGGATATTTTATAAAGGGAGTCTGCTGGGTTGTTATCGGGGTTCCATTTGAAATACAGGGTGGACCCGTCCTCAGACCACCGCAATTGTTTGGGTTGGCTTCCCATCCATTGGGGGTCGCGCATTATTTTTTTAACCGTTAAACTTGTTAACTCTTGAGCAGAGACAAGCGCACAAGATAATAGGAGGAATAGAGTTAGTAGCTGCTTCATTTTCTGATTGGTTATGAAATGAAGTTATTAAATTATAGCAGAGTCTAAAAATAAAATTATGCCATAACATAATAATCTTTGCCTTCGACAAGGTTTAATTTGCCAAAATAGTTTCGAATGTCTTGTTTTCCTTTCGGATTTGCCACAAATAACAAGTAAAACGCATTTTGTTGTTGTTCAACTTCATGGTATTGTACCACGGGTTTATTTTGATAAACGGTTTTTGCTTTCACATCGACATACCCAGTAATGTGCATGCCTTTTTGAATGAAAGGACTCAATTTCTTTTTTACATAATTCCCCGTGCCGCAAATCCAGATGTTTTTGTTTTGCAAAACAGCAGCCATTTTTGCCCATTGTAAAAAATACCTGGCTTTGAGCTCAGAAAAATGTTCGGTGTTATAATTGGGATTGGTTCTGGTTGCTCTTTCTGTGTGGTCGACCCAACGTAAAAGTGGTTCTGCAACCATTCCAATTTGCACACCCGCTTCCATCCAGCGCAACCATAGTTCATAATCTTCCGGGCCGGATTCTTGGTAGGCACCGTATTGGGTCAATAATTCCCGTTCAAATAGAATGCTGGGGTGGGCAAATGGTGTGTCCACAAAACGGTTGAGGTATATGTCTTTAGGGTTGTCAAATTGATTTTGCCACGCTACAAAATTTTTAAATCCTTGGTTGGCTACCACGTCTTTATTGTAATACTCGACATGTGTCGCACAAGCTTTCAGTTGGTGCAAACTTAGGTAATCCAATTGTTTTTCAATGCGTTGTGGATGGCAGGTGTCGTCGGCATCCATACGGGCTATATAGTCGGACGTACTTTGTGACAATCCGAAATTCAGAGATTTTGCTATGCCCAAGTGTGGTCTGTGGAACACAACGAGCCGCTGGTCAGTATAACCGTTTAAAAGTTTTGCTGTATTGTCCGTTGAGCCATCATTTACTGCAATTATTCGCAATTCGGCATGGGTTTGATGCAATAGACTGTCAATAGAGTGCTCCAATGTCTCCGAAGCATTGTAAATAGGTAGGATTACATCTACCCGTTTACTTTTGTTTGAATCCATTTTTTATGAATTCAAGGAAAGATTTCATTTCTTGTTGGTTGCTGAAGATGGAAAACAAGGTTTTTAAATAGGTAGTACCACTTAATTTGGTTTGTTTGGTTGGTTCTGCTTGCTTTTTAACTTGTGCCTGTTGTTTCTGCTCTTTAACAGACGCGGCTTCTACTTCTTTATCTTTTTCAGATTTAGGAGGGACATTGTGTTTTTTCTTTCTTTTTGGATCTAAATTATCTGCTTTTTTGTAGTGTTTTTTGGCCTTGTCTTTTCGCCCCATTTTTTCATGCAGTAGGCCAAGATTGTTGTGCGTGATGGCATCCTCAGGATCCAACTGAAGTGCTTTTTCATAGTCCAACGCTGCTTCGTTGTCGTTGCCTAAACGTTCATGAATGAACCCCCTGCTTGCATAGCGGTAGGGGTTGTCAGGGTCCAGTTCTACCGCCTTATTCAAGTCTGAAATGGCTTCGCCCTGTTGTTTCATTAGAAAGAACACCACCGCTCTTTCTCCATAAAGTTGGGCGTTTGTAGGATGTAAGTTGATTACATCATCCAATACGCCAAGCCCAGCAGCATGTTGTTCCAACTTAACCAAGCTTTTTGCCTTTATTAAATAATTTTCAATTTGATGTTCACCCGATGCTAAAGTGGCATCAATTTCTTGGATGGCCTGTTCAAACGCTCCCTTCTTAAAATACTCTTTTGCTTTCGCCAACATGTTGGTAACTGGTAATTACTTTTACTTTCTTAGTTCTTTTTTTACGTTTGTCTTTATTAGGATTGTAATACCGATTCCGATTCTTAGGAACTACCTGTTTCGATTTATTTCCTTTCTTGAAGGTACCGCAGCTCGATGCAGTGGCAATTAGTAATATGATAAGTATAATTCTCAAATCGTTGATATTAGTGTTACTTCCATGGAAACATGCAAAAATAACATTTATTGTAATAGATTGTCTTGTTTAAATAGGTTTCGAAGATTATTTTTAAAAAACAGCTATAAATTTAACATCTATCTTAGTGTTTAAATTACAAATAACAATTATTTTTTCCTTCTTTTTGATAGGATCTGTTTTAGGACAACAAAAGGCAATTGATTCCTTGGAGTTGGTCTTTGAAAATGAAACAGATGATTCTATAAAGGCCAGAGTAGGAGTTCAATTGGCCGTTCTATTTAGAGATATCGATCCTGTAGAAGTGGTCAAATACAACCAGTACAAGCTCAATTACTGGATTAAAAATGAAATGGATGGTTTAGGAGAAGGATACTACGATTTGGCAGTATCTTATTACAATGTCGGAGACCACAACGAGGCCATTAACCACTATATCAAGGCACTGGATGAATTTAATAAAACCGAGCAATTTAAAAGAGCTGCGTTTATTGGGCAAAATCTGGGCGATGTTTATGCCGAGCTGGATAGATATGACAAAGCACTTTATTTTTATAAAATAGCTGAAGTCAATAGGGGGAGCCATCAAGAATGGGTAGGTGTTTCTACATTGTATAACAAAATGGGCAATACCTATCGCAATAAAAAGCAGTATGATTCCGCTTTTTACTACTTGGGAAAGGCCCTGGATTTAGACCTACAGTCGAAGGATGAGTTTGGACTAATCGAAGACTATAACAACATTGGAAACTGTTTTATGGCACAGCAAAAGTACGATTCGGCTTTGAAATATTTTTTAAATGCAGATGCTTTGTTAATGGAAGAGCAACAATACCAAAAAATGTTGTTGCTCTTGTCGTTGGGTGAAGTGTATTTCCATTTAAAATCGTATGACTTGGCCGCTTACAATACCAACAGTGCCATGCATTTGGCAGAAGAACTGAACGCCATTGAAGGTTTGTCGCACTCCAAGAAGGTATTGTCTAATATTTTGTTGGCGAAAGGACTTTATGATTCCGCATACTATTACCTCGATGCCTATGCGGTATTACACGATTCGATTTTCAGCAACAACATGCAAGAGCAAATACGCAGGGTGGAGCAGTCCTATGTGCTTCAAAAAAGACAAAACGAAATAAAAGAGCTCACACAAGAAAATATTTTAGCTGCAGAAAAGGACAAACAAAATACGACTTTTATATACATGCTTATCGGAGGGGTGTTATTGCTTGGTGCTTTGGTGACTATGTTGGTTAAAAAGAATAGATTCAAGACAAGGGTGTATGAGCTGTTGCAAAAACAGCGAAATTTAATAATAGAAAGGAATAAAGAAGTAGAGAGCAGCATAATCTATGCAAAAGGCATACAGGAAGTGGTCTTGCCCAACGACTCCTCTCTTTTTAAAAATTTCAAACAAAACTTTTCTTATTACAAGGCTTGTGATATTGTTACCGGTGATTTTTTCTGGGTATCGAGTGTAAACAACCAACGCATTTTAGCGGTGGTAGATTGTACTGGCCATGGAGTGCCAGGTGCATTTATGACTTTGGTCGCCAATGCGCTCTTAAATAAAACTATTTTGGAGCAAGGCATTACGGAGCCGGCTGAGATATTAAATGCACTTTGTTTTGGGTTAAAGGCAATGGTAAAAGGCAGAAAGCAGTCTGTAATGGTAGACGATGGTTTTGATATAGCCATTTGCGTTTTTTCTGAAGATATGAAAAGCGTAAAATTTTCTGGCGCAAGAAGACCATTGTATATTTTTCAAGACAGAGAACTTAATGTACATTATGGAGACAAGCGCTCTATCGGTATGAATATATCAGAAGAAGAGTCCTTTCCCTTCTCACAAACAGATATTCCTTTGCATACAGGAGATTCTTTGTTTCTATTCAGCGACGGTATTACAGACCAATTTGGAGGAGCGAGTAATAAAAAATTTATGCAAGCAGGGCTGAAGTCCTTTATTAAAAGTAACATTGATTTGCCAATAGAAGAAATGGGGCAAGCATTTGAAAAATCGATGCATGGATGGAAAAAGAACAATGCTCAGACCGACGATATGATTTTGGTCGGCCTGAGGGTATAGTGAAAGCCAAAACACTATAACGTGGAACCTCTTAACAGCAGTTCGGTTTCCATCAATTGCGTTTTTGGTTGAAAATCGTTTTCATCTGTAAGCTGGTCCAATAAAAGCTTTAAAGCAGCTCTTCCCATTGCTTTGGAAGGTTGGCTGATGGTGCTCAAAGGCGGTTCAATCACCTCGGAAACGGGATCATTTGCAAATCCTATCACCTGAATGTCTTCCGGAATTCTAAACCCTTTGTCTTTTATGGTTTGAATTACTTTTATGGCAACTGGGTCGTTGATGCAAAATATGGCATCTGGGATTTCTTCTTGGCCGAGTAATATTTTGGTTGCTTCTACGGCATCTTCTTTTAGATGTTCACAATGAACAATTAAATGCTCGCCAACAGGGTGGTTAAATTCAGACAAGGCATCAATGTATCCTTTTCTTCTGTTTCTTGCAATTTCCAAATTTCTAGGGCCACCAATATGCGCAATCCTTTTAGCCCCAGTGGAGATCAAATAAGAAACCGCTTTATACGCACCGTCTCTGTCGTCCACAATTACCTTTGAGGCCGGAACGCCGTGGGGTGTTCTATCAAAAAATACAATAGGTGTTTTTGTTCTTAGAATTTTTTGAATGTGTTCCGTATTGCTTGTTTCTCTCGATATACTCATTAAAATGCCATCCACTCTACTTTGCAATAAAGTATCTAAATTATGGGACTCTTCTTGGTAACATTCATTGGATTGGGTAAACAAAACTCTATACCCATGGCTTCTAGCCATTTCTTGTATGCCACTCATAACAGAACTGAAAAAGCTCATTTCTATTTCTGGAACAACCACCCCAATTGTATTGGTTTTTTTGTTGCGAAGGCTTTGTGCCACCACGTTGGGTTGGTAGTTCAATTCTTTTGCAAGGGATAACACCGCTGTTTTAGTCTCGGGGTTGATTTCTGGAGCGCCGCGCAAGGCCCTTGAAACGGTCGAAATGGACACGTCTAATTTTAGGGCCAAATCTCTAATAGTAATTGGTCTGTTTCTCATTTTTGACTAACTTGGGTTCTATTCAAACTTACGCATTTTACCTGTATAGGGAGAGTTTTTGACCACTACATGACCACTACAAGTGTGTTAAAAAATCGAATTTTTGCTTATTTTTGATTAAAATAAGGATGTTTTGAAAAAACTACTACTCTACATAGCGGTTTTGCTTACCACTACTATGCACGTCTTGGGGCAAGCCGATAGTCTTCAAAGATTGTCTTCTCAGGAGCTCAATAACTTTGCACAAAAAAACTACGATGTCGACTTCAATGCGACCATTCAATACGCTTCTTTGGCCTTGGATAAAGGGGTCGCAGAATTGGACTCTTTTCAGATAGGAGTTAGCTACACCCATTTGGCCAATGCATTTGAATTTTTTAGCAATTATGAACAGGCCAATAAATATTACAATCGAGCACTTACCATTTTTGAGCAATTGGGCCATCAGCGCAGAATAGCTGCAACATTAAATGACATTGGGTTGATTTATTGGTACCTCAATGATTTGGATCGGGCGTTGGCTTATTATTCGGCGGCACTATCCAAAGCCAGAAAGTTAAAGGACTTGGAGATAGAAAGTGCTGCTTTGAATCGGTTGGGGTTGGCCCACACAATGAAACACAATTTTGATTCAGCCGCTCTGTATTTTGAAAACTCCTATGCTATTGAAGAGCAGCAACAAGACAGTGCGGGAATAGCAAGGCATAGCAATAATGTGGGTATTTTGTTCCAAGAGCAAAAAGAATATTCGAAATCAATTGCTTTTTTTGGCAACTCGTTGAAAATAAAAAAGTGGACCAGCAGGCCGTATGGAGTTGGCGAGTCTTATAATAATTTAGCCTATTCCTATTTTAAATTAGGAGACCTATCCAAGGCCAGCGCATACTTGGACAGTGCTTTTGTTGTGATCGACCAGTATAAAATTGAAGCACTCTTGTTAGATTGGTACCGTTACGCAGCTCAAATTTACAAGGAAGCAGGAGATTTACCCACTTCTTTTAAGTATTATGAGCTGTATTTGGGCAAACAAGATTCTGTACTGGTAAGCAGAAGGGGGCAAAAGGTTAAAGAATTGATGGCTATTAATGCCATCGACGATCTAGAAAGGGTACTAAATGAGAAAGAAAACCAATTGTACATTGCAGGTCTCAAATCTGAAAAACAAGTACTAATCAGAAACGCCAGTATCGTTTTTTCGATGTTGTTACTGGGTAGTTTTTTATTGGTATTTAACAGACAACGGGCAGTGATAAGAAAAAGGGAGGCCTTGGTGAAGGCCGAAAACTCTTTACAAATAGAACAAATCAGGAGTTCAGAACTCGAAAAGCAGCAATTGAATAGCCAATTGGAGTTCAAACAAAAAGAACTGACCAATTTGGCGTTGTATATTTCCGAAAAGAACCACTCCCTTCAAGAGGTCAAGACTGCTATTAACGTTGCTGTTAAAGTGCAAGATTTTAAAAGTTTGATTGAATTGAACAAAGAACTTGAGCTGCAAATCACTTCAGATAAAGACAAGGCCCTGTTTAATGATAACATAGAGACATTGTACAGCGGTTTTCTTTTTACATTAAAAGAACGCTTTGAAACTCTTTCCCCCAATGAACACCGGTTGTGTTGTCAATTGAGGCTCAACCTAAGCTCCAAAGAGATTTCCAATTTAAACCACATATCCGTTAAGTCTGTAGAAGTAGCGCGGTACAGACTGCGCAAAAAACTAGGGCTTAAAAAAGATGAGAACCTTACCGAATTTTTATTAAAAGTGTAGCAAGTTGTATTTTTTCAAGCTGCCTTAGTCCACAGCATTTTCTTAGATTTATTTAAAAAATAGCAGAATCGGCATCTGTGTTTTTTTTGCCTTTTTATGACAACGTTGTCGGAAACGTTTTTTTGCTAAATACCCTTAATTTGTGCTTGTAAACGTGTTTTTATTCTTCTTGCTTTCGTACACTTGAACCATGGTACTTTTAATAATACCTTCTTTTTTTGAAGAGGGCATGTTTGAAAAGTACCATTTATAAAATCAACGCAAAAGTTTTTTAGTTTATGAAGAAAGGTGTACTACAACTTTACAAATGTGTCTTAGCCTCAGCTTGGATACTTTGTGCCTTATTTTCCTCTGGTATGGCTTATGGCCAAACCACCACCGTCACGGGGAAAATTACGGATCAGAGCGACGGGAGTACTTTGCCAGGAGTGAATATTCTGGTAAAAGGAACAACAAATGGGACCATCACAGATTTGAATGGGAATTATTCATTGGATGTTACAGGAACGGATGTTCTTGTTTTTAGTTCTATAGGGTATTTGTCTGTTGAAGAAGCAGTAAACAACAGAACAACAATTGATATTCAATTGGTTACAGATATTACTCAATTAGATGAAATTGTAGTAGTTGGATATGGAACCCAGAAAAAAAGCGATATTACTGGTGCTGTCTCCTCATTGGACGGCGAAGAGTTGAAGAAATTTGCTTCAGCTAGCCCGGTAGATGCTTTGCAAGGTAATGCGGCAGGGGTAATGGTCAGAAAAAGTTCTGGTAATCCTAGAGCAACTGCCAACATCAACATTAGAGGGGTTCGGTCGTTAAGTGGCAATGGTCCTTTGGTGATTATTGATGGTGTTCAAGGTAATTACGATCTCTTAAACCCGGACGACATAGAGTCGATGGAAGTTTTAAAAGATGGTGCTGCTGCCGCTATTTATGGTTCCATAGCAGCCAATGGTGTGATTATCGTAACTACCAAATCAGGGAAAAAAGGAGCCAGCAAGGTTGAATTCTCAATGTTTCAGGGAGTAGATCAAATTCAAAATAAGTTGGAACTTACTGGTAGCGCAGATTATGAAAAAGTAGCGCGAATGGCAGCAACGAATGCTGGTAACACCGGACCAGACTTTTTGGATGATGCTGCCTTGAACAAGGCCAATACCAATTGGGTAGATGCATTATTCGACGATGGTTCGTTTAAAAACTACAATGTTGCTTTCACTGGAGCTACAGAAGATGTTAACTACATGGTATCAGGATCTTTGAACCAAAGAGATGGTATTCTTACTGGAGAGGACAGAGAAAGAAAACAAATAAGAACAAAGTTGGATTTCAAAAAAGGTCGATTCAAATTGAATACCAATGTTTATTATGTTCAAACCGACGATAACATCTTTGGAGGAAGTTTAAGAAGTGGGTACGACATTATGCCAATTGTTCCGATAAAGGATTCTTCCAAGCCTTCTGGTTATGGATATATTGACGATGCTGGTTACAACGACCTTCCGGATCATGTAAACCCACTTGGTGAAAATGCATTTACCACTACCACGGCAAGAGAAGAGAAGTTGGTTACTAACTTTACCTTAACCGTAGACTTGTTAAAAGGGCTGAAACTAACTGGTAGAGCTGGAATCGATAAATCCAACTCATTTTACAACCAGCATGTCAAACCGCATAAAGTAGCCAACAAAAGGGAAGTTTTTTTCCATACGCTTCAAGATGATAGAGGTCAGTACTTACAAACCAATTTTGAAGGGTTCTTGAATTATGACAAATCATTAGACCGCCACAATTTCAATGTGATGGTTGGAGCTTCCAGGCAAGAAGTGAGTTCGTCGTTTATTTTTGTTGGAGCTGAAGCAAAAAAAGACGATGGTAATGGAGGTTTTGAGCCAACAGATGGTTATTTGGATGCCGAATGGAATACATTTAATGCTGCCAACGGTGGTGTATTTAACACATCGAGCAGCAATTTTGAATATGCTCGTTTGGGTATGTTTGGTAGAATTAACTATGCTTTCGACGATCGTTACCTCTTACAAGTAACGGTTAGAAGAGATGGTTCGTCAAAATTTGGAGAAGACAAGCGCTACGGGGTATTTCCGTCGGTTGCCGCAGGTTGGAGAATAAGCAACGAATCCTTTTTCAATGTAGATATGATTAACAATCTAAAACTCCGTGGAAGTTGGGGTAAATTGGGTAGTGAGTCTACTTTAGGAAGTTACGACTGGACTGTTTCTACTGTTTCTGGTTACCGCTATCCTTTTGGTACCAACGGATCGCAGTTGGTGGGAACTACAATTAGAGACTTTAACAACCCCAACTTACAATGGGAAACCATGAAAGATTTAACCATTGGAGTTGATTTTGGTCTATTGGAAGATAGAATTTCTGGGTCGGTGAATTATTACAACAGAAGCACAGAGGATATGATCATTGACTTGATTCTTCCTCCATCTTCAGGATTGAACAATCCAAGCACCAATTTTGGAACAGTAACCAACAAAGGGATTGAAATTGAGTTGAACTACAGAAAGTCAACAGGCGATTTTCATTATGGAGCCGGTTTGGTTTTCTCAAACAACACCAACGAAGTAACCAAAGTAGGGGTGGATACCAATGAGTTTTTAGGTGATGATACTACCATTGATGGGGATCCTGCCAATAGAACGCGATTGGGTCATCCAATAGGAGCGCTCTTTTTATACCAAGCGGATGGATTGTTTCAAACTCAGGAGGAAGTGGATGCACACAATTACCAGGATGAGAATGGTGTGACCCAATTGATTCAACCCAATGCAGCACCAGGAGACATAAAGTTTAGAGATGTAAATGGAGATGGAGCCATCAACGACGATGATTTGGTTTTTGCTGGATCTGGAATTCCAAAAACAACTTTAGGTTTGAATTTAACTGCCGATTACAAAGGCTTTGATTTTTTCGTTCAATTTTATGGTTCTTTTGGAGCAAAGGCCTACAACGCCATTAAACAGCGTTATGAATCTACTGCCAGCTACAAAAACTATTTGTCTTCTGCAGCCAATGCTTGGACTGCCGGTAATGAAGGCAGCTCTGTACCTCGCGCGGTATTTGAAGATCCGAACAGAAATTACAAAACCAATAGTACTTACTTCCTTGAAGATGCCGATTATATGAGAATTAGGAACATTCAATTGGGGTATACTTTGCCACAGGGTTTCACCGAAAAAGCTTTTATCTCAAGAGCTAGGGTATATGTGAGCTTGCAGAACTTTGTAACCTTTACAGGGTATTCAGGGATCGATCCAGAAATAGGTGGAACACTTAATGCTGGAACGGATTTCGTAAGTTATCCAAATGTAAAAACAGCTTTATTTGGTTTACAAATAACCTTTTAATCAATTGAAAATGAAAAGATCAATTAAATTATATACATCGATAGTAGCTTTGGTTGTGCTGTTCATGCAGTGTGATGAGAGCTTCTTAGACAGAAAACCAGTAGACCAGAAAGGATCTGTTGATTTTTGGTCCAATGAAAACGAAGCACAGTCTGCCTTGACTGTGGCCTACCAAAGGTTGAGTGGCGGGTATTGGAGCCATACAGAAGTCAATTTTGTGATAGACAACTTTAGGAGTGATTTAACAAAATCAGGCTCGGATGTTTTGGCCAACTATCCAGATCAAAATGCCTTCTCCATACACAATGTTCAAGACAACAATGGTAGAATGGGTGATTTTTGGGCTAAACAATACCAAGGGATCAATGCAGCCAACCAAATTATAGGCAATGTTACAGAGATGGACGACAACCTGTTCGAAGGAGAAGCTAAAAATGAGATTCTAGGCCAAGCATATTTCTTGAGAGCCTACTACCATTTTAAACTTAAAATCAACTGGGAAGAGATCATCGTGGTGGATGGATTGGCTACCTCTAGCGACGATCTTTATCGGCCATTGGCAGAAGACGCTGCTGCATGGAAGGCAATTGAAGATGATTTTACAATGGCAGCCAGCCTATTGCCTAAAGAATGGGACGATGGCAACAAAGGCAGAGCAACAAAAGGAGCGGCACTTGGTTTCAAAGGGAAAGCACAAGTATACCAGCAAAATTGGGATGCAGCAGTGCAGTCGTTTGAAGATGTTATGGGCCTCAACGTATATGGTTTAGAATCGGATTTTGCATCTATGTTTGATGCTACCAATGAGCTGAGCCAAGAATCTATGTTTGAAGCTGCATTTACTTATACCGAGCTTTCAGGTGATCCTGTGACTTATGCTGGTATTGCGAATATTGCAGCTACTGAACTTGGTGGTTGGGAAGCAATGCTGCCCACCGACAAACTACTAGCAGAAATGAAAAAGGAAGGGGAAACGTCCAATGCATCCACTTATGATGCAAGGCTCTATGCAACCTTGTTTTTTGATGACCCAAATGTTGATATTTACGGCAACACCTATGAAGATATATTTGGAGCTGGTTCTACAAAAATTGGTTGGAAAAAATACCTAAGAAGAAACACAGCACCATGGGAGTATGCTGGTGGGTATAGAACAACGGACAGCGATGTCAACCAGGTATTGCTTCGGTATGCAGATGTTTTGTTACTTTATGCAGAAGCCAAAAATGAGTTAGGCAATACTGCAGATGCCATTGCCATCATTAACGACATCAGAAACATGCACGGTGACATGCCAGCTACTACAGCAACATCGCAATCAGAAGTAAGGGCGGCCATTATGCACGAGCGATTAATGGAATTTCCACTGGAAGGCCAACGGTTTTTTGATTTAAGAAGATGGGGAGACAACGTGCTTGAAGATGCTATGAAAAACAGCGGGAAGCCAGGGGCAAATAATTTTAATTTATCGGATGATAAATATTTGCCAATACCAGTAGACGAGCGCAACAACAATCCATTAATTAATTAATAAATCAACAATCTTTTGGGAACCTCTAATAGGAGGTTCCCTTTTTTTAATTTCACCAACATTTCTATGCGTTATGTGCTTTTGTTTTTAGTGCTCATAGCTTGCCAGCCTACGGTTCCGAAAGACGAAAACGTGCTGTTGCAGAGGGTGGCTGCCGAGCAATCGGGGTTGCATTTTTCAAATGATTTGCCCTACAACCATCAAATGAACAATTTGGTATATGAGTATTATTACAATGGAGGTGGCGTGGCCTGCGCTGATTTTAACAATGATGGTCGTTTGGATTTGTATTTTACAGCTAATTTTGAATCCAATAAGTTGTTTGTAAACCAAGGCGACTTGAAGTTTCAAGATATTACTGAAACAAGCGGAACGGCTGGCAAAAGAGGTTGGGCAACGGGAGTGACTACAATAGACATTAACCAAGATGGGTGGATGGATTTGTATGTGTGCAGATCGGGCCGATTGACTTCAGAGCAACGCAAAAATGAACTTTTTATAAACAACGGGGATTTAACTTTCACAGAGGCTGCAGCTCAATACGGCCTTGATTCTGATGCTTATTCTACACAAGCACTATTTTTCGATTATGATAATGACCAAGACTTAGACCTATTTTTACTCAACCACAACATTAAAAAGGTGGTGGTAGACAACCTCGAAACATTTCGAAACACCTACCATCCTTTGGCGGGAGATAAACTCTATGAAAACGACAATGGGTTTTACAAAGAAGTTTCCCAAAAAACAGGCATCATTTCCAATGCAATGGGTTTTGGGCTTGGCGTAGGTACAGCCGATTTTAACCAGGATGGTTGGGCAGATTTGTATGTCAGCAACGATTATTCTGAACCAGACTACCTGTATTACAACAACCAGAACGGTACTTTCAGGGAAGTAATCCAATCTAAGACCGGGCATATATCCAATTTCGCTATGGGTGTTGATGTAAGCGATTTCAACAACGATGGCTTCCAGGATATTATGACATGTGAAATGGCCTACGACAACAATTTTGATTCAAAAACAGGTATGGCATCTATGGATATTGATTTTTTCAACAATGCAGTGCAAACTGGCTTGCACCACCAATACATGATGAATACCCTTCAAATGAATACAGGAAATGGCGCCTTTTCAGAGGTGGCCTATTTGGCCAATGTTGCCAAATCTGGCTGGAGCTGGGCTCCTTTGTTTGTGGACTTGGATCTGGATGGGCACAAAGACCTTTTTATTACCAATGGATTTAAAAAAGACAATGGTAACAACGACTTTAAAATTGAATTTGCCAATAAACAAGCTGCCTTCGCAAAGCAGGATAACAAAGACACCCTCCAGTTTATTAATGGTATTTTAAAAGATATTCCGGAAAAGCCACTGGATAATTATGTTTTCAAGAACAATGGAAACCTTACTTTTAGCAACAAAAGCAAGGAATGGAAGTCCGAATATTTGGATTTTGCATCTGGTGCTGTATATGCTGACCTAGATAACGACGGAGACTTGGATGTAGTGGTAAACAACATAGATGCACCCGCTACTTTTTATGAAAACAAAAGTAAAAACAAACAATTTATATCTGTAGAGCTCAAGGGGGCAACCTTAAACCCTAACGCCGTGGGAGCCTGCGTAACCATATACCAAGCAGGAAAAAAACAAACTTTGATTCAAAATCCGGTGCGAGGGTTCCAATCTTCGGTTAGCGGAAGGCTCACTTTTGGTTTGGGAGAGGAGCCCATTGATTCGCTTGAAGTGCAATGGCCTGACCAATCCAAGAACCTTTTAAAGAATATTGTCCCCAACCAATTGTTGCTGCTGAACAAAGACAAGTTAAAGGCCGTTAAAATCACTCAAAATCAGGATAAAAAAGCACCTCAATTTTTTGAACCCACGGATAAATTGTTCCAATGGAAACATGTGGAAAATGAATTCAATGATTTTGATATTGAACTACTCCTACCACATAAAATGTCCCAAATGGGGCCTGCTGTGGCAAAAGGAGATATTAACAACGACGGGAGAGAAGACTTGTTTTTTGGTGGCGCACATGGAGAAAAACCAGTGGTATACCTTCAAACTGTCGCTGGGTTCGAAAAGGTGCAATCCGATGTATTGGATGCCGACTCAGTTTTCGAAGATATAAATGCCGTGTTTTTTGACTTCGATAATGACAATGATTTGGATTTATATGTGGCAAGTGGAGGGAATGAATGGGTCCATGGAGCCCCTGAATACCAAGATCGGCTGTATACCAATATTGGCAATGGCCAATTTATTAAAAGTGAAGGGTTATTGCCTTCTTTGAATTTCAGTTCTTCTGTGGTGCAGCCGTACGACTTTGATCAGGACGGGGATCCAGATTTATTTGTTGGTGCAAGGCACCAAGCCTGGGCTTATGGAGCACCAGTTGAATCGGTTTTTTTGATCAATGAAGGCGGTAGGTTTGTGCCTGGTAACCACGTTTTTAAGGAGGTACCCAATGGCATGGTTACAGATGCAGAGTGGGTAGACCTTTCCAATAATGGAATCAAAGATTTGGTAGTAGTAGGAGAGTGGATGGTTCCTAAAATCTACCACAACAATTCTAAGAAATTGGAACTTCAAAATAATAAAGAATGGAATCAAAAAATGTCCGGTTGGTGGTTTAGTGTTGCTTCTGGAGATTTTGATAAAGATGGGGATCAGGACCTGGTGTTTGGTAACTTGGGTAAAAATTATAAATACAAATCCAGCCCTGATGCCCCATTTCATTTGTACAGATCTGACTTTGATGGCAACAACAAAACAGATATTGTTTTGAGTTATGTCGACAAAAAAGGGAAAGAATTTCCTCTTCGAGGGCGGGAGTGTTCCTCTGCCCAAATCCCCTCCATCCAACAAAAATACGAGTCTTATGCGGCTTTTGGGGTTGCAGAAGTTGGGGCCGTTTATGGAGAAGAATCCCTTGCTCAATCTTTACATTTAAAAGCTACTAACTTTCACTCTACCTATGTCGAGAATCTCGGAGCTTTCCATTTCGCTTCGAACAACCTACCCGTGGAAGCCCAGGTGTCTTCTGTTAATGCCGTTTTGGTTGATGACATCAACCAAGATGGAAATCTGGATTTAATTGTAGCTGGAAACTGGTATGGTTCTGAAGTGGAAACCGCCAGAGCAGATGCCAGCAAGGGATTGTTGTTACTTGGCAATGGTGCCGGGCAATTTCAACCAATTCACCCCTATAAAAGTGGTCTGGAAATCCAAGGGCAGGTCAAGGCAATACTTCCAGTAAATACTGCCCATGGCAAAGTGCACACTTTTATAGTCAACAATGGACCAATGCAAAGCTTGCAATTAAAACAATAACAATGGGCGCAATGGAGGTAATTATGCAGGTGAAATGGAAGGTGGTAATAAATTGGATATTATTAGTGATAACTTGTTGCGCTTGCCAGTTTCCCGTTAAAAAAAATCCAAATTTACCGGATTTTGAACCAGTTCAACTGGAGGTATCCCACATCGACTTTATAAATAAAGTGCCGGAAACGGCTCAAATGAATGCGATGGAATACGAGTATTACTACAACGGAGGAGGCACCGCAGCTGCGGATTTCAATAGAGATGGTTTAACCGATTTAATTTTCACTTCTAATTTGGGTCCAGAACAATTGTACCTGAATCAAGGTGATTTTAAGTTTAAAAATATTACAGCTACATCCGGTATAAAACATTCTAAAAGTTGGACTACCGGTATTACAATTGTGGACATCAACCAAGATGGATGGCCAGATTTTTATTGTTCCAAATCCGGTCGGCTTCCTGTAAAACATCGAAAAAATGAGCTCTACATTAACAATGGAGACCTAACATTCACAGAAAGAGCAGCCCAATACAATCTTGACCATGCGGGTTATTCCACCCAAGCAATTTTTTTTGATTATGATTTGGACAACGACCTGGATGTTTTTATTCTCAACCACAACATTAACAAATTGTCTGTAACCAATACAGATTCCTTGCGGGCATCTTATGCGCCTTATGTAGGCGACCAGTTAATGGAGAACACCGGAGGACATTTTAAAAATGTAACAGTAGAGGCTGGTATCCATGCACATGCCATGGGTTTTGGGCTAGGAGCTGAAGTTGGGGATTTTAATCAAGATGGGTTTCCAGATATTTATGTGAGCAACGACTACAACGAACACGATTACCTCTACATCAACCAACAAAATGGTAGTTTTAAAGAACAGATGAAGTCTTCCATGCGCCATGGTTCTAATTTTTCAATGGGGGTTTCTGTATCGGACCTCAACAACGACCTTCGGCCCGATGTGGTGGTTTTGGACATGGTTTCAGAAAAAAACTATGGTATTAAAACCTCCATGAGCGGAATGAATCCTGCAAAATTTCGCCAAGCAGTGGACCAAGGTTTTCACTACCAATATATGTTCAATTCAGTACAGCTGAACCAGGGAAATATGAAATTTTCTGAAGTAGCTCAATGGATGGGGGTAAGTAATACCGATTGGAGTTGGGCCCCGCTTACACAAGATTTTAATTTGGACGGTACCAAAGACTTATACATAACCAACGGAATCCAACGGGATTTTAGAAACAACGATTATAGGGTCTTCAAGAAAAAAAGGGTGGAAGAGGCCTATGCACGAAAAGAGAATTACACGGATTTAATGCTTGAATTGATCCATAAAACACCCGAAAGGCCGGTTGAGGACCACTTGTATTTTAATTCTGGTGGTTTGAAAATGGAGCGGGTGCAATTGGGGCTCATGAAGAATTTTGCAAATGGCGCCACTTTTGCAGATCTGGACAACGATGGAGATCTTGAGATCATTACCAACAATGTTAATTCTTATGCCACCATATTAAAAAATAATGCCGTAGAAAAGCAAAAACGGCATTATCTAAAAGTCAAACTTGAAGGGCCAAAAGGCAATGTCAACGCCATTGGAGCTACAGTTGTGGTGCACCAACAATCTATGAAGCAGCAGTATTATCAAAACTATACCAAAGGGTACCAATCGGCAAGTGCCGAACTGCTTACCATTGGGCTGGATATTAATTCCGACCTCGATTCTGTTGAGGTAATATGGCCGGATAACACCCATACAGTACTGCAAGAAGTAGGGTTGGATGCTGTGTTACAGGTGGGCTATGCGGCGCACAATAAGCTCGGGCCCAAGCCGAAACAATTGGAAGACAGGATGGTCGATCCTAAGGTCCTGGGCATTGGGTATGTACATGCCGAAAATGAGTTCGACGATTATAAAAGGGAATCTTTGTTGCCACACAAACAAAGTAATCTGGGGCCAGCCCTAGCGGTTGGGGATATCAACAACGACGGGTTGGAAGATGTATTCTTTGGAGGAAGCATGGGGCAAGCGGGTAGAATATACCTGCAGAAACAGGGTAGTTTTATGGAACCTGCAAACAAAGTATTTGAATTGGATAAAATCTATGAAGACAATGATGCTATTTTCATGGATATTGATGGGGACAAAGACCTGGATTTAATAGTAGGAACCGGAGGGTATGAATTAACAGAGAACCATGTTATGTTGCAGGATAGGGTGTATGAAAATATAGGCGCTGGACTTTTCAAAAAGAAACAAGTGATGGGTACCACCAACACCTCAAAAATGGTAGCGTTGGATTTTAACAACGACGAGCAAATGGACTTGCTGGTAGCGGGAAAGGCGGTTCCCGGTCAGTATCCAAGAGGTACTGGTGCCCGTCTATTGGAAAATAAAAAAGGAAGGTTTGTGGATGTAACAGCTCAACATGCACCTGCTTTATTAGGCCTCGGGATGGTTACCGATGTGGCGGTCGGAAAGGTGGATGGCAACGAGATGTTGGACTTGTTTTTTGTTGGAGAATGGATGGAGCCCATATGGATGGAAGTGGTAGACGGTACAATAATCCAAAAGCAGATAAACAGCCAACAAAAACTGAAAGGGTGGTATTTCTCAGTAGATATTAAAGATATGGATGGAAGTGGAAATAAGGAAGTACTCTTGGGGAATTTAGGCTTAAATTACAAGTACAAAGCCAGCGATACCGCTCCGTTTTATTTGTATTCTGGAGATGTGGATGCGAACGGACGACAAGACCTTCTACTGGGGTATGTGGAGCAAGGGGCTGTGGTACCACTAAGAGGCAGAGAATGCACCTCCAATCAAATCCCTTCAATAAAAGAGAAGTACCCAACTTACCATGCTTTTGCTTCTGCCACCATTGCGGATGTAATTGGAGAATCCTTGGGTGTTATGGAAAAAAGGGAGGTGCACAATTTTGCATCGGGCTATTTAAAAATTAACGATTCTGGCTTAGCGGAGTTCACGGCTTTTGAAAACGCTTTCCAGATGAGTAGCATCAATGATTTCATTGCATATGATTTCAACTCGAATGGCAAAGAGGAGTTGTTTGCCGCTGGAAACCTATTTGGGTCAGAACCAGAAACACCAAGAGCGGATGGATCTTATGGAATGATGTTAGAGAATACGGACGGCGGGTGGCGTTGGGTAGAAAACCAAGACCATCAGATTTATACTTCAGGTGAAGTAAAGAAAATGGAAATTATTGCCATGGATGGAGTCGATTATTTGATTTGTGCTGCCAACGACGGGCCGCCGCAATTTTTTAAATTGGAAACAAAATTAGAATAGAATATGGGAAGTATTCTTTTTGTAAATTGAAAATAATAACCACTAAAGCATATACAGAGGAGATAGAATTTATCTCCTCTGGTTAACTTATTTTAAATGAAGAATATAGGAATCTATTGTATGGTTTTACTGTTCGCGAATGGCTGTCAATACCAAAACCAGCAATCTACAGAACCAATACCTACTACAGAAGCGCATTTTAATGTACTCGATTATAAAGGGGAGCCAGAAAATACACGCGATTTATCCGTGTTCAGTTTTGCGGACTTGGGTGCATGGCATAGTTATGCCTTGCCAGAAAATAAAACCATGGCGGGTAAATTTGTTGGTCCCTACACGATGGGGGAAGAATGGGGCAATTGGACTGGGACCCATTTTGCTGCGCTGGACCTAGTTGTTGCAGGACATTCTGTTTTAGAAAATAATTCAATTCAGCAGTTCAATCAACAAAGCAGTCCTGGTAAACTCAAGCAAACATTTTCTACTGAAAGTTTATCCGTACAAATGGATTTAATCTTTGTATCAGATAGAACGGCGGTGCAGAGAACTACCATTAAAAATGAAGGAGTTGCACCAATACCGTTTTCAGGTTCTTATGAAGGGCAGCGGTTCAAAGATACACTATTTGCCTACTCCCAAGAAAACCCTATTGTTTGGGAGAACAAAAAAACCGGATTGTTTCATGTAACCATGCCAGTCGAACAGCCCTTTGATTTAAATAAAATTGAAAATGGATATGTTTATAATTTTAAGGAAACAACCCTGCCTTCAGGCGAAACCCTTGAATTGTATTTTGTGAACAGTGTTTGTTTTTCCTTAAAGGAAGCCCAAGTTGAAATAAAAAAATGGAATACAAAGGGCGCATTGCAGCAAGCGTTTGTAAACAACACCGATAGGTGGGATGCCATGTTACAGTCTGTTCGCATTAAACCAGAATACAACCAAAAGAAGTGGGCTGAACTGGTTAAAATTAAATCCATTCAAACCTTGTTGGGCAATTGGAAAAGTGCCACTGGTGGGCTCCCTCATGATGGGCTTTTCCCTTCTTATGCTTATCGAGGGTTTTATGGGTTTTGGTCATGGGACTCATGGAAACATGCCGTCGCACTCTTAAAGTTTAACCCTGATTTGGCAAAGGAGCAAATTAGAGCCATGTATGCCTTTCAAAACCATCAAGGCATGATCGCAGATTGTGTATACCGAGATTCCATTCAAGAAAACAACAATTGGAGGGATACAAAACCACCCCTTTCGGGTTGGGCAATTAACAAAGTTTTTCAACAAACCAAAGACACCGCTTTTGTTCGCGACCTGTTGCCTGCTTTAGAAAAATACCATCTATGGTGGTACAAAGAAAGGGACAACGATCAAAACGGACTGTGTGAATATGGTTCTACCGACGGAACAAGAGTAGCAGCGGCTTGGGAAAGTGGTATGGACAATGCCGTGCGATTTGATGCGCCGGTAATGGTTCAAAATAGCGCCAAAGCTTGGTCGCTTACCCAAGAATCTGTTGACCTCAACGCCTACCTTTATTACGAAAAGCTACAGCTTGCAGCTTTATTTTTGGCAACAGGGCAACAAAAGAAGTCTAACGAATACACTGCAGGGGCAGGAGTTCTCAAAAATTTAATTAATAGTACTTTTTATAACGAGGCAACAGGGTTTTACCACGATGTGGAACTCTCCACCAAAAAACATGTGGCTGTTTATGGGCCCGAAGGCTGGATCCCGCTTTGGGCCGGAATCGCTTCTTCGGAGCAGGCGGAATCGATTAAGAATATTGTAATGGATACTTCCAAGTTCAACACCTTTGTTCCATTGCCAACTTTCGATGCCAGCCACCAAGATTTTAACCCTAGAAACGGCTATTGGAGAGGGCCTGTTTGGTTGGACCAAGCTTACTTTGCCATAGAAGGTCTGAAGCAGTATGGGTTCCAAAAGGAAGCAACAGAATTGACAAAAAAAATAATAACAAACGCAGAAGGAATGGCAGTTAAAGGCCAACCCCTTTACGAAAATTACCACCCAATAAGTGGGGAAGGGTTGAATGCGCCACACTTTAGTTGGACAGCAGCCCATTTATTAATGATGATAAGTGAATAACGATGATAAATAGACACTATTGGAAAATTGCCTTTTTGATTTTATTATCTGCTTGTTCGGCAGAAAATAAAGTGGAGGAAGGGCCACACCCACATTGGGAAAACCCAAAGTTTTTAGGAGAGCAAGTTTTGGCTCCTAGAGCAAGTTTTTTTGAATTTGAGCAGGTAGACTTGGCCAACGAAGGCAATAAAATGGCATCCAACAGATTTTTGTCGTTGGATGGGAAATGGAAGTTTCAGTTCAGTGAAAAGGATGCAATTAGACCGCAAGAATTCTATAAAAAAACATATGACACCAAAGAATGGCCTGACATTGATGTACCAGGAAACTGGGAATTACAGGGGTATGGTATACCTTATTACCTAGATGAGGAGTATCCATTTACACCCAACCCTCCGATGGTGCCAGAAGAAAATCCAGTAGGGTCTTATAAAAAGAAGTTTGAAGTACCAAAAGAATGGGAAGGAAAGAGGACCATCCTATCCTTTGGTTCGGTGCGATCGGCATTTTATGTTTGGGTAAATGGGCAGAAAGTTGGAGCGGGAAAAGGAAGCAAAGTACCTTTAGAATTTGACATTACCAATGCCGTAACAACAGGTGAAAACGACATTGCAGTGGAAGTGTACCGATGGAGCGATGGAGCTTACCTGGAAGGGCAAGATACCTGGCGCGTAAGCGGGTTGGAAAGATCGGTAGCGGTTTATGTAACAGAACCTGTCTACATCCAAGATTATCGGCTTAACGGGGGGTTGGATCCTAGTTACAATACCGGTTTGTTGCATTTTGACGCATCCATTCAAGGCAAGGGTAAATTAAAAACATCGCTTAGTTTAAATGGAACGCTAGTGGCAGAAGCCACCCATTCCGGTTCCTGGCAATACAACGTGCCAGACGTGCGCCAATGGTCAGCGGAAAACCCAGTTTTGTATGATTTTAATATAGAACTATTCAACGAACAAGGAGAATTCGTATCGGCCACCCATCAAAAAATCGGATTTAGAAGTATAGAAATTAAAAACAGCCAATTGTTGGTCAATGGGGCAGCAATAGATATTAAAGGTGTGAACCGCTGTGAATGGCACCCAGTAACAGGGCGCAGCATTCCGTTTGAAGATATGCTGCAAGACGTGAAAATGATGAAACAAAACAACATCAATGCAGTGCGGGCCAGTCATTACCCGAACGATGTGCGCTGGTACAAGCTTTGTGATTCCTACGGGCTTTATGTGGTGGATGAAGCGAATATAGAAGCCCACGGCATGCAATTCCACGAGTCCAGTTATGAAGGAGTATCGGATAATTTGGAATGGGAGGCAGCTTATTTGGATAGAACCAAAAGAATGTATGAACGAGATAAAAACTTTACTTCTATTATTATTTGGTCGTTGGGCAATGAAGCAGGCGATGGGCGCAATTTTGCAAACAATTACAAATGGCTAAAAAAGCAGGACAGCACAAGAATGGTACAATACCAGCCTGCTTGGTACAAAGAGCACACCGACATTGTAACTCCGATGTACAAAAATAAGTGGTTTATAGAAGAGTTTGCAAAAAAAGAAGATCCAAGACCTTTGATATTGTGCGAATATGCGCATGCCATGGGCAACAGTGTGGGCAACTTACAAGATTATTGGGATGTGATCGATCAATATCCCAATCTACAAGGTGGGTTCATTTGGGATTGGTCTGACCAAACCATAGCCAAGCAGATAAACGGTGTGGAGGTTTGGGCTTATGGCGGAGATATGGGAGACCCTAAAAACATGAATGACTCCTCCTTTTGTGCGAATGGTTTGGTGCGGGCGGATAGAAGCCCTTACCCCTACCTTCAAGAAGTTAAAAAAGTATACCAGCCTTATCAATTCACACAAATTGATGCTGCAGGTGGTGTGTACGAAGTCTTCAATAAAAACTTTTTCCGCAATTCTAAGAACTTGGTATTTTCTTATTCCATTTTAGAAGATGGGATGCTTAAATATGAAAAGGAATTGAATTTTTATCCAGTAGACGCGCAGTCAAAGAAGCGCTTTAAAGTAGACCCTCCATTTAAATTCAAAGCGAACGCCTCCTATATTTTAAATATAGCGTGTACTTTGGCTTCTACCGAAAATGGAGTAGAAAAAGGAAATGTGGTAGCTTGGGAACAGTTTGTATTACAGGACAAACCAATAGAAAAGGTTGCGTTTTCTAACGTGCAAATTAAAAAAGAAGCCAATAAGATAGTTATGAGCAATGGCCAAACAACTGCTGCAATTGATTTAGAAAAAGGGTGGTTGACAACGCTTACTTCCAACCAAGAAACACTATTTAGTGGATCGTTGGTCTATGATTTTTGGAGGGCACCTGTAGACAACGATTTAGGCAACGGGATGCAGAAAAGGTGCGCCGTTTGGCAAGAAGCTGGAAATGTATTAAAAGTGGAGTCGATCGAAGTAAGTGCCAACAAAAAAGCTGTCGAAGTTACCCATAGCCACTTACCTGGAAATGGAAGAATAAAAACGGTCTATTCGATAGACAATATGGGCGCACTGGATGTGCAATCAGAGCTGGTTGCAGGACCTGACAGTACCTCGGAAATTCCTCGGATAGGAATGAAAATGCTGTTGGAGCCAACTTATGAACAAATGAAATGGTTTGGAAGGGGCCCGCACGAAAGTTATTGGGATAGAAAATCTAGTGCCAAAATTGGGGTGTACGAAGGTACGGTTTGGGAGCAATATACGGCCTATGTAAGACCACAAGAAAATGGCAATAAATCAGATGTTTATTGGGCGTCCTTCACCGACACCAATGGAAAAGGGATAAAAGTGATGGGAAAACCAACCATTGACCTCACTGCCCACCATTTTGATACGGCTATTTTGGACCATACTGGAAGGTCTTCCAAAAACAAACACGGCAATGAGGTAAAAAAAGGAGAGGTTATTAGCCTCCATATTGACTACAAACAAATGGGTGTGGGTGGAGACAATACTTGGGGTGCCAGAACCCATCCACAATACACGTTGCCTTATGCCAACTACCAATTTGGTTTTAAATTAACCCCAATTCAAAAGAATTAAGTGGATGTCTGAAAAAAAAATGATAGATACCAATCTCGAGGCATTGGTTCGGGATGTCGAGGATTTTTATGGTCTCATAGTAATTGGACAACCTGTGAATTTGAGTTTGGGTTATGCCAACGAAAATTACAAACTGGAAACCAATAAAGGGCCTTTTCTTTTTCGTTTGTGCAAACAACAGCCATTGGATTTAATAAAATTTGAAGTGCAGTTGATGGGGGCTTTAAAAAAGATTGATTTCCCAACGGCCTATCCGGTGGCAGACCAACAAGGCAATTTTATCCATGTGGCACAACCTTATTATTGGATGTTGTTTGAGTTTAAGGAGGGTACAACGCCCGTTGCCAACCATGAAGTGGTAACCGAAATGGGAATGTGTACAGGCCAGTTGAGTACTTTAGGGACAATCCAAGGACTTAACAAAAAAAATGCGGTCCATATCAACACCTGTGACCAGATTATTGCAGAATGGGAAAGGGCTACTGTAGACCTTAGCACAATTAAAGCCTATTATATAGAACAAAGTAATTTTTTAAAACCTTTTTTAAAAGAGGACTTACCTCAAGGTATTGTACATGGGGATATGTTTCCAGATAATACGCTTTTCAAAGGGAATGAGTTGGTGGCTATTGTAGATTTTGAAGAGGCTTGTCAGGACTATTTACTTTTTGATGTGGGCATGACCATTAATGGTTTTTGTTTTAAAAATAACGTGCTGGATCAGGACCTGATGCAGGCTTTTTTAAAAGCCTATGCAACCAAAAGAACACTGAGCCAAAAGGAAAAGGAATTGCTTCCTATTTACATCCAGTGGGGTGCCCATGGCATGCTCACCTGGCATTTGCGAAATAATCTGCTTTATACTTATTTAGACAAACAGTTGGATCGGGTGGTGGAATTAAAGGAACGGGTAGAAAAACTTAGAAAAACAAATATTTTAATAGAATAGAGGAATGGAATTAAAAAACGGATCTTATCAATTGCAAGGTACTAAGTTTGAGTCTTTAAAAGAACAATTTGGATCTCCTTTGTACATTTATGATGCCCAGGCTATAGAAGAAAATATTAGACAGTTCAGGCAAGGATTTTCTTCTGTTGATTTAAAAATTAAATATGCCTGCAAAGCCTTAACCAATATTAGCATATTGAAGTTGATGAAAAAAAATGGCACCGGCCTGGATACCGTTTCCATACCGGAGATAAAAATGGGTTTGGAAGCTGGTTTTGAACCAGAAGAAATCGTTTTCACACCCAATTGTGTTGATTTTTCTGAAATCGAGACCGCTGTAGAAATGGGCGTAAATATTAATATTGAAAATATTTCCAATCTGCTTAAATTTTCAGAAAAATACGGCAACCAACAACCGGTTTGCATAAGACTCAACCCCCATATAGCAGCCCAGTCTCAGACTGAAAAAGTAGATTGGTGGCACAAACAGTCTAAGTTTGGAATATCCATAGACCAAATTTCGGAAGTAAAAAGAATGGAGTCGGAATATGGGCTGCGCATCAATGGAATTCACATCCACAGTTCTTCAGTAATAATGACACCTGAAATTTTTATCAATGGAGCCCAGGCGGTTTTTGACATTGCTTTGCAATTCGAGAATTTAGAATTTATTGATTTTGGTGGTGGAATAAAAGTAGATGTTGGAGATGGCAAAGAAGTAATTGATGTGGTGGCACTTGGACAAGCGTTAGATCCTGTATTTGCCGCATTCTGTAAAAAATATGGTCGCCAACTAGAATTGTGGTTTGAGCCAGGTAGGTTTTTAGTGATGAACTCGGGTTATTTGCTCACAACCTGTGTACTTCGGAAGCAAAATTCAGGAGCAGAATTTGTGGGAGTAGATTCAGGGTTCAACCATTTGATCCGCCCAATGATGTACAACGCCCACCACGATTTAGTAAATGTGAGCAATCCAGCGGGAGATAAGGAAAAGTATACCGTGGTTGGCAATATTTGTGAAATTGATAATTTCGCCATTGACAGGCAACTGAACAAAGTAGAGGAGGGCCATTTGGTCGTAATTAAAAGTGCAGGAGCCTATGGTTACAGCATGGCATCTACCTATAACTCACGGTTCAGGCCAGCAGAAGTTTTAATCCATAATGGCAAAGCACAGTTGATTAGAAAAAGGGATACCTATGACGATTTGGTTAAAAATCAAGTAGAGATTAGTATATAAAAGTTGTGAAATAGATGGAAGCGATGTTCTTTTTTTAGAATATCGCTTTTTTTATACCCAATATCATTGTGTATTTTTGGTGTTTTTACCAATATTTGCGAAAAGATATTATAAAATGATAAAAATTACTTTACCGGACGGGAGTGTTAGAGAATATTCCAAAGGAAGCTCTAGTATGGATGTAGCCAAAAGCATTAGCGAAGGATTGGCTAGAAATGTACTGGCAGCCAAGATTAATGGAGAGGTTTGGGATTCGTTTAGACCAATTGAAGAAGATTCAGCCATTCAATTGTTGACCTGGAATGATACGGACGGTAAGGCTACATTTTGGCATTCTTCGGCACATTTATTGGCGGAGGCGTTGGAAGCAATGTATCCAGGAGTAAAATTGGGTATCGGACCTTCTATAGAAGCAGGGTTTTATTACGACGTAGATTTTGGTGAAAAGACATTCGGAGAAGAAGAGTTAGCCGCAGTAGAGAAAAAAATGATCGAGTTGGCTCGTCAAAAAAACGAGTTCAAAAGACAAGATATTTCAAAAGCAGATGCATTAAAATATTATACTGAAAAAGACGATGAGTATAAATTGGAACTCATCAATAATTTAGACGATGGTACCATTACATTTTACCACCAGGGGAATTTTACAGATCTGTGTAGAGGACCGCATATTCCTCATACTGGGTTTGTAAAAGCAATAAAATTAACTAGCGTTGCAGGCGCCTACTGGAGAGGCGACGAGAACAACAAGCAGCTGACTAGAATCTATGGTGTGTCGTTTCCGAAGCAAAAGGAACTTACTGAGCACTTAGAACGCATTGAAGAGGCTAAGAAAAGAGACCACAGAAAACTGGGGAAAGAGTTGGATTTGTTTGCGTTTTCAGAGAAAGTTGGGCTAGGGCTACCGCTTTGGTTGCCAAAAGGAACCATGCTGAGAGATCGGCTTGAAAACTTTTTAAGAAAAGCGCAAGTAAAAGCTGGCTACGACCCTGTGGTAACCCCGCATATTGGTAACAAAGAATTGTATGTTACTTCTGGGCACTATGAAAAGTATGGCGAAGATTCATTCCAACCCATCCATACACCCCACGAAGGAGAAGAGTTCTTGTTGAAACCAATGAACTGTCCACACCATTGTGAAATATACAAAGCACGGCCTAAGTCGTACAAAGAATTACCTATAAGATATGCAGAATTTGGAACGGTTTACCGCTACGAACAGCATGGAGAACTACACGGTCTTACGAGGGTAAGGGGGTTTACACAAGACGACGCCCATATCTTTTGCCGACCGGACCAAGTGAAAGAAGAATTTATTAAAGTAATTGATTTGGTACTCTACGTGTTCAACGCACTTGGCTTTACTGATTTTACAGCGCAAGTTTCATTACGAGACCCGGAAAATAAGACAAAATACATTGGATCGGATGCGTTGTGGGACAGGGCGGAAAGAGAAATTCAAGAAGCGGCGGACGAAAAGAATTTGATCACTGTAGCCGAAAAAGGGGAGGCCGCTTTTTACGGTCCGAAATTGGATTTTATGGTCAAGGATGCTTTGGGCAGAAAGTGGCAGCTTGGTACGATTCAGGTAGACTACAACTTGCCAGAGCGTTTTGAATTAGAATATACTGGGGCCGACAACCAAAAACACAGGCCTGTGATGATCCACAGAGCACCTTTTGGTTCATTGGAGCGTTTTGTTGCCGTTTTGATTGAGCACTGTGGTGGTAATTTCCCATTGTGGTTGTCTCCAGATCAAATTGCTGTTTTACCAATTTCTGAAAAATACGAAGCCTATGCTCAAAAGGTGTACAACCAATTGGCAGAGGAAGATATAAGAGGTTTTATAGACCATAGAGATGAGAAAATAGGGCGAAAGATTCGAGATGCAGAAGTTAAAAAGGTGCCATACATGATTATTGTTGGAGAGAAAGAGCAAGAAAACAATGAGCTATCGGTAAGGAGGCATGGTCAAGGGGATTTGGGCAGCTTGTCTTTTGAAGCCTTTACAAAAAAATATCAGGAAGAGATTGATAAAGATCTCGAAACTAAGTAATATACCAAAATCAAATAATGCAATTGTTTTTGTTTACTGAAATAATTGTCGATATTTGCAAACTTTATTAACAGGGCGAAATAAACAAGGAGGTTAAAATCGGTAAAAGAATAAAAAATTTTCGACGGCCATTAAGGGTCGAAGAACCGTACAAAATTAATGAAAAAATTAGAGCGTCATTTGTACGTGTTGTAGGTGAAAATGTAAAAGTGGACATCTATAGCAGAGAGGACGCAATAAAAATTGCTAAAGAGCAAGGACTTGACTTAGTGGAGATTTCTCCTAAAGCAGATCCGCCTGTCTGTAAAGTGATCGACTACTCAAAATTTAAGTATGAGCAGAAGAAAAAGCAAAAGGAAATTAAGTCAAAGGCCCACAAGACAGTTGTTAAAGAAATTAGATTTGGCCCCAATACCGATGACCATGATTTTAATTTCAAACTAAAGCATGCTGAGAAGTTCTTAAAAGAAGGAGCAAAAGTTAGGGCTTACGTACACTTTGTAGGAAGAACAATTGTGTTTAAAGAAAGAGGAGAGATTTTATTATTGAAATTCATCCAAGCATTGGAAGAATATGCAAAAGTAGAGCAACTCCCGAAGCTGGAAAGAAAAAGAATGTCGATCATTCTTACTCCAAAAGCGCTTAAAAAATAAGAATCGAATATAGTTTAAAATATATTTAAAATGCCAAAGGTAAAAACTAAATCCGGAGCTAAGAAGAGATTCAAGCTTACAGGATCAGGAAAGATTAAGAGAAAGCATGCTTTCAAAAGTCATATCTTGACTAAAAAAGGGACCAAACAAAAAAGGAACCTTACAAAAGCAGGATTGGTTCATAAAACAGATGAGCCTAAGGTTAAAGACATGCTTAACCTTTAATAATACCCTTTATAATAAGGTAATTGTTTCACCAGGGATTTGGTTATAAAAAGTGTTCAATGGAACCACCAAATACCAAAAAACTTAAAAAATTATGCCTAGATCGGTCAATCACGTTGCTTCAAAAGCAAGAAGAAAAAGAATATTAAAATTAGCTAAAGGTTACTGGGGTAGACGCAGTAACGTATGGACGGTTGCTAAAAATGCCGTTGAAAAAGGACTTACTTATTCTTACAGAGATAGAAAACAAAAGAAAAGAGATTTCAGAAAAATCTGGATTCAGCGTATCAATGCTGGTGCTAGAGTAAATGGAACTTCTTATTCTCAGTTGATGGGGAATATCAAAAAAGCTGAAATTGAGTTGAACAGAAAAGTGTTGGCTGATTTAGCGATGAACCATCCGGATGCTTTCAAAGCAATTGTAGATAAAGTAAAATAAGATTTAAACTGACTATATTCGATGAAGCCCGCAATTGCGGGCTTTTTTTGTTTAAATAAGTTCTGGTTAAATTGGTACTAACCGCGTTTATATGGAAAAAAAATATTATATTTTCACCTTAATTTAGCCTATTTAATCGTGAGTTTTAGATTGATTCTAACACTATTTTGTGTTTATTTTTATGTGTTGTTGGTACCTGTTTTAGCACAGGAGCCCGTCCAGTTGGGGCGTAAGAGCCCGTCTCTCAAACAGTTGACTTTAGAATATTGGAACACGGATGATGGTCTGGTGTCCAATAATTTAAACGATGTAATACAATCGAAAGACGGGTTTATTTGGGCTACCACCTTCAATGGAATCATCCGATACGATGGTATGCACTTCGATGAGTACGACAAATCCAATATAGATTCTATGGATTTTAATGCTTTTTACGAAATTTTTGAAGACAGTAAAAATGGTTTGTGGATCACTACCCAGACCAACGGGGTATTGCGGTACAACAATGGCCGATTCAGTATGTACGAGCACAACGACACCTTGCCTAGTAGTATTCGAGCAGTTATTGAAGATGCAAAAGGGCACATTTGGATTGGAACCATGACCAATGGTTTGTTTCATGACAATGGCGACAGCATCAGAAATGTTCAAGTTGGCGACAGAGATGGCAAGCATTTGGAAGTAATGGAGCTGTCCAATGGTTTGGATGGTAGTGTGTGGGTAGGTACGGATGGAGATGGTGTTTACCATTATGCCGATGGAAGGTTTGAACACTATGATTTATCCAAATTCAAGGGCAATAACGTTATACTAAACATAGAGCAAATAAGTGATTCTATTGTACTGGTTGGTACCTATGATGGTCTTAATAAAATCAACACCATTACAAAAGAAATTACCCAAATAGGGGCCTTGATGGGCAATGGAGTTAACGAAATCCACTTGGATAACAGGGGAAATATTTGGTACTCTTGCAAAAATGGTTTGGCCCGTTCCAATACCGCTCTAGAAAATTTTGAGTTTTTAAAAGAAGAGGATGGCCTTCCCGCTAGGGAAATTACTTCTGTTTGTTTTGATTACGAACAAAATATTTGGGCCGCAACACGCAAAGGTGGGCTAATCAAGCTCAAAGAAAGTAACTTTTATAATATTACCGTCAAAAATGGATTGAGCTTAACTCGGAGTAGTTTTGTTAAAAACTATGGAGACAAAGGCTTCTTAATAGGTTCTGATAATGGCGATGTGGACTATCTGAATATAAATGGAGTGGTTCAATCTCTCAATATTAGTGGTCTTATTGCCGGAGAAACATTGCGCGACATCCATGTAGAGGAAGACGAAATTTGGGTTGCTACCTATGCGGGTTTGCTCAAAGTGGACAAGGAGGGCAATGAAAAATTGATAAAAGACCCATCGGAAATACCATCTAAGTTGCTCAGAACCATCCTTAAAACAAGAAATGGAGACTTTGTAATTGCCACCAGAGATGCAGGGCTGCTGTTTTATGATGGGAAGGATGCATTTGTTCGTTTCGATGAAAACAATGGCTTGGGTGGAAAATACATTCTATGTACCGAGCAGTTGGAAGATGGTAGATTGGTTGTAGGAACCAATGGAGGTGGTTTGAATTTTATTGATGAAGAGAAAAACGTTGAAATTTTCCAATTGCACAAAGACCCGTCTGGTGTACTCTTTTTTAATATTCAACCCTATAAACAGGGGCTCTTACTGGCTACTAATATGGGTATTTGGTATTTTGAAAATGGAGGGTTTACGAAGTTGTTAATGGAAGGTGATTTGGGTACGGATACTTTTTTTGATCTTATTATTGACCACAACGAACATTTATGGTTAAGCAGTACAGAAGGACTGTTTTCAATTGAAGTTAAAGAAGTTTCTGCTTTTCTGGATAGAAAAATCAATTCTATTAAGAGCATTAAATACGATGATAAAGATGGGATGTTCTCTAGAGAATGTTCTCCAGCTACAAAAATGTTGCTGACCCAAAACAACGACATATGGGTGCCTACATTGGGCGGGGTGTCCATTATCAACTCCTACAATTTAACCACCAACAGTTCCATTCCACCTGTTTATATCACAGCTGTAAATGTAGATGACAACATCCGACCCTATGACAATAAAAAAGTGGTGGTGGATCCAGGTCATTTTAGGTTTACTATAAATTTCACCGCGCTCAGCTATTATGCACCCTCTAAAATGAAATTTAAATATATGTTAGAAGGGGTGGATGAACAATGGCAAATGGCTACTTCAGACGATAGAGAAGCTTCCTATACCAACATCGCTCCGGGTACCTATAAGTTTAAAGTTATTGCCTCCAACAACGATGGTGTATGGAACGACAAGGGAGCAGAGGCCACCATAGTTATTCGACCATACTTCTATCAAAATGCTTGGTTCAGAGTTGGCGGAAGCCTATTGGTAGTATTGCTTTTTACAGGTATATTCCAATATCGAATCTATACTGCGAACAAAAGGAACAAAACGCTTAAAAAGTTAAATGATGAATTGGATTCCTTTGTTTACTCCACTTCTCACGACTTACGGGCGCCTTTGGCATCTGTTTTAGGACTGCTAAATTTGGCCCAAACCGAAAGTTCGGAAGAAATCAAGAGCGAATACCTGAACATGATGGAGAAAAGTGTTAAGAAGTTGGATGGTTTCATTAAGGATATCATAGATTATAGCCGCAATTCTAGATTAGAAATTCAACGGGATACAATCCAATTGGAGGAAATGGTGGTTGATACCTTCGAAGGTTTTAAATTTATGGATGACGAAGAACGCATCGCGAAGGATATTAAAATTGATTTACCCAACCCATTTCAATCCGACACGAGACGAATTAAAATTATATTAAACAACCTTATTTCTAATTCAATTCGGTACCATAGACCTTATTCTGCGGAACCGGTAATAGGCGTTATTGCTTTCGAAGAAGAAGAATGGGTCGTTATACAGGTTAAAGATAACGGGCAAGGGATCGATGAAAAGCACATGGATAAAATATTCAATATGTTTTATCGGGCTACAGAAGGCACGTCTGGTTCGGGGTTGGGCTTGTATATAGTTAAAGAAACCGCGCTCAAATTAAAGGGAAATGTGTCCGTTGAATCCAAAAAAGGAGAGGGTACCACCTTTACCGTAAAAATCCCTAAATAAAAAATTGATCTTGTAACATTTGGCTGATTGTGGCCAAGGGAGCTTTTTCAATAGGGTGCTCCACAGAAGGAAGGACCCTTAGAAATCCATTTTTCAGATAGGAACTGTAGGCTTCAGACTCTTGGTTACTAACCATTTTGTCAGCACCACCAACGCATACCAGTACTTCGTTATTTACAGCAGCAAGGTTATTGGCGGTAAGCAATGGATTTTTGCCCAAAGACAGCATCATATCCGCTGTTTTTTGCAATAGATTCTTCCAGCCAATTCCACTGTGAAGTTGTTGGAGTTTTGTTGCATAGGCCGGCACTTTTTCTTCTAAAAAGGAAGGGTTTAAGAAGGCAACTTCTTTTTGCGCGCTTTCCAAAGTCCAAGCAAACTTTGTTCCCAAAGTAACCAACTTTGCAGTGTTTTCAGGGTGTTGGATAAAGTAATTTAATGCAACATAACCTCCCATGCTATAACCAAATATTGGAACATTGGATAAGCCATTGGTACGTATAAATACCGCCAGTTGTTCAGAGAAAGCCTCTATTCCAAAGGCACCCGATGGTTCCGTTCCATGTCCTTGAAAATTGAACATGTGTACGTGGTAAGGTACGGAAAGTATCTCGGCTAGTGGCTGTAGTTGTTGCACAGAGCCAAGCGCCCCATGTAAAAGAATTATATTCGGTTTGCCCATCGTCAGTTTGCCTTCTTTTTACAAAAGTAAATAATTTCATTTTTTGGCAATCGGTATTTTTCTATGTCTTCTGCACTAAAAGAATGGATGTAATCGTCTTCTACAACTTCAAAACCAGCTTGTGCAAGCCTCTTAGGGTAGTCCAGCCCATACAGTCGTACGTGGTCGTCTTGGCCATACAATTTTTCTCGCATCTTGGGGTCTGTTACCGATTTGTCTTCCTGGGTTGATTCAGGTAAGGGGTAAAAAAAAGGAACCTGGATAATAGCCCAACCGCCAGGTTTGATAACCCGGTAAATCTCGGACATGGCCAAAATATCATCGGCAACATGCTCCATTACATGGTTGCACATGGCAGCATCAAAATGGTTGTCTTCAAAAGGTATTTGATGTATGTCCATTTTTACTTTGGCCAGAGGAGATTCAATATCTCCTGTGATGTATCCTTCTCCGTGCAGCGCTTCGAATTTTTCCATAAAACAAAGTTCGGGGGCAACATGGAGGAAGTGGTATTTCTTTTTGAAAAAATCAGTTTTACTCTGTAAATACAGCCAAAGCAATCGGTGGCGCTCTAAAGACAAGCTTCCCGGGCATAAAGCATTTTTTCTAGGCTGGAGCCTGCCATAAGGCAAAAATTTGCGATAGCTTTTGTTTTCTACGGGACAGGTGTACCGACTTCCTTTTAAGAAAACAGCCATAATTTTAAGTACAATATGACTGAATTTTTGTAATACTGGTCTCGGGATATACCGGAGTGCAAAACTTATGAAATACTTCATTTTTATTAATTAATTCCCAAATATAAAAAGCCGTTCGGTAAAAGCTGCAAAAAAGGATTGAAGATACATTTAAAAAAAAATATATTTTTTTAAAACTTTTTATTCGTGGTGTGCATCTCTAAGTCAAATGTCAGAAAATCAAATGGAATTACTATCTTAATGGTGCATCCCTCATCCCATACTATGATTGCAAGCCCCATAGAAAACACAGTCGTAAAAGCCATCGGTGGAGACCAACAGGCTATAGCTGGGTTGGTTGATGTTTGGTATAAAAGAATTTATAATGTTGGGTATAAGTACTTCGCCGACCATAACTTGGCTATGGAAGTAACCCAGAAGACTTTTATAACGCTTAGCAATAAAATTACAGATTTGAAAAATCCAAATGGGTTCAAATCGTGGTTGTACAGAATAGCCATTAACAATTGTCATGAAGAAGAGAGAAGAAACAAAAGGTTTCAACGCATGCACAATGGTCAAGAGGAGCAATGGGATGCAGTATTATCTGTAGGAAGTAATGCAAAGGAAGACCCGGAAAGGGCATTCCAGCAAAGCGAAATAATGGAGGTGATTTCCAAGGCTTTGCTCAAAATTCCAAATGAACAAAAAGTGGTGGTGATTATGAAAGAGTACGAAGGGATGAAATTTAAAGAAATTGCAGAGGTAATAGGGGAGTCTGAAAATACGATTAAATCCAGGCTGTATTACGGACTAAAAAGTCTGAGAAAGATATTGACAAATATGGGTGTGAACTTAGATTCTTTTTATCATGAGTTATAAATACAATGAAATACAGGTGATGGACTATGTCCATGGAGAAATGGGCGAAAGCGAGAGACAAGCGTTTGAAGCGGCTTTAAAAGAAGATGCTAATTTGTTTGCTGAAGTGAAAGAAATGCAAGCCATGGTTCATTGGATGAAGGAAACACCCGAAAAAGAGGTGATTCCCCCCAATCCCAGCTTTTTGAATGGCAACAAACCTGTCCATACACAAGAGAAGTCTGTACTCCTGTTGCCTTGGATGTACAAGCTGATGGCAGTTGCAGCCTCCGTTGTAATGGTGGTGCTCGCCCTTGGTCTGTTGGATGTGCGGGTTCAATTAAAGGACAATACAATGGCGATTAGTGTTGGCCCCATCGAAAACCAAACGGCACAGCCATCAGAAAACCTGTCACCCGCAGAGGTTGAAGCAATGATTCAAGTTGCAATGAGCAAAGAAAATACATACCACGCACAGGAAATAGCTTTTTTGAAGGAGGAGCTTAACAATACAGTAGCTGTGTTGGAGCAATCGACCAACAAACGAATGGCCAGTATAACCAACAGACCACAGGCCACTCCTGAAATACCACAAGAAATAATAGATGGCTTTATTTCAGAAATGAAGGTAGAGAATGTCAATATGTTACAGCATTTATTCGAAGAGTCTGAAGCCAACCAAAGAACCTTTACCAAAGAATTGGTTGCAGATTTCGCAGATTATTTGGAGCAAAAGAGGATAGAAGATTTAAGAACAATAGAAAACAATATGAATAGAGTATTGATTAACAGCGAACTAAAGCAATTGGAGACTGATCAGGTTTTAGCAAGCTTAATGTCAAACTTAGGAAACAACAACGAACAACTTCAAAACGATTAAACAATGAAATCAATAAAAATAACAGCAACAATATTCTTTTCTGTTTTTACTTTCTTTGCCAATGGGCAAATAGATGAAAAGAAAATGGATAGAGATTTGGGTATTGCGCACAACGTGTTGCAAACCTTGAAATCGGAAGAGAGTCAAAACGATAATTTATTTTACCATTCTACCCGTGCAAAAAGCGACTACATTCCTAAATATGGGGTTATGATTTTTTATAACATGCCTTCTAAAATGATATTTAGAACAAGTGGGCGCCGAGAGAGCTTTGTTTATTCTGTAGCTCCAGATGTAGAAGTAGATTTTGAATTCGACGACAAAGAAAAGACTAAAACCAAAACTAAAACCAAGGTAAAACAAAAGGAGAAAGCACCTAGAGTGGTTGTGACCCGTGCGAATGGGTTTGTGACTGATGGTAATTCTGAGGACATTAATACCAAAATGGATAGTGTAAGAAAAGCCAACAAAGCGCGATTCAAGGAAGTCACAACTACTTTCTTTAAAGATTATGCCCATTTGATTGGACAATTACAACCAAACGAGAAGATTGTGATTACCACAAGTGAAGAACAATTCGAAACGTATTACTATTCCAACCACCGAACTTCTGGCGGGATTACAGCCGAGGTTTTAAAATCAGATATTGACGCCTACCAACGCGGTAAGTTGTCAGAAAAGGCCTTTGAAGGTAAAATCGTTTATACTGAAAATAAGGAAAGCAAAACAGCAAAAGATTTAACCCTTTTTGGAAGTATTATTAACAAAGCGTTTAGTGAAGAATTTTCGGATTCCTATTATACCAATTACAACAACATCCGATACAATTGGTTTGATAACATGGGAGCAGTGTTTTACATGAAAGTGTATTCATCAGTAGAACACGACGATCATTTTTATATCAAAACTATTGATAAAAAGGTGCCTACCAAGGCCGAAAGAGACAAAGTAGTAGAAGGGCTTTATGGCACCTTTGTGAAAGATCTAAAAACCAACATTTTGGACTATGGGAGTACAGTAAAAAGCCTTCAAGACGACGAGATGTTGTGGCTCAATGTTAGTTTAACACGTTGTGATTGTGGAATCCCTAAAGTATTAGAATTGGGTATTAAGATAAAAGATGTAAAAGACTATGCGTCTGGAAAAATTAATGCGGAAAGCGCCCTCGCAAAATTTATTGAAAAGAAACATTAATCCTCAAGGTCAAAAATAAGAGGAGCCTCCATGAGCATAGCATTCATGGAGGCTATTTTTTTTAATAAGGAGCCGTACAAGACGATTATACCGCTGGCTTCATTAATTTACAAATGGTAATATATAACCGATTAAATAGATTTACCTTTATATAGTCAACTCAGAGTTAAAAGGATATGAAAAAAAGTGTAATTATTGGTGTCGGACTAGCAGTTGCTGCGTTAATCTCCTACTGGATTTTTGGTGGAGCAACCGATGAAAAGATGACGGATATTATTGTAAAGGTGGAATTTGGCGATTTCCAACAAATAATTGAAACATCAGGAGAGCTTGAAGCTAAAAATTCAGTTAAAATTAAAGCACCATCTGGACTTAGAAATTACCGCATTTACAATGTGACCATTCAAGATATTGTAGAAGAAGGGGAAACGGTGAAGAAGGGAGATTGGATTGCGGGTTTGGATCGTTCTGAATTTAAAACCAAGGTACAAGACAAACAAATTGAATTGGAGAAAGCCCAATCCAAATATGTGCAAACACAGTTGGATACTACTTTGCAAATGAGGCAATCCAGAGATGAATTGGTGAACTTGGAATACTCTGTTCAAGAAAAAAAAATTGTATTGGACCAATCAAAATTTGAACCACCCGCTACTATAAAACAAGCGGAGATTGATTTGGACAAAGCCCGCAGGGCATTGACACAAGCCGAAGAAAATTATAAGATTAAGTTCCGTCAAAATGTTGCAAAAATGCAAGAAGTAAATGCCGAACTTAGAAAAGTTAAAGGCGAATACAGCGGCATGGAAAAGTTGTCCAATTCTTTTACGATACTTGCGCCAGAAGATGGTATGGTCATCTATACCAAAGATTGGGATGGAAAGCCAGTTAAAGCTGGTTCGCAGATTAGTACATGGGATCCTACCGTTGCCACCTTGCCAGACCTTTCCAGAATGGTTTCCAAAACATATGTTAATGAAGTGGATGTACGCAAAATTAAAAGTGGACAGTTGGTAGATATTGGTTTGGATGCATTTCCAGAGAAAAAATTGTTTGGCAAAGTAATAAAGGTGGCCAATGTTGGAGAGCAAAGACCCAATTCTGACGCTAAAGTATTTCAGGTAAATGTGGAAATTGAAGGGTATGACGAATTGCTTCGACCTGCAATGACCACCTCCAACAAAATTTTAACCAAAGAAATTGAAGGCGTACTATCGGTTCCATTAGAAACCCTTCACTCTAAAAACGACAGCATTACTTTTGTATATATCAAAGATGGAGGCGGTATTTCCAAACAAGAAGTTTTGGTTGGAGAAACCAATGCCGATATGGCCATTATTCTAAAAGGACTGTCCCAAGAAGATAAACTTTATTTGTCCACTCCTAACAACATGGAGTCCGATGAAATATTGCTTTTGTCAGAACTTTCTGGCAAAAGAAACCAGGAAAAGAAAGAAGGTTCTGAAAAACAAGCTGCCTATAGCAGGAGGTCCAAGTAATTGTATTCTAAGAATAAACAAGTTTACAGATGCAAAGGAAATATTGGGCCAACTTTCTTATCGCTTTAGAAGCGGTATTGACCAACAAAATTAGATCTCTTTTAACCGCACTTGGGATTATATTCGGTGTGGCAGCGGTAATTGCCATGCTGGCCATAGGAGCTGGTGCACAAAAAGAGATACTAGAACAGATCAAGCTCGTTGGAGTCAACAACATTATTGTTGAGCCAATCATTGAACAAAAAGAGGATGTGTTAAAAGAGACATCCGGGCAAAATGAAAAACAAAAGTACTCTCCAGGTATTACAGTAAGGGATTTGAAAGCCATACAGGCCATTGTGCCCGGTGTGAAGGCCATCAGCCCTGAAATCCAAATTGACACTTACATCATTAAAAATGGGATTCGCAGATCGGCAAAACTTATAGGGGTAGAGCCAAGTTATTTCGAATTAACCAATTTTAATTTGGTGGAAGGAAGAATGTTCAATGCAACGCAATTGAAAAAAGGCACCCCGGTTTGTATCATAGGTAAATCAGTAAAAAGTAAGTTTTTCCCAACAGAAGATGCTTTAGGAAAATCCATCAAAGTTGGCAAACACTGGTTGAAAGTAGTGGGTGTTTTAGAAGAAAGGGTGGTGTCCAACTCCAACCTTAAGAAGTTGGGGATAAGAGACATCAATATGGATGTATACACTCCGTTGCAAACTGTATTGGTACGGTATGAGAATAGAGATTTATTAACGGAATCCATGATTCGATCTGCTAACAAAGGAGGTAGAGGTATGGTTTTTATTGTTGGGGGGGATGACGAGGAGCAAGGAGCGGACAATAAAAATATCCACCAGCTGGACCGTTTGGTCATTCAAGTAGAAGAAACTGAAATGCTGACTTCTGTGGCGGAAGTAGTGTCCAGAATGTTGAAGAGAAGACACAATGACGTCATTGACTACGAAATTCAAATTCCTGAACTACTTTTAGAGCAGCAACGAAAAAGTAAAGAAATATTCAATTATGTTCTTTTTGTAATAGCTGCGATCTCCTTGGTAGTTGGTGGTATTGGCATTATGAACATCATGTTGGCTTCTGTTATGGAGCGGATTAAGGAAATTGGGCTTCGTTTGGCCATTGGAGCACAAAAAACCGATGTAGTCATGCAGTTTTTATTTGAAGCAGTACTCATCAGCGTATCCGGAGGAATTGTTGGTGTTGTTTTGGGCATTACCATGGCCGAAGTGATCTCTAAGTTTACTGAAATCCCGACGGTCATCACTTTTTTATCCATTTTAGTTTCATTTGGTGTTGCAGCCACTATTGGGCTTATATTTGGCATAGCCCCAGCCAGAAAAGCAGCAAGCCAAGATCCAATAACTTCTCTCAGATATGAATAATAAACTTATAATTTGCCTGGCATTGGCGCTGATTGCTCATGCCAGTGTTTTTGGTCAATATAGAAACGATTTGCAGAAATTGACCTTAGAGGAGGTTATTAATATGGCTCGGTCCCAATCTCCTTATGCTAAAAGAGCCGAAACTACCAAAGAAAATAAATATTGGCAATACCGTGTTTTTAAATCGGATTATGTACCACAATTATCGCTCAACGGCAACTTACCTAATTATCAAAAATCTGTAACTGCGGTAACACAAGAAGATGGAACCACTGCATTTAGAAAGGTGGACCAAGCCAATACCGACCTGTCCTTGTCCCTGTCACAGAGCATCGCTGCGACCGGAGCAAAATTGACGGTGAATTCTGATATTTATAGGTTTGACGATTTCAAAAATGACAATGTGCAATACGGTGGTAATCCAGTGGTGATTGGATTGGAACAACCCATTTTTGCCTACAACGATCTCAAATGGAATAGGAAAATTGAGCCCATGCGGTTTGAAGAATCCAAAAGAGAATTTGTACAGCAATTAGAAGTAATATCAAGGAATTCTTCTAGGATGTTTTTTGATTTGCTTGCGGCACAAATCAGTTTGAAGATAGCGCAACAAAATGTTCAAAGCAACGACACCATATTTAAAATTGCGCAAGGCCGCTACCAGCTGGGTAAAATACCGGAAAACGATTTGTTGCAACTAGAATTAAACTTAATGAACAGCAGACAAGCTGTAGCTCAGTCTGAGTTGGATTACGAAACGTCTCTGTTGTCTTTGCGTTCCTATTTAGGGAATAACACCAAAGAGGAGTTTGAGTTGATGATTCCTGCCTTTATTCCTGAGTTTGATTTGCAAGAAGCCAAGGCCATGGAACAAGCAAAGAACAACAGAATGGAATACCTCGCGTTCCAGCGGAGGCTTTTAGAAGCACAGAAAGAAGTAGCACGAGCCAAGGGAGAGTCTGGCTTGAATATGAATTTATTTGCCAATTACGGACTGTCTAATAATGGGGGTACTCTTTCGGAGGTCTACCAAAGCCCGGATGAACAAATTCAGGCACGATTGGGGTTTTATATCCCTTTGTTGGATTGGGGTCGGCAAAAGTCAAGAATGAAAACAGCTCTAGCCAATTATAAGTTGGTGGAATATACAGTGGCACAAGAAGAAGTGGATTTTGAAAGAGAAGTATACACCAAAGTGAAGCAGTTTAAAATGCTGAAAAAGAAAATTGAAATCACCAAAAAGGCAGATGAAATATCTTTAAAACGGTATACCATTTCAAAGAACCGGTATTTAATTGGAAAGATCAGCATCACAGATTTGTCTATAGCACTAACGGAAAAAGACCAAGCCAAGCGCGATTATATCAATTCTTTAAGCGATTACTGGCAAGCCTATTATGAGTTAAGGGAGTTAACTTTGTATGACTTTAAAAACGATGTGCTCTTGTATACCGATTGATGGCCAAGCAAATTGAAGGGCTACTATAGGTAGCCTCCATATTTTTTATATATTTACGCTCGTGAAGCTATTAACTACACTCATTTTTGTAATGTTGTTGTCTTGGCAACAACACGATCTGTTGGCGCAAGACCAACCACAATCAACAAAAACGGGCAATACGTCTGTTGACTCCAAACCTGTGCATAAAATTGAAAAAAATAAAGACCTAAGATTGCATTGGATAAAAAACGATACCAAGGGTTTGCTGATTGGAAACAGGTGTTTCGAGGAGGTGACCAACAAGATGGGTTTTGTTTACCATATTCAGACCAAAAGCCAGTCCAATCAAATGAGCGAGACCAGAAGATTGCTGCATAATTTTGGCGTTAAATTCAAATTATTTTTTAAAAATGGACCTTTCTGGAAGTTCAAATTGAAGAAAAAAAGAAAGGAATGTAAACAGATAACAGGAGATTTTACTTTCTAATTAACATAAAAAAAGCACCTCTAAAGGTGCTTTTTTAGTATTGTAGCGAGAACGAGAGTTGAACTCGTGACCTCCGGGTTATGAATCCGACGCTCTAACCAACTGAGCTACCTCGCCAAATCGAGGTGCAAACATACAAACATTAAATTTAATTTTCCAATAGCTTCTTTAAAAATTTTGTTAGTTGTAAATATTTCTTAATTTGAACAAATAAACATCGTGCTTATGAACAAGAGTCTATTTGAAACCGAGTTTGAGTTTAAAGCCTCTGCTAAGATGCTTTATCCCTATATAAGTTCAGCAAGTGGTCTTTCACAGTGGTTGGCGGATGATGTAAAACTTGACGAGCAAAAAAATTTCAATTTTATTTGGGAGGGAGAAGATCATAAAGCTAAAATGGTATCGCACAGAGTGAATCAGTTTGCTAAATTTGAGTTTCTTCCAAAAGAATCAAATGACGCCGAAGATCCCGGTTACTTTGAACTGAAACTAGAGAAAAGTGAACTGACCGAGTCGGTCTTCTTAAAAGTAAAAGACTATTCTGATTTCGACGACCAAGAAGAGCTCAAGGAACTTTGGGATGGGCTTGTGTTTTCTCTAAAAGAAATGGTAGGAGGGTAGGTATACTAAACGTTTTTCTTAATTTTGGATCGAATTTTGCAAAGAGGACCATGCACCGCCAATTGGATGAGTGGTACGAATTGAATTTCTAGAATGAAGAAAATAGATAAACTTATAATAAAAGCTTTCCTAGGTCCTTTCTTTTTGACCTATTTGGTAGTGGTATTCATTCTGCTTACCCAACACATGTTGAAGTATTTTGAAGACTTGGTTGGGAAAGATTTGGAGTGGTTTGTTTTAGGGCAATTGCTTTTTGACTTTGCTGTTTTTCTTACCCCTATTGCTTTGCCATTGGCCGTTCTACTTTCGTCTTTAATGACATTTGGAAATTTAGGGGAGCACTTTGAGTTAACCGCTATAAAGAGTGCGGGTATTTCGTTGCTCCGTGCGCTCCAGCCAATTTTTATCTTTTCATTACTCTTAACCGTATTTGCTTTTTTTTCAAACAATTATTTTGTTCCAAAAGCAGCCCTCAATGCCTACAGTTTGTTGTGGGATATTAAAGAAAAAAAACCAGCCTTGGATCTAAAGGCGGGAGCTTTTTACAATGGGATTGAAGGGTTCAGTATAAAAACAAACTACAAAGGAACAGACCAGCAGCTGTACGGTGTAACCATTTACGACCACAGAGAAGGCGATGGCAACAAAAAAGTTACTTTGGCTGACTCTGGGAGGATGTTCACATTCAATGACGGCCGTTATTTGGCCATCGAGTTGTACAACGGCCGATCGTATATGGAAGGGGTAGCCTCAGAACAAAGCAAAACAAGGCGGTCCTCCAACAAGCCAGAGTCTTTGTCTAGGGTGAAGTTTTCAAGAACCAAGTACGTATTTGATTTGTCTTCATTTGATATTGGCCAAACAGACCCCAATTTGTTTGCCAGAAATAGAATCATGAGAAACTTATTTGAATTGAACGGTGATATAGATTCACTCAATGAAATTCAAAAAGAAACCCGGTACAAAACACTGCGCGGAATTCAGTCTTATTATACCTACGAGTTAAAAGAAGAGGTAGATCTCGACGACCAATACAAACCATTTCAACAAAAATTGGATTCAATTTCGAAACCTAAAATTCCAGAAGATGTTCAATTAAAAGAACAGTTGAGGAGGGTGGAAAGCGAAAAACAAGAAGGCAAACTAGAAGACGTAATTGAAAAAAGGATTCAGTTGAAAAATGAAATGGAAGCCAATTTCGAAAATGATCCTTCCTTTTCTATTGCGAAGCTCGACTCTTTCTTTAATGCTCCCAATCAAAAACGCCGAGTTGTGGATGCAGCCTTGACCTCTGCCAGGCAAAACAAGAACAAATTGGAGTCCCAAAATACTATGTTGAAAAACTACATAGACAACAACAGAATGTATACTTTTCAATGGCATAAAATATTGGCCGATTCGTTGGCGTGTTTTGTAATGTTCCTTATTGGAGCACCTCTAGGTGCCATTATAAAAAAAGGAGGTTTAGGAATGCCCGTGTTGCTTTCCATTGTGTTTTTTATCCTGTACTACATCCTTACCATGACTGGAAAGAAATGGGGCGAATATGGCGTGGTAGATGAGTTTATTGGTGCCTGGATGGCAGACGCCATCTTGTTGGTGATTGGCCTTTTCTTTTTGCGTCAAGCGAGGGTCGATGCAAGGTTGTTTGATTCGGACTTCTATGCAGTGGTATTTTCCAAGCTAAAAGCACTGTGGCGTAAAAAAGCACAGAACACAAATTAACTGCATGTGGGCTTGCTTATTGATTAAAGTAACTTTACCTTTGCGCATTAAATTTATTTAAATTAATACTAACTATGTATTTAACGAAGGAAAAGAAGCAAGAGCTCTTTGAAAATCATGGTCGGTTGAAGTCTAAGAACGATACCGGGTCAGCAGAAGCACAAATTGCTTTATTTACGCACAGAATCAACCATTTAACTGAACACTTGAAGACGCATCGCAAAGATTACTCTACTCAGTTGGGACTTTTGAAGCTTGTTGGTAAAAGAAGAAAATTATTGGATTATCTTGCTCATAAAGATATCAACAGATATAGAGCAATAATCAAAGAATTAGGTATCAGAAAATAATATCTATTAAAAAGGGAATCTGTAAGGTTCCCTTTTATTATTAAATTCACTTTGTTTCCCTCCCCGGGATTTATTCTAATCATTAATATGCAACAAAATATTCATACAAAATCTTTCACGCTACCAAATGGCAAGGAAGTAACAATCGAAACTGGAAAATTAGCAAGACAAGCAGATGGTTCAGTAGTAGTGAAATGCGGTAACACCATGTTGTTGGCTACGGTAGTTTCAAGTGAAGAAGCTAAAGAAGGAGTTGATTTTTTACCTTTATCCGTTGATTATCAAGAGAAATTTGCTTCGGCAGGAAAAATCCCTGGTGGGTTTTTGAAGCGAGAAGGCAGGTTGTCTGATTACGAAATTTTAATTTGTAGATTGGTTGATAGGGCTTTAAGACCTATTTTTCCAGGAGATTACCATGCAGATACACAAGTAATGATATCATTGGTGTCAGCAGACGCTGAGGTTTTGCCAGATTCATTGGCTGCATTGGCTGCATCAGCGGCACTTTCTGTTTCTGACATACCTTTTAATGGTCCAATTTCAGAAACTCGTGTTGCTAGAATAGACGGGGAATATGTTGTGAATCCTGGTAAAACAGAAAGGTTATCAGCTGATTTAGACATCATTGTAGCCGCTACTTTAGAAGATATTCTTATGGTAGAAGGCGAAATGAAAGAAGTTGGAGAAGACGATTTGTTGGAGGCTTTACAAATTGCACACGATGCAATAAAAGTACAGTGCCAGGTGCAGTTGGATTTAGCAGAAATGGCTGGCAAAACTGAAAAGAGAACTTATTCTCACGAAAATTCAGATGAAGCTTTGGCTACTTTGATCCACGATACCTACTACGAGAAAATGTATGCGGTGGCTAAAGAGTGCAATGCTTCTAAAAAAATTAGAAAAGAAAAATTTGGTGCTTTCAAAGCGGAATTTGTAGAAGGACTTCCAGAAGACCACGAATACGATGCACACTTAATTGGACAGTACTTCAATAAAGTGCAGAAGAAAGCATGTAGAAATTTGGTGTTAGAAAATGACGTGCGTTTGGATGGTAGAGCGCTGAACCAAGTGCGTGACATTTGGACCGAAGTAGACTACCTACCAACTCCACATGGGTCGGCATTGTTCACAAGAGGTGAAACACAGTCTTTGACTACGCTTACCTTAGGTACAAAAATGGACGAGCAAATGATAGATGGAGCCATGTACGAAGGAACCAATAAATTCATGTTGCACTACAACTTTCCAGGATTTTCTACTGGAGAAGTAAGACCAAATAGAGGCCCAGGCCGTAGAGAAGTTGGACATGGTAATTTGGCTTACAGAGCATTAAAAAACATTATTCCTACAGAAAACAATCCATACACCATTCGAATAGTATCGGACATTTTAGAATCCAACGGATCTTCTTCTATGGCAACTGTTTGTGCAGGTTCTATGGCGTTGATGGACGCTGGGTTAGAAGTTAAAGGTGCTGTTTCTGGAATTGCAATGGGTATGATCTCAGATGCAGACACTGGAAAATATGCCATCCTTTCCGATATACTTGGAGACGAAGATCACTTAGGCGATATGGACTTTAAAGTAACTGGAACTAAAAAGGGAATAACAGCTTGTCAGATGGATATCAAAATTGATGGTCTGAAGTACGAGGTGTTAAAAGAAGCTTTGTTACAAGCAAAAGAAGGTAGAGACCATATCTTAGGAGAAATGGACAAAACCATCAGCAAAACAAATGATTCTTTGAAACCACATGCTCCTAGATCAACCAATTTGGTGATCGAAAAAGAAATGATTGGTGCGGTAATCGGACCTGGTGGAAAAGTTATCCAAGAAATCCAAGCTACAACGGGTGCTACTATTGCAATCGAAGAAGTAGACGGAAAAGGCCATGTGAATATCTTTGCAACAGATTCAGAGTCTATGGATGGCGCTGTGAAACGTGTGAAAGAGATCGTAATTATGCCAGAAGTTGGTGAGGTATACGAAGGTAAAGTGAAGTCAATCATGCCATTTGGTGCCTTTGTTGAATTCCTTCCTGGAAAAGACGGTTTGTTGCATATTTCCGAAATTAAGTGGGAAAGATTAGAATCTATGGATGGTGTAATGGAAGTTGGAGAAGAGATCCAAGTGAAATTACTAGATGTAGATAAGAAATCAGGTAAGTTCAAATTGTCTAGAAAAGCATTGCTTCCTAGACCTCCAAGAAAAGAAAAAGAGAGCGAAAGCAAGAAGTAATCTTGGAAATTGGAACTTATTTTAATATAATTAATGTTTGGGTTAAGGAAACCACGTTAACGTAAATAAAAATTCTGAATGAGACAGCTTAAAATAAGCAAGCAAATAACAAATAGAGAGAGTCAGTCTCTCGATAAATATCTTCAGGAAATTGGCAAGGTAGATCTTCTGACTCCAGATGAAGAAGTAGAGTTGGCAAAGAGGATCAGAGAGGGAGATCAGATGGCATTGGAAAAATTAACGAAAGCGAACTTAAGGTTCGTTGTTTCCGTGGCCAAACAGTATCAAAATCAAGGGTTATCTTTGGGTGATTTAATAAATGAAGGAAACTTAGGATTGATCAAAGCCGCTCAAAGGTTTGATGAAACTAGGGGTTTTAAATTTATTTCCTATGCAGTGTGGTGGATTAGACAATCCATTCTCCAGGCATTGGCTGAGCAATCTAGAATTGTTCGTTTGCCATTGAATAGGGTTGGGTCACTCAATAAAATATCAAAAACTTTTTCAGATTTGGAGCAGCGTTTCGAAAGAGAGCCTTCTCCAGATGAATTAGCAGAAGTATTGGAATTGTCCACTTCTGAGGTGGTAGATACCATGAAAGTGTCCGGTAGACATGTTTCTATGGATGCTCCATTTGTTCAAGGTGAAGAAAACAGTTTGTTGGACGTACTGGAAAACGATGGAGAAGAGAAGCCTGATCAGGAGTTAATGAACGATTCACTAAGAAGAGAAGTGCAACGGGCGCTTTCAACTTTAACCCAAAGAGAAGCAGATGTTATCGCTTTGTACTTTGGATTAAATGGAGAGCACTCAATGACGCTAGAAGAAATTGGTGAAAAGTTCAATTTGACAAGAGAGCGTGTGCGTCAAATTAAAGAAAAAGCTATAAGAAGATTAAGACATACCTCAAGAAGTAAAACTTTGAAACCTTATTTGGGTTAATGTTGTTGTCTTAAAAAAAATAATTTAAAAGGTCTTGTTGTGAAATGAGACCTTTTTGCTTATATCGCAAAAAAAATAAGTATGGAACAAAATACGGAAAAAGTAAAAGTCCTGATTGTAGGATCAGGCCCATCTGGTTATACCGCTGCTATTTATGCTGCTAGAGCAGGATTAAAACCCGTGTTGTATACAGGCGGCCAGCCTGGTGGTCAATTGACCACTACCAACGATGTAGAAAACTTTCCAGGTTACCCCGAAGGGATCAACGGACCTGCCATGATGATGGATCTCCAGAAGCAAGCAGAACGGTTTGGAACAGACTTAAGGTATGGCATGGTAACAGATGTAGATTTTTCAAACTACCCGCACAAAATCACTGTGGATGAAAAAAATGAAGTGTTGGCTGAGTCTGTGGTAATTGCCACTGGAGCAACTGCCAAATACTTGGGTTTAGATTCTGAAGCAAAGTTTTTAAATAAGGGCGTGTCAGCTTGTGCTGTTTGTGATGGGTTTTTCTATAAAGGGAAGGATGTAGCAGTTGTTGGAGGCGGCGATAGTGCGGCAGAAGAAGCAACCTACCTAGCCAACCTTTGCCCAAAAGTATACCTTATTGTTAGAAGGGACGAATTGAGAGCTTCAAAAATAATGCAACAAAGGGTAGAGAACACCCCGAATATTGAAATTTTGTGGAACACTGAAACACAAGAAATATTAGGCAACGAAGAAGTTGAGGCCATGCGGGTTGTTAACAACAAGACAAACGAAGTAAAAGAAATCCCTGTAAGTGGGTTTTTTGTAGCGATAGGGCACCAACCCAACACGGAGGTATTTAAGGATTATTTAGAAATGGATGATCAAGGGTACATCCGGGTAGAAAATGGTTCTACAAAAACTAACGTTGAAGGAGTTTTTGCAACAGGCGACGCGGCAGATAAGGTGTACCGCCAGGCCATTACCGCAGCTGGAACAGGCTGTATGGGTGCCTTGGATGCAGAGAAATTTTTAGCTGCAAAAGAAATGGAAGTTCTTTCTTAAAAAAATATAAAAGCGCAGTATATAAAATGCTGCGTTTTTTTTATACTATGAAACTAGATATTTTAGCGTTGGCTGCGCACCCAGATGATACTGAATTAGGCTGTGCAGGCACCTTGTATACCCATATCTTAAAAGGAAAGAAGGTTGGGGTTGTAGATTTTACCCAAGGAGAATTAGGTACTCGAGGAACAGTTGCAATTAGAACAAAAGAAGCAAATGACGCTTCCAAAATATTGGGCTTGTCCGTACGGGAAAACTTAAAGTTTAGAGATGGGTTTTTTCGAAACGACGAAGCCCACCAATTGGCCTTGGTTCAGAAAATTAGGACCTACCAGCCAGATATTGTATTAGCCAATGCTTTAGATGATAGGCATCCGGACCATGGAAAGGCAGCACAACTGAGTATTGACGCTTTGTTTTTATCCGGTTTGCGAATGGTAGAGACTACTTCAGACGAAGGCGTGCAACAGGCGCCCTGGCGGCCCAGGTTGGTGCTGCACTATATTCAGAGCAAGATGTTGGTTCCAGATTTGATTGTTGATGTATCTGCTGGTTGGGATAAAAAAATTGAAGCGATAAAGGCGTTCGAATCGCAATTTTTTAATACCAACAAAAACGAACCTGCCACCTATATATCCAATCCGGAGTTTCTTAAAATGATCGAAGCGCGAGGGAAGGAGTTTGGCCATTCTATTGGTGCAGCCTACGGAGAGGGTTTTCAGAGCACTAGAAATGTAGGAGTTGAGAATTTATTTGAATTACTATAATTTTTTATCGAGATTAGGGGAGCATATTTTTTCTCCCTAAAACAATAGAGAATTTGAAAGTATTTAATTTTTCTAGTTCGAATAACGAAACTGGTCTTTCGCAAGAGGAGTACAAGGAATTATTTGACAACTTTTATACCCATATTAAAAATTTCATATATTTTAAAGTAGGCGATACAGCTTTGGCAGAAGACATTGCCCAAGAGGTGTACGTTAAAATTTGGGAAAAGAGGCATACCGTAAAAAAGGAAACTGTAAAAAGCCTTTTGTATACCATTGCAAGTAATTTGGTGATCAACCACGCCAAACACCAAAAAGTAGTGTACAACTTTGTGAACCACCGAGACCATAGAAAATACTCTAGTTCTCCAGAATTTGAATTGGAATACAAAGAATACAAAGAAAAAGTTGAGAACACCATAGAAAATTTGCCAGAAAAATGCAGGACGGTCTTTCTAATGAATAGGATTGAAAAGATGACTTACAACGAAATAGCGGAGCATTTGGGCTTGAGTGTTAAGGCTGTTGAAAAGAGAATGCACAAGGCCATGGTAATAATTAAAGAAAAATTAAACAAGAAACTCTGAATTAGTTACTTAAGGCATTATTTTTGTATATACTTAAATATACCTGAACTGTTCTAATTCATTTGAAATACATTATTCACATAGCATTAATTTTTCTGTCCTTGGGTGCTTTTGCCCAATCCGATAAATTATATGATTTTGATTTTGAACAATCCAAACTCACGGATGTACTAAAAAGTGTGCACCTCAAGCACAACTTGAATTTTTCGTACAACGTTTCGGAAACCAACAAAATAAAAGTATCCTTTACCAGAAAAAGTTGCTCAGTAGAAACTTTTTTAGAGACTGTTTTTGAAAAATCGAAACTAACCTTTAAAAAGGTCGGGACCACCTATGTGATCACATCTAATATCCAAGGGGAACCCGTTCTCAATGGGCATGTTTCCGGTATTATTTCGGATGCAAAAACTGGAGAAAGGCTTCCATTTGCAACCATTGCAGAAGCGCATTCTTCTATGGGCACCCTTTCTAATAAGGACGGTTATTTTGTGATAAATAAGTTTGTTCCCGATACCAGCACTCTTGTAGTTTCTTACTTGGGTTTTAAACCAGTCAAAATAAAGAAATCGGATTTGACATTTGACAAACTCATCAACATTCAATTGGAACCGGATGTAGAAGTTTTGGACGAAGTATTCATAGAGTCTTCTTCCAGTAAAACTATGGAACTAATGGAGGTGAGCAAGTTCAGTTTGAACCCCAACAAGGTGAATGCCCTTCCGAGTTTGGGCGAAAAAGATTTAATGCGGGCCATTCAATACTTTCCCGGAATAAGTGCAACGGATGAAACCTCTGCAGGTATGGTAATCAGAGGGGCGTCAAGTGATCAGAATTTAATTATGTTTGATGGGTTTACTTTGTACCATGTGGATCATTTTTATGGGATTTTTAGCGCGTTTAATTCCGAAGCGGTAAAAAGTGTGAATATTTCCAAAGGTGGGTTTGAACCAAAAGTAGGTGGGCGAGTTTCTGGTGTAATTGACATCATTGGCAAAAGTGGAAGCGATAAAAAAACCAGTTTGGCCATAAATGGAAACCTACTCAGTGCCAATTTTTTATTGGAAACACCTCTGTCAGATAAGTTAACCTTCCTCTTTGCAGGGAGAAGGGCCTACACAGACATCATCCAAAGCAGTCTTTTTACTGAACTTTTTAATAAAGTAGTAGTGAGCACTGCTAAAAATGGCCTTTTTGATGATGCAGTTTCGGAGACTTTGGAGCCTTCGTTTTATTATTACGACATCAATAGCAAGGTAACCTATAAACCCAATAAGAACAATGTGGTGAGTATAAGTTACTACACCGGAGAAGATAAATTGAGTTTTCAGGGTATCCAAGGTTTTGAGGCATTTGATTATAAAACTTCTGAAAACACCAATTGGGGCAACGATGGAATTAGTCTGAAATGGGGTAGGTATTGGAACGATAAGGTATACAGCAATGTGACGACCGCCTATTCTCAATATGGCTCTTCTATAAATTATAGTTATGAATTTAAGCTGATCGAAGAGTTAGGAGGGGATAAGTTCGAGTATTTGGGCAGTCAAATCAATAAAGTGCAAGATTGGTCCTTAAAAATGGACAATGAAATCTATTTAACAGGAAACAGTCAATTGGATATTGGATTGTCCTACAACAAAAATTTAATTGATTTAGAATCTACATTCGATGACAACCTGTATCAAGAATACCATGAAAGAGGAAGTTTGTTGTCCTTTTATGCCCAGCATAAGGTGCAACCCACCGAAAAATTAACCATGACCTATGGAGCCCGTTTGAATAAATACGACAAGGTGGATACCTTGTTTTTGGAACCCAGGTTGAATGTGGGGTATAAGGTGTCAGAGGGAATAAACACAAAATTTTCAGCTGGAATGTTTAGCCAAACGATTAATAGGGCTATAAGAGGAGAAATATACAGCAGTACACCAGACTTTTGGGTTTTAGCGGATGGCAAGCAGATTCCTATTATTAGCTCCTACCATTTAATTGGTGGAGCAACCTTTACCAAAAAAGAATATACCCTGGATATAGAAGGGTATTACAAACACAACGATGGTATTCTGGAATATGTGCCCCGGTTGACCAATTTTGAGCCAGGCAACATCGTTTCCCCAGAATTGTATTTCCAAGGTGTCAATGAATCTTATGGTGTTGACGTTCTGTTGCATAGGCAAAAGGGCATCCATACAGGTTGGATTAGTTATTCCTATTTGAAGTCGTTTAATCAGTTTGATGAATTGAACAAAGGTATTGCCTTCCCATCTCCGCAGGACCAAAGGCATGAAGTGAATGTTATTAACCTTTTTAAGGTAAAACGTTTTGATTTAAGTGTTTCGTGGGTTTTTGGATCGGGAAAGGCGTATACAGAACCTTATAGCGAATATACCGTGACCTTGTTAGATGGAACTAAAAAGAAGGAAGTAATCCTGGGTCAGATCAACTCCAGTAGATTGCCTGTTTACCACAGACTGGATCTTTCGGCGGTATATAATTTTAATATTGGAAAGGCCAAAGCCAACTTTGGTTTGACAATTTTTAATGCGTACAACCGTGAAAATATTAAATATAGGAAGATATCAAGAGTAGATTTTAATAAAAACACTTACTATTTATTGGAATCTCCCTTATATTTAACGTCGGATGTAACGTTGCTTGGGTTTACACCTAACATTACTTTTGGAATAAGATTATAAATATAAACATGAAGACAGTTCTAATCATATGTTCTCTTTTTGTTTTTTTGATCGCTTGTGAGGATCAGAAAAAAGAAAAGTTCGAAGAAGAACTTGTGGTGAATGCGTATTTGTTTGCTAATTCGCCTGTCAATTGGATATATATCAACAAATCTGTGAAGTTTGGATCCAATATAGCCAATGAGCCAGTTAACAATGCGAAAGTGTCTATTACATGGAATAAAGAAGTGTTTCTGTTAGAAAACAACCCGCTTATCCCTGGAAACTACAAATACAATTTCGAAGATTTGAAGATAATACCGGGAGACGAATATGTAATTGATGTAGTGTACGAAGATAAAAATGTAACGGGAACGACAACCGTACCTTACGGTCCAAAAAACTTGGTTTCATCTGCTGATACTATAAAAATCGATGTTCAGAGGAATAGTCCATCCAATCAGGTCCTGTTTCAATGGGACAACAGCGATTTTGACTATAGCACAGTAGTAATCAGGCCGGAAAGTGAAAATCAAAATTACATTTGGGACGATAAATTTACCAATAGCAATGCTTATTGGTTGTCGATACCTTCCTTGAGTAATTATAGGGTTTTTACTGATTTTGATATTAAATATTATGGCACCAATGTATTGGTTGTATACAGTGCGAATTTGGAATATGTAAATATGTTCAACGAATTTGATCAAATAGATTTATTTTCTAAAAACACCAATTTAGAAAATGGAGTAGGAATTTTTACCGCCTTTAGTACTGATTCAGTTCAGTTTTTTGTAGCACCTCAAAAATAATATTATTTTTAGATAGGGAGCTTTTAGAATGAGGTGTAGTATATTTAACGACGTTTTTAAGAAATTTAATAATGAAAGATTTTTCAGATAAGGAAGTAGAGGCGGTACTGGATCAATATTTTTCGGAAATAGAAGTACCTGAAATTAGATCTAAAGCAGCAGTTTGGAATGAGTTGTCTGCAAATGCAGATGCTAATAACCAAGTGCATATGTTGCCTTTTTGGATGAAGATGGCTGCTTCTGTAGTGATCATCCTTTCTTTGACTTCTTCTCTGTATTTCTTTAACGAAAAAAGCATTGAAGCAGGCAAGGATAAAATGATGGCACATGCGTTGCCCGATGGTTCTAAAGTAAGTCTGAATGCCGGGGCTTCTATAGAATACAATGCCTTGGCTTGGTACATTAACAGAACCGTAGCATTAAAAGGAGAAGGTTTTTTTGAAGTCGAAAAGGGGCGCCAATTTACAGTAGAAACCAATTTGGGATCCGTATCGGTTTTGGGTACTAGTTTTAATGTAAAACCACAACATGGAGCCTTGAGCGTTGCTTGTTATTCAGGTAAGGTTGCTGTCGAAGGTTTGAAACAAGGACAATACGAAGAAATAACCAAAGGACAAAGAGTGGTCTTTAATTCCAATAACATAACAGACTTTTCTGGGAAATTTGATTTGAATAATGGCATTTCTTGGATAACAGGAGATTTCGAATATCGAGATGAGGCCTTATCGCAAGTTATTGCAGATATTGAGAGCTATTACGGAGTACAGATAGAAATGAACGAGAAGATTAATAGTAGGAAGTATTCAGGTAACTTTTCAAAAGTTAGTCTGAAAGATGCATTAGAAATTATCTGTCTTCCATTGGATTTACAATACCAAATAACGGAAGAAAAAGTACAAGTATTCCAATAAAGATAAATGGAGCATAAAAAAAGCCTTTGAATGAAAATTCAAAGGCTTTTTTTATGCTCCTATCTGTTTTAATTAATACCTGTCATAAAAGGATTTCATTTTTGGAGTGAGTTTGTTATAAATGGGATTGGAGAAGTTTCTAAACATGGTTTGGTTGTTTGGTGGCCTGGCTTCTTTCCTGTTACACATATCCAGTTGTGCTTTACTCAAAGCGCGGCTGTCTCCATTGTAATTGCCCCATGTAGTCTTCCAAACATAAACTCCTTCAATTTTTTCATGTTTGATTACAGCATCGCTATCCGCATCCAGAACTTGCATGCTTAACAACCCAGATGATTTAACTTCCTTTTTAAATGAGGTTAATTTGGCTTTTACTGTTCCGTAAACTTTTTGTGTGGTACCATCTTCTAGTTTCACCGTTCCTACTTCTACACTGTCTTGTTTGTACTCTACGGTCTCTTTAGAAATGTACTCGTTGCCCACCAAAAAATCGTCAAATTGAATTTTCAATACTTGGTGAATGGTTGCTACCTCTTGGGATTGCATTGGAGTAAAAAACTTTACAAACTGGTTGTTGCGTTCATAATTCCTTAAGTAGCCCTCGATTTTATCTTGAAAAAAGTCGCCAGACAAAGAATATCGCCCTGGTACCGGGATTTGATCAATAACTACTTTTAAAGTTGCTGCATCTTTTGCTTGCGCCGTCATGTCGGCCACTTCTTTGTATCCAGGAACATATTTGTTGGCCTCCTTAAAATGGAAATAGGCCTTTTTTGCGTCTTCTCTGCTGTCCGACATCATAGCGGCTATACCAGCGTCGTAACTTTCTTTAGCCGCTTTTTCCTTCACTTCAGCCAGTTCTTTGTAAAAACTGCGCGGAGTAGAAATAACTTTTTTTGCACCAGGAGCTCGAAGAATTTCTTCGTACATATGGTTGAGTTTTTGGTATCCTCCCACGGCATTTTTCCATTTAAAAGGCGCTTCGGAAGTAACTTGGCTGTTGATGTTGCTCAGTAAATAATCTACAGCCAATGGATAAGCACCTCTCAAAGCCTCGCTTGATTTTTTGTGGTCTGGATTTTTTCTTAACCTTTGAACGGATTTTAATACAGATTCATAGTAATCTCCTCTTTCATATGCCTGTTTACCAGAGGAGCAAGCGGCAATAACCAGAATGAGAACCAAATACTTTATAGTGTGTAATTCTTTTTTCATATAAGCTATAGGATTATTTCAGATGTATAAAGTTAAAAATATTGATGAATATTTTTTGATTACATGCAATTCTTTTGCCAAAAAATAAATTGCACAAAACTTCTGTTTTTGCTTCCTAAATGCGCCATTTATCCTAGAAAACTACCAATTAAAAATCCCCTTGCTTAAACTGAAACTAAATTGGAAATATAGAGTATGAATAAGCGGGATCAAGCATTTACAAACATTAAAGATGAACAAAAGAAAAATAATTGTCGCATTGTCTGCTGTTGCTGTTTTGGCCGTAATGGTAGTGGGAGGTAGCCTTTTGGGGGAAATGAAAGAAGAGCCAGAAAAGAAAGCTGCTGTTCAAGCTAAAAAGTATGTAAGAACTACAACGGTGGTGTACAGTGATTTGAAAATTGAGGTGGAAACATTTGGTAGGGTTAAAACGGAAGAGTCACTAGAATTGATACCTGAAGTAGCTGGGAAAATGAGCCAAGGAAGGGTTCCTTTAAAAGCAGGGCAGCGCTTTAAAAAAGGAGATTTGTTGTTTAAAATAGACAATACCGAAGCAAGGCTAACTTTGTTTAGCAAAAAGAGCAATTTTTTAAAGGACTTAGCGGCCACTCTTCCTGATTTTAAATTGGACTTCAAAGAGTCTTATCAGACTTGGTTGGATTATTTCAATTCCATTGAAATTGATAATTCCATTCCAGAACTTCCTTCTCCTAAGAATAGCAAGGAAAAAACATACCTAGCAACTAAGAATATTTTCAGTTCCTATTATTCCATAAAAAGTGATGAAGCCAGGTTGAGGAAGTATGCCTACTACGCTCCTTTTAATGGGAGTATCACCGAAGTGACTTTACAGAATGGTTCCTTTGTGAATCCAGGTAATAAAATTGGGAAAATTATACAAACGGATAAACATGAAATTAAGGTGTCTGTTGATCCTGCGGACATTTCATGGGTGGATATTGGTTCAGAAGTAACGGTGTTTTCTGAAGGAGAAGATAAAAATTGGACAGGCACCGTTTCTAGAATTTCAGATGTTATCAACCCCAACACCCAGTCTATAGATGTTTATGTTAAGATAAAAAAGGGAGAACAAAGCATATATGAAGGGTACTATTTAAAAGCAAAAATTCCAGGTAGAGTAGTCGAAAATAGTATGGAAATACCAAGAAATGCAGTTTTTAATACCAACGAGGTGTTTGTGTTGAAAGATTCTACTTTAAAAGTTAGGCAGATTAAAGTACATAAAATCAACCAGCAAACCATTGTAATGACTGGTCTTCAAGAAGGAGCGCAATTGGTGGTAGAACCATTAATCAATGCCCATAACAACATGAAAGCTTTTAATCTCGAAACGGAGGAGGAAGAAAAAGGGCTCGTAAATGGAGCGACTGTAACAACTGCAAGCAATTAGAATTATGGTAAGAAAAATAATAGAAGCGTTTGTTAAATACCCTATTTTGGGCAATTTGATTATAGTCGTCACCTTAATTGCGGGAGGCGTTAGTCTTTATAATATGAAGAAATCTTCCTTTCCTGAAACATCGGCTAGGAGTATTTCGATTCAGGTGGTGTACCCAGGGGCTTCTCCTGAAGAAATGGAGGAAGGGGTCACGCTTAAAGTAGAAGAAGCAGTGCATAACATAGTAGGTGTAGATGAAATCAATTCCACCTCATCAGAGAATGTTGCATCCATAAATGTCAGTACCCTTAAAAACCAGGATATAGATGACATCTATACCGAAATTAAAAATGCCGTAGATAGAATTAGTTCTTTCCCTCTTGGAGCAGAAAGGCCTACCATAACCAAAAATAAAAACAGAAGCACCGCCCAGTGGCTGGGTTTGTCTGGGGATGTGGATTTGTTCACCTTAAAAAAAATAGGAGAGGAGATTGAAGATGAACTTATCGCTTCGGGTGTGATAACCCAAGTGACCGTAATGGGCTTCCCGGAACTTGAAATTACAATAGAAGTAGGAGAAAATGATCTGGCTAGGTACAACCTTACCTTTGATGCGGTGGCAGGCATCGTGCGTGCCAACAACCGAGATATATCCGCAGGTGCTATTAAAGCAAGCAATGAAGAGTATTTAATTCGCTCCAGAGCCAAAGTTTCAGATGCCGATAAAATTGGAGAAATTGTACTGCGTTCCAATGAAGATGGTAGCAAACTCTTTTTGCGAGATGTTGCTAAAATAGAGCAGAAATTTGCCGAAAACCCTAATCGGTGGACCATGAATGGCAAAGAGGCCGTTTTCTTGCGAGTAGATAAACTTCCAGAGGAAGATTTAAAAGAGATTTCCTTATTTGTATCCGATTATATTGAGGAGTTCAACGACCGGCAATCATCGGTACAATTACAGACCAATTTCGACTTTTATGATTTGCTGGGCCAGCGTTTGGCAATGCTTTATGAAAATGGAACAGTGGGTTTGACATTGGTTTTGATTTCTTTGAGTTTATTTTTAAGCATGCGTTTGTCTTTTTGGGTAGCATTTGGAATCCCTTTGTCCTTTATGGGGATGTTTATTATAGCTGGTATCCACGGCATGACCATCAATATGATTTCTTTGTTTGGAATGATACTGGTGGTGGGGATTTTAGTGGATGATGGAATTGTAATAGCTGAAAATATTTATACACATTTTGAAAAAGGTAAATCGCCACATCAAGCGGCCGTAGATGGGGCGATGGAAGTAATTCCAGCCGTAACAGTATCTGTAACCACTACCATCATAGCGTTTGCTCCGTTGCTGTTGTTGGATGGGCCCATGGAGTTTTTGTACGATATGGCCTTTGTTATTATTGCCAGTTTGGGATTTTCCTTGATCGAGGCATTTTTAGTGTTGCCAAGTCACCTAGGCAGTGCATATGTATTGAGGGCTAGAAAAAAAGTGGATGGAACAAAGTCAATCAGGGATTGGCTAGAGCAAGGAGTGAATTTTATGAGGCATAAAATTTATGGGAGAGCACTCACCTGGACCATGAAATACAAGTTTGTTTCCGTTGCTTTTTTGATCGGGATGTTTTTTGTTGTCAGTGGGTTGATGCAAGGAGGGTTTATTAAATCTACCTTTTTTCCACCGATCGCATTTTCAGGATTTACCGTTGATGTGAGTTTCAAGGCGGGTACTCCCGAAGCCATTACCGATAAGTTTTTGCGAAAGACAGAAAGGGATATTTGGGATCTTAACGAAGAATTAAAAGCCCAATACAACGATACAACGGATTTTATTACTACAACATTTGCTGGATTAGGTTCCACAAGTGGTAGTGGCGAAAATGGTGGGCACGTTGGTACGGTACAAGTGTTCCATAGAGAATTAGATGGGGATCCAATGAATGGATTTGAATTGATTGAAGAAGTCCGGAAAAAAATTGGAGAAGTACCAGAAGCTGAAAAATTGACCATTGGAAACTTTAACAGATTTGGTAAACCAGTAGCTATTCGATTAATGGGCAAAGATACCGAAGCCTTGGATGGTGCAAAAGATTTCTTGAAAGCTGAGTTGGCTTTGTTACCGGAACTGAAAGAGGTGAAAGACGACATAGCAGTAGGAAAAAGAGAATTGAATATTGACATGACCAAACAAGCTTATTTTTTAGGTCTGTCAGATAGTGAAGTGACCAAACAAATAAGGCAAGGTTTTTTTGGAGAAGAAGTACAGCGGTTGCAAAAAGGAACCGATGAGGTGAAAGTATGGGTGCGCTACCCCAAATCGGACCGGTTGAGTATTGGGCAATTGGAGGATATGAAAGTGAAGGTGAACAACAAAGAATACCCGATCAGTGAATTGATAAATTACGAAATTGTTCGGGGTGTTGCAGGAATCAAACACTACCAAACAGAAAGAACCATAACGGTAGACGCCGAAATGGTAGACCCGTTTGGTGAAGTACCCCCAGTGATGGAAGTAGTGAATACCGATATTGTTCCAAGAATGCAGGCCCAGTTTCCAGGAGTAAAAGTGGATATGGGCGGGCAATCCCAAGCAAGTGCCGAAACAGGTGCTGAAATAGGTTTGTATTTTGGCGTTGCATTTTTCTTGATTTTTATAATAATAATTTTGGCTTTCAAGTCCTTTTACCAAGCGGTACTCATTATGATCATGATACCTTTGGGCTGGTTAGCGGCAGTTTTAGGGCATGGCATCCAGGGTGTACCAGTTTCTTTATTGAGCGCATGGGGTTTGATTGCGCTTTCTGGAGTGATCATCAACGACGCGGTGGTATTTTTGGATAAATACAATCGCAACATTAAGGAAGGTATGTCGGTTTATGATGCGGCTTATGACGCAGGCCTGTCCAGATTTAGGGCCATTATATTAACCTCCATTACCACGGTTTTAGGGTTGTTCCCCTTGATTTTAGAAACAAGCTTTCAAGCCAAATTCTTAATACCGATGGCGGTTTCCATTGCCTATGGGGTAATGTTTGGTACGGCTATAATATTGTTGTTTTTTCCTGTTTGGATTTTAGTGTTCAACGACGTAAGAAGGTATGCTAAATATTTATGGGAAGGTAAAAAACCATCACCTGAAAGTGTAGAACGCGTGATTATTGATGAGAAAAAATCAAATTTGTTGAATTCATAATTGGACATCATGAAAAAGCTATTGTATTTAATAATTTTGATGCCAATGGGGATTTTGGCACAAGAACAGATTTCTTTAGAACAAGCCATTGCTACTGGGTTGGCCAGAAATTTTGATATTCGAATTGAAAAGAAAAATATTGAGGTAAGTCAAAATAACAATGCCTGGGGAGAAGCGGGCAGGTGGCCAACCATAGATTTTAACTTTAGGCAGAACAACCTGCTCAATAATAATATTGAAGCCAGTTCTCCATTTGCACCGCAAGGAACCACCCTCAATAGTAATTTCACTCCAGAATTGGCATTGAATTGGACCTTGTTCAATGGGTTTAAAGTGAATATGAATAAATCGAGGTTGGAAGAACTTCAGGCACAAACAGAAGGCAACGCAGATATCGTGATTTCCAATACCATACAGGCCATTATTTTGGGGTATTACAAGGTGGTGTTGGAGAATAGAAGACTGGAAGAGTTGGGCAAGCAGTTGAAATTGTCGTCAGATAAATATGCTTACATCAAAGTGAAAACGGAAATTGGCAGTGCAGTTACTACGGATTTACTTTTGGAAGAGAGCAATTACTTAACTGATTCTACCAATTTAATCAACCAAGAACTTGTTTTTAGAAGGGCGCTCAGAGATTTTAATGTTTTGATGGCCGAATCCAACCCGGATAAAAATTATGTATTTGAGGACCCATTAGAATTTGAATTCGTACCGTATAAACTTGGGGATTTAACAGATAAAATGTTGAACAAAAATGTAGATTTAAAAAAGCAATACATAACACAGTCCATTCTGAATTATGACAAACGCATGCGCCGGGCAGACCAATACCCTAGCTTGAATTTTGCGGCGGGAGCCAATACAACCAGTGGTAGGGTAGATTATAGCAAGGCAGAGTTTTTTAACCAAGGAGATGGTACTTTTAGCCCTGGGCCTTCTGATCCTTTGAAATCCCTTTCGGCCAATTATTTTGCCAATTTCACAATATCTTTCACTTTGTTCAATGGTAAAAAAATTAACAGAGCCATTCAAAACGCCGTAATTCAAGAGGACATTGGCAATGTGCGCATTGAAAAAATGGAGACTTCCTTGACACGTGATTTGTACCAAGCCTATGACGAATATTTGATTAAACACCAATTGTTAGGGATCAACAAAAGAAAACACGAATCTACTAAAACCAATTTAGAGCTCAGCACTGAAAAGTACCGGAATGGAACCATCAATTCTTTTGATTTTCGAACGGTTCAAAACAATCAGTTGTTGGCGGCGATTGCTCATTTGCAAAGCATGTACAACCTTATGGACGCCCATGTGCAATTGATGCGGCTCACTGGTGGGATTATTGAATCCTATAAATAGGACGGTTTTAGAAGGCTAGCCTGGAATCTCATCTGCTACCACTTGTTGCTCGGATATTTTTTGATATATTTAGATATTCAAGGGTAAAAAAACCACTAAATAAAAGCAATGAGATTGGGCATAATAGTATTGGTTGTTTCACTATTGAGTTGTGAAACAGATGTAAGGGAGCTGTCGGCATTTGAAACGGACTACGAATTTTCCCATTTTGCTATGAAAGAAGGCTTCGACCAAGCTTTTATTAAATATGCGGCAGATTCGGCCGTATTATTAAGAGGTTGCAGTGCCCCAATTGTAGGCAAAGAATTGATACGAGGGTTTTATAAGGGATACCAGGAAAACATGAAGTTGACATGGGAACCCATAAAAAGCGAAGAGTCCGGAATGCTTGCCTATACTTATGGAAAGTTTTTATACAGCGTGCGGGTTACTGCAGACTCTGTTGTTAAAAAGTCGGGACACTACATTACTATTTGGAAAAAACAAAGCGATGGCTCCTGGCGTTATATTTTAGACGGAGGTACGGAATCCTGTACAGTCCATTGATTTTTATAAATTTAACTTCTTTAATTATCAGGATTGGGTATATTCGTTGTTGGCAATAATATCATAACCTCCATCCATGAAAAGAATTACTTTTTTACTATTAATTTCTATTTCCTTTGCGGCATCAGCACAAAACTCTGTGTTGTTGGATAATACTGGTGCCTTTACCAAGTGGAAACAAATAAAAACGGAACATTTTAAGATTATTTACCAGCCTGAAATCCGGGCTAAGGCCATGAATTTGGCGGCTAAAATGGAGAAGAATTATGACGCTGTAACCAGTTCTTTGGATGCAAAACCTAAGCGTACTACGGTTATCTTACAGAATGAATATGCCATCAGCAATGGCTTTGCCGCTCTAAGCCCCAAAAGGACAGAGCTGTTTACAACAACAACACAAGACTATAATTTTTTAGGAAATAACGAGTGGTTGGACTTATTATCTGTGCATGAGTTCAGGCACTTGGTACAATATGAAAGCAGTAAAAAAGGCTTAACTAAATTGGCTTTTTTTGTTTTTGGGCAAAATGGCCAGGCGGGTTCGTCCAATATAGCCGCCCCCAATTGGTATTGGGAAGGAGATGCGACCATGATGGAAACTGCCTTAACCAAAAGTGGAAGGGGAAGAAATCCTGCATTTGACATGGCATTTAGGGCCAATCTATTGGAAGGGAAACGTTTCAACTACCACAAACAAAGCCTCAACTCCTTCAAAGACTTTGTGCCCAACCACTATGTCCTGGGATACCATTTTACTACCCATTTAAGAAGAAAATCAAAGGACCCCAAGATATGGGGGGCCGTAACTTCCGATGCATTCAAAAAATCCATTCTTCCATTTACTTTTTCTAATGCCCTCAAAAAGAACACGGACCAATATGTTGTGGACAACTACGAAGAGATGATGGATGAACTCCATACGATGTGGAGTGATAAAATTAAAAACGTGGAGTTGTCGGAAAAGACCAAGCTTTACGAACACCCCGAGGATTATGTTAACTACGCCAACCCACACCCATATAAGGGAGGTTTTGTGGCGTTAAAGTCAGGTCTATCGTACATTGATCAGTTTGTTTATGTAAACGAGTCAGGGGCAGAGAAAAAATTATATGTACCTGGGTTAATGAATAAATCTGGCAATTTTTCTCTTGCCAACGATGTGGTGGTGTGGGCCGAGTTCAATGCCCATGAAAGGTGGGAAAAACGCAAATATTCTGTGATTAAAAGTTATAATATTGCAACAGGACAGTTTAAAAAAATTACAGAAAGAGAAAATTATTCAGCACCAGCACTCAACCCAAATGGTCAATTTATTGTAGCGGTTAAAAATTTGCCAAATGGCAATATGACCTTGGTCGTTTTGGATGCTTTTAATGGACAGGAAATAGAAGTTTTACCCAACCATAACAACAATACCTACCTAACCCCGGTTTTTAACCAAAATGGTGGGGCCATTGTAGCCATCAAATTAAAAGATGGTAAAAAGTCTGTTGTTAGGTTTGAAAAAGACTTAACAGAGGAGACAGAACTATTTGAAGTAGGAGAAGAGAATATTGGCCAGCCAAGGCTATTTGGGAATGTGTTGTATTACAATTCCAACTTTTCAGGAATAGACAATATTTATGCTTTTGATTTAATAAGCAAGGAACATGCGCAGGTTACCGAAAGCAAGTACGGTGCTTTTAATGCAGAGTTGGATTTGGAAAATGGGTTGGTTTATTATAACGACTACCAAGTGAATGGTTTGGAGTCGGTTTATACGACAGTCGATCGCAGCAAATGGAAAAAGAAGTCAGAAATAGAAGACAGGGGCATTCATTACATCGACCCAGTGGCTGCACAAGAAAGTCAAAAAGCATGGCTGGAGTCTGATACTACTAATTTATACAAAGAAAAAAAATATTCTTTGGCTTCCAGGTTGTTGAATGTACACAGTTGGGGGCCTTTTACTAATACCAACTTTAACGAAGTACAATTGGGCATTTTCTCTCAAGATGTAATGAGCCAATTGTGGTTATACGGTGGGTATACACTAAACATTGATGGAACAGGAAAGTGGGAAGCCAAAGCAAGCTACCAAGGGTTGTATCCCGTTTTGGATTTTAGGTATTCCTCCGGTAGTAGGAAGGAAACATATGAACTTTTGGAGGGGACTGAAGAGGCGGCTTGGGATGAAACCGAGTTAGAACTGGGAGTAAGAGTGCCATTTAATTTTACAAGTTCCAAGTATTTTACACGGTTGAGTCTAGGCAGTAGTTGGCGGACGACAGAAGTGTCCAACTACAACATTGCCTACAGGCCCATTGATGGTCTTACTAATGGTAATTTTGTAACCAATGAATTTGAACTTTTATTCAGCAATTTATTAAAAAGAAGCAAGAGAGATATTAATAGTCGCTTCGGGCAAGTGCTGTACACCTCTGTTCAGAATAGCCCAACAAAAGGGTATACTGCAGGGCAGTTTTCTATTTATGGTACTTTGTATTTTCCTGGAGTTGCCAAAAACCATTCTTTTAATGCACGCTTGGCTTTTCAGCACAAGAAAACTAAATACGACACTTTACATGTAGGAGATAATTCCTTCATACCAATAATCGAGGAATCTACCTATTGGTATGCCAATAAAATACCGGTTCCAAGAGGGTATAAAAATATGAGGACATTCGAAAATTTCACTACCCTGCAGCTGAATTATGCATTGCCCATTTGGAATGCAGATGTTACCATTGGACCTGTTTTGCAAATTCAGCGCCTTCGATTTAATGCTTTTTATGATTATGGCGTGGGAGAGAATATATTTGGTTTACCTCAAATATATAAACGCAGAACTACGTTCTCGTCTGTTGGTGGAGAGCTCATGTTTGATTTTAATGCGATGCGTTTTTGGCCTGTTTTATCTATGGGCGTAAGAACTTCCTATCTTATGGAAACCAACAGTGTCGTTGCTGAGTTCATGCTCGGGGCATTTCCATTCTAAAATTCCTTCAATTTAGTTGTAAAAAGCTTTTTTTGACCCTATTTTTGACCCTCGTTCGTTTAGAGGTAATAAATACAATTATGGCAGAAATAATAAGAATGCCCAAGATGAGTGATACAATGACCGAAGGGGTGATTGCATCATGGTTAAAAAAGGTTGGAGACGTTGTGAAGGCGGGAGATATACTAGCAGAGGTAGAAACTGATAAGGCTACTATGGAGTTGGAGTCTTACGAAGATGGTACCATCCTTTATATTGGAGTTCAAGAAAAAGAAGCAGTCCCTATCGATGGTGTTATCGCCATCCTAGGAGAAAAAGGTGAAAATATTGAAGGTTTATTGAGTGAGGCAAATAGTGCTTCAACTACTGCCGAACCAGCTGCTGCCGAACCAGAGGCGGTTGCCGCCGCACCAGCAGCACAGTCCATTGATACTTCTGGTATCAACGCATCGGTGATCACCATGCCGAAAATGAGTGATACCATGACGGAGGGAACCATTTCCCAATGGTTGAAAAAAGTTGGGGATGTTGTTAAATCTGGGGATATACTAGCAGAAGTTGAAACCGATAAAGCTACAATGGAGCTGGAATCGTACGAGGATGGCACAATATTGCATATCGGTCCTAAAGATGGCGAAGCAGTTGCCATTGATGGCGTTATAGCTATTATTGGAGAGAAAGGTGCTGATTTTGAAACCTTACTTAAGGCAGAAGCAGCAAAAGCTGCGGCCCCTGTAGTGGCAGAAGTAGCTGCGGTTCCAGCTGCCGATAAAACACCAGCACCAGCTGTTGCGAAAGCCAGTTCTACACCAGCCACTGCGCCAGTGAGCAAACCTTCTAATGGAAGGGTGTTTGTGTCTCCTTTGGCAAAAAAATTAGCAGAAGATAAAGGGTATGATATTGGATTAATTCAAGGCTCTGGAGAAAATGGAAGAGTTATAAAGAGAGATATTGAAGCATATGTGCCTCAGGCTGCTCCTGTAGCTGTAGCGGGTGCTGCAAGTGTAGGCCAGGAAAGTTATGAAGACGTATCTTTATCTCAAATGAGGAAGGTAATTGCAAAACGTTTGTCGGAATCCAAGTTTACGGCGCCTCACTTTTACCTTACCATGGAAATTAACATGGACAAAGCCATTGAAGCTAGAAAAAGCTTGAATGAAATATCTCCTGTTAAAATTAGTTTCAATGACATGGTGATCAAGGCCGTTGCAGCATCGATAAGGAAAAATCCAGATGTAAATGTGTCTTGGTTGGGCGATGTAATGCGAAAAAATCACCACATTCATATTGGGGTTGCGGTAGCAGTTCCAGATGGTTTGTTGGTTCCCGTGGTACGTTTTGCGGATAACAAATCACTTTCTACTATTGCAGGCGAAGTAAAAGATTTAGCCAAGCGCGCAATGAACAAAGAATTGCAACCCCAAGATTGGGAGGGCAACACTTTTACCATATCCAATTTAGGGATGTTTGGCATTGAAGAGTTCACCGCAATTGTAAACCCACCAGATGCCTGTATATTGGCCATAGGTGGTATCAAAGAAACTGCTGTTGTAAGAAACGGACAATTGGTGCCAGGCAATGTGATGAAGGTGACCCTATCCTGTGATCATAGAGCGGTAGATGGTGCCGTAGGTGCTGCCTTTCTGAAAACGCTAAAAGGTCTTTTGGAAGATCCAGTTAGAATTTTAGTCTAAAAATAAAAAAATCAAAAAAAGCCCAAGGAGTGACACACTATTCTTTGGGCTTTTTTGTTAGCATAAAAAGAATTATATGAAAGCACCAAAGATTAGGTCAACAACTGTGTTGGCCATTGTACACAACGGGCAAGTAGCCATTGGAGCAGATGGGCAAGCCACTATGGGCAATTATGTTGCTAAAAGCAATGTAAAGAAAATACGCAAATTATTAGGGGGGAAAATCATTACGGGGTTTGCGGGGTCTACCGCAGATGCTTTTACTTTACTAGAGCGTTTTGAAGAGAAATTAGGGAGCTATGGTGGCAATATGAAAAGAGCTTCTATTGAATTAGCGAAAGATTGGCGCACCGATCGGTATTTAAGAAAATTAGAGGCAATGCTTATTGTTGCGGATAAAGAAGAGGTTTTAATTGTTTCTGGAACCGGAGATGTTTTAGAACCGGACCACCAAATAGCGGCCATTGGATCTGGGGCTATGTACGCGCAATCTGCTGCTATTGCTTTAAAAAAACATGCAACTCATATGTCTGCAGAAGAAATGGTTAGAGAATCCTTGAACATAGCAGCCGACACTTGTATTTATACCAACCATAATTTGGTAATTGAGACAGTATAAGTACGTATTTCCATTAATATTTATGAAAGCGGCACATTGCCGCTTTTTTTGTAACTTATGTCACGGTAAGAGCTAATATTTAGTTCTACTTTTGAATCGAATCAAAATAAAAAGACAAGTATGAAACAAGTGTTTATTTTGTTAGCTGTGATAAGCATGGGGTGCTCAGGCAATGAAAAGTCAAAATCCCAAGGGGAGGACCAAGTAGAAGTAGGGCTGCAAAAATTAACAGTGGCAGATTGGAAAAAAGAAATGGCCTCCCAGCCAACGCCCATTGTTTTGGACGTAAGAACCAAAGAAGAAGTAAGTTATGGTCATATCCCTAAAGCCCAACACATTGATTTTTTTAGCAGCAGCTTGGAGGCTGAACTAAAAACTTTGGATAGTACCCAACCCATATTTATTTATTGTAAAGTAGGTGGGAGGAGTCAAAAAGCTGGTGAAAAGTTGATGGAGCTGGGGTTTGAAAAAGTCTACAACCTAGACGGAGGTTATGATGCTTGGGTTTCAAGTAAACAAGCAGTAGTTAAAACATTGTATTGAAAGAGAAAGTAGGAAGTTATAGAAGATGGTACAATGAAAAGACTTAAAGAGTTTGTTCCTATTTTGGGTTGGTTGCCCCATTACAATAAAGGGTTGTTGCAACACGATTTATTGGCAGGGTTGACGGTGGGCGTCATGCTGATACCCCAAGGAATGGCCTATGCCATCATTGCAGGGCTACCCCCTGTTTATGGGTTGTATGCTGCACTGGTTCCGCAGGTAGTGTACGCAATTTTAGGCACTTCAAGGCAATTGTCTGTAGGACCCGTTGCAATGGATAGTTTGTTGGTAGCCGCTGGTTTAGCAGCGATGCACGTTACCTCACCAGAAATGTACATTAGTTTGGCCATTCTTCTTGCTTTTTTGATGGGTGGAATTCAATTCCTACTGGGTGTTGCGCGGTTGGGGTTTTTAGTTAATTTTTTATCCAAACCAGTAATTAGTGGTTTTACTTCAGCAGCTGCAATAATTATCGGAATGAACCAACTAAAGCATCTATTTGGTGTAGAGATAGGGAGAAGCAACCAGGTCCATGAATTGTTGTTCAATGTATTGGAAGCGGCTACAAGAATACATCCTATTACCTTTGTTATTGGCGTTGCAGGTATTGTTGTTATTTACATTGTAAAAAAAATAAATGCGGCATTGCCTGCTGCTTTAATTGTTGTTGTTCTGGGTATTCTTTTAGTACAGATGGGTGGGCTTAATGAAATGGGCGTGCAAATAGTAGGAGAAATACCGGATGGACTGCCGGCTTTCAAGTGGCCCATTTTTAGTTTTGAATTGGCCAATGAATTGATGCCAATAGCAATTACTTTGGCGCTAGTAGCGTTTATGGAGGCAATAGCTGTTTCTAAAGCGGTACAAGAAAAACATAAAAATTATGAAGTAGATGCCAACCAAGAATTGATTGCTCTTGGGGCTTCTAATATATTGGGATCTTTTTTTGGTACTTATCCAGTAACGGGTGGGTTTTCTAGGACTGCTGTAAATGATAAAGCAGGAGCAAAAACGGGCGTGAGTGCTCTAGTTGCAGCGGTATTGATCGGGCTTACATTGTTATTTTTAACGCCATTGTTTTATTATTTACCAAAGGCTGTTTTAGCTTCGGTAATCATTGTAGCTGTGGCAGGTTTAATTGATTACAAGTATCCCATCTACCTTTGGAAATTGAAAAAGGAAGATTTTATCATGTTGCTCTTTACTTTTGTAGTGACTTTAACTGTTGGGATAAAAGAAGGCATAATTACCGGTGTTTTGGTCTCCATTGCAACTTTGGTTTTTAGAAGTACTCGGCCTCATTATGCTGTATTAGGAAAATTAAAAGGAACGGATATTTATAGAAATGTAAAGCGATTTAAAGAAGTGGAAGAAATACCAGGTGTGCTCATCTTAAGGTACGATGCGCAACTGTATTTTGCGAATATTAACCACTTCAAACAATCTCTTAAGGCCGAGATAAAAAAGAAAACGGAACAATTACATTTGGTAATACTGGATTTCGAAAGTGTTAACGGAATGGATACTTCTGCTATTTATGGTTTACAAGATATTATTCAAGAATTAAAATCAGAGCAAATAAATGTAGCACTGGCGGATGTGAAAGGACCTGTTCGGGACCTGCTAAAAAAGTCAGGAATAGTGCAGGAGCTTGGCGAAAATAATTTCTTTCTTCAAGTGGCCAATGCTGTTGGGCGTTACGAAGACAAGTTAACAGCTACAGGCAATAAATTTGCAGTTCAAAGCAACGATTGATATGGAAGATGAAATTATAGAAGCATTAAAAAAGAACTTCGGTTTTCTAGGTGATGAAGTAATTCTAGCCATTGCAAAAGAATCTGAGCTTTATAGTGTGCCAGAAGGACATTTAATAATCGATGTGGATCGGTACATTAAGGCCATTCCTCTGCTGATAAAAGGAGGAATAAAAGTAATGCGAGTAGACGAAGAAGGAAGGGAAATTTTGTTGTATTATCTTAAAGGCGGGCAAACATGCGCAACTTCTTTTTCCTGTTGTATGGGGCATAAAAAAAGCAACATTAAGGCAGAAGCAATTGAGGATACAACTTTTGTTTCAGTACCGCTTCATTTTTTAGAGGGATGGATGAGTAAATACCCCACTTGGCGCAATTTCTTAATGACCGCATATGAAATCAGGTTCAATGAACTTTTGGATACAGTAGACCAATTGGCTTTTAAAAAGCTAGACGAACGCTTGTTGGATTATTTAATGTCGGCGAGCGAAGTGGGAGGGTCCCATGTGCTCAAAGTTTCGCATCAAAACATAGCGGACGATTTGAACACTTCGCGGGAGGTTATTTCGAGGTTGTTAAAAAAATTAGAATTAGACGGTCAACTTCTAGTAAAAAGAGGACAGATTGAGTTGAAAAAATAAACTCAACTTTTATTCAAAGCAATTAATTGCATTTTTTTTGGTAAGATTCCGTAATACCCTTTGAATGCCTTCGAGAAATGGCTTTGGCTTGCAAAGCCTAAAAAAACAGCGATTTCAGTTATGGTGTGTTTCCCGTTAACAATCAAGTTTTTTGCTTCACTCATCCTCAAGTCAGTGAAAAATTGGTGTGGGGTTTTGCCAAATACCAGTTTGAATAGCTCATTGGTCTGGCTTCTTCCCATTCCTACAAACTTACTTAAAACTTCCAGAGATGGAGGGGTTTTGAAATTGGTAAATAACGACCTTGAATTAAGCATTTTATTGATGAACTCATCTGGGTAATGGTTGTCTTGGCTGTCGACGTGCCTTTGTTCCAGAGTATCTAAAAACAAAGCGAGTACGCTGTGGGTGATGGATTCAACGGTTAATTTGAAAAATGGACTATTGGGGTTTTGGTCAAAAGCTGCATGAAAAAATACCAACATATTTTTATCCATAATTTCGTGGTAGGCCAAGGAACTTTTGTTCTTCAAAAATGGAAACCGCTTGTAAACTTTTACCTCGCACAAATAGTAAAAATGAGGATGCAGCCTGAAACTAGAAAACCTCAAAGCACCTCCAGGATGTAAGGTAAAAGTCTCATTCTTTTTTAAATTATGAAACTCTGCACCATTGACGGGCCTTTTTTGGGGTGTGCCCGATTCAGGGTTGGCATCTACAGTTTCTCCATGACTTAAACTCAACGTCCATACACCCTTAACTGAGGCTGCCCTACTGATTTCGATTGTTTCTAAAATTTCAATGTCAAAATAGAAGTAAGCTACGTCCATTGAAGTTTTACCATAGAAAAAAACACCTTTTACAGCTGGATCATTTATTTCCAAAGTGTTAGGTGCGGTACTTTCGCATTGCATATTGGTTTTAAACTCCTCTATGGTTTTTTCAAAATCAGAATAAACTGTTAAATGAATCATGAATACAAAATCGTTATTTATAAATACAAATTAGTCATTTTAATTTAAAGTCAAGCGTTTAATTCAGTATAATCCAATTAGAAACAAGGGTTGTTTGCAGAAGTCGAAGCAGTTGGCATCTGAGAATTTTAAAGTTTTGAGTTAGTTGAGTAGTTAAAATAGGATCTGGTTGCGCAGTGAAGTTGAACGATGCAAAAGAAGCAACCGGTGGGACAGCCATCCGCAGAGAAGGGAATAGCAGCGAGAAACGATGGCAACATGGAAATGTAAAATGGAACACACTAACTACCACCATTAGGACAAAGCAGTAGGAAAGTGAAGTAGAACAGCAGGGATGTTAGGAATAAGGGGATTCCGAAAGTGGTAGTTAGTGATCCGATTATTGAAAAGAAAAGAAGGAGCTTGCTCCARTAAAAAATAGTAGTAGTTGAGTTTGTTTATGTTTTTGACCAAAAGGCCGTTCTCCAAAACGTGGAGCGCGGCCTTTTTCATGTTGGTTAATTAGCGGATGGKAAATACAAAATCRTCATTTATAAATACAAATCAGTYATTTTATCTGATAATCAGGCGTTTAATCTAGTATAATCCAATTAGAAACAAGGATTGTTTGCAGAAGCCGAAGCAGTTGGCATCTGAKAATTTTAAAGTTTTGAGTTAGTTGAGTAGTTAAAATAGGATCTGGTTGCRCAGTGAAGTWGAACGATGCAAAAGAAGCAACCGGTGGGACAGCCATCCGCAGAGAAGGGAATAGCAGCAAGAAACGATGGCAACATGAAAATGTAAAATGGAACACACTAACTACCACCATTAGGACAAAGCAGTAGGAAAGTGAAGTAGAACAGCAGGGATGTTAGGAATAAGGGGATTCCGAAAGTGGTAGTTAGTGATCCGATTATTGAAAAGAAAATAAGGAGCTTGCTCCAGTAAAAAATAGTAGTAGTTGAGTTTGTTTATGTTTTTGACCAAAAGGCCGTTCTCCAAAACGTGGAGCGCGGCCTTTTTTATGTTGTTTAATTAGCGGGATGGGAAATACAAAATCGTTATTTATAAATACAAATCAGTCATTTTATCTGATAATCAGGCGTTTAATTCAGTATAATCCAATTAGAAACAAGGATTGTTTGCAGAAGCCGAAGCAGTTGGCATCTGATAATTTTAAAGTTTTGAGTTAGTTGAGTAGTTAAAATAGGATCTGGTTGCACAGTGAAGTAGAACGATGCAAAAGAAGCAACCGGTGGGACAGCCATCCGCAGAGAAGGGAATAGCAGCRAGAAACGATGGCAACATGRAAATGTAAAATGGAACACACTAACTACCACCATTAGGACAAAGCAGTAGGAAAGTGAAGTAGAACAGMAGGGATGTTWGGAATAAGGGGATTCCGAAAGTGGTAGTTAGTGATCCGATTATTGAAAAGAAAATAAGGAGCTTGCTCCAGTAAAAAATAGTAKTAGTTGAGTTTGTTTATGTTTTTGACCAAAAGGCCGTTCTCCAAAACGTGGAGCGCGGCCTTTTTTATGTTGGTTAATTAGCGGATGGGAAATACAAAATCGTTATTTATTTATATTAAAAAGCTATTTTTTATATAGCTAAGGACGTTAAATAAAGTAGAACAAAATAAAACAGTTATGAAATTGAGAGCAATGATTTTAATTGTAGCCGCCCTTATTTTTACAGCGTGTTCTTCAACTGTTAATATGACGGCAGATTTGGACAAAACGAAAGATTTTACAGTATATAAAACCTATTGGATCCATGATTTTTCAGATAAAAACAGTCCAATAAATGTTTTTGACCAAAAGAGATTACTAGATGCCACCGATCTTGAATTGGCAAAAAGAGGTTTGGTAAAAGTCGAGAAAAAGGAAGAAGCCGACTTGGTTGTTGACCTTAACGTGGTTTTGGAAAGAAAAACCCAAACCAGTGCCAATACCAACCATATGACCGCAGGAGCTTATTATTCTCCTTGGGGAGGTGGAATGGGTACAACACATACCACATTTCAAGAATATGACTATGTCAAAGGACAAATAATAGTGGATGTTTATCAAAGTGAAGGCAAGCTACTAGTTTGGCAAGGTATCGCTAGTAAAACTGTAGATAGCAACCCCGAAGAAAGGGAGCGGAAAATTCAAGAAGCAATGGCAAAATTGTTTGAATTGTATCCAGTAGAAAAAACTAATACCTAAACCAATGAATGAAAACCAAGGCCTTATCTAAGGTCTTGGTTTTATTTTTTTGTATTGACGCTAAATAAACCAAGGTACCTTAATAAAAGCCCAGCAAAGGCGATGATAGAAGATATGGCCGCATTAATATTGTTTAATAATTCTTTTTGGCTGAAAGATAAGAAAATACCAATGCTCAAAATTAGTATCAGAATGATCACGTAAACTACACTCCAAGAACCTTTTTTAACTAGGATGCGCTGCATTTCATTTTTCTCCTCGTCTTTAATAACAGATAATACATAGTTGTTAAAACTTTTACTGAATAATTTAATGCCATTTTTATATACAAAAAGCCCCTTTTCCAATAGCACCTGAATGATGCGTTCGTTTTTCACATTGGCAAACTTATTTTGAGCTAAGTCGAAAACAAGAAATTTTTCTTCTAAAGTAAAGGTGTTCCAAATGCTTTGATAATAAGGCTGTAAGTAGCTTTGGATTAGTAATATGACATTTTCTTCTACCTGATGTTGTGTGAAATGGGTATCCTGGTCTTCGAATAAAACGGCCTGCATTCTATCCAGTAATATTTTAAGTTCTCCTGGATTTAAATCGGCGTATTTCATTTCATTCGTTATTAATTTATTTAATCTTAAAACGTCCGATATATTCTCTTTATGGCTATCAATAAAAGAAGTTATCAATTTAAGGTTGGTGTCTGTAATTTCTTTTTTAAGAGGTAAATATGCCTTAGAAAAAGCACCTAACAATCGGTTCCATTTTTCCTTTATTAAAAATTTCTCGTTGTTTTTGTTTTTAACATCTTCCTCACTTTCGGGTTTTACTAATGTAAAATGATCCGTTAAATGACCAGGGTGGATTTCAGAAAAAAGAATAATGTTAACAGTAAGTTTCTTTTGGTTGTTTTTATAGTTGACCAATGATTCTAATAACTTGAGTTTTAGTCTGGTGGAATCTAAATTACTTTTGTCATAGTCAAAATTTTGCAGAATAAAATACTGGCAATTCTCTTCAATGCTTGGAACTTCTGTACTCTTGCTAATACAGTCAATTAAATCTAAATGTTGGTAAACTGTACCGGCCTCCTGAAGGTCCTTTTTTAATTCTTCAATGAGCATCGTTTTACCGGAATGTGGGAGCCCAACAATTATTAGATTTTTACCAGTCAATTCAAGTAAGTCTGTATGAGAGAGTTGAGAAGTTGACTTGTAATTTTGAAATTCCGTGGCGAATAACCGTTTGGAGCAAAACAAAATAGAACGGTAAAGTATTATAGCTAGGAGCAGACAGGATATTGTTAATAGCCCTTCGTAGACGCCAAAATCCAATAGTTTGGCTCTAAATGGAGGTTTAAGGATGGAATAATACACTTGCCGCTGTGCACCTTGTACATCGGATTCATGAGTTTCTAGGACATAGTACTGGGCTTTGTCGTTAGAAGAAATGTAGTACCCCCAGTTCCAGTCTCCGTTGTCTGTATGGTTGTAAACAAAACTCCGGGCTTTGCCAATGAGTGGGTTCAGGTTGAAATGTAAATAAAAAATAACATCTTTAATGGCGATGTTGCCTTGGTTCAATTGAAACACCCGGTTTCCAAAAGAAACGCTGTCCTCTTTACTGGTGGCAATAAGGTGTTGCTCAGAAAGCTCTTTAAATTTAGAAATGTTAAAACAAGAATCTAACAAGGTGATTTTAGATATTTTTCTATCTAAAAAACCAGTGTTGTTGTCTAAGTTTTTAAAGTTAGTATGGAGGTCGTCTTGTATGGCAATGCAGCTGGCTTGGTAATTGAGTAGTTTGTATTTGGCCCAGGTTTTGTCGACGATGTCATTGCTGATTTGTATAAAATACATACAAGGGAAAATACTCACGAGTAAAACCCAAATAAAAATAAAGCGGTGGTAATTGGTCAAATATTGTTTGGAGAATAAATTATCCGATTCCTTGATAGCGTTTTCCAATTTTTTGTCAATATTACTTTTCCCTATTAAATTCAATGGTTGTGTGAATTTTTCTTTGACAAACGTGTTAACTTTTTGGTATATTTTGTGGTAAAATACATAGGCACAAAGGGTGATTGCTGTAAACAAAATGGCTATGTAGATAGGAATGTTCAGTACTAAAAAAGCCACGGTCGGAAAAACAAAAACACTAATGGTAATTGGTGCGTTTTTAGATTTTTGATTTAGAACCAAAACCGTAACGTACATACCTAGTAAGTTGAAATAAGTAATAAAGAAAATGATGTAGTTTTCAGAACTTGCGCTGCATAGAATTAAACAAGTAAGAGTAAATAAAATTAAGGTCACCATAAGTACTAAGTACTTCAACCCAGCCCCTTTTTTTGGTTTTAGCCAAGACAGTCTAAATTTTTTAACTTTTAGTTTGGAAAATTTAAAGTTGTACAGCGTGTTTAATGCAAGTACAAGAGATAAAATGATATACAGTACAGCGTTTAAAGAAAAGGCTATAATGATTTTTAGTGCCGAACCCGATCGGTAGGTGTTCATATTCTTGAGCGCAACAATGTAGTAGGGCATGTTGTGCACTGGGGTTATATAAGCCCGATGTTGGTTGCCAGAGTATTTTAAATCAAACTTTTTATTGACCTTGGCGTCCATGGCAGATAACAATTCACTGTCCTTGTTGCTTTCGTCAATGAAATTTTCCGATAAGTTTCTGCTGGGGTCGGAGTGGATCAGAACCTCACCTTTGCGGTCAATGATGCAAAAACTGAAATCTGGAGGCAAGGCAATGTCCATGATACCAGAAAATTTGGTGGACAACCCAATAACAGCGTACCGGTTGTTGTGTTGTTTGCTTTGGATGCCTATGCCGACTTCATTTACTCCATCTGCCCAAGATTTGATGGACTGAAAGGCTAGTTTCTTGTCGTTGCTTTCTGGGGCGAATATCATTTTATTTTCAACTACATCCGAAAAGTAGGTTCTTTTGGATAGGTTGATGAAATCTGAATCGGATTTAATGTCATTTAAGGTGATGACCTTTTTTACGATGCCTTTTTTGTCCATCCAAAAAAGTGCACTAAAATCTTCAGCAAACCCATATTGTGGTTGGTAAAGATTGGGGAAATTGGATTTTAACTTCCTTTCAACATTGTAAATTCCAGTCAGTTTTTTTGAAGCCCCACTAAAAACTGGGTTGTTGTCCGTTTGCGACGAGTCCATTTGGCTTAATAGATTGTAACTGTTGTTTACTTTTTGCTCAAACTCCTCTTTAAGAGTTTGAGACATGGCAACTAACTTTTGATCTACTTCGGTGCTTTTATCCGACAGGTAAAAGTAGGCGGTGAAAAATAGAATAAAGAAACTGGAGGCCATTAAAAGAATGGACAAACCACCAAAATAAACATTGTTCAAATAAAGCCGTTCGTATTTATTCATGAACAGCAATTTTAATAGAGGCAAACTAATGACTGTAATAAGCAAGGCCAATGAAATGTAAATAATCCATAGGTTTTCTACGCTGTAAATGGAAGACTTGTATTGTCTGGCTTCTTGCAAACCAATGATCGTACACTGTAAGCTATCCGATAGGGTGAATTTACGGGTGAATCCTTTGAATTTATTTTGATCCAAGACAACGTCTCGGATTATACCCGATGTATTAAAATGATGGATGGAGTCTGGATTGAGCTGGTACCCGAGATTAAACGAACTGTAGGCAACCTCGCCGGAAAGAAGCAGTATGTATTCGCTAAAGGTATAGGGGTGTAGAGCATCCGAAAAAAAACTCTCCGGTTGGATTGAAAACTGAATGTCATAAAGATTGTTAGCAGAATCTTTGTGGCTTTGGGTTAAAACCAAATGGTTTAGATTGCGGTCGTAATTTAGTTGTGAAACCGGCTGGTTTGATGTTGTTACATGTATGGGTGTAATTCTTTTATTGACATAAACTTTGTTGAATATCTGGTTGAGATTTTGAAGCCCGCCAGAATTGATCAAAGTTATGTTGGATGGGTTGTTTAGTATGGCTTCGTATTGCTTGTTTTGAACGTTGTTGGTGAATACATTTTTAAGAGAGATGATATTGGATTCTGTTCTGCCCAATATTCTAAAACCTTGCTGGTCGATTAGCTTTTTATTGGAAGGAACATAGCTTAAAAAGTAATAAATAAAACAAAGTCCAATGATTATAAGCGTTGAAGCAACTATCCAAAATTTATTGGACGTTTTTGTGTTGACTTTAAATAGCATTATAATATAAAAAGATTATATATGTGAATTTTAATTATTAGGATTGTATGTTGTTCTTATAAATCTAAATACTAATATAATATATGTATATATTTTATTAAATTGTAATATATTAGATTAAAACATTGTCTTGTTATGAGTGCTTGGCTTAGAACTTATTTGATATGGATAGTATGCACCTTTGTTCTAGGGGTGATCCAGTTTTGGTTGATGGGCTTGTTGTTTGTTTTTGAAGAATCGAACAATGCTTTTAGGCCTGATTCCAATATGGTTTTAATTTTTTGTTCCTTGATGGTATCTGGGAGTGCATTTAATGCCTGGACACGGTCGGGGTATTTTAAAAGATCCAAGCATTATTTTGCCAAACATATAGTATTTCCTTTGGTAGTTTTAGCACTTATTGCCTTACAGTTTTTTGTGAACATCCATTCTGCAAGCCATGAAGATCTTAGCTTCAGTGTGGTATCTATTTTGGCGCTATCTTTTATTTATGGAAGTGTAGTGGTTTTTTCCCTCTATAATGTAAACGATTAAAAATGAAGTTATTGTCCATTGTGATTGTTGTCTTAATTATCGGCGCAGTCCTTTTTAATTCTCTTGTTCAAGTTTATAACAAAAAGAAAAAACAAAGTGCAACCAAGGAAAGAACTGTCAACTTTGTTATATACAGCGTAGTAGTACTTTTGATAGTTGCGGCTTTTGCCAATATTGTATTGAGTATAAGAAACCAACAAGTGCTGGAGCATACATCCAAACAGTTAGAAGTGAAAACCCAAGAGGTAGAAGAGTTAAATGAGATAAAGGCAACATTAGAGGTGGAAAAACAAATGTACAAAGACAGTCTCAAGAAAGCTTATAAAATTAATACTAGAAACCTAGATAGTCTAAAACGTTTTAATGTCGATTACGATAGAGTACAAGACCAATTGGTAGCGCAAAAGGCAACCAATCAAATGTCTTCTGTTCAAAAAGAGTATTTAGAACAAAAATTAGAAGATTTTCAGACAATAATTCGGTTTTATGAAATAGAACATGCGCAAGAAGAGCTCAAGATTAAAGCTTTGTATGACTCCATTAACAAAAAGGACATGGTGGATGCCGAAATAAAAGAGATGTATTACCAGCAAAACCAGGCTTACACCAAACTCAAAATAGAATACAACAAACTTAAATTTATAAACAAAGGGATGGAAGCAATGTTAAAGGGGAACACTGCCAAAGGAGAAGAAAAAACGAAACATTATTTGAATGCTTTGTTTTATTTTAGAAGAGGGGATATGGACCCAAATAATGAAAATTATAAGTTGGTTAAAGAAAACTCCAATTAAAGGAGGTTGACAAGCAACCTCCTTTAAAATTGGTTAATTCATAGAATGAAGTGCCACTCGATTGCCTTCCGAATCAAGGAAAAGGCCCATGTATCCATTTTCACCAATAGAAGTTTTTTCCATTATTATTTTCCCACCGGCAGTTTCTACTTTGGAAAGGTATTGTTCGAGGTTGTCTCCTCCGTTTAAATAAACCAAAGCACCTTCAGAATTTGGCTTGTTGCCATTTCCGTACGTTAAACATCCGCCCACTCCCTTGTCCGATGTAGGGAAAAAGGCCATTTGCATTTGTTCATTGTCCATTAACTGGAGTTCTTGCCCTAAAATGTCTCCATAAAACTTTACTGCTCTTTTGAAATTGACCGCAGGTAATTCAAACCAATTGATTGCATTTGACATAATATTGTTGTTTTTGTTCCTGGGGAGGAACTGTTAAAAATTTAGTATGAAACAAAAGTAATGTGTTAGTTCAACGTTTTTCTAAGTAAAATTCTTAAAACGTAGGTTTCTAAAATCTATATAGTGACAAAATTTCTCCTTTTATCGTAATAAAGGAGAAAATAGTGTAACTTTCTACAGTGCTACAAAATGATTTACATTCCCTCATACAAAGTTTATCCAAGAGTGAAAAAAGGTATTTTGTTCTTTTCTGCAAAAACAAAAAAGAACAAGCTTATTACTACCAGCTCTTTGAGGCCATAGCAGCTCAAACCCAATACGATGAACGTGCGATAAAAGCTCATTTCAGGGAGGAGAACTTTGTAAAACAACTGCATGTAGCTAAGAATTATTTGGCCAAGCTGATTTTAAAAGCACTACGACAATTCCATGGCCAAGTATCTGCTAATGTGAAAGTTAAAAACTTGCTTCACAATGTCGAGATTTTGTTCCAAAAGGAACTCTTTGGGATGTGTTCGGACCAACTGAAAAAGGCTCTAAAACTTGCAAAAAACCATCAGCTAAGAAATGCCGAATATGAAATTTTAAGTTGGCAAAGAAAAATAGCACAACTAGCGAACCCGCATAATTACCAGTTTTTTAACTATGTCATTGAAGAACAAAATAGGCTGGTGCACCAGCTGGAAGTGAAGAACAAATACTGGTCATTGGCTTTGGCCTTGGCACAAACAGAAGAAGACCAAGAGTTGGAAAAAATAAAAGACGATGTTTATTTAACGGATTTTACTAAAGCAGAGACCTTTGAAGATAAAGTACTTTTGTTTAATTCGCTCTATGTTCTGCACCTCAAGCTGAACAATGGCAAAGAGGCCGCCACTTCTTTGGAGTATTTGATACACTACTTGGAATCACAAGGCTTACAACTGGATGACGCGCCTCGTTATTATACGGCAACCATCAATAATTTGCTGTCTTATAGGACTTTTGAAAAAAAGTATGATGAGGCGTTGTTTTTAATTCAAAAGGCCAAAAATGTATATGGAAGCATCAAAATTACAGGTGCGAAAAGTAACTTGCTGAAGCAAATGATCCGAACGATCAACATAGAGCTGGAAATATACAGGGAGCAGGGGGTGATTGGAGAAAAATCAGAATTTTTAAAAAGTGCCCTAGAATTGGTCGACAATAACCAACATAAAATGCCTGTATCGTATAAAATATCTTTTTGGTACCAGTTTGCTTTTTTATTTTACACTACAAAAAATTACAAACAAGCCACCCATTTTGTCAATCAAATAATAAATTCGAAACACTATGAAAATGAGCGTGTTGATTTACAGATTGCCATTCGTTGGTTGAATTTGATAATACATTTTGATCAGGGTAATATGTTTGTATTGCGGTATTATGTGGATGGTCTCAAAAGGTATTTAAAAAAAACTAGATACCTAGAACCCTATGAAATTGTTTTGATTAAATTCTTCTCAAAAGTGACAAGAGTGCCAGTTTATGAAATTAAAGATGCATTTGAGGACATAAAAAAGGAATTATACCCAGAGCAAAAACAAGCCCTGATCCCTGAAGCTCAAGACTTGTTGGTAGGGTGGAAGCATTGGATTTCTCTTAGAATTAGTCAATAATTATTTGCTATTGAACAAAAAAATTATTTTTTTGTTTGTACAAAGAAGAGCGAATAAACTGAATGTTATGGAGTCCATAGAGTCACAACCAGAGGTATTTATTGAGGCATTGGAGGCAGAGGAAAAACAAACTATTGTACATTGTAGGATTCAAACCCCTGGGGATGATGCAGTTGTCCGTATTTGGCCCAACACTTTTTTAAAGGAACACGGGAGTAGTTCCGTTAGAAATTTAATATCTACTTTTAACGTTTCCATGCACCCCAACTGGACGCCCATACCCAACAGACAGTACAACTTTACTTTGATTTTTGAAGGTTTAAGCAAAGGGTGTACCTCTTTTGATTTAATAGAGAAAATACCAGAATCTGGAGGTTTTTATGTGCCAGGAATTTCAAGAAATACAACGGATGTCTACAGAGTAGATGTCTAATAGGTAATTATTTAGTCGAGCAAAAGGCCGTTGAAATTTGTGTTTCAATGGCTTTTTTTATCAACTTTGTATTTTAATAGAACAAGTATATGCCACGCGGACTAGAATACGACATCCATATCAGCTTAAAAAAATACCTAATAAGCGAAGACAATACCAAGGAACCCATTGATTTTGTGAATGAATTTGAGGTGGAAGTATGGTTTTGTGATGAGGAGGGTATGCACATCGAATTGGCTGCCAGGGCCAAGGTGAGTAGGTTGATGATTGGCCTTTCTTTGGACTATGAATATCCTTTGCCCTATGTTGCGGACGCAACAAGTTCTATTTCGGATATGGCCAATGCCATTTTGGTTATGGAAGAAGATGCCGATTTTATGGAGAAGGTGGATGAAATGTATGATGTTCCTATTGTCAATTCTGATATTTGTTTTTTAGAGTACCTGGAGATTTTACCTGCGCATAGAGGTTTAAAACTTGGTCAAAGAATAGTCAAGTCAATGGCCGAATATTTTTATGAAACTTGTGGTATTTGGGTGGCTCAATCCATGCCGCTTCAATTTTCAATTCACGATGCCTCTGATTGGGACATTGCAATGGAGTACAAGAAGTTTACTGTAGTAAAAGAGGAAGCCAGTAAAAAACTTTTGAATTATTTCAATACGCTAGGTTTTAGACAATTTTACCAATCTGATTATTTAATTGCAACTCCTCAAGAAATACTTTCCAAATCAGAATTTTCTTAATAAAATTTACAACTATTTGCCACTTGGTAAATTTATGTTTTATCATTGCTTTTGTAATCATTACCCTATGGATATGAGGTAGGTTACCAGATTATTGTACCACCCTGGTGGTAGTTAGTTTGTTAGTGTTTTTGGTATTTGTGCTTATTTTTTTAGTGATTAATTTTTTGCTTTAGCATAAAATTAATACCAGAGACCATTGGTGATGATAGTATTTAGAAGGGGAAGTTCCGTCTTTAAATTATTAGAAAATAGTCGGTGGTCATTTTTTTAAAAGTACACTTATCGCAAAAAGTTCTCAATACTTGAGTAATGGGTTAGTCGTTTTGAGAACAAAAAGCTATGAACGTTTGTGAGGAGCGTTTATGGCTAATTATTTGGCCACTTCGTAAGGAAGTGGCCATTTTATTTTATTTATTGCCAAAAAGAATCAGAGTAGATAAATACTATTAAGAGAGTACCAAGAGTAGAAAGCTTATGATGTCCATTGATTACCATGTTCAAAATGCAATAGCGCCTTACATAAACTGCATAATGATCCAAGAAAGCAAGGACCCAGATGCCATACTGAGTTTGCCATTTTATGCAGATGGATATCCTGGAATTCTGTTTCAGTTTTCTGAAAATGGAATGTTTTTAATGCCTAAAGGCAAACCATTATCGAAGTTGTTTTTATATGGACAAACCATTGAGCCAATTTCCCTTCATGTCAAGGGACCATTTTATTTTATTGTTTTTCAATTGTATCCATTTGCCTCAAAATATTTGTTGGGAGTAGACCCCAAAATACTCAACGACGATTGTTATGATTTGATGGAGCAGCATCCTGAATATATGGTTGGTATTATCGAAAGAATTCAAGCGGCAGGAACTACCATGGATAAGGTTCGAGTAATTTCGGAAATGATTGAATGGCTATTGCGCAATCAAAACCATCAAAAAGACGACCGCATTCAACAATCCATACAATTAATTCTGGATAGCAAAGGAACAGACAAAATGCGCAACATTGCCTCTCAATTGCATGTCACAGAAAGAACGTTGGAACGGTTGTTTTTATCTGAAGTAGGTTTAACACCAAAACAATTTGCAAGAATTATTCAATTTCAAAGTTCTTTAAGCCAATTAAATAACAAAACTTACCAGCAATTAATGGATGTTGGATTCGAAAATGGATTTACAGATCAATCCCATTTTATTAGAACTTTTAAATCGTACACTGGCCAAACACCTTCCTACTATTTGAAAAATTATTCTAAGCATTGATTTTGTCGTATTTGTTCTATTTGTAGTAGTTGGATGGGCCTACCTTTATACCATCAACAATTTTAAAAAAACTTGAATTATGAAAGTATTGGTAATTGGGGCCAGTGGAACAATAGGTCAACACTTGGTCCAACAATCCTTAAAAGAGGGGCATCAGGTAACAGCATTTTGTCGGGATCCGTCTAGGCTGGATGCCCACCCTAACTTGGTTCCATTCGCAGGAGATGCCGGTGTCTATGCCGATGTCCTATCGGCCATGAATGGCCAAGAAACAGTTATTATTGTATTGGGTTCAGGGAAAAAAAGAACAGGGAACATCCGGTCGTTGGGAACCAAACACGTAGTCCAAGCCATGCGAACCGAAGGGGTAAAGCGGTTGATTTGTCAAACTACTTTGGGTTGTGGAGATTCGCACGCAACCCTGAACTTTTTTTGGAAATATATTATGTTTGGATGGTTTTTAAAAGCAGTGTTTTTAGACCATGAAGCCCAAGAAAAGGTAGTGAAAGAGAGTGGCTTAGATTGGACCTTGATTAGGCCTGGAGCATTTATGGATGGTCCTCAAACGGGGGTTTACTACCATGGTAATCTTACTCAATCCAATAAATTAAAGTTAAAAGTATCGCGCCAAGATGTTGCGGATTTTTTGGTCAAACAAATTCACTCCACGCAATATTTATTTAAAACGCCAGGGTTGTCCTACTAAGGTAGTTCCGGTGCATTTCTTTTCAAGAGTGCATCGGTGTTTTAAGCTCCACCTATAATTAAATCTGTCTCTTCTTCTATGGAATAAGTAGTTGGTAAGTTGCTAGGGGAATAGTCTGTTTTATCCATTCTTTCTACCACCGATGCGTGCAAAGTGGCATTTTCTTTTATATATCTTTTGGTCCCAAATGGGATAGAAATACTTTTTTTCTTTTTTTTGAAATCATAGAGTTTTCTTGGGAGAAGTTCACCAATCCACCAACCCATTTTTAGAGATTCATGTAGGGTGTCTAGCGGGTTTGGTGCACAAAAGTCTTTGTTTTTGCCGAGTACTATGTCTTGGTATTTTTGGTTATCAATGCGCAATCCTTTTTGACAGGCCTCAACAACCATCCATTTTAAGGCAGTTTTGGAAAGTCCACTTTCACTTTCGTCATACGATCCACCAACATCTGAATGGGCGCCACAAAACCACACTTCTTTCAATTCATTTTGTTCAACTGGTGTAAATAAATTTTGTTTGTAGAAAGTTCTGCGTTCGTCTATGGCAACCGCATGTCGGATATGGAGAATAGTATTGTTTTTTGCTGTATAAGGAAAGTTTTTCCAATTCCCGAGAAAACCGTAAGAAGAGACAGTATCCCATACGCCAACAAAATGAATTGTTACAGACCTGGAGTAGATATTTTTAAATTGAGCCGCTAATTTAAAATCTTTTGAATCAAATAATTTGAACGCATAGGGGAGTAGGTTGTGACAGCCTTTCTGCAACAAACCACACATTTTAAGTAAACCAGTTAGCACCCGTATCGTATAAGATCCTCTGCTAAAACCGAAAAAGTAAATCTTATCTCCTTCTGCATATACTTCCATTAAATATTGGTAAGCTTGGAAAATATTATTTTTAAGCCCTTGCCCAAAGGCCAACCCCCAACCAACCGACACTTTTTGAGCAATTCCTGTTTTACCATACTCACTGAGCGTTCCTACTCCGGGGTCATAGTAGGCTATTTGGTCTTCCGTACGGTTGTTCAGCACTGCGTATAGTTTGACTACATTTGAGTTTTTCTCTCCAAATTGATTGGCCGTACCATCACAACAAATAACTATGTTCTTCATATTAAGGAAGGTGAAAAAGTTAAATCAGTAAAAATCAAGGTATTAAATGTACTTGTATTCGGGAAAAAATCAAAAATAGAAAGAACCTTTAGATGGGGTTAGGCTTTCTGGTCTCGTAAGTTGGTGTTTTTACAGCAGCATTACAACAGATTTCTTTCGCAACTAACCCGCCTAGTTGCCTGTAAAAAAGGTTTTTTTTTATATATTTAAAATGACAAAAACTATTTATGAAGAAATTTTTAAAAATTTTAGGGGGCATTATTTTATTCTTCATTATTGTAATTGTAATTGTTATCAATACCCCAGTCGCTAGAAATTATGCACAAGCGTCTATGGGGGCTGCTTTATTGGATCTGGTGAAAGAAGTTTCCCCTGTAAAAGTGGCCACGTCTTATTCAAAAGTTCGTTTTAGTATTGTTAAAAGTGAAATGTATGTAGAAGACTTTTCGCTTGATTTTACGATGAATGTGTCGGACAGCGCAACAATGGTTAAGTCCATTGATATTGATCAGTTGGATATAAGCATTGACGATATTTGGAAGGCCATAATGGAAAAGGATTTAGAAGTAGAAGGTATTTCTGTTCATAAACCTACCATTTTGATGGAAAATAGAAAAAGGAAAAAAACTTCTTTTTCGTTGGAAACAGCCAATCTCTACCAATACATTTCAAAGTCACTAAAACAGCTGGCTGTGTCTGAATTTGAACTAAATAATGGCCATTTAATCATCGACTATACCAAAGACTCCGTTAAGAATTCCCTAGAAATTGCGGATGTTTCCATCGGAATAAATGGGTTGTTACTCAATGAAACTAGCGAAGCGGAGGAAAACAGAATATTTGGAACCGAAGAAATTTGGTTGCAGTTTAAAAACCAATCCATTGTATTTGCAGATAGCCTCAACGTGCTTGAATTTGATAGCCTTTACTTGTCTACCGCAAGCAATACGTTTGAAATATTTGGTTTTCATATGATTCCTTTTCAGGATTCCATAACCACCAATAGTTATGTAGAAGCTTCTGTTCCTTATGTGCAATTGTTCAATATTGACTACAATAAAGTTTACAACGATCAAACAATAGAAATTGATACGGTACTTTTTAGAGATGCATTTTTGAAAGTGGGCGTTTTGGAAAAGAAAAAAGGGGGGAGCAAAAGTGCTTTGTTGAATCAAATTCATCGATATTTTTCACCAATTTCCATTCATAAGGTTAAAGTAGAAAATATGAAGTTGGAGTTCAACCAACTGGAAAAACAAAGTGAGCAAATGGAGATCGACCAAGTGGATTTGACATTAAATGAAATATTTTTGGATGAAAATATGGTTGATTTAAAGTGGAACGACCATTGGTTTGAAGACTTTAATTTTAAAATAAAAGATTATACGTTGGAATTGGGCGAAAGCAACCACATGCTCAAAATTGGAGCATTGGCTGTTTCTAGTTCGGATAAGACATTGGAAATTGATAGTGCCAGTGTTTTCCCAATAGAGAAAAGTAGATGGAAGTCTGCCCTCAACGAATTAGAGGTCGAGAAATTTGTTTTGGAAGGCTTTGATCCATATGAAATCTATGAAAACCAGTTGTTGAACCTTCAGGTAGCTGAGTTAAAAAACTTAAAGTTAAAACACCAGCCCAAACTTGGGAAAAGTAAAAGAAAAAAACAAGAGATTCCAGACCTTGAAAATATTTACCCCTATGTAAAAGATGTTTTTAAAAGCATAAGGATCGATAGTTTGAAGTTTTCGGGACTGGATGTTAACATAAAATTAAATACGGGGGAGGTAGATGTTCTAAAGGGAAGGTTGGCAGCAACTAAATTTGTTTTGGACAGTACCACTTATTTGCGGGATGTGAATTTTTTAAATACCGCTTCTTTGGCTATTAATTTACCAAAAGTGGACTTAACCTTAAAAGACCACAAAGTGGGTATTCAGAACTTTTACTTTGACAAAAGGAGGAAAGTGTTGTCTACTAAAAAAATACAAGTAGACTCCTTATCATTTGTGGGAGGATCAAAATTGGTTGGTTCGGTTGAGGAGGTGTTTTTAAGAGGAGCCAACATAAGGCAGCTGCTTTACAACAAACAATACGTTTTTGATTCTTTGGTGGTTAAGCGGCCCAACTTTTACTATGTAAAAGCAGATTCAGCCAGGAAGGACGCAGCCTCTTCCTTAAATATTTCTGCCATTGTGAACAGGTTTAAAATTGGCTTGTTTCGATTGGAACACGCCAATTGGTTCAATTATGTTAATGGCAAAGAAAATATTGAAATAGGTGATTTGTCATTTTTTGTAAAGGCATTGGAGTTGGATGAGAAAAAACTTTTGAAAAATGAAATTGTGACCAAATACAGTGATCTTAAACTAAACTTTGATCACCTATTGTTTGATATTCCCAAAATCAAACACCAGTTATTATTGGGCCAAAGTTATTTGGATGTTAGGGCACGGTTTGGTCAAATTAATGCTATTGAATTAAAACCTTATAAAGGACCTTTGGCCATGGCAATTGAATGCTCGGTGCCAGAACTAAATATTAGCGGCCTCAATACTTACCAGAGTTATTTCAATAGAAAGCTAGATGCCGATAAAATTAGTTTGATCAGCCCTAGCATAAAGGTGCAATTCAATAGCAAACTCAAAGGTCAAAATGCGTCTCTAAAAAATAGCAAAGGCATCATGACTGTGCTGGACTCACTGGGTATAGGCCAGCTTGTAGTCTCCAAAGGCAAGGTCGGGTTAAATTTTGACGATAAAAGCAGTGTGGCAATTCCCAGGCTTGACTTGACAATAAAAGATTTTGAATTGCTCAAAAAAAGGATCAAAGCCCGCCACAAATTTTTGTATGCCGATGACATGCATTTGACGGCCTATAATTCCAGGTTTTCTAGCCCTAAACTAACGGCGTCTATGGAAAAAGTTAAATTTTCTACAAAAGCTAAAAAACTGGATGTCACTACATTTTTTCTTAAGTCGGACTCGGTGGAATTAAATGTCCAGGATATTGACTGCTCTGGCCTAGACATTGTAGAAGTTTTGGAGGATAAAAAACTGAATTTAAAAAACCTAATAATTAATCGTCCGGCGCTTAAGTTAAAACAAGGCAAGAAACAAAATACCAATAAGGAATTTGCACAACTCAAAAAATTCCCGCTGGATAAAAACTTTGTTCATACCCTAAGTTGTCGGGATTTAAACATCAACAATGCGCTTTTCGAAATTGACAATAGTGGTAAAATGTTTAAAATGGCCGGAGTTAATGGAGCGTTTAAACAGTTCTCCATGGTCAATAACGGGTTTGGAAAAAAGGGAAGGCCTTTTCATTCGAGATCCTATGACATCAAAATCAATAATTATGCTTTCAGAGAAGATAGGTTTTATGGGCTTTCCATTAGAAATGCTCGGTATAGGTCTTTAGGTGGTAAATTGGAATTGAATGGGTTGAAAGTAGATCCGAAATTTAAAAAAAGGGAGTTTGGAAAACAATTTGGAAAACAAACGGATAGAATCGTTCTTTCCAATGAAACGGTCAAGGCGTATGGTTTTGATTTGGAAAGGTTTGTGGAAACGGATTATTTAAGAGCCAAAAAAATTGTAGTGGAGCATGCCAAAATTGATGTATTTAGGGATAAAAATATTGCTTTTCCTGAAGACCAACGCAGGGCGCTGCCACAAACTACATTTAGAAATGTAAGCACTACTTTTGATGTAGACACCTTGCAATTAAAAGGGTTTGATATTGTTTACGAAGAACTTCAAGAAAACAAGCCCAAACCAGGAGTGATCACCTTTGATAACTTGAATGCAAACGCTTACAATTTGACTAATGATGCTAAGGTGATTAGGAAAAATTCGAATACCACCATAACCGCTTCAACTAGGTTGTATAATTCGGGCACTTTAACTGCCAATTTTCATTTAAATTTACTCGACCCTGAAGACCAATTTACTTTTAATGCACAATTAGTTGAAATGGACCTTACCCAGCTAAATAGAATGTTAGAACCATCTTCAGAAGTGAAGATATCTTCAGGTTGGGGAACCAACATGGTTTTTAGTGGTGAAGCCAACGATGAATTTGCCCATGGTGTTATGAGTTTTGAATACCATAAGCTAAAGGTGTTTATTAAAAATGAACAAAAAAAGAATACTAAAAAAAGAGCTGGAAAAGCAATCACAACTTTTTTTGCCAATACCTTTGTTGTACGTTCCAATAACAAAGAGCCGCTATTAAGGGATGGCGAGATGTTTTTTATACGGGACCATACGCGCAGTATTTTTAATTATTTAGCTAAAACTACACTAAGTGGAATTGTCGAAAGCATTGGGGCCCAAAACAATAGAAAAGAAATAAGACAACACAACAAGGTGGCTAAGCAGCAAGCAAAGAATAAAAAATAAAATTTTGGTTGGGGGCTTTATTTAAATCTAAAATGGGTCGTTATTTTCTGTGTTTTTTCACGATGTTCAAAGCCATAGCTACACGAGCGGAAATAGCTTGCATGTCATAAGAACCTGTACTGTCTTTTATGAAAAGCTGAGATCCAATACCTACACAATGCACCCCTGCATCGAGCCATGTTTTTAGATCCTTTTCTGTGGGTTCCACACCGCCGGTTGGCATAATACTCGACCAAGGAAACGGCCCTTTTATTGCTTTTACGAACTCTGGGCCACCTACTTGTTTGCCTGGGAATATTTTAACTACCTCAGCCCCTAGTGCTTCTGCAAAAGATATTTCTGATAAAGAGCCGCAACCTGGTGACCACAATATTTTTCTTCTATTGCATGTGCGGGCCATGGCTTCCTGTACAATTGGTGAAACGATAAAATTGGCGCCCAATTGGATGTACAGTGCAGCGGTACTTTCCTCCACCACCGAACCAATCCCCAATTTCAACTCTGGTAAATGAGTGGCGGCATATTTATTTAATTCACCAAAAACTTCATGTGCAAAATCTCCTCGGTTTGTGAATTCAAAAACCCTTATTCCACCATCGTAGCATGCTTTTAATACTTGTTTACACAAGTTAATATCAGGATGATAAAAGACAGGTACTATCCCTGTATTATACATTTCCGTTGCTACTTCTATTCTTGTAAATCTTGCCATTACTTATCTGTTAACTTCTGAATTTCCTACCCCATTTGCCAATTGTTGGACTTCTTCCACGCTGGTATAATTTGCATCCCCAAAAACGGAATGTTTCAATACGGATGCGGCTGTTGCAAACTCCAAATTTTTCAATAATTCCATACCTTGGAGGTAGCCATAAATAAAACCGGCAACAAAGGCGTCTCCTCCACCTACTCTGTCTACAATATGGGTCATTTCGTACTCTTTTGAAAATTTTAAAAGATTTTCGTCATAAACCATGCCTTGCAATTTGTTGTGGCTAGCGCTGTATACGGTTCTTTTGGTTGAAACAATTAGTTTGCATTGGGCCATTTTCCCCATCATTTGAGCATAGATGGACTTTAGATTTTCAGGTTGTTTGCCCAAGGCAGAGGAAAGAGGAATGTCATACAACAATTCGGCATCTTTTTCATTGCCAAAAAGAACGTGTACGTGGTCCAATAAATCGGGCATTACTTCTTTTGAGGACCGCCCATACTGCCATAAATTTTTTCTGTAATTGACATCGCAAGAGCAAGTAATGTTTCTTTTATTCGCTTCTACCAAAGCCACCAAACAAAGGTCTGCGGCTTGCTGCGATATTGCGGGTGTAATTCCTGAAAAGTGAAACCATTCTGCATCCTTGAAAATCAAGTCCCAATCAAATTCACTGGGTTTTGCAGCACACATGGAAGAGCCTGCTCGGTCGTAAATCACTTTACTGGGTCGTTGCATTGCTCCATTTTCTAAAAAGTAAATGCCCATCCTTTCTGGGCCAAAAACAATATGACTGGTTCCAATGTTGTTTTTTCGAATTTCTGACAATGCTCTTTTACCAATGTCGTTAAGCGGTAGTCGAGTTAGAAACTCAACCGGTAGGCCTAGTTCTGCAATGGAACTGGCACTGTTCAACTCTGCTCCTCCAAAATTAACATCGAGTTGCTGGCTTTGCCCAAACCGTAGGTTTTGGGGAGGGCTTAATCGCAACAATACTTCACCCAAACAAACTATTTTTCCCATTATTATTATGTTCTAAATACAAAACCGTTAACGTACACGGGGCTGAACCAAAATATATCCTTCAAAAGAAGGATGAATAAACCGTGTTCGTTAACGATAAGTTCAAAAGTAATATATTGTGTTGTCAAATAAAAGTTTTACATTCAAAATATGAAAAGGATTACAATAAAGGAAATTGCCCAACAAGCCCAGGTTTCTGTTGGTACCGTCGATCGGGTTTTGCACAACAGAGGGGAGGTAGCCGCGGCTACCCGATCCAAGGTTTTAGAAATCGCAAAGGAAGGCAATTACCAAGTTAATGTTGTGGCAAGAAATTTAAAATTAAATAAAGTCTATAAATTGGCAATAGTGATCCCACAAGATAATGAGTATTGGAAGGACCAAAAAAAAGGAATGGAAAAAGCCTTAGACGAATATAGTTCTTTTGGCCTTAAGGCTACTTTTTATACAGTCAATAGGCAAGTGCACAATGGGTTATCTGAGGCTGTGGATTTAGCATTAAAAAAGGAGCCAGACGGCATGGTACTGGCCCCTTTGGAAAAGGATAATTTTGGGTTGTTACATGCCCTAGCAAACAAAGTGCCTTTTGTTTTAATTGACGCATCTGTTCAGGATGTCAAGCCCTTGGCCACCATTGCACAGAATTCTTTTAATGCTGGCGTATTGGCTGCCAAATTGTTGCATTTTGGTTGGCAAAATAACAGGAAAGCGATAATCTTAAGAACAATGGGGACCGATGGATTGAATAAAACAATTGATGAACGCATGGAAGGGTTTAAGTCTTATTATGACAACATGGGCTGGGACCGTTCGTTGGTTGTTGAAAAATTATGTGCAGTAGAACAAGGTGGGATGGTAAAACCTTGTAAGTTAGAAGCGAATAACTTGTATTTTGTTCCCAACTCTAGGGCCAACGAGTATGTTTCCTTTTTTTCAAATACCGACACCTACAGAATGGTAGGGTTTGACCTTACTAATTCTAACCATTTCCAATTAAAAAAGGATTCCATTGACTTTATCATTGACCAAGCTCCCGAGGAACAAGGGTATTTGAGCATACAATGTTTTTATAAGTATTGGATTTCTAAAGTGGAAATTGAACCCATTCATGAAATGCCCCTACAAATCTTTACCAAAGAAAATTTGCAAGGATAAATCTGTTCCTATTCCTTTGATTGAGGTTTGAAGCCGTGCTGTCTAAGTCGGACAATTGGGCATAGTAAATTAGCATACAGATCTGTGTGAAAACCTGTCTGCTAAGGAAGTGAAATTGGCACGCTATTGCGTTGGATAGAATGCTTTCAACCACTTTTAAATGCACTGGCGCAATACTTTTGATCCCTATTATTATTATGTAGCTTTGCAGTTGATTTAAAAATTGAGGACGCAACATGACGGAACAACAAAAGTTACAACCAAGTGAGGAGGCCATTCTGGAAATTGCCGACAACATGCGCTGTGGCTACATTAGCTATTTCAATTTACAGACTGGTGCTATTACTTTTATTCCTGAAAATCTAGATGGTTACGATCTAGGGGAAGACAACCCTTGGAAAGAAATTGAAACAGAAATAAAACAAAGCCCAAGTAGTTTTTTGTCTTTTGCGCCACTTCCAAAAGATATTGCGTCCCAAACCAAGGAGGAATTCATTGAAAAAATGGAGGCCGGTAAATTGAAAGAAATGCTGGAGCATGCAATGCGCAATCCAAATGCAGATAAAAATTTCAAAGTACTCCTAGATAACTCTGAATTTAGGGATGCATGGGCTTATTTCGAAGACCAAAAATGCCAAACTTTAATTAAGGCAGTTGTTGAAGAGTTTCTTTCTATATAATCTTTTTCGTAGTTGCTTCAAAGCGCATACCATAAAACTGTACTCATAACCAAACCACAAAGCCCAATGATACAAGTCATGGCAGTCCAGGTTTTGAACGTGTTTTTTTCATTCAGATGCAAGTATTGACTCACCAACCAAAACCCGCTATCGTTAACATGTGAAAGCATAGTAGCTCCACTGGCTATGGCAATAACCAATATGGCCGTGTGCATTTCATCTATGGGCATCATGGATAAAATTGGTGCCGTAATGCCCGCTGCAGTGGTCATGGCCACGGTAGCCGATCCCTGTAATACGCGTACTACAGCAGCTAAAATAAAGGCAAATACTACTGGTGGTAACATAGATTCATTTAACGTAGAGGCAATCATATTGCCAGCACCAGTGTCCACTAAAATTTGTTTGAAAACACCTCCTGCTCCTGTCAAAAGAATAATTGAACCGGCGGGGATAAGAGATTTATTGGAAATTTTCTGTAGTTGTTGGGTTGAAAACCCTCTTTTTATTCCTAAAAAATACCAGGCCAACAGATTGGCTGCTATTAAAGCAGTAAAAGGATGGCCCAAAAGATCCACCCAAAAGATTAAGGTTTCCGAAACGTATATGCTTTTAAAAAAAGTATGGTAGACGTTATTGACTACTATTAACACAATAGGAAGGAATATAATTACGAGGATACCCCCTGGGGATGGACCTTTCTGTACTACCTTATTTTCCGTTGGTTCAGGTACTTGAAAGTCGGAACTAGGAATTTTGTTTGCAATGTAATTTGCAAACAAGGGGCCACTAATTAAGGCAGTGGGAAGGCCTATTACAAACCCAAATATTATTACCCATCCCAATTGTGCACCCATTATTTCGGCTACAGCAACTGGGCCAGGGGTAGGGGGGATAAAGCTATGGGTAATGGCCAACCCGGCCAAAAGTGGAATGGCGTAAATTAAAATGGATTTTTTACTTTTCTTGTGCAAGGCAATGGCCATGGGTAGTAAGATGATAAATGCCACATCAAAAAATACAGGAATAGCTACTAAAAACCCGGTGGCCATCATGGCCAATGGCGCTCTTTTTTCGCCTGTCTTTTTTAACATATAGGCAGCCAAACTTTGAGCGCCTCCAGATTGTTCTAATATTGCTCCAAAAAGAGCGCCCAAACCAACTACGGTAGCCACAAAACCCAAGGTGCCACCCATGCCATTTTTAATGGTTTGGAGAATGTCTGCTGCTGGCATACCGCATGCAATCCCAACCCAAATGCTGGCAATAAGCAAAGAAAGAAATGCATGTATTTTTAATACCAGAATAAGCAGCAACAGCACTAAAATTCCTGATAAAACGGCTAAAAGTATGTTGTAATCCATAAGTGTTAATCCCAATTTGAATGGAATGTTATTGACTCATTCCTGTCGTTTCTTTTATAGGTATGCGCGCCAAAACAATCCCGTTGTGCTTGGATCATGTTGGCCGATGAATTGGCCGTTAACCACCCGTTTAAGTAGTTCCATGCGGCCGATATAACTGGGATTGGCATTCTGTTTAAAGTAGATTTGAATATAAAAGAAGCCATTTGGTTGTCGTATTTTTTAACAGCTTCAACCGCCGTTGTATGCATCAGGAAATTGCAATCGGGTAGGTCCCTTAATACATAAACCAACTCCTCCATTAGCTCCGATTTAATAATGCAACCATTGGTCCAAATCCTGGCAACATCCGATAAGTTGATGTTCCAATTGTATTGATCCGATGCCAGGCGAATGGCATCTATTCCGATGGCATGGTTGACGATCCTTGCCAACTGGTACGCATGTTGGACCTCCAACTTAATTTCTTCAAATTTGAAATGGGTATATTGTTTGTGTCCGTAGCGTTTGGCTGCTTGTACCCGTTCTTTTTTTTGTCCTGACAAATTTCTCACCATAACAGCTTCTGAAATGGTGTTCAAAGGAATACCCAGCTCTAGCGCTGCCTGGGTAGACCAACCTCCTGTTCCTTTCTGCCCGGCCTTGTCCAGTACTTTATCCAATAAAAAATCTGGACCATCTTTTTTTAACAAAATATTGGCACTTATGTCCAACAAGTAACTTTGCAGTCCAGCTCCGGACCACGATTTAAAAACATTCGAAATATCCTTATTATTGGCTGTAGTGATGGTTTTAAAAAAATGATAAACTTCCGAAATAATCTGCATTTCTGCATATTCTATTCCGTTGTGAATCATTTTTACAAAATGACCAGCCCCCCCTTTTCCAATAAAATTAGAACAGGGGCTGTTTTGTTTGTCCTTTGCCGCAATCTTGTTGAAAAATGGTTGTACCATGGCATATGCCTCTTTAGAACCTCCAGGCATAATAGAAGGCCCATTTTTAGCCCCCGCTTCTCCACCAGAAATACCAACGCCTAAGAATTTTATTCCATTTTCTGATAATGCGGCCATCCTTCTTTCGGTGTCTTTGTAGTGCGAGTTGCCTCCATCAATGATCAAATCGCCAGGTGAAAGCTTGGGGGTTAAGGATGCTATTACAGCATCTACTGCTTCACCGGCGTTGACCATCAAAAGAATCGATCTTGGTTTAGTTAATGAATGCACAAAATCGCTCAGGTTGTTGTGTCCTTGTAAGACATATTGCTCTGGCATGCTTCTGACAAAATCAGCCGCTATATTTTCTTCTTTACCAGGTATTTCTCTGTTATAAATGGCTAGGTTGGTACCGTTTTTTGCTAAGTTTTCAGCCAAACTTTTACCCATTACGCCTAGGCCTATTAAGCCCATGTTGTATTCCATTGTATTGGATTTGAAATTGTAAATTTGATCTACCAATTGTGGCACCTCCTTTTTTATGGAGTAGCGTTCGCCATAAGTTGCTTCTTCTAAGGTTTCGAATTGAGAATCCAATAAAGTTGGATCAAAAAAATGGTCTTCTCGTTTTAATAATCGATCGGAAATTAATTGTTTGGACCCGTAGAGCAAAACCCACCGAACTTGGGGGTGTTGCAATGTTTTTCTATACTTTTCTTTAAGAGCAGAACAGGCTAAAACCGCTCCTTTACCTTGGGCCCACTTTATTATGTTTTGTTGCAACTCTGAAAGCCATGGTTGTCTGTCGCCATCGTTTAAGGGGATTCCCGCCTTCATTTTATTTTTATTGGACAGGCTGTGGAAATCATCGGCATCGTAAAAAGGAATTTTCAGCCTTTTACTTAATTCCAGCCCAACGGTGGTCTTGCCACACCCGCTCACTCCATATAGTAGGATAATGGTGCCCATGTTATTCAGAAAGAGTTAATTTTTCTGGGGTTCCGGATTGCGCATTTTGGCTGATCCAAAAATTAAAGGTTCCTGCTTCTGTTATCCATTTTCCGTTGTGATAAAACTTCAAATCTTCTTTGGTAATGGTAAAAGATATGGTTTTAGAAGCACCCGGTTGCAAAACAATTTTTTCAAAATTAATGAGCTCCCTAACTGGCCTTGTTAAGGATGCAAATTCATCTTGCATATAGAGTTGTATTGTTTCTTGTTCGGTGTAGGAACCTCTATTGGTTACTGTGATGCTGGCATGAACACTGTCTTGCATGCCCATTTCATTTGCTGAAAGTTTAAAATCGGTATATTCAACCGACCCATATTGCAGCCCAAACCCAAAAGGGTACAATGGTTCAAAACCGGCATCCAGATAATGGGAATCGTTTCCTAAAGAACTTTGCCAGGCACCCACTGGAATGTCATTGATGTGAACAAAAGACTCTTTTGATGCTGGTCGGCCAGTATTTTTGTGGTTGTAATGAATAGGTACTTGCCCCACCGTTTTTGGCCAAGAAACGGGCAACCTTCCAGATGGTACAGCCTCGCCCATAAGCAAATCTTTTAGGGCCGGGCCGCCCATGGTTCCGGGGTGCCAGGCCATCATGATGGCATCTACATCCGATAATATATTGCTTAAATCAATAGGTCTGCCGGCCATGATGATCAATACAATGGGTTTTCCAGTTTTGGATAGTTGTTGGAGGAGTGCTTCTTGTTTTCCGGGTAATCGAATGTCCGCTCTGCTGTGTGCTTCGCCGGATAAAATGGCTTCTTCTCCTCCAAAAAAGAATATAACGTCAGACTTTTTGGCAGCAGCAATAACCGCAGGAAAAGCATTGGTGACACTGTCTCTGCTGAAATGGAGTCCGGGAATAAACTGGTGCTCGATGGAATTGTCTTGTCTGAAAGCATCGACAGGCGTTATAGTTTTACTGGCATCCCCATCAAAAGACCAAGTACCCATCTGATCCAAAGGAGCATCCGCCATAGGCCCTGTAATTAAAATTTTAGAAGAGGCCTTTATGGGTAAAATTTGTTTCTTGTTTTTTAGTAAAACAACACTTTCAAGCGCTGCTCTTTGTGCAGCTTTTAAATGTTCTTCCGCATACAATATGGAGGTATCTTCATTAAAAGAGGTGTCTTCAAACAGGCCGAGCTTTAATTTAATCCGGAGAATGGAAGCAACCATCTTATCCAAGGCAGCCTCGGTAAATTTTCCTTCTTTAATTAAGGTTATTAAATTCTTTTCATATGCCTCTGACATCATTTCCATGTCCAAACTGGCTTGTGCTGCTCTTAAGGCTGCTTCTTTCTCGTCTTTACAATACCCATGGGCAATCATTTCCGTTACGGAGTTCCAATCGCTTACTACAAAACCATCAAATTTCCATTGTTCTTTCAAGGTTTGTTTGATCGCGTACGCATGGGCAGAAGCAGGTATACCATTGAGCTCGTTAAAGGAAGTCATAAAAGTGGCAATCCCTTCCTCCACAGCTCCTTTGAATGGTTTGAGGTAGACATTGTGCAACAATGCGTTGTCAATTACTGCTGTGTTGTAATCTCTACCACCTTCCGCTGCCCCATAACCAACAAAATGTTTGGCACAAGCTGCCATGCTGGTTGGGTTGGAAAGGTCGGAAGTTTGAAAACCTCTTGTATAAGCTTTAGATAGTACTGTTGTTAAGTAGGGGTCTTCACCTGCAGATTCCGCTATTCGGCCCCAACGCGGATCCCTCGATATGTCCAACATTGGAGCAAAAGTCCACCGTATGCCCATGGTGTTGGCTTCAACTGCCGCAATTCTGGATCCTTGCTCTATTATAGAAGCATCCCAGGTGGCTGCCTGACCAAGTGGAATAGGAAAGATGGTTTTGTAACCGTGAATAACGTCTCGGGCAAAGATTAAAGGAATTCCTTGCGGGCTCTCTTTTACTGCTATTTCTTGAAGTTCTTTTACAAACTCTGCCTTAGTCACGTTAATGACTGAGCCCACCCGTCCTTCTCTAACTGCCTGTTTAAGATCTTCTGAGAGTGTTTTGCTTCTGGAAGAAGTACCTCTTTGTGCTGTTTGCCCTACTTTTTCCACCAAAGTCATTTTGGCAATTAGGCTGTCAATCTTCTGTTCGAGTGGATCTACTTGGGTAGTAGATGGAGTCGGGGAACAAGCTTCAATAAGGAATAAAATGATTAGGAACCAATAGCGTCTTTTCATGTTTCAAATGTAAACGCAAATGGTTGTTCTCAACCGTTGTAAAATGAACAAACAGGAGGGGTAAATATTTCAGAGATATCTTATTTGTCTCAAATGGAAGGTTTTTGCTAAAAATCCTCTGTTTTTTAAGTGTAATTTAACAAGGAAGGCTATATTGTTATATGGTCTTTAATTCCTTCGAATATGCAGTTTTTTTACCTGCTGTTTTTTTAATTTATTGGCTGTTATTCCGAAATAAAATGAGGGTGCAAAACTTACTCCTAGTAGGGGCAAGTTACTTGTTCTATGGCTGGTGGGATTGGCGGTTTTTAGGTTTGTTGCTCCTGAGTACTTCCGTTGATTTTTTTATTGGAAAAAGCATAGAGCAATCTAAAAATATAAGGCATAAAAAAACGCTGCTTTTTATAAGTTTGGGAGTTAACCTTGGCGTTTTGGGCTTTTTTAAATATTACAATTTTTTTATAGACAATTTGGCAACGGCTTATAACTGGGCAGGCCATGATTTTAACCTTACTACTCTGCACATAATTTTACCTGTTGGGATAAGCTTTTACACCTTTCAAACCCTAAGTTATACACTCGATGTTTACAAAGGGAAAATCAAAGCCTCCAATGATTTCATTTCATTTGCGGCTTTTGTAAGTTTCTTTCCTCAGTTGGTAGCAGGGCCTATAGAGCGTGCAACCAATTTACTGCCACAATTTCAGTCCAATAGAAAGTTTAGTTATGGCCAATCGGTTGACGGTTTGCGTCAAATTCTGTGGGGATTGTTCAAAAAAGTCATGATTGCCGACAATTGTGCTTTTTTAGTAAATGATATTTTTAAAGGGTCTGAACATTATGGTGGTAGTACCTTAGCTATAGGAGCCATATTGTTTGCTTTTCAAATTTATGGGGACTTTTCAGGGTACTCCGACATTGCAATCGGTACCGCAAGGTTGTTTGGGTTTAACCTGATGCAAAATTTTAATTTCCCTTATTTTTCTAGGGATATAGCAGAATTTTGGAGGAAATGGCACATTTCTTTGTCTACTTGGTTTAGAGATTATGTATACATTCCGTTGGGTGGAAGCCGAGTGAAAAAAGCGCGCAGAATAACCAATGTTATGGTGGTGTTTTTAATCAGTGGCTTCTGGCATGGAGCCAATTGGACATTTCTTGCCTGGGGTTTGCTGCATGCACTTATGTTTCTTCCTTTGTTGTTATTCAATAGAAATAGAAAAAATTTGGGCAGTGTGGCTACAACTGGCTTGGTTCCTAATTGGAAAGATTTGTTCTCTATGGTGCTCACCTTTAGCCTAACCACTTTTGCGTGGATATTTTTTAGAGCAGAAACTATTGGACATGCTTTGGATTACGTTCGAAGAATTTTTTCTAAGTCATTGTTTTCTAGGCCGGAAGTGATGCTAGATAACAAAGTACTTTTATTCTTTTGTTTCTTCCTTGTAATGGAGTGGGTTGGAAAGACAGAACAGTTTGCAATACAGAAAATTTTAATTAACAAACCACGTTCTATTAGGTGGCTGCTTTATGTGGGGTTAATAGTTGCCATCCTATTATATGGTGGAATTCAACAAGATTTTATTTATTTTCAGTTCTAATGGATCCGTTAAAAGCATTTATTAAAAAAGTCCTTCAATTTTGTTTGATCCCCTTGGGGATTATTGTTTTGGGTCTTTTATTGCCGGCAACCCCTCGCATGCAACATTCTATGTTTTTTTCAAAAAACTTGAAGGATGCTTTATTGATGAACACCCAAAGCCCAAGAATTATTTTTGTGGGAGGATCCAATTTAACCTTTGGCTTGAACAGCAAAATGTTTTCAGATTCATTAGGGTTGAATCCAATTAATACTGCAGTTGATGCTTCTATTGGGCTTCGGTTTATGTTAGACCAACAAAAGGATAAAATTAGAAAAGGAGATGCTGTTGTTGTTGTGGCTGAGTACAGCCAGTTTTATAAGGAGAATGACGATTGCAAACCCGAACTGGTAAGATCCATTTTAGATGTAAGCCCAAAAGAAATTGTTCACTTGAAACGCGCACAGTGGATAAATTTCATTAGCCAAGTCCCAAAATACTCGTTTTCAAAATTCCGACCACAAGAATACCTAAAGGTAATAAGAGGGGATATTTATACCTTGGATGCTTTTAATGCCTATGGAGATGTCAGTGCTCACTGGAATTTACCCAACCGGAAGGTGGTGGCATATGGTGCAAGAGATTCTGTTGGTTATAATGAAAAGATGATGCTCGCCTTATTGGAATTTGAGGATGTCATTAAAACCAAAGGAGCAAAAATGTATGTGGGCTACCCTTGTTATCAATTTACCACCTACTCCAGACAGAAAAATTACATCAAAAAAATTGAATTGGAGTATAAGAAAATGGGATTTGAAGTGTTGGGCACCCCAGAAAGATATGTGTTGGAAGATAGTCTAATGTTCAACACCCCATACCACCCCAATAAAACTGGCTTGGACCTGCGCACCGCTCGCTTGATTCAGGACTACCGATTGGTTCTAAACAAACATTGAGGTGTGTAGCGCATGCGCATGGTTTAATCCCCTAATTGGTGGAAGTTTTTTTTATGCTTATTTTTTTCCGTTGTTTTAGGATGGGAATCCATCTTTCGACTGCTTCATTGGTACTCCGGTCGAATGGTGCTTAGGTAAAAACCATGGTATTGAGTATATTTATTAAAGACCAAGTAGCCAACACTATATGAGAATTGTTAAAGGAAGCGTACTATTGTTTTTTCTGTTTGTTGCTGGATTAACCCAGGCCCAAACAGATACTCTAAACACAGAGGATTCTTTGATCAACAAAATCCAGGAAGTCCAAAAACTCTTTCAAGCATCCAAACAGCAAAATTATAAAGACTCTATAAAAAAGGAAACCCTCAAGCGGTCCTATGATTCTTTGAGACAATTTGAAGGGGGCAAAAAAGAAGCTTTAGTAAATGAATACAAAGAAATTGAAACGGAGGACTCTCTGCGGAAGGCCCAAATGCTTCTGGAAATTGGATCTTTAAAGAGTTCTACCAAAGGATTTCCTGTGCTTTTTGAATCGGATACTTTGTTTTTATTTTTCACAAGGTTTGGGGCAGAAACTGCACAAGATAGAGCAGCCCATACCACGGAGAAGTTAAAAGAAATATACAATGCTTTTACTTTCAATCCAGATTCGTTACTCACAGTGGATGCTACAAATTCAACGGACATTGTATACAAAGGGAATATTGTCTCTAGTATTTCTGAAATAGATGCTTTGTGGCATTACCAGTCTAAATCAGTGCTGGCACAGGAGTATGTGGCCATCATTAAGGAGGTAATTGCGAAAAAAAGAAGTGCCAATAGTGTTATTAAATTATTAGTAAGAATTGGGTTGGTAATTTTGGTTGTTGGAGGTATTTGGTTTTTAATCAGAATGATTGAAAAACTAAAATTGAAAGGGGAACTATATATAGAGCAAACCAAAGACAAATGGATCAAAGACCTATCTTATAAAGGGTATACTTTCTTAACGGCGGAGCAAGAACTTAATTTGGTTCATTTTTCTATAAAAGTTTTAAAATGGTTTTTGGTATTGCTTCTGTTGTATTTATTGCTGCCAATCGTATTTAGCATTTTTCCATTTACACAAGGCTGGGCTTCCTATCTTTTTGGCCTTGTTTGGTCTCCATTTAAGGGCGTTTTTGTTGCGATTTGGAAATATTTACCCAATTTAATAAGCATCCTAGTCATCGTTTTCGTGTTCCGGCATGGCATTCGATTTGTGAAATACATATTCCATGAAATTAAAATTGACAAGCTGAAAATATCTGGATTCCATTCCGATTGGGCAATGCCTACCTTCAGTATTGTTCGTTTTTTACTATTGGCATTTATGTTGGTGTTAATATTTCCATACTTGCCAGGGTCAGAATCCAACATATTCAAAGGAGTTTCAGTTTTTCTAGGGATTTTATTTTCCCTAGGTTCCTCAACTGCCATTGCCAATATGGTAGCAGGTCTGGTGATTACCTATATGCGTCCTTTTAAAATAGGGGATCGGATTAAAGTAGGACAGATGACAGGAGATGTGGTGGAAAAAACAATGCTCGTTACTCGGTTGAGAACAGTGAAGAATGAGGAAATTACCATTCCGAATGCTTCTATATTATCAGGCAATACCATCAATTACACTACCAATGCAACCAAGGAAGGTTTGATTCTACACGTAACAGTAACCATTGGTTACGACGTACCTTGGAAACTAGTCCATAAGATATTATTGGAGGCAGCCAAACGAACAGAATGGATAGTGGAGAAGCCTGAATCCTTTGTTTTTCAGACAAGTTTAGATGACTTTTACGTCTCTTATGAACTCAATGCTTTTACGAAAGAAGCAAGCAAACAAGGAAAAATATACTCCGATTTAAATCAAAATATTCAAGATTGTTTTAACGAAAATAAGGTAGAGATAATGTCGCCGCATTACCAAGCCAATCGAAACGGGGAAGAACCAACTATAACGGAATCATAATAACATTAAACGAGTGGTTTGGAAGACAAAAGATGTTTTTGGAACCACAGTGTGGCAATGGATAGGGTGAGTAAAATTATATTCACTAAAATGGCCTCTCCTCTTTGAATGTGGGTGGCGATGGCGCCAACCATTACCAAGGCTAAAAAAATGGCAGAAATGGGAACGACGAAATAGAATTTCTTCAGTAACAATGGGAGGGTCAAACCCAAAACCGCTAATAATTCAACCGATGCAATTAACTGGATCTGCAAAGCGGAAAAATCATTTACCCATGCCATGTTTGGTGTGCTGGCCAATTGATCGTAAGGCGTTATTAATTTTGATATGCTGGCACCCAAAAATGCCAGGCTCAATAAGCCTTGAACAATCCATGTAATAATTTTCATTTTGGGGTAGTTTTGTTTTACTATAATGTAAGAAAAAATTAACACAAAATTAAAAAAGTATAGTGTTTTCTTGTTATAGTTAAATAGTTAAATTGAAATATTTCATTCTTTAGCCTATTGCTCACAGCTTTAAAATTTCAATGTCTTTCATAAATTTTGCAGTTAATTCTTTGGAAAATTTATGGATCACTTGCTGTTCGGCCTCGTCGATTTGTTCGGATGCGGCAGCCACTCTTTTCATAATGCTAATAAACTCCTTGTACTCTTGTCTTGGCCCTAATTTTTTACAGTAGTCCAAAACCTTTCTATAGGCTTGTTCTGGTGAGGTGTTTTTTGTCATTTCATAATAAAAAGACCATTTTATGGTCGAAGCCCAAGGATGTTCTGATAATATCTCATCCAACATGGACATTTCCTCCTCTTGAATAATGCCATCCGCCTTGGCAATTACAAAAATGAGCTCTCCTAGTGTTTCATATAGTTTTTCTGAATTGGACATAGATGAAAATTTAGAGGTGGGTTGATCGTATTAATTTACAAATTTATTTTGTTAAACGATATTCCCAGGGGATGGATTTTCAATCAATATTTTCTACAGATGGCGTTATATTTTTTTTAATAATATAATTTTTGAATAAAGGGTTGTAGTTTTATGGCTGATAAAAGTGGCTTGAAGGCCAGCTGTCCGTTGCATGAAAAAATAATATGAAACCCGAAAGCGTTAGTATTTCCGTTGTTATACCAAATTACAATGGCCAAAGCTTATTGGAGGCCAACTTACCATTGGTGTACCAAGCATTAGAAAGCTCAGGAATTGAAACCTATGAAGTTATTGTTGCGGATGATGCTTCACAAGATGGTTCCATAGAGTTTTTAAAAACGACCTACCCGAGTATAAAATTGGTTTTGAATACGACCAATACAGGTTTTTCAGGCAACACCAATTCAGGGGTAAAAGTGGCAGTACACGACCTTGTATTAATTCTGAATTCTGACGTTCAACTTTCTGAAAAGTTTTTTGTACCGCTGCTTCCGTTCTTTAAAGAAGAAACAACTTTTGGAGTAATGAGTAAAATTATTGGCGTTGCATCGGATGCCATTCAGGATGGAGCAAAATACCCCAGTTATTCCTTTGCTGCAATTGGGTCCACCAAAAATTACTTAATAGAAGGCAATGAGTCTGCCTATACTTGGTTTCTTTCTGGAGCTAACGCCTTGGTGGACAGGAAGAAATTTATGGAATTGGGTGGTTTCAACGAGTTTTTTAATCCTTATTATGGGGAGGATGTGGACCTAGGGTTAAATGCTTGGCGCCATGGTTTTAAATTGTACTATTGTGGTGCAGCTTATTGCAGGCATCCTCTATCTGTCACTATTAACAAAGAACCCAGCGAACGGGTGCAGTTAACAACCAAAAGGAACAAAATAATATTACATTTTCTGCACTTAGATGGCTTTGAATTGGAAGTGTTTCTCCTGCAATACCGGATAAAGGCAATTTTCAGACTGTTGTCGGGTAATTCTTTTTACTGGAGGGCTTTTGATAACTTTAAAAGCCTTAAAAATGGGCTGGAACAAATGAAACGGTCCAGGCAAGCTGCTGGCCAAATAAGGCGTTTAAAAGACGTACAGATAACTATATTGCAACCTTTGCAAGAAAAAAAAATCCAAAAATTCTAAATATTAATACTTGTTACAAGTGTTTTAATCTCTTAAATTATTGCACCGTCAATAATAAATGAGCAAGATATGGACCTAGAGGTAAAGGTTGTTAAAGTGGACCCATCCGAGTGGAGCGTTCTTCGAGAACTTTCAATAGATACATTTAATACATCCTTTGCAGCCGAAAATGACCCTAGCAATATGAAGGCCTATTTGGATGTTTACATGAGTAAAACCCAAATCAAAAAAGAACTAGAACAAGAACATTCCTTCTTTTATTTTGCTAAGAAAGGGAAGAAAATATTGGGATACCTCAAACTAAATGTTGGTGCCCAACAATCGGAGTCTGTTTTAACCAATGCTTTAGAAATAGAAAGAATCTATATTTTAGAACAATACCAAGGGATGCAATTAGGTAAGTTGTTGTTGCAATTTGCTCAGGACAAGGCAAAGGGGTGGCAAAAATCGGTTGTTTGGTTGGGTGTATGGGAACACAATACCAATGCAATTGAATTTTATAAGTATTTTGGGTTTGAAGCTTTTAACTCCCATTCATTCCGGTTAGGATCAGAAACTCAGACCGATCTATTAATGAAAAAAGAATTGGAATAAGATAAAAAGCAGCTGCCTTTTGCAGCTGCTTTGAATAATCAGTTTTTGGTTACTAAATTTTGATTACTCACGATATGAGATTGTATGGTGCTTCGAATGGCTTGAATAGAAGTAATAGGGTCGTATTGTCCTTTTAACATCTCTTTTTCAAGGGCAAATAATCTTTGAAACAACAATTCACCATTTACTTTTGGGTTTAATTGCAAGGTGGTATGGCTGTCAAAAACTTCTGACCAAACCTGCCTCACATCTTGCCAGTATTGTTGGGTTTTGGCCCACCATTTTACAGCTGGCTGGCACCGGGATATATCGGTTTTTGTATAGGTGTTCATTCCTTTTTCCTGTGCCAATAAGTGTTTGGTTCCGTTGGATTTAATGACTTTATTGTTGTTTTGCTCGTGCACCCATCCATTAGGAGTGGTTTCATGCCTGTTGCCCCTCTCCATGACGTTGTAATCACTTCTTTTGCTAAATTCTCTTCTAGGCAAAGGAGCATCCGTTGTACTCTCCCAATAGTGTTTGCCATCTACATGTACCCAGGTAGCAGTTCCTTCGTACCTCGGGCTGTCATCTACTTGGTATACCTTTTGGGTCCATTGCCCTTTGGCGGTTTTTTTATCTATTTGAACAAATTTCCAAGTGTTGTTGTGATCAAATTGAAAAAAATCTGTGTTTTCAAACAACCAATCTTGCCTCCAGTGCTTAATAATAACGGCATCGTTGATAACCAATAAGTGTTGGATTACGATTTTGTTGGGTTCCACAGATATTGGAAAAACATATTCTAAAGCACCGGATTTATAGTTGTCGTGGAAACTGTAGTTTTCATCTGGTGAAAACGTTTCTGCGTAATTAAAAGTTATGTCATAACAACCGCACATGGCCAAAATGGACTCGGCGTCTTGTTTTTTCTTTTTTTGTGCATTCGCAGAGAAACTAATGGCAAAGGCCATTAAAAGGATAACAGGTAATTTCATGATGGTAAAATTTTATAATTAAAGAATACTGGTTTAAGTTTTTTGTAGGACATGGTGATTATGAACACATTGCCAACGAGGTACAGGCCGGTCATCCACAATTCGCCGGTTTCATGTGGCTCTAAAAACAGATGAAAAAGAAAAATATTGAGACAAATGGGCAACAATATAAAAGCGCCTAAAAGCGCTAACACCTGGGTCAATAGCAGCAATCCTCCTGTAATTTCTAGCACGCCTAAAAAGGGCCAGAAATAACCAGTTTGTTTCATACCTCCAATAAAGGATTTAATCTTTTTTTTGTTGTCCGGTTCAGGTACAGAGGCTTCTGTTGTATGTTTTCTTGGGGTCTTATCAAATTTTTTTATCCCTCCATATACAAACAACAAACCTAGAGCCACCCGAGTAAGCACCAATAGAGCTAGTCGAATTTTTTTATTTTTCATTCTGATATTTTTTCATATTTAAATTCAGGATACCCTCTTTCGCCAGAAGTAGAGGTAAGTCTGGTAAACTGAATTTTATAATAAAGTCCAGCTGCATCTTCTATGACGTAATACCTGTCCTCTTTTAAGGAAGGCTCGGACCCTGGACCGCCTCCATTTCGCCATTTGGATCCGATGGCATTGGTGTCGTTGTTCCATGTTGTGTTGGTCAAATGTTCTTTTGAAAAGGATTGGAATGGGATGTCTGCGATCAATACTTCGGCCACCTTGGTATTGTAACGGTTGATAATTAAGTAGTCTTTGTACCCGTAGGGTATAGAACCACCAAAGTTGAGCACTTCTGTATAGGTCCCGTACATAAGGTCCCATTTTTCTTTTTGAGGTTCAACACCGATCAATCCATTGTCTAGGTCAGCAAAAAGGAAATTATAAGCTGGGTCTTTTGTAATCGAAACAGTACGGATTTCATTGGAGGATATGTCGGCAGATTTTAAAACATACCCATCGGCAGAGGTGGTAATTTGAATTTTTTTCCAATTTCTATTCTCCCCAACCCTTCGTACAATATACACTTGCCCATTTTCAAATGAATGCATAGCGGTATTGCTAAGGTCTCCGTTGGGGGCATCCACCCAGGCAGCAGCGCCCACGCTAGGGTCGTATTGTGGGATGGTCATAGCAGCAGCAAAGCCTATGGTGTCTGTAGCACCAACCGCTGCTAGGTCTGTTTTGTTAATGGGACGGCTCATAACAAAGCCACCGCTGTTAAGGGTAATGTAATTACCGTCAGAACCAGAATAAAACCCAAGGTCCCATGCGTTATTGGCAATTTGAGTTTGATTGTTTTTGCTGATATCGACAAAAGCTTGGTGGGTAAATCCACTTCCTCCCGCACTCAATTCTATTATTCCAGCATCTGAAACGAAGTTTTCAGAAAACGACACAGTATGTTGGTTTTGAGTTCCGGCCTGAAAATTTTCTGTTACTTTTAAAATGTTAATGGTTACAGTTGCTTCCTTTTGGATGTTCAAGTTTGTTCCTACGGACATGGTAAATCCAATGGATTCGTCACCTTCGGAAAAAGGCAGAATAATTTGGTCATTTTTCATATCCGGATTTGTAAAAAAATCTTGGTTGGCCCCATAGTTAAGGTTCAAAGAAGAAAGCCCTAAAACTATGCTGCCATTTCCACTGGCCGGTCGAGACAACGTCAGCGTTATATCATTTTCTTTGTCGGAAGAAGATAGGCCAGAAGCTGGGTTGGTGAAATTGATGGTGATGGGTGCAAGCACTACGTCATCTTTACAAGCAAGGGGCACCACAGTCCATGCCATAAGGCATATAAGAAGTGTTTTTTTGAAATTCATGGTATAAGTTTATGGTTGTGAAAAATTATATTTGAAATAAAAAAAATACGAACGACCATAGCCAACAGAGAACGCGCTACCACCATGGGGCCCATTCGGTGAAGAGGAATTTATTGTACTGACATTCAGTAAGTTTTTAATTCCCGCAGACAATGTGATCGCATTTTTTATTTTTTTATTCAGGGTGAAATCTCCCATGAAATACCCTTCTATTTTTCCAAGCTCTGGTTGCTCTTCGACAATTTGATAGCGGCTAACAGCACCAGTGTATTTACAATTTAACAACAGGGTCAGGTGCGCGTTTTGAAAAGTAAAAGAGGGTTGAAGATTAATTTCAGGGCTGAAGGTAAAATCAGGTACTTGGCTGAATTCGTTTAGTTTCTGTTCTAAAGCAAGCAGTCCCACGCCACCCACAATTTTGAAAGACTTAATTGGATGTGTGGCTTCAATCCGGCCTCCCCAGGTTGTATATTCTAACAAATTAATATAGGAAGTAGGGCTATTTACCGCAGTAGGAGTAAAGTAAGTGATTTTGTTTTTCAGATGGTTGTAATAGGCCGCCAACAAAACATGTGTACTACTTTTTTCGAAGGAATAATCCAGTCTGGTGTTGAAATTATTCGAATACTCTGGCTCTAAATTTGGGTTGCCCAGGATGTTGTGGTTGCTGTCAATAAATTCGTGGTATAGTTCTCGAATAGAGGGCGTTCGGTACCCTCTGCCATAACCCATTCTAAGCTGAATTTTTTCGTTAAACTTATATTGGGCATTCAATGTTGCAGTAGGAACGGTACTAAACTGGCTGTTTTTTTCCATTCTAATCCCTGGTCGGAATTTGAATTTGTTCAGTTTAATCTCTAACGAGCTGTATAATGCATAGGACTCCATCGTTTTTTCGCCTTTACTCAATGTGGTGGCCGATGAATGGTCTATTTGGCCCTCAGCTCCGATAACCAAGGAGCCGAATGCCATATTTTTGGTTAAATAATGTCTTAAAAACCAGCTTTTTAACTGTACATATTCCTGGTTTTCAGAAGCGGTATTGGTTTTGTCGTTGTTGACAAGATTGAGGATGTATTGGTTGGTGTTTCGGGTGTAATCGCTAAAAGAAATACTGGTGTTGTGTTCTATTTGTTTGGTATTGATTATGGTTTGGAGCCTGTGTTGTTGTCGTCGTGTTGTATAGGTTTCATCTATAGCAACGGGGTCTTTTAAAGGGTTTTTGTCTACAACTGGCCCATGGTTGGACAAAGTTTCATGCAGCCAGTCTAATTGGTAATCTATTGAAAGTGCGTTGGTTGGTGTGAATTGTAACCCAGTGTTAAAAATGCTTTGTTGCTTTGGGTACCAGTCCTGAGTTCTACCTTCTGATTCCCCTTGCCAGCCCATAAATAAATACCTTTTTGCTGATAGATTGGCACTAATTTTATCGCTGGGTGCTATTCCAAGCAATAAGCCAACGGAATGGATGCCTTTATCAAAAAAATCAAATTCATCTCCTACCGTTTCGGTTTGTGTTACAAGCGTAGCTTCAAAGGGTTTTTTATTTTTTTTGGTGACAATATTAATAACACCTGCAAGAGCATCTGAACCATACTCCACAGACATTGGCCCTTCCACAATTTCAATTTTTTCTATTAAGTTAACATCCAACTGCCCTAGGTCGATGGCATTGGCCACACCAGAACGGCCTTCCATTGGAATGCCATTGATCAGTACTTTAACATATTGTCCAGACAATCCCTGAAAGGAAATACCCGATGTTCCGGTGGCATTGTCTCTGCTCATTCTAATATTGAGTTGTTGGCTCAATAAAGTAGGCACATCGGTGGCTGCTAGTTTTTCGATCCTATCGGAGTTGATAGCGCGCACGTTGAATACCGCATTTTTGATGGATTGTGGTTGGTGCTGTCCTACCACTACCACCTCGCTTAAAGTGGTAGGTTCTGGAGTCAAGTAAACCGTTTTTACAGAAGTTTGATGAACAGTATCCTTTTTGGGTTTGAAATTGATGTGGCTGATTTCAATATATAGTATGGCAGTGGTAGGAAGGTGTACTTCCCCATTGGTGTCAGAAATGAAAACGTGCCTGCCCTTTTGATTGGGCGCTTGGATGTACACCACACCTTGTTCAATGGGTGTTCCATTGCTGCGGTCTATTAACCTCAGAATGGTTTGTGCTTGCCCTTCCATCCAGATTGACATCAAAAAAACGGTAGTAATCAATAGGTGTTTCATAGTTCTATTTAGAATCAGTCTAAACAATACAAAGGTGGGTGGGTTTTGATTGTAGTTCAATAGCCAGTTGTAGTGATTGTTTTAGCGAGAAGTAGTAGGGTATTGCTATGGCTCTATGGTTACTTGTTGAAGAAAATTGTAGAGCATTTTTTTTAATCCTATTAATTAAGCTGTATTTTTCGTGTTCACTTTTTTGACTTTTGTTATGAAAATTGTTGACCTATCCAAGACCATTGCCTATAACAAACAAGATCCTTGGTTCATGCGAATCAAAATCAAGCACAAATCCCATGGGAAATCTCGGTTCTTGATACGTTTTTTTCTGGGTTTGCCCTCCAAACTGTTTCCCAATCATTTTAATGGATGGGCAGACGATCGCATCGAAAAAATGGGAGTTCACTCGGCTACACATCTAGACGCACCTTGGCATTATGGGCCATTGTGTGAAGGGAAAAGAGCCAAAACAGTGGATGAAATTCCATTGGAGTGGTGTTATGGCCCCGGAAAGGTTTTAGACATGTGCCACAAAAAGGAGTTGGACCCAATTACCCAACAAGATTTGGAAAAAGACATAGCGCAATCCGGTATTACAGTGAAGAAGGGAGATATTGTACTTATTAAAACAGGTCGAGATAAATTTCAAGGCACCAAAGATTTCCCTTACAAAGGCACCGGAATGAGCAAAGAAGCTACCGAGTGGTTAATCGATCAAGGAATAAAAGTAATGGGAATTGACCAATGGGGGTGGGATCTGCCCTTGAACCATATGGTCAAAAAAGCGAAGGAAGACAACAACAAGGAATTGTTTTGGGAAGGTCATTTAGTAGGCGTGGACAAAGAATACTGCCACATGGAACAACTAGTTAATTTAGAATCTTTGCCTCGAGAAGGATTTAAAGTAGCAGTTTTCCCTTTAAAGATTAAAGGAGCTTCCGCTGCACCTGCTCGGGTGGTGGCAATTTTTGAATAGTAAAACAATGGTTGGTTTCGTCATAAAATTGTCCTAGATTTGTACCATACTTTAGGGGTGCCGTTCGGCTGAGATAATACCCTCAACACCTGATCAGGTTAGCACCTGCGAAGGGAAAAGTGAGACCAGTATTATCATCCATCCGTCCGTGCCTTAGTAAAACAAAGTATTGTTTAGGCCATGGAAATATTCGTTAACGGAAATATAGAAAATGTTACCAGCACCAATGTTCAGGCATTGTTAATTGAACTGAACATTCCAACCACAGGAATTGCCATTGCTGTTGAATCAACAGTGGTGCCCAAATCCAATTGGCAACAGTTTATTGTAGAAGAAAAATCAAAAATCACCATCATTCGCGCCACACAAGGAGGCTAACCATTGCATCGTATGAGAACAGATAAAACACCCAATCAGGAAACGGTTATAACCAGAACACCGTTGCCTAACTCTAAAAAGATATATGTATCCGGCAAAATACACGATATAAAAGTGCCGATGCGTGAAATTGAATTAAGTGATACCATCACTAATTTCAATGGCGTAGAGAAAAAAGAAAAAAACGCTCCAGTAACAGTATATGACACATCGGGTCCTTATACCGATCCAAATGTTGAAATAGATCTGAAAAAAGGGCTTCCTAAGCTAAGAGAATCTTGGATCCTGAAAAGAGACGACGTAGAACAATTGAATGAATTTTCGTCGGATTATTGCAACGAGCGATTGAACAATGATGCTTTGGATGTGTTGCGCTTCGACCATTTGAAAAAGCCGTTGAAGGCCAAAAAAGGTGCCAATGTTTCCCAGATGCACTATGCAAAAAAAGGGATCATCACCCCAGAAATGGAATACATTGCCATCCGTGAAAACCAAAGAATTGATGAGCTAAAAGACTACAATTCTTTATGGGACCAGCATCCTGGTGAAAGTTTTGGCGCCAACACACCAACCAAACACATTACACCAGAATTTGTAAGAGACGAAGTGGCAGCAGGCCGGGCTATTATACCTGCCAACATCAACCACCCAGAAGCGGAACCAATGATAATTGGAAGAAATTTCTTAGTCAAAATCAATACCAATATAGGAAACTCAGCAGTTACGTCTTCTATCGAAGAAGAAGTGGAAAAAGCAGTTTGGAGTTGTAGATGGGGTGGAGATACCTTAATGGATCTTTCCACTGGAAAAAACATTCATGAAACTAGAGAGTGGGTTATTAGAAATTGCCCTGTTCCTGTAGGTACGGTGCCCATTTATCAGGCATTGGAAAAAGTAAATGGCAAAGCAGAGGATTTGACTTGGGAAATTTTCAGAGATACTTTAATTGAACAAGCAGAGCAAGGCGTCGATTATTTTACTATTCACGCTGGTGTATTGCTGCGCTATGTTCCTTTAACAGCCAAAAGAGTTACGGGTATTGTTTCTAGAGGCGGTAGCATCATGGCCAAGTGGTGTTTGTCTCACCACAAAGAAAACTTCTTGTACACCCACTTCGAGGAGATTTGTGAAATAATGAAGGCCTATGACGTTAGTTTTTCGTTGGGAGATGGATTGCGACCTGGTTCATTGGCCGATGCCAACGATAAAGCGCAATTTGGCGAATTAGAAACCTTGGGGGAATTGACTAAAATTGCTTGGAAACACGACATACAAACCATGATCGAAGGGCCGGGACACGTTCCAATGCACATGATCAAGGAAAATATGGACAAACAATTGGTGGAATGTGGTGAGGCACCATTTTACACTTTGGGACCTTTAACCACGGACATTGCACCGGGTTATGACCACATTACATCCGGAATTGGAGCAGCCATGATAGGATGGTACGGAACGGCCATGTTGTGTTATGTGACGCCAAAAGAACATTTGGGATTGCCAAATAAAAAGGATGTAAAAGACGGCGTTATTACCTATAAAATAGCTGCCCACGCTGCTGATCTTGCTAAAGGGCATCCTGGTGCACAATACAGAGACAATGCCTTGAGTAAAGCAAGGTTTGAATTTAGATGGGACGATCAGTTTAATTTAGCGCTGGACCCGGATACTGCAAGAGAGTTTCACGATGAAACACTTCCAGCGGAAGGTGCTAAAGTGGCACATTTTTGCTCTATGTGTGGCCCACATTTTTGTTCTATGAAAATTACACAAGATGTGCGCGACTATGCAGAGAAAAATGGATTTGATTCAGAAGAAGCAATTGAAAAAGGGATGAAAGAGCAGTCTAAACTTTTTTCTGATTCGGGTAAAGAAATTTACCAGTAATGAGGCCATTTGTGCTGAGCATTGCCGGGTTGGATCCGAGTGCGGGCGCAGGAGTGTTGGCGGATGTGAAAACTTTCGAACAACTTGCTGTGTACGGGCTTTCTGTATGCACTGCCATTACAGCTCAAACGGATAAAAAATTTCTGTCTGTAGAATGGCAATCCTCAGCACAAATAATGCTTCAATTGCTGCCTTTGTTGGAACGGTTTAAAATTGAAGTAGTAAAAATTGGATTGGTTCAGAATTGGGAGGTTCTATTGGAAATTACCTCTTATTTGCATCAATTTGGAATAAAAAAGATAGTATGGGACCCTGTTTTAGGTACTTCAACTGGTTTTAAATTCCATCAAGAAGTTTCTAAAAATAGTTTTAAAAAAGCATTGGATCAGGTGGCTCTAATTACGCCCAATATTCCTGAAGTTAAAAAACTAACAGGAAGTGGCGATGCCATTCTTGGAGCCGAATTGATGAGCGAACAGGCGGCTACCTTGTTAAAAGGAGGGCATGGTTCGAGCAAAACCGAACGGGTAGACCTTTTGTTTAGAAACGGGGAAATTAAAAAGGAATACGCCCATGATTTTGTGAAAAACGGGGAGAAACATGGCAGTGGTTGTATTTTATCGGCTGCGATTAGTGCCCACTTGGCTCTAGGAGAAAATTTGGAAAATGCATGTGCAAAAGGGATTTCCTATACATCGAATATATTAAAAAGCAACCCAACATTGTTGGGCTACCATACAAATGAAAAAAATTAGCAAACTTCAGTTTATTACCGCAGATCCTCAAGAAGCTGAATTGGCTTGTAAAGCGGGGGTGGATTGGATTCAAATGCGGGTGAAGTCATCGGATAAACAACTGTTGCTTCAAAAAGGGCGGGCTTTTGAGAAAATCTGCCAGCAATATAGTGCCCAGCTCATTATCAATGACCATGTTTGGCTTTATCATGAAATTCAAGCCGCTGGCGTCCATGTAGGGAAACAAGACATGGGCATTGCGGAGGTCAGAAATTTAATTGGTGCAAATGCCATCATCGGAGGTACTTCCAATGCGGAGGAGGATGTACAAAACTTAATGGATCAAAAGGCCGACTACATAGGTTTGGGCCCGTTTAGGTTTACTTCTACAAAAGAGAAACTTAGCCCAATTTTGGGGCTATCCGGTATCGTGGATATCCTGCAAGCTTTGGACCCCAAGGTTCCTATAATAGCCATTGGTGGCCTCCAACCAGAAGATACTAGTGGATTGGTTCGATCTGGTTGTTATGGGGTTGCAGTTTCTGGTGCCATAGCCAATGCATCCGATAAAACGCAAAAGGTGGAGGAATTTAAAAGAGGGTTGGAAGTTTAAAAGTATTGACAATGAAAAAATTAACTATAGCAGATAAAACATTTTCCTCACGACTGTTCACTGGTACAGGAAAATTTGGCAGTTCGGCTTTGATGGAAAAGTCGTTGTTGGCCTCTGGGTCAGAATTGGTTACCGTTGCTTTGAAACGCGTCGATGTGCACGAACAAGAAGATGATATTTTGAAACATTTGGGACACGAGCAATTTAATCTGTTGCCTAATACTTCCGGTGTGAGAAATGCCAAAGAAGCTGTGTTTGCAGCCCAATTGGCACGAGAAGCCCTTGAAACCAATTGGCTCAAACTAGAAATTCACCCAGATCCAAAATACCTTTTACCAGATCCAATTGAATCTTTGAAGGCTACAGAAGCATTGGCCAAATTGGGTTTTGTAGTGTTGCCTTATATCCATGCCGATCCGGTATTATGTAAGAAAATGGAAGAAGCAGGAGCAGCCGCGGTAATGCCATTAGGGTCGCCGATAGGAAGCAATAAAGGACTAAAAACAATTGATTTTTTAGAAATAATAATAGAACAAAGCAATGTTCCTGTGGTGGTGGATGCCGGAATAGGAGCACCTTCTCATGCTGCTTGGGCCATGGAAATAGGAGCAGATGCCGTGTTGGTCAATACCGCAATTGCAGTAAGCGACAACCCAGTTGCAATGGGGCAGGCGTTTAAATTAGCAGTAGAATCCGGGCGTATGGCTTTTGAGGCCAAACTTGGAGAAAAGTCCAGACAGGCCGAGGCAAGCAGCCCTTTGACAGCATTTTTAGACGAAGAGCAATGAGTTTTAGAACCGCATTTGAACAGGAAAATTGGGAAGCGATAAAGGCTTCCATATATAACAAAACTGCTACCCAAGTAGAGGAGGCGTTGTCCAAAGAGAAATTAAATTTAGAAGATTTTAAGGCGCTTATTTCTCCGGCTGCTGCTGGTTATTTAGAGGAAATGGCAAAAAAGAGCCAAGCCCTAACCTTGAAACGCTTTGGGAAAACCATTCAAATGTATGCCCCCATGTATTTGTCCAATGAATGCCAAAACATTTGTACTTATTGCGGCTTTAGTTTGGATAATAAGATAAGAAGAAGAACCTTAACCGATGCCGAAATCCATGAAGAATGTAAGACTATTAAGGCTTTGGGTTTTGAACATATTTTATTGGTAACAGGAGAAGCCAATAAAACAGTTGGAGTAGATTATATTGAAAATGCCATAAAAATAGCCAAAGGGTATTTTGCCTTAATTTCAATTGAAGTGCAGCCCTTGGATGAAAATGAATATGCTCAATTGATGGTGCATGGTTTGAATACCGTTTTGGTCTACCAAGAAACTTACCACAAAGAGGATTATAAAAAACACCATCCAAAAGGAAAAAAATCTAATTTCGACTACCGAGTGGATACACCAGACAGGCTTGGCAAGGCAGGTGTATACAAAGTGGGGCTTGGGGTGCTGATAGGGCTCGAAGATTGGCGAACCGATAGTTTTTTTACGGCAATGCATTTAAAATACATGGAACGCAATTTCTGGCGGACAAAATACAGCATATCCTTCCCTAGGCTACGACCAGCGGAGGGGATTTTGGAGCCCAAGGTGGTTATGAACGACAGAGAACTTGTTCAATTAATTTGCGCCTACCGCCTTTTGGACGAAGAGGTAGAACTCTCGCTTTCCACAAGAGAGAACCAGCGGTTTAGGAACAACGTAGTTAAATTGGGTATTACCAGCATGAGTGCTGGATCTAAAACCAATCCTGGTGGTTATTCGGTTGAGCCGGAGTCTTTGGAACAGTTTGAGATTTCAGATGAACGTTCTCCTAGTGAAATTGCTGAAATGATTAAATCCAATGGTTATGAAGTGGTTTGGAAAGATTGGGACCATGTTTTGGATTAAATCTAACAAATAAGAGCGCTTATTGCGCTCTTTCCATTACAAATTTAGTTTTGTATTTGCCATACCATTGGGGTTTGCTGCCATCAGGATAGGTTTCATCGTACATAGTGAGCTCCAATTGGTTGTTGAGTATTTCATATTGGTAGAATTGCTGACCGCCTTCAAATCCTGGTACTTTGGCAATGGAGGCTTTTGTTACAATGGAACTATCGTTTTTAGTATAGGTTCCACCATTAAATACTACCGATTTGAATCCTGCAATTATTTCTTTTTCTTCTGGGTTGGACAAATTTTTAAATGGAGTTCTTAAGGTATCAATAGGAGTCCACATAATGGAATACCTTTTGGAATCAAAAATAAAAAGTCCGGGCTGCGCCTCTTTTATGGTGTAAGTAGTGTCCTTGGTGATCCAATGGATCGATTTCATTTCCCAGGAACCTTCAATGCCTTGGGGTGCTGGTGGTTCGATTGAAACAGTTTCTTTTTGATCTTCAGGGGCACAAGATGCCACCATTAATGCCAAACAAAAGGCAGAAAGAAAATGCTTTAAAAAAGTTGGCTGGTTTGCGTATTGCATAGGGATGTATACGGTTTGGTTCAAAAATGCGCCAAACAACAACTATTAATTTGATGTTATTATTTAACGTTTAAGTTGTAAATAAACCATAAAACAATGTTGGGTCAACTTTTTTAACAGTTAATTGCGTCTTGGGGTCCTGATTTTGGTGCGTGTAAATGGATGGAAAAGAGTGGGTATAGTTAATGTATTAGTTGGATCTCTAGTTTTTCAAAGCCATAATTGTCCACAGCAATTAAACCATATATTGTTTGGCCAGGTAGAATTTCTTTGTTTTCTATGCTGTGGTATACCAAGTCGTTCATGAACATTTTATTGGCCTTTCCGGCCTTTGCGGTATTGGACAAAGTAAGTGCAGGGCCCAAAATAACACCTACTGGGATAAATGTACTGCTTCCATTGTAGTAGTTTTGACCGTTAATAGGGGTCATCAATAAATACAGCAGATAGATACCTTTTTTCTGTTTTATTTTAGAAGCTGTCTCATAGGGGGATAATACTTTAACCGGTTGCCCATCGGCGAGCAAACGATAAGTTTTGCCCAACTCCATAGTTTCATAGGAATCATTGGTGATTTTTACCGCTACAACACTGATGTTCTTCTTTTTTTGTTTTTCGGCATACCGGTGGTTGCCATGTGCCATCAAAATGTCTCTTTGGTATTCCAAAAATACGTCGTCTTCCCATGATTTACTGCTCATACCGTTGTCGTTCACCAACACGGAATTGTATTTGAAAGCACATGAGTTTAAAGTGAAAAATATGATTAATATAATGATGTGCCGCATGATGGTTATAAATATTGACTCCAAAAGTCACCTAGTAGAGCAACTCCTGAAAAGCCCATGTTTAAAGTGCTTTGTTTGTGTTCTAGAGTAATACCACCCAGCGCATAAATATCCTGCTCTGGATGGAAATTTTTAAATATTACCCCCTGTTACTTACTCGAAAACAAAGGCGATTCTTTTATTTTCAAAATGGCCCAAACATTCATTTTGTTTTTTAAATGCTGAGGTAGCAAGAAACTGTTTTCATCGTATTGCAGTAGGCGTGAAGGTTGAATGTTTTTATAATTTTCTCCTTTGTAGTTTAAAGTATTAAAGAGCTGCCTTTTTTCAATCTTTCCAGAAGTTAAATTATAAAAGGAAACAGTTAAATAACCTCCTTTGCCAACCACCTGAATAGAAGGAGTATCTGTTTCTTTTAAAGTTAAATTGTCGGGGTGGTCGATGTAAATAAAACATATGGAATTTTTTCCAACCAAATAAGAATAGGACGATCCATTGTGTTTGCTTCCTCCGTAAGGCAATGACTTTTGATGCTTAGGAATTATTGCAGTTCTTTTAATATTGTGCTTTTTGTCGAGATCCAACAAAATAATATTTTTGGTAACGTAGTAAATGAGGTTGGAGCTGTGTTGGTAGTTGTTTTCAAATGTCAACAACAAACTTCCATCTTCTTTAACAAGAACATGATCCAAATCAATCCCTCTAAATTCTAGAGTTCCTTTCTTCTGCTGTTTTGCAAAAAAGTTTCGATCTACATTGTATTGAAAGTAAAGAGTAGGGTCAAAAGCATGAATAAAATCAACTTCTAGTTCGTTGCTATCAAAATTAAGTTTATAAACCCCTTTAGCTCGTTTTGGTATAGAAACCATCTTGTTAGAGTTTGGATTAGAAAATAACCTTTTAGATGTTTCTAAATTCATGTTTCTAGGCCATTCTGAATACAAACCGAGTGCAGTGGTCTTCCCATTTAGCACGTAAAAATCAATTGTTTTTATGTCCTGGTAATTAAAAACTTGGGTTAGCTTTTTTACTGGAGAAATATTTTTAGAAATTTTATTGATGGTAATAGTCGTTGAAGTAGGTTTTCCCTTTGGTGTGTCTTTAGTGGGTTTACTAGAAAAGGATTTATTCACCGAATATATATTACCAGTATCATCTACATACATTTTTAATTTTTCTACAAACACATTGTCCTTCCAGGAGAGCTGCATGTCCAATGACTTTTCAAAAATCAAGTTTAAGTTTTGATCAAATAAAAAATATTGATCTTTAAAAATTTCTTCTTTTTTATCACTTTTTACAGAACGGACAAAATTTACTGCGAGCTTTGTCCCGTCTTCAGATTTTTCTAATGTATAGGGGTTGTGGGTTTGATTTTTTAGGTTGTTTTTTAATACAATTTTTTCGTAAGCGTTAGGTATAATGGTCTTGCTGCTTAATAGCGGTCCTTTCTCTCCTTTTATTTTGCCAGTATTTGCATCAATTTCTATATAATACAAGGAGGTTGTTTCTTCTTTGTTATCATATTTGTTATAAAAGAAATAGGTGCTGTTGTCCCCAAGGGATACAAAAGTCATTGGGTTGGAGCCTTTGCCTAATGTATATTCTTGGTGCCCTTGCAAGTTTAAATTTCCCTTGTTATAGCTACTAATTTTTATCTGCATGGTTTTCGTTTGGGTCCAAGCAACCAATAGGTTATTCCCTACAAATTGTGTTATTCCTGCTTTTGTTTTTGCATCTTCCGAAGCTTTTACAAATGAAATATCAAATATTTCTTGGTCGGTATTTTGGGCAGTAGCAAAGGTTGTTACAGCGCCAATTAATATTCCTATAAATATTATTTTATACATATTTTTTATTTTTTTTGACTCCAAAAATCACCCAATAGAGCAACTCCTGAAAAGCCCATGTTTAAAGTGCTTTGTTTGTTTTCTTGTGTGATCCCACCCAGTGCATAAATATCCTGCTCTTGCCCACTCAAAAAATCAGAAATTTGGTAGTGGTTGTAAATAGGGAGGTAACCTTCCTTAGAGATACTGGGGTAAACTGGTCCAAAAAAAACATAGTCCATTTCGGAAGATTCGTATACTTCACTTATTGTATGACACGAAGTGGAGCATTTGAAATGGGGTTGGTATTGTGTTAGATCTACTCCTTCTTTAAATTGTTTGGACGAAAAATGAACGCCTGAAAGTTGGTGTTTAATGGCCAACTCAGGGTGGTAGTGTATGGATGTTCTGGACCTAAACTCTGGTTGTATGGACGCGACTAATTCTTCAATCTTTTCAATACTTTGGTCTGGCTTTCTTATATGCAAACGCCAATTATTTTCTTTTAAACAGGAGTTTATAATTGCTGCTTCTTCGTTAAAAAAGTTAGAAGTGGTAACCAATATGGTGTCTGTTGCTGTCATTTATTAAAGGTTACATAATAATTAATTGGGAGCTAAAAACGACTCATTGATTTTTAAACGGACCCAGCACTGTTTGTTGTCAGGAAATAGTACCTCAAAGACAATAGTGTTTTGGCTTATTTGTAAAAACTTAATTGGACGAATGTTCATTAATTTTTTATCCCTATACTGAGAAGCATTAAGAACATGATATCTTTTATGTAAACCGTTTTTTGTGTTGGTGAGAGATGCTGTTAAGTAATCAATAATACCAGTGTGTGTATCCAGTTTGTCGTTTTCTGATTTATTGATATTTTTGCTTGCATCCATATATAAGTAAACCATGTTTTCTCCACTTAAAAACGAGAAGTAGGAGTTCGTAAATGGTTGAGCAGACCCCATTGTAAACCGTTGTCTTTTTGGAGTTATCGATAAAAGATTGAAATTACTTTCATTGGTTATTGCCGCCGTATATATATGTCCACTAATCAAATAGTTGTACGACCCTCTTTGCTCCGTTTCGCTTGATTCTATTGTGAACAACATACTACCGCCTTTATTAAATACGACAGATTTAATACTAAGGGAACTAATGTTTTGGAACCTGTTTTCGCTCCATTGTTTTGTTTTGATTGAATCCTTTTCTAAATGGAGGCGAAACATTCCATTTTCTTTAGAATCACTATTGGGTGAAGTGTAAAAACCAATGATTTGAATGGAATTATTATTTTCTATGATTTCACAGCTTTGTACCAATTCAACTTTGAACTGCTTTACCCAGGATTTGTCTAGATTGGTGTCTCTATTGAATTGGTTTATTAGGAGTTTCGATGCTGGTAATTTGATGGTTTGACCTGCTTTAATTTTTTTAAAGTCGATACCTAAAGGGCTTTTTACCACATAGATTATCCCTTCGTTGGAAACGAAATAATTTTTTAATTTAATTAGTTTCAGTCCATCTTTTTTATCATGCTTTTCTTCTATGGTTCGATCATAAAGCTTTTTAAGGTTTTGATCAAATACCGTGTAAGAGTCTTCGATGGTAGTTATTGGATTGTTTTTGTACCTGAATTGACTTCTATTGTAAATTAGTACTTTTGAACTGTCCACAGATTGTTTTATAGTATAATTCCATAATTTTCTTGATTTGAACTTCAGTTTTTCTAATTGTTTATCAAAAGCCAGGTTTGTACCATTTCTTTCCTTAGAATGACTAACAATTGGACCCTCTGGATTTTCCCATTTCTTAGTTTTGAGATTAAAGGATCTTTTATATAGGTTGCATGTATGCGTTTTTAGGTCATGTTTGTTATAAAAATAAACCAATTGACTTCCTTTTAATTGCAGAACTGTAATTGGATTTTCATCTTTTTCGGTAGAGACCGTTTTATTGAATTTAGGAGCTAAGGAAGTTTTTTCAAATGCTGAAACTGTTATTTCTTTTGAATTAATTGTAACCTTTAAGATTTTATTGTCAATTACGAACGTATAAGGTTCACTAAATTTTGATTCTAGTTTTTCATAGGGTTTACCCATGTTTATTTCAAACAAACTTTGACTGCCATTGCCCTTTTGAGCAAAAGTAGCGGTTGCAAAAATTAAAAATAGGAAGGCAACCAAGCATGACTTAAACATAATGTGAATTTTTATTAGTGCCCGTATTAATTGTGAATATAGGCGAAATTACAATTGTAAATTTTCGGTAATTATAATCATTTATTTATTATTTAATGAGAATAAGTTGTGAAATGAGCACAATAATTGGAAAGGTATAATGGTTTGTTGGAAAAATGTAAAGTAGCTTAAAAGATAGTTGTTGGATCGTTTTGTATGCTTAAAATGTATAAACAGCAGAGGGTCAGCAAGAAATAGATAGCAAACTATTGTTTTTTAAATAGTGTGCCAAACGGCTAATAAAAACATTACCAAATACAACAACCTAATCCAGTTGCAAGGAGATGTAACATACCTATAAAGTCGCTTCATTTTAAGGGGGGGTGATGGGCTTTCTTTTTAGGTTTTCTAGAGCTTGCTCTTCATGTTTCTTTCTTTTTTGTAACTCGGAAGGCGGCAAACTGGAAGCCGCTGGTGTTGGGGTGAGCAAGCTGGGTTCAAAGTGCTGTTTGAATATGCAATGGGCACGCTCCATATGAAAATCTGAGGTTATTAGTTGAATGGATCGGATAGAATGGTTTTGTAGGTAATTGGCACACAACCTGCCATCGTCCAGGGTGTTTTTACTTTCAATTGTTGCATCGGTAAAAGCGGTGCTCGGAATACCTTGAGCAATTAATTCTTTTTTTAGGTAGTACCAATGGGGCGTGTTGGTGGTGTTGAAATGGGCTCCGAACCCGCCAGTACAAATAATTTTCTGGTTTGATTTCCAAGTTGTTAAAGCCATTTTTACTCGGTCTAGAACCATTTGGCTTAGCTGTCCACTCGCACCGTTCTCACCTCCTAATACAATCAAAACATCCATATAGAACTGTCTATAAAATATTTGGTCTAAAGTATTGAATTTTTATTACATTTGAATATTAAAGGCATATAATAAATCCCATTAAATCGTGTTATTTAATCGTAACAAACAAAGGTCAATGTTCAAAATTTCGATTACAATTAGTTTTCTTTTTATTGGCTCCTTAGCATTTTGTCAGCAAACCCTCAACAGATCAGATAATTCTAGTGCATATACCCAAGCGCATGAGCTTTTGGATAAACGGAATTATACTGCTGCTAGAGAAGGTTTCGAACAATATATGCGGCATGGCCAGGATGGTATGAAAGTAGCAGAAGCAGAGTATTATGCTGCGTTTTGCGCTTTGGCGTTGTACAATAAGGATGGTGAGGCAAAGATCAACCAGTTCATTCAAAACAACCCCAAACACCCTAAGGCGGCTATGGCCAATTATGAATTGGGTAGTTTTTATTTTGATCAAAAAAAATACGGTAAGGCGTTGCTTTATTTAAAAAAAGTGAGGCTCAATACCTTGGATTCAAAATCGCGAGACGAAGCAAGGTATAAAATGGGTTATTCTTATTTTGCCAACCGCCAACTGGAAGAAGCATTGCCTCATTTTAATGCCTTGAAAAACAAAAAAGGAAGGTATTCGATTAATGCCTTGTACTATGCGGGTTTTATAGAGCTGGATCAAAATGATCTTCCCAGTGCTCTGATGGACTTAAAAAAAGCAGAAAAAAATGAGGCTTACGCCCATATAGTGCCATATATGATTGTTAGTATTTATTACAAACAACAGAACTATGACCAATTATTAGCATATGGAAAATCGGTTATCAACCATCCGAAAGTTCTGAACAAACACGATATTAATTTATTAATGGCTTCCGCCTATTTTGATCAAGGCAACTTTGAAGAGGCAGAGAAGGGTTTTGATCGGCTTGGGTCTAAATCCAAACTGCCAGCAGAAGCAACCTATAGGGCAGGGGTGACCAAATATAAAATGGGCGCTCCAGATGCAGCCGTTGGCAGGTTGAAGGGCATAGCCAACGGGAAGGATTCGCTAGGGGTGGTTTCGAGTTACTACTTGGGTTTGTCCTATTTGAAAATGGGCAACAAACTGTATGCCTTGAATGCTTTCAAACAAAGCAGCAACCCAGCAATCTCCAAAGAAATAGCAGAAGAAAGTGCCTACCAACATGCCAAATTGGTTTTTGATCAAGGCAATACAACACAGGCCATTGATAATTTTTCTAAATTTGTTCATACTTACCCAAATTCTTCTTACTACGAAGAGATAAATGGTTTGCTTTCGCAGGCCTACCTCAATTCGTCCGATTTTGAAGCAGCAATCCAACACATTGAAGAACTGCCCAGAATGACTTGGTCCATGAAAAAGGTATACCAAAAAGCAACTTTTATGAAAGGGGCCGAATTGTTTAATAAAAATAAGTATGCAGAAGCATTTGGTTTCTTTCAAAAGTCATTGACCTACCCAATTGATCAAGAATATTTAAATAAAGCCAATTTTTGGGCTGGCGAATGTATGTCCATTACCAGACAGTACGACGTGGCAGAAAGACATTACAGAAGCGTTGTAACCAACAAACAAGAAAATGACGATCTGGTACAGGCCAAAGCCAGGTATGCTTTGGGATATTTGTACTACAATAAAAAACAATATGCCGATGCTTTGATGCATTTTAGATTGTTTAAAAAGAATGCTACGGATAAAATTAGTAGATCAACCTACAACGATGGAAGCATTCGTTTGGCCGATTGCTTGTATGCTACAAAGGCATACAACGACGCCATTGCTGCCTATGATGCTTTGTTGAAAACTAAAATTCGTGAAAAAGATTACATCCTCTATCAGAAAGGAATTGTATTGGCCATGGTAGACCGCATGGCGGCTTCAATTAATAGTTTTGATGCGGTGGTAAAACGGTATTCTAGTTCGAAGTACTACGATGATGCTCTTTTTCACAAGGCAAGAGTGCAGTTAGAAAATGGTGATTTTGAAGCGAGCATTGCATCCCTGAACAAGCTGATACAAGAGAAAAAGGGGAGTAAATTTATTCCATACGCCTACTCCAAGCGGGCCACGGCATATGCCAACTTAGGCAATCAAAATGCTGCTGCAAAAGATTATAAGTATATATTAAACACCTATACCAACCATTCTGCGGCCAGTGAAGCCATTATTTCCTTGCAAGAGGTACTTGCACAAACAGGAAACAGCGATGCGTTTGATCAATACTTGGCCTTGTATAAAAAAGCGAACCCAGAAAATCTAGAAAATTTGGAGGAGGTAGATTTTCAGGCAGCTAGAAATGCTTATTTCAATCAAGAATATACCAACGCTGCCAATAAGCTGTCAAAGTTCAAAGACAACTACCCCCAGAGCAGGCATTTTAATGAGGCGAGCTTCTTTTTGGGCGAAGCCAATTACAGGAATAAAAACTACCAAAAAGCATTGGAACAGTATTATCCTTTGTTGAACATTCCGGCTTTCGATTACCGGGTTCGGGTAATCAATCGCATTGCAAGTTTGGAATTTGCTTTGGGGCGTTATTCCGAAGCTGTTAAGTACTTCAGGAAACTCAACGCCGAGGCAGTGAATAAAAAGCACGAACAAGATGCTGAAATGGGACTAATGGAGTCTTATTTTATCCTTGCCAATTACGATTCGTCCGATTATTATGCCAACCAATTGTTGGCAAGTGGGAGTGCAAATATTGCTTCACAAAATAAGGCATCGTTGTATTTGGGTAAGTCGGCATTTGCAAAGGGCGATTTTGAAACTGCAAAAGATGAGTTTCTTACCACTTTAAATACAGCAAAAGATGTTTATGGGGCCGAAGCCCAGTACAGCATTGGATTGATTTTTTACAGGAGCAAAGAGCACCAAAAGTCCATTGATGCATTGATAGAATTAAACAACGAATTTTACTCCTATGAGAATTGGTTGGGCAAGGCATTTTTACTAATTGCCGACAATTACTCTGCCATGGGAGAAGTCTTTCAGGCAAAGGCAACATTAAAAAGTTTAATTGACGGTGAATTTCCGGACGAAGAAATTTTGAATGAGGCCAAATTGAAATTAACAGAAATTGAAGAGCAGGAGCTGTTGCAAATTGAAATAGATTCTCTTGAAATTGCTACAGACAGCTTAAACATAGAGGAAAATGAGAACTAAATTTTTATACATACTGATTTTTACGGCTTTTTTTACTTTCCATTGGTCCATTGCACAAGATGGTGGAGAAGGAGAATTGGAAGATGAAGTGGTGGACATTGTTAAAAATGCCGAGATCATTTTACCGGTAGCCTCTAGGAATTTTGGTAAAGTGCCTCCGCAACCGGTTGAAAATAAAAGCGATAGCTTGGTGTTCAATGTGAAAGAGTTTGTTTTTAGTCCTCCGTCGATTGCGACCAGAATAAGGCCATTGCGGTCCAAAAATATTCCAATACCCAAGTTGTATGGTTCTATGGTCCGATTGGGGTACGGCAATTATGCTACCCCGTTGGCAGATATATATTTGAATAATAAAAGGAACAAACAATATAGTTATGGGGTTGCACTAAACCATTTATCTTCGGGGAAGGGCCCAGTAGATGGTAAAAATTCGGCTCAATCTGCCACCTCCATTAATGCCTACGCCAAAGCTTATACTGGTAATTCAACTGTTTATGGAGGTATTGGTTACGACATGGATATGAATTATTTCTACGGGTACCAATCGGGTGAACCAGTAGACCGCGATACATTGAAACAAAACATCAAGCGCTTCCATTTGAATGGCGGTATAAAATCAGCAGATGTCGATGCCGCATTGGATTATGAATTGAACTTAGGGTTTTTATCCTTGGCCGATAATTACAAAGCCAAAGAAGCCGATGTCAATGTGGAAGGGTTTGTAGCCTATACCTTGGACAACGAAAGCAAAATTGGAATAGAGTACGACCTTTCTTTTTTATCTCAAAAAGATGAATTGATCGACGTGCAACGCTCCTTGATAAATGTAGCTCCTTCCTATACTTTTAATTTTTCTGACTTAGAAATAAAACTAGGAGTTAACGCGGCGGTGTCCAATGACACACTAAACAATTTAAATAAATTCCATGTTTACCCAGATATTAAAGTTTCCTACCCGTTTAGCGATGATTTATTAGTATTTGCGGGCATCACCGGTGGAATTGAAAAAGTAACGCTTAACAAGCTGTTGGAAGAAAACCCATATTTAAATAAAAATATTAACGCCTTTCATCAGAATAAAACTTTTGACTTTTTTGCGGGTTTAAACGCAAGGCTTTCTGAAAAGATGGCAGTTGATTTTGGTGGCAGTGTAAGCAGCATAAGAAATATGGCATTTTACATCAATGATCTAGAACGTATTGAAAAATTTAATGTGGTGTACGATCAGGGTAAGACAGCATTTACCAACATTTATGCTGCGTTCAACTTTAGCCAAGGCAATGCGTCCAGATTGGGCATCCGTGGGGATTTTTACGGGTACGGCACCGCAGAAGTTCCAGAGGCCTACCACAAACCATCTTTTAAATTAACGATGTTGGGAAAAATTGGCTTGGCAGATAAAATCAACCTGTCTACCAACTTGTATGTTATTGGTGGTATCCAAGCATTGGATCCTGCAACTTTAACTGAAAAAACCCTGGATGCAGCGGTTGATTTGAACTTGATAGGAGAGTACAAGGTGTCCAAGCAGTTTGCCGCCTTTGTAAGTGTCGAAAATATATTGAACAGCAACTACCAATTGTTGAACCAATACCAGGTAAAGGGGATGCAGGTTATTGCAGGCTTTAGTTATGTGTTTTAACGAGTTGAGCCGTATTTTTACTGCTTTTATTTTTTCGATTCGTATTTTTTCACCATAATTGTTTTTAGACTGTAGTTGTGGCTTTTTAACAGTATAGAATTTTACGCTAAATATTGGCAATATGGCAAAGAAATCAGACCTAGAAAACGATGAAAACCAAAATGAGGAAAACAACGCGGATATCAATGACGCGGATGACAATTTTGGCTTACCCGATATATCTTACGACCCCATAGAAAGAGACGAAGAAAACAAAGAAGAAGAGGAAATTGTGGCTGCAGAAGCCAACGACGTTGTAGAAGAGGTAGAGGAAGAAGTTAAAGAAGAGGCTACCAAGTACCCATGGGAAGAAGAGGAAGAAAAGAAAGAAGAAGAACCGACCAAATACCCTTGGGAAGAAACATCCGATTCTGCTGAAGAGTCCGATACATCTGCAGAGGAATCAGCGGATTCTGAAACAACTGAAGAGGGAGTCGAAACCGATGAATACGGGTTTCCTATTAAGCAAGAAACGGAAGAAGAAGAAACCTACGCACCTTACAGACAAGAGGAAGAAAAGAAAAGCAATGCTGGAATTATCTGGACCGTTGTAGTGATTGTTGTACTGGCATTGGCTGCAGCAGGATACTTCTTTGTGTGGCAACCGATGCAGGCAGATAAAGTGATTTACGAAGCTAAAATTCAAGAGGGAGATGGGTACTTTGATGCTGCGGATTGGGACAATGCAATCAGTTCGTATACTGCTGCGTTGAATGCAAAAAGTGGAGACGAATATGCAGCCAATAAAATTGGCGAGGCCAAAAGTGCCAAGAAAAAAATAGCAGATGACATCAGAGCACAGCAACAGGCAGAAGCAGAACAACAAGCAGCTGAAGAAGCTCAAATGGAATCAACAGAAACCCAAGAACCGGGAACTGTAGAAACAATATCATCCAGAACGGGACGTTACTATGTTGTTATTGCCAGCGCGGTGGATGGGGACTTAGCCCAAGACCACGCAGCAAAATTGGCAGCCGAAGGAAATTCAATTAAAATTATAGAACCTTTCGGTGATAAAAAGTTCCATAGAATTACGGTAGAAAACTTTGAATCTTGGGACGAAGCGGAAACAAGGGGCAATGAATTGAAAGGAACTTTTGGAGAAGGAGTTTGGGTACTGAAATATTAAAATGATATTACTACAAGTCAACAACACAGCATTGGATACACTAAGTGCTTCAGAAACTGAAGGTGGTGTATCCGTTTTATCGTTAATTTTTGAAGGTGGGTTTATGATGGTTCCCATCTTTTTGTTATCCATAGCAGCAATAGCCATTTTTATTGAGCGCATGATGACGATAAGCAAAGCGTCCAAAACGCCTTCGGGTTTTATGACCCAAATCAAAGACCAAGTACAGAAGGGCGATGTTAATGCGGCCAAAATGTTGTGTGCTCAAAACAACACGCCAATAGCCAAAATGATAGAAAAAGGGCTGAATCGCATCGGAAGCCCGCTAAAAAACATTGAAGTTTCAATTGAAAATGTAGGTAAAATCGAAATTTTTAAGTTAGAAAAGAATTTGTCTTTGATGGCAACCATTTCTGGTGCTGCACCCATGTTGGGGTTCTTAGGTACTGTAATTGGAATGATTCAAGCTTTTATGGCCATTGCCCAAGAAGAAGGGTCGATATCGCCTAAATTGCTGTCTGAAGGGATTTATATCGCCATGCTAACAACAGCTGCTGGATTGTTTGTTGGAATTATCGCCTATTTGGGTTACAATTATTTGATTACTAAAGTACAGAAGGTGATCCACAACATGGAGCATAATTCTGTAGAATTCATCGACTTGTTACAAGAGCCGAAATAATATGGCACTACAATCAAAATTTAAAGTAGACCCTTCGTTTAGCATGTCGTCCATGACCGACATCGTCTTTCTACTATTGATATTTTTTATGTTGACTTCCTCGTTCATTACGCCTTCTGGTATCAAAGTGAACTTACCTTCGACCAAGGGGTCTACCGTAGAAATGCAAAAAATATCGGTGACCGTTACCAAGGATATGGAATACTATGTGAACGATAAAAAAATCAGAAAAACCAGCCTCGAGCAGGAACTAAAAGCCAAATTAATTGGTAATGAAGGAGTAGTAGTGTTGCACATAGATGGTTCGGTTCCTACCAGTGAAACTGCTTTTGTAGCAGGTTTGGCATCCCATATGGGAGTAAAAGTATCCCTGGCAGTAAATCCAGAATAAATGACACAAAAAGGAAAACATAGATATAAGAAAGTATTGCTCCCGTTAGGTGGCTCTGTTATTGTTGCATTATTTGTGTTTTTCATCATGTTTTCCTCTGTACAGAGGAATACGCGTACGCTGGCGCATTTGCCTGTTTTGAAAGATGCTAAAGGTACCGTAGAAATGAAGGTATCTGTGACCATAACCAAAGACAATGCTTATTATGTTAATGAAAAGAAAACGGACAGAACCAGCTTACAACAAGAATTAAAAACCAGACTCGATGGTACTGAAGGAGAAATAGTGTTGCACATAGATGGTTCAGTACCTACCAGTGAAACTGCTTTTGTTGCAGGTTTGGCATCTCAAATGGGAGTGAAATATTCGCTGGCAGTTAATCCAGAATAAAAATAAAATGACACAAAAAGAAAAAAACGACAGAAATAAGAGTTATGCGATCTCAGTTGGGATTCATGCAGTTGTTATGTTGCTGTTGTTTTTTATATGGGCCTATAAACCACCAGACCCGCCCTTACCTGAAACGGGTATTGTGATCAATTTTGGTCTGGATGAAGCCGGGTTTGGAGAGGAACAACCAGAAACGGTTAGTGAAGTAGAATCCGAACCGGTAGAAGAACAACCGGAAGAACAAGTAGAAGAGGTGGTAGAGGAACCTGTAGAAGAAGTGCTGGAGGAGGAAGTAGTGGATACACCTGTAGCAACAGAAACAGATGTGGTAAAGACAGACGCAGAAGCTCCTGTGAAAGTAGAAGAAAAAGTGGAGGTTCAAAAAAAACCTGAACCTGTTGTAGAAAAGAAGAAAGAAGAAAAGAAAGAAGTAAAAAAAGAAACACCAAAGGCCAACCCCAATACCTCTTTTACGAAAAGAGGAGACACCGGTGGCTCCAATCAAGGAGATAAAAAGGGGACGGTTGGAGACCAGGGTGACAAAGATGGTGATGTGAATGCCGATGCTTTGTATGGAAACAAAGGGGGTGGAGGCAATGGTTCTGCTTTGAATATGACCGGTTGGTTCTGGGATTCCAAACCAGCACCCAAAGACAAATCAAGCGAAAGTGGAAAAATCGTATTTAGAATAAAAATTGATGAGAACGGTGAAATACTCAGTGTAGAAACCGTTACAAGTACGGTCAGTCCTTCCGTGCTAAAAGTTTACAAAGAAGAGGTGTATAAAACTACCTTCCATAAAACATCTACTGGCACCAATGTTGCATCAGTATCCACCGGAACAATTACCTTTGTAATAAAATCAAAGTAACGTATGAATTACAAGGAAACACTGGCGTTTTTATTCGCCAGTTTGCCGATGTACCAGCGCGATGGCCAACAGGCATTTAAAAAAAGCCTGGACAATATTTTGGCCTTGTGTGCAGCCCTCGATAACCCACAAAATAAGTTTAAAACCCTCCATGTTGCAGGTACCAATGGCAAAGGAAGTACGGCGCATATGTTATCGTCAGTGTTGCAATCTGCAGGTTATAATACTGGATTGTACACTTCTCCGCATTTAAAATCTTTTACGGAGCGTATTAGAACCAATGGGCAAGAAATTTCAGAACAAAGTGTTGTGGATTTTGTTGCGCGTATAAAACCCCTAATAGAGAAGATACAACCTTCTTTTTTTGAGATTACAGTTGCTATGGCATTTGATTTTTTTGCATTGGAAAAAGTAGAAGTAGCGGTGGTGGAAGTGGGGCTTGGTGGCCGGTTGGATTCTACAAACATTCTAACGCCAGAGCTTTGTATTATTACCAATATCGGCTTGGACCACCAGCAAATGCTGGGCGAGACATTAAGAGAGATAGCCAATGAAAAAGCGGGAATAATTAAACAAGATATTCCAGTAGTAGTAGGAGAAAAACACCTCGATACAGCGCCTGTTTTTGTTGGGACAGCCGATCGTTTGCATGCACCCCTTGTATTCGCTGAAGAATTGGTTGCGTTAGAAGAGGGGTTAGAACCAGATATAATCCGTGTAAAGGTTGGAGCGAAACAGTTGCAACTTAAAACAGATTTGAAGGGAAAATACCAAGTGAAAAATATTCGAACGGTGGTTGCTGCAATAGACGTGCTCAACCAAATTGGTTTTTCTATTTCAGAAGAAGCGCAGGCCACCGGATTGGCTCATGTAGCACGCTTAACGGGCTTAAAAGGTCGTTGGCAATTGTTGAGGGAGAATCCTTTGGAAGTGTGTGATACAGCCCATAATGCAGAGGGATTGGCGGAAGTACTAAAACAAATACGTTCTATTCCATACGCCCAACTTCATGTAGTTTGGGGCATGGTCAACGATAAAGATGCAGAAAAAGTGTTAAAGTTTTTACCTAATGATGCGATTTACTATTTTTGCGAGCCACAAATTCCTAGGGCCATGCCGATAGAAGAATTAAAAAGGTTGGGGGAACAACTTAATTTAAAGTTTGAGACCATTAAAAATGTGAATGCGGCCATAAAAAAAGCTAGAAAGGTGGCTGTTGCTGCAGACATGATTTACATCGGCGGCAGTACATTTGTGGTAGCTGAGATTGAAAATTTGTAGTATGAGACAAAAGATGGCACGGTTTGCCGAAAACGAAGAACGCAGGAATATTTTGCAGCCTGGCAAGGCAATATATGAAAACATAAGAGGAAACTGGAAAACCGATTATTTTAAAAATGACAACCCCATTGTGGTGGAATTGGCTTGTGGAAGGGGAGAGTACACCGTAGGGATGGCCAAGTTGTTTGATAATAAAAACTTTATAGGTGTAGATATAAAAGGGGACCGGCTTTGGAAGGGAAGCAATGCAGCTTTGGAGCATGGTTTAGAACATGTGGCTTTTTTGCGCACGCAGATTTTATTGATTGAAAAGTTTTTTGAAGAAGGAGAAATTGATGAAATATGGATTACATTTCCTGATCCAAGACCAAGGGATCGAGATGAAAGACGCAGACTGACTTTTAAGCGGTTTTTAGAAATCTACAAACGCATTTTAAAGCCTGGTGGTACCATTAGATTGAAAACGGATAATACTGGGTTATATGAGTATTCGGTAGAAACGATTTCGGAACGACCAGATGTAGAAAATTTGCACCATACCAATGATTTGTACCACAGCGAATTAAGACCGGAATGTTTGGACATCAGAACGAAGTTTGAAGAGAAGTTTTCGGCCCAAGGGCATGATATTAAATATTTGAGATTCAATTTTAAAACAGATTAAGCCCAACCTACCTGTTGGTCCAAGTAGAGTGTAATTTCGTAGCCCGCTACCCACTACCCACTAACGGCCCATGGCCTCGGCGTTTTGGAGCAACTGACACATTGTTTTGTCCAGTAATAGTACTTGGTGCCTGGTACAGATTAGTCCCTGACCCAACCATTTCACTATTCTTTTGGTCAGTTGCTGGGAAGTAAAACAGGTCCATTTTTTCAATTGGTGCATCCGCATTCAAGCAAGAAAACTTAAGTCGATTGACAATAGAATGAATTTCCTTTTCATGAAATGAAAAGGGTGGACCTAGTGTGTCCAACCTAATTTATGGTTGTTTTAAGGCGTTTCCCTAATAAATTCAATGGGTTTGGCTGAAACTGGAAAATGTAAGTGCTTGGTGTATTGTTGCTTACAGTCGATCAATCCGTTTCATTCTTCTATCAAACACAAACGATGCACCATCAATTGACCCGCTTCAATTCCAATAAAATCCTACACATTTGAAACATCAACTACAAATCAATTACAACAATGAAAAATTCATTTATACTTTCTCTAGCAATAATATTCTTGTTTGGAACCGCATGTAAAGACGATGCCAGCAACGATCCTGTAGATCCCAGTGCTGGAATATCGACTTTTAAAGGAACACAGAGCCCAGGCGATGTTTGGGATTGGACATTAAACAGCAATGACAACACCTTTACTTGTGTTTGGGACCACGGTTCATTTGATGATGAATCGGACGATATTACCGTTCAAGGCACCTATACTGTTTTGCCATCCGGCTTTTTGGAATGTACCATCAATGGGGTGGCCCCTTCTACGCCTGATATTCCGGCAGATGGCACCGCATGGTTTTACGCTATGCATTTACCAGATATGGCGATGGTAATCAAACCAGAAGGAAGCATCAAAGGGGATATCATCGCTGCAGTTGCTGCTGGCGACTGTTCGGATGTTGTGGGAGATTATAACTACTTTAATATTGCTCCAGGCAACGGAGAAAAATACGATCCCAATACCGAAGAAGCCTATGGTCGGGCAACATTTTTAGACAATGGTGATGGAACCTACGAAATTCATGGAGATAAATATTCCTTGGATTGCGCGAACGGGGGCCCTTGTACCGTAGACACTGGTATTCAAGATTCACCAGCAGCTGTTTGTACAGAAAATGGCGCCATTGTGATTAGTTCGAGTGGGTCAACCGTAACGGAAGGTCAATTTACCAAATCTGGTGTGATGATGTTGGACAAAGGAGAAGGCAATGGTGGGGTGTTGGCACTGAGCAAGGCCAATGCTTTTGAGTTTGATGATTTGGATGGGTTGGAGTTCGTGGGGCTGGCTTATTTGCCTGCCAATAACGATAATAAAACAGTACCAGTACACCTTTCTTTTGAAGACGATGGGCAAACAATTATAGGTACAGGAACAAAAATAGAAAACATCAATACAGGAGCGCTCGAAGCAGATGAGTCGGTGTCCATGCGATTCGATTCTAACGATCAAGGTTTGATGTTGGGACAAATGACCCATGGAGATGGCAAATCCACTTATTTTGTTGCATCTTTCCTGTCTAGTGAAGGTAAAAAAATTATTGTTTTGAGCTCCACTTCTAGTCCGGACAATGATCCATTTATTCTAGTAGTTGCGAGCAAGTAAAACACAAAGTTGGCTTATAGAAAAGGGATGGTGCAAGCCATCCCTTTTTGTTTTATGCTTATTTAAAGAATAATATGGACCTTTTTATTTAGTTCCAACCATCTTGAAAACCACCGCACTTTCTTCCATTTATTTTTGTTTATAGACCAGAACGAGGTGGGTGCAACTGAATTTTGCAAAGCTGGGCCTTGATTTGTTTTTATTTTTTCTAATTAAATTGTAAATTGCCCTATATGAAAATTGAGGAACCATTATCATTGCGAGTAGCCAAGACATTGGTAAATTTATTGGGAGACAGCCATTCGTCGGTGAGTGTGCAGCAATTATCATTTGAATTGAAGTCTTCTCCAGAAGACCTACTCAAAATTATAGATAAATTCACCAAAAATGGTACCGCGCGTTTGATGGGCAGTCAAATCTACTTGACTGAAGAAGGCCTGTCGAAAGTAGCGTAGTCCAGTTCAAAATTTTTTTATGTCCGTTGAGGAAATTATTGGGTGGATACCCATTTTTATCGCTTTTATTACTGCCTATCCGATCTCGATGTTAGAATATGGGCATCGCAAGTTTCGGAAAAACTATCTTTTGCTTTTTGTAATTTCATTGCCCTTTCATTTGTATGGTTTTTTACATGGTTTGTTGGCTGTGCTAATTTATTGGGTACTATCAGAAAAGCATCTTTTGGCAACTGGGGAGGTAGCATTTGTGTTAAACCCTTTGCTGGTAGGCTTGGGTATAAAAGGCATTACCAATCTCAATTTCTACAACATAGTATCGGCCAAAGGCAAAGAAGAAAAAATGGAAATCACCCCATTGGGCCCCAAACTCATTATGGATTCCATCGAAAAATATTCTGAAACACTCATTGAAGACAACCACGACAAATATTTGGATATGCAAATCCACCAATCGCTTAAAAATCCCTTACAACAAATCCCAACAGCAACATTATTAAAAGAAATGCCTAAGTTTCTCCCCCACAGTTTGGAGCGAGTGGTGCAAGTGGCCTTTATGGACGAAGTAAAAGAAAGCATTGCTACGCACAAAGGAGATTTGCATTTTGCCATGCGATTGTTTGTAAGCCAATATGGTTTAAGCCGCTACAAAATGTTTGTAAAGGGGTTCAGGAAATAGAAGTACAGACCTTTCCTAGGTAGGATGGTTGTTGAAGTGTTTAATTGATAGTAATTCGCGAATGAAATTTCAAAATTAACTATTTCGAGATGCAAATAAGACCCATATCCAACCCTGATATTCCGGCCATAACCGAGATATACAATTACTACATCCAACATTCGAGTGCTACATTCGAAGAATTGTGCATAGACGCTGCAATCATGAGTAAAAGAGTAGGGGCTGTGGTTATCAACCAGCCCTGGTTGGTGGCGGTCCAAGACAATGTGGTTATGGGCTATGCCTATGCAACACCCTGGAAACTTCGGAGTGCCTACCGCAATACAGTTGAAAGTACTGTATATGTACATCCGGAGCATTTTAAAAAAGGCATAGGTGTTGCTCTGTATAAACAATTATTAGAGAAACTAAAAGAAATGAAAACCCATGCTGTGTTGGGCGGTATCACCTTGCCCAATGCTCCCAGTGTGGGTTTGCATGAAAAATTGGGTTTTGTTAAGGTAGCGCACTTTAAGGAAACCGGATTTAAATTTGGTGTTTGGCAAGATGTTGGCTATTGGCAATTGCTGTTGGATTGAAAACTGAAGCTGGTTTTAGTCAGAATATAAAATAATGTAGTAATTTGGGGTGCAATACTCGTTTGTTTTCAACTATTATATAGCCAATACTAAAATATGAAAGACAATTCTACCATTGAAAAAAGGGCGCTTTATGTAGGCGCTGTTCTCAATGTTATCATGGCCGTGGCTGGTTGGGGTGCTTATGCCTTGTCCCAGTCACAGGCACTATTGTTGGATGGTAATTTTTCTTTTGTAGCTTTTGTATCCACTTTGGTTGCGGTCAAAATTGCTGCGGTTAAAGCCAATAAATCTGCAACCTTTCCTTTCGGGCAGTTTGTTTATGAAGCGTTGTATTCGTTTGTTTTAGGGCTTTTAACTGTAGGCATTATCCTTGCGGCTTTGGTTCAAAATTCTATTAAAATTATAGAGTATGTAAAAGGAGAACAATTTGTGCCTATTCAATCGTCCATACTTATTTATTATACTCTATTTACGGTTGTGCTGGGTTTGTTAGGTGGATTCTTTTTTAGAAATAGCAATAAAAAATTAGGCAATACCAGCACCATTTTAAAAGCCTATGCTACCCAAGTATTTACCGATGCCTACTTATCGGCAGGAGTAGGTGTTGCCTTGATTTTGATGGCTTTCGTTAAAACAGGAACACCCCTTGCCTTTTTACTTCAAATTGGTGATGCCGTTATTGTGGTGTTAATGTGTTTGTTGCTGGGATACCAACCCCTAAAATTGATAAAAGAAGCTTTTGTAGAAATGGCTGGTGGTAAAATTTCGGATCAAACCACACAAACGGATATTGAAACTATAATAAAAAACCACATTCCTGAAAAGATGGTCCAAGGGATTTTTGTATCCAAAACAGGGAGTAGTTTTTTAGCAGTGGCAGAGGTGGAGGTTCAATTTATCAAACAACAGGACGCGGTGTCTGTGCGGCAGCGCATCGAAAAAGAACTCAAAGAAAAATATGGCTATGTTTTTTTTGAAATAATTTTCTCTTAGCTGATTATTGCATCAAACTTAACAGCGTTTCTTCTTGGCAAAAGAGCTTCCTTGCTATTGGTTGTATGTACCGGTTGGGGAACGTTATTTTGTTAACCCGTTTGTAAGCTTTGTCTCGGTTGCCATTTAAGCAATGAATAAAGGCCAACCCCATCTCTATGAACCCTTGGAATTGATTGAAATTATTGATCTTTTTTAATTCTTTTAACTCGAGCTGGTATACTTGAAGCTTGTTTTTGTTTTGCCTGTTTTGAAGGGCTTTAATGATTAAAGTAAGGACGGTAGCAGGTATGGCAGAGCGGTAGGCTCGGTTGAGTTTTTTAAAAGTACAGAATACCAATTCGTATTGGTCCAATAAAAAATATCCTTCCATAATCTTGTACAAGTTTTCGGGGAAAATGTCAATGGTGATTTGGTACAATTGAATGGCCTCTTCGAATCTTTTTTTGTTGTAGAAGGCCTCTGCTCTAGTTTGCACTACACTTACCATACCAGGGTGTTCTATTCCAAAGTAATCCAACAATCGCGCAAAGGCTTCTTCGCTGTAATCGGCGATGTGTTGTTGCTGGTCGTTTGATATTTTGATGCCCATTGCCATAAGTTTGTCCGCCCAATGTTCAAATTCCAATGGTTTGGAGATGGGGTGGGGCAAGTCCGAACGTCGGATGGTGTCCACGGTGGTACCATCAAAAAAGTCTCTTAGAGCGGCAAACAAACTTGCGTTTTTCTGGTTTTGGATGTCCGTTTGCGTTTCATTTGAAGTGATTTCCCAGATGGTAGGTTCGTGTTTGATTTTAAACGTGAACGGGTGTCTGGAGGCGCCTTTACCAATTTTGCCATGTAAAATTAATTCAAAGTCGGCAGGTTGGAAAACGGTGCACCTGCTTCCTTTAGAGGAGGTGGAACCAAGTTCTTGGTCGTGCACAAAAGTGATTTTTTCATTCGAAATTAATAAATACCCAATTAGAGATTGGCTGTTGTGTTTCAGGCGGACGCCAAACAACGGGGCATGACCACCTTCCATGAAAAAACCTATCAGATCTATATTATTTTTGTACAGGCTGTACATGCCAACCACCTGATCAAAATTGCGGTAGTTGATCTGAGAAAATAACTTGCGGAAATTAATTGCCACCCTGTCTTGGTCGGGTCCTGGGTCATTCGGTTTGGAAGCGCTCCTAGCATGGTTGGGTGCATTTAACTCAATTTGGCCAAGTTCCTTTCCTACTGTACCAGCATGTGGTTTGGACACAATGGAACTGTGGACATGGGCATGCTGTCCGTTTTTGGAATAAGTTAGAAAGATGCACTGGGTAGTATTGGTGCTTAAGGTACCTTGTTGAATGGATTTAGAAATAATGGAGGAAAGGGCTGATTCAATATCGCGCTGCATTTTCTTTGTTGTTGGGTTGTAATTTAAACCGATCATTGCAGGTGCTCGAAACAAATTGATGGTACAAAGATAGACAGAGCAGGCAGGATTTCAAGGTTCGGAAGCAAACTTCATACAGTCTTGATGTTCTTAATAATTAGGCAACAACTAGGCAATAATTCATTTTTATAAGTACCTGCGTCCGATCATCTGCGCCGGCACCCGATAAAAAAGAAGCGCTTTTTTTAACTGAATTTTGTTGTAACTAGTTGGCATACCAAACTTTTTTACCATGACGAAGAAAATAGTTGCACTTATTTTTATAGCAGTCTTTTTGGCCTTGGCTTTTTACCTCCTAATGCCCACGTTGCAGTATGGATTTTTTGGGCTTCCGTGGTTGCTTATTTTAATGATGGTCCTGACTTTATTCTCGTTGGGACTCAACAGGAGCACCAAGAAAATCAACGGAATAGGGAAAATTGCAGCTCTGGGTATCTTAATAGGTCTGGTTTATGCTTTAATTGTACCTTTATTTTCGACCTGGGCATTGTTTAGAAGTGATGATTACCGCGCTCTGATAGGGGAGGTGCAAATGGGAGAAGACTTCTCTAACCATGTGGCACCAATTTCGACAGAAGAGATTAGAATTGTGGACCAAGCCATTGCCTACCGGTTGGGTGATAAGGTATTGGGGGCAAAGCCCTCGTTGGGCAGCCAAGCATATATTGGTGAGTTTACCATTCAGAAGGTTAAAGGACAATTGTACTGGGTAGCACCTTTGTTGCATTCTGGATTGTTCAAATGGATGAACAACAAAGAAGGAACACCGGGATATGTGATGGTTTCGGCCACCAACGAACGGGATGTTCAGTTAGTGGATAACCTCAATGGCCAACCCATTAAAATTAAATACCAGCCCAATGCTTATTTTGGAAGCTTACTCCAGCGCCACGTTTTCTTTAATGGGTATATGAGCACAGGTTTTACCGATTATACTTTTGAAATTGATGACGACGGGCAACCTTTTTGGGTCATTACCTTGTATAAAAAGAAAGTTGGCTTTTCTGGAGAAGAAGCCACTGGAGTGCTTACCGTGGATGCTTCTACTGGAGCAATTCAAGAATATAACATCCATGATGCACCATTGTGGCTGGACCGTATTCAGCCGGCACAATTTATTGTGGAGCAGCTCGACAACTGGGGAGAATATGTCAAAGGCTATTGGAATTTTGCCAATGAAAATAAACTGACCACTACCCGAGGTATTTCGTTGGTGTATGGACAAAACAACAAATCTTATTGGTATACTGGGCTTACTTCAGTAGGGGCCGACGAAGGTACTGTGGGCTTTGTTTTAGTAGACACCAGAACCAAGGAAACCATATGGTACAAACAGGTAGGTGCAACGGAGACAGCTGCCCAGAGTTCAGGGGAAGGCAAAGTGCAAGAGAAGGGATATTATGCATCCTTTCCAATTACCTACAACATCAATGGCATACCCACTTATGTGATGTCTTTAAAAGACAATGGTGGGTTGGTGAAAATGATTGCAATGGTTTCAGTACAAGACTATACCATAGTAGGGGTTGGCAATACATTAAATGAATCCCTTCGCGATTATAAAAACAATCTGAACAGCAAAGGCAACGCCATTGCCCCATCCAGCGAGATGTCCAGTTATAATAACAGCAGCCGGGTGTATAGAATTGGCCAGGACACCAGAAATGGGAATATGTTGTTTTACATCCAATTAGAAGGGCTTGAAAATAAGATTTTCATTGGCAGCACCAGTATTTCAAATGAATTGCCATTGACTCAAATTGGCGATTCGGTTCGGGTGGTTTATGACGATGGAGGCAATGAGTTGATTGATTTGATGCATTTTGATAACTTGAACATCAATACCCAAAAAACAGAAGCACAAAAAAGAGTTGAGAAAAAAAGAGTTGAAAAAATTGAAGTTATAGAATAGAAAACACCATGACCAGTTTAGTCCATGCCGTAGTACCATTTTTACCCTCTGCTGATATTCAAAGAGATGTTGCGTGGTATCAAAAACATGTTGGGTTCGAGCCAATAAGAGCCGATGCCAATTATGCCATATTAAAAAAAGAGGCATTGGTTTTTCATTTACAATGGCATGCGGGAACAGAGGAAGACCCATTGTTGGGTGGGTCTGTGGTTAAAATATTTGTTTCGGATGTGGGGGCAACGCATAAGGATTTGCTCATGAGACAAACAGTTGGTGTACAAGCACTGCGGCGCAATACCCCATGGGGCACCCACGAAGTAGGCTTTTATGACCTCAATAACAATGCAATTTTTTTTGTGGAAAATACCTGAACCAACAAGCTGAAGCTGGCAATTGGTTAGGGCTTTTTTATTCGTTTTTAACCCCTTAACGGGGGAATTTACTCGTTTTGGACCGTTTTTATTTCAGGAATTATTGTCGATGACTAATTTTTTGGCGAATCTGGAAACAGATTAAGCTCCTGATATATGAAAAACTCAATTGTACTCTTTTTGATGCTACTGCTAGGCAGTGGCTTTGCACACGCTCAAAAAACTTGTGACCAACTCAAGCAAGTAAACACCACAAACAACCGAGCCGATTATCAAATTGATGGTAGGTGGATGTTGGACCATTGGACCATCAACCCCAAAATAAAAAACGATGTTCTGACCATCCGCAGTTACGGTAAAAACACTTTATTTAAATTCAGAACAGATTCGGATAGCATTTCTATTCGTTTAAAACCTGGAGAACAAAGTAGTTTTTGTGTGGTAATGCCAGATAAGAGCACCGCTCGGACTACCGTTAAAGCAACTTGGTTCGAACCAGAATCACTTTCGTTCAATAGAAAAGAACCAGAAACCACACCAATTGTGTATACCAACCAAGCAGATGGGCCGTATTTAGAAGCATTGAAATCGGCCTATCCACTAGACGATGCATTAAAAAATTGGACTTCGGAACTGGAAAAATTAAAAGCCATTACCAATTGGACCCACAACAGATGGCCGCACAATGGAAACACCATGCCCGAAAAAAGTGACGGGTTATCCATTCTGAAAGAAGCCGAGGCAGGAGGAACCTTTCCTTGTTTTGCATACGCTACTGTGTTAAAAGACCAATTAGCGGTAGCTGGTTTCAAAGCCCGTGTAATTGGGTTAAAAACCAAAGACGCGAAAAAATCCAAAGCCCCTCCAGGGCACGTAGCCAATGAAGTATATTTGCAAGATTTTAACAAGTGGGTATTTGTGGACGCGCAATTTAATGTCATTCCGGTACTCAAAGGGAAGCCACTTAATGCAGTTGAACTTCAGCAAGCCATAAGTGAAAACTATTACGATCTGCAATTTCTTTCCTTGGGTAAAGCCAATAAAAGACAGTATGTGGATTTTGTTTATCCCTATCTTTATTATATGGATATCCATATCGATAATTCTTATTCAAAAGTTAAAAGTACTTCGGTAGATGGGAAAAGCAAATTGATGTTGGTGCCAGAAGGTGCCAAAAACCTAACTAAAATTAATTTTTGGAACATGACCATCGACTATTGTGTGTATACGCACTCCTTAAATAAGTTTTACGCCAAACCGATTTAAGGGTGGGTTGCTTTGGTTAAAGAGCAGTACCAGCAGCTGAAACACATTTTTTTTAAATTTTTGTTGGGCCAATAATAATATCGATTCTTTGTTGGTGTTGATTTATGTAAAGAACTGATAATCAGTTACTTGGTATTGTTTGTTTGCTGTTGGTACTGTTTGTTGTTTCTGTTGTATAGGAAGATCTTCAATATGTTTGTTTAACTTTTTTACTGTTTTGTTAAACAATATGTTTAAACATATGTTTTTACTCTACAACACAAAAAAACAGTAGTTATGAAAACATTATTAAAACCAGCATTCTTGATTCTATTAGTAGTAGGTTCATTTTTAACAAGTTGTAAAGAGGACAGTGTTACTCCAGTAGAAGACCCACAGTCTATTGCGGCCTTAGCTCAAGCCGAACCAAGTTTAAGCATTTTAGTAGATGCCCTGACCAAAGCAGATTTGGTATCTACTTTTAGCAACGACGGAAATTATACAGTTTTTGCTCCTACCAACGCCGCATTTGTAGCCTTATTAGGCGCCACAGGACAATCAGAATTGGATGATCTTCCAGTAGATGTTTTGACCAACGTTTTAAAAAATCACGTACTAAGTTCTAAAGTGATGTCCACAGATTTAGTAGATGGCACTACTGCCAAAGCATTGAATGGAGAAAATGTATCCATTGGTGTAGGCAATGAAGTGACCATTTCAGGAGTAAAGGTGACGGTTACCGATATTGAAGCGAGCAATGGGATCATCCACATCATTGATGCCGTAATTGTTCCGGAGAGCATCCAACCTATAGTAGGGACCATCGTAGCTCCAGCTTACTTTAATAAAAACTTTACCACTTTGATTGCTGCCGTACAAGCAGCGGATGAAGACATTTTATCTGTATTGCTTGGAGATGGCCCCTCTGGAAATGGTATGACCCTTTTTGCTCCTACCAACGATGCGTTTGAAGCAGCAGGCATAACTTCATTACCAGATGCTTCCACTCTTTCAGCAGTTTTGAAATACCATTTATTGGATGCAACTGTCAATTCATCGGACATAGCAGATGGTAGCTCGACTGCTGGTGCAGTAGGAGGCAATCTTTATTTGAGTAATAACGGAACAGACGGTTTGTTTATTAATGGCAACACCTCGGTGAGCATAGCCAATATAGCAGGTTCCAATGGGGTTGTCCATGTAATTGACAGAACCTTAGTACCACCGTCAAACGATATTGTTGCCACAGCAACAGCCGCAGGTTTCAATAAATTGGCAGAAGCATTGACAGAAGCAAACTTGGTGTCAGCACTACAAGCCAATGGAGATTTTACAGTTTTTGCTCCAACGGATGCAGCATTTACAGCTTTGTACACAGCATTGGGTGTGAGTGGTCCTAGTGAAGTTGACGATGCTTTGTTAGAAGATGTATTGCTGTACCATGTAGTGTCTGGCGCCAGGGTTTTTTCAACTGATTTATCAGACAACCAAGAAGTGACAACCTTGACCGACTTGTCCACTGGTAAATTTACAGTTCATTTGGCTTCTGGTGTGTCTTTAATAGACAACGATCCAGATTTTACAGACCCTAATGTAACATCCGCCAACGTTTTAACAACCAATGGTGTGATTCATGTAGTAGATGCTGTTTTGATCCCAGCTGATCTTTAATTAAGGTTTGTTGAGAGGCCCTCATGAAAATGAGGGCCTTTTTTTTGTTCAAATTTTAATGGGATTCTTGGTCCATCTGATCTTGTTTATTGATTCGATTTTGTTACTTTGTTATTTCGTTATGACTGACCATTAAAACCAAAGCCATCATGCCTTACAGTGAGTTTTTAGCCGATCGTGTCCGTTCTAGACTTAAGAACCAACCGAACGTTGAAGAAAAAAAAATGATGGGGGGACTTATTTTTATGGTGGATCAAAAAATGTGCATCGGGGTAGACAAAGACCGTAAAACAGGAGAAGACCGCATCATGGTACGGGTAGGAAAGGCGGTTTACTTGCCATTGTTAGAGAAAAAAGGGTGTAGAGAAATGGATTTTACAGGCAAACCAATGAAAGGCTTTTTATTCGTTTACTCAGAAGGGATTGATTTCGAGGCCGATTTAGATTTTTGGGTAGAGAAAGCCCTTGAATTCAATGTGCTTGCACAAAAAAGTAAATAACCAGTTGTGGTACCCGCTTTCCTTAAAAAGTTATGAAAAAAATATGGATGTTCTTAAGTGTATTGTGCTTTCTGTACAATGCCCAGGCACAAGACAAAATGCCAGCCTATGTCTTATACAATGCACAAGGTAAAAAAGTCAGCTTTAAAAAATTGATTAAGGCCATGGAGGGGAGCGACATAGTTTTGTTTGGAGAACAGCACAACAACCCCATTGCCCATTGGCTCCAGTTGGAGTCAATTAAAGCATTGCATCCAAAGCGGAATTTAGTGCTCGGGGCGGAAATGATAGAGGCCGACAACCAGGCAGCATTGGATGCTTATTTAAATGGCAATGTGGATAACAAAGGGCTGGACACCTTGGCCAGGTTGTGGGGCAATTATAAAACAGACTATGCACCTTTGGTTGACTTTTGCAAAAACAACAACCTCGCATTTATTGCGACCAATGTGCCAAGGACTTACGCGAGAATGGTACACAAAGGAGGGTTTGAGGCTCTAGAAAACCTAGATGCAACTGCATTACAATGGCTGGTACCTTTGCCTTTTCCTTTTGATCCCAACCTACCAACCTACAAGAGTATTCTAGAGATGATGGGCGATCATGGTAGTATCGAATTGGTGAAGGCCCAAGCGCTCAAAGACGCAACCATGGCCCATTTTATCCTAAAAAATAGAGAAGATAGTAGTTTGTTTGTCCATTTTAATGGGGCCTACCATTCCGATAATTATGAAGGCATATTGTGGTATTTGAAAAATGCATGGAGCGATTTGCAATACTTAACTGTATCAACGGTAACCCAAGAAAATGTTTTTAAGTTAGAAAAAGAACACCTTCGCAAAGCAGATTTTATTATTTGCGTAGACAAGGATATGACTACAACCTATTAAGCACCAAATACATCGGCTTTTTCCAGTTCTTCTCTTAAGAATTCTTTTTCACGAATTTGGTTAGCAATACAATTTGTTGGCCACTTACTTTTCCTTCAATTTGCTCTGAATTATTGTGAACTAGGGAAATTCCTCGAACTGCCGTACCTCTTTTTGCTACTAGGCTGGAACCTTTGACGTTGAGGTCTTTTATTAAAACTACATTGTCTCCGGATTGTAAAACTACACCATTGCTATCCATGTGTTGCACTGCATCACTAGATTCTTCCGAAACGTAATCTGCTGATTTTGCCCATTCTACTGTTGCATCGTCCAAATACATCATATCCAACAAATCTTGAGGCCAGCCTTCGTGTTTCAGTTTGTGTAAAACCCGCCAAGCAATAACCTGTACCGCAGGTATTTCGCTCCACATGCTGTCGTTCAAACAGCGCCAGTGGTTGGGGTCGGCAGAAGCAGGTTCTTCCAACTGGCTTTTACATGTAACACAAGTATTTATACTGTGTTCTGTAGATATGGTTGTTTCAGGCGGTACAGTATAAAGGGATAAGTCTATTGTGGACCCACACAGTTCACACTTGTTGTTGCTTCGTTGGTTGATATAATTATCAATATTCATGTAAAAAAGATGCTTGGTGTTGAACAGCCAAAGTTACTGCTTATAATTGAGATTACAGCGAAGCAACTGTATTTACCAATTGGTTGGGGAGCTTTTGTTGCCCCTATGCAATTGCTCCTGTCCAATTACTGTAATATTATAGGATAAAAGATATAATTAAAATAATATTTCTACGCAAATTTATGCTTTAATAACGGGGTTAATGGAAAAGAAAAGGAAAAATTATTCTGAAATTAAACGAGTAATGTTATATTGGGGATGATTTTTTTATATAATCTTTAGTATTAGTGTGTATGTTGGATCCAATAAAGTTAGAGCATTTCAGAAATTTAGTATCCTTGGCGGGCATTGATGGCTCTATTGATGAGTCTGAAAGAGTAGCACTTTCCAAAATTGCATTTGATCGAGGAATTGCATTGGACCGTTTAAATGTTATGTTAAACCGCTCCGATGAATACGTATACTTAATCCCTCAAAATACGCAAGAACGCGAGAGTCAAATTACTGAAATGATCAAATTGGCTTTGGTGGATGGCGAGTTTTCTAAAGCAGAGCTTGAGTTGATATTGACAGTAGGTGAAAAGCTTAGTTACACGTATGAAGAAATTCATGCATTGATAGAAAAAAATACAGCAAGTTCTATTTTTTAGATTCTTGGTTGAGGTATTTGCCAATAATTAATGCCACAATAATGGTTTGGTAAATCTGACATGCCAATCCAAATAACATCACTACTCTTTTTGAAAATTCATTCGATGGGGTTATGTCTCCATACCCTATGGTGGTTTGTGTGACGTAACTAAAATACAATAGATCCGTACTTTTTTCAGCTAAAGTGCCGTTCAAGTTATTGAAAGAACCAGGTTGGTAAATTTCTATCAATAAGAAGATAAAAAAGCCAGTAAGGCCCAATACTACAAACCCACACAACACGGCAATTAAAATGCTAGGTTCTATGTGGTCGGCCTGTAGGATGTCTCTGAAAAGTTGAAAAGCGACAATGGCAAAGAAGATAAGGTAGAGAGAAAAAATATAACTTTCCGACGAAAATACTTTGAAAAAATTAAGCCCAACAATCAAAAACGCCAACCCCAAGAATATCATGAGGTAGCGCATAATTTTTTTTCTGTGGTAAAATAAATTGATACCCGCAATTAGGTTGATTCCGAAAACCAAGGGCTGCATATTGTCTTGGTAAAAATCATCGGGGAAAAACAAAGGTAAAAATATAAGGAGCAGAAAACTCAATAATAACAAGTTGTACCGCAGATCAAAAAGTTTTTCTCTAAAGTTGCTCATGTGCAATAAATATACAATCAATTATTGAATTTTATGAAATACGCGCAGCCTAAATACCAAATCAGAACGGTTTAAATTTCCTGTGGCGAGGTCTCCTCTGCTCTGAATCATGACATTGGATTCGACCGTCCATTGTCCATCAAAAACATATCCCAAGCCTGTTGTAAATCGAAAAGAATCATCTTCAACGTCTACAGAAGGGTCCAAATGAAAAATATATTCTGCGGTAAACGGAGTGAAAAAATAAGCCACGAAGGTGTCGTGCCTGTATCTAAAGGTACTGCCAATCCTATACCGATAACGCAGGAAACTTTCTAAAGGGGACCCTATTGGTCTTAGCCTTCTATTTTCAATTCGAAAAAGGTGGTCAATAGCAATTTTATCAAATCGAGGCCAGGATACTTTAGTGCCTATAAACGGTCTGATTTCATTTAAATCGGGGGTTTCATTGTCGTTGACTATATAAAACCAACCCATCCCCCCAAGTAACTCCCAGTGGTCTTTAATAAAATATTTGAATTTTGGTCTTAATACGGTTCTAAATTTTTGGTTAACGCTGTTGAAGTTTTTTCTCCAACCCACGTCAGCAAGAACGGTTAGTTTGGTGCTGAGGCTAAATGACGGGTTGTAATCAAACCAAAAACGTTTGTTTGTTTTGGTTTGCCCCATCGACACCAACGGAGACAAACAAAACAGAAACCATACAATTCTTAAAGACATTAATTAGTCGTATTTATACATTTCCTTGAACTTCATACCGTCGCGGTGGTAAATCATAAAACTTAAAGAGATAGAAAATACACGGGCATCCATCCCTTCATAAGGTTTTACATTTACGCCGTTCCCATCTGTCTCTATAAAATCAGGGTTTAAAAAGTTCTGAGGGTAATAGGTGAACCGCAAATTGGACCCATAAGGGAATTGAACACCAGCAAACAAGGAGGGCACAAAACGAGGTGTTCTGTCTGAAAACCACGAGTTAAATTTGCTTTTGTTGTTGTTTTCAAATGTTTTCTCTTTGTAGTTGACAACCAAGTCATATTGGCCTCCGCCATAAAAGAAAAAGTCATGTTTTAAGTCACCATATTTAAAGGCTAGTGGAATACCGAAATTGTAGGTTCTCATTTTTTTTCTAATGCCATTGGCTTCGTCGTATATAAACCCGATATTTTTTAATGAAAACCCTGAGTAGAAACCAGCTTTTTCCGAAAAATCTTTGTTGATGTATTGTTGGATGTGCAGGAAGAGTGTAAATCGGACAACGTTATTGAGCTCTACATTGTTTTTTTTAACATTGGCAAAAGAGAAGATAAATTCTCCTCCTGACGACCAATATGTAGGCTTTTCTTGGGCCATGGTATTTTGACAGACGGACATTGCTACCAAAACGATCGAACAAATAATTAAAGTCTTTTTCATAACATATTGATAATTATCACTCTAAAGTAATGATTTTTGGCTTTCCGGGCCTAAAATCTTCAAATATTCTTGGGTTATTGGTCGAAAATTCGAAGCGGAAGGAGTTCCCATTTGGAGGAACTACAGGGTAGTAAGCAAACCTTAATTGTATGGTCTGAATGACCAGGCTTTCGTTTCTTATGCGAATTCCAGCACCTACTGCCATATAAGTATCTGAATATTTAAACAGACTTTGGTTGGTGCCCACTACCGCAACATCCCCAAATGCATAAGGCGCAAATTTAAAACCCAAAAAATACCAAGGCGTAAATACGATGGCTTCAAAACTCCCGGATACGATTTGATCGCTCTCAATATCGTCCCCGTTTAACCCTCTAACTTGCTCCTTCGTATTAATATTTTCTATTCTATTATTAAAAATGGTTTTTCCATATTTAACCGAAGAAATGGTTCTTAATTTATACCGTCCAATGGTGTTCAATTCTGAAATATGCAACAAACCAAATTTCAACACACCATCATTCAGGGATCTATTCTCCCAAAACCCACCAATAGCCGCAGTACCCAATAAAAAACCTTGCCCTTTGTTGTACCAAGCCCTGCCTAAAGTTAGTCCGGTATAAGGCCGCTGGACATATTCACTGTTCTCATATCCCAGTGAAAAGGAAGAAATATACCCTATTGGAATATCCTCAGTAATGCCAAACCCATAGATTAGGCTACTTTTCATGTAGTTTCTTGAACTGAAACTTATTTCTCCCAAATACCCAAGTCGGTCCTGAAAATAAAATAGTGTATCGGCATCTGTACTTTCTGGTCTTCGAATAAACTCGCTGTTGTAAAAGCGCCCAGTAATAAAGATGTTTTGTCTTTCATTTTTTCTATTAACCTGTAAAGATTTTCCAAACCAAAAATCGGAGGTAACCGATTCGAATGGGGCGCTGTAAATGGTGTCTTGGTTAAAGTCTTGCCAATAGTGAAAAGCCCTGAGGCTGTGCACATCAAAACCATATCCCGTTTTTGTCTCTGGCGTAATAAACGGTTTGTCCAAAAATACCCGAACTTCATTCTGTTCACCGGAATTCACAAAACTTGCTCCTGCATCTACAATAGTATTGCCTATATTGCTCACCTTGTATTGTGCAGCATATCCGAAAGGGGGAGGAAACTCTTTTTTGTACAAGCCTAATAGCGATAGTTCATGGCCCTGTCTGAACATATTTTTATGGGCCACACCAAAACTGAAATCATCGGCACTGCCAAAAGACCCTTCAACCGAGTAAGGAAAGTTGTCTTGCACCACCACAATTACTTCTACTTTCTCTTCGTCTAATGGCGTAGTTTTGACATAGATTTTAACATCATGAATAAAGGTAAGGTTTCTTATAATTCTTTCATTGTCTGCAATAACAAGTGGGTTAAGGGGGGTGTTTTCTTTAAATTGTATGAATTTTAAAATGGCCTTTTCCCGGGTGGAACGATGGAGTTTATTAGCAAATGTCGCTAGTTTGTTAGGAGTGAGCAAGGTAGTGTCCAAAACGCTCTGGCCAAAAGATTCCAATTGTTTGATTCGGATACTTTGGATGGTTTTGCCCTTGTAGGGCATAAAGAAGTCCTCACTTTTTATGGTGTTGATGGCTTCTTCCTCTAGGTTGTTCGGTTCCGTTATTAGGGCATCGAACAAATTCTTGGTGAACCAGTTTTGATAACTTTTATTTTTGATAGAATCGTAGAAAACATCGGATTTTGTATATGGGTTTTTACGAATTTTGTATTTGACACTATCCGGTAAGTAAACCACCGTATCAGTTAAAGTCATAATCAATGTGTCTTTCAGAACAATCATTCTGCCCGATTTCACCTTAATTTCATTGTTCTGGGCAATAGATTTTAACGCCAGAATAAAAATGAAACAAAATAGGATGGTAATGCTTTTTTTCAATCTTAATCAGAGTATTTTTATATTCAAATATAACATATAAAATGAAAATTGGCTGGTTGATTTTATTTCTGTTGGGTTCGTATTTTGGCTATTCTCAAAAATATGATTCGGTGAGGATTACCTTGTATCCCAATGGTACCACCATGGTAGAAGAGCCTTTTATTGCTGGAGAAATTGTTGGACAAGTTCAATATTTTTACCCCAATGGCCAACTTCAAGCGGTTGAAACTTGGGGGGAGGGTGTGCCGAATGGTACGGCAGTATATTATTTTGAAAATGGGGTCAAAAGCAAAGAAGGAAATTATAGGTCTGGAGTTTACCAAGGCCCTTGGTTGTATTATTTTGAAAATGGAGGGATAAAACGCAGTCAAAACTATGATAATGGGTTGTTGCATGGTAATTTTTTAGCCTTTAGTGCAAGTGCACACGTGTTGCAGAAAGGACAATATAAAAATGGCTTGGAAACTGGCCTTTGGTACTTTTATGATGCCAACGGAGAAATGACTTTTTCGGGTACCTATATTTTGGGGAAACAGCGCGGGGTGTGGTACCGGTATACCAAATCGGGGAAAAAGAAAGTGTACAAAAAATTCAACTAAAACCCCTGCCAAAAGTGCAGGTATATACCACCTTTTTGCTCTTTGTTAACGGTGTATTCTACTCTGAATATAGCATCGTACATGGTAATGAAGTCAAGGCCAACGCCGCCACCAGCAATGAACCTGTCCGTAAGCCTTGAATTCCCTTCGTAATTCGGGAAATTTTGGACATAACCAAAATCTACAAAAGTTTTGAGGTACAGCGCATAAGGGATGGTTCTAAATTGAGGAACAGGAAATTTCTTCCAGTATTTTGATCCGGAAAACAACTTCTTTTTGAAAGTGTTTTTAGAAACAAAATAGCGAGGCCCTTCTATAAAGTCCAATTCATATCCACGCACCAAATCCAACCCATTGCCCATGCCGTTGTAAGAAGAATAGGGGCGATCGTCTGGGTTGCTTACATACCCTGATATGTAATTCGATAAATAGTATTCATTGCCTAAATCAAAGTATTTGGCCATGGATGCTTTTAATTCATAATAATCGATGTCGTTGTATAACCCAATACCGTATTTTAATATTTCAGCCTTTAACTGGTAGCCTTTGAGTGGGTAAGACCGTATGTCTCTTTTATCCTTTCGATAGGAGTACCTCAAAAAAACATAGTCTTGATTGACCTTTCCCGGGCCATAAAAATTGGGATTTAGAATGGCTACGGTATCCGCAATAGAAGAAAATTTAAAACTGGCTTCCAGCGAGTGGAAATCCGTTATTTTACTTCGGTACAAATACCCCATTCCGAAAGAATAGTTTTCACTCAAAACCAGGTCGGTTTCGAAAAATTGGGCTACATGGTCGTCTGTATACAATTGAAGGTTTTTTAACTCATTGTACTGGACCCCAAATGAAAGGCCATGCCGCTGGGTCTTTTCAATATAAGGGATTTTATAATTGATACCCAGGTTCGTAGAATACCCAAACTGTGCATTTAATTCTAATTTTTCATTTCTACCCCTCATGTTGTAATGGTCCAGCTTTAAACCATATACTACCCTCGAAAAATCTGCATTTCTATTGGTAATCCAATCATTAAAATTTCTGTCTACAAATTTTAAAAGTGGGATGGGAAACAAATACCACCGTTCGTCCACTTTGATAACTAAATCCACCAAGTCATTGCTCAAGTCCAAAATGTTGATTTCAACCGAGTTAAAAAGGCCAGTGTTATAAACTTTGTTTCTATCTTCTACAATGAGGGTTTTTAGATCCTTATAATATATCCATTCTCCGCGATCTATGGTTACTTCTCTTAATATTATATTGTCTTTGGTAGTTTTGTTGCCTATAACAAATATTTTGTCAATTCGAACATAGCGTTCGGTAGAATCACCATTTGTTGTAGTCATAGGATTGTTTTGACCTAAAACTGGCAGGTAAAAAAGTGAAAAAAATAATATGGTGAAAGCTCCCCTCATACTTGTACTACAAGTTCAAAACAAAAATCACGCTTTGTAGAATAATGTTAGCGCAGTTTTTTAATATAAACAAATAGAATCAATTCTTTGTTATAGCCCCAGTTTTTTAGCCAATAGTTCCGATTCTTCTAAATATCCTCCTGATAAAATTGGGTTGCGCATCCAACTTCGAGGGTCAATATTAAAATCATCCAAATGGAAGGAAGGGGCAAGTCTTTCTCTTTTCCATTGATTCCTGCTCCACAATTGAAGAAACTTGTTTAAGAAAGAGAAGAGGGTCTTTGTTTCCAAAGTTGGGTTTTGATCGCGCAGCAGGAAGAATGTTTGTTCTACAGAATGTTTGTTTTTGACCAACAAACGTTCTATCTGCACCATAATGTCGTAGGGCATTAAATCTTTTTCATCTTCTTGAGCACTTTCTTGCGGTCTCAATTCGGCAGTCGGGTTTTGAGCGTTAATAGGACCCAATCCTTTGTATCCTAATGCAGTTTCTGCCCATAACAACCAGTGCCTAATAAAGGGTTTGTCTACCCCGGCAATTGGAGCGATGCTGCCACTTGTATCCCCATCCATGGTGGCATATCCAACATCTCCTTCACTTCTGTTGGAAGTGGTAAGCAAAAGCCCATTAAAAATATTGGCCAGCATCCATATTTTTGGTGCACGTACTCGGGCTTGAATGTTTTGCAAGGTAATGTCATCCATTTCCCAGCTCAATTTTCGACCTATTGCAGTTTCAATATCTTCTATGTTGCTACTTACTTCGGTATCAATTTTCCAATCGTAAAACGTGGCACCTATGTAGTGCGCTAAATGTTGGGCAGCCTGCAAGGTGGTATTGGAAGAGTTTTTACTGCCCTGGTAGGCTGTAATAAGCAGCTTTTTGCAGAGGTCTTTGTTGGTGTAATTGTTGTTTTCAATATGAAGGGCCTTACAGAATTTTTCCATCCCTAAAGTATCGGTCCCTTTTTTAACCATTAAATCTACCAAAACCGCACAAGTGGCCGAATCTGCTCCCCCGCTCAAAGAAAGTACAAAACAGCGGCTTCTTGATTTGCGTAAATAGTCAAAAAGGCCAAGGGTAGCGGCAGCTAGAAATTCTTGCTCTTTGGTTGGAATTTCTACAGGTTGGTCTATTGCATTGGAAGCTTCCTTTCCAAAATAAATGGGTGCAAATGTAAGTTGGAAGGGCGCAAACGACAACCTTGGCCCATAGATTTGAATCTTTCCATTTTGAGACAAAACTACGTCGCCATCGTAAATAATCCTTCCCGCTTCGTTACCCAATAGGTTTACATAAAGGTAAGCGCAACTAAAATCTTTGCTACTGGATTGAACCAGGTGGAGTCTTTCTTGGGTTTTACCCATAGCAAAATGGCTGGCACTAGGGTTGATGATCAAATCCACGCCTAATTCTTGCAACCTGCAGGCAGGTCTGTTTTCTGTCCATGCATCTTCGCAAATTTCGAAACCAATTTTTACTCCTTTGTAAGTGCATTGTATGTCTCCAACCGGAATGTTTTGTTGGTTGTACAAGAACGTATCTTGTGTGGCACTTGGCCAAGGCTGAAACCACCTTGATTCGTAGTGCACGCCATCGTTGGCCATATTCTGCTTGAAGTATATGCCCTTAAGTTGAGCATCTTCTATTATGGCCGTAGCGTTGTATCTTTTGTTTTGGTGCAAAAATGGAAAACCAATCGCTACCAAGAGCCCTTGGCAATGGGCTACAATATGTTCTAATTCCCGAAATGCCTTTTTATAAATCCACTCGCTCAAAAATAGATCCTCACAGCCGTAACCCGTGATACACAGCTCGGGAAGACCCAATATATCTACTTTGTTTTTTTTGGCTTGCTCCACTGCTGCAACTATGTTGGAAGTGTTGTTGTTCCAATCGATGGGAGTCTGGTTGAGGGAAGCACCTCCTACTAAAAGTGTAGACATGGTTTAGATGTTGAATTTTTCACAAGATTTTCGAGCTGCCGCTTGTTCGGCTTTTTTCTTACTTACCCCAAATCCTTCTCCGGCAAGTTCGTCATTAATTATAACTTGAGCCTTAAATTCTCTAATGCTTTTTTTACCTGAAGATATATCTTCTACATCAAACCGAATATCGTGGTTGTCTTTTTGCGCCCACTCAATAATTTTACTTTTAAAATTGGGGTCTTGGTTGATGATTTCGTCCAGGTCGTAGTAATTGGGGATGATTTTTTTATTGATGATTTTTTTGGTGCGCTTGTATCCGATATCCAAATACAAAGCACCAATAACTGCCTCTAACGTATTTCCATAAATAGATTTGTGGGGCCTACCGCCACGATTGGTGTCAAATTCAACGAGCTTATTCAGTCCCAATTTTATGCCTAAGGCATTGAGTGCTTCGCGATTGACAATTCGCGATCGAATCTCGGTAAGGAATCCTTCGTCTTTGTAAGGGTATTTTTTAAATAAATACTCTGCTACAATAGAGCCCAATATGGCATCTCCTAAGTATTCCAATCGCTCATTGGATTCTTTTAGGCCTGTTTTGTTTATTTTAGCAATACTTGTGTGTTGCATTGCCAGCCAGTATAATTTTACATTATAAGGCCTATAACCAAAAATGTTGCTAATTGCCTTTGAAAGCGCTTTGTCTTTTTTTGTTTGTTCAGACTTTAAAAATAGAAAGCGTTTAAAGGCCCTGTTCACTAGGCGTCTACTTTTTTGACTATAATGGAGGTGTTGTGTCCACCAAAACCAAAAGTATTGCTCAAAGCAAATTTAACTTCCCTTTTCTGAGCCTTATTAAATGTGAAATTCAATTTAGGGTCGAAATCTTCATCATCCGTAAAATGGTTGATGGTAGGAGGGATGGTTTGGTGTTCTATAGATTTAACACAAGCGATCGCTTCAATGGCTCCGGCGGCTCCTAAAAGGTGGCCAGTCATTGATTTTGTCGAGCTTATGTTAAGGTTGTAAGCATGGTCTCCAAATACCTTTTTGATGGCTTTGGTTTCAGCCAAATCACCCAAAGGAGTAGATGTTCCATGTACATTGATGTAATCAATTTGATCGGCACTAATTTTAGCATCTTCCAATGCATACTTCATAGTGTTCATAGCGCCCAATCCTTCTGGATGTGGTGCCGTGATGTGGTGGGCGTCTGCTGACATACCGCCGCCAACTACTTCCGCATAAATTTTAGCGCCACGTGCTACAGCGTGTTCGTATTCTTCTAGAATCAAGGCACCGGAACCTTCTCCCAATACAAAACCATCTCTTTCTTTGTCAAAAGGTCTGGATGCAGTGGTAGGGTCATCGTTGCGCTCAGACAATGCTTTCATTGCATTGAATCCTCCAATTCCCGCTTGTGTTACAGCAGCTTCAGAGCCACCAGTAATACAAACATTCATCATGCCCAATCGAATATAATTGAAAGCATCAATGATGGCATTGGTCCCTGAGGCACATGCTGAAACCGTTACAAAGTTAGGTCCTCTGAACCCGTGTTTGATAGAGATGTAACCAGCGCTGATGTCAGGAATCATTTTAGGAATGAAGAAGGGATTAAACCGAGGTGTCCCTTCTCCAGTAGCAAATGCTTTAACTTCTTCTTGAAATGAGAAAAGTCCGCCTATACCAGACCCCCATATCACACCCGCTTTGTCAAGGTCGATCTTTTCAACATCCAATCCAGAATCCACGACCGCCTCATTTGAGGTGACCATAGCATATTGAGTAAAAGGGTCCATTTTACGGGATTCCTTTCTATCCAAATGATCTAGGATTGAAAAATCTTTGATTTCACATGCAAACTTAGTCCTGAATTTTTCAGGATCAAATTGGGTTATAGGGGCTGCACCACTTACTCCATTAACTAATCCGTTCCAGTAATCTGAAGCGGTATTACCAATTGGTGTCAGGGCACCCAGGCCGGTTACTACGACTCTTCTTATAGACATAAAGAAGTATAAAAGATTTTAAAATTACTTTACGTTCTCTTCCAAGTAAGATATTGCTTGGCCTACTGTTGCGATGTTCTCTGCTTGATCATCAGGAATAGAGATGTTAAATTCTTTCTCGAATTCCATGATAAGCTCAACAGTGTCCAACGAATCAGCTCCCAAGTCGTTTGTAAAGCTCGCTTCAGGAGTGACTTCAGATTCCTCTACTCCAAGCTTGTCAATAATAATACTTTTTACTTTTTGTGCAATTTCAGACATTTTTCTAACTTTTAGTTAAAAATCACTGCAAAGAAATACATTTAAAAATTGAATGTCAAACAAATTGTCAATTTGATTTTACATTTGTTTTTATATGCAAACCCTGCTTCAGAATTAATTTTTAATTTTTGCGTAATATTAAAATAAATTTATTTGAATATACGGATATTTAGATGAAATTTTATTGAAATACTTAATTGCTTTTTCGTATTTTTGCGCGGCTCTACAGAAATAATGAAGGTAAACAAACTTGATATTGAGTACGAATTTGAGTTTGAACTTATAGGAATAGTGTCAGCAGCTAAGGATTATAAGTTGGCCTGGGCTATTAACAAAAGTATTGATATAGAGCTAATTAGGGATAATGACCACGAATTGTTTTTAAGAAAAAAATCTAAAACACAATTCGCATATTATTCCCACCACACCGAGCATACATCATTTCGTTTATTTAAAAATAGATCTTTAAATAACGGTTCTGCAATGGGATATTTAATTCCAGAATTAAAGCAGATGGATTATTTTCTTGTAGTTGAGGGCGAAGAAATATTAAACAATTCTTTAAACTTAGCCCAACAATTGAATAACATTAATGTTGTAAATACCGCCCTTAAGATCGCAACAGATAAATTGAAATCGAAAGAAAACCTTTTAGTTTAGAAATTATTATGGAAGAAAAAATCGTGTTTAACAAAACGAAAATTATTGCAACGGTAGGACCTGCCTCCAATTCAAAGGAAATGTTGACCAAATTGGTAAAAGCAGGAGTGGATGTATTTAGACTAAATTTTTCTCATGGGAGCCATGAAGATCATTTAAAAGTGATCAATTTTGTAAGAGAGATTAACAAAGAAATGGGTACCCATGTGAGCTTATTGCAGGACCTTCAAGGACCAAAAATAAGGTTGGGAGATATGAAGGACGGCGAAATAATTGAGCCTGGTGATACCATTGTTATTAGCAACGAAAACTTTGTAGGAACTGCTCAGAGGGCTTCTACTACTTATAAATCTTTGCCTACAGATGTGGAAATTGGTGCAACTATTTTATTGGATGATGGCAAATTAGAGCTTAAAGTGTCTGGTAAAACAGAAACCGAAGTAAGTGCAACAGTAGTACATGGTGGGCCAATTAAGTCCAAAAAAGGCATCAACTTGCCTAATACCGACGTTTCGGCTCCATGTTTAACAGAAAAGGACACGGCAGATTTAGAATTTGGCTTGAAACACGATGTGGATTGGGTAGCGTTGTCTTTTGTAAGACGAGCGGAAGATATTATAGAGTTGCGCAACATCATCGATAGAAAAGGGTCTCAAACTAAAATTATAGCTAAAATTGAGAAGCCAGAGGCACTGGTTAATATCGATGCCATCATTGAAGAAACAGATGCCATTATGGTAGCTAGAGGAGACCTAGGGGTTGAAATTATGATGGAGGAAGTGCCGTTGGAGCAGAAAAGGATAGTAGAAAAGTGCAACCGTGCAGCCAAGCCGGTGATTATTGCGACACAGATGATGGAGAGTATGATAGAAAACCCTCGTCCAACAAGAGCAGAAACCAACGATGTGGCCAATGCTGTTATGGATGGAGCGGATACCTTAATGCTTTCAGGAGAAACTGCGGTTGGCAAATATCCAGAACTTGTAATTGAAAGTATGGTTAGGACCATAAAAAATATGGAACGACAGGATAGCATTTACTTCAAATTCTTTGAATTGGATAAAGATTCCCCAATATTTTTCAATGATAGCTTGGTTCGCACCGCATGCCGACTATCAGAACAAACAGGAGCAAAGGCCATAGTTGGTATGACGCAGTCGGGTTATACCGGTTTTAAATTATCTTCCAATCGTCCAAAAGCGAATATTTTTATTTTCACAAGTAACAAGTTGCTTTTAAATAAATTGAGCTTGGTATGGGGGGTAAGAGGTATTTATTATGATTCAGAAATTTCAACAGACGATACTATTTCGGATATTGAAGATTTACTTAAAAAGTATGGCCATGTAGAAAGTGGCGATGTGATCATCAATACTGCCAGTATGCCAATTCACGATAGAGGAAGAACCAATATGTTGAAAATTAGTGTAGCCAAGTAAATGCTACTAAAGCAATACAAAAAAAAGGGAGCCATTGGCTCCCTTTTTTTATGCCTAACACCCAAGCTTGGTGCTTTCTTCAATTAGGTTGTTGGCGCATGGTGGTAGTGTTGGTTTAAAAGTTGTTTTCCGGTGCCACCATAATTACAGTTTCTCTTTCTACAATAACCTCCCCAAAATGAGCTCCTTTTCTTTTTCTAACGTATTTTTTGAGGGTATAACTGACAGGGCAGAGGGTGTCGGACTTTCTTTTGGAGTAATAGGCAGCAAGTGAGGCTGCTTTTTCAATTACCAATGCGGGTGTTGGTTTTCCGGCCTGGGCTTTAATTACTACATGCGAACCTGCTACGTCTTTGGCATGGAGCCATAAATCGTCTTTTTTAGCATGTTTTAAGGTGAGTTCATCATTGGCTCTGGCATTTTTACCTACCCACACTTTAAAGCCATCTATTAAAAAGTCATAGTAAGGTGCTGTGAGCCTGCTTTCCTTTTCTTTTTGTTGCTTCCCAATGGCCTTTTCAGAGTTTTTTAGAATCTTAAACGTATCTGTGTTGTCAATTTCCAACAGCATTTTTTCTATATCTTCCAGTTGCTGTTGTTTTCCTTTGATGTTTTTTAAAAGTATCTGTTCTTCTTTTTTTTGATTCTTAGCTTTTTTATAATACTGTTCAGCATTTTTTTGAGGGCTTAGATTCGCTTTTAATTTAATATCAATAGTGCATTCTTCGTAAAAGTCGAACAAAGTTACCTTTTGTGTTCCTATTTTAATGGTGTGTAAATTGGCCATGATAATATTGGCTAGTTTTTCAAAATCTCTATTTTTAAGTTCCTCCAGTTTTTGCTTTGATTTTGTTATGTAATTGCGCGCTTTTTTCTTGTTTCGGCTTAAAGTAGATCGGAGTGCAGTTTTCTTTTTGTTGAGGTTGTAATTTTTGAGATAGGAAAAAAATAAAGCATTGGAACATTCGATGGCACTTTTGTAAAGCTCAAAGGCACCACTAGGTTCAATTAAACTCAGTTGAGGGAGGTCCTGTACTGAATGCAAATAAAAAGATTCTGGATGGTTAATGGTGTCTAGCATATTAGCAATAGAGTGCCATTGATCCTGTTTGTTTTTCTCTTCGAACCCTTCTGATATTAATTGTTTAACGCCAGACTTTCCAAGTTGTGTGGTCAGAAAATTAACGTTGTGATGGCCTGAGATCCATGCATTGGCATTCAAAGTTGGAGTCTCTTTGTAAGCTTGTAATTCTAAAAATTCGGGAGGAGACGCTTTCTGTTTAAAAGACCCAATAAGTTTTTTGGATTGGTAGGCTACCATATTACAACGCTTACCATAAAATTGGATTTGAAAAACTTGTTCATTTTCCATTTCAAAAAGAATACTTCTGTCGAAATCAACTGCAGCAATTTTAATTACTTTTAAACCATTAAAATCAGCAAATAGATTGATGGTATTTCTTTTGGCCCTCTGTACGTTATGGCTGTAATTAATGCCTGAAAAATAACTCTCCATCAATAGCCGGATGTAGTGCTCCTTTCCTGCTTTCTCCAAGCACAGGATTATTTCATTTTTGTTTTGGCTAAATGTTTCAACGAGTATTGCCGATTGAAGTGCATGATTCAACTCAGCAGCTAATGAACGGAGAAAATAATAATTATGGTGCACAATTACAGTTGGATTTGTAGGCCGTCATGGGCCAAGAAAACATTTTCCGGAAGATCCGCGTCTACTTTTTTGTGGCTTCCCAGTTTATGAGAAATATGGGTGAGGTATGCTTTTTTCGGATTTAATTGTTTAATTACGTCCAGTGCCTCTTGCAAATTAAAATGCGATATGTGTTTTTCAATTTGCAAGGCGTTGATCACCAGAACTTCTAAGTTTTTTAGTTGGTTCATAGAAGACTCGTCTATGAAGTTGGTGTCTGTGATGTAGGCAAAATCCAGAATTCTATAACCATAAACCGGTAGTTTATAGTGCATGGTTTCTATAGGAGTAATTTCAGTGGTTCCGATTTTAAAAGGACTACCATCTATTACATTGGCCTTTACTTGTGGCAATCCTGGGTATTGGTTATCTGAAAATATATAGGCAAACTCTTGCTGCAATTGTTCTAATACTTCCTTTCGGACGTATATGGGGATGTCTTGGTTTTGTTTGAAATTAAAGCTTCGTATTTCGTCTAACCCGGCTGTATGGTCCCTGTGTTGGTGGGTGTACAACACCGCATCTAAATGGTTGATGCGCTCCCGCAAAACTTGCTGCCTGAAATCAGGACCAGTATCTACTACTAAGCTTAAATTGTCAGAATTAATGTGAATGGATGTTCTTAATCTGTTGTCTCTAAAATCCATGGAGTTACAAACTGCGCATTCGCAGGCAATTACGGGTACTCCCTGTGATGTTCCAGTTCCTAAAAACGTAATTTTCAAAGCTTTAATTCTGTTTGTGAGAGTTCAGAGAACAACTTTTTATTTTTATCTGTCATTTTGGTCGTATCGAGTGCCAAGGTGTTCAGCAGATCAACCAGACAATTAATTTTACCCTCTAAAGTAAAGTATTTGTTGATGATGATAATTTTGGTTTCTTTTAAAACACAAAATCCAGATTTGAAATTTCCTTTTTCATACCGAAGGGTATAGTCCGATTCGGCAATAATGTCTTCTATTTTATTTAATAAACTTTTGGTATACTTAATATTCATTTTTATAACGCCACTGCTTTAACGGCATCCACTAGTGCATCGTAATCCAGAGGTTTCTTTAGAAATATGCTGATGTCAAGTTTTTCAAAATCTTCTTTAGAGTAATTTTTGTAATTTCCTGAGATGATGATAATGGGTGTTTTGGACTTGTTGTTTTTCAACCCTCTAATTTGATTGATCAAAGTCATGCCATCAACACCGGGTAAATTAATGTCCATCAAAATTACATCGTAATCATCTTTTTCGATGGTTTCCATAACCTTTACACCACTCTTTAAACCCTTCACTTCAAAATCTTGGGTTGTTAAGATTTTTTTCGTCAACGTCTGGATAACAGAACTGTCATCCGCAACCAATACCTTTTTACTCATTGTTTGAATGATTTAGATACTTAATAATTGTATTCTTAAAGTTTGAAAAAGCTAAATTTAACTCATTTAAATCTTTATCCGAAAGTTTGTATTGTTCTTTTTTAATTTTTTCCTCTAATTCTTCTGCTAATAACGAAAAAACCAGCCCTCCAAGTGTACCAGCGTTCCCTTTTATTGTATGCAGGTGGGACAGAATGGTTTCGTAGTCATCATTGTTAACACTTGCATTAATTTCACTCAATTGAAAAATAGTCTCTTCTTCAAAATTATAAAGCGTCTCTTGTATTAAGTCCAAGCCTCCGAGCTCAATGAGCCTTTCTATCACCTTTAAATCCATTATGGGTATGGCCTTTTCTTCTGCTGCCAATATAACATCGGAAGGTGGTACAATGTTGCCCACATTTAGGTGAGATTGGATTATGTTGATCAGTAAGTCAGGTTTCAATGGTTTGGAAATGTACCCATCCATCCCAGCATTTAAAAACTTTTCTTCATCTTCCTTCATGGAATAAGCGGTCATGGCTAGAATAGGAGGCAACTGCTGGTGTCTTTCTTTTAAAATAGAAGTAGTTTCTAATCCATCCATTTCGGGCATTTGAATGTCCATTAAAATAATATCGAATGCATTTTTTGCTACTTCAGCCAATGCCTTTTCTCCAGAATCACAGGAGGTTATAACGGCGCCAGCTTTTTTTAAAATTTCACTTGCTACCATGCGGTTGACTTTGTTGTCGTCTACCAATAAGATTTTCGGACATAATTCTTTTAAATCTGGGTAGCTTTTTTTGGGCGCTGCATCTTTTTTAACAATTGGTTTGTTGGCAATCCAAGTCTTAATTGTGAACCAGAAAGTACTCCCCACGTCTTTTTCAGACTGAACACCAATCTTGCCACCCATCAGTTCACAAAGTTGTTTGGAAATGGCCAAACCCAGTCCTGTACCTTTGTAGTTCTTACTGAAAGAACTGTCCACCTGAGAAAAACTGTTGAACAATTTGTCTATATCGTCCGGAGAAATTCCTATTCCTGTATCTTTAATCTCAAATTTTAATTCAACTTTATTATCTGAAAGGGCGTCTTGGTTCAACAACTTTATGTGAATGGCTCCTTTCTCAGGGGTGAATTTAATGGCATTTGAAATAAGATTCGAAAGCACCTGAATCAATCGAATTTCATCGGCAATAAAGGCTTCAGGAACTTGATCGTTGATATCGAATAGCAGTTGTATGTTTTTGTTGCTAGTTGCAGTTGTAAAAAGACCCTTTAATTTCATAAATAGGTCTTTGGTAGTTACCAAGGAATTGCGCAATTCCATTTTACCCGCTTCTATTTTGGATAAATCCAAAATATCGTTGATGATGTGCAATAGTGTCTCAGACGATTTTTTGACAGTATCTAGATAGTATTGTTGTTTTTCTGACAACTGGGTATTGTACAGCAAGTCAATCATACCAATAACTCCTGTCATAGGAGTTCTAATCTCATGGCTCATATTGGCCAGAAATTGTTCTTTGCTTTTTAAAGAGCGCTCTGCCAAATCTTTTGCTTCTAACAATGCTTTGTTGGTGGCTTTTAATTTGGTGATATCTCGGGCAACACTTTCAAATCCTATGGCTTTGCCGCTGCTGTTGCGCAGCAAGTTGATGTTGCATATACTCGGGATAATGTCTCCTTTTTTGGAAATGAGTGACAGTTCGAAGTTTTTGATAAACCCATTTCTCAATAGGTCTTTGAGCAGTTTTTTTGTTTTGATGTTGTACAAGTAATAATCAGAAACATTCTTATTGACCAACTCGGTTTGTTTGTAGCCGATCATGAGTTTGGCAGAAGGGCTTACCATTTGAATATTCCCTTTTAAATCGCATTTTACATACAAATCTTGAAACGATTCGAATATGTTTCGGAACATTTCTTCGTTTTCAATAAGTGCCGCTTCCGATTCTTTTTTTTCTGTAATATCTTGTGCAATTCCTGAAATTTCTGTGATGCTCCCATCTTCCATATAGACGGGGTTCAAGAAAACCTCTTTCCAAGAAAACCGCCCTTCGTAGTTGCTTATTTTAATTTCGAAATGCTGGTTTTGCCCTTCAAAAGCTGTTTTGTATTTGTCTTGCCAAAAAAGCTCTGGTTCATAATGGACGAGCTCGGCATCTTTGTATTGCTGGATGGTAGTAGTGTCTTTGTTTCCAAAAATATTATCGTTAAAAAACCGTTGGTTGATGGTGGTCAAATCAAAGGATTTATTTACAGCCCAAATCAATAAATTACTGCTTTCAAATATGGAATTGAGTCGAGCAGTTTGTTCTTGCAGTGTTTTGTGTTCTTTTTGCCTTACTATGGCAATGGCCAATTGGTCCGACAGAAATTCTAGTACTTCTAATTCGTGTTTGGTAAACTGAAAGTTGCTGTCGTAGCTGTAGGTAACGATAACACCAATAATTTCTGTTTTATTTCTAAGCGGAATACCGATCAATGAGTCGGGCAAAAACGCTTTTTTATAATTGTCCAAGCTTGCACTAACAATCATTTCTACCTCTGTATTTAAAATGATTGGATTTCCATTGTTGATGGTGTACAAGGAGAGGGCCCGTTGAATATCTTGTATGGCATTCCAATCTTCTTTGGAATGAATGTCGTCGATAAAGAAAGGAAAGTTAGTAGAACTCCCCTGTTTAAGTAAAAGATAGAAATTTCGGGCGTCAATTACATCGTTGATTTCTTGGTGTACTTGGGCATAAAAGTTTTTCTGATCTGTTTTATGCGAACTTATTTTTGAAATGCTAAAATATGCCTTAGAGGCTTTTTCAAATTTAATTTTCTCAGAATTATCTTGAAGCGTGATAATGAAGTAAGGGGAGGGGTCTTTTTTTTGCAATCCAATGCTACCGGTTAGGTAAAGCTTGTTGTTGTCATTTGTAAGCAATAAAGTGTCAATTCTACAAGGTTCTGTAGTTTCAGCCACTTTATGGATCAATTGGATCAAAGCATTTTTATAGTCTGGATGGCAAATGTCTTGTAAGATTAAATCTTTTTTGTAATCCGTTTTATAACCGGATTTATCTTCCCACCTTTTATTTGCATAAAGTATGGTACTCTTATTGTCCAGCATCAAAAAGATTTGATCGCTTTGTTCCATTAATGAAACCAAGGAATTGCCTAAGTCCATTATGGTTTTGCCTAAATCAATGTTATAATTATTTTCCTCCATTTAACTTTTAAAAGATAACCTTTTTATCTTTACCCAATAAAATTAACTCTAAAAATAAAAAAGCTTTGTCAGAAAAAGCTAAAAAAAATTTAATTGTTGTGGTTGGTCCTACTGCTGTAGGTAAAACTGCATTGTGCATAGAATTGTCCCAAATATTCTCAGCCGATATTGTTTCGGCTGATAGCCGCCAATTTTACAAAGAAATGGCCATTGGTACAGCCAAGCCAACACCAGAAGAACTGGCTCAAGCACCGCATCATTTTGTAGACTCCCATTCTATTGAAAATGAATTGAATGCAGGAAGTTTTGAGGTACAAGGGTTGAAAAAGATACACTTGCTTTTTGAAAAACAAAACAACGTAATATTAACAGGTGGGTCTGGCCTTTACATTCAGGCCATTTGTGAAGGCTTCGATGATATGCCTCAAATCCCGCCGGTTATCCGAGCAAATTTGAAAAAAGAATTCGAACTTGGAGGGATTAAACCCTTGTTAGAAGAGTTAAAAATAAAAGATAGTGCTTATTTTGAAACGGTAGACCAAGACAACCACCAAAGGGTTATTAGAGCATTAGAAGTTATTCGTTTTTCAAACGCTCCTTTTAGTGAATTTTTAAAAAGAGACTTTGCTTTGCGTCCATTTAATTGCATAAAAGTAGCCTTGCAAAGACCAACGGAAGAGCTTTATGAGAGAATTAACCATCGGGTTGACCTCATGTTCGAAGCTGGGTTGGAACAAGAAGTTCGATCACTCATTGGTTTTAGAGACCGATATGCACTGCAAACGGTTGGGTACAAGGAGGTGTTTGGATGGCTGGATAAAGAATATGATTTTGAGGAGTGTGTGCGGTTGTTAAAAAGAAATACAAGAAGGTATGCCAAGCGCCAAATGACTTGGTTCAGAAAAGACAAAGGGTATACTTGGTTTCATCCTGATCAAAAAGATGGTATTGTAACCCATATTTCAAAAATTATTAACCATGAGTAAAAAGGTACTAATAGTAGCCTATTATTGGCCACCGAGTGGCGGCGGTGGGGTTCAAAGGTGGGTGAAATTTGTAAAATACCTGCCTGGTTTTGATATAGAACCCATTGTGTTTACCCCTGAAAACCCAACCTTTAGTTTTAAAGATGACACCTTAAAACAAGACGTTGACCCGGCAACAACTGTAGTTAAGCTGCCTATTTGGGAACCGTATAGTCTGCTCGGGTTTTTAAAGAAAAAAGGAACGGAAAGGCAAGGGCAGGCATTGGACAAGGGTAAAAAGTCTTGGTTGGACCATTTGATTATATGGATAAGAGGTAATTTTTTTATCCCAGACCCCAGGGTGTTTTGGGTTAAACCCGCAAGCAAATTTCTTGTAGAGTATATTCAAAAAAACAAGGTGGATGTAATTGTTACGACTGGTCCCCCTAACAGCATGCACCTTATTGGCAAAAGAGTAAAGCAAAAGACCAACGTTAAATGGATTGCAGATTTTAGAGACCCATGGTCTGAATGGTCGCAATACAAACATTTAAAAGTGGGGAAGTTGGCCCTTTCAATTCACCGGTCTATGGAAAAAAGTGTTTTTTCACTATCGGATGTAGTAATAGCCACAAATCCAGTGGCACAAGAAGATTTTAGGCGATTGGGAGCGAAGCATGTTGTAAGCATTACCAATGGAGTGGACCCATCCGATTTTCCTGTTTTGCAAGATAAACGGAAAGAGTCGGTTTTTTTATTGTCGCACATTGGTACTATTGATGACTTGAGAGATCCAAGGCCTTTCTTAGAAGCGTTCAAAGCCTTGTGTAATGAAAATGAAAATTTTGCGGCATTGGCACGCTTCAGAATGACGGGAATCATCAGTGGCTCCTATTTGGAAGATTACTGGAACGACCCGGTTTTGAAAGGAAGGCTAATAGTGGAAGATTATGTGCCGCACCATGAGATCTTACAAAGAGTGGAAGATTCCGATGTGTTGTTGCTCTTGCTTTCTGATTTTGACAATGCGCTAGGCTGTATGCCTGGTAAATTTTTTGAGTATTTGTATTTTTCTAGGCCTATATTGGCCTTGGTGCCGGATGGGCATCAAATTCAAAAAGACATAGCAGAGTTACAAATGGGGCTGTCTACTAACAATGTAGAAGTAGACAAGATTAAATCAGCGCTGTTGCAGTTGTTTGAGCAAAGAAAAGATGAAAATCATACACCATCAGATGCCATGGAATACACCAGACAAAAATTAACAAGCAAATTGGCAGAAGTTATTCATGCCCTTGATTAGAAGATAGTATACTGTGCAAAGATTTATTTAAAAGCTGTTCATTCTTTTCAGCATTCAGTTGTTGGCTGGCCGTGTTTGAATTTTTCTTGAAAAGCTCGATTTTTTCTTTGTTTAATTGCTGTATGGCAGAAGCCAAATTCATTGGATTAAAATCTTTGGCGACTACACCGCAATTGTATTGCTCCACAATTTTTTTCATTTCAATAGAAGGGCTGATAGCAACGGCCAATCGAGCCTGGATAAATTCGAATAATTTATTGGGCAACGCGTGGGTATAATTGAAATTGATGGGCTCTAAATGGAATAAGCCTATGTCATAAGCCTTTATTTTGTCCACAATTTCATGGCCTTTGACTGGAGGAATGATATTGATTTTTGGGTTGTCCTTTATTTTCTCTTTTAGGAAATCAATGTAGCCTTTGGTTTTTGCGGAAGCGTACAAAGGTGTTATTAACATCAAGTCCAATTCAAAACGGTCGTCGAGCCCATCCATGATGTCGAACATATTTTCTAATTTTCTACTGAAATTGGCTACGCCATGGTGAATGATTCTAATTTTTGAGCTATCTACTTCGGTAGGGACTAGGTTAACCAATGGAGGCGCGTTGGTTATAATAATAGGTTCTACACCAAATAGTTTGTTGTACTCTATGGCCAAGCCATCACAAACCGTAGACATGCCATCGGTTTTGGGTAAATACTTTGCACACATCCAAGTATTAAAACCCTGGAAGAAAATCCTCCATATTAGTTTATCTTCAAAATGTCTTGGCGCAAATTCATGTGCGTCAAAAAACAGCTTGGTATTGCCTTTTAATAGTTGTACAGCCAAAGGCAAAGATTCAATGTCGTTGGCAAGGATCAAATCAAAAGATTTTGATTTATATTCTTTTGTAAGGAAGTCGTAATGGTGCAAAACATGGTAGGCAGCCTTGTAGAATCTGAAGAACAACAAAAAGGCACTCCATACCTTTTTAATAAAAGGCAATGGGCTTTGGTCTATGATGTTGTAAACCACCCCTTTGGTGTCATTTGCCCCGAAACAAACTACTTCTAATTCATATTTTTCTTTCAGAAAGTTTACTTGCCTGTTGACACGTGCATCGTGCTTGAGGTTGCTAAAACTAATAATTAAAATCTTCTTCTTATTTTCCATGCAAAGTAAAGTCGCTGATAATGTTTTCGTAAATAAAACGGAATTTTTCGTCTTCCGGGTTAAAAAGTGTGTTGTTATGCCATAAAAAAACAAAATTTCCTTGGTGCTTTTTTACAGTTTGCATCAAATTAAACACTTGCTCGTTGGCTTGTTTTGGAGTCAATTGCATGTGTTCTATCGCAGCAACCTCCATAAACAACAAAGGAGACTCAATTAAATCAAGTTGTTTGCCTTGTTCAATATCAAATACTGGATAAGGATAACAAATGCCACAACGAAACCCTATATTTTCTGAATAGCCTAGGGTAGAGTCCATTTTCATATTGTTGTTGTCCCAAATGGCCCAGGTTTGTGGTACATCAAAACGCAAGTAATGCTGCCTTCCTACTAGAGTTGTAATACCACTTGTTTTATCCAGGAGCAGTTTTTCTTTTTCCCAAAGGTCTTGATCCTCAGTTGTAAGATAGGAAGGGTGGTAGCCAATGCGGTGCCCTCTTTTTTGTATGGATTCAAAAATTGGCGAAAGGCGTGGGTCATTGATTTTGAAATCAGCATCCACCTTGTGCCGGTTGCCAGTTAGAAAATAAAAATGAGACTGCAATCCATATTTTTCTGACAAACCCATGAGGTATTCAAACTGAAAATATGGGTCGGTGGCTTTATTTATTTTTACTTGGAAGAGGTTGACCAAATTTTGAAACCCCAATTTAAAACTGCCTTTTGTTATGAAATTGTGGGCCAACTTTTTTCTTATATTGCTGATTGTGCCCCACTTATAAATATGGTCGATGTCATGGGTGGGAATAATTTTAAAAGATCTAGGTTTTCGTTGTAAAGAAGGCTCCAATAAATTTATTAATGCCATCAGCAGGTCTATGTATTCGTTAACAATCGGTCTTTGAAAAAAATCGTATTGGGCGGCGATGGAGGCATGGAAAGGAAAGCGGCCATGTTTGTCTTTAGGTCCAATATTTTCCTCCCACCTGCTCAACATAAAAAAACTACTGGCCAATAGATCTATTTTGCATGTTATAATATCGGAACCCAACTCGATCTCCGGAACCCCGTAGAGTACAGGCAAGGAATCTATGGTTAACTCCGAACTACTAAACCTTTCTACCTTTTGTGGCAATTGACTTTTATCTGGGAAAGCAGCGGGAGCAATCTTATTGAAAAAGTGGTCTTCCACTATAAGCAGTTTGTTGGATAACTCAATTCGAGTGTGCGCTGTGTCTTCAATTTTTATTGCTATTTCTAAACCAAGTACCTCTTTAAACAAATATTGAAGGACGTAGGTTTTTGCTTCTTTGAATTGTGGAGCGATGGCAATTTTTATCATTAGATTTTTTTAATGCAATTATTAACGATCCTATTGAGGTCTAACGAAACTTTCAATTGATAGGCTAGTACAACAAAGGAACCACAATATAGAATAGTTTTACTCATGCAATTGATCCAGATGTTATCTGAAATGTTAATAAAACTAACTAAAAAACACAACCCTAACAACAACACACTTTTTAAATAAGAAACAGAAAAAGGGGAGAAATTAAACTTGATTTTCAAAAGTAAGGCCTTAGAACAGTTGTAAATGAATATGGAAATGGCTGTGGCAATTGCTGCACCTTGTATGCCCCATAGTGGAATGAGTAAATAGTTGCTGAATATAGATAGAACTAATAACAACAAAGAAAAGACAAGGTCCCATTTGTAATACTTTGAATTGATTATAATTATTCCATTTAACCCCAAGCCAGTATCTATCACTTTAGCAAGTGATAAAAATAAAAATACATACAAACCATTTTTATAGGTGTCATTTAAAAAGAAAAGTGCCAAATCATAATTGATCCATAATAATGTAAATACGGCAGTTCCAAAAAGGAGTTGGCTATTGGCATTTGTTTTGTATTCTGACTTAATACCATCTACATCATTTTCTGCAAAAAAAGTAGAAATACGTACGGTAGCCGTTCTTGCCAATGCTTTAGTAGGCACAACTACCAACATAGACATATAGGCTGCAATGCTATAAATTGCTACTTCTATCAAGCCTTCCAGTTGGCCTATTATTAAAATGTCCACCTTATTTATTAAATGGGCTGAAATGCCACTAATGGTGGTAAATAAGGAAAAAACTAACATTTTTTTAGAAGACGCTATTTTATCAATCTTAAAAGACCAATGAATAGGGGTGCTTTTTAGTAAATAGGCAAAAGCAATTAAGGCTATCAATATTTGGGCTCCTACAAATAACAAAACAAAAACATCGAAATTGATTGCTTGGATCCAATAGAAGAAAGAAAATAGAAGCCAAAGTAGCCTTATTACTATATTATTAAGTAGGAGTGGAACAACATTTTTATTTATGGATCTTAAGTAGGCATCCATGAACCCAAAAAAGGCAGTTGCAATAAAAAAAGGGATGAGGTAGAAAAAGTAACTTGCAAAGAGAGGCGATTTTGTTTCATAGGCCCCAATGAATACATTTTTGAAAAGCATCAAATAAATTCCAACACCAAATATTCCGATGGTTAAAATGGTGGTACCCATTGAAAAAACAGGGTTGAATTTTTTGTCTTTATAGAAAGGGTGAAATTTTAGTACAAAATTAGGCAAACCTAAAAGGGCAAATTGCGACAATACTGCGGCTGCAGAAATCAATATCCTCGTTAATCCGAAATTTTCTTCGTTAAAAACATTGGGGAAGACCAACACAACATTGATGTACCCAAGAACTATCCCTGAGTACAGAATCGCAGTGTAAATGAAGCTTCCTTTTTTTAATTCCATTGGTATTATTTGAATGTTTTCAAATAAAAGTTAAATAATTTATTAGGCGTATGGGTTATATTAAAGTAGGGTTTTAGTTGGGTATTGAAACCATCAAAAAAGTGGGATATGTTGGCATTCATACTGCCTTCAAAATCAAATATTTTGTGTTGTTCAAAACTGATTTTAATACCCTCCCAAATAAGAGAGGTGGAAACACCATATGAAGCAAATTGTTGGTTGAAACCACCTAGTAAATAGTACACTCTTTTGTTGTCCCAAGCAAAAAATATGGCACCGCAAATTTCGTTGTTGTATTTGGCAACAAGAATTTTCCCGCTATTTTTTTTCAAACATACTTGTGTAAGTTGTTTTACCTGGTTTTCGTTTAATTTGAAAGTCTGATTCTTTCTTGTATAAGAGTCCAAAATACATTGGTGTAAAATGGAATAATCCTCTGTAGCCTCTATATTTAGATTTTTGTTCCCCTTTTTAATGTTCCTTTTGTGGTTGTTGCGTAAAGTTTTAAAGTGGTTTTCTAATTCTTTACCCTCGGTATTGATCTCTTGGCTGTAAAAAGTTTTTTGGTCAAACCCTTTCCAATAGAGGGGCTTCCAGTTGCAGAGGCTATACCAGAAATTTTGTTCTAGGTGGTCGTAGCCAGGTAATTCCTCTAGAAGTTGTTCCGTGATTTTTATCTTTTCCGGCTCTGACAGCGCATCACTCAACCAAATACCAGTATGTTTGATCAAAGGTACAGGGGGGATGAGTTGTAATCCATATTTTTTTTGGGGAGTAAAAATCCATGCACCCAACAATTGGCCGTCTTCGGATGAAAATCTAACATCCCAATTGGAACCTACTAAACCATCCAGAAACCAAGGCAACCAAAACAATGGAAGCTCGTGGTTGGTGTTACATAGTTTAATATATTCAGATTTTTGAGTCATGTTCTTTTATTAACTACCTTTTGTTCTACTTATTTCACTTTCAATTTGACTAGGAATGTTGAGCTCCATTCCCAAAAACTCAGATAAGGTTGCTAAGGTTGTTTTCGGATTGGCAACTAGGTTTTCATAGGTGCAAATACAAAGGTTTTGTTTTTCGGCATCCGTTTCAATAATGTGCTCTATCGAGGAGATCTGATTTTTTACTTGGGCCAACTCCGAACCGAATGCTTCTTCGTTATTTGGGCTAACAGACCAAGTAACTTTCTGCGGTACTCCAAGCTTTCTTTTAGCTTGGATAATGGACTGTATTGTATCCGGATGGTTTCTTTTAATCCAAATAAACTTGGCGGTTGGAAACACCTTTTGCAAGGTTTTGATTCTTAGGCTATTGTTTAAGTTTTTAATAAGCAATGGTTTCTTGGAATAGTGCATTGCGGCATGCAATTCTTGAGCCATTTCGATTTTTGATTTTTCAGAATTTAAGGGTTGCCCAGTATATGGTTTGTTTTTTGTAAACCAGCGGTACCACAGCTTGCCACACTCTGATGGAGAATACCACCCATTGGTTCTACCTAAGTCGGATCGCAAATGAATTTTATCGTTTTTCGTGAGAACTTTCGATGAAATTTTCATCCCCATCGTTATGTTTTCGTAAAACATGCAGGTCAAATTGTTAATGTAACAAAATGTTTTGGTTGAACACAGCAATTGATAAAGCAGTGTAGACCCAGTTCTAGGCGCGCCTATAATAAATACAGGTGCAAACTGTGTTGTATTCTCAGGTGATTTTGTACCTCTGATTACATTCTGAACTTTAACAACATACTTTATCAAAGAACGCAATAAAAAAAGTGTTGCAGCTTTTATCATCCCGTTGGACTTTTTCTTTCTAGTAATAGCAGTATTTGACTTGGTCTTTTGGGTGCTAGGAAGGCATTTAGATAATCGAAACTATTGGCAAAGAAATTCCCGCTTCCATTTATTTCATTTTTAGCATTACAATGCATGCAATAACTAATGTTAATATTTTGTTTTTTTACCCAGAAACTAGGAATCCAATGCTTAGAAGGTACTAAGAAGTGCTTTAATTGGGCTAAATATTTATTGTATCCTCTAATCTTGGGGTCAATCAAAAAGTGAGACACTTCTTGCCAATCTGGAAACAAAGAGAGCAAAGACTTAAGATCGAAGCTGTGCAAATGGTTGTTTTTGTGGTACTTTTTTTTGCATTCCGGACATTGCACTACAAGTTTGTGAAGATCTTCTTTGTATGGTACAGATACCATGATGTAAGATTTGGCTATTCTATTGAATTCTTTTATGGCCCCTCTAAGTACTTTGTCTGGAAGGTGTTCTAACATTTCACTTGAAAACACCAAGTCTACTTGGTCCTGGAATGGGATGTTGTCACAGGAAGCCTCAATACTTTGTCCTTGAACAAACTTTAGTTTATTTGGGTTTAAATCAACACCAATTGCATTGAATTTTTTAGCGAATTCATTGGTGTAAAACCCATTCCCACAACCTATATCCATAATGCTTTGTATAGTTTCAGGGAGATTGTCGAATATAATTTTGAGCTTATCGAGGTCTGTTATATCTATTTTATTATTGTATTCTCTTGTGCTATAATTTGACATTATCTATGGATGCAGTACATGCAACTAGGTTTAATTTAAAATTGACATGACTTGATTAGTAATAAAAGTCATAAATTGCACGAAATTTAATGATTAAAAATTAAAAAGAGTTTAAAGGATGAAATTATTGATGAGATTTTTATTGGTTGTGGTGGTAATCTATTCTTGTAAAAAAGAGGAAGTAGCTCCTGAAACACCAGAAACACCAGAGACTCCTTTACCCGAATTTGAGCTGGTAAAGGCAAATGCTGGACTTTTTAAAGAACGCAATGGACATCAAGTTGTTGGCTACATGGACAAAATGTGGTTGATTGGAGGGTTAACAGATGATGGAATCATAGGAGATGTTTGGTCCAGTGGCGATGGGGCTGAGTGGTCCGAAGTTGGCATCATTGGAGATAAATTCGAAGAGAGAAGTGGCCACCAAGTGTTAACGTTTTCTGATAAAATGTGGATCATTGGAGGTCTTAAAACAGATAGAATAACCAGTTTGGACGATGTTTGGTATAGCAGCAATGGAAGCGACTGGACTTCTGTGGTTTTTGAAGGTACACACTTTGCTGGCAGGTATTCGCACCAATCTATTGTTTTTAAGGACAAAATGTGGGTGATAGGTGGAAAATATAAAGAGGATATTTGGTCCAGTTCCAATGGCGCCAAGTGGGATCTTATTGTAGAAAATGCTCCTTTTGGTGTATTAGAGAAATTTCAGTTGGTAACCGACGGGGATTATATGTACGTTTTGTCTGGAACAAACGGGGATGATTATTTTGGCAATGTTTGGAGAAGTGAGGATGGAGTAAGTTGGACTAAAATTGTGGGCAACAACGACCTTTTAAAGAGGGCGCGATCTCAAGTAGTTTATTTTGATGAACAATTTTGGCAGATAGGGGGAGAATTCAATAATAGTCCTTTCGAGGAGGTTTACGTTTCTGATGATGGCATTACATGGGAAAAAGCCAATGTTACAGGCACCCTATTTTCAGCAAGATTTGCGCATCAAACGGTAGTTTTTGACGATACAATTTGGGTGATTGCTGGCTACGATGGAGAGAACCGTTTAAACGAGGTTTGGAAAAAAATTAAATAGACACGATCGAAATAGAAATAAAGTAGTACGCCGTGTCTACTTTATTTCTATTAATTCATAAATTTATTGAAAAAAAAGATGTTCACTGGTATAGTCGAAACCTTAGGGAAAATAAAATCCATAGAGACGGACAAGGAAAACCTACATTTTGAAGTGGAGTCCAACTTTAACGATGCTGTAACGGTAGACCAAAGCATTGCACATGATGGTGTTTGTTTGACGGTTACAGAAGTGCTGGACACCACTTACAAGGTGACTGCAATTAAAGAAACATTGGAAAAGACAGGACTCAAACATTGGAAACCAGGTTCGAAAGTTAATTTAGAGCGTTGTATGGTGGCCAATGGGCGCTTCGATGGGCATGTGGTACAAGGGCATGTTGATCAAACCGGTAAAGTTCAATCCATTACCGACCTCAATGGAAGCTGGGAGATCGCCATCCAATACGATGCAGGTTTGGGCAATGTGACAGTAGAGAAAGGAAGTATAACCTTAAATGGGATCAGTTTAACTTGTTTTAATTCTGAGGAAAACTCTTTTTCCGTGGCCATTATTCCATACACCTTTGAGCATACCAATGTCCATGCGTGGAATGTAGGAGATGTGGTTAATTTGGAATTTGATATTATTGGAAAGTATGTTAAGCGCCTGATGCGTTTATAAAGTATTTGGATAGTATTTTTTTACAGGCAAAAGCTGTAATCCATCCAAAAAAACTTCCAAGAAGTCCGCCAACCAGAATATCCCCTGGGTAGTGTACGCCTAAATAAATTCTAGTGTAACTGACTACAGCAGCCCAAAGTATCATCCAATAAAAAATTTTCATTTTACCACCCAATAGTGTGATGAAAAATAATGCAAGCGCAAAGGTGTTGGCCGCGTGAGAAGAGGCAAAACCAAATGCACCACCTTTGTAATTAAAAACATGGTGAACGAGGCCTTGCAAGTCCGGTTCGTGAGAAGGTCTCAGCCGTTCGAAGAAGGGCTTCATAAAACCAGAAGTTGTTTTATCGGCCAATAATATTGCCAATCCGATAAACAAAAGTGGAACCCAAACGTTTCTATTGTAGTTTTTAAAAAGGATCCAAACCAAGAACAAATAAAAAGGGATCCAAATACCAGTGCTTGACAAATAAAACATTATGGGGTCCAAAGCCTCAAAATGGAGACCATTGAGAAAAAGAAATATTTCTTTGTCGATATTTTGTATTATTTCAAGCATTTTTGTTTATTATGTTATACTGAAATTAAAGAATCGCTACCTACCTTTTATGATCAACGTGGAAAAAACCTTCACCATTACCACCAAAACAACTGGCTATTATTTTGACGAAGATAGAAAGATATTATTTGGCTCTGTATTAAAAGGAGCAGAAATTGAAGTAGAAGATGCCATTGAGGGGTTTATAGCACGGCAGAAAATTTTAGAGAGCAAGCAACCTACCCCATTGATATTGGATATAAGAAAAATAGAGCACATCTCATCTGAAGCCAGACAGTATTCTTCAAGGTCCACGGATGGACTGCTTTGTTTGGCCATAGTGGTAGACTCAGGCTATTCTAAAATTTTCGGCAATTATGCCTTGTTTCTTAACAGGCCGCTCATACCTACTAAACTTTTTACTTCGGAAGAAAAAGCATTGCAATGGGTCGAAAAACAAATGGGCCATTAAACCCAGTTTTTACCCTTAACCAATTTACTCAAGGTAGTTGCTTCTGCACTGTTGGGCTCTACTTCAAAGTTGTATTCCCACCCAGCATTTTTAGGCAGACTCATCAGGATGGACTCTATTCTACCATTGGTTTCGAGCCCAAATTTGGTTCCTTTGTCGTAGACCAAATTAAATTCAACATACCTTCCTCTTCTTATATTCTGCCATAACAATTCCTTGTCCCCAAACGCTAAATCTCTGTTGCTGTTCATAAAATGGGTATAAATAGGAGCGAAGGCATTGCCAACTCCCATGACAAAATCAAAAAGCTGTTCTTTCGAAAGTTGTTCATTGTTGCCCAATCGATCAAAAAAGATGCCGCCGATTCCCCTCGTTTCTTTTCTGTGTTGGTTGTAAAAATAATTATCCGCCCATTCTTTGAAACGGTTGTAATAATTAGCTTCGTGCTGGTCGCATACTTGTTTTAGTTCTTGGTGGAAATACCGAGCATCTTTGTCGACAATATAATGGGGGGTTAAATCAATTCCCCCTCCAAACCACCAAGTGCTTTCTGAAATTTCAAAATACCGAATATTCATATGTATTATTGGAACCATCGGATTTTTTGGATGGATTACTATGGAAACCCCAGTCGCATAAAACTCCTTGTCTTCAACTTGGAGAGCGTTTGAAATGTTCTCTGGCAATTGTCCGTGGACGGCAGAGAAATTTACACCTCCTTTTTCAATAACAGCACCATCTTGAATGATTCTGGTTCTGCCACCTCCGCCACCAGATCTGTCCCATAAATCTTCTTTGAAAACACCAATACCATCTGATTTTGAAAGAGCGGTACAAATGCCATCTTGTAAGGAACGAAAAGAATTTTCTATGGTTTTTTTATCGATTTTCATGCTTTGTCCAAATTTTCTCAAAGGTAATCCATTAAATAAAAAATGCCACTCATTTTCCTCTATTTCAACTCTATTTGTAAGCTTTAAATTGTTTAACTTCGTAGGCATAAACCCTAAAAACATGACAAACATTGCGTCCAAACCCAAGATAGCAAAGAAGATACTTTTGCGTGCCTACGAATTAATGTGCACAGCAAAACGGATGGCTGAGACCTATGACGAAAACAAAGAAATTTGCTCTAAATATGTTCACAGTACTTCAAGAGGACATGAAGCCATACAGTTGGCGGCAGCATTTCAATTGAAACCTATAGATTATGCTGCCCCTTATTATAGAGACGAATCTATATTGTTGGGCATTGGCATGCAGCCCTATGAGTTGATGCTGCAATTGATGGCAAAAAAAGACGATCCATTTTCTGGTGGTCGTTCTTATTATGGGCACCCCTCTTTGAAAAGAGAAGGGTTTCCAACCATTCCACACCAAAGTTCTGCTACTGGTATGCAGGCCATACCAGCTACTGGAATGGCCCACGGGATCCAATATTTAAGAGCACAGGGTGTGATGCCTAATTCTAAAAAACCTGTAGTATTGTGCTCCATAGGAGATGGTGCGGTAACAGAAGGTGAAGTTTCAGAAGCTTTTCAAATGGCTGTATTAAAAGAACTACCCATTGTCTATTTAATCCAAGACAACGATTGGGGTATATCGGCTACAGGTTCGGAAATGAGAACCATGGATGCCTACGAATTTGTTAGTGGTTTTAAAGGGATGGAGCGCATGCATGTAAACGGCTCTGACTTTGTAGACAGCTACCTAGGAATGGAAAAGGCGTTTAAATACGCAAGAAAAGAAAGGAAACCGATCTTAGTACACGCCAAATGTCCTTTGTTAGGACACCATACCAGTGGAGTAAGAAAAGAATGGTACAGAGGAGAGGAGGATTTGTTGAAACACAGCCAGCAGGACCCTATTCCAATTATTGAATCTTATCTAATTGACATAGGCGTTACAGAAAAGGCCCTACAGGCCATTCAGGACAAAGCTGCTACAACCGTAGAAGAGGATTACCAAAGGGCTCTTTTGGCGGAAGATCCGGTATTAGAAGATTTTGACAAACACGAATTTGCTCCAACTCCTGTAACAGAAGAAAAGGGCAATCGAAAACCTGCAGGTGGTGAAAAAGTAGTGATGGTAGATGCAGCACTGCATGCTGTTGACGAAATCATGCAAGCCCACGAAGATGCACTTTTTTATGGCCAAGATGTGGGCGGAACCTTGGGTGGGGTTTTCCGAGAGGCTGCTACGTTGGCACAAAAGTATGGAGACCATCGCGTGTTCAACACGCCTATTCAGGAAGCTTATATTGTTGGGTCCACGGCTGGGATGTCGGCCGTAGGAGCGAAGGCCTTTGTTGAAGTACAATTTGCAGATTACATTTGGCCTGGAATTAACCAATTGGTTGAAGAATTGTCAAAAAGTTGTTATTTGTCTGAAGGAAAGTTCCCAATACAATCTGTATTGCGGGTGCCGATCGGTGCGTACGGTGGCGGTGGTCCTTACCATAGTGGTAGCATTGAATCAACACTGGCTAATATAAGGGGAATAAAAGTTGCCTATCCTTCCAATGCAGCGGATATGAAAGGCTTAATGAAGGCCGCTTATTACGATCCTAACCCCGTGGTTATGTTGGAGCACAAAGGGCTGTACTGGTCCAAGGTGCCCGGTACGACGGACGCCAAAACAATTGAACCGGATGCCGATTATATCATTCCCTTAGGAAAAGGAATCACAGCTGTAGAGGCCGATGAAGCCGCTATGGAGGTGGGAGACTCCGTTCTTGTAGTGACTTATGGCATGGGCGTACACTGGGCGAGAGCTGCCGCAAAAAATCTTGAAAACAAAGTAGAAGTTTTTGACCTTAGAACCATCAACCCAATAGATTGGGATGGGATAAAAGAAAGAGTGCAGGTGCATAATAAAGTACTTGTTCTAACAGAAGAACCTTTGCTCAACTCTTTTGCAGAGTCACTAGCTGGCCGAATTGCAAAGGAGTGTTTTGAGGATTTGGATGCTCCAGTTCAAACTTTAGGAGCGGTAGACTTACCTGCTATCCCTTTGAATGTAGAACTTGAAAAAATGATGCTACCCAATGCGCAAAAGGTTGAAGATCAGTTGGTAACATTGCTGAATTATTGAAGATAAATTGTTATATTCCAATTGAAACCTTAATAATTTATCATGGAAAATAACAATTACAAACCAATGTCTGTTGTAGACTGGCTGATCACAATGCTGATTACTGCCATACCTATTGTAGGATTTATAATGCTCTTTGTTTGGGCATTTAGCAGAGATACACAACCTTCCAAAGCCAACTGGGCGAAAGCTGGGTTGGTTTTTTACGCCATTGTTGTTGCCATGTACCTAGTGTTTGGTGCCGCAATTATCGGGTTGTTTTTATCCTCTGGAGGGTACGAGTCAATGTAATCCATATTTTGGTATTGGTTGTTAAAACGAATAACCAATACCAAAATTTAACAAGAAGGTTTCTCTGGCATTGCGGTTGTCAAAAGGAGCATCGTTGTGCCCTTGATTAAGTATAAAGCGCTTTCCTTCGGGGCGTGCTGGATCGTAAAGTTTGGCTGCCAAATCAAACCTAAGAATCAAAAAAGTGAAATCAAACCTGAGGCCGACCCCTCCTGAAACGGCCAGTTCTTTGTAAAACCGGTTGAAGGCGAAGTTGCCACCTTCTCTGTTCACAGACTCTTCTAATAACCAGATGTTGCCGGCATCAATAAATGCAGCGCCGTCAATAAATCCAATTAGTTTTTTCCGCAATTCTAAACTAGCCTCTAATAAAATTTCACCTTGTTGCTCAAATTGGTAGGATAAATTCCCAGCAGAATCCAGTGGGGTATAGGAACCAGGTCCTAGCCGCCTAGGCCGCCAAGCCCTAATGCCGTTGCTACCTCCTGCAAATAAATATTTTTCATAAGGAAGTACTTTCTTTTCGCTGTAAGGTACGGCAATCCCTCCATTCAATCGAAAAGCAACCGAGGAATTTCTTGTGATCGGTATCACTTGCCTATAATCGCCATTCACTTTTAAATATTTATAAGTTTCCAAACCATGGCGCTCGGCAAATTTAAACTCCACCAAGTTTTGAGTGGTACCACCGCTTTCTCCCGTTAATCTTAAAAATGAACTTTTTTGATTGTTTCGACCGTATTGATTGAAGTTATAAGTGGCGTCAAATATCATGGAAGTAACAAAAGAAGGTTTAAAAGTATTGATAAGTAAGTTGCCTTGTTCTTCCAATTCTTTCAGTCGTTTTTCAAAAGCTTGGTCCAAGTCGCTCTGAATAAAGTTAATGTCCGTCACAACAAAACGGTAGAATACCCGGTTGTCTTTTTCCCACAAAAAAGCATTGTTAACATTAAAGGTGTTTCTTTTGTATTCTGGTCGGTCTTGAAAGGAATAACCAGCTTCCATTTTGGTTCTAGGGTTCAACTGGAAATCTCGGACCTTAATTTTTTTGCTGAATGGAATAATGAATTTAGGAAATGTAAGGGAAACGTTGGCTCCAGCTTCTGTACTTTGGTACACATTGTCTACTTCTGTAAGAGGAGCGACGCCTTCAAAACCGAATCGTGCAGAAAACTCCAAAGATTCCAGCCCACCGAATAAATTTCTCTTTTTGAAGCTTGTGTTGACAAAGGGCCCAGGAAGCCCTTGGGTAATGCTAACACCAAATTCATTGGTCCAAGAATACCTTTTTAAGGGACTTGTAAATATATTGGCAATAAAATCGCCTCCAGTGGTGTCATAGGTGATATTGATAAATTTGAACATGTCCAACGAGGCCAGTTGCCGTTGCATCGTCAGGGTGTTTTTGCGGTTGTAAAGACTGTCTTTGTATATGAAAATTCTGGACTGAAGGGCTTTTAATTTGTATTGTTTGTCGTAGTAACTGTAGGTAATACCATCTTTATAAATGTGTTTCCTATTGGTTTTAAGGCCTTTGATGTCTGCATCCGTTGTGAATATAACCGAGTCTATGGTAAAGGTTTTGTGCAAGGTACGTCCGCCTCGGTTAAAAATGGACATCCGTATGCCCACCCGCTGGGGGTTGTAGGCGGTATCGATGTCATAGTGGATGAAATTTTTGGAGAAGTCGTAATACCCCTTGTTTTTTAAAAACAAGTCTATGTCGTCCCGCTCTTGGGTCAAAACATCTTGGTCGTAAGGAGCTCCAATCGCAACTTTAGAGGCTCTCTTATTTAATAGCTCTAATAAATGTTCGTCTTTGGTGCTTATAAAAAAAGTATCAATCAAGTATTGAGTACCAATATCAAAATTGTAGTTAACTCGAATTTTTTTTCTGCTTTTAATCCCAGCTGGGTGTACAATGTCTTTGCTAGAACTGGCTTTGAAAAATCCCTTTGATGTTAAATATAAATTGATTCGACGCTCGGTTTCTTCAGATGCAGCACTATCAAAAACAGCCAAAGGTTCGCCCCATCGCATGAGCAAGTTTCCATCGGTAATAACCAGGTCTTTTTTCGCAATTTTTTTATCTCGTTTTCGAGCGTATTTTAGTTTTTTAGATTCGCTCTCCGTAGATTCAATTTTTTCATTGAATTTTAGAACTATCTTTTCTTTCTGTCTTTCAACTTTTTCAATGTCGTAATTTTTTTTGCCTTTTTCGTAAAGCCAAGCGTAGGGTATAGGAAACCGCTTATTTGGTTTTTGAGCATAAAATTCTTCCAGTCTAAACTTACTGATCTTTTGAGTACCTTTAATTTTTTGAGATACCAATACTTGCTCACCTGGTTGTAAGTATCGTGTTCCGGAGCAACTTGCAAGAAAAAGTGCCGCAATTGAAACTAAATATATATATTGTAACCTGATCGTCACTAATAGAATGTTATCGAAAGCAAAAATAAAATATATTAACGCATTACAAACAAAGAAAGTAAGAATAAAGGAAGAAACTTTTTTAGTTCAGGGTACAAAAAGCGTTTTAGAGCTTATAAAATCTGAATTTACTGTCAAGTATTTGGTAGTTACCAAAGCTTTTTTGGAAGAGAATAATCCTACATTATATGCAGGCATAACAACCATAGAAGCAAGCGAAAAGGAGCTAGCTGCAATAGGTACTTTTCAATCCAACAACCAAGTATTGGCGGTGGTTGAAATGAGAAAACCGAAGCAATTGGATTTAATAAAGGAAGAATTTATATTGGCTTTAGACGATATTCGAGATCCTGGCAATTTGGGTACCCTTATTCGGTTGGCCGATTGGTACGGTATAAAAACAGTGCTCTGCGCCCACAGTTGTGTTGATTTTTACAACCCAAAAGTAATTAGTTCTACCATGGGGTCTTTTACTAGAATTGTGCCCCAGTACTGTGATTTGAAAGAAGTATTGCAGGCATACGATGGACCAGTTTACGGTGCCTATATGGAAGGTGAAAATGTACACCACGTACCATTGGAGCCCAAAGGGGTGTTGGTGATAGGGAATGAATCCAAAGGGATTAATCCTGCTTTGGAGCCTTCCATCCGTAAAAAACTTTCTATTGTAGGCAATGGACCAACAGAGTCTTTAAATGCTGCCATAGCCGCAGCCATTTTAGTAGATAATTTTTATAGAAATATGTAGGGCAAATGCCTTGGGTGGTATTTTAGAAAAACCCTTCACTTTTGTCAGCAGCTTCTTCCATTAGTGCTTGGGCTTTTTCCTTACCTAAATAATTATCGATGAGGTTGTGCCCCAAATACAGAACGGGTGTTAACACCACTGCTATAATAAATTTGTAGATGTAATTAAGCAAGGCTACAGAAACTACTGTGATTGCCGGCCATTGGGTGCCTTTTGGTGCAAGGAAGTAAAAGGCAATGAAAAGAACCACGAAACTGTCGACCAATTGCGATACTAGGGTTGAGCCGGTGGCTCGCAGCCATAATTTTTTACTTCCTGTTAGCTTTCTTAGTTTATGGAATACAAAAACATCCAGTAATTGCCCGATTAAAAAGGCAATCAACGACCCTACAATTATGTTGGCACCTTGGCCAAATATTTTTTGAAAAGCAAGGTTGATGTCAATGGGTTGCTCCACGCTGCTATTTATATTAATGTCTACCCAAAATTGAGCAGGTGCTAAATAAATCGCGACCGTAATAATGAGAAAAGCATAAACTATAAAAGCAATGGTTAAAAAAGTTATTTTTTTCACACCCTCCTTACCAAAATACTCATTGATGATGTCGGTAGTGATAAATACAACAGGCCACAACAGTACGCCTGTGGTTAGGTTAAAGTCTAAAAAGGATCCAAAAATATTGATTTGAGCTGGATCTATCCCCAAGGTGCCTTCCAAAGAGAAGATTTTAACCCCCACTAACTCGGCTAATAAGGCATTGGTTAAGAAAATGCCACTCAATACTATGTATAAAAATGTTTTTTTGTCCTTTACTGGATTCATGATTTATACAATTCAATGGTCGCTCCTTCTAAAGCCAACTCTGTATTTTTGAAATATTCCTGACATTCTTCCAAGAAGGGTTCCAAGTCTCTGTATCGTGCAGAAAAATGGCCAATCAACAACTTGCCAACTTCCGCTTTGGTTGCGATAACGGCAGCATCTTGGGTCGTGCTGTGGAAGGTTGTGGCTGCTCGGTCTCCTTTGTCTTTAAGGAAGGTTGTTTCGTGGTACAATAGGTCTGCTTTTTTGATTGTTGGAAGGATGGATTCGTTGTAACGAGTATCCGAACAATAGGCATAGCTGTAGCTTGGAGAAGCAGGCAAAGTCAGCGCTTCTGATTGGTACAGTATTTCACCAGCATCATCAAAAATGTCTTGCCCTTTTTTTAACAATGCCATATACCGAAGCGGCATGTCTTTAGGGAGTTTGGTTTTATCTATTTTTCTGAGTTTGGGTTTTTCTTGAAATAAGAAGCCTGTGCATGGAATTCTATGGTCCAATGGAAACGAGGTGACCTTTAGGAAGTCGTTTTCATGAATAATTTCTGTGCTTCGAGGGTTGGTCTCATGAAAGTGCACTACAAAATTCAGAATGGTTTCTGAATATTTAAATTGGGTAGTGATTATTTCTTTGAGTCCTTTTGGTCCAAAAACATGGAGGTCTTTGACCCGCCCCATTAAGTGCATGGAGGATATTAGTCCAACTAATCCAAGGTAATGATCCCCATGCAAATGGCTGATCAGGATGTGGTGGATTTTATTGTATTTGATTTTGTATTTTGAAAGCCTCAGTTGGGTGCCTTCTCCACAGTCAATCAAAAAATAGTATTTTTGAATTTTAAGTATTTGAGAAGTATGATGCCTGCCGTAAGCAGGCATCGCAGAATTAGATCCCAGTATTTTTAAACTAAAACTCAAAGGAGGTTAGTTATCAGATTCTTCATTTTTCAAATCGTTTTCAATGTCGTTCATGAAAACCGCATCAATTGCTTCCTCTATAGTAGGTAAAATGTTCAAAACACTATCCAATTGTGATATTTTTATCAATTTTGAAGTGTGTTCTGACAAACAAGCCAATACAAAAATACCACCTTCTTCTTGGATGATTCTGTTGCCAACCAACAAAGCACTCAACCCAGAGGAATCTGTGTATTTGGCCTCCGTTAGGTCAAGTATTATATTTTTGCTTCCTTCTGCATGTAGTGTAATCAATTCTGATTTCAACTTGGGTGCCACAGCCGAATCCAGTTTCTCTTCATGAAGCTTTATTAACGAATATTTTTCGTTTTTATCAATTGTGTATTTCATATCCTGATGATTGTTCTTGTTATATTGTTTATAACGAAGGGTTAAATTAACGTTTAATTTAATATTTTTAAAACGTTCTCTTCGATTCTTTTTAAAAGGTCTTTATTGTTATTACGAACAAACGCCTCTCCGGTTACTTGTTCGTATAGTTCAATGTATCGATTGGAGATACCTTCTACCACTGCATCGGTCATTTCTGGGATCTGCTGTCCGTCTTTTCCTTGAAATCCATTTTCTATCAGCCATTCTCTAACAAACTCTTTGGACAGTTGTTTTTGTCTTTCTCCTTTTTCTTGGCGGGCTTCATACCCTTCCATGTAGAAAAATCTAGAAGAATCTGGTGTGTGAATTTCATCAATTAGAATAATCTCATTTCCAATTTTCCCAAATTCATATTTTGTGTCTACTAATATTAAACCGCGTTGGGCAGCTAGTTCAGTGCCTCTTTGAAAAAGTGCTAAAGTATAGGCTTCCAATTGGGCGTATTCATGGCCATCCACAATACCCTGTTCTAGAATGGCCTCTCTTGTAATATCTTCGTCATGCCCTTCGTGGGCTTTGGTAGTAGGGGTGATGATAGGAGTCGGCAAGCGGTCATTTTCCTTTAACCCATCGGGTAAAGACACCCCACAAACGGCTCTTTTACCAGTTTTGTATTCGCGCCATGCATGGCCAGCCAGGTAGCCTCTTACAACCATTTCAACTGCATAAGGGGAACATTTTTTACCAATAGTAACGTTGGCATCAGGTACCACATCTACCCAGTTGGGAACGATGTCTTTGGTAGCTTCTAGGTTTTTTGCCGCCACCTGGTTGAGTACTTGTCCTTTGAAAGGGATAGGTCTTGGAAGTACCACGTCAAATGCAGAAATCCGGTCTGTTGCCACCATGATCAACTGGTCGTCAAGGAAGTAAACATCGCGGACTTTACCAGAATATTTTCCGGTTTGCTTCGGGAAATTGAAGTTGGTCTCTTTTATCGCTTCTTTCATGCCGCAAATTTAAATTATATTTTTTTTAGCATGAAACTTTTGTGCATTAATTCTCTTCTAGGTCGAATGTTTTGCTGTCCACTACCTTTCCGTATCGGAAGGTTTCTTGTTTTTGAAGCTGTCCTTGTGCAGAATAATATTTCCAAATGCCGGTTTTTTTGTTGCCTCCATACAGCCCTTCTATTTTTAGAATGCTATCGGGGTAGTATTCAAAATAAGGGCCATGCTTTTTTAGAGATTTATAAGTGAAATATTTTTGGACCGTTTCATCGTCGTAATAATAAACTTCTTTGAGGTTGATTTTTCCAGCATTGTAAACGGCCTCCCACTTGAGGCTTCCATTGGGGTACCATTCTTTTTTAGTGCCTGTTAGCATTCCGTTTTGGTACTGTTCTTCTTGTTTGATTTTTCCAGTATCAAAATAATGGACCCACTGGCCGGTGGGTTGTTCTTCTAGATAAAATTGTTTGTAAGCAACTTTTCCTGTTTCGTAATACCCTGTTTTACTAATTTCACCATTTCCTTTGAAGTTTTCCTCCAATTTTAAAGTGCCGGATTCGTAAAAAGTTTTGTTCAGACCAGATTTTTTACCCGCTTTGTATTGAAGTACAAAGCGTTTTTTACCCGAAGGGTAGTAGCCAAGGTTCTCTCCGTGCAAGCGCCCATTTAAGTAATGGCCAATATTTAAAATTTGGCCCAAGGAATCATATTTTTTAAACATGCCTTTTCTTGAGCCATCGTCCCAGTTGGCTTCGGTATCCAATTGTTGGTTGGGATAATAAGTTTTAAAAAAACCGTCTACTTGGCCCTTTTTATAGTTGGCTTCAGACATTTTACTCCCTTTTTTATAGTAATGGTAGGCCAGCCCTTCTTGTTGGCCCATGATGTAATGGATTTGGCTTTCTAATTGGTTGTTTCGGTAATAGGTTTTTACTTCTCCATTAAGTTTTCCCTCCTTGAAACAACCAATGGACCTTAATTTGCCATCATCGAAATACTGTTTGAGGGTGTCGTGGAGTACGTTCTTGCGGTAATTACCCTCCTGAATTAAAACCCCATTTTGGTTGTAAACTTGGATGGGACCGTTGCGCTGGTTGGCTGAAAGACTGGTAACTTTTTGTTGGACTCCATTTTGGTAAAACTCTGTTAAAACGCCATTCCCATTTTTATAATTGCCTTCACTTTTAATGGTACCATCAATGTAGTATTCAATCCACTTTCCGTTTTTTTGTCCTCTTCTGAAACTGCCTTCTTTTTTCTTTTGACCATCTCTGTAAAAGTAAATCCACTTTCCGTTGGGGAGGTCTTGTTTGAATTCTCCAAAAACTGATTTTAGTTCGTTGTCGTGGTAGTACTTCCAAAGCCCTTCTTTTTTGTTGCCCTTGTATTGTCCTTTGGCAATGATACCGCCTTCGGTATGGAATTTTTCATAGGTCCCTTCCTTGGAGGTAGAATCGCTACTGCTTATTCCATAAACCTCTTTTAAAAGTTGTTTTTCTTCGTCGTAATAAGTTTTAATTGTTTTTTGAGCCTGTGCAAAGGAAAGGCTGTAAAAGGAAAATACAAAAACGAAAAATTGGATCCATTTCATAATTGGCTGTTGAGTCTGCTATTGAAACGCAAAATAAATAAAATATTATAAAGGGCTTCAAATTTTAAATGTTCGATTTAGTCAATACTTCGTTCAAGAAGTTTTGGAACACTTTTATTTGTTCTTAAATTGAACCGAATATATGCGAATTATGATGAAAAAACCGATTATTGCCGTTCTGCTTTTTGTGTTGGGACCTTCTTTTTCTTTTGGCCAACACAAAAAGGAAATAGAAGCAAAAAATTCAATAGCTTTTGTGCAGGGAATAACTATGATTCCTTCTATCAAAGAAGAAGGAGTAGAAGGAGAAGCCATTGGGTTTATTAATAGTTACGGATTGAATTACCACAGGATGTTGAACCACAAATGGGGTGTGAGTTGGATGAACGATTTGGAAGTAGGAGAATACTTTGTGACAAATAAAGAAGATATTTTAAAGAGAGAAAATGCTTTTGTGTCGGCCTTGACTGCGCATTACCATATTGCGGAAGGTTTGGAGGTATTTGCAGGGCCTGGGTATGAGTGGGAACGGCATAAGAATTTATTTGTTTTTAGAATGGGAGTAGAGTACCAAATGCTGGTGGCCAATGAATGGTTTTTAGGGCCGGAATTATTTTTTGACTTTAAAGAAAAGTACCACAGCTGGACCCTCGGCTTGTTAATTGTCAAACATTTTTGATTGTAAAGGAAGGGTTGTTTAAGATAAAAGGCAAAAAAAAAGGTACTTGAAAAAGTACCTTTAAAGTTGGCGGTCTGGACGAGACTCGAACTCGCGACCTCCTGCGTGACAGGCAGGCATTCTAACCAACTGAACTACCAGACCGTTGAGAACAAATGTAAGTGCAATTTTTATAATTGCCAAATGTCTTCTGCTTTATGCGTATAAAATTTTGATCTATTTTCTTTATTTAAAAAGCGGTCTGGACGAGACTCGAACTCGCGACCTCCTGCGTGACAGGCAGGCATTCTAACCAACTGAACTACCAGACCAATTACATCAAAATTTCATTCGCTTTTCGTATTAAAGCGATGCAAAAGTATAGGCATTTTTTTTAATTCCAAAGTAACGGTAGGATTAAATTTTATTTTTTTCGTAAACACTTGATAATCAGCTGGTATACTGATGTGGGGGATTAATTTTCCTGCACTTCTCACTGAAAAGTAATAAATTCGTTTTAGCTTTGTGATTATAAGTTACTAAAATTTATCAATGTTGGATTTTGAAAAGCCAATCGTGGATCTTGAAGACAAGTTAAGCGATATGAAAAAGCTGGCAAAAGAAAGTAATGTAGACGTCTCTCAAGCTGTTGAATCTCTTGAAGTTAAAATAAGCGATTTGAAGAAGGAAACATATCAAAACTTAACGCGCTGGCAAATTGTTCAATTGTCCAGACATCCGGACAGACCGTATACATTGGACTATATTTATGCGATGACGGATGACTTCGTGGAGATTCATGGGGACCGTTCGGTTAAAGATGATAAAGCCATGGTTGGTGGATTCGGAACCATTGCTGGAGAAACCTATATGATGATAGGGCAGCAAAAGGGAAGAAATACCAAACAGCGTCAAATGCGCAATTTTGGAATGGCCAACCCAGAAGGGTATAGGAAAGCTTTGAGGTTGATGAAAATGGCCGAGAAGTTTAACAAACCCATCATTACATTTATTGATACGCCAGGGGCATTTCCGGGTTTAGAAGCTGAAGAACGTGGGCAAGGCGAAGCCATTGCGCGCAACTTAAAAGAAATGTTCATGCTTAAAGTACCTGTAATTTGTATCATCATAGGGGAAGGTGCTTCAGGAGGTGCGTTGGGAATTGGAATAGGAGATAAGGTGTTAATGTTAGAAAACACTTGGTATTCTGTTATCTCACCCGAAAATTGTTCTACGATTCTGTGGAGAAGTTGGGAGTTCAAGGAACAAGCAGCAGAAGCTTTGCGATTGACAGGCAAGGATATGAAAAAGTTAAAACTTGTAGATGGCATTATCAAAGAACCTTTGGGCGGGGCGCAAACCGACCTCAAATGGATGGCCAACGAAGTGAAAAAATCAATAGTGAAAGAAACAAAAGCTTTAAATGCACTATCCGTGGAGGATAGAATTGCAAAAAGAATAGATAAGTTTTGCCAAATGGGCGTTGTAGAAGAATAAGGTTGCTACCATCCACCTGGCTGTAAATCCACAAATCCATTCAATGGGTTTGTGGATTTTTTTTTATTATATTGGTATTCAATAATTTAAATTTTTTAGCCATGTTTAAAAAAATCAATTGGTTGGTTCATTTTATTGAATTGCTGGTAGTCATTATTGGTATTACCATTGCCTTCCAACTTAACGTTCTTAAGGAAAACAGCAAAAATAATAAAAAAGAAAAAACCTATCTTAAAAGCCTCCAAGACGATCTGGATGTGGATATTGAAAAATTGGATACCCTCATCCAACTCAACGAACAAAAAATACACTATTTTAATCGGTTGATTAGCATGTGTTTTCAACCGGACCAACGCAACGATTCTTTGTTTTTCTTTGTTTCAATGAACTATTATTCGGTTCCATTTCAGTCACAGTCTATTTCCTATAGTTCGCTTTCTAATTCTGGTAATTTAGATCTCATTGCTGATTATGGCCTGCGCACCCAAATAGTGTCGCTTTATGAACAAAAATATGAAGCCCTTCAATTGTATGACAAAGTACTGATGAACTATTCAGAAAGTTATTACAACAAATACGGTATTGAAAATATAAGACATACGAGTTATAATAAAGTGGATACGGGTTTTTTATCCGATTACGTGTTTCACAACCTCATTTTCAGTCTGCGGGGTATTATGTCGCAGAAAGTGGGTTTTGAAAAAGAAGTTTTGCAATCGGCCAAGGACCTCAGAAGGACAATTGAAGAAAAAACTTCAGAATAGCGGTTGTGGCCTCGGCCATATGTTGGGACAACCTATGCAGATTAAGTCCTTAAGTATTCCCTTTTTTAATTAAATCAGATTTAATACATTCAATTATAAAACAGCAAGCATATGTTGAAAAAGATCAATTGGCAATCTACCATTGTTGAATTATTGGTGGTGATTGTAGGTGTAACCATAGCCTTTCAGTTGAATAATATGAAAGAGAATGGAGCCAAGCTGGACCTTGAAAAAAAATACGTTGCTTCTTTGATATCGGATTTGGAATCGGACATACACAATTTGGATTCGCTTATCAATAGTGATGAAATTAGGATCAAACACATAAAGCGACTCTACCATTACCTTGCAGAAAACACCAATATGGATAGTGTGGATGTAGTGGTGCCGCAATTGGCCTACCTTTCTTTGTTTTATCCCAGGAACATCACCTACGAATCCATGAAAACCTCTGGTAAATTGGACTTGATACAAGATTTGACAATAAAAAATAAAATAGTAGAGTTGTACGAGTTTACTCTAGTAGAAAAAGAAGAAGCCGAATATTACCACCGCCTTTTAATAGACGATTACATGATCCCATTACTAATGGGAAATATTAATTATGATGGTACCTTTGATCGTGGAATACTTGATAAAAAGTTTATGAACCACGTAATGTCCTATATTGTAACTATGGTGCAAAAAATTGCAAAATATAAATTGTTTAGGAAGAACAGTGCTTCTATTTTAAAAACACTAAAAGAAGAATACCAATGAATTTACACGTAATCAATAATGGTTTTTTTAAGCTGGATGGGGGTGCCATGTTTGGTGTGGTGCCTAAATCTATTTGGCAAAAAACCAACCCAGCAGATGAGAGGAATTTATGCAACTGGGCCATGCGCAGCTTGTTGGTAGAACACGAGGGCCGTGTGGTGTTAATAGACAACGGCATAGGGAACAAACAAAGCGAAAAGTTTTTCAGTTATTATTTCTTGAATGGCAATGATTCTCTGGATAAATCCTTGCATAAAGCAGGGTTTAACCCCGACGATATTACCGATAATTTTCTTACCCATTTGCATTTTGATCACTGCGGTGGTGGGGTAGAGAGGCACGGTGATCAGTACAAGATGAAATTTAAAGATGCTACTTATTGGTCGAACAGTGGCCATTGGGACTGGGCTACCCAACCCAACCCTCGAGAAAAAGCCAGTTTTTTAACCGAGAACATTGTACCCATGCAGGACAGCGGTCAATTGCGATTTTTAGACCAAACACAAGACTCTAATTTGCCCTTTGAGGTAATAACCATGGATGGGCATACCGAAAAACAAATGTTGCCTAAAATTCAGTACAAGGACCAAACCATTGTATTCATGGCTGATTTATTGCCATCGGTAGGGCACATTCCATTGGCTTATGTGATGGGCTACGACACCAGACCTTTGCTTACTTTGGAAGAAAAAGAGCAGTTCTTAAATGAAGCAGCAGACCAACAATACATCCTATTTTTGGAACACGATGGAGAAAACGAATGTTGCACAGTAAAAAAAACGGAAAGAGGGGTACGGCTGGATCGAACCTTCCCATTAAGTGAGATTTTATGAAGAAAAAAATAGGGCTAGTTTTATCTGGTGGTGGCGCAAGGGGAATAGCACATTTGGGCGTTGTAAAGGCTTTACAAGAGGAAGGAATTGAATTTTCTGCTGTATCTGGTACCAGTGCTGGTTCCATAATAGGCACTTTCTTGTGCAAAGGATTTACACCAGACGATATATTTGATATCATTAATAAAACCAGTTTTTTAAGAAAAATTAAACCTGCTTTTTTTAAAAGAGGTTTGATCGATTGGAGTTCGTTTCGTTCCATTTTTGAGGATTATTTAGGTGCTCAAGTTTGTTTTGAAGATTTGAACATTCCCATGTTTATTGCAGCTACCAATGTTAATACAGGAACAGTGCAGTACTTTTCTGAAGGTCCGTTGTTAGCGCCGTTGATGGCCTCCGCTACTGTACCGGTGGTGTTTAACCCAGTTCAAATGGATGGAAATCATTTCGTAGATGGAGGCATTACAGACAACTTACCTGTGCAACCAATCAAAGACCTAGTAGATGTGGTGGTTTCGTCCCACTGTAACCCGGTAGGCAATATTGATGGGTTGAACAATTTTAAAACCTTGGTAGAGCGTTGTTTGCTGATTGCCATTAAAGGCAATACAGCGACGAGTAAAAATATGTCAGACGTTTTTATTGAACCTCCGGGAATCGAAAATATCAGTGGGTTTGATTTAAAAAGTGCGGACCGTCTTTTTCAGGAAGGCTATGACCATACAAAAAAAAATATACCTAACTTCGCCCAGATTTTTAACCCTTAACCCTTAACCCGAGTAGAAGATGCATAATTTTAAAGAACAGGTTTTGCAGGGGATCCCAGCTGAACTTCCAGCTAAAAAACCTTTGGATCCAACGGTCGATCATGCGCCGAAAAGAAAAGAGATTCTTACTCAACCAGAAAAAAAACTAGCATTAAAAAATGCACTTAGGTATTTTGACCCCAAGCACCACGCTGAACTGGCTCCTGAATTTTTAGAAGAACTGGAAGCCTTTGGTCGAATTTATATGTATCGGTTGCGTCCAGATTATAAGCTATACGCCAGGCCAATTGAAGAATATCCGGCACAATGTGCACAAGCAGCAGCTATTATGTTGATGATCCAAAATAATTTGGATGACGCAGTAGCGCAGCACCCGCACGAATTGATTACCTATGGTGGAAATGGCGCTGTTTTTCAAAATTGGGCACAGTATTTATTGACTATGCAGTACTTGGCGCTCATGACCGATGAACAATCGTTGCACATGTACTCTGGTCATCCGATGGGGCTGTTTCCTTCGCACAAAGATGCTCCGAGGGTGGTAGTAACCAACGGTATGATGATACCCAATTACTCCAAGCCGGATGATTGGGAGAAATACAATGCACTTGGTGTAACCCAATACGGTCAGATGACCGCTGGTTCTTACATGTACATTGGCCCTCAGGGCATTGTACATGGTACTACTATAACGGTTTTGAATGCAGGCCGGAAAGTCCTTGAAAAAGGGGCTTCGTTGGCCGGAAAGCTTTTTGTGACCGCAGGCCTAGGAGGAATGTCTGGTGCACAACCCAAAGCTGGCAATATTGCTGGTTGTGTATCTGTAACCGCAGAGGTAAACCCGCATGCTGCTAAAAAAAGACATGAACAAGGTTGGGTAGATGAGTTGATTGAGGACATGGATGTTTTGGTTGACCGCGTAAAAAAAGCGAAAGCTGGTAATGAAGTGGTTTCCATAGCCTTTATTGGTAACGTAGTAGCTGTTTGGGAAGAATTTTATAAAAAGGATATTTTTATTGAAATAGGGTCAGACCAGACTTCCTTGCACAACCCGTGGGCGGGTGGTTATTATCCGGTTACCGTTTCATTCGAGGATTCCAAAAAAATGATGGCCGAAGACCCAGAAAAGTTCAAGGGCGAGGTACAAGAAACACTAAGGCGCCATGCCGCATCTGTTAATTTACACGCTGCCAAGGGTACTTATTTCTTTGACTATGGGAATGCATTTTTGTTAGAAGCGAGTAGGGCAGGAGCCGATGTGATGGCAGAAGATGGTATACAGTTCAAATACCCTTCTTACGTTCAGGATATTATGGGACCTATGTGTTTTGACTATGGTTTTGGTCCTTTTAGATGGGTTTGTACATCGGGTAGACCTGAAGACCTTTTGATTACCGATAACTTGGCTTGCGAAGTGCTGGAGGAAATTAAATTACAATCTCCACCAGAAATTCAGCAACAAATGACAGACAATATTCAATGGATTAAAGGTGCCCAAGAAAATAAATTGGTAGTAGGTTCACAGGCTAGAATTTTATATGCGGATGCTGAAGGCAGAACGAAAATTGCCCTGGCTTTTAATAAGGCTATTTCCGAAGGCAAAATAGGACCTGTTGTATTGGGCAGAGACCACCACGACGTATCCGGTACGGACTCTCCTTTTAGAGAAACCAGTAACATATACGATGGTTCTAGTTATACGAGCGATATGGCCATACAAAATGTAATTGGTGATGGTTTTAGAGGCGCTACCTGGGTATCCATCCACAATGGTGGAGGCGTTGGTTGGGGAGAAGTAGTGAATGGCGGTTTCGGGATGTTGTTGGATGGTTCCAAAGAAGCAGCGCGCCGTTTGGAAATGATGTTGTTTTACGATGTAAACAATGGCATTGCAAGAAGGTCTTGGGCTCGAAACAAAGAAGCCATTTTTGCCATAAAAAGAGAGATGGATCGATCTCCAGGACTTAAGGTTACTGTACCTAATATTGCGGATGATTCTTTAATTGATGGATTGGTTTAACAGAACATAAATATTTGTATTCAAGGGGGCGTGCCCCCTTTTTTTATTTGAATAAAATAAAGTAATTTAGATTATTACAGATACCAATATGTTCAGAGCGTTTAGCAAATTTTTATTTAGGTTGATGGGGTGGAAGTGTGCAAACAATTTTGACAGCGCACCTCCTAAGTACATTATTGCGGTTGCCCCCCATACCAGCAATTGGGATTTTATTATTGGGGTATTGAGCCGATCAATTTTGAAAATAACCAATGCGAAATACCTTGGAAAAAAGGAGTTGTTTGATTCTTTTTTTGGTTTTTTCTTTAAATGGACGGGAGGATATCCAGTGGACCGTTCTAAAAGCAAAAATATGGTGGATGCAGTGGTGGATATTTTTAATTCGAAGGATGCCTTTGCAATAGCCCTTGCTCCAGAAGGAACAAGAAAAAAAGTAGAGAAGATACGAACTGGATTTTATTACATAGCAAAAGGTGCTAATATCCCAATAATATTGGTTGGGTTTGACTACGCTACCAAAACAGTCGTAGTCAAAGATGCATTTTATCCTACGGAGGATGAAAACAAAGATTTTGAATATATAATGCGTTTTTTTAAAAGTATAACTGGAAAATTCCCTGAAAAAGGGGTGTCATAAATTATGAAGAAGATATTTTTTGCTTGTTGTATGCTGTTGGTTTTGAATGCATTCGCGCAAGACGAAACGGTTGAATTTGGCGTAAGAGGAGGTTTGAACTTAAATAGTACTAGTTATGAAGGCGTAGATTATGCGATTAAAACAAGACATGATTTTCACTGGGGTGTCTTTGGCTTGAAAATGTTCAATGAAGACTTAGGTATGCTTGGAGAACTGCAATACTCTAAAAAAGGAGGCTTTATCAATGATGAAAAGTTTGTCTTGCACTACTTGGCTCTGCAACCCATGGCTTTGTACGATTTTAATGGGATTTTTAATATACAAGCGGGTATGGAGTTGGCCTGGCTATTGAATGCAGACTACCCAGGAACTTCCAGCTTAAAAGATAACTTTAATAATTTTGATTATTCAGTGGTTCTGGGTGCAGGCATGGTTTTGTGGCGGTTGAGAATGGATCTTAAATATTTGATAGGGTTGACTAATGTTTCGGACAAAGGCATTCCTGAATTGCCTACAAAGATGAACAACCGTACCTTTCAGGTCTCTTTGGGATATCGAATCAATTAATTTGTCCTTATTTTATTCTCAAAAACAGCTTACACGATGGAAATATGCTTGTAAACTGTTTTTTTATAGTCGTTTTGGTTAAATTATATACAAACCAAACATAAAAAGACATGAAAAAGGGATTTACTCTAATTTGCGTGCTTCTATTTATTTGCAGTTTAAGTCGAGCACAGGGCCTTATTATAGGTGTTAAAGCCGGGGTTAATTTTGCCAATCAAAAAGTTGAAATAGGAGGAACATCGGATCCTGATACAGAGACCCTCACCGGGTACCACGTTGGGGGTGTATTTGCTTATAAGTTTAGCGAGAAAGCAGGAATTCAAGGAGAATTGTTGTACAACTTGGTAGGTGCCAAACAAGGAGATTTCAAAAACGAATTGAGTTACATTTCCATACCAATATTATTTCGTTTCAATGTAATTGATATTTTAAATTTACACGCCGGTCCGCAATTTAGTTTTTTGGCTTCTGCCAAAGATGAAGATGGTACCGATCTGAAAGATTTTTATAAGGGTTCTGACGTAGGAATTGCGCTTGGAGCTGGTTTGGATGTTTCGAGGTTTACTGTGGTAGCCCGTTACATTATAGGGATGACCAACGTAGCGGATATCGATGGCATTAGCAGCAGCGATTACTCTGCCAAAAACAATGTGTTTCAACTCTCCGTAGGATTTAATATTATCAATAATAAATAAAAAAAGGCCGGTGATAGAGCCGGCCTTTTTGTTTATTTAACGGCAATTAAAAAGTAATTTTTCTTGCCCCTTTGAGCAATTAAATATTTGTCTTTTAACAACGAATAGTCAACAGGAGCATTGGGTTCAGTAACTTTGTTTTTATTGATGCTAACGCCTCCTCCTTTAATCATTTTTCTAGCTTCTCCTTTGGATTTAAAAATAAGTCCATTGGTTGCTTCACTAAGCAAATCTGTTGTGTTCTCCAATAGATTGAAGGATTCTTTGGAAATGCTTGTTTGAGGCACCCCTTCAAAAACGGCTAACAATGTATTTTCATCCAGAGAGGCTAGGTCATCTGCCGTAGACTTCCCAAATAAAATATTGGAAGCTTTTATAGCGGTATCCAAGTCCTCTTTAGAATGCACCCTTACGGTTATGTCTTCTGCCACCGCCTTTTGTAATATTCTTCTGCCAGGGTCTTGGTTGTGCTCTGCTTCAATGCCTTCAATTTCTTCTTGAGACTTTAAAGTAAATATTCTTATGTAATTGGCCGCATCCTCATCTGAAGCATCGATCCAGTATTGGTAAAATTGGTAGGGCGATGTTTTTTCTTTATCCAACCAAATATTGCCTCCTTCTGTTTTTCCAAATTTCGTCCCATCGGCTTTTTTGATCAGAGGAGAGGTCATTGCAAATGCCTCGCCTTGTGCTTTTCGTCTAATCAGTTCTGTTCCAGTAACTATGTTACCCCACTGATCGCTTCCACCCATTTGGAGTTTACAGTTTTTATTTTGGTTCAACCAATAAAAGTCATACCCTTGCACCAATTGATACGTGAATTCAGTAAAAGACATGCCATTTTCCAGTCTGTTTTTTACAGAATCTTTGGCCAACATGTAATTGATTGAAATGTGCTTGCCAACATCCCGAATAAAATCTAGGAAATTAAACTCCTTGAACCAATCGTAGTTGTTAACAATTTCTGCAGCATTCTCTCCATTTTCAAAATCCAAGAATTTTTGAAGTTGCGTTTTTACACAGCTTAAATTGTGGTTTAGAAGATCTTCTGAAAGTAGGTTGCGTTCTTTTGACTTACCAGAAGGGTCTCCCACCATACCTGTGGCACCTCCTACTAAGGCAAAAGGTTTGTGTCCTGCATGTTGGAAATGCACCAGAATCATAATTTGCACTAAATTACCAATATGTAGGGAGTCCGCAGTAGGGTCAAAGCCAATATACCCAGACACCATTTCTTTGGATAATAACTCTTCAGTTCCTGGCATTATATCGTGAATCATTCCCCTCCACTTGAGTTCTTCCACAAAGTTCTTCATAATAGATTGATTAATTGGTTTTCCAATAAAGTGGGCAAATATAAGCAGTCTTTAATAAACACCCAATAAGAATTGCAAAGGGTAGGGCTTATATTTTTTTTCCGGACTAAGAATCAACCGAAACATTGCTCTTTAAGGCATCAGAAATGGATTGCAGATCTTCGGGTTTTAAATGCTTTATTTTCACCTCTATGTATTTGGACGGATCCTCTGTAAGAATTCTACATACTCCATCTTCTATGGAGTATTTGTACACGTCCTTCCATTTAATATACATGGTGTTGTAGTTGTAGTCAATTCCTTTTTCTGTTAACAAGAGGATGATGTCTTTCCTGATCAAAGCAATAGTTAAAAACAAAACCAGTAGGATGCCATTCTCGAAGTGTAAAAAATTTAAGATAGACACGGAAGATTTGGTGAGCAGTTGGTTGAGAATAATAAGTGCCAACCCGATCCCTGGAATTAAAATGACTTGGTTGTTAAACTTCTTAACTTTTATTTTTTTAACCCCTTTGTCTTTTATCTTTTTATTGATGATAATTTTATCAATAAAAATAAAAATTAACGTGATAGCAACCACCGTTACCATCCCTTTTTCTTGAAGCTCCTTGAAATAGATCAAGCATGCCAATAAAACTACCATTAGGGCTACATAAAAATCTCTTAGTTTCTTCATTTTACTATAAAAAAATAGCAGCTTTTTAACTGATTTGGGAATAATGGTAAAAATATAGGGTTTTGTTTTAAAAGCTCAAACTATTTTCGGGCTTAACATCCTTTGATTCAATTTATTTGGTTGAAAAGCCATGTAATATTTTAACTATAAATTTCACTTATAATTCAAACAATTCCATATTTTTGCGTCTTTGATAATGAATATGATGAAAATCATTAATTATCATAAGTTGTTGGTATTTAATTGATTAACCTATAATTGAGGGCTCTAACAAGCGTTAGTGTGGGATAGTTTTGGATATAAAATTTTAATAACAAACTTTAATTGTCTACTTTCCAAAGTTGATTAATACGTAGCATGGTAAGGAAAAACGGTTTTAAACATAATTTGTTGAGCAAACTCAAATTGTTTTGAACTTTGAAAAAAAGATACCTATGAAAATTAAATTTAAGGGTTCCGAGCGGAAGGGATTTTTTGCAGATGTTAAAAAAGAAACAGATGCATATTTTACAGACAACAAAATTAGTAAAAATGCCAATGCCGAAATGGTTGGGAAAACCGTTTTGTTTTTAGGGTTGTTGGTAGCCATTTACTTACTAATTTTATTTGGAGGGTTTAGCCTTGGCGGTTTGTTTGTTTTGGCTGTAATGTTAGGGATGGTCCAAGCGTTTATTGGGTTTAATGTTAGTCATGACGCCATCCATGGTTCTTATTCTTCTAATAGCACCATTAACAAAATATTGGGACTGACATTCAATTTAATTGGAGCCAATATGTATGTATGGGAAATCACCCACAACAAAGTACACCATACCTACACCAATATTCCAGGGCACGATGAGGATTTGGAAGTAGCACCCGGAATGATTCGGTTGTCGCCATATGATGCTTACAAACCGGTAATGCGGTACCAGCATTTGTATGCTTTTTTTCTATACTGTTTGTCTTCTTTGTCTTGGGTAGTTAGAAAGGATTATTTAAAGTTTTTTAAAGAAAAAATAGGGGAGACTGACAATAGGTTCCATCCAAAAAAAGAATATTTCAATTTATTTTTCTTTAAGGCATTGTATTATACTTTGTTTATAGTGGTGCCATTGGTGGTGTTGGACATTACATGGTGGCAGTACTTGATTGGGTTTTTAGTGATGCATTTTTCTGAAGGCCTTGTGATGGGCTTGGTATTTCAGCTGGCACATGTTGTGGAAGGAACGGATTACCCGGAGCCCGATGGTGAAGGGGTAGTAGAAGAGGCATGGGCCGTCCATCAAATGCAAACTACAGCTAATTTTGCTACTTCTAGTTTTATGGCTAAGTTTTTATGTGGTGGTTTGAATTTTCAAATTGAGCACCATTTATTTCCTAACATATGCCATGTGCACTATCCAGAACTATCTAAAATAGTTCGGTCAGTAGCCAAGCAATATGATATAGATTACATTGAGAATAAAACTTTTATTGGCGCTATTAAATCGCATTATAAAACTTTAAAACAGTTTGGGCGAGCAGAAACGGTAAAAGCTTAATTCGTTTTGGTTTTCATAATTAGGTATTGGATGCCTTTTTTTGAAAAAGTCTTTTCAGTAGAAAATAAACCAAAGCGTTTATAAAATATTATTTTGTCTTTGCGGGCATTGCACCACAGTTGATACTGTGGTGTTTTTTTTTGTATAATAAACTGTAACAAACGGCTGCCATACCCTTGGCCCTGTAAATGAGGTAACGTGGCAAATTTTCTAAATTGGCAGGTGTTGTTGCTGGTGTTGTCGAAAGTCGAAACAACGGAAACCAGCTCATCTTTACAGAACAAGCCCCAATGTTGTCCAATAGAATCGTGTTCTAGTTTTATAAAGTCCAAGCTTTCGTTGGGCCACATGGCTCTTTGTCTTATGTCATAAGTTAGTTCAGCTTGTATTGGAGAAATACGTATAGAATCCATAGGCAACAAAAGTAGCCGGATTTACCAGAATAAAAAAAGCCCAATAAACACGAATGTTTAAAGGGCTACCCATGATAAAAATTTTATCTAAAAATATTTAAATACAGTAAATCGGAGGAAGCTGTCTTCTTTGAAGTTGCTTAATATTAATTCCTTCGGGTCAATGTTGCTAAAGAACCTACCTTCTAATTCTATTTTAAGTGAGTTTTTGATGCGCCTGGATGCCTCAATGCTGTAAATTTTACTGCTTTTCTCAAGGTCCATCATAGCTCCGATTAACACCTCGCTGCTGTTGATGTCATTAAATGCAAACCTGCCTCCCGCAAATAAGTCGTCTTGTAAAGCGTTCAATGCCCAGTCTCCTCTGTTGTCGTAGGAATATTCTGCGAGTAAACCTATGTCCATACCGCTGTTGCCCACATTGCCTAACGTATATTCCAAACCTCCTGTAAAGGCCCGCATCTCTTGAAAAGTATTGTTTCTCATTATTGTTTCTACTTTCCAAAGCACTGGTCCTGTTGTGGCTTGTACATCCAAACCTGTTTGGCTGTTAATAGGGTATATTACAACCAGGTTGCCTTCGCCATCCGAATTGAAGAAGGGTTCTCGACCGGTTCCTTTAAAGTAGGATAGGCCAATATCAAAAATGCTGATAGAGTTGGACCAACGTACTGCAAAATCTTGATGAGCAGTTTCTTGACTGCTTTCAAAAGGTATGGCATCGTCTTCTATGATAATACTGTAACGCAGCCTTGCTTTTTCTCCTGGAAATATTTGTTTTCTGAAGTAAGGAAGGTAGAAAAAATCAAAGGTTCCAATGTGGTTGGTCATATAAGAAAAGTGTACCATGGGCTGGCCAAACTTTTTTTCGCCATCAAAACTTTCTACTAAGTCCGTGGTATTGATAATGTCAACCAAGTGGTTGCTTTCTGTTACCCCCCAGTAGATCTTTTTAATACCTACACTTAACTCCCATTGGTTTTTGGCTTTTTGATAATACAGTTCTCTTATATCGCCATGGGTTCTTTTAATGTCCTTGTCCCAGCGAAAAAAACCTTTGAAGTGGAAAGCATCTTCGCCTTCATTCCAAGTTACAGAATATTTTGGCCTTAGTGCCAGAGATGGGTAGTGTTTGTCTTGGTGATCAAACTGGCCATCGCTGAAAAAATAGCGGTATTCTCCTTCTAATTCAAGTTCAAAATCGTGTTCCGCTTTTTTATCTTGTGCTTGCACAAAAAAGGGTAGGAACAAAAGTGCGAAGATAAAATATTTCATGTTTTTTGTTTAAAAGGGCCCTCAGTTGGGAGGGCCCTTGATCAAAATTTAATTCCCAGACCGCTTCAATGCATTCTGCGTAAAGTCTGTTTCTGTTAGTTTAGCAGAGAAATCGTAGTCGGAAAAAATCAACCTAGTTTCTTTATTGGATTGGTGGTTGACCATTTCAAAAACACCAGCGCGCCAATGTTTCTGCTCATACAGTTTGTAATCGGTATAGGTCAAAGTTTTTAGTTTGGAATTTTTCCGATCATAAAAAACGGCTTTTTCAATTCTATACCCTTTGGCTTGGTTGTAGGTAATGACCCTTCTGGTATAACCAGATTTAGGATCTACTGGGTATTGTTCTACCAGTACCAAGTCCCCTTTGGTCTCCAAATACTTATAAGTGTATTTTTCAATCTCCTGAGAAGAAAGGTCTTCATATGCAAACTCACTGCCCATAAAAGGCCCGGACTTATTGGAAGAAGAGATTCTTTTTACCCTTTTAATTGCAGGCAAATACAACCATTGATCATCCGACCCAACTTTATGGGTGAAAGTCAAAGTGGAGGTTCCTTTAACATCTTTGGGGCTTTCAAATGTAATCAACGATTTGTCTCCATCAACGTCCAATTCTAATGTTCGCGTAGTGAGCAATCGTTCACTCACTTGACCGTTTTTGTTTTTGAGTACCATCTTAAGTTTTACAGTGGTACTACCGAACCCTAAGTCCGCTTTTTCTGCTTTTTTTGCTATTTCTAGTCCTTTTTGTTCGGCCGACTGGGCAAAACTCTCTATCATAAGAAAGAGTCCGAGGAATGCGATTATCAATAATTTTTTCATGCTTAATTGTTTTTGATTTTTACGGTTGCTAAAGTGGGTTTGTTTGCTGCGCTACCTGATTTTGAAGTAATTATTAAAAGTGCTGGAAGTAGAACAAAGTCTATGACCAAGGCAGCAAAAATGATGATAGTAGAAATTCTAGCCATACCACTATTGAGGCCGAAACTCGATTGGGATAATACCGCAAAGCCTACTACCAATACCAAGGTGGTGGTTACAATGGCCTTCCCTACAGTGGTAAAGGCATAGCGAACGGCTTCTGCCGGGCTGTAATTAAACTCCCTACGGGCCCGAAGAAATTTGGACATAAAATGAACCGTGTCGTCCACTATGATACCAAGAGTCATACCAAATACAATGACCATTCCAGTATTGATTTGACCTGAAACCATGGCCCATATACCAAACCCAACTAATACTGGTGTTACATTTGGAATCAAACTCAATAACCCCAACTTGAAACTTTTCAAAGAAAATATTAAAACAATAGAGATTAGGATGAGGGCAATAATATTTCCTTTCAACATGCTTTCAGCCTGTCTGAATCCGAGGTTGGAAAACATCAAAGTTGGGCTCGTAGCCAAGGTATGCATGTAGGCAGGGGCATTGTTTTTTAACCATTGTTCTGATCTTTTGGCCAAAGCAATCAAAGATGCACTTGGTAAATTTTCGGTTGTGATGGTAACCCGCGTTTCCGATTTAGAAACGTTAATTTGATTGTTGAGGTCCAAACCAAATGGCAGAGACATTTCATACAACAAAAGGTACTGTGCGGCTTCTTCCCGGTCGGTCGGGATCGTGTAGTATTTTTCTTGGTCGCCGTGCATGGATTTATTAATCCTTCTGGCCACCTCTGTATACGCATTGACATGGGTCACCTCTTTTTGGGCATACAACCAATCTTCAAAAGCTTGTAATCTTTCTAAATATTCAGGGTTGTTGATGCCACCCTCTTCTTTAGCTGGAACAGAAAACTCAATATTGTAAACACCGGTTAGGTTGTCCGCAATGTAGTCGGTATCGGTTCTAAACTTGACCGTATTGTCAAAATACTTGACAAATTCATCGTTGAATTCATTTCTAAAAGAAAAGATGGCAAGTGCTGCGATGGCCAAAGAAGACACTATGGTCATTCTAAAAGGCCTTTCGGAAACGTAGTACCCAATCTTTTCATACCAATTAATGCCCTTGGCTGAATCTTGTTTAATTTTCACTTTAACCGGAAGGATCATTAAAAGGGCTGGTAAAATTGTAACAGAATAAAACAAGGCCGCCGTCATACCTATGGCCGTCATATTACCCAAATCCCAAAATGGTGGTACATCGCCAAAATTCATCGAAAGAAACCCAATAATTGTGGTTACACTAGTGATGATAACAGGAAGAAAATTAAGCCGGACACTTTCAATTAAAGCATCGCGTTTGGGCAGCCCTTTTTTCATTTGTTGTAACATCGTAACGATAATATGGATGCTATCCGCAACAGCCAATGTTAAAATTATGGTAGGAGCAGAGGCAGATGGAGGGGTCAATTTGATTCCAATAAAGCCAGCGATTCCCATGGCCGAAACGATGGATAAAATAATCACTATTAATGTTGAAAAGGTACTGGAAAAACTCTTGGTTAAAAACAAAAGTGTCAATATTACCATTAAAAACATCAATGGAATTAAAGTGGACATATCTTTTTGAGATGCTTCAAAAAAAGCCGTATTCATCATGATGGTCCCAGAAAGATGGGTTTCTATGTCGGGGTATTTGTTGTTAAACTCCTCTACAATAGCCCTTACACCGGCAGTAACTTCTGGGATTTCGGTGATGGCCTCTCCAGGTAGTTTTACTGTTATGTTAATAGCAGTTACTTGTCCATTTTTGCTAATGAGTCGATTGAGCAACAAAGGTTCTTTTAATGCGACTTTCTGAATGATGTCTATTTCAGAAGCAGTCTTTGAAGCTGCATTGGAAACCAAATCATCGACGTATAAGTCGTCTTCTACCGCTCTTGTATACTGAAAATTCGTTATGCCATCTACACGAGAAGAGAATGGCGTATTCCAAGATTCATTGGTTAGTTCTTCTACTGCTGTTAAAGTTTCCTTTGTAAATACATTGCCTTCTTTGGGAGACAATACGATGATAACATTGTCGTCTTTGGTGTATTTATCTTGCAAATCATCGAAAGCCTTTAACTCAGGGTTTTCATCGCTAAAAAATACATGGTAATCGCCGTCAAAACCTAATTTTGAGGCACCGGAGCCTAATCCAAAGGCCATTGCTAGTGTAAATACTAGAACGACCCATTTTCTTTTTACCACCCATTCAGCCCATTTGATGCTGAACGCGTTGAATTTGTTGTTTTGTTTTTCCATTGTAGTAAAGTTGACCAGTCAGTTAGTGAGTGTAGTTAGTTTTTAGTTGACCAGTCAATTAGTTTACTGTTTACGTATAATTGACCGGTCGGTTACAAGAATGTTAAAAAAAATTATGTAAGAATTTTATTAAATAGAATGTTCTTTAAATTATCGAATGTAGCAGGGTCTTTGGTGCTCTTATATATACCAGCGGCCCCATTCCATGCGTAGTCCATAAATGCGACCACTTCTTTAGCAGAAGTGTTGGTAATCTGACCTGCGTCAATAGCTTCTTGTACCAAGCCTTCCAGCATCCCATAAATATCACAACAATGACCAGCAATCGCATTGCCTATTTGTTCGCTGTGCATGGCCATTTCAGAACTTAAGTTGAACATATAGCAGCCATTTTTATAATAGGGATCTTCCACCATAAAGTCTACTTTCCTTTCAATTAGCATCTTTATTTTATCCAGCGGCGTTTCTCCTTGGACCTGGCCCATTGCATTATGCATAAGACCTTTAATATATTCGATGTAGGTATTTAGTGCTTCAATGGCAAAAGCTTCTTTAGATTCGAAGTAGTAATAAAACGAACCTTTGGGTATGCCAACACTTTTTACAATGTCGTTGACACTCGTGTCGTTGTAACCTTTAGTCCAAATTACTTCTAGTCCTTTCTGTAATATCTCTTCTCGTTTATCTACTGCCTTTTCTGCTACCGTCATACCAATCCAAATTAATTAGCTATATACTTTTTCAAATATATGACCAGTCGTCTAGTAAAGCAAACGCAGTCGAATTTTTTTTGTTCCATTACCGCTAACTTTTTTATTGGATCAGTTTGTGTTATTCGATAACAGCTTTTCAAGTTGTTGATAATCAATGTTGTATTGTTCTTTTAAGGCATTGATTTTTTTTAGAGCTTTTGGGTGGGTTTGTGAAGATTTGGCAGCAATCATCATGATGTTTTTTCTGGTATGTTCGTTGCTAACAAATTCAAACACATTGGTTTTGTATTGGTTGTGCTCCAAAAGCAATGCCCTTATGGTGTCGGTTACCATTTCGAATTGTCGTTCTTTAAATATACCATATTTTAAGAGTGGGCTACTCTGTTCTTTGCCTTTGAGTTGTTGTCGTATTTGTTTGTGGCAGCAAGGGGCACAAATTATCAAACTGGCCTCCGACCTGATACCAATGTTTAGGGCATCGTCCGTTGCGGTGTCACAAGCGTGCAGGGCAATGAGTACATCAATAGGCTGCTCAAAATTTTCTATGGGTTGGCATATAAAATGCAAATCTTCAAAGTCGCACTTGTCTGCTACACCGTTACAAAAATCCACCAGCTCTTGTCTTAGTTCAATACCATATACTACAGCATCTATTTCTTTGGATTTTAAATAATCGTACAAAGCAAAAGTGAGGTACCCTTTACCAGACCCCATGTCAACAATGTTGATTTTTTTGTTCGGGTCCAGATGGGGCAATTGTCCTTCAATAATTTCTAAATACTTGTTAATTTGCCTGTATTTATCGGCCATCTTCGGTATTACTTTTCCCTGTGCATCGCACACCCCTAGTTCATATAGGAAAGGGGTATCTGCTTGGCTTCTTTTAAGTTTTTTACGGTCGTGTTTTTGATTCCTATTTAGAACACTTGGAGCCTGTTGGACTAAAATTTTTCTATTTCCTTTTTTATTTTGAGCCAGTGTAATTTGCGCTTCTTTTGTGAAAAGATTGCCAAATTTAAAATCTACCTCCAACAAAGCCTGAATTTTTTGAATGCCTTTTTCGATGGTGTAGTTTTTTACTTGGTCATTGGTTTTGAACCGGTACGTAAAACTAAGTTGCGGAATGCTTTTGAGAAGCACCAACCGAATGTAAACATTTTCAAGTTCTCCTTCTTTATCGGTGGGCTTGCTTAAGGTTACTTTATTAAAAGTGTCCCCGTCAATTGCCGTAACAATCTTATCTGCAAAAGCTTTTATGTCATCCATGCTGCAAGTTATAACAATAAGCTGACAGATGTCAATATTTATTGCAAAGCCTCCCTAGAGAAGTTTTAAAATAGTTATTAGAGAGGTGGTTTAACTTTGGCTGATAAAATAAAGTATCCCAGCTATGGTAATTCCGGTTAATACAGCTAAAGATATTTTTATCCAACTCCATGGTCTTTCTCCCTGCACTTCGCCAGTTCGTCCATTTACTAAAAAGCGAAAAAGTTTGTTGTTAAAACGATAGGCACTTACATATACAGGGAGCAACAAATGCTTGAATTTTATTTGTCTATAATCGGATTCAACCGATAGGATTCGCTGGGTGTCCCCTCCAATTTGAAGCCGTACCATGTCTTCGATTTTTTGCCCCATTTTGCCTTTGGCTATAGAAAAACCATCTTCTAAATCTACTTGGTATTTTTCGGTAATAAATCCAGACAAGTATTTTTTATCAAAAGGGATTAAGTTTTCTAGATCCCAGGGTTCCAATTGGTAGATGTGCTGTTGCGACAAACTTTTGGTAGCTACAGTGAGTACATCGTCAAAAAAATGGTCCACATCCCCACTGGCATAACTCCACCGGGTTCGACGCACTTGTCTTGTTTTTGAAACAGTTTTTCCATTTTCGGTAGTGGTATAAGACTCCGTTACATAGTAATAATCTCCTCTTTGCCCCACGTACTTAGAAAAAGTATTGGCATCAAATGTCCAGTAAGGTATATAGACCCCTTTAAAATGGTCAAAGTTTAAAGTCGCTTTTTTAAGTTTGTTGGGAGCAAACCACAATTGGTCAACCCATTTTTTAAATGCAGCCAAAGCCTCTTCTTTATTTAGTTTAAAAGGAAGGAGTGATTTGGGTTCTATAATGGATTCTTTGTGTACTTGATCTGCAACCAAAGGAGAAGCACAGTAGGCACAGGAAGCTCCCGTTACATTGGGTTCTAGAGAAGTAGTAGCGCCGCAACTACCGCAATTTACCACATGAATGGAGTGGGTATGTATGTCTTCTTGGTGGTCCTCTATATATTGATGAAAATCAAATTCCTTTATAACTTCTTTTATTTCCGGAATGTGGTTGTCTGTACCACAGTAGGTGCAATTGAGGTGGGTGCTGCCTGGCTTGTATGTTAAGTCCGCCCCGCAATTGGTGCAAGCAAAGGTACCTGTAACAGTGGTTGTTTTTTGTTCTTCCATTAAGCTCCTGGTATTGGAGGTGGAACACTACCAAAGAGGGCTTTGAGTTCAGGAATTGTTTGGGCCTCCGACCAATTGTCCATCCCCTGTCTCCACACCAACGTATTTTTTAAAAATTGTTGTTTGCCAGCCATCTGTTTCAAAGTATTCAGATCAAATGGACCTGCTTGCTGGCCATTGCTAACTACAAAAAAGGATAGAGTAGGAGGAATTGGAGGCGGTGTCGGTGCGTTTTGTTTGGGCGCCTGGTTTTGCTGAGAAAAAGTGTTGCCCATTTGATTCGCCATGGCAAAACCCATGCCCATGCCCATGCCTGCACCAGCAGTACCACTTGGATTTTCCGCTGCTTTTTCCATGGATTTGGCTGCCTTCATTTTAGTGAGTTTATCCAAGTCAATTTTATCCAACCTGCTCAGCTCAAAAATTTCTTTTTTAACTTCATCTGGCATGGAAATATTCTCTACTAAAAAGCGTGTAATCTCTATGCCATAACGTTCAAAATCTTTATTGAGGATACCGTGCACGCCATCGGATAATTCATTCGAATTGGCTGCGTATTGTTCTATGGGTAAATTGGCTTCTCCTACTGCATCGGTAAAGCGCGTCACCAATAGGCTTCTCAGTTGGTTGGTTAACTCTTCTGTAGTAAAATGACCATCGGTTCCCACTATTTCTTTTATAAAAGTGCCTCCGTCCATAACTTTAAATACAAAAGTACCAAACGCTCGCATTTCTATCATTCCAAATCGATCGTCCGATAAAGTTATCGGGTTTTTTGTGCCCCATTTTTGGTCCGTAAAATTGCGTGTATTAACAAAGTAGACATCTACTTTAAAAGGAGAATTAAATCCATACTTCCAACCTTTTAGGGTAGATAGAATGGGCATGTTTTCTGTGTTTAAAGTATACATACCCGGTGTAAAAACATCGGCAATGGCACCTTCATTGATAAAAACAGCAATTTGGCCTTCTCGAACCGTTAGTCTTGCTCCATTTTTTATCTCGGATTGGTACCGATCGAACCGATAAACCAAGGTGTTGCTGGAGTCATCCACCCATTCAATTATATCGATGAATTCATTTCTTAGCTTATCAAATATCCCCATAATGCGCTGTTTTTTATTTATGGTCTTTAATTTAAATATATAGTTGTAAATGAACAAATAGGACCGGAGTTTTTGGCGCTATATGGTAATAATAATGGATCCGATAAGCTGGCCAAACCCAAAACAGATTCGAATAAAATATGGTTGATTTGTTGCGTTGTTGATTTACAAGGTTGTATCTTGAGCAACAAAATTTCTGTCAACGATTGGAAACATTCATTTTGCAGTTACCCCCCCTAATTGCAATCCAATAGAATGTACGATCGGACATCCACTAAACTAAAGCCAAGGGAATACCCTTGCAGCATCTCATATGAAAAATTCAAAAAACTCCTATTGGACAACGAAAGGGTTGTATTATTTACTAGCCTTGGTAGTGTTGTTGTTTTCTTATGCTTGTACCTCTAACATCGAACAAAAACAAGCGCTTGCTACCGATCAAAAAGAGCCGATTTCAATTGGAAAAAGAAAGGAAATAGCGGTTTTCCAAACGGCACAAAATCTAGCGGATCGATTGGCACTTGTAAGCAAAGTACAGTTGAAGGAAAAAAGCCAACCGCTGGAAGTAGAAAAGTCTATTTTTGTTAACCCTAATAATACATTTCAAAAATTTTTGGGGATTGGAGGCGCTATTACGGATGCTTCAGCAGAAGTTTTTGCTCAGTTATCAGAGGAGAACCAAGAAAAACTCATCCAAGCATATTATGGGCCAAAAGGAATCGGATACAGCCTTATCAGAACCCCAATCCACAGCTGTGATTTTAGTTCTGGAAGTTTTACTTATGTAGAGGAAGGGGATTCTGCTTTGCAATCTTTTACCATAGAACACGATAGGAAATACCGAATTCCTATGATAAAAAGGGCGCTCAAAGCTGCTGGTGGCATTCCTTTGTATGCCAGCCCGTGGAGTCCGCCTTCTTTTATGAAAACAAATGGACAAATGTTGCAGGGAGGGAAGTTAAAGCCGCAATATTATCAAAGCTGGGCCAACTATTATGCGAAGTTTATTGAGGCCTACGAACAAGAAGGAATGCCCATTTGGGGCATCACCATTCAAAACGAACCGATGGCTACCCAGCGTTGGGAATCTTGTATATATTCAGCTGAAGAAGAACGTGATTTCTTGAAAAATTATTTAGGTCCAACTTTGGAGAAAAGTGGTTATGGTGATAAAAAAATTGTTGTATGGGACCACAACCGGGACCTTATTCCCAATAGAGCCAACGTGATATTTGATGACCCAGAAGCATCCAAGTATGCATGGGGCATTGGGTTTCATTGGTATGAAACTTGGGCGGGAGGAACGCCGTTGTTCGATAATTTGGGAAGTGTTAAGGAGGCATATCCAGATAAACAATTGTTGTTTACAGAGGGTTGTAACGAGGCTTTTGATGCGGAAAAATACCAATACTGGCCCAATGCAGAGCGTTATGGACGTTCTATGATCAACGATTTTAACAAAGGAACTGTAGGCTGGACCGATTGGAATATTTTGTTGAATCAAAATGGTGGCCCCAACCATGTGGGCAATTATTGTTTTGCCCCGATTCATGGCGATGTAACTTCAGATTCATTGGTGTTTACTCCGAGTTATTACTACATCGGACATTTTTCAAAGTTCGTTCAAAAAGGAGCGGTGCGCCTTGGTACTTCTACCAGCCATTCTAATTTGATGAGCTGCAGTTGGAAAAATGAAGCGGGTGGCATTGCAACTATTGTCATGAATCCAACAGAGGAAACAATAGAGTATGCACTTTATATCGAAGGGCAGGAAGCACACTTAAAAATTCCAGCTAGAGCAATACAGACCTTGGTGTATTGAAGCACTTGTGAGAGTTTGGTGCCTGATGCTGCTATTGAAATCCAATTAATTTAATTAAATTGAATGGGTTAAGGCAGGTTGAATAATATCAATATGATCAATTTACATCAGGCATTCAAAACCTCTACGCTTTTTAAAAAATTGGAAGTGGACAATCTCCTGTATGTAGAGTATACCTGCATGCAGGAGGAAACCAAATATGGCATATGGTCCGATAGCAATTATTTTGCATTTATTGCTTCAGGTAAAAAAATGTGGCGTACTACCCATCAGGATTATTTGGTGGAAGATGGGGATATCTTGTTTGTGAAAAAAGGCGCCAATCTGACCCATCAGTATTTTGATGACGATTTTTGTGCCGTTTTTTTCTTTATACCGGATGCATTTATTCAGTCATTTTTATCAAAATACCCTCATTTTTTAAACCTTGAACAGCAAGATTTGTCTGCGCAGGATGCCGTGTTAAGAATCGACTCAGACTCTTTATTGGAAGGTTATTACCAGTCTATTTTAACTTATTTGAATTTACCAAACAGCCCGGACCAGGCTTTGTTGAAACTGAAGTTTGAAGAGTTGCTGTTGAATTTTTTCACCAACCACCACCAGCTAGATTTAAGAAAATACTTAATTTCATTAAGCCAAAATAAGGATTATTCTATGTCGAGAATAATGGAAGAGAATTATGCTTACAATTTAAAGCTAGAAGAATACGCCCAATTGTGTCAAATGAGCTTATCAACATTTAAAAAGGCTTTTAAAGCTTACTATAACCAAACTCCTGGCGCTTGGATCAAAACTAAAAAACTAGAGTTGGCTTGTCAAAAGTTGTTAGGGAGTGCAGAAACGGTCAACCAAGTGGCTTTTGAATGTGGGTACGAAGACCCATCTCATTTTATCAGAATATTCAAACAAAGGTTCCATCGTACGCCCCATCAATTCCGTTTGCAAAAGGCAGTCCCATAATCTATTATGGATGTAACCTATTGGCCTATTTTTATGACTTTTTAGCCTATCAAAGGGGGAGCTTTTCACGTTACTTTTGTTGCCATCACTAAAACAAAAGAAAATGAAAAAGATACTTCAATTCGTTTATTCCACTGCTGCCTACTTAATTGCTTTTGCTTCCTTGTTATTTTGGATATTGTCTGTCAGCCATTTAATTCCAGCTATTTCTATAGACCGGCCCGCCAGCCTTCCCTTTTGGATGGCGTTGCTTAAAAATGTTGGATTGGTAATGTTGTTTGGTTTACAACACAGTATTATGGCCAGGCCTTCCTTTAAAAAATGGTTAAAAAAGTTTCTTCCTGTTCCTATCGAAAGGAGTACTTTTGTTTTGATATCCGGTCTGTTGTTGGCTTTTCTCGTAGTGCAATGGGCCCCAATGGGTGGCAGTATTTGGTCGGTAGAAAAAGGCACGGTACTCTACTTATTATTGTATGTTTTGTTCTTTTTTGGCTGGGGTATGTTGTTTGTAAGTACCTTCTTAATCAATCATTTTGATTTGTTTGGTTTGCGACAAACCTATTTCGAACTAATTAACAAACCCTATGTCGCGTTAGAATTTAGAGTGAAAAGTTTGTACAAGGTGGTGCGGCATCCTCTGTACCTTGGAGGAATTATTGGATTGTGGGCGACGCCAATCATGAGTGGTACCCATTTTGTTTTTGCCTTATTACTATCCGCTTATTTTGTTATTGGAACTTTGTTTGAAGAACGCGATATGAAAAATGTGTTTGGAGAGCAATACGAGCAATACAGAAAACAAGTTCCAATGTTCCTCCCTTATACAAAACGCAAAGTTAAAACACTGTTTTCAATAAAGAAGGCCTGAGCACTTGGGTTGTCAGGAACAAAAAATGGGGTGGGCAATAGGTCAAATGCTGTCTTGTTTTTATTTACCAAACATCGGAGAGAACAATTTCTTCGATGTTTTGTTCTTTTCACATCGCAGATCAAACATTTTTTTTTACTTTTATTTAAAATTAAATATAAGATTAACCTTCTAGTCCTGAATAATTTAAAAAACATTTGCGCTACTCAAAAGATTCGCTGCTTTGCTTTGGTAGTTTTAGGCTGTTGTTTGTTTTGCACTTCCGTTCCCAAAGTATTTGCACAAGAAATTGATAGCACGCAGGTTGGAAAAGAATATCCGTTTCTATTTCCCGTTTTGGGCAAAAAGGCATACAAAAAAGGGTATAAACTACAACTCCCGCATGGGTTTATGTTAGGCGGTATATACAACAAACAAGGTATTGTACTAGACGAATTTGAAATGGCTTTTACTCAAAATGATGAAAGTCCTGATTTTAGCCGGTTAGAACCGATTAGTGATTTAATTGAGTTTGGTAAATCAGATGGGAGAATTGCTACCGTCAATGCCCGTTTTGATACTTGGATATTGCCTTTTTTATCTGTAGGAGGGTATTATGGTAAAGTGTGGGGTGACCAAACCATACGATTGACTGCACCAGTAACAATTGAAAGCACCACCGATATTGATGGGAAGTATTATGGAATAAACTTGTTGGCAGTTGCTCCTCTAGGGCCGGTTAATATTGGTGTAGACTATTCGTGGTCCTGGACTACCAATGTGCGCTTGGATGAACCTGTTCGTGTGGAGGTAAGTGGATTGAGAATTATTAAAAGATTTATGACAAAAACGCCAGATAGATTTTGGGCAGTATGGGGAGGAGCGCAGTTTCAAAAACTGGATAGCAAGACCTCCGGTAAAATAGACTTAGCCGAGGCTTTGAACCTCAATCCAGATGCGCTCGAGGACATAGACCAGCAATGGGAAGATTATAAAATGTCTCCTGATTGGGAGGAACTGTCCTTTCAAGAAAAAGCCCAGGCAGAATTAAGATGGGCTACAGTTCGAGGCTTTTTGGGAGGCCTCAGTGAGTCTACCGTACATTATAAATTTAATAAAAGACTAGAATACAATTGGAATATGATTTTAGGGTTCAATTACCAGCACAGCCAAAAATGGCAATTGAGAGCGGAGTATGGTGCTCTAAAGTCAAAACAACAGTTGATGTTGGCCATTAATTACAGATTTGGACTATAACCTCACTACCATTAATATGAGAATTCTGAAGCTTACAACTTTGTTACTATGTATAGGTGCTTTTGCTTTTGCTCAAGACACCCGTAAAAATTTTTCAACACAAGAAAATGAGAAGGATTGGGGTTTTTCAATTACACCATATGCTCTTTTGGCGGCACAATCAACGGATGTTGGTGGAGAAAAAATTAGGCAGTCGTTCAGTGATTTGTCTTCTATGACCAATGCTGGTTTTCAGATAGTTGGTGCAGTGCGGTACAAAAAACTAACCGCCACATTTGACGGGACTTTTGCCACACTGGGAGCCAAAGAAAGTGTAGGGCCTTTGGATGTAGACCTAACGATCCAACAAAAAATATTCGACATTAAGGCAGCATACACGCTGTACGATAACTACGAGTTTGGAGCGGATGAAGTGTTAAAAGGGTGGTCTTTGGATTTTGCCATAGGAGGGAAATATTGGCTGAACGACGTGGATGTTAATTACAAATTGGTCATCAACGATACGCCCATTTTAGATGACAAGAGCAATACAGGTTTAGAATGGTGGGACCTCATGGTTGGTTTTCGGACTAGGTTTGCCATCTCTCCAAAATTTTTGTTGTCGGTGGCTTATAATGCTGGTGGTTTTGGGATTGGAAAGTCTTCCAAGTTCTCCCACGATTTTAGCTATGTAAATTCCTTTAAGGTTAGTAAAATAGTTTTGGTAAATGCAGGGTTCAGAGGTTTTCATTATGAAAGGAATGACGACGGAGTAGAAACCAAAGTTAATGTCTTGGGGCCTTTGCTCGGCGCCACGATAATGTTCTAAAATATGAAAATTCTATTAAAAACTGCTTTGGTGTTTTTGTTGCCTTTTGCTTCGTGGTGCCAGGAAACACCTCCTTCTTCTAAAAAAAAAGTTGATTTTACTTTAGGAGGATTTGCAAAAATGGACGTGATGTTTACTTCTTTTGAAGGCGGTGAACCCACCCAAGACAGTCCACTAAGAGACATACATTTACCAAGTGGCATTCCAATAGGTGGGAAGAATGCTTTTGATACCCACATGCACATTAAGGAATCAAGGTTTTTTGTCGATTTGAAAAATGAATTATTGGGAAAACCAGTAAGAGTGTACTTTGAAATGGATTTTTTATTGTCCGAAGGAGGAGACCAAAGGGTAAGTAATTCTTATAACCCTAGAATTCGACACTTTTATTTTGATTTTGGAAATTGGAAATTCGGACAGACCTGGACAACCTTTATGGTAGTAATTATTCCAGATGATTTGGATTTTGCTGGAGCAGCTGAAGGCATTGTGTTTGGACGACAGCCCCAAGTACGGTATACGTTGGATAAATGGCAGTTTTCTTTGGAGTTACCGGAGTCCACTATCACTCCAAATGGTGGGGGGGCTTTTCAGATATCTTCTGGTGGAATTCCAGATGCGGTGGTCAGAAGAAATTTTAATGGAGATTGGGGTGAGGCTGGCGTAGCTGGTATTGCCAGAAATATTAGGTATTACGACGCCCAAGAGAATAGACATGGGCAGTTTGGATTTGGGGTTACCGGCGGTGCTAAAATTAATACAGGAGAAAGAGATGATATACGGTTGTCAGCCACCTATGGAAATGGCTTGGGAAGGTACCTTGCCTTGGCATTTTTAAATGGAGCAGTTATTAACGATGCAGGTGATTTAGAAACGATCAATTCAATTAATGGTTATGTAGCTTATTTGCATCATTGGAATGCACAATGGCGGTCTAGCTTTAATTATTCCTTTTTACAAGCTAATAATCCATCCGAATATACCGGTTTAGAAGCCAATAACAGAGCATGGAGTGCTTCTGCTAATTTGTTGTACAACCCTGCGCCAGAATTGTTGTTTGGAGTAGAAAGTATGTATGGGTATAGGGGAATAGAAAGTGGAGCAGGTGATGGCTTTTTTAGAGTTCAGTTTTCGGCCAGGTATGCATTTAAATATAAAAATTAAGACCATAATTGTTATTTGTATAGTGGATTTATGGGGCATTTAATAGAAAGGAAAAGGTTAAAAAAAGCAATGGATCCATTGGCCAAATGTATCTTGATCAGCGCTCCATCCGGATATGGCAAATCTGTATTATTAAACCAATGGGTGTCTGAAAAACCTTGTATTAGGGTGGATATCAAAAAGAATGGGATATCGGAAAAGGACTTATGGAAAAGCTTGTTGTTACAACTGGAACACTCCAAAGGACAACAGCTGCTACAATCTTCGGCCAATTTTACGTTGGATGAGATTTATGACATGTTGCTTGTGTCTTTCAGTAACCAAGGCAATCCAACCCTTGTATTGGATGACTACCAATGGGTGCGATCGGGCAACGTCCACCAGTTTTTAATTCGGATAATTGAGGACCCTTTGTTCCGAGCCCAAGTTATAATTGCATCAAGAAACGACCCGCCGTTTCCTTTAATTGAATGGAAACAAAAAGAGTGGTTGTTTGAAATACGGTACGACCAGCTTAGGTTCAACAAAAGCGAAGTGGCAACTTTGTTAAATGCACGGCCATTTATTTCTACTTTTCATATCGAACAAGTTCTAGGCATTTCAGAGGGGTGGATTTCCGGAATTCGGCTGATGCTGTACAATGTTCAAGATGCCAATGAAATGGATGCTAAATTAAGGGCTATTGGACGATTGGAAAATCCAGATTTTGAGCATTTAGTAGATCTTTTTTTAGGGAAGTTAAGTGCAGAGGAAAAAAAGTCGATGATGGTCTTGGCTTTGTTGGATCAATTCGAAGAGAAAATGTTGCTGTCTTTTGGGGCTATTTCTAGTTCCTGTATAAGAATTATAAAGGAACTTTCTGAATCAGGTCTTTTTATTATTAAAATAAGGCAAAATCAGTACCGGTTCCACCATTTATTCCGTGATATTTTAAACCATAAATCGGAATCTTTTTTAACTCCCCGAGAAAAGGAGTTTTTTTGGTTGAAAACCATAGAATGGTTGACAGCGCACAACCAAGGTGTGGAGGCGATTAAATATTGTTTGTTGGTTCACAACCAGGACAAAGCAAAAAGTATTTTTAACGAGGTGAGAAGAGAATTGCTGAACCAGTGTCATTGGACAGAATTGAATAAATTATATGGACTGATGCAGGATTTGCCTTATCCTGAAGTGAAATTGACCAAGTGTTGGTTGCAAATTCAGATGGGAAAAAGCGAAATTTTGTTCAAAGAAATTGAATCTTTTACTGAAGAGCAAATACTTTCACTAGAGAAGGAACTGAAAGGGGAGTACCTTGCGCTTAAAAGTTATTATACCTACAATATTACTTTGGATTACAATGCTTGTTTGGTGGATTGTACCGAAGCGTTAAATTTAATAAACCCCAATTTTGGTTATGCCCGAGGTTATGCCTGGGTTTTTAAGCTTGGCGCCCTTCAGGTAAAAGGAGCTTTGGCAGAGGTGAAAAGGATTTTTGATAACAATAAGAATGGAATTGAGAATCCTATTGAAAAAGAATACATGTTGCTGGTTATGTGTTATGTTTATTGGTTGGAGGCTGATATGGAACAGCTCTATGAAACCGGTCAAATTCTTAAACACTTAGGTGAAAAACACAATAGTTTTGAAGGTATTGGTCACGCCAACCATTTCATTACTTTGGCCTCGTTCATGATGGGACAAGAAGTAGAAAGTCTACTGGAAGAATGTAGGGCAACAAGAAAATATACCATAGGAGTAATCAAACTTTTTAATATCTTATTAGAAGCCAGTATTTTACATGCAAAGGGACTGGGCAAACAGGCCGTAGATTTTTTAGATACCTGCATAGATAAATTGGACCTAGACCCAGACAACATTATGAGGCAATATTGGTTGGGTCACAAAGCAGAATTGACCATTTTACTTGGCAATAAAAACAAGGCCTTGTCCATTACAAATGTAATGTCGGAGATGCCTGTTGTGCCGATTACCAACAATGCAGATCCTAATTTGTCGAGGGCATTGGTATACATCAAAATGGAGGATCCAACTTATTCTGAAAAAGCGGAGCACATTTTGAGGCTGGTTTATACCCAATGTTCTAGAAGCCACAATAAAATGGGAATGCTTTATGTTCATATATTGCAGTTGCTGTTGGCAGTACAGAGGAAGGATACATCGAGCTATAGAAAGGAACTTAAGGCGGCCCTAGAAATTTCAGAGAAAGGCAATCTTCTTATGCCCTTTTTACCTCTAACCGGCAACTTACCAGCTGTTTTGAAAACTACCTCCTTGGGAGAAAAACAAAACAACTGGGTCTTAAAAAATAACTTGGCCAAAATAAAAGAAAACTTGGTTGCTGCACCTTCTCAAAAGTTATCCAAAAGGGAGTTGGAAATTGTACAGTATTTTGCCAAAGAATATTCCAATAACAAAATTGCGGACACTTTGTTTATAGCGGAAAAGACGGTTAAAAACCACAGCAATACGCTGTTTAAAAAACTAAAAGTTAAAAACCGGAAAGAAGCTGTGCAAATGGCGAAAAAGTTATTACTATTGGAGGAACTTGCTGATAATTAGGTCTTTTGGGTCTTGCGGTTGCATGGGTTTTTAATCATTTTTGTTATAAATCACTGTGTATATGAGTTCCAAAGGTGTTGTTTATCAAATTTCAGTATCAGGCTTTTTAGAACCCTCTTGGTCTGGCAGGCTTTCGGGTATGCGCATTGTGCACAATAAAAATGACCTAAAAACCATCACCACCTTAACGGGAGAATTAAAAGACCAGAGTGCATTAAATGGCGTGTTAAATACACTATTTGACCAAAGGTATCCAGTGATTTCCGTGTTGAAATTATCAGATTAATTTACAAACCATGAAAAAAACAAAAACATTACTACTACTGTTTACCGCTTTTTTTGTTGTCTTTTTTGCACAAGCGCAAACTAAAAAAGATACTTATACCTTGATTACCAATGTAAAGGTATGGGACGGCAATGGAGATAAAGCCGTAGATGCCGATGTCTTGATTGAAAATAATCTAATAAAAGAAGTAAAAGCCAATATAAAAGCTCCTAAAGGTGCTGAAATTATAGATGGCAAAGGAGGAACGTTAATACCTGGTCTTATCGATATGCATGCACATTTGGCCATACAAGAAGGCATGTTGGTGGGTAAAGATAGCTACGACCAAATGGCCATGGGGGCTCGATCCGGACAGGATATGATGGGCTACCTGAACCAAGGTTTTACAACTGCAAGAGATGCAGGAGGCAATATTCTAGGGTTGGCAAAGGCAGTGAACAATGGTCTAATACCTGGGCCAAGATTGTTTCCATCCGGTGGGTTTTTAAGTCAAACAGGTGGCCATGCGGATACCGGTTCTTTCAACGATGAAATTGGAGCAGTGGACCCATTGGAGTACCATGGATTTGGCTATATTACAGATGGTGTTCCCGAAGTTCAAAAAGCTGCCAGAATGAACTTAAGGGCTGGGGCAACCCAAATAAAAATTATGGCTGGAGGTGGTGTCGCTTCTGAATTTGACCCAATTACCACTACTCAATTTTCATTAGAGGAAATGAAGGCTGCAGTAGAAGTGGCAAAAGATTATGGTACCTATGTTTTGGCGCATGCTTACCACGACCGTTCTGTAAACCGATGTATTGATGCTGGTGTGAAAGTAATTGAGCATAATTTCTTGGTATCAGAAGCCACCATAAAAAGAATGAAGGAAAACAATGTAGCGCTTTCGGCGCAAGCTGTAATGTCTTTGGTGGCATTTGCCGAACCTGAGAAGATTACATTTTTTTCTGCCGATCAAAAAAGTAAAGCATCTCAGGTATACAAAGGGGCTATGCAAATGTTTAAGTGGGCAAAAAAACACGATTTGCTCATAGTAACGGGAGGCGATATGTTTGGCCCTGCTTACACTGGAGCCCAGGCGACCAACATCACAGCCTTGGTAGAATTGTTGGGTTGGGATCCCGTATTTGCTTTAAAAACGGCCACTAGAAATGCGGGAGAAGTTTTGAGCTGGTCCGGGGGCATGAACCCATATAAATATGGGACTATCGGTACGATTGAAAAAGGTGCCTATGCCGATGTGGTTCTCGTGGATGGCAATCCATTGAAAAATATCAAGCTGATTGAAGATTATAAAAAGAATTTTAAATTGATTATAAAAGACGGCGAAGTCTGGAAAAACACATTGAAATAATCCTTTTGAACCTTCTTCTGATACAAAAGATTGTAAATTAATTTTTTGTTCTGGAAGGAGGTTTTTTTATATTTCTTCCTATGAAAATAAAACTGCAGATATTGCTGCTGGCCTTCTTTTATAGTTGCCATGTATCGGATCAGAATGATTTCAATTACCCCCACAAAATAGTGGATGGAAAACCTTTTACCCATCCGCAATTTGATTCAGATAAAGAAAAGTTCTCGTTTGCTATTTTTAGTGACCTAACAGGCAGCGAACGTCCTGGCGTATTTCAGGTGGCAGTGGCCCAGCTCAATCTATTGCGGCCAGACATGATCATCAATGTTGGGGATTTAATAGAAGGAGACCACAACAATGTAAAAGAATTGAACCAGCAATGGGATTGGTTCGATCAAAGAGCCAGCCAAGCCAAGGCACCTGTATTTTATGTTGGAGGCAACCACGATTTGACCAACGAGCCCATGTGGAAAGTTTGGGACCAACGCTACGGACAGCGCTATTATCATTTTGTCTATAAAAACACTTTGTTTTTGGTATTGAACACCGAAGACAATACCATAGAACGCATGCAAGAAATTGATGCGGCCCGGTCTGAAGCCATTGCTTTGGCAAAAAAAGAAGGGTGGGGTTCATTTCCTACCACCGAATATGCGCAAATGCCAGAGCAAAAAGCGGGGAATATAAGTACGGAACAAGCCAACTACTTTAAAAAAGCTATTGCGGACAATCCGAACGTGTTGCATACATTTTTGTTTATGCACAAAGCAGCTTGGAAAAAAGAAAACGAAGAAAACTTTTCCTCCCTAGAAACAGCCTTAGCCAACAGGCCATATACGGTTTTTAATGGCCACGTACATGCATACGAATACGAAAAAAGGTTGGGCCGTGATTACATTCGTTTGGCAACTACCGGAGGCGTACAATTGCCGGAGAGTGGCCGGTCGATGGACCATGTTACTTGGGTGACGGTAGACCAAAACGGGGTAGATATAGCCAACGTATTGATGCAAGGAGTATTGGACAAAACTGGGCACATTCCCAATGGCGGGGATTCTATTTGTTTCGAGAAGGCATTATGCCAGCCGAAAACCTTACTATCTAGTGATTGAACCCTTTGTATTGCTATCTTTGAATTGTAAATTACTGATGACCATATAATTAAGATGAATATAAAATGAAAAGAATAATTTATTGTTTCTTGTTTTTGAGTTGGGCTTGCTCCGAGGATTCCAACACCTCAGAAGAAAATATTACCAATGCGAATGGGTATGATGTTGTTATACTCAACGGCAGGGTAATGGATCCTGAAACCAATTTAGATGCCATTAGAAATGTGGGCATCAAAGGGGGTATTATCGAAACCATAACTGAAGCAACCCTCGGTGGTACCGAAATTATTGATGCAGAAGGCCATGTGGTAACAGCGGGTTTTATTGATACCCATTGGCATGCCAATGGTAGTACCTGGGGCAATAAAGCGGCTTTAAGAGATGGCGTAACTACCCCCATGGATTTGGAAGTTGGTTCCTTGAACATAAACGAGTGGTACGAAGAACGCGAAGGAAAATGGCAAGTTAATTATGGCGCCGCAGTTTCTCATGAATTCCATAGAATGATGGTGTTGGATAAAATGGAAATGGTTGGGCCCAAAGATGGAAACGATTTTGCGGCTTTGAGAAATGCCTCTTATGAAGAAAACGATGTGCCAGATTGGGCCGTTACTATGGCCAGTATAGACCAATTGAATACAATCTGTGCGAACATCGATAAAGACTTACAGGCTGGCGCTTTAGGGGTGGCTTCTACTACGGGGTATATGGGCAAAGGAGTAACCACTTTGGAATTGTTTAATATTCAAAAAACATCGGCCAATTATGGGCGCTTGTATGCTTCTCATGTGCGCTTGTTGGGTAATTCCAAACCGCCTACAGAAGCTACCTTGGGCGCATTTGAACAAATAGCCAATGGGGTAGCACTCAACCAACCGCTGATTTTGAGCCACAACAATAATTTTGGTTGGTGGGAAGTTGAAGAGCACCTTCAATTGTTAAGAGACCAAGGGTACAATGTTTGGTCTGAATACTATCCGTATACTTGTGGGTCCTCAACCATAGGGTCTGAATTTATTAAACCAGACAACATTGGTGCATTGGGCTTGGATTATACCAACTTAGTAGACCCAAGAACGGGCGATCCGATGAATAGAGACATTTATGACAGCATTGTTGCGGTGAACCCAGCCTATATAATGGTGTTGTGCTTGCCACAGCGAGAAGAGTGGTTGCCAATGTGGTTAAAAGTACCGCACATGACCGTGGCAGCGGATGCCATGCCTCCTGTGGACATTGAAGGCAATTTTCTTACATGGGAAGACCCATTTGATGCTTACAACGGGCACCCAAGAACTGTAGCGACCCATGCCACTAGCTTTAGGCTTGCAAGAGAATATAAGGTACCTTTAATGACCACCATTGCACAAAATAGTTATTGGGCTGCCAAACACTTAGGAGATGCAGGGATAGAGTCCATGCAAAAAAGAGGGAGAATGCAAGAAGGCATGGTGGCCGACATTACTATTTTTAATCCAAACACCATTACAGACAATGCCACCTATAAGGTAGGAGAAAATGGCCGACCATCTACCGGAATACCTTATGTACTGGTTAATGGCACCATTATGGTAAATGACTCTAAAATAGTAGAAGGGAAATACCCGGGCCAAGCCATTCGGTATCCAAAAGAAGAAAAAGGCAAATTTGTACCACTAGAAAGAGAAGCTTATTTAGAAAAAATATTTAGAGGGTATTTGCCAGAAGATATTTTTGATCATGGGGCATCCAATACAACTGAAAAATGAAAAGAATACTAGCATTTGTTTGCTGTTTGTTGGTTTCGACAATTGTTTTTTCGCAAGATAAAGAAAAGTCTGGTTATGGCATACAGTCGGACAGTACAGAGTCCGACTATAAAAACCAGGATGCCATTGGAGGACCAAAATCTGTTGGTGCCCAACTGAAAGCAGACAACCAAAAAAAAGAAGCCTATTTTAGACTTCCAATCAAAGTTACAAATGGGTGGTATACCTGGAAAAAAAAGTTGGCCCAAGATTATGGCCTACAATTGGGTATAAATTACACCACCGTTTTTATGCAATCTTCTCATGTATTGGATGAATCTCAGAATGAAGCGAAGGCAAGTAGTGGGATTTTTGATTTCCAGCTGGGTTGGAATTTGGTTGGAAGAAAATCAGGTAAAAACAAGGGGACACTTTTTTTAAAAGTAAACAACCGGCATTCATATGACAACAACAAAACAGCACCTATGTTCCATGGCTTGTTTGAATCAGGCTATGTAGGGCTTCCAGCAGTAGGGTTTAATAATTACGACACAAGGATCTTGGAATTGAATTGGCAGCAAGGTTTTTGGGACGATAAATTCCAGTTTGTGGTTGGTAAAATTGATCCTACCAATTACTTGAATTTTCATGGACTTGTAATACCGTGGAGTAGCTTTCTAGGCTTTGGCGCTTCCCTATCTGGAACAGTCAATTGGCCCAACCAAGGTTTGGGCGCTGTGGCGAGTTACAGAATTACAGACAATTGGTATGCCATGGGCTTGGTATCAGATGTATATGGTGACTTGTTAAAAGACAATGACTATTTGGACTTCGGAAGGAATGTTTTTGATGGCAATCTATTCAAATCGGTGGAGGCTGGTTGGGTTCCGTCTATGGACCAAAGGTATTTTAAGAAAATCAGTTTGACTTATTGGCACAGTGATGCTTATGTAAACCCTGCGGGTTCTTCTATAGAGTCTGGCTCTGGTTGGGCATTCAGCTCTCATTGGTTTTTTGATAATAAATATGCCCCTTATGTTCGTTTTGCCAGTTCCAACGGAAATGGCGAAAATGCCTTTTACAAAAATGACATTCAGATAGGCAATGCTTTTTTGTTTAAGAGCCATGATTTAGTTGGGCTTTCTTTTAGTTCAGCAGAAGTAGGAGGGGTAGAAAAAAGGCAAATGACCGCTGAATTATATTACCGTTTTCACCTTACAGAACATTTGGCAGTAACACCAGATGTACAGTGGATCATTAATCCTGCAGGCAATCCCAATCGAAATGACCTATGGTACTATGGCATTAGAGGGAGGGTGACTTTCTAGATACATTCAAATTAAAAGGAAGAAAACCCAACCACCTGTTTTTAGCGTTTATTCTTGTTTTATATTGTCCGTCGGATTCAAAGTAGCAGTAGAGTAGGCTTGTCCTCCCACCGATAATAAAGTAAGCAATAATATTCCAGTTGTGGCAATCAAAAAAGGCGACCAACCAATGGCAATTCGATAAGTGAAATTGTTCAACCATTCGCTGCACAACCATAAAGACACAGGGCAGGCTATTGCAGTTGCAACGCCAATTTGCAACAAAAATGGTTTGGACAGTAAGAAGGACAAGTTACCATTGCTGGCGCCAAGTACTTTTCTTACGCCAACTTCTTTGGTTTTTCTTTGAATGTAAAGGCGGGTCATGCCCATTAATCCCATCCATGCGATAAAAATAGCAAAGATTGAAGCGGTAAGGGTGATGTTTTTATACCGGTTGTCGTTTTCGTAATTGGCAGCAATGGTTTGGTCCGCAAAAGTGAAATTAAAAGGTTCTTTTGAGTCCATGGTTTCCCAAGTATTCTGCAAAGCTTCTATGCTAGCAGTGGCATCCCCGGGAGGGATTTTTACTAAAATTTGATACATGGCGGGTGGCCATACTTGCAAAGTTGCTCCTGTAAAACCTGCTCCCAATGCATCTAAATTGGTTACTAAAAACATGGGTTGGATTTGGCTGTGCAAGGAATTAAAATGAAAGTCTTTTACAACCCCAATAATTTGGTGGGGCTCACTGAAATTTTTACCAGGAATTTGACTGTTTAATGGGTCTTCTATATTGAAATGGTCCAGCAAGGCTTGGTTGACAATAACAGATCGTTGGTTGTTTTCTGTATTCTTATCAAAATTTTTACCTAATAGGAGTTGGATGTTCATGGTGCTTAGGTAGTCGGGAGCAACTAAATTGCCATATACAGATTCTTCCTCTCCATTTTCTTGTAAAATTCTAAACAAAGACCACTCTTTTTCTTTGATAGGGTTCATACATGCAGTTGTTTTTTCTATGTGGCTGTTGGCCATACTGAGTGCCTTGAATTGATTGTAAAAATTCTGTTGGGCCTCTGGGTTTTCTAATGTGGGGATGGAAAGTCCAACCAATCGTTCGTAGTCAAACCCCAAGTCTTTGTTTTGAATGTACTTCATTTGTCCATTTAAAATTAATGTACAAATAATCAGGCTGATGGACAGTGCAAATTGAACAGTGGTCAGCGATTTATTAAATAGGTTGTTGCCCTGAATGCTGTTGCCTAATTTGCCTTTTAAAGCGTCCTTTGGGTCTGCTTTTGAAAGTAGAATGCCTTGAATGAGCCCTGCAACTAATGAAATTGAAATACAAGTAAAGCCCAAAATGCCCAGTATACCAGGGCTTAAAGAGAACTCCAATTGTGTGTGGAGCATGGCATTAAAAAGAGGCAACATCGGATGCGCCAATAACAAACCACTTAAGCTGGCCAACGAAACTACTAAAAAAGATTCTATTATAAATTGTATTCTCAAACCATTTTTAAGTGCTCCAAGTGATTTTCTTAGTCCGATTTCTTTAATTCGCAGCAAGGCATGGCTGGTTGAAAGAGTAATGAAATTGATGGAAGCTACTACCAATACTAATAAGGTAATGCCACTTAAGAGCCAAAGTTTTTGAATGTTTTCAGTTTTAGTGTTGCCAAGTATTTGGTTCTCAAAGTACAAATTTGCCAAAGCTGTCAAACCAACTACAGGTTTTTTTGCTTCTGAATTATCGTGCTCCTGAAAAATACCTGTCATTGACGCACACAAGGCTTGGATGTCTGCAGTAGCATCCAATAAAATAAAGCTTTCTATGAAGCTATAATTAAGGCTTTCAAAAGATTCTTTTGGAACCAATTGTTTGAATTGATGAATGGGTAGCAAAACATCAAACTCTATAGAAGATTCCTGTTTTTTGTTATCAATAATTCCAGTTACTACAAACTGTTGCAAGCTGTCGTTTAATAGGATTTGTATCGGTTGGCCTAGTGCCTTGTCATAGCCGAAGTATTTTTTTGCTAAGTCAACTGATATTACGGCGTTGTGCATATCGGATAAGGCTGTTAAAGAGTTGCCTTCAACCAAAGGAAAGTCCAACAAAGTCAAAAAGGAGGGGTCTGTAAAATGAATCTGTTGTTTGAAGTTGCTGCCATTTGAAATTACAATGCCATCTCCACTGCCAATTCTGCAAAATTCTTTGATTTGTGGCAGGCTTTCTTTTAACAAGGGGGCCAATGGAACGGGGGTATGCCCAGATGCTCGGAGCAAAGTGCCTTCTTTTGCGAGTACTTTTTTGTTATCAAGCCGGTATAAATTGTTTTTGTTGCTGTGGAATTGATCATACTGGAATTCATTGATAAGAAAAGAAGCCACCAAAAATACCATGGCAATGGCAGAGGACAACCCTAAAATATTAATGGCACTGTAAAACTTGTGTTGCATCATGCTCCGCGCGGCAATGCGCATATGGCTTTTGAATAATCCCATGTTCAATGTTGTTGAGTTCAATTGATTTTTAAACAATAAGTATGGATGAAAGAGCCTCAGTACATTCCAATAAAATGCTTGCAAGGCTTTTTTCTTCCCATAGCTTAATAAAAATGCATCGTACTGCTCCAAGAAATCACCCAGAACGCCTTCCGATAGATGGCTGGGGCAAATCCATAAAACCAGGCGCATGGCCCATTGTGGAGGATCGGACGGTTGTTGTTGTTGCTGCAAAATTTTGTTAAGCTATGCTAAATTTTAATTGTGGCATTAAGTTCCACAGTTTGCTTCTTTGTTCTTTTAGGTGCTGCAATACTTCTATTCCAGCATTAGAAATGGTAAAATACCGCTTGCGCCGGCCCCCTCTGGAAGCAGTTGCTCCACGCATTTCTGAACGGATCAAACCTTTGTCCTCTAACCGGTACAATGTAACGTGAACAGCACTTAGATTGACATCCCTATCCATCTTCGACTTAAACTCGTTGACCACTGCTAAACCATATGCCTCATCTCCCAAAATTCCAACCAAGGTCAAAGTCAGTTCTTCAAATTCTCCTAAACTAGATTTTCCCATTATTATATGTTTTGTAAAACAAATGTAGTGGTTTGTAAATACTTTGTAAAACATATACGGGATTATTTGTATAAGGTTTGTAAAAGAAATTGGGGAATAGGATTTTTTTTGAAAAAACAATCGTTTATTTCTTGAGTATTTTCACTCTTTCTAATTCGTTTTGGATATTGTTTTTGACTTCTCCAAAGTTAATTTCATAATCGTCATAATACCCATTTTTTTCAAGTATTTCCGATATTTTACCCGTCAAAACATCTAGCTCGTCGGTTGATTCTTCAATCATTTTAATTAGCTTAAGGGAAGTTTTTCCATCTACTTCTAGTCGAAGCAAATTGCTAAGGCCCATGATTCTACAAATGGGGGCTCGCATCAAGTGGGCATTGATAAAGGCTTGTTCAGCAAGCAGCTTATTTCTACTTTCAATTAAAGCTATGTTCTTATTTACCACTAATTTTTTTTCTTTTTTCAATTGGTTAAGACGATCGCCAAGAGCTAAAGCAAAAAATACGGCCTCAATGGCAAAACCAGCGTATACAACATTTTGTGTAAAATCGTTTTTTTCAATAATGCCTACCAAAAGAAATATATAAACAAACATACTGCTTACAATGAAAAACCAACCAAGTACGTAAAACCGGGCATATACAAAACCCTTTACCCAAACATAGGTTCCAGTGAGCAGCAGACTTAGGTTGTAAATAAAGGACAGAGGAAATAACCATTCATAAAGGGTTGGTGCAAACGTGGGGTTGATGACATTGAGTAACGGAAAAACACCAGATAATAACCCAGTTAAAAATAATATCCAGTACCTTAATTTGGGAGCATTTGTTTGAAGGTCAAGGTACATAAGAGCAAAAACACTTGCTGTAGCATATCCCATTGATGACCATACTATATTGTAATCTCTTAAAAATTCTGAATTAAATAAAGGGTAACCGCTTTGGAATGGTAAAGCAAAGGCAATGTACAAGACATAAGCCAAATAGGGGATGTATATTTTGTCTTTGGTTGCAAAAAGTAAAAATACATTGTACACAAAGAGACTAAGCATAATTGACATGTATACGATGTTAATTGAAACTTTACGCTGTAGTATCGGTAGTAAGTTTGATAAGGTACTTGTTTTGAAGGAATAACTTCTTGCATTTTTTGCAGAGAGTCGTAAAAAAAAGTAGCCCGGGTACCAGAAGGAATTTGGGGTAATTTTATAGCAATTGGTATGTAGGGTAACTTTAAAGAGTCCTCTTTGGGGATTAAATGATCATACGAAAAATAGGGGATTAATTCTTTATTATGGAGTGAATACATAACCTGAGCTTTCCAAATAGTTGTAGGGTCACCCAAGAGAAGGTAAGGGGTCCTTGATAATTGTTCACTACTTATGCTAAATGAAAACCAAATAACCGAATCGGTCGCTGAAAAGTTGTATTGATCTAAACTTAAACTGAATCCATTTTCTTTAAATGCAGAGTGTATTTGATGTGGTTTTAAATTTCCAGTACTATCCAATAAAACGGTTGCTCTTGAAGTAAGCGGGGTCCTTGAAAAAACTTTGTTAAACATACCACCAGATATTAGGCATAGTATAATTAGACAGTTAGATAAATTGGACATGCAGAAAGCGTTTCATTGAATTTAATAAATGCTGTTATTAGAACCAATTTCGATTTTTTATTTTTTGCATTTAGTTTTACTTTTGACTTTTAAATATATGCTTCACCAACATTTTATATTGCACAAACCTGTGGGGGTTATTTGCCAGTTTGTTTATACCCACAAACGCAAAAAAATTTTATTAGGAGATCTTTATAATTTCCCGAAAGGCACCATGTCCATAGGGCGTTTGGATGTACATTCGGAAGGGTTGTTGTTGTTGACCACCGACGGAAAAGTGAGTGAGGCTGTTCGATCCAAAACGGTTGAAAAAGAATACCATGTACAGGTGGATGGTCGGATTACAGAGGAAGCCATACAACGATTAAACGAAGGAGTGGAAATCGGAGTAGATGGAAAGAAGTACAAAACGTTACCGGGTAAAGCCAAGAAATTAGATGGGCCAGGGGCCATTGCAGATCCTTCTTACAAAGAGAGAGAAGCAAGGCATGGACCAACCAGTTGGGCCAGCATAGTGGTAACAGAAGGGAAATTCAGGCAGGTCAGAAAAATGACAGCGGCTGTGGGGTTTCCAACTTTGCGTTTGATACGTGTGCGAGTAGGACAGGTACACATTGCAGACTTACAGGTAGGGGAAGTTAGAGCGGTAGAGCGGTTCCAATTGAAGTAAAGAAAAAGGCAAGCTTGTTGCCAAATAACTGGTATCCATTCCAAAATATAATAAAGAGTAAAAATCCCGTGCCCACTAAACCCTTAACCCAAACGGACACGGGATACTAAAATACATTGTGTAAATTTAGTCTCTTTTTAAAATCAGGCAGAGCAGTCCGGCGAAGAGCATGAGCACTCCACCAATCATCACTGCCGTCATTCTATTGTTATTCAACAAATTTTCCATAATCCAACCAAAACCAACGGATGCCAAAATTTCAGGCAACACGATAAAGAAGTTGAAAACCCCCATGTATACCCCTACTTTTTTTGCGGGCAGTGAAGGGGCCAAAATGGCATAAGGCATAGACAAAATAGACGCCCATGCAATGCCTATTCCCGTCATGGAAGCGTACAACCAATTGGGGTTTTCTACAAAACCAACGGATATTAACCCAATACCTCCTGCAAACAAACAAAGCATGTGGGTGATTGGTTTTGAAAGTTTTCTGCTGATCGCTGGCAAGGCCAGCGCAAATGCAAAAGTAACGAGGTTGTAAAAAGACAAGGTTAACCCAGCAAAAGCAACTCCTTTGGTATATAAAACAGTGCCTTCTTCTGCACCATACACGTTGCGGGCTACTGCTACGGAGTAATAAAACCACATCAAAAACAATCCGGGCCAAGTGAAAAACTGCACCAAAGCAATTTTTTTCATTTGTTTTGGCATATTGAAAATGGTGTGGAAAATTTCTTTCACACCATCTGAAAAGCTATTTTCTTGGTCTTCTATTGCTTCATTTTCTGGTTCGTTGCCCGATTTAAAAACGGTGTAGGCAACGGCTCCAAAAAAAGCAACGGCGCCCAAGTAAAAAGAGAATTTGACAGAATCAGGAATGCTCCCCTTTTCTGCTTGTTCGGAAATTCCAAACCAATTGCTCATCATCCAAGGTAGAGCAGAAGCAATAACAGAGCCTGCTCCAATAAAGAAGCTTTGCATGGCAAACCCTTTTGGCTGCTGTTTTTCATTGAGCTTGTCGACAGTGAAGGCCCTAAAGGGTTCCATACTGATGTTGATGGAAGCATCCAGAATCCACAACAACCCTGCTGCCATCCAAATGGCTGAAGCATTGGGCATGAAAAACAAGGCAATGGAGCTTAAAATTGCTCCAATCATGAAATAAGGCTTCCTTTTACCAAATCTAGATTTTGTCCGGTCGCTTTTGTAACCAATTATTGGTTGTACGATTAAACCTGTCAAAGGCGCAGCCAAAAATAACAACGGAATGGCATGGGCCTCCGCTCCTAAATATTCATAAATGGGGCCCATATTGGCCATTTGAAGGGCCCATCCAAATTGAATTCCGAAAAACCCAAAACTCATATTCCAAATTTGCCAAAAGGACAAGTTGGGTTTGTTGATGTTTGTCATATAACTTAGGTTATATTGATTCTTTATTGTTTTTTGTAAATACCCAGTATTGGTAAGGACCAATAACGGTATCTACATTCAATCGAATATCTTTTCCGCTCATTTCATCTTTAATATTGCCATGAAAATCACTTGGTATATTAAGTTCAACAGAATCCGCTCTAAAATTGATGATGACCAAAACTTCGTTGCCATTTTTTTCTCTGTGGTAGCCAATTACGTCTTTGTTATTGCCCATATCGAAGAAATTGGGTTGCCCACCAAAAGAGCCATTCCAGAGTGCTTCATTGTCTTTTTTAAGTTGAAGCAATTTTTTGTAAAACGCCTCGTACTTTAAATTTGAAAAGTCGATGGTATCTTTTTCAAAAAAGAGCAAACGTTTGTCGAGCCCTGCTTCCATGCCAGAATATACCAATGGCATACCTTGAACGGTGGCGGCCAGAACAGCAAAAGCTTCTCTAGCATCTCCGAAACGTTCTTTTACCGTGCCGTTCCATGAGTTTTCATCGTGGTTCGACGTGAAATTCATTCGGATGGCCGAAGCATCGAATTTATTAAAATCTTCGTTCAAAAATGCTACCATGTCGGGTACATCTTTATTGCCCTTTGCCAACTCATTCATCTCATGATGAAATCCCCAACCATAGGTCATATGAAAAGCATGGTCGTGCATTTTAGGTTCATCCCACTCGGCCAACATAAAAACAGATTTATCTACATCCAAAGAATCTTTGGCTCTGTTCCAGAAAGTCATTGGTACTTCTCCAGCCACATCACATCGGAAGCCATCAATGTTGGAGGTTTTAATCCAGTACCGCATGTCTGCAATCATATTGTTTTGCATGTCCATGTTGTCGTAGTTCAAATCGGCCACATCCGACCAATCTTCCACCGGAGCAACAATGTTGCCCAAAGAATCTTTGGTATAATAAGTATCATCTTTGTCAATCCAAACGTGGTCCCATGAGGTGTGGTTGGCAACCCAGTCTAAGATTACCATCATATCTAAGTTATGCGCCTCTTCTACCAAAGCATTCCAATCTTCTAAAGTACCAAATTCTGGGTTGATGGCCGTATAATTTTGTATGGAGTAATAACTTCCCAATCCTCCTTTTCGGTTCTTCTCTCCAATTGGTTGGATTGGCATCACCCAAAGAATATCTACTCCCATTGATTTTAATCGGGGCAAATGTTCTTTAAAAGCATTGAAAGTACCTTCTTTTGAATACTGTCTTATGTTCACTTCATAGATGTTTTTATCTTTAACTTTTTCTAAAATGGAAGTCGCCGGTGTTTTAGAAACAACTGGTGTTTCCGAAGTATCCTCCGCTTGTTGTGAACAAGAAGCGAATAAAAAGGCCAAAGCAATTAATACTGTAAAGTTTTTCATGTGCAACTAATTAGTAGTTATGTATTCAAACGAATAAGGTTCTAGATTTAAAGTGTTGTTTTGGATGGTTTGTCCAAATTCAACTCGTGTATGGGTAGCGTCTATCAAAGTGGTAAGATCCAGGCTTTTGGTTTCGGAAGAATTGTTCAGTACAATTAAAGTACTTTGTCCTAAATACGATCTTTTAATCCAATAAACATTGTTTGCGCCAATTCCTGATTGGGTACTGCCATATATTAATTCCATTCGTGCGTTTCTAAGTTTGCCCAATTGAGCAACCTTCCCTTTTAACTGGTTTTGTTGGTTGCTTAATGCCTCAAAAACCATCATTTTTCTATTGTCCGGATCGTTGCCTCCTGGAAGCCCAATTTCATCTCCATAATAGACCACTGGAAGCCCTGGAATGGCATAATTAAAGGCATGTAACAGCGCTAATTTTTTGTAACCAACACTGTCTTGGATGTCAATGGTTCTGGTCCAGCCTGCTTTTTTTGCATCTTCATCGAATCGAACCGAACCATCGGCATAACTGATGAACCGGGCACGGTCTTGATTTCCGGAAATATTGCCCATCAAGTGGTGGTCTCCGTACCATTTGATGGAAGACAATAAGCCGTTGTTCAATCGAGTGAAGTTTTCGTCGTTTCCAGCAAAAGTTGCTACTGCATCGTCGTATAAGTTGAAGTCAAATTGAGCATCCAACATCCCGGAATTGATGTAGCTGGCTATTAATTCTTTTGACCCATAGGTTTCGCCTATTTGGAAAATACTTTTATTGTTCGGTTCCATGACCTGCGTCTTAACCTTTTTTGTTAAGGTCCGCCAAAACTTTAAGGGTATGTGCTTGGTGGCATCGTGTCTGAAACCGTCAAAATCAAACTGTTTTAACCAGAATATAGCAGAATCGGTCATAGGCTCTATCACCTCTTCTTTTCTTAAATCTAAAGTAGGTAAAAAGGTATCAAACCAAGTAGTTAAACGGTGTTCATCCCACTTTTCAGTGTTCATGCTTCCGTCTGGTAAGTATAAATCGGTGGCCCAATCAGGGTTGTTCTTGTAAATACTGTGCTGTTCGTGCACGTGGTTGGCAACGTAATCCAAAAGCACATTGAGTTCTTTCTTATGGGCGCCATCCAACATTTCCTCCAACTCTTCGTTGGTGCCAAACCTATAATCCACTCTTGTAGAAGATATGGGCCAATATCCATGGTAGGCAGAAAACTTGGTTCCAGGGTCTGGGTAGTAACCAAATGGCCCTTCAGGATTTTGTGTAATGGGGGATATCCAAATCGTATTGATACCCAATTCAGTAAAGTATCCTTGTTCCAATTGTGAGGTGATGCCACGGAGGTCCCCACCATGGTAATCAGCTCTGGGGTGTACGGATGGTAGGTTCAGGGGTTTGTCGTTGTTTTTGTTGCCATTGAAAAACCGATCTACCATCATAAAATACAGCGTGTTGTTGTGTTTGTTTGTTCTATCTAAGCTGTTGGCATTGTCTACCACTTTTCCAGAATGTATTGGAAACATCAATTCGTTGCTCAACTTATTATTGCTGGTGGTATAGATTCGCAAATGACCTGAATCAGGCATTGTTTCCCAAAGTTTTTTGGATAGATTGAATGTTGTTTCCTTACCGGATAGTTCTTGTGCAACAATGGCTATGTTGTTGTAGAATACCACAACAGATTGCATGGGTGCATCCGACCGAACCACTAGGTTATAGGTTGAATTCTGGGCTTCTATTTGTGGTGCTTTAGCAGGGTTGGGGTCTACTACTTTCAGTAGAGAGTTCCATCCTCCTACACCATTTTCAATACTGTCTTTATTGAATGGGTCCCGTATTTCGTTGCCACCTTCTACCAATAAATATTGGTAGGTTCCGGGCGAAAGTTTAAAAGAGATTTTGTTATTGGCAGAAAATGTGCCTTTGCTAGAGTTCCAAGCGTTGAACTCCCCCTTTAAAGCAGGTTTTTTATGTTTGCCTTTGTACTCAAAAGTAATGCGCTGTTTGTCAGACCTTTTAAGAAGTACATGTGCTTGTTTGTTTTTTCTTTTTATTTTTAGAATACCAGTTGCACTTTCTAGTTGGCCAGTTAATAAGATTTGCCCATGTTCTACCGCCAATTGTAGCCCTGAAGGGGCTTCAAAAGACAGAGAGTCTTGTAAAGTGTAGTCACTTATTACCAGTTTGGTTGTATCTGGTTCCAATAAAACTGGTACAAACAAAGTGCTTCCTGGTAGTGCACCAATGGTGGTAGCGACTTCATTTTTACAAGAGAAAAGGACAGCTAGTACTGCTGTACAACTAAAAAGTAATTTCAAAAGATCCTTCATTGTTATCAATTATGGTATAAGGAAGTTGTTCTACTCTTAATGTATCCGCTGGCTCAGGAGTAAAAGGATCAAAATTAGAAAGAGGTTGGATCCACCTGTAATCTTCTTCCTCTACTATGGCAGGTGTTCCTTGTAACTTAGGGAACACTTCTTCAAATCCGTGAAAATACAGTTTTATTTTGCTGAACTTAGATGCTTTTAACCCTTCCTTTTTGTTAAAAGTAAGGCTGCTTTGGTCTACATCGTAGTGGATTGTTCTTTTATAGTATGCAGCATCACTTTGATAGGCATAACTGTTGCCATCATCTTCGTAATAGACAAAACTGTTGTTGTCTTCTCCATTGTATAAATGAATTTCCAAAAATTCGCCAGCATCCGCTCCTGTATGCAATACTTTTTTCTGCACGGGTATAATAGAAGCACCTTTAACAAAAACAGGGAGTTTTTCTATAGGGCAGGAAACCACATGGGTTTTTCCACCACTGTACACATTGTCGTTGTAGAAGTCGTACCAGTATCCTTTTGGCAAATACACCTCTGTATAGTTTTTGTCACTTTCTACTGGTGCAACTAAAATAGATGGACCAAATAAATATTGGTTCTCAAAAGCCTCTTCGTAAATGGTGGCTTCGTGGGTAAAGTTGATGGCCAGCGAACGCGCAATGGGCAACCCATTTTGTGAAGCTTCATAGAACAAAGAATACAAATAAGGCAGCAGTCGGTAGCGCAGGGTAATATAACTTTGAGATATTTCTTCAATGGTTTCTCCAAAAGACCAAGGTTCTGAGTCCCTGCTATCGATGTTGCTGTGCACCCGGTAAAATGGTGTAAAGGCACCAACGGAAATCCAACGAGCAAATAATTTGCTACTACCGTTGCCTACAAAACCACCTACATCGTATCCTGCAAATGGCACACCACTCATTCCGAGGCTGTTTACCAATCGAATACCCAATAACATATGTTCGTTGGTGGCAACATTGTCTCCTGTCCAAAGGGCACCATACCTTTGCACTCCTGCAAAACCAGATCGGGTAAGGTTAAATGGTCTTTTGCCATTGAGTAATTTTTTAGCACCTTCATAGGAGCTTTTGGCCATCAAAAGACCATATAAATTTCTGCCTTTTCTTGCGGTGCCTTTGTTTCCGTCAAAATCAAATTCAATTAATTCAGGAAGCATCTGACCCCAAGTGGCAATTTCATTCATGTCATTCCAGTATCCTTCTACGCCATCTTTGGCATAAAATGCCATTTTCTCGCCCCACCATTGCCGTACTTCTTGTCTTGTAAAGTCTGGAAAGTGGCATTTTCCAGGCCAAACTTCTCCCGTATAAGGCGTGTTGTCGGGGTATTTTATAAAAAAGTCATTTTCGATGCCTTCGTCAAAAGGCTCATACCCTTTTTCAATTTTTATACCTGGATCACAAATCACAACCACATGAAACCCCATTTCGTTGAGTCGGGCAATCATGGAGGGAGCATCTTTGAATTTTTCTCCATCCCAGGTGAAAATTTTGTATTTTTCCATGTGGTGGATGTCCAGAACAATTACATCCGCAGGGATTTCTTTTTTTCTAAATGTATCTGCAACACTTAAAACTCGTTCATCCGGATAGTAACTGTACCTACATTGCTGGAATCCAATGCTCCAAATTGGAGGTAGTTCAATTTTACCCGTTAAATTGGAGTATTCGTCTAGTATGGAGGGGACATCTTGGTTGTAAATAAAAAAGTAATCCATGTCTCCTGCATCCGCAGAGAAACTGGAAAACCGATCGTTAGAAGCTCCAAAATTGAAAAATGATTTATAGGAATTGTTGAAATATATGCCGTAAGATAAATTATTGTGTACCCCTATGTAAAACGGAATGGAGCAATACAATGGGTCTCCATTAACCGGATACCCGAAATAATCAGAATTCCAATTTTGATATCCCTTGCCTCTGCGGTCCAATGGTCCTGTTTTTTCACCCAAACCCAAAAAACGCTCTCCTTCTTGCAATTTTTTGTAGCAAGTAACCTGTTCGCCTATCCAATTAATTCCAAAAGCAGGCTCATCTTCGTTGATGATTTGATCGTCTAAAGTATAGTATGCAACTCTAAAAGGTGATTTAGAAAACTTTGCTTTTATTTTACAGGTAGTTAATACAATAGCCTCTCCATCGTCTTCTATTCTATAGTCTGTATTCTGAGCCGTTGTATTCAATGGATATTGCAAATCTTCGTGTTTGCTATTTCTTGTAGCTTGTACTCGAATGGTACTGGCATTGAATACCGTTATATCAATTTTTGTATGGTTGGTAGTTATTGATATACCATGATCAGTTACTTCAGAGGATACAACATTCCCAACGCTGTTATTATTCCATACCGCTTCATCAGATTGTATTGAATTGATCATATTATTACAAATTTTTTGTCTTTACAATGTGGTTGTTCAACCAATATAAAAACAAAAAAAGCGGTTTTTAAAGCGTTTTAAGCAAAAAAAAACCGCAAACGTTTGCGGTTTCGGTTTAAATGTTGCGGCAGTTTTTTTAAGGTTTTATTTTTTGGAACTTTCCCTAACTAAAAGATTAGTTTTGAGTATTCTGTTTTCTGATGGCAGTGGGGTATCACTTTGGTTGTTAATTTCTGCAATTAAAAGCCGGGTGGCTTCTTGACCCATTTCAAACCCTGGCTGTGCAACGGAAGAAAGAGCAGGTTCTATTAAACTGGCAAAGCGCCAATTGCTAAAACCAACAATAGCCACATCTTCAGGAATGGAAAGGCCTTTCTTTTTGATGGCTTTCATTGCCCCATACGCCGCCATATCATTGTTCGCAAATAAAGCATCTGGAGGCGAGGTACTGTTGAGCAATTGCGTGGTAATGGTTTCGGCTTCTTCAAATGTGCCTTCCCCACATATGCAAATGTGCTCGTCTTTGATGGGAATACCATATTCGTTTAATGCTCTTTTGTAACCATTCATTCGGTTCAAAGAGATGGTAAGATTGGCGGGGCCAGCCAAGTGTGCAATCCGTTTGTACCCTTCTGTAATTAAATGGACAGTAGCTTCGTGTGCCCCAAACTCATCGTCCACCACTACTTTATGGGTGTCCACTTCATCTGCCACTCTATCAAAAAATGCAAGAGCAATGCCTTTGTCCACTAAATTTTGGTAGTGGTTGTAGTTCACATTGTCTCTGGCCACAGAAGCGATAACGCCATCCACTCTGGTATTGAATAAGGTTTGTAAATTTTGTTTCTCGCGTTCACTGGATTCATTGGATTGGGTAATTATAATGTTGTATCCAGCTTTATAGGCCACGTCTTCAATTCCTGAAATAACAGCTGAAAAGAAAAAGTGTTCTATTTCTGGAATTACCACCCCTATGGTATTGGTGTGTCTTTTTCTAAGGCTTTGAGCAATTGAGTTGGGTTGGTAGTTCAATTCATCCGCCAAATCCATTACAGCCTTTTTTGTATCCGGGCTAATATCCGGATGGTCCTTTAAAGCGCGCGAAACAGTGGAAGCAGAAATGTTCAATGCTTTGGCTATGTCCTTAATGGTGACCTGGCTGCTCTTCATGTGTTGGTTCAATTACTATTCGGTCTCCAATATACTATTAATAATAAAAATTTCTTCTAGAAATGAAATTAATGCGGTCTTTAGAAACCTAATTCATAGGCGTTTTGTTTTTGCCTTATAAGAAATGTACAATTTTAATATAGGGTGCGGAATATTAAAATAGTATTATTTAATAGGGAGGGGTTCAAGAGCAATCTCGAAAGGTCCGAAAAGAAAGATGTTTTATGCAAACGTTTGCGGTTTCGGTTTCGTTAAAAAAATGCTGAAAAATGCTGTTTTTGGCTTGTTTAAGGATATTTTAATTTCAATATTAGAGGAGTGATAAGGTAAATATACTGGTTTTGTGAAGGAAGTGATGTTATCGGAACATTTGTGAAATATTAACCTTACTTAACAAATTTGAATTGATACTAAACCCTATATCTTTAAATAATACTATTTAATAACAGTTAATTATGAAACATAGTTTACTAGTATGTATGTTGTTGTTTTTGTCTTTTTCCTTTGTGATGGGGCAAAAGCAAGATGTCTCTGGTAGAGTGACAGACGTCGGAGACGGCTCTGGTTTACCAGGTGTGAGCATTGTAGTAAAAGGTACGTCAACAGGTACTGTTACCGATGCAGATGGAAATTTTTCTATTAAGGCAGATAGCCAAACTGTCCTTATATTTTCAATGGTGGGTTATGCTAGTCAAGAAATTGAAGTAGGAAACCAGTCCAGCATGCAGATTCAATTGCAAACGGACGTAACGCAATTATCAGAAGTGGTGGTAATCGGATATGGTGCGGTCAAAAAAGAGGACGCTACCGGAGCCATTGCTACCGTAGGAGAAGAAAAGTTCAACAAAGGGGCCATCGCGTCTCCTGCTGATCTTATTGCAGGTAAAATGGCAGGTGTTCAGGTTACCAATGGTGGTGGAGCTCCAGGTGCGGGTGCTACCATTAGAATTAGAGGGGGTGCTTCTTTATCGGCCTCTAACGATCCATTAATTGTTGTGGACGACATGGTCCTAGACAACGACGGAATTGCTGGTATGAGAAACCCTCTGAATGCCATCAACCCCAATGACATTGCATCGTTCACTGTTTTGAAAGATGCTTCTGCTACCGCTATTTACGGTTCTCGCGCTTCCAATGGTGTTATTATCATTACCACTAAGTCTGGAAGGGCTGGAGACAAATTAAAGGTGACTTATTCAGGGAACGTATCCGTTGGAACACCAACTAAATTTGTTGACAATTTAAATGCGGAAGAATTCAGATCTGTTATTAATGATTTAGGCAACCAAGATGCCATAGATTTACTAGGAAGTAGCAATACTGATTGGCAGAAAGAAGTTACCAACAGCAGTTATGTAAATACAGACCACAATCTAAGTGTGGGTGGTGCTTACAAAAGCTTGCCTTATAGAGTTTCCTTGGGATATTCTGATTTTGGTGGATTGATTAAAACTTCGGGTTTGGAAAGAATGACTGGTTCGGTCAATTTAACACCCACTCTTTTGGACAACAACTTAAAGCTTAACATCAATTACAAGGGCATGTCTGTGAAAAACAGGTTTGCGGATCAAGGCGCTCTAGGAGGAGCAGTATTGTTTGATCCTACACAAGCTGTAAAAGATGGCAATGATCTTTACGGTGGATATTATACTTGGATGGATCCAAACGGTAATAGAAATACCCTTGCGGCAGCCAATCCTTTGGCATTATTAGAACAAAGACAAAATACTTCTACCGTAGCAAGACACATTGCCAATCTAAAGGCAGTTTATAGTTTGCCTTGGGTTACCGGTTTAAAGGCAAGTGTCAACCTTGGTATAGACTATTCCAGTAGCAAAGGAGTGGATGAAGTATCGGATAAAGCATCTTGGATGGAAAATTCAGCCGATGGCAATGGTAGGTACAACGAATACAGCCAAACCAAAAGAAACAGGTTGCTTGACTTCTATTTGGATTATGAAAAAGACTTGAGTAGCATCAACAGTAAGATTTCCGCAATGGGTGGATATTCGTATCAGCATTTGTGGAGAGAGCAAGGGCAAGAGATTCCAATGGATTTTAATAGAGAAAACGTTAAAGGAGATACTCTGGATGCGCGGCCATCTGAAAGGTATTTGATTTCTGTATTTGCTAGGTTGAACTACGAATTTAAAGAAAAATATTTGCTGACTTTAAGCTGGAGAAGGGACCATACCTCTGCTTTTTATGCTTCCAACAATGCCTATGGAGATTTTCCTTCCGTGGCCTTGGCATGGAAAATGAAAAAAGAAAATTTCCTTCAAAATGTGGACATGGTTTCCAATATGAAAATGCGTTTTGGATACGGTGTTACAGGACAGCAAGGAATTGCCAATGATTACCCTGCCTTGGCCAGGTATACCTATGGCCAGAATACAGCTTCTTATCAAATGGGCAACGAATTCATCAATACTTTAAGGCCAGAGGGTTACAACCCCAATATTAAGTGGGAAGAAACAACCACCCTCAATTTAGGTTTAGATTTCGAATTGTTTAATAGTAGATTGAACGGTTCCATTGATGTTTACAACAAGGAGTCCAATGACTTATTGAACTTTATTTCGGTACCTGCTGGATCTAATTTGACGAACCAAATAGATGCCAACGTTGGTCTAATAGAAAACCAAGGGATTGAATTTGCTCTTTCTACCTTTCCAGTATCCAACCAAGATGTTGTTTGGGAGTTGGGTTTTAATGTAACCCATAATAAAAATGAGATCAAGAAACTACTTACCGTGGACGACCCAGACTACTTAGGCGTAGAAACAGGTGGGATTTCAGGTGGAGTTGGCAACAATGTCCAAATCCATAAAGTAGGAGAGTCTACTAATTCTTTTTATGTTTTCGAGCAAGTATACAACGATGCAGGTATTCCAATTGAAGGGCTTTACGTAGATAGAAATGGGGATGGAGTAATCACCAATGAGGATAAATATGTTTACAATGGCCCTAATGCCGATGTATTCTTTGGTATCAACACCAATGTAAATTACAAAAACTGGAATTTTAGTTTTTCTGGTAGAGCCAATTTCGGAAACTATGTTTACAACAACGTAGATTCTGACAAAGGTGTTATGAAAAGGTTGTACAACAACAATTACACTTCTAATGTGTCCAGTGATGTACAAAATACAATGTTCTTCCAAGAGCAATACTGGTCAGATTATTACGTGCAAAATGCCTCCTTTTTCAGAATGGACAACATTTCCCTTTCGTATGACTTCAATTCAATAATTGGAGGGAAAGCAGATTTAAGGTTGTACACCACTGTTCAAAATGCTTTTGTAGTTACAGATTACAAAGGGATTGACCCAGAAATTAGCGGCGGGATTGACAACAACGTTTATCCAAGGCCTCGTACTTTCCTTTTCGGTGTAAAACTTGACTTTTAATAAATAGAGCCATGAACAAATTAAAAAATAAAATAATCGCGGGCATCTTTGTATTGCTTACAGCCACCAGCTGTTTCAATGATTTAGATGTGGTGCCATTGGATCAAAATGTAGTTACGTCGGCTTCTGTTTATGACGACCCAGGTGCCTACAAACAAGTATTGGCCAAATTGTATGCTGTTTTGGCATTGAGTGGTCAGTCTGGCCCAGATGGTCAGCCAGATATTTCTGGAATTGATGAAGGTTTTTCTAATTACATACGACAATACTGGAAGGCACAACAGCTTACTACAGATGAAACTATCATCGCATGGAAAGATGGTACCATTCATGATTTGCACAACCAAGTTTGGACGCCTTCCAATGAATTTATTACTGCCATGTACAACAGAATATTTTACATGGTTTCATTGTCCAATGAATTTTTAAGAGAATCTACAACTGAAAAGTTAAACGAAAGAAGTGTGCCAGACGACATAAAAGCCGATGTTCAAGTTTACAGAGCTGAAGCGAGGTTGTTGAGGGCCATGGCTTACTACCATGCCTTGGACATGTTTGGCAATGTGCCATTTGTTACTGAGGCAGATGGGGTTGGAGCATTTTTGCCTCAACAAATAGAAAGAGCGGATTTATTCTCATTTGTAGAATCAGAATTATTGGCAATTGAATCAGAATTATTGGATGCCGGACAAAATGTATATGGTCGAGTAGACAAAGGTGCTGCATGGATGCTCTTAAGCAAATTGTATTTAAATGCAGAAGTGTATATTGGTGCTGACAAGTACGATGAAGCCATAGTGTATTCTTCAAAAGTAGCCAATGCAGCATATGCGTTAGAGACAGAATACAGCAATTTATTTACTGCTGATAATGGCAATGCCAGTGGAATTATATTCGCGGTGCCATTTGATGGGGATAGAACAAGAACTTGGGGTGGTATGACGTTTTTAATCCACGCTTCAGTGGGTGGAACCATGGACCCAAAAGGATTTGGTATAGACGGAGGCTGGTGGGGCTTAAGAACCACTGAAGCTTTTGTGGATAAGTGGGCCGATATTTCAGGAAACACGGATGCCAGGGCTATGATGCATACCGATGGACAGACATTGGAAATAGACGATCCTTTTGAATTTACACAAGGGTATGCAATTACCAAATATACCAATATGAACTCCAACGGGTCTGCAGGTCAAAGAGAAGACTTTCCAGATACTGATTTTGTGATGTTTCGATTGGCCGATGCCTATTTGATGTATGCCGAGGCAGTGCTTCGGGGTGGTTCTGGAGGAGATGTTACGACTGCTCTTGGGTATGTAAATGCCTTAAGAAACAGAGCATATGGTGATAATTCAGGAAATATTGCTGCAGGAGACCTTACTCTGGACTTTGTTTTAGACGAAAGATCAAGAGAACTGTATTGGGAAGGGCACAGAAGAACCGATTTGATTCGATTTGGTAAGTTCAGTGAATCGGATTATGTATGGCCTTGGAAAGGTGGTGTGCGAGACGGTGTTTCAACCAATTCAAAATTTGATCTTTTCCCAATTCCTTCATCGGACATGGGGGCCAATACCAACTTGAAACAAAATACTGGTTATTAACAATCCTCAAACAGAAAATCAAATGAAAAATATTAAATATATACTTTCAGCTTTGATGCTGGCATGGGTCGTTATGGCCTGTGAAGACGAAGGGAAAAACACTCGGTTGAATATAAATTCGCCCGCGCTGTTGAGTTTTCCAGAAAACAATACCGCATATGTATTGGTTGAAGAGGACCAAGACAAACCGTTGGCACCGATTACATGGAGTGCAGCAGATTTTGGATTTGAAGCAGCAACTACCTACCAGGTAGAAGTGGACAAATCAGATGGTGATTTTAGTGCTCCAGCTGTAGTGAGTACAACCAACGAGTTAGAAGCAATTTTAACTGTAGGGGAGTTCAATTCCTTGCTAAAACTGTTGGACATTGAGGTAGGGCAAGCAGCCAACCTTAAAATTAGGGTAGTGGCTTCTGTAAATGAAAATGTTGAAGAGGTAATCTCTGAACCCATTAGTATTTCTGTAGTGACATTTGAAGCTTTGATTGTTTATCCAAAAATTTATGTGCCAGGTGCGCACAATGGTTGGGATCCATCCAATGAGTTTACAGCCCTGTATTCTAAAGATTTTAATGATAAATACGAAGGGTACATCCAATTTGACGCGAACAACCTTTTTAAGTTTACACCGGCACCCAATTGGGATACGGATTGGGGAGACGATGGAGCAGATGGTTCGTTGGATGTGAAAGGAGCTAATATAGAAGTTGCAGCTGCTGGATACTACAAAGTAAATGTAGACGTAGCGGCACTTACCTATTCTTTAGAGGCGCAGTCTTGGGGGGTTATCGGAGATGCTACTCCAGGCGAATGGGCTACCGACACGGATTTTACATATGATGCTGCCAACAACGTTTTGACGGTTACATTGGATTTAGTCGGAGGCAAACAAATTAAATTCCGAGCCAATGATGATTGGGGAGTGAATTATGGAGACCTTGAAGGAGATGGTATATTGGATACAGAGAATGACAATAACATAAATATCGCAGAATCAGGTAATTATACAATTACTTTGAATTTTGGAAATGGACCTGTGTACAGCTACACACTCGTTAAAAATTAATAGTATTACTTTACAAACCACTAGTTGATTTTTGGTTCAAAACACTCGGTGTAAATAAGTGAAGATGGTGTTTTGGGAGTGCAAGCTTTCAAATCACCCCTTTGCTTTTTTTTTGTCAATTTTTTCTAAAAAACATGCCACTACTATGAAACATCTACTACTGCTCTTAGGTTGTTTTGCCTGCTTTCTTACTGCCTCCGGGCAGGTCACAGTTGAGCCTGAATTCCCAGCCTCTAACGAATCCGTTACCATCACTTACGACGCGAGCCAAGGATCTTCTAATTTACAAGGAGCGGCCAAAGTTTTTATGCACTCGGGTGTTATTATCGATGCGCCAACAGGAACAGATTGGCAGCATGTGGTGGGCGATTGGGGCGATCCCAATTCACCAGGAGAAATGACCAACATTGGAACCGATTTATGGTCCATTACCCTTACGCCAAATGAGTATTATAGTGCAGGAGGGCTAGAAGCTGGCACCCAAGTATTTCGATTGGGTATGGTATTTAGAGAAGCTGGCCCTTGTGGTGGTTACAATGGGGCATCCAATAGTTGTGCCGAAGGGAAAACCGATGCTGGGAGTGATTTTTTCGTTGATATGTCAGATGGCTCTTTAACTGGGAAGTGGAATGCGCCTTTGGAATTTCCAAAATTTGTTGATGTGAATGAAGGCGTTTTAATCGATTTTGAAACCAACCTGGATGCCGATATTGCCTTGTACGTCAACAATACCTTGTACCACCAAGAATTGGCCAGTAAATCGTTGCAAGTAACCTATACTCCTGTAGTAGCAGGCAATTATGAATTGAAAATTGTTGCAACCTCCGGTTCCGAATCCATAGAAAAAATAGAGCAATTAATTGCGCGTGCGCCAGTAGTGAATGCCCCCTTGCCCGCCGATGTAACGGCAGGTATCAACTACATAAGTGATACAGAAGTAGTTTTGTGTTTATGGGCACCATTAAAAGAAAGTGTTTATGTAGTAGGTGAATTCAATGGATTTGAAGTGCAAAGCGCGTACCAATTGAATAAAGATGGAGAATACTTCTGGATTACACTAGATGGCTTAAACTCTGGGCAAGAATATGCCTTCCAATATTTGGTGGACGAACACATTTATGTTGCGGATCCCTACGCCGATAAAATTCTTGATCCAGACGATGCTTTTATCCCTGCTTCCATTTATCCCAACTTAAAAACATACCCAGCAGAAGCTTTGCATGCAGAATGGTACAAAAATAGATTGTCCGTATTGGAAACTGGCCAGACAACTTTTACCTGGGAAGTAGTTAATTTTGAAAGGCCAGAAAAGGAAAATTTGATAGTCTATGAATTGTTAATTAGGGACTTTTTTGATCCGGACAACAGGAGTTATGACAATTTGATAGATACATTGAATTATATAAAAAAACTAGGGGTTAATGCCATCGAACTGATGCCAATAATGGAGTTCAACGGAAATGAAAGTTGGGGGTACAATACTACGTTTTTCTTCGCGCCAGACAAAGCCTACGGGAGTAAAACGACATTAAAAAAGCTGGTGGATGAAGCACATAAAATGGGGATAGCAGTGGTGCTGGACATAGTCCTTAACCACAACGATGTACCATCCCCTTTTGCTGCAATGTACTACGATTTTGATGTTTACCAACCTACTGCTGAAAACCCTTGGTTCAACGTAGAAGCAAAACATCCCTTTAATGTTTTTAATGATTTTAACCACGAAAGCAGCCATACCCAAATACTAATGGATCAGGTTTTGTCTTATTGGATAAAAGAATACAAAATAGATGGGTACCGTTTTGACTTGTCTAAAGGATTCACCCAGCAATTTAATACGGATGTTGGGGCTTGGTCGAGCAGAGACCAAAGCAGAATTGACCTGCTCAAAAGAATGTACAACAAAGTCCGAACTTACGATGCAAATGCCTATCTCATTTTAGAACATTTTGCGGACAACCAAGAAGAAATAGAATTGGCGAACCATGGATTTATGCTTTGGGACAATGGCAACCACCCTGGTACACAAAATGCAATGGGGTTTGCAGAAGATAGCAACTTAGAATGGTACCACTATTCGAATAAAAATTGGGCCGGTCCTAACAACGTGCAATACATTGAATCACATGATGAAGAAAGGATCAGCTATAAAGTACAAGAGTTTGGCAATACGAGCACCGGCTATACTACTAAAACTGTCGAAGAGGCATTGGAACGATCCAAAGGCATCCATGTGTTCAACCAATTGATTCCCGGACCGAAAATGCTTTGGCAATTCGAGGAGTTGGGGTATGATGTTTCGATCAATGAGGGTGGAAGAACTGGAAATAAGCCTTTAAAATGGTCCTATTTTGAAGAACCAAAAAGGCGAAAACTATATGACTTGATAGGGGTGCTGCATAAAATGAAATCCGAATTTTCGGTATTTAAGTCGCACGATATCCAATTGGAAGCAGGTGCAACAGAAAAAAAACAATTTACGATTAAAAACATTCCTTACCTCCAGGCGCCAACATCCGAAGACGAGGCCAACGTTGTAGTAGTAGGTAATTTTGGAGTAACTTTGCAAGATTTCACATTTACTTTTCCACATAGTGGCAATTGGTACCATTATTTCAACCAAAATGAACCAACTACTTTGTCGGAAGTCGAAGCAACAATTAGGTTGCAGCCAGGAGAAGTAAGGGTTTATTTTGATTTTCCGATGCCCTTGCTCCAAGAGGAGCTTTTGGCCCATCTGACCCCATTGGCACCAACGGGTTTTCAAGTGGAGGAGGCTTTGCCCAATGGAATCGATTTGAGCTGGGAGGACCAATCTAGCATAGAAACTGGGTATGAGGTTTACAAGTCCATAGATGGTGTTAACTTTACATTACTCATTACTTTGGATGAAAATACTACCGCTTTTACAGATCATAGTGGTATTTTACCTGAAAAGGAATATTGGTATAAAGTAGTGGCGTTCAATAAAGTGGACGGCATTGCTTCTGAAGTTAAAAGCGTAATTACGTCTAATTTAATAACATCCTTGGAAGAAACAGCGCATTTATTGTCTGTGTATCCCAACCCGGCAAGGGACCAATTGCGCATTGAAAGTGTTGAGGACATTCAAGAAGTTTCGATGTTGGACATGCATGGTAAAATTATAAACAGCTGGCAAATTAACGGTAAAAGCCATGTGTTGAACATAGATCAAATAAATCCTGGAGTGTACTGGTTGCGTTTTTGGTATAGAAAGGGTCGAATTAATAAGAAAATCATTATAAACAGGTAATCGAATTGCCGTTTAATACAATGGATATGAAACAAATTTTATTAGGGCTCTGCACAGGGCTATTGTTACTGAGTTGTGCTGAAAAGAATGCAGTACAAAAAAATCTTAATTGGCCGAAGGGCATCACCTACGAAATATTTGTCCAATCTTTTGCTGATTCTGATGGCAACGGAGTAGGGGACTTTAACGGAATGACTTCCAAATTGCCCTACTTAGAAACATTGGGTGTTGAAGCCATTTGGTTGATGCCCATCATGCCTTCTCCAAGTTACCATAAATACGATGTTGTAGATTATTACGATGTCCATCCAGACTATGGCACCATGGAAGACTTTAAAACATTCGTGAAAGAAGCACATCAGCGCAACATAAGGGTTGTGATTGACCTGGTAATCAACCATTCCTCTTCTAAACACGATTGGTTTGTAGAGGCATCAAAAGGAACGGACAACGCATATAGAGAATATTATGTTTGGGCAGATAAAGATTCAATAGCGGAAGAAATTGCAAAAAAAGAAATCTCAATGGATTCTGACAACATCACCCAATGGCATGCCGTGAATGGAGACACAACTTCCGAACATTATTATGGTTTTTTTAATGGTGGCATGCCAGATTTGAATTTTGACAGCCCCAAATTAAGAGCAGAGGTTTATAAGATTGGCGCCTTTTGGTTGCAAGAAGTTGGGGTAGATGGATTTCGGTTGGATGCCGCCAAACACATTTACCCGGATGATAGGGCAGAAGATAACCATGCTTTTTGGGAAGAATTTATAAATGAAATGAGACAATACAATCCCAACGTATACACAGTAGGAGAAGTGTGGGACAAATCCGATAAAGTGGCTCCGTATGCCAAAGGTTTTAGTGCGCTATTTAATTTTGATTTGGCCTTCAGTATTTTGGCTTCTGTGCAAAATGAAACATCGTCCGCTGTTAAAATTGAAGGGCCAACTTGGAAACCAATACAAAACAAAAGTTTTATTGATGGCTACTTAGAAAACAACCAATTGTATACCTCTGTGAACAAAGATTTTTTCAGTGCGAATTTTTTAAGCAACCACGACCAAAACCGCGTGATGTCCGTTTTAAATGGAGATATTCAAAAAGCCAAATTGGCGGCTTCTATACTGCTTACTTTGCCGGGTCAACCTTATATTTACTACGGAGAGGAAATTGGGATGGAAGGTAAGAAACCAGACGAACACATCCGAGAGCCTATGGTTTGGTCGGATAAAGACAAATCCAATACCAATTGGATTGAAGCCACGTATGCTACTGCTGATAAATTGAAAGGAGTGGAGGACCAGTTGGCAGATCCAAGCTCTTTGCTCAACCATTACAAAAAAATGATTGCCTTGCGAAGAACCCATGCTGCTCTATCTTCAGAAAGTATTAAAAAGATTGCTTATGAGGATGCTGGTGTTATTGCATTCACGAGAGGCGATGGTAGTTATTTGGTGGTACATAATTTTACTTCTAAGGATATTAAATTAAATAAAAAATTGACCAGCCAACATCCAAAAGTAGTAACAAGCATGGGAAACAATAGAGAAATTATTCCTGCTTTTGGAACTTTAATTCTGAAAAAATAAAAAAAGTACCCGGTTGGTACCGGGTACTTAAAATATTAATTCTTAGTTATGGGTGCAGAAAAATTACCAGCTGTTAAAGAAGTTTTTTCTGTTCCAGTAATTAACGCTTCACAGTCAAAACTAAAGTTACCTGCAATCGTCGTTTCAGATAATTCAGTTATGGTTATTGTGCCTGAAGTTGAAATCAAAGAAGTTTGATTTTCATTGAGGTGTGCGCCAATAAAAATAACTTCATTCCCGCCAATGTCTCCATAGCCACCAAATTTATAGGTGCCAGTTTTGGTTAAATAAGGAATTGGATCTCCAATTAGAGGCTCTGAACCTGTACTTATCGTAACAGAACGGTTGTTTGGAAGTACCGCAATGATGCCGTATCCTTTGTCCTGCAACACCGCTGTGATAGCAATGGATTGTTCTTCCGTGCCATTGATGGCAACATTCATAAAGTGGGCTGGAGCAGGATCCTCTTTCTTACAAGAAAATGCCATGGCTACCAAGGCCACCAAACAAATAATTTTAATAGCTTTCATTACAATTAGTTGGCTGCAATAGCAGATGAAACATCTCCTGAAGTTACTTTGATTGTTTCAGTGCCACCAAGTACTTCAGCGTCAAAGTTAAAAGTAGCTTTGAACGAAGTAGCAGTCAATTCAGTTACTGTTACTGTACCAGTTTGGCCAAAATAAGCTTTTGAATCAGCAGAAGTGTAAGAAGCATAAAAAGCAGCCTTGTCTGTTGTTGCAGTTCCTTGAGGTACAACATCATAAGTACCAGCTTCTGTAAGTGCCGTGTTGCCTTGAGCAGAAGTTAAAGTGAGTGCACCGTTATCAGAAAAAGTTCCAACAACAATATAAGTAGCGCTAGTTTTGGTACCAACTACAACTGTGCTAGACTGTGCAGCTCCATCAATGGTTGCGTTCAAAAAAAATGCTGGAGCTGGATCGTCCTTTTTACAAGAAGTAAGAACTACCGCTACCATAGCGATTAATGCGAAAAATTTTGTGATTTTCATTTTACTAGATTTAGATTTTTTAATTAATGCTGCGAATTAAAACAATCCGAATATATTAAAAAAGAAAAAAATAGAAATTAATTATTATTAATTGTACTTATCGTATAATATACTGTTTTTGTTGTAGGAAAACCATGTTTTGATTTGGTAAAGTACAAATAAAACAATGGTGAAATTGGAGTGAAATATAGGGGCTTGGCGTAATAAATAGGTGTTATTGCACTTGTTTATAGGTAGTTGGGCTGCGGTGTTTAGGGTGCTTTCATCCAATTTGTAAGAATATTTCTTAATCCCATTTAATGAAAATTTTATTGGGTAAAAAAATTACCAGTCTGGCTTGTTGGGATCTTTTTTCTTTTTCCCTTTCTTTTTATTTTGTTGTATGTATTGTGCTTCTTTGTTTTTCATTGCGTCCAAAATCATTTGAGCCTTTTCAGGAGTGATTTTCATTTGTGGTTGTGGCTTTGATTTATTTGGATTTTTATCTTTGTCGTCTTTGTTTTTTTCATCCTCTTTCGAAGCTTCATCGTCTTTGTCTTTCCCTTCTTTATCCTCGTCTTCTTTGTTGTCTTTTTGCTCTTCTTTCTTTTTATCTTCGTCTTTTTTCTCTTGCTCCTCTTGTGACTCTTTTTCTTCTTCCTTTTTCTCTTCCTCTTTTTTGTTTTTACCGTCTTTCTGATCTTGCTCTTCTTTGTTTTGATCGTCTTTGTTTTGGTCTTGTTTTTTTTGTTGGTCTTGTTTCTGTTGGTCCTTTTTCTGCTGTTCTTTCTTTTGTTTGTCTTTTTTCTGCTCGTCCTCGAGTAGTTTTTTTAATTCTAATAATTTTTGATGGTCTGGCGCATAAGACAAACCTTCTTTAACGGTCTTCAAGGCTGTGGCATTGTCTCCATTAACAAAATCATTGGATGCTGTATGAAAATGGTCCTCGGCTAGCTCTAGTTCGTGTAGTCCATCGGTAATATCCTTGCTTTGCCCATGGGCTACGATCAAGAAAAAAGAGAATAGGCTGAGTAATATTAATTTTTTCATTTCTGTAAATCATCTATTTGAATAATGGACTTAAGGCGGGTCATAAAATCCGTGTTTTTTAATATTCTAGGATCTTTGTCTCCCGCTTTTTGCATCAAATTGTAAGCTTGTTTGTACCGTTTGTTTCGAACCAGTTGCTTGGCCTGGTTCAAAAGCTTGGCCGGGTAGTCTTTATAAGTTTTTAACAGTTCGTAATTGTAACGTGCTGTTTTATTATTATTGTCTTTTTCTATGGCCCTTTTGAAAAACAATATGGATTGATCAATACCCTCTTCTGGTTTTTTGATGTCTTTTTTAATAAACGCAATACACCCAGCTTGGTTGTAGGCAATGGAGGCAATTTCAGTATCGTCGCTGTCCGTTAAATCCATATACATTTCAAAACATAATTCGTATTCTAATTGTTGGGTAGAATCCAAAGCAATTAAAACAGAGTCAGCAGGTCGCATGGTACTGTATCCAGCCAGGATAAAGTTGCTATGGGCATAATTAAGGGCAACGGTGTTGTTGTCAACATCGAGGGAGTCTGTTAGCGCTTTAAGGAGCTGCTGTGCTTCTTTGAATCTATTTTCAGTATATGCATTGCGCGCTTTTTTTACCACCTCGTTTCTGGTGCCAATGGCGTTAAAAGCCGCCCATAAAGACGTTAATACTAATGCTATAGAAATGGTCAACTTCATTTAATACTTCTTTATATCTTAATGGCTTTAAAGTTTAGCAGCAATTCAATTGAAATTAAAAACAGGGCAATGAGCAATACATAATAATACCGATTGGCAGAAGTGTCTACTTGTCTGGTATCTTTTAACTCCCCTTCAATAGAATTTATTTTATTTATTAAACGAGAAATATCATTTTCAGATTCAGAAATTTCATAGTATACGCCTCCAGTGGTTTTTGCTAAGTTTTTTAACGATTTTGGCTCTAGTTTTGAAACTACTTCTTTGCCCGTTCTATCTGTTTTGAAACCTCTTCTAGTTCTAATTTTTGCTCCTGTGGTGGTGCCAATTCCTAATGTGAATAACTTTATTTCTTTTTCCTTTATTTCTTTTGCTATCTTTTTTGTGTTTTCTCCAAAGTCTTCTCCATCAGAAATTAAAATGATTACTTTGGATTTTGGCTTTGAAACCAATTCCTCTTCATCAATGATTTTTTCCAAACTCATGGTTAGGGGTGGGCCAAAATCTGTCCCAGCTGAAGGTACTAAGTTGGTGTGTAATGTTTCTAAAAACAAGTTCAAGGCATTCTGATCATAGGTAAGCGGACATTGCATAAATGCCTCGTTAGAAAAAATAATGATGCCTATTCTATCCGTACTAAAAGCTTCTACTATATTTTTTAACTCAAATTTTATTCTTTCTAACCTACTGGGTTGTATGTCGGTGGCATTCATAGAGGCAGACAAATCAATGCATATCATAATGTCTTTTCCTATCGCTTTTACTTCTTTTTTAGAATCTCCAAAAGAAGGGCCTAGAATTGCAATAATAATTAGTGCAAAAATGATGGAACGCAGTATAAGTTTTATGAAAATATTGCCAAATGGTGCTTTTAATTGGCGTGCAATATAAATGGACCTCATTAAGAAAAGAAGGTACAATACAGCAAAAGCGCAACAAAAAATTAGTTCTAAATTAGAAAAGTCTTTGGACCAAAGCATTTACAGCGTTTTAAATAAAATATTACGACCGACAAATATAAGAATCCAATGGTAGCAGTGAAATACCATTGGTGTAAAAACTTCATTTATTTACGGATAAATGCCGTTTTTAGATTTTTTGTAATTTTTTTGAGTAAAGTATTGCAAGTAAAAAAAACTTGTATCATATTTGCACTCCCATTCGGACGGAGAGGTGGGTGAGTGGCTGAAACCACATGTTTGCTAAACATGCGTGCGGGAAACCGTACCGGGGGTTCGAATCCCCCTCTCTCCGCAAATTGATTATTGATAGTGATCAAATTACCGAGACTGGTTGAAAAGAAATCAAATTGCTTTGAAGAAAGCAAATGGTTCGCTAGCTCAACTGGATAGAGCAACTGCCTTCTAAGCAGTAGGTTCCAGGTTCGAGTCCTGGGCGAATCACTATCAGTGCTCGGGGTGTAGCGTAGCCCGGTATCGCGCCTCGTTTGGGACGAGGAGGTCGTAGGTTCGAATCCTGCCACCCCGACAAGCGTCAACTCATACAGTTGACGCTTTTTTTATGTCCAAACTTTCTAAGAATATCTATGGCAGGGTTCGAACCGTGGTTTGAGTTGGAGCTTGCGGAAACCATGAGGGGTTTTTTGTGCGGCAAGGTGTTTTGCGGGTATGAGCTAAACCGAAGGTTCACGAGGGGTTTTTTGTGCGGCAAGGATTTTTGCGGGTATGAGCTAAACCGAAGGTTCATGAGGGGTTTTTAGTGCGGCAAGGATTTTTGCGGGTATGAGCTAAACCAATGTAGAAGTAAAGCGTGGAAACAGAACAGGTAGGATACAACTACCCAGCTCCATCGATGCTGCTTATTATCTCTTGCACAGCTTGTCTGGCGGTTTTTCCAACACCATAAATAGTGGCAGAGGCAAAGCCTGTCCAATTCCCGTATCCTACCAACCAGAGATGTGGTTCCAAAATGGAACGGCAGCCAACCGTGTTTATTCTATTGTTGGTTATAATGTTGAGCCCGCTGAGGTGCTCCAGGTTGGCTTTAAAACCTGTACACCAAAGGACCGTGTCCACAGTTTCTTTGTTTCCATTTGCCCAAACAACCCCATCTTTATAAAAAGAATGAAAAGGTCTAAAGGATTCAAACACATTTCTTTTTAAAGCTTCTTTAACTACTTCCACTTGTACGATATTGTTTAAGGAGATTTTATTGTCCTGTTTGCTTACCGGTTGCTTAGAAGATTGAGCGTGAAATTTTCTGGTTGCTTCTTCAAACAAATAACGGCCATCGATTTCTTCGGGTAAAAAGTAAGGTGCTTCGGTTGTAACCCATTTACAAGATGCAACTTTTGAAACTTCCGCTAAAATTTGAGCGCCCGAATTGCCGCCTCCCACAACCATAACTTTTTTACCTTCTAAGCCTTTGCTGTTTTTATATTGTTGCGAATGGAGTTGTTGGCCATTAAAAAGGGCTTGGTTGGGGAAGTTTGGAATGTAAGGATTTTGGGCAGTACCAGTAGCACTTACCAACGTTTTGGTGTAATACAAACCTCGATTGGTTTCTATTACAAATAGAGTGTCTTCTTTGTGAACACGTTGAACTTCGGTTTGCCGTTGGATAGGAAAGTTGTATTTGGCTTCGTATCGAACCAAGTATTCTATGAACTCCTCTTTGCTCGGATATTCTTCCTTTCCTTTGGGCATCATCCAACCCGATAAAGAACTGTAGGTGGCTGGTGAGAATAGTTTTAGGCTGTCCCATGTATCTTGCCATGCGCCGCCTGCATTTTCCCGATTGTCTAAGATTAAATATTCCAGCGCGTGGCGCCTTAAAAAATAAGCTACTGATAAACCAGCTTGCCCACCTCCTATGATTATGCAATCGTGTATTTTCATGACCTTTGGTTGTCTGTTGTTGTAACTTCCTTTACAAAGTATGAATATAAATAAATCCAATCCAATTGGAAGCTTCAAAAAGCAGTTAATAGCATCTTGTGCAACCAACTTGATACAAAGGCCACCGTTATGTGGCTACATAAAATTATTGGTTACTTTTGTTTTAAGAAGATATGTGTGAAGTAATACTGGCCTTGGTTGTTTTGTCTTGCACAAATGGCTGCTAGGTTAAAATCACCTTCAATATTGGCTTTGTGGCCTGCACTGGCCAGCCAACTTGCTACTACCTTTTGAGCAGAATTTTGGTTGAATGCAACATTTTCTCCTACCTTAGAACCATTTAAGGCATCGTAAAGTGGGTCCATTCTTTCTTGAAAAAGGTCGTGGCTGATGTTATTGTTTTTAATTTGATACTCCGTATGGTCCACGGCAGCTTGCATGAGCACTGCATTAAAACGGAGAGAGGTTTTTCCCAACGAAGCGCGGTGCACATTTATTAAGTCGTGGATCTCTTGCTCAATGGAACTATAAGAAAGCGGGCTTACCTCATTGTCTTTACACGCGTTTAATACAAATAGAAGGAGCGCAATCGGTATTAAAAATCTTCTGGTTTTCATTCAAGCAATATGTAACATGATTGTTTTTGAAAACACCTTAACAAGACCAATGAGACGATAACTCGACAGAATTCATATGGGCCTGCCAATTGTACAGCCAAGCCAGAATTGGTACAAGAGGGTGGCGGTTCGGGCGGTTAGCACATTCGATTCGTTTGCAATTGTTGCGATTGAACGTTCTTATTCAGCTCCATGTTTAACTAGTGGTGTTTTAATGCTCCGATGAAAGGCTGTATCTGCCATTCCAAAAGCCTCTTCGGTAGGCCCTTTATCATTTAACAAATCCAATTTTGTTTTGCCAATTGCTGGTGTTGGCATCGCACCAACTGGGGTCCACCACAAGACAGACTGATGTCCTGACATATTATCTCCCCATTTACCGCGGCTCTTAAGAAAGTAACTGTGCACTGTTTTATAGGTGTATGCTTTGAGAAGATCTACATTTTCCCAAACCGAAAGGTTGATGAAAATCAATGGATTGGTATACAGTGTTTCAACTTCTGTAGCGGAAGCACCATCTCCTCCTGTTAGCCGCCAAATGAAACCTGGGCTTTGTTCTGCAAGCAAGTTTACTGGTTCCAAAAAATCTTTAAATTCTTTGATCAAAGGGTGGTTAATGTCTTCTTTGAGTTGGATGATGTTGTATTGTGCTAAATGGTAATGGTTGGATGACATAATTGCGCGTTAAAAATTATAAAAGTTCTGCTACGGTAAAGGTGAGGTCTACAAGTTTTTTTGCTGGTTCTTTGCCTAAGATTGCTTCATATTTGTCTCTTAAATTGAACCAACAAGATTCAAGAGATGGAAGCAGTTGGTTGAGTTTTTTTGTGCCATTGAAATGCATGGTTTTGCCTTTGGCCTGTTTTACAATTAGTTCTCTGACAATCATTTTGTCGGCCAAGCGGGTAACAGTAGAAGGGTCAAGATCCAATTGTAGACTAAGCTCAGAAGGTGTTATCCCTGGGTTTTCGTAAATCAACAATAATAAAAAGGCATAGGAGGGCGTCATGCCAATAGGGGCAAAGGACTGCAGTGCTAATTTGTTTAGTTTGCGTGCAAGACTGTTGCTTGTAAAGTAAAGGCAGTTCGATAAATACCTATCAGATGCATTCATTTGTCAAAGTTATACATTATTGCTTGTACATACAAGTATTATGTGGGTGTTTATTTTTTTCATCTCTTTATTATAAAATGTAGTCACTTTAATAACAACATATTTTTTAATAGGCTAAGCAATATTGGGACAGGCCACCATGTATATGTCTCTTTTGGCTCCAAGGGGCAGGTACTTTGTTTTTCAAAAGTTAAGGAATATTTCTATTCTTTCTTTAGCACATCGGTTGGGTTAATGGTAGTAGCATTATATACTTTTTTGAACACCAATACTGTAATTACCAATACAAGCCCCATGGTTGCCACCAACAAATCAAATGTGCTCGGGGCTCTATAAAAAGTGTACATTATTTCCATCATAATTTTGCTGCCGTAAAATCCATTGACAAGCCCAAGTACCAGCATACAACCAAACACCCAATACAGATCTTTAAGAATTGTCCAAAGTAAGGAAAGGGTTGGAGCGCCCAATGCCTTGCGCACACCGATTTCCTTCATTTTTCGCTTTGTATTTAGGGCTACCATGTTGTAAATGCCCAGTCCGGATAATAAAAGTGCGACTCCAGCTAATATGAAGTTGATCCAGGTCATGCTCTTGTTAAGTGTAGCGGCCAGCACCAAGCTTTCTTGTTCTACAGAAACTTCAGGGACTCCTTCTTGAAACTGTTGCAATTCGTTAATAACTTCTTTTTTTATTAATTGAAGGTCCCCTGATTTTATTCTACCCACAGCATACCTGCACTGTGCTTCTTTTATTTTTATAAATGCGGCAGGTGCTTTTTTTGTGCCAATCCAATATCCAGAAGGGTAGAAGTCATCCACAATCCCAATGATCATGGCCTTTTGGTCTCCAAAATGAAGGAAACTGCCTATTTTTTGATCTTGAGGAATTTGTTGGGCTAAGGCTTTAGAAATAACTATCGTTTGGGAGGAATCTTGTTCGGAATTTTTAAAAGTAGTTCCTTCAATAAAATGCAAACCCATCAACTCTACATAGTTGGAGGTTCCCGCATATACATTTGTTTCTATTGCAACTGTATCCCAACGAAAGGTTATTTTGTCATACCCATGGCCTATGTGGTAATGGGCGCCTGCAACTTCTTCAATTCTAGGGTGAGAGAGCATTTCATTTTTTATTGGAGCAAAGGCGCCATCTATTTGGACACTGATTCTGTTTTCTTTGGCAAAACCGAGGTCCAAAGCTTGTTGGTATGCTGCATTTTTATAATAAGTCAGGCCTTGGACAATCGCTCCCAGCGAGATAGTTAATTGTATGACCATGAATATTTTGGAAAGTAAGCCAATCGATTTAATATTAGCATTGCCACTTAGTATGTTGGTAATTGAAAATTGAGCTATGTAATAAGCTGGGTACAAGGAAGCTAGGAAAGCCAAAACCAGTGGAAACAATAATAAAATGTTCAATAATTCGGGATTGTTGAAGTAGTCCAATTCCAATTCAATCCAAGGGCCCATTTGGTTGTAAGCAGGCACTAAAAATTGACCCAGTAACATGCCAATAAAAGTAGAAAGTCCGGCAATGAATATGTTTTCAACGATCATGGAAAGAATAAAATGCCTGTTGTTACCTCCCAAAGTTTTTTGTATGCCCAACGATTTAAGCCTGGCCAAATGAATGTTGAGTGCTGTATTGGTGAAGTTGAAAAGAGCAATAAGAACAATAAACAGGGCCATGGTAAAAGGGAGGAGCACGGAACCTGTAGGGTTGGCTGTCTTTAGAACATTCCCAAAAGTGTCTCGGTCTGTTTGGCCAATGGAATAAAAATGTACCAGAGAAAAATTGGTAGCATTCCAATCTGGGTCTGCCTTTTGTTTCGACTCTATTCCATGTGTTAGGAATCTAGTAACAAGGGTTTTATGTTGCGGCTTAACCTCTATAAAACTGGCGTGTGTCCATTCGCTCCAATCGGTTTGTTTTGAGTTTCGCAGTATGGTATTGTTATGAAATGGAAGTGCAATGTCAAACTGAAAACTATTGTTGATCGGATGGTCCTGTATTACTGCTATGATGGTTTTTGCTACGTAACCATTGGAAGTTTTGATCTCCAAAACTTCACCAATAACCTCTGTATTTCCAAAAGTATTAATTGCAAATCTTTCTGTTATAATTGCCCCATTGATGCCTCCTAAATCCGGTATTTGACCTTTTAATGTAATGAAATTGAACATTTTTGTAAAGTCTCGGTCTACCAATCCAATGGAACCACTGAAATAATTATTGGTGATTTTAATAGTTTTATTAGTTTGGAAATACCGACTGCCAAGAACCTCTAAATTGGATTGTAAAAATGGAAGCAGGGGTACAGGAGAAATGCCATAGGTTTTGTTGCTGTTTTGTACTGTATTAATTTTGTATATATGGCTGGCTTTTTTGTGTTGCCGATTGAACCCTTTGTCGTATTGCCAATTAACAATAGAAACAATGCAAACCCCGATGGCGATAGAGAGGCCTATTACATTGCTGAAAACATATTTTTTGTTATTCTGAATATTTCGAAAACCGGATGTGATAAAATACTTGAGCATACTTCAATTGATTTTTTTCTTCAATTAAAGGGTTTGAAAGTGTCCAATCGTCCAAAAGTGTAGTTTAGGACTTATTTAGTTTGGTTGTTTTGTTGAATGGACTTCTTGTATTGCGAAGGCGTCATGCCCGTGTTGTTTTTAAATACCAAGTTGAAAGATGATTTGCTGGAAAAGCCACTCTCCAAAGCAAGTCCCAATAAAGTATAATGTGATTGTGAAGGGTCGTTTACTTTTTCTTTAAAAGCATGCACCCTATAATCGTTGATGTAATCAAAAAAATTAGCTCCAAACTTTTCATTGATAACTCTGGAGAGAGCGTTAGGGGTTATGTCCATGTGTTTTGACAATTTGGATAAGGTGAGTTTGGAGTCCAGGTAGTATTGATTCGAAACCATGGCAGCTTGAAGCAAACTGTAAGTTTTGTCAATTTCATCTGCAGTAAGTACCGAACTAGCATACCGTTTTTTACTGGGATGGGCTTGGATCGGAAATTGGATGCTTGAGAAAATGAGCGTTTGTTTAAGCCCGAAAAACCCAATATATAAAACATGGATGGTAAGGGTTAAGGAAATTACAATAACAATGAGCTCTATGTTGGTGTGGATACTTGAAAAAATAACAGTGGTAGTAAAAAAGATAATTAAAAACCCCAAAAGCGTACCAATTAACAATTCTCTTAACCATTTGAGACCTACTTCTTCTTCATACGAAAAGCTCTCTCGAATTTTGTTTTTATGTTTGTGCAACATCCAAAGGTTTATAAGTGGGTAGGCTCCTCCTTGTACCCCTTTAAAATAAGATAGGTAATCCACGAAATCAGGAAGCTTCGCTTTTGTCATATAAAATCCATTGGTAAAAATTACCATATCAGGAAAAGATAGATAGTGCCAATAACCTATACAAACATCTAAAAAGTAGGGCAGCAGATGAAGTAAGTTCCAATAGGATATTTTTTCATCGATACTAATCAAAGACTTGATGTACCAGTAAATGAAGGGGCCATGAACAAACGGTAGACTGTTGCCTAGAATGTATACAATCGGATATTGGTCCAATGCTTTTGTGGAAGCAAAGAAGTAATACAGTTGGTGGAAACCAATCAATAGAAACCAACCAAATAAGATGCTATCAGCAGGTTTCCTATTCTTTTTATTGAATAACAAGAAAGAAAAGAAAAATGCTTGAATGGCGCCAACTATTAATATGGTTTGCATGGAGTTGGTTTGGTTGGTACTGGATGGTAGTATAAAATAAATGGCATATTAGTGTAGCAAAAGATTCAAGAAGGGTCCTGTCCATGGTTTTCGGCCATTTCTATTCCGATTTTTAAAAAACCAATCATGCCAATCCCAAATATCAAAGTGCCAATGGACATGTTTTTAAAGGGGCCTTGATGTGCCGATAACATACCGTAAAGCCCAAGACCGATAATTGTAAATGTAAAAAAGGTCAAAAAGATGAGGAAGAACTTGGAAAGCTTTTTGTTGGCCCAAACCTTTTTGGACAAAGTGTTTTGAACTTTACTAGTATCTTGTAAAGTGGACAAAGTGATGCCCAGCCCGGCGTAAATTAGAACCAAATTAAAATCGGTCCAAATACTACTAAAACCATTCGTATAGGGTCTAAAGGCATAAAAAATAGCCACCAGCATCAATGGGTATTGCAAGTAACTTATGGTATGGAAAATTTTTCTAAAAGAATGATTCATAGTGGTGTATAATTTACTGTTCCGACACCTTTTTTAAAAGAAAAACAAAGTTTTATTAAAAAAAAATAGCGCTTAACCCAACCATTTTTTATGTATTTCCGTTAGTTCTACAAATATGAATCAAATATTTCTTTTATATTTGTGTAACAAATGTATGGAATGAATTATGAAAGGAATCAACTTAGGTGAATTTGAAGAACTTGTATTGCTAACAGTTGGGGCATTGTACGAGCAGGCTTATGGCGTTTCGGTAATGGAAGAGATAAAAGACAAGACCAACAGAAATGTCAATATCAGTGCTGTACACACCGCTTTGAAACGGTTGGAAGAAAAAGGTTTTGTGGAGTCGAGAATGGGAGGAGCTACCAACGAAAGAGGAGGGAGAAGGAAGCGTTATTTTTTACTTACCTCTGAAGGCAAAAAAGCCTTGGATCAGGCGCAAGAAGTTCGGATGCAATTTTACAATAGGATTCCAAACATGTCATTTGGGAATTAATGGGACAAGGCAAAGACATAATGCACCCACCCAAATGGGCCAATCGTTTTTTGGAGTTCTACTGTAAAACCTCATTGATTGAAGAAATACAAGGAGATTTATACGAATTGTTTGATATACGTGTAGAAGCCGTGGGCCTCCGACGGGCTCGATTGCTTTTCATTTGGGAAGTTTTTCGATTTTTCAAATGGTCGAATATAAAAAGGTCAAAAAAAGTAGAATTTAACAACACAGCCATGCTCAAAAATTATTTTAAAGTAGGATTTAGAAGTTTACTTAAAAACAAAGTACCCTCTTTTATCAATATTTTCGGATTGTCACTGGCCATTGGAATGGCCATTGTTGTCTTTTTGTTTTTGGATTACCAATACAATATGGACGCTTACCATCAAAATGCCAATAGAATCTACAACCTCACCAACTACGTTCAAAAAGATGACGGACTGAAAGAATGGGGCCGCAACCCAATACCTCTAAAGACCTCCATAGACAACGAATTGGACCAGGTAGAAAAGTCCGCTCGAATAGAAGCTAAAAGAGCAATTATTAAGTTTGACGGGCAAGTGTTTAGCGAACGGGTAAGTTTTGTAGACCCTGCGTATTTGGAAATATTCAGTTTTCCTATGATCAGCGGAAATAGCCGGGCGCTTTACAAAGACCGCAATGTTGTCATTTCTAAGCGGATTGCAGAAAAGTTTTTTGGTACCCGTGACCCCATGGGTGAAGAAATTGAAATTATTTTTAGAAACACACAAAAAGAATTGTTTACGGTAGCAGGAGTGGCCGATAAAGCACCGGCCAATTCTAGTATGACCATAGACGTATTTCTTCCTTTCCACCATCTAAAAAATATATACGATATTGATCCCAACGATTGGTCACAATTTGTAGATGCTACATTTGTATTGCTAAAAGAAGGGGCAAGTTTTGAGAATACCAGAGTGTTACTCAATGAAAAGTACGTTGCAATTCAAAATGAAGCCCAAAAAGATTGGAAAATCTCCTCTTTTTCCGGTTATGTCTTAACCGAATTATCCATCAATAATTACAATATTGATTATTCCATATCCACGGGAGGACATCCGGGTGGAAGAATTGGTTTGGCAGTTATCGCAGGGCTTTTGTTGCTCCTTTCTTGTTTTAATTATATGAACATAGCGGTAGTATCTGCTACCAATAGATTAAAGGAAATTGGATTGAGGAAGGCAATTGGAGGTAATAGAGGGCAAATCATCCGGCAATTTTTAACTGAAAACATTCTAGTTTGTAGTATTTCTTCTGTTCTTGGGTTCGTTTTGGCTTATTATTTATTGCTACCTGGATTCAATTCGGCACTTCCAATAGACGTTCCTTTTGAGTTTTCTTCCAATGGACTTATGGCCAGTTTTTTTATAGGGCAGTTGTTGCTGGTAGGATTGATTTCAGGCGCTTATCCTGCTTTTTATATCAGTTCGTTTGATGCAGCTAGTATTTTCAGAGGCAACCAAAAGTTTGGGAAAAAGAACTTTTTTAGTAAGATGTTTTTAGTATTTCAGTTTGCCTTAGCTTTTATAACCATTTTAGGAGGGGTGCTTTTTACACGGAATTCTGATTTTCAAAAAAACTTGGATTGGGGGTATGCGGAAGAACAAGTTGTGGCAGTCCCAATCGAGGGAGATAAGCATTATACCGCGCTGCACAATGCATTCATCGAAAACAGCGACATTGAGATGGTAAGTGGTGCCGTGCAACACATCGGGGAGTCTTTCGAGAGAAAACACCTGGAAAATGATTTTAATAAGCTGGAGGTGGCCAGTTTCAAAGTTGGTTTTGGATACTTAGAAACCATGGGCGTGGAAGTTGTAGAAGGCCGCTCTTTTGACAAAGACATTGCATCGGATAAACTCGAATCCATAATAATTAGCGCACAATTGGCCAAAGATATGGAATGGGACAACCCTGTTAACAAAGAAGTAAGGCTCGATAGTGGTAAATACTATGTGGTTGGCGTAGTGCCCGATGTTCGATTCGTGTCCTTTTATGACAAAATGATTCCGATGGTGTTTAGAATTGCCCATGATAGCACTTTCAATTACATTGCTGTAAATACACCTGCTCAAAAAACAGCTAAAACGGCAGAATTTGTTGCTGCAACTTGGAAAACCGTAGAGCCGGATCTCCCATACAATGGTTTTTTGCAAAATGAAGTGTTTGATTATTTTTTCATTGAAATGGAAGCCAACAACAAGTTGATGCATTTTATTTCGGCCATGGCTTTAATCTTGGCCTGTATGGGGTTATTTGGACTTGTCTCTTTTAATATATCTAGAAAGATGAAAGAATACAGCATCAGAAGAGTGCTTGGGGCAGACTTAACCTCTATTACAAAGTCAGTTAACAATGATTTTATGTGGTATTTGATCATTGCAGGTGTCATAGGTGCACCGGTAGCCTATTTCTTGATGCACATGTTGTTGACCAATATTTTTGATGTTGTTATGCCGATGACCATCTGGCCATTTGTTATTTCCTTGTCCGCTGTTGTTGGGACAGCCTATTTGACAATATCTTCACAAATAGTAAAAGTTTCTAAAAACAATCCGGCAGATACGCTAAGGAGTGAGTAGAAAAAAAGGCGTAGTGGACCATTCCACTACGCCTTTTTTATTATTCGTCTTTAAGTGATTGAACTGGATTATTTCTAGCGGTTTTTATTGCTTGTACGGCAATAGTGACCATTGCAATACCCAGCGCTGCAACACCGGCAATCACAAAGGTGCCAGCACCAAGGGGAGTCTTGTAGGCAAAATCGCTAAGCCAATATACGGCACCAAAATAGGCGAGAGGTGCTGCTAGCACTATCGCTGCACCTACTAATTTGGCAAACTCAGCTCCGAATAAATAGGTCAATTGAGAAATTTTAGCACCGAGCACTTTGCGGATGGACATTTCCTTTAGGCGTTGTTCGGCTGTAAACGTAGACAACCCATAAAGCCCTAAACATGCAATCATTATAGCTATTATTGTGAAAATACGCAGCAACTTGCCGGTTCTTTGTTCCTCTTGAAAGGCAGCGTCAAAAGCCTCATCCATGAAACTATATTCAAAGGGAATGGCAGGGTCTATGGATTTTAGATCCGCTTTAATATTGTCCAATAAGGTTGCTAAATCCCCTTTGTTTTGAATAACTTTTGGGTCCAGCCGCATAGAATAAAAGGAGAGCCCTCCGCCGTAATCCCATACTTTATCGTTGTTTTGATGTAAAATAATTAAAGGATCAATGGCCTGTTTGAGGTTGTTCAAATTAAAATCTTTGACCACTCCAATTACCTCAAAAAGATCTTCAGTTCCGGATGCTATTTGGATTCTTTTTCCAATAGGAGAGTCTTTGTTAAAAGATTTACTGTTTCCAAAGCCTAAAATTTTACTTGCCGATTCATTGATGATTACTTTGTAATGGTCTGCTTTATTGTCTGGGTTAAAATTGTTGCCTACAATAAACTCCAGACCAAGTAAGTCCAAGTAATCTGGTTCAGTTCTTACGTTTTTTAATTGGACTACCGTTTGTTCTGGGCCTTCCGATTTGTATCGATCTCCAGACCAAATATTGGGTGGCAGGCCAAAAGACTTACCAATATGGGTAAAAGAGATGTTTTCGGATAATTTAGTTTTTACCTGTTCTGTGTCAAACCCAAATTGTTCTATGTTGTGTATTTGGAGGATGTTGTCTTTAGCAAAACCAACATCCAACTGGGCAGTATATTTCAATTGTTGGTCTACTACCATCGAGCAAACGATAAGGGCAATCGAGATAGTAAACTGGAAAATAACAAGTGTGTTTCTAATAACTTTCCCTCTGAACTGGCTTGCAATTTTTCCTTTGATTATTTTAATTGGTTGAAAAGAAGAAAGGTAAAGCGCCGGATAACTTCCTCCAACAACACCTAAAACTATAACAAAGCCGATAAGAGCAAGTACAATTAAAGGGTTGGATAAGAAACTGAACAATACCAGTTGTTTTTCAGTAAGGACATTGAAGGGTGCAATCAATACTTGCACCAATACAAGCGACAACAACGTACTGCAAAATGTATATAAGATAGATTCGAATATGAATTGGTAAATAATTGTGCTGCGTTTGGATCCCAAAACCTTTCTTACCCCAACCTCTTTGGCTCTTTTAGATGATTTTGCCGTCGTCAAATTCATGAAATTAATAGAAGAGAGCAATAAAATTAAAGTGGCTATCAACCCTAAAATATTTACGAATACGGGGTTGGCGGTTGGTCCAAAATTGTGACCTGAAGGGGCTTCGGATAAATAAATGTCTTTAAGTGGCTGTAAGTACAAGGTCCAATTGTGCCCTTTGGTAAACTCTTCAAAACTTTGGTTGAATATTTTCTCTGTTGTGGGTGGTGCCCATTTGGGCGGTAATTTTTGAAGTTTTTCTTCCAAATCGGCAATATTGGTCCCTTCTTTAACCAACCCATAGGTTGAGAAGGCAGTCCATATCCATTTCCATCCATGCATGTCCATGCTTTCTTGGTAACTGCTCAAAGGGGTGAGCAAACTAATGTTAAAATGTGTTTGCGATGGAAGATCTGCCAAAATCCCAGTAACCGTGAAGGTCCTGAAACTGCCATCGTAGTATTTTACATCCAATGTTTGTCCGATGGCATCGTTGTATCCAAAATACTTTTTAGCTGCAGTTGCTGTCAGAACTAAAGAAAGAGGCTTTTGGAACATGGTAGCTGGGTCACCTTGCAACAGGTCGAAATTAAATACTTCTAAGAAGTTTTCTTCAACTGCATAAAACTCATTTTCTTTAAAAGCATCAAAATTTTGTTCACTTCCTGTTGTTTTTATAATTCTTGAGCCCATGGTGAGTATTCTGGTCACCTCTTCAAAGTCTGGAATGTCTTCTTTAATTGCCGTGGCAACGTTGGGTCCGGTAGTAGAGGAAATAGCATCCCAATCACCCCAAATGTCCGGTTGGTTGATTCTAAATATGCGCTCTTTGTTCGCATAATGAACATCGTAATTGGATTCGTGGTGGATGTAAACGGCAATTAAAATAAAGGAGGTAATCCCCAATGTTAAGCCTGCTATGTTTAAAAAAGTAAATTGTTTTTGCCGGAGCGCATGGCGCCAAGCAATTTTTAGCATATTAGAAAATACCATAGTGTTGTTGTTGTTTGTTTTAAAATTGAAAGATGTAAACCCAATTATGAGGTGGATGGAGTCCAATAAATACATCATGTTGGCATGCAAGATCCCTTTTTCTACTGCTCTGACTTGGTGTATTTCTTCCAAGTCTCCAAGGAATTCTTCGAAGAATTGTTCTCCAAGCCACTTTTTTATCCAAAAGTTGCTCCAACGAATGGTTTTGTTACTAGCACTTGACATGTTTATTGGAACTGGGGTAGTTGACTCCACATTTTTTGACGAACTTCTTGCGAGGCTTTTAATTGTGCCATGCCTGCCGCAGTAATTTTGAATAACCTTTTGCGCCTGTCTCCTCTTTTGCTTGAGCTGCCTCCAAGTTCTGAAGACAAATAACCTTTGTCTTGCAGCCTGTATAAGGTGATGTGGACCGCGCCCAACATTACGGACCTACCAGAATGTTTCTCTACTTCATTCTTAACAGATACACCATAAGCAGTATCCTTTAAAATACAAACGGCTAGCAATATCAATTCCTCGAATTCTCCAAGACCTTTATTTTTCATATTAGTTACAACATTGTATGTTATACAAAATTATAACTAATAACGGGTATTTCAAAATTTAGGTTGCATAGAAATGTTTATAAAAATGGAAATGACATACTTAAAGACAAAGAATATCGATGATTTGCCTCCTTTATTTAGGCCTAACTACTGGGTTTATATCATGTTAGAGACAAATGCATGCCTTTATATAAAAAAAATAATATTTTTTTTATTGGGGGTGTAATGATTTTAAATTTCTACCACTAACTGCGTAACATCAGTATTAATTTTTACTATTATTAATGATGCAATTAAAACAGTTTGGCTAAACCGCTTCCCTTGAACTGTGGATAAGAAGCTTTGGAAGGGCATAAAAACAATAAATGAGCAGCGACTTTTATACATCAAAAATTTTGCCTTATGCAGGGATTATTATAAAAATATGCAGGGCCTATACAGATTCTGAAGAAGATTTCGAGGATAATTACCAAGAAGTTTGTTTGCAAATTTGGAGATCAAAAGAAAGTTTCAAAGGCAATTCGGATTGGTCGACTTGGGTTTATCGATTGTCACTGAATGTTTGTCTTACCATATTAAGGAAACAAAAAAAACTACCTCCAACAGAGGTGTTGTCTACAGATGCAACTACCACTAATAATGCCTTCGAAAATGAGACACTGAGTATGTTGTACGCAGCGATAAAGAAGCTTTCTGAAGTAGATAGGGCAGTTGTATTATTGCATCTGGAAGAGCAATCTTATAGTGAAATTGCGGAGATTATAGGAACCAATGCCAACAATATAGGAGTGCGAATAAAAAGAATTAAAGAACGCTTAAAAAAAATATTAGATGGAAAACTCAATTGAAAACATGTGGAAAGAAGGGTTCTTGAAAAGTGAATCGATTAAGGCGCCTGTCATAAATAACTTATACAATAAGAAGTCCAAACATGTCATAGATAAAATGATGGTTATGTTCAAGTGGAATCTGTTGTTGATTACTGGATTTGCCGCTGGTCTGCTAATCGTTTCTATTGTAGAAGGCTTTTTTGTTTTTGGACTTTGGTTAAGCACGCTTTTTCTCGGTATTGCCTATTTAGGGAAAATTCATTACCACAAAATGGAAAAAATAGATAAAACCCTTAATATTTTTGCTTATTTGCAAGCTTTTGATGCTGCCTTGCAACGGGTTTTGATTGTCTTTACTCGGGTTTACCGGTACTTTTACCCCCTTGTGTTTGTGTCCATAATGATCAAAATTAGATATTCGGAAATTGGACTGAAAGTAATGGAAAAGTGGGCTTTAGAATTCCCAGATGGGCGGATGGTACTTGATTTTCCCCTTTGGTATTTTATAGGCAATTTAGTGGTTGTTGTGCTTGCGTTCGTATTTGCTCCTTTGATATATAAATGGGATATACAATTGGTTTATGGGCCAATAATGAAAAAGCTAAAGGAGTTAATTGCAGATATGGAGGAGCTTAATAATCAAAAGGAGGACGAGTCCTCCTTTTGATTAATGTTTTTATTTGTAGTATTCAATCAATAACCTTGGTTTCATGTTGTCTACCTCTACAACCCCTTCGTTGCTGATGTAACGCTGCATTTCACCACCAGTTTCTTGAATTTCAGCTTCATCAATTTTAAGCATCCAACCGTGGTTTTCAATGCTTCCGTCCAACCATCCTACTACATCGGCAATTAACTTTTCAGACGTAAACAATGATTTTGAAGCATTTTTTCCATGAGAAGTACCGCTTTGTGCAGGGTCAAAATCACCACCGGCCGCAGTCCATGCTGTAGTACCACTTGTTGCTTCTTTCCAAGTAACATCTGTCTCTCCAACAGTTATGTCCGTCACAAAATCATTGCACCAATCGTCTAGCTGGCAACCAGCGTCAGAAGTACCTTGCGTCCAATCAGAAGCAATCTTGTGCACAAATATTTTAGGAATTCTATTGCTTGTTCTTTGCTCAGTGAAAATCAATTGAACATTCTTTATTTCTTTGTCTTCAGGGAAACTACTTAAATCAAATTTGATCAATGCTCTAGCAAAAAGTCCAGGAGAACCCGCATAACCTACAGAAATAATTTGGGATCCACCAGCACCTTGGTCGGCTTGCACACTGGTAGCTGTTAGGTTTTTATCATCCACTATGGTCGCGTCTTTTAATACTGGAGCAGAAAATATCTCAGTCTCAGCATTGACAGGGACTTCAACTTCTTTTTCAACAATTTTTTCTTTTTCGCACCCAAATGCTATTAAAGCAATAAGTGTAAGGGTAGTTACTGTTTTGTTCATAAAATTCTTTATTAGATTAAGCTACAAATATAGGATTATTTTTATTATTAGTGGAAGTGTAATGGGTGAATTTAACAGCACTTTTAATGGTAATAGTAGGCATGTACTTTTGGTGCATAAAAACTAATAGTTGCCCCTTTCTTTTTTTTTGGTAATGAGAAACAGTGCAAGGCGGAAAGGCGAAACATAACAACTGCTTAAACATGTTTTATTTTACAGAATTAAATACTGGTAATTTACAGCATTAGAGCCCATTGCTTGTAAGGCAATGGAAAAAAATGTTGTTTTAATTAATTTTTGGCTAGGTGGTACAGTATTAGTGGCGTATTTTATTGAAATTTTGGAAGAGAACTTTAAAAAATAATTAAGTATATTAAAAGACAAATAGGGGCTGTTCAGGTCTAAAGTAGAACTGAATTACCCCTGTTTATAGAAATAACTTATTAATATGGATAAAAAAGAACTGTCTCAAGATGAGCTTCAAGAGTGGCGCACCAGGTTAAGGTTCTTGTCGGATATCATATTTGCATCTGCCATGACCATCATGATATTAAATATTGAAATTCCAGCGTTTGGACACATTACAGACACCAAAGCACTGGCTGTATTCTTAGGCAAACAATTGTCTAGCATGGGTGCTTTTTTTATCGCATTTGTAGTAGTTGCTGTCTATTGGATGAAACATTTGGAACACTTTTCGGCGATTAAAGTGGTGAACCAAAATTTTATTTGGTTCCAACTTCTTTTTTTAGGTAGTATTATGTTGATCCCTTTTTGGAATACCTATATTTCTCATTTCCCTGAAAACGAAGCCATCAAAGTTTTTATGAGTGCCAATATGGTGTTGGTAGGTTTGTTTTCATACTTAAGCTTAAATTATGCTGGTAACCCGGCCCACCGATTGCTGAAAGAGGCTGTAGAAGCGGAGGAATTAAAAGTGGCCAAAAGACAGATATTAACGGAGCCTGCAATTGCCATTTTAGCTGCTGGTTTGGTATTCTTGAATCCGATCTTATGGGATGTTGCATTTATCATGGTCCCTTTGGTATTTATGGCTAAGAAAAAGTTAGTCCATATTAAGTACTTTAAAAAGAACCCGTAAATCAAGTGGAGCTACTTATTGGTAGTGTTTTGAAATAGTTAGTTGCGCAGGTTTGTTTTGTGGTGTAAACCGTTTACAAGACTTTCCTCCAACACGGCTGTTAAAATGCCATTTCCAGATGAATCCACCGGCAAACCAAGGTTCATTCCAGACATTGTCGAATACCATCTTAAAAGCTTGATCTTGAAAATTACGATTAACATTTACAGTGTCTTTGTTAAACTTCCAATTGCCTTTTGCTGCATAATCAATGCTTTCAAAACCAAATTCAGTGAATAATATGGGTTTGTCGTACCGGTTAGAAAAGCCTTTTAGTATGTGGTTGATAGAGTCTTGGGATACCTTTAAATCTTTTATATCAGGGAATTTTTTCTCCGAAAGTGGAAAATAACTATCCACTCCAATATAGTCCATTTCTGACCAAAATGAAACATGCTGGTAATTGTCCCAATTTGCTGCATAGGTAAGTGGGCCATGGTATATTTTCTTAACATCTTGAATCAGCTGGTTCCAGAAACTCTTCCTCTTTTTAATGCTGTTTCTAATTTCAGTTCCAATACAAAAAAGGGCCACTTTTTCAGATTCTGCTATTTGTGCATAGTGCAATATATAGGCCCTATACTCCGATTCCCATTTTAGCCATTCTTTGTTGGTTTTAAAATTTAAATCACCTGCCCATCCTTGCGAACGAACCCATAAATGAGGTTTGAGCATAACCTTTTGCTGGTTGAATTTAGCCATTTGAATGAGGGTTTTGATGCCTTCTGTTTTTTCGCCCCACCATTGTCGTTCATGATCGTGGGTAACAGAAGGTTCAGGAAAAGGACAGAAAGCATATGGAATGATGGACACCCAGTTGGCATTGATTTCGTTCACTGTATTGTATTGGGCGCTATCTATTGGGCGCGGTGGGCTCACCAGACTAATACCATTCATTTTATGCATGTTAGGATTCGATTTTGGCCTAAAAAACCAAAATAACACAACCAAGGGCAATAAACTAAGTAGGTACTTTCTATTCATTACTTCCAAAATATGCTACAACCTTATACTTCAATTTATTTTAAATATACATAAATACTATTTCTTTTTATACGCAAAACGTAGTCAAAAGATTGTAAAAAAATATTTTACTAAATTTCTTAAAACTAATATAATTAGTAATTGCTAAAATAATTATCTTTTCCTATCTTTGAAAAAAGAAAGGCCAATGGAAGTAATGCAAAATGTATGGAAAGATGAATTGTTCCTTGTAAGTCTTAAAAATGGGGTGGTCATACGCTGCGATCTGGAAGTAAGGCAAATAGACCTATTAAACCTCCATGTATACCGGCATGCTAAGGCCCTTTCAATTGAAGAGTATAAAAAAGTGGAGGACCATTCTGTGAAAAAGTACCAGGCGGCGCTGCATGGTTTGCTGGATTTTTTGACTGTTGGCGTGTCAAAAATAAAACATACTTATTTAAACACCCAAAATGAGCGCTACAGTTTAATAGAAACGGATGGTAAGAGAATACAGCTAGATCTCGAGCACAAGGGGATAAAAGACGCCACCTCAGATCTCTTTTGGCAAGTCTATAAAAAAGATAAAAAAATAAATGACCATTTTCGGCAGGTTATTATAAAAAACTATTTAAGAATTTTAGAAGAAATTAAAGCTCAGACGCCTCAAACATTGAAATTATCAGAATCAGGCTTCTAAACTAAGTGTTGTTGTGTCGCTCATTGATAACACTTTAATTCGACCTATGTGTATACTTGATATGCCAAATGGAAGAATGATCTATGAATGAATCAAAGTTTTTAGCAGTCTGGGTTTTAATCTTATTGTCTACCAACCAATTGCTGGCACAAGTAAAAATTTGTGGTACCGACGCTCCTTCTGAGGCAATGGTAGACGGGCTCCAAGAGAGGGAGGAATTCGAAAAACTATATTTACAACATGGTTTGGCTCCTTTAAAAACCGAGTTGTTTGAGGTGCCCATTTTCCACCATGTTGTGCGGTCTTCAGATGGCGTCCAGGTGGCGGTCACCGACCAAGAAATTGAACAAATGATGGCATACCTTAACGGAATTTACGCACCTGCGAATATTTCGTTTTATACTTGCGGCATTGATTACATTAACAATACTGCTTGGTTCAACCAATTTACCAAAGAACAAGACGAGCAATTGAATGGCCTAGACAAGCCTTATGTTATCAACTTCTATTATTTTCCAGATTTAGTAGGTTTGCATGGGTATGCAAAATTTCCAGAAACCCAAATAGACCGAATCGTTATGGATGCTGATGCTGTGAACACTTCTACCACAGCGCACGAATTGGGGCATTATTTTTCCCTTTTGCATACGTTTAGCACTTCTAGAGGAGAGGAGTTGGTGCGCCAAACCAACTGTTCTATTGCTGGAGACTTACTATGCGATACAAAACCCGACCCGGGTAGCAGGAGTTTTTTTTCTGATTGCAGGTATATTGGTTCTGAAAGGGACGGCAATGGAGACGCTTACGATCCTGACGGATTTAATATTATGGGGAAGGGACAAAACTATTGTAGAAATTTTTTCAGCCCTGGTCAGTTGAGTAGGATTCAAGTTTCTATGATGATTGACCGGTACTATTTAGTAGGGTGCGATGGTACTATTAACAACGATTGTCAATCAGAAGTGACTGAATTGCCTTATTATGAAAGTTTTGAAAGAGGCCTAGGTCCAAAGTTCTGGCAGCAAGATTTAGTAGCCGACGATAAAAGCTGGAGTTGGGGCCCGATCACGCCCACAGAAGATACTGGTCCATTTAAAGCATCGGCTGGTAATTATTTTGCCTATGTTGAGGCCAGCAACAACTATAATAAAACATTCAACCTTTTAAGTCCTTGTATTAATTTACAGGATCCAGGTCCATTGTTTATGTCGTTTGATTATCAAATGTATGGCAGCGCTGTAGGAACATTGGAATTGGAAGTAGAAAAAAATGGAAATGGTATATGGGAGTCCATTTGGTCAAAAAATGGAAGTCAATCTACCAATTGGAAGTCTTCGGTATTGGATTTATCAGCCTTGACAGACAACCAATTGCGGTTTCGGTTTTCGGCCAATACCAAGGAGGGGAGTGCAGGGGATATGGCCATAGACAACATTCTTTTGACCAACGCTGCTATTACTTCCTTACGCAATAAGAAACAGGCAACACCCGTACTATATCCGAATCCTATTGCATACGGAAATCCTATTTTCGTCAGTTTAGAAGGTGATTTCAACTATACAATCTACAGTATTAACGGGCAATTGGTAGCGGAAGGCTGTATCGAAAAGCAGGAAGGGGATCAGAAGTTGGAGTTGGTGCTTCGGCCAGGTTGGTATGCCATTGGGTTGGAACAAAATGGAAGGTATTGGAGAGAAAAACTGCTGGTTAAATAAAACCCGAATGCTGTTAACCTAAAAAATTGTTGTAAAAAAAAGCCTCTAACACTTAGTGCAAGAGGCTTTTAATAAAAAGTAGTAGTTGCTTATAAACCTGCTCCTTTTATTATTTCATCTACAACATCTGGGTTGAGCAATGTTGAGGTATCTCCTAAGTTGGATATGTCTTTTTCAGCTACTTTTCGCAAGATTCTTCTCATGATTTTACCGGACCTAGTTTTTGGAAGTCCGCTAACAATCTGAATGGCATCTGGCTTCGCAATTGGCCCTATTATTTGGGTCACTGTTTGTCTAATTTCGTTAACCAAACTGGCCTCCGATCTGTTTTCCATATCACAGATAACATAGGCATAAATGCCTTGTCCTTTTATATCATGAGGATACCCGACCACTGCTGATTCGACTACCAGCGGGTGTTCGTTTATCGCATTTTCTACTTCTGCCGTACCCATTCGGTGCCCAGATACATTGATCACATCGTCCACTCTACCCAATATTCTAATGTAACCGTCGTGGTCTCTTTTGGCACCATCTCCAGTGAAATACAGGCCTTCATAAGTAGAGAAGTATTCCTGTTTGCATCGGTCGTGGTCGCCATAAGTGGTTCTAATCATCGATGGCCAAGGATATTTGATGCACAAATTCCCTTGCACGTTGTTTCCTGTTATTTCATTGCCATCTGGGTCTACAATAATCGGCTGTATGCCAGGAAGCGGAAGAGAAGCATGGGCAGGTTTATTAGGGGTAATGCCAGCCAAAGCGGAAACCATAATACCTCCTGTTTCTGTTTGCCACCAGGTATCTACTAAAGGACAATTGCCTTTGCCTATATGGGTGTGGTACCAGTGCCAAGCTTCTTCATTGATAGGTTCTCCAACAGACCCAATCACTTTAAGAGAATCCAATTTATAAGGTTCTAATGGTTCCAAGCCAAAAGCTTGTAGTGCCCTAATGGCAGTTGGTGCGGTATAAAACTGATTTACTTTGTGTTTGTCTATTACTTCCCAAAACCTTCCTGCATTTGGATAGGTAGGTACCCCTTCAAACATCAAAGTTGTTGCGCCTGACAACAAAGGGCCATATACTATATAAGAATGGCCCGTGATCCAACCTACATCCGCCGTACACCAGTAGACATCTCCTGGAGCATATTGAAAGACGTTCAGAAATGAATATTGTGTATAGACCATGTATCCCCCACAAGTGTGTACCACACCCTTTGGTTTGCCGGTAGATCCTGAAGTATATAAAATAAACAAGGGATCTTCGCTGTCCATGATCTCTGCAGGACATTCAGATGATGCATTGGCAACAACATCGTGCCACCAAAAATCTCGTCCCTCCTTAAGGGATACGTCTATTTTAGTTCTTTCCAGAACAATAACACTTTCTATGGAAGTAGTAGTTTCCAGTGCTTCATCTACTACGGCTTTGACAGGTATGGACTTAGTTCCTCTGAAATTGCCATCGGAAGTAATTACCATTTTGGCCTGACAGTCGTTGCAACGGTCTGCTAAGGCACTGGATGAAAACCCAGCAAATACAACGGAGTGAATCGCTCCAATTCTAGCACAAGCCAACATGGCAACTGCTGCTTCAGGAACCATTGGCATGTATATTATTACCCTATCTCCTTTTTTTATGCCTTTCGCTTTTAGTGCATTGGCAAAAGTACAAACCTTTTCAAATAGAGCATTGTAGGTTAAAGTAACACTTGCTTCCCCTGGTTCATTGGCTTCCCATATAATGGCAGGAGCGTCTCCCAAAGTGAAAAGATTGCGTTCGAATATGTTTTCGGTGATATTTAATTTGCCGTTAACAAACCATTTAACATCTGGTGTTTTAAATTCCCATTCTACAGTTTTGTCCCACTTTTTTTTCCAGTGAAAAGACTCTGCAATTCGGTCCCAAAAAATTTCAGGTTGCGTTACACTTTTTTGATATTCATGTATATAACCCCCTAATGATTGTACTTTTAACATAGTTTTTGCAATTTATTCTCTTGTCAATCTTTAAATCTAACTTAAACAATTTAAAATCAGAACGGTACATTCTTTTAAAAAAATACTTTCTGGTTTCAATTCATTAAAGTATCTGGACGTTTTAGAACTTCGATGGTTGTCGAAGCATTAGTAAACTATGGTTGGTGTCCTTAAATGGAGTGTCTTGCAGAGGAGTTCTGGTCAATTTTACAAGTGGAATTAACCCAACCCAAATTTTGCTGAAGCAAGATAAAATAAAAAAACTGGATAGACAAACTTGTTTTAGGAGCAAGGTTTTAGCAAACATTTGGATATCTGGTGGTGCATGGATTGTGCAGAACCCTTTTGTTTCCTATAAAAAATAAAATTTTTGTTCCTTAATTTTTATAGAACTATGTATTTTTGAGTTTTAAAAACAAGCCGTCTAAAGAAGTAAAGTGGCACAGCCATAGCTTTTTACGGAGGGCCAATAATAAATTAAATTGAACAAACAATGGAGTGTATGATCCGAAAGTTTACACATGCTGATACCAAGGCAGTAGTGGCCTTGCTGGAGATGAATGTACCCTTGTATTTTGCGCATTCCGAAGTAGCTGATTTTAAGGAGTACCTCCAGAACCATTTAGAAGACTACTTTTTGGTAGAAAAATATGGTTTATTGGTGGGGGCAGGAGGTACCAATTACGACATAACTCCTTCTGGTTTGGCCCGAGTGTCTTGGGATTTTATTCACCCCGATTACCAAGGAAAAGGAATTGGTTCTATACTATTGCAGCATCGTTTGTCTCAAATAAAAGAAAAGTGCGTACCAAAAGTGGAGGTAAGAACTTCTCAATTGGCTTATAAGTTTTATCAAAAGAATGGGTTTGAAATGATACGCGTAGAAAAAGATTTCTGGTCCAAAGGGTATGACCTTTATTTAATGCACTTAAATTTTGATGGCAAACAATAGCCAATAGAGTAGTCCATTTTTACACTAGAGGAGATTCTGTGCTGCTATGCGAGCATGTTATTAGGTTATGGTTATATTCGCATGTAGTTAAATAAAAAAAATATTCGTGGTTGATGTAGCATTGATTATACTTTGTGCCTTGTTGGGCAACTATCTATTCAATAAAATAGGCTTGCCCGGCATTTTAGGAATGATATTTACCGGGCTTTTTCTTGGACCCAGTGGACTCAATGTTATCAACCCGGAAATAACTGTGGTATTAAAAGAGTTCAAAACAGTTGCCCTTATTGTTATTTTAATACGGGCAGGATTGGGCATCAGCAAGACTACACTAAAAAGAATAGGTGGTCCGGCTTTAAGGATGGGGTTTGTTCCCTGTTTGATAGAAGGAGCAGTAATCACCATTTTTGCTTGGCAGTATTTTGATTTTCAACTGTATGAGGCAGGTATGTTGGGGTTCATAGTTGCAGCAGTTTCTCCTGCTGTTGTGGTGCCATCCATGCTTTTATTGAAGGAAAGCGGCTTGGGCAAAAAGAAGGAAGTACCTACCTTGATTTTGGCTGGTGCCTCACTAGATGATGTAATAGCCATTACACTTTTTGGTGTGTTTGCAGGAATTGGTGCAGGTTTGGGCACAAACTGGACCTATGTTGTGGTGGGAGTTCCAGCAGGAATTCTTTTAGGAAGCCTCGGTGGAGCGCTTATCGGCTACGCATTTGTTTGGTTTTTTAAGCGTTTTCATCTCCGAGATACTTTGAAGGTGATTGTGTTTTTAACCATAGCCATTGTGTTTTACGATTTATCAGAATTGCCTGTAGTAAAAAAAACAATACCAATAGCTGCCTTGCTTGGTATTATGGCCATTGGGTACATCATATTAGATAAATACGAAGTGTTGGCCACCAGAATGGCGGCAAAATTTGGCAAGATCTGGGTCTTTGCCGAAATATTGTTGTTTGTATACATAGGTACAGAAGTTCATCTAGATGTTATTGACCCAAGTTCGTTGGGAATGGCAGTTGGCCTTTTGTTTTTAGGACTATCTGCGCGGAGCGCAGGTGTTTGGCTGTCTTTAATAGGATCGGATTTAAATGCCAAAGAAAAGGTGTTTTGTATGGTTGCCTATTTACCTAAGGCTACTGTACAAGCCGCTATGGGTGCTGTTCCTCTTGCCATGGTTGTTGCTGGTAAGTTAACCCAAACGTCGGAAGCAACTGCCCAAAAAATTCTGACAGTTGCTGTGTTGAGCATAATCCTTACCGCCCCCTTAGGGGCCATAGGTATTAAATTATTAGGTCCAAAGTTGTTGAAAGAAAACCGTTAAAACCAGCTTAATTGTTGCTGTAAATTTTATCACTTCCTTCTAATAAAAGTCCTTCTCCTGGCTGCCATTTGTCATATTCCATATAGAAAACCACTTCTTTGGCTTTTGGCAACCCTCTAAGTTTTGCAATTAGATGCAGTGCACCATCTATCCCTGCGGAGATTCCAGCTGTGGTTACAATTTTTCCATTGTCGACAAATCGCACATTGGATAGTACTTCTGTTTCCGGAAAGTCCGATTGTAATAAATCAATAGAACTATGAAAAGTAGTAGCTTTTTTACCTTTTAGCAATCCGGCTTCTGCCAAAATAAAGGCCCCAGTACAAACCGAAAAATAATACTGAACATGGCTTTGTTTTTTGACCCAAGCAATTACCGCATCGTCTTGCCTTGCAACTTGTGAGTTACCACCAAAAAACGCTACAATATCCGCTTCTGGCGCGTTGTCAATACTATAGTCGGGTATTATGGATAATACTCCTTGGCTTTTTATAGGATCCGTGGTTTTAGAAACTGTAAAAATTTCAAACCCTGCATAAGAGAAAGCCTCCATTGGACCAGCAAAGTCCAAAACTTCTACTCCATCTTGTAAATAGAATGCTATTGTGTTGGTTTTAGACATTTTGTTTTTTGCTACTTGGGTGATTAAATTCATTTTGCAATGGGTGCATTTCCCTTTTTCACGGTATTCCATCTTATCGCATGCGGATTGGCATGGAGGACACACATAAACCTGATTTTGAGCGAGTGCAAAAGACGATTGGAACAAAAGAAATACAAAAATAACTTGAAAATTATACATGGTTTTAGATGCTTGGTTGGTGTAAAATTAAACCATGTAATTGGCACATACTAGGACAACCCAACGCAGTATTAGGACAACTCCCTTATTGCAGTTCAGAGGGCAATAGTCCGGTGTGTTTTTTGATTAAACTCCTGAGTTGGTTCTCACTTTTTAACCCACATTGTTGGGCAACATAACGCATTTTGTTTTTCTCTTTAATGAGTTGGGTGGCTTTTTCAACTCTTAATAAATCAGCATAAGCCCCAATGGTTAACTGGGTAGTTTTTTTAAACAATCGGGTCAGGTTGCGTGGACTCATGCCTACAAATTCCGCCAATTTTTCAATGCTGATTTTTGAATTCAAATGTTCCATTATATAATCTTGAGCCTTATGGATTCTATCTTCTAAATGGTTTCGGTTTTGTAGGAATACACTAAGTTGTGGGTCTGCTTCGCCCCGTCTGAAATAGAGTACCACCTCTCTGGCGATATCTACTGACATCTGAGGGCCATATAAAATTTCAATTATATGCAAAGCCATGTCTATGCCTGCAGTAACACCGGCACTGGTGAAAATATTTTGTGCACGCACAAAAAGCGTATTGGGTACCAACTGGGCGTTTGGGAATTTTTCAGAAAATAAGGCGGCCTTTTTCCAATGGGTAGTGCATTTTAAACCATCCAATAAACCAGCTTCTCCTAAAATAAAGGCACCTGTACAAATGGAACAAACCCAGGCACCTTTGGCATAACAATCGCGCAGCCAATCGTAAAACTCCGGATTGCTTTCAATGGATGTATTATTGTCAATTAAACTGGCTTCCATTCCGGGTATGAAAATCAAATCTGCCAAACCAACTTTTACAGACTGGAATGCCTTTAGCTCACCTAAATACAGACCAGCACTGCTTTGGGCTTTTTTAGAAGTTTCAGTAGATACAAACACCAATTCAAGTGGTGCTCCCATGGCCTGGGCTTCATAAAAAATATGGGCCGGTCCGTTCAAATCTAACAAATGAACTTTTGGTGGTACAGCGAAAATTATCTTTTGAGCACTCAACGTTCTTCTTTTTGTTCAATATGAGTGGTTTTTCTTAAAAAGAGAAGGGCAGTTCTATTATTTTCAATTTATACAGAAACGGATAACCATGAAATAGACTTATATTGAGTCTTGTGGTACTAACCAAAACTTAAAATTAGAAACATGAAAATTTTTATAGGTAGTCTTATCGCTTGTTTGGCCCTTAATTTTGCTCAAGCAACAGAAACCAAATTGATGGTCAGGGCAAAAGCAAAGGATGCTAAATTTATTGGAACATCTATTGGTGGTGCGTATGTGGTGGTAAAAAATAAAGCCAATGGTTCGATTTTGGCTGAAGGAACTACAACTGGATCTACTGGCAATACCAATACAATAATGAAAGAGGCCCACCAGCGATTCAGACCCTTGGCAGACGACAAGACGGCTGGCTTTTTAGCTGTGTTGGATCTAGATGCCCCACTTTTAATTGCGATTGAAGTTATTGCTCCATTCAATCAGAGGCAAGCCCAGGTTCAAGTTTCAACTGAGATTTGGGTGATTCCTGGGAAGCACATTATGGGAGATGGTATTGTTTTGGAAATTCCAGGAATGGTCATTGACATTCTTGCTCCGAGAACCCACCAATTTATTTCAAAGGAGCAACTGCAGCATTCAATTGTCGGGATAGAAGCTAATATTGTAATGATGTGTGGCTGTACCATTTCTAAGGGTGGCTTATGGAACTCAGAAGACATAGAAGTAAAGGTATTGGTATCGCAAAAAGGGCAAATTATAAAGGAGCAAGAATTGGAATGGGCAGAAAATAATTTGTTTCGTGGAGATTTAAGTCTGGAAGAAGTTGGTACCTATGAGTTGGTGGTGTACGCATACAATGAGAAAACCGGTAATACTGGAGTAGATAAAGTAAATTTTATACTAAATAAATAGAGTAGCGCAATTGGGGTAAAATAACCAATTTAATGTTTTGTAACATTTTTTTTAGTCGCACCTGCATCATTTTTGGATGTGCCCGTCTTTAAGGGTGAATCAAATACAAAAAGGATGCAAAATAAGAATTTACCTGTAGCCATTATAGGTGGCGGACCAATTGGGCTGGCAGCAGCAGCACATTTGGTAGAAAATGATATTCCATTTCAACTTTTTGAATCAGGGAACTCTGTTGGGCACAATATATTATCTTGGAAACATATTACGGTATTCTCACCATGGCAATATAATATGGATAAGGCAGCCATCCGGCTGCTATCAAGGGCTGGGTGGGACAAGCCTCAGGATGATCTTTTACCCACTGGAGAAGCAATTGTAGAAAAATATTTGCGTCCATTGGCCAACTTGCCTACCATCCAACCTTTTATCCATTACGGCAGCAAAGTTTTGTCTGTAGGTAGAAAGGGTATGGATAAAATGAAAACAAAAGGCCGTGATTCGCTGCCATTTTTGTTGCACTTACAAAAAAACGGAAATACAACATACTTCGAGGCATCCGCAGTAATTGATGCCACTGGTACATGGAACCAGCCCAACCCCATTGGAGCTGGAGGTCGTTTCGCAGAAGGTGAGTTGGAATTGAATTCAAAAATATTTTATGGAATTCCCGATGTTAAAAACAAACATTTGGATCGGTATAAGAACAAAAATGTGCTGGTAGTAGGCAGTGGACATTCAGCGGTTAATACTTTGTTGGACTTGGCTGCTGTACAGTTGGAGTATCCCGACACCCAGTTGCAATGGGTTTTGAGAAAAAATGATTTGTCGGAAGTATATGGAGGGCAAGAAAAAGACGCTTTGGCAGCAAGGGGGCTTTTAGGTTCTAAAATAGAATTATTGGTAAATAGTGGGAAGCTGGACGTTCACACTCCGTTTCAGGTAATGAAATTGACTGAGAGAGAAGAAGGAATTGAAATAGAAGGGCAAATCCATAACCAGCGCCATGTTATTTCAGGAGTAGATGCTATTGTGAGCAACACTGGCTCCAGACCCAACTTAGATATGATAAGAGAAGTACGCGTAGATTTAGATGCTAGCTTGGAGTCCGTTTTTGATTTGGCAGAGTTGATTGATCCCAATTTACATAGTTGCGGAACAGTGCGGCCCCACGGTGAAAAAGAATTGAGGCACCCAGAATCTAATTTTTACATCGTTGGCTCTAAAAGTTATGGTCGTGCTCCCACTTTTTTAATGGCCACCGGCTACGAACAAGTTCGGTCTGTGGTAGCACATTTAGCGGGAGACCATGAAGCTGCTGGTAGGGTAGAACTAGATCTGCCTGAAACAGGCGTTTGTACTGCACCTAAGTTAGAGACAGCATGCTGTTAAGCGATAATAGAGAAATTTTATTCATTTAAACCAATATTTATGAAACAAAGAAAAACAAGTACAACAGCCAGCCAAGGGTCGGTTTGTTGTGGTCCTGAAGTTCAAAAAAGTGCTCCATCAGACTGTTGCGATCAACCAAATGATGGTACTTTGTGCTGCGATCCTTCGGCCAGTCAGGAAGAAAATTCAGCCAATACTGGATGCTGCTAGAATATGCAAAAAGTACGGCAAAGATCCATGAAAGGGGCTCTCTAAAGGAGCCTCTTTTTGCTGCTGCGGCTACCTCTATTGTAGGGCTCGGGGATGCTTTTTTGTACCCAATATTGCCAGTTTACTCTGAACAATTGGGGTACAGTGCGTTGTGGGTTGGAGTATTGTTGTCTGTAAATAGATTGGTCAGGGTGGTAGGCAACACTTTTGTTGCCCGTTTAATTTCTAGCTATGGCTCAAAAAAAATACTATTGTTTTGTTCTGTTTTAGCCGTTATAACCACTGCTTTGTACGGGGTTGGTTTAGGGGTATGGCTATTTTTATTTTGTCGAATACTTTGGGGTTTGTCCTATTCCGGGTTTCAATTAGGGACTTTAAATTTTGCAGCTGCAATTAAAACAAAAAAAGGGTTGGCTTTTGGTCTAGTAAAAAGCATCAAGAGTTTAGGGCAGCTGGTTGTTTTGTTTTTGGGTCCAGTGTTGCTAGAACGCGTTGGTCTAACCAACAGTTTTTTTATTATAGCCACAGGTGGCGGGATGGGTGTCTTACTCCTGTGTTTTTTGCCTAATAAAACAATTCAGTACAGCAAGGAGCCTATTACTTTTAAAAGAACCTTTTCGGTAACCCCAATTAATTGGATGGTTTTTGTTTTTGCTCTGGTAGTGGATGGCGTTATGGTGGTAGGGTTGGCTGAATTTTTAAAACCAGATTATGCAACAACCTACCACTTAGTAGCAGCGGTAGCAGCCTATTTGCTTGTGAAAAGGTTGGCATTGGTAGTGCTTTCTTTATTTGTTGGGTACTTTTCTTTATTTTTTAACCCCTCAAGAATGTTCCTAGCAGCTGCATGTTTGGTTGTTGGCGGCGTGTTAATGGTGTTGTTCGGATGGACCAGCCTGGGGTTGGTAGTCGTTTTCATTTGCAATAGTGTAGTCGTTTGTTTTGCACCTTATATAGCGGTTCAGAACAACCCAGTCCATCCTCTTCAACCACTTTCAGCCGTTAGTACCTGGTGGGATATTGGTGCTGCCTTAGGGGCATTGGTTGGTGTGTATTTATTGCAGAATCTAGCGCATTTCTGGGTGCTGTTGGCGTTGTTTATTCTGTGTTTTATGTCTCTTTTATACTATTTTTTGGAGACAAGAAATAAAGAGGTGGTGCATTAAAACGAAATAAGACTGTGCTTGGCGCCTTAATTAAGTACTTAAGAGGTTTTGGTGAAGCTGGAAATAAGTAGTACTTTTCAAACCATTTTACAGGATGGGAGGTGTTTGTTGTCGTGCCTATTGTTGTAATGAAATACTCCATTTTATACTGTGGTATGTACGGTTATGCATAGGTGTTTTTAAAGGTTGGTATTCATTTGCTTGGCTATAAACCCTTTCATCGTTATATACAAAAAAACATTTAAAACATTTGGAATTATATGGCTTCAATATTTGGACATGCATTGGCCGCCACCACAATAGGTAAAGTATACCAAAGCAAAACAGAAGGATGGAAGTTTTATTTATTGGGTATTGTTTGCGCAATTTTACCAGATGCGGATGTAGTTGGATTCAAATTTGGCATTGCATACGAAAGTTTTTGGGGGCACCGAGGTTTTTCACATTCCTTATTGTTTGCTTTGTTACTAGCAGTTTTTGTGGTGTTGGTGTTTTTTAAAAAATCAGGAGGCCAACAAAAGCTTTTACTCGTTTCTTATTACTTTTTATGCACCGCTTCTCATGCTGTTTTGGATGCCATGACCAGTGGAGGTCTAGGGGTTGCTTTTTTTTCTCCTTGGGAGGACTCCCGTTACTTCTTTCCATTTCGACCTATAAAAGTATCTCCAATTGGGATAAAACAGTTTTTTAGTACTTGGGGGATAAAAGTATTGGTAAGCGAATTGGTATGGATTGGAATTCCAACGCTGACCTTTTTAACCTGTAAAGTATTAATGCAAAAGTTAGTCTTATATTTCATTGAAAAAAAAGAAGGGTAATACATCCTTTTAAAGGATATTAGCGTTGTTTTTTGGTATGCGTTTTAATAACTTATTGCTCCTATGATAGTAAAACGGGTTCTTTTGCTCACCTTTTTGTTGATTAGCCAACATTGTTTTGGACAATTGGACAGTTTGATGTCTGTTTGGGGTGGCCAGGAATACCCAGATTCCATAAGAATAATGGCATTGCACCAAGCTATTGATGCCCATTTTGTTTATACCAATCCGGATTCAGCAATGGCCTGGACCGAAGTAGCCCTGCTTCAAAGCAAATCAAAAGGGTTGGACAAATGCATAGCGGAAAGTTTAAGAATGAAGGGGAAGGTCAGTTTTATGACCGGCAATTTTGACGACGCATTACAATGGCTCCAACAAAGCTTAGAGAAATCTCAGGCCATTCAGTTTGACGTTGGAATAGCCAGAAACTACAACAATATTGCACGAGTCAATGCCGAAATTGGCAACTACACTGGCGCCATCGATTATTACGAAAAAAGTTTGGCCATTAGTGCATCCATAAAGGATAAATTTTTGGAAGCTGAATTGTTGAATAGCATAGGGTATATCAACTTACTACAAGGCAATAACGACTTGTCGATTCAGTACTTTGATCGAAGCAAATTGATATCGAAGCAAGAGCAATACCATTTGCTACATTCTTATACGTTGAACAATACCGGAACGGCTCTCGAAGGAAAAATGTTAATTGACTCGGCCATAAGCTATTATCGGCAAAGTTTGGAAATAAAAAAACGTATAAATAACACCAGGGGTATTGCATATTCGCAGGCAGCTTTGGCCAAGGCGTTGAACAAAAGAGGGGCCTATGACGCCGCTTTGGAGTATATCGAATTAAGTTTGAAATTGCGAACAAGTATTGATGATAAAAGTGGTGTAGCCGATGCCATGGTTATAAAAGCCTCTGTTTTATTGGTCCAAGGAAAAATTGGCTCATGCATTCAGTGGGCAGAAAAGGGCCTTGCAATTGCAAAGCATATTGGGGTGTCCAGTGTCGTGAAAGACGCCTCCGAAATTCTCTATAAGGCCCACAAAAAAAACAACAACATCTCCGCATCTTTTAAATATTTGGAATCTTTTAAAGCGCTAGACGACAGCCTTAAAAATATAAGCATTCAGGAGGAATTGCTCAAACACAAATACCAGAATGAATATGAAAAAAAGGTAATAGGAGACAGCATCAATTTTTCGAACCATTTGAAGATGGATGCCTTGGCAATACAAGAGCAGAATGCCTTAATAGAGCGCAATAGATACGAGAATATATTGTTGTATGGAGGGCTTTTTACTTTTGTAATTTTGGTGTTGGTGCTGGTACGATACTTAAAACTTGAAAAAACTGCCAAGTTAGAAGTTACCAAACAGAAAAATGCTGTTGAGTTGCACCGAGATGAAATGAAAGAGGCCAAGTTTTTATTGGAAGAGCGAAATGAAGAAATTAAAGTGCTCAATTCTAATTTGGAAAGTACAGTAACCAAACGAACACAGGAATTGAAAAATTCTTTGGATAAGTTACAAGAGCACCAATGGGAGTTGTCCCACAAAATTAGAGGCCCCATAGCAACCATTAGAGGGTTGCTGTTGCTTATTGAAAACGACAAGATAAATAGCGAAGACAACGCGGTAATACTTCAAAAACTAAAAGAGAGTACCAGTGCCTTGGATGTTGTAATTGCGGAGTTATCAGAGAAACTTGATGATGCTTCAGAAATACGCTAAAACCGAATTGTCTACTTGAAAACAGAAAAGTTGAGTAGCCAAAATAGTTCTTTTGCCCACCATTTGTGTATCTATAGCATATACCTTATTTTTATCGGTACCTAAACACCGTTACTATGAAACTAATGAAAAGACTTTGGCTTTTGTTTTTGCCTCTAATTCTAGCCTGTTCAGATAACAAAAAATCAGAAGTAAATGAAGAGGAGAAACGTTGGGAAAACCACGCAAAACACGTTGAAATAATTCGGGATGATTTTGGCGTGCCGCATATTTACGGTAAAACGGATGCCAACGCAGTGTTTGGGTTGCTGTACGCACAATGCGAAGATGATTTCAACAGAGTAGAGCAGAATTACATTTGGGCAACCGGGAGGTTGGCAGAAGTGGAAGGAGAGAAAGCGCTTTACAGTGATTTAAGAGCCAATTTGTTCATGACCGAAATCGAGGCCATAGAACGGTACGAAAAGGCACCAGATTGGCTCAAAGATCTGTGTGTGGCTTTTGCTGATGGCATTAATTATTATTTGGAAACACATCCAGAAGTACAACCTAAACTGATAACGCACTTTGAACCTTGGATGCCTATGTATTTTAGTGAAGGTTCGATAGGCGGGGATATTGAGCGCATCTCGACTCAGAAAATAAAAGCGTTTTACGAAAGTGGTGCACCTGAAGTGGCCATGCAACCGGTGCACGACGGCTTACTTCGGCTATCAGATAATGAACCAAGGGGGTCCAACGGTTTTGCTCTTTCAGGGCAAAAAACGGCCTCTGGAAATGCCATGTTACTCATCAATCCGCATACTTCCTTTTTCTTTAGAGGGGAAGTGCATGTTGTGAGCGAAGAAGGTTTGAATGCTTATGGTGCCGTTACTTGGGGGCAGTTTTTTGTATACCAAGGTTTCAATGAAAAAACGGGGTGGATGCATACCTCGACTTATACCGATATCCTAGATGAATTTACGGAAACCGTTGAAACGGACAAAAATGGAAAGGTGTATGCATATGGAGAAGAAAGGAGGCCAGTAGATTCGGTGCAAATAGAGTTGAAATACAAAGAAGGGACAACAATAAAAACAAAACCATTTACAATGTACCGCACCCACCATGGTCCAGTAACCCATAGTCAAGCAGGGAAATGGGTGTCTACTGCCATGATGTGGGACCCAGTAAACGCGTTGGTCCAATCCTATACTAGAACGAAACTAGCCGACCACAAGGCGTTTAGAGACATGATGGACATTCGTACCAATTCATCCAATAACACAGTGTACGCAGATGCAGAAGGAAATATAGCGTATTACCATGGGAATTTTATTCCTAAAAGAGATACCACATTTGATTATACAAATCCTGTGGATGGAAGCAACCCTGCTACCGATTGGCAAGGGTTACACGATGTTGCTGATAACATAACAGTGATTAATCCATCCAACGGCTGGATCCAAAATTGTAATTCTACCCCTTTTACCAGTGCAGGAGCCTCCAGTCCTAAAGCCAAAGACTATCCCAAATACATGTCGGAGAATATAGAAAATTTTAGAGGAGTTCATGCCATTCGGTTGTTAGAGAAAGCCAGTGATTTGACATTGGATGGGCTCATCAAACTAGCTTACGACCCCTACCTGCCAGCTTTCGAGACTTCCATTCCAGGATTGATTCACGCCTTTAACCAGCACACCGACAGCCATAAAACCCTTACCGAACCGATGGAGATTTTAGAAGGTTGGGATTTTTCAGTTTCTAAAGAAAGCAAAGCCATGACACTTGCGCACTTTTATACCATACATTATTTACGGAATGGAGAGTTTCCAGAAGGGCTGAGCTTTATGGAACGAGTAGAGTATTTAGCACAGGTTTCCGATCCAATTGAAAGATTGGAAATGTTCCAGGCAACATTAAAAAGTTTGCAGGAAGATTATGGCAGTTGGAATTTGGCATGGGGCGAGGTGAATCGGTACCAACGCATTAATGGAGACATACGCCAACCATTTGATGATGCTGCAACAAGTTTACCCGTTGGCCTGGCCTCTGGAAGGTGGGGCGCTTTGGCTTCTTTTGGGGCTAGAAGGTATAATGGCACCAAAAAATTATACGGAACATCGGGCAACAGCTTTGTAGCAGTAGTAGAATTTGGAGATAAAGTACACGCTAAGTCTATGTTGGCAGGAGGGCAAAGTGGTGACCCAACCTCCAAACATTTTTCTGATCAAGCCCAACGTTATGTAGACGTACAATTTAAGGAGGTGGCCTACTACAAAGAAGACGTGGAGAAAAGGGCTCAAAAAAGGTACCATCCTGGGGCACAAATTGAAAAAAAATAACCAAGGCTATTGTCCTCAGATATACCATGCCAATAACCAATCTTATGGATCATTTAGATGCTTTTTTAACGTTAAGCCCCATAGAAAAGGAGGAATTAACCAAAAGAGCATCTTTGAAAAAATATAAAAGGCGCCAGTTTTTATTGTCGGAGGGAGAGGTCTGCCAAAATTATGCTTTTGTATCGAAAGGGTGTTTCAAAACTTATAAAGTGGATGAAGCTGGTAAAGAGCACAACATAATGTTTGCAGTTGAAAATCAATGGGCTGCTGATATTGGAAGTTTTCATTCAGAAAAACCTTCAGCCTTGTACATCGAAGCGGTGGAACCATCCGAGGTACTCCTTTTACACAAAAAGGATATGATTTATTTCTATACCCACTTTTATAGTTTCAATAGAACCTTTCGGGTAATGGTAGAGGACAATTTTGTCGATTTGCAGAACCGTTTGATTCAAATGATAAGTACAACTGCAGAAGAAAGGTATTTTGATTTTGTAAAGCGTTTCCCCGATTTGGACAACCGGCTATCCAACGCTCAAATCGCATCTTATATTGGTATTACGCCAGAATTTTTGAGCCGAATAAGAAATGGTCTTGCCAATAGACCTTGATCTAGGTCAAGGTTTTTAAATGTACTAGGTCAACGGAAGTGGAGAGTTAATTTGCGCAATTTTGTTTTACAAAAAAACATAACAAAATGAAGGCAATACAAATTATAGCAGTCATGCAAATATGGGTGCTAGTTTTTGCTACTGTTCAAGCGCAAAACAAATCGATTATGCAAGAAAAAGAAAGTATTAAAAAAACGCTCTTATTATACAGAGATGCACTCAATTCTTCCAACACCGAAGCCGTTTTACAATTGTATGCTGCGGATGGCGTTTTTATGCCAGCTGCTGGCCCAACGGCGATTGGCTCCAAGCAATTAAAAGAGGCATATGATTTTGTGTTTTCCAATATCCAATTAAATATAGAATTTTATATAGAGGAAATCGAAGTCGTAGGTGCCCATGCCTTTGCCAGAACCAGCTCTAAAGGAACCACTTTGGTGCATGCTACCAATGCAAGCATGCCAGAAGAAAATAGAGAGCTGTTTGTTTTGAAAAAAAACCAAGGCAATTGGGAAATAGACCGGTACATGTTCAATAAGAAACAATAATATGAAGGCAGTAGTTACTACCAAGGCAGGGGATCCGTCCGTGTTAAAATTAAAAGAATTGGAAGTGCCAAAGGCAAAAAAAGGCTGGGTTCTTATAAAAGTAAGGACGTTCGGCCTGAATCGGTCCGAAATATTTACAAGACAGGGCCATTCTCCTAATGTGGTTTTTCCAAGAGTTCAAGGGATTGAATGTGTTGGAGAAGTAGAAGAAGATCCGTCTGGGGTATTGGCCAAGGGGCAAAAGGTAGCCGCTATTATGGGGGGAATGGGCAGGGCGTTTGATGGAGGGTATGCTGCATATTGCCTAGTACCTCAGAAAATAATATTTCCATTTGAAAGCAGCTTACCTTGGGACGTTTTAGGGGCGATCCCGGAAATGTTTCAGACAGTGTCTGGTTCTTTAAATGAAGCCTTAGAGTTAAAAAAAGGAGAAAGTTTATTGATTAGAGGTGGAACATCTTCTATCGGAATGCTGGCTTGCCAATTGGCCAAAAGCATGGGGGTTGTGGTACTGTCAACAACCAGAAACCCGAATAAAAAAGAGGCTCTCATACAAAATGGTGCAGATTATGTTGTGTTAGATGGAGGTCTGGTTGGTGATCAAGTCAGAAAAATATATCCCAATGGGGTCCATAAGGTGCTGGAATTAATCGGGACTGTTACTTTAAAAGATTCATTGCAATGCATAGGGAAAAAAGGAGTGGTTTGCATGACTGGAATTTTAGGAAACGAGTGGGATATGAAAAATTTTACTCCAATGGAAGATATTCCGTCTTTAGGCAGGCTTACGGTATATGGCGGGGATGCTGAAAACCTTACGAATGCTGATCTTCAAAATTTCATTGATTTGGTAGAGTCTGGGTCTATTAAACTGAAAATTGATACTGTTTTTAAGTTAGACCAATTACCCGAAGCACATCGTTATATGGAAAACAACAGGGCCAAAGGTAAATTAGTAGTAGCCATTTAATGAAAAAAATATGGTTTAAGTCTGTGCATATGCTTCTTGTTTTAAACCTTATTTTAGTATATTGAAGGTTGAATAATAAGCATTTACAAAAATGAAATTCCCAAGTCTAGTCCTTTTACTTTTTGTATTTTTAACGTGCCAAAAAAGAGAAACCCAGTCGTTTGACCTTGTTATTCTTAATGCCAGCCTAGTGGAGGTAGAAGAAGGGCTAATTATAGAAGGCCAATTTGTTGGAATCAACCAAGATACCATTGCCCAAATTGGAGATATGGCAGAGTTGAAGCAAATTTCCGATGGAACCAAAACCCTAGATGCAAAAGGCAATTTTGTTATGCCCGGGCTTTGGGATATGCATGTTCATTTTAGAGGAGGGGAGCAATTGGCGCAAGAAAATAAAGACCTGTTGCAGATGTTTTTGCAGTTTGGTGTTACTACGGTTAGAGATGCTGGAGGAGATTTAAATACCCAAGTTCTAGATTGGAAAAATAAAATAATTGAAGGCAAGATGCAGGGGCCTCAAATTTTCACATCAGGACCAAAACTAGATGGGCAAGGGCCTGCATGGCCAGGGTCATTAAATGTTATGGACAGCATCAGTGCGGTAAAAGCCTTGGATTCATTAGAAATATTAGGAGTGGATTATGTAAAAACCTACGATGGAGACTTGAGCAGTTCGGCATTTTATTCCATAATTTCAGAGGCGCAAACAAGAGGGTTAAAAGTTACAGGCCACATGCCACTTTCGGCCGACTTTGAAAAGGCGATTGCGCTCGGGTTGGATGGCACGGAACACCTGTATTACGTTTTGAAATCGTGTGCCCCAATAGCGGATAGTTTGTCAGAACTTGGAATGGGATACAATGTGTTTGGTCCTTTGTTAGATGCTTATGACCCAGCCATGGCACAAAAGGTATTTGAAAAAATGGCAAGCAATAATGTGACCGTGACGCCTACCTTTTATATCTCCAAAACGCTTTCTGAATTGTTGTCCACAGACCATTCTCAGGATTCATTGTTGGAAAACATAGGGCCAGGGATAATTGCTACCTACCAAGGCCGTATCGAACGGGCTAAAAAATCACAGTCTCAAGGCAATAATAGGTATACAAAAATGAATGCAGTAAGCAAACAAATGTTGAAGCCGATGTACGAAGCAGGGGTACCAATATTAGCGGGTTCAGATGCTGGTCCATTCAATTCTTATGTATACCCTGGCGCTTCTCTGCATGGTGAGTTGGCTCTAATGGTCCAAAAAGGACTGTCTCCACAACAAGCATTAAGTACTTCAATTATCAATGGGCCAACATTTTTTGGATTAGAAGATATATATTGTTCTATAAAACAAGGACGTAAAGCAGATTTGATCGTTCTTCTTAAAAACCCATTGGAACAAATAGAAAATACCACCTCCATACAATGGGTTGTTAAAAATGGTGTGGTAAATTAGTAATTATTTATTTTTCAAAAGTTTGGCGCTTTTATAAACCGAATAACAACGGCAATGAGATGGACCTTTTTTTTATGGATTATTGTAACATCTTCCTCCTTGAAGGGACAAATAAAATTTGATAAAGTTCCTTCTGTTGCTCAAGAACATTTCCACGATGTTGCACCGTTGTCGGATGAAGTAGCAGTAGCTTATGGGTATGGGACAGGCAATATATTTAAAACCAACAACCATGGTAAATCTTGGTCTTTGATTTATGAATTTGATTCTATCTACTTTGAACAAATACAATTTCTAGATGAAAAAAACGGATTTATTGCGGGTTCACCGAATAAAATTTTTAGGACGTTTAATGGAGGGAATAGTTGGTTGAATGTTCAAATTGAGTCAGAAGGAACAGAAGGGTATGTTTATGGTATGTATTTCGAATCAATTCATAAAGGGTATGTGAGTACTATAATTATGAATGAAAATGGAACAAGAACCAAATTGTATAAAACGCTGGATGGCGGTAAGAACTGGAACTTATTAAATGAAATTGAAGCCATAGTGCTGAACTTAGAAATGGTAAATGGAGTACTTTACGGCAGTGGCAACAACGTAATTATAAAAAACATAAATTTAGAAGGGAAATCCGAATTTTTATTAAAAGATAGAACCGGATTGACTGGGCAGATCAGAGACATTGATGTTTTATCGGATGGCAGGCTTATTGGAGTTAGTTTTAATGGCAAAGTAATCCGGCAAAAGGAAGATTCTTGGGAGACAATTGTGGTTACAGATAATATTTTGAGATCCATAACGAAGATTAAGGACAACGGCTTGGTTGTTTCTGGAGATAATAACAAATCTGACAATAACTTTTTTTATAGCAAAGACGATGGAACCACGTGGGAAGCGATCGGCGCCTATCCCAACTTGCATCGCATCAAACAATCGGCTCATTTTATTTGGGTAGTTGGTAAGGAAGGTACCGTTTTGCGATACAAAGTAGATTGAGGCCCAATAGTTTACTAGTTTTTTTTCCACCTCAATACCCATTGTAGGAAGTGTTTGGTTCCATTTCTGCCAGTTGTAATTGCAATGGCTTTAGGCTCCCCGAAATAATTGTTATAAGCATATGTTAGAAGCAAAGTAATAGGGGTATTGGTGTTTGGCAATACCCCCTTTAATTACTCGATTATTTTCTGTTTTTCTTAATCCTTTTTGCTTCTTTGATGCGTTTGGCAAGCCCCTTGTCTTTTTGTTTTAATTCGGCTACAGACGACTGAAAATAAGCTTGCTCTTTTTGCAGTTTTATAAAGTGCTCATAACTTTCGCTATTCAATTCGCCATTTTCAAGTGCAGCAATTACAGCACATCCATTTTCGTGTACATGTTTACAATCGTTGAATTTGCAACGATCGGAAAGCATAAGAATGGAGTCAAAAGTGGCCTGAAGTCCATTGTTTGTGTCGGTAAGTCCTACCTCTCTTATACCAGGTGTGTCTATGAAAATACTGCCATTGGCACATAAAAATAAGGAACGACTGGTAGTGGTGTGTTTCCCTCTTTCTGCTGTACCTATGGAGGCTATACTTGCCCTAGCATCGGTATGAATGCTATTGAGCAGAGAAGACTTGCCTACACCAGATGAACCAAGCAAACAATAAGATTTTTCTTTTAACAAGGCATTTTTAAAACCTTCCATACCTTCTCCTGTTTGAACGCTTAGTGCAAAAGTTGGAACCTGATGGATTCTTTTTCTTAGAGCCGCCAATTTATTTTCCAATTCAGTACTTGGTATTAAATCTATTTTATTAAGAACGATCCAAGGTACGACATCCGATTCCAAGCATATGCTTAAATAACGTTCTATTCGGTTGGTGTTAAAATCCCTGTTGACCGATTGTACGATTAAAGCAAAATCAATGTTAGAGGCCAAGGCTTGGCTTTCAGAAACACGACCAGACTTCTTTCTCTTAATAAGCGAATTTCTAGTTACGATTCCATGAATCAATGCCAGGTCTTCATCGGTAGGTAGGAGCACAACCCAGTCTCCGACCACCGGAAAGTCCAATGCACTAGTAGCAGTGTATCGGAGCCGTCCAGTGATCTCTGCTTTTTGTTTTCCTTTATTGCTAAAAACCTCATAAAGATCTTTGTGTTGCGCTGTTACTTTTGCTAGTTCAAAATTGTCCCAGCCTAAATCATTTTGTTTGTTTATTACAGTTGAATTGAGCCCATAAAGTTCTAAGGGCAATGGTATATTTGTCATAGTCTTGGTGTCTATTTGAAATTTTCTCTAGCGTTTGCTAGAAGATTTTTAAGAAAATAAGAATAGGACAGGTACCAGAAAGTACCTTAGCGAACTGCTAAATAAATAAAAGCACCTGTCGCTTATACCGACGCTAATTGTGCTTTTGAAGGAAGGTGAGATTGTTGTTTACTCATAAACATCAAAAGTAATATAAAAAAATGGAAATACACAAATATCTGCTTCAAATCCAATATGCATTCACATTTGGGTCGGTCTCTATTTGCGTCAGCGTGTAAAACATTGTAGATTGGTTTAATTTTATTTGTATTCAAAACACCACATTATGACTTTTTCCAAGATTGGATTTTTAAGACAAGCGGGTATTGTTTGTTGTATGGTTGTCTGTTTGCATTTTGCATCCTGGGGACAAAACAATTCTAGTGTTCCCGTATTTAAAGATGGAGAAGCTCAAATTGTAGAAGCATTTAGTGAACCTAGCAATTGGATTCGACATGACTTATGGGTAGAAACAACCTTCGACACAGATGGAGATGGTCTGTTGGATAGGATGCATGTGGCGGTAACTAGACCCAAACAAACCGAAACAGAAGGGTTGAAGTTGCCAATTATCTACTGCACCAGCCCTTATTACGCTGGTACCGCAGAATTTTCTCAGGGGCTTTTTTGGAATGTTAACCATGAGTTAGGTGAAACACCGCCGCCCAGAACCCATGTAGAAGTTAAGAGAAGGGGCAAGCGTCCTATTATTTCCAATTCACACATCAATACATGGGTACCGCGCGGTTACATTGTGGTACATTCTTCTTCACCAGGAACTGGGTTGTCTCAAGGTGCTCCAACTGTGGGTGGAAAAAATGAATCGTTGGCCCCAAAAGCTGTAATTGATTGGCTTTGTGGTAGAGCAAAAGGGTATACTGAAGTGGATGGCAGTGTTGAAGTTAAGGCGAGCTGGTCAACTGGTAAAGTGGGCATGACTGGTACTTCATACAATGGCACTCTGCCATTAGCAGCAGCAACAACAGGAGTGGAAGGGCTGGAAGCAATTATTCCAATTGCTCCGAACACTTCCTATTATCATTATTATAGGTCGAACGGATTGGTTAGGAGTCCGGGAGGATATCTTGGAGAAGATATAGATGTGTTGTACGATTTCATACACAGTGGAGAAGAAAGCAAACGCGCTTATAACAATGCACAGATAAGGGACAAAGAAATGGCCAATAACATGGATCGTGAAACAGGTGATTACAACGATTTTTGGGCCGGTAGGGATTATTTAAATCAAATGGATGGCATGAAAGCGGCTCTGTTGATGTCCCATGGTTTTAACGATTGGAATGTGATGCCAGAGCACAGTTATAGAATATATAAAGCGGCTAAAGAACGCGGGATACCCGCTCAAATTTTTTACCATCAAAAGGGACATGGAGGCCCGCCACCTATGAAAATGATGAACAGGTGGTTTACAAGGTATTTGCACGGAATAGAAAATGGTGTAGAAAAAGATCCAAAATCTTGGATTGTCCGAGAACAGGATAAAAGAACGGAACCAACTGCATATGCGGATTATCCAAACCCGAAGGCCGAACCAGTTGTTTTGTACCTGTCAAAAGGGGGCAATACTATTGCGGAGTTGCATACCATTAAAAAACAAGAACAGGGCGTAGAAACCATTATCGATGATGTGGCTTTTGCCGGAAAACAACTGGCTTCGGTACCCACCTCTAAAAATAGGTTGTTGTATGTCAGCCCAGTATTGCAAACAGACTTGCATATTTCTGGAATAAGCAACCTAACTATAAAAGTGGGCAGTGATAAAAAAGCAGCCAATTTATCCGTTTGGTTGGTTTCCTTGCCTTGGAACCCAGAAAAAAATGCGAAAATAACGGACAACGTTATAACAAGAGGTTGGGCAGACCCGCAGAACCATACTTCCTTGACCGAAAGTGAAGACATGGAAGCAGGTGTTTTTTATACGTTGCGTTTTAACCTCCAGCCAGATGACCAAGTAATTAAAAAAGGGCAACAAATAGGGTTAATGGTGTTTTCAAGTGACCAAGAATTTACATTGCACCCAAAAGCAGGTACAAAACTATTTATAGACCTAGATGGAACCAAACTGGAGTTGCCCGTTGTGGGAGGAAACAAGGCTTTTAAAAAGGCAATTAAGTAAGCGGTCTAGTAGGCCAAGGGAGCTGGTGTGTTGAGCTCGATAAGACCTAACTTGATGATGGATTTTTGATGGTGCGAATGGTCCAGGCAATGGGCCAACTCTCGAAACAAAGAAGAGGCAATGGATGCTTCTTCTGTTTCTGTATTGGAGTAGCTACCAATTAATGTGAGCATATAATTGTTTTCTATAGACTCCAGCCATTTTTCAAGTTTTTTTGTTTTTTTAATCGCATACTTTAGATCGTTTTCCAATTGCTGGTCTTTTGGTTGGCTATACTTTACTTGAAACCGATCGGCACCATCTTTAATTGCCTGATAATTTTGAATAATAATTCTGATATTGTGCCCGATAGAAGTGCCATTGATGATTGGAATTGGTTTGGAGTAGTATTTTGAATCCACCGATTTTAAAATTGTTTTAATTTCCTGTAAATCTGATAAACAAATGGTCAACATGGTGCATCAATTCGATATACAAAATTATTTATTTAGTTCGCAATACTTCCGCTTTTAAAGAGGTCCTTACAAATAATATAATTAAATGCCACAATCTTTCGGTTTATAAATTATCGTTGTGTTAAATAATAAATTGAAAAATTCCTACCTTCGCATTGTTAAAATAATATGCAACCAACCGCCTTTTTAAATGCTTACGAACAACGATATTCTGAAAAAACTTAGGGTCGCCCACAAACTTAGAGATGAAGACATAATTAAAATTCTGGAGTTGGTAAATTTTAAAATTTCTAAAGGCTCGTTGGGGGATATGTTCAGAAAAGAAGACCATCCGGATTTTATGGAAGCTGGAGACCAAATACTGCGCAACTTTCTGGATGGGCTAATAATAAAACTTAGAGGGCCTCGCCCCAAAAAAAAACCTGATTCCAATCCTTGAATTGCTATTGTGAAATTTTAAATTAAATGAAGTGTAAGGGTGTTTTTTTTGGTGAAACACACTTCTTTTTTGTGAATAATGGAAAAAATGGGTTTAATATTAAATTTCGTTGCAGTTTAAACGGGTTTTTTTGTGAGGAGTGGTATATTTACAGCCCAACTAACAATAAAGATTAAAATAACCTCTTAAAATTATGAGCGCTACAAAAAAGTTTGCCCCAGGTGTTGTGCATGGAGAAGCATGTAAAGATTTGTTACAATATGCATTGGAAAATGAATTTGCCCTGCCGGCGGTAAACGTTATTGGAACCAATTCGGTTAATGCAGTATTAGAAACGGCTAGAGAAGTGAATTCTCCTGTCATTATTCAGTTTTCTAATGGAGGTGCTAGTTTCTTTGCTGGAAAAGGCCTGAGCAATGAAAACCAACAATCGGCGATCACAGGAGCGATTTCAGGTGCCTTGCATGTGCACAATGTTGCCAAACATTATGGTGTTCCAGTGATTCTTCACACCGATCATGCTGCAAAAAAATTATTGCCTTGGATCAGTGGGTTGTTGGATGCAAGCGAAGCGCATTTTAAGGCGACAGGTGCTCCTTTATACAGTTCTCATATGTTGGATCTTTCGGAAGAGCCAATTGAAGAAAATATTGAAATTAGCAGGCAATACCTCGAACGCCTAGATAAGCTGGGAATGGGATTGGAAATTGAATTGGGTATTACAGGAGGTGAAGAAGATGGTGTGGATAATTCAGATATTGATGTTTCGAGGTTGTACACACAGCCAGAAGAGGTTAATTATGCATACGAGCAATTGAAACAAGTTTCGGACAATTTTACGGTAGCCGCTGCATTTGGTAATGTGCATGGCGTATACAAGCCAGGTAATGTTGTGCTAAAACCTTCCATCCTAAACGATTCTCAAGCTTTTATTAAAGAAAAACATAGTACAGGTGATAAACCAGTGAAATTTGTTTTTCACGGCGGTTCAGGATCCAGTACAGAAGAAATTAGAGAAGCCATTGGGTATGGAGTTATAAAAATGAACATTGATACCGATATGCAATGGGCATTTTGGGATGGTGTTAAAAATAACTACCAATCAAAAGAAGGGTACCTTCAAACGCAAATTGGTAATCCTGATGGTGCAGATGCTCCTAATAAGAAACACTACGACCCAAGATCTTGGTTAAGAAAAGGAGAGGAGTCTTTCATAACTAGGTTGAAATCTTCATTTGAAGATCTTAACTGTATTGATAGACTATAATTGCTTTACTTTTTGAAGATATTGAAAGGCTGAGTCGAAAGATTCGGCCTTTTTTGTTACCAGGCATGTCCCATTTGAACGCAATCTCCAGTGGAATTGCAAGACAACGCCACGGGTGCTGCAATGCAACAGGTAGAGCCCAGCAAGAAGGTAGCTATTTCCGTTCCTTTAGCTACGTGGGTGCCCACTTCTATTGCAGGATGCATTTTTATGGAGCCTACTGCAGGGCCACCAACAATGGATAAATACCATGTTGCGCCATGCATGTCCTGTATGTCCACCACTACTCTTTCGTTTTTGATTGCCGGAAAAGAAGGGTTGTTTTTATAAAACCATGGTCTCAATAAATACAGGTTGCCTGGGATCCTTTTTATTCTCGTTATTTTTCCCAACAAAGGGCTGTGGATTCTATGGTAATTTTTGTTGTGCAGAAAAACATTGGAGTAAAAGTAATCGGTAGGTATATGGGGGGAGTTGAAAATAGTATCAATAGCTCTTTTGTCTCCTTTTACGTTGGACAACGGTAAGTTACTGACTTGTCCGTATTCGCATAGAAATCCTTCGCATGGCCAAACATATGGAGTGTGATGGAGTTGAATTTTTTTAAACTTTCTTGTAAAAAAATCTTGGAAATTTCTGAATTCTTGGGCCTTACCACCAGGAGCAAATTGCTGCAAATACTTGGGGTCTTTGTAGTGTACCTTACAGTACAATGGAATTAAATGTTTGGATATAGAGAGGTTGTAAAATTGGGTGTGTAGTTGGGAAATAAACTTCTGAACCAAGGCAGGTAAATTGCCCCAAAAATGGATCAAAAATAAGCGCATGAATTGTTTTTGAAGCATCATAGTTTGGATTTATTGGCTGCTTATTAAAAAGTATACGCATCCAATAAAAAGTGATGGGTAACTTTAGCCCAATAACAAATATTAACAAACGAAAAACCTTTAGGAGCCAATTAAAAACATTTGAATCTATTTTATGGGTTTAACCAACCTGTTGGTTTGTACGTATAAAACAATAGGGCCTGTCGGGTTGTTGGAGTATTAGTGGTATTATTATTGTACATATGGGAATAAATTGAAGGAGGGAAAATGAGTTTTAAAGAAAGATACAGCTACATTCTAGGTATTGTTTTTATGTTCTTATTTATTGTAGGGATATATGGAAGTCAGAAGGCTACTGAAAAGAGAATTGAAGACAGGGTAATTGCCTACCAAAGAGAGGTTCAAGCTTTAAAAAGTAACTATACAAGTTTGGAGAAAAAATACGATTCTCTATTAATAGAGATGCAAGAAGAACGTCCAGTTTTGCTTGCCAAAGTATATGAAAACAAAGAAAATAAGGTTGTTTTAGATCAAACCTCTATGCCATAACCTTTGGCTTGGTCCAATGCCTTTTTGCTAAGGCTGAATTGGCCATTTCCGAATGCCACCAATTTCCCTTGTTCGTTATGTAGTTTGCTTTCGGCCATCAAAATTTGACCACTTTTAAAAATTAACTCTCCAGTTGCTACCAACCTACCTTTGCTGACGGGTCGGACAAGGTTGATGTTGAAGGTAGTGGTAACGATGAAGTAATTCTGTTCTACAGAAGCCGCCGCAAAATAGGCAGCATCATCCAATAATTTAAAATAAACAGCGCCGTGAATGGCTCCAAGTGCATGGAAATAGGCAGGCTTTATAGGGAGCTCAATAGAACAGCGATGGGCTTCAATGTCAATTGTGGAATTGGTAAAGACTTCGTTGTTGACTTGTGCTGCGTGGTACATTTTTTTTAGCAAATCGTAATGGCCCATTTTGGATATAGTGTTTGAAATAAAAAAGGGATGCTGTTGAGCACCCCTTTTTTATTTATTTATTGAATTGTTTTAATTTTAATTGGGTTAGCTTTCTTTTGGTGTCCAAAGGGAAGTCCCCCTTCATCATCCAATCGTAATACCCATGGTCTTCTTTAAAAACTTGCTCAACAGGTTTCCATCTATGTTTTCCGAAATTAAAAACTTCGACACCGTTTTTAATCACCATTCTACCGGCTAAATCGACCATGTTAGAATAGGTAAGGTCATGTAAAACTTGCATGTCGTTTTCAATTTTACCAACTTTTTTACCCAAGTTGTCTACTACCTCCATCCCTTGGTATTTGTCAACTTGTGCTTTTAATACCTCTAGGGTAGCCAAAGTGTCTGCTTCAGCACTGTGGGCGTTGTCCAAATTCTTATCGCAGTAAAATTTATACGCAGCTCCTAAAGTTCTTTTTTCCATCATGTGGAATATTTTTTGAGCATCTACCAATTTTCTGTTCGATATATCAAATTCTACATCTGCTCTTAAAAATTCTTCTACTAAAACCGGAACGTCAAATTTCAGAATATTGAACCCACAAAGGTCACAACCTTCTAAAAATTTTGCGAGCGATTTGGCAATAGTTTTAAACGTAGGAGCATCTTTTATGTCTTCGTCGTAAATGCCATGAATCAAACTTGTTTCTGTAGGTATGGGAACAGTTGGGTTGATTTTCTTTGTTTTTATTTCTTTTTCGTTGTTGGGAAGGAGTTTGACAAATGACAATTCTACAATTCTGTCTTTTGCAATGTTGGTCCCTGTAGTTTCCAAGTCAAAAAATACCAGCGGGGTTTTTAATTTTAATTCCATTACTTAACTATTATATCACTAATTTCTCTTAAATCCAGTCCTCCAAAGTTGCCAGAGCTCATCATTACTAAGTTAGTTCTTTGCCATTCTCTGCCGCATAAGTATTCTTTTAATTCATTAGAGTTGAAAAACACTTTTAAATCTCTTCGGTTAAAGGCTTTTTTAATGTCCTCTGCCGCTAATTCAGGTAGCCCTTTTTTCTCTAGATTTTTTGGGTTGACATAAACAATGGCTTCGTTCGGGTAGCTCAAAGAATCTTTGTATTGATGGATGAATTTGTCATTCAAACTACTAAAGGTATGAAGTTCTATACAAGCAACTAAATCTCTATCTGGATATTGTTGTTTAATAGCCAAAGAGGACGCTTTCACTTTGGAAGGGGCGTGGGCAAAATCTTTGTATACACTAGCAAAAGATCCTTTGTTTAGTAGTGTTAATCTTAAATCGGCGCCTTCAAAACTCTGAATGGCCTTAAAAAATTTCTCTTTAGTAACACCAATTCGCATCAAAACTTCTTTTGCTGCACTGATGTTTTGCATGTTGTGCTGTCCAAATATTTTAAGCGCATAACTTTCTTCCCCATCGGTTAAATAAGAGATGCCATTCTCAATGATGTGGGGATGTGTTTTATAAGGTAGAGCAGTAACCGCTTCTCTTTCTTTAGCGCCAATCAACGAAGCCATACTGTCTTCTTCACAATAAATCAAGGTGCCACATTTAGGTGAGGCGTCGGCAAAAATATCGAATTGTTTGACGTACTCGTCTTCAGTATTGTAGATGTTGTAGTGGTCCCAGGCTATTCCGGAAATTACCCCTATGTGGTGTTGGTATTTTAAAAATTTAGGAGTAGGATCGTTGGGTGCACTAGAATATTCATCGCCTTCAATAATTATGATAGGTGCATCCGATAGTGCAACCATTTGGTCAAAGCCCTTTAAACCTGCTCCAACAACAAAGTCAAATGGTTTTTTACAATAGTGAAGCACGTGCATAATCATTGCTGTTATGCTCGATTTTCCATGGCTTCCACCAATCACAATTCTTTCTTTATTTTTTGAGTGCTCGTATATATATTCAGGAAAAGAATAAACCGTAAGACCGAGTTCTTTTGCTTTAAGGAGCTCTGGGTTGTCCGCTTTGGCATGCATACCAACAATAACAAAGTCCAAGTTGTTATTGATTTTTTGCGCTTCCCATCCCAAGTTTTCAGGCAACAAACCATGTTTTGCGAGGTTGCTTTTGGAGGGGTCGTTGATGCCGTCATCAGAACCGGATACTTCAAACCCCGTTTTGTGTAGTGCAATAGCCAATTGGTGCATAACGCTTCCTCCAATGGCAATAAAATGAACTTTTTTTGACGTATTATTTGACATGTTTCTTTTGTTAAGAACTCAAAAATAAAAGAATTTGTAACACTTTACCCGAATTAATTTAAGAATGTTGAAAACTAATTTAAGTGTGGATAAGCAATGAATTTATCCACAATATAAATTTTTCTTGTGGATAACTTTATTGATTATGGTTGATAAAGCAAATTATTTTTTGTGGAATACCGTTGTTACAATAAATGGAATAGTTTTTTTAATAACATGGTTGAAAAACACTGAATTTATTCACCCATTGATTGGTGTACAATTTATTGTTAGGTTTACATGTTTTTTTATTAGAAGGTCTTAAAATATATGAGCAAAACTGAATCATCAGCTGTAAAGGTAGGGTTTAAATCAAAAAGATTGCTTCCAGATGGAATAGGGGATAAGTTGGGTAAGTTGCCACCGCAGGCACTGGATTTGGAAAAGGCAATTTTAGGGGCGCTGATGTTGGAAAAGGATGCTTTGACAACTGTAGTTGATATTCTTCGACCGGAAAGTTTTTACAAAGAACAACACAAGGAAATCTATATGGCCATCCAGGACTTATTCAGAGAGTCCGAACCGATAGATATGCTAACCGTTGCCAACCAGCTCCGAAAAAATGGAAAACTAGAATTCGTTGGTGGGGTTTATTACATCACAGAACTAACCAGAAGTGTCAATTCTTCCGCACACATCGAAACCCACTCCAGGGTAGTTACGGAAATGGCCATTAAACGCGAGCTCATCCACATTGCAGGAGAGATTGAGAAAGATGCATTTGAGGATACAACCGATGTTTTTGAATTGCTGGATAATATGCAACAAGCTTTGTTTGATGTGTCTGAAGCCAATATTAAGAAAAACTTTGATAACATGAGGTCCATTATGGGCACGGCCTTAAGGGAGCTTGAGGAGCGTAAAAACCATAAAGACGGACTCACTGGAGTACCATCTGGTATGACTGCCTTGGACCGGGTTACTTCTGGATGGCAAAAATCGGATTTAATAATTATAGCGGCCAGACCGGCCATGGGTAAAACGGCGTTTGTTCTGTCCACATTAAGAAATGCAGCGGTTGATTTTAACAAACCGGCCGCTATTTTCTCCCTAGAGATGTCCTCTGTTCAGTTGGTCAATCGTCTAATTTCTTCGGAAGCGGAGTTGGAAGGAGAGAAAATTAAAAAAGGCATGTTGGAAGATTACGAATGGGAGCAATTGGTGCATAAAACCAACCGTTTGTCCAATGCACCTATCTTTATTGATGATACCCCGGGATTGACCATTCTTGAATTGAGAGCGAAGTGTAGGAGGTTAAAGGCCCAACACGACATACAGATAATAGTGATTGACTATTTGCAGTTGATGAGTGGCGACTCCAAAGGCAGCGGCAATAGAGAACAAGAAATTGCTGCAATCTCCCGAGCGCTTAAAATGATAGCAAAAGAGCTGGAAGTTCCGGTAATTGCTCTATCCCAGTTAAGTAGAGCAGTGGAAACCAGAGGTGGCGATAAAAGACCAATGTTGTCGGATTTAAGGGAATCTGGTTCGATTGAGCAAGATGCAGATATGGTGATGTTCTTGTACCGTCCGGAGTATTATGGCATTACAGAGGATGAGAATGGAATGCCAACCCAAGGGGTAGGAGAAGTGATCATAGCGAAACACAGGAATGGGTCTTTAGAGAATGTAGCGTTAAAGTTTATAGGGAAATACACCAAATTCTGTGATTTGGATGAAATGGGAGGAGCTGATTTTGGAAATTTCAAACCAGTTGATTCTGCGTTTGACAGTGCTGCAGATTCAGGTACAATCAAGTTGGGTAGTAAAATGAATTCTAAAGAAGACGAAGGGTTTTCAGGAGATGCCGGTTTCGGGTATACAAGCCCTCCGGATACAGGTGGAGAAGCCCCTTTCTAATGGTGGGCTTTTTGTTAGGGATAGATTGCTTGAAATCCTGCAATTAAAGCTTAAAAACCATAAATTTGACTTCCTCGCTCCAAATGACTAGTTGGTTTTCTGTTATGTAATAGCGGCAACTTTGCTGCAGGGCTTTGAGTAGTTTTTGCTCCATCAAAGAACCTTCGTTACAAAACATTTGGGTGGAACCAAAAGTACTGCCTTTAAGCGTGTTTTTGGCTACTTCCACGGTGCCGAAAAAGTTGTTGCAGCCTCCAAATCCATTGATTTTACTTCCATTGTCTCTCAATTGAAACCAAGGTTTTTCTTCTAAAATTACAGCAGAGCTTTCCATATAATCTAAATGCCATTTGTTCGACGACAATTGACTGGACTGGTCCGTAACAGCTGTTTTAGATAAAGTGTTTTTGTACTTGTATGATTTGCGTTCTTTTTGAGTTGTTGGGTCTACAGAAGTGGTTTCTTGTACCCGAATGATATAAAAATTTCCTTCTTCAAATTTGAAGCCATCTAGGTTAAAGTCCAGCACATGGTAACTGCTATCGTGCGAGAATTTTCCAATCCAACAGGGCGTACCACAAGCACCCTGGTAGGGCAATACCTTCAATGCTTTTATCGACTTTTGAGCAGTTGATTTGGTGCTTTGTGTAGCACAAGCCACAAGGGCAAACAAAAAAAATATAGCATAGAGTTTCATAGAGATTCTGTTAGTATGGAATTGCTAATTGAATATACATATTATTGAAATCAATTGGTTTATTTTTTTTAATTTAACGCACCAAACCAATTAATATTTTTATATGAAAAAACTAATCTTAGCTGTTCTTTTAATTCAAGGGGTTGGATTAAAAGCCCAGGAAATTAAATTTCAAAACGAGGGCTATGAGATAGCCACAAAGTCAACCGTAGAAGCAACACCAGTGAAAAGCCAAGGTCAGACAGGGACTTGTTGGAGTTTTTCTACCACCTCATTTATTGAGTCCGAAGCATTGCGCCAAGGCAAAGGAACTTTTGATTTGTCCGAAATGTACTTTGTACGATTGACCTACCCTAAAAAGGCAGACAACTATGTTCGAAGACAGGGCAATGCCACGTTTGGGGCAGGAAGTTTGAGCCATGATGTTCTAATAGCCTCTAAAATGGGTGGGATGATGCCCAACGATTCTTATTCTGGGTTTACCTATGGACAAAGCAAACACAACCATGCTGAAATGCACCGGGTATTGAAGGGGATTTCTGATGCAGTTGTCAATTCTAAAGGACCAAAATCACCAGTGTGGAAAACGGCCTATGAAAAAGTTTTGGATGTATACCTTGGCTCAGTTCCTGCTCAAATTGAGCACAACAATAAAGAGTATACACCAGAAGCATTTGGAAAAGAAGTAGTTGGTTTCGATCCGGACAACTACGTAGAAATTACTTCTTTTACGCATTTACCTTATTACAAGCCATCGATCTTAAACATTCCAGATAACTGGGCCAATGGAGCGTATTATAACGTGCCTCTCGATGAATTAATTGAAACCATGAACCATGCACTGAACCAAGGGTATTCTATTGCCTGGGACGGAGATGTAAGTGAAAAAACTTTTTCTCATAAAAATGGGATTGCGATAATTCCTGAAAAGGATTGGGAGGATATGACCTCAGAAGAAAGAAAACTGAGTACTACCGTTTGGGAAAAAGAAAAAGAGATTACGCCCGAATTTAGACAAGCGGAATACGACAATCAAAATACAACGGACGACCATTTGATGCATATTATTGGAGTAGTTAAAGACAAACAGGGTACTGTTTTTTACCTGACCAAAAACTCTTGGGGCAATTCCAATGATTTAGGAGGTTATTTGTTCCTGTCGGAATCTTATGTTCGTTTAAAATCAATAGCGATTTTAGTGCATAAGGATTCTTTACCTTCAGATTTGAAAAAGAAACTCCAACTATAGTTAATAGAGGTTTTTCCATCACAGAACCCTTCTGTTTTATTTTTAATGTGATTAAAATATTTTTTATTTGTATATTAATTGTCTATGCGAAAAATTTGGAAAAAATTATCTGAAATAGGAGTAAAAGAAGAAATGGATTACCAGCTGCAAAGGCGGGTAATCCTTTCCAATGGTTTGGGTTTGTTAATAGGGTTTTTGTCGGTTGTCTTTTTTGTGATCAACATTTTTAATCCTAGCAACAGCTTAATAGCCTTGGCAATTACCATAGTGATTGCCATTTCTATTTTGGGTTTGAACGCATCTGGGTTTACTGGGTTTTCAAGGTTACTCGTTTCGGTGTTGCCGGCATTGAGTATTTTAATTGTTAATATTATTTTAAAACTAAACCACCCGGATGCCATCAATATTTTACATTATACCTCCCCGAGAATGGTTTCTGCATCGGCTATTGTGCTGCCATTTGCACTTTTTTCTGTAAAGGAGATGAAACTGCTGGTGTTAGGTTTGCTTTTGATGCTTGCTACCATAGTTTGTTATACTCCTTTGCATGAAATGATGGGGGTTTCTATTGAAGAGTTGGGTTTGAGTAGAGACCATTACGGTGTTGTGACAGAAGACATCATCATCATGATTGTGATCTTGGTGAGCTCTTCCTTTTTTCTTCTGCGATTGAACAAACAGTTCGCCCTGCGCAATCAAAAATTACTGGATGAGGCCAATAAGCAAAATGCCCAGATGAATGAAAACGAAAAGAAGTTGACGGTAATGCTGAAACAAGTAGAAGAATCCAGAAAAGAGGAAGAAATTCGAAACTGGGCTTCTGCGGGGCAAGCATCGGTGAGTAAAATTTTACAAACGAACCAAGAGATTCAAAGTACCTACGACCAGCTATTGTCTTATTTGGTGGACTATATGCAAGCCAACCAAGCAGGGTTGTATATAGTAGAAGAAGAAAATGATGAGACCTTCATCACACTTGGTGCATCGTATGCCTATAATAAGAAAAAATACAATGACAAAAGGATAGAAATAGGACAAGGCCTGGTTGGTCAGGCGTACCTCGAAAGAGAAACGGTACATTTAAAAGAGGTCCCCGATAATTATATTACCATAACCTCTGGTCTCGGAAAAGCCAACCCTAACCACCTTCTTATTGTTCCGTTTCAAGTCAACGATGTGGTGGAAGCTTTGATTGAGATAGCTTTCTTTGATGCAATTGATGCCTATAAAATAGAATTTCTTGAACGAATCGGGGAAGGGGTAGCCTCTACTATTTCGACTATTAAAATGGACGGAAATACCCGTCAGCTATTGGCCAAAACTCAAATTCAAACAGAAGAAATGAAGGCCCAGGAAGAAGAAATGAGGCAAAGTATGGAGGAGCTAACGGCTACCCACGAAGAAATGGAAAGGAAAGAAAAAGACTACGTACACATCATAGACAGCCTAAAAGAGCGGCTCGGGGCCTACGAAGAAGTGGAAGGCAGTTTATAAATCATTTTCAATTAAGAAGTTTTGAAATGAGTTTTGAAGTTCGCTTAGTGCATGTTGGTCAGAATTCTTTTTGGCCAACAAAATGCCAGCTTCATATATTTCTTGTGCTTTTGTCAATTTTTCCATCTCGGCACAAAGTCCGGCAGCGTGAAAATAGGTTGGAAGATATTCTGGGAAATCGCTTAATAACCTTTCAAAATATTGGAATGCTTTCGGTTCGTCAAATTTTATGTGCTCTAATGCGAGGGCATAAAGAATAAAAGGATCTTCAGGCGAAGATTCTAACATGGAATTAAGTTGTGATATTCGATTCGAATTCATGGGCTTAAGGTTTTTATTTGACCTAATATTCGTTAAATTCACGACAAATTTACACAAATTATAATTCAATTAAGCATGAAGATTTTAGTTTGTATTACTCATGTTCCGGATACAACATCCCGAATATCTTTTACAGATAATGATACGAAGTTTGACACAAACGGCGTACAGTTTATTATTGGACCATACGACGACTACGCACTTGCCAGGGCAGTAGAGTTGAAAGAAGCAAATGGAGCCACTCTTACCGTGTTAAATGTTGGGTTGGCAGATGCCGAACCTACCATAAGAAAAGCATTGGCCATTGGCGCCGATGATGCGATTAGGGTGAACGCCGAACCTTCTGATTCTTTATTTGTTGCCAATCAAATTGCGCATTACGCCAAAGAAGGAGGGTACGACCTCATTCTAATGGGTAGAGAATCTATCGATTTTAATGGAGGTGTTGTGCATGGAATGGTTGGTGAAATTCTAGGCCTGCCTTCTATTTCGCCAGTAATGACCCTTGAGCTAGATGGGAATACTGCCCAATTATCAAGAGAAATTGAGGGAGGAAAGGAGCAGATCGAGGTAGATCTTCCATTTGTAGCAGGCTGTCAAGAACCAATTGCAGAATGGAAAATCCCTAATATGAGGGGCATTATGACCGCGAGAACGAAACCTTTGAACGTGGTAGAGCCTGTTGGTGATGAGACAGGTGCAACATTGGTCAACTTTGAAATGCCACCTGCTAAAGGTGCCGTAAAAATGATTGACGCGGACAATGTTGGTGAATTGGTTGATTTGTTGAAAAACGAAGCCAAGGTTTTATAATCGTTGTTGAACTTTAAAAGACAAAAAATATGTCAGTTTTAGTATTTGTTGAAAGTGCGGAGGGCAAAATAAAAAAGACTTCATTGGAAGCGGTTGCCTATGGTGCGAAAATGTCAGATGAGGTAGTTGTTGTTGCCTTTGGAAATGTTGCCTCTGATGAATTGGAAAGCACTGGAAAATACGGCGCTAATAAAGTGTTGCACATCAGTGATGATTCCTACAACGATGGTGTAATACAAGCCTATGCTACTGCTATTGCGCAAGCAATGGACCAATCGGGAGCCGATGCTTTGGTAATGGCCAATTCTTCTTTAGGAACTCCTGTTGCAGCCCGTGTGGCCATTAAAAAAGGAGCTGGATTGGTAACCAATGTTTCTGATCTACCGGATACAAGCAACGGCTTTGAAGTTAAAAAAAGTATCTATACAGGTAAAGCATTTGCTACTGTTAAAGTAGACAAAGCAATAAAAGTATTGGCCATCAAGAAAAATGCAGTGGAGTTGGTAGAAGGTTCTGGAAGCGCAGCAGTGGAGGCGTTTAGCCCCAATGCACAAGATGGCGATTTTGCAACCAAAATAACTGCTACTAAAAAAGCAGAAGGTGATGTATTGTTGCCGGAAGCAGAAATTGTTGTGTCAGGAGGAAGAGGTCTTAAAGGGCCTGAAAATTGGGGCATGATTGAAGATTTAGCCAAAACTTTAGGTGCAGCTACCGGTTGTAGCAAACCAGTTTCAGATATGGACTGGAGACCACACCACGAACATGTTGGCCAAACAGGGGTGAAAGTTGCGCCTAATTTGTATATTGCAGTTGGTATTTCTGGAGCCATTCAGCATTTGGCTGGAGTTAATTCTTCAAAAAATATTGTGGTTATTAACAAAGATCCTGAAGCACCATTTTTCAAAGCTGCCGATTATGGAATTGTCGGAGATGCGTTTGAAGTATTACCTAAATTAACAGAAGCAATTAAAGCTTTAAAATAGTATTTAGTGGATAAAATAAAGTTAGAGATCTTAGGACTGTCGTCAAGCCAGTCTCAATCTGGTTCTTTTGCCTTAGTGTTAGGAGAAATGAACGGCAATAGAAGGTTGCCCATCATCATTGGTATGTTTGAAGCACAGGCCATTGCAATTGAAATAGAAAAAATAACCCCGAACCGTCCAATGACACATGATTTGTTCAAATCATTTGCAAGTGGTTTCGGTTATGTTGTGAATGAAATTGTGATTTCCGATTTAAAAGAAGGGGTGTTTTTTGCCAAAATTAATTGTACGGGTAACAATGGAGAAGAGGTGGTCGTAGATGCGAGACCTTCTGATGCAATAGCCATTGGTTTGCGGTTCAATGCACCAATCTATACCTATGAGAAGATAATGTCAGAAGCAGGCATCGTTTTAAACGATGAAGTGGAAGAAGACGTCGAATCAAAAGAGGAAAAGGAAGAAGAATCTCTTATTTCGTCGGGTAGAAACCCAAAACCGGAGTCTAAGGGGAGTGATAAACTGAAATATTACTCAGTAGACAAACTCAACAATCTATTAGAAGAGGCTCTAGACAATGAAGACTACGAAACGGCGGCTAAAATTAGAGATGAATTGGGTAGGAGAAACTAACTTGTAATTAAAATATATAAAGAGTCTTTGTTAAGAGCATTAACAAAGACTCTTTTTTTGTGGAGCTTATGGATTATTTAAGAGGAATTATTGGTTTAATTGTGTTGGTTGCCATTGGGGCCGCTTTTTCAAAAAACCGTTCTAAGATTGATTGGAGACTTGTAGGAGTAGGGATTTTTTTACAAATAATTTTTGGATACTTCATTACTAATGTGCCAGCGGTAACGGTGGCCTTCAACCATGTCTCAGAAGTTTTTGTTAAATTTTTAAGTTTTTCTAACGACGGGGCAAAGTTTCTTTTTGGAGATCTGACCAATGTAGATTCTTACGGTTTTATTTTTGCCATTCAAGTGCTGCCTACGGTGATCTTTTTTTCAACCGTATCTGCGGGTCTTTATTACCTAGGGGTTTTGCAGAAGGTGGTATATGGTATAGCATGGGTAATGTCTAGAACCATGCGGTTGTCTGGAGCAGAATCACTGTCGGCAGCTGGGAACATTTTTCTCGGGCAAACAGAAGCTCCTTTGCTTATTAGGCCTTTTGTTAAAAACATGACCATGTCAGAAATGATGTGTTTGATGACAGGCGGCATGGCAACAATTGCTGGAGGTGTTTTGGCTGGATATGTTGCCTTTTTGGGTGGAAACGATCCCGTAGAAAGGGTCCAATATGCCTCTTACCTTTTGAGTGCCTCTATTATGAATGCGCCAGCAGCCATTGTAATGGCCAAGTTGTTTTACCCAGAAATGCACCAAGAAAAAATTGACACTTCATTAACGGTTTCAAAAGACTCTTTGGGCGTGAATCTGATCGATGCTCTTTCGAATGGAGCGGCTGAAGGTTTAAAGTTGGCGCTTAATATTGGTGGAATGTTGCTTGCTTTCATCGCGGTGATTTATGCAGTTAATTGGGTTTTGGTGGATATGATTGGGAGTTGGACTGGGTTAAATTCTTGGGTTGTAACTTCTACCAATGGTACTTTTGATGGTTTTTCTCTTCAGTATATTTTAGGTCAAGTATTCAGATTGTTTGCATTTGCTATAGGAGTTGAATGGAAAGATACCCTAGCGGTAGGGAGTCTGTTGGGACAAAAAATGGTGATCAATGAATTTGTAGCTTATCTCAATCTTGCGGAAATGAAACAAAGTGGGGCATTGAGCCCTAAGTCAATTTTAATTAGTACTTACGCACTGTGTGGGTTTGCCAACTTCTCCTCTATAGCCATACAAATTGGAGGAATAGGAGGGATGGCTCCTTCCCGACAGGGAGATCTATCAAAATTAGGCTTTAGGGCTTTATTTGCTGCCACCCTAGCGACTATGATGACCGCAACAATTGCCGGCGCAATGGTGCACCTGAATTAAAAGTTAAATAAAAATTTTAGCTGAAAATTGATGCCTAAATACCCAAACTGATTGACTTCCCAAGGGTATTTAAAACGGCCGCCTAAATTGGTGCTATTATCTCCTTTCGGATCAATTGCATCCGGATACACATTGAATACATTGTTGACACTGAAAGACCCACTGAAGGTTTTGTTGAAGTCATACAACCAGTTCAAATCGGTTGTTGTTTTGCTTGAAAAAGTTTGGTCTCTGAAAACATCCACCGCATGCATCCAGGTAACTGGTCCAAAATAATTTAAATTGAGGTTGGTATGTAGTTTTTTGAATACATATTGAACACTTAAATTTCCTTTCTTGTTAGGGCGGGCGGTTAGTATTCTAGCCTGTTCTTTCCTGTCAAACATATCCACATTGGAAGCTGCAATGGGTGGGGGAGTGCTAATTTTCCCTTGGATGGTATGCTCATTAAAATTCATGGAAAGATTGAGCGATAAAAATCCTTTTCCAATACCGATGTTTCTGTAGTAGTATACCAAATCAACTCCCTTGGTCTCTGTGTTAACTGCATTGATGAAAAATTTTAGACTGGAAACATTAAAGTCTTGGAGAATGGCATAAATAGGCGAGTTAGGATCGTCGCTGCTGATTTCATTGGACAACAAAATTCTGTCCTCAATATTCACTTGGTAAAAGTCCATTGCCAACCCGGAGTTTGAATTAAATTTGTAGGTCAGCCCAGCCGAAAAATTGAGAGATTCCTCTTGTTTTAAAGTTGGGACTTCCAAATCGCGCAGGGCAGGGTGGGCATTGTTGAAGGTGGCTTGATTGGAAATTACACCGCCAGTTAACAATGTTTGTATGTTGTTTACATGGGTTTGGTGTAGAGTAGGGGCTCTAAATCCTGTGTTTGCAGAGCTTCGAATAACCAGTTTATCCTGTAAGAGGAGTAACCGAGCATTGACCTTCCAATTTATTGTGTTACCAAAATCACTGTAATTTTCTTGTCGAACAGCTGCACCAATTAAGAAGTTGTCTTTTTCGTACTCCAAATCCATATATACTCCAAAATTATGCCTACTTACATCCAGTGCATTTTCTGGGCGAATTCCTGGAAATGAAATGGCTCCTTCTAAATAATAGGAGGTACTATCGCCAGCTTCGGTTTTGAATTTTTCATTCCTGAACTCGGTTCCAAAGTCAAATTTGAGCCTACCAAAATTTTTGGAAACATCCATGTTTATCACATTGTTGGTAAAACTATACCCACCAGCATAAAACGAAGTTGGGCTAAATTTTCCCAAGGCTTTATTGAAAGTGTCGTTGGTGTGTTGGTCTATTGAATTGGTACCGTGAATTAAGCTGATATCGTAATTCCAGTTATTGGTGTTGCCTTTAACCCCGAAAGCAATGTGGTTGTCTAAAATTTCAGATTCAAAAGTTGGTGTAAATCCTTCATAAGTGTCCCCAGGGTTGTGGAACAAGAAGTGCGGGTCCCCTTCCATGTACGGAGTTCTATGGACCGCGTAACTTTTGGTTTTCCTAAAAGAATACCCAGCAAAGGAGTACAAACTAGTTTTTACACTCAGAGGAAAGGATAAATTGTAACCGTAACTGTATTTATTGGATTCTGGGATGCCTATTTTCATACCCATATCGGGGTTTTGTTGAAGGTAGGGCAAAGAACCATCTCTCAATTGATTGGCAAGCCCTTCGAGTCCAGGTATGTCGGCAAATATGTCGGCAAAAAACAGATCCTTTCCGGGGTCATTGGCTCGGTTGGTTGCTTGTTGGTAGCTGTATTCTGCATAGAAGTTAACAACGCCGCCGCCAATAAAATCGAAACCAGTATTGAGATTAAACCCTGTGTTCAGACCATCGCCTTCCCCTGTAATACCAGAGTACAAACTTAGTTGATTGAACCGCTCTTGGTCGTTGAGTACAATGTTTATGACCCCTGCAATGGCATCTGATCCGTATTGAACCGAAGCACCATCTCTTAAAATTTCAACTCTTTTTATAGAATTTGGTGCGAAAGACTGCAAATCTACCCCAACTTCTCCCTTACCGGGTACATCGTTGGTATAAACCAATGCACTTTGATTTTTTCTTTTGCCATTGATCAATACAAGCGTTCTTCCAGGGCCTAAATTTCTCAATTCTGCTGGGTTGAGATGGGCAGCTGCATCGGAAATAGGTTGTTGACTGGCATTGAAGGAAGGTAGCTTGAAACTCAGCATTTGGTCCAAAGAAGGCTGTGCTGTTGCATTTAATTCTTCAATTAAAATTTTATCAATGGGTACTGGCGAAGTCAGTTCTGACCTTGTATTGAATCGAGTACCTACTACAATGACATTTTTTAAACTGAACAAATTGTCTTCAAGCACCACTTCAATGGAATTGGTTTGTACATCAACAAGAACTTCTTTGGTTGTATACCCAAGAGAAGAAAATACAATGGTAACGGGGGTTGTTTTAAGTGTCAGAACAAAGGAGCCATCTGGCTGTGTTTCAACACTGTTTTTGCTGTTTTTTTCCCGAACACTTACACCATATAGAGGTTCTTGTGTGTCATCGAAAACGAAGCCAGAAACTTCGTATTCTTGACCACAAACAACAGCAAGAGAAAACAAAAGAATACACCCTGTGAGCAGGCATTTAGCCATAAATAAATAAATATGTTGTCGGATTTAATATAACCAAAAAAAATGGTATTTATATTTCCGTTCATATAAAAGTTAAATGGAAACGCTTTTATTCCAAACTTGAATTTTCATAAAATCCCTTCTGTTTGTTATGCTTAAAAGCGTATGCCTAAGGTGCCTTGGATTGTGGTGCCCATAAATCCAAATTGATTGACTTCCCAAGGGTATTGAAATCGGCCTCCAAGATCGGTGACAGGGTCGCCTTTGGTGTCAATTTTATCCGGATACACATTCAAAAGATTGTTGATGTTCAAACTGAATCTAAATTGCTCCGTAAATTTATAAGATAAATATAGGTCTGTGACCAACTTAGCCGAAAAAGTTTGGTCTTTTGAGGCATCATCCGCATGTTTCCAAGAAACTTCTCCAAAGCGAGTGAAATTTGCCGTAGTTGAAAATTTTCCTGTAGTATAATTTACGCCCAGTAATATTTTATTATTGGGTCGAGCAGTTTCAATTCGGCTTTGTTCTTTTCTGTTGAATATTTCTGCTCCAGAATCCTCAATTGGTTTTGGCGTTTTAATTTTGCCCTCAATGGATGTTTTGTTCGCATTAAATGCTAAGTTGAAATTAAAAGCACCGCGCCCAGCGCTTAAATCCGAATAGGATACAACGGCATCAAAACCACTTGTGTTGGTATTCACTGCATTGATGAAGAATTTAATGCTGGTTACATCAAAAGCATCTAGAATGTCAGAAATAGGAGGGGTAGAACTGGCTATTTCATTGGTGAAGACCACTCTGTCGTCTACCGCGACATTGTAATAATCCAAGGTGATGTCTAGTTTTGGTGCTGGGTTTAGGGTGATGCCAAAGGAATAATTAAAAGCCTCTTCTTCTTTTAAGGTAGGCACCTCTAGGTCTCGAATTACAGGAGAGTTATTGTTGAAGGTCCCTTGGTTGGACACAGTTCCTGCTGATATTAATGTTTGGATGTTGCTCAAATAAATTTGATGCAAAGAAGGCGCTCTAAAGCCTGTATTGGCAGAAGCCCGAACCACCATTTTGTCTTCTAGTAGCTTGAGTCTTGCATTTATTTTCCAATTTAATGTATTGCCAAAATCACTGTAATTTTCATAGCGCAATGCACCCCCTATAAGAAAAGAATTGATTTCATATTCTAAATCGGTATAAAAACCAATATTGAAACGCGTTTGATTTACTTCATTCAAGGGCTGTAAGCCCGGAAAGGATTGTGCACCACTTCCTACATAAGAAGCCTCTTCGCCTGCATTGGTAACAAAGTTTTCTGTTCTAAATTCAGAACCGAAACCAAGGGTGAAATTCCCGAATTTTCTGTGTAGGTCAATGTTTTGCACCATATTTCTAAACTCGTACCCGCCGGCATTGAAGGTTGTAGGGCTTAACCTGCCTAAATCGACATTCATTGTGTTCCCGATGGTGTAGTCCACGGTATTGCTGCCAGTGGTTACACTAACGTCAAAGTCCCATTCGTTAAGCTTTCCTTTGGCTCCAATAGCAAAGGTTCTATCGTGAATGTCGGTTCCAAAAGTAGGTTGGAAACCGTTGTATGTTTCTCCAGGTTTGTGAAAAATATTGTCTGGATCATCTACCCAATAAGGTGTTCTGTACAAGGCATAACTTTCTCCATTTCGATAAGTAGCACCACCAAATGAATACAAGTGGGCTTGGTTTTTCAAGGGTATATCAAGGTTGTAGAAAACATCAAACGTTGTCATCTTTGGCATGCCCACTGTCATGCCCAAATCTGGGTTTTTTTGAATCCAAGGGTTGCTTCCATCCACACCAAATAAGTCATCTTTACCGGGAGAACCCGCTCGGTTGGTGTTGTCTTGAAATTTGTACCCCGCAGATACATTAAAGTATCCGTCATTGGTTAAATTGAACCCTGCATTGGCATTAAAACCAGCATTAAAACCATCTCCCTCCGATGTTACCCCTGAAAAGATGTTGATGTCCGTATAATCAAAGTTGTCCTTTAAAACAATGTTAATTACCCCTGCAATGGCATCGGAACCATATTGAGCAGAGGCCCCGTCTCTTAAAATTTCTATTCTTTTGATCGCACTCACCGGAATGCTTTGCATGTCCACACCAACTTCCCCTTTACCGGGAGTGTCGTTGACATAAACCAAAGCGCTGGCATTTTTTCTTTTTCCATTGATTAGTACCAGTGTTCTGCTCGGTCCTAGGCCGCGTAAATCGGCAGGATTAAAATGAGCAGTGGCATCCGATATGGTTTGTTGGGAAGCGTTGTAGGATTGTATCTTATAGGTAATCATTTGGTCGATGGAAAGCTGACCGGATGATTCTAATTCTGAAGCGGTTATTTTATCAATAGGAACAGGCGAAGTTAGTTCGCTTCTAGCGTTGAACCTGGTACCCACAATAATCACATCCTGCAAGCTCTGAATGTTCTCTTCCAGTTCTACTTGCAAATTGGCGGCTTGGCTCGATACTGCAATTTCTTTGGTAGTATACCCTATGAATGAAAAGACCAAGGTGGCGGGTTCAGAATTTAATTCCAAAAAAAAGGAGCCATCAATGGAGGATATCGTCCCATTACTGGTGCCTTTTTCAACAATATTAACCCCAACAATGGGCTCTCCTGTTAATTCAGATATTGTTCCGGAGACGATGTATAAGGTCTGTGCTTGCCCTAGAAAAGGGAATAGCATCAACATGGCCACCAATGCGGTTTTTATGTAAATATTCTTCATGGACTCTAGGTTTTAATAGAATATAAACAAAAGGGTCCAAAAAAGAAAGTTTATCCATGTAGATATAAAAAAAGGACATTGCAAAGCAATGTCCTTTTAAATGAATTATGTTGTGTTTAATCCGGTTCAGATACGGGTCTTGGAAATTGTACGTGTACTTTGTCATCGGTTCTGTCGATAGGCAATTCATCTAACCTGTTTAATCTTCTCATATCTACCCAACGGTGTCCTTCGTTAAAAAGAGAATACCTCCTGTGGTACAATATTTCATTCATCACGTCAGCATCTGTGGTACCGCCTGAATAAACCGTTAACCCATAGGCAGATCTAATTAGGTTGATTGTGGTAATGGCCTCCGTATTATTAGTTCCAACATGTGCTTCAGCATAAATCAACATGAGCTCTTCATTTTTGATTATTGGAATGTTAGAAGCTAGAGAAGAATAGATAACTACATCGTAATCACTTGACAGTCCATCTTTAATAGCCTCACTGTCTCTTAAAGCCACTTTATTTATTCTTGTATCACCAATTAATAAATCCGCAGTATAATCAGGGTGTGCTACCAATGGATCGGCTGCATTTGGAACTCTGAAAACAGGATTTGTCAAATCACCACCAGCAGTTGAGAAATAATGTTCTGGGCCATCTAACAACTCAGCAGGATCCGATGTTAAGTTGAAGTGTGAATCGTTTATTGTGCTTAACACACCTGTTTTATCCCCTTTATACAGCTTCACTCTTGCTGCAACACCTCTGTTGAACTGAAGGAATGTAGTGGGGGTGTCAAATCCAGTAAAACCAGATGACAAAGCGAACATGAATTCTGTTCCTGCCTGTGCCAAATCATCCGCCCCATCTTGTAAAAGGCTTTCAATGTCGGTCAGTGCGTCAGTGTAGGCAACGAAATCTCCAAGATTATCTGGATCTATCACATCCGTTCTAATTCCATTTTCGTACTGAAGATTGGCTGCAAGCAATAAAGAATAGGCCTGTAGTGTTTTGGCATAACCAGTAATACCAAATTTTTCTTCATCAGTAAAGACATCATTGGATTTGTCTAAAGCTTGTAGCAACAAATTAGCGTTTTTAATTGTAGCGTACCTTCCTGCATATGGCCTGGTGCCATAAAACCCTGCTGGATCTAGGTCTGATCCACCTTTACCAAGAATTTCTCCTGTATAACGAGGGTCGGAATTGGTGAAGAAATACACCTCTCTACCTATAATTCCAGTGGCGTCATAATAAAATCCCATTTCATTTCGCAGGTTGTGTTCTACTCCTACTGCAATTAAGGCTATGTCTGCCCGGCTGGCATTTTCAACTACCCCTTCCGTAGGTCCGTTCGGAAATTCAAGCTCTTCTAATTCACAACTGCCCATGATTACAAGCAGCAATATGAATTGCAAAGCGATTAATTTATTTAATCTATATATGTTTTTCATTTCTATTCAATTTAAAAGCTTACGTTAATATGGAAATTGTATCTTTTCGAAGAAGGGAATGGAGTAACTTCAACCCCACTTGACAACCCTTTACCACCAAAATTGGAAACTTCAGGATCATAACTTCTATATTTGAAAGAATTGATCAAATTATTGCCAGTAAAACCAATTCTAATATCAGCCAAATCCTTTAAAGCCGTTCTTGGTATGTTGTAAAACAATCCGATTTCTCTCATTCTAAAATACCCAGCATCTTCTACGAAAGGGGCTGTTGTATTTAAGAAACTTGCTTGTCTAAAGTCACCATTTCCTAGCTGACCTTCTGGATCCAAATCAATCTTATCATAGTCGTAACTTGTACCGCTAAAATCAGATAGTAATTGTGTTAGGTTGATATTGTCTCCACCTTTTTTCCAATGAAATAAGAAGGATAACTCGAAATTCTTATAAGTAAAACTATTCGTGAAGGACATATTGAAGTCCGCTTCAGAATCTCCATAAACTACCAATCCATCTTCATCTTGTTGATCGGCAGGACCGATTCCTACAATTTCTGAAGGACTGCGACCTTCTTTGATTCTAAATTGACCTAAGAAATCAGCAAAACCGCCTGTTGTAAAAGAAGGTACGTTCAATTTGGTGATCTTACCCTGGTTTTTCCAAAAGTTAGTATTGAAATTCCAATTGAACTTACTAGTGTTGATGATATTCCAATTCAAACCAATTTCAATTCCTTTATTCTGTAATTCAGCAGCATTGGTCACTTGGCGTGTAAAACCGGATGAATTAGGAACATCCGCTGTCAATAATAAATCTGTTATGTTTTGAATGTAGTAGGTAACATCAAACTTTAACTTATTGCTCAAAAAACTCATATCGAAACCAAATTCTGTTTCAGATTGTCTTTCTGGTCCTACGTTGCCATTTCCTCTTTTGTTGTTAATAACCCAACCTGGTGTTCCGTCTATAATTGCGTTGTTAAAAAATGTGTATTTGTCACCGAATGTCGCAAAGTTTCCAGCCTCACCATAAGCCACTCTTAGCTTTAATTGGTTCATGAAGTCTACAGACCAAAAATTGAAATTGTGCAAGTTCAATGCCATGGAGCCTTTTGGGTAATAATACATTTTATTGGCATCTCCATTGTTCGAAGATTTATCTCCTCTAATACCCAAAGTACCTATGATTTTGTCCTCATAATTAACTTCTTCCTGTGCAAAAAAACCTCTGTCCTTCTGAATAATCCTGTTTTGATCAATTTGTTGGTTTCCTGCTTGGTCCAAATTAGTCTGAGATCCATTCAAGTTGGAAGCTGTTCCAAGTATGGTGTTTTGATCAAAATTTTCAGCGGTAATACCAAACTGAGTTCTGAAAGATAAAGATTGATTTGGAAAAAAATCATGTACTAAAAAAGCATTGAAATTGGTGTTTTTGTTAACAGTGTTTCCTTGGATTGACACACCGTTTAATCCGTTGCCATTTTTTTGGAATTGCAGCGTATTTGGGAAAATCGCAGTAGTAGCCAAATTGTAATTGTCCAGACCTGCACGAGCAATTAATCGCAAACTCATTTTATCTGTTTTGAACAATCGAGCACTAATTTTTGTACCTACAATAATCCTGTTAACTGCTTCATTGTTGGTAACCAAGTCTCGTGTTTGAAGAAAGTTGGAAGCAGCATAGGGGTTGTCGGGATAATTACCTTCTGCATCTGCGAAAAGCTGTGCAAATACTGGAGTTCCAACGTAAGAGATACCCATGGTGGTACCAGAGTTGTCATTATTGAAAAAACCTCTGTCAGCAGAAGAAGAGATGTAGTTGGTTGTAGCTTCTATATTCAACCAGTCAGTAATATCATGTGTCAAGTTTAAACGAACCGAAGTTTTATCGTATCCCGTGTTTTTAACAATACCTTCATCTTTTTTGCGTGTAACCGCAGTGTAAAATGTTGTTTTCTCATCACCACCAGAAACGCTTAAATTGGTGGTTAGCAATAATCCTTGCTCCCCATATAATTCCTTTTCGTAGTCGTGCAGTTTGCCTTGGCTTTCTGCATCTATGAAGGCAGCGCGGCCATTTGCTCCAAAATGGGTTTCAGCTTTGTCTGCATCCCATGTTCTTTGTCCTAATTTATTAAGTTGGGTGGTGATCCCTATGTTTTGAGAAAAGTTTACACTGGTACGTCCGTTTTTCCCTTTTTTAGTTGTTATAACTACCACACCACTGGAAGCTCTTGAACCATAAATGGCAGCAGCCGAAGCTCCTTTAAGTACTTCGAGGCTTTGGATGTCGTATGGGTTTAAATCCGCTATTCTGTTGGATGGGTTGTCCTGATTGGATTGGCTTCCACCTCCGGAAGCGGCAGAAACAACATTCAATCCAGCAGAAATTTCGGAGTTGTCAACATAAACTCCGTCAATAATAAATAAAGGTTGGTTGGCACCATTGATGGAGGTTAGCCCTCTCAATTTGATTGAAATACCCCCACCTGGAGCTCCAGAGTTAGAGGTGATGTTAGCACCTTTTACTTTTCCATACAATGCGTTGTCCATGGTAGGTTGTTCTGTAATGCCCACCAAGCTTTTGGCATCAATTGATTCAACGGAATTGGCTAAGTTGGATCTTTTTACAGAAGTGGCCAAGCCTGTAATTACTACCTCACTCAAACTGGTAACATCTTCTTCCATAATTACATCTACTGTGGTTTGAGAAGGGCTCAACGTGATGTCCTGCTTTACAAAACCAATAAAGGTGAAAGTCAGTACATTCTGGCTTGCCTTCAACTCTACAGAATACGTTCCATTGATGTCGGTTATGGTTCCTGTTGAAGTACCCTTAATAATGACATTTACCCCAGCCAGCGGCTCTGAAGTAGTCAGGTCAGTGACGGTACCGCTTACCGTACGATCTTGCGCATATACCGTTAATGCCATCATAAAGGACATCAAGAGCAATGACGCTTTTAATAAAAAGTGTTTCATAATTTATTTGTTTGGTTAGTAAAAATTAAATTCCTGTACGAAAATTCATCTAATAAAAGTCTTATCGTTCATTATAAGATACCTCTATTGGGGGGATTATTAATGATTTTCGTTCACCTGAGGTGGGATCTGTTAAATGATTTACAGAATTACCCCCCAATTGGTGTGATTAAATAGCTAGAAAAATGCCGGTTGGTTAAAAACAAAGCCGTTTGATTTGGGGATTTAGTGTGGTTGGGTGACACGATAAAAATGTTTTGGTTAAAGGGAATTGGAATATAGATAAAAATACTATATCAAACAAGTACTTTTTCGTGTGTAATTGGATTATTCATATTGTTTATTGGTAATGAATGTAGTGGGTTTTATTAAAAACCATTTGGGGGATTTTTCTTTTTGCGTAGATAGTTTTTTCCTTTTCAATAAAGGAATTAACTTTGCAGGGCTTGCAAGGTCACCTGAAAATAAATCTAACAGTTAATTTTATACCGGGTGAGCCCATTTTCAAAACCAGGCCTCACTTGTAGCAATACAAGCTTTAGAAATAAAGGTAACAGTGGAAGGTTGCGAATGCTTGGGTAGCTCAAATCTTGCTTATAAGAGATTTATTTTTCTCTCAGACTTTGCAAGCATTTTTTATATTGCCAATTTCAGTGATAGTATAAAATTCCTTCCGGCTGCAGAAATACCACTCGAATAGGGTCTGTAGTGTTGGTCCAAGATGTTTTCAACTGCAATGGTGGCTTCAATGTTTTTTGGGAAATTATACCGGCTGTAGGCATTAATGGTGAACCAACCTAGGCTTCCATCCGTGCTGTACAAGTGGGTTTTATTGGCTTCAGAAGCGGGCATGTTCTCCAACGGTCTATTTCCGTTGTAGAGGCTATTCAGTTCTATACGCAGATCATTTCTATTAAATATTAAGGCTGTTTTTCCGAATATCGGAGTAGTATGGCGCAGTGGTTCGTTGTTGCTTACATCTTTGCCTTCGGTATAGGTTAGGGAAGTGTTGAACAACAAATTGTCGTGCAGTTTTATCTCAGCTAAAATGCTGCCTCCGTAAATATAGGCTTCTCCAGTATTAACTTTTGCCATTACATTTTGCCACTTACCATCGTATAGTATAGAGTCTTTGCCGTTGAAAGTGAAATTACCATCCACTATGGCGTCTTTGTATGCCGTATAAAAAACCGATAAGTTCAATTTGAAGCTTTCATTTATATCCAATTTGGATCCCATTTCAACGTTGTAGGTATATTCGGGTTTCAAATCTGGATTGGGTACCACAACATTATCTCCAGCCGTGTCAAAAACTTTTCCAACATCATCTAGATTGGGAGATCGGAAGCCAGTTGCCGTGTTCAAATAGAGTTCTCCACCAGAAGGAATTTGGTAAACCAGACCCAAAGAGCCATTCAAGGAACCATTGGACAATTCAAACTTGTCATAAGGGAAATCAAGGTTGCTGGTATCTTCAATTTTAGCTTCAAGAGCTACCCAGCTGTAACGCATTCCGGCATTTAAAATAAATTTATCATTTAAATGCTTTTTTAAAATGGCATAGGCTGCTAGGCTGCTGTATTGGCTGCCACCATCGGGGTAACGGCTGTCATAAGGGCCAGTAACCCCTGTTTCGATGTTTTGTTCGTATGCCGATGAACTGACGTTGTTAAGAATGCCTTCCGCTCCATAGTACAAGAAAGTATTGGGGTCAAACGACTTTTCCAAATCAAAATTAAGCGAGTAGGCATCTACTCTTTCTATCTGATTTCTCAAGTTGGCGTTTCCAAAATTTCTATTGTGCCTAGATTCTTTAAAGAGTTGGTATGCCGCAGTAGTTCTGAAATTATCGAACAGCTTATTTTTATTTGAAAACGTCATTTCTAATTTGTGCAAATTCCATTCTTGGGGGCCATAGTACCATTCTGCCTTTTTTAGCTGTCCATTCTCATCGTATTCAATAAGTCGGTCGTATCTAGGAATGTCGGAGGTGTTGTTGTAAATACTTGTATAGTGCAGATCCAGTTTTTCGGAAGGTCTATACCTTATTTTAGCCATGAAGTTGTACTGATCAAAACCGCTGAACTTTTGAATGTTGTAGTCTTCATTGACCACCATAGAATCTTTTCCATTAATTCTTTCTACGTAGTGGGTTCTTTTTCCGAAATCAGGGTGTTCTGGATCGCGTTTATCTCCAGTTCTTAAGTCGTCAAAATTACTGAAAGTACCACCAACATATACGCCCCATTTTTTTCCTTCTAAGTTAAAGTTAAGGTGTCCTGTTTTTTCTTTGTTGGCACTTGAATACCTCGCAAAGGCTTCGCTTTTAAAAATTGTTTTTTCGTGTCCGGTATCTGGGGTTTTAAGGTTGAAATTCATAACACCGCCCAGCGCATCACTACCATATAAAACGGAACCAGGTCCGAAAATTACTTCCGCCGAAGCAACATTGTTGGGGTCAATGTTGATGATGTTCTGCAAATTGCCTCCTCTGAAAATAGCATTGTTCATTCTAACACCTTCTACTGACAATAGTACCTTGTTTGCCGAAAAGCCTCGCATCATGGGGCTTCCACCACCCATTTGACTTTTTTGGACAAATACTTCTCCACTTTGTGCAAGCAAGTCCGCAGAGGTTTGAGGGGATTTGTAGGCGACTTCTTTTGTAGTGATGCTTAGAATTTTGTTGGGGATTTCATTGGCTTCTTGTTTCCACTTGGTTGCACTAATCACCAATTCGTCCATTTTGTATATTTGCTCGGTTAAATCAACCACGTAATTATTGGCCTCCAAACTGGCTAGTGGAATTTCCAATAGTTGGTAGGAAGGATGTTGAAATACAAGTATGGCATCATTTGAAAAAATTGACAAATCGGCTTTTCCATTTAAATCTGATTTGCTCAGCTTAGTTTCTTTCTTGTTGTGTACTACAACATCTGCTATGCCTTTATTGGATTGAATGTCTCTGATAAGCACCTCCTGGGCCTTTGAGTGAGCTCCAATAACCAACGCCGCGACCAATAAAAATATAAATTTGGAAAAACCCTTCCTATCAAATAATAACATGCTGCGAAAATATAACAAATCTAATGAAATACAATGAATCTTATACCTGCAATAATTGTACCCAAAAGGTGCCTTGTTAAGGACGGTTTAAATCTTGCTGGCTTTCTACGGGTTGGCCGCCAACCAAGTTGGTGCAATGAAATGAAGGCTCATAACCAAATATGGACAGTTCACTACAAATGGTTATATTAATAAAAAAGAAGACCGGATCTTTGTTTTGGTCTTATAACAAAACAACAACTCAATGGTATCTAATTATTTAAAAATTGCTTGGAGGCACTTCATTAAAAACAAACTGTTTTCTATAATCAATGTGCTGGGCCTTTCTTTAGGCCTTTCAATTTTCATTGTCATAGCTTTGTATGTGCAACACGAACTAAGTTTTGATTCCTACCACAGCCAAGCAGGAAATATTTATAGAACGGTAACCTCGGTTTATAAAGGGGAAGAAAAACTGGGTACCTACCCACTTTCTCCTTATGCACAGGTACCAATGATGCAAGAAGAAATTCCAGAAATTAAGTCTTTTATCAGGACACACCCTATGTATGGCAATGTTGTTGTATCTGTTGAGAGAGATGGTTTGGATCCTTTGCTTTTTGTAGAAACCAATGCGCAATTTGCTGACTCAAGCTATTTCAACTATTTTGATCACACATTTATTGAAGGCAATGCATCGGCTTTGATGCAGCCCGAAAGCGTAGTGGTTACTAAAAGTACTGCACTTAAATATTTCAACACAACCGAAAATGTGGTAGGCAAAAGTATCCATCTAAGTGGAGGATGGGCCAATGGGGATTTTATCATCAAAGCAATTATAGAAGATGTGCCGGACAACGCCCATTTTCAGTTTGATTTTCTATTGCCAGTAAGCAAGTTACTCCAAAACAACCAATACAAAGACGACGATGGTTGGGGATGGAGCAATTTTTACAGTTACGTGGTGTTGCACGACGAGGTGATAGCAGCAAATTTAGCGGAAAAAATTGCTTCCTTTTTGGATAAATACCAAGGGGAGGCAATGGAAGAATCTGGTAGGGCAGAAGTATTGCATTTGCAACCCATTACTTCTATACACCTGACACCTGGGTATGAAGATGAAGTTGCCCAAACCAACAGCGTAAAAACTGTATATTTTTTTATGTTGATAGCTGCATTCATTCTATTCATAGCTTGGATCAACTACATTAACTTATCCACTTCTAAGTCGATAGAAAGAGCCAGAGAAATTGGAATAAAAAAAGCAATGGGTGTTACAAAAGAACAACTGATAGCGCAGTTTCTATCAGAATCGTTTTTAATCAATAGCCTTTCCATAATTTGTGGCTTGCTTTTCACCTATTTGTTGTTGCCCATATTAGAAAATTACACTGGCTACCAATTCCAGCTGCCTTGGAGCAACCTGTTGTTCTGGCTTTCATTGTCTGGTATGTTGGTATTTGGTACTTTGGCTACCGGAATTTACCCAGCATTGGTTATGACCAATTTCGAAGTGCTTAACGCCATCCAATCGAAGGTAGGTTCAAAAGGCAACAAACAAATCCTTAGAAAGGGCTTGGTTGTTTTTCAATTTGTAATTTCCATGCTGCTTATTGCAGGGACTTATCTGATTAATACACAAATTAATTTTCTTAAGTCCAATAACAATGGGCTGGACATGGATAGAATTGTTGTTGTAGATGGGCCAACCATTTATGATCGGGATTTGTTGAAGAATCAAATAAAAACCTTTAAAAATGAATTGTTAGAACAAAGCAGCATTCAAAGCGTCGCTACTTCTGGAACCATTCCTGGTGGAGGTTTTAATTGGGGAACAAACTTATACTTATTAGGCAAAGAAGAAACAGAATCTGTTGATATCAACTTGACCTGGGTGGATGTTGATTTTATTCAAACTTTTGATATCCCAGTCTCGGCTGGTGTTGTTTGGAACTTAGACAAAGCCTCCGATATGGAAAAGGTGGTAATTAACCAAACGGCGGTACGGTCTTTTGGAATCGATTCAGATGAAGCGGCATTGCAAGAAAAAATATTAATAGGAGAGGATACAGTAGGTATCTTGGCTGTTCTGGAAGATTTTCATTGGAACTCCATGAAAACGGAACATGTTTCGGTTGTTTTTGCTCCAGGGGATGTTTTTAGATCTCATTTTTCTATAAAAGTAAATTCGGATGCCGCATCAATCGAAAAAATTAGAACAGCCTATGCTTCTTTTTTTCCAGGCAACCCATTTAATTATTACTTCCTTCAAGACCACTTTAATAAACAATATAAAAGTGAAGAACAGTTTGGCGGGTTATTTTTGATCTTTTCATTTATTGCCGTATTCATAGCTTTTCTAGGCCTGTGGGCATTAACCGCTTACTCAACCTATCAAAGGAAAAAAGAAATTGGCATCAGAAAGGTGCTCGGTGCCCGGATGTCTCAGATATTCTTATTGCTAACCACTAGTTTTTTGAAGCTAGTGGGGTGGGCCGTGCTTATTGGAATACCGGTTATTATTATAGGGGGCAACCACTGGTTGAATGATTTTGCCAACAAAGTGTCTGTGGATTGGGTTGTTGTTTTAGTACCTGCGATTATTCTGTTGGGCTTTACCCTTGTTACAATTTCTTACCACGTATTGCAAAGTGCTTTCATCAACCCTGCTCAGGAATTAAAAGCAGAATAATATTGGAATTATAAATTTAATTAAATATAATTGAGGTCTGAAATCATTTTTTTTCAGACCTTTTTATTTCCCTTCTTCTTCTTTCCTGTAAGATTGTACACCCTTTTTGCACATTAAAGTGTGAAAAAATGCAAAAACTAATTTATTTAAAGTCAGCTGGTTACCTTTTGAAATAATCGATTCGTTTGGAATAGGTTTTAAGCAGTGAAATAATATTTGCAATTTTTGCTTTCTCACAGAATAATAATTTTTCAGCAAGTTTTTTTGTGCTCCTCTTTTCCTTTTTTCTTACAAAGTAGACTAGAGCTATTTTCAGGGTTTTTCGTTCTGTTTGAAAGTCAGACTTTTGCAGCACGAAATAATTATTCCCTATCAAAAAATTATGAAAAATTTAAAATTTGTTTTCGCAGTAGTTTTAACCATGTTAAACGTTGCAGCCTTCGCTGGAAGCTCAGTAGAAAAGGTAATTGTAGAATCTGATACGAATGCAGTTTATAAATTGCATTATAATGGAAATGCCAAAGGTTTGGTAAAAGTACAAATCAAAAATGATGATAATAAAGTGCTTTTCGAAGAAGTTATTAGAAACAAAGCTAACTTCACTAGACCTTATAACTTTGAGAAATTGCCTTCTGGAAGGTATTTTGTAGTTGTAAAAGATGATTCTGGAGAAAACATCCATGAAGTAGTTTTTGCAAAGCCATTGACTAACGATGTTTACACTTATGTTAGAAAATTGGACAACTCTAGGTTCATGTTTGCATTGGGCAACATCAAAGATCAAAAAGATGTAAAAATTAACTTGTACAACAACGACGGTGGATTATTGTACGAGAGTTCTGAAGTTATAACAGAAGATTTCGCTCAAATATTCAATTTGAAGCAAGTAAATTCTTCTTATTACAGAATTGAAGTATTGATTAACAACAAGGTTGCTAAAAACCTTTACTTTTAATAGATAAAATTAGGATGGAAGGCCGCCCACTTTGTGGACGGCCTTTTTTTTGTTAAAAATTTTCAAGGGTTGAATTAAGTTCTGTTACACAAGTGACTTTAATTGGTTTCCCTGCCATACAGATGTCGTAATATTCCTTTTCTACATAATCGAAATTTATTTTATATTTTTTGCCTTCAATTAAATGAATGAAATTATCAAATTCCGGGGGCAGTGGAGGGGTACCGCAAATCAACATGCCCTGAATCGGTACCAAGTATTTTCCTTCATTAGTTTTAAGTTGCATTCCGCAACCATCCAGCTGGCTTCGATCCACTACTACAACTTCTGTTGTGCACGAAGGGGCCACCGTTGTTTCTTTCTCGCAACCAACCAAGAGCAATACCAACAAAACAGGTCCAATAATTAAGTAAGTGTTTTTCATGTTCTTTATTTTTTTGGACACCGAAATGTGGTAAAAGGTTGTAAATCAAGGTTTAAATGTGCTGGTTAGGTGGTCCTTTTTAATTTGCCGTGGATCTAAAACTCTTTTTTGGCCTCGTTGTTGCTTATTTGGTAGTAGGGACAAAACTTACAACTATGAAAAACTTATTTTTACTATTAACTGGATTGGTTTTTATTTTAAGTTCATGTGATGTACACTTGTACGAGGCAGTAGATGAAAGAAATCATTTTTATGGAAATTACAGCGCGGTTGAAAAAAGTGAAACATTTGAACTTGTTTCCCACTACCACTTTACAATTAAAAAAAGCTACGACCATAGGGACGAAATTTTAATTCATAATTTTTATGACGTAGGCATCACCGTTTATGCCTTTGTTGACAATGGCAGGATTACGATTCCATATCAGGTTCAAAACGGGTATGAAATTGAAGGGACTGGCAGAAAGTATTCTGAAACCTTAGAAATGACTTTCTCTGTATTCGATTTAAAAGGAGTACATGCGGTCACCGACTTTTGTAATTTGACCGCACGTCGATAAAATAGCTATATTTGTATAAAAAAAGGCCGGACTTTCTCCGGCTTTTTTATTTTTACGTAAAATGAATATAAAAAATATGCCCACATCTATGCTCCGATTCTATTTTATCTTGTTTGTAACTCTATTTTCATTTGCTGCCCCAACTACCGGTCAGTCGCAAAAAGCCGTTAATAGCGGCGAGATTTTGTTGAAAATGAAAAAATTGAACGTCCTTGGTAATGCCTTGTATTTGGCAGCCCACCCAGATGATGAAAATACTACATTGATTAGTTATTTGTCTTATGAATCTCTATTAAATACAGGTTATTTGTCCTTAACAAGAGGAGATGGAGGACAGAATTTGGTAGGCAAAGAAATTCGAGAAGAGCTTGGGTTAATCCGAACCAATGAATTGCTTGCTGCAAGGGCAACAGATGGTGGCCAGCAATTTTTTTCAAGGGCCAATGACTTTGGGTATTCAAAAACGTCGAAAGAAACCTTAAAAATTTGGGACAAACAAAAAGTGTTGCACGACATGGTAAAAGTGATCCGGACTTTCAGACCAGATGTGATTATTACCCGGTTTCCTCCAGATGCAAGAGCAGGGCACGGGCACCATACCTCTTCTGCAATGTTGGCGTTAGAGGCGTTTGATTTGGCGGCAAATTCAGAAGCCTTTCCGGAGCAATTGAAAACACTTGCAGTATGGAAAACAAGAAGGGTTTTTGTAAATACTGGTCCGTGGTGGGAAAAAAACCTGGAAAATGACAGCCTGTTTGTTATGGACATTGGAGGGTACAATCCCGAAAAAGGCCAATCCTATGCCGAAATTTCAGCGCTGAGTAGATCGCAACATAAAAGCCAAGGTTTTGGTGTTACACCAAACAGAAACCCTAGGAAAGAATATTTGAAAATCGTTAAAGGCGATGTCCCAACCAGCAACGACCCTATGGATGGTTTGGAGTTCCATTGGAACAGGATTGAACACGACAAATCTTTGCCAATTGCAATCGATAAGATGGTGGCGGAATTCAACCCATCGAACCCTTCAGCCTCTATAAAAGCATTGGTAGAAATCAGAGCGAAAGTTTTGAACCTTCAAGATACATTTTGGAAATCCAAAAAGCTCCAAGAACTGGATCGCATTATTGCCGATTGTATTGGGCTTCATTTAGAAACCAATGCCACAGATTCCGATTATGTTCCGGGCGATTCTATTCATATGAAAGTGGAAATAACCAACCGGTCGAAGGTTGGAATTAAATTCCTTAGCGTTGGATTCAAAGGAGCAGTGGAAGAGCACCATGAAGCCAACCAAACCCTAGAAGCTTTTGTACCATATTATGTCAATAAGAAGTTGGTGGTAAGTAAAAATGCTGCCCTTTCCCAGCCGTATTGGTTGCAAGATAAATGGGCCTATGGCATGTATGTGGTGCAGGATAAAAGTTTAATTGGAAAACCAATGAACGAACCAGTAGTCTCTGTAGAATACAAACTTCAGATAGAGGACCAAATAATCACCTATAGTGGCGCTGTGGATTACAAATGGAACGACCGCGTAAAGGGGGAGTGCCATAAGCCATTGGTAGTGATGCCTCCATTTACCATCAATTTCAATGAACAATCCCGAATTATCAATAACAACGACCCAATCGAAGTTCAAGTAGCCATCCGGGCATTTAAAAAACTCGACGGTGTTGAAATCAAAGCAAAAAAAATCGATGGTTGGTCTGTTGTGTTTCCTCAAGGAAATAAAATAACTTTAGAGAAAGGAAAAGAGCAGCTGCTGACCTTAAAAATCACTCCTCCAAAAAAAGAAGCATCTGTAGACTTGCAGCTCTATGGATCCATCGATAATGTAGAAGTTAGCAGGGCTTTGAATCAAATTGCCTATGACCACTTGCCATTTTTGACTTGGTTTCCGGAATCCAAAATGAATTTGGTTAAGCTCAATGTGACAACCAATGGTAAGAACATTGGGTACGTAATGGGTGCAGGAGATAAAATTCCGGCTTCCTTGCGCAACATTGGCTACCAAGTCAAGTTGCTGGAAGAGGAAGATTTCACTTTGGAGAAATTGGCCCAGTACGATGCAGTTGTTTTTGGTATTAGAGCGTTTAACACCAAACCGCGAATTGAATTGTTCAAGGAAGTATTTATGGAATATGTGAAGCAGGGAGGGAATTGTATTGTCCAATACAATACCCGCGATATTAAAGTGAAAGACTTTTTTCCTTATAAAATAAATGTTTCGAGAGACCGAGTAGCAGATGAGACTGCAGCGGTGACAATTTTAGACAAAAAGCACCAAGTTTTTAATTACCCCAATAAAATAAGTACCAAGGATTTTGACAATTGGGTGCAAGAAAGAGGGCTTTATTTCCCGAATGAGTGGGACGATGCATTTGTTCCAGTATTGTCCATGCACGATGAAGGAGAAACTCCAAAAAAGGGAAGTCTATTAATTGCCCAATATGGCTCCGGTTTTTATGTGCATACCGGGCTGTCTTGGTTTAGAGAATTGCCTGCTGGCGTACCGGGTGCGTACCGTTTGTTCGTAAACATTCTTTCGTTGCGATAGATTGTATTTTAACGTTGATCTAGTTGTATTTTTTTAATTTATTAGGTATATTATTTATATCTCTATGCACAATTAAAAAAAGATACTATGAAATATATAAAAGTTACAAAAGTCTTGTTGGGTTTTTTCCTAGCCGGACTTTTTTTGTTTTTGGAAAGTTGTAGTAAGGACGATGACCCCTCGGTGAACACCAACGACTTAATAGGGAAGTGGAGTATTTTAAAAGAATCTGCTACTCAGTCAGGATCTTCTGGCACCCAGGATGAAACCCACGCCATGAATGAAAAGACTGTTGAGTTTAAATCGGATGGATCGGCCTTATTTATTGATGTTAGAAAGGCAGATTGGGGCAGCGGTACTTATACTACAGCAGGAGACGTGGTTAAATTGGTTTTGGGCTCGGAACCCACCGACTTAAAAGTTGTTTCAATGTCTTCAACGGATGCAGTTTTTACTACTAGCTTTACAGAAGACGACAACGGCACTGAAGTGACTATTGAACTAACTATTACAGTAAAAAAGAACGATGGAACAGAACCCACCCTTACGGAGTCTGAATGGGAAAGTAAGTTAAGCGTATCTAAATTTGATCTCACTTCTATAGTAGATGTGGATGGGGACGGCGAATACGATGGCCCCGATGATGAAACCATTAGCAGGCAAACTATCACTGGTATTCCAGTTAACAGGTTCACTTTAGAAAACCTTTCTACCAATAAACAAAGGAATATTGATAACGTGATTGAAAATGACTACAACGCAACGGATTCTTGGCGCTTTTTAGACGAAAGTAATATAGAAGTAAATGATGGGTCTGGAGACCTCGCTTTGATGCATCTAACTGCCATGAACAGCGGTAAAACTTCTGGGTCTATTTTTTATATAGGAGAAAGATCGGAAAGTTTTGGTAGTACTGAATACGATGTGAGGACAACCGTAGACGTTGATTTTTCTATCAACGATGGCACGGAACCAAGCATGGCAGAAGCCGACCTTGTTGGAACCTGGACAATATCTGATTTCACTGAATATAAAAACGGCAACGACAACACCAATCCTAATGACAGTCCTTTGGGGTCAACCCTTGTGTTTAACAGCGACGGAACAGGTACTTTCACCATGGAAACACCTGTCAGTATTACTTGGAAAGTAGTAGATGCCAATACATTGTATTTCACAGGTAATTTGGATGGAGAAGGAGAAGACGAAGAAATTTTGCTAACCTATTACGGTTACAATGCCGGCACTGGCGTATTGGGAGCCGTACAGGGATGGGTAGATGAAGATACAGGCGTAGACGTCTATGTAGCCGACATTGAATTGACCAAAGATTAATCTTGTAGAAAAAGAACGACCTCTTGTATAAAAAAGGAGTGTGACCCGGTGTTCGCACTCCTTTTTTTGTAGATTAGTATTTGTGCCTAAAATAAAACCAATAATTATGAGCAACAACAGCGACAGACCGCCCTTTTTTAAATCGTGGAAATCCATGTACATAGCCGTTATGGTGGTATTTATATTGTTGGTTTTATTCTTCCATTTATTTACCCAATATTTCTCATGATAGTCAACCCGTTAGATTGGTTTGTATTAATCAGCACCTTGCTGTTTATTGTTGTTTACGGTGTTTTTAAAAGCAGGAAAAATAAAAACATGGAAGACTATCTCTTAGGAGGTAAGTCTATGAAGTGGGGCACCATTGGGTTGTCTGTAATGGCTACCCAAGCCAGTGCTATAACCTTCTTGTCTACCCCCGGACAAGCATTTGAAAGTGGGCTGGGTTTTGTACAAAACTATTTTGGATTGCCCTTGGCATTAATTATTGTATGTGCTGTTTTCATTCCTATTTATTACAAGTTAAAGGTTTATACTGCGTATGAGTTTTTAGAGTCTAGGTTTGATTTAAAAACGAGAATTTTAGGGGCGTTTTTGTTTTTATTGCAACGAGGGTTGGCTGCAGGGATAACCATTTATGCTCCAGCAATCATATTGTCTACCATGTTGGGATGGGATTTGAGTTTAACCATTTTGTTGGTAGGGGTTTTAGTCATCGTTTATACTGTTAGTGGTGGTGCTACAGCAGTTAGTTTGACACAGAAATACCAAATGACCATCATTCTCTTTGGAATGGTCCTCGCCTTTACCATCATTATCAATTATTTGAGTGAATACATGAGCTTTACAGATGCGTTAGTGGTAGGAGGGAAATTAGGGAAATTACAAGCTGTGGATTTTGATTTTAACTTTGAAAAAAGATATACTTTTTGGTCCGGTTTGTTAGGGGGGTGTTTTTTAGCCTTATCTTATTTTGGTACCGACCAGTCTCAGGTTGCCCGGTATTTAACAGGTGCGTCCATAGGAGAGTCCAGAATGGGGATGATGTTCAATGCGGTATTGAAAATTCCGATGCAATTTTTCATTCTATTAACCGGAGTATTGGTATTTGTCTTTTTCCAGTTTGTGCAACCTCCTTTGAATTTTAACCCGCAAGCAGAACAAGTAATCGTTGAAAAAGGGTATGCAAAAGAACTCAGTGAGATAACAGAGCAATTCGAAGCGGTCCATAAGGATAAAAAGAATCAGATAGAAAAGTTTGTCACAGCATACCACCAAGAGGATGCCCAGGCAGCAGAAGTAGAAGCAAAGAAAATGATGGCTTTGAACAATGAAACCCAGGATTTGAGAAATGAAGCCAAATCGTTATTGGTCCAAGCAGACGAAGGCAGTAGTACAAAAGATTCGGACTATGTTTTTCTTACCTTTATTATCAATTACCTACCTACTGGAGTTATCGGCTTGTTGTTGGCTGTTATTCTGTCCGCTGCGATGTCCTCTACCGCATCAGAGCTCAACGCCTTAGGCTCCACTACTATGGTTGATTTTTACAAAAGATTGTTTGAGAATAAAGAAAAAACCAATCCTACCAACGATCTTAAAATGTCGAGAATATTTACTTTGATCTGGGGTGTGGTGGCCATTGTTTTTGCTTTTATGGCACATTTAGCTGAGAATCTCATTGAGTTGGTGAACATCATAGGCTCTTTGTTTTATGGCACTATTTTAGGTATATTTTTGGTAGCTTTTTTCTTAAAGCAAGTAAAGGGCAAGGCTGTGTTTATTGCTGCAATAATTACGCAGATCGTTATTTTTAGTATCGAAGTGCTGGTTAGAGCAGGTGCATTTAAATTGAGTTATTTGATGTACAATGTAATTGGTTGTCTGTTGGTTATGTTACTCGCTTTCTTTATCCAATTGTTGGATAAAAAGACGGTTGAAAGTTAGGTAGACTTTGGTGCCTTGGTTAAGGATGGATTCAATTTCCATACTTCCATTGTTAAGTTCCATCATTTCAAAACAGAGTTGAAGGCCGAGACCCGTGCCCATCTCATTGTTGGTGCCAGCTATGGACACTTCATTTTTGTGTTCCATAAGGGATTTCAAAAAGTCTACTTCCATGCCCACTCCATAGTCTTGAATAATTAGCAAGTAGGTGCTGTTTTGCTCCTTACCGGTGATTTCTATTTTACCGCCCTTTTTACTGAATTTTATAGCATTGCTTATAATGTTACGCAAAACGATTTCAGTCATTTGAATATCTGTCGATAGTAAAACTTGTTCCTTAATCAACAATTGAATTTCAATATTTTTGCTCTTTAAATTTGGACTAAATAATTCAAGAATCGATTCTAATATACCTACCAAATCAATATTTTCTGTTTTAGGAACCAGCCCTTGCATTTGAGATTTACTCCAGTGAATAAGGTTGTTAGAAAGTGTGGTGGTGTTGTTTAAGATCTTTCTCAACTCCATCACCTGGGCTTCAAATTCTTGTTTGGATATGTTTTGATTTTCAAATAGGGTTAAAATCCCATTCAAACTATTCAATGGAGATTTTAAGTCGTGGGAGAGAATGGCCATCAACTTATCTTTAAGAAAACCAAGGTTGTTAATTTCATCCGATTGCATTTGAATCCTAGACTCTGCCATTTCTAATTTGTGCTCCTTTAGTTCTACCGTTCCTTCTAATTTTTTGTTAAGGGCTAGTTGTAGTTTCATTTTATCGTTTTGTATGTCGATAATGAAATTGCTCATAACAAGGGAGTACAATAAAACTTGGCTAGTGGCTCCAATTAAAAAAGCATAATTGCCAATATTGGAAGTTACAAAACTCACTTCAATGTAATTGAAAATGTAACCAACCCAAATGAGGATGTAAACCATGGCGCCCAACATAAAAAGCAAATTGGCAATTATATAAGAACCTGAGTTTTTGATTTTGTGTTTTAACCCTAGGAATGCAGTAAAGATGTTCATTGACACATTGAGCAATGTCATAAGCGCTAAAGAAAGAGTGAACGCTACAGGGGTAAAACTGTCTTCAAATACAGAAAAAGTCAAAAAATAGACGATGGAAAAAAGGACAAACAAGTAGTTCAGAATGGTATAAATATAGTGTGGCCCTTTCAGTGTGTTTTTAAGATTTAAATAGCGTAGAGTAAACTGTATGGAGGATATATTTACGCCACAAATTCCTAGCACTACTAGAAACATTGATTGGCCAAATGGGATGAAGTTGCTCGTAATTGGGTGGGCTACAAATACGCATAAACTGATAATGAGTGTGAAGTAGTACAAGAAAATGGATCTTTTGATCCTTAGGTATACAATAAGGTTGTAAAACGCCATAATTACCAGCATAGAACAAAAAATGGATGTTCTTAAGATAACTTGGCTTCTTTGCTCTAAAAATGTGGTTTTATTAATGATGTTTAACTCGGGAAATCGAACCAAACGTCGGCTATCAATTATTAAATAGAGGTATTCAGTATCGGAATTGTCAATTTCAATCAAGCTATAAAAACCAAAAATTAATTTTTTTTGATCGTTGTTTAAAGCGTATCCACTTTTTTGAATATCAATAATTTTACTTTCCTTATCAAGAAATATTGCCTGAACAAAGCTTACTTCATCGTCCAGCCTTAAAATGTAATTGTTGTCGTTTTTGATGAATTTTATTTTTGCAATTAGCCAGGTGCTATCGTGTTGGTAGTTTTGTTCTGAAAAGCGTTTCCATTCGGTGATGGCGTTTAATTCTCCCGGGCTTGGTTTCACGTTAGTGGTATGGAATAGAACGCTGTCATTGATGTTTAAAAAAACGTCTGTACTGGCGTTTAAATTATTTGTATCCACTAGTTGCCCCAGTAATTTTTGCGGAGAAAGAAAACCTACTACCAGCAAAAAGGAAATAAAATAAGCAGTTCTACTATTCACAGAAGGAAATATATTCATTTATTAGAAAAAAATTCATACTATTATGCTCAAATTTAGCAATAATAAATTCAATAGTCATGGCCAATACACCTTCAGCGGTTCTCAGTGATATTAAAGCAGGTAAATATGCACCAGTTTATTTTTTGCAAGGTGACGAGTCCTTTTACATTGATCAAATAGCGGACTACATTGAAGAAAATGCCATAGAAGAAGCTCAGAAGGGTTTCAATCAGGTGATTGTATATGGTAAAGATATTGATGTTGCTGGCATATTGAACCATGCCAAGCGCTTTCCGATGATGAGCGATCGGCAGGTAGTGATTGTGAAAGAAGCCCATGAAATAGCCGATTTGGGAAAAGAGGACAGGCAAAAAATGATGCTTACTTATTTGCAAAACCCAGTTCCTTCAACCATCCTGGTGTTTTGTTATAAATATAAAACACTGGATAAAAGAAAGGCTCTAGGGAAAAATATTGAGAAATTGGCTGTTTGTGTTACATCAAAGAAGATGTACGATAACCAATTGCCAGATTGGGTTGAAAGTTACATCAAAACCAAGGGGTGTACGATTGAGGTAAAGGCCAAACAAATGTTGGTGGATTTTTTGGGGAATGATCTGAAAAAATTGTCCAATGAAATAGACAAAATATTAATAAATTTTACGGGTAGCATTACAATTTCTCCAGAACATGTTCAGAAATACGTTGGCATTAGCAAAGAATACAACGTTTTTGAATTGCAAAATGCCATTATTAATAAAAACGTTGTAAAGGCGAATAAAATTGTAAATTATTTTGAAGCCAACCCTCGAAAAAACCCTATTATTCCTGTTATTGCGGTGCTTTTTGGCTTCTTTTCCAAATTGTTGATAGGACACCATCAAAAGGATAAGTCCGATGCGAATTTGAGTAGTGCGATGGGGGTCAATAAGTTTTTTTTAAAAGATTATAAAAATGCCCTTAGGCACTATAACTTATTAAAAACCATACACAGTTTGGGATATTTGAAAGAAGCGGATTTAAGATCCAAAGGGGTTGGCAGTGGTACCATGACCGAAGGGGATAATTTACGTGAACTTGTGTTCAAAATATTACATTGATGTTTTTTTTAATTTTTAGTTAATTTTTATAAGCTATCACGAGTCTGTTTTAGCATAATTTCTATTTATCTCTATATTTTTCTCGGATTATGTATTGATTTTTTGATTCTAAATAAGGAAGTGGCTGGCGTTGCGCTTTGTATAGGTTCAAGGCTGTTTTTAACGGTTTTATTTAGGCCCATGTGTTAATTTGCGGATTAATCAAAAGATCATAAAAATGAGGGTTGCTGATTTAAGCATTAGGAAAAAATTGTTGGTATTTTTACTTGGTCCGATTGTAATAGTGTATTCCTGTATATTTCTTTACTACAGTTACCACATGCGCGCAAGTTCTGTAGAAAAGGCAAAACAAATTGCCAATATAGAAGCATTAAAAAAAGCGAAAACCATTCAAGGGATGCTCAACGAAGACATGGCAATAGCCAGAAGTTTGGCTTATGGTTTTGAAGGTTTTGAGGACATGTCAGATTCTTTGAGAAGGCTGCAAGTTGCTACAATTCTGGATAAAACATTACGAGAAAATCCAAAATACGAATCGGTTTGGGTGAGCATGGAGTTGAAGTTTGTTGACCCTGCTTGGACTGAAAATTATGGGAGAATTATGTTTGCCCATTATGTTGAAGATGGCATCTATAAAAACTCAGAGCGCAAAAGAGAATTAACAGGCAACGTAGAAGGTAGCAATTACTATGCATTAAAACTGTCTAAAAAAGAAGAATTTAGTGACCCGTATCCTTTTGACAATTTTTCCGGTGATTCTAGGGATTTGCAACGGCTGGGCTTCAGTACTACCGTGCCTTTATTAGTTAATGGAGAATTTGCTGGAATAGTAGGGGCAGATTTTGCAATTGATGATTTTGTAAAACTCTCTGAATTTACTGCTTTTGACAATAGTTTTGCATTTTGTATCGCTAATAACGGTGACTTTGTAGCAACTGGGGATAAAAAAATGGCAGGTACTAATTATTCCAATTTACCTTTTTTAAAGGGATTGAATGTGAAATCCATGATCGATGAAGGCCGGTCTTTTTCTGGAGTTGTATGGGATGAAGCACATAAAAGAGAAGTGTATACGGCCATAGTTCCTATTGAAGTAGGGCGGTCTCCTAAAGGTTGGGCTGCAGGAGTAATGATTCCAATGGAAGAAATCACTAGGGAATTTAACGTAGTATTAATAAATGCCCTTGTAGCTGGTTTCGTCGGGTTGGTATTGTTAACCTTGGTGATATGGCGATTTTCTAATTGGTTTTCTGAGAAAATTGAATACACCAACCACAGGCTACAAGATTTGGCCGCAGGTAAGCTGATCCAAAAAAAGAAGATGTCCCATTACAACAAAGATGAAATCGGACAAATGATTGAAAGTTTAGAAACATTAAATTTAGAGTTGAACCGCAAATCAAGTTTTTCAAATGAAATAGGAGAAGGCAATTTGGAAGCAGAATTGACCATTGGCAGCGATGAAGACATGTTAGGAACGTCCCTAGTTAAAATGAGAGACAGCCTTAGGAAAACCAATGAGGAAGATACAAAGAGGCGTTGGATTAATGAAGGAATGGCCAAATTCGGGGTACTGCTACAGGCAACCAATCAAGACCTTGAAACCTTTTCCGTGAAATTAATTAGTGAATTGGTCAAGTATATGGGTGCCAATCAAGGTGGGCTTTTTATTTTCAACGATCAGGAAGAACCTTGTTTAGAATTGATGGGCGCATATGCCTATGAAAAAAGAAAATACCTCAACAAAACCATAGAAATTGGTCAAGGTCTGATAGGTCAAGTATATTTAGAGAAGGAGACCATGTTGCTCAAGGAAGTTCCTGAAAATTATGTCAATATTACTAGTGGGCTTGGCCAATCTACTCCTAAGTATTTGCTCATCGTTCCTTTGAAGTTGAACGACGAGGTGTATGGGGTTATCGAATTGGCATCCTTTAAAGACTTCGAACCGTATAAAATTAAATTTATTGAGCAAGTAGGTGAGAGCATGGCTTCAACTATATCAAATGTGAAAGTGGGAGCCAAAACCAAAGTATTGTTAGAAGAAACGCAACAAAATTCAGAGGAACTAAAAGCCCAAGAAGAAGAAATGCGCCAAAACATGGAAGAGCTTGAGGCTACCCAAGAAGAATTGGATAGAAAGAGCAAAGAGTCTGAGGTGGCGCTGAATAATTTATCGGAGTGGCAGCACAATGTTAAATCTATACTAGATGGGGCTTATTATGGTATTTTGGTGGTAGACCTGAATGGCAAAATTAAAGATATCAATTCAAAAGTTATAACTGCTACGCACAAAGAAAAGTCGGAGGTAGAAACACAAACTTTTGCAGATGTGTTGGATGCTGCGGATTTTAGAGCCATTTCAGAAAACGTTAAACAGAAGGCACTATTGAAAAGAAAAAATGGTACTACCTTACCTGTAAGCATAGTGAAAACCAAAATCAACAAATCAGATGGCGATTGTTTTATGTTTCAGATAGACCTAAACCCAGAAGAAGTGAAAGTCAGTTTAAATTAGGAACTTGCTGGGCAAAATAAAATGGGGTAGGTGTAGATGCAGCTTCAGGTTTGTAGTAGATATAACTTAAGTATATAGTATTTAATTATTAAATACTTAAGTACTCTGAATTGGTGCAAAGATTAATTTAGGTGAATTAGCTAGAATTTGTGGTATATTGAATACAATGTTCTATTGATCAGAAGATTGGACATAATTTTTTAATGTTTTGTTAATATTATGATGTAAGTTAGGAGTAATATACTTGGCATTTTTGCTAAAAATCAAAACTTATTATAACCTAACATCCTCATGAACTACAAAAATCTTAAAAGCAGGGTAATGATACTACTCTGCTTGGTTTTCTGTTTGGCCTTTCGACCAACCAAAGCACAGACCATATTTATCAACGAAATACACTACGACAACGCCGGGGCAGATGCCTCTGAGGCAGTTGAAATTCTCGCTCCAGCTGGGGCTGATTTAACAGGTTTTAGTTTGGTTCTCTACAATGGCAGCAATGGAACAGCTTATAACACAGTAAACCTAACAGGTATTGTTCCAAACCAGGCCAATGGTTTCGGCACCTTATCATTTGACATTGCAGGAATTCAAAATGGCGCTCCTGACGGATTGGCCCTAGTGGATGGCGCCAATGTGGTGGTTCAATTTTTGAGCTACGAAGGCGTTTTGACTGCGGTGGATGGACCAGCAGCGGGTCTGTTATCAACAGATATTGGCATTGCAGAAACTAGTTCTACACCGGTTGGGCATGCACTTTACTTATCGGGGTCCGGCACCTCTTATTCTGACTTCACTTGGGCTGCTGGGGTTGCTTCTTTTGCGGCAATCAATACAGACCAAAGTTTTGCAGCCGCTCATCCAACAATCAATGAATTCGTATTCAACCATACAGGTTCGGACACCAATGAATTTGTTGAGATAAAATCCAGTCCAAATGAAGATTTGTCTGCTTATTATTTAATTGAAATTGAAGGGGATGGATCTGGAGCAGGTACCATTGATGAAGCAATAAACTTAGGAACAACGGATGCAAATGGATTCTGGACAACAGGGTACCAATCCAATAGGTTCGAGAATGGAACGGTCACTATACTGATAGTAGAAGGTTATACAGGAAATGTGTCAGAGGATGTTGACGTGGACAACGATGGGACAATGGAGGCCGCTTCTTGGAGCAACATTGTAGATGGTATTGCTGTCAGCGACGGTGGTACTTCGGACCAAACCTATGCTGGTACAGTATTGCATAAAGACTTTGACGGCAGTACCTTTACCGTAGGTGGCGCTTCGTTTTTTGGAGACAATCACTGGGTGAGAAATAGTTACAATGGTGCAGGTTTAGAAGCTTTTCCGGGTGTTATCGCAGGAGAGGGTGAAGCGCTTAATTCTATTGGTGCTGAAAACTCTTATGTTCAAGTGGCTGCTGAAGTTTTAATAAACGAAGTTGATGCCGATACAGAAAGTACCGATGTTTTAGAGTTTATAGAATTGTTTGATGGTGGTGCTGGAAACACGCCATTAGAGGGATACGTGGTTGTCCTTTTCAATGGCAGTAATAACTTGAGTTACAATGCTTTTGACCTAGACGGGTATACAACAGGCCCCAATGGTTACTTTGTATTAGGGAATGCTGGAGTTGCCAATGTTGGGTTGGAATTTGCATCCAACGGACTTCAAAATGGTGCAGATGCAGTGGCCTTGTATAAAGGAAATGCATCGGATTTCCCATCCGGAACCGCCATTAGTTTGGAGGTAAATTTGGTGGATGCTTTGGTTTATGATACCAATGATGCGGATGATGTGGATTTATTACCCTTATTAAATGTTGGGGAATTACAAAAGAACGAAGGTCAAAACGGAAACAAAGATGGCCATTCAAACCAAAGATACCCCAACGGTTCAGGAGGAATGAGAAATACGGGTGCTTATGTAGCCGCTCTTCCAACACCGGGTAGTGCCAATACCAATGCCACCGATGTTGTTAATTTAATAATAAACGAAGTGGATGCTGATACCGATGGTACGGATATCCTAGAATTCATAGAACTGTACGATGGAGGAACCGGAAATTCAAGTTTGGATGGTTTTATTGTGGTGTTGTTCAATGGCAATGGTGACGCCAGTTACAACGTATTGGATTTGGCAGGTTTGTTCACCAATGAAGATGGGTATTTTGTAATTGGAAATGCTGCTGTTAGCAATGTAGGGCTGGTAGTGCCTTCCAATAGCATACAAAATGGCGCAGATGCCGTTGCGCTTTACAAAGATGCGGCTACCAATTTCCCTAACGGCACGCCTGTTACAGATGTGAATTTGGTAGATGCTTTGGTTTATGATACCGATGATGCAGATGACGCTGGGCTTTTGCCTTTGTTAAATGCTGGAGCTCCTCAAGTGAACGAAAACGAGGCTGGAGACAAAACGGCCCATTCCATGCAAAGAATTGAAAATGGAACAGGAGGAGCAAGAAATACAAGTAATTATAAAATGCAGGCGCCAACACCAGGAGAAGAAAACGGTGGAACAGTAGTAGTTGAATTGATTCCAATTGAGGCGGCCAGGATGGTAGCCAACGGAACAACGGTAAACATTACAGGTACTGTAACTGTGTCCGATCAATTAGGTGGTCCTGCGTTTGTACAAGATGCAACTGCTGGTATCGCAATATTTGATGCAAGTATCCATGGTGCAGGATTGTTTGCTATCGGCGATTCTGTAAGTTTAACCGCCACAAGAAGCGATTACAACGACCAAATTCAACTTGGATCGGTAAGCCTGGTTACCAACCACGGACCGGCCCTGCACCCTGTAGTACCGATTAAGATAAACATTTCTGAGCTTGCGAACCATGCAGGTTCCTTGGTTTATATTGAAAATGCTGCTTTTCCAACGCCAAATGGGCTTTTGTTTGGGAATTCAAACTACCAACTTACAGACGCATCTGGATCAGGAGAAATGAGGTTGGACAATGATGTTAACGATTTGGTAGGCTTGGCGCAACCAGAAGTTTGCGACAGTTTGGTAGGGGTTGTTGGTAGGTACCGTACAACATTCCAATTATTGCCAAGACAGAAAACAGACATGCTCTGCGCAGAGGCATATGAGCCAGGAAGTGGCTCAGGAGACCTACCTAAAGATGAAACTTTGGACATTACTACTTGGAATATAGAGTGGTTTGGTGATGCCAATAATGCGCCACCTGCAGGCAATCCCAACAGCGATTTGATTCAGAAAGACAGTGTGAAACAAATTTTGATGGAACTAGATGCTGATATCATAGCAGTTCAAGAAATCACGGATGTGGTATTATTCGATCAAATGATCCAAGAACTTCCAGGATATGCTTATATTTTATCGGAGGCGGTATCTTACCCGCAAGGGGAAGGTGAAAAGCAGCACGTTGGGTTTATTTACAAAACAGCAACGGTGGTGCCTCAACTCGATAAAAGCAGGCCATTGTTGTCTTCCATTCACCCATATTACAACGGCGGAGATGATTCCTTTTTGAGTACTTACCCAGAAACGGATAAATCAAGGTTTTATGCTAGTGGAAGATTGCCTTATTTACTTTCTGCAATTGTTGAAGTAAATGGTGTCAGCAAAGAAATGAGCTTCGTGGCTTTGCATGCGCGGGCCAATAGCAGCAACGGGCCTCAAAGCAGGTACGATATGAGAAAGTACGATGTGGAAGTATTAAAAGACTCCTTAGATGCACATTATGCGGATCAAAATTTAGTTGTTTTGGGAGATTTCAACGATGATCTAGATGAAACAGTTGCAGATGTACCGGTTGCTGCATCAACCTATGAGGCATATGTTATGGATACAAGGCAGTATTTTGCTCCAACCCTTGCTCTTTCTAACGCTGGCTTTCGCTCGTATGTGTTCCGAGAGAATATGATTGACCACATTGTTCTATCCAACGAATTGCAAGAAGACTATATAGATTCGTCGGCCCAAGTAGGGTACCAGTTCTACAACAGCAGTTTTGCCAATACAACCTCCGATCATTTCCCTGTTTCCATAAGAATGTCCATGGTTCCAAAAGTGAATAACTTTGAAGCCAATGCAGTTGTATCTTTTGAGCAAGGGAAGAAAAAAAATGGAAGGGGCATTAGTTGGTGGCGTTCCAATCCGGATAAAGCCTTAGGACAACCTTATGAGAACCGCTATTATAATTTTGTAAGTCTTGGTTTCGGTGGTGCCATAACGGTTGAGTTATCAGATTATGCTTATGATTTACCAGGCGATGATATTGCCATTTACGAATCAACTTTTTGGAGGTGGAACCTTCCTTGTAATTATTATCCTGAAACAGCGGAAGTATTTGCATCTGAAGATGGAGAAAACTTTGTTGCACTAGGCAACACTTGTTTGAGTGGTACATTTGATTTGTCGGTAGGCAACCTTAAAAAAGCGAAATATATAAAAGTGGTGGACACCTCTAACAAAAAAAGATTTTGGGGGCATGCCGATGCTTTTGATTTGGATGCCATTACAAGTATTGGCAATCAAAATTCGAGCAATGGAAAAGTAGGAGGAGTAGAGTTTAGTAGCAATTTGGCTCCAAATGAAGAGTTTGATTATTCCATCCACGCTTATCCAAATCCTGTAGTGGATGTACTGAATATTGAGTTTTTCACAGAAGAACAAATGGAATTAGAGGTGCAGGTATACGATGTGATGGGGGTGGTGCAATCGGTTGTTCAACTCAAAGCAGAAGCAGGAACGGCCTCTTTTGAAATTAATATGGAGGCATTGCCTCCTGGTACTTATATAATTAAAATGAAAGACCAGAAAGGCATGGTTGCTACTACCCAGACTGTGGTTAAAATGTAACATAAAAAAATAAAATTTTAATAATTAAAAGGCCTGTTTAACAGGCCTTTTTTTATTTTTGTCCATGTACCTACGGAAAAATCATTTATTAATATTACTAACATTATTGGCCGTTTGGGGCGCATTGCATACCGCCCTTATAACCATAGATGGCTTGACTGATGAGATGGAGCCAGCGGAGGTGGCGGTAATACTCGGCAATAAGGTAAACGAAGACGGCTCCTTGTCTCCCAGGCTTATAGGTAGGGTGGAAACTGGGTTGCAATTATACGAGGATGGTTTGGTCGAAAAACTAATGGTAAGTGGAGGTTATGGAAAAGAAAAGCAATACGAAGGTACCAAAATGGCCGAATACCTAATGCGCCGTGGCGTTCCGGAAAAAGCACTAATAATAGATGATGCAGGCAACAATACCATGCAAACGGCGGTGAATTATGCTAAGTTGGAGTTGGATATGGGTAGTGTAATAGTGGTATCTCAATTCCACCATATTAGTAGGACCAAACTAGCTTTTAAAAAAGTTGGGCTAGGAAAAGTTCGGGGCGTACACGCAGATTTTTACGAATGGCGCGATTTTTATTCTGTTTTTAGAGAAATTCCGGCTTATTATGCTTATTTAATAAAACAACCATGAAAAAAAGTTCCTTCTCTTTAAAAGATAGAGCCAAAAGCTTTGAGTATGCCTTGAATGGGCTTAAAGTACTGGTGGATTTGGAGCACAATGCCCGAATTCATTTGGTAGCTGCTCTGGGATCCATCGCTTTGGGTTGGTTTTTGGAAATCAATTTATTGGAATGGGCTGTATTGGTGTTGTGTATTGCGTTGGTAATAGGAGCGGAACTATTCAACTCGGCAATTGAACACACTTGTAATGCAATAACCCTGGATAGGCACCCCAAAATTAAATTGGCAAAAGACCTTGCAGCGGCCGGCGTATTGATTTTTTCGATAGCGGCAATGGTTGTGGGAGGTTTGTTATTTGTTCCAAAAATAGCAGCATTGTTGCATTAAAAATCACTTTATTTCTTTTTACCTACCAGATCATTTGGTAGGCGGGTATATTAATCGTAATATTGCGATGTAATAAAAGGAAACTTATGGGGGCTACAAAATCAGAGAAGTTTACGGAAAAGCAAAATGAGTTGGCTGGTTTAGCAAAAGTATTGGGACATCCTGCTAGAATAGCCATTTTACAATTTATTATGAAACAAAACAGTTGTGTTTGTGGCGATATAGTTGGTGCAATAGGCTTAGCACAAGCTACTGTTTCTCAGCACCTGAAAGAACTTAAATTACAAGGTCTTATAAAAGGAGATATTGAAGGGACAAGCGTATGTTATTGCATCAACGAATCCTTATGGAACAAGGCAAAAGACCTATTTGATGGTCTGTTTGAAGAGAATATTAATTGCGGCGATAATTGCTGTTAAAAACAAAAGAATATGAGTGATTTTCCAAGAATGCATGTGTCGCTTTACGTAAGCAACCTAGCAGCAACAGTAAACTTTTACACCAATTTTTTTGGCCAACCCGCGGATAAAATTAAAGACCGCTATGCCAAATATGTATTGGATCAACCTGCACTGGTAATTTCATTTATCGAAAATGCCGAGCGGGTGCATGCCAATTTTGGTCATTTGGGCTTTCAGGTTGCCACTAAAGAAGAAATGGAAGCGCGTTTGAAAGTTGCCCGAGAGCAAAACTTAGTATCCAAAGAAGAAATTGGTACCGCGTGTTGTTATGCGATTCAGGACAAGTTTTGGGTGAACGATCCAGATGGCACCCAATGGGAAGTATATTATTTTCACGAAGATGTTGAGTTCAACGACCCCCTGTATACAGAACAAGACTCCGCTGCTTGTTGTATGCCGGAGCAAATAGAAGAAAAGGCAGAAGAAAAAATGAAACTTACCGAAATAAACAACGAATGTACACCAGGTAGTGGGTGTTGTTAATCCTATGAATATGTTCAATACAAAAGTAAGCAGTTTAATCAGCAAACTAGAAGGGCAACAAGATGCCATTCCTTCCGAAAGAAAAGAGGCGCTTAAATTACTATCCGATAAAGTAAAGGAGATGTTGGAAGAATTGGGGTCAGCCCAATTTACTATTATTTGTACCCACAACTCACGGCGAAGCCAGTTGGGTCAATTATGGATAAAAGTTGCAGCAATGCACTATGGCATAGACAATGTATACACTTTTTCGGGAGGGACGGAAAGCACAGCTTTCAACCATAGAATGGTGGATGCTATTGCAAGGGCTGGTTTTGATATAGATAGTATTAGTGGAGGAGACAACCCTAAATATAAAATAGACTTCGGAGCCAACGACCCGTCTTTGGATATACTTTATTCTAAAAAATTTGATGAAAGTTACAACCCACAAAAAAATTATATAGCCATCATGGTATGTGATAGTGCCAATGAGGCTTGTCCTTTTGTTCCCGGTTGTTGGGCGCGATTTCCAATGATGTACTCCGACCCAAAAGCTTTTGATGGTACCGATTTAGAAGCATCCAAATATTCAGAAAGGTTAGAAGAAATTGGCAGGGACATGCTCTACATGATGTCGTTGCTTGGATAGTGCGCAAGTTTTAATAAAATCATTTAAATTTGCTGTATCTATAAGAAAGTATGAGTACAGAACAAAAGGTCCGGATCAATAAATACCTCAGTGAAGTTGGTTACTGTTCCCGAAGGGCAGCAGATAAGTTAATTGATCAAAAAAGAGTAACAATAAATGGGGAAGTACCTGAGATGGGTACTAAAATTGGACCAGAAGATACCGTGCGAGTGGATGGCGAGTTGATTTCGGAACCCAAAGACCAACCCGTTTATCTGGCTTTTAACAAACCCATCGGGATCGTATGCACCACGGATACGCAAGTCGAAAAAAACAACATAATTGATTTTATCAATTTCCCAAAAAGGATTTTTCCAATAGGTCGGCTGGACAAACCAAGTGAAGGACTGATATTCTTAACCAGTGATGGCGATATTGTAAATAAAATTCTAAGGGCACGCAACAACCATGAAAAAGAATATGTGGTGACGGTAAATAAAATTATCACGGATAAGTTTATCAAAAAGATGGCCAGTGGTATTCCTATTTTGGACACGGTTACTCGGAAGTGCGAAGTTTACAAGGTGAGCGATTATGTCTTTAAGATTATTTTGACACAAGGCTTAAACCGGCAGATTAGAAGGATGTGTGCTTATTTGGACTATGATGTTAGGAAGCTCAAACGAACCAGAATCATGAATGTAGAATTAGATTTGCCTGTCGGGAAATGGAGGCATTTAAAACCAGCTGAATTGAAAGAAATCAATAGGTTGGTGGAGGATTCAACAAAAACACACGATGCATAAAAAAGGCCAGTCAACAGACTGGCCTTTTTTAGTATATTTTTTTGATTTTTTTAAGGTAGGATGCCTTCTAAGGAAAGAATCTGGGCCTTTATTTTTCCACTTGGTCGTGCCGCATTGGAAGTAATAATCTTACCTTCTCTGTCGATTAATATAAATCTCGGAATCCCTCTGACAGAATAGTCCTGAATGATTTTTGCATCCCAACCTCCCGCGTAGAGTTGGATGCCCTTCATTTCTTTATTTTCAACCATTTTTCTCCAAGCTGCTTCGTTGTCATCAATTGAAATACTGACAAATTTTATTTTTTGGTCTTTAAACTCCTCTTGTAAAGCTTCTAAAAATGGCAGTTCTGTTCTGCAAGGGCCGCACCAAGTAGCCCACAAATCGATATATACATAGTTGCCTTTTAAATCAGCTAAAGAAATTGCTTTGCCTTCTATGTTCTTATAGGAGAAGGAAGGTGCAGGTTGTCCTTTGCTTACTTTGTTAAGGCTCTGGTATTTGGATTCCAGTAAATCGACTTTGTGCTGCTCACCGCCATTTTCTTTGTACAATGTTATAATAGGTGCGGCATTTTCGGCACCAAAATTTTGTAGGTGAAATTGGGCATAAGTAAAAAGAAGGTGTGCTTTTACTTCTTGGTTTTGAACGAGCTTAACCACTTCATTGGTAATTACTTTTGTATAAGTATCAGGATCAAAAAGTTCTATTTTCTGGGCGAAATATTGTTCTAAAAGCTCTGTGTATACCGGTATTTGCAAATCTTCTGCCTGGTTGAGGTTCAAATCCACTAAGATTTCTTCCGGCCCCACTGTAGCCTTAAAAGTTTTGTCTTTAGAAAAATAGGCATGATAGGGTTCAAACTTGGAGCGCATGCTCATAATTTCGTACCCGACTTTTCTTTTCTCAGCTCCATTGAACTGGGTATGGGTGCTGATAGCTTCTTGGTTGTTTTTATAGTACTGGGTTAGAGCTTTTTCTAATTTATTGACTCCTTCATTGAAGGCAGCTTCTTCTAATTTGTATATGGCATAAGCATCCATTCCAATGGTTTGTTCTTTCAAAAGGAACAAACCAGCCAAATAATTGTTGGGCGCAGCACCGGAGCCGCTATATTGAATACTTTCATCAAATTGATCGGCATCTATTTTTATTTGTACGGAGGTACCTGGGATGAAGTACATTGCGGAAGATTCTTTTCCATGTGCAAAGGCTCCATATGCAGCTTCTGATAAATCAAAAGTGATGGTGAATGCTCCGGTTCCGTCAAGAGCGCATTTTTTAACACCACTTGGTGTTCTGAACGCTACAGCATTGCCTTTAGGGTTGTTAACATTGCCAGAAATAGTAATGGAAGAGGCCATGCTTTCGCCTACCATGGCACTAAAAGAGAGGAGGAAAAAAAGTAAATGTTTCATATCGTTGCCGTTTATTATTTAAGAAAATTAACAGATTAATAAACAGTAAGCAAAAAAAATACCGAAACGAGCCGTTTCGGTATTTTTAGGTAAGTTTTATTTTTCTGTATACAGGTGTACGTCTCTTTGTGGATATGGAATGGAGATACCTTCTTCATCAAAAGTAAGTTTAACTTTTTCATGCATGTCAAAAAACACACCCCAATAATCTTCTGATTTTACCCATACACGAACCGTGAAGTTCACGGAGTTGTCTGCCAATTCTCCAATGGCAACAAATGCTTCTGGGTCTTTTAAAATTCGTTGGTCGGCAGCAATTATTGCATGAAGTACCTCTTTTGTTTTCTTGATGTCATCGTCGTACCCTATTCCAAAAACCATGTCTACCCTTCTAGTGGCTTCTTTAGAATAATTAATGAGCGAACTAGTCGAAAGGCCGCCATTTGGAAGGATCACTACCTTATTGTCTGGTGTGTTTAAAATAGTATTAAATATTTGAATTTCCTTAACCTTGCCTATATAGCCTTGTGCTTCAATGACATCTCCAGAAACAAAAGGTTTGAAGGTTAATATCATTACGCCTCCGGCAAAATTTTGTAAAGTTCCAGACAATGCCATTCCAACGGCCAAAGATGCTGCACCTAAAATGGCAACAAAAGAGGTCATCTCCACTCCAACCATGCTCATAACACTGATTACTAGCAGTACTTTTAATATGGTATTGAATAAAGACCCAAGAAATGGGGCAAGAGAAGGGTCCATTTTCTTTCTGTTGAGTAGACCTTTGAAGCCTTTAGTGGCTATTTTTACTACCCAAAGCCCTAAGATTAACAACAGCAATGCTGCTGCTAACTTGGGTGCGTATTCCAAGGCCAATTTTTGAATCTGATTTAAATTAATGTTCTCCATTACTTCTTGTAATTAGTTGCGTTTTAGTTGATTGTATAAAAGTATAGTCATTTTTCCACTCTGCCAATTCTCCTTGTCAAAAAAATGTGCAAAATCCTCTATACAATTCATTTATTACTCTTAATTTTAAAGCCAAATTGATCATTATGAAGCAGTATTTAGATTTGATGCAGGATATTTTGGACAATGGGTCCGAAAAAGGAGATAGAACAGGGACGGGCACACTGTCTGTTTTTGGAAGGCAATTGCGTTTCGATTTACAGAAAGGGTTTCCTTTGGTTACAACTAAAAAGCTTCATTTAAGGTCAATTATACACGAGTTGTTATGGTTTATGGCTGGTGATACCAATATCCAATACCTGAAAGATAACAAGGTTAGTATATGGGACGAATGGGCAGATGAAAATGGAAATTTAGGGCCTGTATATGGACACCAATGGCGCAGCTGGCCAACCCCCGATGGAAAAACTGTTGATCAAATTACCAATGTACTCAACAGTATTAAAAACAACCCCAATTCACGTCGGCACATAGTTAGCGCTTGGAACGTGGCTGATGTAGACCACATGGCATTGCCTCCATGCCATGCACTGTTTCAGTTTTACGTAGCAGATGGCAAACTTTCTTGTCAGTTGTACCAACGCAGTGCTGATTACTTTCTTGGCGTACCCTTTAATATAGCGTCTTACGCCATGGTGGTGCATATGTTTGCACAACAAACTGGTTTGGAAGTAGGGGAGTTTGTTTGGACAGGAGGAGATGTACACCTGTATACCAATCATTTAGAACAAGCCAAAGAGCAATTGAGCCGCACGTGTAGACCTTTACCTCAATTGGAACTGAAACAAAGAGCCTCTTTGTTTGATTACGAATACGAAGATTTTAAAATTGTAAATTACGATCCTCATCCTTCCATAAAAGCGCCAATTGCTGTATAAAACTATGTTGGGCGTCAAAATGATGGTCGTCAATTTGCTTTATAACGTTAAGGCCAGCTACATTGCTCGTAAATACCAAGTCGGCTTTTACCATTGCTTGAAGAGAAAATAGCCCTGTTTGAATGGAGATGGAGTGCATTTGGCAGTATCGAAGAATTACTTTGCGCATGGTGCCATCGATACAGCCACTGTCAAGAGAAGGGGTGTAGACTACCTTGTCTTTCATCCACCAAATATTGGAAGCTCCAGCTTCACTTACATGCCCTTCTTGGTCTAGTAAAATAATTTCTTCGGCTTTTCTTTTATCCCGTTCTTGACCCGCCAAAACATAGGGCAAGGCACTAATAGTTTTTAGTGGCGATAATAAAGAATGGGTCAATTGAATTTTTTTAGAAACTACCGCTCGGATGGACGCAACTGCTTTAGGTTCCAATGCCTTGACAGTAAGCAACCAATTACATTCTGATTTGTTTGCCGCATACAACCCACCTGCTTTTCTCCAAATAATAAGCTTAACTCTGGTCGTTCGGGTATCGATGTGGTTGGCCTTTTTAAGTTCAGGTATGGCTTTTTCTAACTGTATTTGGTTCAGCGCATCAGTAGGCGTCAAACCCAAAACGTCGAAAGCGGTTTGCATTCTTTGCCAATGGGCCTTAAAATATCGAATGTGATTTTTATGGTGTACCATGGTCTCGAAAACACCATCTCCATAGTTCAATCCTCTATTTTCTACTAAACAGGATGCATTTTTGGCAGCAACCAACTTGTTGTTGTACACCACATACTCCAACCGCTTATCTTTAGAATTAACTTTTTTATCAAGCATTTAGAACCTTTATATTGAATAATAACCACTTATAATTTTATAAATTGCCGCTGCAAATTAATTACTAATATTGAAAAGGAGAATTTAAAATGGCTGAAAAAAGTAGTGTTTTTGATATGATAGGTCCTGTGATGATAGGCCCTTCCAGTTCGCATACCGCTGGTGTGGTAAGAATTGCACGGTCTGCGATACGGGTAATTGGTGGAATTCCCGATGCTGCTGATATCACTTTTTACAATTCATTTGCCACAACTTATGAAGGGCATGGAAGTGATAGAGCGATTATCGCTGGGTTAATGGATTTTAAAACAGACGATAAAAGAATCAGAGAAGCATTTGATCATGCAAAAGAACAGAAGTTGAAATATAAGTTTTCTTCTGTTGGCAATGCTTCTACTTTTCATCCAAACACCATTAAATTAAACCTAAAAAAAGGAGATAGAACCGTTGAGGTGATTGGTGAAAGTCGAGGAGGAGGCGTTATACGTATAGTAGAAATAGATGGATTCAACTGTAACTTTACTTCTTCGGCGCACACAATAATTATAAAGGCAAATGATTTAAAAGGAAGTATTTCATTTGTCTCTGGCATAATTTCTCAAGACGATAGCAATATTGCAACGATGTCGGTTTCGAGAAAGGGGAAAAATCAGGAGGCATGTCATGTAATTGAGATGGACTCAGAATTAAGAGAAGAAACATTGAATTATTTAAAAAGTATTTCCTGGGTGAAAGAAGTAATTTATATCCCAGTAATAGAGAATTAGAACACAATTTGAACTGTATGAAGAAAATTAACCTGCTCCTGCTCTTTTTAATGGCTGGATTTATTTCAAACGCTCAAGACAACAATGCGTGGACATTGCAGCGCTGTGTAGACCATGCATTGGTTAACAGTCTGGACGTTCAATCCAGCGAACTTCAGTTGCAAACTTCTGAAGTAAACTACAAGGATACTAAGTATGACCTGTTGCCTACATTTAATGTCGGTGGAGGAACTGGGTTTAATTGGGGGCGTACCATTGACCCAACAACCAACTTGTTTAGAACCGACCGTACTTACACAGCCAATGCTGGTGCTAACTTGGGCCTTTCCTTGTTTGGTGGTATGAGAAAACAGAACACCATAAAACAAAGTCAGTACAATTACCTTTCTCAACAAAACAATCTGCAAACAACCAAAAACAACGTGTTGCTTACGGTAGTTGCCAATTATACCAATGTGGTGTTCAATATGGAGTTGCTGAAAACAGCCGAGCTTCAATTAAAAAACACCCAGGAACAGGTGGCGATAATGGAAAAAAGAGCTGCTGCAGGTGCGGTGGCTAAAACGGAGTTGTTGAATTTACAAGCTACTTTGGCTAGCAACGAAGTGTCAGTTGTTACCCAAGAAAACAATTACGCATTGTCCGTATTGCAATTGAAGCAAGCGCTTCAAATTCCTACAGAAGAAACATTTGAAGTAGTAATTCCTGAAATTAGCTTGGTACGCGATGATGTTTTGGATAAAAGTGCCGATGATGTTTTTAAGGAAGCAGAAATGGTAATGCCAGAAATTAAAAGTGTAGATTATAGTGTGCAAAGTGCCGAGTATGGTGTGAAAGTAGCGAAAGCAGCTTATTACCCTACCTTGACAGCCAGTTTGAATATTAATACTTACTATTCGGATAGAGCGAAAACTTTGTTTAGAACTGGAGTTTTAGAAAACGTCACTTTTCCGGATCCAGAGAATCCAACCAGCAACATCCAAGCATATGAGCAGTTGAAGTATTCTCAAGTACACGATAACGACTATTTTTTACCAGTACAAAGAGAAATTACAGAATTGCAGGACGTTTCATTCAATCAGCAAGTAAATGACAATATTGGCCGTTCTTTAAGTGTGAACTTAAATATCCCAATATTCAATGGATTCAATGCTAGAACATCCAAACAGCGTGCTACAATTCAAAAACAACAAGCGGAAATTACAGCACAGAAACAAAGAAATACATTAAGGCAAAGCATCGAACAGGCAATGAACGATGTGAAAGCGGCTGAAAAATCTTATGAATCTCTTCAAAAGCAGTTAGAAGCTAGGGAAGAAGCTTTTAGAGTAATGAAATTGCGTCAAGAAAATGGTTCTGCCAATGCTACTGACTTTCAAATTGCTCAAAACGATTTGTTAAGAGCCCAATCCGATTTTCTCAGAGCGAAATACGATTATATATTTAAACTTAAAATACTAGACTTTTATCAGGGTAAACCGATTGAATTTTAAAAATCAACAGAACTATGGCTAAAACAATACAAAGAAAAAAGCGTAAAAAGTCCAATAAAGGATTGTATATAATATTGGCTGTTGTGGTGGTTTTAATCGCAGCAATAGTCATGATAAAAGGAGGTAAAGACAAAGAAATTACAGTCGATCTTGATACCGCTAAAAAATCAACTATTATAGAGACGGTAAGTGCTTCAGGCATGATTCAGCCAGTTATCGAGGTGAAATTAAGCCCGGATGTTGCTGGTGAAATTATCCAATTAAATGTAGCCGAAGGAGATTCTGTTGGCGCAGGCCAATTGCTGGTTAAAATCAGACCCGACAACTGGATCAATGCCTTAGAAAGAGCCAGAGCATCTTTGAACCAACAAAAAGCAAACTTAGCTTCTTCCAAAGCTGGATTAAAACGGGCAGAAGCCAATTTCGAAAGATTGGAAAACGATTACAACAGACAGAAGAAGTTACACGATCAAGGGGTTATTTCTGAAGCAGATTTCCAGATGGCAGAGCAAAATTTTAAGGTTGGGCAAAATGATCTTGAGTCTGCCAGACAAAATGTTATTGCAGCCAACCATATAGTTAGTAGTAGTGCGGCAACCGTTAGTGAAGCGAATGAAAATGTTCGATTGACCAGTGTTTTTTCTCCAACAGGTGGCATTGTTTCCAAACTCAGCGTAGAAAAAGGGGAAAGAGTTGTAGGAACCAATCAAATGGCAGGAACAGAAATGTTAAGGATTGCTGATTTGAACAAAATGGAGGTTCGAGTAAATGTCAATGAAAATGATATCATTCGGGTTGGAGTAGGCGATACTGCTGAAATTGATGTGGATTCCTATGCACATTTGGATAAAAAATTCAAAGGAGTTGTAACTGCTATTGCCAATACAGCCAACGACAAAGCTTCAGCGGATGCGATTACTGAATTTGAAGTAAAAGTTAAAATATTAAATTCTTCTTATTCGGATTTAATGGCAAAAGGTAACAAGTATCCTTTTAGACCAGGTATGACTGCCTCAGTTGATATTGTTACAGAAAGAAAAGATGAAATTCTTTCCGTACCACTTGCGGCGGTAACTACTAGAACCAAGTCTCAAATAGAAGCCAAACCTGGAGAAGGTAGGGCAAAAGGCAATTTCAAAGGAGAAGGTGCTGGAAAAGACAAAAAGAAAAAAGAAGAGCCTAAAGAAGTGGTATTTATCCTTGAAGATGGTAAAACGCAGGCTGTTGAGGTAAAAACTGGTATCAGTGATTATGACAACATAGAAATATTAAGTGGTTTGAAAGATGGACAAAAAATAGTTGTAGGCCCATTTTTGGCTATATCCAAAAGGTTGAAAAATGGGGATGCTGTTAAGTCTTCCAAACCAGAAGACAATGAGAAACCAGAAGATACAGGAGAAGAAACAGAGGCGGAAGAGGCCGAAGATAGTGACGAGGAGTCAGAAGATTAAAAATAAAAAAGGCCTTTGCAAAAAGGCCTTTTTTTTTAATATTTTTGAACGCTGGAATCAATTTCATCTGACCAAGCCAAAATTCCTCCTTTTAAGTTGTACAGGTTATCAAAGCCGTGTTTTTGATTCAAGTAATTAATTACATTTCCGCTGCGTGCGCCGCTTCTACAATGTACCACTACCTGCTTGTCCTTGGATATTTTATCAATGTTTTGTTCAATATCTCCCATAGGAATAAGTTCGCCTGCAATATTGGCCAAGTCAAACTCATGTTGTTCTCTCACATCAATTAATTGAAAATCGGTGCCTTCATCCATTAAGGCCTTTAATTCTTGAACAGTAACTTCTTTCATAGTATTGGTTTCATTTATAGTTATATCACAATTTTCTTCATAATCCCCAAGTGCTTCTATCGCTATCCCGGTCTTTTTGATTTTAATAGTATGCGTACTAAAACTTAATGCGTCAAATATAAACAATTTGCCAGAAAGACTGGATCCAATACCGGTGAGAACTTTGATGGCTTCGGATGCTTGCATGCTTCCAATAATACCAGGAAGTACACCCAGTACACCTCCCTCCGCACAGTTAGGAACGGCCGAAGCAGGTGGTGCCTCCGGGAAAATATCTCTGTAGTTTGGACCGATTTCTCCTCCATTTGTTTGATTAAACACGCTAACCTGGCCTTCAAACCTAAATATAGACCCATAGATATAAGGTTTCTTTAGTAATACACAAGCATCATTAGTCAGGTAACGGGTTGGGAAATTGTCGGTACCATCTACTACAAGGTCATAGGGAGCCACCATTTCCATGATGTTTTCTTTTACGAGTCTGGTGCGGTAAACGGTCAGTTGAACATTGGGGTTGAGTTGGGCAATTCGGGCAGCAGATTGCTCCGCTTTTGATTTTCCGATATCTTCGGTATTGTACATTACTTGGCGCTGCAAATTGGAAGCCTCTACAACATCATCATCCACAATGCCAATTTCTCCAACACCTGCTGCTGCTAAATACAACAGTACCGGTGCCCCGAGGCCTCCGGCACCCACAACCAGCACCTTGCTTTGTTTTAATTTAATTTGACCTTCTGTTCCAAACTCCGGTAAGTTGAAGTGTCTGGAATATCTTAAAAGTTCTTCTTGAGTTAAAGAAGTTTCCATATCTAAAATTTTTGTAAAGTTATCTAAAAACAAATTAACTGAAAGGTTGGTTTGCAAATTTTCAATTACATTCTATTTTTTAGGTCTGTTTTTAAATATTTTAAAATAATGCCCCTATTTTATGAAAATATTAAATATATGATCTTCGTTTTGCGATATATTTATTAAAACAAGATTATTTTTGTATATTTGTAAAACAATTTAATGCGCCTTCCGAAATTGTAAAGACTTTAACCGTCGCCATACACCCTATTGTCGACGGGTAGTTTAAATCATTTACCTACAACTTTAAGCAACGGCTTATGAAGAAAAGCAACTCAATGTACTGTGCTCAGTTAGAGCATGACTCCTGTGGAATTGGATTTATAGCAAACCTAAATGGTGAAAAAGAACATGCTATAGTAAGTGATTCGCTCAAGATGTTAGCGAATATGGAACATAGAGGTGGATGCGGTGCTGATGGAAAAACGGGTGATGGTGCAGGAGTGCTTACCCAAATTCCATTTGAGTTCCTTCGTAGCGAATTAAGTAAAAAACAACTTGACCTTCCCAGCCAGGGAGAGTTTGGAACGGGTCTGGTTTTTTTCCATGTACCGGATGACCAGCTTATAGCGGTAAAAGAACTGATGTTCCAAACTGCAGAGAAGATTGGACTAGAAATATTTCACTACCGCCAAGTGCCAGTCGACATCGATGCTGTGGGTGTTACTGCAGCTTCAACTGCGCCTTTAATAGAGCAAGTTTTCATAAAAGGCGCTTCTGAAGAGGTGCTAGAAAGGAAACTTTTTATTTTCAGAAAATTTGTAGAAAAAGCAATAAAAGAAAACTTTAAAGACTCAGAAATATATTTCCCAAGTCTTTCTGGGAAAACCATTGTTTATAAAGGACAATTCAGGACAGACCAAGTAGACCAGTTTTATTTGGATTTACAAAACGATGCCTACAAGTCTCAATTTGCCATTATTCATTCTAGGTTTTCTACAAATACATTTCCAAAGTGGAAATTGGCCCAACCTTTCAGGTTTATAGCCCACAATGGCGAGATCAATACCATTCGCGGCAATGTAAATAAAATGTCTGCCAAGGAGGCTTTCATGGCTTCTGATAACTTTACACCGGAAGAACTTCAAATGATTTTCCCTGTGTGTGATCCTGAGAACTCGGATTCAGCCAATTTGGATTCTATAATTGAACTTTTGGTGTTATCAGGAAGATCCATAGAGGAAACCATGCTTTTGCTGGTTCCTGAAGCTTGGCAAGATAATGAGAACATGGACAAGGGTATGAAGGCCTTTTACAAGTACTTTGCAACAATTATGGAACCTTGGGATGGGCCCGCATCCATCTCTTTTACAGATGGTAAAAAAATTGGGGCCCGTTTGGATCGCAATGGTTTGAGACCTTCTCGATACTGCATAACCAAGAGCGGTAGGGTCATTATGTCTTCCGAAGCAGGTTCACTGAAAGTACCTCAAGAAGATATCGTGTTCAGAGAAAGATTGCAGCCGGGCAAAATTTTTGTAGCGGATTTAGAAACAGGTAAAATCATCACGGATAAAGAAGTAAAGTCGTGGTTGAAAAAGAAAAACCCATACCAACAATGGATTAGGGATTACAGGGTAAAACTGAGGTTAATAGAACAACCAGATAACAAACCAGTTTTGATTTCCAATGGTGAATTGTTGGCAGCACAGAAGCTTTTTGGGATTACCAGAGAGGATGAAAAGAAAATTCTTTCCGCTATGGCGGAATCGGGAACCGAGCCATTGGGTTCTATGGGCATAGATGCCCCATTGGCAGCACTTTCTGAAAACAGCCAACATGTTTCCAGTTATTTTAAGCAGTTGTTTGCACAAGTATCCAATCCACCCATTGATCCAATCCGAGAGCGTTTGGTGATGTCGTTGTTTACCCAAGTTGGAAAATCAGGGAATATTTTAGAGAATGACCCCGAGCACTGCAGACAGTTGCACATATCACAACCAGTGTTGTCTTGGGCGGACTTTGAAAACATTCAAAGATTGGAAGACAGAGGTTTTGTTTCGGCAAAAGTGTATTGTCATTTTGATTTGTCAAAAGGTGAAACACTAGAGGCAGCGATTTTAAAAGTTTGTGAAAAAGCAGAAAAACGCATCAATGAAGGAGCCAATGTTCTAATTTTATCCGATAAAGGGTATTCTGAGAATAAAGTGCCCATACCTTCTTTGTTGTTTACTGGTGCTGTACACCACTACCTTACAGAAAAAAATATAAGGGCCAATGCAGGAATTGTTGTGGAGGCAGGAGATTGCTGGGAAACCCACCACTTTGCTACATTAGCGGGTTACGGAGCAGCGGCTGTTTATCCTTACATGGCATTCGATACATTGGAAAATTTATACAATTCAAATGCAATCCAGCAAGCTACAAGCTTGAACAAAGCATTTAGAAATTATACAAAGGCCATCAATTACGGGTTGTTGAAGATCATGTCTAAAATGGGCATATCCACCTTGCAGTCCTATCAAAGCGCACAAATATTTGAGATTGTTGGCTTAAATGAATCCGTAGTGGAACAGTGTTTTAAAGGCACGGTATCTAGAATTAAAGGACTGGGATATGACGCACTTCAAAAAGAGGTGATGGCCAAACATGCTTTTGCCTATTCTACTTCCAACTACCCAATTGAGTTTGGTGGGGTATACCAGTGGAATAGAAGGGGGGAGAAACATTTGTTTAACCCTGAAACCATTCACTTACTTCAAAAATCAACAAAATTAAACGATTATCAGCTCTACAAAAAGTACGCTGAAAAAATTAACAACCAGGGTGCTGGTCCTGTGACCCTAAGAGGACTGTTTAGGTTTAGGAAGGCAGCACCGGTACCAATAGAAGAAGTTGAAACTGTAGAAAGTATTTATAAAAGGTTTGCTACCGGTGCAATGTCTTTTGGTTCCATTTCCTACGAGGCCCATTCTACCTTGGCTGTAGCCATGAATAGAATAGGTGGAAAAAGCAATAGCGGTGAAGGAGGGGAAGACGAATCGAGATTCACTAAAAAAGAAAATGGAGATTGGGAAAGGTCTGCCATCAAACAAGTGGCTTCAGGCCGCTTTGGGGTAACCTCCAACTACCTAGCCAATGCAGAAGAAATTCAGATAAAAATGGCTCAAGGTGCCAAACCTGGAGAAGGAGGGCAACTTCCTGGCCATAAGGTAGACAACTGGATTGGAAGAGTAAGAAATTCAACTCCTGGAGTAGGTTTGATATCGCCACCACCACACCATGATATTTATTCTATTGAAGACTTGGCCCAACTTATTTACGATTTGAAAAATGCAAATCGAAAGGCGCGAATTAATGTGAAATTGGTGTCAGAAGCTGGAGTTGGCACCATCGCTGCTGGTGTGGCCAAAGCCAAGGCCGATGTGATTTTGGTGTCTGGATACGATGGCGGAACAGGAGCTTCTCCTATCAGCTCAATTCGACATGCCGGTTTGCCATGGGAGCTCGGACTTGCAGAAGCACACCAAACCTTGGTGATGAATGGTTTGAGAAACCGAATTGTATTGCAAGCAGATGGGCAGATGAAGACTGGAAGGGATTTGGCCATTGCTGCGCTATTAGGAGCAGAAGAATGGGGTGTGGCTACCGCAGCCTTGGTAGCCGAAGGGTGTATAATGATGCGAAAGTGCCATTTGAATACTTGCCCCGTTGGCATCGCAACACAAGATAAAAATTTGAGGAAACTGTTTACAGGTAAGGCAGAAGATGTTATGAATTTATTCAAGTTCATGGCAACAGAATTAAGAGAAGTGATGGCCGCCTTAGGTTTTAGAACAGTAGAAGAAATGGTTGGAAGAGCGGACTTGCTAGAAATGAATCCGGAAGTCCAAAATTGGAAAACTGAATTGTTGGATCTGTCTCCAGTTCTGGCATCAGCAGGAGGAGACCAACAGGAGCAATTCAACAACATGCAACAAGACCATGAGTTGGAGCAAGTGCTCGACAGACAATTGATAAAATACGCTTTACCAGCCATTCAGGACAAAACTTCTGTAGAACTGGAACTTCCAATTGAGAATGTAAATAGAAGCGTAGGGACGATGTTGTCTAATGAAATATCTAAGGTGTACGGGAGCAAAGGTTTGCCAGAAGATACAGCCAGCTTTATTTTTAGAGGATCAGCAGGACAAAGCTTTGGGGCATTTACGCCAAAAGGAGTCACGTTCCGGTTACTAGGAGAGTCCAATGATTATTTTGGAAAAGGTCTTTCTGGAAGCAAATTGATTGTGCAACCAGATTGGATGGCAGGAGAAGAAGCCCAGGATCAAATTATAATTGGCAATGTAGCACTAATGGGTGCTACCTCCGGTAAGGTATTTATAAATGGAATGGCGGGCGAACGCTTCGCTGTTAGGAATTCAGGCGCATCGGCTGTTGTGGAAGGAGTAGGCGACCATGGTTGTGAGTACATGACAGGTGGTAGGGTTGTAGTTATTGGCAAAACTGGGAAAAATTTTGCGGCAGGAATGAGCGGCGGCATAGCCTATGTATACGATCCAGAAGATAAGTTTGTAGCCAATTGCAATACAGATATGGTTTTGTTTGAACCTGTAAAAGGAGAGGCCGAGAAAGAGTTGACCAATATGTTGAAAGATCATATTGGTTATACGGATAGCAACAAGGCCAAGTGGATTTTAGGAAATTGGGAAAATGAAAAACACCACTTTATCAAGGTCATACCTGAAGATTATAAAAGGGTGCTAGAGGCAAATGAAAAGGAACTAGTAAAAGTAGGATAATTATGGGACAGAAAGACGGATTTTTATTGTATAAAAGAGCACTTCCAAAGAACCAACCTGCGGAAGAACGCATTAAACACAGCCAAGAATTTTCTACTGAGTTCAATGAAAAGAAAATCAATGAGCAAGCAGCACGCTGTATGGATTGTGGTGTCCCATTTTGTCATTCTGGTTGCCCGTTAGGTAATTTTATTCCAGAATTTAACGATGCGGTGTACCAAAAAGACTGGAAGTTGGCCTATCAAATTTTGTCCTCTACAAACAACTTCCCTGAATTTACTGGGCGAATTTGTCCGGCGCCTTGTGAAGGCTCCTGCGTGTTGGGTTTGAACAACGACCCAGTATCTATTGAAAATATTGAAAAAACAATTGTTGAAAGGGCATTTGTAAATGGGTGGATAAAACCAACGGTAGTTGCACATAGAACTGGAAAGAAGGTTGCAGTAGTAGGTTCAGGCCCAGCTGGAATGGCCACTGCCGATCAATTAAACAAGGCGGGCCACCAGGTTACAGTTTTTGAAAAATCAGATGAAGTAGGCGGTTTGTTGCGCTATGGTATTCCTGACTTTAAACTGAGCAAAGATGTAGTAGTAAGAAGGGTGAAATTGATGGAACATGAGGGGGTGGTATTCAAAACGAGCATAGAGATTGGAAAGGACATCAGCATCGGCACTTTAGAAGCTGAGTATGACGCGGTAGTACTTACAATAGGTTCCACAGTACCTCGAGACCTTCCCATTAAAGGACGCTCTTTAAAGGGTGTTTACCCTGCAATGGATTTTTTAACTCAACACAACAGAAGAGTTTCTAAGAAATACATTGGTTCGAAAGAAGAAATTTGGGTAGAGGGCAAAAATGTAGTGGTTATTGGAGGAGGTGATACAGGTTCGGATTGTATTGGGACGTCCAATCGACAAAAAGCGAACAAAATCACCCAAATAGAACTATTAAATAAACCAGGAACTACAAGGGGCACACAAAACCCTTGGCCAGAATGGCCTATGGTTCTGAAAACTTCCACCTCCCATGAAGAAGGGTGCAACAGAGAATGGGCCATATTAACAAAAGCATTTTTAGGGGACGGAAAGGGCAATCTTAGGGCAATTGAAACGGTGCATATAGACTGGGAGTTGACCAAGGCAAACGGAGGTACTCTCGTTGAAATTGAAGGTACAGAAGAAGAAATTCCATGCAACTTTGTATTCCTTGCCATGGGTTTTGTACATCCGTTTACACAATATTTAGCAGAAGAAGCAGGTTTAGAACTCGATGCAAGAGGCAATATTAAGGCAGAGTCGTATCAAACCAAAAATGAAAAGATATTTGTTGCAGGAGATGCTCGAAGAGGGCAATCCCTTGTAGTTTGGGCGATTTCTGAAGGAAGAGAAGCAGCTAAAAAAGTGGATGAATTTCTTGTTGAAAGAACTGGATCCGTTTTGGCTTCTAAAGATAAAGCGTATATCCATACCGCTTAAAGAGCACAGGGTGTATTTTGAGTTGAAATGCCCCGGTTGGGTTCTCCCTTCCGGGGCTTTCTATTTTTTGAAACTTTGATTACTTTTATTCAAAGTAAAAACCATGAACGAAAGAATAACAGTTCTGATAGAGCAATTGGGCCTGGAACCCCATCCCGAAGGTGGCTTTTATAAAGAAAGTTATAGGAGCGATAATACAATCCCAATGGCAGCCATGCAAGGGGTTTTTTCTGGGGATAGGGCGTATGGTACCAGCATATATTTTTTATTGACAGCTGATAATTTTTCGGCATTCCATAGAATCAAACAAGATGAGATTTGGCACCACTATGAAGGAGGAACTTTGGAAGTGCATGAGATAGACCCCCAAGGGCGTTATAGTTGTTACAAGGTGGGTAAGCACCTTTTGAATGGGGAGACACCGCAGCGGATGGTGCCTGCCGGAAGTTGGTTTGCTTCTTGTGTTGCTCCTGGAGTTGACTATGCATTGACGGGGTGTACTGTATCTCCTGGTTTCGATTTTGATGATTTTGAATTGGCAAATCGAAATGAGTTGATCGCCCAATTCCCTGAAAATAAACAGATTATAACAGAGTTAACGCGCTAGGCAATACCATAACAACCAATGTGCATAGTTGGTAAACTAGATCCGAAAATAAGTAAGTTCTTAAATATGATTTTGTTTTTACGTCAAATGTAATTATCATTGCAGCATGAATACAATGAACAACACGTATTATTATTACTATTATCGAAACTCCATTTCGGGAATAGTCGGGTGTGTTCATGATTAAAAAGAAAAAAATCATTTTATATATCAAAGTCTGATTCCGAAAGGTATCAGACTTTTTTTTTGTCTAAAAATTACAAAACCAATGCAAGAATTTATCGAACAAACCTACAGTGAATACACCGAAGAAGACCAGAAAGTTTGGTCCGTACTTTTTAATAGACAAATGGATAATTTGCCCAAAATGGCAAGTGATGCTTTTATCCAAGGGTTGGAGAAAATTAAATTTGGGCCGGATCGAATTCCTGATTTTAAGGAAACCAATATGCATTTAGGGAAATGCACGGGTTGGCAGGTGGTTGCGGTACCAGGAATCGTAGAAGACCAAACCTTCTTTCAGCTGCTATCTGAAAAAAAGTTTCCAGCTACTACTTGGGTAAGGAAAATGTCGGAATTAGATTATTTGGAAGAACCCGATATGTTTCACGACGTTTTTGGACATATTCCATTGTTGACAGACCAACACTTTGTTGGGTTCCTTAAAAAAATGGGAGAATTAGGACTCAAATACTTGGGTAATGAAAGAGCCATTGATATTTTATCCAGGATATATTGGTTTACTATTGAATTTGGTTTGATTAAAGAATCCGAGGGCAATAGAATTTATGGAGCAGGTATTTTGTCTTCCTCTGGAGAATCAAAATACTCTTTAAGTGGTGCTCCGCAATATTTTGATTTTGACGTAAGAAAGATCCTACACACTACCTACCGAAAAGACAAGTTCCAGGAGATGTACTTTTTTATAGATTCGTACGAAAGCTTGTACAATAGCATCGAAGAAATTGAAATCGTTTTAGAAGAGATGGTTTCAGGAGAATTGGTATAAAAAAAAGCCGATTCTCAAAGAATCGGCTTTAGTGTTTTATTTAGTAGAGTGGCCTAGAAGCTTCAAACCTTTCTAAGTAATCTGCAACACGACGCACCATCATGCCTCCCAATGCTCCATCTACTACTCTGTGGTCGTAAGAGTGGGATAAGAACATTTTATGGCGAATGGCAATGGCATCGCCATTTGGTGTTTCAATTACAGAAGGTTTCTTCTGGATTGCCCCCAAAGCCATGATGCCAACTTGTGGTTGCATGATGATTGGAGTGCCCATCACATTCCCAAAAGAACCTACATTGGAAATAGTAAACGTTCCGCCTGAAAGTTCATCTGGTTTGATTTTATTTTCTCTAGCTCTTCTGGCCAAATCGTTAACCTTTTTAGCCAAACCTACTAGGTTGTACATGTCAGCCTGTTTAATAACTGGCACTATTAAATTACCACTAGGTAGTGCAACGGCCAGTCCAATATTGATGTCGCGTTTCTTGATGATTTTGTCACCTGCCACAGACACATTGATCATTGGGTAGTCCTTAATTGCCTTCACCACCGCTTCAATAAAAATTGGGGTAAAAGTAAGGTTGTCTCCTTCTTTGGATTTAAATTCTTGTTTGTTTTTGTTTCTCCAAGAAACAATATTGCTAACATCGGCTTCAACAAATGAAGTTACGTGAGGTGATATGCGTTTAGAATCTACCATTCTTTCTGCTATCATTTTCCTCATTCTATCCATTTCAATTATTTCGTCTCCTGGGTTAAGAGAAACTGGAACTTCCTGAGTAGCTACTGGCGCTTGGGTTGGTGCGCTAACGGCCGTATTGCTGGCTGCCGGGGTTACAACTTCCGCAGGTACCGGAGTGCCTGCCGCTCTGTTGGCAACGTAACTTAAAATATCTTTTTTGGTAACACGGCCATCTTTTCCCGTGCCAGGAACTCGTTCAAGTTCGGCCATCGCAATTTTCTCTTCCTTTGCTATGTTCATAACCAAAGGAGAGTAGAAACGATCGGATTCTATAGGTGCCGCAGTTCCATTGGACTCAGTAGCCACTGCTGCTGTTTCTTTGGCAGGTACGGTTTCAACCGAGGCTGCTACTGGAGCTGCTACCGTTGCATCGCCTTCCCCTTCGATAGCAATAATGGCGATTGGTTTTCCAACCGGAATAACGTCTCCTTCTTTTGCTAAGATTTCTTTCAAGATGCCACCGTGCGTTGTCGGTACTTCTGTGTCTACTTTGTCCGTGGCAACTTCCAATATTGATTCGTCTTGATCAATAGCATCCCCTTCAGCTTTTAGCCAGGTTAGCACGGTTGCCTCAATAATACTTTCGCCCATTTTGGGCATTAACAATTCAACTAATGCCATAATTGTGTTTGTGTTCGGTCTGTAATCTATACAAATTTAGCATTTTCAATTTAATTTATCAGCTTATATTAGATTATTCGCTTTTATTGAAAAATGTTATTGTAACTAGTTGTTTGTCAATGTTTTAAGTGTTGGTTTGGTGTATTTGTAAATGAGCAGAATTAAATTTGATAACTCAGTGATTCGAAGGATTTAATTTGGCAAAAGTGTGTGAAATGTTATATAAGATTTTGATTGGCCCTGCCTCACAAGGTTTGGTTGAGATGTCTTCTAATAAGATCGAGTGTTTTTACCGCAGTTGCTTGGATGTTCACCATCCTATTTTTTCCTAGTTGCAAAAGTCTGGTCTCTACGCCTGCATCGTGGGCTAGGGCAATCCAAATGGTGCCAACTGGTTTTTCTGCTGAACCACCATCCGGCCCGGCAATGCCACTTGTTGCTACACCAAAAGAAGTCTTCATTTTTTCTTTTATGCCAGATGCCATTTCAATGACAGTAGCTTCACTTACAGCACCGTGTGCTTGGAGGGTGTGGGGATCTACCCCTAAGATGTTTTCTTTTTGTTGGTTGTCGTACGCCACAACAGATCCTTGGAAGTATTCCGAACTTCCCGGTATGGAAGTGATCAAATGTGCCAAATAGCCACCAGTGCAACTTTCTGCAGTAGCCAACGTTTTTTTATGTTCTTTTAAAAGAGAGCCAACTGCCGATTCCATGGTGTCCCCGTTAAATCCAAATATGTAGGGTGCAATTATAGGGGTAACAGCGCTTATTTCCTTTTCGACTAGATCCACTAAAGCCGCTCTGTCAGTTCCTACAGCAGTAAGCCTTAGTTTCACTTGGCCAATACTAGGCAAGTAGGCCAAAGCAACGTTCTTGGGTAAATGTGCTTCCCAATTTTTTATCATTTCAGCCAAATAAGATTCTCCTTTGCCAATGGTTTTGATCACTTTGTGGTAAATCGTAGGCAATACATATTTTTTTTCAAGCCTAGGAATAACTTCCTTTTCAATGAGAGCTTCCATTTCATAAGGAACACCGGGTAAAGATATAAAAGTAGTTGTGCCTTTATCGAACCACATACCTGGAGCAGAACCTAAATGGTTGGTCAGCATTTTACAAGCGGTAGGTAAGGCGGCTTGTTGTTTGTTGGTTTCGGTTAATTCATAGCCACGGCTTTCAAACATTTTGGTTAAATGTTGGAGCCCCTCCGAGTGCATTTCAATGGGGCAGTCAAAGTATTCTGCCAGACAGGGCTTGGTTAAATCGTCATTGGTTGGTCCCAATCCCCCCGTTATAATAATTATATCTGCCCGTTCTTCAGCTTCTTTGAAGGTGCGCATCATGGTAGATTTAATATCGCCAATAGAAGTTTTTTGCACTACTTTTACCCCCAGGCTATCCAATTTATCAGATATAAATTTACTGTTGGTATCCAGGATTTGACCATATAAAATTTCATCTCCAATGGTCAATATTTCTGCAGTGGTTATTTTCATAGGACTGTACTTAAAAATGAGCTTGATTTTAACTGTCACAATATTAGTGTTTTTACGAATTTATTTTGATCTTTTTATCAACTTTACCTTTGGAACACTTTAATCTTAAAAAGATGCAACGCGCCGCTTTATTTTTGATACTATTTTTATGGTTTGGTTTTGGTTATGGTCAAAAACAGAAACATTTTGCAGATAGCATAAGCAAAAAAAACCTTATAAAATTTAACCTAACGGCACCACTTTTATTTGGCTCAGGTAATTATGTATTGGAATACGAACGCGTGCTAAAAAACAACCAATCTTTTTCATTTTCTGCTGGAGTAAGAAGGCTTCCTAAACTGGTGAGTTTAGGCCTGCAAGACAGTGCCTTTATGGTGCGGTCTCATAAGTCTACACAAGGGTTCAGCATGAGCGCAGATTACCGGTTTTATTTTAAGAATCGAAATAAAAGAAACGCACCGGATGGAATATACATTGGTCCCTACATTGATTATTTTAATGTGGATTTCACCAACAACATAGAGGTATATGAAAACAATGTGTTAGACAACCAAGTTGAAATTAATTCTCAACTTTCAGTTGCGAGCCTTGGGTTTCAGGTGGGGTACCAATTTATCATCCGCAACCGGTTTGCTGTTGATATGATATTCATTGGCCCTTCTATTTCTAAATACAAGGCGAAATTGCAGTTGAGTGGTGCTTTAAAGCCCATTGAAGGCAATGAATACTACGAACAAATCAAAGAGAAGTTGTTGGAGAAGTACCCATTATTGGAGGGCGCATTGGACGGTGCAGTGGTAGAGCAATCTGGTTCTTTTAATGCTACTCAGTTCGGCTACCGATATGTAATCAAAATAGGGTATGCGTTTTAAAAGTTAAGCGCATTCAAACTATCTAATTTTTTAACTGCAGGACTATACTCTTTATTTATTTTTAAAGTGTTTTCTAGTGAAACTTTGGCCAGGTCCAGGGCCCCATTTTCTAGGTAATTCTTGGCAATTTCAAACTCGTAATGGTGCAATGAGGCCGATTTTGGAAAGTTGCTTTTGACAGTTTCTAAAAGGGCAATGGTCTCGAGGTAATGGATGCTTGAGTCGCTTTCTAACTGGGCCAGTAAGAAATGAAATTGGACTTCGCTACTATTGAAAATTTCCTGGTTTTCATCTACTAATTTAATAGAGTCTAACAAGGTCAAGCCCGCTTCCATGCCTCTAGTTTGAATGCGTTCAAGCAATACATCTGAGGTTTTAATTCTTGGGTTTTGAACTTGAACGATTTCAATGTCGAAGGCGAGCAAAGCATTGGGTGGAATGTCTGCTCCAGATCCCTTTGCTCCGTACCCCAGCTCTGCTGGAATTAAAGCTTGGATGTGGTCACCCTCTTTGGTATAGCCAATCACTTCATTAAATCCACGGATCATGGGGTCTACCTTGTAAATAAAAATAAATGGACTATTGGATTGATTGGCACTCCATATTTCGGTGCTATCCCCAATTTTCAATGTTATGTTGACAGTTATTTCTTTTCCGGCTTCTGCAATAGGGCCGATGCCATGTTTAAGAAATTTGTACTTTATACCTGAATCAGATTGAACATACCCATCGTTTTTACTTTCGCTTTCTTGTTCGGAAGAACAAGAAAAAAATAGAAAGCTGGAGAACAAAAGCAGTACCGCTGAACGGGTGAAAAAGTCTGTTTTTAATGTCATAACAATACAATTTGAGCATGAATATACAACAAATTGATTAAACCAGGCCTTTTGTGTAGATTATTGGCGTTGGGCTTTTTCCAATAGAAGTTTTTCAAATTTTTTATTGTTGTAATTGGCCATGCCTATCTTTTCAACAACAATACTTCCTTCGGCGTCTACCACATAGGTAGCCGGAATAGATCGAACAGTATAAATTTTTGGAATGGCAGATCCTGGTTGGTATACCGGAAAAGTATACCCTTTTTTCTTAATGAACTTTTTAGCTTTGTTAATGTCCTTATCCAGGCTTATCATAACAAATTCAACGTTTTTGCCCTTTGTCTTTTCATACAAAGAGTGGATGCCGTCCATCTCCGCAATACATGGGGCACACCAGCTTGCCCAGAAATTGATGAATATAACCTTTCCTTTGCTGTCTTTCAGAGAAGATTTGGAGCCGTCCAATGCGATTAAATCGAGGTTGAAATCTGCAGGAGTAGTTTTTTCACTTGCGTTAGCCTGTAGCAGCCCGCTTTGTAAAACCATTTTTTGCGTGAATGCGGCCACTTCTACATACCATCCTGTTGTATACAATAACCCTATAATGGAAGCGGTTATTAATAACTCGCGTATGTTTTTTGAAATTTTCATGTTGCTCATTTATACCCAACAAATATACAGCAATAAAAGATTCCATTTGGTCTTGTTAGCTACATTTTTAGGAATGGATAATTAATTTAAAAATTGCTCTTTTTGTTTTACTTTTTTAATAGGTTTGTGGTTGTATTACATTCTAAAAAACTGAATTAATAATGAGCTTGAAAAATCTAGAGTTGATTGCCAAAGAATTAAATGTGTCTTTCAAACAGGTAGACGCTGTTGTAGAACTTTTGGATGAGGGCGCCACTGTTCCTTTTATTTCCAGGTATAGAAAAGAGCGCACAGGTAGTTTGGATGAAGTAGCAATTACGTCAATTCGAGACAGGATCACGCAATTAAGAGAATTGGATAAAAGGAAGGAAGCCATCCTTAAATCCATTGAAAATCAAGAAAAATTAACTCCAGAATTAGAGGCAATGATCAACAAAGCTTCTAGTTTGACGGAATTAGAAGATATTTACCTTCCATACAAACCAAAAAGAAAAACCAAAGCCTCTATGGCAAGGGAAAAAGGTTTAGAGCCTTTGGCCAAGCAGCTATTGGAACAAGGCAATATGGACGTGGAGTTGGAAGCAGCGCAATACGTAAGTGAAGAAAAAAAGGTGGAAGACAAACAAGCGGCCCTCCAAGGAGCCAGGGATATTGTGGCTGAGTGGGTCAATGAAAATATTGAGGTTCGAAATGAAATTCGAAGATTGTTTGAAAAGGAAGCAATGCTTAGCTCTAAGTTGATAAAGGGCAAAGAAGAAGAAGGGATCAAATACAAAGACTATTTCGATTGGGAAGAAAAACTGGCTACCGCACCAGCACATAGGTTGTTGGCCATGAGAAGAGGGGAGAAGGAAATGGTACTTTCTCTTAACATTATGCCAGATGAAGATGTCGCTTTGAGCACCATCGAAGGCATTGTGGTTCAATCCAATAATGAGGCAGCAGAACAGGTTAAAACGGCAATCGCAGATTGTTACAAACGATTATTAAAACCATCGTTAGAAACAGAAGTTAGGCTATCGTCAAAAATGTCGGCGGATGCCTCTTCAATACAGGTGTTTTCCGAAAATTTAAAGCAATTACTTTTGGCTGCACCGCTAGGACAAAAAAGTGTGTTGGCCTTAGACCCAGGATTCAGGACCGGGTGTAAACTGGTATGTTTGGACCAACAAGGTGATTTGATTTACAACGACACCATTTATCCTAATGAACCTCAGAAAAGAACGGCAGAATCGGGTGCTTTGATTAAAATGGCTTGTGAAAAGTACAACATTGAAGCAATCGCCATAGGCAACGGTACCGCTTCAAGAGAAACGGAAGCTTTTGTAAATGGATTGGGTTTGGATAAATCTATTTTGGTTGTAATGGTCAATGAAAGTGGTGCTTCTATTTATTCGGCATCTGAAACAGCCAGAGAAGAATTTCCTGATTATGATTTGACAGTAAGGGGCTCCGCCTCGATTGGAAGAAGGTTGATGGATCCATTGGCCGAGTTGGTTAAATTGGATCCAAAATCAATAGGGGTGGGACAATACCAACACGATGTAGACCAAACCTTGTTAAAAAAGGGCTTGGACGACGTGGTAGTGAGTTGTGTAAACACAGTTGGAGTAGAGGTGAATACGGCTAGTAAAGAATTATTATCCTATGTTTCCGGGTTAGGGCCTCAATTGGCCAAAGGGTTGGTGCAATATAGAAATGAAAATGGACCTTTTACAAAAAGGAATGATTTTAAAAAAGTAGCTAGGTTAGGTGACAAAGCATATGAACAATGTGCGGGATTTCTAAGGATAAGGAATGCAGGCAACCCGTTGGATTATAGTACGGTGCACCCAGAGCGCTATGGATTGGTTGAGACCATGGCAAAAGACCAAGGGTGCAGCATACAAGAACTTTTAGGAAGTAAAGAGAAACGGGGTCAAATTAAATTATCCAATTACATTAGTGAAGACGTTGGATTGCCTACACTACAAGATATCATAAAAGAACTGGATAAACCTGGAAGAGACCCAAGAGAGCAATTTGAAGCTTTCAAGTTTATGGACGGTGTCAATGAAGTATCGGATTTATCAATAGGAATGAAATTACCAGGTATAGTTACAAATATTACAAATTTTGGCGCATTTGTTGATGTAGGAGTACACCAAGATGGTTTGGTACATGTGAGCCACTTAGCAGATAAATTTGTGAGCAACCCCAATGAGATTGTTAAGGTGCACCAACAAGTAGAAGTAACCGTAATGGAAGTGGATGTACAAAGGAAAAGAATCGGTTTATCCTTAAAAAGCGATCCGTTTGGAAGTAACCAACCTGGGAAATCAGAAAAGTCTGCGAAAAACGAAAAAAGAGTGGTTAAAAAATCGGGTCAGAAGAGGCCTGTTAACCGACAGGATAATCGGAGTAAAAGAAATGCCGAACCCGAAGGAGATTTGCAATCAAAATTAGAAGCACTAAAAGGGAAATTTAAGATGTAGTCTTGATTTCATTTTATAATTCCTTATTTTAGAATGAATTATAAAAAAATGCGTACTGAAAAAATCATAATAGGTGTAATTTTATTTTTTTGTTTTGGACAAACTGTTCAAGCACAAAAAGTAAAGTACAAGGATTTGTTTTTGCTTTTGAGCGCAAAAAAATACGACGATGCAGGTCCTATTTTAAAGAAATTCTTGAACGACCCTAAAAATACCAACCATGCTAATGCCAACCTGCAAATGGGCATGTATTACCAGCACCAATTAGAGGAAGAGGATTACCTGGTGCACCACCACAAGGTTGGGACCTATTATGATTCTAGTATTTTCTATTTGAACAAGGCCCTTACCTTAATTACAGAAAAGGAAGTTAAGAAAAGAGACCAGTATTACGAAGACTTTTATAGAAGGGATTTAAGAACGGGCAAGTTTGGGATTAAACTGAGTGATGTTCAGTTTGATATCAAAAAAAGAATGGAAACGGTGGAATCTAAAAACACCATATTCAACAATGCTTTTTTATATTTTTCCAATAGCGAACGAGAATACAAAGCTGCCTGGAAAGAATACCTAGAATTGGTCCAGGAGTACAAGGATGAAAAACACTTGGATTTGTTGGCAGACACAACAGCCGAAATGAAACTCAATGAATTGGCCGTTTTTTATGATTCTGCATTGGTTAACTTTGAAAAATATAAAGCCGTTGTAGAAGCCCTTCCCAAAAAACCATACAACCAGGAATTACATCCAAAAAATTTAGAAAAATTTGTTGAATACGGAATGGATAGTGTAAGTTTCTTAGTGGACAAGGTGCAGGTGTGGGATTATAAAAAATGGGCTTCAGCAAAGATAGAAGTGCTTGAATCGGTTAAAAAAATAAAGTCGAAGTTAAAAGACTACAACAAAGAAATAGATGCCTTTAACCGCAGTATTGACAATGAAAAGTACATTGAACAAGATTTAAGTGGGTTAATAGAGGATGTCGTGGTGGACCAATTAAAAACAATTGATGCGCAACCAATGCCCGTTGCTTATTTGGAGCATAAATTAGCTCTGGTGCAGCATCGAAATTTTCAAATTGCCCCACAATATTATCCAGATACAAGCAATGTTTTTATGCAATTGGAAATGGCAGAGGAAAAATTTGCCCTCGGAACCGCAGTGGATGCAGCCGGAAAAACTTTGACTTCGTTTGATTTGGAACAAGAATACAAAAAGTATCCTGACTTTTTTAAGGAGCAGTTTTCAGATGTCGCCGCGCTGTCTGCCCACGTAAAAGAACTTTTAGACCAAGGTATCGAACGAGTAGCGCAAGACAGGAAACAACTTGAAAGGTGGGAGACGAGATTTAACTATTTAACCTACCAACAAGATACTTTAGGGTTTGCTGAAAGCAAACAATGGATTTTCACTTCGGATACCACTAAAAATCAATACAAGTTGTTGTGGGGGCAACCCAGTAAAGAAGCAGACGCAGTTGGGTACGTGCTGGGCATCACCAAGTTGAAAAAACAGGTGCCGGCATTGTTCCAATCTTCTTTCGACAACCAGTTTGTTTTGGACTCGTTGGCACTTATGCCGTTGCACGATATGCATTTGCAAGAACAGGACTTCAACAAATTACAAGTTTATGAAGTAAACAATGATTCCTTGAACCAGTATTATTTTATCACTGTAGCCCAAGATAGTATTGTGCAATACAACAGTATGTTGTTGCGGGCTCAAAATGGTAAAATGATTTGGAGTAAAATAATACTAACCGATTACAAACCGGTTGGTATAGAAGTAACAAGCGAAATTGTAATTGTGAACGCCCTTAAAAATGAAAATTCCCCAGAAAATGAACCAGTACATTTGGTAAGATTCGATTTGCTGGGGAATTTAAAAGAAGACAACTAAGACCTTCTTATGTTTTGAATGATTAGCCGATTAATTTTTGCCAATCTGTGTATCTCATGCTCATTCGAGAAGCCATTTTTTCGTAGTTTTCCCATGTGTCTGTTACATGGTAAAGCGAAGGCAATTCGTTTACCAAGGTTTGTTCGTAATCGTTTCTATACAAACCACCACCGTAGTAATAATAAGTGAACATATTGCCCACTTTATTGAATAGCTCAAATCCTAAATAGCCATCCCAAATCTCACTTAAAATTGTACACGAAATTTCCCTTCTTTTGAATCTGAAAATTTGAATCTCAGCTTCATCTTCAAAATACTCGGAATACAGATCGTTTTCAATGATCCAGCCCAAGTACATGCCAATATGTACGTACGCTTGCTCAATTGGTAAAGACTCTGGGAAATTACCTAGAAAGTGAGTTTTAGCGTTATCGTAGATTGTTTTTTGAAAATCGTGTTTGTCTTTGTGTGGCATACTACTCATATCGCGCTTGGGTTAAGTTAAAGTTACCTATAGAATACTGTGTAAATTAAATTTATTCAAAAAAGAAAATATATCCAACTATTGTACCGGCTATTATTCCGGCTAAATCTGCTACCAATCCACAAACCAATGCATGTCTGGTTTTTCTGATTCCAACAGAACCAAAATAAACTGCTAGTACGTAAAAGGTAGTCTCTGTAGCCCCTCTGTATATACCTGCCATTTTACCTTGGAAACTGTCTGCCCCAAAGGTTCTCATGGTTTCCACCATCATACCTCTCGAAGCACTACCACTGAGTGGTTTCATTAATGCTGTGGGCAATGCATCAGCAATTTGTACATTGATACCTACCAACTCGAAAATGTAACCAAATCCACTTGTAATCCAATCCAATGTTCCAGAACTTCTAAAAACGCCTACGGCTACCAAAATTCCTACGAGATAGGGAATCACTTTTACTGCTACTTTGAATCCTTTTTTAGCTCCTTTTATGAATGTCTCATACACATTAACTTTGGCTCTTACGGCCATGGTAATAAACAGGATCATTATTGAGAAAATAATGAGGTTGGCACTCACAGACGAAACTATTTTTAATTGCTCTGGTTCTAGGGATATAAAAAACTTGGTTATAAAGTAAATAAATATAGAAAATCCCAAAATGTAAGACAGTACAATTCCGTTCAACAGGTTTATTTTCTGGTAAATGGAAGTAACAACTAGTCCTACCAAGGAGGAGCAAAAGGTTGCTATCAAAATAGGGATAAAAACATCCGTTGGGTTGGCGGCATTTTGAAGGGATCGATCTGCCATGATACTCAGGGGAATTAAAGACAACCCAGAAGTATTGAGCACTAAAAACATAATTTGTGCATTGCTTGCAGTGTCTTTTTGGGGATTTAAAGTTTGCATTTCACCCATGGCTTTTAGTCCTAAGGGAGTGGCCGCATTGTCAAGGCCAAGAAAGTTAGCCGAAAAATTCATTAGAATGGATCCAATGGCCGGATGTCCTTTTGGTATTTCTGGGAATATTTTTGAGAAAAACGGCCCAATTAATTTGGCAGCAAGCTTAATTACCCCTCCTTTTTCTCCAACATTCATCAACCCAAGCCAAAGAGCCATAATTCCAGTCAGATAAATGGACAATTCAAAACCCGTTTTAGCCATGTCAAAAGTAGAATTGACCATGTTTTGAAAAACATTGTAGTCCTGAAAAAAAATAAGTTTAACGAGTCCTACGCAAAAAGAAATAAGGAAGAATCCTATCCAGATATAATTTAGGGCCATGCGACTTTTATTAGGGTGCTAATATGCCCCATACATTTATAATTATCAATAAAAACGTTATTTATTCAATAAGGTAACGATGCCTTTTAGCGCTGCGGTCTCTGTTCTTAACACATTGTTGCCTAAACTTACTTTTTTAAATCCTGCTTGTAGAGCTAATTCCACCTCTTCAGTTGTAAAGTCTCCTTCGGGCCCTATTAACAAGGTATAAGGGTCCTTAGCTTCTGAATCTTTTAACATTGTAGGGTTGTTTGGATCAACATAACAAATGTAACGGGCGCCAGGAGTGTTTGGCATTTGCGCTATGGTGGTTCCAAAAGGTTCTAATTCGTTTAAGGTTGGAGCAAACGGGTTGCCCGATTGTTTGATGGCGCTGATGACTTTTTTGTTCAAACGTTCTGTTTTAAGCACCCGCCGTTCTGAATTTTGGCAAAGCACAAAACTTATTTCTGTAACACCTAGTTCAGCGGCTTTTTCGCACAACCATTCCATGCGGTCTAGGTTTTTGGTTGGGGCCAGTATCAAATGGACTGTTGGAGAGGGAAGGGGGTGCTTTTCTAGGGTTGCAATTGCAATTGTACACCCTTTAGGACTGGCATTTGAAATGATACCGGTGGCAATGGACCCCTTTCCATCCATCAAAGTAATAGTATCTCCATTCTTTTTTCTCAATACTTTTACGCAGTGATTGGATTCTTCCCTACCTAATGTAATCGATTTTGAGCTTAAGTCAGAATGGTAGTACATAGTTTAGGCGTATTTTTCTTGCAACTCTCCGACAAATACAATGTAGGCTTTCTCTGCTTCTTCCTTGGATTGTCCTTTGATATTCGCCCAAGCATCATGTTTGGCTATTGCTTTAAAATCAAACCCACCAGGTCTTTCGCCATTGTTGTCTCCTTCTGTAGCCTGTTTGTATAGAGCATACAGTTTTAAAAGTTCGTCGTTGCCAGGTCTTTTTGTCAAAGATTTAGAATTGCTAACTGCTGTTTCAAATTCGGTACTCATAAAATATTAGGGTTTTAATTCAACAAAAAAAGGCTGGAGTACAGCCTTTTTTTGTTTTATATATTTATTGAAATTATCTTTTTTCCAATGTTTGATACGGTCTTTCAGTGTAACCAGTATAGATTTGTCTTGGTCTACCGATAGGCTCATTATTTTCTCTCATTTCTTTCCATTGTGCAATCCACCCAGGAAGTCTACCTAAAGCAAACATTACAGTGAACATTTCTACTGGCATGCCCAATGCTCTGTATATGATGCCCGAATAGAAATCAACATTCGGATAAAGTGATCTGTCAATGAAATATTGATCTTTTAAAGCAATTTCTTCCAATCCCTTGGCGATATCTAAAATAGGATCGTTCACGCCTAATTTTGCTAGAACGTCATCGGCTGCCTTTTTGATTATTTTGGCTCTAGGGTCAAAGTTTTTGTATACTCTATGGCCAAATCCCATTAACCTAAATGGATCGTTTTTGTCTTTGGCTTTGTCCATCCATTTAGCTGTGTCTCCACCGTCTTTTTGAATGTTTTCCAGCATTTCAATTACTGCTTGGTTGGCGCCACCGTGAAGTGGTCCCCAAAGGGCATTGATACCAGCTGAAATGGAGGCGTACAAACTTGCCTGAGAGGATCCAACAATTCTTACCGTCGAAGTCGAACAGTTTTGTTCGTGGTCGGCATGAAGGATCAATAATTTATCTAAAGCACTTGAAACTACGGGATCTACAACAAAATCCTCGGCAGGGTGCTGGAACATCATTTTAAGGAAGTTAGAGCAATAGTCCAGTTTGTTGTCAGGGTAATTCACTGGGTGGCCTACTTCATTTTTATAAGACCAAGCTGCAAATGTTGGCATTTTTGCCAATATCCTAATTATGGATAATTCAACTGCATCTGCAGATCTATTGGGGTCTAATGATTCTGGGTAAAATGCCGTTAAAGAGGTTACCAAAGAAGATAAAACACCCATTGGATGTGCATTAGAAGGGAAACCATCTAATATTTTTTTATAGTCTTCGTGTACCAACGTATGGCTCTTAATTCTGTTAATGAAGTTGTCATGCTCCGATTTGTTCGGAAGCTCTCCATTAATTAACAAATAGGATACTTCTAAAAAACTTGATTTTTCGGCTAATTCTTCGATCGAATATCCTCGGTACCTTAGAATACCGTTTTCGCCATCTAGGTATGTGATGGCACTTTTTGTAGAACCGGTGTTTTTAAACCCTGGATCAATGGTGATGAGTCCTGATTGAGCACGTAGCTTTGCTATATCAATAGCTTTTTCGTTTTCTACGCCGCCAATAACAGGAAGTTCAATTGATTTACCGTCTACTTTAATTTCTGCGAATTCTGACATATTTTCAACATTGTTTTTGGGTTGTTGGGAATTGAGAGTGCGAATATAGTTAAAAAAGTTCTTAAAAAGAACTAATTTAACCATTGAAGCATCTTAATTGTTGCCTAAAATTAATGGCATCCCATCTTTTCCACTGCCCACAACTATCACTTTTGAGTTTGGAGATTTTGAAAGCTCTAAGGTAGCTTCAATTCCTCTCATCCGTAAAAGGTTTTCTGTTAGGGAATTGTTAACAATGTTGTTGGCGATGGCCTCACCATCTGCTGCTATCCTTTTTCTTTCTGCTTCCGCTTTTTCTTTGTCTAATTTAAATTTATAAGCCAAAGCTTCTTGCTCTTGTTTGAGTTTGTTCTCAATTGCTAGTTTAATCTGCTCTGGCAAAACAATCGACCGGATCAGACAGGCAGACATGTGTATGTTGTTTTGCTGTAAAACTATTTCGGCCACTTCTTCAATTTTTGATTCTACTTCGGGTCGTTTGGTGGAGTAAATTTCTTCGGCAGTATACTGTCCCATCACTTGCCTTACCGTTGACCTAATTTCAGGGATTACCAATCTGGTAATAAATTGTCTGTTGAAGGTTTCGTGTAAATAACCAATTTTATCGTATTCGGGATAAAACCTTGAAGTAACATCCACATTGATGGACAAACCATTTTTGTCCATCACGTCCATTTTTTCTTCAATGGTATTTTCGGATACTTCGTATACAATGGCATCGTTCCAAGGTGCTTTTATTTGCAAGCCAGGAGTGAGTACGTTTTCTTTGTCCAGACCATTGCTAAATTGATAGAAAATTACAGCACGTTCGTTGGAGGCTATTTTGAAAAATATTTGTGAAGAAAAGGCAAATACAAATATAATTCCTAATACAGCTATGATTATGATAGGTACAAATTTTTTGCTATTCATTGTTAGTATGTTTGATTACATACCAAATTTAATTATAAATACCTGTATTATACCAATTATAAAGCCTAGAATACCGCCAAGTAATTCAATTAGTCTGAATTCTTTCTTCATGATGCTAAAAAGAATGTCTTCGAACTTATCAGAAGAGAAATTGACCACTTTATCATACACAATTTTTTCAATGTCTACTTCCTTTTGAATTTTATCGGCTAACGAGCCCATGACTTGTGGAAAGGCCGCCATAAATTCGGCCATCAAAGTCTCTTTAATTTTACCCTTTATAGAGTCGTTTAAGAACATGGCCAACATGGGCATGCTAGCGGCGAGTTTTTCGTTAAGAAAAATTTCAATTCGTTCTTCAACTACACCCGATGCGGTGTCTAAAGTAGCAGGATCCTCAAATTTGTGTTTGATGTCTTCGATCGAAAACAATTCAGTTGCTACAATTTTACCCAATCGCTCGGCCAATTTCTTCTGCCTTTTTGGGAATACTCCTTGAATTTTGAAAATTAATAGGTTTACTGGTTTCCTAGGATGGAAAAGCATTTTTACGGCAATGTAGTTGGTAACCCAACCAATAAGTGCAGATATAACAGGGATCAAGTATAACATATTGTAATTGTTTGAGCCGCAAAAATAGAATAATATATTTTAAAATAACAAAGATCCCTATTTAACAATAAAGTAACCTATTGTTCATGTTCACTTGACGATAAGGTAATCTTAGTTTGTTAATATTGTGACATAATACTTGAGTCACCTATGTCAATTCTATTTTGGACTTTTTAGGATGAGATATTGTCTTGAGGGATATGGTGGGAGAAACGAGGGTTTCTCCCTTTTTTTGTTTTATTCAATTAAGTTGAATACACGGTTCCATCGGATTAGATCCAACCAGCTGCCATCATTGTCATAACTCATCCATATAATAAATGCCTTTCCTACAATGTGGTCTTCGGGTACAAATCCCCAGTATCTAGAGTCCAATGAATTGTCTCTGTTGTCTCCCATCATGAAATAATAATCTTGGTTGAAAGTATACTCCGTTACTTCCTGTCCATCGATGAATAACTTACCATCTTGGATGGAAGCATTTTCGTTGTGGTCATAGATGGTGATGGTCTTGCCATATTTGGCCAGGTTTTCGTCGTTTATTGCAATTTTCCAACCTTTAGAAGGGATCTGAAGAGGGCCAAAGTTGTCTCCATTCCAATCCAACTCCATGCCTCCCAATACACTGTGGTTGCCCTTTCCGGCCAAAGAATTACTCCTTTTTTCAACTTTTTCAACAAATGGTAGAGCGTTCAATTGGTCGGCAATTTCTTTGGTAATGTTCAAGCTGTAAACATACCCGTCTTGGTAATTGGTATATTGGCCTAAACTGTTCAACGGTATGTCGAATTGCCTGAAAACTCTTTCTCTAATTATGTTATTGGTGTATATTTGATAGGTATACTGCATGAATTCAGGGTTTTCACCTGGTTCGCCATTCACTACAATTGCAGAGTTTTTTATTTCTAATACATCTCCAGCAACTGCAATGCACCTTTTGATGTAATTGGTTCGTAAGTCTACTGGGTATCCTTTTCCAGAAGAATTGCCTATATATTCACCAGGATAATTGAAAACTACTACGTCGTTTCTTTCCACATCAGAAAAACCAGGCAATCTGTATTGCGGCAGTTGCACCCAGTCCAAGTAAGACGGAATGTTGGTTCCCCAGATTTTTTGGTGTGTTAAAGGCATTTGCAATGGCGTTTTTGGTGTTCTCGGGCCATAGTGCAATTTGCTAACAAAAAGAAAATCACCAACTAATAGTGATTTCTCCATAGAAGGAGTAGGGATAACAAATGCTTCCATAAAAATCCATCGGATGAAAGTGGCTGCCACCACTGCAAAAATTATGGCATCTCTCCATTCTCTACCTTTGCTTTTAGGCTTTTGGTCTTTTTTATTTTTACCGAATAATTTAAATGTCATGGTATCTTTTTTTAGTATAAGTATTGGTCGAGTTGATTTTATTACAAAAAGAACGAAAAAATTAAAAGGAAATGAAATCTTTCATGCTTAAAGTACCTTTTTGGTTAATGATCCATTCAGCTACAAGAACAGCTCCAAGAGCAAACCCCTGTCGGTTGTGGGCAGTATGTTTTATTTCTATCTCGTCTACTTCCGAGTCGAACTTTACTATATGTGTGCCTGGAACCCCAGCAATTCTTTCAGCAGTAATACCAATTTCATTGTTGGCAGGAGTATGGGTTTCTTTCCACCCATTTTTATCTTCTAAATGTTCCAATAGGCCATCGGCAATAGAAATTGCTGTGCCACTTGGAGAGTCTAACTTTTCTGTGTGGTGAATTTCATGAATGCCCACTTTGTAATCGGCTTGTTTGTTCATGATCTTTGCTAGAAACGCATTCAGTTTAAAGAAAATATTAACGCCAATGCTGTAATTAGAAGCGTAAAAAAAACTCCCCTGGTGGTCCAAACAATATTGGTCAATTTCTGGTTTTTTGTCAAGCCACCCCGTGGTACCTGAGAGTACAGGTATGTTGTGGTCGATGCACCTTTTAATATTGTCGAATGCCGCTTCGGGCATAGTAAACTCAATGGCACAATCTATTTTACTTTTATCAAAGTTTTCAAATTCTGCCATGTTGTGGTGGTCCACTTTTAGAACAATGGCATGGCCTCTGTCAACGGCAATTTTTTCAATGGTTTTTCCCATTTTACCGTAACCAAAAAGAGCAATATTCATTTTATAATTTTATTTTAATAGACAAACCTGGTACAATCGTGTTGCCAATCAATAACACGGTTGGATCCAGCTTTAGTTTTAAATCTTCGTTAACATCAAATTCTTTTAAATGGGCATCGATGTGCGCATCTGCAATATTGAGCAAATATACTATACCAGTTAGAACAATCATATAGTCCCTTTCGCGTCTTGCCTGGTCTATTATGGACCTCAATTGGTCTTCACTTAGACCAGAAGGTGAACGGGTAAGGTCATTGTCCAGAATATAAAAAAGTTCATTTTTGTATTTTAAGTATTGGTCGTTGTACCAGGTCATAGCATAACCAAACCCGATAAGGCCTCCATAAACCAACGGAATTTTCCAATACCTTTTGTTGTACGCCTGGCCCAATCCTGGAAGCACTGCAGAATACAATCCTGCTTTTCTTGGGTTGAATACAAAATTGCTTTTTTTAATGTCTATGGTGTCGCTTTTAGCCTCTACAAACAAGGTGTCTTGGCTGTTGTTTAATAGGAGCAAAGAGTCTTTTTCAATGTCTTGAGCAGGTGCGGATGCGCAGACAATAGCGGTCAGGATAAAAATTAAAAAATAAGGCAATCTCATTGTTACATATTCAATATGTCCAGTATCCGATTCAAATCATCGGTAGAAACAAATGGGATCTTTATTTCCCCTTTGTCTCCATCTGATTTTATAACCACTTTGGTGCCAAAGTGTGAAATTAAATTGGTTTGCACTCTTTTAATTTCAGGATTGTCTTCCGAAACTTTTTCTTCTGTTGCTACTGGTTTGCTAGGAGCAAGTGAATTTCTTACCAATTCTTCTACCTTTCTTACAGATAAGTCGTTTTCAATGGCTTGTTTGAAAATGGACAGCTGCAAATCAATGTTTTCAATATTTACCAATGCTCTGGCATGTCCCATAGATAATTTTTTATCTCTTACCGCGGCTTGAATGTCTGGTGGTAGTTTGAGCAACCTCAAGTAGTTGTTCACAGTTGCTCGTTTTTTTCCAACTCTGTCGCCCAACTCTTCTTGTTTTAAATCACATTCGGAAAGCAACCTTTGGTAACTTAATGCAATTTCAACGGCATTGAGGTTTTCTCTCTGAATGTTTTCAATTAGAGCCATTTCCAACATTTGTTGGTCATTGGCAGTTCTAATATAAGCGGGTACCGTTGTTAGTCCTGCTAATTTGGATGCCTGAAACCGTCTTTCTCCAGAAATAAGTTGGTACTGGTTGGCACTTATTTTTCTAACAGTAATGGGTTGAATAATGCCCTGCACTTTTATAGATTCTGATAATTCCTGCAGTGCTTCTTGGTCAAAATCGGTTCTTGGCTGGTAGGGATTGGTCTCTATTTCAGTAAGCTTAATCTCGTTCATAGACATGACAACTTCCCGCTCTGATACCAGCTTCTCTCTTCTGTCTTCCTTCTTTGGGCTATCTTCTAACAAAGCACCCAATCCTCTTCCCAATGCGTTCTTTCTTTTATTCAACTTTGCCATTTCGTCTTTAATCTAGGTTATTCTTTACTAATATTTCTTTTGCGAGATTCAAATAGCTAATGGATCCCTTGCTTTCTGCGTCGTGTATAATAGCTGGCATACCAAAACTCGGCGCCTCACTTAATTTAATGTTTCTAGGAATAAGCGTTCCAAATACAATCTTTTTGAAATGGTGTTTAACTTCATCAACTACCTGGTTGGACAAACGCAAACGCACATCGTACATGGTTAACAATATTCCTTCAATTTCTAGTTCAGGGTTCAGCCTGGATTGAATGATTTTTATTGTATTTAAAAGTTTACCCAAACCTTCTAATGCAAAATATTCACATTGCACCGGGATGATAACAGAATCTGCTGCAGTCAGCGCATTGATGGTAATAAGACCCAATGAAGGCGAGCAATCAATAATAATGAAATCATACTCGTCTCCAAGCTCAGCCAATGATTTCTTCATTCTTCCTTCTCTGTCTTCAATATTAACCATTTCAACTTCTGCACCAACCAAATCAATATGGGAGGGGAGCAAGTCTAGGTAGTCAAAATCAGAATGCACGATGGCATCCTTGGCTTTTACACCATCTACCATACATTCATACACACTGTTTTCGACTTCTTTTGGATTCAAACCAATGCCCGAAGTAGAATTGGCCTGTGGATCTGCATCCACGATCAATGTCTTGTACTCTAGTGCTGCAAAACTGGCTGCGAGATTGATGGCAGTTGTGGTTTTTCCAACACCGCCTTTTTGATTGGCTATGGCAATAATTTTGGTCATATTCTACAGTTTTAGAGTTTGGCCTATATTTAAAAATATCATTTCTTTATTTGTTTCTTTAGCCGCATTTTTCGCTTTTTCCTGATTGATTTCAATAACTGGAAAAGTGTCGTAATGCGCTGCCATTATTTTTTTGGTGCCAACAAATTCCGCTGCCTTAATAGCATCCAAATACCCCATAGTGTAAGTATCTCCCACTGGTAAAATGGCTAAATCGATTGCTGTTTCTTCTGCTATTAATTTCATATCGAAATGCAGGGCAGTATCGCCAGAAAAATAAATAGATTTTCCATTGTTAAACTTAATTACAAAGCCAGCTGGGTTTCCCCCATAACTTCCGTCCGGAAAACTACTAGAATGAATGGCGTTTACCATTTTTACAGTTCCGAATTCAAAGTCAACAGCGCCACCATGGTTCATAGGGTGCCCATTTTTAATGCCTTTGTTTTGGAACCAGTTAATTATTTCATAATTAGACACCAACATGGCTCCACTGTTTTGAGCAATGGCCTCCACATCTACTATATGGTCCTGGTGTGCATGGCTGATCAAAATATAATCAGGTTGTAACTCAGTTATATCGATGTTTTTTGCCAATTCGTTGGGTGTTATGAAAGGGTCGAATAAAAGGGTAGAACCTTCATAAACTACTTCGAATGATGCATGTCCTAAATATCTAATTTCCATAATGGTTACAATTCGGTTTATAAAACAAAATTGGCTTACAAAGATAGAATATTAATTGATATTTAATAATGATAATAAACAGCCATTGTACATATAAAAATAACCCCCTCAGATTGAGGGGGTTTGTGTATTTTGAGCAAGAAGAACTTACTTTTTATTTTTCTTTTTGTTTTTAGCGTCTTGGCCTGCTTTCATGGCCTCTTCCATTCTCATGGCAAATTTAGATTTCTTTTTATTGGCTCTGTTTTTTCTATTCTCATCTAAAATTGCTTTTATTTTATCTTCGTCAATATACCTTTTAATAACCATTTGCTGGATAAAGGTGATTAATGTTGAGATGAAATAATAAAAACTCAAGGCTGCAGGGAATTTATTTAAAATAAACAAAAACATAACAGGCATAATGTAGGATACAGTTTGCATAGGACCTTGCACCGTACTCACTTGGTTGTTCGACCAAGTATAGGCCAACTGCGCCGCGGTCATCAGCAATACAAACAAACTTACATGGCTTCCATAAAATGGAATTTCAAATGGCAAAGTTAAAATAGAATCGTAGGTAGATAAATCATGTGCCCATAAAAAGGACTCCCCTCTTAATTCAATTGAATTGGGGAAGAAGAAGAACATTGCAAATAAAATCGGCATTTGTAACAACATCGGTACGCACCCACTTACCGGATTGACACCAACCTGGCGGTAGAGTTTTAATTGCTCTTGTTGAAGCTTTTGTGCGTCGTCTCCAAACTTTTCTTTTAAAGCATCAATTTCAGGCTTGAGGACCTTCATTTTGGCCATCGACTTATACGATTTATAAGAAAGTGGCGCTAAAAACATTTTGATTATCAATACCAAAATAATAATAATGATACCGTAATTTCCTATGTATTTTTCAAGGATGTGGAACAATGGAATAATGACCCATTTATTTACCAAATGCAATGGCGGATAACCCAGGTTTAAGTTTTTCTCAAATCCTGGTGCTACTTTTTTAAGAATTTCATAATTGTTAGGTCCGAAATAGAAACTGTATTCTCCTTCGTTGGCCATTATATTGCCGTACTTGATGTCTAACAATGCCCTAGTAGTTTTAACCACCAAGGTGTCATCCGGGTTGGTTGACATGCTCAGATCGGCTTTAGAAAAGTTGGCATTTTGAGCTATAATTGCCGAAGTGAAAAACTTTTGTTTCATGCCCACCCAAACAACTGGTTCTTCCAGGAGTTCAGCTTCGTTGTCTGTACTACCTTCCGAAAATCGATCGAAGCTTTCGGCGGCCGTATAATAATTAACAGTTGTTTTGGCTCTGCTACCCTCAATGTCATGTTCTATGTGTTTCAAACTATTAAGCCAATCCAATGAGATTACTTCTCCCATCAAGATTTGGTCTATGTTCGATGTTAAATCAAAACCAATGTTGTAACCAGTTGGAGGAAACACAAAAGTTTTAACTAGTTCTTGTCCACTGGATACTTTTCCAACGAATTTAATAATCGTTGTATCCCCTATTGACGTTTGCTCGGTTTGGTAAATCAAAGCATCGTCATTTAAATCTACTGTTTTGCCTTGTTGGTTAACCAATAACCGGAGGTCACTGCTCGAAGAATCCACCAGAACCAATGGGTCTTTTGAAAACGTTAAGTATTTTTTAAGCGTTACTTTTTCTATTTTACCACCAGCGCTATTTAGAACAACGATAAGGTCTTCATTTTCGAGGGTGATGTTTTTAGAAGTACCACCAACTAAAGGTGAAAATATGCCAAATTGTTGTGTGTTGTAAAACTGTTGAAGTGAATCACTGATTGCAACAGCAGGTGTATTGACAGGGTCTTGAACTGGCTTTTTGGAAGCCAGGCTGTCCACTACAACTGGATTGTCAACAGGTACAGTTTCTAAATCTGGTGTAAAAAACTGAAACCATACAATCATGATGGTTGCGAGTAGGAAGAACCCTATTGCTTGATTTTTGTCCATTTATAAGTAATATTAATTGTTTATTCTTTTTTGTTATCTAATGAAGCTTTTACGAAGTTCACGAATAAAGGATGTGGGTTGAGTACAGTACTTTTTAATTCAGGGTGAAATTGAGTGCCAATAAAGAACGGATGTTCAGGAATTTCAACTATTTCAACTAAATCGTTTAATGCATTTTTCCCAGAAGTCAACATGCCAGCTCCGTTAATTTTATCTAAGTAACTGTTGTTGAATTCATATCTGTGTCTGTGGCGTTCTGAAATGGTAGTGTCTCCATAAATTTCGTGCGCTAAGGTACCCTTTTTAATGGTGCAATCAAATGCCCCCAATCGCATGGTACCCCCCATGTTGGTGATCTTCTTCTGTTCCTCCATTAAATCAATTAATGGGTTTTTAGTGTCCGAATTGATTTCAGTTGAACAAGCATCCGGTAAATCCAATACATTTCTTCCAAATTCGATTACTGCACATTGCATGCCCAAACAAATCCCGAAAAACGGGGTTTTATTTTCTCTTACAAATTTGATTGCAGATATTTTTCCTTCAATGCCCCTTTCTCCAAAACCTGGTGCTACCAATACACCATCCAAATGGCCTAGTAATTCTTCTGCATTGTCATTTGAAAGCAATTCAGAAGAAATCCACTCCAGGTTTACTTTGCATTCATTGACGGCGCCCGCATGAATAAATGCTTCTGCAATAGATTTATAAGCATCTGGAAGTTCCACATACTTTCCTACCAATCCAATGGATATTTCATCGGTAGGATTTTTTAATTTACCCAAGAACTCTTTCCACTTATCCAGGTTGGGTTCTTTAGGGTTTTTTATATTCATTTTTTCCAACACCCGTTCTGCCAACTTCTCTTTTCTCATCAATATGGGCACATCATAAATGGTGTCAGCATCCAAGGCTTCTATTACATTGCTGTATTCCACATTGCAAAAAAGCGCTAATTTTTTTCTGATATCCGCTGGTAAAGCATGCTCAGAGCGGCAAACTAATATGTCCGGCTGTACCCCTTCCTGAAGCAATTGTTTGACAGAATGTTGGGTAGGCTTCGTTTTAAGTTCCTTAGCAGCCTTAAGGTAAGGAATCAATGTGAGGTGCACTACAATAGCGTTCTCAGCACCTAAATCCCATTTTGCCTGCCTAACGGCTTCAATAAAGGGTAGGGATTCTATATCCCCCACACACCCGCCAATTTCCGTTATTATGAAATCATATGCTCCTTTTTCGGCCAACAATACCATGTTGCGCTTGATTTCATCCGTAATATGTGGAACCACCTGAACAGTTTTACCCAGGTATTCTCCTTTTCTCTCTTTTGTAATTACGTTGTTGTAAATGCGCCCAGTAGTAATGTTGTTGTCCTGGGAGGTTGGGATGTTTAAAAATCTTTCGTAATGTCCCAAATCAAGATCGGTTTCTGCTCCATCGTCTGTAACATAACATTCGCCATGTTCGTATGGATTTAAAGTACCTGGATCTACGTTTATATAGGGGTCGAATTTTTGAATGGTAACTCGGTAACCACGGGCTTGCAATAGCTTGCCTAATGAAGCTGCAATAATCCCTTTTCCTAATGATGAGGTAACACCTCCTGTAACAAATATGTATTTCGCTGAAGCCATAAGCTAATTTCTGGACTGAACTTATGGGATACAAAGGTAGAAGTTTAGTCCGAAATAAAAGGCAAATTAATCTGTAAAAATTAAATATTTTTGAAAAGTTGCTTTATCCTCTAATTATAAAGGAAATAGGGCATTGGTTTTGATTGGGATATATTTGAGGTATGATCTATAAGATTAATTTCGTATGGCACAAAAGAAATAGTTGTTGATAACCCACCTTTCTATTAACTTTGAGCTATTAAATATTGGTAGTGGGCAATGAATTTTAAAGATAAATTAAAGAGTGAAATTTTTGAAGCTGTTAGCGCAGCTGCTGAAGAGTTGGGATTCGACGTATACATTGTTGGTGGTTATGTGAGAGACATGCTATTGAACAGACCGTCTAAAGACATTGATTTTGTTTCGGTAGGGAGTGGCATAGAGTTGGCGCAAAAAACCTCCGAACGCATGGGGGATACTACCAAAGTGAGTGTGTTTAAAAGTTTTGGAACTGCTATGTTTAAACAAGGAAAGATGGAGTTTGAGTTCGTAGGTGCCAGAAAAGAATCTTATCGACGAGAGTCCAGAAAGCCCATTGTTGAGGATGGAACACTAGAAGACGATCAAAAAAGAAGGGATTTCACTATCAACGCATTGGCCATTAGTTTGAATAAAAAGAACTTTGGAGAGTTGATAGATCCTTTTGATGGGGTGCAACATTTGAAGCGAAAAATGCTAAAGACGCCGTTGGATCCTGCCATAACTTTTTCAGATGATCCATTAAGAATGATGCGAGCCATTCGTTTTTCTTCTCAATTGATGTTTGATATTGATGAAGATACTTTTGAGGCCATCATTGAGAACAAAGAGCGCATTGGGATAGTCTCCAAAGAAAGGATTACAGACGAGTTGAATAAAATTATATTGTCCCCTAAGCCTTCGTATGGTTTTAATTTATTGTTTCATGCTGGATTGTTGGAAATAATATTTCCGGAAATGGTTGCTTTGCACGGAGTAGAAAAAATAAACGGCAAAGGACACAAAGATAACTTTTACCATACATTACAAGTACTGGACAATATTTCTGTGAAAACCGACGATTTGTGGTTGCGCTGGGCTGCTATTTTACACGATATTGCCAAACCAGCTACCAAAAGGTTTGATCAAAAGGTAGGTTGGACTTTCCACGGACATGAAGACAAAGGTGCGCGAATGGTATCTAAGATTTTCAGGAAACTAAAGTTGCCTCTCAACGAAAAAATGTTATTTGTTGAAAAATTGGTGCGCCTGCACTTAAGGCCAATTGCACTGGTGAAAGCAACCATTACCGATTCGGCAGTGCGCAGGTTGTTGTATGAGTCAGGAGATCATTTCGAAGAATTAATGCAGCTATGCCGAGCCGATGTAACCAGTAAGAACCACGACAAAGTGAGCAAATACCTGCGCAATTTTGATAAAGTGGAGGCCAAGGTGAAAACAGTGGAAGCGAAAGATAAAGTGCGGAATTTTCAACCACCTGTTACCGGAGAAGAAATAATCAAACTATACGATATCAGACCTGGCAAAGTTATTGGGGAGCTAAAGGAAGAAATCAAAGAAGCCATTTTGGATGGTGAAATAGGAAACAACCATGAAGAAGCTTTTGAATTGCTTCTGAAATTGGGCGCGAAAAAAGGACTTACAATTAAAAGTGAAATAAATGAATAAAGTGAAACTTATTAAAATAACATCGTTGACAATTATGTTATTTTTTGGGATGTTATCAGGAGCGGCTGCTCAAGAAAATGCTACAGAAGAACAACCTACTATTTTGGACCATTTTCAAAGAACTTATTTGTTAGGGATACGGTACAACGATTATAGCATTGCAAAAAATGCTTTGTACGATATGTTGGCCATTGAACCAGCCAATGATTCTATTGCCCACCTCTTGAGTTATTTGTATTTTCAGCAAAGACAATACGCATCGGCTGCTTTGATTGCGCAAGACGTTATATCTAGAAACCCGGAGCACCTTCCATCCTTTGAAATAGCAGCGAGCTCCCTTGAAAGTTTGGGTGCTTTGGATAAATCACTGGAAGTATACGAACGACTTTATTTGAAAACGAATGATTTTCAGTCGTTGTACAAAATTGCCTTTTTACAATACGACCTTAAAAGGTTCATTGAATGTGAGTCCAATTTAGATTTGCTAATGGAGAAAAAAGAGGCCGATGAGGAGAAGGTGATTTTTAACGATGCCAATAACCAGCAAAAGGAATATCCTATCAAAGTAGCATTGCTAAATTTGAAGGGGTTGTTGTACAAAGAAAAGGGAGACAAAGCAGGAGCCAAGAAACACTTTGAAGCTGCTTTGGCCATTGCACCAGATTTTGCCGTGGCAAAGGAGAATTTAGAATCTTTAAATAAATAGACCAATATGCAACGGTTGGATTTTTAATGGGTCTTTGTTGTAAGTAATGATGGAGCCTGTTCAAAAAGAGTTGCACTTTGATCTGATAGATCAATGTAGGCGTGGTGAGAAGCACGCCTACAACAGATTGTATAATTTATACTCCAAAGCCATGTTCAACGTGGCTTTGAGAATTGTAAATGACCATGGTGATGCGGAAGATGTGCTGCAAGAGGCATTTATTGCGGCCTTTAAAAATTTAAAGGCATTTAAGGGAGATTCTACTTTTGGAGCATGGATTAAGCGGATTGTTGTAAATAAATCGATCAACCATCTGAACAAGAAAAGATTGGCAACAGAAAGTGTGGAGGAGTACCCGGATGTGGAGGCAATTCAGGAACAGTCCTCTGTTCTGTTTTCGGTTAAGGCCATCAAAACAGCAATTGCCCAATTACCCGATGGGTACAGAACCGTTTTGACGCTGTACTTGTTTGAAGGATATGACCATGGAGAAATTAGCCAGATTCTAAATATTTCAGAATCAACGTCTAAATCTCAACTGAACAGATCCAAAAAGAAATTGATTCAACTTTTAAAGCAAAAGTGAAATGGGAAATAGAGAGGATGAATTACAAGACTTTATAGAACACAACAAAGAGGCGTTTGATTCTGAAACACCAGGAGATGGCGTTTGGGAAAATGTATCCAATGCACTACCTGCTGCCAAAGTGTTCAATTGGTGGATGGCTGCCAGCATTGTGTTTTTTATGACTTCCGGTGCATTGACATTTCATGTCGTGTCAATGAACGCCAATGAAAACAAGAACAACAGAAATTTGGCATTGGAGTTGGAGCAGATCGAAATGTTCTATTACGAACAAATTAGTACCAAAACCGCATTAATACTGGATTTTGAGCAAGAAAAAAGTGCGAAAAATGCTTTTCAAATGGAGATCCAGCGATTGGACGCGATGTACTTAGTGTTAAAAGAAGCTTTCGATAAAAAACCTTCAGAAAAGGTATTGGAAGCCATGACATTGAACCTGGTGGTGCGAATGAATATACTGAACCAAGTACTTTCAGACATTGAAGACCAAGATGCAGAGTCTCCTGGTATAGCTATCTAGATAATATTTACCTCTGGAATAATTTCAACTTTAAACTTGTCAAAAACACTTTTTTGGATATCCATGGCTAGGGTCTTGATTTCGCTACCAGTCGACTTTCCATAGTTTACAAGGACCAAGGCTTGTTGTTGGTGGACCCCATAGCGCTTGTCAATAGTTTTACCCTTCCATCCGCATTGTTCTATCAGCCAACCTGCAGGGATTTTTATGCTGCTGTTGCCAATTACAGGGTAAGATGGTAGCGTTGGGAAATCATTTTTTAAGGATTCAAAAAGGGAGGCACTGATTATTGGGTTTTTGAAAAAGCTACCGCAGTTTCCTATTTGTCGCGGATCAGGCAATTTGGATTGTCGTATAGAAATAACAGCATTGCTAATATTCTCAATAGAAATAACATTGTTATAATCCAATTGAATCACCTTTTGAATGGCCCCGTAATTTATATTGGTGTTGTGGTTGGTTTTCGTCAAGCGCAAGGTTATGGAGGTTATAAAAACTTTTCCTTTTAATTCTCTTTTAAATACACTGTCCCGGTAGCCAAAATCACATGCTTTGTTGTCAAAAAGGAGTTTTTTTCCTGTTTCCATTTCAATGGCTTCCACTTGGGTTAACACATCTTTAACTTCTACTCCATATGCTCCAATGTTTTGAATGGGAGCGGCACCAACCGTTCCCGGAATCAAGGATAGATTTTCTAGTCCTCCCCAATTTCTACGCACACAATACATAACCAAATCGTGCCAAACTTCGCCTGAACCTACTTTGAGTTCCACCCATTCATCGGTTTCACGGATTGTATCTTTCCCTTTAATATTGTTTTTAACTACTAATCCTTCAAAATCCTTGGTAAACAGAATGTTACTTCCTCCTCCGAGAAACAAAATGTCCTCATTATTTGTTATGGATTCTAGGTGGTTAATAAATTCATTTTCATTTTCAATTTCAAGATATTTTGAACAAAAAACGGCCAAGTTCATGGTGTTATATTCTTGAAGGGAAATGTTTTTTTGAATTTCATTCATTATCAAAAAGTAGTTGGTGTTAATTAATGTTCAATACTACTTAAAATTTTTATTAAGCTCTTGTATGTAGATTAAAATATTAGTATTTTAAAACAGTAAATGAGATTTGTACAACCCATAAACTAAAAAATTTAAAATGAGTACTGAAAATAAAGGATTCGATTTGGGTGTAATTGACGAGTTTAGAAAAAAAATTAATAACTCAGGAACTATGTTCCTTTCCGTAGAAGGGGAGGAGCAAACAGAAGAATATGTGAATTTTTATTTTTTAGGGGTATTTGAAGGGAAACAAGTTATATACGATGCCGTCATTTACACATTACAAGTGCAACACAATAGCGAACTTTATGAAATAGCCGAACACAAAGCGGCGAAAAAATTTCCAGAATACAAAAGCATTATTTATCGTGAAGATGAGAACGGAGATATGGCAATGTTGGATGATTTGGAAGAAGAGATTGGATTATATATGGCTGAGGTGATAGAGGAATTGGAGGAAGAAGGAAAAGTAAAAGTAAAAGAACATCTTGATATTGACGATAAAGTTGATTTTGGAATTTCATTGGAAGTTGGTTTGAATTTGGAGAAAATTGACCTGCCTGCAATAGAAAAATTCATCAAAGATTTTAATGAAGATACTTTGGTTCTGGACCCTTCTTATTATTCGTTTTTAACTGAAACAGAGTTAAGTTGAGAACCACTGCAGCCATGGGAAAATAAATACTCATGGAAGACTTTGTAATAGAAAAATATAAATTTAGACGGGGCGTAACCTATACTTTGGGTTTCATTTTTTTGCTGTGGCTGGTTAAAATTTTAGAATTAGCCACCGATACAGACCTTTCTGTGTTGGGTATTTATCCGCGGTCCTTGACTGGATCCGTAGGGATTTTTACTGCGCCTTTGGTACATGGCGATTGGATCCATCTTATTTCGAATTCCTTTCCACTTTTTGTTTTGGGACTTGCCTTGCTGTATTTCTTTGATAAGATAGCATTGGAAGTTATTGTTTTGATCTACCTCATAACGGATTTTTGGGTTTGGATTATTGCAAGAGAGGCATACCACATAGGGTCTAGTGGGTTGGTTTATGGGTTGATATCATTCTTGTTGTTTTTAGGTTTGTTTAGAAGGGATAGGAAATCTTTGTCTATTTCCTTATTGGTTATTTTTATTTACGGTGGAACCATCATAAGCGGTATTTTGCCTTTGCACTACGGTGTCTCTTGGGAGTCCCACCTTATGGGCGTTATTACCGGGATGTTGGTAGCTTATTACTACAGGAAAAGCAGAATGAAAGTTCCAAAACCTTCTGAAGACCCCAGTACTGTTGCACTGAAATATACCTACGTTAGTTCCGATGATTCAGTTAAGAAAAAGGAGCCATTAGAATACCCCATGAAAAAAAAACAGGATTAAATTCTTTTTAATAAGACCATACTGTTTGAATTAGCCGAATTACTTCTTTATATTTGACGGTTAAATTTTAAAATCGGATAAAGTGAAGAACCTATCAATTGTATTAAATGTTATTTGTTTAGCGGCAATAGCCGTACTTTTTGGAATGAATTACTCATCTGGCGATGAAGAATTACCTAAAGAAGAAACAACCACCGAAGAAACTGCTCAGGGGATACCAGCAATGGCATATGTGAACTCTGATTCTTTGTTGGCTAATTATGATTTCTTCAAGGACATGCAGGAAAAAATGAAGGGAATGACAGAAAAGTTGGACAAAGAATTGCAAAGCCGTGCAGCTGGAATTCAACGAGAACTTAGTGATTACCAAAAAAATGCTTCGAGTCTAACTATGGGGCAGGCTAGAGCTTTAGAGGAGAATTTGATGAAAAAGCGTCAGAACCTTCAATTAAGACAAGAATCAGCTACCCAACAGTTATTAACAGAAGAAGCTGCTATTAATAAAGAACTGTATGAAAAAGTTGCGGTGTATGTAAAAGAATACAGTACTGAGAACAACATACAAATGGTAGTGAAATTCAACCCTGGTAGTGATGTTGTTTATGCTGCAAACGCCATGGACATTACAGATGAAATAGTGGCTGGCCTCAATAAAGCTTACCAAGAAGAACTTAATCCACAAAACTCTGAAGTAGAATCAGATAGTACGGAGCAAAAGTAAGGTTAAGTTTTTTTAATATAATTATTAAGCCCTCTTTGAAGGGCTTTTTTTATTGTATATATTGAGGAGGTTATTATTGCCAACATATGTTAAGAGCGTTTTTTAGAGCATTAAAAGTAAGGCCAGATGAGCAATTCCAGGTTGTACTTTTATTGGTGATAGGTTTTTTTATAGGGATTTTTCTGGCGACATATCAGGTCAGTACAGAAACCTTATTCTTAAATAATCTTGACGAATACCTGAAAGAGGCAATATTGGCAAGTGGCTTTTTTGGAGTAATAACTACCTTTTTATACTCCTTTTTTCAAAACAGGGTGCGTTTTTCAAGGTTGGTTGTTGTCAACTTTATTCTCATTTGCCTTTTTGTTTATGGGGTATATTATTTGTTTTTGCATCCAGAATATTCTCCAGTTAGTAAGGATGTATTGATTTTTATCATGTTCTCGATGTTTTGGCCACTTACTGCGGTCATATTATTGAGTTATTGGGGTATTTTCGGAAGGCTTTTTAACCTGCGCCAATCTAAAAGGATAATTGGTTGGATTGATTCTGGTCAGCTATCTGCGGCCATAATCTCTTTTGTTTCGATTCCTTTTCTATCTTCTTTGATACCCAATTCGGCCTCTTATCTGGTTATTGCTGCCAGTAGTTTGTTAGTTGCACTGATTGTATTGGTGTATTTAACCATTAAATTTAATTTGGCAGATGCCGAATCGGACCCAGATGAAGTAGAAGACGGAAAAGGTAGAAAACGGGGGTTGAAATTTTCACAACTGATTAAGGACAATTACATCTTATTGTTGTCTTTGTTTTTGATCACATCGATGGTGACATTTACCTTTGTACATTATTCTTTTCAAAGTGTAACAGCCCAACAGTTTCCTCTAGAAGTAGAGTTAAGAAATTTCTTAGCCATTTTCAATGGGGCGGTTTTAATCACATCATTTTTGTTACAGACTTTTGTGAACGACAAGATAATTGGGGATTACGGGCTCAAAATTGCTCTGATCATTTTGCCTATTATTGTGGGTGTTTTTACCATATTGTCTGTATTGGCAGGCTTTTTTATCGGGTTTGATAAAAACGAAATTGGTGTGGCGTTTTTATGGTTTTTCTTATTTGTTGCCATGACCAGATTCTTCAGCTATACACTAAGAGATTCCTTAGAAAACCCTTCCTTTAAGTTGTACTTCATGCCGTTGGATAAAAAGGTAAGATTTGATATCCAAACCAAAGTGGAGGGTATAGTGAATGAAAGTTCGCGTTTGTTAGCGGGAGCACTTATTTTTGGCTTGTCCTTGTTGTCCTTTTTTGAACTCATCCACTATTCAGTTGTTTTGGTATTTTTAACCATCGTTTACGTTATTATTGTTGGCAAGCTACATGCCCAATATAGACTGAAGATACGCATCAAATTAGAGAGTCAGAAAAAGGAAGTGGAGGACCAAAACGATAGAGTACGCATCATCAAACATTTGCAAAGAAACCTGTTTTCCAAAGAAAATGAAAAGGTCATATTCTCTTTTAATTTATTGGAAAAAATCAACCCACAAGGTGTACCCCAGGCCATTAATATCATGATGGGGAATATGAACGAAAAAACTAAATATTTTGCTCAAAAAAAATTGAATGAAATCAAAGGGTTGTCGGTAAGTGATAAGTACATCATTAAGTTCGAAAATGAAACCAACTTCAATAAAGGAAGGTACCAGTTGTCTATGGCGGAGATAGAATTGATGCTTGAAACCGGCGATATCCCTAAAAAAAGAATATTAAAATTAACTAGATCCGAAAATTTTGAGGACAGGCAATATGCAGCAGAGTTGATAGGCAATCAAATGGACGATGAAGGGTTGTCTTACTTAATAGAATTGTTATCAGACAACAACGAACATGTGCGCATCACGGCAATCAATACTTCCGAAAAAAGGAATAACAGCGAAGTGCTCAACTCCTTGATAGAAAATTTAAAAGAACCGGCTTTTGGCAATATTTCGGCCAATACATTGGTGAAAATTGGTGAAAAAGCCTTGGACGAATTGGATATTGCATTTTACAGAGTTGGACAAGATAGTTTCACACAAATCAGAATATTGCAAATAATAGGAAGAGTGGGTGGCAAAAAGGCCATTTCCATGTTGTGGTCTAAGGTATCATTTCCAGATAAGTTACTGGTTGCACAGGTATTAAAATCTTTGGGAGAATGTGGCTTTAAAGCATCTTTAAGTCAAATATCTGAACTGCGCCCTTTGATAGAAGCGGATATATCGGATGTGGCTTGGAATTTGGCTGCATTAAGCGAAGTGCCAAAAATTGGATTCGGAGGTGAAATTGTTAGGGCTTTAAAAGAAGAAAACACCCATGACATTGAACATGTTTACATGTTGCTTTCTATGTTATACGACTACCAATCTATTAAATTAGTAAAGGAAAACTTGGAGAGCGGTACTACAGAAGGTGTTATTTATGCTGTAGAGCTTTTGGATGTTCTTTTATCTGAGCAATTGAAAGCGAGGGTTATTCCTCTGTTTGACGATATTTCAGATTTGGAAAAAGCAAAGAAATTAGAATTTTTCTATCCAAGATCAGGGCTGTCCCAAAAAGAGGTGTTGAAATTCTTAATCAATAGAGACTACAACCAGACCAACCGATGGACCAAATCGTGCGTTATTCATCAAATAGGGTTGCAGAGATTGACCGAATTCAAGGATGATCTTATTGCCAATTTATTTAACCCCGATTTATTAGTTCAGGAAGTTGCGGCGTGGTCCCTTTACAATATTGAAGCGTCTTTGTTTGCCAGTAATATAAAACGATTAGAGACAGGGCAGTATGAACGGTTGAATATGAATATTGGCGCAAGGTTTAAAAACTCTAACTCTACTCTGATTTTTGAAAAAGTATTGTTTCTGAAGTCTCTGCCTTATTTCGTGAATGTTTCAGGTCTTTTGTTAACTTATTTAGCTGACTATATCGATGATGTGTTCATAAAAGAAGGAGATACTTTGTCGCTTACCAGGTTAAAGGACCACTATTTTTACATTGTATACGACGGTTCTATAAACTTATATGCAGGGGAGGAAATAAAAAAGGACTTGAGTTCAGGTGAGTTTATAGGGGAAATGACTGATTACCAAGCATTTGAATCCAATATGGTGATGGCCGTAAAAGATTCTGTGTTATTTAAGATAGATAAAAGTAAATTTTATGAATTGTTGGCGGATAACATAGAATTCGCTACCAAAGTGATCAACCATATTTAAGTGATTTTAAATAAGGATTAGAAATTTGCTTTATTAGTGAAATACTTGCATTTTATGTGCAGAAACCATTATTTGCTTATTAAATTAGAATGAATACCGCTAAATGCTAAATTATCAATTTGATTCTGAACAAAGTGAAGATCAGGCCGATGACAAATTTTCTGTTGTTGGAGGTGAACTTCAAAACCCTTTTCCAGGGCTGAGACCTTTCGGGATCAATGAATGCCATCTATTTTTTGGAAGAGAAAGCCAGGTTGACGAAATACTGCTAAAATTATCTAAAAATCGTTTTGCGACGATTTTAGGGTTTTCTGGAAGTGGTAAATCTTCTTTGATGTATTGTGGTGTTATGCCTGTTCTTTTTGGTGGTTTTGTTACGGAAACTGGCCCCAATTGGAATGTGGTAGTGGCCAGGCCAGGAAACAATCCTATCGATGCATTGGCAGAAGCTTTTACACGTTCTAAGCGGGGATATCTGAGCATTGACCAAGAGGAGGAGCATTTAGATAAAAAGATTATATCTTCCATTTTACGATCGGGTAGAGATGGTTTGGTTAAAGTTGCGTCGCAGTTTATTCAGAAAAGTGGCGAAAACATTTTAATATTTGTTGATCAATTTGAAGAACTTTTTAGATTCAAAGACAACGAAGATGCAGAAGGAGCAGAAGAGGATGTGATGTTGTTTGTTAGCTTGTTAATAGAGGCAGCTACAAATCAAGAAGTACCCATATATTTGGCCATAACGCTTCGTTCAGATTTTATTGGAGAGTGTTCTAAATTTCCAGGGTTCACCAAAATGGTGAACGTGAGTAACTATTTAATTCCTCAAATGACGAGGGATCAAAAAAGAATGGCGGTTGAAGGTCCCGTTGCTGTGGGTGGGGGAAGAATTACAGAGCGATTGGTGAAAAAACTGCTTAGTGAAGTTGGGGACGGTCCAGATCAGTTGCCAATTTTACAGCATGCCTTGATGCGTACTTGGGACTACTGGGTGGAGCACCGAGATGGAGAAGAACCCATTGATTTTAGGCATTACAATTCAATTGGTAAAATTTCCCATGCACTATCGTTGCATGCCAATGAAGCATTTGAAGAACTTAATACCAAACAAAAAGAAATAGCCGAGGTCCTTTTTAAATCGATAACGGAAAAAGGAACAGATAACATAGGGGTGCGCAGACCCATGCCCCTCAATACCATTGCCGAAATTGCAGCAGTTAATGAAGAAGATGTAATTGCAGTGGTGGAAGAGTTTAGAAAGCCGGGTAGGTCTTTGTTAATGCCCCCTGCTAATCAAAAGTTAACTGCGAATTCTGTTATTGAACTTTCGCATGAAAGTTTGATGCGAATTTGGGTTCGTTTAAAAAATTGGGTGGATGAAGAGGCGGAAAGTGCCCAAATGTACAAAAGGCTATCGGAAGCTGCTGCCATGTACCAAGTTGGTAAAACAGGCCTTTGGCGGCCACCAGATTTGCAATTAGCGCTCAATTGGCAGAAAAAACAAAAACCAACCAGGATTTGGGCCAAACGATACGATGAGGCTTTTGAACGCGCTATGGTGTTTTTGGACACTTCAAGGATAACCTACGAAGCGGAACAAAAAAACCAAGAGCTGCTTCAGAAAAGGTTGTTGAAAAAGGCGCGGGTTGTGTCTATCGTATTAGGCACAGCAGCGGTTATTGCCTTGTTGTTGTTCGTATATGGCTTTTTACAAAAAATTGAAGCAGATAGACAAACCCAAGAGGCATTGATTCAGAGTGATGCTGCAAGGGATGCAAAAGCAAGAACTGAAAAAGCCCTTGAAGAAACTGTGGAAGCGCAATTGGCAGCTGAAAAGGCCAATGCCGATTTACTTGAATCCAATGAAACTTTGCAGCAAACTTTAAGCAAGCTTGAGGTTCAAAAAAATGAAGCAGAATTTCAAAAGAACAAGGCTGATATTAAAACCCAAGAAGCAATTGTGGCAACAGATAGTGCCAATCAGCAACGCATAAGGGCAGATGAAAAAACAGAAGATGCTATTCGATTTCAGAATTTAGCGGATCGTTACTTCTATATTCAATTGGCCCAGTCTATGGCTGTGAAATCGGTACAAGTGGAGAATGACACGTTACAGGCGTTGTTGGCCAAACAAGCATTTGAATTTAACAAAGAGTACAAGGGGAAATTACACGATCCGTATATTTACAATGGTTTGTACAACGCCGTGTCCAAGTTAAAAGGAAGACGATTCAATACAGTTAGTGCCCACCGGGATGCTGTTAAGTCGATTGCCATTTCGAAACGCAAGGATGAGATATTTTCCACAGGTTCGGATGGTACAATCAAATCATTTGCTTTTAAAAATAAAGCCAACCAGCTTTCTATATTAAATGCTTTAGAAAACACTTCTGGTAGGATGATAAAATTAAATCCTTCAGAAAGCAAAGTGGCGGTTTTAAGTGATTCGGCATATGTGCAATTGATTGATTTAAAAAATGAAAATAGAATAGAAAATATAAGAGGGCACAGTGGTTTAATTTATGATGTTCAGTTTATAGACGATAAAAGCTTTTATTCATTGGGCAGTGACTTGACATTAAGGAAATACCAGGATAATAGTTTCAGAGACATTATCAACTTGCCGGTTATGTATAAATCTTTTGATATCCGAAAGGGCAATAAGGAATTGGCTTTTGCAGGAATAGATGGTTCTGTAATGGTTATGGATGCCTCGACCTCCAATATGAGAACGATAGTAAAGGCGTCTGGGGTGCAAAATCACGTAGCCCAATTTAGTGCAGATGGATCCATTCTTGCAGTAGGGGATGAGTCGGGTATGTTGTTTTTGTACGATGCAAATGATAATTACAAACTGATTAAAAGTTTGCACAAGCACAAGTCTAGAATTAACCAAATTGCTTTCAGTGGCGATGGTAAAATGATAGCAACTGCAAGTTTTGATAGAACTGTTAACTTGTATGAACTTGAGAATATTGATGAGTTGCCATTGGTGCTTCAAGACAATTACGACTATGTATTTGATTTGGGATTCTCCAACAATAGCACGAAGTTGATTACTGCTAATAGAAATGGTGAAATTCGAGTTTGGCCAACCAATGCACATGATTTGGCCAACCAAATCTGTGATATGATGGAACGCAACATGACACAAGAAGAGTGGAGAATTTACGTGGGAGAAGAAGATAAAGTAAAATATAGGTACACATGTATATCCAAACAGTTTGATAAATATTAGAAATATGCGGGCAAAATGGGTATTGTGTTTTTTGTTATTATTGGAGTGTTTTGCAGCTTTCGCGCAAAGGAATTGTCAAGAAACATTGCAGCTGTCTCGGAGCAATTTCGACAAAGGACATTTGTATTCCATTCCATCCATTTTAAAACCATGTATTGACAAGGGGTTTACAAAGCAGGAGAAAATTCAAGCATATTGGTTGTTAACGCAAGTATATTTGTTGGTAGATGATCCCATAAGTGCAGAAGACTCGTACTTAAAATTATTGAATTTGGACCCGGAGTATAAAGTGGATGAAGTAAATGACCCCGTCGAACTGGTTTATCTTTCAAGAAATTTTAAAACCACTCCTGTGTTTTCGTGGCACATGGCAAAAGTTGGGGTCAACATTGGCAACTTTACTGTTATCAATGCCCAAAGCATGGATGGGAGCAATCAATCCAAAGGAGATTATAAGTCTAAATTGGGATTTCAGATTGGAACAGGCCTAGAAATACATTTAAATGATAAAATAAGTGGCATAATGGATGTTTCTTTTATGCAGCGATCTTTTGACTATAACAGAGTTATGTTTGGAAAGGACGTATTGTTTAAAAAAGAAAGAAACAGCTTTTTTGTTGTAGATTTGGGAGGTAAATATAAGTTCAATAAGAAAAAAATTGCTCCTTTTGTTCTTGCGGGATTTTCAATGAACATGTTGTTGGGTTCCAATTATGAATTTAATTATACAAATTCTCAAGGTAGCGAGGGGGCCTTTGAGTCTTCAGGACCATCTGAAAGCAATTCCAATCAGCGCACTAGTTTCAACTATGGCGCCTACCTTGGGGGAGGCGCTCAAATGAGGTTAAAATATAGTTTTGTCTCATTTGAAATCAAATATTTTAAAGGGTTCAACTCTAATGTGGACCGCTCTGTTCAGTACCCATTTGAAAATGGGTACCACAGCGATAAAAATTTCTTGTATGCCCATGTAGATGATGACTACATAGCAAACAGCTTCTTGTTTAACATCAGTTGGATAAAACCATTGTACAAACCAAGAAAAATCAACAAATTAACCACTAAAAATATTTTTAATAGGATATTTAAAAAGAATAAATGATAAAGAACCTGAGCTTTTTATTGGTGTTAGTAATTTTACTTTTTTCATGTGACGATTCTATGAATCTGAAAAGACAAGATGGGTCTCATTTTATTAAATACTATGGAAGTGAAGGAGATCAAAAAGGATGCGACTTGGTTATCGTGGACGATGCCGTGTACATGGTTGGAACGAACAGCACCAACAACCCGGATAGTTTGAAAAACCTTTATGTTGTAAAAACAGATTTGAATGGTAATACCATTTGGAAACATTCTTATGGTACAGAATTTCCGGATGAAGGAAGGGCCATTGATGCTGATTCGAATGGAAATATTTACATTGCTGGAAATACCACTACAGGAGTTGGACTTCAAGTAATCACAGTTGTGAAATTAGCATCAAGTGGGGCTGTTTTGGCCCAAGCTACCATACAGGAACTGGAGTCGGATGGAATAAAAAGGTCAATAGAGTCGGTGAATGACATCTCTTTAAACCCGGATGGTGAATTGTTGGTGGCGGGGTATTCGAATACGGCCCACCCAACTTATGGAGGGTTGGGTGTGAATAAATTTTATTTTCCAAGGCTTACTGCTGACCTGCAAGAGTCCCCTATTGTGTTTGAGAAAATTTTTGGATACAGCGGTGGTGCAGAAGGGACGGATTCAAGAATTGAGAGTGCCTTTAGTTCAGGCCCGGGAGAATATCTTTTTATAGGCTCCACCTCGGCGGATTTTAATGGAGATAATTTGGGTAAGTTTAACTTGTTGAAATTTAGTATCAACCTTTCCAACTCAGTTGGTACTCCTGCTTATTCAAGACAGTCCGAAGATCATTTTGGTAGTGACTTTAGCATTAACGGAGATTGGATAACCGCATTGGGATACAGCAACATCAATGATCAAAATGAATTGTTCATATCGTCGTTTCCAAGCTCTTTGACAGGTGCAGACCTACAAGTGTTTTCTTTGAATACTGGATTGAATATTCGTTCGGCTTCTATTCATCAATTTAATGATGCATTTATAATAACAGGAACAAAAGTAAATGGAGAAGACACAGATATTTATATGGCATCTATTAATGGTTTTGGCAATATTAATTGGTCGAAAACATTTGGAGGCGGGCAAAACGATGTTCCTGGAAAAGCAATTGCTTTCAACGACAAACTGTATATGGTTGGTACCGTATCGCTGGATAAGCAAGAAAAAATGTGCTTGATTAAGACAAATTCAAAAGGAGAATTAAACTAAATGGTTACTATCTAGAGTTTTTTTAGATTTATAACTATAACCATAGCCAATATGAAATTATTTCTGCGTTTAATAACGTTACTTTTTTTTATAGGCCCATCGATTTCAGGGTATGGCCAATGTGGCTTTACTGGGTTGGATACTGACTATTGTGAAAACGATGGAATTGCAGTGTTAACTGGTGATACCCCTGGCGGTGTTTTTAGTGGGGATGGCATTTCTGGAGCAAATTTTGATCCTAATGTGGCTGGTCCGGGGTCTCATACCATAGATTATTTTAATTCGAACTATTACAATGGCGACCTCAGCGGAACTTATTCGTTAGAAAATAACCTTGCCTCTGGTTGGACCCGTCTGACAACTTTAGAAGGACTGGATGATGCAGTATCTTTACCGGTAAATATCGGTTTTACATTTAGTTTTTTTGGGTCGGACTATACCCAACTGTATGTGTCAACCAATGGCAACATATCTTTTTCAAATTATATAGAGTCTTCATTTCTAGCCAAATCTATTCCGAATAGTGGGGTCCTTCCTCAAAATATGATTGCGCTGTTAAGAACCGATCTAGATCCTTCTGCATCTGCGTCTGACAGAATTCAATACCGTGTTAATGGAGTGGCACCCAACCGGGTATTTGTTTTAAGTTATTATAATGTACCAAGGTTTGGTTCGGCAGATTTAGTAAGCACGCAACTCAAACTAGATGAAGCTTCTCAAAGTATAGAAATTCATACAGAGCGTTACGACAATACGGTCAGTGCTAGTGTATTACAAGGAGTTGAAAATGCATCCGGTACTTTTGGTGTTATTACAGTAGGAAGAAATAACGACAATGCAGCTAGCTTTGTAAATGATTATGCTGCGTTTATTCCTTGTTCCGACTCTCAAAGTGTTACGGTACATGCCAACCCAACCCAACCCACCATTACAGCAACCGGAGGAATTGTTGAGGTTTGTGAAGATGGCTCCAATGTTACTTTAACATCTTCTGCAGCACCAGCCGGAGGATCATATCTTTGGTATAAAGACGGAATTTCAACAGGTTTAACTACTGCTTCGGTAGTGCTTAATTCTACAGCACAGTCGGGAAATTACCAAGTACAAGTTTTTGATGTGTTAGCGAACAATTGTGAGAGTTCCTTGTCTGCTGCTACTACGGCAACCATTAATGCTCTACCTGTTGGAAGTATTACGGGAGACGCAACCATTTGTAATGGTGGATCCACTAACTTGACTTTTAATCTATCTGGCAATGGTCCATTTGATGTACGTTATACAGATGGAGGAAGTACTTTTGATTTAGTAGGTATTTCGGATGGCCATACAGTGGCTGTATCACCGAGTAGCAATACTATTTACAGTCTGGTTTTTGTACGGGATGTACATGTTTGTTCTCCTGTTGATATAAGTTCAACTGCTTCTGTTGCGGTGAAACAAGAGGCCATCATTGTGGTGGACCCTATTAATACAACGGTTTGTGAAGGAGATAATGTTGTTTTTACTTCTTCAGTTACAGGAGATGATTTGTCCTTGCAATGGCAGGTGAGTACCAATGGTGGAGGTACTTGGAACAATGCCATAGATGGGCTCAAGTATGCAGGAGCTACAACCAGTAGTTTAACGGTTTTTAATGTAGCGAATAGCGAAAATAATGATGAATACCAGCTCGTTGTAACCAGTCTTGCTCCTTGTTCGGATAATATTAATAGTGCAGATGCGGTGTTAACAGTAAATGCATTGCCGACCACAGATGCAGGCAGCAACGATGAGTTGTGCCAAGCAGTAGGCGCCCAAAGCTTTGACTTTACCACTAGAACAACCACTGCCAGTTCGAGTAACGACAATGGCAGCTACAGCTGGGTGGCCTCAACAGGAGGTACTTTTGTAGACAATAGTTTGCTCAACCCAGTGTTCAATGTAACGGCGAACTTCTCAGGTACGATCACCTTCACACTCACAGCGGGGGGTAATGGTTCTTGTGCCGATGGGGTAGACAGCTTTGACTTGGTGGTAACACCAGCAGCGATTGTAGATGCAGGAAGCTCTGAGGAGATCTGTGAGGCGACAAGTTTGTTTGACTTCAATAGCCAGACCACTGGAGCCAGTGCCAGCAACTACAATACGATATTATGGACCCACGATGGAGCGGGCACGATACTCAATGCAAATACACTAACGCCTTCTTACCAGCCAGATGCTGCAGAGACCGGCACGGTAACGTTCACCTTGACCGCAACGGGCAATGGCTCTTGTGCAACGGTGAACGATATAATGGCCCTTACCATTACCCCAGCGGTAACCACAGATGCAGGCAGCAACGATGAGTTGTGCCAAKCAGTAGGCGCCCAAAGCTTTGACTTTACCACTAGAACTACCACTGCCAGTTCGAGYAACGACAATGGCAGCTACAGCTGGGTGGCCTCAACAGGGGGYACTTTTGTAGACAATAGTTTGCTCAACCCAGTGTTCAATGTAACGGCGAACTTCTCAGGTACGATCACCTTCACGCTCACAGCGGGGGGTAATGGTTCTTGTGCCGATGGGGTAGACAGCTTTGACTTGGTGGTAACACCAGCAGCGATTGTAGATGCAGGAAGCTCYGAGGAGATCTGTGAGGCGACAAGTTTGTTTGACTTCAATAGCCAGACCACTGGAGCCAGTGCCAGCAACTACAATACGATATTATGGACCCACGATGGAGCGGGCACGATACTCAAYGCAAATACACTAACGCCTTCTTACCAGCCAGATGCTGCAGAGACCGGCACGGTAACKTTCACCTTGACCGCAACGGGCAATGGCTCTTGTGCAACGGTGAACGATATAATGGCCCTTACCATTACCCCAGCGGTAACCACAGATGCAGGCAGCAACGATGAGTTGTGCCAAKCAGTAGGCGCCCAAAGCTTTGACTTTACCACTAGAACWACCACTGCCAGTTCGAGYAACGACAATGGCAGCTACAGCTGGGTGGCCTCAACAGGGGGTACTTTTGTAGACAATAGTTTGCTCAACCCAGTGTTCAATGTAACGGCGAACTTCTCAGGTACGATCACCTTCACRCTCACAGCGGGGGGTAATGGTTCTTGTGCCGATGGGGTAGACAGCTTTGACTTGGTSGTAACACCAGCAGCGATTGTAGATGCAGGAAGCTCYGAGGAGATCTGTGAGGCGACAAGTTTGTTTGACTTCAATAGCCAGACCACTGGAGCCAGTGCCAGCAACTACAATACGATATTATGGACCCACGATGGAGCGGGCACGATACTCAAYGCAAATACACTAACGCCTTCTTACCAGCCAGATGCTGCAGAGACCGGCACGGTAACGTTCACCTTGACCGCAACGGGCAATGGCTCTTGTGCAACGGTGAACGATATAATGGCCCTTACCATTACCCCAGCGGTAACMACAGATGCAGGCAGCAACGAYGAGTTGTGCCARGCAGTRGGCGCCCAAAGCTTTGACTTTACCACTAGAACTACCACTGCCAGTTCGAGCAACGACAATGGCAGCTACAGCTGGGTGGCCTCAACAGGGGGYACTTTTGTAGACAATAGTTTGCTCAACCCAGTGTTCAATGTAACGGCGAACTTCTCAGGTACGATCACCTTCACGCTCACAGCGGGGGGTAATGGTTCTTGTGCCGATGGGGTAGACAGCTTTGACTTGGTSGTAACACCAGCAGCGATTGTAGATGCAGGAAGCTCTGAGGAGATCTGTGAGGCGACAAGTTTGTTTGACTTCAATAGCCAGACCACTGGAGCCAGTGCCAGCAACTACAATACGATATTATGGACCCACGATGGAGCGGGCACGATACTCAATGCAAATACACTAACGCCTTCTTACCAGCCAGATGCTGCAGAGACCGGCACGGTAACGTTCACCTTGACCGCAACGGGCAATGGCTCTTGTGCAACGGTGAACGATATAATGGCCCTTACCATTACCCCAGCGGTAACMACAGAYGCAGGCAGCAACGATGAGTTGTGCCARGCAGTAGGCGCCCAAAGCTTTGACTTTACCACTAGAACWACYACTGCCAGTTCGAGCAACGACAATGGCAGCTACAGCTGGGTGGCCTCAACAGGGGGCACTTTTGTAGACAATAGTTTGCTCAACCCAGTGTTCAATGTAACGGCGAACTTCTCAGGTACGATCACCTTTACGCTCACAGCGGGCGGTAATGGTTCTTGTGCCGATGGGGTAGACAGCTTTGATTTGGTAGTGTCCCAAGCAGTAACAGCCAATGCAGGCACAGGAGGAGATGAATGTGATCTTGATTTCTTATTAAATGCCCAGCCAAGTGTGATAGGAAGTCTGGGCTATTGGAGCCAAACTGGTGGTGCAGGTTTTGCGATCTTTAACAATCAGTTTAGCCCGAACGCTACAGTAACAGTAGATGTTTATGGAAGTTATACGTTCACATGGACAGAAACCAATGGCGTATGTATAGATACAGAATCCATCGTAGTTAATTTTTATGAACAACCAACAGCAGATGCTGGAATAGGCGGTCAAGAATGTGATTTGGATTTTAATTTAGCGGCTAACCCGAGTGTGGGTATTGGAAGTTGGACTATGGTAGCCGGGCCTGGAACTCCTACATTTGGAGATGATACGCAAGCGGCTACCACAGTAAGTGTAGACCAATATGGTGTGTATACATTCCGATGGACAGAAAATAACAATGGGTGTGTCGATCAAAGCGATATTTTAGTGTTGTTCAACGAAGCACCAACTATAACTTCAGTAGACCATGATGGCGCTGTATTTTGTGAGCCGGCCGAAATTGAATTGTCTGGTACAATAGGTGGTGGTGCTACTTTGGGCAGTTGGGTTTCCGTGGCTTCAACAGGAACATTAGGAGTATCCAGCATCACTGGCAATACCATTCATGCCACTTATTTTCCAGGTGTAAATGAGTATGGGCCAGTGACCTTAAAGTTGGTTACAAACGATCCAGACGGAACAGGACCATGTACGGCGGTAGAGCAAAGTATTACATTTACAATAAATGAAGCTCCGTTTGTAAGTGCGGGAACTGATTTGCAAATGTGTGAAGATGATGTAAGCATTCAACTACAAGGTTCATTTGCGGGCTCCACTACCACAGTAGAATGGTCGGGAGGAGCAGGAATGTTCAGCGACGTAAACGACCCAATGGCAACGTATACATTTGACCCGTCAGAGGTTAACAGCATAGTAACGCTTACATTAACTGCTTTTGATCCAGACGGTACAGGTCCTTGTGTCTCCATACAAGATGCAATGGAGTTGACAATAGACAAATTGCCAAATGTTGTGTTTTTTAACCTGCCAATGGAAATTGCACAAAACGATGGCATAGTTTTATTAGAAGGAAACCAAGAAGGTGGTAGCTTCAGTATTGTACCTGGATCGGGATTGGGCCCAACATTTGTTGTACCAGGGGAGGGCGATAAAGTGAACTTTGACCCTTTTGCTGCAGATCTTGGTATAAACGACATCACCTATACGTATACCAATCCAGTAACGGGTTGTACCAATACACAAACGCAACAGGTACAAGTCAATGAAGTAACAGATATTGATTTTACACTTACCGATGCCACGGAGGATGGTTTAGGAAGGCTTGAAATATGTGGGGATTTGGGCGATGTGAAATTAATAGGAATGCCTGGGCACGAAACAGGTAATCCGGGAACAGAATTTACTTCGCCAGAAGTAGGGTTAATAGTGCAAAGTGGTGGCGAGTTTTTTGTCAACACAAACTTACCGTCGGGAATATACGATGTCAATTACCACTACATCAATAATGCAGGAGCTATTTCAGACTTGACCAAACAAGTTGTAATATTTGGAAGCCCAATAGTTCAAATAGGCGTGCTTAATTTATGTGCAGAAGACGGGATAGTATTTGAAGATAGGTCTATAATACCACCAGCACTATTCGATCCCGAAATTGTGCAATGGCGATGGGATTTTGGGGATGGTAAATCTTCTACGGATCAAAACCCTACCAATTTCTATGATGTTCCTGGTAATTATACCGTCACCTTAACGGTTACAACCGACCAAAAGTGTGAGTCTACTGGTCAGCTTAACATTACCATTGGAGAAAAGCCAGTACCTGCCTTTGTTTGGAACTCGGTTTGTAGCGGAGATGAAACTAGGTTCACAGATAATTCTACTTCCTTGGTAGGGGCAATAACCAAGTATTCATGGGATTTTGGAGATGGAGACCAATTGGTGGAAGGCGCTCCAGGTGTTGCCATTCCTGCAGGGACACATGGCGGTAGAACATCCGGCACCTATGATGATCCGATTCACGCATATGCTGCAATCAATACTTATCAAGTAGAATTGCTGATAGAAACAGATTTAGGCTGTTCCGATTTCATTGAACAAGAAGTGTTTATTTTACCGGCTAATGTAGTAGCACCAGGAGCCAACAATGAATACTTTGAAGATTTTGAAAGTGGCCCTGGTGGTTGGGTTGCAACAGCATTACCGGCTAGTGACACTAGTTGGGTTTATGGAGAGTTAAATGGAAGTGTTATAAACGATCCGGGTAACAATGCATGGTGGACAGGAGCCAACCCAGGTTCGAATGGGACTTATTTTGATAGCGAGCAGTCTTACGTCAACGGACCATGTTTTGACCTATCTTCGTTGCAAAGGCCAATGATATCAATGGATGTTTGGATAGACATGCAGTCTGGCTTTGATGGTGCTGTTTTACAGTATTCTACAGATGGAGGAACTGTTTGGAGCAACATAGGAAGAATAGATGAAGGTGTCAATTGGTTCAATGAACAAGCGCTAGTTGCCAACCCAGGACAACAAATTATTGGAAATTTTGGGTGGTCGGGAAGTTTAAGTAGGGAAGATCCTGAAATCAGTAAATTCAATGCTAGATTCTCACTTGCTGAAATTGATGCAGCAGTTAGAGGGTCGGTTAGAATTAGAATTGCATTTGGAAGTGATGAGAACAACCCTTCGATGTCTTATTTAGAGGGGTTTGCCTTTGATAATATTAGAATTGGAGAAACAGAACGTTTTGTTTTGGTAGAGCAATTTAGCAATGCCAATAACGATGCCAGCAACGCAGCAGATGATTACTTATATGATTTGTTTGATGATCAGATAAGCGACCCTAACGATACCGCTGGCATGGTGCTGATGCAATACCATTTGGACTATCCGCAAGCAGACCAACTGTATAGGGATAACCCAGTGTCACCTAGTGAACGAAGCTTTTATTACGGAATTTCTCAGGTGCCAAGAAGTGTTGTTGATGGCAACCAATTTAATGGTTTCACTACCGACATAACACAGGTGGATTTGGCCACTCGGGCATTAATGGATCCAATTTTTGAAATACAACTGGATACAACGTCCAGTTCCAATACTGTGGTGAACGCCGGTATAACGGTTACCAGTAAGGGAAGTTTTAACGAGTTGTTGAATGTTGGGCTAGTTGTGGTAGAAGATGTCACTTTAGATGGAAGAGAATATAGGAACGTCGTGAAAAAATACCTTTTCCCTGGAAATGGAGAATTGCTCAACATCCAGTGGGAAGATGGTGTGTCGAAACGAATCTCTGCTGAATGGGAAACGGATGTAGCCATATATGATGAAACTAAATTGGGATTGGTTGGCTTTGTTCAAAACAATCTGACCAAAGAAATTTACCAAGCGGAATACCTCAAACTACAGAATAAGGTTACTGGAATAATCACAGGTCTGGAAGACATAGCACAAGGTTTTGAATTGTACCCGAACCCGACTAATGACCAGTTTAAAATTTCTATTGATCAGAAGGCCACGATCGATCTTCCTTATACCGTCGTGGATTTAAGAGGGGTGCAGGTCAAAACTGGAGTGCTTCCTAAAGGCCAGCAAGATTTGGAAGTAAACATTGAATCGTTAACCGACGGTGTTTATTATTTCATGTTAATGGGTAAAGATGCGCCTTTGGTCCAGCAAAAAGTTATTAAAGCAGGCAGGTAGATCTTAAAAATAAAACATAAAAAAAGCCCTCAACGTAAATTGAAGGCTTTTTTTATGTTCATAAATAAATTACATTTCTCTAAAGTAATCTAATAAACCATCTTGTTTTCCTTTTTGTCTGACCACCAACAATGGGTATTTCATAGCTGGGTTGATCAATTTCTCTGCGAAACTTCCAATAAACATAGCTGCCGTTGCAGTCCTTCCTTTCGCTCCAATGATAATAAGGTTTGGTTTGATTTCTTCTGCAAAATCATAAATGTCACTAACTAGGTTGTCGTTGATGTCCAACGAATAGACGTCCTTAATCTTTAGGTCTTCCGTATTAATGTCTCTAATAAAGTTTTTAAAGTCTTTTTGAGCATGGGTTTTCATGATCTCACCAAACTCTTTGAAGGACTTTCCGCTATAGTGGTACCCTGCAGGTACAAAGTACACATTTTGGGCTATGATTTCAGTTTCTTTTGCTCGAGCACCTAAATTTACGGCCAACTCGAGGGCGAGCTTGCTGTGCTCAGAAAAATCTATTGGTACCAATATTTTACTTCTCAAAGGAGAAGGGAGTGTGTTTTCAGGAATGATTAATAGCTGGCAGTCTGCTCTTCGTGCCAATCTAGTAACTAGGTTGCCTTGTCCAGGGGAAGTGATTTTCCTTCCAACTATTATAAGGTCTATGTTTTCAGCTTTTTGAAACTTTAAAAACGATTTGGTAGCACGACCAGAATTGACATGGTATTTGATGTTGACCTCTCTTTCTGGTTTGAACCACTCGTCTACTTCATTCTTAAGAATGCTCTGTCTTTCATTCAGTGCATGCTCTTTTAATTGAGGAAACTCTTTCTGAACTTCGTCAGAAATATCTAAGTTTTTAACAATGTTCGTGAAATATACATTCTCAGCACTAGAAGTATCTACAATGTAGGTGGTGAATCGAATGAGTGTCTCATCCATTTCAGTTGTATCTAGACCAACTAATATATTTTTGATAGGTTCCATCTTGATTGATTTTTCGCGAAATTAATTGTTAAATCTTCAAAAGTTAACAAAAATGATTTATTTTTTCATTTTAACTTATAGCTTTTCAATAATGTCGGCTACTTGTTCTAAAGTTTCATTGGAATGTGTAGGGAAATTTGCAATTCGGACTTGGCTGTCTTTGGACTTACCATACCCTCCACCTACTACCAACCCTTTAGATGCACAGGCAGTTTTAAATACATCTGGTTGGTCTGTATTTGCTACAATGGTAGTGGTAGAGCGGTTTTTAACTTCTTGGACCGCAGCATGCATGGTTTGGCTTTTTTCTAATGCCTGGTAAAGAACAGCAGCTTTGTATTTGGCATCTCTTCTTATTCTGTCCACGCCTAGCGTAAGCATGTCGTTGGCTACTTTTCCCAATAAATAAATTCCCAAGACATTTGGGGTTTCAGGATTTTGAAATTGTTTGCCTTTTTTAATCAACCCTGCCATATCGTGGTAGTAACCAGTGTTTTTTCCAGAAGCTTTAACTTTATTGTAGGCCTCTACGCACCTGTCGTTAACAATCCAGACACCAAGCCCTGCTGGTAGTCCAAAACATTTTTGCACGGAAAAATAAGCAGTGTCTATCAGATTTAAATCCAAGGCCATAGAAGGCACAGCGGATACTACGTCTACAGCAATTAAAGAGTTGGGGTGTTTTGTTCGAAAAGTATAAATATCTTCTAAATCGTGCATCACACCAGTGCTTGTTTCATTGAGTGTGAAGGCCATAAATTCTGGAGAAGACGCCAGTTGGAGGTTGCTGGCGTTTTTACTCTGTCCATGAGGCACCACAATTTGTTGTGCGTTGATACCAAACGCCTGGACAGTATTATAAAATTTTTCAGAAAAAGCCCCATTTACCAGGTGCAAGCTGCTTTCCGTAATTAGGTTTTGCGCTATCCTTTCCCAAATCTCATTGGCAGAGCTTAAAAACAAGATTTGATAACCATCTGGTATCTCTAACAATGTTTTTAATGCAGATTCTGTTTCTTTATAAATAGATTTGAATTCAGCACTTCTATGGGATATGGAAGCTACTTGCTCTTTTAAAGCATTTTTTAAATGGGATTCTACCGAATAAAATAATTCGGAAGGGCCTGGAGTTAAATGTATCTTTTTCATTTTATAAAAAGAGGCTACCCACTTTTGGGTAGCCATAATAGTTTATACTTTTTTGATTACCATTGCAGAAGCACCGCCACCGCCATTACAAATTCCGGCAACCCCTATTTCTGAGCTATTTTGTTCTAGTACGCTGTTTAGAGTACAAAGAATTCTAGCACCAGAAGCACCTAGGGGGTGGCCCAATGCAACAGCACCGCCATTGACGTTCACTTTGTTGGCATCGAGGCCTAGCTCCATATTGTTGGCCAAAGCAACAGCAGAAAAGGCTTCATTTATTTCATAGAACCCTACATCTAGATGCTCTATTCCAGCCATTTTCATTGCTTTCGGTATGGCCAAAGAAGGTGCGGTTGTAAACCACAATGGGTCTTGAGCAGCATCGGCAAAACCAATAATTTTTGCTATTGGTTTAATTCCTAAAGCATCTGCTTTTTCCTTGCTCATTAATACAATGGCAGCAGCACCATCGTTTATAGTAGAAGCATTGGCCGCAGTAACGGTACCTTCTTTTGAGAAAACGGGTCTTAATCCAGGGATTTTTTCGAATCTTACATTTTTAAACTCCTCATCCTCACTTACTATTAAATCATCCCCTTTTCTTTGTGGTATGGCAACAGGTGTAACTTCTTTGCTGAATTTTCCAGTTTCCCATGCACTTGCAGCACGTTTGTAGGAGTTAATAGCGTATTCGTCCTGCATTTCTCTTGAAATATTCATTTCCTTTGCCGTATTGTCTGCGCAGTTGCCCATTGGAAATTTATTATATACCTCCCATAGGCCATCTTTGAGTAGGCCATCTACCATCTCGCCGTTGCCATACTTGTATCCGTAACGCGCTTTTGGTATGTAATAAGGTATGTTGGACATACTTTCCATTCCTCCGGTAACCACCGTGTCGTTAATGCCTAACATAATGCTTTGGGCACCAAACATAACGGTTTTCATTCCAGACGAACATACTTTATTTACAGTGGTACAAGGAACATTTTGACCTATACCAGCCCCTAAGGCTGCTTGTCTGGCAGGTGCTTGTCCTAAATTAGCAGAAATCACATTGCCTAAAAAGACTTCGTCTACCTCTTTAGGGTCCAAACTACATTGTTCCATGGCTCCTTTTATGGCAGCACTGCCAAGCTGTGTTGCCGACAACGGTGATAATACACCTCCAAAGCTACCGATTGGGGTCCTGCTCATCGATACTACATATACTTCTTTCATGCTTACTATTTGTTTGTGTTGGTCGTTCTTATGTCAAAATTAAATTTAATTCATCATATTTAAAGACTTATTTATGTTTTATTGCGAATATTAAGCTTTATCAATTATCCATTATTGAAGGAAATGAGAAAAACGCAAAGATTTATTGCTGTTGTCTTAATAATAACAACGTTTGTAAGTAAAAGTTGGGCACAGGATGCGCCCAAAATAGGACTTGCACTTAGCGGGGGAGGGGCCAAAGGAGTGGCGCACATTGGGGTGTTAAAAGTATTTGAAAAAGAGGGGATACCGGTTCATTTTATCGGAGGGACTAGTGCAGGTAGCATTGTCGGGTCTTTGTTTGCAATGGGGTATACAGCGGAAGAAATTGAAACGCTCGCCCTGACTTTGGATTGGTCGTCTTTTATATCGGATAAACCATTAAGAAAGGACGTTTTAATTGATTTAAAGGAAGTGGATGATAAAACTTTTTTTAGTTTTCCTTTTGAAAATTTCAAATTTTCGTTGCCTTCGAGTATTGTCCCCGGGCACAAAATAACCAATTTGTTTTCTGAGATTATGCTACCGGCCTATCGAGCACAATCTTTTGACGAATTGCCTATACCGTTTTTATGTATTGCAGCAGATGCAATAACAGGAGAGGAAGTAGTTTTGGATTCAGGAAATTTGGCCTATGCGGTAAGAGCATCTATGGCAATACCATCTGTAGTTTCACCTGTAGAAATAAATGACCAGTTATTGGTGGATGGTGGTGTAGTGAATAATTTCCCAGTCAAGCGCGTTAAGGAAATGGGAGCGGATTTGGTTATTGGGGTGGATTTAAGAAGCCCAGAACCCAGCAAGGAAGAACTAGAAAACCTACTTTCTTTGGTTATGCAGACTATCTTTTACAGAAGTGAACAAGTAGCGGAAGAAAATGCTAAAGTAGCTGATGTGCTGATAAAATGTGATATGTCCCAGTATAGCACAGGCAGCTTTAATGCTATTGAGGCCATCATTGCAGAAGGAGAGCGGGCTGCGACAGAGGCTCTACCTAAAATCAGAGCGATGTTGGGGTATGATGTACCGCCTTATAAGGAAGTGGAAAAAACGCCTGTTCATACAATTGATTCTCTATACATGAGCTCTGTAAGCATCCATGGCAACCATGAATTTACATCCAAATATGTTTACAAGTCCCTAGATATTAAAAACAACCAATGGGTAAAGGTGGATGATATCAACCAGAGTATAAAAAAATTGTATGCCACTCAAAATTTTGAATATGTTTTTTATAGGCTGGAACCATTGGAGGGGAAAAAAGTAAACCTGATTCTTGATTTAAAAGAAAAGAAAACCAACTCTCTTAATATTGGTTTGCGGTTTGACCGAGATTTGGATGCCGCTATATTGTTGAATTTGCTCTCTCGAAATGTTGGGTTGAAGAATTCAATAATGAAAACCGACTTTAGAATTTCAAGTAACCCTGAATTTATTTTCGACTACTTTGTTTATACTGGGTTTAAAACGGCTTTTGGAACCAAGGTAGCAGGCAGTAAAATTGAGTCTTTCTTGTTTTACGAGGACAACAAAATAGGGGTGATTAATTCTGGGAATTTATCTGGTGCGGCAGTGTTGAAGTTAACTTTTGCTCCAAGTTTTGAAATGGGGTTGGCATCCGAGATTGAGTTTTATGAATTGAACAATGAATTCGGAATTCTGGATAATTTCAGGGTTAGCAATGTTATGTTCAATCCATATGCCTACCTGCTGAAGGATACTTATGACAATGTATACTTCCCTAAAAAAGGAGGGAAGATATTTGTCCAGTTTAAAAGTGTAAATGAATTGTCTTCAAGAAGTACTTTGGATGCACCTTCCCAATTGCCAGAAGCAGATTTAACCAATTTTGGTGTGCTTAAAATTAATTATTCACGGGCTTTTAATATAGACAACAGGTTGACCATTGTCCCAAGGTTAGATTTTGGTACAACCATTCGGTATTTTCCCAACCAACAACTCAGAATATTTAAATACCAGCAATTTATGGGGGGAGAAACCCATAAATACGAGCAAATAGTACCGTTTCCTGGTTTGAATTTTGCCCAGGAGTGGGCGGAAAACGTAGCTGCAGTAAATCTTGATTTACAATGGGCCTTGGGCGGTGGAACCTATTTTATTACCCGCACAGGGGCAGGGAATGTAAAGAACACTAGAGAGGATTTGGTGGACTTGGATGATATCACCTATGGTTACTCTATTGCGTTGGCTACAAAAACACCTATTGGGCCTTTTGAAATGGCAATGGTAGGATCGAACAAATTAGTAGGTCCGAGCTTTACCATCACCATTGGATATAGATTTTAAATTTATCGTATCGCCTTGTAATAATTGATCAACCCATTGGTAGAATCGTTGTGATCGGTAACTGGTTGGTTATCTTGTAAATCGGGTAGAATGTTTTTAGCCAATTGTTTGCCTAATTCAACGCCCCACTGATCAAAACTAAAAATATTCCAAATGGCGCCTTGAACAAATATTTTGTGTTCGTAAAGCGCTATTAAACTACCTAAAGTAAAAGGATCTAATTTTTTAAACAAAATGGAGTTGGTTGGCCTATTGCCTTCAAACACCTTAAATGCTTTTAATTTTTTAATTTCTGAAGCTGAAACACCTGATTTTTCTAGTTCTTGGGTCACTTCTGCCTCCGTTTTTCCATTCATTAATGCTTCTGTTTGAGCAAAATAATTGGCCAAAAGTTTAACATGGTGGTCTCCAATTGGGTTTTGACTTTGTGCAGGAGCTATGAAATCAGAAGGGATGAGTTTGCTTCCTTGGTGTATCAGCTGGTAAAAGGCATGTTGGCCATTGGTACCTGGTTCTCCCCAAATAATTGGTCCTGTCTGATAATTTACTTTTTCTCCGTTGCGGTCAACATTTTTTCCGTTGCTTTCCATATTTCCTTGTTGGAAATAAGCAGAAAAACGGTGCATGTATTGGTCGTAAGGAAGTATGCACTCTGATTCAGCATTGAAAAAGTTATTGTACCAAATACCAATAACAGCTAAAATTACGGGCATGTTTTTATCGAAGGCAGTATTTTTAAAATGTAAATCCATATCGTGCGCTCCTTTCAATAGTTGCTCGAAGTTGTCGTATCCAATTGTCAATGCAATGGAAAGACCTATCGCCGACCACAACGAGTACCTACCGCCAACCCAATCCCAAAATTCAAACATATTGTTGGTATCTATTCCAAATTCTGCAACGGCAACGGCATTGGTGGATAGAGCAATAAAATGTTTTTTTACTTCTGACTTGTTTTTGGCATGTTCTAGAAACCAATCTCTTGCGCTATGGGCATTGGTCATGGTCTCTTGTGTAGTGAATGTTTTAGACGCAATTAGAAAGAGCGTAGTTTCAGGATCAACTGATTTTAAAGTTTCGGCAATATGTGTACCATCAACATTGGATACAAAATGGGTAGAGATCCCTTTAATCGTATAGGGTTTTAAGCTTTCTGTTACCATTACAGGTCCTAAGTCGGATCCGCCAATACCAATGTTTACAATGGTGTTGATGGCTTTTCCAGTATATCCCTTCCAATTTCCAGAATGAACTTCCTGGCAAAAATCAGACATTTTTTTGAGAACAGCTTTTATGTCTGGTAAAACATTGTTTCCATCTACTTCGATAGAAGTACTGGAAAAGTCTCTCAACGCAGTATGCAGTACTGCCCTTTGTTCGGTTTCATTGATGGCCTCTCCCTCCAACAAAGCATCTATGTTTTGTTTTAAATTGGTTTCTTTGGCCAGTTCTAACAACGTGTCCAAAACTTCTTGATCCATTCTGTTTTTAGAGAAATCCAAAAGGATGTCATTGCATTGGATGGAGAAATCTTGGAATCTATTTTTGTCTTTGGCAAATAGGTCCTTCATGTGAACATCCTTAAAATCAAAATAAAGGTCTGCCAGTTTTTGCCAGGATTTTGTTTGGGTAGGGTTGGTTGTTGAAAGCATATATTTGTCTTTAATGGTTACATATTGGTAGAGGGGGTAAAAATAACAAGGCATAAAAAAACCTGCAAATAGCAGGTTTAAACTTTATGTTATATTTTTATTTATTCCTGTGTTTCAGCCTCGGTAGACTCTTCTTCTGCCGCCGCCGGCTCTGCTTCCAATGCCTCGATACCACCACCTGAGTTGTCACTGTTGGATTGGTCAAGGGTAGGAGAAGCGGTAACAGGAGCTCCTTGCTCCTTGGCTTTATCCAATCCAGTTGTGCTGAAAGGATCTCCAGAATCTTGTTTCGATAATATCGTGGTAGCAATTGACAACACACAAAGTGATATGGCCAATCCCCAAGTTATTTTTTCCAATAAATCGGAAGTTTTTTTCACACCAATAATATTGCTAGCGCCGGATCCTCCAAACTGAGAAGTTAAGCCTCCGCCTTTAGAATTTTGCGCCAAAATTACTAATACTAATAAAATTGCAATGATTACGATAAGTGTTATTATAATTTCCATCCTCTTATTCTTTTTTCAATTCTTCTATACAAGCTGCAAAGTAAGCCTTTTTTTGAGGAAATTTCCAAATTAATTTCTTATAAATATCAATAGCCTTTTCAGTTTTTCCTTGTTTTATGAAAATTTTTGCTAAATTTTCGCTTACGAGGTTCTCTCCAAACTCAATACTTTTTAATGCCAAGTCTTGTTTTTCGCTGCTATCTACTTCTTCAAGCTGGTTTTTTTTAATAGAAGGTTCTGACTTAATAAAGTTGTTGATTAAATCAATTTGTTCTTTTTGTTTTCCTTTTGGCTTTTTCTTTTTTTTAGTTTTGAGCTCCTTTATAACATCTGGTTCTTCGTCTGTGTTTTGTTCTTTCGAAAGGGCTTCTGCTGCTGCTTTTCTTCTGGTAGTAGGTTTTTTTGGCGCTGTGGGTTGTTGCACTTGCTCCTCGTCTTCATAGGGCTTTATTTTATTTTTCAGCTGCCTTAAATTGGCATAAATTTCATCCCTAAGTTGGTCGGCATCTGTTTCTTTGTGAATGGCATCTTTGTCCTCATCCGAAAAATGAATGGGTGTTTCATCCACTTCAGCTGATTCTTCAGGTCCTTTTTCAACCACAACAATTTCAGCTTCTTGTTCTACCATTGTTGCAGGTTCGTTGGAATAGGGTTCTTGGAAGGTATCCTGAATTATTGCCTTTAATATTTTTCTATCCGAAGTATATAATGCTGCAAAATTAAGGTGTTTGTTGTAGTCCGGACTATCGAATTTTTTAGACCCTTTTGCAAGAAGCGTATGCAATACTTGCGCATACGGGTACTCCTGACACGCTTTTGTTAAGCCTTCTACGTTATCACTTTCGATAGCCGAAAAATCTGCAACAATCTCTTTTAGTTTGGTCTTGTTCACCATTTATATTTTTGACGGGAAATAAAAATAACTGAAAAATTACCAATTGGCAACTGTCTCATTAAATATATCGAGGATAATCTGATCAAATATCGTTTCAATCAATTGATCTTCCACCGCAGTAAGGTTTTGATCGTTGTCAAATTCTTCAAAAAAACTAAATGTCTTATTTTCAAAATTATAGGTATCGTCTGCCGTATTGTAATAATTCACTTCAACGGTGATGGTTATTCTTGTTCTTGCGGCAGCATCTGCCTTCTCGTCCGTTCCTGAAGCGGTAGGGGCAATAGGAGTCAATCGGTACGATTGTATACCCCCGTCGATCTGAAGGTCGCCATTTAGATTGGTAAGAACCAAATTGGTATTGCTTTGGTAGTAGTCTCGAATGTTGTTGGTGAAAGTTTGAGACAAGTTGGGTGGCCCCAAATTGGCATTGTTATAAAAACTCGCTATTGAGATTGTTTTAACGGATGGAGGAAGGTTAATCCCGGACATGGTATAAACCCCACAGGAGCTAATGGCCATCAACATCAATAAAACAGTGAGTGGTATTTTTATCCTACTATTCTTCAATTTCATACTGTTTTATTTTTCTGTACAAAGTTCGTTCCGAAATTCCGAGGTCCTTCGCAGCATACTTCCTTTTGTGGTTGTTTTTTTTGAGCGCTTTAATAATCATTTCCTTTTCTTTTTTCTCCAAAGACAAGGACTCCTCTTCCGTAATGTGCAATACATCCTGAACTTCTTCAAAATCGTTGTCAACATAATCCTTTACCACAAGGTCGCTGGACTCGGGTTCTGGTCTTATCTCAAGTACCTGGGTGTCTGCTTCTTTGCTTTCGGTAGGAAGGGCGGTGATAGGCTCCTCCAAGCTTTTAAAAAGCTCTTTGTTTTTATCTTTGAGCTGGCTGCTGTCGCTATCATTGTCTAGAATATCATGAACAAGTTTTTTAAGTTCATTCATATCCTTTTTCATGTCGAACAACACCTTGTATAAGATTTCTCTTTCAGAAAGGCTTTCGTCTTTGGAATCTGGCGATTTGTAAAGTGCAGGAAGGAAGTTGTTCTCAGAGGGAAGAAACTCCTTTAATTTATTGGCCGTAATAATTTTCTCTTCGGTAGTTAATACAGAAATTTGCTCCACCAAGTTTTTTAACTGCCTGATATTACCTGGGAATCTATATTTTAACAATAAAACTTTGGCTTCGTTGTTAAGTGCAATAGGCTGTACTCGGTAGTTCTCAGCGAAATCCGAAGCGAACTTTCTAAATAAAAGCAATAAATCCTCACCGCGGTCGCGAAGGGGAGGAACAAAAATAGGAACGGTACTGAGTCTATAATAAAGGTCTTCTCTAAATTTCCCTTTCTCTACAGCTTGCATGAGGTCTACATTGGTAGCGGCTACAACCCGTACATTGGTCTTTAATACCTTACTACTACCAACTTTGATAAATTCACCATTTTCTAAAACTCTTAACAATCTTGCCTGGGTGCCTATGGGCATTTCTCCAATTTCATCTAAGAAAATAGTACCGCCGTCGGTCACTTCAAAGTATCCTTTTCGAGCATCGTATGCACCAGTAAAAGAGCCTTTCTCATGACCAAATAATTCTGAATCAATAGTCCCTTCCGGAATTGCACCACAGTTGACAGCAATAAATTGCCCGTGTTTTCTGTGGCTTTGGTTGTGAATTATTTTAGAAAAAGATTCTTTTCCGCTGCCACTTTCTCCTGTAATTAATACGGACATGTCCGTTGCTGCTACTTGTGTAGCCACTTTAATGGCATGGTTGAGCAAAGGGGAGTTTCCAATTATCTGAAAACGTTGTTTTATATTTTGTATTTCTTGGTTGTCCAAAATTTCGATAGAATTAAACTGGAACACCTGTTAGAGTTGCGGAAGTACAATCTTCTACGCGCACCTTAACATATTCTCCGGGTTGGTATTGTTCTTTTGGAAAGACAATGACGTGGTTGGATGAAATTCTGCCTTGTAAATGGTCTTTTGACTTTTTTGAATATCCTTCCACTAAAACCTCACAAGTTTTTCCTATGAACATTTTATTTCTTTTAAGTGAGATTTCTTTTTGTTTGGTTATGATTTCACTCAGTCGTTTCTTTTTCACTTCCAATGGAATATCATCTTCGTATTGTTTGGCAGCCAAGGTTCCTGGTCTTTCCGAATAAAAGAACATAAATGAAAAATCATATTGTACATAGTCCATTAAGGTTAATGTATCCTGGTGCTCTTCTTCTGTTTCAGAACAAAAACCAGCAATCATATCAGAGGAAATACCACAAGTGTCTCCTAAAATATTTCTTACAGCATCTACGCGGTTAATGTACCAAGCTCTGTCATAGGTTCTATTCATTAATTCTAGGACTCTTGAATTACCACTTTGAGCCGGTAAATGAATGTTTTTGCAAATGTTATCGTGCTTTTTCATTGCGTACAATACCTCATCGGTAATGTCTTTCGGGTGGGAAGTAGAAAACCGAACACGAAGTTGAGGGCTTACCTCTGCAACCATTTCTAATAAGTTTGCAAAAGAAACAATCTGTTCTGAATTAATCTCTTTTTTCTCTAGTGTTTTTTTGTTGTTCTCTTCTGCTGACCATTTGTATGAGTCAACGTTTTGGCCTAATAAAGTTACTTCCTTGTATCCTTTTTGGTATAAGTCTTGTGCTTCCTTGACAATAGAGTGCGGGTCGCGGCTGCGCTCTCTACCTCTTGTGAATGGTACAACACAAAAGGAACACATGTTGTCACACCCTCTCATAATTGAAATGAAAGCAGTTATGCCATTGCTGTTGAGTCGTACGGGAGCAATGTCTGCATAGGTTTCTTCCTTGCTCAAAAACGTGTTTACGGCTTTTTGACCATCAAAAGCTTGTCCTACCAAATTTGGAAGGTCTCTATAAGCATCGGGCCCTACCACCATATCCACTACTTTTTCTTCTTCCAATAGTTTGCTTTTCAAACGCTCGGCCATACAGCCCAATACACCAATAACCATTTCTGGCCTTTTTTTCTTAATTGCGTTGTAGTGGTTCAGTCTGTTTCTTACTGTAGTTTCTGCTTTCTCCCTAATGGAGCAAGTATTTAAGAATACAACATCTGCATCTTCGTAGGTCGAAGTGGTTCCAAAACCATTTTCTTTAAGAATTGACGCTACAATTTCACTGTCAGAAAAATTCATTTGACAACCGTAACTTTCAATGTAAAGTTTTTTCTGATCCGATTTATATTCGTCTTTACTGACTTGCACTCCGCACTGTTCTTCTTTCTGATGATCGTCCTTTATTATTGACAAATCTGTAATCAATTCCTTCATCTGATGTTATTCTATAAATTATTGAAAGCACAAAGTTAAATATTCTTATTGTTTTATGACAAATTGACAGGGAAAAAATTAAAATCCTCCCTCCAGTACCTGTAAGATGCCTTTTGCTTTTAATTGGCATTCCTCATATTCCATTGCAGCATCCGCGTCCAACGTGATGGCACTACCAACTTGGAAAGACAATCTTTGTTGGTTGGCATCATAGAACATACTTCTAATGACTACATTGAAGTCAAAATCTTCGTTTCCATCAATATATCCTACTGCGCCAGAGAACAAACCTCTTTTAGAGGTTTCATACCTTTCAATCAACTCCATTGCTTTTACCTTTGGTGCTCCTGTCATGCTGCCCATAGGGAACGCATTTTTAATACATTCAACCGTTGCACCATTCTTAACTTCGCAACTAATGGTGGAGACCATTTGATGCAAATGTTTGAAACTATAAATGCCAAAGAGCTCTTCCACTTTTGTAGAACCAACCTTTGCAGATCTTGCCAAATCATTGCGAACTAAGTCTACAATCATAAGGTTTTCTGCTTGTTCTTTTTCACTGTTTCTTAGCTGCTTTTTTAAAGCGGCATCTTCTAGGTCAGATGCCCCGCGTTTAATGGTGCCTTTGATAGGCTGGGAAATCAATTTATTTCCGATTTTTTTAATAAAGCGCTCTGGCGAAGCGCCTAAAGCAAAATTGTTTCCCGTTTTTAATAAAAATGAAAATGGATTGGGTGAAACTATATTCAGTTTCCAGAACAACTGTATGGGGTTGATTTGGATGTTTTTTACCAAATATTCAATACAATAATTGATTTCGTAAATATCACCGTCCAATATATGCTCCTTGAGTTGGTTTACAACTTCTATATATTTTTCTTTTGTAGTTTTAGAGGTTACAGCATTGAAAGAGCGCTGAATGTTCTCTTCTTTAATTTGGGTATGGTTGATCTTAGAAAATATCAGAGTGGGGTCAAAAGATTCAATTTTGACAGTGTTGGAGGAGAAATGCAGCGTGTGTTCAGGAATGAAAAAATGAATTGTTGGAAAGTCATGCGTGGATGCATTGGAGCTCGTAACGGCCTCTACTTCATTTTTGAGATCGTAACTTAAATATCCAAAACAAGTCTGGTTGGGATGGTCTTGATGCAAAGATTGCAAGGCTGCAAACCCACCTTCCTCACTATTTTGGAGCTTGGTTTTAGCTCCTATGGCCAAGGTAGAGTTGAAACTACCATACAAGGTTTCAATTTCATTGCCTGTCAAATAAACAAAGTCCTGAAAGCTTTGGGCGTAGTACAATGCTTTTAATAGAAAATCGTTTTTGTTGTCTAAAAGGAAAGTTTTTTCTTGCATAATTGGCCTCATAAAAAACACCCTGCAATCTAAACAATTACAGGGTGTTTTTTTACAAAGGTATTTGATTTTTATACGCCTTCTGCAACACTAGCAGAAATTACAAAACCAACATTTACCGTATTGTAAATGAACTTGTCTTTTGCTTTGTCGGCAACATCGGCTTCATCGTTGTGCTTAACATTCCAAAGTGTTCTGTCAATGTTGAATTTAGCTTCAGCATGCACAGACCCATCTTTCATAGATATGTTGGCTGGAAATGCGATACTCAAAGTAGTACCTCTAAGTGTTAGGTTTCCCGTAACTTTGTGGGTAGGGCTTTCAACAATGTGAACATCAGCCGAAGCTGGTTTGTTCTCTGTTTCAAATTCTTCTTTCACTTCTACCTGAAAAGAAGAGTCAATCGCTTCAACAGAAGTAATTTCAAATACTGCTAATGGATGGTTGGCTACATCAAAAAAGTCTTCACTTTTTAGATGCCCAATTAATTTGTCATGGTATTCTTGGCTTTCTTTTAAATCTTCACAAATAATATTGTTCAAATCGATGTTGATAGAGCCGCCAACAATAACGTCATTTTCGATGTTGATACTGCCATCTTTCACAGCAATAGTGCCACCATGTTTGCCTGTAGGCTTGCTGCCTACCCAGCTAACAGAGCTGGTTGATACATCTAGCGCATAGTTAGAAGCCTTATTAGAAACTTCTTGAACCTCCTGTGCTTCGGAAACTTCTGCATTTGTCCCTTCATCCGCTTGAGGAGAACAACTGAAAATTAATAGTGCCAAACCCAAAACGGAATAGTTTAAAAAGCTTTTTTTCATAATTTTGGTATTAATAGTTTTTTTTAGTTTAAGTATATAATCCAAAACTAAGGGAAATTGTTCATTAATTAAAAAAAGTTTAGACATCAGGTATGGCACTTATTAAAACAGTCAACGGAAAAAGTCCAAGTTTTGGCGAAAATATTTATCTAGCAGACAACGCTACAGTGGTAGGGGATGTGCAAATGGGAAACAATTGCACCGTATGGTTTAACGCTGTAGTTCGAGGCGACGTTCATTATATAAAAATAGGAAACGACACCAACATCCAAGATGGAGCAGTTGTGCATTGTACGTATAAAGAGTCGCCAACCAACATAGGCAATAAAGTGTCCATCGCGCACAATGCGATTGTTCATGGGTGCACCATAGAAGACAATGTTTTAATTGGTATGGGTGCAATAGTGATGGACAATGCCATAATTAAAAGCAATAGTGTAATAGCGGCAGGCGCTGTAGTACTTGCTGGTACTATTGTTGAAGAAGGAAGTATTTATGCCGGAATGCCAGCAAAAAAGATAAAGGATATTGGAGACAACATGAAAGCGGTTATTGAACGAACTGCCAAAAATTATCCTATGTATGCTACTTGGTTTAATGAAGAAGATTAGTTGTTGGTTTTTTCGATAAATAGTAAGTTTGCAAATTCTAAATTGTTTTTATGAAAAAGATAACATTGGTACTTTTTGTTTTTATGGCTGCAACAGCTTCGGCTCAAGATGGTTATAAATTGGACTTTAACTTTGACGATTTAAGTGACACTACCATTTTTTTGGGATCCTATTTTTATGGGGGAAGTACTTTTATAAAGGATACGGCCAGAGTGGATAAACAAGGTAGCGTTTCTTTTGAAAGTCACAAGCCTTTGCCCGCCGGGATGTACTTCTTGGTATTGGAAAGGTCGAAAGTATTTGATTTTATAGTAGGAGATAACAAAAGATTCAACATCCAGTCTTCCCTCCAAAATCCATACAAAAACCCAAAAACATCCGATAGGGAAAATAACTTATTTTTTCAAAGCCTTCAATTCAATGCCACCAAACACAAAGAAGCACAACCATTTATTGAAGTGTTTTCTGATTCTACACAATCGGTAGAAGCAATAGAAAAAGCCCGAGCTGAGTTTAACAAAATAGACAAAGAAGTATTGGCCTGGAAAACAAAGTTGGTAGCAGATAACAAAGGCACTTATTTAGCTAAATTAGTAGATGTTCAAATACCAATTGTAGACAGGCTAGATCCTGCAAAAGTGGAGTCGGACCCGGACTATGCTTTTGAGTTTTACAAAGAACACTTCTGGGATAATTTGGATTTGGGAGACGGCTTTTATACGCGGCTCGCGGAACCTGTTTATAAAAATAAGTTGTTGAAGTATTTCGAAACACTTGTTTCACCGCATGCCGATTCTGTTGTGAAACAAATCGATTGGTTGGCTGTTAAGGCAAAGCGCAGTTTAGATACGTATAAATTTTTCGTTTGGACCTTGGTATTGGAATACCAAGAACCTAAGTACATGGGGCAAGACGCTGTGTTCATCCACCTCAATGATGCTTTTTTTGCTTCTGGTGAAATGGATTTTTGGGCCAATGCCCAATTGAAAAAAAATGTAAACGATCGGGCACAACAATTGAAAAAGAGCATGATTGGAGCGCCGGCTCCTGAGCTTAAAATGCAGGATGAAAATTTGGAAGCCCAGTCGTTGCTGGCCATACCCAACCAATATACTGTAGTATATTTTTATGATCCGGATTGTGGGCATTGCAAAACAGAAACACCAATTCTTAAAAAGTTTATGGATACCAGTACATTTGATGTACAAGTTTATGCCGTTAGTGCAGATACTTCCATGCAAAAGATGCGGGATTATATTCAAGAAATGGGGTTGGAACAATGGGTGACGGTGAATGGTCCCAGGACATATGTTGGCAATTACCAACAGATATATGATGCAACCAGGACCCCTACCATTTATGTTTTAAATGAGAAGAAAAAAATTATCGCAAAAAAACTAGATGCCGATCAGTTAGAAGATTTTCTAATGAAATACGAAGCAATAGAGTCAAAAAAGACCACCGATTAATGGTCTTTTTTGCTTATTTTTTTGTGGGTTGCAGCAATGCCAACCAATGCGGCTGAACCATACCAAGGCCTCAATTCCATAATTAACCTGCCTGCTTGTACGGCAGGGTCGGAGGCAGTAAGTGCCTTGGCTTCTTCCAAACTACCAACGTCAAAAACGTAAATGCCCTTTACTTCGTAATCGGGTTCAACAAAAGGACCGGCAAGAACAAGTTGACCTGATTCAGCCATTTTGTTGATGTTTTCCATATGGGCCTGTTGAATTTCAACCGCCTCTGTACTGTCTTGGTCTCTATTGGGGCCTTCTTTCAAATAAGCAATAATAAATTGTTTCATCCCATAATCATCGGCCCCATATTGTTGGGCCAAGGCTGAGTCGTATTGAGAGTCAGAATTGTCTTTTTCTATTGCCTGTGTGGTTGGTTCGGTTTCCTGTTGTTCAGCTGGTGATGTGCAGGCCAATGATGCCAATACCAAACATACGGATGTTACAAGGAGTGCTTTCATACCTTATAAGGTAATGATTTCTTCTGCTTTTGTCAAAATGAGTCGGTTCAATTCTATTCGATTTATTTTTCCATTTTGAGTATGCGGAAGGGATTTCATGAAAAGTACTTGTTTTGGAAAATTGTGTTTTTTGAACTTTGGCCGGATGTGCAGTAAATGCTCCATCCATTTCTCTGACCAAACCCCCTGGACCACTAAAACGGCTGCGCGGCCTAATTTTTTATCAGGTAAACTGCCTACGAACAAAGAAAGGGCTTCTGTTGTAGTGGGTAATAATTGAATAATCTCATTTTCTATTGTTTCTGGATTGAGTTTGATACCACCGCTGTTGATGATGAAATCTTTGCGTCCCCGCCAAAAAAACTGGTTGGAAGACAATAATTCTACTATATCTGTAGTGGTTAGCCATTGGTTGTCCGTGATTTTAGATTGCACCATTAAAGTACCTTCGTTACTCGCTTTAATTTGCACGTCTCCTAAAATAATAAAAGGCTGTTGGTTGAGTAGTTCATTTATTGGCTTCAAAGCTATGTGCGAAACAGTTTCTGTCATACCGTAAGTGGCATAGCTGTGGTTGTTAAATTGAGCCAATTGAGATTGGGCTGGGGTGGAAAGAGGCCCTCCTCCAACGATAATATTCTCGATTGATTGTAAAAATAAAACCCCTGCATCGGACCCCAAACACGTTTCAATTTGCATGGGTACCATAGCTGCAAAAGTAAATGGAGCTCCATCCAGGTATTCAAAAGGAGTAGAGCTAGGTGGAACGACAACAACGGTTGCCCCAACTTCCATAGCCCTAACCAGCATCATTTTACCTCCGACATAGTTGGGGTCAAGACAAAGCAAAAACTTGGAACCATTGTTTAAATTAAAAAAAGCATTGGTTTGTTGGGCACTCCATATCATTTTTTGTCGTTCCAACACTATCAATTTGGCTTGGCCCGTAGAACCCGAACTGTATTGTTTAAATGTTTCTTGGCCAAGCATCCAGTTGGTGCAAAATTCTATCACTTGGTTTTCGTATGCATTTTGGGAATTGGTATTCGAACCACTTTTAATGTGCTCCAATGTTATAACTCGATTGGTAAGAGGGAAATGCAAACTGAATTTATTTGTCATCTGAAATTTGTAAATGAGCTGGAAATTGTAATCTTTGTTTAGTGGCCGTAATTTAAAGAGTCTTTAATAAATAATCCTATGTCCTTAAATAAAAAGAAAGGTGCCTTTGGTACCGCTCCTGTTTTTTTTACTGCAATATCCACCATTTTAGGGGCTATTATGTTTCTGCGGTTTGGTTATGCAGTTGGGAATTTGGGTTTTTATGGTACTTTAGGTGTAATTGTTTTAGGACACCTGGTGACCATTCCAACTGCCATGGCTATTGCCGAAATTGCAACCAATCAAAAAGTAGAAGGAGGGGGAGAATATTTTATTATTTCAAGGTCTTTTGGTATTAACATCGGAGCAGCCATTGGGGTTGCACTGTACCTTTCTCAAGCCATTAGTGTGGCGTTTTATGTAATTGCATTTGCCGAAGCCTTTGATCCTTTGGTGCTATGGGCTAAGGCAGAATTTGGTTTGCCGTTTTTTGACAAACGGATGATCAGTTTTCCAGCCACTTTGTTGCTTTCTTGGCTGATGATCAAAAAGGGTGCTGATCTGGGAACCAAGGCATTGTACGCTGTAGTAGCGATTTTAATTCTGGCTCTTGCATTTTTCTTTGCGGGGATGACAGAATACAGGTTGGGCTTGGAAACAATTGAGTTGAACAAACACGTTAACAATCCAGATGATTTCTTTTATGTTTTTGCTATTGTATTCCCAGCATTTACAGGTATGACTGCCGGTGTGGGGCTGTCTGGCGATTTAAAAGACCCCAAAAAATCCATACCAGTTGGGACCCTGGCTGCTACGCTTACGGGCATGGTTTTGTACGTTTTAATTGCCTATAAGTTAATGGTATCTGCGAGTCCGGAAGATTTAGTAGGAGAAGGGTTGGTGATGAGTCAAATTTCTAGATGGCCGCTGATTATTCCTATCGGCCTAGCAGCAGCAACTATTTCTTCGGCCTTGGGCAGCATTATGGTTGCGCCAAGAACGTTGCAAGCCCTTGCGTCGGATAAAATTTTCCCCTTTCAAAAGATGAACAGCTTTTTAGCCAAGGGCAAGCCAGTTACAAAAGAACCTACCAATGCGACCCTAGTAACAAGTGGGTTGGCACTTGTTTTTGTGATGGCGGGAGATGTAAACGTGGTGGCCAAAATAATCTCCATGTTTTTTATGATTACCTATGGTTCTATCTGCCTAATTTCATTTTTGAATCACTTTGCAGCGGACCCTTCTTACAGGCCTTCTTTTAAGTCCAAATGGATTATTTCAGCCTTGGGTGCCGTGCTTTGTTTGTACATGATGTTCAGTATGGATGCCCAATACGCTTTGATTTCGGTAGTTTTAATGACTGTTTTATACTTGATTATCAATCAAACTCAAAAAAGCAACGAGGGGCTTGCAAAAATATTCCAAGGAGCCATGTTTCAATTGAGTAGGCAAATTCAGATTTTCATCCAAAATGCGAAAAGAAATGAAGAAAGTTGGAGGCCTAGTGTGATCTGTATCTCTTCTGACTTTTTTGAAAGGCCAAACGCTTTCAATTTTATGCGGTGGTTGTCGCATCGCTATGGCTTTGGTACCTATTTGCACTACATCAATGGCTATTTTAGCAATGAGGCTAGTATTGGAGCAAAAGAGCAACTGGCAAAGATGATTGAGGTGGCAGTGGAAAACAAAAGCAATGTTTATCTGGATACATTAATTTCTCCAAGTTACACGAGTGCCATTGCCCAAGCCATGCAATTGCCTTCTGTATCAGGAAAGGAACTCAACATGCTTTTGTTTGAATTTTCAAAATCAGAACCCGAATCTGTGAATCCTATAACAGAAAACCTAGCTTTGGCTAAATCTGCTGAATTGGATGTATGTGTATTGGCCACAGGTCAAAAAGGCTTTGGTTTCAAACGAAGGGTGCATATTTGGATTACCGCACAGGACTTTATCAATGGTAATTTGATGATCATGTTGGGGTATGTGTTGATGGGACACCCAGATTGGAAAAAGGCAGAAATTGAACTGATGACCCTTTTCCCGCAAAAAGATTTGGAAGAGCAAAAAAACAAACTCTTGGATTTAATTAAAACTGGAAGGTTGCCTATATCCCCTAATAATGTTACAGTAGTAGAACAGCTGGAAGATGTTGGCGTAAAAGAAGTAATTAAGAGCAAATCAAAAGAAGCCGATTTGACTATTGTTGGCTTCCATTTGGAGGCTATCAAACAATTGGGTAGCGAAGTTTTTCTTGGTTATGAAGACATAGGCAATCTCTTATTTGTAAGTGCCTCCAGCAGAAAAACCATTCAGTAAATTACCGTTCCTTTTTTTCGAGCCATTTTGTACTATAGGTGACTTTGTGTTGCAGCAAAGCGGGCAATAAGTCTTCTGGTTTTTCTTTCCAAACCAGACCTCCCATACTTTCTGTCTTTAGAAATCCTTCGCGAATCATGTTTTCCAAAAGGCGCAAAAGGCCATCGTAGTAACCGTTGGAGTTTAATATTCCAATGGGTTTGGAATGAATGCCAAGTTGGTTCCAAGTAAAACATTCAAAAAATTCATCCATGGTGCCTATACCACCAGGAACAATAATAAAAGCATCGCTTAGATCGGTCATTAATGCCTTCCGTTCGTGCATGGTAGCAACAATGTGTAATTTGGATAGGTTTTGGTGTGCTTTCTCGTACCCTACTAACTTTTCTGTAATCACCCCGGTCACTTTTCCTTTTTGGCGAATCATTTCGTCTGCAATTAGCCCCATCAACCCAACATTGCCTCCCCCGTAAACCAGTTCAACGGATTTTTCAGCCATCATTTGAATCAATTTCAATGTGTGTTGGGCATAGGATTCTAAGCGCCCAGTATTGGAACCACAAAATACTGCTATGCTGTTGATGCTCATTTTTTTACTTGTTTTTATCGGGTCTTCAATAAGAAATGTTCAATTAATTATTACCTTCCTTAAAAGAACGGACTAAATATACATGGAAGGTTTGAAAATGGTAAATAATTGCCTATTTTATTATTGCTTAAATGTATGGCACGGCTTGCAATGATCGGCTTATGATGACAACGAATGAATTGAATGAGGAGTAAACATTTAAATCTTTTGATGCTCTTATTTTTTGTGGGCTCAGGTCTTTTTGGGCAAGTTTCAAAAACTGGCTTTGATGTTTCCATAGAAAAATTGGTGATGGACCAATGGACCACCGATGAAGGGCTAATTTCCAATAACATTACCTCTGTTTTTTTCTCTAAATCTGGAGAACTGTGGATCACCACTTTTAACGGTGCCATGCGGTTTGATGGCAGTGAATTCGAATTGTTTGATAAGGTTAGAATCCCGCAATTAAAAACCAATGCATTTTATTCCATTAACGAATGTGACGAAGGATACTTGTTGTTTTCTTCTCAAAGCTCGGGCATACAAAAATTTCAAAACGGGCAATTTTCTGCAGTAGGAGTAAACGATCAAATACCTCAATCCATTCGGACGGTATTGTACGATTCGAAGGGGAAAATGTGGACTGGGTCCAATAGTGCCGGTTTGTTTGTTGTTTCCGAACAAGGGGTGGATTCGGTAGAACATGGTGCCTTTAAAAACGTTATACTATCTTCTATAATTGAGGCCAACGATGGTACTGTCTATGTCGGAACCGAGGGCAGGGGAGTAGTCCAAATAAAAGGCGCCTCCATAAAGGTGCTCAATGAAAACAATGGTTTGAATGATGCCCTGGTCAATACGCTTTATTTGGCTAAAAATGGAGATGTAATTGTAGGTTCTTTTCAAGGGTTGAATGCCATTAGAGGGGATACCATTCATACTTTTGACAAACTAAAAAGGTTTGAAGTTAACAACGTTATTGAAGATGATTTCGGAAACTATTGGCTTGGAACTGAACAAGGCTTGGTGCGGTATAATATAAAGGAAGACCAGGTAGAGTTATTTGGAGAAGAACATGGTTTGCCAGCCAGTCAAATTTCTGGTTTAACATTTGACAATGAAAACAATTTGTGGCTGGGTACAAAAAAGGCTGGCCTTTTGAAGTTTAGCACAGGCAAATTTTTAAATTATTCTACCAATGATGGGCTGACATCGGCAAGGATCAATATTATTTCCCAAATAGGCGATCAATTTTTGGTTGGGTCGGATGATGGCAATGTTAATGTTATTGATGAATCAGGTAGTATAGAGCGCTTGAATTTGAATCAAAATTTAAATGGGCAGGGTGTAAGAGATATCAAAGTAAATAAAAACGGCGATTTGTTGATTGGTTCTTATAACGGTTTGTTGCAGGTTACAAAAGAAGGAAATGAAACACTCTTGACCGTCGAGGAAGGGTTAGGGTCCAATAAAGTTAGAACGATACTAATAGATGCGAATAATGACACGTGGTTGGGCACAAGAACCAATGGCATAACGGTATTAAAAGACGGGGGAGGGATTGAAATTTTAAATGTAAACACTGGCCTTAGCTCTAACTTTGTACTCTGTATAGAGGAGGACAAGGATGGTGTTAAGTGGATAGGAACCCATAGTGGTGGTTTGGATATTCTAAAGCAAGATGGAAGCATTGAAAATGTAGCACCAATTATCGGAAGGGCCGGTTTTCTTATCTTTAATCTAACTTTTGATGATCTGTTGGATGTGGTTTGGTTGGCTACCAACACAGGCTTGCATTATTACGATGCTGGACAAATTAAAAAAATTGAATTTATTTCTACCAAGCCTGTCGAGACCATTTTTGATGTTGTTTTAGATGAAAATCACAATTTATGGATGTCCTCTAACTTGGGCTTATTAAAAATAGAAGAATCTACCCTTGCAGCTGTTGTTAACAACGAAGCTTCTGGGGCAGCAGTGACAATATTTGATGACCACGATGGTATGTTGATCGCAGAATGTACCGGTGCAACAAGGAGTACATTAGACGATGAAGGAAGGGTCTGGGTACCCACGTTGCAAGGGGTGTCGGTTATCAACCCAAGTGCTTATAGTTCTAATTTGTACGTGCCGCCGGTAAAGGTAACGTCTTTCCAAGTGGATGATTCCTTGTTTTTCATGGAAGACAAGTTGAAAGTTATTCCGGTGGAACCGGGTAACATAAGGTTCATAATCAATTATACTTCTTTAAGTTATGCATCACCTGAAAAGGTTCGATTCAAATACAGGCTAAAGGGAGTGGATAAGGAATGGGAATTTGTGGAGAATTTGCGTTCGGTGGATTATACCAATTTAGGACCTGATTTGTATGAATTTGAAGTATTCGGAAGCAACAATGATGGGGTATGGAACGAGGAACCTGCCGTTTTAATGTTTCGTGTTAAACCCTATTTTTACCAAACCATATGGTTTTATTTCCTGTGTATAGGGGTGATGGTATTTGTTTTTTGGCTGTATTTTGAGTTTAGAGTAAAAAAAATGCGGCGTGTAAACCAAGAGCTTTTAAAGTTAAATGAAGAACTCGATCGGTTTGTATACAGCGCTTCCCACGATTTACGTGCCCCACTTACATCTGTGCTTGGCTTGGTGGAAATCGCCCGACTAGACCCTAGTGCTTCTAGTAAAGATAAAAGCATTGAACTGATTGGGAAAAGTGTTCTAAAGTTAGATGGTTTTATTAAAGATATTATTGACTATTCAAGAAATAAAAGGTCTGAAATTGAAATACTGGAAGTAGATTTTGAGAAACTAATTCATGAAACCTACGAACAATTAAAGTATTTGGATACTAAAAATCAGATTTTTAAAGAGCTGGATATTAATTTGAAAACCCCTTTTGTATCAGACCCCAGAAGAATTAGCGTAATTTTTAAAAATTTGATTGGAAATGGCATCAAATACCATCGACTTAATACAAAAGAAAAAGCTTTTATAAAGGTAAAGGTAAAACCCTATAAAAAGGGAGTGGAGGTAGTAGTAGAGGACAATGGAAAAGGCATTCAGGAGGAACATGTTCAAAACATATTTAAAATGTTTTACAGGGCAGCAGAAGATAGCAAAGGATCTGGTTTGGGGCTTTACATCGTAAAAGAAACAGTCGACAAACTCAAGGGAACCATTGAAGTACAATCCATTTATGGCGCTGGTACAGTGTTTAAGATTTACTTGCCTTGTTTTTGATTGAGCTCTGGAAAATTTACAGTTGCTCCTTTTTGTTCTAAAGTGAACACCATTTTTTTGTATTCTTTTTTGCTTTGTTTTTCAAAATCTATGGGGTTGCCTTGTAAAAATAACAAAGTTAAAAGTGGCAAGGATCCAATCTGGCTGGGTATGAAGTCTATATCATTTTTAGAAAGGTCTACGTCTTTCAATTTTGTCAAAGAGAGCATTTCTTTTGGGAATTCATTAAAATAGTTATTTTGAATGTGCAGGACCTCTAAATTGGACAAATTTTGAATGGTAGGAGGCAACATGGATAACCTGTTGTGGTGCAGGTACAGCGCTCTTAGGTTGTGCAGTGTCCCAATCTCAGGAGGAACAGAATACAAGCGGTTGTTAGACAAGTAAACAACCTCCAAGGCTTGTAGATTTTTGATTTTTTTGTCTATTGTTTCAATCGAATTAAAATATAAATCTATTGATTTGAGATGTTTTAGGTTGTAAAAAGCATCTGGAAGTGCCTTAATATTGTTGTTGTACAATACCAGAATTTCCAAAGCCTTTAGTTGATCAATGTTGGGGTGGATGTGGTGGATTTTATTCCCAGTTAGCTGAAGGCCAATTAATTTGTCCAATGCAACTATATTGTCTGAAATGAGACCTAACTTACAATAGTTCAATCTCAATTGCCGGAGTTGGGATAAAAAACCTAAATTTTGATCTTTCAATTCGGATAAGTCGTTGAAATTTAAACTTAATTCTTCTAATTTTTTTAAACGCCTTATAGAAGCAGGAATAGAAGTGAATTGGTTGTTGGACAAATCAAGAAAGACCAAATTCTTTTGTTTTTGAACAAATTTTGGAAGTGTTTTCCAATTGTTGCTCTTAAGGTCCAAGGTTTGGAGCGATTTGATTTTTTTACCTTTTAATGGGGCGGTATGGGTTTGTTTTACATACCGAATGGTTTGCAAGGAATCCAACCTTCTTAACCACCTGGGAAGTTTGGATATTGCAGTCTGTTCAATTTTTAAAGTCTTGAGCTGGGAACACTGCTTTATTTTCTTGGGAAGCGTTTCAATATCAGAATACCCAATGTATAGATGTTGTAATGTATCTGGCCTTGTATTGGATAAAAACGCGTCGAATTGCTTGCGGGCTTTGTCTTGTCTAAATTTTCTTTTTTTCTTTTCGTAAATGGCTTTTCTATATTCGGATGCAATTACTTCGGCTCGTTTTAGGGAGTCCTGTTGGGCTCTAGTAAGAAGCGTGTCTTGCGCCGATCCAATAAAAGGAAGAAAGGTTGTTATTGCACAAAATGATAAAATGATGATCCTATTCATAGATGTAAACTAAATGATTAGTTACGTGAAAAGCAAAAGATATTATGAATAAATAATTCAAAAAAAATGTGTAGTTTTGGGGAGTTTTGAAATTACATTATGAGCGAAGAAAAAGATAATAGCAAAAAGGAATATGGTGCCAGTAATATACAGGTACTAGAAGGTTTAGAAGCTGTTAGAAAACGTCCTGCGATGTACATTGGTGATGTGGGAATAAAAGGACTTCATCACCTGGTATGGGAGGTAGTAGATAACTCAATTGATGAAGCGCTTGCTGGTCATTGTGATACGATTTTAGTCGAAATATTGGAAGATAACTCTGTTCAAGTTACCGACAATGGTCGCGGTATACCAACCGACATGCACCCTAAGGAAAAAAGATCAGCTTTGGAGGTTGTAATGACGGTTTTACATGCAGGAGGTAAATTTGATAAAGATACATACAAAGTTTCTGGTGGTCTTCATGGGGTAGGGGTTAGTTGTGTGAATGCACTTTCCATTGATACCAAGGTGACGGTATATAAAAACGGAAAAGTATTTGAACAAGAATACGAAAGAGGAATTCCAAAATATTCTGTGAGAGAAGCTGGGTCCACTACCGAAAAGAATGGTACAGTGGTCCGGTTTAAGCCAGATGCGGATATTTTCACGGCCACTGTTTATAATTTCGAAACCGTAGCTTCCCGATTAAGAGAGTTGTCTTTTTTGAATGCTGGGATAAAATTGATTTTGACCGACCATAGAGAACAGGACGATGATGGTAAAGACCTTAATGAAGTGTTCTTTAGTGAAGGAGGGTTAAAAGAATTTGTAGACTACTTAGATGTTAGCAAAGAAAAGTTGATAGCAGAGCCCATCTTTATGGAGGGTGAAAAATCTGGTATTCCGGTTCAGGTTTCTATGAATTACAATACTTCTTATACAGAAAACGTAGTGTCTTATGTGAACAACATCAATACCATAGAAGGAGGTACCCACGTTTCTGGCTTTAGAAGGGCATTGACTAGAACCTTAAAAGGATATGCCGACAAATCTGGCTTGTTGGATAAGGTGAAAGTAGACATTACAGGAGATGACTTTAGAGAAGGTTTGACCGCTGTTATATCCATAAAAGTACAGGAGCCTCAATTTGAAGGTCAGACTAAAACAAAATTAGGTAATTCAGACGCAATTGGAGCTGTAGACAACTGTGTAAGTGAAATGTTGCAAGAGTTTCTGGAAGAAAATCCGAAGGAAGCCAGACAGATTGTACAGAAAGTAATATTGGCAGCTCAAGCGCGTTTTGCAGCCCGAAAAGCCCGTGAAATGGTGCAACGTAAAAACGTTTTGTCCGGAACCTCACTTCCTGGAAAATTGGCGGATTGCTCCAATAAAGACCCTGAAGCATGTGAGCTTTACTTAGTGGAGGGAGATTCGGCGGGTGGATCGGCCAAACAAGGAAGAGACCGATTTTTTCAAGCAATTTTGCCTTTAAAAGGTAAAATTTTAAATGTTGAAAAAGCACAGGAGCACAAGATTTACGAAAACGATGAAATAAAAAATATTTTGACTGCGTTGGGTGTGAGTTTTGGAACACCAGAAGATGATAAGGCTTTGAATTTAGAGAAGTTGCGGTACCACAAAATCATCATTATGACGGATGCTGATATTGATGGGAGTCACATTAGAACTTTAATTTTGACTCTTTTTTATCGGTATATGCATGCTTTGATTGAAAAAGGGTACGTTTATATTGCGTTGCCTCCACTTTACTTGCTTAAAAAAGGCAAAACCGAAAGGTATTGTTGGACCGAAGACGAGAGAATGGCAACAGTTAAAGAAATGGCCGCTAATGGAAAAGAGGATTCCGTAAACGTACAGCGCTACAAAGGTCTTGGTGAAATGAACCCAGAGCAGTTGTGGACTACTACAATGGATCCGGCAGATCGTATGTTGAAACAAGTAACAATAGAATCGGCAGCTGAAGCAGATCATTTGTTTTCTATGCTAATGGGAGATGAAGTAGCGCCAAGAAGGGAATTCATAGAGAAAAATGCCAAATATGCTAAAGTTGATATTTAAATTGTAAGAAATTTATAATTTGATAATATACAAAGGGAGGCTATTGGCTTCCCTTTTTTTATGTTTGTGATTTTAATGGTTGGATGGATGAGCAAAGTAAAGGAACAGATTAATGCGAGCAATTTTGTAAGCCGGGACCTTAGTTGGTTGCAGTTTAACAATAGAGTGTTGGATCAATCTAAAATGGAGCGCAGGAATGTGCTGGACAGGCTTAAATTTATGGCGATAACGGCATCCAATTTGGATGAGTTTTTTATGATAAGGATGGGTAGTTTGTACAACTACATCGACTTTAAAAAACAAAGACTGGATTATTGCGGGCTGCGGGAAATGCCTTTTCGATTGTTATTGTTAGAGGAGACCAAAACATTTATTGAGGAACAACAGGCTTTATTTAAGGAGGAGCTAACGCCTTTGTTTGAACCTGCTGGGTTTAGGATAGTAGGCATGGATGCATTAGAAAGTAATGAAATGGTGGAGGTTAATAAATATTTTAACAAAACCATTTATCCGATGCTTACACCTATGGTTTACGATTCCTACCATACTTTTCCCATTTTAATGAACAATCGGCTTATTTTTGGGGTAGTAACCAAAGAGCTTGATGGCGGTAAAAAAAATAGAAAGAAGGTGTCTTTCATCCAGGTGCCCCACAACCTGCCTCGTTTTATAGAATTACCCAGAGAAGATGCCATTCTTTTTCTTCCCATAGAGACTCTAATTCGCTACCACATAGAGGTTATGTTTAAAAATGTTTCGGTTGTTTCAGCTGATCTTTTTAGAATAACAAGAAATGGGGATTTTACATTGGAAGAATCAGATGACATCGAGGCCAATTTTTTGGAAGAGCTTCAAAAAAAATTGAAGAAACGAAAAACAGGTAGGGTAGTAGCCATTCAAGCAGAGCGTGGCAGTAGTACTTGGCTGATGAATTTATTGAAAAAAAGATGGGAGCTAGACGATCATAATATATTTAGTATAGAGGAAGGCTGCCTCATCGATTGCACCTGTTTGTGGCAAATCGTAGGGCATAGTGAGTTCAAATCTATGGTGGAGCCCAAACCAGACCCTGTTGCTCCATTGAATTACCCAGAAACCTCCGATGTTGACATCAGGCAAATTTTAATGGACCGGGACGTAGTGTTGCACCATCCTTACAACAATATGGAGCCCTTGTTGGAATTAATAGAGCGTTCTGCAGAGGACCCAGAAGTATTGGCCATCAAAATTACCATTTACAGACTAGCAAAAGAATCTCGCATTACCACTGCATTGTTAAAAGCGGCAGAAAACGGCAAACACGTTTCAGTTTTGTTTGAAGTAAAAGCAAGGTTTGACGAAGAGAACAACTTAAAACAAGCCCATCTTTTAGAAAAAGCAGGTTGTTATGTGATTTACGGTATCAGCAGTGTCAAAACCCACACCAAGTTATTGTTAATTGTACAAAAAAACGGCACAGATGTGACCCGTTTTGTGCACATGTCCTCTGGCAATTATAACGAAGATACTGCCTCTCTGTATACGGATATTGGGTTACTAACCTCCAAAGATGCGTATGCGAATGACGTTTCTGAATTTTTTAATGCAATAACAGGGCATTCAGATCCGGATAACTATAAAAACTTGGTTACTGCACCAAAAAATATGCGCAATGAGCTCATGGAGCTTATTAAAACCGAGCAGGAAAATGCATTAAAGGGCTTGCCAGCCGGTATTGTGATCAAGGTGAATTCATTGGAAGATAAATCGTTGATAGAATCGTTGTACGAAGCATCTCAAAATGGTGTTAAAATCAAACTGATTGTACGTGGGATTTGTTGCCTCCGTCCAAATAGAAAGGGGCTTAGCGAAAACATAGAGGTTATTAGTATTGTAGGGGACAATTTAGAACACAGTCGAATATATTACTTTCATAACAACAACGTACCCAATGTCTTTGTTGGTAGTGCAGATGCAATGGTTAGAAGTTTTGATAGGCGGATTGAGTCTCTGTTTGCCATATTGGATCCTTTATCCAAACAACAAGTGATTAATATTTTATACTACAATTTGAAAGACAACCAAAACTCTTATCAAATGCTAGAAGATGGGAGATATCAACTGAAAAAAGCCAATGGTAGCGCACCATTTAATGTACACCAGGAACTGTACAAAGTAACCAAACAGGGTGTTACAAAGGTTGGTTTGTTTTAGAGCAAAGGAACATCAATATTTTTGACTTCTGCATAGGCTTTGAGCAAAATACCGTCTTTTAAGCCTACATTGGGTACCAGTATGTCATTGGCTTTGGCCCATTCCATTACCGAAATGTAAATTTCAGATGCCGGCACTATTACATCGGCCCTGTCGCTGTTGAGTTGGAGCTGTACCATTCTTTCTTTGTAACTTAGCTTTTCGACTTCTGCGATAACTTCTTTTACCGTATGTAGTGAAATTACTTTGCCAGGCTTAGAACCAGCTAGTTCAAATATTTTATTAATATTGCCACCTGTTCCAACCGCTACGATTCTTTCCGGTCTTTTTTTGATGTGCTCCTTGACCCATTTTTTCATATCGCTCCAAATTTCAGGGCTGTCGTGGTGTTCCAACCTTCTGACTGACCCAATTTTAAATGATTTGGAAAGAGATTTTTCACCTTTGTGGTAGAGGTTCAATTCGGTGCTGCCACCACCTACATCGATGTGCAAATAAGTGGTGTCTTCATCTAAGAATGAATTGATGGCATTGTTAATTAAGGTAGCTTCAGTTAACCCATCAATTATGTTGATTTTCAGCCCTAATTTATCTTTTACTTCTTTAACAATTTCTTCACCATTTTCAGATTCTCTCATGGCCGAGGTAGCGCATGCAAAGTATTTATCAACTTCATACAAATCCAGTAGTATTTTAAATGCCTGCATCAATTGGATGAACTTTTCTCTACTAGATTTACTGATTTTACCATCCGTAAACACGTCGTGCCCCAATCTAAGAGGAAATCGAACGTATTCCACTTTTTTAAAATTGGTTTGATTTTTTGTTTCGATCACATTGGTAACCTGAAGTCGGATGGCATTGGAGCCAATGTCTATTGCACCTAATTTCAAATCAGTTGGTCTTTACTTCTAAAAATGGAGGTTGGTCTATTATTGACACCACCTTATTGGATGTTAATATATTAATCATTTTCTAAATGAACTATTAAATTAGAAAAATGTTGGACAAAAAAAAAGCATACCACTGGTATGCTTTTAAGTTTTAAAATATATTATTTAATAATAACTAGGGCAAGGAATACCTTTGGACAACCCTGGTATATTGATTCTGTAATTGATCATAACTTCGTGCGATCCTCTTTGGTGTGGTCCAATTCCTGACAATACAAACTCATAGGCATATCCCACTCTAAAGTTCTCATTCAAACGGAACTCAAAATTAACAATATTGGCATCTCCTGATCGGTAAGAGTTTCCTACCACAATTAAATCTTTAATAACAAAATGCACATTCAAATCAACTCCTAAAGGCGCGTTTTCCTGCACCCGTATCATGGTAGAGGGCCTAATCTTTAAGTTGGGTGAAACGGTAAATACATGCCCACCACTCAAAAAGTAATACCTCCTTGATTTGGCTTCCGAAACAAAGTCGTTGCCATCGTATATTTTTGAATTAATCAAGTAGGGTACAGAAAACCCTAAAAAGGTCTTGCTGTTGTACCAAAACAGGCCTGCTCCAAAGTTTGGGTTGAATTTGGACAGCGTTCCATTTAAGTTGGGATCACTCTGGTCTTTAATCGTTAATTTGTTAAAGTCTGAAGTTAAATAATCAAACCCGGCCTGAACGCCCATTGACAACACTCCAGTTCCATATTTAATTCTATAGGCATAGGCCCCATAGACTCCCATGTTGTTGTGAATGCCTATTTTGTCATTTACCACATTAAGCCCAATTCCAATTTTTTTATTGGCAAAAGCCGTATTGGCAGTAAAGGTTTTTATTTCTGGTGCACCCGGGAAGTTAACCCACTGGTTTCTATACAAAGCAGAAACACTCAATTGATCTTCACTACCAGCATATGCTGGGTTGATAATCAATGGGTTAAAAATGTATTGTGAAAATACCGGCTTTTGTTGCGCACGCGCATTCAAGCCTATTAAGCCAAAAATTATACAGAGAAAACCAATTTTTATTATTTTCATTTGATCTATTCTAATTATCTCGAAATTTCTAAATATCCTTTGAATACCGGCGAACCGTCATTTTTGTCTACAATATAGAAATAAGTTCCGTCAGGTACATTGTTTTGCCCTGCATAAATTCCTCTATTACCCGCTCCTTCGAATCTAACATTCTCGTTGTTGTATCCATCCGCCGTATAAACAAGCTGTCCTGCTCTATTGTATACTTTCACGTTATTGGCTGGGAAGAATTCCAAACATTCTATTAAGAACCACTCGTTTCTTCCATCTCCATTAGGAGAGAAACCGTTGTAAATTTTTATTTCTGCAGGAACTTCAATTTCTGCTGTAGAAGAACATTCTCCTGGTCCATATACCGTTACCGTGTACAAACCTGCTTCAAGTTCGCCAACATTGAACCCTGTATAGATGGTTCCATTGATTTCCCATTCAGCTCTTAAAATGGAGAAGCCAGGTGCTGCGGAAACTGAAATACTTCCGTTGGCTTGGTCACAAGTAGCAGGGGTAACCACGAAATCGAATTCTGGTATGATCGTTTGGTCTAGTATTTCCGCTGCAACTGGTTCTGATATACAACCCGTTTTAAGGTCTGTCACAACAACGGAGTAGATGCCTACGTCCAACCCTGTTAACACCGCATTGGATGTTGGGTTCAATGGTGTCCCTTGGCCATCCGACCCGACATACCAGAAAAACTCATAACCAAATGATTTTCCATCCACTGTAGCTATTAAACTACCGGTCTTTTCATCTGTACAAGATATTTGTTGTGCCACCACTTCAATTTTAGGGGTGCTGGCAGGTACGGTGCCTTCGCCCATAATTGTACTTACTGTGGAAGTACACAATGAAATTCTATTGGTTACTAAAACCGTATAGGTAACATTGGCAGACAATAAATCTGCAACAGGTCCAATCTTAAATGGTGTACCTGTCGGTGTATCTCCAATGAACCATTCGAAATCATAACCAGCGGTTTGTCCGTTCACACTAGCGCTAAGTTGTCCGTTTGGCCTAGTAACATCACAATTGGTTACTAGTTGATCCGGAATAACTGTTACTAGAGGGAAAGCTTGGTCGTAAACAACCTCAGTGGTTCCTTCTAACACGTCACATGAAGGGTCATCCATATTGGTTGCTAACACCTTATAAGTACCAGGGCCAACATCAAATACCGACTTGTCTGTACTGATCGGTGTTACTTCATTAGGAAGTAAGAACCAAGAGTAAGCGTAATTGGCATCCGATCCAGAAACATCTGCGGTCAACCTTCCATCATCCACAGCGCAACTAGATATAGGCGTAGAAGATACATATAATAAAGGATTGCCAACTTGGTCTACCAACTCATAAGTTGCCCTAGTAACGCAACCCGTTGTAAGGTTGATTGCTTCAAATGTATAGAAACCTGCTACTATGCTTGGTCCACTAATTCTAAATGGATTAAATGGATCAGTAGGAAGCACATTGTTGCTAGCGTCGTACCAGGTGTATTGCTGTGTAAAATTAGGATCGTTATTGGTTACAGCAACTTCCAATGTACCACCTGTAGTTCCAATACAAGTTTGTGGATTACTAAAATCCTGTAACAGAACCACTGGTTCAACAATGTCATCTGTCATTACAAACTGTACTGCTGGTGTACTAGAACAGTTGGAAGTATTGTGTGTTGCCGTTACATAGTAAGGTGCTGTTCTTCCACTCAATGTAACACCAAGGGTCGCGGCATTGCCAGATCCTGGAATCACGGTGTTAGGGCTCAAGCTAGAAAACCATGTAAAAGTGAATTCTGACAAGTCTGTACTAACTCCGTTAATAAAAACTTCGGTTATTTCTGCGGTACCGTTTCCATCAAGTATGTTGACATTACCACAAAGCGTGTTGGGGGTAATGGCAATATTACCTATGCCAATTACTCCAGGTCTGTCGTCAATACTGTATTCGGCAATGGTGGCACACCCTAAGTTAGGGGTAGAAATATCGGTTACAATAACGCGGTAAGTACCGGCGTCAATGTTTTCTATTCTGTCCACATCGTTGGCAATAGCAACTGGATTGCCCACTTCAAACCATTCCGTTGAGTGCGCAGCCAAATCAATTGGATTGCCATCTATGGTTATAATTACCGAACCATTTGGAGCAATTCCTGTACAGAAAGTATTGTCTGTAGTTGTCCCTACAACAATTGGTTCTGTGCTGGTTTCTTCTATTTCAAAATTGATTCGACCTGTTGTACAATACGTGTTTGGATCTATTGCTCCAATTGGTAATTTGTCTTGAATGGCTTCAACGCTATACAATCCTCCTGCTAGACCCGTTCCAGGACCAGCTAAAGATGGACCGGCATCTCCTGCCAGCAAAGAGCCATTTTCTAAATAGTAATTAAAGGTGTAATTGCCCAAGTTGGTATCTGAAGTTCCCCCTACCTCAATGGAAGTAATGGTTACCGAACCATTCAATGGGGTACAATCCTCATTAGGCGTTACAATTGGAGTCATGGTATAAACCGGTGGGTTATCCAAAATACTAATGGTTGCCTCTGCAATACACCCATTATTAGGGGCATTGATGTCAGAAACTACTATTCTATAATTCCCCTCAGAAAGTTGGGTTATGTTGTCTACATCGGTTGCTATGGCTACCGCATTCCCTTCAACAAACCACTCGGTGGTGTGTTCTGTTAAGTCCAAGGCTGCGCCGTCAATTGAAACGGTTATGCTTCCGTTTCCGGCCGGGCCACCACAATTGGTATTGTTGGCTTGGTCTACAATAGCAATCAATGGATTGCTTACTGTTTTTGGAACTTCGGTTGTAAAAGTACTAGAGATACATCCAATACCTCCTGGTTGTATACCATCTGAAATTTTGATAGCGGCAACCATATAGTTGATACCACCCTCCAGACCAGTTATGGCTGGGGTAACATTGGCGCTGTAATCAGTTCCATTATCGTCTGTCCAAGTAAATTCGTATTGCGAGATGTCTACCGCAACACCATTTTCTAGAACAGAAGTAACTGTTACGCTTCCAGTAAATGGTGCAGAACAATTAACATCATCTGTAGGCACCACAACCAAGGTAATCAATGGCGGTGTTTCTTCAATGTTGAAGGTAGTGATGGTTTCACAACCAAAGTCAGGGCCAATCGCGTTTCCGTTGGCATCTAAACCAGCGTCAAATACATCCCGCACCACAACGGTCACTGTTCCTGTCGGTAAATTGCTGGCCAAACTGTTGTTGGTGCCGCCAATTGTTCCAAAATTAGTTCCCAATGGAGTAGTTAAGCCGGCATCCTCAAACCAAGTAAATGTATAGTGGGTTGGGTCTGTGTCTCCACTGCCTGTTCCTCCTGCATTCACATTGGCCTGTGCCGAGCCTGTTCCTATATGGAAACCATCTCCATCTGGGTCTGTGTCACAATTGCTATTGTCTGTTGTTACGGCAGAAATTACAGGTAACGTTGTATTTTCTTCAATGGTAAAGCCTTTGATCAACGAACAATTTCTTGCCGTATGGGTAATCTCTACATAATATTCTTCTCCAGCAGCATTTGCAGCTAAATTATTGGCCGTTCGTTGGTTCGGTAGTCCTAAATTAGTAGCAGTAGTGCCGTCCCAACGGAACCAAGCATAATCGAAATCGGCGTCTTCATCGTAGGCATTGCCTTGGCTATCTGATAATTCAATTACTTCAAAATAACCATTTGGAGGGTCACAGTTAGTAATATCTTGGCTTGTAAAATCTATAAGCTGTAATTGAGTAGGTTCTGAGAATACCTCTATTTGATGGGTCGTTCCGCAACCGGTTGAAAAGTGGTGGAATTCTACAAAGTACATTCCAGAAGACAAATTGTCTACTATGTTCAAACCAGCAGTCGCTGCAGGTGCCACCGGATCTCCATTTGCATCCGTCCAAGTAAATAAGAAATCAGAAAGTACAAAAGCCAAAGCATAATCAATATTCAATTCAATTCGGCCATTGCCTAACCCTCCAGCACAATTGGTGCTCTCATCTACAGATGCACTTAATACGGTAGGCAATACCGTAGCATCCAATATCTCAAAGCTACCGAATCCAGCTTGGCATCCATTTAGAGTAGGATTAACTTCCGTTATGATGTAATCAAACGTTCCTGAAGTTAGATTGCCAATTTCATAAATTGTTGACAATCCTGGAGTGCCCGGTGCGGGTCCATCTGGCATAGGGTCCTCTGTAAATACCAAGTTACCTTGGTCATCGTAAACATCAATTTTATACCAACTCAGAGGTACATTCACTATGTCAAATGTTTCTAACTCAAATCGTACTTCTCCATTGCCTGTACCTGTACAGTTTGTGTTTGCTGTTATTGGATTAGCTCTTACCTCTTGCAACTCTTCTCCGAAATTTAGGAACTGATAGGTAGTTTCCGTACATCCAGTACCTAGATCGGTCACAAATATGGAATACATACCACTAGTTACTCCTGAAATTCCGGAACCATCAATACCAATTGGTGTAGAACCTATTGGGTTATCCCCATCTACAGGGTGGTACCCTTGGTGCCATTCAAAAGTAAAACCAGCACCTCCGTTTAATCCACTTGAAGCTGTAACTTCCATTGCTCCATTGTTGGTGTCGCATTGGGTAGGAGTGGATGAAACGTTTTTAGTTAAAATGATTTCTTTTCCTGCGTCTTCTAATACCTCTACTGTTACTGGCGGGATGGCGTCGCATCCTAAAGTATTAAATACTCCTTCTACCGTGTAGATACCAGGTTCCAAATCGTTAATTACGGATCCAGTTTCACCGCCAATAATATTTCCGGCATCGACAATTGGTCCGGTATACCAGGTGAAAGTATATTCCCCTACCGTGCCATCTGAAACGGATACTGTAATAGAACCATTTCCAGGACAAGCCGTAGAGTTGGTTGGTACAGCAGCGATGGTTGGGCTGTTGACATTACTTGTTATGGTAGCCTCTATAGTTTCAAAACAACCAGTAGCACTGTTGCTCACTTGTATGGTGTAGGTTCCAGCCCCCATCCCGGTGAATTGTCCTTGAGAAGGGTTGCCACCAAAGTTTGGATCAAAGGCTGGTGCAGGGCTCACTGCAGTTATGGTACTTTGTCCTTCAAATACCACCACATCGTAATCACCAAATACTTCTCCACCTCCTAATGACAATTCAATGGTACCGTTTTGTAATGTAGCACTACAAGCAGTTTGAGAGGTAGTACTGGCTATTGTTAATGCCGGTACAACTGTGTTGTCCAATACTTCAACAAACTCTGCTGCACTTACACAATTGGTTACATTGTCTCTTGCAAAAACAGTATAGTCTCCAGCAACCAAGTTGCTGTAGGTGACACCTGTAAAATTAGCAGTTGTGAGATCCATAGGAGCCGTTCCTATTTGACCATTGAACCAGAAGAATGTGAAATCGGTGGTGTTACCACCTACATTGGCTGTAGCCGAACCTGCTGTAAGTGCATTACAGGCTGTAATATTGTCCACAACAGTGGCAGAAGCCACTACAGTTGTTCTTGCGTCAACAATGGTAATGTCTTCTGTAATAAAACACTCGTTGTTGGCATCGGTAATTCTTACCCTATAAGTCCCTACATCCAGCCCGCTATAAGTAGTTGGAGTGGAAGCAGGGCTATCGTTGATTATTCTGTTGCCAATTATGGTGTTGGCTCCAGTGAAAATTTCAATTTGGTAGCCGGCTGCAGGGCTGGTAACTTCTACTGTAATGGATCCTAATAAATTGGATGCATCACAAGAAGTCTGATCCGTTTTGGTAACCACTGCCGTAGGCACCGTAGTGTTATCGCCAACAGTTATCGATGCCGGCAACATAGTGCAATTAGTACTTGCGCTTTGCGCATAAACCGTATACACACCTGGTTCTAAGCCGGTAAGTGCTGGGTTATCAACAGTAGTTGCAAATGGGTTGTTAAAATCTGGTGCCGCACCGCCTAGGTCTTTGAACCAAAAATAAGTAAACCCTGCAATGGTAGGTGTTCCATTGACATCAACAGAAGCAGTTGCAGTACCATTGAAGGTGTTACAAAATTCATTGTCCGTTCCGGTAGCAGTAACTGTTCTTGTTTCTGGAACATTGTCAATTACCACGCTTGCGGTGGAGGTACAGCCTAAGTTGCCATCGGTTGCATCAATATCCGTTGCAATAATGGTATAAGTACCGCCAGCTAGGTTGGTAGCAGTATTGCTTCCTGAAATTATATTTGGTGTACTATCTAGTATTTCGAAACTGTATCCAACTGTGCCTCCATTTATTGTGGCAGTGATACTTCCATTACCAGTAGCAGTACAAGACGAGTTATCAACCGTTACATTGTCAATGGTAAAAGGCACTGTGTTATTTGCTATGGTCACGGTTTGTGGTGCTGTAGTACATCCGTTGGCATCTCGAACTACCAAGGTGTAATCTCCTGCTGCTCTTCCTGTAATAGGAGTGGATTGTGCTCCATCCGTTGCGGAAGTAGCAGTGAAATCAGGTACGGATAAGTCTGGTGTTGCTATGTTGCCATCGTACCACAAGAAATCATATGGAGCGGCCCCGCCTGAGGCAACACCCGTCAATTCGCCATCTGCAGGAGCACAATTGGTTTGTGGTATTGTACTAGCTGTGGCCACAATGGTAGGTGGCGTATCTACAACCGATACTTCTGTAGAAGCAATACAATTGGTAGCTATATTGGTTACTTGAATGGTGTAAATTCCTGGTGCTAAATTGCTCAAAGAAGTAAGATCATCGGTTCCAGCAATCTTATCTATTGGGTCCGTAGTTTGCCCTAAAAACCATTCAATATTAAATAAGGTGAAGTCAGTTTCTCCATCTACATCCAATACAGTTGCTGTACCGTTGAACATAGTGATGTCACATGCTGTATTTGGAGTGGCAGTGGCGTTTACGGTTGTAATTGGAGTTGGTGCAGAAACGGTAAAGGTTTCAACAATGGTACAACCTGTATTGTTGTTGTAAACTTCCAATGTATATTCTCCGGCAACTAAATTATCGTAAACAGAAACACCTCCAGGTGCACTATTGTCTTCAAAATCAATGGTGGCTTTCACTGAGTTTCCATTGTACCAATTAAATTTATGACCTGAAGTGATCGGGTCACCATTTTCATCTATTACCCCAGCGGTTATAAAGCCATCATTCAATGTGTTACAATTAATAATATTGGTAACGGTGGCATCAATAAATTCTTTTGCTAAAGGAGCAGTTACAGATTCGGCCGCAGTCTCTGGAGGACATCCAGGTGTTGCCTTGTCGTAGACATGCACTATGTAAGTAAGGTTTTGTAAACCAGAAGCAACATGGGATACGCTAATGGTATCATTGGCATTATCTGCTTCAAACCAGTAATATTCATAGTTTCCTACCGGATCCCCACCATTTACCGTAACAGTTAACTTGCCATTTGGATTGCGACAATTGGTGAACTCATTGGTAAGTGCTATATCAATGTCAAAACCTGCTGGCGCCATGCTCGCAATGGTTACAACTGCAGTGTCAGACCCACATTGGTTGGCGTTGTGCACGGCAACTACAGAGTAATCTCCTGCCGGCAAGTTGGAATAAATAGGGCCAACAAAGTCTGGAGTTCCACCAGGAATGGCGCTGTTGAACCAATTAAAGGTATAACCGGCTGTTACTTCAGATCCATTTTCATTAACAAAAGCCCTTGCTTCTCCATTGGAAGTTGGTCCTCCTATACAACCTTCATCATCTTTTACTTTTACGGCAGACAATTCAAATGGGTCCGGAACAATAGGGATGTAAACCATATTGTCTTCGTATTCACATTCAGAAATGGTTCTGGCGTCTTTTAAGACCAAAGGAAGTGGTGTCAAACCGTTGTCGTTAATGACGGCATACAAGTCAAATGCCGTTCCTGGTCCAGAAACAGTGATGTTGTTGTATGCGTAGCGTATGGTGTCGTTGTCGTTCGGGTCGTTCGGATCATTTTCTATGATCGAAGGGTTCATGTCGACATTAATTATTTCTGTGTTCAATCGAACAGCAGAAACTGGATCTGCTGTAGGATCTCCATTGTAGAACGTAATAGGTATGGAAGTAATAACGCCTCGGCTACCTAAGTTCAATAAGCTTACATCGATGGTGAAATCACCATTAGGACAAACCGGCGCTGCACTAACTGTGATAGTGTCCATGCCAATATTGGTATCGGCAAATACTTTACAACCTGTATAACTCACATAAGGCGCTTGGTTTAAGAAGGTGTTTAGAGGCCTAGGTATGTAGGGTCCAAATTTACAAGGTCCAGTGCTTGGTGGGAATATGGCATTGTGCAACTGTTGTTCATAGGGTAGGGTCAAATCATCGTTGATGTTGACTATAAAATAGCCGTGCTGATTCCAAACTCTTCTTGCTGGCACCCACTCCTCATCAGCTGATTCAAACACCCGCACCTGGCCTTCACCAGAATCATCCCAGATGTTTCCTGTATTGCTTGTGATACAGGTAATACATATTTCCGTTGCACCATCTGCATCTACATCGGCCACAACCGGATACTCCATAAAGGTCAAGGACCTACAGGCCTGGCTGCTGTAAAAGCTACCATCGTTGCCATTTACTATGTAAAGAAAATTCTCATCTCTATAAACGGTTTCATATTGGTTGTCTCCATTAAAATCAAAAACAGTAGCACCTGTTGTACCAGAAGTACTTTCAATAATGGATGATTTCCATATCAAATTCCAGTTTTGATCCAGTGCATACAAATAAGGCCCCGAAACATAGGTGGTATTCAAGGTACCATCCCCATCGATATCCGCAATGTTCAATCGACCCGTTCCTTTGTCCCAATTGTCCACGGCATCGTGGTATTCGTTTAATACGTTGTTTTCAACATCCCAGAAGAATACTTTGGTCAACGAACTACCATTGGTACGCCCGTTAAACAATACATCTAAAAATCCATCCTCATTAAAATCAACAATACTGGTACCTCCTCTGTTTTGATTCCATGCCGAAATATAAACGGGTCCTGTTGCAACACTTCTTTCCAAGTTTAACGTGGCAGAAGCACCACTAATGTTTACTGAGTATATTTTTCCTCCGTTGATGAGCTCTAGCCCAGAACAATTGGCACATTCTCCATCCGCTAAAATATCTGCTGCTGTGGAGCCCGCAACTAAATTTTTGTCTGCGTAATCTGCGCTGCTATTAGTATTGTTGTAGGCAGAAGCATGTAGTATGGTTCCCGTAAGGGCATCTATTAATATGTCTTTACCATAAAGTACAGGCCGTTTGGCAATTCCTCCATCGTAGTCGAAATTGGCAATGCCTATATTTCCTGGTCTTATTGAAACGTTTTGAGACCAGTTTAAGGTGGTTAAATCGTGTGAATAACTTTCAATTTTCCAGCCACCATCGTAACCTGGCATAAAAATTTCTGATAAACCGTCTTCATCAACATCGGCTATCATTACCTCAAAATAAGGTGAAAATCCACCTAAATCTCTTTGAAATTTTATATTTCCTGTAGCCCCATCAAGAACGTGGACTGTGTTCTCGTAATAATTGGTTGCAACTACTTCTGGAATGCCATCCCCATCGGTGTCTCCAATGGCAATTTGACCGTTGGCAGCGGCTGTGGCTTCTGGTGACGCCCATTGCAATTTCATGGCAAAGGTAGGGGAAGGGTCTGGTTCTACCTGACACTCTGGGTCCTCGGAGAGGAAAAAATCGTCACAATAACCATCGCCGGAGCAATCGCTATCGTAACAGTCAACAAATCCGTCACCGTCATCGTCTATCCCGTTGTCACAAATTTCTGCTGTCTGAGCCAAAGAAGCATTTGCAATTAGAAAACTTAATAAAAATAGTTTTATCCTGTTTGTCATCGTTTATCTGTCCACTTATCTTTAAGTATATATCTTTTATCGGAGAATGGTAACACTACCTGTAAAGGCATTGGTACTACTATCTTTGTGTCTGATTACAAAATAGTAGGTGCCTTCAGGTAAGGTTTTTCCGTTATCAGTTCCATCCCAAGTATTATCGTAACTAAGTTGTTCGTATACTACATTTCCTTGTCGGTTGAAAACCGATACTTTCCACTCTTGGTATTCTTGTATGTTCCCTATTTCCCAAACGTCGTTTTTGCTGTCTCCATTAGGTGTGAAAAACTTGTCCGGAAATACGGATATTTTATTAGGATCATTGAATACTTCTATGGTGATACTACCCTCTCCAGAGCATCCAAGCAGGTCATAACCAGTTACATAGTAAGTGGTAGTAATGTCTGGTTGAGAAATAGGATTGGCGATGGTAGGATCCGAAACCAACTCAGCAGGAGTCCATTCAAAGGCATCTGCTCCGCTGGCTTCCAGTTGTACACTTTCTCCTTTTGAAATGGTTGTGCTGTTGGCCGAAACCTGTACATTAGGGCTAGAACTTACATCAATTTGTATTTGATCGATTGCGCTGCAACCTCTGGAGTCTTTTCCTTCCACTTTATACAATAAATTTTCAGTAGCTTCAATACTTTGTGCGGTTTCACCGCTATTCCACTTATAAGAATCGAATCCGGCACTGGCAGTTAAAAGGACACTTCCACCTTCGCAAAACTCGGTGTCGCCATCTGCATCAATGGAGATGGTTGGTGGTGTCTCAATTTTCACTACCTGGGTTGTTTCATCAAAACAAGTGGCATCGGCATAACTTACTCTCATCTTAACGGTATAAGTACCCAAAGCCGAATAAATGTGGCTTGGAGATTCGGAAGAAGAAACATTGCCATCTCCAAAATCCCAACTATAATACAAAGTAGTTCCAGAAGCTCCTGTAGAGTTGTTCTCAAATGCTACGGTATTACCACCGCAGGCAATCGCAGGAGCATCAAATGCAGCTACCGGTTTGGTAACGGATAGTACTTGGGTGGCTGAGGTAGTATATACACAACCTCCAGATATGGTAGTAATTCTTACTTTGAATTCTCCTGAAGCATTGGCGGTATAACTGTAGTTGTTGGCACCCACCGGAGTGCTGCCGTTGTACCATTGGTAGTTGTAATCCGCATTGTTGGGTACGCTAAGTACCACGGATCCTCCTTGACAAAATTCAGTTGGGCCAGAGGCGCCTATGTTGATGCTCGAAATACTTTGAACATTTACTGTTTCTAACACTTCGTTGCTCGCACAAATGCCCACCTTAATATTAACACTGTACTGTCCGGCATCTGCTGAGGTTGCATTGGAAATGGTAATGCTTTGGCCGGTTCTTGTATCTCCAGAAGGCAATGTCCAGTTAAAAGAAGCGCCCGAAGGAATTGAAGCTGCGGTTGCAGTAAGGGTAAAAGATTCTCCTTCACAAACAGTTCCGCCACCAGTAATGGATGGTGGAGAAGGCAATGATCCAGACTGTACATTGACCACTGTCTTTCTTGAAACTTCGTTACACCCATCAATAGAAGTGGCCTCTACCCAGTATTCAAAATTGCCTACTGTTGGGTTTTCAGAATAGAAATTGTCAGCTCCGACCTTTACGTTGGTGGTTGTTCCACTCCCTAAATCTTTTCTTTTCCAAGTATAAGTAGCGCCATAACCTTTGAATGCTACCAAATCTAATGCCGCACCATCGCACATGTCTATAGAACTTTCATAATCTAGTAACCTTGGTGCAAAACAATTTGAATTTCTATATATACCTAGTTTTTCTGCTCCTGACTCTACTAATGTTAAGGCCACGTCCGGCTTGCCATCGCCATCAAAATCAGCCGAACCAATGGTCCTGGATTCTTGAATGGCAGTAACTTCCGAAGTGGTAAAGTCCAAGGTGCCACTGGCTGTGTTGTTAATCATGAAATACATGACTCTTGCTAAATCTGGATTGCTAATGGAAGAAAAGGACATATCCAGCCAGCCATCTCCATTTAAATCTGAAAAAGCGACACTGAAAACTGCCCTAGTATTGAATTCTTTTTCGGTTTCAAATGTAATGTCTCCTCCATTGCTGCTGTTGTTCAATGAAACTCCAACTTTGTAACCATAGTATTTTACAGCCACTAGATCAATTTTTTTATCGTTGTTTAAGTCCGCCAACCCTAAATTGGACAAACCTCCAGGTGTAGATATGGTAGACTGGTAGGTAAATTCAACGTTGGAGCCAGAACTGGTGTTTTTCATGACCACCGTTTCATCTCCAACCAAAACCCCTAATACCACATCTGGCTTTTTGTCATTGTTCAGATCTCTGACCGCCATACTGGAATATTTTTCACTGCGTCCGGTAGTGAAATCTATTGGAGTGGCATTAAATGCTATATCGGTATCCGATTCATTGACGTATACAGTAAAATAGGATTGGGTTTCATTGCTCACAATTAATTCTGGCTTACCATCCAAATTTAGATCTTCTATTTCAATTTTTTTAGGAATGTCAGTGGTCATTTCAAGAACCACTGGAGGTGCAAATTGAATAGTTGCAGCAGAACTTATGTTTTTTAAATAAATTAATTTATCGGTAGGAGCGCTTTTTTTACTGTAAACAATTTCGGGTTTTCCATCGTTGTTTAAGTCCTTGCATTTGAGATTAATGGTTTGAGCACCGAGTGAAATGGCAATTGGGTTAAAATTAATGTTGCTCGGAGTAGAAGTGTTTTGATACACTACCCCAAAGGAAGAACCCCTCGAGGAGGTTGCTATATCGACCCGGCCATCGTTATTAAAGTCGCACAGGCAAAGGTCGTAGACCTGGTCCAAGGCAGCAAAAATGGTACCCGGCCCAATTTTACTTGCCGAAAAAGTGCCCCCCCCGTATACCAGCGAAAAAGGCAAAGGGGATACACCACTCAGCTTGGTACCTAAATTGGTGACGGTAATATTGTCATAAGAAGCACCGTTGGGGACCTTCACTTCAATTGTGCTGGTTGTTGCGGACAAAACAGTTCCACGAGCAGAACCGAACATTACCACATTGTTAGACGGAGTTCCATTGAACCCGCTTCCACTTATATTGATCGTTAGACCTGCGAAACCTCTATTGTAATCTACAGTTTCAATAACAGGTCTTTGCGCGTAAAGGTTAGAAAAAGAAAGGGTTAAAACCCCGAAAAGTAGCCAACTAAGAAAATTTCTAAATTTATCGCTTGGTTTTGTCATTATGGTTTTAAATTTTGGCCTTATTAGCTTTTTTTGCTAATGTTACAAATATATACGCGCAATTGTTAAATTGTAACTTGAAAACTAAAATAGTTGCTCGATTATTAAATAAAAAGTAAAGTGTTATATAAAACTGATATGCTTAAAAAAACCTTGATTAAATGTTTTCTACTCATTGGGGCTTTGTTTATTTCTGATCTTGCATATGGGCAATTTTTATTTGGCCCTAAAATTGGCGTATCGTATTATACCACGCAATATAAGTCGGATGAATACCTTGGAGATCCTAACCCCAGCTTCGAGAGAATTAAACCAGGGTTTGATTTGGGCTACCAAATTGGTGGAATTATGACTTACCAAGTGAAGGACAACTTTGCTTTGCACACAGAATTGCTTTATACCAAGTCGGGTAAAAAATTAGTGGGAGGGAAGAACAACCCTGGCGAAACGGAAGGTTATTTTAGACACAAGGCATCTTACCACTATTTGGAGGTGCCTTTTCTCTTTAGAAAATCGTATGACAATGCAAAAAAGACCTACAAGTTTTATTGGAACGTTGGTGGCAATTTTAAATATTGGTTGGGAGGCAAGGGCAAAATAAGAAGTGCTGAGTTTATGAATGACCACGGGATAGCAGAATACGATGAAATAAGCTATAAATTAAAGTTTGGTTATGCAGAAGAACAAGAAGACAACGTTATTCGGTTGGCTGAACCCAATAGGGTGCAATTAGGGCTAGATTTTGGCGTTGGATTTTTACTGAATATGCCACACCCCAAACACATGTTGATGTTGGACTTAAAGTACCAATATGGGCATTCTTGGTTTGGGAATGATCATGGGATTGATGTTGGCTTATTTGAGTATTACGAAGATTTTAGAGCAAGCAACCACACCCTCACTTTTTCTGTAGGTTATATTCTTAACCAAGATAGAGGAGAACATAAAAAAGGGAAAAGTACCCAAGATAAATTAAGAAAGAAGGCCAAACCTAAAAGGAGGAGGTAATTTTTTCCCTCCCCCTTGGGATTGATTTGGTTTAAATTCTGTGGTGTTTGAAAATTTCGAAGGCCTCTTGGTCTAAGTTTTCTCTTTGATCTGGATGCGCAATTTCAATAAGAGCTTTTGCCCTTTGTTTTAAAGACTTGCCATATAAATTGGCAACTCCCCATTCGGTTACAACATATTGGACATGGGCTCTGGTTGTTACCACACCAGCTCCTTCTTTTAAAAACGGAACGATTCTACTTTCCCCTCTTTTAGTAATGGATGGCAATGCAATAATAGGTTTTCCTCCTTCACTTAGGGAGGCTCCTCTAATGTAGTCCATTTGTCCTCCAACACCTGAATACATGTTTTTACCTATAGAATCGGCACATACTTGCCCCGTCAGGTCAATTTCAATTGCGCTGTTAATGGCAGTGACTTTTGGGTTTTGTCTTATGATATGGGTGTCGTTCACAAAGCTACAGTCCAGCATTGTAACTTCTGGGTTGTCGTCAACAAAATCGTAAAGCTCTTTGCTGCCCATTAAAAAAGTAGCAGTTATTTTATTGGGTATTATTTTTTTATGTCTGCCCGTAATAATGCCCTTTTTAACCAATGGAATAACGCCGTCAGAGAACATTTCAGTATGGATGCCGATGTCTTTGTGGTTGTGTAAGGCATCTAAAACTGCGTTCGGGATGGATCCTATTCCCATTTGCAAAGTAGCACCATCCTCGATCAAATCAGCAATGTAATTTCCAATGATTGTATCATTTTCGGTCAATGGTTTGGGTTTTACTTCGATCAATGGCTCGGCACATTCTACAAAATAGTCGATCTTATGTTTGTGTATGATGCCATCTCCATGGGTTCTTGGCATGTGTTCGTTTACTTGTGCGATCACAATTTTTGCCTTTTCTATGGCAGCTACCGAGGTGTCTACACTGGTTCCTAGGGAGCAAAACCCATGGCTGTCTGGAGGAGAAACCGTGATCAAAGCTACGTCTAATGGTATGATGTCTTTTCTAAACAAAGAAGGTGCTTCGCTTAAGAAAATTGGTATATAACTTCCACGCCCATCGTTGATGCAATGGCGCACATTGCTTCCTATGAACAAAGAGAAAACATTAAAGTTGCTTTCGTATTTTTCATCTGCATAGGGTGCATCTCCTTCGGTATGTAAGTGGTAAATATTGACATTGTTGAGGCTGTCCGCCCTTCCTACCATCGCATTAATTAGCCTTCTGGGGGCAGCTGCTACGGAGTGAATGAATACATTGTCACGGGATTTTATTTGGGTGACCGCTTCTTCTGCTGTTGTTATTTTCATAGTGCTTGATTTTGTATAAAGGTATTTCCACCTCTGTTTTTTTGGCATGACAAAAGTCATGAAAAATGAAAATAATCATCACAGCATAAAAAATAAAATATTTGTTGGGTTTAAAAAAGTTTGGACCGCTTGATGAGATAGGTGTTGAGTATGTTGTGGAAAGTGTCGTTGACATCTGCCTCAATAAAATCGATCTTCATCTGACCGCATTTGAGTTTTAAGGCATCGCTGTAATGTTTGGCTTTTTTAGAAAAATCAGTTTTAATTTGGTCAGGAGATAATTTTAATTTTTCATCCGTCTCCATGTCAATGAATAAATAAGGTTTGTTTTCAAACTGAAAAGACTCCTCCGTTTTAGCGTCTTTTATATGGAAAATGATCACTTCGTGTTTGTTGTGTTTCAAATGTTGCAACGCTTTAAACAATTCATCTGTAGCCTCCACATCTTCAAACATATCGGAAAAGAGAATTACCAAAGATCTATTACCAGCTTTTTCAGCAACTTCATGCAAGGTTTTAGCCACGTTGGAGTTGCTGCTTTTTGGTGGTTGGGTGTTGAGTACTTCTTGTAATTTGATAATGGTATTGTTGAGGTGGGTGCTCGATGACTTTATCTGGCTTTGATAGTGAATGGCATCCGAGAACAGCGTGATGCCGAATGCGTCCCGTTGTTTGTGCAACAAATAGGTAAGTGCGGCGGCTGTATACACAGAAAAGTGCAGTTTTTCAAAATTTGGGTGGGGGTAATACATACTCCCTGAAACATCTAAAACAAGGTGGCACTTTAAGTTGGTTTCTTCTTCGTATCGCTTGGAATAAAGCCGGTTGGTTTTGGCATAAACTTTCCAGTCGATATGGCGTGTGCTTTCACCTGAATTATACAGTCTGTGCTCTGCAAATTCTACTGAAAACCCATGGTAGGGAGACTTATGAAGCCCAGTTATAAACCCTTCTACCAGCTGTTTAGCAAGGAAATCCAGACTAGCTGAACCCATTACATCCTTAAGTTTTAGTTTTTTCATGAAAATTTAACATAGCGTGTTTTTCAAAATTATGCAATAAAATTTGGTTTTTTGGACGATTACAAGAGTATTATTTATTTTTATTTGGAATTTCAAATATAAATTCACTTAATTTGGAGTTAAGGATTTGCAATAGTTAGATATATTATACTATATTTAAGCTAATTTTTGATAAAAAAGTAAACTAAAAACATTGTTTAATTAAATAATTAGGACGGTGGACGAGAAAAAGAATAACGAGAGAGAAGAAATATTCTCAGAAAGAGTAAGGGCAGGAAAAAGAACGTATTTTTTTGATGTTAAATCAACTAGATCGAATGACTACTACTTAACCATTACTGAGAGTAAAAGAAGGTACAAAGAGGATGGCTTTACTTATGAAAAACATAAGATCTTTTTATACAAAGAAGATTTTAACAAGTTCATCAATGCTTTGAATGCCACTGTTGGACATGTAAAAGACGAATTAATGCCAGATGTGGATTTTGAGCAATTCGACAAACAGGATGAAGAGAGGGAGAGAGAAGTGAAAGTTGAATCTACCATTGACACAGAGTTAAACTGGGATTAAGTTTAAAAAAATGATATAAATAAGCTCTTGATGTGGTTCAAGGGCTTTTTTTTTGTTTTACTGCTATGAAAAATAAAGGGTTATTCCATCTCATCGGATTTTTTATATTTCTGATAGCATTCATTTCATTGTGCTATGTATTCTTTGATATTTTCATATACATAGTGATTTCTTTTGTTCTGGCTTCTATCTTAAAGCCATTGACTGAAAGGATATACAATATTTACTTATTCAATATTCGCATTCCCAGAACAGTAGCAGTACTGCTTTCTTTTATATGTTTTGCGCTGGTAATATCTTCGTTTATTACGCTGTTCATTCCTTTGATTAGGGACCAAGTAGACGTATTGCTTAGTTTGAATTTTGAAACCATGGTAACCAGAATAACCAAACCAGTGGTTAAAATTGAAAGTTTTTTAATTGAACTCGGAGTGATAGACAATACAGACATCATCAGTGATCAGTTGAATTTAAATTCCGTGTCAAAATATATTAAGGAAATTAAATACACAGAAGTACTCAATAAAGTATTGGCAGTAACCGGTAACATATTTGTTGGTTTTATGGCTGTTTCCTTTATTTCATTTTTTCTTTTGTATGAAAAGGGCTTAATACGCAAACAATTGTTGTCATTGGTACCCAATCAATATTTTGAAATTACCATTACGGCCGTCAATAAAATTGAATTGTTGTTATCCAATTATTTAATTGGTCTTTTAATTCAAATGACAGCAATATTTTCTCTGGCATCACTTGGACTTTCAATTTTTGGGGTGAAATATGCACTCACCATAGGCGTTTTTGCAGCTGTAGCCAATCTTATTCCCTATATGGGGCCATTGTTAGGGGCTACTTTTGGAATAATTGTTGGCGTTACTACCGGAACCAACTTAAATGAATTACAAGATTACCTTTTACTGGTGACCAAAATTGTTTCGGTGTTTTCTGTTGTTCAATTGACGGATAACATTGTGTTGCAGCCATTAATTTTTTCAAAAAGTGTGAAAGCACATCCTTTAGAAATTTTTATAATTATATTTGCAGGCGCAACTCTGGCAGGTATACCAGGCATGATTGCGGCAATCCCTGTTTACACGATTATCCGGGTATCGGTAATGGAAGTTTACGGCGGGTATAAACAATATAGAATCGTAAAAATATAAGTAATGGCGTTGAAATGTGGAATTGTAGGGCTGCCCAATGTAGGGAAGTCTACTTTGTTTAATGCACTATCTAATAATAAGGCAGAAGCTGCAAATTTTCCTTTTTGTACAATAGAACCGAATGTTGGGGTGATCACAGTTCCAGACCCACGTTTGCAAATTTTAGAAGCTTTAGTAAACCCAGAGAAGGTTTTGCCTACTACAATAGAGTTTGTAGACATAGCAGGGTTGGTAAAAGGAGCCTCGAAAGGAGAAGGGCTAGGCAATCAATTTTTGGCCAATATCAGAGAGGTAGATGCCATCGTGCACGTAACGAGGTGTTTTGATGATGACAACATCATTCATGTGGATGGAAGAGTGGACCCGGTTGCTGACAAGAACATAATTGATACAGAACTCCAACTAAAGGATTTGGAAACTGTTGAAAAAAGAATTCAACGGATTCAGAAAATAGCCAAAACAGGAGACGCCAAGGCTAAAAGTGAGTTGGAAATCCTGTTGAAATACAAGGATGCTTTAGAAAGCGGAAAAAATGCCAGGACACTAGAAAAAACAGAAGAGGATGCGTTGATCATAGATGATTTGCAACTGCTCACGGGAAAACCTGTTATATACGCAGCCAATGTGGAAGAAACGGCTGTAAATTCTGGCAACCAACACGTGGAGGCACTAAAAGAAGAGATCAAAGACGAAAATGCAGAAATTGTATTGGTTTCAGCCTCGCTAGAAGCGCAAATAGTTGAGATGGAAGACCCAGAAGAGCGGGCTATGTTTTTAGACGAATATGGTTTGGAAGAAAGCGGGTTGAATAGGTTGATACGCGCTTCTTATACTTTATTAGACTTAATCACTTACTTTACCGCTGGAGAAAAAGAGGTGAGGGCTTGGACAATCGAAAAAGGTTGGAAAGCGCCACAAGCTGCTGGAGTTATTCACACGGATTTTGAGAAGGGCTTTATTCGGGCGGAAGTGATTAAAATTAAAGATTATCAGGAACTTAAGACTGAAGTTGCATGCAAAGAAGCAGGGAAGCTATCAGTAGAAGGAAAGGACTATACAGTTGAAGATGGTGATATTATGCATTTTAGATTTAATGTTTAATCAAAATTTTTAATTCTGTCATTAATTTCTTAATATTATTTAATGTAGCGGTTAAAATATAACGCTATCTTCTTTTTTTATAATTGAATAATTATTGATATACCCATTAAAACAATAATTTTTAACCAAAACTTATAGTTAATTGAGAGTACGTATTATATTTAATTTGAAGAACAGGGGTGGTTTTGTTCCCTTTCATCATCAATATTTAATTGCACAGTGGATAAGAGGGGTTGTAATTTTTGGAGGAAATGAAAAGCTTAGAGACTTTGATTTTTACAATTTCTCTGCTCTAAAAGGCCAAACTAAAGTGTCTAGGAAAGGGCTACACTATTTTTCTTCAAAAATCACCTTGGTTTTCTCATGTTTGAATAAAGAATTTCTTGATTACTTTTTGAAAGAGGTATTTAAATATCCTGAAATTGAACTAGGAAACTTAACCATTGTACCAGATTGTGTTGAGGTTGAAAAGGAAATGAAGTTTGAAGAGTCTACAAAGTTCATTTGTATATCTCCTCTTGTAGTAAAACCAACGGCATTTGGAAACAGCGAAGGAAAAGAATTCATTATTCCAGGTTCGGATGAGTTTTCAGATTTGCTTTACGAATCTACCATTGATAGAATGGAAAAAATAGGGTTGTATACGGCAGAAGACCTTTCTGGTTTTTTTAAGTTTCAAATTGTCCCAGACAAGCAGTACTTACAAAAACTAACGGACTCTCGCAAAAAATATGCGAGGATTTACCCTTTGTACGACCAGGATATTCGATATGAAGTTAGGGGGTACACCTTTCCTTTTAAGTTATATGCTTCTCCTGAGGTGCAAAAGTTTGTTTTTAACAGTGGATTAGGGTTTTACACCCATAAAGGATTTGGTATGTTGGATGTAGCTTTTACAGACCCAAACGTACGCACAACCAAATACGAATTTGAAAAGTAACCGTTAGTAACGATCCATTGGTAAATAACCAATGAGCATGTCATTTCTTGCGCCTTGAGGGCGGTAATAAACAAAAATCTCATATAGGTTTTCTGTTTCAAAATGGTCGCCCTCGAAATAATTTTGTTTTTCTGGATCGTCTACAATGTATTGATAATCGTACCAGCCTTGTTTTAAGAATAATTGCGCAGTATAACATGCGCATTCTTTGTTGTATTGCATTTTGCTTTCTGGTATTTTTTTCCAATTAGTCAAAGCGCCAAATACATAAACTGCCTCATTGATTTTCTCTCCTTTTAACATAAAATGCACGCGGAGGTAATCTGCTTCTAAATCTGTGCCGCCTTTGTCTCTGGTTTGAATGAAATAACCACCATTAATATCGGTAAAGATGGCATAGGCTTCTCCCTTTTTTGATTTATCCATCATCAAAATGGCTTCGTCCGTTTTTCCTTTGGTTTCCGTTTTATACACATTTTGTCCGGCATAGCGCACCGACCGAAGGTCAAAAAAACGAAATTGATTGCCCGCATTGAAACCGTGTTCGTAGTTGAAGTACCGGTATTCTGCTTCTTGTAGATCTTCACGAAGAAAAGTGGGTTGCTCCATGTATTGTACATTGTCCCACCGTTGGTTTTGTCGGATTACAACTTTTAACTCTTGAGAAGGATTGACAATATTGAGATTCGGGTAACGTACTAAAAAATTAATCTGGTGGTTAATTCTTGAAATGGCCACAGTGCCCGATGGTTTTTGCTCTGGTAACACCTGAACAGCCTTGTCGTATACCATGAATCGGTTGGTAAATACAGGGGTGTTGCTATTGTCTTCTTCGTAAACAAACAAGATATAATTCCCGGATCTTTTTAATCGTGGTAATTTTAAAAAAAAGTGGACAAAATCGGTTTTCGTGTCAAAAGAAAATTCATAGTCGTCGATGGGGAACTCGTTGTACTCGTACAGTATTTCAGGGTCTGAAATGGCCGTGGCTGCTTCCCACAGATAATTGCAAGGGATTATTCTTGCTTTGTAATAGGCAGCATCTTCTGCTAAGTCATCGAACTCTAACACCAAACCAGTACGGTTGGTTGGTACTACTGCTGGTAGCCTTTGTGTTTTTTGTTCATTTATGGCATGGTACAATTGTACAGTTCTAATACTATTTTTATAAATTTGAGTTTCTATAGGGTTGCCAGAACTAATGGTTGTATAAAGTAGAAAAGCAGATAGACTAAGAAGAAATATTTTTTTTTTCATTACTGTTGCAACCATTTTATTTTTTGTTGTGTCTAAAATTTGAATCTAAAACATAAATGCTTTCGGAAAAAGCTATTATACAAAAAACTATGAAAGGCGATCGCCAAGCACAACGTTTATTATATGAGCGTTATGCAGGTGCTATGTATGCCATTTGCCTTCGGTACGCTAAAAGTACGCTGGAGGCGGAGGATATATTGCAAGAGTCTTTTGTAAAAGTCTTTAATTCCATTAGCAAATTCAATAATAAGGCCAAACTTTCAACCTGGATCACGCGCATTGTTATCAATACAGCTTTAAATTCTGAAAGGAGCAAGTTGTATTTGTACCCAATGGTGGATGTAGAGGATATTGGCCAACAACATTATCAATCAGTAAACCTAGATCGATATTCTTTTGAAGAATTGTTGACCATGGTTAGAACCCTCCCAGATGGCTGCAGAATAGTTTTTAATTTATATGCCATTGAGGGGTATACACATAAAGAAATTGCTGCGCAATTGAATATTTCAGAAGGTACTTCGAAATCACAATTTTCAAGGGCGAGGAAGTTATTGAAAGAATTAATTGAACAAGAAAATAAAATGGCTTATGAACAAGCAAGATGAATTTTCTGAGAGTTGGAAACATGCATTGGGAGAAGGGCATGTAACCCCACCCGAGCACGTATGGGATTCAATTGAGTCCGAATTAGATGGTGGAAACAAGGGAAGTAGATTAAAACCAATTGTGTTTTTCTTTACTTTAGCCGCTGCTTCATTGTTCATTTTTATGGCTTATGGTTTTTCGTTGTATTTGATGGATTTTAAAACCGAAGTAGCGCCACTGGGAAGTAATGATCTTGGGAAACAAGAGCCAAAGGCTTCTGAAGCACTTCCATTTTTGGATGGTAGAAAAGAGGATCATAACAATGCAATACAAGACGGAAACTATGGAGCAGAATGGGATAAATTGGTGTATCAAAAAGACCACAGTAGCGCTGCAGGTCTTTCTCCTATGTTGTGGGCCAAAGGCATCGAAGTAGTTGCCCTACCCATACGTAACAATGGCCAACCAACAAATGTGGCCTTAGAACCAACTTATGTGCCCAATTCAATTTTTAATTTGTATTCAAAGAAGTCTTCCGGTAAGAGCAATCAGAAATTTTTATCCTTCGATTGGACCAGTGCAAAAAATGTTGCGCAATACAACGACTATGATTTTAGCGCCATTCAAAATGGAGGAAGTAATCCCATTAATTTTGATGGTCTTATGAATTCAGGTGTGTCAAAAGGTAGTTTTTATGGAATGCTATTATCTAGTAATGTTCCAGATGGTGGTGTCATTGAACAAAAAATGGCCGCGACTAAAACCTATGGATTAAAAGTTGGAACCGCAATTTCGGAACGCTTCAACCTTTATACAGGGATTGAGTACAAGCGCACGACCATCCACGGTCAGGGTGTTTTAATGGTTGAAAATGAAGGGGGAAATGAAGTGTTCTCAGCTTTTACTAAAAACAATACAAGCAACTTATCCATAGTAGACCCTTATGCTGTTACAAGAGAAGCCACTTTTGTCTCTATTCCAATGGAAGTAGGGATGCGTATTATTAATAAAAACAACTTGTCCTTAGAGTTAATCGGGGGCTTGTCTACCGATTTATTTGTAGACGGTAAAATAAGCAGTGCCACCCAGGAAGTTAACAACAGCCAAAAGGAAACTGGTTTGTATAAAAAAGCGTCTTTGCATGCCAATATTGGTATGGGACTGGCCTATACAGTAGGGGATAAATACAAAATAAGCATTACGCCATCTTTCAAAAAGGCACTTACAGGTGTTACAAAAGTAAACACTGAAATTAGCAACAAGCCTTCTTACGTGAATTTAGGAGTGAATTTGGCTTATATGTTTAATTGATATCTGAAAAGTATGCCCTGATGTTTTGGGGTTAAGGTGTTTCCATATCATCAATCAACATAAAAATGCGCTCCCAATTTTCTTGAGCCGTTTCTTTCGTCGTTTTAAGTTGCGCATACTCGTTTTGGGCTGCTTCCAGTCTTTCTGGATTACCATAAACCTCTGGTTGCGCCAATTCTTCTTCTTTTAACTTGATTTGCTCCTCTACAGTTTGCACCTCTTTTTCGGCTTGATTCAGTTCACTGTGTAGTTTTTTGAGTTTTTTTTCTGACTCTGAACTTTTTGGTTTGGTATTGGCCTTTTTCTCTTTTTTCTTTTTTGGTTCAACAGCATCCTGCACACCGTTATTTTTTTCTAACCAATACTCATACTCGCTATAAGAACCAGGATATTCTTTTACTTGCTGGTCTTCAATGTACCATATTTTGTTGGCTGTTTTGGAAACAAAATGCCTGTTGTGAGAAACAATAAGAAAAGTGCCTTCGTATTGGTTCAAGGCGTTGATCAATATGTTTTCTGAAATAAAATCGAGGTGGTTGGTGGGTTCATCTAATAACAAAAAGTTGGCTTCTGTTAATAAGGTTTTTGCCAAAGCTACCCGCGATTTTTCCCCTCCAGACAGTACTTTTATTTTTTTCAAAACATCATCACCAGAAAATAGAAAGCAGCCTAACAAATTCCTTAGTTCTTGTTCTGTTTTTTCAGAACCTGCCTGTTTCATCTCTTCCAGAATTTCGTTGTCTTCCTGCAAAGACTCCAGCTGGTGCTGGGCATAAAAGGCGGGAATAACGTTGTATCCTATTTTGCATTCTCCTTCATGTTCTTCATCACCACCAATTATTCGGAGAAGCGTTGACTTTCCTTTGCCATTGGCTCCCAATAAGGCTATTTTATCTCCTTTTTCTATTCTAATATTGGCATCCTTAAGAATGTCCAAAGTCCCGTACGATTTGGAAACATGTTCTATTTCTACTGGAAACCTTCCAGATTCCCTTTTTACTTGGAACCTAAAGTTGATACTGGCATTTTCGTCCACCACATCTTCAATCATATCCATTCTGTCCAAAGATTTAACCTTGGATTGTACTTGTCTGGCTTTGGTGGATTTGGCCCGAAATCTTTCTATGAATCTTTCGGTCTGTCTTATTTTCTGTTGTTGGTTCTCAAAAGCGTTCTTTTGAATTTCCTTTCTCAGCTCTTTTTCCTCTAAATAAAAGGAGTAATTCCCTTCGTACACGATCAAATCGTTGAGGGCAACTTCTACAGTTTTATTGGTGGTATTGTCTAAAAACTGTCTGTCGTGTGAAACTATGATGAATGCCCCCTCGTAATTCCAAAGGTAATTTTCCAACCATTTGATGGATGGAAGATCCAAGTGGTTGGTTGGTTCATCGAGCATTAAAAGAGAAGGTTTTTCCAATAACAACTTAGCCAACATCACGCGCATTCTCCAACCGCCTGAAAACTCTGCCAATGGCCGTTGTAAATCGGATGTTTTAAACCCAATACCTTCTAAAACTTCTTCGGCTTTTGCTTGGATGCTGTACCCGCCCAAAACTTCAAACTTTTCTTGGTACTTACTTAACCGTTCTACCAATTTGTCATCGTAATCGGTTTCAAGCGTTTTAAGGATGTGGTCAATTTCGCGTTGTAATTTAACAGCATCTTTGAAAGCTTCCATGGTTACACTCAAAATGCTCTCGTCTGATTGATAGGACAGGTGGTCCTGATTCAGAAACCCAATGGAGGTGTCGTTGCTTTTGGAAATGCTTCCGGCATCTAACTGGTACTCTCCATCAATGATCCTCAATAAAGTGGACTTTCCTTTCCCGTTCAACCCAATAAGACCAATTTTGTCTTTTGGTTTAATATGCAACGAAGCATTTTCGTACAATGCCCTTCCTCCTATAAAATACGACAGTCCTTGTATTGAAATCATAGTGCAAATTTAGCAGTGCTTTTTCTAATTAAAAATTAACTGCGCCTTACTGTAAAAATTTTATTGGAACGGATACTTTTACGTTGTCCCAATAGAAATCTAAACTGCCCTGTTTGTTGGTTTGGGTTAGTTGAATAGTGAATGGTTCAAATATTGGCTCTGCCTGCATGCTAACTTTGGCTTTGATTCTGAGCAAGTTTTTGGATGGGTTATAGTTGTCGGTGCCCCAGAGACCTACAGCAGAATTGATTATTATAGTCCATTCTTTTTGTTCGGGGATAGTGAATACCGAATAAGTGCCGGCCGGTAGCAATTGTGCTCCTATTTCAATGGCTTTGGTGGTGGTAATTTCCGTGGCATCATTGGCTCCGGTGCGCCAAACCTGACCATATGGAACCAAACTTCCAAAAATCTCCCTACCTCTTTTATGGGGTTGGCTGTAGGTTATTTTGATATAGGTGTTTCTATTTTTAATACTAACCATAGCCAAGGGACTGGTCTTATTTTCAACTTTCAATTGAGCATTGGCCATATAAAAACTACCTATGAACAATATAAAAATTAAGGATACCCGGTTTTTTATCATCTCCTAAAAATTGTTTTCAATAAATTAATATTCAATATTATGAATTATATTAATTTTGATCCCCACAAGAAGAGAAAAAATTAGAATGAAAAAGCCTGAGTTCGATGATATTTATATGGAGTTGGCGGTTAATCTGGCCAAAAGGTCTCATTGCATAAAGAGACATGTTGGTGCGGTACTTGTTAAAGAAACGAGAATTATATCCATTGGTTACAATGGCCCCCCTTCGGGCACCCACAATTGTGACGACGAATTCCCAGAAACAGGCTGCGTAAAAGACAGCAAAGGAAGTTGTTCTCTGGCCATTCATGCTGAACAAAATGCCATCATGTATGCCGTGAAAAATAAGGCATCTGTAGAAGGCTCTACTTTGTATGTCACACTTTCTCCATGTATTGCTTGTGCCCGCATAATATTTAGCATGGGCATCGAAAAAGTGATCTATTTTAAATCTTATGCAGAGTACAAGGGCTTGGAGAACGATGAAGGAGTGGACTTTTTAAATAAGTTTGGCGTTCAGACCGAAAAATACCATGGTGAATTAACCAATGTAACCCACATGATTTGAAAGAGTTTATAAGTTAAATGTGGTCTTAAAAAAAAGCCTGGTTTTCTTCATAGTAGCAATAACCAGGCTTTTTTTGTGGTTGTATTATTGTATTGTAATGGTTTTGGAATCGGAAGCCATTGCTCCAAAGTACCCCAACGCATCGTTGCTAATGTTACTAATGGGATTGGACGGTGCAGAAGAGCCTCCTCCTTGTTCATTAACCAAGTCAGCCAAGGTGTTGAAATAGTCGTAAACACCTTTATCTATGTGCTGCAATACCACTTCAACTTCTTCTCCTTTATTAAAGCTGAGGTTAAAGAATACACGGCTGGTAGACAAACCATTGCTGTATTGGTCGTCAGAAACATAAATGTTTTTTTCTAAAATACCCTTTCTATAAACTTTGAATCTGTAGTAATTGCCAATGTCGCTTGGGTCTGTATAGTACACAGTTACTCGAAAACCAGCATCGAAAAATTGCGATTTTTCTTTGTATTCATAACTCAATGAATCGATGGTAACAGGCTCTAAAAAGCTTGATTTTGCAAGATAGGTTTCCCCTTCAGAATAAACATTTAATTCGTATTGGTCTTTTTCAAGTGCAATTAAATCGGGGTATTGGTACAGGCCTGGTTCAATTTCTATCAAGGAGTAGGTAGGCCCTTGTTCAGCGCTTATTTCTACATTGGCACCCACAACAGCAGGCATGGTGTTGGGTTCATTAAAATTGACAGAACGAGAAAGTCGGACCAAATTGTTTTGCACATTGTTTTCTAGGGTAGCCTCAACGATCAATTTGGGATCAGAGTCGTTAAGGTTGACATCAATGACCTTTTCACAGGCGATTAGACTTAAAAAAGTTGCTATGGCTGTTATGTATTTCATGATTAAAATTTAAAGTTATAGGTGATAGAAGGGATGATTTTGAATAAAGAAAGCTGTACCGCTTCCGTAGTGCCCGGTACATTTTCACTTTCTTTAAAGTCTATGGAGTAAGCATTTTCTCTGCCATAGGCATTGTAAATGGAAAAATTCCAGCTTGAGCTGAAACGCTTCATCACCTTTTCTTTTTCTCCTGTTTCTGGGTTGACGCTCCATTTGAAATTGGGGTTTTCGATGGTCAGACCCAAGTCCAAGCGGTGGTAGTCTGGCATTCGGTACCCGTTTCTTTCTGTATAGAGGTTTACAATTTTGTTTTCAATTTCATATTTTCCACTCGGAAAGGTAACTGCATTACCGGTGTAATAAACCCAATTGGCAGACAAGGTCATGTTGGGTTTAATTTTGTACATGCCCACAATAGAAAAATCATGGGTGCGGTCTTGTTTGGCAGAATATGCCAATCCGTTGTTGATGCCTTCAATTTGTTTGGTAGATTTTGATAAGGTGTAGCTCATCCAGCCTGTAAAACGGCCTTTTTTCTTTTTTAAGAAAAACTCAGCCCCATAGGCTTCTCCATCTCCAAACAACAAATCGGCCTCGTAATGGGTGTTTAAATTAGGTTCAGCCCCGTTTTTGTAGTCAATTACATTTTGCATGCTTTTGTAATACACCTCCGTAGAAAACTCATATTTGTTCTCGTGTAAATTTTTAAAATACCCTACTGAAAACTGATCCGAAATTTGTGGTTGAACGTTTTGGCTGCTGGGTATCCAAATATCGGTGGGGTTAGACGAAGTAGAATTGCTCAACAAATGGATGTATTGGTTGGACCTTGCATAGCCTGCTTTTAAAGAACTGCTCTCGTTGATAAGGTAAGTACCCGATACCCTAGGTTCTAAACCCATATACTGTTTAATTACTTCATTTTTACCATAATATTGGGAGGATATTGGATTGCCTTCTTTATTGTATTGGTATACTGTGCCTGCTCCTAAAGCAGCAAAATGCGACAAACGCAGCCCGTAATTCAGCTTGAAACGACTGTTAAAAGCGGTTTCGTTGCTGAGGTATAAAGCAGATTCGAGGCCGTAGCGCTCTTCAACCTTAGAAGAGTTGATCCCGCTGCTGGCATCTGCTTTTAATTCTCCTGGAGAAAAAGTGTGGTAAATGGTGTTGAAACCAAATTTGATGGTGTTTTTAGAATTAAGGTAGTATTCATAGTCTTGTTTAAGGTTCCAATCGACAATATTAGAATTAATGTTAAGATTTTTACTGCCCGTAATTTCTATGTCGTAGTTGTATTTACTGTACAAGAGGGAAGTATTTACGAATAATTTATCGTTGAACAGGTGGTTCCACCTGAAGGTACCAGTGGCATTGCCCCAGTCAAAACCAAAACTGTCACTGAAAGCCGAAACATCTTTTCCGAAATAACCAGATAAGTAAACCCTGTCTTTGTCACCTAATTTGTAATTGGCCTTCATGTTGAGGTCGTAAAAATACATGGTGGTTGAATTCAGGTCTTGGTCGTTAGACAATTGCAAGAATAAATCGGCATAGGTGCGCCTGCCTGAAATCATAAAAGACCCCTTGTCTTTTACTATTGGAGCCTCGACAGTGAGCCTTGAAGAGATAAGGCCTAAACCGCCGCTAACACTTAGCTTTTTGGCGTTGCCATCTTTCATTTTTACATCCATTACCGAAGACAGCCTGCCACCATATTCAGCCGGCATATTGCCTTTGATTAAATTAATGTCTTTAAGGGCGTCAGAGTTGAATACTGAGAAAAATCCCAATAAATGGGAGGCGTTGTATACCGGAGCACCATCTAGTAAAATAAGGTTCTGGTCGGCCGAGCCCCCTCTCACATAAAAACCGGTAGAACCTTCACCAGCCGTTTGAACCCCAGGCATTAACTGAACCGTTTTTAAGATGTCTTTTTCGCCAAATAAAACTGGGATAGACTCAATTTCTTTTGGGCTTAATTTTAAGGCGCCCATGTCGGTGGAAGTAACGTTTTCATCTTCCTTGGTAGCAGTAATCACTACTTCTTGTAGTTGGCTGCTGGCTTCCTTTAGTTCTAAACTGATTTTTTTATTGTCATTGAGATCAATGCTTTTCTCTATCGGTTCATAGCCAATGTATTGAAAAATCAAGGTGTATTGCCCTTTTGGTAAGGTCAATGAATAAAAGCCATAAACATTGGTTGAGGCCCCCGTTCCAGGTAGTTCTTTTACCAATACATTGGCGCCGATTAAATCTTCGCCTGTACCGGCATCTTTAATGGTGCCGCTGACACTGTATTTTTGAGCATGGGCCAGCTGAAAGGCCAGCAGTGCAAAAAAGGTCATCACTAATTTGTTGATCATGTTGTGTTGTTGGTTTTTAAATTCAACCCAAATATGCAGCATTTTGATGAGGCAGTCGTCCAAGCCAATAAACTCGGTCTATTTAGAGGTGCAAGTTGTGCGGATTGGACATATTTGTTTACTTTCACAAATAATAACTACCAACAATTACGTTTCAAAAACATGATGGAACACCTTTTGTATATTGGATGTGCTCAAGCGCTTTTTTCGGCCTTGTTGCTGATGGTTAAGCACCCTAAACCACTTGCCAACCGGGTGTTAAGTTTCTGGTTTTTTATAATATTTATCCATTTTGCGGTTATGTTATGGGTGCTGGAAAGTGGTAATCTGCTGATGAATGTGCGTTTTGCCCGCAACCATGTTCTATTAATGGGGCCTTGCTTTTATTTGTATGCCTATGTATTAATTAATGGGGCATTTAAAAAGAATTGGCTCAAACACCTGTGGCCATTTGTATTGTTTTTTATGTTGGACGTTGTAATGGTAGCCTTGGGCAAGCCCTTGGTTATTGAAAAGGGTCAGATTTTTCCTCCCAACGCCATGCGGGTCGTGTTTGGTTTGTTTTCTGTAGGGGTGGTTATTTTTTATACTTTCAAAGCTAAAAAGTTGATCAACCTATTTGAATCTGAAATGGAAGATAGTTTTTCTAATCAAGACAATAAGCTCCGTTTGCAATGGCTTAAATTTTTACTTTTTTTATTTTTTAGCATTTACGCTTTGGGTATAGGAACGGGTGCACTTAATGCTGCAATGGAGCAAAGAATCTTGCTTCCAGCATTTTTTGTTCAGGCAGGGTTTGTAGTACTTGTGTTTGCTTTTAGCTATTTTTCTTTTAATCAACCTACTTTATTTACCCAACCCATTTTGCCTTCAGAACAATGGGACGATGCCAAAGCAGTAAAACCAAAATACAATAAGTCTGGTTTAAAAGAACCCGATGTAGACCGAATTGCTACCAAGATAAAACAACATGTAGAAGACGGAAAAGCCTATATGCATGCCGATTTTAACATCATGCGCTTGTGCGAGTCGATAGGGGAGTCTCGGCACCACGTTACGGAAGTTTTAAATAATGAGATGGGTAGTAATTTTTATGGGTACATCAATGGGTACAGAGTAGAGGCAGCCAAAAGCATGTTGGTAGACAAACAATATGCTCATTTAACTATTTTGGGCATAGGGTACGATTGTGGTTTTAATTCTAAATCTTCTTTTAACAGCGTGTTTAAAAAAATGACTGGCATGACACCGAGCTTCTATAAAACTAGTGCCCAATAACCACCAGACACAGTTGTTTACACTTGCTTTACCAAACCTGAATATCAATGGGGTGTAATGGTAATATTGAATCTATTATTTGTATATTAAGGGGTTGAATACCCTCGGGTTTAGTTAAAATAAGAATGAAAACATCTAATGATTGGCAGGTTTTTCGCAGCAAGTACCCTTATTTAAATGACGACGACATAATGGATTTGAGGGCGATGTCAGAATTTAAAGAATTTAAAAAGAAGGATGTGTTGTTTAACGAAGAAAGGGCAACAAATTCGGTTGTTTTTGTTGCTTTTGGAATGATAAGGGGATATGTAGTAGATTTTGCTGGTGATGAAAAAACGATTTTCATTACGGACGAAAACCTCTTTATAGCAAGGCCACACCAGCTGTTTCTTGGTACTTATTCCAATTATACACTAGAAGCTGTTATCCCTTCAGTAGTGATATTAATGAACCAATCCAAGTTAATGGCACTAGGTAATGTCAACCCTAGAATATCAAGAATGATCACGGAATCGTTGTTTGAAATTATTCAGATTTTGGTTCAGAGAATCGAATCACAAATTTGTCTTTCACCAGAAAACAGGTACCTAGACCTGTTGGATAACAATCCAACTTTGATTCAAAAAGCGCCTAATAAATACTTGGCCAATTACTTGGGCTTTTCGCCTGTTTCATTTTCCAGAATAATAAAAAGGATTACAGAAGTTCGCAGTAAAAATTAACATTTGTTAACTTTTTTAGAATTTTGAATGTATAGCTTGATGGGTGAAAATATTGCCAATCAATCCAACTATATTATGAAACTTAAAATTTACTTTGTTTGTACCTTGCTGTTGTTGGTCGTCCTATCTTGTGAAGACAATGCAGTCGAAAAAGAAATCCCAACTGCATCGGAAAATTTGAAAATTGATTTTGATCCAGAAGAGGCAAAATCATTTGTGTACCCCGAAATTGTCTTGTCTTCAAGCAATAAGAAAGCTATTAATACGCCAGAGGAAATCTATAAATTATGCCTATCAAAGGCTGAGATTTCTGAATTTAGATGGGCAAACGCCGAGGACTACCTATTGAATAGTGCTATTAAGGCAGGGGGTGGTATGGTAGAGTTGGGTTTTTCTGATGGAGAAAAATCAAATGTGCTCTACAAAGACGAGAATTACATGAAATTTAATAGGGCCAGAAATTACGTTTTGGAGTTTATTTTAAGAGAAATGAGAAAAAATACTCCTGAGAAAAATATTACTATAAATGATTTGGAAGTAGATGTTCCTGAGTTTTTGCCAATTATATGGGTTAAGGTCCAGGACCAATCCATTGTTTCAAAGCTCAGACAGTTGGACGTGATTCGTTACGTAGAACCTAAGAATTTTTCGTTGGATGCACTTGATCCTTCGAAAGAAGAAACTAAAATAGAACCGTATAGTGTTGGTGGAGGGTGTTCTAATATTGCACCTTCTTTTTACCAAACGCCTTTTTTGGGGCAAGGGTATAATTCAAAAGTGTCGTGGCACTTGTACAACCACAAAGTACCACAGGCTTGGTCGATTAGTACTGGTAAAGGAGTGGCCATTGGCATTGTGGATACCGGGATTAATTCAAAACAAGCTTTATTGAAATACCCTAAATTCAATGCTGGGTTGTCATCTGGAAGAACAGTTGTGAACTACAATCTGGCTGGAGATTTAATAGATATTGGTCATGGTTCTGGAGTAGCAGGTGCTGCCGCGGGCCCAGTTAATAATGATGGAGCCATTACTGGAGTGGCTTATCAGTCTAGTTTGGTTAGCTATAGGGTAAGTTCAGATCCATGGGTAGGCACCACCAGAAGTAAAAATAATTTTATTGAGGCAGTTGAGAAATTGGCTAGAACCAGCTCAGTAAAAGTGATCAACATGTCGGTGGGTCGGTTGTCCTATAGGTCGAGCATGGAAGATGCTGTTAACTATGCGTATGCACGTGGTAAACTAATGATTTGTTCATCTGGAATTACAGGTAAAAACGGAGGGGTATATCCTGCCCGTTTTCACAACACCATTGCCGTTACTGCGGTGCCATTTAATCAATCAGACCCTTTAGGAATTAACTTGACCAACCTATCCCCAAACCCATACGGAAGTTATGTTCATTTTTCTGGGTACATGAAAAGAACATCCGATGGCGCTTGCGCATTGAGTATGAATAAAAAAGATGCTGTGGTTGGGTCAGATATAGGGTCTTCAAAAGCGGCCTCATTGGTTTCTGGAATTGCGGCCTTGGTTTGGAGTGCCAATCCTTATTTGACAAGAGATGAAGTAGTAAGTGTAATGAGAAATGCGGCAAGTTATGACCGGTATAGGAATACCAAACACCCTAATTTTGGATACGGAATAATAGATGCAGAAAGAGCCGTGTTGGACGCCGTAGCAATTGGCTCTCAATGCAGAGATTTAAGCGTTTCAATGACGGGGCCTAGTACAATAACAGAAAGAGGTAGCGGCACTTGGAGTGTGAATGCTTCGGGCTCTTGCGCTGGTGCTGTAAGTTATAAGTGGTACAATTCAACAAGGGGATCTGGTGTTGTAAGTACTTCAAGTTCCTACACTACTTATTTTGCAAATTCTGATAACTATATGAACTTGCAGTGTGTCGTTACCAAAAGTGGGGTTTCAAGAACTGTTTCAAAAAGTGTAAGGTGCAGTGATTGTGTAGATGTTTGCGAACCTATGCGCATCGTTGTATCTGAAATAAATGAAAATAGGATAGAGGTGAAATTGAAACCAGCGCCATGCCCTTTGTTGGTTGATGGAAGCAATGTTTTGGGCAATCATTTTATTATAAAAGATTCAGACGGAAAGATTGTTTTGAACAAACCAATATACAATTCAACGCAGATTGCTGAAAACGTAAGTCTCCAACCTGGACAATATTCTTTTATAGTCTGGCGCAATGGAGCCAAATCTGAGCAAGAATTTTCGGTGTATAACAATTTGAAATAAATTTCAATTTTTTTATCTGACCATTATTTTGATCATACAAATGTTTCAGATAGTTTGGTTTTAAAAACGCCATACTATTCGCTTTTATATAAAATCATAATAAATACGACAAAAAAAAGCTGGTCAATGACCGGCTTTTTTTTGTTATTTAGAATCCTCGGCCTTTTTTATTAAATTAATATTCAATAAAAATAGGCAGTAGTGGAGAACAACATTCGATTTATTAAATCAATTTCTAAGATCAATCCATTGCCGGTAGCGGCTGTAAACTTAAACCAAAATGTAGAGTTGCTGTATTCCAATGGAATAGCAGAAAAACTGCTTGGTTACAGCGCAGACACCTTGGCAAGTTTGAGCAAGAACAATTTTGAAACCATCGTTCACCCAGAAGATTTTGAAGAATTTCAAAACAAAACCTTACAACTGTTGCAAAGCAAAGAAGGGGAGTCCATCGATTTTAATTTTAGAGTTTTACACGCCGATGGTCATTATTTGAACTGGACTACCAAGGACATCGTGTTTGAAAGGGACTTGTCTACTGGAGCGGTTCGATATGCCAGCGTAATACAAGACATCACCAAGGTAGTTAAGATGGAAAAACAACTGTCTGAATTGGTAGAGAAGCTGGATGCGGTTTCGCATCAAAACGCACACAACTTAAGAGGGCCTGTAGCTACTATTTTGGGTCTAGTAGAACTGATGGAGATGGAAAGTATTCAGTCCGATTACAATAGAAGGATGTTGGAACACCTAAAAAAAACTGTTACCAAATTGGATGGCGTTATCCGAGAAATTTCAAATGCTGCCACTCCGTTGGATGGATTAAAATAATGATATCTTCAATGTTAAATTAAAAGGTATGGGTAAAAGTGGTGTGTTGTGGATGTTGTTTGTTGTTGCTGTGGCCTGTAGCCCGTCAAGAGATCCGGCTGTAGAAAAGTATTTAAACGAGCAGACAGAAAATCGGTTGAAGATTATTTGGAAAGCAAAAGAACAAGAAAGAGAAGCCTTATTACTTTTAGCACAATCTGTGGTGGCCCAAGGAGGGTATAAAGACCTGCATATTAAAGGTTATCAGGACCTTCTTGTTCTTTTGCAAGAATTTGAAACATGCAAGACCCAAATTGAATCTGGAAGTATTAAGAGTTTTAGCGAACTTCATAATGGATTTAAAGTCTCTATCGAAAAAGAGTACTTTGTGAAAGAGGGGATCAATCAAGCTGGAAGGAACAGTTTCCTTTCTAAAACGGAGTTGCTCTACCACCTCGATCAATTATATTATATAGCAATAGAATATTTTTTTGAGAAACACACAGCAGCAAGCATGCACTTTGATCGCTTTGGATTCGTTGAGGTATTTCATGGTGATTCTTTAAGTTACTTCTTCGCAAGTATAGAAAGGAATGTTTTTCGTTCCGACTCAGTAGTATATACGGATTCATCAATGTTAGAATTGCCTTTTTTTAAAGCGCCATGGCTGAAAAGTACTTATAGAAAGGATTCAAATGCATTGCTTAGAATTTGGGATAAATCGCGTGTTCATTCCATAAGAGTAGAAAATTTTTCCAAGTTGAATTTTTATAGAGAAAAAAGGGAATGAGAAATATTGTTGTTATAGGTCAGGTTGTTTTAATTCTGTTTTCTTGTACTCCAAAGCAAAGTGTAATAAGTGATGTAGATGGAATACTCTTTGTATTGAATAAAAACGCTGAGGAATTGAATGGAGAGATCAATGGCATCACTAAAAGAATAGAAAACGACTTGACGTTACAAGGGTATAAGTCGATTGCAGAACATCAAATAGGGCCATTATTCGAGAGTTTTTGGTTGGATTATAGAAACTTAGAAGTGGTTCTAGATCAATTGAGCAATGACATAACGGATATAGAAGCAAAGAACCTAATGGTTGATTGGTCCAAAATGAAAAGCATACCTTCTGAGTGGTTTCCCAATTATATTGATCAAGCTCGACTTAGCTGGAAGGAGCTTCGATTGCTATTAATATTGAAAAAAATAGAGGAACAAGAAAAAGCCATTCTGACATTAAAAGGTTTCTATAGTAGTGTTTCAAGAGGAGAAAACGAAAATAAATGGTTTTTAACCAATGAAGGCGATGGAGCCAAATTAAATGGGTATACCCTTTTTACCTACTGGACTTTGCAATACAAAGGTCAAAATTTGCCCTTGCAAAATGGGCTGTACCGTACCCATAAAAACAAGCCTTTGCAGATACAAGAAGTAGAAGTGCAAGTTGCAAATGAGTGGGGAGAAATACGAATTTTTGATTTTGAAAAAGATTTCGAATAAAAAAAGCCGATCCTTAAAGAATCGGCTTTGTGGGCCCACATGGGCTCGAACCATGGACCCCTTGATTATGAGTCAAGTGCTCTAACCAGCTGAGCTATAGGCCCCTTCAAGCAACTTTATAATTCGTTCTCTTGAATTTGGGAGTGCAATGTTACATATTTGTTGAATAATACACAAACATTTTAATTAAAAATGAAAAAAAATATCAAGAATTTGATTTTTGACTTGGGCGGTGTCTTTATTGACATTGATTACGCCCGATCTTTTGAGGCCATGAACCAACTGAGTGGGGTGGATGTTCACCAGAAAATTAAGGAAGAAGCTGTTCAAAATCATTTCGATCGATATGAAATGGGCTTGATGTCGGATGGTGATTTTAGAGCAGGAGTAAGAGAGTTCTTTAGAATGGAGGTAGGCGATGTGGCATTTGACCAGGCTTGGAACGCCATGCTTGGTGGTATTCCCGAAAGCAGGGTGGACCACTTGCTGGCCCTTCGAAAAAACTATCCCAGCTACTTATTAAGTAACACCAATAACATCCATATCAAATATGTTCTGAAAGTTCTTCAGGATTCAACAAATTATTCTAATTTTGATCAGCTTTTTGATAAGGTATATTATTCACACCAAGTGAATATGAGAAAGCCCAATCAAGACATATACCAATTTGTATTAGAAGAAAATAATTTGGAAGGAAGTGAATCCATCTTTTTTGATGACACGCAATTGAATTTAACGGGTGCGGCAGCAACAGGTTTGCATACCTACCACGTACTTTCTCCTGAGCAAATGTTTAAGGATATAACCAGTGGAAGACTTTAAAACTAAAAAATACTATTGGATCAGAATCACTTTGTTTGTTCTGACCGTCGTTACAACTACCTTGGCAGGTGCAGAGTGGATCAATGGCAGCACGTTTATGCCGATTATTCCAGATCCAATGGGCTGGGAAGAGTTTTTGTCTGGCTTCCGGTTTTCAATACCTTTTTTACTGATTCTTACTGCCCATGAATTTGGACACTATTTTACTGCTATAAAAAATAATGTATCGGTAACTTTACCCGCCTACCTGCCATTTTGGTTGGGTTTTGTTTTTGGTTTGCCGTCCATTGGTACATTTGGCGCTTTTATTCAATTAAGGAGCAAAAATATCAGCAAAGTACAACACTTTGATATCGGAATTGCTGGGCCCTTGGCTGGGTTTGTAGTGGCCATTGTAGTTTTATTGATAGGCTATACAAATTTACCACCAAAAGAATCTGTTTTTGACATTCACCCAGAATATGAATACTTCGGATCGGAATTTGAAAACTATGTGTATACCACAGACTCTATTGTCCACAACGATGCTTTCAAAGCCGTTACGGGCAAAGAGTTAAAATACGACAGTGCCGTTTTTGATACTTCTTATCCTAAGCTAGCCATGGGAAAAAATTTAATTATGGTGTTCATGGAAGCCTACGTTGTGCAAGACAAATCCAGAATACCCAACGACTTTGAAATATTCCATAACCCATGGCTGTTTGCTGGGTATTTGGCTCTTTTGTTCACTGCGTTGAACCTTTTGCCTATTGGGCAATTGGATGGTGGACATATTTTATACGGTCTTGTTGGCCATACATGGCATAAAAGAGTGGCCTCGGTATTGTTTGTTGGATTTGTGTTTTACGCGGGGATGGGAGTAGTGTCTCTTGCGCTGCCATTCGATAGTTTTTTACTGTATTCGGCCATTTACATTTGGTTGCTGAAAGTAATTTTTAATGGATTGAAAATTGGTCAGAAAGATACATGGCTGGTAGCCGTTTCTGTTTATGCCGTACAATTTGGTTTCGGTTATTTTATGGGGCCAATAGAGGGTTATTCTGGTTGGTTGTTGTTTGCTTTTATTATTGGTAAATTCATAGGCGTGGAACATCCAAAAGGCAACAAGGCAAAAACAGTTCGGGTACTGACAGAAGATGGTGTGGTATTGGTGGAGGAGAAAGAAAAAGAAGAGCCAGCACTAGACCTTAATAGAAAAATTCTGGGTTGGCTGGCCTTGGTTATATTAATTTTGTGTTTTACGCCTGCTCCGTTAAGTTATATTTAAGCGAGGTAGGCTTCGATTCCTCCAGTCAAATTGATGACTTTATTGAATCCATTTTTAGTTAAGAATTTGTAAGCTTGTTTGCTTCTGCTACCCGATTTACAATGCACCACAAATTCAGTGTTTTTATAGGCGCTTAATTGTAGCAATTGTTCCGGTAAACTGTGCAATGGAATGTTGGTGGCGCCGATGTTTTCTTCTTCAAACTCCCAAGGTTCTCGCACATCGATTACCAACAACTCGGTGTTGTTTGCTCTTTGTATTTTTAATTCTGCCGCACTAATCTCATTCATATAATTATTGGTTTAGGGTTATTTTAAAGCTTCTGGTTTGCTTTTTATTTCTAGTTTGGATAATGTACAAGCCATTGGGGTAGCCTGATAATTGGACTGTAGCGCCTTGTTGTTCGTAAACAATGGGAACCGATATTTGCTGGCCCAACGCGTCCATTACAACCACCTTCTCCACTTTGTTTGGTAGGTGGATCATGCCTTTGGTTGGGTTGGGGTAGGGGTGTGCTGCTTTGGTAGCTGGATCTAAGCCTGTAACACTGGATATTTCTTCCCCAAAAACGGGGCGAATCATCAAACTGCCCTTTACAAAAGAATTTTGAAGCCAAGTTCCGTTCAGGTTGTAGTACATCTTATCGCCATTGTCAAAATTTCTATCCGCACCAATGCTTATTCTATCGGTAGTAAATTGTTGAAGGCCAATAAAAAAGGTGTCCACCGGAACAACGGTCCAATCGAACAGGTACCTTCTAAATTCGTTGAGTTGTGAAGTTTGTTCTACGTTGGTTTGCAAGGTATACAGCACCTCACCAGGAAACCCATTGTCCGAATCCCAGACCATTAAGTTAATTCTTTTACCTACCGAATTGGTGCCTATATAAGGGAAGTATACGTCTATTCCTACCATGTGTTGGTCCGCTTCGTCTCCACCTATCACGGCAAATTTTTGTGCAACAAAACTGCCTTCTCCTGTTACTCCTGCACCCCATTCTGCTGTTCCGTCGTCATAGGCGTAATAATTAGATAACCTGAGGTGGTATCCAACGCTATCGTTTACACTAAAATCCAAAGGTGCAAAGTGGGGTAGGTAATTGTTGGGGTTGTCTTCTGTTAAAGATATTCTAATTTCAATGTCCAAACTATCGGCATTGGTATCAAATGTACCTTCATCCAACAATTCAATACCGGTAACATGGCGCAATTCTCTGGATTTGACCCCAGACGCAGATGGTCCACCAAGCTCTTCTAATAAATGTTTGGTTGTAACTCCCGTTCCAGCTGTATAGGCTGTATTGATATATTCCAATGTGGCTTTAACCCCAAAAATGGTTTCGGAGTCTAAATTGTACACATCAAATTCTAAAAAATCGAACAAGTTAAGCCCCATAGGTCTTTTTAAGAAATGTTGGTAGGGGATTCCAGTATAATCAGCAAAGGGAGAAGTCACTTGGTTGGTAAGCCCTTTGTCAGGAGAATAAGTGTCGTTACCGTCCCTCAATACATTCAAGTAAATATAATCTAGGTTCCAAGTATCGTACGGGCCACTTTGCCTTCCTTCTGCCCTGAATCGAAATTTGAAATTGTCATGCAGGTACTTGGATTCCATTACTGGTCTTAGAACAATCGCAAACGTATCTTCTCGGCTGTTGTTCAATCCCAAGGTATCCCATACTGCAAGGTCCCAAACGCCATCGTCTTTTAAAAAGTCAAGAATAAATGAATCGGAGTCGTTGGGCTCATTTCCATTGCCCGTATATTGGTAGTAAAAAGAGAGGTAGATGGCATCTCCTGCTGTATAAGAACTTAAATCGATGGCTTGTGAGGTCAAAGTGTCTGTTGGGCCTTCATCGAAAATACCCAACGAATATGGCAAACCATCCCCTCTGCTACCATTAAAAGAGGCTACGTTAACAGTTGGGGCATTCAGGCCAATTCCTGGATTGATTTCAACATTGAAACCATCTGGTCCGGATTCCCAAATGGAATCTTTTGGAAACCCAGTGTCCGTAGAGAAATCATCCCAAAATGGCAATTCAAGCAGGGTTGCTTCTGTTTTAGCCCGACCATCCTTTTTAATTTTGGCCGCAGCACCGTGCTTTTTCAAAGGGGATATTTGAATTTGCCCTTGTGTAAAACAAGGGATTAATAAAAATAAAAGTCCATATAAAAAGTTAATCTTGTTCATTGGCCGTGCTGTCCATTTGATTTTTTTGAAACTCCAACGCCATAAAACGCTGCTCGTATTCTTCAAATTTTGTAGAGTCGTATTGCGGAACAATCCATAAATCGATGTGGGTCCCCATTCTTACCGTATCCCGTTTGTGAGATACTTTGTATATAAAACCAGGTGCATTGCTGGAATCCCCTAAGTTGCGAAGTTTTCCTAGCTCTAAACCAGAACCCAACAACAAATATTTGGAATCCTCAAACGGAGTGCCATAGATATTGTCAACTATTTGACTCATAATTATCAGGCCATTCCTTCCACCATCGCCAACATCCAAGGTCAGCTTAGAGCCTTTAGGGATTCTGGTACCGGCCTCAATAGGTTTGCCGTTGTAGTAAACCTTTCTTACCGTATTGTGGCCAATGTGGGGTACCCAATTCCATTTTTCAATCTTCAAATCATTTGCTTTAATAAGCAATTGCGCATTTTTTAAGGTGCCCTCAATTAATTGTGGTACAGGAACACTCGGTGGGGTAAGGCTATTGACCGAAAGGAATATCTTTCTGTTTTCTTTGACTCTGGATCCTGCCTCTGGAAACTGTTTAAGAATGGTCAACGGAGGTAGATCTTCTGCGTAAGCGCTGTCGTTAATTTCATAGCGCAATTGTCTTTTGATGACCTTAGACTCCAATTCGTCGACATGGGATTTAATAAGATTCGGTACAACAATCGTTTCTCCGTGGTTGGTAGTTTGAGGCAAATAGAGAAAGAAAAATGCAAAAACTGTTGTGCATAAAAAGGCAACTGCAATAACAGCGCTTAGAAGTAATTTTTTTAATGAAGTAGTTTTTTTCATTGTTTGATTTTATCCAATAGGACTATCCGTCCAATTCATTTCCAAATTCAGTTTCTAATCTATTTTCACTTTTAAACCGTTCTAGGGTCAGGCCTACGATTTTAGTGATCAAACCTTTGAACTCCAAACCGTGTTGTTTCCATAGCGCAGGAAACATACTGCTGTCGGTGAAGCCAGGGATTGAATTAATTTCATTGATGTATACTTTGTTTTCATCAGATAAAAAGACATCCACTCGTGCAAAATCCTGACATTCCAAAACATGGTAGGCCAAAAGTGCTTGTTCCTGAATGGTAGTTGCCGTTTTGGTATCTATAGCAGCTGGCACTTTAATGCTAACGGCATTTTTATCTAAATATTTGGCTTCAAAAGTATAAAACTTGTAGGCATCCGAAAGGACAATTTCACCTGGAAGCGATGCTTTAGCATTTGCACCATTGCCCAAGATGGCACACTCCAATTCTCGCCCATGAATAAATTCTTCCACAATAATGGTGTTGTCGTACTTAAACCCTTCTTCTAACGCTGCGGGCAACTCACTTTCTTTTTCTACTTTTACAATGCCCACGCTAGACCCTAAATTGGCGGGTTTGATTATAAACTCATTGCCCAACGCTTGTATTAAATGTTCATAGCGAATGCTGTCTTTATCTTCGTATTGGAATATTTTAAATTTGTTGATGAAAACCCCAGATTCCTTTAAAAGCTTTTTGGTCATGGTTTTGCTCATGGCTACAGATGAACCCAGAACTCCAGAGCCAACACATGGACAGTGGATGGCTTTTAACAAACCTTGTACGCTGCCGTCTTCTCCATCTGTTCCATGAAGTACCGGAAAAACAACATCCAAGGGGAGGGGGGTGCCAGTATTGGTTGCTACAAATGTAGGCTGGGAGCGGTCCAATGCAAGTTGCAATGGGCTTCCCGACTCAATATCGCTTTGTACGCCATCTGTTACATACCAATGTCCTTTTTCAGAAATCCCCAGCGCAGTTACTTCAAATAAATCTTTGTCAATATAATGGAAAACGTTTTTTGCAGAACGGATCGAAATTTTGTGTTCTACAGACTTTCCACCATACAGTATTCCTATTTTTGTTTTATTTTTCATTGGCAAAATATTCACAAACAAATATAAAAATTAACCCTTCTTTTACCACATCAGCGTTCAAAAAAGAATTTCAATTCTTTATTACTCTAAAAGTTTGTTGTTCATTTTCAGTTCTTACCACCACCAAATAAACACCATATTTCAAATAGTCGAAAGTAATGGTTTTAGTCTGATTGAGTATATTCGAGAAAGATACAGACTGAATTTGTTTTCCTTGCATATCAAAAATTCCTACTGCCACAGCACTTTTTTCTTTCAGGTTAAAAGTCAGTTGCACTTTGTTGTTGTGTACAAGGGTTGGATATACCCCAATAGTTGCAGGAGTAATATCTAGGGCATATGGATCATCATTTTCATAAATTCGCAATTGCTTTAAATATAAATTGTTGTTGTTGAAATTGGTTGTTTTAAAAGCAATTCTGACATCGGACATTCCAATGTAATCGTTGAGTAGTAAAAATTGTTGCCGCCATTGGGTGGGCTCGGTAGGTTCAAAACTACCTGCAATTTCAGCAGTTTTTAAGGCATGACCGGATTTGTTGTAGAGTACGTCAGTGAACGATTTCCCGCAATCGGTAGATACCAGTATTTCTAATATATCACTCTCTCCATTGATATAGGAATACGCATACTCAAACGTCAAACTGGCCTTTTCTGCTTGAGAAAAATCAAGAATTGGACTGACCAGCCATTGGGCATCGAGCAATAGCAGGTTTTGAAAGTGGTTGACATAATAAGATTGAGTGGCTTCGTGGAAGGTCCAATTGTAACTGCTGGTGTTGTCTATAACCGTCCATGTAGTGGATTCTATAGGTACATCTGTGTTTAAATTGGTTGGGATGGTCTCTTGATCGAGACTGACAACATAGCTTAGGGTAACAGTATTGTTGGAAGGCTCCAAGTCGGTTTGTCCATCAAAAGACACAAGCTCTACTGTTACCTTGCCTTGTGCCGGTAAGTTGCTTTGCGCAATGGAGTAGGTCATTGCTTCACCTGGACTTAAATTTTGATTGCTGTAGAGTTCTTCCGTTAAACCAATGTCGTCAACAAAATACCGCAGTTTAAAATCATTCACAGTTTCTGTACCATTGTTTATTACCGTGGTAGTGATGTTTTGAGGTACTTCACAAGGCGCCAACCCTGGTTCGGGCAGGCTTTTGATGGCTGCATCGTATATCCCTGAGTTGGAAATATAAATATCGTCCAAATAAATGTTATTGCCGTAGCCGTTGGTACTTCGGAATGCAATTTGAATGCCATCGTATCCCTTATAAGCTTGTAAGGAAAGTGTTACTTTTTCCCAGCTGGCAGCAGAAGTTGGCAAGTAATCGCTTCCACCGCTAGGGTCCGTTTCTAATGTTTCTCCTTTTTTATCAAAAATTGTATTGGAGGCATGGAAAGTGTTGCCACAGTCTGTAGATACTACTACGGAGAAAGCATCGTCATAACCTGAGAAATGAGCGTAGGCATAAGAAAAACTAAGGCTCAAACCATCTACATCGTTGGTATTGATGATGGGGCTTTTGTACCAGTCCATTTCACCGTATTCCTCATAACTATAACAATTAATAAACAAAGCTTTGTTGGAGGGGCTGGCAGCCGGAGCAGTTTTGAGGTTCCAGGTTTTAAGGGCATCGGGGTTGTGAATTACCCAATCTGGTGACAACACATCAAAATCTAGTTCTATTGGGAAAGTTGCGGTAGCAATTGGTTCTTCTAAAACTACTGACAAAGTATTGTTTGCTGAATTTTCATCGCTTCCATTGTTAACTTCTGTTATTTCAAATACCACAATGTCTTGGTCCATGACATCCAATAAATCGAATGCTACTTCTGTAACGCCTAACGGGGGAAGGGCCAAAACAAATTCTTTGGTTTCTTTAATTTGTCCGTTTACGGTGAGTTCAATAACAAATTGGTCGATGTTGTTTGGACCATAATTTCTTATTTCAATTGCAGGTAGGCTGCTGCTCGAACATAAATATTTTTTTGGTGCCGTTATGGATCGAATGCCTAAGTCATTGTCTGTTACAACAGGTGCAACCAGTCCTTTGGAGGTGGTTAAACTCAACCTTCTTGGACTATTTTCTATAACCGTGCGCATCCGGTCTTTTTGGTCTTGGGTAAAAACATTCATGCATACATCATTGGTGTAATCCATGTAGTTTTGAAACATATCTGGCAAGTCTCCAGCTCCTTCATTACAAGAGTTCCGGCCCGGGTAGGTACATGGGCTTCCCAAGCTGATGTTGGAAGAAGATTGCAAAGGCGTGTCGCTGCAATAATCGTCTACACCACAGCCTCCATCGCCCCAAATGTGCCTCAGGCCTAGGTAATGCCCAATTTCATGCGTCAAAGTCCTTCCTAGATCGTATTTGCTATTGAGGTTGGCCAATGGGTATTTATCTACGGATCCCGTAACGGTATAATCTATTACGACACCATCTGTCAATCTGTTTTGCGTTGCATTTTCCATTCCAGGTAAATCGGTGTCCGGAAATTGGGCATAACCCAACAACCCTCCCGTTAGATCGGTTACCCACACATTGAGGTAGTCTTCAGCTGGCCAATAACTCAAGGCTTTCATGGTCGAAAATTCACTCAATGCCCAAGACTGCCCAGAATTCATTCTAACAATGCCATTGGTGGGCAGGCCTTCTTTGTCTTGAAGTGCCATGACAAATTCAATTTCAATATCAGCTGCTACCGGCTGAAAATCGATTGGCGTATCGGCTTTGTCGCTATTGGTCCTTCTAAAATCTTCATTAATTACATCCAGCTGAGATAAGATTTGCTCGTCGGTTAAATTGGTTCCGGTACCCAGCGCTTCTCCTTGGTGCAAAATGTGGAATACCACTGGAATGGTCAGAACGGTTGCCTCGGTTTTTGTTCTTTGTTTGGAGGTGTTCTTTGCTATTTTTTGGTCAAGCCAATGCTCAAAAATGTTTTCGTTGTAGTGCTGGTCTTTGTTTTTTTTCTGGAGCAGTTGGTTGTATTCTTCTACACCACATTTATCTTGCCCAACCGCAGTATAATGAACCAAACTAAAAAATAAAAAGCCCAGAACGAACAATAGTTTTTCCGGGCTTTTCGGTGTATATGTCTTTAGTAAAAATTCTTTCACTTATTTTATTTCTTTTATAAATGGATACAATTATAAAAGTGACTTCCCTAATTAGGCAACATTGATTGCTTTAATTCTTTTAATCTCTGGAATCGCTTTTTTAACTGCCTCTTCAATACCAGCCTTCATGGTCATAGAAGACATTGGACATGTCTCGCAAGCGCCCAGAAGCTCTACATTTAGAGTGAAATCATCCTCCAATCCAACAATCTTAACATCTCCACCATCGGCTTCGAGATAGGGCCTAATGTTGTTCAAAGCTTGTTCAGCTTTCTCGATCATTTCATCTTTTGAAAGTATAGCAGTACTCATATTAGTTTACCTCAACGGTTTTAGTCTTGTCTATCGTAGCATTTCTGATGGCAATTTGTCGGGCCACTTCTTCTGCTAATTTGTTATATGCTATTCCAATGTTGTCCTCTTTTAAAACAAATGGGTATCCTTTGTCTCCACTTTCTCTAATTTCTTCACTTATTGGAATTTGCTGGAGCAACGGCAAGTCGTATTTGTCTGCCAGTTCCTTTCCGCCGTCTTTGCCAAAAATATAGTATTTATTATCTGGCAACTCCGCAGGTGAAAAGTAAGCCATATTTTCTACAATACCTAAAACCGGAACATTAATTTGGGGTTGTTTAAACATCGCAACACCTTTAATTGCATCCGCCAAAGCCACTTTTTGTGGTGTGGTCACAATTACAGCACCTGTAACAGGTACGGTTTGAACCAAGGTAAGGTGGATATCGCTGGTACCAGGAGGAAGATCGATTAATAAGTAATCCAAGGGCCCCCAATCTACATCTGTCATAAACTGTTTCAAGGCACTGCTGGCCATAGGCCCCCTCCATACCACTGCATTGTCCGCCGGCGTCAACAATCCAATGGAAATCAACTTTACCCCGTATTGTTCAATAGGAATGATGATGTTCTTTCCATTCTCTTGTTTTACAGTAGGGTGTTCATTTTCGCAATTGAACATGGTAGGTACGGACGGTCCAAAAATATCGGCATCTATTAACCCTACTTTAGCACCAGATTGGGCCAAAGCTACTGCAAGATTGGCACATACCGTAGATTTACCAACACCACCTTTACCGGAAGAAACCGCTATAATGTTTTTAACATCTGGCAATACGGGTCCTGAATCTCGAACACTAGTAACCTCCGCAAAGGTGTCAATATCCATAACCAAATCGTCTGCAACATCTCTGTGAATGGCTTTGATGCACTCCGTTTTCATAAACTCCTTTAAAGGACATGCCGGAGTGGTTAGAATAATGGTAAAACTAACGTTTTTGCCTTCTATTTTAAGGTCCTTGATCATGTTCAAAGAAACAAGATCGTGCTTCAAATCAGGCTCTTCAACAGTTGATAATGCTTTTAATATGGCTTTTTCGGTAACCCCCATGTGCGTTGTTTTAGTAATTTCACGCAATTTATTCAATAAAGATTGAATGACAATATTGAAATGAATAAAACATAAAAATAGTTCATCCGCGCCTATTTATATTTTTCCTCGGCCTTTTGAATGAATGCACTATATTTGTATTTCTAAACAAACAGCATTAAGTGGGGATAAGCAACAGCACCATAGAAGAGGTAAAAAGTAGGATGGACATCGTGGAGGTGATCGGAGATTTTGTGCAGCTAAAAAAAGCCGGGCAAAACTACAAGGCCCTTTCTCCTTTTACAGATGAAAAAACACCTTCATTTTTTGTTTCGCCGTCTAAAGAGATTTTCAAATGTTTTAGTACTGGGAAAGGGGGAGATGCCATTACTTTTGTGATGGAATACGATGGTCTTTCTTATCCTGAAGCCATTCGTTTTTTAGCAGAGAAATATGGTATTGAAATCCAAGAGGACGAAGTTTCAGATGAGGCCATGTTGGCTCAGAACGAACGCGAAAGTCTTTTCATTGCCTTAAAACAGGCCGGGGAGTATTTTGCAGATACCCTCCTGAATACGGAAGAAGGAAAAACTATAGGCTTATCTTATTTCAAAGAAAGAGGGTTTAACGAACAAATCATTCAGAAATTTGGCCTTGGTTACAGTTTAGAGTCCTGGGATGGTTTCTACAAATTAGCCGAAAAAAAGGGTTTCCAAGACGACGTGCTCGAAAAAGCTGGGCTCTTGGTAATCAAAGAGAATAAAAAATACGACCGATTCAGAGGCAGGGTGATGTTTCCGATCCAAAACTTGACCGGAAAAATAATTGGTTTTGGGGCGCGCACCCTTAAAAAGGACAAGAAAGTTCCTAAATATGTTAATTCGCCAGAATCTGAAATATACCACAAAAGCGATATTTTATACGGCATCCACCAAGCAAAAAAAGCCATAAGGGATGCCGATAACTGTTATTTGGTGGAAGGGTATACCGATGTTATTTCATTGCATTTATCTGGTATTGAGCATGTTGTAGCTTCCTCTGGAACCTCTTTGACAGAAGGGCAAATCAAGTTAATCAAACGATATACAGAAAATGTAACGGTTTTGTTTGACGGCGATGCGGCAGGTGTAAAAGCCTCTATTAGAGGCATAGACATGCTGTTAGAACAAGGGCTAAACGTTAGGGTAGTGCTCTTCCCAGAAGGGGAAGATCCTGATAGTTATGCGCAAAAATCTGGGACTGCCGCGTTCAACGAATACTTAAAAAATGAATCCGTTGACTTTATAAGTTTCAAAGCCAACCTTTATGCGAAGGAATCGGAAAACGACCCGATTAAGAAGGCAGCGACCATTAAAGATATTGTAGAAAGCATTTCCAAAGTACCGGACCCTGTGGCCCGATCCATTTATTTGAAGAACTCTGCCGAGCTCTTGAAGATGGATGAAACGGTATTGATTGCAGAAATGAATAAGATTCTTTTAGGCAAATGGAACGATAAGAAACAATACCAAAAACCGGTGGCCGCTGCAGAACAAGTGGTGGAGCTTGAACAGAAAAAGGCAGACCTGGGCTTGACCTTAGAGGACCAATTAATTCTTCAGGAAAAAGAGAATATTCGGCTTTTGGTTAATTTCGGTTACCACGAAATAAAAGAAGGGTATTTTATCCACCATTATATAACAGACGAATTAGAAGGGGTTCATTTTACCAATACCATTTACAATGAAATCCTGGATCTTTGCAAACGAAGATTTTCAGAAGGACACACCATTGACGAGGCCTTTTTAATTGAAAATGGAAGTGAGTCTATTAAAAAAGAAATGCTGAATTTGATTGCCGAAACTTGGGAAGTAAGTACGGCATGGACTGAGAAATATGAAATTGTCATTCCAAAAGAAGAAGACCTTCTAGATACCGCAGCTTTTAGGTCGATACAAAATCAGAAATTGAAGTTTTTGCGTATAGAAATTTCAAAAAATCAATACAAACTAAAAGAAGAGATGGATCCTGACCAGCAATTTGAATTGTTGCGCATGCACCAACACCTCAAGCAGTCGGAAATGGAAATTTCAAAAACACTTGGCATAATAATTAACGACTAAGATTTGAACATTCTTAGAATTTATGGCGTTGTGGGGGTAGAAGTTTTGCAAAGTAAATTTATTTATTCAAATTTGATTTCAAATTAAGAAATATGAGCACCGAGAACCAATTGGATAGTATTGAAGAGGCAATTGAAGCCATCAAGCAGGGAGAAGTTATCATCGTTGTAGACGATGAAGACAGAGAGAATGAAGGAGACTTTGTATGTGCTGCTGAATGCATTACGCCACAAATAGTCAATTTTATGGCTACCCATGGTAGGGGGTTGATATGTGCACCAATTATAGAGGACCGCTGTGAAGAATTGGGGTTGGAATTGATGGTGGGAAAAAATACCGCGGCCTATGAAACACCATTTACGGTTTCTGTTGACTTGAACGGACACGGATGTACCACAGGCATATCTGCGAGCGACCGGTCCAAAACGATCAAAGCATTGGTGGATCCTGAAATAGATCCCTCAGAACTGGGCAAACCAGGGCATATATTCCCTCTAAAAGCCAAAAGAGGTGGGGTGTTGAGAAGGTCGGGCCACACGGAAGCAGCCATTGATTTTGCAAGGTTGGCTGGGTTTAGACCAGCAGGTGTATTGGTGGAGATAATGAATGAAGATGGTACCATGGCCAGGTTGCCAGATCTTATTAAAGTAAAGGAAAAGTTCAATTTGAAACTGGTGAGCATCAAAGACCTCATTGAATACAGGTTGGAAAAAGAGTCCTTAATTGAAAAACAAATTGATGTACAAATGCCTACCCAGTATGGCGATTTTGATTTGTTTGCTTACAAACAAACGAATACAGGCGATACACACTTGGCATTGGTCAAGGGCGAGTGGGAAAAAGGAGATCCTGTATTGGTTCGAATGCATTCTAGCTGTATGACAGGAGATATTTTTGGTTCTTGTAGATGTGATTGTGGAGAGCAGTTACACGCAGCCATGGAGATGGTAGAAAAAGAGGGGAAAGGAGTGATCATATATATGAACCAAGAAGGCCGTGGAATTGGTTTGTTGAATAAGTTAAAAGCGTATAAATTACAAGAAAAGGGTCGGGATACTGTAGAAGCCAACGAAGAATTGGGTTTTGTGCCGGACGCCAGAGATTATGGAGTAGGGGCGCAAATATTAAGAGATCTTGAAATATCTAAAATTCGTTTGATTTCCAACAACCCAACCAAGCGGGCCGGTTTAATTGGCTATGGTTTGGAAATTGTCGAAAACATGCCCATTGAAATAGAACCCAATAAACACAACGAAGCTTATCTTAAAACTAAAAGGGACAAGCTAGGACATAAAATACTTAAGTGAACTAAATGAAAATTGTCTTGATTTTTTGTTTCACTTGTTTGTTTTATTTAACAACAAGTGCACAGGACTTTCCTTCAGAAATATTTCATGAAGGTAAGCTCATTCTAGAAAGTGGTGATACTTTAAAGGGAGCTATAAAGTATGATTTGGAACAAAATTTGATCCAATTGAAATACAAAGGCAAAATTCACGCGACCAGTGCGGGTGAAATGTTGTATTTCGAGATATTTGATAAGAAACAAGAAAAGTACAGACAATTCTATGTAGTGCCATATGGCGCCAATTCCAATTATAAGAGTCCTCATTTTTTTGAATTGCTCTACCAAGGCGATCTTAGTTTGTTGGCCAGAGAATATGTGAGAAGTGAAAATGTGGGATCGAATTGGGGGTATTACGGTAGTTATACCAGAGCAGTTTTAGATTATTCTCTTTATTTTTTCTCAAAAGATGCACAGCAAATTATTCCATTTAATAAAAAAAAGGGGGATTTGTTAACAATCATGTCCAAAAGGTCTGGTGAGATTAAGAAATTTATGAAGGAACACCGGCTCAAGGCGGACGACATAGCGGATGTGGTTCAAATTACAATCGAATACAACAAGTTAATTCAAAAATGACAATGAGTAGACCTCTGATTTTAGTGACAAATGATGACGGCATAACCTCCAAAGGGATTAGACAATTGGTGGATGCTGTTAAAAGTATAGGAGAAGTAATAGTGGTAGCACCGGATAGCCCACAATCGGGAATGGGGCACGCCATAACTATAGGTGAAACACTTCGATTAGAATCTGTGTCCATTTTTGAAGGCATACCAGCTTATGCATGTTCTGGAACGCCAGCAGACTGTGTGAAAATGGCCAAACACCACGTTTTAAAAGACCGGTCACCAGATTTGGTGGTTAGTGGGATCAACCATGGAAGCAATACATCTATTAGCGTGCTGTATTCTGGTACAATGAGTGCGGCTATTGAAGGTGCAATAGAAGGAGTGCCAGCAGTTGGGTTTTCAGTGTGTGATTACTCTAGCGATGCCTCCTTTGACCATACTGTAGAATACATTCATAAGATTGTCCAGAATATACTGGATAATGGTTTGCCAAAAAATGTAGCACTTAATGTTAATTTCCCACCTAAAAGGAATGAGCGTTTAAAAGGAATGAAAGTGTGCCGACAGGCTAGAGCCAAGTGGCAAGAAGAATTCAATGAAAGACGCGACCCCAATGGCAGGCGGTATTTTTGGCTGGCTGGAAATTTTGTTAATATGGATAAGGGTGAAGACAACGATGAATGGGCGATTGCCAACAATTATGTGTCTATAGTTCCGTGCCAGTTTGATCTGACTGCCTACCATGCTATTAGCGAAATAGACGCTAACTGGGATTTGTAGTCTGTTTGGGCAATTGGGGTAGAAAAGCCTAATCTTTTAAACCATCAAAAGACAACCCTCTGTTGAGGCTTTCTTCTAAAGACATCATAGTGTCCGTTCTTGTTATGCCTTTTACGCGCTGTATTTTATCATGAATTACATCCTTTAAGTGGGTGGTATCTCTACAGTATATTTTTGCAAATATTGAATAGTTGCCTGTAGTATAGTGCAAATTGGTAATCTCAGGAATTGCTTTCAGTTGGTCAATTACAGAATCATATAATTCACTGCGCTCTAAGAAAATACCAATGAAGGCAGTTATGTCGTAGCCCAGTTTTGCATAGTCCAATTCTAAAGTAGTTCCTTTCACTACGCCCATATCTTCTAGCTTTTTCATTCGCACGTGTACAGTGCCACCAGAAACATATACTTTTTTGGCTACCTCGGTATAGGGCTTCTTTGCATTTTTTAGCAGGATTTCGAGGATTTTGAGGTCGATGTTGTCAATTTCGTAATTTTTCGCCATTTTCTGTTGTTAGATTTGATATTGTCTAACAAATATAATGAAAATTTAAAAAGAATCTAAAAATTCATGAAATTTTCTGTGAAATTTTCAATAAACAATCGAATGTATTAGATTTGTATCAACAAAGAAACACACTGTAGGGTGTTGGAATTGGCAGACAAGCCCTCCTGTCTCGAGGGTGAAGGTCACAGGATAAAGCATTAGCCCAACTGCTTCGTGGAGGTTCGAATCCTCCCTCTACAGCAATATAATAAAAATAAATAACACTGTAGGGTGTTGGAATTGGCAGACATACCCTCCTGTCTCGGGGGTGGGGAAAATGGATAAATTTCGGTAACGGAGCTAACTACCCTTTGGAGGTTCGAATCCTCCCTCTACAGCAAACATTCATAGGTTTTTAGGACGTTTAAAAAAGCCCTTACCGAAACGCGGTTCGGGCTTTTTATTTTATATATGTTTTAGCTTTTGTTGGCAATTTTTAGTGAAAACCTTAATTTACATCCTAAATTAAAAGACAACCTATGACAACCCACCCTTGGACTGATAAATACCCAAAAGGCGTACCAACTGAGATTCAACAGGATGCCTATACGGATGTAGTAAGTATGGTCAAGCAAGCATTTGATAAATATGCTGACAGACCAGCCTTTGAGAATATGGGCAAATCATTCACCTATAAAGAAATCGATCAAAAATCAGGTCAGTTCGCTGCCTATTTGCAAAACCAATGTCAAATGAAAAAGGGAGATCGAATTGCCATTCAAATGCCAAATTTGTTGCAATATCCCATAGCTTTAATTGGTGCACTTAAAGCTGGTTTGATCGTTGTGAATACCAATCCCTTGTATACTTGTCGAGAAATGGAACACCAGTTCAATGATGCAGAAGTGAAAGCCATCGTGGTAGTGTCTAATTTTGCTCATAATGTAGAAGAAGTGCTGGACAAAACTAAAATTGAACATGTGATCGTTACGGATTTGGGCGATTTGTTGGGTGGTTTAAAAGGGGCTATTGTCAATTTTGTAGTGAAATACATCAAGAAAATGGTGCCGAAATACAATCTTCCTACAGCTGTTACCTTTAAAGATGCTTTGAAAATTGGTGCGGGATTGTCGTGGGAGCAACCGGCGTTGGACAAAGAAGATTTGGCTTTTTTACAATATACAGGTGGTACTACTGGCGTTTCCAAGGGTGCCCAACTGTCGCATGGAAATATCGTTAACCACACCACGCAGATACACCATTGGTTCCAACCATTGTTCAAAGAAAATGAGCAAGATATTATGATTACTGCAATTCCATTGTACCATATTTTTGCATTAACAGTCAATGGATTTTTAATGTTAACCGAAGGCGTGAAAAACGTTTTGATTACCAACCCGCGGGATATGAAAGGCTTTATAAAAGAATTGAAAAAACATCCTTTTTCCATTATGACGGGCGTCAATACCTTGTTCAATGGTTTGCTCAATCAAGAGGCATTTAAAACAGTGGATTTCTCCCACCTCAAAGGAGTAATTGGAGGGGGGATGGCAGTGCAGGACGTAGTAGCTAAAAAATGGGAACAAGTTACTGGTAGCCCTTTGGTTGAAGGGTATGGATTGAGTGAAACTTCTCCTGTATTGTCTTGTAACCCATTGGATGGTACCCATAAGTTGGGCTCCATTGGTTTGCCTACTTCGAGCACCGAAATGGCTATTTTTGACGACGAGGGCAACCGACTGCCACAAGGAGAGGTAGGCGAAATTTGTGCAAGAGGCCCGCAAGTAATGAAGGGGTATTGGAAAAAAGATAAAGAAGGGGTGTTTTTTGATGGCGGTTGGTTCAGAACAGGGGATATTGGTGCCATGGACGAATCGGGGTTTTTTAGAATTGTGGATAGAAAAAAGGATATGATCAATGTATCTGGGTTCAATGTTTATCCAAATGAAGTTGAAAATGTAGTAGCCGAACATCCAAAGGTGTTGGAGGTAGCAGCTATTGGAGTTCCAGACGAAAGGTCTACCGAGGTAGTAAAGATATTTGTAGTAAAATCAGATGCCTCTTTATCCGAAGAAGAGTTAAAATCATTCTGCAAAGAGAACCTTACAGGGTATAAATCCCCTCGGCACATAGAGTTTAAAACAGAATTACCTAAGTCCAACGTTGGGAAAATTTTAAGAAGAAAGCTAAAAGAATAAGCCTCCGGAGTATTATTATAATTGGAAAGTTGGCTTTTATAAAGTCTAATCCCGATAATTGTACTCTATTTTAGAAATATGGATTTATTAAAACAAGAAATTCCATGGTGGCGATCGTCCTGGAACGAGAAACCACTCCAAGTTGTTTTGTTTCTCGCCATAGGAATCAGAGTGTTGGCTGCTTTTTTCTCCAAGGGGTACGCCTTTCACGACGACCATTTTGAATCGTTAAATGTTGCGCAAGATTGGGTAGACGGCATTGGCCATTGGATTGGCGACGGTGCTCCTCCTTTGCACTCCATGATCTATGCAGGTTTTAACGCTGCTATACTGTATCTGTGTGAAGCTGTTGGTATTTTTGATTCTCAAATGAAAATGGTGGTAATCCGTATGGTGCATGGGTTGTATTCTGTGTTGACCGTTTACTTTGGGTATAAAATAACCGCCCATATTTCCAATAAAACTAACGCTACTGTTGTTGGGGTTATTTTAGCTCTTTTATGGTTCATGCCTTATTTGTCTGTTAAAAATTTGAACGAAATGGTATGTGTACCGCTAATTTTGGGCGGTATGTATTATGTTATAGCCAATCCCCGGCAGTCTTTTGTATACTGGTTTTTAGCTGGAGCCATGTTTGGCTTGGCTTTTACCTTAAGAATTCAGTCTGTTCTTTTCGCAGGCGGTATGGGATTGGGCATGCTTTTTAACAAACAATGGAAGGGTGCTGTTTATTTCACTGTTGGGTTTGTTTTTTGCCTGTTGTTGTTTCAAGGTACCGTGGATTACTTATTTTTCGACTATCCTTTAGAATCAATAGTGACCTACTTTGTTTACAACAAAGAAAATGCATACAACTACCTGACGTTACCGTTTTACACCTATGTGGGTACCTTGTTGGGGTTTTTAGTGCCTCCGGTGAGTGTGTTTTTAGCAATAGGTTTCTTTAAAAGCAGGAAATATGCATTGGGTATATTTTTAGGAGTGGTGGTGTTTTTTGTTGTCCATTCTATTTTTCCCAACAAACAAGAGCGCTTTTTATTGCCTTTTTTTCCAGCCTTTATTATCATGAGTGTGGTTGGGTGGAATGCATGGGTTACAACCTCAGTTTTTTGGCAAAAAAGAATCCGTTTTGTGGCAGGCAGCTGGAAGTTTTTTTGGGGGTTGAATTTACTCGTCATGTTCATTTTGGCATTGACCTATTCTAAAAAGGATAGGATTGAACCAGTATATTTTTTGTCTCAAATGGAAGATGTGGAAGCGGTAGTAGTAGAGTCAGCCGGAGAAATGAGCAAAATACCCGTTTTTTATTATGGCCAACCCGCCTCTGACTATGGCGATTTGTACGCCCAAGCAACCGGTCATAGGGCTTTTATAGAAGATGGAAAAGTAAAAGAAGAGGTAGCGATTTTTTATGAATATCCTCAAGTAAAAAAAGAAGCAGCCTTGTTACAAGAGATTGAAAAGACTGGGAAAGTGCCTAATTACTTAATAATGAAGGGTGAAAAAGATCTGGCCTCCAGAAAAGTCAAAATGATGCGTTTGTTGGATTCCAAAGAGATGTCTCAGTTGGTAGAGATTGAACCTTCTTTTTACGACCTCATACTTCATTTTCTTAATCCAACGATTCATGCAAAAGAGACTGCATATGTTTATAAATTGAGTCGATAATGCTTTTTTTTTGAAGTCAGGCTTCCAGTCTAAGGTTTAATTATTTATATTAATACATTAAACGGAATTACAGACGATGTCTGAGTCAAAAAGGAGCTAATGGAAAGATACGATCTTGCAATTATAGGAGGTGGGCCATCGGGGTATGCCGCGGCGATGCGCGCGATGGACTTCAAGAAAAAAACGATTCTTATTGAAAAAAAGGTGCTTGGTGGCGCCGGCATAACCAACGGGGCGTTGTCCTCCAAAACATGGTGGGAAATATCTAGAGAAGCCAGTATGTTGAGGAAGAATTTGAAGCGTTATGGTTTGGATGCTCCTGAGCCAAACTTTAAACGGGTTAGAGATGAAGTTAGGGCAGCGGTAAGTGAAAGAATTGGATTGTTGACAGACCATATGGATAAACTGAGTGAATCAGATTATGCCAACTTGCTCACTTTTCAGCGAGGTGCTGCCAAACTCATAGACAAAAACGTCGTTTCAATAGAAACCAATAATGGAACAGTAGAGGTATGGGCAGACCATGTCATATTAGCGGCTGGGAGTAGGCCGAGAATGCTGCCAGAGATACCCATAGATGAAAAAATTATATTCACATCGGATGGCATTGAGTCTTTGGATGACTTTCCTAAAAGCATGGTAATTCTTGGTGCTGGGGTGATAGGCTGTGAATTTGCTACTATATTTTCTGGTTTTGGTAAAACAAAGGTCCATCTAATTGATAAAGGAGATAGAATTTTACCATTCGAGGATAAGGATGTGGTGCGGGTTATTGAGAAGAATATGGAACAAAATGGGGTTCTAATTCACCGCAATTCCAGATTAATTGACATGAAAGTGCACGACGGGCAAGTGCGTTATGAATTGGAATACGACGATGGGCGCAAGGAGTTTTTTGATGTAGAAAAAGCTTTGATCTCAGTAGGAAGAGTACCCAACATGGAAAACCTTTGGAATGCAGATAATGTGCCTATTGAAGTTAACAACAGAGGGATAGAAGATAGGGAGACCCAAACATCCATAGACAATATTTACGCAGTTGGCGATATAACGGCAGATATTGCCTTGGTAAATGTTGGAGAATTAGAAGGAAGACATGCGGTAGAAAAAATATTTGGAGAGCCCTTGCGGAAACTAGTTTACGAAAACATCTCAACCATAATGTTTTTGAAACCAGAAGTTGCCGGAGTAGGGCTGAACGAAATTCAGGCCCAGTCAAAAGGAATAGATTACAAAGTGGTAACCTTGGATTATAGCTGTATTGTTAGGGCAGTAGCCAAAAGAAATACACAAGGGTTTATAAAACTGCTGGTTACAGGAGATGGCAATATGAGAATTTTAGGCATGCGGGTTGTAGGCAACCATGCATCTAGCGCTATTCAGGCTGTTGCGTTGTTAATTTCTATGGACAAAGGAATTGAAGAATTGGCAGAATGTGTGCACCCACACCCTTCGATTACAGAAGGGATCCAGGAATGTGTTAGGATGCTTTTAGGGAAGTCTTTGCTCAAACCATCTGCTTTAACGGGCCAACTGACCTGTCGGGAATACCACAGTGGTGTTTATGAAGACATCCACTTCCAATAACACTTGTTTTAAGAGACGGTCCAGGTATTTTCTCCACTTAACAATGCATCCAAATGTTCCTCGCCTTTGGCTGATTTGGAAGCGTTCATTTGTTCTATAATTAAGGATTCATAGGTAGGGCGTTCCTTTTTAAATATAATGCCAAAGGGCTTAGGTAAATCGTTATTTGGGTCGTCAAAATATTGGGTAATCAGGGAAGCCTTTACAGGGTCATAGGCATCGTGTACCCAAAGGTCTGCATGGCCAACTGCCTCTCCTAAATGGACTACTTTTGGTTGGAAACCATCTAAGATTATGCCTTTTTCTTTCTCCTCCCCAAATAATAGCGGTTGGTTTTGTTCCAAAATGATGGTGGTGTCCGCCTTGCTTTTTTTATCTGAATACTGAAAAAATGCGCCGTCGTTGAAAACATTACAATTTTGATAGACTTCAACAAACGAGGTACCCTGGTGCTGGTTGGCTTCTAATAAAGTTGTTCTGAGGTGGACCGGGTCTCTATCCATGCTGCGGGCTATGAAGGTGGCTTCGGCACCCATACAAAGTTTTAAAGGGGAGAATGGCGTATCCAAAGAGCCGGAAGGAGAGGATTTGGATATGGTACCAATGGGAGAAGTAGGAGAGTATTGCCCTTTTGTAAGGCCATAAATTTCATTGTTGAACATGATAATGTTCAAATCGGGGTTCCTCCTTAAAACATGTATTAAGTGATTGCCACCTATAGACAGGCAATCTCCATCGCCAGTGGCTACCCAAATACTCAAATTGGGGTTGGAAATTTTTAACCCGGTTGCTATGGCCGGAGCCCTCCCATGAATGCTGTGCATACCATAGGATTCAATGTAATAAGGAAACCTAGCGGCGCATCCAATTCCTGATATGAAAACGATGTCTTCGTTTTTTAACCCTGTTTCAGCCAAAGTGCTTTGTACTTGTTTCAGTATGGAGTAGTCTCCGCACCCCGGGCACCATCGGACATCTTGGTCTGTGGCAAAATCTTTACCGCTGCGTTTAGTTTCGCCGTTGCTCGTGGTTAACATAATAATGCTTTGTTTAATGTTTTTACATGGCGCAATATTTCGGTTGAAGTAAAGGGCAACCCTTTGACTTTATTTAATGGTTCAAAAACAACGTCGAATTTGTTTTTAAGCAATACAATTAATTGCCCATCATTAATTTCTGGTACCAAAACCAATTCATATTGTTCCAAGACTTCCTTTAAATTGGGCGGAAATGGGTGTAAGTTTTTTAAATGTATGTGGGCCGCTGGTATGCCTTCTGCATTTAAATCTCGAACAGCCGTTTTAATTGCGCCATAAGTAGAGCCCCAGCCCAGAATTGCCAGTTTGGAGTTTGGATGGCCAGAATCTATGCTCGCGTTGGGTAAAAAGTGTGCAATATTGTTTATTTTTTGGGCTCTGATTTCTGTCATTTTTTCGTGGTTGTCCGGGTCGTAGGAGACGTTGCCAGTCAAATCTTCCTTTTCTAAACCACCTATGCGGTGCTGGTATCCTTTTAGCCCTGGAATGGCCCATTTTCTTACAAGGTTTTTGTCTCGCTGGTAGGGTAGGAAATTACCTTCTATTGGCCCTTTAGGGATTTTATGCTCGATTTCTTTCAACGAATCAGCGGTTGGGAATTGCCAAGGTTCCATGCCGTTAGCAATGTAGCCATCGGAGAGCAACAAAACGGGTGTCATATGTTCTAAAGCCATTTTACATGCATCGTAGGCCGTTTGAAAACAATCCGAAGGAGAGGCCGCAGCAAGGATTGGAATAGGCGATGCACCATTTCTTCCGAACATGGCTTGGAGCAAGTCAGATTGCTCGGTTTTGGTTGGCAGGCCGGTTGAAGGGCCTCCTCGTTGAATGTTTACTATAACCAAAGGGATTTCTAACATCATAGCCAACCCCAAGGCCTCACCTTTTAGCGCAATGCCAGGTCCGGAACTTCCGGTACAGGCCAGTGCACCGCCATAGGAAGCACCTATGGAAGAGCAAATTGCGGCAATTTCATCTTCTGCTTGGAAAGTTTTAATACCAAAATTTTTATGTTTGGACAACTCATGCAAGAGAGAGGAGGCAGGGGTAATAGGGTAGCTGCCATAAAACAACTCCAAACCTGATTTTTTTGCAGCAGCGATCAGACCAATTGCAATTGCCTCATTGCCCTGAATGTTGCGGTATACTCCAGTTTTAAGCCGGGCTGGTTTTACTTCAATTTGAGTAGAAAAGGTTTCAGAGGTTTCTCCAAAATTATATCCTGCCTTTAACAATCCAATGTTGGCTTCTTTTACTCCTTCCTTTGAGGCAAATTTGGTTTCTAAAAAAGCAATGGTGTTGTTCAAAGGCCGGTTGAAAAGCCAAAAGATGAAACCAAGTACAAACATGTTTTTTGACCGGTCGGCTTCTTTTTGACCAAGCGAACTACCGGATTCTTTTAAGGTGTTTCTGGTGAGTTTTGTAATGTCCAGACTATGCACCTTATAATCGCTCAAAAAGTCGTCTTCTAACGGGTTAAATTCGTATTTGGACAATCTCAAATTTTTAGCATCGAAACCCGCAGTGTTGGCTATGATAATGCCACCCTTTTTCAACAACAATAAGTTCGTTTTTAGGGCTGCCGCGTTCATGACAACCAGCACATCGCATTGGTCACCAGGAGTGAAAACATCAATGCTTCCGAATTGTATCTGAAAGCCGGACACACCAGCTAGTGTACCTTGTGGCGCTCTTATTTCAGCAGGGAAATTGGGGAAGGTGTTGAGGTCATTTCCATACAGCGCAGTGGTATCTGTGAATTGAGTCCCGGTTAATTGAATGCCATCGCCAGAATCTCCGGCGAAGAGGACTGTGGCTTCTTTTTTTGTAACGGTTTCCAACATGACGCAACAATTGGAGGTAGAAAAAAAAATTGGTATTGGAATTGCCAATTTTGGCAATTTGAATTGCTTCAATTACTGAAGTAGCAAATCATTGTTCTTCGACAATAAATTGCCTTTGTTGGCAGTATTCTAAAAGAATCTACCACAGCGTTTCTACTATTAATTTAGTCAAAAAAACGCAAACCCTTAACAATATGGCGATTAAATTTCAATATAAAACGAAGCGCCTTCTCCTACAGTACTCTCGCACCAAGTTCTTCCGCCCATTGCTTCTACATATTTTTTGACTATGCTTAAGCCAAGCCCAGTAGAGGCCTCGTTTCCTGTTGGTTTGGAAGAGAGCTTTTGAAATTTTTTGAATAGTAAATTGATTTCACTGGTATCAATTCCTTGGCCATTGTCGGAAACTTCAAATACAATTTTGCCATCTTTTTCAAATGCTCCGATGCTTATTTCTTCATCAGAAGGAGAAAATTTGAGTGCATTGGAAACCAAATTATCCAACGCAAGTTGCAGAAAACTTAGGTCCGTTAATAAGGTCTGCTTGGCGCATCTATTGAAAGTTTTGATCGTGATGTTCTTTATATTGGCTGTGATTTTATAATCGTTGCGTACTTTTGAAATAAGTGTATTAATGTTTACCACATCCTCATTTAAGGTAGTAAAGCCATTTTCTAACCCATTAACGTCTAAAATTCTGTTGATCATTTGACAGAGCCTGTCGGTAGAACCGATGATCATGTCCATGTTCTCTTGTTCCTTATTGTATTGCATCTTGACCAATCCGGCCAAGCCCTTGATTTGATTGAGTGGGCTTCTTAAGTCATGAGAAACGATGCTGATTAGGTTGTCTTTGTCGTTGTTGAGCTCAATTAATTTTTTATTCTTGGATTGCAGCTTTTCTTGTTGTTCTTTTAGTTCAAAAGTCCTTTTTCTAATTTTTTTCTCCATTTGATTGTACAACAGGGAATTGTCTAAAGAAGTAGCCATTTGACCACTAATCAGTCCAATAAATTCTTTTTGTTCGCTTGTAAAAGCAGTAGAGTTCACCGAGCTTTCCAAGTAAACTATGCCAGTAACGGTACCCAATTTAATTATCGGAAAACAAAACAAACTGAGGTCGTTCTTGTTCTTGAAATAAGGATCGTTCTTAAACCGATTGTCGTGTGCTATGTTGGCAGTTGAAAAGCTTGTCTTGGACCGAAGTACAAATTTAATAATGGAGTTTGGAACCAGCAATTCTTGGTGGATATCGATTTCGTGGTATATGTTTTCTTCTTCTCCTAAAATGGAGGTGTTGATGCAGAGTTTTTCTTCCTTGTTTAGAACAAACACGGCATTTGCAGCCGCAGTAATTTCTTTTACAACCGCAAGAATTGTTTTCTGGACCTGTAAAAGCGTTAGTCCGTTGGAAATTGCACTGGATGCCTTGATTACTTCTTTTAAGTTGATTTTACTTAATTCGTACAAGTTAATTTCAGATACTTGAGACCCATCTTTTTTTCTTGGCTGGTCGTAGCGCTTGATAATAGATGGGTGTAGCTTCTCCAATTGTTGTGCTTTGGATAATGCTCCCCAGCGTTGGTAGGCTTTATGTGCTTGCTGTATTAACAAATTGGACTCTGTTGTTTGGTTGTTTTCACATGCAATTTTACTAGCCAATTCAAGGGCCAGAGCCAAATCGTTGTAGTATTTGTTTTCTTTGCATAATGAAATCACCGTCTCAATTGTTTTACTAGCTTCAGAAAGTTGGTTGAAAACCCTTTGTTTTTGGGCTTTTAATAAGAGCAATTTGTGGTGGAAATTCGCATCGGAATTTTTGCTCCATTTTGTGAATTTTTTTATGGAGGTATGGATCAGTTTTAAACGCCTTTTTTTCTCTTTTACATTTTGAGCTTGGTAGGTTTCAAGGTAGGCCAATGTACGGTATTGATGGAAAAAAGCAACCATAATGCTCGACATCCGCTGTTTGTTTTGGTCCTGAATGGTATTGGCATATTTTACGGCATAATTGTTTTTACCAAATAGATAACTCAAGTAGAGTTTGTTTGTGAACAAGTAAAAATCCAATAGGTTCTGCTCGCTGCTTTTTGGGTTGAGCACGCTGCGTTCATCAAACGCTTCACCGATTAATTTTGTGTTGTCCTTTTTACTGTGTATTAAGTTCTGAACAGTTTGTTGGAAAAGTTGGTTGCGTTCCAATAATAAATACTGGTTGCGTTCTTTGATGCGTTCCCCAAATTCTCCAAGATCATTTTCTAGGTTCAACAATTCCTTTCCCAAATAAAAGGAATGCATGCCGTAAATGAATAGAGCCGATGATGCATATTCGTTGTCTCCGGTTTCCAAAGCATGGTAGTAGGCCTCTTTTAAAACTTCTAAAGAATCCTTAATGGGCAAGGTCCATACATAAACAAAAGTAGCCAATACAAATTTGCTTCTTGAGCTAATGGATTTGTCTCCCAATTTTTTTATCAATTCATGTGCTACAGAGCCTATCTGAAAGCCCTGTACGGCATTGTCCAATGCACCACATTGAATAATGCCGTATCCAGTTAAGGCCAGGATAGCATCTTTAGAAATACCTTCATTCAAACAAATCCGAACTGATTTTAATAAAAGTATGGTGAAGAGCTTTGGGTTGGAACGGTACACCAAAGACCCAAACGAAGCAATAATTTTAACTATGTTTTTGGATGTTGGGTTGGTCATCAAAGGAAGGTCCCTTAAACTGTCAATTCCTTTGATTTTTATGGAAAGTTCTGTTCTAATTACAGCCAAAACAACCTCTGTTTTACTGGGGTTGGCTTTGAATTTTAACCCAAGTTCCCAAAGCAAATCCATACCTATTTTTACAGCATCCAATAGTTGGTTTCGTGCAACAAGAGACTTAATTCTCGTAATGAGCACCTCTACTTTTTGATTGCTGTCTTTTGCACGCTCAATACATGGGCCAATAAAAGCATCCATCACGTCATACTCTGCTGCTAAAAAAGCTGTTTCGGCAGCAGCCTCATAAAACTGGTACATACGATCAAATCCAGTTTCCCAATCTTCCTCCAAGATAAATTGACAAGCACGCTGGTAGTATTTTAGCGCTATTTTATTGGCTCCATTTTTGGCTTTGTGCCCCGATTGTATATTCAAAAGGAGCAGGTTTTCTCTTTTTTGTTTCGGATGGGCAAGAGCGGCATTAAAATGGTCGGTTATGGTATACAGGTTTTTATTTTGTACATCCGGTTGTTCCTGGAAATATTGTGCGATATTAAAATGCAACTCCGCTTTTTCCGTTTCATCCAACAAGGAATAAATGGCTTGTTGGATCTTATCGTGGATAAACCTATAGGTAATGTCGTTGAGGAGGTATTCTTTATCTGCAATTTCTTTTTTACTTATTTGAACAATTAACCCGGCATTGACACAATGAATAAGGGCAGACCTTACTGCTTCTCTGTTTTTTCGGGAAATATCAAATAAATACGCAGAATGAAACCTGTTGCCCAAACAAGAGGCTAATTTAAGGATGTCCAATGTGCTGGAATGGAAGGAAGTAACTTTTTGGATGAGCAATTCAATAACATTGTTGGAATAACCGAAATTTTGAATTTCGTCGATGCTCCAGTTCCAAGCATTTTTGAGGTTGCCTCCATTCGGGCTGTAGTGCAACAAGTTTTGGTCTCGCAGGGCCTTTAGTAAGTGCAGTGTTTGTTGTGGGTTGCCGTATGTTTTGTCAAAAAGACTTTTAGACAAGGCCGCAACTGCTTCCAGATCTGCGTTTAAGGTGGTGGCTATAATTCCACTAATTTCATCTTCTCCCAAGTTTTTTAAAAACAATTCGTGAGAAGGTAATTGTTGGGTGTTGATGTGTTGGACCGTTTCAATTAAATCCGGATGGTTGCCTAATTCATTGTCTCTATAAGTACAAATTATTAAAGTATGGTGGATGTTCGTGTCTTTTGATAAATGTCGGAGCAGCTGCAAAGACTCTGTATCAGCGAATGTAAGGTCATCTAAAAACAAAATAAGTGGGTGGGCTCGATTGGCAAGCGTTCCAATTAATTTGCTGAAAGCCTGAATGATTTTTGGGATTTCGTTTTCATAGGCTATGTTTTTGACTGGTGCGGTATCTCCAACTACCAACTCTAGGTTGGGGATCAGCTGTGACAACAGGTGTTTATTATCAAATGTCTCGTTTAATAGAGTGTTCCATTCCGATAGAATGTCGGGTTCTTTGGTTAATAAATTATCAATATAAGCCTCAAATGCTTTTATAAACCCATAAAAAGGTTTGTCTTGGTGTTCGATTTTAAAGGTACCCTCTAAAAAGTTTCCTTTGAGAGCTGTAACCGGCTTTTTAAGTTCTTTTACTAAAAATGTTTTTCCGGTACCAGAATACCCTGCTATCAATACAAATTCTTTGCTGCCTTTGGCAACACCGTCAAAAGCGGTCATTAGTTTATGGTACTCGTGGTCTCTTCCAAACAAACGGTGGGTCCTAAAGAATTTGCCACTGTGGTCGCCTTTGGCCAATTCGAAATCATCATTTAAAACTCCCGTTTCTAAAGATTTTATAATGGTCAATAAATCCTTTTTTACTGAGTAAGCAGATTGATACCTTTTGTGGGCACTTTTCTCCAATAATTTTAATATTATTTTTGATATCATAATAGGCACTTGTGGCGATAACAAGTGGGGAGGAGAAGGCTTCATGGCAATGTGCTGTTGGATCAGCTCCAATGGGTTTTCGGCCTTAAAGGGCAAGTGAGAGGTGAAAACCTCATATAAAATTACACCCATAGAATAAAGATCCGACCGATTGTCTATTAGAGCTGCTACCCGACCTGTTTGTTCAGGAGCAATGTATTCGAGGTTGTTCTCCAAATAGTTGATGCCATTGGGCTGTTCCTTTTTTTTGTTGCTGCTGGTGCTGATACCAAAATCAATCAAACGCACTTGGTTGGTCGGCGTCACGATTGTATTATAACTGGATAGATTCTTATGGACAATGTGGTGGTGGTGCAACGATGAAATCGCTTCGCATAAATCCACCGCAATTTTTAGTTTTTCACCCAATGTAAGGTTGTTGCCTTTAATTTTGTCTTTGAGCGTACTGCCATTTATATATTCCAGTACTAAAGCATGTTTGTTGCTGATCTTCGTTTTAGAAATTGGTTTCCTGATATAAGGAGAATCAAGGTTTTTGGTGGTGTCATACTCGTTGAGCAGCTGGGTAAGCTGTTCATTGGAAACCAACTCTTTTTTTAACACTTTGATGATTACAGGTCGTCCAAACGCCTCATTCTCATTCAGATAAATTAAACTGTTTAATTCTTCTGATATAACTTTTGCCTTATTTAATAGTTTCTCCATTAAAGCCACATGATCTATAAGTATCAAAAGTTAAATTACTTCGTTTTTAGAACTAATTCTGTTCCTTTTGGATGTTTTTCTTACTTAGATGCATGAAAATTGGTTTTGCGTACTATTAATCTTAAAATATTGTTATTTAAACTTAAATTCTGAAGTGATATTTAAATTCTAGTTATATATTTGTCACTGGATTTGCTTACATCAACTCAAATATCACAATATGAACCATTTTTAAGGTCGTTGGCTTTGAAAATTGTTGGTTCAATAGAAGACGCCGAAGACATCGTACAAGAGGTTTTTTTAAAGTTTTTTTCAAGAAACGTAGAAAAAATAGAGAATGTCAAGGCGTATTTGGCTAAGGCGGTGGTTAATTCTTGTTACACGCATCTAGAGGCGCTGAAAAAGAAAAAGGACGAATGCATTAATAAAATATCTTCTGCAGAGCTTTTTGAATTGTACAAAGACATACCCAAAATCGATTTGGAAATTGAATTGTCCGAAGCATTGAAACTGCTTTCCAAAAAATTAGAGCCAATGGAGAAGGCTGTTTTTATATTGCGAGAGGTTTTTGATTTTGACTATGCGGATATGCAAGATATTCTGGATAAAAAGATGGACAATTGCAGGCAACTATTGAGACGGGCCAAATTAAAGTTGAACCAAGACATACCTAAAATTAATTTTAATAACAACGGTGACCAACACCGCACTTTTTTTGAGAATTTCAAAAAAGCATGTCATTTAGGGAGTGCATCTGAAATGATTGCAGACTTACTTTCTGATACATCTAAAAAATAAATTTCTTTTTTTGTCACAAAGCTGGATCTTTGCGGTCTTATTAATAAATAAGCGCTTTGCTTGTTAAAAAATCAGATTGTTATGGAAATCATTATTGCTTTTTTTATAGGTCATTGGTATCTATCATTGTTCTTTCAAACCTTTTTTCTGCACCGTTATGCTTCTCACAGCGCATTTACTATGGGTAAAACAACAGAAAAAGTGTTTTATGTTTTGACTTGGATATTTCAAGGCTCCAATTATTTAAGCCCTTTTGGGTATGGTGTGATGCACAGAATGCACCATGCTTACGCAGACACAGAAAAGGACCCTCATTCACCAAAATACGATGAAACGTTGTTTAAAATGATGTGGAAGACGAAGACTTTTTATTCTTCGATTGTGAGTGGAGAATTCAAAGCAGAGGAACGTTTTGTGAATGGAGTTCCCCACTGGGCTTCTTTTGATAAATTTGCGAGTTCTTGGGTGTCGAGATTGTTTTGGGGTGCTTGTTATGTAGCAGTTTATTGGCAATTTGCTACAGTTTGGTGGATTTGGTTGTTGTTGCCTATTCAGTTTCTTTTATCACCAGTTCATGGAGCAATTATCAATTGGTTTGCACATAAATACGGTTATACCAATTTTAAAGTAGGCGATACTTCTAAAAACTTTTTACCATTCGATTTTTTAATGATGGGAGAAAGTTACCACAACAACCACCACAAAAATGGGGACAATCCAAATTTCGGTTTGAGGTGGCACGAGATCGACCCAACCTACTTGGTCATTTGGACCTTGGATAAAATGAACATCATTCAATTGAGAAAATCAAAAGTGGTACAACTTAAAGAGGTTAAAAAAGCAGCTTAAGTATATTGTCGCATTTATTTCAAACGGCCCCATGAATAGGTTTACACTATTTCATGGGGCCGTTGTTTTAAATTCATTTTTATCGGCTTGTTTAAAGCCCTTTGTATCAAAGGCATAGCGGGTAATAATTCTTTTATAGCAGTGAAATGTGCAGGTTAGAACCTTCATTTCTTCAAAAAGGGACTATAAGGTACAGCACCGTGTAAATAATTAGAAATATGGTTCTTAAGTGATTTTTATCCCGTACCTTTGCGTTTCATTTTAATTTTAATGCATTGAATAAATTTGCAGCACTGGGGCTTTCGGCTCCATTAGTATCAGCATTGGAGGGGATAGGATTTGAAAACCCCACTGAGATACAGGAAAAATCCATTCCGTTATTAATAGAAGGTAAAGTGGACTTTATCGGATTAGCGCAGACGGGAACGGGGAAAACGGCAGCATTTGGGCTACCGATATTGGACGTAATAGACGTCGATGAGCGCAGGACGCAAGCGCTTATTTTGGCACCAACTAGAGAGTTGGGTTTGCAAATCACCAACCAACTTCAGGACTTCTCTAAAGAAGTTAGAGGGATTAACATACAAGCAGTTTATGGTGGTGCTGCAATAACCAATCAAATCAAGGCTTTGAAAAACCCGCCACAAGTGTTGGTTGCAACGCCCGGAAGATTGGTAGATTTAATTAATAGAAAGAAAGTAGATCTTTCAACTATTTCACATGTAATTTTGGATGAGGCGGATGAGATGCTGAACATGGGATTCAAAGAAGATTTGGATTTTATTTTGAGCCACGCACCGGAAGAAAAATATACTTGGTTGTTTTCTGCTACGATGCCAAACGACATCAAGAAAATTGTCAAGCGTTACATGGACAAACCTATTGAGGTAAAAGTCAATACGGGCAACATAGTCAATGTTAACATTGAACACCAATTCATTCAAGTAAGAAGGGATACCAAACAAGATGTTTTGAAAAGAGTAATTGACTCTAACCCTGAAATGATTGGTGTTATATTCTGTCGAACCAAAGCAGATACGCAAAACTTAGCGAATGATTTGAGCGTTGGTGGTTATGCAGTTGAAGCGTTGCACGGTGATTTAACACAAGCGCAAAGAGAACGTGTAATGCGGCGTTTCAAAGCCCATTCAATTAAGCTAATTACGGCAACAGATGTAGCGGCCAGAGGGATTGATGTGAATGACTTAACACATGTTATCCATTATTCACTTCCTGACGATAATGAATATTATACGCACAGAAGTGGTAGAACAGCAAGGGCCGGTAAAAAAGGTGTATCTATGTCTTTGGTAACCAAAGGAGATTTGAGGAAAATCAACTACCTGGAGAGACAATTGAAAATAAGTTTTACTAAAATAGAGGCACCTTCTAATTCTGAGATATACCAAAGCAGACTTGAAAAGTGGACCGCGAAAGTTTTGGAAGCTAAACCTACCAAATCTTTGAACGACGAATTGTTTGAAGCTGTCAAGGGTAAGTTGGAAGATTTGGATGCCGAAGCTTTATTAAAGCACATCATTCAAAACGAAATGAATGGCATGGGCGTAGGCAAAGAATTGCCAACTTCCAATGACCATTCCGATCGTTCGGATCGCAGAGATAGAGGCGATCGCAGAGATAGGGGGGATCGCAGAGATAGAGGCGATCGTCGGGATCGCCGCGACCGAGACCGTGGAGACCGTGGAGATCGACGCGATAGAGACGACCGAAGCAGCAGAGAAGATAGAGGAGAAAGAAGAGATGCTAGAAAAAGTAGTGGAAAAGGTTCTGAATTATTCTTTATTAATGTTGGTGAATTCGATGGTGTAACCAAAGAAGAGTTGAAAGAATTTGTTGTAGAGTTTGGCGATGTAAAAGCGACCGATGTAAAAGTTGTGGAGGTACAAGACAAACGCTCCTTTTTTGAGGTGAACGATGCTGCTTCTGGTGGTGTTGAAAAAGCAATGTCCAACCTTACTGTTGATGGTAGAAAAATCAAAGTAAACCTGGAAAATGCACCAAAAAAGAAGAAACGAAAGAAATATTAAAGCACTAGATAAAAAAAGGGGTATCCATTGGATGCCCCTTTTTTTTATGCTTTGTATTTTTTAATACAGTATTCTAAACTTTATTGTTCCTTCAATTTCTTTTAATGCAGAAATTATTTTTTTGTCATAGGCCTTATCAATATCTGTTATAACATACCCAACAGTTTCGTTTGTTTTTAGATATTGACCCAAAATGTTGATGTCATTTTCATACAGCTTTTGGTTGATCTTGGCCAACACACCAGGGGTGTTTTTATGAACGTGAATCAATCGGTGGGACTCCTTCTGAGGTGGTAATTGTAAATTTGGAAATGTCACACTATTGGTTGTCCCTCCAGTATTGATGTATTCCATAATCTTGTTGGGAACGAACTCTGCTATATTTACTTGGGCTTCCAACGTAGAGCCACCAATGTGCGGCGTTAGTATGGTGTTGGGAAGTCCCCTTAACTCTGAAGCAAAAGTTTCTTGGTTGGTTTTTGGTTCGTACGGAAATACATCGACACTTACCCCACCAATTTTTCCAGATAGAACCTGTTCTTTTAAAGCCAAAATGTCTACCACATGGCCTCTGCTCAAGTTAATAAAGATTACATTGTCTTTCATTAATTTGAATTCGCGGGCGCCTATCAATTCTTTATTTTCAGGTCTGCCATCTACGTGTAAAGAGACGATGTCCACTTTTTGAAGTAATTCCTCTAAAGAATGGCATTTTTTTGCATTGCCCAGCGCTAATTTTTCAGAGATGTCATAGTAATACACCTTGAGGCCCAAAGCTTCGGCAAGAACCGATAGTTGTGAGCCAATGCTTCCGTACCCCACGATACCAATTTTTTTACCTCTAACTTCAAAACTGTTGGAAGCAGATTTATTCCATTTGCCTTGGTGCATTTGTGCAATTTTATCCGGAAGATTGCGCATCAACAATATCATTTCGCTTATTGCCAACTCCACAACAGAACGGGTATTGCTATAAGGAGCGTTGAATACCGCGACGCCTTTTTCCAGGCATGCATCCAAATCGATTTGATTGGTTCCAATACAAAAAGCACCAATGGCTATCAGGCGTTCTGCGTGTTCAATGACTTTTCTTGTTACCTGGGTTTTTGAGCGAATACCCAAAATCGAAACATCCTTAATTTTTTCACAAAGCTCATTTTCGTCCAACCCGCCGTGGTATACATCTACTTGGTATCCTTCTTCTTTCAGTAGGTCAAAAGCCTTTTGATGGACATTTTCGAGCAACAAGACTTTGATTCTGCTCTTTGGATAACTTATTGCCTTATTCATTTTGTTAACATATAGAAATTCATCCAAACTTGGGGTGATGTGGTCGGCTTTATCAATTACTTTTTCGCGTTCAATATTCTCCGTAAAAGCATAAAATTTATTGGCCAAACCAGCCCCTTTTATTTCATAATCGGTATATCCATCGCCAATAACAAAAACTTCTCCTTGTAATTTTAATTTTTCGATTGTTTTAACTTTTCCATTATTGGAAGACAGAACATTGTCTTTGTCGAAGCCTACAATATCTCCGCTGTCGTTGTATACAAATCCATTGGCAAATACGTGTTCCGGACGGATTCCGTATTCAGAAACAATGGGGGTTATGAAATCTTTAAATCCATTGGATATGATGTAAATGTTGGCAGCATGTTCTTCTAAAAATATTCTATTTCTTTTAAAGGATTTGGAAACCTCCTCTTTTAGCGCTTCAATAAGTGGGCCGAGATGCGATCGGTTGGCTTCCAAAATTTGAATGCGTTGCTCCAAAGACTCTCTTAGATCCAAGGACCCATCCATACCGCGATCGGTAATGTTTTTAATTTCTTCAATAATGGCATCTTTTTTAGGGTTGCTGGCCAGTGCAATTTCTCCTAAAACATCCAATGCTTCTACTCTTGTAAAAGTACTGTCAAAGTCGATGATGTAGTTTTTCATCTGTGTGGCTGTTTCCATATTGTTGTAAAGGATAGAACTTAAATACAAATCTAATCAATTTATGTTAAACGCAATTATTAAAAATAATTTTTGCATTTTTTGTAAAATAATAAAGAATTGCTGTGAAATAATCTAATTAAGTGGTGTTTTGTTGATGAAAGTGAAAAGGGGTGTTTGGGCTTGCATTGGTCCAAATGATGTGTTAATTTTCGTGTAGGGAAACATCTTTATTGCTTTTGTAAATATGTTCCTGTTTCCTATGGAAATTAAAGGACCATTTTTTAGGATTTTTAAGGCATAAATTAGAGGAGTACTATCCGGGTATTTAAACAATGTTAAATTTTTATAAATCAGCTTATGGGGTTATTGGATATATTTAGAAAAAACAAAAGTAATTCGGCACGAGAAAAGGATCCTAAACAAAACAATTTTTTAACCAATACAACTGATTTTGGTTTTGATGCGATAGAGTTGGGGATTTCAAGTAAGTTAAGAGTGGATTGTATATTGGCCATCGCCAAATTTCAGGAAATTGCGGAGCAAAAAGGAATTGAATTTAGTTATTCTGTAATGTACATAAGTTTGCTGGAAGAGGGTGCTTTGACGGTTCCCTTGGTTATGAAATTTGGGAGGGATGCCTATACGGTTTATTTCATTTATACAGAAGACGATTTGTTAAAGTACAAAGACCTTCAGCAAAGGGTAGATACAACCGCTTACCCCAAATTGATGTATTTTAGTTCTATTCCAATTTACGAGGGATACGAACCAAAAAAAATAGTAGAGCCATTTCAACTCGCAGATCTTAGGGTGAATGAAAAAGCGGAACCAACTGGAACTTATGGGATGTGGTGGAAGTCAGAGGAAGAAATTGATTTTTCCAATTCTGAAACCCACAAGCTACTGACGCAATTGTACGATGTTTTCCAAGGTTATGAAACTTATTTATTGGGGTACTTAATCAGGCAACTTAGAATAACTGAAGATACCGATTTAAAAAGAATGAACCTTCCTGAAAATGGTGCTAACTATGTTGTGGATGGCCCAGAAGATAAAAAAATTATCTTGGATATATCGCAAGAAAAGGGCATGCGGTTTTTATTTCCAATTAAACAAACAACCAAAGAATACCGCGAACGCTTTTTAAAAGGAGTGGTGGTCGACTTTTTGTCTACTAGATTGGCTTTGCAACAAAATAATTTAGAAAAGGACGAAGTGAAAGACCCCAACAGCCATGATTGGTTTACCTTTATGGTGCAAGTAATAGAAAAAGAAGAAACTGAAAACGAAGGCGTGGAGCTAGTTGGAGGACTCAACCTGGACCATTAACAAAGTGCCCAATATAGTGCCCAATTGGTGGAGTACCAGGTGGCTAACCTTTAATAGTACAATGAGATTTTTGAATTTAACATTTTATGAGGAATCAGTTTTTCCGTTTTACAATTTTTAGTGTTAAATCGGGGTATAAAGGCTTGTTTTTTTGGAATTTAGCAATGGAATTTTAATCTTTGGTATACATCATATGATTATAAAAATGAACAAGATATACTATTATTTCGTATTGTTTGGAACTTTGATGGCTTGTAGTGGGTCTGACTCAAAAGATGGAGCTACTCAGGAGGAGCAGAGCGATTCCGTTCAAACAACTACTGCTGCAACCAGCACCTACCCAACGAATGTTTATTTTGGGGATACCCATTTACATACAGAATTGTCTATGGATGCAGGTGCCTTTGGCAATAGAATTGGCTTGGATGAAGCCTATAAGTTTGCAAAGGGAGAAGCAGTAACCTCCTCTTCAGGCCTAACAGCAAAACTCTCGAGGCCTTTGGATTTTTTAGTTGTAGCAGACCATTCTGATGGCATGGGGTTGTTTCAAGCCTTGTTTAACAAAGAAGAGTGGGTGTTGCAATACCCACAAGGAAAGAGATGGAGCAAATTGATAGAAGACGGTGAAGGTGCTGTAGCTGCGCTTGAACTGATTAAACACTTTTCTCAAGGAACCTTAGAAATGAATCCAAACGATCCGAAACTGATGCGTTCTGTTTGGGACATGACAGTGGATGCTGCAGAAAAATACAATGACCCTGGTAAGTTTACCGCTTTTATTGGTTACGAATGGACTTCTTTAATTGCAGGAAACAACTTGCATAGGGTTGTAATTTACCGTGACAATGAAGAAAAAGCTAGAGGCCATATTCCTTATACCATGGGCAACGGTGGAAGTGCGGATCCTGAAGACCTTTGGACCAACCTGGAACAATATGAGGCCAACACCAACGGACAAGTATTGGCAATACCCCACAACGGTAATTTGAGCAACGGCATTATGTTTATGGAAACTGCTGTAGACGGAAGAGAATTTGATAAGGCCTATGTAGATAGAAGAGCACAATGGGAACCATTATATGAAATAACACAAATCAAAGGAGATGGAGAAGCCCATCCATTTTTATCTCCAAACGATGAGTTTGCAGATTTTGAAAATTGGGACAAAGGAAATCTAGATTTGTCTGCGGCAAAAACGGAAGCTATGTTGGAAGGAGAGTACGGAAGGTCTGCCTTAAAACTTGGGCTAAAATTGAAATCAAAGCTGGGTACGAACCCGTACAAATTTGGGTTCATTGGGAGTACAGATTCTCATACTACTTTGGCAACAGCTGATGACAACTTGTTTTTTGGAAAAGCATCCAATGTAGAACCTTCAAAAGAAAGATGGAAACACCCATTTATAACTTCTGATAAAGCCTCCATCATGACTTGGGAAACAGTTGCGTCTGGTTATGCGGCAGTTTGGGCCACAGAGAACACCCGAGAAGCAATTTGGGATGCAATGAATCGCAAAGAAACTTATGGTACTACTGGATCCAGAATGCAAGTTAGATTTTTTGGAGGATGGTCTTTTTCTGACGAGGATCTGGCCGGAGATTGGGTTAAAAGTGGATACGACAAAGGGGTTCCAATGGGAGGAGACTTAAAAGAAGGATTGGACAAGACACCTTCTTTTATTGTACATGCCTTGATGGATCCTGAGTATGGTAGCCTAGACAGGGTACAAGTAATAAAGGGTTGGATGGAAGCCGATGGGACGTTACAAGAAAAAGTATACGATGTGGTATGGAGCGGGGATCGCGCAATAGATGCGAATGGAAAAGTACCATCTGTAGGCAACAGCGTTAATCTTGAAGATGGTAGTTGGGACAACTCTATAGGGGCAACGGAACTTTCTAAAGTTTGGGTGGATCCGGATTTTGATCCTGCACTGGAGGCCTTCTATTATGTACGTGTTATTGAAATACCAACACCGAGGTGGACCTTGTACGACAAATTGCAGTATGGTGCAGAATTGTCTGAAGAGGTGCCTTTGACGATGACACAAAGAGGGTATACTTCTCCAATCTGGTATTCTCCAAAATAGAATCTCGAAAAGTTTTATGAAGAAATTATTAAAAGAACCACTGCTCCATTTTGTATTAATTGGAGCAGTTTTCTTTTTGTTATACAGTTGGGTAGGCACCGACCAAACAGAAAAAGGGCACATTACCATTGATGAAAGTGATTTAGACGAAATTGTATCTAAATTTGACATGCAGTGGAAAAGGGCACCAACCGAAGCCGAATTGATTGCCATTGTCGCGAAAAGGGTAGAGGAAGAGGTTTTTTATCAAGAAGCATTGTTAATGAACTTGGACCACAACGATGAAATCATCAAACGCCGGCTTTCTCAAAAAATGCAGTCTTTGTCCAACGATATTGCATCCGTCATAGAGCCAACAGATAAAGAATTACAAGCGCATTACAAAAACCATTCGGATAGGTACATGCAAGAGGCAAGCTTTACGCTGTACCAGGTTTTTTTTAGTCCGGACAAACGAAATAATTGGAGGAAGGATGCAGAATTGGCTTTGCCTTCCATTCAACAAATGAACATGGAGGATGCGTTGCAAATTGGAGATGCAATAGCACTTCCAAAAGTTTTCAAAAATACTACTGAGTTCCATATTGAAAGACAAATGGGATCGTCTTTTACGCAGGCTCTAAAAGCAATAGAAACAGGAAGCTGGTCTGGGCCTATTGAATCTGGCTATGGTGCACATTTGGTTTATATCGAAAGCAAAGAAGAAGAAAAAGTAGCACCCTTTGCAACAGTTAAAAAGCAGGTTCTGGAAGATTTAAATTTCGACAAGCAACAAGAGGTGCAATCCCAGGTTTACAAATCATTGGAAAAAAAATATACCATTGAAATTGATGTAAATAGTGCATTGTATTCGGAGGATTTTATAAATAGAATGAAAACTGAAATTAGAGGCAATTGAAAAAATACCTACTCTTATTATTTTTGCTTTTCAGCATAGATGCCTTTAGCCACGAAGTACGACCTGGGTACCTACAGTTAAAAGAAATTAGTCCCAACACCTTTGAGGTTTATTGGAAGATTCCTAGTAGAGGGAAGTCCATTCCAAAAATTGATGTTGTATTTCCGGCCAACACAGAAATAATTAAAAGCAGTGGCCCTACTTTTGTAGAAGGTTTTGCCAAGTTTAAATATGTGTTGAAAGTAGAAGGTCCGTTGGCAGGCCAATCCATAAGAATAGAAGGACTCAAAAGAACATTGATTGATGTATTGCTGCGATTGGAATACCAGAATGGGGAGCAAATTACATGGATGTTGCGCCCGGATGCCGACAATGTAATTGTACCAGGGAAAACAAGTACCTTTCAAGTTATAAAACTGTATACTATACTAGGAGTGGAGCATATTTTATTCGGATTTGATCATTTGCTCTTTGTATTGGCATTAATTGTGTTGGCCCGAGGCAAATGGAAAATAATAAAAACAGTTACTGCATTTACATTGGCCCACAGCATCACTTTGAGTTTAGCTTCCTTGGGTTGGGTGGTGTTTCCTGCCGCACCCGTAGAAGCCGTTATAGCCTTAAGTATAGTATATTTGGCATTGGAAATAATTAATTTGGAGAAAGGAGCGCCAAGCTTGACTAGTAAAAAACCTTGGCTAGTAGCCTTTATATTTGGCTTGCTGCACGGGTTTGGGTTCGCTGGTGCTCTGTCTGAAATTGGGTTGCCTGCTCAAGCCATCCCATTTGCTTTGGCGTTTTTTAACGTAGGGGTAGAGTTGGGGCAGTTGGCATTTGTATTGTTGGCATTAGGGGTATTCTTTTTACTGAAAAAAACACCCATAAATTGGAGCAAAGCGCAGGTGTTGTTGGCTTATGGTGTCGGTGGTACCGCTGCTTTTTGGATGATAGAAAGGGTAGTTGGGTTTTGGTAATTGGTAGGATCACATCCAATAAATTAGATCAAAATGAATGTTTATAAATCAAAATTTTTGTCGATTCAAAAACAGGACAATGCGTTGGTGCAAACATGGACAGATGCACGGATAAACAGCGATGAATACCGGCAAGAACTGTCCTGTTTTATGGATGTTTTTAGAAAGCACAAACCTGCACAATTGCTTTGGGATATCAAGGCTTGCACGTTGGAAATCCCCACATCGTTGGACGACTGGATGGGTGAGCATGTCTTGATTCCAATGTATAAGAAAGGAATCAAAAATCTATCTTTTACAATTTCAGATGACCTTGCAGTACACCGTTCTATTGTAACAAGTCTAGGGAAGGCCAGACAATTGATAAAAAGTACTTACTATGCCAATGCACAAGAAGCATTGGCAACAACTGTTCCTTTAGTGGACTCTTCGAAAATAACACAAAGTGAGAATTGGGTTAGACGCGATGCCAATAATTTTGATGTTAATCTAAAAATAAAAGCCAATCAATTGCCTTATTTGCTTTCTGCGATCCATCAAATGGAAGATAGGGAGCAGTTTGTTACATCCAACCAAGAGCGGTACAATAAATTGACTTATAGAGAAATACAAGTGCTAGGCCTAATAGCAAAAGGGTATACCAATAAAGCAATAGCTGGAACCTTATTTATTGAAGAAAGTAGTGTGAAAACCCATAGAAAACACATTAAGAACAAACTTTCCATTCAATCGACCTATGATTTGTACCTTTATGCTTTAAGTTTTGGCTTAATTTAATTCCACAAAACACCCACATGTGGGCATTGACAGCTCCCTCACAATCCTTTAGATTTGTATAAAAGCAAGTCTATTATGCGTACTACAATTTTACAAATTATTTACAATTTACTTGGGGCAATCAGTTTGGGCAACGGGTTGTGGATGCTGGGTGCTGCTAGCTCATGGTTTTTTAAGATGCCCATTGCTGCCCATGATACTGGGCCGTTGAACGCCCATTTTGTACATGATGTAGGGTGGGTGTATGTGTTGGTTGGAGTTGCTGCATTCTATTGTTCCAGGCATCTAGAAAATTGTTTTGAAATACATGTAGCTGCTGTGTTATTTATGTTGGGCCACGCTTTTATACACGCAGTTGAAATCGTTATTGGTACACTGCCTACTGCGCATTGGTTGATTGATTTTCCACTGGTAACATTTCCAGCGCTTTTATTGTTGGCCATTACTCCCTTCCTACACCAATTGAATTACCATGGTACAGAAAAAAAATAAGCAGCTGGTGTTGCATTTTTTGGTTGTGTGTATTGGGTTGGTGCTGGGGATGTATTTTTCGATTAGGTCCAATTCTTCCCAGCACGCGGCGGGTTTAAATGGAGAACCGACTGAAGCAATGCACCATGGTGTTATAGAAGTTGGGTCGGATTGTACTGTGCCTTTTATTAGGGGAATTGAATTACAAAAAGACAATAACTGGGGTTGGAACATATATTTGGACATAGAGGGTTTTACATTCTCACCACAAAAGGTCGATGCAGAACACGTTGCAGGAGAAGGGCATGTCCATTTGACGGTCAATGGAAAAAAAACCGCACGGGTTTATTCCAATTGGTACCACCTAGGCATCGATGCACCAGAATTAACTTCAGTTGAGGTCAGTATCAATGCCAACAACCATGCTGTTATGAGCAGAAATGGAGTACCTATTGTGAAACGCGTTTTTCTTAATCGGAACAAGGGCCTAAGGCCCACCGAACAGTGCCAGTAGTATTGGAGAAGCGTTTTTTGTTAAGAAAAAAACTCATAAAAGGAAGGTGCATTACAACCCATTAATTTTATTGAATTCTTCCTCTACCGGCTCCCATAGTTCCACCTTATTTCCTTCAGGGTCAATAATCCAACCAAATTTACCGTATTCATAACTTTCAATCTCTCCAGCAATTTCTACGCCTTCGCTTTTTAATGTTTTTAATAATTGCTCTAAGTTTTCAACCCTAAAATTCAGCATAAAATGTTGTTCTTTATGGGCAAAATAATCGGAATCTTTGCTAAATGGATTCCATACGGTATGCCCAGTTGGAGAATCATTTTTGAGTTCAAAAACTGCCCCGTATGGGCTCATGTTTGGGATTTCTAAATGTTTGGCATACCAATCTCTAAGCTTTTTGGGGTCTTCTGATCTGAAGAAAACGCCACCTATTCCAGTTACTCTTTTCATTGGGATGTGGTTGGTTGATGAAATGAATTTAAAAAAATAATCCGACAAGTTCAGTCATCGTACCTGAAAATGAATATGATCGTCGTGTCGAACGGCATGGCAGCCATGGAATCTAAGTTTTGGATGCTTTAGACCAAGTTGTTTTATTAGATGCGGTTCTATAAAAATTTTTTCCGCTTGTGGTTGTTCCAGGAGTAATTGGATTAAATCTGCGGTAGCCGATGGGGCCATGGAAAAATTGGGATGAAGGGTGCCCAGTGTGCAATATTCAGTGATGCCATATTGCCAAAAGCCTTTTTTATTGCAGTATGCTTGCATAGAGTTGTTTCCATTCTCGAAAAAACCATATCCTGATACCGTAGGGGATTGTGTAGTAGGCAATAAGTTGTTGTTGTATGCAAATTGCAAGTCTATTTTTAACCCATCGCTGTGGCTTAAATGTGGCAACAAAGGGAACTCTCTACCCAAAGGAAAGTTGGCGTCTAAAAAAATAATTTTTCTTAAAGGGTGTTGTTTTTTGAAATGGATAGATGTTTTTTGAAGGGTAGAATACAACTTTTTATGCACATAATTTCTGTTCAATAACACGGTTGTTATGGAAGCGGGTTGTATGGTGTCAGAATAGTACAAGGGTACGCGGTGGAAAAGCTTGGCAAGCGAGGGTACAAGGAAAAATACAGCAGCCAAATAGAACAGCACACAAACTCCGGCTTTAATGAATGGATTGTATTTAGAAAACCAACGCCGCTTCCAAACCAAGCAGCAAAGCAGATAAACCACTCCACCAATTTGAGAAAGCATTGTCAAAAACAAAAAAACTAGAAGGTGAAAAAGAACTCTAAGAAGCAGAAGGATCACCTTTTAAGTTGTTGCATGACTTTATTGGCAAAAACAAATTCATCCAAGGCCTTGACTCCAGAATTCACAATTTCGTCGCTTTTACCTTCCCAAAGTTTCAGCCCTTCATTCAAGTATATGATTTTTTCGCCCATGCCCATTACAGAGTTCATATCGTGTGTTACAACAACTGTCGTAATGTTGTATTCATGGGTTATTTCAGAAATTAAATCGTCTATCATAATGGAAGTAATAGGGTCCAATCCAGAGTTTGGCTCATCACAAAACAAATAGTTCGAATTGTTTACAATAGCCCTAGCTATCCCTACTCTTTTTTTCATTCCGCCGGATATTTCCGATGGCATTTTTGTATTGGTGTTGTCCAGCCCCACCCGATTGAGACAAAAGTTGACCCGTTCCTCTTTTTCTTCCTGCGTCATTTTGGTCAGCACGTCTAGTGGGAATTGCACGTTTTGTTCCACCGTTTTGGAGTCAAAAAGCGCACCACCTTGAAACAGCATTCCAATCTCTCTTCTGATGTCTATTTTCTGGTCTTTGGTGGCATGGGTGAAATCCCTACCATCATAAAAAACGCTGCCTTCATCCGGGTGTATCAAATCTACAATACATTTGAGCAGCACACTTTTTCCGGTGCCGCTTGTACCAATAATTAAATTGGTTTGCCCCTTTTCAAATGTAGCAGAGATCCCGTTTAGGACGGTTTTCCCATCGAATGCCTTTTTTATATTGTCAATTTCAATCATCTTATTTCAAAAGTAAGAAGGCTAGTAAATAATCTGCCAATAAAATTGCAATTACAGATTCAGTAACGGCTTTTGTAGAAGCAATACCCACTTCTAATGCACCACCTTTGGTATAATAACCCTTAAAAGACGAAATGGTGGAAACCAGAAAAGCGAAAACTATAGATTTTATCAAAGCGAATTTGACAACAAAGGGATTGAACTCAAATTGTAGACCGTAATTGTATTCGTAAGGGGAAATAACACCGGAAAAAACTCCTGCGAAATACCCGCCAATCAAAGACAATAAACCAGCCAAGATAACCAAAAGCGGGTACATCAATAAAGTGGCTATTATTTTGGGTAGCACCAAATAACTTGCTGAATTAATCCCCATCACCTCCAAGGCATCAATTTGTTCCGAAATTCTCATTGTTCCCAACCCGGACGCGATGCTAGAACCAACTTTACCAGCAAACACAACTGCAATTATGGTAGGGGCCAATTCTAAAACAGTCATTTCCCTTACCACTTGCGAAATTACAAATCGAGGTATTAGTGGAGAAACTAAATTAAAAGCAGTTTGAATGGTAGTAACCGCCCCCATAAAAGTAGAAACAATGGCTACTAAAGCGATGGAATTAATGCCTACCCCCATACATTCATCTATGGTCAGTCGAAAGTAAGTTTTGAAACGTTCCATTTTAACAAACATGGAACCGATAAAAATAAAATACTTACCAAGGTTTTTAATCATAGCCATTCAATATAAAAGCTTCGATTCGTAGGAACCGATTTATTTTGTTGTCGTTTTGTTGTTGTAGCGTTGCGAAAGATAAAATAAAGTAAAGCTATTGACAAATTTATCTCTAAATTCGAAGTTTATTTTCTTGAAGACCAATACTGTTATGGATAAAAACATTAAAACTATTGTTGTAACTGGAGGCTCCAAAGGAATTGGAAGGGCGATTATTGAGCAATTTGCCTCGCAAGGATATCAGATAATCACTTGTGCCAGAAATCAGGCCGGTTTGGAGGTATTAAAAGAAGCATTAGAATCGAAATATCCTGGGGTGTTGTTTTGGTCCATGCCTTTGGATGTGTCTAAACAAGAATCGGTTGCCGCTTTTGCCTCCTTTGTAAAAGAAAAAACAGAGTCAATTGCAGTATTGGTTAACAATGCAGGCGTCTTTATTCCTGGGCAAATATGTTCTGAGGCTCCCGGAACTTTAGAGAAAATGATCGAAACTAATTTGTATTCGGCCTACCACCTTACCAGAGCCCTTGCACCAATATTTATTGCACAGAAACAGGGCAGTATCTTTAATATGTGTTCTATTGCCAGTTTGATGGCCTACGATAATGGCGGGTCTTATGCCATTTCAAAGTTCGCCATGTTGGGTATGTCCAAAGCGCTCCGAGAAGAAATGAAACCCCATGGCGTGAAAGTGTGCAGTGTGATGCCAGGAGCTACTAAAACAGCCAGCTGGGATGGAGTGGACATCCCAGAAGAACGGTTCATGAAAGCCGCGGATGTTGCGGATGTGATTTGGATGGCTGCTAATTTGTCGTCTTCTGCGGTGATGGAAGATATTGTGCTTCGGCCACAACTTGGGGATATTTAGTTGGTTGGTTTGGCTGATCAATTCCCTTGCTCTCTTGGAACAACATTAAAAGTAAAAAAATTGCGAGGATTACAATAAGGACTAATTTCTTTCGATCGTGGTACAGCATATGCCGAATGCCCCTTGTGGTGTAGTATTGTTTGTACCGGTCCATAAACCGATCAAAATTCTTTTGCCTGTTAATTACAGAGTAAGAAGGGGTACTTGGGTCTATTTTAACTTTAATACTTGCCATGATCAATTGAATTTAATTTTGTGGGCCACTTTTTTTAATTTGTCCAAAATCCGGTAGGTTTTAATTTTGGCATTGCCTTCTGTAGTACCAAGTAAGTAGGCCATTTCCTTAAAGGAGTACTGTTCAAAAAACCTTAGTTCTATAAACTGCAATTCTTTTGCTGATAAGGATTCTAGTAAGGCTGCTACAATTACATTGGGGTCAAACTGAGGCCCTTGGTGGTCAATGTATTCATACAGTTGGTCTACATGTTGCTGTTGCATGCTCACCGTTCTGCTCAGTTTTTTTTGTTTTCTAAAAAACTGATTGATTTCGTTGATTGCAATTTTGTACATCCAGGCAGAAAAAGGAACTCCTTGGAATTTATATTGCTTGATGTGCATCAAACACCGCATAAAGACTTTTGCTACTAAATCATCGGTGGCAGCCTCGTTGTCTACCCGTTTGTATACAAATAGGTAGAGTGGTTCGTAGTATTTTTCATAAATGGCTGCAAAATATTTAGGGTTTTGTTGGCATTTACTAACCAAATGGTACTCTGTGGAAATCTCTTCTTTACTTTGGTGGTATACGGTAGCGACGTTGTTCAATCGGTACAGTGCCAATTTAATAATATAAATGAACAATGGGAAAATTCTGAATACAGTCATTTCGAACCAATTAGGTTGATGCGTTAAAATAAAGTTATTTAATTTTTTTAATACTACCTGTTAATAAAAGGTTAAAAACCGGAGGAGCACTCCCGCTCCACCCGGTTCAACCCGCCTTACTACATGGTCTTAAATATTTTCATTCATGTTCTGATTCTCAATGATTCGTTCCTATTTATCCTCAATTCCAATGGAGGTTCATCGTTGTTGTTGCCTTCATAATACAAGAATGTCAAAAGGGTACACTTTTTTTTTAAAAAAAAATAAAAGCCCGTTTTTAATACGTTTGAGGTTTGCATACCTTTGTGCTTCACAAAAAAAATAAGACTATGAGTGTCGTTAAAAAGGGAGACAACATTAAAGTGCATTATACTGGTAAACTGAATGATGGATCTGTATTTGATTCTTCGGAAGGTAGAGAGCCATTGGGTTTTGAAGTAGGAGCTGGTATGATGATCAAAGGGTTTGATAACGGTGTCGAAGGAATGGCTGTAGGCGAGAAAAAAACAATTGATATTGTTGCTGCTGAAGGTTATGGAGAAAGAAAAGAAGAAATGGTTGTTCCTTTTCCAAAAGCCAACTTTCCTGCGGATATGAAGTTGGAAAAAGGATTGCAATTGACGATGCAAAATACGGAAGGCCAGCCAATACCAGTAACTGTTGCGGAAGTACAAGAAGAAAACGTTCTTTTGGATGCCAACCACTTTTTAGCTGGTAAAGACTTGGTGTTTGAAGTAGAGATTGTTGAAATAAGCTAGAATATATTATACAATGTTGATAGAAAGGCAGTACCTAGTACTGCCTTTTTTTGTTTTTATACGAACGGATTGGATAGTGTACCATAAATTTTTAAATTATGAGAAACCAATGCAACTATGAAATCAAACCAACCTATCTACAAGAGTGTGCTCATGTGCCTCTTGTTGGCCTCTTGTTCGCCGGATCAAGGGGAGCAAAAAGAAGTAGCGGAAGCGTTACCTGAACAGTATACTATAGAGCAGTTCCTTAAAACAGAGAGTATATATGGGAGTTCCTTTTCTAAAGATGAATCTACCATTTTGTTCTCATCAGATAAATCCGGAATTTATAACAGTTATTCTATAGGGGTCGAATCGAATGAAATCACACAACTGACCAATTCAAAAGACGAGTTTGCAAGAGCGCTGTCTTACTTTCCAAATGACGACCGACTTCTTTTTACCAGCGACAAAGGAGGCAACGAAATCAACCACATATTTTTAAGGCAAGAAGATGGTTCAATAAGGGATTTAACTCCAGATTCTCTAGCAAAAACAAATTTTGGTGGGTGGAGTTACGATGAGAAAAGCTTTTTCTTCTTCTCCAATAAACGAGATCCACAATTTTTTGATCTCATGGAAATGCAAGTACCTGAAGAAAGTGGGGCCAAGGAAGCAACTATGTTTGTTTCCAGTACCATGTATGAGAATGTGGAGGGGGTTAATGTTACTGCAATTTCCAGAGACAAAAGGTATTTGGCCCTTACAGAATCTATTACAACGAGTGCCAACCATATGTACTTATTTGATAGAACTACAGGGGAGAAAAAACAACTTAATATCCCAGATGAGAAAAATAGCTACAGCCCGCAATATTTTAGTGCCGACGGTAAAAGTCTAGTGTATACTACGGACGAAGGGCATGAATTTGCCTACCTCAAAGAATACAACATTGAAACAGGAGAAAGTAAAGAGATAGAAAAGTCCAATTGGGGAGTGCGGTATTCTTATATTTCAAGAACCGGAAAATACCGGGTAGTGGCTTTCAATGAAGACGCGAAAACAAAAATTAAAATATACGATGAAACTACTCAGAAGGCGTTGGAACTTCCCGAATTTCCAGCAGGAGATATTACTTCTGTGAATATTTCGAAATCTGAAAAACTGATGAGCTTTTATCTCAATAGTTCAAAATCACCCAACAATCTATACTTATATGATTTTGAAACCAATGACTATAAGGCCATGACCAATACACTGAGCCCTGAGATCAATGCAAACGACTTGGTAGAAGGAGAAGTCATTCGTTATACTTCTTTTGATGGGATGGAAATACCAGCCTTATTGTACAAGCCCAAAGGCATCAAGACCGGCGAATTAAGACCTGCGACTTTGATGATTCACGGCGGGCCTGGAGGCCAATCTAGGTTGAATTACAATGCCTATATTCAATACTTAGTAAACAATGGGTACGTAGTACTTGCAGTAAACAATAGAGGATCTTCAGGGTATGGAAAAACGTTTTACCGCGCAGATGATAAAAAGCATGGAGATGCCGATTTAAAGGATTGTGTAGAATCTAAAAAGTTTTTGGCAGGATTGGGTTATGTCGATCCAAACAAAATAGCCATTACTGGTGGAAGTTATGGTGGTTATATGGTAATGGCCGCACTTACTTTTGCTCCCGAGGAGTTTGCCTGTGGCGTGAATATATTTGGTGTTACCAATTGGGTGCGCACCTTACAAAGCATTCCGCCGTGGTGGGCATCGTTCAGACAAGCACTATATGAAGAAATGGGGGATCCAGCAACTGATTCTGTAGCATTGTACAATAAGTCTCCCATCTTTTTTACCCAAAATATTACGAAGCCATTTTTAGTGTTGCAAGGAGCCAACGACCCAAGGGTGTTACAAATTGAATCAGACGAAATTGTCGCCAATGCCCAATCGAATGGAGTGGAAGTGGAGTATGTAGTGTTCGATGATGAAGGCCATGGGTTTTCAAAAAAGGAAAACAGAATGGAGGCCTGGGAGACTATATTAAAATTTTTAGATAAAAACTTAAAAGAACCTGCTGTAGAAGACAAGGAAGAAGAAGCTTCTATTTAAATAATTAGCTACAAAGTAAAAAAGACAGCACTATTGGGTGCTGTCTTTTTTATGGGTTAACATCCAGTTGTATAAGTCTTGACCCCCATAAATTCTTGTCCAGGCGTCGTGGTTCATATCTTCATGGTTGGTAAATCGAACGTTGCGGTGTCCTAGAGATTCTAGTTTGTTAAGCCCTGAATAAAAATATTCAGGTTTAATAGTACCATCTCGCCCTCCTGCAAATGCCCATACTGGTATCTGATGTGCCGCAATACTATCCATTAAATCTGGGTGTCCCCAACCAACTACAGGGCTAATAGCGGCAAATAGCGTGGGATGTTTGCTTGCCATGTACCATGTTCCAAACCCACCATAACTCAGCCCGGTGAGGTAGTACTTGGAGGGGTCGGTACGGTAGTGTTGCCGTACCGAATCTAGTAAAAATAGCAGATCCTTTTCAATTTTTTCCCAACCTAAGATGGGGCCAGGGCCTTCATATGGGAAATCGTCGTTGGATGGATTGCCTTCCATGGTTGTGTTGGTTTCAAAAGGAGCAAATCTTTTTGGAGTGCCTTTATCCAATCTTTTTGGGAAAGATCCTTCTTGTCGCTTTGATAAATAAGAAGCAGTATTCTGGTCCATTCCAAACATCGGCAATTGTGGAACAACCATTATAAAGGGAAGGTCTCTTTTCTGAATCCACGCTTCATACAGAGGGCCATGTGTCATTACAAAATCAAGCTGTTCGTTGCCATCCCCCCGTTCTCCATTGCCATGTAAAAACATCATTACGGGCCATTGGAAACTATCGTTGGACCTATACCCTTTGGGTAAATAAACATAATAATGTCGCTTGGAACCATCCAGATGGGATTGGAAAGGAGTTTTGTGTAATTCGGCAGGCGAAAGTTGGGTTAAAGTGGAAGCAGTAGAATGTGTTTTGGTTGGTTGCTTGCATGAAAACAATACTACTATAAACAATGCAAAAGGATAGATTTTCATAAAAAGTAAATTTTAAAATTGAAATTACATTTAATATCTAAAAATTGAAATGGTGCATTAAAATCATGGTAATTTTTTTTAAACATTTATTATAACTATATTTGTAGTCGTCTAATCTAGCTATGAAATACATGTACAGGAATGTAGTGCTGATCCTTGTGTCTTCTTTTTTTATTTTTTTCTCTTGTACTGAGCTCACTCCTCCAAAATTGGAAGCCCGGTTGAAAGTTGACCCGGAACCCATAGAACCCATTAATTTACCGATTGAAGCATACATCCAGTTATTTGAAGCAGGGTTTCAAGCTTCAGGTTGCCCTGGAGCAGCGGTTGTAATTGTAAAAGGCGACTCCATAGTTTATGAGCAAGGGTTTGGTGTTCGGGTGGAAGGTAAACTGGATTCAGTAGATGCAGAGACTGTTTTTAGATTGGGTAGTGTTTCTAAAGGTTTTGCAGGAGTATTAACCGGCATGTTGGTGCAACGCGGCGTGTTGGATTGGGAAGATCCAGTAAAAACATATCTTCCAGATTTTATGTTGGAAGATTTGGAACAAACGCAACGGGTCAAAATAAAACATTTGTTGTCCCATTCATCGGGCTTGCCAAGACATGCATTTACCAACTTAATTGAGGATGGAATAGATCTAACAACTATAATGAAAATGTATCCTTCAGTAAACTTAATTGGAACGGAAGGGGAGTTTTATGCTTATCAAAATGCTGCATATGCGCTGATTCAAGAGGTAATAGAAAATAAGATGGGAGCTGGTTTTGATTCCTTGCTTCATGTGGAGTTGCTTCAAAAAGCAGGTATGGAGCGCACCACAACAAATTATGAAGATTTATTAATGACTGGTAATATTGCATTTCCTCATAAGAAAATCGCCAACACCAAATTCAAGACTGCCCCCTTAAATAAAAAGTATTATAACAATGCCATTGCAGCAGGAGGGATCAATGCCTCGGTTCACGATATGGGTATGTATTTGAAGTTTTTATTGGGTAAGGAGCAAAAAGCATTGGCCGATTCTACCATGGATTACATATTTTCTCCTCAAGTAGATATGAAAACTGGCCGTTATTATCGCAAATGGGAAGGTGCTGCTAAAAAAGCACACTATGGAATGGGATGGCGTCTGGTGGAGGTGCACGACCGGCAAATTGCCTTTCACGGAGGCTCTGTTAATAACTACCAGGCAAGAATTGCTATTGATAGATCCAATGGGGTAGGGGTATGTGTTTTGTTTAACGGAATGAGTAACTATGCTGGTAAAGCACTACCGGATTTCTTTTCTTTGTATGATGCATATAAAAAGGAAAATACACTGCCTACTTTGAAATCTTCAACGCCCAATTAGCAGCACTTTATTGCAGTATTTCATTTAACAAACGCTGGCATCCGGTGCTGGCTTTTTCTTCCCAAAGAATCAAGTTTTCTTGTGGTCTGATGTTTGGCATGTTGGGATCAATGATGTATTTAAGTACATTATTTCCGACGTAATCCATTAGTCCAGCAGCGGGGTAGACGTTTAAACTGGTACCAACCACTGCAAAAATATCGGCTGCCATGGCTTCTTGAATAGCGTGTTCCATCATAGGAACTGCTTCTCCAAACCATACAATATTGGGCCGGAGTTGGCTGCCTTTCTCACACTTTTCTCCAAGTTCTAACTCTGTTCCTTCAATGGGGTAAACTAAATTAGGATCCAGTGTACTGCGCGATTCGAACAAGCTGCCATGGAGGTGCATCACCTGTTTGGACCCCGCTCTTTCATGCAAGTTGTCTACATTTTGGGTGACCACTACCACTTCCATATGGGCTTCCAGTTCTGCTAGCGCTAGATGCCCTGCATTTGGGTCCACCTTGTGTGCGTTGCGCCGGCGTTGGTTGTAGAAATCGAGTACCAGCGCCTTGTTTTGGTTCCAGCCTTCCGGGGAGGCTACTTCCATCACATCGTGGCCCTCCCACAGCCCATCGGCATCACGAAAAGTGGGAATGCCACTTTCCTGACTCATACCTGCTCCGGTGAGGACTACTATTTTTTTCATTTATTTTTTCTTTCTCCCACCTCGGCCTTTTTTCTCTGGTGTTTTTTCAGCCAAATCTAGGCATTCTTGTAGGGTTAATTCCTTTGGATCTTTGTCCTTTGGTATTTTAACGTTTTTCTTTCCAGCTTTTATGTAAGGTCCATACCGCCCATTCAATACTTGTATGTCAGGGTTTTCGTCAAAAGACTTTATGAATTTGTTGGCATCGGCCTCTCTTTTTGCTAAAATGAGTTCTTGTGCTCTGTCCAACCCAATGGTGTATGGGTCATCGCCTTTCGGTATCGATACAAACTTGCCATCAAATTTTACATAAGGTCCAAACCTACCAATACCAATCATTACCACTTTTTCTTCAAATTCACCTATTTCTTTAGGGAGTTTAAATAAGGTAAGCGCTTCTTCTAAGGTGATATTTTCAATAAATTGTCCAGGCCTTAAGCTGGCGTATTTTGGTTTTTCAGCTCCTTCTTCTTCGCTGGTTTCTCCTAGTTGGGCCAAGGGGCCAAACTTACCTAAGCGAACCAATACAGGCTTGCCCGTGGCAGGATCGGTACCCAGTTCTCTAGAAGTATCTACATCTTTTCGCTCAATTGCTTCAGTTGTTTCTACTCTGGTATGAAATTCAGAATAGAAATTATCAATCATTTTGTCCCATTCCTTTTTGCCCTGGGCAATGTCGTCAAATTCTTTTTCAACATCTGCTGTAAAAGTGAAGTTGGTTACATTAGGAAAGTGGTCCACTAAAAAGTCGTTCACCACCATGGCAATATTCGTTGGGAATAATTTTCCTTTTTCGGTACCAGTAGTTTCTGTGCGGACGCTTTCTGAAATCTTCCCTTCTTTTAGTTGAATGAACTGGTATTGTCTTTCAACACCATCTCTAGCTTCCTTGACAACGTAATTTCTTTTTTGAATTGTAGAAATAGTTGGGGCGTAAGTAGAAGGTCTACCAATGCCCATTTCTTCTAATTTTTTAACTAAGCTAGCTTCTGTATACCTTGCTGGAGGCCTAGAGAAACCTTCTCTGGACTTCATCTCAATTAGATCCAGCGTTTGTCCAACCGACAAAGGAGGCAAAACACCTTTGTCTTCATCTTCCAGTTCTTCATCGTCAAACGATTCCAGGTAAACCTTTAAAAAACCTTCAAACGTTACTACTTCACCCGAAGCAGTTAGTTTTTCTGGTGTTGTAGAGATGTTGATGTGTGCAATGGTCTTTTCTATTTGCGCATCACTCATTTGAGACGCAATGGCCCTTTTCCAAATTAACTCATACAGGCGTTGTTCTCCTCGGTCACCATCTGTGCTAGAATGGTTGGCAAAGTTTGTTGGGCGTATGGCTTCATGGGCCTCTTGCGCCGAATTGGATTTGGTTTTATATTTTCTTGTATGGACGTATTCTTTGCCATAAGCAGAAATTATTTCGGCACTGGCACCGGCTTGTGCTTCATCGGACAGGTTTACAGAATCCGTTCTCATATAGGTAATCTTACCCGATTCGTATAACTTTTGGGCAAGGGTCATGGTTTGAGAAACTGAAAACCCTAACTTTCTACTGGCCTCTTGTTGCAAAGTAGAGGTAGTAAACGGAGGGGCAGGAGATTTTTTAGAAGGTTTCTTTTCTAAATCTGCAATAGAAAATTCGGCCCCAATGCATTTGTTTAGAAAAGTTAAGGCTTCTTCTTTTGTTTTGAATTTCTTTGGCAATTCAGCTTTTAAAACTCTTTTATTGCCCAAGTCAAACTCGGCATTAATTTTATAACTTGAAACAGCCGAGAATTTGTCCACTTCTCTTTCTCTGTCTACTACAAACCTTACTGCTACCGATTGTACACGACCAGCTGAAAGACCTGTTTTAATTTTTTTCCACAATATTGGAGACAATTCAAACCCCACCAATCGGTCCAATACCCTGCGTGCTTGTTGGGCATTTACCAAGTCGATGTCGATGGTTCTTGGATTTTGTATCGCTTTGGTGATTGCATTTTTAGTGATTTCTCTAAAAACAATGCGTTTGGTTTGTGACTCTTTTAACTTTAAAGCTTCTTGTAAATGCCAGCTAATAGCCTCTCCTTCACGGTCATCATCCGTCGCGAGGTAGATTGTCTCGGAACCTTTTGCTAGTTTTTTAAGCTCGGTAACTACTTGTTTTTTGTCGCTGGTGATTTCGTAAGTGGGTGTAAACCCATTTTCTTTATCAATGGCCTTGTCCCCCTTCGGAAGGTCGCGCACATGTCCATAACTCGAGGCGACTTTGTAGTCCTTGCCCAGGTATCCTTCTATCGTTTTGGCCTTTGCAGGCGACTCCACTATCACTAAATTTTTCGGCATATGTGTCAGATTATAATAAAGAAACTAAAGTAAATTTTCCTCAAATAAAATTAATTGATCCCTTATTAACAATCACTTGAATTATATTATTTAAATTTGATGACATTTTAATATATAAATTATGGCCAAAAAGCTCTATTTGTTGCGCCATGCCAGGGCATCAGAAAAGTTAAATGGAGAAACAGATTTTGATAGAAACCTGACATCGGTTGGATTGCAAAATGCTACTAGAATGGGGATTAACCTTAAGAATAAGGACATTCATCCTGACATTATAATATCCAGTCCGGCCATGCGTGCGAAGACCACGGCTGCACTCTTAGCAGAGCAGATAAAGTACGACGTAAAAAAAATTCATTTGAACGAAGAAATTTACGAGGCGTCAGCCAGGACTTTATTAAAAGTGATCAATAATTTAAAAAAACCTTGGCAAACTGTTTTGCTGGTCGGACACAACCCATCTTTGAGTTATGTTGCAGAATACATCACCAACGAGCCCATTGGCAACATGTCTACCTGCGGGTTGGTTGAAATTCAATTTGAAGAGGATACTTGGGAGGTGGTATCTGAAAATAACGGCACTTTTAATTGGTACGAATATCCGGAACTACTAAATTTTTAGAAATACAAGTGAGCAAAAAGGAAGAAATTATTGAGGCCTTTGACCCAAATGGCGTTGGGCAAATGGGACGGTTGTTTGGCTTGCCTTTTGATCCTGATACATCGGAGATAGTTTTAATACCCGTTCCTTGGGATGTGACGGTGTCGTATGCTTCTGGTTGCTCTTTGGGCCCAGCCGCGATACTAAAAGCATCACCGCAAATCGATTACTTTATTAAAGATATCCAAGATGCCTGGAAGTTGGGTGTTTCTATGTTGCCCATTCCTGAGGATGTTTTTAAGGAAAGCAAAAGCTTGAGGAAAATGTCTGAAGTATACATCAGTTGGCTGGAAGAAGGAAAAGACCAGGAGGCAGCTGAAATGAAGGTAATACCCAATACAGTCAACGAAGGGAGTGAAAAACTAAATATTTATGTACGAGCCCTAGCAGAAGAATACATAAAAAAGGGAAAAACTGTTGGGGTGATAGGGGGAGACCACAGTACGCCACTAGGTTTGATAAGAGCATTGTCCGAACATTTTTCTGATTTTGGAATTTTACAGATTGATGCCCATGCCGATTTAAGAAAAGCCTATGAAGGGTTTAAGTATTCCCATGCTTCGATAATGCACAATGCATTGGAAAACAAAGCGGTGAGTAGGTTGGTTCAGGTAGGTGTGCGGGATATATGTGAAGAAGAGGTGGAGGCCATTAAATCTTCTAAAGGCCGAATAAAGACTTTTTTTGACGAAGAAATAAAAGAAAACCTATTTCGAGGTGTCAACTTCAAACAAATATGTGATAAAATAATTAGTCAGTTGCCCGAGCTTGTGTATATTAGCTTTGATATTGATGGGCTTGATCCTAAATATTGTCCAGGAACAGGTACGCCTGTACCGGGTGGTTTGGAATACAACGAAGCCCTATTTTTAATAAAAAGACTTGTAAAAAGCGGTAGAAAGGTCATTGGTTTTGATTTGTGTGAAGTAGCACCAAAAGGAACTGAAAATGGTTTTTCTGAAGACGAGTGGGACGGCAACGTAGGAAGTCGAATTTTATACCAACTCTCCGCACTTGTTGGAGTGTCACAAGGAAAACTAAGTATGTAATTGTATGTTATTAGGAAATGTAATTGTTGATTTTGCCAATTGGATTTGGGGATACCCTTTGTTAATATTATTGCTTGGAGGAGGTCTGAGTTTGACTTTATACAGCGAATTTGTGCCCTTTAAATATTTTGGGCATGCCATTAATGTATTGAGAGGTAAATACGACAGTGCCGATGAAAAAGGAGAAATCAACCATTACCAAGCACTTTCCACCCAACTAGCTTCTACAGTAGGAATGGGCAATATTGCTGGTGTTGCGATAGCCATTACTACCGGTGGTCCTGGTGCGATCTTTTGGATGTGGATGAGCGCCATAGTAGGCATCAGTACTAAGTTTTTTACCTGTACACTGGCTATTATGTACAGAAGCAAAGATGAAAACGGCCAAGTACATGGAGGTCCAATGCACGTTATCAAAGAAGGCCTAGGTAAACCTTGGATGCCCTTGGCTTATTTATTCTGTGTCATGGGTTTGATTGGTTGTTTGCCCATTTTTCAAACCAATCAACTGACCCAAGTAATTAGGGATGTGTTGATCCTTCCCAATGGCCTGGGCACTGAATTTATAACTTTAGGTGAAAACCAATACCGATTGACCGATGTATATACGGGGTTAATTCTTACAGTTTTTGTGAGTGCTGTTATTTTTGGAGGTTTAAAGCGAATTGCCAATGTGGCCAGTAAAATGGTGCCCTTGATGATTGTGATTTACTTTGTAGTGGTAGTTACCATATTAGTTTTAAATGTTACTGAAGTGCCTAAAATGCTGTGGGTTATTATCGAAGATGCATTTACTGGGCAAGCGGTAATGGGAGGAGCGCTAGGAGCCGTTATCGTGGCTGGTGCTAGAAGGGCCGCATTTTCCAATGAAGCAGGCATTGGTACTGCTCCAATAGCCCATGGGGCAGCCAAAACCGATGAGCCCGTTAGAGAAGGTTTGGTGGCTATGTTAGGGCCTACCATAGATACTTTGGTGGTTTGTACCTTAACTGCTTTGGCTATTTTGATAACCAATGTATGGCAAACCACCGATGCGGTTGGGGTAACTTTGACTTCCAATGCATTTGAATCTGCCTTTCCGAATTATGGGAATTATATATTGTTGACCTGTATCGTGTTTTTTGCGGCGTCTTCTTTGTTCAGTTATTCCTGGTATGGTTCAAGGTGTTTTGCCTTTCTATTTGGAGAAAAAAACAAACACTACTACAATTATATCTATGTGGCCACTATTATCGTCGGAGCCTCTGTATCTTTGAATACCATATTCAACTTAATTGATGGAAGTTTTGCTGTGATGGCCATTCCTACTATGATTTCTACTCTTATTTTAGCGCCAAAAGTGAAAGCGGAAGCCAATAAGTACTTTGCTAAGTACAAGTAAATTGCTCGTGTTTAATAAAAAAGATAAATTGTATGTGGTGTCATTTAAAGCTATTTTCTTTTAACATAGACTAGAGTTATTGGCCTCATTTATTAGCTCCCATTTAAAAATACATGGCTGCTTTGGCTTCGCGCAGGTTTCTGTCCAGTTGCATGTTGGTGGAACGGTCTTGGTTAGAATCATATTATCTTTTTATTAATTGCATATTAATGCTTTAATACGTCTTTTTTAATGGTGTATTTGTAAAATTCTGATTTAGAGCTGCTTGCTTCAATATACCAAGCTTGTACCAAACATAGTACGGTCACATGCCATTAATTGTCTTGTATAAGACTTTAATATGTCCTTAAAAAGGTTGAAAAATTATTTATATTGGCAACTAAAACTCAGGTGGTCTTTTTTAAGCGGATGGATAAGAGCAAAGCAATGTCGGTAAATGATTTCGGTAAATTTGTAATTGAATTTACATACAATCGAAACCAGTTTTTGACGGTTTGGGGAACCAACTATGCAATGGATTCGGAGGATGAATTTTTAGTGGCAAAAGACCAAAGGATAATAAAATTCAAAGATATACAGTCTGTTCAGACCTATTTAAACCAATCCGGTTCTCATATTTCGTTTGACGAAGAAAACATGAGGGAATGGGGGCAATTAATTCCTACCAACTATGAGCCCGAAAGACTGGATTTTGACCTTTTGCTTCAATTTTTAACCGATGCCGACGCGCAGCATCTCGATATTTCAGAAAGAAGTGAGATGCGGGCGCTTCTATCTGCCATCAACATCATAGAAGACTATTATTTTCAAATGAACTGGAGGGATTCCATAAAAGCGATGAATAGCCAGGAAGTGAATAGTTTGAAAGGGCTGGTACGGTCCGCTTTTATGTGGCGCATTGCGGAGGAGGATTTGAAAGCGATTGTTCAGGAGTTTAAAAGTACGGTGGACCTAAAAATTTTGAAAAACCAGCTCAACCAAATAATGAATACTTTTATAAACTACTGTGGTTAGCTCGAAATAACAACCCACTTTTTGTTGTAAAAATGGTCTCTGTTTTTGCGAATTACTTCCGGTACAAACCTTAGCTATCTCGTTAATTTACAGTATTTTGATGAATGGATTTAACGTGTCTGATATTGTCTTGTTTTGCGCTAAATACAAGTGTTTCTTGTATATATTCAATTATTTTTATTAAATTAAACGTTTTATTTCATCTGACATTTTAGGTTGGTCGGGCTGTTTGCCTTCTCTTTTTAGGAAGGTACAAGAATACATGCGTTTAAAATTTATATGATGCGACCACTTTTTATTTTTACACTGTTAACGATTACTTTTAACAGCTGGGCTCAAAACCAGTTGAATTGGAAAGAGATTAAGGAGTCTTCTGGTCTCCCATCCAATAATGCTTACAAACAATTGGCTTCAGAACATGGTGGAATGTGGTTGGCAACTGAAAAAGGTTTGGGCTATTTTGATGGGTATAGAGTGCAGCAAGTACCATTGGTTCAAAACAACGACACCATCACTTCAACACCAATATACAATGTTGCCTATGGGCCACATGGCAACCTATGGTTGGGGAGCAAAGAAGGTTTAAAAATTTACAACCCCAACACTCAAAAGCTGCTGGAGCATCCCATTGAAGACAAAAGAGTGGTGGAATCTATGTTGTTTGTTGGAGCAGATCGGGTGTTGGTTTCTTTTTATTCTGGTTTTTTTGATATAAAAATTGATGAAAATGGCTTGCCACTTGAAAGTTTTGAATATTCGATAGAGGATTATACAAAAGATAGAACAAATTTTATTAACCAATTCTATTTGGATAATAATGAAGATATTTACATTTCTATAATTGGTACCGGCATTTTAAAAGGCCCGTTGAGAAATATCCAAAACTGGCATTTATTTGATCTTTTAGAAATCCCCTTTAAAACGGAACAACACCCATTCTCCCAAGTAAACTCCATAGAAAAATACGACAATCAAAACCTGTTAATAAATTTCATTAACGAAGGTTTGTTTCGTTATAATATTAACAGTAAAGTACTGATAAATGTACCAGCATTGTCCTTCCTGGACGATCCCGGGTTTACTTCCATCTCTGGGATGACCATGAACCAGAAGGTGCTCTTTGCTTCTCAACTTGGGGTTGGGCTCATCCAAGCAGATTTGTCCCTGTTGGACCAAGTAAATGTCAAACGGTATTCATTTGAAGCCATTCCAGATTTTAACTTTTGGGACAATATCATTTACTCTGTAACAGTCAAAGACAATATTATATGGTTGTGCACCAAAGGGGATGGAGTGAAGTACGCAGCCCTGGACAACCCAGGTATTACCACTTACCCATTGAACGACTATTTGGATAAAAACACTTCAATTTATGTTGTTAAAACCCAAAACAACAACCAGCTCTGGGTAGGAACATTTGGAGAAGGTGTTTTAAAAGTGGACTTAGAAAACGGAAGATTCCATTCAATTGTTCAATACGACCAAACCAACAACATACTCAATTTGCCAAGTGATTCTATTAATGACTTGTATTTTGCAAAAGACAACGCAGTATGGATTGCCACCAACAAAGGCTTATCGCTTTACAACAATGGGAAAAAGAAATTGGAAGCAATCAATGATGAGGGTACAGCACCGGATAGACTCTTTCTCAATTCCTTTATTGATAAAAACTCAATTTCTTCTAATAGCATCAATTATATATTTGAAGACGCCAAAGGCAGTATGTTTTTTACGAGTAACAACGGAATGAACATTTACGATGGAGCAGGGCGGTTTCTAAACCACATCAACAACCAAACGCAGCCTTTTTTAAAAGTAGATGCAGCGGTTTATTTTAGTGATTTTTTAGCGGATAGTTCTATTGTCATGAGCGGGCCTTGGTTGGGCGCGTTGTTTAGGAAGGGCGAGTCGATGAGCTACCAGACTATATTTCCTACTGACGATGTGGTGTACATCTCCTATAGCATCAATAGTGGCAAAGAAACTTCTTGGCTGGCTACTGACAAAGGTTTGTACCGTTACGATGCTAAAACAAGTAGAACCGTTCCATTTGGAGGCCAGGCTTTTTTTAAAAATAAAAAGATCAACTCCCTAATAGAAAGCAAGGGCCATTTATGGCTGGGGACCAGCCAAGGGCTCTATTCCTATAATTTGGAAACCGAAGAAATCAATAGTTTTAGTCTTACATCTGCTAGTGGTTGGCCATTTTTCCATTATGGATCTGTAGACAAGGACGATAATGGCAATGTATATTTTGGAACCAACAAAGGCATTGTTGTGGTCAACCCAGATCGGGCTTTGGCGGCAGCCAGCACATGCCAAGGACAGTGCCCTATTTTTGTTTCCTCTTTGCACATCAACCAAAAGAAGACAATGCCACAACTCCAAATAGGAGGGGAACCCCAGGTGGTTTATGCGCCCATGCAGATTCATTATGGCGATTTAGTTGACTTCCAGCTTGGGTTTCCATCCCACCACATTGAAGCAGGCGCACGGGTGCAGTATGCCTTATCCGATGGGAACTGGATTGATGCTGGGCAGTCGGATCCTTCGGTGTTGTTGCACCGGTTGTCACCTGGCGATTATCAACTGAAATTTCGGGCAGTTTCTGTTGCAGGAAAAGTAATCGCAACCTCTGGTATGCAGGTGGTGGTGCTGGCTCCTTGGTATGCGAGGTGGTGGGCATATGGCTTGTATGCAATAGGGGTCCTGCTATTGGTTTTTATTGGTATAAGGCTCAAAATTCAATCCGTTAAGCGAAATGAAAGCATAAAAAGGAACCAAGCAGTTCTCAAAAAGAAACAAGAAACCAATGACCTTAAATTTGAATTTATTTCCAATATATCGCACGAATTAAGAACCCCACTTACCTTAATTTTAAATGATATTGAGTCCTTAAAAGAAAAGGATACGCCAGCCGTATCCCTAGATAAATTAGAAACGAACGCCAAACGATTGAAGCGATTGGCCAATGAGATGTTGGATTTGAAAGGGGTGGAAAAGGAACGCATGAAACTGACGGTAGGCCAATACGATGCCATTGGTTTTGTTAAAGATATATTTGCTCTATTTGAGGCATTAGCTAAGAAAAAGAGACTCGAATTTAATTTTGAAACCCCCGACGATAAATTGATGATCTGGTTCAACCCACATCAATTTGAAAAAGTTATTTATAATTTACTTTCCAATGCATTTAAGTTTACTCCGGATGGGGGTAAAATTGAGGTGAAAGTTTATAAAAATGATACTTGTGGGATTGATCAAGAAAGGTTGTATGGATTTGTAGAATGCATTTCTATAGAAGTTAATGATTCTGGTCAGGGAATTGAACCTGAAAACCTCGACCAACTCTTTGATTCTGATTTTTCAGTAGCGCCACAAAATGGATCGGAATTTGACAGTGCGGGGATTGGGTTGTATTTGAGTAAAAAAATAATTGATTTGCACTACGGCGACATCCGTGCAGAGAGTGCGTTGGGCGTTGGGACCACATTTTTGGTTCGAATACCAATTGGCCATTTCCACTACGACGATGATCAGTTGCAAGTGGACAACAACCAACGAGCAGTTGTTGGGCTCAATGGTGCAACACAACCGAATGAAGCCATTGCGGAGGTAGACTTTACAAATAAAAAAGTTTTGACAATTGAAGATAATGTTGATATCAATGCTTTTCTTACGGAGTTTTTACAAGGAAGATACAAACATACAGCAGCTCAAAATGGTGTAGAAGGGTTGGAAAAGGCCAAGTCATTAGTCCCAGATTTAATCGTTACGGACCTGTCAATGCCAGGGAAAAATGGGTTGGCGGTAATTAAATCACTTAAAAAGGACGTGCTCCTTTCGCACATTCCCATCATAGTGCTCACTTCCTATGCTGGTGATGAAAAAAGAGTAGAAGTTTTAAATGAAGGAGTGGACGCCTTCATCACCAAACCTTTTGAAAAAACAGTACTGCTGGCAAGGATTAACAACTTGCTCTTGTCGAGAAAACAATTAAAAGATTTGTTTTCAGATGGGACTTCAAATTTTACTGATTTAGTAGGCCAGTCTCCAGATTCTGATTTTTTGAAAAGGATTATTTCCATTATCGACAAGAATTTGGCAGACCCTGAATTTGACGTCGCGGCGTTGGCAAAAAATATAAATGCAAGCCGGTCTTTGTTGTACAATAAAATACCTTCCTTAACCAATTATTCCCCAAAAGACTTTATTCATGTAATGCGCGTTAGAAAGGCCGCAAAGATGTTGCGCTCTGGTCAATTCAGAGTGAATGAAGTGTCCGATGAGGTAGGGTACAATACCCAAAAGAACTTCAGAAAATACTTCAAAGAATATTTTGGTATAGCACCTTCAGAGTACCTTAAAAACCAAAGCAGTATTTAGTACCACTTGTTCTAGTATTGGAAACAAAAACCCAAACCAGTTGGGTCTTCTAAACAGGGTCTTTACAAAACAACAAGACCATGGCGTTGTATTGTTTGCATTTTAAATGCTGGACCTAGGGTGGGAGAAGTCCTGGGTGGAGCGAGCGGATGGAATTGTATTTATTGCGCTGTTCTTAACATTAATTTAAAGTTTATCTGGACAAACGAGACCGGTATTGGACAAACCGGCCCCTAAAAAACAAATTGTACCCATCAAATTGTACATACAAGCCAAGAGGGTTCATTTTTTAATAACAACTTAGGAATTGAAATTTTTTTGTTACTAACCTAACCAAACCCAAGTAAAATGAAAAAACACTTTACTTTATTATGGATGGTGGTATTCCTGAGCATGAGCCTATATGCTCAGGATATTTCCACTTACGAGTCGAAAGGGTTGTTTCCCTATTCGAAAAACTATGCAACAAAGGGAGGGCTTGCATTTGACAACCCCAACGCCTTTGTGAAGAGCCAGTACCAATCCAATGCCTCCTATGGAATAGAAGTATTGGATTCAGAAACCGATGCACTTGGTTTTACACATTACAGATTAAGACAAACATTTAACGGCGTACCAATTGAGAAGTCCATGTTGTTGGTACACGTCAAAAATGGAAAAGTAACTTCCACCAATGGCGAATGGTTTCGCCAACTTCCAATTGCTGGGATCAAAACTCCAGCCGTTCAGGAAAATGTTGCTTTGAATGCAGCCTTAAAAAAGGTGGATGCAAAAACTTATATCTGGGAAAGTAAAGAGGCGAAAGAAAGAGCAGCTATGAAAGTAATGGATGGTGCTGTTAATTTTAATAAACCAAAAGGGACGTTGGTTTATATGAATGTTGGTAACGAATTGAGCGCCCAATCGTTAAGGTTGGCGTACAAATTCGATATTTTTGCGGTAGACCCATTTACACAACAGGACGTTTATGTAGATGCGAAAAATGGGGAGGTCATTTTTTCAGTATCCCAACTTCACCACAATTACGGAGAAGGCGACAAGCACGAGGACCATACAGAGCCTAGTCCTGCTGCGCCTGCACCCGTAAAAGCAGTTCCATTTGCCAATGCCTCTGCAACGGCAGTTACAGGCTATTATGGTTCCAAACCAATTACAGCCGATCAAAGTGGCGGTTATTATTACACCAGACAAAATGGTGCTAGAAGCATCGAGGTGTATGATATGAATGGTAGAACTGTACCGCAAAATGGCTCGAGACCTTCGGGTTCTACTATTTCCAGTAGTTCTTCTACTTTTAATTTTTCTGGAAATAAAAAGTATTATATGGACGCTTACTGGGGTGCCGAAGTAACCTTGGATTTTTTCAAAGAAAAGTTCAATAGAAATAGTTACAACAACGCCGGAGCCAAAGTAGATATATTTGTAAATGGTTCAGGCCAAGGAGCAAGTAACAATGCTTTCTGGTATGGTTCGTTCGCCTATTTTGGCAATGCAACAAGTGGCACACCATTTACTTCTTTGGATGTAGTATCGCATGAAATTACCCATGGTGTAACTGGAAACTCTGCGCGATTGGTGTACCAAGGAGAGTCTGGAGCGCTTAATGAAGCCTTTTCTGATATTTTTGGCGCGTACGCGGAACATTATGCTGGAGTTGGTCAAAAGTGGACCATGGGAGAGTATATCTCGTTTCAGAGATCTATGAACAACCCGAACCAACACAGGCAACCAGATACCTACCGCGGAACCTATTGGGCCAGTACAACTGGTGGTGATAATGGTGGTGTTCATACCAATAGTGGTGTGATGAATTATTGGTATTACCTTACTTCCGAAGGTGGAAGTGGATCCAATGACAATGGGGCCTCGTTTTCGGTAAGTGGAATTGGTATTGAAAAGGCATCTCAAATAGCCTATAGAGCATTGACCCGCTACCTAACTTCTTCATCCGGCTATAGCGCCGCAAGAACTGCTGTAATTAGTGCTGCAAGAGACTTGTACGGGACTGGTTCCTGTGAAGAAGCTGCGGCAACGGATGCGATGCAAGCAGTTGGGGTAGGAAGCGCCTATAGTGGCAATTGTTCTGGACAAAGCTGTGATGCCCTAACTGGATTGTCTACCAGTAATGTATCGGAAAACAGTGCAACGGTATCTTGGAATGCTGTTTCAGGCGTTTCTTCTTATACTGTAGAGTACAAGCCATCAACGTCTTCTTCTTACACAAGTACAGTAGCCTATTCCGCTTCAAAAGTATTGAGTGGGTTGTCTGCTGCTACTACTTATAATGTGCGGGTGAAGTACAACTGTAGCAATGGGTCTACTGCCGATTATGCAATTACTTCGTTTACAACACAATCAGGAAATACAACCTGTAATGCGCTAAGCGGTCTTTCTGTTGGCTCTGTTACGAGCTCTGGTGCAACTGTAAGTTGGAACGCTGTATCTGGGGTGTCCAGCTATAACGTGCAATACAAACTACAAAGCGCGTCTTCTTATACCTCAATTTCCGCAAGCGGAAGCTCTGTGAATTTATCTGGATTGTCTAGTGATTCAAATTATGATGTCCGTGTTAATTATACTTGTAGCAATGGCCAAACTGCATCTTATGCTTCCACCAGCTTTGCAACTACTGGAGGTGGAGGAGATTGTGACGGATTGCCACAATGGACTTCTACGGGTTATTATGATGCCGGAACAAGGGTTGCCTACAATGGTAAAATATACGAGTCATTGTACTTTATTTACTATTATGCTCCTACTGATACGAGGTATTGGAGGTTAATAGGGGATTGTGGTACAACCAACCCAACTTGTAATGCACTTACTGGCTTGTCTACCTCTAATATCACTAAAAATTCTGCTAGTGCTAGCTGGAATGCAGTATCAGGAGTAAGCAGTTATACTGTAGAATACAAAACTAGTTCTTCTAGCAATTACACTGTTGGTACCGTTTCAAGCAATGGAGCAAGCTTCTCTAATTTGGCTGCCAATACAACTTACAATGTTAGAGTCAAATATGTATGTAGCAATGGTCAAACAGCTCCATATGCTGCTACTACGTTCACAACATTGGACGATGTTGTAACTACTTGTAATGCCGTTTCAGGATTAACTGCTTCGTCCATTACTTCTAGTTCTGCTCAAATATCATGGAATGGTGTGAGTGGAGTTAGCAGTTATACGTTGGAGTACAAGGCCACTTCGGATGCCAATTACCAGTCAGCGGTTGTAAATGGTACTTCTGAACCTTACACAGGCTTAGCAGCCAACACTTCTTATACCGTAAGAGTAAAGTATACTTGCTCCAATGGGCAAGAGGCCGCGTATGCTACCCATACTTTTACAACTACTGGCGGAACGTCGGGTTGTGATGGCGTAGCCGCGTACGAACCAGGGAAAATATATTTCTTGGGTGATAGAGTGGTGTACCAAGGTAGTATTTATGAAGCCCAAGCAGACTATGTGTATTGGGAACCTATTTATGGATGGTGGACCTACATCGGATCGTGTGGCAGCGCTTTGAGTTCTTTCCAAAGCCAAGGCGATCGTTTGCCATTGGACGTATATCCAAACCCAGCTAAGAACCAAATCAACATACAATTTTATGTAGAAGGCGAGAGTCAAACTACTTCAGTTAGACTGATCAACTCTCTTGGTAAAGTAGCCTTTGAAAGAAAGGTGAAAGTAAACAGAGGGCTCAATTACATTCCTTTGAAACTTCCAGCTTTAGAACCTGGTGTATATATGCTGCAACAAGGTGCTGAAATAAAACGACTATTAATCGAATAAGAATTTTAATATCCCTAACTCAAACCTAAATGCTGAGGGAGTACGCTTCATTGTGTGCTCCCTCTTTGCGTTTTCAATAGTTTGTTCTTCTTTTTTAGGTCGTTTTTTGGTATATTATATTAAAAAAAACGGATCATGAGTATTTTAACGGATGCCGAGTCTTGGGGCAATAGCCACCGACTGGCATTCATGGATTACATTAGAGTAGTGCTTGGAGGTTTTATAACTTTCAAAGGTGTTGAATTTATGGCAGAGATTGACCAACTGATGGCTTTGACAAATGGCCTTGATGTTGTTTTTGCTTCTGCTTTTATTGCACATTATGTGGTGTATGCCCATTTGATAGCTGGGCCCTTACTTGCTTTAGGATTGTTCACGAGGTTGATGGCCATAGTACAGATTCCAATTTTGACCGGTGCTGTATTTATGGTAAATCAACCAGATGGGTACTTGTCTGTAGGCAACCACATGGAGTTGGAAATATCAATTGTTGTTTTAGTATTGCTGATTGTTTTTATGATTTTTGGTGCTGGAAAATTTTCCATAGACGAACGGAGGCGACAAAAATAGAGATAAATAGAGGGGCCAAATACTTATTTAGCCCCTCTATTTATTTTATGGTTTGTAAAATATGTATCTGGTAATGAAAATACCTGTTCCATCCTTAGCACCGGCATCACTTTCAACCCCACTTATTACAAACTTCAATTCCCATCCGCCCATTATTAGTTCATTAATTTGAGCCGTTATTAAGGCATCGTTGGAAGCTATGTTTTGAAAATTAATACCGGTTGCACTGTAAAAGTTCAACAACTTGGTTTCTTTAAATTTGGATATCTTAGCGCTCTTTCTACTTACCTCATTTTGATTCGATTTTTTACCATCTGTTCTTTCGGTGGTGAAATTTTGGGTATCCATTTTTTCTTCATTTTGAATGATTCTGGACCTTCCTATTCCCATTGGTACTACCGATTCAATGGAGGTTACAATTTTGTATTCTTGCGCTTGAACAAAGAAAGTTGCAAAAGCGAAAATCAATATTAGAATGGATGTTTTCATGTTTTTTTATTTTTAAAATAACGAAAACAATGTAATTATTCTACTTTGTTGTTGGTTTCATGACCGCTAACTAGTATGAATTCAATTCTTCTATTTTTAGCATGTTCTTCTTCTTCACAAGGTACGCCGTCGGAACACCCATTTAAGAGGTGTTCTTCTCCTAATCCCTCAATATTTATTATGCGATGAGTGGAAACTCCATTTTCAACCAAGTAGTTAGCTGCACTGTTAGCTCTTAAGGTGGAAAGTTGTTTGTTGTATGCTTTTTTTCCTCTAGAATCAGTATGAGCGTGTATTTCTAACTTTAATTGGGGATATTTAGTTAGGATATCCGTGAGTTTGTCTAACTCATCTTCAGCACTTTTCTTTAACTTGTATTCATTGAATTCGAACATTACACTATCCGGTTCTATGTATTCGAACGAAATGGAGGGCTTGAGTGTTATGGATGCTTCGAAATATTGGTCGTCCTCAATCCATATTGTACGTTCGTGCACTTCATAGCCAGCTTTTTTGAATAGTATTGAATACTCTCCGGTTTTTAATGTGTCATATAAAAGACCATTGCTATCTGTAAAACCAATTTTAACAATTCCTGTGTGCTCATCAATCATTCGGACTTTTGTATTGTCGAGAGGCATACCATTTAGATCGTCTTTTATTACAAGGTGGATTGTATTGGTGCTGGGTTGAATTTCTTTTTTATTTGGTGTTTTGGTAGTTATTAGGTACAGATCATCTTTTCCTTTTCCTTCTCTTCTGTTGGAAGAAATTATGGCCTGATCTTCTAAGAAGCATATTCCAAAATCGTCATAACCGCTGTTAATCGGAGCTCCCAAATTGTATAGTTGATTTTTTGATTTATAAGGGAAAGGTACTTTAAATATATCCATCCCACCTAATCCAGGGTGTCCGTTGGAAGCAAAGTATATATGTTTGTTTTTTGGAAATGGAAAAATTTCATTGCCAGCTGTATTTATTTTTTCACCGGCGTTTACTGGTGGCCCCCATTTATTATTGTTTTTAACGGAATAAAAAATATCCAATCCACCAAACCCGCCGGGCATATCGGAACTGAAGAATAATGTGTCTCCAGATATGGTAAATGCAGGATGTGCAACATTGTATTGCTTGTTGTTATAAGCAAAAGGCTTTTGATAAACAACGGTGTTGTTTATCATTTCAAAAAAGTAGAGTCCCAAATGGTTGTTTTCGGATGGTTTTTTTGTGCCGTTGTTTCTGGTAACAATTAATATATTGTTATGGATGCTAATTGGACCATTGTTAGATGTGAACGGGTGTGGAAGTTTTATTTTTTCAGAAAGTTGTTTTATGGAAGGGTTGAAATTTGAAATGCGAAATAATTCGGTTAGAGGTTCATCAGTGCGTAGATAGTTGTGCTGAATCACCTGGTGCTGGGGTTTAGAAGCGGAATAATATAGGGTGCCATTGTAAACGGTGCTTCCAAATTCGTTGTTTTGAGTATTAATTAAAAGGTTGTCAATTTTGGTGTATGCCGAATTTTGGGTAAATGGTTCTAAATTGTTGATGGCATTAAATTGATTGATAGCAATTGGGTCCTCTGGTTTTTGGGCAAGGTAAGATGAAAACCACTTTTTTGACTTTTCATATTCTCCAATGCTTTGCAATGATAGGGCGAGTTTCAAATGCTCCTCAACATTGTTGTATTCAGTGGTTTGTAACAGTGCTAAATAATAACCCGAGGCTTGTTTGTATTCTCCAAGTTTAAAATGAACTTCTCCAAGTTTTTTCAAAATTTCAGTATTAAATTCATGTTCATATTCTTCTTCATAAAGTTTAAGCGCTTCTCTATAAAATCCGCTGGCGTATAATTTATGGGCCTTTTCTGTTCTAGAATCTAAAAGGTTGTAGACGGTATTCAGTTGGGCCAAGACCATAATTGGTAACAAGTTCAATATGATGAGTAGTGATTTCATCAAAAATATCTTGGTGAGGTTACGTTTTTCTTAGAAAATCTAAACTTATAATTAAGCATGATTTCATGTGAACCTTTGTCTACCTTATGGAGCTCATTGAGTGTAATATCATAAGCATACCCAAAACTTAATTGTTCAATAATTTGCATTTCAATTAAAAAAGTAGCGGCATTCATAGGGCGCAACGATGCGCCAACCCATAACATTTCATTAAATAAAAAATTGGCGTTAATGTTCCATTCTACGGCTTTACCATTTACAAATTTTAACAACATGGAAGGTTTGAATTTGACCACATGTGAAAACTCAACAAGATATGCTCCGTAAAGTAAAAGCGGCTTCTCTTGTATTATTTCTTTCTTTTCTCCAGTTGAAAGCAATTGTTGGGCAGAAATTCCAGCAAATATTTTATCGTTGTAGATAATGGCACCTGTACCAAAATTTGGTTTCACAGAATTTATATCTTCATTAAAAAGAGGGTCTCCAGGGTTGTTCAGAGATAACTGAGTGTAAGAAGTTTTATAAAAAGTGGCTCCTGCCTGCAAACCAACTGCTATTGTGAATTTTTCAAAAGGGATTTTATAGCTATATGCACCATAAAATCCAGTTTGTTTGGATACTCCGATGGTTTCTCTGAACACTTGTAAACCTAGTCCTATCTTATTGTTTTTAATAGGAGCATGTATGGAAAAAGATTGGGTTGTTGGGCTGCCTTCTAAACCAACTGATTGAAACCTTGAAAAAATCGAGCTACTCAAAAGTTGATCATAACCGGCGTAGGCAGGGTTTATGGCCAACCCATTGTACAAATATTGAGCGTAAGTACTTGTTTGTTGCCCTTCTACTTTTGTGAAAAAGCTGATGCAAATAAGGAGTAAAGGTATGGTTCTTATGATTTTCATTTTTTTAATACTATTGCTCCACTGATTGTAGCATGCCCATTGCCGGGATTAATAATGTAGAAATATGTGCCATTTGCTAACGCTCTCTGAGAAATTCCTTTGTTGGATTCTCCCTCCCATTTGACGGAACTGTTGTTGTACCCTGTTGCTTCATATACTAGATTATTCCACCTATCGTATAATTGTACCCTGTTATTTGGATAAAGTTCAATGTTTTTAATTTTCCAAAAATCGTTATAATTGTCACCGTTCGGTGAAACACCCTCAAACACTTGGATGTTTTGATCTGATTCGCTTATAAATATGTTTACAACAGCTTTATCACAAAGTTGGTCCGGTCTAAAATCGCAAAGCGTATATTCAAAATGGACTGTTCCCTCAAATGAAGTGGATGGCTGGTATTGAAAATTTCCATCTGATTGAATATGAAGGATTCCTTCCTTTGGAGGTTCAATTGAACCTATGTCAATATAAATGCTGTCGCCATCTGGGTCGCTATCATTCTCTAACAAATTTCCAGTTAGAATTTCGGTGTTAGTAAAAATGAAATCGTCGTTTTGGGCAATTGGCGTGGTGTTGGGGCCAAGAACAGTTATGTTTACTCCAACAGAGTCGCACATAGATGGTAACCCATCGTCACAAACTTTCATTGAAATCAAATGTTTTCCCAAAGTATTTTTCTTAGGGATGTATTCCATTACCAACTCATCTGTTAATTCGGCATCAAATAAGCCTTGGTCGATGCTAGGCTGCAAGCTGTTCAAGTTGAGAATATCCCCTTCGCGATTGATGATGGTGAAATTTAATGAAATGAATTGCTCCTCGAGGGCCAATAAATTCAACTCTTTTACATTTTGATTTTGATAGAGGATTATAGGAGCGGTGTTTAAAGGAAGCACTTTTATTTGTACGATCGCAGTATCATACATAGTTGGGGTACCATTGTCAAATACAATTGCATTTAGAAATTCTAATCCGGAAAAATCATCATTTGGAGAGTAATTAATACAAGTTTTGTTTTGTGAATCAATATTGGCCGACCCATTAATTGGGTTAAATGTACCAGTTAATAATTCTAGTTCATCTCCATCAGGGTCTAGTATATCCAAACAAGCGTGGATAGGAGTACGCGCATAAGTTTCAAAAAAAACGGTGTCTGCATCTTGTTTATTAAAAAGTATTCTTGGTTTGTTATTAGTGTCAACAACTTCAATTTCAATAATGACATTTTCACAAAGAGAAGGAATGCCATTGTCGCATACCTCTGCATATACATAAACAAGGCCTGAAAATGCAAACTGAGGTCGGTAACGCATACAATATCCTGGGACATCGAGTTTGGTTATCTCGCCTTTTCCCTTTTGTAAATACAGCAAACTTAACATAACTTCATCCAAGTCATCATCATTGACTTCAAAGCAAAAATCCACAGGTACATTTTCTAAAGTCGAAACCCTAATAGTGTCCAGTTTCATTCCGTTGTATAATATTTCCGGCTTTCTGTTTTCTGGTAATATGGCAATTGAAACGACAACGGAGTCGCACAAAGGGGTATCGTTGTCATCGCATACATAAACTCTTCGTATATCGGTGCCTAGAGAGTTGTTATCCGGAGTAAACAACATACAAAGGTCAGCTGTTCCAGGAAGTACTGTCCCGAAAGGTTGAATGGGTTTAATGTTTTGGATGTGTATGGGATCACCGTCAAAGTCAGATACTTCTAAACAATACTGAAAAGGAGTGTTTACAGGAGTTGTATAAAATAGAGAATCAACATCTTGCCCGTTTACTTGAATTTTGGGTGGGTTGTTTATTGGCAATACCTCTATCCCTACTGCTAATGTGGTGCAGGCTTCAGGATTGCCATCATCACAGAGCTCATATGAGATCCAAGTCCATCCCTCGAAGTTGATTTCTGGGTTATAAACAGAACATAACGCGCTATTCAAGGATATAGCACCAGCTCCTTGGTTAATTACAAAACTTTCAATTCTTACATCATCTCCGTCACGATCTTCCGCATCAATGCAGAAACTGATAGGGGTACTGCGTTTGGTTTGAAAGTACAAGGTGTCTACAACAAGCCCATTAAGAAGCACCTCCGGCGGATTGTTTTCATTAAGGACGTTGATTTTGACAATAACCGAATCACAAAGAGAAGGGCTCACATCATCACAAACTGTTACTTTAAATAAGTCAGTTCCAGTAAAATTTAAGGCAGGTTGGTAATTCAAACAAGGAAGTGTGCCAGAAAGTAAACCATTTGAATTTTCCAAATTGAGAACGGAATGAATGGCTAATGGGTCGTTGTCCAAGTCATTGGCTTCAATACAAACGGCTAATTCATTGTTTTTATTGACTTCAAAGTACAATGTGTCAGCAAGAATCACAGGTGGTCTGTTTACATCAATAACTTCAAAAGACAAGGTGATGGAAGTACAAGCTTGAACTTCATTGTCGTCGCAAAGTATAATGTTGGCATATTCTTGGCCTACAAAATCCAAACTTGGTAAGTAATTAAAACATAAACCGGTATCAAATTGCAATGTTGAGGTTGAATTACCTAGCATACCTATGGCTTCAACAATAATGTTGTTGTTGTCTACATCTCGTACATCCAAACAGAAGTTAAGTGCTGCATTTTTTTCTGTTTTTAAAAATATTGAGTCAGTGGGCATGTCATTTATGTAAACAACTGGAGGGTCATTGACAGGTTCAATTGTTACCTCTACTATAAAGTCAATACACTGCGAAGGAATGCCATCGTCGCAAATAGATAGTTCAATGTATGCTAAACCATTATAATTTATGCTGGGTGTGAAATTGAGGCACAAATCAGACGTTTGCTCTACATGGCCATTTGAGTTTTGTACCTGAATTGATTCTATAAAAACAGTATTTGATTCAGCATCTTCGCTCATAAGGCAAAACGAAATTGGTACATCTTCTTTCGTAGATATAAATAGCGTATCCATCGAAGTGCCTACCGGGTCTACAATTATTGGTGGATCGTTTATTTCTTTGATTAGTATATTTCGTCGAACCGGTTGGCTTGTATTGGTTCCATCGTATACTGTAAAAACGACTTCTCTAATTTCCAAGCTTGGGTTTTCACTTGTGTTGTGGAATGTAAGTGTTTTAAATATAGCACTGTACTCTTCCGTAGTGGCTTCACCAGATAATTCAAGCCGGCCTTCAACTGAATTAAAATTAAGATCAATATTGGTAGTGTTAGTACCAGCTAAAAAGTCAAATCCAGTTTCATAATTGGAAGATATATTAACAGTTGCAGACAATAAATTTGAGTTGTCATCGGTTATTTCAAAATCTTCCGCAATAAGAATCGGGGGGGTGTTTTCAACATAAGTTAAAGAAAGAAAAGACCCATTTATTATTGGTTTTTGATTTGGGGATACAATGGCAAAACTTAAGCCTGCATCATTTTGACCAGAAGCGCACTTGCCATCAATAATTGCATTTACGACAATGCTGTCTCCAAAATTTAAGGGGTTGTTGAAAAAATTACTGTTCCAATTTCCGTTTAAATCGGCTGTAACTAGGTCACTTTGAAGAAAAGTGCCACCCTGGCTGTAAAGGTTCATGATGATATCGGCTTCTGGCTCTGATGTACCCGATATCATATCATCCCCAACCAATACTGGTAAATTAATATTGGGTTTATCTGTTACTCCTTCAGGGAAACCTTCACATGTCTCGCAAAGGTCTGCAACCTCAGATGAGCACTGGTTCTCAATTAAATCTAATATGGCACATTCATAACATCCGTCGTATAAAGTGTCGTCAACACCTCCTATGTCGCTAATGGCACCTCCAAGAGCACATGTGGCAGATATGTTGGTCACAGCAGCATATCTTAATTTGGTGTTCAAAGAAATATTGAAAAACTGGACCAAATCCGAAAAAGGTATATAAAAGTCAATGAAATAGTCTTCGTTGTTACAGCTTTCAATGGAGGAGGTAGATTTTTGTTGGTGTGTAGAAATTGGATATTCTATGAGTGGAGAGGGGCATTTGTCCTGTCCTTCGATATCGTAGATGTATACTCCGAAATTTTGAATTAATGTTACTTCAATTTCAAAACCTGGATTGATTGAGTTTGCATTTGGATCTGAATTTCCAATCCATTCATCCGAGTCAATTAACACAGAATAAGACTGAACCGATGGCTTATTGCCTGCTACTCTAAATCTAAAGATTAAATTATTGGAGTTGTCAAGTCCTGCATATACTGCGAAACCATTTGCATCTAAAGCTAAATCGGAAACACCACATGGTTGTCCGTTTTGATTGTCTTTCAAAGTTTCCCCATCTCCGAAAATTGGAATACCGAACATAGTGATTTCAAATTCGTCTACATCGTACCCGTCGCCCGAAAATCCAGTATTCGTCGTAGAAACAAACCCATCTTGGTTTGGATCTAGTACATTATTGCCTAATTCAATTATATTTCCCTGTTGTGCGAAAGCAACAAAGGGGAAAAGGGTATAAAAGGCAAAAGTCCATATATATAAATTATTGTGCATGGCATATAATTTAATATTGGATATAGTATGCTTTTAATGGAGCTTTAAATGCTCTAGGAGTCTGTTGGCTAGTATAAATATAGTGAAATATCTGTTATATTCAAGCTTAAACGTTAATATATTTGTGTAAAATATATGTTTGTTGGTATTTATTTTAGTTGGTACTGCGTATAAAAATTTGCGACAAAAGTTGAATTCCAATAGAATCAAGCTGTATCTTTGTAGAATAAAAAAAGCGGACCATGAGTAAAAAGAACAAAGAAAACGACTGGAAAGACAGATTGGGTGTAGTGTTTTCTACAAGTGATGACTACAATTTTGACTACGATTCAGAAAATGAAGAGGCCACTTTGCCTCCCAATGCACAATGTTTGTATGTAAGGTTAGAGAAGAAAGGGCGTGGTGGCAAGCAAGTTACTATCATTGAGGAGTTTGTGGGTACCGAGGAAGACCTCAAAACACTGGGCAAATTGTTGAAAACTAAATGTGGGGTGGGTGGTACTTCAAAAGACGGGGAAATTGTTCTTCAGGGTGATTTTAGAAAGAAAATAGGAGAGATTCTTAGAAAAGAGGGGTACAAAGTTAAAGGCGTTTAATGCTCGAGTTTTGCTTTTTTCTTATAGATGTACTCTTTTCAAGTATTGGGGATAAAATAGGCGGTTACAGCTGGTTTAATTTGGATATCAATACCAAACACCAGATAATCTAATATGAACAAAGTACTCTTTTTAATCCTCCTAGTTTTTTCGACTGTTACCATTTCTAGAGCCCAGATTCGCTTGGGGGTAACCACTGGTATGAATACCACTATTGTTCTGGACAAAGGCTTGACAGAAGATCCAAGGTATAATTCTCAATTGGACTACAATTTTGTGCCAATAGGGTTCTCTTTTGGAGCCGATATTTCAAAAGGATTTGGAATTCAGTTGGAAGGGATTTTTGCAACACAAGAAAAAATATACGAAGTATTGGATATTGCAGAACAAGTTGTGGGCCAACGCAAGCTGGACATGGACTATGTTCAGATTCCTTTGATGTTTAAATTCATGAGTTCAACCAATGCCAGAACCAGGGGCAACTTTTCTCTAGGACCGCAGCTATCCATTTTAAATGGAGGCGCAGAAACCATACAATACATACAATCCAACCAGACTTTTCCAGAAGGCACGCCGATTTCAATGAATGCAGATGGTACGTATACCATTCATGATTTGAACAATAATATGGTCATCAACAACGCTACCCAAAACAGCGATGGTTCTTATACAGTTCCTCAAACCAATGGCCCCCACACCATTTTTAGTTCGGAAGCGCAAAATGAAGTACAAAAATTCAAAGACAAAGCGTTTCAAATAGCAGGATCTTTTGGGATGGACATTGATGTTGGAAAATACCTGTCCTTGTCTGCTGTAATAAGGGCGAGTTACAACGTAACAGACCAAAGAAATGACGATTTTATAAAAGCATTGGAATCAAGTGACTTGGATGCTTTCTTTTCAAAAAGAGCAGATTTAATAGTTGGTGCTCAAATTGGTTTAAATTTTGTATTTGGCGGCAATCGCTATTTCAATGCCAACGGAGGTAAAATTAAAGAATAACCGTTAAATAAACATAGATAGATGGGAGGGAAGCAAGTTATTGTTTCCCTTTATTTTTTCAATATTTTTAATATGCCGCTTTTTGTAATGGTTGGCTCAAAATGCCAGTTTGAGTAGGGCAAAGGCAATACTTTTACGCCAGCCCGGTTAAGAATTTCGTACTCATGCAAGCTGTAGGCTTTGTAAAAAGCACCTGGATAGCCAATGAGATCAATTCCAATGTGTTGTCCATTATACTCTATTAAAAAGTCAAGTTGGATGTGGGCAATGGTATAATCTAGTTTGATGTTTACAAGACCATTGGCGACTAAAAACAATTCTACCTCTTTAGAAAATTGGTCATGAGCATCTTTTTGTTCCTTATGGAATTTGAATTCATGCTGTTCAATAAATTCGAAGTAATTCCTTAAATTCTTGCCTTTAGGCATGTTGTTAATATCAAAGGATATGAAATGCTTAGATTTGGACTTAGCTCTTGTAACACTAACATTAAAAACTTCAGTTTTGTTAAGGTATTGGTGAATGGAACCATGGGTTTGATTGTCTAACACCCAAGACAACAACATGATTTCTTTTTCATCCCCTTGAAAACTGTATGGACTGCCTACCTTTATTCGGTGTTTTTCAATGTTATGACTTTTTAATTCTTTGTCCAAAAGGGCTTGGATATAGTCAACTTGAGAAGAAAATGGGCTTAAGATACCAATGGATTGGCAAATTCTTTCAGGAACTGTTTTCTGACTTTCAATGATGGATTGCACTTCTTTTAATAGCAATTCTGCCTCTTCTTCGTTGTGTCCTTTTTTGTTTCTGTTTCCCGCAGACTTTATTATTTGGTTGCCATTGATCTTATGGTGGGGCAAACCCTTCATTACTTTTAAATCTCCGTTGTAAAAGAATTTATTACTAAATCCAATGATAGAATCGTTGCTTCTAAAATGTTCATTTAGAAAAGTCAACTGATGTTGGTTGTTGATTTTATGGAAATAAATATCAAATAGGCTACTCTCGCGATAATTGCCATAAGTGCTATCTAAATCATCGGGAAATTGGTGTTTCTTTTGTAAACGCTGTATTTGATTCATGCTCAAAAAAGAATAATGTGTAAGTTGTTTGTTATCCCCTACAACAACTATTTTTTTTGCTCGATGCATGGCCGGAAGACTTGTTGCTAAATCGGCCTGTGAAGCTTCGTCTATAATCAGAACATCAAACAATTCAGCTTTTAACGGCAATACTTTGTACAAGTCCTTAAAGTTGCAAAGCCAAATGGGGAGTGCTTTGAAAATCTTATCGAATTGGATACTATCGAATAATTCGGCCTGGCTTTTTAAAGTTCTGGCCTTTATGGCTTTCAGAAATAAACTGAAATATTTCCGGTTGTAAAAAAGAGTTTTGGCCAATTGGTATTCAAACAAGGCATTAACATAGTTTTTTAAACTGTCAATGTATGCGGTTTGTTTGTCATAAAATTGATCTACCAGGTCCCAATGGGCTGTTTGCATGCTGTTGAGAAAAGAATAGTACTTGCTTAATAAGGAGTTGAAAAAACCAGCGTCTTTTTGGGAATGGAACAAGTGCTCTCCCCATTTTAAATCATCTGCTACTTGCAAATGAAACTGATCAGAAAGTTGTTGCAGCTTGGATTCAAAGGCAATTAATTGGCTTTCTTGTAGGTTTAGTTCGCGGGATAAATCATCGGGTTGTCTTTTGTAATTTCTAAGGAAAATTTGGAGTTTGTTTTTAAGAGCGGGTAAGTAGTCGCTTTTGCCTGCCCTTACAGTTACTCCTTTTACACCCAGTTCATTTTCAATTTTATCATTGACTACATCTACGGCTTCATCTGTTTTACAAACTATCAAAACGGATTTTCCCTTGTTCATTAAATCTACTGCCATAGAGGCAATTGTATACGATTTTCCAGTGCCAGGAGGTCCGAATATCAAAGATTCCTGGAATTGGTGGACATTGAAAATGGCAGATTTTTGAGCCTTGCTCAGTACCGAAGGAATTCTAATAGGAATTTTATCTGCAATGGGTCGGTTGTCTGAAAAGGCTGCATCAAAATAATGTTTGATAACAGACGAAGTTTTCTTAAGTCCGGCCATTTGCTCCAGTTCACTCATGATACCCAATGTGGCAGATGAATGCCTTAAAACACCAAATCCAGCAGCACTTAAAACATTGAAATTTTCGAGTTTTTTTCGCTGTGCTTTTTTAATTGCACTTTCCTCAAGAAAAGAAGGATAGAGCAGCATTTCTTCTGTATCGATGCCTTGTAGTTTTTCTTCAATAAATTCCTTCAGAATCCCCATTTTACCAAAGTCCATTGGACCTGGTTCAATAGCGTCCATGATATCAGAAATATCGCCAACACCTTCCTTTTTGAAACGTTCTAAAAATGGCAAGTTGAAAGCCATCAAACGGGTATCTATTTGTATGAAATAATCATGGTTTTTTTCAATAATTTCTGCTGGATACAGAATTAAAGGAGCGCATATGGACCTTCGTTTGCCTCCAAAACTAGAAGACTTACCAACGCAAAAAAATGCCATGGCATAAAGGTTTTTTTCTTTGCTGTATTCCTTTAGATTGGCAACCACCTCTGAAGCTATTTCTGAATTAATAGGAACCATAGGCAAATGGGCATTAAAAAGTTCATCACTGCCCTCCAACACCCATCTGTTTTCTACTTTCTTGGAATAAAAATTGGATACTGCAAAAGCCCGGTTGTCCGCTTCGAAACAATCTTTGTAATATTTAAAAAGCTTTCCGTACTGCATGAACTTAATTGTTTTTTAATTGATTTACTGCCTGAATGGCCGAGTCCACTGCTTCTAGAAACAACGGCAGCCTTCCATTGTCTACTCCAGCAAATGCTAAGTTTTTGTTTTTACTTTTTTTATAATCAAACAAATATCCAGGTACAGGGATTGGCATGGCATGTCCCATGGCTTTTATACTTACATTTTTCACGAAAGGGGTTAGGTCTATACTAAAATACTCCGAAAGGTGGGCAATGGTTTTATGGGCAATGGCCGCTTTGTTTTTTTCAGTATTCAACAAGTGGTTCCGAGACGATTGCGGCAAACAATAATATCCCGTAAAAACCCTGCTATTGTTACTACTATGCTGGGATTTTGAATCTACAAAACCCATGAAACTCTGGTCATTTGTTAACATTTCGTTTTGCCAAAATGCTTTTTTGTCATTGCGGAAATCGGTAGCTAGGTTTACTACCATCCAAGGGGCATATTGATTGGATGCAAATAGCTCTTTTTCTTCCGGGTAAATAAAAGGCAGTGCATGTTTTTGGCCTGCGTAAATTATTTTTTGTACTTGGTGCTGCCGCTGCACTTGGTTTTGGATGTCCACAATTTTAACCAAAAACCCATTGGCTTGGCTTTCAATGGATTGCACCAAATGGCCTGTTTTTATTCGGTTTTGGTCTGTGTTTTGAAGCATCTTATCAATAAAATAAAAGTTGCCTTCGGGAGGAGAAAACAAAGGAACCACCTCGTTGTAATAAGGACGGCATTTAAAATAGTGTATACCAGCCAAAGCGGAAACTGTTTTTATTCCAGCCCCATAATCGTCCTTCATATGGTAGTCCAAACCATTCATAAAGTCTTCGTCCAAAGGCAAATGCTCTTTTAAAAAATCGTAAAAAGTCACAGCATCTAAGTATTTTAATTCACTAGGCACCAAAGCAGAAGGCAAGGGCATTTTCCTATCAAATTGGGCCATCAATTTCAAAAACTTTGTTTTTAAAGGACCTTCTTTTAAAACATCTTTTCGGATGCTCCCATGGTCGAAACATTGGTTTTTACTTTTGTGCAGAATCAAATGCCTTTCATCTGAAAACGACCATTGGTCCCTCCATTTTTGTTGGTGGATGATGCCTAAGGAATGCAAGGTCTCTAAAACCTCTGTTCCATAATACCCGGGGTATGCCAAATCGTAGTGGGCTCCTTGCGAAAAATTCAGGCCCTCAAAAGAGTCGAAGGAGGAAGAACCACCCAACTGTTGGGATAACTCTGCCAATAAGAAATTCTCCCCTTTTAACAAGTAGGCTGCAGTCATCCCGGCGACTCCACCACCAACAACCAAGTAATCCAATGGTTTTCCTTTTTGCACTGGAAAATTAGTACTTTTTCTAATCAAATGACCAGCCGCGGCATCGCTGTTTACATGCACCTTGTAGGGGTGGTCTTCTACCAACCAGTTACAAGATTGCAGCAGCATGGGCAGGGTAAGGGCAGAAGAATACTTAATAAAAGAACGCCGTTTCATTGTAGTAAAATTGGTTTTAAGTAAGGGTTTTTGGAATTGTTTTTCCAAATGTAACCATCCAGAATGTAGTGGGTAATTTGTGGTAAAGACAACAACGCCATGCCCAACGCTTGAACAATTGGATTTTCAAGGGCGCTCAAAGGATATGCCACCCAACTTTCAAAAAATTGACCATTTTCCCTATAGAACCACATGTCCCAAAAATATTCTTCTCCAAGTGCCAATAATAGGATAGTAAGCACCATGCTTACCACCAATATTAAACTTTTTATTGGAGGCAAAAGAACGCCCTTGATTTCCTTTTTGCGTTGGACATATACAAAAATGAGCAACATATAGGGTATTCCATGTGCCACCACATTGGTAAGGCTAAAAGCAAAATCACTGTTGAAGTACACGATACCTAAAAACCAGTTGCCAGCAGTTGTCAGTGTCCATAAAAATAGCCCTGTTGGAAAGGGTTGTTTTTTTTGATAGCAGTTGTAGGTCGTTTCAATGGACCATGCCAATAAGAAAGAAAAGTACAGCATATTAAAGAATGGAACACTTTTTTGAACCCAAGCCTCAACTAAATTGTAATTGGATAAAACTTGAGGAAGTAATAGGAAATCGCCTTCTACAAACCAGTTAAATTCAAGGCCAGAAGCAAGGTGCCAATAAACCACCGGATAGAGCATGGTAAAGTACAATACATAAGAGTGTTTTAGAAATCTATTTTTCACTTCGATGCCATAACGACCCAAATAGAGCATTAAAAAACCATATTGTTGTTTGATAAAGTGAAACAGTGCCAAATAGGCAAGGATAGTCCAAAACAAGGCGGTAGACCAAAAAGCTACCCCAAAGCATATCATAAATGCCAAAATTGGAGCCTTTATTAAAATCTTGTTATGGGCTTTGAATTCTTCTGGGTCTAAGTAAGTTCTAAATAGAGTGCTCCACACATGGCTTACATCTATTCCTACAATAATAAGTATCCAAAACCAAAATGGAAGACTTTGTTGGTGGAAAGTACTTGGTACTAAAAAACAAATGGCCCATGTAACCCAAACAGGTAAAAACAACCAAACCAAATCGTTGGTTTTTGAAAAGAGCCAAATTTTTTTCATGGTTAAAAATAGAAAACCTATAAGCTTTTAAAAAGCATAAGACCCTTTTAAATAATGTTGGTAAACAATTGGTTTTTGAAGGGTGTTTATGCTGGTACTATCTTTTTTATGCCATGGTTTTCCGAAAGACAACATCATATCCATCGCCTGGTTGTTCAGCCATTTGGTTGGAACATCATCGAAATTTATAGATTGTAAAACCAACTGCGCCTCTTTTTTATTATGGGATTTGATTCCAAGTGTCCAACCCCATTCTCCTAATGTTAAAACCTGGTTGTGGTATTGGGTGGTCGTAAAGCCGCTTTTTTTACAAGTATTGTTAATAATGTCAAAGGCGCTTCCTGCAAAATAAGGGCTACCAGACTGGGTAACCATAGCTCCTTCCTTTTTCAAGGCTGTAAAACAGCCTTCATAAAATGCCAATGTATAAAATTGGTTTAACTCTATGTCTGTAGGGTCCGGAACATCCACAATGACCACATCGTACCGGTTATTATTATGGTGGAGGAAGTCTAAAATATCTTTTTTATAGCGGATGTTTACTCTGGGATCTTTTAAACTTCCTTCGTTTAATTGTGTAAAAAGCTGATTTTCATTGGAATACCTTAGTAAGGCAGTATCCAAAGGCAACAAAGTGCATTGTTTGAAATCATATGGTGCCAACTCTTTGACGATAATGCCATTTTCTCCTCCAATTACTAAAATATCTTGTGCGCCGCCTATAACATTCATAACTGGATGCACCAAAGGTTCGTAGTACAGCCAGTAATCAATAGAACTCAATTGGTTTTTACTATTTTGATAGAACCAATAGTGGCCATTCCAACGGGTTATGTCTAGGTTCTGAAAGGAGGTTGCTTTTGAAAAAACTACTTTGTCTACATATTTATTTTGGGATTCAGGAATGTCAATCTCTGAGAAAAAAAACAATAGTACTGCCAATCCTATTACCTTGGACCAAACCCATAGTGGGTGGCTGTGTTTTCCAACCAAGAAGACGAGTAGAACCAGCACCAAAATCCATAACACCGGAATATAACTCGCCCCATACCCAACTCCTATTGCCAAAGGAGTTAAAGGCCAATAAAGCGGTTTGCCTTTGCTTTTACTGTGGCTCAGAAAACCAACTAAAAAACATGAAAACAAAGCAAGTTGGCTAATGTAATCCGTGAAATTATACAAATAGTAAATAAAATGATCCCCCAGAGAAGCTAGCAAAATGGCCAATATTAGGCTCGTTTGCTCCAACTTGAAAACCTTCATAACATGCCGAAGCCAAATGCCTGCTATGGAAGCCACAACCAACAAAAAAATGTCGATCCAATGGAGTCCGTAGAGATGGGTGTAAATAACCTGAAGTTTACCAATAAAAATCCCAGGAATTAAGAAAGGAATAAATGTTATGGGGTTAATGTTTCGCATCAGCCAATAGCGGGGATAGCGTGTCGCTTTTATTTAGTTGAACTATAAAATTGTCGTACATCTCTTTGTTGCAAGAACTTAATTCAACGTAACTTTTAGACTCTTCAGGAAATGTGTGAATAGCCAAATGGCTCTCAGACAACAACCAAATAGCAGTATACCCTTGTGGCTCAAAGTGGTGCTCCATAAAGTTCAAAATTCCAAACCCTGAATCGAGCAAAAGATCTTTGAAACCAGAAGTTAATGTAACAGGGTCAATTTCTGCTACCCATATTGAAAAATTGTCTATTTGTGCTTTCACAGTTGTAGAATAATTAAAGCACAATATTAACAAATAAAAGTTTAATTATGTCTATTGAAGTGACGAAAGGAAGAATCATAGCCTAACAGGGGGAAATAGTCCTGCTTGGTTTTTGTTCTAGAAAATCAAGCTTCAAGCTTTGGTGCTTTCTGTATTTAATAAATATAAATTTTGGTTACAGTACAGTGTATCAAATTCTCAGGAGCACATTCCAATGCCTTTCGAAAATGCTGCAGAGGATTGTGTTGGTTGAATGAGAGGAAATAGGAGACAAGGTTCTTATCTCTGCGTAGTAAGTATTGCCATAAGACATGAAAACAACTTCTTGAAAGCGGAACAAGTGGGGGCAACCTATAGGGAAATGGACTTGTTGTATTGGAGTTCTTAAAAAGGGGGTAAGGAAATCCATTAGGTCAGTTTAGGATATTCAGTCTTTATATTTTATTTTGAATTAAAATCCTAAAAACAATGAAATCGAACCACTTAATATTTATCCTGCTATTGTTGGGCATGCATTCCGTTTTTGCTCAATCCTCTTTTATTTTGCCCATGAAAGACAGAGCCGCTATTACAGACAAAATACTGGAAGAACGGATGCAAACTATTTTACCCGGATTAATGGAAAGAACTGGGATTGACATGTGGGTAGTGATTTCAAGAGAATACAACGAAGACCCTGTAATCAAAACCATGCTGCCAGCCACTTGGCTTTCGGCAAGGCGGCGAACAGTTTTGATTATGGTTAAAAAAGAAGATAAAGTAGAGGGGTTTGCTGTGGCTCGGTACGATGTGGGTTCTGCTTTTAAAAAGGCATGGGACAAGGAAAAACAACCAGACCAATGGAAGCGCGTGGCAGAAATAGTCGAAGCCCACCAACCCAAAAAAATTGGAATTAATAAATCCAATGATTTTGGATTGGCAGATGGAATTGTAAGTACGGATTACGAAGCTTTTATGGCAGCCATAGGCAAATATTCAAAGCGCGTAGTGCATGCCACTCCGTTGGCAGTAGGGTGGTTGGAAACAAGAAGTGCCACTGAAATGATGGTATACCCACAAATATGTAGAATAGCCCATGAAATAATTGCCGAGGCATTTTCGAACAAGGTGATCCAGCCAGGTGTAACCACAACCGAAGATGTTGTTTGGTGGATGCGGGAAAGAGTGCGAGAGTTGAAACTAGTAGCCTGGTTCCACCCAACCGTTTCCATTCAACGGTTCGATCCTGAAAGTTTTGACCACTTGAGATCATTTTCTAAACGACCAGATAAAAATGTGATCCTTCCAGGAGACTTGTTGCACGTAGATTTTGGCATTACTTATTTGAGGTTAAATACGGATACACAGCAACATGCTTATGTTCTAAAGCCTGGGGAGACAGAGGTGCCAGCCTATTTGAAAGATGCTTTTAAAACTGGCAACCAACTGCAAGACATATTTACAGGAAATTTTGCGTTGGGCAAAACAGGCAACGAAGTTCTGAAAGAATCTAGGGAGGAAGCCATTTCAAAAGGGCTGCAACCTACTATATACACCCATCCAATTGGGTTCCATGGGCATGCTGCAGGACCAACGTTGGGTATGTGGGATGCACAAGGTGGCGTGCCTGGTTCTGGTGATTACCCCTTGTATTACAATACTGCCTATTCAATAGAGCTGAATAATGCGGTGTTCCTTCAGGAATGGAACAAGGAGATAAGGATTATGTTAGAAGAAGAGGCCTTTTTTGATGCTAACGGTGTGCGTTATATAGATGGTAGGCAAACGGATATTATAGTAATAGGTAATTAATATTCAGATAAAAAATGTTTGTAACAAGCGCGATATGGACTCTAGGAAATTGAGATGGATTGCAGTGGCAATGTTTTTACTACACCTCGAGGCATTGGCGCATCCTACAGGCAACATGGTAGTAGTTGGAGAGAACGTTTTTTGGAGTTATACAGCTCCCATTGACAATTCCAGCCATTATGGATGTATTATGGTCTGGTCCAATGACCATGCCCCTAAGGTGCTGTTACAATCGGCATTTCCTTCAACAGATTACATCTTGTATGCAAAAGAGGACCAACTATATGCAATTGAAAGAAGACACGACGATCTAAGAAACGATTCGAGGCTACTGAAGGTAGGCCTAGATGGTGCTGTTGTGGTTCTTTGGCCCTGGTTTCAGGACAACCATCGAATGGGAGAAGGAGGGTTTTATATCAACGACCAAGAACATGTTGTTTTTGCCAGGTATCCCAATGTTTACGTGAAGGAAAAAGGGAAAGTGCCTTATAAGAAGTTGGAGTTCCACGAACCGATAAATAGAATCAGACAGGTAGAGAACCAACAATTGTTGGTGTTAACGGTCAATGATTGTTATTTGACTACAGCGTCAGGAAGGGTGCTCAAGCGTTGGAGAAAATTGATTAAAAAACTGGATAAACCGGCTTTTTTAGGTAGGAACACTATTTTTGACGTAGATTACTTCCGGGGAGAACTGTTGTTGGCATATTGGGGCAACCGCACTTTCGATTTAATAAACAGCAAAGGGGAAAGGAAAACGGTTCAATCCTGCCCCATCGGAGACCTGCCTCATTGGGTGGCATTTCACAATGGAGCTGCCATGCTTTTTGCTTCTAAGCTGGTTTTGGAAGCCGAAGAACTTCCTTTGCCCAGGTTGTGGCGTTATGATAGCGCTATAACCGATATTTGGGTAATAAACGAATGACTTTAGGGATGGTGGATGGCCAACATCCCCAAAGTCAATTATTTTATTTCTATTTCATCAACAAACAGCCAACCTGGTTTTCCAACACCTGGATGTCCTACTGGTATACTGCTTATTGGGTTGCCTATAATTTTTATGTACCGCGCCTCAAGATTTAATGGAATCATGTTGTTGTTTAGAACGTTGGAGGTTGTAAATACTTCCGTATAGTCAGCGCCATTTTCTGAAGCCATTACTGTCAGCTTTTCAGGAAGGAAAATCCAGGAATCTGGGTCGTCATAAAACCGAATGTTGACCATTTGTAGGTTGTTGCTGGTTTTTAAATCCACCTCTGCTACCAGCGGTTTTTCAATAAACCCTAGCCATTCGCCATCCGCAAATTCTTTCCCTCCAAGCCTACCATTTAGCAAGGTGTTTTTGCCATGGAAAGTGTATTTTTTTACAGGTTGGTGGGCTAAACTAATGTCCGCTCCTATGCCTTGGTGAATAACAAACTCATCTGTAAAAAGCCTACCTACCTCAAGGTTGTTGGTATAGGCTTGTGCCTGAATTTTCATAGTTTGGGTTACTTCTATGGGTTGCTGGTACAAGGTAGATTGTTGGTTCACTGGACTTCCATCTGTTGTATACCGGATGGTGTCCGAAGACCACGAATGCAGTTGCACTTTAAACTGTTGTAACAAGGTGTCCAATTGGTGTACTTTGTTGATGTCATAAAAGTGGTTTGCTGCATGTATTTCTAATAGTTCATACCGTTTGAACTGGGCATGAAGCCGTTGGCTAAAATCTTGGTAATTGCGATGCTCTGGGTTGCTCCATACTACCTCGGCCAAAGCAGCAATTCTTGGATAGACCATATATTCAACATGCTTTTCGGATTGCATATATTCTGTCCAAACATTGCCTTGTGCCCCTAAAATGCGCTTGCTTTCTTGTTGGTTAAGTTCTTTTGGAATGGGTTCAAAAGCATACACTTTTTGCAGGGGTAGAAAACCTCCAATTGCCAAGGGTTCGGAGGGGTCGTCGGATTGGTAATGGTCGAAGTAACAATGGGATTGTGGGGTCATAATAGCATCGTGGCCTAATTGGGCGGCTTTTACACCTCCTTGAACTCCCCTCCAAGACATTACGGTGGCATCAGGAGCCAAACCACCTTCCAATATTTCGTCCCATCCTATGAGTTTTTTTCCATTTTTGTTTAAAAAGGTTTCGATTCTTTTTATAAAATAACTTTGTAATTCATGCTCGTCTGATAGCCCTTCGGATCGTATTCTGCTTTGGCATTTTTTGCAAAGTTTCCAGCGGTCTTTTGGACATTCGTCTCCGCCAATATGGATGTACTGGCTAGGAAAGAGGTCCATTACCTCTTTAAGAACATTCTCAAGGAATTCAAATGTAGTTTCTGTAGTGCAGAACACTTCTTTTTCAATGCCCCACTTGGTAGAAACTTCGTATGGTCCACCAGTACATCCCAGTTCGGGGTAAGCAGCCAAAGCAGCTTGGGCATGGCCCGGCATTTCTATTTCTGGAATTATTGTCACATGGCGCATTTGTGCATAACCGACTATTTCTTTTATCTCCTCTTGTGTGTAAAACCCTTTGTATTCTTTTCCATCGAACGAGGGGTTGCTGGCTCCTGCGTGTCCGAGGATGGTTTCCTTTCTGACAGAGCCTATGGAAGTTAGTTTTGGGTATTTTTTAATTTCGATCCGCCAACCCTGGTCTTCCGTTAGGTGCCAATGAAATCGATTCATTTTGTGCATGGCAATGCCGTCGATGTATTTTTTTATAAAACTTGGAGGGAAATAATGCCGCCCTACATCTAAATGCATCCCTCTGTACTCAAATCTAGGAGCATCAAAAATACGGACAAAAGGAATTGAAGTAACTTGGTCTTTTTGCGATAACAATTGACTGAGGCTGTTGATGCCATAAAATATTCCTGCGGCGGTTGCGGCCTTTACCTTTATGCCTTCGGCCGAGACCAACAATTGGTAGCCTTCTTGGTGGGCTACGCTATCCGAAAATACCAATTGAATATGGCTTTTGTTACTTCTTTGGTATTGCACTTCCACTACCTGTTCAGGCGCTTGGGTTAAAATGAAACTCCTTAGTATTTGCGTCTCATTTTTTAAAGAGGAATCCGCCGAGATTACCAATACTTTAGGCAATACAAATTGGCCATTTTCAGCAACCAACTTGTTGGGCATTGGCAGTATGTTGTATTGGTTGGGTTCGTTTTGGTTGGTGCCTTTATTGTCAGAACAACTGGACACGGCCAATAGGTATATTAAGGCTGCTATTAGCAACCCTTGTGGGGCAATTATTTTCATTATGTAGGTAGTTTAGTAAGTGCTAATCTACTAAAAATTAGTAGTTTAAGAAACTAAGCGTTAATAGTTAACCTAAAACAACCCTTTTATTTAATAAAAGTCAAACCATAAATTTGAGCAATTGAATCCACTTTTGAAGGAGAGAAAGTACCATTCTGGGTTATGGTGTTGATGTCTTCAAAAAAATGTTCAAAACCACCTGGGGTAATGGTGTTCATCATTATGCCCGTACTGTCCCCTAGGTTTTTGAAGCTATGGGGCAGGCCTTTGGGTAAATGTACCAGACTTCCTTTTTCCGCCATAATTGTATCTGTCCCACACAGAAAACGGTATTTTCCTGCAAGTATATAGAACAGTTCATCCTCGTGCTGGTGGAGGTGTACTGGGGGGCCACCCTGTGGTGGGGTTTTGCTTATAATGACAGCATACGCACCCTTGGTCTGTTCGCTCATTATTTTTTCTGTTATTTTTAAACCAAAAATATTCCATTCGGTTCCGGCGTTGGCAGCCACGTGAAAGGCAGGGTGGGTTTGTTGGGTAGTGGCCCCAATTTGGGGGTCGGCAATTGGTTCGGCAGAATTTGCTGTATCGGCTTTCTGGTTAAAGCAAGAGATTGTTACAAGTGCAATAAGAATGAACGGGAGTTTTTTCATAAGAACATAATATTATTTATTATTCCCGTCGCATCCGAATAATACGGTAGAAACCTGTTGGGAAATTTCCAACAGGTTTCTGTTTTTTAGTATTTTGCAGGCACTCCTTTGGCAGGTAATGCTCCTTTTATAAAATCGCGCAAATGTTCATTGGCTGCTTCAAGGTCTACCCGTCTCAAATACATCATATGTCCACTTTCGTAGCCTTCAAATCTCAACCTGTCTTTCATTCGGCCCGAAGGGTCTATTTGCCACATGGTATACTTGGCATCAAAATAAGTTGTAGCACCATCAAAATATCCAGACTGTACCATTACTTTTAAATAGGGATTTTCAGCCATAGCCAGCCTTAAGTTTTCTCCCGTTCTATTTCCTTCTCGGTTCCATGGTCGTACCGGACCAAACATGTTGTACTTAATGTCTGTTTTAAAATTGAGGTGTTCTCTTAAGTAGTAGTTGATGGCTGGTGTAAACGAGTGCAACCACGAGGTAAGTTCTGCATTGTAATCTGGTCTAGAACCAGCTTCAGTTTTATCAATTCCCTTGTATCGAGAATCCAAACGGCCGACGGTATACCCTTCCTCCCTCAATAGTTCTTTCCAGAAAAAGGACATGGGTACATCTAAGTTGTGCTGCAAGATGGACTTTTTTGAAATTCCAGAAAAATAAGCCATTTTTTCTGCAGCTTTTTCTCTGTCCTCTTTTGTTACAAAACCACCTTTGGCAATAACCGGAATGAGTGTGTTAATGGTATAGGCTTCAGATTCGGCTAAGGCATCTTTGAGGGGTTTGTTCTGAAGGGCAGGTGGTAGTTTTTTGTGGTACCATGCAGCTGCAGTAAAGTAAGGTACCCGGTTGGCCGCTTCAACGGGCCCATCTCGTCTAATACCTAATTCGGTTGGTGAAACCAATGTGACACCGTTTAAATACATCCAATGAGCGTTTTGAAGCTCCAGTGCTAGGCCGGATACACGGGTAGTTCCGTAACTTTCTCCAATTAAAAATTTAGGAGACGGCCATCTGTTCTTACGAGTTACAAAAGTGTTGATCCATTCGGCCAAATATTTTACATCCGCATTTACACCAAAAAATGTTTCTTTTTTGGCTTCTGGGTCTACAATTCTTGAGTAGCCAGTGTTCACAGGGTTAACAAAAACTATATCCGCTACATCCAATACAGAGTAGGGGTTGTCCTGTACACCGTAGGGTTGCACCGGGTATCCCTCCGAATCTATATTCAAGGTTTTTGGCCCCGTGTAAGCAACGTGCATCCAAACAGATGCAGAACCCGGTCCTCCATTAAATGAAATTAATAGGGGTCTTGATTTTTTGTCTTTGATGTCTGTTCTTTCGTAATAGGTGTAATACAAGGTGGCTTCTGGGTGCCCCGCTTTGTTCCAAACTGGCTGTGTGCCAGTTGTAGCTTTATACGGAAATTTCTTTCCTTTAATGGTGGCTTCATGTAAGGTGACCACCATGGTGTCAATCGGGATTTTTCTGCTTTGCCCTAATACAACAGTAGACAAGAGCATGCAAAAAGCCAGGGTTAGTTTTAAATGATTCATTTGTTATTACTCTAATTGATTCTATTAAGTATAATAGGTTACACCATAAGATCATAACTAGATTACATTAACGAGAAAATAGCACTTTAAAAGGAGGGAAGTATAAGGACATATATTTAGACCATTTGATCAAAATTTGGACAAAGTTCCAAATCCGTTATTTTAATAATTCCAATTGCGTCATTCCATCTGAATTAATGGAGTGTTTTGATTTGAAACCAATTGCATGACAAAAGTTGACCAATTGCTCTATAGGCAAATGCACTTTTTTATAACTGCTAATTTCATGTTGCCATGCGCCCTCCGACCATTGTTGTACCACGTCGTTCACTTTTACGTATTCCGAATGGAACTCCAGAAAACAAGAGAATATTTTATGCTCCGTACTTTTTACTGGTATAAATTTAGAGGTACCTTTTACTACAGAGCTAAAGTCTCTATAGGTGATAACCATTTGTCCATTGTTTTTGAGCTTGTCATATGCATCTTTCAAAAGGGCCTCTACTGTTGCAATAGAGGCTAAATGGGTAATGGTATCGCCCATACAAATGATAATATCGGCCTGTAAAGGGTATTGTCTAATAAAGTTTTCAATGTTGTCGTCGTGGTACGAAATGGTAAGGGATTTGTTCCTTGCGTTTTTGAGAAGTTCTTTTAATAAAGTTGGACTATTGTCTACTGCTTGAATATTGTAGCCCATTGAAGCCAGTGGCAAAGATTGGAAACCGGAACCACAGCCTAAATCAATTACAAGCCCTTGGTGGGGGGCTGAGAAAATTTCGCTAAAAAGGGTGGTATTTCGTTTGAACTGAGCATCCAGTCCCCCAAAAATCCAAGAGTAGTGGGCTGCAAGTAATTGCTCGTAATGTTCTTTGCTGTTTGTTGGGTGCATGTGCAGGGTTGCTAAAAAAATGTAGCATTGATAGTATGCGACAAAAGTATCTTAAATTTCTGAAAAAGGCATCTCATATGTATAAAAAGAAGTGGCCAATATGAATTTAATTGGAGTGGCCAATGAATTAATTTAATGTCTCTTTCCAAAAAATGAAATCAAACATTTGTAATTAATTCTTTTGTCTATACATTTGTATTCAAATCCTTTAATCAAGAAAGGAACTCGTTATGATGGATCTTAATATACATACCGCACCTGTAACCGTCCTCGGTTAATTTCTCAATACCACTTGTTGTGCCTGATTGAGAAATCGGGTTTTTTTATGTCTTGAATTCAAATCGGAATTTCAAGCAATACACAATTATGTTTTAAAATATCATATTTTGAATGGGTTGTTTCCTATTCAAAACACCATTATAAGTATCCATTATGGGAAATTTAAAAGGCAAAGACCTTAAAAAAATAAATTACCGTTCTAACGAACAAATAAGCATGGCCAAGGGGGTTATGGCCCAACATTACAAATACCTTCAAAAAGAAAAAAAAATAGAACTTCTCTGCGATGTAAGAGACAATTACGAGCAATACCTAGACCACGAGCATTGGGCCGGTGTTGCATCCGGGTTTGAAACAAATATTCTGGTGCAAAATGAGACAATCGAATTGTTGCCACAAGCATTGGACTATGCCGTATTTGGGTCTGAATTAATCAGCAGCAATGCAAGACAGCAAATGAATTTGGCCATGCGTTTGCCCATAAGTAGGGCTGGCGCTATGATGCCCGATGCCCATATGGGATATGGCCTACCGATTGGTGGCGTTTTGGCTACTGAAAATGCAGTAATTCCGTATGGCGTTGGTTTGGATATAGGTTGTAGAATGAGCCTCACCCTTTACGATTTGAACCATAGACATTTCGTTAAACACCAATACAAGTTTAAAATGGCTCTCAAAGAAAGAACTTGTTTTGGTTTGGGAGGAGAGATAGGAGTGCCACAAGAACATACTATCTTAGAGGACGAACGTTTTAAGATGACCGACCTCACTAGAAAACTTAAAGGCAAAGCAGTTAAACAATTGGGGAGTTCAGGTTCCGGAAACCATTTTGTAGAGTTTGGGCTGGTCGATTTAGAAGCCAACAATGGGTTGGGGCTTGAAAAAGGAAGCTACATTGGGTTGATGGCGCATAGCGGATCACGGGGCTTTGGGGCAGCTGTGGCTGGTCATTATACTCGTGTAGCAAAGGAAACTACTTTTCTGCCTAAAACAGCAGGGCATTTGGCTTGGTTGGGTTTGGATACTGAAGCCGGATTGGAATATTGGGAAAGCATGCAATTGGCTGGAGATTATGCCAAAGCTTGCCACGATCAAATTCACTATAACATTCAAAAGTACTTGGGCATACAACCTTTGTGCGTGATTGAAAACCACCATAATTTTGCTTGGAAGGAAAAACAAAAAAATGGACAAGAATGGGTAGTGCATAGAAAAGGAGCTACTCCAGCTGGAAAAGGAGCAATGGGCATTATCCCAGGGAATATGATCCAAGCAGGTAAAATAGTAAAAGGGCTAGGCAATGAACAGTCGTTACAATCTGCGTCCCATGGAGCTGGAAGAAAATCATCCAGAAAGGCCATGAAGGAAAGCCTTACAAAAAGTGCCATGACCAAACAGTTGAAGCAGGCTAAAGTGACCTTGTTGGGAGGCGCTGTTGATGAAGCCCCACAGGCTTACAAAGATTTAAACAAGGTAATGGAATGCCAAACTAACTTGGTGGAAACAATAGGCAGTTTTGAACCATTGATGGTACGGATGGACAAAAAATAAAAACAATGCAAACAAAAAAATACATACAGTTAAGTGCAGGACAAGGCCCAGCAGAATGTTGTTGGGTGGTGGCTCAAGTACTTAAAAAGTTATTAAAGGAAGCCAAATCTTACGGTGTAACTACGGAAGTTGTACACAGAGAAGAAGGCGTAGAAAACAATACGTTGCTGTCTGCAGTGGTTCAACTAGAAAGTACAGATCTGTCTGAATTTTTGGCCCGATGGGTTGGATCTGTATTGTGGGTTGGGCAAAGTAAATATAGAAAGTTCCACAAAAGGAAAAACTGGTTTATTGGCATTCAAGAGGTTTTTGTAGGGCAGGCTGCCTTGCAAATAAAAGAATCTGATATAAAATACGATGCCATTAGGGCAGGAGGTCCTGGTGGCCAACATGTCAATAAAGTAAGTACGGCAATTAGAGCCAAACATTTACCTACTGGCCTACAAGTTGTTGCTTCAGATCAAAGATCGCAGGCCCAGAATAAGAAAAATGCGAAAGACCGACTAGAAGTGTTGGTTCAACTGAGTACGAAGGATAAAATCAAGGAAAAAGCCAAATCTGGATGGCTGCAGCACAAACAATTAAATAGAGGCAATCCAGTTCGGGTTTTCCATGGAAGTGATTTTAAATTAAAACACGAAAAAAATAAAAATAAAGAACGCAGGAGCAAAGACAAACAAATGTTGAAAAAAGGAAGGTATGAAGATTGAAACCTGGGCCTTTTATTTTCTAGCTTCACTTTGGAGATTAATGGGAAATCAAAAAAAATTGCAAAATGAATATCAATGTTATTGCTGATTGAATTAAGTAAATTAATACCTGTATATTGGAAAAGTACAATTATTTTCCTTTTCGTAAATAAATCTTGCATATTCCATCTGCATTCATTTTTTTTGCACTATTAATAATGATTGGGCATGGTTCCTTGAGCCATGAACATCATTTTTTTTGATTTGGCTTAAATATTATTTTTAAAAGTTTATTCTATGGTTGGTATTAAAATAAGAGGGAAGCTTATTCTAAGTTTCTTGTTTGTATTGTGTGCATTTTCTGCATTTGGTCAAACCACCCAAACAATTCGGGTTAAATTCACTAAAGAAGCCGTTGTTTCTATTCAAAAGAATGCAGGGCAACTTAATGCAAAGGGAGTAGTCCAATCGGGCATTTCTGAAGTAGATGCATTAAATAGTACTTTCGAAGTGCACAAAATGGTGCCTTTGTTTGCGCAAGGAGGAAAGTATGCCCAACGCCGGAAGGCCTTTGGATTAGATTTATGGTATGAATTGGAAATAACAGTCCAATCCAAACAATCCCTTGAAACCGCCGTTGCAGGGTATGCCCAATTGGGTGCGACCATCCTGGCTGAAAAAACATATGAAAAGAAAAATTGGGTCCTCAATGAGACACCAGTCCTTTTGGATAAAAACATAAATTCTCTTAAAACAAATTCGACATTTAACGACCCTAGGGTGTCTGAACAATGGCACTACAATAACACAGGTCAAACCTCCGGTACGGCTGGCTCAGATATTGATTTGTTTAGTGCTTGGGATCTTGAAACGGGAAGCAGTGATGTGATCGTATCCATTCAAGATGGAGGAGTGGATTTTAACCACAGTGATTTGGCTGGCAATATGTGGGTAAATGTTGCGGAAAGAGATGGTACTCCCGGTGTAGATGACGATGGTAATGGGTACATAGACGATGTACATGGTTACAACTTAGCAGATGGACAAGGTACCATCAGCCCAGGCAACCATGGGACCCATGTGGCTGGTACGGTAGCAGCTGTAAACAACAATGGCATTGGAGTTGCAGGAGTTGCAGGAGGCAGTGGCAGTGCAGACGGTGTGCGGCTGATGTCTGTTCAGGTATTCAGTGGTGGCAATGGTGGCTTTGCAGAATCTTTTGCCTATGCCGCCGACAACGGAGCCATTATTTCGCAAAACAGTTGGGGGTATACCAGCCCAGGAGTAGTGGAGCAAGCGGTGTTGGATGGGATTGATTATTTCATAGCCAATGCGGGATATGACGAAAACAACCAGCCTTTCGGGCCTATGCAGGGTGGTTTGGTGATTTTTGCTGCGGGTAACGACAACGACAATGACCAGTATTATCCAGGGTATTATGCGCCTGTTTTATCGGTGTCTGCTACCAACCATGAAGATCAAAAATCGTGGTATTCCAACTATGGCGAATGGGTGGATGTTGCCGCACCAGGAGGAGAAACCAATTCGTTGTCTTTTGAAGGGGTATTAAGTACGTTGCCAAATAATAATTACGGGTTTTATCAGGGTACCTCCATGGCCTGTCCCCACGTTTCTGGTTTGGCTGCATTAATTGTTTCTAAATACGGAGAATTGGGTTTGGTGCCCGATCAAGTCAAAACTAGAATATTAAGTTTAAACGATGATATAGAATCATTAAACCCCAATTACAATGGCATGTTGGGTTCTGGCAGAATCAATGCTTTAAAAGCCCTGACAGTAAACGAAGGCATTGCACCGAATATGGTGACAGACCTCGCTGCAAGCCTAGTTTCCTTTGATGGACTTCGACTTACATGGACTGCCCCCGAAGACCAGGACAACGAAAAAGCAAGTTCGTATATTCTAAAAATGAGTACATCTGCAATAAATGGAAGTAATTTTAGTGCAGCTACTACAGTTGGGGTGCTGAGAGCCAATGCAGCAGGGGTACTTGAATCCCATGCCATAGAAAATTTGGACCCAACTACGCAGTATTATTTTGCTTTAAAATCTACGGATGTTTTCTTGAACGAATCGGTAGTGTCCAATATTGTTGCAGTACAAACAACCAACCCTCCTGCAATCGAGGTGACACCCAAATTAATAACAGAATCTTTGTACACTGGAGAAAGCAGCACACATAAAATCTATATTTCCAATACGGGGGATGGCGTATTGGAATTCGATGCTAAGCTGACTTTTGATGGTTACCAACCTTCTATAAAAACAGTTTGGAAAGACCCTACTTTTGTTGGTTCCGCGCCTTCCTATAAAAAACAAGAGCCAACCGAGGCTAAAAAAGATCTATACCATTCTGAATTCAAAAATGTAAAACAGGATGGGATAGAGCAAAACAATATTAGAAGAAGCTTAGAAGATGTATTATCTGATTTAAATTCCAAAAACCATGAAATTACGGAGAGCATTAGTGGTGTTTATAATTTCTATGATGGTTTTACCGGAAATGAAATAGTAGATGGAGGAAATGACATGTACGATGGTGGCAACCACCTTGGTACAAATTTGGGAACCAGAATGTACTACACCAATGGAAGTATTGCAACTTCAACTGCATTGGGAGGAAGCGCTTATTTTACTGCCAAGTACGACGGTTTATTTATTGCGGCATTAAATGCCGAAAACATCAATGCTTTTAACATTACTGGAAACTTGGGTGCAGATGGAGGAGGCAGTTTGGATGGAACAATATTGCAGTACAGCAAAGGAGGCAAGTCTTTTCTTGGCTTTGTGAAACGAGTATATGATGCGTACGATCCTTCGATCAACCATTTGGTTATAGTAGAAAATAGTGGAAGCCCATCCCATTCTTATTATGCAAGCACCCATTATGACGACCATCAAATTGAAAATATTGAATCTGTAACTAGGGTATATTATTTGCTTTACGCAAAAACAAACGGTGCTTATTCAAGTGATGAGGAAGTTCAGCAAGTGATGGAGAAATTTTTAGAAATTGCCGAAAAGACTGAAATTGGTATTTTGGAGCCGAGTAGTGGTGCCGTTGCCGCTGGAACAACACAAGAACTGACTTTGACACTTTCTGCGGATGGCTTGGATGCTGGTCAGTATTTGGGCACGGTAGCCATTGAATCCAATGTACCAGGCAGTAATGCAGAGACCGTTGCACTGGATTTGGAGGTGCTCAATGGACCTAATATAATAATTGAATCAGAGACGGTTAATTTTGAGGAAACTTTTGTGGGTGGCTCTTCGGAGCAAGTTTATTGGGTTACTAACAACGGCAATAGAACCTTGAATCTTCAAGGCGTTAGTACCAATCAAAATGAATTCTTTACAGATTTTACCCCATCTAGTATTAACCCTGGAGATACGTTGCGATTTAATGTGTCCTATGCGCCAGTGGCTATAGGGAATGATAATGCAGAAATGACCATACTTAGCAATGATGCAAATAGTTTCAATGTTAAAGTACAACTAACAGGGGTGTCTATTGTACCTCCTTCCATTGATTTTTTATCCGAAAAGATTATAGAATACGCTACTACCTCTGAGATAAAAGATACAAAGTTTTACTTTCAAAATAATGGTGGCGCCAAACTGTCTGTTAACGATGTGGAAGTTGTTCTGGAGTCTGGACAAAATTGGTTGACAACTAGTGATGTATCGTTTGATGTCGAAATGGAAGAAGTTAAAACGCTCAATTTTAGATTGAATGGAACATTAAATGGAGCTGGAACTTTTAAAGCAAAAGTTTTTTTCCATTCGAATATTCCAGGTGCTTCGAAATCTGTGGAGGTTGAATTTAATGTTTGTGCCTTGGCCGGTGATGAAATTGAGAACACTATTGGTATAAACAATATGGATTTCGAAAATGAAGTGCCATACGAACTGAATTTGGACCATTATTATACCCATAGCGAAGGGAATCAGTTAACCTACCAAATAACGTTGTTAACGCCACAACTAGGTACCATGACAATGAATGGGTCCACCTTGTCCTTTGTTCCAAGCCAAATTGGTGCAGGAAAGTTTGAGTTGTTGGTGTCGGATGGCGGTTGTGCCTATAAAAAGGAGGTTAAAAACTTTGAAGTAGTGGAGATATTAGCTGTGGAAAAACAAAGTGATGCTGTTCTGCAAGTTTTTCCGAATCCTATTGGCAACAAAATTTCAATTCAATACCAAGTTCAATCTAAAAACAAAGGCAACGTTGTTCTTGCCTTGTACGATTTGAATGGAAAACAAAAGGTTGAATTTATTAATAAAAAAGGAATACAACCAGGCCTTTACAATTTCGAAAAAACAATTGGCCTTCCTAAAGGGATATACCTATTGGTACTAACCGAAGGTGCTTTTAAAGAGGTCCGAAAGGTAGTGGTGAAATAATATTGGATACAAACATATTTAAGCCTGTAAAATATTTGTTTTACAGGCTTTTTTTATAATTTCGCTTTTCAATTAGAGGCATTAGCTCAGTTGGTTTAGAGCACTACCTTGACAGGGTAGGGGTCATTGGTTCGAATCCAATATGCCTCACAAAAAAAGGCTTTCCATATTTGGAAAGCCTTTTTTTGTGAGTACAGCCAAAACATTTTTTGAATTAAGGCACATGTTTGTTTATGAATTTGAAAGTTTTTTTATTCCAATCCTGTATTAGGTCAGTCTTAATTTTATGTTGCTTTTCACTATCCTCTCTGTATTGTTCTAAAGCTTCATTCGCTTCAGCAACGGCTTTGTTGTATTGGTCTACATCGCTCTGAGTTTTATCTTTTTGTTTTTTTGAATCAAATGACTTTTTTATTTCTTCAAAATGCTGAGATTTAATCAGGTAGTTGGTATATAAATCAACACTCCTTTTAGCGTAGTTATTCTGGAATTTTAATATTTCGGTACAGCTTAGCTTAAGCGAACCATCGCCGTTGTACCCAACTATTTTGGTCATTTTGTTAAGCCCCTCTTTTGTAGTTGCTCTCAGTGCATTTTTATTTTGCTCAATGGCATTCAAGTCTTTTTCTTGGATGGCCTGCATAAGGTACTCATCCTGTTTCCAACTTTTGAAAAAAACCAAATAAACCTTGTTGTAATAGTCGTAAACACGCCCAGAAATCTCTAATTTTTTTGATATTTTAGATTGCTCGCTTTCAGTAAATTTAATTCCATTTTCTTTTGCAAACCTTTTGTATTCATTGTACATCATATTAAATGCTGTACTGCTTTTTTTACTTGCTTCTTCTTTGGCTAAAAGATATGCTTCCATTTTATCATAACTCTGCTCTGCTATTTCATCGAGGTCTACAATTTTAGCGTAATCTTCTTTTAAAATTAAGTACTTGAGTCTTAGAGCTTCGGCAACAGAGTCTTTTAAGTTTGTCTTACCTTCAAAAGGAGGCATTTTAAGTACTCTTTTCCGAGCATTAATGGTCGTTTGAATTAATTCCTGCCTTTTTTTATCAATTTTTTTGGCGTTTTTTCTGTGAGAAGCTGCTTTAGTATACGCCCAAGTCTCCGTTTCAATTTTTTGGTATTCTTCCCCAATGTAAGTTAAATATCCTGAAGCTGTTTTTAAATCTTGTCCAATACAATTGCTACTGTATAAAACAGAAAGGAAAAGTGTTGTTAAAAGTAATTTATTCATTGTTATTCATTATTTTTTTTTAAAATTGATTAGATCTAGACAAATAAGAAATGCTTCATTTAATACTAGATCTGATTGAATGGTTTTCTGTTTTTTTTCATTTATTGATGCATACAATTCGTTTATCCTATACAATTCCAATTGGTAAGAGTGGTTGACGATTTTAAAACTTACACTTTCTTTATTCTCATTTTCGAAACTTCTGGGGACATCTTTAATAGTTTCGTAAAAATGAAAAATGTTAAGTGGTATCGAATCAAGAAATTTAATTCTTTCGTCATTCAATTGAAAATAGGATTGTTTGGAAGTTCTTTGTTGGCTTAAATGAACAAGAGGCTCAAAGTCAAATTTGGGTGGCAACGGTTTGTAAAGTTTCTTGTAAACCAAATCGTTTGGAATAACATTGCTGTAGTCCGATTCTCTTCTATCATACCAATTGGTGTGTTCCGGCAATTCTATATCTGGCTTAACACCTTTGATTTGTATTGTCCTTCCATTAAGTCGGTAAAATTTTGTTTGTGTTAGTTTAATGTAGTGTTTGGCTTTAAGATAGGATCCTTGGGAAGTATTGTTGTTTAACACAGCAGGGTGCAGGGGCAACATTATTTGACCAGTGGACTTGCCAAAACTTCGCCTACCAACAATTATAGCTTGGCTGTAGTCTTGTAACATACCAGCAAGAATTTCGGATGCAGAGGCGCTATTGTTATTTATTAACACTGTCAATGGGCCATTGTAAATGCTTCCTCTATTGATGTCTTTATGAATCCTTACCTTTCCATCCTTTTCTTTATAAAAACAAAGCGGGCCTTCATTAATGAACAAGCCGGCTAGTTCTATGGCTTCTTGTAGAGAACCACCACCATTGTTTCGTAAATCTAGAATTAAGCCATTAATTTTTTCTTTTTTTAATAAGAGTATTTCCTTGGCTACATCGTTGGCACAGCCATGTTCTTGGTTGCTGTTTCCTCCCATATAAAAACTTGGCAAATTGATATAACCAATCTTTTTTTCCCCTTCTAGAATTAGGCCTTCAATTTTATTTGAGATTACCTGAATTTCTTCTTTGATAAGTCTGGTGGATATTAATTTTCCAGTGGTGTTTTTGATTTTAAAAAAAGCACTTCTGTCGTTGTCATTGTTTAATAAGTTGTTAACATAGTTGAGTTCTGAACATTGAAACGTGTGTTTTTTTTGGTTTGGAAATTCTACCGAAATTAACTCATCTCCAGGTTTAATCATTCCAGATTTCCAAGCTGGCCCACCTGGTGCCAAAGCGGCAACTATCATTTCACCTTTATTGTTTTGATGTAATTTGAGCCCAAAAGACAAAGAAGATTTAGAAAGGAGGTCATTGAATGCATCAAACTCACCTAAAGAAAAATAATCACTATGGGGATCATAGTTTTTTGCCATAGCCTTGAAGTAGGCTCGAGCAATGATGTCGTTTAGAATGTTTTTTTGATTTAAGGCATAGGTGATCGTACACTTTTTTTTGTTAATAACATGGGTGCTAGCTTCCTGTAGGGTAGCGCTAAACTGCTTAAAATCTAAGGAGTCATAGGTGCTGGAACTGGTCCAGATACTTTTCATTTCAACCAAAATTTGCAATCGCAGATGTTTTGTTAACCGCTGATTGGTATTGTCATATTTATCTTGGTTTTGTCCCCAAATAAGTTGTTTGATGCTTAGGGTATCTTCAGGAACGAAGCTAATTTTAGCGATTTCTAAAGAATCAAGTAGTCGTATTTGTTTTTCTAATGCGTTTTTGTAAAGGGCCGTGGCTTCTTCGAAAAAGTCGCAATTAATAACTTTACCATTGTTAGTGGTGGGTGCTTTTGAACTCAATCTCTCAAAATCACCTTTATTAAGTATAGTACCTTCAGGATCTATATTGTCAATAAACTTAACAAAAGTCTGTTTATAAAAGCTTGAGTCTATTGTGGTGTTTGTTAAATGGTACCGCTCAAAAATTTTGATTAATAACTGACCATCCTTACAGGGAGAAAAGTTTGTTTGACCGACAAGGTACTGAGACGTCAGGACCATTAAAATAACTAAAGTTATCCCTTTTTTATACATTTTCATTTCTTAAGCCAACTTGAAATTTATAAAATGAATGCATAGATAAAAGCTGTATTTTTATTCTGCAAGAGATCTCTATATTAATACTATTTATTCTTTTTATTGTACAGAGTTATGTTCGCTAAATATAAAATTGATTCATTAAAAGCTGTTAAATTTCATTCCATTTTGTCTCTGCTAACTAAACAAAGAATTAGGATAGAATTAAAAGCAAACCAAATATTTGGAATGACTTAAAAGGCCCTAAATGGTATATTTTATAAGAATAGTTTGCGTTGTTAACTCTGTTTATTAAAACGCAAAATGCAATTGGAGATACCAATTCATATATGCAATAAAATACTCTGTTGGTGAAATCGAAATAAAAAAAAAGATTGAAACAAACTGCCACTAAAAAAAGCGGGGCAAAGATGATCAGTCCTTGCCCCTTATGGGTGAATTAAGACCATCGGTTAGGATGGTTTATCTTCAATGTTTTGTTTCGAAATGAGATTCGAATATAGGATTAATAATCTGTATTGCAAGGGCATTTATCATTTATCCTGCTTTTCGTTTTGGAGGGAGGTTGGGAAGAAGGAAAGGAGAAGGTTTAAATCTTCCAACACTAGATACTTCCACAACACTTTTTAAATTTCTTTCCGCTACCACATGGACAAGGATCGTTTCTGTGCGTTTTATTCTGCTCCAGAACCATTTTAGGGCTGACCTCTCCATCTACATAAAACCAAACGCCATTTTCTTTTAAGAAGTTAGAACATTCGTGGTGGGTGCTTTTTTGGCCTTTGCCATCGGTATAATACGCCATGAACTCCACCTGACCAGATTTGTGTCGAGTTCCCCCTTTTGTAACTGCAATAACATCAAGTTTCAGAAAACTGCTGCTTTCTGCCCAAGCTTTAATGTCTCTTCCGTCCACCGGGCGCGTAGATTGATGGGTTGTGGCCAATAAATAATCAATGTTTTGGGTACAATATGCACTGTACCTAGAACGCATTAATTTTTCGGCGGTATCAATTTTTTCTTCTGCGTTTAAGAATGGGCGGCAACAATTTTCAAAGCCTTTACCAGAACCACAAAAACAAGTTTGAATCATATTACATTGGTTTGTACAAAAGTATGTATTTTTTCTATTCCAACGGTTTAGTTGACGGAACGATTTTTTTAACCACCTAAAATTTCTTATTTTTAATTGTGAAGCTATTGTTGGTCATAGGGTTAATTTGGAGTGCAGGAGCTTATGCTCAGGAGAGCGCCTACATCGGAAAATGGAAGGGGGCAGCCAAAGTTCCTAGAGGTATTATCTCCGTAGCACTAGAATTATCATTAGACGAAGAAGGCAACCATGTTGGCGTATTTTATTCCAAATCTGTCCCGGTTAAAGACTCTTCCGCTTATACTGTAAAAGGAAATACAAAAAAAGGTCTTTTGACCTTATACGGTAAAAAATTTATTTATAGGAAGGGGACTTCTTGTTTGGCTAAGTTGGTGTTGTCTTACGATCTGCAGGGAAATTCAGAATTTATCAATGGAAAATGGAAACCTCAATTGGTAGTAGGAGGTTGTATACCGGGCTTTTCAGGAGAAATGTCTTTTGAGAAAGTGAAGGAATCGCAGGCCGTTGCAGCAGCCATTCAAGCGCCGGTTTTAACACCGTCAGATGATGTTGGGCGCTTGCTCAAAGAACGGTTGGAATCCACCAATTTTTATGCATTAATTATTGGTGTTAACAACTATCCTTCCGAAGGGCTTACCCCTTTGGATAGACCAGAAAGCGATGCGGATGCACTAGCACAAACGCTTACGACTTATTATGGGTTTGAGTCCACCAACATAGAAGTCTTAAAAAGCCCGAGTAGAGATGGGATCATACAGGCATTCGAAAACCTTTCTTCTAAGACAAAAGAAAAAGACAATGTTTTGATATTTTATGCGGGGCATGGTGTTTGGTTGGAGGAACTGCACCAAGGGTATTGGCTGCCGTCCGATGCTTCTTTAACGAGTAGGTCCAATTGGCTTTCTAATGGAACAATAAGGGACTTAATACGATCGTTAAAATCGAAACACACCCTGCTGATTGCAGATGCTTGTTTTAGTGGGGCAATGCTTAAGGAACGGGCGGTAATGATGAATAGCAAAGCTGTATTGGAGATGTACAAAAGAACCAGTAGAAAAGCCATTACCAGTGGAACATTGGAAACGGTACCGGATAAAAGTGTTTTCTTTAAGTATTTAAATAAACGGTTAAAAGAGCAAGATGGGCTGTTTTTAACAGCTGGAGAGCTTTTTAATAGCTTCAAAATAGCGGTTATTAACAACAGCCCCAACAGCCAACTGCCCCAATATGGAGCAATAAGCCAATCGGGAGATGAGGGCGGCGATTTTATATTTTTGCGTACGGATTAAAGAGCCAAAAGATCGGCGCATCTGACTGATAATTGTCATGTTGTAAGATGACCCTACATACAGCGAATGAATGAAGAAAATTGTAAAATTGAATAACAATAAAAAATAAAAACTATGAACGTCGATATACAAGCAGTGCATTTTAATGCACGGGAGGAGTTGTTGCAATTTGTTAAGGATAACGTTGCAAAATTACAGCAGTTTTATGCTCACATTACCTCTGTGGATGTTATTTTAAAGGCAGAGAAGGATGAAAAAGGAGACAACAAAAAAGTGGAGATAAAAATAGCAGTTCCAGGAAAGACATTGTTTGCTGAAGACCACCACGACAGTTTTGAAGAAGCTACAACCTCCGTCTGTGACAAATTAAAAAGACAAATAATTAAGTACAGAGACAAACAATATGCCCACCATTAATTAAAAATAAAGGCAAAACTAAAGCATAAAAAATGCCGGTCTCAGACCGGCATTTTTTATGCTTGGTCGTACCAAGCAACAGCTGTTATAATCCAATTTGTTTTTATTTTAACCAATTGAATCATTTTGGTGCCCTTGCCACTATAATCGCTACCATCTAAAACCCCTTTTTTTGTAAAGGATACCCGCACATTGGCTGTTTTTTCAAAAGTATCAATATTAATCGTTTCAATTTGTTCAGCAAAATTTTGCAGTCGTCCAGATTCAAATAAGGCAATTCTGGGTGTTAAAAAACTTTCTAAGGTATATACTTCGGTGCTGTTTTTAGTGGATTTAATAATGTTAATATTATCCAGACAGATAGAAGACAAAGCGTTCCAATCTGGTTGTTGTTCGCAATTGTTGAAAACTCCAAAAAACTTTTCTACTACCAATTTTATTTGCTTTTTTTCCATGGTTCATGTGGGCTTAACTTTACTTGGTGTACCATTAAGCCAGATGCGGGCGCTACAAACTTAATGAGTGGCAGTGGTGTGGGTTGTAGTCCTTTTAAAAGGTCTTGAAGGGGCAGTTCTCCTTTGCCTACTCGTATCAATGCTCCCATCATCAGGCGCACTTGGTAGCGCATAAAACCTGCACCTACCACTTTAAAAATAAAGGAGTTTTCTGGAAAGAAACTAGCCGTTAATTCGGAATTGATAGCAATGGATGCTGATTGAATGGTCCTTATTGGGTCTAGTCCTTCTTTCGGGGCATGACAGAAATTGATGAAATTATGAGTTCCCTCCATTAATTTGGCTGCTTCTGTCATTTGTTCTATATTCAAATGCTCAGTAAAACAAGCCATAAATGGTGCTGCAAAGGGGTGCGCCTTCTGTCCGTGTGCAAATATATAGTGGTACTCTTTGAACTTGCTATTTTGAATAATGTTTAAAGTTCTGTCGGAATGTTGGATGCTCAAAGCCTTAATGTCGGCCGGTAAGTTCTGGTTAAAAATTTCCAAAAAGGAGTTGGTATCAACCTTGGTCCAAATAAACAATTCAAATAATGTTTGTTCTGCTGATACCATGGCATCGGTTCTTCCAGACCCTAAAGTCTTTAATTTAATTTCTGGATAAATGTAGCGCAGTGTTTTTTCAATTTGACCTTGAACAGTTTTAACATTTTTTTGTAGGGCCCAACCGTGGTATCTAAAACCTAAATATTGGATTTCTATGGTATACCGATGTTCGTTGTTTGTCATATGGTTGGAAATATCCGGTTTATTCAAAAAAAAAGCCAGAACAATAAAATTATTCTGGCTTTTTTAATTTTTGGATTAAATTTACAACCCGTCGTAGTATTGAAAGGCTTTGATCAAGTCACTTTCTTTTTTAGGGTTGATTTTATTCTTTTTTATAAAGTCTTTTGTTGCTGGCTTGCTTGCCAAGAGCTTAGTAAATTCTTTTTTGGATTTTGGGATTTCATGAAGTTTGTTATCCAGTTGTACGTAGTAGCTCAATTCCTTCAAAATGCGGTAGTCCTTTTCTCCTACATTGAGTGCAGCATTGAAGTTTGGCTCCATAATTATCGTTTTATAATGGCAGTAGATGGTGCTCTTACCACTGTAAACCACTTTTGAGAACCCTTTCAAAGAACGGTTAATGATGCCCATGTGGGAAACATAGTTTTCCGCGTTGTTCAACCTTACCAAGCTTTTAACTTCAAATGCATCCAGCACCTTAATTTGACCATTAAAATCAATTTCAATCGTATTTTCTTGAACATTTATGTTGGCACTAACTTTTTCCAAGCCTTTAATGTCATTTTTATAAGGGACTATGCTCACCATTTCAAATTCTTCAAAAATGTAAAAGTCACCTTTGAACTTGGAAACGTATTTTTTTCCTTTTAATCCACTGCCGTTGCCTATATCAGAATTTTGCATACTGGCGGTGTTGCCACCAATGGTGCGGTGTTGTGCCGATGCGTTTAAAAAAGGTAGTATTACAAGTAATACAGTTAATAATTTAATGAATTTCATGATTGTTAGTTAAAAAATTAATGGTTTAGGTATTAGTTATTTTATAAGCCCGTATAATAAAGACTATTTTCAGTATATATTAGTTTTTTAACATAAATTTTATCAAAATGATTTCATTGTTGAATAAATTCTAAATTTTATTGGGCAAGACTTTATCCAATCCTTAAAAGTCCGTACAAATTGAATGGTTTGGTGTTGGAATTGAATGAAAAGGCTCCTATAAAAATAGGTCCATTTTTTCATTTTGTAATGGGTTGAACCTTTGTTTCGAATGATAAAGTGGTACTGGATTATGAAATGTTTTTTAAAATTATTTGTAGATTAGAAGATCGCCTAATTTTTTACCTATGCACCCACTGAAACACCCTGTTCTATTACTGGTCTTATTGTTGTTCAGCATGCCTGGTTTGGCCCAAAAACATATCAATACCACCCGTTTGGATTCTGACTTAGTCGCCGATTCTATTGCTTTCCACTACCAGCATTACAAACTGATTGTAGAAGCAGAAGTGAATGGAGTGCGTGGAAGGTATTTAATTGATACGGGAGCACCAATGGTGATTTCTGAAACCTTGTACGAACAACTTAAACCTAAGACATTGTACAAGCGAGATGTTTCAGACGCAAATGGTCAGAGGCATAAAACGAGGTATGTGAAAATAGATAAACTAAAATTGGGTACTACCTCTTTTTCTAACATCACTGCATTGGTATTGGATTTAAAGAAAATTCCTTTAGGGTGTTTTGAGTTGGATGGTATGATTGGTTCCAATGTTTTTCATGAACTTGTAGTCCATTTTAATTGGCAGATCAAAACTATGGTTTTGGCTAAAGAAAGGAGTGTGCTTGGTTTAACGAAGTCGGATTTTAAGAAGATCAAATTTAAATCGTACCAAAAGACCCCATTGGTAAAGTTAGGGTTTTCAAATATTACAACCAATGCAATTATTGATACTGGAAGTGGCGGTTTCTTTTCAGTATCCAACAATGTTTTGCCTTATGGAAAAGCGAAAAATACCATTGTTGAACAAGCCAATGGAGCGGCAACCTTTGGCGTTTTTGGATACAATTTGGACAGCAAATATTATTTACTGGACATTGATTCTGCTACTATCAATGGCGTTGGACAAATTAAGGCACAGGTAACAACCTCCACCGATAAACTACCAAAACTAGGTATGAAACTCTTAGAAAAAAGCAACTTAACCATTGACTACAAAAAAGGAGGTCTTATTTTCAACCTTACAGAACCAATAAACAGGCCGTTTTATACCTACGGATTTGAATTGGCGTTTGATGGGAATTCGCTCATTGTAGGGAGTGTGTGGGAGGGAAGTGAAGCAGAGAATAAGGGCATTCGACCAGGAGACACAATTATGAAAATAAATGACTTTATATTGGAAGAGGAGGAGGTTTGTTCCAATTTTTTTAAAATTGGTGGGATGCTGAAAGAACAAGATACTATAAAGGTAAGCTTTAAAAAAAGCACGGGAATTGAAACAATAGAATTTAAAAAGACATTGTATTAATATGGGAAAATTATTCAAAGCATTGGAAGCCGAACACCAATCGTTTATTGAAAAGCAACCGCTGTTTTTTGTTGCTACGGCATTGGAAAAAGGCCGTGTAAATGTTTCTCCTAAGGGCATGGACAGTCTGCGTGTCGTAAGTGCTTCTAGGGTCGTTTGGATGAATCTTACCGGAAGTGGTAATGAAACTGCTACCCACCTACAAGGAAGCAACAGAATCACCTTAATGTTTTGTTCTTTTGAAGGAAAACCCTTGACGTTGCGGTTGTATGGAAAAGCAACGGTATACCATAGGCGAGACAAGGAGTGGGATGGCCTGGTTGGTTCGTTCCCTGTTTCCAATGGTAATAGACAAATAATAGACGTTGCAATAGAATCCGTGCAGACCTCTTGTGGCATGTCCATTCCTTTTATGGATTTCAAAGGCCCACGAGATGAACTAAAAAATTGGGCCGAAAAGCAAGGAGAAGAAAGAATAGAACAATATTGGCGTAAAAAAAATAGTGTGAGTTTGGATGGGCTTCCAACTGGCATTATTGAAAAACAGTGAAAATTGCGGCGGTCTTCCGTTAAAAACCGCCGCAAAATGTTAATGGCTGTGTTCTGCTTCAGCTTTTTTCAATTCAGCCATTAAATAGTAGGCACTATTTAATACAAAATTGCCCTTTCCGTTGTCTTGTATCAATTGAATGGCTACCCAATTGTTGTATTCTTTAACTTTTACAACTTCTATCGGAATAAATTCATTTTTGTTTGTATTGGATTCTTTGAAAATAAAAAACTGATTGTTTTCTTGGACCATGGCCGAACTGGGTAGCGCAAGCACTTCTTCTGCCTCCAATAAAATTTCTCCTTTGATATACATTCCAGGGATTAGTTCTCCTCCTTTGTTTTCGATTTCAGCATGTACATGTACCGCTTTTGGATCTTGTTCAAATGTTTTGCTAACAGAATAAATAGAAGCGATTAATTCTCTATTTGGCATGGATTGGGTTGTAAATCGCACCTTTTGTCCTTCTTTTACTTTGTGCACATCTTTTTCGAACACCATTAAATCGGCATGAACGTGGTGGGTGTTGACGATTTCAAACAATTCTTGTTGCGGTTGAACAAATTGCCCAATATTGGCTTCTACTTTTTGTACAAAACCATCAATTGGGCTAGTTAACCTTACTTTTTCTTGAAATTTCCCCTTTTCAATTGGAGCGGTTGCTATATTCATTAATTTTAACTGAAGTTGGATGGCCTGGACCTTTGCTCTTGCAATTGCCAATGCCGCTTCTGTTGTTTGGTATTTTTGTCCAGAGCCTACTTTGTTTTCATAAAGTGTCTTCTGTCGATCGTATTCTTTTGATAATAGGCCAACTTGATTGTAGGCGTTCATATAGTCAGACTGTAACTGAATAATGTCGGGGTGTGCAATGATGGCAAGTGTTTGCCCTTTTTTAACTTCGTCCCCTTCGATAACTTTAATCTCTTGGACTATTGCCCCAATGATATTGGTTACGCTGGCTTCGTTTTGAGGTGGTACTTCCAGGGTACCGCTCGCACGAACAACCCCAGCCATATTTCGTTTTGGAATAGCACCTACTCGAAAGCCTATGGCATCCACTTGCTGTTGGCTAAGGTGGACGGAGTACGACTCTTCTTCTTCGTGCCCATGTTCGTGTGCATCTTCATGCGCCTTTTGGTTTTCACATGCAAAAAAGACAAAAGAAAGGACAAGGAATTTTGCTGTATATAGGATTCTGTTTTTCATTTTTTTCTATTTAAAATATTCCACCTCAATTTTTGATAACAATGTATTCAACTTTGCTTCTGCGGCCTCAATTTCTATGTTAACCGCATCCCGGAGCAATTGTGTATAGGCGAGGTATCCTATGGCGCCTGTATTGTAGGCCAATTGCGCTCCCTTAATTTGTTCTTCTGCCATTGGAATGGCCTCTTCATTGTAGTAGCGCCAGGAATTTTTCCAATTCTCAAATTCAGAACTTTTAATTTTATACCTGGTTTGCAAATTAATTTGTTGGATTTTTATGTTTTCTTGCGCAATATCTCGTTCAATGGTTGCCCGTTCTACTTTGCCTTTTTGATTGCTGGATAACAATGGCAAGATTAATCCAAATTGATAGGTATGGAAACCTGTGGCACCATCTACTTTTTGTTGCCCATACATCAAGTTTACTTTGGGAAGCCGGTCGGACTTTACCGAAGCAATTTGAGAGGTTAAAAGGGCCTCTTGGTGGGTGGCCATTTCTATTAAGGCATGCTGTTTGTCGAGCTGCTCTACCAATAGATTAAAGTCGTATTCTTTGTGCACTACTGTTGTAAAAAGCGTATCACTTACAAACCACTTGTTTAGTTCTAACAAGGCATTTTCATAATCTGTTATCAGTTGAATTTTTTTTATGCTTACTCTTTTGGATTGGTTTTCTGCTGTAAGCAATTCTAGTTTCGAGCTGGATTCTACCTGGTATTTAATTCTGGCCGCCTGTACAAAAGATTGCATTAGAGAATCCAAATGGGTAACTATTTCTAGTTTTTCTCGCTGAAAAACTACTTTGGCCCAGTCCGATTTGACACTTTTCTCCAGTTCCAACCTACTGAGCTTGGAAATGGATTGTTGCAACAGTAATTTTTTTTGATAAACTAAATTTCGAGCATGTGCACCAAACAAGTGTATGTTGGTTTGCTGAATTCCTAATTGGGTATAGGTACCTTGGTTGTTTTGTTTTACTTCTTCACCAGAACTAAAAAACTGAGTGCTTCCTAAGTCTATTCTTGCACGTTTCCAGCTGGATTGCCCAGCTTCTTTCAATTTATTGATTTTGAGTAAGGGATAATTGTTTACCGCTTTTTCTACGGCCTGGTCCATGTTCAGGGCACTGCTGGTATCTTGGGCGCTTAATGGAAGAACAGCACAAATGAAAACAACCACTACTGCAATGGCCGGTTTGGGCTTAATGCGAACAGAGAACTTCTTTTCTTCTACCCAAGTATATAAAAGTGGAAGTACAAATAAAGTCAACAAAGTGGAGGTGATAAGACCACCAATAACTACCGTTGCCAATGGTTGCTGCACTTCCGCCCCAGCCGATTTTGACAGGGCCATAGGCAAGAATCCTAAAATATCTGTTAAAGCGGTTAGCATAATGGGTCTTATTCTTCTTTTTGAGCCTTTGATGACCCTTTGTTGTACATTTTTTTCTCCTTCTTCTTTCAATTGGTTGAGGCCACTAATTAGTACAAGGCCATTTAAAACGGCTACTCCGAACAATACAATAAACCCAACCCCAGCCGAAATACTGAAAGGCATGCCTCGCAACCAAAGAGAAAATACCCCTCCAATACATGCCATAGGAATGGCGAGGTAGATCATAAAGGTTTGGGAAATGGATTTTAATGCGAAGAAAATCATAACAAAAATTAAAATCAAAGCAAGCGGAACCAAGGTCTTTAATCGTTCGCTGGCCCTCTCTAAATTTTCGAATGCGCCACCATATTGAATGTAATAACCTGGAGGTAAATTTAAATCGGTGCTTAGCTTTTCTTTTATTTCTTCTACCAGCGATTGGATGTCCCGACCCCGAACATTGATGCCTACATAGACTCTTCTGTTGGTGTTGTCTCTGCTGATTTGCATTGGCCCTGTTTGGTAGTCAATGGTGGCAAGTTCTTTCAATGGGATTTGGGCACCGTTGGGCAGGCTGATGTACAAGCTTTCTAGATCATCCATGCCTTTTCTGGCACTTTTTTCCAATCGGATAACCAAATCAAACCGGCGTTCTCCTTTGAATATTACTCCCGCTTTTTTTCCTGCAAAAGCAGTTTCAAGGATGTTGTTGACATTTTCTATTTGCAAACCATATTGAGCTATTTTATCTCTGTTGTAGGTTACAGTTATTTGCGGGAGTCCTTTGGTTGCTTCCACTTTCATATCGCCTACGCCATCAATTTTAGAGATAAGCACCCCCATTTCTTCGGCCTTTTGAGCTAAGATTTCCAAATCCTCTCCAAACAGTTTAACCGCTATGTCTTCCCGTACACCGGTAATGAGTTCGTTGAACCGCATTTCGATCGGTTGTGTGAATTCATAATTGACACCTGGTATTACAGATACTGTTTCTTTTAATTCATCAATCAGCTGGGCCTTCGTTTTCTGAATGGGCCATTCCGAGCTTGGTTTCAGAATTATAAAGATGTCTGCCACTTCCATGGGCATAGGGTCTGTGGGAACATCGGCTACCCCCATGCGGCTGATTACTGTTTTCACTTCCGGAAACCTTTTTTTAATCAATTTTTCAATTTGAGTATTGGTTTTTATAGCTTCCTCTAAGGAACTTCCAGGTTTTAGAATAGAGTGAAACGCAATGTCTCCTTCGTCCAATTGTGGTATGAATTCACCTCCTAGTTTGCTAAAAGTATAGACAGAAAGCCCTAGGAACAACAGGGCAATTGTTAAAATTGCCCATCCATGTTGTAGGCTTTTTTTCAATAATGGGGCATATTTGTTTTCTACCCAAGTAGTAAACTTATCACCAAAACTTTGTTTTTTTGAAGTGGGTACTTTTATGAAAATAGCGGAGACAGCCGGGACATAGGTCAAACACAAAACCATAGCGCCAATCATTGCAAATCCAAAGGTTAAAGCCATAGGTTGGAACATTTTTCCTTCCACTCCTTCGAGTCCTAGTATGGGCAAGAAAACGATTAAAATTATCAACTGACCAAAAAATGCAGCATTCATCATATTCTTAGATGCAGTTGAAGCAGCCTCTGACCTTTCTTTTCTGGACAACTCTATGTCATTTTTAGTTTTGCTGTGCAGTACAAATACAGTGCTTTCCACAATGATGACAGCTCCATCCACAATTATTCCAAAATCAATTGCTCCTAAACTCATTAAATTGGCCCAAACGTCAAAGGCGTTCATTAAGATAAAGGCGAAAAGCAAAGACAATGGTATAGTGGAGGCTACAATAAGCCCGCCGCGCCAATTTCCGAGTAAAAGAACCAATATAAAGATCACGATTAAACCTCCTTCCACTAGGTTGGTGCCTACTGTTTTTGTGGTATCCTGTATTAAGGAGGAACGGGCAAGGAAGGGAACCATTTTTATGCCATCAGGAAGAGATTGGTTGATTTGTACTACTCTTTCTTGCACTGCCTCAATCACTGCGTCAGAATTGGCCCCTTTGAGCATCATGATCATACCACCAACAGTTTCTCCTTGCCCATCTTTGGTTAGTGCTCCATATCGAACTGCTTTCCCAATGGTTACGGTTCCGATGTCTTTAATTTGAATGGGGATATTTTTTTGGTTTTTAATTACAGTTTTTTCAATGTCTTCTATTGTTCTAGCCAATCCTTCCCCTCTAATAAAGTTGGCCATGTGGTTTTTTTCAATGTAAGCACCACCTGTATTTTGGTTGTTGGCTTCCAGCGCTAAGAAAACTTCTTGTATGCTGATGTTCATCGACCGGAGTGCATCCGGATCCACTGCCACTTCGTATTGCTTAATATTGCCTCCAAATGCATTTACTTCTACTATTCCTGGAACCATGGCCATTTGCCTTTTTACAATCCAGTCTTGAATCGTCCTTAATTCGGTAATGTCATAGAGGTTTTGATGCATGCTGTCTACTTCCAAGGTGTATTGGTAAATTTCACCTAAACCAGTTGAAATAGGCCCAATAAAAGGAGTACCGAAACTTTTAGGAATCTCTTCTTTTACTGCATTGAGCTTTTCCATAACCAGTTGCCTGGGCAAGTAGGTGCCCATACCATCATCAAAAACGATGGTTACAACAGAAAGACCAAACCTCGAAACACTTCTGATTTCCAATACTTGTGGCAGGTTGCTCATGGCCAATTCAATAGGGTAGGAGACAAACTGTTCAATGTCTTCAGTTCCTAAATTCGGTGCTTGGGTAATAATTTGCACTTGGTTGTTGGTAATGTCTGGTACGGCATCAATTGGAATTTGCCGCATGCTCCAAATTCCACCAACTACCAAGGCTAGGGTTAGTAATCCGATCAAACGTTTGTTTTTGATCGAAAACTCGATAATTGAATTTATCATACGTATGGTGTTATAGCGGCCCTTTTGGGCTGCGATGGGTATAAAAAAATAAGATAAAGGCAAAGCCTTGTGTAGGCGCGTTAAGAACGAGGAGGTTCAGAAGGGGGAGTAAGAAATGTTTTACTCAGGTTGTCTTGTAATTGTTGGTAATTGGCTTTATCAAAATAGTCGTAACCGGCCTCACTGTATACTTCGTACATCGTGATATGAGAGTGACAACATTGGCACTGGCAAAAAGGAGAGCAGAAATCAACCTCGTGGTGTTCGTCCTCTGTTGGTTCATGTACACCAACCTCAGAAGTAGCTTGGTGCTCTTCCAATGCGTCGTCACATGGCAGAACTATTATGCCGATAAAGTATAGAGATAATATGTACAATAAGTACTTCACATTTCAAATGTAGAAAAATTATGCTGCAACGCTTTTGCATCCATGAAAATTTATTGGATAAACAGATAAATAATTTTATTTATCCTACTCCATTATCTCAAATGCACTTCTATAAGCACCAATTTCACTCATGTAGTCCAATAGTTCGTTGTAAAATTTATTTTGTCCAATCGTGGCACTGTCTCCTATTATAACCAGCTTTTTTCTGGCGCGTGTCATCGCTACGTTCATTCTTCTTCGATCTGATAAAAAACCAATTTCACCGTTGTCATTGCTTCTAACCAAGCTGATGTACACTATGTCTCTTTCTTGTCCCTGGAAAGAATCAACGGTGTTAATGCCAATTTTATCTTTCACTTCTTCTTCTAGTCCGGCAGCTTCGAGCATTTCTTGCAAAAGCGTGATTTGCGCTTTGTACGGAGATATAATGCCTATGTTTTCAATAGAATCTAGTTTTTCAACCGCTTCTATTTGGCCCAGATACTGTATTAAATGCCGTATTAATAAATCGGCTTCCTCTTTGTTAAAGGAGCTTCTCGACTCTTTGTCGCGTTGTTCAAAATAACCACAGCCCGCTGTGTCTATAAATTCAACCACCGCATCGCCATCGAAAATTTTCCAATGTGCAACTTGTTCATTGGCTCTTAATTTGTTTTTATAAAACACTCGGCTCGAAAAGGTCATGATGTCGTTGTGCATTCGGTATTGCTCGCGCAACAGCACATCCGATTGGTTGTTGGTAATTCCTTTCTCAAAAAGAGTCTTTTCCAAGCCACCCCTGGCCGCCTCTAAAGATTTTATGGTGGGTGGGAGCTGGCAGTGGTCCCCTGCAAAAATTACCCTGTCGGCTTTGAGAATTGGTATCCAGCAAGCTGGTTCTAGAGCCTGCGCAGCCTCATCTATAAAAACTGTTTTAAAATGCAGCCCCTTCAGAATTTTATTGCTTGCACCAACCAAAGTAGTTGCTATAATTTGGGCACGAGCCACCAAGTTGTTGCTTATGTAAAAAGTAAGTTGATCTGCTTCAGATTTGTACTGTTTGGCTTCATTGAGCAGTTGCCTCCTTTTTTCTCTTTCCGCGGCACCAAAGTTCCGCTTGTATTTTTTTCCTAGTGCAAATAGCTCTTCTGATTTTTTTCTTAAGTGTTTAAGGTTTTTAAATTCAGGGTGTTTTGTAATTTTAACATCCAGCGTTTTGTTTAAAATCTCGTCCGTAACCCGAGCTGGATGCCCAATTCTCAATACTTCTACTCCTTGTTTACCCAGTCGGTCTGCCAAAAGGTCTACTGCGGCATTGCTAGGTGCACAAACTAGGATTTGCTGTTCTGTCCGGAGGGTATTGAGAATGGTTTGGATTAAGGTAGTAGTTTTACCAGTGCCAGGAGGTCCGTGTATAAAAGCTACGTCCTGAGCGGTATGTATGAGGTTCAAAGCCCTGTTCTGGCTGCTGTTAAGCCCAGGTTTTTCCACTGGATTTCTTTGTTTGAAATGGGCTTCCCCTTTGCCTAGTAAAATGTGTTTGAGGTCGTGTACTCTGCCACTTTTTATTTTGACAACTTGGTTGACCGCATATTCCATTTCCCTGTAGCTGCTTTCGTCAAATAACAATTGAATGCCCAGCTGCCCATCGTGTAACCAAGAAGGGATGGAGGCACTGTTTAACGTAACCACCATGGTAGCCTTGTTAACTTGGTTGACCACCCCGTTAACAGAAGCGCTAGTTTCGTTGTTATTGGCGCCATTGGAAAAAAAGGAAACAAGTTTGCCAGATTGGAATAAATGTCCCTCTCGGTGCTCTTCCATTCTATTTATTTTAATGATCAGGCGGTCTCCGGCATTGTACTTGGAACGTTCCATTTTAACCGGGTACCAGCAAACCCCCTGCTTCCTTCTTTCTTTTAAAGAAGTTCCCACCATTTTCTTTTTATACTGAGCAAGGTCTTCTTCCTTTTCTTTTTTCAGTAAAAACAACAAATCGTGCAAAGACTCTTGAACTTCTTTTCGCGCCATAATGGATTTCTTCTTCTATTTGTAGCGAAGGTATAAAAAAACAAGGAAAGGATGGGGTGGATGTTGGGTCGGCTTGGTATATTTTTTCAATCAAAGCCCATTGATGTAGTGGTTCAAGTTTTCATCTTTGTTCAATTCCAAAGCTTTTCTTAAACGGTACCGTCTTTTCTCAACTCCAGCAACCGAAATATTCATCATTAGAGCAATTTCTTTGGAAGATAAATTCATTCTAATAAAGGCACACATTTTTTTGGATGTCTTGCTGAGTTGCGGGTGAATGGACTGTAATTTTTGTAAAAAATTCTGATGGGTTTGGTCAAACTGCAATTCGAATAATTTCCAGTTGGAATCGAGCATCATGTCCTGGTCAATGGTTTTGATCAATTGGGTAATGTTCTCCTGATTTTGATCATCGCTATTCACAATTAAGGCATGCAGTTTCCTTTTTAACTGGTTGATAAATTCATTTTTATGGGATACTTGCAGAATGATAGAACCCAATTCTTTGTTTTTTTCTCGAACTTCTAGTTCTAGTTTTTCCTTTTCAGATATCAACTGAAGTTTGCGAATTTCATCATCTTTGTTGGCCAATGCTTTTTCTGCCTTTTTCTTTTGATTTCTAAAACGTTGCAAAACTGCAATTACAATACCAACTAACAACAAAGAAAATGCTATTGAATACGCAACATAAGCCAAGAAAGTACGGTACCAAGGCGGGAGTATGGTAAATCTAAAATAAGCTTGGGCTGGGTATTGCATGGTCAGGTTGGCACTGTTGATTTTGACCGCATATTGTCCTTCCCGTAGGTCTGTAAACTCGTATTGGTTGTTTTTGGTCCAACCCGAAACACGCAATCTTTTTCCGTTTTGTATTAACTCGTAATAGTAGTTTTTTTCATCACTCTCATAGTAATAACTTGTGTATACACTGAATTTAATGTTGTTCAACTCATATGGAATTTCTACTGGGTAAAGCGATGGAATTGCCGCAGAATCCAATTTACCTCCATGAACTAAGGAATCCTGTTCCAATGCATAAAACGACAAAGCGGAAAACCCTATTTGTGCCTTTGCTTTTGCTAAAGATTTATCGATTAGATTTTTATTGTTGAAAGCGATAAAACCATCTTGTACTCCAACAATTACTTCTTCTTCAGAAATGCTGTTGATGTGTTCGTAACTACCAACTAAATTGATGTTGGCATTGCTGATGATATTTTCTTGCAGTAAGGAGTATTGGCCGTTGGCTAGGGGGTTGAGCAGCCTAATTTCTCCCTCTAATAGAATCCATAAGTTTTGAAATTGATCTTCTGATAATTGATCGATGTAGTTGTTGGAGCCGAGGTAATCATTTAAATATTGGATGGGCTCGAAAGTGCCGGTAGCTTCCACGTACTTATAAAAACCTTTGTCGCCATAAAAAATAATGCCTTGTTTGGTTTTGGTGAGGCCCGCAGGGTAAAAATCCATTTGGTCCAATTTAAAGTGTTGCACATTAGCAACGGAACCCAAATCGTTTTTGAAGTCCACTTTGAATAATCCCTTGTTTCCATGGCATACCCACACACTGGAATCTGAGTGCCAATTGATAATTCTAGCAGGCTCATTAAAAGAATAGGATGCCTCTTGAAAGATCCATTGGCCATTGGTGTAGCGCATAAATGAAAGTCCGTTTTCATGGCCAACTACTAAAATTTCTTTCGTTGGGTGTTTTACAATTGTCCAAACATTTTTTAAGGGTTTTATTAAGGAGGTTGTACCATTTTTCCAACTGAATAATCCTTCGGCATGTCCAATCAACATGGCCTCCTTGTTGGATGTTAAACACCAAATTTGTCCTCTAAGATTGTCAACAGGTTGTACCTGGTTATTGAACGAATCCAATGATTGAAAATAAAGCCCTTGGCTTGTACCTAGAAATATTTTGTTGTTCCACATCATACTGGCATAACCAAGCCCTTCTACTCCATTTGTTTCATTGAAATACCGAAAAGGACTGTTGATTTCAATATAGGAAACACCGTTGTCGGTAGCCACCCATAGGTTGCCGTTTTTGTCTTCCAAAATAGCATTGATGTGGTTGTTGGCCAAACCAATGGTTTTATTAAAATTTCTGATAACCTGACCAGACGCATTGGTTAAAAATAGCCCTTCATAAGTGCTGCCTATTAACTGGTTCCCATCGGAAAGCTTTATGCTGCAGTTGGGGTTGAATTTGTATTGGGTAGTATTTCTATCGAAGTTGGTATCTTCCAATAATGTTTCGTTGGCATACTGAAAATAATTTTTAAAATCATGGATGATAAGATTTTCCCCTTTGTCCCAAGCTTTAAAAATAATGGAAGGAATGGGGATTTCCTTTTTTAATTTAAACGTATTTTTTTCAAGCACTACCAACAGTGATTTTGAAAATAAGAGCAATTCCTCCTTCCATTCTAGTATCTGGTATATTTCTGATTTCAACAATGGAACCTCTTTGTAATCAAATATTTTTTGATAGACCATGGTGCCATTGATATCGGGTTTTATAATACCAAATGTGCCTGGAGAACCAATTAATAGTTTGTTTTCAGTGTTTACATATAAGTTGCTGATAGATAATCCGTTATGAAGATTGATTTTCTTCCAGGTTGAACCGTCGTATTGCAACAAGCCATAGGCGTTGCCAACGTAGATTATTCCTTTTTGATCCTGGACAATAGAAAAATTTCTAGGGTGAGATTTGTAGTCTTTTGTCCCAAAGTTTTTTATTAAAACCAGTCCTCTCTCCGTTACCTGAGCTTTGATAGACCAAGGCAATAATACAGAGTGGGTTAAAATGGCTAAAAAAATACATAGCCTAAAAACAGTGGGTTTCATACTTTCAAATATACCTTTTTTGAATGGAGTTAGCAACCTTCCACCAACACCTCTTGCAAGCCACGCCATATTGGTTGAACTTTATTATCTTTATTCTATGGAAAAATTAAAGGCCTTTTTTACTAGAGTAGCATTGGTTTATTTTATTCTCTATATATTTCCTGTACCCTTGCCTTTGAGCCATTGGCCTTTACTGCAAGAATGCAGCCTGGTATTGGGGAATATATATGACATAACGGTGCAGCTATCAGGAATTTTTGTTTTTGATATGGAGTCGGTGGCCAAGCACAGTACAGGGAGCAGCGACCGTCCCTACGATTTGCTGTTGTTGTTTAATTTTTTATGCTTGGCATTATTGGTTGCTGGGGTATGGGGCATCTTAAAAAAACGGGAGCCTAAGTTGCCATTAGAACCTGCCTTTCTGGGTATTGTGTTGCGATATTACCTGGTCTATGCCATGCTGCTTTATGGATTTAAAAAGCTACTCTTGGTTCAATTCCTGGAGCCTTCCTTCCTCGATTTACTTTCTACCATGGGTTCTGTTTCTCCAATGAAGTTGAATTGGACATCTATGGGAATAGCACCGGGGTATTCTAGGGTAATTGGGCTTGTTGAAATAATTGGTGCTTTGTTGTTACTCAAAAGAAAAACAATAGGGGCTGGGGTGCTGATTTTGCTCTTTGTAATGGTGCAAGTATTGGCCATTAATTTGTTCTATGATGTACCAGTAAAACAACACACCTTTCATTTAATAGCGATGGTAGTTTTGGTTGGGGTTCCTTATGCTAGTAGAATTAAAAAGGCTCTTTTCTCCAACCAGTCCTTGGAAGCTTTGCAACTGCATACAGCTGCCGGATTTCCCTTTCAAAAGTGGCATAAAAGCGTTAAGATAATAGCGGTAATACTACTTGTGTCAAATGGTTTAATGCTAAATATTAAGAAAAAAAAGGCACAAATTGCCAACCAAGCCCACCATTCAATTTATGGTTTGTACGAATTCAAAGGAAAAGCTCTTCCAGCAGAAGGTTTGGCCTATGTAGTAGTAGAATCTTCCACCTATGTTTATTTTATTTTTGAAGATAAAAGTGTGGCCTATTGTACTTATGTTTTTGATGGGAGTACCCTCCGGATTGATGCACCTAATTTTGAAGTTGTGTCTAAAGATTTTGAAATTTCAGAAATCAGAGGGCGACACAGCGTACGCTGGAGTAGCGGCGAACAAGCTTTTGAGTTGGATGTTCGCCGCATTTCTAAACAGAATTTTGCATTGATGCAAAAGGAGTTTAATTTGGTTCAAGAGGCTCCAAATTTTAAAAATGGTTATAGTTTTAAGTAAATATTGAAACGATTTAATAGTTTAACCAGCCACATCATCACAATTGAAAAAACCATTGACCATACAATTCCCCACGTGCCTGCATCAAAAAATGCAGGACGGTAATCCACCCCAAGTGCGATACAAAATGAAATTAGAATGTATGGTATCAAATATATAAGCAAGGGGTTGGAGGCTGCAGGTTGAAAAAAAGTGGTCCATTGGCTTAGTTTAAGTTTTTCAATAACCCCATACAACAGATAGAGCAGAATAGAACATATGCCTACACTGTACAGCACCCAAGTTGGAGTGGCCCAAATTTTTGAAATGGAATAATAGGGTCTTAATAGATAGCCCAAGACAAAACAAACTAGGATGAATATTAGAAATAGGATCTGTTTGTTTTTTTCCTTTGTTTGCTGGTTGAAAAGTACCAGACTTGCAAAAATTCCGGATAACGTAGTGGCAGTATGGGTGAAATTTCCAGAGAAATTTTTAACACTGTTTGGCAGGGATGGTAACTGACAAACCATATACAACCCGATAAAAGCTATAATACTTGCCCCAACCAGCCATTTATTGCCTTTATAAATCAAATAGGTAAGACATGAAAATAAATACGCCCATCCAATTAAGCCAAGTATGCCCCACCATTGAATGCCCATTCTTCCTCCTTCTTGGTTTCTATATAATAAGAAGAGCAGAAAAAGTACCGCTATTCCAGTAAATTGAATGGCCTTTTTTTGGATGGATGTTAACCCCCATTTTTTGTAATCGTTCCAAACCAGTACCACCGCGATATACATGATTAGACTCCACCAACCAATAGTTATAACCATGTTTTGGTTGGTCCCTTGGATGTCGTAAAAGGCGCTATCAGAATTGACCATAAAAAAACCGACTACTAAGAGTCCAGTAAACCGTTTGAAAATGTGAAGCACCATAGGCATAGGTTTTTTTTCTTTTTTTAACCTGGCGTCTAGAGCAAAAGGAATGGACAACCCTACAATAAATAAAAAAGAAGGGAAAACGATGTCCACAAAGGTCATGGCGTCTGCATCTGCCGGCATGTGTTTCATCCAGATAGGTACATCTGAAATGCCGGCCAATTCATTTACAAAAATCATTGTGAGTATTGTAAAACCTCTAAGTACATCAATGGAAAGTATTCTACCTGTCTGTAGCTGGTTGCTCATAAATCTTATTTAATTTAATTCAATATATTGAGTTCTGTAAATTCTATCTTTTGTTTTTAACGACCACAAAAGGGTTCCATCAGCGCCTACATTTGCAATTTCCCCATTGACGGCACTAGTTACTAGATAGGTTTGATTGGCAAGTAACATAACACTACCCATAATTCTGGAATACAGAGGGGTTGGGAGGGTTATATTTGTTTTGGTCTTGACCTGTTTGGCTTCCTCTTCAATTTCGAATGCCAGCACGCGCGACGTTGGCCGATCGTCTCCTCCGTTATCAAATAATAACAAACTACCGTCTTTGGCACGATGTGCAAAATGTTGGAATTGGAATTCATCAGAATGCTCCATTGGGAAATCCCCATCCTTTCCTAATTTCCATTCTACCTTTCCGGAAGTGGCATTTACTTTCCAAACTTGAGATAATTTCCTCAAAGAGAGTAGGTAGTGTTCATCCGAATCTAAGAAAATTGAATTTCCCCATGGTTCGGTATAGGGCTGTCCTTCTAGATAAGGGTTGGCAGCAAAAGAATTCCAGGTCCAAAGGGTATTGCCAGCAACATCCAATTGTGTAATGCCTTCTCCAGCTACTCCTTGTTCTGTAGCATGGGTCAAAAGTATATAGTTTCCCTTTTTATCTTTAATGGCATCGTGGTGGGCCTGGTGTACAAATCCTTTTTGGCCTTGTTTTAACAGGAACAAGGTGTCTCCTGTTAAACTTTGTTCCAATAAAATATTGGCGTTAGCAAACTGGTTTTGTGCATCGTCTTCTAAAAGCAATAAGCTGTTATCCGGAGTTTTTCTAATAGATTTAATAGCATTGTTAGTTAATTTATACCAAATGACTTCTCCCTTTGTGTTGGTCATGATGGCACAACCCGGCGCACGGTTGTGGTGAAAAAGCAGTTGGCCATTTAATGTTGTTTCTAATGGAAGTTGGGCAGAAGGATCGTAGTACTCCAAAACCCTTTGAGGGAGTTGGGGCGTTTCAAATTCACTGGTGTAGAGTGGAGTAGTTGGCTGTTTGTTTTGTATGGGTATAAATTTGTAGAAATATTTGGTGCTGGGTTGGTGCAAAGGAATTTTCAGGTGGTGGTGTTTCCCGTATGAAAATTTAAATACCCTAACGTTTTCGGGAGAAGTACCAGACCAAATATGCAATTGAGCCTCTGTACTTGTAGAAGTAGTAAATTGGTAGTGTACTACTGTTGTATTTTCTGGCACGATGGAAGTATGGGCACCAAGCAGTTCAATAGAAACTTGTTCTGGTGCTTCACAAGAAATTAAAAATAGAAGAATACAAATTGTTATGCTGCGCATGAACTTTCAATTTTATATAAAAGGGCTTTGCCGAAGCAAAGCCCTACGAGGAGTAAATACCCACTATTTATCCCACCAAACTCTTTGTAAGAAGTCATCGGAACCACCCAGTCTGCTCACGGCTTCGTTGAGGTTATTTCCATTGCTTATGGCTTCACTTTCTGGATAGAAAAACCTTCTAGGCATTACACCACCAGTACCACTTACATACCACTCCAAAGAGGTGAATGGAACTAATTCTGGGTATCCAGTTCTTCTATAGTTGGAGTAAGCCTCTGCACCGTTTAAGAAAAAGTTTACCCACATCTGTTCGTGTATTACTTCCATGCGACCTTCAAAATCGGCCGGAAATGGAGAGAAACTGTCTTTTAGGGCATTCAAATCTACAGTACTAATTTCAGGAGCATTCGGATACAAACTGCTCAAGCCACAAGAAGCTTCCAATGCGCCCATAAAATGTGCTTCAGGATCTGCAACACCACCCCAGTTTCTGGCGGCTGCTTCTGCTAACAATAACTCTACTTCTGCATAGGTTATATGGAAAAATGGTGCATTCAAAGCCGAAACGTACTTGCTTGGTTGCATTTGTCTGTATGTATGAGAAACGTACAATTGGTCTCCATTGGCATCATTAACGGGGTCGTTGTTTTCATCGAAAAGAGGCCCATGGTCCGACCATTCATTCCACCACATACCACCATAAGAAAGCCCAACCTGTAAATGGGGCGTTATGTCCGTTCCGTCACCCAAATAAGTTCCACCGTAAATGGTCAGCCTTGGGTCGTTGGTAGCAGTCATGTAGTCTACCAAAGTATTGGTCAGACGGAAACCTTCTGAGTTAGGGGTCGCATTGAACACCTGAGACCTACCATTCCCTCTGTTTTCGGTGTCATCTCCATTTACAAATTCGATGTTTTGGTGATAAACAACGGCAGCATCTTCATTGCTGGTCATAACACCACCGCTTATAGCTGCTTCTACTTGTTTTTGTGCTTCCGCAAGGTCAACTTTGGTAAGTCTAAAACCCAATCGCAAACGCAAGGAATTACCAAAACGCTTCCATTGTTCTATATTGCCGTCGTAGAACAAGTCGCCTGAAATAATACCATTGTCCGCTCCGAGAGCAGCAGTGGCTTCTTCCAGTTCAACAAAGAAATCAGCATAAATGTCTTTTTGTTCATCGTATTTTGGTAATAATTTACCCTCTGTGAAACCTTTGATGGCTTCTTTGTAAGGGATGTCTCCATAGAGATCTGTAATGCGGGCATAGATGTAAACCTTCATAATTCTGGCCACTGCATGCATGTTTTTGTATTCGGGAACATCCACTGTTCGGTCAATCAAATCCTGAATGTTTTTCAAATCTCTGGGATAGGTGTTTTCCCATAAAGTATACCAATGCGATTTTTCGACTACATTGTATTGGCCTCCATGCTGGGTCCACCAAGATCCACCCAAATGCTGAACAAGCGGGGAGCAGATTCCCAAATCGTAGCGCCAAACCTCTTCTCTTTGACCAGATAAATCAGCCTGGATCTTAGTTAGCTGAATCCCTGGTTCCAGTTCTGCAATACCTACTGGATTGGTATTGAGTGAGTCAAAATGATCGGTACAACCGAACGCCATGACCACAACAAATATATAAGCAGTTAATTTTTTCATCTTTCTTATTTTAAAGTTTGATCAATAAGTTAAACCCATACCTTTTTCTACCTGGAAGCGAACCGTACTCCAACCCTTGTCCGTTGCCATTGTTGTAGTTGGATTCAGGATCTATGTTGGGTGTGTGTTTCGAAAAGGTCACCAAGTTTCTTCCTATGATACCAATTTTAATGCCCGTAAAAGGCGTTTTCTTTAAAAGCGATGCAGGCAATTGATAGCTCAAACCTATATCCCTTAACTTGACGTAACTGGCGTCGTAAATGAAGGGTTCTGGAATATTATTACCAATAGCGCCCCAGTAATCTGCTGGACTAATCGCAATGTCATTGGTTTCACCATTTTCTTTTACCCCTTCTCCTATATAACCTCTACCATCTTGTGGTACATCATCTGGGTTGCCTCCAGCGTCTTCCGTAGCCCTTCTTTCTTGTTGGAATTCGTTCCAAGAGTCCCTTCCATCCAGCGTATTTAAATGGGCACCGTTTTGATGCATGGTCATATTGGTCATAGAAAAGATATTGCCGCCTACGCGGATGTCCAAAGCCGCCTTCAGCTCAATCCCTTTGAAAGTCATACTCGAAATCAATCCTCCAGTCCAATCTGGTAAGCTAGTACCCAAAGCAATGGGTTGTTCTGTTGGCATAGGCCTGCCATTGGAACCGTTGTGTATTCGGTTGCCGTTTTCATCTTTTAAGAAACCAGCACCGATGATAGTTCCAAATGGTTGCCCTTCAGTTGCAACAATAGATACACCTGCCCATCTGGCATTGGAAACAACATAGTTTTCTACTTGTTCGTGTAATTTTTCAACATTGTTCCTGTTTCTGGCATAGTTGGCAGTTAAATCCCAGTTAAATCCGTTTTTCATTTCCAATACCCTAGCCGTTAATAATATTTCCACTCCATTATTGGTTAAGGTGGCTGCATTGAGGGATGCAAACCGGTAACCAGTTGTTTCAGGAACAGGCAATTGAATCAAAGCATCTGTTGTTCTTTCGTTGTAATAGGTAAAGTCCAGCCCAATGCGGTTGTTGAATAACTTCACATCTGTACCAATTTCGAAAGTAGTTTTGGTTTCTGGTTTTAGATTGGGGTTTGGAATAGTAGACCCTAAAATGTCACCCATTGGGTATCCACCCAAAGATTTTCCAGAAAGGTTGTAATACAATTGGGTTTGGTATGGGATAAAATCTCTACCTACTTGTCCATAAGCCATTCTTACTTTCGCAAAACTCAAAGTTTTAGAGGTGATGTCGAAAGCGTCTGTAGCAACAAAACTCAAATCAGCAGAAGGGTATAAGAACGACCGATTGGCTTCCGGTAAGGTGGATGCCCAATCGTTTCTAGCTTGTAAGGTGAAAAACAAATACTCTTTGTAGCTTAATTCTGCGGACCCAAAAACCGACTGTACCTCTCGCTTGATATCAAATGGATTGACAGAAACCTCTGTGAAGTTGGACAAATCTGCTTTTCCAGGAACTGAAATTTGAGAAGCCAAAATGTTTTTGCCTTGTCTTCTGGATTGCATCAGGTTACCTCCTAAATAGGCAGAAATGTAAAAATCCTTATTGATTTCAGTGTGGTAGTTGATTAATCCTTGAAAATTGCTTTCAGAAACATTTAAATTTAATTCTGTTAGAGCACCTCCTTCTTGCGTAGGAGTATTTTTATCATAAAAGTTTTCATGTCTGAAAGTGAAGAAGTCTGTACCACCTTGTAGGTTGAAACTCAACTTATCATTGATTTCATAATTGATTTGCGCATAACCGCTGAACCTTGTTTTGTCACTTTTGTTGCTTGTTTTATTAAGCGTCCAATAGGGGTTGGCACGAAATATATTGCCAGTGTAATCGATGTATTCACCATCTTCTGTTTGGTAATTTTGCAACCAAGCTTGGTCGAAGTTACCAGCTATTCCAATCAAACCATTACCGATGTTGTTCACATCGTCTGTTAAAGCAGGCCTGTTTTCTACTTCTTCTGTAAATAAATTTCCTTTTACATCTACTGAAAGTTTAGGGGTGACTTTGGTATACCCTCTAAAGCCAACTGTATTGCGTTGCATGCCGCTATTTGGAATAATGTCATCGTTGTTAATATTGGACAAGGACAACCTGAGGTTGCTGTTTTCATCTCCACCGCTGATTGCTAAGGAGTTCATCCATGTTTGTCCGTCTCTAAAGAAATCCTGGACATTGTTTTCGAGGTAGGCATACGGCCTAACAGAACCATCGCGTTGAATGATTTCATCAGCATCCGAAAATCGCGGTCCCCAATTGGATGTGATATTGCTCGCCTGTGTTTCATCTCTTGGAAGCAATCCGTTGCTTCCTTGGCCGTAAGTTTTCTGTACTTCGTCTAACTTGGTGGAGATTTGATCTATTGTCAAACTGCTGTTGAATTCTATACCCAACCCTTTGCGGCTCGAACCTTTTTTTGTGGTAATCATTACAACACCATTAAGTGCTCTACTTCCGTACAATACAGAAGCGGATGCTCCTTTTAATACAGTGACGGTTTCAATATCGTTGGGATTGATATCGGACAATCCATCCCCTAAATCAAACCCACCATTTTCATTGGCACTTCCTACGTTGCCATTCACTGCAGGAACACCATCAATAATGTACAGGGGTTGGTTGTCTCCACTGAGTTCGCTGATGCCTCGAATCACTACCCGATTGGAGCCCGTTGGACCGGCTGTAGTAGAACTTATATTGACACCAGCTACTTTTCCTGCCAAGGAAGAAATAGCATTTGGTTCTCCATTGCCTGCAATGTCTTCAGAACCTACTTCAGATAAAGCATATCCAATGGCTCTTTTTTCTCTTTCGATTCCTAGTGCAGTTACTGTTACTTCATTTAATTGAAGTATATCTGAAGTCAATTCGACATCCAGTTTTGTCTGGTTGCCAACTGTAACTTCTTTTGTCACAAATCCTACAAAAGAAAAAACCAATACATCTCCTTGGTTGGCGCCTATGTTATAGACCCCTTCTGCAGAAGATATGGTACCGGTAGTGGTTCCTTTGATTCTAACATTTACCCCTGGTATAGGGCTTTTGTCGTCCGCTCCTTTTATAACACCGCTGATGCTGACTTCCTGTGCAAAGACAGCAGCAACTTGGATGGTTAATAAAAGAAAGGTTAGTAGTAAACTGTTTTTCATATTCAATGATTAAAGTGGAACAATTAAACAAGTGGGATGCCTTATATAAGGCTTTCCGTTTGCAAGCTTCAAATAATCTATTGAATCTGAAATTTTATTGGCTAGACAAGGTTAAGACAGGGCGTGGAATGTACCTAGACAAAACCCGGACAAAAAGCCATTTTACCTCTTAAAACAAAAAAAAGCACCTTCCCTTTTGGAAGATGCTAGTAAATAAATAAACGAAAAAATTGGTTTTTAAATTAGTTTTGAACCACCGAACCACTTCCGGTTATACGAGAAGAAATAGAGGGGTTGCCTTTGTAATACACCGAACCACTTCCGGTGATTAGGGCTTTTAATTCTTTGTCTACAGAAGTTAGAATATTGCCGGAGCCTGAAATCTTAGCTTCTACAGTTTGGTTGTCAAAATTGAATGCATGGAGGTCACCGGATCCGGTAACTAGCAAATCGGAGGTGTTGGCCGTACCTTCAATTTCCATATCCCCGGATCCATTGATGACTGCATATAGTGTCAATGTGTTTGTTTTTAACTCCATATCGCCTGAACCAGAAATTCTAGCGCTAAAAGAGTTGTTGTCGAAGGAGTCCAGCATCACGATATCCCCGCTGCCCGTGATGTTAATCTCCTTTATATTGGGCACCGTAATGTGAATGTCCAACTGGCCATAATTGAAACATTTGTTTTTCTTGAATTCTATTTCCCAATGTTGGTTTTGAACATTCGTGCTGAGTTGGTCGATCACGTTGCCTTGGCCTTCTACTTCTACTTTTGTTTCTGCTCCTTTTGAAACATAAACTTTCCCGGATATGCTCATGGTAAGGGCATCAAATTGGCTTATGTTCAAAGTTCTTTTTTGTGTAAGTCCGCTCCCATTTACACAGAGTTTGTGGTGGTCACAAGACGCTAAAAATAAAAAAGAACAAGCTGTTAAAATTAATGTTAATTTCCTATTCATCTTTTTGGTAGTTTGTTGTGTTCTCTTGTTTGATGTTGTAGTCTATAGACAACCTTTAGTGAGGAGGGTTTCTGTTTTTTGTGAAAAAAAATACTTTTGGGGTATGGCAACGTTATTTTTATTCCCCAGGTCGAGTCGACCAAGTGTCTCTATCTAAAAGATTGTTGGCCAAGGACAGAAGGGTACAAGTTAAAGAGCCAGGGTACTGAATTCCGACACTGGCTACCATCTAACGAATTGACACAAACAAAAAGCTTCCTGACAATGAATAAAATGTATAATTCCTTATATTTAACTAATCAATTCTCTTTTACTCTTTTTATTACAAACAAAAATGGAAATTATAGAATTACAGGTTCCTACAGACATCGAAAGCAATAAAAAACTCAGCTCGCGTTGTCATGTTTTTGAGAAGTTTATATCTGAATTAAAAGCAAGGGAAATTCAACCTGGAATTGTTGAATTGATCAACCAACAAATCAAGAAAGTGAACGGCAGCAATGGGGATGTGAAATTATTTTCAAAAGAGTTGAGAATGGCACAAGCCCATATTGCCAAGTTGGTTGAAAAAGAATTGAAACTCGTCACTTTGGGACACCACAGAACTTTTTGGATGATGATGGGTATGTCTGTATTTGGACTCCCTATGGGGGTGGCTTTTGGCGCGAGTTTAGGGAATATGGCATTTTTAGGCATAGGACTTCCAATTGGTATGGCCATCGGGTTGGCTGTAGGTACTTCTATGGACAATAAAGCCAAAGAGGAGGGAAGGCAATTGAATGTGGAGTTAAAATAATTTTTTTTAAATATGGGATATATGGGGTTTGGTATGCGCAAAGAAGTGTACCAGCGAAAAGGTAAAAAACCATTTGAGAAAAGAAAAGCCGTTGATTCGAAAACCACCGTTTCAAAAGACAAGCCAAAAGGACAAGCCGATTATTCTGGGCTTTCTGAGTTCAAAAAAAATAGGTTCAGGCATTTTTATCAAACTACAATATTTAAAGTTAGTATGGCCAGCATGGCCATACTTGTTGTTTTGTTAATTTGGTTGCAGGACGATATTTTCTTATTGCGGCAAGAGTGGTACGAAAAGAATGAAATGCTTGGGTATTACCAAGAACAACAAGCCGATTTTGAGACTTTAAAAAAGTTCCATGAAAATGTTGGGCCCAGGCTTCTTGTGCTCAAGAGGGTTCCCGAGGCCTGGAGTTTCCAAATAGTAAATACAAAAAAGCAGGAGGGTAACAATGCCAAGAGGAAGCAATACAATCGGCCTTATTTTTATTTGCATATTTTTAGAGTTAAAATTGAAAAAGGAGAGTTGGAAATAGTGGGGTCCCGGTATAAAGGACATAAAAGCACAAACAATTGGGAGCTAGATTTGCAAGTGCAGGAAGCAGATCAAATAGAGGATTCTGTATTGGAATACTTAGAGGTGAGTAGAGAAGAAGTAGTAGAAATAACCAGGATCTTAAAAAATAATCTTTGGATTGCAGTAGATTTTAACGGCACCATGCGCATTCGGCACTACCATAAAACTTTTGGTTTGTATGATTTTATTTTTGAAGCACCAGACCAACAACAGGAAGATAGAACAAGTTTGGATGAAAAGGTCCATTGGAAAAGGGTGGCTTCCAGCTAGTTATTGAGATTTTAATTAGTTAGTTTCATAGTATGTTAGAAGAAATCAAATCCTGTGAGGCTGCAATGCAAGCAGCCATGCTCCACTCTGATACGGTTCAAATGGAGGCACTAATAGATGATAATTTGCAATTTGTTATTCCTGGAGGCATGGTTGTAGACAAAGCCATGGATTTAGAAAACTACCGCACAGGAGGTATGCAAGTGAGCCGCCTGGAATTGTCCGACTCGAAAGTTGATATACACGAAAATGTAGCAATTGTATCCGCAACTGCTGATATGAAAGGGTCGTTTCAAGGCAACCCTTTCGAAGGTATTTTTAAAATATTAAGGGTATGGAACAAAAAGGATGGGCAATGGAAGGTGATTGCGGGAAGCAGCGCTTTTTGTTAAATTAATACCAATAAAAAAAGACCCCAGTATACCTGAAGTCTTTTTTATTTTTGAGATTATTTTTTCTTTAAAGTTAGTTTCTTTTGGTACCTGCCTTGAACGATATCTACTAAAACCAATACACCAATAACAAAATAGAAAGTGGTTTTGCTCATTGGAGTGATTGCATCTCCAAATAATTGTAGATGGGCCAAATGTGCTCCCTCGGTTAGCAACATAATGCCTACTATAAACAAAATGAAAAGCCCCAAAACTTCATACAATCTGTTTTTTTGTAAGAACACGGAGACTTTGTCTGACAACCAAATCATCAAAATACCACTTAATATGATGGCAGCTGCCATTACCCAAAATACATCGGTTAAGGCCATGGCACTCAATATTGAATCAAATGAAAATACCAGGTTCATAATGACTATCCAGGTTATTACGTTGCTCACGGATGTTTTTTGCATCTCAGCTTCCTTTGCTTCAGAATCATCAAAGGATATCATGTGCCATATTTCTTTGGTAGCAGTATAAATGATAAAAACGCCTCCACCCAAAACTATTAAACTGTGGATGTTGAAACTTCCCTCTGCAATTCCGACTAGGCCTAAATGCATAATTGGATCTTGGAAATAACCTATCAAATTAATCAAAACAAACAATAAGACTATTCTTAAAACAATGGCGATGCCAATTCCTAATTGTCTTACAAAGGCTTGTTTTTCTTTGGGTGCCTTTTTTGATTCCAGTGAAATGTACAATAGATTATCAAACCCCAATACCGCTTGCAACAAAACAAGCAATAACAAAGTTACAATGTTATCAACCGAAAAGATCATATATAAACTTGGTTAAATTTTAAAAGCAGCAAATTATAAATAATTCCTTTCCTATAAAACAACCAAACAAAAAGAAGTTGGTCCAAGCCAAACTAGAGTACGAGTTTTAAAGTGCAGGAACACGTTAAAAATGAATTTTTACTTTTGGTCACAAAAAGCCACCCTCATGTCGAAATTGAACCCGGGGGCTTTTCAATGCGCTTATTATCCAATACCTTTGTTAGGTATGAAAGCGGTTTCTTTATCTTTGAATCGATTGTGGTCTCCCTCCAAACACCTTTTATTTTGGGTGGCATATTTTTCTTTTCATGTCATTTATTTGGGCAGTGCATTGGAAAATGGTTACGAACTTGCCATATATCAAATGTGTGTTTCTGTGGTGTTTCACATTGCAGCGGTGTACATTAATTGGTTGTATTTGCTTCCTAAATACTTGAATAACAATAGGTTTGTTCCGTATTTCTTGTTGTTAGTAGTGTGTGTGTTGGTGCTCAACCTTACCATGCAAACCTTGCTTAATAACTTTGTGTATGCCGGGCTTTGTAAGTACTCGTACGTTCCGGATGCTTTGTTCAATTCGAAACGCACCATTCCTCAATTAATTACCTTTTTCTCATTGATAGGCGTCACCACTGCAATTGCAACTTTTGGACAGCAACGAAAAAAGGAAAAATTTGTACAGGAAGTTGAAAAGCAGAACATTACCAACGAATTGAATTATTTGAAGTCCCAAATGCAGCCGCATTTCTTTTTTAATACTTTGAACAGTTTGTATGCCTTAAGTTTGAAAAAATCGGATTTGGCCCCAGAGGTTATATTGAAATTGTCTGATTTGATGTCTTATGTAATTTATGAAACGCGTTCTAAGGAAGTGTTGTTATCAAGAGAGGTGAAACACATTCAGGATGTATTGGAGTTGGAGAAATTGAGGCATGGCGGAGATCTTGAATTTGAAATTGAAATAAACGGGGAAGACAAAGGATACAAAGTACCACCCTTGCTGTTTATACCCTTAGTAGAAAATGCGGTAAAACACGGAGGGAAAAACAACAACGGTGTTATTAAAATCTGCATGGAATTTGACTTAACAGGGTCGATGTTGCAATTTAAAATAGTCAACAGCCTCAATAAGAAAAACAAAATAACCTATAAAAACGGCGGAGTAGGAGTAGAAAATCTAGAAAGGAGACTGCAATTGATATTCAATGACAACCACCAACTAATAACAGCCGTTAACGAAGAAGAGTATACCGTTACATTGGAAATCCCATTAATATGAGTGCCATTAAATGTGCCATTATAGATGATGAGCCTTTGGCCATCGAAGTTGTTCAGTCTTTTGTGGAAAAAGTAGATTGTTTGGAATTGCTTTTTACAGCCCAGAATCCATTGGAAGGATTGCAACGCATCAAAGACCAGCAACCAGATTTGGTTTTTTTGGATATTCAAATGCCAGAAATTGATGGTCTTTCATTTTTTAAAACGCTTACCAACCCTCCCTTTGTTATTTTTACTACGGCCTATCGCGAATACGCTGTAGAAGGCTTTGAACTCAATGCTTTGGATTATTTAGTGAAACCGATAAGCTTTCAACGATTTGTGAAAAGTATAGATAGGGTTTTGGAAGAATTAAACAAAAGGAAACCAATTCCCAACCCTGTTGCAACCGAAGTTTTGGACCAAGAAGTTATTTTTAAAGTAGATAAGAAAATAATCAAAATACCAGTAGACAACATCCAGGTGATACAAGGGCTGAAAGACTATATTCGTGTAAAAACTACGGATCAAGATTTGATATCTTATCAAACCATAAAAGGAATGGTGGAAGCTTTACCGGAAAGCAAATTTGTTAGGATTCATAAATCCTATATTGTCAATTTGGACCATGTGAAAGTAGTAGAAGGCAATACAGTGCAGTGTGGGGAACACTTGCTAACCGTTTCAAGAAATTATAGAAAAGAGTTTATTGAGCAATTGACAGGTTCTGGTATAAGGGGCTCCAAGTTGTTATAAATCGTCTAAACAAACTTTCTTCCGAAGTTTTTCGTCTCCATTTATGCCTAGGTTTACTGCTTTTTTGTAATCCTCACATGCTTTGCCCAACTCTTTTTTACGGTAGTACACAATGGATCTATTGTAATAGGCTGGGCCGTATTGTTTCTGCAAAAAAATTAGAGAGGAGTAAGTTTGTAGGGCGTCATCCCATTGTTCCGTTTTTTGATAAACGTTGCCCATATTGAGGTAGGCTTTGTAAAATCTAGGGTCTATCTGTAAGGCCATTTGATAGTCTGCAACGGCATTGGTATAGGCCTGGAGGTGTTCGTGGGCCAACCCACGGTTCAAGTAGTTTTCAGGGCTTGTACTGTTCCTTTTTATGGCTTCGTTGAAATATTTGAGCGCGTTGGCATTTAAATCAAATTCTAAATAGAAGAAACCCAACTGCTCATACGGAAAGGGTAGGTTTGGATTGAGTTCTATCGCTTTTTTTAAATATTTCACCCCTGTTTCGAATTGTCGCGAGGCCAATGCATTGCTGCCGATATTGCTGTATACTTGGCTGTTGTTTGGGTTTAACTTCAGCGCTTCTAAATACATTGCAATAGCCTCTTCCGGTTTTTCAAGCGACTCGTAAGACACTGCTTTGTTGGTGTAGATGTCTTCGTTGGATGGATCATAAACCAGAGCCGAATCGTAGTATGCCAAAGAGGCTTCGTAATTTTTTAGACCGTATTCAGTTTTTCCCAAATAATCGTATAGCATACCAGATATGGCGCCTTGTGCCGTAAATATTTTGTCTGCACCAGATTCAAAAGCAGTGTTCCTAAAGATTAGGGCATTGGTACTGCCTTTTGGCATTAGTAGTAATTTTAAGAAATCTTTTTTAGCCCGAAGGTACTGCCCATTGAGGAGCAGTGCATTGCCACGACCCAAATAGCCCTCCATATTATTTGGGTTCAATTGAATGTAGGTGTCGAAATCTACAATTGCTTTGTCATAAGACCCAAAATAAGCATTTAAACTACCTCTGTGGTAATAGGCGTCGGTGGGGCAATGTTTGCTGTAAATGGCTTTATGAAAGGATTCTAAAGCTTCAGAATAACGTTGTTGGTCCAACTGTTGCAACCCCTTTTTATAAAATTGGTTGTTGTTTTGTGCCCAAATGGATAGAGGTAAAAAGAGTATGAAAATCCAACGTCTCATTCTAAAGTCAAATTGTTGGTTTAAATATACAAAAATCTAGCCAGGCCAGGGATTATCTTCTAGAATTAACCGCGCAAACTGTGGGTGTCGGACTTATTGAGTGCTCCTTCATAAGTGAGGCTAACGAGTTTGTACAAACAAGATCCAAAGAATAAAACCACCAACAAGCTACCATAAAAAATGCTGCTTAACTTATTTATATATTTCATAAAAATTGAGTTATTATATTTTTTCAAATACTATACAACTCAATACGCAAATACACTGCCAAATGTTGAGATTATTGAAAATCAGTAACCATTACTCGTTCAAAAATGTGCTTGTATTGGGCAATTAGTTTGGTGTGGATAGAATCGGCTTGGTAGGTGTTGTGGGCTTCCAGGTCTTTGAAATGAACTACTACAGCCCAATGATAAGATTTTTCTACTATTGGCCTGGTAGTATTTGCAGGTTGTCCGTAATACAAAGCACCAACGGATTCTATTTTTCTTAAATCTTCTGTTTTGGAAGTGAATGCATTGATATCTTGAATGGAAGCATCTTTTTTAAACCAAAAATAGACAGTGTGGACCAAGGGTTTGTCATTGGAAGTACCACACCCGGGTATAAAGACTATTACAAAGACTATTGAAAGGAGGAAGATTAATTTTTTCATATTTGGTAGTTTGGATGGGTGAATTTAATCAAACAAAACGTAATTTGACTGCTTTGTTCAGAAGATAATCCAACAAAGGAGTCATTGTAATTTCATATTGTTTACCTTTGTACGGTATAAGGTATTGAATTGAGTATGAAATTGGAACACAAAACGAACTCTTGGTTGCCAACAACCAAAAAAGAGATGGAAATGAGGGGGTGGGATTCTTTGGATGTTATTGTAGTATCTGGAGATGCATATGTGGACCATCCAGCTTTTGGATCCGCTGTTATTGCGCGGTTGGTTGAAGTGGAAGGGTACCGCGTTGGAATTTTACCACAGCCCAACTGGAGAGACGATTTGCGCGATTTTAAAAAGCTCGGTAAACCCAATTTGTTTTTTGGTGTAACGGCAGGTTGTATGGACTCTATGGTCAACCACTACACTGCCGCTAAAAGAAAACGTTCTAATGATGCCTATACACCAGGCGGAGAAGCCAACTTTAGGCCAGATTATGCTACTACAGTATATACAAAAATCTTAAAAAAATTGTACCCAGATACCCCAGTGCTAATAGGGGGGATAGAAGCTTCATTGCGAAGGGTTACCCATTATGACTATTGGAAGAACCAGCTAATGCCTTCGATATTGGAGGAGTCTGGAGCGGATATTCTGGTGTATGGGATGGGAGAACAACCTTTAAAACAAATCTTGGGTCTGTTGAGCAAAGGGGTGCCAATGCAATCGTTAAAAACGATTAAACAAACCGCTGTGTTGTTGCCTGTTTCAGAAGAGTTGCCAAAAGGAGTACATTGGAATACCATAGAATTGGCATCACACGAAAAGTGTTTGGAAGACAAAAGATCTTTTGCAGCAAATTTTAAACACATAGAGCAAGAGTCCAACAAACAAAACGCGGAGCGTTTGTCGCAGGTCATTGGAGACAAGCGTCTGGTGATCAACCCACCTTTTCAAACTATGAAGGAAAAGGAAATTGATGCTTCCTTTGATCTTCCTTTTACCAGGTTGCCGCATCCTAAATACAGCGAAAGGGGCGCAATTCCTGCTTTTGAAATGATTAAATTCTCCATCAACATGCACCGTGGCTGTTTTGGGGGTTGTAGTTTTTGCACCATTTCTGCTCACCAAGGAAAAATGATTGCAAGTAGGTCAGAAAAATCGATTTTAAAAGAGGTTGAAGCAGTGACGGAAATGCCTGATTTTAAGGGGTATATTTCTGATTTAGGTGGCCCATCGGCCAATATGTATAAAATGAAAGGAAAGGTGCAGAGCATATGCGATAAATGTTCAAGCCCCTCCTGTATACACCCAGTAGTATGTCATAATTTGGATACTTCTCACACTGCTATGACCAACTTGTATAAAAAGGTAGATGAGAACCCAAAGGTTAAGAAGGCTTTTGTTAGCAGTGGCATTCGATACGATTTGCTTGTACCAGAGCACAATAAAGTAGATGAGTCCAAAAGTTTAACGGCGTATATGGAACAGCTAATCAAGCACCACATTCCTGGTCGTTTAAAGGTGGCTCCAGAACACACCTCTGATCCTGTATTGCGGGTTATGCGAAAACCTTCGTTCAAGCATTTCCACGATTTTAAAAAGAGATACGATAAAATCAACCATAAAAATAATTTGAATCAACCGCTGATTCCTTATTTTATTTCTTCTCACCCTGGATGTGAAATGCAGGATATGGCCAATTTGGCCATTGAAACAAAGGATATGGGTTTCAAACTCGAACAAGTACAAGATTTCACACCTACCCCAATGACTGTAGCCACCGTAATATATTATAGTGGCTTGCATCCTTATACCCTCAAACCCGTGTATACAGTTAAGGATGCGGTAAAGAAAAAGGACCAAAACAAATTCTTTTTTTGGTACAAAAGAGAAAACCACCAGTGGATCAAAGATACACTTCGGAAAGCCCAGCATCCTGAAATGATCAATAAATTACTGGGGTTTGCACCTCAGCAACGCGATTCTAAGCAAGGAGCCGTTTTGGGTAAGTCTAAGAAGAAATCTTTTGGAAGAAAAAACAAAAACAGTCGAAAGTAAGACCAAGGAGGAAATTCATTTATGAGTGATTTTCAGGATCTTGGTAAGGATAAAATTTCCAAGTTGATTGTGCAACAGGCAGTACCAGCCAGCGTTGGTTTTTTTGTGCTTTCGGTGTATATGATTGTGGATACAATTTTTGTGAGTTATTGGGTAGACCCATTGGGGATAGCCGCCATCACTGTAGTTTCTCCAATTTCCTTTTTAATTTCTTCCATAGGAATGGCTATTGGAATAGGTGGGAGTTCTATAATAGCACGGGCATTGGGTAGTGGAGAAAAAGACAAAGCCAATGCTACCTTTGGCAACCAAATATTGGCCACTTTGTTGCTGTCTGTTGTTTTTGTTTTATTGGGGTTTGGTTTTGAATCCATTGTTTTAGAAGCTTTTGGTGCGAAAGGGGAAATAGTTGGTTTTGCTACCGATTATTACAGGGTTATTATGCTTGGAGTACCGTTTTTGGCTTTCGCCATGATGAGTAATTCTAATATTCGGGCGGTTGGCTTTCCTAAAAATGCAATGGTTATCATGTTGGTTCCTTCCTTAATCAATATTGTTTTGGACCCCATTTTTATTAAAGTATTGGATATGGGCATGGCAGGTGCAGCATGGGCAACTGTTATTTCTTATATGATTAGTACGGGGTACGCCTTGTATTTTTTTCTGAAGAAAAAAAGCGGGCTTCATTTTGCATGGCATAATTTGACCCCCAATGTACCCATCATGAAAGAAATGGGCGCGCTGGGTTTTGTTACTTTGGCCCGACAAGGCACCATCAGTTTGCTGTCGATTGTCTTAAACCATTCTTTGTACCATTACGGAGGAGCCATCTATGTTTCAGTTTTTGGGCTCATCAACCGGGTTATGATGTTTTCACTTTTCCCCATTTTGGGTATTACACAAGGCATTATTCCAATTGCTGGATTTAACTATGGCGCTAAGGCATTTGGTAGGGTAAAGGAGGTAATATTGAAGTCGATCGGATATGGGACTATGGTTTCCATTTTTATCTATACCAACATACTTTTGTTTAAAGAGCCTATTGTTCGGTTGTTTACTGATGATCCCGAGCTATTGCGCATTACCCCCAATGCGTTGCTGCTGGTTTTTATGGCAACTCCTGTAATTTTAGTACAGCTTATAGGGTCTGCTTATTTCCAGGCCATTGGCAAAGCAGTTCCGGCACTTTTACTCACGCTGACCAAACAGGGTTTTTGTTTGATTCCACTGGTGCTTCTAATGCCTTTGTTTTTTGGTGTTGAAGGTATTTGGTATGCCTTTCCTTTGGCCGATGTTATCGCTACTGCTATTACAGGGTGGTTTTTAAATAAAGGGCTAAAGAAAATGACCAGCGAAGCGAAAGCCTAAGTGCGGAATTTATTGGTATTCTAAGGCTTCCATTTGAATATTTTTTTACTTTTGTGCAACATGAATAAAGGATCAGGAATTTTAATCATACAAACGGCATTTATTGGAGATGTTATTTTAGCGACGAGTTTGGTTGAAAGTTTGCACCAGAAACAACCTGGTTTGCCCATAGATATATTGGTAAGGAAGGGCAATGAAGGGTTGTTCAAAGGACACCCTTTTTTGCGCAATGTATTGGTTTTTGACAAGCAAAAAAGTAAATACCGCAACCTAATCCACTTGATTAAAACCATCCGCAAAACACAATACGAGGCTGTTATAAATGCACAAAGGTTTTTTACTACGGGGCTAATAACTGCTTTTTCAGGAGCAAAAACCACTATAGGTTTTGCAAAAAACCCAATGTCTTTTTTCTTTACTAAACGCATTGCGCACGAGATTGGGGTCGGCTCGTTTGTGCATGAGGTAGAACGAAATTTTTTATTAATAAAAGAATTTTATGGTGCAACACTCTCCAAACCAAAATTGTACCCAACTGCCCCTCAAAAAGAAAAAGTGGCGGCATATACAGAAAAACCATTCGTGGCAATTGCACCAGCATCTGTTTGGTATACGAAACAATTTCCGATTGAAAAATGGGTGGAATTGATAGCAAATTTACCCAATGATTGGTTGGTTTATTTAATAGGTGGCCCAGGAGATAAAACGATTGCAGATGCTATAATGCAGCAAAGCAACCGTACAAATATCAAAAATCTAACTGGAAAATTGAATCTTTTGGAATCTGCTGCCCTTATGCAAAGCGCTGTAAGGAACTTTGTAAATGATTCTGGCCCGTTGCACCTATGTTCGGCCATGAATGCCCCTGTAACTGCAGTTTTTTGCTCGACCATTCCCGACTTTGGTTTTGGACCGCTGTCTGATGATAGTAAAATTTTAGAGGTGCAATCTGAATTAAATTGTAGACCCTGTGGGCTACACGGTAAAACGGAATGCCCAGAAGGACATTTTAAATGTGCTCTTGAAATAAATACCAACCAACCTATTTAGTTGAGCTTGGTTAATTGTTCATATACAAGGTGTACTGGCAACCCCATTACGTTGTAAAAGGAGCCTTCCATTTTGGTTACTCCAATCATTCCTATAAATTCTTGAACCCCGTAAGCACCTGCTTTGTCGAAGGGTTGGTAGGTGCCAACATAGTGCTCAATTTCTTCTATGGTCAATTCTTTAAAAGTAACTAGCGTTTGGTCCGAAAAAGTGCAAATAGAGTGGTTGGTTTTGAGGCAAACCCCGGTTATAACGGTATGTGTTTTACCACTTAACTGTTGTAACATATCAATAGCTTCTCTTTTAGACTTCGGCTTTTCTAAAATCGTATTGTTTAGAATTACCACGGTATCGGCCGTTATTAACAACGCGCCATCTTCTAACTGGGAATAGGCATTGGCCTTTTTTTGAGCTAAAAATGCAGGAACTTCTTCTGGAGCTAATTCTACCGGATAACTTTCATCAACAGATTTGGCTTCAACTTTAAAATTGAAGCCTGCATCTTTTAAAATTTGCTGCCTTCTAGGTGATTTAGAAGCCAGGATCAAACGGTACTTGGAAATCTTTTTCATGAATGGAGCTGAATAAAAAACCGCAAATTACTTTAGGGTAAAAATAGGTCGACTTTTGAGGCAAGGTATGGCCACTATAGCACACTTCTTTGACATCCTTTATTGCAATTTCGTTGGTTATGATGGCCATGTCCACTGCACCCATTTTTACTTTTGTCAAACAATCAGAAAAACTCCTATCAAAGTCGATGTTGTCGTCTTTTCGCTGGTTTTTCCCTTTTATTTTTAATATTTTCTCAATGATGAAATAATGCATTACGGTTAAGTCGAGCGCCTTTATTTTGTCAGGAAATTTCCATGGGTTGTTCAATTGGGCGTTGGACTTCAATCGGATTTTGTAATTGCCCTCTTTTGTGATAATGCCAAAAGCATGTTCTTTACCTGCAATAATTTCGTTTAAAGAAAATGCATCTTCAATCTCTTTTACATTAAAATCTTCGGAGAAATACTTGGGGATGTCTTTTAGTATTTGTGGGGCTACCTTTTTTACCACTCGGTGCGTAGGCATAATTCTAAGGTCATCTGCTTCAGAATTTGTCAAATACATCATGTGGTAGTTGTAACTCTCTTTACCAGTATGTTGCTTGTTTTTTTTTCGTTCATTTTTCATGAAGTGCAAACTGCTTTCATACCGGTGGTGGCCATCCGCTAATATAACTTTTTTGTTCTTTAGAACTCGAACAAAAGTATCCACTACATTTTTATCATGAATGACGGCAAGCACATCTCGTACACCCTGGTAGTCTTCCGTTTCGTACAATGGATTTTTCATGGCTTCATCCATGTAGTCTTCCAGTGATCTTTTATCATCGGTATACAACCCATGGGTTGGGCTCACATTAAGCTGCGTTTTTTCGAGCAAATCAATTCTATCATTCACGGCAGCCGGAATGGTGTTCTCGTGCCGCAATATTATTCCCTCCTCCCAATCTGAGATTTTTATGTTGCAGATAAAACCTTTGCGACAATAGGTTTTTTGTGAACCCAGTAAAGTGAAATGTTGGTAATAGACATAAATTGCAGGCAAGTTGTCTTGTTCTACAATGTGTTCGTCCTTCCACTTATTCCAGGTGTTTAACGCGTTCTCAGCTGCTTCTTCTCCACCAAAAGGAACAGAAAGATGGATGCTATTCAACGCATTCTTATAAAGGGAATTTCGGTATTTTTCTGACACCACATCAAATAAAGGAGAGGTGAGTACTTCAATAGTATTAAAGTACTTTCTATTGTATTTATAAGCTCTAATCGGTTTTATTTCCGCCATATTTTATTGCATTCTGCTATTCCAGCCCAAATTTTCGTCATTTGAAATTTTTGGAATCGCATTGTCTTTTTCAAAAAACATCGCAGCTGCTATCGCTGCCGCAAGTTTTTCATTTTGTTTGCCGAGTTTTAATTTTTCCGGTGAAAAATGGCTCTCAACAAACTTAGTAGTGAAAGAACCGTTCTGAAACTCAGGGTGTTCAAATACAAATTTTCCAAATGACAGGGTGGTCTTAATCCCTTCAATTTTATAATCATTGATCGCTTGTATCATTTTATTGATGGCCTCTGTTCTATTGCTGCCATGAACAATTAATTTGGCAATCATAGGGTCGTAGTATATTGGAACTTCCATACCTTCATCGAATCCATCGTCCACACGTACGCCAGGTCCCGAAGGTCTTTTATAAACGTTCAAGGTGCCGGTATCCGGCATAAAGTTGTCTTCGGCATCTTCGGCATAAAGCCTTAGTTCTAAAGCGTGCCCGTTGATGGTTAAATCTTCTTGTTTGATTTGAAGGGCTTCTCCTTGTGCAACTAATATTTGCTGTTCTACTAGGTCTACTCCAGAAATTTCTTCTGTAACTGGATGCTCTACCTGAAGCCTGGTATTCATTTCAAGAAAGTAATAGTTCATTGCTTCGTCTACAATGAATTCCACCGTTCCGGCTCCGTAATACCCACAAGCTTTGGCGGTATTGATGGCGTCTTGCCCCATTCTGTTGCGCATTTCTTCTGAAACTACTGGAGAGGGTGCCTCTTCCACCACTTTTTGGTGCCTTCTTTGCACCGAACATTCTCTTTCAAACAAATGAATGACATTGCCGTGCTGATCCCCTAATACTTGAATTTCAATGTGCTTAGGAGAGGTAATGTATTTTTCTATAAAAACAGACCCATCTCCAAAACTTGATTCTGCTTCGCTGATGGCCCTGGCCATGTTTTCTTCTAACTCGCCTTCATTGTTGACAACCCGCATCCCTTTGCCACCACCTCCGGCACTCGCTTTAATTAATATAGGAAATCCTATTTTCTTGGCAATAACTTTAGCCTCCTCCGGATCTTGAATGGCCTTGTCAGTTCCAGGGACCATTGGGATATCGTACTTAGAAACCGCGTGTTTGGCTGCTAATTTGCTACCCATTACTTCTATTGCTTCTGGAGAAGGGCCTATAAATATAAGGTTGTTGTCTGCTACTTTTTTAGCAAAACCAGCATTCTCCGATAAAAACCCATAACCGGGGTGTATGGCGTTGGCTCCTGTAGCTTTTGCAGCTTCGATAATTTTTTCTTCAATTAAATAAGATTCTGAAGATGGGGGTGGGCCTAACAAAACTGCTTCATTCGCTAAACGCACATGTGGCGCCAGTCGGTCGGCTTCACTGTATACAGCAACCGTCTTAATATTTAATAAATGGGCCGTTTTTATAATTCGAACAGCAATTTCTCCTCGGTTGGCAATTAGAATCTTGGTTATTCGGGTCATCGAAAAATGGGTTTGGTTCATCATTTCTTATGCAATGCTAACTATAATTTACCATTTTTAGAATACTGAAGTAAGATTATTTGCAAATTAGATATTTGATAAGTGCTCACTAAACATTACATTTGCAACGTTTTTTGAGTTAGAAGAATCCAAACCTCTAGGTTAATGATAGATATATTTGATAAATTAGTGACTGATTTGGGACCGCTCGGTAAGCATTCACATGTTACCGAAGATTATTTTATGTTCCCTAAACTTGAAGGTGAAATTGCACCAAGAATGCAGTTTCAAGGCAGAGAAGTGCTTACGTGGAGTTTGAATAATTACCTAGGCCTTGCCAACCATCCGGAAGTAAGAAAAGCTGATGCTGATGCTGCAGCTGAATTCGGATTGGCTTATCCAATGGGCGCTCGTATGATGTCCGGAAACTCAGTACACCACATTGCTTTAGAAAAGCAATTGGCTGAGTTCATAAGCAAAGAAGAAGTAATGTTGTTGAACTTCGGATACCAAGGCGTTGTTTCCATAATTGATGCCGTTGTGGATAGAAGAGATGTTATTGTGTACGACGCAGAATCACATGCTTGTATTTTAGATGGTGTTCGTTTGCATATGGGTAAAAGATTTGTTTATCCACACAACAATTTAGACAACCTTGAAAAGCAACTTCAAAGAGCTACCAAGATATGTAATGAAACAGGAGGAGGAATTCTTGTGATTACGGAGGGAGTATTTGGAATGAGTGGCAACCAAGGAGACCTCAAAGGCGTACTTTCTTTAAAAGATAAATACAATTTCAGGTTATTTGTGGATGATGCACATGGTTTTGGTACTATGGGTGCTACAGGTGCTGGAACGGGCGAAGAGCAAGGTGTTCAAGATGGTATTGATCTTTATTTTTCTACTTTCGCAAAATCAATGGCTTCCATTGGTGCTTTTGTTGGAGGAGATAAGGCCATCATTCATTATTTAAGGTACAATACAAGATCGCAAATATTTGCCAAGTCTTTACCGATGCCGTTGGTGTTGGGTGCATTAAAAAGATTGGAGTTATTAAAAACCAAGCCGGAATTGAAAGACAACTTGTGGAAAGTTGTTAATTCTTTACAATCTCAATTAATAGAAGCTGGTTTTAATATTGGAACTACCAAAAGCCCTGTAACACCAGTATTGTTTAAAGGCGGAATTGGTGAAGCAGCCAATATGGCTATGGACATTCGAGAAAATTATAATATATTCTGTTCTTTGGTAATATATCCAGTAGTACCTAAAGATGTGATCATGTTGCGATTGATTCCTACTGCTGCACATACTTTAGATGATGTGGATGAAACTATGAAGGTATTTAAGGCTGTAAAATTAAAGTTGGACAGTGGCGAATACCAGAAAGAAGAAATAATTGCGGTTACCAAATAAAAAAAAATTAAAAAAAGTGCTTACAGTCGTTGTATTTTAAACATTTTGACTATATTGGCACTTTAATTTTGAACAAAGAAATAATCAAGAACCTTAAATTTTATCTGTTATGAAAAGATATGAAGACTTAAAAAATCTAGTTGTTGCACTTGAGTCAGACTTCGAAAAATTCTATGACAAAAAAAACCAGGCAGCTGGTACAAGAGTTAGAAAAGGAATGCAAGATCTTAAAAACCTAGCTCAAGACATTAGAGTTGAAGTTCAAGATATCAAGAACGAAGGATAATCTTCTATATTCATCATAAAAAAGGACTTTTGAGTTTCAAAAGTCCTTTTTTTATGGATATACACCAATAAAAAAGCCTCTAGTGTTACGCTAGAGGCTTTTTTATTTAGTCTTATAATTTTTGTTACAACAAGGATGCGCTGGTTATCTCCTGGTCAATTTTTTGTTGTAGTGCAGGAGAAGCCTGAAGCAAAGGCAAACGGACTTGGGTTCCGCAAATTCCTTGTTTGTTAAGGATGTACTTTATTCCAACAGGGTTGGACTCTTCATAAAGGAAGCGGTTGAGCTCAAGGAATGGATACACCTCTTCAGAAGCACCAATAAAGTCGTTTTGCGAGGCCTTTTGAAACAACCGTTGGAAATGGGTAGGGAAACTATTCGCTAATACGGAAATCACGCCATCTCCACCGGAAGCAGCCAATGCAGGAGTAAACATGTCGTCTCCGCTGATCAGTAAAAAGTCTTTAGTTTTATACTTGGCAATGCGCATGATTTGTTGCAAATCTCCAGCAGCCTCTTTTATACCAATAATGTTTTTGTGTTGGGAGAGTGCAATGGTAGTCTTATAACTCATATTAACCACCGTCCTGCCGGGAACATTGTACAAAAGGACTGGAACTGGCGAATGCTCTGCGATGGCTTTAAAGTGTGCTGTAATGCCTTCTTGAGAAGGTTTGTTGTAATAAGGACAGACCGATAAAATTGCATCAATTCCTTCTAAATTGGTTTGATCAATTGTATTTAGTACTTCTTGTGTACTGTAGTTGCCTATCCCGTAAACCAATGGCAGTTTTTTGTCGTTGTTTGCCTTAACAAAAGCGAGTATTTCAGCTTTTTCTTTTGCAGATAAAGTAGCAGATTCGGCTGTCGTACCCATTACAACAAAATAATCTGCTCCATTGTCCGCTGTAAATTTGAGCAGTCTTTTAAGCCCTTCCCAGTCTATACTCAGGTCATTGTTAAATGGTGTTACCAGTGCAATGCCTGTCCCCTTCAAGTGTGAATAGTCACCCATTACTTTTTATAAAAGTTTAATATATTTAAAAATGTCTTCTATTAATTTGTTGTAATTTCCTCCTCCTGAATCCATCATGAATTCGAAGTACTGGCTTCCGTTGCTGTTAAGTGAACCGATTCTACATTTGGCTTTACTTTGACTTAATACAGCGCCAGCGATCTCAGAATATTCGAAATCTAGCAGAATCAAAAAATCAAAAGGACTGTTCAAAAAGTTTAGGACGCTTTCTGATTTGATTTTACCTGCGAAAGTTATGTCTTTTTTTGTAAAGAAATCAAATTTAAACTCATAGTTTTCTTTATCCTTGGGTAAATAGGTGATGGTATGAACTTTTTTGCCATCCGACTCGAGGTTTTTAATAAGTGTTTTTACAGATTGGTGTTTTGGTTCATCTTCAGTGGTGTAGAGTATACCAAAACTTTTAGCTTCTGTATAAGATACAGGGTGTTGGTTTTTGTTTTTTTTGGCATACGCCCTCGATCGCAATTTTAAAAACTTTTCACTTAACATTAGCTTTCAATCATTTTTTTGAAATCATCTTCATCGATGATGTTAATATTGAGCTTTTCGGCTTTGGTCTTTTTAGCAGGCCCCATTTTGTCTCCAGCCAATAAAAAGTCGAGCTTCGACGATATCGACGACAATGTTTTACCCCCATTCGATTGGATTAATTCTTTGAGTTCATCCCTGCTGTAAGTAGTGAAAACTCCGGATACTACAAAGCTTTTTCCATCTAATAAATTACTTACTTGTTTGTTGTCCGATTCATCCACCTCAAAACAGAGTCCAGCAGTTTCAAGCCGTTCGATTTCAGTTAAGTTTTCACTTTCCGAAAAATACTGTGTTACACTTTCAGCAATCCGATCGCCAATGTCGGGAATTTCGATAAGATCATCAAATTTTGCCTGCTTCAATGCAGCTATATTTTTAAAGTGGGCAGCTAATTTTTCTGCGACTGTTTTTCCTACAAAACGAATACCTATGCCAAAAAGTACTGCTTCGAATGAAGATGTTTTACTTTTTTCAATACCTCCTAAGATATTAGAGGCCGAAACTTCTTTGAAACCTTCAAGTGATAATATTTTGTCGGTGGTTAAGGTGTACAAATCAGCTGGTGTAGTAACAAATCCATTTTCAAATAATTGTTGGATGGTTTTTTCTCCTAAACTATCTATGTTCAACGCTTTTCGCTGTATAAAATGTTCAATTTTACCCATGATTTGAGGTGGGCAATGGTTGTGGTTAGGACAATAATGTACTGCCTCGCCTTCTTTTCTTACCAACGGCGTGTTGCATTCCGGGCAATTAGTAAGGTAGGTAGTGGCCGCAATTCCAGCTGGTCGTTCTTGGAAGTTAACCCCTGTGATTTTTGGAATTATTTCACCTCCTTTTTCAACATACACAGCATCGCCAATTCTTATATCCAATCGCTCTATTTCATTTGCGTTGTGTAAAGAAGCTCTTTTAACCGTAGTACCGGCCAAATGCACCGGTTCTAACTCAGCCACTGGAGTGATCGCACCTGTTCTTCCCACTTGGTAGGTAATGTCTTTTAGTTTTGTTTGGGCATTTTCAGCCTTATACTTGTAAGAAATTGCCCAACGAGGATTCTTAGCAGTGAAACCGAGAATTTTTTGTTGGTCCATGCTATTTATTTTTATCACAATGCCGTCTGTTTCTACAGGCAATTCAAACCTTTTATCCTCCCAGTACTGAACATATTCAATTACTTCTTGAATTGATTGGCACTTTTTGTAAGTAGGAGACACATTAAAACCCAAAGATTGTAGTTGTTCTAAAGCCGATTCATGGGTGTTGAGTGTAGGATTTTCTTCAATTAACGAATATAAAAAACAGTCTAATTTCCTTTTGGAAACTTCCGCAGAGTCTTGCATTTTGATTGACCCTGATGCCGTGTTTCGAGCATTGGCATAGGGCTCTTCTCCTATGTCTATTCTTTCTGCATTGATTTTTTCGAATTGATTTTTTGGCAAGTAAACTTCGCCACGAACCTCAAATTTCTCTAGGTGCGCCACTTGTAAAGGAAGAGAGCGAATGGTCCGTGCGTTGGCCGTTATATTGTCTCCCTGAATGCCATCGCCTCTGGTAGCGGCGATTTTTAGTTGTCCATCTTCGAAGGTCAAACTGATGGCTACCCCATCAAATTTTTGCTCGCATATGTATTCAAATGGTTCCCCTTCGGGAAGCCCTTTTTTTATTCGAGCGTCAAAATCTTCTAAATCTTCTTTTGAATAAGTATTGGCCAAGGAGAGCATGGCGTGCTGGTGTACGACGGTATCAAAAGATTTAGTAATGGTACCACCTACCCTTTGAGACGGGGAGTCGTCTGTTTTTAAATCTGGAAATTGCGTTTCAAGTTCTATTAAAGATTGAAGTAATTGATCAAATTCGAAATCACTAATTTCCGATTTGTCATTTTGATAATATTGACGGTTGTAATAGTTGATTTTGGATTTCAACCCATCAATTTTTTCCGTCGCTTCCGCTTTGCTCATTCAAATTAATTTAAATTTAAAACTACGCAAACATTTAAAGATTTGGAAATATAGCCCTACTCAATTTGGGTATTGTACTTGAAAAGTACCGACTGTACCATTGCGTTTATCTTAAGTTGCTCAAAGGAGCGAATATAGGGATATTCTTTTGCTGAGAATTGAGTTGTTCCAATTTGAAATGTATAACTGAGGTCGTACCAATCGTTGGTTGCTGAGGTTACCAACTTTAGTTTGGTGTTGTTGTTGATTATCCTATTTGCAACTTTTAATTTTTCTAGAACGGTTATGTTTTTGTTTTTTTTGATTCGAATCTTGATTTTTTCCTTGTAGGGAAAAGGAAGGTGCAATGGGGTACTGCGATCGCTGTGTTCTTCTAAGTAGTTGCTGGGAATTGGGTTTCTGTAATGGCTTAACGGAAACTCAAAAAATGGCCAGTTATTAGAATCGATGGCGATGGTCTGGCGGAAAGTGTACTGGGCTACCATTTTGTCAAGTATTACTTTCTGGCCTATACTGTCTCGGTTTAATATAAAGTCAGATACCATGTTGGGTTGAATAAAGTGACCGCCTATTTGATAAGAACCTTCCACAGTTTTATGAACCAAGTCGATATAAAGATCAAGGTATATAAAGGATGGGAATTTATTGGTTAAAGTAGTCCAGCTAAATACATCTTCGGATATTTCCAATGCTTTCCGTTCATAAAAACCTGGGTGGAGCAATGGGTATACCGAATAACTTGGTTGGTAATAGCGTTTGCTATTGCCTATAGCAACAGAAAGTGCAAGAGACTTAAATTGTTCAAAGATTGGGTGTTCTGAATTTATTTTTCCTTGGTCCAATCGGTTGCATAAAACTATATTGGTGTTAATTCCAGCAGCTTTGAGCAAAGCAATACTGGTGAGGGTGACCTCCTCGGCTGTCGCTTTTTTTGTAATGAGTATTTTATTGAGCATGGAGCGAGGTAAAATACCATTGTGCCCTGTGTTTTTAATTCTTAAATGACAATGGTTGATGATATTGTTGGTGGTTGTTTCTTCCGATTCTCCAATCAAATTGTTGTCTAATAAGTATTGTTTAAGAATGCTGGGTTTATTAAAGTACGCATCCACTCTTTTTCTATACATATCCACTAGAACCTCCCAGTTGTTCAATACATTGTGGTACGTGACTGCTCCATTGGGTTTTCTTGTATAATATCCTGAAAGCTGAAATTGAATGGACTCACACCGATCGCTAATGGGGAGTGCATGTTTTTCTTGTACAATAGGGGGGAGGTTTTCTAAGGCCCATTTATTGCCGTCTTTGGTTTTGTATTTTTGGTTGAGCGCTTTTCCTTTTAAAAACACCTTGTAGTCCATGCTAGAAGGCATGTCAACTTCAATGGCGCTTTGTAACGTTAGTAGGGCCTCCTGGAAATTCCATGGTCCTAAAGTTAAGATGTTCTTACTGTTTTTGAAGTATTTGTATTCCACAATATCCCCGGCATTTAGAGTTGGTAGAATAACTTTTAATTCAGACCAATCTTCGCTTACTTTGGAATAGTGAATGTGCTCGGTTTTAAGCGTCTTTTTTTTCCAAACACCTTGGTCTTTGAAGTGAATTAGGGCTTTGAATCCATAAATTTTCTCGTAACTATTTTTACTTCTGAAGTGAAATATTAGTGGATAGGCAAAATGTTTGTTAAATATTTTAATTTTTTTACGGTCCGTAATGATAAGGGTGCTTGTTTTCGGTAGGTTGGTTATTTTCCGTGTACTCGACAAAATTACGGCAGGGTATTCGGAGTGGTAATAGCGTTTGTCTTTTTCAGTTAGGACCCCAAATTTTACAGGGTCAGAAAAAGCAATTCCTTTTGTTATTGGGACCAGGTACAAAAAAATAAAACAAATGTATCGCATGATTTTGAGCATAAAAAAACCTTTGCAGTAGCTGCAAAGGTTTTTAATATAACGAAATTATGTGTTTTATTTTCTTTTTATTGCACTTTCAACGGCCTGAACAATATGCTCAACACCCAATCCATATTTTGCTAAAAGCTCCACTGGTTTTCCACTTTCACCAAAAGAATCATTGACACCTACAAACTCCATTGGTACAGGGTTATTTTGTATCAATGTTTGGGCGATACTTTCTCCCAAACCTCCCGCTATCTGATGTTCTTCAGCAGCCACACAACAACCTGTTTTAGCTACTGATGCAAGTATGGCTTCTGTATCTAATGGTTTGATTGTATGTATGTTAATAACTTCCACACTTATACCTTTGGATTCAAGAATTGCTTCTGCCTCTACCGCCTGCCATACCATGTGGCCAGTAGCAAATATTGTGGCGTCCGAACCCTCAATGAGCTTTTGTGCTTTGCCAATTTCGAATTTTTCGTTTTCAGGGATAAAAACAGGCCACTTTGGTCTGCCAAATCTCAAATATACGGGTCCATCATAGTCGGCAATGGCCATTGTCGCTGCCTTAGTTTGGTTGTAATCTGCAGGGCAGATTACGGTCATGTTGGGCAGCATTTTCATCATACCTACATCTTCCAAAATCTGATGTGTAGCGCCATCTTCACCCAAAGTCAACCCGGCATGAGAAGCACAAATTTTAACGTTTTTATCAGAATAGGCAATGGACTGTCTAATTTGGTCGTACACTCTACCCGTAGAGAAGTTGGCAAATGTTCCTGTAAATGGGATTTTACCTCCTATAGTCATTCCGGCAGCAAGGCCCATCATATTGGCCTCTGCAATTCCCACTTGAAAGAACCTTTCTGGAAATTCATTTTCGAAAGCATTCATTTTCAAAGATCCAGTAAGATCAGCGCATAAGGCTACTACATCTTTGTTTTTCTTTCCTGCTTCTAGAAGCCCGGCTCCGAAACCAGATCTGGTATCTTTCTTTTCTGTGTACTTTAATTTAGTCATTGCTAATGAACAGTTAATTTATTGGTTGTCCCCGATTTAATATCAAAAGGTTTTATTATTGTATATTTTCCCGGAGAATTTATTGCTCTATAAACAAGCCTATAACTTCCGGGCTGCAAGATAACACTTTGCAATTGTTTTTCACTATCTAAATCCATAACCCATTGGGATTTATTTTTAGAATTTTTATAAATGACCCCAAGTCCTTTTGATAGGAATCGGATGTCAACAATTCCAGGGTCAGGTATTGCAAGGTTGTTCTCTGTATTCTCAGTAATTTTTAAATTGTTTTTAATAGCCAAAGGAGTGGTATGGATCTCTACCTTGTAGGTGCCTTCCAAAAGTTGTACTGGAGAATTCACAAGGCCTGAGTAAATAAATTGGTTGTTGGTGTTTCTTATGGTATAAGTCAATTTGTTGTCGTACAAGTTTATCTTTTTTAAAGTAGGCACAAACTGCCCTTCTCTTACTTTGTATCGCAGTACATTGATTTCGCCCGCTTTTATTTTGGGATTTTTGATTTTTATTTGTGGAATGGTATTGATAACAAATTGATAGTTGGGAACAGGGTCTATTTCAAATGTATCGGGCTTGTGTCTTTTGTCTCTATAGTGGATGAACTCGTATTGGGGTAACCCTGTAGATTGGTTGATCAGTGTAATGCTTTTGTCGGCAATCGGATTACCGCTGCCATCTTGTAAGTCTACTACCAAACGGGTAGGGGTAAGGCTTCTGTTAATGACCTGGTATAGATTGTTCCTAAACGATTGGAGGTCATTGGCTTTGTGAAATTTGCCCAGGCAGTCCATTGATTTTTTATTAAAGTTATTGCCCAGACCAATGATAAATGGTTGTAAGAAAACTTGTTCTTTTTGAAGGCGAAGGGAAACTGCACAAGGGTCTGCACCACAAGACTCTTCTCCGTCCGTTATTAATACAATAACATTTCGAAATTGATTTCCGGAGGGGAAGTCACTGCTTGCTTTTAAAAGAGAGTAGGCTATAGGGGTAGTGCCTTTAGGCCGAATACCATCGAGCTTGTAAATAATGTCTTGGTGGTTGTCTTTGGAAAAGGGTACTTCCAAACGACTGTCCTTGCAGTTTTGTAATTTTTTTGGGTATTGATGTCCATAAACTCGGAGTGCAAGCTGCACCTGCTGGTTGCTGCTTAAGGAATCTACCAAATTGGATAGTAGTTCTTTGGCTATATCCATTTTAGTTCTGTTCTTCCATTTGCCCATCATGCTCCCAGATCCATCCAACAAGAAAAGAATGCGTGTATTTTTCTGAAGGGCTTGTGCTCTTTCTTGTGCTCTAGCCTTGTTGGCATGAAGAACAGCAAAACAAAATAAAAAGAATAGAATCTTTTTCAATTGGACTAAAAAAAGAAAGGAGCCGAAGCTCCTTTTATGTTAGTAATCTCCTAGTGTTTCTTCTAGCTGAGACAAAGCATCTTCTAATTGCGCATCGTTTGGTGCTACGCCATGCCATTTATGGCTGCCTACCATGAAATCAACGCCTTGTCCCATTTCGGTTTTCATCAAGTTCAATACAGGACGGCCTTGTTTTGCTAAAGACTTGGCCTTCTCAAAAGTGTTGATTAGGTTTTCAAAATCATTTCCTTCTGATTCCAAAACAATCCAACCAAATGCTTCCCATTTTGCCTTTAAGCTTTCTATGCCCATTACATCTTGTACATCCCCATCGATTTGACGGCCATTGTAATCTACCGATGCAATTACATTGTCGACTTTGTGGTGTGCTGCATACATGGCTGCCTCCCATACTTGTCCTTCCTGAAGTTCGCCATCTCCCATGATAACATAAACAAAGCTGTCGTCACCATTTAATTTTTTAGTTTGAGCTGCACCTACACATGCACTTAAGCCTTGCCCGAGCGATCCAGAGGCTATTCGAATTCCAGGGAGCCCTTCTTCAGTAGCAGGGTGCCCTTGTAATCTAGTACCCATTTTTCTGAACGTATCTAGTTCTTTAACTGGAAAATAACCACTTCTTGCTAACGTGCTGTACCAAACAGGTGAAATATGTCCGTTTGAAACAAAAAACAAATCTTCACCCTCTCCATTCGGATTGAATTTGTTGTTGTGGTTCATAACATGAAAATAAAGAGATACAAAATACTCAGTGCAGCCCAAAGATCCACCTGGGTGGCCGGATTGTACGGCATGTACCATTCTTACAATGTCCCTTCTTACCTGTGAAGCAGTATTTTGTAGCGCTTGGATATTTACCTGATTGCTCATTATTGAATTTTATTATACGTTCAGTTTTATTAAGTCGCAAATTTAATTAAAAGTTACTGAACTCATTCATAAAAAAAGTAAAATAAAAATAATGCGTTACATTGGATAAAAAAAAAGCCTGAAAGGGTTTCAGGCTAGAATCGTTTTGTTAATTGTAACTAACTCTTAGTTAGTTGTTTACTTAGGTTTAAGTGCTTGCACTTGCTTGGATTAGTCTTCTTTTTTGTTCTTGTTCTTATTCTTGTTTTTCTCCCCTTTGATTGGGCTGTCAAAAGCATTTCTTCCAAGGAAATGGTCGTGTTCAATAAAATTGGCGAAACTGTTACCCATTCTTTGAAACACACTGTGGTTAACTTTTTTTAAGGCCATAGGAATATAATTTTAATGAACGCCCGTTTTTTGTAAACTGGCTCTACTTATACAACGTCTTATGTACATTAAAAGTTAGTATTAAACTGTTTTTTTTCTAACTAGTTTGAAAACGTCGAAGGCAATTAAATTACCTAGTACGATTAAAACTACTCCAAAAAAGGTAGTTGTAGTAAAGGGCGTTGATTCAAAAATAGCAGAAATAACCATGGCTAATACAGGAATTACAACCAATACAAAAGCAGCCTTTGCAGCACCTATCTTACCAATTAAAGTTAAGTAAGTACTAAATGCAACTATAGATCCAAACAAAGCCAAATAAGCCATAGAGAATAAGTACTGTGGCGAAAAGTCAAATAGCAATGGTTCATTTTTCAGCATGGCGAAAACAAACATGGACAATCCCCCATAGAGCATCGCCAATGCGTTAACAGGGATAACTTTCATGTTGTTTTGTTGGTTTCTTGCCGATGTTATGTTGCCCAACGAAGCTAAAATCACAGAAATAATACTGAATACCAATCCCTTGGTCATTTCTGCATCCATTTCAAAGTTTGTTAATCCACTTGAGAAAATGAAATAGGTTCCTACAACGCCAGAAATAGCACCAACGACTATGTTTTTACTTATGGGTTGGCCAAGTATGGTTTTACTGAACAATGCATTGAGAAACACGACCAAGGAGAAACAAACGGCCACATACCCTGAAGAGATAAATGTTTCTGCCTCATAGGCCAACCAATAATTAAGTCCAAATAATAACAATCCTTGTAATAGAATGTACCCATGTTCTACAAGTGTGAACCTTAACTTGGTTTTTGTAAAAAGACAGAATAAAATCAATGCGATTCCTGCCAATGTAAATCGATACGAAACACTTAAAATTGGTGGAACAGTTCCCAACTGAAAAGTTATGGCATACCACGTGGTTCCCCAAATAAAAGCTGGTAAAATAAAAAGTAGCGTCTTGTTCATAATTAATAGATAAAAAAAAAGCCAGTTACTCAAAGAGCAACTGGCTGAAAATTAATGTTTTATTTAGTTAAACTATATTTTCTTTTTGCTCGAAAAAATCTTTTTCATATTCACCTGTGACACCCTCAGAGACGTTAATAATGTGGTCTCCAATTTTCTCTATAAGGTTAAATATTTCACTGAATATTAGCCCATTCATTACAGGATATTCTCCAGTTTGCACTTTTTCCAAATGGTATCTTTTTAGTTCGTTGCGTTTAGCGTTAATCTTTCTTTCTACTTCAATTGCTTGATCAATAGTTACAGAATCATAAGAGGACTCTAAATTTTGCACCATTACTTCAAACCCTTCGTCAATTAGTTCTAACATTTCCATTAAACCAGTTTTCTGTTCTTCGCTGAACCAAACGTTGCTTTGATTTTTCTTTTCAATGCGAAGAGAGATTTGGAAGAAAATATCCCCAATTCTTTCAAGGTCATTGATGATGCCCAGCATTCTTCTGATGTGTACGGTAGAAGCCTGTGATAAGTTGCCTTGTGCTACTTTGGAAAGGTATTCAGAAATTTCAATTTCAACGCGGTCCGTGATTTCTTCATAACGCTTGATCTTCTCCATGAACTTAGGCCTAGGCTTGAGTTTTTTCTTGCCAATTAATGCCTTCGTAAAACCAGACATACGGGAGGCAATTTTTCCAAATTTAGCTATTTCTTTTTTCGCTTCTAAAATCGATATTTCGGCAGTAGTTGTCATTGGAGTTCCAATATATTCCAACCTGAACTCATCATCATCTCCTTTAGAAGGAACCATTTTAATAACCAATCTTGCAATGAAGTTTACAAAATTCATTAGAACGACTGTATTGATGATATTGAATGAAGTATGGAATAACGACAGCTGTAACTGGCTTGCATTGCTCAATGAATCTGGGTTAATGTTTTTTATAAACCCAACAAAAGGTTCCCATAGTAAATTTTGTAATGCCAGAAATGGATAAAAAAGAACAAGCATCCAGACCACTCCAAACATATTGAAAATAAAGTGGGCCCGTGCGGCTCGTTTGGCATGGACGTTTCCAATTAACGCTGCAAGGTTGGCTGTTATGGTGGTACCAATGTTTTCACCTAAAACCATTGCAGCAGCAAATTCATAACTAATGATGCCATTCGCTAATAGTGTCAATGTTAAAGTCATTGCAGCACTAGAAGACTGTACAACAACAGTTAATACGGTACCTACAAATACAAAAAGAAGAATAGAGAAGAAGCCGTTGGATGTGTAAGCAGCTAAAAATTCTAATACTTCGGGGTTGTGTTTGATATCGGGAACACTGTGTTTGAGATAATCCAGCCCCATAAATAACAAACTAAATCCTATTAAGAATTCTCCTATGGACTGTAATCTGTTATTCCTGAAAAACATCATTGGAAAACCAAATGCCAATATAGGCAATGCCATTGCGGCAATTTTAACTTTACCAAATGCAAATACGGAAACCAGCCAAGCAGTTACAGTTGTACCAATGTTGGCACCCATTATAACTCCAATAGATTCCACTAAAGACAACAAGCCTGCGTTAACAAAACTTACCACCATTACTGTGGTTGCAGAAGAAGATTGCACCAAGCTGGTAAGTAAAAAGCCAGCAACAATTCCTTTGTAGCGGTTGGAAGTCATGGTAGACAAAATTTGCCTCATTTTCGAACCAGCAATTTTCTGTACCCCTTCACTCATTACCTTCATTCCGTAGATAAAAAATCCCAGTGATCCGATAAGTTTTAAAATTTCAATAATACCAAATTCCATTTGTAAACGTTTTTTTTTACAAAAGTAGGTCAACCGCGAGTAATTTATGCCTTTTATTGTGTTAAGCTTGTATTAAATTAAATACAATGTTAATGGAAGAAGAACAAAGAGTGGAAGGGGTCGTGTTCTGTAAAAAACGTTGATTTATAAGGTTTTAAGTATTTTTATGGTTGGGAAAAGAGTGGGGATGGTCTAAAAATGTTATGTTAACAAATTGTTAAGGAAGGAACCGAGGTAACATTAAGTTAATATAGGTTGGGTTGAAATTAACGGGGATGATCCTTCTGTTAACCAACCAAAAAAGAGACAGTATTTTTGATACTGTCTCTTTTTAAAAATGCCAATAAATATTTTATTTTACAAATGAATTTCGAATTGGAATCGGTACCATAGGTTGTCTATTGGAATGTTGGCATTGTCTCTGTAAACTACATCTGTTTGCATTTTTAATTTATGCCCAACGACGTATTTGGATAACCCTAGGGTATATTCCTTAAATGTTACCTCAGAAGCTACAGAATTAAAGTCAATTCTGTTATCGGGCTTAATGTCAGTAAATCTACCAGCAATTTCCCAATTGTTTCTAAATAAATACCCCAGTTGTAAGTTGAGTCCTTTACCAACATAATAATAGGCACCATTTGCATTGCCATTGCTGTCTCTAGCATAAGGGTCTTCCGCATCTCTGTCTGCATATTCTCCCATGAAAGACCAACCGTTGTATTTGAACATCGCATCTACAAAGAAGGTTTTTAAAGTTTCTTCGCTGTAGTCTCCACTGTCACCAAATTCAATAAAAGAACCTGTGTTGCCTCTAGTTCTTGAAGCGCCATTGTTTTGATCATAGGTTATTCCAATGGCCAATTTTGGAGTAGACTCTCTTTTTAAATCCGAACTAACGTAGTCTCCTTTGCCAGCAAATTTACCCATGGGTAGTAATTCTACTCGCCCTGTGTATTGGTAGCCACCAATATTGCCTACGGTTACATTGCGTCCTTCTCCTTGCGACCAAGCAGCTATTTCTCTAATGATAAAGTTATCTCCAACTGTATGGTGGTGTCTCAATTGAAATCCTATGTCCCGATCCAGGTTGAATTTGCTATTCAATTGCGAACGGTCTACTAATTGAAGGTTGGCCGAGGATACTACCCGCTCTCTGTTGCCTGGTAATTTGGTTTGGCCTCCCCATAAAACGAAGTTTCCAGCAAAATTCCATTTTAATACTCCATCTAAGATCATTCTAGGACCTTCTCTTGTTTCTTCTCCGCCACCAGCAAAATCGCGGTTTGAAAACCCAAATTCAAATTTATACTTTAACTTTGGAGTGTAGGCAAACCCATCAAATTTTAATCGAGTCCTGCGAATTAGAAAGTTAGAATTGAAGTCTTTGTACCCTGTTGGATCATTTAAATTCCATCCTGCAAAAAACAAGGACTGAACTCGGGCACCAAACTTCACACTAAAGGTGGAGTCATCGGCGACATAATTAACAAGTCCTTTTCCAAAGGAAGGAGACTTCTTTACCTGGGCTTGAAGCGCACATGTGAAGGCAAATGAAAAGAATAATACAAGTAGATAGTTTTTCATCTATTTAGGGATTATGGTTTTGGTGAACAAAATGTTCGATTAATAAATTACCCATTGCATTTTATTGCAACGAGCTAACCAACCATTGGATTAAGAACAAGTGTTCCAATGGTTAACTTAACATACCTTTTCTAACAGTCTTTTCCTTTACATTAACAAATTGTTCTTGTCATTAGAAAAGTCCAAATTGGTAGGCGAAAGGAAATTGCGAGTTTGGACTTTTTCATTTGCAATTGAACTCCCTGCTTCTCAAAATGTGATGCAAAACTGTTATCAATAATTGAGAAAAGGAACTGTAATGGCTTGTTTTTATTTAAAATAAGCATTATTATTTTATTAATCAAATGTTAAGTTAATGTTAACCGAGTGGGTCTGGAGGCGCTGTAAAGTGTTTTAGATGCATTGAAATTATCCAATTAACAAGGTGTTATGTTGTTAATTTAATGTTAATATTAAGTTAACATGGAGCCTCCTGAAAGAAGTAAATGAGGTAAAATCCATTGTGTATAAATACAAAAAAAATAAAATTTTGGACAAAAAAAAGGACACATTATCTTCAACGTGTCCTTTTTTTGCAATACAAAATCTCTTATTTAGTAGGATTTGTATAGGGGGTAGTATATTTTTCTTTACTGAAAAAATTGTTTTTCTGGTCGATATCCGCCAAGCGCTTGGATGGATCAATCTCCACAGATTTAATGGGTTTGGTTAGTTCCAAAGTATAGGATGGCAATACCCAAGGCCAAGGTTCTAAGTCCGTTCTTTTGATGTCTCCTTCAGCAGGTTTAACCCCTCTCATCATTCTCAAAGGAATGTAAAGGAGCTCCTTGGTTCCATCTTCATAGGTTACAACCAAATCGATTGGCATCATCATGTTTTCTTTGCGTTTCAAAGTTACATAGGTTTTTCCAGCTTGTTCTACAACTTGTTCAATGCTGTAGTCAATGGTGTTGGTAGTTCCAACAAAGTGTTCGTAGTACCAATCCAACTCTATTCCAGATGTTTTTTCCAATATCCTACGCATATCGGTAGGGTTGGGGTGTCTAAATTTCCAGCTGTTAAAATACCTTCTCATTCCTTTTTTGAAAGTTGCCTCGCCCAAGATGTAATTCAATTGGTGTAAGAATACGGCGCCTTTGCTATAGGAGTTGATGCCATAGGACTGGTTGGTAATGTAATGGTCTGCATGGGTTGTCAATGGCTCTTCTTTACCTGATTTGGCCATGTAGTAATATCCTCTATAACTCCCAGCATGAACATTGCCTTCTTTGGGGAACAAATGGCCCATAGTTTCAGAACTAACATAAGATGTAAATCCTTCATCCATCCAAGAAAGTAAACTTTCATTAGTGGCTAAAACGCCCTGGTACCAACTGTGCAACATTTCATGTACCGTTACACCTGTAAGGCTTCCCATACTTCTTTTTCCAGTTATAAGGGTGCCCATCGGGTACTCCATGCCACCGTCTCCACCCTGAATTACATTAAATTTCGGGTAAGGGTAAACACCGTAATGTTTGTTGACATATTGGAATGCTTTGGCTGTTAATTCAGGTAATTTGTCCCAGTTTTCAACCGTCGCAGATTGTGGATCATAAAAGAAATGAAGGTCCGGGCAATTTTCTGCTGTGAGTGTTTTATGAACGTAATCTGGGTCGGCTGCCCACATAAAATCGTGTACATTTTCTGCTTTAAAATTCCATGTTACCGGTTTGGTAGACTTTTTTACTTGTACTCCTTTGTCTTCATAACCATATCCAATTTTATTTTTATTTTGAAGAATTCCTGTTGCAGCAAGCGTGTAAGATGGATCTATGGTAATTTCTACATCAAAATCGCCCCAAACACCATGAAATTCTCTGCCAATATAGGGGTTGGCGTGCCAGCCCTGAAAATCGTATTCACTCATTTTTGGGTACCATTGGGCCATAGAGTAATCAATACCTTCCGCATTGTCTCTTCCTGATCTTCTGATTTGCTTCGGAACTTGGCTTTCAAAATCCATATTAAAAACAGATTTTTTACCTGGAAGAATGGCTTTGTTCAAAGTCACCTCCAAAATTGTTCCAACTACTTTGTAAGAAACCGCCTTTCCGTCTTGTTTCAAACTATGGATGTGGTGGTAACCTATTTCATCTTCTTTCAAATGGAAAATTCTGTCTTTTACTCTGCCATCTGGGTCAGAAATATTTCTTGAACGCACATCCATCATGGAGTTTGGTTGAAAAGCATTGAAATAAAGATGGTAAAAAACGCGGCGAAGGGTGTCGTTGGAGTTGTTGGTATAGGTCAACAATTGTTTCCCTTTGAATTGATGTTTTGTAACATCAAAATCAATTTCCATTTTGTAATCCACTTTTTGCTGCCATCTGTAATCTTGCGCTTGTAGTTGCATGGCAACAACTACAAAAAGTAAGGTCAATAATTTATTCATATTTTCTGTTTTTAATACACAATGATAAAGTTTTTTAAATAATACACCCAACGAAGTTATTTGAATGGTCGTATCGTTATTCTATGTCATCAAAAGTTTGATCTATTTCTTTTTGAGCACTTTTGAGCTCAGTTTTGCAGCCTTTAATTAAGGTTGTTGCCTCTTTTATTTCTTTGAGCATGGCATCCAAGCTTTTATCTCCTTGTTCCAATTCAGCTACAATAGTTTCTATTCTCTGTAAGGCCTGGTCGTAATTAATTTTATTCTTGCTCATTTCTATTGTTTATTTGGGTTATCGTACTTTCTATGGTGTGTGTTGCCGTAATGGTGGTTAAGGAATTGCCCTTAACTGGTTTTTCTTTTATTGGTTTTCCATTGTACAAAGTTATGCTATAACCTTTTTGTAATATGGTTTCTGGGTTTAACAAAGACAATTTAGACTCTAAATGGTGCAAATGGTTTGTTTTGGTCTTTATATTGAAAGCCGCTATTTGGCTAATTTTATGCAGACAATTATCCAATCTAAATTCTTGGGTTTTGATCAGAGCAGTAGATTGTTGTATCAAACGCAATTGCTGCTGCTCTATTTGTTGCTGTAAGAGTAGTAATTTTTGTTCCGATTTTGACTTAAAATGGACCATGTACCGATCCAACAGACTTTCAAAGTCTGACATTTTTTCTAGTAAAAATTCGGCCACTGCTGTAGGAGTTTTGAGGGCGCTATGGGCCACAAGGTCACACACGGATTGGTCCCTTTCGTGCCCGATTCCTGTTATTACGGGTAGATTACTGCTTGCAATTGCTTTAGAAAGTTCATAGTTGTCATAACAATCTAAATCAATTTGGGATCCACCGCCTCTAATTAAAACAATAGCATCGAAGGTGTCTTTGTTGCAGGTTAAAATGGCCTGGGTTATGGATTTTATTGCACCATCGCCCTGCATGATAGAAGGGTATAATTTAGACTGAATGTGGTAATTTTGTTTGTTTTGGGATAACTGAGCCATGAAATCCTCATAACCAGCTGCAGTAGGGGATGTTATGAGGGCAACATTCTGTACTACTCGTGGTAAGGTGCGCATTTTATTAGCTTCCAAAAGGCCTTCTGAACTTAATTTTTGAATTACCTCTTGTTTCATTCTTGCCTTTTCTCCCAACGTATATTGCGGGTCTACTGCTTTGATGTTAAAGCTCAAACCATATACCTCATGAAACTGGACCACTACTTGGCAGAGGATGGTCATTCCAGCACTGAGTCTGGAACCAGTGCTAGCTTCAAATGTCCTATTCAATTGGCTGTATATATTGGCCCAAATATTGGCTCTAACTTTTGCGATTACTTTGCCGTTGTCTTTTTCTACCAATTCTAAATAACAATGGCCGCTGGCATTGTTTCTTAGTTCGCTGACCTCTGCTACCACCCAATAGGTTGGGTCGAGGTAGGTGTCCAATGTGGCCCTTAATAAATTGTTAAGTTGAAAAAGTGAGAAGTATTCCATAGAACACCAAAGATGAGAAAATGTAGATTAAAAAAAAATCCCTCCATGGCTTGTGAAGAGATTTATTGCGATCTTTTTCTTTTAGTTTCTTTGCCCTTCGCGCCTTTCTTTTGCCAGCCGTTTTAACACCATTTTATTGAATTCCCTTTCTGCTTTAAGAAAGGAAAGAATTTCTTTGTTGCTAATCACCTGCTGCAAGTCTCGAATGTAATTTTTTTCCAAAGCCAATTCTTCTTGTTTTACAGCTAATTCGTTAGAAATAATAGTTTGCGCTTCCGACTCAGATATTTCAGACTTTTGCATGGAAAGCCGGTTTTGTTCCCTTTTTATTCTCAAGTCCTTCCTTTTGTTGTTGTATCGGTCGTAGGTTGCCCAAAAATTGGACTTATTGCTTTCCTTGATTTCAATTCTTTGTTCAATGAATTTCTTTTTATGCTCTTCAATATTTCGAGGCTTTTTTTGATTTTGCTGTGCGTTGCTAAAGTATGCAGTGCACAAAAGGGTAAAAAACAGCAATAAATTTTTCATATGTAATTAATTAATATTCGTCAATCCATTCGTATTCTATAAAAATTTCTTCTTCAAGAGCACCATCTGTGGCCAACTCTTCCAGGCTTATTTCTGTAGTGGATAAGTCTGTTTGATCGTACAAGTATTTTAATTCTTCTTCATCTAAATTCGTGTATTCCTGGCCAATATATTCAATGATTTCATCATCTGAAACATTGGTCAGGTAGGCAATTTCGCCCTCAGAAACACTACTGTTAGGGAGAAACACCTTGAATATGGCCATTAAAGACACTGAGGCAGCCACCAATACCGCCCAATGTAATTTTCTATTTTTGTACAAGGGTATTGTTGGAGCAGCTTCTGTTTTTGGTTCTGCTTCAATTTTTTCCAGTATAGAAGACTCCAAGTTATCAAAGTAGTTGTTTGGTACTTTAAAAGGGTGTTCTATTTTCTTGTCCGATGAATTATTCAAGTCATTCATTGTATCTCTTTGATAGTAAAAAAAGGAAATGGTTTAATCATCTTTAATAAATTTCTCAATTTTTTTAACTGCATGGTGGTAATTTGCTTTTAATCCCCCTATGCTTTTGCCAGTTATTTTCGCCATTTCTTCATAACTGATGGCATCGAAGTATTTCATGTTAAATACCAACCTTTGTTTGTCTGGTAATGTATCCAATGCCATTTGAAGTTTGATTTCTATTGCATCGGCGTCTAGGGTTGCAAAGGTGTGGTCTTTAATTTTTGTAAAAGCCTCGTAATTATCAACGGAAGAAAATATCTTCCTTTTTTTTGTCTTCTCTAGATGCCTTAAAGTTTCATTAGTAGCAATTCTATACATCCAAGTGTACAGTCCTGAATCTCCTCTAAAGTTGTCGATGGCTTTAAAAACTTTAACGAATGTATCCTGTAAAATGTCATCGGCATCGTCGTGGTGGTACACCATTTTTCGAATGTGCCAATACAGCCGTTCTTTGTACGCACCTACCAGGTTTTTAAAAGCATTTTGCTTCAAATGATCGGTTTGTAGTGCAAGGATGAGTTGTTTGTCTTCCAAATGTTTTTTACTGATTTGGTAGGTTAGACCTTTGCATGCACCAAAGGTTTAAGCTTCTTACAAATTAGTTAAAAACTTTTTTATTTCTGAGGATATTTTCACGTGCTCTGTTAAAAATCCGTCATGGCCGTAGTGAGAACGTATGATGACAAACCTTGAGTCTGGGATATAATTGGACATGTGGTTGGACTCAGATGGCGGACATAGAATGTCTTGGTCTATCGCAATAATAAGCGTTTTAGCCGTAATCTGTGCCAAAGCATTTTCTGTATCTACTCGATCCCGTCCTACGTCGTGCCCATCCATTGCCAAGGTCAGAGCATAATAAGAATAGGCATTGAAGCGCTTGGCCAATTTATTACCTTGGTACTTGATGTAACTTTCGGCTCTGAAATTATGAGTTGCAGCCGCTGGGTCTTGTTGGTTTATAGAAAAGTTTTCTGGTGTGCGGTAGGTAAGCATGCCAATAGCACGAGCGGCAATTAACCCATCTTTCCCCGCATTTTCAGATTCTTCTCCAAAGGTTTGGTCTTTAATAATAGCGTTTCTTTGGGCTTCATGGATGGACTTGCCCCAATTCGATTCTTTCGGAGAAGTGGCCACAAGTACTAGCTTTTTGAAAAAATCGGGGCTATCAATGGCCCACTCCATGGCTTGGTATCCACCCATTGAGCCGCCTATAGCAATCGCAACTTCCTTAATATCCAATGCAGAAGCCAATAGTTTGTACGCCTGGATCATATCTCTTATGCTGATGGCAGGGAAATCTTGGTAGTATGGCTTTTCTGTTGACGGGTTGGTACTCAATGGGCCTGTACTGCCATAACAGGAACCTAAGATATTGACGCAAATCACAAAATGATTTCCACCATTGATTAAATCGTTGGCACCAACAAGGCCCGTCCACCATTCGCTGGCATCTGAATTGGCTGTTAATGCATGAAAAACCCAAATCACATTGTTTTTGTCTTCATTTAATGTACCCATAGTGTGGTAACACAATTGAAGTGCCTCTAGAGTTGCTCCAGAATCCAGCAAAAATGGTTTGTCGTATTTGAAAATTTTTCGTTGCAAAGGCATTATATTTGGCGCAAATGTAATATATTTTTTTAAAACTTAGGAAGAAAGCTAGTAAGATGGCATCTTTGTTGAAAATTTTTTAGTTATGAAAGTGTCTATAAATCGGAATAAAAATGTGCACTTAACCGCACAAAATGAATCAGGAAATTTAGTGGAGATTGATGGTTCGGGTGCAATTGGAGGACAAGAAATGGGCGCAAGGCCTATGGAATTGCTACTTATGGGTTTAGGAGGCTGTAGCAGCATGGATGTGATTTCCATACTTAACAAACAAAAAATTGATGATTTTGACTACCAGGTAGAAATAGAGGCCAGTAGGGTAGAGTCCATTCCGAAAATTTTTAAAGATATCCATGTGAAATTCCTTTTCGAAGGAGAAATAGATCCAAAAAAATTAACACGTGCAGTGGATTTGTCCATGGATAAATATTGCTCTGTTACAAAAATTATGGAGGCGTCTGCAAGTATATCCCACGAGGTTTTTTTAAATGGCAACAAGTTATGAGCAACAATAGGTTTGAAACAGATGCTATAAGAATTCAAGTAGCACAAACAGAAGAGAAGGAACATTCTAATCCTGTTTTTTTTACATCCAGTTTTACTTTTGAAGATGCCGAAGAAATGAGAGCAACTTTTGCAGGTGAAAAGGACCGAAATATATACAGCAGGTTTACCAATCCCAACGCAGAAGAATTGGTTCGGAAAGTATGTACAATGGAAGGTGCTCCCTTTGGGTACGCCCATGCCACAGGAATGGCTTCAGTTTATGCCACCTTTGCTGCATTGTTAAATGCCGGAGACCACTTATTATCTTGCAGGTCCATTTTTGGGTCTACCCATACCTTGTTCACAAAAATATTCCCTAAATGGAATATTGAAACCACTTACCTGGACGTGGCCGATATGGATACCTGGGACGATGCTGTTAAGCCCAGTTCTAAGGTGTTTTATTTGGAATCCCCGACTAACCCTGCATTGGAAGTGATTGATTTGGAGCTAGTAGCAGATTTTTGCAGAAAACATAATTTGATTTTCATTGTTGACAATTGTTTCGCAACTCCATATTTGCAACGACCAATGGAATTTGGAGCCCAGTTAGTGATCCACTCGGCTACAAAGTATATGGATGGTCAAGGCAGGGTAATGGGTGGAATTGTAGTAGGAGAAAAGGAGTTGATTGAAGAAATTTATACCTTTAGTAGGAGTACCGGCCCAGCCATTTCGCCATTTAATGCTTGGACCATTTCAAAAAGCTTGGAAACTTTGGCCGTTCGTATGGACCGGCATTGTGACAACGCCCTTCAAATAGCCCAGCGCTTAGAAAAGGAAGAGAAGGTAGAATATGTATTGTATCCTTTTTTACCATCCCATCCCAATTATGCAATTGCAAAAAAACAAATGAAGGCAGGAGGGGGTATGCTGTCTTTTAACGTAAAAGGTGGTATTGTAGCAGGTAGAAATTTTTTAAATGCACTCCAAATGTGTTCTTTAACTGCAAATTTAGGCGATACGCGAACCATTGCCACCCACCCAGCTTCTACTACACATGCCAAACTTACAGAAGAAGAAAGAAATGAAGTGGGCATTAGCCCAGGGTTGATTAGGATTTCTGTTGGGTTGGAACATGTAGAAGATATTTGGGAAGACATTATCCAGGCATTACAAAAAATTTAATACTTAGTATTTGGAGTTGCCTTGTACTTGTTTTAATTTTATACCAAACGGTATAAAATGTTGAAATCAGAAAAAACCAAACAATTCATTGTTGCAACAGTAGCACCCATTTTTAATAAAAAAGGGTATGCCGCTACTTCTCTGGCAGATTTAACCAAAGCAACTGGCCTTACTAAAGGAAGTATCTATGGTAATTTCAAAGACAAAAACCAAGTGGCGCAGGAGGCATTTAAATATAATTTGTCAGAATTGTCCAATAAAGTGAAAGTCTATCAATCCGGACAAACAGGGGCTTACGCTCTGTTGCAGGCGTTTTTCGAATTTTATGAAAAAGAATATGCAGTGGTAATGGAGAATGGAGGGTGCGCCATGTTAAATGCAGCAGTTGATAGTGATTACACCAATCCAGAATTAAGAACACTGGTTAAAGATGCTTTTGGTTCTTGGTTCCAAACCATAGCTGATTTGGTAGTAAAAGGGCAAGAACAAGGAACAATAAAGAACGGCGTAGATGCTGGTGTTTTTTCTGGAATGTGTTTGGCTTTAATTGAAGGGAGTTTGCTGTTGACCAAAGCAACTGGAGACAGCCGGTACATTAAAAACAACATTAAGTTATTGATTCGTAAGCTTGAAGAAATAAAAGCATAATTTTTTTTACACTAAAAAATACCAATTGGTATATTATTATGGAAAAACAAAGAGTAGTGATTACCGGTTTAGGCACCATTAATTCAATTGGGGCAACCGTGAAAGAATTTTGGCCCAATGTATTGTCAGGAAAATCCGGGACAAGTAGCATAACAAGGTTTGATACCAACCAGCACAAAACTAAGTTTGCGAACCAAGTATTGGGGTACAATGGCTTGGATTATTTCGACCGCAAGGAACTTCGGAAATTAGATCTATATAGCCAATTTTCGTTAATTGCGGTGGAAGAAGCAGTAGTCAATTCAGGAATCGATTTCGCATCTTTTGATCCTGCGGAAGTGGGCGTCATTTGGTCGAGCGGCATAGGAGGATTTGATACCATTCAATCCGAACTCCAGTCTTATTTTGAAAACAATAGAACCCCGCAGTTCAATCCATTTTTTATACCCAAATTGCTTGCCGATTCCGCAGCTGGTTTGATTAGTATAAAATATGGTTTGATGGGTGTAAATTACAGCCCTGTTGCGGCCTGTTCTTCCTCTACCAATGCTTTGATTGAGGCATTTAACTACATCAGCTGGGGCAAAGCCCAGTGCGTGGTTGCCGGTGGTGCTGAAGCGCCAATATCAGAAGCAGCAATTGGAGGGTTTAATTCGATGAAGGCTCTTTCGACAAGGAATGAAGATTATGTTAAAGCTTCTAGGCCTTTTGATAAGGAGCGGGATGGGTTTGTGGCTGGAGAGGGTGCTGGTGCTTTGGTCTTAGAGTCTTTGGCGCATGCCCAACAAAGAGGTGCCAATATTATTGCGGAGGTAGTTGGAGGAGGAGCATCGGCAGATGCCTACCACATTACCAATACGCATCCCGAAGGCAAAGGTGCCATGTTAAGCATGGGAAAGGCCATTAAAGAAGCTGGAATAGAACCGGCCCAAGTAGACCATATAAACGCACATGCCACTTCTACTGGACCTGGCGATGTTTCAGAAATGAAAGCGATAGAACAATTATTTGCTAGTAAAAAGACTCCCTTGTACACCACGGCAACTAAATCTATGACGGGGCATTTGTTGGGAGCTGCAGGAGCTGTAGAAGGCATCATTACAGCACTGTCGGTTCTAAACGACGAAGTCCCACCAATAATAAATACCGAGGAACCCGGAGACTTTATCACCAAGCCGGTGGCCCTGGTACTTGGAAAAAGTTTAAAAACGAAAATAAATTACGCCCTATCCAATACATTTGGTTTTGGTGGTCACAATGCAAGTATTTTACTCAAAAAGTACCTGTAAATGCATCGGTTTATAGCCGCTTTATGGCCATTTGAGCCAATGTGTTGCCAATGGCAAGAGAAGATGTAGCAGCAGGAGAAGGGGCATTGCCTACGTGGATGGAATTTTTATCTTCTAATAAAAGAAAATCGTCCACTAGGCCGCCTTTTCTGTCGCATGCTTGTGCCCGAACACCGGCACCACCTGCTTCTAGGTCTTCTTTTTGGATTTCTGGAATTAATTCTTGCAATGCTTTTGTGAAAGCAGATTTTGAAAAAGAGCGGTACATTTCGCCCATACCTGTTCTCCAATATTTTCTGGCTACTTTTTGAAATCCAGGCCACATCAACGATTCCGACAATTCAGAAAGGTTGATTTGAGATTTTTTATACCCTTCTCTTTGAAAAGCCAAAACAGCATTGGGCCCAGCTTCGACACCACCTTTCATCATTCTAGTAAAGTGAACGCCAAGAAATGGGAAATTAGGATCTGGAACAGGGTAGATTAAATTTTTAACAAGGTATTCTTTTTCTTTTTTTAATTGGTAGTATTCTCCTCGGAAAGGAATGATTTTATAATCCACTTTGTCAATCATCTTTTTGGCAATTTTGTCGCTGTACAGCCCTGCGCAGTTAATGATTAATTTGGCATTTCTAATGGTTTGATTGGTAGTGATTTCATTTCCTTCAATATGTTCAACGGTTTCATTTAAATGAATTGTGCCTCCCAACTCCTGTATTTTTTCGGCATATTTTAGTGCCACATCTTTGTAGTTGACAATACCCGTTTGAGGAACAAATATCCCAGCAACTCCTTGGACATGTGGTTCATATTCTTGTAAGGCGTTCAATCCATCTAGATGAATCATGCCTTCAAGACCATTTTGAACGCCTCTTTCAAACAAAGTGTTCATTAAAGGAATTTGCTCTTTGTTAGTAGCAACCACTATTTTTCCGGTCAATTCAAAAGGGATTTCATTTTTCTTACAAAATTCGACCATTTTGTGGTACCCATCGACACAGTTTTTAGCCTTCAAACTTCCTGGTTTGTAATACAATCCGGAGTGAATCACACCACTGTTGTTACCTGTTTGATGAAAAGAAAGGGATTTTTCTTTTTCTATCAAACGAACTTTAATTCCCTTTTTTTGGCTAAGTAATTGGTAAGCAGTAGACAATCCGACAATTCCACCTCCAATAATAATTACATCTGTTTTCAACGGCCTAAATTTTTAGCAATATTACAATGTAGTAGGGGTTATGTAAACTAAATTATTATTTTTTTTCTGCCTCAAAGTCCAAAGAAACTGAATTCACACAATACCTAAGACCAGTTGGTGCCGGCCCATCGTTGAAGACATGCCCCAAATGACCACCACAATTGGTACAAACAATTTCTAGGCGGGTCATACCATGGGTTTTGTCCAGAATTTGGCCAACAGAGGTTTTGTCAATGGCTTGGTTGAAACTTGGCCAACCACAACCTGCATCGAATTTTGCGACAGAAGAAAATAGAGGCGTTTTACATGCTTTGCATGTATACGTACCGACCTCTTCCTGCGCATTAAACTGGCCTGTGTAAGGTCTTTCAGTTCCCTTTTCAATTAATACCCTAAATTCTTCTGAACTTAGAATGGCTTTCCATTCATCTTTTGTTTTAGATTTATTGCCCATTTTCGAGTGAATTAATTATTTCAGAAATAAATTTATCAAAATCAAATTGCTTTCTTTTCGAAAGCCCCATCCTTACAACTACCAATTGGTGGGATGGTACTATGAATACCCGTTGCCCGTCGTATCCATTGGCACTATAAATATCTGTTGGCGCGTTGGGGTAGGGTCGGTTGTTGCGATCGTGAAGAGCGCCGGCATTCAACCAAAATTGGGCACCGTAATTTTGTGTGCTATCATTTGGCGTTGGTGTGCTTACATAGGAAGTCCATCTTTCCGAAATTATCTGTTCTCCAAACCAATTCCCATCTTTCAAATACAATAAACCAAACCTTGCCCAGTCTCTAGGAGTTCCAAAAGCATAAGAAGACCCAACGTAGGTGCCACTGGCATCTGGTTCAAGCACGGTGTGGTACATACCAATTTTATAAAATAGTTCTTGGTATGGAAAATCGTGGTAAGCAGGTCCAAGTACATCTTTAGTGAGTTGAGAAATAATATTGGTTGTTCCACTGGAGTAATACCATTGCGCATCAGGTTGGTGTTGTTGCGCTTGTTTTGCGGCAAAATTGCCCATGTTGGCAGTTTTAAACAGCATATTGGTAGCTTTGCTGGGTCCGCTGTAATCCTCATTCCAGTCCAACCCAGCACTCATTCTTAACAACATATCGGTAGTAATATTGGTGCCTTGGTTTTGCCATATTGATAAAGGTGCTGGTTGGTATATATCTATTTTGTTTTGTTTTTCAAGTATCCCGATGAGTGTAGAAGTGATGCTTTTGGTCATAGACCAACCAATCTGTGGTGTGTTTTGATCAAAACCATCGGCATACCGTTCAGCGATAATGCTGTCTTTGTAAACTACAATGATACCTCTTGAGTTTTTTAGAGTATCTTGTGTGTTGGTAAATGCCCAATCTATTGCCCTATTAAGCCGCTTGTAGTCGACTCCGTTCACTTTTGAATAGTCTACTAAATCTCCTTGGGGAAAAGGAATTCGTTGTAAAGAGTCTGGTGCTTGAATTGCCGGGGACCTAAGCTTTTGATTGCGCAAGGTGTTTTCACTAATTTCCGAAATCAGCGTACACCCTAAGCCCTTTCTATAAATTGCTTTTTTGGATGCCAAGCCAAAAACAGAACCCGTGGCGGACGAATCTTTTAAATCTAAATGAAAGGAACCTAATGATAATGGGAAATTTGACAAATCGGACTTAATAATTTCTTTTTCAGATCTTTTTCCTACATAAGCACAAGAACACAAATCTTTGGCGCCATACCCAGAAAGGATGGGCAAGGCCAACCATAGGTATGCAACTGTTGCGAGAATGCATATTGCTAAAATGCTGATAGATAACTTCTTAATCATTTGATGTTTGGTAAGGATGGCTGTTAATTTAAAATTGGCTGGAATAATTCTTAAAAGCCATTTTTTTTACAAGTAAATAATTAATTACACTAGTACTATTATAAAAAAAATAAATATATTGTAAGAACGGTATTGTGTGAAATTTGTAGGAGGTTAATTAATATAATCTTGTTAATTTTTACTAATTTAAAAAAAGTGGTAAGGATTTTGAGAATGTATTACCAAAACAAATAAAAAATAATATGAAAGCATTTAAAAGAGGGGCTATTGTTTTAATATTAATGTTGGCTACAGTTAATTTGACACAAGCACAAAACTATAATATCAAACGGGTATTCATTTATAACTTTATCAAATACGTACAATGGCCACCTGCCTACTCTCAAGGTGACTTTGTGATTGGTGTTGTCGGTAATTCAGAAATGGTCAAACATTTGGAAGACATGGCTACGAAGAAAAAAGCAGGAGGAAGAACCATTATTATTAAAAAGTATAAAAGCATTAGTGAAATATCTAAATGCAACATGCTTTTCATTCCAAAAGAAAGAAGTAATTTATTGCCACAGATATTAAAAGCGACAGCAAATATAAGTACGTTAATCATTTCGGAAAAAGATGGCATGGCCAAGTCGGGCAGTGGTATAAACTTTGTTATGATCGACGGAAAACCAAAATTTGAGTTAAATACCGCAGCTATTGAGCAGAAAAATTTGAGAGTTTCAAATGAATTGTTAAGTTTAGCTATTAAAATCTAAATTTAGACATCAATTTACCAGCAGTTTATGAAAAAGATGAGACTGACTATTGGCCGAAAAATTATTGGAGGCTTTTCATTTTTGATTGTTATTTTTGTAGTAAATGCATTGATTGTATTTATTACACTTAATGAAAACAAAAAAACGGTTCAAGAAGCTTCTGAAGTCCGAGCCTCCTTAGAGGCCACTCGAGATTTCAAACTGTTGGTGACCAAATCTAAAATGTACACTACCAATTGGGTGTACTTACAAAGTAATACGGAAGATCAAGATGCATTAAAAAAGCTACAAGACTATGATTATCCAGAGTTAAGGGACGAAATCACAAGTTTGAAAGAGCATTGGGCAGATTCATTGAATAAAAAGGCAATGGACTCAGCGTTATATGAATTTGAGACGCTGATTGAAACAGAGAAAAAAATAATGGGTGACCTCAATTCTTTTGAAGACTATGAGGATCCATTTATTAAATTAACTGCTGAAGATGAAATCGAGTCTATTGTTTTACCTACCACTAAAAAGTTAATTGGAATTTTAGATAGACTTGCCGCTTCTCAAACAGAAGACGATGAGAAGGCCAAACAATCGTTGTTAAGTGCTTTTGATACCTTGAGTATCATTACCCTGACCTCAGGAGTATTTATGGCCATCTTAGGAATTATTGGAGCTTATGTGTTGTCTCGCTCTATCACACGGCCTATAAGCTTCTTAAAAGGGGTTGTAATGAAATTGAGCAAGGGGGAACTGGTAGATGAAGAAAACCGCAAATTCGGAAACGACGAAGTAGGAGAAATGGCCCTGGCCATGGACAATCTAGTGAAGGGGTTAAAGTCTACCACTAGTTTTGCAGAAAATATAGGAAAGGGCAATTATGCATCGGATTACCAGCCACTTTCGGAGGAAGACGTTTTGGGCAATGCCCTAATTGACATGCGCGACAATTTAAAAAATGTTGCAGACGAGGACCAACGACGAAACTGGGCTACAGAAGGAGTTGCTAAGTTTGGAGAAATATTAAGAACACACAACAATTCCATTTCTGAACTATCGGATCAAATCATAAGAAGTTTGGTTAAGTACTTGGAAGGAAACCAAGGTGGGTTGTACATTCTGGATGACCAGCAATCCGATGAAGAAGGGTTTTTAACTTTATCGGCATGTTATGCTTGGGATAAAAAGAAATTCTTAGATCAAAAAATATTCAAAGGAGAAGGGCTTGTAGGGCAATGTTGGCAAGAAATGGATACCGTATATTTAACCGATGTGCCAAACGACTACATCAACATCACATCAGGGCTTGGAGATGCGAATCCATCCTCCGTACTAATTGTACCTTTGAAAGTTAATGATGAGGTGTTTGGGGTGATTGAAATTGCATCCTTTGCAAACTTTGAAAAGTACGAAATTGAGTTTGTGGAAAAAATCGGGGAGAGCATCGCTTCTACTATTTCCAGTGCCAAAATAAACAGCAAAACACATGTCTTGTTGGAAGAATCGCAACAAATGACAGAACAAATGCGAGCGCAGGAAGAGGAAATGAGACAAAACATGGAGGAGTTACAAGCCACGCAAGAAGAAATGCAACGTTCTCAGCGGGAGTCTCAGGGAACCTTATCTGCTATTAATGGATCTTTCGTTAAAGTTGATTTGAATGAAGAAGGTGTGATTCTTAATGTGAATGAAAAACTGCTTAGTTTAACAGGTTTTGAAAAGGATAGAGTTATAGGAAGCCATTATAGAATACTAGCCGCAGAAACGGATAATTATACTGAAAAATATGCGCCACTGTGGGACAAACTAAATGGGGGCAACTCAGTAGAAGGTGATTTTGATATTAAAACAAGAACGGGTAATGTAATCCATGTAAAAGGAAGCTTTTCCCCAATGTTGTCTACATCAGGTGAAGTAGAGAAAATTGTGATGTTAGCGGTGGATGTCTAAGTCTAAATATATTAGAATTAAAAAAGGGGATACATTGTTGTATCCCCTTTTTTTATATGTGTCCTTCTGATTCCAATTTGATTTTTATGTTTTTTATAACGCTGTCCAACTCTTCTGAACATTGCCCTAACATTTTTATATATTGTTCGGTGTCTTCTTCATGTTTTAAAGTTTGAAGCAGGCTTACCAACCCTAAAATGCTAGCAACAGGAGCCCGGAGTTTATGGGCATTAATAAAAGCATACTCACTTAATTGGTCGTTTTGAAACTGCAACTGTTTTGTTCTGGATTGTACCTTGGTCTCTAATTTTTTGTTCCAATCATTTAATTGTTGGTTCAGTTCGTGCAGTTCTTTTGTTTTGTTTAAAATTTCGGTGTGTTGGGTGTCAATTTTAGTTTTTCTTTCCCTTAACAACCCATACATTTTTTTTCTTTCCGTATTTTGGTAATACATGTAGTAGGCCATAATACTGGTAATTAGTATTAAAATAAATAAGACCGTAATAACAGTAGCTTGCCATTTTATTTGCTCGTCTTGTTCGGATTTTAACTTTAAAAGCAGCTCTTTTTCTTTGTCACTAATCTGCTTTTCAAAATAACTTTGCATCTTAATCATTTGGTTGCTTTTGTCTTTTGTATACAGGCTGTCTTGTATGCTGGCGTAACGTTTGAAATTTTCAAAAGCAGCTGAAAAAGCGCCTTCCGCACTATCCAATCTAGAAAGGGCTTTGTAGGAGCCTGCGAGCAAATTCGTCGAGTTGTATTCTATACATTTTTGTACGGCCTGATTGGCCACTATTCTTGAATTTTTCAAATCGTTCAATGCCAAATAAGAATCACTTAAAGCCAATAAGTTGATGATGATACCGCGTGCATCATTTAGTTTAGTCCATTGGGAATGGCTTAAGTTAAAGAAGGACAATGCTTTTTTGTGTTTGCCTTGTGCCTGATTAACCAAACCTAAGCCATAATTGGCATATGCAATGTACCTAGGCTCTTCAAAGGAATTGGCCATTTCTAACGCCATTACAAACTGCTCATTGGCTTCTTCAATTTTACCTTGAAAAAAGTAGAGTTCGCCTAGATTGTAATGAATCAAGGCTGTTTTTCTTGTGAGATTGTAAGTGACGCGCAGGCTCAAGGCAGTTTTAAGAGATTCTTCTGCCTGGCCATACTTTTTAGTTGCCTTAAACACCTCGCCAATATTATTTAACGTCTCTGTATATCCCTCGTATTGCTGAATTTCCAAATAACTTTGGGCAGAAATGTGGTAAAATTTAAGTGCCAATTCAAAATTGCCTTCGGACCAGAATGTGCTGCCATTTATGGATTCAGCACGGGCCCTTCCTTTTGTATACTGAAGTTCCTTCGCATATTTATTGGCCTGTTCTGCATAAAATCTAGCATTGTTGGTGTTGGTTGAAATATAATAAAACGCAATATCGTTCATTATGTCTACCTTTTTTTTCCCTTGCTCTTCCTTACCCAATTGGTTTAACAAACTGTCCAATAGCTTTTTTTGCTGAGCAAAACTATTGGTGAAAACAAAAAATAGTAGAATAATATAGATGAAAAATGCCCTCATTTAAATACTTTAATAGTATAATTTAATGAATATTCTTAATTAGACAAACAGCTTATTTGTCTAATGCATCTTGTATCTTATTTGCTTCTAAAATCAAATCGTGAATATTGCTGCTATCTGCGTTTTCTAAGGCTTTAATGAAACTTTCCAGATGTTTTTGGTAGGCTTTGGCAGCAACTAATAAATTTTCTTTGTTGTTGATTAATATTGGCGTCCACATATCCGCATTGCTTTTTGCAAGCCGCGCTGTTGATCGGAAACCACTACCAGCCATGTTGTATATGTTTTTGGCGTTTTGTTCAATATCCTGAACCGTTAAACTTAAGGTGAAAGAAGTGATGTGGGACAAATGGGAAACATAAGCTATGTGTTCATCATGTTCCACCGAATCCATGTAAATGGTGCTTAACCCGACAGATTCAAACAGTGTCATGGCCTTAGAGAGGGCGTCAATCGAAGCCAATTCTCTGTCACATATGATATTAACTTTTCCCTTAAAAAGGCCGTCTATGGCGGCTTCCGGCCCGGTGTATTCCGTTCCTGCCATTGGGTGGGCTGCTACATAAGAAGCCCGGTTTCTATGGTCCTTTACAAAAGAACAGATTTTAGCCTTGGTAGACCCTACGTCCAATACAACCTGTTCCGGGTTTATTTTGTTAAGGACGTCGTAGACAACATGTTTGGTGGCATTTACTGGAATGGCTATTATAATACAGGTGCAACTATCAATTATTCTGCTCACATTGGAGGCTTTATCAATGATGCCAAGTTCCAATGCCTTTTGGAGGTGCTCTTTGTTGTGGTCATACCCCATTATAGAATGGCCATTCTTTTTTAAGGACAGTCCAAAGGAACCGCCAATTAAACCAAGTCCGATTATTCCTATTTCCATCTTACGTTTGAAGTCGTTGTAATGCCTTTAATAAAGTTGTTTTGTTTTGACACAACGAAATTCGGATGAATCCATTTCCGTTTTCTCCAAAGATGTGTCCGGGTGTAATAAAAATATGTTTGTTATTTAAAAGGTCGTCCACCAACGCATCTGCATCTTGATCCTTTGGCAATTTACCCCAAACAAACATCCCAGAAGTGTCCGGCTGGTAGGTGCATCCCAAAACATCTAAAATTTTGAGTGCCAGTACTTTTCTTTCTAGGTAGATATGGTTGTTTTGATCTCTCAATTCAATGCCTTTTGTTAAGGCTTCAACTGCCGCAATTTGTAAAGGCCTGAATATACCAGAGTCCATGTTGCTTTTAAATTTTAGAATTTCCTTTAAATAAGAGGACTCTCCACAAACCCAGCCAATTCTCCACCCAGCCATGTTATGGGACTTACTCAATGAATGCAGTTCTAAAGCCACTTCTTTGCTTCCTTCAAAATTAAAAATACTGGTTGGTTGTTCGTTTAAAATTAAGGAATAAGGGTTGTCATGGACGATCAATATTTGGTGTTTTTTTGCAAACTTTATTAATTCTACAAAGGTTTCCGATGTGGCTCTTGTTCCTGTTGGCATATGGGGGTAATTGACCCAAATGATTTTTACTTGGCTAAGATCTTGTTTTTCAAGGGCATCAAAATCAATTTGATAGCCATTTTTTTCCGTCAAACTATAGCGTATAGGAGTAGCCTGGCAAAGTTGGCTAACAGAACTATAGGTTGGATATCCTGGGTCTGGAATTAAAACGGCATCCCCAGGGTTTAAAAAAGCCATGGAAATGTGCATGATTCCTTCTTTGGAACCAGCCAAAGGTAATATTTCATTGCTGGAATCGAACAACTCCGTACCAAATGTACTGGCCATCCAAGTGGCCATGGCACTTCTAAGTTCTGGTATGCCAATGTAGCTTTGGTATCCATGGACATCCTCTTTCTTACTTTCCTCTATTAAAGCCGCCACTGTGTCTGGTTCAGGTGCTAAGTCTGGGCTCCCAATTCCTAAATTAATGATGGCGGCACCGGATTTTTTCAAAGCATCGAGTTCCTTAAGTTTTTTAGAAAAATAGTACTCCGAAACGGAAAGTAGTCTTTCTGCTGGTTGTATGATCATGACTTGTTTGTTGGCAGCACCCCTTTAACATAAGAGCCATATGGGGTGAAAGTTAAACAAATATCCTCAATCCTGTTCAAAGCTTTGTCTAAGGTGGCGGGTTGATCAAACTCTAAATCTGCGTAGAACATATATTCATAGGGTTTGCCTATCACCGGGATGGATTGCAATTTCGATAAGTTGATGTTGTTTTGAGCAAAATGGGTTAGCAACTTGGCCAAGCTTCCGGCTTCGTGTTTAAGCTGAAAACCAATGGAAGCCTTGTTTTCATTGCCCTTTGTTACATGCTCATTGCTCAGAATTAAAAACCGAGTGAAATTTTGAGCATTGGATTGGATGTCCGATGCTAGGATGTCCAAATCGTAAATTGAAGCAGAAAGTGCATTTCCTATTGCTGCATAGCCCTCTAATTGATTGTCCCGAATTTCTTTGGCAGCTGCCGCGGTATCTTCGTGTTCCTTTATGGTTAAGTTGGGAAGGTTCCATAAATATTTTTTGCATTGTTCAATTGCAACAGGATGCGACTGCACCACTTTTATATTTTCGATTTTGGTACCCGGTAATGCCATCAAACACATGTTAATGTGCAAATATTCTTCTCCAATAATTTTAAACCCATAATCTCTTAGAAGAGAATAATTGGGCAATAAACTCCCTGCCAAGGTATTTTCAATGGCCATGATGGCGCAATCGACTTCCTTGCTCTTTAGTTTTTCGCATAACAACTTGAACGAGTTACACGAAATTGGTTCGATTGAGGTGTCAAAATATTTTGTAGCTGCCATTTCATGGAAACAACCCTTTATGCCTTGTATTGCAATTTTTGTCATACTAAAAAATGATTAATTCATTGGCCAAGCCAGTAGCGTTGAAGTTGATAACCAGGTAAACGGGATTTTCATCTTTACATGCTTCTCCACCCAATACAAAATACTTGTACTGCTTTTGGTTCCTTGATAAAAGCTTAATGGCATCGGGCCTCCCAAGCAATTCAATGATTCGACTTTGGTTATGGCCTTTGATTTTGTCTTGGTTTTCTTTTAGAACGTCAGAAAAACTCAATCGAGAACCATTGCACCCACCAACATCTTTTACCCATTGTTGTTGGTCGAATTCAGCAATTTCTATAGAAGATTGGCATGCGCCGATACTTCCAAATAGAAATGCTATAAAAATTATTCTGAGTTTATGCATGCTTTATTTGTTGAAATGGCCGTAAAGATAAGAACCAAACCAATGAAATAATAGCATAAGTATAAATTGAAATCAAAACATAGACGTCCAATGTAGAGAATGGCACCATCCAACCAATTAAAAGAACCAATAAGACCGGCCGCAGAAATTCACCTATTTTGGACCATTTGCTGTGTTCAAGCAACCCTCCGCAGACCGTAATGGTATACACCACATACCCAGCAAACAAGCTTTTGTTGAGCAGGTCATAGTTTTGCTGTGTAAATAAAAAGATTGCGGTAATGCCCAATGCTACTATGTATTGAAATAAAACATAGTAATTGACCTTTTTATGGATGGCTACATCAAATTTTTTGTATTCTTTCACATTTACTTCTTGTGGGTGCTGAAATCCTCCCAAATAATCCGGTTGCCATCCTGGTTTATAAAATAAATATTTGAGTTTGTCCTGTAGGCCTTTCATTTGATTCAAATTGCTAAGAATCGTATTGTAATGGCTAAAGTTAACCCAAATTGGATTCCAACTCCGAATAGGACTAGTAATCCCATAGGTGGGTTTTTCTTCTTCTTTTTGAAAAGTTCCGAACAACATGTCCCAAACGATAAATACCCCTGCATGGTTTTTATCGATGTATTTGGGGTTTACACCATGGTGCACGCGGTGGTGGGAAGGTGTATTAAAAACATATTCCAACCATCCTAATTTACCAACGGTCTCGGTATGGATCCAAAATTGATAGATTAAATTAATTGCAATAGTAAAAATGAAGGCTTCCGTACTGAACCCTATTAGAGCCAGCGGCAGGTAAAACATAAAAGAGAACAGTACACTAGTAGAACTCTGCCTTAATGCAACGGACAGGTTATAATCCTCGCTTTGGTGGTGTACTACATGCCCACCCCAAAATAAATTAATTTCATGGCTCATTCTATGCGACCAATAATAGCAGAAATCGGCTAAAACAAAGAGCAAAATAAAAGACCACCAGTTGTCTGGGATTTTTAAAATCGCAAAATTCTCGAATACCCACTGGTATACAAACAAACTAAAAAATTTCAAATACAGCTTAGAAATTTGCTGTGTAATGCCACAGCTAATATTGGTGAGCGCATCGTTGAGCCTGTATATTTTTTTTGAAGTAAACGCTTGGTAGATTAATTCCAGCCCTATTAAAACAAAATATAATGGAATAGCGATTATAACGGGATTTATGTTCATTGCTCGATGGGTTGAAAATGGGGTTTCAATTTAATAAACTATTAGGATTCTCCTCTGAAATTTAAATAAAAATAATAACTTGCACGCCAAATTCAGTACAGACATGAAGAAGGTATTTAAAAGCATTTGGTGGTTTTCAATTATTGGGATATTTACGGTTTTAATGTGGGTATATGCTAGTTTACCTTCGTTTGTGAACATAGAAGCTGCAGAACTTTTTAAATATCCAGTTCAGTTTAAAAAAGAACCTTTCTTTTATATAGCCCTCGCAGTTGTTGTTGTTTTTAACTTTCTAATTTATGGAGGAGGGCTTTGGATGGCTAAAAAAACGCGTCCGCTGGCTGCCGCTCTTTCTTCTTGGTTTTTCGCTTTCGGCATAGCCCTTAACTTCTTTTTGATTGTTGGTCTTAACACGATTAACACTTTGAACTCGGGTGAAAAGGTTAATACTGGAGGAGTTGAGCTTTTGGTTTGGCTGTCGTTGGCCTTTTTGGCAATCGCCGCCTTGGCATTGCCCGTCTTGGTTGTAATAAATTTATCCAAAAAATAATTCACTCATAACCTGTTGTTTTATAGTGGGTTGTAAATAATCTGTTGAATTAATTGTCTATCTGGGCGTTTTTTTAAAGTAGTCGGATTACTTGATAATAATTTTTATTTACCCTTTATTCGCTATTTGTAGTGAATTCAATTCTTGTGCTATATGGCTGAAAATAACAATGTAGAATATACCGAAGATAGTATCAAATCCCTTGATTGGAAGGAACATATAAGGCTCAGGCCAGGGATGTATATAGGGAAGCTAGGAGATGGTTCGGCATCTGATGATGGGATTTATGTGTTGGTCAAGGAAGTTGTGGACAACTGTATCGATGAACACATGATGGGGTATGGTAAAACCATTGATGTGAAGATTACGGACCACCGAGTAGAAATTCGAGATTATGGACGTGGTATTCCGTTGGGTAAAGTTATTGATTGTGTTTCTAAGATAAATACAGGTGGTAAATATGACAGTGGGGCCTTTCAAAAAAGTGTAGGCCTGAACGGCGTTGGTACCAAAGCAGTAAATGCTTTGTCGTCCTATTTTAAGGTGCAGTCTTTTAGAAATGGTGAAACCAAAGTAGCCGAGTTTTCTAGGGGAGTAGTAAGCAACGATGCCAATATAATTACTGCCAGCGGCCGCAATGGAACCTTCACAGCTTTCGAACCAGATGCCACGATATTTAAAAACTACCATTTTATACCAGGGTATTTAAATGATCTTATTTGGAACTATGTTTTTTTAAATGCTGGGTTGACCATCAATTTTAATGGAGAAAAATTTTTCTCTAAAGATGGGTTGTTGGATTTGTTGAAGAGAAAAACAAATGAAGAAAGTATTCGGTACCCTATTATTCATTTAAAAGGCGAGGACATTGAAGTAGCCATCACCCATGACAACCATTATGGAGAAGAGTATTATTCTTTTGTAAATGGCCAGTACACTACCCAGGGTGGAACGCACCAAGCGGCGTTTAGAGAGGCCTTAGTAAAAACCGTTCGAGAGTTTTACAAAAAAGATTTTGATGCCTCGGATGTGCGCACCGCTATTGTAGCTTCTATTGCAGTGCGGGTGCAAGAGCCTGTTTTTGAATCTCAAACAAAAACCAAGCTGGGTTCGCAAGCCGTAGGGCCAGATGGGCCAACGATGCGTACTTTTGTAAATGATTTTGTTAAAAAGGAACTAGATAATTACCTGCACAAACACACGGAAGTTGCCGATGCATTGTTGAAAAGAATATTGCAATCGGAGCGCGAAAGGAAAGACATTGCTGGTATTAAAAAATTAGCCAACGAACGTGCAAAAAAGGCTAATTTACACAATAAGAAATTGCGGGATTGTAGGGTCCACCTAAACGATAAGAAGGGGGAAATTAGAGAAGAGACAATGATCTTCATTACAGAGGGAGATTCGGCAAGTGGTTCCATAACAAAATCCAGAAATGTTCAAACTCAAGCTGTTTTTAGCTTGAGGGGTAAGCCATTGAACTGCTTTAATTTAACCAAAAAAGTAGTGTACGAAAACGAAGAGTTTAATTTGCTTCAGCACGCACTCAATATTGAAGATGGAATAGAAGGGTTGCGGTTTCAAAAGATTATCATAGCGACAGATGCGGATGTTGATGGTATGCACATTCGTTTGTTGTTGCTTACCTTCTTTTTACAATTCTTTCCAGACTTAATTAAAAATGGACATATTTTTATTTTAGATACTCCGTTGTTCCGGGTAAGAAATAAAAAAGAAACAATCTATTGTTATTCAGATGAAGAGCGCCAAAAGGCAATAGCCAAACTTGGTAACAAACCAGAAATTACCAGGTTTAAAGGATTGGGAGAGATTTCCCCTGATGAATTTGGTGGGTTTATTGGAGATGAAATCAAATTGGAGCCAGTTTTGCTCAATGAGGACACCAATTTAGAGAAGCTGTTAAGTTACTACATGGGTAAAAATACACCCGACAGGCAAACATTTATTATAGACAACCTAAGGGTAGAAAAAGACCTTGAAGAAGAATTGGCTTTGACCAAATAAAAATACTTTTAAAAAATACCATGGCAGAAGATAATATCGACAACAGCGGAGAAGAAAAATACAACAAAGAAGACTCGTTAAGAGAAGTATTACCTGTATCCGGTTTATACCAAAATTGGTTCCTGGACTATGCCTCTTACGTGATATTGGAAAGGGCTGTTCCGGCCATAAACGATGGGTTTAAACCGGTGCAAAGAAGGATCATGCATTCTTTAAAAGAGATGGATGATGGCAGGTTCAATAAAGTAGCCAATGTTATCGGAAACACCATGCAATACCACCCCCATGGAGATGCCTCCATTGGAGACGCCATTATTAACCTTGGTCAAAAAGATTTACTAATTGAAACACAGGGTAACTGGGGAGATATCAGAACAGGGGACAGTGCTGCCGCTCCTAGGTACATAGAAGCACGGTTATCCAAGTTTGCTCTAGAGGTAACATTTAATGCTCAGTTGACCAACTGGCAGTTGAGCTACGATGGGCGAAAAAAAGAACCTGAAACACTTCCTGTTAAGTTTCCATTGTTATTGACCCAAGGGGTGGAAGGTATAGCGGTTGGTCTTTCTACTAAAATCCTGCCCCATAATTTTTGTGAATTGATTAAGGCCTCCATCGATATATTAAAAGGTAAAAAGCCTAAAGTTTATCCAGATTTTCCTACTGGAGGCGCCGCTGATTTTAGCGAATACAACGAAGGACAAAAAGGAGGGAAGGTAAAAGTTCGGGCTAAAATTGAGGTGGTAGATAAGAAACACATTGCCATCAAAGAGATTCCTTATGCAACAACCACTAACAGCATCATTGATTCCATAATCAAGGCAAATGACAAAGGGAAAATCAAGATCAAACAAGTGGTAGACAATACTGCCAAAGAGGTGGAAGTGTTGGTTACACTGGCACCAGGTCAATCCCCCGACATTACTATTGATGCCTTGTACGCTTTTACCGATTGCGAAGTGTCTATTTCACCAAATGCTTGTGTGATTATAGATGAAAAGCCTAGGTTCATGTCCGTTAATGACATTCTGAAGTACAATACGGATCAAACCGTAGATTTGCTTAGAAAAGAATTGGAAATTAAAAAGGCAGAATTGTTAGAGAAAATTCTGTTTTCTTCTTTGGAAAAAATATTCATTGAAAATAGAATATACCGCGATATTGAAGAGTGTGAAACGTGGGAAGCAGTTATTGAAACGATAGACCAAGGGTTAGAACCTTTTAAACCAGATTTTTATAGGGAAATTACAGAAGAGGACATCGTTAAGTTGACAGAAATAAAGATCAAGAGAATCTCTAAATTTGACACGTTCAAGGCCGATGAATTGATGCGTAGGTTGGAAGAGGATTTGAAGGAAACGGAACATCACTTGAATAATATTATAGATTATTCGATCAATTATTATGCTGTTCTTCTCGAGAAATTTGGTAAAGGAAAAGAAAGAAAAACAGAAATAAGATCGTTTGAAACCATTGCCGTAACCCAAGTTGTTGCCAATAATCAGAAGTTATATGTAAATAGAAAAGAAGGATTTATTGGGTACGGGCTGAAAAAGGATGAATACGTGTGTGATTGCTCCGATATAGACGACATCATTGTTATTAGAAGGGATGGTAACTTCTTAGTATCCAGAATTTCCGACAAGGTGTTTATGGGCAAGGACATATTGTATGTAGGAGTTTGGAAAAAAGGGGATGAAAGAACTACTTATAATTTAATTTATTTGGATGGTAAAAGTGGGAAGTCTATGGCCAAAAGATTCAACGTTAAGGCCATTACAAGAGACAAGGAATACCCATTAACAAAGGGGGAAAAAGGATCCAAAATTTTGTATTTCACTTGCAATCCCAATGGAGAAGCAGAAGTTGTTACGGTAAAACTAACCCAGTCTAGTACGGCACGTAAAAAGATTTTTGAATACGATTTTGCTGACCTTGAAATTAAAGGTAGGGCCGCAGGAGGTAATACCCTTACCAAATATCCAGTAAGAAAAGTAGAATTAAAAACCAAAGGAGTCTCCACTTTGTCGGGGCTAAATATTTGGTACGATGAGAATGTAGGCAGATTGAACAATGAAAATAGAGGCGAGTTATTGGGCGAATTTAATCCAGAGGATCAGTTATTTGTGGCCTATAAAAATGGGGCCTATGAAATGATGGGGTATGCGCTTTCGAACCGGTACGAACCATCCGAGGTATTTGCTATAAAAAAATACAGAGAAGGGGATGTTATAGCAACCGTTTATTACGATGGCGATTCTAAAAATTACTACGTTAAAAGGTTTAAAATAGAAACTTCTACTGCCAATAAAAGGTTTCCATTTATCAGCGATCACAGCAGGTCCAAATTAATTTTGGTTACCTCCGAGGCAGATCCACAGGTAGAAATTGTATTTGAAAAAGGAAAAGGAAAAGAAAAGGAAACAACCATACTGGACTTGAATGTATTGATCGATGTCAAGGGATGGAAATCTTTGGGCAACCGATTGTCTCAATACGATGTGAAAAAGGTTAAATTACTGGCGCCAAAAAAGGACACGAAAAAAGAAACAATTATTTCAGATGAAGCGGAAGCTCCTTCTACCTCAGAAAGTAACAACAAGTCTAAAGACGATGATGGAGAGGATTATGGAGTAGGAGAAACGATAAAACTGGACTTTTGATGGAAGGAAAAGCAACGGATAAAGGCTTTTTGACTTACTTAGAACAATTTATTTCTGACCATAAAAAGCAGCTTTTTGATTCTGTTCTGCAAGAGAGGACTAAAAAAATCACTGTAGTTTTGGAGGACATCTTCCAACCGCAAAATGCAAGTTCGGCGGTTCGAACGTGTGATTGTTTTGGAATTCAAGACATGCACATCATAGAAAATCAATACCGTTATGAGTTGAACCCTAGAGTAGTACTGGGTGCTTCCAAATGGGTACATATGAACTACTACAATGCGCTGGAACACAATACAGAAGCTTGTTTGACGAAGTTAAAATCGGAAGGTTTTAAAATTTTGGCAACCTCTCCAAAAGAAAATTGTCTTTCAATTGAAGAAGTGGACTTATCCTGTAAAAATGCCTTTGTATTTGGAACAGAACTTACGGGCATTACTGAAGTGGCGGAGCAGATGGCAGATGCAACCGTAAAAATCCCAATGGTAGGATTTACTGAAAGTTTTAATATTTCTGCGAGTGTGGCCATCAGTATGTATGCATTGTCTTCAAGGTTGAAAAAAGAAACAAACAATTGGATGTTGACTGAAAAAGAGCAAGATGAAATTAGACTACACTGGTATAAAAGCGCTGTAAAAAATGCAGATATTCATGAGAAAGAATATTTAAAATCAAACTTTTTCGATAATTTATAGTTTATACTTTTAGGGCTTTTAACAATTTTATGAAACTATTTTTGCTTGTATTTAAAAAAGGGGTTGCCATTGTATTGGTGGCTTTTATTTTGATCGCTTTGGTTAACGCATGGGTAGTTTTGAGTACTTTTGATAGCGTGCACCATGACCTCAACGCATTGCACCATACTACTGCCGGTTTGGTATTGGGTACAAGTCCAAAACTTCAAAATGGAAATCCAAACCCTTTTTTTAAGGAAAGAATTTTATCTGCGGCATCGCTTTACATCCAGAACAAAGTTGATTATCTTATTGTTAGTGGAGATAACAGGACAAAATACTACAATGAACCCAGAGAAATGAAAGAAGCTTTGATGGAATTGGGGGTTCCTGAAAATAAGATTGTACAAGATACGGCAGGTATTAAAACTTACTTGTCTATAGACCGATGTAAAAACGTTTTTGGTGAAAAAGACATCACTGTGGTAACGCAGTCTTTTCATTCATTTAGAGCTGTTTACATCAGCAATGCCTTGGGCGTAGAAGCGCAAGCTTATGCAACGAATGATATTCCATTTCGGCAATCGTTTCCTGTAGTTTGTCGGGAGTTTTTTGCAAGGCCTAAGGCTATTTATGATATTTATATTAATAATTAAACTGTAGAAAATAAATTGGGTTTAGGGAAGTACATATTGTTCATATTTTTTTTACTCCCGGTTGTAATTTTTGCCCAAAAAACAACCATTAGAGGGAAAGTAACCGACGCGAGAACAGGAGAGGCCATACCTTTTGCGAATGTAGTAATCAAAGGGGTTAGTGCGGGGGCATCAACCAATTTTGAGGGATATTATGAGTTTGTAACTTACGAATTAAGCGACAGCATACAAGCTTCCTATATTGGGTACCATATCCGGACCAAAGCCATGCCAGCACAAGCAGAAACACTCACCATAAATTTTCAACTCGATGAAAGTGTTATGAGCCTGAAAGAGGTAGTTTTTGTGGCAGGTGAAAATCCAGCTTATCCAATTATGCGCAATGTAATACGCAATAAAAAAAATAATAATAGAGAAAGTCTTAGCGCTTACCAATACGATAATTACACCAAAATTGAGGTGGATGTAGACAACATGTCTGAGAAGTTCAGACAGAAGAAGTTGATCAAAAAGATCACCCAAGTAATGGACAGCGTAGACCAAATAGCAGGAGACGATGGCAAACCCTTGTTGCCTGTGTTTATATCAGAGTCGGTATCCAAGTTCTATTTTAGAAGGAACCCCAAGCTACAGCATGAGAACATTCTCAGTACCAAAGTGACAGGAGTGGGATTGGAAGATGGTAGTTTTACCTCTCAATTTATTGGTTCTTCTTTTCAGCAGTATAACTTTTATAAAAATAGAATTGGCTTGGTGAGCAAAGATTTTGTTTCGCCAATTGCAGATGGTTGGAAACTATTCTATGAATACGACCTAATTGATAGCTTGGATATTGCTGGTGATTTTTGTTATCGCTTGGATTTTTATCCTAAAAGTAAGCAGGACCTTGCTTTCACTGGGTCCATGTGGATAACCAAAGAAGGTTACGCTCTAAAGCAAATCGATGTAACCGTTGGCAAAGAGGCCAATTTGAATTACATAGAGAAGATCAAACTACAACAAGAACTGGAAAAAACCATAGATGGCCCATGGGTACCGGCCAAAAGTAGAATAGTTTTAGATGTAGGAGAAATATCTGAAAATTCAGCTGGATTGATAGCCAAGTTTTATTCCTCCAATAAAAACATAGTATCCAACCAACCAAAGGATCCAAAATTTTACGAGGTTCCCATTTTATTGGATGAGGAATACCGGAAGAAGTTGACCGACGAAGATTGGAATGCACTCAGGCACGAACCACTCTCTTCAACCGAGCAAAGTGTGTATGCCATGATCGATACCCTTAAAAACATACCAGTGGTTAAAACTTATACCGAATTGATAAAGATAGCGGTTAATGGGTATAAAAAACTAGGGAAAGTAGAAGTAGGGCCGTATTTGTCTTTATATGCCAATAACAATGTAGAAGGACACCGTTTTTCAGGCGGCATTCGCACCACCATTGGTTTCAGTGACAAATGGATTTTGGGCGGTAGAATTGCCTATGGAACCAATGATGAAGAGTTTAAGTACAAAGTTTCAGCAGACTATATCTTTTCAAGAAAGCGTTGGACTCAAGCAGGTTTTGAGCATACCAAAGACATAGACCAAGTGGGGCTAGAAGAAGACCGTCTAATAGGCAATAGTGTTTTTCAATCGGCGGTGCGATTTGGGAAATTGAGAATGCCTTATTATTTCGATCAAAGCAAATTGTATGTGTCCAGGGAGTTGTTCAAAGGGTTCACACAACGCATAACCTTTATGAACAGAAGTTTTGACCCAGCGGAGGGTTTTTTTAATTTTGGATACTATACACAACCAGAAATTTCGGATTCGCCTATTGCGAAAAGTTTTACTACCAGTGAATTGATTTTTGAAACCCGGTATGCCCGAGATGAATTGTATGTTCAAAATGACAACGAACGGGTGAGTTTGGGGACAAAAAAATGGCCAGTTTTTACGGTGCGGTATACCATGGGGATGAAAGATGTATTGGAAAGTGATTTTGAATACCACAAACTGGGGCTGAATATTAGAAAAGATTTTAATGCAGGGTTGTTTGGGCAAGGAGATATTTCTTTTACTGCAGAACATACTTTTGACGCATTGCCCTACCCATTGCTAAAAACACATATAGGAAATGAGTCTAACTTTTATGCCTATCGTTCCAATAACTTGATGAATTACTCAGAATTTGCAAGTGATTCTTATATGAATTTAAAGTATACCCATCAGTTTGAAGGCTTTTTCATGAATAGGATCCCACTGATTAAAAAACTTAAACTCAGGTTGGTAGGTACAGCCAATATATTGTGGGGAGACCTAAGTGAAGGTTCCATAAATTACATTCCAACCATGTTAGAGGATGGTACGCCAATAGACCAAGTGGGCAGTTTGGAGCAAAAACCATATGTAGAACTGGGCTATGGTTTCGAAAACATTTTAAAGGTAATTCGAGTGGATTTTATTCATAGAATGACCCATACCGACAAACCTGGAACCAAAAATTTTGGAGTTAAATTCAGTTTCCAATTTGTATTATAAGTAGTTTTATTTGGTGCTGATTTTTATTTCATCTGCAAAAATCCAGGCATCATACCCAGCTCCTTTGTGCCATTCCGGACACTTGCCCATGTTGGTTGCAATAACTTTTAAGTACTTTGCCGGTGTTTCTTGAAACTTAACGTCAAACGATTCAATAAAAGACCCTCCTTTGGAGTTTTTTGTTTTGTTGGAATAACGCCCTTTGAATTCGAAGTTTTTGCCATCCAATGAGGTATATACCTCTAGTTGCGTAGGAAGGAATATCCAGTTGTATGTTTCTTGAAAGAAATTGCATGCAACCCCTTCAACCTTCTCTACCTTGTTCAAATCTATTATGGCCTCTAAGTTTTTACCATAAAATCCTTGCCATCCATTTCTATAATTTTCTGTGCCTTCAATAAAATCAATTAAAGCCATTGGACTGTTACCTGTATAAATGTGGCTGTATGGGTATTTTAATGAGATGCGCCTACCAAACGGGATCTTTATGTAGTTGGTAACCACTATCTTTGAAGGGGCATGGTCCTTTTGAAAGGCCCTTACTTTTAAGTTGGTGGAGGCATGTAGTACAATAGGGGTTTCATACAAGGTGCTGTTGGTTGTTGGGCTCGTGCCATCAATGGTGTAATACACATTGGCACCTGCTTGGTGCACCATTGAGATTTCCATTGAGTCTAAGAATGTCATGCCTTGGCTTTGTATGATGGGGTTGGTGCTGATTTTGGGGGCATCGATACTAGCAATTGGGTTTTGAATACCTGAATCTTTCCAAACCAATGAATCATCTCCTAAAATAAAATGGAGTTGTCCTCCCCGTAAAAGAGAGGAATGGCTAATGTAACTTTGTTGGAGGGCTTCGCCGTTCCATTCCACTTTTTGGATGTACTGGTTTTTACTGCCTTGACGGGTGGTTGAAATGCTAATCGATTTACCATTTTCTAATTGAATTGCTGCACCCCGAACCAAAGGAGTTGTTAAATTGTATTCTGGTTTCCCAGGTACCACTGGGTACAACCCTAGGGCTGTGAAATTGAACCATGAAGACATTTGTCCACAATCTTCGTTGCCAATCAAGCCATCGGGCTCAGTTGTATAAAACTCAGCCATTATTTGGTTGGTAAGTGCTTGGGTTTTTTGAGGTTCCCCTAAATAATTGTATAAAAATGCCAAATGATGGGATGGCTCATTCCCGTGTGCATACTGGCCAATCATACCGCTTATATCGGGTTGCGTTCTGCCACTAAGTTTGGTGGTAGTAGAAAATAACTCATCCAACCTTTTAACAAAAGCAGCTTTTCCTCCCATCAATTCTTGCAACCCTGAGAAGTCATGTGGGGCAAACCAAGTATACTGCCAAGCATTGGCCTCCGTATAATTTCCAGTTACTTCAAATGGGTCAAATGGCGCATCCCAATCTCCATTTCTCTTAGGTCGCATAAAACCAGAAGTGCTGTCATAGGCGTTTTTATAAAACTGCGCACGTTCAAAAAATTGTTGGGCCAAAGCAGAATCACCAAGCTGCTGGGCAATTTGTGCAATGCACCAATCGTCGTAAGCATATTCCATTTGTTTTGAAACCGATTCGTGTTCCAGCTCTGCAGGTATATACCCTTGCGTTTTGTAGGGCGCAAGTCCAAGATGTTCTTGATTGGCCGAAAGCACCATAGCACGGAGGGCTTTGGACGCGTCAATACCTGGGATGTTTTTAGACAATGCGTCTGCAATTACAGGAATAGAATGGTATCCAATCATAGTTCCGGTTTCATTTCCAGCAAGTTCCCACACAGGCAAAAGCCCCCCTTCTTCTTGTTTCAAAAGCAAAGTGTTTACCATATCGGTAGTTCTTTTTTCTTGTGTCAAAGTAAACAAAGGGTGGGTTGCTCGGAAGGTATCCCATAAAGAATAAACAGTGTATACATCGTGGTCGGCATGGTGGATTTTTTTATCCACCCCTCGGTACTGGCCATCCACATCATTAAAAAGGTTGGGATTTAGGAAACTGTGGTAAAGTGCAGTGTAGTATTTAATTTTATCTTCTTCCTCACAGTCAATATCTACCACGGAAAGTGCTTGGTCCCACTCTGCAATCGCTTTGGATTTAACTTGATCAAAATCCCACGATTTCCCTTCTGCTTGCATGTTTTTTTTAGCTCCGTCTACGCTTACAGCCGAGAGTGCCACTTTTACTACCAATGGGGTAGAGTCATTTGGGTCAAAACTAAGTACAGACTGTAAGTGGTTGCCCTCTGTATTGTTGGCAGTTACAACCGAATCATTTTTAAATAATTGTATATCGGAAAATTCTTTTGAAAATTGAGCGACAAAATAAACGTGTTGTTCTTCCGCCCATCCTCTGGATATTCTCTTGCCTTCAATTTCATTTTTAGAATTTACTTTCAATGAAGAAGTAATAACTGCATCTCCCAAGCCATGTTTTAAGTCTAGAATCAAATGTTGGTTTGTATTGGTTGCTTTGTAGGTGTAGCGGTGGTAGCCAACTCGCTTTGTTGAAGTGAGTTCAGCGTTAATTTGGTGGTCCAATAAGGCAACTTGGTAGTACCCAGCATTGCCAGTTTCAGAGGCATGCGAAAAACGAGAACGATAGCCTAAATCAGGGTTTTCCGCTGTTCCTGGTTGGTTGGTGATTGGGCCGGAAAAAGGCATCATTAAAATGTCGCCATAATCAATGGCACCAGTACCACTCAAATGGGTATGGCTGAAACCAATAATGGAGCTATCGCTGTAGTAATAACCCGAACAAGCATCCCAGCCTAAAGTTCTTGTGTCCGGACTCAGTTGGACCATACCAAAAGGTTGAGAAGCGCCTGGATAGGTATGTCCATGGCCTCCAGTACCAATGAAAGTATCCACAAAAAGTGCAGGGTTTTGATTGTTGGGTGCGCGCAACTCTTTTGGGCTGCATCCCATTAAACATAACAATAAAAACAGTAGGCTTAGGTAGTTTTTCATGGTATTGGATATCTTAATCATTTGATATTTCAAAAATAGAATTAATTTTGAAATAACAGTCTTATTTTAAATGAATTGAGGTAGATGAAGAATGTCCTTATAGTGTTTCTTTTAGTGCTTTTGGTTTCCTGTAAAAGTATGGAGGTGGTAGTGCCTGAAAAAGGGGTTTCAAAAGAGTTGTCGGAGCAAAGAAAGGCTTTGGTAAATTCGGTGGTGTACCAATTGAAATTTAAAGTGCCAGAATCTATTAACCAGCCGGTGACAGGGCATGCCAGTATAACATTTGAATTGAAAAAAGGCAATTATGGATGGGTAATGCTTGATTTTAAAGGAGATTCGTTGAGCCAATTGTCTATAAATGGGCACGAAGCTGGTATGCAGTGGGTAAACGAACACCTCTCCCTTGATCCAAATTTTCTTTTGGAAGGAGAAAATAAAATTGAGGTAGATTTTATAAGTGCAGACTATGGGTTGAATAGAAATGACGATTTTCTTTATACACTGAATGTTCCAGATAGGGCTTCTGTTGTCTTTCCATGTTTTGATCAGCCCGATATAAAAGGGGTTTACGAAGTGGATTTACAAATACCTTTAGAATGGGAATCGGTGAGCAATGGTATTAAATTTGAAGAGAACAAAACTAATTTTAAAGCAATTCACTACAGCAGTACAGAACCCATCAGTACTTACCTGTTTTGTTTTGCAACTGGTAAGTTTAAAAAAGAGGTGGCTACCATAGGAGAACACCAAATGGTGTTCTACCATAGAGAAACAACCGAGCAGCAACAGAACATCCAAACTGTTTTCGACTTGCACAGACAATCATTGGATTTTATGCAGGCCTATACTGGTATGGATTATCCGTTTGATAATTTTGAATTTGTAGCATTGCCATCTTTCCAGTTTGGAGGTATGGAGCACCCTGGCTCCATTTATTACAATGCTTCTCAGCTTTTTCTACCAGCATCTGCATCAGAAAACCAAAAGATGCGCCGAGCAAGTTTGATAGCCCATGAAACTGCCCATATGTGGTTTGGTAATTTGGTAACTATGAAGTGGTTCAACGACGTTTGGTTAAAGGAAGTCTTTGCCAATTTTATGGCAGCTAAAATAGTGAATCCTTTATTTCCAAAAATGAACCATGATTTAAATTTCTTTCTTAAACACTATCCCGCAGCCTATGGAGTAGATAGAACCCTAGGCACGCACCCCATCCAACAACCGTTAAAAAATATGCGGGAAGCTGGTACACTATATGGCGCAATAATTTATCAAAAGGCACCAATAGCCATGCGGCAATTGGAATTTGTTATTGGAGAAAAACAACTGCAAGAAGGGCTCCAGTTCTATTTGAAAGAATACCAGTTCAGCAATGCCACTTGGGATGATTTGATAAAAATTCTGGATAAGTCAACTGCAATTGACTTGGAAGTGTGGAGCAACAATTGGATAAAAAAAGGAGGTATGCCGGAATGGTATTATGAAGAAACGTTAAAGGGGGTAGCCGTATACCTACGGTTGTTGGGTACGGGCAATGTATTGCCTCAAGAGAGCTTTTGGAAGTGGACCAACGCTGCTTCTGGTGGGGTGCACAAGGTGGCGGTGGCAGACAGCGCCTCGGTTTTTATAGCGCCATCTGCGAAGGGTGCTTTTCTGTTGCCAAACAGCGAAGGAAAAGGGTATGGCTACGTTCATTGGAAACAAAAGGACATGCGGTTTTTTCTGGACCATACTGCTTCTTTTGAAGTGATAGAGAGAGCTGCGGGTTGGGTACAGGTATATGAAAACTATATACATGGTCAATTGGACCCTGAGGTATATATTCAGTTTTTAAAATCCTCATTGGTTAATGAAACCAACCCACTTATCATTTCCTATCAAATAGAACGCTTAAAAGTAGTTTTTTGGAACCATATAGAGGATAGAAAGAATGCTTCGTTGTCCATTGAAAGTATATTGCTCAATAAAATGTTAATGGCCCAAGACAATGGTTTGAAAAGGGTGTATTACAATGGATTAAGAGGGTTGGCATGTTCTGAACAAGGGATCAAATTCCTAAAAGCCCTTTGGTCGGACCAGTTTGCTCAAAGTGGTTTTGTACTCAATGAAAGAGACTACATCGATTTGGCCTTGGATTTGGCCCTCCACCAGGCAGAAGGGTACGATTCAATTTTACAAGTACAACACCAAAGAATTAAAAATCCAGACCGCAAAAGACGGTTCGAATTTGTGCGCAAAGCTTTGGTTTTTGAAGCGGCAGAAAGAGATGCTTTTTTTGAATCTTTGTCGCAGTTAGAAACCCGAAGAAATGAGTCCTGGGTATTGGGTGCCATGCATTATTTTAACCATCCATTGGTAGCAGATAGGAACTTGTCCTATTTGGTTAAGGGGATGGAACTGACCAAAGAAATTCAACTTACAGGCGATATATTTTTCCCAAAAAGATGGTTGACCGCCTTATTGGGTACCCAAACTTCGGCAGAGTCCAATGCAATTATTGAGCAATTTTTAAAACAAAATCCAGAATACCCTGCGTCTATTAAATTAAAACTGTTACAATCCGCCGATTTATGTTTTAGATCAGAAAACATAAGGAGAAATAGAGATTAATCGTAAATTTAGAAAAACGACTGCCAATATAGAACTATGAGCGAAGCATTACTTAAAGCAATTGTACAACTTTTTGCCATTGTTGCTAAAGAAAGAATTACACAGGACGAACGGAACAACATCCAGGAGTTTCTTTCTTTACATTTAAATCAAGAATCTATAGCTTATTATTTGCAATTATTTGACCAGCATTGTAGCAAACAATCTATGGATGGGGGCCGAGAGCTACAAGATCTTGATGATGAAACTGCTCAATTTATTGGAGAATGGAGTGAGATTTTAAAAATTACCAAAAAAATGAACGAAGCGCTGACCATTCAGCAAAAAGTAGTTTTGGTAATAAAAATTATTGAATTGGTATATGCCGATGGGGAGATTTCTGACAGACAGGCCAATTTGATTTTTTACATTGGAGAATCTCTAAAACTGAGCAACAAAGAGTTGAATTTGCTTAAAATGTTTGTAATGGGCGATGGACATACTACTCTATCTTCTCAAGACATCATTTTAGTGAGCGATGGCGTAGACAAAGGCAATTCTAAGTCCTTAACTTCTACTGTTGAGAATTTTGATGGCTTGCTAGCCATTCTGAGAATACCTGAGATTCAAATATATTTTGTAAAATACATAGGGGAGAGTGCGCTTAATTTAAACGGTATTGCGCTGAGAAATAACAATGTAGTTGTTTTTCCTACCGGTAGTAGTATAAAAGGGGGTAAAGTAGGTAAGATATACTACAGTGATGTTGTCTCGAAATTTTTAGAAGAAGAGCATAAAACCAAACTCTCTTTTCAAGCGGAACACCTGTTTTACCATTTTAAAAGTGGCAGGGCAGGGATCCAAAATATAAATATATCTGAGGAAGGGGGCAAACTTATCGGATTGATGGGGGCTTCAGGTGCTGGTAAGTCTACCTTACTCAATGTACTCAACGGTATAGAAACGCCTACCGGTGGGCGGGTGCTGATCAATGGCATCAACATTCATGAAGAGCCCAATAAAGTAGAGGGAGTTATTGGGTATGTACCCCAAGATGATTTGTTGATTGAAGAATTGTCTGTTTTTCAAAATTTATATTTTGCAGCAGAATTGTGTTTTTCACATTACTCCCCATTGAAACTGACCAAATTGGTAGACAAGGTATTGATGAACTTAGGGCTGAGTGAAATAAAAGCCCTCAAGGTTGGGTCCCCATTAGAAAAAACAATAAGTGGAGGCCAGCGAAAAAGACTCAATATAGGGTTGGAACTGCTGCGAGAACCAACTGTTTTGTATGTGGATGAACCTACCAGTGGATTGTCTTCAAGAGACTCAGAAAATATTATGGACCTTTTGAAAGAACTTTCTTTAAAGGGGAAATTAATTTTTGTAGTGATTCACCAGCCCTCTTCAGAGATTTTTAAATTGTTTGATTCTCTTTTGATATTGGACGTGGGAGGTTTTCAAATATACTACGGAAATCCTGTGGAAGCGGTCACCTATTTTAGGGAAATAATGGATTCGGTTAATAAAACCCAGGGCTCCTGTCCTGAATGTGGCAATATTAATCCGGAACAAATCTTCAATTTAATTGAAACAAAAATTGTAGATGAGTATGGTAAATTTACCAATACTAGAAAAGTTTCCCCTGGGCAGTGGTACCAGTTTTACAGAGAAAAGATTCACGCTCCAAAATACGATACTACTACTGAGAAATTACCGGTTACTCAGAATATTCCCAACTGGTTGAAACAATTGAAAGTGTTCATCCAAAGAGATGTGCTGAGTAAAATTAGCAACAAACAATACATGACCATCAATTTGTTGGAAGCCCCTTTGTTGGCTTTGTTCATGTCTTTTTTAATAAAGTTTTACAACAACACCGGAAACTATTCCTTTTACGAAAACGAGAACATTCCTATTTATTTTTTCATGAGCATTATTGTTGCTTTGTTTATGGGGCTAACGGTGAGTGCAGAAGAGATAATTAGAGATAGGAAGATACTAAAAAGAGAGAAGTTTTTGAATTTGAGTAAAAGCAGTTATTTGGTTTCAAAAATCATTGTACTGTTTACAATATCTGCCATTCAGACCATTTCTTTTGTGCTTATTGGAAACTATTTGTTGGAAATTCAAAACATGAATTTTTCCTTGTGGTTGATATTGTTCAGCGCTTCTTGTTTTGCCAATTTACTTGGTCTCAATATTTCGGCTACTTTTAATAGTGCTGTAACCATCTATATATTGATTCCAATACTCCTGATCCCTCAAATTTTACTCAGCGGAGTAGTTATAAGTTTTGATAAATTCAACCCCATGGTGGGCAGTAAAAACAATGTGCCGTGGTTTGGGAATATGATGGCTTCGCGATGGGCATTTGAAGCTGCAGTTGTAGATCAATTCAAAGAAAATGAGTACGAAAAAATGTTTTTTGATATTGATCGAAGGGCAGCAAACGCAGAATATAAAAAGACCTATTACCTACCTGAATTAGAAAAAGACTTGCTTTATTGTTTCAATAATTTAAGGTATAAATATTCAGAAGCTGGTCCGGTAATTACCGAAAAGTTGTCTTTATTACAATTGGAGATTCAAAAGGAGATGAAAAAAGTAGGGGAGGATAAGTTTAAAAAATTAGACCGACTCACTTTACAAAAATTTGATTCTGCTACTTTTTATTCTACAAAGGACTTCTTTGGAGCTCTTAAAATAATGTACAATAAGCGGTACAATTCGGCTATTGAAGACAGAGAAGTAGTTACGGAGAAGTTTATGGATGCCAACGATAGTTCCAATGCTTTACTTGAGTTAAGAAATATCCATGTCAACCAATCCATTACAGATGCTGTAAAGAATGTAGGCACAGCAGAACGCATTTCTTATTCCAAAAAAGGGCTGATAAGAAAGGTGTATCCTATTTATTATTTTAATGAATTTCCAAACCACCCATTGGACATTAGTACTAAGTTCTATGCCTATAAGAAACATATTTTTGGCAAGTATTACCCCACCTTGTATTACAATGTAACCGTAATGTGGTTGAGTACCATTGTGTTGGTGTTGACTTTGTATTTTGACTTGTTTAGACGCATTTTGGTGGGATATGAAAAGAGAAAATTTAGGAGAAGGCAAACCACAATTTAAGGTTGCTTACCATGCCGATTATGTTCATCCAGTGGTAGATGGGCATCGGTTTCCAATGCGGAAATACGATATTCTTTACAAAAGGCTGCTTTCTGGTGCATTTGAATATGATTTTTTTGAGCCGGATGAAGTGGAAAAGTCCTTGGTTATTGCCGTTCACGATTCAAATTATATTGAGGATTTGTATGGCTTGCGTTTGACCCGTGCACAAGAAAGAAAAACAGGCTTTAAAGTAGACAATCAGTTGGTGAAACGCGAGCGCATCATTACCAAAGGTACCCTTCAATGTGTGGACTACTCCCTCCAATACGGTGTTGCAATGAACATAGCTGGAGGTACCCACCATGCTTATGCGGCACATGGCGAGGGCTTTTGTTTGATAAATGACCAAGCGGTGGGCGCTCAATATCTTCTGGATCAGTTCCCCAATTATAAAATATTAGTAGTGGACTTAGATGTGCACCAAGGCAATGGTACTGCTTCTATTTTCCGAGACAACCCTTCGGTTTTTACTTTTTCGATGCATGGTAAAAACAATTATCCCATGCACAAAGAGCGGTCAGATTTGGATTTGCACCTGGAAGATGGTATCCAAGACCAAGAATATTTATGGCTTTTAGAAACCCATTTGGATCGGGTGTGGAAGGCAGTTGATCCGGATTTTGTGTTTTACCAATGTGGAGCCGATGTTTTACAATCTGATAAGTTAGGTAAATTGTGTCTAACAAAAGAAGGCTGCAAAAAGCGGGATATGGTGGTAATGGCGTATGCTAGGAGCCAGGAAGTACCCTTGGTGGCCTGTATGGGAGGCGGTTATAGTGAAGAGGTAGCTTTAATTGTGGAAATACATCAAAATACTTTTGAAACAGCTGCAAAATTATTTTTTTAAAAAAACGCATTTTTCTATTTTTGGTCAAAATTTTAAGATTATGGAGCAACCGGAATCAATCAAACAAGTAGCTGAATTTCACAAGACTTTTGACCACCCAATATTAGCGGAGCCTACTATCCCAGACGAAAAAAGAAGTGCCTTGCGTGTAGAGTTAATTAGAGAGGAGTTGAGTGAATTACAACAGGCCATAGAAGAAAAGGATATGGTTGAAATAGCGGATGCTTTGTGCGACATACAGTATGTGCTTTCTGGGGCTGTATTGGAATTTGGTTTAGGAGAAAAATTTAAAACCTTATTCGATGAAGTACAACGATCTAATATGAGCAAAGCATGCCTGTCGGAGCAAGAAGCAAAAGATACAGTGGCGTATTATCTAAAAGAAAAAGCTACCGAATGTTACTACAGAGAGAAAGAAGGGAAGTGGCTGGTGTTCAGAACGGCAGATAACAAAACCATTAAATCGATTAATTATTCCCCCGCAGATTTGAAATCAATACTATAACAAGGCCTTTAAAAGGCCTTTTTTTATATATAGAACTCCATTTGAAAAGCAGAAGTACCTGCCTTTATTTGCAATGGTTTCATTGCTAAAATCTTAGATTTATTAAATACCTGAATGAACTCAGTTCGGCTGATTCTTACCTTGCTTGAACCCGGTCCAATTTTATGGTACTGCATCCTTCCAGACTTATTGGCAGTAGCGGCATAAATGCAATTGAACTTGATGTCAGTTGGTGTTGGAATATAGTTTAAGGCCATCATAATATTAGAGATTTCCGTAAGTCTCCTGAAAATTCACCATTACAAGTTTATTTAATTGAATATTGTACTCATTTAAAAGTACATAGGCCGATTCAGGGACGAAGTCGTGTTTCAATTTATACTGTTCTATTATCTGGGTAAGTTCCTTGATGTAAAACTTAATTTGCTCGAGGCTCTTACATTTTTTTGGTTTTTCAAAATTTCGTTTGGTGAATAGTTCAAACTCTCTTTCAATTCTTTTGTTATTCGAAAATTTTATCATAGAAAAATGTGTAAAAATGCACAAAAGTATATTTCAAATATTAAGATAAATATTTAAATATGCAAATAAAATGAATAATAACATATGTATTCTGGATTGTTTGGGTTGGAATGAAGATTTATATTTGTGTAAAATTGCACAAAATATTTAATTGTAAAACACTTCTGCACTTTTGATCTGAGTTTGGTTTTTAATCTAAAGAAAGTGGTAGTTGGTCTAAAAAGGAGAACCTTTAGGGTGCTTTGAAGTATGTATTAGGGAGCGTCAGAAATTTATGCATACAATCGATTGGATTATTTTGGTAGTGGTGTTGTTGTCCACCGTAGTATTTGGAATTGTTAAAGGAAAACACTCTAAGAATTTAAAAGGGTATTTCTTATCTGATCAAAACTTGAAATGGTATTCTGTAGGGCTTTCAGTAGTAGCCACCCAAGCAAGTGCCATTACGTTTTTATCCACACCTGGCCAAGCATATGGAGACGGGTTGCGGTTCATACAGTTTTATTTGGGTCTTCCATTGGCCATGGCCTTTATTATTTTTGTATTGGTACCCCTGTATAAAAGACACAACGTATTTACGGCCTACGAATACTTAGAAAAACGATTTGATTTAAAAACCAGGGTTTTGGGCGCTTTTTTATTTCTTATTCAAAGGGGAATGGCGGTAGGATTTACCATTTATGCACCTTCTTTGGTATTGTCGAATATCTTGGGCTGGGACATTTACATGGTCTCCTTTTGTATTGGTTTAATGATTATCATTTACTCTGTTCTTGGTGGTACCAGAGCAGTTAGTTTTACGCACAAACTACAAATGGGCGTTATCTTTGGAGGTATTTTTATGGCGTTTTATTATTTGCTTAATGCCCTTCCGGAATACGTAACGGTTGCCAATGCTTGGGACATAGCAGACGAAATGGGCCGTATAAACCCAATAGACTGGTCTTTTGACCTTACAGAAAGGTACAATATCTGGTCTGGTGTAATAGGTGGTTTCTTTCTTGCGGTAGCCTATTTTGGTACCGATCAAAGCCAAGTGCAACGGTATTTAAGTGGTAAATCCGCAAAACAAGCCAAATTGGGTTTGGTCTTCAATGGAGTGGTGAAAATACCTCTTCAGTTGTTTATACTAGTAATTGGTATTTTTCTTTTTGTTTTTTATCAGTTCAATTCACCAGAACTACATTTTAACAATGCCGAACAAAATGCGGTGTTAAAAAGCGAACATGCAGGGGAGTACAAGGCACTTCAAAAAGAATTTAATCTTATTAATGAAGAGAAAAAAGACTTACTCAGCTTGGTGCTGGTAAGTCCAGAAGAGGAGAAAGTTGCGATTTGGAAAGACATAAAAGAAAAAGAAAAAGAAGCAGCAATAGTGAAATCCAAAGGAATTGAATTGGTTAAGTTGAATAGACCTGGGGCCAACGGGAACGATTTAGACCAAATTTTTATAAGTTTTGTTGTCAACAATTTACCCGTTGGTCTAGTAGGTTTGTTAATTGCAGCTATTTTATCGGCCTCTATGTCGTCTGCCGCTTCCATATTAAATGCATTGAGCGCTACCTCTACCATTGACATTTACAAGCGCCTTTTTTGTAAAAAAGAAGAGCAAGCCATCGACTTGAGCATTAGCAAATGGATTACTGTTTTCTGGGGTATTGGTGGGATTTTATTCTCTTTTTATGCCAATAAACTAGGCAACTTGATACAAGCAGTTAATATTTTAGGCTCTTTGTTTTATGGTTCCATTTTAGGGATTTTTGTTATAGCCATATTTTTTAAGAAAATAGGAGGTACAGCAGTTTTTATTGCTGCCATAGTTGGCCAAATCATGGTGTTCTACTGCTTTTTCTTTACTTCAATTAGTTACTTGTGGTACAATGTTTTAGGGTGTCTGCTGGTTGTTTTTGTATCTTATTTGGTGCAGCGTTTGTTGCCAGCCACTGTCTTACCCAACCCGGTAATCAGAACCATTGCAAAGGGCAATGGTTAGTCTAAAGCATTGGTGGTAACCCAATAGCGGTATGCTGCTAATAATTTATCTTTTTTATTGAGGGCCATTGGATCTTTGTGTGCCAGAGAAGGAAGCGCAAATTTATTGAACTTTGCCAGGTATTTAAATATTATTTTATTCATAACGTTAAAAAGAGGTAATATTTATTTCAACACTGGTTGAAAGTTTAATTTTTAGTATATTGAAAACGTAAAAATACAAACTTTAAAGACTTTCTATGGAAAACAGCGGATATGTTTCTTTTTTAGAGATTTGGTACGTTATTATGATGGGTGCCGCATTTTTATTTGTAGCTGGAGGTATAATTGTTTACATCGCCCATAAGCTGAAGGCGTCGTCCATTAAAGATTTTAAAGGCAAACACGACTACCTCAATCAATTTGAAATAAAAAATTACAAAACGTCATATTTGTTTTTTGGAATTGCATTGGGTTGTTTGATGACAACTTATGGGGATGAAACTGTAGCAAAAAGCATCGCTTGGTTTTTCGTTCGTTTGTTCATTGCTGGAAGTGCTGGAACTTTGTTTGGTTACGTAGCTTCCTTGATCGTGACCTATTACTACCCAGGGAAATTGCAGAAAAAATTGGATTATTTGCGGTATACTCCCAGAACCAATACCAAAACTGGAAACAAAATGAAATTGTTGAGCGAGGAAGAGGAGGATGTGCATTTGGATGAAGGCATGCAAGCAGAAGAGGATGTGTTTTCGGTAGATTATGATGTATGGATAGACGAGGCCACTGGGGATACCAAAATTGAAAAGTATGCAGGGTATATGGAAGCTTTAAAGTGTGGAACTTGTGGTTTTCAAACCTTAAAAATAGCTAGAGAAGAGATAGTTGTTCCGGCCACTAATGAAACCGATGGTGAACTTTTGAAACATTATGAATGTAGTTATTGTGGATCGAGAAGGACTACCGCACACAAAATAATTAAATCGGAAAGCCCTGTACCTAGTCAGATTCACCAGGCCATGGAGGTAGAAACTGCCCCCGTACCTTCCAAACAAATGATTAGGCTTCAATTCTACGACAACAGCGGAATCAATAAAAGTTATGAGTTCCAAGGAGTAGATCAGGTTAAAAAGTTCTTGGAAGAGTACGAGCGTGACAATTCTTGAAATTGGAAGGAAAAGAAAATGATATTTTAGTTAGATTTGAAAATTGGCACTTTTTGTGTAGAAAGAAAATAAATTTGCGTTTGAATATGAGAAGAATACGAGTAATGAATTTTAGTTGGGTATTGTTGTTAGGGATGGTTTTTTCTCAAGCGACAGCAGTTGAAAAAGATTCATTGACGCTTGAGCCCAATGAATACCATTTCAAAGAAGCCATGTTGATCACACAGCTTTTGGAGAATTACCATTTTAGAAAAAGGCCATTGAACGATTCTGTTTCTTCGGTAATTCTGGATAATTTCATCGAAGAATTGGATCCCAATAAATCTTATTTTTATCAATCGGATATCGACATATTTGAGAATTTCCGATACCAGTTGGACGATGCGCTTCGATCGGGGAATGTGAAACCAGCTTTTTTTATTTACAATACATTTAATGAAAGGTTCCAGGAGAGAATGGAGTATGCCAAGGCAGATGTATTCAATTATGATTTTGACTATGCGCTAAAAGAAACGTACGAAACGGATCGAGAAAATTTACCTTGGGCAAAATCTGAAAAAGAGTTGAATGACACGTGGCGTATGATTGTCAAAAGCCAGTCACTTAATTTAGTTTTGAGTAAAAAGGACAAGGAGAAAATTCCTGAAATGCTGGAAAAGAGATACGACCGAATGATCAATATGGTTCGTAAATACAATTCAGACGATGTGTTTCAGTTGTTTATGAATACAGTTTCCGAATCTTATGATCCGCATACCAATTACTTTTCTAAGGCGACAAGCGAAAATTTCAAAATCAACATGAGTTTGTCATTAGAAGGGATTGGAGCCAGTTTAGGAACGGACGGAGACTATACAAAAGTTGCGCGCATCATACCTGCCGGGCCTGCGGATAAAAGCAACTTATTAAAAGAAGATGACAGGATTATTGGAGTTGGACAAGGAGAAGACGAAGCCATTGTAGATGTTATTGGGTGGCGTTTGGATGATGTAGTTAAACTGATAAGAGGAAAGAAAGGCTCCATTGTTAGATTGGAAATATTGAAAGCAGAAACAGGAATTTCTGGTAAGCCAAGTATCATCCAGCTCACTAGAGATAAAGTGAAATTGGAAGACCAAGCGGCCAAAAAGGAAATTATTCCGGTGGTAAAAGACGGGAAAAATATGACTTTGGGCGTTATTAAAATCCCAAGTTTTTATTTGGATTACAAAGGCTACCAAAATGGAGATCCCAACTATAAAAGCACAACCAAAGATGTAAGAAGAATCTTGCAAGAGCTTAAAGAAGCTAATGTAGATGGAGTAGTTGTAGACCTTAGAAACAATGGTGGAGGCTCTTTAATGGAGGCCATTGATTTGACTGGGTTGTTTATAAAAAATGGGCCAGTGGTTCAAGTCAAAAGTTCAGATCCCAACCGCCCTGTAGAAGTTGGTAAAGACACAACCAATGTAGAAGTGTACGATGGGCCTTTAACTGTTATGATCAACCGATTCAGTGCTTCAGCTTCTGAAATATTTTCGGGGGCCATTCAGGATTACAAGAGAGGGGTGGTAGTAGGAGAAACGACCTTTGGAAAAGGTACGGTTCAAACCGTTGTAGACCTTGGAAGGTACATTCCTGAAAATGAGGAGAATATTGGCCAGTTGAAATTGACCATTCAGAAATTTTACCGGGTAACAGGAAGTTCTACCCAGCACATGGGCGTGGCACCGGATATTAACCTGCCATCGGCATTTAGTGCAGAGGATTTTGGCGAAAGCAGCAATGCAAATGCGCTGCCTTGGGATCAAATTGCTGGAACGGACTACGTAGCGTCTAATAAAGTGGACAAACAAATGATTGCCGAACTTGAGAAAGCCTATGCAATCAGGTTGTCAAGCGATAAAAAACTAAAAGAGTTGGTTCAAGATACTGAAAAGTTACAAGAGCGACTTTCTAATACTAAAATATCCTTGAATTATAAGGAACGAGAGAAGGAAAGAGAAGAAGACGAAAAGATCATGAAGTCCAGAGAAAAATTGTCTGGTGTTATTGATGCAGAAGAAATTAAGAAGAAAGATAATTTCCCGGTGGACGACCAATATTTAAAAGAAGGCCTCATTATTTTAGCCAATATGGTCAATAGAAATATTGGATAATGTAGGGATCGAAAAAATATTTGAAGCCGTTTGTTTTAAAACAAACGGCTTTTTTTATATTCGTACATGCTTATTCAGTTAACTACCCCCGCATTGCTGTTCCCAGCAATATCTTTGCTTCTGTTGGCGTTTACAAACCGGTTTTTAGCCATTGCTTCTCTAGTGCGGCAACTGCACGCAAAATACAAGGCCAACCCAGAACACAAATTAATAGCCGGTCAAATTGAAAACTTGAGGTTAAGACTTACCTTGATTCGAAGGATGCAATTTTTTGGAGTATGTTCTTTTTTCTTTTGTGTATTGGCGATGTTTTTTATTTTTTGGGACAACCGTTATTGGGGCAGTATGATATTTGGTCTTAGTCTTATTTTATTGCTGATTTCTTTGGCTATGTCTTTAAGGGAAATCCAAATTAGTACCCGAGCTCTTAATTTAGAGTTAAGTGATATGGAAGAAGATTTAAAGAGTTAAGTCGGAGCCAATTGGAGTTTATAAACCAAAGGAGATAAGCCTTGGAATGAATTCAAAGGTACCGTTGGGCAATAAACTCTTTAATTTCCCTATATTCGGCCATGGAAATTGCATCTCTCCCAGAAATACGAAAAGAACTCAAACATACAGATCCCGATCAGCTATATGCACTTTGTTTGCGGATGGCCTCCTTTAAGAAGGAAAACAAAGAACTGCTCCATTATTTATTATTTGAAGCCCAATACAACGAGGTTTATGTGGACAAGATAAAAGGAGAAATTGACGATTTGTTTAATGAAATGAACCAAACTAACTTGTACTGGATAAAAAAAAGTGCAAGAAAAATATTGAAGATTATTACAAAACACAGCAAGTTTATGAAAGACAAAGAGTCTGAATTGGAGTTGCTGCTTCATTTTTGTAGCTGTTTAAAAGCCCTTCCCATTAACTTAATGTCCAGCATTGCTTTGTACAACCTGTATACCAGGCAATTGAAAAAAATGAATGGACTGATTGGGTCTTTGCATGAAGATTTGCAATACGACTACCAAAGCCAAATAGAAACTTTGCAGTTATAGGGCTCCAAATGCAGGCCGCAACCGTTCATACAAAATATTTTGACTGTTGGAATTATTACTATAATATTGCATTTGTTTTTAAGTAGTCTAAATAAATATAAAATGAAATTAACCAATAGAGGCATCCACCGGGATGTGGCCTATTTTTATGTAGGTCTTATCATAGCTTTTTCACTTTCAGGAATCATACTGAACCATAGGCAAGATTGGTACCCCATGGATTATACCTACGAATCAGAAGAGGTTTCAGTAGATTTAAGCCAGTTGTCGGACGAACCATCAGAAGAGGCCGTTCTAAAAATTTCTGAACAATGGGAGCTCCAAGGGGCCTACAGAAACCACCGAGTACGAAACAACGAATTGCGAATTTTTTACAACGATGGAGTATTGGTGAACATTTCCATGGAAAATGGCAATGGTTTATTAGAAAGAACAAGAAAAGTGCCATTGGTAGGACACAGCATGTATTTGCATAAATCAACAAACAAAGCTTGGATCTGGTATTCGGATATTTTTGGTGCTGCCATGTTGTTGATTGCAATAACCGGATTGTTTATACCAACAGGCAACAAAGGGTTTAGAAATAGAGGATGGAAATTAATGGCAGTCGGGTTGCTTTTTCCACTATTGTTTTTGTTTGTAATTAGCTAACTCTTGCCATAGATAGTGTTGTCTACTGTGTTTCGGTTTCTTTTTTAAGGAAATTTGTCCTTTGGTAAGTAGCATTAAGGCTTGATTGTCTGGTATTTGGGTGTGTATTTTTTTATTTTGATAAAAAGATCTAAATCCGATGCTCGATAAAAAATCTAAAGCGCAATACAGAGGTGAAATATTCAGGCACCTAGATGGCATTGTCACAGCACCTACAGCCTATTGTCTCCATGAGCATGGTGTGTTGGATTACCTGTTACAAAACGAGAAGTGTTCTATTGTTAGCTTGTCCAATCATTTTAAAGCCAATGAAGGTTACTTGAATGTGGCACTCCGCGTGCTGTGTTCTCAAGGGTGGTTGGACCAAGAAATGGACCATCGGAGCGAAGATGTAATTTATTCTATAAATGCCAAGTCTGAGCATGCCTTTGAGTTGGTGCCTTATTATTCTGATGTGGTGGAATTGTTAAAGTTTTCTGAGCATTTTCACCCCAGAAGATTTGAACTGGAACCTTTCAAAAAGCTGGAGAAAATTTTTAATAATTACAGAAATTATTATGGCATTGATTTTTCAACAAATGAAGAGGAGTTGGCCATCCAGGAGCAAGTACTTAAACATATTGAAGGCGTAATTACAGGCCCGACTATAGTTTTGTTAGGAAAAGGAGGGATGTTTCATCAGTATTTTATGGAGGCCTCTTTTCGAGCAGAAGAATACCACCAACACCCGGATAGCTTCGAGAAAATTTTAGAATTTTTCACCTTCTTGGGTTGGTTTACAGAGAAAATGCCCGGTAATTTTCAATTTACAGACAAAGGTCTTTTTTTTGCGAAACGCGCAGCTGCTTATGGGGTAACGGTGTCGTATATTCCAACATTTCGCAAGTTAAATGACCTCCTGTTTGGAAATCCGTCGATACTGTGGGATGTACCTAAGGGAAGTCCAGAAATGCATGTAGACCGGGCATTAAATGTTTGGGGGAGTGGGGGTGCACACGCCACCTATTTTAAAGTTATTGATTCGATAATTATTGAATTGTTTAACCGCCCTATTGAAGAACAACCCCATGGTATTTTAGATATGGGGTGTGGTAATGGAGCCTTTATACAGCACCTTTTCGAAATAATTGACCAACGTACCTTGCGAGGTAAAATGTTGGACCAATACCCATTGTTTTTAGTTGGAGCGGATTTTAATGAGACGGCATTGAAGATTACAAAAGCAAATCTAATTAAAGCAGATATTTGGGCCAAGGTTGTTTGGGGAGACATTGGCCAACCAGATGTTTTGGCCCATGACTTAAACGAACTTTATGGAATATCCTTGAACAATTTGCTCAATGTGCGGACATTTTTGGACCACAACCGTGTGTGGCATAAACCGGAGAATGGCAAACCGGAAAGGAAGAGCGGTTCAACAGGAGCATTTGCCTACAGGGGGGTGCGCCTGCCTAACGCTATGGTTGAGGATAGTTTGTTGGAACACCTCATGAAATGGAAACCATATGTAGAAAAATTTGGATTGTTATTGATTGAACTGCACACATTATCACCTGCTTTGGTAGCAAAAAATATAGGAAAAACAGCGGCCACGGCCTACGACGCAACCCATGGTTTTAGCGATCAGTATATTTTGGAAGCCCACATTTTCGAGCAAATTGCTGTAGAGGTAGGGCTGGCTCCAGACCCTACCTATACAGCATCTTTTCCATCCGGAAACCTGGGAACAGTTACTGTCCACCTGCTTAAAGGACAATCCTGATTAAAAAGAATGGCTTTAATCTGAATTATGTTTATTTTTGCAGCAAAATTTTAGATGTGAGAAACACGATATTTATATTATTGGGCTTTATTTTATTCAGTTGTTTTGAATCCAATGAAAGCCAATCTGTTGGAGCCGATTATATTTTTAAGAATGGCAAGGTGTATACTGTAAATGATTCTCTGGATTGGGCGGAAGCTGTGGCGGTTAAAGGAGATTCAATTGTATTTGTGGGGTCTGATAAGGCAGTGATGCAATGGCTTTCAGATAGTACAGAAGTAATCGACTTAAAAGGCAAAATGATGCTTCCTGGTTTTATACAGAGCCATGTGCACCTTACTTTTGGAGCAGCTTTTGCACAAGGTGTTTGGCTTGCTGATTTGGAAACAGAAGAGGAATTTGTAGAGAAATTATCTACCTATTTAAAGGAAAACAGACAACTGGGCAATATCCGTGGATTTGGCTGGAAGAAATTTGCGTTTGATTCCAAAGGGCCTAATAAGTCCATTCTGGATGCTTTGGATAGTTTGCGACCAATAGAATTATTCGATATTACTGGGAAGTCTTCTTGGGTTAATAGCAAAGCACTGGACTCCGCTGGCTTGAACTCAGGTTCGCAAGGTTTGGCTTTAGAAGGGTTTCATTTCGATGCGAATGGGGAACTAACTGGTTTAATTGATGGGGTAGATGGAGCATTCAAAGTATCCAATGCCATTGACTCTTTTAATATCGACTACCTGTCCGTAGGATTGGACACTTGGATTCCAGCTTTTTCAAGAGCTGGAATAACAACTTTGTTTGACCCGAGTTTTGTTACGATAAAAGATCAATTTAAAAGTTTGAAGATTTTAGCCAACCTAGACAAAGAGAATCGATTGCCTTTCAGAATTGTGGGGTCCTATAAAATTGATCCGGAACACAAAGATTTTATAGAGAAAATATCCAGTGAAAATGCTAAATATAGCTCCCTGAAAGCCTATGCAAATGTGCTTAAAATTGAAGTGGATGGTTCGGTGCGAGAGGTTTTGGGTAATATGAAACCCTTCTTATCTCAGGCAGACCTAAATGACTTGGTATTAGAAGGATTTAAAAACGAATTAAATATTCATTTTCATGCAAATGCTGCTTCCAGTGTAAAAATGGTGCTAACGGCTCTTGAATTGGCACGGGAACAATTTCCAAATAAAGACATTAGAACGTCTTTGGCACATACTTTTTTGGTGGACCCAGCGGATATACCCAAGTTCAAGTCTGTTGGTTTGGTCGCTTCTTTTGCAGGAAACTGGTTTGGGCCGGATTATTTTAACAATCAAATTTTACAGCCAAAACGATCAAAAGCCAAGCTTGCCTATAATATAAATTCCTTTCATAAAGCCGGGGTCCGAGTTACATTGGGTTCTGACTGGCCTTTTTCGGCCTCCATGAGCACCATGAAAATATTACCTCAAATAGAAATGGTGCATACGCGTCAAGTGTTGGGCAGAGCCAAGGGGTCCATTTTAAATCCAATGGACCAACGTCTGGAACTTGTAGCAGCTATACAGGCAGCCACAATAAATGGAGCTTACCAGTTACAGTTAGAAGATCAAATTGGATCTATTGAAGTTGGCAAAAAGGCGGATCTTGTAGTAATCAATAAAAACATATTCGAAATTGAACCAAATGCGATTCATAAACTGAAAGTTGAAATGACCATGTCGTATGGGGAAATAGTATACGAATAAAAAAAGAGGCCTGATGCAGATCAGGCCTCTTTTTTTTGTTTCTACCAGGTGGCTTAGAAACGAGTTTTTCCTTCTTCTAGTTTGTTGAGGGCCGTTTGCAAGTCCCTTCTCAGTTTGGTTTCTTTCTGAAATGAATTGGTCTTAAATTCCTTTAACTCGTGAATGGAAGCTTCCAAGTCTTTTTTTGCGTTATTCACATTTTTTCGATTGCTCTGCATTGTCAATAAAAGTATTACCACTCCGGCGATCAACAAAAGGATGAAGGTCCATACAAAAATATTGTAACCCGATTTGGACAATTCCATGCCCAAGAAGTTGATATTTGAATTAAGCGATTCACTTGTTTCTAGATTGCTTTGCAGTTCGGTTATTTGTGTTTTTTTAGTTTCTAATTCCGACTCTAACGTGGAGACTCTAGATGCATGGGTTCGTATTTCTGATGCGCTGCTTTTTAGGGTGTCACCCAAAATTCTTTCAAAAAGTGTTAGATCTACTTTTTTGATGACTTTATATTGTTTAAATGTTTGTGCGCCATCTAACATTTCTTGGTAGTAAGACTGTATATCAAGACTGTCTGACAATTGAGCATAACCAGAAAAACTAGAAAAAAGGAAAAATAAACAAAGGATTCGGCGTATAATCATGGACTTTTTTAATGAGTTTAATGTAGTTGATACTTTAAGATTAATAATTATAAAAGTAATATCAAAATTTTAATAATAATCTGAAACGCAGATTAATAACAACAACAGTCGGTCAGTGGTCGGTTTGTACTTCGAATCAATTATTAAAATGAGAAGGGAGGGTAATCGTAATCGTAGTCCCTTTCCCGAAAGTACTTTTTAAATCGATGTGGCCATTAAGTTTGTCGATGCTTTGTTTTACAATGTACATGCCCAACCCCGACCCATCTGAGTTTTCTGTTGCTCTATAAAACATGTCATAAATCTTACTCTGAAATGCCTCTTTAATGCCAATGCCATTGTCTTCAAACTTTAAAATGTAATGGAAGTCATCTTTAGATATCTCAATTTTTAAATAGGATTTTTTTGAATTAACATTTCTATACTTAAATGCGTTGGATATTATGTTTCCAAATATAATTCGGCAACGGAGTGCGTCGCTTTGAATCACAGATAGTCCATTTACGAAGTTCACATCGAGCTGCATGGTATTGAATCCTTCTAAATATTCAATATCAGACAAACAATCTTTTATAATTTCGTTGATGTTTACATGCTCACTTTTCACTCCTAAGCGACTAATTTTAGAATACTCCAACATTATTTTAATAAAGTCGTCCATTTTCAGGATGCGCTCTTCTATTTTATCAACAAATTCTTGTGTTAACATGGAGTTATCCATTTTCATAAGGTTGGTAAGGCCCAAAACAGAGCGCAAGGGTGCTCTAAGATCGTGCGAAGTTCTATATACCAACTGGTCTAATTCAAAATTGCGTTCTGATAGCTTTTCTAATGTTTCAATGAGGCTATCGCTATTGGAGCGCAGTTCTTCATTGGTGGCCGCCAATTCTTGCTCTTTGCTGGCCAATGATTTATTTCTTTTTAAGAGTTCTTTATTAAGGCCTTTGAGTCTTTCTGCTGCTTCTTTTTCTATGCTAATATCGCGCACTGCACCATCAAAAACTTCATTCCCTTCGTTGTCTTTTGTTAAAATGTAACTCATGGTACCCCAAAAGGTACTTCCGTCCGCTTTTTTAAACAGCGTCTCCACATTGGATAGGTGCCCTTTTTTTTCAATTGCTGGGGTAACGCCTGTTCTTTGGTTGGGCTTTGCATAAAGCGAAGTAGACGGGGTTTTGAGTACATCCTCCGGAGTCTTATACCCAAACATGGTAGCAAATGCATCATTTACATAGATCAATCCGCCTGCGGCATAACTTCTGTAAATGCCCTCCGAAATGTTTTTGTTGATCGAATTGAGCATTACTTGGCTTTCTTTAACTTTTCGTTGGTAAAGGAGTTTTTTGGTAATATCGCGTACCGCGCCATCAAATAATAAATTGCCGTTTTGGTCTTTGGTGAGGTTGCTGCTCATTTCTCCCCAAAAAATAGAGCCATCCTTTCTTTTAAACTTTATTTCTTCATTGATAATCTCCTTGTTGTTTTTCAGCAAATGGATTATTTTTTTACGCTCTTGGGCGTCGGCGTATAAATCAGCCGCGTTGATTTTAAGAATTTCATTTTCACTGTAGCCAAACAACTTTGCAAATGCAGGATTGACATAACCCAAACGGCCTTCTGGGTAACTTCTATAAATACCATCGGCAATGTTCTTGTGAATAGAGGTTATCATTTGTTGGCTCTCAATTAGTTTTTGTCTAAATCGAACTTTTTCAGTTATGTCCCTGCTAACCAATAGAATAGCTTGCTTGCCTTTGTACAACATTTTGGAAGCATTGGTGGAAAACCATTTTTTAGATCCTTTTATGGTAGTTCTATGGTATTCTATTGGAGTAGATTTTCCTTTAGAAATCACTTCGTTTAACATGTATTGTATGCGAGTCAGTTCTTCACCTTTTAAAAACTGATCCAAGTTGGCGCCTATTAGTTTGGCTTTGGTGCTGGAGAGCAATGCTTCGTTTTTGGTATAAATTTCTAGGTATATACCTTTTTCACTCAAAATGAACAACAAATCAGGGCTGGCATTTAATATTGCATTGAGTCGTTCTTCGTTTTCGATCATTTCTTTGAACGACTTTAATTGCATGATCTTCATTCCTAAAAGGGAAAGGGTAGTTTCTAGAATTTCTATGTGCGTGTGATTGAAAAAGTGAAACCCCAGGTTTTTGCTAACCACGAACCCTTTAACTTGGTCATCGTAAACTATGGGAACAGCTAAGGTGGCGTGGTTTTCCGAATTGTGATCAGAAAAATTCAGGTCAGAATTACAGGTGTATATATTTTTGTCCTCCATGCTGGAAACCATCCTTTGCAAAGGCAATGCATTTTCTTTGCAATCTATTTTTTTTATGAAATCAAAAGTGGCTCCATTGTGCCTTTTTAAAATGAAATTGCCATCTGAATCCCTCCAGTATAACGCAGACTCGTTTAGCCCGAGTTGTTTTTCTAACATAGAGAAAAACTTAGTGATTACTTGTTTCTCACTCGAAGCGTTTGGCAACAGTCTTGCAAATTGATTGATAACTTTTTGATTGTTGAGAATATCAGGCCCTTGGCCCGAAGCGGTTGCCTTTTTCCAAACAGCCACCTGTACCTTTTGATGGTTCACTTCTAAGACATTTAAAGTAATATCATAAACCGAAGCATTGGTTTTACATTCAACCTGGTGCGAGTTGTTTTGGTCTTCTTCTAACCATGCAACAAACTGTGCTGGAGTTATGGATTTTAAATGTTCGGTTATGGCTTGTAGACCAGTAGAATTGAGTAGTTCTTTTTGAAGACCAAACGCCGCAATGCATGCATCATTTAGGAAAAGAACCCCACCATTTTTGGGGTCATGAACTGTAATAATGTCATCCAATTGGTTGAAAAAAAACTCAAAATCCTCCATAATATGCCCTTCTTACCTCATTGAATATAACAAAAATATAGCAAAATTTAAAAAGTACAATAACATAGAATTGATTGATTTTTTTTAATATTCTAATTTATGTATCTTCCCTTGCTCATCCTGGTGGTTTTTTAGCTGCATTGTGGGTTGTTATTTAAAAATATTAGAGGTATACATTGTTGGGGTTTATTCAAAAAACACAATTTTTAAATTTGGATTTTGGTAGTTTTACCTAATGTTATGTTAGTTGTACAGAGTGCCGGTAGCCCATTCTACGCCATATTGAGCAATGTTGTATTTGGAGATTAAACCAATGAGTTTCAACCTGGCTTCGATTAATTTTGTTTCTCTACTGTTAACTAAAAACAAAGAGCTTTCTCCTGAATCGAATTTCTGTTTTTCACCTTGTAACAAAAGGTCGTAGTTGACAACTGCCTCCGAAAATAGCGCAACTTGGTCTTCTAAAGTTGTCTGCTGGTTGTAATATTTTTTTACCTTGTTTTGAAGTTCCAATATTTTGTTTTGTTGGCTCAATTGGGTCTTTTCTATTTTTAGTTTGGTGAGTTGAATGTCTCCCCTCTGTTTTCTTAAGAATAGGGGAAAACTGAATTCAATACCCCATTTGTAGTTGTCTAAAGAGTAGTTTTCTTGGTTGCTGTAATCGCTGCTCAGGACATTGTATTTCAGATCTATTTTGGGCTTAAGTTTTTCTGATTTAAGCCTGCGGGTGAGTTCCATTGAACCCAGTTGGTAGTGGTACAATTGAATTTCTGGGTGGTGTATTAGGAGTTGTTCTAAAGCCTGTGTAAGGTTGGTAGCTCTTTGTTTATCCATTGTTCTAATTTCCTTGAAATCAGGAGGATGCAATTGGTCCGTAATTTCCAAAGGAGTATTATGTTCATACCAAAGAAAATTGGACAACTCAAGTGTTGCGTTTTTATAGGCAAGCATAGATTGGCTCTGGTTCATTTGCCTGTTTTGAACTTGAATATAAGCTTCTAAAGTGTCTATTGATGGTTTGTCACCTAGTACACTGCTTTGTTTAACCGCTTCAAAACGGTCTAGAGCCAATTGTACTGATTCTTGGTGTATTGTATATTGATTCCATGCAGCGACCCATTTCCAATACTGTTGAATGGCATCAAAGTATAAATCATTCATCAATTTTTTTTGCTCTGCAAGGGTGGATTCTGTGAAAATGGAGGCTTGTTTTAAGGCTGCCCTTCTTTTGTCTAGGAACATCCCTTGGCCCAAAGGAACTTTTAAACCTGCATACCACAACCCTTCGGTAGGAACATTATTTTCTGGGTTGAGATATTCTCCTTTGTTTTGATCAAAACCAGTTTGCAGCTCTATTCCATACCATGTTGGAATTTTTAATCCAGTATTCAAAATGCTGTAGTACTCTTTTCCAACAAATTGCTTTTGGTCGTATTTTGCATGAAGGTAGGGGTCAAAACCGCCTTTCGATTTTCTTAAATTACTGTTTCCGGTAGATAGAAGAATTTTTCCTTGTTTGGAAACTGGATGGTAGTTGTCAACAAACCATAACAATTGTTCTTGTGTGAAAACTTCTGTTTTTTCTTGTGCCTTTCCACAGAAGGCAAGCAGGAGTAAAAGTACTATGCTGAATAATGCTCTCATTATTTGTTTTTATTCACCGTCAATTTTTTGTCTTGGATCGCGTAATAGTCGGGTGGAAATCCGTTCAAATGGCGCCATAATTCGTACCAAATGGGTACATTTTTTAAGAGGGCCATGCCATTGGCTCCTGAACCAACTCTAAGTTCGGATGGCCAAGCATTTTCTTCGGGGTCCTGCGCCACTAAGATGCGGTATTGCCCATTGGAACTAATGGAGTTGTCTATGGCAATTACTTTGCCACCGAAGGTTCCGTATGACAGATTGGGCCATCCAGAAAACACTATGGTGGGCCAACCATCAAAAATAAATCGTATGTTTTGCCCTATATTGATTAGTGGCAAATCCATCGGACGCACATACATGGCCACTGCTAATTCATAGTGAGCAGGCATGATATTTACAATGTCTTCTCCTTCTTTTACGGTTTCGCCTATTCCGGACTTAAGCGCCTTGGTAATGTATCCGTTTTGTGGGGCTGTAATGTGATAAAATCCCGTTCGAACCGAATAATTCATATATTGGTTTTGCATTTTTGTAACCAAGGCCTCAGCGTCGTACATAGCAGACAGGGCAGAGTACTTTTCCGATTCAGCTTTTGATAATTTGTCTCTATATTGATTTTCAATGGTGCTCAATTCAACTTTGGCATTGATTAGTTGGTTGCGGCTACTCAATAATTTGTTTTCAGCATTTATTTTTTTTGCTTGTAGCTCTTGCAGTTTCACTTTTCGAGTTTCGAAGTCGGTTAAGGACTTTAGCCCACTTTTATAGAGTGCTTCCATTCTGGTCATTTGCTCGTTGGCAATTTTTAAATTGCTTTTTGCTACTTGTACATTGATGCTGTCCACTTGAATTTTTAGAGAAGCCTGCTTGATGTAGTTTTTACCTTGTTCAATTTTAAGTTTTTTAGTATTGAATAAGGCATCAATTTGGGCGTCCAAAGACTTTACTTTTTCCATATAAGAATCAACTGCCAATTCTTTTGATTTAATTTGGTCTTCTGTTCGACCAAGTAAGTTGGGGTCAAAATAAGCGTCTTTGACTTCTGAAATGAACAATATAGTGTCTCCTTTTTTTACATAGTCTCCTTCATTGACGTGCCATTTTTCGATTCTTCCTGCAATTACAGAATGGATGGTTTGCGGTTTTTGATCGGGTTGTAAGGAGGTTACTTGTCCTTTAGATTGGATGTTTTGCGTCCAGGGCAGAAACAAAACACAGCATAGTATAACAAAAGAAACTATTAAAAGTTTGGTGAAAATTTTACCTGCTTTATAGTCTTTTACCATCCCAAAGGATGGATACAACTTTTTGTCAATTTTGCTCTCAATTCTTTTGTTGCTAATGTTAAGCATTTTCTAGTTGTTTGCGTAAATATTGTTGTACCATGGCATTTCTTTCATTTCATCCAAAGTACCGTCGGCAATTAAAGTACCTTTGTCCAAAACAGCTACTTGGTCAAACATGGCTGCAATTTTGGGGTTGTTGGAAACCGCAATTACTGTACACCGTAAACTTAATAAATGGTGGATGAACCGCATTTTGTCCGGCTCATTGAGCTGGTTGAACATGTCGTCTACAAGAATAATTTTGGGTTGACCTGCCAAAGACCTTGCTAAGATAATTTTGGAACGTACACTTTTGGGAAGGTTCCTTCCCTCTGGTAACAATATGGAGTCATACCCATCTTCCAATGAAGCAACAAATTCTGTGAGCCCCACTGCACTAACGATATGTTGTAGCTCTTTTATGTCTATTCCTTTTTTACCTAAAGAGATGTTCTCTTCTAAGGTTCCTTTGAAAATGTCTTCTTTGGCAAGACAGTCTCCAATTATTGAACGCAATGGTGCTTTGCCCCATTTTTGAATGGGGACATTGTTGTATAGTATACTGCCCGAAAAGGATTCGTACAATCCGGCAATAAGTTGTAAAAGCAACGATTTTCCCGAACCATTGAATCCGGACAGACAGATTTTTTGACCTGCTTCAAAAATGAGGCTTAAATCTGAAATTTCGTTTTTGGTAGAGTGGGTAAATTTAAAATTGAGGTTGTTGACACGAACAGATAAACTTTCCATTGTAGCGATATCTGGTTGGATTCCCTCATCTTCTTCCAAGTCAATATCGGTTACTAACCCAATTTTTTCAATCGCTGTTAAAACGTCGTAAATCGTTTCCATGCTTACTATTAACTTTTCAACAGAAGCCAACACCAAAATGATAATGATTTCCGAGGCAACAAATTGACCAATATTCATTTGTTCGTTAATGACTAGCAGACCTCCAATAATTAGCAAGCCTGCAGCTACCACCACTTTGAACCCAAGAAGGTTCAAGTATTGCAGCATTAAGACTTTAAAATGGGCTTTCCTGGAGGTTAAATAAGATTGTACCAATTGATCTGTTTTGTGTAGTGGCAGCGGTGTTTCTCCAGCAAGTTTGAAGGTTTCCATGGCTCTGGCCATTTCCTCTAACCAGTGGGCAACTTCGTATTTGTGTTTGGATTCAATAAGACTGGTTTTTAATCCTTTTTGAGCTGTTAGCTTGAAAATAAGGTATAAAATCACAAACAACACCACGCTGAAAAGAATAAAAAACGAATGGTAAAGCGAAAGCAAGAGCAAACCAAAAATAACTTGAAGGCTGGCTGTGGAGAAATCCATTAAAATTTTTGATAGTCCTTTTTGAACAGAAAATGTATCAAAAAACCTATTCACCAATTCTGGTAAATAGGAGCGATCCAACTCTTCTAGTTTCATTTTAGGAATTCTATAGGCGAACTCAAAAGCCGATCGTGTGAAAATCTTTTGTTGTAGGTTTTCTGAAATGCTCAATTGAATTAATTGCATGGCACCAGAGAGGCCAATACCACCGATCACCAGTACCAATAAAACGATCCAGGAGGTAGAAACTTGCCCTCCCCGAATCAAGTTAATAATAGCCTGAATCCCCAAAGGAAGGGATAGAGTAACGATGCCACTGAACAGAGCATATACATAAATACTCAGTATTTCTTGTTTGTCAACTTTTAGCAAATTGAAAAACCGTGCAAGTGGAGATGTTCTGATTATTTCTTTCATAAAGACAGGCTATTTTTTAATGATGGCCAAGGCCATGTCCGTATAAAATGAGGCCAATTGCTCTGAGTCATTTTTAATGTCGGTTAGGGAAGGCAAGTGATCCGCAAAGTACTTTTGGTGGTGGATGCCTTCTACAATCGTTGATATTAAGGTGTGCGCATATTGAAAGGACGGATTGCATTCCAATACAATATCACTGATGCGTTGTACCAACCTTTTGTACCCCGCATAAAAACCTTCTTTGTTGGCATTGTCTACTTCTTTGGTAAGGTATGCTTTCGATGATTCTGAAATGACAATCCTGTTGAGCACTTCCAGGTTGATGTGTCCGAAAGATTCGCTGTCAGTTGGGTCTTTTGAAAGTACATTTATAGCTGTTCTGAGTTTGTCTTCTACCGAAGGCAAGTTGTTGGTAGAAAACACCAATTGGTATTCCAACCAGCCCCAATACCACGAGGTAATGTAGATTAATAATTTGTTTTTGCTTTCAAAATAGCGATAGACCGAACTTTCTGTTGTGTTCAGGCTTTTAGCAAGTTTTCTGAAAGTAAAGCTTTCCAAACCAATTTCATCTATCATTAATATGCTTTGGTTGATGATTCTTTTACCTAAATCTGAGGAGTTAGGGTCTTTGAGAAAGATTTTTTCATTAACCTTTATTTGAATTTGACCAATGAGATGTTTCATATGCTTTTTTGTTTAAAACAGATACTAACTAAAATTGTTTTATTTAACTCAAAAAAAAATGTATTTGTGCAAATATAGTAGTAATACTTTTAATTATGCAAATTAAACTTTCGAAATGTGCCGAGTTCATCTGTAAAAGGTGGGTGTCAGAAGGGGGCAAGTGCTATTCCGCACAGGAGGTAAAGTGGTATCCCTTATTTCCTTTTGTTATGCATTAGAATTTGCCAGTTTTTTTTGAGGAATTTTCTTTGTTTTGGTGTTTCTAAGGTTTTTCGAAGCCACAGCTGGCTGTTGTTGCTGGCTGAAATGTCTTGGTTGGATGGGTTGTATTGGCTATAAGATTTGTGGAGGTCGTACCAGTTGGTTTGGTGTATGTATTGCAAACAATAGACTGCTAATTCTCCTTCAATTGCATTTTCAAATGGACAGGTGTGAATGCGAGTGGTATCGGAAGACCCTAATTTATTCAACAAAAACTCATTCAATGCACCACGCTCGGTTTTGAAAAAAACTTGCCATTCCTTCCGCATCTCAAAAACTGAATTATGTTGCTTCCTTTCGCTGTGCAGTTGGCTTCCCACCAAACAACCACCTCTTTGCAATAGCCTGTCCCATTGTTTTTGTAAAGGTTGGGTAGCCGATTGGGTATTCAAAAATAAAATAACTAACAAAGCATACATACCGCAATAATATACAAAAATAATGGCGCTTTTGACCATTAAATTCCATGGTTTTCTGGATTTTGTGTGCAATAAGTAGTATATTATAATACAACAGAATATTAGAAAAACATAGAAATGAGGCTTTTATTATTGTTTAGTTGCTTGCCTTTGATGGTTTTAGCTCAAGTTGAATTAGATCACGTCAAGGCGTATTGCAAAAAGGAAAATATCCATCTCTACAAATACCATGGGGTGTTTGATTCGGATTCTTCGAAGGCATCCCCTATATTCCAGGTAAGCAATGGATTTTATTTAGTAGGAGACATCCAATCTATGGACAAGCGTACCGGAGGAACTGGAAAGCGGATAACGCATACAGTTATTCTGTTTATAGACAATGCGGGCAAAGAAAATTGGCGATTGATAGTGCCACCACATTTTGACCATTTAGAAACGATGTCTGTACTTTTGAATAGCCGAAAAGAATTGTTTGTTTTTATTAAGGAATACGGCCCAGAACGTACACCTGGCTTAACAAGAATTATGAAATTAAATGAACATGGGGATATACTTGGCAATACATTTTTGGGTGAAACCTTTCATCTTAAAGCACCGCACCCTAGCGAAATAACTTTGTTAGAAGATGGATTGAAAATGAAAATTACAGGCCATATTTATCCGACCTTGGCATCTGTAGAATCTTCATCGGAACACCATTGGACAGCAGTGTTTAATACCATTGATATGGAAATTGATATGGAAACTATCGGAGAAAAAATTATCTGGAAGTAGTTAGAAAGCTTCTCCTATTCTGAATTCTAAGCCCCAATCGTCTACCCCAACCCCAGCATCCATGCCTATGTTAAAATGATTTTTAGGGAAAACAGTGATTCTAAATCCTCCACCGGCAGATGGTAAAAACCTCCCATTGTCACTTTCGTTGATGCTGCCTCCAATGGTAGCAACTCCTGCAAAGCCAACAATACCAAACTTATCATTGAAATTCTTTCTGTATTCAGCTTGAATGGCATATAATTGGTCTCCCCTAAATTTTCCCTGCGAATAGCCTCGAATGTCTGTTTGACCAACAATAAACTGTTGGTTGAAGTCCAATTTTCCAATGCCAACACCAATAAAAGCCCTAGCAGCTACAACATCTTTTTTGTTTTTCATTTCAAAAAAATGGTTCCAATCGACCTCAATTTTATTGGACGAGCTGGTGTTTCCAAGAAAAGAAGGAAAAGCGTTGTATTGGAGGTTGGCAATAAATCCTTTGTGCGGGTAGTAGACGTTGTCTCTAAAGTCTGCTGAATAGACAAGGCGGATGCCATGCAAGGTGTTGTATTGTGTAGGAACGCCATCAATGTCGAACTGCGTGCTTAAATTAACAAAAAAATACCCCAGACCGGCATACATGTTTTTTGCTACTTTTCGTTGGCCTTCTACCAATAAAAAGTCCATTCCTGTAGAGTATTTGATGAACTCTGGAGCAAAGGGTAGGTCGGGATAGAACTGAAAATTGACATTGCCTAAACCCCCAACCAAAGTAAGCCGATAGGTATCTTCTTTTAAATAAAATTTATTAAAAGCCATTCCAAACCAAGTGCCATTATCGGAGCCCATGCCTAACATACCAGAAACAGATGAAGGAGAAATGGTGTCTTTTTTACTAAGGTTGTACATGGCCATGGGCAATAACCCATAGGAAAACCCTATGCTTCTGCTATAGTTAAGGTAGGGAATGGGTAAAAAGTTGAAATTTTTTTCAGATCTTTCCGCACCACCACCAGTAGAGGGTATTTGTGCTTTTGACGTGCCTGTAATTAAAAGCAAGGCAAAAAGAACTATTAAATATTTGGATTTCGACAAGGGCATCAACAAACATCGAATTTTTCGCGTTAAAATCAAATTTTTAATTAGCCGTAATTAATTCAATTTTTTATTTAATCGTTGCGTAAAAATAAGAATCTTTGCAAAGACAAACAGATACTAACTTTTGTATGAAAAAAAATCTTTTTTTACTGGCCTTGGTTGCGCCATTATTTTTAAAAGCCCAAGTGCGTTCTTATTATAATACGGATCGATTTGTTTTTGGAATTGCCCAACAAAGGACTGCCTCCATTACTAGTGGAGATATAGATGGAGATGGGGATATGGATGTGGTTGTTGCAAATGGTAGAAATTGGCCTGATCAAAACGAAGTTTTCATTAACAATGGAGATGCGAAATTCACAACCTCTTATAGTTTGGGTAGGTACAAGTCTACTTCTTATGCAGCAGAATTGGCGGATTTTGATAACGACGGAGATTTGGATGTAGCGGTGGGCAATGACATGGCGCCCAATCGGTTGTATTTTAATGATGGGCAAGGCCATTTTGAGTTCCATGGTACTTTTGGTGCCCTCAATGCGCCAACTCGAAACCTTACTTTGTCTGATATTGATGGCGATGGCGATACGGATATTTTAATTACCAATAGGGGGGTGCAAAATGAAATATGTTACAACGACGGTTCGGGTAATTTTAAATTGGTAAGCAAGTTTGGTGAAGCGGAAGACGCCACCATTGATGTAGAAGCCCATGACATGGATGGGGATGGAGATGTTGATTTAATACTGGCCAATAGAGACCAGCAGCAAAACTATATTTACTTGAATGAAGCTGGTGCATTTGAAAAAAGAATCCGATTTGGTACAGGAAAAGACGAAACACGCGCAGTTGCCATTGGTGATTTTAATGCCGATGGTTATTGGGATATTGTGACCGCCAATATAGACGAGCCCAATAGAATATATTTAGGAAATAGAAAACTCAACTTTAACAAGTCCATTGTGTTGGATGAGATAGCCGATAGAAGTTATTCCATTGATGTCCATGACTTTGATATTGATGGAGATGATGACATTGTAATAGGGAATGCGGGCATGCCGAATGTTATTTATTCGAATATAAAGTCCAAACTGAAATTTGTAAAGACTGAATTAAAAAACACGACTTACAATACCTATGATATTCAGTTTACAGACATCAACAAAGACGGTTATTTTGATGTTATTGAAGCCAATTCTGAGGCGTTAAATTTATTTTATCTAAATTTTAGAAACAGCAAATAAAGGATTATGAAGGCATTGTATTTATTATTTATAGTTGGGCTTCTTGTCGCCTGTGGTTCAAAACAAGAGTTAGATATAGTAGTAGGAGAGTGGCAATTGGAAGAAGGGCCTGAAGGTGCTGACACTTTTGAGCATTGGAGTAAAACAAGCGATAACGGCTATGAAGGAATAGGATTCACCTTGCGCGCAAGTGATACAGTTTTTGTAGAACATTTGCGTATTTTTGAAAAGGAAGGAAAATGGTGGTATGAGGCAGAGGTTGCACACAACGACGGACCGATTCAATTTGAAATTAAAAAGATTCAGGCGGATGGATTTTTTGCTGAAAACGCTGCACACGATTTCCCTAAAAGCATTGACTATAAAGTTACGGAAGGTAAAATGCAAGCTGTAATTGCAGGAGAGGATAAAATAATAGAATTAGTTTATAACAGGGTAGGGCAATAAAATTGGTTATCCCGACGGATGTCTATCTTTTTGCGTATATAATACAAAACTAAATAAATACAATAAAGAATATGGGAGGATTAGGAATAGTAGGTATTGTCATTTTGGTAGTTAATGGATTGTTCTCCTACCAAGGGTTTAACGATATAAATTTTAAAAGGAAATATGTTTTTAATGTCCAGGCCATACTAGGGTACAAAGATTATAAACGCCTGCTTACTTCGGGATTTTTGCACGCCGATTGGAGTCATTTAGGTTTTAATATGATTACCTTTTATTTTTTTGGAAGGAGTTTGGAGGCCTATTTAGGATCGTTTCCTTTTGCTGTTATTTATTTGGTTAGTTTGGTAGTTGGAAACTTGATGGCCCTTTGGATACACAAAGACAACAGCCACTATACAGCTCTAGGAGCTTCGGGTGCAGTGGGGGGTGTTTTGTTTGCCTTTATAGCTTTTTTTCCAGACCAAAGCCTTTATTTAATGTTCATACCCATTCCAATACCGGCTTGGGTGGTGGGCGTTGGGTATGTCCTGTATTCCATTTATGGAATCAAATCACAGCGGGACAACATCGGCCATGAAGCACACCTTGGCGGCGCTATAGCGGGGCTGCTGACGGCACTTCTATTTGTTCCAGAAATGGCCAAGTCCAATGCTTTTGTAATCTTTTTAATCCTTGTTCCATCTGTAGTTTTTCTTGTGGTGATGCTGTTCAAGCCGCATTTAATAAAACAAGGTTCTCCATTCAAAAGCAAACATGTGTTGTATGATGTGGATGATCGATTTAACAATAAGAAGGTAGAATCACAAAAGGAAATCGATCGTATTTTGGAAAAAATTAACGATAGTGGTTTGGAAAGTCTGACCAAAGAAGAAAAGAAAAAACTAGACGAACACAGCGAATAGCATAAGAAACGCTGGTATTACAGGTGTTTTTTTAAAAAAGTGTGCACATTATCAAAACATATTTTATCTGCTATTTTTTGGGGGGAGGTACCTTGTAATAACGCATGGAATTCTGGTTGTTCTAAAAAATACAAGAGGTCTTTTTTGAATTGCTTGAAATCCATTGCTTTTTTGTACCCATCTACCGGGTTGATTTGTCCGTCGAAATCTGTCCCGATACAGATCCTGTCCCACACCAGCATTTTGTTTTTGGTTGTATTGCTATTTAGAACAGTAGTTACAATACCATGTATTTGATCCGTAATTAATTTTGCCCATGCTTTTCCTTTAGGGTATTTTTTGAATCGGTTGTTGTTGGGTACTTCATCTGCGTCCCGATACAAATGCTGTTTGAGTTCGAATAATTTCTTTTTTCCAGCCAAAATACGCTCGTCGAAAATGATGCCTGCAAGTCCTTCTGTTTCATGAATTCGGATCACTTCATCTTTGTAAAGGTTGATGCTGGAGGGGTTATAGCCATTGGCATTTTTATAATCTTCTTCCCTGTCCCTTGGGTTAAAATTATCTTCGTTTATACTGTTTTTTCCATTGAGCGCAGCATGGCTCATAATTACTGGTATGATATCACCTGGGTGTTGGGCATGATGGGCATCCAAAATTGCATAATAATCTTTTCTGGTAGCGGTGCTCATATGTTTGATGTCGGGAAGGATTCTTTTGCCTTCGCTTCCATCTAGGTTGAGCATTTTTTTGATCACCTGCGCTCCAAAATCAGACAACCGATGGTTCAAACCACCGGATGGGCGGATAGGATTGGAGTATTCTTCTGCTTTTTCAAATAAAGAATTTCTCATGGTTTTAGAAATGGCCTGGGCATGCCCGCATAAACCGTTGCTAAAGGCATGGGTAATGTTGGCTACAATAGGTGGAAACGCCCACCCTTGGCCTAATGCAGTGTCATTGCCTTTGATATGGTCTAACCGGTTAAGGAAATCTACTTGGTCTACGTTAAATGGATTCAAATTACCGCCAAACTTCACGTGTCCACACCCCAGACTATGCAAGCCTTCAATGGAAGGAATGACAGCTATGGTATGCTGGCTGGAGTCGTTTTTGTTTTTATTAAGTACAGCATTTAGGGCAGCCTTAGTCCGAACTACTTTATAAGAACACTTTTTCTGCTTCCCATTTATCCGGACATTCCTGGATTGGTTTTGGCCATTTATTAATTTATGGTACTCATAATTCAATAAATGAAAATGGTCGTATTCTGGTTTTCTATACACTTTGATTTTTGTATCGGGAATGGAAATCACCTGACCTGCCACATTGTCCACTACATTTCCTAAAACACCACCAACTGGAGTAAACATGATTTTTTGTTCTGGTGGATGCAGCGCGCAAAATACAATTTGAAAATTACCCTTGGCCAATCTTCTAAAGTCAGATTGAGAGAATTTGGGTATCCCACTGATTTCACCACCGATCATGCTGGCCAATGTAAAAGTTCTACCAAAAGATTTCCATAAATTTGCCCTGTCCTGGTGGACGTACTTCATTATGGGGTGGACGTGGGTATCAGCGAACATAGTGGTTGGTGTTTAGGATTTCGTTAAAAGGGCAATTTTTTCTTCGTTATTATCTAGGTACTTAATTATTGCAGTTTTTTGAATTTTATCTTTTAGTAAAGGCAACTGGTCTCCAACAACGGTGAGTGCAGACCCCAGAGCCCTAACATGCAGCGGGTACTTCCAGAAATCCTCCATTGCTTCGAAAATATTTTTAATCTGGGGCTCATGGGTAGTTTTTTCGTTGTTGGATATTCCAGCCAAAAGCATTCTTAAGCCCTCTACAAAATTGGCCCAATTTTCTGCCGTAGCTGGGTTGTTCCGCATATTGCTAGCCAAAGAATATACCCCTCTTCCTCCTGTGTTTTGATTTTTTTCGTATTGTGCGAGGCCTTTATAACCAGCTTTCTTTAACGTTCTAGCCAATGCATCTGCATAAATTTGGACCGTCGCATAGGGGTCGTTGTAATAAAGCAACCAAGCAGCACCGTAGTACTTGGACATTAACTCATGGTTGGTGCGTAGTGGAAAATCTTTCCAGTAGGGCATGGACCTTCCCAATGCATCGGCTATAAAATTGTTGTTGTTCTTAACTACCGAATACAAGGACAACAACAACGGATGGAATACCCCAGCGTCTACAACCAGTTGTATTTGCATATCAAAATCTTGTTTGTCTTTTAGTTTCTTAAACAAATCTGGTAAAGCTTGGTCCATATAATCTGGAGGTAGAATACCCCAGTTGATGCCTTCTGAAACAAATTGTTCTAGTTTTTGAGTCGTTAGGTTTTTGGCTTTTTGATGGAGGTTCATTCCGAGGGCATATGCAAAGTCCGATAAAATTGGAGTACCAGAATGGTTGGCCATTTTATTCATAGAAGCGCTAAAATCGATTTCCCAAGCCAAAGCGTCGTTTTGAAACGTATTTTCATAACTTCTAATGCCTTCGTAGTTGATTTGCTGAATTCCCTTTTCATTTTCTCTCTGGGATTTTCGCCAAATTTTTCTGTTCTCATCTCCAAACGATAGAAGGGAACCAACTTTTAACCCAAAGCCCCAAGTTTTAGTAACGGATAATACATCTGTTTTTAAAAACGCAAGCGCATTAAATAAAGAAGGATCCTTTCTGTAACCAGTAATGATTTCAGAGGTTCTACTCCATAAAATTGCTTTGTGGAATAACTCTAAGGTGGAACCTTTTATGTTGCATTCAAATACAGTATCAGACTCGCTTAAACGTTCGTATGCATAGCCTGCTTTTATTTCTAAAGTCTGGTTGGCTATTTTTAGGATTGTCGATTTTATTTTATTGATTTGGTTGGTGTAGTTTTCTTTGAATAGATCCAAGGGCTGTTCTGCATCCCATTTTAAGCGTTCGCTAATCTTTTGTACAATTTTCAATTGTTTTTCACTGAGCTCCGATAGTATGTTTTTTTCAATAATAGCCTTCAGTTCTTCGGAAGTGGTATCGAATATGGCATCGCTCATTTGGTCTATGATAGGCCCTATGTTCTCGCTATCCAGAATTTTTGCAGTTACCTCAACGGCAATGGCGCCTTTGGCCGATCTGCTCTTAGACTTATGAATGGATATTTGGTAGGCATCAGAATCCGTTTTAACAATGGTATTTGTAAAGGCATCTTTTATTGTAACCTCAAAGGAAACGGAGGCACTATAGCCAATGTCTACATGGAGCACTTCGTTTACATCGAGCCATTTAGAGAATATTTTGAGTGAGGAAGTGAAGATATCTGCCCAACTCACCTTGATGTTGCCTTGCACGCTTCCCTGGTACTGTAAAGAAACGGCTTCGTTTGGTTTAAGTTTTTTTATCGACTCTAATGAAAAAATATTGTTCAAATTGGCAACATCAGTAACAATGGCAGCTGGAACCGTTGCGTTGCTGTCGTGTTCTTTATAAACGGAACTGACCAATTTGCTTTCTGTGTCGATACCTATTTTCCCATAATCGAAACTGCCACTCGCGGCTGCTTTTATTTGAGCCATGCAGCGGTATTTTAACCAGGCTTTGTTTTCTCGGAATGGAATAGGGGCGCCATCTGCTCCGAAGATCTTATCGTCGTCTTTGTCTTGATTAGAATTGAACAGAAATAAATCCGCTTGACCTGAAGCACCCATTGTAATGGATAGTTGGTCTTCCCCGAGTTTGGTGTCTACTATGGTGGGATGATCTAATTCTTGAGCGCCCAAGTTCAAGGGCAAAGAGGGATCATTTAATTTTTTGTTTTCAAGAACTAGGTTCATGGTGTTTTTGGTGTTTTAGGTTTAGATCCGGACCCTCTGATGTTTACAATTTTACCCAATAAATCGAACCAAAATGGAGCGCCTAAATAAATGGCCATTGCAGTTATAAGCCAGCCCATTGCCATAGAAGCATAGGCCATCATGCCATTTTTTTGGCTGGTGGTTTGGGTATTCCAACCTAATGGAATGGGCAATGCGCTAACTTCAGTTTGAATGGTTTGAATTTTCTCTTTTATACTTTTAAGGTCTTTATCGGAAACAGTTTTGGCTGTGTCCAAGTTGGTGTTGTACTTGGTTGAATCGCCAATGTTGATGATAATAGCACCATCTTTGTTGTAGTTTTCATATTCTTGAACGGCGAGATCTGCGAAGGCTTTGGCCTGTGTTGGGGATTTCCATAAATATTGCGTGATGGCAATGGTGTCAATATTGAGCCCTACACTTATCACAACTCCAATAATTAAAACAGTGCGTTTTGCTTTTCTAGCATACCAACCAGTTACCCGTTTCATTGCTTGTAAGTAGCTGTTTTCTAGCTGTTTGTAAAATTGATCTATTTTACCGAAAGATTGGTCCAACATACCCAACAACCATTTTTCAGTTTCTCCCTTAAAAATTGGATTGCCTTTAATTTTTGCTCTGATGTCTTCAACAGTTTGAGGCAATTCGTCTGTTCCTTTGATAATATCGATTACCGCTTGAGAAAAGGCTTCCGAAGGGATGTAGGAAGGGAAGCTGGCTTCGTTTTTACTCAACGATTTAATGTAAGGGCTTTCGACTATCTCTTGGCCAATTGTTTTCCAGTCTGAATGTAAAAAATTAAGGATGGCACCCTTTAAGTACTTTGGTCTTGTTTTTAAAAAAGTGAATATCATTTCATTGACAGAGGATGCCAGTAAACCTAATAGGAAATATAAAAATGACAATCCTATTGCGATATCGATAATAGGTGAGTTGAACATAACAAGTGATTTTGAAATAAGGAATTAAAATAGTTGAATTTTATAATTTATACAATTATAAATTGTGTTAAAATTATTGCTACAACCAGAATTGTTATTCTGTTTTATTTTTTTGTATTAAAAATAGCGAGGGAATATGCTGCATGTAGGAAGGAAGTGCTGATTGTTTCCAAAGGGTCAAAAAAAAATAGCACGAAATTATTCGTGCTATTACCCTATAGTTTAAATAACCCACAAAACCAACTTGGCGATATGTGTCATATAAAGATTAACAATTAAAAAAGAACCCCGGAGAATTACTTCTTATTTAGGCGCATGATAAAACATACCGGGGTCCAATTTTTTTAAATAGAAGAAACCTTAGGTTTAGGTTTATAGACGTTTGGATTTTGTTTCTTACTACATTACAAACTTACTACTTCTGGAGCCTTGGTTATATGCAGTAGTACATGCCTGAATCCTTTTTTGTACAGAAAATAAACTGCGATTCTGCATAAACCCATTGGTTGTTTAAAACAGTTGGATGTTATCTAGAAAGGGGTAATAATTTCAGCTATCTAAAAAGTAATTATGTTCAGCTATTTCCTTGCTTAACAGTGCTACATCGGGGATTCCTAATTTTTTTCCTTTAGAAGTGATTAATTGCTCTTTTTTTAAAGCCGAAATTATTCTAATAACTTGTTCTTCTGTTGTACCAGCAAAGTCTGCTATTTCTCTTCGAGACAACGGTACGTTTAAGTAGCCTTCCTGTACCCCGAATTTTCTGTTGATGTATAAAAACGCGTCAATTACTTTTTCTCTAACAGTCATTTGAGCAAGTGTCTTTACTTTGTTTTCGCTTTTGTGCAACTCTTCGGCATAAAACAACATAAAGTCATAGGTCAGTTTTGGAATGCTGAGAAGCATTTGTTGTAAAACTTCTAACGTAAAGTTGCACAATTGTGTGTCTACAAGTGCTACAGCGTGAATTTTATAAAACTGACCAACAGCAAACCCTCGATGGCCAATAGTTTCTCCGTTGTTGGCAAAACGGACAATTTGTTCTCTTCCGTAAATCCCTGTTTTCCCTACCTTAACTTTTCCGTCCCTAATAAAAAACAAACCATGAACAGGCGCCCCTTCCAAAATAAAATGCTGGCCCTTTTTACAAGTAATATTGTGTTTTTGCTCTGAAAATTCTTTTACCTGTTGCAAGTGGATGTTCTTCTTTATAATACAATCGCTATTTTGACAATTGATACAGTTGGGCTTATGTTGGTTCATTTTTGTAGGGCTCTGTGAAAGTTCATTTTTTGATTATTAAAAACACTTCATGATTAAAATTTTATATTAAATTATCAAAAATAGGGTTGTTTTTTACCCTTGTCATGTAAAAAATATGATATTTTTAATAACGCACCTTGTTAATTTAATTCTGTTCAATCAATTGTATGGAATAGAGATTTAATTGGGACTGGGGATACAGCTGAAAATTGTTGATATTTGAAAATGTTTCATATATATACCGACGGAAGTTGCCAAACCCAATTGAAAATAGGTGTTTGGGCATTTGTAGTGCAAGGGGCAGAGGAGGCGCAATTCGGAGTTGAGGAAAATACAACCAACAATGCTATGGAATTACAAGCAGCGATTGAGGCTATTGATTGGGCCATCAAGAGGAACGAACCCAAAGTGGCTTTGTTCACGGACTCCCAATATGTTCACCAGTTGCCAAAGAGGATGGAGGCATTACAATGCGCACAATTTACTACCAAAGCGGGTAAACCGATAAGGAATCAAATTAGGGTAATTAAGTTGAACGATTTGTTATCTACTATATTGGTTGAGATCCATAAAGTCCCCGCACATTCAAAAGACCCACAATTTAAAGACAACAGAGCTGTGGATATTTTTTGCAGACAGCAACTGAGGCTGGAATGCAATAAAAGAAAAACTACCTTATCCAATTAATATGCATTTATTAGAGTTAAAAAATTCAGAGTTAAAAGTAGAAATAAATAAAGTCGGAGCCGAAATTCATTCTATTCAAAGTGGAGTGCATGGAATCGAATACATATGGCAAGGAAATCCCAGTATTTGGAATGGTAGGGCCCCTGTTTTATTTCCCATTATAGGCGCTCTAAAAAATGGGCAGTATGCTCATAACGGGTTGCAGTATACCTTGGGGAAACACGGTTTTATTAGACATAACCCATCTTTTGAAATTGAAAAACATACATCGGATACCTTGGTGTTGGTGTTAAAATCCAATGCAGATACGATAGGCGTATACCCATTTGATTTTAAATTCACGATGGATTTTACTTTAGAAGCCAATCAACTAAGGGTTTCCCATTGGGTAGAAAACAAGTCCGCAACCGATATGTATTTTTCATTGGGGGCCCACCCTGCTTTTAATTGCCCCTTGGACATAGGAACTTACGAAGATTGGTTTGTGGAGTTTAATAAATCGGAAACGGCATCTAGTATAAATGTAAACCCCAATGGCCTGATTGAGCGCAATACCACAGAATGTCTGGTAGATAGCAATATTTTGCCCTTAACCAATGCAACTTTTATTAAGGATGCCCTAATTTTTCATAACCTTCAGTCCAATCAAGTCAGCTTAAAAAGTAAATTATCCGAACGTTCTGTTGTTATGGATTTTACTGGCTTTCCGTTTATGGCATTTTGGGCGAAACCCAATGCCCCTTACATCTGTTTTGAACCATGGTTCGGGATTGGCGATTACACAGATGCAAGTGGGCTTTTGCAAGAAAAAGAAGGTACCATTCAATTGGCCCCAAACGGGGGTTTTGAAGCGCATTATGATCTTTTTTTTCTATAACAAATAAAGAATATCAGTCATTTTCTAAAGATTTTATTTTTGAGGCGATCCAACCTTGTTCAGGCGCTAAAGACAATGCTCTTTTATAGGATTTTTTTGCTTCTTTTGTACGTCCTAGTAACTCTTGTACTTTTCCTAAATTGCTGTAAGTAAAATATTGATCTGGATACAGTTTTTGATTGATTTTAAAAACTTCTAATGCCGCAGGAAGTTGTACAGCATACATTAGTACATATCCGTAGGTATTTAATTCATACGGGCTTTTGGTGTTTCCTTTGAACTGATCTACCCAAAATTTTTGTTTTTTTTGAGTTGCTGCTATTCCATGGGTATTTAAAGATTGATCGAATGTTGCAACGCAATTGTAATTGGGTGTGTAACTATTATTTATTATAGATTGTAAGTCCAACTCCAAGCTTTCCACCGGGCTTTCCACTATTCTATTATGCATTTTGTTGTGGGATACGATAAAGGTTGGCACCCTATGAATGTTAAGACCAATTTGTTCTCCACCTGGGCTTTGTTTGTAGGTGTTGGCGGCTTTGTCAACACAAACGATTTTTATTTTGTTATTTTCAATTCCCATTGTTTCCATAACTTTTAGAAAACGAGGGACCTCCCGTTTGCTATCCCCACACCATGTTCCCATAAAAATTGTAACCGAGTCTATTGCTTTCGCTGCTTCCTTTAAATTTTTAATTTCTGATGGTGCTACTTGGTATGCATTGAATTCTTTAGTAAACCAAGTTGCATAAGGAGCCTCCGATAGTGCAGGTGCGGTTATTTCTCCCAATAACAAGGGTATACCGCTGTTGTCTATAAAACTCCTATTTAGGGGAGTGTTTTGTCCAAAACCAACTTGGACACTCATTAGACAACTAATAAGTAGTAATTTTTTCATAGCTTTTTTCTTACAAGGTAATGGGCCACCTTAAAAAGCTATGTTAACAAAAAGTGAAAAAAAGTTAATGAAAAGTTAAGAAGGCCACCCGGTCTGAATGGCCTTCTTAATTTATATCTATTTGATAATTATTCGAATATGTTCGGTTGAATCTAATTGTTTAACCGTTACATAGTAAATGCCTTTCGAAATTGATTTTGGAAGCGCTATACGTTCTCCATCTACCAGGCTTTGCGGGGCAAAGGATTGAGCAAAAATACTTCTACCCATACCATCCATTACTTTTACCGCCACTTTATTGCTGTAATTAGCTGTAACGATTTGTATGTTGATGTTATCTTGGGATGTAGGGTTTGGATAAACCGATGCGGCCAGTGCAGGCCCATCATATGTATAATTGATGCTAATCGGCGTTGAATATTCAAATTTACCATCGAAATCTACTTGTTTTAACCTGTAATAGCTGGTGCCAAACAATGGGTATTCATCATAGAAATCGTATTGAATAGCCTCAGTGCTATTTCCACCACCCTCTACGATACCAATGCTTTCGAATGTTTTTCCATCTTCAGATCTTTGAACTTCAAAGAAGTCATTGTCCTTTTCAGACGCTGTCAACCAAGTTAACAAAACAGCCTCATCTTGCAACAAGCCATTAAAGTAAACCAATTCAACCGGAAGTGGGTTTGCGGCATTTTCAGAGCCAAGGGTCAATACTTTTTCACTGAATGTTACTACAGTGCTCGAAGTCAATGAACCACTGCTTTGGGTGTGCCCGCTACTAAAAGACTGTCCACCGTGGTTGTCCCAACTGGAAGCGCCATCGTTCCATTCCATTACTGTTAATGTTTCGCGTTCGGCTTTAATGGCCGAAACGTCACTACTGCCATCCCACCTTAAGGAAACAGAAGCACTTGCGCTACCAGGAGATTGCCCGTCGCTTATTCTCCAAAACTCGCCTTGACTTACAGTTTTAATCGTTACTGCATCAGTTGGGGTGAGGTTGTCTACTTCGGAATCCGAAGTAGGAGCAGCAGGATAGTATTCTGCTTGCCAAGTAAGACCACCGGTGCTTACATTGTTCACACCAGCGTAACCCCATCTAGTTGCTTTGCCGATAGGGAAAGTGAAACTGCTTCCTATGTTCATTTCTTTGTGTAAACGACCATTGATATAGGAAGTAGCAGAGCCTGTGCTTGGTGAAACAGTTGCAGAGGCCCCCAATTTAAAAGTATTAGCACCAGGGGCTATTAATCCATCAGATAAAGTTAGAGTATTTTCTAAATCTACATCCCCACCAAAATTAACACCACTGCTGTTGTTAACTTCTAGGTTGTGGAAGGCAGCTGTTGTGGTGAAAGCCCCTGATAAGTTTTGAGCCCCTGATCCATTTAAAATTATTTGAGAGGTTGAGGAGCCGCCATTAAAACTCCCTCCTGAATAGGTTATGTTACCGGATATTCCGATGCTCCCTCCGGAACCTGCATTAAAGCTTCCACTTGATAATACCAAATTGTTCAGCACATCGTTACCTCCAATTCCTGCCTCGTAAGCACCTCCACTAATGTTTAAATCTCCAACAACTGTAATTACGTTGCTAGACCCACTGTTAAATGTACCTGACGGTATCAAAAGATCGTTGTTGACAGTAATGTCAATATTTTGTGTATTGTTAGAAATAGGGCCATCAATTTCTAAGTTGTTACAAATTGTAATGTTATTAGAAGAAAAATTCCTAACTCCACCATCACTAAAAGTGAGGTCTTTGATCAAGGTTATACCAGACATTACATTGTAACTTCCAGATCCGGCATAATCCAATTCTCCACCACTGCAATTAAAGAAATTGTTGTAATACCCTGCGGGTAAGTTGGCGTTGCTTGAATTGCTGACAATTTTAATGGTTCCAGCACCACTTACAGTTCCTAAACGGTGTTTGGTGGTTTCATCTATTTCTAATACCGCACCAGTTTCAATTATTGTTCTGAACAACCTTACTTCATCGTTGTTTAACGTTAAAACATCTCCTGCTTTTACAGTAATGATAGCTCCTAGTGGCCCTCCTGAAGGTATTGCTATATTCCAACTGCTTCCAGTATCAAAGTTTCCTCCTCCTGCTTGATTCGTTTCATATTCTGGAACCACATCCGGTATAGCACCATTAATAGGAATGTCAGAATTATCAACACCAACGCCTGCTGTGTATTCACCAGAAAGGGTTGCGTCTGATGCAGCACTAAAAGGAATAGTAAATTGGTTGTTGTTTTCATCAAAATCAGCAGTGTTATAGGCTTTGTCCCAATTGGCAGATACGTCAAATATCCTTGCTGGAATGTAGTTGGCTAGGGTGTAGGGTGCGGTTACAACAGCGTCATCAGCATTGTAGTTGAATGTAGCCGAACCGTTGAAGTTGGTCAAGCCAGATGCTGTAAGAATCCAGTGGTATTGCAAAGCGTTGTCTGCATCTACAATTTCAGTATCAGGAGCTTCGGAGTCTTCTACTATTGCTGGATGAATCTCGTTGGCAGGTCTTACAGTCATGCTTCCAGCGTCGGTAGAAGTAATAGTGAAACTAATAGGGGCGTAGTTGGATTCTCCGACAGGGAAAACAAAATTGGTCGAAGATCCAATAGCATTGAAGTCTTTTTTTACACCATTGTCAGTAAAGGAACTATTGGTCTGAATCATGTTATTGATGCCAAAAGTTTTGACTTCTTCTATAACAGCATTGCTTTCTATTGTTAACAAATTTCCACCAATATTAAATACTCCTTCGCTTAACCTTAAATTTCTGGATACACTGAAATTGTACCCACTTGCATCGGGTATGGAAACACCATTTAAATTGTCAATTGTTAATGTTGCAAATGTACTGCTACCAGCGACTGTTCTAGAAATTGTTTGAGCACTGGACCCATTTAATACAATACCGTTGCCCGAACTATTAGTATGGGTTGCATCGTTAACTACATTGCCATTAACATTTACGGCTATGGAAGAGGTGTTATATACTCCTTGTTCCAAATGAAAATCGTTCGAAATGGTATAGCCATTGTTGTTGGTTAAAGTTCCCGCAGCTGTTTTGGTTAAATTATAGAAATTTGAAGTGCCCGATCCACTATAAGTTTGTGCCGAACTAGCATTAAAAATACTGGTGTTACCATTGGCGTTGTACGTTCCATTGTTGGTCATGTTACCAGTTACGGTCAAATCTAAACCGCTTCCATCCAAAGTAGCGTTGCTGTTTATCACCAAGTTGCCACTAACTGTTAGGGGTCTTATATTTAAAACTACTGTTGGAGAGTTGGTTCCAGCAATTTCCACATTGTTTAATGCGATGTTTGAATTTATTCTAAAGTCGTCTTGACTAGCCGGTGTATTAGCGGTGCCCAAATACAAAGTAGAGCCAGTCACATTGGAGGTGTTAGGATCTAAATATACTGCGGCAATTTCTGGGCTGGCTGTATTTTGTCTTTCTATGGATAGGGTCCCACCTGTATAAGTGAAGTTACTCCCTGAATTAAGAATTTCCAACATCCCTCTTGAGGCTTCACCGCCATCACCAGTTCCTATTTCTACAGTTCCCCCCGTTTGTGTGTAAGAAAGAACTCCGGTGGTTGTTACCGTATTTCGTCGTAATTGTGAACCAATTTGCATGGATCCTGATGAAATGTTAATAGATGCAGAGCCAGTAGAAGAATACTCAATGTAATTTTCATCTCCAGTTTCGTCATCCATATCCAGTCTTCCACCATTGATAATGATAGCACCATCTAAAGCGATTCCATTTCCATTGTTGTATACTCTGCAAGTTCCCTGGGTAATCTCTAATGCGGAGGTGTTCGGTATAGAAAAATCATCACCACCTGTTGTCAAGTCTATATCAATGCCAGGATCGTTTAATATTAAAGTGCCATTTTCTAATGTCAAAGCTTTTGTTGTTCCATTGGTACTGGCAGATAAAGTGAAGCTCTCTTGGAACTCAAAGGAGTTGCTCTGGTCTGTGCCCTTATTAACAACCAAACTGTATAAATCGGGCTCTGAAGTAGATGTGCGAGAGTAAAAGTTGTCAGAAGCACCTTGCAATTCTAAATTAACCCAAGGTCTTGTAGTACCATTGTAAAAATCAATGAGGTATCCATTGTCAGACCCATGCAATACGTTACCTTTCAGTATTAAGCTGTGCTCTAATCCCGTATTGGAACCTGGATCTTCTACGTATAAGTCTCTATCACTTGGGTTAGAATAAGGATCTTGCGTAAAGTCTATGTTGCCATCTACAGTTACAGTTAAGTTAGAACCACTACCTGGAAAAACGAAGTCCCCTCCAATCCAAAATCCTACGACTAAATCTTGGTTGATTTGCACGTCTTGTTGTGGTTCTATAGAGCCATCGCCCTGTATAATGAAATCACCCTGTACTGTAACATTTTGATTCAAACTATAATCATACCTTTCAAAAACAAGGTTGGGTATAGGAGAGGGTACGGTGCTAACAGTTGCATTCCCTCCAAAATAGAGAAAGTAGGACTCCAAATTATTGCCAAAATCTCCAAAATCTCCATTAACAGTAGGCGACACAGAAGCATCAAATGATACCATTCCAGTTCCTTCAACTACGCCTGTTTCAAAGGTGCCAGCAATGTGAAATTGAAACCTCGGAACAGTTTCAGAATTAGGCGTTGGTAAATTGGTGTAGTCATGTTCAAACTGCACAGCGCCTAAATCATCAATGCTGTTGTATACATTGACTCGGTGTCCTCGGCTACCATCTTTGTCAGATTGTATTATAACAATACTGCCCTCTGAAGGAACTTCTTGGGTTCCAGAGCCCGTATCGTCATTTTTTGACCAAGTGCTCGCTGTATTGAAATTACCATCTTGTCTGGAATAGTATATGTCTGGTGTTCCATTAAAACGGTTAGGAGGCCCCGCAGAGTAATCCGCATTGTCCAAATCAAAGGTAGTACCATCATTATCATTGATGATGGTGTGGTCGTCGACACTAGAATTTGAACTCACATAGGACCTTGTGAATGGAATCTCATTCAAAACTTTTCCTGCTCTCCAAGAAGCAGGAAATGAACTTCCACTACCTGTTCCATCATCATTTTCTGATCCTTCAAAAGTCCAGTTGTTAAGTTGAGGCAAGGTTGTAAATCCTTGGTGTTTAATTCTCCAATAGTAGGACAGCATCGTACCACCATTTCCATTGGTAGTTGGAAGTACATCGTCAGCAGGGCTTATTCTTATATAACCATCATCTGTAAAGGAAGAAAATGAACCTACAGCAGGTGTATACCTGGTGTCGGAGTTGGCATCTGTGCCAATTGGGTAAGTAAGTGTCTCAACAGCATCCAAGTAAAGCTCTAAACCTCCATCACTGGCATTTCCACTTGTCATGATCATTTTCGCAGCACCAAAACCAGATCCAGCAATGGATGCTGTAGCACCTGCTAGAGTTAGTTTGTTCTCGTTGATATCCAAGATGCCATTGGTAAGTGTCAAGGTATTGTTAACTGATAAATCTCCAGTTTGTAAGTCAATTCCATTTGAATTGTCTATTTCCAAATTTTGTATCATCCCATTCTCACTGGTCGCAGTTTGCAACGCACTTCCATTTAATAAAAATTTACCAGTACCCGAATTGCCTTTAATGGTGTCTGCAATGTGTATACTTGATTTGGCTTCTACTGTGTAAGTGTCGTAGTCAAAATTTCCAGATTCCAACCTAAAATTACCATTTACAACAATCGCCGTTGCAGCTCCGTTGAAAATGAAAACATCTTTGGTTGGGTCAGATTTTGAAATGGTTAGATTGTTAAATTCTTGTTGAGACCCAAAATTTAAATTGGTTAACTTATTCTCGTTTAAAGTAGTGGTGTTGCTTCTATAGAGGTAACTACCACTAGCATCAATGGTAAAATCAGCGCCAACACTTAAATTATAATTGTTGGTGTTGTCTACATCAACAGTTGAGTTGGCATGGATGGTGAAATCATTAGCAGCAACAACATCGGTTGCAAAAGTCAAGGTCTGGCTTCCAGAAGTACTATTTATTTCAATGTCCCAAAGGTTGCTATTTGGTGTGGTAATAGTATTGCCTGCAACGTCCATATCAAACACTACTTTACCACCTGTTACAGAATAATTTCCTTCAGAACAATTGACTGTAAAATCAATTGGAACGCCGTATTCTCCTAGCACAATAGAACCTCCTGACATATTAAAAGTCATATCAGAAGATGTAATTCCAAAACGAGCGGTATTTGGATTATTACCTGATGGGCCTCCTGTTATATTGACAGTACCTCCCGTTTGAGTGTAAGATGCTTTGCCAGATCCGAATTGATCCCTTAACCAGCCCGTAGTGACAGTACCTCCATCAATTTGAATTTCTGGTGCAATGGTGTTTGGGTAAAAAATTAAACCTTCCCAAGAGTTTTGGGTATCAAGAATCCCTGCAGAAATCTCGAATTTACCTAAAACAGTAAATCCTTGTCCCCAAATATTGTCGTCAACACCGTCGTGGCCAACTACTTCTGCATCGGTAGAAAGAGCTGTAGATCGCACAGTTACATTGTTTCCGGCAATCCATAACCTCCCATCTTGTGGAATAACCATGTCTGCATAGTAGTCAAAGTTAAACCCACTCGACTCCGCCAGGGTAGGGATCGTAATATCACCGGTTAGTTTTAATGTTCCGTGTTTGATATAAATTGGTTTTCTAACTTCTGGATTTTGAACAGTATATTCTCCAACTGAAGCCGTGTTGCCAATGTTGGGTTGGTGTACCAATACATTGGGTCCGAACAAAGTTAAATTTGAAGTGGAATTAGAAGTTAATTCTAGGATATAAGTTTGATCGGTTCCTTTGTCTACAATCAAATTGTACAATTTGGTTGTGCCATTGATTGTAAAAGTGTTGTCTTGGGCATTGTCAAAAAATAAATTAACCGCACCATCATTCGTGAAATCATTGTAATCCGGAACACTTTGGTTGGTTAATTCTACAGTTCCATTATTGGTGAAATCACCACCTACGTACATCATGTGGTATAAGTCGGTGAAATAATTACCGGTTGTTGGAAGAGTACTTGCCCCTTCCGAAGCGCCGATGTTGTAAGATCCTATGGTGTTGCCGCGCCCAACTATAATAGAGCCAGATGCCGAAACCAATACATTGCCTTCTATGTCTATGGTGTATTTGGTATTACCGCTGTTGCTATTGAATCGCAACCTACCTTGTGTGATGGTAAGATCGCCATTTATGTTGTAATTTCTTCTAATGGTAATGTTGTCATTGTTGTTGTCCATGTCAATGATAACATTGTTAAAGGTGTTGGCGTTGTTCCATCTGAAACCTGTTCCTTCTAATTGAACTGTACCCCCTACCACTGGGTCTGCAAATAATGTTGTTGTACCCGCTGGAAAATTGTCGTCGTTGTTATTTCCTGAAACATAGATGGTTCCACTTCCGCTGATGGTTGTGAAATCATGGCCAGTAGAAGTTGTAATGTCCAGTTCTCCAATTACCTCTATGCTTTGAACTGTTAAATTGTCGTTACCGGATTGAATGGATATTTTTCTACCATTTGTAATTACAACATCATCTGAACTGCCAGGAACCGCACTGCCGGGATTGTTGTATATTGGATTTACACTACCATCTAAAGTCCATGAATCTGGGTCGCTCCAATCTCCAGTTTGATAACTGTACCAAGTATTGGTTGCAGCAGGCAAAGGATAGGTATATCGTATGGAAGATATTCCATTCAAACTATTGGTCAAATAAGAATATTGCAGAGCATCTGTCCCATCTTTATTGATCCCGATAGTTGCACTGTTACCATCGTCATAAGTTGCATTGCCGAAATCTGTATCTTGATAAACAAAGTCAATATTATTACTACCCTCGTACAATACTATTTGGAAAGTAACGCCATTTCCGGTGCCAGAATTCCAGTATACCACATCATCCCATTGAACAATATACCTTCTGTTTGGAGCAGATCCTTTTGTTTCCGAATAAACATTCCCCTGGGCGCTAGGGTCCAAATCATCCCAAAGTGGGGCCACAAAGTTTGTATAGGTGCCATTTGGAAAACTCTCGTTGCTATAGGTGGAGTTCGTAGAATGGCTTCCCATGATCAATATTCCATTCGAGTTAATGGTCAATTCATTTGAAATATTTCCATAAAAGTCAAAATCAAACCCCAATGTGATATTTTGATAACTTTCATCTCCCATTCCGTGGTTGGTTCCACTGCCCGAGATGTCTTCAAAAGCTACAGTACCACCTGTTTCATCAGAATCAATAAAGGTATATCCAAAATTATCTGGACCTCCAGTTGTCAAAATGTTGTTGTAAAGGGGCTGGACTATTGGGGCAATTGCTAAATTCCCTTTTATTTGGCCTATTTGATGCTCTAGTGCCCAATTACCTTTTAATTTTTCACTTCCAGTATTATCTATAGAAGAAGCTATGTTTAAATTGGTAGCATCATGTAGTTTCGATAAAAACTCTTTTCCTTCTTTGTCTTTTGCTAAATTACACCCATACAATAAAATAGATCCATTGGACACAAATGATTGTTTCCATGCTGATAACAATGATTTGTAAGCTCCTAAATTGTTGCTATTGAGTTTTTTATTCCCCAACAACAATGTTCCTTTTTTACCATGAGAGATAATATGCAAAGTCTGGACCTCTTTTTTGTTCTCAAGAATAGAGGAGATTTGTTTAAAGGGGTCCGTAGTGTTTTCAAGAATATAAATAGAATTAACACTTGACCCTGCCAGCAATTGTTGGTAATTGAGAACATTGGGATCAATTATAACAATTGTTGATTCATTTGTTTTTATTTGTTCAGTTTGATAAAAAAAAGCAAAATATAAACAAGTGAAAAAAGCTAGGAGTAATATTCCTATAACAGAAATTTTTGTTTTCATTCCATACGTAGTTAAAGCCTATAGTATATTACAGTTGCAGTTTAAAGGTAACCTTAGTTTTGTGTTACAAAGTTATGGCATAAATTGTTTTATCAAATGATTTGTAATGTTATAAAATGTATTGTAAACATTTGTTTTTCAGAGTGTTGTTGTGTCATTTGGTGGTTGAATTAAAATATAGGTATAATTACTTTATTGCAGTAAGAATTTAATTAATTTGTTGAATAATTCAAATTGAATTAAGAAACCAAAAATAAAGCGTAGCATTATTAAGAGGAAGTTGGATGTAATGTTTACATTCACAATCGCTTAGATGGAGGAGAGAAAGGTAATACATATCGACATGGATGCGTTTTATGCCTCAGTGGAACAAAGGGATTTCCCAGAATTAAAAGGAAAGCCAATCGCTGTAGGAGGAAGCAAAGAAAGAGGTGTTGTAGCAGCCGCGAGTTATGAGGCTAGGAAATATGGAGTCTACTCCGCAATGTCCAGTAAAATAGCCTACCAGAAATGCCCTGGTTTAATTTTTAGAAAACCTCGTTTTGATCAATACAAAGCGGTTTCGTTACAGATTAGAGCAATATTTGCGCGGTATACAGATTTGATAGAACCCCTGGCCTTGGACGAGGCTTTTTTGGATGTAACAGAGAATAAAATAGGTTTGCCCTCTGCAACTCTGATAGCAAAGGAAATCAAAGCAGCAATATTTAAAGAAACGCAGCTGGTTGCTTCTGCAGGAATTTCTGTTAATAAATTTGTAGCCAAAGTGGCTACCGATATGGACAAACCCAATGGTCTGTACGTGGTTCAACCAGACCAAGTAGTTGGCTTCATCGAAAAATTACCAATTGAAAAGTTTTTTGGGATTGGAAAAGTTACGGCAGCAAAAATGAAGCGAATGGGTGTGTTTAGAGGAAAAGATTTAAACAGGTTTGCTTTAACTGATTTAGAAAGCAGGCTAGGAAAGCTGGGGAAATACCTTTACCACCTCAGTAGAGGAGAAGACCACCGGCCAGTTGTAGCCGATAGATTAAGAAAATCGATAGGAGCAGAAAGAACTTATGACCAAGATATTGAAAAGTTTGATGGGTTAGAACACGCTTTTTTATCCATTGCTCAAGAAGTATTCAGGCGATTGTCTCAAGTAAATGTTTATGGTAAAACCATTACCATCAAACTAAAATTTTCCGATTTTTCACAAATAACAAGGAGCAGGACCTTAGCAGAAATAGCAACTTCAGAAGATCAAATCTACACCAACGCGTTAGAGCTCATAGAAGAGTTCAAAGACCAGAATTTTTCGATTCGATTGGTAGGTGTTTCTATTTCTAACTTAAACAACACACCCGATTCTGGACCATTGCAACTTACTCTTGGTTTTTAGTTGGTTGGGTTTTCCATCGTTCATGCATCCAAACCCATTGTCGGGGGTCCCTTCTAATAAATGCTTCGATGCAATCGTTCATTTTTTGGGTGGTTTCGAGGTAATCCTTTTCTTCATCCCCTGAATTGGCCTTTTCAATTTCAGGCAAAATGTACATGATTTGGCTATTGTCTGGTTGCATTTGGATGAACATAGGAATAATGGCGGCTCCTGTTTTGTGTGCTAATAGTGTTGCACCCACTGGAGTGAAAGCAGGTTTTCCGTAAAAGTCTACAAAGATGCTTTTTACCCTAGTGTCTTGATCGATTAAAATACCTAAAATTCCATTGGATAAAAGCGCCCGCAATAACTTCACATTGTCTTTGCCTCTTTCAACCGCTACTGCACCACGGCTCGTCCTGTATTGAAGCACCAAATCGTTTATTTTTTCATCGTGTAACTTTGTTCCAATAACATGGGGGTTGTACCCTTTTACTGCCAGATAAGTAGCTGCTACTTCAAAAGCACCAATGTGGCCTGTAAAAGCAACGACTCCTTTTCCTTTTTGGAATGCGGCATCCAAGTGCTCTTGCCCTTCCACTTTCACGTACTTCAGGTATTTTTCCAGCGTATCAATCTTTAAAAAAAACAGGATATCTCCCAAGTTTTTTCCTGCCATTTTGAAAACGCCTTTGGCCGTCTTAATAACTTCCTTTTCAGAAAGTTCTTCCCCATAAGCAAATTTTAAATGTCTAATTACTTTTTCTCGCTCACCGACCACTACATAATATGCCAGAGAACCCAACCAACCGAGCCAAGTAATGATCAGCACTCGGGGTATTTTAAGGGCTAGAAACAAAAACAATTTGATCGAATAATAAATTGCATTGTACTTGAGTCGCTTATTAAATGGTTTTTTATCCAATGGCCTAGTCATCTGTTAAAGAGCGCAAATATACAGGAATGTACTTACAATATTAATTTCATTTAAAGATTTGTTAGTGCTCCATGCTGGGCAACAAAGACCCATTTAAGTCTGTGGTAAGTATTTCACTCATATAGTCGAAAAATGGGCGCATTTTTAAAAAACCTTCGTGCATGGTTTTGGCCAACTCGTTGCCACTTAACACATCTTCGGAAAATTGTTTCTTGAGAACAAATTGTTTGTATCGAAGTAGGTCGATTGCAGGGTGGTCTTTGGGGTACCCTTTTGGTGCTGTTTTAAGTTGGGCGCCTTGCATTTCTCCAAAATTGGAAATGAAACTTTTTGAATTGAGAATGGTCCTTAATTCGGAGTCGTCGGCGGCAATATGGGAGCGAATGTGTTTTAAATCTTCGGCGTTAGGTCCAAAGAAACCACCGGCGATGAAGGTGTTTTGAGGCTCAATATGAAAATAATAACCACCTCTTAGAAAACTGGAACTCCTTTTAAAGCTGCCGCTTATGTTTGTCTTATAAGGAGTTTTGTTTTTTGAAAATCGAATGTCTCTGTATATCCTGTGCAAACTTTTACGACCAGAAACGGTTTCTAGGTCGTCCTGATTTTGCATTAGTGCAAATAATTCTTCTGCAAAGTCAATAGCATTTTCTTGTGCTTTTAAATACAGGTGTTTGTTGCTGTTGAACCATTCGCGGTTGTTGTTGGCTTTTAAGTTGTTTAAAAATACAAGTGTGGATGGACGGATTGGAGTATTGGGCATATCGCATTAATTTTCAGCTAAATTATAATAACCCTTGAAATTATGCTCAAGAAAAGTGTATCTTTTTATAATTATGGTTTTATGAAGTATTTACATAAGCTTGTTAATTAAAATATGCTTATTGTAGTTTTAAATTTTATTAAATTTATTTAAACCCTTTCATACAAGGAGATATTGGGTTGGGTTAGGTGTATAAAATTATTTTTTAATAAGATGAATTACTAAAAACATGTATAAAATTCTGTTAAAATACTTATTTTCACCAACATGCTATCAGAAATTCATAATATTGATGCGTTAGTCAATAATTTTTTAAGCAACAAAAAAGGCGAATCCAGTATATTGTTATTGCTACTGGCAGAGAAGAGTGCAATTGATTTCGAAGCTTTAAAAATCCAGTTGAATGCAATGGACATACTTTTTTTTGGAGGTATTTTTCCATGTGTTTATGGCAGTTCAAAAGTTTCTGAAAATGGGGTTGTACACCAATGGGTGGAAGGCTCCCGCCCCACCATCATCGAAAATATAAGCGGGCAACGATTTTCTTTGGATATTAAACAATTCTCTTCTAACGCAATAGTTTTTATTGATGGGCTTACCTCTGGAATAGACCGCTTTTTGTCAAAATTTTACAATTCTTTTGGTACGGATTTAAAGATGGTTGGAGGAGGAGCTGGTTCGATTAGTTTAGAAAGCATGCCATGTATATTTGACAATACAGGGTTGTACGCAGATGCGGCGGTTGTATTTTTATTAAAGGACGGATTAGAAGTAGGCATTCGACATGGATGGAAGCGAGCGGCTGGTCCATTTGTAGCAACAAAAACAGATAAAAATGTAATTCAAGAATTAAACTGGAGGCCTGCTTTGGAAACTTATAAAGAGGCTATCAGTATCAACTACCAAACAAGTTTTGATGGTGCAAGTTTTTTTGATACCGCAAAGAAGTTTCCGTTTGCAATGGTTAAAGAGGGTGCAGAGGATATAGTTCGGGATCCAATAACAGTGGATGAAGCTGGGCATATTGTATGTGTTGGTACCATTCCGGAAAATAGTGTGTTGAACATCATGACTGCCGAAAAAAAGCAGCTTGTTTATGCGGCCTATGAAGCGGCCAGTGCATCTATCATGCACAATAAGGTTGCACAGCATCAGTTTAGTTTAATAATTGATTGTATCTCTAGAAAGTTGTTCCTAGAAGATGATTTTTTTGAGGAATTAAAAATGATAGATAAGGCTTTTGAAGCTTTTGGAATTGAAGAGGATTTTATTGGTGCCATGACCCTGGGCGAAATTGGAGCAGTTGGTTCGGGATTTCCCCAATTTTTTAATAAAACTGTAGTGGTGGGAGGTATCTATGATTGACAAAGAAACAAACATAATAAATGAATTAGCGGTATTGTACGAACTGTCTTTAAGTACGGGGACTTCTTTAGATTTAGGGCAAAATTGTGCAAGTTTTATAGATACCTTGGTAAATAAAAAGAACATCGACTATGGCGCGGTATATTTGAATGCCTCCATTTTTAATGTAGAGGCCGAAGAATATCTCAAATTTTATTCTATTCCTCAGAATAATTTGGACGCAGATTCTATCCCTATATCCAAAGTGCCAAGTTTGAATATTGGGGAGATTATTTGTTGCAACGAAATAGACTGTGGAGAAGCTGAAAAGGGTTTGGGTAGAGGGAGTTATGCCGCAATTAGTTTAGGTGAAACGGGTTTTATTAAGTTGTATTCATCTGAAACAAACGACTTAAAATTTAATGAAACAAACTTGAACCCTTTGACAGGTGTGGTTCGAAAATTCCATACTTCTCTTCAGGGTAGTTTGGCGCATAGTCTATTAGAAAGTGAAATATCCCATAGAAAGGATTCTGAGAGCAAATTAAGAGCAAGGAACGAGGAACTAAAAAAACTGAATGTACAATTGGATCGATTTGTTTACAGTGCTTCCCATGATTTGCGAGCGCCTTTGGCTTCCATTTTAGGGTTGATTAATTTAATTGAGCGCAGCGACAGCAAAGAAGACCGTTCTATTTCAATAGAGTTGTTAAAGTCTAATATAATGAAGTTGGATGGGTTCATTCATGATATTATTGAAATAACAAGGAGCTCAAGGGTAGAAGTCAAACATGAAACAATTGATGTCTACGAACTTGTTTCTGGAGTATTTAATAACCTTAAGTTTTTAAAGGGGAATAAGAACATACAGGAGTGCATCGAACTATCAGGGGATCGGCAACTGGTTTCCGATAAACACCGCCTTGAAATAGTTTTAAACAACATCATAGGCAATGCCTTGAAATATTCCAATCCTGATAGTAGTGAGAGCTATATCCAAGTGGTAATCGATAACCAACCAAATGCAGTGGCTTTCAAAATTAAGGACAATGGAATAGGAATTGATCCATTTCATGTAGAGAAAATTTTTGATATGTTTTATAGAGCTACCGACATTAACGCGGGCTCAGGTCTTGGATTGTACATAACCAAAGAAAACATAGAGCGATTAAAAGGGACGATAACCATTCGTTCTGAAATAGGGGAGGGAACCGAAGTTAATATTAAAATACCCTTGTCCTGACAACGGATTTATTTACTTTTATATAAAATTAAACCAATGATAATACCAGAAAACGCAACGGTAGTGCGTACTGAAACGTCGGAGTATTGGTTAGTAGAAGGGGAAGACGTATTGTATGCGAATATTATTCCAAATTCGGTTTTGGAATTAGAACATGTTAAAGCCAACTTGGCTAAAAGGTCAGAGTTATTAAACTTGGAAAGACCAATACCAACTATTTTGGATATTAGAAAAATAGAAAGGATAAGCAAGGAAGCGAGATCATTTTCATCCAAATCTACAGACGGCTTATCGGCTATTGCTCTTTTAGTAGATTCTGGACTGTCGAGGGTCATAGGCAACTATGCACTCATGTTGCACCGACCAAAAATACCGACTAAATTATTTACATCTGAGGAGGCCGCCTTAGAATGGATTAATCAATACCAACCTTAATAATAAATATGACTAAAGTGAAACTGGTTTCTTGGAATGTAAACGGAATTAGAGCTTCGGTGAAAAAAGGATTTTTTGAGTCTTTAAATCAATTAGGAGCAGATGTTATATGCGTTCAAGAAACCAAAGCCCAAGACGATCAAGTACAAGAAGCATTGTCTGAATTAGAAGGATACCATGTGTTTTCAAATTCTGCAATAAAAAAAGGCTATTCCGGAACAGCTATCCTATCAAAGGAAGCCCCTTTGAGTATTACAAGTGGGATAGGCATCGAAGAACACGACCAGGAAGGAAGAGTATTAACGGCGGAGTACGATGGGTATTTTTTAATAAATGTGTACGTTCCAAACTCGAGTAGAGACTTGGTTCGGTTGGATTATAGAACAAAATGGGACAAGGACTTTTTAAGTTTTATTAAAAATTTGGAAGACACCAAACCTGTGGTGGTATGTGGCGATTTTAACGTTGCACACAAAGACATTGATTTGGCAAGACCAAAAGCAAATTACAACAAAACAGCTGGATTTACCCAAAAGGAAATTGATGGGATGGATAATTTTGTTGGCAGCGGTTTGCTGGATACCTATAGGTTGGTCAATGGCGAGCAAGTTCAGTATAGTTGGTGGTCTTATAGGGCAGGAGCAAGAGAAAAAAACATTGGTTGGAGAATTGACTATTTTTTGGTGAGTGAGGCTTTAAGCAAAGAAATAAGTCAGGCAGCCATACACCCCGAATATTTGGAGTCAGACCATTGTCCAATTTCATTAGAAATGACCGTATAAACCTTTGCTAGTACCTGGCAAGGGTAGGTTCAAAGCCCTTCTTTTTCTTCTTTTATTCCATTGGCATGATCGGCAAATCGATTTTTATCCAATGGGTGTATGTTTTCCATGTGCTGCCAGGGCCATCCGCCATATTGATCAAATTGATAGTCTTTTATGGCTTGGTGGATTTCTTCGTTTGTGTTCATTACAAAGGGGCCTTGCTGTACTACTGGTTCTGCAATAGGACGGCCAGTTAAATACAACAAGTAGGCTTTTTGGTTCCCATTTTTTAATAAAATGCCATCCTCAGAGTTTAATTCTGCCATTTGATTTACCTGGATAGGGGTAGATTCAATGTTCATCGTGGATCCTGAGTAAAAGTACAATGCTCTATTCACTCCTTCGGGAGTTGGGGGCAATTGAAAGCTGCAATCTTTTTCAATCTCAATAATCCAAATGTTCACATGGTTGCGTTCGATACTAGCCCAAGAATCAGGAGCGGCATCCAGCGATGGGGTTGCTTCGTATTTCCCTGCAATAACCTTGACCGTCCAGTTGGGCGATGCCTCTTCTTTTTCAGAAACCACTTTTGGTATGTTTTCGCGCCATAACATCTTGAAATGTGGGGGTACAAACTTTTTGGACTTCGGCAGGTTCAGCCATATTTGGAACAACTCCAATGTGTTGTCTTGCTCTGTATCCAATAAAGGAAACATTTCGGAATGTTGAACTCCTTTCCCTGCGGTCATCCATTGCACATCCCCATTGCCAAAACGCCCTGCAGCTCCCATACTATCCGAATGGTCCACTATGCCTTTTTCTGCAATAGTAATGGTTTCAAAACCTCTGTGCGGGTGCGCAGGAAACCCAGGGATCTGGTTGCCATGGTACATCCTCCATCCATCTTTAATTTGAAAATCACTCCCTAAGTTTCGTCCCTCTAAAGAGTCAATTGGACCTCCTTTTCCATTGCCCAACGGGTATAAGTCTTTGTGGTAAACACAAAACAAAAATGGATCTTTGGTTTTCCAAGGAAATCCAAGTGCTGCAATGTTAATTTTTTCCATAGTGATGAAACATATTAAGGATTTTGAATATACAATTTGAGTTCCAGTAATTCAATGACGTTAATATAAATTTTTAAGTTCTTTAAAAGTGAAATTTATTGGGCGCGTTGTTTAAATTTGCTTTATGAAATTTAATAGAAGGAAATTTTTTAGAAGATTTGGACGGGTGTCGTTGGTTCTATTATGTGTTTTGGTGGTTGGTTATTTTTGGTTCAAACAGCGGGTTACTATTTTACCTCCAGCCGTAGAATTTACTGCTGTTATAGAGGAAGAGAGGGTTGTTACAGGCGTAGATAGTTACTCCATTAGGAATAATTGGCTTCGTAAAAATGAAGAAGGTCTGTACGAAATGTATTTGGAAGGCAGTCCGTATGAGTTGGGTTTGTTACACGGCAAGTTGGCAAAAGAACTGGTGCAAAAACAGGAAGATGTTTTTGTAGACCAAATAAAAACGATGATTCCGGTTTCGGTTTTTCGAAAATTTTTGAATTACTTCATAGCTTGGTTCAACAGAGACATCGATACCTACATACCCATTGAATATCTACAAGAAATTTATGGTGTTTCTCAGTCATCTTCTGATGCATACAACAATGTTATTGGCCCAAAATACAACCGCATTTTAAATTACCATGCGGCCCATGATATTGGGCATGCGCTGGTGGATATGAAATTGGTTGGCTGTACTTCTTTTGCGGTTTGGGACAAATTTGCACAAGATTCTTCTTTGTTGATTGGAAGAAATTTTGATTTCTACGCGGGGGATGCTTTTGCCGAAGATAAATTAATTGGATTTATTAAGCCCAAGAATGGCCACCCTTTTATGTATGTAACCTGGGGCGGAATGATAGGAGTAGTATCTGGAATGAACAACCAGGGCCTTACTGTAACTATAAATGCCTCGAAATCTGAAATGCCCAAACTGGCGGCTACACCAATATCCATTGTAGCTAGAGAAATTTTGCAGTATGCCACCAATATCGAAGAAGCAGTGGCCATTGCTAAAAAGAGAAAGGTATTCGTTTCCGAATCGTTATTAATTGGCTCTGCCAATGATAAAAGGGCTGTAATAATAGAAAAAGCACCAGAGAAAATGGGGGTGTATGCGGGCAGTTCAACAAAAATTATTTGTTCCAACCACTACCAAAGTGATGTGTTTAAAAGCGATGCGGTTAACATTGAAAACATTGAGTCAAGTAGTTCTGGTTATAGAATGCGTAAAATGCAGCAGTTGCTGCATGATTCTGTACAAGTGGATACTTATAGTGCCAGTACTATTTTAAGGGATAGATCGGGGTTGAATTTTGAAAATATAGGAAATGGGAATGAGAATGCCATCAATCAATTGATCGCCCACCATGCCATCATTTTTAAGCCGGAATCCAGAGAGGTTTGGGTATCCAGCCCCCCCTACCAGTTAGGAACGTTTGTGCACTACAACCTGGATAGTGTTTTTTCTATTCATGCAAAAGGGCAGCCGTTCGTAAGTCAAAAGGACAAAAACATCCAGTCAGATACATTTTTGGATAGTGGGTTTGCCACATATGAACAGTACAAACTTTTAAAGGATGCTTTTACCTCAGCCATTGAAAAGGAGGAAAGGCTGGTGGATGAATCTATTAAAGAAGTCGAATTTATAAGGAGCAATACCGAAATGTACTGGGTGTATGTGGTTCTAGGAGATTATTATATGTTTTTTGAAGATAATAACAAGGCAGTTGAGTTGTATCAAATAGCGCTGGAGAAGAGCATTCCTACCTTTAAAGAACGCGATTATATATTGGCACAATTATCCAAGTTAAAGCAATAAAAATGATCATTGGTATAGGAACAGATGTTGTGAGTGTAAACCGATTGCAGGGCATTATTAACAGGCGGGAAGGTTTTTTGAGCAAAGTGTTTACCGATAATGAAATAGCCTACTGTAGTAGCCGCAGTAGTAAGTTTCAATCGTTGGCTGCTCGTTTTGCTGCAAAGGAAGCAGTGTTTAAATCTTTGGGAACAGGGTGGGCTGGAAACTTCGAATTTACAAATGTAGAAATTGTCAATGACAACAAAGGTAGACCCGCCATCCATGTGAATGGTCCGGTCTTGACCTATTTCGAATCCATAGGTGTGGAGCGTTGCCATTTGTCTCTTTCCCATGAAGGGGATATCGCCGTGGCCTACGTTGTTTTGGAAACTGGGAAAAATCAAGGTATTTAGTAAACATAGATGGAAAAGAAACAAGAACTCGATGTTGTTGCTAAGTTAATAAAACACGTAGCCAACCTTCAAAACAAAAGTCCTTTTTATCAGGCCTTACTAAAAAACCATGCGGCTATTAATTTTTCTACTCTAGAAGAATTTGCACAACTCCCTGTAACCAGCAAGGACGATTTACAACAATACAACGAAGACTTTTACGCTGTATCGCCAGATCAATTTGCCGATGTAGTAAGTACCAGTGGTACGTTGGGTGCGCCAGTATTTGTGCCTTTGACGGAAGCAGATTTGTCGAGGTTGTCAGCGAATGAGGCATATGCCCTTTCTGTATCTGGAATTACGAAACAGGATGTAGTCTGTATAACCACCACACTTGATAAAAGGTTTATGGCCGGAATGGCCTATTATTTAGGTGTAAGGGCCATTGGTGCAACTGCTGTACGCACAGGTCCAGGTGTTTTGGGCTTACAATGGGACAGCATTTTAAAAACGCAAGTAACCGCGATTATTGGGGTTCCATCCTTCATGCTCAAGCTAATTGAGTATGCTTTAAAAGAAGGAATTGATCTCAACCAAAGTTCTGTAAAAAAAATTATTTGCATAGGAGAACCTATTAGAGATAGCAAATTAAAATTGAATGCCTTAGGAGAAAAAATAACGAGGCATTGGAAAGTAGGACTTTTTTCTACCTATGCTTCTACAGAGATGGCAACCGCGTTTAACGAATGTCAATTCCAAATGGGTGCCCACCACAACCCAGCACTTGTTTACGTCGAACTTTTGGATGAAGCAGGACAACAAGTTCCAGATGGAACGGTAGGAGAAATAACAGTAACTAGTTTTGATGTGGAGGCAATGCCATTGTTGCGGTTTAAGACGGGGGACATGGCCTATAAAATAAGTGCTCCTTGCTCTTGTGGTAGACCTTCCTTTAGGTTGAGTCCCATAGTGGGCCGCAAGCAACACCTAATCAAATTAAAAGGTACGAACGTATATCCGGCAGCCATAGAAAATGTGCTCCACAGTTTTGAAGCAATAAACAAATACTTATTGGTTATTGCGTCGGATGCAAGTGGCGCAGACCAACTGACTATTAAATTAGGCAACGAAAGCAATGCGCATTCGATGGTGGTACTGGCTCAATTAAAAGAAATGTTGCAGTCCAACTTAAGGGTTACTCCAAAGGTAGAATGGGCCGCCAACGAGGCGATAGATGCGATGCTTTTTAGAAACGGCAGCCGCAAACCAATGAAAGTTTTGGACTTAAGGTGAGGTGCTGTCTATGGCTTCCCTAATAATTGTTGCACATGATTGGATCTCATCTTTTGTTATGGTAAGGGGCGGAGCCAAACGAAAACTATTGTTGCACGATAAAAACCAAAAAGTGATGATGCCATTTTTTAAGCAAGTATCTACTATTTTTTGTACCCGTTCGTGGGATTCAAACTCAATAGCAAATAAGAACCCAATACTGCGAATTTCTACAATGTCTGGGTGTGCAAGCAATTCCAAAAAGTAAGCTCTTTTGTCGTTTACATCCGCCATGAGATTGGTGGTAGTAAGAACTTCTAAATTCGCCAATGCAGCAGCGCAACAAACCGGATTGCCACCAAATGTTGTGATATGACCTAACATAGGCTGGTGGGTAAGGCTGTTCATAATGTCGTAGGATGCCGCAAAACAACCGATTGGCAGCCCTCCACCCATGGCCTTGGCCATTGTTAAGATGTCCGGTACAATACCAAATTGTTCAAAGGCAAAAAGAGTTCCAGTTCTTCCAAACCCAGTTTGTATTTCATCAAGAATAAGCAAAGCACCAGTATCGTCACACTTTTTTCTTAAAGCTTTTAGGAATTCAACATCCGGAATGCGCACTCCAGCATCTCCCTGAACGGTTTCCATGATGACAGCTGCTGTTTTGTCGGTTATTTTGTCCAGGCCCTCGTGGCAATTATAGTCAATAAATTTGATACCCGGTAAAAGTGGCCTGAAGGCATATTTTTTATTCTCATTGCCTGAAACACTCAAGGAACCATGGGTGTTGCCATGGTACGATTTATTAAAGGATATTATTTCTGTTCTGTTGGTGTGGCGTTTGGCAAGTTTAAGCGCAGCTTCATTTGCTTCCGTACCGCTATTTACAAAATAAAAAGTGCTGAGGTTTTCTGGTGTGTGTTGGTTCAATAAAGCTGCCAGTTTATTTGGAGAAGACTGGATGTATTCGCCATACACCATTACATGCAGGTGCTTTTCTAATTGTGCTTGGATGGCTTGGATTATTTTAGGGTGCCGATGCCCTAAATTGCTAACACCTATACCAGATATAAGATCTGCATATTGCTTGCCTTCCGTGTCGTATAAATACAATCCTTCTGCTTTTTCAATATGGAGTAAAAAAGGAAATGGCGTGGTTTGCCCTAGATGGCGAAGGAATATTTCTTTATCCTGCATAATGAAAAGTAATGTACGCTCGAAATTAACTTAAAAAACCGTAAAATCAACTCTTCTGCTGTCTTGGTGCTCGTCTTCTCCTTGTGTGCTTTTATTGGCCATTTCTTCCCCATATCCAATAACAGAAATGCGGTCATCGGGTACGCCCATATCCAGCATGAGCTTTCTAATCTTTTCCACTCTTTTCATGGAAAGCGCTTTGTTGTATTCTGCATTCCCCCGATGGTCTGTGTGCCCTTCAATCAATACCATTTTACCCTGTAGTGCATACTCTACTGCAACTAAAAAAGGCTCCATGTCTACCACAGAGAATTCATCTTGATCCAATACAAAATACAATGGCTCTAGCTTTAGAGGCTCGCTGTCTTTTTTTGTTTTTAGATGGTCTTGAACATTTTTTCTGATTTTTTCGTGTTCTTCAGAAGTTGGTTCGGGTAAATTATTTTCTTTTAGAACCTCGTCTTCTACCTCGTGTTTTTCATCCAAACTGCGCTCTTCAAACGGTTTTTCAGGAGGTGTTACGGGCTCTGGATCTTTTTTTACTGGCGGTTTGGGAGTAGGTGTAGTTTTCTGAGCAACTGTTTGTTGCGGGTCTACTTCCGCTTGTGGTTTGTATTTTTTATTCGACTTACCAGATGTCTTTACTTTTTTTGGTTTTTTGTTTCTGTTTTTAGCTATTCCTTTGCATACTTTTCCCGGTTTGGAAATGCCGCTTCCGTACCGCCATTTTTTATAAGAATGGAACGTTTTCTTACGTTTCTTCCTTTTTTGGCTGTGCGCATCATGCGAACTAGCTAAGAACAGAAAAAGAAGGATTAGTAGCGAAAAAAACCCTTGTTTTAACCAAACATATAACTTTGTTAAAACTATCATCAACGAATTATCAACTGCGAAATATATTAAATTTAAGCATTATTTAGTTACCAGAATACTTGAAAAAGCCCTAAATATTACATGATAATTAAGGTGATTTTCGTTTGTATTCGATGTAACAACCTTTCACAGCCATTAAAAAATCGTAGTCGTTGGAGTTGAGAATAAAAGATTGGGGTAGGTTGCAAAAGTTCTTAAATCGAACCAAATCTTCCCCATAAAGACCAGTAGCTTCCCAAATTAGATCGCTTTCATACCGAGCAGCTACTGCTTTTGCAATTTTTTCTTCCTTTAGTAACTCTTCTAGTTTTCTTTTTTGTTTTCCTTCTCTACTGAACCAATCGTATAAAAGGCTAATTGGATTTTCTAACGTTGGACCAACTTTTTCAGGTGCCCCAGTTCCAGTTAATTTTAAACCGTATTTGCCATATTTCCAGTTTTCTTCAGGTTTGCGGACAACGGTTTCTACTTCCTTCTGCATGTCTTGGATAGTTACAGGCCGCAAAGCGTAAATTTTTGGTTCTAACTTAACCGTGGTATGTAGGTACCGGCTATTTTCATCATTCTGAATGTTAACAATTTTTGTTTCAAATCCAATAACTGAGAATTGCAAAACATGGTGATTAAATACTTGAATTGAAAAGAATCCATCTTCGTCGGAGATAGAAACTACCCCATTGTTTTTGTTTAAGATGTGCACATCTTGAATTGGACTTCCCGTGTTTTTATTAATTACCTCACCAGAATACAACACAACGTCTGATTGCGCCATGGCGGTTGCTGAGAAAAATATTATTAATAGAATGGCGGTAGTTGTCTTCAAAATGATTTATTTTGGTGTTCTAATCTGTAAATATAAGTTTATTAATTAGCATCATAAAAAATATGAAATTAAAACGAACAAAAAACAAAGTTGTTGCTGGGGTATGCGGTGGTATTGCAGAATATTTAGGCTGGAGTGCGCCAACTACACGGTTGCTATACTTAATACTGGTAATATTCACTGTTGGATCACCAATTTTAGTATACCTAATATTATGGGTGTTGATGCCTGAAGAATAGGTCAGTCAATGATGATATCTTTGCTGTGTTTCCCATCTCCATTTTTCTGAACTCCTGTTACATATTGAATGGTTAGGGTGGAGGCATTCTTCCAGAAAATTGTGCCGTTTTCCACAACTCCTTCCTTTTTCAATTTCCCATTTTTCACATTGTGGACAAAGTATTTTGTCTTGTCATGTTGTATCCCTTTTTCGGAAGGCAATACCTTCTGAATAGTCAATACCAAAGATTTATCACTATTATAGCTGAACTCGGAATCACTTCCGAGTTCAGCTTTTAGTTTACTTTCTAGGCCAACAGCTTTATTGGTGCTGTTGCAAGAAAAGAATACTAGTATTATAAAGATAAAGAAGCTTTGCTTCACCATTCCTATTGTTTTATAAATTTCAATATACTTTTGGATTCTTTAGTTTCTATAACAGCAAAATAAATACCAGGCTTCAAAAGAGAGACATCTACTCCTTTTTCTACCAGTGAATTATTATTGAAACTAAGGGTTTGTGCTTTGCTTTTTCCGTCAATATTGAAAAAAGAAATGGTTCCTTTCCCTCTTAACCCTTTAATGGTGAGTTCATTCACAACAGGGTTTGGATATAGAGTCAACCCGTCGGAAGCTTCCTCTGAGCTTAAAACCAATATTTCAAATGGTTCAGAAACAGTTTCGCAAGAACCTGCAGTTACCTTTACTGTATAACTTCCTATCCAAAGTGGCAATATCCTTGCTTGTGTAGCACCTGGGAGCGCTTCTCCATCTACATACCATTGGTATGCCGGCCCCGAAATGCTTTCACTTGCAACCAAATATCTCCCAGACAAATCATAATCAATCGAAGGGTTAGGATTTGGATTTACAGTGATATTCGTTTCTAGTATTTTTAGTGCACAGCCGTTGTTGATATTCTCGGCGTAAACATAAATGGATTCGACATCGGTTTCTACGGCAGCGGATGTTAAAACCAGAACTCCATCGACGCCTTCTACTGTACTCCCAATGGCTTGACTGGTTCCTGCATCATAAAATGTATAGTTGACGCCAGCCTGGCTTGCTGCAATAGATGCTTGCAAAGACTCCCCACTACAAAGAACATCTTTGGTTAAGGTGGTTTCTGTAGGCAAAGGGCTGCTAGTTACTATTGAAAAGTCATCGCTGGTCGTGGCACAACCGCCCATGAAATCAGTGCTTTCAACTCTTAAGTTAAACTGGTCCATCTTTTCACTTGAAACCAAGTAAATGGTGTTGCCCGTTCCTTTGATATAATCCGTAAGTACATTGCCGTTGTCCGTATTGATTAACCTGTAAAATAGGTCGGTATCTGAACCGCTAATGCCAACAGAAATATCTTCTGAATAACAAGTGCTGTTGTCGTAAGTAGGGGTGATCGATCCACCAACAAAATCGGTAATTGTCATAGAGGTATTGCCCGTTGCCGTACCATTAACAGTCAACACAACTGTTTTTGAACCACTGGTATTGTACCTTACTTCGTGCGGTCCGGCACCTTGTGCAGTGGCAGGTAGTGCATCAGCACCAAAATCCCAGGCAAATGTCTGTATATCACTTCCAGTACTGTTGTTTGTAAAAGTAACAACTGAGTTGGTACAGGTACTATTGGCTACATTATTGCCAATAGCAACAGATATTGCTTCAGCAGGTCCTTCTAATTCTATGTCATCAAAAGCACTTCCCACATCGGTTGTAAACGAATCAGATAGCACTACAAATCGGAACCCAATGTTAGCTGCTCCAGTTCCAATATTGGACAAAGCATAGAAATATTCTTCGAATGTACCCGTGGTTGTACCAGAGAAAATACCAACGCCATCACCAAAAACAGATTGAGGGTCTGATGTTGAATTGTACCAATTTGCTTCTTCATCGGCACCCAATTTGGTCCAGGTATTGCCATCGTCAAGGGTATATTCTACTATAAACCCATCCCAAGTAGCTTCAAAAACGTATTTCGATTTGAATTTTAATGTGAAATCTTCAAGGTTGGTCAACTCATATTTAGGACTGTATAAATAGGCCTCCGTATTGTCTATGTAGTTTTCGGCAGTCAAACCCAAAACCCAAGCGTTGTCACCTGAGGCCGTACCATCTTTCCCAGATATAGTTGAATTGCCTAATTCCAATGGAGTACCTTTGACATTATGGGCGTAGAAGTCTTGTTGGTTGCTTTCTAAATCGCCGCCTTGTGCCAAAGAGTAACTGCCTTGTTTGGTTTCTAATATTTTAATGTAGTTCTCTTTAATTAGGGAAGTATCTTGGTCGTCCATGGCCATGGCCACTGTATAATTGCCTGCATGTTCGTAACTGTGCACTGGGCTCGTTTCAGTAGAAACCTGGTTGTCGCCAAAATTCCATAGATAATTCGTTGTGCCTCCAACCGTCTTGTTAGTAAAGGTTACGTCAGTACCTTCGTAAGCCAAAGTTTTATCAGCATCAAAACGCAATTTTTTGCCGACTCTAAATACATTCGAAGTGAATAATCCACGACCAAACGTTGCAACGGCCACTTGGTTGTCCGAAGATCTTACTTTTAACATCTCACATCTCACATTGGCCAAACCTTCCACAGATGGTTCCCATACTGGAGAAGCCTGTGCTATATCGTCACAGGTCCAAACCCCAAGTTCTGTTGCAATCATTACTTGGTTGTTATCCAATGGGTTGTATATGGCCCACCTTACTGGCATATCTGGCAGATCTCCTTCTTTGTTTGTCCAAGTACTCCCTCCATTTTTTGTTTGAAACATGGAGACAACACCATAATTAGACATGGTTACAAAAAGGTCGTCATCCGATTCTCCAATTGCTATACAAGAAACATAGTTGGGTATATTGCCTGTATCAATTCTAGTAGAAGTAGGAGAGGTGGTACTTGCATTGTCAATTCTGTAGACACCACCAACTGTTCCAATAAATATTCTATCGTATGTATGTGGAGAAATAGCCACATGGGTTATGTCTCTGTTTTCCAGCTCAATAGTTGGTTGTTCGTCTGCTATAGCTCCTTTTATATTGCGCACTATACCAATTTTATTCACTCCAAAAGAAGTGTACAAAACATCGGTATCTTTGTCGTAGGCCATTGGGTTTATGAATTTACCGGTGTTGGCTATGCGATAAGCAAGGAACGTATTCCCTCCATCTCTGGAAATATAGTAGTTGTTGTACACATAACTTGTGAGTTGTATGTTAGGGTCGTCTTGGTTGATGACGGTAAATGCGCCATCTCCTCCAGTTACTTCCTTGGTGTTGCTCATTCCTGGTTTGGAAAATTGCTGACTACCATTGTCCTGTGCTCCAGCTAAATAATAGTCTTCATCCACTCTGTTGTCCATGGAGGTAGCATAAAACTGGGTTACATTGTAATTGTTGTTTCTTACAGTAATCTCCGGTATACCTGCATTGTCCATATCAGAAGAATAGAATACGCCGCCATCATTACCAAAAATGGCCTCCGTGGTGCTGCCAGGTTTGAAACGAATGATGTGCTGATCGGCATGAACGTATTGTTCACAGTATCCATACCAATGGGATATATTGGTCCAGCTGGTACCAGCATCAGTAGTTTTGTATAAGTCAATCCCTCCCATATACACTTCGCTTGCATTGGTTGGATGTACGGCCATTGTCAAATCAAAAAAGGCTTGGCCTCTAGTGAAATCGTTTTCTGGGTCTTCTTGGCAAACACCGTTTTCATCTGGGTCGATGTATTTAGGAATTGTTAGTTCTGTCCAGGTATCACCACCATCTGTCGTTTTGATAAGCCAGGCTACTGTTCTAGAATCCGAGCTCAAGTTGGCAAGGGCGTATGCAGTTTGGTCGTCGGAAGGGGCCAATGCCATTTCTACACGAGCTGCTCCAGTCGGTATGGTTAAATTGGTCCAATCCACACCATCATTGGTGCTTTTGTAAATTCTTCCATTAAAGGTGCCTAAGTAAATATCTCCATTGGAAGCTATTTTTATTTCTGCAATTTCATCGGATAATATTCTGGTCCAGATTGTACCACCATCTGTTGAAACATACAAACCTTCCGTAGTTCCTGCCAATACTTTAGAAGTAGAAGTAACTACCATCCTGGATACGAATTCAAAATTCTCGTTGTCTGTGCTCGCGAGTCTGTCCCAATTGGTTCCTCCGTCTGTAGATTTCCAAATACCAGCACCTCGTATTCTTCCGGTATAGCTCATACCAGTTCCTACATAAAATGTTTGTGTGTTGTTGGGGTCGTAAGTGAAATCGGCAATAGATAAATTGGCCATAAAGTCATCCACATTCACCCATTCGTTGTTAGCATCGGTAATATCCGTGTTGTACCACATGCCACCACCTACTCCGCCGGCCCAAACCTTCTTACCAGCAGGGTCGTTGGGATCCCACATGATAGCCCGAGTTCTACCACCAACTTTGTAAGGACCACGTTCGGTCCATTCGACACCAGGGATGGCTTTTTGATTTTTATTGGAAAGCTTCCTTTTAGTAAATTCAAAAGCATCTACCAACCTTCCAGTCGGTGCATATCCCAACGCGGGGTCTTTGGTTCGTTCTTCTTCAAAAGCCGCCGCTAAGTCTGGCCGATCCTTTTTAGGGATTTCTTCAAAGTCACCAGTTCGTAACACTGGTTTTTTGTTCTCCTTTAATTCCGGAGATTGAATGAATAAAATACCACATACAATTAGGGTCAATGGTATTGAAAACAGTAAAATTTTCTTCATAAAAAGTTAGGTTAGTCGTGTCAAATACAGGTAAGGGCATTGATGCCCTAATAATAAAATAAAAATTAGCCTATAAAATGTTCCCTGGCCAAGTTTTTTATTTCTTCTCTTAAGCTTTCGTCGCGTATGCCGTCTGCCGGAGCCGTAATGATTGTTTTTAGAATATCTCCTACAACATGAGGAGCAAACCCCATGGCTTCGGCGTAAATAGTTGCTACTTCAAGTTCATCATCTTCTACCATGTCATCTAAGTAAATGAGATGGATGAGGTCAAATAGACCTTGAATTGCGTCTACCCTGTTTTTAGGAGCATTAAAAATATGGGCCCCTTCATTTTCGTAAAAGGATTGTATTTCGTCTTTTGTAAGATCCAGTTGAAGGCCCCATTTTACAACACAACTTAAGTATTGGGGTTTAATACTTTCTTTGTTTAAAAATAGTGTGTAAATGTTCTTCAAACTGTTTTTTACAGAAATTGATTCTTCTTCAGTCAGGGTCGGTTTTTTCATAAAAGAAAAGAATAATTTTTTGTTCAGGTTTTTATTCACTCAATTTACGACGTTTTTCTGATTTAAAAAAAAATAATGGGATCAAAGGGGATACGTTACATGATAATTGCTTCCTTCTTTTTTGCAATAATGAATGTGCTGGTGAAATATATAGATCAAATACCTCCTGTGGAGATTGTTTTTTTTAGATCTTTTGTTTCTTTTTTCATGAGTTTAATAATTCTAAAGAGTAAAAACATACCTGTTTTTGGGAATGACAAACGCTGGCTGGCGTTGCGTGGAATTGCAGGAGCAATAGGGCTGATTACTTTTTTTTACACCTTGCAAAAAATGCCTTTGGCCAATGCAGTAACGGTGCAATACCTTTCTCCTATTTTTACTGCTATTTTAGGTATTTGGATTGTGAAAGAGAAAGTTTGGTCCTTGCAGTGGGCATTCTTTGCTTTGGCTTTTATAGGGGTATTGGTGATTCAAGGATTCAACACCGATACCAATTGGGTTTATATACTGTTGGGGGTAACTTCTGCTGTGTTTTCTGGACTGGCCTACAATTGTGTGAGGAAAATGAAAAACACCGAGCATCCTTTGGTTATTGTATTTTACTTCCCTTTAATAACCTTGCCTATTACTGCCATTTGGAGCTACTTTCTTTGGGTAATGCCACACGGAATTGAATGGGTAATATTGCTTTTAATCGGAATATTCACACAACTGGCTCAGTTTTACCTTACAAAAGCATACCAAAGTGATGACTTATCAAAAATAGCAAGTCTCAAATATTTGGGGGTCGTTTATGCCTTTTTGTTCGGCTATTTTATTTTTGATGAAACGTATACCTTACAATCTTTTATTGGTGTGGCCATCTTGTTGTTAGGAGTTGGCGCTAACATATTGTATAAAAATAAGAAAGAAAGTGAAGCTAATTAGTGCCGATTTAGGGTTGAAACCCTTCTTTTAGAGCAACAATTGCTCTTCTTAATACATTGGCAACTGATTGTTCATTGATCTCCATGATTTCTGCAATTTCTTTATAAGAAAGACCACAAAAGTATTTTAAGTCAAGCGCTTCTTTTTGACGGTCACTTAATTTTTCGAGTTGGATATGAATGCTGTGTGTTTTAGAATCAATACTTTCTTTTTCTATAATCTTTTGCTCTATGTGTGGTTCTTCTGCATCTAATGTTCTGTTTAGTTGCCAAAAGTTGCTTCTCTCAATATTTTGTTGTTGCACTTTCAGCTCTCGCAGTACACGTCTTTTTATAGATTTTAATAAATACGATCGAACAAACGCCACCGATTCTAGTTTGTTTTTGTTCTCCCACAAGTAGATAAAAAGGTCTTGAATGCAATCTTCTGAAATGGATTTAGATTTACATATTTTATATGAAAAATTATATAATATAGTGTAGTTATCTTTTAACAGGCTGTTGAAGCCTTTTTTGTTTGAATTTTTTAGTGCTTCCCAATTCTTACGGTCTCTAATATGCCAACTTTTCTGTTCAATCATGTTAAGGGTCTTGTGTTAACAAGTATTTCATCGTTGGGGCAATGATAACTTTTGAAAGTATTAAATAAAATGTCGTTTAACAAGGTATAAAGCCTGTTTTTACATAAATAAAATATTTTTCAAGATACATGGGTATATTTTAGTTTCTAGTTTTTCTATACCTCTAATTAGCTGGCAAAGCTAGCGCATAATAACATGGTTTGTATGAAAAAAATTAAATGGATATTTTCGGTTTTTTGTCTTTTAATGTTGGACGCTTGTGTTAAGAAAGAAGCAGTACAACCGACAAAAACTTTTCTTTTTACGGTCAAATCTACAAAGGACACGGGCATTTTTTTTAAGAACATTATAGAAGAAAAAGAAAGAATGAATGGCCTTTTTTATGAGTACTATTACAATGGAGGCGGGGTGGCAGCAGGAGATTTAAATGGCGATGGTTGGAGTGACTTGTATTTTGTGTCCAACCTTGATAAAAACCATTTATACCTTAATAAAGGAAAGATGACATTCAGAGAAGTTAGCAAACGCTCCGGAGTTGAAGGAGGTTATGGGTTTGCTACTGGAGTAACCATGGTCGATGTCAATTCTGATGGCCGATTGGACCTTTATATTTGTAAATCAGGACAATTTGAGGGAGAAGACAATTTGAAAAATGAACTGTACATCAATACTGGGAATAATAAAGAAGGAATACCTACTTTCAAAGAAGTAGCCAACGAATATGGGTTGGACATAACCTTGCACAGCACACAGGCTTCGTTTTTTGATTATGATAAGGATGGTGATTTGGATTTGTTGCTGGCCAACCATGGAGTTGAACCTTTTAGTGAGGACAATATTGAGAACCAAAGAAACGCTCAGTTAAAAAAACGAGGGGAGCGCTTGTATCGAAATGATGATGGTTATTTTAACGATGTTTCCATGGAAGTTGGGTTCACTCCCAATGATTTAGGGTATTGTCTGGGGATATCCGTTGGAGACCTTAACAACGACACGTGGCCCGATGTTTATGTAGGAATTGATTATTCTGGAAGCGACCATTTGTATATAAACAACCGCGATGGTACTTTTTCCGAAGTCATAAAAGAGACTACCGGTCACATCCCTTATTTTTCTATGGGCAATGATATTGCAGATCTTAACCAAGATGGAAGGAATGATATTATTGCCGTTGATATGGTTGCAGAATTTAATTATGGAATTAAAGCCAATATGGGTGGCATGGATCCTGATAAGTTTGGTAGACACGTGAACGCTGGATTACACCACCAATACATGTTCAATACACTCCAAATAAACCAGGGCAATCGAGCTGGGTTGCCTCAATTTTCTGATTTGGCTCAAATTTCGGGAGTTTCCAATACGGACTGGTCCTGGGCTCCATTAATTATGGACTTAAACAACGACGGACACCGGGATATATTCATTTCTAACGGTATCAAACGGAATTTTAGAAATAGTGATTTTGTGCAATACCGCAAACAAAAGGAAGAGGAAATAAAACATAAAATAAACAAAAATGAAACTTGGGACATAGCGGCATGGGAAAAAGACTTATTAAGCAGAATGCCTGAAAACAAAGCTCTGAATTATTTTTATATCAACGACCAACAGAATTTCTTTAATAATTTCACAAATGAAATTGAAGGACACAAGGCAACTATATCTAACGGAGCGTGTTACGCTGATTTGGATAACGATGGTGACTTGGATATTGTTGTCAATAACACAGACAATGTTTCCTTTATTTATGAAAATAACACCAACAATAACAACTATTTAAAGGTAGAACTTGAATATGTTGGTAGCAATAAAAAGGGGTTTGGCACCACCGTTGTTTTGTATTCCAATAGGAAAGAACAGAGGCAAGAATTGTACAGTTCTAGAGGGTTTCAATCTTCTGTCGACCCAATTTTGCATTTTGGGTTAGGAGAGCATTCTCCTGTTGATTCGCTAGCCATAATTTGGCCCAATGGATTTATACAGGTTGAAAAAGGAATTGAAAAAGGATCAACAATAACAATACCTTTCAACTCTTCCAGACAAGGAACAATACCAAAGGCATCCAACCAAGCACTTTTTACGGATGTTACCAAGACTCTTGAGGTTGATTTTAAACACAAAGAGAATCCTTTTAATGATTTTGATCGCGAAGTGTTATTGCCCCATAAAATGTCTGTAAATGGCCCTGTAGCAGCTGTAGGAGATGTAAACGGAGATGGTTTGGAGGATATAGTTATAGGAAGTTCCGTTGGCAATGCATTGGCTATAGGTGTCCAAAATGACAATGGTAATTTTAAATTTAATGCCCAATCAAGTAAAACAAACTTGGGTATGGAACAAACCGATGTATTGCTTTTTGATCCAGACCGAGACGGAGATCTCGATTTGTTGTTGGTACATGGTGGCCATCAATATCCAGCAGGTCATCCTTTGTTGGAAGACCAATTCTTCACCAACGAGGATGGTAGGTTTCAATTAGCAGAGAGCGTTCTGCCAGCGCTAGAACACTTTAATGGCAGTGTGGCTTCTTGTTTTGATTACGATGGAGATGGGGACTTAGATTTATTCGTTGGAGGGCACGCAATTCCTGAAAAATACCCATTTCCGGCTAATAGCAAACTGTATCGCAACGATTTAGATCAAGGAATACTAAAATTTACGGATGTTACTGATACCGTATTACCAGCATTGAATGCTATTGGCATTGTAACAGATGCCGTTTGGACCTCTTGGGGAGCTAAACAAGAACCCATGTTAGTAGTTGTTGGAGAATGGATGCCTCTCAGGGCATTTAAATTCGAAAATGGGGTTTTTAAAGATGTTGGATCTAGATTAGGAATAGACGAAACTGTTGGCTGGTGGAATTCTATAACCCTAGCAGATGTAGACCAAGACGGGGACCAAGATTTTTTATTGGGCAACTTGGGTTTGAACAGTAAATTCAAATCGAGTCCGGAAGCACCATTTGAAGTGTATGCCACAGACGTTGATAAGGATGCTTCCATCGATATTATTTTAGGCTATCATGAAAAAGGAGAATTGTTTCCTGTTAGAGGCAGGTCTTGTTCGTCTCAACAGGTACCCGCGATAAAGAATAAATTTAAGACTTATGAATCCTTTGCTTTGGCCAACTTAAAAACCATCTATGGACCTGTCTTGGAAGGGGCTTTGCACTATCAAATCTCCGATTTTACAAGTGCATTGTTTCAAAATGAAGGCGGTAATCGCCTTCAACGCACCTCGCTACCGAAAGAGTCTCAAGTGTCTAGAGTTCAGTTTATTACTCCATTTGTTGGTAGCGACAACGAAACTCGATTTTTAGTAGGCGGGAACTTTTATCCAACAGAAGTAGAAACTACCAGAAGTGATGCCTCTGTAGGTCTTGCAATAAAATTTGATCATGAGTTGAACACAGAAATAGTAAAAGGAAAAGCTTTGGGTGTGTACTTAAATTCAGATGTACGGGAAGCAATTCCAATTCATGTTGCGGGTATTGGCCCAGCCATACTAGTACTTTCTAATAATGACATTTTAAGAATTTTGAAAATAAATTGAAAAGAATGAGTAGTTTTTGTTCGGGACCTGCTCTTATGTGAAATGCCGAAATTAAATTGAATGAATTATAACAATTACACTGCTGAAGATTTACTTCTAGACGACACGTTCATTTCCTACCTCGAAAATAGAAATGTCGAGGATTGTGAAAAATGGAAAAAAATAGTGGATGGCCAGCACATAGACCAGCAAGTTTTGCAGGAAGCTAAGACGATTTACCATGGTTTGATGCAGTCCAAAATAGAATTAAAAGAGGAGGAAGTCCAAGTTAAAATTCAAGATGTTAACAGACAATTATTTGCAAAAAGCAAGGCCGTAAGGTTTCCTAATTGGGCAAAAATTGCCGCCGCTTTTTTAATATTAACCGCAACTATTGCTTTTTTGACCCAGCGATCATGGGAACCAGTAATTACCAACACAACTGAGGAAATTACAACCAATATGCTTGAAAAAGAAGTTCCTTTCGGTCAGAAAAGGACGGTGTATTTTTCAGATGGTAGCAAGGTGAAATTAAACTCTGGTAGCAAAATAAGGTACTCAGAAAGGTTTTCAGACAAGCTAAGGGAGGTAGAACTCGAAGGGGAAGGCTTCTTTGAAGTAGTTAAAGACCCAAAACGACCTTTTATAGTAGCTACACATGAAGTAAAAACAACTGTATTGGGAACTTCATTCAATGTTAATTCTTATCCCGAATCTGATTTTTATAAGGTTACAGTAGCAACTGGAAAAGTTGGAGTGTACACAGATCTGGATCCAAAAGGCTTGTATATTTTACCAAACCAACAAGCAAGTTACTCTTTGGCGCTGCAAACAATTGAAAAAGTGGATGCAGTTAGTTTGGAAGATGTTTTGGCATGGAAAAATGGAGTTTTATTATTTAAAGATGCCGATTGGAAAGAGGTAGTTCAAAAGATAGAAAGGTGGTATGGCGTACAAATATCTATAAAACTAGAAAGTAAAAGAGAAATTAAATACTCTGCACGTTTTGAAAACAACATGGCTTTAGAAGAGGTGTTAAAGAAAATGCAATATACGCTTCAGTTTGGGTATAAAATTGCAAACAAAAATGTATCTATTTACTAACTATAAAAGAAAACATATGAAATTGAATTCTAGCTAAAAAAAAACCAGCAATTAGACAATCACTGGTTTTATATCGCTTACATTATTCCATCTAGATTTAGCGGTCAGACGAATAAAATAAGCGGAATTATTAATATTAATTAATCAAAATTATGATAAATAAATTACTTAAACAAGCTCTTGTTATGAGCCGGTATGCATTTATAGGTCTGATTATTCAAATGTCTTTAGCCAATATTTTGTTGGCTTCCGGGCCCGGAAGCGCTCAAAATAAAAAGCTAGAAGAAGTTATTGTTTCTTTGAATTTTAGAAACGCAACTTTCGAAGAGGTATTTGAAGAAATTGAACGGAATACAGAATTTAGCTTTGCTTTCGATAAGAAACAAAGTTACATGTATAAAAGGTACTCTAAAAAATTCAATGAAATCTCTTTAAGAGATGTGTTGTCGGATGTTTCTAAAACGGCGCATTTGAATTTTAAAAGAATAAACGACAACATTTTGGTCAGTGAAAATAAAAATAAAAGGATCAAAAAAGCTATTGTTGTTGAGAAAATTGAAGTAAGTGGAATTATTACCGATGCAACCAATGGAGAGCCTTTACCGGGTGTTTCTGTTCTAATTAAAAATACTGCCACAGGTACAGTCACAGATGTGGAAGGAAAATATGTACTTCAAGTGAATGAAGACGATGTTTTGGTATATTCTTTCATAGGGTATAAAAGAATAGAAGAAGCTGTCAATTCAAGATCTGTAATTGATGTGGGTATGGAAACAGACTTAACACAGCTCGATGAGGTGGTTGTGGTGGGGTATGGAACCCAACAGAAATCCCATATAACTGGTTCGGTAGCTTCTGTGTCCAATGATAAAATTAAAGAAAGTGCCACTTCCAATGTAACCAATGCTTTGGTAGGGAAGGTGCCTGGTCTTTACGGGGTACAGCAAAGTGGTGAGCCAGGGGCCGATTTTACTGAGTTTTATATCAGAGGTCGAAATTCATTAAATAATAACTCCAGACCCTTGGTAATTGTAGATGGTGTTCAAAGACCATGGGAAAATATTAACCCACAAGACATAGAGAGTTTTACTATTTTGAAGGATGCCGCTGCCGCAGCCATATATGGAGTAAGGGCAGCAAATGGTGTGATATTGGTTACTACCAAAAGGGGGACAGATGGGAAACCTACAATTTCATATAATTTCGATTACAATACTGCCCAACCAACTGTTTTACCAGAATTTGCTAACGCCTATGAGTTCACGACCTACTGGAATGAAGCCAATGTAAACGATGGCGATGTTCCTTTTTTCTCAGACCAAGACATAGAAAATTATAGAAGTAGTTCGGATAGAGATTTATACCCTGACACGGATTGGTTGGGAAATGGACTAAAAACATCTCAAAACTCTATTAAACACAACCTTGGAGTTTCTGGAGGGAACGATAAAGTAAAGTATTTTCTATCCGCTGGCTACCTGAATCAAGACGGGTTGGTACACAATGTCAAATACAAACGATACAATTTGAGAAGCAACATTGATATGCAAATCAACGACAATTTGTCGGTTAAATTAAATTTGGGAACCACCATAGAAGATAAAAATAATCCAGGATTTGATCCTGGAAGCGATATTTTTGGACCATTTTTTACAATGTGGCCTATTTACAAAGATAAATACTCCAACGGTTTGTGGGGTAGAGGTAGAGATGGGAACAACCCGATTCAAAGACAGTTTGAAGGAGGGTATCAAAATTCAGATAAGAACCAGTTTAACGGAACCTTTGGTTTCAATTATCAGCTTCCCATTGAAGGCTTGTCGATTGGAGGAGACTACTCTTTTGATAGGTATACTCGAGAAGTTAAAAACTGGAGTACGCCGATAACATTTTACCACTTAGAAAATGGGGAATACATAGAAGAGGAATCTGGCAGAAAAGAATTATTTCGATCCAGTTCCAGTGAAAATGTAACTTTGTTTGAAACAAATTTAACCTATAGTCGAACGATCAACGAACATTCTTTTAAGCTGTTTGCCTTGTATACCCAAAGAGAAAGCAATACATCTTACTTTCAAGCAGAAAGAAAAGACCACATTGGCAATATTGACCAACTAAATTTAGGAGATGTTACCACCGCTACCAATTCCGATTTTGAATACATCGATGTAAGACAAGGACTGGTTGGAAGGATGAATTATAATTATAAAGAGCGGTATTTGTTAGAAGCAACCGTTAGATATGAAGGGTCACAAAAGTTTGCAAAAGAGCAGCGAATGGGTACATTTCCGTCCGTATCTGTAGGTTGGAATTTAGGCAACGAAGCGTTTATGTCTAATGTAGAGTGGTTGGACCAGTTGAAAATAAGAGGATCCTGGGGTAAGGCTGGTTTTGATAACATTGAGCCTTATCGCTATTTATCATTCTATGAACAAGATCCAAATGGTTATTATGTGTTTGATGATGGTTTTGTTTCATCCGTTGTAAATGGAGCTTTACCAGACCAATCTGCAACCTGGGAAAAAGTAACCACCAAAAACCTAGGGTTAAATGTGGATCTTTTACAAGGTAAATTTAGTTTTGAAGCAGATGTTTTTAACAGGCTTACAACCGATATATTAATAGAGGATAAAAATGGTTACCCTTCTACTTTGGGAGCAGAGCTGCCTTATCAAAACTTAGGGGAAATGGAAAGTTATGGGTATGAATTGGCTTTGAACCATAAAAACAAAGTAGGTCCGGTGGATATTAATTTAAATGTTAATTTTTCAAGGAACAACAATAAAATTAAAAAATTATCCGAGGAAGTTGGCCTTAGACCTGAATGGAGTAGGGTAGGTCATCCATTTGGCACCCGATTGATGTACAAAGCCAATGGTATATTTAAAGACCAGCAAGATGTAGATGATTCTCCAGCCCAAGAGAGTGGTTTAAGAGCGGAGCCAGGGTTAATCAAATACGAAGATACCAATGGAGATGGCGTGGTAAACGTGGACGACAAAGTGTTGGTGGACGTCAATACCAACCCAAGATCTATTTTTGGTATGTCTTTAGGAGCAAGATACAAAGGCTTTTCGTTGGACTTAACTTTACAAGGAGCATTTGACTTTAAGACGTACTTAAGTTCTACTATTACCAAGGCTTTTATTGATAATGCCACCATTCAAAAATGGCACATCGAAGAACGTTGGACACCTGAAAATCGGAATGCCACCTATCCTAGGTTGTCTACAAAACGAGGTAGTTATGATACAGAATCAACTTTTTGGTTAAAGAATGCTTCTTTTATTCGATTGAAGTCCGTTCAACTACAATACAATGTACCAAGTGCTTTTACTTCCAAATTGGGCTTGAGCAATTTGAATTTCTATTTACAAGGATTCAATTTGCTTACGTTCAGCGACATGAAAATAGTAGACCCTTCAGCCCCAAGTTATGGTGGTGCCGGGTACTATCCTGTCATGAAGAATTTTGCATTTGGACTAAACGTATCTTTGTAAGTTTTATTTAACTAGACATTATCATGAAAAAATACATATATACAACTCTAATAGCATGCACATTATTCCTTATAGGGTGCGAGAAGGATTTTTTAGAGAAACCACCAGTTGACAAGTATTCTGATGCCACTATTTGGACGGATTTGGCTTTAATGGAGCAGTTTGTAAACAACATGTACGCAGGGTTTCATTCTGGTTTCAGTTGGGAACCACGATGGGGTTTTGTTGGCACACACATGCTTGCCGCATCTTCAGACGAAAGTGAAACAAGTTACCAATGGAGTGGTATGAACAACCATGCCATAAATAGAGGAGAGGTGTTTCCCGAAGATTCCCCATATAATGAGGTATGGTCGGAATGTTATGAAAACATAAGAAAGGCAAACATTTTTATAAAGGAGCACATACAATTTGTTCCGACCAGTCAGAGTGAACAAGATAAACTGGATAGGTTGCTGGGCGAAGCTTATTTTGCTAGGGCTTTTTCTTATTTTCGATTGGCTAGGTTGTATGGTGGTGTTCCCTTGATTGAAGAACCTCAGTCTTTGTCGGACGATCTATTTATAGCTAAGTCCACCTATGAAGAAACGCTTTTATTTGTGACCAATGATTTTGAAGAAGCCTATAAATTACTTCCTGAACCCCATGAATCAAGCCAAGTTGGTAGAGCTACCAAATGGAGTGCCAAGGGGTTACAAGCAAGAGCATTTTTGTACAATGAGAAATGGGCAGAGGCGGCAAACGCTGCAAAATTGGTGATAGAAGATGGAGAATTTAGTCTTTTTCCTGATTATGGAGAGTTGTTTTTGGAAAGCAATGAGAACAACCAAGAAGTAATTTTTGACGTGCAATACAAAGTTGGAGATTATGGCAACAGGCAATTGTACATTGACAGAATGAACAACCCAGATTCGTACGGAAATGGATGGGGTGGTTCTTGTCCGTCTCAAAATTTAGTGGATGCCTATCAAATGACCAATGGAAAGTCAATTGATGACCCATCTTCTGGTTATAACCCATTGGATCCATATGCCAATCGAGACCCGAGATTTGGCGCTACCATTAACCACGATGGGTCGTATTGGAAGGGTAGGAACTTTATCATACGACACGGAGAAAAGGATGGGATTGGATCCCACCCAACGGATGCTACGCCAACAGGTTATTGCCTTAAAAAGTGGTTGAACCCTGATTTAATAGATATTAAATCCAACAACACCGCTGTCAATTGGATAGAACTGAGACTGGCTGAAGTATTGTTAATTTATGCCGAGGCCACCAATGAGTCCACTGGGCCAGATGCTTCTGTTTTCGATGCAATCAATCAAGTTAGGGCCCGTGCAAGTGTCAATATGCCGCCTTTAACTGCCGGATTGAACCAGCAAGGAGTTAGAGAAGCCATTGTACAAGAGAGAAGGGTTGAACTGGCCTACGAAGACCACAGATTTTTTGATGTACGGCGTTGGGGAATTGCTGAAACCGAATTCAATAAACCTCTTCTAGGAATGAGAATTGGGCCTAATGGTGAGTTTTCAGGTACGGACGGCGTATACAATTGGGGTGTTTTTGAAGTTGAAGAGCGTGTTTTTCGACCCGAGCACAAGTTCATGCCCATACCACAATCAGAAATTGACAAAAACCCTAATTTAAAACAAAATTCAGGGTATTAAACAATGTAGGGAATAGCAAGGCTGTTCCCTGCTTTCTATTTCTTTCCGACATTATTACTGTATAAATACAATTAACTAAACAGTTAGTTCAGTTTCATGTGGAATCCGAAGGAGTTAAACTTATAACTAATTGGGGGATTACTACGGTGTGCTTTTGAAGTGACCGCATGGCTGAACTACTATTTTCCGAAAAATTTACATTTCAAATTTTTAATGATGCGGCAATTAATATTCGGAATAATTGTCAGAGCCAAAAGCATTGTTAAACCTAAATTATTATTAACCTAACCAATACGATTATGAATTCAGTAAAAATTTATTTGACATTAATTTGTTTACTCGCCATGTTCGGGTTTGAGGCTCGGGCAGCTTTGAGTTTAAAACAAATTCCAAACACACAACCAATAGTTATTACCAGTGCTCCAGGAAATGTTAGCTCTCAATACAATGATGCACCTTCCAACGAGGGCATAGAGCGTTTAACGGATCAAAATGTAAACACAAAATACCTGACCTTCCACAGCAGTGTTTGGGTGCAGTTTGAAGCGCAAGAGAGTTATGTTCTTACAGAATATTCCATTGTTTCTGCTAACGATGTGCCCAATAGAGATCCAGCCAATTGGGTACTGAGTGGTTCCAATGATGGTAGTAATTGGGAAAGTATAGACAGCAGGAATAATGAACTGTTTAGCAATAGGTTCCAACGAAAAACTTTTATTGTACAAACGTCCACAGATTTTAAATATTTTCGGTTGTCTATGAGTAACACAAGCGGAAACATTCTCCAATTAGCTGAAATGGAATTGGTAGGGACCTTAGCCAATTCGGGTGTCGAAGATATAACCGATCTACCAGGTAGTGTAACTGCCCAATATGCGGATGCGCCTAATGGAGAAGGCATAGATAAATTAATTGATAATTCCACGTCCACGAAGTATTTAACATTTCACAATGCTGGTTGGGTACAATTTCAGTCTCAAGAGCCGTTTTTTGTTTCTTCTTATTCCATCGCTTCTGCGAACGATGCAGAAGAAAGAGATCCTAAAAGTTGGTCCCTAAAAGGCTCCAACGATGGTGCCAATTGGAGTACTATGGATGTTCAAGACAACATAAATTTTATCAATAGGTTAGAAACACAAAGTTTTACCATTCAAACAGTGGCCGCCTACCAGTATTGGAGGTTAGAAATGCACAACAATAGTGGCAATATATTGCAGCTTTCAGAAATTGAACTATATGGAGAAAAGTCCACTAATGGTAACTTACCGGTGGCCAACTTTTCTTCCAATACCAGCCAAATACAAGAAGGGGGCGTTGTTACTTTTGTGAACAATAGTGCCAATGCAACGAGCTATAATTGGTCTTTTCCTGGTGGAACTCCTACAACAAGCACTGCTTTTGCTCCGCAAGTCGTATATGAAACGGAAGGAACATACGATGTAACCTTAACAGCTGTTAATACGGATGGAAGCCATTCGGATACCAAAGTAGGGTACATAGAGGTGTCCAATACAGCCACTAATTGTGAATGGGGTAACAATTTTTTGACTCCCAATGTTATTTTTACAGATTATGATGGGGTAACAACTGGGGCACAAATTTTCAGTCAAATTATTCCAAACCCAGAATCTTATATGCAACAACGCTGTTTGGATGTTGCCAAAATACTCTATAGAAATTCTTCAGAAGCTCCAAGGTTTAGAGAGTTAACTTTTGAATTGAAAAATGAAGATTTTGTAGCATATAAATGGGGAGGTGGAGATGCTATAGGAATAGCAGTAAGTACCCAACATTTGACTAGGATATACAACCAATCGGGGGGTAATGAGCAAGTTATAAAAGATGAAATTGATGGTATTCTGTTCCACGAGGTAACCCATGGTTACAACAATTCACCAACCACTGGTGGAGAATACGATGGTCAATCACCTTTTTGGGCTTATACCGAAGGCATTGCAGATGCAGTCAGGATCCATGCAGGGTTTCACCAAACCAGACAACCGGACCCTAATAACTCCAGAAAATGGTTGGGAGGATATACCACAACAGGATTTTTTCTCCACTACATCTCTCAAAAATTCGATAAGAACTTTTTATACAAGTTCAATGAAAGAGCAACAAGTTTAGGACAAGCGTGGTCTTTTGATACTGCCTTGCAGTCCATAATTGGCCAAGATGCTTCTACAACCTGGAATCAATATGCTTCTTATATAAATGGAGGAAGTTTCCTCGATTATGACGGAGATTATCCTTGGCAACTGGATTGTCCAGCACCCAACAATACAATGGCTTTAAAAGCTAATCCAAAAGATATTGAATCACAAGCGTTTGAAATATACCCTCTTCCAGTTCGCGATGCCATTAATATAAACAGTAAAAACGGTTCAGTTCAAAAGGATTTGTCTGTTGTGGTATTGGACCAAGCGGGTCAAGAAGTCTTAAAAAAACCGTATTCTAATAAAATTTATATTGGTGCTCTCAAAAGAGGGTTTTATATTTTTACCATTACCCAAAAAGATAAAGTCTTGTTTAGAGAAAAAATCACAAAACAATAGAACCAAGATTTTTGGTTCAAATCCGGGATCTCCAAAAGGGAGGCCCGGTTTTATTTATTGTATAATAATTTTAATCTGTTCCATTGAACTTTGGCTTTGAAACAACACAATATAACTGCCTTTAGCAAAATTGGATACATCAATGGTTCTAGTCGAGGAAAATTCTGAATTGGTGTCCGCCGAGTAAACTACTTTTCCAGCATTGTTATAGATTTTTATTTGACACTTTCTAAATCCGTTGATGTCAACGTTTAGCACATTCTTGGCAGGGTTGGGATAAATTAAAGGTTTGCTCGTTAGTAAATTGTGTTCAGCAACAACAGTGAGCACTACTTTAGAAATGCTGAATGCACCATCAAAATCTACTTGTTTGATGCGATAATAATTGTTACCTAATCTTGGTGTGGGATCTTCAAATACATAATGCAATGGCTCTGCACTCGTTCCGTTTCCATTTTGTCTGCCAATTTCATGGTAAGTCTTTCCATCTGTTGATTTTTCAATTACAAAGAAATCATTGTTAAATTCTGACAAGGTTTCCCAGTTAACTAGGTTGAAACCAGCTTTTGATACAGCGCTTAAGTAACCAAACTCTACAGGCAACACACCAGAGTCTACAAAGGCATGTAAATCCGAATCATCGGCAATAAGGTCCGCCTCGTCTTTTGGAGTTCCAGGAAATCCATTTCCAGGATCTGAAACACTTCCATAGACATAAAAATCACTAGTATTGGTTACTGTTATACCCCAATTAATGCTCAAATTACCAGTTACAACTACCCGACCTCCATTGGCTAGATTGGGGTTTCCATCTATAGACAAATTCCCTTTTACTACTAAGAGTCCTGCTGATTGAATATTGAACGTTTCAGAACTGGCTATATAGAGGTCGCCATCTACATACAATGTGTCTTTAAGTGTGTATACATTGTTAGCAACCAAAGACATATTTCCACTAAAAGAAGTGTAGCCATTAATCCTTAAAAAGTTGTCTCCTCCTGAAGTAGAAGGGACCTGGTCTGGGCAAGCCCAAGAACACGACCGGCTCCATGCATTGATATCCGTCCAATCATTGTTGCTGTTGTCGTCCAAATTGTAAATATCGCTTTGTCCAAAGCTTAGCCCAATAGAAAACAAGGTAGTTAAGAATAAAAATGAAAATTTCATCAACATTATTTTGTGCATTAAAACCAAATATTCAGTACTATATAAACTATAGATGTATTAAGTAACCAATTGATTTGTATATTTTTGTGCATTTCTGTGGTTTTTCATTTTTTTGTCGAATTGAATTAAAATAGAACTTTCTCAAAAAGTGAGCGCAATCCATACCAGGCCATTTTAGAGAGTAATTTTAAACGCCATACGGATCCAATACACCTCAATATTAAGTTTGTGTTAAGTATTGGTAACTTTGCCGTAATTTATCCCTTCATTTCTTGGTGAATAACAGTGGAGGTTATAATTTTGCGCTTTAACAATATTATATATTTGTAAGTGTACCAATGGAAGTAGTGAAAAAGGAAATGGAGCGGTTGAATTATTCTATAAGTCCACTTCGCCAACAATTGTCCCTTCATCCTCTTTATAACCAGTTAAAGAGTCAAGAATCCCTAGTTACTTTTTTAGGATCTTTTATTTATAGCATCTGGAGTCAAAATCTTTTATTCAAATCCTTGCAAAGTTGTTTGAATGATAACGGTATGCCTATCACCACAGACCCTTTTAAGGTCTCCAAAAGACTCAGTAGCTTGGCTCTATTGAAAATAGAATCGGGTTTGGAGTCGTCCGAAGGTAGGTTGGGGTACTTAGAAAGTTATCTAAATGCATATGAAAGTATTGGTGGAAATGTACTCCAAGTTAATAATTTTATTCGATCTATTTATGATGGTGGAGAATTTTCTTCGGTTGTTAAGATATTGGATGTGCCCCAAGAAAGTGTGGAATATATGAAGTTCAACTGGAGCGTTGCGGCAACCAACCAACCCCATATCATCGCTGCACAACTGTTTTTTGCTAGCGAATGGGCCATCCCTGAGCTGTTTCTAGAGTTGCTTAAATCCGATGCGCTTACAGTACACTCCACTAAGTTAAAAGAAATTAAGGACTTGTTTACCAAACAAATGGAGCCGTCCTCTTTTGAAGATGGGGTATTGGTGCAACAGATGTTCCAAGAATTATGCGGCTATGATAAAGAGCGTTGGAAAGAAGTCGAACGGATTGCTACGGAATCTTTACAATCCAGAATACAATTGTGGGATGGAATTTCAGAAAGAGTAAAACAGCAAAACGGCCTTATGGAGGCCGTTTTTTAAAATAATAATCCTTAATTAGGAGCAATTAGGCCCCATTTTTTATTTGGCTTGGCGCCCATAGTATACTCCAACGAGCCTCCCATAATAATTTCTTCATGGGTAATGTAATTCCTATCGATGCGCTTGCCATTGAGTTTAACAGATTGTATATAAACGTTTTTTGTACTTTGTTTGTGGGCGGTAATAGAAAAAGTATTGCCATTTTCAAGTGTTAATTTTGCATTTTTAACCGAAGGACTTCCGATGGCATACCAATCAGACCCTGGGTTTACTGGGTAAAAACCCAAGGCAGAAAATACGTACCAAGCCGACATCTGGCCAGCATCGTCATTGCCACAAAGACCGTCGGTATCATTGCTGTACATAGTATCCATTATCAACCGAACTTTTTTCTGCGTTTTCCAAGGCTGATTTGTCCAATTGTATAAATAGGGAATGTGGTGCCCTGGCTCATTGCCATGCACGTAATTCCCAATAATTCCATCTCTTGTGATGTCTTCGGTATGAGCAAAATACTTGTCGTCCAAATGCATGTCAAAAAGTTGGTCGAGCCTGCCACTAAATTTATCCTTACCTCCCATTAAATCAATCATCTTTGGTATGTCATGTGGAACAAAAAGACTGTAATTCCAACTGTTGCCTTCGATAAACCCTTGTCCATGTGTGCTCAAAGGGTCAAAGTTGGGCCGCCAGCTACCATCGGTTAATTTGGGTTGCATGTAGCCGGATTTGGAGTTAAATACATGGTTAAAAGATTGAGCGCGTTCCAGATAAACTTTTTGATTTTCTGGATCTCCTAATTGTGCCGCAACTTGCGCGATGCACCAGTCGTCATAGGCAAATTCTAATGTTTTGGAAACGGAATTGCTGTTCTTATCTTCTGGTATGTAACCCAGTTTTTTATACCACTTCAAACCATCAAAAATACCGTAGTTGCTTGTAGACAACATGGCTTCATATGCCAATTGTTTGTCGAAATTGGAATTGCCCTTGGCCATTGCATCTGCTATTACAGATACGGAATGGTATCCTATCATACACCAGTTTTCGTTCGCATAATGAGACCAAATAGGCAGCATGCCATGTACCGATTGTTTGTAGTGCTGCAACATGGACACGATCATATCCCGGTTTCTTGCCGGATTGGTTATATTGAACAATGGGTGCAAGGCCCTATAAGTGTCCCACAAAGAAAAGATAGTATAATTAGTAAATCCTTCTGCTTGGTGGATGTTGTTGTCCAACCCTCTGTATTTGCCATCTACGTCCATGTATTCAATGGGCCCTAATTTGGTGTGGTACAGTGCAGTGTAAAAGGTTTCTAAACTTTTTTGGTCCAAGGTTTCTACTTCGAATTGGCTGAGTTCTTCCTCCCACTTTTGTTGCCCTTCCCGTTTTGTTTTTTCAAAATTCCAATGTGGGATTTCAGTTTCTAAATTGTTGAGTGCTCCTTCTGTACTTACCGATGACATGGCAAATTTCACTAGCACTTCGTCCGTTTTTTCAAACTCAAACCAAGCCCTTATTTCTTTTCCGGCCATTTCAGGGAAATTTTCTTCTTGATTGAATCGCCTCCAAAAACCGGAGTAGGGAGTAGGGTCGTAGCGCTTGTTGCCATATTGTTGGATGGGTTTGGAAAAACGCATCGCAAAGTAAATGGTTTTGTTTCTGGCCCAACCAGAAGTTTGCCTATACCCTGTAACCAAGGTGTCATTCTCAACCCGCAATTGGGACCAAATGTTTTTGCCCTCGTAATTGTAAATGTTGGAAACCAAGTCCAAAATAATAGACGGTGCAGCATCTGCATTATGAAAGCTGTATTTATGAAAACCAACCCGGGTGGAGGTCGTTAATTCTGCATCGACATTGTATTTGTCCAAATGTACTTTGTAATAATTGGGTTCGGCAATTTCATTTTCATGTGAAAAATTAGAATAATAGCCTTTTTGGTTTTTTTTGAGGTTGCCTGGTTCTAATACTCTGTTTCCGGATACTGGCATAATAAGGAAATCACCCAAGTCCGAATGGCCTGTCCCACTAAAATGGGTATGGGAAAACCCAAAAATAGTGGAGTCTTCGTATTGGTACCCAGCACAGTATTTATAGGTGTCTGGGTTGTATTTCCCTTCTTCGAACATAATTTCCTGATTGGTCTCAGGGCTGAGTTGCACCATTCCGAAAGGAACGGTTGCACCTGGAAAGGTATGTCCCATTCTGTTGGTCCCAATAAGGGGTTGCACGTTGGGTAAATGACTTGTTCGGTTTTGCCCTATTCCCATCAATGAACAGAGCATACAAATAGTTAAGAAATAGTATTTCATTCTAAAAATGATTTTAGCTGTCGAAACAATAGATTTGACAGTAAGTTGTGTATGAGGGGGACTTATGCGGTTGATTCAAAGGTAGTTGAATCCTTCTTTATTTACAAAAGAATTTGATTTCTTAAATGGAACTTACTGAGGCATGGTAAGCTGACCTTAAACCCATTAAATGAGCAACATAGTTATGGTATAAGTGAAAAATAGAGAAATACCATTTTGTTCTACCTTATAAATATCTTAATTTGCAAGGAAATTGTATTAGGTACTTATTTGATATTTCAGTTATTGTCATGCGCATATCGTTTTTTTTGTTAGTGTCCTTTTTTTTTGCTTACAATAGTCAGGCCCAAGATACTGAAGAAGTATACATGGATGGGTATTATTATACCAAGGATTCCACTAAAGTAACAGGTAAGATCTACTACGCATATTCTTGGTACAGTAGGTTCAAATTCAAACCAACAGAAGAGGACCAGCCGAACACGGTAGAAGCCTCCGAAACCATTGGTTTTGTAATAGGGGACAAACAGTTTGTTGTAAAAGAAAATTTTGGTGTGAGTTTGCGCTACTTTATGCGCATTAGGCAGGATTTTGTTGAAGTGATCGAAGATGGCAATGTTTCTTTGTACAAACATTACTCTTCCCACAACATTATGAACTTAGATGGTTCAACTTACAAACAACATTACGAGAATTACCTTTTGGAAAAAGACGGAAAGTTGGTAACTGGATACAAGAACGAGAACACTTTTGCAAAGGAAGTCGCCAACTTGTTGATTGAAAACAAGGAGTTGAGTGATAAAATTAGGAACAAAGAATTGAGGTTAAAAGATGTAGAGTCCATTGTGTTGGCCTACAACAGCTGGTATTCTGTGAACCATTAAAAAAAGCCTTTCAAATTATCTTCAAAAGGCTTTTTATCTATTTAAATCTTAAAGTCTAACTTTACAGTTTAGCAGAATTCTTCAAATACTTGTAACAAGTGGTTCCCGATCATTTCGGCAGATCTTCCTTCGATGTGGTGTCTTTCTACGAAATGCACCAACTCACCATCTTTAAACAATGCAATACTTGGGGAAGAAGGCGGGTAGGGTAGTGTAAATTCTCTTGCCTTATTGACCGCTTCTTTATCCACTCCAGCAAATACTGTAGCCAATGTGTCTGGTTGGTGTTTGGTGTTTTTTACAGCCCATACAACACCAGGTCGAGCAGCTCCAGCGGCACAACCACAAACCGAGTTTACAACCAATAAAGTTGTTCCTTTGTGGTCCTCTAAATGGTCTACTACGTTGGCTTCAGTTCTGAATTCTTCGAAACCATTAGAAGTTAAATCTTCGCGCATTGGCGCTACTATTTCTTCTGGATACATAATAATTAATGTTTATTTTTTATAAAAATCCTAATTCTAATTTTGCTGCCTCCGACATCATTTCTTGTGTGTAAGGCGGGTCAAAGGTCACTTCAACTTGAACTTCGTTGATGCCTTCCACAAGCTGAACTTTTTGCTTGATTTCGTCCGGTATTGCCTCAGCAGAAGGGCAAGAAGGCGACGTCAACGTCATTAAAATGTACACGTTTTTTACTGGGAATACACTTATTTCATAAATAAGGCCCAATTCGTATACATCTACTGGTATTTCTGGGTCATAAACTGATTTTATGGCCTTCAATACTTCTTCTTTTAAATCTTTATCTTCTACTATGGATTCACTCATGACAACAGCTATAACAATTGTTAATTGATTTTGGTTTTAAATAGTTGCTTTTTGTTTTAGCGCCAGTGCAAAAAGCTTCATTTGTTTTACCATGGCACCAAATCCGTTTGATCTTTGCGTTCCTATAAACCTATTCATTCCAATTTTTTCAATAAAATATAAATCGGAGTTTAATATGTCATCCGGGCTTTGACCAGAAAATATGCGAACCAGCATGCTCACCAACCCTTTGGTAATGGCGGTATTGCTGTCGGCTTGGAATACGATTTTTCCTTCTGACAAAGCAGCAGTGAGCCAAACTTTTGATTGGCACCCTTTTACAATATTGGTTTCAGTTTTGTCCTCCTCCTTCATGTCGGGAAGTTTCTGACCCAATTCCATTACATAAAAATTGGTCATTTCTAAATCCCCTGCCAAGATTTCAAATTCACTTATTATAGCGTCCTGATTTTCGTTAATGCTCATTATTTTTTTAGAAATTTGATCACCTTGATTAACGCCTCTACCATTTGGTCAATTTCTTCTTTGGTATTGTAAACAGCAAAGGAGGCCCGAACTGTTCCTTCAATTCCAAAATTTTCCATAAGGGGTTGTGTACAGTGGTGCCCAGTTCTAACTGCAACTCCGGCAGTATCCATCATTTGTCCAATATCAAAATGGTGGACACCCTCTATTACAAACGAAACAACGCTAACTTTTTCCTTAGCTGTTCCGATTAGTCGTACCGAAGGTATGGTTTTAAGTTTTTCGGTGGCATAAGCCGTTAGTGCATCTTCATGCGCTCTAATATTTTCTTTCCCTAGTGTATTGATGTAGTCGATAGCACTTCCAAAGGCTGCAACGTCTCCAATATTGGGTGTCCCAGCTTCAAATTTATAGGGGATATCGTTGTATGTCGTTCCAGAAAAACGCACGTCTTTGATCATTTCTCCACCACCTTGGTACGGTGGCATGGATTCCAACAAAGCTCTTTTTCCATAGAGTGCCCCAACGCCAGTTGGTCCATACATTTTGTGAGCTGATAAAGCGTAAAAGTCACAGTCCAAAGCTTGTACATCAATGTCCAAATGGGCCGATGCTTGGGCCCCGTCTAATAGTACTTTGGCCCCAACTTGGTGTGCTTTGTCAATTATTTGTTTTACTGGATTGATCGATCCTAAGCTATTAGAAGCATAGACAATAGATACCAGTTTTGTTTTGGAATTCAATAACTCGTGGAAGGAGTCCATATCCAAAGACCCATCCTTATTAATACTGACCACTTTTAATAGGGCCCCCGTAGTTTCACATAATATTTGCCATGGAACTATATTGCTGTGGTGCTCCATCCCAGAAATTAAGATTTCATCTCCTTCTTGGATGAATTTTCGACCAAATGTTGCAGCCACTAAATTGATGCTTTCGGTAGTGCCTTTAGTGAAAATGACTTCCTCTGAAGAGCCAGCATGCAGGAACTCTGCAAGTTTTACCCTGGTTGCTTCAAAGGCTGCTGTTGCTTTTTCAGCAAGCGTATGAATGCCTCTGTGAATGTTGGCGTTGTAACCAGAATAATATTGGTTCAAAGCATCAATAACACATTGAGGTTTTTGATTGGTAGCTGCATTGTCAAAATAAACCAACTTTTTACCGTTCACCTCTTGATTCAATATTGGGTATTCATCCCTAATGGATTGAATGTCGAGTTGTTCAGAAGTAGGAGAGGAGCTTGTCATCAGTTCGAAAATCTTTGATGTAAAAAATCAGATATGTAGGCTTTTATTGGGTCGAAATTCACTTTTTCGACCACTTCTGACGCAAATGCATCCAAAAGTAAATCCATGGCCTTTTTCCTTTCTATGCCCCGTGCTCTTAAGTAAAAAAGAGCTTCTTCATCCAATTGACCAGTAGTACAGCCATGCGAGCACTTAACATCATCCGCCCAAATTTCTAATTGTGGTTTGGTGTTGATAACCGCATCGTCCGATAATAAAATATTGTTATTGGATTGAAATGCATTGGTTTTTTGCGCCCCTTCTCTAACAAAGATTTTCCCATTAAAAACGCCCTTCGACTGATCCGCAAGAATACCTTTGTAGAATTCGTTGCTAAAAGAGTGGGGTGCTTTATGGTCTACCACTGTATGGTTGTCGATGTGGGTTTTGGCACCTACTAAGTACAACCCATACATGTTGGCTTCACAGCCTTCATCATTGATGTTGATGGTTAAATTATTTCTTACCATTCCACCGCCAAGTGTGAACACATAATTAGAGAAAACAGAATTTCTGGCTTGGTTAACAATGGTATTGCCAATCTCTAAAGTAGTGGAGTGGTCATTTTGAATTTTGTAGTGGCTAATATTGGCGTTTTCCGCGATGTCAAATTCCGCAACATGGTTGGTAAAACCAGCCTCTCCTAAAGTGATTACTTTTTCAATTAGAGTTGCTTGTGCACCTTGTGCTGCGGCAACCAATAACTTAGGGTTTACAAAACTTAGAGCGGCATCGGTATTGTAGTTCTGTATTAAGATTGGCTTTTCAATAATAGCATTCTTTTCAATTTCAATTGAAAGCCCATGCTGTAAAAAACTATTGTTTAAGTTGGTAAAAGGATCAGCACCTTCTATTGACTCTATTTTACCACTAAAGATAGCGTCATTTAATTTGTTGATACTTATGCCAGGTTCTAATTGATCCAGTTCGGAAAATTCTTCATTCAGAATTCCATTCACCAAAACAATTCGAATTACTCCAGTTTTCAAAATGGTATGTTCTTCTATTTGAGAAGACATAATCTCAATATTCTTTTGATTGGCAATATCCAAATCAAAATTGGAATTTATAAATTTACCAATATCTGTAAATTTATACTCTTCGTCTTTTCTTGTTGGGATAGACTGATTAGAGAATGCCTCAATGGCCTTGGCCCTAAATGCACTGTTTTCTTTTGTTGCAGCACCATTGATTCCAGCAATAAATTGCTTCTGTTGTGCCTGAATTGATTCTAATGTTTTGCTCATTTGAGTGCCGTATTTTTTAAAGAGCGTCTACTTCTTCTTTGATCCAATCGTATCCTTTTTCTTCTAGTTCCATGGCCAATTCTTTGGTGCCAGATTTAACTATTTTTCCTTTGTACAATACGTGTACATAGTCCGGGACGATGTAATCTAAAAGTCTTTGGTAATGCGTTACTACAATTGTAGCGGTGTTGCTAGACTTTAATTTGTTAACACCATTGGCAACAATCCTGAGTGCATCAATGTCTAGGCCTGAATCCGTTTCATCCAAAATAGACAACCTTGGTTCTAACATTGCCATTTGGAACACCTCATTTCTTTTCTTCTCTCCACCAGAAAAACCTTCGTTCAACGATCTGCTCAATAAAGATTGGTCTATTTCAACCAACTTCATTTTTTCCTTCATCTCGGTTAAAAACGAAACAGCATCCAAAGGTTCTTGCCCTCTGTGTTCCCTCACTTGGTTGAGTGCAGTTTTTAGAAAATTAGTAGTGCTTACTCCAGGGATTTCTACCGGGTATTGGAAGGCAAGAAAAACACCTTTTCTGGCTCGGTCTTCTGGAGCTAAGTCCAAAAGATCTGACCCTTCAAAGTCAACTGCTCCAGCCGTTACTTCATACTCTTCTCTACCTGCTAAAACAGATGCTAAAGTACTCTTACCAGAGCCATTGGGCCCCATAATAGCGTGTACTTCACCAGGTTTTACTTCTAGGTTGATCCCTTTTAATATTTCTTTGTCCTCAATAGAGGCGCGTAAATTCTTAATACTTAACATGATAAATAAATTATTAATTAACCAACACTTCCTTCTAAGGTCAAAGCCAATAATTTTTGGGCTTCAACTGCAAACTCCATTGGTAGTTTATTCAAAACTTCTTTACAATACCCATTTACGATTAACGCAACTGCGCTTTCTGTATCTATGCCCCTTTGGTTGCAATAGAAAATTTGGTCTTCTCCAATTTTCGAAGTAGTCGCCTCATGTTCTACATGTGCCGAACTATTTTCAACATCTATGTAAGGGAAAGTGTGGGCCCCACATTGGTCGCCCATTAACAGAGAGTCGCATTGCGAAAAATTTCTTGAATTGGTCGCCCTTTTCATTACGTGCACTTGGCCTCTGTAACTGTTTTGTGATTTCCCGGCAGATACACCTTTAGAAACAATCCTTGACTTGGTGTTTTTTCCAATATGGATCATTTTAGTACCTGTATCCGCTTGTTGGTAATTGTTAGTTACCGCAACAGAGTAAAATTCTCCCATCGAGTTGTCGCCTTTCAATATACATGAAGGGTATTTCCAGGTTACTGCAGATCCAGTTTCTACTTGTGTCCAACTAAGCTTTGCATTATCTCCAGCGCAAATACCTCGTTTGGTTACAAAGTTGAATATACCGCCTTTACCATTTTTATCACCTGGGAACCAATTTTGAACAGTAGAGTATTTTACCTCACTGTCTTTCATGCAATAAATCTCTACAACCGCTGCATGCAATTGGTTTTCATCTCGCTGTGGTGCCGTACAACCTTCCAAATAACTCACGTACGACGCTTCGTCTGCAACAATCAGCGTTCTTTCAAACTGACCCGTATTGGCTGCATTGATTCTGAAATAAGTAGATAGTTCCATCGGACACCGCACCCCTTTGGGGATGTAACAAAAAGAACCATCTGAGAATACAGCAGAGTTTAAGGCCGAATAGTAATTGTCTTTAACCGGTACAACCGAACCCAAGTACTTCCGAACCAGTTCTGGGTGTTCTTGTACAGCTTCCGAGAAACTACAAAAAATAATGCCCAATTCGCCCAGTTTATCTTTAAAGGTAGTGGCAACTGAAACAGAGTCGATAACCGCATCTACTGCTACCCCTGTAAGTCGCTTCTGTTCTTCTAGAGAAATACCAAGCTTTTCAAAAGTTTTTAACAATTCTGGATCTACTTCATCCAAGCTGTCAATTTTCTTTTGTTGCTTCGGAGCGGAATAATAAATAATGTCCTGGAAGTTGATTTTAGGATAATTGACATTGGACCAGTCTGGTTCGTCCATTTTCAACCATGCATCAAATGCTTTTAACCTCCATTCCAACAACCATTGTGGCTCGTTTTTTTTATTTGAAATGAACCTAACGATATCTTTATTAAGCCCTTTGGGTGCTTCATCTGTTTCCAGATCTACATTCCAACCATGCTCATATTCTTTCGAGGTGAAGTCTTCTAATATTTCGTTGTCTTTACTCATATCTTATAATTCAGTTCGAGTCTTATTTAGACTCATTCCAATTACGCCGCTAAAATACAACAAAATTATTTAACAAATAATGCCATGTAGTTAAATTTTGATGATGCGTCATTGATTTTATTGATTAGAATTATTCTTGAAACAATATGATCTTTGTTTTGTTATTAAAACTTAATCTTAAATTTTAGAAACCTTGAAACTGAAACTCTTTCTATTAAGTTGTTTTTTTCCATTTTGTTTGTTTGCTCAAACGGGTAAGATCACTGGTGTTTTGAAAAACCAGCTGAACAATGAACCCATTCCATTTGCCAATGTGGTAGTTGAAAAAACATCCATAGGGGCAGTGACTTCAGAAAATGGGGCATTTGAGATTACTGGCCTCGAGCCTGGCTTATACAATTTGGTGGTTTCTTGTATTGGGTTTAAAAGTACTATTGTTTCAGAAGTAGCAGTAACCAATGACCGTCCGGCTGTCTTAAATATTGAAATATCTGAAGACAAAACTACCTTGGATGGTGTAGTCGTACAGGCCTCTGCCTTTATTAAAGAAGCAGAATCCCCGTTATCGGTCAGAAAAATTGGGGTAAATGAAATAAAGAGAAGCCCAGGGGCCAATAGAGATGTTTCCAAAGTAATTAGGGCCTTACCTGGGGTAGCATCTACCGTTTCTTTTAGGAACGATATTATTATTAGAGGAGGCGCACCCAATGAATCTAAATTTTATTTGGATGGAATTGAAGTTCCAGTAATCAATCATTTTCAAACGCAAGGTTCTTCTGGAGGGCCGGTTGGGTTGATTAATGTTGATTTTTTAGAGGATGTAACCGTTTATACTGGGGCATATCCCGCTGCAAGAGGTAATTTATTGAGTGCTGCAATGGAGTTCAAACAAAAAGAAGGCCGGTCAGACAAATGGACCTTTAATGGTATTATCGGGGCTAGTGATATTGGCATTACGGCAGAGGGGCCTTTGTCCAAGAAATCCAGCATCATTATGTCTGTTAGAAGGTCTTATTTGGAATTTTTATTCAAGGCACTTGAGCTGCCTTTTTTACCAACTTACAACGATTTTCAGTTTAAATACAGCCTTAAAACAAGCGAAAAATCTAGGTTAACCGTTCTGGGGATTGGCGCAATTGACAATTTTAAAATTAATACAGAACAGCAAGAAACGGACTACCAAAAGTATGTTGTAAACAACATTCCTGTAAACAACCAATGGAATTATGCGCTAGGGTTGAAGCAGGACTGGTTCAATGAGTTTGGAAGTACCTCTCTTATCGTTTCTAGAAATATGCTCAACAACGAAGCCATTAAATACGAAAACAACGATGATTCGGACCCGGCCAATTTAAGATTGGATTACCAATCCCAAGAAATTGAAAATAAAATTCGATTGGAGCGTTTCAGGTCCAAAAATGGGTGGGACTTATCTTATGGCTTAAATGCGGAGTTGGTCCAGTACAAAGTGGATGTTCTAAATTTTGTTTATTCCAATGAAGGACCAGTATTAAAAAACTTCGATTCAAAAATGAACTACATTCGATATGGTGGTTTTGTTCAGGCCTCCACTAAATTGATGGACAACAAAATGGGGGTTTCCTTGGGTGCAAGGTTGGATGGGGCAGATTATAGCGCAGCAACTTCTAATCCGCTAGAACAGTTCTCGCCAAGAATCGCCCTAACCTATGCGCTTACCGATCAATGGAATTTTAATATGAGTACGGGGATGTATTTTCAGTTGCCCTCCAACTCTGCCTTAGGGTATAAAAATACGGTTACAAATGAGCTCGAAAACAAGGCCAACGGCATTAAGTACATTGCTTCCTCTCAAATTTCTGGAGGGGTAGAATACATCAGTGATTTTAACAGCCAATTTAGTGTCGAAGGTTTTTACAAATACTACCAAGACTACCCTTTTGTTATTAAAGACTCTGTATCTCTGGCTAATTTAGGTGCTGATTTTGGTGTAGTTGGCAACGATGCATTGAGCCCAATTTCTAAGGGAAGGGCCTATGGAATGGAGGTGTTGTACCAACAAAAACTTACCAAGGGTTTTTACGGGATAATGGCTTATACTTGGGTAACAAGTGAATTTACGGATAAGACCAATACCTACAAACCAAGCAGCTGGGATTTCACCCATTTGGTTTCTTTGACTGGAGGAAAGAAGTTTAAAAGGAATTGGGAGTTGGGTGTGCGCTGGTTGTTTACCGGAGCTTCTCCTTTTACCCCTTACGACGAAGATGCTACATTGAAAAAAGAAAATTGGGATTTATTTCAATCCTCAATAGTCGACTACGACCGTCTCAACACCAAAAGGCTCGATGCTTTTCACACCTTGGATATTAGGATAGATAAAAAATATTACTTTAAGACATGGACACTGAATCTCTATTTTGATATTCAGAATTTTTACAATAAAAAAGTTAAAGAACAAGATATAATTGATGTCCAAAAGGACGATGCAGGACAGCCTATTGAAGATCCTAGCAGGCCGGGTTATTACCTTCCCAATTACATTGAAAGCTCTTCAGGTACCATTGTGCCAACTTTGGGTTTTATATTTGAGTTTTAATTCAGAATTGTTTTCTTAATTGATTTTACCCTGTACCTTTGGTAGTTCAATTAAGAGCCTGATATGCGATTTGACGACTATTTTATTGCTCCAGATATCAAAAAGAGCCTGGATAAAATGGGTTTTAAAAAACCAACCGACATCCAGTTTAAATCCATTCCACCTATTTTAAAAGGAGAGGATGTTCTTGCAATTGCACAAACCGGTACAGGAAAAACAGCGGCCTTTGCCATTCCTATATTGCACCTTCTGTCTAGCAAAAAACTAAGACGGCGCGTAGATGGTATTAAATGTGTTATAATGGTGCCAACGCGTGAACTGGCCATTCAGATTACAGAAACGTTTGATGCGATTGGCAAACACAGTAGGGTTAAAACTTTCAGTGTATTTGGTGGGGTGGAACAAGGGCCACAGATAGCTAAATTAGAAAAGGGAATTGACATTTTAGTGGCCACACCAGGCCGGTTATTTGACTTGGTTAGCCAGGGGCATATCCAATTAAAAAGAACCGAAATGTTGGTTTTGGATGAGGCAGATCATATGCTCGACTTGGGTTTTATTGAGGACATCAAAGACCTGATCCGCTTTCTGCCTAAAAAAAGGCAGACTTTGTTTTTTTCGGCAACCATCAATGAGAAGATAAAGAAATTGGCTTATTCGTTGGTGCACAACCCAATTAGAATCCAAATTTCTCCTAAAAATCCTGTTGCAAAAAATGTCGACCATTCAGTGGTGAATGTAGAAATGGACGATAAAAGGTTTTTTCTTGAAAGGTTTATTAAAGAAAGAGAAACCGATAAGATTTTGGTTTTTGTTAGGACAAAAGTAAGAGCGGAACGGGTGTGCAAAGCCATGCAACGGGTAGGGATAGAATCCGCAACCCTCCATGGAGATAAAGACCAAAAAGATAGAAATAAAGTTCTGAAGGCATTTAAAGATGGTAAAATAAAAGTATTGATTGCTACAGATGTAAGTGCACGAGGCATAGACATACCGAATGTTGGGTTTGTAGTTAACTACGACCTGCCAGAACAGACTGAAAACTATGTACACAGGGTAGGTCGAACCGGGCGAGGCAATAATAGAGGAGTAGCCATTTCTTTTTTTACAAAAGAAGAAAAAGCGTTTATTGGAGAAATTGAGGCCTATACTGGTAAGAAAATAGACCACCAGGAGGTTAAAAAGGAAGACTACCAGGCCACCATTGATTTATCCGATGATGGAGGGAACGATTGGAAATCCCTCATTGAAAATGCAGCATTAGACAACGGCAAGCCAGGAAAAAAGAAAAAGAAAAAGAACTAACAATGTTGCAGGCCATCTATTGGGTTGGCAAACGTAAAAGTATAGTTGAATTCATTTCCAATTTGAGCGCTTACAATGTGCTTGTTTTTTGAGTTTTCAATCCCGAAGCTGGGCTGTTTTAGATGCAGCGATTTGAAAGCTTCTGTATAAAATTCTTTTCTGGTGGGGGCTATTGGTGCCACACCATTGATTATTTTACCATACATTTTCTGTTCAATAACGGCCTCAATAAGGCCAATACAATCTTTCTGGTGAATCATGTTAACAGGTGCATTGGGGTTTTGCAAAACAGGAACATCCTTAAAGAACTTAGCGGGGTGCCTACGAGGCCCAAACAACCCACCCATTCTGATAATGCTCGTGTTGGTCAATTGGTTCTGGAATAATTGCTCTGCTTGAAGGAGCGCAGAGGAAGTGGGAGAATCAGGCCGGATGGTGGTGTTTTCAGTTTGAATTCCCAATTGGTTGGGGTACACTCCGGTGCTGCTGATGTATATAGTTTTTAGATTGGAACCCAATGGAATCGAACTTTTTAAGAACCCTTTTATGTTGGAAATAAAATATTCTATACCTTTGTGGCGCATACCGGGAGGTACTAAGTAGAGTAATAAGTCAATGTCCTGTAATTGTTGGTCTAAGATTGGATTTTCAATATTAAAAATTAATGGTTGGATTCCTTCTTTTTTTAATAGAGCAAGTTTAGACGAAGAAGTGGTAGTGCCAATTACTGTATGGCCTTGGATGCGTAAGTTTTTTGCAAGGGGTAAACCGAGCCAGCCCGTTCCAATAATCCCGATTTTTAGTTTATCCATCGATCTATTTTGTTAGTGGTCAAATATACAGAAGTCACTTCAAATTTAGTCGTAGTTTTGCCGTTTTTAAATTATGAAAAGTATTGCTATACCCAATCAGTCTAGGTTAGAAGAGTATTTCAACAGCATATCCCATTTGTTAGCCGGAGCAACTTCCATTGCCGGTTGGGTTGTTTTGTTGGTATATGGTGCCAAAAGTGGCAAAGACTGGTCTTTGTTCAGTGCAATTTTTTATGGTGCCAGCATGGTATTGCTTTATACAGTGTCTGGTGTATACCATTGGCTCAAAAAGGAGCGTTATAAAAAAGTATTTAGGGTATTGGACCATTGCAGCATTTTTATAATGATTGCCGGCACCTACACCCCTTTTTCTTTGATGATCATAGGAGGTACTTCCGGTTGGGTCATTTTTGGAATACAATGGGGGTTGGCGCTAACGGGAATCCTATTGAAACTGTTTTTTACTGGTCGATTCGAATGGCTATCGGTATTTATGTATGCCGCCATGGGGTGGATGATTCTGATAGAGTTTAACGACGTTGTGTATGCTTTACCCACAGCAGGTTTTTGGCTGTTGATGTCTGGTGGCCTGGCCTATACATTTGGAATAATATTCTATGTCCTGGATCAGAAATTCAAATTCGCACATTTTATTTGGCACTTGTTTGTAGTAGCGGGAGGGTTGCTTCATTTTCTATCCGTGATCCTATATGTCCTATAACCCTGTAAATAAGAAACAAGAGTGGAGAGCTGTAGGCTACAAGTTATGCATTTTTTTGCTGAGTCCATTTTTTAAGATACAGGGCCACACCATGTTCTTTGTTCGTTAAAGTTGTGTCGTTGGCGATGGCCATAACTTTTGGCTTGGCATTTCCTACTGCTACCCCATGTCCTACATAATCGAGCATTTCAACATCGTTGTCGTTGTCTCCAAATGCCATAATCTGATCCTTGCTTATTTGGTAGTGGTTTTCTAAAACTTCAATGGCTGTTTTTTTGGACACAGTATTTACATTAATCTCTATATAGGTATCCTTAGACCTGTACACAGCAACATTGGCTTGTTGGTACTCGCGGAGATGTTGTTCAATTTGGTCCATTTTATAGGCATCGCCCATAAGTAAAATTTTATGCAGCCCATTTTGAACGGAATAAAGCCTGGATATTTCTGATTCGATATCTGCCAGAACAGGTGTAATTTGGGTATTGTTCTCTTCGCGTTTTGCCCAATAGTCCATTTTGTTAACGAACCACTCATCTTTGTGAAAAACACTCATGTGAATGTTGTGTGTCTGGGTTTGTTCCAGAATGCTTTTTACAGCTTCAAGGGGCATTACTTGGTTTACCAGTTCGTTGTTGTTGCCATCCAAAATTAAAGCACCGTTGAAACACACCAAGGCCTCTTTGTTGTCCAATTTTTGCTGTAAATGCCGCATGGCCTGAGGCATTCGAGCCGAAATTAGAACAAATGGAATGCCCATGTTGTTCTCGACCGATTTTATTTGTTCGATGGTTATACCTTCTAATGCTCTATCTTTATTTAATAATGTCCCATCTATATCCGAACAAATAAGCTTAAATGCAGTCATTTTACTTTCGATTAATCCTTAATAATTTTTAATATCGTCAGAACAAACGACTTCAATAAACGGGTCAATTTGTATTAAATTATTTATTGCTTGTTTGTATTCTTCTGGGGTCGATATAACATCAAAGGTATAGTTGAAGTAAATATTATCAAAATTGATGTGGTTGTTTTTACGCTCCACTTCAGACATAATCAGCATGTACTTCAATTCTTCACCTTCGTAGGTAAAAGTAAAGAGTTGGTAACTGTTGCCATTTGCACTATGTTTTTCTATAGGCTGTAGGTTGGATGCTTCGATGTCATACAAATATAAAAAATAATTGAGGGCCAAATGAGTAAGTTTGTCTTTTTTCAGTGTCTCTTTTGGAACCTTAGAAATAAGCCCCAATTCATTCATTTGGTAAATGTATTTAAAACCATAGTAAGGACTGGCCAGCATTAACTGGTGGTATTCTTTAGGGACCTTTTTGTTGTTGCTTTGAAGGTGCAAAGCTTTTTCGTAAATTGACTCAACATTACTTCCTGGTTCTGATTTGAATATCTCAGAATCTAATGCCGGCGATAAAAGGTGGTAACTCAGTTGTATAATATTAGTAAATATGTAGTTGTGCTGAATATCAAAAACACCTTTTTTTGTTGTGTTTTGCCCAATTAATTGCAGAGACTCTATAGCAAATTTTGTAATTTGTTCTTTCTCAATAGAGTTGAATGAAATGCTGTCAAAATTGGTTGAAATACTATTTAAAAATGACCCTCTGTAATAGAGGTCTTTTTTAGATAAATCAACTATTGACTGGAATTTTTCATGAAACAAATCAGGCTTTTTTAATACATTTTGTAAAAGTTGGTTGTTGTAATAAAAAGACTCTAATAAGGGAGGAGTGCTTAGGTAAATGTCGATAAAAGTTTCTGCGTTGGTAGCAGGGTGGTCCATAACGTATTCTAATAACAATTCTCCAGCTTCCGTATCGGCTACTTTTTGGTAGTGGTCTACCAACATCGAATAACTTTTTTGATCTTCAAAAGTTTTTAAACGTTTTGCAACTTCAATGTCCGTTCTGTTGGTAAGTCCAATTTCCATTGTAGTAGGAAGTGGCATGGCCATAATCTCCTGGAGTGCATCCAATTCTTCAAGGTCGAAGCTGGAATACTCCAAAGCTTTTAACCCTTCAGTATATTGAATGGTATCAGCAGATTGCAGTTTTTGTATTATGGGAGCAGTTTTGGAAGAAAATAGTTGGAGGTTATTTTCTGAAGAAGCTGGTATTAATCTCAGGTCCATTTTGTTTCGAACATCCAACAGTTGTTCCTCACTTCCCTGAATCGTTACCTCATAAAGATGTTGGTTGCTTAAGATGATGTCAGAATAAGTTACCCAGTTACCTGGTGCGCGTCTGTACTTGCCTCGAATCCAAAATGTGCTATCGGTTTGGTAGAAAACAGTATCCAACTCCATTTTTCCATTATAAGGAGCCATGTAGGACTCATCCAGTAGGCCATATTCAGAAAAATCACCTTCAGAAAATCCGTCCTCAGAAAAATCACCCTCGGAAAACCCGTCCTCCGCAACGTTGTCTTCATTCTCCGCAAAAAGGGATGCATCGGTCGCCGTCATTTTTTCAACTCCGCTACCAGGGGCAGGGATATAAGATAAGTTGTCAAGGATGGATTGCGTCGAGGCATATCGAAATAGATCGGAGTAATGTATTACTTCCAAGATAATGGTACTACCATTGGCAGTATCTACTGACCCAAGAATTTCATTGGATTGCCCCAATTCAACAAGATTAGCAGTGTCTATTTTTTCTACAATAAGAAAATCACTGGGGATACTTAATTCAATTTCTTTGTAGGAGGTTCTGGTATAGGTGGCAGAGTCAAAAGGCTTTGTGGTAAATGAATTTATAAAATGATCGATGTTCGATACCTTAGCTTGTTGGTTGCTTGCGGCCCACAATACATAAATGCGTGTACCTCTAATGATACATCTTGCCTGTACCACATAACCATCTAGGCTTTGAAAAGGGCGAGTAGTGAATTGCACATAATTTTCAAATTGTTCTTTTACGGCACCTTGATCTAAGGCATTTGGAGAATTTTCTAAAACCACTTTCAGGTTTTCTATGGCCATTATAGAATCACTTTTAAAATCATATTCTGTACCTTTGGCCAAGTCGTTCCATTTTATAAAAAACGATTGGTCATTTTTTATACTTAGAAAGGAAAGGGAGTGCAAGAGCCAGTCTTGGCCTTCCATTTCCCCTGGTATTATATTGGTATTGTAAATGGGGTCGCCCAAAAAATCAATTGCAAATGCACCTTGTTTATTTTGAAAATTGCTCCATGTTGTAGCGTGATTTTGCACTTCCAAGTCTTGAATCTGTACACTTTCGAAAAATTTTTTTTCCCGGTCATTGGGAGCATAATCCATACTGGCATAAAAGAACATGTATACTCGCGCATTTTTTATAAAAAGTCGGATGTTGCCTTCGAACGATTTATTTATTACGTGGGAGGAAAGTCCTTCGAGTCCCATGTATTCAATTTTTTTAACAATGCTTGTTGTGATTTGTTGTTTAGACGAAACACCGTTTAAAACATTTTTTAAGGTTTCCATAGGGCTGGAACTGTTGTAATCGCTCACTTCCATACAATAAATAGCATAAAAGTCGTTGTTGGACATGTCCTGAGCAATTTTCATTCTTAATTGTTCGCTAAAGGCATCTATCGGAACTGGTGCAAATGGAACTTGAACGGAATACCCATCTATGCTGTCTACCGAAGTAAGCCAGTCCAAATCATTTTCAAATTTTAAGAAATTGTCGTGGCCAGCTTTGTTTTCGAAGTTGACGGCTACTTTAGAGACTTTATACCCCTTTTTTCTTAATAAATCCAATATACCATCCTTCCCAGGTAAATGGGCAGTGCCAACAGCGGTAAATGTTGAGCCGCTTTGCATCAATGGAATCATTTGCTCTACCATGCCAAAATTCCTATCGATGAGTACTTTCTGCTTAAAATAAGCATCTGAATCCATAACCAATTCCTCTATGGCTTCCAAATCTCCCGCATGGTACATGTTCATTAACTTCTTGCTGTTCGATTTGTATTTTTTAAATTCATTGACTTTGTTTTGAATAAAATCCTCTACCATTTGATTCTTGTAATCCGCAAGAAGTGAGATTTGATCCTCAAATTTTTCCAAACCATAGAGTTCTTTGGATAGAGTCTTTCCTTTTTGGAATAAAAAGGCATCTAGAAAAATAGGCATTTTTGGCTCTTCTTTGAACACTAAATTGTTCATGAGTTCCTCTAGTTGTAATATGTTTTTACCTGTGAATAAATCTATATCTAGACCATTTTCTTTAATTTTATCAGCTGAAACGTTTACTTCTACTTCTTCGAAAAGAATTGATTTTTCCAACCTTGAAACTGCTTCTTGTGCACTGTTTTTTAAAACAGAATCCAAATTCAATTCAAATGCAATGTTTTTGGAAGATTTGAAATAGGTGATTAACTCATCTGGAAATTCAAATGCTTTTTTGTTCTTAACATGCATGGTCCCAAATAAATAAGAAGGAGCCGGAAGGTCTTTGCCTTCAATTTTCCATAACAAAGCGTATTTGTCTTTATTTACTTGAGATTGAACTGTTTGGGTAGTAAAAAGAACCAGTGAAATAAAAAATATAAATGCTGCGTATTTCATGTCAATATTAAGTGCCGATTGTAAGTTTTTATTGGATATTACCGTAAAAATGCTGCAATATATACTATTGGTTTTTTTAGGAAAAATATTTATACGTCGAAATCGAACAAAACATTACCCGAGCAGGTTATGATTTATATCATAGAAAAAAATAAAGCCATTATTAAGTGTTTTTGGAATAATTTGGTATTTTTGAGCCGTTAACTAGAATTAGTCTAAATTAAATAAGGGATGACACTGGCAAGTTTGAAGAAAAAGCAAAGAGGAGTAATAGTCGATTTTTTGGATGAAAGAGTTGCGTCCAGGTTGATGTCGATGGGGGTGCTTCCCGGTTCTGTTGTTACCATGATAAGAAAAATACCAATGAATGGTGCTATTTACTTTAAAATTAATGGTGCCAACATAGCTCTAAGAGTGAAGGAAGCAGGTTCTGTTAGCCTAAATTTGCAATAAGCGCATGTCTCAGAATCCCCTAAAAAAAATAGCCTTAATTGGAAACCCTAATTGCGGCAAGTCTTCTATTTTTAATTTATTAACAGGCCTACGACAAAAAGTTGGAAATTTCCCTGGTGTAACGGTGGATAAAAAAGTCGGGGTAGCAAAATTGAACCTGGAGGAGGAAGTAGAAATAATTGACTTCCCAGGTACCTACAGCATTTTTCCTGGATCTAAAGATGAGAGCATAGTAGTATCTACTTTAATTGATAGAACAGATAAGAACCACCCAGATGCTATTGTTTACATTGCAGATGTTACCAAGTTAGAACCGCAAATGCTCCTGCTTACTCAAATCATAGACTTGGGCATACCGGTGGTTTTAGGCTTGAATATGATGGATTTGGCAGAGAAGGAGGGGATACAAATTGATGTTGGGCAACTAAAAAAGGAGTTGGGCATTGAAGTGGTTGAATTGAGCGGTCGAACAGGGTACAACCTATCTGTATTGAAATCGAGTATGGCCCAGTTGTTAAAGAACGAAACAGTTGGCAACAATAAAACATTTTACCATCCCGGTTCGAACTTAAAAGAAATAGTTGCTGCAGTACAAAATGTACACGATGAGCCCAACAACTATAAAGCCTTGCTTTTGGTACATTTTGGGCACCAACATAAAATGTTGGATGCCAGCCAACAACAAGCCATACTTGCCATAAGAAAAACACACCAATTCAACGAATTGAGGGCACAAGTAGAGGAGACTATGAGTCGATACGATCGGTTCACTCCTGTTTTGAAAAAGTGCTTGCGCGATTCAAAAAAAGGAGAAGCCTCCTTTTCCGATAAAATAGATAAAGTAGTGACCAACAAAGTGGCTGGGCCCCTGTTGTTTTTTGCTTTGATGTTTTTGGTGTTCAATGCCATTTTTTCGTGGTCAGAGTTACCCATGAATTGGATCGAAGAAGGTTTTGGAATCACTGGGACCTATTTGAAAACCATCCTACCAGAAAGTTGGGCTACTGATTTGCTCACCGATGGTGTTTTGGCAGGCCTAGGGGGGGTGCTGGTTTTTATTCCCCAAATAACAATTTTGTTCTTTTTGATATCTCTCTTAGAGGAAATTGGTTACATGTCAAGAGCAGTTTATATGTTCGATAGCATCATGCAAAAATTTGGATTAAATGGCCGTAGCATTGTGGCCCTTGTTTCTTCTGGAGCTTGTGCAGTACCAGCGATAATGTCTACGCGTACCATAAGCAATTGGAAGGAAAGGTTGATCACTATTATGGTTACGCCTCTGATCAGTTGCTCCGCTAGAATACCGGTGTATACCTTGCTAATTGCGTTTGTAATCCCGTCCTATACCGTTTGGAAAGTATTCAATTCACAAGCACTGGTGTTCATGGCCTTATATTTATTGGGCATAATTTCGGCGCTCCTAGCTGCTTGGACTTTTAAAAAGATATTAAAATCAGACGAAAAGAGTTTTTTAATGATTGAGATGCCTCCTTACCGCGCTCCGGTTGTTAAAAATGTCCTTTTTACAGTAAAAGAAAAAGTGATGTCTTTTGTTTTAGAGGCAGGGAAAGTCATCATGTTGATTTCAATTGTGCTTTGGTTTTTAGCAAGTTATGGCCCAGGAGATTCTATTGTGCAAGCAGGTAAGCAGGCCCAGATAGAAGCAGAATCCAAAGCGATGGGTGCGGAGCAAACGGCCAATTTGGTTGCTTCCAAGCAGCTTGAGGTGAGTTACGCAGGACATTTTGGAAAGGCCATAGAGCCGGCCATAGCGCCAATTGGGTTAAATTGGAAGATGGGAATTGCGTTGATCACTTCTTTTGCTGCACGCGAAGTTTTTGTAGGTACGATGGCCACCATCTACAGCATCGGAAGTGCCGAAGAAGACGAGTATAAGATAAGGGCGAAAATGGAAAGTGCTATCGATCCAGAAACTGGGGAGGCAGAATACAACAGAGCCACATCGTGGTCGTTGTTATTGTTTTATGTATTTGCCATGCAATGTATGAGTACGTTGGCGGTGGTGAAACGTGAAACAAAAAGTTGGAAATGGCCAATTATCCAATTTACCTATATGTCTGCCATGGCCTATATTTCAAGTTTTATTGCCTACCAATTGCTGAGTTAAATCCAGTAAAAATGTAGAAAGTGTTCTAAGTGGTGTAGTGTAGAAACCAGCTTTCAGAACGACAAAAAAGCACAAACTTTTGACCCGCCTATTGTTCCTATAATCCCAGAACAAATGAGGAAGTGTACTCTGCAATTTCATTTGACCAGTGAAAAAAAGTTTCTGTCAACTAACTTGAAATGGTAGAAGATACTTAAGGTTAAAGTTCTAATATTGACCGGCGTTGGGATGCCCCATACCATATCAAAAAAATACAGACATCAAAAGGCTGGAGTATTGAAATTGAATAATAAGAATTTTATGCTCTTCTATTCTTGAACCAGCAAATACCAGGCCTTGCTAAATTCAGGGAATTTTCGAAGTCTATCCCTTTCTCTTCTGGCAGAACTGGAAGATATTGTTTTAGATAGGTAAACATAAAACAATTGTTTTTCCGATACATAGCCGAACGATGCTCTAAAACCCTCATTAAACATTTGATCCGATAACTTTTCAGCATTTTTCAAACTACCAAAGGCTCCAACTATAACATAATGACCTTCGGCCAGTTCTAAAGGGTGTTTGCCTCGTCTAACAATGACCGGTACATCTTCCTTTTTGGTAGGCTGCGGATCGGTAGTCTCTTTTTTAGGAATTACCACTACCGTTTCAGTTTTAGGTGTTTCTTCCACAGCTGGTTCTTGAGTAGCAGGTTGTGGTTTTGCCGCTTCTCTTTCGACTTCTCTTTCTACCTCAGCCGGAGGATTGTCTTTGGTGGCAGGGATTATGATAGGTGCAGCAACTGCTGCGGTAGTTTGTTTTGTCTCTTTTGGAGTATGGTCTGTTTCCACTTTTGCTTGTGGCGCAGGGGTCGGAGGGATGTAGTCCACTTCCTTGATACTTTCTTCTTGCATTAATAAGTACCATGCGCTTGGAAATTCACCACTTCCTCTAACCTTGTCTCTTACTCTTCTGGCTTCTGAAGCGCTTTGCGACTTAGAAATGTATATGTAGTACCTGTTTTTCTCTGAAACATATCCAATTTCAGCATTTTCGCCGTTTCTGCGCATTTCAGAAGCGGCTCTTTCTGCATTCGATTTTTGTCCAAATGCACCTACAATTACATAGTGCCCTACGTGCAGCTCGTCTTCATGGCTCCCTTTCCGGAAAACAACCGGTGCATCTTTTTTCTTAGGGGCCTCTTTAACTTCCGGTTCTTGTCGGTGCGAAGGTATAATTATTGGGGTTACCGGATCTTTTTGAGTTTCTGTTGGTTGCTCTTCTTCTGGTGTTGGCCTTCTTTCCGGTTCATTTACCGTTTCGGTTGTTGTTTCCGGTTCTTCAACTGGCTCTTCGACTGGGTCTTCTTCAACCGGATCTTCTTCAACTGGAGGGTAGGTGGTTGCAACCACATTTGGACTTCTAGGTTTGTCCTCTTCTTCTTTTTTCTTATTCTTACCCAATCTCAAACTAATTTGAATTTCGTGCGTCCCACCTCCAATACTGGAAGACTGTTTCTCAGCCAATTCATAGGAATAAGCCATTGTAAAGACATCTTTTGCTTGCAAACCAAAAATTCCAGAAGGACCATACCCTTGTCTATAAGAACCTCCAATCCATACTGTGTTTTTAAGGTGTAGGGTGAGTACCCCTTCAAATTGGGGTTGGCCATCTATGAGTTGTTTGTAAATTACAAACGGCTGTAAATAAGTGGTAGGAGAGAAATCTAGTTTTACTTTACCCATCACCATGTATTGTGAAAGGGCATCAAATTCAAATTCTGCAAATTCTTGTGTACTAAAAAGCGGGCTTTTGATCAGGTTAGGCAAAACAAATCCAAAATGAATGTTGTTAAGATCAAAATTTAACCCGAATCGGGCATTTACAAAGAAATTGTTTTCTAAAATGTTTTGTATAACAGGATCTTCTATGGCGTCATCGGGAAGTTGGGAAAAATCAATGTTGTTGGTACCGGCCCCTCCAGAAATACCGAAATTTAGTCCTGTCTCTTTCGAAAAAGGGACTCTGTATCCAAAAGTTAATTGTCCGGAATTAGTGGTGATGAAGCCTCTTTCGTCGCTGAATATGTTGGCACCCAGTGATACGCCCTTTTTTAAGGGGGCATCTATTGTTAATGTATAAGTTGTAGGTGCTCCCTCTATTTCAGACCATTGATTTCTAAAATTGGCATAAGCCACTGTGTACCCATGACTTCCAGCATACGCCGGATTGTAGACATAGGGATTGATGTAAAAATGGTTATATATTGGTTGTTCTTGGCCAAATAAATAAGCAGGTAGTATCAGCAAAATATAGCTTAGAAGCTTCTTCATTCAATATGTTTATCAAACAATGAGTTTAATACGTAAAAATACATCAGTTAACAGCCAATAATCAGGCAAAGAAATAAAATATTTCGGCATTAAACTACAGTCGATTCTATTTTATTACCTTTTCAATCTTAATTATACGGCAAAACTATTAATTATACCAATATTTCCGGTTTTATACTGGGTTTTGGTCGATGACTACCGTTATTTCTCTTTTAAAAATGAAGTTCGTCGTAATTATTGAATCGTTAATTTTTATTTCTGATTTATATTTTCATACTTTGTGCTCGCTTATCAAGAAAGACTGAGGGATTGGGCCCTGAGACGTCTTGGCAACCTTCCATCTCTGGTAGTGGTGCCAAATCCCACCTATGAACCAATAGGAAAAGATAAGTCAGTGGTGTCTAACAACTCTTTCTGGATAAGCTTAAATTTAAACGCAATTGATTTGAGCATAAGAAGCATACTTCAAGAAAAGATTTTAATTCTGGATGGCGCCATGGGTACCATGATTCAAAGGCATGACCTTACAGAAGAAGATTTTAGAGGAGAAAGATTTAAGAACCATGCCTTACCTCTAAAGGGTAACAACGATATTTTATCTTTAACCCGACCCGATATAATCAAGGAAATTCATGCCTTGTATTTTGAAGCAGGAGCGGACATTGCAGAAACCAATACTTTCAGTGGTACCACCATTGCCCAGGAGGATTATGGTTTAGAAGATGCTGTGTATGATTTGAATTATGAATCTGCAAAAATTGCAAAGGAGGTGGCACAGGAATTCACAGAGAAAGAACCGCACAAACCCCGATTTGTAGCGGGATCTTTGGGGCCAACCAATAAAACGGCTTCCATGTCTCCAGATGTTAACGACCCGGGCTATAGGGCCATTACTTTTCAGGAATTGGTAGACGCCTATACTTTACAATCCAAAGCATTATTGGATGGAGGAGCAGATATATTTTTAGTTGAAACCATTTTTGACACTTTGAATGCGAAGGCGGCGTTGTTTGCAATCAATGAAGTAAAAGAATCAGAAGGAAAGGACATTCCTGTTATGATTAGTGGCACCATTACCGATGCTTCTGGTCGTACACTGTCCGGACAAACTACTGAAGCTTTTTTGATTTCAATACGGCACAGCAACCCAATGAGCATTGGTTTGAATTGTGCTTTAGGAGCAAAAGAACTGAGGCAATATTTGCAGGTGCTGGATAAGAAATCAGATTTATTTGTTAGTGCACACCCCAATGCTGGGTTGCCCAATGAATTTGGTCAATACGATGAAACGCCAGAACAAATGGCAGATCAGATAAAAGAATTTTTAGAGGAGTCGTTGGTCAATATTGTTGGTGGTTGTTGCGGTACTACACCGGAGCACATCCAGGCAATTGCCAATTTGGCTTCTCAATACCAACCAAGAAAAATAGAACAACATGTCGGTTAAACTGTACAGCGAAATTGATGCTTCCATTTTGAAAGCACTGCCTAACCCAACTGGAGAGGCCTACGAAATTAAAGTTAAAATACCGGAATTCACTTTTTTAGGGGTGCAAAGTCAACCTGATTTTGCAACAGTTTTTTTAACTTTTTACCCTAAAAATAAGATCATAGAACTGAAGTCTCTTAAACAATATGTTTACCATTTGCGGGATATCACAGTTTCTTATGAGCGATTGATCAATATCTTTTACGACCACTTAATTGAGGTTTATAACCCAGATAGAATGCGAATCGTTATGGTTTGCAATCCAAGAGGAGGTATTAGTTCTAAATTGACCATAGACTCTGATTGGGCCATTAGAGGTGGCGGAGAGAAGTACAAAGATTGGCACAACAATGGGCCAGAAGACAATTGGTCCGTATTAATGTAAGCATATGAGTGAATTAAAACCATTAAAATTAAGCGGATTAGAACCCTTGGTGATTACACCTGAAACCAATTTTATTAATGTTGGGGAAAGAACCAATGTTGCCGGGTCTAAAAAGTTTTTGAGGTTAATAAAAGAAGAATCTTTTGAGGAGGCGCTGAGCATTGCCAGAGACCAAGTAGAAGGAGGTGCGCAAATTATTGACATCAACATGGACGATGGCTTAATTGACGGGAAGGAGGCGATGGTTAAGTTTTTACACCTCATAGCGTCCGAACCGGATATTGCCAGAGTACCCATTATGATTGATTCTTCCAAATGGGACATCATAGAAGCTGGGTTGCAATGCATTCAAGGTAAAGGAGTAGTCAATTCTATTAGCTTAAAGGAAGGAGAGGAAGAGTTTTTTCATCATGCCAAAAAAATAAAAGCATACGGAGCAGCAGTAGTAGTGATGGCCTTTGATGAAGTTGGGCAGGCGGACACTTACCAACGTAGAATCGAAATATGCGAACGTTCGTATACTATTCTTACCGAGCAAATAGGGTTTCCAGCGGAAGATATAATTTTTGACCCAAATATATTCCCTGTTGCAACTGGTATGGAAGAGCACAGGAAAAATGCCATTGATTTTTTTAGGGCGACCCATTGGATTAAAGAAAACCTACCAGGTGCTAAGGTCTCTGGGGGGGTAAGTAATATTTCCTTTTCATTTAGGGGTAATAACGCCGTTAGAGAGGCCATGCACTCTGCATTTTTATACCATGGGATCCAACATGGTATGGACATGGGGATTGTGAACCCTGCATTGTTGGAAGTATACGATGATATCCCAAAAGAATTGCTCGATAAAGTAGAAGATGTTCTTTTGGACCGAAGCGATGAAGCCACAGAGGTACTAATTGATTACGCTGAAACCGTAAAGGGCAGTGGTAAAAAAAGAGAGAATGACCTTAGTTGGAGAGAGCAAGAGGTAGAGGGCAGATTAACCCATGCTCTAGTAAAGGGTATTGTGGACTTTATTGACGCAGATACAGAAGAGGTTCGAGTTAAATACGGCTCGCCGTTAACCGTAATTGAAGGGCCATTAATGGATGGTATGAACGTGGTTGGAGATCTTTTTGGAAGTGGTAAAATGTTTTTACCCCAAGTAGTAAAAAGTGCGAGGGTAATGAAAAAGGCCGTGGCCTATTTGCTGCCGTATTTAGAAGAAGAAAAGGCGAAGAACAATAGCGTGACAAGTGCGCCAAAGGTATTGCTTGCTACTGTAAAAGGAGATGTGCACGACATTGGAAAGAACATTGTTGGTGTTGTATTGGCGTGTAACAATTACGAGATTATTGACATGGGCGTTATGGTGCCCACCGAAAAAATACTGGACAAAGCAATAGAAGAAAATGTCCAGGCCATTGGTCTAAGTGGTTTGATTACGCCATCGCTCGATGAAATGGTAGGCGTGGCAAGAGAAATGGAAAAAAGAAAAATGGACCTCCCTTTGTTAATTGGGGGAGCTACTACCTCTAGGGTTCATACAGCAGTTAAAATTGATCCTTGTTATGCTGGTTCAGTGGTACATGTTTTGGATGCTTCTAAAAGTGTTCCAGTAACTGGGGCGCTGATCAGTGAGACACAAAAAGAATCTTTCCATACCAAAACCAAAAAAGAGTACGAAGAGGTTCGAACCAACCATGCGAACAGACAAAAGAACAAAAATTACATTCCTTACAACGATGCAAAGTTGAACAAACAAGTAGTAGACTGGGAAGAACACCAACCTACCGTGCCTAGCTTTATTGGCAATAAGACTTTCAACGACTATGATTTATCAGAAATTAGACCCTACATCGATTGGACCCCATTTTTCTCTACCTGGATGCTGAAAGGAAAGTATCCTGCTATATTGGAAGATAAAGTGGTAGGAGTAGAGGCTACAAAATTATTCGAGGATGCGAATGTTTTACTGGACAAAATCATCAACAACCGGTTGTTGACAGCCAATGCCGTAGTTGGAATTTATCCAGCCAATGCTCTTGGAGACGACGTTGAAATTTACTCCAACAACGAACGGGACCACGAACTAGCCACTTTTCATTTCCTAAGGCAACAAGGTAAAAAAGGTAAAGGAATTAGCAACCACAGTTTGGCAGATTATGTAGCACCCGAAAGCAAAGGTGTACCAGACTATATGGGTGGATTTGCCGTAACGGCAGGGATAGGTATTGAAAAATTAATTGAACAATACAAAGCCGAGCACGACGACTACAACGAAATTATGGTAAAGGCCTTAGCAGATAGACTGGCCGAGGCGTTTGCGGAGTTGATGCATGAAAAGGTTAGAAAGGAACTTTGGGGGTATTCCAAAAATGAAAAATTGGACAACAAAGAGCTAATTAAAGAACAATATGCAGGTATTAGGCCTGCCCCGGGTTATCCGGCATGCCCAGATCATACCGAGAAACCTATTTTATTTGGATTATTGGATGCAGAAGAACAAACGGGAATTCAGCTAACAGAGTCCATGGCCATGTACCCTGCGGCTTCGGTAAGTGGGTTTTATTTTTCCCATCCAGAATCCAAATATTTTGGATTAGGAAAAATTGAAAAAGACCAAGTTATAGACTATGCCAAACGCAAGGGACAATCGGTGGCTGAAATTGAAAAATGGTTGGCTCCAAACTTAAATTACGATATATAATATGAAAGTTATAGAACACATCAGCAATGCGAAAGATACCTTGTTTTCTTTTGAAATTCTTCCTCCAATGAAGGGAGATACCATGGAGAATTTAATAAAAAGTATTGACCCTTTGATGGAATTCAAACCACCTTTTATTGATGTTACTTACCACAGAGAAGAATATGTGTTCAAAAAAAGGGGCAATGGGCTACTTGAAAAAAAGGTTACAAGAAAACGCCCAGGGACAGTAGGTATTTGTGCAGCGCTTCAAAATAAATACAACATCGATACAGTACCCCATATTATTTGTGGGGGCTTTTCGAAAGAGGAAACGGAAAACGCATTGATTGATTTAAATTTCCTAGGTATCGACAATGTGTTGGTTTTGCAAGGAGATGCCATCAAAAGTGAACCAGAGTTTGTACCAGAGGTGGATGGGCATCAATATGCATCGGAACTTTTGACCCAAGTAAGAGGCATGAACAATGGGAACTACCTGGATGACACTTTGGAAAATGCCAATGCCACAGATTTTTGTATTGGCGTTGCTGGGTATCCTGAAAAACATTTTTCTGCACCAAACCTAGATGCAGATTTGAAGTATCTAAAACTAAAAGTGGACCAAGGCGCAGATTACATTGTAACACAAATGTTTTTTGACACCCAGAAGTACATAGAGTTTGTGAAAAAATGCAGGAGTGTTGGCATCAATGTACCAATAATTCCAGGGTTAAAACCTATTACAACAAAAAGACAACTCAATGTGCTGCCAAGAATCTTTTATATTGACTTGCCACAAGAGCTGGTGTCGGCAGTAGAAGCTTGTAAAAATAATGCTGAAGTAAGACAAGTAGGTATTGAATGGGCGATCAAACAGTCCAAAGAACTTATCGAATTTGGCGCACCGTGTTTGCATTATTATTCGATGGGTAAATCGGGTTCTGTTTATAAAATTGCAAAGGAATTGTTTTAAAAATCTATTTAAACAAAAAAAGGTAGCTTCCGGGCTACCTTTTTTTGTTAGTTTGGATGTATTTTTATCTTAAGCTGATTCTAGAATCATTGCATCGGATCTTAACGAAGGCGTCCCCTCCCTTAAGCCTGAAACTTTTGTAGTTTTCGCTTGATTCTATAATGTTGTATTCGTTTCCTATGCTTACGTTGCCATCGTCGTGTTTGATGTCAAATGAACCTCCGCCACCCAACACTCTAAAAGTTAGGTTGCCATCATCTACTCTAAAATTGTATTCGCCACTAGAAGAAAGTGAAGTTGCAATGTCGATGTCACCATCATCGGTGCTTATTTCAACAGATTCAAAATTTCCGTTGTCAATATTGATATCGCCATCATCTAGTTTGGCATATAAATCCCCGTTGCCCTTGTCCATGGTTACATCTCCATCGTCCATATCGAAATGAAATTCTGACCCAGTACAATTTTTTAAATTTACATCGCTGTCATCTGCATCGATTTTCACAAAACCTTTGACATTCGATATGTCGTAGTCATCGTCGTCCCCTTTAAGTTTTAAATTCACTGTTTTTGGTACCGCAATTACGATTTCATAGTCCAAACGCGAATACCCTATCATAGAAACATTGCCTTCTTCTCTTTCAGTAATATACAAGTTGCCATCTTCTTCTTCTATTTCAACCTGGAAAGACTTATCTCCAATGGAGAGCCCTTTAACCACGTGGTTTCTATACACATAAACATGGGCGTCAATGCGGTCTTCGCCTTTGATGGTTACGTTGGCGTCGTCCGAGTATAGTTTAAGAACGCCATTGAGGTTGATCTTGAAATTTTCGTCAATTTTATAGATGTTCTCTTGCGCAAAGCTGCCCAAAGAAACAAAACACAATAGAAGGGTGTAAACGTTTGTCTTCATAGATTCTATTTGGAATGTAAACTTTTGATTTGTCGAAGGATCAACTGCATTGGCAAAATCGATTCAATAACTTTAACTTTCGATTCCGCTGGTTTGTCTATTTCTCTTTTTTGAGTCATGTCTTTTTGCAAAGCCACGGCTTTTTCCTTACTCGGAACAGGAGGGTAGTTGTTTTTACTAGCAGATTGTGAAACAGAAAGATTAAACGCTACTAGTGCAACGAACAATCCCAATACCAATAAAGGCATTTTGAATTTTGTAGTGAGTTGATTAATGGCCGGTTTCATTTCTTCCTTTTTTTATTTAGACTCTTTTTTTAACAAAAAGGTTACATTTTGTAACATTTATTTAACTCCTTAAATAAGTGATTGTGTCTCCTTCTTCTAATTTAAAATATAAAGAAGCCTTCGTTATTTAAGATTCTTAACCATTTAGTTGCAATAATGTTCCAAACATTACACCCAATTGCGATTTTTTTTATTTTATTTTTTTGGGGGAGGGAATTGGGGAATGATTTTTAATAGGAAATTGTTATAATACGGCATTCAGAAATGATAAATTGGCCGAAAATCGTATTGTTGTAAAACATTAATGGATATGAATAAATTTTTGCGTTTGTTTTTGCTGGTGGTGTTGGTAGCATTGGCAGCCTTTAAACCAGTAGAGGAACCTTTGGTGAAATGGTATAGCTTCGAAGAAGCGGTGGCTTTAAATGAAAAACATCCCAAAAAACTAATGGTCGATGTTTATACCAACTGGTGTGGTTGGTGCAAGGTGATGGATGAAAAAACTTTCAACTCTCCTGAAATTGCGTCTTATTTAAATGAGCACTACTATCCGGTTAAATTGAATGCAGAACAAAAAGAAGATATTTTGTTTCAAGAACATACGTTTAAGTATGTGAGCCAAGGTTCGCGGGGCTACCATGAGCTTGCTGCTACTTTAATGAGCAATAAATTGTCTTATCCCACGGTGGTTATACTGAACGAAGACTTAAAAATAATCCAACAATTAAAAGGGTTCCTAAAACCAGAACAATTTAAACCAATCCTCCATTACATAGGCGAAGACCATTACAAAAATCAAAACTGGAAGGATTTTGAAAATGAATTTAATGGGGATTAAAACACAATACTAAAAATCTACCAGCTTTATAAACTTTTCATAAATTTTACTGTTAGTTTTGTAGCATTAACAGTTATACAATGAATTCAGAAATTGCTTCCTTTCCAGCCTATTGTAAAGATTTAAACAACTACAAGCGTAGAAAAAGTATTGAAGTAGACATAGGTGGAGTGCCCTGTGGTGGAGACAATCCCATACGGGTGCAATCCATGACCACTGTGGATACCATGGATACCCTAGGTTCTGTGGAACAAGTTCTAAAAATGGTGGCAGCGGGCTGCGAATATGTACGCATCACCGCACCGAGTATTAAAGAAGCAGAAAATTTAGGAGCAATTAAAAATGAACTGCGCAAAAGGGGCTGCACCGTTCCATTGGTAGCAGACATTCATTTTACACCGAATGCAGCGGAGGTTGCTGCCAAGATTGTGGAAAAAGTGCGGGTCAACCCAGGCAATTATGCCGATAAAAAGAAATTCGAATCGATCGAATACACCGATGCTTCGTACCAAGCAGAATTGGACCGCATAAAAGAAAAGTTTGAGCCATTGGTCCAAATATGTAAAGAACATGGAACGGCCATGCGCATTGGAACCAACCATGGGTCTCTTTCAGATCGGATTATGAGTCGGTACGGGGATACTGCTATTGGAATGGTAGAATCCGCTTTAGAGTTTTTGAGAATTTGTGAGGCCATGGACTACCACCAGGTAGTACTGTCTATGAAATCAAGCAATACACGGGTTATGGTACAGGCATACCGGTTGTTGGTTCAAAAAATGGATGAGGAAGGCATGCAGCCCTACCCATTGCATTTGGGCGTAACGGAAGCAGGGGAAGGAGAGGATGGTCGGATCAAATCGGCCGTGGGTATTGGTACCTTGTTGGAAGATGGCCTGGGCGACACAATTAGAGTTTCCTTAACCGAAGAACCAGAATTGGAAGCACCAGTAGCTTTTAACCTAGTGAACCGTTATAACAACAGAAATACGCACAACGCCCCATTGTTAAATGCCCTTAAAGATCCTTATTCGTTTGAGAAAAGAGAATCATTAGAATTGAATACCATTGGGGGACACAACGTTCCTGTGGTGGTTGCCAACATGAGCCAAGAAAATGCAATTACCTTGGAAGGCATTAAAAATGTTGGGCATTATTATTTGCCAGCAACCGACAAATGGACTACCAACGATTTGGCTGCTGATTTTATTTATTCTGGAAATAAGTCCATTGACTTTGATGTCCCGCCAAATGGGATGAAGTTTATTGTGGATTGGACAACCTATACAACCACAAAGGAAAAGGCTAATATTTTTCCATTGATACAAGGAAGCCAGCTTTCATCCACTTCCATAGAACAAGAAGATTTGGTATTTGTAGATTGGAATTTAGAAGCAGGGCTGGAGCTGGACTTGTTGCAGGGGCTTTCCAATGCAGTTCTTTTAGTGGGAACATCCAACCACCATGCCATGGCTACCATAAGGCAATTCTTTTATAGATTGATGGCTGCTAAAATTAAAATACCAGTAGTATTAACAAGTAAATACGAAGCACTTTCGGAGGAACAAATGCAGTTGTATGCGGCTACCGATATTGGAGGGTTGTTGATTGATGGTCTCGGAGATGGTGTGCTGCTCCATTGCAACGTCCAGTCTTTATCCGATACAAAATTCAGCAATAATTTAAGTTTTGGGATATTACAAGCGGCAAGAACAAGAATGAGTAAAACAGAGTACATTTCTTGCCCATCTTGTGGAAGAACGCTTTTTGACTTGCAAGAAACTACCGCCATGATAAGGAAGAGAACGGACCACCTTAAAGGAGTGAAGATAGGTATCATGGGATGTATTGTAAATGGACCAGGAGAAATGGCAGATGCAGATTACGGCTATGTCGGCTCTGGAAAAGGGAAGATTACTTTGTACAAAGGGCAGGATGTGGTCAAAAAAAATGTGCAAAGCGATTTAGCAGTGGAAGAACTGATCAACATTATCAAAGAAGATGACAACTGGGTAGAACCTGTTCAAAATGACACCTTAATAGAAAACTAATGGCAGAAAATAAGCTCAAAGAATTCTTTAACCTCAAAGAAGTTGGCACCTATTTTTTTAGAAAAAAAGATCCGAACAAACCTCGAAGTTTTAGTTTGAGAATGATGCATGGTGTTAATAAGTTCTCAATAATTGTTTTTCTTTTGGCGGTTATATACCTTATAGTCAAAAGATTAATGTGATATGAATATAGAATCGTTTCGTAGTTATTGTCTGGCTTTTCCTGAAACTACTGAGTCATTCCCTTTTGACGAACAAACATTGGTGTTTAAAGTGGCCAATAAAATGTTTGCATTGACCAATGTGGATAATTTTGTTTCGGCAAATTTAAAATGCGATCCTGACGAAGCGGAGCAACTTCGAGAGCGCTACCACGCGGTACAACCAGGCTACCATATGAGTAAAAAGCATTGGAATACCGTAGAGGCCAACCACGACGTTAACGATTTGTTATTCGAAGAAATGGTTAAGAAATCCTACCTTTTAGTAGTGAATGGCTTGAAAAAGGCTGACAAAGAACGGGTTTTGAGCCAGCTTTAACGGATAAAATAGATGTTTTAACGTTATTTTTTTAAATTTTTGTAAATTAAAGTTACCTTTATCGGTCGTCATGCAGAAAAAATTGGGCTACCATTCAATTGATTTGCTGATTTAGCGTTAATAAATTTGATGAAGCAGGCACTTTATTTAATATGTATTTTAACCGTTGTTCTCGCAAGCTCTTGTGCTGAAAGGCATGTATGTCCGGCCTATGCGAGTGCTTTTATATACGATAAAGATGTTCTTAAAAAACAATTCAGCACGTTTGGCGAAGACTCCCTACCTAAAATAGTTGAAGTAAAAAAGGACCAGTATTTGGTTGGTGTCCGACAGCCCTATAAAAAGAAGATCCGGGTCATGAACAACATAGCAATGGAAGAAGTTTATCCGGTATTGGATGACTCTCTTGCATTTACTGGAGATGCTTTGATGTTGGCCGAGGTAGATATGCTGGATAGCGCAGCGCTCGATAGTGCTAAAAATGAATTGCCATGGAAGGAGCAGTTTAATGTAGAGCAAGAATATTATTTTTGGTACTTAAACGATATCCTAGTTTACCCAGAAGAAAAATTAATGGCAGTGCAAAAAAAGTCCCAATTAGAGGATGAAAAGACTTCTGCAATTGATGTGGGCGATACGGGTAAAAAGAAAAAGGGATTGTTCGGGTTCCTAAAAAGGAAGAAAAAGAATAAAAATGATTCTACAGCAACTGAAAATGTAGAAGGGCCTGTGCCAAATGGGGCAGACCTAGAAGAAAACCCTCCTAAGAAGAAGAAAAAGAAGAAAAAGAAAAAGGAGAAGAAGAAAAAGAATAAGGACGCAGCGCCAAAAGACACACCGCCGGCCAAAGAGGAAGAACCGGATGACGATTCAGGGGACGACGATTTTTAAAATTATCCAGATTAAAACTTCACAATTCAATGCAATCCTGTATTTTTGCACAACTTTTTAAGGTGGAAAAATAAATATTGCGGAATGGCATTGTACGAATTCAAAGATTTAGAAAAGAAGTGGCAGCAGTTTTGGCAGCAAAACAAAACTTTTGAAGCCCCTATTGATACCCAAAAACCAAAATATTATGTGCTGGACATGTTCCCATATCCAAGTGGGGCCGGTTTGCATGTTGGCCATCCCCTAGGGTACATAGCCAGTGATATAATGGCCCGGTACAAACGCCTTAAAGGATTTAATGTGTTGCACCCAATGGGTTTTGACGCTTTTGGATTGCCAGCAGAGCAATATGCCATTCAAACAGGCCAGCACCCTGCGGTGACTACAGAAACCAATATCAAACGGTACAAGGAGCAGCTCAAAAATATTGGATTTGCTTACGATTGGGACAAAGAAGTGCAAACATGTGACCCTGAGTACTACAAATGGACACAGTGGATTTTTATGCAATTGTTTGATTCTTGGTATAACAACGAAACAGACAAAGCAGAACCTATTGAAGAGTTAAAAGCAGCTTTTTCAAAGAATGGGAGTGCGTCTGTTTCTGCAGCTTGTGAAGAAGATAGTTCGGTGTTTACTGCAGAAGAGTGGGGGGCATACAGCGAAAATGAACAAGAAGATATTTTACAACAATACAGGTTGGCTTATTTGGCCAACACAACTGTTAATTGGTGTGCCGAATTGGGTACAGTATTGTCTAACGATGAAGTAAAAGATGGCTTTTCTGAAAGAGGTGGGTACCCTGTGGTCCGAAAAGACATGATGCAATGGAATATGAGAATAACGGCATATTCCGACAGGTTGTTGCGAGGGTTGGATGATTTGGATTGGTCGGATGCTGTAAAAGAAATGCAAAGGAATTGGATAGGCAAATCTTTGGGAGCCGAAGTGTCTTTTTCAATTGATGGCCATGAGGAGCAAATAAAAGTTTTCACCACGCGAATGGATACCATTTATGGTGTGTCGTTTGTAGTGTTGGCACCAGAAAGTGAGTTGGTAGAGCAAATTACCACAAAAGAACAGAAAGAGGCTGTGGAGGCCTATGTGGAAGTGGCCAAAAATAGGAGTGAAAGAGAGCGCCAAGCAGAAGTGGATAATATTACAGGGGTTTTTACAGGAGCCTATGTACAACATCCATTTGAAGATAAAAAAATACCAGTTTGGGTAGCAGATTATGTGCTTGCTGGTTATGGTACTGGTGCAGTGATGGCCGTACCAAGTGGAGACCAAAGAGATTATGATTTTGCAAAGAAGTTTGATCTTCCAATCATTCAAATAATTGACCAGCAAAATATAGAAGAAGCAGCAGATCCTACCAAAGAAGGTAAAATGATCCAATCCGGATTTATGAACGGCCTCTCACCGCTAGAAGCAATTGAGGCTGGGATTAAGAAAATAGAGTTGATGGGGATTGGCAGAGGTAAGGTTAATTTTCGACTTAGGGATGCAATCTTTGGAAGACAAAGATATTGGGGCGAACCATTTCCAGTATATTTTGAAAATGGGATCCCAAAACTGGTAGAGGAAAAAGACATGCCAGTAGAATTGCCCGACGTAGATAAATATTTACCAACTGAAGCTGGTGATCCTCCATTGGGTAGGGCAGAAGGTTGGAATTACAAAGGGCAGTCTTATGAGTTGTCTACCATGCCGGGCTGGGCAGGATCTAGTTGGTATTTTTTCAGGTACATGGATGCACACAATAAGACAGCCATAGTAGGGGAGAAAGAACAAGCATATTGGGAAAATGTTGATTTGTATATAGGAGGCACCGAGCATGCCACTGGGCATTTGATTTACTCTAGGTTTTGGACGAAGTTTCTATACGATAGAGGGCATGTTACGGCAGACGAACCATTCAAAAAAATGATCAACCAAGGAATGATCCAAGGGCGCTCTAATTTTGTTTACAGGGTGAAAGGCAGCAACCAATTTGTATCCTTTGGATTGCGAAAAGAATACGACTGCGCGCCCATGCACGTAGATGTTAACATAGTGCACCAAGATGTCTTGGACACGGAAAAGTTCAAAAGTTGGCGGCCAGACCTTAAAGAGGCAGAGTTTGTATTGGAAGATGGCAAATACCTTTGTGGTACAGAAGTGGAGAAAATGTCTAAGTCCAAATTTAATGTTGTCAGTCCAGATGATATAATAGAACGGTTTGGAGCCGATACCTTAAGACTGTATGAAATGTTTTTGGGGCCATTGGAGCAATCCAAACCTTGGAATACCAATGGCATTGATGGCGTATATAAGTTTTTGAAAAAACTTTGGGCTTTGTTTTATGATCAAGAAGGAAATTTGATTTTGAACGACGAAGAGGCTACAAAAGAGGAGTTAATGTCCTTGCATAAATGTATTAAAAAGGCAACCGAAGACTTGGACCGTTTTTCATTCAACACTTCGGTTAGTAATTTTATGATCTGTGTGAATGAATTGACCCAGCAAAAATGCCATAAAAAAGCCATTCTAAAAGAATTGGTAGTTGTAGTAGCCCCATATGCTCCGCATATAGCGGAAGAATTGTGGTCGGTTATGGGCAACAATACAACAGTTTTTGATGCGCAGTACCCACTGTTTGATCCTGCAATTTTAACGGTGTCAGAGCATGAATACCCTGTTATGATTAATGGCAAAATGCGGGCAAAACTAAAATTCAGTTTATCGGAATCCAATGAAACCATTGAAAAAGCGGTGATTGAAAACGAAGTGGTCCAGAAATGGTTGGAGGGAAAACCACCTAAAAGAATCATTATCGTTCCGAAAAAGATTATTAATGTAGTAAAATAGAAAAAAGCCGACATTGTCGGCTTTTTTTATGTACTTAAGTTTTTTAACTTAGTATATGGAACGTATTGAAACACAGCACCCTAGTGGTAAAAAAGGTGTAAACATAGAACTTAAAAAGTACGAGTTCATCAAAGCTTTTATTCTAGATTTGTTGGCGCACCAAAGCCCGATTACATTCAAAGAGATGTCCGAGATAGGAGTGAAAACCCTTTCCGACGAATTTGATGGTAAAGTTTTGTGGTATTTGGTAACAGTAAAACTGGACCTAGAAGCAAGGGGCTTGATTCGGCGGGTTCCAAAAAGCAGTCCACATCAATTGACCTCCGCTAAAACCTGATGTTGGTTATTGGTACTGCGTATTTCTTGGTCTGACTTATACAATGTGATCTTGTTTTTATTGACCTTGATGTACCCGTATTCATAACAATAAAATACCAATTGCCGGTCTTCGGATTTACCAATATGGGTATGGTATCCGAAATTAAACCCAAGTTGTTGTAGAACTTTAGGGTTGGTATCCTCTTCTTGGTAGATTTCAATTAAATCTTTCAGAATTTTTCTGTTTTTGTAAAGGATTTTATTGATCTGACTAAAAAACGCACGTACCGTAGCATTTTTGTCGTTGTTGTAGGTAACCCTGCAGTTATCGCTGCAAAATTTTTTGTCCGATCGCCCTTTAAAGGGTTTGGAACATTCTAAACACATTCGCTGCATTATAAAAAATATTTTAGGTTAAAAAATTGTGTTAAAATGTTAATATAGTCGATTTTAATTGAAAGTTAAACAGTTTTTGTTAAAATTTTTAAGGTTATTGAAGGATGAAAAGTAATATTTTTTAAACTAAATGTAAAACAATGAAATCTTTAAGGAACAGCGTCAACCTGGTTGGTAGGTTGGGGGCAGACCCAGAATTTAAAACTATTAATGGTGGTACTTCGGTAGCCAAGTTTTCAGTTGCTACCAACGAATCGTACAAAGATGGCAATGGAGAGAAACAAGAGCAAACCCAATGGCACAATATAATTGCTTGGGGAAAACTAGCAGAAACAGTCTCTAAATACCTTAAAAAAGGATCAGAAGTCATGTTAGAAGGTCGGTTGGTCTATAATAATTTTGAGTCCGAAAATGGAGAGAAAAAATACTTTACCGAAATTTCAATGAATGAAATGCTCATGTTGGGTACTAAGTAGTCTAAAGGGAGGGAACCTTATGGTTCCCTTTTTTCATCTGGCTATAATTTTTTATGCTCTAAAACCTAGCTTCATTCTAGAAGATTCTTATTTTTATAGATTACCTCTAGTAATCGTTTTTAATGAGAATTTTCACCGTCTTTGTATTTATTCAACTCTTCTTGGGAGTTGGCACATGCCAATGGGCAATGGCACAGGTGATTCTCCCAGAAAATGGTGCTGAAACTACTGTTTCCAATTTTCAAATTCTAAGAGGAGATTCTTTAGAAGTAGAGTTGGAAGCAGTATTGAAGGAACCATTTGAGCCCGTATCCAAGCCCATCAATTTTGGAGTGAGTGAAGAAAAGTTTTGGCTAAAAATTGATTTTGAAAATGACTCTGATATACGCCATTGGCGTCTGCAGTTGTTAAACCCTTCTTTAGACAGTGTAACGGCTTATGTGCTGGACAATGTTTCAGGGCAGTGGAAGAAAAGCATGCAGGGCGACCATCTCCGCTATACAAGCGGTGCAGAGCGATTTAGATACCCCGTAGTTCCTTTTGAATTGAGCAAAGGCCACAGTACAAGTGTTTATTTATTAATCAAAGCCCGCGGATCTATTCAGATTCCTATCCGAGTGTCTGCACAACATGTTTTTTCTAATACATCTATAATAGAAAATTTGTTTTTTGGTTTTTTTTATGGCGTCATAATCATAATGGTGTTGTACAATTTGTTCTTGTATTTCTCAACTAATTTTAAGCCTTATTGGCTTTATGTATGTTATCTGTTTTTATTTGCCTTGGCACATTTCAGTTTAAATGGCCAATTGAAACAGTTTTTTGATGCATCCCCACTTTTTTTTAAGCAGGAGTGGATTCTGTTTAATATCATTTTAGGTAATTTCTTTGTTACCTGGTTTGGATTTGAATTTATAGAAGTCAAAAAATATTCTAAATTCTGGAGCAAAGTACTCACGGTATATATGGTGGTAGCACTGGTTTGTACCCCAGGTACTTTTTTTGTGGATTACCTATGGATGATCAGGATAATATCGGGTCTTTCTGTTATTGGAACTATTATGCTCATTGTATCAGGTATTCACATCTATTTATTGGGCAATAAAAATGCAAGAATGTACATTCTAGGTTGGTCCATTTTGTTTACTGGTTTAACCATGTTCAACCTTTGGATGAATGGGTTTTTAGAAGGATCGCTTTGGATCCGGTACATCAATCAAGTGGGCGCCATATTCGAAATTTTAATCCTTTCCATTGCATTAAGCGACCGCATCAATATTTTGAAATTTGAGAAAAAGGAAGCCATTCAGCAGAGTTTGGTTTTGGCAGTTAAAAACAAAGATTTGGTGGTGGAGCAAAATGAATTGTTAGAGGAGAAAGTTCTCAACAGAACCAAAGAAATCAAACAGCAAAATGCTCAAATTGAGAACCAAAACAAGGCGTTAGAAAGACAACAAGAACGCCTTGAAGAAACTGTAAACAGCAGAACCATTGCATTAAAAGAGACCAACAAAGAGCTGGTGCAGTACAATACTAGGTTGCAACAATTTAGTTTTATTGTAGCCCATAATTTCAAAGCACCAATTGCTAGGCTTTTAGGGCTTACTAGTATTTTTGATCCGGACAATATCGATTTTAAACACAACCAAGCCGTTTTAACTAAAGTGAACCAAGAAGCCAATGAACTGAATTCAATAATTAAAGATTTGAACTTAATAATTGACTTGCAAAAAGGAAAGGAGTCGGCCATAACCAAGTTTAATTTTCAAGAATTAATGGATGGGGTTCAACAGCAATTGGAAGAGGAAATTAAGCGCAGTGGTGCTACAATAGAATTCAAATGTTCTTTGACTACCACAAAAAGCGTTAAAGCCTATTGGGAAAGTATTCTGTACAATTTAATCTCCAATGCTATTAAATACAGGAGTGCAAAGCCACCTATTATTCACGTGGAATTGTACCCAACACAGCAATACTTGAATTTGGTTGTAAAGGACAATGGTTTGGGTTTTGAACTTGAAAAGGTAGAGGGTAAAATGTTCCAACCTTATCAACGATTCAACGAAAATATTCAAGGCAAGGGACTGGGGTTGTTTCTTGTAAAGACACAAGTAGAGTTGCTGCATGGCAAAATTAAAGTGTATTCGAAAAGAGGGGTAGGGAGTATGTTTCGAATGCAGCTTAAAATTTAAAAACAATACAAAAGAGATGGAATATTAACATTTATCTGCAATAAAGAGCATGAAGATTTTTAATAAGAGCTTAGTTGTCTTAGATTTGTGCGAAATGCATTTTTTATGGTATTTGAGGTAGTAGCAGATTCAATTCTTTCTTGTAAAGCAGCCCAAAAGGCTGGAGTAGACAGAATAGAATTGTGCACGAGCTTGGTAGAAGGAGGCGTCTCTCCAAATTACGCATTAATTGCGCAGGCGAGGAAAGTTTTGGACATCCAACTGCATGTGCTGATCAGACCTAGAGCTGGAGATTTTTTATACAATGTATCAGAAATAGACAACATGCTGCTGGATATAGAGATGGCCAAGCAATTGGAGGTAGATGGCGTTGTATTTGGAGCACTGAACAAGGCTGGTAAAGTGGATGTGCCCGTTTGCAAAGAATTATTGGATTCTTGCGGTTCCTTACAAGTTACTTTCCATAGGGCATTTGATATGTGTTCAGATCCTTTTGATGCATTTGAATCGATCAAAAAAATGGGATTTGAGAGGTTGCTAACTTCAGGTCAAGCGGCTAACGTTCAAAAGGGAGCTGCATTGATTAAAAAGCTGGTACAAAGGCAGGAGGGGCAAATCACAGTAATGCCTGGAGGTGGTTTAGATGGCCACAACATAGATGAAATTTTAGCGTATACAGGGGTTGCGGAGTGTCATTTCTCTATGCGCAAAACTATTTTGTCTGAAATGATGTTTAAAAAGGCTAATGTAAGTATGAGTGCCAATGGAGTTGGAGATTATGAACAAAAAATCGCCGACTATGAAAAAATTAAAAGCATAGTTTCTAAATATAAGTCGTTATGAATGTTGATGCTATAAAAGAACATATTTTTAAGTACAAAGAGGCAGGTAAAAAACTGTTTACTACCTCTTCGTTTCAATCGCACAGTATTGTGCTGTTGCATATTTTAAGCAAAATAGACAACAGCATTCCAATCGTGTTCATCAATACTGGTTACCATTTCCCAGAAACAATTAAGTTTAGGGACGAAGTGGCAGAGGCATTTGGATTGAATATCGTCGATCTTAGATCGGATGTTCCTATGAACATGCAGCGGGATAACAATGGTAAGTTCTTTTTTACTTCTGATCCAGATTACTGTTGTTCCATAAATAAAACACAACCCATGGATAAGTTGCTTTTGGAGTTTGATGTTTGGATCAATGGCGTTCGAGGAGACCAAAGTGCGGTAAGAAAGGCAATGGAAATTGAACAACCAGCTCCTCATAATTCTATGCGATTCCATCCTATGTTGGATTGGAACCCTAAAATGATTTTTCAATACCAAAAAGAGCACAACTTGCCCAAACACCCGCTAGAAACCAAAGGGTATATGAGTATAGGCTGTGAACCATGCACGCGTAAAATCGATCCTGACATGATGGAAAGAGAAGCACGTTGGTATGGTATGAATAAAACAGAATGTGGGTTACACACAGATTTAATCTCTAAATAATATGATAGTACTAATTACCGGAGGTGCTGGATACATCGGCACTGAGTTGGTGAAGTCTCTTTTGGACAAGGAGCAAATCGAAGAAATAAGGGTTTATGATAACTTGTCTAGAGGGAGTTATAATTTTTTTCTCGGACACCGCCACGGTGCAGCTTCTAAAGTGAAATTCATTCAAGGAGATATATTGGACTCAAGAAAGTTACAAAAAGCGTTAAAAGGGGTTGAAGTCGTTTACCATCTTGCAGCCAACGTAACCACTCCTTTTGCCAATACAGATGCGCATTATTTCGAACAAGTTAACCATTGGGGAACTGCCGAGTTGGTATATGCGATTGAAAAAAGCGAAGTCAAAAAGTTGGTTTACACCAGTAGTATTGGGGTGTACGGTGCCAATAAAGATATGATTTCGATAGGTACAGTACCCAACCCTAGAACATTTTATGGTATTTCTAAAATGAGGGGAGAGGAACATGTAGAACGTCTAAAAGAAAAAATAGATACTTTTGTTATCCGTTGTGGGAATGTTTATGGTTATTCCAAAAGTATGCGTTTTGATGCGGTAATCAATAAGTTTGCATTTGAAGCAAATTTTGAAAACAGAATTTCAATTCATGGCGATGGCAAACAAGCAAGGGCTTTTATTCATATTGAATTGATAAAAAAGGCCTTGTCCAATATTATTTTTTATCCGGTGTTGTCTGGAACTTACAATTTAGTAGCAAAAAATCTGCAACTTTTGGATATTGTCGATACTTTCAAAGGCATTTATCCAGAGCTTGAGTTTACTTTTATCAACCAGCATTTAAAATTGCGGGACATTAAAGTGGACCCCAATTGTAGTTTATGTGATATGTTGGGCATTGATAAAACACGACCATTTGAAGAAGAGGTGAAAGAGCTTATTGAAAGTTTCTCTTTCTAGTGTTTGACAATGGTATGCAATTCGTTGATGTTGAGTATAATATCTCCTGATGTATCGGTGTGGAATGCTTTTTTGAAGGAAGCGTTCCATACCAATTCATCTGAAGTATAGGAATATCTAGAATGCACCACTTGCCCAAAAGTGTCATCAAAACCTTTTATCAGTATTAATACCTCAAGATCTGATTTGACAAGTTCAGCTTCGTTAAGTTGGTACAGCGGGCTTTTTTCATTTATGGGGTGTACCAAAGTCCAGTTTAATGGAAAAAAGGTGATAGAACTGCGTTCTAAATCGAGCTTGTAATAGTTGCGCACGTATTGTCCTTCTTTTTCTTCGTTAATTTGCAAGGTTACGGTGGCTTGCATTTCCATTAACATACTAAGCCTGGTATTGGCTATTCTAAATTGCAGGCTATTGCCGTCTCGGTAAGGGCTGATCAAAGCATTTTTACTATATTCAAGTTTGGCTGAAGGTCTTGAAAAGCGCCCGTATATCAAACCGGTTATCAAGGCAAAGGTCATCAAGCCAATTACTGCTTCAATGGCAGCTAGAATGCTCACTGCATGCCCCAGTGGGGCGATGTGGCCGTAGCCCACTGTTGTGAAAGTTTGGAACGAAAAATGGACCAAATTAAGGAAAATTGCAGTGTCGTCTGGGCCCACTAGCCCATTGAAGTGGCCTACTCCAAAGGCAAAATAAATGCCGGCAAAAACAACATTGATAACCAAAAGGATCGAGAAAATAATCAAAAAGAAATTGGCCCAAGTGATTTTTATTAGCCATTGGTAGGTGTCCCTTAAATTGGAGCGCCTACCAACCCTCAATACATTGAAGGAACCATTTTTATTGATCAACCGCTTCGTTTTGTTGATAAAGATAGATCCGAATCCTGGGTCGCTGGTTTTATTGTGCATGACTTTTGATAAATGTTGGCTTATTGGGTTGATATTAATGATTTTTAAGCTGCTTTCAAATGTTAAATGTCTGATTTAACGCAACTTTTGGCCTCTGATGCCGTAGATTATAGTGCATGTTAAATTATTTATAGGTCAAAAACATAGATATGCAAACAACAACTACACAACTGAAAATTTATGATGAACACCTTAACTTATGCTTTCAAGGCAAGTTACCAGGTGAGACAAAAAAAAGAGTAATGATTGAGCAATTGCTTGAAAAGAGCCGTTGCTTCTTAAGTTACGACGACACACAATATTATCGGGTCGTAGACTATGTCGAAAAAGTTAATTAACAATTAAATTAGTAGAAAATAAAAAAGGGAGTGTTAACTCCCTTTTTTTATGTCCATTAATTCTGGATAAATCCAGAATGTTTTTACATCATTCCTGGCATTCCACCACCCATTGGAGGCATGGCCGGAGCAGCGGCTCCTTCTTCTTCTACATCAGCAACAACTGCTTCTGTAGTCAACAACAAGCCTGCAATAGAAGCTGCATTTTCAAGAGCCAAGCGCGTTACTTTTGTCGGGTCAATCACACCAGCTTTGAACATGGCTTCGTAAACATCTGTTCTAGCATTGTAACCGAAATCACCTTTGCCTTCTTTTACCTTCTGAACAACAACAGAACCTTCACCACCAGCATTGGCAACAATTGTTCTAAGCGGTCCTTCAATAGCAACTTTTACAATGTTTACACCAGTTGCTTCATCTTCGTTGTCAGTTGCAACCGACTCCAATGCTTCTGAAGCTCTGATTAAAGCAATACCACCACCAGCAACAACACCTTCTTGAACAGCGGCTCTTGTTGCATGCAATGCATCGTCTACTCTATCTTTCTTTTCCTTCATTTCTACTTCAGTAGCAGCACCAATGTATAAGATGGCAACACCACCAGATAATTTGGCCAAACGTTCTTGAAGTTTTTCTTTGTCATAATCTGAAGAAGTAGAATCAATCTGTGCTTTGATTTGTCCAACTCTAGCCTTAATGTCGTCACCGTTTCCAGCGCCATTTACAATAGTAGTGTTGTCTTTATCAATGTTGATCTTTTCACAAGTACCCAACATGTCTAAAGTAGCGTTTTCTAATTTAAAACCTCTTTCTTCAGAAATTACGTTTCCACCTGTAAGAATGGCGATGTCTTCCAACATTGCTTTTCTTCTGTCACCAAACCCTGGAGCTTTTACAGCAGCAATTTTCAGTGCACCTCTGATTTTATTTACAACCAAAGTAGCCAATGCTTCACCATCCACATCCTCCGCAACAATCAACAAAGGTTTTCCAGTTTGAGATACTGCTTCTAATACAGGAAGCAATTCTTTCATGGAAGATACTTTTTTGTCGTATATTAAAATATATGGCGCTTCTAATTCCGCTTCCATTTTTTCAGCGTTGGTAACGAAGTAAGGAGAAAGGTATCCTCTGTCAAACTGCATACCTTCCACAGTTTTAACTTCCGTTTCAGTTCCTTTGGCTTCTTCCACAGTGATCACACCATCTTTTCCAACTTTGTCCATTGCGTTGGCAATCATGTTACCAATCTCATGGTCGTTGTTGGCCGAAATAGTAGCTACTTGAGCAATTTCACTTGAATCAGAAATAGATTTAGACTGTGATTTAAGGTTTTCAACTATGGCTTTAACAGCCTTGTCGATGCCTCTTTTCAAGTCCATTGGATTGGCACCAGCAGTAACGTTTTTGATACCGTGTGCAAATATTGACTGCGTCAATACTGTTGCAGTTGTAGTTCCATCTCCAGCATCATCTGCAGTTTTAGAAGCTACTTCTTTAACCAATTGAGCACCCATGTTCTCAAACGGATCCTTTACTTCAATTTCTTTTGCTACAGAAACACCATCTTTAGTAATGGTTGGAGCACCGAATTTTTTGTCTAAAATTACGTTTCGTCCTTTTGGCCCTAGAGTTACTTTAACCGCATCCGCCAATATGTCAACACCTTTTTTTAGCTGTTCTCTAGCTTCGGTGTTGAATGTGATTTCTTTTGCCATTTTATTAAATTTTGGAAATTTTAAATGTTAAACAATTGCGAGAATATCCGATTCTCTCATGATTAAGTACTCACCACCGTCGATTGTGATCTCTGTACCAGCATACTTGCCGTACAACACTTCATCTCCGACTGTTACTGTTAATGGCTCATCTTTTTTACCAGTACCAACTGCCATAACACTACCTTTTTGAGGCTTTTCTTTTGCTGTGTCAGGAATAATTATTCCCGAAGCTGTCTTTTCTTCCGCTGGAGCAGCTTTAACAATTACTCTGTCTGCAAGAGGTTTGATATTTAACTCTGACATAGTTTGTGTATTGTTTAATTGTTGAAATTTAAAATTTATTTACCCGCCATCTATCAGTTCTTGTGCCAAACCTTAAATCACATAATTTTCTGACTATGTGTCAGCTTTTTCAACTTAAATGTGTATTTTATTAGTTGGGTTGTTTCAATGTATGACAACAATTGGCAAGATGACAGAAATACTGACAGACTTATGAAGCGATTGCATGACACATGGTTTATAGAAGGGGATTTAGATTTTGAGAGGAACAAGTATATTTTGTTGGGTTATTTGCAGCATACACAAAGCGCCTTTAGAAAGTCTGAATTATACCCCCATGTAAATGATTTGGTGAAGCAGTTGCGGTTGTACAAAGCAATTATCAAACAAAAGAATGAATTGGTTGATTCGGCAGAAAACGAGCGGCTAAAATTGGATTTAATAAATGGGGCATGGAACGACTACCTCAATTTTTTTGTCGAGTATGCAAGTCCAAGGGTGCGCGAATCACTGGTAGAGGGCAAACAACGGCGCTCAAAACTATTGAGTAAAATAACTTTAGATCCTGTTGGTATAGAACCGTTATACAAACAGGAAGGGTATGTGTTTTTGTCCCGAATTCCTCAAAAACAATATTCCGTTTACAGGTTTAAAATAAGTAAAGTTTTGGTAGGGGTTGCTCCTCAGAATAAAATACACTTGTCTTTTGTGAAAAAAGCACGTTATACTTTTTCAGATACTTTTGAGCGTCAAAAAGTACAATTGGCGAAACAATTTAAGGAACTGCCAAACCCATTGGTGTACTATTGTTCTATTCCTTTAAAGTTACCCCTGTTGAGTGCAGTTGTACCACTTTTAAAAATAAAGTTGGTAGGGAGATAATAGTAGAGAAGAGTCCGTTCATAAATTTAAAGTAGAAAATTGGCAACGTTTTTTTGAGTAAAGAAGGTTTTTTATGGAGCTGTTTCCTGTTCTGAATGGAACTTAGATACCATTCAAAATAATTAGAAAAATATATCTTAATTATTTTATTAATTTAAGGTTCTAAATTTGTCAATTTATAAATAATTAGAAAATGAAATATTATTTTTTATTGCTGTTCGCATGCTGTTTGAGTTTTGGGGTAGAAGCGCAAACGTATACACGACAAGACACACTGCGTGGCACCATTACTGCGGAGCGCTCTTGGTGGGATTTGACCCATTACCACCTTTCGGTTGAAGTAGATCCTGAAAAGAAGTTTCTCTCCGGCACCAACAAAATGAAGTACATTGTATTGTCAAAGGCCAAGGCGATGCAGATCGAATTGCAGGCTCCTATGGTCCTGGATAAAGTGGTGCAAGCAGGGAAGGAACTGGCAGTTGCAAAAGATGGGTACAGTTATTTTATTACCCTTTCTGGTGAACAAAAAATAGGGCAGGAGTACGAGCTAACGATGCATTTTAGTGGCAACCCAAAAGTAGCAGTAAGGCCACCTTGGGATGGTGGTATTACTTGGCAAAAAGATGAAAATGGGAATGATTTTATCGCTTCCTCCTGCCAAGGCCTAGGAGCTAGTATTTGGTGGCCAAACAAAGACCACGCCTACGATGAGCCCAACAATGGCATGCTGATTAGTGTAGAAGTACCCCAGCATTTAATGGATGTTTCTAATGGCCGTCTGGTGAAGGTGGATAAAAACAAGAAGAAAAAAACAAAAACCTACCATTGGGAGGTGAAAAATCCCATTAATAACTACGGAGTCAACATCAATATAGGCGACTATGTACACTTTAAGGACGTTTTTGAAGGAGAGAATGGCAAGCTAGACATGGATTACTACGTATTGAGTTATAATTTAGATAAAGCTAAAAAACAATTCTTAGATGCACCCAAAACCATGAAGGCATTTGAACATTGGTTCGGCCCCTATCCGTTTTATGAAGACAGCTACAAATTGGTGGAGGCACCCTATTTGGGTATGGAACACCAAAGTTCTGTAACTTATGGCAACGGGTACCAAAACGGTTACCGAGGGTATGATTTGAGTAGTACTGGTTGGGGTTTAAAGTTTGATTTTATTATCGTACACGAGTCGGGCCACGAATGGTTTGCCAATAACATAACACAAATCGATGTGGCAGATATGTGGATTCACGAGAGTTTTACCAACTATTCTGAAAGTTTATTTGTTGAGTATTATTTTGGCAAAGAAGCTGGTTTTGAGTACGTGAGAGGAACCCGTAAAAATATTGCCAATGACATTCCAATTATTGGGGTCTATAATGTGCACCAAGAAGGATCGAGCGATATGTATTACAAAGGAGGCAATATGTTGCACACCATCCGACAAATTGTGGACAGTGATGAGAAATGGCGGATGATATTAAGAGGGTTAAACAAAACATTTTACCACCAAACCGTATCTACTGCAGACATTGAAAACTACATCAGCCAACAAGCAGGAAAAGACTTGTCGAAAGTGTTTGATCAATACCTAAGAGATGTACGCATTCCAATTTTGGAGTATTTTGTGAAAGCAGGGAAAATGGAAGTTCGTTGGTCCAACTGCGTAGAAGGCTTTAATATGCCTATAAAAATTACCATTAACGGAAAAGAACAATGGATAGAACCAACTGCTGAATGGTCCGAGGTTTCTATTTCGAATGAAAACCCAGAAATTAAAGTTAACTCTAATTTTTATGTGGGGATCATTGATGTTTTAGGAAACTAATATGAAAAACAAAGGGGTAACATTTCTACTTCTAACTATGGCGCTAGGAATGTTGTTCCTTTTTTTACCGCATGTTGTTTTTGAATCAGAAAGCAGTAGGGCAGACCGTTTGTTGGACCATTTTGGACGTGAAGAATTTCCTATTAACTTATTGTTGTTGCTGGTTTTTTATCCTGTAATATTTGGTTTAACCAGTTCATTAATGAACCGAGAATACAAATGGTACCATCATTTAGTTTTTGGCTGTCACTTTGTTGTATTGGCTTTTTCTTGTTTTGTAACTTGGCTATTTATGAGCCTACAATTATTCGTAAGTGCCTACTCATTTACATGGGTCTATTATGCTTCTTTGTTTTATTTACTCTTTTTCACAGGGTGGAGTATGTTGCTGGCCCTTCCTTTTACAAAACGTTGGCCTATAATTTATACGGCCTATCAGGAGCTGAAACTTTGGCTTTGAATCTCAAGGGCTTGCTGTTGGGAGTTGATAAATTTTGTTGGTGCCCAAAAAAAGCCGCTTGTTATTTGATTTGGAACAGAGAGCAGCAATAAAAAATTAAAAAGAATGGGCACCAGTTTTAATTGAGTGCCCCATTAATTTATTTTATACCATCAAAATAAGCTTCTAATCGATCAAAAACAGAACCCCATCCACTCATGAAGCCCATTTTCTCTTGTGCCTGGCAGTATGCTGCCGATGGATGAACTACATTAAAGATAAAATTGGTTTTTTCTCCATTGGCTTCGAACAATGCTTGGATTTCGACCCCTTCTGTCATTGGTTTGAAGTTGGCAGAAGAAAATATTTTTTCCATTTCCACAATTAAGGTATAAACGCCATCCGCAATAAAAGCATTGCCATCGGGCATGGTCATGGCGTATTCCCATGAACCACCCATTTTAAACTCATGGCGGATAATTTTTGTTTCCATGCCTTTGGGTCCCCACCATTGTGCAATGTGTTTGGCGTTGGTCCAAGCTTCCCATACCAAAGAAATTGGGGCATCAAAGGTTCTGCTTAGTGTTAGAGTTTTGTCATCGGTTGTACTTGAATTACTCATTTTTTTTCTTTTTTAGTTGCATTAAATAGTTTTCAAAGGAATCCAATTTGTCTTCCCATAATTGTCTGTATTGATCAATCCAGTCGGACACTGGCGCCAGTTCTTTGGGTTGTATTTCGCAAAACCTTTCTCGGCCCTTTTGGTTTATTTGAACGATGCCACACTCTGTTAATATTCTAATATGCTTAGATACAGCAGGGCGGCTGATGTCGAAATTGTCTGCTACCGTGTTAACTGTCATTGATTTGTGGGCCAGTAGGCCTATGATGTCTCTTCTAACTGGATCTGCTATGGCCTGAAATACATCTCTTCTCATATATTGCGTAACTGTTTGGTTACAAATATATAGGTAACTATTCGGTTACGCAAATGAAATGTGGTTTTTTATTCCAAATAAGGACCAACTATTTATATTTTTGGACGTATGATTAAACAACAAACAAGACCAATATTATGAGCAAAAATGATTTTTTAATTGGCGGTGGAATTTTTAGCTTTTTAATTGCTTTGCTGCATGTTTTTGTGATTTTTGGCGGCCCAGACTGGTACCGTTTTTTTGGAGCTGGAGAAGAAATGGCACAATTGGCCGAACAAGGGGCAGCTTACCCTATTGTTTTAACTTTGGCGATCACATTACTTTTTGTGGTTTGGGGGTTGTATGCATTTTCTGCGGCAGGTCTTGTTAGGAAGATGTCTTACACCAAACCTGCCCTTGTTATTATTTCAAGCGTGTATACTTTTAGAGGTTTGATGGCCATTCCCATAGTGTTTTTTATAAAAGAGGCCTATTTAGACGAACTCAAAGAAAGTCTCACTTTTATGGTTGTAACCTCTTTTGTTAGCCTAATCATTGGTTTGGTACATGTTGTAGGGACGGTCAAGTATTGGAGAACGCTTCGTACAGCACCGGAACATTGAGGCTTTAAAACAGAGTATCTATTCCGCTCTTTATTTTCCCTTTTTTGACGAGAATTTGTTGTATTTTTTTAAAATATCTTGGACCTTTTGGTGTGGTAAAGCATAGGCTTTGTTTCCATTGATGCCTTCCATAGTTTCTGCAGCCACCATGGCATTGACTATGGCTTCTTCCACTGCGTGAACTGTGGCATCAAACAATGGCGTTAGGAGATCATTGGGCAAAGTTTGTACCACCGCAGTTTGTTCTCGGTTAAAGGCATTTTCATTGGCTGTAGAGAAAGATAAAAAAATATCGCCTGACCCATTGCTTCCACGCCCTCCTACGATACCCACTCCCAATGGTACTCTTTGTGCAATTCGTTTAAGTTGATGTGGCAACAAAGGGGCATCGGTGGCTACTATTACTATGATGGACCCATCACCATCTTGCCTTGTAGATTGAGGCGGTGCGTTGTATACATAGTTTAGAGTATCCATTAGCTCCATTCCTACAGGAACTCCAGCAATTGTTAACTTGTGTTTGGAACCGAAATTGGATTGCACCAAAACTCCTACGGTATAAGGAGCATCCTTGACCTTTACCACACGCGAGGCAGTTCCAATACCGCCTTTGAACCCCAAACACATCATGCCGGTTCCACCGCCTACATTACCTTCAGGTACTGGCCCAGATGAAGCAGCATCTATTGCTTCTTTAACATGCTTTTCTTTAACATGGAACCCATAAATGTCATTCAAAAACCCATCGTAGGTTTCTGCAACTACCGGATAGGTATACCACCAAGGTGCTCCATTGTACCAATCTGTATCTACGAACCATTTCAAAACTGCATCGCGGACTACGCCAACGCTATTGGTATTGGTGATCATTATTGGTGTTTCTAAAAAACCAGATTCTGTAACCCAAGTGGTGCCTGTCATTTCTCCATTTCCATTGAGGCTGTACCAATTGGCATATACCGGACTGAATTTTTTGCTTTTGCCCCTTGGAAAAATGGCCGTAACTCCTGTGCGCACCGGGCCTTCCCCAACTTTGTTTGTTCCGTGCCCTCTAATAATGGTGCTGTGCCCAACTTCTATCCCTGGCACATCCGTAATGGCATTGTAAATGCCTGTAGTGCCATAAAATGGAATACCTAAATCTCTGGCTCTTGGTTTTTGAGCAAATATGGTTTCTGATGCAAAAAGAAATATAAAACAAAGCAGTAGCGTTTTCATCGTGTTATGGTCGAAAGTGGAATAAGAAAGATTGGTACTTCAATCTAGTGATTTAATTAGAGAGTGTTTGTTGCAAAAGCTTAAAATGTACAATATAAATCAACCCAGAACTTTTTTAATGGCCCATTCCAATGGTCCTAATGGGCGATAACGCAACCAACTATTGGCAAACCCAATACATGCGGCACTGAAAAGCAAGGCGTAACCCATTGAAAATTCAATGGAGAGTTGTCCCATGCGCTCACCAGCAACCAGCTCTACCATACCCATCCCAATAAAGACATGTGCAACATAAAAAGTGAAGGCCAATTGCCCAGTATTGCGAAGCGAAGTGATTACTATATTATTTTTTTTACAGAGCAATATGCAACCTGAGATGGTGCATATGGCCAAAGCGGCTGCAGATACCATGTAAAAAGGAAGTGGAGGCATGGGGCTTGTACCAATTAAATATTGTAGTTCGTTGGCGTCTGTTCCAAATACAAAATGCTGCAAGGCAAGAGACAACATCTGGACCCCAGCAAATACAAGAAGCCCTGCCCACATCATTTTTTTAACAAGAACTGTGTCTTGGAGGTTGTGTTTGCCATACCAAAGCCCTACCAGCATAAATGCTGCCCATGGTACTACAGGGTGAAAACCATTGAAAAATAAGTTTCTTAGAAAACCAGGTAGAGTCCAAAAATCTGAATATTCTAATGTTTTAAAGTTCCATCCTGTCTCATAGTCAAAGAAAAAAAAGCACAATGGGTAAATGAAAACCAATACCCAAGCCATGGTTAAAACCGTTCGTGGCGTTTTTTTTATGAAAAAAAGTACAAGAAGCATATATATACCATAGAAATGAAGAATGTCGGCGGGCCATATTGGCATGTAGAATAGACCAATAACAAAAAGTATAAAAGCTCTTTTTGCTATTTTTAATTTGATTTTCTGCAGAGCACTTCGGTTGCCCATTCTGTTTTTGCTCATCATGGCAATGCCAACCCCTGCCAACACTACAAAAGTAGCCGCTGCCTTACCTTCCAAAATGCCTACAATATGTTGCAAAAGTAGATTGCCTTCGCCTCCTAAAGCCACTTTAAAGTTGACCAAGATCATTCCAATAATGGCCAAAGCACGCGCTACGTCTATTCCAATGATTCTCTTGTTCAAAATGTGGGTGGGTTTGGTGGATGGTACGTTCAACGCAGCAGCTGTTTGCTGGTTGGTTTGGTTCCGTTAACGGGCTGTACGCAAGCCAAGAGGAGCTGCTTTTGGTTGTAATAGGTGGGTTTGCCCTTGTCTGTTAAGGTTGGTGACTTTTCCGTCCATCAAAATATAAGGCGCACTTGCCGCTACCTCAATAATTTTATTTAAATTGATGGGTAAGTCTAAACCTTAACAAACATGAATACGAAACTTTTACTCTTCTTATTAGTAGCATTGTGCGCTACCAGTGGCTTTGCCCAAAAAAAGAAGAAAAAAACCAACGCTACTATTGAGACCTACCAAGATAGCCTGTACAACGGTCTAAAATATCGAAATATCGGTCCATTTAGAGGAGGAAGATCCACCGCTAGTTCAGGCGTCGTAGGAGACCCATTAACCTATTATTTTGGTGCTGCGGGTGGTGGCGTTTGGAAAACAGAAGATGCTGGGTTGAACTGGCGCAACATCACCGATAAATTTTTAAAGGCCACTTCAATAGGAGCCATTGCGGTAGCAGAATCGGATCCAAATGTGATTTATGTTGGCACTGGAGAAGCTTGTGTTCGAGGGGTGATGACCTCCCATGGAGATGGTGTTTACAAATCAACGGATGCGGGTAAAACATGGCAACACATTGGCCTAGATAAAACATTGCATATATCCAGAATTAGAATCCACCCGAAAGATCCCAATGTAGTTTATGTTGCAGCGCAGGGTTCGGCTTATGGGCCCATGCCAGACAGAGGAATTTACAAATCCGTAAATGGAGGTGCAGACTGGGAAAAAGTTCATTTTGTAAACGATATTTCTGGAGCCAATGACTTGAGCATGGACAAGAACAATCCTCGAATACTATATGCCTCTTTTTGGGATTCCCAAAGACAACCATGGTACATTCGAAGTGGCGGAGAGGGCAGTGGCATTTGGAAAACAACCGATAGTGGCAAGACCTGGAAGAAAATCAACAAAGGACTTCCTGAAAAAATGGGAAAAATTGGAGTAACCGTATCAAGAGCAAATTCGGAGCGGTTGTATGCAGTTGTGGAGGCGGACAAAGGTGGGTTGTATCGGTCTGATGACTCCGGTAAAACATGGCGGCAGATGTCGTCTGAAAGAATTTTAAGGGCAAGGTCTTGGTATTATATGCACATATTTGCGGATCCTGTCAATGAAGATTTAGTATATGTCCTCAATTCTCCCTTTTTAAAATCTGTGGATGGAGGGAAATCATTTGCCCCTATTTTTACACCCCATGTAGACAACCACGACCTCTGGATCAATCCGGACAATCCAGCCAACATGATTAATTCAAACGATGGTGGAGCAAACATTAGTTTTAATGCAGGTAAAAGTTGGTCTACTCAAAAAAACCAACCGACTGCTCAGTTTTATAGAATCAATGCCGATAACCGTTTCCCATATTGGTTGTATGCTGGTCAGCAAGACAACAGTACCTTGGCCATTCCTAGTGCAAGCGGAGGAGTTGGAATTGAATGGCAAGATTGGGTAGCAGGGGTAGGTGGTGGAGAAGCAGCGCACATTGCTTTCGATAAAAACGATCCTAAATACTTGTATTCGTCCAATATTGTAGGGTTCATCGATGAACACAACCAAACCACAAGGAAAAACAAATCGATTCAACCCTACCCAATTTTTGCTTTAGGTGAGCCCTCTGATGCCATTAAATACCGATACAATTGGAACCCGCCTGTAATAGTTTCGCAACACAACCCCAAAGTGATTTACTACGGTAGTCAGTTGGTGCACAAATCAGAAAACAGGGCCCAAAGATGGCAAGATATTTCCCCAGATTTAACTAGAAATGATACAGCCCATTTGGGTATAATGGGTGGCCCATTTACCAACGAAGGAGCGGGTGGAGAGATTTACCATACCTTAATGACTCTATCGGAATCTCCCCACGACGCCAATGTTTTGTGGGCTGGAGCAGATGACGGACTATTGCACCTGACCACGGATGGTGGTAGCAACTGGCGCAACGTATCCCCAGGCCCGGAAGGCATCGTTAATTCAATCGAAGTTTCACCACATGATCCTCAAACAGTGTATGTGACCTTGATGCGCTATAAATTCAATGATTTTAAGCCCTATGTATACAAAACGACCAACAATGGTGGTACTTGGGAGTTAAGGAACAATGGCATTCCCGATGGAGCTTATGCAAGGGCAGTTCGAGAAGATCCCAAAAGAAAAGGATTGCTTTATGCTGGTACGGAAAGAGGTGTTTACGTAAGTTTTGATGGAGCGCAGTCTTGGAAACCTTTCCAGCAAAATATGCCAATGGTACCTATTACTGATTTGATGGTGCACCAAAATGATTTATTGGTAGCCACCCATGGCAGGGCCTTTTGGATATTAGACGATCTAACCCCATTGCACCAATTGAACTCCAATTTGGTCTCTAACCCATATATTTTGTACCAACCACGGAAAGCTGTTTTAACCAAAGGTTTTAATGTACCGAACTTGCCAGAAGTAGGCACGAACCCATTTTTTGGAGCTGAAATTAAGTACTATTTGTCTGGTTTGAATCCAAAAGATAGTTTGGAGCTGAAATTAGAAATATTGGATGGCGAAACAGTAATTAGAACGTTTTCGTCTAAAGAAAAATCTCCATTAAAAAGTGCTACCATGGTCAAAGGCATGAATGTTTTAAAATGGGACTTAACCGTAGAACCAATTAAGGCCAGTAAAGGAGTGCTATTGGCAATGGAAACTGGTGTAATGCCTGGGTACCATGTTGGGCCCGGAACCTATACAGTACAAATGACCATTGGTGAATATGTGAAGCACCAAACCATGGAGGTTGTAAAAGACCCACGAGACGAGGCATCCACGGAGGCGATTCAAGCCAAAACAGCCATTGTAAAAGATATGTATTCCAAAATAATGGACTTATACCAAACAGTAGGAGAGATGCAAGAGGTGAGAGAACAGGTAAATACCATGTCGGAACGCATGTCTGGAGATGAAGAAATAAGTGAGAAAGGCAAACAAATTAAGGAAAGTATTGACGGTGTAGAAGGAGAAATGATATCCCCCAAACAAAAAACCTTTCAGGATATTATTAACTACAGAAACCAGTTGGACCAACACATGCACTTTTTAATGCAAACCATTGATGGTAATGACCCACCCATTACGCAGGGAGAGAAAGATTTGTTAAAGGAATTGATGGACCGCTACAACGGAGTTATGGAAAAAGCGGGGAAGATCATGAAGGAAGATATCCAAGAGTTCAATACTTTGCTCAAAAATAAAGGAGTGGAATACGTGGCCCCTAAGGAAATTAAGGATAAAAAGGAAGAAGAGAAAGAAGATAATTCTATGTAAAACCCAACATAACATGCCAACCCAGTAAGGTTGGCATGTTTTAGTTTCCCCAAAGGCCAAGCGCTGCAAAAGTCAGGTGTTATTGCAGCAGTGTTTTTAGTATTGCTCTGTATTCCCAATGGTCTGTCATGCCGTTGTGTCCTAAATCTTCTATTGGATATAAAGTGATTTTTTCTTTGTGATCGGTTTTTAATTTTAATGCAGAGCCGAAATAAATCACTTCATCTTGTACCCCATGGAAAATGGCCACTGGCATATCGCAAGTTGCCAAATATGCGTGCGATTTGATTTTATATTTTAAAATAAAGGTTGGGATGATTGGGAAATTCTTGCGCATCATGTCCACCAAGCTATAATAGGGCGATTGTAGAACCAACATTTTTGGTTGGTTTAAGGAGGCCACTTTGCAGGCCAAACCAGAGCCTAAAGAATACCCTAATACTATGATTTTGTCTTCAGTGTAGCTTTTTTGCAAATGCTTGTACCCGGTTGTTACATCTTCATACAATTGATTTTCATTTTTAATTGAACCGCCACTTTTTCCATAGCCTCTATAATCGATCATGAATACATCGTAATTTAAATCGGTATAGGCAGAAGCTACTTCCCCCCAAGATTGTAAAGATCCAGCATTGCCATGCAGGTAATAAACCACACCTTTAGATGCCTTGGCCTTAAACAACAATCCGTTTATTTGAATGCCATCGGCGGTAGTGGCATACACCTCTTCAAAGTTTTGATTGAATTGGAACTTATGGTTTTTGTTCAGTTTTTGAGGAAAAAAGATCAGTCGTTCCTGAAAAAAGAACAACAAAGTAACCAATGTTACATAAAGAGCAGCTATTACTTTCGAGAAGGTGAAAAATATTTCTTTCAATAGAATTAGATTTAATAAACATATATTAACAAGCAGCAATATAGAATATGAAAATTGATATTCTATATTAGGTTAGGACAGTTTTTTTGTGGCAGATAGTTACTCCGATCAAAAAAGCTTGTTTCGAGTGGTTTCGGTCTGTTTTCGGTCTGGACCAATCGCATTGATTTTGTTTTATAGAAAAATTATAAAAAAACATTGAATTAGCCAGTTACCTTTGGTAGGCCATAGGGTATAAAAGGTTTTAGTAATGAATCTTTGGTGTTGGGAAATACTGATTTTTAGAGGCGGAGGGAATTGATAATGTTGTGAATGCTTATTTTTTAACAATCTGCATTTTTTTATCAAATGATTCATTGTACTAACCAGCTTAATCAACCGCTGTTAAACTCTTAATTGCACGGAGTAGGAGCGTTGATAACCATGAAATTATTTCACCCATTTTAGAAGCATAAAAACCTGGTTAAGAGAACAGGCCAAGATTAAATATGTTACATTAGTTTCCGTAAGAAGGCACCTTTACCAAACACCCTTCTGCTAAAAAACTATGAAGCAACTCTTATATATTGCAGCACTGCTGCTTGTGTTTTCTTGTGAAAAACAAAGTACCACCACTCCATTTGAAATTGCATTTGACCCTTCGTTGGCAGAGGGTGGCCAAAATGGCCGACTTTTGCTAATGTTCTCCAATTCGGCTGAAGCAGAGCCGAGGTTCCAGATCAGCGACGGACCAAATAGCCAACAAGTATTTGGCATGGATGTATCCAACTGGCAACCAGGAGAGGTGCTCCAATTTGACATGGAAAGTTTTGGGTATCCCGTTAGCAACTATTCTCAATTGCCTGAAGGGAAGTATTATGTACAAGCTCTATTAAATCGTTATGAGACTTATAATTTATCTACAGGCCATACCGTACAACTGCCACCAGACAAAGGAGAAGGGCAGCAGTGGAATAGAAAACCTGGCAATTGGCTAAGCCAACCTATGGAAGTCGAAATTAAACAAGGTCAAAAAATTGAAGTGAATTTAGATTTCGAAATTCCTGCAATCAAGTTACCTTCTGACACAAAATACATCAAACATGTGAAAATGAAATCAGAACGCCTATCTGAATTTTGGGGGACAGATGTGGTGTTGGGAGCCAACGTTTTATTGCCTGAAGGATTTGAGGAGCACCCCGAAGCCCACTACCCATTGATGGTATTCCACGGGCATTTTCCTGCCGACTTTTACGGATTCAGAACCACCCCAGTAGATTCCACTTTACAATCGGAGTACAGCCAACGGTTTCAAATAGATGGATACAACAAAATTGTAGAAGAAGAAGCATATGATTTTTACAAACAATGGACTTCTGAAAATTTCCCTAGGTTCATAATAATTAACATTCAACATGCCAACCCATATTACGACGATTCTTATGCTGTTAACAGCGCCAATATAGGCCCATATGGAGATGCCATAACGTATGAGCTTATTCCGCACATAGAAAAACAATTTAGAGGGATTGGAGAAGGCTGGAGCAGGTTTTTGTATGGAGGGTCTACCGGAGGCTGGGAAGCCTTGGCTGCACAAGTTATGTACCCAGAAGCATACAATGGTTGTTTTGCAGCTTGCCCAGACCCAATTGATTTTAGAGCCTATATGCTGATTGATATCTACGAAGATGAAAACGCCTATTTTTACAACGCAAACCTCAAACAAGTGGACCGCCCTGCGCACCGAGATTACTTAGGGCATGTAAACAGCTCAGTAAGAGATATGAACCACAGAGAATTGGCATTGGGTACTAAAAGCCGATCTGGTCAGCAATTCGATATTTGGGAAGCGGTGTATTCTCCAATGGGAGAGGACGGGTATCCCAAAAGAATATGGGATAAGAAAACCGGTGCAATAGACCATGAGGTGGCAGCATATTGGAAAGAAAATTATGATTTGCGATACATAATGGAAAAAAACTGGGCAACACTTGGGCCTAAGTTAGAAGGGAAAATCAACATCTATTGCGGGGATATGGACAACTACTACCTTAACAATGCTGTCTATTTGATGGAAGATTTTTTAGAAGGAACTAAAGACCCGTTTTACAACGGTAAAGTGGACTATGGTGACCGGGCAGAGCACTGTTGGAACGGAGACCACGACAACCCCAACTATATATCTAGACTGCGGTACAACATTATGTATGTACCCCAAATTATGGAACGCATTAAAAATTCAGCTCCGGCTGGAGCTGATTTAACCAGTTGGCGGTATTAAGCTTGAAAGTTTTGTTTGTAAAATAACTATTAACATATTTAAAGTGAAATATTATTTTGACGTATGGAAGGGAAAAAATACAAAGACTTTAAAGTTATAAAATATCAATCCGGTACAATATTAATAAAGAATGAATCTAACGATTTAAATATTTCTCTTTTTGCCATTCTGGTCTTAGTGATTTCAATATGGACGGCAAATTTGTCCTATGATATTTCTATATGGGGAGTTGTATTGGGGATTGGATTTGCTACTTTTCTTTTGGGGTTGTATTATACATGGGTTTATGGTGATTCTATTCTGATTGATGTTAATAATCAACTTTTTAAACAGAAGAAAAAGCAATGTCAATTTAGTGCGGTGCAGCACCTTCATTTAGAGCCACATGGTCAGTTTTATGCTTTGTTTTTACAAGTGAAGGGGAGGGGAGTAATTCGCATTGCCAAATCCCGTGAAATGTCGGATTTATTAGAAGTTGGGAGTAATATAGCGAAATTATGTTCGGTTAAATTTTTGGAAAATTTGGATCAAATAGAACAGCAGGAAGCCATCTATTTAGAAGAGAGCCATACTCAAAAATTTGTTGAGAAATTTCAATGTAAATCTCAATCAGAGTTGAGGGCGATTACTGAAAATTCAGGAATGGCTGTTTATGCTAGGAGGGCTGCTGAAATAGTATTAAAAGAAATGGAAACTCCTAAAGAATGATGCTGATTTGAGATGCGGATGAATATTGATTTATATTATTGTTAATAAGATGTTAAAACGGTTTAAAACTATTTAATAATGTGGAAGTTGTGTTTTTTTGAATGCATATACAAAATAGCCAACAACATGAAATATTCCTTCCTATTATTAATAGTGTTTGTTACTGTCGAACTAGCCGCCCAATCCAAGTATACAATTGGTGAAAAACACCAAATTGAATCAAAAATTTTAGGCCAAGAACGGGTGGTGTATGTTCATTTGCCCAAGGGCTACGAACATTCGGAAACAGCTTATCCAGTACTCTACATTTTAGATGGGCAATGGCATTTTACCAATGGGGTGGCCATTCAGGAATCATTGCGTACGCCCGATGCTTTGCCGCAGATGATTGTGGTGGGTATTGTAGATAAGAATCCTGAAAGACGCACCTTATTGGGCAGTCAGAGAGAAAAATTTTTAGCACATCTAGAAAAGGAATTGATTCCTTTCATTGATGCACAGTTTAAAACCACCAATGACCGGGTTCTGTTTGGTTGGGAAGCAGGCGCTTATTTTTCTTCCCATGTATTGTTGCATGATACGCAACTTTTTAATGCAGCTATTTTATCCAATGGAGGATATGTAAGCGCAGAAGAAGTAGAGCATTTTAGTGGGGCGGATTTAACAGAAGATAGATACATGTACATTGCCAATTCAAAAAAGGACATTTATTATGTTAGTAGCAGCGATGGTTTAGCAGAAAGATTGAACGAGCTGAGCCCCAAACATTTAAAATGGAAATACGAGCTATTTAACGATGAGGTACACGAGTCGTTGGCTTATTTGGCGCTGTACCATGGGCTCAAATATTACTACCACAACTTCAATTCGTTGGTGTTTAGTAGCATCGATTCTTATAATGAATTAGGAGGGATGGATTACATTAAAGAATATTACAATGCGAGAGGCAAGCGCTTTGGTTTGCCTCTTGAACCCGATAATTCGGTTAAAAACTCCTTGATTTGGTTGGCATGGAACCGCAATAACTACGAGTACTTTCATATGTTCATGACGGAGTTTTCGGATGTATTGTCTACGCAACGGTACGCCTCTGCCTATTGGCAAAATCGTTTAGGACAATTTTATTTAAAACACAAGAACTACGAAAGTGCCATTGGGTTTTTTGAGACTGGTATTGAAAAATACCCAGATGCATCCAGAATGGCCAGTATGTATTTTGGTTTAGGAATGGCGTGGGCTGGTAAAGGAGATAAAAAGCAGGCTAAGAAAAACATTAAAATGGCCATTGCATTGGCTGAAAAAACAGGGGAGGCCGCCTTGTCGGAATACCAGGAACAATTGAAATCCATGTAAACCGATGTTGTCCAACTGATTTATTGGAAGTGCAGGGATTGGCCCAGGACTCACGACTCAGAACTGTTTTCAGTAAATGGAATAGTGTGTTTTTATACGTTTTATAGCGGTTTTTTGAATTAATTGCAATCCTATCGCAACCTTTTTATCTAATTTGTAGTTTTAATCAATATAATAACTACATTTAAGGTAAATAAAGGTGAATAATAAGTTATGGGCAAACATTACATAGGTGAATTTGAAGAAATTGTGCTGCTAACCGTGGCAGTATTAAATGGCAAGGCCTATGGCTTGGCCATCATCGAAGATCTTGAGACGCGGCAGAATAGGAGCGTCAGTATAGGTGCCATACAAACGGTGCTTAGAAGAATGGAAGACAAGGGATATTTGAGTTCTGCTTTTGGAGAAGCAACCAAAGCCAGAGGGGGGAAGCGCAAACGGTTCTTTTCTATTACTGCTGCTGGATATAAGGCCTTGGAAAGTAAAAAGGATGCACGACTTTCTCTATGGGACTCCATTCCTAACTTATCCTTTAATACACAGCCATGAAAAAACAAGATCCACAACACCCACCCCGTTTGTTTTTGTTTTTTTTTAGATGGTTTTGCAACGAACATTTCCTGGAAGACATCGAAGGCGATTTACTAGAAAGGTTTGATTCTGACTTGCTTAATATGAGCGTTAAAAGAGCAAAATGGAGGTTTATTAAAAATGTTCTCTTTTTGTTTCGACCGGGCATTATTGGCTTTACCTACCACCACAATGCATGGCTACTAACCCACCACCTTAAAATTAGCTTCCGGGTATTGTCCAAAAATAAATGGTATACCGCTGTTAATGTCACTGGGTTGTCTACAGCACTGGTAGTGGTGTGCCTCATTGCATTATGGGTACAAGACGAATTGTCTTATAACCGAAATTTCGAACATTATGACCGTATAGTGCAAGTGTACCGAAATGAAAATAGCGAAGGGCAAACGTCAACTAATCTGTCGCAAATGCCAGGGCTGGGAACACTATTAAAAACGGATTTCGAGCCAGTTTTTGAGAAGGTAGCCATGGTAAGAAGCCGGCCAGAAGACCATGTACTGTCTTATGATGCCACCCACTTTACACAAAGCGGGTTGTTTATGGAGGCCGAAGGCCCGCATGTTTTTAGTTTGGAAATGGTAGAAGGTTCTAGGAACGGTCTTGACAATCTACAATCTATTTTGTTGTCAAAATCAACAGCCAATAAAATGTTTGGAGCAACTTCGGCCATCAACCAAGTAGTGCAAATTGATGGGCAATACCAATTGACTGTAACAGGCGTATACGAAGACCTCCCTAAAAACTCTGTTTTTTATGGGGCATCGTTTATTGCCAGCCTCGAGTGGTATGTGAAGGGCTGGACTACCTTGGATGTTTGGGACAATTCGTTTGTTCATATTTATGGCCAACTCCGTACCAACCAATCCGTTTCTATGGCGTCCAAGGGCATTGAAGGTGCCATGTTGGAACACATGGACGAAGCACAATTTAATGCACGCCAACCGAAATTGTTTTTATTGCCTATGGCCGATTGGCATTTGCATTCGACTTTTGAAAATGGAAAATTGGTAACAAGCGCCAAGCTCAAATTGGTGCTTGTAGTGGGTGTTATCGGTGTTTTTATTGTATTATTGGCTTGTACCAATTTTATAAATTTAAGCACTGCCAGTGCCCAAAACCGAGCCAAAGAAATAGGCCTTCGCAAAACACTCGGCTCCATAAGATTTCAGTTGGTAAATCAGTTTTTATCCGAAACTTTTATTTTGGTTCTACTGTCTTTCGCTTTGTCGCTGGTTTTGGTGCAAGTTTCTATTCCTTGGTTCAACCAACTCAGTGACAAACAACTTATTCTTCCATTAAAAGAACTTTATTTTTGGTTTGCCAGTGTCGCTTTGCTTTTTGTGCTAACCTTATTGGCTGGAAGTTATCCTGCATTTGTCTTATCTTCTATGCGACCTATTAAGGCCATAAAAGGGCAGTTCAATGGAAAGTACAACACAGTTAATTTAAGAAAAGGGTTGGTTGTGTTTCAATTTTCAGTTTCGCTCATGATTATCATCGGGACGTTGGTGGTACACGATCAAATTGCATATGTGAAAAAACGCGATATGGGGTATGAAAAGTCCGGTTTGATTTCGTTTCAACCAGGTTCGCCAGCTTATTTTAGTCAATTTCAAACTTTGAGACACGAACTCAAGCAAACAGGCTTTGTTGAAGAGATTGCTGCTGCCAATTATCCTATTACTACTACAAGGGGCAACAATAGTGGGTTTGAATGGGAAGGCAAACCAGATCAATTCGACCCTTCCTTTAATACCATTTGGGTTACTCCAGAATACGGAGCAACCATTGGCTGGCAAGTCCGGCAGGGGAGAGATTTTTCGAGGGTTTTGGATAAAGGTGCTAATAACATAATTCTAACAGAATCCACAAGAGTCAAAATGGGATTGGAGCACCCAATAGGGGCAGTGGTCCAGTGGAAAACAGGAGGAGAAGAAGCCCGCTATACAATAGTTGGGGTAGTTGAGGACATGGTCAAAGGGTCGCCGTTTGATCCAGTAAAACCCGCTATTATTTTTCCTTCTTTGCGAGAATTGCCATGGCTTTTCATAAAAGTATCAGAACAAAGTGACTTCACGGAAGCACTGCCTGCTATTGGGGCTGCATTCAACAAGGTTATTCCTGAGGCGCCCTTCGATTATAAATTTGTATCGGACCAATACAATGCTAAGTTCCAATCCGAAGAGCAAATTGGGCAGTTAACAGGTGTATTGGCAGTATTGGCTATCTTCATTAGTTGTTTGGGCCTTTTGGGGTTGATATCTTTTGTGGTAAAACAAAAAACCAAAGAGATAAGTATAAGAAAAGTATTGGGTGCCTCTGTAGTACAATTGTGGCACATGGTATCCAAAGAATTTGCAATACTGGTTTTGTTTTCTTTTGTAGTCGCGGTGCCAACAGCTGTTTTTATATTAACAACCTGGCTCGAACAGTTTGCCTATAAAACAGAAATTCGCTGGAATATTTTTGCGCAGGCAGGCATGGGTACCATGGCTTTGGTGCTCACAACCATTAGTTTTCACTTGCTCCGGAGTATTTTTACCAATCCAGTAGATACCCTAAAAGAGGAATAAGAACAAGGAAGGTGGGGGCTTTAAAAAATCATTCCGACTATCCAATCGTAAAAAACCCTTTCCTTATTGAGGTATATTAAGGTTATTCCAATGCTGTCATACAACCCGTGTACCAATACTACCAGAGCCAAGTTGTTTCTGTTTTTATAGAAAATTAAGGCATCCAAAAAACCGCCCATGGCTACGGCGATGATGCCAGCGGTACCTTGGTACCCATGAGAAATCCCAAAATAAAGAGACACCAACACAGCCGAAGTCAACCAGGCTTTGTTGCTGTCTCCCATTAACTCTGCCAGCCATTTCATATAAAATCCATGAAACAATAATTCTTCGCCAAAGGCTGCAAACACCCACATGATGCACATCAAAACCACATACCCAGTAACACTACCTCGGATGTCGTCAAAAGAACTCAAATCAATTGGTCCAAAATAGTACTCTAGAAAAGGTTGGGTGAATACATCAATAAATAGGAACATACCGATGGTGTATAAAAAAGCTTGGAATGCAGTTTTCCATGTTAATTTTGTGTTGAGGCCAAATTCAGACCAATTGAATTTGTTTTGACGGAGCAGAAGGAACACCACGCCAATACCAAAAAAGTATCCGTAATTTCTGTCTGCCAATGAAAAAATGGCTGCTAATACCATGGTTATTACCACCAAAAAACGGTGTGATAACAATTGATTTAATATTGATTTCATGAAATGTTGTGTTATTTAAAATAAATAGACTTTTATAGCCTCTTTTTGGAACCATCAGCCAATACGCGGTAGTAATGATTTTGATCTATCAACAAGGCCTCTGAAGCTCCTTTGGGCCAGTATTTTTGATAATCCTTTGGATGGTGTACATCAATACCAATTATTTTCCCATCATAACTGCGGTTAACTTTGTTCTGAAGGGTATGACCTACAACAACAGCTTTGGCGTCAAACTCAGCAAGGGTATGGTCAATTTGATCCTGACTCAAGTCTTCTTTGAAATACCCCCTGTACCAACAAGGGCCTGTTTTGTTGGATGATAAAAATTGCTCTAAGTTTTTTTCTGGGCGCGGATAATGGCGTTGGTGGTAATTTTGTCGGATCAATTGGTTGATGGTCAAAAGATCGGTTGTTTTATCAGCCAATTCTGGGTGCAAGCCACCGTGTACAAATAAGTTGCCATTGATTTTTTCTACTGCATTTTTACTGGCCATCCATCGGCCCAAAACAGAGTTGTGTCCATATAAATCTACTTGTTGTTTGTTGAGAATGGTAGCTGCGTTGTAGTATTTGTTTTCTGCTGCCAAATGGTCTCCGTACATGTTTTTTATTTCATGGTTGCCGATGATGTAATGCACCTGGCCACCTACTTTTGTAGCTTCTTGTTCTAATTTGTAAATGAACCAGAGTACTTGAGTGACCGACAAGCCACGGTCTACAAAGTCTCCTACAAGCACCAAGTGACCCTTTCCAAATGTCCATTCTAGATTTTGGTTGATCACTTTGGATTGGATCAATATGTCCCGAAAGGCCTGGTAGCCTCCTTCAATATCGGAAATAGCCAAAATCGGTTGGTCGTCTTGGTAGGTATGAGCAGGTACCACAGGATGGGCTTCTATTTGGAATTGAATAAAGGTGGAATCCAGTGCAACAAAAGAGGAATGTGTAATTGGATTAGAGGTGGCGTAGTCATTCGTTTCTAAATAAAAACCATTCTTTCTGTTGCCTTTGATGAAGTTAGAACTTACTATGGAATCATTTTTGTAAAAAACATAAGGCCCATCGTTGCTAACTGTTAACCCTCTGTTGTCATCGTCGTAGTGCAAGCTCGCCCCAATGCTCAGCCCAGCAATAATTAGGATGATTAATAAACCCAAAAGGGTCAATCCGATGTGTTTGAAATACCTTAACGTGCGCTTTTTCATGATAAATAATGTTTTAATGGACGATGTTACAAGCAAGGTAGGAGGGCACTTGGTTCAAAAGAAATTATTGGGGCCAACACCTTGGAATAGGCTATAAAAAGTGGACAGCAAGGGACATACGCGGTTGGAAATAGGTTTGCTGGAGTTGGCCCCTATTTCATGGGTTGGACGAAGGAATGAAAGATTCATTTCAAGCATAAATTAATTTTTATACTTTTATGCACTTGTAAAAACACTTTGCTAACGAATAAGAGAGGTATGAAACAGAAAGTAGTTGTAAACAAATCAATGGCGTGGTTATCAATTTTGCCTCAAATGGCCCTATGGGCGGCGATCGTTTATGGATTTAAGAGGGCCGGTTCAGAAGATTACATACTGTATGGGTCTTTTGTTTTTATGCTTTTGTACATTGTGCTCAGAAACGGGGTAGCCAATTCGCATCGGCAAGGCATACGTTTAACAAAAAAGGGGGAGTTTAAAGATGCCATAAAAAAATTTGAGAAAAGTTACCAGTTTTTTCAAACCAATCAATGGGTGGATCAATTCCGCTATATTACTATTTTAAGTGCTTCTAGTATGTCTTATTCAGAAATGGCCTTGACCAATATTGCTTATTGTTATGGTCAAATGGGAGATGGTGAAAAAGCAAGGAAATACTACAACAAAGCTTTGTCCTATAACCCTGATAACACCATTGCCCAAACGGCTTTAAATTTGATGGATTCTGTCTCGAACAAAGAACAAATGGAACCATGATTTTACTGTATGTATAAGATGAAACCAACTTATAAAGCCATTATAAAAGGACTGTTCGCAGTTCTCTTTGTTTTCCTATCTTATTACCTCTATACAGAGGGGTATGGGTTTGGTTATTATTTTATATGCATTACCAGCATTACAATTTTAATGGAAATTATTTTTGGAACTATAAAACTCAGAGAAATCAAAAATACTGCCAATGTCATTTGCATATCCACCAATCGAAAATGGAATAGTCTTTTAATATCTATTAACGTTTTTTTTCTGGTGTATACGATGGGCATGTCTACAGCACTTACTTATGCAATTGGTATTCTTTTGTTAGTGTATAACATTGTATTCTTTTTCAATAACCGCTTTAATTATTTTCTTTTTACATCATTCGGTGTGAAAAATATAAAAAACAATCGGTTTGTTTTAAAGTTCGAAGAATTGACAGGAATATGGGTAGAAGCTGATATAATCAGAGTCCATACGACTAAATTTGAGAACGACTGGGTAATTAAAAGGGCTAAAGTTGGTACATCGAATTGGGAGTATTTACAGGAGAAAATGGAAGAGTTGAAGACTCGTTTGGGCCAGTAGGATTAAGTGGGGTACACTTTAGTAATACCATTACATTTTATAGGCACAACAAAGGCCATCAGATTATAAAAAAAAGGTGCCCAACCTAAGTGGAGGGCACCTTGTGGTTTAAGAAGGTTCAATAGTAGAGGCGATTAGACCAATTCTAATTCTCTTTCTGGAGCTGCACTTGTTTCAGTATTTAAATGAGGGAATAATTCATAAACAACATAAACACCGGCATTGCCAAACCCTACAATTCCTTCTGCAACATGTCCCATAACGTCGGACATCGTTCTAGGATGCATGCCCACGCGCCAGCCACCAGCCTGGTAGCCAAAATTGTTGACAACCAATTCGGGCGCCTGAAATGTGCCATCTCCATTGTTTAAGGAGACATAAACCCCTGCATTGCCAAAACCTACAATATCTTGGGTACCGTCTCCAGTAGTATCCGCTATAAACCTAGGGTGTTTGTCTACCCGCCAGCCACCAGCCTGGTATCCAAAATTGTTGACGACCCTCCTGGGAGCGGTAAACGTGCCATTGCCATTGTTAAGAGCAACATAAACGCCTGCATTGCCAAAGCCGATGATGTCTGCTCTGCCATTGCCGTTGAGGTCTGCAACAAAGCGTGGGTGTTTGTCTACTCGCCAACCTCCAGCTGCGTACCCAAAATTGTCTATGACTCTTCTAGGCGTTGAAAAACTGCCATCCCCATTGCTATTGGCAATGTATACGCCTGCATTTCCGAAACCAATGATGTCTGCTTGTCCATCTCCAGTTGTATCGGCCATTTTGCGTGGGTGTTTGTCGATTCTCCACCCACCTGCATTGTACCCAAAATTATTAACCCCACGTATCGGAGGGTTAAAAGTGCCATCTCCTTTACTAGTTGCAACATAAACTCCAGCATTGCCAAACCCAACAACATCGTCGCACCCGTCTCCAGTAGTGTCAGCCATCATTCTAGGGTGTTTGTCTACCCGCCAGCCTCCGGCATTGTACCCAAAATTATTGATTACCCTTTGGATGGGTTGGAAAGTGCCTCCTCCATTGCTCAAAGAAACATATACTCCTGCATTGCCAAAACCAATAATGTCAGCAAGGCCATCGCCGTTAATATCCGCCAACATGCGTGGGTGTTTTTCTACCCGCCATCCTCCAGCGGAATAGCCGAAGTTGTTTACGGCTCGCACTGGTGGTTGGAAGCTTTTGTCTCCATTGTTAATGGATACATAAACCCCTGCATTACCAAAACCAATGATATCGGTTTTCTTATCACCTGTTACATCTGCCATCATTCTGGGGTGTTTGTTTTCTCGCCATCCACCTGCTACATACCCAAAATTGCGAACAGCCAATTGCGGCTGAACCGCTTCGGCATAGGAATAACCAAGGTCATCAATGTTCCATACATTGGCAGGAGTTATGGTACCTGAAACAGTAGGTTCCATAAAATCATGATAATTCTGTCCTTGAACCCCTCCATTCTGCGGTTGGTACAATGAAGAAGGGTGTTTCTTTTGCCAATCGGCCCAAATTTTATCTACAAAACAGTGGTGCAAGAAAAAAACGGGGTCGTTGGGGGAAGTCATGGGAGACATCGAACCGCCTACCCAAACATGGCCTCTGTTGTGCAGCCCCGGACCCGTTTCTCCATACCAACCTTCTAAACGATTCCTGTGACTCGGGTTGCTTCCAGTGCTCCAAGGAATTTGATCGTATACGGTAATGTTAAGCGCTTCTTGGACATCGGCATGGGTAGAAAGGGAAGGAGTGCCTACTCCAAACCTTCTAATTAATGGCCCAGCATCAGCGCCAGTACTGTTGATGATGGTCCATTCACTAGCTCTAAATGGCCCTGTTTTTACTTTATAACCATCGTTGGGATCACCATCTCCGCCCATGAAATCATGGGCCCATACGGGGCCGTTTTCAGGTGAGCCACTGGCTTGGTCTTCGGCCCAGTTCCAATAAGGAATACCCATGTTGGGGTTGCCGGATACAGTTTGTATTTCATGTTCTAAATCTAATAAAAACTGCCTGTGCCAAGGCAAAAAAGCAGGGCAACGATGGATGTTGGCCATTGGAGCTTGTGCGTGGCGGAGAACATACAAATCATATCGACCATCGGATTTAAGTGTTTTGATGGCTTGAACAAAAGCTGATTTTTCACTATTGGTTAGATCTTTGACATTTTTTCGGATTGCCATAATGCATGTTGTTTGGAGTGCTGTGTTAATTTTGGTTTTGAGTATCGTAATCAGGAACATCTTCAATAATGTCCTGTGCCATTTTTTGCAATGTTTTGTACTGGTTGTAAGGTAAAAGAGGGGTTACCCATGCGCCATTTTCTAGTGTCTCTACTTCAATCTTTTCGTTATCGATTTTTAATTGTTGATCCTCATCGACTTCTATTTCAAATCCTTTAAATTTTTCTTTCATAATTATGTTTTTATGGTGTGATTATGTGTTTAAAATATACTTTATTAATATTTATTATAATTTAATTATTAAAATATAAATTAGCAATAGTAGTAAATACCTAGATTCATTGGTTATTTAAAGGAGGTGTCTTATGTTTTGTCCTGCTAGTTTTTTACAAAAGTTGTAAAAATTGATCTGGGAAGGTTATATTGGGTGTTATGAAAGTTGAAACCTACAAAATCAAAGGATGGAAAAATCTTGAAACAGGCTTGTTGATAGATGAAAATGCCAAATGGATATTGGTAAAACATATATCGGGAGACTACTTAGTAGACGGGTACAAAGTTTATAACAAAAATACCGTCCTAAAACGCATGCATAAAAAAGATGAAAAACTGAAGGAAAAAGTTTTGTCTCTGAAAAAAGTAGAAGCTAAAAAACCCAAAGGATTTAAATTTGGATCTATGAAAACCATGTTGGAGTGGAGTGAGAAAAAATATGGCTTGTTTGAATTTCAGGATTTTGAAGAAGAAGTTCTTTTTTATGGTAAAATAAAAAAGATCGACAAAGAATTGATGCGCATTCATATGATCGAACCCAATGGCAAATTGAAAAAGAATTTCGATTACGACTTTTCTTTAAAAGATATTCAGGCCCTAGTTTTTGAATCGGATTATTTTAATTCCATTCGATTACTGATGCAAGACAAAAAGAAATAGTCTATATCCGTATAGGTTTATTTAAAAAGGGGCAATTTTGTGCTCCTTTTTTATTTTGTCTTCTTATGGTATGGTTTTGGTCTTTTTTTGACGTGTCTTTTTTTATGTGCGGTTGTTGTTAGTATTTACTATTTGCAAGCTAAGTCCAATATCCTTTGCAATGGCATACTATAAACTGCTGGCATAACATGGATGGGCAGGATTGGAGTTGAACCCAGAGGAAGGTTGAAAAATACTAAGGAATTAGCCTGTTGCTTTAAACCTGTGTAAGAAACCACTAGTGTAATGTCTATTTATCTGTATATTAGTGTTTTATGGTTGATGTAGCGGCATTGATGGGCTTTCTATTTTTCTAACATAATACCCTATGAATTACAAAATTGTTTTTGTTTTATTTTTGATTACAGGTCCGGTAATAGCTCAAAATTTTAATTTTAATCAAGGATCTGTTGCAGCTGAAACGTACCATGTCTCGGTACCATTTGAATTTGTTAAAGGCAAAATTATTATTAGTGCTGCGGTGGAAGGCGAGGTTTACAAGTTCATGGTAGATACTGGAGCCCCCAACATGGTTTCAAGAGCCCTTTATGAAAAAATTAATCCTCCACTATTAAAAACATTAAAAATAAGCGATTCTAGCAACAAAAAGGACAGCCTCGATGTCGTTTCACTTAAAAGTATAAGTATTGCCGGAGTAGAATTTCAAAGTACGCCCGCTTTGGTAGACAACCAGTCAATATTATTGGAATGTTTTGAGGTCGATGGAATTATTGGTAGCAATATGTTGCGCAATACGGCTGTGAAATTTTCTCTATCTCAAAAAACAATGACCATAAGCAATACTGCCTCAGTATTTAACTTGGACAAGCGAGCAGCAATTCCAATGCAATTGTTGTTCAACCAAAGCAGCCCTTATTTTTGGATGAAGTTAAAAGGGAAAAACAATGGAAAGGTCCAGGTTCTTTTTGATAGTGGGATGGAGGGGGTGTTGGATATCTCTTTAGGTAATTTAAAGCAATTGGGGCAATTGGATATATTTGAGAATATATTTACAAGCAAGGGTAGTAGTTCACTGGGTTTATTTGGGATGGCAGAAGAACGCACCCAATACAAAATGACGGTACCTCAAATCAAAATAGGGAAGCTGTTATTAGAAAATGGGTTGGTCCATACCACCAATGCTGGAAACTCTAGAGTGGGCACAACTATTCTACATTATGCCGATGTTGTTTTGGACAATCCCAAACAAAAAATTTACTTTTCTCCTTTACAAGCAGAAAATCAAAATGCCTATAAAAAGTCGTTTCCAATTGAGCCAACTTATGCAGAAGGAAAAGTATTGGTTGATTTTATCTGGAATAAAGAGGCCGTACCCAACATAGAAAAGGGGGATGAAATTATAAAAATCAATGGGCAGCAATGCCGTGGTATGGAGCTTTGTGCATTTCTTTTTTACCTAAGCAAACAAAACAAGAATACTTTGGAGTTGGTTACCATAGACCAGAATGGGGAAGAGCAATTAACCGTTATTAATAAAGAGTAAATTTCAACCAGCAAAAGTAATTTAAACAAGTGTATCCATTAGGTCCTGAATTGCTTGGGCTTGTTGGTTGGATTCTTTTTCGAGTTGCTCAAATAATGCACTGTATTTTTTCAACAGTGGTGCAGCAATTTTAATATTATCTGAGTGCATCATACCATTGGTTTCTAAATGATCCGAAACATCATTAATTGCCATTTTTAAACTTTCAGACAGCACATCTACTATAATGTACCATTCCTTTTCTTCGTTGTAAATATTGGACAATGCTTGTTCTACCTGCCGCGCTCTTTCTATCGAATACAGCCCAAATAGTTCTAAAAAATTATTTTTGTTAAATTTTGTGGTAGCATCTTTTTGGATTTTTTGGGCGTGCTTGGTTATAATTGAACAACTTCCTTTTAAGGATCGGATCCTGTTTTTCGCTTCTCCAGAATCCATTTTATATTTTATAAAATAGTCGTTGAAGCGGGTAGGTTCTCCATGAATGGTTACAGGAGAAATGTTGAATCTGAAGTGGGTTATAATTTCCGATGCCTTGGCAACTGCATTGCATGTCTTTTTTAATTCTGAACACATAATTACCAAGTCGTTTTTGATTTCGGGGTAATTTGTGTTCATGTACTGATAGCCATCATTAACAGTAGAATATATGTTTCTAATGTTTTGAATGGTACTTGAAACTAGTTTAACCCCTTCTACAACGTCTTTAACCATGGTGCGATGAGTTGATTCTCTAAAAACATATTTAATATAACTATGTTTTTAGAGAAAGAAAAGGGCTAAGTGAAAATGCCATTACAATTAATGGATATAACATGTAAATGCTTAATTGTTTTATTTAAAATACAATTATTTCTTTAATTTAGAATGAAAAATGGTTAATTTTTGGATTGTCATTCAGCTGGGCTAGTGAGTTGATTTTTAAATGACGTTGTGTTGAAAAATAAGTGTTATAATACCGAATTAATGCACTGTTTGTTCCGCTGAATGGACTTGTATGGTTGGCCGAGTGGCCCAACCTTTTCATAACCTAAACCTTTATCAAGAATGAACAGAATTAATAAATTATTTTGTATGCTTTTGGTCTGGAGTACCACCTTGTATTCATGTGAAAACGCATTGACAACAAAAAATGATCCGGTATCCGATCCGGTAACCAGCGATTTTAACGCATCTGGATTGGAGGCATCTACTATGTGTGCAGGATGTGACCCTGTATATTCTCCAATGGGGAACGAACTACCTGGTGCATATACAGCACCTGGATTACACAATGTTTGTTTTGACTATTCCTTTTTTGCCCATCCTTTTTCGGCTGTTTACGATGGCGTAGATGGATTTACACCTCCTGCTTCTCCTCCATATCACAACTACCCGATGGTGCAAGATGGTAGTTATGTCGTATCAGAAATTTTCCCAAGATCTGATTTTTGGCCCAAAGGGGGAGGGATTGTTGGGCCAGAATATTATGACAAAGTGCTGATACTAAAAAATGGATCTCCTTTGCATGTTATGACCGTTGCACCCAATGAATTTGTGTATTGCAGCCATGCAGGCCCCTTGTACACCCATTCTAAAATAATGGATTGTGCTTATGCACAAGACGGAGACCAGTATTTTAAATTCAGTTTAAGCAACATTGTAAGGCTTAGGCTCGACACTGACGTTATAACTAGCAGTTTGGAAGAAGGAGGTTGGATAGAGGTTAAGCTCGCACAAGAAAACGAAATAACCAATGCACATGGTATTGCGCGGTGGGAAATAACAGCAAACAGTTCTTTTTTACAACCAGAGTATATGGATGGTAATTTTAACACGAAATATGGAACTGTTCGGGTATACATGGACCCAACCGCTACCAACCGTACGGGAAGCATTACTTTCAAAGATGTATTGAATGGAAACCAGATGGTGTGCACCATCCATCAAGTAAGGAGAACAGCGCCAACTATCACACCTTCAGGAAATCCAATAGCCTTGCCGCATTACGCTGCACCACTTACTTTTAAAGTTAAAGCGTCCGACGCCAGTAGAAATTTTCATTTATCCGTCGATCGTTCGGGTATAAACATTACAAAAACATCCAACCAAGAATTTAGAGTTTCGGGTCAAATGGATGGTACTTATACCTTGACCATTTCCGAAATTTTTGCCAGTGGCAATAAGTTCATCACCAACAGAACGCTTACTTATAAAAAGCATGGAGGGTTTTAATTATTGAAACTTGGCTAATCAAGTACAATTGCACTGTATAGGCGCTGTAGAACATAAAGGAACAACTCTTTAAATGTTCTACCGTGCCTTGCTTATTGTTTGGCACCAACCCCTACTTACACTTTATGTTGTAATCTCTAATAATTTCAATGTAATCTTGAATATTGCCGCTGAAATCAGCTTCATTGGTAGCTCTAAAGGCCTCACACTCTAGTAAATAAGGTTTTAGATATTTCTTTATATCTCCTTTTTTGGCCAAGTCGTAGTACCGGCCATCTGGGAGTTTTACAAAATACCGTACGTTGTACCTCTGAGAATAAGTGGCGTTCATTCCAACTCCGGTCCACTCCTTAGAGTAAAGTACTCTCAGTTTTCCATCTACTATTCTGTAGGCGAAATGAACATAGCTGTTGGGGTTGTGGGCTTTTTTAGGTGTCCTGTCCAATACGCGGCCATCTATATAAAAAGTGGTTATGTCCGGCACGTTTTTTCTTCCTTTAATTTTATGCTCTTTTCCGTTTTTATCGGTGTACTCGATGAGTTTCAGGTATCCTTGAATGGTGAGACCATAAACCAGGTCCTTGCAATAGGTAGTATCTTGTCCGGCAACAAAATAATCCGACTTACGGGGTGCAATAATGCGTTGGGCATGGCTATTTGTGAATAACATGACCCCAATAATTAGTAATAATGTGGTGTATTTCATGGAGTGTTTACAAACTGATATCTACCTTGTTTTCTTTTACTTTAAAAGTAGTACACTTAGTTGAAGACCACTATTCTTCTTCTAAAAAACTTTACTTTTGATTAAAAGTTTACCAAACTCTTTGCCAGCTTTGGCATAGGCTTCTTCAATTCTGTAACCTGTGTCGTAATCTGTGCCCATACTGCCTCTTCCAGGTGCTTTTGTCATTTTTATTTTACCAAGGACATTGCTTCTATTGGCACTTTCAACAAATATAAACCCAACATTAATGTGTGCATTTTTACGAACCATTACAGCATGAAAACCAGGCTCTACGTAAGTGGTTTTTACTATTAGAGTGTATTTAGCAGTTGCTAGTCCTTCTTCTGCTCTCAGGTTGCCATCCAGGTGTTTGTTGAATAACTCTTGAAAATTAGGTTCGAAACGGTTGTCTCTATCGCCCTCCCATTTGGTTTTCCAAAGCGCTCCTCTGGATGGGTCTTTTTTGTTTAGATCATTTACTTTTTTAGTAACATAGGCCTGCTCTGTTTGAAATTTACCAACCCCAAAGTTGCTATAATCATACTCAATGTTCAGCTCCTCGGCATTCCTCAAAAATGTAAATTTTTTAGCATTGCCATCAAACTTTTGAGCAACAGCAAAGTTGATGGATAAAATTGTCAGTAGAAAAATGGTTTTTATCATTTCGTAAGTGATTTATTGGTTATTTGACAATAATAAGGGATTAAAATTAAATTCGAAATAGGAACTGGGTGTGTGTGTTAGTGTTAAATAGTAAAAATTGCTTAAAATATATTATTTTAACGATTATTAATCATTTTAAAAAAAGTAAATCATGAAAAAGTTATTTTTCCTCACACTCGTTTCTTTATGTTTATTTTCAGCTTCTTGTAGCAATTACGATGAAGAAAGTGTTTTCAGTGACAAATTAGATGGACAATCTACTGCTGCCGATACAGGTGAGCAAGAAGATGATGATATGGTTATTGAACCACCAAGTTTGGATTAAATTGTAATAAAGTAATTTTAAATAAAATAAAAAGTGTACAGTAGTGCACTTTTTATAACTTAATATTTATATTGCAACATGGTTTAATAAAATTGTGTGTGTAATTTATGCTGCTCCAGATATTGTTATTTTTTTTATTGCCTTTTCAAGAACAACCTTCCTTTGAAAACCTTTATTCAAAAGCTAAATCTCATAAAAGTGATCAACAAGCAATTGAAATAACAAATTTGGCTATTGCTGAAGCTAAAAGTAACTATGACCTTGCAAACAGCTTTTATTTAAAAGCATTTCATTTTTCAAATTTAAGAAAATATGATAGTTCAATGGTGAGCTACTATCGAGCCATTAGTTTGTATTCTAAAATTGAAGATCAAAAACATTTAAGCGATTGCTATAATAACTTGGGTATTATATTAAAAATAGGAGGGTTTTATAGTGAGGGTGTGAAAATGTTAAAAAAATCACTTTCATATAAACTAAAACATGAAAATGGAACTATTAAACACGGACATGTTCTTTTTCAAATAGCTAGACAGTTTAGAGAACTTGATATGATTGACAGTGCTTATTTATACTACGATAAATCTATCGAAATCTTTTCAAGTAACAATGATTTTGGAAAAGTTGCAGCAGCACAGTTGGATATTGGAATTATTTATGCTCAAAAATTGGATGATTATTACGAAGCCCGCAAATACTACAATTATGCTCTAGGCAACTACACTACCAATACAAAAAAAGCCAATTGTTTGAATAATATCGCTTCCTCGTATGATTTGGAATCAAAATATGACACTGCCATAGTGGTTTTTAAACAAGCGCTTAAACATTATTCCGAAAGCAATAAAAGTGATTTAAGAACGGCCAATTGCCTCTTAAATATAGGAAGGGTGTATGGAAAGTTAAATCAATTTGATAGTGCCAATTTTTATTTTTGTAAAGCCAGACAGTTTAATGTAGAGTTGGATAAAGAATCATTAATAGAATTGATAGAAATTTATAAAACTGCGGAAATTGAGTCTGAAGTCAAAAAAGGTTATGCAGAATTATTTGTTATTACCAAAAACGAAAGCATTCGAAGCAAATTCATTGAAAAAGAAAATTTAAAACTACAGTTTCAAATGGCCTTTCAGAAAATACAAACTGAAAAGGAACAAGAGAAACATGCCGAAGAGAGGGTCCAACTAATTGTTTTTTCGTTGATTGCCATTTTTTTAATGATTTTGGGCATTGTGGTGTATTTGATGTTCATGAAAATGCAGCGCCGTAAAATTAAAGATGAAATTTTGGCAGACACTCGGGCGTTGGAATCTCAAGTGGCACACATTCTGGGAGAGTAGATTTTTTTGGATCTTTTAAGTAGCTTGGTCCTACAAGATTATTTGGTTACAATCCAGCGGTTATCATCCTAAATAGTATATTTGTGCACAAATAAAATTAACCCAGCGTTATAATGCCAATCTATGTTCAAAAAGTAGTACCATTTTTTTTCCTACTATTTATTCTATTAAATACACCTAGTGCTTCTGCTCAAAATGAGAAAATGGAGGAGTTTGCACAAAGATTACTTAATTCAATTTCTGCAAAAGACACTGCCCAGTATTTGTCTATGCAAACGCCAAAAGAAGTAATGGTAGCAAAAATTAGAGAGACCTTTGCTTCGCGTTATACGGCCAAACAATTGGACTCGTTATTGGCTGTCATGTCGGATAAAATGAACCAGCAGTTCAAAATGTTGTACATGGCTCAGTTTAATCAAGCAACTTCTAAAGTTGAAGAATTGGACATTGATTTTTCCCAACTAAAATTTGATGTGTTAAGCTTAGAAGGACATGTTGAAAAAAGTGGGTTTGCATTGCATGCCCATATAAAAGACGGTCTAGAGCTGCATGTTATGGTTTTGGTTGCGCAACACCGAGGTGAATATTATATGGCCGACCCACGTGTGTTTTTGTCAGAAAAGAATATGTTTTCGGAACTTGAATTTGAGATGGGCCTTGTATTTACTTCGGATGAAGAAGGATTTTTGCAATTATCCAATCGGATTGAGTTGCCTTTCGAGGTTTCTGATGAGCGTTTGACAGCATGTGCTTTGCAGCATTTTAACATTTTGAAACCCGAAGTGGAAGGAACTGAATTTCATGGTAAATGGGATTACAGCTGTTTTATTTCTGATTATGTAGGTGCCGGGGAATTTTCGTTTGAATACGAGGTTCAGGTAAAAGACCGCGTAATTAAATATAGATTTTTTAATTTCCAACATGAGAAAGGAGAATCAGAATTCAATTCTTTGGGCCCTGTTAAATCAAAATGGGACGATCAGATAGCCGAAGTGTTTAAGGAAGAAGAATTCAGAGACCTTAAAAGTAGTATGTTAAGCAACGTGGTCTACCTTGTCAAAAAAATGAGAGAGGGTGTCCTATTATGCTCAGAATAAGCGAAAAAAATCCAATTGGCATTGTTGATGATTTAAAACTCTAAATTTATATTGTTCTTTGCGGATTATTCTAGGCAGTATATTGTCTTTCCGCAGCATAATTTTTTACAACATGAGATACTATATTTTACTAACAGTTTTGCTATTTACAACCGGATGCAAAGCACCAATAGAAAATCATAAGTTTAAGATGTTAGAGGGCGAACTCAACCCAACTCAAATTGAGGCGCTTTGCTTGTTGCAAGAAGCATTCGAAGGCTTTTTAGAAGAAACGTATGAGTCCAACGGCCCACAAATGCCAATGTATCAGTTTTTAGACCAAGTAACATCGGATGCATTAAATGGCTCATTTAAAAACGATAAAAGCATCGAGGCCCTAACAAAAATGGAAGCTTCAGGCTTGAGAAAAGAAGTGTATTTATATGCAAACGAGGCATATGAGTCCAAATATGCAGCGTATTTTCAAAACAAAAAGGAGGAATTGGAAAAATTGAATGTGGTGGCGGCTGATACTGGGGAAATACAAAATGTTGTGGAGGATTTAATTGAAGTTCCAACGAGCTATCCAAGTACCGTGGCCGAATATGAATCTGCTCAATCCAACAAAGGGTTTTTGGCATTCAACAACCAGGGCGCTTATTTGTATGCCTTGGACCAATGGGGGACAACAGAACCGAGCACAGCTGAATATGTAGAAACAAGAATTATGGCAGGAGAATTAAGCCTTCATTTAATAAGATCAGGTATTTTAAGCAAGGCACACCTGCCAGATGATAACCCTGAATTGACCAATTTGATTGTTTTGATGGATGTTTATTACCCTATTTTACTGTTTCAAACAAATGGAAGGGATTAATGGATACTTTTTTAAATTTTATTAGGTACTATGTTCCGTTAAGTGAACCTGCCGAGATGGCCCTTCGTGAAGTGGCTAAAACTGAGTTGATTAAAAAAGGTGCTCGGGTATTGGATAAAGGTGCCATTTGCAAGAGGCAGAATTTTGTGATTTCTGGAACCTTGCGCACTTACTTCTATCAAAAAGACAAAGACATTACCTACTGGATTTACCCAGAGAATGGGATCTTTACAGTGTGGCACAGCTATTGGCATCAAAAACCTTCTGCTGAGTTTGCCGAAGCTACTGAAGATTGTGAACTCATTTCAATTCACTATGATCAATGGCAAAAACTTTTTGACCAATTTCCAGAATTAGAGCGGTTTGGGCGTTTGTATGCCCAAGAACAATTGGCATTGGTGGATGAATATTACAGAGGGTATTACTTTTTAACAGCCCAAGAAAAATACGATTTGTTGTTGTCTTTTTTTCCTTCAGTAGTAAACCGAGCCAATTTAGGGCACATTGCCTCTATGTTGGGCATCTCACAAGAGACTTTGAGCAGAATCAGAGCAAAAGGAGGAAAGTAGCAGCAGCTATTCCTCCAGTTGTACAGTTAATAGTATATTTACTTCATCGCTGATGCCTTGTGCCAGCAGGCTGCCGCTATCCACACCATAGTCTTGTCGGTCGATAGTGAATTGTGCCGTAAGTAACGAGCCCTTTTTTGAAAATGGAACTTCAATGGTTTTGCTACTCTTTTTTATTGTTAATATACCTATTGCTACCCATTGCCCATTTTTATTCTTAATGCTGCTCGATTCAAAACTCATTTTGGGGTAGTGCGCCATGTTAAAGAAGTCTTCATTCATCAAATGCTCGTCTCGTTTTTTATTGCCTGTTCTTATGGCTTTAATATCCAAATAAGCTTTAACAAAACTCGAAGGTAAATCATTCTGATCTAACTTAATACTGCCATACATGCCACGGATGTTGCCTTCTACTTGCATTCCTAGGTTGGTCACTGTAAATTTTGCTTGTGACTTGGAACGGTTGATGGCTTTTTGTGCTTTTGATACATGCGCGAAGCCAATGATAATAAAAGTCAGAATTAAGGAGTAGCGGCGCATCTTATGAGGGTGTTTTGATTTTTTTAATTTTATGTTGGACATGTGTAGATTGTATTAATTGAGTGTTTTCTTTTGAATGCGCCCTTCACTGGCCAAAGTTTGGTTGATATCTGCATCGTCTGGGAAATAGTTCAACCCTCGTTTCAGGATACTTTCTGCCTTTGAGTCCTGTCTTAAACTATAATAGTATTTACCGAGCTCGTTGTACAACCTGGCAAATTTGTTTTCTTTTTTAATGTTTTCTTGATAGTCTATGGTAGCTTCTAAAATCTCAGCGCCTTGTTTGGCGTAAGAAGGTTCTCCAGAGTCTAACATTAATTGGGCCAATGCAAAACTTGCATTCCAGTTGCTGGGGTCCTTTTCCAGAACTTTACTTAGAATGTTGGCCGCTTGGATGCCGTCCGTATATAAGCGGTTTTCATCAAAACTGAAATAGGCATCAAAATACAACAGCTGGGCGTAGTTGGTCATAAAATTAGCCTTGTGTTTGTTTTTGGTTTTGTCTTTCTCAAACATTTTCAATACATCAGCAGATAAATAAGATTCAACTGTTCCAAGCAGTAGTTTTTGTCCTTTAGTGCTATAAAGGTCTGTTTTTTTGAATTGTTCATAAATGGAAGTGAGGTTGTTTTTGTTTACATCGATCCGTTCATCGGCGTTGTAGGTGTGTTCAAATCCTGCAAAAGCGGCACCGACCATTTTGCCGTAATCATTGAAGTTTAAAGGAACATAGGTCATGTAAAACTCCAGCATCTCATCGGTTGATCCCCATCCCCAAAACATGTCTTGTGCAGGGTAAAATGGATTGTCGTGGTTGTCGTCAGAATTGTCGTATACAAAGGTGCCTTCGATGATGCTGCCTTTTTTGACTACAAGTGGTGCCCGGAGAGAATATACGCCTTGCCAGCGCAAATCCCAATCGACAATATGCAACAAGGGCACTCGGTTGCCATCGGGCTCTATGAGTTCCAGTTTTGCCTCCTTACCGATGTAGTGCATGTGTGGTATAAAATCGATTAGTTTAATGTCGGTAGGTACGTAGGTCCAAATGGTTTTGGTATAATTGCTATCTCCAGCCTTTATGTGCACTTGTTGGCTTCCGGTTATACAAGAGGAAGCAAATTCCGATACTTCTTTTTCATCAGCGAAATACAATGCCACTTTGCTTTTATCTGTAGTTGCTTTGCCATTTAAGTGGTAGTGGTTTTCGATGGCCACTTGCGCATCGGCTTCGATGTAAAACCCAATGTTATCCGGATAAAAGCGGGCATCCACTCCAGGTGCCCAACCACCAATGCTTATGGCACTGCCAAACTCCATGGTTCCACCTTTTTCGAAAGCGTCATAACCCGGCAAAGGATCGGACTGGTCCAATTGATCCAAAGTGCCAGTATAATCGACAAATAACGTAGAATGGTGTACCACCGAATTATCCCCCGCTTTAAACTCATAACCTTTGAGAATTTTACCTTTTGGCACCACGCCGTTCAATACAAAAACACGGTATTGGTCGTCGCCTTTGGCTGGCAATTTATATGCTTCCATTTCTAGTACCATATCGGGCTTACCCATTTGCCATGTTTGTTTGGGTGCTTCATATGCGGGTAACAAATCTTCTTTTTTGCCTTCAGGCGTACCCTGTGCTACCCAGTCTTGGATCAATTTAATTTGATGGTCGCTCAAATAATGTTCGTTGCTGAACTTTCCAAAACCTGGCTGGGCTTTCCAAATGGGCATGATTCGACTTTCTGTTACATATTGTATCATTTGCCCCCTCCTAGCGGCATCCTCGTAATTGCGCAATGGGAAGGGGCCTATAGCCTCGGGTACATGGCAAGATTTACAATTGGCCCGCAATATAGGGTCTATGTGTTGGTTGAACTCTACCTTTTTTAACTCGTTTTCCCAAGGTTCAAATACACAACCCACTGCTTTTTTATGCTGATAGGGCAATGACTGGCCTTTGGCTACCGCAGTGATGGCTTTTTGCAAGTCGGCACTTCTTTCTGTGTTATTGTATTTGCCTACAGCGGCATATTGGTCGTTGATTCTACCATAGTAGACCAATTTATCGTTGATGTCTAAAACAAAACTTTCTGGGTAAACTGAAGGAGACAAACGCTGCGCCAAATCACCATTTCCATCGTATAAAACAGGGAACTGTATGTCAAACTCTGATACGAAAGATTGTGCTTCGGCCAATTTGCCATGTGGAGCTGAAATTACTCCGTACAATTGTACCCCTTTTTCATTGGCCATTTTAGTCAAAGTATTTAGTTTCAGTATGTACCGCTGTGATATTGGGCAACCTTGTTCTATAAAAACAAGCACCACTGGCATAACACGCCTGTTTTTTATGCCAATTTGGTGTACTTGCCCTTTAATATCTAAGGCCCGTACACCAATGATCTGCAGCGAGTCTAGCTTAGCTGCAGGTTCACCTATAGAGGGCACCCTAAGAATAGAGGATACATTGGTTGAAGGGATGCAAACCGTAATATCTGTTTTTTCTTTGTGCCTTTTTGTGATAAAAGCAAAGGAACAGAACAAACCAAAAATGATAAAAAAGGGAAGTAGGTTGTGTTTCGATGTCATATAAAGTAATATTTATGAAACAAATGTAAAGAACCAGAAAGATCCATTTTTTGACTTAAGTCAAAATCGCATTTTATCATGACTTTTCATAGAGTATGGTTGGATTTGTGTATGTTGTAGAGGGCCATTCTACTCCTCGGCCAACTCTAAGTTTTTTTTGTTTGACTTTTAATTTTCATTGGCTTTGGTGTATTGTTGTTTATTTTGATAAGAGCAGGGTAGTATCAATTTATTTATGAATTTGTTTTCCTTTTTCTCGCCTTTCATTTTTCCCTGTTGAAAAACGAAACAAAAAAACATTTCCAATTTAATTAGCCCTCGGCTTGCCCCATGGCATCCTCCGCTCAAAAACCAGCCCCGGCAGCAACACGGCCGTCTTCGCACAAGCCTCTAGAAATTGAAAACCAGCCCGCCATTAAAACATTGATTTTAAATGCATCGAATATAGACCAAAAAGAATCAACCCAATACCCGACCTCTTTTAAATGGCGTCAAGAAAATACGGCTAAGTTTTAACGGTATTGAAATCCAGATGTTTGAGGAGGGCAAAAATTAAGTTGTACATAGTTAATATCATCGAACAGCGCTGGCCGGACAAAACAGCGGGCCAAGCGCAGGCCTAGCGGGAAGAAGCTTTGTTTTGTCTTGATTTTTTGTTTCGTTTTGCATCAAGGCAAAATGAAAGGCTGGTACTGGGCCACCCCAGAAACCCCCACAACAACAAATAAAAGAATACCCACCACTAAATAATCGAACCAAAAAAAGACGAAACTAAAAGCAATGAACTTATTTTATCCGACCTCTTTTAAATGGCGTCAAGAAAATATGGCTAAGATTTAACGGTATTGAAATCCAGATGTTTGAGGAGGGCAAAAATTAAGTTGTACATAGTTAATATCATCGAACAGCGCTGGCCGGACAAAACAGCGGGCCAAGCGCAGGCCTAGCGGGAAGAAGCTTTGTTTTGTCTTGATTTTTTGTTTCGTTTTGCATCAAGGCAAAATGAAAGGCTGGTACTGGGCCACCCCAGAAACCCCCACAACAACAAATAAAAGAATACCCACCACTAAATAATCGAACCAAAAAAAACGAAACTAAAAACCCACCCCTGCTTTAACCAACCCCTCCATAATATGCTCTAACAAAGCACTTTCCTTAATATGAAGGCCTATAAGATACTTGGCTTTTTCTTTGAAATCTGGTCGGATTTCTAATAGTTCCTTGATATGGGGGACAGCATCTTTTTTTCTGTTTAACTGCCCTAGAACTGCAATTCTTAACAAAGGGCCCCAAAAAAACATGGGTATGTAATACCGGTTGGCTTCGTTTAGCGCTTTTTCATAGTCAAATATTCTATAAAAACGCAAACAACGAACCCCGTACAGCCAGATAGGGAAATTCAAATTTTCTGTAAATACCTGGTCCAACATAGCTTCGCCTTTTTCCCATTCACCAAACAGACAACTGTATTGAGCAAAAACGCCCAATCGCAATGGGCTATGCGGTGCAGCGTTTAATCCTTCCTCTACAAGGTGAAAAAAGCGGTCCCTTTCGTTGTAATTAAAAGTTTTCTGCGCCATTATGGCTTGCACAATTTGATTGCGCGGGTTGAGTGCAAATGCTTTTTCAGCAATTGCACCAGACTTTTCATATGCCCCTTCCAACCCTGGAATGTCCAAACTATGCGCATTGCCGTATAAATTGGCCATCAAAGCATTTAGAAGCGCCGATTCGGGTTCTTTTTGTATGGTAATAGAAATGGTTTCATATAGGTCTTGGTGGGTTTCAATAGAGAGTTTGGTTTGGTAAAAATACCACTTTAGCAATACTTGTTCTTCGCTGTAACTAGTAGGTTTGTTGGCCAGAAGATTTTCGTATTTTCTTTGATTTATTTGCCCTATTTCAGACCCCAAAATATTGGATAGTTGTAAAATGATGTTTTCTTGAACGTCAAATAAATCATGTTCTTTTAGGTTGAATTTAAAACCTTCTCCCCAAAGCTGGGTATTGTGGTTTGTTTCCAGTAACCTCACCGTAAGTTTCGATTGGTTTCCAAACACCATCATATCGCCTTCAATAACGAACCCAACCCCTTGTTGTTCCAATTTTTCTAGAAGTTGGGAGTTGATGTTTAAATTGTTCTCTTGGAATGCAGAGCCTACTACTTGTAAATCGTCAAATTTGCTTAACTGAGAAGACAAACCCTGTGAAAACCCGTAACAGTAATAATCATACTCTTTGTTTTCAGACAGGTTTTTAAAAGGCAGTACAGTAATGGAATTAAAGTTTTTTTGTGCCGGTAAAGGAAGCCTACTGTGGTTGGTTTTTGGTTCTTCTATGGTGATTTTTGGCACATACCGTCCTTTTGGAATTTCAATTTTTATGCTGTCTGTACGACCTTCTTCGAGGTAATACATTTTTAAAAGTCGCCTCAACCGACCGGCATTGATGCGCACCAAAGCATTCTGATCTGGGTCAAATTTAGCTCCTTGTTTAAATACATCTACCCCAATGGAATAACCTTTTATTTGATCGCCTCTGCTTTCAAGCTTTTCATTTACCAAATAACTTAAAAAGCGACACATCATTGGCTTGCTTTTAAAATCATTACAGTTTACAATTTTTTCTAATTGTTGCTTAATATCCTCTGTATTCATTTAATAATGAGACTAATTATAGACTTTAAAGTTACCCGTAACATACGGTTTTTAACTAACATTTTCTAAAAAACTTGCCGAAGTTTACCTAGAGTTAAGCGCAAGAATTATGAAAGGGTTGTTGAAAAATTATTGGTTAAATGAAATGTTGCAAGATTTCCCAAAATACAGAAACAGTATAGGAAGCCTACAAGATTCAATCGACACTGTTCTAGAATTGGCACAAGACTATTGTTTTTGCAAGCATCAAATAAGGATGCTTCGAAAAGGTGGAAAGCTAGAAATACTGCAGCAGTACCAGGATGTTTTAAAAGAATTAGAAGCAGAACTTGAACTTGTTTTGCACAACAATACATTAGATAAATAAAATTACTACTACAATGAAACACATAAACAAAATAACAGGACAAAAGTCTATCTTGTTGTTAGCATGGCCCATTATCATGCTGCTCCTTTTTTTAGGCTGCCAGCCTCCTAAAGAGATGGGAACAGAAAAAAGCAAAGGTGAAGTAGTTCGGGATTTGCCCGATGTCAGTATTACTTCGGTAACGAAGGAAACTGATTTTGCACCCCACACCAAGGTTAGTGGGACAATTGCCAACAACATCCATTTTGAATTGTTGTTGCCAGAAGACTGGAATGGAAAGTTCGTTTTTGGTGGCGGTGGTGGATATGTTGGTTCTGTAATGAACACCGCACTCGGGTTTGGAATAGTGGAACAAGGTTATGCAACAGTAGGGACGGACACTGGCCACGAAGGCCACCCGGTAGATGGGAGTTGGGCCCACAACGATTTGGAAGCGATTGTGAACTTTGGGCATATGGCAGTGCACAGAACCACCGTCAATTCCAAGGCCATTATAGAAGCCTTTTATGGCAAAAAGATTGACTATAGTTATTTCTTTGGTTGTTCTCGAGGTGGAGGTCAGGCATTAATGGAAGCGCAGCGGTATCCCGAAGACTTTGATGGGATTGTATCGGGGGCACCGGCATATAACTGGACCCACGGCGTAGGGGCAGGCTTTACTCACAACCAACAACAAATGTTTCCAGACCCTACACAATTAAAGCAAGCTTTGGTTACTGTTGAAGATTTAGAACTGTTAGAAACAAGCTACTTGGCTCACTGTGATGCGTTGGACGGTATAGAAGATGGCATCATCAATGATCCCTTGGCATGTGATTTTGACATCAATACGTTGTTGTGTACCGATGGGCAAAACACAAGTTGTTTGACTCTTAATAAAATTAAAGCGATACAAGCAGTTTATGAAGGGCCTAAAAATTCTAAAGGTGCCTTGTATTACGGTTTCCCAATAGGGGGAGAGACGGACCCTGGAGGTTGGGACCGATGGATAACAGGTGGCATAAAAGATGGCGCTGTAGAAGATTTTCAGGTAGGGGTTACAACAGAGGCGGAAGCACCTAGTGTACCCAATGGTGGTTTTGGTATAGGTATTGACATGATGAAATATTTCATTTATCAGGATCCTAACTGGAATTACACAGAATTTGATTTTGAGAATTTTGATGAAGATTCAAAAGCCATTGCCAATGCGTTGAATGCCACTGACCCAGACTTGTCTAAGTTTAGAGCCAACAACGGCAAATTGTTGTTGTTCACGGGTTGGTCGGACATGGCCATTTCACCTCTGGGTACTCTTGCGTATTACGAACAAGTAGTCGGGTTAGATGCTAGCGCTACAGAGGATGTGCGTTTGTTTATGATGCCAGGTGTAATGCACTGTGCGGGAGGCCCAGGACCTTGGTTTGTCAATTGGGTGGAAGCAATTGATTTGTGGGTAACCGGCCAAGAAAGTCCTGATCAGATTCCAGTGTACTTTGTGGATGAGCAAATGCAGGCAGCAGGGTCAAGATTGCTTTGCGCTTACCCAGAAAAAGCCATCTACGATGGAAAAGGAGATCCTAAAAAAATAGAAAGTTTTACTTGCGGACAATAAACATATAAAGAAATGACAGGAGTAATAGAAATAGCATTATTAACGTTTTTGGCATTGTTGCCAATATCCAATCCATTCAGTACAGTGCCTTTGTATCTATCTTTGACTAAGGGACATACCAAAGAATGGTCCAACCAGCAGGCTTTAAAAGCGGTGCTGTTCATGGCGGGAATTTTATTAACGTTTTTATGGTCTGGTGCCATTATCATTGAGTTTTTTGGTATTTCGATACCAGCCATACGTGTAGCGGGTGGTTTGATTATAATGAAGGTGGGGTTTGGAATGCTGAGCCCAAAAGAAACCGATGTAATTTCGGACGAGGCCAAACAAGAATCTAAGAGCAAAAGCGATATTTCATTTACACCCTTGGCCATGCCTTCTTTGAGTGGGCCAGGTTCCATATCAGTTGTGATTAGTATGGCGGCCAGTGCCGACAATTTACCTGGGTATTTGTCTATTTCGTTGGGTGTTTTGGCAGTAGTGGTAGTGGCTTGGTTGGCCATGCGTGGCGCACCGTACATAGCTAAGTTCTTAGGGGTAACTGGTTTGGATGCATTGACTCGAATTATGGGATTTATATTGATATGTATTGCTTTCCAGTTTGTTTTAGACGGATTTGGGGGATACATAGAAAGCGACCGTTTCATTCAACCAGTAATAGAGAAAATACAAACAATAATTAAATAAAGCAGATTTATTATAAAGTAAATAGTCATGAAACGTTTAGTAAGTGTTGTTGTATGTGTTTCGGTCTGTTTAGTAGGCATACAGGTCAAAGGACAGCATAAAAACAAATACATGGGGGGTGGTGCTGAACTCAGCACTATGCCCAATGGTGGAGTAATTAATAAAAAGGCAGCAGAGAAGATTGCCCAAACCTGGCCTGATACACCCAAAATTGTGTATGTAGCAGAGGGAGTTTGGAGCTTAGAAGGGTATGCCCATGTCAATTGTGGGGTGGTAGAAGGTGCAACCAGTCTGATAGTTTATGATACAGGCAATGATTATATGGATGGACAAAAGTTTCTAAATGCCATCAGACAAGTAAGCGATAAGCCAATTAAAACCATCATTTACAGCCATGCACATTATGTTTGGGGTAGCAAACCATTACTAGAAAATGCTGTAGACTATACCGTGATTGGGCATTCTAACCTGAATAAAAACATATTGGAAAGTGGCGGTACTGGGGCCACCATTCCAGAATTGGCCCCAGTACTAACGGCTAGAGCTTATGAACAATTTGATGTATATACCCCAAATGAAGGACCAGATGCACCATTGGCATCTTCTCCATTAGGTAGTTCGGATAAGGAATATATTCCGGTTACTATGCCTGTTGAAAATGGGCAGGAAATTGTATTAGATGGGGTTAGAATGCAGTTTTTTACAGAGTACCACAGTGATACCGATGATTGTTTGATGGTGTACTTTCCGGATAAAGGACTTGTTATGAACAATTTGTATTGGCCAGTTTTTCCTAACCTTTACACTTTGAGAGGTGCCGTATACCGAGATCCAACTCCATGGATGGAAGGCTTGCGAGTTGTTAGGGACTTGAATCCGGAGTATTTGATAAGCACACATACTTTTGCCATTAATGGCAAAGACAAAGTATTGGAAGCAATTACCAACTACCACGATGGTTTGGCCTATGTTTACGACCAAACCCTACGAGGTATTTTAAATGGAGCAACCCCAAAAGAGCTGCAACATTCCATTCAATTGCCCGAGCATTTAGCCAGTTGGCCCAACAACCAACTGACTTATGGCGAATTGGGGTACTACCCCGTTAATATTTATTACCATGCTTTGGGCTGGTACAATGGCAATGCGGCGAATATCAACCCGGTACATCCGGATATTGAAGCCAAAAAAATAGTAGAAGGTTTTGGTGGTAAAGAAAAAACCATGGAAGCCATAAAACAAGCCATGGAAAACAAAGAATATGCTTGGGCTACCCAGCTTTCGGATTATTTGTTTAAGGTATTCCCTAAGGATCCACATGTGCGACAGATAAAGGCAGACGCCTTAAGAAAAATGGGACAGTTAACCATGGCATCCATCCCTCGTTCCTGGTATTTGTCTCAAGCGCGAGCCTTAGAGAACGTGGTGGAAATTCCACATGCAGTGATGCCTTCCGAAGAAGCAGTCTTGGAATCGGCACCTGGTACTTATGTTAATTTGTTACGTGTAAGAATTGACCCGCAATTGAGCACGGAAACAGATCAAGTAATTGCCATTGGTTTTACAGACATCGATAGCAGCAGCACCTTTGGGTTGCATATTCGAAAGGGTATTGTTGAATACATACCCAATGTAGATAGCCATTACCAAAAGGCAGAGGTAGGCATTTACCTTCCTCGGACTTTGTTTGCAGCCTATTATGTAGGGAACGTGTCATTGGAAGAATTAATTAATAACAAGGCCGTGCAAATTAAAGGCGGGAAAAGCGCAGTAAAGGATTTGTTGTCTCAATTGGATACCGTTGAACCCAACAAGTCCAAACTTAAGTTTCATTAGCTGTGGTTGCTAATGCCATGGTACCATAGGCAATAGGTATTTCGAAGAGGTCTGCTTGGTAGTGCTTAACCGTAACATACGGTGTTTAACTAACATAGGAGACCTTTTTCATCTACTTTTACATAAAATAAAATGTGTGACTAAAAGCTTAAGAAAATGAATATTGATCAAAATCAGCTGTTAACCAGTGCATCAGTGATAATAGCCGTGCTTGTTGTAAAGTTTTTGGTGAAACGACTCATGAATAAAAAAATGGAGCAGTATGGTTTTCATTCAAAAAGAAAAGCCATGGTGTCGAAGGTGATCAATTTTGGATTGTTTTTAATTTCAGGGTTGATAATCTTGGGAATTTGGGAAGTAGATCCCGAAGCCCTTGGCTTGTACTTGGCTTCTATTTTCACCATCATTGGAGTGGCCTTCTTTGCACAGTGGTCCCATCTATCCAATGTAACAGCGGCCATTATTATATATTTTAATCACCCGCTGGCGATAGGAGATACCATTACCATACACGAGGACCCAGCTATTGAAGGTGAAATTAGTGACATTGGGTTGTTTGTTATGACATTAACAGCCAAAGACAATCGAAAATATGTATTGTCCAATACCCTTTTTATGCAAAAGGTATTGTCCACGAAAATAAAAAAAGGTAAGGAGTAGGAGAGTAGAACAGTTGGCCCTGTTCTACTTGTCCCTACGGTTTTTCTCTAAGAAAATCTAGAGGGAGCTGAGGGAAAGTTCTTCTACTGATAGGCAACAAAGTAGGCAAAAGAAAACCCCACCATACTTTTGTTTAACCACTGAATTTAATTGTGGTTACCGGTGTTTGCTGGGCTGTTGTCCTTAAAAATGAAGTATCCATTTAAAATGATAAGATAATGCTATCTGATTTATTAACATCGTTCATAACTTTTTTTACAGTAATTGACCCGATCGGGACTATCCCTGTATTCATAGCAATTACGGCTGCTGCAAAGCCAGAGTTAAGAAGAAAAATTGCCACCAAAGCAGCGATTGTGGCAGCAAGTGTTTTGTTGTTTTTCATTTTTGTGGGGGAGGTAATTTTGGATGCCATCGATATTCCTTTACCGGCATTTCAAATTGCAGGAGGTATTGTGTTGTTTTTGTTTGCACTTACCATGATTTTTGGAGACAGCAAACCAAAAGAAGAAATTTCACAAGTAGACGATAAGGAGACTGAAGACAAGGCAATATTTCCATTGGCCATGCCTTCCTTGGCAAGTCCTGGAGCCATTATGGCTGCTATTTTATTAACCGAAAATAACAAACATGCCGTGTTGGACCAAGGCCTTACGGCATTGATGATGTTGGTTGTGGTGTTTATTGCATGGGTGTTAATGGTGGCATCTAATAAATTGTTTAAATACATTGGCAATGGCGGTGCAGCTATTATAAGTCGGGTTATGGGCTTGTTGCTGACTGCCGTGGCAGTAACGAATGTGTTGAACGGAATTCGAGAGTTTTTTTAGAAGGTTTTAATGGCTGTAGTTGGTGAGGGCAATTGCAGTCATTTTTTTGTTGGACTTTTAAATTTCATTTGCTTTGGTGTATTGTTGCCTTTCGCATCCCACGAGCTCGCCCAATTGGCACCGCCAATCGTTGTGGATGTACAAAAACGAAACCAGTGTTGGATTGGGCCATTTCCAATTTAATTAGCCCACAGCTTGCCCCATGGCATCCTCCGCTCAAGGGCCAACCCCGGCAACAACACGGCCGTCTTCCCTCAGGCCTCTAGAAATTGAAAACCAGGCCGCAATTTAACTTTTATTGATGTTTATGTTTCATAGTTTTTGGATGCATTTAAGCTGTTCCGTTATTTGCTGGGTAGGATTGATAAATTCTTATATTTCACATTCTTAGTTTTTTTCGGTTTTGTTAAATGAATGTAGTCTCAATATTCTTCTATTTTGTTTTCTTTTTTCTTCGCCTTTCATTTTTGTATGTACAAAAACGAAACAAAAAAACATTTCCAATTTAATTAGCCCTCGGCCAACCCCATGGCATCCCACCCTCAAAAGCCAGCCCCGGCAACAACACGGCCGTCTTCCCTCAGGCCTCTAGAAATTGAAAACCAGCCCGCTATTAAAACATTGATTTTAAATACATCGAATATAGATCGAAAACTATGAACCCCAAATAAAAGAATACCCACCACTAAAAAATCGAACCAAAAAAACGAAACTAAAAACAATGAACACACCCATCTTCCCTCAGGCCTCTAGAAATTGAAAACCAGCCCGCCATTTAATCCAATAATTGAAATAGAAACTATATAGTTGAGCAATTAACCCCAAACCGACCTCTTTTAAATGGCGTTAAAAAAATAAGCCTAAATCATAACGTTCCCGAAATTCAGCTGTTTGAGTAGCGCTGGCCTTGCGTAGGAATGCGAGTTCCTGAATTTCCAGATTGCAACAAGCCGTATTTTTAGCCATTTAAAAGCAGTCTTGATCTTTTTCTTTGCATCCCACAATCCTCGCTCGATAGGCACCGCCTATCGCCGTATCAAGGTAAAAAGGAAAAACGAGTCCCTGGGCCACCCCAGAAAAAAGACAACCCCAAATAAAAGAATACCCACCACTAAAAAATCGAACCAAAAAACGAAACTAAAAACAATGAACTTATTTTATCCGACCTCTTTTAAATGGCGTCAAGAAAATATGGCTAAGTTTTGACGGTATTGAAATCCAGATGTTTGAGCAGGGCAGGCCTTGCGCAGGAGTGCGAGTTCCTGGATTTCCAGATTGCAACAAGCCGTATTTTTAGCCATTTCAAAGCAGTCTTGAATTTTTTGTTACTTTTCTTTTCAAGAAAAAAAGTAAGGCTGGTACTGGGCCACCCCAGAAAAACACCAAACCCCAAATAAAAGAATACCCACCACTAAAAAATCGAACCAAAAAAACGAAACTAAAAACAATGAACACACCCATCTTCCCTCAGGCCTCTAGAAATTGAAAACCAGCCTACTAATTTAAACGGAAGCAATGAGGAAGAGGGTTTTAACACTGATTTTTTTATTGAATCGATATTCATTTATTCTTTTTGACCTGTTTGTCCAATTCCCTCTCTTTGGCAACAAGGCTTGGTAATAATTGGATGTAAGCATCTACGTCCCACGTAATATCCCATCGGTTTAAATTGTCTTGCATACTGTTGAGACCCATTGCTTTTCTACGTTTATCGACGTGACGAGGATCTTCTAACGGCAATATATAAGGTTTGTTGCTGTCTTTGTCCATAGCCAACTGGGTGCCATACATTTGTTTTTTGCCTGTTCTTAAGGCCAAGCGGTCATAAAACATGGCATATTGCTTTTTTGATAAATCACCTTTTTGCATGGCTTGAGTTACCAGGTTCAAATATTTTTGCTGTGTGGCCAAATTGGCATGTTGTACCACTAAAAATAGAGTGGAGGCTCCTCGTTCCCCTATCTTTTCTTTACTGGGCCATCCTTGTGAATCCAAAATTCGGCTTACTTTTATTAAGTTGATAGAGTCTTTTCTAAGTATAGATTTCCAGAATTCATCCATTTCTTTAGATCCTCTTCCATATTGTTCTTCCATGCTTCTTATTTGGCTGCGGCTCTGTTGGTCGTCAAAATAGATGCTATCGAGTAGGCCCACCATAGTTGGGTCAAAGTTTTGCTCAATTTTTTGTTTATTCTGGGCCATAATATTCAAAACCTCCATCCACCTTGGGTCATCTCTTAAATTTATTAAATCTGTATCGTTTTTGAGGTGCTTGGTATCGTACCACTTTAAATCATTTACCACCACAAACAAATGCCTATAGGCGGCATCTTTGTTGTTAGCCAAGGCATTGATGCATACGGCATTGTACCTGTCGCGCAGTGGGGCATTTTTTTGAAGATTCAAGGCTTCTTCGTAATATTTTGCAGCAGTAGTGTACTCCTTGTTCAAGCACAATTTCCAACCTTGCCTGATTAGCTCAGAATAGGAGGGTAGTGTTTTTTGAGAATGGCATTTTGATATGGGTGCAATTAAGAATATTGAAAAGCATAACAACAAGGTGGCTGCATCTAAACGGTATTTCATAGTAATTGAATTATGTTCTTTCAGGCAATGTAAGTGAGATTTTCATACGCCCACATGGAAGTAGATGTATCGCCTTTAACTATAGATAGAAAATCTTTGAAAGCCTATTAATGGGTCTGTGTGCTGGATAGCCTTGTTCGTTGGCAATTGTTTCTGTTTTGTCTACTTATCGTTTTATAACCATTCAAATGTAGAAAGTAAATTGTAGATTGACGGTTCAATTAATGCGAAACAAGGATTGTAACAAAATGAGTAAAGGGAAATTTCTCAAAAGCAAGGTCTTTAGACATGTTGTCTTTTGGGCGGTTATTTTTGTCTATTACTTTAGCTCTACCTGGCAGTTGAAAAAAGATTATGTCATGGTATCTATGGTGTCGGTATTTGAAGTGACGCTTCAAATGCTTATTGCCTACTTTATTATTCAAATTTTAATTCCAAAATTATTTCAAAAAGACAACAAGTTTTTGTTTTACTTGTCGGTGGTAGGTTTGGTAGTTCTTGCCCATATTGGGTTTTCTTGGTATTTGAATTATTTTGTGTTTACAGGGCCGCAACACGATAGTTATGCGCAGTTTTTAAGCCGTTCGACCTATTTTTTTGGCTATTTCACAACTTTCGTAAGTTATTTGACCCCTACTATGTTGCTGTTGGTATTTAATTATTTAGAGAGACAAAAGGAAATGGCTTCACTTTTAGAACAAAAGAAGAGCTCAGAGTTGGATGCATTAAAAAATCAATTGAACCCCCATTTTCTTTTTAACACCTTAAATAACTTATATGCTTTGGCTCTAAAAAAGTCTGACAAAGCACCAGAGGTAATTGCTAAATTATCAGAAATATTGGACTATATTTTATACGGATGTAATAGTACGTTTGTGCCCATTCAAAATGAGATTAGTTTATTGAAAAACTACATAGCTTTAGAACAGGTGCGGTATGGAGATAGGGTTTGTATTGCGTTTCACGAGCAAATATTAAATGAAGCTAAAATAGCACCATTGTTGTTATTGACTTTCTTGGAGAATGCATTTAAACATGGAGTGAGCCAGGAATTGGGAACGGCAACCATCGTAATGGAAGTGGAAGAAAAAGAAAGGAGCATCCGTTTTTATCTTAAAAACACGAAACCAACACACTCGAAGAGTGGAGCAAAAAAAAAACGTGAAGGTATTGGCCTAAAAAACATTCGAAAACAATTAGATTTGCTGTATCCGAATTTATACAATTTGGAGTTGATCGATACAAAAGAATCGCACGTTGTCGACTTACAAATATTTATTTAATATGTACAGGTGCCTTATAGTGGATGATGAGAATTTAGCTAGAGAGTTGATTGAAACCCATTTGACTCAGTTGGATGAATTTGAGATTGTAGCTTCTTGTAAGTCCGCTTTAGAAGCACATAAGGTAATTCAAAAAGAAGCCATTGATTTAATGTTTCTTGACATTGAAATGCCAGTATTAAAGGGGACTGATTTTTTTAAGAATTTATCTCAAAAACCAAAGGTGATTTTCACAACAGCTTACAGAGAGTATGCACTAGATGGTTTTGAGCTCAATGCGGTAGATTACTTAGTAAAACCTATCACTTTTGAACGATTTTTTAAAGCCATAGAGAAGTTCTTGGAATCTTCCGTGCCTCGAACCAGACCTGTTACATTGGAACCACCAAATTTTGAGCCAATTGAGTCAATTTTTGTGCAGAGCAATAAAAAGAAGATTAAAGTTTTGCTCGATGATGTCAACTACATAGAAAGTCTTAAAGATTATGTGAAGATCCACTTGCGTGAATCCACTGTTTTAGTCAAACATGGGTTGAGTAATTTTCATGAACTCTTGGATGGCCGATTCATAAGAATTCATCGGTCTTACATTGTGAACAGCAGTAAAGTCACGGCTTTTACCAAACAAGATGTGGAGATAAACAAAATTGAAATTCCCATCGGAGACATGTATAAAAAGTCAGTTTTGGATTTTTTGGATGGCATTTAGCTATTTGAGTTAATTAGCCCTCGGCCAACTCCAAGTTTTATTGTTAAGCTTTTTTAAATTTCATTGGCTTTGGTGTATTGTTGTCTTTTTTGATTATTGCAGGTAGTATTGATAAATACTTCTATTTTGTTTTCCTTTTTCTCGCCTTTTGCATCCCACATGCTCGCCCAATTGGCACCGCCAATTGTCGTGGATGTACAAAAACGAAACAAAAAAACATTTCCAATTTAATTAGCCCTCGGCCAGCCCCATGGCATCCCGCGCTCAAAGGCCAACCCCGCCTGCAACACACCCATCTTCCCTCAAGCCTCCTAAAATTGAAAACCAGCCCGCCATCTAATCCAATATTTGAAATAGAAACTCCATAGTTGAACAATGAACCCAATATCCGACCTCTTTTAAATGGCGTCAAGAAAATATGGCTAAGTTTTGACGGTATTGAAATCCAGATGTTTGACCAGGGCAAGCCTTGCGCAGGGGCGGGAGTTCCTGGATTTTCTCACCTTTTGCATCCCACAAACTCGCCCAATTGGCACCGCCAATCGTCGTGGATGCCCAAAAACGAAACAAAAAAGCATTTCCAATTTAATAAGCCCACGGCTTGCCCCATGGCATCCCGCGCTCAAAGGCCAACCCCGCCTGCAACACGGCCGTCTTCCCGCAAGCCGCCTGAAATTGAAAACCAGCCCGCTATTAAACGTTGATCTTAAATGAATCGAATATAGACCAAAAAGAATCAACCCAATATCCGACCTCTTTTAAATTGCGTCAAGAAAATAAGCCTAAATTATAACGTTCCCGAAATTCAGCTGTTTGAGCAGCGCTGGCCTTGCGCAAAGTGTGAGTTCCTGAATTTCCACTGTGTAACGAGGCTGATTTTTAGCTATTTAAAAGAAGTCTTGATTTTTTGCTTTGGTTTTTGATCAAGCAAAAAGCAAAAACAAGTCCCTGGGCCACCCCAGAAAAAAGACAACCCCAAATAAAAGAAAACCCATCACTAAAAAATCGAACCAAAAAAACGAAACTAAAAACAATAAAGATATTCCAAAAAAAAAAATGTATTTTAAGTTAGTTTATTTTTTATATATATAATTTAAATCATTTTTTATGTTTAAAACTAAGATTATGCAACTGCATTTAGTAATGCTGTTGCTATTTTTTTCTGGTTGTGAAGACCAGTCAAAAAGCAAAGTACATTTGGATAAAAACGCATTAGAATCTTTGTTGAATGAAAATCAAGATTTTATAAGTTTTGTGAACCAGAAAAATTCTCATCTGAACGAGAATTTTCAAGCAGTGGAAGCACTTTCTGTGGAAGAAAGGAACAGGCTGAAATACATTGTAACCCATTATGAAAACCAAGAAGCGCTTCTTTCTAATGGTTCTCATAAAGAAATTGAGGTTTTTAATATGGTTGTATCAGGTAAGTCCTATAGGGCAGGTAATTTAATTGGAGTTCAAAAACTATTGCAAAATTATGCTTTTAACCAAGTTGATTTGGTGCAACTTATAAAGGATAAGTTGTCAAAAAATAATGGTGTTAAAAATGAACAAATGATGACAAACTGTAATGAAGTTTGGACCAACATTTATGTTCAAGAACTTAATAATAATTATTATGTCCGCCAAATGGATTTAGTGGCGTCAGACTTGTGGGCAACCATGGCGGCGGATTGGGCATATGTTGGCTGTGTTCAAGGTCAAATGCAGTAAATTTAAAATTATAGTATTATGAAAATTGTAATTATCATAGCCTTATTGTTTTCGGCGAACCCCTATAACCAATCACCGAATGATGGTTTGGAAGCTCAGATCTTGAGTATTTATAAAGAAGAAGCAAAAATCTACCTTCATCAATTCTCTAAAATTGGTTTTGAAAAGAAGGAATTGTCAACAAATGAAACACAAGCGGTTAACGCCAAATACAACAAGTATTTGGCAGACATTCTGTTGATTGAAAAAAGTGTTCAAGAACAAATTAAGAAATACCCAAATGGCTCCAACGACAAATTATATATTTCCAAAGTTGTAGCAGCTGAGTATAAAAATAAGTTTGTTGGGTTGCCAAAAGCTTTTTGGGACCAGGTGGCACGTAGAGTTGAAGCACTTTAATCCATCACTGGGGTGTGTAATGGGGCAAAAGTTAATTGAGTGTCTTATTACCCACCCTTAGTTTCTTCTTTTTTTGGTATTCCACGTGCTCATCCAATTTAACTAGCCACGGCCCACCCCAAGTTTTTTTTGTTTGATTTTTAAATTTCATTGGCTTTGGTGTATTGTTGGCTGTTTTGATTATTGCAGGGTAGGATTGATAAATTCTTATATTTCACATTCTTCGTTTTTTTTCGGTTTTGCTAAATGAATGTAGTCTCAATATTCTTCTATTTTGTTTTCCTTTTTCTCGCCTTTCATTTTTGGCTGCCCAAAAACGAAACAAAAAAGCATTTCCAATTTAATTAGCCCACGGCCAGCCCCATGGCATTCTCCGCTCAAAAGCCAGCCCCGCCAGCAACACGGCCGTCCTCCCTCAGGCCGCCTGAAATTGAAAACCAGCCCGCCAAACAATTCAAAATTTGAAATATTAACCCTATAGTTGAGCATTGAACCCTTAACCGACCTCTTTTAAATGGCGTCAAGAAAATATGGCTAAGTTTTGACGGTATTGAAATCCAGTTGTTTGAGTAACGCAAAAATTAAGTTGTACATAGTTAATATCATCCAACAGCGTAGGCCGGACAAAACAGCGGGCCAAGCGTAGGCCTGCCGGGAAGAAGCTTTGTTTTGTCTTGATTTTTTGTTTGCATCCCACAATCCTCGCTCGATAGGCACCGCCTATCGCCGTGTATCAAGACAAAATGAAAGGCTGGTACTGGGCCACCCCAGAAAAAGCCAATACCAAATAAAAGAGAACCCACCACTAACCAATCGAACCAAAAAAAACGAAACTAAAAGCAATGAACCCCAACCCGACCTCTTTTAAATGGCGTCAAGAAAATACGGCTAAGATTTAACGGTATTGAAATCCAGATGTTTGAGCAGGGCAGGCCTTGCGTTAGAGTGCGAGTTCCTGGATTTCCACTTCGCAACAGGCCGTATTTTTAGCTATTTAAGAGCAGTCTTGAATTTTTCGTTTCGTTTTTGTTCAAGCAAAAAGGAAAAACAAGTCCCTGGGCCACCCCAGAAAAAAGGCAACCCCAAATAAAAGAGAACCCACCACTAACCAATCGAACCAAAAAAAAACGAAACTAAAAGCAATGAACCCTCTTCCAATAAATCAAACCCAAAATAATCAAACCCTTCGTTTAACCTCAATTGCTCTAAAAGAAAAAAACACCCCCAAACCTAAAAACAAAACCAAAAAACCAACGGTAGGAGCACTAATAAAAGAAGCCCTTATTAAAATCAGAATCAAATAGAAGGAATATGAAAAAAATACTAAACCAATAACACCAAGAGAACTTACTGCAATTATTTTTGAAGTTGAATTAAAAGATGCTAGTCGCTTTAGAATATAAACGAGCAGGTAAAAGAAAAGAAATACACCCCCCAGTAGAGCTAGCAAGTCCAAGAATTCCACAACAAAATAAGTGTCGTGCAACTGAACATCTACAGGACCCGAAAATCTAAAATCTAAAAATAAAACAATACTTACCATTAAAAGAAGACCAAGAAATGTTAGCCACTTTAACTCCGTTTTTATTGCTGTTGACTTCATTTGTTTGTACAGTGGTTAATCGATTGCATTCAAGAATGGTGGTGTAAAAATAAAGGCTCGCCATGCATCGTCTCAAATAAACTTTATAAAACTATTCTTTCTCCATCCATTTTACACCTCGTAAAAACATCCTTTTCAATAAGCAACAACTCCCCATATTCCCCTTTTTTAATGCTGGTATCCACCGCATAGACCAATCCATCGTGTTTCTTAAGCACTTCCGTTTGAGACGTATGCCCTACAATGATTCTTTTGGCCCCATATTGTTTTAGAACCCCTTCAATTTCATTGGCCGGCAATTCTTCTCTAAAATACCCTCTGTACCAAATAGGGCTATTCCTGCTATGAAAAGCAAGTAACAAGGTATCGCTCATTAAAGCTTCTTCTTCCAAGTCAATTGTTTTCCTGTAGAGTTTGTTGATTTTGTTTAAAGAAAGGCTGCGGTCTGCAAATTCTTTAGAAAGACCACCATGGGTAAATAGGTTGTCGTTGATTTTGATAACAGTAGCTTTCGAACGCAACCAACGGCCAATGATTGTTTCTTGGCTGAACAAATCTTTGTACCGCATTTCAAAAAGTACCGATGCCTGTTTGTATTTGTCGTGTATGTATCGGGTGTCGTCGTGCAATACCATGTATTCGTGGTTGCCCAACAAATAGTGCACTTTGCCGCCTGCCGCTTCTGCTTGTTTTTCTAGGTGGTACACGAACCAAAGTGTTTCGGTAACTTGGTGGCCCCGGTCGAAGATGTCTCCTGTAATCACAAAATGCCCTGTTCCAAAGGCCCAATTGAGGTTGGTATCTACAACACCATTGTTCTTAATAATATCTAGAAACACGTCCATTTGGCCGTGGATATCACTTAACACAGCTACTTTTTCTACTTCTTTGTAGGTATGTTTTTCTGGTTTGAACTTTACCTGCTCCAGTTCTATTTCTTTTTCTTCTACCTTGCCAGCCACAATAGACCTTTCTATGCCTTTCTTTTTGCTCTCAATAAAGGTGTAAGGCCCATCGTCAAAGGTTTCGCTGATGCCCAAGCGCAAATCATAGACTTGGACTTCGGCCAAACCATAGGCGTTGTTTCTTAATTGCACGTCGTCTTTTATCACAAAGGCAGTGAGTCCAAGCCCAAGTAAAAGGGCAATAGTGGCGTTTCTCAGCGAGATGAATTTTTTCATAGCAGTCTTTTGCATTTGGAGCAATTAAAAGTAAAAAATCCAACCTTATTACACAAGTTATTGGAGGATAAGTAGATGGTTGGTAATGGCCACAGTGACGATGCCTCCCCCCACCTAACCCCATCGTGAAAAATTAAGAACCGATTGGTATACTTTCTATAGAGGTCATTCACTTGTTTTTTCATAGAGTGCACATGCTCTTTGCAATTTGCGTTTCATTCTTGTTCTTACTGTTTCAGGTCCAAGAACTTCTAAAGAGTTACCAAAACCAAGTAATAGCCTTTCTAGTTCGTAGTTGTGGTGCACCGATATTTGAATTTCAATACTGCCATCCTCCAGCTTTTTTATTACTTTTTGTGAGCTATGGAGCGGCTTTGTCAGGACGTACGGCGCATTGGATTGGTCCACCCAAAGGATTACATCCAGAAGTTGTTTGTCATTCATGACCGTCACCCCAATGGTGTTTTTATAATAGGCATCTCCATCAAAATCATCCTCAATATAGGCGGCGGTTAGATCCCATTGGATCGACTCTATGCGGTCCAAAGCAAGGGTTAGGATTTGTCTTTTCTTTCCTTTGCCAACAAGAAACCACCTGTTGTTGAATTCCTTCAAAATATATGGTTGGAATTTCATTTCAGAAGATGTTTTTGCCTTGAACGATCGGTATTGAATATTTAAACAAATCTTTTTTAGAATGGATTGATACAATAAATCCAGATGCTCTAGCCCCTTAAGGTTTTCATTTTTGTCTAAATGAATAATGGATGCCTGGTTGGTTTTTTCGCTATGTACTTTGTCTTCTAATCGTTGAATAATACCTCCAAGTTCCGAAAAAAGAGAAAAATCCTTAAACTGCTTTAACATACCGACAGTTTCGGAAAGGACGTTCATGTCGTTCTCCGTTATTGGAATATTGGTTATAGAATAACCATCTTCTTGGTACTTATAATATTTTTTGTTGTACACTTCAATTGGAGCATTGTATCCTAATTTGTCACTTCTCATCATTTGAATGTCGAGCTGAACTGTACGTTTGCTTACGCTCACTTCTCTACCTTCATATTCATATAAAGCTTCGGAACAAGCCTCTATCAAATCGTCCAGTGTCCACTCCCTGTATTTATTTTGCAAGGACTTGTCAATGGTTTTGTACCGTATGAGTGCATTTTTGTTTAAAGACATAGAGAAAGTTAGGAATTATTTTAATCTACGCAAAATCCTTGCGTAGATAACCTTGAGTTTTGAAATGTCAAATAAAAAGGGCCGCAACAAAAGGCCAATTATTTTGAATTAAAAGAATGAAATCAATATGAAAAATTGGATCAACATAAACGGGACAACTTTAATAGAATTAGGGTACGAACCAGACAAATGGTTCAAAGAAGCAATTGCGCATATCAATACCCACAAGCTTAAAGCCAAAGAAATGGAGATTTATTTGGAGCAGTTTAAACGAGAACCCATGTTGGGGCTTCACAAGGTTGCTGTTCCCTTTGAAAAAAACATCAGGGCGGAAATTGAATTGGAGCAAGAGAATGTGCATGCTGTAGTAGCAACAATGCAAGAGGTGATGAAAACTCCTACTGTTATAAAGGGTTCGGTGATGCCAGATGCATGCCCGACGGGTAGTGTTGGTACCATTCCAGTTGGTGGAGTAGTAGTTGCAAAGAATGCCATCCATCCAGGAATGCATAGTGCAGATATTTGTTGTTCGGTAATGTTAACGGATTTTGGCAAAATTGAGCCAAAAGAAATAATGGATATTGCGCATGATGTAACCCATTTTGGCCCAGGAGGAAGAGCGTTGGAGGATCAATTTGAGTTCCCTAAAGAACTTTTAAAGTGTTTTGAATCCAATTACTTTTTGAAGGATGGAAACTTGATACAAGTAGCTAAGGCGCATTTGGGTACACAAGGGGATGGCAACCATTTCTTGTTTGTAGGCAAATCTAAAAAAACGGGAAATACCATGGTAGTTACCCATCATGGTTCAAGGGGTGTTGGCGCGAAACTCTTTAAAAAGGGGATGGAGACAGCTGAAAAATTCAGGAAAAAACTGTCAAAAGAAACCTTAAAGCAAAATGCGTGGATTCCGTTTGAAACCGAAGAAGGTAGGGCCTATTGGGAAGCACTTCAGGTGATTCGGGAATGGACCAAACTCAACCATTCTGTTTTGCACGATGCCATTGCAAAAAAGGCAGGAAAAGAGGTTGTCAACCGTTTTTGGAATGAACACAACTTCGTTTTTAAAGATGGGGAGAATTTCTACCATGCCAAGGGTGCCACGCCATTGGACGAAAAGTTCATGCCAGATATTACTGGACCTCGGCTAATCCCTTTGAATATGTCTGAACCAGTTCTTTTGGTGGAAGGTACTTCCACCAAAAACAACCTTGGTTTTGCACCACATGGCGCAGGGCGGAATAGGAGTAGGTCACAGCATAGGCGATCCAAAGAGCACAAAACAGTTGCAGAGGTTTTTGCAGAAGAAACAAAGGGGTTGGACGTCCGGTTTTACTCTAAAGAGATTGATGTGACAGAACTACCTTCCGCTTATAAAAACGCGGCATCCGTACGGGCCCAAATGGATGAATTTGGATTGGGCACGGTAGTAGATGAGGTGCTGCCTTATGGTTCCATTATGGCGGGCGATTGTAAAAAGAATGCTTTTTGGAAGAAAAAAAAGAAATAAAAGCTTGCTGCCAATAAAATTGGGCAGCAAGCACCACCATGAAGAATGGAGCTTTGTTCAGCTTTTTATTTGCTAATAGTAGAAGTGAAAGTAATTAGGACACCGCCATTTTAAGAAAGTTAGAAAGATGATAGATAAAAAAATAAAAACGGATATTTTGACCTACCTCACAGCACTTGAAAAAGAGAAGAGGATAAAGATTCTTTATGCGTGTGAGTCTGGTTCAAGAGCATGGGGGTTCCCATCTACCGATAGCGATTACGACGTGCGATTTTTTTATATGCATGCCCCCGAATGGTACTTTTCTATTTTGGACAGAAAAGATACGATGGAAAATGTAGGCCCCGTACTTGATTTTAATGGTTGGGAATTGCGCAAAACCTTGCGGTTATTTATGAAAAGCAATGCTTCTTTGATAGAAAAGGTGCAATCTCCTATTGTTTACAAAGAAAATGGGGTGTTTCGGGAAGCGCTAAATGGATTAATGCAAGACTACTTTAATCCAAAAGCATGTATGTTCCATTATTATAGCCTGGCACATAATTTCTATGAGGAAGCACTGCAAAAAGAAAAAGTAAAATTAAAAAAGTATTTCTACGCCATTCGTTCCATTCTTGCAGCGCGATGGATTAGGATCCACAAGGAGGTGGCGCCCATGGAGTTTTCGACTTTAAGGTCGGTTATGGAAGACAAAAATTGGAATGACCTGGTGGAGGATTGGCTGGAGAAAAAAATATCTGGGACGGAAGGAACCTTGGTGAATCCATCTAAATTGATCAATAATTTTATAAAAATTGAATTAGAGGAAGGAAAAATTTATGCCGATGCCTTACCGAGGTATGAGAAAACACCGCCGGAAGCTTTGGATGAACTATACAGAAAATTGATTAAAAATGAATAAGGTAGAAGCGTTATATGCGAATGATTTGTTGTTGCTAGAATGTATTAGTGGAAGCACTGCTTATGGCTTAAGCTTGCCTCATTCTGATGTTGACAAAAGAGGGGTGTTTGTAGCGCCTAAGAAAGAATTCTTTGGACTAAGTGAAGTGACGCAGGTGAACAGCGCTTCGGGCGACGATGCTTTTTCGGAGTTGGGAAGATTCTTTGAATTATTGACTAAAAGCAACCCTACCATGGTGGAGCTGTTGCATACGCCATCTAATTTTGTGTTGAAAAAGCACCCGCTTTTTGATCAAATAAAGAAGGAGTACTACCTGTCTAAAAAATGTAAAGATACTTTTGCAGGATACGCAATATCGCAGATACGAAAGGCAAGAGGGTTGAATAAAAAGATAGTGAACCCCATGGACAAGAAACGAAAAACAGTACTTGATTTTTGTTTTATTCCAGAAGAACAAGGGTTCATTTCGGTAAGGGAGTTTTTGGAAAATAGAGGGTGGTCTCAGGCATAATGTGGATTGGTTAAAATCCCACATATGATTGAAATGTACGGGCTCTTTTTTGATGAAAACTGCAACTATAAAGAGATTGCACCCAATGAAAATGCCAATGAAGTGTCACTTTCCTCTATAAAAAAAGGAGAAAAACGCATGGCAATTATGTCGTTCAACAAATCTGGCTACTCCACTTATTGCAAGGAGTATACAGAATATTGGGATTGGGTAGAAAAACGGAACAACGAGCGGTACGAAAATACTTTGAGCCACGGAAAGAACTACGATGCCAAAAATATGATGCATACTTTCAGGTTGCTTGCCATGGCGGAAGAAATAGCAAGAGAAGGGGAGGTGCATGTAGAAAGATCCGACAGAGCGTTTCTTCTTAAAGTTCGAAGGGGAGAATTTGAATACGATTATTTGCTACAATTGGCAGAAGAGAAGATTGCGACAATGAAAAACACCTATGACGCGTCTGGTTTACCAGAAGTTCCGGATGCCTTCCAGTTAAACGAGTTGCTGGTTCAATTTAGGGAAGCACTTTATGGGTGATTTTGTATGTGGTGAAATATTGCTGAGCGAATGAAAAGAACAAGGTTCAAGCCCAGAAGACATCCTGATTTTGTAAACTTTTTAATCTACGCAAAAAGATTGCGTAGAACATTTGCAACTTTGAAATGTTGGTGGTGTTGATCAGCGAAATATCTGAGACCCCATCCCGCAAATGGCAGGGTGGGTAATTAAAAAAAAGAAAAGAAGGTCAAGAATAAGTTACTTCTAAACTACTTATCCCGTAAGGACTTATTCCATTACCTTTTTTATAATAAGAGGCAGTAGCTCAACGGTAGAGCAGGTTAGTTTTTGAATTATCAGAAATTGGTCAAAAAAGACTTACTTCTTGCGCTTCTAACGCCCAGGTCGTGGGTTCGAATCCCACCTGTCTCTCTAAAAGGGCAACACGGACTTGCTTCAAAACGGAAAATGCGGTTCGAATCCGTCTTGGAAAGTGAGTGGATTATCTTTTAACAAAGTAAGGTCAACGTGTTCTTACTTCTTAATCAGGTTCGAGTCCTGACTCTCGAAAGAGAGATTTGGTTGAATAAAGAGCACGAATTACCAATCAATGGAAGGTCAATTACTTCTTACTCCTGGGGGAATCCCCACCATATTAGGGTTATGATTTAGAAGTAAAATTACCTTTTGTTTAAATAAACAAAATAATGAAAAAAGAAATATTAAAAGTATCGATCAGGCAAAGTGCACTGCTTATTCCAGTTGAAAAAACAGTGGCTGAGAGAATTAATCCTCTTAATGAAACTACAAGTGTCCTTTTGGCAAACTGTACCAAATTGGGGTTTACTTTTTCTGAAAGGTTACTCCAAGCCGTTAATGGTCTGAACCCAAAAGATAAGGTGAAAATATTGGAAGTCTTAAAGGAAATTACCGGCATTAATAAGAACTGGACTCCTCTTGTTCAACAGTGGGATATACCAACAGGAGAGTCCGTTATGGACCATGTCATTACCTTTTTTGCAAATTTATTTAAATCAAACAGAGGAGTTACACTTCCATGTGGACATACAATTCCAGATAACACATTTCCTTTGGAGAGGTATAATGGTTGTCCGTATTGTGGAACTCCATTTGTATTGGACAAACTGGAGTATACCAATAGTTCTAACAAGCTTAAAGTACTCGACTTATGGTCTGAAGAAGACGTTTTGGGTTGCTTCAAAAACCTTCTTGAATCTCCAGTTGCATTGGATGCAACGCAATCTGAAAGTTTGAGGATACTTTTAGGAGCGTATTCTTTGCCAAAAGAGGTGGTTATTAGAATGAAAGAAACATCCGTTTTAGTTATTGACACTTTGGTTGATTTGGGAAAAGCCAATGAAGCTGCGAATCTATTCAAAAGTCCGACTGATATTTTAAGGTATTTATGGTACAAACATACCGGGTTCTTACAAATTGTTGAGCCAAAGACAATAGCGAAAAGATTGTCGTCTAATGCTAAAAATAGACAGTTTGGATCGGACAGAGAAAGGGAGGAAAAGATTAGGTCAATGGCTGATTTAAAACTGAAGTTTAATAGGTCAGAATGTAAAATGTATGCCTCATGGTTAAACAGCTTATCTCTTGATGTGCAGAAACAATGTGAATTGATGCATCCTAAGAGAGGAATTTGGGTAAGGGTGATAAGGGCTCTAAGGTTAGCTGAATATAGCAAAAAGGAAGGTTTTGAGAGGCTTGCTAACGTTTTAGATGTATTCTACAACGAAAAATACGAGGTGTGGCAGGCAAAATATGAAAAGTCAAGACTTAAATACGATGCAGTCGAAACCTTTAAACTCTTAAAGAATAGGCCAGGTCTTTTTGCTAGGTCACTGTTCTCCAATATGTTGTGGTTTGGTGGAGAAACTTCAATTGAACATTTTAGAGAAGTATCGGGAGCTGTTCCATTGAGGTTAATTGTAACGTTAAACATGTATGCAGAGAATTACTTTGTAAAGCACTCTACTAGAAGTGTAAAACCTTTAGGAGGTATTAACAAAAGAATTCCTTCAAATAAATTATTGGACCTATACGCTGATGAAGATTTACAAAAAATGCAATCTCTGGTCAAAGAGCTAACTCTTGAAGTATTAGAGAAAAAGTTCAAAGCTGAAGAAAATGCGAGTAGTAGTGTTTTTATCGAAAAAGGATTATTCAATATTCCATTGGCCATTGGAGATAGAAGTGAAACTGTTCAAGATTTGCCTTCTGCATTAATGGGAACAAGATTTCCTGTTGAAGGAAGTACTGTAAGGCTGTTTTTGCAATGGGGTGAAGGACTGTCTGCTCAACACCTTGATATGGACTTAAGTTGTAGGGTAGCCTATGGTGGCAAAAGTGAGTTTTGTTCCTATTCTCAACTTGTAATTCCGGGTTGTAAACACAGTGGTGATATTCAATACATCCCAGAGAAAGTAGGCACAGCTGAGTATATTGATGTTAATATGGAACAACTAGCTTCCAGAGGTGCTAAATATGTTGTGTTCACATGCAATGCCTATACCAATGGAAGTTTGACACCTGATTTAGTAGTTGGATGGATGGATAGTCAATTCCCAATGAAGATTTCTAAATCTGGTGTTGCTTATAATCCTTCGGATGTCCAGCATCAGGTTAGAATAACCAGCACTGTTTCTAAAGGACTCGTTTTCGGGGTCCTTGATATTGAAAAAAGGGAGGTTGTTTGGCTAGAAATGAGCTTTAGTGGTCAGTTGACTCACAACCTTGATATAAAAGGTACTGAAACATTACTAAGAAAGTTAGATGCTAAAATAAAAGTAGGGGATGTCCTACAAATTAGGGCCAATGCCCAAGGGCAGAAAATTGTCACAGAAAAGGAAGATGCTGATGAGGTTTTTGACTTAAACTGGGCAACTGACTCTGCACAAGTGGCAAAGATCATATTGGATTAATACAAGCGGAGGTGAAGTTGTTCATTTCCGCTTATTTTATTAAAACAAACTATCCATACCCACTTTTCGAATAACCTCTCTTACACCACTCTTTATTGCAGTTCAAAACAAAACTTAGTGGTAGTAGTCTTGGCTATGAAGAACTATCAATAGAGTTTACATACTCTTTCTAGTAGTAAATTACTGCTCATATCTGAAAATAATTTTGAGCTAGTAAAGCTCCATTACAAGGTGCATGAAATTAATCCTTCACCTTCATCTCATTCATTGTGTAGCCATTGTTTTTTAATCGACCGGACAAACCAATGCTTTTTGCTTCTGGCTGCTCTACATTAAAAGAGTATTTAAACAATGGGTATGTTAATTAAAATGTTTGCTTAATTTTAAGCATGATTCTTAATTTTAGTGTTAAATCTCTGGGTAAAAAGAGGGCTCATATTGATAATTTATCTATCCAACTTAATTTAAACGACGAAACTTCGGTTGCGGAGTTGTTGGAGCAGTTGGTTCATCAACAAGTAGAGGTATTTAATAAGAGAATAGGAGAAAACAATCTATTTGATTTTTTAAGTGACGAACACATTTCCAAGTCTTCTTTAGAAGGCAGGGTTAAGTTTAATGAAACGTACAACGATAAAAAGGCGGACCCAATTAAGGCTCTTAGAGTAGTAAATTTGGCCTTTGAGGATGGTCTCATTGCTTTGTTTCACAATGGCAACAGGCTGGAATCTATTGATGAAGTTTTTAACATTCAAGAATCTGACTCTATAAGTATTATTAGATTAACATTTTTAGCCGGTAGCATTTGGTAAATAACAAAACAATGACAAACTCTGACGATCCGATTTTATCCAAACTTAAAAAGAACCATATTGAAGACCTTTCCGCTTCTTTTCAAAAACACTACCAAGACATTGGTGGTAGACTTCTAAATGTAATAGGAATAAGAAAAACACTTTCCTCAGACAATGCCTATTTGGGATTAATTTTATTAAATAGAATCCAATCTCTGACTTCAGAAAACGATGGCTATTATTGGGGCGTCGAAAAAGTAGAGCAAGGTTCCAAGCGCTACTCTGCTCTTAAAGAATTTGACTCCTCCGATCATTTTTGGGGAAAAAAAAATTACCCTTTGCTCGAGTTTATTTTCGGCAACCGTGTAGCACCACTTGTCAAAAAAGCCTGGGACATGGTGCCTACTTTGATGTACCAAACTGGCTATTCAAGGCGGTCTTTTCGAGGGTCTGGTTTGCCTGAGATTTATTTTACGAACCAACTCAATTTTGTGATTAAGCTCATTGAAGAATACAATTATGAATTTACACTAGAAGAATATGCCATACACCACCAGAGCCTAGCATCTGAAAGCTTTTCATTGGTTTATGGAGCTGCCATAGATGCAGCAGACCCAATAAAAGAACAGCTGGTTGATACAATTTATGGAAGACATGCTCAGGGAAAACCTAATAGAGCCATTATTAAAGGCATGTTGTTGTCAAAAAATAAAGATTGCTGGGTAGCGGTTGAAAAACTCTTGTTAAGTGCGCAGCGGCAGGAGGGACTGCGCCAAACTATATTGGAGTCTTTGGATGAAACCTCGATTGGTGCTATGAAACATTTCATCAAGGTAGTATTAGACAACAAATTGACCCGGTTTTCATCGGTGGTGCGCGCAATAGATACTTGGGCTGGTTTTGGATGGGAAGCCGAAAAAGAAACCACTGTCCGGCGATTTCTTGAACTGGCTGATTCGTTTTTGAATGCTCCTTCTGAAATTGAAAAAGCGGTGAAGAGCCAAGACAATGCAGAAGTTTATATGGCGCTTTGGGCACAAGGGGTGTTGGACGTGTCGGAATGTTTTAGGTTAATAGACAAAGTTTTAATGGGCAATGGTGAGAAAGTATCGCTTGCCCTTTATTTCATTTCGCAGGTCGGTTTATCCACTTTTTCAATTAAGTATGGTAGAAAATATTTGGACCATGAAGACCTAGTTATCGTTTGTCAGGCCGTTGAGCTAGTAAACCAGCCTGTGTTCATAGACATCGTTTCTAGAAATGATAAAACCAATATTTTTAATCAAATGGAAGGTAAGTTAGAATACTTTCCACAAAAAGCGCTTACAAAATCAAGGGTGTTTGCGTGGTTGACTTTTAAATACAGCAAGGAGCAGGTATTGGACTTAATGATCAACTTGCTTAACCTTGAAAGTGAAAAAGACCTGGAAAAAATTATTCCATATTTCAACAACCTTAGTTTAACCCACCGCGAAAAGGTTACTGGAAAAGTCCTTCCAGAGTACTATGGTTATAGTTATAATGAGAAAAAGGGAAAAACAACACTGAGCAAGAAGAAAAGGGATTTTGCCTTTTACATAATAAAAGACAGGTCTGAGTTGGTCAAATCGACTGCAATAAGGGCCCTTACCAATGCTGTACTTACCAACCAAGAAGTAGAAATTTTTGAGGGTTTACTTTCGCGTAAATCAGCGGATTTTAGAAGTTCCGCCATCAAACTAATTTTAAATACCGGTGTTGAACAAGTGAAAATAAGTGCAGGCAGGCTACTAACCGCAAAATCGGAAGATCAAAGGCTTGCTGGTCTTGATTTGTTGTTGTGGTTAAAAAAGAACAGTGGGACCAATCAAGATTGGGTTAACCAAAAGGTGAAGGATTTTTCTGATAGGCCAAAAGTAAGCTCAAAAGAGGAAGTAGTACTTTCAGGTTTACAAGAAAAAAGTCAGGCATTAGTTGAAATAAATGCAGAGAATGGGTTTGGTATTTTTGATGTGAAAAAACTTCCTGTTGCGCACCAATTAATTGCAGATTTAAGCAAGTCTTACATTGCTGAGAAAGCAAAAAACAGCTATGGTTTGAGTATTTCTAGTGCTAAGGTAGATGCAGCATTGTCTGATTTGGGTGTGTTGGTAGTTGAAAACAAAGACTATGAGTATACTCGCGAAAACTGGAACAATACTTCGAGTACAGAATTGTTAGGCAACGACTTTAGTGAAATAAAAAAAGATACCAAAGGAATGAGTGCTGAAGAAATATTTTGCAATTACCCACTGCACGATGTGTGGCGCAAATGGTTTCAGGACAGTGGCCTTAACTCAAGAGATATTTTTTTAATAAATTTATATGGTCACCTAGACGCAGAAAACATGGGAGACGATGCTTTCTCACCTTTTAATAAAAAACTCCTCCACAACATTTACCTGCCAAAAATACCTCAGATTTCTGATTACTATTGGAGTAACCCTGTTGTGAAAATCATTAAGAATTTAGTCGACAGGTACCCTTATGATGATAAAATAGATTTTTTATCGGAAAAGGTAATAGATACTTTTAAATCTATGGATCCTACCATGGTAAAATCGTCCAAATTAATAAAAGATCGTTGGCAGGAACGAGTTACAACGTGGCGCGATCAAAATATTGTGGATGTATTGTGGAATGCCTACCAACGGCCTTTGAAATCGATGTCGGATGAGCAATTTGTTACCTATTGGTATTTGGCGAATTGGCGGTATTTAACAAGTACCTCCATAGCAAATCTAGAAGCGGACTACAGGCCGGAAATGTATGCATATGCCAGGGCTTATAAGCTGGGGTTCATTGAAAAAGACGCACTCTATTGGCGCATTATGCAACCCGATGCAATTAATGATTTGACTTCAAAACAAGTTGCAGAAAAATACGATGTAATAAAAGAATTCGAATTTTTGAAAGAAATGCTCGAGGAGTGTAGGGACAAAATTCTTGAAATTGAATTGATACGAGGGGATTCTTCAACTCCGGTAACGTTGTTGGCTCAAAACATCAACAGGTTGTATGGCATCGAAAACTATATTAGGTTGCTCAAATCTTTAGGCAATGACTCCCTCCACAGAGGGTATATTTATACCTATGGCAACCATGAGCACAACAAGAAGAGTGTACTCAGTACTTTACTGAAAAATTGTTTTCCTTCTGATTCGTGCACTCAAAAAGAGTTTAACCAAGCGGCCAAAGCAGCCAATATATCTGAAAAGCGCCTATGTGATACCGCAACCTATGCACCACAATGGCTGCCTTATGTTGCGGCTTATTTGGGGTGGAAAGACATGGAGTCGGCAGTATGGTGGTTGCACGCGCATACCAATGGTTTTCACAGCAGCCAAACCGAGTCTGAAATAGCGAAGTATTCGTCCATTGAAATTACCACTTTTAGAGAAGGAGCAGTGGACATTGCTTGGTTCAGAGAAGTGTACAAATCGTTGCGACAAGAGAAGTGGAAAAAACTCTACAATGCAGCCAAATACATTTCTGATGGCAGTGGGCACAGTAGAGGGTTGTTGTATACCGATGTAATAATAGGGCATACCAAAATAAAAGAAGTAACCGAGCGGATTACAAGCAAAAGAAACCAAGATTATTTAAGGGTATACGGGGTAATTCCATTGAGCAAGGCCAATCCAGAAAAAGACTTGTTAAAACGGTACCAATTTTTACAAAAATTTAAAAAAGAAAGCAAACAATTTGGTTCTCAAAGGCAGGCCAGCGAAGGTATAGCGGTACGAGTGGCTATGGAAAACTTAGCCCGAACAGCTGGTTATTCAGATCCTATCCGTTTGCAGTGGGCCATGGAAACCAAAGAAGCGAGAGGTATATTAGAAGATGCCAATAAAATAAAGTTCGATGGGGCAGACATTAAGCTCGAAATTGACGAGCAGGGTAAATCTTCAATAGTGGTTATAAAAGAGGGGAAAAAGCTAAAGTCCATCCCAGCTAAATACAAAAATGACAAAGGGCTCCTAAAACTTAGGGGCTATAACAAAACACTGCGAGAACAATACAGAAGAACAAAGGTGAGTTTACAGAACGCTATGGTGGGCGGCGATCTATTTACAAAAAAAGAGATTGAAGTACTCATGGACCACCCTGTAGTGGCGCCTTTATTGAAAAAGTTGGTGCTGGTGTCGAATGAGGCCATTGGTTTTTGGAAAGACCAGCAACTAATTGGGTCCGATGGAACTTCGTTGGCGGTTGGGGAATATGTGCGGTTGGCACATTGTGTTGATTTGTTTGAAGCCAAACAATGGAGTGCTTTTCAAAGGCATTGTTTTGAAAATAAATTGGTTCAGCCATTCAAACAAATATTTCGAGAATTGTATGTGCCTACTCAAGACGAATTAAAAGAGCAGTCGGTTTCGAGGCGGTATGCAGGGCACCAAGTACAACCCAATAAAACCGTAGCTTTGTTAAAAGGGCAGGGCTGGACGGTCGATTACGATGAGGGACTTCAGAAAGTGCACCACGAGAAAAACACCATTGCGCGCATGTTTGCCATGGCAGATTGGTTTTCTCCTTCAGATATTGAGGCACCCACTCTAGAAACTATAGAATTTTCAGATAGGAAAACCGGTAAACGCAAACCTTTTGACCAAGTTGACAAACGCATTTTCTCCGAGACCATGCGAGACATTGATTTGGTTGTTAGCGTGGCCCATGTGGGGGAGGTTGACCCAGAAGCCAGCCAGTCTTCAATAGAACTTAGGTCGGTAATAGTGGGCGAAACCTGTAGCTTGTTTCAACTCGATAATGTAACCTTGTTACAATCCCATGCCAAAATAAAAGGCGAATTAGGAGAGTATTCTGTGCATCTAGGAAGTGGTGTGTGCCACAAAGTGGCTGGTAGTTCATTATCCATACTACCAGTGCATTCTCAGCACAGAGGGCGAATGTTTTTGCCATTCATTGATGACGATCCCAAAACAGCCGAAATTGTCTCGAAAGTGTTGTTGTTGGCCAAAGATGGCAACATTAAAGACCCGACCATCTTAAGTCAATTGTAAAACTCAATTAATACAGGTGAGGGGGTAAAGGGTTTTTGAAACAAAATGTAGGTTTTATTGACTTATTGCATGTTGGAAAGTTTGGTGTGCAAATGCAGGGCAAAAGTTGAATTAATTGCAATTTGTGTAGTACCCATTTTACACTTTTAAATGCTTTGTGTTGTCTTCTAGTACTTTTACTTAGTTCAGACAGTGTAAATGCATCAATTAATAATAATTGCACAACAGTAAATAATAAAATTAGTACAAAATTACTTGAGGAATGGCATCACAATATGGAGGCAATATCGCCTAAATAAAGAAATAAAATTAGAGGTGGATATTGTTTTACTTTCCAATACAAAATATAATGTACGTTGATTATCAGGTAGTTACGTGCTTATAGGTACAAATAAGCAACAAAAACTATCGCTAAACAGCTAAATAAGGGATAAAGAAAGGAAAAATGGAGCGGAGCGGACATAAAAAAACCGCCTCACAAAGGAAGCGGTTTTTATCGAAAACACCAATCGCTTTACGCAACTGTTACAGAGCCTAAATAAGAGCTGTTAGCAACTTTAGTTCCGTCTTCTGATACAAACCCTAAGAAGACTTCAACGTCTTCTCCTGAGTATTCAGAAGGCACTGGAATGGTTGCTGTACCAACTGATCTTGCTGGTCCCGCAGTTGTGAAAACTGCCTCACCTCTTGTGGTATTCAAAAGAGCAATCAGAGCTTTGTCCGTTGCTAAGGCACTACCACTTCCTGAATTGTCTGTCCAGGTCGCTTCTACGTTTCCAGCACTTGGAGAAGAAGCTGCACCATTCGCAGCACCAGTCAGGTTTCCTCTTGAGACCAATGCACTTGCATAGTCTACCATGAAGTTGGGGTAAGCTCCTGTAATGGCATTGTTCAGGTTGTATGACATGGCCGCATTGAATTGCGTCATCTTGTTGGCATACTGCTTAAAACCAACTCTAAGGAAGTCTGTCATTGGCTGCAAGAACTTCAATACAGTTGAGAACTTAGAACGCTGGTCAACCTGACCTTCAGTTCTTGGGTTCGCTACACTGGAAGGTTTGATTCTTAGGTAATCGATGCCCTTCCAAGTTCCACCGATTACATTCCCAACCTGTCCTGAGACACCACCGAGAATACCTTGATTAATTTTTCCCATCTTTTTACGATTTTTTAAGGGTTAAACATTTGCTTGGACTTGACACGGACTTACCATGGATTTGCCCTTCACCATCTAAAATACTACAAGAAACAGGCGAAGATTCATTCTTAGGTGCTGTTGCTTTGGTGTGCTTTATTTTGCCTTTGTTGCCCTGTTCTTTTGTCAGATCAAGAAGCTATCCTGCCCCTGTTTCCTTCATTAGGTTGTGGAATATTGACTGCCTGGCAGTATCTATCATTTTTAAGGTGAGCTTGATTTTTTGCTCGTTGACATCCAATAGTTTTAGTGCCTGAATCGACTTTTCAAATGCCTTCTCTTTGGTGCTTGCTTTGACTTCACTTTCTCTTATAACCTTTCGGATCTCGTCAATAGTTATGAATGGAATCACCGAGCCTTTCAAATAGAAATGGAATGACTTAGACCTCCACAGTCCGAAGCATAGCCAATACAGAAACTCTCTATCTGCCTCATTTTCCAAAAGACATACAAAGCAATTCGGGCAAGGTGTGCAAAGAGGTTTTCCACTGTTCAATCCTTTATTCAGGATAAAGAAATGGGGTTTGTTGTAGGTGGTTCCTAGTCTGTGTGTTTTCAAGCGAAACGATTTCATATAGCAAGCCATTAGAATTATGCTCGCTGCGCTTCGCACAGACATTTTCAAAAGAGAAAAGAAAAAAGGGAAAAAAAGAAAAGAGAAAGCTCTTGAAAAGGTGGGTGTGGCACGGTTGACAAGGTTTTTGGGAAAAATACTACCCGTAGGGTGGAGATTTTTATCAAAACCCGTAGGGCTTGACCTTGGCAATCCGGTTGTGCGGTGGGCATGTGCGAACCCACCTAACTTTGCTGCTCTCTTTATTTTGATTGTCTGATTTACCCACAACATGAACTTTTACCACCTTCTTGGATTGGTGGGCAAGCTACTGTACCATAAGAGCAATAAACGCAACAATCACCTTGTATGGGTTTAAGTACTTCTTTACAGTTTTCGCATTCATAGAAATACTGACATGCATCTGTTGGCATGGTTTCTTCTTTTTGATGTCCACACTTAGGACAAGTAATTGTTGATTTAAGAACTACTTCACTCATTTTGATTTGTTTACTGATTCTACTTTGTAACCTGTTTTGTCAACAGCCGATTTTACTTTCTCAATGTCTGTTTTAGATTCATCAAAAGTTACCACTGCATTCGCTTTTTCATAAGAAACCTCTAAACCAGAAATGCCAGGTAGTTTTCCAATTTCAAGTTTCACATGTTCTTCACATCCCGTGCAGGTCATTCCAGTAATTTTGATTTCGTAGGTTGATTCGAGATTGACATTATCTGATACTGATAGTTTGGTTTCAGGGTAAAAGGCATCCGAGTAATAAGGGAATGCAAGCATGATCGCTGCAAATACCGTCACTATACCAAGGAATTTCTTTGAATGCCAAAAAGAAGGTTTGTCCTCATCACAATTACAAGCAATTTCTTCCTCAGTTCTTGGTCTCAATTTCTGATACCATGCAAAAGCTAAAACGACTACAGTTATTCCAATCAACCAAGGTCGAAAAGGTTCTAACCAAGAAAATGTTGCGGCTACTCCGCTTGATCCTGCAAGTAGTGCCAACACTGGGGTAATGCAACAAAGTGATGCACTAATAGCGGTCAGTACACTTGTCATTACTAATGAGCTTGATTTCTTATTCGTCATATTGTTGATTCTTTTACTGGTGTTAATAACCCTAATATTGGATTCAGTATGAGGTCGTTTGATTCGGAAATAGAGTAGAATATTGTTTGTCCTACTTTGTTTGTTTCAACCAGTCCCGCATCTTTTAGCTTTCTCAAATGCTGAGAAATGGCAGGAACTGTCATGCCCAGAATATCACTTAGATCACATGGACACATTTTGGATTCCTTGTCCAATAGAAACAGAATTTTTAGTCGTACCTCATTGCCAGCAAGGTTAAGTGCCCTTGCTATTCGGTTTACTGCATCACCTACTTTTTCAATGTCTTGCTTACACTGCTTGATCTGTTTTTCATCAGCATAAACTCTAATACATGTTTTGGTCATAATGAATCGTATTTAAGTGATTACTTAAATAAACGCAAAGAAAAGAAATTTAGTTTAATGTTTAAGCAAATACTTAAATACAAGAGTCATTGACATGCTTAAATGTAATTGCTGTGTGAACGCAGGTAAACTAAGGCGTAGCCATTTATGCGAGCCGCCTGCGAGTGGAGCAAGGGTGGTGGCTGCAAAAGCCCGAAGAATGAGGGCGGCAGACAGCTACCGTTTACGGCAGGGCTGGCGTGATTTTTTGCATTAGGGTCGGGAAAGGCAAGGGTAGCGATTGAACGGAACGGAACGATTTGTTGGGTGGAATGGAGCAATTACTGGCTGTTATTAGGGTTGGAGTATTTGACATTTTAATCAATTCACCAAATACTAATTGAAGGCATAACAGACGGATTGCGAAATGGAACTGTGTCGGCTCGTTGAGTGAAATGAATGAGCTACTCTTGTGTGGGGTGCTGAAAGTGGCTGAATGCAAGGAAAGAGGAACGAGAGACTGAAATGAAGCTACTGTAGGCACTGGATTAACTGCAAAAAGCATGACAGCCCGATTAGCCCGCAGCGACCCGCAGGCGAGCAAAAACACATGCAGCGACAGACCCCCAATTTAATTCTTCTGTGAGTACAGCGAACACCTTATTGGGGTTTGGGGGGATGAAGTAGCTGCAAGTGAGGATTGAGAGTAGTGTGTGAAGCAAAACAAGTGAACGGCAGGTGGTGAGCACCTACTGGAGCACAAACCACCTGGTAAGTGAACGGTATATGCAAGGGCGACCGAAGGGAGTACATTTTACCCTTGCAGATATGTTTTTGCGGAACAAAACGGAACGATTGACAAACACCGCTTTACCTGCGTTGGGGTGTGCGTTGGGAAAAGCAAGTGTATGACTGAATGGATTGGAGTGCAACGGAAAGGAATGAAGGAGTGCTCTTGCTGTGTGGTGCAGGAAGTGGGTGAATGTAAAGAGTGAGGTACGAACGAATGCAATGAACCTACTGGAAGCACATGGGTGAGGGTGGGGTTATTTCGCTAATCTTAAAATCCTTGTTGCTCCTCTAAATACAATAATGAAAACAACAGAACCAATAACTAAGTCAGGTATTTTACTTTCAAAATAGTAGACTAAGCCTCCAGCCAAAATTACACCTAAATTGATGATAATATCATTGGAAGTAAAAATTGCAGAAGCTTGCATGTGTGCTTCTTTGCTCTTCGCCTTTTGAATCAGGTAAAGTGAAACGGAATTTGCCAAAAGAGCTAAAAAGGATATGATAATCATGTTTTGAAAAATCGGTATGCCATCAGATCCTACAAAACGTCTAATGACTTCCAATAAACCAAATAGAGCTAATGACATTTGAAAGTACCCACTTAGTTTAGCTACTTTCTTTTTACGAATTAATGTTTGACCTACTGCCAGTAAGCTTAATGCATACACTAACGAATCTGCTAGCATATCCAAAGAATCTGCCACCAACCCCATAGATTTAGAAATCAAGCCGAATAGCATTTCAAGAACAAAAAAGACAAAATTGATGATAAGAACAGCCCAAAGGATTTTTCGTTGGTTGCTTGGGTCTGATTCTACATCAATTACTACCTGTGATTGTGTGTTTGATATTAGTTTTGAACCTAATTTTAGTTCTGCTAATATCCTTTCAATTTCCGTAGTATTGCCAATGTGAAATATGGTTAGTTTCCTTTGAGGTATCTCAAATTCAAGTTGTTTGATTTCGTTTATTCCATCCAATTTCATCCGAATCATTTGTTCCTCAGAAGGGCAATCCATTTGTGATATTTTGAATACAGATTTTTCCATTATAAAAAACAAAGGTTTTTTTTTACCTATCAATATCAACTAATATTGAATCAAAGTAACTAACCAAAAGAGTTTTTTTTAGCGAATCCAGTTTGGCTTCTGAATGAAGAAATAGGTAGGATGGCATTGGCATTTTATCGTTATCAATTTGACTTAGAATTGATTTTAGTTTTGTCCGTTTCATACGATTTGATAGAAGACCAAATTCTGATAGGTTTAATTCAGATTTTCCTTCTGAAATATGATTCTGTAAAAGAAAGCCTATAGGTTGAACATTACTGTACCATGGGTATTTGGTTTGGTTGCTATGACAATCATAACAGGATGCTCGGATAATATTTCCAATGACAACTGGAGACTCGTAATGCTCAATAAAATCAGCATTGGTAACTGGTTCTATTTCATTGCGTTGGACGGGGACAAATTGAATCCCCACCAACACAATTAAAACTATCCATAGAGATAATTTAAGCCATTTTTTCATTTCATTGAAATGGTTTCTTTCACCGAACCACAAGTCAGCATTTTGCTGCCAAACAATGGGTTTTTGATCTCTTGAGAATCACTCAGCCAACTACCCCCTTTTCCCTTGTCGTACATCGGGCAATACTGTTGATAAAGTGTTCTGTCCGTTCCTGTGATTGCAAGCAAGTCCATGAAATCTTTTGCCATGCCTTCAAAATGCTCACGTTGATGAGCTATTTCGCTTTTAGCAATGTGTTCACCATGTTCTTTTACTACTTCCAATATTTCCTTAATCTCGGACTGCTTGGATGCTTCAAAAGTGTTAAGGTCTATACTTGAAGCCGCTTCTGCAAGTTTTTGACCTGCGCTGGCAGCCGCTCTTGCATCGTCTTGAACCAGGGCATTTTTAATTACCAGGTATTGATCGATCAATTGAGAAATGGACTTATTTTCACTCGTTTCCACAACTGAAACATCTGATATTTCATCCTCTGCTTTATGATTCATGGCACTATGATCATGGACACCATTTCCATGATCGGTAGATTTTTTATTGGCACATGCAATTAATGAAAATGAGATACTTGCTAATAAAGCGAGTGTTAAGATTGAATTTGATTTTTTCATTGTATTAAAATTTAGAAGTTAAACATTTGAATTAGTGATAAGCCAAGAACGATGAAGGATATGATACCCCATATTATTCTGGAAGCCCATTTATTAAATATTGAGGGAGGTGCATTGTCTCCGATTTTGCAACACTCTTTCATTTTATTGTTTTGGTGTTTTCGCCACAAGAAAGCATTGACTCTCCGAAATATGGATTTTGAATTTCTTTATCCAGACTCAACCAATCTGCTCCATTGTTAGAGCCTGCCATTGGGCAATGCTGAACATAAATAGTAGTAGATAAAGGATCAAAAGATTCTGCTGTTGCTATCATTGAATTGGATATGCTGATGAACTTTTCTCGAATGGCTTTGATGTCACCAAGATGTTCGATGTGCTGTAAAACTGTTTTCAACGCAGTTGACTGTTGCATCCATAAAGAGTGTGCATCTCCTTTAAAAAGGTTCATATCAATCTTTCCTAAGGAGTTGTTCATCGCCACGCCCGATGCTTTTGCTTTTTCAAAATCATCACTGGCCAATGCAATCTTCAATTTGAAGTAGTTGTCAAAAAGTGGTTGTAAAGACTTTTTGGCATCCTCTGATATTGTTGTTTTCTTAGATGAAACAGGCATTTTTTCCATATTTGAATTGGTATTTCCCCCATGGTTGTGGCCAGTCATGGCTACACCACCTTCCGGGTTCATCATACTTGGTTTGCCTGCTAATTGTGCTGCTGCATCAATACTGAAGGTACCATTGATTGCAATTTCTTCACCAGGCTGCAAGCCATCTTCAATCACATAACTTTCACCTAATTCTGGACCCAAAGTAACTTCTCGCATGATGAAACTTACACCTTGAGCTGACATTTGCATCACATAAACTACAGAGCGTTTGCCCGTCCACATTACAGCAGTTTTAGGGACAGTTAAGGATGTATAATTGGTATTGGTTTTTGCTTCTATCGTTCCAGTTGTGAACATTTCTGGTTTGAGCATTAAACCTTTGTTTGTTGCTTCAAGTCTTGCTTTTGCCACTCTGGTCTTTGGATCGATAACAGGATCGATGTAGCTAATTTTTCCTTTAAATGTTTTACCAGGTATTGATTGCACTGTGTATATCACCGCATCACCTTTGTTTATCCAAGTCATATCTGTCTCATACACATCAAAAAGCACCCATACTTTAGATAAGTCCGCTATTTCATATAAGGCTTCCCCTTGTTTGATATAGTCACCCAGATTGACCATTTTTTTAGTTACATATCCTGAAACATTGGCGAGAATTGGAAACTGTTCTATGGTCTTATTTGATTTGACTATCTGATCAATCTGTTTGTCTGAGAGTTTCCAGTTTTTCAATTTTTCTTTGGCAGCATTAAACAATGCAGGCTGTGTTTCTTTTATTTTTTTGGCTTCAAACAATTCTTCTTGTGCAGTCACCAATTCAGGGGAATACACATTTGCCAAAACCTGACCTGCCGACACAAATTCTCCTGTAAAATTGACTGAAAGCTTTTCAATCCTGCCTGGGATGTGTGAAGATTGGGTAGATAGCAAACGTTCATCTGCCTGTACTTTTCCATTCAGACGTATTGATTTATCAGTCTTACCCTTACCAACCACCAGAGTTTGAACTTGTGCCAACTGCATTGCAGTAGGTGACATGCTCACTGCCATAGGGTCTAATTCACCATCAGTTGATTCCAATGGAATTAAATCCATTCCACAAAGCGGGCAATCACCAGGTTCGTTTTGACGGATTTGAGGATGCATTGAACATGTCCAAATTGTTTCAGACTCAGCAGTTGTTGAATGGTTATGTTCATCCGTTTGGTTTTCATTAGATCTTCCGAAAATTAGCCATCCAAATAGCAAGCCGATTGCCAATGTGCTTATGGCAATAATTACTGTTGTTCTGTTTATATTTTTCATCTTAATTCTTGATTTGTCTTTTTAATAATTGTGCATTAAATGCAACTATTACAGTGCTTAGGCTCATTAGAACCGCACCGATGGCAGGGCTAAGAATAATGCCAGCACCTGCCAAAACACCAGCCGCTAAAGGAACAGCTACAATGTTGTAGCCAGCTGCCCACCATAAGTTTTGCATCATTTTTTTGTAGGTAGCAGCACCGAAAAGAATCAAATTGGCAATGTCTTTCGGGTTACTGTTGACCAAAACAATATCAGCCGTTTCGGCTGCTACATCTGTGCCCGAACCAACGGCAATACCCACATTAGCCTGTGCAAGTGCAGGGGCATCATTTACACCATCACCCGTCATGGCTACAAATTCACCTTTTTCCTGAAGCTCTTTAATGATGCGTTGTTTGTCTTCCGGTAGTACTTCTGCATAGAAGTTGTCCAAAGAGAGTTGCTGGCTAACTGCTTTTGCCACTTGCTGGTTATCACCTGTTGCCATGTAAACTTTTAGACCTCTCTCTTTTAGCGTATTTATTGCTGATAAAGATTCTGGTCGAATTTCGTCTGCAAGGGCAATGTACCCTGCCAATGAATTGTCAATCAAAACAAATACCACCGTTTCATCGTCTGTTTTAAAAGCGTCAGATGGAGTGTCAATTCCCTGCTCTTTAAGCATTCCCGGACTAACAATTTTGATTTCCTGTCCTTTTAGGTTTGCCTTGATTCCTTTTCCGGTAATATTTTGGAAGTTCTCAGGCTCTTGTAAAGCCAAATCATTTGCTTTTGCTTTACGAACGATACCTGCCGCAATAGGATGCTCAGAACTATTTTCTATGGACGCAGCAATTTGAAGTAATTCATTGTCCGAGTACTTGTCTAAAGTACTTTTAAAGCGTGTTACCCCAAATTCACCTTTGGTTAAAGTACCCGTCTTGTCGAATATGATTGCGGTTAGTTTCCGTGCATTCTCAAATGCTGTTCGGTTTCTGATCAATAATCCATTTTTAGCAGAAACAGCCGTGGAAATGGCCACTACTAAAGGGACAGCTAAGCCCAGAGCATGAGGACATGAGATGATCATCACGGTTACCATGCGTTCTAATGCATATTCGAAGTCTTTACCGAGACTTAACCATACCACAAGTGTCGTAATACCTGCTCCTAAAGCGATGTAGAATAACCATGCAGCTGCTTTATCAGCCAGATTTTGAGTTTTAGATTTGGTTGCCTGAGCTTCCTTTACCATACCAATAACCTTTGACAGGTATGAGTCTTCTCCAGTGTGCCTGACTTTGATTTTAAGTGTGCCATTGTCATTGACCGAACCACCAATAACCTGATCATTTCTATGTTTGGTTACAGGTTTTGATTCCCCTGTAAGCATGGATTCATTGACATGACTTTCACCTTCCAATACGATACCATCGGCAGGGATTTTTTCGCCTGGTCTTACCAGTATGGTGTCATTGCCTTTTAAATTATCAATAGGCACATCTTCATGTTCCCCATCTTCCTTGATTCTGCGAGCCATTGAAGGCATCATTTTGGCCAATTCCTGCAAGGCATTGGAAGCCCCCATGACAGATTTCATTTCTATCCAGTGGCCTAATAGCATGATGACGATTAAGCTGGCGAGCTCCCAAAAGAAAATTTTACCACCAAGTCCAAAAACTACTGCCGAACTATAGAAATAGGCAACTGAAATAGCCAAAGCAATCAAAGTCATCATGCCCGGAGCTTTCTTTTTTATCTCATCAGCCAATCCTTTCAAAAACGGCCAGCCTCCATAAAAGAAGATGACAGATGAAAGAATAAATTGTACATATCTGTCTCCGTTGAAACGAAGTTCATAACCGATTAATCCCTGTATCATTGGTGCAAGCACTACGATAGGCAGGGTGATGACTAAAGAAATCCAAAAGCGTTTTTTGAAATCTTCTATCATGTGGGCATGATGATCATGATGACTGCTAGGCTGCTGATTCGAAGACTGGCTCTTTTGATGGCCATCGTGAGCAGGATGCTTAGGGTGTTGGTGATTTTCCATGAGTGAAAATTTTAGCGGTTAATCTGCTTGGAAGGGAAGGGAAACACTTAGCTTTTCCCATGACATGTGGATAGCACCAGAGCCGTCTCTCTTGTCTTCAATGGTATAGGTTAGCCGTTCTGTAACGGGTTTTTCCGTTTCTGGGGTTACTTCTATCCTGATTACATCTTCTTTCTGGTCGTAATCATCGGTCAGATGCTGTTCCCAATTTTTGTTCAGGATTAATGCCCAATGATCCTGTTCAGGAATGGTAAAGAAGGCATATTTCCCTTTCGGAATGGTCGTGCCTGCTATCTTGATCGCTTTTGAAAACTCCACGTTGGTAGCACTGTGGGCACCTGTGACCCAAACCTCGCCAAAGGGCACCAAACCTCCCCAGATGACTCTTTCCCTTACTGCTGGTGAGTGGTAATACATGGAAATATGAACATCACCTACATTTCCGTGGGCTTCTCGCGGGATGCTCTTTTTCGAATTGTCCGATTTTTCGGCAGCAGAAGTTGCAGCCTCAGGCTCACGGTGTTCATGGCCACTATGTTCGCTTTGATTACTCTTGCAAGATATTATGAGCAACCCCAGTACAAGTGTATAAATTAATTTATTCATCATTTACGCTTTTTAAGATTTGAAGTAAATTTTATGAAAGTCTTGGAGGATACTGCAAACAACGCAAAGCCCGACAACACTGTAAAAAGACCAAAGACTGAAAATATCCTGAGCAACCAATTGTTGAAGTTATCCCGCCCGGCATAATCCATGGTGTGAAACATCCAGAGAAAGTCGAACCAACGCCAATTGCTGTGCCTTACTCGCTCAAAGCGACCATTGGAGGCGTCTATATACGCTACTGGATTATCGGGATGCTCAAAGTGAACAGCCCAGGCCGGTAAAGGCCTGCCCCGATATTCATGATGGCTGCTGGTTTCGGTAACCCACTCTGTTTTCAGGACTTTTAGGTTATCTACAAGATGGTTCCGTGCGATTTCGACTGACTCTTCCTCGCTTATGCCTTTTTTATTTTGCCCTGTCAGAGCATTGAAAAGGAGACTATCGTTGACCCAATAATGGGGCTGGTGATTGATATGAATCAATTCCAGAGATGAAATACCAAGCGTAGAATCCAACCTTGCAGGGCTGATCAAGTTCTGGGATGAATGCCTCATGACGTGCTCATGGAGGAACTGATCCCCATGGATTTCATCAATATCCGTCCAACTAAAATAGAGGCCGCTGAGCGTCCACCCAATAAACTGGATGCCAATGAATAGCCCTAGATATCGGTGCGATTTTCGAATGTAGAAGTTTCTGTTTCGTTTCATGATACACATTTTTTTTACCTTCTAGTCATTGCTATTTCGTTTTTGCAGTAATGTAATCCAGTTCTGCTAATGCGATGTGGTATTCCGACAAGGCAGTAGCTTTCATTTTTTGATACTTTAATATTTGCTGTTGCATCCTAAGTACTTCTTCAAAGTCTTTTCCCGAATTGCTGTAAGCAGAGAATAAAAGGTTTAATGATTGACCAGACTCCTGTATTTGTTCTTCGTATAACTGAATCAGCTCAACCTGTTTTTGGATCTCGAACCAAATCATGTCATAGGAACTGGTTAGCCTGTTGGTGGCTTCTTCTCTTTGCAGGGAATAAGATTCTTGCATGAGTTGAGCTTCTTTTTGTGCTGCTTTATATTTTCCTCTGAAAATTGGAAGGCTCACAGACACCATTGGCATAAATGCATCTTTTCCATTGTCAGGCACAGACATATCCGTTCGTTGACCTACGATTACATAATCTAAGCCTACACCAAGTTTTGGAAGACCCTGCTTGATTGCGGCTTGTTCACTTGCTTTACTGGCTTCAATTTTCAACTCCAATTCATCCAGAATAGGATTGGACGCGAGTAACGAGTCTTTACGATAGTTTGCAGGTAAACTAAAAGTGAATAAAGAGTCCTGAACAACAATATTGTCGTCATCAGACCGATTCAAAAGCTTATTAAAACGAGTTACAAGAGGTTTTTGCTTTTGTTCCAGTATAGACAAATTAGTAGTTGCATCTTTGAGCATAATGTCCACCCTCAATACATCTACCATTGAGCCTTTATCGTTTTGAAATTGAATAGTGGCTATCTCTTTGTATGAGGATAGGATGCGTTGATTTTCTTCTTCAATTGAAATCAACTTTTGCAGCTCATAGAGTGGATAATATGATGCTGATACTTGGTAGTACAATTTGTTTCGGGCATCTAAAAACTCTTGATATTTTGCTTCTGCCATTAAAGTAGCAGCATCTTCCTGGGCTTTTAAAGTGCCGAACCATGGAAACATTTGTGTCAAAGAAAACCTTGCTCGTTGCGGCCCCACTCTTGTTTCCACTGGAGACACGAAATAACCGAAGGAAAGATTGGGGTCTGGCAAACTGCTAACTTGTGTTACTTTTTGCATAGCAGCTTCAAAGGATTTGTATTTAGCCTGCAATCCCGGATTGTTTTCTGCCGCTAACTTGAAATAGTCATCTAACGACTGAGCATTTGTTAATGTGGAAAAGCCAAATGCCGTGAATATGATTATGATTATTTTTTTCATGATTGGCCTTTTGAAATTTTACGTTCTTCTCTCCAGCAGTAAATCACCGGAACGATGAAATAAGTGATGGCAGCAAATAGCATCCCACCAACAGCAGGCAATGCCATGGGTATCATAATATCTGAACCTCTCCCAGTAGAAGTGAGGATAGGTAGTAAAGCAATGATGGTCGTGGCAGTTGTCATTACTGCTGGCTTTATTCTGCGCTGCCCTGCTTCCACTGTTGCCGCTCTTATTCCTTTTATATTATCTGTTTTATTTCTATCAAAGCTTTGATCCAGATATGTAGCCATCAATACTCCATCGTCAGTTGCTATTCCAAAGAGGGCAATAAACCCAACCCAAACGGCCACACTCAGATTAATGGTGTGTATTTGGAATAAATCACGAAAGTTTGTGCCGAAGACTGAGAAGTCTGCAAACCAACTTTGCCCATAGAGCCATAGCATGATAAAGCCACCGCTAAAAGCCATTGCAATACCTGTAAATACCATTAATGAAGTGGATACCGAACGGAACTGGAAATAAAGAATGAGAAATACAATGCCTAATACCAAAGGAACAATGATAGAAAGTCGTTTTTCTGCCCTCACCTGATTTTCATAACTCCCTGAAAACTTATAGCTCACACCAGCAGGTACGGTCAGTTCACCTGAATCAATTTTATCCTGAATCGTGCGTTGAGCATCGTTTACCACAGTGACTTCCGAGAAACCATCACGTTTATCAAACAGTACATAGCCAACCAGAAAGGTTTCTTCACTTTTTATCGCTTGTGGGCCCCTTACATATTCAAAGTCAATGATTTGAGATAATGGAATTTGAGCACCTGTGGGTGTAGGCATTAGTATTTTACCCAATGCTTCAGGGTCATCCCTCAATTCTCTTGGATAGCGTACCCTGACAGGAAATCTTTCTCGACCTTCTACAGTGGAAGTGATTTTCATTCCACCAATTGCAGTTTCTATGGTCCGCTGAACATCTTCTATATTCAATCCATATCGTGAGATTTCATCCCTGTTTATGTTGAGGTGTATGTAGGGTTTACCTACAATTCTATCCGCAAATACTGCTTCTGCCTTTACAGAAGGCACTCCTTTTAGAACGTTCTCCAACTGCAATCCAAAGTTCTCTATTGTTTTCAGGTCAGGGCCATATACCTTGATTCCCATAGGAGCTCGCATCCCTGTTTGGAGCATGACCAACCGAGTTTCAATCGGTTGAAGCTTAGGTGCTGAGGTGACACCTGGTAGTTTGGTGGCTTTTACTATCTCATTCCAAATATCATCGGGAGATTGAATGTGATCACGCCAATTGCGGTAATACTCGCCATTATCATCTGCAATTAATGCAGTCGCTTCTATGCCCTGTTCCAAACCTTCTTTGTTAGTAAGGGCATCTCCCGAAATAGTAATGAACCGATTGTCTTTGTCCGCCTTAAACCTTTGTCTATGTCCTTTTTTGTTTAGGATGTATTCTGACTTGTAATTGATAATGTTTTCATACATAGAAATAGGGGCTGGGTCAAGGGCTGATTCTACCCGTCCGAGTTTACCAACCGTTAGCTCTACTTCGGGGATACTGGTAAGTAGCATATCCAATTGGCCTACTATCTTTCGATTGAATGTTACTCCGGAATGAGGCATTGAGGTTGGCATCAACAGAAAGCTTCCTTCATCCAGAGAAGGCATAAATTCTTTGCCTATCCCGGGAAAGGTATGGGACATGGCTGACCATCCTTTGGTCTGATCCAAATTCCATCCAACCTTCTCAAAACCCTTGGAGACAAAACCAAAAACAGCATTGAAGCCAAGCCAAATATTTGCACCTAATAGGATGAGTATAGTCGGGATAATCAAAAACTTGATTTTGTTATTTAAACACCAAGTGAGGATTTTTTTGTATTGAAATTCCAATAGCCTAAACGCACCGAGTATAACACCGACCAATAGGGCAACAAAAACAAAGTTGAGGAGAAGGGATTTAGATGCACCTAGTGGTAACCAATATTTTGCCAGCAACCAAATGACTCCCAACAGGACAATGATTAATTCCGCATACTTGAGTAAGAACTTTATTACAGTCGGAAGTGAAGCATTTTTGAGCTGTTCAATGTTTTTTACAATACCGATGATTCCAAATAGAATTAGTAACACTCCCGTCCAAACCTGTCCAATAAAGAGGCTAATAATTCCAATAAGCACTAAGCCGTAATGACCATACTTTCTTAAAAACTTGTTTTTGATATTGAATCCAAAAAACCAATGTGCCAGCGTTGGTAAAATCAGCAATGAAACGATCAATGCAGCTAAAAGGGCAAAAGTCTTTGTAAAAGCCAGAGGACCAAACAGCTTGCCTTCTGCTGCCTGCATGGTAAATACAGGGACAAAACTCACAATTGTGGTAGAGACAGCCGTTAATATCGCAGTGGCCACCTCTGATGCTCCATTGTAAATGGTATCAATTAGTTTTTGGCTTGGTGGGGCTTCATCAATATGCTTGATGATATTTTCAGAAAGAATAATACCTAAGTCCACCATTGTTCCGATGGCAATGGCTATTCCTGATAGTGCTACAATATTCGCATCGACACCAAAGTATCGCATGGCAATAAACACCATGAGCACGGCAATGGGCAAAAGGCTGGAAATAAGGAATGAAGCTCTTAGGTTATATACCATCACAATCACCACCAGAATGGTAATGAGAATTTCCAGCGACAAGGCTTCTTCCAGTGTACCTAAGGTTTCATAGATCAATTCTGAGCGATCATAAAACGGGACAATTGTAAGCTGGCTTTCTCTACCGTCAGCCAATGTTTTCTTGGGAAGGCCGGGTGCTATTTCAATAATTTTGGCTTTTACATTGTTGATGACCTGCAAGGGATTCGCTCCATATCGAGCTACTACAACGCCACCTACTACTTCAGCACCATCTTTGTCCAAAATACCTCGTCTTGTAGCGGGGCCAAGAGATACTACACCAATGTCTTTTATCCTTATAGGCACATTGTCTTGTACTGCAACTACTGCATTTTCTATGTCTTCTACTTTCTTGACATATCCTAAACCACGAACTAAATATTCAGCCTGATTGATTTCTATGGTCTTTGCACCAACATCCTTATTGGATTTTTGTACTGCCTGCATGACTTTATGCAAGGGGATGTTGTAGGCTTTCAATGCGTCAGGATTTACATCAATTTGGTATTCCTGAATAAAACCGCCAATGGAAGCAACTTCTGAAACGCCTTCTGTTGCATTTAATCCATACTTCACATAGAAGTCCTGAACTGTACGGATTTCGTGCAAGTCCCAACCGCCAGTTGGATTTCCGTTTTTGTCCCTTCCTTCAATGGTGTACCAATACACCTGCCCTAAGGCGGTAGCATCTGGCCCCAATGCAGGCTGTACGGCATCAGGGAGTAAGCCAGAGGGTAGTGAGTTGAGTTTTTCGAGTATTCTGGATCGTGACCAATAGAACTCCACATCTTCTGAGAAGATGATATAGATACTGGAAAAACCGAAGATGGATGAACTTCTGATAGATTTTACTCCTGGGATTCCTAGTAAATAAGTAGTTAAAGGATAAGAGATTTGATCCTCAATATCCTGTGGCGAACGGCCAGCCCATTGGGTAAAAACGATTTGTTGGTTTTCTCCTATGTCTGGTATGGCATCTACCGGAACGGGATCAGAAGGCAATGCACCCACTTGCCATCCAAATGGAGCAGTTACAATTCCCCAGGCTACAAAACCTGTAAGGACGAGAACAGTGACCAACTTATTCTCTAAGAAATATTTTATGATTTTATTGAGCATAATACAATTGAATTTGATTGAACAGAAAAGAATTGTTCAATGGCAGGAAATGCCACTATGCTCCATAGTCACAAGACCAGGAACATCAAATTGTACTATGCGGTTTAAATTAAAAAGGTCTGAAAAAGGACTTGAATATCCTTATCAGGTATGGGAGGAGAGTAATAAGTGTTATGAACAAAAGCTTGATCAGCAAATAGAATCGGCTGAACATAAGTGTGAATGAAAGCAACAAAGAAAACAGGATTCACATCAACAGAGAAGGCTTGAAGATTTGCATTCTCATCTAATTGAAGTACCTCATGTTGATTTTCACAACAGGGTTTAGGTTTTACCTGTTCTTCTGAGGATGGTTCTTTTTTGCAGTCTCCATCCATATCGGACATTCCGCAATCAGGATTATGAAGTCCGATTGAAAAAGAGGTCTCAACCGCTACGCCACCACAAAAATGTGTGTTCATAGAGAAACCCACGCTGGAAACCAACATTAAAAAGGCGAGCGATATGGAGATTATTCTTCTCACTTACAACGAATATACGAAATTAAAAGAAGCATGTTTTATAGAATTTTGACTTTTGTTTATATAATTGGGTTCCCCTTGAACATGAAAAAGCCCTTATTCAAGGAAATTGAACAAGAGCCTGAGATCATTTGAATGTGTGGTTCTTATATTTCATCAGCAATAAAGCCTGCCTTTTGCACGGTTTGTTTGATGTCATCCGAATTTAAATTATCCGTTTCAACGGTAAGAATACGGTCATCATGCTCTAGGTCGACATCCCACTTATGAATGTTTTTTTCTTCGTTTAGTACTGGTGAAACTTTAGATAGGCAACCTGTGCAATTAATATTTGATTTGAATTTTAGTGTTTTCATTTTATGATTATTTTGAATTAAACATGAATTAAAGTTTTGCTGCTTTAAGCCGCAGACTATTGGCTACTACTGATACAGAACTAAATGCCATGGCCGCTCCGGCAATCATCGGGTCAAGTAAGAATCCGTTGTAGGCGTAGAGAACCCCGGCAGCTATCGGAATACCAATTACATTATAGATAAATGCCCAAAACAGGTTTTGTCTGATGCCTTGAACTGTTCTACTGGACAATTTCAGAGCTTTGGGAATGGATTGAAGGTCAGATGTGATCAATGTCATTTTAGCCACATCCATGGCAATATCAGAACCTTTTCCCATTGCAATACTGACATCTGCCTGGGCTAATGCATGAGAATCGTTGATTCCGTCACCCACCATAGCAACTACTTTTCCTTGCTCTTGTAATTCCTTCACGAAATCGGCCTTGTCTGAAGGCATCATTTCGGCTTTGAAATGCTCTATTCCTACTTGTTTAGCGACAGCTTTTGCCGTTTGTTCATTATCGCCCGTAAGCATATACACGTCTATGCCGCGATCTTGCAACGTTTTAATGGCTGCTGATGAACTCTCCTTTATTTCATCAGCGATGGCAAGAATAGCCAGGACGGTCAACTGGTTGGCAAAAAAGATTACTGTTTTTCCCTTGTCTCTCCATTCATTGGCCTGCCTTGCTGTAGCCAATGAAAGCGTGATGTCTTTGCTATTTAGCAATCGTTGATTACCAATGTAGAACTTTTCACCATCTGGTGATTGGGCTTCTGCACCCATTCCAGTGAGGCTGTGAAAATCCTTGATACTTTCAGGTTTAAGTCCATCCTTTTTTAGCCCGACTACCACTGCATCAGCCAAAGGGTGTTCCGACTGAGACTCAATGGCTAAAAGCACCTGCTTGTGGTAGTCATTACTATTTTCCCAATGCCAATTAGTGACGGTCGGTTTACCTTTTGTTACCGTACCTGTCTTATCCAATACAATGGCATTGGTTTGATGTCCTAATTCCAGACTCTCGGCATCTTTGATTAGGATATTGTTTTCAGCTCCCTTACCAATGCCTACCATAATGGCCGTTGGTGTGGCTAAACCTAAAGCACAAGGACACGCAATTACTAATACCGCCACAGACGTGAGCAGTGCATGTGTTAAAGCGTCATCACCCCCTATGATGATCCAGGTGATAAATGTGACTATTGCGATTGTGATTACGACCGGTACAAATACACCAGCAATTTTATCAACCAATTTCTGAACAGGTGCTTTGCTTCCTTGTGCTTGCTGCACCATTTTAATTATTTGTGAAAGCAAAGTTTCTCCACCCACCTTTTTGGCGATAAACTGAAAACTACCCTTTTGATTGACCGTTCCTGCAAATACTTCGGCACCTTTGGATTTTTCTACAGGAACGGGTTCGCCCGTAATCATACTTTCATCCACAAATGAGCTACCTTCAGAAACTTCCCCATCTACGGGTATTTTTTCCCCAGGTTTTACCACGATGGTATATCCTTTTTGGACAGAAGAGATAAGCATCTCTACTTCTTCACCATTTTGGATAACCTTTAGTGTTTTAGGCTGTAACCCCATTAATTTTTTAATGGCTGATGAGGTATTCGACTTGGCACGCTCTTCAAGCAATTTACCTAGTGAAATGAAAGTGATAATGACCGTAGCTGCTTCATAGTAAACATGTGGGTGAATGCCCCTATCGTGCCAGAAATCAGGAAAAAATGTATTGAACACACTGAAAACAAAAGCAATTCCGGTACTGAGGGCAACCAAGGTATCCATATTGGCTTTTCCGTGCTTGGCTTGCTTCCAAGCGTTGCTATAGAAGCTGCGGCCAAACCAGAAAAGGATCGGTATACTGAATAGCATTGAAATCCATCGCCCTGGAATCCATTCCATGTAAAACATGCCTATGATGAATACGGGCAGAGTTAAAATGGCTGACCAAATGGTTCGTTGTTTAACATCCTGATAATGCTGTTTTTGCAGATTTTCCTGTGTTTCTGCCGGATCTTCTGCATCTACAATCAAATCATACCCTACTGCTTGTAGGGCCTTCTGCAAGTCTTCAGGTACAAGAGTTGCATCGTATTCGACCAACACAGATGAAGAGGCAAAATTGACACTGGCATTTTTTACGCCATCGGTGTGACCTAAAATAGACTCTACGCTAGATGCACAGGCAGCACAGGTCATTCCAGTGACTGGAAATGACTGTTTGTTTATATCAGCCTTTTTATTGGGTATTGTTATATCTGTAGTCTCCATAAGTTTTTACTATTATTTGGATACTACAAATCTCAGGAATCATCAGTGAATACCTGTTACACAATTTTGATAAAGGTTTATGAGATTTTGGCTACAGTGAGTCGATGCTCTTTCGATCTGGTCGCAGTTTCTTGAACTGGGTAGGTGTCATCCCTGTCTCTTTTTTGAATTGTGCTGATAAATGCGCCACGCTGCTGTAGTCCATTTGATGGGCAATCTCTGAAAATGTCAGTTCATTATAAAAGATGAGCTCTTTAACTCGTTCTACTTTCTGTTTTAGGATAAACCGCTCGATGGTCGTTCCCTCAACGGACGAAAATAGCCTGCTCATTGATGAATACTCTTGGTTCAGTTTGTCTGTTATTAGGGTGGAGAAATTGACGTTTAAGTCTTCCTTGTTATGATGGATCCGGTCTACAATGATCGACTTGATTTGACCGATCAATTTTGATTTCTGATCCTGAAGTAGCTCAAAGCCTCGTGCTGTCAATAGTTTTTCCAGCTGAGCTTTCTGATCCTTTGAGAGGTCTATTAGGGTATTCACTTCTCCAAGTTCAATGGAAGAGGTTTTTATTTTTAAGCTATCAAAGATGTCTCTCACTGTGTCAATACAGCGAGGGCAGACCATGTTTTTTATGTAGAGGGTGGTTCTCATTGATTAACAACATTTTGTTTCTCCCTGCTGAATAGGTGGACACTTCTTAGTTCCATAGCTACAATACACACAGCAATCACCTTGCTTTGGTTTCAGTACTTGGTGGCAGCTTTCACACTCATAAAAGTACTGACATGCATCTGTGGGCATGGTTTCTTCCTTCTGATGTCCGCAATTTGGACAGGTGATCGTTGATTCTAAAACTACTGGTTTCTCCATGCTATTGATTTTTTGGCTTCTCTATTACAGTATAGCCAGTTTTGTTAATCGCTTCAATAATTATTCTTTCTTCAAGCTCGGAAGGCAAATATTCAACCGTGGCTGAACCATCTGAGTAGATGGCATCCACTGATTTGACTCCTTCGAGTAATCCAACTTCATGTTCGATATGATTTTCACAACCAGCACAAGTCATTCCTTTTACCTCAAGTACGATCTTGGTTGTTTTCGTTGTGTCTTGAGCTACGATAACCGATGTATTTGGGCCTGCACCATTGGAATAGAACATGTGCGAGTAGCTTGGGAAAGTGAGCATGATGGCTGCAAGCACTGTAACTACTCCTAAGAATCTTTTTGACTGCCAAAAAGACGGCTTTCCATCATCTTCGCATGCGCATGCTATTTCCTCTGCAGATCGCGGTTTTAGTTTCTGATACCAGGCAAAACCTGAAATACATATGGTCAGTGCAATCAGGTAAGGTCTAAATGGCTCCATCCAGGAGAAGGTGGCAGCAATACCTCCAATTCCTGCTAATAATGAGAACACAGGAGTGATGCAACATAAAGAAGCTATGATTGCGGCAAATAATCCTGCACCTGCACTTTTCGATGATATGTTCGTGGTACTCATGATACAGGTTCTTTCTGATTAGAAAGTGAGTCAAGTATGGGTTTGATCATTTCCATATTTTCCTTCACCAATGAATAGAAAATGGTTTGTCCTACTTTCTTATCCCTGACTATACCACCATCTTTCAACTTTCTAAGGTGCTGTGAAACTCCTCCAACAGATATTTCCAGAATGTCACTGAAGTCACATGGACACATTTCACCTTCACGGGATAACAGATAGAGAATTTTTAATCTTGCAGCATTTCTTGCCAGGTTAAAGACTTTAGTTACATCCGCTAGCGGTTCTTCCAATGACTGGATCGCTTCCTTACATTCTTTGATCTGAACCGGATCTGCCAATACTCTGATACAAGTATTACTCATACTTTAATATTTAAGTAAATACTAAAATACTAAGGTAATAAAAAAGATTCAGTATTTAAGTGAATGCTAAAATAGAGCTCTAACAATCCTCCAACTCACAGTTTTCACCCTGTGCTTCAAACTCTATGGTAATGTGATTAATCGATTCATCTTTTAATTGTGTTCTTACTTGCTCTTTGAGCTTAGCTTGTTCTGAAAGTTTGTAGTCTTTATCTAGTCGAAGGTGAAGTGTAAGAATGTTGTACTGGCCGTCCATCGACCATGCGTGGCAGTCATGGATGTCAGTAACTTTTGATATGTTCTTGAGCTTTTGCCGAATGTCGTCAATGGAAATTTCCTCGGGAATGCCCTGAAGAATTACTAAAAGGCTCTTTTTGAGGTTTTTGTAAACATTGTACAAAACAAAAAGCGAGATTAGTACTGAGAGTAACGGATCTATAAATGGTGCATCTGTATACATCATAATGACACTACCTATAAGAACGGCCACCCATCCTAAAACATCCTCCAATAGATGTAGTGAAACTACCTTTTCATTTAGAGATTCCCCTTTACGGAGTTTGAAAACTGCCGCACCATTTACCACGATTCCCAAAATAGCGAGATAGAGCATCCCTTGAACATTGCTTTCTCCGGGATTGAATAGTTCAGGAATCGCCTTAGTAAGAATAAAGATTGATCCAGCCACCAATACGATAGAGTTGATAATAGCTCCAAGTAATGAAAATCGTTTGTAACCGTACGAGAATGTTTTTGTTCTGCCCTTCTTTGATAGCTTCTGGAAATACCATGAAAGTCCTAAGCTGAAGCTATCTCCTAAATCATGTAGTGCATCTGAAAGGATCGCTAAACTATTGGTGTAAAGCCCTCCAATGATCTCAATAATGGTAAAGCTAAGATTGAGAAAGAAGGCAACTTTTACATTGCCCTCTGAGTGGTGATGTGAATGATCGTGATTATGTCCCATAGTTTTCTAGTCCTGCTTTTTTGAAAATTGATAGCAATTCTTCAGAAATTGGAAGTGGTTTTAAGGGGGGAATATTTGCGCCACCCGTATTGCCAATAGGTATTTTTCCAACAAACGATTTAACTCCACCAATCAAGAGTCTGGGAATTTGACCAATCACTTCTTTGGTGTCTTTGATGTGGATTCCGAATAAGAGCATTTTCCAGTGTACATAACTGTGATGGTATGGGTATGCCTGACCGATTATATGAGCACGCTCTAAATGATTCCATGCCGATTGAAGTTGCCCTGCATCGAAATGCCTTTTGTATTCCATCAATTCTTGATCGAAGTATGGGGCTAGATTTTTTGGCATTCTTGTATATAGCTTCATGCTTACCTTTTTAAAGTTCAAAAATGAATCCTGCATTGATGATCCTTCCATCAGTTGGTGCCCAGATCTCTGGGAAGTCTGGTTTGAAATGGGTGTCAACTTGGAAGTTCTCCAACCTATGTTGTCGTGTATCAGTGAAGTTTTCGAAATTGATATAAAGGCTTAGTTTGTTGATCTTACGCATGACCATAAAACCCATCATCCAATAATCATCGGTTTGCGTTCGATCACTTCTGAATTGTGCCCCAGTGTAGTAAGCTTCATATCCAATTCGCCATTTATCTTCTACTTCATACATCAGGACTGAACCGATATTGTGCTTGGGTGTGAGAGGCTTTTGCTCATTCAGATTATCGTACTTCAATCGGGTATTGATTAAAGCGTAATTGGCAAATAGCTTAAAATCACGATAGCCAAGTTTGATGTTGGTTTCTATTCCCTGTGTTGTTACTGGCCCATCTGCATTTTCATAAAAGAATTGCCCAGCATTGTTCTCACGAAACACTAATGCATCATTGAGTCTTGTGTAGAAAAAGAGTTGATTGATAGATAGTGTCCACTCATCACCGAGTAATGTCTGATAGTTGATGTCTAGGTTTCCACCAATGGATCGCTCAGCTTCTGTACTGGTGCTGATAGGTAAAATACCTTGATAGGTCAGGTTTTCGGCATCTTCCGTGAAGATAGTTGGGAGCTTGTAACCCAATCCACCACCGATACGGGTTGACCAAGAATCATTTATTTTCCGAAGAATTGAAAGTCTCGGTAAGGCAAAAAAACCATAGTCCAGATCATAGTCAAATCTCAGTCCTGTTTCTACTGCATATTTCTCAGAAAGATCAAACGTATTTTGGGTGAAGGCTCCAAAAGTAGTGTAGCTATAATCACGTTCTAGCGAATCAAACGGGTTCTCATCAAATTGATCTGTGTACAGATTCACTCCTGAAATCCAGCTGGATCGAGAGGTGCCATAGTTATAGGCGACCTCACTAAAAGATGACCATTGCTTACCCATGAATATGAAATCAGGTTCTGTAATCTCACGCTCGAAATAGGTGAGGCTATTTTTGATACTAAGCGACTTGTTCTCAGCTATTTGGTTTTGATAGGTCAATTGATAAGATAGTCTATCCGATTCATTTTCCTCAGTGAATTGATGAATACCGTTTTCATCATTATTTATCACTTCCATATCACCACCTAATCGATTCTCTACTGTACCATTTAATGTCAAGCGTAAGCTTGATTTTTCATTCGGGTAATAGAAAAACGAGGGGTTGAGGGTTAGACTCCTGATTCTCGGAATGTCGCTAAAGTCATCATTATTGGGGTCGTATGCTTCCTGTCGATTAGCCGAAGCATAGAATGTGAGTCCAAGTTTATTGAATCGCTCTGCATAGAATCCGTTGAGCGTTGTTCCCAAGGCTTGTGTTTGATCCACCATCAGCCTAAGTTTTCTTTCTTCTTGTGGCGTGTACGTCACGAGGTTGATCAAACCAGCAATAGCACCCCCTCCAAATAAAGTAGAGTTACTCCCTTTGATCACTTCCACCTGTCGCAAGTCCAATGGTGGTATCTGCATGATACTAAGCCCGCTAGAAAATCCTCCGAATAGGGGGAAACCATCTTTCAGAATTTGGGTGTACCGGCCGTCCAAACCTTGTATTCTGATACTTTGATTGGCTGAACTGGCGGATGTCTGCTGCATCTGGATGCCCGTGCTTTCACGCAACACCATAGCAATATTGGAGGATTTCATGATGGCTTTTTCTTCCAATTCCTCTGAGCTTATGGCCTCTATTCGAGTTGGGATGTCGTCAATGGTTCTGCTGCTCCGAGTAGATGTTACAATGACTTCTTCGAGTTCTTCACCTTCAACTAATTCAATGATTTGAACATCGGTCAAAGGGAAAATGTATGTTTGTTTGAATGGGCGATAACCCACAAAAGAAACAGAAACCTGAATGGTATCTGTATCAATATTGGGTATCTCAACATAACCACTGAGGTTTGCAACAGCTCCTTTTGTGGAGCTTATTTTTACTGTTGCTCCTAATAGTGGTTCGTTTTCTTCCGCATCTACGACACGGGCTTTAAACGTATTTTGGGCTTGTGCTAATGTTCCGGTCAGGATCATCAGCCATAGAAGTATGTATTTCATTTATATGAATTCTTAGTCTTTATTAATGAATAAACTTGATAGGATTAGGCTACTAGGTTTGATTCATTAAAAGGCGGAGGGTCCCAGATAGAAAAAGAAATTCTGGATAAAATTGGAAATGACTTATCCGATGGATGACTACTGAAAGAAACGAATGTTTTCAGGCAAAATGTGCAGTGCTGTGTAACGTGAGAATGGCAGCAATGACACGTACAAAATGGAGAACATAGATCATGTTGATCGGTATCTTGATGATTGTCGTGTGATTCTATGGAAACAGCCTCATTCGTGCTTGGCTCGTCTGCACATGGCAATAACGCCATGGACAGAATTAGAAGTGATAATATGAATGATGTAACCTTCACAATACAATGATATGAAGGAAGCAGTGCAACCTGTTTGCAAAGTTTAGGAGCAGTTTGCGCAAGTGCCTTTGTACACCATACTTGCACTAGCTGCCTTGAAACCTGAAGGGATTTGTGTTTGGGGTATTTTGGATTGTGTTAGGCAATAAGTCTCATCACATTTGATGCAATGAAAATGAATGTGCTGGTCTTGGGGTTCGCATTCACAGCCTTCCTCACAGAGCGCATACTTGACTGATCCTGTGCCATCATCAATACTGTGAATCAGCTTCTTATCTTCAAATGTTTTGAGCGTACGGTAAAGCGTAGCTTTATCGGCTTGTTCAAACTTTGCATCCAAATCACTCAAACTGATAGCAGAACCAGATTCAACCAGTTTTCTGAGCACCAAAAGGCGCATTGTGGTGGGTTTGATTTTTCTCTTTTCAAGTCTGTTTTCTAATTCGCTCATAAAAACCAAAGGTTGTCTTTTCCAAATTCAGGTATTTCATTGCCATCAAAATGAGGGAGCATTTCTGCGACCATTTCAGGGTATTTGATGGTCACTGGTAAGTTCTGTTGCCTTACTGATTTCCAATACATTCTGCTGAACTCATATACCTGGTCAATCAATTCTTTCACGGTCTTATATTCGTCAACAAGTTCTTTTTCTGTACAAAATATTTTCAGCTTAATCGGGAATGGAAAGCCGTCATGGAAGCTGTAGAATTTCGGGTTGTAGCGTGTATTGTTGAAAAGCAGGAACTTGTTGTATCCAACCTTTATGAAAGTGCCACTCATTGGCATAAGGTCTTTCCAACTGTTATCAAATGCAACAATGTCCGAGGATTCTGTCTTGTTGATGGAAACTATAAATACTGGAATGTCTAATCCAAGGTCTTTGAGGCCGTCTTCTATCGGTTGTAGTTCATCTTGCCTCATACTCTTGTAGAAGTGGATCACAAGCCGTTTGATGCCTGTATTGACATTTGCATACTCTTTTACTGCTCTGATAATCGAACCTGCTAACTCCTTTGTTTGGTCTTTTTGGAAGCACTCAAAACGGTTGAATTTCCCATTATTAGCGAAGCTAAAAGCACTGCCAATATATTGTATATCCACCTCTGAGTTTCTGAATGCTCCAATCCCTACAATCAATTCGTTCTTGAGCTTTGTATCCAGCTTCCAAGGGATGCCGTTCAATTTGGCTAAAATGGCAATTGCAATATTCGGTAAGCTGTAGTAGTACTTTTCATTAGTCATTACCTTTTCTCCATCAATTACCTGTGAGGATACACCTTCCTTTAAAAGCAATTCTTTCAGCTTGTAGTATATCTTCCTTCTTGATTTGTCTGGTGAGTTCTTGGAGAATGGACTGATATAAATGGCGATGTACTGAATATCTGATTCAAAGTGTTTGTTGGTAACCGCTTCATAGATTTCTGGCCATGGATTGTCTCTGTCTTCAAATCTTATACTGAACCCTTTTTCAGTATGATAAGGCGTATGAATAAACTTGGTCAATCCTTTGAAGCCAAATTCTGATCCTTTGAAATAACCGTCCATCTTCTGGGCGATGTGTTGATCATCTTTATGGAAGATGAAAAAGAAGTGGATTTTAGAAGTAGAGCTGAAATCAAAGGGGCCATGCTCTTTCATTCCATCCATTGGCACAATACCAGACTTTTGTTCACCGAATAAAAGGCGGTTACTGGAATTATTGACTGACCCGATATTGATTTTATTAACTGGTATGAATCCATTGGAGGTAATTGGAATGATTGCTTTGAACTCCTCTGTATTCAGGTATTGATTGTAGAACTTGTCGATTCCCTCTCTAAACTTTTTGTACTTATTGGTTTTGTCCGGGGCTTCCGTTCCTTGCATTAATGCATCTCTGATTTCGAAATTCCATACTGGATACACCTTGTCATATTCTCTTTTGCCGCTATCAGGTAACTCATCAAAACGGTACAGACCCTTTTCGTACACTACCCAATTAATATCTGTCGGTGAAACATCCTCTAATAGGGTGGATACAGGAACTTTGAAGATTTTGGATTTACCTTCAAATGTCACCAACAATTCCAAACTATCAGAAACGGTCTTAAACTGCACTTTGAGTGAGAAGCGGTCGAATATCTTGTACTGGCCAGTGGTGTCTTGTTTGGTGCTTGGAAGCCAAACTTCTGTATCATTTATAAAATTGGGCTTTACTAAAAATCCTTTCCCTTTGAAATGGCTATGAATGAGCGAATTGTAATATCGCTTTAATACTGAAGTGGAAAAGGTAGAATTACGGATTGTATATGAACGTTCTTCACCTTGCTCATTTGTCTTGGTTTCAAACTGTGGACTTGTCGGTTTTGATACTGCTAAGAAACCTTCCTGCTCAACAGTAAATGATGTGTAATAGTGGTCTTGCTCTCCATACTTTTCAATAACCTCATCAGGTACAAGCGATTTGTACATCCTTGTGAGGTTGGCATGTTCCTGGTCAGTGAAGTAAAAGGTTTGTTCTTCCTTAGGGTGATTGAATCTGAGTATGTTGAAACAATGGTTAGGCATTATTTAGGTCTGTTTTGGGGAATAGTTTGCTGCTTCCAAATCTTATCAAATACAAAGTCTAGATACTGTCGTTTGAAGTCTGGATCGTCCGTGAATTTCTTGTACAAATCAGTGTATTGAAAAATCACATCCTGCATTAAATCTTCTACTTTTTTATCAGAAGTGATTTTTGCGTTCTGTTTGTCGCTGTTTTTTACGGCATTAACTGTAGCTTCATCACGGGCAAAATCTGCAGGCAACTGCTCAAACAGGAAATTCTTTACCTTATCATCATCAGTCCAGTTATCAATACCAAACTTTGTATTAAACTCTTTGAGGATAGCATCCAACTCATTAAAGCCGGGCTCACCTTTTGTTCCTTTCATTACTGGTGGTGTAGGGTCTAATTCTTCATTACCACTTAGTTTGATATTTTCCTGAGTTGTTCGGGTTAGTCTATAACTATCCAAGTCTATTGCTTTCAGAATGCCTTTGGCTAAATCCTCAATTTCATCTGGTTTGATTTTTGGAATCAGGAATTTTAGAAACCAATACAACCTTTCCCAATAGGAATTATTGAAGGAAAGCAGCTTAGAAAGGAAGGCATACATTCTAAAAAAGGATTTCGCCTTTACATAGAAATTAATCTGGGCATCTTCATTTAATTCATTTTTATACTCCGCAACGCACTTATCAATGATTGGGTCTAATTCCTGTCTTTCCGCTTCTTTGAAATACAATTCGGTGAAGTTTACCACATCATCCTGTGAATAGACCTGAGCTTTGTCCAAAGCATCCTGTAGGTCATTTAGTTTGTTTGCATCTGTTTCCTCACTAAGGATAGTGGTAGTATAGAAAGGCTCAAATGCCTTTTTAATATCTTCTGTGGTATTAAAGAAATCCATTACAAATGTGTCTTCTTTGTAAGGTTTGTATGCTCTATTGAGTCTCGATAAGGTTTGTACAGCCTGAACATCCGCTAATTTTTTATCTACATACATGGTATGCAAGAGCGGTTGGTCGAATCCTGTTTGAAACTTATTGGCTACTATCAGAAAGCGGTATTCTTTTTTCTTAAACTCGGTTGGAATGTCATTGCTCGGGAAACCGTTTAATCTAGCCTCATCCCAATCTTCTCCGTCTATTTCTTTTGTGCCTGAAAAAGCGACAATGGCTTTGTAAGGTGAGTTTATTTCTTTCATGTATTCTTTGAAAGCCTGATAGTAAAGAATGGCGTTTTTAATGCTTTTGCAAACAACCATCGCTTTTGCCTGACCATTGATGAGCTTTCTAATATCCGCATGGAAATGGTCTAACATTATTTTAGATTTTTCCATGATGGAGAAAGGATGGCTTTCTACATAAGCACGTAATTTCTTGTTGGCTTGGCGAGTTTCAAATTCAGGGTTATCTTCAACCGCTTTATCTAATTTGTAATAGGATTGATAAGTGGTATAATTCTTTAGTACATCAAGAATAAATTCTTCCTCGATGGCTTGCTTCATGGTATAATTATCAAAAGCAATGAATTTACCTTCGGCTGTCTTTTCACCGAAGGTTTCTAGGGTCTTGTTTTTTGGGGTGGCCGTAAATGCAAAGTAGCTACCGTTTTTAAGCATTTTACGGTTCTCAATCAATTCATTGATAATATCTTCAGATGAAGGGGGCTCTTTTTCTTCACCGTAGGCCTCTTCTTTATCGGAAAGGACCCAATTCATTTTGCTGGCCGTTTCACCACTTTGGCTACTGTGGGCTTCATCAATGATGATTGCAAACTTCTTTGCCTGTAATGTTCCAATTTCATCTATTATGAATGGGAATTTTTGAACTGTGGTTACAATAATTTTCTTTCCATCTTCAAGGGCTTGCTTTAATTGACTGCTACCTTTATCTATGGCTTCAACCACGCTGCTGACCTGAGCAAATTGTTTGATATTATCTCTAATCTGCTTATCTAAAACACGCCTGTCTGTCACCACAATAACACTATCAAAAACGGTCTCAGTATTCTCGCTATCATGTAAACTCACCAACTGGTGAGCTAACCAAGTAATTGAATTTGATTTGCCTGAACCGGCTGAATGCTGAATAAGGTATTTTTGGCCAACACCGTTTTCTTTGGAATGGTGCAGTAGCTTTTTTACTGCTCTGAGCTGGTGGTATCTTGGAAAAATGAGTTTGCGTTTGATTTTCCCTGTGTCTTCATCCTTTTCTTCAACAATTTGAGCAAAGTTCTCTACTATGTTGCTCAGACTGACCTTGGTTAAAATATCCTTCCATAGGTAATCAGTTTTTAAGCCTTCGGGGTTTACAGGATTGCCAGCACCATCATTGTTGCCTTTGTTAAAGGGTAGGAAAAAGGTCTTTGTACTATTGAGATGTGTGGTCATGTAAACCAAATCTGTATCTACGGCAAAGTGAACCATACATCTGCCAAAGGCAAACAAGGGTTCTTTCGGATCTCGGTCTGTTTGGTATTGGCGAATGGCGTGTTTTACATTCTGACCCGTCCATTGGTTCTTTAATTCAAAAGTGCTCAACGGCAAACCATTTACAAATAACACCATGTCTAAAGAGTTACTATTCTCCAAACTGTAGTACAATTGTCGGGTAACAGAAAAAATATTGCTGCTGTATTGCTTTTGGGCTTTATCGTTAAGGAGAGAGGTTGGCTTTTTAAAGTAGAGCTGTACCCTTAAATCCAAATCCTTGACTCCATTACGGAGTATTTCAATTATACCTTTCTGGCGAATTTGGTCGGAAAGTCGTTTTAGGAATTTGTCTTTGCCTCTTTTGATAATGGTATCGTGGGCATTGGGTTGAGTTGCTGCCAAAAAATCAAACAACAGCTTTTCATTGATGCATAGGTCACGATCATAGTCGGCACTATAGCTTGCTATGAAGCCATTCTGATTAATTAAATGCTTTTCTATTATCGTTTCTAAACCCTTTTCTGATGTATCTGTTGCATGCATATCTCTATACTAAAACTTGCTTGATTGTTGTAAATATTTGCTTACATACATCATTAGCCAAAATCTTTTCCTGATTTAAGTAGTCAGTTTGGGCAATACAAACTGTATTGGTCATTCCCGATTTTTGTAACTGTCCTACAGTTCCGACTAATGATTTTTTATGACTGTATTTGACTTTGTTTACTTTAAGCAATACAGTGCCACTTTCATCATAACTTAGCTTCTCTTTGAATAGATTGCAGGATGTATGAATGCTTAGGAATTTTTCAGCTTCACCGAAAATGTCATCATTATCTTGGCGCATTAATGGAATGATAACATCTTCTAAATTCCCACTGCCTGTTTCACTTTCTTTAAAAACATACAAGCCTATCTTAATGTCTTCTAATAATGGGAATTGACTAAAGTCTGGTACCGGGTCGAAAGAAGCTTTTTTGAAAACTTCTTGACATTCTTCAAGAACTTCTTTTGCCCTTTGTTCATATCCCTTATCATCTGCATCCAAGCAATAAAGTACTGAAATGGTAGTGTCAGGTAATGCCTGAATTTGATCCTGATCAGGCTCATTCAGGTCATTCAATCGCTGAAGCAATTCCTTTCTTTTTAATGATGTATCTCCACCAACTGTATAGATTATGACATAGTTGGAATCCTTAACCATTACATATTGTGGCATAAAACGAGAACGAGCCTCTTGTATGTTAATTGAATCAACATCACTTAGGCTTAAATCTTTTAGAAAAAAATTAGCCATGTAATTTGGATACTCATTGATTTTCTTTTCTTCCCTTTTGAGACCGTTCGCTTTTAATATGCGGTACAAAAATGCTGCATCATGAGAGCCTTCTGTTAGTATGTACAATAAATTCTGAGTCATTATCTTATATCAAAATTTATTGAATCAATTAATCTTTCTAAACGGCCTCCTTCAATATACTTGCAAGCTATTTCGCCATCTACTTCCGACAGGGCATAGGCCCTTATAAAATCATTGTGGTAATCATTCTTGACAAATGCATCAATACACTCTTTGCTATGGGTGGAAAGGAATACCTGGACATTGAATTGCTCTGCTGTCTGTTGGATGAACTTGGTAAATTCTATCAATAAGGACTTGTGTATAGCACTATCAATCTCATCAATACATATCACACCATCTTTGCTGTAAACCATTAATAAAGCTATCTCGAACACCCTTTGTAAGCCTTCACCATATTTGGTAATATCTACCACCTCATTTATACGAGAAGAAGAAACCATAAATCTGCTTTCACCTTCATCACTAATCATCTCAATCTTTTCAATACTTGGGTCCAAATGAACTTGTATGAACTCTATTACTCTATCAAAGTATTTCTCCTTTACTGCATTTGCGTGTGCTTTTTTAAGCAACTCAGTGTTGTATCTGAACGGACTGGTAAAAGTGGCTGGACATAAAACCTGAGACTTTGAGAAACGAAGCTCCGGGGCTTTGGTGGTGTAAAGATGAATGGAACTCTCTAACGTGATGTCATTTACTTTAGCTTCTGATTCTATGGTAGAGAGGTAGCCTGACTTTTCTATATCGTCATCAGTTTCTGTCTTTGTAAGAAACAAGCTACTCTCAGCTCCATTGAATGATCCCTCTAATTCAATGTCTGATATGAAGTTTTTGTGAATCCATTTTGAATGAAAATCTGAGTAGAATTTCCCTCTGTATTTTTCTAAGTCCAGAAACGCATTTATATCATTCAATTGGCTTAATAGGTAAAAGCATTCCAGTATGGAAGTCTTACCCAAATTATTGCCTCCTACAAAGATGTTGACCTTAGATAGGTTCTTAACTTTGATTTTGTGTAGCTTTCTGTAGCTATGGACAAATATCTCATTGAAGTGATTTTCAACCGTGGTAAAATAGCTTGTTAGTCGTTTGTCATTAATGGCAACTACTGCTTTACTGGTTGGAATTAATCGGTCTAATTTGTCTTTTAGACGCTGAATTTCTCCATAATCTGGTTCTGTTAAATGCTCACTAAAATTGAATGCGATTTGTACCTCTTTGCGAAGCGTATCTAATGCATTCTTTAACCTGTTTTCACCAATTACATCACTATAAGAGTAAGCCTCTGCAATGCTGCGGCTTTCTTCCATGCGTTCTATCGCAATTGGATCGTTTAGGAACTTGGCAATCTCTTTGATTTGCCTGTATTGACTAATAATAGGTTCTTTGGTTGAGACACGCTCATTGCCATCTTCGTCAATTTCAGTCTCTTCGGTTTGAGATACCCAACTAAACAGTCTTTCTAAGTTTACTGCATTATTGGCTGTCATATCTTCGTTGCTCCACTCAATCCAGTTACGCATTTCCGGGCTTGAAATAACGGTTTCAAAAATGGTGTACATTGGCGATTCAAATTGGTCGCCATAGTCGCTCTGCTTGAATTGTTGGATAAGATTTAGCGTCCTTAAACCTCTTCTTAGTTTTACTGTAGATATACCAAGAGCATCACAAACCTCTTGTTCTGTCTTACCAAATTGAGAGATTAAATCATTTATTAATTGTGATTCATTTACTGCTGGCCATCTTTTCTTTCCATTGATGTGATGTAAACCCATAGCTACTAAATGCTGCATGGGGTCTTCATCTTCTATTAATACCAAATTGACACTTTTAAAGTCAGGTTCTGAAAGAAGACCTACATCATTGCCTTTTTTAAATTCATCAAACAGATACTTTAATGTGGCGACACGTCTATTTCCTTCGAGAACCAAGTAATTTTCACCTACTTCGGTAACCTGTATTTGGTCAATATCCAAAAAGCCATTGGTAGAAAAGCTACTAATGAGGTCTTTTACATTACCATTGTTTTTGCCAAGGATAAAGTTCAGCGTTCTCTGCTGAACACGGGTATCTGCAACATTGGCCTGTTCTACAGGCTTGTACTCTGGCCTGTCTTTGAACCTATAATTATTAGGATCAAGTATGAGACGATCTATATGTCTGGTTATCCTTTTACTTGGCATGTTCCATTTCTTTTATAGTCTTAACCTTTAATTTGAGTTTCCCCAACACTGCTTCAGCTATCATGGCTTCCCTGTACTCTTTGATGAGTTCTATTTCTTTCTTTGCTTTAGCAATGGCCTGGTCTATTTTGGAGGTTTCGTTTTTGATGTAGTTATAAATAATTACTTGTTCTTCTTTTGGAGGCAAAACAATTGGTAAGCTTTTCAATAAATCTTGACTCATTGAAGCACGTGTTATGATGTTCATTTCTTTTACGAAATATTCTCGCAATAATTCATTTCTGAAGTAGTATGTACTAAAACCTTCAAAAAGAAGGTTTTCTGTAGGTCTGAAACGAATTAAAAACCCTGAAAAAGTCGCATTAGGAATTGTTTCGTGGCAAGTAGAAGCAATGGCAATTTCATTCACAATTTCTGATGTTCGTGTAAAAAAAATATCTCCTTTTTTAACCGAACAGTTAGTTTGGTCTTCTTTTGAAGATTCAACTAAACCCGATGGGATTTTTGGCAAAATCTCATTGTTATATATATCACCATATCCGAAGAAGGGAAAGCCTTTTCCAAAATAATCCCCACCTTTATTTAGACCATTTTGACATTGTCCGCAGTACCTCAATTTTCTCAATTCCCAATGCTCTGGAATGTCTCCCAACCATTCAATACCGCTATCTTTTAAAGCGACATCTGGATTAATGCCTTTTGTAACAGTTTTGCTAATAACTGCATGCCTTTGCTCTTTCAATAATTCAACAAAAGCTTGCTTTTTCTGGATGAAGTGATTTATTTTTTGTGATTGGGTATTTATGTAAGTTACAATTTGGTCTTGTTCTTCTTTTGGGGGAACGGAAATCCTAATACTGAAAAACTTATCCGAGTACAAGCGCAAGCGGCTATCTATGATCCCGAAAGATTTTTTTCTGAACTCAGCCTTCATGATAGCTGTAGAAAACAAATACCCGAAATAGTGCGGATTATTATCTCCCTTGATACGATACACACAATAGGCAGGGCTTGTAATGCCTTCAAATTTAGAAATGCCTAAACTACCATTCCAAGCCAACATGATATTGCTTACTAGATCATTTTCAGCTACTTTTTTATAGCCCACCAATGTTTTAGCATTGCTGATGAAATCATCCTCGTTTTCAAGGCTATCTCTCTTTTTGGTTACTCCAGTATAATGAGAAACGGAAAGTAATTCTTCTTCGCCTGTTTCGCTTCTTTCATCTATCTCAGCAAAGAGATTTTTGATACGCAAAGTATTCCAATGCTGCGGAACAGACGTTAACCATGTGGAAGTATTTGGTTCTTGTACCATCATTTACGCTTCTATAATTTCTTTTAGTAGATGCTCAGTCTCTTCCTCAATTTTGAATATATCTGCAGATATTTCTTCCAAGCTTCTAGGTGCTTTGTGCTGGTAGAAGTATTTGGCAAAATTGATTTCATAACCAATTTTGGTTTCGTTCTTTTTGTACCAGGCATCTGGTACAAAAGGGGTGACTTCTTTGGCAAAAAAGTTATCAATGTCATCTTTTAAAGGGATATTTTCCTTGTCTTTAAGGGCATTGTTACTTTTTGGTTTGCCTTTGGAATCTTTGACGATATTACCGTTTTCATCACGTTGAGGACGATGGACGGTTATCTGGCTGTAGCCAAAGTCTTCATTGTTGAGGATAATGCTATTATTGTTATTCTCAAAGTTCAAAAACAGGTCTGTAATCGTACGGATATGGTCATTGCTAAACTCTACTCTCTTTTTACCTAATGGCTTGCGCATTTTACTGTAGAACTGCTCAGAGGTAACATTGATGAGTTGTAGTTTTCCCTTTCGCTTTTCTTCCTTATTGTTGTTCAGTATAAAAATATACGTAGGTATGCCAGTATTGTAAAACAAATCATTGGGAAGGGCAATTACCGCTTCCAATAAATCATTTTCAAAAAGGTACTTGCGTATTTCCGTTTCTCCTTGACCTGCATCACCAGTAAACAATGCTGAACCATTATGGATAGTGGCTGCTCTACTGCCCAATTCACTATTGATTTTCAACTTAGAGACAATGTTCATTACAAACAGCAATTGCCCGTCATTTACTCGGGGAACACCTACTGTAAAGCGAGGATCTATGATGTCTTTTTTATCTAGTATGGCATCTGCATCTACTTTCCATGTTTTCCCATAAGGTGGGTTACTAATCATGAAATCGAATTGCAGATTAGGAAAGCCGTCTTTGCTTAGTGTTGAGCCGAAAGCAATCTTCTCTGGGTCTTCATCTTTTATCAGCATGTCTGCTTTACAGATGGCGTAGGTTTCGGGGTTTACTTCCTGTCCGTACAAATGGAAAGTAGCTTTGGGGTTGAGTTTTTTGGCAAAGTGTTCGGCTTCTGTTAACATCCCTCCACTACCACAAGCAGGGTCATATATCAAATACGTACCATCTTTAATCTTTCCTTTGAGGGGTTCAAAAATCAGGTGGGTCATTAAGCGAATGATTTCCCTTGGGGTAAAGTGTTCTCCGGCTTCTTCGTTATTCTCTTCGTTGAACTTGCGTATCAACTCTTCAAACACATAGCCCATCCCTAAATTGGTCAAGCCTTCCATGACTACATTGCTGTCTTTATCTGTGACAGGCATTGGGCTTAGGTTAATTGTACTTGAGCAAAACTTTTCAATTAGTGGAAAGGTAATGTTACCTTCTTCCAAGGTCTCCAACTGGTTTCTCAATTTGAACTTACTGATGATGTCCTGCACATTGCTGCTAAAGCCATCCAGATAAGTTTCTAAGTTTTGACGGATGTTACTCGGCTCATTTAATAATCGTTTGAATGTGTAGTTTGATGTGTTGTAAAACACATAACCGCTGGTTTTACGCAATTGAGCGGATTGGTTGTCAATCTTCATTTCGTTTAGTTTTTGGTGCATCTCCAAAACTTTGTCTTTGGTAGGCTCCAAAATGGCATCTAACCTGCGAAGTACGGTAAAGGGTAAGATTATATCTCGGTATTTTCCACGTGTGTAAACATCACGTAAAACATCATCAGCAATACTCCAGATGAAATTAACAATAGCGTTATGTTGTACTTGATTCATTCTTATTTGGTGTTTGCTTGGTTTATATCATGTTGAGCAATTTTTAAGGCTTGCAATGCCTGTGCTTCATTTTCGACCAGTTGATAAACTTGCTCTGCTAACCAAATAGTTAAAAGTTCCTCTTCATCGGTGTTTAGTAATTGAGCCAATTTCAAAACCTGTTCACGTTTAGCACGTCTGTCGCCTCTCTCAATCTTGCTAAACATAGGTGTGTCAATTTCTAGACTTGCTGCTAACTGCCGTTGCAGAAGTCCCTGGCTTTCTCTTAGCTCTTTTATCCGTTCACCAAATTGCATGACCTGTTATTTTATGACTTGTCAATATTTGGCTAATATAAGAAAATAAAAGGTTAGAAAGAGAAAATAAAGCCATTAAGTATGACTCAGGATTTTAAGGAAATGGAGGATACCAAGGATTAATTTTCCTTAGTATCCTTAACATCCTCATTTTCCTCAATCGAGGTGTTTAGGTAGTTGTCCTGCGACTCACGATGAATCAGTCCTGATTTACAGAAGTCAGTGATATAGCCCTCTGCCGTTTTGTGAGGAATGCTCAAAGCTGCTGCCACTTCAAGGTACTTTTGACGGTTGAAGTGTTTGGGTAGCTTATTCAAGAATTTCTCTTTCCTATTTAATCGAGTAGGTTTCTGAATGTCCTCTGGAAGTTCTCCAAATACTTTACTGGAATGCTTTACCAATACTTTTACCATTGCAAGCGAAGCTTGAAAGTCTCTTTCTTCACAAATCATCTTTGATGATGTTTCACCTGTTTCCATGATCCGCAAAGCGGAGAATATCATACAGAAACGATAGGCAATCAATCCTAATCTTCGGATGGTTGCCATATAGTCGATTCCCTGAATACTCATGTACTTCTCTTGTATCTGACCAAAGAACTGATTGAATTGGTCTTGCTGGTCAGCGGTGAGAAAGAATTGAACATCCTGTCCAGCTTTCAACGAACTGTAAAGGCTAAAGAACTCATTACCTAACGCATCAAAATAGTCGTCTAATCCATTGGTAGTTTGCGAAGCAAATACATTCTTCCACACTGGCCGAACATTCATGTAATAGAATATGAAACGGCTGAATAAGCCGTTTTCTGCATTCGGGATTAATGCCGCTACTTGCTTGGGTGTACCTGACAAAACAGTAGAAAGGCAGGGGCTTTCAATGTCCACATATTCACGGTCTGTCCTGCGATAGTAGGAAATAGTCTCATGATGAAAGGCTTTTCTAAAGCCGTCACTATAGTTGCCGTAATCGCTCTTAAAAGCATGTGCAAGTGTGTCCCCCTCAGTTTCAAATATCAGTCCTTTACCATCACTATCACCCAATAATTGATAAGCTCCTGTGGAGCTATTATTGGCTGGGATAAAGAGCATCTTTTCGGGTGGCTTCTCGGGTTTCTCTATTCCTTCAACTTTTCCTTTGTTGGCGTTGTATTCAGCCAATTCAAGTTCGTAATGTTGCTTGTGGAGTTTTGCTTGTTCCCGAAACTCTTTGTGTACTGGATTCACTAATTGGCGACAATGCACCAAACGACCTTTACCTGCGGATGCCTGGGCAGTAATGAACAGAAACAGGTTGGAATAGACACGCTTGCCGTCATAGATGCCTGACACTTTGGGTAAACAGGCACTAATAGCCACTAAGGAGCCAAGGAGTAGAATATCCCTTTCCTCATTGGAAGTGGCTATCTGTATTACCTTTTGCAAAAACTCAGGAAGTTCAGGAAACAAGGAATCAGGAAAGGTTGGCATTTGTTCCGGTTCTTTCTTGATTTCTGCCTCAGTATTGAGATTCTTGCTTTGATTCTCAGACCTGCTTGCAGGGCTGTAAGTCTGTCTTTCCTGCTTTGGTGTAGTCAATGGTATTCCTGCTTCCTTGGCATGATAGAAGAAGGTTTTCAGGGAAACTCCCTGACCTCTTGCCTTCATGCAATTATCAAACTGCTTGTCACATTCCTGTGTGGAATACTCAGGATGATATTGACTAACACGGTGAAACAGGTTTCTACCTGTCTCACCAAACTCGTCTGCAAAGGCAAAGCCTATGTTTACCCAATCGCTGTAAGCGGAGGTGACATCTATGTGGCTGGCCTCAATGCCTTGAATGATTCGTTCAACTTCTTCGAGTTGTGTATTTGTAGTGTAATTGCTCTGCTCTGTAACTTTTACTTGTTGGTCAGGCTTGTCAAGCCATTCCAACGGATTGAATGTTTTTCGCTCCATAACCTATATGTATTTAGGGTTGATGAATATGTCTGTATCGTGTGGAAGGAAACATGCTCTTGAAATGTCCTTTCCTGATTGGTCTACTTCAATCTGGTAGGTGTGGGAAACGTAGTTTGCCACTGCCTTGAAATAGACCTGATGTTTTGCCTCCGTCAAGTCTATTGGTATTACCCATTTTAACCCATCACCTGAAGGAGATACAAACAGTAGCTCCGTTTCAAAATAATGGTCATTGAGTAATGATTGCTTGAGCTTTGGGATGTCCTCAATGTGGTCAAAATCGATTGTAAGCAAACCTGAATGTCTTTGGAGGTTTCCATCATTCCGCTTAGAGAATGAGCCGGAGAAGGTCACATAATCGAAGTTTTGAGCCTTGTACTTTCGGGCATCCTTTGGCTCTGAGATGTTGCGAAGTGTACTTGTACACGAAGCAAAATCATTGCCTTTGATGAGGTGGTACACCTCAATCAAAGAGACTTGGCGACTTGGCTTCACATTGGATACAGGCTTTTTGAAATAGCTAAAAACTGGCGGTGTAGGCTTTTGTATTTCAGGAATAGCAACCGCAGGTTGCGTTTCCTCTTGATGATAAAAACCTCTTTCCTTTCCAATTCTCAGGTATAGTTCTTCATTGATCTTTTCAAGAAGGGCTTGCCCTTCGAGGCTGAAATGCAATGAAGCAAAATCAAAGACATTGCCTTGTGCAATGGCTTCTTCCGTATCGGTATGCGTAGCGATACCGTCAACTACTTTTACCATCAATGTGGGCTTGTCCGCATTGAATGGATTCTTAGCAGGTTTGCAGTCCCGTCCCGAAAGGGATAGGACTGTTTCACCCTGATAGTAGTGGCGTAACACATGGGCATAGATATTCAAGCCGTAATGTGTCTTTCTCAAAATGGCTTCTCTACTGATCTCCATAATGCTTTGATTTTGAAGGTGAGTAGTTGGATTCCAGTAAAGCTTCCATATCAGAAACTTTGTAATAGAACTTGCCATTGATTCGGCTGTAGGGAAGAACCCCACTATCCCGAAGGGATTGAAGGGTTCTTTTGCTAATATGCAGCGTTTGCATCACTACCTGTCCGTCAATCCATTCATCACTGAATTGCTCCAATCGTGACTTATGGAAATTGAGGAGGTAGGCTTTGATTGTTTTGATGTCCTGTGCAAGTGTCAGGAGCATATCGAATACCTCTGTCATAGCTTTACCCTCCCTTTCTTGATTAGGTAATCCGCAGCTCTGCGGTCTATTTCTTCCTGAGTAGAATTGCGGTTGCGAAGCAACCAGCTTTCTAACTCCGTTCTCTTGAAATAGAGCTTCTTTCCGTTTGGCTTGTAGTGTGGAATATTGCCTCCACTTGTCAACTTGTACAAGTGTGACTGTGAAAGCTCCAAGTACTGGCAAGCCTCATTGAAGTTTAAAACTTCTTTCGTGTAAATCCCCTGGCTCTCAATTAGGCGTTGGAGATTTTCAAGACGTTCAATTATTTCGTCCATCTTAAATCGTATTAAGAATTAATGAATGGACTCTTGGCCAAAAGTCATATCCGATTGTCGAATACGATGCTAAAGTATGAGGCTAAAAGGGGCGTTATGAGGCTCTAAAGCATGGTGCAGTGTAGAGTGCAGAGTGCAGAGTGGGCTGTAAAAATTGATAGACCACTTTTAAGGAAAAAGAGGACTAAACAAAAACAGAAAAAAGATAAAAGGAGTATAGTGCAGAGTGGCTTATTTCAGCAGTTCAACAATCTTATCAATTTTATCACCCGTTGAAGCAGGTCGCTTCTGAGACCTAAATTTTGATCTATCAAATGGATTGCCGTTTGAGTCGATAAAACATAGGCAAGTAACTTCCCAGTTCTGTTGTTTTAGGTATTCTACCAGTTTCAGATCATTGTGCAGGAGCTTAATGAAATAGAATAGTTCACTGATATTCCCCGTCCATTCAATAGGTGTTTTGATTTCACCTCCTGAGAACACCTTTTTGAAATTAAGTTGCGTGGTGGATTTGCTAATGAAATGATTGAGCTTTAGGCTATCCCATAAATCGATCAATTTATCTGGGTTGGTGTTTAACTGCTTGTAGGTAAATGAATGAAATGAATTTGCCGCTGCTGCGGTTTCTGTTTTGGCTGCTGGTAATGGTTTGGATTCAACTTCAATTACTTGAACTGGTTTCAAGAAATGTTTGTCCGGGACAGGTTCTAAAAGTAGTTGGCTGTAAAAGTCCTCCAGTATGAATTGATCTTCTATCCAAGTGCTGAAAGCATTTTGGATTTCTAAGTAAAGCTGCATGTATGCAAGCTTTAGAAGCTGTAAGATGAATGTGTTTGCCTTGTGAGTTTGGTCTAATTCAAAGGATGTTTTTTTAGGATCTATGTACGTCAGTGCATAGTCCTTTTCTTTAATGAGCTTACCAAGGTCTTTTAAACGTGTTTTAATCCGCTTGTTAAGTGTGTCTTCAAGCCAATACTTGATTAAGTTTTCGTTGTTGTCCTCCTTGATCAGCTCGACAAGCCTGACACATTCTGATTTGACATTATTCAATATTAGTTTGGAATAGTACTTTGTTTTGTGATCGAATGGCCTGTGAAAGCTGATTTCATATTTGAATTGAAAATCTGTGGAGGCTTCCTTTACGCTACTGAGTTTGGAAGCATACTTTTGATCAAGGCTGTTTTTTCCTAACCAAGGGCGAAGCTCTTGGTACAGGATGTCGTCAAGTAATTTGGTTTGATTGCTCATAGGTCAAGTTTGATTTTGTTGGCTGCTTCCTGTTTCTTTTCATCTATGATTTTGGCATAGACTTGGGTGGTCTTCAATTCCTTATGGCCTAAGAGCTTTGAGACTGTGTAAATATCAGTTCCTGCCGTAAGCTGCAAAGTGGCATAGGTATGACGGGCACAATGGAAAGTGATGGTTTTGGAGATACCAGCTTTCATCATCCATTGTTGCAATTTCAGGTTATGCCATGCAGAGTATTTCAATCCTTTGAATACTCGCTCTTCTGGAGCTTGCCTTTCACCGAGCAAGCCAAAGGCTTGTTCTGAAATAGGGAGGGTTTCTGCTCCCTTGGTTTTCTTTTGTCTGAATCGGATGTAATACCCGTTATCATTTGAGTGCTGCACCTCTGACCAGAGTAGCTTATTAATGTCTGACCACCGCAAACCAGTAAGGCATGAAAATATGAATGCCGTTTTCATCTGAGGTATTTCACATTCCGTATTGGCTGCTGCTTGCAGTTCCTCCAAAGTCAGAAATTCTCTTTCAGGTTCACCTTGTTTAAAGGCGTCAACTCCTTCACTTGGGTTGGTAGGTAGAATACCGTCTTTCACTGCTTGCTTTAAAGCTGCTCGCAGCTTGTTAAAGTAGGAGTACTTAGAATTTTGAGATAGTTTCTGGTCACCATGTGCAATAGCCTTCTTATCAAGGTAGTATTTGAAATCCTGAATAAACTGTCGGTCAATATCTGAGAAGGATACCTCATAGGAACAGAAAGCCTTTAGATGTTTCAGCATACTTGTCCAATTGCCGTAATTGCCTGGACTGTCTTGTCTCTGGTTGGCAAGTAGCTCAATATATGCAAGGAAGCTGCCTTTTAATTTCTCATTGTCTCGGAATCCATAAACACCGTTTTGGATTTCGATTTGTCGCTGTGCTCTAATAGTCTCGGCTAATTGGAGTGTCTTTTTATTGACTTCCTTTTCCTCCTTAGTCTTTGCAATAGGAGAAAGGTATAATTTGAGGTATTCGGTTTTCCTTTTCCCTTTGTGGTAGTAGTCGAGGTATAGACTGGTCTTGCCACCTTGATTACGTTTTCTTAGTGTTACTTTCATGCCTGAAACAGTTTTTCGATTTCTTCTCTCTTGATAATGGTTCGGCTCCCAATTTTTGCAGCTTGTATTTTTCCGTTCTTTATTTGACGGTACAGGGTCATTCTACTTGCTCCTAGTAGTTTGCAGGTTTCGGCAATACTTAGAAAGTCTTTGTCTCTGACTTGCTCCTGATTGTATTCTTGTTTCTGTACCGCAGTAGGGGCAATCTCCTGTACCTTCTGATCTCTCTTGCGTTTCTTGTAGGCACGCTTAGCACAGTTATCACCACAGAATTTGGTCACAGTAGTCTTGGCGATAAACTCAGTACCGCAATGCTGACAGATTTTGGGAACTCGAATGTTGCTGCTCATGGTGTTTCCTTTTTCGGCTTGTTTCTGTATCAGAGTGTACCCCTTTGTATCAGGATGTATCTCTATGTAACATAATCTCGCCACTATCTTAAAAATCTGTTGCTAACAACAAATATTGAATGGTCAGCAACAAATTAGTAACGAAAGATAGGAAAAAATAGGAAAATTAGCAACAAGTAAAGGAAGTATAAACAGCCTAAATGATAGTAAAAGAAGGGTTTAGCGTATCAAGGGAAATGTAATTACTTCCCAATACAAAACTTACTAAAGATATTCGCCAGTAAATCGTCGGTAGTAATTTCTCCAGTAATCTCTCCGAGATAATGCAAAGACTGCCTAATGTCCATGGCCAGAAAATCTCCGGTTACATTGTTAGACAAACCAATCAATACGGCCTCCAAGGCCTCCTTGGTTTTAAACAGGTTTTCGTAATGCCGTATGTTGGTCACGATGGTGCCGGAGGTATTCAGATCTCCCAAATTGGCTTTTTCCAACACCTTGTCTTTTAGCAGTTCCAAATTCAACCCTTTTTTGGCCGAAATCAGTACAAAAGCGGCATTGGCTTCCAACTGTGTTACCAAGGCTTCATCTGCTAAGTCAATTTTATTGCCAATGGCCAAAAATGGAATGCCCTGGTTTTCTAGTTTGTTTACCTCTCTTAGAATGTCGGTAATATTGTCTTCCACGAGGTCAAACAAATAAAGGATCAAGGCAGCTTCCTTCATTTTTGCTTGGGTGCGTTCTACGCCCATGGCTTCGATGGTGTCTTGGGTCTCGCGCAAGCCGGCAGTGTCAATGAACCTGAAAATTACGCCGCCCAAGTTGAGTTCGTCCTCGATAAAATCTCGGGTGGTGCCGGCAATGTCGGAAACGATGGCCTTTTCTTCATTGAGTAGGGCGTTCAATAGGGTAGACTTACCTGCATTGGGTTTGCCTGCAATTACGGTAGGCACCCCGTTTTTGATTACATTGCCCAAGTCAAAGCTGTTGATGAGCACCCCTATTACTTTTTTAAGGGCATCCACCAATTGTTTTAAATCGTCCCGGTCGGCAAACTCTACATCTTCTTCGCCAAAATCCAATTCCAGTTCAATCATGGAAGCAAAATGGATGAGTTTTTCTCTTAGCTCTGATATTTCATTGGAAAACCCACCGCGCATTTGGTTGATGGCCGCTTGGTGGGAGGCATCAGAATCTGCCAATATCATGTCGGCAACGGCTTCGGCTTGTGCCAAATCAAATTGCCCATTTAAAAAGGCCCTTTTGGTAAATTCTCCTGGCAGTGCATGGCGGGCACCAGTTCTTATCAAAAGCTGGATTACCTTTCTTGCAATGTAAGGCGAACCATGGGTGCTAATTTCTACTACATTTTCTTTGGTAAAAGACTTGGGCCCTTTAAAAATAGTAACCAAAACTTCGTCCAAGACCTGCGCGCCATCTCGAATAGTACCAAAATGAGCGGTATGTGTGGCTTGTTTGCTCAGGTCTTTTCCTTTAAAAACCTTGTTTACAATAGAGATAGCATCCAACCCCGAAATTCTAATAACGGCAATGGCTCCTACTCCGTTGGGAGTGGCCAATGCAACTATGCTGTCGTCTATGCCCTGATGTATTCCTGCCATGTGTTCTTTGCGCTTTCGGCAAAGGTAAATAAATGTTTTGAAAAATAGTGCTTGATTGCAATTAACCCAGTACCCAATTGATTACCAGAGTCTATGGTTGTTTTTACCTACACCGAACACCAAATAATGGCGTTGAAGCCGTACAAGTTCGTTTTTTAACTTCTTCAATAAAACGTATAAACGTTTTAGGATAAGTTGTTTTTATAAGAAGTATTCAACTTATTTGAGACTTATTTTATTTTTAATTGGCTTAATCTTTTATTATGAGTGTTTATCCAGCGTCTCCAAAACTTAAAGACTACAGTTTTATTGAACCCACATCGGACTTTAAAAAAGTAGCACTTTCGGTAATTGGCTCCATTGTTTTGTTTTTTTTAGTATACGTATTGCTAATTGTAATTGGCGGCGTATTGTTAGCAGCATCTGGGGTAGCTGGTTTTTGGTTGATTACAGCCAGGCCTGGGTTCATCACCTTGGCTTTAGGAGGTGGGCTGATAGCCTTGGGGGTAATGTTTTTTGCTTTCTTATTTAAGTTCATTTTTTCGTCCAACACCAACACCAACCCGCACAGAAAAGAAATTACAAAAGAGGAGCACCCAGATTTATTTGACTTTATAAAAAAACTAACGGAAGACACCAAAACGCCTTTTCCTAAAAAGGTATTTGTATCGCCAGATGTGAATGCCATGGTATTTTACAATTCAAGTTTTTGGAGTTTGTTTTTTCCAGTTAGAAAAAACTTGGAAATAGGTTTGGGTTTGGTCAATACATTGAATGTTAGTGAGTTTAAATCAGTGCTGGCGCATGAATTTGGTCATTTCTCTCAGCGTAGTATGAAGTTGGGTAGTTATATCTATACGGTGAACAATGTTATTTACAACCTTGTTTTTGAATATGACAAATGGGATGAAACCTTGCAGGGGTGGGCCAATTCTGGTGGGATTTTTGGTGTTTTCGCGGGGATTACATTTTGGTTGGTTGAAGGCGTGCGCGGAATTTTGAAAACAGCCTATAATAGGATCAATATCAACTATTTGAAGTTGTCCAGGCAGATGGAATACCATGCCGATTTGGTAGCCGTAAGTGTTAGTGGCAACGAGGCCTTTAAAAATGCTTTAAGAAAAATTGAATTTTCTTCTTTTGCTTATGAGTTTACCATGGGAAAGCTCAATGCCTTGACATTAAAAGACAAAGCCTCTCGAAATATTTACAACGACCACCAGGTTTCATTGCAATTCATTGCAGACATGAACGACATTGTGCATACAAAGGATGCTTTCATTATTTCTGATAAAAATTTAGAGAATTCAGTAATAAAGTCAAGGGTGAACATAGAAAATCAATGGGCATCCCACCCATCGTTGGCAGAAAGAGAGCAAAACATTGCCCAGGTCAAGATCGACTCCGAGCAAAACTTAGATTCTGCTTGGTCTTTGTTTGCACAAGCAGAAACACTTAAATGCCAGGTAACAGACCAACTGTATGCAGTAGGGTTTGAAAACAAAAAATTTAACTTTTTAAACGATGGAGACTACGGTCGGTTTGTAGAAGATGAAAACAATAAATACAAAATTGACCAACGGTACAATGGTTTTTATGAAGGAAGGTTCATTTCAGAAATGGATGTGGAAGAGGTGTTGGAGCGGCCCTTGGAAAAAAATCAATTTGAAAATCTTTATGCATTAGAAAATGTAGAAATGATTAAAAGGTTGGAGGTTAACAGACAAGACCTGGACCTGCTATTACAAATAAGAGAAAGGGAAGTAAATGTTAAGTATTTTGAGTATGACAACGTGCAATACAAATCAAGAGAGGCGGCAAGGGTATTCAACTTATTGAACAAAGAAATAAAAAAATCAGAAGAAAGCTTAAAAGCCTTGGATGAAAAAGTCCTTAGATTTCAATACCACCTAGCCCAACAAAACAATGCTGGGGACCAATTAAAAACGTTGTACAAGAAATTTTTGACCCACCAGATTCATTTTCAATCTATGAACGAAACGCTTGGGAAGTTCCAACAAATTGGCAATGTGTTGTACAGCCATGCCCAGTTTTCTGAAGAAGATGTACTGCATCTATCGGGAGAATTGCTTCGAGTGGAAAGAAGATTCAAAGCTTTTGTAGCAGAATTGGACTTGGAAGAAGTAATAAAAGAATTAGAAGAAGAACGCATCCAAGAGGTCCTAAACACATATGCCCAAGAAGAAAAAATGCTAACGAGAGCAGGCCATCTAGATGAAAAATCCTTTGTATCCTTAAGCGACCTGATATTTGGGGTACAAGGGGCACTGGATATATTGTATGGGTTAAAACTCAAGGAAATTACAGACCTTCAAATAGAGTTTCAATCATAGAAAACCAATAGAGGGTGTTCTGGTTAAGAACACCCTTGTAGAAGTTTTACCTCGCCACGCTCACTTTGACCTTTCTCTTCTTTACTTTTTTCCCAGATACCTTAGGAATAACCTCTTGCACTTTGTCCAGTTTAACAGCTGCAAAGGCAATGTTGTCCATTACTTCAATGAGTCCCAGTTCGTCTTTATCCAATTCGCCCTGCTTGAGCATGAGGCCTACAATGTCTATTTTATTGATCTTATCTTTTTTGCCCCCACTAATAAAAAGGGTTTCCCATTCTGGTTGGATAGGCAATTCAATTTCTTCGGGAAGGTCTTCATATTGAAGATCTTTTTGAATGTATGCCGGCACTTCTTCCTCTTCGGCCAAAACCAAATAGCTGTCGCCTTCTGCAGTCATTCTGGCCGTTCTTCCATTTCGGTGGATGTAAGCATCTTCTTTAGGAGGTAGTTGGTAATGCACTACGTTCTTAATTTCGGGTATATCCAACCCTCTGGAAGCCAGGTCAGTACAGATCAATGTGCGGTGGCTTCCGTTCCTAAACTTAATAAGTGCCCGTTCGCGTTCTTCTTGTTCTAAGCCACCATGGAATACATCGTGTACCAAACCTTTTTCTTTTAAGATTTCACTGATGCGGTCTACCGCTGCTCGGTGGTTACAAAAAACAATGGTAGTACCTCCAGATAACATACAAACCAATTTCAGCAGGGCTTCTAGCTTGTCGGTGCCATCCGATTTTACTGCTTTGAGTGTTAGGCCGTGTGGTACTTCTTCGTGGGTGAAGTTGAGTTCAATGGGGTTTTTCATTTTAGTAAACCCCGGTATTTTAATGGACTTGGTTGCAGAAGTTAAAATTTTTCTCTCTAGGCTAAACAATTTAACCACAATGGACTTCATGTCTTCTTCAAAACCAAACTCAAGTGACTTATCGAATTCATCAAAAACCAATGTATGTACACTTCCTGTTCTGAAAGACTTGCGGCCAATATGGTCTCTAATTCTTCCAGGGGTTCCTACCAATACCGCAGGAGGTTCAGAAAAATTATTGGTTTCTGTTTTAAAGGAATGCCCGCCATAGCAGCTATTTACTTTAAAACCAGTGCCCATTTTTCTGAACACAGACTCTATTTGAAGGGCCAGTTCTCTGGATGGAGAAAATACAATGGCCTGCACTCCATTTTTATCAGGGTCCAAGTGTTGGAGTATGGATAAAAGAAAAGCCAAAGTCTTCCCAGACCCAGTCGGGGACAGCAATATTAAATCTTGGCCAGTTGTATTAGCATCCAAAGTGGCCGTTTGCATGTCGTTTAATGCCGTTATACCTAGGTTTTTTAAAATCTTCTCCTCCATAAAATTAAATTTGAACAAAAGTAAGGATATTATACCGAACGATATTGTATTTATATGCGTATTATTAAAGTCAGTGATAAAGAAAAGAAAAATTGGAAAATAAAGAGTCGTTAATTTTTATACCAGACATTACTGGATTCACAGAGTTTGTGAACAATACAGAGTTGGAACATGGGCAGCACATTATTTCTGAACTGTTGGAGTTAATAGTAAAAGCCAACACCTTGGATATGACGGTAAGCGAAGTAGAAGGGGATGCCATATTGTTTTACAAGTACAACCACATCCCGTCATTGGATGCGCTAGTAGAACAAGCTAAAAAAATATTTGTCGACTTCCATACCCACTTAAAAAAATACGAACAACAAAGAATTTGCAATTGTGGCGCCTGTACTTCTGCCGCTGATTTATCCGTAAAAATTATAGCGCACTGTGGTGAAATTGGCTTTACAACCGTACTAGGAAAGCAGAAACCATTTGGTAAAGCGCTGGTGATGGCCCATAAATTACTGAAAAATGAAGTAGACGAACAGGAGTACTTGTTGTTTACCAAGCCTTTGCCAGCAACAGATTCCAATGCCTTACCAGATTGGGTAGAACTGAAGGCGTATACAACCAAATACCCGGATATGGATGCCATTGCCTTCCAAGCATTTTCATTAACGCCGTGTATGTCGGAAGTGAAAAACCCGCCAGCACTGGAGGCCAACTTAAAAGTGGAGCACCCACCAACACTAGAGCAGATTATTGACAAACCAGTAGAATATGTATTTGAAATGGCCTCGAATTTAGGCAACCGGCTCCAATGGACAGATTTAAACGATTTGGAGTACGACGCCAGTCAAATCAACCAAAACGGGGTGGTACACAAATGTGTTTTTGATTCGGGCACTGCCCTTATTGAAACCTTGCGCACCGACTCAGGTGAGGATTTCTACAGTTATGGAGAAAAAATAGTTGGCAATAAATTGGCGAAAAGTGCACTATTTAACTACAAATTTTACCCACATGGCCCTACCCAAACCCGCATGGTGGCCGAAATACACATTATACCATGGCCTATAATTGGCCAACTCATCAAGGCATTGGTAATAAAAAAGCTGATTAAGAATTTGTCTTCCCAACTACCAAGATTAAAAGAACTGTGTGAGACAGGTGTGGTCAAAGAAATGCAAGCGAAAAGTTTGTAAACTGGGGTAGGGTGGCCTTTGGTTTGGCCTGTTCCTGTTGTTCCCTCGTTTTATTGTAGCACTCCTTTGGTTGGGTTTCTAGAGGTTCCTGTTCTAAGCACCCATTGCGTATTTTTTTCTGTACCGTATTTAAATGTTTCGAGGCATTTTATGCAAACCACCACTATGGGTTTAATTTTTTGACAAGGCAAGAAGTGCCTCTAATAAGGTCCTATGGTCGTTTCTGGAATATTTTTATCGATAAACGATAAAAAACACTTCATTTTTATTGATAAACGATAAATATTTATTACTTTTGAATAAATAATTATTGAAAAATGGAAGAATCAACAAAAATAAAGAACCCGATTAGCCTCAAAATTTTATACTGGCTCACCAAATTAAGTTATTGGGGATTGATCCTATTGTTTGGGATTGTAACCTTTGCGGGCAGCATCATGTTGACGCTCGACCCTAAGTTAATGAAGTTGGGATTTTCTTCTAATATAACCCATTTGGAAGAAGTCACTTATTTTAAAGAAGTCACCAATGACCCGGTGGATGTAGAAGTAGAGTTTTATGCAGGGAGCATAGAAGTTCCCGTAAAACACCTTACCCGGCCTACCATTACCTTGATTTTGCTTATTTCACTCCTGTTTTTGGCTTGTATGGTGTTCATAGCCCGTTGCTTTAAACTATTTATGCGCAAGGTCCTGGATGGCCATACCTTTCAACTAGAAAGCATAGTGCTCATTAAAAAAGCGGCCTTGGGCCTGCTTGTTTATGAGGTAATCGACGTGATTGGAGGCATCATTGGGTATTTCTATATCCAGTACAATTTCGATTTAGGGAAGTTGAGCAGCCCTTATACCTTGTCCTTCCCATCTACAGCGGTAATAATGGCATTGACGCTTTGGTGTTTGGCCCATATTTTCCAAAAAGGCAAATTGTTAGAAGATGAACAAAAATTAACGGTATAACTATGGCAATTATCGTAAACTTAGACGTCATGCTTGCCAAGCGCAAGATGTCCTTAACAGAATTGTCTGAAAAAGTAGGCATCACCATGGCCAATTTGTCCATTCTAAAGAAAGGAAAGGCCAAGGCCGTTCGGTTCTCAACATTAGATACCATATGCCAAGTACTGGATTGCCAACCTGGGGATATACTAGAATACCAAGAAGAAAATAATTAATCTTTCACATTTAAACAGTTGTCAATTATGATCTTAAAATTAAAGGCCATTGGCTTGGCCCTGCTCTATTGTTGCTTATTTAAACTGTCTTTTGGCCTCGGGGCCTTTCTTGAGGACTTATATGCAACCAAGTACTATTGGTTTGTTCTAGGAACAGCAGGAAGTTTTTTTGTTTTCCTCATAACTTGGATATTTCTAAAATTTGAAAAATCTTCTTTCAATAAAATAGGCCTTTCTTGGGAGTCTAAAACTCTTAATCGCTTTTTTAGGGGGGTGTTCATAGGAGTTGGAATAGCGGTGTTGATGTTCTCTGTAATGCTTCTTTTCGCAGACCTTAAAGTGGAACTGGCCGCTCCGTTTGATCTACCTGCTTTTTTGTTTTGGAGTTTGCCTTTTATCCTTACTTCTTTTATGGAAGAGGTGGCCTTCCGTTCTTACCCTTTTTTGAAACTCAATAAAGCAATGGGGCTACGGTTTTCGCAGGTGTTTTTAGCCATTTTATTTGCTTTATACCATGTAGGCGAGGGTGATTTGATCAACGTATTGATTGGTCCCGGTATTTGGGCCTTAGTGTATGGTATGGCGGCGGTATATTCTAAAGGCATAGCCGTACCCACCGGGCTCCACTTTGGTGTTAATTTTGTTTTGGCCTCTTTTGGTGATAAAAAAGGTGTAAACCCTATATTTATTATAGATTACATCAAAGAACCAACTCCCGAAATGTTGGCGTTTACCAATCAAATGGGGGTTGGCATACAAATAGTTATGTTAATTGTGGTGGTGGTTTTAATGGAACTTTATCTGAAAAAAAAGAACAACAGAACCCCAGCACTTAACATTTAACAACATAACGATAGAACCTAAATTTGAAATATAAAAGGCATACAGTTCTATATCGTACTGTTTGGCTTTTTTTTAATTCAAAGAATGCAAACCCATTTTGTTGCCTTCGGTATCTAAAAATAACGCAAAAAAGCCACTTTCATCGGCATGCGGGGTTTTGGGCACAAGAATTTTACCTCCATTTTCTTCTACGCGGTCCAGAATTACCTGCAGGTTGTCTCCAGCATTCCAATAAACGGTGGTGCCTTCTGCGGAGGGTGTATAGCCTTCTCCCTGTACAATCACGCCTATAATGACTTGGTCCTCAAAAGGCAATAGTCCCATTTGCATGCCAGCCATTTCCATTGGCTCAATAGAAAGGTTCCATATGTTTTCGTAGAACCGAATGGCCCGAGGCATGTCATTGGCTGCAATTTCGAATATTGAGATGTAATTGTTCATGTCAGTTTTGGTTTTTGAAGTTTTTGAAGTTTTTATATTGGACTCAGATTGTTTTGCTGCATTGTTTGGTCCAAAGTTAAAAGCAAGGGTAATGCCCATCGCTACCAAAGCAACTAGCATAAATAATAGTTGTTTCATGTGTGATTTAATTTTTAAACAAAATTATGGCTTTGAGGGGAAATGAAATTGTAAAAATGCGACAGGTTTATTGTTGGTAAAACAAAGCAGAAAGCGATAAGCTTTTGTCTTCTAAAAATGCATTTGGGTTGGTACCTGTAAACTCTTTAAAGTCTTTTATAAAATGGGATTGGTCGTAGTAATCGCTGGCATAAGCGATGTTGGTAAGAGAGTCGGGCGTAGGGGTGAGCAACAGTTTTAATGCGGTTTGTAACCGTATTACTTTGGATAATTGTTTGGGGCTCAGTCCAATTTGTTGGGCAAACTTTCTTTCTAGTTGTCTTCTGTTACCGGCTACATCTTTTAGAATGGTATGGATGGGCCTGCCACCTTTGCTGGATATAAGCAGTTCTACTGTGCTTTTAACAATGGTGTCTATGGTCGCTTGCTCCTTTAATATTTCAAGCAAAAAATTTTCTACAATGGATATTCTTTGGGCAGTGCTGCTGGCTTGAATTATGTTTTGTTCTAAAACACCTGCTTTTGTTTTATCAAAAATCTGCTCCAAAGGGGTTTCTTTGTTGGCCAACGATTTTAGCGCAACATTGGTGAAGTTGGCAAATCCATAGGGGTAAAAACGGATGGCAAAGGTATCTACACGGCCCGTAGGTTGAATATAAAAAGGGTCTACGGTTGGCCCCAATACCATGGCCCTGGGCTGGAGTATAAAGTCTTTTGTGTTGGTAAACCGTTGGATGTCATCCCCAAGAATAAAAGCCATCTCAATGGTCCCGTCGGGCACGATGCACTGTTTTTCTGCTGCGGGATCTGCTGGTATTTTTAAAGTCCAGTAACAGCTAATCAGTGCTTCTAAATCGAGTTGCGGTGTAAATGTTTGATAATCCACTTTTGCTGGTAATTTTACTTAAACTAATACGGATATGAAAATAATAAAAAATGGCGGATCGTGCACCACTTCAATTGCCCTAATTTGCTGTTTTGGTTTTAATTGTCTTTTTTGAGTTGGTAGGTAGAAGGGGTCATTTTATTTATAAAAAATACAGCATCAAAAACCTCTTGCCAATTGCCGAAATAAGACTTGTGGGCAAAGCCACTTAATGGGAAAGGAGCCTTGTACTGGTGCAGCGGAACAAAACAAAAGTCTACCTTCTGATTGGAAAGCCAAAGTTCCAATGCATTTGGGTCGTGCCTGTCCGGTTTAATGTCTTGGTAATGGTCTGCATCGTGCACCCAATCGGTATATTGACCGGTGTAAGCCGTAAAGGCAATGTGGTAGTGCTGCACGTTGGTGCGTGCACCGAATTTACTGCCCATAGAAATTAAATTACCAGATTTAAAACGCCATTTTTTATCGGAATCAATTGCATTGGGATTTTTGGATATGTGGAAGTTGGCCGCCCATACAATCACTTTCTTTCCGGCGAGGTTGTTGCGCACCAACCAATCTAAATTGAGTCCCATTTGCGCATCGCGCTCTTCGTATTTTTCATAACCAGTTTTGTTTTTTTTGGGCAGACCCTGGTAGCTTTTTAGGATGAATTGGAAGCTAATAAATTGTTGTTTGTCCAACCCTTCGGACTGATCGATTAGTAGGGTTGTGAGTCTAATGGTTTCTTTTAATGCTTCTTTTTTGGTTTTTGAACCAGTAAAAATGGCATGAATGGTTGGGTTGAGTATTTCTCTCTTGAAGGTTGTTTGATTGGACGCATGCGACCAAAACAGCTCAATAAAAGCGCTGCGATCAAAGGTGCCAAACAAATCCACTCCGGCAACTTCCAATTGGTTGTTTTCTATAAAGTTTTTTAATCGGAGCATTTGGTCGCTTTTTCTCCAAACACCAGGCAGGTAATTCCACTTTTCATCCGCAGTTTTTTTGCTGTTGTTTAAGTTTGAGAAATCGGCTTCAAAAACGATCGCATTAAAACCCATTTGTTGAACCAAATACTCTACCATAAAAGTTTTACCTACCATAGAAGCCCCATCTCCGTGGTGTTGCTCTCCCAAAAATACCACCTGGGCCGATCCAATTTCTCGTTTTAAAAAATGAAAATTTTCAAAACTTCCGGAATCAAGAGAGGGGATGGGGTAATAATCCACCTTTTGTGCCATCGAATGGATGGTTGAAATTGCGGATAAGGCCAGAATTATTACGAATGGTTTCATCTTAGATTCTTAATGCCTAATATAAGGATTATTGAAGTTCTATTTTTTTGCGCTTGGAACGCGCGAATGCTTCTGTTAAATCGATTTGGGTCACATTCTGGTTGCTTAATTTGTAAGACAAAAAGAATTTGTTGTCGGTAATAGCAATAAAGGTGGTATACACAGTACCTCCAATGCGGCCCTCTTCATTTGCCCTAGGCGGTTGGGCGGCTTGCCCAAAAGTATTGCCTACTTTTTTTAGGTTGATTGCTTCGCCGCTTTTTTCCATGGTAGCAATTCTTTCTTCAATGCTTTTGTACCGATAACAGGGGAAGTTGCCAGCTTCGGGGTTGGTTAATAAATAGTTGGTCATAACCAGCCTATTGTTTTTAATCCAATGCAATTTTTTTTCTCCATCCACCCATTCTACCACAACTGCTTGGCCTGTTTTATCGCCCAACATGATGTGGCTTTTATTGAGGGCAATTTTTTCTTTGTCTAAGAAAGCCAGGGCTTCTTCAACTGTAGCACATTTTGCCAATAACTTGTCTCCTAAATTGTTCTTGGGGTTGCCATAGCTCTTTATTTTTTTCTGTTCGGGTGTTACAGCAGCATCAAAAAAAAGCCCTTTTTCATTGATGCCTCCTTGTGCAAAATTGTCCCAACCATACCAAAGGCGGGCATGTTTGTTTTTTGATGAAGGTTCTATTTGAATATAAGCAGCAACATCGTACCAGTAATCTTCATTGTTTACTACGTAAATTTTGCCCGTTTTAGCATCCACATAATATAAAACGGAGCAGGCTTTAGATAAGCCAGCGCTCAGAAAAATCGTTAAAAATAATAGGATAATGTGTTTTGTACCCGTCATAAGATCCATGTAGCTGTTATTTGTATTTGATAAAACATGTTAATTGGAAAGTGAAAATTCCAAAATTGAATGGCGCCTACTTCTTTATTCATATTCGATTTCTAAGTCCAAACTATTTGCCGATTCAACAATCATTTTCATATCATTTAGACCGATGGAAGCTTTGTAAATTTTCCTTTCATTGTTCAGTTGTAGTATGGATTCGTATAGTGCATTAAAATCAGCATTGGCCACTTTTTGGGCAGTGTCATACCCTGTTTCTAATAAAATATAGGCAAAAGTGTGGTTTACCCACCTTATCCTTGATAAATCTGTCAATTTTGTGAGTACGAGTAGCTCTTTGGCACTTATTCCAATTTTTTTACCAAATGCGCTCCTTTTGCTTGGGCTTAAAATTTCTTGGTAAAGCTGTAACGTGTTCTTAATGCCTGCACTTTCAAGTTTTGACATAATATCTGGGTCAATGCACACGAAGTCTTTCAATTTGTTCGGTTTTTGTTTATACCCATTCACTGCTCTTCTAAGAACTGTTAAATACGAAACAGCAAGGCCACTTTGTTTGGAAAAATCTAGAATCTTTTTGTTGTTTTTTAATGCTTGCAATAACTCGTGGAGGTTGTTAATATTATTTTTTTTTAGGATGTTCAGGTTTTTTTCCATATCGGTCTCCAAAACTTTCCAACTCGGTATTAAAATGGTGTTTTTTAATATCTCTTTGTAGGCATCTAATGAAATGGCATTCAAATCTATATAGTATCCCATGTATTGCTGTAATTTTTTTGTGCTAATAATAGTGCACCTTGTTAATCTATAGTGGTTTAGGATTATATACCCAGTTCAACAACCGGTTTGGGTTGCTGCAAACAATAAGGGTTTCCATTTGGAGCAACCGGCTGAAGTATTGAAGGTAATTATTAAACGAAATTAAATAACTTTATTGTATTATTTATCAGGTATTTATCTTAGATAACACGCTACTTTTTATATAAAATATAGCGGTCAAATTCTTCCTGAACTTCATAGGTTGGGGTTTCACCGTTTTCTGGTTTCACAACCAACCAGTAGTCCGCAATAGACCCTTCAAAATGTTCTGAATCGGTATGAATGGATTTGGTATTAGAAAAAAGCCACAACACACGCGGTTTTTTGAATCCCACAATGCTTTCGTCAGGGATATGGTTGGATATGTATTGGTAGATTTCCACCATATCTTTTGTATAGGCCTGGTTGGAGTTGCGTTTGAATATTGGCTTTAAAGAAAAATAGGAGTGGCCACTAAAAACAACCACTAAAACGACCACAACCATGTTGAGGTAGTATTTTCTCACCTTTATTGTTTGTGTCAACAACAACATACCCTGAAAAGTAAAAAACATTAAAAATGGAATAATAGGGAAAAGGAACCTAGCACCTTGTCTGCTCGGCCAAACAAGAAGGGTCAATAGGTTCATACAAAGGAATGCCGCAAATGGAAGGTGCTTTTTTTTGTTGGAGAGTAAGCCTATTGCACCAAGCAAAAAAACAACTGCTCCAACCAAAGGCCAGGGTTGTTGAAAGAATAGAATCTTTGAAAAAAGCGTTGCATAGTAAACAGCGTTGGCATAAATGCCCTCCCATTGCAAACCAGACAGCAACATATCCATATGGTTGGCGCCACCATTTGGTAAAAAGGTTTTACTTGTAACAAACAACAATATAAAAATACCATAAGGCAATGCTGTTAAAAGAATAGAGGTATTGTATTTTTTCCAATGAATCCATTGGTAGATGGCATAGGTTGGAACCAAGAAAATCCCTACATCCCGAATGAAATAAGAGTAAAAAAACAACACGCCTAACAACAGCTGGTTTTTAAGGTTGTTTTTAGATGCCATCCAATTAAAGGTAGCCAAACAGCAAAAGAAAAAGGGGAAGTCCGACATGATGCTGTTAGAAAATACTATAAAGTAAAAATTAAAGGCAACGAAGGCTGCCAAAAGCAAAGGCAGTACATTCGAATCAAAATAGGGCCGAAACAAAATATAAATAAGAGGTAGGGCCATTAAAAAGAACAAACTGCAAAATACCTTCATCGCAATAAAATCGATGCCAAAAAGCATATACACCGTGCTTAATAACAGCGGGAAGCCATTGGGGTACAAGTAGGGGCCCATTACTTCACTTGAGTTTTGCATGGATACTTTGTTCCAATCATACAAGTCATTTAGTGCTTGGCCTTTTGCAATTTGCTCTGTTTGTTGGATATACAAAGAAAAGTCTCCACCCCAATGGTGGCCATCTTGAAGGACCTTGGAAATTAAAAATGCGCTAAGCAGAACAATGCCAACTAGCCAATGGGTAGGTTTAATGTTTAGAGAAAAGGGGGTCAATTGTCATTTGGTTTAGTTCACTAGTGTTTGGATGTTAAAAACACTTTATTTTTTTAGTTTATTGGTGTAATACATAGAAAGTTCGGGGGCGTTTTTTGGTTCGGGAACACCTGCAGACATTTTTTCTGCCAATTCTGGAAAATGGTTTTCATAAATGCCTCTGGGCGTGGTGTTGTGTTGTTCACACAGGGCAGCAGCCATACCTATAACTTCTCCCATCATACCGGTGGTGCGTTGAACCCGCACGGTGCCCAAGGCAACATGGGTGACACTTATGTTTCTACCAGCCATTAATAAGTTGTCTATATTGCGAGAGTACAAAGAACGGTAAGGGATGGGGTAGGGCTTTATTTTTACGTATGCTGCATTGGACATAAAAGCATCACAGGCACATTTTAGTTTTTTCGGATAATGTAAGTCTATGGTCCAGGTAGTAGTAACCGAAGCATCTTCGAACTCCTTTTTTTCTTCAATGTCTTGTTGTTTCAGAATGATATCTCCCATCAACCTTCTGGACTCTCTTTTACCGGCAATATAAGCTACCCATTGCAAAGAGTTGTTTTTGTATTTGTTGTAAATACTGTCACTGGTATTTGGGTTTTTTAAAATGGCCCAGTTTCCAAAAATAATCCGCAAGGCATAATCTCGTATGCGTTCTGTTTCCGTTGCTTGGTCTCGATCGGCTCCTGTTTCCCAATCCCAATCGCCTCTGTCGGTAGGGATACAGGTGGTTTCGTTGAATTGAACGGCCCAAGGTAGGTCCGTTGGGAATGCCTGCGTTGTTGCGGTTGGAGCACTGTACCACTGCATGGAAGACCCCATCAACATTTGGTCTTCTTTTGCGGGAGCCAATGTTTCCCCTGTTAAAGACTGGGGTTCTCTTCCTTGTCTAAAATCTGCACCAGCTGCAAACCCTAGGTTGCCATCTCCAGTACAGTCTGCAAAGGTTCTACCTCTTATTACCATGCGTTTGGACGTTTTTAAATCCACGGCTTTAATCGAAACAATTTTGTTTTCTTCTACTTCAGCACCATACATGTGGGTGTTTAAGAAGAGTGTTATGTTTTCTTCTGCCAATACAGCATTGAGTTTTTTGTTGTCTTCGTAATTGCGTTTAGGAGCGGCGTTGTGCATTCTGCGACTCTCATCTTTTTCAATTATCTCAAGAACTCTTTTGCTTTTTTCTAATTTCGGATGTTTTTTGGCATCTCTGTGGGTCCAGTGTCCAACAGGTGAAATCTCATCTACCAAGTTGCCTAAATTCGGAAAGGGTTTTTGATGAATCAATCCGGCTAGGCCCACTCTAACTTCAGAGCTGTTGTTGCCTCCCAATACCGGTCGATTCTGAACCAACGCCACCGTGATTCCGGACCTAGCTGCGCTAATAGCCGTAGTTATGCCGGCTATTCCACCACCAACTACTACAAGATCAAATTCCCCCTGGTCCATGCTTTTTTCAGTACCCAATAATTTTTGTCTGAATGGGGTCATTTTACTTAATGTGTTGGGCGGGGTGATGGGGATGGAATCCTTGCTAAACAATATGGCGTCGCAACGGCCGTTGAAGCCCGTTAGGTCGTGTAAAGTTAGGTTTGCTTTTAGGTCGCTGATCACCACCGACCCACCTTCTTGCCAATGCCATTGGTTGCCCTTTGTTCCAAATATTGTATCCAGAGGAATGCCGTTGATCCATACTTGAAATTTCCCTGGAAACCCCTTGGCTCCCATGGTACTATCTTGTTTATATTGCTCCGTTTTCCAAGGCGCAACCCAATCTCTTGTTCTTACCCAAACCTTATAAGTACCTGGCTCTTCAAAACTTACTTCTGTTGTGGCATCTTCGACCTGCACTCCCAATCCATGGGCCATTAAATAGGCGGATCCCATTTGGTCAATACTTTGTTGATCGAGCACCCAGCCTCCCCAGTGGTCAAAACTTTCAGACTCTACCAACAAGGTAGTTTTGGTAGTGTTCTCGTTACAAGACATGCATACAAAAGAGGCTATTGAAAGCAAAAGCCAAACAACTGTATTATTTTTCATATTGTTAAAAGGGGGGTTAGTTAATGATGCAATAATACAACAAGCGATACTCGAAAAAAAATAGAAGAAGTAGAATATAGAGAAGTTTAAGATGGGGTATTAAGGTTGTATAAAAGCAGAAAGGGTGAGGGAATGAAAAGGACTCTTCTATTAGAAGCCTTTTCCTCTAGAAACTTGTAGAGCTGGCAAAATCATTTATACACTAAAAACGCAACCTTACCAAGTAAGTACCGTTATGATTGAGTAATCACTCAGTATGGACAAACGAGATAAAATTATACAAGCTGCCATTCAACTTTTTGTTGAGAAAGGTTTTCAGGCCACTTCAACTACGAGTATCACCAATTTGGCAGGAGTTGGTACAGGTACTTTGTTTGTATACTTTAAAAACAAAAACGAATTAATCAATGCGGTTTACTTAGAATCGAAAAAAAAAATGGGGCAATCCGTGATGCAGGTTTTTGATGTTGATGCAGATTTCGAGGCCAACTTAGAAGCCGTTTGGACAGCAGTTGTTCATTGGGCATTGCAAAACGAAAAAGAATTTAATTTTATAAATCAGTTCAAAACTTCTCCGCATATAGGCAAGTTGACCAAAGAAGAGATAGACGGAGCGTTTCACGCCGTACACCAAATGATGGAACAAGGCCAGCAATCAGGCCGTTTGGTGTCACTTGAGTTAAACTATGTTATGCAGTTGATAATGAGTCACTTAAATGCAACTATCGAATATTTGATGGAAAACAAAATTAAGGATGTTACTGCATTTGTACGATCGGCTTTTGCAGTATTGATGAATGGTATAAGGGCTTAAAAAAATTTAAAATAGAACTGAGCAATTACTCAATAACATGAAAAAATTAATTAAAATGACCACAATAATTGTACTTGGGCTTGTTGCCCTACTTGTAGGTTCCTTGGCTATCTTTTTCAATACAGCCCCACAAATTGGGGCTTCAATGAACGAGCAACAATTGGAACGAGCGAATAAATTGGACCACTTTAAAGAGGGGAAGTTTGTAAATAACGTAACAACCAACATGGACATGCCAATTAGCAAAATGGGTGGCGTTATGATGGAGTATTTTAAAGGCGGTGGCGGACGAGAACCAAAAGAAACCATTGCAACCCACCCATTGGATTCGATGGCTTATGCGGTAGAGCAGCACCAAGAACTTACCATAACTTGGTTTGGGCATTCTACTATGTTGATAGGGATTGAAGGGGTGAATATATTGGCAGACCCCGTATTTGGCAACCGGGCTTCCATGTTCAGCTTTATGGGGCCCGAAAAATTTGACTATAGCGAACCAATGACTGTTGAAAAACTGCCTAAAATTGATGCAGTTATTATTTCTCACGACCACTACGACCATTTGGATTATGAAACCATTCAGAAATTGAAACCCTTGGTGCACCAGTACTTTGTACCCTTGGGCGTCGGGGCCCATTTGCAATCTTGGGGCATTCCTGAAAGTGAAATTACGGAGTTGGTATGGTGGGAATCTGCTAAGTTGGAAAATATTGAATTGATCTGTACGCCAACCAGGCATTTCTCCGGGCGTGGTTTGACCAATCGGTTTAGTACCTTGTGGGGCTCTTGGGTTATCCAAGGAACCAAACAAAAGGCCTTTTTTGGGGGAGACTCAGGTTATTTTGATGGATTCAAAACAATTGGAGAAAAATATGGGCCCTTTGATATCGCGATGTTAGAATCGGGCGCTTACAACGAAAACTGGGCTGAGATACATATGATGCCAGAAGAAACCGTTCAAGCCAGTATTGATTTACAAAGTAAATTGTTATTGCCCATACACTGGGGAAAGTTTAATTTGAGTATGCACCCGTGGAAGGAACCCATTCAACGCCTAACAAAAAAGGCAGGAGAATTGGAAGTGAAAACTGTAACACCTGAAATAGGCACTCTTATCAAGGTAGATTCCGATTTACAACAATCCGAATGGTGGACGCGGTTTAATTGAGTTGTGCCAGCGCGTTAAAAGATGTTAAATTCAAAAAAATGAATAAAAATTGGTTTAGGTTGCATCGTACCAACAACAAAAATCAATGAAAAAATTAAAAATTTTGCTGTTCATTTGTTGCGCTTTTACAATTGGCGCACAAGGGCAATCGACCCCGCCGCATAAAGACGATGCCATGTCGGAAGAAGTGAAGGCCCAAATTAACAAAGATGTTTGGGCCCCTTTCCAAAAATCTTATTCGAACCTAGATTCTGAGTTGTTTATGTCGATTCAAAGCAAAGAGATAGTAAGGGTTGAAATGGACAATAACAAACTGCTCCACTATGCACAATACCGAGCATGGAACGAGCGGTTTTTTGACATGGTCCGGAAGCGAGATGCCGAGATTAAGATAGAGTTTAGTTTCACGCACAGAATGTACATGGGTACCACTGCATTTGAGGCAGGATACTACTGTTTTAAAAGCAAACACAAAGGCGATGCGGATTTTGCCATAAGGGGTTATGGCGCTTTTCAGGTCACTTTAAAAAAGGAAGCAGGGAAGTGGCGCATAGTGAGCGATGCAGACCACAGTACAAGCATCGAACGAGCAACTTTTGAAGCAGCAGAAGTACTCAATTAATACCAACAAGAAACTGATATACAACAAAAAAGGGAAACAATTTTGCTTCCCTTTTTTGTTGGTATTTCCTAAGTGCTGTTCTACCGTGGTACTCTAATGTGGTTGCCATAAAAAATGGCATTCAAGAATAGTCGGTTGGTGCCATACCAGGACCCTCGGAAATTGGGGTTGTCAGCAAACAAAATAACTCGGCCAGATCCAACACTGCTAGCAAGGATAGAAGCAGAAGGTTGTAAGTAGTTTTCCAAGTTTTCTTTGGTGATAAACCCATCGATGTGTGGGTCTTTCGTATACTGTGCAATGGTGCCATAAGGACTCTTGCTTGGTTGCAACCAAACATTACTATTTCTATAAACAGGAAGTTTATTTCTTGTATAACCAAAACCAATAGGATGGGTAATGTCTAGATCTACTTCAAATATACCACCTCCTACAGCTTTTTTACCTATGTGTTCGCGTGCATCCACATAGGGTAGGCGTTGAACAGCTGAACTGTCTTTTTTTGCTTTTATTAGATTTTCAATAACTATTTTGTTCTGCACAGCCCAAGACGATCCCGTTCGGGTGGTTATCAAGGTATTGCCGGCGCTTACCCATGCTTTAATTTTGTCTTTAGCAGCAGAATCAAGTTGCTGGTACCTACCAGAAACCATTACCATAACGTTATAATTGTTCAAGTTGAGTCTCCAAAAATTGCGCAATGGTACTTTGGTAATTGGCATATGGACTCGAGTATCCAATAAATGCCAAACCTCTCCATGTTCATAAGAACTCACGCCGTTGCCTACAAATAGTAGCGCCTTCGGTTGCTTTAAAAACCTCAAATTACCACTGCCTAAATCAATGCCCGACTGGCTGTAACCAGTTTCGGTAGTGTGAAAATGAACCTCCCATTTTTTTGCTGTTGCCTGGACAGCAGCGTACAAAGAATCCTTCGAAATTAATTGTCTGCCTACCGGTATAACCAACGTGCCATAACCAAATGTTTGGTTTCCTGCATCGGTTTTGATCTTAAAGGGTTTGAATGCACCGGTTACTACCACACCTGCCGATTGCAATTGGTACAAAGCTGCTGGTGCACTGTAATCGTTCCAAGGCATGATGTAGGCATAGTTCGATTTTTTCACCTCCGAATGTTCCCATTCAGGTACTTTTGTAATTTCTGTGCCTTGGTTGAGGGTGTTGGTACTGGCATAAGGGATGTTGTAGAAATTAGCCAAGGACCACGCTGAAGCATCGTAATACACGCTGTCCGTAAATTCAGAATAGGTCTCAAAAGCCGACTGTACCATTCTAAATTGTGGTTGTGCTGTAGGTATGGTATAACTCTTTCCACTGCTGTATTTTTGCCCATCGATCACCACATTTTTATTGAGTTCATACACTTTTACTTTGTGGAGCAATAATTTATCTATAAATGCATTGGTTTTGCCTTGGTCGTTTTCATCTCCAAATACATAAGCTTTTGCACCACTTTTGTTGGCATTGCTAAGAGCACTTTTGAAAAATCTATTTTGGTATTGGAATAAAATGGTTTTGTTTTCCAGAGCAGCATTGATGGTGGCGATGCTCGATACATATTGGTTGCGAATGGTAAATGCAAAAGTAAGGGCTTTGCCCGTATTTTGAAGTTGTACGTGGCCTCTTGAGCTTGCTTGTTCAAACAAAAGTGCCAATCCTCCTTGTAAATCGGGGTAAGAAGAGCCATACCCTGGGTAGGTTCCGTCAAAAACCTCTTTTGTAAAATACATCGATCCAATTGCGTCCAAATCTTTAGAGAAATGTTGAGCGAAGGCTTCATTCAAAGTAGTGTAGTTTTCTTTGGGCATAATCGGATCCTTGCTGGCAATGGCTTTCATGGGCTCAAAGAAGTAAGTGCTGTTGCTGCCCATTTCATGAAAGTCTGTTACCACATTCGGGTACCATTGGTGGTACCACTTTAATTTGCCTCTACTTTCTGGGTTAATTGCCAACCACCAATCTCTATTGAGGTCAAAATAATAGTGGTTGGTTCTGCCACTTGGCGACATTTCGGTATGTTCAATGTCCATAGGGTCGTTTACCAATGGCGTACCTTTGTGGGTATTGGCCCAATGGGTGTGCCGGTCTCGACCATCCGGGTTGATAGTGGGATCAATGAAAACCACTGCATTTTCTTTTTGTTCTTTTACAATGGCACTTTTAGAGGCGAGTAGGGTATACGCTGTGAGCATGGAGGCTTCCGTGCTAGAAGGCTCATTGCCGTGCACGTTGTATCCCAAATTGATGAAAATTGGATTGCTGCTATCAATAGCGGCGTTGTTGGGATCTACATTTTTGATATGGGAAAGCCGAAGATCTTCGAGTGCTGCAATGTTTTCTTTGCTACTGATGTTCAGAATAACAAGTTTTCTATGCTCGTGTGTTTTGCCATAATACGTAATGCTGGCTTCTTCTGATACCGCAGCCAATTTTTCCAAATACGCTACTACTTGGTCGTGTCGGGTATGTTGGAAACCAATGGGGTAACCTAAAAATTCTTCTGGTGAAGGGATATTGGCATCAAATGGAGCGTATTTTTTGTAAAAATAATCTTGACCAAAAGAGAACGTACAACAAGTGATCAAAATGGCTGTAAAGAGTGTTTTCATAATGTTAAAGTTTAGGTATTTTGAATATACCAGATAATAAAAATCGCTCCAAAACATTCTTTTGATTCTACATGAGCGGTAGCATTGAAAAGGACCAATTTGCTAAAGACAAACCCTGATGTTATTTCTTTACCCAAGTAAATAAAATCTATTTATCTTTTTAATTGACCTTTTTATTAAGTGTTTACATAGTTACCTTAACACTTGAAGTGAAGTGCTCAGTAGAACTTCCCATTAAGCGTTGTACCCACCAATACTTAATGAATTGATTCGAATATTTGTCAATTGTGTTGATAATTGTAAATTAAGATGAGATGCATGGCAAGAATTTAATTTGATAAAAGAGCATGGAACAAGAAGAACAAAAAAACAGCGCATTTAAAATAACATTGTTGGCTTTGTTATTTTCAATGGTATATGCAGTAATGCGCTACCATATTTTTGGTGCAGTACCTTGGAAAGATTTGCCATTTTTTATTTTTAACAAATCACTTGCACTGTGTGCATATCTATTGCTGTTCTTTACTTTCACCATTGGTCCTTTAAAACAGGTAGGTGTAGGTATTTCAGATGCTTGGCTCAATGCCAGAAAGGTATTGGGAATGCTTGGATTTTTGATGGCGCTGGTACATGGCCTTATGAGTTTTATGCTTTTTAAAACAGCAATCTATCCTAAATTTTTCGAGCTAGACGGAACACTTACTCTATTGGCGGGTCTTAGCATGTTATTCGGGGTATTGTCTTTGATAGTTCTTTGGGTAATAAACCTGAGTTTCCAAACCGCCATACGAGAAGATAAGGCTTTTATTCGTTTCATTAGTTCGAAGCGTTTCTTGATGACGGCTTTTTTGTTTGGGGCTTTGCACCTTTTGTTTATGGGCTATGAGGGATGGATGAAGCCGGCAGAATGGCATGGAGGGCTTCCTCCAATTAGTTTAATTGCCTTTGTTTTTTTCTTAGTGGGTTATGTTCTTAACATTTTTGGGAGGAAATAGAGCCAATGGGTCCTAGAAACAAAATTTTATAAATGTGTCACAATATTGAAGCTATTTACCAATGGTTTTGAAAAATCAACCACTGCAGATCAGAAGGCATTTTTAATGTTCTTGTAAATCTGGAGATTAAAAGTTAACCGCCTATCTGTTCATTAATTCGGTAATCAGAATTTTTGACTTTTATCAATAAAAAACAACATATTAAAGACACCAATGTTTTAACTACCAGAGCAACGAGTTATGAGAAAGTATTTAACAACCATTGTTTTAGCAATAGTAATTGCTCCACTTCTTGGCCAAGATTACAACAAAGCAAAAATGGACAGCGTGTTGGATGTATTGTCCGATCACGATAAATTCATGGGCAGTTTGGCGGTAACACAAAATGGTGTTGTATTGTATGCCAGAGCCATTGGTTTCAGAGACCGTTCTGAAAAGTTAAAACCAGACTCTAATACTAAATTTAGAGTGGGGTCCATCTCTAAAACATTTACCGCTGTCATGATCTTCAAGGCAATTGAAGCTGGTAAAATATCTTTGGAGCAAACCATTAACCAATATTTTACAGGTATTAAAAACGAAGAGGTGATTACCATTTCCAACCTATTGAATCATAGAAGTGGCATTTATAGTTTTACCAGCCAACCAGATTATTTGGAATGGAGTACAAGCCCTAAATCAAGGGAAGATTTAATGGCCATAATAAAGGCGGGGCCCAGTTTGTTCGAACCCAACTCCAAAGCACAATACAGCAATTCAAATTACATTTTACTTACCTATATCTTAGAGGACGTTTACAAAAAAAGTTATTCATCCCTTTTAGAAGCATTTATTACAAAACCATTACAATTGGAGCATACTGCACTTGGCAACCAAATAAATTTGAAAAACAACGATTGTTATTCTTACGAGAAAAAGAAAAAATGGAAAAAGTCTTTGGTAACGGATATGTCGGTTCCACTAGGGGCTGGTGCCATAGTTTCTACACCTAAAGATTTGAATGTTTTTGTTGAAGCTTTGTTCCAAGAGCAATTGGTATCACAAGAGAGTTTGCAAAAAATGATAAGCATAGAAGATGGTTATGGCAGAGGAATTTTTCCTTATCCATTTTTTGACAAGACCTGTTATGGCCACACAGGTGGTATTGATGGGTTCAGGTCGCATATGGTACATTTTAAAGAGGACAACCTAAGTGTATCCATTACATCCAATGGAACAGATTACAGTGTAAACGAATTGATGTTAGGGGCCGTGAGTAGTTTTTATAACAAACCCTTTGCTGTTCCGGTATTTAAAAATATTCAATTGAAAAGCAAACAGCTGGACCAATACCTGGGAAAGTATACAAGTGATGAATTACCGCTAGAGGTAGTGATAACCAAAGAAGGCAATGTTCTCGTGGGTCAAGCCACAGGCCAGTCTTCCTTTGAACTGCAGCCCATCGATGAACATGTATTTAAATTTAGTGCTGCAGGGCTCGAACTAAGGTTTAACCCAGAAAAAAATGAAATGTTATTGCTCCAAGGGGGTGCCAAATTTCTATTCAAGAAGTAAGTTTTCGTTTTACCTTTCTACCATTGTCATTAAAGGTGCTCCACCTGTTGTCAACCGCATTTTCATAAATGAAAGTTGTGAAGCATACATATTGGGATATGTTTAACCAAAATTCATTTACTTATGAGAATGCCAATTGTAGACTTTTTATTAGGCGCTGATTTAAAATTTGTACTGTTGTTTATAGCCCTTATGGCTTTTTCCGTTGTTTGGGCAATAAAAAAAGTGAAAACCAAGGAAGCCGATCGGATTGTACAATACAATTTAAAAATCAAGGCCGCCGCATCATGGTTGCCTGCACTTGCCATGTTGTCTTTGTTGTTGGGTTGGATGCACTCCTTTTATTTTATAGGGAAAGCAGGTTCTGTTGCACCATCCATGTTGTACAATGGGCTGGCCAATGCCATGGTAACACCAGTGTTGGGTTTGTTGGTGTTTTTGTTCATTAGAATCTTGTCTTTTGTTGGAAATAAATCTGCCAAAATATGAGCCTATTGAAAAAAAACCTAACCATGGCCTTATGGTTGGTAGCGGTATTAGCTGGGTACTGTCAAACCCTGACCGGTGATCAGCACAAACACAATGGGGATTTAGAGGCTGCCATTGCGGCTTATAAAATGCAACTGGGGTTGGACCCGTCCGACCGTAAAATTGCTTACAATTTGGCCAGTGTTTTCGCCTTAACCTATTACCAAAAAGACAGCGCATTCCATTATTTAGAAAAAGCACTGGTGGGAGACAGCGCTCTAATGGTATTGACCGATTCTGATTTTGTCGATCTTTTAGAAGACGAACGGTGGGGGCACATAGAAAAACAACAAATGTTTAAATACAATGTCCAAAATCCCGGAATCAAAAACAAAACATTGGCATTGGAGCTTTTAAAACGGATCGCTTTGGACCAGTCGATGGACTACTTTGTACACCAAGCGCGTACTTCTTTTATGGAGAACGGGCATGTGCCCCATTGGTTTTACCCCATCAACGCTATGAAACGCCAATACGGAAAAGACAACTATGCTGCATTATTAGAAATAATCGATCTTTATGGTTGGCCTGGTTACAGTGTTGTAGGAGAGCTGGCAGCAGATGCTCCTTTGCTAATCATCAACCACCATCCAGACGATTCGGTGCGGGTTGAGTTCCTTCCCATCCTTAAAAAAGCCTGTTCGGAAGGAGAGGGAAGTTGCTTGGAGTATGCGAAAATTCAAGATAGAATATTGGTGAACAACCAACAACCGCAACTTTACGGTATGCAATTTAGATACAATGCAGATCGAGAATTAGAACCATTCGAAATTTTTGAACCAGAAAAAGTCAATGCAAGAAGAAAAGCAATTGGTTTAGAACCATTAGAACACTACCTAAAAAGAAAAATTAATTACATTTGGTCCATAGAGCAAAAGAAATATTGAACCTAGGTGGGAGTTGATTTGAGAAAACAATGAAAACGAATAAAGGATTGAACCATTGGGCCGTTTCCATACTACCGCGCTTCATTTTTTGGGTGGGTGCCTTTCTCTTTTTTGTTGTTTTTTTTGGGTACCAATCAGAAGACACCAAAAAGACCTTAAATTTTAGCTTGACCATGTTGCCTGGTACCATTGTAATCTCCTGGCTTTTAAACGGTGTGTTTAGAAAGTATTTTTGGAAGAAACAATACCTAAAATTCTCTTTGTTTTTAGCTGGGGCACTGGTGGTATCGTTGTTTGTTGTGACTTTTTCTTATTTGTTAGCTTTTATCTTGATTGGTTCTTATAGTTTGAATAATATGCCACCTTTGAGTGCCAAAGGAATATTCGTGGTGGTGGCCGTTTTATTGGTTGCGGGCATATCAGTGGCTATAAATTTTATCCTGCAAGGGTATAAGGTGCAAAACGAAATGGAAAAACTCCAAGCTACGGTTTTAGAAAAAGAACTGGTATTGAAAAAAATAGAATTAGAAAAACTTAGAAATCAACTCAACCCACATTTTCTTTTTAATACTCTAAATACGTTGTATGGGTTGGCCCTCCTGCACTCCGATCAAACCGCGGATATGATCATTAAGCTTTCCAACTTGATGGACTATTTGTTGTACAAGGGGGCCAATGAGGAAGTCTTAATAAAGGAGGAGATAGCGCATATAAACGATTATATAGCGCTTGAGAAAATAAGGTTTTCAGATATCCTGGAGTTGGATTTCTCTGTGGAGGAGGCGTTGTTGGAGGAGCCGATCCCTGCCCAATTATTTTTGCCATTGGTAGAAAATGCTTTCAAGCATGGGGAGCCAATAAATGGACAATTATGCATTGCAATAAAACTAAAAAAAATAAATGAAACACTGTGTTTCAGTGTGCAGAACACTTTTTCGGGTCTGGACAAACCAAATGGAAAAGGCATAGGGTTGGAAAATACAAGGAAAAGGTTGTCCTTGTTGTATTCCAAGGAAGCCTTTTTGTTGGAGATAGAACAAAAACCGCCTAATTTTAAAGTGGAGTTGCACTTAGATACCAATACGTAAGTTGATGCAGAATAAAATTAAATGTATCCTTGTCGATGATGAGCCGATGGCAAGGAAAGTATTGCAAAAACACCTTGCTTCATTTGACTTTATAGAAGTTGTTGCACTTTGTAAAGATGCTTTTGAGGCCCAGAGTGTGTTGGCCAATAAAGCGGTTGACTTGGTGTTTTTAGATATTCAAATGCCCCACATGACTGGGTTGAAATTTAAGGACAACATAGACCCAAACATTGCTGTTGTGGTAACTACGGCGCACCGAGAACATGCCTTAGAAGGGTTTGAAAAAGAAGTGTTGGATTATTTGCTGAAGCCCATTACTGCCGATCGCTTGTTACAATCCTTAAATAAGTACCTCAAAATGCAAGGGCCATCGTTGGAGCCTTCCACTGCTGCTCCCCAACAAAAGAATTATATTTTTGTTTCGGTAGATAGAAAAAAAATTAGAGTGGAACTCGAACACATCCACTACGTAGAAGGCAGCGATGACCAGGTGAAAATATGGTGCAAAGACAAGGCTATTACTACCCGACGTACCTTGTCCGAAATGTTGTTGTCCTTGCCGGCCGATCGGTTTTTAAGAATTCATAGGTCTTTTGTAGTGGCAAAAAATAAAATCGATGCCTACACCAATGAATACATGGAAGTAGCTGGGCAACAATTGCCAATAAGTAGGAGTTATAAAATAAAAGTTTTAGAAGCATTGGATTAAGGAATATATGGTAGATTTAACCCCTGAAATTGTAACATTAGAACCCAAGACAATGGCGGCCATGCCTATTTTGGATGCGCGGAACATACAAGAAGTAGTGGCTATTTGGAAGAAGTTTGTACCATTGGCTATGCAGTTACCCAATAGAATTGGCTCTGATTTTTATGCTCCAAGAAAACTAGCCTCCTCCAACATTGCCCCGTCTACCACCCAACATTGGGCTGCCGTGTTGGTAAGTAGTTTTAATGGTTTGCCTCCAGAATTGGAACAATTGACCATAGAAGGGGGCACCTATGCTGTTTTTGTTCACAAAGGAATAACAAAAAACTTTATGGAGTCGATCGAAAAGGTATATGCCGAATGGTTGCCACAATCTGGTTACCAGTTGGGCCAGCGCCTGCATTTCGACCGCATGGGAGAAAAATATTTAGGGCCGGAAAATCCGCAGTCTGAAGAAGAAATATGGATTCCAATCCATTAAATACTCCAAATAACCGATTCACCTCTATTGATATGATCCAAAGAGTTTTAAAAATTGTGATTTTTGCTTTTATTGGGCTTGTAGCCATAGGGGCCTGTGGTATTTTTATTGCAAACGAAAATTTGCCTTCCGGAACCCAAGAGGATGCTGCAGATGCATGGGCGATGGAAATCCAATCTAAATTAAATAAAAAAGCTTTTGATTCATTGAAGGTAGTCCAATGGACATTCAGAGGGAGTAATAAGTATGTTTGGAGGAAACAAGATGGCTGGTTAGAATATTCCAAAGGCAATTTGAAGGTCCATTTGAACCTGACTGATTTAACTGGTTATGCGTATAAAAATGGCCAACCATTGCAGGGGGACAAACTGGAGAAAAAATTACAACAAGCATGGTCGGGGTTTTGTAACGATAGCTTTTGGTTGGTTGCTCCCTACAAAATGTTCGATGAAGGTACTTCGCGCTCCATTGTGCAACTGGAAGATGGAAAAAAAGGATTGATGGTGGCATACGCCTCTGGAGGGGTAACGCCTGGAGATGCCTATGTTTGGCTGGTAGACGATGATAACAATATTACGGGGTGGAAAATGTGGGTGAAGATTATACCAGTAGGAGGTTTACACTTTACTTGGGAAAACTGGATGGAGGTAGGCAATGGGGTGCAACTATCTACCTACCACAAAGGGGTTATAAAAATAGAAATGACAGACGTAGAAGTTGTTTTTTAAGGTTCATTTCTAGTATTTTCTACTTCTATTTTCTACTTCTATTGGCAGTTGGGCATGTACCGAATCCCAATCAAAATGAAGTACAATGGAGCTATCCTCTGGAACTAAGCTGATGGTGAACTGCTCTGTGAAAATGTCATGGTTGGACGCTCTAATTTTTATTTCTAGTACATCTAGGGCGTGATTGGGCTCAAAAAACCCAAACTTGCCAAGCTCACTATTCAAATACAATGTCCAATGGTGTTTTTCTGGTATGGCATACATCCTATAACTGCCCCTGTAAATGGGTTTACCACCAAATAAAACATTCTGGTTGAAGGTTATTTCAGTGGCGTTGTTGGCACCAAGGCGCCAGTATTGCCCATAGGGTACCAAAGGTTGTAGGGTATCCGAACCAAAAATTACCCTGCTCTTTTTATAGGGCCTGCTGTATTGAACTTCCACTTCAAGCCCCTGGTTGAATAAAAATGCAGTGCCCAAAGGGCTTGCTACTTCTTCGTTTTGCATGGCCACTGTTAAGTAGGCAATAAATGCAATTGATGATAGGCCCAAAACGAGAAATATGGTACGCCGCATAATAGAGCTAATTTGGTACTTCTATAATTTCGTCATTTTGGTCGATTTATAAAAAGGGCTATTCATTATTATACTACATGGTAGTATTTGAACTATAACGAAATTTCATACTGTGTTTTTTGTCAAAGTGGATGAAATTGGTACATGTTAAATTAATTGGATAAAAAGAATTGCAGGATTAATTATTCTGTTAAAAGCTGATTGGTAGTGGGTTGAGCCCTGTTTTGGCGTATGACTAGAATGATTTTGTTTTGAAATTGGATAAAAAGCACGCAGGTGCGGTTACTTTATGGACTCTTACAATATTAATAAGCAACTCTATTAAAAATGAGAACCTATATTCTAACCTTGGCTTTTATCTTTTTGGGCAGTGCGGTATGCGCACAATTCAGCTCAAAAAATGACAACAAATACTTTTGGGGTCAGCATGCTTCCTGGACTGGAGGTGTTTCACCAGGCCCTATTCCAAACAATGCCAACATCACCATCAACGGATTGATCGAGTGCGAATATTCTCTTCTTCTAGAAAACAATGCCAACATATTAATCCAAGAACAAGATACCTTGGTAATTTTAGGAAATGCAGAGTTTACCAATTCTGCAACGGTCAATATAATGAACAATGCTGTGTTGCTGGTAATAGGGGATGTTACCGTTAAGAATAATTTCACTTTCAATAACATGGGTAAGGTTGTGGTAACAGGAGATTTTGAATCCGAAAACAATGCTGCTTACCTCAATACAGATGCCATCTATACATTTGGTAACTTTTCTCCTAATGAAAACAAAACCAGTTACAACGGGCCATCGGTTGGCAACGAGGCCGACTTCAATACCGACGAACCCCAGCCATTTATAGATTTTGTATATGGGTACATCGTATTGCCCATTGAGCTTAGTTATTTGGATGCTTTTGTGGAAGAGCAAAAGGTAGTGGTGGAGTGGTCCTCTTCGGAGGAGGAAAATTTTAGCCATTATCAAATAGAACGGTCAGTGGATGGTACAGACTTTCAGACCTTGGGTAGGGTAGAGGGGAACAACCAAGGTGTGACCACCAGCGAATATTATTTTCTAGACGAAGCGCCTCAAAATGGATACAATTACTACCGGTTAAGGGCCGTGGACCTGGATAAAAAAGAAAATGTCTTGGGCCCAGTATTTGTAGAATATCGAAAACCCGATCGGGTGCATATTACGGTGTTTCCTACCCAAGTGGAAAATGGACACATCAATGTTAATTTTGATTTTCAGTTGCCCGAACAATCTTGGGTAACTTTGGTAGCCTCCAATGGACAAGTCGTTTCAGAAACGGAATTGGACAACAGCCAAAACAGTATAAAATTATCGGTGGACGACCTGAACAAGGGCATCTATTTCGTGAAGTACAATACGGAGGATTCTGTAATTACCAAAAGATTTGTAAAGCATTAAAAAAGGCTTTAACAGAATGTCAAAGCCTTTTTCGCAAATGAAATTTTTCTATTTTATTCTGTTTCGATGGTTCCCTTTAAGTCGGTACCAATCAGTACTTCTATTGCTTTTAACAATTGTTGGTCTTCTCTACGCAACATGTATTCATAATTGTTGTTGACTTTAACATCTGGTTCCAATTGTGTGTTTTCTAAATAACTTCCATCCGGCGCCATCATTCCTACTTGAGGAATACCAAAAACCAAGGAAGGGTCAATTTGGCGTTCCCACCAAACAGCTGTGGCCGTTCCGGCAACAGGCATACCCACTAATTTCCCAATGTTTTTAGCTTTGTAGGCATAAGGAAACATGTGTGCATCGCTATAGTTGCCTTCACTCATTAATACAGTGGAAGGTCTAGACCATTTGTTGAGTGGTTCAGTTCCTAAGCGCTGATCGCGCGGTGCAAATTCTAGGTATTGGACCCCGCTCAATAAAGTCGCCAGGTCTTCGTGCAACCATCCACCCCCATTAAAACGGGTATCAATAATTATGGCTTCTTTGTCCATGTTTCTTCCCAATAATTCTTCGTATGCAACCCGATAACTGGCGTCGTTCATGCCCCGTATGTGGATGTACCCCACTTTTCCTTTAGAAAAACTTTCTACGGCAGCTCTAGAAATGTTAACCCAACGCTTGTACCGCAATTGGAATTCAGCTCCTGTGCTAATGGGTTTAATTACTTCTTCCCACCGTTTGCTACTGGTCTTATCGTACAGAGAAAGCAACATGTTTTTTCCAATTTGACGGTTCAGCAATGTATTGACATTGGTGGCGGTCGTAATTTTTACACCATTGATCTTTTCTATAATCGTTCCCTTTTTAACTTTTGAATCTGCATTGTCTAGTGGGCCCCCTTCCATTACTTCTTCAATTTCTAACCCATCGCTTTTGTGGTTTTCGTCATAGAAAACGCCCAGACTAGCGGTGGCATCGCCCATGGATACCCTTGGTCGGTACCGGCAACCTGTGTGGGAGGCATTTAGCTCCCCTAGAAGTTCACTTAATAATTCAGCAAAATCATAGTTGTTATTAATAGAGGGCAAGAACCTTTTATAACTTTTGCCATACATGTCCCAATCCACTCCATGTAAATCTTCTCGGTAGAATTTTTTCACTACTTGTCGCCAGCTGTGGTCGAAAATATAAGCCCGCTCTTCTGATAATTTTAACTGCATTTCCCCATTAATCCCGATGGTCTTTTTACTGCCGTCGCTGGTCTTAATTTTGTGGATTCTTCCACTGGCTTGTACAAATAGGTTTTCCCCTTTTTTGTCCAACACCATGCCGTTGGCATTAGAACCTATGTGCGACAACACCTTAGTAGATCGGGTGCGAATATTGGCTTCCCATATATCAAACCCATCCGCTACACGGCTCAAATAATACAATTTTTGACCATCTTTTGATAAAACGGCAGCAGCTAAATCTGAAGAATGAATGGTTAATCGCGTTTTTCTGGCCTCTAATCCTTTTTTCTCGATAACGATATCGGCTGTTTTATTGTCCTCTTTGTCTTTATCTTTGTCTTTGTCGTCTTTTTTCTCCTCTTTTTTCTTTTCTTTCCAAAGTTCGTAATCCGATTTAGAAAGTTTAAATTCGTCATATGCAGCTTGAGTGAAGAACATGCCGTAGATGTCGTATTCTCCCCCCCAGGAGCCATGGTTTTTTTGCCCATCTCGATCAGAGCCCCACACCATCATTTCTCCACCTTTGGCCCAAATTGGAATGGCATCGTTGTAACCACTTTTTGTTAAATTGATGTATTTTTCTGACCCATCTGCTTTGATCAACCCAATGTCCGAAATCCAGTTGTGCTCAATCATTGTTGCGAGTAACCACTTGCTGTCTGGGGACCAAGTGAAATACTGGTCTCCATCGGAGTAAGAGTAATTTTGTTTCCTTCCAAGAACAGACCTTACTGCACCAGATTTAATGTTTTTAATTTTGATTTCAGTTCTTTCACTCAGGTAAGCAATCTCTTCTCCGTTAGGAGAATATGCTGGCTGAAATTCTTCTTCTGAAGTGCCAATAATCTGGGTTTCCTTCAATACGGTGGCGGCATAAAAGTAGTCCTCTTCCGATCGGGTCAGGCTACTTTCATAGATGTCCCAGTTGTTATTTCTTTCGGAAGCATATAATATTTTCTTTCCATCCGGATGGAAACTGACAGAGCGTTCTTGTTCGGCGGTATTGGTAATTCTTTTGGTGTTGCCTCCTTCAATAGACGAAACAAAAACTTCCCCTCGCACAATGTATGCAACTTCTTTGCCGTTGGGTGAAACTGCCATTTCAGAAATATTTCCATTAATTGAAATGGTTTTGGATGCGTTGCTTCTCCCATCGTTTTGAAATGCAATGTTTACTTTTACAGGAGATTGCCCATCTTGCATGGTATAAATGCCACCATCAAATGAAAAGCACAACGTGCCGCTGTTGGCCGCGGTTAAAAACCGAACCGGATGTTTTGTAAAGGTGGTCAGAGCAGTGGGGTTTTCTTGCCCGTCTAATGGCATAGAGTATACATTAAAAGAACCAGACCGCTCGCTTAAGTAAACAATTTCATTGTCAGATTTGAATAGGGCATTCCGGTCTTCGCCTCCCCATTTGGTTAGTTGTGTGTATTTTTTGCTGCTCGGGTCCATCATCCAGATGTCTCTGGTAATTGCCGATTGGTGGTGTTTTCTCCACTTATCTTCGTATCCTTTCCTGTCATGGAAGATTATTTTGTCTCCTTTGGCATTGTAACGGGCGTCATCTGCTGCAAAAGTGGAAACAATTTGTGGTGTTCCCTGTCCATTTACATTGGCGGTATAGAGTTCTGGAAGGAAGCCATAAGGGAACTGGCTGCTAGAAGCCAAATCAGTTCTAACTGACGAAAACAAGACCTGAGAATTGTCCGCTGAGAAATCAGAAGGAAGGTCGTCAGAAGAATGGACTGTCAACCTTGTTGCCGGCCCCCCTTGAGCTGGCATGACGTAGACATCAAAGTTGCCTTTTCTGTTGGAAGCAAAGGCGATGCTTTTCCCGTCATGCGACCATACTGGCATAAAATCATGGCCTTCGTGGAGGGTAATTGGCGTAGCCACCCCACCGCTGCTAGGTACTTTAAACAAATCTCCCTGATAACTGAATACAATTTCTTTGCCATCTGGTGAAATAGCTGGATAGCGCATCCAAAGGTTGTCGTTTTGGGCGTAGCACCAATTTACACCAAGGCAAATGGTGAGCAAGAGTAGAATTTTTTTCATTTGATTTGTTCAAGTTGGTTGATAGTCCTTGAATTTCGTATGTAAATCATTCAAATCAAAGTATTTAGAATAAATTGTAGGAGCGGAGTTATTGGAGTAGCCAAACATAGAAGTCTAAAAAATCAAATGACTTCGAATTTTGAAGGACCACTTTCCAAGAGTCCAAGTGAATACCATACATTCATTGGGACGCAACCAACTGCATCCCAACCAAAGGAAGTAGCGACAGAGTTATCAACCAAGAACCTAAAAACGTTGGTGTAGGTTGGATTGGGATGGGATGGGATAAAGTGGTTTTAGGAACTTTTTGTGGAATGGTATGTAAGAATATAAAAGTATTTTTTTTTGTAAGCACGGTATTTTAGTACAAGTTTTTCGGGGGTTAAGGTGAGCACTTGGTATTGGGTTACTTGTTCTTCAGAAGCAGAGAGCAACAGTTGGTCCTCTTGCATTTGCCAGTTGCCATTTTGGTAAACCTGTAAACTTTCTTTGCGCGCTTTGCTGTTACCTTCGTCAAAAATATAGGTGCCATCGCGGTTAAAGATGATAACGTCGTCCAAGTCCGATTTCATAAATTGTCCGGTAATGTTTTTGACCTTGGAATCATCGGTATTGTGTTCGTAAACTTCTATTTTCACTTCTTTCCAACTTGTGTCCAGAAGCATTTTGTTTTCGTTGGTGAGATGGAAGTTTTTCGTTGAAAAAGCGGAATCGTGTTGTTTTTTTGCGCAAGCAGCGCATATAACAATTGCAAAAATTGCTGCTAAATGGCTAAATCGAGCTATTTTAGGTTTCATAAACAAGTAGGTTAGGTTATTTTGTATCTATAATTCAAGTAAAAGTTCCTAGGGTTTGAGAATTGTCTTATTTGGAGTCTAAAATCCACGGTACAGGTAAAGAGTATTTCATTCCTCTAAGTTTTAATTTAAAGTAGTAATAGTTAAAAAATAATTGTGTGACGTCAACGGTTCATTGCACAATATTTATGCCAAATAATTTATGTTAAGTGTTTGAAACACTTGACAATACCCAATAATTATTTTGCTGTACAGAATTACTTTTTGCGCATTTCATTTGCTGGATAAAGCGTTTTAATTTATAACCCTGAGCTTGGTTTGGGCGTGTTTCTTGGCCTCTAAGTTGTGCCGGAGGTCTAGAGGTTCGTATTTTTTCTATTTTGCTCCACTTTTGATATAAAAAACCTTGGCTGTCAATAATTTGAAAACAAAAATAGGAAGCGACCCTACAACTTGGATGCAATGTTGTACTAGGAAAGTTAGAAATCGAGTAATTGGATTACCTTCTGTATTGCCTGGTCTTGTATGTTTTTTTTGTAGAAAACGGCCAGTTCTAATGGCATTGTCCAATCTTGGATGCCATAAAAGTCAATGGCCAAGTTAAAACCTTGCGCCAAACTATAGGGCAGTATGGTGATGCCTAAATCTTGTTCAACCAACTTTAATATAGTGGAAGCATGTAAGGATTCGTGCTGCACTTTGGGAACAAAATTGTGATGGGCTGCAATGCGCATTATTTGGTTCCTATACTCTGTACCAGCTTCCTTGGGGTAGAGGATAAACGGAACGTCTGAAAAATCTGCTGCTCGGCTGTTCGCATGCAGGCCCCATTGGTTGTTTTGTGCCATTGCAACCACCGTCTTTTCATTGAATACAACTTTTGAAACCACTGTTTTGGAGCTTGGTACAGGCCTGCAAAACACAATGTCCAGTGCCCCATCTTGTAAACGCTGGAGGAGATCGGTTGAATTGCTCTCCATAATTTTTGTATGGATTCCAGGGAGTTTTTGTTGAATTTTATTCAAATAACCAGGTAACACATTGTGCATGGCAGAACCAATGCAGCCAATATTAATGTGCCCATGAATGCTGTGACCAATATCGGCGATGGAGGTACTTATAAAATCCATTTTTTTCATTAATTGATACCCTTCTTTTTGTAAAAACTGTCCGGAGGGAGTGAGGGCTACATTGCGCCTATCTCTTTTGAATAACAGAACACCTAATGTTTGTTCTAGTTCTTTAATCTGTCTGGAAAGTGCTGGTTGGGCTATGTGCAGTTTTTCTGCTGCGCGTCTGAAGTGCAGTTCTTCAGATAAAACTATAAAATATCGGATGTGTCGAAATTCCATTTGATAACTATTGGTTATCAGTTAATGTATAAAATTCTATTTTTTATATCAAATGATAGTCGAGATATTTGTCCTAAAACCAAATAATTAGTATGAATAATAACACAGTTAAACTATTGCCCTTCGTTTTGTTATTTGCGTTGGGCTGTTCCTCTACCAAAACAAAAGATGCCATGGTACAACAAGGGTTTATAGAAGTGGTGGTTCAAAACCACCTCGTTTCACACGGTTTTGATGCCAACAACCAAGAAATAATTGAAACAGTAGAAGTAGAGAAACCGGCTAAGAAGTACCTCTCGATGGACCGAATTCAATCCATAAGTGAAAAGTACATTTTAACTACCTACAGCCATGGAAGGCTGGTCTATTGGGAATACGAAGGAAGTTACGAACAGTTGAAAGAACAAATTGAAGGACAAGTGCAAGTAAAACAATAGCTCTAGTATAGAAGGACTCGAACCTTTTGCTTCTTTAAGACACTTTACCGACTGGTTGCCCGATATAGAATAGAAAAGTTTCAACCCCGGGTAGTTACAATTGGCCACAGCTTGCGCCGTGTTGGACCCTAATTTTTTTCAAATGCCTTAAAACTTACTACTTTTAAGCATGTTGGAAAAAATAAAATCGAGGTACCGCCGTTGGTTGTTGGTGCTGGCAATTGTTACCGGGGCCATTCCATTGGTTTTAACAGCATATGAATTGTTGTCTACCGAAAAAGAATCTGTTGTATTTCTAGAAGGTTATAGTGCCACGCTGGGTCTGTTCATTTTGCTCTATTACGTTTTATTAATAGTGTTGGCCGCGGTTTGGGTGCTTCGGCAGTTGTTGTCTTTGGTAAAGGCTAAAAAAGAATTAAAAAAGGCCGAATTGATGCACTTAAAAAGCCAAGTGAACCCCCACTTTTTTTTTAACATGCTCAATAACTTATATGGTATGGTGGAAGTGGATGTGGAACGGGCCCAACAGCTGATTTTAAAACTATCCGATATGATGCGCTACAGCATTTACCAAGGGCAAGCCGATGCTGTTACCATCCAAGAAGAAATTGAGTACATTCAAAACTTTATAGAACTGCACAAAATGCGGTACCTAAAAAAAGTTGAAGTTGATTTTACGTATATTATAGAGGAAGAGCAATGCCAGGTGATGCCTTTGCTGTTTATTATACTCGTTGAAAATGCTTTTAAACATGGAGTAGAAAACCTTATTGAGGATGCCAAGGTCGAAATAAAACTTGTAGCCAAAAAGGATGCAATAGAATTTACCATCCGCAATAATTTTAATCCAGCTTTACAAAAAGAGAAAAATGGAATAGGGTTGGAAAACTTAAAACGTCGATTGGAATTGGTATACAATAAAAAACATGCGTTAAAATTTAGGGTCAACGCCGACCATTACGAAGTTCAATTAAACTTGCAGTTACATGATTAGGTACATGGTTGTGGATGACGAATACATGGCGCATGAAGTCATAAAAAAATATTGTGCAATGTTGCCCGATATGCAATGGGTGAAAAGTTGTAACGATGCATTGGAAGCGCTAGAGTTTTTAAGAAACAATACGGTGGATTTAATATTTTTAGACTTGAACATGCCTCAATTAAAAGGCTTCGATTTTTTAAAGACTTTGACCAACCAACCCAAAATTATTGTAACTACTGCCTACAAAGAATATGCATTAGAAGGGTATGAGTTGGATATTGTGGATTATTTGTTAAAACCTTTTAGTTTTGAAAGGTTGCTGAAAGCAATTAACAAAGCTTTTAAAGCGGATTCGGGTGCATCCATCCCGAAAGATAAAGCTCCTGCGGATGCAGCTGAAAGAATATTTATTAAATCCAATAAGAAGTATTTGCAGCTGGTAGTGGAGGAGGTGCTTTTTGTAGAAGCATCTGGCAACTATGTGCAAATAACAACCGAACACGAAACCATAAAGTTAAGAGAAAAGTTATCGGATGTTTTGGTTATGTTGCCAGAAAATAAATTTTTACAAGTGCACAAGTCATTTGCTGTTTCTATTGCACAAATAAAAAGTATTGTAGGCAATAGAATTATTTTAGGGCAGCACGAAATACCTATAGGGAATATGTATAGGGCATCGGTGCTGGATCTAGTAAAATGAATGGACTAGGACAAATTTTTTGTTTGTAGTGTTTAAGATTGTTTCCATTTATTTTTAACCCACTTTTGCTCTTCTTCTTTACTTAAAAAGGTCCAGGCTAAGATTCTACTTACTTTATTGCCCTGTCCCATGGCAATGGTTTTATAGGTACGTACGCCTGTTTTATCCAAAGCGCTGTAAAAATGTTTTAGATGGGATTGTTTGGAGACCAAGGTGGTGAACCAGCAACAAGATTTTGCAAATAGTGTGCTTTCTTGGATCATATCCAAAATGAACTTTTTTTCACCCCCCTTGGTCCATAGTTCCCCTCCATGGCCGCCAAAGTTTAATTCCGATTTGGTGATTTTTTTGTTTTTCAGGTTGCTGAGTTTGCGCAAGGTTCCTTCCTGGGATGCTTCTAAAGAAGCATGAAAAGGAGGGTTGCACATGGTAAAATCCACAGGATGCTCTGGGTGCAAAATGGTTTCCAATATTTGACTGGAGTCTTCCTGCAGTTGAATGTGGATGTGCTCGAATAAACTTTTATTGGATTCCACAATGTTCAATGCCGAGGCAACTGCAACAGGGTCTACATCCGACCCAACAAATGACCACCCGTAAGATTGGTGCCCAATAATTGGGTATACGCAGTTGGCACCAACCCCAATGTCCAGCCCTTTAATAGCTGCTCCTTTTGGTATTCTGCCAAAGTTACTGCTGCTTAATAAGTCCGCTACGTAGTGCAAATAGTCTGCTCTTCCAGGAATGGGAGGGCAAAGAAAATCTTTAGGGATGTCCCAGTAGTCCAAACCATAGAAGTGTAGTAAAAGCGCTTTATTAAGCGCTTTTACCGCTCTTGGATCAAAGAAATCGACGGAGTCGTCTCCGTATTTATTTTCTGAAACGAAATTTTTTAAATCGGGATAACTTTTTATCAATGCAGCAAAATCATAGCGTTCTCTATGCAAATTGCGTGGGTGCAACCTTGATTTTACTGCAGGGTGTTTTTTCTTTTTTGAGGATGAGGACATACCACCTAGATTTTTGAATCGCTAAGGTAATACAAACAATTTAATGTTGTGGGTAGAAGATTCCTGTATTTTTTGGTAGTTTGTTTCGAGCCTGCACACTTCAAAAGTGTTATTCTTTTTCTATTTGTTCAATGACTTTCAAAGCCACTTGCTTGGAAGATAAATGGTTTTGTCCTGTAACCAACTTTCCGTCTGATTCTACATGTACTGTGTTTCTATCCGAGTATTTAAAAAAACCACCATGGGCTTCGATGGTTTTTTGAATAAGAAAAGGAAATTCTTGGAAGTAGTCTGCTCCAGCTCTTTCGTAGGCTTCTGGATAGCCATTGACTGTTTTGCCATCTACTAGGTATTTTCCGTTTTTCATTTTTAAGAAAACAATACCAGCAGTACCATGGCAAACAGAAGAAACAATGCCATCATGGTCTTCGTAAATGCGCATTGCAATGTTTTGGATGGCTTGGTTTTCAGGAACTCCAAACATAGCACTGCCTCCTCCAACATAATACACTGCTTTATATTGTGCCGGATCAATGTCTTGAGGTTTATTGGTGTTTTTAAGCGCGTACATAAAATCGGGGTTGTATAGGTATTGCATGTGCAGTTTTTCGGAAGTATTGATGTAGGCTAGGGGAATACTACCTCCCTCTGGGCTTACAAAGTCAACAGTATATCCAGCCTTTGTAAACGTGTCATAAGCGTTTACAATTTCAGAAAAACTATTGCCAGTAGCCAGTTGAGACTTGCCATAAAATTTGGCGTTGGAAACAACAAACAAAATGCGCAGTCCATTGCGGTTGCTGTTGCTGCTAGCAGCAGATTTGCTTATAATTTGCCAATGACCATTCAACTTTTTTAATAAGAACATATCTACAAATCGCATGTCTCTTTTGGGTATCAATATTTCTACTTTTGCTATTGCGATGCTATTGAAATACTCTATGGAAAGGATGTGGCCTATGCGCCCATTGCTTTGGCCGGTGGTTGCATTTTTAAACCAACTGAGGTATTCTGTAATTGGAACTATTCTAAGAGCGGCTTGTTTCCCTTCTAAATACAAATTGGCTTCTGGATAAAACGCCTGTTCGATTTGTTGGGTGTTGTTGAATGACGTGCCCTGTATGTAGTTGGATAGGGTGGTTTTAATGCTGTTGTATTCGGCGTTTTGTGCCAAGGCAAACGCCTGGTTTAAAAGAAGCAAACTAATAATACTGAAAAGTCTCATGGTGTTGTTGTTGAGTTGAAAATAATTTTCAACAATAATAACACCCACCTCCGTTCTATGCTTTAAAGATTGATAAAACGGTATTCCTGATTTATAAATCCGGAATCTTAAAAAGAGCCGTTGGCAAATTTTGCAGGAGTAGTATCGGTGATTTTTTTGAATGCGGAATAAAAAGTACTGTTCGAATTAAAACCACAGTTTTCGGCTATAATTTCCATTTTGAAATGCTTATTTTTTGATAGCAAAACTTTGGCTTCTTCAATTCTGAATTCATTAATGTATTGAGAGAAATTTTTGCCCATGTTGTCGTTTAACAGTTGGGACAATAAATGAGGGCTAATATTTAATTGCATTGCAACTTCGGCAAGGGTTAAGTTGGGGTTGGTATATAGTTTTTCTGTTTTAAGAAGTTGTTCTAAATCCGCCAAAAGAGGGGTGGCTTGGGTAGGTTTAATTTTTGATTGGGCGTATTTTTCTTTTCTACCGGAGGAAGTACCATATTGTTTTTGCTGTTGGTAAAATAGGATAATAGATAAATACAGGGCAAATGAAAAAGAAAGAGCCCCCATAATATAAGAGGTATACGAGGCGGTAAAGTAGGCAAGCCAAATAAGAGCTACTCCCAAAAAGACACTTAAATTTAAAACGTCGTAAAAGGTCAGTTTTTCATTTTTGTTCCAAAAACGCTTCCAAGTGGTTTTTAATATATAAGCAGAGGCTGTTAAAAAAAACAACCATTGGTAGTTGATAATTTTGTACATAGTGCCAGACCAAAATTTGGGATAACTGGAGTAAGGGTACCATACACCAATGAGCGTGATAATTAGCACCGATAACAAGAGCAGCCACACCCATTGTTTTTGTTTATCTGAGTTGGGAGTTATCCGGGATTTCAAAAATATATAAAGCAAGGGGCCAATAAAGAAACAAGCAGACAAACCGATTTGTAAATAAATTTTGGACAAATCCGGATTAAAATAAAAAAAAATAGATTTCCAAATTCTAATACTCAATGCTGCCAACAAACAACCAAGCAAATAATTGGAAAGATTTTTAGTTTTAACAAAGAGTAAAAAATACACACTCAACAACGAGCTGTTAAAAGCTCCAATGGCACTGAAAAAAAATAACAATTGCTGTTGGATGGACATAAAAAGGTTGCGGTTCTTCCAATAAAGGTTCTAATCCATCCTACGATTAAAGCCTGAAAAGGTTGGACTTTGTTTGGGGTAAACTGTGTTAATCTTAACAAACAAGTCGATTGAACCCATCTTATTTATTCAATATTGCCTGCTGCAGGGTTGGCCACCCGATCGATGGCATTGTTGTCTGTTTGCTTGTAATATGTTGTTTTTTGTTGAATAGAATTGGTTTTTTTTATTAAGTTGTGTGTTCATGTGATTTTTAGACAAATTTGATACACAATGAAATACTTCATCTTAACTATTTCTCTTTTTTTAGTTTTGGCATGTTCCAATAGAAAAGAATATTCAGCAGAAGAATACAAGCAAAAACAAAAGGATTATGAAATCAAGAAAGCTGATTTTTCTAAAGGGTTGGAAGAAGATGTAGCGTTCAAAAAACAATATTTGCTGGACAACAAAGGGCGCATGCAAAACCTCATTGAATTGCTGGAAACATTGGCATCTCAAGAGACGTCTTTTGACTCGGTTAACAGCGACACCACTTTTGTTATGGAAGATGTTGTGATGGACCCGGTGAATTTTGGCATTCAAATGGGGAAACATACGCAGCCATCTAGAGAAGCAGATAATGCAGAAAAATCAGCTGCTGTACCCGTCATTTTTATAAACAAGGGAGCAAAGGAATTATCCGGTCGCTTTATTACTGATTACATGGAGGATTTGAGTTTTTGTATGGATTATCCAGAAGATGTAGATTGTATGAAAATGGATATTGAAAAATTGAAGTCTTATTTATCTATTGAGTATGCTTTTATAGTAGACGAATTGTTGTCTCAAGGACCCTCCATAAAAGACAATGAAAGTTTTGATGGCGGTATGTACCTAGCCAGTATTACCTGTTATGAAATAGCTACGAAAACGCCCATTTACAAATTTAATGTAGTTGCTGGGAGCAGTGATGAAATACAATCCAACAAAGTCTTAAACCAATCGATTCAAGACAATTTAGACCAAGATTTTAGGTCCAACATTAAAAATGAAATATTGGCTTCGTGTAGGAAGCATTTTTTGTTTGTTGATGGAATTATGTTTATAGCCAATTTTTAATTATTCTAATTCCATTCTCTCAATTTCATCGAGAGAAAAGTACCCTTCAAGGCCTTCTATTTGAATTTTAGGGTCCTTATAAGATTTATATTCTGTTCTTAATAGAGCAATCAAAGTAGCCTTGCTGATGGTGGTAGGGTTGTAGTTGTTGGTCTCAATAGTTGAATACGTCTTTTGTTCATCGTATGAATAACCCATGCCAGCATCTTCATAAAGGTCTTGTTTGGTTGAATTAAAAACGATGTTGTCGTTGTCGTAACTTTTTACTTTTAATAGTAGGTTGGTGCTTGTATAAGAATCCTTGTCTTCGTATCGTTTTAGCTCGTAGAAATCCCCAGTAGTAGGGTATTGAATGAGCATTTTGGATTCTTCCAGTCTGTTGTAAAAGTTGTCTTCCCAATTCTGCTCTTTTTGTAAGTGTTGCAAAAAGAGCACAGAAGCAACCACCATACCCAAAATCACCAAAGAAAAGGAGTACCAAGGGGTGCCTACAGAAAGGTTCTTTTTTATAGTTGGTGCCAAGGCTGCAGGAATTTCATACAGGTCTTCGGAGCCGGCTCTCTTAAGCCCCCAAATTTTACCGATGGGAAAAAAAGGAATCCAGAATATATGAAAATACCTTTGCTTTACTACAATTCTAGTGTGTTGGTCTTCAGAAGCTGGAAGCCCTGCCTCCTCAGGAGAAAAAGATTTAATGGTAAAATTGTTGTGTCCAAATACAATCATAAAAATCGAATTTTAATTGAGGTAAATAACAAATATAAAAATTTTAAGGATTTATTTGCAATAAAAGTCATTAGTTGCCGGTGGTGTACCTATTCCCTTGAATCGATTTTAAAAAACAACCGTTCTAGTTTGGTACCAGCTTAGGTTGTTTTGTTTTTTTTATATCCAAGGTAGCTGCTAGGGCCTGCTTCTACTTATCTGTTAACCTGGTTAATAAAAAAATCGTCTTGAAATGCTTGCAAGTCCATAGTTTGCTCCTTTTCTATCCCATTAAAAAAGGAGTGGATCAATTGCAGCTGCTCTTGGTAAAGGTAGAGTTGATTCGCCATAATGGTGGTGTCTGGCTGCGAAAATTGGTGGCGGTGTAGGTAGCGCATTAAATACCCAGAAGTATAACTTTCATGTCCAAATACTTTCTTTTGAGAAACTTGTGTTATTGGTGCATTCTCTAGAGCATCAAACAAGGGAAAAGGTGCCGCAGTTTGGGTGTTGGCCAACATAAGTATGGGCAAGGTATAGTCCAGTTGGTGGTCTTGTATGGTGTGCGCTAATTCGGGCCAACCATCTTCAGACAAAAGGTAATCTACTGGCCGGCCTTCCATTGTTGTTTCTAAAGAGACAAAGGCCTTCACTACATTGTCGTTAAAAAGGAACTTGAAACCAACTTGTGCACCAGCGCTGTGGCCTATGAAATACAGTGCATTGTTGCTGGTTAATGTTTTGGCAAAATTAATTACTGTTTTGGGCAATGCTGTATCGTCAAACTCAATGCCTTCGTACCCATACATTTTATCTTCGAAGGGCAAATGAAAGTTGGAACTTACCACAATATACCCATTGGAAGCAAAATATTCTGCCATAATGTAGTTTTCATCCGACAATCCTTGCCCACCATGGTGGTAAACTATTACTGGGTAATTGGACAGCCCAGCAATTCTTTTGTATTGGCTTTTGGTAGGCTGTTGCAGCAAGGTGTCCAAAACCTGATAGTAAGAAAGACCTCCGTAACCAATAGAATCGTAATTCACAAAATCTTCTATAATATTGTATTGAACAAAAAACGAATCCATTTTGCTTATAAGAGGCGCATATACACTTTGTAAAGGACTGGATAGCTCCCGTTTTCTGAATGCATCAAAGTTTAAATAAGGCCGTTCCGTAGTTTGAATAGGATGCCATATTTGTACAAACAACGGAGTAGGGCCTTGGTAGTTGTACTGGGTATAACTACTACCATTTTTTGGTAAAAAATCGAAGCGAATTTGATTGTTAAATACTACTGTGTCGCAAAAGCCAATACCATACGGTCCCATATTTATATTTTTATAAAAAGACTCGGACAGATGCTTTTTGCTTTTTGTTGGTTGAACCACTTTGTTTTTTGACTTATTGCAGGCCAATAGAAATAGAGCGGCAACCACAAATACTAGAGGAAATTTCATCGGTGTTCTATTTTGTATGCATTCAAATTACAACAATTAAAATAAGGTCGGGTTTAAAATGCTAATAATCTGGTGGTTAATGCTTATTCTAGAAAGAAGAAAATCCTAGTTAATGCCTCGAATTAGTTTTTTTTTGATTAGAATCTTGCTGGTGTTTTTGGCGTTTCAGAAAAGGTAAGTACATGGCCGTTGATGTCCTTCATTGCAAATTCCAAGATGCCATAACTGGTAGTGTGCAGGGGTTTAAGCATCCAAGATTTGCCTTGTATAGGGGCGAACAATGTATGGATGTTCTGCACTCTAATATAAAAAGTTAAGGCACCACCTATAGGATTGTTATTGAATATTGGGTATTCGGCCTTCAAAGATTTTTCTTCTTGGAACATAAGCCCTACGGCATCCCTTTGAACAAAGGCCCAATCTAACAAACCAGAAGTAGTGTTGGTGTCTATGACTTCAAAATTTAATAAATCACAGTAAAAATCCAGAGTATTTTGGACATTCTGAACCATAATGTTGGGGATTAATGCTTCCATTTTCATAAGTTTTAAATAATTGGTTTTTTAAGCGTTATGCCTTTCCTATTGGTTTATAGTGGAGCATAAAGTTTATTGTGCTATAAAAGTAAGAAGGCTCCGTACTAGGGCTTTTGTAAAAAAACGACAATTTTAAAATTGGGATGGGTTATTGCCAGTCATTTTTAAAAATTCTTTGCTTAAGTGGGCGTGGTCATAGAAACCATTGTCGTAGGCAATGTGGAGCAAACTCATGTTTGGGTTCGCTTTTATCGATTTCACTGTATTTTTAAACCGTTCGACCCCATGAAACTCTTTCATACTGATGCCGATGGAAGCTTTGAATTTTCGTTCTAGTTGCCTCAAGCTGATGTGGTGTGCTTGTGCCAATGCATGGATGTTTATATTGGGAGCACCCTTTTTAATAGTGTTGCAAACAGAGTGGATGAGTTGGTTGTTGGGGATTAGCGTAGGGTCCAAGTACCGCAACAAGTGGGTTTCTATTATTTTAACTTGATCAACAGGCTTTTTTTTATGGAAAAGTTGTTCAACAAACTCTGTATTTATATGGGAGATGCAATTGGTTGCTTCGGCGGAAGTGTTTTTAATTTCTGAAATTGGTACGTTGCAAATAGAACCAAGTTGACCTGCATTAAAACGGATGCCAAAGGTATTGGTAAAAGGAGGAGGTTGCACTACTCTAAATTTTGTCTGCATTCCAGCAATTCTCATGGAATGCGTTGGCCCATGAGTAGGTTGCAGGGTTTGTTGGAAAATAATGTCCACACAACCATCTGGAACAATGGTAGATGTGGTCGAAACCCTTCCTTGTTTGCTGCTCCAAAATGCAGCGATATACTTTTGTAGTGGAACGGAAGGTGTAAATTCAATATAGTACATGGGGGTAGTTCTTTTTAAAGTAGGTTCGTTTATTGGATTACCGTATTTTGATCGAAAACCAATTCCCATTTGCCCTTGTTGTATTCCAATATTAGAGTGAGGTAGTAGTCAAAACTTTTGCTTTCGCCATTGCTGGTTTTTGAAACGTAGTGGATTTTTGTTAGAACTACAGCGGTTTCTTTTCGAACGGTTTTTTCAACTATTTCATAGTCGATGGACCATGCCGCATCAGAAAACCACTTTATATTGACGTTTTTGTATGCTTCGTAAGACGTGGAATGTTTTCCACTGGGCAATACCAGTGTGACTCCCTCCTTGTGTACAGTTGCTAACAGCTTATCAATGTCTCGGGTTTTAATGGCCTCAAAATGCTGTGCAATGGTTGCATCTAGGGCAGGAGTTGGGCCAGCTGTACCATTGCATCTAATTAAAAATGGGGTAATTAATAATGTTATAATAAGGATGGGCCAAAGTGTGGGTACATTTTTCATCTTTCAAGAAGTTGAGGTGTTGGGTGGTTCTAAAGGATTTTATCACCGCTAAAAATTTAATAGTTCGATTTATTTTAAATACTACAATTTGCTTAACCAATTGAAAACTAATATACTACAAAAGCAGGTGAAGCAAAAGTGAAAGTAAAAATGTACCCCGAAATTTGGCCTCGGATCGACCAATAATTCTATTGCCACCAGGTAGAGATGAAAAAAAATAGGTTGGCGGCGCCAAATACCAATTCAAATACCAAACCTTGTATTTTTAATGACCATTTGCACTGGTGGGGTTACTAAGGCATTGGCCTTTTCTTCCATAGCCAAAATTACTTTTTCTTATGTAGAACATATTGTACCTTATGAGTAAGCGAAGGTACAATGTACGAAGTGTTCCGGTTGAAATGGAATTTTTGAATGAATTCAATTTCTGTTGGCTGCAAAAAGTTTTTTGTCGCATCCAAAATTTAATTACCCAATAGGAAATCATTTTTGAATCTTTCCCGTTACTATACCAAACAACAATTACATGTTTAAACATCTAATTGTTGTTTTACCATTTAAAATACTATAAAAACAAACAAAAGATATGAAAACAGTAAGTCATCCTTCTAATACCAGGGGCGTTGCCAACCACGGTTGGTTGGAATCTTACCATAGTTTTAGCTTTGCAAGTTACTACAACCCAGAACGATTGAACTTTGGAGCCTTGAGGGTGCTCAACGATGATTTTGTTGCTGCCGGAAGGGGCTTTGGCAAACACCCCCACGACAACATGGAGATTATTTCTATTCCATTGGAAGGGGATTTGGTGCACAGCGATAGCTTAGGAAATGAAGGAGTCATTCGAGAAGGGGATGTGCAAGTATTAAGTGCAGGTACTGGCATTGCCCATAGTGAGTACAATAGAAACTCCGATAAACCAGTCAAGTTTTTGCAGATTTGGGTGGTTCCGCATACCCAACAAGTTGCGCCTAGATACGATCAAATTTCCATCAGAGACTTGGAGAAGGAAAACGAATGGTACCAAGTTCTTTCACCCAATTCGGAGGACGATGGGGTTTGGATCCACCAAAATGCCTGGTTCCATTTAGGGAAATTCACAAAAGACCAAACGGTAGACTATACGCTTAAATTGCCCGATAATGGTGTTTATATATTTGTTTTAGACGGAGCCATAGACGTTAGCGGGCACCAGCTCAACAAAAGAGATGCTCTTGGTGTATGGGAAACGGATTCGATTTCTGTGAAGGCCAGTGAAGGAACCCAAGTGTTGCTGCTGGAAGTACCAATGAACTAGAGATTAAATTACTTATAAATAAACTAAACCTACCAACCACTTGCATTATGAATACATTAAAAAAGCCTTCAGAAAAATGGCCAGCGCTCAATTTTACGGCCATGCAAGATACATTGGAAACTTTACACCAGTGGCTGCAAATAGTGGGTAAAATAAGGTTGAATTCCATGCCTTGGCAAAACCATTCTTGGCATTCTACTTTGTATGTGAGTTCTAACGGATTTACTACACAAGCCATTCCTTTGGGTGGAAGGCTTATAGAATTGGAGTTTGATTTTAAACGCCAGGTATTGGCCATTCGCTGTTCGGATACAACAGAAGCAACTGTAGCATTAAAAACCAGAACCGTGGCCAGTTTCTATGAAGCGTTGATGCTGCAACTAAAAAGTTTAGGGGTGGAGGTAAGCATACATGCTGCACCCAATGAAATGGATCCAGCCATTCCCTTTGCTGAAAATACCAGCAACCAGGTGTACGATCCAGAATTGGCATTGACACTGTGGCAGACCATGGTACAAGTAAATGCAGTGTTTACTGAATTCAGGTCTGGTTTTATAGGGAAATCAAGTCCTGTACACTTGTTTTGGGGTGCTTTTGACCTGGCAGTTTCTCGATTTTCTGGTAAGGACGCCCCTTTGCACCCTGGGGGTATGCCCAACATGCCTTTAAAAGTGATGCAAGAAGCCTATTCGAAAGAAGTGAGTAGTGCTGGTTTTTGGCCTGGTTCTAAGGATGCTCCCAACCCAGTTTTTTATTCGTATGTTTACCCAACACCCGCAGCTTTTTCTGAACAAAAAGTACTACCAGAAGCGGCCTATTTTAGCCCCGAAATGGGCGAATATTTTTTAGATTATGCAACGGTTCAGCAGTCGGAAGACCCTGCCCGCATGCTGATGGACTTTCTGACTAGTACCTATGAGGCGGCAGCAAATGCAGCGAATTGGGATCGAAAAGGGCTAGAGAGGCAATAGAATGAGTTAGGCAAGAGAGCATTGCAAGAATGGTCTCTTGCCCTTATATTTTAAAAAGTATGGTGTGCACTGAATTGCAGCTGGTTTTTGCCCCAAGCGTCTGTGACTTGTCTCATGCCACCCAACTGAAATTTAAGGCCTTTTTTTACTATAAAACCCAGCGCAGCATAAAACCTGTTTCGGTCGAATATTTCTACCCTTCTGCCATCCCCAATATCGCGTTGGCCATTGATGAATAGTTCATTGTACAAAGCCAAGTAGATGGTTTTGTCTTCCATCTCGGTATTGTTGAGGGGGATGTTCAAAAATAAATTGTATCGGTATCGGGTTCTGAAGTCTTGGTTTTCTACAAAGCGTTGTTCGTAGCGGAAACGGTGGTTGGTATAAACTCTGTTTCCAATTTTCACAGGGAATAGTGCTTCTTGGTAAATTCTACTCTCATCACTGGTTGCATCGTTGTCTTTTCCATAGGCGCCCGATGTAATGTTGCCATAACCAAGTGTGAATTTTATATTGGCCTCTTTGGGTTTAAAAGTTAGCCCCCCGCGAAGTAAAAGTTGTTCCAGGTCTCCACCTAAATTCCAATTCCTGTATTGTACATCTCCTTGCACACCCCATTGGCTGTCTTTGAAGGTAGTATTAAAAAAATACATGTACCAGGCCCCCATTTGACTTTCATCGATTTGCGCTTTGCTCGTATTGGGGAGGATCAATATTGCCACTAGGGCGGCTAAAAATAAATTCTTTTTCATTTTTACGTATGGTTTCTAAGTAAACGTGGAATTCAGGTAATTGTTCCAAGCTTACTATTTTAATTCTAAATTGATTTAAAGCTGCGAAACTAAAAACAAATTCAGACAATTGGCAGTAAATTTTCGACAAAATTTAAACTGATTTATAAGAAGTACAGGCATTTTTAATAGAAATGATAACATTCCTCCTTATTTATAGAAAGTGGTTAAGCGTCTATGAAACTTCTACAAAAAGACTCCGCCTTTAGTAAAGAATTGTTGCACCTGCCTGCAATATTTGGAGACAAATTTTTATTCCACAGAATGGTCCACTGCTGGCAAAATATATTGATCCAAAATGGCAAAAGGTTTGTCTTCCATTTCAGGAAAAATGTTGTAATTACCACCTGTAAATGTAACGGTCATTTTTAAAGCTGGGATGACAATCAAAAATTGGCCTCCATTGCCCCAAGCTTCTATGGTTCTGAATTCTTGCCCATTGACATTGCGGGATAACATTTTCCACAAATACCCATAGTCCGAATTTTTGGGCCAATTGCCTTGAACTTGGGCAGAGGTAGAAGTATTTACCCAAGCGGAGTCAATAATGGTTTTGTTTTTCCATTGCCCATTGTTCATAACCAATAACCCAAATTTGGTGAAGTCAATTGGCCTCAAGTAAAAGTCTCCCGGTAAATAAGCTCTACCCATGGGAGAAGTTCTCATTTGAAAACGGTGGATGTCCATCGGGCGTAATATTTTTTCGTAAAGAAACAACGGAAGGTATTTGCTGGAGGCGTGCTGGATGACGCCAGTTAAAAGATTCATGCCCCCAGAAGAATATTCGTAATGGGTACCTGGTTCATGGGCCATAGGAAGTTTTAGTTTGTGCCCCACCCAGTCGGCATGGTTCCATTGCATATCGTCTTCATCTTCTAATTCCAAACCAGTGGTCATGGTTAACACCTGATGGAGGTTGATTTTCTTTTTGGCAGCATCTTCAATACCGTACCCTGGGTAATAATCTAAAATGGATTGGTCCAATCGGATGCTGCTGTCTTCCATCCTGGCTTTTCCAAAGGTTAGAGAGGCTATGGATTTAAAAGAAGACCTAATGTCGTGCAAGTTTTCTCGGTTGTAACCATGAAAGTATTCTTCAAACACCAGTTGGTTGTTTTTTGTGATAATAATACTGTGGATATGGTTGTATTGTCCGCTTTGCATTGCAGGAATTAAGTCCAATAACGAAGCTTGGATACCAACAGAGGATAAGGAAGCAGTTGGAATAGAAGCGCCTACAGAATCTGGAATTTGGTATTGATAGGAGGCATTGCTCGTGGCTTTGTATCCAAGTAACTCGGAAGCGGGCAACCGGCTTAAATCGATTTGCCTTGTGCCCCCAGGGTTGCCGTAGTTGAATTTTATTTGGTCCTTGTCCGGGTCCAATTGTGCTGACATGGCGAAACGATCGTTGCTAATTGTAAACGCAATGTCGTTCCCATCTAATAAAACAGAATCAACCTTAAAATGCAGCAGCCTGTTTTCTTTGTTGCTTTGAATATGGGCCTGGAGGTGGTTCAAACTATCTTTGTAAAACTCGAGATATACCTCGTAATCGGTATCTATGATTTCAGGTTTTACTATGGAGGCGGTCCATTTGTTTTCGGCTTGTTCAAAATACAAGCTTTGAGACCATAAATTGTGCGTAATTACTCCAAACAACTCTTGGTTGTTGGTCGAAAAAGAGGCATCCAACCGCAGGCCTCCATCGCCTCTAAAGGTTAAAAAACCCGGTTCCTGTACTAGATCATATTTATTTGCGGTTCCATCTTTGTAAAGGACGGCAACTTCCGGTGTACTTGCAGGCTCCAACACAACAGAATCAAATGCGGATTCGGTCTGAAATAATATGCCAGACCAAACGCCTGTTAATTGGTCTGAACTCTGTTTTGGCACTTCGTTACAAGAAATAATTGCAATAAAACAGCTTAAAAAAAATATTGGGTATCTAAAAGTCATAAAAATTGGTTTAGGGAAAAGCTTGTAGCTTATGCAACGCGATTTTTATGTAAAGGTTTGATTTATTGTGTTTTAACTGGTTTGTTTTCTTTTTTATAAACCTTATTAATCTTGTTGTATGCCTTCTAGAATTGCCTTTTTATGAAGTGGTACCGTGCTAAAAAATTAATTCATCACATCATTAATTTTCTCCCATAAAACATTGTCAAACCCAGACAAGGCAAAATCAGAATCTCCCAAATTAGAAGCAATTCCCATGCGTATCACCACCATGTTTTTGCTTGGAACCACATAAATTCTTTGTTCGGAAGCTCCCATGGCAGCATACATATCAGAAGGCGCATTGGGCACTAGAGCGCCCTGATACACATCTTGGCTGCCAGGCAACATAAATTCATTTTTACCATTGAGCCACCACATGTACCCGTAGGCAGGGTTTATATTTTGAGCACTTTGGATGCTATTGTTAAAAAAATTAGCATTTATAATTTGTTCTTGCTCCCATTTCCCTTTGTTGAGTGCAAACAACCCATAACGGGCCATGCTTCTGGTATCGCTGTGGTAAATTTTAAATATTGGACCATAGTTCCAGAACCCTTCCATTCCAATTTTATTCTCAATTTGGGTGGCAAAATAAGTTCTGAAATCTTGACCGCTTGCCTCGGTTATTACCTCTAGTAAAACTTGGAAAACATTGGCGTAAGCCCAACGTGATCCAGCATCTGCTACATAAGTGAGATTCGCCGGTACCACCAAGTTTTTTTCATCGTTTAAGCCAGAAGTCATTTTTAACAAGTGTTCGACTTGAATTAAACCTTCTTGTTCTACTGTGGTTTGGGTCCATTGGGTGCCAACAAAATCAGAAACTTTGCTGTCCAAGCGTATCAGGCCTTGTTGTTCTGCAATGCCAGTTGTATTCGCAACCAAGGTTTTACCTGCGCTGTTCCATTGCCAAGTGTCTTTTGCTGCATGTCCGTTGTAGTATTTTTCTATTACAATGCGCCCATTCACCAATACCATAAAGGATTTTGTGTTTTCTTGAACCAAGAAATCATTTAAGGCATCCAAATTTCCCGTATTCCAACCCAATTCTTGTGCAGAGGTGGTGGCCCATTCGCTGGACCCAATAGGAGGGAAGTACATGGTTTCCTCGGGCTGGGGGTTGGTAGAAGAAGAACAACCACTGGCTAAACTCAAGATGCCAAGCACTATTAAAAATAAGGGGGTGATTTTCATATTATTAATTTAGACACTTTACGGAGCCAAAAGTTTAATCTTGTACTTTAATTTCAGTATAACTTGCTCCAGTTTTAATGGTAACAATGTGTTAATTGATAGATTTTGTTGCTTTTAAAAACTTGATAACAATACCCAATTGCCCCAAATGATAAAGATCGTGGTGCAACATGCCTTCAATAACAAAACGGTATGGATAAACCGCATTGAAATCGGTATCGAAATAAGTTTCATCTAAGAAGTCATCGTTTTTGTTATTTAATAAACCGACTAAGTCCGTCAGAGTCTTGTCATATTCAATAAGTACGTGTTGCCAGCCCATTGGTTGGAGTTGCTCATTAGACAGCCAATTTTCTTCGGAATCAGTGGTTTTACTGCCTTGGCCTGTGTTGATTTTTAAAACACATTCTTGGCGCCACAGGGTCAGGTGGGAGAGTATTTCCGCAACACTAAGTAGATCTCTATGCGGCCGTATAAAAGCATTTCTTTCGTTTATTTTGGTAAGCATGGAGGCATAACTGCTGCCAACCCATGGCTTCCCTGATTGGATGTCTTGTAGTTGTTGGATGGTGCTTTGTATAACGGAGTTCATGATGTAACAGGTTGTATACCATTGGTTTCAGTCAACAAAATAGGCTTAATTTTTGAAAAGATCACCCTGCGTCTTTGTTCTTCTCAAGTATGCTTAGTATTCGGTTGTACACAACTTCCATGATGTTCCAATTGTACCCACCAGTAGAATTCACAAAGAAAATCACAACGGTGTCGGTATCTTGGTGGTACCTGGCCATGCTTTGGTAGCCTGGTACCCACCCAGTATGCTCCAATTGATAAATACTGGTATAGATTTCCCGTTCGCCATTGGCAAAAACAGACCCATCGTTTAAAGCCCTTAAAAATACACCTACATCTCTTGCGGTAGCCAACATGCCGTAATCATCCATTTTTAAATCCCCATCATACCCTTCAAAATAACCACTCATAACATCTTCTGGGTCTACGGCATCTAGTGAGCTAAAGGTGTTCTCAAGTTGAAGTGGTTGCAATATAGTCTCCTGGATATACCGATGGCGGCTGTATCCCAATGTTCTGTCTAATAAAGTCCGGATAAGAAGGTAGTTGGTATTGGAGTATTCAAAACCCTGGTCTGGTTCAAACCTGGCTGGTAAATTAAGCACCAATTGTAGGTTTTCTTCCCGGCTTCTGGGCGGGTCGGCCCAATACCCTGGGTGTTCTGTATAGTTGGGGATGCCGCTTCTGTGTTGCACCAACATTTTGAGGGTGATCCGATCAGAATTCTCAATTTTCCCTTTTAGTTCAGGGAAGTAATCATCCACGGTTTTATCCAATGACAAACGCCCGCTTTTTACGAGCTTTGTTATGGCCACTGCATGGTAGAGTTTGCTGATACTTGCCATTTTAAATAAGGCCTCAGGGTAGGCTGTTATTTCTTTTTTGCGGTCGTGATAGCCCGCAGCTAGGTAAGTTGGCGCTTGCCCGGCCTGGTCTATGTAAACAATACAGCCATCAAAACCGATGGCAACGGCATCATCCAATTGCTCCTGAACAGAGTCGGGTAGGGGGGCTAACCAAGCCTGTACAATGGGCCAAGGCACAAAAGCCAAAGACCCAAGGCTGGCTGCAATAAAGAGTATTTTCAATACCTTTTTAAGCATTTTTTTGTTCATATCGGAGCAATTTCTAGTACAAAAATAGTGGTTCAAACACTTTTAAAACTAAGCATCCAAGCCCATATATTATAATCATATGGGTAAATAATGATGTAAACATTTCGATTGGGAACAAAATGGTAAGACAGCCACACTCTATTTACCAAGGTAACAACGATTTGAATTTTACCTGAACTGTTTCGGTGTTAATTTTTGACCGGCATTTTCTGCAATCTCCAATACCCTTTTTTGCCTCGTTTCAGACCTTTTGGCAGAAATGACCCAGTACAGCAATGATTTTTTTATTGATTTACTCAAACCTTCATAGTAAACCATGGCCTCTGGCTGATCAGACAAGGCAATTTTTAAATCTTCGGGCAGGACCAGCGCTTCTACCGCATTTAAAAATGTCCATGAACCGTTCTTTTTAGCTGTCTCAATACTTAGAAGTCCTGATGGAGCCATTAAGCCATTTTGGATGAGTTGCTCTACTTTTTCTTTGTTAATTTTGGACCAGTTGCTATTGGGTTTTCTTTTGCTGAAGTACTGCATATACCTTTCTTCGTCCAAGGTTTTTTTAGTACTGTCTATCCATCCAAAACAAAGGGCTTCGTCCACCGCCTCACTCCAACTAAGCGAAGCAACGTTGGTAAAAGCCTTGTAATAAACAAGCCAAACAGACTGTTCTGATTGATGGTTTTTAGATAACCAATTGCGCCATTCTGCACGGCTTTTGGGGCAAAACGTGGCCAAATCTTTCTTACTCATAGTGGCTGCTTGGTTTTACGGGTGGTCTGGATTTTTAAGGTTGGTTTATAGCTGATTCGAAAGATAAGTGATGCCATGTCAAGATACAAATAGAAGGTGTTGGCTTGGTTTTTATTTGTCCCCAATCCAAACTTCACCAGCTTTAACCGCATAAGATTCAACAGGGTTTGTTTCTGATTCAGAGAAATTTATTACTCTGTGCGGTTTTTGAAGGGTTTTATTTAACCACTTTTTGGCTGCTTCATAATCGGTTACGGAAGCATAATGGTCTGCTATGGTATTATCAAAGAAGTCTTCGTCATATCCATTTTCCCAATTAAACTGCATAACTTCACTTTGAAGAGGTCCATAGCTTTCAATCACCAGACTTTTGGAAACATTCGGTTTGAAAAAAGTGTCGTCATAAAAATTCAAATAATCTCCAATCGCTACCACCACTTGCGAATTAGAAAATCTTGGTTCGAACAACCATATTTTTAGATAGTAATTTTGATCCAATTGGTCTAATTTTAATTTCCAGGCATCGTAAATTTCAATTAACCCAGCAAGCATTTTTGACTTTGTTTGGCCTGTTGGCTCAGATTTTTTGCTGTTGATTAACGATATCCCACTCCAAGGGTGTATCCTAAGTTTAACGTAAGTGCGTTGGTGTTTTTTTAAGTAGTCTACATCCAGGTGTTTGTTGGCAGCCAACCACTTATCAATTGCCTTCCACCTTCTTTTATGTCCGCGGATTTTCTTTTTTTTCATTGTTTTAAATCTAATTCTTGTAGTAGGCTATATATTTCTTCTATTGTTAACCCGTTTTAAATAAGGTTGGTTATTTTCTATTAATTAGTTCAATACCTTTTTTAAGCACGACATCCGATTCAATTTCAGATGGTACGATAAGAACATTAGGGATATAGTCTTGTCTTGAAGTGCCATTAATGTGAAATATTTTCTCTCTTGAAATATTGTACCCTAAATCTGTGTTTTGTATAGTATATCCGTACATACCGCCTAATAATTTCCTCATTTCTGTACCTATTATATCCGCTCTTTGTAAGCCATCAAAACCCATTGCCAACCCTTCTCCCATACTTCCAGTCCATTTACCAACTAAAACAGCTACAGGCTGGTTATATGTTTTTAATCTTGGTTCAACGTAAATGCATTTTTGATCTGGTTGTAAATCATTAATTGGGCGTTGGGTTGATATGATAGTTTGGTAATCACCTCTTTTTTCAATGAATCTTCCTAGTATGCTTATTGCAATGTCACAACGACCACCATTAATGGTATTTCTAAGGTCAATAATTAGACCCTTTGTATCCATTAGGCCGTCTAATGTTTTGTCAAACTTAGCTATGAGTTTGTGTTCGTTTAAAGAGTTGTTAATTCGAATTATTCCTATCTGATCTATTTTTTCACTTTGGAGAACGCCTTTGTTTTTAGTTAATTTGAAATCATCTAAATCGATAGTTTTTGTGCCCCCATTGACCAGTTTTAGTTTAAGAATTCGGGATTCATTGTACCTTCCTGCAAGAATTTTATTTCCGATCCAATTTCTAACTTCATCATTTTTTTTGTTATGACAAACTGTAGGAAAAGCATCAATAGCTTTACTGAACTCTTTCCCATTGAACTCTAGAATTTCGGCTCCAATAATATTGGTTTTAAGGTTTTGAATTTTACTGCTCCAAACATTTGTTATAATAGTCGTTTCGTTTTTTGTTTGGGCATAAACAGGAGCATGTAGTCTAAATGAAGTATTTGTGTTGGTACTGAGAATTAAATGACTATCATAAAACTCATCCAAAAGGTATTCGAAAAACAATACCATATCCTCTCTAGACTGAACATTATTAAGCCTGCTTAGATAGGATTTTCTTATGCATTCTATACCAACATTTTTATTGTCCAAATAAATATAGTTGTCACGAATATTGTCGATCATAACATGTAAGCTGTTTGTCAAAAGGTCTTTATTAGGTATGGACTTATTTTGACCAAATGAGCTGATACTCAACGCTAACAGGAAAGGGAGTAATACTATTTGTCTCATACTTTACTACATAGAAAAACTTCAACAATTGCAAAACCCCCTTATAAAAATAAGGCGGATATTTTCAATGGGGCATCCCTTTTTTTATGGCTTTTAAAAATCAACGGTAAGTACAAAGAACGTTTTAATATCCTTTATGCTTACCGTTGCAAATTATAATTTAGGTTTGTTCTTATTGTCTTAAAATACTTTAATGTGTTTTAGGTTGTAACGCTTCCAAAGCATTCCCAATAGTGAAAGAAGCAGCTTTTTGCCTTGGAGGAAATTCTTTGAAAGTAGCGAGAAATTCTCCTACTACATCTGGAAGCGGATAGATAATAAATGAATGCTGGAACACCCAGTCCCAATAAGTGTTGGAAGTGATAGTTGCATTTTCAAAAGGGTCCGTGCGTAAATTAAACATATAAGGGACTCTTAAATTTCTGAATTCCCGCTGCCATACTTCTAATTGTCCGGGCTGGTCCTGAACCATAAAATGCACTTTCCAATTCTTGTATCGCAAAGCAAGCAAGTCACCATCGTCAGAAAAATAAAAAAATCTATCGCGTGGCCCTTGATCCACTTTTCCTGTGAGGTATGGCAAGAAGTTGTAACCGTCCATATGTACTTTATATGTTTTACCTTCTATTTTTTTACCTTTTTTGAGTTGTTCCATTATTTTAGGTTCTCCGGCAGCAGCAATTAGAGTTGGAGCCCAGTCCAGGTTGGCTACAATTTCGTTTGAAACCTGTCCAGACTTGATCTTTCCAGGCCATCGAACCATAAATGGAACGCGAAAACCACCTTCCCATCCTGTATTTTTTTCATTTCTAAACCAAGAGGTTCCTGCATCTGGCCATGTGTTTTTATGTGGTCCATTGTCTGTTCCATAAACAATTATGGTATTTTCTGCAATCCCAAGCTCATCGATTAAATCAAGTAATGCACCCACGTTTTTATCATGGTCTAACATAGAATCATGATAGTTACTTTGACCTACACCTGCTTGTCCTAAACTTTCAGGTTTGGTATGTGTGAAAGCATGCATTTTGGTAAAATTCACCCATGCAAAAAATGGAGTGCCCGATTTATTCTGCCGACGAATATAATCCTCCGCTTTTTCCTCAAATTCATCGTCTACCGTTTCCATTCTTTTTTTTGTCAAAGGACCAGTATCTTTAATAGATTGTTTACCAACTCTACCCCACCTTGGGTGTTCGGTTGGATCATCCTTGTTTGTTGCTTTACAATCCAAAACACCCCTTGGACCATACTTTGCAAGAAACTGTGGGTCTTTTGGGTAGTCTGGATGCTCGGGTTCTTCAGAAGCATTGAGATGGTATAATGATCCGTAAAACTCATCAAAACCATGTACTGTTGGAAGGTATTCATTTCTGTCCCCCAAGTGGTTTTTACCAAATTGAGCTGTAGAATACCCCATGCCTTTTAATATTTTGGCTATAGTTGGGTCTTCTGCACTTAACCCTTGTTTTGCTCCAGGCATACCTACTTTACTCATTCCTGTTCTGAAAACAGCTTGACCTGTAATAAACGCTGACCTACCCGCAGTACAACTTTGTTCTGCGTAATGGTCAGTAAACATCATTCCTTCTTTCGCAATTCGGTCAATATTAGGTGTTTGATACCCCATCATTCCATGACTGTATGCGCTGATATTAGTGATCCCTATGTCATCACCCCATATCACAAGTATATTGGGCTTCTTATTTTGTGCAAATACTGTTCCTTCCAGCACCATTAATGTTAGAAAAAATAGGAGTCTAGTTCTAATTGAAATTTTCATGACCATTATTTAGTTAAATCTTGAAATTATTGTTTTCAATAATTGGCTATCAGTACCTATCCATATCATTCCTAGGTACAGATGCATCTCTTTTGTGATGCACTTAAATCTAACAAATGAATGGGACTTTTTTTAGTATTATTTGTGCAGATTGCAAAATGGATGTAGGTTCGTGTGGTTTCACTGCTTTTAAACACTAAAGAGCTTATTACTAAATAGTGGAATATCTTCTTTAAGAAGAGGTATTAAAAGACAAGAAATATTTTGGAGTATATGTATAGTTTTGTTTGCTACAATTTTTCTATAAACTAAATTCCTTTAGTAGGTCATCATCATGCGTACACCCGGCACAAACGCAAAATTTTCACTTTTGGTATAATACCCTTGTAAACTCCCCGCAACCGAAACCCAATCTTGCAGGTATAATTTGTAATAAGCATCAATTCCATATTCCAATTGTCCCGAAATTTCGTTGACCAAAAAGGCCGCACCGGCTTGGTCGCCCAGCCTGTTCAATGGATTCAGGTAAACAAACCCAGCTGTGTACGCAGCATTGTATTGGAGTACCCTACCGCTTCCATTGGAAAGTTTAAGTGTTAAAATTAACCGCTCAGAAATGCCTTGGTTTCCAATGTACATCCAACCGTTGCCAGAAGCTTTTTCACCACTTGTGGGGTAGGTATATAGGTTAAAAATGTGGTAGCTGTAGTATTTGTTTTTGGAAGGAATGGTCCAGCGCACAAAAGCTTGGTAGTTGTAAGTGGTATTGCCAAAGAAGTTTCCCGGATCAAAATAGGCATTGCGTGGGTTATCATCCAATACCTGAGCACCAAAAGAAATGAAATCGGTTAGATTAACTTCTGTAAATACCCCAAAGGCAGCATCCATGTCAGGCACGGGGTCTGATGCGGTTGTTTTGCTAAAGAGGGTCATCTTATCCCAGCCACTATAGGGGGTATTGCTCACATAAAAAGTGGGCTCCAGTTTCCCTACAGATACATCCCATAAACCGTTGAAAAAGAAATTTTCTATGTGGAAATATTCTATCGAAAACCCTGCATCGGTTGCATCACTGGCATTGGGTACAGACAACATGTCGAGGTCTTTGGCAAACTGCTTGGGGTCACTACCTGAAAGCAGGTTGGTATGTTCTACCCATGCATGCATGTTAAGTTGGAAATTCTTGGTCTTTACCCACTTCCCTTGGTACAAAACACCCAAGTCATAGTGCCAGGTACTTGTGCTTTTGTTATTGGAATAACCACCCTGCGCAATGGAGCCTAAATAACCTACAGCAGCGTGTTTCTTTTGGGAATAGGACCAATGCTCAAAATTGGTTTTACCGGATTTTTTACCCGTGGCTTGTCTTTTTTCTATTTCTATTACTTGAAAAGGGTCTGGTTTGGATTGTAAAACCAATGAATCTTGTTGGGCATACCCAGGCATTGATGCCAAGACCAAAGCTATGGGTCCCAAGTATTTTAACATCCTCATATAGCTGCTGTACAATTAAAGCGTCAATCGAACCGTTTCACAGTTTTTATTCTTATCCGCCTTTAACAAATGAGAATCTCCAAATTCGTCTGTGTTGTTATCGTAATAATATCGGGTAATAAAAATGTATTCCACTTCAGAACCGGGAAGTTCGTATTCAAAAATACCGGTTGTAACCGCACAATTGATGGTCTCTGTAGGACCAAAAGTAGCAATGGTGCCGATAAGTTGTTCACCGGGCGTTGGCCCTAAATAAATTTCAATTTTCACGACGTCTTCTACAACACCTCCAATGCGGTTGCTGGGCGCATAAAAAAGTGCTTTGGTGTAGCTGCAATTGCCATCTTTTTCTGCACTGCTGTCAAAATTTAGCGCATTAACATCTCTACAGCCTTCTTTTTTTTTGCACGATACAATACTGGAAATTAAAAAAAACACGACCACATATACTCCATATTTTTTCATATGGTTCAATTTAATGATTCTTTGACTACTTTTCTTCTTTGTTCCTATATAGTTGGCAAGGGTAACTTGTGTTGTCTCAAAAAAGAGAGTTGGTCCCAATATCCTCTTTGAAATTTGATTTTCCCATGTTCAATATGAAAAAAACCACAACCTCTCAGTCCTAATGGATCTTTCCATTCCAATATACCCCAATGTCCATCTTCAAAGATATGCTCGATTATGCAAGTCATTTCCGCCTGGCTGAACTCATTTTGAAACATTGCACGGATGGCAGTTTTTCCTACAACCGGTTCGTTGGTTACTTGATGATTCACGGCATCTTCATGATAGAATTCTGAAACCTTTTCAGCATTTCCTTCATTAAAGGCTTTGACCCAATGTTCGATTAATTCTTTTGGTTTCATTTTATGGTGGTTAAAAATTTTGGTTGGCTACTGGACTGTGGGCTTTAGAGCGAATACGTTCAATTTTAATATAGAATAACGTTTATTAAATCACAAGTAGTTTAGAAGAAAGTGACATGCAACTTAGGTCGATACCAGGGGGTAAATCGTGTTATAATGCTTGCTTTATTTGTGCCATTTGCACTTCAATTATTCCCATCAAATAAGGGTTCTGTTCGTTTATTTAGGAAAAAAGCACCAAAGTTGCTTAAAAATTGACGATCTACATGTTTTTCCTGTTTTTATCACCTTTGGCATCTCTTACATTAATTCCATTCTTTTACTATCAATATAAGTTGATTTTAAATACATCGAATATAGATCGAAAGCAATGAACCCCAAACCGACCTCTTTTAAATGGTGTTAAAAAAATAGGTCTAAGTCTTGAAGTTATTGAAATCCAGATGTTTGAATTGGGCTGAGCCTGCTCAAAAGGATGAGTTACTGGATTTTCAATGTACACGGTTCTTCTTTTAGAACAATGCGTAGCGAATGTGTTTTCTGTTTGAAGTACTATTTCAGTTTATAATCAACAATAGAATAATGTCTTTCTACCAATGTTCCATTGGCAGTAGATTTAAAATATGTCTGAATCAACCCTACCTTTTCAGCAAAAACAAACTCACCTTCTAGTTCTTTAACATATGGTTCATCGTAGTAGGATAAAGAACATGAAAAGCTGACTTTTGTAGTGTTTTGATATTCAATTCCATTGATGTTAAGTACATCAGATGTTTCAGATATATGAAAGTTGTATAATACGGGTACAACCATTGTATTTCCAACAAATTGATATTCAATATTGAATTCGTTAGTCCAACTTGAACCAAGGTCTTCGTTTCGAAAAATATTAATTTCAAACGGGGTTGTAGTAATGTCGGATTCCAGCACCATTCTTAAATAAACGCCTTCAGCATCCTCTCTAATCCACCCCAATGCATTTTCACCATAAAAGTTAGATACGCCAGGGAATTCATGAAAAGGGAAGGGAAAGGCTTCAAACTTGTAATAAGTTTTGTTTCCGATGTCTTCTGTTTTAAGTGTTTTTACTAAATGAATGTCTTCATTATGGTCTTTATAGGACCAGCTATTTCCAATTTTCACAGGAAATAAATTAATAGCTTCGTCAATTTCCAAATCAGTGGATTCATTGTCTTTGCAACTTGTAAACACTATTAGTAGAAAAAATGTTTTAACCAAGCAGCCCGATAGGTTTCTAAACTCTCTATTCATTTTGAAGGATAATTTCTTTTAAAAAAATGGTAATAATGCTCTAACTGCACCAAATACAGGTATATCAATTTTAAGATGAGTCCAAAACTAATATTTAAATCAGACTTTTTATAGTTATAATGGTATGGATCGCTACACGTGTATAGGTTTTTGTAGTTTTACTGCTTTTATGTCTTAAAAATTATCTACAACCTACTTGTAGCAGCATTTTTAAGTTCGTGTTCAATAAGCCATTTTTTGCGTTCAATGCCACCGCCATATCCGGTCAAATTTCCGTCTTTTCCAATGACTCTATGACAAGGTATTACAATAGAAATGCGGTTGCAGCCATTGGCGGATGCCACTGCTCTAACTGCTTTTGGCTTGTTAATTTTTTCAGCTTGTTCTTGGTAAGTGGCGGTGGTTCCGTACTCAATTTTTTGTAAACAGTTCCATACAGAAATTTGAAAGGCAGTGCCGATTGGTTCAAGTTGAAGGGCAAAGTCTTTTCTAACACCTGCAAAGTACTCCTTTATTTCTTTTTTGGCTTGTTTGGTATGTTCATTCTCTCCAGAAATAATATTGGCTTTTAATAACTTTTGCAAGTCCTTAAATTCTGTTTCGAGCTTTCTTCTATCAACAAATTCAAGCAAACATATTCCATTTTCGGTTGCGCAAACAAACATGGGTCCTAAAGGGGTTGTAAGCCTATTGATAAGAATAATGTTCTTATCCTTGCTGTGAACTGGTGATTGGCCTATTAATTTCTTAAATGTATATCCAAAGCCACTTAAAGAATCATAACCTGTATCAAAAGCCGTATGGGTGGCCTTCTTTCCATGTTTTAACTCTTGCAGCGCATTGTTTATTCTATACATTCTTTGGTAGGCGTGAAAACTCATACCATAATTTTTGTTGAACCACCTTCTCACCACTTCTGGACTAATCTCTTTTTGTCTTAATTGGAAGTCGGTTATTTTATCTTTAGGGTGTTCTTTTATTAGCGATATGGCTCTTTCTACCTGCTCAGGTGCTTGGTTGGCATTTTCTGTAGGTTTACAAATTTTGCATGGTCTGTAGCCATTGTCTAAGGCGTCTTTAAACGAGGTGTAAAACTCTACGTTTTTCCGCTTCGGTTTTCTGGCCCTACAAGTAGCAATACAAAAAACCGAAGTGGTTCTTACCCCTGCAAAAAAAATACCCACATAGTGCTGCTTTCTGTCTAGCAGTGCTTGGTAATAGTTTTCGATTGTATTGTGGTCTGTTATCAGCATTTAAAAAATGGGCTTAAAAGATTTTTGATTTAATACAGTTTGTGCCATTTGTTCCAAATTACCATACATTTTTTCGAATAGAAAATTACCCATACTGATTCGTTTCACACCTAAACTGGTCAATGTATCAAAATTGGGAAGGTTGGGCATGCACATTACATTAATTGGTAAATCAGTAGAATGTACAACTGCTTTTATATCGTTTTCTTTTTCAATACAAGGTGTGAAAATTCCGTCCGCTCCAGCGCTTTTGTACAGTTGAATCCTTTTTATGCTTTCTTCAACGGCATTTTCTTGGTGAAGGATGAAGGCATCGGTTCTTACATTGATAAAAACATCTATACTATCTTTTAGCAATTGTTCCTTTATTGCCGCAATCGTATCAGCGAAATCAGTACAATTTAACAATGTCCGTTTTCCGTGCACTACACTATCTTCGATATTAATACCCACCACACCAAGTGCTGCCAACCTTTTAATATGGCTGGCAATTGTTGTTGGTTGGCGGCTGTACCCAGACTCCAAATCTACCGACAATGGAAGGGTGGTAGTAAGTGCTATTCGTTTTATAATATATTCTAATTCAGAAAATGCCATTTCCTCACCGTCTTTGTAGCCCAAAAGGGTAGCAATAGCCGAACTTGAAGTGCCTATGGCCTGAAAATTGAGCTTTTCCATAGCTTTGATGCTGGGTACGTCCCAAACGTTGCCAATGAGCAATGGTTTGTCTTGGTAGTGCAAATCTTTAAATTTCATCCTTAGTGTTTTAGTACAAAGTAACGAAGATGGAATTTAGCCAGCAACCGAAAACTGGACGAGTATTTTTTTGCTCTTGTAGGATGCCTTTTTTTGTTATAGGATATAGGGGGTAGGAGGTCGGGTTTTCGCTTTTTTGTTCGAGTTTTTAGATGGGAATTGGTGTTAGGGTTAAGTTAGGTAGGGACAAAAAATGGAGACTTTTTTAAGTGTAAAGTTAACCCCTTTTATCGAAGTGAAAAATGATAACTGTCGGCATTTAGAGGTGTATTATAGTTTGCCTGAAGAACCGCTGTATATGCTCGCGAGCACGGGGTGTGAGGAGAGGAGGGACATGGTCCCATAGGTACTGGGTGTAAAAGGCACTCGGCCGTCTGCTCGATTATAAATTTGTCATTTTAATTGTCTTTTTTTGAAATAACTACCTCTATTGATTTGTCGTAGTTAATATTTTTTAATTGTATAAAGTATCCTTTCCAAATTATGGAATCGTAACGTTCAATATTAGATAACCCATCTTCATTTTTGGGAGTCCCTGCAATTCCGTGTTCAGAAAGAATTATTTCATAATATTTATTGTCTTGAAAAAGGGACAGATGCGCGGTTGCTGTTTCGGCTTGCCCTAATTCGGGGGATGGTTTGTGTGAGAATCTTGTCAATAATATTGATAGGGAGTCATTAACGTTTTCTTTTTTGTTGAGATCTAATTTTAGAATACTCATTTTCCTGTTATAAATTGGGTGTCGATTTACTTTGAGAATTCGCAGCATTATTTATTAAAAATAAAATAATTTGAATCGAGTTTATTTTTTTTGAGGTTTTATTTACTCAACATATACCTTGTTGCCAGTTTTTATTTATTGTTAAGTTTCCAAATTTCATCAAATTCGTTAGAATTAAGGTCGTTTAGTAGTCGTAATAATTTTTTTTCTTTTTTATCAACAAAAGTTCTGTTCCAATTTAGGTGGAGCAAATCAACTTTACATTGTTGGAGGTACCCAACATTTAACCCGCCTTTGTCCACCAGGTAATCCTCAATAAAATTAAATAACTCCGTGTCTTCGATTAATATGTGCAGTTCATTCCATTCAGATTTAAAAACTTTGATGTGGTGTTCGTCATATATTAGATTGTCAGATAAGGGTAAACCGTAATTTCTATCCCAATGTCAATTGATTTCGTTTTTGAATTTGCTGAAAAGTTTCATCTTTATAAAATCCAATTGAGGTTGAGAGCCTTGCATTTTGGACAAATTATATTTTCCTCGTCTAATTTTAGATAATCACATTGATTACATTTCCCATAGTTTTCATTAATATGAGTTACTATATATTTAGATTCAAGGTGAGACAAACCATATTGGTTCATGAGCACTTTTACCGTTTTTATACCAGATTCAATTTTAATTTTAGTTAATTCTTTTTTCTCTGATTGAGAAAATTGAGGGAGATCAATACCTTCTTTTGGTAAACAATTTTTGCACTTGACTCTCATAATGAATTTCAATTTCTTAAACACTCGGCTATGCGGAGTGCGGGATTTGAAAAGCGGATTTTTCAAATTTGCACGTAGCCAAGAGTTTATATTTTGTTTTTAATTAATTCACTTTAAATTCCAAATTAAAGTATTGGCGGACTTTCCAATCCCCACGAAAATATTCTGACCGATGAAACCCCATTCATTCATAGCATTTGTTGTGTTTTCGTTTTTCTTAATGAATCGAGAAGGCCTATAATTTCTTTTTCACTATTAGCAATTTGGTTTAATGCCCAACAGCGTTCATAATCTTCCTTAGTTCGAGGAACGTTTGACCCGATTGAAATTGCCCAAATCCCATGTTCTGGTTTTCTGGAATTCAAATCTGAATATTGTGGATCTACTAGAAGAGTCAAGTAAGCAAGGGCATCCTTCGTTGACCAATTCGACTTGAGTTTTATAATCACATCAGCCCACCATTCGGTTTTTAAATCGACGATTGTTATCTCCCAACCCGAATCTTCGATTCGGTTCATAATCTGTTCAATTCTTGGGTCAGAGTGTGTCATTTAAATTTGTTTTGGTATTCACGTACATGATGGGGGAATTCTTCTTCGTAAAACGGATAACTGACACCTTCAATTGAAATTTCAAACCCTTCGCTATTCAATCCGCTTATTTTGTTTCCCATTCCAGTTATTTCGATTCCCTCTTTGTTCTTAATTGTTAGAGAATTGATTGTTCTAGTTGATATTAGTTTGTCTTCTGGGTAGTCATCAGTAACTTCGATGTTTTTGGATTGACAATAAGACTTGAAGAAGTCATAGCTAAATCTACTGTGATTGAATATGATTTCTCCAAAAACAACTCCCATCGGTGCATCAGCCTTCTCAAGTCGAGTAGTTCCTATTAGTTCTCCTTCAAGTTCAATGCGATAAATTTTGCTCATAACCAATGAAACACAACGGCTCGTATAAGAAACGTAAGTGATTTAGAGGTACTTACCTGTCAATTTACACTGAGCCAAATTTGCGATTAGACACAAATTTAATATTTTAAAACTAACCGTCAAATCGCAGATTTGGCGGAGCTGATTAAATGCACCGAAGTTCCGTAAACCACTGAGCCACTTATGTTTTTTATACATTGTTGTACGCCGTATTTCTTTCAAATCAATCGTTTTTTTGGTCTAATTTTCCAATATAAATATCCTAATCCCATAAATATTAATCCTATTACTATTTGAATCACAAAAGTCTGCTTATCAATTTTTGCTCCAAGTGAATCAATCGAACTTAATAAACCATCTCCGATTAAGTATGAAAAAATCAGATACAAAATCATTGCTGCTCCCCAACCAATAATAGAATTCCTAATTGACTGGTATAAAAAAACAATCAACGGAGCAATAATCCAAAAATCAAATTGTCGAAAACGCTCTTCCATTAAAAATCCTTCCTCGATAAATGCGTATGCAAACAATAGAAATGGAATTATATAACAAAGCCTAATCAATATATTTTTAGTTTTTACATTCATGGTTTTATCTCTATCGGTGTGCCAATTTTCACATTTTCATATAATTCATCAATTTCTTTGTCAGTCATTGCGATGCAACCTAAAGTCCAATCAAACAACAAATGAAATCTACCAATCCAGCCGAATCCGTTTCGAATTCCGTGAATTTTAATCAATCCACCTGGACTTTTGCCAATAGACTCAGCATGTTTTTTATCAAGTTCTTTAGGGTAAGAAATCCCAAGATTTTTATGGTATCCACTATTGGGTTTTTTATCGTTGATTACATACAATCCTTCTGGTGTCTTTTTATCCCCCTCGTATTCTTTATGTCCTTTTGGAACTCGTCCAAGTGAAATTTTGTATGATTTTATTATCTGATTATTTGAAATTAAATCAAGTCTCCGTTTATGTTTAATTATTTCAATCTTATCAATCTGCACAGACTTATCAAGTGGTTTAAATGGCTTAAAATAGAAAATCAATCCGAAGCCAATTAATCCAAAAATCAGAGTCAATATGATAAGTTTAATTTTCATGCAGGGCGTTTTTTATATGGCGTACAACATTAGGCTAAACGCCACTGTGCCGTTTATTTCTTTTTAAATCTAACAACAGAATCGGACTTTTTATAGTTTTAATTGCATGGATTGTTATTTGGGTGTAAATTTCTATGGTTTTACCGCTTTCATGTCCTAAAAAAGACTGGTGTTTACCATAAAATTGCACCAACTTTTTTGCCTTTATTTACCACTAGAAGGAGCATGGTATTTCGTTTGTTCTTCTATTCAAGTTTCAAAAGTCCTTTGCACTAAACAAAGGGCAGGTGAACGGACAACCCCAACAAGCATGGCCGCGCTTTGTCCACCCTTTACATAGAGCAGACTTTTGGAGAGACAATTTCAGAACAAAAAAAAGAAGTACAAGGCAAGTGAAACCAGAAAATCGTAAATTATAGTAAGGAAGAGTTATTCGGTCGCCACAGTTTGGCTTTCCAACATTCCGTGAATTGTTCATTTGATCTTGTTAAGTGACTTTTTGGAGGAGTTATATAAAGGTTACTCAGTTCAGGAGGAATTAAAGCATAGTCGAACTTCCAAAGTTGGCCTGGGTTATTAGTTCGTAAACCGTTGGAGGGCTCACCATCATCAGCCTCGTTTGTAAAATAAGTTGCTGTACCAAACATACTAGCCATAGCAAGTGTAAGTTGTTCAACTAAATTAAAAGTTTGCTCTTGAAATTTTCCGTTAACATAATCCTCCATCAGTTCGCTAGTTTCGATAAGCAGATCGTATGATATCCAGTTTGACTTTAATGAGCTATCAATTGCTGGTGTTACTACTCGTAATAGAGGCCTAAGTCTTACGTTAGAATATTTGGTTCTTCGCGGTTGTAGGTTCATTAATTCACTGGATACATAGCCATTGTCATTCTTCCAGTTTGGATTTGAAAATGCTTTTTCAGTCAATTGGTCCCATGCATCAAGGTTGATTAAAACTTGTTTAAATTGCTTTGTAGATGGCAAGTAATCTTCACCCTGAATTTCTATGAATGTCTGAATGTTGCTGAGTTCTGGCATTAATATTAGTAGTTACCGATAACGATTCGGGGATGAGACTTAAGTTACGAATATGATCTTTCAAGACCAATTCCGCCAATGCCACCTACCTGTAGTTATGCTTATTTATAATTGTTCAAACCCGTCTTTGTCTACGAGGTCTACCCAAGATTTCTTGGCAAATTCCAAAAACACAGCCGGTTTTTCGTTAAAGTCATTTTCGTTTGAATAACGACCAAACAACTCACTTATTCTCTCGTAATCAGATAAATTAGTGGTGTCTACTTTTGATAAATCATATTCAAAATCATCTGTTATTCTTCCTTTGTCTATTTCAAGAATCATAGTACCTCGTAGAGCCATTTTAGTGTCGTTTTCATGCATTATCAACTTCATATTAGATGGCGACATGTCACTTCTACAAGTCAACTTATAGATAATTGTAGTTTCTGTTATTCCATCATTATCCAAATCAGTTATTTGTGTTGATTTGGGTAAACAACCTATCCATAAATCAAATGGGCAATGACGTTCAAAATCATAAATGTCCCAAAGAAGCTCATACTCATTATTCTTCTTGACATATTGTGCACCATACAATTCAGCATATCTTTCGTCACCTGAAAATTCGACCTCGTATTCCGTTTCTTTAATAGGTCCCTTCCTTGAAAGAATTAAAATATTTTCTCCATTATTATCTTTCCATCTTTTCGCGATTAAGAGGTCTCCTTTGATTTCAATTGATTCGGGGATTTCTTCTTTTGAGAACTCCTCAATTTCAATTTTTAAGGAAGTGTTCTGAATGGAATCACTTTTTTCTACTGTAGTTGGTTGATTCGTGAGTTTTTGTTCCTTTTCGTTCGATTTGTTATCACACGAAAACAGCAAGCTTGTAAGTAATATAGAAAAAATAGTTTTCTTCATGTACTGAATATTTTTTTTAAGTATAACGCTCGCTGTATGAAGCGTGGCTGTTTTTAAGTTACTAAAGTTTCGGTTTACCACCGAGTCAATCCACAGGATTGACGGGCTATCAAAAAAGAATTAAAGCCACGTTTACCACAAACTAGCCATGATTTCATGCAGTTTGTTAGGCAATGTCTTTAATCGTTCCATTGATTTTTAATTGCTGCTAACTCAGGATATAAGCAAGATTTAGCTTCATTAGTTGGTAAAACTAAAACCTTAATAGTTTCACCTTTTTTCTTATCACTCAATATTGAGAAATCAGTAGTTTTCGATTTACCGATTTGTCTCTTTCCTTTAGAGTCATTGTATTGATAGTGCACATTTACCGATTGTCCAATATTCGTAATTGGAAGTCCTGAATTGGGCGTCATTGCAAGAATTTCTCCATCAATAAGTTGTCCTTCTTTATATAATTTTACTTCTTTTGACACTCCAAATAGCAATGAGATTAAAAAGGGTAATCCAATTATCAAGAAAGGGATTGGGAAGAAGAAAATAAATCCAATAGGGAAACTGTATGGTCTGAATCCTACAATAATTGATTGGTTATTTAAGGTTTTAATATCAACTGAATCACCAACATTTAATTGTTCAACTTTTGTCGGTTCAAGTGTTTTTACTTTAGAAAATTTCGTTTGTCCATCAAATTCAAATGAGTATGACAGTATTGCAGGATGTTGTCCGTTTATCTGAGTATTATACTGGACTTCTATATCATCAACGGTTCCAACTACTAAAGTTCCATTTTGATTAACCTCATCATAATTTGCTTCTGGTATGTCACTGTCTAGAGAAGAGAAAACTATTCCTAATGGAATTATAATGAGCATCGGCATTAAAGTGAATAAAAACCCGAATAACGCTTGAATTGGCTTTTGTTTTATCAATCCAATTTTAGTTGAAAAATTTACAATTCTATTTTCTCTCATTGTTTTAGTTTATGTTGCCTAACGTCTAATTATGATGAGTGGGGATTAGAACGCTCTAATCTCTCGTCTCGCATATAGCAACGCCTTGATTTAAATTTAAAACTTGTGGCGGACTTTCCAATCCCCACGAAAACATTCTGACCAATGAAACCCATTCATTCATAGCATTTGTTACCTGTTTTCCCTCATATTGATAAATCCAAAGCGTGTTTTCAGATTCAGGATATCCTTCAATTCTAAAACTTTTGGGAAGACCATCGCTATTGAAGGAGTTCAAAATCTTAGATTCAACCTGTCTATTGTAGTTTAAATCAATTTCTTCTGACACATAATAACAGTCTTCGAAAGTTCTCTGAAGCTCCATGTAAAGAGTATCGTGAACAAAAGTTGTTTCTTTACTCGGTATCGAATTTGAGTAGTTGTACTCAAAAACTCTGTGTCCGATTTTAGAAGAATCACGATTAAACTTTTCACTCAAAATCATCCGTCTGTTTTGATTGTATGAATACAACGTGTAATAGAGTATTGTGGAATCATTTGAGAAATATTTTCTATAAATGTGTGATTGTTCATTATTGTTAGTGAATTCAGAGTAGCTCAACATACCGTCATTTCCATAGTGAAATTCATATTCCTTACCGTTCTTGAAAAACGTTTCAAAAATCAGGCGCGGCTGTACAAATTGACCATTCTCATCATAGAGTTTAAATCTCCTAATTGATTTTGGAGCACTATCCGTTTTGTTGTATTTATTTACTTCATAGTAGGTGCTACTTGGGGTATTCATCAGATGAATTACTGAATCTGTCCGTCCTTTTGAGTCAAAAAAGTGCTGGGAATTGATTATGGTATCTATCTCATTTATTTCCAGTACTGTACACTTCTTGTACCCGGCTCCAGCAATAAAGGCGTCCCTGAAATCATCTTGATAAGCGAATTCATCGCAGTTAGGTTTCGCACAAGAACTTATTATCAATAGTAAACAGAAAGTTCGGATTATCATAATTGCAGCCAATGTTTAGCTATGTGTAGTGCGGGGTAGAAAATCAGAGATTTTTCGAGCTAGCACTTAGCCAAAGTTTATATTTTGTGTTTATTTTTTCTAAAATACTAAATTTAAATCTTTGGCGCCAAACCAAATAGACAAGAGCTTTTCGATTAGGCCAAAATCCCACATTATCGCATAGGTGTTGTTACCATACGTACTTTTTAATTTATTAATCCTTTCCACTTATCAGATTCCGCAAACTCTTTTACAATTCGGTTTCGTTCGGTCAGTAATTCAGTCATATATTTTTTCAAAAAGAGCTTGTCCGCTAATTTTCCTAAAATTCCAAAAGGTGATTTATAATCAAAAAAGTCGGTCATTAAAGTTCCGCTATCCGATTCCGCAAAGTGGTGTTCGTGTTTAAATTCAGCAAACGCTCCCTTAACCATCTCGTCTGCAAAGTAATTCGGTTTATCAAATTCCGTTATTTTAGAAGTCAGTTTTTGGTAGATTCCTAAATGTTTTGCTCTCCAAGTTACACTTTCGTTCATTCCGATTAATCCGCTTGTTTTTCCAGCGATTGCTTCCTCATTCGTATATTCGGTTGATATTTTGTGTAAATCGATACTTCGAGACAGGTCAAACACTAAATTTCTATCAGCTTTTATTTTTGTTTGAAGTTCAATTATCGGCATTGTTTGGGTATGTATGGTAACGTTCTGTGTATGGACAGTAGGGCAGATTGAAGTACTTCACTTACGGTTTACCACCAAGCCAAAACAAACGTTTTTACTTTTAATTTTCCATCTTTGTTAAACGTCAAAACTTTGTTTTGGCGTTGCCTGCTCAATGAACAGGACTTTAAAATTATCACTAATCGCCTTATTGGCTATACCTTGTTGGCGGTAGTTTTTTATAATTTTTCAACCTCAAGATTAGTCAACTTATGTTTTGTTAATAATTCAGCCACTTCTTTGGTACATGCAAAAATTAATGTGTCTTTTAGCGTGAAAAAATCTGAACCATCCCAAGTCTCAAAGTCAAACTTTATATTTTCCTCTTCATAATTATTCAATTTTTCGAGATTTTGAATTGCTCCTGCACTTGAAGTAATTATAAGTCCATAGTAGTTTTTCTCTTTGTGACCTACGATTGAAATAGGAAAAGTCATTAATCCTGTCAGAATGTTATCATCAATGATTTTTTTTAATCTATCTGATATTGCAAAATGTGTTGAATTGTTGAAGGGTAAAATGTCAAGCCATTTTTTTCCTTTAATCACTTTGAATGAGTTCTTTTTTAAAAGTTCACTTGATTTGTCAATATGAGCTAGAGTATCAAATTCTATATCAGCCTCTATTGTAACTGGACTCCTTCCATAACTGATTTTTGCATCAAACTTGTAGAATTCTTGTGTCATAATTTTTAATTACCGCCAACATTTGGCTAAACGCCACTGCGGCTAAACACCGCTGTGGCGTTTATTTCTTTTTTAAATCTAATAATTGAAGCCGACTTTTTATAGATTTAATTGCTTGGATTGTTATTTGGGTATAAATATCTGTGGTTTTACTGCTTTCATGGCCTAAAAAAGGCTGGTGTTTACCATAAAATTGTACCAACTTCTTTGCCTTTATTTACCACTAGAAGGAGCATGGTATTTCGTTTGCTATTCTATTAAAGTTTCAAAAGTCCTTTGCACTAAACAAAAGGCAGGTGAACGGACAACCCCAACGAGCATGGCCGCGCTTTGTCCACCCTTGACTTTGAACAGACTTTTTAGACAGACAATTACAAAACAAAAAAAGAAGTACAAGGCAAGTGAAACCTGAAAATCGTAAATTATAGTAAGGAAGAGTTATTCGGTCGCCACAGTTTGGCTTTCCAACATTCCGTGAATTGTTCATTTGATCTGGCTAAGTGACTTTTAGGAGGAGTTATATAAAGGTTACTCAGTTCAGGAGGAATTAAAGCATAGTCGAACTTCCAAAGTTGGCCTGGGTGGTAGACTTACCAAAACACCAGAGCAACTCAATTTTCTTGGGCAAATTCTTCATTACGATCCCGAAGACTTAATCAATTCACTCAAAATGACACACAACATGGCTTTGTATCATAGCGACATGGCAATCAGCCATGATGAAAAAGAAGCTTTGTTTTATGTGCAAATGGTGTGGGAAGAGATGGAAAAGTCTCTTTAGTTGATGCATGGTTTGATTGGAGTTCTTACAAAACTCCAATCAGTTCTAATTTATAACTTTTTTAAGTGCACGCTTTCCATACCGAGTTCTGAATTTCTTTTAAGAATAAACTGAAAAGTAACGTTCTCTTTTTTGACTAAATAAAACTTTTGATTATCACGATTTTCCGCAAAAAAAGGTTGTAGCTCTTTTTCAATAGAATCCATAATCAAAGTTTTATCACCGAAGTTTTGCCATTCAATTAGAACTCCTTTGTGGTCTTTAGCAATTCCTTGAACCATAGGCATGCCGTCAAAAGAACCTTTCGAATAAATATAAGGTATGTTTTCGGTATCCATTCCTTCATATTTTAATTTGGTTAAAAATCTTTTCCACTCTTCAAAACTCAGCTGTTCCATATAAATTAAGGCATTAACAGATGGTTCAATAAATTCAAATTCACCTTTTACGATTATATTAACGGGGTTACTGTTGTTTTGTCCATGCAATAAACTAACAGTAGATAAAAAGATGACTATAATAAAAAATCTAATATTCATGTCTTGATATTCTTTGTATTTGGTGAAGCGTTGCCGATAACGTTTAGTGTAAAATGCGTTTTAATGCATTTTCACACAGTGTTATAACCTTTTTATATTGTTATTGATTTCAATTTGTATTGATTGTTTTCGAAAACAAAATGGAATAATATCTTAGAATCTGAAAAATTCGCAATTAGAAGAGAAACCCAGTTTAAGTTCTCATTATCGACGTAAATTTGACCATACATTCTTGTACTAAGATTGTACAGCTGAACATAATCTTTTGAATTAAATTGAGATAAATATTTTCTTTCCTCACTAGTAAGGATTAAGAGTTTTCGAATATCATTACGAGAAACTAATATGGTATCTCCAGTTTGCCTTAATCCATTCTTGTCTAATTTTGGAGATGAAATATTACATCCTATTGAGTCCATTAGAAAATCATTCAAGTTAGATGAATCAGATTTCAAGCTTTCAATGAATTGATTTATTTGAGAATAAGCTTTTTCGATTCTTGGATCATCTGTTGATTCAAATATTTCCCAAGTGCTTTTAGTAGTTGAGTCGTTTCTTTCATGAATGAATGTAACTGAAAATAAATGAGGGTTTTCTATCATTTTCTCAGTAAGTATAATTTCACCAAATCGATGAATGGGGTCTTTTCTATCCGTTACTTTGTTTTGGTACGTTATATATGAATTGTATTCACCTCCGTAATCAGTCCAAACTTTTATAGTTAGCGTGTCACTTGGTTTAAATGCCGAAAAAGATATTAAATATGGTGATGAGTTGTTACGAGTTAATTTCCTAACCAAATTACCATTTATCTCAATAGTTGCTACATCCACAAAGTCTGCAAAACAAGAATTACTCAATGCGATAAGACTGAAAATTATTAAAAGTTTTTTCATATCTATTGGTTATAACGTTAAATATATGGCAAGTTGGGCAGAAAATAAGCAATTAATTTCGGTTTAGCCACAAGCCAAATCTTTTGTATTTTGTTTTAATTTTTTTCTTTTAATACCAAATCAAAAGATTTGGTGACTTTGCAAATAGAGAACGACCTTTTGATTAAGCACTAATCGCCCAATTTGCTATATATAGTGTTCTATGCTTTTATTTTTTCTTTCCGCCCAATACTTTTATGTCTCCAAACCTCATATAGATAACAATCTGCGTGATGTTCCGCTGGATTATTAATAGGTAATTCCGTTTGAACTCTTTTAGCTTTATTATAATCAGAAATCAGTCCGAATTCATTCAAATCCGTTGGTGAAAAAGTTTCGTCAAATCCACCACAATTTGTTAGAGCGCTAATGTCTCCTTCTTTTTCTATTAAATCGTATCCTACAAATTCAAAATCAATTTCCAATTTCGCTTTTTCCTTTTCAGGTTCTTTAATTACAGCTAGTAAATTAAAATATTTTAAATCCTTAACTTTTTCCAAAACATAATCAATTGAATTAAAAAATAGAGTTACCATTTCTCCGTCAGTAATTATATAATTCCAGTCAGTTTTTGAGTCAAAATCAGGTTTAAATGATAATCCGTTTAACATTCCATCTAGTGAAACTAATTCTTTCAGATGAGTCAATTTAGACCACTCAATATATTTTCCCCAACTAAATTCCTCTCCGTAATCGGAATCATAAGTGTCTAAAGCTGTATAATATATTTCTGGTTTCATTGTAATTGCATAGAACGTTTAATGTAAAATGCGTTTTAATGCATTTTTACATATTGTTGTAGGTAGTTTTAAATTTTAACGTATTCAATAAATTGTTTTCCTAATCTGGAAAGGAAAACGATGTTATCTAAGTTTTCATCTTGCTTACCGTTCATAGTGAAGCTTCCTCTTCGAGTTTCTAAAAACCCAAGTGAAGTCAATTTGTTCACACTTGAATAAATAAGATAAGGGTCTGCTCCAGAAATCACTTTTATTTGAACCTGTTCCTGAGTTTTAAGAAAAGCAAGAATTTTACAATCAAATTCCGATAATGAGTCTAACGAATCAAGAAAAATTAGACGTAAGTCAAAATCTCCTTCTAAAGGGTTTTGTATTGTAGTAGTGAAAAAATTTCGCAGCAACTTTTTCTTTGTCTCCCTAGATTCTTTTTCTACTTTTTCATGAACTTCAGAAATCAAGTCTTGAAATTGCTCTGCATTAGTTTCATTGAAATTAAACTCATCATATGTGCCTGACTCAAGTTCCTCTCTTAGTTTTTCGTAAAACTCTTCTAAACGCTGAAATCGTTTTTCGTTTTTATTTCCGAAATACAATGCTGCAACAGCCCCTCCCACATAAGGAATAGCATTGATTCCTGCTTCAATAATTGTATCTTTTTTCATAAATCATATTATTACCTACAACATTTGGCTAAACGCCACTGTGGCTAAACACCACTGTGGCGTTTATTTCTTTTTTAAATCTAACAACTGAATCGGACTTTTTATAGTTTTAATTGCATTGATTGCTATGTGGGTGTAAATTTCTGTTGTTTTACTGCTTTCATGGCCTAAAAGGGCTTGTATGTACCTTAAGTCGGTACCGTTTTCTAGTAAGTGCGTGGCAAAGCTATGCCTCAAAGTATGGGGAGTAACCCGTTTTCTAATGCCAGCTTTATTCTTGCTATTCGCAAGGATCTTAGCAACACTTGTCGCGCTATATACACCTCCCTTTTCTCCTTCAAATAAGTATTCTGTAGGTCTGTATTYTTTAAAGTAAGTACGAAGGTTGTWTAAAACTTGTCGATCCAACATGGTTTGCCTGTCTTTATTTCCTTTGGCATCYCTTACTTTRATTACCATTCTTTCACTATCAATATCAGTTAATTTTAAGTTTAAAAGCTCCGATCTTCTTATTCCTGTCGAATATAAAACTTCAAGAATGCATCTGTGTTTGATGTTTTCRGTACTGTTGATCATTTTTTTCACTTCCTCAATAGACAATACGATAGGGAGTTTCTTTTTCTTTCTAGGCCGTTCAATGGCATAAAATCGGTTGGGCATTCCCATAACAACTTCAAAATAGAATTTGATGGAATTAATTATTTGGTTGATGGTAGCATCGGCYTTTCCATGTCTTATTTGAATTAAGATATAGTCTCTAATGTTTTGTTCTGTTATTTCATTAAGTTTTAGATTTTTATAATGGTTGATGAACGCCTCAAAACAGGACACATAAGATTTTACGGTGTTGTCTGCATATTTGCAAATCTCTAGTTTTTGCAAGTAGTTTTCAGGGCAGCAYAAATACCCAGGTTCCACTKTTCTATTTCGGTACCAGCTTATACCAGAACTGCYTTTATTATTTTGAACTGTTTTCTTAGGGAAAAAGTGAGCGCCATTGACCCAAGCGACCCCTTTAAAAGTTGAAAACAAAAGGTCAATATTTTGTTTAGAATTAACCAGATAAGGCATCCTAAATGAATTGCTGTACTAAAGCTTCAATTACTTTATCTGAGTTAAATTGAATACCAATACATTTATTTTCATCGACTAATAAATGTTTGAGCGTAATGCACTTCATTATTTCTATAGCTGATAAAACAAATGTCATTTTATTTCAGAAAATATGCTTTTTACTAAACAATTAAAATCGATTATCTCAAGCTAACAAGCTGTTAAAGATCCTCAAAAGCCAGCCCCGCCTGCAACACGGCCATCCTCCCGCAAGCCTCCAGAAATTGAAAACCAGCCCGCTATTAAAACATTGATTTTAAATACGTCGAATATAGATCGGTAGCAATGAACCCCCAATCCGACCTCTTTTAAATGGCGTAAAAAAAATAAGCCATAGTCATAACGTTCCCGAAATTCAGCTGTTTGAGCCGCGTTGGCCTTGCGCAGGGGTGCGAGTTCCTGAATTTCAAGATTGCAATGAGGCTTATTTTTAGCCATTTAAAAGCAGTCTTGATTTTTTGCTTTGGTTTTTGATCAAGCAAAAAGCAAAAACGAGTCCCTGGGCCACCCCAGAAAAATCACAACCCCAAATAAAAAGAAAACCCACCACTAATAAATCGAACCAAAAAAACGTAACTAAAAACAACCAACCCCTCTATCAAAAAGTCGAACCAAAAAAAAACTATAAAACAAAAAAGAGCCCCTCATAGCAATATGAGGGGCTCTTTATACAATATAATCCGGAGGATTAACCCTCTAAACCTCTGTAATCAAATCTTCAATCGGCTTCCTAACCTTCGGCAAATTCACCAACCAATCCTTTTCCGCATCCCTATACCCAATAGGCAACAAAACACAGCTCCTTAACCCTTTTTCTCTCAAAGAAAGAATTTTATCCACGGCATCTGCATCAAACCCTTCCATTGGCGTGCTGTCAACCCCTAAGAAAGCTGCAGCAGTGATGGCTTGTGAAAAAGCAATATAGGCTTGTCTGGCAGCGTGCTGAAAATTCTCTTCGGCATCTTTTTGTGGGTAGCTGTTCAAAAGCATTTGTCTGTAATTCTCCCAACCCTCGTTTTTAAACCCACGCACTTCGTTGGTCAAATCAAACATTTTGTTGATGCGATCTGCCGTGTAGGTGTCCCATGCTGCAAATACCAACAAATGGGAGCAATCGGTTACAACCGTTTGGTTCCAAGCCACCGGTTTGATTTGTTCTTTAACCTCTTGGTTGGTAATTACCATTACTTCAAATGGCTGCAAACCACTGGAGGTAGGGGCCAACGATATGGCTTCAATGATCTTGTCCATCTTCTCCTGTTCTACCGTTGTTCCGTTCATGGCCTTCGCTGCGTAACGCCATTTTAATTTATCTATTAATTCCATATGTTATTGTTTCAATTTTATATACTTCTCTTTATTTCTTATTCTGATTTTGGATCATTTTCTGAGAGGATGCTGATCCACTCGTTGAGCAATTCCTTAAGCTGAACAACATCTGCCATAGAAATGTTTTCTGTAACCAAAGTTTTTATTAGTTGGTCGGGGATGGGCCTGGCTTCCATTTTTAATTGCCTACCATTTTCTGTTAATCGTACCACTACGCTGCGTTCGTCTTGGTCGGATCTAGAGCGCTCTACAACCCCCATTTTTTCCATGCGCTTGAGCAAAGGCGACACCGTATTGGTGTTGAGTAATAATTTTTCTGTTATTTGGTTTACAGTCAGTTCTTTGTGCTCCCACAACACCATCATCACCAAGTATTGAGGGTAGGTGAGGCCCATCTTGTCCAAATAAGGTTTATAGGCTTTGGTAATCAGCCTAGAAGCGGAATAAATTGGAAAACAGACCTGGTTGCTTAATTTTAATTGAGAATCGTCCATTACGTGGTTTTTTTACTGTTGCGCCAGGCCTTCCATGCACCCGATGACCACAAGGCCCAAACAATTAATACTGGTTGAAAAAACAGGCGCCTTAAACGGGCACCATCCGAGTCCAAGACCCCAAAAGCATCTTTCCCATCGAGGTATTGGGCAATGTTACCCGGAAATATCAATACAAAGAAAATAGCCAGTGCCCAACCGAATCTTACCCTTTGGTTTTTCCAAAAAGCGAGTCCAATGGCCAATGCCATTTCAGCAATTCCAGACAGAATGACTACCAAATCTTTGCTCATGGGTACCCAATCGGGTACTTGGGCTTGGAAGTCCACCCTGTTAAAGGTCAAATGACTAAAGCCAGCATAGAACATGAACAAGGCCAATAGGAGTCTGAAAATGTTTTGGGTTAAATTGGTTTTGATGTAAGTCTGCATATTTGTATCGCTTCCGTTTATGTCGTACACGATACAAAACTACAAAGGTTGGGTTTTAGTTCAAAATTTTTCAAAGAAATTTAAACCATATTACATTTCAGGACGTGCTCAACCTTTATAAAAGGTGGCACTTTTCTTTCATTAGTGTGCATGTTAAGGGTTCCGAATCCAATAGGAGCCATCTTTGTTTGGAGTGTTATTGTAGTACTTGGTGTAGGGCCATTACCAGCCCAACACCAGCCCAACAGCTTTTGGTTACGCTTTCAAAAACTTTTCCTCAATCAGTTCCTTATTTAAAACAGCCCCAACCGTATTGCCCATGGCCACCGCATTGGCTACAGAGCGTTTCATGGTAGTGTTATCGCCACAGGCATAGATGCCTGGAACCGATGTTTTCTGCATGGCATCTACCTCTATATACCCCTCTTCTGTTAATGCACACCCTAACGCTATGGGTATACTGCAGCTTTGTTCAAAAGGCGCCTTGGTATACAAAGCTTTTAACGCTTCTTTAGAACCGTCCTCAAAGACAATGGATTGTAGATGCCCTTTTTCTTGTTGTAGTTGGGCTACCTGTTTCTCAACAATGCGGATGTTGTGTTGGCGAAGCAAATTGGTTTGTTCTGGCAATAAAGAAGAAATACCGTTGGTAAACAAGGTTAAATCTTCTGTCCAATGGCGGATCATTTTTGAAAATTCAAAACCATAGTCGCCATTGCCTAGAATGCCTGTTTTTTGGTTTCTTACTTCATAACCATGGCAATACGGGCAATGGATTACCGAAATGCCCCAGCACGCCGCCATTCCGTCAATCTCAGGTAAAAGATCTCTTATGCCGGTAGCCAATACTAATTTTTGAGTTGAGTAGGTGGTGTTGTCGTTGGTTGTGACCTCGAATCCAAAATCCGTTTTAACTCCTGCTGTGGCAAGCCCTTGGTGGAATTGAATGGTTCTGTATTGGCCTACCTCTGCTCTAGCTTTGTTGGCTATTTCTTGTGGAGGAATACCGTCTCGAGTTAAGAAATTATGGGAATTGGGTGTCTGTCGGTTACAGGGCTGTCCATTGTCTATAATTAATGTTTTTCTTAAGGATCTGCCCAGCGCCAAAGCTGCAGACAAACCAGCATAACTGCCACCTATAATAATGGTTTCAAAATGATTGTGTTTCATAGTATTGTTGTTGTTTGATGCGTAAAACCCAATAGTTATATTGCAGTTTAGTATTGTAAAGGTAAGTATAGTTTTTATTATTGCAACAAAGTCGCATTAATTAATATGAAAAGAAGGAGTACCGCGTCAAAAGAGGAGGTGTTGGCTGTTTTAAAAGCTGAGGAAACAGCTATGAGCCATGATATGCTGCAATCCAAACTGAGTGTTTCTATGGATAGGGCCACTATTTATAGAATATTAAATCGCTTTTGTGAAGATGGACAAGTGCATAAGTTTGTAGGGGACGATGGCAAACAATACTTTGCCTTGTGTATCAATTGTGGAGATGAAACCGAACACCACCACCACAACCACTTTCACTTTAAATGTTTGGAATGTGGTAAAGTTGAATGCCTGCGAGATGAGGTAGAGGTGTCTTTGCCAAAAGGGTATGTGACGCGCTCCTTTAACGGTTTTATTTCAGGCGTTTGTGCTGGTTGTTCTTCTTTAAAGAAAGGAGAAGAGTAGGGGGAAGCGAAAACTTGAATACAAAATCTGTTGTAGTACAGAGGGTCCATTGGTATTGTTGTCTATGCTTTGTTGTTTAAGTCCAGGTATTCTGTTATTTGATCTTCATGATCGACCAATTGACTATGGTGGTAAACAACGTACCTATACATGTTTTCTTGCTCTTTATGGGAGGGCAGTATGCTGTTTATAAGATTCTGGACAATAGAATAAATAGTTGTAAAAAAGCCGAAAAATGACCACCATCCCAATAGGAATGTATCAAGATTCAAACTCCTTAATTTTTCAGATCTACAATAGGTGCAAGAGATAAATGTACGATTCAAGTAGACTGATTTTATCAGGTAACTCGATGTGGTTCTTCCATTATAACAAAGCAGCCCAAGTCCTTTTTTGTTACAGTCAGGACATACCGACCCTCGAATTTTATCCATCCATTCCTTTACGCATGCCTCGTCTAATAGATCATAATGAGATTCATATTTATTGATGATCACTTCGCCTATGTTTCTCTTTTTCAATTCAGATATTAAAACAGGTATTATTTCAGGTCTAAGGGAACTAAAACTGTCATTGGCAATGCGCAAAAGCGAATTGTCACTCGCCGCTCTATACATCTGTTTTGCTTTTTTTACTTCGTACAACATTGGAACTGACACGGTTTATAAATTAATGGAAATATAGGCTATTAGACTTCAAATATACATTGGGTAGGTAGACTTACCAAAAATGGCCACCACAGAAACCCCACCACTTATAAATCGGACAAAAAAAATGAAACTAAAAGCAACCAAATCCTCTTCCAACTAATAGAACCAAAGAACAAAACTAAAAACAATTAACCCAAACCTGAAGTTTTCTTTCAATCATCCACAAGCCAGGGCGATTTCAAAATTAACTCTTCTTGGTGGAATACCCAAAAAGCACTTTACTTACAAATAACAGATCATCTCTATTTTTATTTATCTTTTGTTATATGCTTTTTAATTTTCTTAATTAGAAGTGATAAATCTTTGTTCATTTCCTCGTCTAAATTCCATTTAAATTTACTGTTGGACTTAAATTCTGTGAATTGTTTGTCATAACCATCTAGAACTATCCCCTTATTCTTGATAGTACCAATATCTCTTTTGATCAGATTTTGAATCTCAAATGTGTCATCCAATGTGAAGCTTATTTCTTCTTCCTTTATTCTTATGTTATCTAAATTATAAATTCCTAGTTTAGCTTCGTTATTTATGTTATTTATCCAATTCCGAAAGAGTATTTTTCTGTTTTGCAATCCTTCTTTCATCAGGAATGTGAAAGATAACCCATAATTCAATAATTGTGTCATCTCACAATAATTCCATACAGGCGTCCAACCTGATTCGAATTTTTCCGTCAGACGTCTTTTAATTTCAGCATGATATTTTATAGAATCCGTAGTTAAATTTGACATCAATTATTAGTTTTTTTTAAACCTCTTTTAACTCTCCGTATTACCCTAATAACGCACCTCTGTTTCCCCTGTCTTCATTTTCATCTTCTACTTGAGGATTCCTGTTAAAATTTGCTCATTATTTTTATTCATAGACTAGTTTTTATTGTATTTTACATTAAACGTTAGCCTCTTTTTCTATTTCAAACTCTCTAAAAGTTCTTCCGTCTCTATCCATGATAATGAATTTATCTTCTAGCCATTTTGATTTGTGTAAATTGTTATGGAATTCATAGACATTATTTTTTAGTAGAAAAGTCTCAAAAATAGTTTTGCCATCTTTTTGCTCAATCCTTAGATAAGCATTCTGACCTTCATCGTCAATATGAATTTCAACAATAGCTTTATATCTTTTGTTTCTTTGCTGTTTAGATAGATTGCTTTCAAAAGAGTATTTGAAATTATGCTCGGATATTTTATCGGTAATTGCCAGTGCAATTTCTTTATTCTCTGCGTTAGGTTCCGGTATTCTTCTTAGTACGTCTCTCAAAACTTCCAGAATGATTACATTTTGTTCTTCTTTAGATACTGTGAAATAGTTTTCGAAATCAAATCCTATATCATAATTGACATAGCCATCAAAGTTCATTACTTCACTATTAACTGCATCTGTTCCTTTAATGTCAATATTTAATTTCAGAACATTACCAAACTCAAATCGTTTTGGAATCCTATACAAGAAGATATCTTGAACAGTATGTGTTGAGATATTAAAGTCTCGTTGACTTCTGCCTTCTGGTAATTTTTGTCCTGAACCAAGGTGAATACTTATGTCTCTTAAATATCTTGCCATATTAATTAATTGAGGTTAACGTTTACTGTATGTTTTCGTGGCTGAATTCAAGGTAGTGAAATTTCAGTTTACCACGGAGTCAATCTGCAAGATTGACTTGCTAAATTTGTCCTCCGAAGCTAGTTAATCTTGCAGGTTGACGGAATTTCTACGAAGAACTTAAGTTACGAAAACCACAAACCAGCCATGAAATATACAGCGTGTTGTGAGTATACCTATTCTTCTTTTATTACATATCTACTCCATAAATGAGGCGTTCCCCCAAGTTCAACCTGAAGTTTTTGAAAGTAGAATCCCATACCTCTATTTGGTATCCAATCATAAAAGGTCGAAATCTCTTTTTCATAATTTGTTTTAGATATTTCATCAGTGAATTCCTTATAGATGCCTTTTTTGTAAATCGAATCTTGGCTCATCCATATAGTATTTGTTATTCTAATTATCTCAATATTGTTTTGGTCACTTAATTCAATAAGTCTTTTGGTTTTTAATAGTTCTAATGAGTTTTTGACTCTATTTGAAAAATCCTCTGTATCAATTCTAATGATTGAGTCCATATTAGGCTTAGTCAGTATATCATACCTTTTCTTACTTATATGCCCCCAATTATTAGCTATTGATGAATAATCATAAAAATTGACTAGGTCGATAATTATTGTATCATTTTCTATTAGATATTTAGAATTAAGTGTGCCACTGGACTCTTCATAACCATTTAGAATGTTTATTGTATCTAAATTCAATTCATATTCACCTGTAAATGTAGGATTTCCATAGTGACCAGAAGAGGTTCTTTCGTATGTTCCATCATTTTTGAATTTATAAGTCCATGAAGTCATAGCCCATTGTCCTCGATATGTTTTATCAATGGTTTGAGCATTAATCGGATTTAATTGACTTACTAGAAGGATTGTAAAAAATATTAATTGTTTCATTTCTTTCGGTTACTCACAACAATTAGCTAAACACCACTGAGGCGTTTATTTCTTTTTTAAATCTAACAACTGAATCGGACTTTTTATAGCTTTAATTATATGGATTGTTATGTGGGTGTAAATTTCTGTTGTTTCACTGCTTTCATGGCCTAAAAGGGCTGGTGTATACCATAAGTTTTCACCAACTTCTTTGTGGTTAGTTTACCACTAGAAGGAGCAAGGTGTTTTGTTTGTTCTTCTATAAAAGTTACAAAAGTCTTTACACTAAAATAATGGGCAATTGAAGCCAGAAAATTGTAAATTATAGTAAGATCGAGTTATCCATGGAACACCTTGTTATGGTCTTTTTTTATACATCAATTTCAGAATTTCGTCTTTCGTCTGAAGTTCGAAAGCTTTCCAAATTTCCAAATCTGGATTTTCTTTTTTAAGTCTTTTAATAATCTTCTGAGCCTTATCGTAATTGTTTGCCATTACTAGACTTTGAGCGAATTCAAGTTCAAATTCCCAAGAAAGATTCTCTTCTGAATCCAATATTCGTTCATATTCATTTATTCCTTTTTTGTATTCTGTATTGGCTTGCTCTATTTCACCAGAAAGTTCAAGTATTAAAGCCCGTTGAATTGTCCAGTTAGGCTGATTAGGTCTCAATTCTCTAATCCTTTTGTTGGTTTCAAGCATTCTTGGGAAGTCTTGTTTTATCATTAGGAATTGAATCTTGTTAGAGTAGCCAAAAAAATATAGTGAATCAAGTGCTGTGGCTTTGTCCAAGAGTAAAATGGCACTATCAACTTTTATCGAATCATCTCTTTGAAGCATTGTAATTTCTAGAGCCTTGTTATTTAACTCTATCGCCTCAGGCTTTGGACTGTATTCAGTCGGAGCATCTTGTTTAATGTTGCTATTAGTTTTGTCTTGACCGCAACTAACTGTTATTAATATTAATGCTAAATGTAATAAGTTCTTCATGTATTTAATATTGACCATAACAACGACCCGGCTATGCGTAGTGCGGGATTTGAAAAGCGGAGTTTTCAAATTTGCACGTAGCCAAGAGTTTATATTTTGTTTTTAATTTATTCACTTTAAACACTAAATTAAAGTTTTGGCGGACTTCATTAAATGCACTGACCTATCATTTAGCAGAAAACCCGCATTAAGTATAGCCCTTGTTACCAACTTTTATTTTTTTATCAATTTGTATATTATTTCTCCTTTTTCAACTTCAACACAGTAGTCGTAATCTTCCGCTTGTGTTTTACAATCTATTTTTGAAATAGTTAAAGTGTCCGAGTTAAAACTATACAAATAAGTTCTTGTGTCTTTTTCATTATTGAACTGTAGATATATTTTGTCATGCTGCATTCCTGCATCATTGTAGTCAAGATTTAATTCAAATTTTTGAATGCTGTCGAGTCCAGTTAAAGTTCCATTAGCTTTAAATTCTACTTCAATTCCATTTAATAAATATTTACCAGAGATAAATGCACTATTAACCAATTCATTGAATCCATTTTCGCCATTAGGAGCTTTTATGTACCTCTTACCGTCTGTAAGTAATGTTTCATTCTGGAATTGGATTGTTGAATATGATTCAGTAGTGTCTGAATTGAAAATTTGTCCCTTATTTTCAGACTCCATTAGTATTAAATTATTAGCTCCTCCTTCGTGAATGTTCATATTCATAATTGAGTTATCATTGGAAATTCTATAAAAGTCATCACTTCCTGATTCTCCCGCGATTTTTGTGGAATTACTTTCTTTTAGAACCTCATAATATTCCTCATTCACCCAAAATCCAATATGTTTATCAGATAAGTCAACAAATTTAGCAGTAGCTATTTCTTCTGACTTAGATTCCGTTTGTTCTTTCTTTTCTGTGATAGAAGAACAACCAATCATTAATAGACAAATTAAAATATTAAGTATGAGTTTCATTTTTTCGAATTGTTGGTAACAATTGGCTAAACGCCACTGTGGCTATATACCACTGTGGCGTTTATTTCTTTTTTTAAATCTAACAACTGAATCGGACTTTTTATAGTTTTAATTGTATGGATTGTTATGTGTATAGATTTCTGTTGTTTTACGGATTTCATTTCCAATTTAATAAGCCCACGGCCAACCCCATGGCATCCCACGCTCAATTGCCAGCCCCGCCTGCAACACGGCCATCCTCCCTCAAGCCTCTAGAAATTGAAAACCGGCCCCCTTTAAATCCAAAAATTGAAATAGAGACTCAATAGTTGAGTATTTAACCCCAAACCGACCTCTTTTAAATGGCGTTAAGAAAATACGGCTAAGTTTTGACGGTATTGAAATCCAGATGTCTGAGCAGGGCAGGCTTAGTGCAGGGGTGCGAGTTCCTGGATTTCCATTGTGTAACGAGGCGTATTTTTAGCCATTTAAAAGCAGTCTTGATCTTTTTGCTTGCATCCCACAATCCTCGCTCGATAGGCACCGCCTATCGCCGTATCAAGAAAAAAGAAGAACAAGTCCCTGGGCCACCCCAGATAAAAGACAACACCAAATAAAAGAAAACCCACCACTAAAAACTCGAACCAAAAAAAACGAAACTAAAAAATTGAACTTACCCCTCCCTCAAACCGCCAGAAATTGAAAACCAACCCCCATTAAATCCAAAAATTAAAATAGAAACCACAAAACTTAGATTTGCACGAAAAAAAAACATATTTCAAAAAAGAAGAGAAGCAATTCATGGAATACAGTAAGTTGCGGATTGCTTCATCCTAGTAATCCGCAACAACCACCCACGCTTCATCAGGGAGTTTATTTACATATAAAGTTTTCTCAATGAATTTGTTTTCTCCTTTTATTATCAAATTAATGGTGGCGGAGCCATAAGTTCCATTGGGCCCTGAATTGGTTTGAATGCCTCCGCTTGGTAAAATTGTAAGCCCTGTAATTGCTCCAATTTCAGTTTTCAAATCCATGTTATTTTTTAAATAGACCTTTGTTGCTTCATAAGCATCAGAATTGGGTATAACCACCATAATTATAACTTTAACAAATACAATGAGGCTTAATAGCCAAAAGCCAATATGACTCAAAATATTGTTGAGTTTTTTAACCTTTCTAGTAGTTATATCTTTTCTTAAAACTATTATTATGGATACGAGTACAAGAGCAAACCCAAGTGGCCTGCTTTCCCAGAAGAAGTATAGGTCAGCCATTCTTACGAGATAACCAAAGATTAATAGGCTAACTGCAACTCCTATGAATACTTTGAACTTAGTGTCAAGTTCGGTTATTAAGTCAGTGTAATGTTTTAATACTGAATTACTTCCATCTTTATTCACTATTGGATTATGGTTTTTTTTTATTATCAGCTTTCGTCCTTTGGTTAAGTATAGAATTGGGCCAACAACTCCAATCAATGATATCAGTATCCAAAGTCCTTTAGAACCATTGAAATCATTACTGATGATCTGAATAATGGCAACAAATGATGTTATGATCGAAGCAAAAATGACTATGAATAAAATTAAGACTAATACTAGTTCCATATTGTTTTATAATTTTTTGATTTCCAGCGTAAATGTACACAAAAGTGAAGACTATAGCGGTTATGCAACATTGTCTAGTCCAATTTCCATCATTTAACTTCTGTTTGCGATTAATCCTTAGGTGCCGTGTAAAAGTCGTAAGCAGCTTTTGCAATATCTGCTATAATTTTTTCATTGGTTTTAAAATCTTCTTTTGAATCGGTTACAAAAACACTGATGATAAAATGTTTCCCATTGGGTAAAAAGACAATTCCAATGTTGTTGACTGCAGCGGTAATTCCCGTTTCTTTATTGGTACCAGACCAACCTGTCTTGTGGGCAACAACTGTTTCCTTAGGTAGTTGCCCTCTTATTCTGCCTTTTCCTGTGGTAGTTTCTTTATTGGTTTTCCAAAAAAAGTCATAACTGCTTTTTGAAAGCAAGTCGTTTTTATTCTCAAAATATAGTTGTATGGTCTCACTTGCGGCATTTGGGGTAGTCCAATTTTGGAACATGTTTTCCCATTTGGCCTGCATGTCTTCTTCATTGAAGGTAATCTGTATGTCCTCTATACCACTGCTTTTTATACTGTTTTCCACCGTTTTAGGTGTTCCAATAAGCCGTATGAGCACATCACAGGCAGTATTGTCGCTTTGAGAAACGGTGTATTGTATTAATCTTTTAATGGTAAAACTACCACCATTGGGGTTTTCATCTCTGAGCGGGCTCCAAAAGTTTTCTGGCAAAAGAGCCTCTTTATCTATTTCTATCTGTTGGTCCAAAGACAATTTGCCTTTATCAACCTCCGATAAAACAGCCAACGCAATATGGAACTTAAATACACTTTGCATTGGAAATCGTTTATTTCCGTTGATTGAAAGGGTATCTTTCCCTTCATTTCCAATTATTGAAACCCCAACCACCGCTTTTTTGTCAGATACTATGTCCTCAATTTGTTTTTGTAACAAACCCGTTGGGTTGTTTGGGGTAGAGCAACTTGTTAAAAGTAAAAGTAGTAAAGCAGTCATTTGCAATAGTCTATTCATTTTTTATTGTACTTTATTCTTAATTGTGTTTGTCATTAAAAATTGATGGTAACGTAGTGCTAAAAATGTTGTTGGGAATTGGTGACAACAGCCCTTTGTGCATTGGTTAGCCTTGTTAAAATCTAAAAATAAATACTTAGTGGTAAAAGAACCAGATCTCTACGAACTTTTATTTTTACTAGAACCATTCGTTGCATTTTAAACGAATGTTGGTAGTGGTTAATATTTCTAGTAGTCCGCGTAAATTCCTGTAACTATTGTACAATCCATAAGATTGGATTCTAGAAGGCTCATCTGGTCTTCCGTCATACTTGCTCTAATATGCAATTGGTTAAGTCCAGTGAGTTGTATCAAACTCTCGATTAATGCATCGTCGACTTCCGTAGGATCAATAGAAAGTTTAGTCAAGTTAAGATGGGACAATTTTTTCATCTCCCCACTTAAATCTTGTAAAGTTATTCCAATCAAATCTAAGTCTTTTAAATACCTAAATTCAATGATCCATTCTGGTAAAGTTTCAATGCTACTTTTTGCATAACCGACAATACATGGGCCACCACCTCTTGGCTTTGCAAATCTGGAGGCAACGGGTCTTAAAGATAAACTCTGAAGTTTTTTGTAATTTCGAATGCTTTTTGGAAGTCTACTTTTTTTAGATACTACATCATACATTCGCAAATTTAGTATAGCAAGTGGGTCATTTACCTTAGTTGATTCTATATAGGAATAAACTGTTGAATCTGACTGAGCAAACCCTGAATAACAGGAAACAAGGAAAAGAAGGACCAATATTTTATTCATGAGGTACGATTATTATTGCCGCAAATTGATGGATTAGGAACATTAGCGTCAATATAAGTGCTTCACTATTGGTTTACCATTAAAACCAACAAAATCAATACTACTCCTCACTTTTTTACCCATCGGTTAAATTTACTCTTTTTAACGGGAGGCCATTTGGGTCTCGAGTCTTTGTAGCCATCTTTGTGCAAGTGAAAATTCTGGATCAATTGTGAGTGCTTTTTCAAGCATTACCTTAGCACTTTCAAGTTCCCCTTGCGCTTTAAATGTAAGCCCCATTCCCAGATAAGATTCTTTACCTTCCGGGTAGATTTCTAAGGAATATTGAAAGATTTTTTCTGCCGCAACTAAATCTTTACTCAAGATGTTGTGAAAACCAAGGTCAAATAAGAGGGATATAGGGGGCTGGATTTCATACCCGTATCGTATTGATAGCCCTTCGAAATGGTGCATCACTTTATCCAACGGTTCCAGATTTTCACTGGGGGTAAAAGGATTGAAGTCAGGATATAATGCCAAAAGAAACAGTGTAAAATCCATTGCTGGTACATGACCCTGGCCCTTCAATTCATCCACTTTATAGGTAAAACCCTCTGGTTTATGGTCCGCTAGAACACTGGTAAATTCAGCCACGTGTTTTGTTAACCCCTCATCATCGCTGTAAATGATGTGTAGAGATCTGTTTTCCGACAGGTTTTGTAAGGGTCCAGATTTTATTTTTTGTTGAAGGGCTTCAGGTGTAACCATAAGAGATGGGCTGCTTGCAAAGTAGCTATTAAATAAAAGAGGATTGTTGAGCAGGGTGTAAACACTGAAAAACCCACTGTTAGACCCCCCGTAAAGGACTTTGAACGGAGCAGTCCGGTAGTTGTTGTCCACGTGTGGTAGCAACTCTGTTTCAAGAAAGTTGATGTAATTATCTGGAATTGTGGTGTCTTGATTTTTCCTTGTTGGCAACAAAATACTATTTCCTTGGGGTAAATCTATTCCAATAAGTATCATCTCAGGAATTTGACCTTCGCCCATGTAGTCTAGAGTAGAAGCCAGCATGGCGAACCGAGCACGGTAATCTGAACCCAACATATACAGCACGGGATAAGTATTCTTGGAACTGTTGTAGTCAGTAGGTAAATGGATGGAGACTGGAATAGTTTTGTCTAACACTTTGGACTGAAGGGAAGATACTTCCCCAATAGTAACTGCTGGTGTACTTTGCTGGGTAGAATCCATGTTGGGAGCAGAGACATCCTGAATTTCCCCAGGTGATTTTGGTTCGAGACTTGGGCTTGTTGTAGTGGATGCATCACTGGTTGTTGGGTGCTGTTTTATAGAATTACAGGCGTTTAAAAACAAAACAAACACAAGCGCTAAAAATATAAAGTTGTAATTTCTCATGGTTCGTAGAATAGATGGTTAATAATTGAGAGAACAAATATGCTTCTTAGAGAATTACTAGTCTTGTAAAATCTTGCTGTTCTTTTTATAACTACCAGGAGTTACGCCAACGTATTTTTTAAAACTATGGGTAAAATGGCTTTGGTCATAAAACCCTGATTCAAGCGCGATTTCGACCAATGGCGCATCCGTGTAAAAAAGCTTTTTTGAGTTTTCTATTCTAATGGTGGTCAAATATTCCAAAGGTGTGAGCCCAATGTTCTTTTTAAAGCTTTTTTGTAGTTTAAACTTATTCATTTTAAACGTTTGCTCCAACATTTCCAAGGTGATGGATTGGTTGTAGTTTTGAGATAGGTAGTTCAACACATCGCCAAAAGGGGCACCGGTATTTTTCTGTAAACAAGAGGGCTCAAGGTTGTTCAAAGTGTCCAAAAATAGACTTTCAATGATTTTGAAAATTGATGTTTCGCTTATTTCAAGGCCACTGTTGCAGTAGGATAGAAAGTAAGGGAAACTTGCCAGTTGGGAATAATCAGCTTTTAACTTTTTTGAAACACTTTTGACTACGTCATTGCCGATGTACAGGGCTTTGTACGTCCAAGCACTTTTGGTATGGCTCCAGTTTTTATGAATGGAGTAGGGGGGGATTAATTGCAAAGCATTCTTGCTAACCAAAAACGCCGCATTGTTAAACGCTATGTTTTCACTTCCGTACTCGATGCGTGCCAGGCTCCAACATTGATGAAAATGAAAAGGGAATATTTTATCAGTAAAAGTGGCAGATTTAACTTCAATACCGTCTAGTATCGACGATCGCATGGTACTTACTTTGTTTGTTTCTATCATTTTAATTCCCAATTAAGTACTTGTCTTTTTGAGCACAGACAATACTTAACAATACGGTTATCGGTATTAGAAGTTTTTATATACCCTCCTTGTTGTCAATATGTTTGGGGATGGATAATGCAAAATGGGTTTTATGTATTTTCACATGGTGTAAGTCTCTCTTTTTATTTCAAATTCTCTATAAATTTCTCCTTCTCTATCATGGATAACAAAATTATCTTTTTGCCACCATAATTTGTATAGATATATATAGAATTCAAAAACAGTATTTTTAAGCAAAAAAGTCTCACTATTTGTTTTGTTCACTCCCTTAGATATGCATTATGACCTGCATCGTCAATATGAATTTCCACAATAGCTTTATGTCTTTTGTTTTTTTTGTTATTTGGATAACTTGCTTTCAAAAGCGTATTTGAAATTTTGCTCAGAAATTTTACCGGCAATTGCCAATGCAGTTTCTTTGTTCTCAGTGTAGGGCTCAAGCACTCTTCTCAAATCATCTCTCAAGACTTCCTAATTGATTTCATTTTGTTCTTTTTTACATACTTTAAAATAGTTTTTGCAATCAAACCCGAAATAATCATAATTGACATAACCATCCTAGTTCATAACCTCACTATCTACTGCACCTGTTGCTTTAATGTCAATATTTTGTCTTTAGGATATTACAAATTCAAATCGTTTTGGAATCCTATACAAGAAGATGTCTCGAACTGTATGTATAGTGTTATTAAAATCTCGCTAGCCTGGCCCATTTGGTAATTCTTGTCCTTAACTAAGATGTATACTTATTTATTTTATATGGTGTTGGCTATTTCGGTTCAATTTGTTCCACTTTTTTTGGTTTAATAGTGCGAGTAGAATAATTAGAACGGTTCAATTATTTTGATCTAAACGTTCATTTTGGATATTGTGATTTGCGTTTAGTACTTGCTCTTGCCAATTCCTCTTTTCTATTTTTCTAAAGTTAGTCTCCTCTTTAATTTGTATCAAATAGCTCAGGAGTAGTTTTAATTCCATGTCGTTTGGATCTCCTATAAATTCAGTTGGATATATGGCATTTCCGTAGTTGTGTTTGGACTTTCTTGGCGTGTCATCAATTATCAGAATATCTTCCATTTTTGCAAACCCTTTTTTCTTAACCTTTTTAAGAATTTTGGAGTAGTTCAAGTGGCTATAATAGTCGGAATACCCTAGGTCCTCCATAGACTCTTGGTCCATTTGTTGCGTGCATTTTGATCTGCCCCAAACAAACTCTAAGGGGTAGTCAGGTGGGAAAATATTGGCCACCACTTGCTCTACATATTGGTCTGAGGCGGAAGACCAAACTGCTATTTTATAGTATGCTTTAACCTTATCTAAAAACGCATTCAAGTATGGCCTTTTATAAACCATATATTGTTCAATACTAAAGTTACAGCTATAAGAAAGAGGTTCTTTGGTAGCATGAACCAAGGTCTCGTCAAGATCTAAAATTAATAATTTGTTCTTAGTGTTCATCATGTACACAAATTTGCATTGTATCGTATAAGGTATTCTTGCTAATTGGTAGCTTTTTAGGACGATAGTTGAATTTTAATTCTTTTTCTTACTGCTTTGCCATATCCTTTGAAGTTTTAACTGTTACATCATATTAGAGCAGTTTTTCTTGTACTTTTTCAGTAAGAATCTTTCCAATTGTAAAAGGATCTTAAATAGTTTGAATCAAGTTAAGAAATTAGATTCATTTCCCAACAGCCATGGGGTTATAGGTTGTTTATGCCACATTTCAATTGGTCGACAAAGGTTGGTTTTCTTGGCTTGGTAATGTTGGAAGTTTCTTAAATTTCGATACATGGTCGGTAAGGTAGTTCGATGGAAAATACAACCAATTTTGTTGATCTGTATTCAGATACCCACACTCTAAATTTAGCAACCCATGGTTGAGAACAACAGTGTCTTTTAAGAAACTCAATTCATACCCAAAACCACAAGCCATTGGTTCCGATTTGTATTCGAATTTCCATTGTTCACTCATTTTTTGCAGCGTTGTGAGGTCATCAATATAGAAGCTACCGAACCCTTCAATGTGTTGCCCTTCCATAGCTACTCCAATTAGTTTGTATTTGCCTTCTTTTAGTTCGGAATTTCCAAAAAAACTCAAAGGATTCTCTAGCCTTTTCTTACATGAGGTTAGTAAAACAAGAAGAAATAAAGTTAAAGTAAATGAAATTTTCATGATGTAAAATGCTATTCAATCTGCTCTTCCCACTTAAAAGTTGGACTAGTTGCACAGCAATTTTAAATATATATAAAACTTTTTTGGTGTTTTCATGTTTAACGCTGAATGAGGAGCAAAATTATTGTACGCATCTACCCAATTGTGCTGGAAAAAGCAAAATACACAGGTTACTTCGGAAGTCTATTTTTCACTAGGGCTATTTGGCCCATGTGGTTCGCTGAGTGTTCCATTACATGAAACCATACCCAATGGTTGTTGATGCCTTCGTCTATATTTGCTGCAAGCCACTCATCGTCCTTATTTTTAAGACCTTCTAGCGTTTTTTTTCGTACCTCTTCCCATAGGTCTAAATAATACTTTATTGGTTTACCCTTAAATTCCTCTCGACTTTTTTCACCTAAACCACCCGCTACTCCCCAAAATTCTTTTTCTTTTTCAGTCCAACTGCGCCCTTCTAAAGTTTCTATTTGATAATAAGATTCATTGGCCACTAAATGCATGAGTAGTGCACCAATACTGTTGGCCTTATCGTCAAATAGGAAATCGGTTTCGTTCTGGTCTAGATCTTTGGTAAGTTCAATGATTCTAAACCTTAGATCTTCTAACATATCTACCATGATGCCGATTTGCGGTGTATATCCTGTTTCTGGCTTAATTTCATATTGCGCGTTGGCCATTGAAAATGAAAAACACAAAACTATGAATACAATATTTTTCTTTTTAAGTCCCATTTTAGAGTGTTTTAGAATTATAGTTGATAATTGGATAGTGGTCTTTTGAGTTAACAAAATACAATTTAAAATAACACAGCGCTTCATGCAAAATGCGTTTTGATTTATTTTTTTAATAACGCTGGCTTTCTGTTTTTATTAATTTATTTCCACAAGTGCTAATTTTTGTTGTTTAACAGTTAAAAACATAAATCTATGGACAGCTCCAACCTGCATGGCTGCGTTAGGTGCCTCCTTGATTTAGAACAGATAGGTTGAAGTCCAAATACAAAATAAAAATCAAAGAAAACAGGAAAGGAGAGCAATGAATAATGTGTTTTAGAAAAGGGGAGGGTTATTTAAGGGATACTTGGTTACCAGCTGGCTTTTCATTTTTTTATCTGTCCCATCCATCTATTAAATAGGACTTTTCAATCAGTTTCTTTTCTGTTCCGTCCTCTGCGGACTTGAACCAAAGTTCAAATCGAACTGGATAATATTTCTCAAATGTCCCTTCGTCAATAACTGTGCTTCCAGTGAATAATTTGTAGTCGTCCGATAGTTCACTTATTGTGTTCTTTGTTCTATTGGTCAGTTTCCGTTCTGACAGCCTTTGGTTTTTAGTAGTCTCAAAAGCTTTAATGTAGATTTCTCCTTTTTCAGTTGGTTTGTGCCACATGTAAAAATCATAACCACCATACCCTGTTCCAACAATTTGAAGTTTTTCAGAGTTGACAATTAAGGATTTGAGTGAGTTAAGCTCTTTATTGTCAAGGTATTCGATCGGTTTTTCATAATCTTCGCCATCTGGAATTTCAATATTATAGAATTTACTGTCTCGCCACGAATAGTACCAAATAGAGCCAAAGAAAAGCCCAATGTTAAGTAGAACCAAAAGCCCTGCAGATATCAATATTATTTTTAAGATTTTCATTTTTTCAAATTAGCCACAAGGATTAGTGGGGGCTAGAAAATACTAACTTTTCTTCTCACACAAAGCCACGCCTTGATTTTAAATTAATACTTGTGGCGGACTTTTCAATCCCCAAGAAAGTATCCTGACCAATGAAAGCCCTTTCATTCATAACACTTGTTAACAGCCCTTATTCTTTTTTCCAATTTTCTTCTTAGTTCATTAGAATCAATTCGAGCAAATTGTAAATCAAGGAGAATCCATGTGAGCTTGTCAAGTGGTAGCTTAGAACTTCTTGTATCATTCTTTTTTAGGTTCGTTTTTTGGATAGTACTTGGGATCAGACCAATTCCCAGAAATTCACATTGGTGCCACTTCACAACTTTCATTTTTTCAATCTCTTTTAAATCAATGACTTTATAAGTTGGGTTGTCATTAATAATAAATTGCGTAGCAGATAGTTCAAACTCTGGATTTTTAGAGATCAGTTTCGGCCAAATAATTCTTGTGTGATATACCAAAAGGACAATTGACAATAGAGCTAAAAAGCTAATTATAATTTTGTCCCTAAGATTGATTTCTATGGAGAGAGTCCAAGCAAATATTGCTAACACATTGAATACTAGAAAGAGTAAAGCCACGACGCCCAAATAGATGCCATTGCCCAATTTATTCTTTTCAATTACCTCTCTTTTCATTATTTCATTTATGTCAGTTAACCTGTAAAAATGCGTTTTCAATGCATTTTTACAGGTTAACTTTTCGTTTTTGTTTATTCATTCCAACCTGGCCCATTCTTTTCTGTACAAGGTTCGACTAATTTATTCCAATCTGTCAATTCCATAGGCGGTTCTCCATTTTCGGCTCGTACCATCATATCGTAGAAGAAATTAAAAAAGTCAAGTGATAAAGGAGAGTAATCTTCTCCCTTTTCGGTCAAATTGTTCTTTCCTTTTTGAATTGCTGCCCAAAATAATTGTTGATTTTCTTGAGTCAAACTTCTTAAATCTAATTCTCTATTAACCCAATCATCAATCCGAGAGTTATGAAACCCCCATCCAGCATCTGCACTTTCATCGTCGTCCGAGTTTGGAATCTGCAACTTCAACCAATCAGACAGTTCCTTTCCGTTATCAATCAGTTCTAATTCAGTGATGGCAATCCGTAAAATCTCATCATATCCCGTCCATCTTCTGGCGAAACATCTTCCGTCTTTTAATATTAAAAATCCACTTGCCATTTTATTTTCTTTAATGAAAGTTAACGCTTTGGTCAAACTGCGTTTTAATGCAGTTTAGGCTTTGCTAGCCACTTTTTTTAATTAATTCATTGAATGGGCTTCACTAAAATATAAATCACCTTTGTGTAAATCACACGCCTCAAATATTTCGTGAACCCTCTTCCAAAATTCTTGCTTATTCGAAATTGAAAGTTCATTTAATTCGCTCAGTATATCTACGAAGGATCCTATTTTTTCGCTCGTAATTTCATGAGTTCCTTTTTCTATTATTAAATTAAGGATTTCTTTTTCTGAAATTGAATTTGATTCAGGTATCCTATCCGGAGTTGATAGGGTTGATTTCTTCAATTCTTCCATTAAGGTTTTAATCAACTCTTTGGCGGTAATCAAATTGTCTTCTGAAACAATTCTATTTCTGTTTTTGATTTGAGCTTCGTTAAATAGCATTGTTAAGCTAGAAGATATTAGTTCAGAGCTCTTTATTAATTCTTTTTTTGTCTCACCATAGTCGTGGAAAACGAGTCTTGGTTGGGGGTCTTCTTTATTGATTGAAATGAATACTCCTTCTTGTGTACTTTCAATATCAGTCGCAATGCATAAGTAGGATTTTCTTGAGAACAGACTTTTTTTGATAAGTACGAATCCAGGAAATATTTCAGTTGTATTTTCTGATATCTCGAGAGGAGATAAAAACTGAATTGACATAAGCGGTAATTTCTCACGCTTTACACTTTTTAGTTCTGGCTGTCCAAAATCACTGGGTACACCAATTTCCAAATTGGATAAAGGGTATTTAATCAAGGCTGTTTTCCAGAATTCAGGTATATTCTTTTTAACCCTCTCTGGCAATCTTTCGATGTCGGCATGAGTTGTTTGATTCCCCATTTCCAATGCTTCAGGAAACCGATTAAAAAAGCCTTCTATTGATTTAAGTATTTCCAATATTCGAATTTTGTTTTAATTGTGGATAACAACAATTTGCTTAACACACCGATGTGTTTATTTTTTTTTAAATCTAACAATTGAATAGGACTTTTTGTAGGTTTAATAGTATGGATTGCTTTATTGGGATAGATTTCTGTGGTAACCGGTTTCAACCCCATGGCATCCAGCGCTCAAAATCCAACCCCAGCAGCAACACGACCGTCCTCCCGCAAGCCGCCTGAAATTGAAAACCAGCCCGCATCTAATCCAATATTTGAAATAGAAACTCCATAGTTGAGTATTTAACCCCAATCCGACCTCTTTTAAATGGCGTTAAAAAAATAAGCCTAAATCATAACGTTCCCGAAATTCAGATGTTTGAGCCGCGCTGGCTTTGCGCAGGGATGCGAGTTCCTGAATTTCAAGATTGCAATGAGGCTGATTTTTAGCCATTTAAAAGCAGTCTTGATTTTTTGCTTTGGTTTTTGATCAAGCAAAAAGCAAAAACAGGTCCCTGGGCCACCCCAGAAAACCCAGCAACCCTAAATAAAAGAAAACCCACCACTAAATAATCGAACCAAAAAAAACGAAACTAAAAGCAATGAACAAAAAAAACAAAACCAAAAAAGAACTACTTCTTTTTTGCTGCTTCAAAAGCCTCCGATCTTTTAATCTGCTCCTCCAAATCCCATTCAAAATCAAAACGCAGTTTCAAAAACTCGGCAATAGGCCCCAAACCAATTTCAGCCCTTCTTTTGTCTATATTCACAGGATCATACACCGGCCAAACATTAAAACTTTTGGTCTCAGGATAGTACTTCATCTGCCCACCATAAATCTGCAAGTCCCCTCTTTCGGTGGCTATTCTGTCTTCGGCTCTTACCAATAATTGGGGTGTTAATTGGCCATCTAGTACAGCTTGGCGCATCAGGGGTAAATAGTGTATGCGAACATCGTTGTGAGCATGCTGCAGTACATTGCAAATAACCCGATTGCCCCGTTCGCCAACTATGGCTTTTAGGGGCCAACCAGACGAATCTAGCAGTGCCCTGATTTTTTGTTCATTGATGGCATGGTTGTGTTTGTATATTTTGTGTTGTACGGCTGCCTCTTCAGATTCCGCTCCATAAATGTCCATAAGAGAATCTCTTAATCGGATTGGCGTTTGCTCAAAAAGAGAGATGCTGTCTAATAAGGCTGGTAGGTCAATGCTGGCCAGTGGTAGTTCTGCCGAGTGGGCCGTTGACTCTTTTTTCTTGTTGTTTTGAGTACATGCAACCAAAGCAGTTCCTGCGAGCAGTACAATTAGTGTTGTGAATTTCATCAAGTTTGTTTTATGGTTGTTGTTGTATTGATTTCATTAATGCATAGACCAGTTCGTCGATGGCTTCGCTTTTTCTGCTTAAAGCCGATAGGTTGGACAAGATAACCACACCATTTTTGTGGTGCACATCCAATACCATAGCAGCGGTATATCCACCAGTTCCACCATTGTGTTTGTACCAAGTAGCACCAGAACGGCGGTTGATAATTTCCCAGCCCAAGCCAAAATCTGATATTTTATTGATGGTAAGGGTTTTTTGTCTGGTCATGGCCATGGCTGTTTGGTTGGTGTCAAATTGTGCCAGCATAAATTGACTCAGGTCTTCTGTGTTGGAGAGCATGGCACCTGCCCCTTTTAAAGAGGCCAAATCCCAATTGGAAACGGCATTGCCGAGGCCATCGATGCCTACAACCAGCTGTTTGGCTACTTTGGAACGGTCTGTGCTGCTGTGCGCCATGCCAAGAGGCTGTAATAACTTGTCTTGCAGCATGTTTTCGTAGGTATTGCCATCTATTTGGGCCAATACATACCCCAATAAACCCACCCCAATGTTGGAGTACAAATGGGTGGTTCCAGGAGTGGTAGTCAGTTGCATGTCGTTTTGAATGTAGTCCAATAGTTTGGCTTCCGAATAACCAGCATAAGGGTTGTGTGCATTACTGTTGTTGATTACCAAATTACTAGGCAAACGGGGCAAGCCAGAGCTGTGGTTAGACAATTGCTTGAAAGTAATATTTACTTTGTTGTTTAATTCTACAGGCAAGTAGGGGTTAATAGGATCGTTGAGTTGCATGTGACCCTTTTCAACCATTTGTGCCAAAAGGGTAGCAGTAAATACTTTGGTAATGGAGCCAATTTCAAAAATAGCTTGTTGGTTGTTGACAAAAAGAATGGAATCTTGCGCCACTTTAATACCACAATATTCAACGGAATCCTTGTTCACAAAAGCAATAGACAGTTGTGTTCCAATGGGCAACCCATCCACATGGCTGTGTATGGTTTTTTGTTGCAGTTCAGAAGGTGTAATAGAGGTGCCTACGTTGGTATTGTTTTGCCCCTGACAACTGTAAAGAACAAAAGCTGTTAGAATCAAAAATGAGCATAAACTATAAAACCGGTGCAACATGAAGTGGTATACGTAGTAGGTGGCGGAAAGATACCTAAAACTTTAGTTATATAAAAGTTTTTATTAAAATAGAGGTTTATTACTTCTTTAGGGCTTTTTTTTAAGAACCTTTATAAATGTATTTCCCTAAAACTACCCGTTTTTTTAATAGTACTTTTAGCGTGCTTGCTGTACAATGTTGTTAGCTTATTGCATAGGAACATAAGGAGGAAGTACCCAAACGTTGCGAACCGAGTCAAGGGTTCCGTTCATAATTTCTACCACCATCCGATCTGTTATTGTTAGGCCTTTTCGGGCCATGTTTTCAAAAGTATCGATTCCATTATTGGGGAAATTTTGCCTGGTTCGGTGGATGTTGAAACGGTTGGAAAAGGTTCTTCCAAACACTGTTTCAATGCCTTCTTTACCAATCATAAAACCCAATAACCCACCCCATGTGGCCGTAGGATTGTCAGAGTCCCAACCAGCTAGGGTGCCTATTTTAATGGTTGTTTTAAAGTCACCTTCTCCATACAATAGGCTGACTAAACTGGCAGCGAAGTTGATACCAGCGGCAAAACAACCATTGCAATATAGATTCTTAGCAGTAATGTTGTACCCGTCTTCCTGATGGACCTGGTATCGGTAGTAAATGGAATCTCGGGCTTGTTCCCAAGGAATACCTGAATGGTACAGCCCTTTGGTGTATTGGTACATCTTGGCCGGGTAGGTGTCATGCGGCAATACTTGACTCGCGGACTCTGCCATCCATAAAATGCGTTCCCGCATGTGTTTTTTGGAAGGTACCGAAGCAAGAGCATGCATATGAACATAAAACTGCGCTATCGATTCCGCTTCTTGTCTGGCTACGGTTCTAATAGGTAATTCGGCTATTTGATGGGCAATTTTTGGTTGGGTAGGGGCCAACAAACCAAATATTTCGGTGGTCAATTGTGCATCAATCATATCATAGTGCTCATTGTTGTTGGGGTGGCCTGTGTCGGGTGGTAACATACCCGCTTGCATGAGGTCATATGCTTTTTGATTGGAAACCCAAAGGAAATTCTCTTCATCTGGCCTTATGTGCAACAGCCAGCCATCTCGGATTTGTTTTGGGGTTAGCACAGTGGCTTTATGGGTGTAAAGAAGCTGCTGGTACATGTATTCCAAATCGGTATCATCGTCGGCACCCCAAACTTCAGAACTGTCTTTAAAAACAAAGTCAATGGTGGCAGACAAGTCGCTTGGTACACCTTCTCCCCATATGCTGGGTTGGTCTGGCTGCCCCCAATCTGCCCTGGTGTAAAACGCTCCTGTCTTTATTGCACCTAAGTCTCCAATTTTATCCATTTCAGTTACCAGCCCAGTCCAGTTGGCAATAGATTGCCCCAACCAAAAACCATACAATTGATTTTCATATTGTGCCCTACTGATGATAATGGGTGCAGTGTTTTTAATTTGGTTGCTGGTTGCTTTTGTTGTCTCTTCAGGCACTTGGCCACAAGACAACAGGAATAAAAAGGGGCATAGGCTGTAAATAAGCATTTTTATGGTTGGCATCAGATCAGGTATTAAATTCAATCGAATGGGGCAGTATTCCAACGGTAACACATTGGTAGGCTAATTTAATAATTATTTGCAATAGGAGAGGAGGTGTTGTGAAATTGGCATGAAAAGACTTGGGGTTTCATTATAACAAAGTAGTTGTGTTTTGTTTCTTCATCGTTTTTAGCAACTATGAATGTTAGTGTAATAGTAAATACTATTTGTCGCTATTGATGGCCTAATGACAGTCCGAAACAAAGCACTATATTGAATTTTGGCCTTTCACCATTTATTAGTTAAACTATAAGAATAAACTATTAACCTCAACACGTCATCTAGCAATGATTTAAAGAATAAGTCTATTGGCAGATATTATTGAAATTTGATTGTTCTAAATACTTTTTATCAATTTGTACGGCCTTTTTCCAATCTGAACAGGCGTTTTTTTGGTTTTTTAAACCCAAATATGATTGTGCTCTATAAAAATAGACTTCTGCGTCATCAGTAAAAACATCTAAGTAAAGACTGTATTCTTCAATAGCCTTTTTATATTCGCCGAGTTTAAAATAGCATGTAGCTCTATATTTTAGAGACATCAACGTTTCATGCATGTCCTCTTTACCCGTGTTTTTGGATATGAACAAGGTGTAATAGTAAATAGCTTGTTCATGTTTTTTTAGAGCAGCCAACACCATACCCATAAGTTGATAGTTTGTTATAATACCAGAGTCGATCTCTATAGACTTTGAAATGTCTTTAAAAGCTTCATCATATTGACTTGTGATCATATAAGCCTCTCCTCTTCGGGTTAAATAAACAGCATTGTTTGGTTCAATTGTCAAACTATTATCTAAATCATCGATAGCACCATAATTATCTCCTAACATATTCTTGTTTAAAGAACTTAGCGCCCAGTATAGAGAGTTGTCTGGGCATAATTCAGTAGCTTTTTTAAAAAATACATTAGCAGGATAGTAATTTTCCTTTTTTAGCATGTCACCAGCATTAAAAAAGAAATCATTACAATTCAATTGTTTGCCATCTTCGTAGTACATTTTATTGATGGTTGTCATACTGTCGTTTCGATAAATTATTTCATGTTCAATTTGCCCAGATGGAAAATAATTTGTCCATACTCCGGTAAGCTTGCCATCTTTGTAATCACCCTCTGACTGCTTGCCAGAGTTAAGATAGAAATAAATCCAATGGCCATCTGGTTCTCCATTTTTGTATTGGCCAAGCGCATTTAGATTATACTCTTCAATAAACAGCGTATCACTTTGGGCATTGACTCCAATAGATATAAATAGAATGAACCAAGTTGAAATTATTCTCATAAATTTATGTTTTAAAATCAATTGTTTGACAAAGTTGTAAAATTAGGGTCTATACTACTGCTTTCAAATAAAGTCAATCGAATTTCTTACTTTATTCTGAAAACAAGATACCTTTGATTACTGTCACTTCAGATCTCTTATTTATAAGTAAGCTTATTTTAATGTAATCTTCACTTCATAGAATCTGCAGGATTAGCTTGCTTAATTGTCACAGTTGTTTTTTGATGTTACTTGAGAACTGGAAGCGCTAGTTTTGAATTCTTTTAGTTACTTTGAAAATGTTCATAAAAATGAATTGAGTCTCAAACCTTCGTCCAGTCATCATTTTTAGCAACTATGAATGTTAGTGCAATAGTAAAACTATTTGTCGCTATTGATGGCCTTAGGACAGTCCGAGACAAAGCAAATCATTGAATTTTGGCCTTTCACCATTTATTAGTTAAACACTAAGAGCAGCAAACCTTAAAAATGAAAAACAACCCCAACATCGAGCCCATACAATTCTATATCTGTATTTACCAATAATTCATCCGACTTAAAAGACAAGGATAAATACCTTGCACCAAGCGCAACTTCTAATAATTTGGAAACCCGATACCCTGCTTTTGGGTGGAAGTAATAGGTCCAAGAATCAAAAAAACCAAATCCTCCAACATCCGTACCCATTTTAATCCGCCATTTTTCAGTGTGTAAAAAATAAAAATTCAAGACCACTAAGGGAGACAAGAAGGACCAATCGGAGTCTTTTAATAGTTCACCTTCAAAATTTAAGTCGTGGTTTACAGATAATAACCTACCACCTAAGCCTGCTTTTAACCATTTGGTAACTTTTCTTGTAGCAAAAAAGCCCATCAGTCCATATTTACCCGTAAAGTTTCCTTTTCTATCGGAAATGGGCAGTTTAAAATCGCTTTTAAATCCAATATCAGCATAGTTAACCACAAAAAACCATTTTTCACTTTCTACGTGCAAACCCAACAACCCTCCGTAGTTAAGCGATTGCTCTAAACTTGCTCTATTACCAGAAAAAGTGACATCTCCGGTAACAAAGGGAGCGTATAATTCAGGAACAATTCTAACATCCCATTTCTTATCTTTATAAAGGTCTTGAGAAAAAAGATCATTAGAGACCAAAAAACAAATAAATACTGAGCTGATTACTGACTTTAACATAAAAGCTTCCTTTTTTTAAAAGTTAATGAAAAAGATTTTGGTACGCAAAACCCGAAGTGCTGTTGGCTTGTTCGGATTCATCTTAAAGCAGACATAAATTTTTTTAGAGCACCAGTATTTGTACGATACAGGTGTTTGTACCACACTCACAAAAAATTAGGGGCTTCTTGCTTGTATTTGGATTTGTCCACTACCTTTTTATTTATTATTGTCGTTACTTCTATAAGGGAGTCGGTTATTTCGTTTGCTTTAAATTCAACTATATTCTCTTGAATGGAACTGGAGTGCATTAAATGAATAATTAAATGATTCTCGAGCATGGAGAATTTAAATTTTATGGGGCTATCCAAATTGTTTCTAATCTTAAGATCTTTGTATCCATAAGCAACGGTCGCATCAGAACCCAAAGGAGTGAAACGGGTTGCATTGGTATAGATATCCATAGAATGGCTATGCCTTTCTAATATTTCAAGGTTTGCAATTAAGCTTATGTAATAGATAAGCCCTGATAACTGACAAAGCCCACCACCTAAAGAATTTTCTATCTTCCCATTTACCAAAGAACGACTCTCCACATACCCTTTCTTTTTAGAAGGGCTTCCAATTATCTTCCAATACGAGAATATTTCATTGGGGTTGATTTGTATCGACTCTATCCGTTTTATGGCTATTAATAAATTCTTCTTTTTGGCATCATTTGGCTTTAAATCCTGCTTCAGTGATATCTTATCTTTGAATATATAAGACAAATCTCTTTTTCTGGCATACTTAAATTGATACCCTTTAAATACATCGTACAAGCCTCTCTTTATTAAATGAAGTCTTATTTTGATGGAGTATGGTATCAATTTTTTTATCACCTTTTCTTTAAGATAAAAATTAGGTGGGAACTGTACTCTTTTATAAATGAGTTGCAAAGCAAATTGTCAAATTGAACAATGTTTTTCCTCACATTTTCAGAAAGTCGATGGATGGGCAGAAAGGCCGACCCATAGTAGGAAACCAACTGCCAATCGGTAAGTACAAGTCTTTTTATTTTTTTTACACTTATTTGGTTGGACCCATGCCAGTTGTTGGTCCTATAACTGGTTAGTTTTCTTCTTTTCTCTGAAGGAATATCAAAGATAAAGTATCCTCCTTTTTTTAATACTCTATTTACTTCCTTTAGTATTTTTATTACAGAATTATTATTTAGGTGCATGAATAAATGGAAGGAGAAAACATTGTCGAAAAATGAATTTTGATAGGAAAGTGTTTCGGCATCTTCAATAGAAATGTTTTTACACGGATACTTCTTTTTTGAAAGCTGTACCATGTTTTTGCTTATATCTATTCCATGGTCCGCATAGTTTAAAAACCTACCAGTTCCACAAGCCAAATCTAAATTGAATTCGGTTTTATTTTTATCTAAATGTCTATTTAAAATTACTTCTTCTTGGCTGTTTATAAATTGGCCGTAGGAATTACCAAATCTATCTTCATCATAATCAATGGCCAAGTTGTTGTAATATTTAATAATCTCTTCTTTCATTACAATTAGAGGTACGCCAATTCAAGTAAGAATCTCAAGTAAGAATCCTGGCATCCTGCAAGCGCAATATAATAAAAGCTTTTATTAGATAACCAATATATCCTGCCTCATTAGCAACTGGTGCCCTATCTATTGCCAACTGGTGCCTGTTAAGGAAATAAAAAAAGGATGGGCTGGAACTAGGTAACACAATAATTATACCTAGGATAAGCACGATCCAAAGTAAAATATATTGTTGCTACATTGTATAGTATCTATTGATTCATGTGTTTTAAAAAGAACTTTATTACGCCTAAATTCATATCGGATGTTGTCCAATGGCCTACTCCTTCGTAATTTTTAAAAATTGGAAATATTGAGTTGGATTGGTACAATTCCATACATTTTAAATACCGACCCTGTACTTCATTCTTCTCTCAACCCCAAAACTACTTCAGAATCCACCCAATACACACTGCCCTGGTAGGTCGCATCCCAACCGCCATCTAGTGGGTCACTGAACCTCCTAGAAAACAAAAAGTACGCATGGTCTGGGGTCATGTAAGGGCAGAAATCCGTTTGCTCGGTATTGATGGTTTCGTTTAATGTAATGGGTGTTTGCCATTCCCCATCTTTTTTGAAAGATACTTGCATGGCGTAGACCCCTTCTTCGTTGGTGGTTGAATAAATCAAATAACTTTCGTCCGCTGAAACGAAGGTATCTCCGGCTCCAGCAGCTTTGTTGATGGTTGGGCCAAGGCTTTTGGGGGCTTCAAAAGTGCCATCTTCTAAATATTGTGCACGGTAGACATCTCTTTTGCCAATGCCACCCGGACGATCAGAAATAAAATACAAACTACCATCTGCTACTACTACAGGATACAATTCGGTGTGTTTGGAGGATATAGGAGCTGGAAGTTTCTTGGCGAGTTGCCATTTCCCATTCACTTTGTTGCTGCTGTACAAGTCCAAAGTTCCCACTTTACTCGTGTCTGGTTCGTACCTGCCAAGAAAATACAAGGTATTGCCATCTTGGGTTATTGTCATGTCGGCAGCAAGGTAGGGAATCGTTTCGTCTGGGAAGAGTTGAATTGGAGAAGGGGCTTTCCACTGGCCTTCTAATCGTTCGCTGTGGTGTATGGTTAGGTTGCCTTGGATGCGCCTAGTAAAGAAAAACTCTGTTATGTCGGCATTGAATACGCCATTGAGCTCGATAGAATCTGAATTGATCAGGCCTGGAGCCAATATCTCAGGAGTAGTACCCGGTGTTTTTTGGTTCAAATAAGAGGCCGTGTCTATACAAGACTGTAGGGATAGAAAAGAACCGATTAACAGAATTAAATAATGGCGGTTGTTCATATTGTTGTGTTTGAATGATGTTTGGCTAACTAATTGGTTTCAATTTACTTAACTTTATAACGATGTCCACGTTTTAAAGCAATAGTTTCGTATCCCTTAAAATATATAGGGATGGAAATATCGCGTTCTTTTCTTACCACAAAGTGCAAGTGGGGCCCTCGAGTATGCCCAGTTAGGCCTGAAACACCAATTTTCTGGCCGGCCTTAATAGAATCCCCAACATTTACCAAAACGCCCTTGTATTGCAAGTGAACATAGGAGGCCAAGGTGCCATCTTGGTGCAACACTACTATTCTATTGGCCATGTTGCGCAGTTCTGGCCCACCTTGTTTTGTAAACCAATCGATGGCTTTAATTACAATACCGTCTCTTGCAGCGTGTACTGGCTCCCCAATATTCAATTGAAAGTCCAGTGCATAGCCAGACAACGTTCCTTTGTGGGAGTATTTTCCATTCCATCCTTGGCTCACTTCGTATTTTTTATGGGCTTTAAATGGAAGGCGGTACAAATAGTTGCTGTCTATCGAAATGGTTTTTGGGTGGCCTATGTAGTACGAAAACTTCCATTCTTTTTTAACTTTTTTGACCAAGGTATCCAGCTCTATGCCTTGTGCAGCGTGTAAAACAATGCTGTCCTTTGCTGGTAATAGAAAGGATTGGATTTCCTCGTTGGTTGTTCTATCCGATACAACCATTTCGATTGGAGCCAAGAGTTTGTTTATGGCCATTAATTGGATACTATCTTTAGTAGTTTTCCATTTTAATTGAAGATCGTCTTCAAATGTTGTTGGTCGGTCTTTTTGTTCTTGCCCAGTACTAAAAAAGGGTAGGGCAATGAGGAATCCCATAAGTAGCTGTGTTTTCATAGGCCGCAATTGCTTGGATTATAAAAATAAAACTTGTTGCCGAATGTAAAAATGAAATCTACTTTTTTTAATCTAGTACAACAAGAGCCTTTTTAATAGAACCAAACCCTTGTTCTTTGATTTTTATTTAGAATTGAGGTAGAGCTGCCGCCTTAAACCATCCGGATCAAAATTAGCCCGCATGCGTTTTTTCTGACCTTTGCTGAACATATGCATGGAGCCATCGTATACCCTATCCATAAAGTTCATGAACATATCGTTGCTGCCGCAGGAGCTTTGTGGATGGCTGGGTGTATTGGCATATTGAGCGTATTGAGTAGGGGTGTCGTCCACTAAATCGCCATTTTCACAATTTTCATCTTCCCCATAGATGTGGTACAGGTGCAACCAGTGGCCGATTTCATGGGTGGCTGTTCTTCCCAAATCAAAGTTAGTTTCCAAAGGAGCAACGGTCCCAAATACCCTGGGGTCTATTACGACCCCATCTATTCTTGGGTCGGCATCTGGGAATTGCGCATACCCACCCAAGCCCAGGTTTCCATGGCGATCGCTGAGATCGGCCACCCAAATGTTGAGGTACTGGTCTCTAGGCCAAGCATCTTGGCCACCTTGCGCAGTAAAAAACAACTTTAAATCTTCTATGGGCACCTGGCCTGTAATGTCTTTGCCATCAAAACCAGTTACATCGCTGCTGTTCCTGAGAATGCCAGTGGTTGGAAGGCCATGGGGGTCGACGGTGGCCAACTTAAATTCTATGCCTACATCGGCAATTCTATCTTTGAATTCATCGGGTACTTGTGAAAGGCCAGTGTTTTTAGCCCTGAAATCTTCGTTGAGCACCACAAATTGAGAATGAATTTTTTCATCGCTCAATTCAAAAGGGGCAGGAGCATAGTTGACCACATGTACCACTACGGGTATGGTAATAACTTCAGAATCGGGAACAGGTTCAGGTTTATCGTCTGGAGTTGGGGCGTCATTGTTTTTGCAAGAGGCTGTTATAACAAGAAGAACGAGCCATGCAAGTAGTTGTATTCGGTTTTGTTGGGACATGGTAAAAATCAGGGTTGTCTAAAAAAAGGTATTGACTGAACTAACGAATAAAAATGGCCGAAGTTGTTGTGGTTAAAGTTTTTATCAGAATATTGAACTTCAACTATTGGCTCACTACAAAATGTTTAGAGAGATTGGATAATTGCCAAGACCTTGAACCAACCTAGTTATGCTCGTTGCTACCCGCAATACGCCCCACTTATTACTGGTTTTTTGCTCCCTTCCTTTTTAGAATAATCCAGATCAAAATGCAAAAAAGTATGGTCAATACAGAAAAGCCTTTTTCTAAAACTGTAGTAGCCAAAAAATTGCCAATGGTATTGAGGGCAAAAAGCCCAAAGAAAAACCACAATATAAAATTGGCTGCTTTTATAGGTAGAATAGGGCGGATGTATGCCCCTTTGATGAGCAATACCAACACTAGGACCACATTGAGCGCCAAAGAAAAAGCTTCAAAGGCGTACATTTCTTGGTCATTTTTTAAGCGACCGCCCCAAGTGATGTCATATGGGACTATTTTTAAAACGATGGTGAGGTGAAACAATATTATGGCACCTACCAAAACGAGCATGATTTGAATGGCGGTTTTAGCTTGCATTCTTTAGTTTTTTATTTTGAAGGAGTAACATTTCGTTCTTGCTCTTGTCATATTCAAAATTATCCTCTATTACAATGGAAGAGTTTGAAGCTATTTTTTTAAGATCTTGCAAAAACAGTAGTAAAACATCGAAACTTTCATTGGTAAATAGTAGATCTACCTTTTTTTCCTTACCAGAAGTTGGGTGTACCACCCATTCGTCGTCCCAAATTTCTATTTTCTGTATTTTATCTATTTTAAAAACTGAACCATTGAATACAAACTTATTGGGCAGAATTTGATACTTTTCTGGAAAAAACAATTGAAACAGGGAGTAAACAAGGATAATTAATAGCCCCAAATCATAGAATGAATTTTTTTGCCATTCTGAAGTTAACATAATCAAAGGAATGGTTATGATGAGGACCATATTTGTAAGAATAATACCAGAATTTTTCTTAAACGTTTGCCAAAATGGAGTAGCAATTTTATAGTGTTTACTGCCTTTACTGGGTTCTGTTATTGTTGCCTTCAATTGACCATTTAAAACGGAAGGAAGTGCCCTTAATAATATAAACAGTAAGTACACCCACAAGATTTCTGTTTTGTATTCTTCTAATATTTGGAATGCTTTACTGCTAAATTCTAACATTGTAAAGGGGGTGTTCTTAAGAGATTCGAGCTAAAATAAAAGTGTTAATTGAATTGACAAATACCAAAATAGACCAATCCTTTTTCTGAAAAAAAATCAAAATCGAATTCAAAAATATAAAAAAAAATCAAAACATACTGATGAAGGCATTTAGAACAGAGTGCCAAACAGTATACTCTAAGTTTAGAAAAGGGTGGATGCAGAACTTTTGATCCCGCACCCTTTTGTTATTGCTAATTACTTTATAAACTCATCCACCTTCACCCCTAATCCTTCGGCTATTCCTTTGCCCAATGCTGGGCTTACTCTAAACCAGTGGCAGAGTTGTCGGTTGATAATCTCCTTTTTCTTTGGCCCATCTATTCCGCTCATGGCGCCAACAATGTTGTGTATGGTGTTTTGTTGTTGCTGGGCATTCATAACTTCCTCAAACAAACCCTTTGGTTGAGAATAGTGGTCGTCATCGTTGAAGTTTCTATCAAAGTATCCAACTTCGTTGCTGTCCAAAAGATAGGGGAGGCCTTGGCTTTTTTCGTCTTCTACCTTACCATCAAAACTATTGGGGTAGTGGTTGGGGCTGCTGCCACCATTGCCATCAAAACGCATGGCCCCATCGCGGTGGTAGCTATTGGTGCTGTACGGACATTTGTTTACAGGCAAGGCATTGTAGTTGGCCCCTATGCGGTACCGCTGGGCGTCTGGGTAGGCGAATATCCTACCCTGCAACATTTTATCAGGAGAAAAACCGATGCCATCCACCAAGTTGGATGGAGAAAATGCCGACTGTTCCACATCCTGAAAGTAGTTGTCTGGAATTTCATTTAACTCAATTTCCCCCACTTCCATCAAAGGGAAGTCCTTGTGCGGCCAAATTTTAGTCAAATCAAACGGATTCCATTGAAATGTTTTGGCTTCTTCCGGCGTCATCACCTGAATTTTGAGGGTGTATTTAGGGAAATCCCCATTTTCAATGGCGGTAACCAAGTCGCGTTGGGCATAATCCGGATCGGTTCCTTTTAAAACGGTAGCTTCCGCTTCGGTTAAAGTTTTGTTGCCTTGTTGGGTTTTGTAGTGGAATTTTACATATACCCGCTCGTTGTTGGCATTGACCAATGAAAAAGTGTGGCTGCCGTAACCATTCATAAACCGGTACCCATCTGGCGTGCCCCGGTCTGACATTAAAATTAGCACTTGGTGCAAACTTTCTGGGTTCAAAGACCAATAGTCCCAAACCATGGTGGCGTCTTTGCAATTTGTTTTTGGATGCCGCTTTTGAGTATGTATAAAATCCGGAAATTTTTTAGGGTCTTTGATGAAAAATACTGGGGTATTGTTGCCTACCAAATCCCAATTGCCTCCCTCTGAATAAAATTTTAAGGCAAAGCCTCTGGGGTCCCTTTCTGTATCTGCCGAACCCATTTCTCCTCCAACGGTGGAAAATCGGGCAAAAAGCTTGGTTTCTTTTCCTATTTCAGAAAAGATATTGGCTCTGCTGTATTGGGTAATATCGTGTGTAACCGTGAACTTACCGTAGGCGCCCGTTCCCTTGGCGTGTACAACGCGCTCTGGGATGCGTTCTCTATTGAATTGTGCTAGCTTTTCTTGCAAGAAGTAGTCTTGCAGCAAAACAGGGCCTCGAGGACCTGCGGTTTGTGTATCTTCATAGTGGTTGACTGGGCAACCATTGCTGGTGGTGATAGTTTTTTTCTCTGACATATCTTTTGCTGTTGGTGAAAATCTTGTTCTATAAAGATCTTCAATTGATATTATTATTTGTTCTCTTCTAAATAGAACCTTTCGATTCTGACATCAACTTTTATGATGGCATCTTATTGGGAGCAAAATATAGAAGAGGGAGGGAGCGTAAGAAAGTACAGCGCCTTTTGATAGTTCAAAAAGTGCTGATAATGTTTATTGAAATCGGCTTATCTATTGGCCGATTCATTCATGGCATCTAATACCTTGTCTAGACTAAAGCTTCCAATGGCTTGTCGTTGTGGAAAGTCTTTAAATGTCATCAAAAACTCTTTAATCTTGGCTTGCGCTTGTCCTTGTGTTGCCGCAAACAGGCAAAAACAAGACAATAACAACAATGTTAGCTTAGTTTGTTTCATTTTTTTGGTTTTATGAATGCATTAGTTTGTTTTCATTGGTGTTGGCAATAAATAATATGCGTTGTGCAAATTTCATTTCAACTTCCAGCGAACGGACTTCCAAAAATACCGACTGCCAATTCTGCCCATAAGAGTAAAAACAAAACCACCACTAATAGCAGAAGCAATACCCTTTGTCCTGTATTTATTACTTTGGTCTTGATATAAAGAATGCTTACCCCTAAGGTGAAAATCATAATTCCAGCTATCAAAAAGTCTGCAACTCCCCAATTTACCTGTTCACTAAATTGCATCGCGACCAATGGAACCAAGAGCAGCAACAAAGTCAGTACTGCAATGGAAAGTAATTTTTTTGCTTTCATAATTGATGCAAGAATCGGTGTCACAATAATTATACTTCATTGTGCTGATAAAGTACGTCTATTAACTGTAACTAAATTACTTATAATCTGTAGGTTGTGCAAGCAACTAGCTGTTATATATTCAGGATATATCGGCTACTAATTTTCTGGCAAATTGTTTGCCTGTGGCGGTATATTTTTAAAATTGATTATTTTTGAAATCAGGTAAGAAGTTTTTACAGATGCAACTCAAAACCCATGAACTTGATATTAATCCAAAATTCCATAAAGGAATTGTGGTGGACACCATTGCGCATAAAAACCCTTACGATGCGCAGCAAGTGCATAGGCACAATTACTATGAAATTTTAATTTTCAAAAAGGCCAATGGCGGAACCCAAATCATAGATTTTAATAGTTTTGAAATCAAGGAGAGTGCCTATTACATGGTCCATCCAGGTCAAATTCATTTGATAAAAAACTTGTTGGTCAAAGAAGGGATTTCCATTCAATTCACAAAAGAGTTCATCACTCTCAATTTTACTGCACAAGAACAAGACTGGATACAAGGCTTACAAGGCTATTCAGAAGTATTGTGTTCTAAGAATAGATTCCATACTATTGCTCAATTATCAGAAACTTTGCATGCCGTATTTGAAGAAAAGAGCCAGTATGGTTTTGACAAAGTATTGAGTTATTTTAGGTTGTTGTTAATAGAATTTCTGGAATCTTCAACGGATTCTAGAAAAGAAATGAAGGGGAATTCCAATAGTATTGGCAGCCATTTTGTTGCGATGGTACAAGAGCACTTCAGGGAAATTAGAAACGTACAGGACTATGCCAAAAGAATGCATATGTCCCCTCAAAAGTTGAATGCCAGCCTAAAGAAAGGGTTGGGAAAGTCGGCAAAAGACATCATCCAAGCCCAGCTATTGTTAGAAATAAAACGGCTTTTACTGGTGGGTGAATTAACCCATAAGGAGATTTTTATTCATTTGAATTTTGATAGTCAGAATTCTTATAACCGCTTTATTGACAAACAAACAGGGTTAACCCCCACAAAACTAAAAGACCAATTGATCCAAAATCATAAATAATTGGTCCGAAATGCTAACTCTATAGGTAGATTATTCCGCTAATTTTGTAGTATGGAAGGAGTAAAGAATAACCAAAATAATGCAATCAAGAGGTTGTCGGTGAATGAGTTTGTGCCTTTAATGGCCTCATTGATGGCGCTGGTGGCCCTTTCAATAGACGCCATTTTACCTGCGTTGGACCGCATTGAAAGTGATTTTGAAGGAGTGGTAGGAAACGAAGTGCAATTGGTAGTGTCCATGTTGTTTCTGGGTTTGGCCATAGGGCAATTGTTTTTTGGAACATTATCGGATTTTGTGGGCCGCAAACCGGCGGTAGCTTTGGGAATTGTTTTGTTTATTGTAGGCTGTTTGTTGTCGTTTTTTGCTGCCGATTTGCAAGTGCTGTTGTTGGGAAGGGTAATGCAAGGTATAGGCCTTTCCGGGCCCAGAATTATAAGCATAGCGTTGGTGCGGGACCAATACGAAGGGACCGGAATGGCCCGAATTATGTCTTTTGTGATGTCCATTTTTATAGTAGTGCCTGCAGTGGCTCCAATGTTAGGACAACTCGTTTTGAACTGGGCCCATTGGCGGTATATCTTTTTGTTGCTTCTATCCATTGGCTCTGTTGTATTGGTATGGTTTGTAATTCGACAACCAGAAACCTTAAAAAAGGAGAGGAGGCAAGCATTTTCGCTGTCAAAAGTGGGTTCTGTAATTTTTGCGATACTTTCCAATAGAATTTCATTGGGGTATACACTCATAGCTGGTTTGGTTGCTGGAATGTTTCTTGGTTTTTTGAGCTCCATCCAACAAATTTTTAAGGCCTATGGTTATGCCGATCTATTCGTTTATGGTTTTGCAATATTGGCTCTTTTTATTGGTACAGCGTCGTTGGTCAATGCCAAAGCCGTATTGCAGTATGGGGTAAAGCGAATGGTGGGAGTTGCCCTTGTTGTACTTTGTGCAACCTCTGCATTTTATTTGTTGGTAGGCTGGCTGGTGCCTTTAAATTTTGCCGCTGCTATGACTTATTTGATTATTGCCGTATTCTTTATTGGGATACTATTTGGTAATTTAAACGCACAAGCAATGGCGCCACTTGGCGCGGTAGCGGGCATAGGGAGTTCTATGGTAGGGTCTTTGTCTACTCTTATTTCCGTTCCTTTTGGAATATTAATTGGGTCTTATTTCGATAACAGCATTATGCCTTTGCTCCTAGGGTTTTTATCCTTGAGCGTGTTGTCTTTAATCTTGTTTTATTGGACGGAAAGATCCAATTATAAAGTTTTAAAAGTTTGACAATTGCCAAATAGGCCAGGCAGGTGTTAGTGTTCTTTATGTCGAAAATTTAAGCGCCACCTTACCCCCTAAATAGGCCATAGGAATATAGGCCAATAAAATATCCGCCGCAGCAAACCAGGTCGGCCCTGGCAACATGATGTTGACCATAATGCCTCCCAGTAAAAACAATAGACCAATTCCCATTGCAAATTTCATTTTATGCGTAGCAGCAATAGAAGCAGCTAAAATGGCGCCAAACAAGGTGCCTAAGGCATGGGCTAAAAAAGGGAATATGAAATACTGCGTACTTAAAGAGGGCATTACTTCGGCTAGCGCTTCCATATCGTTAGGGTCTACACCTGGTATGGGCATTGCAACGTGCCCAGCCTGAATTAAGCCCATGTTAATAACACTGCCAACCAACCATCCGGCAATTACAGCTAGTATGTTTTTTACTATAGGGTTCATAGAGATACCATTTAATTTTGAGAAGCAAAGTAGGGAATAACCCCAACCAATTATCTTTAGACCATTTAAGTTACAAATAAAATTTTTTAAATGTGTTTAGAATTACCTTTAACAAAGACAGTCAATAATTGCGGTATTAAGAAAAATTATAAATCATTAGTCTTTTATGCATTTACAATTGAGTGCAGCTTGGGGTTCATATTGTTGTGCCAACATATAGGTTGGCTCTATGTTAATGGAGTCTGATTCCCCACTGTTCCAAATATGCAGGCCTATCAAATGCCGAAGATTCCCTTGCTCAGGTTGTTTGTAATAGGGTTTTAGTGTGTCGGATGCAGTCCAATAATACCCCATACTTCTAGACATAAACACAGTATCTCTGGTACTCATACCGCCTAAATTAAGACCAAAACTGCTAAGATTTTGGGTAGGGATCAATTTTCCTTGACGGGTGTTGGGTTTGCCGGGTAAATCTGAAATAAATGTTTTCCATTCTCGTAAAGTGGGTAGGTGGTATCCTTCTGGGCATGCTTTTTTTGCAGCTTTAAAACTATAATAAGCGCCGTATTTGTCGTAAAATGAATCGATTTTTAGTGATAAAGAATCTGTTGTGTTAGCAGTTGGAAACAAGTACCTAATGTTTTCTTTGAGCCAAATTTGGTGAGAAATTTTTTGTATGGTGTATGGAGTATTGTCTCGAGAGTCAGTAAAAATATTGAAAACACAAACTAAAGCCAATACAAGGACATAGAATTTCATGTTGGTAGGTTTTGATTAAAAATGATTTAAAAAATGGGCTTGGATGCACTTGTTATCAAGCACAACTAACACCTTAGTTGTGCTAATGTAGGAAATCGATTATATTTTTAGAAGAAAAAATAAAATTTTAACATTTTGAATAGCAGAAGAAGCCCTTACTCTGTGTTAAACCAAATTAATTAGAATTCTGTATTTTCATAAGAGTCGTAAAAAGCCAAAGTTAAGTTAAACCCTGTATGACTGGTTATTATGGTAGTACCAAATTGATCTTTACCAATATTTGCTTTTAATAATATTTGATGAATTTGATTTGCAGTATTGGTGTTATCTCCGAATATTGAAGGTTTATAAGTCACTTGTAACACTTTATCATTATCGGTTGTGGTGTAGACCTCAATTTTTTCAATTTGTCCAACGCCTTCTACCTTTTTAATTTCAGGCGTTATTTTAGATATAATCTGAATTTCTCTTTCAAAAGTATTATGCAATTCATTTTTATAATTGTTGTTATTGGACTGTTGTCTGCTGTCAAGTGAGTTTACAGAGTGGACAATTACTGTTAAGGAAACAGCAAGAGTTCCTACCAACCAAAAGGTTTTTATTTTCTTTTTAGGGTAATTGAAATCAAATTCTTGAAAATCGTAATCAGTTACAAACGATTGGGTAGCTAGATCGTGAAAACAACGATGCAATTTTTGATCCGTAATAATAAAAAAGAAGATGCCCAGATAATAGGCCCACTGCATACCGGAGACCAGGCCAAAATCATTAATGTTGAAATGTGAAATAAATTTAAGTATAAAATAAGGTGCTACCAATAAGGCATATCTAAAAAGTGATTCTTGCAAATTAAGTGGCTCCATGGTGTATTTTGTTACCTGTATTTTCAGGACTGATTTACCAATTGTTTGGCCAAACATTTTACTGTTAAACACACTGAAGTAGGTTAAAACTATACTCAAACTTAAGAAAGGTTCCCAAAAGCTATTTACAAGTGAAGTTGTAGATAATAAGTACCCAATGATTGTACTGACTAATGAAAGAAAAACTATGTCAATAAAAAATGCTATCAACCGTTTAACAAAAGGAGAAAGCTTGGATTCCTTTTTTATTTGGGCTTGAATTTCTTTTTCCCTTTCTTTTTTATTTTCAAAATCTTCAATGGTTTTACGTTGACTTACAGAAACATTAACTTCCCGTTCTTTTAAAATTTGCTGGGCCGCTTCTACTGCTCCTTCACTATAGGAATGGGAGTTGTCGATAATATTTAGAAGGTCTGATTCCGTTTTTTTCAGAAACCTTTTATAGAAATTGTTATTTTTCATAAAATTTGGGACAAAAATGGGTGAGGGAATACTCCTTTAAAAACCATCGTATTTACTTTGGAAGTAGGAAAAGCTCTTATCATTTTTTGAAAAGTAAATGTTGGTGAAAGAGGGGAGTGCTGCATTGACCTCAGACGGCATGTTATTAACCGAACTTTTAAAATCACTTGCATTGGTAAATCCTTCGAACAAATTTTTAAATACCAACTGGTAGGTTTCAATTTGTGTATCCGTTTTGTAAATGGATGAGTTGTTTAAAAGCATGTCAATGGTTGCCAATGCATAGGCACCGTTGGCATAGGGAGAGGTTTTATCATTAAAAATAACCAGCAGTCCTTCCATACCTCTTTTGTTTACTTTTCCATCCTCCCAAAGGTAGGGCATGGCTTTGAGCCGGTTTTGCTCTTCACCCCATCTACCTTCTGCTAGTGCGGTTCCTTTTACCAAGTAAAACAAGGACTTTTCAAAGTACAGATAGATGTCCTCTTCAAAAGCTTTTATTTTTGGCGTATTGCTGTTGATATTTAATGCAAAGGGATCAATATTTTTAAGTTGGTTGGTATAGATGTTGTTGTGTTTGGTTATTGAAGGATCATTGGGATCATAATTTTCAAGGAGCAAAACATAATAGAACCGCACCGCAGCAATCCATTTGTGTTGGTCCATTAATTCATTGGTCGTTTTGCCACCCACTTGCTGCGCTGCATTAAAATACATGGAAAGTGCTTGTTCCGGTTGCCGTTCTCCAAAGGATCCTTTAAGGAAACAATTTCCAGCGGCAATTAAGGAGTTGAAATCGCCCAACTGACAAGCTTCTTGTAAATATTGTAAGGATTTTGAAAACATCACTTCATTTTCACATTGAATGGCTGCAAGGTTTAAGTCGGTGGCCAAGTTGGCGTAACTGCTTGGTGTGTTTTTGTCAAGTTTTTGTTCTTGCTCTGTTAATTGCTTTTCTAATTGCTCACAATTTTGAGCTTGGCTCGAAAAGAAAAATGTTGAAAAAATTATAATACATACTATGTAGTGAAGATATAATTTTGCCATTGCTCAAGAGTTTAGTTGGTCCAGTCTAAATGTTTAAACCAGTAGTAAGTAAAGACACTTGAATATAAGAAATAAAAGGGGGAAATTTAAAACCACGCACTTTGGTTTATAGTTCAATGGAGTTGGTGGAAATCAATGCGCAGCGTTGGTACAGGTTAAAATTGATTGAAATATTTGGTTTGGAACGTTAAATTAACTGGCTCCACCCGAAGCATCAATGTTTTCTTGGAATAAGAAAAGCCAAGACACATTTTATCCTCCTTCCGGATAATTATTGTTCCAGGTGGCTGCATTCGTAGGTTTGGTTCTTGCATTGGCTTTTAAATTGGCTACATAGGCAGGCAATTGTGCAACATCCCAGTATTTGGACATTAACGTAGCAGTTCTCCCCACCTTTTTTCCTGTTTTACTTCTTAGAACATTTATAGTTCCATTTTTACAGAAATGATTTTGAAAAGTAACTGCCCTAGGAAATTGGACCCAAGCATCAGCAACTACAACGTCGTTAGGATTGTCTGTTAGCGGATTACCTATGGTGGCAAAAGAGTGTTTTACAGAATTGTTTACAACAAAACATACCGTCCATGTTGGGTCACAATGTTCCCTTAGAAAGTTGTAGGTTAAAGCCGCTATGTCTTGGCAGTTACCGCCACCAGTTGCCTCTACGGCCGCACCTATTTTTCGTGGACTTGTCCATTTTTGGTTGTACCCACCTTCGGCACCCCATTGGGCATCGGTTAATTTAACCATTGCAGCCATATTGATATCTCCTTCATTGCCATGTTTATTTCGAGCCCAAATTTGATTTTGGGGTCCATGAGTGATTTTTGATTTAGAATATTCAATGGCCTTTTGTGCAACAATCATTTTCTGATTGTTCAAACCATGTACTGCCTGGTTTCCTGTGGTAGTAGCTTGTGTAACCATTAATGCTCTTTTGGAAACTGTTTCGGTTAATACGCGTTTTACAGAGGCAAGAAGAAGAGCAAAGTTGTTGTTCGCAAAATCCTTATGGTATTTTTCAATGGCTGATTCACAGGCTCTAATTTCTTTAATAAGTAAATCTAAATTTATTAAAGTAGGATTGTTGTTAAATACCAACCTTAGTTCTTTTACCCGATTATAACTTGTTTCTGTTTGGTTTTCACCTCCAATTACATGGGCGCCAATAGCCGTAGCACTAAAAACAGTATCATATTGAGCTCTGGTTAGCCACTTTTCTTTGTAATCATTAACAAATACCAGTCTTTCAGGAGGTATTTCAGCTGGTGTTTTAATTCTAATAAAATATTTATCTGCGCTTCTGTTCAGGAAAATTGTTAATCCTTGAAACGGTGCATCCCATTCTTCCACATTAGGCTCAGTTGTAGGAATCCAAGCCCTTTGAACAGTTGTATTTTGGAACATTTGATTGCTTAATGTAAGAGAAGAGGATTCTAAAGTTTTCAATTGAGCCGCTTTTGCACCCATAATATCCGCTTCCCTTTCTAACCCCGTATCGTCATTAATATCTACCTTTCCTTTCCTTTGCAAAGTTGGTTTTACCCTACCTTGTTTTTGCTGCACTACATGCCAAGCTTCATGGGGGAGGTGTTTTTCTTGCCCTGATGCGAGGTGAATGTCTGTTCCTTGTGCATAGGCGTGGGCCTGGAGTTGCGCTGGTTTTGAAGAGTTGTAATGCACCCGTACATCTTCCATAGAATAACCTGAAAGTGCTTCAATACCAGATTTTAGAGTGTTGGGCAAACCCGTCTTGTTTTCCTTTTTTTGGAGGATGGCTTGTTTGCTGGCATGGTGGTTGGCCATGGCCAATATTTGGCTTTGTTTCTTTTTTTCTGGTCGGTTGTCAACAAATGGATACAAAGTGCCATCCATTTTTTTGTGTTGTACTATGTTGCCTGGTGAATGGAGGTTTTTTTTATTGTTTGTTTTTTCGGCTTGAACTTTCATATGTTGTTTCTTAAAGCAATAGAGGGCTAATTCTTGGTGCTGGAGCAGCCAAACCATAGGCAATTGGTACAATCCTCTAGTTTCTACTTAATTTAAGGATAGAATCGGACTTTTGGTAGTTTCAATAGTAATAATTCGCAATATAGGTTAATTTATTGGGTTATTGGATTTTACAAATGTTCTAATTGTTGGTTGAATTGAACAAAATGGTGGAGTAATCTCACAAAATTGAGGTACTTCGTTTTGTTAATAAAGTGTTAATAATCAATTATTTAACTTCAAATGAGTGGAGGACTGTATATTGAACATAAATTTTTAAAAAATTGCAGAAGTTACTTTTTAAAACCATTCATACGAGTATGTTCAACTTAAAACAAATTGGAGGCGTTTTAGCCCTTACTACCATCGTATTTTTATTGTTTTCAGTCAAAGCTACAGCCCAGAATAGATACACCGGAGCATCGGATATTTATGCGTCTGGTTCGAAAGGAATTTCAAATAAGGGCTTGGTAGTATCCTTTGATTTTGAGACTTTTACGGATACTGGCTTGTTGCAAGATTTTGGTCCTTACGGGCACCATGGTACCACTTTGAGAAACCTAGATACAACTGGATACATAGGCAAAGCGCGCAAATTTTCTACTCTTGCTGATATCGTAGCCCTTCCGGATCACACTAGTTTTAATTTGGATGGGCCAATTACTGTAGCAGTATGGGTGAAAATTGCAACCTCAAACCAGCACGCCCATATTTTTGCTTGCAACAACAAATTTGTGCTATGGACCACTTCCAAAGGCCAATACAAGTTTGCGGATACGATGGGCAATGGTTTTACTACTATGCCGGGTACAGTAAAGAAAGACGGATGGCATAGCGTAGTAGCAGTATGGTCCGGAACCAAAGGGGACAAACTATCCAAGAACAACATAAAAATATACATTGATGGCTATCGGGCAGCAGGCACATTTACAGAAAGCTGGGAACCAGGGGAGATGATTGCCCAGAATGCCTGTGTTATTGGCGCGACCCTACATGGTGGCATACCCCACCAGGAACTTCCTTTTGTTGGCGCAATAGATGAGTTGCAGGTGTACGCTAGGGCTCTAAGTGAAGAAGAAGTGAAGATTCATGCCTCTAGATGAGGGAGGCAGTTGCTTTTTAGTGCAATAAGGAGCTATAGAATAGGTTTCAAATAATGCCAGTATTTACCTTATTTATAAAGGTGGATTTATTTTTACCCTTTGTGTTTCTTCAAACTATCACCATTTGCTTTGATGCATTGTTGTCTGTTTTAATTGATGCAGGGTAGTATTGATAAATTTTTATATTCCACATTCTTAGCTACTTTTTTTCATTTTTGTTAAATGAATGTAGAATGAATATTCTTCTATTTTGTTTTCCTTTTTCTCGCCTTTCGCATCCCACGAGCTCGCCCAATTGGCACCGCCAATTGTCGTGGATGGCCAAAAACGAAACCAGTGTTGGATAGGGCCATTTCCAATTTAATTAGCCCACGGCCAACCCCATGGCATCCTCCGCTCAAAATTCAGCCCCGGCAGCAACACACCCATCTTCCCTCAAGCCGCCTGAAATTGAAAACCAGCCCGCGATTTAATCCAAAAATTGTAATAAGAATTGCAAAAATGAGAATTAATCTAATTACCGACCTCTCAATAAAAGCGTTAAAAAAATAAGCCTAAGATTAAACGTTCCTGAAATCTAAACTGTTTGAGCAGGGGTGGCCTAGCGAAAGGGCGAGTTTTTAGATTTCCACTGTGCATGGAGGCTGATTTTTAGCTTTTATTTAGCAGTCTTGATTTTTTGCTTTGGTTTTTGATCAAGCAAAAAGCAAAAACGAGTCCCTGGGCCACCCCAGAAAAAACCAAACCCCAAATTAAAGAATACCCACCTCTAATAAATCGAACCAAAAAACGAAACTAAAAACAATAAACTCTAATTATTTTGATTGGTAACACTAACATTAGTACTAGATAAACCAATAAAAAGCGCGTTACTCAAACTTGTATTGACACCAACGGTAACCGGATAACTAATATCTCCATCGTTAATAGCATCATTAACAGGTGTTATGGTTACTGTTATAGGCGTATCGAAATTACCTGTATTAAAGGTAATATTGTCTGGGCTTACGGTGCCTTCAGAAGTGTCGGTAGATGCAATATCGAAAACAACATCACTAGTCGGTGCTTTATCCAATACCACCGTGAAGGTTTTTGCGCTGCCTCCTTCTATTGTTGTTAGTGACTGCGGAGTAACAGTATACCCTGCTTCATCATCATCTACAAAACTACTGGTTCCAATGTTATTGTTTTTCAAATTTGCATTGCTACTCGGATTAAACAGTAGAACTGTAACAGGTACATCTTCTTCCACTATGTTATTTCCTGTTTTGGTAACGGTAACGGTTTGTGTTAAAGTATTAGTATTGGCTGGAAACGTTAAGGTTCCTCCTGTTCCATTTTGGTTTCCACCACTAATGGCATACTCCACTGAAATAGAATTATTTGGATCAGCTTCCGCTATGGTAATTAAAAAAATAATAGACTGGTCTTCTGCATCTCCCTCCGCAACCGGAATAGGGTTATTAATGTTTATATCTGCATTGATGTTACTAGGGATTGGACCATCTTCTTTGCTACAACTGGTGGTTAATACAAAAAATGTACAAATGCTTAGTATAAGATTAACTCTATTCATCATGGAATGTTAAATTTTATGGCTACTTCTGTTTAAAGTCTTTTTTCGACGTGTTCCGACTTTTCTGCGTATTGAATTTCATTTGTGGATTAATTCAAGGCTCGAACGTACGAACCAACCCATTGTTTCTCAGTACAATACAGAATATTTTTAAATCTAACAAGTGAATCAGACTTTTTCTAGTTTTAATTGTACTTATTGTAATGTTCGTGTATCTTTTTATGGTTTTGCTGTTTTTCTTGTTCAAGGATCAGAAAATTCACCTTCGAACTGTGTTTATTTCTTGACATTGGAGGACATTAAGCGCACCACATGGACACTTCCGATTTTTATAGCTATGTTTAGTTTAATAGTGACAAGAACTCTCTTGGCCCTTCATTCAACAACCTACCAAACCGCATCTTTTTTTGAACAATAACTCTTACTACATATGTTATATATGTTTTGTGCCATTGCGGCCTTGGGAATTGAAAAGATTAAATATGGTATTTTACCGGAAACAATTATATTGCAGTTTTAATTGAAGAAAAAATAAAGGATATGAAAAAAAGTTTTTTAACATTTTTTGTAATGGGTACAATACTAACCATTACTTCTTGTGAGAAAGAAAAAATTGTAGTGGAGGAGAAAAAAGTGCTAGCCGAAATAGAAAGTACTACTTTGTCAGTATCTGCTGATGGCTCTATCTTTTCTGGAACATACGGAGATAACCCATCTTCTGGTGTTACAACTGAGGCGGACTATGCTTGTGGTGCTTGTCCTTTGGTTCGAGTGGGTACAAGTAGCAATCAAAATTGGACGGGAAGAACACTTATTAAGTTTGACTTGAGCACATTACCTGAAGGGGCAACCATTACCGGTGCCAATTTAGTTTTTAATGGAGCGCGTGTTGGACAGTCGATGCAACCTGTTATGGTGCACAAATTGTTAGAAGATTGGACAGAAGGTACCATCGATGACGCATGTACTTCTTATTGCAGCGAACCAGGTGAGCTGATTACAACTGGAGGCGAAACAGATGCAACTTGGAAGTATACGAACCACGAGACTAAAACGGAATGGACAACACCAGGAGGACATTTTGAAGCAGTGGCAAGTGCGCAATCTACAGATGATATATCTTCAATAAATTCGTTTGGAGGAGAGGGTCTTGTAGAAGATCTTCAAGCTTGGCAAGCAGATGCCACAAGTAATTTCGGATGGCTTGTTAAATCAACCGAAGTGGATGATGATAACGGTCAATTAGCAAGGTTTCATAGTTCTGAATCTGATGGACAAGAGCCTAAATTGATAGTTTTTTACACTACTGAATTAGAGTAAAACCGATTTATATTAAAAAAGGGCCATTTGCAGGAGCAAATGGCCCTTTTTTGTTTATAGGGGATAGAGTCCAACCCCAAGTTTTTTTGTTTGGCTTTTATATTTCATTGGCTTTGGTGCATTGTTGTCTATTTTGATTATTGCAGGGTAGTATTGATTTATATATAATTTTGTTTTCCCTCTTCTTTGCCTTTTGCATCCCACAAGCTCGCCCAATTGGCACCGCCAATTGTCGTGGATGCCCAAAAACGAAACCAGTGTTGGATTGGGCCATTTCCAATTTAATTAGCCCCCGGCTTGCCCCATGGCATCCCAAGCTCAATTGCCAGCCCCGGCAGCAACACAGCTGTCTTCCCTCAAGCCTCTAGAAATTGAAAACCAGCCCGCGATTTAATCCAAAAATTGTAATAAGAATTGCAAAAATGAGAATTAATCAAATATCCGACCTCTTTTAAATGGCGTCAAGAAAATACGGCTAAGTTTTAACGGTATTGAAATCCAGATGTCTGAGCAGGGTAGGCCCTGCGCAGGAGTGCGAGTTCCTGGATTTCCAAATCGCAACAAGCCGTATTTTTAGCCATTTCAAAGCAGTCTTGAATTTTTTGTTAGCATCCCTGCAATCCTCGCCCAATTGGCACTGCCAATTGTCGTTTCAAGAAAAAAAGTAAGGCTGGTACTGGGCCACCCCAGAAAAACACCAAACCCCAAATCAAAGAAAACCCACCACTAAAAAATCGAACCAAAAAAACGAAACTAAAAACAACCAACACAGCCATCTTCCCTCAAGCCTCTAGAAATTGAAAACCAGCCCGCGATTTAATCCAATATTTGAAATAGAAACTCAATAGTTGAGTATTTAACACCATACCCCAAATCAAAGAAAACCCACCACTAAAAAATCGAAACAAAAAAAACGAAACTAAAAACAATGAACCCCAATCCGACCTCTTTTAAATGGCGTCAAGAAAATAAGCCCAGGTCATAACGATCCCGAAATTCAGCTGTTTGAGTAGCGCTGGCCCAGCGCAAAGGACGAGTTCCTGAATTTCAAGATTGCAACGAGGCTTATTTTTAGCCATATAAAAGCAGTCTTGATTTTTTTTGTTACTTTATTTGCATCAAGGCAAAAAAGTAAGGCAAGTCCCTGGGCCACCCCAGAAAAACCCTCAACGACCAAAGACATTTAAAACAATATGCAGTAAACCCTGTAATTTTATCATTTACTATATATTTAGGCATAAACGATTAAAAATATTAATTTGCTATTTATAAACGTAACCAATTAAGTCAAAACACTAAAAACTTTGCACCCCATATTTTTGTAAAAGACCCAATCAAATAAATACTTATTGTTGCACCTTATGAAAATTAAACTCTCCCTTTTATTAATTATTGTTAACCTTGCTAGTTACGCACAGCATAGAGATAATGGCATTGATAGTTTGAGGGATTTAATCTCCAATGACCCAAATAAAATTGATTTGATTCAATTGCAAGACCAATTGGGAATTGAATATATGAAGGTCAATTTTGATTCTTCTTTGTATTTCTTTGAACAGGCAATTGAATTGGCAAAAAATATAGGAAACGATACATTAACGGCCCAACTGTTTAATAACCTAGGGAGAATATACACCTATATCGGAATTACCGACCAGGCATTAAAAAGCACCCTCAAAGCAGCCAAAATTTACGAGGGGAAAGACATGCCTCTTAAACTCATCCGTATTTACAATAATTTGGGTGTTATCCATTATAGGAATGAGGATTTAGAAAAATCCTTGAAGTATTATAGAATGGCAGAGCAGCAAACAGAGGAAAACAAAGCTGCCTTAGGAGAACGGTATAACTATTCTATGGGGGTCATTCTGAACAATATAGGATCAGTACATGACAACATGGGTAATAATGACCAAGCGTTAGAAGTTTATTTTAAAGCATTGCGATTGAGTAAAGAATACGATCATAAACTAAACATGGGCAACCTGTATTCCAATATTGGATTGGCATATAAAAAAAACCAACAATACGATTTGGCATTATCCAATTTAAAGGAGTCAGTTAGGGTGAGGGAGCAAATTGGGGACTTATTTGGACTATCGCGTTCGTATATGCATCTCGGGGCATATTTTGTGGAAAGTAAAAAGTCCATCGATAGCGCGATATATTATTACGAACGGTCTGTTGAAATAGCCGATAAAGTGGGCACACCAGAGGTGATTATTAATTCAGCAGAATCGCTTAGTGAACTGTATAAAATGTCTGCAAAACCTTCCAAAGCATTGGAATATTTGAGTTTACACGATTACTGGGAAGACAGTATTGAAAACAGCGATGCCAAAAAACTTATTGCGGAGTTAGAATTAAAACACCAATATGAGGTGAACCAAAGGCAAAGAGAATTAGAACAAACGAAGCAAGAAAAAAATAACTTCTTAATTTTAATTTCTCTTATTTCAGTGAGCATCGGAAGCCTGTTATTGGTGGTACTTCAAAGAATTAAATCAAAAAACACAGAACTCAAAAAAGGTAGTTTGGAGCTATCTAATAAAAACCTATTGTTGGAAAATAAAACCTTGGAGCAGCAACTTGAATTTAAAAACAAAGAGCTAACAACCAATGTCATGTATTTAATGAAAAAAAATGAGTTGCTCAGTGATGTGTCCAATCGGTTGATAGATTTAAAAGAAAACCTCAAAAAAGAAAACACACAGCCTGTTCAAAAAATAATTTTTGACCTTAATTCTGCCAAGAATGACGATACATGGGAAGAGTTTGAAACGAGGTTTCAGCAAGTTTACAATGATTTTTTTGAAAGGCTCTTACAGAAGTTTCCAGATCTAACATTAGGAGAAAAAAAGCTTTGTGCCTTTTTACGGCTGGACCTTACTACCAAAGAAATTTCGTCCATTACTGGTCAATCCCTAAATGGACTCAATGTTTCTAGGGCAAGACTGAGAAAAAAAATTGGTCTTAAATCCGAAGATAGTCTTACTGCATTTTTGTCTAAAATTTAGTTGTTATTTTTAAGTGCAACCTGTCGAGTTTTTTTCATCTGAGTCTACCCATTTAGGACTTTAATTGTAATATTTTTTCCCAATTTACTAGGAGTTCAATTCCCTATGTAGGCTCTGTTTCCAGTTCCATACTTTCTAATTGTCCATTTTTTGGCTCTCAAGCCAAGCAGCGATCCTTTGTTTTTGAAGCTAAAAAGGAGAGTGGTAATCGGCACAAAACCAATGCCTTAGTAGCTCGTGCTAATAGGATGTAATGGCCACAAACAGGATTGTACAACTCATGTAATCCAAGAAATTTCGATCTACAGAATTTTAGCGACAGTTTTGATTTACCAAAATAACAAATGGTATGAAAAAAGAAGACGAACAGGAGACTACCAAGTCTGAAGAAGAAAAGTTAGTAGAAGCAATGATCGATAGAAGAAAAAACTTGAACAATGCACTTAAAAAGTTATTGAAGGCGATTGATAAAAATGAACGCAAATAATTTACACTTAAACCAAACAATATGAATAAGATTTTACATCAAGTCCGGCAGAGCTTTGTTCTTCTGGCCCTATTGTTAATAACTACAATAGGTTTTTCACAGCAAGCTACCTTCCAGGATGGTGTTCGGCAGGGGCAGGTGAAGGTGAAGTTTGCACCTACCATGACCAATATTCTACAGACCACTACGGTTCATGCAGGAGAACGGTTGTCAACTGGGCTGTCAGCTTTTGATGCAGTAGTGGAGCAAACCACTGCTACGAATATGAAAAGGTTATTCCCTTATAATCAGAAAAACGAGCACAAATTGATAAAGCATGGCTTGCACTTGTGGTATGTAATTGATGTTAGTGAAGAGGCTGACCCAGCGAAAGTTGCTGCAATTTACGAGGCATTGAGCGAAGTAGAGGTTGCAGAGGTGTCTAGGCAAAAAGTACTTGCCCCTTACACGGTTGAACCTTATAAAAATAAGGCTAGCACTAATTCAACCAGCCCTTTTAACGATCCTTTGTTACCGGATCAATGGCATTATCAAAATAACAGAACAGGGGATTTTTCTGGGTCGGATGCCAATGTATTCGAAGCATGGGAATCCACTGTAGGTGCAGCAGATATAATTGTTTCTGTTCACGATCAAGGCGCTGATGTAGCGCATGAAGATTTGGCTGCCAACATGTGGGTAAATACAGTTGAACTAAACGGTGTTGAAGGTGTTGATGACGATAACAATGGTTATATAGATGATGTCCATGGTTTTAACTTTGATAAAGGAAATGGATTAATAGATGCGCAGTCCCATGGAACCCATGTTGCAGGGACAATTGCTGCAGTAAACAACAATGGCATTGGTGTTGCAGGTGTTGCTGGTGGAGATGGTACCAATGCAGGTGCAAAAATTATGTCTTTGCAAGTAATGGGCGGAGGTTCTATTGAAAATTCCTTCATCTATGCAGCAGATAATGGGGCTGTTATTTCTCAAAACAGCTGGGGGTATACATCACCAGGATATTATGATCAATCCGTATTGGACGCTATAGATTATTTTATTGCAGAGGCAGGGAATTATCCTGGGAGCCCAATGACTGGTGGAATTGTGGTATTTGCTGCTGGTAATAGCGCTACAGATTTAGAAATGTACCCTGGTTTTTATGCGCCTACTTTGGCGGTAGCTTCTACAGGACCTACAGGTGCAAAAGCTTATTATTCTAATTTTGGCTCTTGGGTCGATGTTTCGGCTCCAGGAGGAGATACAAATAGCGGAGCCGAAAATGGCGTGTTAAGTTTGGCACCAGGCAATAGTTATGCTTGGATGCAGGGTACTTCCATGGCTTGTCCTCATGTATCTGGTATTGCAGCACTTGTGTTGGCCAATAGAAATGGAGAAATGACGGCAGAGGATCTACGCCTTAAATTGGAAACAGGCATTAGTGATGTGTATGCCAATAATCCAGATTATTCTGGTCAAATGGGAACTGGAAGCATTGATGCCGCTATGGCAATTGCTAATGACCAAGGAATTGCACCAGATGCAATCACAGACCTAACAATAACAGGGGTGGCACAAGAATTTGCTAGTGTATCCTTTACAATACCCAATGATACCGACGATTCAACACCTGTTTCGTTTAAAGTTTATTACGCCACATATCCAATAGACGCTTCTAATTACAAGGAGTCGGACTATAGTTCTATGGTTAATGAATCTGCTGTTGGCGACTTAGTAAATCATGATGTTAACAATTTATTTGGATTAACAGAATACTTTTTTGTGGTAACTGCTTTGGATAGATGGGGCAACGAATCGGTATTGTCCAATGTTGTTTCGGCAACAACCAATACAGGGCCAGCATTGAGAATTGATGACAATAGTTTGTCCATAACCATGGACTATGATGTTAATACTGGGGTGGTTTCCCATCCAATTACTATTTATAATGATGCAGATGGATTGCTTCGATGGAACCACATGATGCGGCATAAATCAACAGCATTGTCTTATAATGCTGCGGGTATTGCATACCCTGTTGTAAATTCGCTCAAGTCTAAATTTGATGCCAATATTAAATTATTTGAAGTAAAAGAGTCTAATCCTGTAAGAGGAGAAGAAGAAGTGGCTGTTGCGGCATTTACAAAAATTGAAAAAAGACATGCCAACAGTATTGCCTATGTAATAGGAGAAAACGATACATCGTTTACAAATTCGGCAGCAACTAGATTTTTTGTAGACAATGCCGAAGGATTTAATTTGACCCAAGTACAGATGTATACCAACCATGATCCCGCCACGGGGCCTATGGTGGTAGAGGTTTATAAAGGAGATGATTTATCTAAAAAAAACCTGGTTTATGCCCAAGAACAATTGGGGTGGGGGCATTACGCCACTTGGTCCAATGTGTATTTGGACGAGCAGTTGTTCTTTGAAAATGGCACTACTTTTTGGGTTGTTTTCCACGTGCCATCTGGCAACCTTTACCCGCTTGGTATTGGTTGGGAAAATGAAGGGTCCGGTTCAGACAATAGCCTGATGTCCATCGATATGGGAGCGACGTGGGATAAGTTAGGTACGATGATGGGAGACGATAATTACGCTTGGTCCACAGTAGCAGTGAGTGAAAACGCTTATTTAGGAGAATATTTGACTCTGATGCCAGCAAATGGTGAAGTAACAGGACTGGGAAATGGTACAACAACATTAAGTGCGGATGGGGCTTCGCTTATCAATGGTTCTTATCAGTCCAATGTGATAATTACTTCCAACGATGCTTCCAACCAAGAAGTTAGGTTACCAGTAACATTGAATGTCACAGGGCAAACCCACAATGTTACAGTTCCTACCGTACTAGATTTTGGATCAACATTTGAAGGAACAGAATCAACCGTTGAATTTGTTGTTGCCAATAATGGTTTGGGCAATTATAACGCTTTGGCGACATGGTCTGGTGGATGGACAATTAGTGACCCACAATTTACATTAGCTCCTTGGCCGTTGGGTGCACCCAGCCAAATAAAAGCCAAAGAAGAATATACGATGGGTATAATCTTTAAACCTACTACCATTGGACCCGTTAATGCTACTTTAACCATAACAGATGGTGTTACAGATTACACCATTGCATTGTATGGTGTAGGTACGGAGACTTCAGAAATGACCATTAGCCCGCAGGCTCAAACCATTTCTGGGTTGACCATAGGAGATGGAGTAAATGCATCCGTTACAGTTGAAAATACTGGAGGATATCCTTTGGAATATTTTATTCCCGGATATGATGAAAAAGGAATAAGCGACAATTGGCCAACCGAATACCATTCTTACGGGTACAACATTGTATCGAGTGATGTATCAGAGGCAGATCCAATTGCTTACGACTTTATTGATATTTCAGCTACGGGAGTTGAAATCACTGATATCGTTAAAAACAGGCACGATTGGGCCACGGTTGACATGGGTTTTAATTTCCCATATTACAATGATGTTTTTGATACGTTGTATGTAGGCTGGGCAGGCTTTACCGCTTTTAGTGATTCTGTTCGAGCGGGTAATGAGCCTTCTCCTAGAAATAATCCTACTACACCTAGAGGGTATATTTCACCTTGGGGCAATTTTATTGACTATTCACAAGGCACTCAGGTGCACTATGAGGTTATGCCAGACCGTTTGATAGTTCAATGGACAAATGCGTGGGACCAAATAGCCACCTATTCTACTGTTCAAATGGTTTTATTTCCAAATGGGAATATCCGTTTTTACTACCCGAATATTAACATTGATCTTAATTATTCTAGTATTATGATCAATAGTTATGATCGAGATGACCCGGTTGTAGTTTCAGGATTTTACAAAAATAGAAATTTACCTTATGATTTAGCTTGGAAAACTCAATTTGCCTTAGGGTTTGACTATCCTGGCCCTGATATTATTACCAATGTTTCAAACGGTTCGGGTATTTTAATGCCTGGAGAAATGGCAACTATTGATGTTACAATGGTTACAGATGATTTGGTGGAGGGAACTACCAACCGATACCTTAATATTATTGGAAATGATCCAGCCAACTTCCAGCAAAGCGCATTAATGGCTTTGGATATTACCGCTGGAGGAATGCCAACGCCAATTGTTTCAACTGACACTGTGGCATTTGGAAATGTATTTCAAAATGCCATTGCTTCTGTGCCATTTACTATTAAGAATTCTGGTACGGCCAATGTGGAAGTCACGAGCATGACATGGGTAAATAATTCCTTTTCCATGACTGGTTCTTCTCCGAATTCTATAGCTTCTGGATTATACGACCAATACAGCATAGAAATGCCAACCGCAACACTTGCTGCTTCTTTAGAAGATTGGTTGGCCATTGATTATGCAGACGGTGCCCAAGATACCATTTATGTTACTGGTGCGGTAGTAGATGCACCGGGCATTAATGTAGATTTATCTTTGCTTCAAGAGACCCTGGCCCATGGCGATACGCTAATGAGTGAATTAACCATTGAAAATACCGGGCTAGCAGATTTGGAAGCGGTAGTAGTGGGCAAACAATGGATGACTTTTGACGAAGCAGTAGCACCATCTGGAATGCAAGAGTCCCATGACTCTTATGCCTATGAAACTTATTCAGATGGTAGCAACTACCAATGGGTGGACATTAGAGAAACAGGTACAAAATTACCAGCGCTTGAGTGGGACGATGCTTGGTTTACCAAAGAATCTTATTGGCGAACAATTGACTTGCCTTTTCCTGTGGAGTTTTATGGTGAAACCTTCGACTACATAAGAATAGCAGAAAATGGGGTGTTAACATTTGAAGACATGAGCACCTTAGTAGATGGAGGTATGGTGCTTCCAAGAGAATGGATGCCAACAGACGAGACCTATGAAGGAGGGTTTATATTTCCTTATTGGTCTTTTGCAACCATTGGAGCCCCTCATATACCGGAAAACGAACAAGGTATATTTTATCAATTTTACGATGAAAAAATTATTATTTCTTGGGAATACCTTGTCAACTGGTTTGGTGGTATGGGAGATCCTATATCGGCTCAGGTTATATTGTACAATAATGGTACAATGAAATTCCAATACAAAGTAAACGGAACAATTGGAGATTTAACCTCTGCAAGTTCCTCAATTGGGTTGCAAAATAGAGACCATTCGGATTATACTGCTATATCTCAAAATGCAGCTGTATCCCATGGCCAAGGTTTGGCTTACATTATTAAGCCTGCCGAAAAACATGTAATTACTCCAGGTTCTGTAGTAACAGGAGAAATTAAGTTAGATGCAAGAAATATCTATGGTGGTGTTTACAACGATATGCTAAGTATCCAAACAAACGTTCCAGGAAGTGAAAACTTAGATAAACCTGTGGAGCTTACAGTAACAGGAGATGCAATTTATAGCTTACAAGATATCGATAGTGTCGATTTTGGAACAATGATTGTGAAATTGGATGAATGGGGCAACCCGCAAGCACAAGGTATGCCGATTCAAATAGCGAATACCGGTGCAGCTGCGTTGGATATTACCTGGATGGCTAGAAAAACAGAGCTCGTATGGCCAGAAATAGCACAGTCTACATTGCAAGTATATGTGGAGTGTCCTCCAAATGACCCATGGTGTTGGGGTGGCTGGACCGATATTGAAAATATATTTTCACCGTGGGCTTGGCCAGCTCCAGAAGGGTATTCTATTCTACCAAATGAATCTATGGAGTTTAATGTGGCATTTAAGGCAAATGCTCCAGGAATGGTTCGAGATACATTTTTGATCACCACCAATGTAGGAGAAAAAATGTTCATTATTAAGGCCAATGCCATATTGCCTCCTGTATTAAATATTGACGATTCAGGAGTTGAAGAAGTAATGAATGAAATGACGGAGACTACCAATCATTCTATAGCTTTTGACAATTTAGCAGGCGCTTCTGATCTAAGCTATGAAATTGGTGTGGAGTACAGCAGAATAACACCAACTTCTGTTAATACCAACGAAGCGGTGGCTGGTTCTGGGGGTTCTCCCAAATTAAACGGTTCCGGAACTTCAGGAATTGTTGGAGGAATAACCACTAATGGAACTTATAATAGAACATTACAGCATGGAACTGAAACAGTGCCAACAACCCACTTGGGTACTGGTGGACAATCTTCTTTCAGTGCTGCCACTTTGTATAATACAGGAGACAGCGGGTTTAATCTTTCGCATGTTGAATCTTGGTTTAGAGTGGAGGGAGAATTGGACGCTACTATTACATTAGAGGTAAGGGCAGGAGGAACCAATATATCGGATGCAGCTACAATAGCAACTGGATCAATAACGTTAGAGGAGGCTAGCCAAGACGATGAAGGTTCCTGGAGAATTTTTGAATTGGATGAAGTTGTATTGTTGTATCCAAATGAAGATTTTTATGTAATTATCACGTATCCTTTTGGGATTCAATTTCCTCAAGGTACAGTGGAAGATTTTGAAACCGCACCTGGTCGTTATTTCTATAAAGACCAAGGCAATTGGTTTGACTTGCAAGAATCTTCATTTAGCAATGCGCAATGGTTGATGTTTGCAGCAGAAGAAACACCAGTATCTACAGAGTGGATAACTTTAACCAGTCCAACAAATGGTGTTTTATCCGCAGGTGAAGCATCTGCCATTGATTTTATGATAGAAGGTGCCATTGCTCAAAGAGGGGACCAAATTGCCCATATTGTTTTTAATTCGGATGACTTGAAAAAACCAGTTAGCCGCATTCCTGTATCCTTACACATGAACGACGCACCGGTATTCTCCAATGCAGAATTGAATTATATGGTAGCAGAAGGGGAAACGCTCATGATAGAATTAGATGTAATGGATATGGAGGGCAATGCTTTTACTGTGGACCCTATGTCTGCTTATGAAGGTGTTACTTCTTTGTTAAATGAAAATGAATTTACAATCGAATATATTCCGGACTTTGGTGAGGAAGGAACCCATGAGTTTGCTTTTGTGGCAACTGATGCTTACAACGCTTCAAGAGAAATAACAATTGTGGTGGAAGTAGCGCATTCTAATCAAGCACCTGTTTTCACTGATCCAACCATTATTTTTGAGTATGGTAGAATCCAAACCTATACGGAGCATGATTTTGCCGAGTTTTTTACGGACCCTGATGGTGATAACATGACTTATTCGGTAGTTAGCTCTGATGAGGAGATTGCAGAAGTTTATGGATCGGATGATAAGTTTGTAGTTAGAACAATGGCAATGGGAGAAGCTTCTTTGATATTAACAGCAACAGATGTATATGGCGCAACCACAATTGAAGAGGTAGCGGTTAATGTTTCTGCGTTAGTATTGGGTACTTCTGATGATTTGACCAATGCAAAACTGAAAGTTTATCCTAATCCAACTGTTTCAACTGTTAATGTGAGCATTCATGAAGAATGGTCTGGACTTGTTCAAGTTCAAGTACTTGATTTGGCTGGAAGAGTGTACCAAGAAGAAGAATTTAATGTGGGTATGAATGACGGTTTGTTAGAGGTGGATATGTCAAAATTGAACCCAGGGCTTTATCTACTTAAAGTGTCTAACGGTTCAGATTCGGATCATATTACAATTATTAAACAATAGACTTTTCAGGAGCCTTTAAATCGGGCTCCTGATTTAATATTTAAGAAAAAAAATATGAAAAGTATATATAACAAAGCAATTATCCTGCTTCTTTTAATTAGTGCAATAGCATGTAAAAAGGATGCTGCAATTGATTTTGAACAAAAAATAAGAGAGAATTTGGCATCAAAGTGGGTGGTTTCAAATGTATTCTATGATGGAGATGGACTGCCAAACCCAATTAATGACTTTTTGGGATTTTCAATACAATTTGATGCCAACCATCAATACCAAACCCAAAATTCGGCAAATTATGGCCCGTTTTCAACACTACAGTCTGGCAATTGGTCTTTTGTGGGAGAGCTAACAGATTCAAATTACCAAATAAAAAGAGAAGAAGATGGCCTGATCATCGATGTGCGTATTTCAGAAAATGATTTGATATTAACTTTTAACTTTATTGACTCAGACAAGGATGGCCACCATGATAGCCGCTTAGAAAGTGTGGATGGTCAGTGGACTTTTGAGTTTAAAAGGTAGATTGAATAAAATTTTTTTGTTTTTAAAAGAGGCAGGAAACACATGTTTTCGGCCTTTTTTTCTCAAATACTATTTACTTTCCAAACGTCTATCAAGTGATTCAAAGGAATAGTTTTAAATAGTCGTTCATTTGCTAATGTTTTTGATAAAATATCGATTTATTTTTTGATTGTGCGGTGTTCGTTTTGTTTTACCTGACTACCAAGAGAACTAATATATATTTTTAATAGTAAATTTGGTTCCATTGTAAACGCATTCTTCTCCGACGGATTTACCATCCAAACATTTGTAAAGTGGTGCCAACATAGAAACTCCAACAAATTGCTTGTCATCATACTCAAAAGGAGAAATTGAAGTTGCGATGATTAGATATACATGATTCGTTTCAACAATAGCTCCTAATTCGATAACGGACGTGTTTTTGAAACTTAATTGTTTAATTGTTTTAATGGTCTTCTCAATTATTTGAGCTTGTGAAGCTAGTTTTATAGAGATTTCATTTCTAGCATTTTCTTGTGACGCATCGCCAATATCTAAAACCTGATCACAGGCGCGACCAGTTCCACATAAATAGTCAGAATAATTCAAATCTGTTCGTCCGATTTTTTCCAGTTCCCGCGTGATTATATGTTTTTTTATTTTTTGTTTATCCATTTTAATCCAACCTTACGCTGCTCAATTTTCCTCAACGTACCTCAGCTTGCATTTCGAGCATGTGTTATAATCATTATGCTCCACAAGAGAAATATCTTTTAAATATTTATCGGCATAATCTTGAATCCAACCTCTTTCGTTATCTGGATGATTTATATCAAGCCCATAATTTTTTATGGCTTTATAAAATTGCCCACCATATTCCTGCCTTCCCCAACAATTAGGACATATTCCTTTTGGGGCCTTATCTTGGTTGTTCTTTTCCTTTTTTAAATAGCTGATTATGTTGTCTACAATATTCATTTTTCTTTGTTTTAATTACACTTCATAACTCAATTTAAGAAAAATTGTTTATTCAGTTATTACCCTTTCTATAACAGGCAGCATTCGCTGTATTTTAATGAACAAACTGTTAACTTATTTTTTAGGGCGATACACCATTTAAAAACAGGTCCCTGGGCCACCCCAGAAAAACACCAAACCCCAAATAAAAGCAACCCCACCACTAATAAATCGAACCAAAGTAACGAAACTAAAAACAACCAACATACCCATCTTCCCTCAAGCCTCTAGAAATTGAAAACCAGCCCGCAATTTAACTTTTATTGATGTTTATGTTTCATAGCTTTTGGATGCATTTAAGCTGTTCCGTTATTTGCTGGGTAGGATTGATAAATTCTTATATTTCACATTCTTAGTTTTTTTCGGTTTTGTTAAATGAATGTAGTCTCAATATTCTTCTATTTTGTTTCCTTTTTCTCGCCTTTCACATCCCACATGCTCGCCCAATTGGCACCGCCAATTGTCGTGGATGGACAAAAACGAAACAAAAAAACATTTCCAATTTAATTAGCCCACGGCTTGCCCCATGGCATCCTCCGCTCAAGCCAGCCCCGGCAGCAACACACCCATCTTCCCTCAAGCCTCTAGAAATAGAAAACCAGCCCGCGATTTAATCCAAAAATTGTAATAAGAATTGCAAAAATGAGAATCAACCCAATTTCCGACCTCTTTTAAATGGCGTCAAGAAAATACGGCTAAGTTTTGACGGTATTGAAATCCAGATGTCTGAGCAGGGTAGGCCCTGCGCAGGAGTGCGAGTTCCTGGATTTCCAGATTGCAACAAGCCGTATTTTTAGCCATTTAAAAGCAGTCTTGATTTTTTGCTTGCATCCCACAATCCTCGCTCGATAGGCACCGCCTATCGCCGTATCAAGAAAAAAGCAAAAACAGGTCCCTGGGCCACCCCAGAAAAACACCAAACCCCAAATAAAAGAAAAACCATAGCTAATAAATCGAACCAAAAAAACCGAAACTAAAAACAAAAACTACCCTTTACTTTTAGCCACTAAAGAATACTCCAAATTAAATATTTGATCCTCAGTCAACCCTCTACCAACCGCACCAAAATATTCAGAATTTAAATCCCCCAAATTCTTATTTTCTGTAAGAGCAAACCCATGCTGCGCTAGTATTGCTTCTATCTCTTTTTTTGTATAAAGTGAAATCCAGGGTTCTCCAACTTTTGCTGCTAATTTTTGAATGGTGTGGGCCTTCTTCTCTGGATTTGGATATCCTTTTCCAAAACAGGCTTTTGGATTATCTTTTAGAAGTTGGTCCACGTAGGACATATAAAAGGTAGCATCGGAGTGGTTAGTGAGTTGTGCTCTGTCTTGAAGGGTAGCGTTTAAGGCATCCTTTGTAATATATTGAGATACTCCCTCAAGAGTAAATAACGATGGTTTGTTGGGATCAACACCTGCAGCCAGGAGTTGGTCGTTTGGGTTTTGGTGGTTAACATCAATA
>LS999827.1:5000-941352 GCA_900537185.1 Cytophagales bacterium Alg240-R148
GTAACATCGTCAAAACCCCTCCCATTGTTTATAAAAAGCTTGGAAGGTTCTGCCAGACTATAAGAAGTTGTAAAAACATCTAATAGGCCGTCGTTGTTAAAATCTTCTAGACTGGCTCCTCCGGCGTGGTTGTTCACGGCCACCCCCAAATGCATGGCCATATTAGGGAATGCTTTAAACGTAGTATCAGAAGCAAAAGCTGAAACTGGAATAACATATTCGGGGGCGACATTAGAAGGATATTGATCCACGGCCATGTGACACAAGTTTAAAAACCACCTGGATTGGTAGTCCATCGAATCATATGCCAACAATTGCTCGTAAATCACAATGGCATTTTGGACTGGTTCCATTACGGTATGGATGCCGTCTCCTTTTATAGGCATTATACACGATTGCCCGGAGTGGTTGTCGATACAATTGGTAATTTCCCCTTTCCGCAAATAAGCCAGGGCCTTTACTTTATAAAAGAACAAGCTCTCTTTATTGATTGTATCAAATCGGTTTTGCTTTAAAAAGGCATCTATTATTTCTATGCACTTTTCATTTTCTCCCTTCAACAATAAAACCAGTACATAATCCAACCAACTACTGAATTTCATGGTATAAGGCATACCTTGAACCCCTAATTCCATTTTTTTTAACAAATTATGGGTAAAATAGGGAAACGTGGTTCCTTTGAAAGCTTCCGCTCGCAAGGAGTCCAACTCTAAGGCCATTTCTGTTGTAGAAACAGTTCGGTATTCTTCTTTTTGGCTGCAGCCTATTGCGAACAGCAGGGTTACCATCGCCCAGGCAATTGTTCTTATTTTTCCCATTTAAAAAGTGTTGCGGGTGCCATGTTCGACAAGAACAGTAAATGTTCAGCACCATTTATTGTTATTTTGTTTAAATGTTTGATGTCATAGGGCACATATATGCCGGTAGTTGCATAGGGCGCATATGTAAACTCATTTTCACCATTTCCTAAAAGTGCCCAACCAAAACAGGCATCGTTTCGTGGTGTCTCAATTTCAGAAGAAAACAAATTGCCGCCTGCAAGAATATCCAAATGACCGTCGTTGTTCCAATCCCATATTTCTATGCTATTAATAGATGAAGCCTGCACTTGAACGGGCAATGCTGTCATTTTAAGGCCTTCCTTTCCTCTATTTTCGATGAACATACTTGCAAATTGCTGCGCCTTGTAATGCAACCCTGATTGCAGTTTTTCTTCAGAATATATATCAATAAGGGATGCTGAGGCAAACTTATCGTACTTACTTTTGAACTTAGTTTGAATATCTGGAATTTGTTCTGATGAACACTGCATGCCCCTTACTGGAAACTGCGTTTCGCCTTCATAATACCCCAATACAATATCTATGTTGTTGTTGGCATCGTAATCGCTGGCGTAGATATCAAAGGTTTTTTCTTTACTTGCCTGGTACTTGTAATTAAGGCCCAAATTGCCAACCACCATGTCTTGGTCCCCATCTTTGTCAAAATCCGCAAGGGCTATGGTGTTCCACCAACCCACGGTTTCATCCAACCCAAAAGATTCGGTCTGATTGACCCAAACTCCACCTTTCATTTTAAAAACTGAAATGGGCATCCATTCTCCAACCACAACCAACTCATTGGCTCCGTCTCCGTCCAAATCCAACCAAGCAGCATCAGCCACCATACCCAAATTTTTTAGAGATTCTTGTTTTTGTTGCACCATTCCGAGGCCTTCGGAAATTTTATTTTCTAATACAATTGAATGGCTTGGTAATGGGTATTTTTGAGCGGTTTGCCTTCCTCCTATAAAAAGGTCTAAGTCTCCATCCATATCAAAATCTAAAGGCAGAACAGTACCTCCGCTAATATCCATTGTTGGAAGCCAGTAAGAGGCTACTACAAACGCTCCATTTCTATTTTCATAAAGCCTGTCTTGGTACAGATCAGACCCTTGAGGCGATTCATTGCCTCCACTGACAACGTATAAATCTAGGTCTCCATCCCCGTCTGCATCAAAAAATTGCGCCGCTACGTCTTCGTAAATGGAATCCCTTTCCAACATCCAGTTGTTAATGAATCCGCCACTTGCATTCTGCAAAAGCAATTGTGGCGCCATGCCTTTTGCTCCTCCAACAAACAAATCTTCTAAACCATCGCCATTTACATCTCCTACAGCGGCAGCTGGCCCCAATCGAGACATCCTATGCGGCAAAAGCACCTGAATTTTGTAGTCATCGAACTCGTTTTCTTGGTGTATATAGTCCGAAATCCCATCTACATGCACTGGAGTGAAATAGTGCTTATTTTGTTTTTTCGCTTGAGGAACAACCCTTTTGGCTTGGAGGTAGTCTATTGTTATTGTATTATTTTTTTCTATTCCTTGGATATCTTGGCTTTTGCCATCTGGCCAAACTACTTCTACGCGAGAAACGGTCTTTTCTTCTCCTATTCCAAAATGTAAAATAGGTTCTACGGAGCTTTGGTAGCCCCGTACCAGGGTATGCTCTTTGTAGAGAATTCGATCGGCCAAATGCACTTTTACTTTTGCTCCCAAGCCTAAAGGGTTGCGTTCAGGCCCTTTTAATTGTATCCGCACAAATCCGTGGGGCCCTTTGCTGCTATGGTTTTCAAATATAGAAGCTACAGAATCTATGTTGTTCAATACCATTTCCAAATCTCCATCATTGTCCAGATCCGCATAGGCGGCACCATTGGAGAACCCTTCAAATTCTATTCCCCAAGCTGCATTGGTTTTCTGAAAATTAATTCCATCTACATTTTTAAACATGTAGTTGTCTACCTTTTTAAAAGGCAATTTTTCTGTAATATCGGCAAATGAAAGTTCTTTATATTTAATTTTCATCCGTATATCCAAACGCCCCATCCATTTAAAAAAGTCTTTGTTGTTGATATCGCGTCTCGTTCCATTGGTTATATACAAGTCATTAAACCCATCGTTATCGTAATCAGCAAACAAAGAAGCCCAACTCCAGTCTGTTTTATCCATGCCGGATATTTTCGCCAGGTCGGAAAAAAAAGGGTCTCCATTTTCTCGGATACCGTTATTAATTTGAAGGGCATTGAACATGTATTGGTAGTGAAATCCAGCGTCGATGTTTTCCCAGAAGCCGTCAATATCCATGCTTGCCATGTTGGCCTTGGATCTAAAGTTATCGGCTGGGGTCATGTCTACCTGCATAAAATCCATCCTTCCATCGTTGTTGATGTCTGCTGCATCTACTCCCATGCCATAAAATGCCGTATGTTGTGTTGTTTCTTTTACTTTATCGGTGAAGGTGCCATCCCCGTTATTGAAATAAAAATTATCCGGTGTGTTAAAATCGTTGGATACATAAAGGTCGGTTAGGTTGTCGTTGTTAAAGTCGGATGCTATGACCCCTACGGCCAACCCGAAATTCAAAAGCCCTGCCTTTTCAGTAACATCTGTAAAAAAACCATTGCCATCATTTTCATAGAGATGATCAGAAGTTGCCCAAACGGGGTTGTCTACTTTTTCTTTGTATTGTCGAATCAGAGTACCGAAGGAGGTTTTTTCATAATTGGCGACATATAGGTCGATGTCTCCATCTTGGTCGTAGTCAAAGAAAGCAGTTTGAATGGACATTCCAGCATCTGCTACCCCGCGCTTTTCCGCTTCATCTTTAAATGTAGGGATGCCATTGGCATTGTTGCCTTGGTTTACATACAAAATATTCTTGGTAGATGCCCATATGCCAGCTACCGAGACACTGATGTCCATTTTTCCATCCGCGTTGATGTCGGTCATGGCTATTCCCGTTATCCACCGGTTGTCTGCGCCTACACCCGCAAGGGTAGTAATGTCTTCAAACTGTAGATTACCTTTGTTTAAAAACAACTTATTCTCCACATTATTGCCAGAAAAATAAATATCTTGAAGACCATCGTTGTTCACATCTCCAATGGCCACACCGCCACCCATATAGTAGTAGCCGTAATTAAAAAAATTAATTGAGTCGTTTACAACAAGGTCGTTAGAAAAATTTACGCCAGTAGCCGTAGAGGGAAGGGCCGTGAAGCGGTTGTCTTTCTGTTCTTCTTTTTGGGTACAGGCAAACAAAAGGCTAAAAACGAGAATATAGCTGTAAAATTTCATTCTTATAATTTAGAGTTATTTATTATAAACAGCAAAAGGCTATCCCTTAAGGTAGCCTTTTGCCGTAGTTAATATAAATACCTTAGTAATTAATACTTAGGGTTTTGCGTCATGTTTGTCGCAGCAGCAATATCAGTAGATGGGATTGGGAAAATTTTATGTTTGTCATAATCAAATCTCTCTCCGAACTCAATGCCCTTTAATTCAGCATCTGCCACTGATTTACCCCAGCGCATTAAATCAAAGTAACGGTGTCCTTCGAAAGCCAATTCTACGAATCGCTCTTGTCGAATGGCAGCCATTAGCGCATCGCCAGAAGGCGTAATTGCAGTCAATCCAGCTCTTTCTCTAACTTCATTGAGCGCAACTAAGGCGCCTGATTCGTTTCCAGAATTGGCATATGCTTCTGCTTTTAACAACAATATATCTGCATAACGAATGAGCCTCCAGTTGGTACCATAGTTCAATTCAGGTACAGCTTCCACATTGGTTTCATCTGCAAAAGAACCATACTTCAGTCTGAAATACCCATTGTAATCCCACCAAGCACTACCATCAAAATCAGGATCCGTACTTTTGTAGGTCAAGTATTCTTCTTCCGAAAACATGGTGGCAGCTCTTCTTGAATCGCCCACCTCAAATGCATTCCATAATTTTTCTGAAGGGTAGTTGAAACCCCATCCCGCAATCAACCCTAGTTCTGGAGTACTACCTGCTCTGGCACCCATTAACTGAACATGCAAGTTATTTTCAACTCGTGTTCCCCAAGGGTAACCCCAATCATAAGGGACTTCAGCAGAAAAGGAGCCTTCAAAGATAGATTCAGATCCGAACTCTTCGGCATCGGTAAATACATCAGCATAATTGGCAACAAGAGAATAACCCGTTACTTTTTCAAATGCTGTGGCCGCATCTGCATATTTTTCTTGGTAAAGCAACGCTTTGCCCAACAATGCATAGGCCATGCCCTGAGAAGCTCTGAATTTATCACCAGCAGAATAGTCTTCTTTTTTAGGAAGAGCCGCTGCTGCTTCTGTTAAATCTTTCTCGATTTGTGCATATATTTCCGTTGTAGGAACCCTTACTTGGTTGAACTCAGAAGGTTCTAAACCTTTTAAAACCAAAGGAAGGTCTCCAAATTGTTGTACCAATTCTAAGTAATAATATGCTCTTAACGCTTTGGCTTCCCCAATAATTCTTTTTCTAAGATCATTGATTGGCTCTATGTTTTCTACAATCATGTTGGCACGGAAAATACCCATGTAGTTAACTCCCCAAGTAGCCGTAATAGCAGGATTTTGTGAATCCCATGCAAAATCGTCAAGATTTTGATATGGAGGCTGATCTGTTTCGTCACCACCTCCTGCAGTGCCTTCATCCGAAGGCAACGTTTTAATGAATGTCGGACTCGACCATCCAAATAAATTATCAGCAGTTAATAAATCGTAAGTGGCTATGATGGCCAATTCTGCATCTTCATCGGTTGCGTAAAACGTTTCGATGGAAGAAACACCGTTGACCTCTTGGTCCAACTGGTCAGAGCATGCCACAATCAAACCGAATGTTAGCGATGCCGCGACACCTAATATTCCTATATTCTTTTTCATTTGTAGTTCTCTTTTAAAATTCAATTGATAATCCTGTAAGAAGTGTCTTTGGCACTGGATACGCACCTCTATCAACACCAATACTATTCGCATTGTTACTTCCTCCAATTTCAGGATCAAAACCTTTGTACCCTGTAAATGTGAAATAGTTATCCAAAGACACATAAATTCTGGCTTTGTTAAATCCAATTTTGCTCAACAAGCTTTCAGGTACGTTATACCCCACTTGAATCTGTCTGATTTTGAAATACGATGCATCAAACACCATTAAATCACTAGCATATGCCAAGTTGTTTACGCCAGCCCTGAACCAATCGTTGGTTGAGCCTTCTCCAGTCCATCTATCGGTATAGAAAAATTCTGGTTTGTTGGCCTGAATTCTATCCGTTCTGTTGAATCCCATGATTACATCGTGTCCAACAGATGCTTGTCCGAAGAATCTAAAATCGAAACCTTTGTATTCTAAGGTTGCAGTTAATCCCAAAGAAAATTTAGGGTGTGGCGAACCGATTTCAACAAAATCAGCAGAAGAAATTGTTCCATCGCCATTGGTATCGTTGATGATTGGATCTCCAGGCTGGATGTTGTCATACCCTCCTGTTACACTTTCTTCGTAAGTATCAATTTGCGCTTGGTTTTGGAATATACCAGAAGTTTGGTAGCCTCTGAAAAACCACAATGGTTTGCCTTCTTGCATGGCCGTAGCCGATGTCCAGTTAACACCAATGTTGGTACCCGCTTCAAACTCTTTGTTTGGATCTACTTCAGTTGCTTCATTTTTAATTTTTGTGAAATTGAAGTTGATGTCGTATTTCAATTCCTTGGATCTGTTGCCATAACCCAATTCAATTTCGAAACCACTGTTTCTTACCGTTCCTGAGTTTACCGGACCAGCTGGGTTTCCAACAAATCCTGGAGGAGAACCAGGTACAATCAAATCTTTGGTATCCTTAATGAAATAATCGGCCGACATAGTCAAATTGTCATTGAAAAACCCAACATCCAATCCAATATCGGTTTGAATCGAAGTTTCCCAAGTTAGTGTTGGATTGGCCAATTGTGTTGGCTCCGCACCCGATCTGAAATTACCAGCGTCATCTACGTAAACAAAACCAGCACTTACAGTTGCTAGAGAAGCACCTGTTGGCAAGTTGGTCAAACTAGACAAACTACCGTTTTTACCCCAACTTGCTCTAAACTTTAAGAAGTTCATAGCATCGATGCCGTAAAAGTCTTCTGCTGAGATGATCCATCCACCGGAAACCGATGGAAAATAACCCCACCTGTTGTCTTTTGAAAGTAAGGACGACCCATCTGCTCTTAGCGTAGCACCAAATAAATACTTCTCTTTGTAGTTGTAGGTCAATCTACCAAAATAAGACAGCAAAGTAGAAGAGTTTCTATTTCCAGAAGCATTGGTGTTTTGAATTCTGTTCGGAACAGCATCCAAATAAGCCAATTGCGGGATAGGGTTCAATAACGTACTAGCATTTCCTTGTAAGTATCCTCCTGTTGATTTGAAGAATGACGTACCGATCAATGCATTAAAATTATGGTCGTTGATCTTTTTAGTATAAGAAGCAAAGTTTTCCCACTGATAATTGAAGAAATCACTATAAGTATCCGATGCTCTAGCATCTTCAGTATCTCTATCATTGAAAAACCATCCTTCTTGCCAGAAATGGTTGTAGCTTGTTCCAACTGTAAGACCTAACCTGGAAGTAATCTCCAAACCTTCTATTGGTGTTAAAGACAAAGCTGTTGAACCTATCAAAGCATTGATGGTATTAGAACCATGGATCTGCTCCATTTTTGCTATTGGATTGGCAGTTTCTCCACCAACTAACGTGGACATTCCCCAATACTTACCATCTGCATTTGTCTTATAATTTTGATCTGCGCCATACTCATTGGTAATCCAATGTGGCACACCGTTTTCATATACAACAGGCGTTGCAGGATCCATTAAGATACCACTCTGGGCAATTCCGCCAAATTCGTTGTTCTCTTGAATGGAAGTTCTGTTGTAACTAGCAAAAGTATAGTTGTTGGTTACTTTCAACCAATCTTTTATTTGATGGCTCAAATTCATTCTGATAGAGTAACGCTCAAACTTAGCCTTGTCTCCACCCAAAATACCATCCTGGTTCAAATAATATGCTCCTATCAAATACTTTGTTTTTTCAGACCCTCCAGAAAATGTTAATGCATGACGCATCAAAGGAGCAGTTTTAAACATTTCGCCTTTCCAATCCGTGCCTTGTGAAGGCAATTGCTCGTCTCCTCTTCTTTTTACAGTTAAATCTGCCTCCGCATTGTACTCTTCAAATTGTCCTAAATTCATCACTTTTAATGGTGAATTTTGATCTTGGGCGCCATACTGAAAGCTATAATTTACTTTTCCTGGACCTGATTTACCTTTTTTAGTCGAAATATAAATTACGCCATTCGCACCTTCCGCTCCATAAATGGCCGCGGATGCCGCATCTTTTAGAACTTCAACAGATCCAATTTCATTTGGGTCTAAGAAATCCATATTTGGAACCCGCATTCCGTCTACAATGTACAAAGGAGATGTGCTGCTATTAGAACCTGCACCCCTTATCTTCACATCGTATCCAGCACCAGGAGATCCTGAAGTAGGAATAATTTGCACACCAGCCATACGACCTTGCAATGCTTGGTCTACTGATCCAGCAGAAAAACTTTCTAAGTCTTTGCCTTCAACACTAGAAATGGCAGCAGTTAAAACACTTTTCTTTTGTTCTCCATAACCAATTACCACAATTTCTTGTAGTGCGGTAACATTGTCTTCCAATGCTACATCTATTTTGGATTGGCTTCCCACAGGGATTTCTATAGATTCCATTCCTACAAAAGAGAAAACTAAAATATCGGTGCCAGCTACGGATAAGTTGTAAACACCGTTTACATCTGTAACTGTTCCATTGGTGGTTCCTTTCACCAATACACTTACTCCCGGAAGCGTTTCCCCGGTAGTTTTTGCGGTCACTGTACCGCTAACATTAACATTTTGAGCTACAGCTGAAACTAATGTAAACACCGTAAGCACCAAAGATATTGACAACAGTTTCATCAACTTGTTGTTATATATTTTTATTTTTTGCATGTTTCTTAATTTTATTAATTAACAATTAACCTACGGGCTTAATCTGCCACTGTAATTCCATCCAACAATTTGATTGTACTCTCGTTGCCAGCCGCATCTACTTCCATGTAATAGATTTTATATGCTCCAGCTGCTACAACAAATTTCGATGTTCCTTTCCCTTCGCCGTCAAAATCAGCAGGGCCTTCCGGTACAAATTGGGAATTATCAGGTAAGAATATCCAAATCACCTCTTCACTACTTGGGTTCACCTTCATTAATTTACTTCCAACAGGATCCTCTCCTGCAGTTAATGTAGGGTTAGGGGCTGTATTGTCAATTGTCACGGTAGCGGTACCGTCCAATTCTGTTGCAGAATTCCCTGCCATATCCACTACTGTAGATTGGTCCATCACAATACTCAACGAGCCATTGCCTGTTCCATCCACGGCGATGGTTCCTGTCCAAACCGTTGGATCATCTCCACTGGTTAAAACAACCTGACCGTTGGTGCCTGAAGCTCCAGCAGAATAAGTATAGTCTACTACCATATCACCATCGTGGGGGTTGGGACGGGAGGCTTCATTCATTGTTAAGGTGACCTCTATGCTCGCACCATCTTTAGCTGCTGTAGCAGATACTGCCATGCTGCCAATAGGTGCTGTATTGTCTATAGAATGTAGTAAGAAATATTCTCTTGCTGAAGTGGCGCCGCCATAACTAGCATCTACTTCTACATTGTTCATATAGCCTTCTAATTGCCCAGAAGTTTCGGATGCTCCCGTTGCAGTATAGGTAGCCGAGAACTTAGTCATGTTGCTACCTGCTACTTCCGTGAAAGTAGTTAATGCACCGGTTACATAAGGTGCATTGCCGCTACCATCCGGATTTAAATCAATAACCGAAGTGTCTCCAGCAACAGTACCATTTAGTACAAGTTCCGGTATGGACGCCAAGGGTGCATCAAAAGTAACCGTAATTTCATCTACACCATCTTCGTTGATGGTTGGAGAAATCATGAATGCGGTGGAATAACCGATTCCTACCTCAAGGACATTAACAACCCTTGTTCCGGTGAAACCGTTGCCTGAAGCTGAAATTGTTGCTTCTCCAACTCCTTCAAAAACAACTTGAGCAGTTGTACCATCGGAAGACGATAGACTTGCGTTGCCTGTTACATTCCAAACAACATCTCCTGCATAATCCCCTGCTACGAAATCGTGAGTCGATGCGGGGTTTACACTGGCGGGGCCATCAATGTAAAGCACCTGATCGATGGTGTTTTTCTGAACATCGTCTTTACAAGCTGTGAACACAGCTCCAAGAAGGACGATACCCAAAAGTAATTTGGCCAGCAATTTTGGTCTGACCTCTTTTTGTCTAAGTTTTATCATGCCTTTCAATTAAATTGATTTTTGGTAAATAGTTTAGTATTACTTCAAAGTCAAACTTCTTGAATTAATAAGGCAATTGCGTTGGGGATTCTGCACAAAGAAGAGGGGTAATTATTACAAATCTGTAACAAACCTCCTTAATCACCCATTTTGAGGGAATTTTTTAAATATTCTGTCGGATTTACTCCATACTGTTTTTTGAAACAATCTCTAAAATATTGCAAATCAGAAAAACCTACTTCATAGGTAATTTCTGATATGGTGAGTTTATTTTGTTCAATTAATTGAGCGGCTCTTTTGAGTCGGATGGACCTGGTAAATTCATTGGCTGATTGCCCAATGAGTCCTTTTAATTTTCGATACAATTGCATGCGGCTCAACCCCAATTCTCTTCCTAGGTCATCTACATAGAAATTGGAATTAGACATATTCTCCTCTACTACTTCTATTGCCTTTTTTAGGAAATTTTCATCCTTGTCGTTAATTTTCACATTCTTAGGATCCAAGCTAATGGTTTTATCGGTCATTATATTGTCTTTAACCCTATCGCGCGCTATGAGTACATTTCTAACCCGCAACAATAGAATTTTTGGATTGAAAGGTTTTACAATAAAATAATCGGCTCCCATTTCGAACCCTGTCAATGTGCTGTCATTTGAAGCTTTAGCTGTTAGTAATATAACAGGAATATGACTGGTTTTCACCTCTGTTTTAACTTTTCTGCATAATTCATATCCATCTAAGCCCGGCATCATGATATCGGAGATGATCAAATCTGGTATGCTCTCCTTCGCCATTTCAAGTCCGTCATTGCCATTATCGGCTTGAATCACTCTATACGCTTCACTTAAGATTTCACAAACATAATCTCGTATTTCTTTGTTGTCGTCAATGACCAAGATTATAGGATAACCTGCATCTTGTTTTTCTTCTGGCAACACCTCTTTGGATTCTTCTGCCGCCATAGTAAACATACTTTCTCGTTCGTAGTCGCCTTCGTCAAACTTGACTCCTGCATTGTTGTTGATTATTTCTTCTGCTTGTAGGTGGCTGCTACCAAGAGGCAGAAGTACTTTAAGGGAAGTTCCTTCATTTTCTTGGCTTTCCAATTCAATTTCTCCTTTGTGTAAATTCACCAACTCCTTGGTCAAAGAAAGGCCAATACCTGTACCATTGGTACCCTTCAAGCTTTTATTGTTCACTCTGTAGTAGCGATTGAACACAGAATCCAACTCTTCGGAAGGTATCCCTACACCGTTGTCCGACACTTTGATAACCGCAAACCCCTCTTCTTGTTCTACACATATTTCTATTTTACCAAACTCAGGGGTGTACTTAATTGCATTGGAAATTAAGTTGATTATTATTTTCTCTACTTTCTCTTTGTCAAAATAACAAACCAAAGACTTGGATAAATTGACCTGGTAACTCAAAAACTTTTTATTTATAAGTGGAGAAAAAGAGTGGATAATGGGCTTCAAGAACAATATTAAATCGTTCTTTTCTGCTTTTAATGCCATTTGACCAGCTTCAATTTTAGAAAGCTCCAACAGTTGGTTGATTAGATTCAACAACCTTTGTGCATTTCTAATCATCATTTTAATTTGCCGTTTCTGGTCTTTGAATTGAGGGTTTTCGGATAGTGATTTTAGCGGGCCTAGTATTAAGGTGAGCGGAGACCGGAACTCATGAGAAATATTAGCAAAAAACCTAGTTTTCACCTGGTTCACTTCTTGCATTTGAGACAATTCAAGTGCGTCTATTTTAATTTGATTTTGTAACCGCTCTCTGTTTACAATGGTTTGAATACCAACAACCAACAAACCCGTGATTATAATTATGAATATGGAATAGGCCCAATAAGTATTGTACCAAGCCGGTGAAATAATAATTTCTACAGCGGCAAGGTGTTCGCTCCATACCCCATCGCTATTGGTTGCTTTTACTTTGAAAACATAATATCCAGAAGGCACATTGGTATAATAAGCCGTCCTTCTAGTGCCAATTTCTTGCCAGTCGTCGTCGTAATTGACCAACTGGTAGGCATAAATACTTTTTTCTGGTCTAGAAAAACTTAAAATGGCAAATTCAAAACTTATATCACTTTGATCGTGCTCAAGTTCGATCTTTTGCGTCGAAGTTATATTTTGTTTTAAAGGGGAATCTGGACCCGGTTGTACAGATATATTGTTTAATTTGAAATCTGTTATGTATACTGGTGGTGCGTATTTCGAGTCTTTTATTTCGGAAGGTTTAAATATATTGAAGCCATTAACACCGCCAAACAACAATTCTCCTCCTTTGCTTTTATAAAATGCATTTTTTGCGAATTCTAGCGACTGCACCCCATCCGATTCGTCATAATTTCTAAAGGACCCTGTTTTGGTATTCCACCTGGAAAGTCCCTTGTTGGTACTGATCCAAATTTCTTCTCCATCTCCTGGTAAGATTCCATTAATCACTTCATTTGGCAATCCTTCTGTTCTTCCAATTTTCTGAAATTGCTGCGTTTTACTATTAAACTTGTTCAGTCCACCAGAAGTACCCACCCAAATTAAGTCTCCTGCCCCTTCCATCATGCTTACCACAATATTGTTGCTAATACTTAAAGAATCTGTTGGATCGTGCTGGAAGTGTTGGAAATAAAACTGTCCGTTCTGCTCCATGCATTTATTGAGCCCTCCGGCCTCTGTTCCAACCCAAATGACGCCATGTTTGTCTTGTAGAATATTCCGAACAAGGTTAGAATTGAGTGACCTCGGGTTGTTTTTATCTTGCTCTACTTTTACCAAGGTCTTGGCTTTTAAATCATAAACGAACAATCCATTTCTAAAGGAAGCTATCCAGAGGCGCCCTTTGTTGTCCTCGAAAAAAGCAAAAATATTGCCTTCAAAACTTTCGGTATCCGAAGCTATTCCCAAATCGAAACTCTCAAACCGGTTCGAACCTTTTTTAAGAATATTAACACCTCCCTGCCATGTGCCAACCCACAAATCTCCATTTTCTTGTAAATACAAGGAAAGTACCGCATCGCTCTTTAAGCTCCAAGGGTCCTGTGGGTTGTTTTTATACTTTTTAAAAGTATTGTTAGAGCGGTCCCAATAATTGAGCCCTCCTCCATCTGTACCAATCCAAAAGTTCCCCATTTCATCCTCAACAAAAGAACTTATTGCGTTATCAGAAATGGAAAACGAATTGTACGCCTCTTGTTTGATGTGTTGGAATTTCCGGTGTTCTGGGTCAATTTTATATAGGCCCTTATTAAAAGTACCAATCCAAACAATACCAGTATTGTCTTGGTAAAGCGACCACACCGAATTACTACCTATACTAAATTCGTCCTTTATGTCTCTAACATAGCGTTTATTCACGCCAGTAGTTTTATTTTTAACTACCAAGCCTTCGTTTTCGGTTCCTACCCACAGTTCTTCTCCAACTTCCATCACAGACAATATTACGTTGGGCACTTTGTGGTTGCCAGCTACTGTCAGGTCTTCTTGTACGATGGTAAACTCTCCTTCGCTGTTATAGGTTAGGTTATCGAGCCCGTTTTGTGTTGCAACCCACAAAGAACCATTGGCACCTAAGAATAGTAAATTAACATCGTTCGAACTCAGCCCATTGGGCTCACCTGGTTTTTCCTTGTAGTGAATAAACCGCGAAGCTTGGCGATCAAACAAATTCAGGCCTCCCTTCCATGTGGCCACCCAGAGATTGTCGTTTTCATCTTCAATAATGTGGGTAATTTCATTGCTTGAAATACTCAAGGGGTCGTGGCTGTTGTGTTTGTATCGAGTGAACACGCCAGTTGCTTTATCGTATCTATTCAACCCTCCATCTTCTGTTCCAAACCAGTAAATGCCATCTTTATCTTGGTAAAGTGTTTTCACCTTGTTATTACTGAGAGAATTAGAATTGTTGGGGTCGTGGGCCAGTTGGTCAAAAGAGTTCGAATATTCATCGTATCGAAATACCCCATCGCCATAAGTGGCAATCCATATATCTCCTTGGTTGTCTTCAATGATCTCAGAAACAAAAATATTGGCAAAACTGTTGTCTCCTTTATTGTTATCAAAAAGTTTGATATCAACACCATCAAATTTATTAAGACCACTTCTGGTACCAATCCAGAAAAAACCCTTCTTATCTTGTAAGATGCACTTGACAGTATTCTGGGACAAGAGTTTGTCTACATGTATGAATTGTTTATCTGTAACCTCTTGGCCTTGGGCACAAAACTGGACAACTAACAAAGACAACGTCAACAATATATTTCTCACGGCGCTCACTTTCTTGTTTTATTAATTACATTCCTAAAAACTCAAATATTCGCATAAAAACGGACATTTAATACTGTATGTAACAATTACCCACCCCTAATGTGCGATTCCCCCTAGTGATTTGCATATCAAAATAATCAGATTTGTATAGGTATAAACACAAGAGTGATAATGAATATAAATAAAATTTTTAGATACTTTGCTACAGGCAGTTTGGTTCTCGCTGTTTCTATTACCTCGTGTAATACAAAAAGTGCGCAATCGCAATCCAAAGAGGACGATGAAGTGGTAGCCCTCATTCGCAAAATGAGTATGGAAGAGAAGGTTGGTCAAATGACACAAGTCACCCTAGACATGATCTTGTACGACACCTCCACCACGGTTGTGGATCCTGCAAAATTAAAAATTGCACTATTAGAAAAAAATGTAGGTTCTATTCTGAATACAAAAGGACATGCCTATAGTCTGGAACAATGGCATGAAATACAAAGACAAATCCAAGACGTTGCTACTAAAGAAACGCCCAACAAAATACCAGTATTATACGGTATTGACGCTATTCACGGCACAACCTATACATTGGGCTCTACTTTGTTCCCACACAATATAGGCATGGCTGCCACCAGAAATCCGGAATTGGTAAAAAACGGGTCTAAAATTACTGCCGCTGAAACCAGGGCCTCTGGAATACGTTGGAATTTCGATCCAACCCTTGGCATTGGCCGTGAGCCGTTGTGGTCGAGGTTTGAAGAGACTTATGGTGAAGATGTTGTGCTGGTTTCTACCATGGCAGATGCAGCGATTCGAGGTTATGAAGAAGATGGGTTAAAAAGTACTACTTCTGTTGCTTCCTGTATGAAACACTTCTTGGGATATTCTACACCGAGAACAGGAAAAGACAGAACGCCCTCCTATATTGCAGAAACCCAATTAAGAGAATATTATTTACCTCCTTTTGAGGCAGCTGTTAAAGCTGGTACCTCAACAGTTATGATTAATTCAGGGGAAATCAATGGCATACCTGTTCATGGCAGTGCCTACTACCTACAAACTATACTAAGAGAAGAACTTCAATTTAAAGGAGTGGCTGTTTCTGACTGGGAAGATGTCATTCGTTTGCATACCCGCCACAACATTGCATCCACCCCCAAAGAAGCTGTTAAAATAGCAGTAAATGCAGGAGTAGATATGAGTATGGTGCCTTTGGACTATACTTTTTACGATCTTTTATTGGAGTTGGTGCAAGATGGAGAAGTGAGCCAAGCCCGTTTGGACGAAGCTGTATACCGCATCTTGAAGCTGAAATTTGATTTAGGGTTGATGGACAACGCCTATCCAGAAGAAGAAGCCATTGCCAACTTTGGTAAACCAGAATACACAGATGCAGCTTTACAAGCTGCTCGGGAGTCTATTACGCTTTTAAAAAATGACAACAACATCCTTCCGTTAGACAAAAACACAAAAATTCTTTTAACAGGCCCTACTGCCCATGACATTACTACGCTGCACAGTTCCTGGTCGTATACTTGGCAAGGAGATGCTGCACAATATTACCCTGAAAAGACCATTTCAATAAAAACAGCCTTAGAAAATGCAATTGGTTCTACCAATGTAATTTCTAACAGTACCACAAAATTTAGAGACGCTGAAAACACCAATGTCGACTTTGTAAAGCGCAATGCCGCAAAAGCAGATGTAATTGTATTGGCTCTTGGAGAATATGCTTATGCAGAAGGCCCCGGTGGCATCCATAGATTGGATTTAGACGACAACCAATTGGCGCTTGCTGAAGCTGCCTTTGCAACTGGAAAGCCTGTAATTTACTTATTAGCCGAAGGAAGACCAAGGGTTTTGAACTCCATAGAACCTATGGCCAAAGGAATTTTACAATTGTACCGACCTGGTTCTCAAGGGGCAAATGCCGCAGTTGAAATACTATTGGGAGATTACAACCCCAATGGCAAACTACCGTACACGTATCCAAAATATTCTGGACATACCCTTACCTATGACCACAAACCAACAGAACTCATTAGCGAATTTGTGCCCAACTCCTACGGAACGGATGGCTTTGATGTGCAGTGGACTTTTGGTCATGGCTTGAGCTATACCAGTTTCGAATACAGTGGTTTAAAAACCAGCAACAGCACCTTACAAGAAAATGGTAACATCGAAATAAGCGTAACCGTGCAAAACACTGGTGACAGAGCAGGAATGGAATCAGTTGAATTATATGTAACGGACCTTTTTGCTTCGGTAACACCTAGTGTAAAAAGATTAAAAAAATTCACAAAAATAAATTTAAAACCAGGAGAAAGCCAAGAAGTAACGTTCTCCTTGGAACCATCTGATCTTTCCTTCATTTCTGAACAAGGGCAACGCATTACAGAAAAAGGCGATTTCAAAGCAATGGTAAAAGATTTAACTGTAGACTTTGCACTAAGCGATGCAGGAGTACAGTAAAGGTATTGGGCAATCTGTGTTGTCCAATGAATGATTAAGTTAACAATAAACAAGTGGACCCCATCCATCCTTTTGGGTGGATGGGAATCCTATTAAACCAACTCCCTTTAAACCAGCAACGCCCCCAAGTATGCTAGAACTAAATGGTATTGACTATGCAATTATTTTAGGATACTTCGTCCTAATATTTGCCTTTGCCATTTACATTACATTCAAAAAAAACGTTAACAAAACTACTTCCAACTACTTTTTAGGAGGCAGAAATATAGGGTGGTTCGTAATTGGAGCTTCCTTATTTGCTTCCAATATTGGTCCAGAACATTTAATAGGCTTGGCGGGTGCAGGTGCCTCCTCTGGGGTGGCGGTAGCACAATTCGAAATTCTAGCAGGCCTTACTCTTTTATTGCTGGGTTGGGTTTTTGTTCCATTCTATCTGCGCAGTGGTATATACACCGTTCCAGAATTTTTAGAAATTAGATACTCTTCTGCTGCAAGAACTTATTTATCCATGATATCCATCATTGGATACATTCTAACTAAAATTTCCGTTACTATTGCCGCTGGGGGTATAATTTTCGAAGCCATAGGGCTTGATTTTTGGCTGGGTGCCTTCATAGTTGTATTTGCTACTGGTATTTACACTTTGTTGGGTGGGCTAAAAGTTGTGCTCTACACCCATGTGATACAAATGTTTTTATTTATTGTCAGTGCTTTAACCATAACCGTTTTGGGCTTACAATATGTGGGCGGTTGGGACACGCTACAACAAACTACTGAAGCTGGTTTTTTTAATTTCTGGAAACCATTTGACCACCCAGAATTCCCCTGGACGGGCATCGTGTTTGGCGCGCCTATACTCGGTGTTTGGTATTGGTGTACCGACCAATATATTGTGCAGCGTGTGCTCGCAGCCAAAAACATCGAAAACGCAAGAAGAGGAAGTATTTTTGCAGGTTTTTTAAAATTGCTGCCATTGCTCCTATTTGTAATACCCGGAATCATTGCCTATTCTTTAAGCCAACAAGGTAAATTAAACTTAACCGATGCAGACCATGCCCTTCCTGCACTAGCTCAGATGCTGCTTCCTAAAGGACTCAGAGGGTTGGTTGTAGCCGGGCTCTTAGCTGCGCTGATGAGTTCTCTGTCGTCTATTTTTAGTTCTTGCTCTACTTTGTTCACCTTGGATATTTATAAGAAAATAAAACCCAATACCAGCGAAAAAAACCTGGTGGTAGTTGGTCAGGTGGCAACGGTTGTACTGGTAGTACTTGGGCTTTTATGGATTCAATTCATTGAGAAAATATCGGACCAAATATTTACCTATTTGCAAAGTGTACAGGCCTATATTGCGCCCCCTATTACGGCGGTATTTTTATTGGGTATTTTTTTTAAACGCCTCAATGCACAAGGTGCTATCGCCTCTCTAGGAACAGGGTTTGTTTTGGGCATTACCAGACTAATTGGCGAACTCAATAAAGCCCATTTATCTGGGGCATGGTTCTATTTATCCAACATCAATTTCTTGCACTTTGCCATCTTGTTATTTGTGCTGTGTTCTGCTGTACTTATTTTAGTAAGTATGTTAACCCGAGAACCTGATTACCAAAACATCAACAACATTACCTATCAAAAAAGCCGGGTTTTCAACAACAAAGAAGACCTTGTTTTATCCATGATACTTATTGGAATCATCTTTTTTCTATGGATGTATTTTAGCTAAAAAATTAACCACGGACCAATTAAAATAAAAAAGGCCTTGTTATTAGCAACAAGACCTCTTTTTATTTTTCAACCTTAGAGGTTGTTATTTCAGTATAGTTTCGGTTCTATCGGGTCCTACAGACACAAGCGTAATAGGTACTTTTACTTGGTCTTCAATAAAGGACAAATACTCCTTTAATTCGGTAGGGAAGTCTTCGAAAGAAGTAGCGTTCACTTCTTGTTTCCATCCTTTAAAGGATTTATAAATAGGCACTACTGTTTCATCACATAAATCGTAGGGCAGCTCCTTGGTTTCAGTACCATCTTCTAACTGGTAACCAACACATACATTGATGGTATCAAAGTTGTTCAAGACATCTACCTTGGTAATAAAAAGCTGGGTTACCCCATTCAAAATAATAGCATAATTTAATGCAGGAAGATCCAACCACCCACATCTTCTAGGCCTTCCAGTAGTTGCCCCAAACTCGCTACCCTCGGCTCGCAAACGCTCTCCAGTTGCATCGTGCAATTCAGTTGGGAACGGACCACTTCCTACTCGGGTACAATATGCCTTAAATATACCATAGACTTCTTTAATCTTCTGTGGGGCAACGCCCAATCCAGTACAAGCACCGGCTGTCATGGTATTAGAACTTGTTACAAATGGATAACTTCCGAAGTCAACGTCCAATAAAGACCCTTGCGCTCCTTCTGCCAATACACTCTTGTTTTCATTCAAATACCCATTGATCAAATATTCAGAATCAGATAAGTTGAACGTCTTCAGAAACTCCAATGCTTTAAAAAATGCCGCTTCCAATTCTTGTAGATTATCTGCAGGATAATCGTAAAATTTTAAAATACCCAAATGCCTTTTAACAAGGTTATCGTATTTTTCTTTAAAGTTTTTTGTCAAAATGTCCCCTACACGAAGGCCAAATCTTCCAATTTTATCTTGGTAGGTTGGTCCAATCCCTTTTAAAGTAGAACCAATTTTCTGCTCTCCCTTGGCTCTTTCAGAAGCTGCATCAATCAATTTGTGGGTCGGCAAAATAATTTGCGTCTTTTTTGAAATGTACAAATTGGGTTTGAAATCTAAATTGAATTTATCCAATCCTTCGATTTCCTTTTTAAAGATCACTGGATCTAAAACAACACCATTTCCTATTACATTTTTTATCCCATCTCTGAAAATTCCAGATGGTATTTGATGCAACACATGTTTGTGTCCGTCAAATTCTAAGGAATGACCTGCATTTGGTCCCCCTTGAAAACGGGTAACTACATCGTACTTTGGGGCAAGATAGTCCACAATTTTTCCTTTGCCTTCATCTCCCCATTGAAGGCCTAACAATACATCAACACTCATCTGACAGTATGCTTTATATGCTATTTAATTTAGATAATCCTTCTTGCACATCCTCTACAACTGAGAAGATGGCATTCAGTTTGGTCATGATCAACAATCGTTGAACACTTTCTGACGGTTTCATCAACACCAATTCACCGTCTTTATTTCTTAACTTAGTTAGAATGGTAATCAAAACTCCAAAACCACTACTATTGATATACCTTACTCCAGAAATATCTAGAAGGCACTTATTTTTTCCTTTATTAACAAAATCATTTACCGCATCCACTACTTGAAATCCATCACTTTCACCAATTAGATCTCCTTTTAGATGCAAGACAATCACGTTGTCTATAATTTCTTGAGAAAACTCCATGATTTAAAATTTTACTTTTTTGATTCCTTTTTCTTTGCAAAGAAATACAGGGAATGGTGTTGAATTTCTATATCAAACATTTCCTCCAATGTATTTTTAATATTCTGAATTCTAGGATCACAAAATTCCAATACTTCATTGCTATCCGTCATTAAAATATGGTCGTGCTGTTTGAACCCATAAGATTTTTCATACTGCGCCATGTTTTGGCCAAACTGGTGTTTGCTTACCAAATCGCACTCTACTAATAAATCTAATGTGTTGTAAACGGTTGCACGGCTCACTCTATAATTCTTGTTTTTCATGCTTATATAGAGCGATTCCACGTCGAAATGACCTTCTCTTGAATATATTTCTTCCAATATGGCATATCGTTCAGGAGTTTTGCGCAGCTTTTTCTCCTCAAGGTAGGCCGTAAAAATATTTTTTACTTCTTCAAATAACGTCTCGTTTAATGCCATTATCTACCTAAAAATAATTAGATCACAAATATAGAATTTAATTATCTATTCGCACACTTTAAATTAATATTATGCAATTAGTCGAACCGGTTCACTTGTTCCACTCCCGAAATGGCTTCTATTTTGGTTATTAATTTTTCCAAGTGCAAGGTGTCGTTTACAAAAAGCCTTATTTTTCCATGGAAAATACCTTCATCTGTATCAATTGACATGGACCGCATATTTACTTTTAAATCTTGTGAAATTACTTTTGAAATATCAGAAATCATCCCTACCCTATCTGTACCTTGAATCATAAGACCAGCTAAAAAAGCAATCTCGTGTTGGGAAGTCCATTTGGCCTTAACCACCCGGTGGCCATGGCTTGACATCAGCTCTGTGGCATTGGGGCAGGCGGTTCGATGTACTTTGATACCTTCATTAACCGTCACAAAACCAAAAACATCATCCCCAGGTATGGGGTTGCAACACTTGGCCAAAGTATAGTCAACCAAATCCATGTCTTCGCCAATGAGCAACATATCTCTTTCATTGCCTTTAACCTTTTTGATCTCCTTTTCAAAAGTTTTTGCGTCGCTAATTTTGGCTGCTCTTTTTGCTTTATTAGTAGTGTTTTTGTTCTCGTTGTACCGTTTTAAATCATTTTGAGAAATCAGCCCCCTTCCTACTTTAAAGTAAAGGTCAAATTGGTTTTCTAATCCAAAAAACTGTCTGAGCTTATGGTAATTTTCATTGGTTGGATGAATTTTTAAGTTTTTCATCCTTCTAAGCAATATTTCTTTGCCATCCTCTGCAACGTCCCTTTTGGCAGTTTTCAATTGGTCTTTGATTTTAGATCTTGCCTTTGAGGTCACTACAAAGCCCAACCAATCCTTATTTGGTTTTTGTTTGGAGGAAGTTAATATTTCTATTTGGTCTCCGTTTTTCAATTTATAGTTCAAGGGAACCAGCTTTTGATTGACCTTGGCCCCTATACAAGCGCTTCCAATTTCTGTGTGAATTTCAAAAGCAAAATCCAAGGTAGAAGCCCCTTGCGGTAAAATCTTGAGGTCGCCATTGGGCGTAAAAACATACACTTCCTCTGCAAAAAGATTGGAACGGAAATCGTCAATAAATTCCAAGGCCGTTGCGTCAGAAGTATCCGATGTTTTCTGCTCGATCATGTCCCGTACTTTGGCAATCCATTGTTCTAGTGAAGATTCTTCTTTGTTGATATTGTCTTTATATTTCCAATGTGCGGCATAGCCCTTTTCAGCGATTTCGTCCATGCGGGTGGTTCTAATTTGAACTTCTACCCATTGCCCGCTGTGCCCCATAACCGTGGTGTGCAAAGACTCATACCCATTGGCTTTAGGCGTGCTTATCCAGTCTCTTAGTCTGTCCGGGTTGGGTTTAAAGAAGTCTGTAACTATAGAATATACCTGCCAACACACTGCTTTTTCACTTTCCGGCTCTGCATCCACAATAATTCTGATGGCAAAAAGATCGTATACCTTTTCAAATGGAATATCCTGTTTGCGCATTTTATTCCAAATTGAAAAAACGGACTTAGGCCTACCTTTGATTTTAAAATTATAGCCGCTGCTGTGCAGAGCATCCTCAATTGGTTTAGCAAACTTGTTTATAAACCTTGTTCTGATGGCCTTGGTTGTGCTGATTTTATTCATAATAGAGTCGTACATTTCTCTATTAGAATATTTGAGGTATAGGTCTTCTAACTCACTTTTAATTGCATACAACCCCAATCGGTGGGCCAGCGGCGCATAGATATAAATGGTTTCCGAAGCAATTTTGAGCTGCTTGTTCCGCGGCATACTTTGAAGCGTTCGCATATTATGCAACCGGTCTGCCAGCTTTATAAGAATCACTCTAAGATCTTCCGAAATTGTAAACAACATTTTTCGGAAGTTTTCGGCTTGTTGGGAACTTCCGTATTCAAAAACACCCGCAATCTTGGTCAGACCATCTATTATTAAGGCTACTTTTGGACCAAACTCTTTGTTGATGTCTTCAATTTCCCAGTCTGTATCTTCTACTACATCATGCAACAAAGCAGAAACAATAGAGGTGGTGCCCAACCCAATTTCTTCTACACAAATTTGAGCAACTGCAAGCGGGTGTAAAATATAAGGTTCGCCAGACCGCCTTCTCATATTTTTATGGGCGTCGTTGGAGGTGTTAAACGCCTTCTTTATTAGCTTGGCATCACCTGCTTGTAAAAATGGTTTAGAGGAACGTAAAAGCTTCCTGTAGTGTCTTAAAATCTCCTTTTTCTCTGCTTCTTCGTCAATTGCTATCATTCGTATTCTTATTTTTCAACAAGTTTAATATTTTTTTTTAAATTTTATTGCACTTTAAATTATCCTACCTATATTTGCACTCCATTTTAAGCGGATGTGGCGAAATTGGTAGACGCACTAGACTTAGGATCTAGCGCCGCGAGGCATGGGGGTTCGAGTCCCTCCATCCGCACAACTCAGCACCCTCGATAACGACAAACCGTCGGGATTGAGGGTTTTGTTTTATTATATTAGTTTAACATTAAATATTAAAGCCTTGGACATCACACTTGATAAACAGAGCGCAATTGAAGCTTCTATTAAAATTACACTAAAGGAAGCTGATTATCAACCCAAAGTTGATGAAAAACTAAAGGATTACGCTAAGAAAGCTAGTATTAAAGGATTCCGACCAGGCAAAGTTCCTGTTGGAATGGTCAAAAAAATGTATGGTCCTTCTGTTTTAGTAGACGAGGTCAACCATATGTTATCCCATGCTCTAAATGATTACATTAGAGAAAATGAAATTGAAATTATTGGAGAGCCTCTTCCAAATAAGGAAAAAGCTGCCGGTATCAATTGGGAAACTCAGAAAGAGTTTGAATTTGAATACAAAGTTGGTTTAGTAGACGAATTTAAATACGATCTTTCTAAAAAACAGAAAGTAAAAAAATACAAAATTGAAGCGGACGACAAAGTTTTGGATGATACCATTGAGAACATTCAAAAACAAAACGGAGACAATACTACTCCTGAAGTTAGTGCAGCTGAAGATACATTGAATGGAGAATTGAAATCTGTAGAAGGGGAATTTACAACCCAGGCTGCAATTGAGATTACCAAGCTAATGAAAAAAGACCAAAAGAAATTTTCTGGTCTAAAGAAGGACGACACCATTGTTTTTGACTTCAAAAAAACAATTAAAGACGCCAACTACCAAACACAAGTTACTGGGTTACAAGGAGACGATTTGAACAACCTAGAGGGCGAAGTTGAATTGACAGTACAATCGATTACTAGAAATGAGCCGGCAGCCGTCAACCAAGATTTGTTTGATAAATTGTTTGGCAAAGATGCTGTTAAATCAGAGGAAGAATTTAAAGCGAAAGTAAAAGAAGAAGTTGAAAAAGATTTCGACAAACAATCTGACTACTTCTTAGATTTGAATATCCGTGACCACTTCTTGGCCAAAGTTAAAATAGACTTGCCAGAAACATTTTTAAAAGAATGGTTGTTATTGGCTAACGAAGGTAAATTTACTGCAGAGCAAATCGACAAAGATTTCGAAAACTTCACAAAGGGTTTGAAATGGGATTTGATCAAAAACAAAGTTGCCAAAGAGAATGAAATAAAAGTTGAGAACGAAGATGTTCAGGAAATTGCTAAAAACCAGTTGGTACAACAATTTGGTGGCAACCCTGCAATCTTAGCTCAATTGGGAGATAAGTTGGATGAGTTTGTCCAAACTTACCTTTCTAACAACGAAGGTGAAAATTACAGAAATGCTTATGCGGAAGCACTGGGCAATAAAACAATGGCTGTAATTAAAGAAAAAATAGCGATTACGGATGAAAATATCTCTTTTGAGAAATTTCAAAAATTAGTGGCGAACTAAAAAATATTATTATTAGTTATAGAAAAAGCCCTTTAGATAAGGGCTTTTTTTATGGAATTTATATTTTTATAGAAAATTTAAAATCTGACTAATGAACATAAAAGACGAATTCAGAAAATTTGCCGTAAAAGATCAAGGAATCAGTGGTAATTCCTTCGACATATACTCGGGTCATATTGAAAACATGACGCGTTCTGTAATTGAAGAACGCCCAACCAACTTTAGAGAAATTGATGTTTTCTCTAGATTGATTATGGATAGAATTATTTTCCTTGGAACACAGGTAGATGATTTCATTTCCAACATCATTACCGCCCAACTGTTATTTTTAGAATCTGTGGATTCTAAAAAAGATATTTTATTATATATTAACAGCCCAGGTGGTTCCGTTTATGCTGGTTTGGGTATATATGATACCATGCAGTATGTAAATCCTGATGTTGCTACCATTTGTACAGGTCTTGCGGCCTCTATGGGCGCTGTATTGTTAGCTGGGGGAGCGGAGAACAAAAGATCTGCTTTGCCTCATGCCAGGATCATGATCCACCAACCATTAGGAGGAACACAAGGACAAGCCTCTGACATGGAAATTAGTTTGAAGCAAATATTAGAAGTGAAGTCTGATTTGTACAACATCTTAAGCAAACACTCAGGCAAAACTCTTAAGCAAATTGAAAAGGACTCAGACAGAGATTATTGGATGAGAGCCAAAGAAGCCAAAGAATATGGCTTAATTGATGAAGTATTGACAAAAAAATAAATTAGGAATGGCTGAAGTAACGTGTTCATTTTGTGGCCGAAACAAAAAAGATGTCGATTTGATGATATCTGGCATACATGCTCATATTTGCAATGTATGCATTACCCAGGCAACACAAATATTATCAGAAGAGAAAAAAGGAAAGGACAACGAAAATGTTCCCTCGTTTACACTCATCAAACCAAAAGAGATTAAGAAATTTTTGGATGACTATGTAGTCGGACAAGATGAGGCTAAAAAAGTGCTGTCGGTGGCGGTGTACAACCACTACAAAAGGTTGACACACAAAGACGAGACCGATGAAGTGACCATTGAGAAATCCAACATTATGATGGTGGGTCAAACAGGTACTGGAAAAACTTTTCTGGCGCGTACACTAGCCAAAATACTTCAAGTCCCTTTTTGTATAGCAGATGCTACTGTTCTTACAGAGGCTGGTTATGTCGGAGAAGATGTGGAGAGTATTTTAACTCGGTTGCTGCAAGCAGCCAATTACAATACTAAAAGTGCCGAAATGGGCATCGTATACATCGATGAGATTGATAAAATTGCTAGAAAATCTGACAACCCAAGTATTACCAGGGATGTTAGTGGTGAAGGGGTGCAGCAGGCACTTCTGAAGCTATTGGAAGGCACTTCTGTTAATGTTCCGCCACAAGGTGGGAGGAAACACCCAGACCAAAAAATGATCTCTGTTAATACGGAAAATATTTTATTTATTTGTGGTGGTGCTTTTGATGGGATGTCCAAACATATTAGCAAAAGAATCAATACCAGACCAATTGGATTTAATTCTGAAACTTCAGAAGTGGATTTACACGATGAAGCGAATTTATTAAAGTACATCACAGCACAAGATGTGAAAAGTTTTGGATTGATTCCTGAGCTTATAGGTAGGCTTCCAGTGCTTACCCACCTCAACCCGATGGATACTGACACATTAAAACGCATCTTACTTGAACCTAAAAACTCTTTGGTAAAACAATACCAAAAATTATTCAAGTTAGAAGACATAGAATTAGAATTTAAAGACGGCGCATTGGATTTTATTGTTGAAAAAGCAATTGAATTCGAACTTGGAGCCAGAGGGTTAAGATCCATCTGCGAAGCCATCGTCACCGATGCTATGTTTGAAATGCCTTCGGATGAAAACGCAACCAAGTTGGTCATTAACAAGGCCTATGCAGAAGAGAAGTTTAGTAAATCAAAATACAATAAGCTAAAAGCAGCTTAAGCAATACAACGGGCCAACAACAAAATTGGTCCGTTTTTGTTTCTTTTCGTAAAAATTAATATGTTTGCGGAACAAATCTTCCCCCTCATGGGGTGGTGATTTATAAAGAAGTGTGGAGAGACAGGCTCTTTGAAACACTAGCAACCTAACCATTTGTAAAGGTGCTAATTCCTGATCCGGCACAACAAAGCCCGGAGTATATAAATGCATTAATCCTGAATTAAAACCCCAATAGATTGATCATTACCATATATTCAGTGCTTGGCTGCGCCTCAAAACACAATTGGTATGGTCGACAAATCTTCAATTTCCTCTCAATTCATTCAGCTCTATCCTGCAACCCCAGTGCAAGCAGGGTACAATGGGGTTGAATATTGCCTTATTAAAGGGGATTCTTCAAAAAAACTAGTGGTTTTCATTCCAGGACAATTGGACATTCCCGATTTCAACTATAATTTCGTTGCAGACCGCTGGAAAAGCACGGGCAACCCATCGTTGCTTCTTGTACAATCCCTTCCTGTAATGGAAGCCCAGCACGGTCTCTCTTTTGAAGCTATTGCCGAACGTTACAAAGCTTCGGTTGATACCCTAATTGCCGAAACCAAATTTACGCACATGGATGCGGTTTATTTTTTTTCCAACGCTGGTAATTTGTTTAGCAACCCCCATTGGGACACCCAATACTACTATATTTCAGGACCAATTTTTAGAACCCCTTGGACCATCGCGCTGAACACTGCCGTGCGGTTGATTTTAGAATCTGACTCGTACAACTACGAAGCTAAAAGCCAGCTTTGTCATGAAGTAACCAGCTTGTTTTTATCCACCTACGATTACAAATACAACAAAATTAAACAAAGAAGACCTGTAGATTATCAGTTTATGGTAGACTTGGAGTCTTTGATAACAGCCGATAATTTTGAATTCCCCTTCCATTATTCTGTTGAACATTCTTCAACAGATTTAATTTTAGCCAGTACGGTTTCCATTGACATTGGCCCGGTTATCCAACAAAGTAAAAAGGGTCATTTGTATTTTCAGGAATAAAAAAAAGGGAAGCTGTTGGGCTCCCCTCTAATTCTTTATCTTTTATTCTAATTACAGCGCAATTCCGATGAAAGATTTAAAAGCAATCCCCATCAGCCCTGTGATTAACATGGTTATTCCCAATCCTTTTAATCCATCGGGAACATTAGAATATTTTAATTTCTCTCTGATTGCTGCGAGTGCAACAATTGCGAGCATCCATCCAATTCCAGAACCAAAGCCGTATACCGTTGACTCGGCCAAACCGTAGTCTTTCTGAACCATAAACAAAGATGCTCCAAGAATAGAGCAGTTTACTGCAATTAATGGGAGAAAAATACCCAATGAACCATACAATGAAGGAGAAAATTTCTCAATAATCATTTCTACCAACTGCACCATGCCTGCAATAACCGCAATAAACATAATGAATTGTAAGAACTCTAGGTTCACTTCTGCTAAAGAAGGGCTGATCCATGCCAAAGCGCCTTCTCTTAAAATATTTTCTTGAATCAACCAGTTTACTGGTGCCGTAATCATCAAAACGAAAACTACCGCTGCGCCCAATCCAAATGCAGTGGTTACTTTCTTAGAAACTGCCAAGAAAGAACACATACCTAGAAAGTAGGCAAATATCATGTTGTCGATAAAAATCGACTTTATTGCAATATTAACTAATTCCATTTTCTAACTATTTTAATGTTCTACGTAACCAGTTTTTGAACGCTGTACCCAAATTAATATACCCAAGATCATGAAAGCTCCAATGGAGTCTACCATTAATCCGTTTGTAGCAAAATTATTGATCCCGATTGCTTCAAATACTTTAAAATCAAATACAGAACCAGACCCCCAAAGCTCTCTAAAGAAAGCTACTGCAAGGATGATCCACGCATATCCAAAACCAGAACCCAAACCATCCAACACACTATCATATGGTTTGTTGCCCATTGCAAATGCTTCAAGACGTCCCATTACAATACAGTTGGTAATAATCAATCCGACAAATGCTCCTAACACTTTGTACATTTCGTAGTTGTATGCTTTAAGCACTTCACTAACCAAGGTTACTAGAGTTGCAATAACACCCAACTGTACAATTATCCTTACTCTTGAAGGAACGAGGTTTCTTATTAGAGAGATAATCAGATTTGCAAATACGATTACAAAAACAACGGCAATCGACATGATGAAAGTAGGTTCCATTTTAACTGTAACAGCCAGAGCGGAACAAATTCCCAATACCTGAACGGTAACGGGGTTGTCATCATTTAACGGATCAGAAACCAAACGCTTCCTTCTTTTCGAAAAAAGAGGTTCTGATTTTTTTACTACAAGTTCTTTTACTTCTTCACTCATAATGAATATGTTTTATTGAGCGTTAGCCGTTTTCTTAATGTAATTATTATAGCAGTCAAAATATTCAGCAAGCATGGCATTCAAACCTTTTCCGGTTAGAGTAGCACCTGACATTCCATCTACTTTGTGGTCATCACTTTTATAAAATTCGATGCTCCCAGCACCGCCACCGCCTTTTTCACCTTTTTGCATCGATACAGACACTACAGAACCTGCTTCGTCGTATACTTTTTTCCCTTTGAATCGGTCTTGGATATCGTCTGATGATATTCTTGCACCCAAACCAGGAGTTTCTTGCACATGACCAAAGGATGCACCAACAATAGTATTCATATCGGCGCCCAAAGCAATATACCCACTAATGGAATTCCATAATCCTTTACCGTATGTAGGAAGGATGTAGGCGATAACTTTAGATTCGTCATTTTCATCTACAAAAGAGAAAACTGGTAATTGCCTGTTTTCTTTATCCTTTTTGAAATTTTTAAGGACGTTCACCTTTTCCGCTTCAATTGGATTGCCTTTTTCATCCTTTTCTACAATATCTCCATTGTAGTCCACAACAATAGACCTAATTCTAAGCTTGTAAATCTCAAGGATGTCATCGCCTTCTTCAAGTTTCATGACCGCCTTTAAAATTTGAGTTTTTGTATCCAATTCGATGGACTTTTTTTGTGCCGGCCCCAAAATTTGGTTGGCACCAGACAACAACCCTCCAATGATGACCGTCATGATCACCGTAAATACGATAATGTATGTGTTAGACTGACGCACGTTGTAACCTCCTTTTCTTGTTAGCGTTTACTACAAAATAATCAATTAATGGTGCAAAAACATTCATAAGCAAGATCGCCAACATAATCCCTTCAGGGTAGGCCGGGTTAAATACTCTGATGATGACCGTCATTACACCTATCATAAATCCATAAATCCATTTGCCTGTTTCCGTATGGCTGGCTGTTACTGGGTCAGTTGCCATAAATACAGCACCAAAAGCCATTCCTCCAATTACCAGGTGGTAATGGGCTGGTAATTCCATATAAGAATTTACTGCCAGTCCGTTCATTACTAATCCCATGGTTAAGGCTCCAACAAAAACGCTCAACACAATTTTCCAACTTCCTACTCCTGTAACTGCTAGAATAACAGCTCCAATCAAACACATCAATGTAGAGGTTTCTCCAATACTCCCAGGCATAAACCCGAAGAACATATTAGAGAAGCTGTAAAGTCCTTCAGACCAACCATGGCCAGCTGTTTGCATCAGCTCCATCATATTGGTATTATTGGCTACTGCTTCTGCACCCAAAGCCAACGGTGTTGCTCCTGAAAATCCAGCTACTGTTTCAGCGCCTTCTCCTAGGTAGTACCACACTTCACCTGAAATATCAGAAGGGTAGGCAAAATATAAAAATGCTCTGGCTGTTAGGGCAACATTTAAAATGTTCATCCCTGTTCCACCAAAAGCTTCTTTCGCAATAATTACGGCAAACACGGTGGCCAATGCTACTTCCCATAAAGGAATGGTAGCTGGAAGCACCAAAGGAATTAACATTCCCGTTACCAAGAAGCCCTCATTGATGGGGTGCCTTCTAATGGTGGCGAATGTAAATTCAACTCCCAAACCAGTAGCATAACTCACTACTACAATAGGAAGTACTTTTAATGCTCCTATGCCCATCATTTCTAACAAGGAAGCTTCTGCTCCCAATGCTACATAGTGCTGTAGGCCAACATTGTACATACCAAACAACAAACAAGGCAACATAGAAATGATCACTGTCATCATCATCCGCTTCATATCCACGGCGTCTCTTATTTGTACCCCTTTATTTTTCGTTACCGTTTCAGGTTGAAAAATTAAAGTTTCATGAGCTTCGAAGATATAATAGAATTTCTCCCATTTGCCCCCCTTCTCAAAGTTTGGTTTAATCTTATGTATTGAATCTCTTAGAAATTTCATTGCTTATAATTAGCTATATTGAATTAAGTCCAATCCTTCTCTTAATATTTCCTGCACATCGTGTTTAGAAACATCGATGAACTCGCAAAGTGCCAAGTCTTCTTCGATCACTTCATAAATCCCTAATGCTTCCATATCATCAAAATCCTCTGCTAAAATTGCTTTTAACAAATGTGTAGGTAGTACATCCATTGGCGTTACTTTTTCAAACACTCCAGTTTGTACAAATGCTCTTGGTTCACCATTGGTATTGGTGTCCACGACGTGCTCTTTGCTGCTGTTCCCTAATAGGCCAAATGCTCTGTGGAAACTTAATTTCTTAGTGGTTGGTAATATCCATCCCAAAAACTCTGCATGATCCCCTTCTGGCAATACGGTGATTTGGTGGTCGAAATAACCAACAAAACCATCTTTTTCTATTTTAGTGCCTGTAAGAACATTTCCAGCAATTACACGAACGTGGTCGTTGCTCAAATTGTCTTGGATAAAAGAAGTTACGTTGGCACCTAGGTAGGTATCGTAGTATTGCGGTTCACTTACTTCCGATCCGGTCAAAGCAATTTTTTTAGAAGCATCGTACTTGCCTTCTAAAAACAGTTTCCCGATTTGCGAAACACCGTATGGATCAATAGTCCAAACTACATCTCCCTTATTAATGGGATCGATGTGGTGGATTTGAACCCCAACATTTCCTGCCGGGTGTTTTCCAGAAATCTTATTGATGGTAACACCATTGGTATTACTAAACAAGTTGGAAATCTCGGCATTGTTGTTAATATTTAAATTAACAGGGCCTGAAGTAAACAATTTCAGCACGCTAACCCCAGCTTGGAAATACTGCTCTTCGCCTTTCAGAAGAAAGTCATAGTCAGGTGCCAATGGGTGGGAGTTGAATGCAGAGATGTGGATCGCTTTTGGCGTTTCCTCTGGCGAAGCAATGACTCCGAAGGGTCTTTGCACCAAATTGGGCCAAACACCACTTGTCAACATTGTTTCAGTTGCCTCTTGTTTGCTTAGGTTTTGTAGTTCAGAAACAGAATACTTCTTAAAAGATTCGTATTCTTGGTCTTTGTCCGCCAAAATTATGATTTCTAAAATCCTCCTCTTCTCTCCACGTCTGATTTCGGCTATTTCACCACTAACAGGGGCAGTAATCTTAATACTGTCATTCTTTTTATCAATAAAGATTGGAGTACCGGCTTTTACTTTGTCGCCCTGATTTACGATGGCTTTTGGCCTTAAAATCCCGTGAAAATCAGAAGGTTTGATGGCAAAGGTCTCTGAATTGACATTGGAAGCCAATTTCTTTTCAGCCTTTCCTTTTAGGTTTATGTCGAAACCCTTTGTGAGCTTTATCGTTTTAGACATTTTCTTTAATGTAACCTCTTACTGATAATCGCAGCAAAATTAATAAATTTTCTTTCAATTAAAATCGATTCTCGAATTAAGAGTCGTTCTAAATTAATTATTTTATTACAAGGCCTCTATTAGGCCATGATATTTTCTCTTACTTCTTTCAAAATACAGGAAGTAGCAAGGTGTACAATTTCATCTACTTGTTCTTCTAGAGTTAAATGTGTGGTATCGATCTCAATGGCTCCTTCTGCCTTTTTTAGTGGGGCTATTGCTCTTGTGCTATCGATCGCATCGCGCCGCGCCAAGTTAGCTTTAATCTCTTCTAAATTCACCAACTGCTCCCGTTCCAGCAGCTCTTTTTGTCTTCTTTCTGCTCGAACATACATCTCGGCGTTCATGAAAATTTTTAAAGCTGCATCTGGAAAAACAACCGTACCTATGTCTCGACCATCCATAACCACTCCTTTTTTCTTTCCCATCTTCACTTGAAGTTTGACCATGGCGTCTCGAACCGCTTTTAACGTACTCACCTGACTCACTCTTTCCGTCACTTCCATGGTGCGAATTTCATTTTCTACATCCAGCCCATTCAGGTATACATCACAGTGGTCGCTTTTTTTATTGTATTGGAAACCTACATCTATTTGCTCTAGTGCTTTTTCTACTTCCTTTAAGTTGGTCAGGCGCACATGGTGTTGGTTGAAGTATAAGGTCACTGCTCGGTACATTGCACCAGTGTCAATATAAGTATATCCAAGTATTTGAGCTACCGCTTTGGCTGTTGAACTTTTTCCACATGCAGAATAACCATCGATGGCGATTATAATTTTCTTCATTTATTAGCAGTCTTTTACGGGACAGGGAATGGGTTTACCAGGTTTTAATTTTCTAGGTTTCTTCTTATGAGAAGCACAGGAAAACAGCAACATACAACACACAATTGCAACTGTAATTTTTAATGGTGCTGTTCTTTTTATCAACATAGTAAGTGACTCTTTAACCAAATATAATATTTATTTAAAACATCCTCAACAGTTAAGACTTAATATCCTCATTGTGGGACATTTTAAATCCTATTTTTTTTCCTCCTCCCAATAATTGGGTATGGTTTTCTTTTGCCAGCAGGGTGATATTTTTTATTTCCGGGAAGTTTGGTGCAGTTAAATCCGTTTTAATTGCCAAATCAATGGCTATTTTCGACAAAACAGAAAAATCTACCTTATTAATTGGCTGAGAAGATATGTTGTTAAACAAAAATGAAAATTGTCCTTCTCCTTCAGCAAAAAAGAAATTGTCTACATTTAGAAAAATCCTTGCCAAAAGATACCCAGGATCATTCATTCGTTTGTACTTAAGAGAGTCCGACATAAAGTTGTAAATCAAAATTTGTCCAAAAAACTTTCTTGATTCTTCTTGTTTTACATAATCTGACTGCAATATTCCATGGGCCTTGTCTAGCGTAATGATATTGGTATGCATTAAAAAAACAACCATATCGCCTCCTACTTGAATATGAAATTCGTTTTCAGAAATTGGTTGGTGGGCTACAACAAGTTTTTCGTTTTCTATAGATTGAGAAAGAGCTTGAATGAGTTTTACACACTCTTCTTCTAACCCTTTAAAGGTCTGTTTGAGGTTGTCAAAGGTTTTCTGCTTAACAAGTACTTTATTTTTTAATTGGTATAAAATATCCTCTACAGGATCCTGTGATCTTTCCATAAATCTGGGTAATTTTATTAGGTGCACTAAGATAAACCATTATTCAACTTTATTCGTAATAAAAGAAAAGATAAAATCACTATGGGAAGAAAAAAAGAAGGCAAAGCCGAAAAGATGTTCAAAAGACTAGGTAAAAAAGTAGATCTTTTATTGGAAGACCTCCAAGAAGCCAAAGAACAAGCTTACGAAGAGTACGGCGATCGGTTTGATGAAATCAAAAAAAATGGGGCCACTATTAAAGAAGAGCTCTCTCAGTTCAAGGAAAAACACCAAGATAAATTTGATGGGATGGAAAGCAACATAGAACAAGTTGGTCGGGACATCAAAAAAACGGTAGACAAAGTATTTAAGAAGGATAAGAAAGAAAAAAAATAAAGGCCTGGTTTCAGGCCTTTTTATTTCTTTTTATTCTCCCTTGAAAGCAGCAGGTCTTTTTTCAAGAAATGCATTAACGCCCTCTTTGTAATCGTGGCTGCTACCAGCAATTTCCTGGCAATAGGCTTCGTAATCTAACATTTCATCCAAGCTAGAATTGCCTGACTTATTGAGCATTTTTTTCATAAGCCCAATGGCTTTGGTTGGTGCCTTGGCATAGTAGTCTGTATAGGATCGGACCGCTTCATCTAAAGCTTCCATCGGCACGGCCTTATTGACCAACCCCATTGTCAAAGCATCCGAGGCTTTAATTTTACTACCCATAGTAGACAATTCAAATGCCTTGGCGCTTCCCACCAGTCTTGGCAAGAAGTAGGAAGAACCTGAGTCCAACACCAACCCTATGTTTACGAAAACTTCCACTAAAACGGCTTGTTCTTGGGCAACGATGAGGTCACAAGCCAAAGCAATAGAACACCCAGCACCAGCTGCCACCCCGTTGAGTCGGCAAATAATTGGTTTGGGTAAATTTCTCATGGCTCTAATAATTGGGTTGTAGCGTTTGTGCAATGAATCTATAAAAGACCGTTGCTCTTGCTGAGAAGATGCTTTTAAATCTTGCCCGGCACAAAAAGCTTTCCCTTCGCCTGTTAATACCACTACCCGAACAGCTGGGTCTTTGGCAATTTGTTTGAAAGCTGCTTGTAGCTCAAAAGTAATACCATCGTTGAGTGCATTGTACACTTCTGGTCTGTTTAAGGTGAGGGTAGCTACACCTTCACTTACTTCGTATTTAATAAATTCGTACATGGTTTTAGGGTTAGGGTCAATTAAACAAAATAGGAGATACAATCATGCTACCAAATCCTGTAATAAATCCGATGGCAGTTCCAAAATACATTTCTTTAGGCGAATGCACACCAAGCTGTAACCTGGCACTCACTATGGCACCCCACAACAACACAAGGCCTACAATTAATAACATCACCGATTCTTGGGGGTAAGTAATCTTTAAATAACAAATAATGCCGGTAGCACCAGACAAGCCGGCTGCATGTGCACTGAGCTTTATAAAAAAAGTACCTGCAGCCACCATGGCAATAACAAATGTTATGGCCAGCAATACCAAAGACAAAGTACCTCCTATATTCAGTTTATAAATGAATAAAAAACAAGTGATTAAATAAAATAAGGTGGTAAAAACAAAAGGCAATAACCTTTCGTTTCTGTCTTCCATTGTAAACGAAGAGATCATCCCAGAAAATTTCATGGAAGCAATACAAACAGCCGGAACTACAAATGTGGTTACAAAAACCACCATTAATATTCTAGGACCAGCCATTACAATTTCAGATGCAAAAACATCTGGTGCCCATCCAAATAAGATGCCCAACAAATAAGTGGGCATTAACAAGGGGTGCAGCACATACGAAAGAAATTGGGCAACGTTATTTTTCACTATATTTCTTTTCTTAAACGGGCCACTGGAAGGTTCATTTGCTCTCTGTATTTGGCAACAGTTCGGCGGGCAATATTGTACCCTTGTGCTTTGAGCAATTTTTCTAATTTATCATCAGAATAAGGCTTTTTCTTGTCTTCTGAGTCAATGATTTCTTTGAGCTTGAATTTCACTTCTCTGCTGCTAACATCTTCACCAGACTCGGTAGCAATACCTTCTGAGAAAAAATATTTTAAAGGGTAAATGCCAAATTCAGTTTGAACCGCTTTGCTATTGGCAACACGAGAAACTGTAGAAATGTCCATGTGAATGGTATTGGCTATGTCTTTCAAGATCATGGGGCGTAATTTGCTTTCATCTCCTTCTAAGAAAAAATCATATTGGTATTCAATAATGGCATTCATGGTTCTCAACAAAGTCTGTTGCCTCTGTTTGATGGCATCAATGAACCAACGGGCTGCATCCAATTTTTGCTTTACAAAGCTGACCGTTTCTTTTAGCTTTTTATCTTTTTTATCGCTCTTATCATAGGCATGTAGCATATCGTTGTAAGACCGAGAAACTTTTAAATCCGGTGCATTTCTGGAATTCAAAGACAATTCTAATTTACCATCGTCATTGGTCAATATAAAATCCGGCATCAAATACTGCGTTCTTACCATACCCGATCCTGAACCACCTGGTTTTGGGTTTAATTTTTTAATCAACCCAACAGCATCGCGAATAAAGTCTTCGTCCTCAATGTTTAATTTTTTACTTATTTTATCGTAATGCTTTTTTGTAAACGCATCATAACAATCCGAAATCATCATTTTAGCAACAATAACATCGGCATGTTGGCCATCGTCCCTGCGTTCCAACTGCAACAACAAACACTCTTGCAGGTTCCTTGCTGCGATTCCTGGAGGGTCAAAATTTTGTACCTTCCTAAGTACTTCTTCTACTTCGTCGAGATCGGTGTCCACATTTTGAGAAAAGGCCAAGTCATTGATAATTGCACCTATGTCCCTTCTAATGTAACCATCGCTTTCTATGCTGCCAATTAACTGCCTTCCTATAGTTTCTTGTCTTTCCTCTAGTTTTAAAAAAGACAATTGATTTAAAAGCTGTTCATTTAAGGTAGAAAAAGTAGCAATGGGCATTTCTTTTTCATCTTCTGCCGAACTGCCATCCCCTTGCATCTTATATCCAGAAAAATCGTCGTCCCTCAAATAGTCTTCTACATTGAGCTCATCGGTAGTGGATTCCTGGAATTCATCTTCAGATTCATTTCTGTCCATTTCATCTTCCTGCTCTTTCCCTTCTTCAAGCGCAGGATTGACTTCCAATTCCTCCTCAATTCGGGTTTCCAGCTCCGCTGTAGGCACTTGCAGCAGTTTGATGAACTGAATCTGCTGTGGTGATAATTTCTGCTGTAAGCTTTGAGTTAATCCTAATCTCTGCATTTTCTCTAGTAGTTAAAACACGCTCCGAATACCAAATTTATTTATATTTCCGTAAAACTTTGAAAAAAAGCTGAAAATAAGTTTTTTTTGCGTGCGACTTTAGATACTGATAAAATAATTAAAAAATCAGCACATCTAAAAGTTTGTTGAACATTATTAATAGCAATCATTTAAAAAAGAATTAAAGCTGGAGCAGAGATGAAGAGAACAAAAATCAAATTCGCGCTTGCCGATGCCACCATCGGTGAAAAAATCTTAATCAAAGGATGGGTAAGAACGTTTAGAAATAACCAGTTCATCGCCATCAATGACGGCTCTACTATTAATAATATTCAAGCAGTAGTAGATTTTGAAAGTACCGACGAAAATGTCATAAAAAACATCAACACCGGTGCTTGTTTGTCTATCGAAGGAACCTTAGTGGAATCGCAAGGAAAAGGGCAGCGCGTAGAAGTAGTTGCGGATAAAGTGGAAATACTAGGAGTATGTGACCCCGAAGTTTACCCCTTGCAACCAAAAAAACACAGCTTGGAGTTTTTAAGGGAAAAAGCACATATTCGGGTAAGAACCAACACCTTCAGTGCGGTGTATCGGGTGCGCCACGCCATGACATTTGCCGTACATGAATTTTTCAATAAAAAAGGTTTTGTAAACGTACATACCCCAATTATTACAGGATCCGATGCCGAAGGCGCAGGTGAAATGTTTCGGGTAACTACCTTGGATCCAACCCAACCGCCTTTGGATGCGGCCGGCTCCGTTGACTACAAAGCAGATTTCTTTGAAAAAGAAACCAATCTAACGGTTTCTGGCCAATTGGAAGGAGAAACAGCAGCCCTTGCATTGTCGGAAATTTATACTTTTGGGCCAACTTTCAGAGCTGAAAATTCCAATACTACCCGGCATTTAGCAGAGTTTTGGATGATAGAGCCTGAAATGGCATTTTATGATTTGCAAGACAATATGGATTTGGCTCAAGAATTTTTGAGGTATTTGATCCAATACGCGCTGGACAACTGCCAGGAAGATTTGGCTTTTTTAAACCAACGTTTGTTGGACGAAGAGAAAAACAAACCACAGGCAGAACGCAGTGAAATGAGTCTACTAGAGAAGCTACAGTTTGTTTTGGACAATGACTTTGAAAGGGTCGCCTATACCGAAGCCATTCAAATCTTAAGGAACAGTAAACCTAATAAAAAGAAAAAATTCAAATACTTAATTGACGAATGGGGTGCGGATTTACAATCAGAACACGAGCGGTTTTTAGTAGAAAAACACTTTAAAAAGCCGGTTATATTGTACAACTACCCTAAAACAATCAAAGCTTTTTATATGCGAGCCAACGACGACGACAAAACAGTAGGTGCAATGGATGTATTGTTTCCTGGTATTGGGGAAATCATTGGCGGATCCCAAAGAGAAGAACGATTGGATGTTTTAAAAGAAAAAATTGCGGCTATGGGCATAGACGAAAAAGAAGTTTGGTGGTATTTAGAAACCAGATCTTTCGGAACGGCCCCACACAGTGGTTTTGGGTTGGGTTTTGAAAGAATGATCCAATTTGTAACGGGCATGGGTAACATTAGAGACGTGATTCCTTTCCCAAGAACACCCGGAAACGCTGAGTTTTAGATATAAAAAGATAAAGACTAATTACAAAGCAGTTGGATGGAAATTCAACTGCTTTTTTTTATAGCTTAGCTTTATTATTATCTAGGGAATTAATAAATACTACTCATCAGATGCTGTTTTAAAATCAAATGATTTTCCTATTCTCAACCCGAAAGCCCTTCTTTTGCCGTGTTCTGCATTAACAAATACAGATTGAAATCCGTGCTCGTATTGCAAGCCGATGGTCCAGTTTTTTGGAAAGTTATAGTTGATGCTGGCCAGGGCACTTAGCTGGTACAAACTAAAGTCATTCGAAGATGTATCCTTTTTGTAGCTTTTTTTTAAAGATGAAGTTAAAAGAAAGGAGTTGTTTATTCCAATACTTAAATCAATGTTCTTAATTGATTTATTAAATTCCAACGGGATTATTAAATGAGCAGAGTGGTATTTTTGTTCAAAAAATCTAGGCCCATTTATGGAATCTGAATAAAAATCAATCCTCCTTTTATACTTTATGTCTCCCAATTGAGTTCCAACTCCTATCGAAAAACCCATATCATTCCACTTTCTCTTAATTTTAACTACAACACTTGCTCCATTGGATACTTCGTATTGGTGGTCAGCCTTGATCTTAACTATTTCAGAATAAATCCTATTTAAATGCAAAACAGAATCGTTTATTCCAACATATTCATACTGAATATATTCTCGTTCGTATTCTTTAAAAAGATTACTATAATGCCCCTTGTCCCAACCAATTTGCACCTCAACTTGCATTGGGATTTCTGAATTATTTTGGGCCATAATTGGAATTATGAAAACAAAAAACAACAACGTGAATAATAACTGTTTCATTTTTCTCATAACACATAATGGAAAAAAAGCCCAACATTAAAATACCTCGACTTCATATCCAATGTTCCACTATGCCCCTCCACTCTTCCATCAAATATTTTTGAAATTGAAGCAAGCAATTGTAGGGACAAATTTGATTTTGAACTTAAAGAATAAGTTGGAGCTACCTTTATTTCTAAAAGAGCATTATTAAGCGATGATCCATTTTTGTCTGTAAGATGGATTGGCTCCCAAGGGGCCCTTTGAGCAAAGTTGTTGAAAAGCCACCCGTTTTTTTTTATTCTTGAAAAGGCCAAAACTGAAATTGTTGGTGCTATAAGGAGACCAATCTTTTCATTAATAGATAAGTTTATTCCAATTGGTATACATACATACACATTGTCATAGCTTGTATTTTGCCTTTTTGTTTTAAACCTTCTGTAGTTAAAGGTTATTCCCGACATAAAATTAATAGGTTGATCATTTTCGAAATGAGCTATCAACCCAACTTCTACCCCAACGCCAGGTTCAAATTCGACCATGTCGGCTAAGGCAAAAGCACCATACCATTCAGGTAAATCAAAATCATATGTTAAATTATAAGTAGGAGTATCAGCGGCTTCTTCATAAAATAGGTACTCCGAATCGGAGATATACAAATAATTAACACCCACCACTGGCTCCAACCGAATGTCTTGACAAAAAACTGGGACACAGAACGTTAACCCCAGAATCGTAAAAATAAGCTTCATTTTTCTTGAATTTTAAACTCAAGAATAGCCATTATCCATTATTTTTCAAAATTATCTTGAAAACCTTATAAACATTATAGAAGAAATGAAAAGCAAGTAAAAATAGCCTACAAAGGGCAACAAATCAAAAAAAGCAACGCTGCCATTGGTAAAACTCAACATTATTAAAACCTGGGCGCCATAGGGTATGAGCCCTTGCCCGATACAAGAAAACACATCCATAATGGCGGCACTTTGCCTTGGTTTCACTTCATATTTTTGTGCTACAGACCGTACAATATCTCCAACAATTAGAATGGCCACCGTATTGTTGGCCACAGCCAAGTCGGCTACTCCCGTAAGCATTCCTATGCCTAACTTTGCAGTTTTTTTACCTTTAATGGCCTTGCTGATGTTGTAGATTAAAAAATCCAGCCCGCCTGCTTGGTTGACCATGTGGGCCAAACCACCTGTTAATAGCGATAATAAAAATATCTCCGTCATACCGGTGAACCCACCATATACCAAATCGCTGAATTCCAACCAACCGAAGGCTCCTTGTATAATGCCCAGTGCAGCGGCAATCAAAGTACCGATGACCAGGACTAAAAAAACATTCATCCCAGAAATTGCCAAAACCAAAACCATTAAATATGGAATAATACCACTCAATTGTGGTGTTTCCTTTACCAAATCGACAGGAGCTGTGTTTGCCCCAGATAGCAGCAGCCAAATAAAAAACAACACGGCCGCTGGCAAAGCGATAAATATATTGACTTTGAATTTGTCTTTCATGCTCACGCCTTGGGTTTTGGTTGCGGCAATAGTAGTGTCCGATATAATGGACAGGTTGTCGCCAAACATGGCGCCACAGAGCAAGGCACCCAGCAACATTGGCAAAGGTTGGCCACTTTTATCTGCCAGCCCTACTACGATGGGTCCCATGGCTACAATACTGCCAACGGACGTTCCTATAGAGGTAGAAACAAAAGCAGCGATTAAAAACACACCTCCTGCTAAAAATTTTACTGGTACGACATACAAGCCAGCATTTACAACGGCATCCACTCCCCCTATGGCTTTTGAAACAACGGCGAAAGCTCCTGCCAATAAATAAATGAGGCACATGGTTATGATTTTGGGGTTGCCACAACCGGTAATAAGGTCTTCTATTTTTTTGTTGGCATTGCCTTTAAGAAGAATAAATGCTGCAATTATCCCCAAAATGGCTGCATTGGGAGATTTAAATACATAAAAATCGTTTTCGATGATCCCAACGCCTAAAAACGAAATGATAAAAATAAAAAATGGAATGAGCGCTACGCCATTCCCTTTTCGAAGTTTGATCTCTTCCATAATAGCAAAAATACGCTGTCTGCTTTATTAATCAAACAAATCACTTGAAAGGTAGCGGTCGCCCCTATCGCATATTATCGCCACCAATACACCTGAGTCCAATCCAGCAGCTACTTTTTCGGCCACTGCAACTGCTCCTCCACTGCTCATACCACAGAATATACCTTCTTCTTTGGCCAATCGTTTGGTCATTTCTCTGGCTTCCTCTTCTCCCACTTCAATTTCTTGGTCCACTCGTTTGGCATCGAATATTTTAGGTAGGTAGGCCTTTGGCCATTTTCTAATCCCTGGAATTTTTGCACCTTCGGCCGGTTGCGCTCCAATTATTTTAACTTTTTCATTTTGTTCTTTGAGGTAATGGGATGTTCCTATAATGGTACCAGTAGTACCCATAGCAGAAATAAAATGGGTAATGGCCCCCTTAGTATCTCTCCAGATTTCAGGCCCGGTACTTTTGTAATGTGCTTTCCAATTGTCTTCGTTGGCAAATTGGTTGAGCATGAAATATCCTCCAGCTGCCATTTGGGCGTCTGCATAGTCTCTGGCTCCTTCCATGCCTTCTGAAGCTGGTGTTAAAATTACTTTTGCTCCATACACCTCCATAGTCTTTACTCTTTCAGCGGTGGCATTGTCGGGCATAATAAGCTCTATTGGAATATTAAAAACACCTGCAATCATGGCCAGTGCAATGCCAGTGTTGCCACTGGTTGCCTCTATCAATTTGGTACCAGGCTTAATGTCCCCTCTATCCAAGGCCGATTGAATCATATTAAATGCTGCTCGGTCTTTTACACTGCCACCAGGATTGTTGCCTTCTAGTTTTACAAAAATTTTCACTCCGTTATTGGAGCCTATTGAACTCAATTCCACCAATGGTGTATTGCCAATTTGATCATATATTTTGTGCATAAACCAATTTATTTTTAGTCTTTATTATAGGTGTTGTATCGTTGATTACCAGGCTGAAATCAGGAACAGAATGGTCGAGTATTACATGTCCTCCTATGGTACTTCCCGCTCCAATTGTAGTGCCACCTCCTAATATTGAAGCATTGGCATAAACTATAACATTGTCTTCTAAGGTAGGGTGTCTTTTTATTCCCTGCTCACTTCTTTTAACACTTTTAGTGCCCAAGGTTACCCCGTGGTACAGCTTCACATCGTTGCCTACGATGGCAGTCGCACCAATAACCAACCCTGTTCCATGGTCTATTACCAATCGCGCACCAATAGTGGCCATCGGGTGGATATCGATACCGGTTTTGTTGTGGGCAATTTCCGATAACATCCTCGGAACTTTATCGACTGAAAGTTGGTAAAGCAGGTGGGCCACTCGGTATACTGCCACCGCATAAAACCCTGGGTAAGACTCCATCACTTCATTGCTGCTTTCAGCGGCAGGATCAAAGTCTTTGGTTGCCTCTGCATCTTCTAGTAATTGAAATTGAAGTTCTACCAACTGTTGGTCCAAAGAGTCCATAATTGTATTGGAGTACTGATCGGTTTCAATTAGTATCTCTTTAAGGTTTTTCTTAAGTGCTCGGTGGGTATTGTGTACATCCATTTGCTTGTCTAACAACAAACTCAATATTTGGTCCAAAAAGAGCATCGCCTTTGATTTTACAGAAAAGGCTGTGTTCAATTTTGTTTTATTCTGCGAAATGGTAGTTAAAAAAGACATGGTATTGAAAATAAATAATTAAAAAACTGTTGACAATGCACAAGGCGTGTGCAGTAAAAGGAATTAGCAACAACAGCAACAACAACACGCACCTGCCACAAAAGAGGCAGTATTCAGCTTGGCTATGTTGTTTTTTATATTCATTTCAATTATGTATAGCGCAAAGTTAAAACATAAAGTTTCAATTGAGCAAATTTTTATTTATTTTTTATTTTTATTCTTTCTAAATCAGTGTTTTATGGTAGTCTCTCATCGGTATTCGGACATTGAGTCTTTTACACACTTGGTAAAAGACTGGGACCTTCACTTGCAACAATTTAGCAAAAATGAGGTTCAAGGTACTTTGCACCAAGCCATGGGAACCCATCTTTCCTTGGGAACTACCACCTATTCGGGAGATGTAATCCAGCAAGGAGCAGCCCCTGTCCATGGGTGGACTTTTGCCTTCCCAGAGACCAATATAATTTGGAGAAAAAAACTACAAGGTTTTAACAAAGTGCTTGTATATGGGCCAGGATCTGAGGTGGATGCCATTACAAAAAATGGATTCAAAGTTACAGTTATAACTTTTTATCTGCACCAAATAGAAGCTTTCCCTTTGCTAGAAAGTTTTATTACAAATGCAGGTAAAAAGCCCTTTGAATCATTTGAAATTTCCAATAGCCATTGGCAAAGTTTTGTTGCAACTACCGAACAAGTAATGCAGCAAGTACATGATGCGGGGGTATTATCTCTTAAAAATGAAAACTGGATCTACCAATCGTTTGTACAGCACATTTTGCAGCAACAAATAAAAAAAGAAAGAAATGGGGTGCTGTCTACATCAGTTTTTAAGATTCTAGAACAGATTAACAATGGAGAAGGCATTCAAGAGTTCAAAGTGAGCGAATTGGAGCTTATTGCTAAAAAAGGACAAAGAGCATTGCAGTACGATTTTAAAAAAACACTAGGGCAAAGCCCGAAAACATTTTTAAAGTACTACAGGTTAAGCAAACTTCGGAAAGCGCTGCTTACGGCTCCAGCACACCACAAAGTTACCGACATAGCCTATGATTTGGGTTATTGGCACATTGGACAGCTCGCAAAAGACTATTTCTCTACCTATGGAGAACTCCCAAGTGCTACATTGTCTCGATGAGACCCTGTTTATTTTTGAATTAGCTTTACGATTTTTTTATGCGCTTTTTTCTCGCAGTGTTGTAAAAGCAGGGTATTGAATTCGATTAATTCTTTTGAAAAACCGCCGTATACTTCTGTGCTAAAATTGGTCACTTGTTCCAAGTCAGGTTTCCCCGATGTTTTGACATATAAAATATCCTTTATTTTTTGGTTTTGGAACCGCTTGATATAACCCTTGTGCCTCGTTTTTAAAACATCAAATCCCTTGAGAAGAGTAGAAGCCTCCTTTTGTTCTTTTAAAACCGCCTGAACTGCCGCATCAAATTTTTGAAAAGCTTTTTTTTCTTTTGCCTCCTGTTTCTCCTTTTTACTTGTTTTTTCTAAAGCAAGTGCCACCATTTGTTCCCATTCAGGTTCTTCAATTAATGCCACTGATTTCAGTCGGGTGTTTATCGTGTTTTTTTGAGCATTTGCTGTTAGAGCAGCAATTTTTTGTAACATTCCAGACACGTCCTCTGGCGCTTCCACCAAGGCATTGCCTAGGGCTTTGTTTAGCTTACCCCGCTCTTTGTAATAGAGTTTCATTTGCTTGGCGTGTGCCTTAAAAATTGATTCCAATTCCTTTTTCCTATCCTTATCCTCTACATATACTTTTACACCCTTTTCAATATTGTCAACAAAATATATTTGATCGGGAGATCCGGAAAATAACATGGTTAAAAAAGCTACTGCGCCAATGATCATAATACAATGAATTTAAAGGATGCCAGAGGAAAGAATTTTCCTCTGGCCCATTCAATTTATACTTATTTTTTCTTTTTTTCTTTCCCTTCTTTTTTCTCTTTTCCCTCTTCTTCTTTCCTCTCTTTGTTCTTCTTTTTTAATCTCCAACTTGCACCCATCCCTTGTTTTAAGTCTTCTGGAAGCACATCAACCGGCGCTACCAAATCTCCTTCCACAGGCCATTCGGTTAACAATTCTGGGTGGTAGCCTGTAGGATAGTATTTCTTAGGGTCAATTTCTTTTTCCCGAACAAAAGGTTCTTGGATGTTTTCTCTTTTGGTTGGAGGATGTGGTACCACCAATTGTCCGTTGTCAAAATTGAATTGAGGTGCTCGGCTATTCGGGTAGTCTGGCAAAATTCCTTCTCGTACCCAAATCTGATCTTTGGTAACATTCACTACTATTCCATCTGGTGCACCAAAATGGAAGGGCCCTTTCCAATGTTCTCTTACCTCCGCTACGGTTTCTTCATTAATGTAGGGGTCAAAGGGCATGTGGGTAGTCATGAACAATCTCGGTTGAATTTCATTGGCCAAATAACCTGCTGCATAACCCGGGGTATGGTGTGTATCAATGGTATACCTACCCAAAAATGGCGGTACGCCTTGAACTCCTGAGCTAATAGCCACCAATTCTGGTTGTAATTCGGTAATGTAAACATCCGCCCCTTTGGCATATTCTATATCCAATTCACTTGGTCGGCCATCGCCAGTCCATACAACACTCATGCCATTCCATTCCAGTTTATAACCAGATGCTCCGTCTTTGGCGTGAGAACGCTGCCAGTGAATTACTTTCACACCGTCCTTGTCATAAATTACACCTCCATTGTCTCTAAAATCGAATTCATGCACTTCAATGCTGTGTCCTTCTCCAACAGGAAATACGCTAAAAGCATCGGTGTGCCAGGCCAGCATCTTTTTCATGCCCTCCACCATACTGTTGGTACCATATTCAGGCGTTCTACCCGATGGCCCGTATACTTGGAGTTTTTTATGCCACCTTCCGGCCCAGCCACCAAATTCAAACAAATAGGGCAAGGAGCCAAAATGATCGATGTGCAAATGGGTAATAAAAACCTTATCCAGTTCGTTCAAAGCGAACCCAGATGCGATGTAGTTCGAAATAGACCCTTCTCCTAGGTCAAAAATGAAATTTTCTCCATTGCCTAATTGAACAAATACCGAAGTATTCATTTGACCAGGTCTTATGAACGGCGCTGTACCCATAAAGATAATTCTAATTTCATCTGGTTGTACGTCTTCGGTATTGGGGTACCAGTTGGCAGCACTGCGCAAGTGATCATGGGGAGAGATACCTTCAAACATTAGGCCTTCTTTCCATTTGTTTCCAGGTACGCCAGCGGTTAACCCTCTTTGGATGTCTTCTGGGCTTGAGGGTGTCCGTTTTTCTTGTGCAAAAACAGTGGTGCAGCCAATTAGAATGGCCAAAAACCATCCTACTATTTTTTTAGTAAAGCTGTGTTTCATAATGAATTTTTTATAGGTTATAATCTTAATTATTTGCGTTGAGCAAAATCACGCTTGTTTAGAATTCAACTCTAATTTCTTGAATTTCAACATCATTCGACATCAAAAACCCGAAACACCAAGCGCATCCCTATCAAAAATCACCTCAACCAAGAAGAATAAAATTCGTATATTGAAAAAAAACATGGCCTTATGAAAACTACAATTTTTACAGTCTTGGGATTATTGGTTTTTTCGTCCAATATTTTTGCCCAATCCGTACAACCGGAAGACCTTGCCCAACAACAATTGGACGCTTACAATAAAAGAGACATAGACGCATTTATTGCCCCTTACAGCGACTCGGTGAAAGTATATAATTTCCCACAGCAATTGATGTTTACAGGCAAGCACATCATGAAAGAGCAATACGGAAAAATGTTTGAACAAGCAGTGGATTTGCATTGCACATTGGTTAATAGAATGGTCGAAGGCAATACGGTAATTGACCAAGAAAGTGTGGTATTCCAAAAAGGGAGCCCTCCTGCCAAAGTATTTGCAGTGTATAAAATAAAAGACAATAAAATAGCCGAAGTATATTTCATCAGACCAGATTAATGGGTTCCAACCGCAGGCTTAGGTAGTTTTTAAGCCCAAGACTACCCATGCTTTCTCCTTTAATCCAATTTAGCAAAATCAATTTTGGGAGGTCTTTTGGTCTCAGGACGAACCAATTCGATGCCAACAGGAGTGGTACCATTAAAAAAGCCACAATTCTGTAGGTAAAAAGATGCTGCGCGAACGCCTCCTTTAAAATCCACCCTGTTTTGTTTCATCCCAGTATTATCAGTGGTAAACCTGGCTTTTGTTAATTCCAGCCATTGGCCCTTCTGGGTATACAACCATTGGTTTTGGTAGAGCGCCATCCTCTGAAACTGTCCGGTTGAGGGAATGAAATTTTCTAAAAAAGAATGCAAGCGTTTTAAATAAGTGTTGGTTTTGGGCCTGCTAAAACTGGCTATAAGCATCCAGTTTTGGTCCAATTCTGGTTTAAAATAGGCCGTATACACCGTATGCTCTGGCCCAGCAGGCACCCCTTTTAACAAAAACTGGTACCGCTTACCCGCTTGCCAGTTGTACAATTTATAACTTTGGCCTCCAGAACCTTCATTTCCAAATTTTTTGGTTACCACGTCTTGGCCTTTTTTAACCAGTTGTATTTTGTACTCTTCTGGGATCTCTTCTGGTTTATCGGTCTGGTAGGGACTCCAGACAGAAAACAATATGCGCCTTTTTCCTGTGGGGTTCACCTGCATTCCAAAATATCCCTCGGCAAAGCCATTGGCCATAAAATAGGACCCCAGCACGTCGTTCCCTTCTGGCACGAGCAACTCACTATAAAAATATTCTACAGAATCGATTCCTTCTGGCACGTTGTAGGTCAGGTGTACCGAAGCCCCACGACGGCTCCAATAAAATTCATCTTTTACGTAGGTAATGTTGTTTTCCACACCCTGTCCTTTAAGCCCTATGGCTCTTAAATCGGGGAAATAAGAGAATGATTTGGATACCGCAAAAATTTCGACATACTGGTAAGTATTGGCTTCTACATGAATGGTGCCTACTGGATACCGCTTATTGGCCTCACCAGAAAGCACAACTTCTTTTCTCTCCTTACCAAATACAACTGCTATGGTTGCGTCTCCACCTCTCACCCCTCCTAAAACACTCATTTCTAGCTCCATTGGTTCTTTTGACTTGAAATAAAGTTTAAAGGAAGTCTCGCGCGAGCGCCAATTTCGTATTCCATCCGGACCAATTAACCCAAAGGGTTCTGTTGTGCTTTCAGAAATCCATGCATTCCCTCCAAAAGGGATGTCCACTTGTAGGCTCTTCTGCTCTTGTGCCACAGCGCTCCAAGTTATACAGCAGCCCAATAGAACTAAATAAATGGTAAATTTCATTTGAATAAAAATTAACTGGAGTGGTCAATAACCACTTTCCATTCCCCATTGATTTTTCGCCACAACAACATAAAGTGGCCACTGGCCGGTCCAACATTTCTTTCCAAATTGTATTTGCCCAGCATCACGTAATTGTTTTTTCCTGTTTTTTCCAAATGCAAAACGGTAAAAGACAAAGTTCCTGTATGATCGGGGGTTGGATACCCTTTCTTATAGTTCTCTAAAGTCTGTTTCCATCCGTAGGTTATCCCTCGGCTTCCTACAAACCGGAGGGAATCAGATTGCCAATAACCCGCCATATACCCTTCCATATCGCCTTTGGTCCAAGCATCGGATTGTGCCAGCAATACCGCTACAATGGCCTGTTCTTCTTTGTTGAATTTTTTGTTTTGGGCAAAACTGCCACTAGCCCAAACCATGGCAACCAATAAAAATAACAATTTGTGCATAATTAAATATTTTTGAATCAAGATAGCAACTTACCGCCAACTATGGCCATTAATCTACCCAATATTATTTGCTGGTACTTGAAACCACCACATAGCCCGGTCATGGGTATCAATTTGTTTTTCCAGTTTGTCGGTTATTCACCCTACCAAAACAACCTTACCACCTTTAAATCAACCCTTTATTAATTATTTTCTTTCTCAATCGAGCATTTATCGTTAAATTTCAACTTATAACAAGAACCAATTTAACTTTATTATCATGAAAAAAATCAGCCTACTACTCACATTAAGTTTAGCCTTTTTATTCTCTGGAGCCATTGCTCAAACAGCAGACGAAATCCTTGACAACTACTTTGAGACCATTGGAGGTCGGGACAAACTGGGCAGCTTAACCGGTGTTAAAATGACCGCCAAAATTAACCAAGGTGGAATGGAAATTCCATTGGAAATTTACCAAATGAAAGATGGCCGTCAAATAACCAAAATTAATTTCCAAGGCAAAACCATTAAACAAGGTGTTTTTGATGGAACAACTTTATGGAACACCAACTTCCAAACCATGCAAGCGGAAAAAGCAGATGCCGAAACCACTGCCAACCAAGTATTGGATGCCAACGATTTTCCTGAATCATTTTTCGATTATAAGAAAAAAGGATACAAAGTAGAATTGTTAGGCAAAGAAACAATGGACGGTACCGAGACTTTCAAAATCAAATTGACTAAGGAGCCTAAAACATTTGATGGAACTAAAGTAGAAGATGTTGCCTACTATTTCTTTGATACTGAATCTTATGTGCCTCTTGCAGTAGAACAACAAGTTACTAGCGGTCCTCAAAAAGGGGTTATGGGCCAAATGAAATTTAGTGATTACCAAGAAGTTGATGGATTGTATTTCCCTTTTTCCTTGTCTCAGGGTGTTAAAGATGGGGCTTCCCAATTAATTATCATTACAGCTATTGAGTTAAACCCTACAATAGAGGACAGCGAGTTTGACTTTCCTTCAGGTGAATAATCTAACACCAACAATTGTTTATGATTTTAATGGGCAACCAACCGTTTAACCTCCTACTTAATTATGAAACAAAATAGAATATTACTTCTTGTTTTTCTTTTTATTTCAGTCTCGTCCTATGGGCAGGAGATTGTATTAAAAGGGAAACAATTATTTGGAAATATCAATGCGCGCCAGATTGGCCCAGCGCTTATGAGTGGCCGTATCTCTGATCTTGAAAACCACCCAACCAACGACCGCATCGTTTATGCTGGTACTGCTGGTGGAGGGGTTTGGAAATCAAGCAACGGAGGAGCATCGTTTACTCCAATTTTTGACGACTATTGTCAATCTATTGGTGCAGTGGCGCTCGACCCCAACGATCCTGATAAAACCATTTGGGTTGGAACAGGTGAAGTTTGGGTAAGAAACAGTGTGTCTACGGGCAACGGACTGTACCGTTCCAAAGACGGTGGTGTCAATTGGACAAGCCTACCGGGCTTTGAAAACTCTGAACGTATAAGTGGAATCGAAATTGACCCAAAAAACAGCGACATAGTGTATGTAGGTGTTTTGGGTGCTTTGTACAATGATAGCCAAGACCGTGGTGTTTACAAAACTACCGATGGTGGTGCCACTTGGAATAAAGTGTTGAGCGGAGGTCCGAGCACGGGCTGTGCCGACATCATCATGGACCCAAACAACTCCAATGTACTGTATGCCTCCATGTGGGACTTCAGAAGAACAGGGTGGAGTTTTAGTTCAGGCGGAGAAAATAGTGCCCTGTACAAAAGTACAGATGGCGGCGCCAATTGGGAAAAAATACACAATGGATTTCCTAAGGGAGATTTGGGTCGATTTGCGATTGCGGTAGCCCCGTCCAATTCCAACATCTTATACACGGTTGTAGAGTCAGAAAAAAAAGAAGCCAACGGCCTTTATAGATCAGACGACGCTGGGAAAAGTTGGACCCACTTGAACAAAGATTTTGGTTTGGTGGTAAGGCCATTTTATTTTTCTAGATTAGTTGTGGACCCTAGAAATCCAGATGTTGTGGTAAAGGGTGGCCTTTTTGGATCCATAAGCCGCGATGGTGGTAAAACCTTTAGAGACTTAGGAGGCATGCATGCCGATATTCATGACATTGTTTTTGACATCCATAATTCGGACCGCATGTACGTTGGAACAGACGGTGGTGTTTACAGAACTTGGGATGGCGCAGTAACCATGGAAATGGTAGCCAATTTGCCGGTTTCTCAATTTTACCACATTAGTGTAGACAACGAAGAGCCTTACAATGTATATGGTGGTCTTCAAGACAACGGCTCTTGGTATGGCCCTTCATCGTCTCCAGGAGGCATCGAAGCGCGTGACTGGAATGTTGTGGGCGTAGGCGATGGGTTCCGTGTGTTGAGGCACGCAGAAAAACCAATCATTTATTCTGAAATGCAAGGAGCTGAAAATGTTTGGCGGTACGACATCGACAGAAACCAAAGCAAATCCATCCAACCACTTCCGGAACAAGGAGATCCTAAATTAAGATTTAACTGGAACGCCCCTATTGCACTAAGCCCGAATAAAGCGGACCGATTGTATATTGGTAGCCAGTTTGTGCATCGCTCGGAAGACATGGGAGATACTTGGGTTAAAATTTCTCCTGACCTAACTACCAACGACCCGAGCAAACAGCAGCAAAAAGAATCGGGTGGTTTGTCTGTAGATAATTCAGGCGCTGAAAACCATTGTACCATCTTCACCATAGCGGAGTCTGCACTGAACCAAGATGTTATTTGGGTGGGTACCGATGACGGGAATGTTCAAGTAACCAAAGATGGTGGTAAAAATTGGACCAATACCACACCGAACATTGAAGGATTGCCTAAAAATATTTGGGTATACCACATAGAGGCAAGCGCACACAAGGAAGGAACTGCTTATGCAGTGTTTGATGGGCATACCATGGGATTGATGCAACCTTATGTATATAAAACCACCGATTATGGCCAAAGCTGGACCTCTATTGTAACAGATGAAATCCAAGGCTTTACCAGAAGTTTTCAGGAAGATTATGTAAATGAAAATCTATTGTTTGTTGGAACCGAACTCGGTTTGTATGTGTCCATCAATGGCGGTAAAAATTGGAGTAAATTTACCAACAACATGCCTGCTGTTGCGGTGCACTACTTAGAAATTCAAAAGAAAACCAATGACTTGGTTATGGGTACCCATGGAAGAGGTATTATCATTTTGGATGATATTTCTCCGCTAAGAGATTTAACACAAGAAGTGCTCAATAAAAAGGTGCACTTTTTCCCAAGCCAACCTACTATTATTAGAGAAGAAAGTGGATTTGGTGGTACCGCTACAGAAAGAGAATATGTAGGCCCCAACCCTACTAGTAGTGCCAAGGTTATCTATTATCTGAAAAAAAGGCACACATTTGGTAAAATGACCATGGAGGTGCAAGACCTAGAAGGCAATACCTTAACTGAATTATCGCCTGGAAAGTCAAAGGGGTTGAATGTGGTTACTTGGAACTATAGAACCAAACAGCCAAAAATGGCCAAAGGAAAGACTTTCACATTTGGTGGATTCACTTCTCCTCGAGCCAAAGCTGGCACCTATAAAGTTGTGATGAAAAAAGGAAAAGAGACGTATGAAACTAGTTTGGTTTTAGTGAACGATCCTTCTTCCCTTTTAACAGATGCCGAAAGAGATGACTTGTTTGATACCACTAAAAAACTTTACGATGTTAGTGAAGAATTGGCCGTATTTGTAAATGAAATCGACCTATGGTTGGTCAAGTCGGACGAAGTGGCTCAAGTAAGTGCCAGTGGAAAAAAAGTAGCCAGTCCTTTTAGTAAAAAGCTCAATGCGTTAAAAGAAACGTTGGTAATTACCACAGGAGACAACTACGTAGGCGCTGCAGAACCGCAACTTAGGGAAAAACTAGCGGATTTGTATAGCAAAATTGCACAGGGTTACTTGCCTCCATCAGCGGCCGAAAGAGCCAATATGGAATTGTTAATGGCCCGATTTGAAAAAGCCAAAACAGATTACGCTGCCATCAAGAAAAAAGAAGGTGGTAAGCTTGAGAAGTTCATGGGCAAAAACCAAATCGAAGCACCTGTCATTCCTACTTTTGATCAATTCATCAAAGGGGAGTAAAATTTATATTCAAAAAAAAGCAGCTTTCTATTAAAAGAAAGCTGCTTTTTTTATGCCTTTTCTGATCAATCAATTGGCTTGGTTCTTCCAATTGGCTTCGGCCTTTTCAATTCTATTGGGCAACACCCTAAATAGAAGCTGGGCTACCGGATTTGAAAACACATATTCCTTACCCTTTATTTTAACGGTTTTATTTCCACCATTTACATCTAACTTTCCTGTACTTACTGCAAAAGCACACTTTCCATCGAACTCTATTATTGGGTTGTCCATGCTCTTTGTATTTTAATTAATCCCTTCTAACACTTTTACTGGTCGTACTTCAATGCTTGCCTCAGTTTCTTCGAATAGTGGATTGGCTTTGGCAATGGCTACCGCCTCCTGGAGGTCTTGGGCCAAAATATGAAAGTATCCTACTATAACCTCCTTGCTCTCGCTATAGGGACCATCCTTAAAAGAACCTTTTGTACCTTGTACCATGGTACCTTCCAACTCCAAAGGTTGGGCTCCTTTTAACTGTCCTTTTTCCATTAAGTTCCCAATGTAAGTGCCAACTTTTGCTACATGGGCCTGTTGGGTTTCGGCAGACATGCTTGCAAAATGATCGCCTTCTGTTTTTACTAATAACATAAACTCTTTCATAACGCTTGGTTTTATTTGTTGTTTACCCATAAGTAACCCAAGGGTACAAGGATAGGACATGAAAATTATTATTTTTTTTTAAATAACGGATTTGCAGTAGGCTACCTTGTTTTCTAGGTGCCTTTTTTCTTTGTTATTAGCTACCAGTTTAAGGGCCTTTTTAAAACAAACCAACGCTTTTTTTTCCTGCTTCAATTCTAAGTAGAACTCCCCTAATACAGCATGGTAATAAGGATAACCCATTAAAACGGCTTCTTTTTGTAAGGTTATCAAAGCATCCACCCCCTTTTGAGGACCATTTGTTTTGGATAGTGCCACTGCTCTATTCAAGAGCACCAAAGGAGATGGGTCCATGGCTGCTAAATTATCATATAATTTTAAGATGTTTTCCCAATTGGTTGTAGATTCAGAACTAGCGGTACAATGGTGGGCCGAAATAGCTGCATTTATTTGATAACTCGATACATTGCCTGTCGCAATGGAGCGATCCAGATAAGCCAAACCTGCATCGATCATCTGTTTGTCCCATAAACTGCGGTCTTGATTGGCCATGTCTACCAAGGCATCTGCTTTGTCGACCCGGGCATTGAACCTAGAAGCATTTAACAACATCAGGGCAAGAAGAGCCCAAATTTCATTTTTATCCTGTACCAATTCTGAAGCTCCAAGAAGCATGGCCAGACGTACCGCTTCCTCACAGAGTTCCCACCGAATAGACAAACTCCCTTCTGTTGCATTGTAACCTTCATTGAATAACAAATAAATAGTGTCCAAAACGGTTTGCAAACGAGGCTCCAATGCAGTACCAACCGGAACCTCAAAAGAAACTTTGTTCTCTCGAATTACTTTCCGGGCTCTAAACAACCTTTTATTAATGTTGTCTTCATTGGTTAAAAATGCATTGGCAATTTCTTTTGCACTAAAACCACAAAGGGTTTTAAGGGTAAGTGCAATTTGTGAATCTGAAGAAATTGAAGGGTGGCAACATGTGAACATCATCCGCAATTGGTCATCCGCAATTTCTTCATCGCTGAAAAATTCTTCAATATCCACACTGCTTTCCAGTGTGCTATTGATTAGGTGTCCTGTTTCAATTTGGTACTTTCTATGGCTGTTTTCTTTTCTTAATATATTGAGGGCTTTGAATTTCGCTACTTTATAAAGCCAACCGGCAGGGTTGTCTGGCACTCCTTTGTACGACCATTGTTCCAAAGCATCTGTCATTGAATCTTGCACCACGTCTTCCGCAAGTTCTATATTCGATGGCCCTACAATTTTGGTAAGAACCGACACGATTTTACCGGACTCATGCCGGAACAAATGATCCATAACAGTTGCAATGCGTTCGTTTTCCACTTTTCAATAACCTATGGGAATTCAAATTAAATTTATCCAATATAAAAAAAGCTTGGCTAAGAAGGTACAATTACCTATTCTTTTAAAACGTGATTTACCGGACTTGTCCTTTGTTGTATTTACCCAGTAACCCAAAATCAAACGGCGTCCATAGACAGGCTCTTAGCCCACTTTCTTTAAACCCTTCGTTGACCCAAGTATTACAAGTATACAAACAAGAATAACTCCCTTTGGCTTTGTAAAAACTATCTGTTCTTCCATACCCCATTCCTGGCAGCAGTTCAAATTGTCCGCTTTCCGTTGTATGAAATTGTTTTGCAATAAAGGAATTCAGTTTGTCCATCTGCTCTGGGTGGATGGAAACGGGCACCCAATGCTGCTGTTTTTGTTGGTACTTATTTAGGTGTACCAGCGTACTGCTCTTCCAAAAAAGAGCGGTGGCTGCATTGGAAAGTGTTAAATCTTCCCATTGCTCGGTATTCAAATAAAAATTTTCATCCCCCCATCCAAATGAAACGAAAGCAAAACCTTTGGGTATGGACAACTGTGCTGCTAATTTTGGGGAAAGTTTTTCCACTGGAAGTACCACATCCAAATGAACTCCATTGGTATTTAAATACACCTTATCCAAGACATGGTTTTGGTAGGGTTTAGGATTTACGGAGATCCAAGTAAGCAACATGGCCACAACAAAATATAACAAGGGCAAAACCAATGCAAACAACATTATTTTCAAACCCTTTCTCAATACAAATTTAGTCATACACCTATAAATTCAGGACAAGCTAAAAAGACACCTATTAATAACTATTATTTTTGTTGCAATACAACCTCAGCCAATTTGTTCAAAGATCTGGAGTACCCATCAGCTGAATCTGAAACTATGGGGCTATTGGCTATTAAAGCAATAACTACCTGGGCTTCTGGAATAACCATTAAAAAAGAACCTGTTGAAGGCAATTCCCCTGCATGGTAATAAATGGTTCTGTTTGGGTTTTCTTCTTGAATGTACCAACCCAATCCGTACCCAGTGGGTTCGCCTAAGGCCGTTGTATAAGTTCGAAACATTTCTTGTTTTGCAGACTCTGATAAAAAGCTGTTTTCAAACAAGGCATTGCCCAATCGAAGCAAATCTTCCGCTGTTGAAAGCAAGCCACCTGAAGGGTAGCTGTAGCTCAAATCGTAGTGGGTGGCCTCTTCTCCAGAGAGATAATAAAATTTACTTTTATGCACCATCGTACTGTCTTTAACTTCTCCATAGGTGCTTTTCATTTGTAATGGATCCCAAACTGCTTGCTGCATATACGCTAAGTAATCTTGCCCGGATGCTGCTTCCAGCACGCTGCCCAATAAATTGTACCCATAAGAAGAATATAAATATTGGTCACCCGGTTCAAATTCCAACGGGCTATTTTCAAAAATCTCTAAAGATGCCAGGGCCGATTCATAGTGTTTCTGAACAAAAATCTCTTCTAAACTCAATTCGTAATAGTCCCTAACGCCACTCAAATGGGCAGCCAATTGCCGAACGGAAAAACGGTGTTTTTTAGACGGAAAACTAGGCACATAATCCCGAACGTCCTTATCCAAGTCTATTTTCCCTTGTTCCACCAAACGCATCAAACCAATGGCGGTCATTGGTTTGGAAACACTGGCGATTCGAAATTGAGTATCGGTTTTCACAGGCAATTGATTGGTTCTATCGGCCCAACCAAAACCTTGGGAGTACTGCATTTCTTTTTTTATGCTGATGGCCATTTGCCAACCTTGCAGCTGGTATTCTTCCTGGAACTCTTTTGCCCATTTGTTTATAGTGCATGACAACGGGCATGGAGCTTTCGCCGAGGTTGTTTTTTCAGAAACTGGTTGGTTGGCAAGTTTAACTTTAGCAGATAATATCCCAGTTGACCTTTTCCATTCTCCAAAACTATTGGTTTGAAAATAACAAACGTATTTTTCTAAATCGGATGCTGTTCCTGTGGTGCCAAATAAGGTGCCTGCCACTACTTTATTGACACGAGGGATTGTCAACTTTTCTCCCTCAATTACAACGATATCATAAGAAACGCGTTCCGGAAATTCTGTCATAAAGTCTTTGTAGGCCTGGGCGATTGCCCGTCGGTCGGATTCGTTTAAAATCCATTCAAAAACTAGGTAAAACTTATTTTGAGAAATTTGGTATTGGTATTTTGATAAGTCCACTTCCAACCATCCTTTGGTTATGGAGGCGTGTAAAATAATATTATCTTGAAATAAAGGTTTTCCAGGTAAATTGTTATTGGCCGTATCCACTTCCAAAAACTTGATTCTAACCTTAAATTCTGGGAATTTATTTTTTGCGATTCTCAACTTGGCCTTTTCAATAAAAACTAAGTTGGAGTACTCGCTTTTATCTATTAACAAAGCCATGGCGCTGCCAGCCTTGGTGGTATCGCTGTACAATTGCCCGGACAGCAACAAACTCTTGCCATTGCCCATCCATTCAGTTTCTAATTTTCCTTTTTTACCTGTAACCACAACATTCTTGAGTTGCATGGCCCATTCTTGGAGTTTGATGGTATTGCTCGCATTTTTCACAAGCAGGGCTTGGACGGGCATATTTTTAGTTTCAAACCCCAAAGAAGAAAAAGAAAGAAGTTCATTTTCCTGTTGTATGGGTAAATAAAGGGTAAAACTACCATCTTCATTCGACAAGGTGCCCACATTGGTATTTAAAATTCCAATATTGGCAAAAGGGATGCCCTGTCCATCATAGGCACTCACAACTTGACCTTCTATTTTGGATTGTGCCCAACAAAGGTTAGAAACGAACCATACAAACAATACAGCAATTCGGAACATTAGTTGGGGCATCCGTTAATTTTTAACTTAAAAAACATTTAACGTTGGACCCATTAAAATACAAAAGAGTTGGTATAAAACGAATGGGAAATAAACTTTCTTACTTGCAATGTTCCTCCATCAACTGCCCCACTTCCTCTCCATAAGAAACTGAATACCCCAATTTGCTAGCTTTGTTCAAGTCCAAACAAGCTTGGTCCATATTCTTTAGGGCAATCCATCCAATTGCTCTTTGTTTGTAGGCATAAGAATTTTCTGGGTAAATACTTAAGGAGTGGTCAATCAATTCCATCCCCTTCTCTAGATTTCCCAGTTTAATTTCGACATACCCCAAGTTATTATATGCAAATGGTTCATTTGGAGCCTGCTGTATTACTTTACTTAACATCTCACGGGCCTTTTTATACTTTTCTAATTCGATGTAAACAAACCCCAAATTATTTAGCAAGGTATTGTCCTCCGGTATTATTTCGTACAACTTTAAAAACACTTGCTCTGCTTTTAAGAAATTTTTACTAAATAGGTGGGTCGTTCCAATGTTCACCAGTAACTTACGATCACCGGGTTTCAACTCCAGTGCCTTATTCAAATCTTCAATGGCACCTTCAAAATCTTGCGAGTACGTCTTTGCACTGCCTCTGTCCGATAAACAAATTACAAGTTCTTTTTTAGAAGGAACGTATTCAAGGGCTTTTGTAAACCCTGCAATGGCTTTGTCATACTTTTGATAAAACAAGTTGATTCTTGCCTTACTATTAAGTGCAGGATAAAAGGTAGAATCAATGGAAAGGGCCTTGTCCAATTGTTCAATCCCAGCTTGGTAAGCCTTTTCATCGGTCGAAAATCTTGTAACCATCCCGCACTTTAGTTCACCAAGAACTACGTACAACATAGGGTTTTCAGGATACTGAACAATAGCCTCTTCGTAAACCTCAATTGTCTGATCTATATTGCCAGCTTGGTACAAACTATCCGCACGTACCACAAAATCTTCTAGGGATTGTGCAGTTGCCTGTTGCATATGCCCGATCATAAAGGCGTTAAAAACAAAAATTATTTTAATACAATACGATTTCATAACTACAGTTATTTTATCTTTTTTAGCAATATCTCTTTTGCACCAAATTTGTCTCCAGCTATGATAAATTCTTTCATCAAACCCCAGTTCTCGAGGGGCTCATAGTTGTGTTTGTATTTTTTATCAAAATGAACCACCAAAGTATTTTCTTCTATCGATGCTGAGCTAATTAAAGACCCGGTTTCATTGTCAACATTATTCGACAAATTGCTTAGCCCTTTTACTTCATACCCTTCAGGAATGTTAATTTTAAGGATATAGTGATAAGATCGTGCATATTTCATGTGTACTCCAGACTTTCTTGCAAGGGCGTCCTGATCCAAAGACAATTGACCACCTACCAACTTGCCTACTTTTAGCACATAATTAGGACCTACCTTTTTTATAAGTCCATCAATTTCACATTTAAATTCTGATTGATAATCATTGGTGTTTAATCCATTACCGTATGCCAAATCTTTATATTCTTTAAAAAGTAAATTTTCTGAGTCAAAATGATTTTTGACAAATGATTCTCTATTTTCATCAAGCACTTTGCTGATATCTTTTCTATATGCATCAATTTGGACCCCCTTCTTTTTAGATTTTCCTTTAGAATCAATGGTAATATTGGACCCATATAAAATGGCTTCATCCTGAACCATATCCAACCAGTTAACCAAATAGTGAGGAAGATCAGAGTTTTGAAGACCTTTTAAAGTCATCTTTGTACTCACTTCTACATTGGACATATCGGGCTTTATAAACACAGAAGATTCATATACCGCTTTATTATCTTGATGAGAAGAAACTGGAAAGTTAAAATAAGAAGTATTTAATGCATTGGACTTTTCACCTATCTTTTTCAACTCCATGGCCTTTGACCCTTCCACTTCACCTGGCACCTGACCATACTTGGTGTAAAAATAAGGTTCTGTAATATACAATTTTGGTTCAGATTCTATAACTAGCAACAAATCTGCTTCATCCACATGAATGATTTCATCTATATTGCCCAAAGACCTAGTCTGACCAAGTGCTATTGTATAGGGTATGGACTTTCTCTTTAGCCCATAAGTAAGGTGCATTATAATTTTATTATTGCTATTTAAGTGACCAAAGGGAGGGATTAAATCCTTATTAGCTCTGTTTAAATTTTTTTCAAAAAAATGTTTGGTGATAAAATAATGCCTTAAAAAATAATAGTATTCTTTAATAAAGTCATGATCACTTAAACTGGTTTTATTGTTTCTTTTTAGGTACTTTCTAAATTTCTCATACTCATTTGCTCCGGCTGAATAGGTTAAAAAATACGGCTTAAATTTTGTTATTAATTCTTTTTTCGGAACTTCTCTAACAATTAATGGTTGTTTTTCTTTCTCTCTTTTTGATAAAAAATTCTTACTGTTTAGAATCACAAACTTTACAAACGCTTCTTCTTGATAAGGATAAAACCAAAAGTCATTTTCTGAGGATTCCAGTTGATCTCTTGTGAAAACAAATCTAAACATGTTTTTTTGATTGGGTACATGTCCAACTTTTTGTTTAACCGCTTTGTTTTTGTTAATTAAATTAATCTTCCAATTTTCATCTGTGACAATTTTGTATTCAAAATTCAAAATTGGATAGTAACCATACATTACAAAGCGGTCAAAAGTAATAGGAAAGTTATCCGGAAGAACATCTGCCACAACCAAGAATTTGTAATAAAAAAAATCCAGAATGTCGCCTTTTTCAAGGTTCTTAATTGCCAATTTATCTGTCTTATAAAAATCTGACATATCCACCTCCTCTATAGTACCGTCTTCTTTTATCACCCTCGCACCGTACTCTGTATTGGATTTAATTGTGTACTGGTAATTAAATTCAACGGAACCAAAATCTGATCTTTGCAGCTCCGAAAACCTTTCAACCGCAGCAGCATCCATTAATTTTATTTTTCTATGCGTTAAAAAAGTATACTTCTTCCTATTTTTGGTAGTTTGGTTCAGTTCAATTGAGTTTTCATACCTTAAAAACACTGCCGAAGCAGAGCTGAATTGTTCTGGAACTTCGGTTCCATTAAATTTTGAATTGACCCAACAGTAAGATTTAATATCTTTCATTTCATATTCTGAAATTAAATCTGGTAAAGTTGCTATAGGACTGCTTTGTGCTTGAACCACAAAAACTGCAAGAAAGACAGTAAAAAAAATATGCTTCATCATTTTCTTTTCAATATTATTGGTTGTTCGTAAAAATCTTGAATGGTTTTTAAAATTTTGTTCCATTTTATAAAATCCTCCTTTTTCAAAATAGAGGAAGTAAATTTTGCATGAAGGGAATAGTGAATTGTGTTGTCTTTTAAATTAAATGACCCTTCAAAAGCATATCCTTCTTGCTCAATTTGCATAGGTTCTGGAATGGATTCAACAAGTAACCCCTCCGGAATTGCAACGGATATTTCCAATGACTCCATTTTTTTAAATGACATCCAATAATCACTTTTTCGTTCTACATCAATTTTACTGTTGCCATAAAATTGAAACGGATCCATGTAGATGTAAATCTCTCCATCAAACTCAGATGCTACATCTTCTATTGTTAAATTGCCATTGATCCGTACTGGGGTTTTTCCCTGTGTAAGGTTTTCAATTTCCAGGTCTTCTGTTTTAATTTTGTTTTCCCCAGTAGATAAAACCTGTTGCAATAAATATTCTTTATCCTTCTTTTTAACCTTTTTATTTAAATCAAGAAAATAAGATTTATATTCTCCAGAAAAAGCCATCTCCACTTCTCCGTTCATTGACAAATCTTCGTTCAAATCCAACTGCATTTTAATTTTACGGTAGTTTTGATTTGGAGAATTTTTGTTTACTGAACTTAAAACATAGGTATTACCATCTTCTATCATGACAGGTCTGTCCTGTATCCTTTCCGCAATTTCCTTATAGGCTATAAACTTCTCAGTAGGATCTAAATATATATACTGCCCATCCATTCTCAAGGCACATATCATATGATTGTCAGCTGCCAATGTTGGCATTGAATAATCATATGCAATTCTTCGGGTGCCTAACCAAACTAGGCGGGCATCATAACCAGCCAAAATGAGCATTTCTTTAGTTAGGTTGGCCATTCCTTTACAATCACCATACAAGTTTGAATACACTTCTTGACAGGATGCTGGTTTAAAGCCAGCAATACCATCTTCAAACGCTATATATTTTATATTGTCCTGGACCCAATAAAAAATGCTTTCAATCTTCTCCTGATCTGTCTTTTTACCTTCTATTAATTGTTTTACTATAGGCTCAATGGTTTCAGTTTCATTGCCAATTTCATCGACCAAATTCTTATACCAATTGTATTGATCCGCAGTAGTTTTAAAAAACTCAGTGTCATTGCCCTTACTATACTCTTTTACCAACAACAAAACGTGCGGATAAATGAAAGATGGTCCAGGTTGATTAGATTCAGCCCTGTAGTTCTCTACTTCTTCCAACTTGTAAGTATAAACTGTATTCTTCCCTTCAATAACTTTGTTGCTCACAATTCCAAAACCATCGAAATTTCGTTCAACAATTTCAACATCAAATGCTTCAGGAATAGTAATCTTAATTTCCTTTTCTAATGTTTTGAATCTCGAAACAAAATTAATTTTTGTCAGGTATTTTAAGTCTTTATAAGATTTTAAATACTTAACAGAAAACCCTTCTCCAAAATTATAGAAGTTTCTTACGCCAGCCATTATTTTGAGGTCTGAATGGAATATCCCATCAGTTGAATAATTGTCCTTTATACTTGAATAAAAACCACTGAACTTATCAATTGAAGAATTATCATCATAAAAAACTGCATAATGGAATTTATTCCCGCTATTGGTGCACACAACAAACTCTTCAACCGATTCTATGGCTTGAGGTTTCCCTTTTACGGCTTTAAAAGTCATCTCAACTTTAGACTCAGAAATGACTACTTCTTGATCCGGAAATACCTCGTTGCATGATTTTGCCAATTCAACATATTTTTGAGCCTTTGCAAAAGTGATGCTTATTACACAAAGGGCCAACAACTTATACTTTTTCATATTAAGAATTTGCCAACTAAAGATTAAAAATCAGGCCAACTTAAAGATTTCGACAAATGAAAAAATCGACAGACCTACTTATAATTGTGGCAAATTTAACACCTTTTAATCATGTTTCAATGATTTTATTGTGTTTTTAGAATATGAACGTGAGCTGATATTATAGAATTACCAATAACTAATTAAGAATCAGTGCCATGATAATGTTTCTACACAAAATAAAATAAGCAAAAACATTGCACCCCCTTTAACTGGTTTGTACCAAGCAGAAGTTTCAATTGAACCTATCATGTCTTCTTCAATTGAGAAAATAAACCAAAACAAAAGAAATTAATTTCCTATCTTAACTATCAAGAAATCAAGCTTATAATAATAAAGCCAACCAACAACAACAATGGGTGACAACTTACAACAAATAAAAACCCTAGTTACGCGGATCAACGCCTCTATAATTGGGCAAGAAAAAGTAATCGAAAAAATTATGGTGGTTTTTTTGGCCAATGGCAACTTGCTGCTTGAAGGGTTGCCTGGCTTGGCCAAAACAAGGGCCATTAAAAGTTTATCTCAAGAACTCAAAGCCAGCTTGGCGAGAATTCAATTCACTCCAGACTTGCTTCCATCCGATATCACCGGTACGGAAATATACCAACCCGAATTAGCGAACTCTTTTGTATTTAAGAAAGGACCCATATTTGCCAATTTGAAATCGTTTTATTGGAAGATATTGGTACTTCTAGTTTAATGAAAGCTGGACTTGCTAAATTTGATGAACGCTTTCACGACCACCAGGTGAGTCAAGTAATTCAGACCAATCAAGCTACAATTGAATTCAAAGAAAAACACTTGCTCCAGTTAGATGGTGAAGTAATTGGAACCATGGACCGCATAGATGCCAACATGCTGAAAGGAGCCATTTATTTGTTATCTACACAAGACAATCCTTATATTTTATAATAGGGAAATTGCCCATAGGATAGTACAATGTTGGAACAACATACAAGGCAATAAACAAATATTCCATACATTTGCCTCCTAATTTAAAACACATGATCACAATAATAGCGGGCACCAATAGGCCCAATGCAGTATCTCTAGAAATAGCCAAACTCTATAGCCAAATACTGAACAACAGAAAGGTCAACAATCAAATAGTGGACCTTGGTAAGCTTCCAAATGACTTCACTGCTTCTGCACTTTACGAAAATGCAGGTAAAAACGATGGTTTTAATCTTTTAAGAAACAGCATGGCAGCTTCCGATAAATTTGTATTTGTAGTTCCTGAATACAATGGTTCCTTCCCTGGTGTGTTAAAAGCTTTTATTGATGGGCTTCAATTCCCCGATACTTTTAAAAACAAAAAAGCAGCCTTGGTTGGATTAAGCGCTGGAATTCAAGGAGCTGGGATTGCCCTGAGCCATATGACCGACATACTTAATTACTGTGGCACCCATGTATTGGCCGTAAAACCAAAATTAATGACCATCGGCAACCACTTAAAGGATGGTGTGTTAAGTGACCTGTACCAGCAGCTATTAGAAGAACAAGCGGAGGCATTTATAGCGTTTTAAAAATAACTTTATACAATAAAGTTGCGTAAAAAATAAAAAAGAGATTGGCCTCCTCCCCTTGATAGCCATAGAATGAAAACCAACAACCACTTTGATTTTTCTTTCCGGGAAGGCGCCAATCTCAACTTTTACACAGCCTGATAGAATCAGATTTATTTTTACAGGAATCTCCTGCCTGTTTTTAGTCTACATTGTCATGCAAAAACTTATTGTTGCCTAGAATCTGATTGTCGTCGTTCAGATTGTACCTAGAAACTTGTGTTTCTGACGAATGTGGGACATTTTTTAACTTCACCGATTTTCTTTGAAAAGCAGGGACATCCAACCTTTCTTTGAACTGATCCGGGCTCAATTGCGACTGTTCGTTGCCATTTAACCTTTCAATCCTGGCTTGCGCTTGGCGCTCCATTCTTTCTTTGGCGTTTGAAAACCGCACCATGCCTTCGTTGTCGATTTCTTGTTCTTGCTCCGAATTGTTTACAAATTCAAACTCATTGGCAAGAGCAGAAAACAAAGGCTCTTCCTCTTGTTCTTCCTCTTGTTTTGGTCGATCGTCTTTGGGGTCGTCGTTGTTTACAAATTCAAAACCCAAGTTTTCTATGGTGAATGGAGGATCCATTGCTGGCTCTGCTTCCACATGCTCTTCTTGGTCTTGTTCTGAATCCTGTTGTTCCTTAGTTCCTTCTTCAAACAGTTCAATCTGTTTGTTAGATTCCAAATCTATAATCGTTTTGACGGGCGCAGGCTCGACATCACCTAAGGTAGTATCTGCTTGGGAAGTATGCTCCACGTCAGAAACATTTCTCTTGCCATCAAAACCTGTTGCAATAACTGTCACTCTAATGCTTTCTCCTAATTCACTGTCCACACCGTGACCGAAAATTACCTCTGCAGAATCACCAGCTTCGTCCTGAATATAATCCGTAATCTCCGCCAATTCATCCATTTGAAGTTCAGCTTGTTCTCCAGAAACAATGCTCAACAATATATTTTCAGCTCCAGTAATGTCTCTATTGTCCAATAATGGAGAGGCCAAAGCTTCTTCAGCAGCACGCTGTGCTCTGTTTTCACCCTTGGTTTCTGCACTTCCCATTACGGCAGCTCCGGCGTCTTTCATTACCGTGCGCACATCCTGGAAATCGACATTTACATACCCCGATACGGTTATTATTTCTGCAATTCCTTTGGCTGCAGTTGTTAAAACATTGTCTGCTTGGGCAAATGCCGTGCCTATAGACAAGTTGCCATAAATCTCCCGCAACTTATCATTTAGTATCACCAATACTGTATCACAGTTGTCTTTTAGCGCGCCAATACCAGTGGTGGCATGGGTTTTCTTTTTCCTGCCTTCAAAAACGAATGGAAGGGTTACGATGCCTACCGTTAAAATGTCCATTTCTCGTGCAACCTGTGCAATCACTGGTGCCGCTCCTGTTCCTGTTCCACCACCCATTCCGGCGGTTACAAACAACATCTTGGTATCTGCACCAAGCATTTCTCTTATTTCTTCTTTGCTTTCAATGGCAGCATCTCGGCCTACTTCAGGGTTGGCTCCTGCTCCTAAACCTTCTGTAAGGTTAACCCCTAGCTGTAATTTGTTAGGTACCGGGCTCATTTTTAATGCTTGCACATCTGTGTTACAAACAACAAAATCAACATCTTTGATTCCTTGGTTGTACATGAAGTTAACGGCATTGCTACCGCCTCCACCTACACCTACTACTTTTATTAATGACCTCTTTTGTTTCGGAAGGTCAAATTGAAAACTATTATCGTTCATGGCTATATCTAATTAGTGGTTGTGTAATTAATATTTAGTATTGGATCCAAAATCATCGATAAGCAGTCCTTTTGTCTTATTGAGGATTTTATTAAAGAAGTCTGAACTCTTTCCTTCTTTTTTCCTGTCATCGTCTCTTCTAATTGAAGTTACTTCCAGGCGTCTGTTTTCTCTTTCATCCAAGGCTCTGAACCCAGAAAGCACCAAACCAACCGTAGTTGCAAACATCGGGCTCTTAACCGCTTCTAGCTTGCTCTTTCCTAAATGTTCGTTCGGATAACCAATTCTTGTGTCCATTCCTGACATATATTCTACCAATTGTTGGAGGCAATTTAATTGAGAGCCACCACCTGTAATGACAATGCCTCCTGCCAACCGATTGCCATAACCGGCAGTTATGATTTCGGTATGCACCATCTCTACAATCTCTTCCATCCTAGCCTCTATAATATGGGCGAGATTTTTAATAGAAATTTCTTTTGGCGATCGATTTCTAAGTCCAGGAATCGAAACTATTTCATTTTCACTGGCCTCTTCACCGATGGCCTTACCAAATTTAGTTTTCAGCAACTCAGCTTGGTGCTGCATTACCATACACCCTTGTTTGATATCGCTGGTGATAATGTTACCACCAAATGGAATAACCGCCGTATGGCGAATTATATTTTCGTGGAAAATAGCAATATCCGTTGTACCGCCGCCTATGTCAATAAGGCATACACCTGCTTCTTTTTCTTCTTCGCTCAACACAGACAAACTAGACGCCAATGGTTCTAGAATGAGGTTTTCAATCTCCAAACCTGCCCTTCGAACACATTTGTTAATGTTGTTGATGGCATTGGTTTGCGCCGTAATAATATGGAAATCCGCTTCCAATTTTACACCGCTCATACCGACAGGGTCTTTGATCCCCTCTTCGTAATCTACTGTGTAATCTTGTGGCATAACATGTATGATTTCACTCCCAGGTGGGATGACAATTCTATACATGTCGTTGGTCAACCTGTTCACGTCTTCTACCGTAATTTCATCATCGCGAGTAGTTCTGGTGATGCTACCATGGTGTACAGAGCTTTTAATGTGTTGTCCAGCAATACCAACATTGACCACTTTTATGTCAATTCCAGATTGGTCTTCTGCTTCTTTAATAGCTTTTTCAATGGCATGCACGGTTTTATCGATATTGGTTACAATGCCGCGAATCACTCCATCCGATTCTGCCTTGCCCATACCAAGAATTTCCAGCTTGCCAAAGCTGTTTTTTCGTCCGACTATGGCACAAATTTTAGTTGTCCCAATATCAAGTCCGACTACAATTTTGTCGTTTTCTATGGCCATATGTTTTAATTTTTGTGGTTGTATGTTTTAATATTTTATTGTCTACTTTGCTACTACCTGTCCTTTAAACGCTACGTTTATCTCGACGTATTTATTCCAAGATCTCGGCAGAATTTTATCATAGAAAATCCGTACTTTTTTTAATTTATCACGGAAGTCCTCTGCTGTACCAAACACAATCTTTTGTTTGGTCACTTGTGGGTAAATTTCTATTTCACCCTTGCCACTGATATGCAGCTGCGCCACTTGTGCACGCCAAAAATCGTCGTGGTGTATAAAATCCAACAGTGCATAAAGTGTTGGGTTAAATGTCTTTAAATCTTCTTTGCTTTCCAGCAATAGCTTTGAATACCCACCACTGATGAGCATTACACGGGCCGTATACTTGGAAGAAGTAGGCAATACATGACCGTCTTCAGCAATGTAGGCATCGGGAGCATTGGATCGGATCATCCTGGCCATAGGCCTTCTCAAAGTCACATTGGCTACCAAGTTTCCTTTAAGGTCTGCAAACAGTTCTGCTTCTTTCACAAAGCGTTCGTTGGTCAGTTTGTTTTCCAATTCATTCAATTCTGGTCTCGATATGGTTCCCCCTTCTACCAAAACTTCTTGGTCCTCAATAATTCTTTCTACATCCAATTGGTCCAAAAAGAAATTATCCGCCTGGTTGTTGAAATTGATGATCAATGCTTTGGCTTCAACTTTCTCATGGTTGATTTCAGTAAATGCTACAATACTTGCAAAAACAAGCATCGAAATAATTACACCCTTTATGTTGGCTATTTTTTTCATGGCTTCTTTTCTAATGTTTCTTTTATGGGTTCCACCATTCTATCAATATCTCCAGCCCCTACAGTCGCCAACACTTCCAACTGCTTCTTCGATAGGGTTTCTAACAAGTCAAATCGTTTGACCAATTGTTTGTCGCAACGAATACCGTCCATCAACATTGCAGAGGTAACACCCGGTATGGCCGCCTCTCTAGCTGGATAAATATCCATTAAAAGTACTTCGTCTGCCAAACTCAAAGCTTCAGAAAATCCTTTGGCAAAATCTCTCGTCCTTGAAAACAAATGGGGTTGGAATACCAAGGTGATTTTTCTTCCTTTATGCAACAACCGAAGCGATTGTACCAGTGCTTCTATTTCGGTTGGATGGTGGGCGTAATCGTCTATAAAGACAAGTCCATCCCGCTCGTAGACCAATTCAAAACGCCGCACTACTCCTTTGAATCTGGCAATCGATTTTTTAATGGCTTCGGTGTCCAAATCCAATTTTAAAACCGCTTCTATGGCAGCCGTACAATTTAATACATTGTGGTAGCCCGGCATTGGCAGTTTTATTTCTTCCATATTTTTGTCGCCGTAGAAATCAAAAACAAAAGTCCCTGCATCTGCCTTAGGGTCAGAGCAAGCAATACCAACCGCTCCTTTGGATTTAAACCCATAGGTTGCTACCTCAAAAGGACCTTGGATATTGAGTTCCTTTTGCGCCGATTCATGGATTATTAACTTCCCATTGTTGGATAATTTAGAAGCAAACTCTTTAAACGAACTTTGTAACGCATCTGGAGCTCCATATACATCTAAGTGGTCCGCATCAGCGGAAGTTATAATGGCTATATCCGGCTGCAAGGTTAAAAAAGACCGATCAAATTCATCTGCCTCTACCACCACCACCGGTTTTTCACCCTCTTTTATGTTGTGGATGAAATTCGTTTTATAATTGGCTGGAATCCCACCCAAAAAGGCCATTACACTTTTTCCTTGTTCCATCAACATATGGGCCACCATACAAGAAGTTGTGGTTTTCCCATGTGTTCCTGCCACCGCAATGGTAAAGTAGTTCTCGGTTATAATGCCCAAGGCTTTGGACCGTTTCACCACTTCATACCCATTTATTTTCAGGAAGTTATATTCTATATGATCCGCTGGAATGGCAGGGGTATAAATAACCAAGGTACCATCCACTTTTTCTTTTATTTTCGGTGGAATGTGCTCAATACTATCTTCATAGTGTACTTTTATGCCCTCTTCTTCCAACAAATGTGTTAAAGGAGAAGGGGTTTTGTCGTATCCATATACATTTACCCCATGCCAGTTGAACCACCTGGCCAAGGCGCTCATACCAATCCCTCCAATTCCGATAAAATAGGCAGTATGTATATTTTTTAATTCCATTAATCTATATAGGCTTCCATTACTTCAACAATTTCTTGAGCGGCATTTGGTTTCGCCAAATTTAATATCCCAGTTTGCAGGGCTTTGCTTTTCTGATCATCTTTTAAAAGCTCCAAAGCAGTTTTAACCAACGATTCATAGGCATCTGCATCCCGTACCAATACTGCCGCATTTTTACCTTCCAATGCCTTCGCATTTTTTGTTTGGTGGTCTTCGGCAACGTTTGGGGATGGAACCAAGATCACTGGCTTTCCTACCAAACACAATTCAGAAACCGACAGGGCACCCGCTCTGGACACCACTATATCTGCTGCTGCATAGGCCATGTTCATCCTTTTTATAAACTTTAAAAGCGTGATGTTGCCCACCTTGCTTTCTTTTAACTTCTTTTTCATGGACTGATAATAAAAACTACCCGATTGCCACAAAAACTGCACATCGGTATGTTCGCTTATCAATTCTGCCCCGTTCAATACTGCGTTGTTCAGGGTTCTTGCTCCTAGACTTCCTCCAATAACCAAAACAGTCTTTCGCTGCTTGTTCAACTTAAAGTATTTCAAAGCCTCTAATTTTTGGTCGTCAGAGCCTTGTATATCGCTTCTTACCGGGTTACCAGTAAACTTTAATTTCTCCTTTGGAAAGTATGCTTCCATTCCTTCGTAGGCTACACAGATGGCTTTCACTTTTTTAGATAAAAACTTGTTGGCCATACCTGCATAAGAATTCTGTTCTTGTATAAAAGCAGGCACTTTCATGCTGTTGGCCGCCAGCATAACCGGGCCCGAAGCATACCCACCAAACCCCATCACTGCATCGGGTTTAAACTTTCGGATGATCCTTTTTGCAGCCAGGTAGCTGACCATCATCTTTAAGGGTAAAAAAGCGTTGTCTATTGTTAGTCTTCTTTGGATTCCAGATATCCACAACCCAATTATTTTATAACCAGCTTCCGGTACTTTGGTCATTTCCATTTTACCTTTTGCTCCTACAAAAAGCACATCCGCATCGGGGTACTTTCTTTTTATTTCATTCGCCACAGCAACTGCCGGATAAATGTGGCCACCTGTGCCTCCGCCAGTAAGTATGAATCGATATTTTTTGTCCTTTTTCACTTAAGCAGTGGCGGTTTTAGTTGTAACTTTTGATTGAACTGATTGGCCTCCATAACTATCGGCTCTAGTAATACTTTGAATCATCCCCAGTGCTATTCCAGTAAAAAGAATAGAGGTACCACCCATGCTCACCAATGGCAAAGGCAAACCTGTAACTGGTCCTAATCCTACCACAACGCCCATATTTACCAAGGCCTGGAAAACTATCGCAAAACTTAATCCTGCAGATAACAACCCGCCAAAAGGTTGTTCGCTTTGATAAACTGCGCGCATGCCTCGATAAAGCAATATCAAATAGAGCCCAACCACCACAATTCCACCTAACATCCCATACTCTTCTATAATAATGGCAAACACAAAATCCGAATAAGGGTGCGGCAACATATTCCGTTGAATGCTTTGGCCAGGTCCTTTTCCAAAAATCTTCCCATTGGCTATTGCAATCCTAGAATTAAAAGCCTGGAACCCTAATTGGGTAGGATCAGACAAACTTTCTTTAAAATTTTCCCACCTAGAAATGGCAGTACCTTTTCGCACTCCTAATTGTAAAGCGGTTACTCCAGCAAGTGCACCAACCAATACCAACATAGCCAAATACTTTACCGGTACCCTACCAATAAACATGATCAGCATACATGTCAAAAAGAGTAAAAGTGCCGAAGACAAGTTGGTCAAGGCGATCAACCCACAAATAACACCGCACCATATCAACATTGGTATTAGTGCCGATTTAAAATCTTGAATGTTTTGTTGTCTTTTGGATAGCATGCTTGCCAAACTGGTAATCAATGCCAAACTCGCTAAATCCGAAGGTTGGAAAGATTTGTTTATTATCGGTATTATGATCCATCTTGAAGCTTCATTTAAAGTGGCTCCTTTTAAGAAGGTATACATTAACAAAGGAACACTCAGCAACAAAAGTATTCTGGAAATCCTAGAAAAATATTTAAAATTGACGTTGTGTGTCAACCACATCGCGCCTAAGCCTAGAAACAGCAATAAAGTATGGTTGATCAGGTAATTCTCTGGGTTTTTCATGTATTTATAGGCCAGAGTACCGGTCGCACTATACACTACCAATATGCTGATGAAAGACAAGAGCAACACAAGAATCCAAATTACTGGATCCCCTTTGAGGTTTTGTTTGAACGATATTTTAAGCTTTTCAAGCATTCTATTTTTCTTGTTCCTTTAAGTTGGCTACTGCTTTTTTAAATTTTTCACCTCGGTCTTCGTAGTTGTCAAACAGATCAAAGCTGGCACATGCTGGCGACAACAACACCACATCATTCGGCTCTGCGTTTTTAAAAGCCATTTTTACAGCTTCGTTCATGTCTTTGGTCTCTAATATTTTGATTAGAAATTCATGAAACGCTTCTTTTAACTTTTCATTATTTACGCCCAGGCAAACCAGGGTCTTCACTTTTTCATTCACCAAAGACATCACATCTTCGTATTCATTGCCTTTGTCCACTCCACCTGCAATCCAATTAATCTTTTCTTCAAATGATTGCAACGCAAATTTTGTCGACTCCACATTGGTTGCTTTAGAATCGTTGTAGAATTTCACTTCTTTGACAGTGTCTACGTATTCTAATCTGTGGGCCGCGTTCCGAAAAGTTTTTAACCCTTTTTCTATAACTGCCCAATCCAACCCCATGCTTCTGGCGGCCAAAACAGCTGCCATAGCGTTGAGCTTATTGTGTGGTCCTTTTATAGCTATGGAGTCAGAATACAACGTTTTGCCTTCTTCAAATACAATTCCTTCTTGTTCTACCCAAGCATGGTTAAAGGGTGCCTTTTTAATAGAAAACTTTTTCATCTCAGGCTGAATCGCCAATTTCTCTATTTCGGAATCGATGTAAGAGCCATCGTTGTACACTATTAAGGTATCTTCCGAGGTTTGGTTTTTGGTGATTCTAAATTTAGAATACACATATTTTAAGATGTTGTTTTCGTAGCGATCCAAATGGTCGGGTGTAATATTTAAAATCAGCGCCGTATCCGGTTTGAATTTGTCTATTCCATCTAATTGAAAACTGCTAACTTCTACTACGTAGTTGTCGTAATCTTTTTCAGCAACCTGCAAAGCAAGGCTTTTCCCAATATTACCTGCAACCCCAACATTCCATCCAGCAGTTTGAAGAATGTGGTGTAAAAGCATGGTTGTGGTGGTTTTCCCATTGGTTCCTGTGATCGCAATGATCTTGGCATCGGTATATTGAAAAGCAAACTCTAATTCATCAATTACCGGCGTACCCTTTTCTTTTAGTTCTTGGATTAAAGGTGATTTTTCTGGTATACCAGGACTTTTAACCACCACATCAGAGTCGGTAATTTTATCGTAGGTATGCAGGCCGGATTCAAAGTTGATCTCGTGTTTTTTTAATTGCACAAGGTGTTTCTCATGAATCTCTCCCATGTCAGAAACAAATACTTCGTACCCCTTCTTTTTTGCAAGAATGGCAGCTCCTGTACCGCTTTCACCAGCGCCTAATATGGTAATTTTTTGCTTCAATTATCTCAACTTTAATGTTGCTAAGGCCATCACGGCCAATAAAATACTTACAATCCAAAGTCTAGTAGTTATTTTGGATTCAGGTATTTCCATTTTTTGATAGTGGTGGTGCAAAGGGGCCATTTTAAACACCCTTCTTCCCTCTCCATATTTCTTTTTCGTATATTTAAAATAAGACACCTGAATAATTACCGAGAGGCTTTCTATTAAAAACACCCCACATAAAAGCGGTATCAACAACTCTTTTCTAATTGCCAAAGCAGATACCGCTATGATACCTCCCAAAGACAAACTACCAGTATCCCCCATAAAAATCTGAGCAGGGTAAGCGTTGTACCATAAGAAACCCAAACAGGCTCCAAAAAATGCAGTACAAAAGATTACCAATTCTCCCAAATTTGGAATGTACATAATATTCAAGTACTCACTAAAATCAACCCTACCCGACACATAGGCCAAAATGGCTAAAGTAAGCCCAATTATTGCCGAAGTTCCCGCAGCCAAACCGTCAATTCCATCGGTTATATTGGCTCCATTTGAAACAGCTGTTACTACAAAAATTACGAGCAAGACATAAAATATCCCCGCATATTCTTCACCAAAAAAACCAAATACTTGGTCGTAATTCAATTCATTGTCTTTAAAAAAAGGAATTGTGGTTGAAGCAGACTTCACATCTTCAAAAACCATTTCCACTTCATTTTCAGAAGTTGGTTTTTCTTCAAATTCTCGTACCACAACCTGGTTGTTGTAATACAAAGTCAGCCCTACTATGAGCCCAAGCCCAACTTGACCAATAACCTTAAAAATTCCTCTAAGTCCCTTTTTATTCTTTTTATATACCTTTATATAGTCATCCAAAAATCCAATGAGGCCAAGCCAAATGGTAGACACCAACAATAAAATCACATAGATATTATCCAACCGCGCAAAAAGTAAGGTTGGCAAAACAATGGCCAGAATTATGATCAGCCCTCCCATAGTAGGGGTGCCCTTTTTTTCCATTTGACCGGCTAAACCAAGGTCCCTTATTTCTTCTCCGATTTGCTTTCGCTGCAAAAATCGAATCAGGTTTTTACCAAAAGTGATGGTAATAATTAAAGACAAAACTACCGCCATACCTGCTCTAAAAGAGATGTATTGAAACACACCAGCCCCTATTAGATCAAATTCAGTTTTTAAGTAGTCAAATAGATAATACAGCATCTGTTTTTTAATTAATTATATCCAGCATTTCATTTAAAATTTCTTTATCGTCGAAGTGGTGCTTTACACCTTTTATTTCTTGGTAATTTTCATGCCCCTTGCCCGCAACCAAAATCACATCTCCTTTTTCTGCTATCATACAAGCTGTTTTAATAGCTTCCGATCGGTCTGAAATAACCAATGATTTTTTAATCTCCATAGGACCCAATCCAGTTTTCATATCTACAAGAATGTCCAATGGGTTTTCAGAACGCGGGTTATCCGAAGTTAAGATCACCTTGGTGCTGAGTTTGGCGGCAATAGAAGCCATCAATGGCCTTTTATCCTTGTCTCTGTCGCCACCACAGCCTACAACTGTAATAACTTGTTCGTTCCCGTTTCTAAAATTGGCAATGGTTTCCAGTACATTTTTTAAAGCATCTGGGGTATGCGCATAGTCTACAATGGCCACAATTCCAGATTCCGGTTTCACCAGCTCAAACCGGCCACTGGCACCTTTCAGCAAAGAAAGTACCGACAGCACCTTTTCTTCTTCTTCTTCACAGAGCACCCCCACCGCATACGCCGCCAATAGATTGTAGGCATTAAATTCTCCTATGAGCCTGAACCAAGCTTCGTGGTTGTTGATGTTCAATTCCAACCCTTGAATAGTATTGGAAACCAATTTAGCTTTAAAGTCTGCTCCTGTTTTCAGAGAATAGGTATGGACTTTTGCCTTTGTATTTTGAAGCATAATGCTGCCTCTTCGATCATCGATATTGCTCAGTGCAAAAGCACTGCTAGGTAGGTGGTCAAAAAAGCGTTTCTTAACTTCAATGTAGGCATCAAATGTTTTATGGTAATCCAAATGATCGTGGGAGATATTCGTAAACACGCCGCCATCAAATTCTAACCCCGCAATTCTATTTTGTTCGATGGCATGAGAGCTCACCTCCATAAAAACATGGGTACAACTTTGTTCTACCATTTCAGCCATAGCCTTTTGTACTGCTACGGCGTTGGGCGTAGTATGGGTTGCCGTTCTCACCTCGTCGCCAATGCGCACATTAACAGTAGATAAAAGACCAGTAGTATACCCAAGGTTCGTAAATAGATCAAACAACAACGTAGCTACCGTTGTTTTTCCATTGGTTCCTGTAATTCCAACCAGGGTCAGTTTTCGAGATGGGTTGCCATAAAAATTTGCAGCCATCACCCCTAGCGCTACCGATGCATCTTTTACTGCCACATAGGTTACCCCTTCTTTAATGTTTTCTGGCAATACTTCACATACCACCACATTAATTCCTTTGTCTACTACAGACTTTATATATTGGTGTCCATCAGTCAGTGTTCCTTTGAGGGCTACAAACATACCACCTGGCTCGGTTTCCCGACTATCTAGTGCGATGCTTTTCACTTCCACCTCCATATCACCAGATGTAGAAACCAATGCGACTGTATACAATATGTCTTTTAACTTCGTCATTAACCTAAATTGAGGTGTATCGTTTTACCTTTTTCTACTTGCGTACCGGATGGAACGGATTGGGACACCACCCTTCCTAAACCTGAATACCGCACTTTCCACCCTTGCTGCTCCAACAAATAAATAGCATCTCGCAAAGTCAAGCCAATCAAATCAGGCAAGGCCTTCCCTTTCATTTCTAGCTCCTTCCATTTTACTGAATTACCAGAAACGGCCGTTTTTACCCAGCTTTGTTCGGTTTGAGTATGGTTGCTGATGCCCAATTCATTGCATATAAGCATCAACTCATCCTTTTTACCAGCTCTAATCACTGGAAACACCCCTTTTTCTGCCCTGTATTTTTCAGAAATACTTTGGTGCAGTTCTATGTCTCTTGAGTATATATTGTCTGCAATTTCTTTAAAAACAGGGGCTGCAACACTTGCGCCGTATTGGTAATGGCCTTTTGGGTCTTTAATCAATATAATTGCCGAGTACTTCGGTTTGCTGGCCGGAAAATAACCTACAAATGAAGTCACATACGTTTTGGTATACCTCCCGTTTTTTAATATTTGAGCCGTTCCGGTTTTACCCGCAATTTTATAGTAACTGTTTTTGATATTATTGGCCGTCCCTCTTTCCACTACCCCTTCCAACATAATTTTCAGCTTTCTTAGAGTAGGTTCTGAGCAGATTTGATTGTTCAATACCTCGGTATCGTACCTTTCCAATTCTTTTTCTGCTTTGCGCACCGACTTAACTAAAATTGGCTTGATCATTTTGCCATTATTGGCTACTGCATTGTACAACATCAACGTATGCATTGGCGTCATCTCCAACCCATAACCATAAGACATCCAAGGCAATGTTATACCGCTCCACTCTGTGTCGGAAGGCCTTACAATTTTAGGAACCCCTTCTCCATACAATTGAAAACCAATGGGACCACTCATTTTTAAGTCGTCTATGTAGCTTAAAAATTTACCTGGATCCACACCGAAATGTTGGTCTACCAACTTGGCCATGGCTATATTGGATGATTTCTCAAAGGCATCTTGTATCGACAACATGCCATACCCACCTGCATGGTGGTCTCGAACGGTACTGTTGTAAAACTTATAGGTGCCATTGCCTGTTTCAATGCTGTCGTTAAGACTGATGTTGGTTTCTTCTAAAAGGGCCATCATGGTTGCCAATTTAAAAGTAGAACCAGGTTCGGTTACCCCTTGCCTGCCGATGGCGTAATTGTATTTTTCAAAATATTTGCCACTTGACGTTCTGCCGAGGTTAGAAATCGCTTTGATTTCACCCGTAGCTACTTCCATTACAACGGCCGTTCCATATTCGGCTTGGTGGTAATCCAATGCTTTGTGGAGAGCGGTTTCGGTAACATCCTGCAAATTGATATCAATGCTAGTTTGAATGTCCAGCCCGTCTTCTGTTTTAATATCAGATTCGTCGTAAACGGGCCTTAATTTACCCCCAGATATTTTTTGGTACCAGGCTTTTCCATCTCTTCCTTTTAAAAAGTTATTAAAAGAATACTCCAACCCTACTACTCCTTTTTCTTCTTCATTGATGTACCCAATGGTTCTATAACCCAAATTATTAAAAGGTCTAAAACGCTCTTCTTTTTTCTCAAAAATCAACCCGCCTTTCATCCTGCCTTTTCTGAAAATAGGCCAATTCATTATTTTTCTTTTTTCCAGGTAATTCACTGTCCTGCCACCAAATACAATGTATTTATCCCCCTCTTCTCGTGCCGACTGTATCATCTGCTTGTATCGAGAAGGAGACTTGTCTTTGAAAAAATTAGAAAGTTGGTAGGATAAAGAATCTAGATTTTGTTTGTTAAGCAGTTTAGCAGATGGGATGGTAGGATCCATAGCAACCTTATAAAAAGGCAAAGAGGTAGCTAGCAAACTTCCATTGTCGGAATAGATGCTGCCTCTGGTTGCTTTCACATCCAAAAATTTATAAGCATAGTCATTGGATACCTTGTCCCAATATTCCCCCTGAACAAATTGAATATGTCCAATTTTAAAAATTACAGCCAGCGCGAATATTGATAGTATTATAAATGCTATTCTAACCCTTAATACTATGGATTTTTTAATATTCACTTTTTTTAACTTCTATTTTTTTTGGTGGTTCTAAACTTTCCTTTAATCCTAAATTTTTTACTTTTCTTGCCACTTCTGATTGCTTTCCAGCAAACATGTAATTGGCCTTCAAAGTGGTATACTTGGCTCGCAAACTGCTCACTTCTGTTTTCAACCGCTCTAGTTTTCTCACGCTTTTGTCTGCATAATGAGAATTGCCTATGTAAATGATCATGAGCACCACTACAAAAACAATTTTTGGCAAGTGTTCGACAGGAACCCCATCATCAAACCACTGAAGTGATTTCATCCGGTTCTCGAACCAAGAAAAGACGCTACCGCCTTTGCCTTCCTCATTTTGTTTTACTTTGTAAGCGTTCTCTGCCATTTTATACCTTTGATGCTATCCGAAGTTTTGCACTTCGTGCTCTATTATTGGTTTCAATTTCTTCTTTTTGTGCTACTATTGGCTTTCTGGATATGGCTTCAAATGGTTTAAGTACGTTTCCATAAAAATCCTTTTCTGCTTCTCCAAAGAACTTGCCCTTGTTTATAAAATTCTTCACCAGACGATCTTCTAAAGAATGGTAGGACATTACTACCAACCGACCTCCTGGGGCTAAAACTTCTGCACATTGTTCAAGCATTTCTTCTAACGCTTGCATTTCCTCGTTTACTTCAATTCTAAGTGCTTGAAATACTTGAGCAAAATACCTGTTCTCTTTACCACGTGGTGCCAGTTTTCTGATCGTGTCTTTAAATTCCAGCACCATTTTAAATGGATGGTTGACTCTGGAAGAAACAATTAGTGCTGCCAATGTTTTCGCATTGCGCACTTCCCCATACATCCCAAAAATTCTATGCAACTCCTTTTCCGAGTATTCATTAAGAATTTTTGCCGCATTTTTCTCACCAGATTGTGCCATTCGCATGTCCAGTACCCCATCAAAACGGGTTGAAAAGCCTCTCTCTGGCGCATCAATTTGATGGGAAGAAACTCCTAAATCCGCCAAAATTCCTTGCACTTGTTTGACACCATACAACTTCAAATACCGTTTTAAGTACCTAAAATTGGATTCCACTAAAGTAAAAGAACTACTTTCTAATGCTGCTGCATTGGCTTTTGCGTCAGGATCCTGATCAAAAGAATACAACATTCCATCTTCAATTTTTTTCAATATTGCCTTTGAATGGCCTCCACCACCAAAAGTTACATCCACATAAATACCATTTGGAACAATATTCATTCCTTCCAGACACTCCTGGAGCATCACTGGCTTATGGTACACTTCACCCACTTTTCAAAAACGAAAGATTAAAAAGAACATTAAAAATTAAGACGAGCCTCCCCTTATGCGTCCAAAAACTTTTGAGCCAATTCTGAAAATTCACCAGGATCACTGATTAAATGTGATTCGTACAATTCAGGATTCCAAATTTCTACCCGGTTGCCCATGCCCACTACCACCACTTCTTTTTCAAATTTAGCGTAGTTCAACATAAGCTTTGGTATCAAAATCCTTCCTGCACCATCCAATTCAACTACCGAGTTTCCTCTAAAAAAATTCCTTTGCAACTTCCTATACTCTTCGTTGAATTCATTCAACCCTGATATTTTCGAGTAAATTTTCTTAAACTCTACCATAGGGTACAGTGTAAGACAAGGCTCAAAACCTCTTCTTAGAACCAGCTCATTGCCGGATGCCTCGGGTAAATTACCCTTGATCTTGGCTGGTAAAACCAACCTGCCTTTGGCATCAAGTTTACATTCGTATTCACTGGTAAAGAAAGACATAATAAAAAGGGTACTATTCGACCTATGCAAACTTAATCATAAAATTGACATATTCCACCACTTTCCCCCACTTTTTTACACTTTCCCCCAAAACTTACACAAAAAGCACAAATAAAGGCATAATTGTACCCAATCTTGGGTTTAACCCAAAATCAATCACCGTTTCCCGTGTAGCTTACACAAAGAATAGCATTTACAAAATCACGTTTCTTTCTCTTAAATCATTGATTTCATTGTCTTTAATAGACAATAAGCCATGCAACACTTCAACTGTGTGTTGGCCCAGCAAAGGTGGTGGGGTAAAGTGGGGGGAAGAATTGCTTATGGACGCAAATTTGGCTGCTACCCCTTGGACAGCTTTTATTTTTTGTCCATTTAATAAAGATTCCACCAACATTTCTTTTGAAGGCTCCAGTTCAAAGACTTCTTTCATATTGAGTATTTTGCCTGCGGGAACTTCTTTTGAAAGCAAACCTTCCAGCAACTCCGCACCTGTCATTTGTTTTGCTTTGCGCTGCAACACCTGCATCAAATCGGAGCGGTGCGCTACCCTACCCGCGTTGTTCTTATATGCTTCCTCCTTCGAAAGTTCAGAACATTGCAGTACCGTACACAAGCTCAAAAATTGTCTGTCGTTGCCTACTGCAAGAAAAATTTGCTGACCGTCGGACGACTCCAACACCTCTCCATAAGGCGCAATGTTCGGATGCTGGCTTCCCATTTTTTCAGGAATTTGACCTGCATTGATCCAATTAGAGGCTTGGTTTACCAAACTACTCAATGCAGCATCAAACAAAGAAACAGAGACACTATCGCCCTTTCCAGTTTTTAGCAGTTTAATGTAGGACAATAAAATACCTTCTTTTAATTGGTGCCCAGCCAATACATCCACCAAGGCTACAGGCATTTTAGATGGCTTGCCTCCTTTTTCTCCATTCATGTACATAAAGCCGGACTCTGCCTGAATTATTGCGTCAAACCCTGGTCGAGGATCGTGGTTGCCATAGGCGGTAATTTTGCCATGCAAAATTCGAGGATTTATTTTTTGGATGGTTGCATAGTCGAGTTTTAGTTTAACATCGTCTCCCATTTTGAAACTGGTAATAACAATGTCTACTTTTTCTATTAACCGGTGTACCACCGCTAGGCCTTCTTTCGACTGCAAGTCAATAGCAATGGATTTCTTATTAAAGTTAACAGAGGCAAAATAGGCAGACACTTGAGAAGATTCAGAGGGCAACTTCCATGATCGGGTAACATCACCTGCCGTATGGGGATTTTCTACTTTGATTACTTCGGCTCCTAGCTCTGCAAAAAATTGACCAACGCTAGGTCCGGCCAATACAGATGCCAACTCCAGAACCTTCAGGTTTTCAAACATGGCAAGTGGTTTGTTTATTTTTCGCGTTCGATGGTATATTGAACCAATTGCAACAAGGAAGTTTTGTATTGGTTGTCCGGAACATCAGACAAGAGTTCCATCGCTTCAGTATAAAACTTGTTCATGATTGTTTTAGCATATTCAATGCCTCCAGAATTCTTCACAAAAGCGATTACCTCTTTTACTTTTTTGTTTTTATGGGAATGATTTTTAATCGTATTGATGACTTTTCTCTTCTCCATCCAGCTGCAATTGTTGAGCGCATATATTAGAGGTAAGGTCATTTTCTTTTCTTTGATGTCAATTCCCACAGGTTTTCCTATTTCTTCTGTCCCATAATCAAAGAGGTCGTCTTTGATTTGAAATGCCATCCCCACCTTCTCTCCAAAATCTTTCATCTTCATCACGGTTGTCTCGTCTCCTCCAGTGGAGGCGCTTCCTACTGCACAGCAAGAGGCAATTAGCGATGCCGTTTTTTGTCGGATGATTTCGTAGTAAACTTCTTCTGTAATATCGAGCCTCCTCGCTTTTTCAATTTGCAAAAGTTCTCCTTCGCTCATTTCTTTTACGGCCGTGGAAACAATTTTAAGCGTCTTGAAGTCGCCATTTTCAACCGACAACAACAACCCTCTGGAAAGGAGGTAGTCCCCAACCAAAACTGCAATCTTATTTTTCCATAAGGCATTTATTGAAAAAAAACCGCGCCTATAATTGGCATCGTCCACAACATCATCATGTACCAAGGTAGCGGTGTGCAGCAATTCAATTAAGGCAGCTCCTCTGTGGCTTGAATCGTTGATATCCCCACAAACTCCTGCACTTAAAAAAACGAACATTGGGCGCATTTGCTTGCCCTTTCTTTTTACAATGTAGCCCATTATTTTATCCAGCAACAAAACGTTGCTTTTAACAGACGATCTGAATTTTTTCTCAAACCGTACCATATCTTCGGTAATAGGGGATTGTATATCCTTAAGCGATAATGCCATATTTAAAAATAATGTACAATTATACGATCAAATACCTCCTTTGCAAAAGAATAAAGTATATTTTCGACTTTAAGTTTAATTTGCGACTAAGTAAATTGTCTCTTTTATTTATTCTTCCACTTTTTAACAGCAATATTAACTTCAACCATGAAAAATTCATTGATCCGAAAAAGCGGCCATATTTTCTCTGCCAAGCACGACAAGCCCATTGCATATGATTTTAGCTATTCAACTACCTTTCAAGAACACACCCCAGTTGTTTTTGTTCATGGGTTTAAAGGTTTTAAAGACTGGGGACCATTCAATGTTATTTCAGAACAATTTGCTGCGCAAGGTTGCTGTTTTATCAAGTTGAATCTTTCTCATAATGGTACCACCTTGGACGCCCCAACTGATTTTTCAGATTTAGATGCTTTTTCCAAGAACAACTTCAGTATAGAATTGGACGATATCGGGGTTCTAATTGACTTCTTGCTTCGGGATGATTTCCCCATTCGCTTGGCCAAGGATAAACTGAGTATTATTGGACACTCCAGAGGCGGTGGTTTGGCCATATTAAAGACCAAAGAAGACCAAAGAATTCGGAAACTCACTACCTGGGCTGCATTAACCGACATTAGAGCCACCTGGAGGGCTGCTGATTTGGAAGATTGGAAAAAAACACAAACCATCTACATCGACAACAGTCGGACCCAGCAAAAAATGCCAATGCATTATCAAATAGTAGAAGATTTCTTAAGAAACGAAGCTCGGTTGGATATCCCTCAGGCCATTGGCCACATTGCAATACCCTTTCTTGCTTTTCATGGTGATTCCGATGCAACACTGCCCATTCAAATGGCCCAATTGATACCAAATCGCAACAAAAATGCCCAACTCATTGTGGTATCCAACAGCAACCACACTTTTGAAGCAACACACCCTTTCGAAGGCCCTTTGCCCGCCAACCTTAAGAAAGTGGTGCACAGCACTTTAGATTTTATTTTACAGAAATAACAAAACGATAGCACCTACAATTCAACCAGTATTTAACCCATTGGTCGATATGGGGATAGTATTGGCTTCAAAACTTAAGAATTTTGTATTGGAAAGTGCAAAATCTCATTAGATATAATTAAATTTGCACCTCGATTTTACTAAATGAACAAATTATCTATCATGAAAAAAATTCAATTAAACGCCTTATTTTGTGCTGTATTAATCCTTTCTATAGTGGGAGCGCAAAAAACCAATGCCCAAGGGTTTGATCCCCAACCAGGTTTTACGCAATTAGATTTTGGTACGGGTACGTCCAACTACGGAATTCCTATTTATGTTGGAATGGATTTTGGCGTCGGCAATAAAATTACAATTGGACCTAGATTAAGTTTCAGCCACCACAATTCTGGAGGAGGTTACAACTACAATATTTTCAACATTCTTTTTAGAGCAGATTACCACTGGGGTGCGCACATCAGTGGCCTTCCAAGTGAACTTGATCTATACGGTGGACTTTCTGCCGGATATAGCGTTTGGAATGAAGATTTTGATGGCTCTAATCCTAACAACCACAGCAACCGTGGCATAGTATATGCCCAAGTAGGTGCTAGGTGGTACTTTTCAGAAACATGGGGTGTCAATGCAGAGATATCAGGAGGTGCTACTTCAGGATTTGAAGTGGGCATGTCGGTTAGATTCTAGCCCAAAAAAAGAGCTCAAAAAAAAGGCCAGAATCTTTCTGGCCTTTTTTTTATTCGATTGTCAAAAGCATGGTCAAAGCTTGCTCCACATCTCCCATCCGAAGCACGCCTTGTGCCAACCCGTGAATTAATTCTACTTTTCTGTCCTGAGGCAGGCCTTCGTCATGAAGGATGAATTTTATTTGTTCGTTGTTGCGCATATTGTTTATGGCCTCTTCGTTTGGAAGCGACTCAATATTGCCCAACATCCCCAAATCATTACCAGTTAAAACATGGCTTAATTTCAGGTCTTTAGGAAGTTGGTCTACTCCCACCCCCTTGTTTCTTATTGGTTTTGGAACTTCAAAAATGGCATCTCCATTGGCTCTGCAATAGTAATCTGCTCCCATTCTTGCAATAGCATCCAATTTAAAAGGGTCTACTTTTCCTTTTACATCCAGCACTTCTTTTTGGATATGCAGCTTTACTACCTCTGCCATAATTAAGTTGCCGGCTCCGCCTTCACTGCCCAAGGGCAATACCCTAGTAACCTTACATTCAAAAGATGCCGGTGACTCCAATACCCTTGGAGGGCCTATCAAATCACTTTTCACTTGTGTCAGACCCGACTTCACAAATTCATTCACCCCCTTGTCGTACTCTGTACTAGCCAACGACATTTGCTGCACCATAGAAAAGTCTGCAATATTAATCACGACTTCAGGCACTTCATAGACATTTTGAAGCGTATGTTTGGTTGTGTTGCCTCTTACCCTCCTTGCAGGTGAAAAAACCATTACCGGCGGATTGGCACTGAAAACATTAAAAAAACTAAATGGGCTTAGGTTGACATTCCCTTCTCGATCTATTGTACTTGCAAAAGCTACTGGTCTGGGAGCAACTGCGCCCAATAAGTAACCATGCAACACCGGTGTCTCAATATCTTTTGGTTCTATGGATAGAAATTCTGTTGGCATAGTCTCTTATTTAGCTGGCAAAACTTTTGTACTCACTTCACCGAAACCAACTCTTATACCATCTTTTTCACAATACCCGCGCATCACAACTGTATCTCCATCATTAATAAAAGTACGGGTAGAGCCATCTGCTAGCGTTAATGGTTTGGTTCCTTTCCATGCCAACTCTAACATAGAGCCATAAGAAGCTTCTGTTGGTCCACTAATAGTGCCTGAAGCATACAGATCGCCAACCTCAATGTTACACCCGTTAACTGTGTGGTGGGCCAATTGCTGGTTGACATTCCAATACATATGTTTGTAGTTGGACTGGCATACCGTAGTCGCCGCTTCACTGCCTTCGGGTTGGATATCCACTTCCAAATTAATATCGAAACTCTTTTCTCCTTCGTACTCCAAATATGGAAGCACTTTAGGATCCTGGTTGGGTGTTGCTACTCTAAAGTGATCCAAGGCCTCTATAGTAACCACCCAGGGAGAAATACTAGAAGCAAAATTTTTAGCTAAGAATGGCCCTAAAGGCACATATTCCCATACTTGGATGTCTCTAGCAGACCAATCGTTGAACACCACAAATCCAAAAATATACTCTTCAGCATCTTTGGTTGAAACAGAATCCCCTAATTCAGTTTCCTTTCCGGTTATAAAACCCATTTCTAGTTCAAAGTCCAATCGTTTTGTTGGACCAAATGAAGGCAATTCTTGGTCTGGAGCCTTTGTTTGTCCTTTTGGACGGTGAATGGGTTGCCCTGTTGGAATAATAGAAGAAGCTCTTCCGTGGTAGGCCACCGGTAAATGTTTCCAGTTCGGAAACAGTGCATTATCCGGATCCCGGAACATTGTTCCAACGTTGGTGGCATGCTCAACACTAGAATAAAAATCCGTGTAATTGCCTATGTGCACAGGCAACTGCATTTCAGCCTCGGCCATTGGTACCAAAGACAATTCTCTAGCAATCTTGTTATTTTGTAGCTCTGTATTGTCTGCGGACAATAAATCTTGGATTCTTTTTCTAACGGCACTTGTTTTTCTTTTTCCCAAGGCCATAAATATATTCAAATAAGGTTGGTCGAAAGTACCTTGTGGGATATCCAGTGCGTCAAAAAAACCGTTTTTGTTCAGGTAGGTTAAATCGAGGATGCAGTCTCCTATGGCCGCTCCTACTCCTGATTGTAAATAATCCGTTTTAAATATTCCAAATGGAATGTTGTAAATCGTGAAATCCGAATTGGCGGGTACATCTACCCAACTTTGAAGTGTTTTCATATGTCTTTGATTGTACAAAAAAAGGTTCGGAATCAGGAATGAATTACCAAAATGAAATTTTTAAACCACTAAAGACCAATTGGAAATTGTACTAGATCCCGACCCGAACCTCGAATATTTTTAATTGAAAAGAGAAAGAACGCATTATTTACAGCACTAAAATAAGTTGTTCTTTCTCAATTTCATAACTTTTTATAATGTTCCTCTACTTTCTTGCTCTCTTTCAATTGATTCAAAGAGCGCCTTAAAGTTTCCTTTACCAAAAGACTGAGCCCCCTTTCTTTGAATAATTTCAAAAAACATAGTTGGCCTATCCAATACCGGCTTGGTGAATATTTGAAGCAAATATCCCTCATCATCTCGGTCAATTAATATGTTTAGGTCTTTGAGCGGTTGCAAGTCTTCGTCTATTTCTCCAACTCGATCCAGTACATCTTCGTAGTACGTTTCGGGAACGTACAAAAACTCTACTCCCCTTGCTCGAAGGTCTGCAACAGTTTCTATAATATTATCCGTTGCAACCGCAATGTGCTGCACACCTGAGCCATTGTAAAAATCGATGTACTCTTCAATTTGAGATTTTTTTCTCCCTTCCGCTGGTTCGTTAATTGGGAATTTAATTCTTCCATTTCCATTGCTCATCACCTTGCTCATAAGCGCAGTGTATTCTGTAGAAATGTCTTTATCATCAAATGAAACCAATTGTGCAAACCCCATCACCTTCGCGTAAAATTCACACCATTTGTTCATTTCTCCCCAACCTACATTGCCCACCATGTGGTCAATAAATTTTAGTCCTACTGGGGCTGGGTTATAATCTGATTCCCACTTTTTAAATCCAGGTAAAAACACGCCTTTATACGCACTTCTTTCTACAAAAACATGGATGGTTTCACCGTAGGTATGAATGGCCGATTTTACTACAACGCCGTCTTGGTCCTCCTCTTTTCTAGGTTCAAAGTAAGATTTTGCTCCTCTTGAGGTTGTTTCTTTCCAAGCTTTGGTTGCATCGTCTACCCACAAAGCAATTACTTTCACACCATCTCCATGGCTGTTGATGTGCTCGTTAATTTCCCCACCTTTTTCCATAGGAGATGTTAAAACCAAGCGAATTTTATCTTGTTGCAAAACATAAGAAGTCCGGTCTTTTAAACCAGTTTCTAGTCCAGCATATGCTACGGACTGAAATCCAAAAGCAGTTTTATAAAAATGAGCGGCCTGTTTGGCATTACCAACATACAATTCAACGTAGTCTGTTCCGTTTAAAGGTAAAAAATCGTCCGCTGCCTCAAAAATCTTTTCAAGTCCGTAATTAACGTTATCTAATTTAGAGCTCATGGTAGTATTGTTAGGGTTTAATATTAAACTAATTGGCTGACAGAAATTTCTAAACCTTTGCTGGTCAAGTTTTTATTTCCATCAAGTTGTTCGCGTATTTTACTTAACGCATCGTAAATTGTCTTGGATGTATCCTCAAAAATGGCATGGTCTGTAATTTCAACATCTCCACCCATTAAAAAGGCGAAAACTCTGGCCATTCCACAATTGGCTACAAAATCCGGGATAACAGAAACATTGTTATCTGCATACTCTAAGGTTTCACCAAAGAAAATTTCTTCGTCTTGGAACGGTACATTCGCCCCACAAGAAATCACCTCCAACCCTTTGGAAATCATTTTTTCTAATTGTTGTTTTCCTACCAACCTGGACCCAGCTGCTGGAACAAAAATTTCTGCATCCAAATCCCAAATTGCCTTATTACCTTCTTCAAATGACACCATGTCCGGATGGTAAAGCATTCTGTTTTTTCGGTTGTTCATTAAAGATACAACTTCTTCCAAAGAAAAGCCATCCGAATTGAGTACCGCACCACCTCGATCAATGATACCAACTACTTTTACTCCTGCCTGCGCTAAATAAAAACCAGCTGCTGCTCCTACGTTGCCCCAACCTTGAATAATCACCTTCTTGTTTTTTGGCTCCCCTTTCCAAAGTTTATAAAAATGCAACACCGATTCAGAAACGCCGTACCCTGTTATCAAATCGGCAACAGTATATTTATTTTCCAAACTCGGGGTGTAGTGAAGATCTTCCACCACTTTAGAAACACCTTGTCTTAAATGACCGATTTTATGCACTTTCTGTGCCTCATTGGGTTTGAAATGGCCATTCACAACGCCTTCTTGCGGATGCCACAACCCATAACTTTCTGTTATTGGAATAACTTCGTGAATTTCATCCACATTCATATCGCCACCAGTGCCATAATAATTTTTAAGCAAAGGCATGACCGCCTTGTACCATCGCTTTAAAACTTCTTCTTTTCTTGGATCGTTTGGATCGAAATTAATACCAGACTTAGCGCCACCGATGGCAGGCCCAGACACAGTAAATTTGACTTCCATTGTTTTTGCCAACGACACCACTTCGTGTTTGTCCAAACCCTTCCTCATTCTAGTTCCACCACCTGCTGCTCCTCCTCTCAATGAGTTAATTACAACCCATCCTTCAGCACCGAGTTCTTTGTCTTTCCATTCAAAAACTATTTCCGGTGCAGCATTTTCATATTTCTCTAATAATTCGCGCATGAGCTCTTTTGTATATTAAAATAAGTTTTTTATCCAGTTATAAATTCAAATATACGGACTTCCTCCATTCACTTCGTTTATTTTCTTGAATTGTAATCAAATTAAGAAAATAAAGATGCGTTTTTGAGTTTATACAGAATATTCATACATTTACACCAGCAAACTACAGCATTCACTTGTAGATTTTTCTTTATATGGATTTAAAACTTGACGCAACCGATAAAAAAATTCTTGAGATTATTCAGGAAGAAGGTCGGATTACCACCAAAGCCCTTTCAGAAAAGTTAGGCTTGTCTACCACCCCAGTATTTGAAAGAGTTAAACGGTTGGAAAAAGAAGGGGTTATTGAAAAATATGCGGCTTTGCTCAATCAAAAAAAGATAGACAAAAAACTAACCGTTTTTATTTCTATTTCTCTCAAAAACCACACCCGGTCTTATCTAGAAAATTTCACAAAAGAAATGGCGTCGATTCCGGAAGTGATGGAAGTCTACCACATAGCCGGAAACTTTGACTACCTCGTTAAAGTAATTATGAAGGACATGGAGGCCTATCAAGCTTTTATACTGTCAAAATTGTCTGTTATTAGCAACATAGACCATGTACAGAGCTCTTTTGTTCTTTCAAAAAACAAACATACCACTGCCTTTAAATTTTAATAGAGCGCCCCTCTTTATTGGATCTTCTCGTTTGCCGGAGTATCCGGCATATTGAGCAATATCTCTCTTACGTTTCTTCGAATTTTGTGCGACAACCCATCCAACGGAAGGTCATTGACATCTCTCCCAAACGGATCCTCTATTTCTTCCGCAATTAGTTCGATCGTAAACAAAGTAAAAAAGATGAGGATTACCACAGGAACGGTCCAATACTCAAACTGGGTAACAAGGCCCAAAGGGAGTGTCATCACATATATGAAAATAAACTTTTTGATATACATGGAATACGCATAAGGTATTGGTGTATTTTTAATCCTTTCGCAAGCGCCAACAATATTTAAAAAGTGGTTCATTTCAAGATCCAGTAATAGTAAATGTTCGCCTGTTAATTTTCCTTTTCTATAAATTGAATTAATTCGTTTCTGAATAGACAATACTAGATGGTTGGGGATGTGCTCCTTTTTAAGAATATCTTGTTCGCCCTCAGTCAAAACCATTTCCTCCAAGATCACACCTTTCCTGAGGTGCTCCTTTGTAGCCTGCACAAAATTAGGGATCATTCTTGCAAAAAACTGTCTGCTGTCTTTGTCCGTGTCCTCTAAAAAAGCTTCTAGTTTCACAGACAGGTTGCGACTAACATTTACCATCAGCCCCCATTGTTTCCTACCTTCCCACCATCGATCATATGCTGTATTGGTTCTAAACACCAAGAACAACCCTAGTACAATACCCAACAAAGAATGAACCGCTGTAGTGCTTCTGTAGTGGATCTCAAGAAGATCGATAACTACATAACTAACGGCAGTCGAATACAGACTCATTATTATTACACCAGGAAACAAATATTTTACTACTTGACGGCTATAAGAATGGAAAATTAATTGAAACCACTTTTTGGGATTGTACTGAATCATTGTTGGTATAAAATTTTAAAACTTAAAAATAGCAAAGGAAATCGGATAAGAAAAATATTAGCCTTTTTGCAACAAAATAAATTTAAATCAGTATAATTATAATATCAAAACAATATCATTATGCAAAAATTCATAAAACCATCGTCCGGATATTTATTTATCCTTTTAAGTATAGCTTTATTGGCAACCACTGTATTTTTGTTTTTTGGCTTGAGAACTCCTTTTGGGGTGCTTACCCTCGTGGCAGTATTGTTTACCTTGCCAGGGTACTTTTTTGTCAACCCAAATGGATCGAAAGTCTTGACCCTATTTGGCAAGTACATTGGAACCGTAAAAGACAATGGTTTCTATTGGGCCAACCCCTTTTACTTAAAAAAGAGCATTTCTTTGCGCGCTAGAAATTTTGACAGCGAAAGAGTAAAAGTTAATGACAAGGTTGGCAATCCTATTTTAATCTCTGCAATATTAGTATGGAAAGTAGATGAGACTTTTAAAGCAGCATTTGAAGTAGATGATTACGTCAGTTTTGTAAAAATACAAAGTGATGCTGCAGTTAGAAACCTTGCAGGTTCTTACCCGTACGACAATTTCGATGACCACGGTGAAGAAATAACCTTGCGTTCGGGTATGACAGAAGTGAACGATGCCTTGGAAAAACAACTTTCAAAAAGGTTGGAAATGGCTGGCATCAAAGTGATAGAAGCTAGAATTGGCTACCTGGCCTATGCCTCTGAAATTGCCAGTGCCATGTTAAAAAGACAGCAAGCTACTGCCATTGTAGCTGCAAGACACAAAATTGTTGAAGGGGCAGTGAGTATGGTGGAAATGGCATTGGATCAGCTTTCAAAAAAAGAGATAGTTGAATTGGATGAAGAGAAAAAAGCGTCCATGGTAAGCAATTTAATGATTGTACTGTGTGGGGACAAGGAAGCGACACCGGTAGTAAATACGGGTACTTTGCACCATTAATTTTTGAACCTTTGACACCTATAAAAAATGAGCAAGAAAAAAGCTTTTGTACTAAGGGTTGCACCAGAAATGATGGAAGCCGTTGAAAAGTGGGCTTCGGATGAGTTCCGAAGCACCAATGGCCAATTAGAATGGATCATCAACAAAGCTTTAAAAGAGTCCGGGAGAAAAAAATAAATCAATAATCACGGCAATAATTCCCCCTCTTAAAGGTTTTATTCTATATTTGAAATCCATCCAAATGGATTGCTTATTCAAAAATTCAAAACACGAGAATGAAAAACATTAAATTACTGGTTGCTGTCTCATTTTTCACATGTCTTGCAGGCCAAATAACCGCACAAGACCTTTTGATAACCAACAGCAAGGACACCATTAGAGGGAAAGTGAAGTTTTACAATATGGGAGAATTGAATCAAAATGTGATGGTCAAATCCAAAAAAAAGAAGACAACACTTTTTGTTTCTGATGTTTATGAAATTCAAAAAGAAAACGGAGACCTCTACCATGTGAGGAAAAAAGGAAATCGGTATGAATTTATGCGTCTGTTACAGCCAGGGCATCTCAGTCTGTATTTAGGAACAGATGAAGATATTTACAACCCACAGTCTTTTACTCAAAAAATATTGGTGAAAAGTTCTGGGGAAAGCATGGTCCTACCCAACATGGGTTTTAAGAAAAGAATGTCTGCATTTTTAGAAGCATGCCCAGGGGTAGTCAATTCTATACAAGCCAAAAAATTGACTAAAGGAGACATGGAGGAAATCATTACCACGTACAACAGCTGCATTGAAAGTACCTTCACCAACAATGGCTCTGCAACAGAAACAACCCAAGTTCCAACCCCAAGCATTGACGAATTAATTGAGGAGGTAGCCGCAAGTGATTTGCCAGACAAAGCAGAGACCATTCAAATACTAAAAGATATTAAATTAAAAAAAGGAGCCAATGACTCCATTCCTTCCTACTTAAAATCAGCTTTACTGGAAGCCTTAGATTCCATTCCAGAATTAAAATCCAAAGCAGAAAAAATATTGGAATAAAAAAAGGCCGTTTTTCTAAAAACGGCCTTTTTTTTGTCCACCCTTTCTAATGACCGTATATTTCGGCCAGTTTATTTTCTAAGGCCGCTCCTCTTAAATTTTTTGCTACAATCCGCCCTTCAGGATCCAGCAACAATGCAAACGGAATAGAGTTTACGTTGTACGTTCTAGCAGCCGCAGACTTCCAGAATTTCAAATCTGATATGTGGGTCCATGTGAGTCCGTCTTCTTCTATGGCTTTCAACCAATCTTCTTTTGTTCTATCCAATGACACGCCTAGTACCTCAAACCCATCTTTGTTGTATTTTTGGTATGCCTTTACAACATTGGGGTTTTCCATTCTACATGGTTTGCACCATTTTGCCCAAAAGTCAACAAGTACATAGTTCCCTCTAAATGAAGACAACTTAATCATCTCGCCCTCTGGGTTGGGCAGCTCAATTTCTGGCGCAATATTGCCAATTGAAATCTTCCTATTGCTTTCAATATCTGCATTAAAATCTTGTACATGAATGTTGTTTGGGTACTTCTCCAACAAGTTTTTTGCTACCGCTTCGTAGGTTGGGAAAAACGCATCTTTATCCAATATACCAATGATCTGTAGATGGGCCAATGATACTTCTGCTCCTAAGATGGCATTGCTTATGGAGTCGTTCCTTTCTTTTTCAAGCTGTGCATATTCCAATCTAAGGCCTGCAATAGCCTCCTGGTCACCAGCAGATTGTGCCACCCTGTATTTTTCACCCAAATCTTTGACGGCTTGAGATCCCTGAAAGGATGCCATATAATCGTTGATGGCTTTGGTGAATTTCAATTCCGTTGAACCCGACACTTCTGAAAATCCATTTTGATTGTTGCCATCTACCTTTACGGTAATATCGCTGTCATTCAAAACCATTACTACCGTTTGAAGGCCATAAAAATTAATCCTATAGAAATTCGTTTCACCAATGAACTGATGGGAAAAAGTATAATCTTCTTTCAGTTCAATCGTATCAACCGGTGTAAAAATTTCTTTCCCTATGGCTTCAATGGTTATCACTCCATTTTCTTGTGGGAAACCCACAGATCCACTGATGGTAATCCCCTCTTGGCTTGTCTCTTCATTAGAGCTACACGCAAAAGCCAACATGGTGGTGAAAAACAATACTAGATTTCTAATTTTCATATCTATAAATTTAAACTAATTCTTGGGCTGTTAACCCAATTTCTTTATCAAAAGTTCATTGGTTATTTTGGGGTCTGCTTTTCCCTGGGTTTTCTTTTTCACTTGCCCCATAAACATTCCGAGCAAGCCCTTTTTCCCTTTTTGATACTGTGCAACTTTATCTGGGAACTCTGCCAAAACAGCATCCACGGCAGTTTCAATAGAAGCCACATCCCCATCGTGTAATAGATGTAGGGCTTCTGCCAATGTTTCCGCTTTTTGGTTTGGTTTTTCCAGCATAGCCGGAAACAATTTTTGTGATGCCACCGAAAAAGAAAGCTTATTTCCGTCCACCAGTGCTATTATTTCGGCAATTTGCTCTGGTTGAATGGAAAGGTTTGTTATGGAAAGGTTGTGCTCATTCAAGTAAGATTTCACAGGGCCCATTATAATGTTACTAGCAGCTTTGAAGTTTTTGGTATGCGCACATACGGCTTCAAAATAAAATGCCATTTCTTTGCTTTCGGTTAACACCTGTGCGTCATATGCAGGAAGCCGGTAATCTGTCATGTATTTGTTGTACAATTCTCTCGGCAATGCTGGCATGTTTGCTTTTATTGTATTCAACCAATCCTCTGTAACTATAAAAGGAGATAAATCAGGGTCGGGGAAGTACCTGTAATCGTTTAGTTCTTCCTTCGCCCGCATACCAGAAGTGGTGCCATCTTGCGCGTTAAAGGTACGGGTTTCTGAAATAATAGTCTCTCCATTCTCCAAGGCTTCCACTTGGCGCAAAAACTCGTGGTCTATTGCTCTTTGAACATTTTTCAAAGAGTTCATATTTTTCACTTCTACTTTTTTTCCATACTCTTTGGCGCCTTTGAGCATCACCGAAATATTGGCATCACAGCGCATGGACCCTTCTTCCATGTTGCCATCGCATACATCCAGGTACCGCACCAATTTTCTAACTTCCATCAGAAAAGCATGCGCCTCTTCACTACTTCTAATATCTGGTTCTGAAACAATTTCAATTAAAGGAACTCCAGCCCTATTAAAATCAACCAAGGTATCTGCTTCTCCATCGAGATGGATCGATTTCCCGGCGTCTTCTTCCACGTGAATCCTATTCAATTGAATAGCGTGCTCTTCCCCATTTTTTTTATAGATCACCACGCGGCCGCCTACACAAATTGGGGTGCGGTCTTGGGTAATTTGGTATCCTTTTGGTAAATCTGGATAAAAATAATTTTTGCGGTCAAAAATATTGTATTCAGAAATGGAACAAGAACACGCCAATCCCATTTTAACTGCCTGTCCCATTACGTTTTCATTCAGCAACGGCATCGTTCCTGGGTGTCCTAATGTAATCACCCCAACATTGGTATTGGGCAACGCACCATATTCGTTTTCATCTGAATTGAATATTTTTGTTTGTGTTAACAGTTGCGCATGTACTTCTAAACCTACAACCAGTTGGTATTTGTCAATTATTTCTTGGTCCATTCTATCTTAATTATCAAAAAAGGCCGCTGCCTTTTTTATTACATTGTCCAGCCCGTTAATGTCTTTCCCTCCAGCAGTAGCGAAAAATGCTTGTCCGCCACCTCCTCCTTTGATTTCTTGGGCTAGTTCTTTTACAATTTTACCCGCATGCCAATTTTTAGCTGCCACTAGGGAGTCACTGATCACCACGGCCACCTGCGGTTTCCCACCTATATCCGCGGCTACCACCATCACAAGGTCATTCAATTGGTTTTTAAGTGCAAAAGCAATGTTTTTAAGTGCATCGGCAGAGCCAATAGACACTTTTTGAATGATAAAGTTAACACCATTCGATTCATTCACGTTGTCTAACAGCTCTTTTTTTACAATTTGTGCTTGTTCGGAGTACAGTTTTTCTAATTCTTTTTTAAGTTGGCTGTTTTCATCCACCAAAGACTTTACAGATGCTGCAATGTTTTTCGGCGCTTTGAGCACTTCGTGGAGCTCAGAAAGTACCGTTTCTTGTTGCATCAATAATTGCTCTGTTCCAGCACCAGATATAGCTTCAATTCTTCTAACTCCAGCCGCAATTGAACTTTCGGATGTTATTTTGAACAACCCTATTTGTGCAGTGGATGTTACATGAATGCCCCCGCATAATTCAACAGAATAATTTTTATCGAAAGTAATTACCCGAACAAAATCACCGTATTTCTCTCCAAACAAAGCCATTGCACCCATTTCCTTTGCCTGCTCAATCGGAACATTTCTCGATTCTTCTAAGGCTATGTTGGCCCTTATTTTTTCGTTTACAATTTTTTCAACTTGCTTGATTTCCTCTGCTTCCATTTTTTGGAAATGGGAGAAGTCAAATCGCAAGACTTTGTCGTTCACCAACGACCCTTTCTGTTCTACATGCGCTCCCAACACTTCTCGCAAAGCAGCATGTAATAAATGGGTTGCACTGTGGTTGCTTTGAATCAATCTTCTTCTACCTGTGTTCACAAATGCTTTTACATTGCCTTCAAAATTGCCAGGTAATTTATTTACCAAGTGCACGATCAAATCATTTTCCTTTTTTGTATCTACTACAGAAATTTTCTCGCCCGACTCAAATTCTAAATATCCGGTATCTCCTACTTGTCCACCGCTTTCAGCATAAAAGGCAGTTTGAGCCAATACCAGCTGAAACAAATCTTTGCCTTTTTGTTTAATGGTTCTGTGGCGGGTTACAAAAGACTGATTCTGTGTTAACGCATACCCCACAAATTCACACCCATCTACTTCCTGCAGCACAATCCAATCTCCAGTCTCTTTTTCAGCATCTGCTTTGGATCTCTCTTTTTGAAGCAACATTTCAGCATTAAAGCCGGCTTCGTCTACACTTCTACCCCCTTCTCTGGCAATTAGAGAGGTTAAATCAAATGGAAATCCAAATGTATCATAAAGCTCAAACGCGACTTTCCCATTGATAACTTTTTCATTGGTAGCATCTAGGTCATTTGTTATTACTTCAAGCCTTTTCAAGCCATTCTCCAAAGTTTTCAGAAAAGACTTTTCCTCTTGTTCAATAACATTTTTGACAAAGTCTTTTTGGCTTTTAAGCTCAGGAAATACCGAGTCGAATTGGGCAGCCAACACCTCCACCAACTTGTATATGAAAGGCGTACTGTGTCCTAAAAAGGTAAAACCATAGCGCACTCCTCGTCTCAATATTCTACGAATCACATAACCTGCACCAGTATTCGATGGCAATTGTCCATCGCAAATTGCAAATGAAATGGCCCGAACGTGGTCGGCAATTACCCGCATGGCGATATCGGTTTTGTCGTCCTTACCATAGGACTTGTTAGCATCTTTAGCGATGGATGCAATTAACGGTGTAAATACATCGGTATCATAATTTGATTTTTGCGCTTGAATGGCCATACAAAGGCGTTCGAAACCCATCCCAGTATCTACATGTCTTTGTGGTAAATTTTCTAAGGACCGGTCAGCCTTCCTATTGTATTGCATAAAGACCAAATTCCAAACTTCTACCACTTGTGGGTGGTCCATATTTACTAAGGACTTTCCATCTACTTCCTTTCTTTCCTTTTCAGAACGCAAATCAATATGAAGTTCGGAACAGGGGCCACAAGGGCCTGTATCGCCCATTTCCCAAAAATTATCCTTTTTAGAGCCCATTATAATCCGCTCTTCACCAATAATACCTTTCCACAAATCAAACGCTTCTTGGTCCATTTCTAGGTTTTCACTGGCATCTCCTTCAAAAATAGAGGCATACAGCCTGTCTTTGTCCAAACCATAAACTTCAGTGAGTAGCTCCCACGCCCAGTCGATGGCTTCCTTTTTGAAGTAATCGCCAAAAGACCAGTTCCCGAGCATTTCGAACATGGTGTGGTGGTAGGTATCAAAACCCACTTCTTCTAAATCGTTGTGTTTACCAGAAACCCTCAAACACTTCTGTGTATCTGCAGCTCTTTTATAAGGGGCTTGTTTGGTTCCAAGGAAAAAATCTTTGAATTGATTCATTCCTGCATTGGTAAACATCAGGGTCGGGTCATCTTTAACTACCAAAGGTGCAGACGGAACAATTTGATGCCCCTTTTCGTTAAAGAATTCTAGAAATTTATTTCTAATTAGCTTTGCATCCATATAAAAAGCATTGAATTTATTACATATCAATCAATTATACCGCAATATTTCCTTATTTTGCGAGATAATTACAATTGAAGCCCATGTTAGATTTCAATTTTGTGTTTGCAAAATTAGAATTTTTGATATTATAATTAAATGGCAAGGATAAAATATTATTACGATACTGAAACTTGTAAGTACGAAAGGGTCAAAACATCGACCTGGGACGTGTTTTTCAATCTATTAGGTTTTTTTGCTGTGGCATCAATTATTGCCATCGGCATCTTTTTAACTTTTAGTGCTTATTTTGATTCGCCAAAAGAGGCTTTGCTTAAAAAAGAAAACCGAGAATTGGCCTACCACAATAAAATAATTACCAAGGATATGGATGAAGTCTTTGACATGCTGCAAGTGCTGCAAGAAAGAGATGACAATATTTACCGCAGTATATTTGAAGCGGAGCCCATTCCAATGGAAATAAGAAATTTGAGCACGGGTGGTTCCAAAAAATACCAAGAATTGTATGAAAGTGAATTGGAAAATGAACAGCTAATTGTTAAAACGTATAGCAAAGTAGACAGTTTAAAACGAAAAATTTACGTTCAAACTATTTCCTATGATGAAATTATGGCCATGGCCAAGGACAAAAGTAAAATGCTTGCTGCGATTCCTGCCATCCAACCTGTAGAAAATAGAGACCTTACTAGGTTGGCTTCTGGATTTGGAATGAGAATACACCCTATTTATAAAGGAAGACGGATGCATACTGGTATTGATTTTGCCGCGCCACGCGGAACCCCAATTTATGCTACGGGAGATGGGAAAATAAAATTAGCTAAAAAAAGTCTATTAAAAACCGGTTATGGCAACCAGGTTGAAATTGACCATGGATTTGGATACATCAGTAAATATGCCCACATGCAAAGCTTTATTGTTAAAGTAGGTCAAAATGTTAAAAGAGGAGAAATAATAGGCTATATAGGCAGCACAGGGGGTTCTACTGCACCTCACTTGCATTATGAGATTCATAAAAACGGTATAAAAATAGACCCAATTCAATACATGATACAGGATATTACCGATGGTGAATACCAAAAATTACTTGAATTGGCTTCTCGCGAAAACCAGTCTTTAGGTTAAAAAAGTTAGGAAAAACTTGTTTAATAGCAATTTATAACATTATTTTTAGGGCTGAATGGCGAAAGTAAAGTACATTTATAATACCAAGACCTGTAAACACGAGCCTGTATCCTATACCGGGAAACAAGTGGCTTTTAATATTTTAGGTCTGTTTGGCGCAGCGATAGCCATGGCTGCATTGCTGGTATACATTTATCAAAACAACTTTACTACTGTCAAAGAATCTCACCTTCTTGCGGAAAATGAAAGGCTTAAATTGGGCTACAAAGCATTGGAAGAACGGGTGAGCAATACGAGACTGGACATTGCCGAATTACAAATAAAAGACGATTCTACTTATCGCACCATATTGGACCTTACGCCCATTCCAACAGAAGTAAGAAAAGCAGGTATTGGTGGTAGCGACAAATACCAGGACCTTAAAAATTCCAACCTTAGTCAAGAAAATTTAATCATCAAAAGTTACAAAGCCATAGATGAAGTTAAAAAACAGCTCTATGTGCAAGCACTTTCGTTTGATGAAATTGAAAAAGAAGAAAAAGCAAAGGAAGTACGATGGGCTTCAAGGCCTGCGATTCAACCCATCCACAACAAAGAATTAAAAAGAATAGCAAGTGGATTCAAGCTCATACGGTACCATCCTATTTTAAAAATGAATAGGCCACACAAAGGGCTTGACTTTACTGCGTCAAGGGGCACCAATGTATATGCCACTGGTGATGGTGTTGTAAAAAGAGCGCAATACTCGAAAAGCTTTGGCAATGTTATTTATATTGACCACGGTTTTGGTTACGAAACAAGGTATGCCCACCTACACAATTTTAATATTAAAGTTGGGCAAAAGGTAAAAAGAGGAGATGTAATTGGTTTTGTGGGCAACACAGGGCTTTCCGTTTCGTCCCACCTCCACTATGAAATACACTATAAAGGAGTCGCAATCGACCCAATCAATTTTTTCCATAGAGATTTGAGCAATGAACAATACGAAAGTTTAATTGAACATTCTGAAAACTCAACGGTCATTTTAGACTAATTACCCTCTACTTCCAAACTACTTCTGACTTGAAAAAAATACTATTCGCTTTACTAGCCACCTTGGCCGTTGCTGCATGTAAAACTGTAAAACCGCCAAGTTCCACACCATCTGCTGTGGACAGCACATTATTGGCCTACGACAGCAGCACCATGGACACTTTAATAAGCCCTGATGACACCACCATAATAGAAGTACAGGACACGGTGGACTTGCAAGTACAAAGAATTATAAAGGACACCCTATCGATCATTGGTGTTGGTGACATTATGATGGGTACCAATTTCCCTAATAATGGGTACCTTCCTCCAAATGATGGAAAATCCTTGTTTTCAGAAGTAGATTCTGTTTTAAAAAGTGCGGATGTCACTTTTGGCAACCTAGAAGGGGTAATTTTAACCGAAGGAGGCAACCCGAAATATTGCAAAGATCCAACCAAATGTTATATTTTCAGAACACCCGATCACTACGTACAAAACCTAGTAGACTCAGGCTTTGATGTTGTTAGCACAGCCAACAACCACGCTGGAGACTTTGGGAACCCAGGTAGGGAAAACACAATGAAAGTTTTGGACCACTATGGGATTTACCATGCAGGCCAGGCCAAAAAGCCCTATGTTATCTTCAAAAAAAACAATATGATCTATGGGATGACTGCTTTTGCCCCTAATAGAGGGACATTGAGTATCCACGATTATACTACGGCTAAAAACATTGTTCAGCACTTAGATTCGCTTGTGGATGTAGTCATTGTTTCTTTTCATGGTGGGGCCGAAGGAAGCAAACACCAGCACGTAACTAAAAAAACTGAAACCTTTTATGGTGAAAACAGGGGCAACGTATATCGATTTGCTCATGCCATGGTAGATGCTGGTGCCGATGTTGTTTTTGGACATGGTCCACATGTAACCCGGGCAATGGAAGTATACAACAACAGGTTCATCGCCTACAGTTTAGGAAATTTTTGCACGTACAAAAGATTCAATTTAAGCGGAGCCAATGCTCTGGCCCCTATTGTTAAAGTTTATACCACATCGGAAGGTGCCTTTTTATATGGGCATATCACTTCTGTATACCAAGCGCGCCCGGGTGGTCCAAAAATAGATGCGAACAAACGCGTTATTAAGAAACTCAACGAATTAATTCGAAAAGACCTCCCCGAATCTCAAATAAAAATTGATGGTTCTGGTTTTATTAATTATATTGAGTAGTTTTATTATCAATGCCTTACAAAGAAAAAACCATAGAGAAGAAATATTACTCCATTGGAGAGGTCGCCGAAAAATTTGGTGTGGCCACTTCATTGATCCGTTTTTGGGAAAGTGAATTTGACATTATCAAACCCAAGAAAAACAGGAAGGGCAACAGACAGTTTACCAAAGATGACATCGAAAAGGTTCATTTAATTTTTCATTTGGTAAAAGAAAAAGGGTATACCTTACAAGGAGCTAAAGATTTGTTGAAATCGAACCCGAATGGTGCCCAAAGTAAAATGGAGGTGGTAGACTCTTTAAAAAAGGTAAGAGATTTTTTGGCTGAAATAAAAAGTAAGCTCTCTTAACACTACAAAATGCACAACGAAAAAATTTATCAATTATCCCTTATTAACATAAGTGGTGTAGGGGATATTAGTACCAAAAACTTAATCAGTTATTGCGGAAAGGCTTCCGATGTTTTTTTAACTTCCAAAAAAGCGCTTTCCAAAATTCCAGGTATAGGCCCCAACCTTGCCAACAAGATCGCCTCTTTTAAAGATTTTGACCAGGCTGCCCACCAATTGGATGCGCTTTCTAAAATTGACGGGGCCTTTCTTTTTTATACAGATGCCGCCTATCCTAAAAGACTAAAACAGTACCACGATGCACCTAGTGGGCTTTTTTTTAAAGGCAACATGGATTTAAACTTTACTAGAACCATAGCCATTGTAGGCTCTAGAAATGCTACCGACTACGGCAGGTCTTTGACCCAACAATTGGTCAAGGAGCTCCACCAATACCAAGTAGCTATTGTAAGTGGTCTGGCCTACGGCATTGACATAACAGCACACAAACAAGCACTTGAATGCGGGCTTCCAACTTTGGGCATAATGGGTACGGGTCTAGAAAGAATCTATCCGGCAGCACATAAAAACACAGCCAAAAGCATGCTTTCAAACGGAGGTTTGCTTACAGAGTATAAGGTTGCAACCAACCCTGATCCCCATCATTTCCCATCGAGGAATAGAATAATTGCAGCCATGTCCGATGCTGTTGTAGTGGTGGAGGCTGCCAAAAAAGGAGGTGCCCTAATAACTGCAGAAATAGCAAACAGTTATAACAAAGATGTTTTTTGTTTCCCTGGAAACATAGACCACAAATATTCTGAAGGGTGTAATTTTTTAATTAAAAGAAACAAAGCACACCTGATTACCGGAGCTTCTGACATCAACTACATTATGCGCTGGGACGAAAACCCTTCTTCCAAACAAGTCCGCCGAGTGCCCAATAAAAAGGATTTCAACCAAGAAGAATGGGCCGTTATTTCCTTATTATTGGAACACCCCGAAGGTCTTATGATTGATGAAATGGCTTGGCGAGCACAATTTCAGGTTTCAGAATTGGCAGCTTTATTACTAAATTTAGAATTCAAAGGACATTTAAGAACACTTCCTGGTAAAAAATACAAACTGAATCATTAATGCTTTACCATTACCAAACATTACAAATTTCTTCCAATGCCACTGAAAAAGAGATTCAAGAGGCATTTCAAAGGCTTTCGAGCAAACACGATAAAAGTTCAAAAGAACACAAAGAAATCTTAGAGGCATTTGAAGTGTTGTCCAACCCAATTAAGAGAAGGGAATACGATGCATCGAACCATTCCAAGCAAAAAACAACAACTCGCCCCCGTTATAAAGGTAAAAATGACTTTTATTACACCAAGGGCACCAAAATGTGGGGCACCATTTTTGTTTTGGTTCTTATTCTTTTAAGCATTACGCTTCCCATTGCGCTTTCCTATTATTCATCAAAAAATGCCTATGAAGAAGGCAACGCTTTGCTTTATTCAAAACAATACACCGAAGCCATGGGGCGATACGATGATGCCATCAAGTTGATGGGTGCAAGAAGCGCCTTGGCCTGTATACAAAATGCCCAAATTTCTATGTTTACTTTTAACAACTTTTATGATGGACAAAACTATATTGACCTCGGATTTAATTACGCAGAAGACGACATTCAAATTGGCATCCTACACTACCTACAGGGGATAGTTCACAAGCAGAACAGGAACTTCAATGACGCATTAAACAGCTTGGATCAAGCCGAGATTCTGTACTACCATTCCGATAGCATTGCCTACCATAAAGGAAGCATTTTTGCTTTCAACAGCGACCGGTACGAAGAAGGAATGGGTGCTTTTCGGCAGCTCATAAAAAACGAAGTAAAGTTACAAGAATCGTATTTTGGACTGGGTTGGTGCCAACAGAACCTAGGAAACAATAGTAACGCTGTAAATGCCTTTGACCATTCTCTTCAACACGGAAACAGTGCCACAGTACACTATTACAAAGCCATTGGACACATTGATCTGCAAGAGGATTCGTTGGCATGTGGGCATTTAAACGCCTCCATGAATCTTGGAAGCGAAACGGCCAGAAGGTTGTATTTTCAAAATTGTATCAATAAAAAAGACAGTACCGATCGGTACCGTTTTTATCAATAAAAGATACTTGGAGCCATAGACATAGCGCTTTCAAATGCCTCTAAATTGAGCCCATGCTGGTGGTGGTTTTCTACTAAAAACCGAATCATCTCTTCTGTTGCCATATTACCAGTCAGCTCATCTTTGGCCATTGGGCAGCCACCAAAGCCTTTAATCGCGCCGTCCATTCTCCTGCAACCTGCAGCATATGCCGCGGCCATTTTATTAAAAACAGTTTGCGGCGTGGCATGCAAATGCAACCCAACTTCAACAGAAACCAATTCCTGACTCACAATGGAGTAGTATTGCCTTATTTGACTTTCAGTAGCCACTCCAATTGTATCGGATAGGGCAATTACGTTGGCTCCTAATTGCTCCAACTGGCTACCATATTCCACTAAAACATCTTCGTTAAAGGGGTCTCCATAGGGGTTGCCAAAACCCATAGACAAATACACTACCAAACTTTTACCGTGTATTTGGCACAGGTTTTTAATTTCTTTTACGGCATCAAGCGCCTCCTGAATAGATTTGTTTGTATTTCTTTGTTGGAATGTTTCTGAAACAGACAACGGAAATCCTAAATCGTTGATGGCATCGAATTTACACGCGGCTTGTGCCCCCCGTACATTGGCCACAATCGCCAACAACCTAGAGCTATTGCTACTTAAATCCAATTGCTCCAACACTTCCTCAGTATCCTTTAATTGTGGAATCGCTTTGGGTGAAACAAAACTTCCAAAATCCAATGTATGGAAACCTACTTTCAGAAGTTCGTTGAGGTAGGCAACTTTTTTCTCTGTTGGAATAAAGTGCTTCAACCCTTGCATTGCATCTCTCGGACATTCTACAATTTGCATCATACCTCTATATTGTCTTTAATTCTTCTTTGCTCATACCCAGCCAGTCTAACACAGACTGACAAAATATATTGGTTTTATCAACTTCAGGAATGTCCATTGTTTCAATAAACTTCCCTATTTCCAAATCCCCCAAAGGAAAAGGATAGTCAGAACCCAATGTAACCTTCTCAGAACCAACCTGAGAAATAATGTATTTTAAAAAATCAGCATCATGCGTAATACAATCTACCCAAAATTTACCCAAATATTCTCTAGGGTTAACTTGGTTGTCAATTGCCACCAAATCTGGTCTGCAATTGAAGCCATGTTCTATTCTACCAATTGTAGGAATAAAAGAACCGCCGGAATGGGAGAAGTTCACCCTTAAGTTGGGAAGTCTTTCCAAAACACCCCCAAAGATCATGGAACACGCAGCCCTTGAAGTTTCAGCAGGCATACCCACCAACCAAGGCAGCCAATATTTTTCCATTTTACTTTTCCCCATCATATTCCAAGGATGCACCATCACTGCCATCCCTAACTTTTCACAAGCTTCAAAAATTGGAAAGAATTGAGGCGCATCCAAATTGAGATCGTTGATATTGGACCCTATTTGTACTCCTTTAAAACCCAATTCATTTTTACATCGTTCCAACTCTTTTATAGCAAGGTCTGTATCTTGCATGGGCAAGGTACCAAGCCCAATATACCGCCCTGGATGCTCATTAATTGTTTTTGCTATATCATCATTTAAGAACCGGCTAACATCGTACCCGTCTTGAGGTTTTGCCCAATAACTAAACATTACCGGTATCGTACAGACTACTTGGTAATCTACCCCAAGGTTTTTGTATTCCTCCACCCTAATTGCGGGGTCCCAACAGTTTTCGTTTATTTCTCTAAAAAACTTTTCGCCCTGCATCATATTGGCGTACCCTTGGCGGTGGTGTTCTAAGTGGATGAATCCACCATAACCAAATTTTTTCGTAAAATCAGGGATATCTTTTGGGAAGATATGGGTGTGCATATCAATTTTCAGGTAGGACATAGTTCGGGTTTTTAGAATTTGATTGAAATTACTTCAAATTTCAATTATACAAAATTATTGGGTAGACTTATTTTTTTTGGGAGGCACCGGGTCATGTCCGTGTCCTCCCCATGGGTGGCAGGATCCAATTCTTTTTACGGCCAACCACAAACCTTTGATTGGACCATGCACTTTAAGCGCTTCAATGGCGTAAGAAGAACAGGTAGGGCTATACCGGCAGGATGGAGGAAACAATGGCGAAATTACCCATTGGTATATCTTAACCAACAAAACCAACAAACCGGTAACTATGTTGTTAATCCACCGCATCAGCCTTGTTTTGGTCTGAATGGTTTCATCACATTTTCATCACATACCAAGAATGGCCCTTCTATTAGGTCAATGCAATATGGGACCGCAGGAAATACTGCATCCAAACATTGTCGTATGGCCTTGGGTTTACCAGGAAGGTTGATCACTAGGCCATTTTTTCTTATCCCTGCTGTTTGCCTGGATAAAATTGCCGTAGGTACATATTGTAAGCTCACTTGTCGCATAAGCTCTCCAAAACCAGGCATCATTTTTTCACAGACGGCCTCTGTAGCTTCAGGCGTTACATCTCGAACAGCTGGCCCCGTCCCACCACATGTTACAACCAAACAACAACCATGGTTGTCTATCATATCGACAATTGTATTGGAGATTAAATCTTTTTCGTCTGGAATTACTTCATAACATTTATCCCATTCCGAAACTAAATATTCATTTAAGGTCTCTACAATTGCTTTTCCAGGAATATCTTCATAGATACCTTTACTGGCTCTATCCGACACATTGATAATACCTATTTTTATTGGCTTCATTCTTGTATAATGCTAGTTTTAGATGTGAAATTAACCGTTTATATCTTTTTACAAGCAAATCTCGGGTTTTTTGATTTTAAATAGAAAAAAAGACCATAAATTGCGCAACGATTTTTTACACCTATAGAAAAATAAACTACACTAAATAATGAAGAAATTCGCATTAATAATGGCCTTTGCAATGTCAGGGGTTAACGCGTTTGGACAAGGGGAGACTCAGGAAGCGCCGGAAAATTGGTTCAATTTAGATCCTGCAACAGACAAAGTACAGGGTATAAGTACAGAAAAAGCCTATCAAACAATTTTAAAAGGAAAGCAAGGTCAAACCGTAATTGTGGCAGTAATTGATTCTGGCGTCGACACGAACCACGAAGATTTAAAAGACATTATCTGGGTCAATGAGGGCGAAATACCTGGCAATGGAATTGACGATGACAAGAATGGATACATCGACGACATCCACGGGTGGAATTTTATTGGCAATGCCAATGGTGAGAATATTTCCATTGATTCGTATGAACTGACCCGAGAATACGTGCGGTTAAAAAAGTACTTTGCTGACAAAGACACCCTTAAATTGTCTAAAAAAGATGTAGAGTCCTTTAACGCATACAAAAAAATTAAAAAAAGCTTCGAATCGGACAAAAAGAAAAACCAAGCCCAATTCCAACAATTCAGTGGATTTGTTGCTGCTTATAGAAATGCACAGAGCAACTTAAAAAGTGAATTAAATGTCGAAGAGATTACGGACGAAGCTTTGGACACTTTGGACATCAGCAATCCTTCTTATGGACAATCGGTTCAAATCATGAAGGCAGCAAAAATGTATGGCTTAGATGACGAACAAATTGCTGAAGGAGAAAAATATTTTGACAACCTTGTCAATTATGCCTACAACGAAGATTTTGATCCAAGAAGTTTGGTTGGAGACAATTATAGCGATGTGAACGAGCGCAGCTATGGCAACCCAGATGTAATAGGATCTGATGCATCACATGGCACCCATGTTTCAGGAATCATTGCAGCGGTTAGAAACAATGGAATTGGTATTGACGGTATAAACGACAAGGTTAAAATTATGGCCATTCGAGCAGTTCCCGATGGCGATGAAAGAGACAAGGATGTGGCCAATGCCATTTATTATGCAGTAGACAATGGAGCCAAAGTAATTAACATGAGTTTCGGTAAAAGCTTCTCTCCTGAAAAAGCAGCAGTGGATAAAGCAGTTAAATACGCAGACAAAAAAGGTGTTATTTTAGTGCATGCTGCTGGTAATAGCTCTAAAGACATTGATGTCAAAGACAATTTCCCTACAAGAAACTTTTCTAAAAAAGGATCTGCTGTATTGTGGATTGAAGTAGGTGCATCTTCATGGGGTGAAGGCGATAACTTTATCGGTAGTTTTTCAAATTACGGCAAAAAAACAGTAGACATATTTGCTCCGGGAGTGGACATCCAATCTACTACACCAGACAATTCTTACAGCTCTTTCCAAGGAACTAGTATGGCCTCTCCAATGACGGCTGGATTGGCTGCATTGCTTATATCCTACTACCCTAATTTAAAACCTGCAGATGTGGTTTCCATCATCATGCAAACAGGAAGAAAATTTGAAGGCTTAGAAGTAACGAAGCCAGGCAGCGAAGAAAAAATTAATTTTTCCGAATTGTCAAAAACTGGAGGTATAATAAACGTTTATGAAGCGGTGAAAATGGCCGAAGGAATGAGTATAAAATCGAAATAATACACCAACAATATGTAAAAGCCTCAAGCAATTGAGGCTTTTTTTTTGACTTTTTTGTAAGAAACTAGACACGCCCACTACTCATCAATAAAAAAGTGTTTAGCATTCAGTCGTATAAAAAATCTTATAATGGAAGGACCATCCTATCCATTCCCAATTTAAACCTTACAACAGGTATTTATTGGATTAAAGGGGTAAATGGCTCCGGAAAGTCTACGTTATTCCAATCCATTGCGCAATATATCCCACACCAAGGATATTTTACTTTAGATGCCATCAGGGGAGATCTTTCCTCTAGAATTTTTCTGAAAAAATTATCTTATAGTGAAGCAGAACCTCAATTCCCCCCTTTTCTAACCCAAAAAGAATTGTTGTTATTTACTGCACAATGCCGAGGTATAGATTTCAAATTAATGCAAGAATTGGCAGAACTATTTTCTACAACGGATTATTGGAACAACCCAGTCCATACTTATTCTTCTGGAATGTTAAAAAAAACGGGGTTGATTATGGCTTTAGCAGGGAGGCAATCGCTAGTAATTTTAGATGAACCCTTCACCACCATCGATGATACAAGCAGAGATTTGTTAAAAAAACACATAAGAACTTCTCAGCAAAAAGATGGTACAATGTTTTTAATTTCCTCTCATGAGGATGCACAAGCCTATGCCCTGCCTTATACTGCTTCTTATGAAATTAAAAACCAACAACTGATTCTTTGCAAATGAATTACTTCTTAATCCAATCCATTGCTATTCCGTTTTACAAAAAAAACACAGGATTCTTCTTCGTTGTACTTTATGTTTGTTTTGGACTGATTCGTTCCAATGAACACATTGCTTTTGCCAATTTATTGGCCCAACAACCTCGGCTAACTGTGGTTGTTTTAATTTGTTGGGTATTTTATTTTATTTTAGTGCAACAATCTCTATCCAAAACCCTGCATAGTAGTTCTTATGTTTTTTTTAGGCAAATAGCGCTACTAAAAAAAGCGCCCAGACTGCTTCAATTGTTTCCAACAGCCCTGGTAATTGCCCTACCTCCAACCGCTTATGGTTGTTTCCTCCTCCTTTTTTCTATACAGCAAAAAGGCTTATATTCAGCAGGTATTCTTGTTGTATTTTTGTTAGTGAGTATGATTGGTGTTGCCTACTACCTGTCGTGGAGGGTAACATCTCCCTTAAATGGGAAAAACTCCAACCAAAGGAAGTACCCTGTAAAATTACAATTCAATAAACCTTGGTACACTTGGTATCTGTTTTCAATTATGGATAATGGTAAATTGCTGTTTTGGATGACCAAATTATTAAGCTGTGCCCTGTTGCTTGCTATTTACAGGTTGTACCCCACCGGAACCTACGACCAAAGATTGTTATTACTAGGAATTTTATTTGCGGGGTATTCCCAAATAATGTTGGTTTTTGACTTTTGGCAATTCAACCAACAATACAATGTGCTGCAGCTTATGGGGCTACAAAAGCAGTACAGGTCAAGACAACAATTGTTTTTTTTCATTGTAGCGGTAATTCCTGAGCTGATTATTATCATTTATTTTCACCCACCCAACTTAGCTTATATTCTCGTACCAGGAAATGCTCTATTTCTTGTGAGCTTGTTGTTTTCTACTTTTACATGGATTAGAAAAGTGCACCCAGATAGAGAGGCTTTGTCTAAAACCTCTTTTTACTTAGGGGCCATTCATTTAATTGCCATCCTTTTTGGCATTCCTGGGTGGGGCTTGGCCTTATTGCACGGGGCATGGTCCTATTTCACCTCCCGTTCTACTCCTTACCACCGCAGCGAAAAGCTATGATTGAAGTCATATTTTAGTCGGGATCAATCCTATAATTTGCAAAAAAAATGACGGATATTATGATAGGTAACAGCAACCAACACTCTTTTCATATACCGGTTATGGGTACCGGCTACACTATTGACACCCCTTTAAAAGTTGCACATTTGGGCATTTCTTCCGTAATATCAATACTAGACGACCAGTTAATAGAATCCATCCGAGAAGTGTATTCCAAAAAACTCGCGGTACCCTTTACAGGTATATCGGCAAAATCCGAAGACCACCGCGCCCGTAGAATAACCGAGTACCTCAATTTAATTGACCATACTGTCCAGGAAAAAATGGCGGAGCTTATACAGTCGTTTAATGAAAAGAAAGAAGATATTCTGACTTATTTCAGTATGCTCCCTAATAAGCACCAACTAATAGAGGAGTTCAAAAAAAGAATACAACTAGGCAATGCGGCTGCCACCTCTACCTGGTTAAAAACAGTTCTTCAACCGGGATCCATTGATGTCAACATTATGACCAAGCTAGACAGGCCTAGTGAGGATAAAAAAAACGCTGCAACACCGGCCCACAATGAAGCCCATGCCGCCCTTAGAGGTTTTGCCAAAAGCTCCTTGCATGCATCCATAATTCTTTCGGCAGGTCTTAACCCTAGATTGTTTAGTTACTTTGAAGAATTTGAAGATTTTTACCCCAATAGAAATGGGGATATCAATAAAAAGATTATCATTAAGGTGAGCGACTATCGCTCCGCTTTAATCCAGGGTAAATTCTTCGCAAAAAAGGGCATTTGGGTATCTGAATTTCGAATTGAATCTGGTTTGAATTGTGGTGGGCATGCCTTTGCCACTGAAGGACACTTAATGGGGCCCATTTTAAATGAATTCAAGAACAACCGCGAAGAATTAAAGGAAACTTTATTTGGAATCTGCAAAGATGCTTTGGGAAACAAAGGGAAAACCGTTCCAAATAAAGCACCCATTCAAAAAATTACTGCACAAGGCGGTGTAGGAACTTCGGAAGAGCACCAATTTCTAATCCAGCATTACGGACTGGATTCAGTAGGTTGGGGAACACCATTTTTATTGGTCCCTGAAGCGACTTCAGTGGATTCTGCAACTTTAAACTTACTTGCAAAGGCCAAAGAAAAAGACTTATACCTCAGCGATATTTCTCCATTGGGTGTGCCTTTTAATAACATACGGGGCAATAGCAAAGACATCGAGAAAGAGCAGTTAATTGCGCAAGACAAACCTGGTAGTTCTTGCCCTAAAAAACACCTAGCATTGAGCAAAGACGCCAATGGCAACAGTACCTGTACTGCTTCTAGTAAATACCAGAAAACAGCAATTGAAGCGTTACAAAATCAAGGGTTGCCCCCCCATGTTTTAGAACAAAAAATAAAAGCGGTTACAGTAAAATCTTGCATTTGTGTTGGACTAGCAGCTTCTACACTGGACCTGTACCACGCTGCCAATAAAAAACTTAGCAATAAAGTAACAATTTGTCCAGGGCCCAATTTGGCTTATTTCAACCGATCTGTTTCTTTAAAATCTATGGTAGACCACATTTACGGTAGGGCCAATGTTTTAGCCGATGCCAACCGCCCTAATATGTTCATCAAAGAATTGAAAATGTACATCGATTATTTTAAAAACAAAGTCGAAAAACCAATAGATGGTGTAGATAAAAAGCAACAGCAAAAAATTGATGCTTTCAAAAACAACTTAAAAGAAGGGATTGAGTATTACAACCAACTTTTCCAAGAATCTAAAAACAATTTAGATGCAGTAAAAAAACAAACATTAACTGCTTTGAAAACACTGCAAACATCGCTTTAAATAGAATCCCTAGTTCCTGAAGATATATTTAAGGAACTAGGGGTAACTCTACTACAAAAGTACTCCCTCGGTGCACTTCGCTGTAAAAGCGAACCGCGCCATTCAGTTTTTCCACTGCATTTTTTAAAATATACAAGCCAAGACCCGACCCTTGTGTGATGTCGTTGGCTCTAAAAAACATAGTGAATATTTTTTCCTGGTGTTTTTTATCAATACCGATACCGTTGTCTTCTACCCTTATAACAAGTTGCCCGTTGTTCTGCTTAATGGATACATGGCAAAAGGGGTCAATATCATTGCGAGCATATTTAATTGCATTTTCGATTAAATTTTGAATGATGGTATTGATCGTACTTTTGTCAGACTCAAAAAAGAGTGCTTCTTCAACGTTAATAATAAAGTTTATTTTTTGATGCACCGGAAAATAACTGTACATCCCAATGCAATCCTCAATAATTGACTCAAACTGAATCGGTTCTGGTACCAATTTCATTTCTTTAATCCTTGTCAGGTTAATGAAATCAATAATTATTTCGTTCAATCGCATGATTTGGTCGTTGTAGAGTGCAAAATACTGCAACGCCTTTGGTTCATCCACCTCCATTTTGACCACATTGTAAAGACCCATCAAGGAGGTAATCGGCCCCCTTAAATCATGAGAAACTTTGTATACAAAATTGTCCAATTCTGCATTTTTTTTCTCAATCTCTTTATTTTTCTCTTGCTGTATTTTGCTTTCCCTTTCCAACACTTCTACTTTAGACAAAGAGCTAATGCTCTTAATCATAGTTTTGGTTTCTTTGGAAGCCAGGTATCTATAATGGTATAAATGTTTCTCTAAATGATGCAAAGCAGCAGGCATATCCCCATTGTCTTTGCTCATCAAGTATAAATTGTAATGTGCTTTATTAATAATTAGATGAAAAGAAGGACCAGCCTCATTTTGCACCACCTTCTCAAAAAAATACTTGGCCTTATCATTATTATTTTGAAGCATATTCAGCTCACCCATCTTGTTGTAAACCATGGCCTCTCCTTCCAAGGTTTTCAATTCTAAATGGATGGAAAGTGCCTTCTCGAATAATGTTTGTGCTGCTTGATAGGCCCCTAATTTAAGCTGGATTTTTCCTTTTCCATACAAGGCAAATGCTTCTCCTCTCTTATCTCCTGTTTGTTTTTTTAATGCAATGCTTTCATCAATCGCCTTTTCGGCTTCCTCCAATTTATTGTCCCGTAAAAAAAGCCCCGACAGAGGATTCAACGCATTGGACTTTCCATTCAAATCTCCAATGGCTTCGCTTAGTTCAATGGAGTGTAAATATGCCTTTCGTGCTTTGTCATAATCCTTGAATATTTCGTAAATACTCCCCAATGCCTTTTGAGCCTTGGATTGACCTGCTTTGTCATGCGCCAACTTAAAAAGCTCGTAGGCCTTAATTAAATACTGAATTCCAAGGTGGTAATCATCCGTTTTATAACAAACACTACCTTGACTGTATAATAAAATCGCTTCAAAATGGGGCATACCTGCAGAAGGTAAAATTAAATTGGCTTTTGCAACTGTAATTTTAACCTGTTCGTAGTCCGAATCGATCATTTGAAAAAATGCCAAATACGCACAACAAGCAAATTGACCAAATGGATCCTTTTCCCTTTGGCATTCTCGTAATGTTTCCTTTGTTAACTTTAAGGCACTTCCAATATCCACCACTCTTAACTCCATGGCCTTTTTCAATGCCGTTTCGTATTGTTGTAGTGCTTTTTGATCTGCAGTTTCAGCCATTTTTCAAAATTATTGAGCGAACTCAAAAATATACATTACATTTTGGTATTAAAAATCAAGAAGGCTTACTGGTACATTTTATTCAATTTACAGAAGCGATAACTTTTAATTGCAGTAATAATTGAGTATCTTCCTTCGAGACGTTAAACTATTTGCTGAGCTTCCAACACCGTCGGGTACTGAGTAATTTTCTCAGTACTTCGATACTCAGCATTTTTTCATAGACACATTTTTTTGTACTTTGCTCTTTCAAAACCTACTACTATGAAAAAACAATTTCTCGCTATTTTAATAGCTTGTCCATTTTTCTTAATGGCGCAAACAGACCAAGAAAAAACGGACGCAACAGTTTCCAAAAGTACCATTGAGGGACACATTAATTTTTTAGCTTCTGATGAGCTCAGAGGCAGAGACACCGGTTCACCAGAGTTGAACATTGCCGCACGGTATTTGGCGTCCACCTTCAAGAGATTTGGAGTTAAACCAGTACCAGGAGCTACTGGCGATGGTTATTTCCAACAAGTTCCTATGAAAAAAACAACTCCAGCAACCACAGCAAGCATCCAAATTGGAGACAAATCATTTAAATTACTCGACAACTTATTAGTAATTGATGGGCAAGAAGGCAACTGGGATAAAGACATTGTTTTCTTGGGTTATGGTCTGAAAAACGACTACAATGGAAAAGATGTAAAGGACAAAATTGTTTTTGTTAGAGGAGGCACAGCGGAAGATTCCAACCCGCGAAGCATGTTCGTCAATTCTAAAGAAAAAAAGGATTTGGCCAAACAAAATGGAGCCGTTGCCTTGGTCGAATTTTATAATTCCAAACAAATGAACTGGCAAATGTTGGTAAACTATTTGCACAAACCACAATTGATTGTGGACGATTCCAAAGAAGACAATTTCAACTATCTGTGGTTAAAGGATATTGAGAATTTAGAGGTAGAATTCATTTCCAAAGCTAAAAAAGCAAAAGCAAAACTCTCCATTGAAGGCATTAGTAGCCTTTCGGTAGATACCAAAAACGTAGTGGGAATGGTAGAAGGTACGGACCCTAAACTCAAAGACGAATTTGTAATCTACAGCGCCCATTATGACCACGTTGGTATTGGCAAACCAAATGCAGAAGGAGATTCAATATTTAACGGTACGCGCGACAATGCCATTGGGTCCATTACCGTTTTAAGTGCCGCTGAAAATTTGGCTAAATACCCCACCAAAAGATCGGCATTGTTTATTCTTTTTACAGGAGAAGAAAAAGGTTTGTTAGGCTCAAAATGGTATGCCAACCACCCATTACTTCCTTTGAACAAAATGGTATACTGCTTTAATAGTGACAATGGCGGGTATAACGACACCAAAGTAGCTACTATTATAGGATTAAAAAGAACCACTGTGGACCACCACATTAAAAAGGCTTGCACCACTTACGGTCTGGAAGCCATTGATGATCCTGCCCCAGAACAAGGTCTATTTGATCGCTCGGATAATGTTAGTTTTGCTGCCAAAGGTGTTCCTGCACCAACGTTTAGTTTGGGGTTTAGGTCATTTGATGCTGAAATCATGAAATACTACCACCAAGTGACGGACAATCCCAATACGGTGGACTACGATTACTTATTTAAATTTTTCAGTTCCTATGTTTTGGCTTGTCGCTTAATCGGTAACGACCCCACTACTCCATTCTGGGTGGAAGGGGACAAATACTACGAAGCAGGTAAAAATTTATACAAATAAAAATGACTCCCACTCCTCCTCCAGGAGTGGGTTTTATTGGTTCTGTTCCACAACAAGCCTAATGCCTTCTAGGGTTAGATTTTTATCCACAGCATCAAAATATTTATTTAGCGCAGGTAATATCCCCGACAAGCCTCCAGTTGCAATAATTTTATAATTTCCCGGTACTTCTTGCTGAATGGCATGTAGATTTTCCTTTACCATCCCAATAAAGCCATGCACAACCCCTGCTTGAATAGCATGTGAGGTATTCTTTCCCAACGCTGAACTTGGCACAACCAAGGAAACATTGGGCAGTTGGGCTGTATTCCCAGATAACATGGTCAGGGCGGTTTTTAATCCTGGGGCAATATTCACCCCCTCAATAAGCCCATCTTTATTAATTAGAGTAAAGGTAAGAGCAGTTCCAAAATCCACTACAATACAAGCCTGCCCATATTTTGTGTAAGCGGCCATTGCGTTTGAAATTAAATCTGACCCAATTTCAAAAGGGTTTTTGGTTTGTACTTTAAGTTTTTCAAATAAGGATGGTTTTATAAATACTGGCTCCTTTTGAAATAAGTGGAGAACAAATTGCTCCAAACCGTCGTTTAATTCTGGAACAACAGAGCTGATGCCAATAGTTCTTACATCTCGGATGTGCAAGCCGTTTTCAAGTAAAAACAAGCGCACATCTTTCTCATACTCGGCACTTCCTCTTTTAGGATGGGTGGGTAGGCGCAAAATACTCTGCCATTCTTGCGCTTTATTGAACCAACCCAAAACTATATTGGTATTTCCAACGTCTATACTTAGAAACATACTTCAAAATCTTTTACATGATCCTTTTTTTGAAAGCCGTGTTAACAACAGCTCCATTTAATCGTCTTCTATTTAGTCAACAAAAACTCAATTTACTATGTTAAGCAATTACTTCAAAACTGCGCTGCGTTCTTTATTGAAAAGTAAATTTTTCACAATACTCAATCTTGCAGGTTTGTCCTTAGGTTTAATCGCTGGAATGCTGATACTCCTATACGTTCACAACGAACACACCTATGATCAGTTCTTAAAAGATTCAGACCAATTGTACCGGGTTCAATTGGACCGATACATCAATGACGAACTATCGATAAGCAGTGCAGAAAGTTTCCCTGGAATTGGCCCAGTGCTTCAAGAAGAGTTTGAATCCGTTGAGGCTTATGCGCGGCTTTACAATATGGGGTACAAAAACAATATTGTTATAACCTGGGAAAACCCAGCTGGAGATCCTATAAAATTCAAACATAGAAAATTTCTATATGCGGACGCATCGTTTTTACCTATGATGGGGTATGAAGTAGTAGCAGGCTCTCTTGAATCAGCATTGAAGCTTCCTAACACAGCTGTTTTAACAGAATCTATGGCAAAAAAATATTTTGGGGATGCACCAGCCATAGGTAAAATGATTCGCTTGCAAGACGATGATTTCAATGACGAGCTTTGTGAAGTTACCGCAGTTTTAAAAGATCTCCCACAAAATACACACCTTAAATTTGACGTTTTATTTTCTTATTCTACCTTATTTTCGAGAGGGGATTGGGCACCCGAACGGTATGGTTCCACTTGGGAAAGAAAGGACATGTACACCTATCTAAAGTTAAAAAAAGGAAGCAGTGTAGAGCAATTATCGGCTCAATTTCCCCCATTGTTTGATCTTTACAACCCTGAGCTAAAAGAACAAAACAGACGAGACGAAATTCAGTTACAAGCTGTAACAGACATCCATTTGCATTCCAACTTAGCAGAAGAACCAGAAGCCAATGGCAATGCCATGTTGGTAAATTTCCTAGGCGTTCTAGGCATCATTGTACTTGTTATTGCCTGGATCAACTACGTCAATCTGAGTACCGCCCATGCCATGGACAGGGCTACTGAAGTTGGGGTCAGAAAAGTAATGGGTGCGTTTAAAAATCAATTAATTTTCCAGTTTTTAACAGAATCATTGTTAATCAATTTAATGGCAATTGTCCTATCCATTGTATCCATATGGTTCTTGTTGCCTGTATTTAATGAGTTCACAGGTCTTAATTTTATCTTTTTAGAAATTATCACAGTACAATCTGTTGGAGTGGTAGTAGCCATTTGGATTATAGGCTCTCTGTTGTCTGGTTTGTATCCAGCGTTTGCATTGTCAGCTTTCAAGCCTGTAAAAGTGCTTAAAGGGAAATTCAGCAACTCAGGAGGAGCTTCTCTGTTGAGAAAAATTCTGGTCACCATCCAGTTTACATCTTCTGGAGCACTTATTATCGGAACCATCATAGTCTATTCTCAAGTGAATTTTTTATTAAACCAGGACATTGGAATGGACATCAGCCAAGTTTTAGTGGTGGAACGACCTGGCATTTCTAGTGAAGATCGTAACGAATTCATGGCCAATGTGGATGCTTTTAGGGCAGAAATTCTGCAGTCGCCAAATATTGAATCGGTATCAGGGTCTCTCACCATACCTGGTAAAAAAAGAGAATACAAAGCAGGTGTCAAACCATTTGGGAGTAACAATGACAAATTAGTCACGCTTCGATTAAATAGTATGGACTACAGTTTTATTGAAACTTTTGGTATGGAACTGCTTGCGGGAAGAGGATTTTCAGAAGCACACAATGACGCAGAAGTTACCCGAGTAGTGTTGTCTAAAAAAGCCAGTGAACTGCTCGGTTACAACGACCTTGAAAATATTATTGGAGAAAAAATCAGCATTCCAGCATTCCAAATGGATGCCGAAGTGGTTGGAGTTGTAAACGACTATGCACAAGAGTCTTTAAAAAAATCTCAAGACCCGATGATTTTTTATTTCAATCCATATGGTGTTGAGTTTTATTCCATGAAACTAAATTCTGATAACATAACACCAACCCTTGCGCACATTGAATCAGTTTGGAACAAGGTCTTTGAAGGAAATCCAATGGATTATTTCTTTTTAGATGACTACTTTAACCGCCAATACCAAGCAGAACAAAGATTTGGATCCCTGTTCGGAGTCTTTGCAGTAATGGCCATTGTAGTAGGTTGTTTGGGCCTATTTGGTTTAACTGCCCATACAGTGCGCCAGAAAACAAAAGAAATGAGTGTTAGGAAAGTACTTGGAGCTTCTGAAGTTCAAGTCTTTATACAGTTAACTCAAAACCTTATAGCACTACTATTGCTGTCTATTGTTCTGTCTTCCGGAACCATGTATTATATCATGAACTATTGGTTGAATACATTTGCAACAAAAATCGAACTGCCGCTTTGGGCATTTGCAGCAGCAGGGGCAACCTTATTGGGTGTGGCGTTGGCTACCATCAGCGTACAAACTATTAGAGCTGCCAAAATCAACCCTGCCATTTCATTAAAAAGTGAGTAATCTAGAAAAGAGGAGGTCTAACACCCTCCTCTTTTTTTATTTATCTCCTATCAATATAAACGAAGCCCAGTAAATAGGTTTTTTGTACTTACTACTGGACATGGCTTTGATTTTTGCTTTTTGTAGTGCCGCAGAATAATCAAAATCATTCTGAACCAACTCGCTATAAAAATCCGTCATTAATTGCGCTGTTGCATTGTCATCAACATTCCACAAAGACACCAAGAGATTATCGGACCCCGCATATAAAAAGGCTCTAGTTAGCCCCATTATTCCTTCACCTCGGGTTACTTTTCCCATTCCGGTTTGGCAGGCAGACAATGTAATAAGTTCTGTATCAAAGGAAAGATTATAAATTTCACCTGCATGAAGATAACCATCTGCGTGTTCATTGGCTGCTAGGTATACCTTAGACAGACCTGGGGCTTCTTCATCCACCCACCCATGAGTTGCTAAATGTAGCACCCTACATTTGGTAGTTTGGTCCGATGTCATAACAGCCTCTGTAGCATCTTCTTTGGTAAAACTGTTAACAGCATAACCACTTTTATTAAAAATTGTATTGATATTTTCTACTTCCTTAAGGGATCCTGTCAAAGTGGCCAAGGTATCACCACTTTGGTATTTAAAATCTACAGGAGCCAACAATGAAACAGTTTTTTGGCTGGATCGTTTGAGCTTATTAAAAAGCAAGGTGGCACTGTACTGATAGGATATTTTATAGTCGTTAATTAAATAAGGCTTCGTTCCTCCTACATCTGATTCCGCATCTATATTGGACGTAATCAAAGCTTCAAAAGGAATGGTTCCTAGATTTCCAGTTGGAATAATGATCAATCTGTCTATTTGCCTTGGTACTTTTCTTATGAAAAGCGCCTGATAAAGACCGTGTCCCGTTTCTATAACTGTTTCATTTATATCAAAATAAATTGAATTCCTAAACCCAGTAATGTATTTTTCGAAATAACTCGGCTTTACTTTAGAAACGATAGAATATCCCTTTTTAGTGATGGTAAATTGGTATATTTTATTCCGGTAATCGTCTACAAAAAAAGACAATATCGCTGCATTTTCGTCTAAATTTAACTGTAGGTCTTCTACAGTAGGAATACTGGTGTTGTATTTTAACCTGTAGTATTCTGGAAACTCTTTTTCCATTTTAGCAATAAGCGAACGGTACCGGGCCTCCAAATCAAAGAGTTTTTGTTTGGATGTTTCATCTGGTCCTTTGGCCAATTTTTGTTCAAAGAATGCAATTTCAGATTTCAATTCACGCTCTAGCTGTAACACGTCTTCAGGTATACCCGCAAAAGCTTTTGCATTGGCATCCGATATGGATTCCAACAACACAGCGGATTTATTTTTTTCCGAATAATAGAAAACTTTGTTTCTATACAAACTTTTATTTAAAAAGGAAAACTCTGCCAATGTACTCGCTATTTGTACACCAGTAGCATATATTTCATCTGAAAACTTACCCAATGCTACTTTGTCCTTTTCCTGCACCCTAGTTTGCCGTATTTTATCAAGCAATTGGTCGGACAAATCAATACAATTGAGCCCCAGAATTAATTCTTTATCTTTTAATGAATGTCCAAAATAACTGGCTTCTAATATCCTCGCTTTAAGCCCAAGTGAGGTTAGTAAAACATCTGCACTTTGGTAATTTTCTAAGGGAGGGTTTTCGTAAATATTACTTCTATTAAAACCCTGAACATTGGCTTTTAGGCTTTTTTGCACTTCCTTTAATGCCAATTTATAAGCTTCCTCTTTAAGTAGAATCCCGGCCTTTTGGTTGTGGATATTTGCAATTTCCGGATGTACTGCATTAAATTTAGAAGTATAGATTTTTAAAGCCTGATCGTAGTAATCATTTGCCTTATCAAATTGATTCATCAACTGGTACACATTGGCCAAACTGGTAAGAGCAAAGGCATACCTTGGATGCTGGACATCGTATTTATTTTTAAAACCCTCTGCTGCTTTTTCCAAATCATTAATAGCATCTCCAAAATATTCCAAAGCGGAATTTCCAAGCCCTGTATTTATCCAGCTATTGGACAACCTTTCATCATCTGGCTCTAATAGCGCTTCGTATAGTTTTCTTGCCTGTAAGTAATAGTTAAGTGATTTTTCTACGTCGCTGGTGCTGTAAACCAAACCTATATCGTTGAGTGCTGCAGCCACTTTTAAATGTTCAAAAGAGTAAAGTTGTTTAGACAAAGACAAGGATTTTTCCAGGTAACGCACAGCCACTACTGTATTGCCTGTATTCCAATACACAATACCCAACCGACTCAGACAACTAATTTCAAAGTCATTGTTTTTCCCTTTTGCGTTGTTGTAGCTTATAAGAAATAAGTCCAGCGCTTTGTCCATCCTACCTTTGCGCATGTTGATCTCGCCATTTGCGAAGGCATAAAAAGATGCATCTGATTTTAATTCTTGCGCCAGTGTTTCCGCTTGTTCAAAATCACCAAGTTCAGCCAATTGCCTTACTTTCTCTAAAGTATTTTCCTGTGCAACCAAATTATTTACGCACAAAAAGAACAACAGTAATATCGTTATATGCTTCATCCTTAAAATCTGATTAAATAAGCCAGGGCCAAAACCGTATTTCTTGTTAATCCATCTGGGTTATTGTCCCGTTGCGCCAGTTTGTATCCATAGGTTAACCTCAATGCTGAATTTACATTGAAGCTATAACCACCTCCTGCAACCAGCGATACAGCAGCACCTGTAGTGCCTCCTGGGTTGTACCTTTCTCCAATTGCTACACTTCCATCCCGATCCGAAGTATTCAAAATTTCGTCTGGTGTGATCCTGATAATTGGTAGCACCCCAATATTGAAGTTGAATTTTGAAAATCTAAAATTTCTTTCTACCCGCAACATGATGTCGGTTCCTCTTTGTAGGTTATTGGCCAAGTCATGGCTTTGAATATATTCCATGCCACCCGGATAGAAGTCCCATTCTTCGTACCGGAAATCATTGCTGTTTTGATTTAGCGCTACTTGAACACCAAAAGCAAAAAGCCATTTGGAATTGAGAATGGAGGCTCCCGCAATAACATCCCATGTCCCCAAACTCGTTTGGTAGTACATGGGAAAGTCTACGTTGTTTTGTTCTTCTTTTAAATCTGAATTGTTGGTAGGTATTTTACCTCCAACGGTAATGTTTACATCATAATTATCCGAATCTATCACTTTTGTTGTCAGGCTATAGGACAAATCACTAATACCAGAGGTTTTGCCTAAATTGCCTTTTACTGACATATAAGGCACTTTTACTTGGACACTTGTATTGTCGTTAATTCCAAAAGTAAAATCAAGGGTAGTTACATTAATAACAGGAGAAAGTGTGGTCTCCCCTTTGTATTGGTTAAGTTCAAGCGCCCTTAGCTTAAAATTGATGCTTTTGTTGTAGGCTTGGTCTGGACGCATGGCTCCCATCGTACAAAATCCAGCATCACTACAGCCTTGGGAAAAACAGACCTGAAACAGTCCAACAAAAATTATAGTTGGCAATAGTTTTTTGAACATGATTTAAAGTTTTAATCAATTTAGCAAAATCCGTGCTTTATATAAAACAAAACCTCTGAATTTCACCTCCTTACAAAACTTATTCCCAATAAATTAATGTTTAAAATTCAATTTTATACGCCAAATTCGGCAATAAAAGGGTTTCTTCAAAGGGGTCTATGGACTGTTCTTTTTGATTGTACCGGTACCCATAAAACTCTTTTGCACCAAAAGCATTCATCACCTGCAGTGTCCATACAGAGGCATGTCTTGCTCTGTTCTTGCGGTAATTGATCGTAAAGTGAAATAGGGTTTGGCTGGGTTTTGAATCCGAAAAAGCCATGGTTTCGTCGTAAACAATAGTTTGGTTGTTATGCGATTGGCTTGCATCTACAGGAGATAGTTTGTCTCCTCCTTGCCAAGTGATTTTGATGTTAACATCCAGCATATTGGTTTTACTTTTTCCTACCAACCATTCTTTTCCACCTACTAAATTGAGCACATACCCCTTGTCATACCTAGTAGAGCGCCATACCTGGTCAGCCCCTGTGTATTGGGATTTAAACAAAGAGCCAGTTGCTAGGTAATAAAAATTGCTTTGAAAAAATTGCTCCAATGTACAATCAACTCCAAGATTTCTTCCACTTCCATTGTTGAATAAAGGTTGTGTTATGAACCATTCTTTTTCAAGATTCAACATTGAAAAAGTACCGCTGGCTTCTACTGGTACATCCAATAAATATTGATGAAACAGTTCCACTTTAAACCTCCTAGTCTCCGACAACATACGCTCGTAAGACAATACAAAATGATGGGCTTTTGTTGTTTTTAAATCTTTATTTATTTGTATCCCATCGTTTTCCATCAGGTAAAATGGCAACTTTTCAAGTTGACCATGAAAGCCATAACCCAAATTAAATTTTGAATGCTCCGAAACTGACCATCCCAAATTCATACGCGGCTCTATTGACAATTCGTTGTTTACTTGGAAGTATTGCACATAAGCACCTAGAGAAACATCCAAGTTGTGGTGCAGCCACCATTTGGACTGGCTGTAGCCCTGTAATAACATAGCATCTCCCTTGTCTTTTGCAACTGTAACAAGCGGAGCCCCGATTGTACTGGATGCACTTAAATCTATATTGTATTGCAACCAATTGATGGTAAACCCAGAACTATTGAAATGGTTATTGGAAACATTGGTTTCAATTTTTAATTGGGTGGCCCACCTAGAAGACCGATTGTTTACTTTTTCCAAGGGCACATAGTGAAGCGCTTGATCCAATACTTCCGATGCCCATTTTAAATTTGCAATAGACATGGAGGCAGTCCAAGTTAATTTTGATTTATTTCCCACATGGGTTACATAGTTGAGCCCAAATGCACCCGACTGCTGTTGGTTTGAAGCTCCTTCCCTATCGTCTTCATACACCCAATTGGCAGAATCCAAAACGGCTTGCTGACTGGATTTGTCTGCACCAGCAAATCCCCAAATAGAAAATGTTCTATTTTTGCTCCACGGAAAATTCAACTTAAAAGACAAATCTTGGTAAGCAGTTCCTTCTGCATCTTCCGGTAAAACAGGTTGCAACAGTCCCAATGTTGAATACCGATAATTGAATAAATAAGAACTTTTTTTGTTAGAAGACAAGGGGCCTTCCGAAGCCAAATCCAAACCTATTAACCCCATTTGCACGGCATGTTCGTGTTTTTGGTTGTTGCCTTCCCTTAATTTCATATCAAATACACCGGAAAGTGCATTTCCATAGTTAGCTGGAAATGCGGCCGTGTAAAAATCAGAATTATCCAATGCAAAACTACTCAAAGCGGTTATTCCGCCAGCCCCAAAGGCTATTATATCTGAAAAATGACTTGGGTTGGGTATGTCCACGCCTTCCAATCTCCACAACACTCCTTTGGGCGCATTTCCTCGGATAACAATCCCGTTGTTGGCAGTATTTCCTGCAACACCAGCAAAAGAAGTGACCAAACGCGCTGGATCATCTAATCCGCCAGCATACCTTCTGGCTTCCTCAATGGAAAACTGCACCGCACTTACTCCTGCAAGTGGGTTGAGGGCTTCGTTTTTAACAGTGTTTGCAGTCACCTCCAAGCCATCTAGCAGCGTAGCTGTTTCCATTAGCGCTGCCTGGACAACCACTTCCTTTCCGGCTCCGACCACAATAGCTCTTTTAACAAAAGTCTGGTACCCTATGAAATGGACTTCAAGCACATACCTACCATAGGGCACTTCTGAAAATTCAAACGCCCCATTTACATCCGTATTAGTTCCTGTACCTTCCATAGCCCCATTTTTTTTGAGCAGAACGGTGGCAGCCGGTAGTCGAACACCATCTAATTGGTCTATTACAACCCCCCTAACTACCTGATTTTGAGCCCAAGCAAGGTTGTTATAAAACAAAAAACAAAGAAGAATAAAAAAATATTTAATTAGTTTTGACATAGCACAACCCAGTTGATTATTGTGCTTCAAAGTTCCACTAAAGAATAACGGCAACCAATACTGATTTATCAGTAATATTATGAAAAACGACTTGCAAACCTTAATGCAGCGGTACCACCAACTTCTTGAAAGTCAAAATTTTGATGTACAGCAACTAGATTACAGCATTATAGAAAAACACAAATCCATGTTGTCCGTTCTAGGCCAGGTCAACAAAAGTTCTGTATCGATTTTTGATTTACACCAACGCGAACACATCTACCTTTCTCCAATGTTTGCCCAAACACTCCACTACGACCTAGAAGAAGCAGAAAAAATTGGGAATGACTTTTTTGACTCCAAAGTTCATCCAGAAGATTTATTAAAACTAATTGGAGAAGGTATCGTCTTACTGGAGTTATGTTTGGCACTCCCCCCTCAAAAACAAAAGGAATACAAGCTTGTCAACGAATACCGAATAAAGAATGGCAAAAATGAATTTGTACGGGTCATTGAACAACACCAAATATTGGAACACGACCCAAACAACAATATCTGGTTGGTACTGTCCATAATGGATATTGCGCCAGACCAAGGGTTAGACCAATTAGCAAAAAGTAGATTGATCAACTTCAAGCTTGGTGAACTCTACGACTTTCCTCCATTTGGCTTTGAAGAAAACCCAAGTCCTACTTTATCCTCAAGAGAAAAAGAAGTCCTCGCTCTTATTTCCAAAGGCCTAATAAGCAAACAAATTGCAGATAAACTCTATATAAGCGTACATACTGTGAACACGCACAGGCAGCGCATATTAAAAAAACTAAAGGTTAGCAATACCTTCGAAGCTATTAAATACGCAGCTGAATTAGGGGTTATCCATTAAAGTATTGATTTATTGCTCCAAATTGTGCAACCGCTTCAGCAAGGGCGGGTGCGAATAATGCATGTACACATAAAATGGATGTGGGTATAAATTGCTGAGGTTGTCAACCGACAACTTTTTCAAAGCTTCTGACAATGGGGCCCCTCCATAAGTTTTTTTAGCGTAGTTATCTGCTTCATACTCATTTTTTCTACTTAATATATTCATCAGCGTGCCGATGGCATGAGAAATTGGGGTGAACAACATGCCATATGCCAAAAGATTCAAGTGGACTTTGGACCCTGTACCTCCCAAAGCCATGGATAGATTTTCATTGAACAACAGCAAAGATGCTAGGTACAACATTCCTCCAATTTGCAAAGCAGACAAAACCAAAGATTTAATAATGTGCTTCTCTTTATAATGCCCAACTTCATGCGCCAAAACAGCAACCAGTTCTTCTGTACTGTGGTTTGCAATAAGTGTATCGTACAAAACAATTTTTTTCTTTTTCCCCAACCCTGAAAAAAATGCATTGGCCTTGTTCGACCTTTTGGACCCATCCATTACAAAAATATTGGTGATTGGAAAATCAATCTTTTTACTATACGCCGTAATTTTATCCTTTAATTCACCATCTTCCAATGGAACAAGCCGATTGAACAAAGGAAGGATAAGGGCAGTATAAAACAAATTAAAAAACAATATAAAGCCTACTGCTACTCCCCAAAAATAAATCCAAAAATTTGTGCCAAGTTCGTTTATTAAAACCATTAACGTCCCTAGCAACAGACCACCTAACACAAAAGCGACACCATAGCCTTTAATTTTATCCATCCAAAATGTCTTAATGTTAGTTTTGTTGAAACCATATTGTTCTTCCAAAACGAAAGTGGAATACCATTGGAAAGGTATTCCTAGAATATCTGACACAACATAAAGACAGCCAAAAAACAACATCGATTGAATTATTGGGTCTTGGCTGTACAAGCCAACTTGTTTGTCCAAAAACCCAAAACCACCAAAACCAAGCACCAACAACAATATTATAAAGCTACTGCCTTGCGACAAAAACCCAAACTTTATCTGGCTTCGTTTGTAGCGCAAGGATTTTTCATACTGCTCCGAATTGTAATGTGCCTTTAATGCTAAAGGCACAGGCGCATTGGTTTTATAATTTAAATTTAGAATGTCCAAAAACATCCCAAACAGAAAATCAATTGAAACAATGACTAAAATAAGAATTAAAAAAGTGTCCATAAGCAAATGTATAACTTTAGAGCAGCCAACAATTGTACTAATCTCAGAATTGGCTTCTCGTTTTATTCAATTTACAACTATGCAAGTTCCGAATTTTATAGATTTAATTACATCTTTAAACTCAGTTATATTACATAATTTCAAATTAAAAATTAATGGACTTTTTATGCATGTTTATAAATACAGTGAATTTCTGCAATTATTAGTGAAATGCGGCGAAATAAGTAAAAACAGAAGACCTATCAGTTTTTTCAATAGACACCAGCACTTCCCAAAACAACCCAACTATCTGATTTTCTATGTTTTGCAAATAAACCCAACACTTCAGTAAAATAATAAAAAGCCAATCTTGCAGTATTGACACAGCAGTGATTTTATTTTTTACCAGCATAAAAAACGGCTATATTTTCATTTTTTACACAAAACTGACATTCAATTTAATGCATAGATATAGCAATAAAGCAAGATCAAACCAACATCTTACTCCCCTTCATTCATCTTTAATAAATACAATAGATTCTTTGAGGTTACTTGTCTGTACTTAAAAGGAATCACTACATACCAACGCGCAGAATACCGCCAATGTTGAACTAATGACATAGCATTCAATCATAATTGAAGGATATCTATAATAGGGCAGTAAATTAGATAAAGAAGGGACGATGACAATTGACGAGCTTAAACACAAATCCGTACTTACGGATAATTTTGATTCAATAATTACCTACCAAAGTATTTTTCCTAATAAAGGTAAAAAACCGTATTTCTCTTATATAAGTGAAAATGCACATGCGCGGTATCAAACTGCCTTCGAAAATAATTCATTAGAATATGATAAAATTCTAACCCACTTAAACAAAAGTGATTTAAAAAAACTAAAAAAATTAGAAAGGGTTGCGCTCCGCGACATGTCAAGAATTGAAGGAGAGTTCAGGTTCCACTTGGAAGGAGACCAATACAGGTGGTACTTCGTCCAATCCACTCCTTCAAAAGAACTAGATGGCTCCATAGTTTTTAACGGTCTTCTTTTAGACATAACAGAACAAAAGAAGGCATTTTGTTCTACCAAAAAATCTTTAAGCGAAGAGCTTAAATTAAAAAATGAATTGCTTTCAAAACAAACAGAGCTGAACCGTGCCAATCAAAAGCTTGTTGAAAGCAACAAGGCACTTCACAAAGCCAAAGAAGACCTTGATTCATTCCTCCACAGTCTATCGCACGACCTTAAAGCACCCATTGCTTCCCTTTTAGGTTTAATTAACGTTTCAAAAATTGCTGGCAGCAAGGAAGAGATGAAGCTTTTGTTAGATAAAAAAGAACAAAGCATCATGAAAATGGATGGGTTTATTAATGACATTTTGGACTACACAAGAAACAACCAAAATGGGATCAAAAAAGACTCAATTGATTTAGAAAGTTTGATCGAAGGAATATTCGAACAATACAGCCACCTCAACGAAGCAGGAAGTATATTAAAAACAACCAGCATCAATGGAGGCGCCTTCGTTAATGACAAATTGCGCATTTCCATAATATTGAATAATATTATTTCCAATGCTATAAAATACCGCTCCTTCCACACGCCTTCTTATATAAAAATCCACGCGCACATTGCTCCAGAAGAAGTTTCTATTAAAATTTCAGATAATGGTATTGGGATACACCCCAGGCATATGGATAAAATTTTCAATAAATTTTACAAAGCATCAGAGTCTGCTAAAGGCTCTGGTCTTGGGTTATATATAGTAAAAGAAAGTTTAAGTAAGATTGGTGGTACAATTGAAATTCAGTCCGTACCAAATGAAGGTACGGAAATACTTTTGGTTGTTCCAAACCAACCCCTTTAAAGACTGAATATTTGTTTTTCAAACTTTTCAATAAGTGCCTCTTGGGTATGGCTAACCCCTCGATAAGATTCCGCTACTTTTCTTAGCACCTTTACTGCCTTGTGCTTGTCTTCTTCGTTGAAGTAATCTTTGTATTTTTTTAATTCAAAAATGGCAGCATTGTACGCTTCATCTATAGTCGGAGCAATTTTGGAATCCAAAATATCAAACCTACTCTTGGCTACCCACGCATCAAAATTTAATTCTTTTTCAATTATTTTTATAAAAGCATCGCGTTCAGTAGTTTGTAATCCGTTTTGTGATTTTGCTACTGCATAAGCTAATTCGGCTATGGATCTGTATATTTCTCTTTTCTGGTACATCTACATTTTATTATCCCTGTCCAAATATAGTTTTTTTAACTACTTACCGCAATATTAAAAAAAATTAAACTACAATAAACATAAAAAAGGCCTTCTTCGGAAGGCCTTTTTTTTTATATCCTTTTAGATTTTATTAATACGCTCTGGCAAACAATACCCTTTGGGTAGAAGGCTGTCCAGAATAAACGCATTTTCCTTCTTCCAATTCATTATTAAATGGAATACAGCGGATAGTAGCTTTGGTTTCTTCCTTTATTTTCTCTTCCGATTCAGCCGTCCCATCCCAATGTGCCAAAACAAAACCTCCTTGCGCATCCAACACCTGCTTGAACTCTTCGAAAGAATCAACTTTTGTTGTTTTTTCACTTCTAAAATCATTGGCTTTCTTATAAATATTTTGCTGAATATCTTCCAACAAGTCCAAAATTTGGTCCTCAATACCAGCCAAATCGTAGGTATTTTTCTCTTTGGTATCCCGTCTTGCCAATTCCACCGTATTGTTTTCCAAATCTCTTGGCCCAACAGCCATTCTCAACGGAACTCCCTTTAATTCATACTCCGCAAACTTCCAACCCGGCTTGTGGGTATCGCGGTTATCAAATTTAACCGACACACCTTTAGATCGTAGGTTTTTGATGGTTGGTGCCAGTTTATCTTCTATGGCTACGAGTTGTTCATTCCCTTTAAAAATGGGAACAATCACTACCTGTATTGGTGCCAATTTAGGAGGCAATACCAGTCCTTCGTCATCGCTATGGGCCATAATCAAAGCACCCATCAAGCGGGTACTTACGCCCCAAGAAGTCCCCCAAACCAAATCCTGCTTTCCTTCTTTATTGGTAAATTTCACGTCAAATGCCTTAGCAAAATTTTGACCAAGAAAGTGGGATGTCCCGGCTTGTAGCGCTTTGCCATCTTGCATCAAAGCCTCAATGCAAAAAGTATCCAATGCACCAGGAAACCTTTCAGATTCTGTTTTCACTCCTTGGTACACAGGCATGGCCATGAAATCTTCGGCAAAGTTCGCATAAACTTCCACCATTTGTTTGGTTTCAAATTCTGCTTCTTTTTTGGTAGCATGTGCTGTATGCCCTTCTTGCCATAAAAACTCTGCGGTTCTTAGAAACAAGCGCGTTCTCATTTCCCATCGAACTACATTGGCCCATTGGTTGATCAATAAAGGCAAATCTCTATACGATTGAATCCATCCTTTATAAGTACTCCATATTACAGTTTCAGAAGTTGGCCTTACAATAAGCTCTTCTTCCAATTTTGCTTCTGGGTCAACCACTACTCCGCTTCCGTCCTCAGCATTTTTAAGTCTATAATGGGTAACTACCGCACATTCTTTTGCAAAACCCTCCACATGATCGGCTTCCTTGCTCAAATAACTTTTAGGAACAAACAAGGGAAAATAAGCATTGGTATGCCCTGTTTCCTTGAACTTTTTGTCCAGCTCTGCCTGCATTTTTTCCCAAATGGAATACCCATAAGGTTTGATCACCATACATCCTCTTACCGCCGAATGTTCAGCAAGGTCAGCCTTTTTTACCAACTCGTTGTACCACTCAGAATAATCTTCTGCTCTAGAAGGAATTGCTTTTGCCATTTTTTGGAATAGTTTTTGTTACAATATTTAATATGCAAATATAAATTATTTAAAGATTTATTGCGTTATAATATTTAAATTGTATCAAAATGAAAAAGTTATGAAAAGGAAATCACATATAACTGCTGCAATTGGGGTAATTTTATTGTTTTCAAGCACATTTTTTGCACAAGCCCAAGAAAGTGACGACATGTACTTTAGAAAGTCTGATCGTAAAAAAAATAATCCTTCTAAAATAGAATCAAAGGAAGTAACTGCTGTCAATTCCTTTTCAGAAAATGAAGATGCAGCCAAGTCAATTGTTGTTTACGAGACAGTATCTGCTAAAAACATCAACCCAGAATATATAGCAAATGGGGTTGCCGAAGCGGTAGGGACAACTGAGACTTCTTCCAACACCTACTTTGAAGAGACTTTCGACAACAATGGGTTGGACAAAATTAATGACTCTACCATAATAGTCGACGCCAATAGATATTATTCCGGAGGCAATGCTTACAACCAAAATTCTATGTGGCCTTCCACAAGACCCTATACCGTAATGGGATATAGCAGGCATTCTTTCAACAATCCTTATAGCCCATATTACAATAATTTTTGGGACCCCTACCACGATAGAATTAACAATGATTACAACTACTGTCGTTCTACTTCCGGTAGCATATACACTTATAGAATCCCCAACAATTCTAGTGCCAACAACACGGTTGAAAACCACAATGGAAGAACGGTGCGTACTAGCAGCAGAACTTCTAGGAGCTCTGTTGTATCCAGCAATGGCATTTCAGACAGGTCACTGATAACCAACAACAGCACTACTACTTCTAGAACCAACGCGACCGCTATCAGGAGTAGTCGGACAACGGTAAAAGGAGGCGGGATCAAACAACCGAATAGTTCTGGTATTAGCTCTTCTAGAAGTTCTACTAATAAAATGTCTCGAAACAACATGAATAGGTCCCGTTCATTTTCTAGAAACTCTAGATCCGGTGGCTCCTCTAATTCATCTAGCAGAAGTTATTCTAGAACCAATTCATCCAGCAGAAGTTTTAGCGCCCCTTCAAGGAGTTCAGGAAACAGAAGCAGTAGCAGTAGATCGAGTAGTAGATCAGGAAGATCTAAAAAAGACTAAACCAACACCTATATGGAACTTTTTATTAAGCCACTATTTTTAGTGGGGTGTCTTTGTATTGCCCCATTTTGTACAAAAGCTCAGAGTTATGCTGATGTTGCCGGGCTTTTCAGCGAACACCAACGCGTAGGTACCGCTCGCATGCAAGGCACTGGTTATGGTATGACTGGGCTAGGTGGCGAGTTAAGCATTGGTTATACCAACCCTGCCGCGAATGGCATGTTCAACAAAAACCAAATTGCCTTAACGGCTGGAGTTAATACCATTTCGGACCAATCTACCTTTTTAGGCACCGCCAACACAGAAAAAGCAAGCGTCTTTAATGTTCCTTATTTTGGAGTGAATTTTTATCTAGCCCCTCCAAACGAAGAATCCATTTACAAAGGAGGTAGTTTTAACATATCGTTTTCAAGAATTTCTGATTTTAATAGGCAACAAAAATACAGCCAACGGCATGGCGGCGGTTCTATTGTTGAATTTTTCGAAGATGGTGCCTTTGGGTATACACCGGATGAGTTACCGTTGGACGGTTATTCTCAACTGGCATACGACACTTACATTATAGACGATTCCTCTGTTCTGGATCCAGGATTTCCCAACGACCGTTATTGGTCTCCAGTAGATAAAGATTATACCAACCCAAATGATATTCGAAATTTAGACCAAGAAGAAAGCATCCGCATAGAAGGCAAACAATATGCATGGAGCATCGGATATGGGGCAAATTTAAATGATATGTTCTTTGTTGGGGCCAATATTGGGATTACCAGTGGCAAATACCGATCGGTAAAAACCTATTCAGAATCCAATTTCAGCTTTGATCTGGATCCCGAATACGAGCCACTCCGAGCATTTACCCTAGAAGAGATACTCACCATCAGGGCAAAAGGAATTAATTTTTCTGGAGGAGTAATCGTAAGGCCATTGGATGTTTTACAGCTGGGTTTTTCGATACAAAGCCCTACCTACTATACCATGAACGATGAATACGATGGTTCTATTGAGTCCAAGTGGAACGACTCCCCAGATGGGGCTAGCAAAGAGTTCAAACAATACACTTCCATTATTATTTCGGAATACAAATTAAATACGCCATTGCGGATGAATGCTGGAGCTGCTTTTTTTATTGGTAAAAGAGGGTTTATTTCTGCAGATGCAGAATTTGTTGATTATTCTTCCAATGTTTTAAAAACCTCTGATTTTGACCCTTCCGAAGAAAACAATGCCATCCAAAGCACTTACAACAAAGTGGTTAATATTAGGGCAGGTGTAGAGATAAGGCTTAAACAATGGAAATTTAGAGGGGGTGTACAACACTTGCCTTCCATTTCAAAAGATTTGGATGACCAAAATGGCAAAGACCAACAGTTATTTTCTTTAGGCCTTGGATATTCAATGAAGAAGTTTTTTATGGATCTAGCAGGCACATTTGGAAAAACAGAAGCAAGTTACTCGCCACACCCATATTCAGAACAGGTATTGTCCGACTTATCTTATACCAACATAACCGGAACAATTGGACTAAGCTTTTAATATGCCCGCAATATCCAATGGGTCTTTAGCTCCTCCTTCAAGGGTGAAGTGCGCTTTTTCGTAAAACTGCTTCCTAAACTGCCATTGCTTTTGAAGCTGTATAAAAAAGTCGGAAAAGGGCATTTGGCTGAAAAGTGGCCTTTTTTCTCGGCCTTCTGCTTCTATTCGCTTGGCCAGTTCGTCGAGGGGGACATTTAAATAAATACTGGTTCCACTCTTATTAATGAGCCCCATATTGTTGTTAAAACATGGGGCTCCACCGCCAGTAGCTACGATAGAAGGCGCCTCGAAGTTTAACATATCCTTCAGAACAGCAGTTTCTTCTGCCCTGAAAAAGGTTTCTCCATGCTGTTGAAAAATTTCAGGAATCGAAAGACCATTTTTTTCAACAATCACCGCATCCAGGTCATAGAAGTCCCATTGGAATTGTTCAGAAAACTTTTTACCCAATGTAGATTTTCCACTTCCAGGCATCCCGATTAAAAAAACAGTTTTATTGGGCATCTAGTATCAATTTTAAAACATCTGCTTTAGATGGAACATCGTTATAATGCCATTTGCCAAGAACAGTTCCATTTTTCAAAAGAAGCAATCCAGGCGAGGATCTTATCATAGCTTTTAAAACAGTAGCGTCTGCAAAAAAATAAGGCATTGCCAATTGGTATTCATGGCGAAGCGCATCTATTTGTTGCTCTGATACAGAAGTTAGAATTATCGGTTCTACTTGGTTGCCAAGAGACTCTATCAACCCATTGATGGCGGTTATTTCTTCTGAAGTATCCGACTCTGTATTTTGAAAAACCAACACCATTTTGGTGCCTTTAAATGTAAAGGTGGTCGAATCATTGCCTTGGCTGTCCATTACAAAGTAATCCACTAATAATGGCTGTATTTTATCTTCGTTAACAATTCTGGAAGCAACGTAGGTATACCCATCTTTTTCACTTAAGTATTTTTCAGAAACCACAGTTGCACCATCCTTTTCAAATGTATATTCCGTAATGGGTTCTTCTTCGGGCATGGTAAGGTCTGGTAAAATATTGCCAACCTTATAGGCTCTAAAATCCTTAAAAGGCAAGTGGTTGATGGCGTGAATTCCCAAATAAGTAGACAACAATGTGCTGCCAAGAATTAGGAGGGCCGAAGGTCTTTTCAAAAAAACAGCCTCATAAGAATGTCGGTACCAAAACAAATGTAAAATCAGTACAAAAAGGATGACATCTTTAATAAAAGATTCCCAAGGGGTTAATTTAATGGCATCACCAAAACACCCACAATCGGTAACTTTATTAAAGTAGGCAGAATAAAATGTCAAAAAGGAAAAGAACACTATCAGTACCATAAGGAACCACGTAGTTTTTTCCATTTTAAAGTTGATCAAAACGGCTATCCCGAGTACCACTTCCAACACTATTAATACCATACCAATGAGGAGCGCATAGGGAATAAAATACTGAAAGAACGTTCCGAAATCTGTTGAAAAAACTTCAAAATACTCTTGTAACTTTATTTTAGTCCCAATCGGATCGTTGAGTTTAATTAAGCCCGAGAATATAAACAAACCTCCTACGGCCAATCTGATAACTAAGTCAAGTAATTTTCTCATGATTTTACCCCTAATTTGATTAAAGAAAACACAGCATAGTTGAGCATATCTTGGTAATTGGCTTTGACACCTTCACTCACTTCGGTTTTACCCTGATTGTCTTCAATTTGCTTTACTCTAAATATTTTCATTAAGATTATATCGGTTATGGAGCTGACCCGCATGCTGCGCCATGCTTCGCCGTAATCGTGGTTTTTATTTTTTAGTAATTCTAATGTCTCTTGGGCATATTGATCGTACAATGGTACTACCTCATCATATGCCAACTCCACCTTATCCGATTTGTATTCCAATTGTATCATGGCCATGATACAGTAGTTGATAATGGCTACAAATTCGCCATTGATGTCTTCATTTATTTTTTGAACGCCTTTGTCTTGAATGGATCGAATTCTTTGAGCTTTGATGTAAATTTGGTCTGTGATGGATGGCAACCGCATGATGCGCCAGGCCGTACCATAATCTTTGGCTTTTTTTGTAAATAAATTCTTACAAAAAGCAATTACTGAATTATATTCTTCAATGGTATTTTCTTCCAAAACTAAATCCTTTAAATTTGTCCAAACCTTATAAAAAGTGGCGAAAGATACATTATTTTCTTATAAAAAAACACTTAATATCGAAGGAAGGGTATTGAGCTTAGAGCAACCCATGGTGATGGGCATATTAAATGCTACTCCAGATTCATTTTTCGAAGGCAGTCGGTTTTCAGAAGAAAACGCTGTCCTTAAACAAGTGGAAAAAATGTTGGAAGAAGGGGCGCACTTTATAGATGTAGGAGGTTATTCGACACGGCCAGGAGCCGAACATATCCCACTGGAAGAGGAAATAAAGAGAACTGCTAAAAAAATTAAAAAAATAAAAACAACTTTTCCGGAAGCTATTATATCCGCAGACACGTTCAGATCTAAGGTGGCTCTTTCGGCCATTGAAAATGGGGCATCTATTATCAACGATGTTTCGGGAGGCATGCTGGATAAAGATATGATGCCGACCGTTGCTAGAGCCAAGGTACCCTATATTTTAATGCACATGCGAGGCACGCCTCAAACTATGAACCAATTGACCCAATATAACAATTTAGTTACGGAGGTGGTAAAAGAGCTAGCTATAAATGTGAAAAAAGCCATTTCACATGGTATTAATGATATAATTATAGACCCTGGCTTTGGGTTTTCAAAAACAGCCGATCAAAATTATGAATTACTTAAAAATTTAGATTATTTTAAAGTATTAAAACTTCCTCTGTTAATAGGGTTGTCGAGAAAATCGATGATTTGGAGAAAATTGGATTGCTTACCAGAAGAAGCCCTTAATGGAACTACCGTTCTGAACACCGTGGCCCTTTTAAATGGGGCTAATATATTAAGGGTACACGACGTAAAGCAAGCAATAGAGGCGATACAACTTGTAAACTATTTAAAAGATTGATTTTAGCATTTAACATAGGGTTTCTAAATTTTGGCTGGGTAGATTTTATCGACATTGCATTTGTTACTATTTTATTGTATCAACTGTATAAGTTGATGAAAGGCAGTGTGGCAGTTAAAATATTTTTAGGTGTCTTGTCGCTCTACCTAATTTATTTAATTGTAAAAGCTTTGCAAATGGAATTGCTAAGTGAAATACTTGGCCAATTTATGGGTGTTGGAGTTATTGCCGCTATTATTCTTTTCCAGCCAGAAATAAGGAAATTTTTGTTAATCATAGGGAAATCAACTGTTTTCGATAGAGAGAACCTCCTTCGAAATTTTAAAGTTTGGAAAAGTAGGGAACAGAAAAAAACTTTCAACCTGACACCAATTATTGAAGCAGTTAAAACGTTGAGCAGCACCCAAACTGGTGCTTTGGTGGTGTTTTCAAAGGAAAGCCCACTTCGTTTTTATGCGGAATCAGGAGATTATATTGATGGTGAAATCTCCAAACGCTTGTTAATGGCAATTTTTAATAAATATAGCCCTATGCACGATGGAGCTGTTATCATTCATAGAGGTAGGATTAAAGCCGCGCGATGCATTTTACCTGTATCTGAACAAGAAAACTTACCTGCACAATTTGGCCTTAGACACCGTGCAGCTGTTGGCATGTCCGAAGCTACTGATACTTTAACTTTAATAGTTTCGGAAGAAACTGGCGAAATATCCACAGCAAGAAATGGCGTTATTGCACACAATTTATCTCCAATGAAAGTGCGCAAAAAACTAAATAAGTATTTATTTGAAGAGATAAACGAGGCTCCTCCAGAGGAAGAAACAGCCTCCAACAAAGAGGTTTCCAAGGATTTAACCGAAGCCCAGTCAGGTGTTTAAAAAAAAACAAAAAAAAAGAGTTACTTTTTAGACACTTCTAGTATTAAAAGGTACATAGCACTTTTACACACCTGATTTAGCATGGTAAAGCCCAGCCGCCTTTGAATTAAGGCGGCTTTTTTATTACTTAGTTTTTTTAAAACCCAATTACTAACCACATGCAATACATAAAAGTGACCCCAGATTATGCCCAACACGTGGCATTAATTGAATTGAACAGACCCAAAGCTTTGAACGCACTCAACTTAGAACTCATGGGAGAAGTTCGAGATGCCTTAAAAGCACTGGATGAGGAGGAAGCTGTCCGGGTTATTATATTGACAGGAAATGCAAAAGCATTTGCTGCAGGAGCCGACATCAAACAAATGGCAGATAAAACCCCTATTGATATGCTGAAGATAGATCAATTCAGCACTTGGGACCAAATAAAAAAAACAAAAAAACCTCTTATAGCAGCGGTATCAGGGTTTGCTCTAGGCGGCGGTTGTGAATTAGCAATGACCTGCGATATGATAGTGGCAAGCGAAACTGCTAAATTCGGACAACCAGAAATTAAAATTGGCGTGATGCCAGGTGCTGGTGGGACACAAAGACTCACTAAGGCTGTTGGCAAAGCGAAAGCAATGGAAATGGTATTAACAGGAAGTTTTATATCAGCAGATGAAGCCAAACACTATGGTTTGGTTAATAAAGTGGTACCCGTTGAAATGTTTATGCACGAAGCCTTGGTGTTAGCTAAGTCCATAGCTTCCATGTCTCCAATTGCAGCGCAATTAGCAAAAGAAGCAGTGAACCGATCTTTTGAAACCCATTTGGAAGAAGGTTTGTTTTTTGAGAGAAAAAACTTCTATATGGCTTTTGCAAGTGAAGACCAAAAAGAAGGTATGCATGCGTTTATAGAAAAAAGAGCACCAGATTACAAAGGGAAATAGTCTTTAAATGGCCCCAGCATTTTAGAGAATGCTGGGGCCATTTTTTTATTATTTGTTATCTTCTCTAAAGGCAAAGCCCAACCCTACAGTCAGCACATTTTGGTCCTTAAGCGTATAATCTGCCCATAACTTGAAAAAGGCAATGTTCAAACGAACTCCAGCCGTTCCCCTCATTCCGGAAACATCAAAATTCATATCAACAGGATTGGTAAAGACTATCGAATTACCGAAATCGTAGGTACCTTCCATCTTATAATTGATGTCTGTTTTATCGTAGCCCAGCCCACCATAAAGCGTAATTATAGAAAGTTTTTTACTCACCAAGGCTTGGAATGTCCAGGAATTCCCATTGTAAACACCTTGCTGGTCGTTGCTAGTTCCTATTCCACTATTATTGGAGTAATCCACTGTAGATTTCAAACTAGTATACCCGGCGAAGAGTGATATATCCAGTGGCAATTCTTTTACTCCTTTAAAATGTTGTCCAATATCATGGAGTAACCCAAAACCAATCATACTGATTTTACCATCATCTCCTATCTTTTGTTCTGGTAAAAACCTGAATTTTATGTCCGTTTTTTTGTACACACCCAATCCAATTTGAACCATGGGTGTCGGTACAAAGCCACCTACATCCGATTTCACATCCGCTCCCTCTGGCCCATCAAAAACAACACCGTTGTTTTCAAAAACAGGAGTTATTGCGGGTCCTATTACAGTAGGAGCATTGCCATCGGTTGGAGACAACAAGGTAGTTCCTCCAGGAAGACCACTGGCCGGTACCGAGTAAAATTGCTCGCCATCGTTAAAATATGCCAAATTAGCGGTAAATAAAATCTCCCCTCCTAACGTTTTATGTGCTTTCGCTGTGTTGTACCACCCATTGTTCACTCCATTTCCGATCCCTCTAATAATAGGCGAAGTATATTGCTCCAGTAAAAAATTAGTATCTTCTCCAGCCAATAGGAAATTATAAATATTTGATTGCCCCTGGGAAACACTATAAATTAAACAAAAGATAATACTTAGATAAATGTTTTTCATATACTTTTTTTTCAAAGTTAACACATTCATTGTCAAGGTTAAAACCCCATCAAAAAAGATTTTACTTATAAGATAATAAAAAAAATCAATTGTCCTGTATTGAAGTAATCAAAGAACTTAAATAGCTTTGTCTAAGATTATAATTTCAAAACACAAAAAATATGTCATTAGTAGGAAAAAAAGCACCATTATTTACTGCAGACGCGGTATTGAATGGAGAAGAAATTGTAGACAACTTTTCATTGTCTGATTTTATTGGTAAGCAAGAAGTAGTGTTATTTTTCTACCCGAAAGATTTCACTTTTGTATGCCCTACTGAAATATTAGCATTTCAGGAAAGATTGGCTGCTTTTGAAAGCAAAGGCGTTAAAGTAATAGGGGTATCCACTGACACGGCTGAAACTCATTTCGCCTGGTTGTCTACACCAAAAGACAAAGGCGGTATCGAAGGTGTTACCTACCCATTGGTAGCGGATGTTGCCAAAACTATTGCCATGAACTACGGTGTATTGGCTGGAGATTACAACTACAATGAAGATGGCGAGTTGATTTTTGAAGGTGTTGCACCAATTGCCTACAGAGGGACTTTCTTTATAGACAAAGAAGGTATTGTACGCCATGAAGTAGTTAACTTTTTCCCAATTGGAAGAAACATTGACGACACATTGAGAGTAGTGGATGCATGGCACCACAACCAAGAACATGGTGAAGTTTGCCCAGCCAACTGGAGCGAAGGAGAGGATGCCATGACTGCAACTCCAAGTGGAGTAGCCGATTACTTGGCCAAGCACTAGGAAATTTTCTCAGTAACATTGATAAATCAAAGAAACCCACTTTTTTTAAGGTGGGTTTCTTATTTTTGTCCAAATTATTTTACACGATGCGTTTTTTATACCAATTTGGAATTTCTCTTTATGCCCTTCTCCTTTCCTTTGCAAGCGTTTTTAATGCAAAAGCAAAGTCGATGCTTCAAGGCCAAAAACGCAGTCTGCTTCAACTGAAGAAAAACCAAAAGCTTTTTTCGAAAAGGCCAATTTGGATTCATTGCGCATCGCTAGGTGAATTCGAAATGTCCAGGCCAATTCTGGAGCATCTAAAATCCAACCACCCGGAACACCCAATACTGCTTTCTTTTTTTTCACCTTCAGGTTATGAAATTAGAAAAGACTACGAACTGGCAGATGCAATAGTTTATTTGCCCTTAGACAAAAAACAAAATGCTCAAAAATGGGTGCAATATTACAATCCACTTTTGGCCATTTTTGCTAAGTATGAGTTTTGGCTCAACTATACAGAAGCATTGGCGCAAAAAGACATTCCAATACTATCTATATCTTCAATTTTCAGACCGGAGCAAATATTTTTTAAACCACACGGAGGATTATTCAGATCCATTTTAAAAAGCTTCACCCATCATTTTGTACAAAATCAAACTTCAATGGACTTGCTCCGTTCCATTCAGATCAACAACGCATCACTAACGGGTGACACCAGGTTTGATCAAGTCAAAAAAAATGTATCTGGATCTAAAAAAATACAGCTCGCGGAACAGTTTAGTAATGGCAAAACCATGGTAGTGGGTAGTGCGTGGCCAAAAGACATAGAGGTACTCGCCCCTTTCGTTCAAAAAGGGACACCTCCTATGAAGTTTATTGTAGCACCCCATGACATTACAATGTCCAATATTAAAAAGATGGAAGCGATTTTAGGTGTGCCCTGTTTAAAATATTCTGAAGCCAATGATAAAAACATTCATGACTTCCAGGTTTTAATCATTGATAATATTGGGCTTTTATCTTCATTGTACCAATACGGGCACTATGCTTTTATTGGCGGCGGGTACAAAGAAGGCCTACACAACACCCTCGAGGCCATTACATTTGGGCTTCCAGTTTTTTTTGGAGATAAAAAATTTCAAAATTTTCAGGAAGCACATGATATGCTTCACTTGAAAATCGGGTTTAAAATTGCCACAACTACCGACCTGATCTCTACCATAAAATGGCTCCAAACTTCAGAAAATTATGCGCTAACAAAATCGGCGGCATTGCGTTACGTGGACGGAAACATTGGCGCTACAGATAAAATCATGAAATTTATTTTACCTTTGATTCAAAATCAAGAATGAAAGGATTAGTAACCAAATCAACCGGCTCCTGGTACACCATTTCCACAGAAGGCGAGCAAACAATAAATGCTCGGGTCAGAGGAAAACTTAAATTAAAAGGTTTCAAAACCACCAATCCGATAGCTGTAGGGGATTTTGTAGAGTACATTATTGAAAATGAATCAGAGAACACTGGTTTAATTACCAAAATATATGCTCGCAACAACTACATTATCAGAAAATCAACCCAACTGAAACACCAAGAACACATATTGGCTTCTAACATTGACCAATTAATGATCGTGGTTGCATTGGTTTTCCCTAGAACCTCATTAGGGTTTATAGATCGATTGTCGGTTGGAGCAGAAAGTTTTAGGATACCGATTACCATCGTTTTTAATAAATGTGATTTACTGGACGAAGAAGGGTTGGAATACCAAGATTCCTTGGTTCAGCTCTATACTGGATTAGGCATGCGCTGTTTGGTTGGCTCTGCAACAGAAAAAATAGGATTGGATGCCATACAGGAAGTTCTTAAAAATAAAACAACTCTAATAGCAGGCCATTCGGGGGTGGGCAAGTCGACCTTGTTAAATGTATTGCATCCTGAGATTGAACAAAAGACAGGGCGCGTGTCTGATTATGCACAAAAAGGGACACACACCACTACATTTGCCCAAATGTTTGAAATTGAAAAAGACTGCAAAATTATCGACACACCCGGTATCAAAGAATACGGTATGATCGATATTGATGAAAATGAGTTAAGCGACTTTTTCCCAGAAATGCGCGCGCTGCTTGGCGCTTGTAAATTCAACAATTGTACCCATACGCACGAACCAGGTTGCGCCATAGTGGACGCCGTGCAGCAAGGTTCGATTGCAGAATCTAGGTATTTATCCTACCTCTCTATCCTAGAAGGAGACGACAACCGCAGGTAAATTCAATCTTTTTTAAATATTTTGGACTGCAAAAAGAACACCGCAAGGAATACCAAAATAGCTTTCACCATATTGGCCAAAATCAGCCCTTTCATTTGAAAAATAGGTACCAAAACAAAAATAAAGAGCATGTACACCAGCAAGCCTGCCACTTCAATTAACACAAAGGCTTTTACCCTCTTTTGAGAATAAAATAAATACATTAGAGGTATGCTTAACATACTGAAAAAATCTCCTGGCAGCTGCCAAACCATGTATTCGGTAGCAGGTACAAAAGAGTCGCTAAATAGCAATGTAATAATGAAAGATTTGAACAAATAAATTACTACAAACAGAACAATTAGCCCCAAAGTATTCAGTTGGTAAAACTTCCATATAAATTTTTTAAGTTCAGATTTCTGGTTGTTGGCAATGTATGCCGATACTGTTGGGTAAAAAACAACACCAATGGTACTTACAAATACCATCTTTAAATTATCTGAAAGCTTGACCAATGCTTGCCAATACCCAGTTTCTAAAGCCCCAAAAAGGTCAATTGCATACAACCGAACTACAAAATCCGCCAACGCACCACATAGGAACGTAGAAAGTGCCATAATAACAAAACCATACAGTTCTTTGAACGGGAGAGACTTATTAACTATTAAGTATATGTGTTGAAAAGTTTGCCTTTTGACAATAATAATCGTTACGATCAGCACAAATACATGTCCAATTCCTACCGCCCAAAGTGCTTCATACAAAATACCAGATTGTATCCCAATGACTACTGAAATAGTAATAATAACGACATTGGCTATTCCTACTTTTGCAAATACATTGAACCGCCTATACGATTGGATAATGGCCAAAAAAAACTGATTAGTATTGATTACCAAAACACTAATTAAAACTATAATTAAAAAGTAAATTCGTTTCCCTTCGGGATAAAACTCCTTAAAATACGTGGAAGGAGAAAGAATCAAAGCTATAAACAAAACACCAACCACCAGCATGCTCATTAAGTATCCTGCAGAAGTATATTTTCTTCTTTCTACATCACTGATGTTATCTCCAGAAATAAAACGAATGACCCCTTTGAAAATTCCATCTGTTTGAAGAAGGGTCATAATTCTCAGCACATTCTGAAAATGCGATAAAAAAGTAATGCCCACTGGCCCGAAAAATAAGGCGAACAATTTATTTACTGTAAGAACGCCCAATGTTCTTACCACCATGGAAAGTGTAGAGTATTTAATATTTCGGTAAAAGTCTTTCAGGGCTTCAAATTTTGAGCATAAATATACCCGAATTTTATAGAACTTTTACGTATAAAAAACAAAAAGTGAAGGCTTAAAATGGTATGTTTAATTTTTTATACACAAAGTGCATCAGCCATGCTGGCCCTATTAACAAAAACTGAACATCTTTTAAAAAACTAGGCTTTTTACCTTCTACGTTGTGCCCATAAAATTGGAATATCCAGGCCACAACAAAGATTATTATGCTCAACATCCAAAGAGACATGGAGAAAGTATTGCTAATCCAATTGGCCGCCACCATACACAACCATGAAAAAACTACCATGCCAATCCACAGTGACTTGGACAAAGAAACATAATAAAGCACGACAATAATTAATAAAATTGTTGCCCAATTCATGTAGCTGCTTTGAATTCCAGTAACATCGCGCAGCATCACACTCGGAATGCTCCAGATTAACCCTACGATTGAAAAAAATATCAATGGAACGCATATCCAATGAATTGCTTTGTTCAATTTGTTTTGGTGGGATGCCCCGTACTCAGAAAGTAATTGATCAATTTTTCTCATACTGAATCAGTGTTTACTATTAATTTACACTTTTGTTTTCACTTTTTCCCATGATTTTACCTGCCAATTTACTTTTCCGGTAGAAATATGGTTGTTGTGGATGTCATATGTTTTTACCTCACACAATAAGTCAATAGATTCTTGATTTTCTAAGGGTTTATAAACCTTTTCTTCTAACCAGTCTTGTGTTAATGTAAATCCAGCAGTCACCTCTGTTTTCCCTTGGTAGTGGTATGCCATAGAAAGGTCTTTCAAAATCAAACGGTATTTGGAAGGATCAATGTTTGAAATCAATAAAAATCCAGTGGAGTATTCAGAAACAGTAGCCAAAGCACAGGCATGGATGCCTTTGATATGGTTTAGGTTTTTTCTTTTGTAGGGCAATTTTATTGTTATAGCATCTTTTTGCAAAGCCACAATTTCAAATCGGTGTGGTTTGTTAAATGGAATGGCCTTGTATAGGATGTTATTAAGAACCCATAGATAAAACTTTGAATCATAGGCTTTGTTTACAATCTTATAAATACTCTTCATGCATAACAATTTATGCAAAAAAATTGATTTAGTAAAAAAAAGATTGGGCTATTGCAAATTACCCCTGCTGAACAAGGCTTTTATTCTTTGAATTAATGCATCTATAACAAAATCTTTATTATCTTGGAGACTCTTTTTTACAAATGAAAATTGCATGAACGTCTCGCACAAAAAACCAAGTCTGATTCAGGCTTTATTACCTATTTTTTTTCTTGTCCTATTATTATTTATAAATGTAAAAGTATTTGGAGACGGCGCTTCCTATGGACCCAATCAAGTCGCTTTGTTGTTGGCAGCCTGTGTGGCCACCCTTATTGGTTTGAGTCTGAAATACAAATGGCGCGAAATACAAGATGGTATTGTTAGCAGCATTGGGTCGGCCATGTCGGCGATTCTAATTTTACTCTTAATAGGGGCATTAACGGGGAGTTGGCTGATCAGTGGTATTGTGCCGGCTATGATCTATTATGGTTTGGAAATTTTAAGTCCTACTTATTTTTTGGTTGCAGCTTGTATTGTTAGTTCTGTTGTGTCGATCGCAACAGGAAGCTCTTGGACTACCTCAGCCACCATAGGTATTGCACTTATCGGAATTGGGCAAACACTGGGTATCAACCAAGCGGTGATCGCAGGGGCGGTAATTTCGGGAGCCTATTTTGGTGACAAGATGTCTCCAATGTCAGACACAACCAATTTGGCACCAGCCATGGCGGGAACCGATTTGTTTACCCACATTCGGTACATGGCACTTACCACCATTCCTTCCATCAGTATTACGTTAATCATATTTTTAATTTGGGGATTCTTTCTAGACACCACTGCTGCACCAGACAACATCGCTCAGGTACAGTCAGCAATAGCAGATAAATTTTTTATCTCTCCAGTTTTGTTCTTAGTACCTGTTGCCGTTGTATTTTTAATAGTTAAAAAAATGCCTGCTCTTCCGGCCATTTTCATTGGAACTTTATTGGGAGGGTTGTTTGCAGTTATTTTTCAACCAGAAGTAACCGCCAACATTGCGGAGTCGGAGATGGTTGGGATGATGACAAAAATCGAAAAAGAATCCCACGTTGCTGGTAAAACGGAAGTAAGTGCATTGTCTTTATTTGCAGGGGTCACGAAGAGCATGTTCCAAGAAACAAAAATCCCTACAGGCCTTAAACTGGTGGATAGCCTGTTAAAAGGAAAAGGAATGCAAGGTATGTTGGATACCATCTGGCTCATCATTTGTGCTATGATATATGGAGGTGTATTAGAAACTTGTGGGATTTTAAAACGCTTAGCAGATTCCATTATAAAACTTGCCCATTCCACTGGTTCTTTAGTGGCTTCCACTGCTGCCATTTGTTTTGGGTTCAATTTAACGGCCTCTGATCAATACATCGCGATTGTTGTTCCAGGGCGAATGTTCAAAGGAATATACAAAGAACGCGGATTGGCGCCTGAAAACTTAAGTAGAACACTAGAAGATACTGGCACGGTGACCTCGGTTTTAATCCCTTGGAATACCTGCGGAGCCTACCAGAGCAGTGTACTCAACGTTGGAGTAATTGAATTTTTACCCTATTGTTTCTTCAATATAATTAGTCCATTTATGACCATAGTGTTCGCCTATCTAGGTATAAAAATAAAACGGACAGAAGAAGCTACTGAAAACAAATCAATTTGATAAAAACAACCATAACCAAAGAAGAAATCAACACCCTCGAACTGAGCCAGTACGAAGGTAAAGTAGTTGTGATAGATAGAAAAGAGTCTGTCCCATCTGCTATTCAAGAAATTAGACAACACAAAATAGTGGGTTTTGACTCTGAGTCGAAACCCGTTTTTGTTAAAGGTGGGTACAACCCGACCGCCCTAGTTCAAATAGCAATTCCCAACAAGGTATTTCTTTTTAGAGTCAACAAAATAGGTTTTGTCGACGGCATTAAAGAACTTATGGAATCTAAGACCATCACCAAACTCGGCATTGGCCTACACGATGATTTGGTGGATTTGCGCAAAAGTTTTCAACTCAACCCCAATGGGTTTGCAGACCTCAACGAAATGGTGGGCAAGACAGAAATACAAGTAAAAGGGGTTAGAAAATTGGCTGGACTGTTGTTAAATATTAGAATCTCCAAGGGTGCTCAAACTTCCGATTGGGCCGCCAAAGTACTCACAAGCAAACAAATCCGGTATGCCGCAACAGACGCCTGGGTTTGTACGGCCATCTATGCTGCACTCCAACAAAAAGGGTATGTATAAAAAAAGGAGCCGAAGCTCCTTGTTACTGATTTCCTTTACTTCCTTGGTATCCGAGTAAAAATGCTTTTATATAATCGTTGATGTCGCCATCCAATACATTTTGTACGTCGGTCCGTTCTACACTGGTTCGAGCATCCTTGATTAACTTATAAGGATGCAAAACATAATTCCTTATTTGAGAACCAAAATCTATGTTCATCTTTCCTGCTTCTACTTTATCCCGTTCCGAATTGCGCTTATCCACTTCAATTTGATACAACCTTGATTTTAACATTTTCATGGCCTTTTCTTTGTTTTGAAGTTGCGATCGTTCTTGTTGGCACTCCACCACTACACCAGAGGGAGCGTGGTGCAAGCGCACAGCGGTTTCAACCTTATTCACATTTTGCCCACCTTTGCCACCTGCTCTGAAGGTGTCCCACTTGATATCAGCAGGGTTCACTGCAATTTCAATAGAATCATCAACAATTGGATATACATAAACAGAGGCAAAAGAAGTGTGGCGCCTGCCCCCAGAATCAAAAGGACTAATTCGCACCAACCGATGCACGCCTATTTCGGATTTCAGGTTGCCATAGGCAAAATCACCTTCAAATTCCAACGTAGCCGACTTTACACCGGCAACATCCCCTGCTTGGTAACTTACCTGTTTGACTTTAAACTTGTTTTTCTCTCCCCACATTATATACATACGGTTGAGCATATCGGCCCAGTCCTGGCTTTCAGTACCTCCAGCACCTGGGTTGATCTCCAGCATAGCATTTAATTGGTCTTCTGGCCCAGACAGCATTTTTTTGAACTCAAGTTCTTCAATAATAAATTCTGCCTTTTTGTATTCTTCTTCTACCTCCTCTTCTTCTACCTCACCCATTTCATGGAATTCATACAATGTTTCCAAGTCTTCGAATTGGGCATTCACTTTTTCAAAACTATCGGTCCATACTTTTTTCGCCCGAATGCTCTGAAGTATTTTTTCCGCTTCTTTTGGTTCGTTCCAAAACTCGGACTGGGCAGTGATTAATTCTTCGTCCTGTAATTCTTCCTTTTTCTTATCGTAGTCAAAGGTACCTCCCCAAAGCCGCTACCCTGGCCTTCAAGTCTTTCAACTGATCTGTTGTCATATTTTTTTATTTTGTGTAAAGGTATAAAACCAATAAAGTTAAAAATGCTTATTTCTTAATATTTTTAAAATGCGCTTCAGAAAAACTCTGGAAGTCAAAATAGGACACCCCACTGGCTTCACTTTTCAAACAACTCTTTCGCACCATATTGAGGTCTTCGGCTGGTATTTTTGGTACAAACAAACCAGAATATATTTTCCTCCCATATTTTTGTTGGTTTTTCATATGTTTGGTTTGTTCGAAAATCCAATCATAACTTTTGTTGTAAAAATTGTGGTACAACATCGGGAAAAAGGCATCCAAATTCCAATTGAACCACTCTTGCCTTACACTTTCCCAATTGGGAAAAACAGCCGCTGAAATAAATTTCTTTTGTTTTCTAGCTTCTGGAACCAACCAGCCATTAACCAATTCGCTTACGCCATCGTACCTGAATTGTCTCCATTCTTGGTGGGCAGCAGGGTCCTCTAAATCTTTCAATGGATCTATACCACTTTTGGCTTTGAATTCTTCTCGACAAATATCGGAATAGCAGTAGTCGTATTCTGGGTACTCCTTATCTTGTACTATGTTGTACTTGGGCTGCAGGGCTTCTGCCAAAATCACGTCCGGCTGGCGCACATAATCTAGATGAACACCGTCCAATCCTTTAACATTGGCCAAGTTTTTCACATTGTTTTGTACAAACCTTTTAACTTCCGGATGTCTGGGGCATAAAAACTTGTAATAATCCACATATGCTGGTTTTTTAACCGCAGATTGCCCTTTCCGATTTACAGCATACCAATCTTTGTGTTCTTTTAAGATTGTTTTGTTGTTACAGATCATTGTCCACATCCAGCCATGTAGCTCCAATTGGTGCTCGTGGGCAATAGGAATTATTTTTTCCAACAACAAAGCCTTGGATTCTAGAGCGTCGTGTTCAAACAAAGGGTTGGCTCCATCGTATACTTGAGCAAACACGGCATCTATACCAGCAGACTTAATAGTTGAAAAGATACCATGCCATTCATCGGTGGTGGTTTCTGGTTGCGGACGCAACCAAATCCAATCTTTGCTTTTGTCGTGGCCTCCTAACAAAGGAAGCGGGATCGACCCTGCAACAGACAAGCCTAACATGGCGGCTGTTGTGCGTTTAATAAATTGACGTTTATTCATAAGGGGTATATAGTTTTCGATTTTGGTTGATGGCCCAGGAAGATTTTTCAGTTGATACAGTAAGAACAAAACTCGTTTTGGTTTTTTCAAATTCATAAACGTACAATTTGTTTCTGCTTTCGGAATATCCTTCCATTTGTTCCAATTGGTTGGGCCAGTGTCCCACAGTATTTTTATAACCTATTAAAAGCCTATAACAGCGCATCAGTTCTTTCTTGATTTGCTCAGGTGTTCCAATCTTAAAATCGATCGGATTTTTGTCTTCAAAAACTGCATATCCCCAACGGTCGGGTTGGTGCATATCTACTTGCCCAATAGCCGACCAGACCCAATTGTATTCTGGCAATAGGCGGCCGTTTTTATCCTTTTTGCGTTCATAACCTGTGCCTTTTATTTGATGTTCCCATTGCACTCTTGAAAAATTAACCCTCCAAAAATCTCCAGGTTTTGGTTTTGGCAACCTAGTATAGGTTGCCATTATACTGGAAAAAGGCATAAACACTTCGGCATACCAACCCGTATCCAAATCAGAGTTGTCATTAAGGCTTCCTTTTATGTATACTGCTTTTTTAGTTCCCGCAAAATCCCAAGAAGTGAGTGCTGGCCCTCCATTTTGATAGGGTTTAACCAAAAGGAGGTCCCAATGCGACTCCAGCGCATTCAATTCGTATTCCATATACAAATGATTGTCTCCATTGGGATCTACAAAAAACTCGATGTCGTTGTCGTGAAAAATAACTTTTTCATTTTCTTCAATAGTGGCCCACACATGTGGTTCTTCCATCCAAACCAACCAATATATTCCTTGGTCATTCCAACACATTTTGTACTTGGTTACCAACTCTAACTCTCCCTTTCTAACCCCCTCAATATCTACAAAATTATCAGACCACGCTATGTCCATCCAGCCCGGATCTTCGGGCTTTCCATCTACCTTTATTTGCGTTGTTATTTTTTTTACATGGTAGATTTTGTTGCGTTCCTGAGCTGTTGATTTAAAAATAGCAAAGGATAGTAATAAAAATAATATTCTCATAACCAGGGTATTGTTCGTCTAACTTACAAAGAAAAATAAACTCCAGAAACTGCTTAGCCAGTAAAATGCATAAAAAAAGAGAAAGCTTTTGGCCTTCTCTTTTTACTTTATTTTTATTTGTTGGTTACACTTTGTAAATCCAACCGTGTTTGTCTTCAATTTTTCCAAGTTTCAAATCATCCAAATATTGCAATGTCTTATTTGAAAACTCTCTAGATGGAACATCTGGCAACTCATAGAGGTCGCCATTGTGCCCAATAGATTTTATTTGAGCAATTGTAGCAGCTGTTCCTGTTCCAAAAGCCTCTGTTAGACGACCCGTTTTGATGGCATCAATTAGCTCCGTTACACTTACCGCTTTTTCTTCTACTTCCATCCCAAAATCTTGGGCCAAGGTAAGTACACTGTCTCTTGTAATACCATGCAAAATAGTATCACTTGCAGGAGCTGTTCTTAGTACCCCGTCAATTACAAACATGACGTTCATGGTACCAGATTCCTCAATGTATTCGTGGTGCACGCCATCTGTCCACAACAATTGATCGAAGCCTTGCTTTTGAGCCAGTAACGCAGGATACAAAGAGGCTGCATAGTTACCAGCTGTTTTTGCTGATCCTGTTCCTCCGGCCGCTGCCCTAGTATATTCTGTTTCAACTTTAACACTTACCGGTTCTGAATAGTAGGCTCCAACTGGGCAAGTAATGATCATTAAATCAAATTTATCCGATGGTTTAATCCCAATGTAATCGTCCTTCGAAAACAAAATTGGCCTGATGTACAAGGAGGTACCAGGTTCGTCTGGGAACCAATCTTTATCCAGTTTCAACAAGGCATCCAGCCCTTCCATAAATACTTCTTCTGGAATTTGAGGCATACACATGCGCTCTGCTGAGACATTTAACCTTTTGAAGTTATCTATTGGCCGGAACAACAGAAGCTCGTTATTGACCGATCTATAGCCTTTCATGCCTTCAAAAATGGAGTGGGCATAATTAATAGTTGGTGAGGCCGGGCTCATCAATATTTCACCATAAGGTAAAATTCTGCTGTTTCCCCAAGCACCATCTCTAAAGTCTGCAATGTACATATGATCGCTATAAAGCTTTCCGAAAGGAATGTTTTTAGCATCAAGTGTCTCAATTCTAGAATTTTGAGTCTTTTGTATATCAATGTTGATAACTTCTGCCATATCTAACAAGTGTTTGGTAAAAATTTTGCGCTAATTTATAAAAAGGGAAATTAATAACCTACTTTACAGAAGGTTTCCAAGGTATTTCTTCAACATTTAATTGAACCGTAATGTACCGGGATAAGACAAAAAGGTAATCAGACAGCCTGTTGAGGTATTTTGCAGGTAAATCGGATATCGCATCCAATTGCCCTAATCGGATCACCCCTCTTTCAGATCTTCTGCATACAGTTCTGGCAACGTGGCAAAATGACACTGCTTGGTGCCCTCCAGGCAAGACAAAAAACCGCATTGGAGGAAGCGCGGCATCCATAACATCCATCCATTGTTCAAGCGATTCAATGTGGTTTTCGTCCAATTCTGGCACCTTTACCTTGGTGTTGCCAGGCTCTGTAGCCAAAATAGAACCAACTACAAACAATGTGTTTTGTATTTCAATAATTTGATTGGTTACTTTTTCATCTGCATAAGTGTCTCTAATCAAACCTAAAAAAGAATTGAGTTCATCTACATTACCATATGCTTCAATTCTAGCATCAGATTTCAAAACTCTTTTGCCACCGAAGAGGGCGGTAGTTCCTTTATCTCCAGTTTTCGTATATACCTTCATTTCAAATTTTTGTTTGTCTGTGCTGCGCAATTAAAGAACGAAGATGGTTTTTTTTTAACAATAAAAAAAGGGCAAATAATGCCCAATTTTTCATTCTCCAATAAACCTTAACTTTATTATTATCTTATACTTCTTCTCTAACGGAAGTTCTAGTTATTTCATTGTTTATTTTATCTGTTTCAACCAACCCATCTCTCAACCGTATGATGCGGTGGGCATAATGGGCAATATCGTCTTCGTGTGTTACCATTATTATTGTATTGCCTTTGTCATGCAATTCTTGGAACAAATCCATGATATCGTACGAAGTTTTGGTATCCAAATTACCAGTTGGTTCATCCGCCAAAATTATACTTGGGTTGTTGACCAACGCTCTTGCAATGGCCACCCTTTGTCTTTGACCACCAGAAAGCTCATTGGGGCGGTGTCCTGCTCTATCTCCCAAACCAACGTTGTCTAAGGCTGCAAATGCCATTTCTTCTCGGTCGTATTTTCCGTACCCAGCATAAATCAATGGGAGTGCCACATTCTCTAGGGCCGATGCCCGAGGAAGTAAATTAAAAGTCTGGAATACAAACCCAATTTCCTTATTCCTAATTTCGGCCAACTCATTTTCAGTTAGATGGCTTACATCGTGGTTATTCAAAACATATTGACCCGCTGTTGGCGTATCCAAACAACCAATTATATTCATCAACGTTGACTTCCCAGAACCTGAAGGCCCCATAAAAGCTACGTATTCTCCCCTATCAATTGTAATAGAAATTGTCTTCAAAGCCTCAACCACTTCGGTTCCCATTCTATAGGTCTTTGAAATTTCCGTTGTCTGAATAATTGTACTCATAAATTCAATTTTTACAGCGATGCAATAAGGCCAACAATTAGTTTGATGCCATGCTAACTACTAACGAATATGGTGAAAAAAGGATGTTATTATCTACATAATTATGTGAGCGGAGGAATATCCATTTTAATGTGAAAAATAGCAATTGAACTACTTACTCAAAAAACTCCACTTTTTGTAATGATTCCAATTCTTGTTCAAATTCCATGTATTCTTGAGGCTCTACTTCCCTTCTAAACCTTTCCAGTGGATTTTCCAAATAGTCAAAAAACTCCAACTCCACACATACCTTCATATAAGCTTTGAGCAATTCAGGTGAAAATTTATTCACCTCTAAAGCTTCTTGCAACATAGAATACGCTTCAATCGGGCTGTCTTTTCTCCAATAATTGGCAAGTGCTAGTATGTATTCCTCCTTGAAGGGGTTGTCTCTAACAATGGATTGTATCGAATCAAAACGAATGGTATCCCCAACATAACCGGAGCCTAATGTTTTGATAACTGTTGCAAAGTCCGAAGGCGTCGCTCCATTCTTTTCACTGGCCATGGCAACTGTTTGTGCAGAATCCATTTCTAACAAACTGTAATCTTGCAGGAGCAGATCCAACTCCGACATTAAGGTTGGATTTAACTCAGGCCAAGTTGCAATGACTTTTACATCTTTAGCTATGGTTCCTTTGGCCCAAGAACGTTTCCAAAAATTGACCAACAACAACTGCAAATAACTATCATTTTCGAAAGTCGCCTCCACAACACTTGGGAAATTGGCAAGACCAAAAGCTGCATTGTAATTGTAAAAAGTAAATTTTTCGAAATCAGTTTTTAAGTCTTTTGCAGTCATTATTTTTCTGGCGGCAAGTAGGTCAGAAGCTATTTTCTTTTCATCCAATTTGCCAATTTGCATTAAAACAGCCAAAACAGAATCTCCCTTTTGCGGTTCTAATTCTAGTTGTGCCATGGCCAAAGGAAGCAAGGAATGTCCTGGGCTTTGGTAATTTGCCATTTGAAAAAAATGAAGAGCAGTCTTATAGTTTTTGAATTTCAATGCCATCATGCCTGCCATAGAATGGTATTCAGGACCATTTACATAGTCCAATTGAGCCAATAATTCTAGCCCATGGATCGCTCGACCAATATGTCCATTACAATAGTCCAACCAAACTTCTGCCAACATTAACTCGCCCTTAAAAACTGCATTGGACGGATGTTTCAAATAACTGCCCAATTGATTTGTTTCAAAATCACCCTCAAACACTTGGTTCAAGGATTGCTCATATAGCAACGTACTGGTTAACAAATTAAGAACAGAATCCTGCGGCTTTTTAGAACCTTGTAATGCCTTGCCCATTTTAGAGTACAAGGCATAGGCATTGGATTGATTGGAGGTATACCCAGGCACGTGGTAAGCTTCAAAAATTGAATCTGCCGAGACATACTCCATATACCGAGCGTTTAAGCCTATTATGTTGGTGAAAAGTGGTGACTTTTGCGTTTGTCCTTTAGCAAAATAAGTATAGATTAAAGCGGAGTCCAACGCCCCTTCTTTGGCCATTAAAACACTTAGATTATTTTTAAGAGCTCCAACTTTTGGGAAAACTTTAATTCCTTCTTCCAAGGTAAATATAGCCTCATACACTTGTCCATTTTCGACATAAAGCCCTGCCAAATTACTAAAAGCATATGGCGATGGCCTGTTTAAATTCGCTTCATAATAATATTGTGCTTCTGTTTTTTCATCTCCATAAGCCCTAGCCAACGAAGCCAACGAATAGTTGGAACGGTGGTTAAAATGACTGTAAACTGCACTTTCTTTGTAGTACTCTTGGGAAAGCAATAAATTGTTATTGTGTTTATAAAGATCCCCCAAACCAATGTTGTAGCCAGAAATAATTTCGTAAAAAGGTGTTTGCCAATTGGTGGACGCGAATGCTGCAAAACAAGCTATGGCCCCCATAAACTGATAGGTAAAGTAAGGCATGTACTTGGGCTGATAAAGTATCTTTGCAATAGACATTCCTTGCCCTAGAGGTCCAAAAAAATTGGCTATTACATAGGCAAAAAAGATGACCCCATACCCCAAATGAAAATACCAAATGGTTCTTTCAAAGCTTTTAATTACAGGGTCGTTTGCCGTTGCCGCGAAACAAGCCAAAGTAACAAACGTGACCACCGCCAAACCGGTATACAGCCAAAACCCTAGAGTTTTGAACTCAAAAATAGACTCGTATTGCGTGGATCTATTTTTAAAGCCCCAAATTCCTACCACAGAAGACAACACCAATAACACCATTGAATTGTACCCCACACCTTGCCAGTTAAGGGTGCCCAATTGGTGCATAAAAACTAGTATTAAATTGACGATGTAGATCAAACTTATAAACACATAATGTTTGATGGAATTGATCCCCTTGAAGGTACTTGTAGAAGAAATAACTGAAATAAAAAAAGCAGGTATTTCATGTGCCACCAATACTATAAATAACAAACTGATTACTACTGGAGCCCACATACCATAGGCAGCCAAATATAAAAATGGTGTTTCGATAGTTGCAAAACTATTGATAGCCAACCCAGCAATACCGGTAATTATTAAAAAGGTTAAAAATCGAATATAAAAAGCAACGTGGCTCCAAAAAGCATTGAATAGAAAAGCAGCAATAAAATAAGCTACCAGTACGCCAATTGTAAAAACTTTGTCATATCGACCAAACACCATCAGCAATTCCATTTGGTAGCCAATAACAAACAGAGCTGCTAATGCCATTCCAAAAATAAACCAAAATCGCTTTAAGGTAGTAACAAATGATAATCCAAAGCAGAAAAACAAGTAAGAAGTAGCAAGCAACAAATAGGATATCCATGGCAAAATCACCACCTCTGATCCGTTAAATTGTTCGTACAACACAAAATGTTTTAAATTAATGGGGATTTGAAAGGGCCCGGCATTTATATAGTCAGCAGGATACCTAAAAGTCTCTCTTTGCGCAATTACTTCCCAGTCAATTACAAAACCAGCGTCTTGCCCATATGCAAATAAAAAAAACACAATGCTAGCCACAAAAAGTAGCAAGGCGAACCTACTCAGCCAACGGTCTTTAGTAGACCATTTATTCCAAAATGCAAAATCTCCCATCTATTAATCCAATACTTTTGGCACCCTGAAATAATCTGAATCTTTTTTTGGCGCATTTTTTAAGGCCTTTTCATGGCTCAAATGGGGTTTCGTTTTGTCTTCTCTTACCGCATTTATTTCATGTGACATTGTGGTCAGTGGTGCAACGCCTTCTGTATCCACCTCATCCAATTTCTCTACCCAATCCAGAATCTCTGACATGTCCTTTTTCAATTCCTCCACATCCTTTTGATCCAAATTCAATCGAGAAAGATGGGCCATTCCTTCTAAGGTCTTGTTGTCTATTTTCATGGTGTTTTATTTTGTACTATTTAACTCTTTTTTCAATTCGTTTGTTATGACTTGCACCCATTTATTTTTCAATTCCTCCATGTTAACCGACTCCTTTGGGTCGATTTCTATGGGTTTATGGAAAATCACCTTCAAACTTCTACGGGTAGCCTTGGTTGATCCATCTGGTAAAAATATCCAATTGAACGGAATTGTGACAGGAACAATGGAAATTTGTTTTTCAAGTGCCAGCTTAAACGCTCCATTTTTTGGTGCAGACAATTGAGGTGGGTGCTTGGAAAGTATCCCTCCTTCTGGAAATATTATTAGGCTCTGCCCTTTGTCTAAGGCATGCCTTGCCCTTTCCATGGTTCTTTTTTTACTTGCCAAACTCGCCCGGTCTACTGTAATGTGGAGTTTTTTGTACATGTATCCAAACAACGGAATGCTTTCCATTGAATTCTTGCCAACAAACTTATAATGGGTTGGTGCAACGCCCATTATTGGGATGTCCAAATATGAAAAGTGATTGGGGGCAAAAATGTAATTCTTGGAAGGATCTAACTTAGCTTCGTATCGGATGTACAGGGGCACAAAAATTAATGGAAAATATATTTTCACCCAGATCCTATTGAGGGACGCATGGTATTTTTCCCACTTTGGTACCAGAATTACCAGTAAAAAAAAAGGAAATAAAATAAAAAAGCTGGCCATAAAGACCAGCGATAAATAAACGAAATATATTTTCTTTGCCATTACAGCGTCTACCCTATTTCAATGGTCACATCGTCGGTCAGTGGATGCCCTACACAAGTAAGAACGTACCCCTCTTCTATCTCGGCTTCAGAAAGCCCTTCTTCTTCATCCATTTTCACTTTCCCAGAAGAACATTTACCCCTACAAGCAGTACACAGACCACTTTGGCAAGAATATGGTAAATCAATCCCTTGGTCCAATGCCGCTTCTAAAATCGACGTATCCGGTGCAACTTCTACCGCATGGGTTTCGCCATCGTAAACAATATTAACCGAACGTGCATCCAGTGGAGCACTGTCTTTTTTATCCTCTTTGTTTAAGATACCTGCCACAAAACTTTCTTTGAAAATTCTGTCTTTAGGTATGTGCCTTTCTTCTAATAAATTTTGAGCATTGTTCATCATCCCTTCAGGACCACACATCAAATAAGTTGAATTGTCGTGTCCCCACTCTGGAATGCGCTCAAATATTTTCTCCAACATATCATGGTTCAACAGCCCTGAATGCCCTTGCCAGTTCATTGGTGCATCATCCAAAACATGGATCACATGTACCCGGCCTTCGAATTTCAATTCCAATTCTGAGAGTTGCTCTTTGAATATAATTGAATCGATGTTTCGGTTGCAGTATATTAAAGAAACAATGCTGTCTGGTTCTTGGTTTAAGGTTGACTTTATTATGGACATAATGGGTGTTATACCACTTCCACCACCAAACATGATGATGTGTCGTTTGTTATTGGAGTCAAAATCGGTTGTGAAGGTCCCCATGGGCTCCATAACCTTCATGGTATCGCCTACCTTAAGTGTATCTGGAAGGTAGTTGGACATCAAGCCGCCTTCTACTCTTTTGATAGAAACAGCCAATACATCATCCACGTAGGGAGAAGAAGAAAGCGAATACGCTCTTCTCACCTCTTTGCCTTCAATATCTGCAATCAAGGTTAAGAACTGACCTGAAGTATAGTGTATCTTTTCCTCAGGTTGCTCAAATACTATGGTAATTGCATCGGCAGTCTCTTGAATAATTTCCTTTACAGGTAAATTATAATAGTGAGGCCCAGATGGTGAATCTTCTTTTTTCTTTTTCTTAAAAAAACTAAATGCCATAATTTAAAGATTTAGCCAGTAGGACAACTTGATAACCAACGCCCTATTCTTAATTTTTAAGTTATTAGGGAAATAATTGTCGGTATAAACAATGAACAAATCCGATGCAGGTTTGAACCTGTATTGGAAACGAGCATTGACATTTAAGTTGTCACCCTGTTCGTTATATTGCACAAAGGTAGTAAGGAAAAGTTTATCAGTAAAGGTTAAATCCAATCTTGGTCCAATTAACCATATTTCTTCATCGGAAAATGGCTCCGGAAATTCAAGTTTGTTGTAGTCAGCAGCAACTGTAATGCTTCCAAAAGGTCGGAATCTAAACTGCAATCCGCCAGATACATTTACTCTGGTTCCATTGTAAAAACCACCAGCTGTCACATCCATTTCAGCTGTTGCCCGGGCCCTTCTATCTGTATTTATACTTAAACTATAGGTATCCCACTCATAATCCGACCCTTCCGGTAGTGGGTTGTCATCGTCAATGTAGAAATCATTCCTCAACAACTCATAGCGGTGTTCGGTACCAATTTCAATTTCCATTGTATTTAAAAACTGGACTTGATAACCCAGTTGATAATTCATATCGGTTTTTTCTCCTTTTAAATTAGTGGTGTAGAAAAAATTGGCATTAGGACCATGGTTGTTCACTGTTTTACTTTCTTTGGGGTACATGTAATAATCTGTAAAAATCCCATTGCTTATCACATCCTTTCTTCTAACAAAACCAACTTCGGCATTGTAATTTTCTCCAATTGCGTTGCCAAAATAACCAATATTAAATTTTCTAACCCGGTACCTCAAAAACAGGCCAGATGCAAAGGCATTGTCGTTGTTAGCAGGGGAGTTCGATTGGTGGTAAAAAACATTGCCTTCCCACTTCCCATCTGCTCCTAATAGGTTATAATCCACACCAAAAACACGGTTATAACTTTTAAAATATTCTACGGTGTCGCCTCCAACTACTTTTTCTCCTATCAAATTGTCGTTTAAATCAAAAGAAACCGTATCGGACAAATCCATTCCTAGTGACTGTTTGTTGACTACTAAAAATGAAACATTGGACCTAGAAAAAACTTTTTTCTGAATAACTCCCATAGAAAAATTTTGTGCAGGTAATCCAAATTCTTCTGTTTTTAAAGTATGCATATTTAAAACGCCCAAACGCCAGTCATCTCCAATTTTACCACTTAATCGACCACCGGCAATGATAGGAACAGTGCCCACTTTAGTTTCGTCCGATTCTTCGTCGTATTTACTGGCAATTCCAATCCTTCTGGAAAAGAAAGGCCGAGCACTTCCAAACCCATTTTGAGCAAATAAATCGTTGTTCTCTAGAAAAAACTGCCTTCTTTCTGGAAAAAATATTTCAAACCGGCTCAAATTTACCACCTGTCTGTCTACCTCCACTTGTGAAAAATCTGGATTAAAGGTAAGGTCCAGGTTGAGAGCGGAGTTCAATGCAATTTTGGCATCAAAGCCCACACTTCCATCGTTGTTCACCTTGCTACCTTCTTCATGGTCTTTGTCCAAACTACCAGCTGCAAATGGGATCAAGGAAATATTGGTTCCAGCAGCGGGTAATGGGTCAACAAAATTTAGTTTACCTGAAAACGCCAGCGACGATGGCCGGTACCCCTGAGGAACAGGAGCCCACGAAGATCGTTCGTTGTTTTTAAGATCATTCCTCAATATTATCAAGTTCCATTCGGCGTTCGACTCATTGTAACGAATGGTCTTTAAGGGTATTTTCATTTCGAACTCCCATCGGTCATCAAAATTCTGCACCGCAGAAAACCATTTATTGTCCCAATCGGTTGAAACATCTTGCCCGTTGGTCAACAAACCTTCTCTTTGTACGCCCATTGGGGTCAGTCCAAAAGTAAAACCATTAGTTAAATCGTTGAAGGTATCAATGTACAGGTGGATGCCTTCGTTGTTGCGAAAACCAAAATCTCTTTTTAAGGATTCTACAATATGTTTCTTCTTATTGGAATTTTCATAACAAATACCACCAACATAGAGGAAGTCGTCGTCAAACCCAATCATAAACTTGGTTTGAGAAGTGGCCTTTTTATTGTCGACTGGGAAATTCTGCATGAACTCCCCTCCTTGTTCCAACTGGCTCCAAATCTCATCGTCTACCTGTCCATCTAAAACTATTCCTTTGCTAACCCGCTTAATATTGAGTTGGTGCGATTTAGAATTCACTTGGGAGAACCCTTTAAATTGCATAAAAACCAATACCAAAAACCATATTCCTTTCTTCGCCATAACAATAACTACAAATTATTTTTATTGAAAGTGCATCTAACGCACAGATTATATAATCTTATTTCACTAATTTTGCGGCCGATTAAACAGAAACTAAAGTTCGATCATGTCAAATTTAACCGCTTTAACAGCAATATCTCCGGTAGACGGTCGCTATAGAAGAGCAACCAACACCATTGCACCGTACTTTTCAGAACTAGGCCTGATTCGGTATAGAGTACAAGTAGAAGTAGAATACTTTATTGCACTTTACGAATCAAACATTGAACAATTAGCTGATTTTCCAGCAGAATCCTCCTCCAAATTGCGGGACATCTACCACAATTTTAATGAAGACGATGCTAAGGAAATAAAAGAAATTGAAAAAACTACCAACCATGATGTAAAAGCGGTAGAATACTTCCTTAAAAGGAAATTCGATGATTTGAATTTATCCGAATTTAAAGAATTCATCCATTTCGGCCTTACTTCTCAAGACATCAACAATACTTCCATTCCGTTGTCCCTAAAATTGGCGATGAACGATATAGTTGTTCCCAAATTAAATACGGTTATTGATCTCATCAATGAAATGGCGCACCAATGGGAAACAATCCCGATGTTGGCAAAGACACATGGACAACCTGCTTCCCCAACCAGGTTAGGGAAGGAAATGAAAGTGTTTGAAGAGCGTTTGTGCAAGCAGATGGCCTTGTTACAGCAAGTTCCATATTCTGCAAAATTTGGTGGAGCAACTGGTAATTTCAATGCCCACCACATCGCCTATCCAGAAGTGGATTGGAAGTCTTTTGGAGATCGTTTTGTATCGGACTACTTGGGTTTAGAAAGAAGCCATCCAACAACACAAATTGAACATTACGACAACATGGCTGCTTTGTTTGATGGTTTAAAAAGAATCAATACAATTTTGATTGATTTTAGCAGAGATGTATGGCAGTATGTTTCCATGAATTATTTCAAACAAAAAATAAAAGAAGGGGAGGTTGGTTCTTCTGCTATGCCGCACAAAGTCAACCCAATCGACTTTGAAAATGCAGAAGGCAATCTAGGAATGGCCAATGCTATTTTTGAACACCTTTCGGCCAAACTTCCTATTTCAAGACTTCAAAGAGACCTAACAGATTCAACTGTATTAAGGAACATTGGAGTGCCATTAGGCCATTTGTTGATTGCACTGGCCAGTCTCGAAAAAGGAATAAACAAACTCGAGTTAAACGAAAAAGCCATCCACCAAGACTTAGAAGACAACTGGGCCGTTGTCGCGGAAGCCATTCAAACAGTTTTAAGAAAAGAAGGATATCCCAATCCTTATGAGGCTTTGAAAGCATTAACTAGGGTCAACAGCAAAATTACTGCTGCAACCATAAGCGAATTTGTAAACACTTTGGACGTGAGCGAAAGCACCAAAGAAAAATTAAAGTCGATCACCCCTTTTAACTATACAGGAATTTAAAAGGGTGGATTCCAAAACATAGAAGAGTTGCCATTGGCAACTCTTTTTTTTGTTGTATTTTTCAAACATGAAAGACCTCCTCTTCCAGGTACTCAACCGCATTTCCGAAATTCCGGCAAGTGAGGCAGACAAGCTTTACCAGGCATGCTCCTCAATATCATTAGAAAAAGGGAGCCATTACATTACCCATCAAAGCATTCCAAAAAAATTTGCCTTGGTCCAAAAAGGATTGTTTCGATATTATTATTTGCACCCATCCGGTAGTGAGTATACCAAAGGTTTTTTCGCTGAAAGCACTTTCATTAGTTCGTATACAGCCATGATCAAGAAACAACCTTCTCACCTAGCCATTCAAGCCTTAGAACCCTGTGAAATATTGTCTATTGATTACACCCATTGGCAATCCATACTACAAGCACACCCATGCTGGACCAAGTTTCTGTATAAAATAATGGCGCAGGCCTTTGAAGCAAAAGAAACCAGAGAAAGGGAGTTGTTGCTTTGTGACGCGACTGAAAGGTACCTTATTTTTAAAGATCGATTCCCAGGTCTGGAGTCCAGAATTAGTCAAAATCTAGTTGCTTCTTATCTGGGGATTACCAATGTGGCATTGAGTCGGATACGAAAAAAAATATCCCTTTTAACCTAGGTTAATGTTTGGCGCGTTGCTTCCATGTTGTTTTGTATTAAAAAGAAAATGAAACTGAGCAACAACACAATTGTCATTACAGGTGGGGCAACCGGAATAGGGTTAGAACTTGCAAGAAGGTTATTGGAGCTGAACAATGTCGTTATTATTTGTAGCAGAAGTGAAAAAAAACTGTACCAAGCCAAGTCCATGTACCCAAAACTGGATTTTCACTGCTGTGACGTATCCGACCCCGCTTCAATAAAAACTTTTATGGTTTGGCTAGAAAAATCCCATCCGGCTTCTAATGTTTTAATAAACAATGCTGCAATGGTACACAAAACTCAATTTTTTGAAGATCGAGAGATGGAATCCAAAGCCGAAATAGAAATAAAAACCAATCTATTGGGACCCATTGTAATGAGCAAACAATTCCACAACAGGTTTGGCCATAACCCAGATTGCAATCTCATCAATATTACCACAGGCCTGGTGTATGCACCTAAAAAAACATACCCCATTTACAACGCGTGCAAATCAGCCTTGCATTCTTTTACCCAAACTTTGCGTTTACAAGAAGCACACCACGATATTAAAATAAAGGAAATACTATTGCCAGTGGTGGACACACCATGGCACCAAGGTACGGTACCCAAAATGGCGATTTCAGCTTATACAGCAGTTCAAGAAATAATAAAGGAACTTAAAACTGGAAAAGAAGAAATAAAAATAGGCAAGGTGAAACTGTTGTATTGGCTTCATAGAATTGCACCCTTTTTGGCAATTAAACGCATCAACAAAACTGCATAAAAAAAGGGGCAAAAGCCCCTTTTTCATATTTCATTCTATTTTCTATTCCACTATTTTTATTGGAAAGTCCTTCAAAATAGCTGCTGCTAATTTCTCCACATTTTTCTCTCTCTTGTCTGGGTTTTCATTGACTGTTTTTTGGCCAACTCCTTGCCAAACAAGTCCTTTCGTTTTTTTATCAAAAACATCCAACACCAAAGTACCTACTAGGTAATCATGATCAGAATAGGTAGTGGTAGAACTTCCACCTCCCCAGCCCCATCCGGCGCCGTATCCGTATCCATATCCTCCGTAGGGTCCCATGCCATAGTGGTTGGTATAGGCAGTAGTACTTGTTTTTTGGTCTACCACGATGTACAAAGAAACAACCAATTGGCCATCTTCCTTCACATATTTTAAATTTCTCTTTTTAAGCTCTTCTCCAAATGCCGATTCAATTCTTTCTTTATCAAATCGATTCAATATTTTGTCACTTTCATCTGTCCACCCGTAATATTCAAAAGTTTTGTACTTTGAAAAATCTACTGTCTTGTCATAGTCTGTGGTGACCGTAATGCTCGAACAAGCTGCCAAAGAAAATAGAGCCATTATAAAAGCCCCAGCAATCATTTTATTTTTCATAATTGTCATTTTTAATAAACTATATTTTGAATATATCACTTATAACGTTTATACCCAAGAACTTGTTTAATCAAATGCCCAATATTAACCGTACCAATTCAAATCGGTTGTTTAAAGGTTGTCCAATCTTCTTTTCCAGATTTTATAATCCAAATATTGGAATATGGCAATCAATCCAATGCCCATTAGAAAATACTTTAAAAATGGTTTCACCACAGCAAAACCTTCTATGTTTAAGGAAACTCCAGCCCATACAACCCCTCCTATAGCAAAAAACAGTATCATGGCCACCCCAATAGCGAAGAACCAATAATCCTTTTTTGTGGCGCCTTTAACTTTTCTGTCCAAAGCGAGTTGGGCCACTCTCAGTGCAAATCCATCGGGTATGTTCAATTTGGGTTCCGATTCTAAAACTTCATACAACTGTTTGTATTCGTGAAACTCAGATTCATATTCCTTTGTATTTGCAGATCGGTTGGCATCCAACGACTGCTGAATGTCCTTGTCTTTTTCTGTCAATCCCATATCGTTTCTTTTAACAATTCCCCAAATCCATCTTTTAAAAGCTTTCTTGCTCTAAATAAATAATTCTTAACCGTACCAATTGGCATTCCTGTAATTTCTGCTATTTCCGGATAACTCATTTCTTGCAAATGGAACAAAGATAACACCAATTGGTATTGTTGTGGTAGTTGTTCCACCATTTCCAAAACCAACGCCTTAATTTCTGCCTTTTCCGTAAGCTTATCCGGGCTTTTATAGTCTACAATATAATTATTCAACCGATCAATATCAAAACCTTCGTCAATAGGTATTTTTTTCTTTTGGGCAAAATTCATAGCCGTTCGGTAGGCTATTGTAGCAATCCAAGTAGACAATTTTGATTCAAATTTGAATGCTTCTATTTTATCAAATATCTTCAAAAACACATCTTGGGCTAGCTCTTCTACGTCAGATTTGTCGTGGATAAGTTTGCTAATCATATACCACACCAGCCTTTGATGTCTTTCCACCAAGTGCACATATGCCATCCGATCACCAGATTGAACTAAGTTTACAATTTCCTTATCCGTCATTTTCCTATATGACAAGTGTTATAAAATAAAGGTTGCAGAAATTAAATTATTAATTCCTTATTTCCATAGGAAACCGTTTTATCTGCAGCTCATTGCTAGGAATATTATGGATTATTCAATGAAAGGACCTTTTTCATTTTTATTTTTGAAATAGTTTCACTTACATTTGCTCTAAGTTCTTTGCATAAATTTCTTTATCAACAAGATAGGGTTTTGCTTAATTGCGAATTAATAGGGAATCGTGTGAAAATCACGAGCTGTCGCGCAACTGTAAGTAACTTAAGTTTTTATCCAAGTGTTCCACTGCTCATCGCGGGAAGGACGATAAAAATGTTACCAGCCAGGAGACCTGCCTTTTCTTAAATGACGATGCTTTCGCGGTATGAGGCAGTGGTCTGGTTGTCCTTCCTTTTCTTTGGCTCCCTTTGTTCGCAATTGGGTAAGCCGTTCAGTTGGGTTCCTTCCTTTTATTGCGTTTCGGCATCTTGAAATTAGGTAAACACTTTTTTATTAAATGTTTTATTTAAAATTTTTAAAAAATGCAAACGCACAATTTAGGGTATCCGCGGATTGGTACCCATCGAGATTTAAAAAAAGCTTCTGAAAAATTTTGGAAAGGCAGCATTGGTACAAATGCGCTATTGGAAACTGGACGCCTCATCAGAGCCAGCAACTGGAAAATTCAAAATGAGGCCGGCCTAGACCTTATCCCTAGCAACGACTTTTCATTTTACGACCAAGTTCTGGACAACACCATGATGGTAGGAGCCATTCCAGAAGCATTCCATGATATCGCTGTGCAAAAAAACAACGAAATGGAGTTGTATTTTGCCATGGCAAGAGGATACCAAGACGATACAATTGACATCAAAGCTTGTGAAATGACCAAGTGGTTTGACACCAATTACCATTACATTGTACCGGAATTCACAAAAGACCAACCATTTGAATTACTTTCTAGAGACGCCATCAATCAGTTTTGTGAAGCCAAAAAACTGGGGATAACTACCAAACCAGTTTTACTGGGACCGGTCACTTATTTGCTCTTGGGCAAAGCCAGTTCTGCCGATTTTGATCCACTTGATTTGTTAAACAATCTACTACCGGTATACTTGGAGGTCTTGGAAGCCCTCGAACAACACGGGGCCCAATGGGTGCAGTTCGACGAACCGATGCTTGCAACGGACCTACCAGAGAAAGCAAAAGAAGCCCTTCTATTGACATATAAAACAATTGCACGCCGCTTTCCCTATTTAAAAATAATGGTCAGCAGTTATTTCGGAGCATTAGAAGATAATTTTAATACAGCCATTGCCTTGCCAATTGAAGCTTTGCACTTGGATTTGTGCAAAGGGCAAGAGGACTTGGATCGGCTAATAGAAAATAAGCCCTTTCTTAAGTGCAAGAAAATTTCTTTAGGTATTGTTAATGGCAGAAACGTCTGGATCAATAATTTCAGACAATCTATTGAATTACTAACAAAAGCACGAGCCAATTTTTCATTGGAACAATTAATGCTGGCTCCATCTTGTTCTTTGTTGCATGTGCCTTGCGATTTAGAAGAAGAAACGGAGCTGGAGAAAGCAGTGTTAGAAAAGCTGGCTTTTGCCAAACAAAAACTACAAGAGGTTAAATTTTTGAGCAAGGCCTTGAGTGGTAAACACGACCAACAATGGTTGCAAACACTTGAAAGTAATGTAGGGCACTTTAATGCTTCAGAAAACACAACAAGGGATAAAAATGAAGAAGGTGCCTTTGAAAGTGACAAGAAAACCGGGCGTATTTCAGCTTTTCCAATCCGGCGAATGGCTCAAAAAGAATCTTTGAAACTTCCTCCATTTCCTACTACTACCATTGGTTCTTTTCCTCAAACTTCTAAAATTCGAAAATGGCGAAAAGATTTTAAATCCAGAAAGATCGACCAAACGCTTTATGACTCCTTGCTCAAAAAAGAATTGGAGGAGGTCATTCAGACCCAAGAGGTTTTGGGCCTTGATGTTTTGGTGCACGGTGAATACGAGAGAAACGACATGGTAGAATACTTCGGAGAATTATTGGACGGGGTTGCTTTTACTAAAAATGGTTGGGTGCAAAGTTATGGTAGTCGTTGTGTCAAACCTCCAATTATCCATTCTGATGTAAAGAGAAGCAAGGCCATGACAGTCCAATGGGCCAAACTCGCTCAGTCCTTAACTAAAAAGCCTGTAAAAGGTATGTTAACAGGACCAAACACCATTTTATTATGGTCTTTTGTTAGAGAGGACCAAGCCCGCAGCATCACCAAAGAGCAAATTGCATGCGCCATCCAGGAAGAAGTATTGGATTTAGAATTGGCTGGGATAAAAATCATTCAAATTGACGAACCGGCCTTGCGAGAAGGGCTTCCATTGAAAAAAAGACAACATGCGGCTTATTTAAAAGAAGCAATTGAGGCATTTAAAAGAAGTTATACCGGGGTAGAAGACAAAACCCAAATACACACGCATATGTGTTATTCGTCATTCAACCAAATCATGGAAGCCATTCGGGCTTTGGATGTAGATGTTATTACCATAGAATGTTCTAGATCTGGAAATGAATTGATGGACGCTTTTGTGGATTTTAATTACCCGAATGAAATTGGGCCTGGTGTATACGACATTCACTCTCCAAGGGTACCAAGTGTAAGTGAAATGAAGGCTCTTTTAAAAAAAGCCAGCCAAGTTATTCCTCCAGAATTATTATGGGTGAACCCAGATTGTGGTTTGAAAACAAGAGGCTGGGAAGAAACCAAACGCTCTTTGGCCAATATGGTAGAAGCAGCTGCTCAAATGCGTGCATAAGAACACTTATTGCTTTTTAAGCAGTTGGTATGAAAAGAAAAAAAGGCCTTATTTGGCCTTTTTTTGCGCTTTTTTAAAAAAAGATCGAATAACTGCAACCTTCAACATTGTGTTGCCTGTCTTACATTGTGAATCCAATATTTCACTTTAAACAACAACACAATGACTGAAATGAACGATGTTTTAATGCCTGTAGCCATTCTAGGAACTTTTAGTGCTGGCTTAATACTATTTACAAAAGCTATTACGAGTTATGTTCTTCGTAAAAAAATGATTGAGAAAGGATATGTAAATGAAGAAAGCCAATCCATTTTCAAAAAAGAAGGCGCCCATAACAACAAATACAATTCATTAAAATGGGGATTAATTGTTTTCTTTACAGGAATGGCCTTGGTTTGTCTAGAATTTATCCCCTATAGTTCCAATTCTCCCTTCCCGTTTGGTTTTGTTGCAATTTTCGCCTCTATGGGGTTTTTGGTATACTACTTCTTAGTGAAAGACAAAATAAAAGAGTAGCTCCCCACCAATCAAAAACTTAAAACAACAACGCCATGCTTAAAAATTATTTTAAAGTTGCCATGCGCAACATAGTCAAACATAAGTTTTTTTCTGCCATCAACATCTTTGGGCTTTCACTGAGTATGTCCATTTGTATTATCCTTATTATGTTGATTGCCGATCAAAAAAACCAAGACCAATACAACAGCCAAAAAGAGCAAATCTATAGAATCAATGTGACCCGCCTTCATTCCGATAGTTTTGTCAATGAGTATGTCACTACTCCTTTGCCTTTAAAAGAAAAACTAATGACCGAATACGAAGGCATCGAAAGTGGGGTGAGAATCAGAAGGGGCTTTGGAAATGGATGGATTAAATTCGATTCGGATGTAAACATACCGGTCGCTGGTTTTTTTACCGATCCAGAATTTTTAAGCATGTTTGAATACGAATTGGCATCAGGAGATGCGGCAACAGCCCTCTCCAAACCAAATTCAGTAGTATTAAAAAAAGAGACCGCCGAAAAAATATTTGGTGATGTTGACCCTGTAGGAGAGTCCATTAAAGTGGGTGAAATGGGAGAATTTATGGTTACTGGAGTATTAAAAGAATACAAAAACAGAAACACCCACATCAAATTTGAGGCTTTGGCCTCGATAAGTTCCTTGCAACAAATTGAAGCGCAAGACAGTCTATTAAGTGCTTCCATAAACAATTGGAAAAACACCACAGCTGGCTGGGTATATATCCAACTCAAAGAAAATACTACCCCAAAAACTATTGAATCCTACCTATCTCAAATTGATGAGGAGGTGTACAAAGATATGGACAAAATAGACTACAAGTTCACTTTGCAACAACTAAACACGGTATCTCCGGGCCCATTAAAGGGGAATGAAATAGGCCCAGTTTTGCCTATGATGTTCGTGTATTTTTTATCTGGACTTGCCATAGTAATCATGATGTCGGCTTCCTTTAATTATATGAATTTATCTATTGCAAGGGCACTTACTAGGGCCAAAGAAGTTGGAATCAGAAAAGTTTCGGGGGCAATGAAACACCAAATTATTTTTCAGTTTCTAATGGAAGCTATTCTCATTTCTGTTTTTTCATTGTTGTTAAGCCAGGTATTGTTGATTTTTCTTAAAGCCGGGTTCAAACAACTTAATTTTGCTCAATTGTTGCAGTGGGATTTGAGCACCGATTGGGATGTGCAAATTTATAGCATGTTACTTTGTTTGGGAATAGGGTTATTATCGGGGCTAACGCCAGCCTTATTGTTGTCTTCATTCCAACCGATTCAAGTATTAAAAGATCTAAGCAGTACCCGTTTGTTTTCAAAAATTGGTCTCAGAAAAGCACTAATTGTTACCCAGTTTACATTTTCACTGGTGTTCATTATCAGTACAGTTCTTATCTACAACCAACTAAAGTTAATGATCAGTGCAGACTTTGGTTTCAATTACAATGAAGTGGTCAATGTAAAAATAGGGGACACTTCGTATGAGCAGCTCTCCAACGAATATAAAAAAGATGCTGCCATCGAGATAGTCGCTGCCTCATCGCATGTTCCCGCTGCCGGGAACACCTATAGCAATGATATGAAGCGCAATGTTTCAGATGAGGGAGATGGCATAGAAACTGCCTACTACCATGTTGACGAAGGATACATCCCACTATTGGACATACAACTTGTAGCAGGCGCCAATTTTGAGGATACCAAACCAAAACCTAATGAAATAATTGTAAATGAAAAAACAGTGGAAACCTTTGGCTTTGGAAAACCCAGCACAGCCATAGGACAATTTATATTTAGTAGTGATTCTACTGCTTATAAAATCATTGGGGTAGTAGCCGATTACAACCACCAGGCATTGATGCAAGAAATCATCCCTATGTATTTAGTTAATGACCCTGCTGGTTTCAATATAATACATGTTAAATTGAATGCCAATAACAAAGATTCTGGTATTTCCGCCATTGAGGCAGGATGGGCAGCAATCAATCCCAATTTACAAGTGAACCATGTTTATTTTGAATCTGAATTAAAAGAATTCTACCAGTTTATGTTTGGAGATTTGATAAAAATTGTCAGCCTCATTTCTGTACTGGCCCTAATAATTTCTTCTCTAGGTTTATTGGGAATGGCCACCTACACTACTGAAACCAGAATAAAAGAAGTTAGTGTTCGAAAAGTTCTGGGTGCTTCCAACTGGCAACTTATTTTCAATCTATCCAAAGGTTTTATAGTACTCATGTTGGTAGCCATAATTTTAGCAGTTCCAATGGCTTGGTTTCTTAACAACCTATGGTTGGAAATGATAGCCTACAGAGTATCCATCAATGCTGGTGTTCTTCTATTAGGAATCACTGTTTTGCTGCTCATAGGCGGTCTGGCCATTGGCTCTCAAACCTACCGAGCTACTTCTGTAAATCCTGCAGATAATTTAAGAAATGAATAACAATTTGAAACCAGTAAAAAGCCATGGACCAGCTGTTGGTGCCATGGCTTTTTATATTATTAATTTACCAAGACAATGATTTTGTCCGAGCAGGTATTGGATAAGATGACGTGACAGAAAAATTAGAACTTATGGTTCCATGGCCATGGCCATTGCCCAAATCCTTGAACCAACTTTTATAAGACCCATGTCCCGTTAATGTTGTTAATCTGATTCCGTTGTGATAAAAAGACACATTGTAGGTTACATCATACGATTTCCAATTGCAATAAGATGGCGCACATCTTTTTTTCCTACCATTGATGCTTGTTTCAATTCTTGTGTTATTTCTAACCCAATAATCAACCACACTGTTCCAATGACCAGGAAGACATTTTTCTTGCCCACCAGGCTTTGGTATACACTCTCCTGGCACCCACACTCTTTTGTATACTGGTGCGTAAGAGTGGGTTGTTTTTAATCTTCCTTCGTACCCCCAAATTGTAAACTCCCATGGCCACGCTGTGCAATTACAGCTGTATGTTCCATCGCATACCGCTTGAAATACATCATCGGCTTTGGCATTGTTGTTTTCATTGGCAATTGAAAAACCACGGGTATTGTCGTTCAATTCTGGTTGGGGTTTTGATAAATTTTCAACAGAAGAAGCACTTGTGTACATTGCCGTATAAATTTGGTCGTTTGTGAACTTCATCACTTCTTCTCCAACAATCACAATTTGGTCCTCATTCAAAAAAGAAGCCATTAATTGGTTGTTGTATTTTAAATTTGACTCGCCTAAGGCATCTTGCTCTAAAATGGAAGAAAAACGTTCATTTAGATTCACTAAAGCAGTATTGTAAGCTTCAAAATCAGCTCCTTCCCCTTCGTATTGAGGATCTGCAATAAGTGCCCGCAAAGCATTATTATAACTGTTTTGAAGGTCCAATAACGAAGTAAATCCCAAATTCCTTGTGCGCTCAGTAAGTACGGTTAAGTCCGTATTTAAGGAGTTGTCAAAATATTTTTGATAAGTGGTACCATCTTTAAATTTCAAAACAGTTGCACCATTTACAGCTACAACTTCAATTTCAGGAATACCAGTTTCCATTTCAATTTCCTTATTACAACCATAAAAAAGGACACAAGAAAGGAGTGTAATTAAAGTAATTTTAATTTTCATTGTTAAATTGGTTTGGTTAAAAAAATAATAATAAACCATCCCGATCAACTTCGCACACCCTACTTCATAAAAATCAAAATTTACACCCTATAATACAACTGATATCGCTTAATACCTTAATAAGGTCAAAATTAAGGTGTAAAATAAAAATTAAACAATTAAGCTATTTTCATCCATTGCGCATTTTCTGGAGTGGTAACAATGTTCGCTTTTATTTCGTGCAACATGTTGTACAACCCAAAGAAGGTTCTATTAAAATATATAAAATGTCTTGACCCTCTTGCCTGCAATTGTTTTAGCTCAGGATCTTTCGATAACCGTTCGCCCATTTCAAAAATTTCTTCGAAAAAAGCTGGCGCCGCAAAATCAAATGTTGGGGCACTAATTGGTCTTGTAAGCAATCGGATAAGCTCTACAAAAACTTTCATTACCAGTTTTTTTTCCTTTTTACCATCCTTGGCTTTGATCATTTCTAATTCACTAAACAATTCTGCCGTTCTAACCGAATCCTCTAATGTATGCACATCGGTCAGTTCAAAATAGCTGTTGTAAAATGATTTTGGTATCTTTTTGATACATCCAAAATCGATAATACCCAACTCTGCTTTGTCATTAACCAAAAAATTACCGGGATGCGGGTCGGCATGGAACATCCGAATGGAATGCATTTGATGGTGGTAGAAGTTCCACAAAGTCTGCCCTACTTTATTCCTATCTTCTTGAGAAGGGTTGCCCTCCACCCACTCTTTTAACGGAGCACCTTCTATCCAATCCATGGTCAAAACTTTTTTACTGGAATATTCAGGATAGTATTTTGGAAAATATACGTCGGGTAAATTGGCACAGTGGTTGGTAAGTTGAACCGATTGTTTTAATTCTAACTCGTAGTCTGTCTCTTCTAACAACTTTTCTTCCACTTCTTTCATATAATGGTCGATGTCCCTAGATTTTACATTCATAAGCTTAAGGGCAAAAGGTTTTGCCAGCTTCAAATCACTCTGAATGCTGTCCGCAACCCCTGGGTATTGCACTTTTACAGCCAGCGATTTCCCTTCTTTTGTTGCTTTGTGCACTTGGCCCATGCTAGCCGCATTTATAGCCGATGTTGAAAAGCTTTCAAACATCTTTTCTGGGCTTGTTTTAAATTCTTTCTTGAAGGTGCGCTGTACCAAGGGATAAGACAAAGGTGGGGCACTGTACTGGGCCTGTGCAAACATATCGGTATAAGCGGCTGGCAACATGTTTTTGTCCATACTCAAAATTTGAGCAATTTTCAGGGCACTGCCTTTTAGTGAGCTCAGAGAATTGTATATGTCCGAAGCATTTTCCTTGTCCAAGTCTTCCTTTTTCAAGTTTTTGTTAAAGGGCTTGGCTACGTAGTGTTTCACATAATTGGAACCCACTTTTACTCCTGTAGAAATAAATTTTCCGGCTCTTTCCACTTTTGTAGTTGGAATATAATCTTGTTCTTTATTTTTTTTCTTCCCACTCATTTCGCTTGCACATTTAATTTTTCAAAAATCGATTTCAACCCCATGTGTTTGCTCATGAACTTTCCAAAATCCACTACCGAGTCCAATGCCGAAATATTGAGCACCTGGTAAAAAGTACCGGTGGATTTTTCTATAAAAGCATCCGTTTCACTTTGGTTTTCTGATTTATCCTTGGCCCAGAATATCAAAACCGACCAAGCATGTTGCCACAATATTTTTTTATGTACCAAAGACACCGGTTTTTCCATCTTCTTTAAAAATTTTAATTCGGTACCGAGCCATGCGGTTTTATCCTGTGCAAAGTTGGTCCAGAGCTTAATGGCACCAATAAAATCTGGTCGTTTTTTTATTTTAACGAGCCTTTTAATAAATTTTTTATCTGCTCCTGCTACTTCTACTAAAGTAAATAAAAACGAGAGGTGTTTTTCATGAAGAGAAAATTGATCGAAACGCTCGTCTTCTTTTAAACCAGCCAAGGTAGTCTTAAAATATTTTTTAAAAATGGCTGCTTCAATGCTTCGAGGACTGGGGTAGTGTTTTTTGATATCCTGCTTCTGGATATCCGAAAATTCCGCCAATTCTTTGATAGAGGAGGGGACGGTTTTTTTTGTCACCACAAACAATTTATAACTTGCTTGGATGGCTTTCTTCTTGATAGTTTTGCCCATTTTGAAAAATGATGTTTTATATTTCAACGCAGCAACACAATAATTAGCCAAGAAATTACATTGGTTTATTTGATTAACTGCCGTTTTGCGTTAGATAGAATCTATCTTCCATTTTAAAACAAAAAAAGGGGCAGAAAGTTTTAACAATTTAAATTAATGGTTGCGTTTTCTGAGGGAAACCCTCCAACTCACACCTGCAGATAAAAACCATTGGCTATAAGCCGAATTATAAAAGTCGTACCAACCTGGCCCTGTAAAATTCACTCTGTTGTTATTGTATCCACCGTGTAAATCAATCTGTAAGTCGTGATTTATCCTCCACAACACACCAGCATCGAATCGAGGCTGCCAATTGCCAACCATAATTTCGCTGTAGTGTTCTAAAAAAACAGACAGATCGTTGCTGAAAGCTTTACTCAACTTAATAGAGTAAAGTAAGGTTGTACTACTGCTCAAATTGTCTATTCTTGCGGTTAAATTGGTCGAGAATGCCCAGTTGTCCAAAAACGTTTGGTTCGTGGCCAATCCAACTGCCACTCCTTTTAACCCACCTAAAAAACTTTCGTTAATAATTCCGTAATGTGATTTAAAAAAAACCGCCAAAGCAGGTTTTAAACCATTCCCTTTTATTACATTACCTCTAAGGTTATAGGACAACTCGCTTAAACCATTGGCCTCATCTTGTGCTCCCGTTGTTGGTGCAATATTTTTTAAATATTCTAAGTCCACACCAATTTCCCATCGATCCGAAAAACCCAGTCTAAAATGATGAACATTAACAAAATTATAATCGCTAATTTCAAATTCTTTACTTGAATTACCAGTGGTATTAAGGCCCATTTGCCATTGAAAAATCCATTTACCTACGGTATTGGCAGATAGTGTTTGACCCGGTCGATCGGATAGGATAGACTCGTTGTATTGCGCCTGAACCATATGGACGAACAAAAAACACAACCAAAAGCAACATAATTTGGTCCTCTGACTATTTAAAAAAATCATTGCAAAAAATTTATTAATTCAAATTCTATTCCGTACTCCCGTGTTTTCCAATGCGCCAAGTAAAACCTGTAGAAATAAACCAATTAGTCACTTGGATTGGATTGGGCAATTGGTATAATAAAGGATCGTATGGATCTGGAGATAGGAATGTGTAATCCTTTTTGTACCAGCCTCCATACAAGTCGATTTGAAAATTTGAATTGATCATATAAGAAGCGCCACCATCGAACTTATTTTGCCATTCGTTATTTTTTATTTCTGAATAGTGTTCCAGAAAAACTGTAAGCTTCCGCTTAAAAGTTTTGTTCATATTTATCGCATATATAACGGAGTTATAATCTGAACCATTGTTATTTTTTACACCCAAATTTGTGGCCAACCCCCAAGTATCCCAAAACGTTTGACTCGTTGCAAGCATCAACTGCGGCTCAAAAACCTCGTCATTTTCACCCAACTTCTGCAAAGCCAACTGTACTCCAATTGTTGGTTTGACACCAGCACCTTTTAATACATTAACTCTAGCATTGACTCCGAAACTGGTAGAACTTTTTGGTTCACCTCTATTCGGTAAATAAAACTCCTTATACCATGCCGTTTCTGACACCACATCCAATCCAACTTCAAAGCGCTCAAAAAGACCATATCGAAGGTTGTTTGAGTTGACAAATACTTTGTCATATGCTTCCAAATCTTTAAAACTTGCTCCAGCGTATTCCAATCCCATTTGCCATTGAAAAATTCCTTTTCCAACTGTATTCGCACTTAGTGCTTGCCCAGGTCTGTCAGAACTTAAAGATTCACTATATTGAGCACAAGAGGATTGTACAGTTACAAAAAAGATTAAAACGAAAAGTCCTAAAAATTTCAGATAATTTAAAAACACCATGAATACAAAATTATTTCTATTAATTTTCACTGCTATGTTGGCCTATTCTCCAGCTCAGGCCAGTGGAAACAAACCAATTGTTTAGATCCACATCCACGGGGGCTACATCTGGTCCAAACCCTGGTAATCGCAGCAGGTCTTTGTAATAACCTCCATATAAATCTATTTGGAAATTTTTATTGAGGGCAAAGGCCATCCCTCCATCAAATTTAGGACTGAATTCTTTATTGGTCCACTCCCCATAATGCTCAATAAATAACAACAATCCATTGTTAAAAGATTTGTTAAAATTGAGAACATAATTTAGTGTTTCATAATTGGAATCAACATTGCTTTTAATGCCCAAGTTGATTGAAAGACCCCATGAATCCCAAAAAGTTTGACTTGTTGCAATTACCAATTTGGCATCCCACCCTTTTTGGTCAATATCGGCTTTTACCATTGATGCATGCATTGCCAAAGCTGGATTGGCATTCTTTCCTTTTAATATATTAGCACGCATGTTTAAACCAAGGTCATACATACCATTAAACACTGTAGTTTCCATGTTACCAGCTTTTTGTTTTCCTTTTTTTAGAGAGAAATCAGCACCTAACTCTACCCTTTCCATTATTCCTATGCGAAAATTATGCACATTTGAAAACACCCTTTCTTTATAGTCATATTCTTTTACACTATACCCTCCATAATCCAATCCCATTTGCCATTGAAAAATTCCTTTTCCAACTGTATTCGCACTTAGTGCTTGCCCAGGTCTGTCAGAACCAATGGACTCAGCATATTGAGCCTGAACCAAATAACTCCAAAAAAAGAGCAGAAAGGACAGAAAAAATTTAATGGTTTCACTTTTCATAGGGCATGAAGATATCAGAAGCCCTTAAGAAATAAAAATTTTTGGAATGGTTTTCAATCGTCCTTCTGATCCTCTACCTGCTCTACTTTTACTTCTTGCTCCCAAAATCGATCCTTGCTGCCGTTGTACATCAAACAACCTGAGATGCCTGCTCCAAAAGCAGCTATGATTACAAATAAAATAAAGAATACTTTTCTTAGTGTTTTTTTTACGTTTTTCATGGTACAGTTTTAATAGGATTAAACAATTGTATATCATTTAACCTCTTGTACCATCGAGCTTGTGTATTGGTGTGTTTTATTAAATGCCGCCATTCTTAAGGTTTGCATAATAGACTCCCACAGAGAGTTGTCTATGGTTTCCGATGTAGCAGGAAGCTGCCTGGCAATCACAACAACGCGTTTTTGTAGGCCATTTTCAAAGTACAAACGCTGTTTCTTTTGGAAATGGCTGCTCCCTTGAAACACCCAAGCAACAGAATCTCTATCCCTGGGATAGTAGAAAGAATGGGGGACAGAAAAATTGAGGCACAACAGCGGTATTGCCAGTAATAGGACCTTTAACAAGCTGCTATGCCTTTGTTTCTTGTACATTATAATGTTTCAATTACTTTACCACAATGCAACATTTTGTCTCCAAAATAAGGATTTAAGACTTCCTTTTGAGCACTCAACCAAATGGCACCAGTATTGTCAAAAGCCATTGGGCACTTTTGAACATGAAAGGTCCCTTCTTTTCCATATTTCTTAACCAGTTGTACCACATTGTTGGACATAGAGTTAAAGTACTCCCGTTGCCTTTCAACAGTGCTCGCTTCGGAAATGTTTTTAGCATCTTTGACCAAATTTTCAACTGCCACTTCTTTCATTTGCTTTAAAGCCAACCACATTTCAATGGAGGCCTCAGCCGCTCTTGTTGTATTGCTTTTAACCAAGGCATCTTTCACTTTCAAATAAGCATTAACTACTTTGGTTGCTTCTTTTTTACTCAATTCCTTTTGAGCATGGGTTTCAAAAGTGGCCATAAAAAGCACCACTAAAAAAACAAATTTAACTGCTTTCATTTTTTTTAATTTAATCATTTAATTACTAAGGTTACTTCTCCACAATTCAACATCATATCGCCAAAATATGGGTTTCTAATATCATCTTGGTCACTAAGCCAGCTGGCTCCTAGATTGTTATTGGCCATCGGGCAATACTGGATGTATAAGTTGGAGTCAAAAGGGCCTAATACTTGTGCCATTTCAATAATTTCTTTGGACAAATCCATAAAGTGGGTTCTTTTTGTTTCTAGATCTTTTGAGGATTTCATCTGTTTCAATGCCGAATAGGTTGTTTTGCTATGTTCTTTCCAAAACGGCTGTACAGCCAGCTCAAAATCCGTTTCTTTAATGTTGCCAATGGCCTGTTCCAATGCGTCAACCGCTTGGTTGCTGCGTTCACTATTGCCCTCCACCAACTGTTCTTTTAAAATTACATAGGCTGCCATTGCCGAAGCCAGCTTTGTTTTGACCGGAGCCGCAACTGGAAGCCGCTTGGGTGTTGCCATCTCCTTTTTGGCCGTACCGTGGTCATGGCCAATGGCCACCCCAGTCCCTTCAGGGTTCATCATGCTGGGTTTTCCGGCTAATTGTGCTGCTGCATCAATAGAAAATGTACCTTGAACGGCTATTTCTTCTCCTTTTTCTAATCCAGAAACAATGGCATACGCTTCGCCTAAGTCAGCCCCCAAAACTACTTGCCTCATTTGAAAGGCCACCCCAGTTTGGTGCGTCCTTTTTATATAAACTACGGAACGCTCTCCCGTCCACATTACAGCGGTTTTTGGAACACTCAAAACAGATTCACCAATGGCAGAACTTGTAAGATTGCCACTAACCAGCATTTCGGGCTTAAATTTTCCGTTTTTATTATCCATCTCTATTCTTGCTCTGGCTACCCTCGTTGCTGGATCTATTACTGGGTCTATAAAAACTACCGAACCAGAGAATTTTTCACCTGGATATGCTTGCACTTCAAACTCGATGCTCTCCCCTTCTTTCACCCATTGCAAATTGGATTCATAGACATCAAAAAGAACCCAAACCGTACTTAGATCTGCTATTTCATACAAAGCGCCTCCTTCCATTATATGGTCTCCCAGGTTTATTTTTTTATCCGTTACCACCCCGGTTATGTCCGCCAAAATTGGAAAACTAAGTTGTGGTGCTTGGGACTTTAAAATAGAATTGATTTGTGCATTGGTCAGCTTCCAATTGCGCAATTTACTTTTGGTAGCTTCTAATAGTTCTGGATAGGTATCTTTCAGCTTATAAGCTTCGAACAACTCCTCTTGTGCGGTTACTAATTCTGGAGAATAGATTTTCGCAATTACCTGCCCTTTTGTTACTTTTTCTCCTGTAAAATTGATATTAATTTGTTCAATCCTTCCTTTTATATGGGAGGTTTGAGTAAAGACCTTGCTTTCGTTGGTATAAATTTTTCCATTCAAATGCACCTGTTTGTTGTTAGAAGCACCTCCTACTTTGGCAGTCCGAACACTAGCCAGTTGCATGGCAGTTGGGGACATTTTTACTTCTAAACCGGTACTAGCAGTACTTTCGGTCAAAGGCACCAACTCCATGCCACATATTGGACAATCACCAGGTTCGGGCTGCAGCACATGCGGGTGCATGGAGCAGGTCCAGGTCTTATTGGTTTCCGTTGCCATTCCTGACACAGGAGCATTTGTTTCTGAAAAAAGTAATTTTCCCAACAACAGCCCTAAAGCCAATGTCACCACCGCAACCAATAAAGTTTTAACGTTGTTATTTTTCATAATCCATAGGGTTAGAAGTAAGGGATTCAATTTCAATTTTTGCCATTTGTTTGTCTGTTATTGCTTTAATCCTTGCCCTTTTCAGATTCAGCAAACCTTGGTTGGTTCTCAGCACTTCGTCGAATGCAACAGCACCATTGGAATAAGCACTTAACAGCAGTTTCATGGTTTGTCTGGTTTTGTCTATCTGCTCCTGATTGGTTTCCAACTCTAACCAGCTCATTTGTTGTTGCACTTGGGCTTTCTGAAGTTCAAAAAACAAATTATTTCTAGCTTCATTTCTGCTTTTTTCGAAAGATTTTTTCATCTGTTCGTTTTCCTTCATCCGTGTTTTGTACTTTTTCCTAAATATTGGGAGGCTCATACTCATCATGGGCATGAAAGCATTTTTTCCATTGTCTGGAACCGAGACATCGTTTCGTTTTCCAATAATCATATAGTCCAAACCCAAGCCCAGTTGTGGCAAACCTTGTTTTTTAATGAGCACTTTGTTGGCCTCTGATTGGTCCATCTTCAAGGTCCACTTTTTGATACTTGGATGTTCCTTTAATGTGCTGTCTGTTGCATCAATCGGTGTTCCCTGAATTGGCGGAAGCTCGGCCGAAATATTGAAAGGTATGGTATCCGCCACATTCATGATTTTTTTTAATTGTAATACCAATAATTCTATCTGCAAGGCATACTTTTTATGGTCTAAAACACTTTGATCGTACAGGATACCCGTTCTAATAACATCAGACATACTGCCCTGTGCATTTTTTAATCGGCCAGTAGTTAACTTTTTAAAAGAATTTAGTATGCCCAAATTCTCATATTCCAATGTCTTAAACGCTTCTGTTTGTGCCATCAAAAAATAGGTCTGCTTTAATTCCAATTCTACTTCCAATTGATTTTCTAAAAACTCTTGGTAAGCCAATTCGGCTTGGGAAGTTTGCACTTTAGATTTTGCACCTAGGGTGCCAAACCAAGGAAACATTTGCATCAAAGAAATTTTGGCTTGTTGCGGCCCCACCCTTGTTTCTACCGGACTCACAAATACCCCAAAAGATACGACCGGGTCTGGTAAGCCACTCACGCGGGTGACTGCTTCCATAGCTGCTTCAAATTTGTAAAAAGAAGCCTGTACTTTTGGATTGTTTTGCACGGCATATTTGGTGCATTCTTCTAGCGTTAAGTTGTTCCAATCTTGGGCTTTGGCAGCACCAAAAAGGATTAATACCAGGCATCCAATCCAGCTTATAAATATTTTTTTTCTACAGTTCATGATGCTCCATTAATTGTATTCCTTTTTAATTTAATCTCTTCCCGCCAACAGTAAACTACGGGAAGTAAAAAATAGGTTATTGCTGCAACCACCATCCCTCCGAAGGCTGGAATGGCCATGGGCACCATAATATCCGCGCCTTTGCCAGTGGAGGTTAACACCGGCATTAGGGCAATTATGGTAGTAGCGGAGGTCATAATCGCAGGTTTAATTCTTCTCAAGCCTGCCTCAACAACAGATGTTCTTATGCTGGCCAAGGTGTTCGGTTGGTTTTTCTTAAAGCTCTGGTCCAAATAAGTCCCTATTAATACGCCGTCGTCCGTGGCAATGCCAAACAAAGCTATAAACCCAACCCAAACAGCCACACTTAAATTGATTGATTTGATTTGGAACAAAGACCGCAGATCAATGCCCAGGATTTCAAAGTTCATAAACCATGTGGTATTGTACAGCCACAACAAAATAAAGGCTCCACTAAACGCCAATAAAATGCCGGAAAAAACCATCAAAGAGGTGCTTATAGATTTAAATTGTAAGTACAAGATCAAAAATATAACAGCCATCACTACTGGTACAATAAGCAACAACCGCTTTTCGGCCCGTACTTGATTCTCATAACTTCCTGAAAATTTGTAGCCAATACCGCTTGGGACAATTAATTCACCATTTTTAATTTTTTCATTGAACAACTTCTGGGCACTTTCTACCACCTCCACTTCAGAAAATCCTTGTTTCTTATCCAATAATACATACCCCACTAAAAAAGTATCTTCACTTTTTATTACTTGTGGTCCTCTCACGTATTGGATGTCTATTAAATCTCCTAATAAAACCGGAGCCCCCATTGGAGTTGGAATGTAAATATTCTTTAATTTCTCAGGACTGTTTCTCAATTCTCTAGGGTAGCGAACCCGAACTGAAAAACGCTCTCTCCCTTCGATGGTAGAAGTAACTGTACTGCCACCAACTGCTGTTTCAATAGTCTGCTGAACATCTTCAATGTACAAACCATAACGTGCTATGGCGTCTCTTTTAATGTTCAACTGTATGTAGGGTTTCCCTACTATTCGATCTGCAAAAACAGCCTCCTTCTTTACAGAAGGAAGGGTTTTTAACAGTTTTTCTAATTGTTTTCCAAAGGCTTCAATCGCTTCTAGGTTTGGACCAAATACCTTGATCCCCATCGGTGCACGCATTCCTGTTTGCAACATGACAAGCCTGGTTTCAATGGGTTGTAATTTAGGTGCTGAAGTAACACCCGGCAGTTGGGTAACTTTTACAATTTCGTCCCAAATATCATCAGAAGAACGGATCTCTTTCCTCCAATTCCTAAAATACTTGCCCTTTCTATTGCCTATAAGGTCGCGCTTTGTTATGCCTTGGTACAGGGCTTCTTGATTGGATACAGCAGCCCCACCTTTTAACACAAACTTTCCACTGTCATCGACTAAATACCGCTGCCTTCTTCCATTTTGATCCGTGGCATATTCCGGTTTATAATTGATTATATTTTCGTACATGGAAATGGGGGCAGGATCCAGAGCAGAATTGACCCGTCCCATCTTACCTACTGCCAATTCAACTTCAGGAATATTTGCAAGCAACATATCCAATTGTTGTACCACTCTTTTATTTTGTTCCATTCCTGCATGGGGCATGGAAGTCGGCATCAATAAAAAGCTGCCTTCATCTAATGCTGGCATAAACTCTTCTCCTAAACCAGGAAATATTGCCTCCATGTTGGTATAGAAATTACTTTTCTTTACATCCAACCCTGTATGTTCCAACTTACCAAAAGCAGAGCCAAATACGCCATCAAAACCCATCCAACACAACATACCCAGAGCAAAAAGCAGCAATGGGACACTTAAAAACAATTGCTTATGGGCCAGGCACCATCCCAATATTTGTCTGTAAAATTTCTCTAAACTCAAAAACAATGAAAGCACTAGCCCCATTAACACTACTACAAAAACAAAATTCGAAAAAACACTGTAAAATGACCCCAAAGGCAGCCAGTGTTTGGACAACAACCATGCAACGGATAGCAACACTACAGCCATAGGTCCGTTTCGCAGCCAATTTATTTTATCGGCACCCCAATATTGTAACAATACCGAAATAGATAGTGCCAACAGGGTTATTCCGGCCCATATAAACCCCTTAAAAAGCAAAACAACCGACACCATTACGCCCAGCGCAACGAATACCATTTTTGTGATTTTCTTTTTAATTTTCAAATTAAAAACCACCTGAGCTAATGCGGGTAAAATAAAGAGTGCCACAATAACTGCAGCTATTAGAGCATACGACTTTGTAAAGGCCAATGGTCTGAAAAGTTTTCCTTCTGCTGCCTGTAAAGTAAAAACCGGCACAAAACTGACAATGGTGGTTGCTACAGCAGTGAGTATGGCACCACTTACTTCTGATGCACCTTCATAAATGGCTTTCTTGATATCATTGGGATAATGCTTGATTTTTTGCATCATATTTTCCGTTAGTACAATACCCAAATCTACCATGGTACCAATGGCAATAGCGATGCCAGAAAGCGCCACAATATTGGCATCTACCCCGGTGAATTTCATGGCGATAAAAACCAACAATACCGCCATTGGCAGTAAGCTAGAGATTAACACTGAAGCGCGTAGGTTCAGTACCATGATGATGACAACGAATATAGTAACGAGCACCTCCAAAGAAAGTGCTGTTTCTAGGGTACCCAGTGTTTCCTGAATTAGTTGGGTTCGATCATAAAAAGGGACAATAGTCAATTTAGAAATCGTACCATTTTGCAATTGCTTGGAGGGCAAACCTTTTTCTATCTCTTGGATTTTTTCTTTTAAATTTTCAATTACTTCTAAAGGGTTGGACCCATACCGCGCTACTGCTACTCCACCTACTACTTCTGCACCGTCTTTGTCCAAAACACCCCTTCTGGCAGCGGGTCCTAGCACCACCTTTGCCACATCTTTTATCCGAATGGGAGTGTTGTCTTGAATGTATACTACCGTATTCTCAATATCTTCAATGGACTTAATGTAGCCCAAACCTCTTACCAAATACTCTGCCTGGTTGATTTCAATTGTTTTGGCCCCAATGTCTTTGTTTGTTTTTTTAACAGCCACCATCAGCTGGGTTAGGGAAATGCCATACACCCTTAGGGCATCAGGGTCTGCATCGATTTGGTACTCCTGAACATACCCTCCAATAGAGGCCACTTCCGAAACGCCATCTACAGCATTCAAGGCATATTTTACATAAAAGTCTTGCACGCTTCTTATTTCGTGCAAATCCCAACCTCCCGTTGGCTGACCTAACGAATCCCTTCCTTCAATGGTATACCAAAAAACTTGGCCTAACGCTGTGGCATCTGGCCCCAATGAAGGTTGGATGCCCTCTGGCAAGAGCCCCGCCGGCAATGAATTTAATTTTTCAAGGATTCTTGATCGAGACCAATAAAATTCTACCCCTTCTTCAAAAATAATGTAGATACTAGAAAACCCAAATATAGAATTACTCCTAATGGTTTTCACTCCAGGTATGCCTAATAAGGAAGTAGTTAAGGGGTAGGTAACTTGGTCTTCTATATCTTGTGGAGACCTTCCAGCCCATTGCGTAAATACAATTTGCTGATTTTCACCAATATCCGGAATGGCGTCTACTGGAACTGGATATTGCTCCATTCCAAAAGAATCCCACTTAAACGGTGCGGTCGATATGCCACCGATAAATAAGAATAAAAATAACAATGCAGCAACCAATTTATGGTCAATAAAATAACGTATGAGTTTATTTAACATATCTTTTAATCTATAGTAAAAACGGGCATAGTGTTTTTCAAAATGCCTTGAACCTATAATTAAAAGAGGGTATTAAATTAAAAACTGTTGGAAACTGATCTGAAGATTTTTGTTTCTATGCCCATTGAGGATAGGCCTAATTGGATTGAAATACTGGGCTTGTACCAGGTTGGGCTGCCAAGTTATAAAAGAAGAAATATAAAAATCTAATGAATAATCCAGCGAAAGGTGGTTAAAATCATCTTCAACTGCAATTACTTGGTAAGTGTTCTCACAACAAGGAACAGGAGAAAATTGAGCTATATCGGTATCCACTGCTGCCAGCTTTTCCGCATCAGCCATCCCACACCCAACACCTCCTTTAACAAGGCTAAGCTCTGTTTCAACCGCTTTACCAGCACAAAAATGAGTAGCCAAAGTTAAATTGGCACTGCTTACTAGCAGCAACAAAGACAGCGATATGGAAATTATTTTTCTCACAAGATTCTAACAAAGATACGATTTTCTTGTACAAGTGGTTTTATAAAATTAAGAAAAGATATTATAAAATTAAAACACCCTTGTTTTTTCACGACTTGTCACAAAATCAAATAGATGCTGTCTTATAAATAAAAAGACCATGGATAAACTACTAATTTTCAACGGATTGCTCTTCATTGCTTTGGGGATTCTTAGCGGGATACCTTATTTTAAATCCATCCAATTGGTTCGGAACAACGAGCGGCAGTGGAGAATTGTACACTTAGCAGCCATCCTGGCTGGAACTCTTTTGTTAGCATTTGTACCTGTTCTAGGATATTTCAAATCCCATATTATGTTGGTGCAACTTACTGTTTGGAGCATGGTTGTAAGCAATTGGCTATTTGTGGTGGGCATGGTTGTTTCTGGGCTAACTGGAAAACGAGGATTGGACAAACATGCACAAGGGAGCGGTAAAAAAATATATTTAACCTATCAATTGGCCACAGCTGCCTCATTGCTTAACGTTGTGGGCATCCTTGGGATGGCTTTGTTGTTGGTTCTTTAAAATAATTAAGGATATTTGAAACTTTATTGGTCGCAATCCAGTTTACATCAATAATTGATACAACAATAAATGGAAGAACCAATAGAAAATGTTGTCTTGTTTATAATTGACCAGACATCCAAAAAGGCCAAGCGCTACTCTCAAAAAGAAATGGATCAAAAAAAACTGGGGATCAATGTGGACCAATGGGTTTTATTAAAAATAATACAAGAAAAAAATGGTCTATCACAGAGGGAATTGGCAACGTTTTCCAATAGAGATGTTGCTTCCATTACACGGAGCCTGGACCTACTTGAAAAAAGGCAATGGATTGAGCGATCTTCCATTCCTGAAAACCGACGGCAGTACCAACTTAGCCTAACCAACAAGGGACAGCAATTTATACAAGACAATATGGATATGATTTACCAGCACAGGGCCAACTCAATGAAAGGGATCAGTGAAAAAGAAATGCGAGCGCTAAAAAGAACTCTTTTGAAAATTCAGGAAAACATGGAATAAAAAAATTTAGACATTTAATTGATACATCAATAATTGATACTATGAAAATAATTACCTTACTGCTGCAGTACGGACTGGCGGTCACTGTTCCCTACCAACCTATTCTCCCAACTGTTGTTGAAAAAACAGATGCCAGGATTGTTTTGCAACAAAACAATACCGCTATCAACGCTACTGTTGAGCTTCCGGTTTCCTATTGGGTTGGACTGGTTTTACTCCACCCCAATATGGCACAACAAGATTCTGTTGCGATATATGGCTGTCTAGATTCTAAAACTACCCAATCCAGCATTCATTTTCCTTCTTGTTCTACCAATTTTACTGACAGCATTAGGCTTCCAAAAATGGTGGTAGGTTTTTCAAAAGAAAAAACTATCCAATACCGATTCAAGTTACCAACTCCCCGCGCTAATAACCCTAATAAAAAGCAGCTGTGGCTGCATGTTCTGTTGTTTCAAAACAGCAAGTGTCTACCAAACAATGTACAACGATACACCATCCAACTTTAAATATATTATTATGAAAACGTTAATCTTAACAACCGCATTAATTATGAGCATTCAAAGCAATGTATTTTCACAAGAAAAAACAGAAAACAAAGCCATTCGGGAAGTGATCCATGAATTTTCAAACGCCAGTGCCCAATACAACTACAAAGCACTGGATTTAATTTTGGACAATCAGTTCCGATTGATAATGAACCAACTGTTCGGCAGTGACCAATTGAACGTAATGAATAAAACTGTGTATTTAGAAAAAATAAAAAACAAAGAATTTGGTGGGGAAGAAAGAAAAGTTGAAATACTTACGGTGCAAATCAATAACAACAATGCCACGGCCCACGTTAAGTTTGTTGGGGCCACCATTCGATTCAGTAGTTATTTGCAATTGGTTAAAAATAAAAACAAGGAATGGAGAATAATTAATGACCTTCCTACTTTGTATTAAAGCTACTGACATAGGGTTGACAAAGTACCGTTTTACCTTGCATAAAAAAAACACTATGCAAAACAAACAACACTTTATCGGTCTAAAAATCAGAACAAGCAACCAAGGCAAGCAGGCAGCAAAAGACATTCCTGCGTTGTGGGATCAGTTTTTATCCAAGAATCTAATTGAAAAAATACCCAACCGTGTGGATCCAAATATCACTTGTGTTTATGCCGAATATGATGGCGACCACAACCTCCCATATTCCGTCCTTTTGGGATGCAAGGTCAGCGATCTTTATGAAATACCGGCTGGAATGGAAGGAATGAGTTTTGAATCTGGTAAGTACGAAACTTTCTGGGCCAAGGGCGACCTCAACAAAGGAATTGTATACGATGCTTGGTTGAAAATATGGGACCAAGACATCCAGAGAACTTACGAGGCTGACTTCGAAATTTACGGACCAAACGCAGTGGACCCTACCAATGCTGAAGTAGAGATAAAAATTGGTGTGGTCGGTTAGTATCGGAATGGAGGAAAGGTCTTCTAAGCAAACTAGAATTGTATAAGTGCGCTTGGAAGATCCTTTTTGTTTGGCATAGGGGCCTAGCTTTTTTCAATCTTCAACAAACATCTAATACAGTCTCTTAACGAATGGCTATCGTTCTTCCCTACCCTTTTACTAGTCACACCACCATCCAATTCAAGTTGAAAAGATTTAAAACCTTCATCCCGCAAAATCTGCATGTCTTCCTTCGAAAGGACGAACCACATATCATAACTTGTTCTCAGTTGGTTGTTAGACAAAGAAGTGATTGGGCCTGCCTTTTCACTTGCTTTAACTTTTAAGAAATTATAGGAGCGTAACTCCACCACCAATTCATCCCCTTTGTATAAAATATCCATCTTTTTGCCGTTAAATGAGGTCTTCATATTCAGGTAAAACTGACCATCTTTGTGCACAAACTTTAAATTCAGATTGGATGCTTTTACACTAGCACAGTGGGTTTCTTTTACCACGTTGTCTTTATCCACAACCATTTTATCAAAAATACAACCTTGTGCCCAAATAAAATGGAACGCCGTACAAAACAACACTATTAAGGTTGCAAAGGTCTTTTTATTCTCTTTAAAAAAATCCATAAGTTCAAATTGTTCTTCAAAATTCTTTATAAATTAAAAAAATATTCTTCAAAAATTCAAATGCTACTAACAAGGAGGGATGGGTGTAACATAACATCTGGCCATTTAATTTATTAACAACAACCCCATTTTTAATGACTTTTCAAGAAATAATAAAAGAGATGGAAAGGCTTGCAGATCCTGACAAAGTCGCATTCAAAAAAAAGAAATACAACATTGGTTCAAGCAACAGTTTGGGCATATATCAAAAAGACATCAATGAATTGGCCAGCCGAATAGGGCAAAACAAAGCCCTAGCTGAAGCACTGTACAACAGCGGTATATACGAAGCAAAATTATTATGCGCTAAAATATACCCTCCAAATGAATTAGAAGAGCCCACTGCACAACTTTGGGTACAATCGTTTGACAATTGGGAAGTTTGTGACACCTTTTGTATGGTATTGATTAGCCGTAGTTCCTTTGCATATGCCCTAGCCTTTGAATGGTCAAAAAGCGAACAAGAATTTATAAAAAGGGCTGGTTTTACCATTATGGCCTGTTATGGATTTAAAAACAAAAAAGAAGAAAACTCGGTTTTTAGGCCATTTTTCAAGGCCATTGTGGCCGCTTCGGATGACGATCGGAATTTCGTGAAAAAAGCCGTCAATTGGGCTTTAAGAAGTGTTGGAAAGCGCAATGAAACATTAAAAGAGGAAGCCATAACTATCTGCCACATGCTTTTGAATAAAAAATCGAAATCAGCTCGTTGGATTGGTTCTAATGCACTAAAGGAATTGGAAGATCCGAACGTAAAATTAAATCAATACCCTCGCCACCTGTACCACAAAAAGTAATGGCCTATAAAATTATGTTGGTGCAATGCGGGGGCAACACAGCAAATATTTGTATATATTAAAACAATTGGCCATAATTGGCATTTAAAAGAATATAAAAATCACATTATGAAGTTCAGTAACCTACTATTTTTTATACTGTTGTCGGCCTTTTTAACTTCTTGCATTAAAGACGAAACTCCAATTGACCCTTGTTCTCAAGACCAAATTAACAAGGAACTGGCCAATCTCGATGCTTATTTTGACAAAAACAACGTACCGACAACGACCAAACACAACTCTGGGTTACAATATGTGGTCCATACCAATGGCACCGGGTCGAGCCCGATTAGAACGAGCCTAATGGATGTAGATTACAAACTTTACGACCTCCAAAATACCACAATAGACGATGGTACTAATTTTAAATTTGATTTGAGCCAAATGATAAATGCCTGGCAAATTGGCCTGCCACTTTTAAAAGAAGGAGATGTGGCCACATTGTATTCTCCATCGTGCCTAGCCTATGGTTCCTCTCAAGTTGGCAATCTTCCTGCTTATGCCACACTAATATTTGATGTAACCATCAACGAAGTTTTGAATGTGGATGAAAATGCTTGCTCAGAAATTCAGAAAACACATGAAACAGGTAAGATTGAAAACCACTTAGAAGCCAACCCAATTGCAGGAATGATCGTGCATGAATCCGGCCTTCAGTATGCCATACTCACCGAAGGAAATGGAGCCATGCCAACTGTCGATGACGAAGTAATAGTGGATTATATTGTGCACGACTTAAAAGATAAAAAAATCGATGAGGATACCGATAAAACACTAAAAATAAGCGCGCTTATTGAAGCGTGGCAAATTGTACTCCCATTGCTTAAGGAAGGATCCACGGCTACATTTTATGCCCCTTCTTGTTTGGCTTATGGTGCATTTGGAACCTCCAACATTGCGCCTTATGCTCCTTTGAAATTTCAAGTGACCTTTAAAAGTATTGTGCCATAAGCTGTTGTTTTGTTGGAAAATGAATGAAATTTAGATGAAACTGGTAGGTTTTGGCAACCTTCCTTACACCAAGTAACGTATACCGAAACGATGCCATCCACCATTAAAAACATTCTACTAATACTTGGTTTTGTTGTACTACTGCCCATTGTGGTATTCACTTTGGTTCAGATCAATAAATTAAATGACAACGAAGCCATAGTCCAATCCATTTACAAAAAACAACTGGATGCCATTCTATTTTCATTGAATCAGTATTCTGGTGATTTAATGACCAATTATGCGAACAACATTGAGTTAAACTGGATCAAAAGCGAGCGGCACTCTTTGGTCAACGACCAATTTGCCACCAACAATTTATCTGTTGCTTCTATTGGGGTGGCCACTGGAGATTCCATTTTTTCGCAACAGTTAAACATAAAGTTACCAGCGCAAGCATGGAACAACAAAATAAAAACTTTACTAGAAGTCCACCAGCCTTTGGTTGAAAGACTTACAAGGTACAAGCAAGCCGAATATTTAAAACTAGAACCGATTGGTAGTGTTGTAGTGGACGGCCAATCTTTTAATGCACTTTTATTCATTATTGAATCCAACACGCCCTGTTTCATCTTTTATAATTCTGAACAGTTCATTAGGAAGCTAATGGCTCCAAAAATTCAGCAAGTAACCACAGAAGACATTGTGGTAATTGTGAGAGAAACCAAGAACAATACCCTCATTTACAGTTCTGAAAAATATGAAAGTTATATTGAACAGAGCCGCGCCCTTTGGCTCATTCCCAATTTCGAGTTGGGGGTTGGTTTAAAAGGTGGTTCCATTGATGGGCTTATTAAAGAGAGGACGTATCAAAACATTGTAGGCATAGGCATTTTAGTACTCCTTATTTTTCTAGGTGCTTTTTTGGTTTACAGAAATTTGGTAAAAGAAGCGCAGCTGTCTAAAGCAAAAGCCGATTTTGTAGCCAACGTTAGCCATGAAATTAGGACGCCATTGGCTTTAATAAGCATGTTCAACGAAACACTCCTGCTCCAACGCGTGCCCACAGAAGAGAAAAAACAAGCCTATTATAAAATTATCAGCAAAGAAACCGCCAGGCTTAAAAATATTGTCAATAAAATTTTATCCTTTTCTCAAATAGATGCAGAAAAAAAACATTTCAATTTAGTAGATTCTAGTCCAGAAGTTTTGATTCACGAAATTGTCCATTCTTACGACTACCATTTAAAAGAAAAGGGTTTTACCTTAATCTTGGACCTTAAAGCCTCCGATACAACATTACTTATAGACAAGGATGCTTTTTCGGAAGCACTCATCAACTTAATAGACAATGCCATCAAATATTCCAATAAAGAAAAGGAAATAACCATACGGTCGGTTCGTACCAATCGAAACTATGTTTTGAGTATTTCTGACAAAGGAAATGGCATAGAAAAGATCCACCAGAAAAAAGTATTCGAAAAATTTTATCGGGTTACCACTACCGACTTGTACGAAAGCAAAGGAACTGGCCTTGGGCTGGCCCTTGTAAAAGGCATCATGACAGCACATGGGGGTAGAATCACCCTTGAAAGTCGAAAAAACCAAGGCAGTACGTTCCACCTTTACTTCCCATTAAACCCAACCACATGAAAAAAATCCTAATTATAGAAGACGAAGCCTCCATGCGGCTTGGATTAACCGACAATCTCGAATTTGAAGGGTATGCAGTGGAAGAAGCTGAAAATGGCAAGATTGGTTTAGAAAAAGTTAGCCAAACTACTTTTGACCTAATTTTATTGGACATCATGATGCCTGAAATGAGTGGTTATCAGGTTTGTAAAAAGATTAGAGCCCTGTCTATTGATACCCCTATCTTATTTCTTTCTGCAAAAGGAGAAGAAATGGACAAAGTGCTTGGTTTGGAAATTGGGGCGGATGACTATGTGCAAAAACCATTTTCATTGATGGAATTGCTGGCGCGAATCAAAGCCATATTAAGAAGAACTTCAAGTCAAAGCAACGCTGTAACCATAGGGAGGCTGCATCTGGATTTTGAAACTTTAATTGCATTGGAGGATGGAATAAATGTTAAGCTTTCCCACAAAGAATTTGAAATAATACAATACCTCTACCAACACAAAAACCAAGTGGTCGACCGCTATGCCTTACTCGAAAATGTTTGGGGTTACGACAACAAACCAACCACCAGAACAGTAGACAATTTCATCGTTAAACTGCGTCAAAAAATAGAACAGGAGCACACCTCTCCAAGGCATATTATAACCATTCATGGTGTAGGGTATAAGCTTATCCCTTAGTGTTTTTTTTATTCCATGACAACTTTTTACAATACTTTACTCCAGGGTGACATTTGTAAAATCTTTTAGTCGTTTGTTTAAGAAAACTCAGACCAATGACTAAACTCACACTATTGCTTACCATCCTTAGCTGCACCCATTTAATTGCCCAAGAAGTGCAGACAGTTCGAATTATTAGTTTGGAAAACAAACCGATCATACGTGCTCTTATTAATGGCAAAAAAGCCAATTTGCTTATCGATACGGGATCCGATATCTCCGTCTTACACCAAGGATATTCGTCCAAGTACGGATACCGAATATTCGAAAACAACCAAAACCATGCAGCCATTGGAATTAAAAGTACTACCAAAGTATTAAGTGCTGCCGGTGCCACCGTAACTGTTGGAGATGCCAAACTGTACTCCAACTATTTTGGCTTGAATTTGGAAGGCATTATCCATTCTATTCAAAATAAAACTTCCATAAAAATTGCTGGAATTATTGGATCAGACATCTTGATAAACTACAACTTCGTTATTGATTATAAAAAAAAGATTATTACATTTTATTACAAGAAAAACAGGCATATTGCTAAGTCTAAATGAAAAACAGAATTCTTATAGCACTCTTTATTCTTTTGGCACCTTCCATTTCTGTTGGTCAAAAAACCAATGCGGTTAAAAAACTAAATGGACAATGGAAGTTTACCATTGGCGACAATCTGGACTGGAAAAATCCAAATTACAACGACGGATCCTGGGAGCACGTTAAAGTTCCTTCTACTTGGGAAAACGAAGGGTTTTATGGCTACGATGGGTTTGCATGGTACAGAAAAGAAATTGACATCAATTGGCTGGGCACTTCCGACAACCTTTACCTACATTTAGGGTATATTGATGATGTCGATGAAGTATACTTCAATGGCACCCTTGTTGGATTTAAAGGGTACTTCCCTCCTCATTTTTCAACCGCCTATTATGCAAAAAGAATTTACCACATTCCTAAATCGCTGCTCAATCCGAACGGCAAAAATTTGATCGCCGTGAGGGTATACGATGCCACACAAGGCGGTGGTATTGTTTCAGGAGACATTGGGTTGTACGAACACGACCGCACCAAACCTTTTGTTGTTAATTTAGAAGGTGTTTGGGAATTTGCCGTGGACATTAACGCCTTTGACTCAGACGGAAAAAGACGCCAATGGGATAAAGTTATGGTGCCCGCCTACATACCACTGGACCAACTAAAAAACAGAAAAACTACTTATTGGTACCAGCGTTCCTTTTCAATGGCAACCAATCATGCCGATGAAGACTTAGTTCTGATAATGGGAAAGATTGATGATTTTGACCTGACCAGCATCAACGGAGTTGCCATTGGTAGCACCAATGACAAGAAGCCAGTGGGCAGAAGCAGGTCTTACAATAAAACAAGGGTATACAACATCCCAAAAGGCGTATTAAAATTTGGTGGTAAAAATACCATTCGGGTAAAAGTGGAAGATATAGGAATTGAAGCTGGGATATACAAAGGTCCGATCGGTATCGTACCGCGATCGCAATTGAGTAAGATCTTTTAACAATCCTTTTAAACCTTTATCGCCAATAAGAGTCAAAAGCTAAAATTAGCTTGGCTTATGAAATATTTCCTTCTTGTAGTTGCCTTTTCCTTTTTGGCATCTTGTAAAATAGAAAACGACGTTAGCAAACCGAACACCTCCACCAACAACAACCCGCCCAATATTCTACTTATTATTGCAGATGACATGGGGGTGGATGCCACACCAGGCTATGCGGTAGGCAATACCAAACCTTCCATGCCCCAATTATCCGCCCTAGCCAAACAAGGCATCACCTATGAAAATGCATGGGCTTACCCCATCTGTGCTCCAACAAGGGCTACTATTATCACAGGCAAATACGGCATTGAAACCAATGTGTTAAACGCAACCAATTTAAGCACATTGGATACCAACGAAACCAGTTTATTCCAACTCATTGAATACTCAAATCCTGGAATATTTTCATTTGGTGTTTTTGGGAAATGGCATTTATCAAGTGATGTTACCCATCCATATTGGTTAGGTGTTGGTACATTTGCAGGGATCCAAAATGGTGCCGTTCAAGATTATAACAACTGGCAATTTACACGCAACCAGGTAACCAGTACTAGTACTGCCTATTGTACTACGGCAATCACCAATGAGGCCATCGATTGGATCAACCAACAAGAGCAGCCTTGGTTTTGCTGGCTGGCATACAACGCCCCGCACAACCCATTGCATTTGCCTGAGGCATACCTGCACAATCAAGGGCTTTTACCCTCCGATCAAAACAGCATAGACCAAACGCCACTGCCCTACTATATGGCCATGATAGAAAGTATGGACTACGAAATTGGTAGGTTGATTCGAAACATCCCAGCAACCGAACTAGAAAATACAATAATTATTTTCATTGGCGATAATGGAACAGCAAGAAACGTGGTTCAAGCCCCGTATGCAGGAACACAAGCCAAAGGAAGTTTGTACCAGGGAGGCCTACATGTACCGCTTATTATTGCGGGCAAAGGAGTGGAAAGAAAGGGCCAGCAAGAGTCCTCTTTAGTACACAGCATAGATCTCTTTGCGACAATCGCGGCCTTAACCGAAAGTCCGACTGCGGCGCCAAACTCTTATGACATCACACCTTCTTTTGCCTTGACCAACAGTTCCAATCTCCGCAACCACCTATATGCGGAAGTAAAAACATTTGGCGACACAGATGGCTGCGCCATACGCAACGAACGCTACAAATTAATTATTTACGACAACGGTCGCGAAGAAATGTACGACTTGATAGAGGACCCTTATGAAAAAAAGGACCTTTTAATCGGAATTTTAAACCAAGAAGAACAAACCAATAAAAATGCATTAGAAAAACAAGTAGAAAAAATCAGAGGTTAATATTTTGCATGGCTCCCATGAAAATTCCTCAGCACCCTAATTTTGTTGCCAATTGAAACTTATTCAACTTGCTACAAACAAAACAACTATGACCAACATCGAAACGTTTATTCAAAGTGTTCAAAAACATGTAAAAGAAATTTTGGAATGTACCAAACCCCTCGACCCACAGCAACTTGCGGCAGCACCCTCCGGTAAATGGAATACTAAAGAAATTTTAGGCCATTTGTGTGATTCGGGCATAGAAAACATGGTGCGCTACCACAGAATTGCCGGTGGTGACCAACCATTTCAAATCACACAATATCCGCAGGATTTTTTAGTACAAAACAAACAGTATACCCAGCAACCCATTGGTGATATTCTCAACATGTTCCAATCCATCAATACCCAAATTGTTTTTTTTATGAAACAATTACCACAAAACATTGTCCATAAAAAAGTGATCAACAGCGATCAAACGGAGAGTACCCTACAAGACTGGTTAAAAGATTATTCCGATCATTTGGCCCACCACGGAAAGCAAATAAAAGAAAGAAGCTCCCTTCCATAATGGGGAGCTCTTGTTGCTGGTTATTCGTTTCTTAGAATGGTGGCTGGATTCGACCGAATAGCGCCAACCACGCGCTGTCCAATTGTTAGCAAAGTTATGAGTAAGATGCCCACTACTGCAAGAATTATTTCTAGAACACTCAACGATTTATAAAATACAAAATTATCCAGCCAATCTTTTAATAACAGCATGGCTATTGGAATTGATATCAGAGCAGAAACCAATACTTGAAAAACAAACCCTTTGGATGTATCGACCATTAACCCTAGGTCGGAAGCTCCAAAAACCTTTTTTACCGATATACTTTTTTGTCTTTGTTCCATTAAAAAGGAAGACAAGCCATACATGCCAAGACATGCGATAACTATGGTAATGATAGCACTGATGGCAAAAAACAAACTCATATTTTTATCTGCTTTGTAAAAAGACTCTATTTGTTGGTCTAAAAAATGGTATTCCACTTCGGTATTGGGGTCAAATTTTTCATGGACCTCCGCTACTTTACTAAGCAATGTTTCCAAGTCTTCTGTTTGGTACTTTAATGAAAAATAATCTATAACATGCACCCTGCAATTCCAGTTGCCTATAACCAAAGGCTCCACTTGGTTGTAAAGAGATTGAAAATTAAAATCTTCCATCACGCCCACTACAGTGTATTCTGTAGCTTGGTTGCGCATGGTGATTTTCTGGCCAATCGGTTGGTCCCACCCCATGGCTTCTACCGTTTTTTCATTGACCAGCACCTTTAGTGAATCCGACTGGTCCATTCCGGCAAAGACAGAGCCTTCTTTAATTTTAATACCAAAAACGTCGAATCCGTTCTTGTCGAAAGACATATAAAATGTTCTAACCGAATCGTCTCTGTGTTGTACATCTTTTATATCAAATTCCCGGTAATTTTTCCATTCTCCAGGTACTCTTGAAGTGGTACTAACTTTGGTGACTCCTTCGATGTTTTCAAATTCATGAATCATCGATCGGAAAGCCCTTCTTGTGCCTCCATCGTTGATGTCTACAATCAATATGTTTTCTTTATCAAAACCAAGAGGTTTATTGGTCAAGTAATTGAGTTGTTTGAACGCACCCAAAGTAAGAAGAATCATGATCCCCGACAAAGTATATTGAAAAACCACCAGCCCCTTTCTAATGAACATTGCACCTCCCTTATCAGAACCACCACCTTTCAGCGATTTTGCCGGTCGCAGCCCAGATAAATAAATTGCTGGGTACATGCCTGCCAACAGCCCTATTACAGTACCAGTAAACAACAATACCATTATAACTTCCTTAAACACCATGCCTTCCAGAACCAAAGTACGGTCTGCTAGGTTGGAAAAGCCAGGCAGTAATAGGTCTATTAAAATAATGGAAAATCCTGCTGAAATATAGGATATAATCACAGACTCTAATAAAAACTGACTTACCAACTGTCCTCTACTGGCTCCTGTAACTTTCCGCATACCAATTTCTTTAGCCCTTTTTGATGCTCTTGCAGTAGAGAGGTTGGTATAGTTGACAGCAGCTATTAACATAATGAACAGAGCAGCAACGCTTAAAAATTGTACATAAATTAATTCGTTGCTATTGCCCCTAACCCCATATAAAATATCTTTTGAATGGAAATATATCTCCAAAAGTGGCTGGACCTCTATACTTCTTGAGGCCGCGGTATTCTCTTCCACATTTTCTTTGTACACAGCATTTAATTGGTTTACTAGCTGTTTTGTTGGCACTCCTTCTTTAGATTTTAAATAAGTAAAAGCCCCGAACCCAGCCCAATCCATGGCGCTTCTTTTCCAACGATCAGAAGTCAAACTTTGCGATAGTAACAATTCAAAATCCAAATGGGAATTTTCTGGTACGTCTTTAAATACTCCCGTTACAACGAGTTCTCCTAAATGAGATTCTTTCATCCCCAAACCGACTACGTCTGTTTTTCCAAAATACTTTTTGGCCATGGTTTCAGAAAGAACAATGGAGTTGGGTTTGGACAGCACTGTTTTGGAATCGCCTTCTATTAACTCGAAATCGAAAAAAGTAAAGAAATTATCATCCACCATGTACCAAGATCGTTCTGTAAACCGGTCTCCATCTTGCGAGAAATTCATTTGGCCAGTAAACTGAAAAAGTCTATGTACTGCCTCTAATTCTTCGATTTGCTTTAGGCTTTCATGGGCCAAGGGGGGTGCTGTTTGACCGTATAGGTTGTCTTCCTGTGCATCGCTCACATGGGTAATTACCCTGTACATCCTGTGGCTGTCTTGGTGGAATTGGTCCGCATTTAATTCGTGTGCGGTATACAAATAAATTATACCTGCTACAGTCATGGCCACTGTCAAGCCCAACAAATTGATAAAGGACGACTGCCTATTTCTTATGAAATAGCGTATGGTTGTTTTTAGATAGTTTTTGATCATTTTTTTATTGTTTTATTCGCCCTTCAATATTTCTGCAGGATGGATGCGTTCTGTTTTAATAGTTTGTGCCATTACTGTACACCACAATAGCAAGAGAGAAATTGCTCCAGCAATAACAAATGGCCATGCTTCTATCGACACTCGATAGGCGAAAAGCCCAAGCCAATATTCCATAACAACATAGGTAATGGGAACAGATATTAGTATGGCCAAAACCAAAAGCCCTAAGAAATTGCGGTTGATTAAAATAAGAATGTTGCCAATGGAAGCACCAAGAACTCGCCGAACACCTATTTCCTTCTGTTTCTTATCCAACAAATGGTTGATCATTCCGTATAAACCAAATCCTGAAATAAACACACACAAAAAAGAAAATATGGAGATAGCAAAAGACAGTTGCCGGTCTTGTGCATAAAATTTATCGTACAAACTTTCTACTGTTTCAAAGTCGAAGGGAACATCTTGGTCCAGTTCATTCCACAATTTTGCAACTGCCATTTTTACTTCCTTTTCTTTGCCCGGTTGGTGTCTTATGGTTAGGTTCCATTTATTCCAACCTGCAACCATAAAAATAGTTGGTGTAACTGCATCGTGTAGGCCTTTGAAATGAAAATCTTTGACTACACCAATGATGGGTACACCCTTAATAAAAGAGCCCATTTCTAATCGTTTTCCAATTACTTCTTGGTTGTAAAAATATTTTACAAAGGCTTCATTTACCAACACGGCATTGCTGTCCGAAGCTAATTCTCTACTAAAATCTCTACCTCTTACTACTTCAACTTCGTAAGTGGAAATATATTCGTGGTCCACAAAAAACAAAGTAGACATCACTTCTAAATCAGAACCTTCTATTCTGGTAATGCCTGAGTTATTTGTATACCCTTCTCCTATTATATCAGTAGAAACACTGGTTGCAATCACACCTGAAATTTGCTCCACTTTGTGCCTAAATGTGGTCTCATTTTTAGATACGTTGTTAGATGCTGATAAAGGGACTACCATCAAGTTCTTTTTATCAAAACCCAAATTCTTATTATTGGTGTATTGCAATTGTTGGTATATTACTATAGAAGCTGTAATCATGGTTAAGGTCATAACAAATTGGACAGTCATAAGCACTTTTCTTAAGGTAGCACCTCCTCCTTGCGCCCTGCTATGGTTTTTCAAGGCATCCATTGCATTCCACGAAGCCAATAGGAATGCAGGGTACACTCCAGCCCCTACAGCTAAAAACAAGGCAATGGGTACAATAAATACCAAGATGCCTAGTGGCCCAGTCAAATGCAATTCCAGCGGAACATCCAAAAGCAAGGCAAAAAATGGCATGATTACATCTGCCAACAACAAAGCAACCATAGAAGAAATTCCGGTGATGAGCACCGATTCTAACAGAAATTGGCCCATTAATGCTGTTCTACCAGCACCTACACTCTTTTTCACCCCAACTTCTTTGGACCTAGTAACTGCTTTTGAAGTAGAAATATTGATGTAATTCACACAGGATATAAACAACAAAATCAGACCAACCAAACCCAAAATACGGATGTATTCTGCATTTCCTTTTTTAAACCGATCTGTAAATTTAACATCTGCCGAGCCTAAGTAAATATCCTGTAGGGGTTGCAATTGGAATGTCTCATGGCCTTCTTCTAATTCTGGAATCCTGCGAGGCAATTCAGCCGCTATTTCATTTTCAAGCCTACTTAAGTTAGTGCCCTCTGGTACTTTTGCATACACATAAACACTGTATTGATACCAATCTTTAAACGAACGTCCATTCCCCATATTAGTATTAAATGGCAACAACAACCCAAAATTAAAATGGCTCAGTTTATCATCTGCGACAATTCCTACTACTTCTAAGTCGGCTTCCAATGTGCCAAAAATTTGAATGTGTTGCCCAATTGGGTTTTGGTCTCCAAACAACTTTTTAGCATAATTTTTTTCAATAACTACTTGATTTGGGTTTTGCAAACAAGTTTTGGCGTCACCTACCACCATTTCGTATCCGAAAAAGTCCACAAAATTGGGATCCACTAAAATCGTGTTTTCTAGTGGGTAGGTAGTGCCATTGATCTTGGCCAACATGCTATTAATTGGCCTCATTTTTACAACAGATTGAATGCCACTGAATCCTGTTGCTACTACCTCCGCCCCTTCAAAAGAGTTAAGTCCAATCAACTGGGACGTACCTTCTTCTTCATAGTGTGTGTTCACTCTTACAATAGAATCCTTGTGTTCGAACCCTTGGTCTACAGAATGTGAATAGAGGATATAACTCAGGATTAAAATACTAGCGGTAAGACTAATAGTGAGCCCTGCTACATTAATAATAGTCTGGGTTTTACTCCTCCAAAATCCGCGTATGGAAATTAAAATCGAATGTTTCAACATAACTCTGTGTGTTATTCGTCCTTTAATACTTTTATTGGATTGGTTCGTGCCGCTCGAAATGATTGGTAACTAATGGTCAACCAACCTATTAGCAATGAAATTGCTCCAGCTGTTATGAAGGTCATCGCGCCCGGCTCTATTTTAAACTCAAACTCATTTAACCATTTATTCATAGCAAACAAGGAAATGGGAATGGACACCACAAACGCGATGATTATTAATATCGAAAGGTCCTTAGAAACTAACAAAATTATGTCTTTAATTTCTGCTCCCATTACTTTTCTAACACCAATCTCTTTGAACTTCCTTTCGGCCATAAAAAGAGACAAGGCATACAGCCCCAGGCAACTGATCACCACAGAGATAAAGGCAAAGTATTTGATTAATGAAAATGTCTTAAAGTCCGAATCGTATTGGGCAATCATGGTATCTTCCAGTGCTTCTAATTCGAATGGTGTATCGGGTACAAGGGTTTTCCATTCAGACTCGAGTATTTCTTTATTGGATTGAAAGTCCTTCAATGCCACTTCCATCAAGATATATGGAAAATATGCTTGTCTGCTCAAGGTATACATCATTGGTGCCAATTCGTCTTTTAAAGAAAATTGGTGGATGTCTTTTGCAATGCCTACTACAGTATATTCAAAATTCATATCCCTCCAATCAAAATAAAGTACTTCTCCTATGGCCTCTTCGCCTTCAAAACCCAAGGCATCGGAAACTGTCTGGTTGATTATCACCTTCTTCTTAAAATCATCTTCCGTAAACATGGTGGCGTTAAAACCTTGCCCATGCACCAACTCTATCCCAATAGTATTTAGATAATTGTAATCTACCTCCACACTATAGGCGGTTTTAGCATCGTCCATGGAACCTCCAGCTCTGTAGACCAATAGATCGTTCAAAATGTTCATCCCTGGTGTGGCGGTAGTACCACTTACACTTTTTACTCCGGCCAGAGTTGCAAACTTCTGTTTCAATCCCTTGTAACCCTTCAAAGCTTCTTCCGTTCTTAGAGGCACCACAATTTTGGTTGTCGCATCAAAGCCTAGTTCTTTATTTTTTATAAAATCTATTTGTTGGGAAATAATAATGATGGCGCTGATGAGTGTAACAGAAATGGTAAACTGGAAAATGACCAACCCTTTTCTTAAGTTAGTCGCAACCCCTTTGTCTTTGTTTTTACCTTTTAATACAACAGACGGATTAAATGAGGCTAGGTAAAATGCTGGATAAAACCCTGCTGCCAGGCCAGTGAATAGTATGAAGCCTCCTAAATACAAGGCAATGTATGCTGCGTTGTCCGTAGAAATAGATACAGGGATGTTGGTAAGAGAATTGAATACAGGCAAGCCCAATTCGGCAATTAACACACTCAATGCCGCCGATATAAATACAATAAAAAAAGATTCCCCTAAGAATTGAACAACCAACCCCCTCGAACTTACGCCCATTACTTTTCTAACGCCTACTTCCAATGCCCTTTGAGAAGCTTGAGCGGTGGATAGGTTGATGTAATTGACACAAGCCAATATTAAAATTACCAACCCTATGGTTACCAGCACTTTGATAAACACCATACTGGTGCTTCCAGAAACATCCATGGTCCTATCGGAGGAGGTGTGTACCGACTCTATCGCTTCTAAATACATAACTTTGCTTAGTCCAGTAGCTTTCATTTCTTCCGCTCCGTTTTTAAGAAAAACACTATGGATCTTCTCTTCTACTATTTTTGGATCTGCCGTTTCAATAAGTTCTACATAAGTATAAACTAGGTTATTGCCCACCCACATATTAGAAAAATTGGAAAGAAAACCATTCCAGGCATTGTTGCGGTTGCTAATTACATAAGGTGGTGTCAAGTGGCTATGAAAATGTTTGCTTTCATAAACACCGGTCACCCGAAATTCATCTTTTCCCATGGCGGTGCTCAACTGCACAACTTCGCCGATAGGGTCTACATTTCCGAACAATTTAAGCGCATATGGCGCATCCAAAACAATGGAATTTCCATTTGGGAGACTGGAACTAGGGGTACCATAAACAAAGTGGAACTTCAGCATATCAAAAAATGAGCTGTCCACAACTAGTCCTTTTTCTATATAAAACTGATTCCCTTTGTAAGAGATTAAATCTTTATTTTTAAATACTTCCGCTCCGGTTACTCTTGTAGTCCGAACAACTTCTGGAATTTGCGCTTCTATGGCTGGTGCAATGGGGATAGAAGAAGAGCCAATTTTAAAGGTTTCACCATCTTTTTGAGACAAATCGGTAACCAGCCTGAATTTTTTCCCGCCATGGTGCCGATCAAAACTAAGTTCTTCTGAGGCATACAGCAAAATTAACAAACAACAAGCCAAACTAACAGACAGTCCAATGATGTTGATAGCTGCATACAGTTTGTTCCGAACTATATTTCTTATGGTAACTTTAAAATAATTTTTTATCATAACAGCAGTGTTTGAAAAGAAAATACCAATTCCCATACCAAAACCATAAACCACTCATTTACTGCGTGTTATGTTAAATAAAATTTATACACCGTACAAAAATGGGCACCTCTATAGAATGCATTGTCCATAAATGGACACAAAAACAAATCGTTTGAATCCGTGTCTAAACACTTTTTCATTACAATGGTTATTATTTATAGCACATATTCATGAAGATTAAAAAAATACACCCCCATATTTATTTTTTTAATCAACTAGTAGTATCTTAATTATAACACCAACAAAATCAGTGAAATATGAAATACCAAACGTTCGAAAATGGAGACAAAATGCCAGCTTTGGGATTGGGTACATGGAAATCAGAAAAAGGAGATGTCTACAAAGCAGTAAGATCGGCCATTGAAATCGGATACAGACACATTGATTGTGCTCCTATATATGGAAATGAGCAAGAAATTGGTGATGCCATAAATGATGCCATCAAGGCCAGAGAAGTAAGCAGAGAAGAATTGTGGATTACTTCTAAACTATGGAACAATGCCCATGGGAAGTCGCAAGTTAAACCAGCTTTACAAGCTACACTCTCCGACTTGCAGCTCGATTATTTGGATTTGTATTTGATTCATTGGCCAGTAGCAATAAAAGATGATTTGCTTTTTCCTGCCAAAGCAGAAGATTTAATTGGGTTGCAAACCATCCCGATTAGTGAGACTTGGGAAGGCATGACCAAAGTAAAAAAATCAGGACTGGCCAAACATATTGGTGTATCCAATTTTAGTTTAAAAAAATTAAAAGACCTAGTGGCCGATTCAGGCGAAAAACCTGAAGTAAACCAGATTGAAATGCACCCTTATTTACAACAACCAGAAATGCTTGCTTTTTGTAAGAACGAAGGTATAAATTTAACTGCGTATTCTCCTCTTGGTTCTTCCGATAGGCCCAATGACATTAAAAAGGCCAAAGAGCCTTCTTTATTTGAAAACCCAGCATTAAACAATATCGCATTGGCTAAAAATTGCAATGTTGCGCAAGTTTTATTGGCTTGGGCAGTAAATAGAGGTACATCGGTTATACCCAAATCAATTAACCCCATGCACCAGCAACAAAACTTTTTGTCGACACATTATAATTTCAACGAGTTACAACAATTGGTATTGGACAACTTAGACAAAAATTATCGTTTCATAGATGGTTCATTTTGGACACCCGAAGGCTCCCCGTATACAATGGAAAATTTATGGGATGAAAAATAAAAGCAGCACCATTGGTATTAATGTAGGTAACTTCCACCATTAATATCAATGGTTGTACCGGTTGCATGGTCCATATTTCCAGAGGCAATAAACGCGACCAACGGAGCCAAATGTTCTGGTAAAGTTGCTTCATCTAATGCAGTTGCATCCAGCGTTTTTTCTTTGCCATACGCCTCGATAAATGGCTTCGCCATATCGGTTAAAACAAATCCAGGGGCAACTACAAAAGATTTTATACCATATTTCCCAAAAGACTTAGCAATGGATTTTGTTAATGCAACAACAGCTCCTTTAGAAGCGGCATAAGCCAAATACTCTTCTGTTTCTCCTCTAAAGGCAGCCCTACTTGCAATATTTATGATCCTCCCACCACTTGCTTGGGTCTTAAAAATTTCTATGCTTTTTTTACAAAGCAAACCAACAGCATTTAGATTTACGTCCATTGTCGTGAGCCAACTCTCTACCCACTCCACATCATTTTGATTGGTAGGAGCCGACAAAGCAATTCCTGCATTGTTGACTAAAACATCCAACCTACCAAAATGTTCTATTACCGAGGCAAACATGCTCGTTACTTCCATTGCATTGGACAGGTTGCCTTTAAACAAAACAGCGCGTTTTCCAATTTCTTTTTGAACAGCCAAGGCAGCTTCTTCATTCCTATTGTAATTTAGTGCGAGTTTTGCTCCGCTTTTCCCCAATAACAAGGCAATACTTTTACCTATGCCCCGAGATGCCCCAGTAACTAGTATGATTTTTTGGCTTAGGTCAATTTTCATAATAAAATTTAAATATTACCCATTCAAAATCCTATACATCTTTGTAATTCTTTGCTTGTATGGTCCAATCATAGGTACTAAATTTAATTTTCTTAACTCCCTCTAACCCTTCCGCTTTAAGGAATTTACGAACCCCTTTGAACCCACCAAAATCACCTAGATACCACAAGAACAATTTGCTTATATAGTGGCTTCCTTCTACCTCCTTCACTTCTGTACTCAAATAGTTCTCAACTGCTTCATTGAGTTGGTGTGCCACCAACTCCGGTGTATAAGCCACAATAGGAGGACAACTTCTTGCACCGCAATTTAATGCGAAATGTATTTTAGGGTCCAGTTTATCTACTCTTAAAACTTTTTCTTGTACCCCTACAAAAGGGGAATTGATAAAACCCAAACCCCATTTTATTTTGGACCTTCGAAGAATTCGGTGCTCTATATAATCCAAAGACAGCTGCATTTTGGCAACATTCAATTTTTGTTTCCTGAAAAACTCTGCTTTGTTTTCAAACAGCATCTTAGGATATTGTTTCAGCAGTATTTGAGTCTGGCTGTTGTATAGGTTGATCCAAAACGCCGTCTTCTTTTGGTCGTTGTCCAATTCATGCAAGGAGTCCAAATCGCGGAGTCTGCTTAACTGTACAGGAAGGTTCGTTCCTGTTTTGACAGCTTTGTACAAATCTAGACTTATTCGGATTGCCTCATTCATGTTTAAATATGGATACAATGCATCAATTGATTTGTCCAATAATGGACAATTAACCTGAAATTAAATACCTTTAGACAAAAACAGCAATAGAAGCATAAAAAATGGTAAAAGAATCAGGGAAAATTCTAATCATAGACGACGATGAATACATTACGTTAAGTTTGAAACTGTTTTTAGACCAACATTTTATTAAAGTAGTAGCTTCTACCAACCCCAATGAGATACCAGCGTTGCTCAAGGAAGATCAATTTGATGTCGTTTTGCTCGACATGAATTTTACACATGGCGATACAAGCGGCTCAGATGGGTTGTTTTGGTTGGAAAAAATAAAGTCATTATCGGAAAGCACCAATATTATTCTCATCACTGCTTATGGAGATGTTAACAATGCTGTTAACGCGATGAAAAAAGGCGCTTTGGACTTTATTATAAAGCCATGGCAAAACGACAAACTTTTGGCTACCGTAAAGACAGGTTTCAAATTAAGCAGCGAACAACAGAAAGTAAAGCAATTAAAATCCAGAGTTAAGTATATCAGCAGCCCAATTGACCAGCAATATGCAGAAATTGTGGGCCACTCGGCTGCCATGCAAAAAATATTCAGCACCATATCCAAAGTTGCCAGAACCCAAGCCAATGTTTTAATATTGGGCAACAACGGAACTGGTAAAGAATTGGTAGCCAGAGCAATACACCGCAACTCGGATCGATCAGAAGAAGCATTTATCAGTGTGGATTTAGGCGCACTCTCGGAGACTCTTTTTGAAAGTGAATTGTTTGGGCATAAAAAAGGTGCTTTTACGGATGCCAAAGCCGATCGAATCGGTCGTTTTGAAGCCGCCAATAAAGGCACTATTTTTTTAGATGAAATTGGCAATGTACCATTGAACTTGCAAGCTAAGTTATTAACAGTATTACAGAACAGGCAAATAACCAAATTAGGAACCAATATTCCGATAGACATAGATGTTAGGATTATTTGTGCTACCAATGCCAACATAACGGAACTAGTTCGAGGAAATCATTTTCGGGAAGATTTATTGTATAGAATAAATACTGTGGAGATCCATCTTCCTTCTTTAAAAGACAGACTCGACGACATCCCACTTTTAGTGGAGCACTTTCTTTCTGTTTATTCCAAAAAATACAACAAAGAGGGCATTGTTGTTTCGGAGCACGTTGTAAAAAAATTACAAACCTATGACTGGCCTGGGAATATAAGAGAGCTACAACACGCACTGGAGCGGGCTCTTATTTTGAGCGATGAGAAAGAACTACAAGTAGCCGACTTCTCCTTTGCTGAAGAAAAAGATTCCAACTTGCCAGTGTTAGACAATTACAACTTGGAGAAGATGGAAGAATGGGCAGTAAAAAATGCTATCTCCAAACATAAAGGGAACATTAGCAACGCGGCAAAAGAATTGGGCTTATCGCGTGGGGCAATGTACAGAAGAATGGAAAAATACGGTTTATAAGATGAAAAAATTCAGGCTCAGGTTAATTGCAAGGATTCTTTTATTGGCTTCGGCATTGGCACTTTTTGTGGTATTATTATTTGTTCAACAGCATTATTTAAGAAGCGTGTATGCCGGGATTTTGGTGGTCGTAATGGTAGTTGAAATGATTTTCTTTGTAGACAAGACCAACCGAGACATATCCGCTTTTCTATTGGCTATTCTACAAAATGATTTTTCAACCACATTTAATGAAAATAACAAAGGAAGTTCCTTCAACGACCTCTATTCGAGTATGAATAAGCTCACCTCCAAGTTCAGAGATATTAGTTCTGCAAAAAAAGTACAGCACTTGTTTCTTGAAACCCTGGTAGAACATATAAAGGTTGGCGTTATAAGTTTTGATCAAAATGGGCAAATCAATTTAATGAACCAAGCATTTAAAAGCTTAATAAACAAACCAGGACTCCCTCACCTAGACAGCTTTAGTAAATTTGCTCCCACCTTGCATACCGACTTAAAAGAACTTTTTCCTGGTGATAAAAAATTGTCCCAACTCAACATTGGGAACAATGTTCTCAACTTATCTCTACATGCCACTGCTTTTAAAGTAGATGACACCACTTTTACTTTGGTTAGTGCTCAAAACATTAAACAAGAGTTGGATTCAAAAGAATTGGAGTCCTACCAGAAGTTGATTCGGGTTTTGACCCATGAAATTATGAACTCCGTTACCCCCATTACATCTTTATCTGGTACTTTACACGGACTTGTTAAAAACAGTCCCAATTTATTTCAAGATCCTTCCACAGGTAAACAACTCCTAATCGGACTCGAGGCCATTAAGAACCGGAGCGATGGCCTTCAAAATTTTACTACTGCTTACCAAGAACTTTCCAAATTGCCTTTGCCTGTTTTCACTTCAATTGATCTTATTCCCATGGTCGATCAAATTGTTTTATTAACCAAACAATTACCACAAGCAGATCGGATTACTTTTAATGTTGAAGGCCCTAAAAGTTTAATAATCCCCATAGACGGGCATATGGTAGAACAAGTGTTACTCAACTTCATGAAAAATGCTTCTGAGGCACTAACCGGTATGGATGGCGGAAAAATAAATGTTATTATCAGCAAGGAATCAACTGGCACTTGCATTAAAATTATGGACAATGGCCCTGGAATTCCTCCTACCTATTTGGATAAAATATTCGTCCCTTTCTTTACTACCAAAAAACAAGGAAATGGAATAGGCTTGGCCCTTGCCAAACAAATAATAAAGTACCACAATGGCGAAATTAAGGTAAGCACCTCAACAAAAGGCACCTGTTTTTCAATTATATTTTAAACAAGCTTGATGATGAACTCGGTTCCCCGGTCCATTTCTGTAAAGTAGTTGATCGACCCACCCAACTTATCAGCTGCCTTTTTAGCCAAGTACAACCCAAGCCCATTGCCCCCTGACTTTTCTGTTCCTCTAAAAAAAGGTTTAAATATTTGATGTTCAATGCTGGAGTCAATCCCAATTCCTGAGTCAGAAATGTGCAACGAAATGTGGCCTTCGCTTATCTCTGAAAAAATCCTGACTTTGCGTCCATGTTCCTGGTCCTTTTGGTATTCAATGGCATTTTCAAAAATGTTACCTATAATTATCGGCAACAACTCGGGATATGTCAATACTTCCAGGCTGCGATCAATATCGAATTCAACTTGAACTTTACGATGCTCCGCCATGGCATTGTGGGCCCTGCATGCATTGGCAACTACTGCATTTAAATTAACCACTTTTTTGCCCAATAAAGGCTTATTCATATCATAAATATCCTGTAGTTTGTGGAGCATGCGATCCATATTATTCGCTGCATTGTAAATGTGTGCGGATATTGCGTCCAATTCTGTGTGTTTAGAATACACTTTGATTAAGGAATTTAAGCCCAGAATTGTAGCAATTGGGCTTCTAAAATCATGGGAGGCACGGTACAAAAAAGTATCCAATTCACTATTGGCTTGTTGTAAGTCATTGGTTCTTACTTGCACCTCTTTTTCTAAATTTTGGTTGATTTCATTAATAGTGCGGTACTGTTCTTCAACAATTTGTGCTTGGGTGAGCAATTGGTCATTCTGCACTTCAACCTCCCCTTTTACCTGTGTCAAAATCACATTATCCTTTTTAATTTTCCTAAATAAAATTAAAAGAGCAATCAATAAAGTTACAGTAATGACGATGGCAAAAAGAGAAATTACAAATACCGTATTTTTCGACTTTAATTCTTCATTCTGCGCCTGTCTTATATTTTCTAAATATTCGATCTCCTTCTTTTTCGTTTCCAATAGAAACGAATTTTCCGCTTTCTGAACTTTTAGGTTTTGAGAAGCCCGGCGCAAAGAGTCCCTGGTATCGCTAAAAGACTTATACACAACATAGGCTTCCTTTGTTTGTCCACTCCGAAACAAATAATCCGAATAAACCTTGTCTCTTATCAACTGCCCAGAAAGACCAATATTGCCCAATTTCTCCACTACACGCGCGCTGTCCAACCAAAATTTAGCCGAATCCAATTCATCTAACATCAAATGGTTTTCAGAAATCGAGACTAGCGAATTAAAGGCACTGCTAAATTCTTTAATTTTCACGCTTTGTTTTAAGTCTTCCAAAAGGTATTTATTGGCTTCTTCGTACTTGCCAACCCTCGACAGCAACTGAGATTTATTGCCCATGGAGAGCCCCATCCAGAAGTCATTTCCATATTTTTTCGCATAGAAATAACTGCTATCGTACGACCGACTCGCCAACTCAAACTGCTTTAAGTTATAATGAATAAGACCAATGGTGTTGAATATGGATATTAATTTGTTTTCATATTTTGTTTTATCCAATGTTCTCACCCCTTCCAAACTGAGCAAGGAATACTCTAAGGCATGGTCGTAGTCTTTTAGATCGTAATAGAGTCTAATTAATATGTCATACAGGTTTAATTTCAGCGCAATGTCCCGAGTTTCAAAAAGTTCTTCCTCTCCCAACTTAAGGTATTTCAATGCCTCGGCAGGATTTTGATTTTGGACGTAAAAAAGTCCTATTTCAAGAAAATAAGCAACCCGAAATGGTTTGTATTCGATTTTCTTAAGGATAATACCCAACTCATTGTTTTTATCCAGCCCTTCAATAGAATGGTTAAATTTTCTTAACCAAGTGGCATAATTTAATTTGGCCAAAAATATTCTATTGATGTCGTTCATTTTTTGCGCCCTAATAATATCCAAGGCCAGCTCATTTTTTACTGAATCATAAGAACCGTTGGCATAATAGGGTATTTGCTTTTTATGCGCTACATACAAAGCCGAATCGCTTTCTGAGTTGAAGAAGCTCTCCCTTACTGTTTCCTGTCCAAACAAACTCAATTGAGTAGTTATTAATAATACGTTCAAAAGAATCCACCTGGCCATCTTCATTGATCAACAATTAGAATTATAGGTCATAATATAAATATTATTTGGTATAATTATGCTAAGAACAAAAAAAAACCACAATCAAAAGACTGTGGTTTTTTTTATGGGATTCATTCTCCTTAGTTACCAGACTTCATTTTATCCATTTCTTTGTCGAAAGTTTCTTTGAATTTTTCGTAGTCGTAGTCTATTTTCAATTTTTCATCTTTAGACAATCTTTCAGTATATTCTGACACCAAGTCATCAGCAGACAACTCTATGGCTATATACGTTTTAAATCTACCTTCACCAGTTTTCACTAGCTTTTCGCAAATGGTCCTAATTCCTCTTAGTTTTTGATCTACTATTTCTCTATTTAAAGACTCAAATCGCTCTTCTAATTCTTCTTTGTTATTGAATTCTCTAGAATTCATGTAATTATCTGTAACTGTTTTTACAGTAGTTTGAATGCTTGCAGCCAATTCATTTCGAGCATTGGTCAAAGCTTTCTTTTTACTTGCAACTTGGTCCATGCTTTCACCTATAGAGTTGGATCTAAAAACTTTATTCGTTGTAAAGTAATCTGGTCCAGAACATGGCACCTCAATTTCTACTTCTCCTTTTGGTGCCTTAGGTTCTTTTCCTTTACACCCTATCACCACTACTGCAATAGTGGCAATTGCCAAATAACTCAATAATGTATTCTTTTTCATATGCGTTAAAGTTTATTTTATATTTTGATTATATACTTACAACAATAAGGCCAAACTATAGGATGGCCGATATCAACTCATTTATAGTTTCCTTTTCGATTTTTTGAATTGCCTCCGCATATCCCTCTCTTGAAGCCCGTTCATAGTCCAAGCTGTATCCTTTGATTCGGTCCAACGACACGCCGTATATCTGGTTCTTGTCTTCATTGTCCACTACGGAAATGGACAAATTAAGGTGAGAGACAAAAATATTTCCTTTTTGACCTCCTTCTTCAGTATCCGCGCTTATTTCTAAAAGCAAGTCGGCCCTTTGTTGGTCGTTGGTAAAAACAAATCCTTTTTCAGACAATAAGTTTTTCATTTTATTGGTCAGATTAGGAGTTCTTTTATCTTCTCCTAGAATTCTTTCGACGAACACCAAGTATACGGAAGGTTTAGAAACTTCTAATTCAATTTGTTCTTGCGGTATTTTAATTCTTTCTGTTATCAGCGCAACCAACGGGTCTTTGCTTTCTTCTTCTGCTAACACACTCAAATCTGGCTGCAAAGTAATTCGTTGTTTGGTTTCCCCACCAAACTGTTGGATGATTAAGGTGACTTCTCCATTTTCATTGGTAGTATACCGCTCGTGCAACACACCGCTACCAGCAGAAAATTTACCGCTAACCGGAAACCCTTTTACTCGGCTATCGTTTGAGTTCAAAAATACTGTGGCCTTAATATTTTTGGCTCGTTGCGACCGCTTTTCGAATACTATTTTATCATCATTTGCCTTGATTCTCACTTTGCCCAATACCCTTTGAATGGAAGCATATACCTCTGTCGAAATAATTATTTCCTCCCCTTTATAAGTAACCACATCGGCATCGGCCAAGTATTCTTTCATGGCAAACAAAGCAGTTAAATAAGCGCTTGCCGCCTTGGTTATTTCTTTTCTCGATTCATACTCCAATCCCTTGTCGTAAAAATCTGTGGCCAACACCATTGCCTTTCTTTTTTTCTCCGCTTTTATGTCTTTGTATTTTTGTTTCGACAACCTATAGTAGGCCCAATAAGAAGTACCGTCTTCCCAGGAATCCATAAGTTCGTATTCTTCTACTTCTTCTGCGGCAGTGGTCTTAATTATAGATTCATATTTTTCCTTAAAACTTTCATCATCATCAATTTGCTGCAACACCGAGGTGCTCGCAACATTTACTTTTATTTCTGAGATTAAATCTTCTAAAGCACTTTTTTTGGCAATTTGAATGTAGTTGCTCTCATTTTGTTTATTGGCATACCCAATGCCTACATAATACAACCCAGTCATTGGCTTTTTACTCATCCATTCTGGTTTTGGGTTGGTAGGTTCTGGTGGTGGGGTAATTTTTTTCCCACAACTCACTAAAGAGAGGAGTGTTAAAAATAATACTATTCGCAAATAGTTTTTCATATATTTATAGCTTAGTAATCGGGTAAATGGTTATAAATTTGTAATTTATATATCAGTAATTGTGCCAGATACTACCGTTTATTCTTAATTCTTAAACTAAAGCTTAAAAATAACATTTTCTGCATAGTGACAAAACTTTATCGCTTATAAAAAACTGAATATGAAAACTTTATCCTTTATCATTTTTTCGTTGTTAATAATTGCATCTTGCACCAAAATTTCAGAGTCGAACAACAGTGCAAAAACGAGCATGTATGCGTTTTCATATACCAACCAAGACTACAACATCAGTGGAAAAGCCACCTTTACTGAAATAGACAATAACAATCTTAATCTACTAATTGAAGTGTCTCCAACTGCAGAAGGGTTGTTCCATCCCACCCACCTTCATTTTGGTAAAATTGATGGCGAAGGAAAAATGGCCCTTGTTTTAAACCCTGTAGATGGCAAAACAGGTAAAAGTGAGACGGTCATAAGCAAATTAGGGGATGACACTTTGTTCAACTACGATCGTTTACAATCTTTCGATGGGCATATTAAGGTCCACCTTGGGGACGATGGCCCGGATTATGACATCATCTTGGCAGCTGTAAATATTGGAAACGCTGCAGGCACTACCGCCCCAGAACAAGCCGGGGATATAACGGTTTGTCAAAAGCCTCTCAACGACGATTAACTACTTATCACAAATTGTTTTGTAAGGACAATACCCACACTTTTCTTCTAATGAAGTTTGGGTGAATTTGGTTGTTGGGTCAAAAATATCTGCTCCCAATTGTATCAGTTTTTCTGAATAAGCCGCAAGGTATTCGCGTGCGTCCAAAACCAATTCTGCCTTTGATCTTGGCTTATCTGGATTCTTCAAGGTCAAAACAGGTTGAAACTTTTCATTGAACATATCTCTCACACTATACAGCCCTGCTTGAATTGGTTCGTCCTTTTTTTCATTGGAATTGTATAACAAAGAATAGAACAAAGTTTGGAATGCAGCCTTATTTCGCTTTTTATAGGAAGAATCAAATAAGTTTTCTATCCCGTCAAAAACGTTCTCATCCATTCCAGTTTTATAATCCACAACTCTTACCACGCCATCTTTTCGATCCACTCTGTCTATGATACCCCTTATTACCATTTCAAACCCTTTCTCTTTGATGCGTACGGGAATGGAGTAGGCATATTCCTTTTCTAACCCAACCAATTGAAATGGCGCAAATTCAATGTCTTTTTTTACTACTTGCTGCATCATTTTTTTCACTACCTCTTTTATCAGGATATTGCGCCCTTCAAATACATAGACATCGGTTTCCATTTGGTAATGTTTAATAAATGCCTTGTTTATGGCAAAATCAAAATGAGACTTCAGCCAAGGTGCGTCCGCAGCTTCTACTAGGTCATTCCTTTTTTGTATGGTAAGTTCCTCGTACAAGAATTCCATTGATTCATGAAATATATTACCCAATACTGCCGCATCCACATCTTCTTGGAGCTGTTCTGGTTCTTTTATTCTTTCTATGTATTTGAAATAAAACTTCAGTTTACAGTCCAGGTAGGTATTCAGTGCCGTTGGTGTCAAAGGAACTTTGTCTTCTCCCTTTAGGTATTGGTCCACCAACTTATCCAAGATTGCATTTGTCTTTTCTACTTCTATTGTTTTTGATTTTTTGGCTTGTAAATAATAGGTGTAGTCCACTTTTTTAATGGTTAGATTGGATTCATGTTCCAACTGCATCACAAACCTGCTCACTTCACTTTCTTCTGGTTTGTTTCCTGAATTCAAATAAAGGAGGTCCACCGAAACACTCCTCTGGAACAACCTATAAAACAAATAAGAATATATTGCATCTTGGTGTTCAAAAACGGGTAAATCATAGGCTTTCCGAAGGTTGTAGGGAATATAACTATTGCCACTTGCTCCTGCCGGGAACATGGACTCGTTAAGAGAAAGTAAAATAACATGGTCAAAATCAAGATTTCTTGTTTCCAACACCCCCATAATTTGCAAACCTTCTAATGGCTCTCCAGAAAAACTAACCTTCACCCCTTTCATCACCTGAGCAATGAGCTTTTTAGCACTTTTAGGATTCAATTGTAAACTGGCACCTTCTACAACATTGGTCAATTTCTGAAGTTCGGTGTAAAACCTTCCTACAAATTCCTTTTGCAACATTTGATCGCCTTTGGTTTCGGCGCCAATAAAAGCTACAACTGAGGCCAAATAATTAAGCAAATTGCTGTTTTCTATAGGATCAAATATTTTCGCAAGCAATGGGTGGGTCTTCATTAAATCCTTTTCAACATAAACCAAATTGGCCTTTTTTATTGCATACACCAATTGAATACTTTCTGGAACTAATTGTCTGATAATAGCATGGTCCAAAACTGCAACCACAGGCTTGTAATAAAACCTTACGGCTGCACCACTAATTTGGATCCCTTCTTGCACCTGGATCAGCAATTGACTTAGTCCAAACAAAGGAGTCGATTGCAAAGAAAAACCCATAGTAATATTGAATTTATCAATCCACTCTGGTAAAACATTTAAAAGAGGAAACAACATTCTTTCATCGGGCAGTACCACCACCGTTTTCTCAAATCCCGACTGGACGATGGCCTGTTTGTTTTTTTCAAGTAAATTGGCCACAATATTGGCCTGTCCTGTAAGGGATGGTGAGCTGATCAACTGAATATTTTTCTTAGCTCCTTTGATATTATTCGGAGCTGCCTCTAAATTTCCCTTGAGTACAGAAGATTTTTTATACTGCTGCAAAAAGTGACCTGCTTCTTGGTGTCCGTCGTTAATATAATACTGGTCTGCATCCCATATTATTTCGCCATTGCCTTTTCCAACGATGTATTTAATGATATCGAGTTCGGCTTTGGTTAAAGCATTAAAGCCACAAAACAAATAATAAGCACCATCGTCCTCCAAAAATTGTGCACAATTAGAGGCCAGCGTACGAATAATCAAGCCATAATATCCAATTTTTTGTTGGTGCAGTTGCTGTGTGAATGTTGCGTAAATGGGGTACAAACTATCCCAAATCTGTTCAAATTCCTCTTTTTGTTTGGTTAGTTTTTCTTCAAATGATTTCCAGAAATTTAGAATTACCCTTTTTTGTTCTTCTGTTAAAAATTCGAAATAGTTGTCCAACTCTTTTTGGTTTCTAAGGTTGGTATAAAGCAACCGAGCAGGCACCATGTACCTATCGATGTCGTCAAAATCTTTCAACAACATTTCTCCCCAAAAAAAGTACTGATCAAAAACTTCCAATGACTTAAAGTGCTTCGTGTACACATTGTACAATATCCAAAGCAATTCAAATTTATCGGCCGTAGTATATTTGGTTTTGTCTAATACAAAAGACTCTATGCTTGTAATTTCAGCGCCCCACCCAGCGCCTTTTATCCTTTTGGAATACTCTTTGTTCAAAAAAAGGCCTGCTCTTTTATTGGGAAAAACTACTTTGACATTTTTATGCTGGTCTTTGAGTGCCTCTAGTTTGTTCGAAACAATAGTAATAAATGACTCCACCTTTTTTAAACTTTTACGATTTCTATGTTTTCTAAATACAGCAAGTACCCTTCTACCTGTTCGTACCCCATTTCTGAAACAACCTCCATATATTCTTGCACTTGATTGGAATGCATTTTATTCTGTCCTCCAGTTTTATAGTCAATAACAACTGCTTTGCCTCCTAGAATGATGACCCTATCCGGTCTTAAAAAATTGCCTTGGCCATCCAACATGTTCATTTCATTTTTCACCTCCCAGCTAGGGTCAAACCAGGTTTTGATCTGCTCGTTTTGTAACATTTTTTTCACTTTGTCGATCACCTGTTTTTTGATCACCTGAGTGGCTCCAAACCCCTGGCTTAAAAATTTTTTTGATGCATATTCCAAATCACTTGCATACTCAATCGAAGCCAGAAAATCGTGCACCAGCAATCCGTAATTTATTTTGTCATTTTCTTGGCCATCAAAAAGGTCTGCATAAGCAGTTCGAACCGAAATACGTCCAAGCCACGGAATAGAATGAACCTCCGGTAAATGCACCGCTTCGGTTGTATCCTGTACTGCATCTTCTTTCTTCATTAATTGTCCCATTGTGAAAGTTAGTCCCTCCTCGTCATAATTGGAACTTAATTCGAAGGCTGGGTTGGCAATGCATGCGTTGATCCAAGCAGATACGGAGGTGCTCTTTTTTGATTCACTATGTTTTGTATATACGACCAAGCCTTCTTCAGCTCTCGTAAAGGCTACGTACAATAAATTAAGATCGTCTTTGTACCTTAAAAACAGTTCGAAGTAGAAGGCGGGCGCAAAATGGGTCCCAGCAAGGGCATTGGAATACGTAAGAGGAATCATGCCGTTTTCTTTTAACAAATCGGAATGTGCCCATAAAATCTCGTTCTTACCCGAAAGCCCACTCCAATTGCAAAACGGTACCATCACCACTTTAAATTGAAGCCCTTTGGACTTGTGAATAGTCAATATTCTAGCAGCATTCAAGCCCTTTCCTGGCATAATGACAAAGGTATGCCCCTTTTCTGCCCACCATTCAAGAAACCCAGCTATGTCCGATGAGAAATTACTCATATATTCAAAAATAACATCCTTAAACCTTTGAATATAAGCCATTTCACGTTGCACTTGGTTCAATGCAAAAGCACGAAGCAATTCTTCAACCAACTCTATTAAAGGAAGTTGGAAACAAGGTTCTTTAATATTTTCTGGCCCCATTAATTTTTCTACATAAATAGTATCTGGAAGTAGCTTCTTTTCAGATGCTTCTTGTATCCAGGACTGCACAATGGTCCTGGAAATGTCGTCATCGGGATTGATCGCCCATTTCAGGTAAGCCAACATAACTGTTACCGATTCTGAGGTGTAAATTTTAAGCGCTTCATCGGAGATTACATCATAGACATATCCTTCCCTAGCATTTTTAGAAGTCTTAAAATCCATCATGAAATTAACAAGAAGGGAAGCTTCTGCAGATGTTCTAACTAAAAATGCAACGTCTTCAAGGACATATCCTTGGTCTTGTAGCCTTTCCAATTGGCCTGGTAACGCTTCTAAAACCTGCTCTTTAAAGGTTACTGCTTCCTCTTTTGGGAAAGCTTTCACTGTTACAAAGCCCTCATTTGCCTCTGCTAAATGGACTGGCGTTTTTTGTGCCACATCTTCATAAGCACTTTCAATTTTATCTTTTAATATTTGTAGCGCTTCGCTGGATGTTTCACCTGAATCGAGTGCATGTTGCACCAAGTATTTAATTTGGTATAAAAAAAAGGCATTGTTAAATTGAATGACCTTAGACTGACTTCTATAATTAGTGGCTAAATTTTCTCTTTCCGTTAGCAGTGCGCCTATGTCCTTTTCTATTCCATGCAAAAGTAATTGCCAGTCTCCCCCTCGCCACCGGTAAATGGATTGTTTCACATCCCCAACTACCATGTTAAAATAACCCTGAGACAAGCTGTTTTCAATAAGCGGTTTGAAATTTTTCCATTGTAAATTAGAAGTGTCCTGAAATTCATCAATTAAGTAATGGTTGAACCAACTCCCTGTTTTTTCATATATAAAGGGGGCATCGGAACCAACTACTATTTGATTTAAAAAATCGGAAGAGTCTGAGATTAAAAAGACATTGTTCTCTTCTTTATAGGTATGTAACAAAGTGCTCAACTTTGATATCAAGCCCATTAAATACAAATTTTTCTGAACAACCACTGCAGTAGTATAGTTTTTTACCTCGGATTGGTAGTGCCCAATTAATTGCTCCAATAAAGGTTGTAATTGCTTTTGCGCTAGGGCATCCACCAATTCTTTGTTCGTTCCTTTTTTGGCAGTCCACTCTCCAGTATTGAACACTTTTAAGGCATAGGTATTCGGCGGTCTGTTTCCAGCCGCTGATTGGTCCAAAATATACTTGTAAATTCCCCTACCACCTTGTGCAAAATCTTTAGCTTCCAACCCATGAGACAAAAGGATTGTTTTTATGGTAGTTGCTTTTTCTTTTTGCTTGTTTTCAAAAGCCTCTACTACAGTTTTTAGTTCTTTCGTAAGAACGTCGATGTTTTCTGCTTTGCCAGACTCCTCTATTAATATTCTGTTTTCCTTAAAAACCTCGGTGAAAAGCTCTCTTGTGAAATTTCTAATTTTAGATTTCACATCCCAAGATTTGGAATCGTCAATATTTTGCATCGACATTTCAATTATCCAATCGGTAACTTTTTTGTCTTTGCCTATGGATTGCATCAAATCGTCCGTTATGGAACTTTGTGCTTTGGAAGCATCTAGCTCCAACCTCATTCCAGAATGGATTCCTGTTTCTTTTGCAAAACTTCTAATTACTTTTTGAAAAAAGGAATCGATGGTTTGTACTGAAAAAGCTGTGTACTGGTGCAAAATTCGCTTTAATACTCTTTCGCTTCTTTCAATGAGTTCTTGCTCAGAAACCGACAAACGTACGGCCAACTCCTTTCCCATGCTTCCTGTTTTTCCTTGGGTAAATTCAACAAGGTACTCCACAATGCGTTGTTTCATTTCTCCAGTAGCCTTATTGGTGAAGGTTACTGCTAGAATATAAGGGAAGTAATTCTGGTCTTGTAACGCCAAATAAAGGTACTCTTTTGAAAGGGTGTAGGTTTTACCAGAACCAGCCGAAGAGCTGTAGATTTTGAACGGTTTAGAAGGCGAATCGAACATAAAAAAATTAAATGCAATATAATTAAATTGAAATAGGTAATGGTATAGCGCAAAAAAAAAGTGCTCCGATACTTTTACCGGAGCACACTCAGCTTTCCTCTTACCCCTCTATTCAACCAAATTTTAAGGAAGGGAAGTGAAACCAAGGCTGCTCCAACACTAAAGTGTATCTTATATTTTGAACCTTAACTTTTACCACTTATACCAACACTGCCTTTGTCAGCACTTCCCTTTAATCACGTATTATACGTTTAGTCTTCACGGCCTTCTTTTGTCAAAAAGAAATAACATTTCCCGGAATAAAGTCAGTAAATCAACACCTTAACATTACTATATTCATTCACAAATTTACTAACAGGGGGGTCATCTTATAAGGCCTACTGCACTACCTCAACCAAACGACTTCAATACATCAATTAAAATTTAAATTCTGAATTTATAAAGAAGATGGACTGGCAATTGCTCGCCATCAGCCTCTTCACCTGTCTTATCAAAATACAAAAAAAATTTGACTTTTAAAAATAAGTCATATTAATATTTTAATTTACATTAAACAAAAAGACCAATAAATTTTACTTTTTCCAATTACAGAACCAGTGTTATTATGCGAATACAATAAAAAAGGGACAGCATTTGCGCCATGCATGGCTCCAACGGTGTTCCAACGAAGGTTCAGAATAACCAATAGAGGTAGGAGCATTTATTATGTATTAGACCGAAGCCAAGCAATCCCCTTTCTTAAGGATTACATTCGGATTAAAATCATTTAAGCTGCACCACTGTGATGCCTTGTCCGCCACGTTCAACATGTTCGTCTTCCGCCCGTTGCACATAAGGTTCGTTTTTCAAAAAATTTCTGATTAAACCACGCAATACACCATTGCCTTTACCGTGCAATATTCGAATTTCATCTATTCCAAACATGAGCGCATCGTCGAGATAACCTTGTAGTATTGGTAAAATTTCTTCTGCCCGTTTGCCTCTCACATCTAGGGTTGTGCTGTATTGCGCTCTTCTTTGGTTTAAGTCAACTCCTTTGCTAGAAGGTTTTTTTGTAGGGTTTGGTTTATTTTGCTGGGCAAGCTTGGCTATGCGAGACCTTTTTACTTTGGTTTTTAAATCCCCAATTTCTACTGCACAATCTTTTCCTGTAAATCCTACCAAAGTCCCTATAACTTGCTGGTCCAATATTACAATTTGATCTCCAATTTGAGGCTCACTTGACACCGTTCGCATAGGGTCTTGAATGCGTTTTTCAGGTTTCACTTTTTTCTTTAAAACCTCTACCTGTTCCCGTGCTATTTTGGTCTTATTTTTATCTGCTTTTGACTCTTTTATGGTTCGTATGGTCTGTTCAATTGTTTTATTAGTAGAATTGAGCAATCGTTCTGCTTCTTCCTTGGCTTTGTTGATTATGGCCTTTTTATCCGCTTTCAATTCTGTATTCAATACGTCATATCGGGCAGTAGATTGTTTCAATTTATTCTCTTGCTGCTTTAATTTTTTATTGAGCTCAATAGACTTTGACTTTTCTCTTTCCAATTTTAATAGCAATTGATCAATGTCCGTATGGCTAACTCCAGCCAAAGTTTTTGCCTTTTTTAGGATGTTGTGGTTAAGACCAATTTTTCTAGCAATTTCCAATGCAAATGAACTTCCTGGTTTGCCAATTTCTAGCTGGTACAAAGGTTCCATCGCTTCAACATTGTAGCGCATGGCTCCGTTAATGATGCCTTGGTTGGCATCTGCAAAATGTTTTAAATTAGAATAGTGTGTTGTAATTACCCCCCAAGATTTGTTTTCAACAACATTTTCTAAAACTGCTTCGGCTATGGCCCCTCCAAATTGTGGGTCTGTACCCGTTCCAAACTCATCTATTAAAAGCAAAGAAGATGGTCCTGAAAACTTAGTGAAGTGTTTCATGTTGTTCAAATGAGAACTGTAAGTACTCAAATCATTTTCAATAGACTGCTCATCTCCAATGTCAATAAACATATCCTTAAATACTCCAAACTTAGAATCTTCTCGAACAGGTACGAGCACGCCACATTGCAACATGTATTGCAAAAGCCCTACTGTCTTTAAACATACTGATTTTCCTCCAGCATTGGGCCCTGAAATTAATAACAAACGGTTCTCCTTACTCAAAACCATATCCAATGGTACTACCGGTTTGTTCGCTTTGCTGTGTAGGCTGTACAATATTGGGTGCACGGCTTCGTACCACTCAATCGCATTTTCGTTCAAAACAGTGGGTAAAACACAATTGTATTGAATGGCCACTTTGGCTTTAGCCCGAATAAAATCTATCAAAGACAAATAAAATGAAGTAGATAAAAATGCTTCTGTATAGGGTCTAATTCTATCTGTTAAAACCGTTAATATTTTTACAATCTCTCGTTTTTCAAGAAGTTCGAGCTCCCTTATTTTATTGTTGCCCTCCAGCACTTCAGCAGGCTCAATGAATACTGTTTGTCCGGTAGAAGATTCATCATGAATGAATCCTTTAATTCTTCTCTTATACTCTGCTGCCACCGGAATCACCAACCTCCCGTCTCGGATGGTTATACTTGTACCATCCGGAACAAAACCATCGTTGGCAGCTTTCTTGAAGATATGCTCTAAGTTTTTTCTTAAATTTCTATATTCCTTTCTTAGCCCTACCCGAATTTCCATTAAGTCAGAGCTTGCATTGTCTTTTACATTCCCTTCCTTATCAATAATCGCATCGATTAAGGCCACCACGCTTTTGTCCAAATTCAAGGGTTCAATGAGCTGAAAGAGCGATGGGCATTCTTTTTTATTCTCGGAAAAATATTGGATGCAAAAAAGTATGGTCTCTAAAGATTGTTTTATTTTCAAAAACTCTTCTCCAAGCAAATACGCACCACGGATGGCTGCTTTTTTGGCATATGCATCCAATCCATGGTAGTTAGAAGAAGGAAATACATCTCCCCTATTGAATATGCCAACAAACTCCCAACATTGATTCAACCACAGGTTTATATGATCGTACTGAGACGAAAACTTCATTTTATCCACCCGTTCTTGCCCTATGAGGCTGATGCAATTGTTTCTTATTTGATCTTTTATAAAATCAAAACCAAGTTTAATTTCGAGGTTTTTGGGGTAAAGCATTCTGTTTGTTATTTATCTTGATTTTACCCCGACCTTGTAGGGTGTCCAATTTGATTTTCTTTTCACTTTTCAATTCAGCGTTTTTCAGCTCCAACTGTAGAGAATCTATAATACGCTCATAAATTTCCACGTAGGCTTCCGAATGTTCCAAATAATACGTTAAACTTTTATCAAAATGAGCGGAAGTAACAGCATTATCTCTAAGCACCACTTGTTTTTGGTATTCATAAATTTGGTACAATGTATCCGATGGCAGGTTCAAAGAAGATAACTTTTTCTCTGCCAATAATAATTCCTTGACCACTTTTTCCATTTTCTCACTACTTAGCAAGTTCTCTGGCTTTTCGTCTGCGCAAGAAACAAAAACCAACCACAACACCAATAAAACCGTTATAATTCTCATTTTATGAAGTTTTTCCTTTTCAAAGTAACAACTATAATTTACCATTTAGCCTTTTTTTTCTACCTAAAAAATAATAAGGGCGATTTTTCATTCAAAATTACCCAATTTTATAATAATTTTAAAGGTCAAAAACTGTTCCATGAATAATATTCTTAAGAAAATAAGGAGGTATGAGATTCAAATCCGTAAAATCTTGAACAACCAAGTTCAAGGGGATTATCGATCTATTTTTAGAGGTTCAGGATTGGAGTACGATGACGTCCGGTCGTACCAATATGGAGATGATATTCGGACGGTCAATTGGCGGGTTTCGGCCAAAGGGCATGGCACTTTTGTGAACACCTACAAAGAAGAAAAAGAACAAACTGTTTTTTTTATGGTCGACATGAGCGGGTCAGAAGAGATTGGAGAACACAATTTGCATAAGATAGATGTTCAAAAAGAGATTTTTGGTGTTCTAGGACTTGCCGCAGCCAAAGAAGGAAGTAGAATTGGTTTGCTCGGCTTTTCCGATAAAAAAGAGTTGTATATGCGACCATCCAAAGGAGAATCGTATGCCTACGAGTGTATAAGCAAACTGTACAAAGTGCAACCTCGGTCTAAAGGAACCAGCTTAAAAAAAGCAATTTTATTTACATTAAAAAATATAAAAAGAAGGTCTGTTATTTTTATCATATCCGATTTTATTGACAAGGACTACCAAAAAAACCTTAAATCGATGGCCCGAAAACACGATGTAGTGGCCATCAAAGTTAATGACAAACGCGAAACCAATTTGCCAAAGCTCGGTGTTATTCCTGTTTTAAATAAAGAGTCTGGAAAAGTGACCTATGTTAACACGAGTGGCGGTACTTTTCAAAAAGCCTTGCATGCTACTTACCAAAAAGAAAATGATGACTTAAAACAATTGTGTCACAAACACCAGATTAATCTGCTGAATTTAGATACAACAACAGATTATGTCCCGTCACTTATTAAATTATTTAGAATTAGAAATCTCTCCTATAAAAGTGTATAAACTCTTATCAACTTTATTTTTCTCACTTTTGGTTGGTGGTTTTGCTGGTGCTCAAAACGCCTCCACCGATTCTGTCAAGGTAGAAAGCAAACTATTAGCGGATAGCGTAGAAACAGGCCAGCCATTCTATATGTCTTTGAGCACTTTAGCGCCCGACTCGGTAGATGTACTCTTTCCTGATTCTACTTATGACTTTTCTCCCTTTGAAATGGTGCACAAAGTGTACTTTCCAACTCAAATAAGGAATGGGAACCTCTGGGACAGTGCTGTCTATCAATTAAAAACATTCAACTTAGATAGTGTTCAAAGAATAACTCCTGAAATTATTGCGGTGGTAGCAGGAGATAGCCTGGTTGTTCAAGGGAGCAAAGACAGTGTTTTTATGAAATACTATTTACAAGTATATCCCGATAGCCTCAGCCTTAAAGAACAGACCCGATACCGACATATTGGCTCTAATTTTAACTACCCAATTTTCACAGCCGTTGGCATACTTGTGTTTTCCGTTCTGACAACCTTATTGCTCATTTTTAGAAAAAAAATATCCAACTGGTTTCAAAAAAGGTCTCTCAAGAAAAAACACAAGAAATTCCGAATTCGATTCGATGCAGCTGTGTTTTCTTATAAAAAACAACCCGACACCGGGCAAGCCAATACAATTTTATTGCTTTGGAAATCCTACATGGAGTCTTTAGAACGCGTGCCTTTCTTAAAGTTAACCTCTAAAGAAATCCACCTGAAATACAAGGACGAAGCATTAAAATCAAGCCTTATGGCCATAGACAAGAGTATATACAGCGATTTCATGGATGGCGATGTTAGCAAATTTGATTACTTACAAGTATTTGCAGAAAATAGATTCAATAAAAAACTTAACGAACTGGATTCATAATGGAGCAAAAGGCACTTTTTACAGAACCCTGGTATTCGGAGGTCTGGTTCACCGAATATTTATTCAACGAAGCAGCATGGGCGCATCCTAACGTCCGTTACTTGGTTGCTCTTGTTCCCCTGTTTTTTATTTTGCGTTGGGCAATTCGGTATTTTACCAATCAAAAATTAGCGGTGGCAATTTTAGATAACAACATTAAAAAAGGGGTGTTGCCTTACTTTATTTGGTTGCCCAACCTGTTCTTAATGTTATTTGTTGCCAACATCATTTTAGCCTTGGCCCGACCACAAAGTTCCAATGAACATGTCGAACAATGGACAGAAGGAATTGACATCATTTTGATGGTGGACATCTCTTTATCCATGAAAGTAGATGACTTAAAACCCAACCGGTTAGAAGCATCGAAACAAACTTGCAACGATTTCATTAAAGGCCGATTTCAAGACCGCATTGGCCTAGTTATTTTCTCTGGAGAAGCGTACAGCTTGTCTCCACTTACTACTGATTATGACCTGTTAACAGAATATGTTGAGGATATTAATTTTGATATGATAGAAACCCGTGGTACCGCTATTGGCGATGCACTTGCAGCTGGGACCAACAGGATGAGAGAATCTGAAAGCGAATCAAAAGTAATCATTTTGTTGAGTGATGGAGAAAGCAACTCCGGCAACATCGACCCCATCACAGCAGCTCAAATGGCAGAATCTTTTGGGGTAACTATTTATACCATCGCCATAGGGAAGGAAGGTGAAATTACAACAAGGACAGGTCCATTTAACATCCCCCAAACCATAGTCAACACCTTGGACGAAACCACTTTAAGAAAAATCGCGGACATTGGAAAAGGAAAGTTCTACAGGGTGCAGAACAATAGCATGATGCAAGAAGTGTTCGAAGAAATAGACAGAATGGAAAAGGCTGAAATCAAAGAGTCCAGGTACAAACAAACAACCGATTACTACTACGTTTATTTGTATTGGGCATTGTGTAGCCTCCTAGTTTGGTTGCTTTTTAAAGCTACTCCTTTAACCAATATTCTACAAGATTAAAAAAAGCATGCTTCTGTAGTAGGAAGCATGCTTTGTACGTTTTATAATTTCGTCTAGATCGATAGAATTTTTGAAATTCTAAACTCATCCAAATCCAATTCTTGTGAATCGTTGATGGCTATATCCAATGGCGTATAGCTGATGTGTCCATTGGCAATACCTGCCATTACTTCCGATTTACCTTCTTTCAATCCTTCCACTGCTGCTACGCCCATTCTGGAAGCAAGCACTCGGTCAAAAGCACTTGGAGACCCTCCGCGTTGTAAGTGCCCTAAAATTGTTACTCGGATATCGTAATAATCTATTTTTGCTTTTACTTTTTCTGCAACCTCTAAAGCGGAACCCAATTTGGATCCTTCTGCTATTACAACCAAGTTGGATGATTTTTTATTTTCAGCTCCTTTGTCCAATTTCGAAATTAATTCGTCGATGGTCCAATCACTTTCAGGAATAATCGTAGCCACTGCTCCGCCTGCAATTCCAGTTTTCACTGCTATAAAACCAGCGTCTCTTCCCATCACCTCAACAAAAAACAATCTTTCGTGAGAGGATGCTGTATCCCTAATTTTATCAATTGCCTCTAGTGCTGTGTTGCATGCCGTATCAAAGCCAATTGTGAAATCTGTACCGGCCAAATCATTGTCAATAGTACCAGGAATCCCTATTACAGGAACTTGAAATTCTTGAGAAAATATATGGGCACCAGTAAAGGTTCCATCTCCACCAATCACTACCAAACCATCTAGGCCAGCATTTTTAAAATTTTCAAAGGCCTGCTTTCTACCTTCTTTGGTTCTAAAACCCTGACTCCTCGCCGACTTCAAAAATGTACCACCTCTATTTAAGATGTGGTTCACCGAACGAACGTTGAGCAATTCAAAATCATTCTGTATCAGGCCATCATAACCCCGATAAATTCCTACTACGTCTATCCCATAATATATGGACGACCTAACTACAGCACGAATGGCGGCATTCATTCCGGGCGCATCTCCTCCAGAGGTCAATACGCCAATTTTTTTAACTTTATTCATTGTTGTGTTAATAAAATACAGATTTTCAGGGGCTTATTTAATTATAAGCCATTGGTTGCGGGTCAAGGGTGTCGTAAATATACTATAAAATGATTTTTTACAATTAAGTTTAAATAAATTAATTGTTTTCTTATACAACAAAAAGAATCAATCGCAGTCCAAAACCAACTAAAACCAGTCCCATAACGGTATAAACCATTTTTATGACCCCAACATTTAAATGCCTTCTAATTTTATTGGCCAAATAGGCTTTGATAACATCTGTTGTAAATACGGTTAGTACAATACAGGCTAAAAATAATAAAATATCCTGGGGGTTGGACTTGAATTCACCCGCCCCTAGAGCTACTGTGGCTATCCAAAAAACGATTACTGCTGGGTTGATGCCATTCACTAAAAACCCTTTTATTACAAGCCCAATCAAACCCCTCCTGGACTTTATCGGTTTGCTTGTTGTGTTAATATCTTTTTTTCTCACAATTGAAAACAAACCAAAGGCTATTAAAATTGCTCCTCCGGCGATTCCTAAGTAATACTGAAATTGAGGGTCGTTGACAAAATTTGATATGCCAGAATATACCAAAGCGATAAAAAACAAGTCGTTAATCGATATCCCGACAGCGAGATAAACGCCCGATTTAAACCCTTTTTCCAGGCTGGTTTTTAACAAAGTAAAAAACACAGGACCTACGGCCATCGCCAACACCAAACCCATACCTATGCCTTTGAATACTGGTAGCATGCAGTTCAATTATTTTTCAAAAACTTCAACCAGTCAGAATACAACTCTTTTTTAAGCACTCTGGGAAACTTATTTTGCCCTCCCACCTTGCCTTTGGATTCCATCCAGTCGTAAAACAAATGTAGGGGCAGTACTTCTAAAATTGGATCGTGCAAAGCTGATCCTCTTTCCACTTTATAATCGTCATTTAAAGATTTCAAGTGATCGTCGATTTTTTTCCTTAACAACTCAGCATCTACCGGGTCTTTGGTTCCAATAAACCAATGGTGTGCAAATAAGTTATTTTGTGGAACTCCAGCCACTGTAAATTCATTGATTGTAACATTTAAATCATCCGAAGCAAGTTCTATAGCTTTGTTCATGTTGTCCACAGACATATGTTCTCCACACAAGCTTAAAAAGTGCTTGGTCCTCCCTGTTATAACAATCTCACTTTCGTCCTTCGAAACAAATTTAATCACATCCCCTATCAAATAACGCCATGCTCCAGAACAAGTAGACAATAAAATGGCGTATGCTTCCCCTTCTTCTACCTCATCTATCATATAGGTCTCCGGCTGTTCTACCATCTCACCATTCTCATCAAAATTACGCTCATTAAAAGGAACAAACTCATAGAATATACCGTTGTTCAACACCAATTTCATGGAGCGTTTTTCAGGTCTGGATTGAAAAGCAATAAAACCTTCAGATGCCAAATAAGTCTCAATATATTCCACCGGTTTGCCCCAGAGTTTAGAAAAACTTTTTCGATAGGGGTCAAATGCAACCCCGCCATGAACATAAACAGCCAAATCTGGCCAGATATCATGGATTGTATCCACCTTGTAGTGGGCTATTATTCTTTCCAATAAAATTTGAATCCAAGCAGGAACTCCAACAATAATGGAAATATTCCAGTTGGGCGCTTTTTTCGTAATCTCTTCAAGTTTCAGGTCCCATTCTCGCGTTTTTGCAATTTTTTTACCTGGCTTATAAAAATGTTGGAACCAAAAGGGGAGTTGTGCTGCTTGAATGCCGCTTAAATCTCCTTCAAAATAAGACCCATGGAAATTAAGGTGGGTACTTCCGCCTAACATTAGAATACCCCCTTGGAAGGTTTTATCTGGCAAGTCGTATTTGGAAAGTGTTAAAATTTGCCGAACCGATGTTTTTCTAATGGCCTTCACCATATCTCGGGTAATAGGAATGTGTTTGGACGCAGACTCCGAAGTACCACTACTCAAAGCAAAATACTTAACTTTCCCAGGCCAAGCAACGTTCGCCATACCCTTTTGGCTTTTGTTCCACCACTCGTCGTACATGCTGTTGTAGTTGTAGACTTTGAGGTTTTTTTTAAAAACAGAATAAAATGCTTTTGGGTCTGCTTGCTGATACGCTTTGAGAATTTCTATAAACCTATAGGCCTTGCCAATTAAAGTATCGGAAGCAGACAGCATTAATTTTTTTAATTCTAATTTCTGTAATTCAAAAGGGGAGGAATATTCCTGGTCCCTGGTTTCCCTTAACTTTATCCCTTTTTTCAATAAAGTACCTAGTATAGGCATAACTAAAAAACTTTATTATTTACTTTGTACAATCAAAATTTATCGGTGGCAATTTATTCCTTTTTTACAATTATTTGCATGTAGGAAAAATAACTTTTTTATTTTATGATAAATAACACCTTTGGACAACACAAACTACAATGAATATAGAATCTAATTTAAAAGAATTAAAGGATAAAACTTCGAACTATCCGCATACCTTGGTAGCAGTCAGTAAAACAAAACCCAATGCACTAATCGAAGCAGCTTTCGCAGCTGGACAATTGGACTTTGGAGAAAACAAGGTGCAAGAATTGGTTGGCAAAAGCGAAACACTGCCCAAAGCAATAAAATGGCATATGATAGGGCACTTACAGCGCAATAAAGTAAAATACATCGCCCCTTTCGTCCACATGGTTCACTCTGTTGATAGCATCCGTTTGTTACAAGAAATAAACAAACAAGCTGCAAAACACGATAGAAAAATCAATTGTTTGCTTCAAGTACACATTGCTCAAGAAACCACTAAATTCGGGTTTGATTTCAGCGAAATCAATGCGTTTTTGGATACTAATTATGTGGAGGACTATCCAAATGTGCAAATTTCAGGATTAATGGGAATGGCTACCAACACCTCTGATACCAATCAAATAGAAAAAGAATTTAAATCCTTGCGTTCTTTGTTCGACGCACACAAAAATTTGAGCACATTATCCATGGGCATGAGCAGCGATTACCCGCTTGCATTAGCATGTGGCTCCAACATGATTCGAGTAGGCAGCGCAATATTTGGAGCGAGAAATTATACCCAATCATGACAATCAACTGTACTAAAATCGGGGCCATTTTGGCGGCTTTGGGTATTGGGCTTGGCGCCTTCGGAGCCCATGCATTACAAGAAATGTTATTGGAAAAAAACTTACTGGACACCTACAAAACAGCGGTTCTATACCACCTTATTCATGCCATTGGCCTGGTTGCTCTTGGCCGAATGTCCCATTCCAAATGGTCCGTTAGAGGCGCATGGTTGTTGGTTCTAGGAACACTTGGTTTTTCTGGTTCCTTGTACCTTTATTGTTTTACAGGAATAAGAGCTCTTAACTTTATTACGCCTTTGGGCGGGCTGCTCTTAATTATTGGATGGCTTCTTATTGCCTTGGGAGGAAAAAAAGAAAGCCGATCGTAGGACCGGCTTTGGTATATTATTTAGACCCTTCCGATTTTGGAAGGACGTTGGTCATTAATTTGACTTGTTTTCTTGCTTCAGTGGCGTTGGATACAATGGTAATTATCTTGGTTTGTTTTCCCATTTTTCCGGCACTGTTGAACTTCACTTTTATTGAGTTTTTGGCACCAGGGGCCAATGGTTCACGCGGCCATTTTGTAGCCGTACAACCACATGTTGTTAAAACATTCGAAATAATTAGTGGTTCAGTTCCAGTATTTTCGAAAAAATAATCATGTTCGATTACATCTCCCTGTGTTATATCAGCGTGCTCAAATGCCAATTCTTCAAACGTAATTACTGGACCTGAGGCAACTGTTGTTTCTTCTTGTGCCCATGCACAAAACACCATTAAGGTGCCTACCAAAAATGTTGATAATGTTTTCATATACTTATTTTTTTTAACTTCTAAATTGTTCCTTAATAGAGCAAAAAAGAAGCCATTTAATTGCTTACTTGTTCAAATATACAACCAAAGGACAATTTGACCAACCAATTGTAATATTTAACTAAATATTAACAAAAAACTTCTTGTCAAAATTTACCAGGAAAAGTTCTTTAGAAGCTCTGGTTAATGCGGTATAGAGCCATCTTAAATATTCCATACCCAAATATTCTTCTTTCAAATAACCTTGTTCTACAAATACGGCATCCCACTGCCCTCCTTGGCTCTTATGGCAGGTTAAAGCATAGGCATATTTAACTTGGAGGGCATTCAAATAAGGGTCTGTTCTTAAAGCTTCATTTATTTTCTTTTTAGACTTTAAATCTTCATAATCGCGCCAGACACTTTCATAAAGCTTGAGAGAATCTTCTCTCGCAAGGGAGGTGGTGGTGCCGGCCAATGTATCGAGCAAAACTTTAGCCTCAAAAGATGGTACTTGTGGCATGTCTACCATGCTGACTTGCAAAGTTGCAAACCTGAAACCATGCATCTCGTCAAATGACACAACTTTTTGGACCTCAATAAAGTCTCCATTGGCCATAAATCCACCAGGAGAATCGTCCGGAATATAGAAATAATTATTTCGAACCACCATGAGCAAATCTCCAACTTCTATTTCTTCGGTTCTAAACAACAATTGATTTCTAATATATTGGTTGTACCGCACCGCAGCATAATTGGATCTCAATATGACCGTCGTATTGTGTTCTCCGTATTTATCATAGGCATAGCGCAGCCCTTCTTCCAGCTTCTCCCCTGTCATTTTATAAATATCAGGGTATTTAGCTGTTTCAAACCCAACCTTGAATTCATTTTTAACCAATGCCTGCCGAAGACTGGTGGCGTTATCTAAAATACCAGAATCGCTTTCTTGGCGCATCACTTCTGTCAATTCAATTGCATCAACAGAACAACCATACCGCTGTGTCAACAACCCAAGGTCCAATGCTGGGCTTTCAGTTTGCCCTACTGGGGGCAGCTGTGCGTTGTCTCCAATTAGCACCAATCGGTTGCCGTTTTCAGCAAAAACATAGGACATCAAATCAGAAAGCAACCCGCTCGAACCAAAGGAGCTATCATCTGACAACATAGAAGCCTCATCTACTATAAAAATTGTGTCCTTTGTATAATTCTTTTGCCTTTTAAATTCTGCCTTTCCTGTATCTCCATTCACATTGGATTTGTAAATCTTTTTGTGAATGGTCAAAGCCATTTTACCGGAATAGGCCGTTATTACTTTGGCAGCCCGACCCGTTGGCGCCAATAAAACATATTTCATTTTTAGCCCGGGCAACATTTTTACCAAGGCACCGATAACCGAAGTTTTCCCAGTTCCTGCATACCCCTTGATCAACAATACCTGTTTGGGTTTATTTTCCAGTAAAAAAGAATCCATCCTGTGGAACAAATCCTTTTGCCCCTGAGTGGGCTGGTGTACAAAATATTTTTGGATCAGGGAGGAAGGTTTAATCATATTATTTTTTTATATCTTCAGGAAATATGGTCGCCATTGTGGCACTTGCCTTTGCAATTAATGTTTCTTCCCCTCCTTTTTTAGAACAATACACCTCTGCTTCACAAAAATTCATTTTCTTACCTTGTTTAATGACCGTCCCAACAGCTCTCAATTGTTCTCCAACACCTGGGTGAAAATAAGATATTTTTAATTCTGCCGTTACAACGTGTTGGTCTTCTTTCACCAACGAAAAAGCCGCGAATCCGGCAACCGTATCTGCCACTGTTGCAATGACGCCTCCATGCAAAAATCCCGATTGTTGTTGGTGGAACGGCTGCATGTCCATTCTTCCTTCGGTTTTACCAGGCTCAATTACATTCAAATCAAAATCGATGTGGTGCATAAAGCGTTGGTTTTTTAAAAAGGAAGTGATTCTTTCCTTATATTGCTCATTAAATACTTGGTACATAAACTGAATTTTGAACAAATATAAGCGCAAAATTTCAAAGGAGATGTCAGATCAATCTGAGTTTTACAACAATTATGCAAATAAAATAAGGACTCGTGTATGTGGTTTGTTAATAGAAGAGGAAAAAATCCTTTTGATTCAACACATCAATGTAGGTCCAAACAAAGTGCTTTGGGCGCCACCGGGTGGAGGGATTGAATTGGGAGAAACTGCAGAAGAGGCTTTGATAAGAGAGTTTATGGAAGAATGCCATTTAAAAATTAAGGTTAAACAATTCTTATTTACAGCAGAGTTCATCCAAATGCCTCTGCATAGCTACGAACTTTTTTTTGAAGTAGAACGGGTTTCTGGACATGCCAAACTAGGCAAAGACCCAGAAATGGGTGCCAACCAAATGTTACAAAAATTGGCATTTGTGACTTTTGAGGACCTTTTGCTTATGCCTGTAAATGAACGGCATGGAATTTTTAACAAAGAATTTAACAAACAGTCTTTGTTAAATACGCGTGGTTATATTAAGTTAGCCCGCTAAACGGAAAATTTAAGTTTCAAATTCATTACGAATTACTTTAAAAATTAATTATTATTGCATCAAACTTAACCGAAAATGAGCTTACAGAATAAAATCATCTCCTATGTATTATTGGCCATCAGCTTGGTCTTAGGATTTTTCTTAGTTAACAATATCAAATTTGCTATTGAAGAAGAAGAAAGAATTGCTGCCTCGGAGGAGGAAGTTAAAAATAAATTGATGCTAATTAGAGATGCAGAAATTGCTTATCAATCTGTAAAAGGAAAGTATACCAGCAATTGGGATTCTTTAGCAAAATTTGTTGAAAGTGATATTTTTTACATCACTCAAAAAACAGAGCAAATTATTAGTTTGTCTTATGGTGCTGACAGCGTTATTGTACACATCGACACCTTAGGTACGAAACCAGTATTGGACTCCTTGTTTAAAGATCCAATATTTGCCACTTATGATTTTTCCAATCTGAAGTACATTCCGAACACGGAAAACCTCGCATTTGATATTTTTACTGAAAAAATAGAAAAGGGTGGTGTAATTGTGGATGTAATTGAAGTAAAAGATGTTGCTCCGGTTAACCCGAATAGAAAAGAAGATTCTGATATTAGAAATAGAAAACCATTGAGGTTTGGTTCTAGAACGGACATTACAACTTCAGGTAACTGGGAATAAAAAATTGGAAACAACAGCGATCAATTATAAGCTAATAAAAAAAATTAAAGACGAGCGATTTAGTGTAGATGACATCGAACACTATTCGCTTGTTTTGCAAATAGGGGTACGCGATTTCCAAACCTGTATTATTGACGGCCGGACCAACCAGTGTTTGTTATTAGAAGATTATGTTTTGGCTGCGGCCAAAAGCAACAGCGCTTTAATTGACATCATTGACAAAGTGTTCGAAGAACACCATTTGTTAAAAGTTGGTTTTTGGAAGAACGTTCGCATCTCTATTAAAAACAATAAGTTTTGCCAAGTACCAGATGCTCTTTTTGTACCAGAAGCAGTAGTTGATTATTTAAAAATCAATGCCACCATTGACCTGGAAACAGAAAAGGTATTGTATTACAAAGGAATCAAGTGCAATGGAAATACTGTATTTGCAATTGACAAAGCCATATACAACTTTTTTATTGAGGTTTACCCGAACATAGATGTTGAATTCATACACCAGTCTGCCGCACTTATTGAAGGCGTGTTAGAGAATAAATCCAACGTTCCAGACAACGCCGTCTTGTTGTATATCGACAGGTTCAAATTGCACATACTGACCATCAATGCTTCCGGGTTGCAGTATTACAACCAATTTCCAATCAAACAATTTTCGGATTACATCAAATACATCATGTTGGTGTTAAAGGGATTGGGGTACAGCCAGACTAAAAGCGAAGTAGTTCTATGGGGTTATATTGGCAAACAGTCTCCTCATTACAATGAATTTTACAAGTACATAAAAAACATCTCTTTTGGAGACCGGCCAAGTTATTTGAAATTCAGTTTTATGTTCGATGAAATTCAGGACCACCATTTCTTTGATGTGTACTCTGCTTATTTGTGTGATTAATCCATTCTAATGAGTAAAATTGCTATTTTCCCAGGCTCCTTTGACCCTTTCACCAAAGGGCACGAAGACATTGTACTGCGCGGGTTGCAACTGTTTGACAAAATCTATGTAGCGATTGGCCATAACAGTCAAAAACACAACCGCTATTTTGATATTGACGAAATGGTTGAATTGATCCAGCAAACTTTCCGAGATACGCCAAATGTAGAAGTAATTGTTTACAACGAGCTTACTGCAGAACTTGCAAAAAAACTCAACGCGCAATATTTGCTTAGAGGCCTTCGCAATACCACAGACTTCGAATATGAAAACAGTATTGCTCAAGTCAATAGATACCTCAACCACGGGCTGGAAAGCGTCTTTTTGATAACAACACCTGGTTTGGCCCACATCAGCTCTACCATCATCCGAGAAGTGCATAAATATGGTGGAGATGTGGAGAAATTTCTTCCTTACAAGCTTTAGCTTTAAAGCCCTAGCTTTTTATACTGCTCAAAAACATGGGCAATGGAGGCGTAAGAATCCTTTAAAGACACAGTAACTTCTTTTGGCGTCATCCATTTAACCTCTGTAATATCCTCTTCTAACTGCGGTTGCATGTCTTTATCATTTTTGCAATGCATCAAATACCAATGCGTCTTTTTCAACACCCCCCTTTTATTTAGGGAATAAGTATGCCTGGTATTGGTTATTTTTTTGACCAGCTCTACCACCACACCACACTCTTCTTCTACTTCTCTTAGGGCGCCGGATTCTGGGCTTTCGTTTTTCTCTAACTTCCCTTTGGGTAAATCCCATTTGTCTAGCCTGCGGATTACCAAAAACTTACCTGCGTGGGCCACCAGCCCTCCTGCAGCCTCCACGAAATCATATTTTTCTTTTATTAATTCGCGTACCCCCTCATAATTTTCACACATAACAGCCACTGAAGTCAGTTTTGAGAAAACTTTAATACTCAATACATTGAGCAAAATATCCACCAACTCTTTCGACGCATTCAAAAACAACACCTTGCCTTCCACATCATCCAGGTACTTAATCCTTTCGGATTTTTCTATCTTTTCGAATGCGTAAATATCAATCTTCTTTCCTGGTTTTAAGATTTTCAATTCCACTTCATTGATGAATATTCTCATTTTGTGCTCAGTTATTGTGTTTACAATCCTAAGTCAAAAAATAACGAATATCTAACTTTAATGTGCAATGATGTCCAATAATCTTTTGTTGAATTTTAAATAATTATAAATTTGCGTTATGATTAAAACAGCTTCCAAAATCATTGCAGAAAAAGTAGCTTCCAATTTACTTAAAATTGAGGCTATTAAACTAAAGCCAAGCGATCCATTTACCTGGAGTTCTGGATGGAAATCTCCAATTTATTGTGACAACCGGCTTTCTCTTTCCTACCCAAAAATAAGGACTGAAATAAAAGAATTTTTAGCCGCTTCCATTCAAAGTGAATTCAATGGAGTGGATGCTATAGCAGGGGTTGCCACTGCAGGTATTCCACAAGGTGCCCTAGTAGCGGATATTCTGGATCTTCCTTTTATTTACGTTCGTTCGAAACCGAAAGGGCATGGAATGGAAAACATGATTGAAGGCCATGTGGATAAAGGAGCTAAAGTTGTTTTGGTTGAAGATTTGGTTTCGACAGGAGGCAGTTCATTGAAAGCAGCAGAAGCTCTAATTGCAGCAGGTTGTGAAGCCATTGGAATGGTAGCAATATTCACCTATGGTTTTGATGTAGCATTAGAAAACTACAAAAAAGCTGGAATTCCATTGTTTTGTTTGTGCGACTATGGCACCATGCTCGAAGCTGCATCCAAAGAAGGGTACGTTAAAGAATCGGATATTGTAGCATTGAAATCGTGGCGGGTAGATCCGGCCAATTGGAAATAAAACTAACAGACAAGGGGTGGGCCCACGCACACTCCTTGTTCCAACCCATCTCCAGCAAGCCATACCATCCAAATATTGGGATGCACCCTACTTTTCCCCATCAATAGCCCCCATTCCAAACAGAGCATAATCGTATTGCACAGGGTCGTTAGGGTCCAATTTCTTTAAATTGTTGGTCAATTCAACAGCCATTTTCCAATCTGGTTTTGGCCGGGTAATTAAATTTAACTTTCTAGCTTGGCGCTCAACATGCACATCGCATGGACAAATAAGTTCCGACATTTTAAATTGATCCCAAATTCCAAAATCAACGCCAGCGGCATCTTTTCGAACCATCCACCTCAAGAACATATTGATTCTTTTACATGCAGAGTTTCTGGCGGGGCTCGCAATGTGTTTTTTAGTTCGGTTGGGTGCATGATCGGCATCAAAAAAATAATTCCTAAAAGAAATTAGCGCTTCTTCTGTATTGGCCCCATGTAGGAATGCTGTTTCCAAGGATGTATGGGCTTGGTAATGCCTTTTAAAAAAATCAACGCAATACAACAGGTCGGTATCGTTGAAGGTCCTGTGTTTGAAACCAAGTAGATTTTTAAGATCTGAGTCGCTCGCATTGGTTACAAAATCATGTGGAGAACCATCCATTCTATCCACCAGCAAAGTACATTTGTTTATAATAGTCTTTCTCTGCCCCCAGGCAAGTATTGCAGCAAAAAAGCCCGCTATTTCTATGTCTTGTTTTTTTGTAAAACGATGAGGAATACTAATGGGATCATCTTTAATAAAGTGTTGGTTGTTGAACTTTAACACTTTTTCACCCAAAAACTCGCGCAATTCAAGGATCCTGTTGTGGTTCATTCTAAACTAGATGTATATTCCAAAATACCCGCTCTTATTTTACTAAAAGTTTCCATCAAAAGCACTTCGTCTTCCTCCAGTAATGTCACTCTAAAGCCCTCCAAATTCGAACAAAAACTAGACACTGGTACAACACACACCCCTTTTGCAGCCAACAAGTTATACACAAAATGTTTGTCTCTAGCGATTCCATTTGCCGTCCAATCATCAAAGTAGGCCTTGGCTTGTGTGTTTTCAATTTGCATGTATTGTCCTTTTTTTAATACACCTGGTTTGAAAATTATGGTGTTGTAAAAGGCCCCATACGTTTTATTAAATTGGATCTGAGGTAAATCTCCAAGAATCTTTGCTATGCGTTCGGCCCTCAAGCCAATCTTAATATTTTCTTTTTCTCGGTAACGCTTAAATTTTTCATTTCCCAATATCTTAGGAATGGCTACTTGTGGTAGTTTGGTCGAACATACCTCTACCATTTTTGCGTTTTCCAAAGTGCTACAAAGTTGATCGAATTCAGAATCTGCATGCCGGTTATAAAACTCAGCCCAGCCGCATCTTGATCCTGGCCAAGGCAGTTCTTTACTTATGCCTTTCATGGCCATACCCGGCAAATCTCCAATTATTTCTGCAAGCGCATGCGCTTCTGCTCCATTGTAGGTGATATTTCCATAAATTTCGTCGGAGATTAAAAACAAATCAAACTCCTTGGCTATGGCTACTATCTTTTCTAAGATTGACTTAGGATATACCATGCCGGTTGGATTGTCCGGGTTGATAATTAAGATCCCTACTATATAAGGGTTGTATTTGACCTTGTTGTATAAATCGTCTATATCTGGGTACCAATTGTTGTTGTGGTCCAATTGATAGGTCAGAGGCTGGGCGTCTGCATGTGCAGCTTCACCAGATGAATGGGTCGAATAAGCAGGTGACGGACCAATTATTCTAGAGGTTGGAACGATAAATTGGTACAATTTAGCAATTGCATCCCCCAAACCATTAAAAAAGACAATGTCTTCAGGTCCAATTTGTGCCCCTTTCCTTTGGTTGTTCCGTGCGGCTAAAAACTCGCGCGTTTCCAAAACTCCTTTTGAATGGCAATAACCATACGTGCTGTCGTCTTGCAACAGTGCACTGGTAATGTCCTTCATCCAACCCGGAATTACTGCGTTTTTTTGAATGGGATCTCCTATGTTTTCCCAATATATTTGTTGTCCCAAAGCCTTAAGCTGTTCGGCCTTTTTTACAATGCCCCGAATTTCATAAGAAAGTTCCTGAGCCCCATGTTTGATAAGGTTCTGCCTCATTGTTAACTAATTTAAAAAAAGGTTTTCAGGAAGTTGGTAACTATTTGGTATAAGTAATTTCTACTCGAAAAAATTGGTCTATTGCGCCCAAGCGATCGTAGGCTGCTTTTGAAATTTTCAAAACATATTTATCGTTGCCTGCATTCTGCGGAAGCTTGCCTAGTACCCTAACAAACACTTGCTGGTTGTTCATTTGGTTTCGAATTTTTAGTATTGTGCCCGGTTTAGCAGTTCGGTGCAAAGCTAAGTATTTTCGGGTGTCGTCGCTGCCTTCAATTACGGTTGCCAACCCCTTCTCTGTAATTAAATCAAACCCTCCAGAATTGTCTACCTGTACAGTTGGTGTTACATTGGGTACATCCACTTGCTTGTTGTTGTCCACTTTCACAGGGTCTTCCTTCACAGGGTCTTCTTCTTGTGTCGCCACATCCTCATTTCCCCCTGATTGTTTTACCAAAAGCTTTTGTCCCAGCCCAATGTTATCACCTTCTAGGTTATTTAACTTCTTTATTTCGTCTACTGAAACTCCATATTTTCGAGCAATAGAATACAACCCTTCTCCTGCGACAACTACGTGATAAATGCCAGGCTCTGAAGTAATAGCTGCGTTGTTGGTTGTGGGATTTGTAACCGCAACTTTGCCAACAATCAACTTTTGACCCAAGTCTAGATTATCGGATTGCAATCCGTTCCATTTTTTTATCTCCTCAACAGAAACACCATAATCTTTGGATACTTTGAACAATGTCTCCCCAGCCTCCACTACATGTATTTTATTATTTTCACTGCTGGCAGTATTGTTTGCCTGCAGTTTCCCCTTGTATGGAATCCTTATTGTAGCGCCAATTTTCAACCCCTCTGCCAAACCCGCATTGCTTTTTTTAATGTCTTCAGCAGAAACACCATACCGCTTACCAAGCCCAAATAGAGTTTCTTTCGGATCTACCTTATGAAGAATATAGGTTTTACCAGCCACTTTCTCAACTCCAACGGAGTCCATCACAACACCAGCTTTTGCCAAACAGACCATAGAAAACAACAAAAAAACGGAGCAACTAAGTAACTTCATAAACGGTCAATTCTCTTTTATTTTTTATTGAAATAATTTTTTTATTATAGATTAAAAAGGAATCCACACCAATTCCTGACAACCGATCGCCGATCTTTTCAGTCATCAACAGCTTCCCCTCCAAGTCAAAAATTTCCAAGTACTGAAGCAGTGTTTTGTCCTCACCGTAAAGATAATAAGAAATAATGATGCCAACCTCATTTTCTGTGTATTCAATTAACTTAACAGGCGCTACTTTTCTGTTCTTTTGCAAAAATTCTGCAACATCAGTAAAATGGGTATCCCCTTCAAAATATTGAAACGGATAATTCACTGTATTATTAGCATCCGCCTGTATATTGTTTTCAATTTCCTCTCCTTGGAAGTTGAATTGCTTTTTCTTTTTGTCTTCTGAATCCAGCACAATTACCCCATTTTCATTTAAGTACAAAAAAGAACAACCATCCCGGTCAAACAAAACATTCCCATTGGAAAAATCAAGTACCATAACAGCCAACTCTTCTAAAGAATCTGGCGTTTTGAATTTTTGATATGCAGCAGCATTTTGATTGATACCTGCCAACTTCCACCACCATGCATCTTCCATCGAATATTCTGCCACTACTGCCAAACTATTGAGGTCCATCATTGTAAAATGCACAATTAAATTGTCCTCATCTCTGGTCTCTATACCAATTCCGTTGTTCGGATTGAACTCGAGTTTCCAAATTTTATTTTCAAACGGAAAAGATTTCCTTTCAATTGTTTTTTCCAAGCCCTTAAATTTGTAATTTTTGCTTTCAAATATGCATCAAATCGTATGAAAATGCTCAGAAATATCCATTTTATTCTCCTATTTTTTGGGATAATAGGCAATACCTTCGCTCAAGAAGATAAAACCGAAACAACAACTGAAGTAATTGTTTTGGAGATCAAAGCGGAAATTGATCCTCGTATGAGCAGGTACATCGAGTTGGCGTTAGAAGAGGCCGCTAAAGACCAATACGACATGGCCATTATTGAAATGGATACTTACGGTGGGTTATTAACGGATGCCGACAAAATAGTAACCGCAATATTAGATTTTGAAAAACCCATTCACGTTTTTATAAATAAAGATGCCGCTTCTGCCGGTGCCTTAATTTCTATAGGATGCGATAGCATTTACATGGCACCAGGTTCGAGTATCGGTGCTGCTACGGTGGTAATGGGAGAAGGTGAAGCGGCTCCTGACAAATACCAAAGTTACATGCGTGGCATCATGCGCTCAACAGCAGAAGCAAAGGGCAGAAATCCAGAAATTGCAGAAGCAATGGTAGACCAAACCTTGGACTTGGACAGTTTGGCACCGGCAGGGAGGGTGTTGACCTTCTCTACCTCAGAAGCCATACAAAACGGATATTGTGAGGCGCAAGTTGGAACGATTAAGGAAATATTGGACCGTCAAAACATTGCATCTTTTTCAATTACAGTTTTTGAATTGCCATGGCAAGATAAGATCATTGCCTTTTTCTTAAATCCTTTTATTAGTGGTATTCTAATCATGGTAATTGTAGGAGGCATTTACTTTGAATTACAAACGCCTGGAATTGGATTTGCTCTTACTGCCGCCATCATTGCCCTCGTATTATATTTGGTACCTTATTACCTACATGGGTTGGCTGCCAATTGGGAAATATTAATCTTTTTCCTAGGCATAGGCCTGATAGGGGTCGAGATATTTGTCATTCCAGGGTTTGGGGTAGCAGGAGTTTCCGGTATTTTATTAATCGTGAGCGCGCTCATTTTAATCATGTTGGACAATGTGATTTTTGACTTTTCAAAACTACAACCGGGTAACTTGTCTGTCGCCATGTTCACCGCATTCGCGGGCATGGTAGGCTCTGTGGTCCTGATCGTTTTTGGAGGAATAAAATTTGCAGAATCCAATATGTTCAAGAAAGTAGCCCTTACCAATACACAAGATAAAAATGAAGGGTATACTTCTTCCTTTTATTCAGAGTCGTTATTGGGAAAAACAGGAACGGCGCATACGATATTGCGCCCTAGTGGAAAGATTGCAATAGACAATGAAATTTACGATGCCTATACGCGAGGCAACTATATTGAACAAGGCAATAAAATTGAAGTTATTAGTACAGAGGGCACTTCGTTAAGAGTTAAGAAAATATAACGCTATGAACAGAAACAATACCATAATGTGGGCAGTATGTTTGCTGCTAGTACTGGGTTGTAACAGTGCTGAAAACACTGAAAAAAATACTGAGGAACAGAGCAGAGCAGAAACAGCCGGTACTTCCCAGACAATTGAACTGGTGGACCTCGATGGCAATTCCATAGATTTAAGCCAATACAAAGGAAAAAAAATATTTTTGAATTTCTGGGCTACTTGGTGTGGCCCATGTATCAAAGAAATGCCTTCTATTGAAAGGGCTCAAAGAGTTTTGAACCAAGAAGATTACGTTTTTTTATTGGCGTCCGACGAAGCATTAAAACGGATCCAATCTTTTGCTACTAAAAAAGAAATGGCGCTTAATTTTGTACAACTTAAAACACCATTGAGCAATTTAAAGATTCACTCTCTTCCAGTAACTTTTATTATGAACAGCGAAGGGGACATTCTCAAAAGAATAGAGGATGCACGAGAATGGGATGAATTAGAAAATTTAGAATTACTTAAATCTTTGTGAGATGAACCGTTTAGTAGGATTGGCCCTCTTTAGCTTATTAGTAACAAGTTGTTCTTTGGAGCAAAACAAAAATCCATCTTCTATAAAAATTACGGAATTACCAAATCCAATAGTCGGAGACGTAGGGGAACCTTTTTTGTCTGCAACACCTGAAGGTATGCTGATTTCCTGGATTCAGGATACTGATTCTGTGCACCAACTAAAATTTGCAACACTTGAAAACGAAGGGTATGGAGCACCCAAAACAATTGCCGAAGGAAATAATTGGTTTGTAAACTGGGCCGATTTCCCAAGTATTACGAAAAACAAGGAAGGACATTTAGCTGCCCATTTTTTACAAAAAAGTGATGCAGCCACTTTTTCGTATGACGTGCTAGTTACCCAATCTTTTGACCATGGAAAAAACTGGACCCTACCTTCCAAAATACATACCGACACCACCAAAACAGAACACGGGTTTGTTTCTGTTGTTCCGTTGGACACTGCTTTTTTTGTTACTTGGTTGGATGGTCGACATACTGCTTCGGCCAATAATGAGCACCAAGAAGGGCATGGACACGCTGGAGCAATGAGTTTAAGAGCAGGTTGGTTAATGCCCAACGGATCCATCCAGGATGCAATTGAAATTGACAACAAAGTTTGTGACTGTTGTCAAACACACGCTATTGCTACTGAGCATGGGGTTTCCGTTTTTTATAGAAATCGATCCGATCATGAAATTCGGGACATTGGCGCCATCCATTTTAATGGGAGCTGGTCGGAACCAAACATAGTAGCAAAAGACAATTGGGAAATAAAAGGTTGTCCAGTAAACGGGCCTCGAGCGGCCTGGGACAATGGTCAATTGGCTGTTGCCTGGTTTACTGCGGCCAATGGAAAAGCCAAAATAAAGTTGGCCTTATCGAAAGACGAAGGACGTACTTTTGCTAAGCCAATTGTAATAGACAGTACCAATACACTGGGTAGGGTCGGTCTGGTGCTCGATCAAAATACCGCCTATGTATCCTGGTTGTCCTCAAAAAATGGTGGGGAAATCAACTTGAGTACGGTAGACTTAACCACCAACGCCGTCCAACACCACTTGATTGCTTCCACCCAAAAGTCGCGCAACAGTGGTTTTCCTCAACTAAAAAAACAAGGTACTGCCTTGTACATGGCATGGACAAATGTCGATACCACCACCACCATTCGTACTGTGAAAATCACCCAATAAAAAAGGGGCCGGAAAACCGGCCCCTTTTAATAAACAACGGCATATAGGTCCAATAAAAAATTACCTGTCGCTAAAAAAATATCAAAACTAATAACTAATCTACGCGATTAGTTTCTTTGTAATAGAATTAAGCGCTTTCACCTTGGATTGGAAATCACCTTTAAGACTATTTCTATATCTGTTTAAATTCAATATCAATTGATGGAGATCATCTGGCAGTACTTCCTCTAACATTTGTCGCATTCTTTTTGCTAAAGTTGGAGACATTCCATTAGTTGAAATTCCTATTTTCAAATCTCCTTTTGTAACAATACTGCCCATGTAGAAATCACATAAGTCGGGTGTATCCGCTACATTTACTAACACACCACGCGCCTTTGCCATTTTATGAATGCTCCTATTGATGCTGTTATTTTCTGTAGCCAACACCAAAACATTAACGCCAATCAAATCGTGTTGGTTAAAACTTCTTTCTTGTAAAAAAACATGATCGTGTTGCGCTGCCAACTGTAGAATGCCTTCACCGATTGATTTGCCAATTAAGTTAACCTTAGCATTGGGGCTACTTTTCAAAAGAAAAGTTAATTTCTCCAGGCCCACATTGCCACCTCCTACAATTAAAAACTGCAAAGATTCTGGCTTAAGAAAAATCGGATAAAGGTTATTCTGACTCATATCAATTCTTGTTTACAGTCTCCATTATATATTTAAATTCTGGATGCATTTGCACTACTTCCCCAAAAATAATTATCGCTGGAGCACCCATTTTATTTTCGGCAGACTTGTGTACAATTTCTTCTGCTGTACCTACTATAATTTTTTCTTTGTCCGTTGCACCATTTTGGATAATCGCCACCGGCAATTTGTGCTTGCCCAAATCTATAAATTGCTGTACAATAGCTTCTAATTTGCGCATCCCCATCAACACTACCACTGTTGCACTAGAGGCGGCAGCCAGCTTCATGTCATTGGAAACTTCGCCTGATTTGGTAGTACCCGTTACAACCCAAAAACTTTCATTTACCCCTCTTTTAGTCAAAGGAATTTGCTGCAATGCCGGTACGGAATAACTGCTTGATATTCCAGGCACAATTACTATTTCAACACCAAAATGCTCCGCGTACTCCAACTCTTCATGGCCCCTCCCAAAAATAAATGGATCGCCTCCTTTTAAACGAACAACATGTCCAAACTCCAAGGCATTTTCAACGATGAGTTGGTTGATTTCGTCTTGTGTGTACACATGGTGCCCTGCCCGCTTGCCTACAAAAACCTTTTTGGCAGTGGCTGGCACAAAATCAAGTAACTCTGGATTTACCAATGCATCGTACAATACAACGTCTGCTTTAGCCAAGGCCTTGATTCCCTTTAATGTAATTAACTCTATGTCCCCTGGTCCGGCGCCAACCAAACTCAGTTTTGGGTATATTTTTTTACTTTTCATTTTATGCTTTGTAATAATCCCCTACAACTTCTTTTCCTACTTGGCTGCTGTCAGCCTCTATTTGACCCTTTCTAAAAGCCTTTACTTTTTCTAAAAAGCTTTGCGTATAGTGCAAATAACTCAGCGCAAAGTCAAGCCCTGCTTCTTTTTCATTCAATTCCAAAACACTTGATTCAAATGATTGGTTAAGTTCAAACCTGCCAGTTGCCACAAATTTCTCATCGAAATCAGCAATCAATTTAACCTGGGTATTGCATTGGTGTTCTTCACTTAATAAAAGTGCTTTGGCACCAATTACCAAAGAAGTATAGGCATTGTAAATAGCATCGTGGTATTCGGCTTGATCAAAAGCTTCTTTTGCTCGATCCAATCTTTCTTGAGACTCCTCAATTACGTTTCCGATCACATCCAAAGATACACCAGCGCACTCCCCAACACCAATTTCAGGTATGAAGTTAACCTCTTTGCCCCAATCTTGGTATTCCTGTTCTGCCAACTGGGTAAGGTCCGCATGCTTTTTAAGTTCTGCATAAAAATACCTTTTTCCTTGGCGTTGTACATAATCAATGAAGTTCTCCTCGTCGTTTTTATTGTCTTCAAAATTGTTCAAAATGGTCCTTAGAGCATCTGGTACTTTCTTGGTGGGCACTTTAATGATCTTTTCAGCAATAAAACCAGCACCATTCGGTGCAATTCCTCCGCCTAATACGATCTGCATAGCCGGGGCAATAAGTGCTCCATTTTTAATAGAGCTACCGTGCAAGCCAATTTGAGCTGACATATGCTGTGCACAACTGTTCATGCATCCACTTATTTTAATTTTAATTTCAGACTCATAAACCAGGTCTGCATATTCTTTGGCTAACAACTCTTCCAAGACCACCGACAAGCCTGTGCTATTGGTTACCGCCAAATTACAGGTATCAGAACCAGGACATGCCGTGATGTCATGGATGGAATCAAAACCAGCCCAGTGCAAATCAAGAGCAGTTAGTTCGTTGTACAAATTGGCCAAAACTTCCGGTCGAACATACTTGAGAAGAAGTCCTTGGTTCACAGTAACACGAATATCATCTCCAGCCAATTTTTTGACAATGGCAGCCAATTTTTTCGCTTTTTCTGAAGGAATGTCACCCAATTGCACGCGCAAATACACCCCGTAGAACCCGGTTTGCTTTTGTTCAAAAACATTGGTTTGCTTCCATTTTTCAAATCCTACCGCATCAACCGGTTCTGATAGTTCAATTGCTGAAACATCTGGAAGGTTTACCTGAGACGCTCCAGAAGACACTATTGTTCCGGTTGCCTTTACTGCCCCTTTTTCTTTTTCAACCAATTCTAAAAATGCCTCATGCCCAATTTTCTTGATTAAAAACTTAAGCCTTGCTTTATTTCTATTTGCTCTTTCACCATGTCGGTCAAATACTCGAATTACGGCTTCAGAAAAAGGAATCAAAGATTCAACAGGTAAAAAATCATATATTTTTTTAGCAGGTATTGCCTGAGCACCTAAACCTCCTCCTAGATACACGATAAACCCTTTTTTCTTAATGCCTCCTTCGTTTTGAATGGTAGGAATAAAACCAAGGTCATGGATGTATGTAAAGGAAGTGTCCTTTTCTGAAGAAGAAAACGCTACCTTAAATTTCCGTCCCATGTCCTGGCATATAGGATTCCTTAAAAAGAACTGCGTGAAGGCATGGGCATATGGAGTCACATCAAATGCTTCATCTGGGTTAATACCAGCATCAGGAGAGGCAGTCACATTTCTTACCGTATTGCCACAAGCTTCTCTCAACGTTACGCCTTCCTCTTCTAGTTCTGCCCATACTTTTGGAGAATCACTTAATTTCACATAGTGAATTTGAACATCTTGGCGGGTGGTTAAGTGCAAATTAGAGGATCCGTACTTTTCCGAAACCTCGGCAATCTTCACCAACTGCTTCGGTGTAATTTTTCCATAAGGCAATTTAATTCGGATTAACTGAACCCCAGGTTGCCTTTGTCCATACACCCCTCTGGTAAGCCTGAAATGTTTGAATTTATCTTCAGGAATTTTTCCCAATTGAAATTCACCAATTTTATTTTCCAGTTCCTGGATGTCCTTTTTTGCTACCGTTGATACTTTATCGCTTATTATAGTACTCATTTGTTGTGTCTTTGAATGTTTAAAAAGTGGCCTCCGTTTCAGAAGGCCCTATTTAGAAAACTATGGCTTTGTTTTCCCATTATAAATCGAGGATGCATCACCCTTGTTTGACTTCTTTATTAAAATAATTTTCATGTAGTCCGCACTCTTTTTTAGAGGCCTCCCACCACCACCTTCCAGCTCTGAGGTCTTCTCCTGGCTCCAAGGCTCTGGTACAAGGCGCACACCCAATACTCAAAAACCCCTTAGCGTGCAAGGCATTGTAAGGCACCTTGTGTGCATCCAAATGCGCTACTGTTTCTTCTAAAGTCCAATTAATAAGGGGGTTGTATTTGATCAAATCAAATTGAGCATCATACTCCAACTGATTCAAATCTTTTCTTCCCTCCGATTGACCGGCACGAAGACCAGTAACCCAACAATCCACATCCTCAAGGGCTCGTTTCAAGGGTTGTACCTTCCTAATAAAACAGCATTCCTTTCTGTCTTCTACAGAATTATAAAAACTATTAGGTCCTTTGGTCTTCAAAAGATTTTCTATTTTATCCGCTTCGGGAAAATAGACCTCAATGTCCTTTTTATACTTTACAAGGGTATTGGCGTGCACTTCATATGTCTCGCTGAACAGCCTGCCAGTATCCAAAGTGAAGACTCTAATGGGAATATTATATTTAAAAATAAGATCAGTTATTACCTGATCTTCTTGGCCGAAGCTCGTTGAAAAAGCGATTTTCCCATTATACTTTTCGGCAAGAAACGTGAGGTCTTTTTTAAGATCTCCCGTTAAGGATGGTATATTTTTTTGTGTATTTGACATGCCGTTTATTATTTTTTCTTTCCAATAGAGATATAATTCCAAATGCGCTCATGACCGTAATAAAGCGCCATTTTAGTAAACAATTCAACCGAACCAATGGACAAAGCCACTTCAATTCTGTCCGTCAAAATGTAAGAGATTAGTATGGTATCCAAAGTACCCAACACCCTCCAAGAAAGGCTCTTTAGAATGCTCCTGATAGGTTTTTCTGTATGAGGTATTTGGTTTGAAGGCTCTTTAAGGCCTACCAATGCTGCTAATGCCATGGTTGTAAAATTAAAAATTGAAAAATAGGTATAGATAACCGGTGATGTGAACTACATCAAAGGACAATGTTGTGCTTTGAAAATAGAGTTAGCAACAACAACAGCAACAACACACAGCAGTTTTTCTGAATGCTAAGAAGTGATTCAGTTTTTGCGAGAGAGATAAAATGTCTTGTTTCAGATTTTTCATTTTTAAACGATTTATAGTTCCCCAATTTTACAAGGTCAGGAATTAGCACCTTTCCTGGTGGAAGGTTGCTAGAGGGTCATGGAGCCTGTCTCTCACCTCTTCTTTATAAATCAGATTCACATACGATTGTGAACGATTGATGATGCAAATATAAATGTCTGCAATTCAATAATCCAAACATTTATTAAAATATATTTAAAACTACCTTATATTCTTAAGCACCCCACTAACGATTTTTTTGATTTATTATGAATTTATTAACGGATTAACCTCCATATTTTAAGAATAGTTTCCTAAAAAGAATTTTTTTTGAAAATATTATAAAAATTTACTGCTCGCATTTTATTTAAATCTTTTCCATTTTTTTTAATTTAAACCTCCCGGGTAAATGTCATTTTTTGATTGAGCAAGACTTTATACATTTGTAGGAATATAAAAACGGAAAGAATATGTGGAAAAAATTAAGCAAAGAAGCAATCAGAAAAAGAATTTTTGATTCATTAAATAGCAACATAGACTTTTATGAAGGTAAGATTTTAGGCGTACCTGCCTCTCATTTGGACGGACAAGTTTTTTATAAGGACGCTTCCTTTTTAAAAGACAAACCTTTTTTATACACCTTGGTGAACAATCCCAACCACATAGGTTGCCATACCTTGGGCGATTCAGAAGCATTTTTTGAAGGCACTCAGGAGCTGGAAAGAGAAGTGATTTCAATTTGTTCTGAAGATATTTTTAAGGGCAAAAAGCATGGGTACGATGGGTATGTTGCTTCTGGTGGCACAGAAGCCAATATCCAAGCTATTTGGATTTACAGAAATTATTTCAAAAAAGAATTTAAAGCCAAACTGAGCGAAATCACAATTCTCTGTACACGAGACAACCATTACTCGATGGACAAAGCCAGTAACCTCCTCAACATTGGCATCCAACACATCCATACCAACCACAACGATCGGTCCTTGGATCAAGACGACTTGGACAAACACATTAGCCGACTGATGGCCGAAGGAAAAAAATACTTCATTGTGGTTGCCAATATGATGACAACTATGTTTGGGTCTGTAGATGACGTGGATCAGTACGCCTCCATTTTGAAAAAACACCAGGCCATCTATAAAATCCATATTGATGGTGCTTACGGTGGTTTCTTTTACCCTTTCAGCAACCAAAAAACAAACATGAACTTCAGCCATCCTGAAATTACTTCGGTTACTTTGGATGCACATAAAATGGTCCAAGCCCCATATGGTACTGGTATCTTTATGATAGAAAAGGGAATGATGCAGTATACTTTTACCGAAGAAGCGCAATATGTTAAAGGATTGGATGCTACCCTTATCGGCAGTAGATCTGGAGCCAATGCAGTTGCAGTTTGGATGATCCTAATGACTTATGGGCCCCATGGCTGGTATGAGAAAATACAACTGCTATTAATTAGGACCAATTGGCTGTGCGATCAATTAAGTACCTTAGGGATAGCATTTTATCGCAACCCATATAGCAATATCGTTACCATACACGGGAACCAATTAAGCGCGGGGTTGGCAGAAAAGTATGGTTTGGTACCTGATTCTCACGGTACACCTTCTTGGTATAAAGTTGTTGTAATGGAACATGTAAATGTAGACAATTTAGAACCATTCATAGAAGATCTAAAACAAGAAAAACAACTATAAACCCTTGAAGAGGTTTTTATATTCTGTAAAAACCTCTTCAAATACTTCCCCTCTTAATTGGTCCAATTGTCTGGTCATTTGTTTCATTTTCAATAAGTGGCGGCTAAAATCTTCTTGGTGTAGAAAGGATCGAATAGAACTCCAAAGATTTATTTCATCCACTCTTCTTTGTTCCTTTAATTGTTTAAGATAGGCCGTATATAGCTTATCCACTGCATTTTTAAACTCTTTGGGAAGCACTTTGCAGTTATATGCCTTGGGTTGTTCTAAAAAGTTGATGTACAAGTCTCCTCGTTGAATCCAACCCATTTTAATAAACCGCTCATACATCTCTGGCAGTACATAGATGTTAAAAACACTAACAGTAGGTGCTAAAACCAAGCGAACATGGGGGGCCTTTAATTTTATGGTTTCCATATTCTTCTCAATAACTGCCCAAGACATGTCTTTTCTAATATACTCCCCTCTCGAGTTTGTAGCATCAATACTCATTAGTACTTCTACTTTTTTAAATTGGTTCCACATCTTGATTAGATCCAAGCCTTTGTGGTCCACTACAGATAAATTGGTATTGTACCGCAATTGCACCTGGTCCAAATGGTTGTCTTGCATCCATTGCAGCAATTGGTAATGTTCCGGTGTAAACAGTGGCTCTCCCCCCGCGAAATACACTTCTTCTACCTCCAACAAATAGGCTTTCAACCTATCTTGGAGCAGTTCAAAAGAGTCGATGTTCTCAATCAAAGCAACCTCCCCTGCAGTATTCCCAATTACTTTCGCTTCTTTGAACCATTTCGAACTGGCCCCATGCCAGCAAGTCCTGCACCTAAAATTACACAAATTAGAAAAACGGATGTCCCAATAAACAGGGGTTACCGATGCAACTTTTCCGGTTGCGTCGGTAGACAAAGTATTGGGTAAGTGGTTGGAGAATTTTTTTAAAGTTTCCGTTCTAATGCTTTCTTTTCCAGCAGCTTCTGTTGTATAACAATACTGACAACGGTTGTCTTTTTCATCCTGCAACATTTTTAGCCTAAAGGACCTCGCAGAGGGGCTATTCCATATCGTTTCAAGTGGCTGGTCATTGATATTGCCATAGGTTATATTGGCCACACAGCAGGCTTTTACTTTCCCTGCATACCCAACATGTAAGTGAATCCAAGGCATCAAACAAAAGGCTTCGGATTGTAAGGCTTTGTCTAAATCATCAATTTTCTTACGCATATTTTAAAGGTATTACTTTTATTAATATTTTTGTTCTTGAAACAAATAGAGCGTTCTGTTGTTTAAATATAAAAACGCATTGTGGGACAGTATTCAATTAAAGAATTAGAGAAGTTATCGGGCATTAAGGCGCACACCATCAGGATTTGGGAAAAGAGGTATGCCATTTTAAACCCTTCCAGAACCGACACCAACATTAGGTTTTATGGAGATGACGATCTTAAAAAGCTTATCAACTTAGGAATACTGAACCAAAATGGGCTCAAAATTTCCAGACTCAGTGGATTGAGCAACCACGAGCTCCATGAAAAAATAATGTCCATAACCGATGCCAAAAACCAGAAAGATGTATACATCGACCGGTTTATTGTATCCATGCTCGACCTAGATGAAATTGCTTTTAGCAGGCTCATCCAAGAAGCCACCTTAAAAATTGGTTTTGAAAACACAGTGGTAGATGTTTTATTCCCTTTCTTGAGAAAAATTGGAATTCTTTGGCAAACCGGAAATATCACGCCTTCGCATGAACATTTCATATCCAACCTTATTAGGCAAAAAATATTTGCTTCTATTGATGCCATACCTTTAAACGATCAGAATCCCAAGGCCATTTTTTTCCTCCCAGAAGGAGAGTTGCATGAAATTGCTTTGCTCTTTTATACGTACATGGCAAAGAAAAACAATATTTATACCGTTTACTTGGGGCAATCTGTTCCGCTTTCAGATTTAAAAGGGGTTCAAGAAACCTACCAAGCAGACTATTTTATAAGCATGTACTCCACTTCAGCCTCTATGAAAGGGTTGGATCAACTTGTTTCTCATTTTGCTGAAGAACTACCCGGTGTCAACTTATTCCTTGCAGGAATTAATGATGCCGACACTCGGAAATCACTACCCGATTTTGTTTATCCATTTAATTACCCTTCCGAATTAATCAATTTGTTTAAACTTTTTTAAAAAAGTTTAAACAAATATTTACACCCTAAATTGCACAAAATCAAATAGTTACACTGAAATTGCTGGCTTTAGCTAACTATATGTTTAAACATTTTGTTTAAACATTCGTTGTAAATGTTAAACAAAATATATACATTTATACAAATCAATCACCAATATCATGACAGCTTTAGAATTTCAAACCCAGTTGACCAACCAGATTCCTTACTTAGAATGGTACACCAAAAAATTCACCAAAGACGAAAATGATTCTAAGGATCTAATCCAAGAGACCTTATTTAAAGCGTTGAAGTACAAGGACAAATTCAAAAAAAATACTAACTTGAAAGGATGGCTGTATACGATTATGAGAAATACCTTCATCAATCAATACAGAAGATCTGGTAGGATTTACGACCCCACAACATCGGATGTCAACCTTCCACTCGAGCAAAAAATATCTGAAACTTTTACAACTCCTGATGCAGCATACAGAGAAAAGGAGTTGTGGAACATTATTGATGCACTAAAACCTGGTTTAAAATTTCCGTTTGTAATGTACCAACAAGGATATAAATACCACGAAATATCTGAAAAATTAGATATTCCAATTGGAACTGTTAAGAACAGAATATTCCAGGCAAGAAAAGAGATAAAAAGTAAAATTGAGTTAGCATGAAGGCAGCGATAATAGGCAGTGGGTTTTCTTCTTTGGCGTGTGCCAGTGTTTTGGCACAAAACGGATACCAGGTGACTGTGTTTGAAAAACACGGGCAACCCGGAGGAAGGGCACGTGTTCTAGAAGAAGGCGGATTTAAATTTGACATGGGGCCCAGTTGGTATTGGATGCCTGACATTTTTGAATCCTTTTTCAATCGTTTTGAAAAATCTACTGAAGATTATTACCAATTGCAGCGCTTGTCGCCTTCGTATCGGGTATTTTTCAAAAACCACCCTTTCCTAGATGTATCCGCCGAACTCGAAAAGCTCTACGATCAATTCGAATCCATAGAACCGGGGAGCAAACAGGTTCTAAAGTCTGTTTTAAAAGAAGCACAGTACAAGTATGAAGTTGGGATGAAAGAATTTGTGTACAAAGAAAGCCTCAGCTTTACAGAATTTATTAGCACTAAAATAATTGCTGCTTCCTTTAAACTCGACTTGTTAAAATCGGTCAAAAGCTATTTTGGTAGCAGATTTAAAGAGGAACGGCTCATTCAAATTTTAGAGTTTCCAGTTTTATTTCTTGGTGCCATGCCTGAGGATACTCCCGCACTATACACCATGATGAATTATGCGGATATGGTATTGGGTACTTGGTACCCGAAAGGAGGAATGCACCAAGTAGTCAGAGCAATGGTAGATTTAGCTACCGAACTGGGTGTTAACTTCCACCTCAATCAAAATGTAGAAGAAATTAAAGTTGAAAACAACAAAGCAACAGGTCTTGTTGCCAATGGATCGTTTCATGCCTTCGACTTAGTTATTTCAGGTGCAGACTACAACCATACAGATAGAGTTTTATTAAAAAACCATTCTAATTACTCCAGTTCGTACTGGGACAAAAGAACTTTTGCACCTTCTTGTCTTCTTTACTACATAGGAGTTTCCAAAAAAATAAAAAACCTCCTCCACCACAACCTCTGTTTTGACACTGATTTTCAACCACATGCCAAAACAATTTACAAATCGAAATCATGGCCCGATGCGCCTCAATTCTATGTTAGCTGCGCTTCAAAAACAGACCCAACGGTTGCTCCAGAAGGAAAAGAAAATATTATGCTGTTGATCCCAGTTGCATCAGGCTTGGAGGATACACAGGAAATTAGGGACCACTACTTTGATTTAATTTTGAATAGATTAGAGATTCTTACCGGAGAAGAGATCAAAGACCATATAGAATATAAAAGGGACTATGCCATCGCTGATTTCAAAAAGGATTACAACGCCTACAAAGGCAACGCCTATGGGTTGGCCAATACCTTGCAGCAAACCGCTTTCCTAAAACCAAAAATTGTGCATAAAAAAATTAAAAATGTATTCTTCACGGGGCAACTCACTACGCCAGGACCTGGTGTTCCACCAGCTTTGATATCCGGACAAGTAGTTGCAGATTACATCATAAAAACATTCCATTCACAACTCGAAACAGCTTCAATATGAAAGCATTATTTGATAACGTAAGCTTCAAAGCCAGTAAAATGGTGACCCACAGTTATAGCACTTCTTTCTCTTTAGGGGTACGAATGTTGCACCAGGATATAAGAAACCCTATTTGCGGTATTTATGGTTTTGTTCGATTTGCGGACGAAATTGTGGATACATTTCATGGGTACGATAGAGCAAAATTGTTAGAAGACTTCAGGCAGGAGACCTACAAAGCGATAGAAGAAAAAATAAGCCTCAATCCAATACTAAATAGTTTTCAGCATGTGGTACACAAATACAACATCAACATAGAGCTTGTGGATCAATTTCTACACAGCATGGAAATGGACTTAGACGATGTTGCTTATACTACAAAAGAATACGAAGAGTATATTCTGGGTTCGGCCGAGGTGGTTGGTTTGATGTGCTTAAAAGTTTTTACATTAGGAAATGAAGCCATGTACCAACGCCTGACACCTGAGGCCATGAAACTCGGTTCTGCATTTCAAAAAATAAATTTCCTTCGAGACCTTAAAGCAGACTACATAGACTTGGGCAGAACCTACTTCCCCAACCTCGACATCGAACAGTTCGATGAAATATCCAAAAAAGAGATAGAAGCGGACATCGAAAAAGATTTTAAAAAGGGGTATGAAGGCATCCAACAATTGCCTAAAATTGCTCGATTTGGTGTGTACATGGCCTACGTCTATTATTATGCTCTTTTTAGGAAAATTAAAAAGACACCTGCCTCCAAGATTTTAAAAAGTAGGATACGGGTGCCCAATCAAAAGAAATATTCTATTTTATTTATGTCTTATTTAAAACATAGCTTTAATATCATATAATGGAAGAAGTAGTATTAGTCAACGAAAAAGATGCACCGATTGGGTCTATGGAAAAACTGGAAGCACATCAAAAAGGAGTGCTACACAGAGCCTTTTCGATACTTCTTTACAACGACCAAGGAGAGCTCTTATTACAAAAAAGAGCTGCGGACAAGTACCATTCTGGAGGGCTTTGGACGAACACTTGTTGCAGCCACCCAAGGCCCCAAGAAAGCACCCTTGAAGCAGCGCAAAGGAGGTTAACAGAAGAGATGGGCATTGATGTGCCATTAAAACAAGCGTTTAGTTTTATATACAAAATTGATTTTGATTCTGGGCTGACAGAACACGAATTGGACCATGTCTTTATTGGAACTTTTAATGGGGAACCCATTTTAAACCCAGCAGAAGCTTCAGAGTGGAAATATACCCAACCTGCTCGGGTTATGGAAGATATTAAAAAGCATCCAGATAAATACACATTTTGGTTCAGACTAATCCTGTCCCAACTGGCGTCATGACTCCCTTTGGTGCACAAACGGCCATTTTTTGGTTCAGGCGCGACCTGAGAACAAATGACAATACTGGGTTGGCTTATGCCTTCCAAAAACACCAAAAAGTAGTTGGGGTATTTATAGTCCCACCAGAAGTTTCCAAGAGAAATTTTAACGCATTACAATTGCGACAATTACAAAATGTGCTGGACAAACTCCGGCAAGAGCTCAAAGACCTAGACTCGGAATTAGTTATTATTCAACAACCAGCCCACCAATTCTTTGAAGCTGTACAGGCAGCAGAAGTTATATGGAACAAAGAATACGAGCCAAAAACTTTGCATCGAGACCATGCAGTAAGCGCAATTCTAAACCAAAAGGGAATCCATTCTAGGAGCTTCAAAGACCATGTTTTGCTGGAACCAGAAGAAATCCTAAAAAAGGATGGATCGCCCTACAGAGTATTCACCCCCTACTCCAGAGTTTGGAAACAAAAAATTAGCAGCAATCTGCTTTTTAATTCGGAAATTCAATCCAAATACAACACAGAATTTCCATTGGGTATTCTCCGCAACTACCAAGAAACAAAAGACCAAATAGGATTGGACAAAACAAGTAAACTAGGTTTTGCTCTTCGTTTTGGAACCGTTAGCATTCGTGCATTGTACCAAACAAGCGCCACTATTTCACCTAGTTTTGTGAACCAGTTAATATGGCGTGATTTTTTCACCCAACTGTTATACCATTTCCCCCAAAATTCAGATGCTCCTTATAGAAAAAAATTCGAATGGTTTGAATGGGACAACAACCCAGAACGATTTGAACATTGGTGCCAAGGTACCACTGGGTTTCCGTTAGTAGATGCCGGAATGAGGCAATTAAGGGAAACAGGTTTTATGCACAACCGAGTTAGGATGTTAACCGCCAGCTTTTTGAGTAAAAACTTGTTAATAGATTACCGCTGGGGAGAACAATGGTTCGCACAAAACTTATTGGATTTCGATTTGGCTTCTAACAATGGAAACTGGCAATGGGCAGCAGGCACTGGTTGTGATGCAGCGCCCTATTTTAGAATATTCAGTCCTAGCCTGCAGCTAAAGAAGTTTGATCCCGACCTTAAATATCTTAAAAAATGGCTGCCTTCCTTTTTCGAAGGAAAATATGGTGCTCCAATAATTGATTACAAAGCATCCAGAGAAATAGCTTTATCCAAATACGCTTCTATTAACCCACAAATAGCATGAAAGTATTACTTACTGGTTCCACCGGCTATATTGGAAGAAGACTATTGGAAATTTTGGTAATTCAAGAACATGAAATCATATGCCTGGTTAGAAATAAAAAACGTTTTGACCAAGAGGATTTTACAGAAAAACAGCTATCCAAGATCACATTAATTGAATGCGATCTATTAGAATCAACTCCTTCCATACCGAAAGACATTGATGTTGCTTATTATTTGGTGCACAGCCTCAACTTAGTATACAAAGGTTTCAAAAGTGCGGAGCAAATAGCTGCCAAAAACTTTATCCAGCTGTTGTCCCCTTCCAATTGTAGGCAAATTATATACCTCGGTGGCATTGCCAATGACACCAAGCTTTCAGAACACCTCGATAGCAGAAAGTCTGTGGAGAGCATTCTTAGCAAAAGTGCTATACCGTTGACTGTACTCCGGGCTGGAATTATTATTGGATCTGGAAGCGGTAGTTTCGAAATAATAAGAGGGTTGGTTGAAAAGTTACCCATAATGGTTACACCAAAGTGGCTTCAATCCAAGTCCCAACCTTTGGGCATTCGCAATGTTGTTGAATTTCTTTACAAGGTTGCGCTAAAAGAAAACCTATATGGAAAGATCTTCGATATTGGCGGTCCTGATATCATGACTTATAAAGAGATTTTACATGCTTATGCAAAAAAGAGAGGCTTAAAAAGATACATTATAACGTTGCCTGTGCTCACCCCCCGGTTGTCGAGTTGGTGGTTGTTCTTTGTAACTGGCACCTCTTTTACTTTGGCCCGCAACCTCATTGACTCCTTGGTAAACGATGCTGTTTGTAAAAAAAATGACCTGTCCAATCAGCTCGGCATACAACTTCTCAATTACGAAACCTGCTTGGACAACACCTTCCATCGAATTCGGGACAACCAAACAGTCTCTTCGTGGAAAGACTCCATCGACACTACCAGCATTGAAAGTACCTTTCTCAATAAAAACATTGTACCCAAATACGGGTGCTTCAAGGATATCCAAAAAATTACTTTATTGTCTAGTCCCCATATTGTATTGGATAGGATTTGGGACATAGGCGGCAATAATGGGTGGTATTTTGGTAATACATTGTGGCAAATTAGAGGGTTTTTGGACCAATTAATTGGTGGCGTTGGCCTAAGAAGAGGCCGCAGAGACCCGCACCAGTTAAAAACAGGGGATGCACTGGATTTCTGGCGCGTTTTATTTGCAAATAAAAAAGATCAAAAATTGTTGTTGTATGCAGAAATGAAATTGCCCGGCGAAGCTTGGTTAGAGTTTAAGCTCATTCATATAGAAGGCAAAGCGCAACTAGTCCAAACTGCAACATTTAGACCCAAGGGCATAACCGGAAGACTATACTGGTACTTGATGTGGCCATTTCATAAAATAATTTTCCCTAAAATGGCCAAAAACATTGTAAAGGTTTAATTGTTATACCACCATGAGTTACTATACCATTCACGAAAAGCAAACCCTCCCAATACAAGTGGAGGAAGCCTGGGAATTTTTCAGTCAACCTGAAAATCTAGGTAAACTTACGCCACCTGAAATGCACTTCAAAATCTTGCACAAAACCGGAGCTTCCATTTTCCAAGGCCAACTTATTATTTATAAAATAAATATAGCCAAATGGTTCAGTATGAAATGGGTTACAGAAATTACACATGTACAAAATGGCTCTTATTTTGTAGACGAGCAACGGTTTGGTCCGTACAAATTCTGGCACCATTTACATAAATTTAAACCCTCTAATGAAGGTGTAGTAATTGAGGACGAAGTTTGTTACAAAATCCCTTTTGGTTTTGTTGGTAAAATAGCCCACAAGCTCTTTGTAAAAAAAATGCTGCATCGTATATTTAAATATAGATTTGCTAAACTGAAATTATTATACCAATCATGACTGAAATCCTATTAAATACTGCCATTGTGATTGTTGTTTTCCTTTTGATGGAAGGTGTGGCTTGGTTCACACATAAATACATCATGCACGGATTTTTATGGACTTGGCATAAATCACACCATACCGTGCACCAAAATGCTCTCGAACGCAACGACCTCTTTGCCATCGTATTTAGCATCCCTTCCATAGGGCTGTTTTATTTCTCCACCTACTATACCGATACTTTTTACCTGACTTCCGTTGCTATAGGGATACTCGCTTATGGGATATTTTACGTTCTATTTCATGATATTTTGGTCCACCAACGCATCAAATTAAAATTCAAGAATAAAAGCAAATACCTAAAAAGAATGGTTAAAGCGCATTATGTTCACCACGAAAAACACAGCAAACAGGACTGCGAATCTTTTGGTTTTTTAATCGTGAAAAAATACAAATAACTGGCGTGACCGAACACCATCTTTATTTAATTATTAATCTTGGTTCTATTCTAGTACCCTTGGTTGCAAGTTTTTACCCAAAAGCTCCATTTTTTAAAGAATGGAAGTGGGCATTGCCTGGCATTGCAGTTGCTGGATTCCTCTTCATCGTTTGGGATGTCTGGTTTACGAAAATTGGTATATGGGGATTCAACGACCAATACACCACTGGGTTTAAATGGTTAGGACTTCCCATAGAAGAGTGGCTGTTCTTTCTTTGTATTCCTTATGCCTGTTTGTTTACTTATTTTGCATTAAACCACCTCAAAGGCAATGGCTTCTTTGCCGATTACCACAAAGAATGCACTGCGTTGCTCGCTATAATTTTTGGATGGATTGGAGTAATTTATGCGGATAAAATGTATACCGCCTTCACTTTTATAGGGCTGACTGCTTTGTTATGTGTCCATCTCATTTGGATTAAAAAACATTATATCGGTAACTTCTACCGCTCTTTCTTAGTTATTTTATTGCCATTTTCTATTACCAATGGCCTTTTAACGGGTTCCTTTATTCCGGGGGAAGTTGTTTGGTACAACAACAATGAAAACATGGCCCAAAGATTGGGCACTATTCCTTTTGAAGATGCTTTCTACGGTATGTTTTTATTGCTCTTGGCTACCACCATTTACGAAGAATTAAAACAAAGAAAGGGCAACTAACACCCTTTCTTTATAGCTGCATGTTATTATTCCCCTCGTAAAGTAGTTGTAGGATTAACACTCGCTGCTTTCAGAGACTGAAAACCGATTGTTCCAAAAGCAATAAGAAAAGTGATTGCACCGGACAGGGCATAAACCCAAAACCCTATAACCGTCTTATATGCAAATTGTTCCAACCATTGGTTGATAACAAAATAAGATACTGGTATGGATATAAGTAGCGATATGCACAGCAAAACCATAAAGTCTTTGGACATCATCATTACAATGTTTTGAACTGAAGCGCCGAGTACTTTTCGGACACCAATCTCCTTTTTCTTCTGTTCTGCCATAAAAGAAACCAGACCCAAAAGTCCCAAACTTGCAACAAAAATAGCCAAGCCCGAAAACACAGACAACAAAGTTCCCGTCTGTGATTCGGCTTTGTACATTTGATCGAACCCTTGGTCCATGAAAGTAAAATTAAATGGATAGGATGGCGCTATTTCTTTAAATTCATTCTCAATAACCGCCATCGTTTGGCTTGTATTAGCACCCCCAACTCTAATTGCTACACGTCCTACCTCGTTCATGTCCAACCGCATTACCAATGGCTCTACAGTATGGTGCATGGGCTTATAATGAAAGTCCTTGACAACTCCTACAATTTTACCCATCGACTTACTGGCTCCAGATTGAATGGGAGTCCCAATAGGGTTGCTGAGCAATAGTGTTTTTACCGCCGTTTCGTTTACCAAATACCCTTGTGTACTGTCGCTTCCATAATCTGGAGACAACCACCTACCGTCGACCAGTTCCAACTTAAATACTTTTGGGAAATCGTAGTCCATAATTAAGGTATTGATATTGGTTGAGATCTTTTGCCCATCATTTTCTAATTTATAGGACCAATGCGAGTACATATTACCAGGAACACCATTGGATATAGTTACCGCCTCAATGTCGGTGTGATTTTCCAATGTTTGTTTGAAAAATGAAAATTTATCCCGCAATGGGCCTGGACAATCAAAATGAAAAACCTGTTCTTGGTTGTATCCCAGGTCCGTGTTTTTCATAAAGTGCATTTGTTTGTAAACCGAAACTGTACCTACAATCATAAAAATTGCTATGGAAAACTGCAGCACGGTGAGCACTTTTCGAAATGTTGCATTGCCTCTCCCTTGGGTTTGTGATTTTAACACTTCAACAGGCTGGAAGGAAGAAAGATAAAAAGCTGGATAACTCCCTGCCAATAGACCGGTTAATAAGCCTGCCCCAACCAAACCAATGACAAATCCAAAGTTATCAACATAAGAAAATGATATGTCTGTTCCTAGAATATGGTAGAACAGTGGCCTAGCCATTTCGAAGAATAAAAAAGCAGTTACAATTGCAAGGGACGCGACCACAATGGCTTCTCCTAAAAACTGAAATACCAAATTGCTCTTAACAGCACCCAATACTTTGCGCATGCCCACTTCTCTTGCTCTTTTCATAGCCCGAGCAGTAGATAAATTCATAAAATTAAAACAAGCAATTAGTAAAATAAAAGCTGCCACCGCCGAAAAAATGAAAACGTATTCTTTTTTACTCACTTTGTAATCTCCCCTTATGCCTTGAGTGAAATGAATTTCCAATAAAGGTTGCAACCAATCGGTTAGATCTCCTTCTTTCCACTCTCTACCCAGTCTTTTTGTAAATGCTGCACTCATGCTCGCCTCTAGTGCTTTAATGTCCTGATTTGGTTTAAATTGTAAAAAGGTGGCATAGTTCCAAGAATTAAAATTATTCAAGGCCTGTTCCTTTGTAAATCCATATTGTACATATACTGCGGCAATGGTTGGAAAGGAAACTATGTAATCAAATTCCATGTGGGTATTGCCTGGCAGGTCCTGAAATACTCCTGTAATTTCAAGATCTATCATATCGTCGAACCTGACGACCTCTCCAATTGGGTTTTTCCCGTCAAAAAATTGTTGTGCTATGGACTCAGACACCAATACAGCGTTGGGTTTGTCCAAAACCGTACTTTTATTGCCACCGACCAAATCGAAACTGAACATTTCAAAAAAAGCAGCATCTGCTAATGCTAAGTTTTTATCTGGGAGAGTTTTGTTGTTCCATTGCATCAATGGGTTGCTCATTTCAGTGTACCGAGTACTGTGCACCACCTCTTGGAATTGATCTTTCAAAAAAGGGGATAGACCAGGTGGGGTCCATACTTGCATGGTTATATTGCCTTCTTTACTCCCTCTTGGAATTAATCTATAGATTTCATTCTTATTGGCATGGAAATGTTCGTAGCTCATTTCATACTTGACATACAAAGTGATCAAAAAGCAGCAGGCCAACCCAACGGCCAGTCCTAACACGTTAATTCCAGTATACCCTAGGTTCTTAGATAAAGTCCTAAAGGCAATTTTGACGTAATTTTTAAACATATCGAAGGGGTTTGGTTGAAAGTTGTTGTGATGGTGTTTATTTTTAAAAGCAAATTTCCGGGTTAAACCGAGTGCATTGCCCCAGTAGTTCATTTTGGCTTGGCGCTCCCCTAGCAGCTCTAGGTCATCGTTAAATGCTTCTTCCAAATCGCCTTCTACCATCTCTAAGTAATGAATCGGTAAAGACCACTGAATGATTTTTTTTGCTATGTTTGGAGGAGCGCTCATAGCTGTAAGTTTAGGGAGTCAATTTTTAACCAAAGTTGGTTTCTAATTTCTTTAACTGTTCTCAGCGCTTTGCTACCTGCAGGAGTAATACTGAAAATTTTCTTTCTTTTGCCTCCTCTTTTTTGGGTCGCATCCCCGAAGCAAGCCGTGAGCATTCCTTTTTCTTCTAACCGGTACAATGTAGAATGAATGGCACTCAATTTTATATTCCGATCCGCCTCCCGAATCAAAGCCTCTTGTATGGCATTTCCATAGGCTTCCTCCTCCAAATAAACCACAACCAAGAGCACTAATTCTTCCAATTCACCAATCCGTTCTCTTTTCATAAACTACCTGTATTTATATTTTCTCATTTTGCAGATAATATATAGACTCCGCTCCCAATCAAAAGGTTGCACCCGACGGAGGATTATTAAAGATATATGCTGAAAAAAATAAAATTGGGGCGAGTAAAGACTAATTAATTATTTGACATTCAACCAATTAAGCCTCTGGGTTTTGCATAAACCGAAGAGTGTTTATGATATTATTTCAATAAATAATTATATTTAAATATTTTTTTACTATATTTAATATCATTTTTTAAGCAAATGAGCCAGCTGATAATGTTTACCTTTTGATCGTATCTAACCTATTGGTCAATGGACCACAAACCTATATTCGGAATCAGCTACGAATGACTAACTTTAACCTAGCATCAAAAAGGGAGGGCTTTTAGCCCTCCCCCTGATGTTGTCTCTTTAATTGGTTATGTATTGTTAGTGGTTATTCTCCATATTGAAATGGCTTTACTCCTTTCACTCCTGGTACCGCATAAAACACAGAACCAGCGTCGGGGAATTGTATGTTTTCCTCTTCTGTCATGTCCACTCTTGCAGAAGTAATCATAAGGGTATCCAACTGAGTACCTACAAATGCGCAAGAAGTAACGTTGTGCGCCGGAACTTCTATTGTCTCAATAACTTTACCTAGCTCTGGGTCTATTCTTATTACGCTATTGCCATTCCACAAAGCTACCCAGAGCTTGCCCTCTGCATCAATGGTCATACCGTCTGGGTAACCCAAAGATTCTGGAATGTCGATTACAATTTTTTTATTGGATATAGCACCAGTTGTACCGTCGTAATCGTATACTTTTACATTGCCATCGGGTGTGTCGATATAATACATCTTTTGATGGTCCAAAGACCAACAGATTCCATTGGAAATGGTAATGCTGTCCAGCATCTTATGGGCCATTCCATCCGGGTCTATCTTATACAAGGAAGCCCGATCTGCTTTTTGATCCAATCCCATGGAACCTACCCAAAACCTTCCGTATGGATCACATTTACCATCATTGAACCTTATGTTGGGAATGCTGTCTTCTGGGTTGGACAACAGTTGCATTTCATTGGTTTGAAAGTTAAAGGTGTAAATGCCATTTTCCAACGCCAGCAACGCCTGGTTCTCTTGTTTCGTTGCTACAACCGTGCCTATTCTTTGACCAACATTGTCAGCAAACTGTTCCTTGTTGTTAATATTCAATCTTTTGAACTGGTGCCCTTCAATATCAATCCACCAAAACTCTTTAAGATCGGGATTCCACAAGGCCCCTTCCCCTAATAATGCAGTATCTTTTTTAAACAAAAACGCTTTTTTAGAATCGGACGCCTCTACTTCTAATGGATGCTTACTTGGTGCGTCCTTTTGGTTTTGGCAACCCAATGGAATGGCCGCGATACCCAATAAAAAATACAGATAAATATTATTCATTTTTCTCATGTCGAAAATTACTGCTTTATCCTTTGCTATTAGATGGCAAATGTTCTTTTTTAGAAGGGTAAATTTTACACACCATGCAAAAGGGCACCAGCGAGTATAAGAAAAACCAACAACCTAAGCAGCAATGCAAGGTAGCCTTAGGGGCTATTGTTTTCTTTTTAATTTCTTTTCCTCTTTTATCCAATGCGCAAGAAGACCAAACAAAAGACCAGATGCCAGTTAAAATAGAGCATGCCGAACCGCTTTATATAGACTTGATTAGAGACCTTGGGGCCCACCAAGGAGAGAAGGAATGGAATGTTGGATTTGGGATAACCGATAAAACAACTATTGATGAATATGAATTTTTGGTGGAATATGAATTCGCAGCTGCCGACAGGTTAGGTTTTGAAGTAGAAATTCCATTTTTGTTTTACTCCGCAGCCAACGACGGAAGCGAGGTGCCAAGTGCAAAAGCTGAAAGTATAAAATTAGCAACCCAATGGAGCTTTTTTGTACACGAAAAAGTAGGGGTGTCTATGGCATTGGGTTACATCAACGAATTTGTGTTAACAGATTTTGATTCTTTTTCTCAGCCCTTCTTTACTGGTAATATTTACAATCCCTTTTTGGTAATTGCTAAAAAATGGCACAACAATTTGCACGCATTGGTTTATACGGGGCCATCTTTTGAACAACACTACCAAGGCCCTTGGACCAATTCCTATGAGGTTAATACCAGCATCCACTACATGATACCCGCTACTAATAATTTTGTCGGAATAGAATTTAACAAATACTGGTTGGAAGGCGATTTTGATATGGTAATTAGACCGCAAATGCGATTGCTCATTCACAACGATCTATTATTGGGAATCGTTACGGGAATTCCTATTTCAAAAGAAAAGGAAAGGTTAAGTATGTTCTTAAGGCTTATTTGGGAACCAAAAAGTGGTGTACATTAGCTGGCCATTGCCAAGCGCTTGCTCCAAGACATGGACAGAACGGAACACCAAGAAACAATTCTTTGCTGGGTTAACTCGGGCTGATTGTCTTGATCAATGGCCAACCCTACAAAACTTCCTTTTTCTATTTCTGCTTTGGAATAACTGTAACAATAACCCGCATTAGAGGTGCATCCCTCTATATTCCCGCCATTTTTAAGCACTCTTTTGGCCAATTTACCCATACCATCCACAAAGGTATGCCCATAGCCTATTTGATCTCCTAAACCAAACAGTGCTACACAGGTATTGCTAAAATCTATTTTTTTAAACTTTTTATAAAAGTCCTTCCAATCACTTTGCAAATCGCCTTCGTCCCAAGTGGAAACACCCAAGATAATTTTATCAAATTTTAAAAAATCTTCTTTAGAGGCATCATAAATGTCCATTACTTCCACCTCAAATTCTAAAAATTCCAGCGCTATTTTTGTTGCTACTTCCTCCGTAGCACCCATATCCGAACCGTAAAAAAGACCTATCTTCATATCTTTGCTTTATTTAGACTAAATCTAAACAATGCAAATATACGCATGACACAACCAAAGTCAATACACCTGCCCAACTTTTTTTAAACCAGTAATTATCAATAAACCCTTATCTACCTGGTAATATTCTTCACAATACTCCCGCTTCTATTTTTTTTAACCAGCTAATCAACTAATTTCAATTATGGCAAAAAAAACATCTGTATCACTGGTATTAGGAAGTGGTGGTGCAAGGGGCTTGGCCCATATTGGTATCATACACTGGCTTGAAGCCAACAATTTTGCAATCAAATCCATAGCCGGTTGTTCCATTGGTTCTTTAATTGGTGGTGTGTATGCCGCAGGCAAACTTAGTGAATTTGAACAATGGGTTCGGGCCATTAACAAAACAGATATCGTTTCATTATTAGATTTATCCTGGTCCAGCAGTGGGTTTGTAAAAGGCGATAAAATTATCGAAACTCTAAAAGATTTGGTAGGTGAAGTTAAAATTGAAGACCTCCCAATCCCGTATACCGCTGTTGCTGCGGATATCAAGAAAGAAAAAGAAGTATGGATGAACTCAGGAGGACTTTTCGAAGCCATTCGCGCCTCCATCTCTTTGCCTTTTCTGTTCACACCAGTCAATAGAGCGGGGGCCATGCTGATTGACGGAGGCGTGCTCAACCCTGTACCCATAGCGCCTACCTTTGGAGATGGCAACGACATCACCATAGCTGTCAATTTAGGCGGACCAGATGCCCCTATACCAGAACAGAAGCAGCAGTTGCCGGGTGCTGGCAATAACAAGGCCTCTTTCCATGAAAGCATTCAGGAATTTATAGATAAATTATCGATGCCGAAGTCTTTCACACCAGATTGGGACATGTTCGACATTGCCAATGAAACTTTTGATGCGATGCAAAACGCAATTGCGCGTCAAAAACTAGCTGCCTACCCACCAGACTATACCATCAATATTGCACGCAATGCTTGTGGAACATTGGATTTTGATTTGGCCGATGAAATGATACAACTTGGATTTGACAAGGCACAAGCAGCTTTCGAGAAAGGATAGAGTACATGCACCAAGAATTAAGAGACAATTTAGAAACTAAGATATCCATTACGGATCGAGAAATGGAACTCATTGCTTCCCATGTGACACCTCGTTTCATCAAAAAAAGAAAAGACCTATTGGTAAGTGGTGCAATTTGTAAGGATTTTGCCTTTGTTGTAAAAGGCTGCCTGCGCAGCTATACCATTGATGAAAAAGGAACAGAACACGTAGTCCAAATAGCAATGGAAAATTACTGGATTGCCGACCTGCACAGCTATTTTACGCAGCAACCAAGCCAAACCAACATTGAAGCTATTGAAGACAGCCATCTTCTTTTGCTTTCTGCATCCAGTTTGGAAGAACTATACGATCAAATTCCTTCTTTGGATCGTTTTTTCAGAAAATTATTTGCTAATGCGTTGGTGATTAGCCTTGAGCGCATGAACCAAAGTAATTCCGAAACTGCCGAAAAGCGCTATACGAAGTTACTGAAGGAACACCCAGATATAATAAGGCGTGTACCATTGTTGCATATTGCCTCCTTTTTAGGTATTACTCCAGAAAGTTTAAGCAGAATAAGAAAACAACTGCATTAATACTTACCATAGGTTAAGTTAATTTCCTACCATAGGTCAAGCCATTTTGAGCTACTTTCCTTCAACTTTGTTTTAAACAAAAAACAAAAATAATATGGAAAGCAAAACAACGATAACTTCTTTAGAAGAAAGTGTCCACAACCTCAATTCAATGGTTCAAAATGGTCAAGTTTTAGAGGCATTTGAAAAATACTATGCGCCCAACATCCAGCTACAAGAAAACCATGAAAGTCCATTGGAAGGAAAAGATGCCTGCCGCCAACACGAAGAAGCTTTTGTTAATGGTATCACTGAATTTCGCAAAGCCGAGGTAAAGAAGGTAATTATCTCCGACAATTTAGCTGTTGTAGAATGGGATTTTGACTTTACCCACAAAGACTGGGGAACAAGAACCTATACCCAACTCGCGGTACAGCGTTGGAACGACGAGGGCCAAATTATTAATGAAACTTTTTACTACAACAACTAGCAAGTCCAAATAACGGCAAAGAAAGAAACTTTGGGTCTTCCTTTGCCGTTAACTTTCTTTTAACACTTTTGCAGGGTTTGTAAAAGCCGATTTTAATATAATTTTCAATAATACAACCGTAAAAACAAGAGCAAACATGAAGACAGGCATTCCAAAAACGAATGGTGTTATGTTCATTTTTTTAGCATATTGTTCCATCCATATCTCTGAAATAAATTGACTTAATGGCACACTGATTATTACAGCAAACAACAAGAGTTTGCCTGCCCACAGGTACAAATACCGCACTACATCGACCACCGTAGCTCCCAATACTTTTCTAATACTCAACTCCTTGGTTTTGTGCTCCACATGTAACATGGTTTGACCAGCAACACCAAACAATGCCACTCCAATTGCCAAAAATGAAAAAATCGAAAAATATAGGTTGTACCGATTTTCTGACTCGTATTGTTTGGCATAAAAGGCATCGTTAAAAAAATAATCAAACGAAGCATTTGGAAAACTTTTTTGCCAGACCTCCTCCACTGCTTCCACCACCGATCGGTGGTTGGTCGTACTTAGTTTCAAGCTGAAATATTGTTTGGGAATCCACCACAACTGTGGGTCATGTTGCAAAACAATTGGGCTGAAATTTTTATGAAAAGACTCGTGGTGGTAGTTTTGCAGAACACCAATTACTTCCTTAGGGTCATTACTGGTTTCTAACAGCACTTTTTTTCCAATGGCATCCGCATCATTTACAAACCCAAAATGTTGTACAGCTTCTTGGTTCAACACTACTTTGCTGCTGTCGGAAGCCAACAAAGAATTAAAATTTCTTCCTTGTACAAACTGAAGGCCATAAACTTCGGAAAAATTAAAATCTGCCTTTAACATTTCAAAAAGTCTGGTCGACTCTTCAGAGCTTTCCGCCCTTCTATTGGCATAAAAAGTTGCTATTTCCATTCCTGGAACTGCATTAGAACCTGTAAAGGCTTCCACTCCTTGTATCTGAAGGAGGGTATTTTTAAAGGAGCCGTAGCGCAAGGCATTTATTTTTTCTTTTGGTGATTGTACAACCAAAATTTGATCGGTGTCCACCCCTTTCTTTTGGGCTTTCATAAAAGACAATTGTTGCCAACTAATAAAAGTGAGGGAAACAATGGTAAGCGTACAAGCCATTTGGATTATTACTATACCCTGTCCCGTTCTTTTTCCTCCAACAGAAAAATTTCTTACCCCATTAATTCCTTCCGAAACTACAACGCTGGATAGCACTAAAAATGGTACCGCACCACACAACACCGCGCCAACAACAACAAGCAATGCCAGCAATACCAACATTTGAATAAAATCATACCCCATAGGGAGCCAACCTGCATTCCAACTAAAAAAAACCAAAACAAAAGAACCGACTGCAGCCAATAATTGGTGTACCAGAGAATCAATAAAACTCATCCAAAATAAATTCCCATTCCCAGCGCCCATCACCTTTCTAAGCACCGATTCCTTTCTGCGTTTCATGGCCAAAATAATGCCCATATTTGTTTCATTGAACCACCCTAAAAACAACACCACTACAAGGGCCATGAACAAAAATTTGAGCAACCTCGGATCGTTTTTTTCCGTCTGGGCATAGGCCTTTACTGGCGACAAGTGCAGCGCACTTAACCCCACCAATTCCACTGCCCAAGTTTTGTCTTTCAAAGCAGCTTCTGTTTTGTATTGTTCCGCTAATGCCGGAAACTGTGCTTCAATTTTAGCAGGATCATGGTTGTCCTGAAGCTCCACAAAGGTATAAGCCTCATGCAAATACCAAAAGTTGTGCATCCACTTCGGTGCGGACAGCGCCGACACCATGTAGTCCAATTGGATGCTTGAATTTTTAGGCATGTCCTTATAAACACCCCTCACTTCACAAACCAGGGTTCCTGAAAAGTTACTGACTTTGAGGCTTTTCCCAACTGGATCTTCTTCTCCGAATAATTTTCTAGCGGCAGAGGCCGAAACTACCATGGTATTGGCCTTGTTCAAAACGTCGTTCTTCGTACCTTTTATCAACTCAAAATCAAAAACCTCAAAAAAATTAGAATCCACCCAACATACGTTCTTCTCCCTGAAAATAGTTTCTTTGTACTGAATGAGTCTTTCCGAATCATTAAAAATGATTCGAGTATATTGGTTCACCTCCTCGAAGGCCTGGGCTATGGCTGGGCCGTATCCAGGAGAACTCGTTGCCCAGCTATCTGTAATTTCGCCATTTTTCAAGAACTTACTTTCTACTCGGTAGATATTTTTATGGTTGGTATGGAATTGGTCGTAGCTATTTTCAAAAAGTAAATACTGGGCAATTAGAACTACCGCGACAAAAGCCAAACACAAACCCACCACCCTTAGAAAAGAGCTAAGTTTGTTTTTTTTAATTCGGTTCAAGAGGTTTTGAAATAGATGTTTCCACATGGTTTTGAAATTTATTTAATCCTAATATAAAACTATTTCTTTTCACAATTTTTTATCCATCCAGGCAAAAAACCACGCCCAACGACCTCTTTATATTGGCTCTCCCCTTTTAGTTCATTTTCCTTTTTCACAACTGTATCAAGTCCACACAAAAAAAACATAACTTTTATAAGCTTAAATGGTTCCAATCCGATAATCCTATATATTTGTACCCATCAACTATACTATCTGATTTTTATGAAACCAATCCTTATACTTTTCCTGTTTATACCAACGTTTATTTTTGGCCAAGCACCTGAAAAAATTCAAGCGCCGCTTCCTAGCCCTCATGAACAAATTTCTATTGACTCCAAACTGAGTCAGGGCATAGCGGTTTTTGACAATATTGCAGTTGTTGGTGCACCTGGGTATGATAATTTCACTTACAATGGGGGTGGCATATTTGTGTACGAATATTCTGGTGGCGCCTGGAATTTGATTAATACTTTGTCAGAAACCTTGCCGGAAAGTCAATTTGGCCTTTCTTTAGCCATCAACGATAACTATATTGTAGTTGGAGCACCGGGAACCAATGCAAATTCCAATTCGGAACCTGGCGCAGTGGTGGTATACAAGAAACCTGCTGAAGGATGGAGTGGTTCTCCAACTTCCGTTACCATTACCGATTCTAATATTGATCAAAATTTAGGCCTAAAAGTTGCCATTGCGGGGAATACGGTCAGTGTTCTTGGCATTGACAATGGCGACTATACCATTGGCATCTACGAAATAACCGATGGTAGCACACTCTCGTTCGAAGTACTCAACCAGCTTTCTACGGATGGCGTAACCGCTCCAACCTTTTATGCCTTGGACATGAGCGATGCTGTAATAATTGCTGGCTTCGCAGATTTTTCTAGGGCCATTGTTTATGCTAAGAAAAACGATGATTGGAGCCAAGCTCCAATTCAAAGTGAAATTTCGGACAATACAGCCTACGGGTTTGGGTCTTCGGTTTCTATAAAGAACAATACAGTTGCAGTCTCCAATAGTTTTGAGTTCAACAACGACGACGATGATGGCATTGTGTACTTATATGAAAATACCTTGGACGACTGGACAAAATTGGTGAACACCAATACGCTGTATCCCGATTTAACCAGCAGTGCTACTGTATCTACCTTTGGAATGAATGTGGATTTGGTAACGGACAGTACGCTTTTGGTAACGGGTAACTACTATGAAGTACCTGAAGGAGCTTATTATTTAAGTTTGTTTACTTATACCAATGACTTCGGAGGTAGCTGGGCCAATGCGCCACAAAATAGCAGGCTGGCCTTAGAACAGGGTTTCATAGGGGAAGCTTCATTAAGTGGATCGACACAGGCGGTTGCCGTAGGTAACTTTAATCAAACCAACTCCAAAGGCAATACAACAGGAGCAGGTTATTTGTTCGATGTGAACATCGACCACCCCAATTATGGTGCAGTACACGAAGTGTCAGGAACAGACCATGCCACTACCTTTACATCTGCCGCTAAGGCGGGGTTTAGTGAAACCATTGCTCTTTCCAATCAAAAAATGGCGGTTGGTGCCCCTTTCTCTGTTGTGGACGGTTACGACAAGGTCGGCAAAATTTATTTGTATGATTTTATTAACGGTAACTGGGTATTCACCCAATTGGTTCACGCGCCAATCACTTCTAAAAACATTGAATTTGGAGCTTCGGTAGATATTTATGGGCAGTATTTAGTTACTGCTTCTCAACTTGAAAAAAAGGTGTATGTTTTTGACTTGGACGATTTAGACAACGCACAAAACGGTTTGGTAGCTACATTAACGCCTTCCAATCCTGCAGAAGTTTCCAACAGCTTTGGGAAGTCAATTGAAATAACCAATGGGTATATATTTGTTGGAAATGATAGAAAACAAAAATTATTTAGCACAGAAGGCGCTGTTTTTATTTATAAAAAGCCAGCTAGTGGTTGGGCGGATATGACTGAAAGCAATACCATTGAAAACCCGGACATTCAAAGTTTCACTTTTTTTGGTGCTAAAATTATACATTCCGATGGTCTCTTGTTTGTTGGGCAACCCAACTTTAATTCTGCAACCCAAGACAACGAAGGTAAAATTAATGTGTATAGCCCATCGGTATTGGGCTGGGAGAACGGTTATACTTTAGTGAACCAAATTGCAGGGGAAACACCTACCGAAGAGGGGTTTTTAGGTAGGTCTTTTGCAGTAAATAATGGTTTAATGGCTGCTTGGCAAGAAGACAAAGTTTACATCTACCAAAGAGAAAGCAATTGGTACGCCCACAAACACTTGTACACACACAACCTGGATTTCTTCTCTGCAGCTAGTAATGAAAACCACCAATTAGCAATTCACAAACAAACGGTCCATATTGGAGTGGGCAATTATTCAGCTACTGCACAAAATGCAGGTGCAGTGGTAACAATAGCAGCCTCAGAAGACCAAAACTGGACGTCTCCAATCATTGGGAGTTTGGAAGACAATGCAACCAACAACGACTTTTTTGGTACTAATATTCAATCTTACAACGACCACCTCGTAATTGCAAAACTGTTTAATTCGGAAGTGGACTATAGAGCAGGTGCAATTGTTGCGTATGGCAATATCCCAACTGCTACAATTACCCAGGTAGATTCTGATGTAGAAGGGCAGTATGCATTTGAGCTCCAATTCAACCAAGACGTGGTGGGTTTTGATGTGGATATGATTACTGTTATTGGAGGAAGCATCAGTTCGAGCGAAGCCATAGACGAACTAACAACAAAAGTATTGGTGCAGCCAGGCTTGGCCAATACATTTTCAATAGAACTACCTGCAGGGGTAGTAAGCAACTCCAGTGGGTATTGGAACAAAGCATCCAATAAAATAGAAATCGTAATTACTGGATTGGATAATTCAACATGGATGGGCCAAATCGGCTATTACCCGAACCCCACTGTTAATACCTTGCAATTAACATTCAATTGGGAAGGGAAAACGACCACTACAGTTCAAGTTTTTGATTTATTGGGCAACCTCTACCAAACTAGGCAGAGCCAAGAAAAAACCATGGATCTCCCAATGCAGCACCTTGAAAATGGGGTGTATATCATAAAAGTTTCCAACCATATCGGGGAAACCAATTTAAGAATCATCAAAAATTAATACAAGCCATTAATTTATGGAGAAGGCCAAGCGCCTTCTCCATAAAAAAAGGCCTGCCAGAATGTCCAGCAAGCCTATTTATCAATTATTCACGAAAATCATTCACTCTTTAACGAATCTATAGGGTTTACTAATGCAGCTTTAATCGCCTGGTAACTCACCGTCAACCAAGCAATAAGCAGCGCCCCTGCTCCTCCAAACAAAAATGGCCAAACCGATAGGTCAATGCGAAAGGCAAATGTATGGAGCCAATAATCCATTAGATAATAGGACGGCACCACAGCCAGTACAAAAGAGATCAATATCAGTTTGGTAAATTCTCTGTTTAAAATCGAAGATACATTTACAATATTTGCTCCTAGAACCTTTCTTATCCCTATTTCCTTGCTTCTTTGTTCTGCCATGAATGCTGCCAAGCCAAACAAACCCAAACAACCAATAAAAATGGCGATGGATGTAAAAACTGTAAAAACTTTGCCCATTCTTTGCTCTGACCGGAACAAAGCATCAAATTCTTGGTCCAAAAAAGAATACTCAAATGGTGCACCTGTATCAATGGTATCCCATTCTCCTTCAATAGTTTTAATTACTTCCTGTGCATCTGCTCCACTATACCGAATAGCCATGGAAGTAGCAAAGTCCGTTAATTGGAATACCATGGGTCTAATTTCTTCTCGTAGCGAGGTATAGTTAAAATCCATGATTACACCTATCACTTTTTTATGCTCTGGCTCGTCGGAATCAAAAACGATTAATTCCTTACTCAAGGCTTCTTCTTTTGTCCAACCGAGCTCTCTTAAAGTTGCTTCATTTATTACTACTGCAGCCGAATCGGTTAAAAACTCTTTAGAAAAGAACCTCCCTTCTACCAGTTGAAAATTCATGGTAGCTGCGTGGTCTGCATCGGTGTAAAAGCTGGTCATTAGGTGGTCCGTTTCAGTGCCACCTACTCTAAATACGTTGGAATTTTGCACGTTTGGTATGGACTGAATCGAATAACTTACAGCCTCAATATTTGGATGTTCCAACAACTCATTTTTGAAGCTGGATTTTTTATCTCCAAGTTTTCTAACATTGGAAAGGACAACAATTTTATCTTTGTCAAAGCCTAAATTTTTCTCTTGAAAAAACTGCAACTGTTGGTATACAATGGTAGAGCATATAATGAGTACGATGCTGATCCAAAATTGACTTGTCACCAAAAAACTACGGATGTACCCACTCTTCACACCGGCTTTAACTTTGCCTTTGAGTACCTGCGCAGGATTAAACCCAGTTAAATAAAATGCTGGATAACTACCCGCTAATACCCCTACAAACAGCGCTATGCTAAACAATATCCCCGCCGCTAACAACGGGCTTACATTGGATAAATCAAGGGTTTTACCCGCCAATGCATTAAATTCAGGTAACAAAACATAAGCGACAGCCGCGCCTGCAAGGGTAGAAAAAAATGAAAAAATCATCGACTCTGTCATAAATTGAGCCATCAATGCGCCCCTTTGAGAACCCAAGGTTTTTCTTAACCCAACTTCCTTTGCTCTTCCAGCCGACTTGGCTGTAGACAAGTTCATGAAGTTGATACAAGCTATGATCAGTACAAATACAGCTATGACCGCCAACATAACCACATAAGTTTCGTTGCCTGCTGGCTCCAACTCATCTTCTCCTTGGGCTTTTAAATGAATATCTTCAAGCGGCATGGTGTAATAGCCATAGGCGCCACCATTTTCTATAAACTGATCCAGTGATAAGCCCATGAACTGCTGCAGCGTAGGGCCAACATATTTGATTACCAAACCATCGTATTTGTTTTCCATCATTTGGATGTCCGCCTTATCGTTGAAAACAAAATAGGTGAAAATATTGTTGTTCAACCAGTTATCAGAATTGTTTCTAGAGGACGTGCTGAACGAGATCAAAGCATGGAACTTAATGTGTGAATTGGACGGGGCTGCCGCGGCTATTCCGGTTACTTTGTAGGTTTTATCACCGTTGTTAATCAATTTCCCAATGGCCTCTTGCTCTCCAAAATACTTCTCTGCTAATTGTTTTGTTAAAACAATACTATTGGGCTCTTTTAAAGCTGTTGATGGGTTGCCTTCCAGCAGTTTAAAAGACCAGAATTCAAAAAAGTTAGAATCTGCGAAGAAAACTTTCTCCTCGGTATACATTTGATCATCAAAAGAAAAAACGACATCTCCCAGTTGATCGAGTCGGGTAGCTTGTTCTACTTCCGGAATTTCACTCACCAAAGTTTTAGCCAGAGGATAACAGGTCACCGGCACATTGGCCTCCTGTCCTCCCATTACCCCCCTAAGGTGCACGCGGTATATTTTTTGAGAATTTTCATGGAATTTATCATAACTCCATTCGTCTACTACATAAAACGACATCAATAAAAAAGCCGCTACACCTGTTGTCAATCCCAATACATTGATGAACGCAAAAGATTTCTGCTTCAGAATATTTCTGAAGGCTACTTTGATAAAGTTTTTTAACATATCCTAAAATTTTGAGTGGACCTCTTTTTTGACCTTGGAGGTTACAACTAAGACTGGGGTAGCAACAGATAGGTTACACCCCAGTCTAAATTTTATTCATCTTTTAGAATAACAGCCGGATTAGAATTGGCAGCTGAGTATATTTTGTATCCTACGGAAAGTAAAGAGATAACTACCATTACAAGAATTGAAATTATTACTGTAAAAATGGTTAGGCCTGAATAGTAAGTCCATATACTGGCCATTAATGGCTCCACCATAGCATAGCTCATACCAGCTCCTAACACAAATGCTATCAACATAAAAATAGCAAATTGCTTGTTTACAACTGTGGCGATGTTGGCTACGGAAGCGCCAAGTACTTTTCTAACACCAATTTCCTTCATTCGTTTCACAATATTGAGCGATACCAAGGTAAACAAACCAGTGGCGGACAGTATTACGGCTATAAGCCCTAGGAAAACAAACATTTTAACAATATTGGCATTCACAAGCACTGCTTCTTGTATGGATTCGTTTAAATATTCAGCGTTTACCAAACGGTCTGGGTGAATTTTATTCCATGTTTTCCCTATGTAATCAAAAGTAGCAGTCAGTTCTTCTGGTTTGGTTTTTACAATCATTAATCGATAATTTTCTTCGGCTGTTGCACGAATCATCATTGGTTCTATGGGTGCCCAAAGGCCATTTAAGTAAAAGTTCTCTACCACTCCTACTACATAAAAATCCAAGGAGTCCATCCACCGTACTTTTTTACCTATGGACTCTTCCCATCCAAACTTTTTGGCCATCTCCTCATTTACCACAATAGACTCCAACCGGTCCGTTTCAGAATCCTGTTGGAACGCCCTACCTTCAATTATTTCCATGCCGACCGTTGAAAAATAATCTTCCCCAACTTCCATTATGTTTACCTCTTCCTCTACCTCCTCAAACTTTATTGGGTCCCGGTAATAACTTTCAAAAATTTGGTGTTTGGTGCCACACACTTGTACAATGTCTTCATTGGATGCAAATTCGGCTTTAAAAACATCGTAGTCGTTGGCGTCGTTCAACCAAAAGTGAATCACCGCATCTTTGTCGTAACCGTAATCCAAATTTTCTTGGTAAATGGCATTGTGATAAAATGCAGCGCCAGAAATAACAGCCCCCAATGAAATGGAGTATTGCAAACACCATAAAATCTTAGTCAACCAGCCTTTTCCTCCAAATTTATACGTCCCTTTTAAAATACTAGAAGGCTCAAATTTACTAATGTAAAAAGCCGGATAGCTCCCTGCTAACAAGCCAGTACCCATCAACATTACCAATAAAAAGCCGAAAAACTCCATGTTTTCTAAGTAGTTCAGATCTATGTTTACAAAATCCCATAAATCGTTGTACGCGGGCACTAAAAATTCTGCAATTATCAGTGCCACCACCAAAGCGAAAAAACAAAGGAGCAAGTTTTCAAAAAGAAATTGATAAATAAGTTGTTTCCGCATTCCTCCCATCACTTTTCTTATACCAATTTCTTTCAGTCTTCTGCTAGAAATGGATATGGACGTATTGGTAAAGTTAAAACATGCGATAAGCAACACCAACCCTGCCATAACCAAAGGGGCAACCACGGCTGGTACTGGCAAACTTTGTCTGAACCAATGGCCTCTCAAGTCTTCAGCTTCTGCTCGTTGGGCAAACCCAACAAATGGGTCTAAGTAATATTTTGTGATTTTAAAATCTTCTCGCACATTGTTTTGTGGCTCTACATAGGCCTGTAGCTGGTTGTCAATATTCCCAAGGCTAGCCGGGTTGTCTACCCATAAAAAAGTAGTGGTCCATTGGTTCCAACTGTTTTCGTCGGCCTCCTTATTAACATCAAAACTGTTTTGGTAATTTGTAAAGGCATGAATCCAGGCAAAACTAGAGTTGGCCTTTTTTGTTTGGAAAACGGCTGCTACAAAATATTCTTTATTGCCACCTTCCACTATTTGAGTAATTTGCTGGCCAATAGGTTCTTCGTTTCCGAAGTATTTCTTAGCCAATTCATCGCTTATGATGATGTTTTTCTTTTCTTTTAGCGCCTCTGCATTTCCTTTTATAATATCAAAAGTGAAAAATTCAAAAAAGTTTTCATCCACATAACTCAATCCCGAATTAAAAACATCATCGCCAATTCTAAAACCTGTATTGTCGCTACCGCCGAAGCGGGTCACCTTGCTTACATCGCCAATGTTGTTTTCTACTACATTCGCCAAAGGAATCGGAACAAAACCATATTTGGTAATGTTGCCTTGGTATTCACGAATAAAATTTACTCTGTAAATTTTTTCTGCATGCACCTGTTCTTGATCGTACTTGGCATTGTAGTCGTAATTCAAATAAGCCACAATACAACAGGCAAGTGTAATCCCCAAACCAAATACATTAATGAGAACAAATACTTTGTTCTTCATTAGGGTTCGAAGAGAAATTTTTATGTAGTTTTTGAGCATAACTTGTTGATTTGTTGTTGAGTAATACTATAAAGACTACAGCAGCAACAAAAAGGTTGCACGATGTACTCTATATTTATCAGTACCTTGCCATACACACTACATGGCATAAAAAAAGGGACTTCTTTTGAAGTCCCCTGGTCCTTATTTTGAGTTGTATATATCTTCTAATTAAATATGGAATTGTTCTTTGATATTCTCTGTAACAACTTTTCCATCAAATAAATTAATCACTCTATGTGCATAATTGGCATCATATGGGGAGTGTGTTACCATAATAATAGTGGTACCTTCCTCATTTAACTGAGCCAATAACTTCATTACTTCTTCTCCATTAGCTGAATCTAAATTACCAGTAGGCTCATCCGCCAATATAACTTTCGGCTTAGCCACAATAGCTCTTGCAATGGCTACTCTTTGTTGCTGTCCACCAGACAACTGCTGAGGAAAGTGGTTCCTTCTGTGCATGATGTTCATTCTTTCCAATACTTCCTCTACCTTTTGCTTTCTTTCCGCTGAAGGCACTTTCAAGTACAACAATGGCAACTCAACATTTTCAAATACTGTCAATTCATCGATCAGGTTAAAACTCTGGAATACAAAACCAATGGATCCTTTTCTCAATTGTGCTCTTTGTCTTTCTGAGAAATTGGAAACTTCATGCTCCCCAAAATAATATTTACCATCCGATGGGTTATCCAATAAACCAAGGATGTTCAACAAGGTAGACTTACCGCATCCCGATGGGCCCATAATGGCTACAAATTCACCATCCTTAATTTCTAAGTTGATTTTGTTTAACGCTGTTGTTTCAACTTCTTCTGTTGTATACAGCTTTTGAAGGTTTTCTAGTTTTATCATGATCGTATTTATTGAGTTCAAGTTATTTTACTTATTTTTTTATTAAAAGGTTGTGTTTTTTACCAGACAAGCACTTCGTTGTCTCCAAAATGCTCGTAAGAAGACGTTATTACTCTATCCCCAGGAACAAGTCCCTCCAATATTTCATAATTCTCAGTATTTTTCCTGCCCAGCTTGATGTCTCTTCGAATCGCTTTGTTTCCGTTGCCATCCAAAACAAAAACCCAATTGCCACCGGTGTCTTTGAAAAAGCCACCCACAGGCAACAACTTTTCTTCTGAAGACTGCCCGAGTTCAATTCTCAAGCGCATGGACTGCCCCCTTCTAATACCAGAAGGTGTTTCTCCATCAAACTGCATGTCTACCTCAAAACGCCCGTTGTTAATAGTTGGATAAATATAAGTTATGATCAACTTATAGGTTTGTCCATTGAACTTGGTAGTTGCATGCAAACCTTTGGATATTCTTGGAAGGTAAAGTTCGTCTATTGGCACCCTTACTTTGTAACTGCCTATAATGTCTACTTGCCCTAAACGCTCGCCCATTCTTACGGCTTGCCCTTCTTCTAATTGAGGCGTAGAAAGCTGCCCGTCAAATGGCGATCTAACAATTAAATTATCCAGTATTTTGGCCACTCCATCTAAGTTTTGAAGCATGTTTCTTTCCGATGCATTCAATTGGCGCAATTGTAATATTCTTGCAGTTGAATCACTTTTATAAGAAGCGTAGGTAAACTCCTTCCGTTTCATATTGTATTTATAATCTGCCTGAACCCGTTCCCATTCTTCTTTGGAGATTAAATTTTTTGCAAACAATTCTTTATAACGCACATATTTTGGGCCTATGATTTGTATTTGCTGATCAATTTGGGCCAGCTGGGCCTTTTGATTTAAATCATTTTGATCTAAGTTTAAGCGGGTTTGTCGAATTCTATTAATTTGTTCATTCAATGAATTCTCCTGCCCCAACACATTCAATCTTAAATTGGCGTTTTCAAGTTCCAGAATGGGATCTCCCTTTTTAACCATCGCACCACTTTCTAAGATTACCCTCTTTATGTTTCCACCTTCAACGGCATCCAAATAAACAGTTCTACTAGGCACTACATTTCCCGCCTGTGGAATGAACTCTTGAAAAACCCCGTGTTTCACGGTTGAGATTGTAATTTTTTCTGGGTCTACTTTTAGTTTAGACCTCCTGTCAGCAAAAAACAATTGAAACACAATCAATCCCAAAACGGCTACTCCTCCGCCTATTGAAAGTAGTTTCTTGACTGTCCACTTCTTCTTTTTAATTACTTTATCCATTGAATTGCAGTTGTTAAAATACAAACAGCTATAGCCAACTACTGTGCCAACAGTAAAAAACCGTAAAAAAGCCCTTTTTTGTAACTTTTACAGTTCGAAAGCGTTCAATCATGAACGACACTGTTCGAAATCGAACAATAATACCAATACAAATTCTTATATTGGAACGCTGTACAAACGGAACGGGGTCTAACAAAAATAGAACACAACCAACCATATACGCTCATGGATGAAAAGAAAGGTAAAATACTAATTGTTGACGACAATGAAGACTTGCTAAAAGCAGCGCGTTTGTTTTTAAAAAGGCATTTTTTACAAATTGATGTTGAAAAAAATCCAGAGTCCATTCCAAACATTTTAAACAACGACAGATACGATGTCATTCTGTTGGACATGAATTTTACCAAGGATGTCAGCAGTGGCAAGGAGGGGTTCTATTGGTTGGAAAAAATATTGGAAATTGATTCTTCAGCCGTTGTCGTTATGATTACCGCCTATGGAGACGTACAAATGGCTGTAAAAACCATCAAAAAAGGTGCTACCGATTTCGTAATCAAACCATGGGACAATGAAAAATTATTGGCCACTTTGTTTTCCGCCATGAAATTGAGAGAATCTCGCAATGAAGTTGCCCGTTTAAAAGAAAAACATTCTGACTCAGACCTCTCTGATAAATTTTCGGAAATAATTGGCCATTCCAGGGCCATGCAGCAAGTTTTTCAAACCATAGAACGCGTGGCACAAACCGATGCCAATGTTCTCATTCTTGGCGAAAACGGAACAGGTAAGGAACTGATAGCAAGAGCAATACATGCCAATTCTCCTCGATCCAAAAAGAATTTTGTGAATGTTGACTTAGGCTCCATCAGTGAAACACTTTTTGAAAGTGAACTTTTTGGGCATAAAAAAGGCGCCTTTACCGATGCAAAAGAAGACCGAGCTGGTCGTTTCGAAATGGCGAGCCAAGGCACTTTGTTTCTTGATGAAATTGGCAACCTTTCTCTTCCTTTGCAGGCTAAATTGTTAACTGCCTTGCAAAGTAGAAAGGTGAGTCGGGTGGGTTCCAACAAAGAAATGGAAATTGACATAAGATTGGTTTGTGCGACCAATATGCCCATTTATGAAATGGTTAAAGAAAACAGATTCAGACAGGATTTAGTATATAGAATCAACACCATTGAGTTGCACCTTCCTCCATTAAGAGAACGAATTGAAGACATTCCTTTATTGGCCGATCACTTCTTAAAAGTATATGCCGACAAATACGATAAAAACTTGGTGAAAATCAGTGATGCAACCCTCTCTAGATTACAAAAACACAGTTGGCCAGGCAATATTAGGGAGTTACAGCACGCGGTCGAAAGGGCTGTTATTTTATGCAATTCCAATGTTTTGCAACCAGAGGATTTCAACCTTTCCCAGCGCGCAACAGCCCAAAATGACGATGGGATGGTTTTAGAAAACTACAACCTGGACGAAGTAGAGCGCATCTTAATTCGAAAAGTTTTAAAAAAATACAACGGAAACATTACCCAAGCCGCAGATGAACTTGGGCTTACCCGTTCTTCGCTTTACAGGAGGTTGGAAAAGCATGGCTTATAAAAACTTCAAAATACAGGTTTTAATAAGAGTGGTGGCTTTAACGCTGGTTTTGCTAGTGGCTGTAACTTTTTTAACCCATCCCGACAAAGTAATAAGCGGTATAATATTCTTGGGTTTTGCTGCCTTTTTAGTAGCTGAACTGTATCGGTATATTTCCTATACCAACCGAAAATTAACTCGATTTTTAGAGTCCGTAAAATATTCGGATTTTCTTTCGGGTTTTAGCGTAGACAACCAACTTGGAAGCAGCTTTAAAGACTTGAACATCGCTTTCAACGACGTTATGGATGCCATTCGAAAAGCCAGGACTGAAAAAGCAGAGCATTTGAGCTATTTAAACACAGTAGTTGAGCATGTAAGCACTGGTTTATTGGCCTATGACGTAGATGGAGAGGTGGTTTTGATTAATGAAGCGGCCAAGAGATTCTTAAAAAAACCTGAATTGCACAACATAGACGAGCTAATAGAAAAACAGTCCCGTTTGTACAAAGCCATATTTGATACCCACCCAGGTAAAAACAACCTGTTTGGCACCTCAGACCAGATACAATTGACCATTCACTCTACCACCTTGAAGTTAAGTGATAAAACCATCACACTAGTGGCCCTACAAAACATACAATCAGAACTTCAGAAGAAAGAATTGGATGCTTGGCAAAACCTGACCAAGGTGCTCCGCCATGAGATAATGAATAGCATTACGCCAATTGCTTCTCTTACTTCGACCCTCCAGGTAATTTTGAATGAAGATTTAATAAAAAAAGAATCTCAATACATTTTAGAAGGCGAAACTGTAGAAGATATCAATGAAGGATTGGAGACCATTGAGTCCAGAAGCAATGGCCTGATTAGATTCATTGATGCCTACCGAGAATATACGTCCATCCCCAAACCTAAATTCAAAACCATTGCGGTAGAAGCGTTAATAGAACACATTGCGAGTTTGATGAAAGCAGAACTCAAAGATCAAAACATAGAGTATTTGTCATTGGTAACGCCCAAAGAGTTACAAATCCAAGGCGACGATGAACTACTAGAAATGGTGCTCATCAACCTTTTTAAAAATGGTATTCAGGCTACTGGAGGTTCGGAAAATCGAAAACTTACTGTTTTTGGGAAAAAAGTGGGACACATGACCTACATAGAAATTATAGATAACGGACAAGGCATTATACCCGAAGCCATCAATAAAATATTCATCCCTTTTTACACCACAAAAAAAGAAGGATCCGGAATAGGATTAAGTCTTTCCAGACAGATAATGCAATTGCACCATGGGAGTATTAATGTAGAAAGTGAACCTTCTCGTTTTACAAAATTTACTTTGGGTTTTCCAAATACCCGTTAACCGTCCACTAAAAACCTTTTTATAGACACCAGTGGGTGGGTGGTACTGTTTCCATCCCAAATACCGTCCGCATTCAAAAGTTCGATTTTCACAACACCGCTGGCATGGATAATATCGCTATCTTCCAGCACAATGCCTACATGGGTTATGGCTCCTGGCTCGCCAAAAAATGCAAGATCGCCTGGTAGTCGTTCTGAATAATGCACTGCATGGCCTTGAAGCTCTTGTTGGGAGGCATCCCTTGGCAAAGAGTACCCACATATTTTATACACCATCTGAGAAAATCCCGAACAGTCAATCCCAAATGGGGAGCGCCCGCCCCATTGGTAGGGTGCACCCAAATACATTTTCGCTATTTTTTTAACAAATTCAAACTCCCTCTTCTGACCAAGGCTTTTGGACTCTCCGTTAAAAGCCAGCTGCTCTTCCATTTTAAAAAGTTCGTTATTGGAAAGGGGTAAAATACTTCCTAAAACTATGTGCAAAGGTTTCTTCTTATACAAAATACTGCTCACGAGCTCCAAAGACACTTTGTAGACAGACATATTTATTTGATCGAAATACTCCTCCGATATAGGGTGGTGTTGTTTCGCATCAATCCAACCTACATACCCATCAAAGGCATTTTCTATGCACAACCATTTTCCGTTTTTAGATTTTTTGGTTATGCTGTAATGGTCCCCGAACACCAGTTGAGTCACTTGTTCTGCAACATCTTTTGACTCTTTTCTCACGGGTACCACACTGAGCCTACAAACACCTCTTTCCAAAATTTTCATAGCTTAGTATTTCATTCTACTTAAATCTCTCTTGACATCTTTGTCTTTGATCGAGTTTCTTTTGTCATGAATCTTCTTCCCCTTAGATAAGGCAATTTCTAACTTGGCAAAGCCCCGGGAAGTTATAAAAATTCTCAACGGTACTATGGTGAGCCCTTTCTCCGTACTTTTAGTTAAAAGTTTATTTAACTCCTTCTTATTTAAAAGCAGTTTCCTTTCTCTAACTGGGTCGTGGTTGTTGCTAGTACCCATGTCATATTGCGCAATATTAGCCCCCTTCAAGTACAATTCATTTTTATTGAAATAACAATAACCTTCCTGAAGGCTGGCCTTGCCTTGGCGAATGGACTTTATTTCTGTTCCCAGCAATACCATGCCACAGATGTATTTGTCTATAAATTCAAATTCATAGCTGGCCTTCCTATTTTTAATATTAATGTTTGTAGATACTTTAGCCTTTGCGCTCATCCCTTGTTATTCTAAAATCTTTTTCAATTTTTCTAGGGGCAATATTTTTTGCCCGGTAATTCCTGTGGCCACCAATTTCCCTTCGACCGATGCTTCGTATTTACAAAGAAGTTCATTTCTTTCGAAAGATACAATTTCAGCAACCACTCTTACTGTTTCGCCTACTTTTGCCGGCGCCCGGTGTTCAATGGTCAGTTGCGTTCCAATCCCCTCTTCGTTTTCCGTTTTGTGTTGCAGCACAAACCTTCTGCTGCACCACTCTATTTCTCTAGCCAAGGTAAATGTAGCACATACTTTGTGTACCACACCACCATCAAATTTAGCAATGTCCGACAAACTAACGACAAATTCGTGCTGAATGGTATCTCCAATTGAAACTTTCATATTTAAAACGGTAGCCTGGCTTCTGCCGAACTTTCTATATCCTCAAATATTTCCTTTTCATACAAAAAATGGGCAGCCATGGCAATCATAGCCGCATTATCGGTACAGTACTCAAAAGCAGGAACATAAACATTCCAACGGAATTTTTCTTTGTGTGCTTCAAGTGCCGATCGCAACCCCGAATTGGCTGAAACTCCTCCAGCTATCGCAATTTCTTTAATTCCTGTCTGCTTGCTGGCTTTTTTTAATTTTTGCAGCAACATTTTAACCAATGTAAACTGGACACTGGCACAAATATCCTGTATGTTTTTTTCGATAAAATCTGGGTCTTTTGCTACCTCAGCTCTTAAAAAATATAGCACTGCTGTTTTTATGCCACTAAATGAATAAGAAAGACCAGGCATCTCAGACAATGGAAATTCAAACCGCTCCCCATCTCCATTTTGTGCATAACGATCCACCAAAGGGCCACCTGGGTAGGGCAATCCAAGCATTTTTGCGGTTTTATCAAATGCCTCCCCTACTGCATCGTCTTTAGTGGTACCAATTACTTCCATCTCCAAAGGGCTATTTACCCGTACAATCTGGGTATGGCCTCCACTCACCGTTAGACATAAAAAAGGGAATGCTGGCCTCGGTTCTTCAATAAAATGGGCCAGAATATGGGCCTTCATATGGTGTACGCCAATTAAAGGGATGTCCAAAGCATAGGCCATAGACTTTGCAAATGAAGCGCCAACCAATAGCGCTCCTAACAATCCCGGCCCTTTAGTATAGGCCACCGCAGACAGGTCCGATTTGTTCAAACCAGCTTGTTCTAATGCTTGGCTTACCACTGGCACTATGTTTTGCTGGTGGGCTCTGGATGCCAGCTCCGGAACCACTCCTCCATAATTTTCATGCACAGATTGCGTTGCTACTATATTATTCAGTATTTTGCCCTTTCTTATGATAGAAGTGGATGTTTCGTCGCAAGACGACTCTATTGCTAAAATTATTGGATCCATAAACCACTATACAATTTGTCGCAAGATATTAAAAATAGGTTAGTCAAAATAGCTTTTCGATTAATAGCTTTATTAATTGGCTGCTTCTTGCTGCTCGTGGTTGGCATCCAATTGCCCTTTGTTCAAACGGTAATAGTTAAAAAAGCAGGGGCTTGGTTGAGCAAAACTTCCGGCTATCAGGTGCAATTGAGCAGCGCTACCATTCAATGGTTTGACCAAGTGAACATTACCGGCTTACAAGTGGTGGATGATGCGGGCAATACCATGATTGACATCAACAGTATTACGGTGGATTTAGAATTGAACCAATTGCTCTCAGATGATGGTAACAACATTGATGCAGTCGAAATTGAAGGTGCCAAAATTTTCTTCACTTACCTAGCGGAATCGGACTCCAGTTCCATCATCAATATTTCCAGGTTCATCAACAACATCAACAAAAATCTTAATAAAAAAAGCACGAAAGCCCCTCTTCCTTTTTCCATTGATGAAATTGAATTAGAAAATGTGCAATTCACAATGTCCAACCCTGCAAAAGATTCCATTGCAGAAGGTTTTGATTACAACCATTTTACAGTAAACGAGCTACAGACTTATGTTAAAAACTTTACAATTTTAAGAGACTCGGTAGGTTTTCAAATAACCCACCTCTCCGGAATTGACCAACAAAGTGGGCTGCATTTAAAATCATTAAAAAGCAAATTCCATCTAACAGCTAAAAGCATGGAGTTCAATTTGCTTCACCTAATCACTAATAAAAGTGAAGTAAGGGATTTTGTAAGGTTTGAATTCAACAATTGGGCAGATTGGAGTGACTTCAATAACAATATTAAAATAATAGCCGATTTAAAACACACCGACATCCATACCAAAGATTTGTCCTACTTTGTACCAAAGCTGCGCAAATACAATCAAAATTTCGTGGTTTCAGGTAACTACAAAGGGAAGGTAAGGTCTTTCAATGGAAATAATTTTGACCTACGGTTTGGAGGCAACAAACTCACTGGCCGAATATCCATGTTTGGCCTGCCCAACATGGATGAAACCTTTATGGATTTTAAACTCAACAATTCTGTTGTTGACTTCTCTAAACTCAAGCCGGTTTTTAAACCCAGAACCTACGAAATACTTAAACCTTTTGGAGAAACCTTGTTCAGCGGTAGTTTTTCAGGGTTTTTAAATGACTTTGTTGCATTTGGTAACTTCAATACCAGATTCGGGGCCATTTATTCCGATGTCAATTTAAAAGTTAATGACAATGTTGCATTAACTGAATACTCTGGAAATCTCAAAATGACTCAATTTGATATTGGCAAATACACCAAGCGAGACAGCCTTTTCCAGTTAATCACTATGAATGGGAAAATTGAAGGCAAAGGCATTACCCTCGAAACTGCTGAATTTGAACTAGAAGGGAAGATAAGCGAAATAGGCATCAAACAATATGTTTACAAAAACATTCAAACAGATGCTAAATTTTCATCGGAACTGTTCAATGGGCGGGTAAGTATTGACGACCCCAACTTACAGTTTTCAGGAAGTGGTTCTATAGACCTTCGGAACAACCTCAATAAAGTCAATATTGTTGCCAATCTGGATACCGCCAACCTAGTAAAATTAAAACTTTCAGAAAACATCCACTTTTTACACTCCAATTTATCTTTGGATGGTTATGGTCTAAAGCTCAACAACATCAGAGGTAGAGCCAATTTGTTCAACAGCATCATCAAATACGATTCCAACACGCTGCAAACAGACACACTAAAAATAGTTTCCAAATACGACTCTTCAAGCCGCGAACTCGACATACAAAGTGAGTTTTTTGATGCCAGAGTGGAAGGCAATTTTAAAACTTCAGAAGTATTTAAAGACTTTAAAAGTATGGTCAAGGAATACCTTTTGAATATTAATAATGACTCCGAAGCTTTAAAAAAATACTATTCAAACAAAACAATTAACCAAAACTCCAACAATAAATACAGTTTAAAGTACAACATTGACCTGCAGCACATGGACCCGCTGATGGAGTTGATCAACAAAGATGTATTCATTGAGCCCAACACCAATATTGAAGGCACCTTTACAAAAGGAGAGTCCATTGTTTTCAACTTATTCTCTTCCATTGGTGAAATGAATTACAAGGGCACTTCCTTGTTTAATACCGATATTGAGTTAATGGCTTCCAAACTCGCCGATTCCACTAAAGTTTTGGCCACTGGTTTTTTAATGTCCGAAAAACAAGTGCTCCCGGGTGGTTTTGAAACTAAAAACTTTTTTTCAGAAATTATTTGGGACAATACCCATATTGATTTTCAAATGGAAGGAGAGCAAGCCAATCGAGACCATTTTGCAAAATTAAAAGGTTATCTAGATTTTAAGCCAGATGAAATCCAAATTCACTTGCTTCCGTCAGAAGCACAGTTCATCCACACCAACTGGAAGTTTAATGATTCAAATCTATTGATTCTAAAACCGCATTACATAGAGGCCGATTCTATTGAATTGTACTCGAATGATAACCAAAGAATTTTTCTAAATGGTGTCATCTCGGAAAATCCATCCAACATTTTTAAAGTGGTAGTGCAAAACTTAGAACTTGAAAATTTAAGCCCACTTACCCGACAGAAAATCACGGGGAAAATGAATACGGAATTAAAAATCAAGAACTTATTCGACATCCCATCAGTAGAAAGCAAGCTGGACATAAAAACCTTGGTATTGGATGATTTTTTAATCGGCAACATAGCGGGTACAAGCCATTGGAACAAATCCACTAAAAAATTCGACATCCGCATGAATGTAGAAAAAGACGCCATCAAAAACATAACCGTTGAAGGCAGTTACAACCCAGAAAAAAACAAGTCGCCACTGGATCTTAATGTGAATTTTGAAGATGCAGATTTAAAAATTATAGAACCATTTTTTAAGTTTATGTTCTCCAGTTTAGAGGGTAAAACAAATGGTAGGTTCAACATCTCTGGCACTCCTTTGAAACCTGAAATAACTGGCTCAGGTAACATAGAGCATGGTCAAGCCAAAATAAACTACCTCAACACCATGTATGATTTGGATGGGCGTTATTCATTTGGTTACAATAAAATATCCTTTCAAAATTTAACCATAACCGATGTTAATGGAGGCAAAGGAGCACTTTATGGCGACATAACCCATAAATTTTTCCAAGACTTTACTATAGACATCCAAGGAGACTTCAAAGAGCTCATGGTACTCAATACAACGCTGAGAGACAACGATCTCTTTTATGGAACGGGTGTCGCTACAGGAGATGTTTCTTTTTCTGGGCCTTCTAATCAGTTGTCCATAAAGGCCAATGGTGCAACAGACAAAGGCTCTCGAATCCATATTCCAATTGGAGGCTTAGGCAATATTACACAAGAAGAATACATCAGTTTTGTAAGTTTGAAAGACACGCTTAACAAGGTAATTGAGAAGCAGATAGAAGAAAAGAAAGTTGCTGGATTGGATATTGACCTCAACCTAGAATTGAATAAAAATGCCTATTGTGAAATTATTTTTGATATTCAGGCCGGAGACATTATTCGCGGTACAGGAGAGGGTCGATTGAACCTTAAACTGAGCCCTGAAGGAGACTTTAATATGTTTGGAGACTATACCATTCTTCAAGGAGGTTACAACTTCACATTGTACAACATCATCAACAAAGAATTTGAAATTGCTCCAAATAGTACCATTAAATGGTTCGGAGATCCCTATGGTGCTGAATTGAACATCAACGCTGCCTACAAACAATTGGCATCGCTTTCGCCTTTGGTAGACACCACTTTTCACAAAGCTCCTGAAATCAAAAGAAGTTATCCAACGGAAGTAAATTTGATACTAAAAGGAGAAATGTTATCCCCAGAAATTGATTTTGATATCAAGGTAGCGGAATACCCAAAATCCGCGGTTACCGTAGACGGCAACGTTTTGTACTTCGAAGAAATTGTAGGGCAACTTTACAACAATATCCACAGCGACGACCAGGAACTAAACAGGCAGGTTTTTAGTTTAATAATACTTAGAAAGTTCTCTGCCCCTGAATCCTTTAATACTGCAGGATCCATAGGCAACAGTGTAAGTGAATTTGTGAGCAACCAACTGAGTTATTGGGCAAGCCAGGTCGATGACAACCTTGAAATTGATGTAAACCTGGGGGATTTGTCGCAAGAGGCCTACAACACTTTTCAATTGAGGCTTTCTTATGCCTTTATGGAGGGAAGATTAAGAATAACAAGAGAAGGCGGTTTCGACAACGAAAACCCAGACAATGTAGCCAATATTGTAGGGGATTGGACGGTAGAGTACGCTTTATCTGCAGACGGCAGGTTAAAAGCAAAAATGTTCAGCAGAAACAACTACAACTCTCTGAATATCAACAAACAAACCACCTACACTACAGGTTTTAGCCTATCCCATACCCAAAGTTTTGATGAAGTTAGGGAATTGTTTTCTAGGTCCAGAAAGAAAAAGAAAAAACAAGAACAGCAGAATAAAATTAAAATAAACGAAGAAGGCGTGATACGACAAGATGAAGTTCAAAAGTAACATACTGCTGTTGTTGGTATTGTATGCTTCATTTGGCTCTGTAAATGCACAAGCCAAAAAAGATAGCATCAATAAAAAAAGATTCAACACATTAATAATTGGAACTTCCGTTGCCTATACGGCATCATTGGTAGCTTTGAATGACTTGTGGTACAGCAACAGCCCCCAAGCACCATTTCATTTTTTTAACGACAATAAAGAATGGCTGCAAGTGGACAAAGTTGGGCATATGTATTCTACTTATCAAATAAGTAATGTGGGCCAGCGCTTGCTACTTTGGAGCGGCGTAAATAAAAAGAAAGCTGCCATCTGGTCCAGTATTGCTGGATTCGGTCTTATGATTCCTATTGAAATATTCGATGGGCATTCCCAGAAATACGGCGCATCTGCGGGCGACCTGGTGGCCAATTTTACTGGAGCTGCTTTGTTTCTTACCCAGCAATTAACATGGGGGGAAATTAAAATACACCCGAAATTTTCTTTTCAGCAGAGTGGCTTGGCCCATTTAAGGCCGGATGTTCTAGGTGAAAACTTGATGCAGCAGATGATCAAAGACTACAACGGGCAAACCTACTGGCTGTCTTTTGACCTATACAAATTCGGTAGAAAAGGAAACAAGTTTCCGAAATGGCTGAATGTTGCAGCGGGTTATGGTGCCAACAATATGATTTATGCACACCAAGAAGACAATGAAGCTGCCAACTTAAACCCTTATAGACAGTTTTATTTGGCCATTGATTTTGACCTCACCCATATTAAAACAAAATCTAAATTCTTAAATTCGTGTTTATTTTTTGTTAATATGATACATTTGCCTGCTCCAGCATTGGAGTACAACACACAAGACAATTTTAAATTTCATTTTTTACAGTGGTAACTATGAAAGTAGGAGATAAAGTAAGGGTAATTCACGGCAATGAGGAAGGGCATGTCATTAAAAAACTTCCTAACGATTTAGTAGAAATTGAAACCAGCGACGGTTTTACCATTCCTGTTTTAGAAGCAGATTTGGTTCTTGTGGCTTCTGCAGAAAAGGACTATTTCAAAAAAGAAAGTGGTGCAGGCGATTTAAATAAAGTTCAGGACATCGCCCAAACGGGCAACAAAGGGTTGTTTATTTGCATGGCCCAATATTCCGATATATTGTACGATGTCACCTTTGTGAACAACACAGACAACGATGTATTGTGTTCTGTAAATAAATTTACGCCGCAACACCAAACTACGTTGGCACACGGTGCGGTCCGTTCACGAAGTTCTTTGGAAATCGGAAAATGGAATATACAAGACCTAAGTACTTGGCCAATGCTTAAAATACTTGCCATATCTGTTTCCAAAAAGGCCTTTAATTTCAACCCTTTTCAAGAATCAGAATTTAAAATCAACACCAAAGTATTTAAGGCAGACAAAAGTTTATTGCCCGTACTCAACAAAAAAGGATACAGTGTGCAAATCGATGCCGTTTCAAAGCAATCTTCCTCCACTTCCATCCAAGAACAACTGGATAACAACCAACCAGCAACCCCTACTAAAACACTGAAAAAACCGGAAGACAAAGTAGATCTGCATATTGAAAAGCTTATCCAGGACCACCAACAACTTACTTCACAAGAAATTATCAGGACCCAACTGGAACAATTTGAAAAATCCCTTGATGCCGCAATAGTTTTTGAAATGAATGCAATTACATTCATACATGGTATTGGCAATGGCAAACTCAAACATGAAATCCACAAGAAGTTAAGCAGAAGAAAAGACATTAATTATTTTGAGGATGCCGAAAAAAGCAAATTTGGGTATGGCGCAACCAAAGTAGTGTTAAAATAAGCCGTCATAAATGTTTTATTATCCATTTTTTTTACTAAATTAATAAGACCAATAACTGATTAAAGATGGATTTAAATGGATTTATGGAAGCATTGGCCGAAGAAATAGACGGTCAGTATTCCGAATACGATAATACCAAATCGATTATCATCGTCCCATTAAATGATGGTCGGTTTCAGACGGTTTTGGGACAAAAGCGTTTTAACGAAAAATATAGCCAGGAAGCCGTAGAATTTTCATCTAAAGTATGTCCTTACGACGACAGCATAGATTTAAAGAATCTTCTTGAAGAAAATGTCAACTTTTGCCACGCAAAATTTGTAGTGGTGGACGATTACATTCAGGTAGAAGCAGCTTGTTTTTTAGAAACAGCTACCGAAAGTCTGATCAAAGAAATTATTATTGAAGTAGCGGAAATGGCCGATGTGTTTGAACACAAACTCACGGGCGTGGATGTTCACTAATTTAAACCTATGATAAAAAAGCCAGTGTTGTACTGGCTTTTTTTTTGCCCTCCAATCTCCTGCCTTCTCCCACACCTTTTTCACTTTAAAACATGGAATTAATCCGATTCCGTTTAACTTTGTTTCAGAATGCAAGGGACCTTATCGCTTCGAGTACAATTCGAAGAGGAAAGTCCGGGCAGCATAGGGCAGCGTACTTCCTAACGGGAAGGACTGATAAATTTAAGTTTTTCAGTACAGACAGTGCAACAGAAAGATACCGCTCCGCTTGCGGAGTAAGGGTGAAATGGTGGAGTAAGAGCCCACCGCAATACCGGGTGACCGGTTTGGCATGGTAAACCTTACGCGTTGAAAGACCAAATAGGTACTTCTGGCCTCGTTTTTGTTTTACAGAAACTGGTCAATGGGCGGCTCGTCCATGACTCTTATGAGCAGAAGTATGGGTAGGTTGATGGAGCACAACAGCAATGTTGTGCCTAGATAAATGATAAGGCACTTTATAGTGGACAGAACCCGGCTTATGAACTTGCATTCTATTTTACTTTCTAGCTCAAAAAACAAGTTGAATCAAAATCTTAAATTATGACCAAGGTATTAATCATAGATGATGAACAAAGCATCCGAAACACTTTAAAAGAAATTTTGGAATATGAATCTTATAAAGTAGATGAAGCTAAAGACGGAGAAGAAGGCATAAAAAAAATGATCGACACCAAGTACGACATCGTTTTGTGTGATGTTAAAATGCCAAAGCTAAATGGTATAGAAGTACTGGAAAAGGCTAAGTCCATTGGGCTTTCAGGTGAGTTCATTATGATATCGGCCCATGGCACTATTGATACTGCCGTAGATGCTACTAAAAAAGGTGCGTTTGACTTTATTCCTAAACCACCAGACTTAAATCGGCTTCTAGTTACCTTAAGGAATGCATTGGAAAAAAAGGAGTTGGTAAAAGAAACCAAAACCCTAAAAAGAAAAATCTCTAAAACTGTAGAAATAATTGGTGAATCAAAAGCCATAAAAACTGTAAAAGATACGATAGAAAAAGTGGCTCCTACTGAAGCAAGGGTACTCATAACAGGTTCTAATGGCACCGGTAAAGAATTAGTTGCCAAATGGATTCATGACAAAAGCAATAGAAGTTCGGGTGCTATAGTAGAAGTTAATTGTGCTGCCATCCCTTCTGAACTAATTGAAAGTGAATTGTTTGGGCACGAAAAAGGCGCTTTTACATCTGCTGTAAAACAGCGAATTGGCAAATTTGAACAAGCCAATGGCGGCACTATTTTCTTAGATGAAATTGGAGACATGAGCCTATCTGCTCAAGCCAAGGTGTTGAGGGCACTACAAGAAAATAAGATTACAAGAGTAGGGGGCGATAAAGAGATTAAAGTAGATGTACGGGTGGTGGCTGCAACCAATAAAGATCTTAAAAAAGAAATTCTCAACAACAATTTCAGAGAAGACCTTTACCACCGATTAGGGGTAATATTGATTCATGTACCGCCATTGAAAGAACGCATAGAAGACATTCCTCTGTTGGTCGACAAATTCCTTGCAGACATCGCAGCAGAATACGGCACGGCAATTAAGAAAATTTCAGATGAAGCTACTTCCATTCTTCAGAAAGGAGAATGGACCGGTAACATCAGGGAATTAAGAAATGTGGTAGAACGATTGGTGATCATGTCAGGAACTGAAATTACTCCTGAAGATGTATCCACCCATACAGACCTAAATTAGAAAACAGATCGAGAAAGTTCTATACTTTCTCTTTCTTTACTACTTCAGTATCCTTTTGTTGTTTTTTCATGTCTTTCTTAGAATAGGTAGGACACGTATACTGTGTACAAGACGTCAAACCAAAAACAACCAATGCAACAATTAATAACTTCGCTTTCATAGTAATAGAGATTTCTTATATAACAAAAATATAGAACTGCGACCTATAATACAAATGTAAAAAATAAAAAACCCTGTAATTTCTTACAGGGTTTGTATTTTCGAGGAATTACCCTATAGATACTCTTTTAAATGCATCTACAGTCAATCCTTTAGAGATTGAATCCAAATATTTTCCAACTGTTACTCCAGAATCCTTTACAAAAGACTGCTCTAACAACGTGTTTTCTTTAAAATACTTGTTAAGCTTACCTTGAGCAATTTTTTCAATGATGTTTTCAGGCTTTCCTTCTGCTATAGCTTGCTCTTTTCCGATCTCAAATTCCTTAGCCACAATGTCTTGAGGAACTTCGTCTTTGTTCACCGCGATTGGATTCATCGCAGCAATTTGCATTCCTACATCTTTACCAGCTGCAGATACATCCACACCATTGGTGTTTTTAAGAGATACCAAAACCCCTAATTTGTTACCAGCATGGATATAAGGTACAATTGCCTCTCCCTCTTCAACGATCAATTGGCTAACTTCAATTTTTTCACCAATTTTACCAACCATTTCAGTGATCTTCTCAGAAACAGGAGCACCGTCCAATTGCAAAGACAACAACGCTTCTTTGTCTGCAGTTTTGTTGTCAAATGCCAACTGTGCAATAGCGTTTCCTAAATTCAAAAATTCTTCATTCTTACCAACGAAATCAGTTTCACAATTTAAGGCAACTAAAACAGCTGCGCTGTTGTCGTCGCTGGTTTTTACGAATACAGAACCTTCAGAAGTCTCACGGTCTGCTCTAGAAGCAGAAACCTTTTGACCTTTTTTTCTTAAAAGTTCAATTGCTTTTTCGAAATCACCTTCTGCTTCTACCAATGCTTTTTTGCAGTCCATCATCCCTGCACCTGTCATTTGTCTAAGCTTGTTTACATCTTTAGCAGTAATAGCCATAGTCTTATTATTTTAAATTTTTCTTATTAATAAAAATTGAACATCAGAATTAACCGATGTTCAATTTTAATTTTTTATACTATTTTGAATAGAGTATTATTTCTCTTCTTCCTTAGCAGCTTGCTCGTCCACTTTCTTTTTCTCCTCTTCCTGCTGCTTCATTTTTGTATCTTCTTTCTCCTTTTTTCTTTCCGCCAAACCTTCTTCTATTACAGAAGAAATGTGCTTGGTGATTAATGCAATAGACTTAAATGCATCATCGTTAGCTGGAATAGGGAAATCCGTTACAGAAGGATCAGAATTGGTATCAACCATTGCGAAAACAGGAATGTTTAATTTCTGTGCTTCTTTGATGGCGATGTGCTCTCTTTTAACATCCACTACAAACAATGCTGCAGGAATTCTTGTCAATTCAGCAATACCACCCAAAACTCGCTCTAGTTTTGCCTTCTCCCTACTTACCATCAATCGCTCTCTCTTCGCAAGGTTTTTATAAGCCTCGTCCTTCATCAATTTCTCGATGCCCTTCATTTTCTTAAGCGACTTTCTGATTGTTGAGAAATTGGTTAACATACCACCCAACCATCTTTCAGTAACGTAAGGCATGTTCAATTTTCTCGCTTCCTCAGCAACTATGTCTTTAGCTTGCTTTTTGGTTGCTACGAAAAGAACTTTTCTACCTGATCTTACGATCCCTTTTAGCGCTTTTGATGCTTGTTCGACGCACGCTAAAGTTTTGTTTAAGTCGATCACGTGAATCCCATTCTTCTCCATAAAAATATATGGTGCCATTTTAGGATCCCACTTCCTCGTTAAGTGTCCAAAATGGACACCAGCATCTAGAAGATCTTTGTATTCTAATTTATTTGCCATTAAATATATAATTGAAATATCTTATCAAACAATAAGCACGTATTAACGCTTACTGAACTGGAATCTTCTCCTCGCTTTTCTTCTACCGTATTTCTTACGTTCCACCATTCTCGGGTCTCTTGTAACAAATCCTTCTTTCTTCAATACTGGTCTAGTCTCAGCATCAAGTTCCATCAAAGCTCTTGTAATTGCTAAACGAATCGCTTCCGCTTGTCCTTTGTATCCACCACCATCTACATTCACGTTGATGTCAAAAGCTCCAGCCTGTTCCGTAGCAACCAATGGTTGATTCACAACTGTCTTTAAAATTTCATTTGGAAAATATACATCCAACGTTCTGTTGTTGATGTTTATATCCCCTTTTCCAGCCTTTAAGTAAACTCTTGCTACAGATGTTTTTCTACGACCGATTGTGTTGATTAATTCCATCTATTTTAATCTCTTAAAATTTAACTTCTTGTGGTTTTTGAGCCTCATGTGGGTGCTCAGCACCTTCATACACGTTCAAGCTCCTAAATAACTGACGTCCCAAAGTGTTTTTTGGCAACATACCTCTAACGGCTCTTTCTACTAACAAAGTAGAAGACTTAGCTTTCAGTTCCAAAGGAGTTGTTTTTCTTTGTCCACCAGGATATCCTGTGTGAGACAAATAAACCTTGTCCGTCCATTTTTTACCTGTAAGCTTTACTTTATCAGCGTTGATGACAATAACCCTGTCACCACAGTCAACGTGAGGAGTATAGCTGGGCTTGTGCTTTCCTCTTATAATTTTGGCTACTTCACTTGCCAACCTACCCAATACTTTATCACTGGCATCAACGATTACCCAGTCCTTCTCGACCGTTGCTTTATTAGCTGAAACAGTTTTATAACTTAATGTATCCACACCTTTAGTTGTTTATCAAAACTCAATATAATACAATACCCCCTTTAAAAAGGGGACACAAAGATAGATTGTTATTATTTTAAAAGCAAACAGGAAATTGAAATTTCCTAAAAAACTTATTCGCATCTTTCTAATTGTTTGACCAACACCTTAAAATCTTTTGGGTAAGGTGCTTCTATTTCCAAATTCGAGCCATCGACATCTTGGAATGAAATTTTTAAAGCATGCAATGCAAACCGTTTTATTAAGGGTTGTTCTTCGGTCATGCGTTTAAGGTTGTAATTCTTTTTAATTGCAGAAAGATAAAAAGGTTTGCCGCCATAAGTAGTATCGCCAGTAATGGGCGCATTCAATGCAGTAAGATGCACGCGTATTTGATGCATCCTTCCTGTTTCTGGTCGGCAAGCTACCAAAGTATACCCCCTATAAGCTTTTACTGTGTTGAACAATGTCAATGCTGGTTTGCCCTTCAAGCTGGTCACAACCGTTCCTTTTGCCAAAGACAACAATGCTAGGTCTACTTTTCGGTCCACAAAATTATGCACCCCTTCCACAATGGCATGGTATACTTTAGCAACCGTTCTTTTTTCAAATTGAATGGACAGGTGTCTATAAGCTTCTTGGTTCTTGGCTACGACTAACGCCCCAGACGTCTCTTTGTCCAACCTATGACAAAGTTGAAAATCTTCATTGAATGCCTTTGCTAAAGACAAAATATTCAATGGGTCGTTTCTGTCATCCAAGGATGCAATAAAGGGTGGTTTGTTAATAATCGCGTAGTTTTCGTTTTCAAATACTACGAGGTCTTCAAATTTAATCTTTGCCATATTGGCGCAAAATTAAGCTTTTTCTTTTTAATTAAACAACGAATCGGTTTTGCCTTTTGGTAATTTAAAGGTAAATACGGATCCTTCACCTACTTTGCTGTTGACAATAATTTTAGACTTGTGTCCTTCTACAATGTGTTTAACGATAGCAAGACCGAGTCCAGTCCCTCCTTTTTCCCTTGATCTGCTTTTTTCTACCCTATAGAACCGCTCAAAAATCCTGGTAAGATCTTCTTCCGGTATACCTTCTCCATTGTCTTTTACAAACACACTTACAGTAGACTTATCCGATAAAAAACCAATTTTCACTTCTCCGCCCTCTTTGTTGTACTTGATTCCGTTAGAAACCAAGTTGACAACCACTTGTTTCATTTTTAAATAATCGGCAAAGACGATGATGGGTTCTGTGTATACTTGGTCCAGTTCCAAGACGATCCCCTTAGATTGGGCTTTGTTTTCCAATTGTTCGATAATTTCAGAGGCCATCTTGTTGATCTCAAAATATTCAAACTGCATTTTCACTTCTCCAATCTCTATTTGAGAAAGGGTTAATAAATCCTGTATTAAAATATCAAGCGAGTCAAGGCTTTTTGCAGCCTTTTTCAAAAATCGCGTCCTAATTACTTCATCTTCTGCCGCACCATCTATCAAGGTATGCACAAATCCTTGCGCCGCAAACAAAGGTGTTTTAAGCTCATGGGAAACATCTGCAATAAATTCTTTTCTAAATGCAGCCAATCTTTTTAATTGGTTGATTTCGCGCCTGTCTAGAGTTGCTTGTAAATACACAGCCCTCCTCACCTTTTTGAGCGGATGAAAAACCACATTTTGTTTTGGGGGGGCTTGTAATGTGAAGTCTCCTTGGCTTATTCGCTCCAGGGTTTCTATAATTTTTTCTAATTCTGTGTAGATGCCATAGCGCACCAGCAAGTATTGAAACACCACAACAACCACGGCAACCACCACTGCAACTTTAACAACCTCAGAAAAGTCCAGCAGGCCAAACGCTATTAAAACTATGGAAGTGACTAAGGATACAAGAAAGGCAAAAATTAGCGCAATTGTTCTGGGCTTAATCATATAAGGCTCATGTTAAATAAAGGCGAATTTACGCTTTATTAAATTTATAGCCAACGCCTTTTACAGTGGCGATATAAGTATCCCCAATTTTTTCTCTTACTTTTCTTATATGAACGTCTACAGTTCTGGCCAACACATATACATCCGCTCCCCAAATATTTTGTAACAAATCATCTCTGCTAAAAACTTTGTTCGGATTTTGAGCTAAGAAATAAAGCAATTCAAATTCCTTTTTGGGCAAGGTTACTTCTTTACCATTTACTGAAACTGTATAACTCGATCGGTCGATGTAAAGCCCATCAATTTCTATGTGGCTGGTTACATTTTGTTTTTTTGTTTCCCTTCTGAACAACGCTTGAATTCTACTCATTAGTGCTCTCGGTTTTATTGGCTTAATGATGTAGTCATCTGCACCAACATCGAAAGCAGCTACTTCAGAATATTCTTCTGTGCGCGCGGTTAAAAATATGATATAAGAGTTGCTCAATTCTGGCAATTCTCTTAACTGCCTACAGGTCTCAACACCATCCTGCACAGGCATCATTATATCCAAAAGAATTAAATCTGGTTGGAATCTTTTGGCCAATTCTACTCCTTTTATGCCGTCGTAAGCCGTTTTAACCTCAAATCCATACTTCTCTAAGTTATAAGACAGCAATTCAACAATCGCCTCCTCGTCATCCACCACTAATATTCGCTGATTTTGCCTAACTGCCATGCTATTTACTTTTTATGAATTATGTTTTATCCTTCTGTTAAGGCGATAAATCTATATATTAAAACTTTTAATAGAAAGATGCAACTATCAACTTAACAATTACTTAATCTTAAGTTCATTTGTTCTTTACAATTCTTTTAAGGATAATATCTACTTTTCCCGCCTTCATATTGGCCAATATCCTAACAGGAATTCTTTTATTATCCGCTGAAAACCAGATCTTTACAGCATTAGAAGTTTTAAAGTGGTTGTTGGTGGGCACCTCTGGTTCTAGTAGGTAACAAGGAATATCTCCATATTTAGTTCGTATTAAGTCTTTCCCCTTATAAAACAAATTCAATCGAAACAATCGGCCTTCAAAAAAAACGTTCGACCCTATACTTTGACCGATTTCAATGCCATCAAAATCAAAAGATCTCAATTTAAAAAGTGCACTCACCACATCAAAAACTTGGTCTGGTGCGTCGTAAAACAATGTATCCGACCACTCGCTATAACCAAAATCATACTTTTGAAGCCCCACTACATCTTCCGCCTGAAAAAAAGACAACTTGCTTTTGTCTTTAAATTTGCCTTCTTCAATTGAAGCAACAAAATGATGTGGTTCATAAGACTCGGAATCGACAATAGAGATCCAACTGTCTTTCAATTTCAAAAACAGATCAAAAACACCAACAGATTTAGCAGTTATAAATATGCCCAAGGCCTCTTTCTCGTCGTGCTCCAATTTCCTGATATTGAGGGCAGCATTGGCGGCGTTCACCACCCCAATTTTTACTTTATACAATACTGTCAGCGAGTCAAACAACATTACTGTAGAGTCGACGGGCGCCTGTGCTTTGGAACAAAAACTACACAGAGTAAGCACAAATATTATTAAACTCGTTTTCAAAGTGACGGATAATGTTGGATGTAATAGTGGATGAATTGATTGAGGTCAGAATCAAATTCCTCCGCAAATAAGTGGTTGAACATTTCAAATTTAGACCTGTACGTTAGAAACGACATGAAGTATGTATTATTCGGATAACCATTCGAAAACAATTGGTTAAAACGCGTTTTATTTTGAAACTGTATAGTATCTAGAGAACCAACAATGGATGCGATGGCTTCTTTTTTTAAGTGGGAGTTGAGGCTATCATTTGGGTTGGTTTGCGCCATATCTTTATAAATACTATCCAGATATACGGAGCCCTGAAGAAAGTGATCAGAAAATTTGTCGAAATCAGCTTCCTCCCCTTTGTATTCCAAAAGTTCTTGTGAATTTGGGCCATACTTTTTTTCTAAAAATTTTATTGTCCCATGGTAGGCCACAAAACTCGCTAAATTCTCATTGAACTCCACGCTGTCCTTCACAAAAATCATGGTATGCGTTAGCTCGTGTATTATAACATCCGCCAACTGACCAGGGTTGTTGTTTAACATTTCTGAAAGCAATGGCTCAGGCAAATAACCTAGGGTAGACCAGGCACTGGGGTTTCTTACGCTGTAGTCTAAACCTTGTGTTTTCAACAATTCCACTTCTTCTTTTGCCATTTCTATATCAAAAAAACCTTTGTATGGGACATCGCCTAAAAATGGAAAGTGCCAAAGGTATGGACTCAAACTATAGGGGGATGCCCCTGACACCACCCACATCAAGGGCTGTCCTTGTTGGTCGTACATAGTAGAATAGTTATTGGATGGTTCAAAACCCAATTCACTTACCGTAAAATTTTTAATTTCCTCTACCAACTTCAGCTGGACCTTTAAAGAATCTGGAAATAAAGGGTCTTCAAGAAATGTACCCACGTCTTTGGCATGGTACACCAATTTCAATTGTCCTTTTAACTGAACGGCACCGTAGTACAACAGCTTGTAATTGAATATAACAAGAAGCATTATTGCCGTACCGAGTACCAGCAATGCTTTTTTCAAATTACGCTTCCAAGTTTGATTTTTAGCCATTGTATCTATTCAATCCTTATTAATAAGAACGCCCTTTCCAATTAAATTTACCAATACTGGAAATAATACCGATCAACACCCCATAAATAGGGTATATCATCGAGAAAACAAAAAATTTAAAAACATTTACATACTGCCCTAGTTTTTTACTTGCTCTAAAAAGGAGTACTGCTTCTATTGTTAACTTAAACCCAAATACAAAAACGAACCAAACACCAAAAAACAAGGCAGCAAACAGACTCCAATAGTAAAGCATCAAGAACCCAGGTACCACGACACCCAATGCTCCTATGCTGTACTTCCACTTGCCTGCCCATCGCCGTTTTTGGTTAACCAGGGCGCTCCAAGTACCAGGCGGTTTTGTTGTAACAGCAAAAGACGGATGCAGGACCATTTTACTTCCGTTTTTATTTAAATTCTGTGCTTTTTTCAACAAAAAATGATCGTCACCCGATGGCTCTTCTGGGTGGAGCACATAGGGATCTTGGAACAAACTCTTTTTATAAGCCAGATTGGCACCATTGGACATTATGGGGCAATGCACCTTAAAAAAGAAATTGGTAAACTCCATTACAGAAAGGTTTTCATACTGCTGAAATCGGGCCAGCCAACCGGTTCCTTCGTAAACCACCGGGCCGGCCAAAAAGAGTAGTTCTGGATTGGACTGGAAGTTTGCCGATATGCATTGCAACCAATTCTCAGGCAACGTGCAGTCCGCATCCGTGGATGCGATGATGTTGCCAGCAGCTGCTTTTACACCACATTGAATAGCCTCTTTTTTTCCAACGCCATTGCTTTTTACTATTTTCAATTGGCAACCAAGTTCTTGCACCAGCGCCTCTGCTGTTGCAATGGTGGCATCTTCTGAATGGTCATCCACCAGCAATACTTCATATTGTTGTTGTGGGTAGTTCTGTCGGTCCAAACTATGGAGTAGAGGGCCTATGTTTTTGGCTTCATTTCTAGCTGCTATTACTATAGAAACAAAAGGTTGCTTTTCCATCGTTGGAGGCATTACATCTTTTTTTGTAAAACTGACAGCCAACAACAACGCGACATATAAAACAGAGATCAAAAGAATTACTCCAATCATTTTATTCTGACTTTACTCCTGAACAAAAGAAATGTCCCTATTAGGGTAGGCAAAACAATATTAATGCACCAAAGCAGCAAACCAGCCAATACAATACCATCTAGATAGTTGGGCCACCGCTCAAAATACAAGATGGCAGATAATTCTCTTACACCCAGGTCACTTGCGAAGTTAAAGGTAGGCAACACCGATTTTGCAAAGAACACCCAAAATATTCCATTCAATAGTGTAGTGAATGGAAGGTCTACTTGAAGAATGGTAAGCAATACTACATACTGAGTAGAGAACACAAAATACCTTAAAAGCGCCGCTGCTATTACTTTTAAAATAACCTTTGGAGAATAACTTTTAATAACTTTAAATCCTGTCTGGATTTTCTTTTTTAAACTTCTATTTAAGTGCATGCTCAAAAAAACGAAGACTGCCCCCAATAAAAGCAATACAATAGTGATCTGGAAAATTTGAAAAATATAGGCAGCAGATAGCCAACCAACCACCGCAAACAACCCAAAAAACAATGTGACCGACATTTGAACGCTGCGGCTCATAAACACCGCTCCTATAGACTCCCATTTTTTAACATTGCTAAAGGCCATCACCCGCCCCAAGTAATCTCCAATAGCATGGGGCGTAATAAAACCCAAACACACCCCTCTTAAAATGCCTTTAAAAGACTGCCCCAATGTTATGCTTTGGATGGGTCGAATGAGCAATTTCCATTTGACAGCCTCCAACAGCCAATTCACTGGCATGAGCAAAAGCACGGCCAATATGGCCCATAACAAATGGCGGTTGCCCTGCAATTCATTGAAAGTTTCAGGTATTTTTGATACCAACTGGTGTTCTTTGAACTTAAAAAACAACATCGAAACTACTGCTACAAGGGCAGAAATTTTTATCCAGAAATAAATTCTTTTGTTCAAATTAAATAATGTTGGCGTTTTGCTCTTAACTTGCGTTTGTGTCCAAAGTAACGAAGATAAAAGAAAAAATCATTTTAGGGCTTGATCCTGGTACCAATGTGATGGGGTATGGTTTGGTACTAGTTAAAGGCCAGAAGCTACATTTGCTTCAATTTGGGGTTATTCACTTATCGAAGTATACTACGCATGAGTTAAAACTCAAAAAAATATTTGAACGCGTTTTAAGTGTAATTGACGAGTACCATCCAGATGAAGTAGCGCTAGAAGCGCCTTTTTTTGGTAAAAATGTCCAATCTATGCTCAAGCTTGGCAGGGCGCAGGGGGTAGCCATGTCCGCTGCATTATACAGAAATATTCCAATTACCGAATACGCTCCTAAAAAAGTAAAAGTTGCAGTTACAGGCAACGGAAACGCTTCCAAAGAGCAAGTAGCCGAAATGCTAAAGTCACTTCTTAAATTTACAGAGTCTCCAAAATTATTGGATGCAACCGATGCCTTGGCAGTGGCAGTGTGCCACCATTTTCAGGGTGGAAAAATGGTGGTATCTGCCAAATCATGGAAAGCTTTTATCAACCAAAACCCAGGAAGAATTAAATAATTACTTCAACGCTTCTTTTAGGTGGATAAACTGGATGGGCGCATCGGTACCAGACTCAATTTTTATTTTTATTTTTTCGCCAGGGAGTAAGTCGATGTAATTGTCTTTGAGTTGCAGTATGCCATCTTCTTGGTACAAATAAACACCCTTTGCGTAGGCATTGGAGTGCACTTCGATAAAGGCATTGCCGTTTTCCAAAACTTTTTTAACCGATATGTTCGCTTTTGGCAATGGAATGTCTTTGAATCTTTCAAAATGGTACACGGCACGGTCTACTTCTTGCCCATCCACCAACAGCTTGGCCACTAGGTACTGCAATTTTTTCTTTTTCCCTTTTGCTATTTTTTTACTGGTCTGGCTCCATACCGTCTTTACCGTATTGGTGTGGATGCTCACGGTTGGTTTGGCTAAAGTTTTAGACACTCCCGTTTCAATGTCGTACATTTCCAAGCGCACCTCTCCTGTTTTTGCCACCGTTTTGTCATTGATTAAATACAGACTCAAAACACCGTTTTCTTCATAAAAATTTAATTTGGTTGGTGCAAAGGCCTTCTTTGCTTTGTAGTGCAGCGCCTTCCAATTTCCGTAATAATCAATGCTGCTCCAAGAAGCAACAGGCCAACAATCGTTCAGCTGCCAATACAAAGTACCCATGCTTTTGGGCATGTTGCGTCTATGCCCTTCAAAAGCAATGTTGAGGCCTTCGGCTTGCTGCAATTGGCTTAAGTACAAAAAGCTTTCAAAATCTTTAGCTTCACCATAATTTTTCTGAAGGTACGACTGGATGAGTTGGTTGCCTCTGGGGTGGCGCTGGTGCGACAGCATTACCTTGGATTCAATGTCTCTATCCGCTGCTTCGGTATATTTTTTGACCGTCGACAACTCTGGAAATGATTGAAAACCATATTCGCTGTTGAACCGTGCCACGTATAAATTATAACTTTCAAAGGGATGCTCTCCATGCCAAACTCCCCAATAGTGGTTGTCACCATAATTCATATCTTCTAACTTGCCCCAGTTGCTAATAGGAGAGGACGGAAAATAAAATCGGGTTGGATCGTGTTTCTTAACCGCTTCGGGCAAAACTACATCGAACATGTGCACATAATTGTTCCAAATTTCTGTACTATCTTGTTTGGAATAACCCAAAGATTTTTGCCAACCCCAATTGTGCCAGGCCACATTCATTTCATTGTTCCCACACCACAAAGCAAGTGAAGTGTGGTTGCGAAGTCTTTTTATATTATACGCAGCCTCTTTGTTTACGGATTCTACAAAATTACTATCTCCGGGATACATGGAACAAGCAAACATAAAGTCTTGCCAAACCAGAATTCCCAATTCATCGCATAATTCATAAAACAAATCGTCTTCGTATATACCTCCACCCCATACCCGCAACATATTCATGTTGGCTCCAACTACATCATTTAATAGTTGTCTGTACCGCTGGGCACCTACTCTGGACAAGAAATTGTCTTGAGGAATATAATTGGCCCCTTTCATAAAAATAGGTTGCCCATTTACTTTGACAAAAAAACTTTCTCCTATTGAATCCGCATCGTTGATTACTTCGATGGTGCGAATGCCCAATTTAATCTTTTTCTGATCCAACAACCTGCCTTCGTCGTCTCTTAATTCTACTCGTAGGTCATGAAGCTTTTGGTCACCCCAACCATTGGGCCACCACAATTCTGGTTGTGCAACAGTCCAATTAACCTTTAAATCGTTTATGCCCTTTTGCATTTTACCTTTTTCAACAAAAACGGGTTCCTCATTAAAAAAGACGCCAACTTCCGCATGCCTAACCAACTCGGAGCTTATTTTCAGTTCAACTTCCATTTCCGCTTCTTGCTCTGTTAAGGACTTGGTATGCACATACATTTCCTCTACTAAGAAATTGTGCTGGTAAAGCAAACGAATGGGCCGCCATATACCCATTGTAACAAACCGAGGGCCCCAATCCCACCCATAGTGGTAAGGTGCTTTTCTGGTGTATACGCTCAACCGTTCTTTGGCTTGGTCGTTGCCAGCCGGCAATTCATAGGCAGACTGCTTATAAAAAGGCAAGGCCCTTTCAATCGGGCTGTCAAATCTTATTTCCAAGTGATTTTGCCCTACTTTCAAAAGGGATTTCACCTCCACCTTATGCTCTAAAAACATGTTGTCTGATTGTAATATATCAACCCCATTTAATTGAACCTTGGCATAGGTATCGAGCCCTTCAAATTGCAATAGCAGTGAATGCCAGGCAAAATCAGAAGAATCTAAAACAAACGATGTCTTGTAAACCCAATTCTCTTTGTCAACCCATTGGTATTTTAATTCATTGGTTCTGTAAAAAGGATCTTCCAAGTCTCCCAACCTAAAAAGGTCCATCTGAACGGAACCTGGTACTTCGGCAGGTCTCCAATTTTCTGACTTAGAAATCTTAAACTCCCAACCATTGTTGAGGTTGGTAGATTTTTGGTATTGTGCTGTAGTCAAATTACTTAGCAGCAAAAAAAACAGCAAAGCAATGCCCTGCTTAATATTAATCTTTGTCATCGGGGGGATGTTTAGTTAAGTACACAAAGTAAATATTTTTTTTGATTCTTTTCCTAAATAGCTAAATTACCCAAAGCAAAAGATAAAAGATGAACCAAAACAACCCACCCCAACTCAATTCATTATTGGGAATTGAATTTCCAATAATAATGGCACCGATGTTTCTGGTGTCCAATGTAGAAATGGTTGTTGAAGCAACTAAATCGGGCATTACAGGCGCCATCCCTGCCTTAAACTATAGAACTGAAGAAGCGCTAAAGGCTGCACTCACTACCTTAAAAGAGCAATGTGAAGGGCCATTTGGTATTAATTTAATAGTGAACAAGTCCAACGTAAAGTTAGACTACCAACTTAAAGCTTGTATCGACCACCAGGTTGATTTTATAATCACTTCACTTGGCAGTCCTAAAAAAGTAATAGAAGCGGCCAAGGGAAATGGCGTTAAAGTATTTTGTGATGTAACCGATCTGGACTACGCTCAAAAAGTGGAATCCATGGGGGCGGACGCCATTATTGCTGTGAATAAAAATGCAGGTGGACACGCTGGGCCTCTAGGGCCTGAAGAACTAGTGCCCTTGTTGAAAAAACATTGTACCATCCCCGTCATTAGTGCTGGAGGTGTGGGAGACGGTGCTGGTGTCAAACAAATGTTGGATCTCGGTGCCGATGGGCTGTCTATGGGCAGCATCTTTATTGGAACAGAGGAAGCACCTGTTTCTGAAGGGTACAAACAAGCCATTGTTGAGTATGGCGCTCAAGACATTGTAATGACCACCAAGCTATCTGGCACCCCTTGTACAGTAATTAACACGCCTTATGTTCAGAAAATTGGAGTGGACCAGAGTTGGTTCGAACAGTTTTTAAACAAAAATAGAACACTAAAAAAATATGTTAAAATGCTTACTTTCTTTAAGGGAATGAAAAAGTTGGAAAAGGCAGCTTTCAGTGCCACTTATAAAACCTTGTGGTGTGCAGGACCATCCATCGAACATGTGGAGGCCATTCATCCGGTGGCTGAAGTTGTAAGTAAATTGAGGGCCGAATACGAGCAAACTGAAGTGACCCAAGCCTAAGCGCTCCATTTTCACCGATAAACAGCGCTTGTTCAACGAATAAAATTGCCTGTTTGACCCCACTCAGCTTACTTAGAATTGAACAAAAACAACTATTATGAGAAATTTAGTAATTAGCAGCGTCCTTCTGGTATTGTTGGTACAAGCATGTGTTATCAGGTCCATTCACCCTTTTTACCAACCATCTGATTTATTAGAAAAGGCAGAAATCATAGGTACTTGGGACATTCAATTTAAAAAGGAACCCAGCAACAATATAGAAGAAAATAGGATTGACCGTTGGGTAATTAAACCATCCAAATCAGATTCAAAACTCTATGAAATTGAAATGCATCGCAAAGGCAAGCCTACCTCTAATTTCACAGTGGGTCTGTTCAAAATCAATGGACAACACTATTTGGATTTTTTCCCTGAGGATTTACTGGACGACGACAAAATTGAAGCGAGCCCATTGTTCTATTTGCATATTCAACCCGTTCATTCATTGGCCAGAATTGATTTTACTGCTGGAAGTATGGAAATCAAATGGTTCAATGAAAAAAAACTAAGAGAATTGTTCAGACAAAACAAAATTAAGATCAAACATGAAACCACAGGAAGTGGTGGTGATGAAGAATATGTACTTACAGCCTCTACCGATGACCTTCAAAAATTCATTTCTAAATACGGCAGTGCCGAAGACGCTTTTGGTGGTGAAAATGGTATAGAGCATCAATTAATAAAAAGTCGACCATGAAGTTCTTGGCAAGAATAAAATCTTTTATCAACCACAATGCGGTTTTTCATCACACCGTATTTTGGTTGCTTTCTTTGTTGGCCTTGTATTTTATTTTCAATGACAGCAACGACTATCAGTCCATTGATTTAATTTACACCTGTTTGTTTGCTTCCACACTAGTCTTGTCTGTTTACACGACTTTGAACCTCTTGGTGATTCACTTTTTAAGAAAAGAAAAGTACGTTTGGTTTCTTTTGACTACTGCCAGCAACATTTTGCTTTTTAGCTATTTAAATCTGTTGTTTTTTAATTACGGAGTGGACTATATTCTACCAGGGTATTATTTTATATCGTACTACAGTTTTGCAGATGTAGTCTTGTTTTTTACAGCCATCAACTTCATTGCTCTATTGCTTTCATTGGCCAAAGAATGGTTGGTATTAATGAAAGAATCTCAACAAATTGAACGATTAGAGAAAGAAAAGGCCAAGGCAGAGCTTTCTGCACTAATTAATCAAATCAACCCCCATTTTTTATTCAATAGTCTCAACGTATTGTATTCTCTTGCACTAACTGATTCCAACAAAACAGCCGATTCAATTATTAAACTTGGAGACGTTTTAAGGTATGTTCTGTACCAAACCAAAAAAGACAGGGTTTCAATTGAAGATGAAATAAAGCTCCTCAACGACTACATTTTTCTACAGCAGTACCGAAGTAAAACAGCAGTTACTATTAAAGACACTATACAAAACCCCTCATGTTTGCTTCCTCCTATGCTATTGTTGCCCCTTTTAGAAAATGCCTTTAAACATGGCAATATTATTGACAACAATTCAATAAACATCACAATAAGTGAAGAAAAAGGAAAAGTTGAATTTTACATCAACAACCAAAAGGCCCAACAAAAACCTGAAGTGGAGGCCTCTTTCGGGGGCATAGGCCTTAACAACATACAACAGCGACTGTTGCTGTTGTACCCCGAAAAGCATACTTTTGAAATAAAGGATGAAGCAGAGTATTTCTCAGTAAAATTAAGCGTATGGCCTTAACAAACCGTTGTATAGTAATAGAAGATGAACCTGCTGCGCAACAAGTCATTGAACGGTTCATTGAACAAACGCCATCTTTGCAACTGTTGCAGACCTTTAACAACGCCATAGATGCTGGTGAATTTTTAAAAACTGAAATGGTAGATTTACTATTTTTAGACATTAACTTGCCCGAGCTGTCTGGAATAAGTTTTTTAAAAACAATGAGCAACCCGCCGGCAGTAATATTCACCACGGCTTATCCCGAACATGCAGTAGAAGGGTTTGATTTGAATGCCTTGGACTACTTGCTGAAGCCCTACCCTTTCGAACGGTTTTTAAAGGCAGTCAATAAATTTCAACAGTTTAATCAGACTTTAGAAAACAAACCAAGCGACTACATCATTGTTAATGTTGATAAAAAATTGGTGAAAACCGCTTTTGCCAATATTATGTACTTAGAAGCTTATGGAGATTATGTAAAAGTAATCACCAAAAACACGACACTAATTGTACACAAAACCTTGGCAGCTTTTTTAAAAACATTACCAAAAAATATGTTTTTACAAGTTCACAGGTCTTTTGTTATTAATTTGCAGCACCTGGACCACATAGAAGGCAATCAAATAGCCATCCATGGCAGCATGTTGCCCATAGGTAAAAAACACAAGGCTTTGTTATTAGAAAAGATCATGAAATAAAAAAGGCCCTCTTTTCAGACGGCCTTTTTATTGGTTAAATTATATGCTGGCTTATACTTTGCCTGCTCTTTTTCTTTCGTTTTCTTTTAAGAATACCTTTCTTAAACGTATAGATTTAGGCGTTACTTCCACATATTCATCTCCTTGGATGTATTCCAGTGCTTCTTCTAAAGAGAAAATAATAGGCGGTGCCATTTTCATTTTATCATCTGCTCCAGACGAACGCATGTTCGACATTTTTTTAGTCTTGGTAATATTGACGGTTAAATCTCCTGGTCGACTGTGTTCCCCAACAATTTGACCTTCGTAAATTTCTACGTTAGAAGGAACAAAGAACTTTCCTCTGTCTTGCAAATTGTTGATGCTATAAGGAATGGCTTTTCCATTTTCCATGCTGATCATTGAACCATTTTGACGGCCCGGAACAGCGCCTTTGTAAGGCTGGAATTCTTTAAATCGGTGCGACATTATGGCTTCTCCTGCTGTGGCAGTAAGCAAGTTATTTCTCATCCCGATGATACCTCTTGAAGGTATTTCGAATTGCAAAATCATTCTATCGCCTTTCGGGGCCATGCTTTTCATTTCACCCTTTCTAAGCGTTGCCATTTCGATGGCCTTACCAGAAACATCTTCCGGCAAATCTATAGTAAGTTCTTCAATTGGCTCACATTTAACACCATCAATTTCCTTGATGATTACTTGTGGCTGTCCAATTTGAAGTTCGTACCCTTCTCTTCGCATTGTTTCAATTAAAACAGACAAGTGCAATACCCCTCTACCAAATACATTAAATGAATCTGCTGAGCCTGTATCTTCTACTCTTAGTGCCAAGTTTTTCTCCAATTCTTTTTCCAGACGATCTCGAACGTGTCTGGAAGTAACAAACTTTCCTTCTTGACCAAAAAATGGAGAATCATTGATCGTAAACAACATACTCATGGTAGGCTCATCAATCGCAATAGAAGGCAAACCTTCTGGCTCTTCAAAATCAGCAATAGTATCGCCAATTTCAAAACCTTCTATGCCAACAACAGAACAAATGTCTCCTGCAACCACTTTGTCCACTTTTACTTTTCCGAGGCCTTCGAATAAATACAATTCTTTAATCCTACTTTTCACAACAGCGCCATCTCGTTTTACCAAACTAATAGGCTTTCCAGATTCTAAAGTCCCTCTGTTCAGTCTTCCAATAGCGATTCTTCCAATAAAAGAGGAATAGTCCAAAGAAGTAATCAGCATTTGCGGCGTTCCTTCTTCTATTTTCGGAGCTGGAATGTGCTCAATGATCATATCGAACAAAATATTGATGTTGTCCGTTTCATTTTTCCAATCATCGCTCATCCAGTTGTTCTTAGCAGAACCATAAGCCGTTGGAAAATCCAATTGGTCTTCGGTTGCTTCTAAGTTAAACATAAGATCGAACACCGATTCATGCACTTCGTCTGGGGTACAGTTTTGTTTGTCCACCTTGTTTACTACCACAATTGGTTTTAGCCCTAATTGAATGGCTTTTTGAAGTACGAACCTTGTTTGTGGCATTGGCCCTTCAAAGGCATCCACTAAAAGGATTACCCCATCCGCCATGTTCAATACACGCTCTACCTCACCACCAAAATCGCTGTGACCAGGAGTGTCAATGATGTTTATTTTATGGTCTTTGTACCGTACCGATACATTTTTGGAAAGAATGGTAATTCCCCTTTCTTTTTCCAAATCATTGTTGTCCATGATCAAGTCCTTTGGAGTCTCGTGGTCTTTGAACAACTTACCTGCTAAAAGCATTTTATCAACCAAGGTAGTTTTACCGTGATCAACGTGCGCAATAATGGCTATGTTTCTAATCTTTTGCATAATCCCTCTGAAAATCAAGGCGCAAATTTAAGACTTCTTTTTTGATTTATTGTTGCCTTCTTATAAAGTTTACGTTAAAAGTGCGTTTTTAGAGAAATTACCACTTTTATTTACTCAATTTTCGAATATCGAAAGGCCTTCTGTGCAGTTTTCACAAATATCTATGGATTTTCGAGATACTAGAACCCTGTTGCGGAAACGTTGGTAGGGCTGGCTGTGCCACACTTCTCGAAGCGAAACCCCATTCAAACTCCCCATGGTATATTTGGCATCTTTATCAAAACAACAAGGAACCACCTTCCCATCCCAAGTAACCACACAAGATTGCCACATCTTCCAACATTTGTTTTCCAACTTGTTTTTAATTTCATAGGTGCCGTTGCCCATGGCTTTGTACCTAGAGTATTTGGTGTTTTTTGGTATTAATGGGGAACCGTTTTTGTAATCGTATATCTGGGCAGTCTTAAAATGAATGGCATCTACCCCGATTTCTGCGGCTAACTTTCTGGCCGTTTCAATTTCATTTTCGTTGTGTCGCACCACTAAAAATTGAAAAATCACATAGGGCGTTTTTGAATTTAATTTTCGCTTCCATTTCAATAAATTCTCGGTACCGGCAACTACTCTAGCTAATTTTCCACCCACTCTATATTGCTCATAACTTTCTTGCGAAACACCATCAATCGAAACAATCAAGCGGTCCAACCCAGATCGAACAGTAGCTTCTGAGTTTTTGTCATCCAAATAATGGGCGTTGGTAGAAGTAGCAGTATATATCTTGTTTTTATTCGCAATTGCAATGAGTTTTGTGAATTCCGGGTGTAAATAAGGTTCTCCCTGAAAATACAAATGCAGGTAAGTCAATGAATTCCGGTTGTCTTGCACCAATTGTTCAAAAAGCTTTGTTTGCAACATTCCGGTTGGCCTGGTAAAAGACCTCAAGCCACTTGGACATTCCGGACAGCGCAGGTTACAAGAAGTAGTTGGTTCAATTGAAACACTGGTAGGCATGCCCCAATGGTAGGACTTTTTTACAATTTTTGACACAGCATAACCCGCTACAAGCAAGAGGAGGTTGTAGACTTTGGTCCATGTTAATTTAAACAAGTAGTTGCGAGCGTCCTGCCAACGGGCTTTATTCATGGCTCTAAATTATGAGATAAATACTTAAACATAATGAGCGGCCAGATTTTATTTTGGATATTTGCCAAGTATGACAAAAAAATACGATATCGTAGTAATTGGTGGTGGGGCAGCTGGGTTTTTCTCGGCCATCAATGCCCAATTGAATTTCCCTAAAAAATCTGTCCTCCTCCTTGAAAAAACAAGCAAGTTTTTATCAAAAGTAAAAGTTTCTGGTGGTGGCCGCTGCAACGTCACCAATGTAGAAACCAGGGTGTCAGAATTGGTTAAAAATTATCCGAGGGGTGGGAAAAAGTTTAAAAAACCCCTTTCTACTTTTGGCCCAAAAGAAACCATCGTATGGTTTGAACAACGCAATGTTCCATTAAAAGCAGAAGAAGATGGCCGCATGTTTCCTATAAGCAATTCTTCTTCTACTGTAATCGATTGTTTTTTGAATCAAATTAAAATATTAGGGGTACATTTTGAGCTAAATACCGAAATTCAAACTATTGATAAGACCGATTCTGGTTTTGACCTAATCACCAATAAAGGAACCATAAAAGGTCAAAAAATAATTATCACCACTGGAGGAAGCTCGAAACCACAACACTACAATTTCATAGAAGGACTTGGGCATTCATTAACACCCCTGTTGCCTTCGCTGTTCACTTTTAACCTCGAAGACAAGTCCATCACTGCTTTGAGCGGACTTTCGGTTGCAGAAGCCACTGTTCGCATTATTGGACACAAAGCGGCCTCCACCGGCCCCTTGCTGGTGACCCATTGGGGATTCAGTGGCCCTGCAGTATTAAAACTTTCTGCATTTGAAGCAGAACATTTGTCCCAATCGAATTATTCTTTTGACATTGGCATCAACTGGCTAGGGCTTAAAAAAGAAGAGGCCGTGCGCACGACATTCAATGCAAGCTGTGCCAGTACCCAAAAAGTAATGAAAAACTTCAATTGTTTTGACCTCCCTCAGCGGCTCTGGAGCCACCTGTTACAAGCTGCAGAGATAAACGAAAACAAAAAAGCTGCAGAACTGAGTAAAAAGGAAAAAAACAAACTCATCCAATTGCTGACCAGTACAGAATACAAAATAAAAGGAAAAACAACCTTCAAAGAAGAATTTGTTACTTGTGGTGGGGTACCCTTGGACGAAGTCAATTTGGCTACCATGGAAAGCAATAAGTGTCCTGGTGTTTATTTCGCTGGAGAAGTACTCAACATTGATGGGGTAACAGGCGGGTTTAACTTCCAATCTGCTTGGACAACAGCATATATTGCAGCAACCCATGTGGGAAGTGCACAATAATTTTTATTTTGCATCAAAATTTCAAGCTATGATGAGATCGTTTTTTGTTTCCCTTGCATTTTTAATTCCATTGTTAGGCATTGGGCAAAGTACCATGCGCCTTTCACCTGAAGCTGAAATTAGTGTGCTTACAATGGACCCTGGCCAATTTGAGTTGTACGCTGCATTTGGACACAGTGCTTTTAGAGTAAAAGACCGATTTTACCACATAGACAAGGTATACAACTACGGAACTTTTGATTTTAACCAACCTAACTTTTATTGGAATTTTGCCAAGGGCAACCTGAACTACATGCTTGGTACAAAAGAGTTCAACCGCTTTGCTTATGAGTACCAATATTTTAATAGGTCCATCCGAGAACAAACTTTAAACCTTAGTGACAGTCAAAAACAAGCGTTTTTTCAATTTCTTCAGCACAACACAAAAGGGGATAATAAATACTACCGGTACGATTACTTCTATAACAATTGTGCCACAAAAATAAGGGACGTGCTGAAAGATGTTTTAGGAGATTCGTTGGTTTTTGATCCAAAATACGTCACAGAAACAACCACCATTAGAAAGAAAACAGATGAGTATTTAGAATACCAGCCTTGGGGCGATTTTGGCATTGACCTTGGGCTTGGTATGCCTATGGACAAAGAAATGACTCCTGAAATGTTTATGTTTTTACCAGATTATGTGGAACTGGGCTTAAAACATGCACACATTTACCGTGGTGGGAAAAAATACGATGCTGTCAAAGACTCAAGAATTTTGTTTCAAGCGAAGGAACAAACCTTTGAAAAAACGACGATTACGCCCTTTATATTCTTCTGGCTCTTGTTTTTCTTATCCCTGTTTATCACCATACTTGATCTCAAAAAAAGAAGGGTGCGACACAAATGGTTCGACGCTTTGCTGTTCACTACTTTAGGCCTTGTTGGGCTCCTACTCACATTTCTTTGGTTTTTCACAGACCATATGGCATCCAAAAATAATTTAAATATTTTATGGGCCATGCCAACCCACTTGATGCTGCCCTTCTTGTTCTTTAAAAGAAACAAACCGAAGTGGCTCAATATTTATTTTTACCTCACCTTAACATTGGCCACGGTGCTGTTTTTATTTTGGTGGATGTTTCCACAGCAAATTCATTACGCTTTATCTCCTGTATTTTTAACAATAATGGTACGCAGTTGGGTTAATAGGAAAAATTTCGAAGTTTTTTAATACCTATTTTTATAATTTATCCGTTAAGTAAATAAGTAACTTAGTTAAAGAGGTATTTTTTATTTAAACGATAGAAGCGATGGATTTACACAGCAATAGCTTGAGAATTGAAAAGATTTTAAAGACAGCCTTATTAGGAAGAATGACGGGAAAAGCCAATTGGTTGGAGCAACTCACCAAGGCTTTTATGAATGATTGCGGAAATAAAATTCTGGTTACGCTATGGCAGCGCAAAGCAGACCACATGCGGGCACCACAAGAAGTGAAAGCCCTGTTGTACCAATAAAAAAGGCGGCCAATCTAAATTGGCCGCCTTTTTTATTATTGATTTTGTAATTCCGTGGGAGGAGATATCATGATGTGGGCCCTGTGCGTTCCAGGATCCATGATCCAGGGACCACCAGGCACCAATGGCTTGGTAGGAAGCCCGGTAGAAGCCGCTGTGGCCCATGGCAAATACACTACATACCGCAAGGATACATTGTCTATGGTTCCCGAATCCGGATTATACTGGCCATCAGGGCCGAACAAAATATGAAGCGTCGCACCTTCTTTTGGCATTTTCAGTTCCCCACTTTTGGCTTCACTTTCTCTAATATCAAATATTTCACCCCTGGATTTCCCTTCTAACTTAAGGGCCCTTCCTCTTGCCATAAATGGTTCCAAATCTTTGTGGTACGCGGCAGCATTAAACCCATCTGTAAACGGATTGTCTGCCAAGCAAATTAAATTACCAGTCCCTTCTTTTAGTACTACGACCTTTCCTTCGGAATCATATCCGAGCACCTGGGCTGTTTCTCTTTCTTCTTCAGGCGCAGCCTGCAGTGCTCCAACAATTTGAGCCTCCTTGGATGGGATTTCCTGTGCGTCCGATTGGTTGCACCCGTGCACGACAACCGATAATACAAATAAAGCAGCAATTTTTTTCATAACAGATTTTAAATATGGTTTTATTAAAAGTAACGAAAGAATGGCGCTTCACAAACTGTTTTTTGAAGCCATCACACTCATTACCTGATTCTTATAATTTCTCCCAATGGGCAGTTCCTTACCAAAGACTTCTATGGCGGATGCAGAATAACTTTTTATGTTCTGAATGTTTACCAAATAAGAACGGTGGATTCGAATAAACTGTTCTTCGGGAAGTTTTTCTTCCAGATAACTAATTTTCTGATGCGTAATCACTTGTCCATCGGTAGTTTTTACCCGGACATAATCTTTTAGACTTTCTATGTATAGGATGTCCTGTAAAGACACTTTAACCATTTTCTTATCTGCCTTTAAAAAAACATAGTTGTCTTGGGCCTCCCCTCCTTCTACTGGCAACTGTGCCACCTTAGGTTCGTGCATTGTGTTTTTATACACCTTTCCAATGGCTTTAAGAAAACGCTCAAAAGAAATGGGCTTCAACAAATAGTCCAAAGCCTCTAATTCATAACTTTCAATGGCATAATCGCGGTACGCCGTAGTGAATATTACCTTTGGAGGATGGTTCAAACTTTTTAGAAACTCAATTCCTGTAAGTTTTGGCATTTGAATATCCAAAAACATCAAGTCAATGGATTGGTTTCTTAAAATTTCAAAAGCTTGTAGGGCATTGCTGCAGGTACCAACCACCTCAAAACCTTCCAACTTATTGATGTAAGATTCAATTACTTCGATGGCCAGCGGTTCGTCGTCTACTATGATGCACTTTAACTTCATTCTATTGTGGTTTCAAGCTCCAACGTAAGGACCACCAAGTAAGTGTCTTGTTCGTCAAATATTTTTAGTTCGTGTTGTCCTGGATAAAGCAACTCCAATCTCCTCCGCACATTTTTCAACCCTATTCCTTCTCTGTATTGTGTTTTGTCTTCTGTCTCCAGTTCGCTTTTGCTGTTTTCTACTTTTAATTTAAACTGTGCTTCTTTAACAGATAAGTCAATGTCCACCCAACTTTCTCCAGTTTCTCCACTTACACCGTGTTTGAAACTATTCTCTATAAAAGGAATGATCACCATGGGCGCAATCGACTGCCCACTTACCGCCCCGTGTACATTAAAATTAATATTTAAACGGTTGCCATACCGAATCTTTTCTAACTCCAGGTAGTTTTTGACCATTTCTACTTCCTTGCTGATATGTGTTTGGTCCGAATTACAGTCATAGAGCATATAATTGAGCAAGTCCGATAACATCAATACCACTTTAGGGGCCATTTCGGATTTTTTTAATGTCAATGCATAAAGGTTGTTAAGTGTATTGAACAAAAAATGCGGATGTATTTGTGCTTTTAAGAACTTAAGCTCCGCTTGCAATTTTTCTTGGGCCATTTTTTGGCTGGACTCTTTGTCTTTGTACCAATGTTGGAAAAACTTTATAATCACACCTATGGCCACCACAGGATATACATACAGGGACACCTTAATTATTTTAGCGGGATACCACAGGCGCAATTCGCCCCAATCGTCTGCGTAGTATATGTACGGGTGTTCCACGTAAACCACGGTAACCCAATGTAAAAATCCAATACACAGCAAGGACAGCATCAAAAACTGTAAAAATTTCAGGTACTGCGATTTGTACAAGTATTTGGGCATTAAATAATACATGGTGAAATACATGGCCACCATTTTTTCGGGTAAAAAAAGCAGTTGCGACAAAGAGGTCCTATAATAGTCTTCTTCAAAGCTCCCATACAACAAGGAGTAAAAAGAAACATATAGGGTCCAAAAGATAATATGCCGGCCTACCCGTGGGATTTTATAGTAATATTTTTCTATGCTGTTCTTCACTGTTTTATATCTTCTCTATAGCAAATTACTCTGTTTTACCTGTTAAAGGTTTCAAAATCCGTGATTATTCGATAAAAAACAAATTGCTCCCCCTCAACGTATCAATCAAACTCCTCAATGACGTCCATCCCTACTTGTTCCCCCAAAGTCGAAGTAAGTCGGTTACTCAGCTAAAAACACCTGTTTTTAACAACCGAAGGACAATAATTAAGTAAACCCATACAAACGACACAACTATGAAGGTTCTTTATGTTACATTTCTAATGGCCATTGTTACCATGGCACAGGCACAACAAAACTATCGGGAAAAATATAAAGTAGAAATCAGCAGCATGGCTAGTGATATAGCCATTGATGGTTCGTTGTCGGAGGCTGGGTGGAACAATGCCTCGTTTGTTCCGTACTTGACCAACCATTGGCCATTGGATACTGGCAGAGCCCAGGCCCTCACCGAAGTAAAAATATTCCATACAGAAGAATACATTTACATTGGAGCCAAATTATACGACAATGGCAAAAGGATCATTCAATCGCTCAAAAGAGATAGCGACAGCCACTGGGACAGCGATAATTTCACTGTAGTTTTAGACCCCACTGGTTCCAGTGCCAATGGGTATATTTTTGGAGTTAATGCCGGGGGTGCTCAAACCGAGGGCACCTTGTACATAAAAAACAACCAGACGGAGGCCGATTTTAACTGGAACAATAAATGGAGGTCTTCTGTAAAAGAGTACGAAGGGTACTGGATTGTAGAAATGGCCATCCCTTTTAAATCCATTAAGTACAGTGCTGAAAACCAAGATTGGGGCATCAACCTCATTAGAGGTGACCAAGAAAACAATGCGTATTCTACGTGGACCAATTTCCCCAACAATTTCAGGGGCATAGAGCTCGGGTACATGGGTGGTCTGCATTTCGAAAAGAACCCGCCTGTAGCCAAGGGCAAGGTAGTTTTGATTCCATACGCTTTAACCAGCGGCAGCCAAGATTTTGAGGAAGAGAGCAAAGCCAACTACGACGTAGAAGCCGGCTTGGATGCAAAAATATCCTTGACTTCTTCTCTCAATTTAGATCTTACCTTAAACCCAGACTTTTCAAATGTAGAGGTAGACCGCCAAGTGACCAACCTTACCCGCTTCAATATTTACTTCCCCGAACAACGGCAATTCTTTTTAGAAAATTCCGATTTGTTCGCAGGGTTTGGTTCGTGGGAAGTCAGCCCATTCTACTCCAGAAAAATAGGGGTGAAAGAAGGAGAAGCAGTTCCTATTTTGTATGGTGCCCGCATTTCTGGCAATGTACTGGACAAAACCCGAGTGGGTATTATGAATGTTCAAACAGGGGCTTTCGAAGAACTGAAACCTGAAAACAATACGGTGGCAGCCATCCAACAAAATTTTTTAAAACGCTCTTCCTTTAAGGTATTGGCCATGAACAAACAAACCAACAAACCGGAAGACGGTGAAGAATACAACAAATTAATTGGAGGGGAATTACAACTTACCACAACCGATTCTAAATTAAGCGGGAAATTAATTGGCCACGTTACCAGCAACCAAGAAAAATTGGACAACAATGCTTTTTTAGCTGGCAATATCTCTTTTAATACACGCAACATAGCAGGTGCTTTCAACTACGACTATGTTCAAGAAAACTACATATCGGAATTGGGTATTGCACCCAGGTTGTACAATTACGACGTAGAAAAGGACACCACCGTACGCAGAGGGTATTACAAATTGAACCCATGGATGCGGGTTAACTTCTATGCCAAGCCGGAATCCAAACTGAACATCCATGGCATCAGAACCTGGCACAATTTGTACTACAATATGGATGGTAGCTTGAACGAACAAAACTTAAATTTAGGGTATGTTTTTATGTTTAAGAACACCAGTAGTATTTGGACGCGCATCAATTACAATGAAACCAACCTACCTTATGCGGTTGAATTCATTGGGGATGAGTACGAACCTTTGCCTGCTGGCAACTACCAGTACACCCGGGCAGAAATAGAATATTCCACAGACAGTAGAAAACCCCTATCCGCCAACTTCAATTGGTCCTTTGGCGATTTCTACAGTGGCACCAACAACAGTTACAAAGTTGGCATGAACTACAGAGCACAACCTTGGGGCAATTTCTCTTTGGACTACACCATGAACGATGTTCAGTTCAATGAAGTATACGGTTCTAAAACACTGCATTTGGTTGGTGCCAAAACTGAAATTGCTTTTAATAGTAATTTGTTCTGGACTACTTTTTTTCAATACAATACACAGGCGGAGAATTTTAATATTAATTCTAGGCTGCAGTGGCGGTACAAGCCAATGTCGGATCTTTTTATAGTCTATACAGATAATTATGCTACGGAAAATTTGAATGTGAAGAATAGATCCATCGTTATTAAGTTGAATTTTTGGTTGAATTTATAGATCGTATTTTTCATCCTTTTTTTAAGCCTGTTTGGAGTTTTCTGAATGGGCTTTTTTTTTTGGTTTTGTTTTGTTCACCATTATACCTACACGGCAATTAAATCACTAACTTACTCTCCAACAACACCTTATAAACAGCATCCGATTTTTCCACCAAACTAGAGTTAGCACTTGGCAACTCTATTTCCTTTTGCAAATATTTGTCCAGAGGGCCCAAATTGAAATCAACACCTATTTCCTGTTCAATTCTGTTAATTAACTGATTGGGGTACAAACGAAAATCATTGTACTCGATAAGAACTACCTCTTTTCTTTTTGTAAATTGAATTATATATTGATAATAGTTAATCCATTGGGCCAACCAATAGTCAATTTTATCCATCGGTAAATTCAAGTCGTTATCCTGCTCACTCAACGAAAAAGGTTTATGACCTAACCCAAATTCATAATGCCCAAGCCAATTCATATACTCTAACACAAATGGATTCTCCGATTGTATTTTACAGTACCTTATGTGCTGCTGGAGAAGGGAGTTTGCTTGTTCCAAAGGACTTCTAAATAATAAAACAATGGCACCTTTATGTTTTAATTTAGTAAGAGATGCAAACCTCAACATAAAATTATTGTTTTTTGCTAAATACATTTTTTGCTCACCTTTCAATAAAATAGATTGGTAGCATAAGTATTGTTCAATATCAGCATCAGATACAGTATGAAGACAAACTCTACCTTCCTTAATATAACTATCTTTTAATCTTATTTTCCAAAAATACTCCTCAAACGCCTCTGCTGAGTTGTAACCAAACAAAACATTGTCTTTATGGCTCCTTTCCATTAAAACAGTAGACTTAGGGTTGTATACTTTTTTCCACAAATTGGGTGATAACAAAAAAGGCATGTTGGCATAAGTGAGAGATTTGATTTTTTTTGAATTGGCAAAACTCAAAGTCATTGCTGTAGTTCCGGCCCTTGCCAGACCAGTTACAATTATAAATTTCTGGTTTTGATTTTGCACGGTCTTTTTTAACATCCAATTTTTTTCTGCCAAAAATAAAGCCCAGGACAAATTCTCGTTATTTAAGATCATCCTATGCAAAAGCATTGATAGCTCACTATAATCAGCTTTAACACTCAGTTTATTAAACAAAACAAATGGGAGCACTGAAGCCAAAGAAAATATTAATAGGGCAATACCTGATGAAGGGCTTAAAAAAGTCTCATCATGTGGCGCATAAGCAATGTATAACTTTATTGGTGCTAAAGTAGCAAGGACAGTAAAGGACACTACCAGAATTACTTTTGTCAACGAAATAAGAGTTTTAGAAAGTTGCTGAATCAAAGCTTTGTGCTTTTCGTCGTCATTAAGCTTTGAGTCTATTATCACGTTTAATAACTCAAGAACACGCTCTGAAATTGTGATAAACACTTTTCTGAAAAGTACCAGGCAGCTACTAAAAATAACTCCAGCGATAAAAACAACAAAGATGCCCGTACTCATTCTCCTTTACCAAAATGTTTTTTAAAAAACCTTTTTATGGGAATCCAAAGTATTAAAAAAAAACTCACCCCAATAATAATGAGTATTAAAAATATTAAAATTAGGGTTCCAACACCCAGGCCCGGTCCAATATAACTTAATATGAAATTCATCAATTTTTTATGTTTAATTTGCTTAATGTTTCGTCGGTATAAATTCGTGTCCAGTTGGGTAGGTGGATGTACCCTTTGAACTTGGTACTAAACACCTTTCTAAGCAACACTTTATGTTCATTGAATACGTAAACTTTTCCTTCATTCTGTTCTTCAAAAAACATATCACCATTTGGGAGTAAATCCATTAAGCCTTCTGTACTAGTGCTTAATTCATTTTCTATCATTTTGTTTTGATACAATTGTGATACACTATCTGATTCAAAATCATAAATAATTATTTCATTATAGCCCAATTGATCCATTACGGAGGTAGAGGCATTTTTCTTTTTCACATCTATATAATCATGTAAACTATTGTTATTAAAAATGCTTATCCTATGCTCATCTAAAATATCTACATCATGTTGTGATAAAAATGGCCCTTGTTTGTACCAAATTATTCTATTTGTTCCGGGCCTATATAGTACGACCAAATTCAAATTTCTTAAACTAATAAATAGGTCACCCTTTTTCCAAAAAGCAGTAGTACTCAATGCTATTTCAATATCATTCAAATGAATAGGGTCCCATGTTTTATTTACGCCAGTATAAAACAATGATTTAAGTCCATTTTCAATTAAAATTTCTGAAACGGATTTACTATACAAAGTATTCCCGTTTTCACTATCAACTTTAATGATGTAATCATCTCTATAATTAATGTTCTGTTTATTAAAATTGCTTATAGTAGCATTGTTCTCCCTTATTTTGAACTTAGTTTTTTTTGTTCCACAAACCCAAATAGTATTCCCAATGCCCTTAGTTATGGAATGATGAAACTTCCACTCATCATTTTTCCAAAGAACCCGCGATGTAGAATCTAACTTCATTAAATTTTCAGATTCAAAAAAACTTAAAACAAGGTCTTTGTTTTCCATTAAAAGAGAATGGAAAGGCCTTAACGATTGAATATTTCTTTCAGAATTTAGGGTAATATTATCTCTTTTTACAACCCATGAAAACAATATGCTCTCGTCTTTTAAATTACTCAACTCAAATGACCAGTGCCCTAAATCAGAATTCCAAAATGAACCGAGAGCGTAAAGGTTATAAGTCAAATTGTTTAATTCTTTAAAAGAAGAATCGGCTAAAACATAGGTTCTTGGTGGAGCAATAAAAAATCGAACAGCTTCATTGGCCTGAGAAGGAAACTCCGAAAAAGCCTGCAAAGGTTTTGTTAAAAACCCTATACTTTCTCCTTTCCCAACTTTCAAAACACCCCAACTATAAATATTTAACATTGCCAAAGCCAGAATTACCGCCGCAACCACCCTTAATTTCTTTAACATATTCGTTTACCTTATATAACTTTAGTCCTATGATTACTTATTATAAAATATAAATTTTTCTCGTGATAATAAAATTATTGAATATAATATTGGATAAAATGTTAAATCATATTCTCATTAGAACTAAAAACATTAATATAATTAAACCGCGTTACTGATTAATACATTTAATGTTTTTGCAAAACCGTTAGTTTGGGAAATGAGGTTCTTCCAACTGTAGGTTTTGGGTTCATTGTTTTTAGTTTCGTTTTTTGAGTTCGATTGTTTAGGGGTGGTTTTTCTTTTATTTGGGGTTGCTTTTTTACTGGGGTGGCCCATTTTTGCTTTTTGCTTGATCACGGCGATAGGCGGTGCCTATCGAGCGAGGATTGTGGGATGCAAAAAAAAATCAAGACTGCTAAATAAAAGCTAAAAATACGACAATTGGCGGTGCCAATTGGGCGAGCATGTGGGATGCAAAAGGCGAGAAAAATGGTACCGACTTAAGGTACATACAAGCCCTTTTAGGACATGAAAGCAGTAAAACAACAGAAATTTACACCCACATAGCAATCCATGCAATTAAAACTATAAAAAGTCCGATTCAGTTATTAGATTTAAAAAAGAAATAAACGCCACAGTGGCGTTTAGCCAAATGTTATATGCCATTTGAAAATCCCATCGCACGTTCAAGCACACTTACTGTTCCGTTGCGCTCTACAGCAAAAGAGCTTTCACTTTCCCATTACTCAAAAGGTAATAGGTTCAGTTAAACTCTGTATCAATTAAATCAGGCTTAATCTGACATTATTAACATGTGTAATTATACACTCTAAGATTTGGCAATAAATCAAATATTTTGCCGAATCTTAGAAAATACTTATATTGGAGAATCGCAAAAAAATCACTCCATATAAATGAGCTTAGAAATGCTTTTGTTTATAATCAAAGTATTTCGATAAATGACCTGATTCAATTCTATCAAAAGTTTGAAGAAAAGGTCAAAAGGTCAACTATTGATTGGCGTATTTATGAACTTACTAAACTGAGGATTCTGTTTAGAGTTGGCAGGGGTAGATACTCACTTTCTGAGACTTATTATTTTAAACCAGAGATCTCACGCTCTCTTAAACTTCTATTCGGAACAGTTAAAAATCAGTTCCCATACCTGAATGTATGTGTTTGGAATACCAAACTCATTAATGAATTCATGTTGCACCAGCCAGGTCGATTTTATACTATTCTCGAAGTGGATAAAGATGCAATGGAATCTGTTTTTTATGAATTAAAAGATCAGGGAAGAGATGTGTTTCTTAATCCATCTGAGGAAGTGTTGAGCAAATATGTGATAAGTAAAAAAGAACCAATAGTAATTGCCAGTCTTATAACAGAAGCTCCGCTTGAAAAAATTGACGGAGTAAAGACTGCCTCTTTGGAGAAGATATTAGTTGATATATGCAGCAATACAACATTGTTTAGCGCTCAGCAAGGTGCTGAATTAACAAGGATTTATGAAACTGCATTTGAAAAATATACAGTAAGTGAGACAAAATTATTGCGATACGCAAGAAGGAGAAATAAAAAAGAAGTTGTTCAGCGATTAATTAAAAAACAAAGAGACGGCAATAATTATTAAAATTTGCCAAATCATAGAGTATGATAAATAAAGAATCTTTAAACGAAAACTGGATAAAAGATATTGCCAAAAAGCATAAGTCAGACCCTATTCTTGTAGAGAAAGTTACAAGAGCTCTTTATTTACTGGAAACACTACAGCAAACTGACCTCAACTTTATTTTCAAGGGTGGAACGGCTCTTATGCTAATGCTACCTGAACCAAAACGTTTTTCAATAGATATAGATATTATTGTTCCAAATAAGTCAGAAGATATGGCGTTTTATTTGGATCAGGTTATTGGGAATTCTGATTTTATTGAATACAAACTGAATGAACGAAATTCAAAATACAATATTGAAAAAGCGCACTATAAATTCTACTACAAACCTGTTACAAATGCTAGGGCAGAGAGTGAATACATATTACTAGACGTTCTCTATGAAGATAGTCACTATGGTGAACATACGCATGAAATACCTGTAAACTCATTATTCCTTTTGTCTGAGGGAGAGGATGTGCCTGTTACCGTTCCATTACCAGAAGCTATACTTGGTGATAAATTAACCGCCTATGCTCCAAACACTACAGGTATTCCTTACGGGCGAGACAAAGAAGTAGAAATTATTAAACAACTATTTGACATTGGGCATTTGTTCGATATAGTGGATGATGTCGAGGTAATTTCAAATGTATTCGATCAATTTGCTAAAACAGAATTGAAATACCGAGAACTTGACCAGTCTCCTACTGACGTCTTGGAAGACATCTATCAAACAGGAATAATAATTGGAACGAGAGGAAAAAGTGGAGAGGGAAATTTTGATGAACTCCAAAAAGGAATTAGGAACATACGCAACTTCATATTTTTTGAGAGTTTCCATTTAGATAGAGCGATGGTTCCAGCAGCTAAAGCAGCATACATAACAGCAGTTCTAAGGACAAATGAGAAGGAGCTGAAAAGATTTACTGATCCAAAAGAAATTGCTGAATGGAATATTGAACAACCGTTTGAAACCAGATTAAACAAGTTAAAGAAATCAAATCCGGAAGCTTTCTTTTACTGGTATCATACAGTTGAATTAATGACAAGATAAAATGACTAATAAAAACGGCATACAATAACGCCTATAGTGTATAGCACCCTTCGGGATGCTAAGGCACCATACACGGAACGTTGTGTTTCCTTAACTCAGAGAGTAAAAATAAATATTTACATAGAAGAAAATCAAGAGAAATTGGGATGGTTGTGCGATGAAACTTGGGATTTACCAAATTAAATTGACGCTCTAGAAATATGGCTAAAAGAGAGAGGAATCTATTTGAGGCCAGACAAATATGTTACTGACATAGGATTTGACATTAGAAAGGATGCTTCTGGAGGTGGTGGAGTTTTAAGTTCAGAAGCTATGAAAACAATGGGTAAAATAGGTATGAATCTTTACTTGTCCAAGTATCCTTCTTCAGAAAAAATTAGGCCTACAAGAGTAATTTTCACCTGCAACACTAAAACAAGGGTAAATTATTCGTATATTTACCCTCGTACAAGTGAAACGTGTAAAACCTACCCTCGTTCGAAATGAGTAACTTTAATAAAAACATACCGTATAATGATTTACCTTTATTGCCTCCTAAAAGCAATTTAGAAACAACAAATATTTTAAGAAAAACAATTAAAGCTAGTAGAGCATTAGCAAATCTTAACGGAGCCATAATAAACCTTCCAAATCCTCAATTATTTCTTGACACTATTCATTTACAGGAAGCAAAAGCTAGTTCTGAAATTGAAAATATCATTACAACTAATGACGAACTTTACCAATCTGTTGTTGCAGATAAAAAATTTAAAAACCCTGCCGCCAAAGAAGTAATAAGTTACAAAAATGCTTTATGGAATGGATTAAAGCAATTAGATGCAAGACCCTCTATTACCACAAATCTTTGTATTGATATAATGCGAAGAATTAAAGAAAACACATCAAGTGTTAGGACAACCTCTGGAACTACTCTTTCCAATACAAATGGAGAAGTTATTTATACTCCTCCATCAGGAGAAGACGTAATTCGTGAAAAATTATCCAATTTTGAAAAATTCATAAATGAAGATGATTCACTTGATCCATTAATTAAAATGGCATTGATGCATTATCAATTTGAGGCAATACATCCTTTCTCCGATGGAAATGGTAGAACTGGTCGGATTCTACTATTGCTTTATCTTAAAATGGAAAAACTATTAGATGTTCCAGCTATTTATTTAAGTGAATATATTATTCAAAATAAAGCTGAATATTACAAAAGACTCAGATTTGTTACAGAAAAAGAAGATTGGGAAAGTTGGGTTCTATATATGCTAGACATGATTGAAATTACAGCTCAAAATGGTTTATTTCGATTAAAAGCAATCCTTGTATTAATGCAAAAAATGTCTTATGAAATCAAGAGTGAGCTTCCCAAAATATATACTAAGAATTTAATAGAAATAATTTTCAAACTCCCTTACACTAAAAGACAAAATTTAATTGATGAAGGATTTGGTACGCCAAAAACGGTAGGAAATTATTTAATGGCACTTGAAAACAAGGGGTTTCTAAAATCTGTAAAGGTTGGAAAAGAAAAACTCTATTTAAATCACAGGCTAATGGAAATTCTTGAAAGAAATAAAGACGACGAAACACAACATTATGTATGACATCATAGCCCCACATGGCAAACGCACCAACCTAAGCTACAGATTCTTTCATTGAGCGTTGAAACAAACCTCCTTCGTAGGTAGTTGTCATTTTTTACTTCGTTGAAAGAGGTTAACTGGATACTTAAAAGAGTATCCAGTTAAAAAAATCATAAAAAAAAGAAGAGCGGTTAAGTACGCGTTTTATTCGTGCCCTTCAATTCCGCAATTACAGCCCTTTTTGGTAAGTCTACCAGACCACCAACTAAAAAACAAAAGCACCCCCAGCCAAAACCAAGCCCCTTCACCACAAAAGAAAGCCCATAGACCCAAGACCAGTCGGCACAGTACAGCGGTATTTTAGATACCATGAGAGAGCATGCAATAAAACGCATTAATTTTTCAAGGATCATTGCATTTTTAGCTTTCGCTGGATTATATTGTATAAACGGTATATAAATAAATACCTTGTTGTTGTACCCAATAGAACAAATAAAATTTTCAGAAATTAAAGAAAGATCGTGTTAGACAATCAGGGATTTGTGCTAAAGAAACTAATAGACCTACCTTACTTTTGTACAAAGTAATATTATGACTGAAAAAATAATTCATTCAAAGTCGATAAATGAGCTACTAATTGGTGTAGGGTTGGAAAAGTCAACGCATCCATTAATAACCATTATTAATACCGAAAAATTGAGTTATGGTGAAGAAATGATTGGAAAACGCTTCTCTTCTGACCTATATTGTATTGTTTTAAAAGATGCAAGTTGTGGTATTGATTACGGAAGAAACCACTTCGATTTTGATGATGGTGTTTTAGTTTTCACTGCCCCAAAGCAAGTATTTACCGTTAAAAAAGCAAAAACGAAAAAATAAAAGGGTGGGCGCTCTATTTTCATCCCGATTTAATCCGAAACACTCCTCTGGGTGCAAAAATGGACTCCTACAACTTTTTTAATTATGATGTTTATGAAGCACTTCATCTTTCTCAACAGGAACAAAATACACTTACCCAAATTATAGAACTCATCAAAAATGAGATTATAGAAAGAATTGACAACCATAGCCAACAAGTTTTGGTTTCAAATATTGAATTGTTGCTTAATTATAGTCTTCGTTTTTACGAAAGGCAATTTAATACCCGTTCGGCTACTAATCATGATGTAGCAGCCAAGGTTGAAGTTTTATTAAAAGACTATTATAAAAAAAATGTTCTCCTAGACGAAGGACCTCCTACTATTCAGTATCTAGCGGATAAATGCCACCTTTCTTCTAGTTATTTAAGTGATTTGCTTTCCAAAAGCACAGGACGTTCTGCTAAGGACCACATCAATGACTTCTTGATTGAGAAATCAAAAAGTCTATTGCTAAGCTCAACGGATTCAATTAGTGGTATTGCTTATTCACTCGGATTTAATTACCCACATTATTTTGGCCGTTTATTCAAACAAAAAACAGGCTTAACTCCCCAAGAATACAGACAGTCAAATTAATTCATTTAGAAATAGCAGCCTTCCATATCCCTTTCAATAATTTGTGTTTAACATTCCTCTTTTCATGTTAATTGCTTCGTTTTAATCACTGGATATTTGTACTCTAACAATTTAAAAACAAAACAATGACAAAAAGAATTTTTATTACCGGAGCATCTTCAGGTTTAGGAAAAGCCACAGCAACACTTTTTGCTGAGCAAGGTTGGAATGTAATCGCTACGATGCGAAAACCTGAGAACGAAAGCGAACTTGACAAGATAGAAAACATTACGTTACTTCCTTTAGATGTAACCAACCCAAAACAAATAAAATCGACTGTTGAAAAAGCCATTTCTATAGGTACAATTGATGTTGTATTCAATAATGCTGGTTACGGTTTGGCAGGTGTTTTTGAATCATTTACAGATGAGCAAATCTCTCGTCAGATTAACACCAACCTTATCGGTGTGATGCATGTAACACGAGCGTTTATCCCTCATTTTCGTGAGAAAAAAAATGGACTGTTCATTACTACAACTTCAATTGGTGGATTGATGGCATTCCCGTACTTCTCTGTTTACAATGCCACAAAATGGGCTTTAGAAGGCTGGAGCGAAGCCTTGGCATTTGAATTGGCATCACACGGAATTCTGGTAAAAACAGTTTCCCCAGGAGGTATTGCTACAGATTTTGGTGGACGTTCAATGGAAATGGTTACGCATGAAGCGTATGCCGAGGAATTAGAAAAAATTAATACAACTATGACTGATCCTGCCATAATACAAAACCACTCTACTGCAGAACAAATTGCACAAGTAGTATTGGATGCTACAACAGATGGACAATCAAAATTACGTTATGTGGCTGGTGAAGGCGCTAAGGCTATGTATGCACAAAGAAATGAGGTGGGTGACGAAGTATTTAGAGCTGGAATTCGCAAAATGTTTTTGGATTAATACCCTCTTCAAAGTTGCACGTCCGTCTATTCTAAGGGATAGGTAGTTGATGACGATACTACTACCCAAAACAGAGTAGACGGTCGATGCGCTATTAAGCCCATCGATGCGCCTCTCACACCAGTAGTTGCTTTGCGCTACTTTTAAGCATAGGTTATACTAAAGTATTCCTATACGAATTTTCACTACACCTAACGTTCAGTCACTTCACTAACCTGTGGGACCTCCGATTATTTACATCGGCTCGTTTCCTGTTAACTACTATTACTTCTGCTGACTATTTAGTAAGTGTTCTTACAGACACCGCAGTCTGGCTTACTTCAGTACTAAATCAGAATATTATAACTTCAATAAAAATCGATTCATTTAAACTTGAAGACAACACATTAAAGATTCACTTTGATAACACTCGAATAGAAGCCCATAAAGTAAAAACAAAACCATCCAACATTGATAAACTTACTGGCTATCTAAGTAAATTTCAGGAGAAAAAAATGCTAACAAATGCAGATAAAATGAATGGGCCTGTTTTAGTCAGGATATTTTCATGGGGATTGATAAGTCCGCCACAATTAATAAATTTAAACAACGATGTGGCTATGAGGGAGACAAGAGAGCATAAACCTGAAATCGATAAAGAGATTATTTTAAAACGATTGAATAAAACCAACTCTCCCCACAAATCGAGTAAAACACCCCTTCCACAGACAATACACTCAAATAATCCAAAAAAAATTGCGGCCTTGTATAAAATAATTGAAATTAGAATGGAAAATAGTTAAATTCCATAAGCCCATTTAATACAATTAAAAACACCATACATGAAATACTTGAAAATTACAGCGCCTTTAATATTGCTGCTCCTAATATTTGGATGTAAAAAAGACGACGGAGGCGGAGGGGAAATCATCATCGATAGCGCAATTTTAGGTTGTAACGATCCCGAAGCATTGAACTATGATGCTGACGCCACTTTTGACGATGGCAGTTGCGAATACCCTTCGGTAGCTTGTTCTGAATGTGATTTTATTATCCCCTCGGACCAATATGCCATTGACAACAACAACTTGAAACTGCCTCCCGGCTCTGTCATATGCCTTGGAGCAGGTACACGAAAAGCGCTTTTCGCTGAAAATTTCAATGGTACAGCCGATAATCCTTTTATTTTCACCAATTGCGACGGATTGGCCAATGTAACCAGTACTACTACTGCAGGCATGCGGTTTTACAACAGCACCCATTTTAAAATTACGGGCACTGGAGATGCTGGCAACTATTATGGAATTGCCATAACGGCTAAAGATTTCGCCATTGTGGTGGAGAAGCGATCTTCTGATTTTGAAATAGACCACATTGAAGTGCTTTCTGCTGGCAATACTGGAATCACGGCAAGAACAGACCCCACTTGTGATGGCTCTACCAATAGAAGTAACTTTACGCAGTTCAATACCATCATCCACAACAACAAAATCACCAATACTTCCAATGAAGGATTGTACATCGGTGGATCCCATTGGAATTCGGGTACCACGCCGGCCAATTGTGGGACCAAACAGTTCGAGCCTGAATTGCATGGTGTAAGAATATACAACAACATATTAGAGAACATTGGCAAAGACGGAATTCAAGTAGGCAGTGCCATTCAAGATTGTCAAATTTTTGGCAACTCTGTATTTAACTATGGCACAAGAAACGACAAAAGCCACCAAGCCGGCATCATGATCAACCCAGGCACCACAGGCATGGTGTACAACAATATGGTAGAACAAGGTTCTGGCAGAGGTGCATTTTTACAAGGGTTTGACCTCAGCTTTTTCAACAACATCATATACAACTGTGGTAGCGATGGCATCGTTACTACCGACCGAGCCCCACAAGCAGGTACTGGGTTTTACATTTACAACAATACCTTGGTCAATTTAGGGGACAATGGTTTAAAAATGATCTCTGGAGAAACTCGAGGGAACATTATGTACAACAACGTTGTGGTCAATTTCCCTGGAAAACTAATGTTAATCAATACCAACAACGTTGAAATTGATGTACAAAACAATTTTGAGACCCAAAACATTGACGAGGTTGGCTTTAAAAATATTGGTATTAAAGACTTTTCATTGGTCGAATCTTCTCCGCTCATCGACATGGGCTTGGATGTTTCGGACCGCAACCTTAATTGGGACTTTTATTTTGAAGAAAGACCAAAAGACGATTACGACATAGGCGCACATGAGTTTTAAGAATGCCGGTTTTCTTACAACTTTATTTAAATAGTAAAAGGCTGCAACATTGGTTGCAGCCTTTTTTATTTCCCTTCTCTTTGACACATTCCACTACAATTTGTCACTTAATCTGACGCGATAAAACCTAAGAAAGCTGTCAATCGACTCGTTTCTGTCAGAATGTCACATTATTAAGGTTGGCATAACCATTGATGAAGAAGAGTTGATTATAATGGATCAAAAAAATTGAATAAAGATAAAGTTATGGGAAAAATTATTGGAATTGACTTAGGTACGACCAACTCTTGCGTTGCTGTAATGGAAGGTAATGAGCCGGTTGTTATTCCTAACAGTGAAGGTAGGAGAACAACCCCCTCAATTATTGCATTTCTTGATGGTGGCAAAGGAGAGAGAAAAGTAGGAGATCCTGCAAAAAGACAGGCAATAACCAATCCGCAAAATACAGTATCCTCTGTAAAGCGGTTTATGGGTAAAAAGTTTTCTGAGGTAGGTGCAGAATTGAAGACAGTATCTTATGGTCTTGAGAAAGGAAACAACGATACTATCAGAGTAAAGATCGGAGACAGACTTTATACGCCTCAAGAGCTTTCAGCAATGATACTTCAAAAAATGAAGGCTACTGCTGAAGATTATTTAGGCACAGAAGTAACAGAAGCAGTTATTACTGTTCCTGCATATTTCAACGATGCAGAAAGACAAGCAACCAAAGAGGCCGGGCAAATTGCCGGACTTGAAGTAAAAAGAATAATAAATGAGCCAACAGCAGCTGCGCTTTCTTATGGATTAGATAAGAAAAATGCAGACATGAAAATTGCTGTATACGATCTTGGTGGTGGTACATTTGATATCTCTGTTCTTGAATTGGGTGACGGTGTATTTGAAGTAAAGTCGACCAATGGCGATGTCCATTTGGGTGGAGATGATTTCGATCAGGTAATTATCAACTGGTTGGCAGATGAGTTCCAATCTGACGAAGGATTAGACCTTAGAAAAGATCCTATGGCCCTTCAAAGGTTGAAAGAAGCAGCAGAAAAAGCCAAAATTGAATTGTCTAGCTCTACTGAAACTGAAATCAACTTGCCATATATCATGGCTGTAGAAGGCATGCCAAAGCACTTGGTAAGAAAACTATCCAGAGCTAAATTTGAGCAATTAGCGGACAGCTTAATTAAAAGATCAATGGAGCCATGTAGAAAAGCATTACAAGATGCTGGCATGAGTCCTTCAGATATTGACGAAGTTATTTTGGTAGGTGGTTCTACAAGGATTCCTATCATACAGGAAGAAGTTGAAAAATTCTTTGGCAAAAAACCTTCGAAAGGGGTTAACCCGGATGAGGTTGTAGCAGTAGGTGCTTCCATTCAAGGGGGTGTTTTAACTGGAGAGGTTAAAGATGTATTGTTGTTGGATGTAACGCCACTTTCTTTGGGTATCGAAACAATGGGTGGAGTATTCACTAAATTGATCGAGTCCAATACAACAATTCCTTCTAAAAAGTCGGAAACATTTTCAACGGCCGCTGATAGCCAGCCTTCAGTTGAAATTCACGTTCTTCAAGGAGAGCGCCCAATGGCCAACGACAACAGGTCAATTGGTAAATTTCACTTAGACGGTATACCACCAGCGCCAAGAGGCGTACCTCAAATTGAAGTGACTTTTGACATTGATGCCAATGGTATTTTGCATGTTTCTGCAAAAGACAAAGGTACTGGAAAAGAGCAAAACATTAGAATCGAAGCTTCATCTGGTTTGACAGACGAAGAAATCGAAACAATGAAAAGAGAGGCGGAAGCCAATGCTCAGACCGACAAGGAAGCAAAAGAAAAAGTGGAGAAAATCAACGCTGCTGATTCTTTGATATTCCAAACAGAGAAACAATTAAAGGAATTTGGAGAAAAGCTTTCTGAAGGCAATAAAACTAAAATTGAAGCGGCACTTGCAGAACTAAAAACTGCACACCAATCTCAAGATTTAGCGGCCATCGATACAGCCATGAACACGCTTAATGAAGCTTGGCAAGGTGCTTCTCAAGAAATGTACGCGGAAGGACAAGATCCTGCAGCAGGTGCACAACCAGGACCAGATGCTGGGGCTGAAGGTGCCAGTGCCGAAGGAGCCGATGCAGACAGCGACGTTTCAGATGTAGAGTTTGAAGAAGTAGATGATAAGAAGTAATATCACCTCTTACTAAAAATAAAAAAACCCCGTCTTTGTAAAAAGCCGGGGTTTTTTATGGATTGTTCTTAACGCAATATTAATTCTTTAAAAAAACATCCTCCTATTTGTTTGGATGTTTACGGTCTACATACTATTTTGACATTTCAATATTATTCACGGCAAGTCAAAAGTTTAAATAGTATAGACAAAAATGAAGGTTCTTCCATTTAAATTACCAAAAACGGAGGATGCATCTTTTCGGGTGCAAGTAGACCACCAACCTCATTTTTATGATACTTTCCACCAACACCCAGAAATCCAAATTACTTTAATTATTGAAAGTACAGGCACTGTTATACTGGGAGATTATGTTGGATCTTTCCGACCAGGCGATGTTTTTGTTATAGGAGCCAACATACCGCACGTTCTAAAAAACGATGCGGATTATTACAATGAAAACTCAACGCTCAAGGCACATGCAATTTCAGTGTTTTTTGATCAGTCCACTTTTGGGAGTGAATTTTTACAACTGCCCGAGACACGTGAATTAAGGAATTTTTTATTGCTTACAAAACGGGGATTAAAACTAAAAGGATCTCTTAAAAAAGTGATAGGCAATATGATGCGCAACATCGAATTCCTTCACAGTTTGGATAAATTAATTCACTTATTAAAGCTAATTAACATACTGGTACGTTCGGACAAGTTTATTCCAATGGCTTCTGAAACAATGAATTTTTCTGTTACGGATATGGAAGGAAAACGTTTGAACGATATTTATCAATTTACGATGAACGAATACGACCGACCTATATCATTGGAAGAGGTGGCGGAAATAGCCAGCATGACCCCCTCTGCCTTTTGTCGGTACTTCAAGCAACGCACCAGAAAAACATACATTGACTTTTTAACAGAAGTGCGCATAGGACACGCTTGCAAATTACTTATATCCAAGGACACCACCGTAACCGAAGTTTGTTACAAAGCTGGTTTCAACAACCTATCCAATTTCAACCGGAAATTTAAAAAATTAACCGGTTACACTCCTACCCACTACCAAAAAGTACACCGGTAAGCGTACTTCTGTCTTTCAAACAAACACCCTCGACACAAAATTCAAGAAAAATTTTATAAATAAGCTGCACTTATTCAAGTAATATATTATACCTTTGTTTCTTTATAATGGGGTAGTTTGTATGGGACAGTTGCTGATCTTCGGATTGGTTGTCCCATATCTTTTTTAAGCCCATTGCCCAGCCTGACCCTTTCCGGTTTCTCCCTTTACAAATCATTCAAACCACTTCGATGTCAGGCAACTACCTCAAAAGTTGCATATTCAACCCTGCATGTACTATCGATGTAAGTAGGCCTGCCAAATCATTCTGATAATTTAATATTATTTCTGTATTTTGCATTTCAATCACGGTACAAACTCCTCCACAAAATCAACCGCTGTGAATCTAAATTGATTGCTTTTTATGACGAGATGGTTAATCATACTTTTTATTGGCATACCCTGTTGTTTTGCTGAAGGACAAATAAAAAATGACAGCTTGCATTTGAGTTTAAAGCAAGCCAATTCAGAATACGAACTGGCGAGCACCAGCATAGCACTGGCCCGTTCTTATTTGTACCGCGACCTTGATTCTTCCTTTTTCTACTGCCAAAAAGCCATGCAACATGCCGTTTCCATACAAAATGATTCATTAATTGCAATCGCCTATCAGAACCTGGGAAACACCCGCCTTTTAGGTGGTAATTTTGATCAAGCACTAGAACAGTATATTCTGGGAGTGCAACAAATTGAAAACAAACAATTCCCGGAAATTGAACAAGCATTGTTGAACAATATGGGCATCGTTTTCGATAGAAAAACAGAATATGGAAAAGCCCGAGAGTACTACTTGCGGTCTGGCGCTCTATTAGATGGGCTTAAAACAAAAATGGGCAGCACGCCCCATGCTGTTCGTATGAGTAAATTGTATACCAACGTGGGTGCCACCTATGAAAGTGAAGACGACACTGGGCAAGCCATGGAGTACTACATCAAAGCCATCAATATAGCAGAAGAATTTAATATAGCAGACCAACAGGCAGTTGTGTATTCGAATATTGGTAGTTTGTACTTGCACAATGGGAAATATGATTTGGCACGAACCAATTACATGGAGGCTTTGAAAATTCATGAATCGCTCCACAACAAAATAGGCATCGCTTTAATGAAAATGCATATAGGAGAATTGTTCTTTAACCAACAAGACTATGACTCCACTATCCTTTATTTAAACGAAAGCGCAGCACTAGCGCAAGAAACAAGAAGTACGGCAACTGTGTTTTATGCTTCTAAAATACTCCATCAAGTTTACGGCATACAAGGGGAGTACGAAAAAGCCTATAAAGAACTTTTGCGTTACAAAACACTTAACGACAGCCTTTTTAACATCGAAAAAACAAAGGCCTTAGAAAGGTTGGAATTAGAGTACCTTTTCCAGTCTGAAAAAAACAAACTCATTGAAGAACAAAAACGCCGGACACTATGGAACTACGGACTTGCTGCAACAATATTTATGTTGCTTGTTATATTCGTTTTGGTATACCGCAATATTGCCAACAAGTCGCGAATCACAAAATTAAACAATGAGTACTTGTCCCTTAATAACAAACACTTGTCGTTAGAAAAACAGTCTTTGGAAGAGACTCTTGATTATAAAAACAAGGAACTCACCACCAATGTGATGTATCTAATGAAAAATAACGAGTTCATCAACAGTGTAAGCGAGCGTTTGATGTCTATGAAGGGGAAATTTAAAAAAGAAAATCAAAAAGACATCAATAAAATCACCTTAGACCTTCAAAAAGCGGCACAACAGGACGTTTGGGAAGATTTCGAAACCCATTTCAGTCAAGTACATTCGGAGTTTTATACCAACTTATCTAAAAAACATACCGATCTAACCCCTAACGAAAGAAAACTTTGTGCCTTTTTGCGCTTGAACTTAAGCACCAAAGAAATATCCTCTATAACCCAGCAATCTAATAACACCCTACAAGTGGCCAGAACCAGACTTCGAAAAAAATTGAATTTGGATTCATCGGAGAATATGACTGCCTACTTAGGACAATTTTAGCAAAAAAAAGGGCCCCATTCGGGCCCTTCAAAAAATAATTTAACCTAACTATCGATTTAAAGTAAACACATACCCCCCATCAAGTCCATCTACTTTGCCTCCATTTAAATCGGATGTAAAATTCAATACCAGGGTTGTCTCAGTTATTTGGGCAACGAAAACCATTCCGTTGTCAAAATCTAGTTTGTCACCACTGCTGCCTTCTGTCAGTTTCCAAAGACCACTGGATCCCTGAAAAATAGGACTGGCCTTGTCAATTGAATATTTACCATCGTAATCTGCCTGCCCTGCATCTTTGCTGAAAGTCATTGCAAAACCTTGGTAATGACTGGTCAAATCCCCTTCTTGGCTGTGCATTACACTTACCACATTCCACTTCTCACCAGCTAAAATATCCGACAGACCCGGTGCCACTGGGTCGTCTTTTTTACAAGACAACACAGCAACAAAAGCCATCAGCAACACAAGTATATTTTTATATCTATTTTTCATTTTATTATTTGTTTTAGAGTTTTTATTCTTTTATAAATTTGCTCACAAAAGATTCCTTATCGGCAACCACTTGAATTAAGTAGATCCCTTTTTCCAAGCCACTTACATCCACTTCGGCTGCTTGGTTGCCCTCCAATTGTTGGCGGTATACTACTTTACCATTCAGGTTCAAAATACTTACTTCGACTACGGATGCCTTGTTTTTAAATTGTACGCTAAGTTGGGTTGTAGCAGGGTTAGGGTAAAAAGTAAACACTTTTTGAATTGCTTCGTTAGCAGAAAGAATTAAATCCATACTCTCTTCTATCGCAACATCTTGGTTTTCAATAACCGTACTGCCCTCTACTAATAAGTATCCCTCTAATTCAATTGAATAATCATAGGTGCCATTCAAGATTCCTTCAAAACTCGCAGCCCCTTGTGCATCAGTAGTAGCTTCCACATCATTAAAAACAATTTTTGCTCCAGCTAATAGGTTGCTGTGGTCGTCCACTACAAATTGTACCATACTCTCCTTTGCCATTGCAACCACTTCGTTCACTGCTGCGCCAGCCACTTCTATTGTACCTGTTAGGTCTGCATACCCGTCTTTGGTGACCGTATAGTCGTAGGAGCCATCAATTAACTGTATGGTGCTTGCCCCGTTTACATCTGTTGTTAAATCTTGGTCATCAATGGCTATATTCGCCGCTTCCAAGTTGCCTTGAAAATCCGTAACACTGAAACTAACTTCGTATTCCATTGGCAATACCAATTGTATTGCTACATCAGCATTTACTATCTCGAATGTTCCTGCGGTAGACCTGTATCCGTCTTTGGTAGCAGCGTAATTATATACACCAGCGCCCAAACCTTCAAATACGGCCGCTCCGTCTGCACCACTCACCATTACCATTCCATCTACATCCACTTCGACTCCTTCTAACCCTACTGGGCCACCGTCTGTTGCCAAAAATGCTGCTTCATATGCTAACTCCATTGCCAAAAACACCTCTACGTTGGCACCACTTACCGTTACTTCTCCTGTTTGCGTAACAAATCCTGTTTTAGACGCAGTATAAGCATACGTTCCATCTCCTAAACCCGTTAACACAGACAAACCACCAAAATCACCTTCTACCGTTTGGTCGCCTATCGTTACCGAAACACCAGACAAGCCCAAAGGACCGCCATCTGTTGCCCAGAAAAACACTTCATACGCTGGGGCCATGGTCAAAAATACTTCTACGTTGGCACCACTTACCGTTACTTCTCCGGTTTGCGTTACAAAACCTGTTTTAGACGCAGTGTAAGCATACGTTCCATCTCCCAAGCCTGTTAATACAGACAAGCCGCCAAAATCACCTTCTACCGTTTGGTCGCCTATCGTCACCGAAACACCAGACAAGCCCAAAGGACCGCCATCTGTTGCCCAGAAAAATACTTCATACGCCGGAGCCATGGTCAAAAATACTTCTACGTTGGCACCACTTACCGTTACTTCTCCGGTTTGCGTTACAAAACCTGTTTTAGACGCAGTGTAAGTATACGTTCCATCTCCCAAGCCTGTTAATACAGACAAGCCGCCAAAATCACCTTCTACCGTTTGGTCGCCTATCGTTACCGAAACACCAGACAAGCCCAGTGGACCTCCATCTGTTGCCCAGAAAAACACTTCATACGCTGGAGCCATGGTCAAAAACACTTCTACATTGGCACCGCTTACCGTTACTTCTCCTGTTTGCGTAGCAAAACCTGTTTTAGACGCAGTGTAAGTATACGTTCCATCTCCTAAGCCTGTCAACACAGACAAGCCGCCAAAATCACCTTCTACCGTTTGGTCGCCTATCGTCACCGAAACACCAGACAAGCCCAAAGGACCGCCATCTGTTGCCCAGAAAAATACTTCATACGCTGGAGCCATGGTCAAAAATACTTCTACATTGGCACCGCTTACCGTTACTTCTCCTGTTTGCGTAGCAAAACCTGTTTTAGAGGCAGTATAAGAATAGGTGCCATCTCCTAAGCCTGTCAACACAGACAAGCCGCCAAAATCGCCTTCTACCGTTTGGTCGCCTATTGTCACCGAAACACCAGACAAGCCCAGTGGGCCGCCGTCTGTTGCCCAGAAAAACACTTCATACGCTGGAGCCATGGTCAAAAATACTTCTACGTTGGCACCACTTACGGTTACTTCTCCGGTTTGTGTTACAAAACCTGTTTTAGAGGCAGTATAAGAATAGGTGCCGTCTCCTAAGCCTGTCAACACAGACAAGCCGCCAAAATCACCTTCTACCGTTTGGTCGCCTATAGTTACCGAAACACCAGACAAGCCCAATGGACCACCGTCAGTTGCCCAGAAAAACACCTCATACGCTGGTGCCATGGTCAAAAATACCTCAACATTGGCCCCAGTTATAGTTACTTCTCCGGTTTGTGTTACAAAACCTGTTTTAGAGGCCGTATAAGAATAGGTTCCATCGGCCAAACCTGTCAATACAGACAAGCCGCCGAAATCACCTTCTACCGTCTGTCCATCAATGGTAACGGATACACCAGACAGGCCTAGTGGGCCACCATCGGTAGCCCAAAAAAACGCTTCATATGTTGCACTGCTTTCGCCCCGGTCAATGGCAAGTGCATGTTGGCTGCTCAACGCACCAGTTGCCACCAGTGTCAGCAGTAGGAATAAAAATCTCTTCATAATATTTATATATTCGATTAAACTTAGATTACTTTTTTACAATCTTGACCATCTTTGTTTGGTCTTGATTGGTTACTTTGATCAGATACACACCGTATTCTAGCGCTGCGAAATCTATGGTTACCACCTCTCCTCTTTGGGCATCGGTGTAATGGTGTTCAAATATTAATTGACCATTGAGGTCTGTAATTTGAACCATCAAGGGGCCAGTCCAACGTTCGTCCCATTTCAATTGAAGTTGTTCTTCTACAGGATTAGGGTAAGCATAAAACCCTTGAATTTCAGGATCTGTACCAAGCACATTGTTTACCTCTACTGGAATTTTTATTTCGGCCCTTGCTCCTCTTGAGTCTTGCGCAAACAAGCGCAATTCTGTAGTACCCAATTGCATAGGTTGTACTACAAAGTGGTTTTCTGACAAAAACACTTGCGCAATGGAAGCATCTTCACTAACCAATTCGAATGTAAGCGCGTCTCCATCCGGATCCATGGCAAAATCTGCATAATTAAAAGACATCATATTGCCATTTTCAACAAATTGTAGGGCTTCAAAACTGGTAGCTTTTGGCAACCTGTTAACATCAAAAACTTGCACTTGCATGCGCATTTCAGATTGCGCACCATGTTCGTCTTCAGCTGCAACCAGTAGTTCTACTGCCCCAGCATCCTCAAAACCTGGCACATACTCTACTGTTAACACGCCTGCCTCGAACCCATAGGTTGCATTGGATAAATTGCTGCTTGTAGAAACTGTAAATGCATCTCCGTCTGGATCTACTACCTGTGCTTGGAACTTTAATGTATCCCCTTCATACACTGCCAACTGATTAGAAAATCCTTGAATTTCTGGACCTGCGTTGAGGTAAAGAGCCAACGGAACTTTTACAACCGGTTGTAGTGGGTCATTTGATTTAACAACCAAATTTGCATTTTGCCATTTTTGCTCTGCATTTAATGCGCTAAACTGCAAATCAATATTGGTGTTTTGCCCTGGACTTAAACTGCCTTCGGTGGCACTTAGGATGCTCACCCATTCGCCAGAAACAAATTCCAGCTCCGCTGCTTTCATCATCCAACCTTCGCCTGGCCTTTCTCCATCTACCTGTAGGTCAAACCAAACGCCGTCGCTGTGCAGCATATACCTGCCAGCCATGTCTTCCAAGCCATATTTTACTCCTGCTGGATAACCAATACTAGCTGGGTACTCTATTAGGATATAAAAATCCTCATTTCTTGAAAGCGTTATATTCTGAGGCAACTCTATAGTATGCCAAGCGCCAGAGGCATCGTCGCCGCTTCCGCTAATTGTCAGGTCAAATTCATAAGCCAAATTAGCATTGGCTATCCCATCCGATCCAGTATAAATTTCAACTGTAATTTCTTCACTCGTTAGCCCTTCCAATCTGAAAAAAGACTGTACATGGGTAAGATTAAACCCTTCATCGCCTGCATTAAAATGGGTAGCAGCTCTTAAAATATTGGTCCCGTTGTACCCTAAAAAGGTGTCCGGCGCTTCTGCATCTTCATAAGAGAATACCCTATTAAAAGTTTCTTCTGTAGAAGTTGTTTCAATGTTGTAGTTTGCAGTAGGATCCTGGGACAGCAAATTTACGCTTCCTTTTTCTACTGAGGACCCAACCACTGTGCTGCTCGATGGTTGTGCACTGGAGGTAACACCTCGCAGGTACTCAATTTCGAAACTGTAGTGGAGGTCTCCTGTTCCTGTATTATTATCGAATGCTACAGAATGAGACTCTGTATGGGAAGGCAACACCGCCACCACTTCAATCTTAGTTGGATCAATGTTGGCATTTGGAGGCCTTAACACATTGGCATACAAAGGAATTTCAAACCCAGCCAAATTGGAAGACACTGCTATAACATTTTCCATCGCGCCAGCCATGTTCTCATCCGGCGTGTAAATAACTCTAGCTAGAACTGTTGCCTCTGGTCGCAATGCTTCTGTTCTGCTTAATTCAGATGCCGGTTGCCATGACCATACACCCTGTAAGAATACATAGGCTTCCAGTTCTACTTTATCATCTGCAACATCCAACAATAGGTCACTGATTTTGACATCGGTATACCCTGTGTTTTCAATTTCAAATTCTTGGGTATAAACAACGGGCCCATCCACATCGTTGTAGGCCATAACATCACCAAAATCAAGCGTTTCTACTGAAGCAGTTAACCCTGCATCTGCAAATATCCTCAAAGTGACTGGCCTTAGCATTTCTTCGCTTCCAGGTACGGTGGTGGTGTACACCAGGTTGCCCTCATAAGTACCAGCATACAAGTTGGTGGCATCAAAAGTAAGGGTTCCATTGGCAGTTTCACCAGCTGGAATTGCTACTGCATTATTAGGACTCACTGCAATGGCCAATCCTTTTTGATCCAACCCTAATGGTTTCAATCCAGAAATTTGTACAACATCGGATGCGTCTTTGTTTACCAGACCTACCGTTCCAAATTGTGAAGAAAATTCTTCAAAGTCTTCTTCCACTTTATACTGAAATTTAATTTCTCCAGTTTTGTACAAAATAGTTTGGGTACTGATCATCGATCCCATACCAAATACATTGATAATGTAGCTGTAGGTGATCACCATATAATCTTCGTTGCCCTCGTAAAACAACCCTGATTTTTGTCCGTACGTTCGGGTATCAAACCCTCCTGACAACCACAGCGCCGCTAAGAAATTGCGCGGTCCGTTTTCTTGTGGTAAATGCTCGGCATAAGGAGCTGGTGGTTGGTCCGGACTAAATGAAATCATCCCGTTGTAACTCAAATAAGCCTTGTTGTACTGCTCTCCATAGAAACTGAAGTCAAAAGGCAAATCAATCTCTCTCCAATTATTTTCTGGATCAAAAGGATCCATGGTTTCTACCTCTATTCTGGTACCTGAGTCCACGATATTTTTCCAAGCGTACTGCACTTCTGCTGGGTTGTCATCGCCCATAGAATAACTGTAGGTATATTTTGTTAACAACTCTGGGTCCGTTGGCCCTTGCTCAAATTCTACTGCCATCCATTCGGTACCACTTGCGGCAAACTCTAAATTTGCAATCCCTGTACTTTCTACAGACAAAGGCAAAGCGTACGCATCTCCATGGTTCAACACCAAGCTAATTGGAGTAACATCGACGTCAATACCAGGAGGATCTGTTACCTCCCCTGTAAGGCTTACTTGTATGGAACTACCTGCTCCTATGCTGATGTCAATGACGTCGTTTAGAGTTCCTACAACGTCGGTTGGTATGCTCACTTTGTACCGCTCTTGTCGGCGTGGCTCAATGGTGGTGTTAAGTGCACCTTCTATTAAAAAGGCATCATTTTGTAAGGCCAATGTTACTGTTTCGTTGGCCGTCCCACTGTTTTTCACGAGTAGTTCGTACGACTGGTTGGCCCCTTGGTACAAGGTACCAAAGTCAAAGGCGGTTTTGTTTACTCCAATGTCCGGTGTTCCACCTTGCGTAATTTCTAAAGTAGTGGTAGCTACTGTAGATCCATTAACAGGATCATTGGCTATAAAATTGACACTTTTAGTAATAATGCCTTCGTATAAACTTTCTGTATTGAATGTAATGTCCACCATTTCTGTGCCTCCTGGCAATACAACACCAGAACCATTTTGTATGGCCGAAATCACATCAGGACCCGGGTATAAAAATTCAAGCGCAAGCCCGTCTTTCCAATCCAATGGCCCTATTCTTCCTGTGTTACTCGAATAACCTGAAACTTGTACTCCATCTGTTTTTTCAGGGTTTTCTAGTCCTACCAATGGTCCGTTGACCATTACGGGGTAGGCATCAAATACCGACATAACATCTTTGTAATACATGTTGATGTTACCATTGTCATGCAGTACTATTTGAAAGGTAAAAGACAATCCGTCGTCGTACCAATCTTCTTGAGCCTGCTCGTATTGGATGATGATCTTATCGTCTTCAGACTGGTAATACACATCTCCTCCAACTGAAAATTGAAATTGATTGCCCCACGCAGAGATAAAACCTTCCGGCCCATATTCGAACTCAAAGAATGGCACATTTACCAAACGAACGGAATTCTCAAAATCCACCATCCCTTGTTTGGTAATGTACAGCGTATCAAATGAATGGCTGTAAAATGGCATGGAAAAATTCAATGGAACTGGGTAGTGGAATTGGTCCCCATCTCCAGAGAACACTTCTCCTTTAAAAAATTCTGTTATTTTAACTCCTGTAGATTGGATGTCCTGCCATTGGTAGGCAACCGGACTAGCAGCACCTGTTTCATTAGAACTGAACTTGTATCCGTATTCATGAAAATCGCCTTCGATTTCGTCTTTGATATTGTCCTCGTCCCAGCCTGGAATGTAGTACTTAAGAGGAAATTTACCAGAGTTAGAAACTTCGTAGTGTGCTGTAACTTCGTCACCAAGGGTAATATTGGAAATCGTCTGTTCCGAAGGTGTCACCGAAATTTGCGGTGCCACTATTCCAGACCCATAAACAGCTAGTTCAAAATTACCTTCGTCGGATTCTAAAAGAATCGTACTGCTCAACCCTCCTTCTGCTGTAGGAGAAAAAGTCAAGTAGATATAAGCGTCGTCTCTGGCCTCAATTTGAGTTGGAAACTCGTCTATCACAACATCCGCATGGCTGCTGGTGGCCACAATATTATTCATGGAACCCTGTCCATAATTTTCTAACAACACTTTTCCTGAAAGCGATGTACCAATAAAAACACCACCAAAATTAGCCAAGCTTTGGGCTTGAATATCTGGCTGGTATCCGACAACCGTAAGGTTGATTGGAATTCTAACTTCGGGGTTGTTGTCGTCGTTGGAAGCTATTACCAAGTTGGATTTAATGTCTCCGTTAATCAATTCAGAAGCATCAATTTCTAAGGTGGTATTCATTTGTCCAAACCCTGGCAATTCACCTGAAGCTGGGCTTAATGCAATGAACTCTCCTAGGTGTTTGTTTCTGCTCATAGGAATGGTAGTCCAGGCATAAAACCCTGTACCCAATGCCTCTTCTAAAGACTGCCAAGATTCTCCTAAATCATTCGAGTAATAACAATAAGTAGAATATTCGTCTTCTACTTCAGGGCCTATGCCCAACGGGTACAAATTGCCAGATGGGCTGTGCACTACTACATAAAAAGCGCTGCCCTGTTCGAAATATATCTGTTCTTCTAAATGAATGGTAGCCCAATAGCTGCTGCCCTCTTGTTCCGCTACATATTCTTGCGCATACAACAAGTGCTCTTTTCCAAGCCCTTGACCATCGTAAACTTCTATTATCATTGGTCCGGTGCTGTTGTCGTGTTGCAGCACCATGTCAATGTCTGTTAGGTTGAACCCATCTACCTCGTCTACAAAATATTTAGTAGCGGATGAGTTAGGCAAGTCGGTATCGGTTTCACCGATTACCACGATCGAATAGTACTCTGAATATCTTTTTTCCGATGCTTCAAAACTTGGAAGCCCTTCGCTCAATACCTTAACATTAAGCTCAGCAGTCGGCTGCATAACAATGTCCTTTCTGGTATTAGCCGGCTTCGTTTTTAATGGGACCGGGTATTGCAGAGAAGAAAAACTACTAAAGGGTTCATAAGACTTTTGTCTTGCAAAATGCTCCCAACGCAAAATCCCTTCGTCTTCATTTAAGATCGTAATTTCATGTGTGCCGTTTGTCAAAACAGCAGCATCGATCACCATGTTAATTTCTTCGCCACCAGCATCGATGGCTATGGCTGGCCCTGCATTGGTGGTGGTACTAATGCCATTGGACAACTGCGAAACATTGCCCCAGCGGTCACGGCCTTTTACGGCTATATGGTATTCAGTTAATGCAGAAAGGCCATCTATTTCCATGGTAAATACAGAGCCTGCATCTATTTCATTTCTAACTATTCTTTTACTAGCTGACCCTAGATTTGCCTCTGTAATTTCCTGGTTGTGTACGTATACGTCAAAAAAGTAAGGTCTGTCGTCGTCGTTGTCTATTGGTACAGTCCATGAAGCCCCAATAAAATCCTGGGAAACAGATGTTATTTCCAAATCAGCAATGCGGTTAGGCGCAATGCCATTGTCATTGTACATGGCCGATTTAGCATCTAAATGACCCGAGCCAAGCTTTCCTGCATAATCTGGATTATAGGCATCCAATTCTGAGACGGAAGTCAACAAATGAAATTTTAATTCTTCGGCGGTAAACTGATGGTCTCTATTAGACAAGATTAAAGCTGCCACTCCAGAAACATGGGGGCAAGCCATAGAAGTACCATCCAAATACCCATAGGCATTCAAAGGCAAGGTACTCAACACACCAGATGCATTTCCGTAGCGCGTTTCACCGCCTGGCGCAGTAATGTCTACCCATGTTCCATAGTTGGAATAGGATGCTTTTTTCATATCTGGCCCGGTTGAACCAACGGCAATTACGTTTTCATAATATCCCGGATAGTATTTGTCGTCTTGGTTGTTATTTCCAGCTGCAAATATTACTACCCCACCCCGCATTGGGCTTCCTTCATAATTACCCGCTTCTTCTATGAAATAATCAATGGCATCCAATATCGCTTGGCTATAGGTACCTGCAATTTGGTATCCCCAGCTATTTTGGGTAATAACGGCACCATTATCAGCGGCATAAACGAAGGTGTTTTCGATCGCTCCACCTTCTAATGACTGCAGCGACATGATTCTAACACCATCGCCATTGCCTGTTCCTCCTGCTACACCAGCAACTCCTACTCCGTTGTTATTTACCGCACTGACCGTTCCTGCCACATGGGTACCGTGGTTTTGTGGTGCTATATTTCCATTGTTGGTGTCAAAATTCCAACCGTGTACATCATCAACAAAACCGTTGCCGTCGTCGTCTACTCCATCTTCTCCATTCAGCTCCGCTTCATTGACCCACATATTTACTTTTAAATCGTCGTGGTTCACATCGACCCCTTGGTCTATAACGGCTACTATTACATCGTTAGAACCTGCGTTGGTTTCCCATGCTTCAAACAGTTGGATGTCGGCCAGTTGTTCATATTCTCCTACCTGTCCGGTATTGTTGTAGTGCCATTGGTCGTTGAGCCTAGGGTCGTCATAGTCTGTACTGCTGTAAACAGGAGATACAGAATTGTCGTAACGCACCGAATAATTATCCAAAGTGGTTGCGTATTCCACTTCTGCGAATTCTATTTCCCTCAATGCCTCGTAATTGGAAGCCACACTGGCAGGGCTGGCACTGCCATCCATTAATACTTCGTACCAAAGATGCAGACCGTGTTTTTGGTGCCTCGCCTCAATAGTAGGGTCTGGATGTTCTGGGAACACCCTTTTAATGGTGGTCGCATCGTGTTTGCTCGAAATAGCATCCACTGTTTTAAAACCTGTTAGGGCTATATTGTTTTTTGAAGTGACTTTCATCGATTTCAATGCAGAAGTCATTTCCGTATTGAATTTAATTCGAACAGCCCCTTGCCGCACCCCTTTATCAAAAGTCTTCACTTGCGCCCATCCATGCACACCCACAGCGCACACTAAGACGAGCAGCATCCAAAAACGGGCTGTCCGTTGTATAATTTGTTCCATAAAATATGTATTAAGGTTTGTCATTATTTTAGTTTAGGTTCGTTCTTCAGATTCTTTAAGAGCTTTTTAAATGCTTTGACCTGTTCTTTTCTTTGGTCCATTAATTCAGAAATTGCTCTTTCTTCCTCTTCATTTTTTTTATTCTCGCTGTCTACATCTTTCTCCATGTACATTGATTTTGCATCTCTTAATCTTTCAACTAATACCAATGATAAAAATTAAAAACAGCACACTTGTTATGAATGGAATTACAAAAGCAATACACGGTTAAAATGTTGGCATACAAAACCAATACACCGATAAGTAAACTACTGAATAACAAGCGCTAAGCCACACACAAAAAAATCCGAAGACAAAAAAAATCCACTCCAATTGGAGTGGATTTTTTTTGCATTAGCCTTCTTCTCTAGATTAACGCAGTGTTATTTCGAAATAAATATTTTATTATTTTTTCTTCGGATGCTGGACGTACCCTTCGTAAAAAGGGTCGCACTCCACAATTTTCACATCGTCCAATAAGTTGGTTACTGGAGCAAAAAGTGTTTTTACAATATTGACCTTACTGGTTTCATAATTTTCGGAATGCCCTTTTACAGATTGCCGGATCATGGCACATCCTTTTTTATCCACAATTCCAAAAGTAATATCCAAGCTGTCGGTGCGGATGTCGTACCAGCCCTTGGTGGCTACTCTGTATTTCCTTGTGGCCAATGCAAAGTCTTTTAGGTTTACATTTCCATTTTCAATAGAACAAGAAGAATAAAATTGGGTGATATGGGTAGAATCTCCCAAGTCGTTCGTGGCAATCATGGCATATTGTGACCCTTTCGAAATAGCCAACCCTACAGGTCCTGCCAGTGCCACGGCCCCCACGTCTACCAGCCCAAAATTTTGGCTACGTTTGAATTTATTAATAAACTTGTCCAACTCAATTCCCAACAGCGTAACATCCTCGCCTTTCATCAAAAGCTGTCCGTCCAAACTATTTAAGATGTCTTTAACATTATCTCCTTGGCATTTTATATCCACAAGTAAGTCAATATTGCCATCAAACATTTCATCTTGTTGCACCAATTGCAAGACCCTTTTAAGATCTATTTGATCCACTTCGTATTCTATGTCGTATTGCGCAGGGCTTTTAAAAGGTGCCAACACCATTCTACCTTTGCCTTTTTTACCAAACAACAAAGACTCGGTCGGAAGAAATGTATAGTTTCCATTGGAGATCCCAACTTCAAATTTTACAGCGCCGACATTGAGTTTGGTGCTCGTAACATTGGATATTTCTAGGCCTCCATTGGCAATCAATTTATTAAAAAATCCAGATTCTTTGTTTTTTCCTATTCGAAGCTTTCTTAATTTAAAATCCAAGTTGCCTATTCCCATTGTATCCAGCATGCCTTTATACGATGCATTTTGGGTATGGAGTTGAATAGCTTCCAATAGCATATTTCTTTTTCTTGACAACTCAATGTCACAGTAAAAGACACCATTCAGCTGGGCTTTTAACAAATCTACAACCTCAGAATCATCGTACCCAACCAGTAATTTTGAAGGGTCCAATCCTTGGCTGTTCAGAACAATGTTCATGTAGTCGTTCCCTTTTCTAGGACTAAAAAATTGGTATTCGGCTTTGTTGTGGCTTCCAGCAATTTCTAAATCAAAATTTTTAAAATCCAGCCACAACTCCTTCTTTTTCTCCTTCAAATGAAAGTTGCCATTTCGAAGCACCACTGGAGGCAAAAAACCATCGATCTCTGCCGCTAAACTATCGATTCTAAACAGGATATCTGGTGCCATATAATACCGGGACAGCCGGTTGACATCTGTTTCGATCCTTATATTCCCTTTAATGTCTTTGATTTTATACGGAAAGGATTGTCCTATTCTCGGGTCAAAAGATAAGAATTCAGGTAAATCGTATACACCAGAGTGAAGCTTTAAATCGGCTTTCATTGTCACTTTTGGATCAAAAATAAATTCAATAGAATTTTTAACCGTACCAGTAATTGAAATGTCCGTATTGCCAGTAATTAATTCAAATTTGTTTACATAGGTAGTATCCGAAGAGCCAGAAAGAGCCAGATCCAACCGATCCACCCTTCCCACTTTTGGAATAGCAAAACTCAAGTCTTTAACTACCAATGAAAAGGGTTGCACCTCCAATTTCTTCCAGTTTCTCGGCCCCAAATAATACCCTTTGTATTTATCTTTGAACTCTATGTACCCGGTAACACCTTCCAATGGTTGCAGATTAAATAATTTATCAAACCCATCCACTTTGGCGGACATGCGAATGTCATAATCCAGCTCTGGTTTTTGTAAATTTTTTAAATTTATTACTGCTTCTACTTTCCCGCCGGGTAATTCGGCTCTAAAATGCTCAATTTTTAGGGAAGCACCCGACAAATCTTTTTCTTCTCCTGACACAAAAGTTCCTTTAACATTCATGTTTTTAATGTAGGCTTCAGAAGAAGGAATCGATACGTTGAGATTTTTTGATCCAAAATGACAGGTAAAATTGGGAATGGACTCACCGTACTCTCCTTTTATTTTTCCTTCAAAAAAAACATCCCCTTGTTTTATATTAGAAAAAGCTTCTTGTGTTAACAACAGTTTTGTAATGTGCATGTCATTGTCGTAGCCGTCCAATGTTATGTCTACCACCTTGTTGTTGTTAAAACCCAAACTGCCCAACACCTCAAAATCAGCATTGTCAATGCTCATTTTCATTTTGGAAATGCCTATAAGCGACTTGGTTTGGTTCACCCCAATTTCCGTATCGATTGCAATTGTTTTCTCCGTAACAGCAACCAAATCGCTAATCGGTAAATTTTTAACCAAAACCACAGATTTAAGCCGAGCCCCTATGGAATCTTCCATATAAAACAATGCAGCATTGGAACTTTCCACCTCAAAGTTATAGCGCTTATGAGCAAGCTGGTCTTCGATTTGAATGGTTACCCCATTCACTGCCAATTTTTCTAACGACAGATCAAACCCCAGGTCTATTTTTTTTATTGGTTTCTTTTTTTTCTTGGTTGGTACTTTTTTCTTCTTTGCTGGAGTTTTCTTTTTTGGAACAGGAGGCGCCTTCTTTTCTTTTGTCTTCGGCTTGGGTTTAGGTTTGGGTTTTAAAGCTTTCTGAATGTTATAAACCCCTTTTACATCCCTTACCAATTGAAGCGCTCCTCCTTCTACAATAATGGCCTCAATCAATACTTCATTTTGAATGAGGGCCCAAACATCCAACGAAACATGGAACTTAGAAACATCAATTATGGGTTTGGATGTTGAATCAATTTGTTGCGTGTTCTGCTCGTAATATTGTAGGGAATCAAAAGTAAAAGAAACGTTGGGAAAATTAACCAAAGGATTAAAATGCAGATCATCAAAATCCAAGGTGCCTTGATAATTCTGATTGGCAGACTTGATAATACTTTCCGCTATGGCATCTCTTTTTATATAAAATATGGCCAAGGCTGTGGTAAATACCAAAGCAAAAACAGCAAAAAAGACCTTTACAATCTTTAATATCCTTTTGAGCAAGGGTTTTTTCTGCTGTTTTTTATGGTTCTTTGTTAAAGCGTTGTGGGCCATTCTTCAAGTTACAATTATCTATCTCGATGTTAGGCAAATAACAAATACTATTTTTAAAGAGGAAACCTTTTCACATTTATTCTTTACTTCCAAGTACATTGTTGATCAAAGACACGATCTGCCCCTCTTTATCTGCTTTTAATTCCCAAAACATGGTACCTCCCAATTGATTGGACTTTACGTACTCCATTTTTTCTCGATAAGAAGCCAGGTTGTCATAAGAAATAAAAACCGATTCCTCTTCATTCCATAAAAACGGCGCATGGGCGCTACTGTCATACATCGACTTAAAACCATAGGCTGAAGGATTGCTTGCTACTTCTGAAGACCTGTGTTTTCTATAAGCACCTTTTGCCGGCTGAAACAACCCATTATTGGAAGGGTTTACACCTTTCCAAGCTTTCCCATAAAATGCCAAACCAAGGATGATTTTTTGAGCAGGCACCCCTGCTTTTAAGTACATTTTAATGGATTTATCCGTACTAATCTTTTTGTCTTGGTCGAAATCGGAAGCATACAGTGCAGAATTATGCCCTGTATGGGGATCCCACTCACCATAGTTGTCGTAAGTCATTATATTGACATGGTCTACATACTTTTGAACTTCTTTCATTTCTGTATTGTCCAAAAAGGACTTTCCTGCACCAGTGGCCACAGACAATTCATATTCCCTATTGGTAGTTTCTGACAGCTCGTTCAATGCGTTCCTTAGCGCAGCCATCAAAAGTGTGTAGTTTTTCACATCTTCCTTGGCGTGTTTGTTCCCGATACCAGGTAAATTCGGGTATTCCCAATCTATGTCGATTCCATCCAAGTCGTAATCCACCACCAATTTAATAGCAGAAGCTACAAATTTAGCTCTGGATGTTTTGCTCGAGGCTACATCTGAAAAATGACCAGACCAAGTCCAACCACCGATGGCCACCAATATTTTAAGCGTAGGCTGCTCATATTTTAACTTTTGAAGCTTTAAAAGGTTCAAACTATCTTGTATGGAAGGAATAACAGCTTTGCCATCCACAATATTGGCAAAGGAGTAGTTGAGGTGGGTTAATCCAGTATAAGCCACTTCAGCAGAACCAAGATTGGTCGAATTGCCAAACAGGTAGGCAATAACTTTAAACTTTTTTTGGACGGCCGCATCTGTTTCAGACTGGGCACTAGGTTGACAGCTTGCCAATAACATGCAAGATACCAACAATATAAAATGGGGTTTCATAATGGTAGTTTGTTGTTAAAAAAAGAAAATTATAAGGACATAAAAAAACCGGAATAAAATCTAATCCGGTTTGTACTTTTTTAATATAGTTTTAAGTAAGCATCCCACCATCTACTTGAATGGTTTGCCCCGTTATATAGGCCGACATATCAGATCCCAAAAAGACTGTTAAATTCGCAACATCTTCTGCGGTGCCCCCTCTTTTTAATGGAATGGCATCTCTCCAAGATTGAACTGTTTTTTCATCCAACGCATCCGTCATTTCCGTTTCAATAAACCCGGGTGCAATGGCATTGGCTCTAATCCCTCTTGATCCCAATTCCAAGGCAATGGACTTTGTAAAGCCAATGATTCCAGATTTGGAAGCAGCATAGTTGGCCTGTCCGGCGTTTCCTTTTACCCCAACTACCGACGACATGTTTACAATTGACCCACTTCTTTGTTTCATAAAAGTTCTACAAGCAGCTTTGACCGTATTAAAACACGATTTCAAGTTAACGTTAATCACTTGGTCCCACATTTCCTCGTTCATGCGCATAAGCAAGTTGTCTTTGGTAATCCCTGCGTTGTTCACCAAAATATCCAACGAACCAAAATCGGCAACAACACCATTTATTAATGCTTCAGCTGCAGCAAAATCGGAAGCATCAGAGCGGTACCCTTTTGCTTTTACACCTTTGGCAGACAATTCTTTTTCCAATGCCTCGCCTTTTTCAACACTTGATAAATAGGTAAAGGCCACATTAGCGCCTTGTTCTGCATACGCCATGGCTATGGCTTTTCCTATACCTTTTGAAGCACCCGTGATCAGTGCGTTTTTTCCTTCTAAAAGTTTCATGAAGTGAAAGTTTTGGTTAATCGTTTTTTAATTTCTGATGCCAAATTTAAAACATTTGCAGGATTCAAAACTATATTGAACAGAAATCTTAACAAAAGACATCAATTTTATTGATAATTCTGTTTGGGAATGATATGAATCAGATTTTTTTGTACGCACTTTTCCCTTAAATTTGCATTGGAATAAAATTAGTATCAAAATATAAAACGCACGAATCAATATGTCTGCAAAATATGATCTTATAGTTATAGGCAGTGGCCCTGGAGGGTATGTAGCTGCCATCAGAGCTTCTCAATTAGGGTTGAAGGTTGGAATTGTTGAAAAAGCCGAAATTGGAGGCATCTGTTTGAACTGGGGATGTATCCCGACCAAAGCGTTGTTAAAAAGTGCCAACGTATTTGAATACATGCAGCATGCGGAAGACTACGGTATTACCGTTAAAGATGCTTCAGCAGATTTTGGTAGTATTGTTAAAAGAAGCAGAGGCGTTGCCGACGGGATGAGTAAAGGTGTTCAATTCTTAATGAAGAAAAATAAGATTGAACAATTAACAGGTTTTGGAAAACTAAAACCAGGGAAACTAGTAGAAGTTACAGACGACAAAGGAGGGAAAACAGACTACAGTGCGGAGCACATTATTGTTGCCACGGGAGGAAGATCAAGAGAATTACCTACTATGCCTATTGACGGCAAAAAAATAATTGGGTACAGAGAAGCAATGACTCTAAAAGAACGCCCTAAAAAAATGGTTATTGTTGGCTCTGGAGCAATTGGAGTTGAATTTGCCTATTTCTACAACACATTGGGAACGGATGTAACAATTGTAGAATACATGCCGAACATTGTGCCTGTCGAAGATGAAGATGTTTCTAAACAATTGGGCCGTACTTTTAAAAAGAACGGTATGAACATCATGACCAACGCAGAAGTAACCAATGTGGATACCAAAGGCAAAGGTTGCAAAGTGACCGTTAAAACTAAAAAAGGCGAAGAAATTTTGGAGTGCGATGTGGTACTTTCAGCAGTAGGGGTGTCCACTAACATTGAAGGCATTGGCTTAGAAGATGTTGGTGTTGCCACTGACAAAGGCAAAGTATTGGTGGATGATTATTATAAAACCAATATACCTGGTATTTATGCCATTGGCGATATTGTGCCGGGCCAAGCTTTAGCCCATGTTGCTTCTGCCGAAGGCATCATTTGCGTAGAAAAAATAGCCGGACACAACCCAGAACCGCTGGATTACAACAACATACCTGGATGTACTTATTGCAGCCCGGAGATTGCATCTGTTGGGTATACAGAAAAAGCGGCTAAAGAGGCAGGGTTTGACATCAAAGTTGGGAAATTCCCTTTCTCTGCATCGGGCAAGGCAAGTGCTGCCGGTTCTAAAGACGGTTTTGTTAAAGTTATTTACGATGCCAAATACGGCGAATGGCTTGGTGCTCATTTAATTGGAGCCAATGTAACCGAAATGATTGCAGAGGTAGTTGCTGCAAGAAAACTTGAAACTACAGGACATGAAATCATCAAAACGGTACATCCGCATCCAACAATGTCAGAAGCCATTATGGAAGCCACCGCTGCCGCTTACGATGAAGTAATTCATTTATAACAATAAAAAAGGGAGCTAGAAGCTCCCTTTTTTATTACAAGCCTTTTCCTTTTACCCGATCTACAAAAGCTTGCTTGTAGTGCCTTCCTATTGGGATTGTGTTTTTTTCTATTTCTATTTCTGAAGAAGTGTAGGTGTTAATGTTTTCCATATTCACCACAAAAGATTTATGCACTCTCAAAAAGCTACTAATTGGCAGGCGCGCCGCCGTATAAGAAAGGGTCATGTAAGAAATGTACACCTTCGCTTTAGTCACTACTTTAACATAGTCTTTTATACTTTCTACAAAAAGGATTTCTCGCAAAGGAATTTTAACCATTTTCTTATCTACTTTAATGTAAACATAGGGTTCATCCGATTGGTCAAGCTGTTTTGAATCCGCGCTTTCCTTGGTTGGCATTTCTATTTTTGATAATGCTTTTAAAAACCGATCAAAAGAGACAGGTTTCAATAGATAATCTACAGCGTTCAACTCAAACCCATCCAATGCAAATTCTCTGTAAGCAGTTGTAAAAATCACTTTGGGAGGGTTGGACAATCCCTTTATAAATTCCAACCCTGTTATTTCCGGCATTTGGATGTCCATAAAAAGCAGGTCAATTGGTTGCTTTTGCAAAGCATTAAAAGCGCCAACCGCATGGTGCCCAACATATTCTACTGAATACCCTTCGAGTTTATTCAAATAAGCTACAATTACAGCAGCGGCCAGAGGTTCATCGTCAATTACAGCACAGCGCATCATATTAAGTGATTTTTGATAATGGTAATTCTAATTTAACCAAAAATGTATTCCCATTTTTATGTTTTTCAAACACAAAATTATTAGGGTATTGGAGCTGCAAACGACTTACCACATTGTTGATTCCAATTCCTTGCCGGTACCCTCCTTTTTGCTCTTGGACATTCGGGTTGCTGGAATTTTCTACTACTAAGTGCAACCGTTCTTCAACGACATCTATGAGTACTACAATCCAGGGTTGGTCAATGGAGGTGCTAGCCCCATGTTTGAACGCGTTTTCAACAAAAGGAAGTAACAATAGCGGGGCAATTTGATACCCTTCTATTGCTCCAACTACCTTGAACTGAATGTCGATGGCGTGGTAGCGCATTTGCTCTAACGCAATGTAATCTTCGAGGAGTTTTATTTCTTTTGAAAGTAAGACCTTTTCAGAATTGCATTCGTATAAAACATAATTTAAAAGAGAAGATAATTGCAGCAATGCCTTTGGTGTATTGTCTGATTTGGTTAAAGAAAGAGAATAAATGTTGTTAATGGTATTGAATAAAAAATGCGGATGCACTTGGGCCTTTAACAGGCGCAATTCTGAACTTACCTTTTCTCGTTTTAATTGTTCTGCTAACAACTGGTTGTCAAACCAAGATTTTGCGAAATAAACGGCGGTACCAAAGCCTACTACAGGATAAATATAAACCAAGCCGCTAAACAACCTGCTTTTATTCCAAAAATCAGTGGTGTAAGTGCCTTCTTCATAGAGCAAAGGGAATACGACGAATAAGTCTTCTAAGCGCCTCAATAGCCCTACCAAAACAATAGCGGCAATTAAAAACACAAAAAACAAGGTGAATTTTTTCTTTAATAAAAACCTCGGGATCAGAAAATATATCATCCCGTACAAAGCCAGCATTTTTAACGGAAGCTCTATTAGCTCTACAACAATGCGCTGCTCCAAACTTCCTTTGTAAAACTGAACGACAAACAATCTAATGCCTACATAAACCAGCCAAAACAGGAGGTGCGCTATATAAATCTGCTTGTTTTTCTGTTGCATAGCTGCAAATAACAAAATTATTATGGGCATTCTATCGCTCCACCAGATTTTTCGCCGAGCCAGCTTGGGAAGCCACTCAACACCTCCAATGTAATCCTGTCTGGCATACATCGTGTCTTTGATTCCGATGGCCGTGTCAATTGTGTTGTTGGACTAAAACCAACACCCATCGGGTAACAGCATCGTTTGTATAAAAAAAAGAACAAATGAAAAATCTACTTTTAAGCAGTGCGTTGGTGGTGGCTTCGGTTTTTAACCCTCTACAAGCACAATACCACGTGTTAGAACTGCCGCAAGCGAGCCCGATGGTTACAGAGACGCAAAAATTGGGAATAACAGCTATCACCGTTAACTATTCGAGCCCTTCCGTAAAAAACAGAAAAATTTGGGGAGAGGTAGTCCCTATGAATGGACAGCCGATTCCTTGGCGTGCTGGAGCCAATTTAAACTCCACCATAGAATTCAGTACCGATGTGCACATAAAGGGCAATAAATTGGGTGCTGGCCGATACGGAATACAAACCATTCCTAGGGAGGGCGAATGGACCATAATCTTCACAAATAATGACAATTTATGGGGCAGTTATTATTACGATTCTTTAAAAGACGATGCCTTGAGAATCCAAGTTAAGCCCATAAAAAAAGCACATACGGAATGGCTGCAATATAACTTCATAGATAGAACCGAAAAGAGTATCACCCTAGCTTTAGAGTGGGAAAAATTAAGCATTCCCATTCCAATAGAAATTGATTTAAACGAAACAGTGGTGGCCCACTTTCGGTACCAGTTGCGTGGACAACAGAATATGTCGTGGGGTGCTTGGGATGCTGCCGCTGCTTGGTGCTTGGCAAATGACACCCACCTAGAAGAGGCATTGTCATGGGCAAACCGCTCCATCCGGGGTGGGTACGGTGGTTTTAGAGCAGATAAAAACTTTACAAATATGCAAACTAAAGCATTAATTCTAGAAAAACTCAATAGAAAGATGGAAGCCAAAGAAGTTATGAAAGAGGCGGTTCCATTGGGCCAAGCCTATGATTTGTACAGCTATGCTGCGCGGCTTTCAGAAGCCGGAGACTTAGCTGAAGCTTTAAGAATACATGCGTTTAACGTGGATAAATTCCCAGAGGTATGGTTCACCTACCTGGGCTATGCAAGGACCTTGAAGAAGACCGGTAACAGTAAAAAAGCAATCAAGCAATTAGAAAAATGTAAAGCAAATGCTCCTGACAACAGAAAAGAATGGATCGATGGCATGATAGACAAAACCCGCAAGGGTGAGGAAATCTAACAATTATAAAAGGAGGAGGGTTGCCCCTCCTCCTACAACATTATTCATCTTTTAAAGACTTAACGGGGTTAACAATCGCAGCTTTGATGGACTGAAAACTTATGGTAAGCCAGGCTATCCCTAAAGCGGCTGCACCACTAATAGCAAACAGCCAAGGACTAATTTCTACTCTATAGGCAAAATTGCCCAACCACTTATCCATAGCAAAATACGCTGCTGGGGCCGCGATTACAAAGGCTATTATAACAAGCCTTGTAAAACTTAAAGAAAGCAGGTAAACAATGCTTCCTACACTTGCCCCCAATACTTTTCTAACACCAATTTCTTTTGTTTTAAGGCTAGCGGTATAGGCGGACAAACCAAATAATCCGACACAAGCAATAAAAATTGCAAGAGAAGCGAAAACTGCTAAAATTTTACCCGAATTGGCTTCTGCCGCATATTGCGCCTGAAGTTGTTCGTCTAAAAAGTTGAATTTAAACAACTGCCCATTGCTCTGTTCGGCCCATTTTTTTTCAATTTTTGCTACATCCGACATCAATTGGTCTGAATTCAACCTAATGGATACAAAACCAACCCCTCCTTGTGCCCCATTTTCTGTACTGTATAAAGTAAATGGACTTATATTGTCTTTCAAAGATTGGAAATGAAAATCTTCCACTACCCCTACCACTGTAAACTCTACAGGCTCATTGTTCTGGTTGTTTTGAATTAATTTCGTTCCTACCGGATCTTTAATACCTAAAGTTGCTACTGCACTCTCATTCAAAATAATATTTAATGAATCGTTAAAAGCTTCACCAAACCACCTTCCTTCCTTCAATCCTAGCCCCATAGTTTCTGCATAGCGATCTGAGATGGTCATTCCTTTAACTGTTAACACATCGGCGCTTCCTTTTAATTGGAATTGAGCTCCAAACATAAAATTGCCAGGCACAGAACCGGAACCCGCTGCCTCCACCACAAAAGACTCTCTTCTAAGCTCTTTTATAAAACTATCCAGGTTTTCGTTTAAGGCAAAGGCCCGTTCTACCACCATGACTTTGTCTTTGTTATAACCGAGCCCTACATTTTGAATGTAGCGCATTTGGTCGAGCACCACCAAGGTACCCGTTATTAACACAATCGAAATGCTAAATTGAAAAACAACCAATCCATTTCTCAACCATGCACCAGAAGTATTGTGCTGCATCTTGCCTTTCATTACTTGAATGGTGTTATACGAAGACAATACAAAAGCAGGGTAAATACCGGCCAAAACTCCTACTAAAACAGCAAATGAAAACAATGAAACCACTAACACAACATTGGTCATATCCAAAGCCAAACTTTTTTGAGCCAATTGATTGAAAGCCGGTAACACCAAAAACACAAATAATATTGAAAGCAAAACGGATATCACACTCAATAGAATGGATTCTGTTAAAAATTGAAACACGAGTTGCTTTTTATCGGAACCTAAGGATTTCCGCACCCCCACTTCTTTTGCCCTTTCTGCAGAGCGGGCCGTAGCCAAGTTCATGAAATTAATACACGCTATTAACAATATTAAAACCGCAATGGAAATGAAAATGTAGACATACGTAAGGTTGCCTCCTGGTTTTATTTTGGCTTCAATGTTGGTAGGGTCCAAGTGTATGTCAGTTAGCGGTTGTAGGAAATAACGGTATCCGTTGCCGGCTGCTGCATATTCTTCATAAGAAATGCCTAAATTTTGCTCCAACTGAGGGGCAGCATAATCCAAGACCATTTGAGGGAATTTACTTTCCAAAACTTGCGGATTGGCATTGTCTTCCAATTCTAAATACATGTGGGTAGAAAAAGAAAAATAATTGGGTTGTTTGAAGAATGGAAAAAGGTTAATAGAACCCAAAAAGTCAAAATCAAAATGGGAATTATCCGGAATGTCCGCCAGAACACCAGCTACAGTAAAGGTGCCAAAATCGGTTTGGAGTGTTTTGCCCATCGGGTCTTCGTCTCCAAAATATTTTTTGGCCGTGGATACCGTCAGCAATATTTCTGTGCCATTTTTCAATGCAGTTGAAGGATCGCCCTTAAGCATTTCAAATTCAAAAATTTCTAAAAAAGACGAATCTGCTAACATCATCCCAGATTCTTCAAAAGAAACTTTTTCACCATTTTCCTTTTCATAAGTGACCAGTATTTCGTTGCCATTCCCAAAAAGCCTGGCCACTTTTTTCACTTCTGGAAAATCTTTGTTCATTATTTCTGAAAAAGAATGCGGCACCAATGCATAGTTCGTGGAATGCGCAGGGTACTTTCTTTCTAAGGCCAGTTTGTAAATATTTTCCTTGTTCTTATGAAAATCGTCATAAGAAAATTCATCTTGGATAAACATGGCAATTAAAAAACAACTCGCTAGCCCAATAGACAATCCTGCGATGTTTATTATGGCAAAAATCCGTTGTTTTACAATGCTCCTAAAAGCGGTTTTTAAGTAGTTTTTTATCATGATACTGTAGTTGGTCCATCCTTTAATTTACGGTTAAAATTGGTATTGGTTGGGTTACATATTACCGATTGTCTATATATACAGAAGTTAAAGAGCGTCTAAGCTACTCTGAAATAGTTTAATTGAACAGCAATAGCGCCTTTTAGTTGGTTTAATTCTTAGTATGGCTTATAAGAATATAGTGTATATAGGGATCTTTTTATTGGTCCCGTTGAAAGTGTTGTTGGCTCAAAATATGGAGACGGTAGACAGTCTTAAAACTGAATTGTTGCATTCAAAAGATGATTCAACCAAGGCAGAACTTTACCTTTCTCTTTCCCACAACTATCTCTTTAAACAAAATCAAATCGCGTTGGCGTATTCCGATTCGGCCTTTAACATTGCGCGCAAAAGGCCTGATTCTAGACAAAAAGTACGGATCTATTTGAACCATACTGACAACCTTGGCCTAAACCGAATTGATTCAATGGCTTTTGTTATGTTGGACAAAGCAACCGACATGAACAAACGACTACCAAAAAAGGAACAAGTCTTAGGGTTTTTAGATTTTACCGCTGCACTTACCTATCAAAATAATTACGATTACCCAAAAGCATTGGTGCATTTTCAGAAAGCATTGGACTATTTTGAATCCCAAGACTCTACTTATGCTTTGGTGGGGGCTGCCAACAATTGTTTGGGGGCCATGTACAATCAGATGTACGATTACGACAAAGCATTGGAGTATTTCAACAAGGCTTTGCCCATTGCACAAGAATTAAAGCACAAAATAGATGAAGCCAATATCCTTTTAAATATTGGAAACACCTACTATTCAAAATCTTACGATGATACCTCTCGTTATTACTTCAAAAAAAGCTTAGAAATAAGCAGGGAAGAGAACGACCCATATGGGGAAACATTAGCACTAATTAATCTAGGCAACATTACTTCTGTTTCCGGAGCACCTGAAGAGGCTAGTAAACTGTATATATTGGCGCTTGAAAAAATTGATGAACATGGTTTTGTAGACCTTGCACAGCATATTTTATCCTCTTTGTCTTACAACTATTACAACGAAGAAAAATACGACAGTAGCATAATGTTTGCACAAAGGGCTAAGAGGATTGGTCTAAAACAAAATGATTATGAAGCAATCAGTTATGCTTTTAACCTAATATCTTATTGTTTGTACGAACAAGGCCAAACCAAAGAAGCCTTTGACACCTTGTCATATTCTTTTGTGTACAAAGACTCCTCTAATTTTAAAAATAAAATTAAAGAGATAGCAACGCTAGAGACCAAACACCAATACGAAAAAATCCTAGAGGAAGAACGACTAAAAGAAGAGGAAGAAGACAAGGCCCAGCAGAAAGACATTACGGAGTTAAAATCTATTTCCAATTATTTGATTATTGCGCTTTTGTTTGCGGTAATTTTAGTAACCATTCAAATAAGATCCAGAAAAAAAGAATTAAAACACATAAAAGAACTGAACAGCAAAAAGCAAGAAATTGAGATCCAAAAAATTCAACTAGAGTCACTGAATCAGGTGAAAAATAAGATTTTCTCTATTATTTCTCACGATTTAAAAGGACCTCTGAATTCCTTGTCTTCTGTTATGCACTTGATGCAGATGAATGGGTTAAAAGAAGATGAATTTCAAAATTTATTATTGGAGCTAGAGAAAAAGTTAAATTCCAACACCAATTTATTGGATAACTTATTGCATTGGGCTAAGAGCCAAATGGAAGGAATTGTAATCAATTCGGACACCATCGATTTGAACCAACTCATCAACGATAATATTTTGTTGTTTGAAAGCGCTGCACTTTCAAAATCCATTACAATAGAAAACCATTTGGGTTCCGAAAGGTATGTGATTGCAGATAAAGAGATGATCAAACTGGTGCTCCGAAACCTTATTTCAAATGCCATCAAGTTTTCTAAAGAAAATACAACCATCGAAATTACTGCGCATATTGACGACAATCGTGAAATTGTAGTGGCGGTGAAAGACCAAGGCAATGGTATTTCAAGCGAAATGAAAGCGCGGCTTTTTTCTTTGGAATTGCAAACAACTCCTGGTACCCACAATGAAGAGGGAACGGGGATTGGTCTGTTGCTGTGCAAAGACCTCATTGTACGCAATGGAGGTGAAATCTGGGTCGATTCAGAAATTGGAAAGGGAAGCACATTCAGCTTTAAACTGAAGGCAGCTTAATCCAACTTCTTCACTGTAATTTCTTGTTTTGGGATAGGTACTTCTACATTTTGCTCTTGGAAGGCTTTGTAAATGGCTATCGCCAAGTTGCTCTTGGTTCCCATGCCCACTCCAAAAGGAGTCCAAAAAAGCAATCTAAACTCTAACGCACTATCGCCAAAACCTTCAAACAGACCCAACGGGTTGGGCTCTGGCAATACATTTTCATTTTTCATGGCCTCGGCCTTCATAATGCTTATGACCAATTCTGGATCTTGGTTGTAGGAGGTTTTGAAACGCAACTCCTGTCTTTTGAGTTTATCACTTAAAGTCCAATTGATTAGCTCCTTGGAAATCAGATCGCCATTTGGCACCACCACTTCTGCCCCAGTAAACGTTTTTATTTTACTTGAACGCACGCCAATTTCGGTTACATCTCCGATTAAAGTGCCCACTTCAATGGTATCGCCCACCTTTAATGGCCTTTCATAGGTTATGACCAGTCCTGAAATAAAATTCATAATAATTCCTTGAAGCCCAAAACCTATACCTACCCCTAAAGCAGAAAAGATCAAGCTTACGTCGTCCCAATTGATGCCAAAGCCAAAAACGGCCAAGAAAATACCTAGAGTAATAATAACATAATAAACTGTAGTGGATATCGAGTTGGAAAGACTGGCCTTAATTTTCAAACGCTGCATCACCTCTTCTTCAAGAAGGTAGCGAACCAGTTTGCCAATGTAAAAACTCCCAATTACCATGATAAAAAAAGATACCACGGCCATCACTGAAATAGTGACCGTCCCAAAAACCCATTCTCTATTTAAAATGGCATCTAAATAGGCCACTACATCTTCATAAATGTCAAACTGGGTCAAAACACCCTTAATAATTAAAAGGGATATGATGACATTCAAAGACTTATGAATAAACAACAGCACCGTTTTTCGATTGTTACCAACAAAAGCTATCCCAGACAAAGGCAAAACATAAGTGGCCAAGATTAAAATCGATTCCAGTATTTTAAAAACAACCAAGATCAGAACCATAACGCCCACACTTCCTATGGCTCCAGATAAAACATGCAAGCTGAACAACGCATAACCTAGCCCATTTAACACAATTGAAGCTACCGCGCCTACTATTAATAAGAAGTTTGCAAAAGTAAATAACTGCATCCACCCCAAGGCCATTTGGTCTTTGAGAGCCCGCTTAACCTTACCCCCTACTACCCCCATACCCAGTACAATTCCAGAAATAACTAACATTAAGATCCTGGATTCCAAAAACACTGGGTTGACATGCGCAATTGCAAAATCGAGCAAAATAAGTAATATAAAGGCAACGGTCAGCCAAGTAGAATACTTAAAGGTCAGAGATTTCATTAAAAGAAACAATGGCAGCAACAAAACCAACATGTAGATCGACCGAACCGAATTGGGACAGTCTACATACAACCAATTAAACATCAAGGAGAATACTAAAAAGGCGGAGGCCATTTTATAGCGATAAAAGAGTTTGACGTTAAAATTGGACAACAAGGCTTTGAATTCTTTTACTTCATCCAAATGTTTGCCCAAAAAACCCATCAACACATAAATAATTAGCACCAATAACACGTGGTACATTAACTTACTCCCATTGAATGTAAAGTAGGTTTTGGTTGATTCGAAGTCTCTTACAAGGGCAATTTTAAGCTGAGTATACAACCCAACGGTATCCCGCTCCACATACCGCAATTCTAAAAAATTAGGCGCTTCTTTTACAAAAATACTTATCGCCCTCTTTTTATTGGCTTCTTCAATAATTTCAAGTTGGGCATCTATCAAAGAAGAGGTTTTTGACATCCCTTCTAAGTACGTCAGAATGTCATTCTGCCTGGTTTTCAGGTGGTTGTTTTGTTCTTGTAACAAAAGCAACGTCGTGTCTACTCTAAAAACAATGGCCTCAGCAGTATTTTGGGATAAAGAATCTTTGGTCAATTTCCAAACGTTAAAATGATGTTCCAATTCATCTTCCTGGGTATCCAATGATTCTAGTTGAGATAGTGTTTTCTCTTGTATTTTAGATAGTGCATTTTTGTTAGCGGACAAAAAGGCTACTGCACTTTCTTGATTGGCGTACCCTCCAACATTGTTAACAGTATCCAAATAGGTGTTTACAAAAGCATTAATAGTATCTTTTACCCGCAAAGCCAATTCAAATTCGGGGTCTAAAATTTCCGTTTTGTTAATGACCGTTCTAATATCTTTTAAGCGGTCTTGAACCTCTTTGGCTTGCTGGGTGATATAAGAAGTGCCAATAGGTGTTATTGCAACGGAATCCTGAGGGGCTTCTTGCCCATAGGTCCAGCCAAAATTGAGCAGTAATATTAATAATAGGAACTTAATTTTCATGTTTGGTCTATGTACAACTATTAAATTAAGGTATTTAAGTCTGAACAAAAATTATATCCAGTAAAAACTATAACAAGTTATGACCGGCAATAACAATTAAAAAACTTTGGACCCAATTAAAGCTCAAAACCCAACTTTATTCCTTCAATTAGCATTCCTACACCCATAATCGATAAAATGAACCCCATTAGTTTGGCAATGACCTGGATAATGTCTTGCCCTATTTTATCAATAATCCAATTGCTCACACGAAAAGCAGCATAGGTCATAACCACCATCAAAGCAAATATGCCAATAACTATTCCAATATGCAGGACATCTCCTTTGGTTACGTAGTTCATGGCCGTTACAATTGTACCCGGCCCAGCCAAAATTGGAATGGCCAGTGGCGAAACTGCAATGCCTTTGTCAATGTCTATTTTTTCTTGGCTATGCACTTTTGATGGCCTCGAAACCAGCATTTCAAACCCTATATAAAAAAGTAATATCCCCCCCGTAATTTTAAATGCGGGAATGGTAATTCCAAAGGCCATAAAAATAAACTTCCCCATCAACAAAAAGCAGACGACAATAATAAAAGCAATGATACATGCTTTTGAAGCGATGCTCTTTTGACTTTTCGCATCGCTACCCTGCACCAAACCGATGAATACAGGTGTATTGGCAATGGGGTTCATCACTGCGAAAAAGCCCATGAATACGGAAAAAGCAAATGTTACAAGATCTTCGTGCATATAAAGTAAAAAAGCCACTCTCAATGTTAAGAGTGGCTTTAAATTAATAAATTTTATTGATTATGCCTCCATTTCTGCAAAAGCCTCCGTAGGAAGGCAACTACAAACCAAATTTCTATCGCCATAAGCATTGTCAATTCTGCTTACAGATGGCCAGAACTTATTCATTTTCACATACGGCAAAGGGTAAGCAGCTTTGGCACGGCTGTATGGGTAACTCCAATTGTCGTCCATCACTACATCTGCTGTATGTGGTGCGTTTTTGAGCACATTTTGTATAGCATCTGCCTTACCATCAATAACTTCTTGTACTTCTGCTCTAATGCTTAACAACGCGTCGCAAAAGCGATCCAATTCTACTTTAGTTTCACTTTCTGTAGGTTCAATCATTAAAGTCCCTGGTACCGGAAAGGATACAGTTGGAGCATGGAAACCATAGTCCATCAAACGCTTGGCAATATCTTCTACTTCTACTCCATGTTTCTTGAAATCTCGACAATCGACAATCATTTCATGGGCACACCTCCCATAGGTGCCGGTATACAGAATTTCGAATTGCGTAGACAACCGTTCTTTCATATAATTGGCATTCAAAATTGCCATTTTTGTTGCATTGGTCAACCCTTCTGCTCCCATCATGGCAATATAGGCATACGAAATGGTCAGAATGCTTGCGCTGCCCCAGGGAGCTGCAGAGATGGCAGAAATAGCTTCTTCCCCTCCTGCCTCAACAATTGGACTTCCCGGAAGAAATGGAACCAGTTGTTTCGCAACACATATTGGCCCCATTCCAGGTCCTCCACCACCATGTGGGATACAAAATGTTTTGTGTAAGTTCAAATGACAAACATCGGCTCCAATAGCACCTGGGCTGGTCAATCCAACTTGTGCGTTCATGTTGGCGCCATCCATGTATACTTGTCCTCCATTTTCATGGATGATACTACAAATCTCAACGATACTTTCTTCAAAAACACCATGCGTAGATGGGTAAGTTACCATTAACGCCGCTAAATTGTCTTTGTTTTCTTCTGCTTTAGTTCTTAAATCTTCTACATCGATGTTCCCTTTATCATCGCATTGCACCAACAATACTTTTTGGCCAGCCATTACTGCACTTGCCGGGTTCGTTCCATGAGCAGAAGTTGGAATGATGGTTACATTTCTATGCCCTTCGCCTCTGCTTTCATGGTAGGCTTTGATCACCATAAGCCCTGCATACTCGCCTTGCGCACCTGAATTAGGCTGCAAGGAAGTTCCAGCAAAACCCGTGATTTCTGTCAGCCAATCTTCTAAATTTTTAAACAATTCATGGTATCCGGCAGCTTGTTCCGACGGAACAAAAGGGTGGATTTGGCCAAACTCAGGCCAGGATACTGGAATCATTTCTGAAGTTGCATTCAACTTCATGGTACAGGACCCCAAAGAAATCATGGAGTGCACCAAGGATAAATCTTTGTTTTCCAAGTATTTAATATACCGAAGCATGTCGTGCTCCGAATGGTACTTGTGGAATACTTCGTGTGTTAAAAAGTCCGATTTTCTAACCAAGGCATCGGGCCAGTTGATCGATAAGTTTTGGGCTTCGCCGGCTGCGTCAAACCCACTCTTTTTCGCTGCAACTTCAGCAAAAATTGCCAATACATCTTGTACATCGGCAAGTGTTGTGGTTTCATCCAAAGAAATGCCCACCGCTGCATCAAAGTACCTAAAATTTATTTTATTGGCCTCACTTAATTTTTTTAATTCCGCCAACTGATTGCTTTCTACTTTCAGGGTGTCAAAAAACACACTGTTGCGCTGTTTGTACCCTAAAGCCGCCAATCCTTTGTCTAACAATTGTGTAAGCCCATGCACCCTTGTAGCTATATTTTTCAACCCTTCTGGGCCATGGTACACCGCGTACATTCCGGCCATAACGCCCAACAGTACTTGTGCTGTACAAATATTAGAGGTTGCCTTTTCTCTTTTAATATGTTGCTCTCTTGTTTGCAAGGCCATTCTGTATCCATTCTTGCCTTTTGCATCCAAAGAAGCCCCTATAATTCTTCCTGGTATTTGTCGTTTGTACGCTTCTCGTGTAGCTAAAAATGCTGCATGTGGCCCTCCAAAGCCAAGTGGCACTCCAAACCGCTGGCTTGTTCCTACCACAACGTCTGCACCCATATCACCTGGAGGCGTTAACAAAGTTAAGGCCAGTAAATCGGTTGCAACCGCCACCAACACATTGTTTTCATGCGCCGATGCAATGAAAGAAGCATGGTCAATTGCCAACCCATCGCTGTTCGGATATTGCACCAACACAGCATATAAATCCGGGTTGGTTAAATCTAAGGAACCAACATTACCCACCTCAAGGTTGATACCATTCGAGTTCGCTCTGGTTCTTATAATATCAATGGTCTGTGGGAAGGTGTTTTCGTCCACAAAAAAAGTGTTGGCTTTCTTTTTAGGTCCTTTAGAAACCCCAGCCAACATGTGCATGGCCTCGGCCGCTGCCGTACCTTCATCCAACAAAGAGGCGTTAGCCAAATCCATTCCAGTTAATTCTGAAACCATTGTTTGGAAGTTCACCAATGCTTCCAGCCTGCCTTGGGCAATTTCTGCTTGATAAGGGGTGTAAGCGGTATACCAACCTGGATTTTCAAGAATGTTTCTCAATATAACTGGAGGCACAACGGTATTGGCATAACCAAGACCAATGTACGATCTAAAAATTTGGTTTTTAGAAGCTAAAGTTTTGAATGATTCTATAAATTCACTTTCTGTCTGAGCATCAGGTAAACCCAGCCCTTTTTCAGATCTAATTGCCTGAGGAACGGTCTGATTGATTAACTCTTCTACAGATTCGGCTTTCACAGTAGCCAACATTTCGTTGATTTGACTGGCATCAGGTCCGTTGTGCCTGTCTTCAAACTTCTCAAAGTTGTTAACGTTAATTTTCATTTCACCAAGTGTATCTTTTTCTCCTTGTTCATTACATCCGTTCTGACACGGGCTACAAAGGTAGAATTTATTTATAAAAGTTATGATCCATTATTAACCTATTATTATGTTTTTTTACCAACATCCATCCCGAAAGGACTTCTCATTGGTAGCTGGTTCGAATAGGACTACCAGATTATATAAAACGGGGGTCTGATTCCATTATTTGGCCACAGTTGTTGCAGGTTCTGGAAGCTACTGATCCGTAAAACTCTTTGAATCTAGGTTGGAAATCTTTCTCCACATTGGTCAGGTGGAAATAGGCTTCATGCAGTTTGTTGTTGCATGCATCACAATACCAAAGTAAGCCATCTGTATGGGCTTCCGAACGTTTTCTTTCTATCACAAGACCGATGGTATTTTCTCCTCTAATTGGTGAGTGGGGTATTCGAGCTGGAAGCAAAAACATTTCTCCTTCTTTTATCTCTATGTCCTGGGCCTTCCCATCTACCTGAATCCGAACAGTAATATTGCCTTCTATTTGATAAAAAAGTTCTTCCGTTTCATTAAAATGATAGTCTTTTCTGGCATTTGGGCCGCCTACGACCATTACGATATAGTCTCCAGCATCTTTGTATAAATTTTTATTGGCCACTGGAGGTTTGAGTGTATCTCTATTTTCATCAATCCATTGCTGGAGGTTAAATGGTTTTGTTATGGACATAGTATAAGGGTTTATTAATTTGCAATAAATATACTGCATCTCCCTTATTGTTCAAAACAAGAGTACTGCGATTGTTGGTAAAAAATGAGGCCCGTTTCAAGCCGGGGAGTGTTGGGTAAAATACCGTGTATTAAATTCTCTTAACTCGGCAATAGAAAATACGGTAAACCAGATGTACCAAAACCTGAAACACTAGAAGCTCCAGTTGTATGAAGCCCAGCACGTTTAACACCACATCCTGCTTACATTTCTTAAACCCTATTCATGGTAGTAACCAATTGATGGTTGGTAAATGGCTTTACTATATAACTTTTAGCACCTAAGCTCATCCCTTCGTCAATAACGGCTTCTTGGCCGACAGCACTAATTATTATAACTTTCGATTCCAGCCCTTCTTCTTTGTAAATCTTTAATATATCTGTACCAATCATATCGGGTAAAATATTGTCCAAAGTAATTATGTCAGGTTCCAGTTCTATGGCCAAATCGATGGCCTCCTCTCCATTAGTTGCTTGTCCTACCACTTTAAACCCCGCTTCCTCCAAAGCATCTTTTATAATTGTCCTCATATACAGCGAATCATCTACTATCAATACATTCCTGCTCATATCTGTAATTTTTAATTATCCTACCTCCTTTAATTATTTGAAAACCACCGGTATCGGTTAAAAAATTTATGGAACGGCTTTCATGCCCTCCTACGTTTTCATATGCCATGAAAATTCCTTTTTCAAGCATTTGGTGTTTAACGGCCAAAATGTTGCTGTTACCAATTTCAAACCGCGCATGTTTTATAACCTCGGCTCCACCAATAACAACTGCTTTGATGTGCTTCAATGGACTTCCTAACTTTTTAAATAACACCAATTGGTTGTTAATAGCAAAATCAGCATATGCCCCTTTTCCAAAGCCAAATTTATTTCCTTTTCTCTCTGGCAATGCTATGTGCACCCCTCCTCCTATTCTAAGGTATTTATCAAATAGAAATACCCCTACACAAGAACCAAGGCCAACAATGGAAATAATATTTGGCTGATCCGTAACATAGTATTGACCAATATTCAGAAAAACTCTTTTTCTATGCATGGCTCCTTCGTTCTAACGGCTAAATGCTTTGGACATAAAAAAGATACAGGAAGTTACTTTTCTACAAACCAACGAAAGGGCCAGCAACCTTACTGACCCTCATTATTAACCTATATTCACCGTATTTAGCACTTCAACAACTACCTGATTTATTTCCAATCGATAGTTTATTCTAATCCAAAAAGGTTTGCGAATAACCAGCTCCGCCATCCCCTTTTCTTTTTTCATCTATAAAGAACGTCCATAATCCCTGGCTGTCCTTTCAGATAATTTCAAAGAAAAATCGTCGACCAATAAACGTTCATACTTATTCTTATAATGGTTGGACACTTTTTGTGCTGGCGACAACTGTTCTGCTATTAATTCCCTATATGATTTTTCATCAATTCTTATGACCTTGTTGCTGTACACATCGATTAGCTTTTTAATGCTTTTTTGAAGCATATGTATAACTTTTGGCAACTCTTCTTTTCTTTTAAAAACATTAAATGTGTTAAGGCTTTGCAAATCAGGCAAAGTGAAATGGTAAACGCCCTCAATATGTTCAGAATCATTGAAATCCAAGATCAAAGAAGGCCGTTTATTGCGTGGATATTGGGAAAGCAAGCGATCCAAATTAGCCCCTGAGTTGTGGTCAGAAATTATTAAATTATATTGGTTCACTTCTTCTCTCAAATGAGCAAATGACACATGTTCCAGCCCTAAGTTACGGGCCATTTTTTTAGATTTTTGTTCGTCATATCCGCAAATGTGAATGGCGTTTACTTCTTTTTTCTGCTTGAGTATTTTGGACATCATATTGACATGCTTGCCCGACCCCAAAAGCAATGCCTTGACCGGCTCCCCTTTAAAATATTGTTTGTAAATATTGTTGCCAATATTGGCATAGGCCATTAAATAATTATTAAGCCTACTTTGTCTTTTAATGCTTTTACAAAAAGCATACGTTTGATCTACCAAATGGGAAGTCAGGGGCCCGATGCTCCCATATCTTTCGTTTAAACGGTGGGCTTCCTTAAAGTTCTCCAAACAATCCAAGGAGCCAATTATTCTAGAATTTATCCCCGATGCTGTTTTCAATACGTTTTTAACAATGTCTTGGGTTTTTGTTAATACTTGAATGGAAGCATGAGGAAACAACCTTTTAACCTCGAGTTGGATAAAATCTACATCTGTTTTGGTGAGTACAATGATCAAACGATCAAAAGTTGGGTAAACAAGCATGTCTTCGGACAATCGAGACAACCTTTTAATGCAAGCAAATGCATGAATCATTTTGGTAGTAAATAGATATTCCGCTGGATCGTTCGACGTGAAATCAACTTCAAGAGAGACCAAGTTATTGCTGAGGTTTTGCATAGGTTAATGTTGATGGTTTACAATGATTACTCTGATTTAAATACAACCTCCACTGCTTGGAGGTATTCACAACCAAATGGTGCTGAATGGGTTCTAAAATGAAAAGTACCATTTTCAAATAAAAGCCCGAATGGTGCTTCTATTGCTTCTCTTTTGTCAAAAAGGATAAGGTTAAAATGGATTCCTTTTTAAGGAACTTTCAATACCACTTCCATAAGCCAATCGTTGTCATACTTCCGTGTAGGGTCCAACCAAACACGGGGCGCTCAATGGAAATAGTTACAAGTTGCACTTCCAATTTATAGTTTTAGTAAGAAGATAAAAATCAAGGAATAGCTGTAAATATGGATGGGAGTAATTAACTATTATTTATAGGTAATTATACGGAGAATGTGGAGAGGCCAGTATTCCTGTACGTTTTAGTACATATGGCTTACCCTTTTAAGGGAAAAATAAATTTGTATGCAGTACCTTTTTCTGTAGTTACATCAATTGTTGCTTTGAGCTGGGAAGCAAAGGAATGAATTAAATTTAGGCCTAAGCTGCTTTGGTTTTCTAGGTCTTTAAACTTTTTAGACATCCCAACCCCATTGTCTTTGAAAACCATCTCATAGGTTGCATTGGACACCGAATGCATGGTGATGGTGATTTGTGGTTTCCTTTGCGCCTTGAGTTTTTCGTCAAACGCATGCTTTAAAGCATTGACCATCAACTCATTGATTAACAACCCAAAATTAACGGCAAAGTCCATCTTGACTATCTTCTTTTCAAATTCTACCAAAATGGCCACAGACTCTGCGTCAATTCCAAGCGACATTGGAATTTCATTTACCAGTTTTTCAATGTAATCCGACAACTCAATTGTATTTAATTTTTTACTCTGCAATAGTTGTTCGTGGATGATTGCAATAGATTTCACCCCTGTAATGATGTCCTCAAACTTGTCCCGTAACATAACATCATCGATGGCATACAGCTTTAAATACAAAGTGCTCACAATCAACTGAAGATTATTTTTAACCCGATGGTGTACTTCTTTAAAAAGGACATCTTTTTCCTCAATTGATTCCAGTAATTGCTCGCTGTAGTTGTACCTGGCCATAAATTGACCAAACTGATGCCCAACGTTGTTCAGCATTTCCTCTTCTTCTGCATCCAGCAGGGCTTCATTGATGTCGTACAACAATATAGTTCCAATAGAGTTGGTCGACGTAAAGACGGGAATACCCAAAATGGTTCGGTGCTGGTGCATTAAATTGAGGGCCCAAGAATGTTCTTCTGGTTGTGCCCGTACGAGTTGACAGCGCTGCCCCTTCAAAATTTCATTGACGGGGAATACTTCTCCCCCTTTAAAAACCTCTTTATGGATGCGACTCTTTTTTATTAAATAGGAAGAAAAATGCCGGATATTTTGCCCGTCTACATTGTGGTAATACTCTGCACAAGCCCCATTTAAATGGGCTGTTAAAAGCTGCAAGATATTTTTAATATTTTCAGATATCTCTTCATTGAGAATCAATCTCTTATTAATCTCGTTGTAAATGGTCTTTCTCTTTTCATTTTTCACCTGTTCGGTTATATCGTTTTGGACAGAAATATAGTTTTTCAAACGCCCCCTCATATCAAAAACGGGCTGCACATCCATATCCATCCAAAATTTTCTCCCAGATTTATGTTCCAGTAAAACCTCCGCTCTAAAATTTTCTTCCTTTTGGAGTTGGTCTTTCACAAAGCGTTTTACTCCATGGTGGGTATCCGTACTGTACAAAACTTCACTCAGTTTTTTGGACTTCACTTCCTTTTCCTTGAAACCTGTTGTTTTCTCAAAGGCCCTATTGACCCATTCCACATCTCCTTTTTCATTGGCTATCACGATGGAGTTGTGGGTTTTTTCTGCTACCAATGCCAATTGCTTCAATTTTATATTGCGCAATTTCATTTCTGTTATGTCCAAATACGTCAGCACCACTCCCATCGTTCTGCCATCTTCAGGATCTCGGAATGGTTCTGCATTTGCATTCACCCATTTAATTTGGTCTTTTCCATGGTATACGCCGAGCACAACATTGTGCACAGGAATACCTGTTTTCAAGGTCACTTGAAGCGGATGTTCTTCTGGATCGTAGTCATTTAAGTCCTCTTGAACAAACTTCCAATTTTTAGGCAATCTTTCGTCTCCCTTTATCTGCCCTCCATTTAAACCCAAAATCTGCATAGAAGCCCCATTGAAATCCAAGACTGCACCATTCATATCGTACAAAATCAACCCTTCAAACATGGAGTTTAGTACTGTACTCAATAGGTTTTCCCTTTCAATTAACTTGCGCTCGTACTGCTTTTTATCCGATACATCATAAAATACCTCCTGAACCGCCTTTCTATTTTGGTATTCCATCACCGTCCCCATTACCATCACATCAATAACAGTTCCGTCAAAACACAGAAATTTTTCTTCTATTGATGACTGCACATCTACTGGTTCTTTTATAAGAGATTCCATCCTCCTACCTGCTTGTGCTTTAAAATCTGGATGGATAATTTTATCCATTTTATAAAGCCTTAAATCTCTTTCTGTACCTTTTAAAATTTGCGCTGCTGCTGAATTGTAGTATTTTATTTCCCCTTCGGCATGAATGATAATACCTACTGGCGCATTCTCTGTAAGCATTCTGTATTTCTCTTCGCTATTTTTTATCAGCTGCTCTAGGTATTTTATTTCTGTAATATCCACTGAAACTCCTAACACAGCCTTTTCCCCATCATAATCAAAAGGTATTTTGTGCGATTGTACCCACTTCTTATTGCCCTTTTGATCGGTGTAACTCTCTTCCAATATATATTCTGCCCTGTTGTTGTGGATTACTTCCAAATCCCCTTTGTTTAAGGCCAGCACTTCTTGTTTTGAAATGGAAGTCTTAAAATCTTCTAATGTCTTGCCTTTTATTCCTTGTGCCGTAGTTTGCAACATGTTGGTGGTTGCTCTATTGGCGAATAAAAACTTGTTGCTGGCATTTTTGGCAAAAATCATGTGGGGCACTGTATTGATAATGGTTTTGATTTGTGCGTCTTTCTGTTTGTTGGTTGTGATATCGTGAAAAGTACAAATGACCGCATCGGGCAACGATCTTTCCGGTCTGTTTTTATAAAACAAAGGAGAGGAATTAACGGATATCCACTTGATTTCTTTATTTGGATGCCGTATTCCCATAATCACATCTTGAACCGACTGCCCTGTTTTGAGGGTGCGAAGTGCCGGGTGCTCCCGGTTGTCAAATTCGCCTAGCCCTTCTTCTACTGCTGCCCATGGCGGGTTGTATAAATCACAATCTGCTAGGTCTTGTTGCGCCACTCCTAAAAGTTCCAATGCAGCACTGTTAGAGCCTATAATTAAATGGTCTTGTTCTAAGATCAAAATTCCCTCCACCATCGACTGGAGGGCAACAGAATACAGCTTTTCCGTTCTTTCATGCCCTTTTCTTTTTGTCACATCCCGAGCTGTCCCTCGGATACCGGTGTTGTTGCCCTGGCTGTCTTTTCTCCAACTGAAGTTTATTTCAAGCGCAACTTCTTGTCCGTTTTTGTGCAACAACAAACATTCAAAACCATCAATTTTTGCCCCCCTCCACAATTCTTTTAACAACCGGCCTCTATCTTCTTCAAACACATAGTAATTGATGAAGTTTTTTCCAATTAATTCTGAAGGTTCATACCCTAAAATGGTAGCCACCGAAGGCGTTACCAATACAATATTGCCTACAATGTCGGTTTCAAAATAAACATCCAAAAAGGATTCAAAAACCCCTCTAAATTTTTCTTCACTCAGTTTTAGCTCTTTTTCCTTAATAATTTTTGAAGTAACATCACGCGCTACGCCAATTACCCCATTTACTATGCCCTCCTCATCTTTTCTCAATCGGGCACTGGTCTCGATGTACTTGGTCTCCCCTGTTTTTGTAACTACTTCTAGCGCATACTTTTCTAGCTTTTCCTTTTCATTCAAGATCTCCAGCAGAATTTCTCTGTCTTTGGTTCTTTTGTAAATTTCAATCACATTGGAGCCAATAAGATCTTCTGGCTCGTATCCCATTATACCAGTTAAAGAGGGCGACAACATTTCAAAGTCTCCATAGAGGTTGGTTTCGTAGTAAATATCCAAATAGGAGTTAAATACTTTTCTCCATTTACTTTCGCTCGACATCAACACTTCCCTTCTAGAAACTTCTTCCGTTTTATCCAAACAGACACCTAAAATTCGTATCACTTCGTTGTTGGTTCCTCTCAACAAGTGCCCTTTCAACTTTATATATTTAAGGTCTTCTCCATTTTTTATTATTCTAAACCTTCTTTCAAAATCTTTGTTGCTACTAGTAGGGTCCAACAATTTCGTGAATTCTTCTACAATGGATTGTTTGTCTTCTTCATGAACAATATCCAAAAGGTAGTCCACTTTGTCTTGTTCTTCTGACAAGGGTACACCACATATTTCGTTCATCCAATGGTTCCACACCACTTCGTTTTTGCTAATGTCCCAATCAAAAGTACCCAATTGAGACGCATCTACTGCCATATTGAGCCTTTGTTCGTTCTGAAACAATTGGTTGTAGAGCCTGTCTCTGTCCAATTCTATTTGTATCTGTTCCGAAAAAATGGAAAAAAGAGTGCTCAGTGTCCCAACATCTTCTTGGGGTGCACAAAACATAGAGACAAAAATATGATCGGCCTGGTCGCTTGCCGGATTCATAAGAGGAGCACCAAAGTAAGACATGATCCCCATTTCCTTCAGCAATACATCTTCTGGAAATTCATCTTGGACATTCTTAGAAAAAATGCACTGTTTTTGGTGGGTAACTTCATTACAAGGCGCATGCTCCAAGTTATAGGTGAAATTAAAAGCCAAACCTTTTTTGTCTGCAAAATAAAGGGTGTTGGCAATTGTTCTTTTATTATTTAACTGCGCGATAAAGGTATAATCAGCACCCAATTTAGCGTTTACCAGCACCACAATTTCTCTGAAGTAATTGGCTCCTATCTCCCTTTTTACTGCATTTTCTACTGTATTCACGACCTCATTCAAACGCAACAATTCGTTTTCTTGTTCAATTTTTTCTGTTACATCCACTACTACCCCATGCCATTTTTCCGGAGTACCAGAGGCGTCTAATTCTAAAATACCTTTGTTGTTAATTTTCAACACACTGCCATCATCCAATTGAACTTTGCAAATGCGGTTAAATTCCTTTAGTCCTTCTGGATTCTCGAGCAACATGGTACGCATGGGCTCCCTTTCATTATCTGGTAAATAATTTAAAGCAGTATCTGGAGTTAGATGGAACGAAGCCGGGGTCTTTTGGAACAGGTTGTACAACTGGTCGGACCACCAAATTTCATTTTTTTTAATGTTCCATTCCCATGAAGCAGATCGCACAATTTTTTCGGACAATTGAAGCCTTTTTAAATTTATGCTAAGTTCTGAAAGTTTGGCACCACGCTCAGCCCTTTTACCGGCATTTTTCTGAACCAAAAAATTTTCAAAAACATCCTTTAAACGCTTCAATTCTTCCATTAAAACATAATCGAAGGCACCGGCTTGAATGCACTGTACCGACCTGGACCCAAACCATTTTTCTGCCACCACCACTATGGGTACACCAAGATCCAGTTTTTTAATAGCTTCCACTGTATCTGCTGCGCTATTTTCATTTGCCTCTTCAAGCACAACCAGAACATCAGGCTGCATGGCAATCAATTGGTTGAAATCCGTTTCAGGATGCGACAAAGGCACCAAATTGCAGGATACCGAATGGGCAGCAACCCAATTGCCCACCTTTGCATTGGCATCAACTCCAAGAACAACGACCTTGAGCTTATTCCACTCTTGTGGTTGTGCTGTATTATGTGCTTTTGTTTTCAAAATTAATTATGTCAAGTACTTGGTTTGGCCGATCATCACAGAGTTAGAGTAGGTCTAGGGTGCGCACTTTATTGATTAATTCCACTGAGTTTTTTACGTCCAGCTTTTTCATCAAATTGGCCCGATGGGTGTCAATTGTTCGAGGGCTAACATACAGTTGGTTGGCAATTTCAATACTCGTTAACCCATCCGAAACTAATTTGACCACTTCTTTTTCTCGTTTAGTCAAATTCACATCTTCCTTTAGAGATTCCTTTTTTTTCTTTGATACTTGGTTGGTGTAATTTTGCATCACAGCATTTTGCACCGATTTTGAGAAATAGGACCCTCCATTAGAAACTGTTTCAATAGCTTCGGCTATTTCGCTTCCAGTATCTCCTTTTACCAAATATCCGGACGCACCCACTTCCAGGCACCTATTGATGTATTCGTAATCGTCGTACATGGTCAAAAAAAGAATTTTTGTTTTCGAGCCAGACTTAAGCAACTTCTCCATGAGCTCTATGCCATTCATGCCAGGCATGGAAATGTCCAACAACCCAACATCCGGCATTGCATCCATAATTTTATCATATGCTTCCACACCATTCGAAGCTTCTGCAATTATTTCAAACCCTCCTTTTTGTTGAAGCGTCGATCTAATACCATTTCTAATCAATTCATGGTCATCCGCTATCAATACTTTAATCATGTGTTTTTGTTTTTTTAATTGGTGCTTCTACCGATATCATGGTTCCAAATTGCGGGCTAGAATCAAATGTAATGTTGCCTCCCAATATGCTTACTCTGTCCATCATATTGGACATACCGTGTCCTTCTTTTTTGGTGCTTTTTAATATTGCTCCAACATCAAACCCATTGCCATCGTCTTCAATTGTTAAAAACAATGTTTCATCGTTGTTATTCAACTGAACATTTATGTGGCTGGCTTGCGCATGTTTCATAGCATTGCTCAAAGCCTCTTGAATCACCCTGTAGATATTGACTTTAATTTTTTGATCCACTACCAAAGAATGAATGGTCGACTGGCAAATTACGGAGGTACCCGCCACTTGGTTAAAGCTGCGGCATAGAGACTCGGTGCAGTCTTCTAGCTCCAACTCGTTCAATTGTAAAGGCATTAGATTGTCCGAAATCCTTTTGGTTTCAACAATCGCATTTTCTATTATTTCATTCAATATTTTTTTGGTGTCAAGCTGTGCGTCTCTGGCTTCAATTTGTTCTAATTGCAATTTGATAGCCGTTAGCATTTGTCCCAACCCGTCGTGTAGTTCTCTTGCTACTCTAATGCGTTCCATTTCCTGCCCTTCAATCAAAGCGGCTATGTTGTTCATTCTTAACTCTGCCTTTATTTTTTCTTCTTTGATTTTATGGCTTATGTCTTTAAACAGCAAAACATGCCCTACTACAAGATTTTTATTGTTCCTTATTGGGGATAAGTTAAAATCCCCTACGTAAAACGGCTCTTGGCTGGTGTTGTTTAGAAGTAAAATTGGCTCTGGAATGGCTGCGTTATTAACTAAGTGGGCATATAAATCGATGGGTTTGTTTGCATCATTTTCCACAACAAAAAATGAAAATATGTTGGAGAAGTTCTCGTTCTTCCTGTTTTTCAAGTCTATTCCACTCAACTTTTGAGCTTCTTCGTTCAAAAAAGAAACAACACCATCTTCCTGAATGGTAACCAAACATTCTCCAATTGACTTAACTGTTGAAAAAAAGCGTTCTTGGCTCTCTCTAAGGTCATTTTCAATTGCACTCTTATGCAGGGCCATCTCAATGGTGGTATGCAGCTCTTTTTCATTGAATGGCTTCATGATATACCCGTAGGGTGCGGTTACTTTGGCTCTATCGATAGTGGCTTTGTCTGTAAGCGCAGTTAAGTAAATTATTGGAATGTTAATTTTATTAGAAATTTGAGTTGCAGCCTCTATTCCATCCATTTCACCATCCAACATAATATCCATTAAAATAAGATCTGGAATGTGTTGTGCGGTATACAGTACAGCCTCTTCTCCTGATTTCAGACAACTCATCACCTCGTACCCTGCAGATTCCAAACTTTTACGGATATGCAAAGCTACCATGATGGCGTCTTCTACAACCAATATTTTACCCTGCCGATGCTTCATCATAAAAATGCTTTTCGTTTCTTATAAAAAGACTATTGCTAGACTCAATTAAGCCAGAGCCACTTTTTCAATAACATTAGCCCTCCATAGAATACTATGGAGTGCAGACCATCTAATTATGCGCATTTTCAACCATAAACAGCACCAAAGCATCCCCCCTTTGTTATGCATCTAAAAAGTCAATGGAATGTATAATCTATAAAAAAAAGGGTGCATTTACAAAGCCATAACCTTTTATTAATGAGAATCTTAATCAACCAACCTGGTATTAATTCGTTGTAACATCTAAGATTCTCTATACCAAAACGTGTATTTTAAATGTTATAATTAAAAAAATTCAACGGGGTATCAATTAGTTTTATTTACTTTAGGGATACATATATAATTCATGGAACACAACATTTTAGAGCTGAACTCCCCTTACTACTGGGTTTTAATCCTGTTGATAATAGCAGGTGGTTTGAGTTATATGCTCTACCCTAAAAAAAGTAAGTGGTCTATAACTTTAAAGTTGAGTTTGTCTTTCCTGCGTTTTGCAGTCCTTTTTGTGGTCCTTTTCTTTCTTTTAGACCCTGTCATACAATCCACTTCTAACCTTCTGGTAGCTCCCAATATTGTAATAGCCGTAGACGACTCGCGGTCTGTTGCACTCGGAATGGACAGCTTGGAACTAGAAGCCTTACAAACCAAAGTACAGACTTTGACAGAACAACTCCAGGAAAAGAACTTGGCAGTAGATGTCCGGTACTTGAGTGGAAGAAAAGATGCCCCATTTGACTACCACATCAGCGATTTATCCGCTTTTTTAAAGCAAATTGATTTGGACTATGAAGGCCGAAACTTACAAAGAACGGTTTTGGTTTCGGACGGTATTTTTAACGCTGGAATATCACCGGAATTTTTAAGATTCTCTTTTCCGTTAGACGTCTGGGCCGTTGGAGACACCATTCCGAAAACAGATTTCACTCTGCAGGCCGTTAAAGCCAATAAAATTGTTTATCAAGGCAACCAATTTCCTGTAACGGCCAGTATTCTGGCGGAAGGAATGAAAGGAAAAACGGCAGAATTGAAAGTTTTTGAAAACAACAACCTCATCATTTCGAAAAAAATCAATATTACCGAGCATACAGCCCTTGTAGAAGAAACGCTTTTGTTATCATCCGACGAAAAGGGGCTTCGTAAATTCCTTGTAAAACTAGAGTACAATGGCACAGAGTTCTCAAAGGAAAACAACACGGAAACTATTTTTGTGGATGTAATTGAAGGAAAGGAAAAAATATTGATAATAGCCAAAGCACCGCACCCAGATATCCAGGCAATAAGACAAAGCATCGAACGCAAAGAAAACTACGAAGTAGAAGTGTTTATCGACAACAACAATCAATCTTTACCAACCGAAGCTTATGACTTAATTATCGCCCACCATGTTTCTAATGGCAGCAATAATTTAAAACAGTTTATTGAAAAAAATAACACACTTGGCATACCAACTTGGTTCATTTGTTCCGTAAACTCCAACTACAATTGGATCAATCAGCAAAGCAACACGGTACAACCACAGATTATCAACAACAATATCGATTTAGTTTCTGCACATTTTAATCCGGAATTTTCAAAATTCAAATTGAGCAACAATTTTAAGTCCGTGATTAACAAGCTACCGCTTCTCTCCGTTCCTTTTGCCGAGTACAACGTCAATTCCAATACCGATGTGTTGTTGTACCAACAGATCGGAAGTGTAAAGACCAGCAAACCTTTGTTGCTTATCAACAGCCATTCGAATAAAAAAAATGCAGTACTGATTACTGATGGTTTGTGGTTGTGGCGGCTTCAAGAATTTGCTTTGAATGAAAACAGCAAGGGCACCGATGAACTCATTCAAAAAATGGTTCAATACTTATCGAGCAAAGACGACAAAAGAAAGTTCAAGTTTTACCCTATCAAATCGGTATTCAACACCAAGGAGAAACCGGAGTTTGACTCTGAATTGTACAACGACCTTTACGAAGAGATCCATGACAAAGAGATAGAATTCAGTATCAGAAGTGAAAAAGGAACAGAACAGTCATTTGCCTATATCAACACCCAGTCTAAAAGTTCTTATTCCATTTCCGCTTTAGAAGAAGGAATATACAGTTATTCTGGGCAAGTAATTGGAGCACAAGAAAAACCGGTAAACGGCCAATTCATTGTAAAAAAATTCGACCCTGAAGCGCTGGCATCTAAGGCAGATTACAATTTATTGCGGCGTTTATCTAAAAATAACCTAGGAGCGTTTTTTACCTCAGAAGAATACGACTTTTATGAAAACCAGCTCCTGTCTGGTCAATATCCAGTGCAAATAAAATCGGAAGTAGGGTACGACAATTTGATCAATTTGAAATGGATATTTTATTTAATAATGATGTGTATAACCATCGAATGGTTTGTAAGAAAATATTATGGGCAATACTAATAACCTGAAAAAGATCAACCAACATATAAAACCCATTCTAAAGAAGGCAAGGGACATTACTCCTTGGGCCATCAGACGGAACAAATGGTATATTCTAGTAATTACACTCTTTTTGTTGGTTGTGGCTTTCTTAACCTTTTTTGCTACCTCTGACAAACAAAATGGATTGAATCTATTGGCTGACAAAGAGTACGAAGAGGCTTTGCCCTACCTCAACCGATCCTTGGAATTTAACAAAGACGATAAAAATACAATTTTTGCACTTGGACAATGTATGGAAGGTCTTGGACAATACGAGAAAGCCATTCAATACTACACCGAGGCCTTGGCAAAAGACCCTGAATATTTTGGGGCACATTTGGGCAGAGCCCGCTGTTATTATAAAATTGGAGAATACAAGTATGCTAAGAAAGCTGTGGAGTACTTGATTCAAAAGGGACAGAAATTACACGAGGCTAAGTACTTGATGGGGATGGTGCATATGAAACAAAGTAGGTATTACTTAGCAGTGCCGTTTTTTAATGCAGTAATCAAGGCCCAACCCAAACACGTTAACGCTTTGTACCATAGAGGGGTTTGCAAAAGCCAATACAACGATTTCTCTGCGATAACAGACTTCAACAACGTTATAGAATTAAAGCCCACCTTCAAACATGCCTACTACAATAGAGGCATCATGTATGAAAAAAAGTTTTGGTATAAAAAAGCCATTAAGGATTATAAAAAAGCAGATGCATTGTTGTTGAGAAAAGCGGACTTGTACAAAAGAATGGGAGACTGCTACTTTCAAATGGGCAATAAAGAATTATCTTGCAAATGGTACAAAAAGGCCAAAACTGCGGATCGGTATTTGCGCATTCCGCAACAAAACCAAGTATGCTCGTAACTACCGTTTTTTACGCCTGGATCTCGATCGGTTGTCTTTGGAAGGCTTGGGCTCAAGCCCTTTTTTGTTCTTTTGTTTTTTCTCGTGAAATGCACCTTTAAAATCCGGATTTTCAAGCCTTTTCAAACGATCAATTTCTCGCATGTATATTTGCCTTTCTTTGTTGGGAGTAGGGGCAATTTCTAACGCAAGAGGCAATTCTTTTAAAGGGATGTATTCGTTGATCAATTGCTCTATCTTTTTCACATGGAATATTTCGGCTTCATTGGCCAGTGTAATTGATTTTCCAGCTTTAAACGCTCTTCCCGTCCTGCCAATTCTATGAACGTAGTCTTCATAAACCACAGGAACATCAAAATTGATAACATGCGAAACATCTGGGACGTCTATTCCACGAGACGAAACATCTGTAGAAACCAATACCCGCACTGCTTCAGTTCTAAATTCTTCCATTGCATTTATCCTGCTGTTTTGGCCTTTATTAGAATGAATTACCCGCACTTCTCCAATGCGCTTTCTTGAAATACATTTGAATAGATAATCTGCATTGGCCTTTGTTCTTGTAAATAAAATCACTTTACTCAGAGATGCATCTGTTTCTAATAACCAGGATATAAAATTAACTTTTGTTTTGACGTTGGGTACTTTGTACCATACCTGCTTTATGGTTTTCGCTGCCGTGGCTTGGGGCGCTGCCTCAATCACTTCCGGAAACTCCAAAAATTCTTCTGACAAGGCTACCACTTTGGCTGGCATAGTAGCAGAAAACAATAGGTTTTGCCTTTTTTTATGGGGTATTACTTCTAGAATTTTTCTAAGCTGCGGCATAAACCCCATGTCCATCATCCTGTCGGCTTCATCCAAAACCAAAGTTTGCACCAACTTTGTTGTGATGTGTTTTTTTAAATAGAGTTCCATAAACCGACCAGGCGTAGCTACGATGATGTCTACACCAACCTCTAACGCGGCAATTTGGGCCTTTGGGCCTATACCTCCGTATAAAGCAATACTCCTTAGATCACAATACGCCCCCAACTCCTTTACATTGCGCTCAATTTGCAATACCAACTCTTTAGTAGGGGCAAATATCAAGCAACGCGGATCGCTCCCCTGGGCATACTTTACTTTCATTAAAATAGGTAGAACAAATGCAGCTGTTTTACCAGTGCCTGTGGGGGCAACCCCCATCACATCGTGCCCGGATAGTGTAATAGGAATAACTTTTTTTTGGATATCGGTTGGTTCTTTGTATTCCAAGTCTGCAATTGCATTGAGCAATTGACGGTTCAGTTTGAAATCCTCAAAATTATTTATTTCTTTCCCCATTTTCCTATTCTATTTACGCCAAAATTACCCATTTTTACATGAAATTTCATGAATGATGTAATTATCTGAAAATAAAAAAATGAAGACACTCCTAAAAAACGCAACCCTAGTAGACGAACACAGTGTGAAAGAACTGGACGTTCTCATTGAGGGAGAAAGAATAATTAAAATTGATGGAGATATTAGCGGAGAATCAGCTGACTCCATTCTAGATATTGAAGGCAAACATTTATTTCCTGGTGTGATAGACGATCAGGTGCATTTTAGAGAACCCGGATTGACACAAAAGGCCAATATTTATACAGAGTCTAGAGCTGCCGTTGCCGGAGGGATTACTTCATTTATGGAAATGCCCAATACAGTACCCAATGCCGTCACGCAGGCTCTTTTAGAAGACAAATACGACATAGGCAAGAATACTTCTTTGGCCAATTACAGCTTCTTTATGGGGGCCACCAACGACAACCTGGAAGAAGTTTTAAAGACAGATGCCAACAACGTATGTGGCATCAAGGTATTTATGGGGTCTTCTACAGGAAACATGTTGGTAGACAATGCCAAAACTTTAGAAGGAATTTTTTCTTCCACCGACATGCTTATCGCAACACATTGTGAAGATGAAGCAACCATTCAGGCGAACTTGGCTCTATACAAAGAGAAATACGGCAATGATATTCCAATGCGGGCCCATCCATTAATAAGAAGTGAAGCAGCATGTTATTTATCTTCTTCCATGGCAGCTGAATTAGCAAAGAAACACAACAGCAGGTTGCACATACTCCATATTTCTACTGCCAAAGAGACAGGTCTATTCGATAATAAAGTTGCTCTAAAAGACAAGAAAATAACTGCTGAAGCTTGTATCCACCACATGTGGTTCAACGACAGCTATTACGACAGCAAAGGAGCCCTCATTAAATGGAACCCGGCTGTTAAAACAGAAGCGGATAGAACAGCCATATTTGAAGCAGTTCTGAACGACAAAATTGATGTGATTGCAACAGACCATGCCCCACATACAGCGGAAGAAAAGAACAACGGATATTTGACTGCTCCTTCCGGTGGCCCATTGGTGCAGCACAGTTTGGTAGCCATGTTGGATTTTTACCACCAAGGAAAAATTCCTTTGACAAAAATCATCGAAAAAATGTGCCACAACCCAGCCATTCTGTTCAATATTCAAGATAGGGGATTCATTAAAGAAGGGTATTATGCCGATATGGTAGTAGCCAATTTGAACAACCCGTGGACAGTTGCGCCAGACAACATCCTGTACAAGTGTGGTTGGTCTCCCTTTGAAGGCCATGAATTTAAATCGAGTATTGAAAAGACTTTTGTTTCTGGACATTTGGCTTATGACCAAGGAAAATTTGATGCCTCTAAAAATGGCTTGCGATTAAAATTTAATAATAGATGATATTTTTTTTAGAAATCATTTGCAATTCAATTTAGCTTAATTAAATTTGCACTCCAATTAAACAAACGGTGGTTGTAGTTCAGTTGGTTAGAACGCCTGATTGTGGTTCAGGAGGTCGCCGGTTCGAATCCGGTCTTCCACCCGAAAACCTCTTCAAATATTGAAGAGGTTTTTTTTATGGCCAAAAAACAAAGCACAGTTTTTAAAGAATGCCTAAATTGGTTACTTTGTATTATGTATTCTGCCGCTGCATTTTTCGACATGACCTTATCTAAGAAAATACAAACATTGTATACCAAAGGAGATGCAATCGTTTCCATTAGATACTACGGATACAAGGTAAACCTATACCTTTTAGGCGATTTTTTTGTTGAAGTATTCTACAACCACAAACAGGACCGAGTCGAAAAAATAATCCCTTTTTCTTTTAAGAACAAAAGGGTGAAATTTTACACAGATCAAATCAAATTACCGGTACTATAAAAAACACAAAAAAAAAGGGCCGTTGAAACAACAGCCCTTTTTTTAATTTAATAGTGTAGGTATCTTAAGCAGAAGCAGCAGCTTTAGAGCTGTCATTTTCTTTCAGTTTAGCAATCTTAAAGCTTTTCTTGGCTTTATGACCACAATAGCTACAATCCAAATATTTTAACAATTCTCCTTCTTCATTATCAGAAGGGGATTTAATAATTTCCTCTTTCTTCACTTTGAATGTTTGGTAATTACATTCAGGGCATTGCAATGCATGCAAATGTCCAGAGTATTTCTCAATCTTAGTATACCCCGATTCTTCATCTACCCATACATCATAATCAACAGAGAATATGTCCTCTTCAGCCTGCATACCTTCATCCAAGTATACATCTTCTTCTTCTTCACTAAGAAGCTTCATCAACTTACCGGACTTGGGCGATATTCTTGGTCTGTACCGAAGCTTTTTCAATCTCTTTTCAATATAAAAAGGGTAGTAAAACTTCAACAGGTTTTGAATGATGACACCAGTAATAATACCCATCATAATTGTTACGAAAAGTCGAACAAATACAACGAGGGTAGAAATTTCCTCAACAAAGGTATTAGCATAAAAAGCTGCTCCAGTTATAATAACTATGGCTACATACCACAGGTTATTAATTTCGCTTTTATTAATAAAATCGTATTTCGCTTTGTAGTCCTTTATCCCAGACAATCTCAAAACGTATACAATTAACATTAATACGGCAACACCAAATAATACGAATGAAATTATTGTGGCATTCTTATTCCAGCTTAATATCATTTGTTGCGTTGCTGGTGAAATTGGTTCCATAGTTAATTCGTTTAGTAAAGTTTGTTCAATAATTATACTTTAATTTAATCGTTAATCCAATTGTAGTCTATACAAATTTAAAAAATTAATGCAAACAGAATAGCATTAACGCTTAAATTATACAACTCTTCTTATACTCTATACCTTTTATCATCAAAGGGTAACCAAAACTTACACAAATAATTTATTTTATATTAATTACACTAATTTAACCTAAATTTACCTCAAATTCCAGCATTTTCAACACACATTGACCGGGCTGCTCTAACATACCCATATGCCCACAATTAGAAAGTATACTTATACAAGAAAAATCAGGAAGAATGCTTTGTTGAATGGCCGCATCCAATTCAATTATTGGGTCTTCGCTACCCACAATAAAATGCAGCGGAACGGAAGTAAGTTTTACTACCTTTTCACTCGAATCTCGTGCAATCATTGCATTTGCATACCCAACTACTACATCCGCAGCAATGCCATTGCCCATTTGCATAACTTTGTCAATTGAAGCATTTTCGGAGTCAAAAAATAAATTGGGTACAAAAGATTGTGTAAAAGATTGGAGTCCATGTTTTTCAATGAACTTTATTGTTTTTTGCCTGGTGTGAATTTTAGCTTGGGTATCCGAGAAAACAGAAGAGTGGAACAACGTTAAGCTTCTTAAAAAGTTTGGGTCACTTTTCAGCAATTCCAGCCCAATATACCCACCCATGGAATGGCCCACCACCGAACAGTTTTTTAAACCAACTTCCAACAAAGTGGCCTTGATGGTGGCTGCGCATTGGCGCAGGTCAAACCCTTCCTGCAAGGCAGGGCTCCTTCCTATTCCTGGTAAATTAAGATCAATTACAGTATGATTTTCGGCGAGCAGAGGTACAATTGCACGCCACACTTCTTTGGATTCACAAAACCCATGCACCAAAACTATAGCGGGGCCGCTACCAGTTATTTCATACTCTAAAGACATTTACACATTACAATACAGAATATTCTACTATCTTTTCTACAGACTTTACTATCCCTTCAGGGTCAAAGCCGCATTCTTTGTGCAGTTGAAGTTGCGAACCATGTTCTACGATTCGATCCGGAATGCCCAACATAGAGACTTTTGCGGCATACCCATTGTGTGCCATAAACTCCAACACTGCGCTGCCGAACCCACCTTGAATACAACCGTCTTCCACAGTAACCAATTTGTTGTATTTGCTGAATATTTCATGTAACATTTCCTCATCCAAAGGTTTTACAAAACGCATATCATAATGGGCAGGGAAAATACCTTTTTCATTTAAAGCCTCGGTTGCCTCTACCGCATAATTGCCAATATGGCCAATAGTCAAAATGGCTACCTCCTCTCCATCTGCTACTTTTCTCCCCGTGCCTATTTCAATTTTCTCAAAATCTGTTTTCCAATCCACCATAACTCCCTGGCCTCTTGGGTACCTAATTGTAAATGCATTCCCTTTTCTAGGCAACTGTGCTGTGTACATTAAATTGCGCAGCTCTTGTTCATTCATTGGGGCTGATACAATCATATTTGGAATCGAGCGCATGTAAGCAATATCGTAAGCTCCGTGATGGGTTGGCCCATCCGCTCCGGCAAACCCTGCCCGGTCCAAACAAAAATTAACGGGCAAATCCTGGATGCACACATCGTGCACTACCTGGTCATAAGCGCGTTGCATAAACGTACTGTAAATATTGCAAAATGGCACGAGCCCTTGTGTTGCAAGGCCTGCAGAAAATGTTACTGCATGCTGTTCTGCTATTCCAACATCAAATGCCCGATCGGGCATTGCTTTCATCATGATGTTCATAGACGAACCAGTTGGCATGGCTGGTGTAACACCAGCAATCTTTTCATTGGTTTCCGCCAACTCCACTAAAGTATGGCCAAACACATCTTGGTATTTGGGAGGCTGAGGTGCCGTCGGTGGTTTTTTAAATATCTCTCCTGTTACTTTATCAAATTTCCCTGGCGCATGCCATGTCGTTTTATTACCATTCTCAGCCGGTTCAAACCCCTTCCCTTTTTTGGTAATACAATGCAAAATTTTTGGACCCGGAATGTTTTTAAGATCATCCATGACATGCACCAAGTGGTCTATATCATGGCCATCAATAGGACCAAAATACCTTAAATTTAAAGACTCAAAAAGATTGGATTGATTGAGTAAAAATGATTTGATACTCCCTTCTACCTTGGAGGCTACTTCTTGTGCATTGGAACCAAATTTACTGATTTTACCCAATAGATTCCAAATGTCATTTTTAACCTTATTATAGGTTTGGGAAGTAGTAATGTCCGTTAAATAATCTTTTAATGCCCCAACATTCGGGTCAATAGACATGCAATTATCATTTAAAACGATTAGTAGGTTAGAATTGGACACACCGGCATGGTTCATCCCTTCGAAAGCCAACCCACCTGTCATGGCTCCATCACCAATCACCGCAACATGTTGCTTTTCCAACTCTCCTTTGTACTTACTGGCTACTGCCATTCCCAATGCAGCAGAAATAGAAGTAGAGGAATGGCCCACCCCAAAACTATCGTATGGACTTTCTTTTCTTTTTGGGAATCCACTTAATCCTTTGTATACCCGGTTGGAGTAAAAATCATCTTTCCTTCCAGTTAATATTTTGTGGCCATAAGCCTGGTGGCCTACATCCCACACTATTTCATCATTTGGCGTATTAAAAACATAGTGCAAGGCTACTGTTAATTCAACAACACCCAAGCTCGCACCGAAATGCCCCCCATAGACAGAAACATTGTCAATAATGAATTGCCTTAATTCTTCACAGACTTGTACCAATTGCGACTCACTTAATTTTTTCAAATCGTCAGGTGAATCAATCTCTTTTAACAATGCTCCGGCTTCAATCTTCATGTCTATGTTTTTAGTTTAGATAACAAACAACATTATTTTTTGTTATCAAAATTACAACGTGTCACAAAATTAATGTTTTTTACTGTTCCATACAATTATTTATAAGTTACTCTAAAAAACCTAATTTCTCACCCTTTGCTATTTCTATTCAAAGGACTGCTTTCAATTAATTATGATATAAGCAATCTTCGCAGTATTTTTAACCGCAATAAAATTTACTGCTTTGAACTTTGAAATAAAACTACCGCTTTTTGAAGGCCCATTTGATCTGCTACTGTTTTTCATAGAACGGGATGAACTGGACATTCATGACATTCCAATTTCCAAAATCACAAAGGACTTTTTGGAGTACATCAAGCACCTAGAGACAATGAACATAGAGGTAGCCAGCGAATTTATTTTGGTTGCAGCTACTTTGATGCGGATAAAATCCAAAATGTTACTTCCTAGACCTGTAATAGATGAAGAGGGAAATGAAATTGATCCTAGGGATGAATTGGTCAAGCACTTGTTAGAATATAAAAAGTACAAGTCGGTATTAGAGGAGCTTTCGAAAATGGAGGGTGCCGAGATAGACAAAGAAAAAAGAGGCAATATTTTAAAAGAAATCCAAACTTTGGCTGCTGCAAACAATGTAGAAGAAGAACTGCAAGATTTGGACCTTTACAAACTTCTTAAAGTATTTCAGCAATCTTTAGAAAAATACGAAATCGAAAAAAGCCGCCCCGTTCATCAGGTGAGGCCCTTCCCATTCACTATTGAAGGGCAGCGCAACATGCTGCTTTCCAAAGTTTCCAACAAAAAAAAGGTTCCTTTTACGGAAATAATGGAAATAGAGCCTTCCAAAATAGGTGTGATTTTTAATTTCCTTGCCATATTGGACTTGCTCCAACTGAGAAAAATAAAACTTACTTTAGGCGAAGGTTTGAATAATTTCTGGATTGAGGAAAGAATAGAAGCTTAGTTTTAATAATTGGTCATAAAAAAAGGCTCCCATTAGAAAATGGGAGCCTTTTTTAGTGTATCCATTCTTATTTTTTCTTTTCGCTTCTTTTATCCAAGTCCACAACGATAGGAGCGGCAATAAATACAGAAGAATAAGTACCTACTAATACCCCTACAAACAATGCAAAAGAGAAACCTCTTAACACTTCACCACCAGTTACTAACAACACCAATACCACAATCAAGGTAGTAACCGATGTAATTAACGTTCTGTTCAGAGTCATGTTAATAGCTCCGTTAAACACCTTTTCATTGGAAGCACTAACAGAGTTTCCGAGGTTTTCACGAATTCTATCAAACACTACCACCGTATCATTTATGGAATAACCTATAATCGTCAGTATTGCAGCTACAAATACTTGGTCAATTTCAAACTGAATGCCCAACACACCCGCAAACGCAAATGCAGAAAAAACAAACAGTGAATCGTGCAACAAGGCAATAATTGCACCTGTTGAAAACTGCCATTTTCTAAATCGCATTAATATATACAAGAATATTGCGATGATCGCAATCACAGCCGCTTTAACAGAGGAAGATTTGATATCATCTGCAATAGTTGGCCCTACTTTTGACGAGCTAGAAATGGTAAAGTGTTCTGCATCCACTTTAGAGTCATCTAAAATAAATTCTTTTCCGGTTGTCTCTTGGATACCAGAAATTAATGCTGCGTTTACTTTTTTATCTGCTTCGTCCGATTCGTCCTCATCCAAATAGGCTGTTGTAACTTTAATTACATTATCAGAACCGAATGTTTTAACCTCCGTACCTTTGTTATCAAAATGCGTAGCTAAACCAGTTTTGATTTCAGACGCCACCACTGGGGCTTCGAAAGACACTACATAAGATCGGCCTCCTTTAAAATCAACACCTAAGTTCAATCCCGTTGTAAACAATATCACCATACCGGACACAATCACTATGCTCGACACCGTATACGCAATTTTTCTTTTCGATAAAAAGTCAAAATTAAGGTTGGACAACAAACCAGAAGAGAAAGGTGTTTTGAAAGAAATTTTGCTATCCTCTCCTTTTCTAGTCATGAATTCAACAATTATTCTTGTAATGTAAATAGCCGAGAAGAAAGAACAAGCGATACCGATGATCAACGTTATTGCAAATCCTTTGACTGGTCCTAAACCAAAAAACGCTAAAATAATAGCCGTTAATAAAGTGGTGAAGTTGGAATCAAAAATTGTCCAAAAAGCCTTTTTGTAGCCTATTGAAATAGCTTGCAGTTTTCCTGAACCATTTCTCAATTCTTCTCTAATTCTTTCAAATATCAAAACATTGGCATCAATGGACATACCAATTGTCAATACAATACCAGCAATACCAGGCAAGGTCAAGGAGGCATTTCTTTGTGCCAAAATACCTAGAATAAATAATATGTTGAACAACAACGCTACATTGGCAACCAAACCGCCCTTGGCATAATAAAACACCATAAAAAGAACTACAATAGAAAGTCCAACAAGGATCGAAGTAATACCTTGGTTTTGAGCAACTTTACCCAAAGTTGGCCCTACAATACCTTCTTCAACAATTCTTGTTGGGGCAGGAAGTGAACCTGCTTTTAAAATATTGGCCAAATCCATGGTTTCCAATTGGGTGAAGTTCCCTGAAATAATGGACCTTCCATTCGGAATCTCTTGGTTCACTACTGGCGCCGAAAACACTCTGTTATCCAAAACCACGGCTATTCTGTTGCCTATATTTTCAGCAGTCATTTTTTTCCACCTCTTGGCTCCAGCTGGGCTCATTCCCATAGAAACTGCAAATTCACCACGTTCTCCAATATCCGGTCTTGCATCCGTGATGACTTCACCAGTCAACCCTGCTTTACCGCCTCTTTCTTCCCTTACAAAATACAACTCATAAAGCTCTTGCTGCTCTGTAACAGACGCATCCTGTGCCTTTTTTGCTTTTGCATCCCATAAAACTTTTACATTTCTAGGAAGCATTTTTCTAATCTCCGCTCTTCTAAATATTGCATTGATTTTAGAAGTATCCTTTGCGTCGTACACCAAACCGCCTTGGCTTTTTGTTAACAGAAACAAAGGAGATACTTGCGTGTTCAATATAGAATCCATTGCCGCTTTTGCTTGTGCCGCACTGTCCTCGGTAGAAACAGCAGGCTCAACAGCCAAACTATCCGTTTCGTCGTTATCTGCTTCTAAAGCACTCAAATCTTCTGAAGCTGCTGTTGTAGTACCATCTTCCAATTGAGCAGGTGCCTTGGCTTGCTGTTCTTTTACTAAAAAGCTATTAATGGCACCAACACTTTGGTTCAACTGTGCATCATTTAGTTCCACAACTGTGAAAAACTCCAATTTTGCTACATCTTGTAAAAGATCCCTGATTCTTTGTGGGTTATCCGCTCCTGGAATTTCAACTTGAATTCTTCCAGAATTTTCAATTCTTTGGATGTTTGGCTGTGAAGTACCAAACTGATCAATTCTTGTTCGTATAATAATATAAGACCGATTGATGGCGTCTTCCACCTCATCGTTAATGAAAGAAATGACATCATCGTTGCTAGCGTCTCCACTTATTTTTTCTTTATTAGCATAGTTCGAGAAAATATCTGCTAATTGAGCTTCTGGGTTTTTCTCAGTATACGCATCGTAAAATAAATCTACAAATGGATCCTGGCTAATGGATTGTCTTGCTCTCGCTTCAACCAATGCTGCATTAAAAGCAGGATCGGCACTTTTTCCGCTTAACCCTTTTAATATATCTCCAGGAGATACTTCCAAGGTAACATGCATACCACCTTGTAAATCCAGTCCCAAGCTTAATTCCGTATCTTTGATTTCTTTATAAGTGAAATCAGCAATGCCTAAGAAGTTGTATACTGGTACATTCCAAACGGAATCTAAATACTTTTGTTTTTTGTAGTAATTCAGTACGCCTTGGTCGTCCGAAGCAAACTCAATGGCTTGCTTTTGAATGTTTTTTGAAACAAAAGTGAAGTGCAAATAGTATACACACAACAACGTCACGATTGTAGTCAAAAAGATAAAAAATCCTTTATTTCTCATTTTTCTGTAAAATTGTAAAATTAAAATTAATATGGTTTACAGCAGCACGAATGGCAGCTGTTTGTCTTAGAAACACCCTTTGGGTTATGGGGCATTTATGGGAATGATCTTCCTAAATAAAGTTGCAAAATGTTCTTTTACAAACTTCAATTCTATGTAATGACTCTCCTTCTTATCTTCTGAAGAAAAGAAAAATTCTGTGATAAAATAAAGGTGGGGATCAATAGTAGAATGGCCGCTGTGCCCAATAAAATCCTGAATGCTGATGGTTTCCGTTGCTTCTTCTGAAGCATCGTTGCTCGCTACTTTTTCTGTTTCAACATCGGAGTTGACCCAGCTTATTGTCATTTGGCCAAACAAGGCATAACCACCTACCAATATGCCTATTAGTAAGCAAAAGACTTGATAAAATGCGCTATGTTTGATATTGTTCTTCACTAAAGTATCTGCAAAAGTATTGAATTAGTTCTGTAAAACAACTATTCCTTGCTCTTTTTTAGCACCATTTGTAAATGGTCATTAATTACTTTTAGTCCTTTTTTATAATCGATGTTATTAGGAACAACCAAATCCGCACTATTTTTAAAAGGTGCAATGTACTGCTCATAAGTTGGATAAACATGGGCCTCATACCGGTACAATACATCGTCCAGATCATAACCACGTTCTTCGCTGTCTCTTATTATCCTTCGTTTCAACTTTATGTGCTCCTCGGCATCTATGAATATTTTTAAATCAAGTTGTTCCGAAATGTTTTGGTGGTAAAAAACAAAAATCCCTTCCACCACAATTATTGGTGCAGGAGCAAACTCCAAAAAAGAAGGCTCCTTTTGGCTGTTGTTGTAGGTGTATTCTTTTCTTTTTACTATCCCACCTTCTCTTACCGTTTTTAAATCTCTTGCAAACGCGGCAGCGTCTATAGAGTCAGGAGTGTCGAAATTGTGTACTCCATTGTTATCCACTGGTTGCTCTTGGATGTTCTTATAGTAATTATCTTGTGAAATCAAACATACTTCACGCTCGTTGAAGCCATTTAAAAGTTCCTGCAACAACCGCGTCTTACCCGATGCACTGCCTCCAGTTATACCGATTATATACGGCTTGTTATTTTGCATTTTGTAGATAATTAATCAATTTCTGAACTGCCTTACTTCTATGGCTGATGGTGTTTTTCTCCTCCATACTCATTGCTGCAAAGGACACCCCCATGCCTTCAGGAACAAAGATTGGGTCGTAGCCAAATCCTTTTAGGCCAGATCGCTCTTTTGCAATTGTTCCGTTGACAATTCCTTCAAACTGAACTGTAGTTGCATCTATAATTAAAGTAATTACGGTCTTGAACCTTGCATTTCTATTTTCATGCCCTTCCAAGCGTTGTAAGAGCAAATCCATATTCCTTTCGTTATTGGCATCAGGCCCAGCATAACGCGCCGAATAAACACCCGGTGCTCCATCCAACGCTTCCACTTCTAAACCTGTGTCGTCCGCAAAACAATTTACCTGGTAGTGTTCTTTAACATACTCCGCTTTCTGCAAAGAATTGCCTTCTATGGTGTCTTGTTCTTCAGGAATGTCTTCTGTACACCCTATGGATGCCAGGCTAACCAGGTCAAAATTTTTCCCCAACATTTTCGCAATTTCTTCAAGTTTGTTGCGGTTGTTGGTGGCAAAGCAAATTTTCATAGGATATAAAATAAGCCCTCTTATGAGGGCTCTATTTAATTTATTTCAAATCGTATAAGGTCACTTCAAATTGAATAATGGAGTTGGGCGGTATGTTTCCAGACCCGGTACTGCCATAAGCCAACGAAGAGGGAATGTAAATAACAGCAGTTTCTCCTTCTCTCATTAATTGTAAACCCAATTGAAAACCTTGGATCATCTGCCACATCTCTAAATCAATTTGTTCGCCTTCATCAAAAGTGGCACCATCCAAAAACAATTTGCCTTCATAATCCACTTCAACAATGGCCTGGGTCGTTGGGGTTCTTCCATTTTCATTCCGAACCAAATACTGTATTCTAACTCCGCTAGGGTCTTGCACAGCAGTAATTCCTGCCTTGCCTAATTCGCTATCAATGGTGGCGATATCATTTTCAAGAACACTAAAAGCATCATCCGAACACGAGAATAGCGCCATTGCCACCCATCCAACTAACAAGATAATATTAAACTTTTTATTCTGCATTTGACTTTTCGTTTTCATTGTTCAGTACCACTTCCACTGCTTCCATTTCAAACACCAAAATAGAATTAGCTGGAATTCTTGGGCCTTGTGTTCTTTCTCCGTATCCTAGAGGAGAAGGAATATAAGCTGTTACTTTGCTACCGGCTTTCATATTGACCAATACATCGTGCCAACCTTCAATTACAGCAGACTTTTCTACAATCACCTCATATGGCGCATAAGTTCTACCTGGATTGTGCATTCCCTGCTCTTTGGCTACGGCCTCTACACTAGAATCAAAATGCTGGCCATTTAAAACATACCCAGTATAATTAATTTTTACGTTGTCTCCACTTTGCAACAATGCACCTTCTCCTTCTCTTTCTACTACAATCCTAACCCCTTTTTCCGTACTGGATGCCGATAAATTTTTCTCTTTTAGGTAGGCATCAATGGTTGCGCCCTCTTCCAAAATCTTATCTGCTCTCATTGCATTGGATTTTTCCATCATTTTCTGTTCCAACTCGCCTCTCCATTCTCCATATTCTGGAGCGGTCAATACATGTGACACACAAGCATAGAACGTCATTTTTCCATCTTTATTTTCAAAATCAGGAGGCATAGGCACTTTGAATAAAGAAGAAAATACAGTTTCCATAGACAAAGTGAAAGTTACACTATCTCCTTCTGCCATGTATTTCATAATCTCCGCTACGCTGCCATCGTCCATACCCCATTGTACAGAGTCCATTCTTAATTGTACAGGAACTTTATCACCAGTTGAAGTATCAAAATAAACCGAATCCAAGTCGTCTTCATATTTTAAATTCAACAACATGAACTCCCCATGTGCCGGCATTTTACCATTTCCCACTCTAATTTTAGTGATTTCGTAACCACTAGGTGTTGTAACTTTGGTTTCCTGGTTGCAGGAAAAAATAACCGAAACAGTTAAAATTAATGCAAATGCTTTTCTCATAATATTGTTTCTTTAATTGGGTTTAGTTCACTTTTATATTCTAATAACAACGATTCAAATTTTTCAACGGTCACTTGAAGACTGTCTTCTGACCTGCCTCCAGCAGCATTTTTATGCCCACCTCCATTGAAGTGTTTTTTAGCAAATTCATTCACTGAAAAACTCCCAGTGGATCGAAAGGACATCTTTACTGCTTCTGTTCGGTCGATAATTAATGCCGCAAAATTAATTCCTTCTATGGACAATGCGTAGTTAACGAGCCCCTCTGTATCTCCTGTTTTCGAATTAAACCGCTTTAAATCTTCTCTTGTAATGCAAAAATACGCCGTTTTTAATTCTAAGTTTATCTTCAGCCGTTCATTTAACGCAAATCCTAAAAATTTAACTCTATCTACTGAGTTGGTGTCGTAAATACTGGTTGCCACTTTACTAGTATTGGCTCCTATACTTACCAATTCAGCACAAATCCTAAATACATTTTTTGTTGTATTGGGATGTTTGAAACTACCAGTATCCGTCATGATTCCTGCATACAAAGCTTCTGCAATGGCTGCATTGATCATCCCAACATCGCCCAGCCCTTCTATAATTTCATATACCAATTCGGCTGTAGCAGCAGCACCAGTATCCCAAAACGTTACATCTGCAAAATCATCCGGCTCTAGGTGGTGGTCTACCATGGCCTTCCAGCCTGGCGCTTCAGCCACCATAGTGCCCAATTCATTAATTCTACTTAAACTATTAAAATCCAAGCAGACAATAACATCGGCCCCGTTTATTTTATCTCTAACCGCTGCTTCTGTTTTGGAAGAATATATGAGTACCGCTTCGTTCCCGCTCATCCAATACAAAAAGCTCGGGTAATCGGTTGGTGCAACCACGGAAACGTCGTGTCCCTTTAGTTTCAAATAACCTGCAAACCCCAAAGCCGACCCCAATGCATCTGCATCCGGTTTATGGTGCATGGTCAATACAACTTTTTGTGGTGTATTAATCCATTTTTCAAATCCCTTAATGTCTTTCATAAATAATTGACCTATGCCAACATAACAACGGTCCATAAATTGATGACTCGCAAAATTGAAAATAATTTACATCAAATACAAAGCAAGTTTAAAGGATTATATTACAAGAGGGGTTAGAAAGTCATAAAAACAACTTAAAGTTAAATTAACACAATAATTTTCTTATTAAATTCAAAAGCCCTAATTTTGCGCGCTTAAATAGAAAATTTATAAAGAAATGGCTACGAACAGAACATTCACCATGATCAAGCCTGACGCAGTTGCAGCAGGTAATATTGGCGCAATCACCAAAATGATCCAAGAAGCAGGGTTTAAAATCATTGCAATGAAAATGACCAAACTTTCTGCAGAAAGAGCTGGACAATTTTATGCTGTACACAGCGAAAGACCTTTTTACAACGATTTATGCAGCTACATGAGCTCTGGTGCTATCGTTCCAATGATTTTGGAAAAAGACAATGCTGTTGAAGATTTCAGAACGTTAATTGGTGCTACCAATCCTAAGGAAGCTGCTGAAGGAACAATCAGAAACTTATTTGCTGAATCCATTGAAGCCAATGCTATTCACGGTTCTGATTCTGACGATAATGCATTTATCGAAGGAAGCTTTTTCTTCTCTGGATTAGAACAATATTAATTAGAATTATATAAAAAGGGAGCGGTACCATGTAAAGCTCCCTTTTTTTAATATTTTACGCATACATTTTTAGGTTCCGTAAAAAACCTCAGGGCTTCTAGGCCACCCTCTCGGCCAACACCAGATTGTTTCATCCCACCAAATGGTGTTCTCAAATCGCGAACCAACCAACAATTCAACCAAACAATGCCCATTTTCAAAAATTCAGCTACTCGGTGCCCTCTTTTGAGGTTGTCCGTCCAAACAGTTGCACTTAATCCATATGGCGTTCCATTGGCATAAGCCAGTACCTCCTCCTCGGTTTCAAATGGTGTAATAGTTACTACCGGCCCAAAAATTTCTTCTGTATTGGTTCTACAATAGGGGTCCAAATCCACAATAACTGTAGGCGTCAAAAAGTAGCCGTCGGCACACCTTCCTGCTACAATAGGCCGTTGGCCTCCAAACAATATAGTACCACCTTCTTCTTTTGCCAATTGGATGTACCCCTCTACTTTTTCAAGATGTGCTTTGGATACCAAAGCGCCCACCTGTGTTGCATCGTCTTCAGGGTCTCCGATTTGAAGACGCCGCACCCTACTAACAAACTGCTCCACAAATTGATCGTACACTTCCGATTGTACAAATATGCGCGAACCGCAAAGACAAATTTGGCCTTGGTTAGCAAAAGAACTGTGCACACTTGTTTTTACAGCATCCTCCAAATCTGCATCTGAGAATATTATATTGGGGTTTTTACCCCCCAACTCCAAAGAGTATTTTTTAAACATAGGGGCTATCGTAGAGGCTATTTTCTTCCCTGTTTCCGTTCCTCCGGTAAAGGACACTACCCCTACATCTGGGTGTTCTGTCATGGCCTGCCCAACATGGTGCCCGTAACCATGCACGATGTTGAAAGTACCACTAGGCAACCCTGCTTCATTGGCCAATTTTGAAAGTAAAAAAGCCGTCATTGGAGTCAATTCTGATGGTTTGGCCACCACGGTATTGCCAGCAGCCAAGGCCGGGGCAATTTTCCAAGTGAACAAATACAAGGGCAAATTCCAAGGAGAGATACAAGCTGCCACTCCAATTGGCGCTCTCAACGTATAGTTGATGGCAACATCGTCCATTTTATGCGACTCCGATGCATAATGTATAATTGCGGTTGCAAAAAAGCGCAAGTTGGCCGAAGCCCTTGGAATATCCACGTGGGCAGCCAATTTCATTGGTTTGCCATTGTCCCTACTTTCGGCTTCAATAAATTCGGCCTTGTTCGCATCGATTAAGTCCGCCCATTTCATGAGCACATCCGATCGCTTTTGAACAGGCCATTTGCTCCACACAGAAAACGCTGCTTTGGCGGCATCTACCGCAACTCCAACATCTTCTTTTTTAGAATCAGGCAAGTTGCCATACACTTTCCCCGTAGCTGGCTCAATATTTTCTATGTATTGTTTTGAAATTGGATCTACCAATTTCCCGTCAATAAAATTTTTAATGTTTTTCATACCCTATTTTATAAACACCCTGTTCTTCCTCCGTCCACTGGTACATTAATTCCGTTGATATACGCCGCAGCAGGGGATGCTAAAAATGCAGCAGCAGCAGCTACTTCTTTGGCCTCTGCAAAACGTTGTGCAGGAATTTCCCCCAACATCTCCGACTCAATTTCCGCTTCTTTTTTACCGGTTTTTTTAGCTTTGTTTTGAATAATACTTTCCAAACGAACCGTGTTGGTTGCTCCAGGTAAAACGTTGTTAACGGTTATACCAAAAGGCGCTAGCTCAATTGACAGGGTTTTGGACCAATTGGCAACTGCCCCTCTTATGGTATTGGACACGCCCAACCCTTTTAAAGGCATCTTCACACTAGTCGAAACAACATTGATAATCCTACCAAACCCAGCTTTTTTCATGCTCTCCACAACCGCTTGAGCCAATATTTGGTTGCACACCAAATGGCTGTTAAACGCCGCTAAAAAAGATGCTACATCGGCGTCTATAGCTTGTCCTCCAGGAGGGCCTCCAGTATTATTGACTAGAATATGAATGGGGTTTTTTTGAACGTAGGCCGCAACAATTTCTTTAAGATTGGAAGGGTTGGTGAAATCTGCTACCAGGTAATCTACCTGTTCTAATGTGCTCTCTCCTATTTCCGTAGCCACAGACTTAAGTTTTTCTTCGTTGCGTGCAACCAACGTGATTCTAGCACCTAAAAGTGCTAACTCATAAGCAATTGCTTTTCCTATTCCTTGCGTACTACCACATACCAAAGCATGCTTTCCGCTTAAAGATAAATCCATATGATGTTGTTCGGTTCAACAGGCAATTTATCAAAATTTGCCCATTTCTAAGGTATTCGAGATGAAGAATTTTACATCTTTGTTTATACCTTTTTCCAGAAATAAGGGTTGAATAACATCAAAACGGTAAAAAGTTCCAACCTTCCAAGCAACATTAAAACGGACAACAACCATTTGCCTGCTGGGGTAATATTTGCAAAGTTATCCATCGGCCCTACAGACCCTAATCCAGGACCAATATTACCCAGAGAAGTTGCAACTGCACCTGCAGCTGTTACAAAATCTACTCCTGTCATGGACATTGCAATGCATCCTGTAGCAAAAATAGACAGGTAAAGCATCATGAATGCCAATACATGAAAGGTAATGTCTTGGTGTACCGCTTTGTCATTCAAGCGAACAGGTATGACAGCAGAAGGGTGCAACTGCCTTTTTAACTCCAAAAAACTGTTTTTAAAGAGAATAATGTGCCGCACTATTTTAACGCCCCCTGCAGTGGAGCCTGCTGACCCTCCCATAAACATAAAAACAAAAAACAAAATAGTTAAAAAAGGAGTCCAGTTGGTATAATCGGCTGAAACAAAACCGGTAGTAGTAACGATGCTAACCACTTGAAACAAAGCGTCTCTAAACGCTTTCTCGAAACCATTCCAATCTTCTGAAAAAACAATAAAAGATATTAAGATTGTAAAAATAATACAAACATAACTGTATTTCCTGAATTCCTCGTTGTTCCAAACTTTTTGAAATTTGCCTTTTAATCCAAAATAAGTAATGGTAAAACTGGTTCCAGCCAAAAACATAAAAATAATCACAACATATTGTATGTACGGGCTGCTATAATACGCCATGCTGTCCTGCTTGGTTGAAAAACCACCAGTGGCCATGGTAGTCAAGGAATGGTTGAGGGCGTCATAAAATGGCATACTACCAAACATTAACAAAATGGTTTCCAGCACAGTGAGCCCAAGGTATATCAACCACAAACGCTTGGCAGTCTCTTTAATTCTAGGCTTTAATTTGTCTGGTGAAATCCCAGGAGCTTCCGCTACAAAAAGCTGCATGCCCCCGATTCCCAAAAGAGGTAAAATGGCTACCGTTAACACGATAATTCCCATTCCCCCAATCCATTGGGTCAAACTTCTCCAGAATAAAATCCCTTTGTCTACCGATTCAATATCATTTAACACAGAGGCCCCTGTGGTTGTAAAACCCGACATGGTTTCAAAAAAAGCGTCCGTAAAGTTGCTTATTTCTCCAGAAAGCAAATAAGGCAAGGTCCCAAAAAAAGCCATAGACATCCAGCCTAAGGACACAACCAAATAACCATCTTTCTTTTTTAATTCTCTATTTTCAACTTTCCTGGTTGTAAAATACAATGTAAATCCGATGCCCGCTGTAACTATTCCTGAAACCAATAAGGGCATCCAGTCTTCTTTGAAAAAAATGGAAAACGGCAACCCTAGAAGCATAAAAAGCCCATTGATAGTGAGCAAAATACCTAGGATGCCAATAATTACTTTGCCGTTAAAATTTTTCTTATTTGACCTGCCCATGGATTATCAGGTAAAGAATTTTTCTACTACATGGATGCACTCTGGCCTACACAACACTACTATTCTGTCTTTAGGCCGTACTTGAAATTCTCCATCCACCGTATACCCAACTCCATTGCGAACTACCCCACCAATAATAGCTCCTTCTGGAAATGAAACAGATTTGATTTCTCTTTCTGTAATCTTGGATCCGGCCTTAACAATAAACTCAAGGATTTCGGCATCCACCCCATGGATGCTGGTTAGTGAAATAACATCGCCTTGTCGAATGTACCTGAAAATAAAGTTGGCGGCAATCAGTTTTTTATTGATCATGGTGTCTACACCAATGTTTTGTGACAGGTGTATGTAATCAATATTTTCAACTAAGGAAATGGTCTTTTTCACATCGTGGTTTTTGGCCACTAATGAGGAAATAATATTGGTTTCAGAATTCCCAGTTACCGCAATAAAAGCATCCATATTGTCGATGGATTCTTCTTCTAAAATGTCTACATCTCTTCCATCTCCGTTTATTACCATAACATTAGGAAGTTTGTCTGCCAGTTCAAAACATCGGTCTTTGTCTTTTTCGATAAGCTTCACTTTGAATTTTTTCGACAGTCTCTTGGCAGCATGCGCCCCAACTTTACTACCTCCAAGAATCATAATGTTCTTAATACCCACTCTTTCTTTACCAGCCAAAGTTAATACAGTTTCCATGCCTTCTTGTGGTACCACAAAATAGGCATGATCGCCTAATTGGAATTTGTTTTCGCCATGTGGGATGATGGTCTCGTTATTTCTTAAAATTGCAACGTTAATAAAGTTGTTGTCTTTTACAAGGCTACCTGCTTCAATTAAGGAGCGGTTCAACAAAATCGAATTCTCTTCGATCATTACCCCAACCAAGCTCAACTTACCATTGTCAAAATCAAAAGTATCTGTTAAAGCGGCTTCTCTGAGTAGTCTTTTAATTTCTTTTGCTGCCAAAGATTCTGGTGAAATCACCTCATCTATCCCCAATTCTTTTAAGTCTAGTTTCTCTTTGTTAAATAGAAACTCGGTGTTTTCTACTCGAGCGATGGTTTTTTTGGCCCCCAAATGTTTGCCAATAATACAGGTAGTTATATTGGTTTCTTCGGATGAAGTGACCGAAATAAGCAAATCTGCCCCAGCAATATCCGCTTCTTCCAAAGTTCTGTATGAAGTGGAGTTGCCTTGGATGGTGGCAACATCCAATGAGTTAGAAGCAGATTGAAGCCTTTCAATACTTCTGTCTATCAAGACAATGTCTTGTTCCTCGTACGCTAGCAGCTTGGCTAGGTGAAAGCCAACATCACCAGCCCCCGCAATAATGATTCGCATTGTTCTATTGCCCTTGTTTTATACTTTTTTCCACTCTTACTCCTACAGATGCTATGTTTTGCAAGGTATCTACCCGCATATAGTGTTGGTAGGACATGGTGAATTCACCTGCACTCTTAAATCTATAATTCTTTTCTAATAATAATTGGTGGTCGAAAACATCTCCAATTACACTAGAACCGTAAGGTTGCCCAGTCTTTGGTTCGAAAAGATCAAAGGACTGAAGTTTTTCTTCTATCACTTGGTCTTCCCCATTACGGAGAACATATTTGATGTATATATTTCTGTTCTTAAACGCAACATTGTTCCTTACATTCAGCAACAAATTGTAACTCTGTTCTTTGTTCTCGATGTTGAAAACAAAATTTTGCACAGAATCTTTTCTCCACACACTCCCTTCAAAGTCGTTGTTCTTTTCATACACCCTTTCTGCATCACAGGAGCATAAAAGGAAGACTCCCAAAACAACAGCAATTGCTACTTTCATTTGTTATCCGGTTTTCTTTTTCGATTAAAATTTCTTTTACCCGACTTCTTATTTTCAGCAGTAGGTGCGTTGGCATTGTCTACTACATTTTGCCTCTTACTTTCTCTTTTCTTTGCTGTATTTTTGGAAGGACCACTGGAAGGGCTCTTTGCAGATTTATTGCTTTGGTTTTGAGGTTGGTTTTGATTCTGTTTTTGCTCTCCTTCTTTTTTCCCTTTGAACCTTCTTTTATTTCTTTTTGGCTGGTCGTCATTAGAAGGCTGCCCATCCGTTTTGACACGTTTCGACAAGTTCCCCGACTTATTCCCAGGTTTGTCTCCATTCGGACGGTTTCTTTTATTACCAGAACGATTTCCGCGTTTTTTCTTGTTTTTATTTTTGTATTTCTTATCCAACCTTTCGAGGTCGCTGTTGATGTTCATTGCAGCCTCTTCCACTTCTGCTTCATTGAAATCCAAAGATTCTGGGATTTCACCATTTTTATTTAATTCAATGATTTCTTTAACTCTTTCTACTTTTAGAGGTATCCAAGAGTTTTCACCCGCATAGGCAAACCACATTATTTTTCTGAAAATATCCGTTTTGGTTAGGGTTGCATTGCCATTGGATGTTTTTAAAGGAGCTTCTAGTTCTGGAATACCTTTTAAGGCATCCATATATGTTTCTAACTCATAATTGAGGCAACATTTTAAACGACCACATTGCCCAGAGAGCTTCCCTGGGTTGAGCGATAAATTTTGGTAGCGTGCCGCGGTTGTTGAAACACTTTTAAAATCTGATAACCAAGTAGAACAACACAATTCTCTTCCACAGCTTCCAATGCCACCTAACCTACCAGCTTCCTGTCTTAAACTGATCTGTCGCATCTCTACTCTGATCCTAAACTCAGAAGCCAACAATTTTATCAACTCTCTGAAATCCACTCGATCATCCGCAGAGTAATAAAAAGTGGCTTTGGTGTTGTCCGCTTGGAACTCGATATCGGTCAACTTCATCTCCAATTTCAAATCGCGAATGATTTCCCTGGTTCTGAACAAAGTTGGGTTTTCCCTTTTTCTGACTTCGTTGTATTTTTCTAAGTCTTTTAAGGTAGCTTTTCGGTAGACGTTGCGTACTTCTTCATTCAACTCAACGTTTTTCTTTCTCATTTGCAAGCGAACAAGTTCACCTTGCAAAGAAACATGCCCTAAATGATGGCCATTTGGCACATCTACCACAACTGCATCGCCTGTTACAAGGTCCAGGTTGTCGTTGTTTTTGAAGAATTCTTTTTTGCCATTTTTGAAACGGACCTCCACTACCTCGAAAGATTCCGTTTTCGGTAGATCCATGTCAGACAACCAGTCAAAAACATTTAATTTATTGCAACCACCAGTAGCACAGCCTCCATTATTTTTACATCCGGCAGCTATATTACCTTCAGAAGTAGCACAACTATTACATCCAGCCATATTGTCTTTTTTAATTTTGCTTAAGCGCGAGCAAGTCCTGCCCAATATCGCTTCTAAAATAAGCACCTTCCCAACGCACCTTATCCACCCCTGCGTATGCTTGTGTTAATGCAGCTTTAATTCCGCTGCCTACACCCGTAACGGCCAACACTCGACCACCGTTGGTGGTAACTTCATCTTCTTTGAGGGTAGTTCCTGCATGGAATACCAACCCTTCCTTTATTTGTTCCAACCCCGAAATGTTGTCTCCTTTCCCATAAGATTCCGGATATCCTCCGGCCACCATTACAACGGTAACCGCAGTTGCATCCGTGGTTTTGAGCACTTTAGTATCCAAAGATTGGTTTTTTACTGACAAAAACAAATCCATCAGGTCATTTTGAATCCTCGGAAGCACCACTTGTGTTTCAGGGTCTCCCATTCTCACATTGTATTCTATCACTTTAGGCTCCCCGGCTACATTCATCAAACCAATGAAAATAAAGCCTGTGTAGTCCATGTCTTCTTTTTTAAACCCAGCAACTGTTGGTCGGACCACCTGCTCTTCCACTTTGTTTAAAAAAGTGGCATCTGCAAAAATCACAGGAGATACTGCTCCCATTCCTCCGGTATTTAGCCCCGTATCCTTTTCTCCAATGCGCTTGTAATCTTTAGCTTCTGGCAATACGAAGTAGTTTTTACCATCCGTTAAAACAAACACTGACAATTCTATCCCATCTAAAAATTCTTCAACCAACACATGAGCGCTGGCTTTGCCAAATTTCTCATCCACAATCATGGCCTTGAGCTCCGATTTAGCTTCTGCATGGGAGGCGCATATCAACACCCCTTTTCCCGCTGCCAAACCATCCGCCTTCAACACTACCGGTAATTGCATGGTATCAATGTAGTCCAAGCCTTCCTCTATGTTCTGGGCATCAAATGTTTTCGATTTGGCCGTGGGCACACCATGCCTTTCCATGAATTTCTTAGAAAAGTCCTTGCTTCCTTCGAGCATTGCACCTTTTTTATCTGGTCCAATTACCGAAATATGTTGTAGTTTTTCTTGTTTGAAATAGTCTTTAATTCCGTCTACCAAAGGTGCCTCAGGCCCTACCACCACCATTTCAATCTTGTTTTCCAAACAAAAGGTAGCTTGTTTTTCGAAATCAGAAACACCAATATTAACATTGTTTGCAATTTGTGCTGTACCTGCATTTCCAGGGGCTACAAAAAGTTGATCACACAGATCACTTTGACTTAACTTCCAAGCAAAGGTATGTTCTCTCCCTCCACTGCCAATTACTAATACGTTCATTGATTTTATTACTTTTTCAAATAAAAAGTTAAAGTTAGCAATTAATTCGATACGAACTAATTTGCGTATTCGGATAAAAATTTAACGCGTACAAGTCTTATTTCTTCTTCAGAGTAATCTTGGTTGTACTCATCAGAAAGCGCGGCTTCAATCGAGTCTGTTTCTGCTGAAAGGAAGTATTCAAACAGGTCCTCTTGTTTATCGTCGTCTAAAATTTGATCAATATAATAATCCAGGTTCAACTTGGTACCTGAATAACAGATATTTTCAATTTCTTCGAGGACTACGTCCATTTTTACTCCCTTAGAATCTGCAATTTCATCCAGGTCAATCTTACGATCGATTTGCTGGATGATATAGATCTTCATTTTGGACTTCTGCCCCGCCGATTTCACTACTACATCAGAAGCTGTGGTTATTTCATTTTCTTCCACATACCCCTCTATTGCCTTTAAAAATTCTGCCCCAAACTTAACTACTTTGCCCATTCCTACCCCATTGACTTGCGCCATTTCGTCTTTTGTAGTTGGATAGGTCGTTGCCATCTCTTCTAACGAAGGATCTTGGAAAATTACATATGGGGGCAATTCTTTAGATTTAGCAACTTTTTTTCTTAAAGTTTTGAGAACTTCAAACAATTTCTCGTCATAGGCCTTGGCAACTGGCGATTCCTTTTCTGCCTCTTCTTCCTCCCCCAGGTCCAGATAGGAATGGTCCTTTCGCAAGGTAACCTCATAAGGTTTTTCCAAAAAGGCTGTCCCCTTTGGAGTCATTCTCAACGTCCCTATGTTTTCTATGTCTTTTTGTAGGTACTCGTATAATAAGGCCTGCCGCACAATCGACCTCCAAAAAGCTTCATCTTCTTCTACTCCCTTGCCATAAACGGACAATTTATCGTGCTCATAACTTACGGTGTGTTGGTTTTCTATCCCTCGAATCACGCTGATCAGATGGTTCAAACCAAAGCGCTCTTCTGTCATTGCCACCGAATTTAGAGCAATTTTCAAACTTTCTTTTCCGTCAAATTTTTCTTTGGGGCGGGTACAATTGTCACACATTTCACAATTTTCTGCTTCATAGTGTTCTCCAAAATAATGCAACAATTGTTTTCTTCTGCAAACCGGAGACTCTGCATAAAACGCAACTTCTTGTAACAGCACACGCGCATTTTCTCTTTCGGTTACCGGCTTATCTTTGTTAAATTTTTCAAGCTTGTTGAGGTCGTTGTGGCTATAAAACATCAAACATTTACCTTCTAGCCCATCTCTCCCAGATCTTCCAGTTTCTTGGTAATACCCTTCCAACGATTTGGGCACATCGTAGTGCACCACAAAGCGCACATCTGGTTTGTCTATGCCCATGCCAAATGCAATAGTAGCTACAATTACATCCAACTCTTCATTTAAAAAATCATCTTGGTTTTTTTCTCGAACGGAAGCGTCCAACCCAGCGTGGTAGGGAGCCGCTTTGAATCCATTAACTCTAAGCAATTCCGCAATTTCTTCTACTTTTTTCCTGCTCAAACAATATACTACTCCAGCCTTGCCCCGAAAATCATTTAAAAATCTTATGATTTGTTTCTTTGCTTGTTGTTTTGGGCGCACTTCATAAAACAAGTTGGTTCTATTAAAAGACGACTTGTATAGGTCCGCCCCTTCCATGTGCAGGTTTTTGATAACGTCTTGCTGCACCTTTGGTGTGGCTGTAGCGGTTAAAGCAATAATCGGCAAATTTCCAACTTGGCGGATGATCTCCCTAATTCTCCTGTATTCCGGCCTAAAATCATGCCCCCATTCCGATATACAATGTGCTTCATCTATGGCAACAAACGAAACCGTACACGTTTTTAAGAACGCTATATTCTCTTCTTTGGTCAAACTCTCAGGTGCAACATACAAAAGCTTCACCTTGCCATCTCTACAATCGTTCTTGATCCGGGTGGTTTCTCCTTTGTTTAAAGTGGAATTTAAAAAACGCGCATTGACACCAAAAGCATTTAATTGGTCCACTTGGTTTTTCATCAATGCTATGAGCGGCGAAATTACAATGGCCATGCCTTCTTTTAACAAGGCAGGAAGTTGGTAGCACATGGACTTACCTGCACCAGTAGGCATAATAACAAAAGTGTTATTATTAGCCATAATATTCTTGATAACAGCCTCCTGATTGCCTCGAAATTGGCCATAACCAAAAACTTCTTTCAATTTGGCTCTAAGTACATCTCCATTTTGCTTCGACATCTTATCTCTTCGCTAGATTAAACCCAATAAAATTATTACTTTGCCCTTAATACAAAAATAACTCAGAATAAGTTGAAAATAACAAAAAATATTCAAAATATAGCCGAGAGGGCTTTAATTATTGAAGCAGACGCTGTAAGAAATTTATCAAAAAGCATTAATAATCATTTTACATCCAGTGTAACGTTAATCCACCAGCTAAAAGGGCGGCTCATTGTAACTGGAGTTGGCAAAAGTGCCATAGTAGGTCAAAAAATTGCAGCTACAATGAATTCTACAGGAACACCTTCTTTGTTCATGCATGCTGCCGATGCGATTCATGGGGATCTTGGGATGGTCCAACCTTCTGATGCTGTTTTGTGCATTTCCAAAAGTGGCAATACCCCTGAAATTGCGGCCTTGGTTCCACTAATAAAAATGCGAGGCAACCCTCTGATAGGGATGGTTGCCCAATTGGACTCTGCATTGGGGCGGGCTTCTGATTGGACCCTCCATACCCCAGTAGCAATAGAAGCTTGTCCCAACAACCTTGCACCCACTACAAGTACTACTTTGCAAATGGCAATGGGCGATGCATTGGCTATTTGCCTGTTAGAAGTCAATGGGTTTACCTCTAAGGATTTTGCCAAGCACCATCCAGGAGGCGCACTGGGCAAACAATTGTATACTACCGTTGATGATTTAATGGAAAAGAATGCCTCTCCCTTATTGGAAGAGGATGCTACTATCAAAGAAATTATTGTAGCAATGAGTGAAGGTAGATTGGGTTGCGTCGGTGTAACTAAAAAAAATCAAATTATTGGAATAATAACAGACGGAGATTTAAGAAGGATGTTGGAAAAAGAAAATATAACTAATATTTTTGCACGTAACATAATGACCCCGAAACCAATTACTGTAGACTCAGGAACTTTAGCTGTTGATGCTCTAGCATTATTTAAAACGGCAGGAGTTAACCAACTGATAATTAAAAACTCATCGAATGAAGCCTTGGGTTTTATCCATGTCCAAGACCTTATAAAGGAGGGCATTTTATAGAATTAATGATTTAATAATTGGTGTAATTTTTTTATTAAAATTGCACTTTACATAATTGCAAAAAACATTACAAATGAACAACAACAGGTACGCTGTTTTAATGGCAGGAGGGGTAGGGAGTCGGTTTTGGCCCTATAGCAGGACAAAAAAACCCAAACAATTTATTGATATATTCGGAAATGGGAAAAGTTTGATTCAGCTTACTTATGAGCGGTTTTCAAAGTTTTTAAACCCAGACAACATATACATAGTAACCCATGCCTCCTATATTGAACTTGTTAAGGAGCAAATTCCGGCAATCAAGGACCATCAAATAATTGCGGAACCAGAAAAAAGAAATACGGCACCATGTATTGCCTACGCGGCCTATAAAATAAACAACCTCAATCCCAAAGCTTCCATCATAGTGAGCCCTTCGGACCAAGCCATATTCAATGAGGAAGAGTTTTACAAAGAAGTTGACAAAGGCTTTGAAGCGGCCGAGGCAAGCGAAAAATTAATTACAATAGGCATCAAACCTTCCAGACCTGAAACAGGTTATGGTTATATCCAATTCATAGAAAACGGAAGTGAGATTAAAAAAGTGAAAACTTTCACTGAAAAACCTCATTTGGAGCTGGCTACAAAATTTTATGAAAGTGGCGAGTATGTTTGGAATGCAGGAATTTTCATTTGGTCTGCTGCCACCATTATTAAAAGTTTTGAAAAGCTAATGCCTGAACTAGTCGAAATATTCGACCCTTTGATTAAGGCAATGAATACAGCCGAAGAAGAAACAGTTGTCCAAAATGTTTATTCTTTGTGCAAAAGCACCTCCATCGACTATGGGGTGATGGAAAAAGCGGATAATGTGTACATGGTGCTTGGCAAGTTCGATTGGTCCGACTTAGGTTCCTGGAATTCTTTGCATGAAATCACTGAAAAAGAAGAAAGCAACAATGTCATAATGGCCAACTCCATGTTGTACGACGTTGAAAATTCTTTAATAAAAGGCCCTGAAGACAAACTAATCCTGGTACAAGGTTTAAAAGATTATTTGGTTGCCGATTGCGAAAATGTATTAATCATTTGCAAAAAAGACCAAGAGAAACAATTTCGTGAATTCGTTTCTGATGTTAAAAAAGAAAAAGGGGACGACTTTATCTAGCGTCCCTTTTTATTTTATTTTCTTTGCCTTATCGCTTCAAACAATATTATTCCGGCAGAAACAGAAACGTTGAGGGATTCAATTTTACCCATCATCGGGATGGCATAGCGTTCGTTGACTGCAGATAGCACTTCTTGAGAAATTCCGTCTTCTTCTGACCCAAGCACCACAGCCAGTGGTCCTGTTAGCTCAGAATCGAACAAAGAATCCTGTGATTTTTCTGTGCATGCCACAACACGCAACCCAGAATTCTGCACAAACCGCACCGTGCTCGCTAAACTAGACACTCTGCAAACCGGTAAATGATGCAACGCTCCGGCCGAGGTTTTTACTGCATCATTGTTAAGTGCAGCACTTCCTTTTCCTGGCACAATCACAGCGTCTACTCCAGCGCATTCTGCCGAACGACAAATAGCTCCAAAATTTCTAACATCCGTAATTCTATCTAAAATCAATAAAAAAGGATCTTTTCCTTTTTCATAACAACTAGAAAGCACATTATCGAGGTCCGAAAAATTAATTGCCGACAGATAACAAATAACTCCTTGGTGGTTCTTTTTGGTAAGTCTATTAAGTTTCTCAACGGGAACCGTTTTGATTGGCAGTTTATAACTATAAGCCAATGTACGAAGTTCTTGAATGAGTGGGTTGGTCAATCCTTGCTGCACAAAAATCTTATCCACTTCTTTCCCTGCCTTTATAGCTTCTATAATAGCCCTGGTTCCAAATATAAAATTGCGTTCTTCTTTCAACTCTCTTTTTTTTCACAAAGATATGAAAATTATTCCACTCGCCCCTTCCTCCAATTATCAACCATCAACATCCAAGGGTTTTTGTATTTTGGGTGCCGTACTAAAACAAAATGGTTCTTTGTAAATATGTTATCAATTCGGACAAAAGAGAACTTTAATTGTTCCAGTCCGTATTGAGGGCCATAAACCCACTCTTCTTTTTGACCGTCTCTATATACTTGATCTGGCCTTCCAAAAATAATGTAAATCATGCCCATATCTGTTTTCCAACCTTGTTTAAAGGAGGTGAAAAATATATTGGCTTCCGCCACGCGGCGATAAAAATACTTAATTACCATCTTTCCTCTTTCAGGGGATTTAGCGATATCCAGCCAAACCCTCTCAAAGTCTTCTTTATTTTTCTTAGCTGCTTCAAACTGCAGTTGTTCAGATCTGGTTGTGATGTAAGTCAGTGGGTCTATTAATTTGTCCAAGGTGGCGTACTTTGGAAAATACCTGTCTTCGGTCAAAAAACCATAACCATTGGCCCCACTCGTATCTGATTGGACAAAATACAGCCCTTCGCTCAACTCCAATGAATCCGTTTGATTGTATGCAAAAACAGAATCAATCGACAGTGCTTTATTTGCATTTTGTTCTGGGTCAACAAAAGGTGGAACCGACATTTTGAAGTTCGTTTGGTATTTGTAAAAATACAGTGCTGTTGTATCTCCCATCAAAGACATAAAATTAAAGGACTCTATGGTATTGATATATTTCTTAAAAAAAGGAAGCTGGATACTTTCTTTTAAGCGCATCAAGTAAAAGTTGTTCTTATTATTTTCTTTAGGGAGTGGTAAATCAAACACAAAAGTTCTGCCTTTGGGCGTAATAACATTAATTTCAATCAACGAAAAATCCATAGATTTATCAGTAAGGAATTGTAAGTAATAGTATCCATCCCCTCCATCTCTAATCATTTCATTGTGTCGCAAGGTATCTGATTTCAATATCTCAGCCGACTTATATCCGTAACGTAGATTTCTTACAAACACATACTCCAAAGGACGTTCTTCTAATTTGACCTGGCAGAAAGTTAATATTTTAGTGCCTTTTTCTACCTGAAAATGCTCTAATTGGACTTCGGCGCGCAGATCGTACGCATGGCTCAGATTGGTTTTAAACATGTTAGTTTGCCCATAACCTACCCGGCACAGTAAGAATAACCCTAAAGTGCAATAAAAAAATTTGTTTAAACCTCCCATGTTTGTGATTTTATAAAAGATAAAATTATAAATTTTAATTAAAGTACTCCAAAATTTAATAATTGATTTAATTTTACGCAAAAATAAATTCATGAGCATATACACAACCGAAATAGCATCTGACGCCATTCCTTCTGATAACCCAATTCATCAACGATTGTTTAAAGCGTATTATTTGGCTCAACCCCATATAAATGGAAATGTTTTAGAATTAGGTTGTGGAGAAGGTAGAGGATTAGAGCTGTTATCCCCAAAGGCAGATTCTTATACCGCAATAGATAAAATACAAGAAGTGGTCGATAATTTACAGCCACAACATCCTGGTATTAATTTCATTGTTGACAACATCCCGCCTTTTAATGGCATTGAATCCAACAGCATGGACACCATTATTAGTTTTCAAGTAATTGAACACATTCAGGACGATAAGAAATTTTTAGAAGAAATATACAGAGTATTAAAGCCAGGTGGCAAAGCCATAATTTCAACTCCCAACATTGTTAAAACTTTAACCCGCAACCCTTGGCATATTCGAGAATACACTGCAAAAGAGTTGCAAGACCTTTGCTCTTCTATATTTGACACAGTAGAGGCACAGGGGGTAAGTGGAAATGAGAAGATTTGGGAATACTATGAAATGAACAAAAAATCTGTGAAAAAGATCACTAGGTTTGATATATTCAATCTACAATACCGCTTGCCTGCTTCCCTATTGCGCATTCCGTACGATATCTTAAATCGAGTGAATCGGAACAAACTAAAAACAACAGACAACCAGCTTGTAATGGAAATTACCCATGAAGACTACCTGCTTTCTGAAGAACCAGAAAACAGTTTGGATTTATTTTACACCTTACACAAAAAATAAACTTATTCTCCGCTGCCTATTATTAGGGATATTGGGAAGTCTTGTCCTTGGCTATAACCGGTTGGATACTGGGCTTTATCCCCATGCTCCTCGCTTAGGTATGGTACCCTTCTATTCATAAAGGCTTCCAGTTCTTTTACTGTAACCCGGTTGTCTCCATTGTCGGCCTGCCCGTCCAAGGCTTCTAACAGAGCATAAGTAAATACGCCATGGCCCAGCTCATCAAATTCGGTTGCAAACTGTTGAGAACCGGTTGCGGCAATTACTACCACACCAGCGCTCCGCGCCAACTGTACCAACGCCTTTTCTTCTGCTGCCGCAGCTCTGTTTTTAAAGGCTTTGATTGCTCCTCCAGAATGGCATGCATCTAAGAGAACCAATTGCTTTTGGGGTTTTATGTTGGACAACAAAGTTCTTAATTCATTGGAAGAAATCGCTTTGGTTTTTAATTGCTCTGCATCTCCATAAAGCTGGGTTACATCCGTAGGGACCAAATATATGTTGCTGTTATCTTCTGCATCTATTGAGCCATGCCCAGCATAATAAAACACAAAAACATCTTCTGGTTTGGACTGTGCTGCAATTGTTTCAAATGCTTGGATGATGTTGCTTTTGGTTGCTTCTTCATCATAAATCTCAATTTTCCTGACACTTTTAAACATTTTACTGCCCTTGCTGATAACTTTATCCGTCAATGCTTTTGCATCCGGTTGGGCATAGTTTAAATTGTATTTTGAGTTTTTATATTGGTTGATCCCAATAGATAATATATACAAATTCGCTGTGGCTATGAACTCTCCTTCGTATTTGACTTTAAAAAGATCCGGCCTAGACTCTACCCCTTGGTAATTGAGAACAACACATTTAAATTCATTTAAACCGTTGGTCAAATCAACCTCGTAGTTTTTAATTACTTTATCCCCTTCAGATTTAGTTTTAATACCATCATCATGAATAATTAGTTTTCCATTTTGGTAGATATTCAAGTCCCTTACACCCCCGCCGCCATCAAAAACTTCTACGGATAAGGTCAACTTTTTCTTTCCTGTATTAAAACTACCCTCATTGAAAATTAAATCTGCATTGTGCCCAATGGCCAAATTACTGGAACTGAAAAACCCTGCCGATGGCTTGCTTAACTTGGATAAATCAAATATTCTCTCACCTTCCTTTTTTAGAATATCGCTGACCCGTACGCCTTCTACCAGACTTTTGGTCAATTCTTTAGGACGGTAAAGTATTTCAAAATACTGTTCTGCCGAATAATAATCTGCCAATTGAGCAATACCGTTGTTAACATGCCATCCAAAATAACTCCCTCCATTGGTAGAGCAATTAAAATACCCGGTCGGAACCCAGCAAATCCATTCTTTGTCATCCGAAATGAACATTCTTGCAAATGGTTTCATTTCTGCCCCCAGATTTGCATATGCCTCTTCCAGATCTAAATACGATTTATTCTTACTCTCCTTTAAAAATAAGATCGCTTCTTCCCAACCTGCATTGCTCCCTTTGTTGACCACTTCCTCCATACCCATTTCCTTAAAGAAACCAAGCCACTCATTGTTGTTGAAGACCGAGGCTACCGAAGGCAACTGTCCTGTTTCCTTTAAATTCCATAGGATGATGGTCTGATCATCAGAACCAGATGCCAAGTATTTGGCATCCCTGCTCACTGTAACGGAGTGGATAGCCCCTGTGTGGCCAATAAACTCCTTTAATAAGACCCCATCGCTGTTGTAGGACTTTAAAGAATAGTCGCTACCAACTAGGACATTGCCATTGTACGTTACCACATAAGACAGAATTCTGCCATCGGTATTTGCGTCATTTACGATGTCGGCATTCTCCAATTGCAGCGCATATTCGCTCACTTGGTTTACTGTAACCAAGTCATTGGTGTATATGGAAACACCCTTGGCTCCTTTAACTTCTTCAAGAGAGAAAGTACTTAGGTTAAATTTTAAATTGTAATCGCCTTCTTGTGTCGTTTTATTTTGGATATTGCGCACAAAAAGCTCCAAACCAGAGCCAAAGGCCAATTCCCAAACGGTATTCCCTTTTCCTTTTAATTTTTTTATTTTGGTTCCATTGATCGGATTCCAGGTGTAAATCTCATTGTTATTCCCACCTGCTGAAGCAACAACATAGTTGCCCGACCCAGTGTTAGGAGCAAAATCAGCGGATAAAACTGTGTTGTCGTGGGCGTTAAAATCCGCAAGTTTATTACAGGATGGCAGCGAATAACTCTGTCCTTTGCCATCTACATCGTCCATAGTAACCATAATCCTAGAGTCAGTGGAAAAAGCAATGGCATTGATGGATTGGTCCATATGGCCCAATGTTTTCAGGTGGGTTCCGTCGGACTGCCACAGCACCACTTCCCTTCCATAACCACTAGAAGCCAAATACTTGCCATCTGGAGAAAACTTCACCAATTTCACCTCCGTTTTGTGCTTTTTAAGAACCCTAGGTATAAATTTTGTCTTGGACAGTCCCAGCCCGCTCATGTCGAAAAAATAAACATTTTTATCCTCCGAAGAAACGGCCAAAGCATTGCTCTTTTTATTAAAAGAAAGACTAGAAATTCTGTTATCAAACTGCTTTTCATATACAGGAACAATGGATTTATTGGCACTTACCTTCCAAACTTTCAACTTCCCATCATCTGCTCCACTTGCCAAATAGTTACCAGAACCGTCAAAATCCAATGAGTTGATCACATTGGTATGCCCTTTCGCCAACCCTACTTGCTTCTCGTTTTCAATGTCAATTAAAATAATATAGTTCATGGATTCCGTTTTAACCGGGTACCCAGCCACTGCCAGGTAGCGCCCATCTGGAGAAAGGGCTGCAGCATAGTGCATTCCATCGGGGCCATCCCCTATTTGAGATTCAAACTTCTTTAGTACCATACCCGTTTCGGTATCCCATACCCGAATGGTCTTGTCATCCGACACAGACACCAGTTTCTTTCCGTCTGGCGCAAACAGTACTTGGTTGATTCTTCCAGCATGCCCCTCTGAATTGATGACTATTCTTGGAATTCCATCGTTCATTGGGACATCTGCTTTAAACGAAAGCAGGGCAAACGATGCAAAAATCATTACCTTCAGGAATCTCATATTCTAATTAAATTTAATCCAACACTTCAGAGCACTTGTGTAATTAATAAAAATACTTAAATTATTCTCTTTTTAAAAGCAAAATTTAACTCAATACTTAACTATGTCATTGAAATCCAAGGTTTCTTCAGTTATTTTTTGGTCCGTTATTTCAGCCGCGTTTATTGGTCCTGGCACTTTAACAACTGCTATTACTGCAGGGTCTGAGAAAGGCCTCCTGTTTCTGTGGCCATTATTTTTTTCCGTTCTAGGGTGCATCGCCATTCAAGAAGCAGTTTCAAGAGCTACTATAAATTCAGGGCTAAGCTTGGGAGAGGCAGTATCTAAAAAATTTGATACTAAGGGAAGAATAAGTATTTATGCCATGGCCTTCTGTATTTTTTTAGGATGTGGAGCATACGAAGCAGGCAATATTCTGGGTGCCGTTGCAGGGGTAGAACTCATCCTTGGTTCTGCTGATTACAGTTCCATCATTATTCTAGGCTTGGGCCTTGCAATTGCAATTTTATTCCAAAAGGCAGGGCTGAAAAAGATTACTGCTGTCTTGAGTTTATTTGTGTTTGTTATGGGACTGGTTTTTATTTCTATTGCAATTTATGCTGTACCCAACAATGCACCTGCTTCGCAACTTCCATTGGACTTTTTCAGCGAATCCAGTTTATGGATTACCCTAGGGTTGATCGGCACTACCATCGTGCCATACAATTTGTTTTTAGGTTCTGGGGTAAGCAAAGGACAGACCGTTTATTCCATGCGTTTCGGACTCATCACCTCTATTCTTATTGGTGGCATAATATCCGGTGCTATTCTAATATCTGGTACTTTATTAAAAGGAGCTGTTTCCTTTCCGGCCATGGCGCAAATCATCTCAGAAAAAACATTTCTAAACGGTGCCGTCTTTATGGGATTAGGACTTTTCGCCGCTGGCTTTACTTCTTCCGTAACGGCACCACTAGCAGCTGTAATTACATTTAGGTCTATATTTTCGGCCGAAAATAAAAAGTTCAATTGGGTATGGCAATCTATTCTTGTAGCTGCCCTTTTCTTTGCATTTACCGGAATAAAACCCATCCCAGTAATATTATTGGCCCAAGCATTGAATGCTTTGTTTCTTCCTGTAGTACTAATTCTATTAATCGTACTAATCAACGATGAGGAAATCTCTACTAAAAAAAATACGCTAATTTCGAATGTGTTGGTATTTATATTTTCATTCGCAATTTCAACACTAGGGATTATTGGGCTGTACAAAACCGGTCTATCGCTTTTTACGGATCTAAAACCCGGTACCCAAGTCGTTTGGATCGCAGCAGGTATATCCGCTCTTTTGCACTTATTACTTGGTATTTATGTCTTCCGTAAGCAATGAAACTTCTACCTGTTCATTGACGATTTGAGACAGTAATTCAAGACCTGATGTTGTAAACAAATATGGCAAAGAAGCCAAGGTGCTTTCAGGGTCAACAGGTTTGTAATTTTTATAATCGGCAAACCATATTCCATTAACATTTCTTTGATTGAATGCTTCTCTGAACCGGATTCCACCTCCATCTGTCTTGTAAGAGTAGGCTAAATAATCAATTCTATCTGTGTTTTTATTAATCCAATAAAGAAATTGATCTTCAAAATCCTTACCTCCTCCTTCTTGTTTAAAGGTGATCAAGATTTGATAATAAGGCACTTGCTTTATGCTAACATCCTCCAATCTTTCCTTAATTACGGCAGCATCGTTGAGCCCATAAGGTAGCAAGGCAAAATAAAGTACAGAATTTATTGAATTAGAATATTTAATGGCCATGGAGTCTGCCACCGCCGTGGGTTGCCCATTGGCAATTCTACTAAAACCTTGGTTGGTTAAGACATCTTCAATTACAAGGCTGTCCCTATCAAGCAACCTTCTGTATTCGTAGGTTCCCCCCAAACGCTTCGATTCATATAGATGCTCTCGGAATTTAAAATTGACTTTGGCTTGTAGGTAATTGTCTCCACCACTTGCCTCAATCGTTTTGTCGATAATTTCTTGAGCAGACACCCCTTCTGGAGCTTTGTTACAGGACAAAAGAACTGCCCCAACTAAAACTAGGTTAAATATAACGCGCATTGGTTTGAATGTATCTATCGGGAAGTTCTCCCTTGGTTGCTTTTTCATAATCGGTATAACTACACGGTACTATGCAATGATCAAATGATTTCAACTCTTCAGAAACAGGTACTTCCATCCACCATTTCTCACTCAGCTTGCTGCGGTAAAAAGAAAGCGTTTCTGGTTCGGCTGGCATAGAAACCACATACTTAACGTAATCATTTCCTTTAAAGTTCTTCTCATTTTTTCTATGGTAAAACCCTTCGATGAAATACCATACCATGGTAGCAAGCACTTGTGCCGATTTTAGGTTGTCATCGTCTTTTTCTTTGTTGTACCCATAAAAACCGACACTGCTTAACTTTTCGTTTATCCCAGCATACCAGCTTATTTGACACGCCTCTTCACCGGTCAACCCAAACGGCTGCGGTGCATGGCTTCCAGGAAAATCAGCTGACTTTATGGCGCAAACATCAAAAGAAAGCAAGTCGCTGTTGCGAATAATCGGTTCAGTATCTTTGAAGTCCGATCTAATTTCTCCTATTCTGTAGGTTTCGAAATAGAGTTTTTCTAAAGTTTCAATGGCGTGGCGGTCCACAAGATATGTTTGGTAGCCAAGGTGACAATAATTGAATAAATAATTGGGTTCATGCACCATGATTTTTCGAACATGGCTGTTGCCAAGATGGTCCGAATCGGTATCGTCCATATCAAAAAAAGCATCCACATTTAAGAAACTTACTAATTTCTCAAACCCTTGATAGGCTTCGTATTGGCCTAAATCTAATTCGTGTTGGTCCCCAATAATAATGGGCAATATGTTTCGGTCAATTAAATAATGGCAAATTTCTGCAACCCGCTTTAAAGTTTGCTCCTGGTTAACCCCATTTCTAAGGTGTCCTATATCTGCAATTCTATACCTTCCGTACCCTCTTTTAAGGCCATATAATTTTTGGCGAATTGAAACGTGGTCCTCACCATCTGCTTCAACTGAAAAAATGGCGATGTCCATTCCTTTCAGATCTGGCATCTTTGAATTGTTGATCTTAATGTTTCCAGCAAAACCATCCCTTTCATCCGCGTTTAATTCAAAGCCCGAAAGTCCTGTAAAGTAGAGTTGTAAATCCATAGATAGCAGTTATTGAATCCAGTAAAAATATAAAAAAAACTTGAAGTAAAAAGTAGTGTTTAAATAATACGGCATAAAAAAAGGGAGGTAACACCTCCCTTATATTTTATCCTCCGAAATCATCGAAACGAACATTTTCCGATGGTACTCCTAAATCATCCAGCATTTTTAGAACTGCTGCGTTCATTAATGGAGGGCCACACAAATAATATTCAATCTCTTCCGGTTCGTCGTGGTGGTGCAAATAATTGTCGTACAAAGCTTGGTGAATGAAGCCCAAGTACCCATCGGCATCTCTATCTTCAAACTTCTCTCTTACAGTCCAGTTGTCATCTGGCAATGGCTCAGAAAGTGCGATGTTAAATCTAAAATTAGGAAAATCCTTCTCTATTTTCTCGAAGTGATCTAGGTAAAACAATTCTTTTCTAGATCGACCTCCATACCAATAAGACACTTTTCTAGAAGACTTTTCTGTATGGAAAAGGTGGAAGATATGGGACCTCAATGGCGCCATACCGGCACCACCGCCTATATAAATCATTTCTTTGTCTGTAGGGTTGATGAAAAACTCACCATACGGGCCTGATATCGTTACTTTATCTCCTGGAACTCTTGAGAACACATAAGAAGAACAGATTCCCGGGTTAACGTCCATGAACTTATTGTTGTTTCTATCCCAAGGTGGTGTAGCAATCCGAATATTCAACATTACGATGTTTCCTTCGGCAGGGTGGTTGGCCATAGAATAAGCCCTAAAAATTGGCTCATCATTTTTCATAACCAAATCCCACATCCCGAAGTTGTCCCAATCTGCCTGGAAAACGTCGTCCGGGTGATTCAACTCAGGGTGCGGTGCAATGTCCATCCCCTTGAATTTCACTTCGATTTCAGGAACATCAATTTGCACATATCCTCCTGATTGGAAATCCAAGGTTTCACCTTCAGGAAGTCTTACTTTAAATTCTTTAATAAATGTTGAAACGTTATAGTTGGATACTACTTCACATTCCCACTTCTTAATACCAAATATTTCCTCTGGTATCTTAATGGTCATATCCTCCTTTACTTTGACCTGGCAGGCCAAGCGTACTTTCTCCTTTTGCTCAGCACGGCTAAGGTGTCCAACTTCAGTAGGTAGCACATCGCCCCCACCATCTTCTACGATACACTTGCACATTGCGCAAGTTCCACCACCACCACAGGCAGATGGTAGAAATATCTTTTGTGCTGAAAGCGTGGTTAACAAAGTTGATCCTGCTGATGCAATAATTGGACTACCGCTGTCGCCATTGACAACAATATTCACATCACCAGACTGAACCAATTTCGTTTGGGCATACAGTAGCACAAATACGAGTAGCAAAATTACGGCTGTAAAAGCTACAATTGAGGTAATAATTACCATTTAATTAATCTTTTTAGTGATCAAACAATTTCCCTATACCTAGGGAATACAAATATATTTACTTATTGCTAAAAAGAGCAAAAATGAGGACTAATTTTTAATGGTTCTACGTAAGGATTTAATCTTTTTTTTAAGATTTATCTTGCTTATTTTTAATTATTCAAAAAAAAGGCGCGTACGGACGAACCAAACTAAAAAATTGTGTACTAAAAAATTTCGCCGTACTGCCTATTTTTTTATGATTTCAGGTTGGAATCGGGTGTTAAAACAACACTTACTCCCTTTTCATTGATCCAAGTGCTTTCTGTAAGATTTTTTAATTTAATGTCGCCAATAAAGTAATTGATCCCCTCCGACTCATAATGTTCCGATATGGAGTCAAAAGCCTCCTTTATACCTTCTAAACCTTTGGGATAACTAACAAAAACTTTTATTTGAAAAGCGTCGGACAACTCGGTAACCCCGTTTTGAAAGTGTTTTCTGTACTCGTATTTGTAGTCGTAACGCAATGCAGAAATGTCCGATAGCACTGCAGACCCTGTTGGATAACTTCCAGCACCTTTACCCACAAACAATTGTTTTTCAGCAAATGCACTTTCGACCATTACCCCGTTGAATTCGAACTCTACTTGGCTTAATGGGTTGTCTTTTTTTACAAATTGAGGGGCTACCAAAGCGTGAATTTTATTTTCCACTTTTTGGCATTTTGCTACTAATTTAATTGCATAACCTTTCTCTGAGGCGTATTGAATATCAAAATCGCTTAACTTTGTAATACCCAAATTGTATATATTTTCAGGCTCTACCATCAATCCAAATGCATGCGCAATGATGATGCACAACTTGTATTTTGGATCGAATCCCTCCACGTCCAAAGTCGGATCTGTTTCGGCGAAGCCATTTTCTTGTGCCAATTGCAGCGCCTTGTCAAAAGACAAGTTTTCTAAAATTAACTTCGAAAGAATGTAGTTGGTAGAACCATTGAATATCCCTTCCACTGCGTTGAGCATGTCGTTGTCGTAATATTCTTCTAAATTCCTTATGATTGGGATACTGGCACAACAGGAGGCCTCATAGAGTATGGGCACTTTGTACTTTTGTTGAAGCTCGAAAATTTCTTCGAAATTTTCTGCAATCATCTTCTTGTTTGCAGAAACCACCGCTTTGCCATTTTTCACTGCACTGCGAACAATCTCCATTGCCGCTTCTGCATCATCTATTAACTCTACGATAACGTTAACCTCTGGATTGTTGAGCAACTCTTCTTTGTCAAAAGTAAAGAATCGATCGGCCAAGGGACGTTTTTTATTTTTATCCTTAACACAAATCTTGAGTATTTCTGCCTCTACCCCTTTAGTTTTGTGCAATACGTGGTACAGTCCTTGGCCCACAGCTCCAAAACCAAACACTCCTAATTTTAATTTCTTATCACTCATTTTAAAAAAAGTTAAAAATTCTATACCGAGAGTTTGAAAAGAAATCAACCGACAGAAGAGCAAAAAAAAATCTCTCCTGACAAGTCAGAAGAGATTTTATATGTTTTATTTTTTATAAAAAGCTCTGCTAACTTATCTCACTGGTTTCCACCAGTAGGAATTGGCACCTTACTAGAGCAGGTTGCCAAGGTTTCAAAGGGCCTAATCCCTCCACCTTTCTCGATAAGTAAAATCGTTTAAAAGAACGTGGGGCAAAGATAAACGAATTTATTCTTAACCTCCAAATTACTTTTTAAAATTCTGAAGTATTGTGAATTTCAACCTCAGGGAAATTATCTCCAATCATTTGAAGCCATGCTCTGGATTCTGCCATAAACACTAAATTACCATCTTTGTCTCGGGCAATGTGCCGTTGTTTGGACTTCACAAATTCTTCTAATTTTTTAGGATCCTTGCTAGACAACCAACAGGCTTTGTGCAAGTTGATGGACATAAAATCACAATCTGCACCATATTCATTTTTCAGCCTGTGTTGTATTACTTCATACTGCAAAGCTCCAACGGTACCTACAACTTTCCTATTGCCCATTTCAAAAGTAAACAACTGGGCTACTCCTTCTTCCATCAACTGGTTCAACCCTTTTTCTAATTGCTTCGATTTTAATGCATTTTTATTGATTACTTCTTTAAAGATTTCTGGAGAGAAACTTGGTATGCCTTTGTACAACCCTTTTTCTCCTTCCGATAAGGTATCTCCAATTTTCAGGTTTCCAGTATCGTAGATACCAATTATATCCCCTGGCCATGCTTCATCTATGGTCTCTCTTTCTTGGGCCATAAATGCAGTGGCATTAGAAAACCTAAAGGCTTTGTTATGCCGTACATGAAAATAATTTTTACCCCGTTCAAACTTACCTGAACATATTCTTAAAAAGGCAATTCTATTTCTGTGTTTGGGATCCATATTGGCATGGATTTTAAATATGAATCCAGAAAATTTATTGTCATTAGGTGCTATTTCTCTAATTTCAGTTTCTCTTGGCTTTGGAGTTGGTGCAATGTCGATGAAACAATCCAAAAGCTCTTTTACTCCGAAATTGTTTACCGCACTACCGAAAAACACAGGAGCCGTGCTCCCATCTTGGTATTTGTTTTTATCAAACTCAGAATACACTTCACTCACCAACTCTACTTCTCCTCTGAGCATTTCGGCATCCGACTCCCCAACGTATTTTTCAAGTTCAGGGCTTTGAATGTCTTCTAATTTCTTCCCTGCCTCCACGGTTGTTTTACTCGGCTCAAACAAATGCAGGCTTTTATCATACAGGCTATAAACACCCTTGAAGCTTTTGCCCATACCAATTGGCCAAGTCATTGGCTGTACCTTGATGTTGAGCTTTTCTTCAATTTCATCCAATAAATCATATGGGTCTCGCCCCTCTCTATCCAGCTTATTAATAAAGCAAATAACAGGAGTATTCCGCATTCTACAAACCTCCATTAACTTTTCGGTCTGGATCTCCACCCCTTTTACGCAATCTATTACCATGATCACACTATCGACTGCAGTCAAAGTACGGTAGGTATCCTCTGCAAAATCTTGGTGACCAGGTGTATCCAAAATGTTCACCTTGGTGTCGCGATAATTGAAGCCCATAACGGAAGTGGCTACGGAAATCCCTCTTTGTTTCTCAATCTCCATCCAATCCGATCGGGCATGCATTTTAATCTTATTGGATTTTACAGCCCCTGCTTTTTGTATCGCCCCTCCAAACAACAACAACTTTTCAGTTAAAGTAGTTTTACCTGCATCGGGGTGGCTAATAATACCAAAGGTCCGCCTTTTGGAAATCTCGTTATCTAATGACATTTTGAATTATTTTAAAAACGCTGCAAAACTACGAGAATTTATCGGAACTACGAAAAGAATTACACCACTTCCCCTCCACAAGAAGAACCTGCACCTGCCGTACACCCATAACAATGTTGGTCCAACAGAATGTTTCTATTTTCCAATGCCTCCAAATCAAAGTCTGCTATGTGTTTGTTTTTTGTGCCACTACAATTGATTTCTAACATTTGGTTGAAATCGCAATCGTACAATTGCCCGTCCCAGCCAACAGATAGAGTTGTTCTGCACATTACGTGTTCTACTGCCATCGGATTGTAGGCATCCACCAGTTGGGTCATGTAGTCTTCGTATTGTCCAGAGGCTACTAAATAATCCAAATACCGGCTTATAGGCATGTTGGTAATAGCAAACAATTGTCCAAACTCGATTCCATACTGGTCCTTTAGTTTTTTCTTAAAATCCCTTTCTAACGAAGCCTGGGCTGGAGGCAAAAAAGCTCCAGAAGGATTGTAAACTAAATTCAACAATAAATCGCCGCTACCATACCCTACTGCATTGAGCATTTGCAATGCCTTGATAGACTTTTCAAAAACCCCTTCTCCACGTTGTGCATCTGTTCTTCTGGCAGAAAAATGAGGCAAAGAAGACACTACTTCCACTTTGTGTTGTTTGAAAAATTGAGGCAAATCATTGTATTTTTTATTGGCCAATAGGATTGTCAGATTACAGCGCACAATTATGTGCTTTCCTAACGCACTCGCCTCGGTAACAAACCACCTAAATTCTGGGTTCATTTCTGGAGCGCCTCCTGTAAGATCAACAGTGGTTATAGATTCATTTTTCAAAACGTTCAAACACAATTCCAGTGTTGCTCGGGTCATTATTTCTTGTCGATCCGGCCCAGCATCCACATGGCAATGTTTGCAAACCTGGTTGCACATTTTCCCCATGTTTATTTGCAAGACTTCCACTCCTTTGGCCTTCATAGGGAAGTGCCCAGTAGGTTCAATTGTATCTACAAATAAGGGCGGCTTGTATGTTTCTGAAGTTCCTTTGTGCAACAAATCCAACTGTTTCTGCCCAGTGCTCAAAGGGTTGTTTAAGGCTTTTAATGATTTCATAATTACATCGACATGTCCTTGGCTTTGTTCATCATTTGCACCCCATGTACCAAGGCCGCTCCTCCTTTTATTGCCGCCGCAACATGTATGGCCTCCATCATTTCTTCCTCATCCGATCCTTTTTCTAAGGAAGTGGAAGTGTAGGCATCAATGCAATAGGGACACTGCACGGCATGGGCAACCGCCAATGCAATCAAGGATTTTTCTCTTTCACTTAAAGCCCCTTCTTGGAACACACTGTTGTAATACCCAAAAAACTTCTCCGCTAATTCAGGCTGAAAATCTTTGATGTCACCGAATTTTCCTAAATCCGATGGTTCGTAATATGATTTTGACATAATAGTAATTGTAATGGTTTAAAACACAGGAAATCAGGCCCAAATGGGCCTGTTGAAATTGGCACTATTTACAATACTACAGGTGGGGGTCTTGTAAAAACAAACTTTTCCCGAAAGGATGGTGCAAAAAGAACGGCAACAACTTTACTCCAGGTAGACTGGAGAAAAAAAAACAGTATTAAATTTAAAACTTCTAAAAACTCCTGGTCAAGATTGGATTTGTGCTGCATGGTAGCAACAAAATCTTTATAATGGTGGATTTCATTCAAAACGGGTAGTTGCGCTGATTGGCCATAGGCCTGAAGCTCCTTATAAACTGTGCGCAAATTCCACTTAATATTTTTAAACCTTTCCCGATCAAACACCAACTTGTTAATTCCGATGGTGTACACCCCTCCTCTTTGAGTTGGCCCCACTACCATTGGCTCTGAATGCAGTAAATCTCGTACTTCTAAAATTTTTATTGCCGTTAGCTCCGGTGTGTCATTGCCTACTACTATTACATTGTCTGCACCTTCCTCAAAAACGGCTGCAATGGAGTTGGCTAGGCGCTCCCCAAAACTATTGCCTATTTGATTGTTTTCATTATATTCATAAACCGGTAAATTGGTTTGGTACAATTGGTTCCTACAATTCGAAATTAAGGCTTTTGAAAATACTGGCGCTGCATTTTCCAATCCATATTGTTTCTCTTCTGCTTGTTTTTCTGCAGAATAAGAAAAAAATAATATGGCTGTTTTTAATGTCATTTAAAATAAAAGTAGAAATTTTAAAAAGCAATTAATGTCTTTTTATTGACATTGCATTTAAACTCCTGTAATTTTCTTTTTTTTTACAACATGGAATTAAATACAGAACAACCAGATCCAAAAGATCAGAACCACTTAAGAGAGGCTTTTCTAAAATTTAAAGACTTTTTATACCACACGCTAAATTTCAGAGAAGGCTCGGATATCAGCGGTACCATAGAGGGCATCAAAAAAGACATCGATTTTAAAGGCCCCTCCGTATGGATCCTAATTTGTTCCATTTTTATAGCATCCATTGGGCTTAATGTCAACTCTGCCCCAGCCATCATAGGGGCCATGTTGATCTCACCTTTAATGGGTCCAATTTTAGGTGTTGGGCTTTCTATAGGTACCAATGATTGGCAAACTCTAAAACGATCCTTGAATAATGTTGGTATTGCTGTGGTAGTAAGCATGTTAACTTCTTACGTTTATTTTACACTTACCCCCTTGCAAGACATTCAATCAGAGTTGCTTGCACGTACCAACCCCACCATTCTGGATGTAATGATTGCCCTTTTTGGTGGGTTTGCAGGAATTATTGCAGGTTCTAGAAAAGAAAAAACAAATGTTATTCCTGGGGTTGCCATCGCTACTGCACTCATGCCCCCATTGTGTACTGCGGGATATGGTTTGGCCATGGGAAATTGGAAGTTCTTCTTTGGAGCTTTTTATCTGTTCTTCATCAATTCAGTAATCATATGCATGGCCACATTTCTGATTGTTCGTTATTTGCATTTCCCATTGGTGAGTTGGGTGAATGCCAAGAGCAAAAGAAAATACCGGATATACCTCTCCATGTTTTTGTTTGTTATTGTTATCCCTTCTGCTATAATATTTTTTGATGTGATTAAAGAATCCATTTTCACTAGGAATGCGGAAAAATTCATCAGCGAAAACTTCCACCTTAAGGAAACTGAAGTCATCAATAAAAACCTATTGTATGCCGACAGTGTTTCTTCCATTGAAGTTTTTTTAATTGGCGAACCACTTGATGCCCCTACCCAAACTGCGTTGCGAAACAAGCTACCCGACTATGGCCTTGAAAATACAAAGCTTACTATTTTTCAGAACAAGGACATATCCAACAATTTTCAAGCAATGGAAGGAGCCGTAACAGAACATGTAAAAACTGGTATAATTGAAGAAATGTACAGAAAGAACGAAGCTTTGATGCAAGACAAAGACGAAAAGATTAAATATTTAGAAAATGAATTGATTAGCATACAGCAAGATTCTTTGCCCCGCATATCCTTGAAAAAAGAAGTGGCAATTCAATACCCATTTGTGCAACAAATGCTGTATGCCAACGCACAAAACATCACCAACAAAAAAGAAAGGGACGTCCCTAGCATCCTTGTTCATTTTTCACCTGATTGGAAAAAGAAGAACAGGTATAAAAAACGAGAAGTCGCAAAAGATCAATTAAAATCTTGGTTGCAAGTGCGCCTTAAATTAGACACCTTAATTTTAATAGAATATTAACCCATACTTATGAATAAGACATCAAAATTTATAATTGTTTTGGCCATGCTGTTTATTTCAGAACAATTGTATGCCTGGGGCACCACTGGACACCGGGTGGTTGGAGAAGTGGCCCAGCAACACTTAAGCAAAAAAACCAAGAAAAAACTCGCTGTTTTACTTCAGAACCAAACACTTGCGGATGTAAGCAACTGGATGGATGATATCAAGTCCGACAAAAGTTACAACCACATGTACGATTGGCACTGGGTGACGATACCCAACGGAAAATCCTATGAAGAAAGCGAAAAAAGTGAAAAAGGAGACATTGTTGCCACCATTGAGCGGTGCATTTCCGAACTTAAAAAAGGAGGATTGCCCCAAGAACAAGAGGTAATGAATATTAAAATACTGGCGCACTTAATCGGGGACATTCACCAACCCTTCCACGTTGGAACTGGAGAAGACAAAGGAGGCAATGATGTAAAAGTAAAGTGGTTTGGCAAAAATTCGAACCTACACCGGGTCTGGGACAGTGAAATGATTGACAGCAAAAAATACAGCTATACAGAATTAGCAAATAAAATCAACCGGTACGATAAAGCAACCATACAACAATTGCAAAATAGCAAGCCCAGAGATTGGGCAAAGGAAGCCATGGCGCTTAGAGAACAAATTTATAAAACCGGAAACGTTGAAAGAATGGGATACCGGTATATGTATGACAATTACTCTACAGTAGAAAGGCAATTGGGCTGGGCAGGCATCCGACTGGCTGGTGTACTCAACAGCATTTACGATAAATAAACATTATTTTTGATAAACCCGTACATAATCGATCTGCAATTGTTGGGGAAAAATACTATCGTCTATTCCTTTTAGACCGCCCCAATCTCCACCAATTGCCAGATTGATGATGATATAAAATTTCTGATCAAAGGGCCATGTGCTGTAGTGGCCATCCCTTTTTTGGAATGTAAAATACAGCTGTTCGTCCAGAAAGAAATCAATTTTATCAGCAGTCCACTCTATGCTGTAGACATGGAATTCTTGCTCAGCGGTAGGGGTTTCAATTGTGCCAGATTTCTGGGTTCCTTTGGTATGGTTGAAGGCTTCCGTGTGTACGGTTCCCACCACCCAATTCGGGTTGTATCCAACGTATTCCATAATATCAATTTCTCCGCTTTTAGGCCATCCTCCGTAGGTATCTTTCTGAGGCAACATCCATATAGCTGGCCAGGTGCCCCTGCCGCCTGGCAGTTTTGCTCGAACTTCTATTTTGCCATAAAGCCAATTTTCAAGTGAAGTTATTTTGGCTGAGGTATACGGGTGTTCGGTGTTTGGGTGGAATTGGGCATTCAGGTGCAGCAGCCCGCCCTCCTGCCAGACATCCTTGTTTCCATCGCGGTAATATTCCAATTCATTATTGCCCCAACCACACAAAGAAGGACAGCCGTCTCCTCGGATCGCCAACCACTTGGTTGGATCCATCGTGCCTTCTTCATTGAATTCATCGGACCAGACCAGCTGCCATGTTGGTGCATCTTGTGACGCTCCTTTTTTACAACCGAAGATAAATACTAGCAAAATGAGGGTTGTACAATTTTTCATAGGGATTAATGGGGGTTAAATCAACAGTTGTTTCCACTACTCTAACTCAAGTGCATATAGGTTGCCATCCTTGCTTCCAAAATACAAATGGTTATTATCGACGACAGGAGTTCCTAAGATACTTCCAAGAGTCAAAATTTTTCTATCCGTTGCCTTGTAATTGGCTCCATACAATTCGAAACCATCTTTAAAATGACCATTGGATCCAAATATTTCAGAATAATTCTTTTTGCTGCCATCGGTTTGAAACTTCCAGTTAATGGTCCCTTTGTCTTTATCTACCGCATATAAAAACCCATTGAAACACCCAAAAAACAATTGGTCTTTGAATATTGTTGGCCCGCCATATACGCGCATGTTGAGGTCTAACTTCCATTTCAAAACCCCAGTATTTTTATCTAGGGCATAGAATCGATGGGTGTCTGAGGTACCACAATACAAAGTAGTACTGTCTGCCACCATATTGGAAACCACCCAGCTCCCCTGCTCCTTAAAATTCCAAAAACCATGGCCTTTCTGAGCGTGGATGGCATACACATTGTAATCTCGGCTTCCAAAATAAGCAGTTCCATTGTTTATAAGAACATCTCTTTGAATGGCCCCATCTGGGAAGTAACGTTCCCCAACAGTTTTAAACGCCCACAACAGTTGGCCATCCTTTTCATCCAAACAATACAGTTTCCCATCAAAACTGCCAAAGTATATTTTACCGTTGCTGCAAGACGGTTTTGAATGAACAAGCCCTTTAGTTTTAAAAGACCAGATGCGTTCCCCTTTTTCAGAAATACACACCAACTCGTTGTTTAATCCAATATAAATTTTGTTTTTATATACTGTAGGGGAAGAAGTGTAATAATCCCATATGTCCTTTTGGTGGTCTTCTCCTTGATAAGACCAAATAGTTTTGCCCGTTTTTGAATTCAAAGCATACAGTTGCCCAGATCGGTCGTTAATCAAAATTAGATCCATTAAGATGGCTGCTGAACCCGCTATTGAATCAGACAGTTGTACCTTCCAATTTTCTTTGCCTGAATTCAAATCCAACGCAAAGAATTGGCCATTGTCATTGCCAAAAAAAAGTTGGTTGTTGTGAATTAATGGAGTAGAAGTTATTCCAGCATTAGAATTGAACTTCCATTTTAAACTTTGCCCCTGTACACCAGTTATTGCTGTTACAAGGAAAACAAAAATCTTAAAAAATCGCATGGTCTATTATTATGGTGATTTATATAGGAATTAATTCGACATTGGCAATTTTGGCAATTAAATATTGCTTGTTGTTGGCCGTGTCTTTACACAGAACTTTTGTTCTTCTAAAAGCTTCTAAAACAAACACTCTGTTGTTAAACTTAAATGTACTATTAATAGAAAGATCCTGTAACATTGGTTGGTCGGTTGGGTTGGCATCGTATTTTCTCAAACCCAAATAAAGGGGCTTATCGGAGTAGGTAGATGCCTTGGGGTTTTTAAAGTACCTCGCCAACAAAGGTAGTAATTCGTTTGGAAACACTTGAGGGTTGAGCAAAGGAAGTATTAAGTTTTTAAAGGTAGCCTTCCACTCTTGCCCATGTGGCTTAACTTTTCTACCCTTTTGGTCCCAAACAATCAAGTGGGCCACTTCGTGGATGTAGGTCAAAAGAAAGGCATAGGGGTTTAAATCATGGTTTACCGTGATGGTATACCCTGAAGACTGTCTAAACCTAAAATCTCCGGCTTTGGTTTTTCTGGTATTGGTTACTTTAAAATGAAATGGATATTGCTCCCATAACCGAGTACAATATGCTACCGATTGGGCTGGTACATGCCTGTGCATTAACAATTCAAAACCTTCAGTATCCGCCATAGGACAAAACTGCATTTTTTATCCAAATCAAAAAAGCTCCTATAAAATTTTGTTTTATCAAACTAATCTTTTAGTTTTACACCTAACGAATTAGTTTACATGAAACAGCTAACAAAATCAGAAGAACAAATTATGCAAATTCTTTGGGAAAAGAAAAAGGCCTTCGTTAAAGACATTATTAAAATGATGCCAGAACCGAAACCTGCATACAATACAGTTTCAACAATTGTTAGAATTTTAGAGACAAAAAACTTCATTAGCCACCAGGCTTATGGAAAATCCCATGAATATTTCCCTATAGTAGACAAGTCAAAATACACCAAATTCTATTTGAATACGCTCATAAAAAGTTATTTTAATGGATCATTTCAAAACCTCGTTTCATTTTTTGCCAATGAGACCCATTTAGATGAGGGCTCGTTAGACGAAATTTTAAAAGAGTTGAACGAACTTAAAGAATCGAAAAATGACTAATTTCATCAACTACCTTACGGAAGCCAATATTTGCTTGCTCTTGTTCGCATTATTGTATTTGTTGTTACTAAGGAACGGAGATAATTTCTTGTACGCTCGGCGGTATATTGTTGCAGCTCTCCTTTTTTCTGCTGTAGTTCCTCTTATTCAATTCACCAATTTTAACAATGAAATTCCAGCATTGCATCAGGTAATCCCCGCTACTATCCTCGACGGTGTAACCATCAACGAAAAACCGGCCAATCTCACATCACCTGCAACGATAGCCAAAAGTTACAGCCGAATCAATTGGGTGATGCTTTTCTACTTTTCTATTGCAGCTTTGCTTCTTTTAAGATTGTTGGTACAGGTAAATGCAATTTTGAAAATAAAAAAAGGCGCAGAAAGAAAAGAAAAAATTCACAACAAATTCTCGGTACTAGAGGGTGCCCATATTGGCAATACTTTTTCGTTTTTCAACACCATTTTCTTAAGCAAAAGTAGTTATTCAAACGAAAACGAACGCAACAACGTCATAACACACGAACTAATTCACGCCAGGCAAAAACATTCTTTTGATATCCTGCTTAGCGAAATTTTAAAAATTGTTTTTTGGTTTAATCCGGTTTTGTGGTATTTAAAATCTTCCTTGATAGAGGTACACGAATACGAAGCAGACTCCAAAAGCTTGAACCATATAGATATAAAAACTTACAGCAACCAATTGGCGAGGGTTGCATTGATGTCGGCCGACCTCAAGCTCGCCAACCATTTTAATAAATCATTAATCTTAAAACGACTCAAAATGATGAAAACTGGAAATAAAAAACTCCAATTATGGAAAAACGTCCTTATTTGGATGGTTGTGCCGGTTATTTTTATAGCGATCTCTTGTCAAGAACAAACCATGACAGAAATTCAAGGTATGACAAAAAACGCCACAGTGGCATTTGATTTGCCACCACATGTGCAAAGTAAATACGACAAAATGGTTCTGAAAAACCCTGATTCTAAAGTCATCGCACTTAGGGTGAATCAAAATGAAATGGACGGTAGGTCCAGCGATAAACTCAAAGAATACAGTGCTTTGTATGGCAAACCACAAGAACTACAGGTTATCAAAGAAAAGCCTGGTGACCAAGAAGGGTACATCCTTATGGTTTTTAATAAAGATTCCGCAACGCTTTCGGACTGGTCCAAAGACGAACATGAAGTCTTTACTATTGTCGAAGAATCTGCCGAACCTTTATCAGGAATGGACGCCTATTACAAATTTTTAACGGAGAACATTCAATACCCTTCTGAAGCCAAAGAGGCCAACATTGAAGGCAAAGTATATGTTGAATTCGTTATAGAAAAAAATGGAACGTTGTCCAACATCAGGGTAGTTAAAGGAATTGGGTATGGTTGTGACAAAGAAGCTGCAAGGGTAATTCAGCTAGGAGAGAATTGGAAACCTGGCAAACAAAGAGGTAAAATTGTGAAGCAAAAAATAATATTGCCTATCACATTTAGCCTATCACCAGGCCATACGCCAGCACCTAACAAACTCTCGATAGAATCCAACGATAAAATGACCATAACCTTTGAAACTGTTGCTTACAAACAAGGTACAGTAATCCAAGGAACCGTTTATAACGGAGATCGTCCAATGCCTGGAACGAACATAGTCATCAACGGCACCAAAATGGGTACCGTATCGGATCTTCAAGGTCAATTTAAGTTAAAAGTCCCCCAAGGTAATAAGAAAATAACAGCTTCGTTTGTAGGCTTTGATGACTACACCATCCACCTATAAACAAACAACCGGGAAAATTTCACCTTTTCCCGGTTGCTTGTTTCAAGCGCAACAACAACGACACCGCTAGCAACACAAATGGGGTTCCATGCAACAACAAATCGAACCAATCCATACCACTCATTCCATGTGCTCCACCCAAAACCCATTTTACTTTCCCCCAGATATGTGGTTCCGGCACAAAAGGTGCTAATCCTAAGGTTAGGGAGAGCAACAACCAAAATTTCCAGTTAAAACCCATGCCAATTAATTTTGTCCATTCTTTTATTTAGTCTTAATTTAATGCGAAATTAAAGCAATTCATTCCTTCTAATTGTGACTATTATCACCAAAAGGTAATTGAAATTTAAGCATTTTTGCATTGAAACAATCGCAAGTATGGACAAATACATTGAAATTATTGCGGGATCTTTTACGGGCTACTGGAACTATTTGGTTCAGGAAATATCCAACCCATCTCTCAACAACTACTTTTATTATTTGTTGTTGGCATCCATTATAGTCTATCTATTGGAAATAATATTTCCTTGGCGCAAAGAACAAAAACTTCTACGTACTGATTTTTGGCTCGATGGGTTCTATATGTTTTTTAATTTTTTTATTTTTTCACTTATAGGCTTTAATGCCATTTCTAATGTAGGGGTGGCCCTATTCAATGACTTTCTTGGGACAATTGGTTGGGACAACATTATTGCCATCCGAATTAACGCATGGCCTGTATGGGCCCAGTTTCTCCTGCTTTTTATTGTGGCAGATTTCATTCAGTGGTCTGTACATGTGGCCCTACACCGCTTCAAGGCACTCTGGAGGTTCCACAAAGTACACCACTCCGTTATAGAAATGGGGTTTTCTGCTCATTTAAGGTTTCATTTCATGGAAACCATACTCTATAAAACGGCCTTGTTTGTTCCATTGAGTATGATAGGGTATGGCATTGACGATTTATTCATTTGGCATGCTTTTACCATTTTGATTGGCCACTTGAACCACGCCAACATCAATTGGAACTATGGACCCTTTAAATACCTATTCAACAACCCAGCCATGCATATTTGGCACCATGCCAAAACCATGCCTCCAGAACATTGGCATGGAATGAATTTCGGCATTTCTCTTAGTGTATGGGATTACCTTTTTGGCACGGCCTACTTACCCAAAAGTGGTAAAGATATTGAATTGGGGTTCCCGGATATCGAACAATATCCCATTCATTCTTTTTGGAAACAATTGTGGCACCCTTTTAAAAAGAATGTTTGATACTTTTGTAGAACGAACCTACAATTTATTCCATCCCGCTTGAAAGTCAGAAGCGATGTCTATGCCGTGTCGGAAATGTGCGTAAAGGGCAAACAATACCAATATCCCTACCAAAACTCCAACCAAAACTCCAAACCCTTGAGAAGGAGCTACTTTTTTTGCACTCCGTATGTATTGGTTGGACGCCGATTGGACTATTTTCTTTAAGAAGCCCAGTAGAGGAATAAACACCACCACTGTAACTACCATTCCAATGACCACTGAAAAATAGGTGGCAGATTTGTAATAACTATTCACTGCTTTAATAGCCAACTCATTCACTAAAGAAATGGTCAGAATAGAAAGCACTACAACGCTGTATTTAGTAAACTTTTTCATAAATACAAGTTTACAATGGAGCATACGATTTATAAAACAACTCCCCACCACTCCCCTTATTTTTCTATGAACACAAAAAAAAGGCGCTTCAATTGCTTGAAACGCCTTTTTGCAGAGAGTGAGGGATTCGAACCCCCGGTACCTCGCGGTACAACGGTTTTCAAGACCGCCGCATTCGACCACTCTGCCAACTCTCTGTAACTCCCTAGCCTTTGCTAATGGGATTGCAAATGTAGGTAAAAATTATTTATTTCAAAATTTGAACTAATTTTTTTTTGCCATTTTTTTCTGTGTAATTTTTTGAATGTGCTTTGTGTATGCTGGCGTTTATTTCGTAGCCTATTAACAACACCACACTTAAAAAAAACAACCACACCATAAGGGCTATAATCACACCAATGGAACCATACAATTTATTGTAGGTCCCAAAATTGGACACATAATACGAAAAACCATAGGATACCACCAACGAAGCGAAGGTGGCAAAGAAGGCCCCTGCGGAGAAAAACTTCCAATTGTAGTGAATGGCAGGTCCAAAATAATAAATAGTTGCCGTACTAAAATAGAATACCAAAAACATCACAACAAAACGAAGTAGAATTAATAAACTGAGCGTGTTTTGATCGATAAAATCAGCGATGCCTATCCAATCATAGTCTATGTGCTGCACCCAATTAATTAAGATTTGACCAATCACCAGCAAACCTATGGCTGCAAACAAAGCAAAAGCCAACAAAACTGTTAACCCAGTTGCGATCAACCTAGTTTTGATGTACCCTCTAGTATCTACTGTTTTATAACAACTATTAAAAGCATTGATTAAAGACATAACGCCGTTGGTTGCCAAGTACAAGGAAAATACCACACCGAAGGTTAAAAGACCTCCACGGGTATTGCTCACTATATCGTCTACAGTAGACGATATCATCACAAATACGCTTGGGGCCATCAGTTCCCCTAAAAACTGCAGAATACTTTCTCTGTTTACATCCGGAAACCATATAGAAACAAAGGGTACTAGTGTAAACAAGAATATTATACCAGGAAAAATGGCCATGGTAAAGCTAAAGGCTACAGAACCCGCCCGATCGAGAATTTCATCTTGTTGAATTTTCTCTACAAATACTTTTACAATTCTGTATAGCGAAACTTCGCTGTCAAAAAAATGAACCCGCTTCAACAGCACCCTTATCTTTTGATAGAGTGCTAGCTTTCTTATTTTATTTAGATATTTGTCCATCCTTAAAAAATGGCCTTAAAGATTCGACAATGTTTTCTGGAGCCCGACAAGGTTTTCTGTTATTAGTATTTACGAAGATCAACAAAGTCTCTCCTTTGTGAATCAATATACCATCTTCATTATAAAAATCATAATAAAAGCGAATCCTCGACCCTTCTGGTAATTCCTTTATGCTCAACTTAATGGTGATTTCGTCGTCGTATCTGGCTGGCGCCAAGTATTTCGACCAATTCTCTACTACGGGCATCATTACTCCCGCTACTTCCATATCTTTGTAGCGGACTCCAATTTTCCTAAGACATTCAACCCTAGCAATTTCGTAGTAAGTGGCGTAGTTTCCGTAATAGGCATAGCCCATTTTATCCGTTTCACTATAACGCACTCTAAACTTAACTTCTGATTCAAACATATTTACTTCTTGGCCTTTCTCATTTCTGCTGACAATGCTTTTTGGTATTTCCTTGCATTGATGTTGTGCGCTTTAAGTGTTGACGCAAAATTATGATAACCTGAAAAATCTTCTTTGGCACACATGTAAATATAATCATGTTTTTGGTAGTCCAGTACTGCTTCAATGGCTTGGATTTCCGGCATGTTAATTGGGCCTGGAGGCAGGCCTAAATTTTTATAGGTATTGTAAGGTGAATCAATCTCTTTGTGTTTGTTCAACACCCGCTTAATGGTAAAATCATCTGCAGCAAAAACCAAGGTTGGGTCTGCTTGAAGTGGAATTTGTCCATGAATTCTATTCAAGTACAATCCGGCTATAATAGGTTGCTCCGTTTTTTTTCTGCTTTCTGCTTGCACTACGCTAGCCAATATTGTTACTTCTAAAGGACTTAGCCCCATCGCTGTTGCCTTTTTTAGTCGGGTTGCATTCCAATACAACTTGTATTCTGTATGCATTTTTTCTATCAAATCCTCTGCAGTAATGGTATAATACACTTCGTAGGTATTGGGCAAAAACATTGCTATAACTGTATTTTCATTGAAACCAAATGGGTTCTCTTGAACAAACTTGACCAACTCCACATTAAAAGCCTCTTCTGACAGCCCTGTGTTTTTGGTAATTTTAGCTCCGAGCTCGCTTACTTTTCTTATATTATTAAAGGTTATTTTTACAGGGACTTGGTTGCCAGACCGCAACAAACGAATCAGCTGCAAATTGGTCATGTCTTTCTTTAAATGGTATTTCCCAGCAATGATTCTCTTATCGTAATTCATCATTCTTGCCAATATCCCAAAGGAAACACCGTCTTGAACTACATTGTCTTCCAACAACACTTTTTGCAAACCAGGAAAATCCATCCCTTGCGCTATGGTAAAAAACCGATCGGATTTGCCTATCAAAATATTGGGCGTATACAAAACCTGATAAACATAGAACCCAAATGAGCTTAACAAAATGCTAAAAGTAACCATAAAGGTCACCCATATCTTTCTTTTTTTCATATTTTAATAAATCAGATAAGGCAAAATTAGTAAAATGTTTGGGTTTAAAACACAATTAATTGAAATTGGGTTTTGAATTGAATACCAACAAGATGCCAGCAGACCTCCTTGAGATACACCCAGACAACCCCGAGCCCCGTAAAATAGCGCAGGTTACAGAATGCCTTCAAAAAGGCGGCGTTATCATTTACCCAACAGACACTGTTTATGGAATTGGCTGCGACCTATACAATAAAAAGGCAATCGAAAAACTTTGTAGAATTATTGGTCTGAAACCAAAATACCTCAATTTATCTTTCATTTGCTTGGACATGAGCCACATCTCTGAATACGTTAGGCACATGGATACAAGGGTATTTAAATTAATGAAAAAAGCACTTCCCGGCCCATTTACATTTATTTTAGACTCCACGAATAAAGTACCTAAAATTTTGGGGGTCAATAAAAAGACAGTAGGCATTAGAATTCCAGACAATAAAATCACCTATTCTATAGTAGAGCAACTGTCCAACCCATTGATAACTTCATCGGTTAAAGACGACGACAGCATCTTGGAATACACAACCGATCCATATGAAATTTACGAAGAGTTTAAAAATGAGGTGGACTTGGTTATCGACGGCGGATATGGCCACAACATCCCTTCAACGGTAGTAGACTGCACAACAGGAACTCCAGAAATAATCAGAGAAGGATTAGGTGATATCGACAATTACTTGTAATAATAATAGTATATGCTCATTGAATCTCACTTTCTACCCTGTGTCCATTATTTTTGCATTTTATCTGAACACAAAGAAGCGGTCATTGACCAACATTCTTGGTTTGAAAAACAATCGTATAGAAACAGAGCACATTTGTTAGGGTCATCCAAAATTGAGACCATTATTATTCCAGTAGTTGGAGGAAAGAAAAAAACATTGATGAAAGATATTCAAATTGATGGTGGGCAAAACGCGTTAGTAAAAGCATGGCGTGCCGTTCAATCCAACTATGGCAAAGCGCCCTTTTTTGAATATTTTGCGGAGGAATTTCACAGCATATTTTCAAAGAACACGACTTTTTTACTGGACTTAAACCATGAGTTACTGACAATTTGTCTTAAGTTATTACAAATTGACACCTCCATTTCATTTTCAAATACGTACCATAAAGAAAATAGAAATGACAAAACAGACTGGAGGAACCTTCTTCACCCAAAACACGAAGAAGCCGTTCAAAAAATTTACAAAACTCAACCTTACAATCAGTTGTTTGGCAGAGAGTTTGTTCCTAACTTGAGTATCATCGATACATTAATGTGTGAGGGACCTGCCAGCAGTACCATAATAAGGCAATCAATAGTAGACAATGAACAATTCAATTAATGTATATGTTCTAATAAAAAGCTGCAAAGCGTAGCATTTTTATCGATAAAATTTTAATTTATTAAAAACGATTTGGAAGGCGGATTACATGGAAGCAAAATTTTCACATAGGGTAAAGGAAGTTATTTCGTTGAGCAGAGAAGAGGCACTTCGCTTGGGTCATGATTACATTGGCACAGAGCATTTACTACTCGGAATGATTAGAGAAGGCGAAGGAGTAGCCATCAACCTTTTAAAGAAGCTGGGAATTTCATTGGAAGAATTAAGAGAGACCATAGAAAAGGCTTCAAAAAGCACAGCAACACATAACGTAAAAAATCTGGCAAACATACCTTTGACCCGACAATCAGAAAAAGTGTTAAAGATCACTTATTTAGAGGCCAAAATTTTTAAAAGCCAATTAATAGGAACAGAACATTTATTGTTGTCGATTTTGAGGGATGAAGACAATATTGCCACTCAAATATTAGAAAAATTCGACGTTAATTACGAAGTAGTTAAAGAAATGTTAGAATATCAGACTGAAAACCCATTATCGAGCTCCGACACAGATGACGGTGGCGATGACAGCTCAAAAATGTTTGGCGGCAGCGGTGGCTCCTTTGGAGGAAGCGGCGGTGGTCGTGACAAACCAAAAGGAGCTGAAAAATCAAAAACTCCTGTCTTGGATAATTTCGGGAGAGATTTAACCAAATTAGCGGAAGACGACAAACTCGACCCAATTGTAGGAAGAGAAAAAGAGATAGAAAGGGTTGCTCAAATTCTTTCCAGAAGAAAAAAGAACAACCCAATATTAATAGGAGAGCCCGGTGTAGGTAAAACTGCTATTGCAGAAGGCCTCGCACTTCGGATTATTCAGAAAAAAGTTTCAAGGGTACTGTTTGGCAAAAGAGTGGTAACGCTTGACCTTGCCTCTTTGGTTGCAGGCACCAAATACAGAGGGCAGTTCGAAGAGCGAATGAAGGCGGTTATGAATGAATTGGAGAAATCGAAAGATGTGATTCTTTTCATTGATGAATTGCACACCATAGTAGGAGCTGGCGGTGCGTCGGGATCATTGGACGCTTCCAACATGTTCAAACCTGCTCTTGCAAGGGGCGAAATTCAATGTATTGGAGCTACAACTCTAGACGAGTACCGCCAATACATAGAAAAAGATGGGGCGTTGGCCAGAAGGTTTCAAATGGTAATGGTAGATGCTACTACTCCAGAAGAGACCATTCAAATTCTTGAAAACATCAAGGAGAAATACGAAGACCACCACCATGTTAACTACACTCCAGAGGCCATTGATGCTTGTGTTAAATTATCGGATCGCTACATCAGTGATCGGTACTTACCAGACAAAGCCATTGACATACTGGATGAAGCTGGAGCACGAGTGCACATAAAAAACATACATGTTCCGGACAATATAATAAAACTTGAGGCTGCAATTGAAGACATTAAGCTTGAAAAAAATCGAGTAGTTAAAAGTCAGAAGTACGAAGAAGCAGCTAAGTTAAGAGACAATGAGAAAAAGCTACTGGACGAATTAGAACAGGCAAAAAATCGCTGGGAAGAAGAGGCAAAAACACAACGGTATACGGTCACTGAAGACAATGTAGCGGACGTTATTGCGATGATGACTGGAATTCCAACAAAAAGAATTGCTCAAAAGGAGAGCAACAAACTGTTGGGGATGCGTGATGAGCTAAAATCCAGAGTGATTGGCCAAGACGAAGCCATTGATAAACTTACCAAAGCAATACAAAGAACACGAGTAGGGTTAAAAGACCCTAAAAAACCAATTGGTTCGTTTGTGTTTTTGGGGCCCACAGGAGTGGGGAAAACCGAACTTGCAAAAGTTTTATCCACTTACTTGTTTGACAAGGAAGATAGCTTAGTGAGAATTGACATGAGCGAATACATGGAGAAATTCTCAGTTTCAAGACTAGTGGGTGCCCCTCCGGGGTATGTTGGATATGAAGAAGGTGGGCAATTAACAGAAAAAGTAAGAAGAAAACCTTACTGTGTCGTTTTATTAGATGAAATTGAAAAAGCACACCCAGATGTCTTTAACATTTTATTGCAGGTATTGGACGACGGTATTCTAACGGATGGTTTAGGAAGAAGGGTTGATTTTAGAAATACGGTTATTATCATGACCTCCAACATTGGAGTAAGAGATCTAAAAGATTTTGGTGCAGGAATTGGTTTTTCTACAAAATCCAAGAAAGACAATGCGTCAGAGGAAATGAAGTCTACTATTCAAAACGCCTTGAAAAAAGCATTTAGCCCCGAATTCTTGAACAGGTTGGACGATATGATTGTATTCAACAACCTAGACCGCGAGCACATTCATAACATTATTGACATTACATTGTCGAAACTGTTCGAAAGAATATTGTCTTTGGGTTATCAAGTAGAACTTACGGATAAGGCAAAAGACTTTTTATCTGAAAAAGGGTTTGACCCTCAATACGGTGCTAGACCATTGAATAGGGCCATTCAAAAATACCTGGAAGACCCTGTAGCAGAAGAAATTCTTAAAGGAGAATTAAGTGAGGGAGATACTATCCTTGCAGACCACTCCAAGAAAGAAGAAGCACTCAAACTTTCTATAAAGAAAAAGGAAAGTAAAAAAACAGCAGAATAAAAAAAGGCCTCTAACGAGGCCTTTTTTTTGTTTAATAATGGCTAGACTAATTGTCAGATTTCAATTTAGTATCTTGAATTTTATCCACCACTACTCGGTTTTCACGATTGGCTAAAACCCATGCGGTATGGTATACCAACTTGGCTCTTTTGGCTAATAAGTCAAACTCTATTTTTTCCACTGTATCCGTTGGTTTGTGGTAATCGGCATGCGTACCGTTGAAATAAAATATTATTGGAATGTTATTTTTAGCAAAGTTCCAGTGGTCCGATCTATAATAAATTCTATCTGGATGGCTTTCATCGTTGTACGTATAATCCAAATTAAATTGAGCGTACGTTTTATTTACCATCTCACTAATGTCATGTAATTCTGTAGATAAACGATTGGACCCAACTAAATACACATAATCCTCTTTCCCCTCATGCTCCGGATCAATCCTTCCCACCATGTCAATGTTCAAATCCACCACCGTATTTTCCAATGGAAAAACTGGGTTGTTCACATAATATTCAGAGCCAAGCAAGCCCTTTTCTTCACCAGTAACTGTTAGGAATAGGATGCTTCTTCGCGGACCATTTCCAGCTTTTTTAGCTTCAGAAAAAGCTTCAGAAATCTCTAAAAGAGCAGAAGTTCCCGAACCATCGTCATCAGCACCATTGTTAATTTCGTCTCCATTTCTTCCAATGTGATCGTAATGCGATGATATTACAACAATCTCGTCCTTCTTATCCGTCCCTTCTAAAAAGCCCATCACATTTTCTGTCTTCACTTCCTTAATTTTCCTGGAAGTTTTTAATTGCATCCCCTTCGATTTGATTTTCGAATAAGGCTTCGACTTGCCTGCTTCTGACGCATCCAATGCCTTTTGTATTTTTTCAGGCGTTGTTCCAAAAAGTTTGGAGGCACTGTTGTTCGAAATAAAGGCAACACCACCAGATTTATTTTTTTCCTTTTTCGCAAAGCCCATACTTGTCCCCATAAAGTAAGGTTTCCACCCAGCTATTAAGTCCTTGTAATCTTCGTCTGTTTTGGTATTTACAATAATCAACAAAGCAGCGCCATTCGCATCGGCCAAAGTTTTCTTTTCGTTGAATACACCAAAGTTTCCTTCTATGTACAGCACAGCGGCTTTTCCTTTGACATCCGCTGATTTAAAATCATCTTCAGTCCCTTTTCCTAAAAACACCAATTCTACCGATTGCTCACCTCCCGTATCGTTGCTGCCCCAATACAACATATCTGTACCATTCTCCAATTTCTGACCATCTGGTGTTATAATGTACGTTTCACCAGGAGCACTCGTCTCCAATGAAAATTCTTGATAATAGCTCATCCCACCAGCAGTTTTAACTGGTGCTGTCAGGCCAATCGATTCAAAATGGGCTCGAATATAGGCAGCAGCCATCTTTTGACCCCTAGTACCAGTTTCTCTACCTTCCAATGCATCCGAAGCCAAAATTGACAAATCATCGTAAAGATCTTCCTTGGTTATGGTATTGGCGTATTTCATGGCTTCCTCTTGCTGTTGAGCAAAAGACACCGTGCTCAATAAAAATAGAGCGCCTAGTAATTTTAGATTTCTTAGTTTCATATAGGTTTTAATATATTTTAATTCAATTGCAATTAATTCAATCCAATTTTCGACATAACTATCGAATTTTCAAATAAAGCACAAGGTCTTCTTAATATCAACACTTTAATCCTTAAAGGTTTTAATTTTATACCGAAGGTAAAATAGTAGGTATGTACAAGCCCCGCCCCAAACAATATTTGGAAAACCACCTTTTGGAGTCTTAATTTTAAGAGATAATTTCCCCTAATTTTTCTTACTTTTAAGAATTCAAACCCGAACACATGAACCAATTCAACACCGGAATATCTTTTGCAAAAGAACAAGATGCGTTGGATCCTCTGAAAAATTTCAGAGACCAGTTCCATTTCCCAAAAATAGACGGGAAAGAAACCCTCTATTTCACAGGAAACTCCTTAGGACTGCAACCAAAAATTACAGAAAAATATATTAAAGAAGAGCTCGATGCCTGGAAAAACCTTGGAGTAGAAGGTCATTTTCATGGCAAAAGGCCTTGGATGCACTACCATAAATTCACCAAGAACCACTTAGCAGCTGTGGTTGGTGCGCGTCCTTCAGAAGTAGTTTCCATGGGAAGCCTAACTTCCAACCTTCACCAACTCATGGTTTCTTTTTACAGACCAAGTAAGAAAAGATTCAAAATAATCGTCGAGGCTGGGGCTTTTCCATCCGATCAGTATTTATTTGAGACCCAACTGAAGTTCCATGGTATTGATCCGAAAGAGGGGTTAATTGAGCTGCAACCCGAAAAAGGAAAAGAAATTTTAAGTACCAAATCCATACTGGCCTCCATAAAAGCCAACCAATCCGAACTCGCACTGGTACTCATTGGTGGGGTGCAATATTATACTGGTCAATTATTTGACATCGAATCCATTACCCGTGCCGGACACGAAGCGGGAGCTATGGTTGGGTTTGATTTGGCCCACGCAGCTGGAAATGTGCCATTGCAATTGCACGAACATGGAGTAGATTTCGCTGCTTGGTGTACCTACAAATACTTGAATGCAGGGCCTGGAAGTGTAGCTGCAATATTTGTTCATGAAAAACATGGCGAAAATTTTGACTTACCTCGATTTGGTGGATGGTGGGGCAACAAAGAAGATGAGCGCTTTTTAATGAAAAAGGGATTCCAACCAATGACAGGGGCAGATGGCTGGCAAATGAGCAATGTCAATGTTTTGCCCTCCGCAGCCCTTCTAGCCTCACTAGAACTCTTCCATCAAGTAGGGGGCATGGCACCACTAAGAGAAAAAAGCTTAAAATTAACTGCCTATATGGAATGGTTAATTGACAATTGGATCAATGATGAAAAGGCCTTAGTGGACATTATTACCCCAAGAGATCCCAAACAACGGGGCGCACAATTATCTCTTGTCATGAACCAAGAAGGCAAAAAAGTTTTCAAGGCATTGAACAATGCCAACGTTATTGCCGACTGGAGAGAACCAAATGTTATTCGTGTAGCACCCGTACCCATGTATAATTCTTTCCAAGACGTCTTTACCTTTTGTGCAATATTAAAAAACACTTTAAGTTCTTGATATGAAAAAAGTTAACACCATAGCGATTGTAGGTAGTGGGCTTGTAGGATCCATGATGGCAATATTTTTAAGCCGAAAAGGGTATCAAGTGAGTGTTTTCGAAAAACGGAAAGACCTTCGAGATCCTGCCAACAGCATAGGCGGAAAGTCCATCAACTTGGCTCTGAGCAACAGAGGATGGGCGCCTATCAAAAAACTCAATTTAGAGAAGGAAGTTAAAAAAATGGTGATCCCCATGCATGGTCGAATCATGCACGATGTACAGGGCGGGCTCACCACCCAAGCATATGGAAAAGAAGGGGAATTTATAAATTCAATATCCCGAGGAGGGCTCAACGCTCTTCTTATGGACCAAGCAGAAAAATCCGGGGCTTCTATTTTTTTCAACCAAGGGTGTAAACAGGTTGATTTTGATGCGACTGCACTAACTTTTGTAGATGCCAGCAATAAAATACACAAACAGAACTTCGACCTTATTATCGGTTCAGATGGTGCTTTTTCTGCAGTAAGGGCAGCTCTGCAAAAAACAGACCGTTTCGATTATAACCAATTTTATATCGAACATGGGTACAAAGAACTCAGCATTCCGCCAGCAGAAAACAACGGCTTTCTGATTGATAAAAATGCCTTGCACATCTGGCCTAGAAAAAAGTTCATGTTAATAGCGCTGCCTAATTTAGATGGCAGTTTTACAGTTACTCTTTTTCTCCCATTTGAAGGGGATAAATCTTTTTCTAAACTAAATTCTCCAGAAAAGATAAGAACCTTTTTTGAAGAAGAATTTGCTGATGCTGCCCGTTTGATGCCGCAGTTGATTGATGAATTTGCTTCTAACCCTACGGGGTCATTAGTTACAATAAAATGCCTTCCTTGGGTAAAAAACAGGACCCTCCTAGTGGGAGACGCAGCCCATGCCATTGTTCCATTTTATGGACAAGGAATGAATGCTGGCTTTGAGGATTGTTTTGTTTTAGATGGGCTAATAGAAGAACTGGACCACGATTGGGATAAAATTCTTCCTGCTTTTGAAGCCTTAAGAAAGCCAGATGCAGATGCCATTGCCGATCTGGCCCTTAATAATTTCATTGAAATGCGGGATTCAGTAGCAGATCCTTCTTTCTTATTAAGAAAGAAAATAGAATCCAAGTTGAATGCGCAATTCCCAGATCAATGGATTCCATTGTATAGCATGGTAACTTTCAATGAACACATAAGGTATTCTGATGCCTTAAAGATTGGCAAGCAGCAAAAGGAAATTATGAATGGTGTAATGAAGGAGGTTCGAAATGAGCAGGACATAGACAACATAGACCTAGAAAAAATCATCAAGCTTAAATCAAATTAAGCTTGGTGTTAACAAACTTGCAGTATCTCCTTTTTAAGCAGAGATATAAAAGTAGGACCCCAAGGGTTCTTCCCTGTTGCCAAAAACTTTAACTCAACAATTAGTTTTTCTTTGATTGCATTGCTCTCTTCAAGAGAAAGTTCCCAATCCTCGAGGTAGTGTCGGTGGATAAAATCTCTTACTTTGGAAGGGGCATTTACTGCCATCGGATACAGGTTTATTAGTATTTTAAACTCCATATCCGTTAACTGTATTTCTCTAGATTGTTCGTAGGCCCTTTGGATGCTTCTCATATCAAGTAAAATCTATAAATATAAATATACCAATTAATATTTAAACTTTACTTGTAATATTAAGGAATTTTTAAATTATTCACTCATACAGTTGCTTGTATTGATTGAATCTTTCGAAAATCTCCTTTACATATTTTATTGGTTCTTCTCCTCTACAATATCCTGATTTGACAATCGGATCTTTATAATATTCCGGTTTGGACTTGAGCAGTAAATAAGGAGCAACGTTGTCTTCCCATGCCACAGTAGACTTACCATGTTTTTTAGCCAGATTTCTTGCGTCAATTACATGTCCCAAACCTACGTTATAGGAAGCTAAAATAAACTTTATCCGTTCTTCCTTATCCTCAATTGTTTTAGCCCATAGTTTATCTAAATGCACCAAATATTTGCACCCAGCGACAATATTTTGCTCTGGATTGTACAGGTCCTTTGCTCCAAATTTTTTCCCAGAAGCAGGCATCAATTGCATAATCCCTATTGCTCCGGCCCAAGAGCGTGCCGAAGGGTTAAAACGCGATTCTTGGTATATTTGAGAAGCCAACAACCGCCAATCCCATTCAATTGCATTGGCTTGTTCTTTAATCAACGCATCGTAGTCGGATATTTTTGTTCCATTGAAACTGGTTAAATTGCTTTGTGCTCTAGAAATAAGAGAACGCTGGCTTTTATAGTATTTATTGTACAATATATGGAATAACGCAGATTCCCTTCTCTTGACAATCCAATTGTTCAAAAATGCTAAAAATTCATTCGAATTGGTTCGAACGCCCCACGAAATTTGCTGAGGAAAACTCAATGGTGTTTCTATGTCTAAAATAGGATAGTACAACGCATTTACTTGGGCTTGTGATTCATCTGCCACGGTATAATCGTATGCACCAGTTGCAACTTTCTTGATTATTGCCTCTGTTTCTAAGTCTCCATCTTCCTCAATAATGTCAATATCTCCTCCAATTTCCTTTTCCAAATTTCTTAACCTTTCACCGTAGGAAGAATTTTTTCTTACCACGATTTCTTTTCCTATCAACTCCACCTGGTTCCGTACAAGGCTTTTCAAAACAGCAGATTTTCTCATTTTCGCCCAATTTTCAGGTTTTCTTTGGACCAAAACTTGTCTGGTGGTATACAACCGTTCGGTAAAAGCAATGTGTTTTTTACGCTCTTGTGTCACCGTTAAAGAAAGAGCAATAATGTCCCCTTCTCCTTTGTTTAACATTTCAAATGCTTCCGCAATATCCCGGACTACAATAATTTCTAGGTCTACATCTATTTCCTTACACAATAATTTCAACATTTCGTACTCAAACCCCATCAACCGACCTTTGTACGTAAAATAACTGGTCGAATTATTTTCAACGAGAGCCTTTAATTTTCCCGATTTTTTAATCTTATCTAAATCAAATTCTATAGGTGCACTTAAAATTTCAGGAACTTCTACTGTTGGTGGGTCAGTTGTTTGGCAAGCACCTAGTAAAAAGAATATAAACACCGTAATGGTGCCGATTTTGAAAAGTTTAGATGTGATCATTTGGTTGAATTAAATTCAATAGAAGCCAATAAAATACATAATAAAAAAGAAAGTCTAACCAACCTTCTTAATTTTTATGAATTTATCATCCAATTCCAGCACTTGTTCCAGCAGAGAGTCCGACTCATCATTGTGTACTATAAAGTCAGCGCGATCAAGCTTTTCCTTTTGGGGCATTTGTTTATCCATGATGGCCAACACCTCCTCTTTGGACCTATGCACATCCCTTTTGGCTACCCGCTTTACTCTAGTTGCCACCGCAGCATCTACAACCACTATTAGGTCTAATTGCTTATACGATCCAGTTTCGTACATCAGAGCAGCTTCTTCAACAATGTAGGGTGCTGTACCATTTAAAACACACCAAGCACTAAAATCTTTGGCTACAGCCGGGTGTACCAATGCATTTAGTTGGTTCAATAAAACTTTGTTTTTAAAAACTTGGTTGGCCAACCATACCCGGTTGAGCTGTCTTTCTGAGTACGCTTGTTTTCCAAATAAATCTGTGATGCGCTGCCTTAAGGTATCGGAATGTACCATTAAATGCTTAGCCTGTGAATCCGCATCATAAACAGGTACGCCAAGTGCCGCGAAAATAGAACACACTACACTTTTCCCTGTCCCTATGCCACCAGTAATACCAATTTTTAATGGGGGCATGGTGTTATTCTCTTATTAGGGTTACTTCCAACTGATGTAAATAGTCCGGCATGTAAGCCACATACGGTACTACCGTGGAAGTATCGTTTTTTATCCATTCTGCATATGGAACTTCGAGGCGAACCGAATCTTCTGTATTTTGATAGGCCGCCGTTACTAGGTAATTAAGTTGGTACAAAGGTAAATTTGCTATTTGAGTAGTATCCTCTGGGCTTCCAGTCCAATGGGCTTTTACCTGAATGCTTTTTTCTACTAAAGGAACCACATTTATTTTAACCTGGACCTGAACAGGGTCCCTATGAACCAAGCCAGACCCTGTGCCAACTATATCCACATTTCTTTCAAAGGGCTCTTCAATAATATACCCAGACATATCCAGAAAAATAGTATCGCTCTGGTTGTTAATTAGTTGCTCTGGACCGGTTAATTGAACCGTATCTACATTTAATTCTGGAGCACCAACCATCAATGTTTTGTCCGCAAAAACCAAAGTTTTTTGGTCCAAAGCCAAAACAAAGCTCCTCGTTATTCTGGGTTGAATGTCCAGCGATAACGAATCTGTGGCAATAAAGTTTACCTCGATATCATTAAAGTGGTCCACAACCTTTGGAAGGAAAAAACTTCCAGCCACCTTGCGGTATTCCGAAGGTTTCTCCAATAAAAACTGGATTGGTTTGCTCTGGAGAATGGCAGATTTCCTGAATATATCCCATCCCATCCCTGTTACATTGATAGAAATGTCGGTGGGTAATTCATTGACAACTATATATTGCTCATTGTCAAAAGAAAAATATACTGGATACTGTATGGTAGTAGTATAATTTTTATTCAAAGCTTTAAACACCCAAAAAGTTCCAGCACCCACAAGGCATAAAACCAGCACGCGCCAATTGTCTACTTTTATAGTGAACAATCTTTTCAATATGTTTAAAGCTCTATTCAAAATTATTTTTTATTCTTTTTTGCATCCAGTGAAATCGCGGACTTTAACACTTTCATTTTCGCATTCTTATCTACTTCCAGTACTACTGTCTCGTCTTCTACACTGTAAATTTTACCGTGGATACCACCAATAGTAACCACTTCGTCTCCTTTTTTAAGCTGCTCTACCATCTTCTTTTGGTCCTTTTGTTTTTTTTGTTGCGGACGGAACATAAAGAAGTACAAAACAGCAACCATTAATATCATAAGTGGCCAACTTCCCATCAAAGAGCCACCGTCTGTTTGAGCCTGAGCCAATACAAAATAGTTCATTTTTTTTTATTTTTATAATTTGAGCAAACTTACTGTATAAAACGCAAACATCCCAACACTCAAAAGAATGTTGGGATGTTCCAATATACTATTTTGATATTTTTTATTTCACCGGACCAGCGTCAGCTGCACCTTCGGCTCCTTTTTCAACCATTGCTTTGATATACAATTTGGTTTGTTTTGGCCATGTATTTGCAGTAATGGTAATTACTTTATTCTGAATGTTCAATTTACCCTTGCTATTAAACTTAGCAGTTACTTTGGCAGTTTCTCCAACTGGAATTGGCTCTCTTGGCCATTCCGGAACAGTACAACCACAAGTTGCTGTAGCACTCTGAATAATTAATGGTGCATCTCCAGTGTTTTCAAACTCGAAGGTATGCTCCACTACATCACCAGCAGTGATGGTTCCAAAATCATGCTCTGTTTCGGCAAATGTAAACGATGGAAGTGGGCCTTCTGGCTTTGTTTCTTCAACCGGTTTTGTTGGTAACGCAGCAGGAGTTGCAGCGGTACCACTTCCTCCTTCTAATTCAGCCAACCTACTCTCTAATTCTGCTATTTTTTTCTCAGATTCTTTGTTGTTAGTACAGCTCATTGCCAACAACGACAGCATAATAACTGCTCCAGATAATAGATACCTCATTTTGTTATAATTTATATTAGTAATGTTAATTCTCTCTTTCTTTGTTTCCTTCTTTGATTTGTCCAATCAACTGGTCTACATCCTCTAGTAATTTCTCTGCCTTTTCTTTGGCGTCGCTTACTACTTTTTGTCCTTCATTTTTAGCTTCTGAGAAATAGTCGTCTTTCCCTGAAACCAAATCCTCCACCAATTCTTCCAACATTTTTTTATATTGATCCAACTTATAAGAGAGTTTATCTCTAGTATTTGACCCTTTATCTGGTGCAAATAAAACTCCAAGAAAAGCTCCTGCAGCAGCTCCAGTTAAAAATCCCAACAGTGTACTCGATGATCTTTTGCTCATTTTATTTATTGTCTAATAGTCCTCTACCAGTTTTTTTAATCTCACCTTCGGTTTTTAAATCTTCTGAAATTGCATCCAAGATGCCATTTATGAAAATTTTACTTTTAGGCGTACTATATTTTTTTGCCAATTCGATGTATTCATTAATTGTAACCTTCACCGGAATGCTTTTAAAATGTATCATTTCCGCCATGGCCATTTCAATAATTACTCTATCCGTAACTGCCAAACGATCAATATCCCAATTTTTCGCTCTACTGGCAATTAATTGCCCATATTTTTGATCAAGTTTTACAGTAAAACCAAATAAATCTGTAAAAAATTCACTGTCTTCTTCCCAATTGTATGACAACTCCGCTAAAGTCAATGATTTGTTCTCTTCGGTTATGGACTTTAATGACTTTAAAACCAAACTGCGAACAATGGGTTTGTCTTCCGACCAGTTAATATCTTTTTCTTCAAAGAACTTATCAATTACATCCGCTTTAAAAATTACTTTTCTAGCGATGTGGTTTACTATTTCAACGTCTTGCTCGGTAGTAGTTTCCGACTTAGAGATGTAATCCAAGTACTCTTCATCCTTCTTCACCAAGCTGTTGTACCACTCTTTAATTTGATCTGGTTCATTTTTCCAATTCAAATTCTTCTTTAAAGATACACTTTCTAATTGTTGATTTTCTGTTATTGCTACAATTAACAAATTATTAACAAAGTGGCTCGCATCAATTTTGCGCTCTTTTGCTGCCATTCCACCAAACTCTTTCAAAAGCTCCATGGTCAGAATAAACCAGTCATGAATCTTCTCTGCTTGCTGGACCATGTTCTTTTTAGCCGTCAAAAATTCATTTTCATTTTCCTTATGGTAAAAAGCAATGGCTTTGTTGGCTGCCTCATTGATTGCCGGGATGGTCCCCTCGGAAATCTTTGCAGAAGGATTTAAATAGTTTTTAGAAAACAACTCAAGTGCTTCCTTTTTTTGTTTCTGTAGCTTGATCGGGTCCTGAACTTCCATTGAGTTCAGATCTGGAGCAAATGCCTCATCAATATTCTGTTTTGCAATATTCAAATTAGAATTGATGCCTTGTTTATAGGCATAAACCATTTGCATTGCTTTTACCCGAAGTGTCCTTCTGTTTAACATGAATTAAAGAACTTATAGTTAGTAATGGTTGATGTAGTGGGGAGTTCAACCCCCACTACAAAATTATCTTCTTAATTTAACTTTTCCAATTGCTTCGATGCGCTCTTCTGCAATTTTTATAGCTGCTTCCTGAGTTGATATTTTATCTTGCTCAGCTAAATTTAAAATACTCAAACAAGTGTCATAAATTTTTTCTGCTTGTTGGTACGCCTTATCTCTATTATAGTCTCCTAAGTATTCTGCACCTACATTGATCAGACCACCTGCGTTGATTAGAAAGTCCGGTGCATATACTATATTTCTATCCATCAACATGTACCCATGTTTGTGTTCGTCTTTTAATTGATTGTTGGCAGCACCTGCCACTATTTGGCATTTTAATCTTGGGATTGTATCGTCGTTCAAAGAAGCGCCTAGTGCACAGGGTGCATAAATATCCATATCCAAATCGTAAATGGCTTCTGGTCTAACGATCTCTGCTCCATATCTATTGGAAATATCTTTCAATTTATCTTCAAAAATATCCGTTACATATACCTTGGCTCCTTCTTTAGTAAGTCTTTCTACTAAATACATTCCTACTTGCCCTACACCTTGCACGGCAATCTTTTTATTTTCTAAGCTGTCTGAGCCAAAAACTTTTTTGGCAGTGGCTTTCATGCCCATGTAGGTACCAAATGCTGTTACTGGAGAGGGGTCACCTCCACCTCCCATAACTTCTGGAAGGCCTGTAACGTGTTTGGTTTCCATGGCGATGTATTCCATGTCTCTGGTTTTCATGTTCACATCTTCCGCGGTTATATATTTACCGCCTAGGCTATCCACAAATTTACCAAAGCGCCTCATAAAGGCTTCATTTTTCTGTTTTCCGGCATCTCCTATAATAACCGCCTTTCCTCCTCCTAGGTTGAGTCCTGAGATGGCCGCTTTGTAGGTCATCCCTCTTGAAAGTCTTAAAACATCCGTCAACGCTTCTTTTTCAGAAGCATAACTCCACATTCTTGTACCGCCCAAGGCAGGTCCTAACACTGTATTATGAATTCCAATAATGGCCTTTAATCCCGTAGCTTCATCATGGCAAAAAACAACTTGCTCATGGCCTAGTTCTGAGACTTCAGCAAAAAGTGAGTCGGCTACCTTTTCTTTTCCTTGTACATCCATAGGTCTAATTAATAAGTTATGTATTTTTGGGTTCTGGTGACTTTCGTCATTGGGATGCAAAATTAGTTTATTTTTGTATCATTAACAATGAACTGGCATACCGCATTTAAATTCTCAGAATAAAAGTGAAAGATCTAAAATATTTAAACAGATACTTATTCCGATATAAATACTATTTATTGCTCGGTATTGTATTTATTGCTATTTCTAACGTATTTCAAATTGTTCCTGCTCAACTGGTTCGACACGCTATTGATATGGTGGTAGACAGTCTGAAAATTTCACAAACCTTTTCTAAATCCACTTTCAAAGATAATTTGTATGCCCATATCGCTTTTAGCGCGCTGCTGTATGGTGTATTAATATTAGTTATGGCACTGATGCGCGGTGTTTTTTTATTTTTAGTCCGGCAGACCATCATCATCATGTCTCGATTGATCGAGTATGATTTGAAAAATGAAATTTTCGAGCATTATCAAACCCTTCCATTAAGTTTTTACAGGCGCAACAATACAGGCGATTTAATGAATCGAATTTCTGAAGATGTAAGCAAAGTGCGCATGTACCTCGGCCCTTCCATAATGTATGGGTTGAACCTAATTATTTTATTTGTGATTTTAATTCCCTATATGATTTCAATCAATGCAAAACTGACTCTTTTTGCTTTGATTCCGCTTCCAATATTATCCGTGAGCATCTATTTTGTTAACAACATTATAAACAGAAGGTCAGAGGAGATACAAACGGCACAATCTGGTTTGTCCACTTTGGCACAAGAAACTTTTTCCGGAATTAGAGTACTTAAGTCCTTTACAAGAGAAAATGATTTTGTAAATAAGTTTGACATTGAAAGCGACAACTACAAAAATAAATCATTAAAACTTACCAGAATTCAGTCTCTATTTTTCCCACTAATCATGTCTTTAATTGGTCTTTCCACCATTTTAACAGTTTATATCGGAGGAGCAGAAGTGATTAATGGGGCTTTATCGTTTGGCAACATCGCCGAATTCATCATTTATGTCAACTTACTCACGTGGCCCGTAACTGCTTTAGGTTGGATAAGCAGCATCATCCAACGGGCTGCAGCTTCTCAAAAAAGGATCAATCAATTCTTATTTGAGAAAAACCATATTGTTTCTACAGAGTCGTTAAAAACTGAAATTAAAGGAACCATAAAATTCGAAAATGTTAGTTTTACCTATCCAGACACTGGCATTACCGCATTGAAAAATATTTCATTTGAAATCAAAGAAGGAGAATCTTTGGCCATCATTGGTACCACTGGGAGTGGCAAAAGCAGCATTGCCAACTTAATAACACGCATGTACGACCCATCAGAAGGGCAAATAAAGTTGGATGGAATAGATAACAAAGCTTTTGACGTACCCTATCTCCGTTCTCAAATAGGTTTTGTACCCCAAGATGTTTTTCTATTTTCGGATACCATTTACAAAAACATCACTTTTGGCGTAGTAGAGCAAGACCGCGAACAAGTAGTCAAAGCCGCACGAGATGCCGACCTTTTGGACAACATCAACGGGTTCAAAGATGGGTTCAACACCATGGTGGGAGAAAGAGGTATTACCTTATCTGGAGGGCAAAAACAACGGGTGTCTATCGCCAGAGCCATCATCAGAAACCCAACCATTTTAATGTTGGACGATGCACTTTCTGCAGTAGATACTCAAACCGAAAACACCATTCTAAAAAGCCTTGAAAAGCTAATGAAAGGCAGAACCTCCATCATTATTTCCCACCGAGTTTCTTCGGCTAAACTAGCAAATAAAATCATTGTTTTAGACAATGGTAGTATTGTCCAAAAAGGAACCCATGAAGCCTTGATGGGTGAAGATGGCCCTTACAAACAGTTGTACGACAAACAAATCAACACCTCGGAGTCTGCTGCAAAACAAAAAAATTAACGCATAAAAAAAGGGGTCATTTTCATAACCCCTTTTTTATCATTCAACATTTTGTTAGTTATTAACTTCCGCACATTTCACATTCGTCCGGGTTGTCAAGAGAACAAACCATCTCCGCTTGTTTTTGCTCTTGGCTTTTGTTCGATACTTCTTTAGCATCTTTTTCCACGGTGAATTTAATGGCCTCGGTTGCAGCTTTTGATCTCAAATAATACATACCTGTTTTAAGTCCTTTTTTCCAAGCATGGAAATGCATAGAAGTAAGTTTACCAAAATTAGGGTTTTGAATATGTACATTCATGCTTTGAGACTGGCAAATGTACGCTCCGCGATCTGCCGACATATCTATAATACACTTTTGCGAGATTTCCCAAACAGTTTTATAGAGATCTTTTATGTTTTGTGGGATTTCTGGGATGTTCTGAATGGACCCATTGGCTTGGATCAATTTATTCTTCATAGAATCACCCCATAGTCCTAATTCTATTAAATCATTCATCAAATATTTGTTCACCACGATGAATTCTCCTGAAAGCGTTCTTCTGGTGTAAATATTGGATGTATAAGGCTCAAAGCACTCGTTATTGCCCAAAATCTGAGAAGTAGACGCTGTTGGCATAGGTGCCACCAACAAAGAGTTTCTAACACCGTGTTTTCTCACTTCTTGTTTCAATGAATTCCAATCCCAATTAGAAGATTTAGGCGTGACTCCCCACATGTCAAATTGGAATATTCCTTTTGATACTGGAGAACCTTTGTATGTTTCGTAAGTCCCGTCTATTTTAGCCAAGTCTTTTGAAGCAGACATAGAGGCAAAATAGATGGTCTCAAAAATATCTTCATTCAGCCTTTTTGCTTCTTCCGATTCAAAAGGCATTCTCAATTCTAGGAACGTATCTGCCAACCCTTGAACACCTATACCAATTGGCCTGTGTCTAAAATTAGAAGTTTCCGCTTCTTTAACTGGATAATAATTGATGTCAATTATTTTATTCAAGTTTTTAGTAATCACATAGGTGATGTCGTACAACTTTTTGTGATCAAATTTTCCATCCGTAATGTATTTTGGCAATGCTATAGAAGCCAAATTACATACTGCCACTTCATCCGGCGCAGTGTACTCCATTATTTCAGTACAAAGGTTAGATGACTTGATGACACCCAAATTCTTTTGATTGGATTTTTTGTTTGCTGCATCTTTATACAACATATAAGGGGTACCTGTTTCAATTTGAGATTCCAATACTTCAAACCACAAATCTTGTGCTTTCACAACTTGTCTTGCCTTGCCTTCTCTTTCGTACTTTTCGTACAGTTTTTCAAAATCCTCTCCGTAACAATCCGCTAAACCCGGTGCTTCATTAGGGCAGAACAAAGACCAATCTTCATTGGCTTCTACACGTTTCATGAACAAATCCGAAATCCATAAAGCATAAAATAAATCCCGTGCTCTTAGCTCTTCTTTACCATGGTTCTTTTTCAAATCTAGGAAATGAAAGATATCTGCATGCCAAGGCTCCAAGTATATTGCGAAGCTTCCTTTTCTTTTTCCGCCTCCCTGATCAACATAACGCGCAGTCATGTCAAAGTTTCTTAACATTGGCACCACACCGTTGGAAATACCACCAGTTCCTTTAATATAAGAACCGGTTGCTCTTACATTGTGAATGCTCAAGCCAATACCACCTGCAGATTGGGATATTTTGGCACATTGTTTTAATGTGTCATAAATACCATCAATGCTATCGTCTTTCATTGTTAATAAAAAACACGAAGACAATTGTGGTTTTGGCGTGCCAGCGTTAAACAAGGTAGGGGTAGCATGTGTAAACCATTTTTCAGACAGCAAGTTGTACGTTTCCAATGCCGCCTCAATATCGTTGCTGTGAATACCTACAGCAACCCGCATCAACATATGTTGCGGTCTTTCCACAACATTGTTGTCTATTTTCATTAGGTAGGATTTTTCCAGCGTCTTAAAACCAAAATAATCGTAACCAAAATCTCTATCGTATATAATGTTCGAATCCAACAAAGCCGCATTTTGCTTAATTATTCCATAAACCTCTTTTGAAATAAGCGGTGCGTGTTCTTCTGTCTTTGGATCGACATGGGTATAAAGTCTTTTCATGGTGTTTGAAAAAGACTTACTTGTTACTTTATGTAAATTAGAAATGGCGAGTCGAGCTGCTAATTTTGCATAATCCGGGTGCTTGGTTGTTAACGAAGCAACAGTTTCTGCTGCCAGATTATCCAATTCAACAGTTGTTACACCGTCGTAGATACCCAATATCACTTTTTTAGCAATATCAACTGGATCGATAAAGTTAACATCAAGACCATAACATAGTTTTTCTACGCGTGCGGTAATTTTGTCAAATTTCACAGATTCTCTGCGACCATCTCTTTTTATTACGTACATGTCTTTTGAGGTTTATGGTGTTGGAATAAGTTAGTATTTCGTATTAATACAGTAATATAAATATTTTTCGTTAAAAATCTTCATCTAGTGAGAATTTAGGAGCATCAGAATCTCCTTTTATCACACCAGCTTTTTGATAATCTCCTACTCTTTTTTCAAAAAAGTTAGTTTTCCCTTGAAGTGAAATCATTTCCATAAAATCAAAAGGGTTCGTCGCATTGTATATTTTGACTCCTACCAATTCATTTAATAAACGATCGGCTACAAATTCTATGTATTGGCACATCAACTCTGCGTTCATTCCAATCAACTTCACTGGAATTGCATCCGTTACAAATTCTTTTTCAATTGCAACCGCATCCTTAATGATGTCAATAATGGTTTGATCTTCCAATTTGTTTACTACATGGTTGCTATACAACAAACAAGCAAAGTCACAATGCAAACCTTCATCTCTAGAAATTAGTTCGTTTGAGAAACTCAGCCCTGGCATCAACCCTCTTTTTTTCAACCAAAAAATAGAGCAAAAGCTACCAGAAAAGAAAATTCCTTCTACTGCAGCGAAAGCAATCAACCTTTCAGCAAAAGACCCATTGTCAATCCACCTCAATGCCCAATCCGCCTTTTTACGTACACAGTCTAAGGTGTCTATAGCATTGAACAATGTGTTTTTCTCTTCTGGATCCTTTACATAGGTATCTATTAATAAAGAATATGTTTCTGAATGAATGTTTTCAATGGCAATTTGAAAACCGTAAAAGAATTTCGCCTCCGTATACTGTACCTCGGCTACAAAATTTTCAGCCAAGTTTTCATTAACAATACCATCACTTGCTGCAAAAAATGCCAAGACATGCTTGATAAAATGGCGTTCTCCATCTGTCATGTCCGACCAGTCCTTTAAATCTTGACTTAGGTCAATTTCTTCAGCGGTCCAAAAACTGGCTTCCGCTTTTTTATAAAATTCCCAGATATCATCATGTTCTATTGGAAAAAGAACAAAACGATTCCTATTCTCCTGTAAGATAGGTTCAATTGACTGATTGTTTTCCATAATTGCTCGCAAATAATTGCCGGAACTAATTCGATTTATTACTAAGTATTTAACTGTGAATCCTTTAGAAGTTCATCGATTTGCCGATCAGAAATTACATTAGTTTGCCTCTAGGGACAAAATGGATGTGTTACAGTAAAATACTTCATACAAAAATGTTAAATCATGAGTAAAAATCAAAACCGAAATGAATAAAAAAATTTCGGTTTGGAAATAATAAAAAAAATACTAAGCAGCTATTTAAATCATTGATTTACAATGTTTTAAACAACTAAATCAAAACCTCCACTTGATTTAAAAACGGCCAAAACAAGCCATTTTTTTTTTGAAAAAAATTCCATTATTTTTTTTTTTAGGAAGAGTGCATTTTCTTTTTACTCATGCTTAAATTTCTAACAAAAAACAATCGATATTCGGATATAACTTACAAGAGAATTACTTAACAATCTAAAAGCTTGCATTTCTTTTGGGCATATATAAGAGGTTGTATTTGAATTCGCATTTTTTTTACCTATCTTTGCAAGCCAAATTGTAAAATTAAATATATTAATAATGTACGCAATTGTAGACATAGCCGGAAAGCAGTTCAAAGTAACGCAAGACCAGTTCGTTTACGCTCCATTAATGGAGGGTGAAGAAGGCGCTTCCGTAGAATTCGACAGAGTATTGCTGTTGGATAATGAAGGTAAAGTTGAAGTTGGAGCTCCAACTGTTTCAGGTGCCAAAGTATCTGGAAAAATTTTGGGTCACGTTAAAGGAGACAAAGTAATCGTTTTCAAAAAGAAAAGAAGAAAAGGTTACAAAGTGAGAAACGGACACAGACAAGATTTCACAAAAGTTTTAATCGAGAACATTTCAAAGTAAAAATATTTAAACCATGGCACACAAAAAAGGAGTCGGAAGTTCGAAAAACGGAAGAGAGTCGGAAAGTAAACGACTTGGCATCAAAAAATTCGGTGGCCAGGATGTAATTGCTGGCAACATCATAGTTCGACAAAGAGGAACAAAACACCACCCAGGCAACAATGTAGGCATTGGCAAAGACCATACCCTATTTGCGCTTACAGATGGTAAAGTAGCCTTCAAAAAAGGTAGAAGCAACAGATCAATTGTTTATATTGAGCCTGCTCAAGCCTAAATAAAGTTGTGAACTAATAAAAAAAGCTTGAAGGGAAGACCTTCAAGCTTTTTTTTTGTTCTTTATTTCGTAGATCAAGTGCTCTTTTTCTTATTTTCGTAGATTAGTTTGCCCCGCCTATTGTATTCTCTCCATATATACGGTTTTGTCTCTTCATCAAAAGGGTCATCAGGATATTGAATGATTCTTTTTGAGCGGGTACTATTTTTATAGTATTCCACCCACTTACCAACCTTACTACCAAACTTGTATTCCCCTCTTACTGCCACCATTCCGTTATCCGCGAAGTAGTAGTAATTCCCTTCGTTCTCTCCGTATTCAACTGGAATTAATTCTTTTATTTTCTCCTTATCCTGATCGTAATAACTCACTAGAGATTCTTTTGGCCAACCCTTGTAGTATTTTTCCTTATCGACCAAGATGTTGTACTTATCGTGTTTGGTCCAACGCCCATGTTTGGCACCCAAGAAATATATACCTTGTTCAATCACAACATCCCCCCTTCTTTTAGTATAGGGTCCATGTAAAAGCGCTCCTTTTGAAGGATCAAATTTCCCCCCTTTTCTTATAGAACGTTTTTGATAATCGAACCAATAATAATCTCGTATGTATGGGTTTTTATCTTGGTGCTCTTTCAAAACGCTGAACAGTTCAAGCACTTCCTTATCTCCATATCCAGATTTGGTGAATTGTTTGCGCGTTTTTATGCCATAATAAACATTTTTCTTTCGCTTTTTTTTCTTTGGTTTGACTTCTTCACTTTCCTCCTCCTCATTCAAATTGATGGTTGGAGGGGTATTAATAGATTGAAATACATCTTCCTCTTCTTGAGCAAAACCTACTCCTGTTGATAGGCCAATTGCTAGTAAAAAATAAATGGCTTTCATATTCAATTCTTTAATGGTATAAATATATAACTTTTGAGCGAGTTAAATATTGGCTCTGAACTACATAAATACAGCAGTTTTTTATAATAAGCAACTCTTTGCTGCGTCCTGCTCATAGTTTCCCCAGACTTTTTATGCTTCAACTGAATTAACAGCCCTGTAAAATACAATTATTCATATTTTATTTCGATATTAGATAGCGTATCAATGGAAAAATCCAAATAAATAAAGAATACAACCATACAAAAGGTTTCCCAAATGAAAACACTCCTTTTACTCCTGTTAAGTTGCTCAAGTCTTATTGCCCAACATAAAAAAGAAATTCATTGCAAACATTTCTTTTATGGCTACCCCTATGGTGCTCCTGCGAGCAATGACCTTATTATTAGGAGCCTCTACGCACTTAGCAACAACGATAGCAGTAAAATGGCCGACTGGGTCATGTACAAGTTGGATACTAGCCTCATCAATGGGAGTAAGAAAAAAAGAAACTGGAAAAAAGACCCTTGGTTGGAAGAAGACGAAACACTCGAACCTTCTCCTAGACATGGAGATTACAAAGCAGCGCACGCCACTATAGCAGTAGATCGAGGCCATCAAGTGCCATTGGCTAGCGTAGATGGAAGCCCAGATTGGTTTGAAAGCAACTACTTAAGCAACATTACCCCGCAAAAATCAGCCCTTAATCAGGGCCCATGGAAAAATCTCGAAGCCAAAGTACGGGAATTGGTTGTCCGGTACCAGGAAGTGTATGTTGCAACGGGCCCTTTATTTGAAAGGCCAATGGCCTTGTTACCAGAAGCCGACGAATTTCACATGGTCCCGTCTGGGTATTGGAAAATAATTTTTGTGGAGACAAAAGAGGAAATTCTAACTGCCGCCTTTATAATGGACCAAAATGCCTTGCGCAACGATGATTTTAGGACAAATGTTGTACACATTAGTGAAGTTGAGTCAAGGTGCGGGTTGGCGTTTTTATGGTTGTTGCCAGAACCCGATGCACAAGAGATAAAATCGAGTTCTGACATAACCTGGTTGGACTTTTAATTTACTTCTTGATTGGTATATTTTTTAGAGTTTCCATCAATAACAACCAGTATTTTTGAACCGAACTAATTTGTACTGCCTCGTCCGGCGAATGTGCTCCTTTAATATTTGGTCCAAATGAAATCATTTCCATTGTAGGGTAGTTGGCGCCTAAGATGCCACATTCCAACCCTGCATGACAGGCCGTGACATGTGGTGTGTCCTGGAACAACGTTTGGTACAGCTGGGTCATTACCCCAATAATTTCGGCATTTGGTTTAGGTTCCCACCCTGGGTAATCCCCACTTAAGCGTACCGAACATCCTTCCAAAATTTCAAATGTGGCCCGCAATTGGTTGGTTAAATTATGTTTTTCACTTTCTACGGAACTCCTGCTTAAACACTGAATGGAATAACTTCCTCCCTCCACCAACACTCTTGCCAAGTTGTTGGATGTTTGCACCAAACCATCAATTTCTGGACTCATCCTTTGTATGCCTGTTTTTACCGCATAAAGCACTTGCAACAAAAGCGTTTGAAATTTCGCTTCCATTACCTCCCCTTCGTATCCATGGGGCATGCATTCTATTGTAAGTTTTGGATCGGTCGATGCATACTCTTTTGATATTTCTTTTTTTACTATTTCTAGTCGCTCTAGGATACCAGCATGCTCCTTGTCTGTCCACCCCACCACAGCTTTGGACTCTCTTGGTATTGCATTTCTCAACCCTCCCCCATCGATACCAGCAATTCGAATGGTTTGAGCGCTATTCAATTCATACAATATTCGGTTCATAATTTTATTGGCATTGCCCCTGCCCAATACAATATCCATTCCCGAATGTCCACCAGTAAGTCCCTTTACCTCCACCTTATAAAACTTCAGCCCTTCTGCTTCTTCGCTTTTGTAGTGTCCCTCTGCTGTTACATCTACCCCTCCTGCACAGCCAATGGTTAATTCGGTATCCTCTTCTGTGTCCAAATTCAATAGTATTTCTCCTTCGAGCCAACCTGCTTCGAGCCCCAACGCACCTGTCATGCCGGTTTCTTCATCTATAGTAAACAATGCTTCTATTGCTGGGTGTTCGATGTTCTTGGAGGCCAAAACCGCCATAATTGATGCAACCCCTATTCCGTTATCTGCTCCAAGTGTAGTGCCTTTTGCGGTTACCCAATCCCCATCAATATACATCTGAATGCCTTCTCGTTCAAAGTCAAAAACGGTATCTGCATTTTTTTGATGGACCATGTCCAAGTGGCTTTGTAATACTACCCTTGTTCTGTTTTCCATTCCTTTGCTTGCCGGTTTTTTTATTATCACATTCCCAACCGCATCCACCTTTGTTTCCAAGCCCAACTGAGCACCAAAGGCCACCACCATCTCAATTACTTTCTCTTCTTTTTTTGAAGGCCTTGGCACTTTGTTAAGTGCCACAAATTGAGTCCACATCATTTGTGGCTCTAGTGTTTCTATAGTGTTGTGCATATCCATATTATTTTATTCAATACAAGGTCTTTATTCTTTTCCATAACATTTTTTTTAAACCTTCATTATGGAGCAAAAAAACATACTATCCTCTACCGTACAATCCTCATTTAACTGCACTCCTTCCTTCTTCAAAACTTTTCGGATGTCTTCTATTTTCTTTATTTTCAAACCAGTAGACAATTTAAAGAATAATATCATAGCGCAGACCAAAATTTTCTGTCTTAAAGAAATTGGTCGTTTGAAATCTGTGATGTACAGGTTGGTTCCTGGTGTTGCTTTATTTTTAAATTGGACTACAAAATTTCTTAACTCCTCAGAAGGGAACATGTCTAAAAAAAAATTAAACACAACCCAATCATATTGTTCGTACGCATTATAGCAAAAGGCATCGGCCTGTATATACTTTATTTTGTCTGAGTTGTGGTTGTTTTTTTTGGCCTGTCTCAACATGGCAATGGAAATATCCAAATAATGAATTGTACAAGTTGGTTGCTGTGTTGCCAATGCTTTTACAAAGTTGCCTGTACCGCCTCCTACTACCAAAACGGTAGCATGTTTAGGTATCAAGTGCAACAACCGCAAAGTGCTATTAATGAGTTTGGAGCCAAATACCAGGCGTACTAAAAAATTGTATATCCCGGCAACACCGTTGTAGTTATTGCTCCAATTCACAAGAAAAAAGTTGCTAGTGGAAACCAAAATACTAGGTCCGCCAATACCCTATACAGACTATTTTTTAAGAAAATGGGATGCAACAACAGCACCATCAACATAATCAAAGACATGGCAGTATAAATTACTTGTATAACAATGAACTTAGTTCCAACCGTCATAAATAAAAAAGGCAAGAAGGTCAACAGGTAGAACACTAAGAAAAGCCATTGCAAAATTTTCTGTGTCTTAGGACTCCCTAAAAACAAAGCTATGGACGAAAAGCCGTGGGCCTGGTCCTGTTTGCGTTCAAAAAGAGAAAAAAGCAACAAATTAATTAGTGCCAAAATATACAGCTGAACCAATAAAATTATTTCTAAAATTGAAGCAGTCATTACACCAGAAGAATAGAAGGGTAGACAAATACCCATACAATAACCAAATGCAATAAAGACTTCCTTAATGGACCATTTTTTTTGGCCAAACAACCACAAGTACAAAAAATAAACGGCTACCAACATAGTTAAATAAAGTCCATCTCGAATAAGTGCTGATTCCAATTGCAAAGCACTGTACCCTCCTGCAGCAGTAACCACAAACCAAAGCCCAATCATTTTCCCTCTATTAGATTGGAATAAGTTATGCCGGTAACTTCCAACCACCACCTTCATTTTTAATGTGTCCACAATGTGGTCCAATAAATAAATGGACCACACAGCACCTGCCAAACAGGCATACACCCATAACGACACTGGCTCTGCGTAGTACCAAGACAACATATGCATGCAACTCACCGCGCCAATCACCACATCGATGCTCAGCGCATTCAAGAAAATAAAAAAGTTGACTTTCAACAGAATTGGTTCTTAATTTGATTACAATTTTAAGATTATTTATTTAGTTTTAATACAAACATCTAAAAAATGAAAGCACCAATATTATCTCTAGTCGCATTACTCGTTTGCTCTGTCGGTTTTTCGCAAGTAAAAAAGTTGAATAACAACAATTCTAAAATATCTGTAAGTGGCACTTCCTCCTTGCACGATTGGACCATGACCATGGACCAAGTGTCCGGACAAGGCGCTTTTAAACTAGAAGGCAACACCATCCAATCCATATCCGATGTTAGCATAACATTAAAAGTTGAAGGCTTAAAAAGCGGCAAATCAGGAATGGACAAAAATGCTTATAAAGCTATGGAAACAGGAAAATACCCGAACATGGTATATAAATCGAGTAAAAACGCCATTGCAGGCAACAAAGTTACTTCTACAGGCCAACTCACTTTGGCCAATACAACAAAAACTGTTGTGCTTAACCTCACTTGTTCTGCTACAGGCAATACCGTCAAATGTACTGGTAAGCTTCCAATCAAAATGACAGACTATGGCATTAAACCTCCAACGGCTATGATGGGAACCATCAAAACCGGTGATGCTCTAACCATTGATATAACGGCATCCTTTCAATAAACAAAGGACCCATAGGCGTTTCTACTCAATTATTTTCGGTTGAATTGTAATGAGAAAGAAACGTCTACTTCGTTTTTAACTTTAACAACTCCTGCCATTTTTGCGGGGGGATCTAATTTAAAATCTGTTAATTTCATTTCCTTTTCCCCTTCTATTGTAAAGTCTTTAGGTGTATTATCTATGGTAATATCCATAGTGTATGCATTGGATACACCAGCCATAACGATTTTAAAATTTGCCGTGATATTTTCTTTGTTTTTGAAATTTATTTCTTTCAATTCAATGAGTACATGGTCGTCTCCTTGGTGGGTTAACATTTTCACAAAATCTTTAGTAATCCATTTGTTGCCGCAATCAAAAATGGATACCGGTATTTTGATAATACTTTTTTTAAAACCCACAGCACCTTGGCGCATCCAATACTGTACTACCAACGTGCTGTCTGGAATAGGAGTATTAATGCGACATTGAAATGAATTGACATTGGTTTTTCCCTTCACCAACACAAAACTAGAGGCGTCAATTGAAAATATTTGCTCCATCATTTGCGTATCCTGCGCATAAGCTAAGCTCCCTAAATTAAGGAAAAGTAAAAATAAAACGACTTTCATAAAATACAAGGTACAAAAAAAGCCCAATCGTTTGATTGGGCTTCTAGGTTTGTAGTATATTTTTTTTATCCTAGTGCTTCCGCGCCAGCAACAATTTCCAAAATTTCTTTGGTAATAGCCGCTTGTCTAGTCCTATTATAAGTTAATTTCAAATCATGTAACAATTCGCCAGCATTTTCTGTTGCCTTGTCCATCGCCGTCATACGTGCGCCATGTTCAGAAGCATTAGATTCTAAAACTGCTTTATACAATTGTATTTTTAGAGATTTAGGGATTAACTCATTTTCAATCTCTTCCTTATTTGGCTCGTACAGATAATCCGTTTCTGAAGTAAAAGCTGAGTCATTGTCTTCTACCTCGGCTTTTTCAATTGGCAGAAATTGTTCAGTCCTGATTATTTGTGTTGCTACATTTTTAAATTCATTGTACACCACATCCACCTTATCGAAACCTCCTGCTACAAACGAATCCATGGCAAATTCCGCCGCAACCCGCACTTTTTCAAATGAAAGAGCAGCATACATTTCATAAAAATCATCCTTTAAAGAGAATCCCAATCGTTTAAAACTATCGTATGCCTTCTTACCAATTGGCAGGATGGTAATAGCACCTGCTGCTAATTGTTCCTGGTATTTCTCTTCAATTAGCGCGTTTACTCCTTTTACTACATTGGCATTAAACGCACCACAAAGACCTCTATCAGAAGTTACTGCTACAATTAGGACATTTTTAACCTCTCTCTCCTGGTTGTATTTCCCATTTTCAGATTCTTCTGATGACCCTGAAGACACATTTTGCAAGATACCATTCAGCTTTTCGGCATATGGTCTCATTTGCAGTATGGCATCCTGAGCTCGGCGCAATTTAGCAGCAGCAACCATTTTCATGGCTTTGGTAATCTGCTGAGTAGACATTACCGAGGAAATCCTATTTTTTACTTCCTTTAAGTTAGGCATGGTATATAAATTAAAAGGTAATGTACTCCTGAAAACCAAGAGTACATTTGCTTATTAATATTTTTCAGCTAACTGAGTAGCTACTGATTTAATTTTATTTACGATGTCGTCTGTAAATTTTCCACTAGACAACAATTCCAACACATCTTTGTGTTGCGCTTCTAAAAGAATAGAAAATTCTTCCTCAAATTCTCTTACTTTTTCAACAGGTACTTTGTCTAAGAAACCTTTTGTAGAAGCTAAAATAATCGCTACTTGCTGCTCAACAGAAACAGGAGCATATTGCCCTTGCTTTAATATTTCCTGGTTTCTTCTACCTCTATCTATTGTAAGCTGCGTCGCTGCATCCAAATCAGATCCAAATTTAGCAAAAGCCTCTAGCTCTCTAAATTGTGCTTGGTCCAATTTCAATGTACCAGCCACTTTTTTCATTGGTTTAATCTGAGCTGAACCTCCTACTCTAGATACAGAAATACCAACATTAATTGCAGGTCTAATACCTGAGTTGAACAAATCTGACTCTAAGAATATCTGACCATCTGTAATAGAAATCACGTTGGTTGGAATATACGCAGACACATCACCCGCTTGGGTTTCAATGATTGGAAGTGCCGTTAACGATCCGCCACCTTTAACTTTTCCTTTTAAAGATTCTGGAAGGTCGTTCATTTCTTGCGCAATGCTATCATTGGCATTCACCTTAGCAGCTCTCTCTAATAACCTCGAGTGCAAATAGAAAACGTCACCAGGATAAGCTTCACGACCCGGAGGTCTTCTTAATAACAATGAAACTTCACGGTAAGCCACAGCTTGCTTAGATAAATCATCATACACAACCAAAGCAGGTTTTCCTGTATCTCTGAAGTATTCTCCTATTGCCGCACCCGTAAATGGAGCGAAAAACTGCATTGGTGCAGGATCAGAAGCAGATGCACTTACAACTACTGTATAGTCCATTGCTCCAGCCTTTTCCAAAGAAGCTACCACTCCTGCAACCGTAGAGGCCTTTTGACCAACCGCTACATAAATACAGAATACAGGTTCTCCTTTGTCATAAAATTCTTTTTGGTTGATAATGGTGTCAATTGCAACAGCAGTTTTACCAGTCTGTCTATCACCAATAATCAATTCACGCTGTCCTCTACCGATAGGAATCATAGAGTCAATCGCTTTAATACCAGTTTGCAATGGTTCGTTTACCGGCTGGCGGTAAATAACACCTGGTGCTTTTCTTTCCAATGGCATTTCAAAAAGCTCTCCGCTAATTGGTCCTTTGCCATCGATCGGTTGACCCAGCGTATTCACAACACGCCCTACCATACCATCTCCAGCTTGGATCGATGCGATGCTTCGTGTTCTTTTTACTGTGTCCCCTTCTTTAATTTCTTGAGACTCTCCTAGGAGTACTGCTCCTACGTTGTCTTCTTCTAAGTTCAATGCCAATGCTCTTAGTCCGTTTTCGAACTCAATAAGCTCTCCTGATTGCACTTTAGTTAGTCCGTAAATACGTGCTACACCATCACCTACCTGCAATACTGTACCTACTTCTTCTAATTCTGCTTCAGTTTTGACACCAGCCAGCTGCTCTCTTAAAATCGCTGAAACTTCGTCCGGTCTTACTTCTGCCATTATGTGTAAGATTTATTGTTAAAGTTGCTTTATGTATGAATTTCCAATGAGATCCTTTCTTAAATTGGCAAATTTGCCTTTGATAGAATCATCAATTTGTTTATCGTCTACTTTGAGGACAAATCCTCCTAAAATATTCGCATCTACAATTTCTTCAAGTTCTACAGTCTTGCTCTTAGTAATGTCTTGAACAACTTCTTCAAATTGTTTTCTAAGCGCTGCGTCTAACTTAAATGTTGTTGTAACCGTGGCCTTTTTTATCCCTTTAAGAATGTTGTATTGCACTGCAAATTCCTGCGCAATGGCCGGAAGTACATTTTCTCTATTCTTTTTTGTTAGAATATCAAAAATGGCTAGCGTCATGCTGTCTACCTTACCCTGGAAAACATTATGCATTACAGCTTTTTTCATGCTGTGTTTGATAATGGGGTTTCTTAGAAGCAATCCAAAATCTCTATTCTCTTTGCAAACACTTGCAAGAAGTTTCATGTCTTTGGATACTTCTTCTAACTTACCTTGTTCATTGGCAAGATCCAGCAAAGATTTGGCATATCGGGAAGCTATTCTAAATTCAGACATGGTCTTTTTTTAATTAAGCTTCAATTCGTTTACATAGCCGTCAACCAACTCCTTTTGAGCTTTGTCGTTGCCCAATTTTTGTTTGAGCACTTTTTCAGCAATTTCAATAGAAAGTTCTGCTACTGTATTTTTGACCTCTGCCAACGCAGCATTCTTTTCTGTTTCAATGGCAGCCTTAGCATCGTCAATCATCTTTGTGCTGATTTTTGAAGCATCGGCTTTAGCACCTTCTTTGATGGCGTTCGCTGCATCTCTAGCATCTTTGATCAACTTGTCACGCTCTTCACGTGCTTCAGCCAACAACTTTTCGTTGTTCTCCTGAAGAGATGCCATCTCTTGCTTTGCCTTTTCTGCTGAATCCAAAGCCTCCTGAATAGAAGTTTCTCTGATTTTCAACGATTCCATTATCGGTTTCCAAGCCATTTTAGCTAGGAAAAAGAACAAAGCAACAAATGTAATGAGCTGCCAGAAAATTAGTCCTACACCAGGGGTTAGCAATTCCATCGTGTTATATTTTTATTGTGTTAAAATCGAACAAAAAAAGCTTGTACCGCCAATCGCGGATACAAGCTTTAATCTTTTACTTAAAAGAGATTAGTAGACATACAACCACACCAAACAAGGCAATAACCTCGATAAGAGCGGCGATGATCAACATGGCAGTTTGGATTTTTCCAGCTGCTTCAGGTTGTCTTGCCATAGATTCCATAGCAGACGCACCAATTTTACCAATTCCAAATCCTGCGCCAATCGCAACAAGTCCAGAACCAATTGCAGCACCCATTACTGCTAATCCCTCTAATAATAATGCTAATAACATAATACTAATTATTTATTTGTTTGTTAAATAATACTAATTAATGATGCTCGTCATGGTCGGCTACTGCCAACCCTATATAAAGAGAAGAGAACATCGTAAATACATATGCCTGAATAGTTGCGACCAATAATTCAATTAAGTTAATGAAGAACACTACCAACCCACTGGCAGCACCAACATAATAACTATGAAAAATAAAAGTCAACCCTATCAAACTCAAAATCACAATATGACCGGCTGTTATGGCTACGAACAAACGCAACAACAACGAGAACGGCTTTGTGAAAATACCAATAAATTCTACAACAGGCATAATTGGCAACGGATACTTCAACCACCAAGGCACTCCCGGTGTATTAAAGATGTGTCCCCAATACGCTTTATTCCCACTGAAATTGGTAATTAAAAAGGTAATTACGGCCAATACAATGGTTACAGCAATGTTACCCGTTAGGTTGGCTGCGCCAGGTAAAAGCCCAAGCAAATTACCAAACCAAATAAAGAAGAATAAATTCAGCATATAAGGCAAGTATTTGTCTGTATGCTTCTCTCCTATATTAGGCTTTACAACTTCGTCTCGAATAAAAACAATGATTGGCTCAAAGAAAGACTGAATGCCCTTAGGCGCCTTGCCATTGTTCTTTTTATATCCTCTGGCTACCGCTGTAAACACCAACACCATCAACAAGGCATTGATAAACAACATGGCCACATTTTTTGTGATTGAAAAGTCCCAAACATGAACGGTTGAACCAACAACAGAAATATGTCCATGGTCCAATTTGTACCCTTTATATTCCACAACATTGTGGTGCTCATCGTAGAAATTAGCGGATGAAAACACCTCCAAGCCATTGCCTTCAGAGTAAACAATTATTGGAAGGTACAACGTACCATAATGGCCATCAAAAAAGTGCCAAATATGGTCATCCTGAATATGATGCATAATCATATCACCAGGGTTAAACTCCTCTTCCGAATCGGAAGCAAAGCTATTTTGAAGGCCAAAAGCCATCAACACAAACGCAAGGCCAGCCACTCTGGCTGCGCGCATTATTCTCGTATACAGGTTCACTTGATTAGCAATCATTGACTATATAAGATCAAGGTTCAAAATCGACTGCAAAGGTAGATATAAAGTGAGCAAAAAAAAATAAATCTTAGTTTTATTTAATTTTAATTCAAAACCCCACTTTTTTCCAATTTACCTTTCGGGCGTATCTCTATCTGTATCGCTTCGTTTTTTGCTAGGGGAACGTATTAAAAAGACAATATCATTCAAGGCCGTTAGGAGGTAAAAGCACAAAAACAGGATGGTATTGGCCCAAGCACCCGTTTGATCCAAGTACACTACAACTGCCAAAAAGGCACCATATACCAACAAGCGCAACGCAACCGAAGCCATGTACCCGATAGAGAATTTAGCTGGGTCATCAGCAAAATTTTGCACCAAAAATTTATGAATTATATAAGACAAGGTTGCTACAAACAACAAGATGTGCCAGCGGAAGGAAGGAAGGCCCACGCCCAGTTCAAAATGGAGCAAATAAAGGCCAGATACTGTTACCGCAGTCAGGGAAAGCAAACCGATTAGAAATTTTTTCATTTCTTGTTGTTATTGTCAGAATTGAGGGATTTAATCAGTCTGTAAAAAATGCCAAACAACACCAGTAACATGAAAGACAATGTAAATACGGGAAACTTAATATTTAAATATTTATCCAAAGACCAGCCACCCCAAATTGCCAACCCGAGGGTCAACACCATTTGCATGGCCAGTCCTGAATATTTTAAATATTGATTAGCTTGCTTTTGCTCCTTGTTTGATTCCTTCTGAGGCATTGGCTCCACCAATTTTGATGTCTTTAATCGAAACGCCCATCTTACATCCTCCGTTAAATGTCGCACCGCTTTCTACGATTAATTTATTGGTAACGATTTCTCCTTTCACATTGGCAGATGCTTTCAACGCCAATACTTCAGAAACCTCAATTTTACCATTTACTTCTCCAGAAATTTCGGCGTTTTGCGCCATAATATTTCCTTCTACATGGGAAGATGCGTCTAAAATAACTTTTGACTTGGAGGTAATGTTTCCTTTCACCTTTCCCTCGATCCTCATGTTACCATACGACTCCACATTTCCTTCCAAATAAGTTCCTTTTGCAATTTGGTTGGTAGTATTGGCGTTGTTCATGATAGCTTGTTTTTCATCTTTGTTGGAAAACATAGTGTATAGTGATTATATAATAATTAAAATGATACAAATTCTTCTGGATTAACGGGGCTACCGTTGTACCATAATTCAAAATGCAGATGCGGACCATCTGTCAGTTCGCCGGTATTGCCTACGATGGATATTATTTCACCGCCGCTTACAAAATTACCAACTTTTTTCAACAATTGTGCATTGTGTTTATAAACTGAGATTAAATCCCCTCTGTGTTGTACTGCAATTACATGCCCCGAATCCTGGGTCCAGGAAGCAAATATTACAGTGCCGTCAGCCACAACTTTTACAGCTTCGTTTTTTTTAGAAACTATGTCTACTCCATAATGTTCTTCTCCAATATTATAACGGTCCGAAATTAGGCCCGTTAAGGGAGAATAAAAATAAATTTGGTTCAACTCTGCCAAACTACTATTTGCATTGCTAACTAAAGAAAAATCAGATTGTTCAAATTTTTGTCGGAATTGCGAATCTATTGGAGCCAAAGAACTTAAATCACTGGCAACCACACTTTGCTCCTGCTGGGCCGATCGTTGTGTGAAAGACTCTTCTGTCACCAAAGAATCGCCCGAAATAACCCGCTGAATATTTTTTATAAATCGATCCTTGGCCTCTACTTCAAAACTTAAAGAATCAATTTTACTTGTCAATTCATTCAGTTCTTTGCGCGTTTTTTCTTGGCTGTATGCAGGGTCGTACCACTGACTCAACAAAGTATTTATCAACAGCAAAGCAATTACGAGCATCACTATAAAGATAGATACCGCAAAAAGTATTACTTTTGAATAGGTAAAGCTAAAAGTGGTTTTTTCTGCGAAATTTTCTTCATTTCTTATGATAAGAAGGTATTTCGTAACCAACCAGCTTGAAAGTGTTTTTCTAAAACGCAATGTTCTTACTTTTTTAAATTGATCAACAAAAATATTATTATTTAATTGATTAATGCATTATTTAATTGAATTTTTCGTTTCATTGTAAGATTAATAGTTGAAACAGTTGAAATCCCTTAGATTTTTATATACGGCAACAATTGCCATCATGTTTTTTGCAAGCTGTAGCCCAGATAGTACTGGAGTAGTCAGCAAGGCTTACCACAATACTACGGCACGTTACAATGCCATATACTACTCTCGAGAGCGGCTTGCAGAAATTAAGACCTTGGTTAATAATGCCAACGAAGACGACTATGAGAATATTTTGTTGGTCCTTCCAAAATTTGACACAACGCTTGCCAACACTTACAAAGACAAAACAGAAGATTGCATTAAAAAATCTTCTCTGGCCATTACCCTCCACAAAAATAGCAACTGGGTAGATGATGCTTATATTTTATTAGGACAAGCAAGGTTTTACGATAGAGACTTTGTCAACGCAATAGAAACTTTTAAGTATGTCAATTCGACCAGTGAAGACGATAACGCCAGGCACCTGGCGCTGATCCATTTGATGAATACCTTTACGGACTATGGCGAATTGAACAATGGAGAGGCGGTAGTAACTGTACTCAAAAAGGAACTGGAGGACATGTCCAAAAGCAATAAGAAATTGTTTTACCAAGCCATGGGCCACCTGTACCAACAAGCCAACGACCACAACAAAATGGTCATCAATTTACTAGAGGGAGCCCCCTTGTTAAAGAAAAAAGAAGGTAGAAGCAGGGTATATTTTATAATAGGGCAGATATACCAAGAGTTAAATTTTGAATCGGAGGCTTACAACTATTACCGACGGGTTCTGAAAAACAAACCAACTTATGAACTCGAATTCCACACCAAGTTGCGGATGGCGCAGGTTACTAAGTTATCCGATAAAAGCGATTTAAAAACAGCTAGAAAACATTTTAGATCCTTGTTGAAAGACAAGAAAAATGAAGAATACAAAGGGCTCATCTATTTTGAATTAGCAGAATTTGAAAGAAGGTTGGGCAATTTTGACGAAGCCCTTGATTACTACGAAAGTTCGGTCTCCAATAGCCTGGAAAACCAAAGACAAAAAGGCAAAAGTTATTTAAAAATGGGAGAAATCTATTTTGAATCTTTAAAACGATATCCCTTTGCCCAAAGTTATTACGACAGCGCTGTTTCAGTTCTTCCTGCAGATTTTGAAAATATTGAAGCCATTAAAGAGAGAAAAGAGGTGCTGGACCGTTTGGTTTTAAACCTTGACATCATCACCCTTCAAGACAGTTTGTTGCAATTGGCAACTATGGACTCGACGGCTTTGCTAAATAAAATTAGAGGTGAAATTGAAGCAGAACAAAGCAAAAAAGAAGCGGAAGAAAAGTTAGCTAGAAAAAAACAGAAACGCAGCAGCGGTGGATCCGCCGGGTACACTTCTCCTTTTGATACCTTTGGAGACAACCAAGGCGGTGGTGGATCTGGTTGGTATTTTGGAAATCCAGCATCTGTAAGTATAGGAAGAGATGAATTCCTTAAAAAATGGGGCCAACGACCACTGGAGGATAATTGGAGGCGCTCCCTTAAAACGGCCAACCAATCGAGCAACCCCGATGGCGTCCCTCTGGACAACACCAACCTCCCTTCCGATGCAACTGCAAACAGCCCAAAAGAGGCTTTTGATGTGGAGGCTGAGGTAGAGGCAAGAATGCAACAATTGCCATTTACAGAAGCAGAACAACGCATAGCACACGAGCAATTAGAAAGCGCTTATTACAATCTTGGAAAGATATACAGCTTCGACCTAGCGGATACAACCAATTCCATCAACAGCTTTAACAAGCTAATAGAAGACTATTCAGAAACAGAACACAAACCAGAGACCTTGTACCTCTTATACCTCTTGTATAAAGGAATCGATGATGCAGAAAATGTTACGAGAATCCGAACAATGTTGTTGGCTGAGTTTCCGAATTCAACTTATGCCAAATTGGTCATCAACCCTAAATACAACGAACCTAGCAATGAAGATGTAGAAGCTTTAAAAGCGATCTACACCAAGGCCTATAAAATGTATGAATTGGAGCAGTATTCAGATGCCAATTACAAACTAGACAGCGGTATCAACCAATTTCAGGAGTCTGCGTATACGCCTTGGCTGAAACTGTTGAAAGTTTTAATAGTTGGCAGAACGCAAGACATTTCGAAATACAAATTAGAGCTTTCTAAGTTTATTGAACAGCACCCTGACCATGAAATTTCACCTTATGCTGTAAAGCTTCTTTCTACTGCTGATGAGTTTGAAAAATCTGAAAAAAGAAAAAAAGGTGTTAGTTTTGTAAAGTATTTCGAACAAGAGCATTATTTTGTTATTACCTTTTATACGGAAAGTGGCCTGAATGATAAAATTAATGAGGAGTTGAAACACTTCAACGAAACGGATTTCGCCAATTTGGAATTGGGTACCGGAAGTCTGCAATTGAGCGATTTACATTCCTTGATTTTGGTTAATGGATTGGGCGGTTTAGAAGCTGCTAGCAATTATGCTAAAAAAATTCAACGTTCCAACATCATGTTCAAAGACATAGACACTTCTCAATACAAAACGTTTATTATTACAAAAGACAATTTCCAAATCTTTTATGATAACGCTGCATTGGAAGAGTATTTAAAATTCTATCAAGAAAATTACAAATGATTAAAAAATACCTGGATAAAGAAAATTCTCTGTTTCGCAAATTTTTGGTTGGCATATGGATCCTGTTTTTATGTGTAGTTTTAGGCGCCCCACTCTTCGTTCTTTCCATAAAAGTAGATCTCTTTGGGCTTTATGGGCCTATGCCCAGCCTAGCTTCCATCGAAAATCCTGAAAATGATTTGTCTTCGGAATTACTCACCAGAGACGGTAAGTCTTTAGGCCGTTATTTTGTATACAATAGGTCCAATGTAAAGTTTGAAGGCTTGTCTCCCGAATTAGTCGAAACCCTAGTGGCTTCTGAAGACAGAAGATTTTGGGACCACTCCGGTCTTGATTTCCATGCCTACGTAAGGGCCTTTGCAGGAATTATTACCTTCAACCCACAAGGAGGTGGCAGTACCATTACCCAACAATTGGCCAAAAACCTATATACTCAAAATGAGCAAATGGGAGAAGAACTTAAAGGGTCAATAGCTAGGACATTTGGTGGCATTACAGAACGTTTGGTTCAAAAGCTAAAAGAATGGATTATTTCGGTAAGATTAGAAAAAAACTTCACCAAAAAAGAAATTCTAGCCATGTACCTGAATACTGTTCCCTTTAGACATGGGGCATTTGGTATCAAAACTGCTGCGGAAACCTATTTTAATACCACTCCAGATTCTTTAAACATTCAAGAGTCGGCTGTTTTAGTAGGTATGTTACAAGCCAGCACAGCCTTTGACCCAACTTATGACTTTGACAGGGCACTTGGCAAAAGAAACCAAGTAATAGGGAAATTAAGGCGGTTTTCGGAGGTATTTGTAAATTCCGATGCAGCGTTGGATTCCTTGCGGGCTTTAGAAATAGACCTGACTAATTTTTCAATATCCAATCAAAATACTGGGTTGGCCCCTTATTTTAGGAAAGTTATTGCTGCTGATCTTCGGAAATGGTGCCAAGAAAACGGGTACAACTTATACGAAGATGGGCTCAAGGTATATACAACCATCGATTACAAACTTCAAAAATATGCTGAATTAGCTGTAAAAGAACATTTAACCGACCTTCAGGATAGATTCAATAATGAATGGAAAAAAAGAAAAAGCCAACCTTGGAGAAACGACAGGAAACAAATTAGAAATTATATTGAAAAAAGAATCCAACAAACTCCTCGCTATAGAAGCCTAGAAAAAAAATATGGCAAAGACCATGATTCTATCGATGTAGTTCTGGATAAAAAATACAAAATGAAAGTGTTTACCTGGAAAGGTGAAATTGACACTTTGATGTCTCCAATGGATTCATTGGCCCATTACAAATACTTCTTACACACAGGTTTTATGGCCATGGACCCTTCCAACGGTGCTATTTTGGCGTGGGTAGGCGGTATCGACCATAAATATTTCAAATACGATCATGTAAGACAAGGAAGGCGGCAGCCAGGCTCAATTTTCAAGCCATTTGTATATGGCACTGGAATGGAAAATGGGTTCAGCCCTTGTTACACCATGTTGGACGAACAATACCGGTATACACTGCCCTCTGGAGATGTGTATTCTCCCAACAATGCCGATGGTAAATTTACAGGAGAGGACATGACATTAAGAAAGGCCATGGCACAATCCGTCAACTCCGTAACTGTAAAATTAATGTCTGAACTTGGCCCTCCCAATGTGGTTGAATTTGCACGAAGACTGGGTATAAAAAGCCAATTAGACCCGGTGCTGGCATTAAGCTTGGGAACGAGTGATCTTTCAATATTTGAATTATTACCAGCCTACAGTACGTTTGCGAACGAAGGAATATACACCACGCCGTTTTTTATCACAAAAATTGAAGACAAAAACGGGAATGTTATACAAAATTTCAATCCTGTTACCAGACAAGCCTTGAGCGAAGAAACTGCCTATTTAATGTTGCATATGTTCAAAGGAGGCGTTGAAGAACAAGGTGGAACATCGGTTGGAATTCCACGTGAATTAAAAACCAACAACGAAGTAGGGGGTAAAACCGGAACTACCAACGATGCTTCTGATGGTTGGTACATTGGTTTGACCCACAACCTTGTGGCCGGAACTTGGGTAGGTGGAGACGAAAGAAGCATACAATGGCCAAGTTGGGTATATGGACAAGGTGCCAAAACCGCTCGGCCAATTTGGGAGAAGTTCATGCTCAAGGTATATGCAGACCCAGAAAGTGGCATTGAAAAAGGCTTTTTTAAACGCCCTATTAAACCACTCCCGTACCGATTGGACTGTACCGATTACCTTATTTCCGAACCATCAGACAGTACCAATGTGGACTCCGACCAAACAGAACTTAGAGAAAACGAATTTTAAATACACCAAGCACAACCTACCTCCTGTGCTTGGCTTACTGCTTTTATGAAATCCGAACGGTATACAGTCCAAGACGTTGCCCTCTTTCCGAAAGAACCTGGGATATACAAATTCTACAATGAATCTGGTGATATAATATATGTTGGAAAGGCCAAAAACTTAAAGAGTAGAGTTTCCAGTTATTTTCAAAAAAGTAAAAACTTAAGCGGCAAAACAAGGAAATTAGTAAGTGAGATCAAGAGTATTGATTTTACGCTCTCCAGTAGCGAGTTTGACGCATTGTTGCTCGAAAATAACCTTATAAAAGCAAACCAGCCAAAATACAACATCCTTTTAAAAGACGACAAGACCTACCCCTATATTTGTATTTTAAAAGAACGATTTCCTAGAATCATCTCTACCAGAAATTTCATTCCCGGCAAAGGAGAATACTTCGGTCCGTTTTCGAGTGTAGTAGCTATGAAAAATGTTTTGCAGTTACTAACCAAGCTTTATACCATTAGAACATGTAACTTCAACTTAAGTGCAGAAAATGTGCAAAACGGAAAGTTTAAAGTATGTTTGGAATACCATATTAAAAACTGTTTAGGCCCTTGTGAGGGCCTACAAGAAGAAGCGGATTACAACAAAGATATCCGTTTGGCCCGCGACGTAATCAAAGGAAACTTAAATGAGGTTAAGACTTTCTTTGAGTCTGAAATGAACGAATTTGCTATGGCCCTCAACTTTGAAAAGGCCCAGCAAAGCAAAGAAAAATTAGACTTATTAGAGAAATACAAAGTTAAGAGCATTGTTGTCAACCCTAAAATATTAGATACGGATGTCTTTACTATTACCTCCGATGAGGCTACTGCTTATATCAATTATCTGAAAATAAAAAAAGGCAGTATTGTATTCTCCCGCACAGTTGAATTAAAACGAAAACTTGAAGAAACAGACGAGACTATATTAATCCACGCCATCTATCAATTACGAGATTTAGCTAAAAGCCAAAGCCCAGATGTTTTCACTAATATAGAAATGCCGGGAATATCGGAACAGTTTAAATTGAGTACACCACAAATTGGGGATAAAAGAAAACTGGTGGAATTAAGTTTAAAAAATGCCATTCAATACAAAAGAGATAAATTTTTAAAAGCAACAGAAACCCCAAAAAGGGTGCCCGAAAGCATCATTCAACTACAAGAATACCTCAAGCTTAGAACCCTACCGGATAGGATTGAATGTTTTGACAACAGCAATATCCAAGGCACCAACCCGGTTTCATCCATGGTCTGTTTTATCAATGGTAAACCGGCTAAAAAAGAATACCGGCACTATAAAGTTAAAACCGTAGAGGGCCCCAACGATTTCGCGTCCATGAAAGAGGTCGTATACAGGCGCTACAAGCGCGTCAAAGAAGAACAAACCCCATTTCCGCAGCTCATAGTAATTGATGGCGGAAAAGGACAGCTAAGCTCTGCTGTAGCTGCTTTAAAACAGCTCAAGCTTTATACTGAAATACCCATTATAGGAATAGCTAAAAGATTGGAAGAAATATACTACCCGGAAGACCCAATACCGTTGCACATAAGTAAAAAATCACCTGCCTTAAAACTGATTCAGCATCTTAGAGATGAAGCCCATCGATTTGCGATTAATTTTCATCGGGATCAAAGAAGTAAAAATGCCTTTAACTTTGAACTGGAAGGCATTAGAGGTATTGGTCAAAAAACTGTAGACGAACTCATGCTTAAATACAAGACATTAAAAAGGATCCAAGAAGCTGGACCTGAGGCGGTAGCAGATTTAATAGGCCTGCACAAAACCAAAATCGTTTTCGATTATATCCACAAAAAAAAGGCCTGATTGCTCAGGCCTTTTTTTATTTTATTAAGATGTTAGGTGCTTAAAACTCCCAAAGATTGTGCTCTTTTTCCATTAATTCAAGCTCCAACCATTGTGAGGCCATCACCCCTTCTTTCAAACTTTTTGAGTAGATATCTCTGATATACAAATCATCCGGATTTTCTACTTTTACCAAAACACCATGGAACAATCTTAGTAAAAAAGCATCCGCAAAATTCTTATGCTGGGCACTATTGAACTGATTGAACCAGATGGCTTTTTCAGGATTCTCTCTAAACAGCCTTTCAAGGTCTTTGAATTTGAATACCGCCAATTCATTATCCACACCAGTTGGTGTTTCTGAACCAGGCACTACTAACTTAATTGACTGCACATCGTGGTACAGACGCCCTCTTCTTTTGTCAAAGATTTGGTCTTCTGCAATTTCCATGATGCTAATTTGACTTGTCAAATACAAATCCGCTTTTCCCGCTTGAGGATCCGCTTCCCAATCGTCCGGATAGTCCAATGGTGTTCTTCCAATATTTTCATCGAAACGAGAGGTGTATACGGTACCGTTAAATGAAACCTGATCGCCTTCGTAATATTCAGCGTCCGGGTCGTACGGATCATATTCCACTGCCTCGTTCATTTCCAATCTGGTCATGAACTCATCTTTTGACATCGTAGAAGCCAAGGAATCGTTGTTATAAATTTGGTCGTCTCGAATGGCTCCTGATTGAACCATCTCGATAATAAATTTAGAAATTTCCGCATTTTTAGCAAAGAAACCTTTGTTTTGACGCTCTTTCAGGTCAATTCTATACCAGGTTCTTTTCTTAAAATGTTGTTCATATTTTGCTATAGGATGAATTGAGTTAGGATTGTATTGCTCCTCCACTTCTTGTGAATAACCACATACAACCAATCCCAAAAGCCCAAAGCCTAACAGTGAATTCTTTAATAATCTCATAGCACTTTATTATTATTAATTCAATGGTATCGTATAAATTTCGTTACGAGTAGGTACCTTCTCGTTGGCACCAGTATACGTTCTTCTCGTAGTTTTTTTAATTTCAATTACTAGTTTATCTCCTGGCCTTGCTTGAGAAGCATACTGCTGTAAGTTTACTCTTTCAGATGTAAATTTCTTACGAACAACAGGTCTTGTACCTCTAGCCAAAATTACTTCCATCTCACGAATTCTGTATTTGGAATCTTTAGGCACTTCTCTTGCAAAGTTTGCATCTGGCACAGGTTTAATGTCCAACGACCTCAAAGCAGTAGCCTTCGCTCCAGTTTTAAAGTTGATCTTTTTACCTCCAGATTTAAACTCATAACGAGGAAGTGGTGGTGTTTTCACATCAAACACTTCTGTACTTAAAGCAGCACCAGCATTGGATATTGTCAACTTCACCTTTCTTTTCGCTGTAGGCACTATCGTTACAATTCCAGTTTTTGTTCCTTTGATCACCTTGGCGTCACCAGAAGAAAAGCTTGGGTTGTAATTCGTCCCTAAAGCAGGAACTTGTATGTCCAATGTATTACCACAATTCAAATACAAGGCAGACAATGCTGCCGATTTGATTTGAACCACTGGTTTAACTACTTTGTATTTGTGGTTAATTGGATATGTTTTACCATTTAATTCGATTTCAGCATTAAAAGACTTATCTGACATCAAAGTTTTAGGGTCATAATTCCCACCTTTGGCGTTGAATTCTATTACACCCTTAATAATACCTGTTTCAGCATCTTTTTCAGATTTTACCGTAGTTCCATTGTATTTGAAAGTTGGGTTCAATCCAGTCGCCGAAGCTGTAATGAACAGTTCTGCTTTAAATTTTGATCCTGCCGCTACGATATTAGCTTCTGGCCGGATCAAAGGCACAATTTTATCAAAAGACACTCTTTCAGCACCCACCTCTTTTGCAATAAGGTCCAACGCTTTAGTTTCATAATTCAAAACTTCCGTTTCGATAAAACTAATGGTAGCCATACCTGCTGCAGTAGGGGTGTTTTCAAAATAATAAGATGTGAAATCTTTATCTCGTTGATTCGGATTGTTTCTTGCGTATGGGATATCTTTTGCATCTTTTGCCAAAGGTTCAAACTCACCTTCGGTTTGATCGCCAAGGAATGTTGCAAACGTATTTAACTTTTGCTGTAGTTTCTTACCATTCCCTTTTTTAATCATGTAGTTGCCAACAATATCATAATCCTTAGCACCTACCAATGTAGAATCACCATTTTCAACAGTATATCCACCTGTCATTTCTGCCATTTGTTCTCTAAGATCATCAAGATAAATCTTGATTTCCGTAGTGGCTTCTCGTACTTTTTTGGCTCTGTTTAACACAGCAACATCCTTTTCGACATTACCATTTTTTTGAACCTGCGCTTCAATTCCTTTGATAACACCTCCGTTATTCATGTTCAATGAAGTCGCTTGTTTTTTTAACGTTTTATCAATAAAGATGAACTTTTCTAGTACCGCGTTACTTACTTGAAGCGCTAATAGCGCAGTAAGTACTAAGTACATCATTCCAATCATCTTTTGTCTAGGGGTTTCTTTACCTCCTGCCATAGTTTTAAATTTTTTAGTTTACAAATAAACCATGTAGTAAGAGCGGGCTAATTATTTACCTGCGCCTCCACCTTTCATAGCGGTTAACATGCTACCGTAGATGGTATTAAGTGCAGTCAAATTACTAGTCAGCTTGCTTAGCTCATTAGTAAACTGTGTTGAGTTCTCCCCAACTTTAGACATACCTTCCATTGCTGTAGTAAGGTTGGTATAGAATTTATTCATCACTTTAAGATGGCTGTTAGCATCTTTAAGTTCCATTTCGTATACGGCGTTCAATGCACCTAAGTTTTTAGTAACACTTTGAACTTGAGAATGGTATTCTTTAGCATCTTTTGAAGCATCTGCCATATCGGACATTGCTGTTACAGTTGAAGCATAAGATTTATTCATTTCGTTCAACGATTTAGACGCCGAAGAAACGTTTTTCGCATAATCATTTGTTGCTACTGCTGCATCTGCAAGGTTGGACATTTTAGAAGCTGAATCCGCCATGTTCTTCATTCCTTTTCCTAGGCTATTAATCAACTCAGGACCGATCTTAGCGTTGTCCATCATTTTGTCCAAGGTTTGTGAAGCCGATGCACCAGCAGGTTGCTTGTTAGCAATTCTACCTGGAGCAGTTGGCCCATCGTATTCTTCCGCCAATTCCGGGTAAACTTTTGTCCAGTCCGGCTCAGCGTGCGCTGGTTCAAATGCACTTAAAAAGAATATGACCGCTTCCACACCTAGGCCTATTCCCAACATATAACCTGCACCTTCTAAGTGCTGGATTTTAAATAATGCACCAACGATAACCACTGCTGCACCTATACCATATACTTTAGGCATGATGGTATTATATAGAAGCTCAACAAATCCGCCTTTTTTTCTACTCATTGTTTTAATTTTTTTAGTTAGTAAATGCTTTGGTATTACAATTTATAAAAACAAATCAAATTTTAAAATTCATTTCCTGCAGATCTACCCAAATGCGTCATCGCATTTCTAAAACCTATATAGGCACGGGCAGAGTCTTTAAATTCGTACGTTCTAGTTCCTGTTTCAAGGTAATAAGCCACATCTTTCCAGCTTCCACCTCTAACAACTTTTCTGTACTCATTTTCATCCTTGTATTCAGGGTTTAAATCCCAAACCAAAGGAACTGAAGAAGGGTTAAATGCATCTTCACACCATTCCGAAACGTTTCCAGACATGTCATACAGCCCCCAATCGTTGGCAAAGTAAGACATTACTGGTGCGGTGTATGCAAATGCATCATCGTAATAATTACCTCTTCCTGGTTTGAAATTGGCTAACATACATCCTTTTGCATTTCTGATGTATGGGTTACCCCAAGGGTACTTGGCCATATCTCTTCCACCGCGAGAGGCGTATTCCCACTCTGCTTCAGAAGGCAATCTAAAGTTAGGCATTGGTACATCCCCAACACTGACTCTAAAATCATTCCAGTAAGCAGTTCTCCAATCACTGAAAAACTTAGCTGCTTCCCAGTCTACACCAACAACAGGATAGTCATCGTATCCAGGGTGCCAGTAGTAATAATCTTGAAGTGGATCTCCCATGTGGTGGGCAAAATCTCTAACCCAAACAGTTGAATCAGGATAGTATTCGTCTCTGATGATTTGTTCTCCAAGAGTAGAAACTGAATCTTCTAACAAATGGTCGACAAACTGTCTGTATTCGTTGTTTGTGATCTCCGTATCATCCATATAGAATGATCCAATAGTCACTTGCTTGTTGAAGTTAATTTGAGATGCAGCAGGATCTTCATCGGCTTGCCCCATGTGAAAGGTTCCAGCAGGAACAGCAACCATTCCGTAAGGCATCGCCATTCTCCAGCCTTCTCGACCAGGAACACCGATGAGCTCCCCACCGTCGCCTCCGCTACCTCCTCCTCCAAGAAGTCCACAGCCGTTTAATGAGATCAAAGCCAGCAGCACTGATAAACTTCCGTAAAGCCCATTAAATCGCAAATATTTAGTCATAACACTTTTTTATTTATAATAGCCCTATTATTCAATTCTTATTATTATAAAGATTAATTCCCTATAAATATTGCATTTGGTTTCAAAATAATCAAAAAATCAGCCCAACTTTTCGATAAATTTCATATTTACCCGACTAAATGAATTTAATCAAGGTTAACCAATTTAGAAAATTTATATGAAAATACACCAAAATTAATGTCTAAATCTAGGTGTTCTTACTATCTTCTTACTAGGTAACGGATTCGTTGGCAACACATAACTGATTAATACTTCATGTGTTGTTGGTTTTTTTGCTTCTGCATTGGATAAAACATACCCAAACGAATACCCTACACTCAAGGATTTATCTTTTAAAAATTTATACCCCAACAAAGCACTTACGTCTTCCTCCAAACGGTAAGACAAACCACCCCACATTTTCTCTTTGTACTCCGCTATACCACCTAGAATTACTGTAAACTCATTGAAGTCCGTTTGCGCCATCATAGAAGGCTCCAAGGTCAAATCAAAATTTACTTTATGGCGGTAACCTATTAAAAACGTAGCGTGGTTTTCCAAAGCATTTCTGATGGTGTTAACACCAAAATCAAACTCCGATTCCAATAAATGCGCTACACTTATACCGGTATATACTTTTTCTGATCTAAAATAAACTCCCATTGAAAGGTCCGGACGGACTTGGGATTCTTTGCCCGATGCATTTGCGACCAATGGGTCGTCTTCATGCACCAATCTGTATTGGTCAAAATCAATGGATTGAGAAACAACTCCCAATTGAACGCCAAAACTCAACTTTGATCTTTTAATGCCTAGATGGTAGGCATAGGAAGCCTGAACATTCACATTGTTCAAAGGCCCTTGTTGGTCGTTCATAACATACGCCCCAAACCCACTCCTAAACTTATAAATAGGTGCCGTTACACTAAAAACTTGCGTGGTAGGTGCTCCGCCATCATCAAATGAAGCCGAATATCCTGCCCATTGATTCCTATGAAGTAAAGAAATTTTGGTAACGCCCTCCACCCCTGAAAATGCGGGATTGTGGTAAACCTGATTAAACATGTATTGGGTAAATACGGGATCCTGCTGCGCTTGGGCACCAAAGACCATAAAAATAAACCCAACAAAAAGTAGCTTTCTCATCATAAATCTGTTATTCTGCTATTCTGGCAGGTTAAATAAATAACATTTTAACGAGACATCAAACTTTTTGATGTTCTATTTCCCCAAATGTAAGTAATAATGGCTTTTTGTCGAAATATTACAACCCGTTCGCCTTCTTTATATAAAGCTCTAAGGCTCCGGTCATTGAAGGCGCATTCGGAAGTGGAGCTTCAATATCAAGATTCAGCTCAGCTTCCTTCACAGCTTTGGCCGTTGTAGGGCCAAATGCAGCAATTCTAGTGTTATTTTGTTCGAAACCAGGGAAGTTAACCAACAGAGAATTTATACCAGAAGGGCTGAAAAAAGCGATAATATCGTAATAAACATTGTCCAAATCTGAAAGATCAGAAGCAACGGTGCGATAAATAATCGCTTCACTGTAGTCGTACTCGTTCGATTGTAAAAAATGAGGGATGTCATTCTTTCTAATATCGGAACAAGGAAACAAGTATTTTTCGTTCTTATGCTTTTTAAGAATTTCAATCAAATCAGCAGCTGTTCTGTGGCCTGTGAAAATTTTCCTTTTTCTGATCACAATGTATTTTTGCAAATAGTTTGCAGTTTGTTCAGAAATACAAAAATATTTCATGTCCGCTGGCATTTCAATTTTCAATTCCTTGCAAATCCCAAATAAATGGTCCACCGCATTTCGACTTGTGAAAATAATGGCCGAATGTTTTAGAATATCTATTTTTTGCTTCCTGAATTCCTTTACAGGAACTGGATCCACTTGAATAAACGGTCTGAAATCAACTTTGATACCGAATTTATCGGCTAGTTTGAAGTATGGAGACTTATCATCTTTTGGTTTCGGTTGGGAAACCAATATGCTCTCTACTTTTCTCAAATTTTGGTCTTTATTGTCGGACATAAAGAAATGGTTCTGCTCTGTAACTCTATTGGAAAAATCTTACAATGATTATGTATGGTACTATTTCCGTGGCGCAAAGGTAAGAAAATAAATACAATTTTCTATATCTTCCAAAATTTAGAATTTTAAAACACAAGAATAAACACCTTAAACCAAACAGAATTAAAATAATAGGAATAAGAAAGGAAGCTGCTGTTGCCACAGTTTCGCCCAATGCATGGACCAGTATCAACCAAATAAACATACAGGCCAAATAAGTCATAAAAGACCACCTGATATAGTTGAAATAGTGAATTGGTCTAAATTTCTCTATCCGCATCAAGGAAGAAATTATATTGACCCATAATATTTTAGAGAAAAATAAAAACACCACCAAGCCCACACCTGTCAACCAAAACAAAAGCAATTCAACAAAAGAAAGATTTTTTAAAAAAAGATCTTCCACTACATCTGAATTATAAAATATGGATGTTAATACAATGGACACCAACATACTCAACAAGACAATAAAATAGACATTTATTTTGTTGACCACTCTTATGTTCAACAAATACTCTTGTTTGTTGCGCAACGAGAATGAATTCACAAACTTAAGGTAATTCATGAGTATGGTTGAATTCTTAAGCTTGAAAACTGCAACCACTAAAAAGAATACGATGAATGCCGTCCAAAAAAAGTTCGAAAAATTTTTACTTGGGTTTAAATACAATACATCCTTTGTCTTTGAAACAGCCCGTTGGGGGTCCACCACTCGAACTATGGGCTGGTAGAAGCCTTTTCGATTGTACAACTCCAGCTGCAGCTTTGGGCCATACAACCTTTTCAAACTATCGATATTCAATTTCAATTGATCTGAATTGAAAATATGAATGGCTTTCTGACCACACAACAACATGCTCCCCTTTTCTATTTCAGTAAAATGCAAGTAGCCATTGTGGCGCGCATCGATCTGAAATGGAACACTTTTGTTTTGACCAAAAATATTTTCTGTGCTCTTTTTAGAATTTCCACCCTTGGGAAGAACACTCTGCCCATGGTCTTCCTGCGCAAAAGTTATCCCAGCAGAAAATAAAAAAAGTAAACCGACCAACAGTAGTTCTTTAAAATATTGCACGATAACCGAAGTGTATTTTAGAATTATCAAATGAAAAAGTCTGGTTTTTAGCTTTACCTAAAGCAAATGTAACATAAAATTTTCCATTTTTTGTGTCCGTTAACAAACCAACCCCCAAACCTAAAGGAAAGTCTGACACGCGTTCGTTTATTCCATCCATTTCCAAATAAGCAAAATCAGTAAAACCCATTACATACGAACCCGACTCAAAATACAACCTCAATTCATTTCTTACAAAAGCATAACTACTAGCAAAAAATTCATTTTCATTGAAGCCCCTAATACTGCTTGCTCCTCCCAACCTGTAGACATCGTTGAAAAAGATGTAATCTGCCCACCTATGCCCGCCTTCGAATTCAATATTCCAGTTAAATCTGGTTTTCAATGGTTTAACATAACGCTGTTCTACCCATAAACTGCCCTGGTTGTATCCATCCTTGACAGCATTGTACAGTGTTTCGCTCATTCCTTTTTCGCTAGTAACACTCCGTCTACCATAGCCCAACGCTATAGTAGTACCGCTTGCATTGGAATTGTTCTTGTGCTCAAATTTCAACCCAAACAAACTGCTCTTTCCATTGGCAAAATTATCCTCTTCTATATAAGAGGTTTTTACCAATGCAGTGGATTTTTGTTCCGAAAACAACTTTAAACTATTTTTTGTACTGAGTCTTGCAGAAAAATCGAAATAAAACGAACGATTAAAAAAGGTGGAGTCCTCTTTGACTAAATCCAGTGCCAAATTCACATCCAAGGGTGCATTGAAAATAAAGGGGTGGCGGTAGGAAAAGTTAAAAATTTGAGATTCTGGTTTGTAACTTTCCCAAAACAAGTTCAATCTTTTACCAGAACGAAAAAGGTTATTCAACTCCAATTGAATGTTGCCCACCACTAACATTTTTTGATTTTCTAATGCACTTGGTAACAGACCCAAAAACCCTTCAAACTTATTGTTTTGAATCTTTTTCAAGTCCAATTCTATACTTGCCGCACCTGCACTAATAGAAGTGGTGGGCTGTTTTTCTAAGCTGAAATTGCCTTCGTTTGAAAACACCAGTGCCATATCCAAAAGTTTTTTCGACGAAAAAAGGTCGTTTTCATGGATGCCAATCAAATTGTGGAGGTAGTTGGGCTTTATAATGTTGGATTCTTCCACCCAAACTTCTTCGATCAAAACAGCTTCCCCTTTGTCTATTGAAAGTTCTACTTCAATTGTTGTTTCTTGGAACACTTGTTGTTGCACAGCGACCTTGGCCAATGGAAATCCATTGTTGGCAAAATAATCTTGCAAGGCAACCACATAGCTGTAAAACTGATGGGGTAACATTTTGGTGGGTTGGGTCTTTAGATCCTTTGGAATTTCCGTATTGGGCAAGACATCAATAAAAAATTGCTTGCCCTCTTGAACAACCACCAACAATTGGCCCGCCGAATTCTTAACTGTAGTGCTGGCCAAAACAAAACCATTCGCATACAAAACAGAATCCATAGAAGTTGTAAGCAGAACAGAATCCAACGTGTTTTTAGTGTTATTTGGAAGCTGTTTCATCAGTTTATGGACTACTGGAGAACAACTACACGCATAGGGAAGGTTTTGGCCAATTAGGTTGTTGGCCATAATAAGAGTAAATAGTAATATGCTATATTTGTAAAAAATAATTTTGTCCAACATTTCCAATTAAAGATAACCAATTTGTCTGGAATTTATTTGCACATCCCGTTTTGTAGAAAAGCTTGTCATTATTGCGATTTTCATTTTTCTACACAACTAAAGTACATGCCTAAGATGATTGATGCCATTAAAAAGGAAATTGAATTCAGAAAAAATTTTCTTCAAGGCACCATTGTCGAAACAATTTATTTTGGAGGCGGCACCCCGTCTGTACTTCCCGAAGATTCTTTATCGGAAATTTTAGACCACATTTACCAGCATTTTAATATAAGTACAACCGCTGAAATAACATTGGAAGCCAACCCAGATGACCTTACTACCGGCTACCTTAAGGCTCTTGAAACCAGCCCCGTCAATCGGTTAAGTATTGGCATCCAAACCTTCGACGACAAGGTATTGGCTTATATAAACCGATCGCACAGTGCACTTCAAGCCGAAAAAGCCATTGAACAAAGTAGGGCGTTCGGTTTCCAAAATATTAATTTAGACCTCATATATGCCATTCCAGGAAGGACCAACCAAACTTGGGAAGCGGACATTAAAAAATGTTTGTCCTTTTCTCCTGAACATCTATCCTGTTATGGGCTCACCATTGAAGAAAAGACTACTTTTGGCAACTGGCTAACCAAAGGGAAACTCCAGCCTGTGGAAGAACACATAGAAATTGAGCAGTACGAATATTTAATTGATGCATTGGAAAGCCAACAATACGAACAATATGAGGTATCCAATTTTTGTAGAGACGGTTATTACTCCAAACACAATTCCAGTTATTGGCACGGAAAACCCTATTTAGGAATTGGGCCAGGTGCTCATTCTTATGACTTGTCTTCCAGGTACCACAATGTAAGCAACAATGCCCAGTATATGCGCGACATTGCAGCAACAACACTCCCCCTAACACAAGAAAAATTGAGCCAACTTGATTTCGGAAATGAATACCTGTTAACCAGGCTAAGAACCAAATGGGGTATCAATACCGACAAGTTGTCTTTGTATTTCAGCCCGACTCAAATGGAAGGGGTTTGCTCCAAACTTGACTACTTTAAAAAAGAAGGTTATGTTTATCAATCTGAAAATCAATTTTTCCTTAGTAAGTCTGGAAAGTTGTTGGCCGACAGGATAACCGAAGACCTAATTTATATTTAAATGATCGCATCCATTCAATACCAAGATCAATTGTTTACAATTGACTTATCCAAGCCACTCGATCTCTCTGTTACTTTAAAAGAAGGCCAGGACAACCCCAATTGTTATTGGGCCGAACCCGTTGTTTTTGAAACAATAAAAAATGGTGATTTTGTAGGTAGTGTTGCGCAAGGGGGTAGTGTCAATTACAAAAAAGTGTTGTTCACACCACATGGCAACGGCACCCATACCGAGTGTTATGGGCACATTTCGTCCGATACTAACGCAACTTTAAACAATAGCCTGAATACATTTTTCTTTAAAGCAAGGTTGATTTCAGTGGCACCTACATCGCTTTCTAATGGAGATACCATTGTAACAAAAGCACAAGTGCAGGAACAAATAAAAAAATTTGACTTTGACGCCTTGGTGCTGCGCACACTGCCCAATGCAGAAAGTAAAAAAAACCATAGGTACACCAATACCAACCCTACTTATTTAGAAAGTAGCATAGGTGATTTGCTTTGTGAACACAACATTCAGCATTTATTGGTTGATTTGCCATCGGTGGACCGCGAAGTGGACCAAGGAAAATTGAGCATGCACAAGGCCTTTTGGAATTTGAACGACCAGGTAAGAAAAATTTGCACCATCACTGAACTTATTTTTGTAAATAATAATATATTAGACGGTGCGTACGTCTTGGAACTGCAAGTACCCAATGTTCAATTGGATGCATTCTGCAGCCGCCCGATACTTTATTCTATACACAACTAATAAACAGCCCATGTCCGAAGAGGAGAAAAAAGCTTACATGCTCTTAAAAACTGTCATCTTTCAATACCACGGGCTAGACGAGGATGAAATCATGAATTTGGTTGAAACTGCAACAAAAATCAATGCCCATAGTGAAATGGAATGGGCCAATCGATTTATATCAGAAGATTATTTTACCTCTTTTGAAAGGGCAAGAGAGTACCTGAACGAGGTGATCGGGGATTTATCCAAAGACAAAAGAATCCAATACATTAAAATGGTTTGGGAGGCCAACAACTTAAAAGGGTATGTAACCGAAATGGAAGCCACCGCTATGTTAAAATTCGCAAAAGATTGGAACCTTCAAGAAGAGTTTAGGACTTTGGTTAACAACTAGCCCTTATAAACTCATCATATCCTTAAATTTAGCGGCCTGACGCCTGCTCACTTCTACTTTTTCACCCCCTTTTAACTTTACCATCAACCCTCCATTGAACCAGGGCTCGATACTTTCTAGCCAACTTAAATTGATGATGTGTTTTCTGCTTGCTCGAAAAAAGCTTCGGCTGTCCAACTTTTCATCCAAGGCATTAAGCGACTTGTGTATCATTGGTTTGTAGTTGTCAAAATATACTTTAATGTAGTTGCCATCCGATTCAAACAGACGAACATTGGACAACTTTACAAACCAACATTTATCCCCATCCTTCACAAAAACTTGGTCTTCCAAAGTCAATTCTTTGTTTTCCTTTCCTGGTTTTTTTTCTTTAAATACTTCGGCAGCCTTAACCAAGCTTTCGTTGAGTCGTTCTGGTTGAATGGGCTTCATTAAATAGTCCATCGCATTTACATCAAATGCTTTTAGGGCATATTGGTCAAATGCGGTTGTAAAAATCACCATGGGCACCGAGTCCAACATTTCCAAAAGCTCAAAGCCCGTTTTACCTGGCATTTGAACATCCAAAAATATTAGGTCTGGCTTTAACTCGTCAATTTTTTCGAATGCATCGTCCGCATTAACTGCCTCTCCGATGATTTCAACATTTTTATGGTCGGCGAGCAAGTTGGTTAATTCTTTTCTTGCCAGTCGTTCATCATCAATTATTAATGCTTTCATATGTTAGTTGTTGTGGTAACCTCAATTTTGTTAATACGACACCTTTTTGCTCGTTGTAAATTTTGAAATCAGCTTTTTCTCCATAAATCATTTCAAGTCTTCTCTTGGTATTGCTAATACCCATCCCTCCAATACTGGTATTTCTGGACTCAAAAACTTCATAGTTTCCGCTGTTTCTAATTTCAACAATTAAAGCAGTATTTTCAATATAGGATTTAATATTTATTATTCCACCCTCCTTTAATTGAGAGATACCGTGTTTGATGGCATTCTCGACCAAGGTTTGCAACATCAATGGGGGAATATTCATTTGTAATGTTCCTGAACTTATGTCAAAAGAAGTAGACAGTCTTTCTTCGTATCGGATTATTTCCAATGAAAGGTATTCTTTTACCAAATTTAATTCTTCGCTAAACAAGGTCAATTTCCTTTTGTCCGATGCCAACGAACCTCTTAATATATTGCTCAAATAAGTAATTGCTGTCTTTGATTTAGTAGGGTCTTCGTCGACCAGCGCTCGAATACTATTAAGAGAATTAAAAATAAAATGTGGGTTGAGTTGAGACTTTAGGTTTTGAAGCTCAATTTCCTTCATGGCAGCTTCGTGTTTTAAAGCTAGGTTGTAGCGTTCAAAATAATTGTAGGTAAAATAAAACGCAAACCATAAGAACAAGATCAACGCATTGCCCAAAGTGTTGGTAGCTATGGCTATAATCTCTTTGGAATTATCTGAAAGAATCCCGAAGGGGATGGTAAAAGCAATTCGAAGGAGGTACACCAATGCCCCTAACACCACAACGGAAACTAAAATTCTTGGTAAAAGCTGGGCCAAATTAAGTTGGAGCCATCCCCTTCGTTTCATTAGCCACCTGTAAAGATGGGTAATGACCAAAAACACGCCTCCTTCTAGAATAAACGGGATGTATCCCTTCAGCATGATATCATCTGAATCCGTAAAAACAGTTACCCCAATCATTTGAAAGACTACGTAAAAGGACCAGCCTCCTAGCTGAAAAAGCAGGTATAATTTCTCTTTATTCATTTGCTACAACATGAATAAGAAAGATAAGAACTGTTGTTAAAAATTAAATGAACTTTTATATGTACGGAACATTTAAGGGGTAAGCCTTGTTATTATATTAACAATTTTCATAGTTGATAATTTTCAAGGTTTTGGTTGAATGAGGGATGTTTCTAAACGAGAAGCATCCCTATTCTTTTGATGTGCTTCTATTACAAAGAATTCATAAACTTCACTGCAGTAGACCCCAAATGCTTGGTAACCACTTTTTTATACGCAGTACTTCCAATATAACCTTTCATAAACTTCTCTAAAGACGGGCTCCAGTCGTTGGACTTTGGCATAATAATACCAAACTCCTCTTTGGACATGTCTCCTCCTGGGTGTCTTTTCAATGGAGACCTTTTTTTCATGGCTTCAAAGTAATACGCCAAATCCTGGTTGGTGAATTTCGTCGGGTCCTTTTCAACAACTTTCATTGCATCCGAAAACGAATTTACGTATTCAATCTTAAGCGATGGGTAGTATTTCTTTTTAATTGTTTTAAGGTTTTTTTCATTGGTACTGTTTTTAACTGTAACGGCTGACATGCCCTTAAAAACAGTAGCAATTTCCTTCATATTGCCTTCTCCCAACGTGCGAACACTTTTATGAGAAATAAGAATGGCCATATTGGTTATGTAAGGAGGGCTGAAATTATAACTCGCTTTTCTAGCTTCGGTAATGGTCGTATTCGACAATCCAAAAACGCCTCCCTTTGAAACTTTAACATCATTCAAAAAACCAGAAAAATTATTAGGGTTTTTACTAATGTACTTAAAATTGATTTTAATGCCTTCATTTTTCTGCATGTACGCAGCATAAGCATTCATAATATCCACACAAATTCCTTCGGTTTGCCCAGAAGCTCCTTTGTAAGCAAAACCAGGTGCGTAAGAATAAGTAATGGTGACATTGGCAATCTTTTTTGACTTCGCATTTGCGTAAGTACTCCCGCTATACTGTGCCCATGACAAAATTGGCAACAAAATAAAAAAAGTACAAATTGCAAATTTAGCCCTGCGAGAGACGTTAATTTGATAATTCATATTTGGTATACGTTAGGTAAAATATCCGATCAACTCGTAATTACCTGATTTATATACTGTAATCAAACTCAAAAACGCCGCTGGGCTTACATGAGTTCTTCTTTGAGGTATTTAGCGGTATAGGTATCTAATGTGCAAATATCTTCCGGAATTCCAGTTCCAACTATGATTCCTCCACTATTTCCGCCATCTGGCCCTACATCTATAATCCAATCAGCCACTTTTATTACATCAAGATTGTGTTCTATTATTAGAACAGTATTGCCTTTATCCACCAATTTATGCAATACATCCAACAATAAGTTGATATCTTGAAAATGCAACCCTGTAGTAGGTTCGTCCAATATGTAAAAAGTTTTACCCGTATCTTTTTTACTCAGTTCACTGGCCAGTTTCACCCGTTGGGCTTCCCCTCCAGATAATGTTGTGGCATGCTGCCCTAGGGTAATATAACCCAAGCCTACATCCAATAAGGTTTTAATTTTCCTGAAAATTTTAGGCTGGTTTTCGAAAAAGCCCACCGCTTCTTCTACGTTCATATCCAACACATCCGATATAGATTTTCCTTTGAATCTTACTTCTAAGGTTTCTCTATTGTACCGCTTGCCTTTGCACGTTTCACAGGGTACATGGATATTGGGCAGAAAGTCCATTTCAATTAGTTTTAGACCGGCTCCTTCACATGTCTCGCACCTACCACCTTTTACATTAAATGAAAAACGGCCGGGTTTGTATCCCCTTATTTTAGACTCTGGCAATTGAGAAAACAAGGCTCGGATATCACCAAAAACACTGGTATAGGTAGCTGGATTGGACCTTGGAGTTCTTCCAATAGGCGATTGATCTACTTCAATGACTTTGTCCACATGTTCCAAGCCTTCTGCCTTGGCATAGGCCAATGGCTCCTTTTTTGACCTGTAAAAATGTTGGTTCAATATGGGAAACAGGGTTTCATGTATCAGGGTGGATTTACCACTGCCTGAAACCCCAGTAACCAAGGTCATCGTACCTAACGGTACTTTTAAGTCTACGTTTTTAAGATTGTTTCCGCTTGCCTGGAACACTTGGATGTTGTGGCCGTTGCCTTTTCTACGAACTTTAGGAATTTGAATCTTATTAATTCCGTTTAAAAATGCCGCCGTAGTAGTCTCGTTCTTTATAAATTCTTTTGGGTGAGAGGCTGCTACAATTTGACCACCATGCCTTCCGGCCCCCGGCCCAATGTCCAGTATAAAATCAGATTGCAACATCATATCTTTGTCGTGTTCGACCACCATAACAGAGTTGCCAATATCGCGCAGATCTTTGAGCGCCTGTATTAATTTCACATTGTCTCTTTGATGCAATCCAATACTGGGTTCATCTAAGATGTACAACACACCTACCAACTGGGTGCCAATCTGTGTAGCCAAGCGAATTCTTTGAGATTCCCCACCCGACAACGTTTTAATTGGTCGGTTCAAATGAAGGTAATCCAACCCTACATCAAGCAAAAATTTAATTCTTTTCCTTATTTCTTTTAGAATTTCCGGCGCAATCTTAAGCTGTCGTTCGGTTAAGTTATCTTCAATGTTTTCAAACCATTTGCCCAACTCTTTAATGTCAAAATCGGCCAATTCAGAAATATTCTTTTTGTTAATTTTATAGTGCAGCGCTTCCTTTTTCAGCCGGCCTCCACTACAGCTTGGGCATGTGGAAGAAATAGTGAAATCTTTGAGCCATTGCTGAATTTTGTCTGAGCCCGAATCTTTCTGTCTTTCTAAAAAAGTTACAACGCCTTCAAATTTGGTCTGCCATTCTGTACCCGGATATTTCTTAGACTCTACGGCAACTTCGTCCTCCCCTCCGTACAGCAAGGTTTCAACCACCTCCTCTGGCAATTTTTTAATTGGGGTGGTGAGGCTAAGCTTTTGTTTTTTTAGTATGGCATCAATCTTTTTGAAAATCCATATATCCCTGTATTCTCCTAATGGCGCTATTCCGCCCCTGCTGATGCTGAGCGCATCATTGGGTATCACCGATTCACGGGTTATTTCTTCAATTACGCCCATGCCATTGCATTTTGGACAAGCGCCGTAAGGCGAATTAAAAGAAAAGGTATTTGGCGCAGGCTCATCATAAGAAAGGCCAGTTTCAGGATCCATTAAATATTTAGAAAAGTGTTGGGCCTTATTGTTTTGATCCAAAATCAAAATAACTCCCTTGCCTTCTTTCATTGCCGTTTTCACGGACTGTCCAATTCTGTAGTGTTCCTCGGCATTTACCACCACCCGATCTACAACAATTTCTATGTCGTGGTTTTTGTACCGATCCAATTGCATTTTTGGCTCGATGTCCAGTATGGTCCCATCCACCCTTACTTTTGTATAACCCAACTTGGCAATTTGCACAAACAACTCTCTATAATGTCCTTTTCTTCCTTTCACAACTGGAGCCAAAATCTGCATCTTTTCACCGGCATTGGATTCAATAATTTGGTCCACGATCTGATCTTCAGATTGTTTCACCATTTTATTGCCAGACAGATAAGAGTAGGCCTCACCGGTTCGCGCATACAACAATCTTAAAAAATCATAAATTTCAGTTACTGTACCAACAGTGGAGCGTGGGTTGCGGGAGGTAGTTTTTTGTTCAATTGAAATTACCGGACTCAAGCCATTGATTTTATCGACATCTGGTCTTTCCATATCCCCCAGAAAATTTCGAGCATAGGCCGAAAAGCTTTCCATATACCGTCTTTGCCCTTCGGCGTAGATGGTATCAAAGGCCAACGAGGACTTTCCACTACCACTTATACCTGTAACCACCACCAATTGATTTCTTGGGATTTCTATACTGATGTTTTTTAGGTTGTGTTCTCGAGCCCCAATTATTTCAATACTGTCGTGCCCAACAACATCAATAATATCGTTATTTGTGTCCGCCATATTTAACTTAAAAAGAAAGTTCTTGTAACATCAATTTCAATTCATTTGCATCAGAAGCAACCAAGTCTACCCCTACTTCAAGCAATTTATCCGCATGCCCTTCCACTATATGTTTTCCACCTAAAAAACCTATAACATTTAATCCAGCCGCTTTGGCGGATGTTGCTCCGGAAATGCTGTCTTCAACCGTCCAACTTTTTTCTGGTACAGCCCTGAGTTCTTGCATGGCATTTAGGTATACATCCGGTGCAGGTTTGGGGAAATCTACCAAAGACGCTGAAAACAAGGGCCCTTTGATGTGTTGGTTTAATTTACTTATCTGCAACGCACTGTCTATTTGTTCTGGATCACTGTTGGATACTACTGCAGCAATGGAGCCAAATCGCTCTACCACACCTTCCATTCCGGCAACTGCTTTTAGTTCCTTTTTAAAAGCAGCCTCCACTCTATCGCTTAAAATCCCTAGGTAATTGGAAGGCAACTCTACCTCATTTTTTGCTTCCATCTCTTTTAAAATACCACTAAAAGTTCTTCCCGTGCAATTGTTTAGATAGTATTCTAGGGTGATGGGATTGCCTATTTCTCCAACAAACTCCACCATTTTATGTGCTGCTATTATTTCACTGTCCACCAATACTCCATCACAATCAAAAAGAAGCTGTTTCATATGCCTTCCGATTTTTTCTGCAAAGGTATTGCAATTTGGTAGGAGTCTCCATTTTTTATTGACAATTTATTTTTTCTTAGCCAAGGATTATATCTTTTTAACAGCTTGATGTTGATGCCCTGCTCTTGAGCAAAAGAAGTTAAATCAGCAATACTACTTTTGACTTCTACGTACCGCAGTGTCTCTTCTTGGTACAAATGGGTGGTATCAATCTCAAAGCCGTAGTCCGTGGGGTTAGAGAATATTTCTTTAAGCGCTATAATTCGAAATAAATAACGCGCTGTTTCGCTTGGTAAGTGTAGGTCGTAATACGAACTTTCATTTTGAGCATTCATTGTTCTTTGAATGCCCGACATGCCCCGGTTGTATGAAGCGGCCACACTAGTCCAGTTTCCAAACTTCTTGTATGCTCTATTCAAATACTTGCAAGCCGCTCGAGTGGATTTAATAGGATCATACCTTTCGTCCACCTCACTGCTCACTTTCAAACCAAAATCCTTACTTGCTGGTTTCATAAATTGCCAGAATCCAGTAGCTCCCGCAGGAGAAACAACGTTCTGCAACCCACCTTCTATCACTGCTAGGTATTTAAAATCGTCCGGCACATTATTTTCTTTTAATATTTTCTCAATTTGAGGGAACCAGCGATTGGCTCTTTTCATTAAGAAAATAGTGTTGTTGTGCCAGTAAGTATTGATGTGCAGTTCTCTGTCCAATCTCTCTCTTACGTCTGGCACTTCCATAGGAACTTTCTCTCCTGCAAAGTTTACATTTTCTGGAAGCGGCAAGGATTTAGCATTAAAAAAGCCTGTCCCCTGCTCTGGTTCATAATTAAAATTTCCCTGTGCTTCTATGGCAGCAGCGGTCTCTATTTTTTTTGGTATAGAGAGCAACGCATAACCAGCCAACGCAAGTGCTAATACGGCCAATACTGTATTTAATATTTTCATTGATGCGATTAAAATTAAAAATTGGGAGACAATAAGTATTTGGCATAGAAATCATCAATGACTTTTACCGCTTCGGTTTCATTTTCTACAATCGTAAATAAATCCAAGTCTTCGGCACTGATGTTTTTCTCGCTTTCTAACAAAGAAGATTTAATCCAGTCGATGAGGCCTTCCCAAAACGAGCGGCCCACCAATACAATTGGAAAACGCCCAATTTTTTTTGTTTGAATTAACGTGAGCGATTCGAACAATTCGTCCAATGTTCCAAAACCACCTGGCATTACAATATACCCTTGAGAATACCGCATGAACATCACTTTGCGCACAAAGAAATAATCAAAAGTGATTAATTTATCCGGATCTATATACAAGTTACCATCCTGTTCAAAGGGCAGAAAAATATTGAGCCCTACGGATTTTCCACCTTCGCTTCTGGCACCTTTGTTACCTGCCTCCATAATTCCTGGACCACCACCCGTTATAACTCCGTACCCATGGCGTACCAATTTAGCGGCTATCAATTCTGCTGTTTTATAATAAGGATGGTCTTCTGTGGTTCTGGCCGAACCAAATATGGATACACAAGGTCCTATTTTAGCTAGTTTTTCAAACCCTTCAACAAATTCTGACATGACTTTAAATATCACCCACGAATCCGTACTTTTAATCTCGTGCCAATCTTTATCCTTAAACGCTTTTCTAATCTTTTGTTCTTCCTTTTTGGACAATTGTCCATTATCCTGATTTTCCATAGCTAAAAATATTTTAGTGTCTGTTTCTTAAATTATTGAAGGCATCCTCTATGGAGGGATATTTATATTCAAAGCCAGTAGATTGTATTTTTTCCGCTGAAATCCTGCTTCCCCCAATGACCATGGACGCCATTTCTCCTAATGTGAGCTTTAACAATATTGCTGGAATTCCCGGAAGAAAGCAAGGTTTATTTAAACTTTTAGCCAATTTTTTAGTAAACTCTTTGTTCGTTACTGGTTCAGGGCCTACCGCATTAAATGTCCCCTCAATTGCTTTATTATCAGCCGCATACAAAATCATCCGACAAAGGTCTTCGACATGAATCCAGCTCATATATTGGTCTCCACTGCCAATGGGTGCTCCGGCGCCCATCACAATCGGTTTTTTAATTTTTTCGTAAGCACCACCCCTATTGGACAACACAATACCAATGCGCAACTGAACCAACCGGCATAAATCTTCGAACCCTGCTGTGGCATGTTCCCAATTTTTAGTTACAGTTGCTAGAAAGTCGTCTCCAAACCTTGAACCCTCTTGTTTCCAAACCCCTCCTGTATCATACCCATAATAGCCAATCGCAGAAGCTGCCACAACAAATTGTGGTTTGGACTGTGTCGCTTTGAACTTTTCGACCAATAACTCAGTAGACTCTACTCTGCTGCTGCTAATTTCTTTTTTGCGCTGTGCCGTCCACTTTTTATCGGCCACACCTGCGCCTGCCAAGATTACCAAACCATCCGCCCATTCCAAAGCTTTTTGGTCTACTTTGCCGTTGTTAGGATCCCATACAAAGGAAAATGTTTTTGGATCGTTTTTTATACTTCTAGATAAGATGCCAACTTCATGCCCTTCTTTTTTTAAAAGCTTTTGAAGTTCGACTCCTACCAATCCTGTTCCTCCAACGAGTAGAATGTTTTTTTTAGTATCCATTATATCTAAAATCTTTAGAGATTTGATTTTAATTTGAACAAAATTTACTTCAATAAAAATAATTTTGTATAGTTATAACTCAAATTAACCAGCATGGTTTTTGAAAGATAATTTAAAAAGCTAATAATATAAACTGAAGAAACATGAATAAGGTTTTATTCTTGATAGCAATGGTCGGAACAATTTTTTCCGCTGGAGCGCAACCGAAAGAACAAAGTAGGAGAATTGAAGGAGAAGAAGCACATGGTTACACCATTACAGCAACAATTTCTGCTTCCAATGCCAGTAAATATTTAAATGAATTTATCAAGCCCTATGGCAAACCAAGAAAAAAAGGGGCTTATAAAATGGTGAAATCTCCAGTAATTGATTCGGACACCTATACCGACGAACTCTTGTATTTTAAAATAGAAGACAAAGGCAATGCAGTTGCTATGTGGGCGGGCATTACCACCACATTGATGGGCAAAGACTCCTCTAAGATGGTTATAAAAAAAATTCATAAATTGATGCTTTCCCTACAAAGTCATTGTGCCAAAAGCGAAGTGCAACGTTTGATTCAAGAAAGCGAAACTGCCATTGAATACACGAGCAAAGAGCAGCAAAAATCCTTGCGCGAACAGGGGTCTTTAAAGTCTAAAATTGAAGAAAACAACGCTGAAATTATCCGCCTCGAAAAACTGTTAGAAACTAAAAAATTCGATCAAAAAGTATTGGATCAAAAGATGGTCAACAGCGCCAATAAGTCGGACAGCCTGTATGTAGAAATAGAAAAAATGAAACTTGTGTTGGACAAACACAAGTCAAAACTCAAAAAAATTAATTAAAAAAAAAGGACAGCCATCTAGACTGTCCTTTTTGTTGTTATTGATTGTTAATTATTTCAATTCTTTTGCAAAGCTTCCTTTCCAAGAGTTGAAGTCAGCACCTGTTGGTTCGCTTCCGATAAGACCACCTGCCAATGCAGCTGCAGCATCTGCTACTACTGTACCAGGGTCTGTTTCTCCATCGTCCAATCCTACAGTAGTTTGGTCATCACCAACTCCTTCTACAAACAAGTTAGTGAAAGTTAGGTCACCTGATGCTAAGTTTTGAAGAGTAACTAAGCTTCTTGCATCTACACCATCATCTCCATAATTTTTGATTACAATGTTGTCGTAAGTTCCTTTAGATCCTTCTCTGATTCTAATTCCATCCGTAAATTCATCATCTCCATTTTTGTTAGTTGTATATCCAATGATAGTAACTCTAGAAATGTTTGGATTAGAGAATGGCTCAGCAGAGTTGTCTGATTTCAAGTTATCTCCTTCAATTCCTTTGTCTTGTGCATATGTAGCATCATCCAATTGCTCTAGGTAAAGGTATTCTGCTTTTCCAACCCAACCTTGTGCATAATCAAATTGATCATCCTGGCTACCAGAACTAATTACGTGGCTCACATTTACAGTTCCACCAAAAAACTCGATGCCGTCATCAGCACCTTTGTACGCTTGGATGTAATCAATTGTTGTACCGTTTCCAACACCGTAGAAAGTAAACCCATTGTGCTGCTTTTCCTCATCAATTTGAGAACCAGTGTATTCCACTCTTACATACTTTAGGGTTCCAGAGTTATCATCTGCAACGTCCCCGCCATATTTTACATCTCCGATTTCGGCAGTAGCTTCGTCTCCAACATTGATAGGAGCAGCTCCAGCAATGATCAAACCACCCCAAGAAGCAGGAGTTTGGTCAGCAGCAGTAAATACAATTGGATCAGCATCTGTACCAATCGCTTCGATTGTAGCACCTCTTTCAACTACTACAAACATAGACACAGCAGCACCGCCTTGAGCAGTTACTTTCACACCTGGTTCAATTTCTATTGTAGCACCTTCTTTAACTCTTAATGCTGCAGATAAATTAAAAGCAAAACCTTCAGACAAAACCAAAGTGTTGCCTGAAATTACTGTTTCTGGCAATGTAGCGCCATCTTCCAAAACAATTCTTGAAGGATCATTTGGTTTACCATCGTCATCATCTTTACAAGATGTAAAAAGTACGGCTACAGAAAGTAGCGCCAATGTTAATTGTTTAATCTTATTCATTTTATTTGTTGTTTTCTTTTTGATGATACAAAGTAAAGGAACAGCTATGACAGAGGGGTTAAGTACACATTACCAAAGCATTAACAATAGCGGTTTGCTGTTTAGAAATGGTTAACAAAAAAAAAGCCGCCCTTTATGAAAAAGGCGGCTTTTATAGGTAGTCCCCTGAGTACCAGGGGTAATGTTTAATTCACATTAGAATAAGTCATAAGAAAGTGATACTCCCAAATTTACTCCAGTTTTATACTGCACTGTAGTAACCGAATTGGCCGCAGTTTCACTCGTGCCGATCGACCTTACTCTTTCAGGGTTCAATAAGTTCCTTGCAGACAATTTAATGCCAAAACCAGAATTCCATTTATTAGAAAAAACAAAATCCAAAGTGTTGTAAGACAGTTCCATTTCATCACCAATATTTTGTGAACCAGCCGAATAAATTCTGTCTCCGAATGTATTAAAAGACAGGACAACACTCGACTCCGAAGACTGCTCTCCAAATGGCCTATCGTATCCAAGTGAAACGTTCACAATGTAAGGGGAAGCACCTTGAAGTTGGCGATTGGTATTGGTAACATTAATTTTCACACCTTCTGTATCTACATTAGAATACATATAACTCAAATTACCATCCAGAGTCAAACCTTCAATAAATTTAGATCCTCCATGGAATATATCGGAAAATCTTTTTCTGAACTCCACTTCTGCCCCTACTACCGGTGCATTTTTCATATTGTCAAATGTAATAAAGTTAGGCCCCTGTACTTGTTCCATTGGACTGTCAATGTACTTGTAATAAGCCCCAACAGAAAATAACCCTCCAGTTTCATTGAACAATTCGTATTTCAAATCAACATTGTAGACTTCTGAGTTTTCCAATTCGGGATTACCCACTGTCGATTGTAAATTTTCGTTCACAAATCCGATTGGAATCAATTCTCTAAAGTTTGGACGGATCAATGTTTTTGAAACTCCAAATCTTACAATTTTATTTTGTTTGGCTGCATATTTGATACTAACCGCAGGTAATAAATCTACTTCATTTACAATGAATTTTTCATAGTCAGACCCTATGGAAGAACCTTCTCTTTTAAAATTCACTTCTTGATAAGTATCTTCTACTCTTACTCCTGGTATAATTTGGAGTTTGTCATTTAGTTTTAAATCCAAATAGGCATACCCAGCGTTGATGGTTCTATTCGCATTAGAGAATTTAGATCCGTCAATCACTATGGTATAGTCGTAAAGCCCATCTACATAGTTTTGGTCAGTGAATGTCGCATTTAGATTGTTCAAGTCAATTGTTTTGTTCACCAACGAACCATAAAGGTTGTATTGGTAGGTTCTGAAATTGATGTCCCTTTTCTTGTCTCTCCTCTGCACCCCAAATACCAATTTATGTCGGACCTCATCCTCTTCTTTTAAAAGGTTACCAAATTTCAAACCTCCTTCAGCAAAGAAATAGGTTTCATCTTCATCTGTATCTTGGTAGTACCTTTGGTTCACACCACCCGCCGAACTACTCATAGAACCTTGGTCTGTTTCCCCTTTGGATACTCTAAAAGAAAGATCTCTTCTGTCGGGTTCCACTGTGGTCCCGTTTGCGAAACTCATACCGTATTTCACATCTAATTTTTCAGTTAACTCGTGTCTGGCTAAAAACTGGATGTTGTTGAGTTGTTGTTGTTCGTATCTAGACCTGGTTTTTCGGTTTTCGAAGTTTTCTGGATCATCAATCTCATCCGTAATACCTTGACTGGTAATAAAACCATTGTAACTATTGTTTACAAACAAATAATTTATATTAAAATGGTGCTTGTCTTTTAGTACCAACTCTGTACCCAACAAGGTGGTTAAGTTGGAGCTGTATTGGTCCCTTTCTCTTTCAAATTTCTTTCTGAGCACATTGGTGCTGGTTGACACATTATTAGGGCCATTGTCGGATCGGTAAGAATTCCTAAACGAACCAGAAGCTATAAACCCTAGGCTATTGTTGTTTCCTATATCAAATGTTTTTCCACCCTGAAGCGAAAAACTGTTGTCTATTGGTGCCGTTATTGTTTCACTGTCCAAACCTGTATTGAACGGGTCCCTATTGGTTTCTACAAACTCAAACAAGTTGCCTGTTCTTCTCAATTCCGGCTCTTTTCTACCTGAACCATTGAATCCAAAATAATGGTTGTCTCCGTCCTTTTGTATTTTGAAATCATTTCCAGTGGTAGCAGTATTGTAATTCATTCCCAATTTAGCTGTGAAAAAAGCATCTTCGTTGGAGTCTTTTGTAAAGATATCCACTGAAGCACCAGCCATATCACCGAATTGATCTACTCTGTAAATTTTGTTGGCTCCAATGTTTCTAACAATGGAAGTTGGGAAAATATCTAAGTTGATTAATTTTTTTAGTGGGTCTGGTGACAAAACAGGTACAGAATTCAAATACACGTTGTTGTATCGATCTCCCAGACCTCTTACATAAATACCTTTGGAAGACATTTTAGAAACACCAGCTAATTTAGAAACCCCTGTTCCCACATCTGAAACGCCTTTGGAAGAAAGCTCCGATGCTCCGATGTTTTCCACTGCCAAGGAAGAATTTTTTCTATCAATCAACAACATTTCGTTGCTTGTTCTATCTGCCTTTCCAACCACAACAATTTCTTCCAATTGCTGAGCGTCCGTTTTCATTTTGATATTTAAAGTAACTTCTTCGCCAGCGGTAACTTCTAGAGCTTGTATGATAAATTTTGAATATCCTATATACGTTACGTTGATTTCGTACGTCCCAGGTTCCGCTGAAAATTCAAAATGCCCAAAAACATCTGTTGCACTACCCGTGGTGGTTCCTGCAATTACCACACTAGCGCCTATAATTTCTTCGCCTGTTTCTCCGTCTGTAACGGATCCTTTAATAATTCCTTTTTGAGCCCAGCTGCTAAACGATACCAGAATAAAAGCTAGAGCAATAAGTGACTTTTTCATATTGATCATTCTAATTTGATGCAAAATTAGAGTGAGCAAGCCAATGATAAGGAAGGAAAGTGTTTACTAAATCTTTAATATTACTTTAAAAAATCACCGCATCTTTAACACTGGGTTAACACGGGTAACCTGCTATTAAATCGGTAAATACCGATTATTCTCCAAAAAGAGAGTTGTTGGCCACATGAACCCTCTGTTTTATTACCGCAAAGTTACCTATCTATTAATTGGCACTTTGGTTAAAAGTTGGGCGATCATGTCAAGAGTAGAAACATTATCCGCTTCTGCCTCATAATTGAGGATAATTCTATGGTTGAGCACGTCATTGGCCACCGCTTTGATGTCTTCGGGCAACACAAATTCTCTTCCTTCAAAGAAAGCAATTGCTTTTGCTGCTAAATTCAAATTGATACTGGCCCTTGGAGAAACACCAAATTGAATGTAGTGGGCAATTTCATTCAAACCGTACTCTTTAGGCGTTCTGGTCGCAAAAACCAGCTCAATGATGTATTTCTCTAATGATTCAGAAATTTGCACCTCATTTATTTCTTTTCGTATGGCAAAAACATCCTCTTTGGTCAATACCGTATGCACCGAATTGTCAAAACTCAGGTTGGACATCCTTCTCATAACTTCCAGTTCGTTTTCTTTGCTGGGGTAATCCACATTTACTTTCATCATAAAGCGGTCTACTTGTGCTTCGGGTAAAGGGTAGGTGCCTTCTTGGTCTACTGGGTTTTGTGTAGCCATCACCAAAAATGGTCGATCCAAAGCAAAAGTTGTTTCTCCGATGGTCACTTGTTTTTCTTGCATAGATTCCAAAAGAGCACTTTGCACTTTTGCAGGAGAACGGTTAATTTCATCTGCCAATACAATATTTGAAAAAATCGGCCCTTTTTTCACTTCAAAATCCGCTTTCTGCTGGTTGTAAATCATTGTTCCAACCAGGTCAGAAGGCAACAAATCTGGAGTAAACTGTATTCTTTGAAAATCAAGATGCAACACTTGTGCAAGCGTACTCACAGTAAGAGTTTTAGCCAAACCTGGAACTCCTTCTAAAAGGATGTGGCCGTTGGTAAACAATCCCACCAGTAATCTATTGAGCATGTAGTCTTGTCCTACCACTACTTTTCCTACTTCCGCAATCACCTTTTTAATTTTATCTTGGTGCTCTTTTTTCAAATCTACTGAGTCCGTCTGCTCCATTTTATTAATTTCTATTTAATTTGTTCTTATTCAATTAAAAATAAACGCAATTATAGGTATTCTATGCCTCTTTTTTTACAAAGGGTCACAATTCTACTATAATTGGCGGGCATTTGGTTTTAAAAATATGGACAAAAATTTGATTTTCGAAATTGAAAAGCAACTTAAAACAGATTGGGGCTTAAATATAACAACTGAAAAAGTGGCTCCTGTTTATGGCGGTTGTATCCATGAGGCTTATTTGTTGCACGATAGGACCAAGAATTACTTTATCAAACTCCAGCAATCTAGTAGTGATATGCTCTCCAAGGAAGTTCTGGGTTTAAAACGGCTGTACAACAAGTCTGGTTTTAAAATCCCAAAAATATTTGGCCACGGGCAATTCTCTAATGATGGCGCTACGGGCAGCTATTTGTGTTTAGAGTACATAGAGCCAGGTGAGAAAAACAAAAACTACTGGGAATTGGCTGGCCAAAGTTTGGCCACTCTACATCAAAACCAAGGTGTATTTTTTGGCTTGGACCACAACAATTACATCGGATCCCTTCAGCAAACAAACGCCCAGAAAAAAGATTGGTGTGATTTTTATATTCAGGAGCGCATCGAACCGTTGTTGCGCAAGGCTCTAGATTTAGGCCGACTTACGTCTGCAGATGCCAAATCGTTTGAAACCCTCTACCAGCGCTTAAATTCCATATTCCCGAAGACTAAACCCAGCTTATTACACGGAGACTTGTGGAGCGGAAACACCTTGGCCAACCGAGTTGGCCAGCCCTATATTTTTGATCCAGCTGTTTATTATGGACACCCAGAAATGGAATTGGCTTTCACTTATTTATTTGGAGGTTTTGATCCACTATTTTACGACAGCTACGACCATTGCACTCCCTTGCCACCTGGTTTTAAAAATAGAATGGGCGTATATAATTTATACCCTCTTTTGGTGCACTTACTCCTCTTTGGAAACCAGTACCATACACCAATAAAACAAACACTCAAACAATTTACCTAGTACCTAAAAGTGCCATTTTCAGTTTCTAAAGTTAGCTGGGTTGCATCTGCTGCTTCTACCCGACCAACAATTTGTGCTTCTATATTAAAACTCTTCGAAATTTTAATAATGTCTTCAGCGAATTTTTCGTCTATGTAAATTTCCATGCGGTGTCCCATATTGAACACTTTGTACATTTCTTTCCAGTCGGTATCGCTTTGCTCTTGAATCAAACGGAACAATGGGGGTATTTCAAAAAGGTTGTCTTTGATGATGTGGAGTTGGTCAACAAAGTGTAAAACTTTTGTTTGTGCACCACCGCTACAATGTACGATGCCACCGATTTGCTCTCGGTAATTTTTAAGAATTTCAAGCATCACTGGAGCGTAGGTTCTTGTTGGTGACAAAACCAGTTTACCCGCATTAACTGGAGCACCTTCCACAGGGTCCGTTAATTTACATTTCCCTGAATAGACCAAAGAAGCATCTACCGAAGGGTCAAAGGATTCGGGGTAGGTTGTTGCGTAATTTCCTCCAAAAACATCGTGCCGGGCAGAAGTTAGCCCATTGCTCCCCATACCTCCGTTGTATTCTGACTCGTAGGTGGCTTGTCCAAACGAAGAAAGCCCTACTATTACGTGACCTGGTTTAATATTATCGTTAGAAATTACATCTTTTCTTTTCATTCGGGCAGTAACTGTGCTATCTACCACCACAGTTCTTACGAGGTCGCCCAAATCAGCCGTTTCTCCACCGGTGCTTTTAATATTTACGCCATTGTCTCTTAACATCTGAAGCACCTCTTCTGTTCCATTAATCAAAGCAGCTATCACTTCCCCTGGAATAAGGTTTTTATTTCTGCCAATGGTAGACGATAATAAAATATTGTCAACCGCTCCTACGCACAGCAAATCATCGGTGTTCATGATGATGGCGTCCTGAGCAATCCCTCTCCAAACCGACATATCACCAGTTTCTTTCCAATACAAATAGGCCAAAGAAGACTTCGTTCCAGCTCCATCTGCATGCATGATGGTACAATATTCAGGATCGTTGGCCAGATAATCTTCGACTATTTTGCAAAATGCCTTAGGATATAAACCTTTGTCGATATTTTTGATGGCATTGTGCACATCTTCTTTGGAGGCTGACACTCCTCTTTGGCTGTACCGTTCGTTCATAACAGAAAATTTTGACAAAAATAAATGATTAGTTTGAGAAGCGGGCCAAGAATATCAAAAAAAGTAACGACAATAAAAAAGGGCCCTTTTATAAAGGCCCTTCCAGTATTCTTTTCTTAATTACATTTACATGTGAATAGGGCGGTTGTCTGTTGCTGCCAGACAAGCCTCTTTTACTGCTTCCATATAGGTTGGGTGCGCATGAGACATCCTGGACACGTCTTCAGCTGAAGCACGGAATTCCATAGCGGTTACAGCTGAGGCAATCATGTCTGCAGCCCTAGCACCAATAATATGGATGCCCAATATTTCATCTGTGTTTTTGTCTGCCAATACTTTTACTTGGCCATCTATATCCATACTTGCCCTGGCTCTACCCAATCCTCTAAATGGAAAAGAACCAGTTTTATAAGCAACGCCTGCTTCCTTTAATTGCTCTTCGGTTTTACCAACTCCGGCTACTTCAGGCCAGGTGTACACAACTCCTGGAATTAGGTTGTAGTTGATGTGCGGTTTTTGTCCAGCCATAAATTCAGCTACCAATACTCCCTCTTCTTCCGCTTTGTGTGCCAACATTGCACCTTTTACAACATCCCCAATCGCAAAAATATTATCAACATTCGTCTGAAGGTGATCGTTTACATCCACTCGGCCTCTTTCGTCAACTTTAACACCTGCATTTTCCAATCCCAATCCATCGGTGTAAGGTCTTCTACCAATGGCCACCAAACAATAGTCGCCTTTGATCTCTATTTCGGCTCCTTTTTTATCTTCCGCTTTCACAACAACTTGGGTGCCTTTATTTTCAACAGATGTCACCTTTGTTTTGACTTTGATGTCCCATCCCTGTTTTTTTAAAACACGGCCGAGGTCTTTGCCCATGGCACTGTCCATTCCAGGAATAATCCGATCTAAAAATTCTACCACAGTAACTTTCGCTCCCAAACGTTGGTAAACAGAACCTAATTCCACACCAATTACACCACCGCCAATTACAATCATGTGTTTCGGCACCTCTTTCAAATTCAAGGCTTCGGTACTGGTAATGACTCTTTTCTTGTCCAACTTAATAAAGGGCAAAGAACTCGGTTTAGAACCAGTAGCTATAATTACCTTTTCAGAAGTTATCTGCTTGGATTCCCCTTTCTCATCGGTGATTTTAATCGTATTTTTATCTACAAAAGAGCCCAACCCATGCAACACATCGATTTTATTCTTTTTCATTAAAAATTCGATTCCATCACAATTTTGTTTCACAACATCCGCTTTTCTATCAATCATTTGTTTGATATCCACTTTCGGCTTGTTGATCTTAATGCCATGGGTAGCAAAAGTATGCTCCGCATTGTGGAAGTGCTCTGAAGAATCCAAAAGTGCTTTCGAAGGAATACATCCTACGTTGAGACAAGTACCACCCAGGGTATTGTATTTTTCAATAATAGCTGTTTTGAAACCCAGTTGTGCCGCTCGAATTGCCGCTACATATCCTCCAGGTCCTGATCCAATTACTGTTACGTCGTATTGCATGGTGTCTTATTATCGGTTCTATAAATTGGTTCGTTATACGTTGAGCATCAACCTAGTTGGATCCTCTAACAATTCTTTCACTCTCACTAAAAAGCTAACGGATTCTCTCCCATCAATGATTCTGTGGTCATAAGAAAGTGCCAAGTACATCATAGGCCTTACTACAACAGCGCCATTTTCAACCACTGCTCGTTGCACAATGTTGTGCATACCCAAAATAGCCGATTGCGGTGCATTAATGATAGGTGTTGACATCATAGAACCAAATATACCCCCATTGGTAAGGGTAAAAGTTCCTCCCGTCATTTCATCTATGCTCAACTTTCCATCTCTTGCTTTTTTAGCCAACCGCACTACTTCGCTTTCAATACCTTTAAAATCCAACGCTTCCGCATTTCTTATTACAGGTACTACCAATCCTTTTGGTGCAGAAACTGCAATTGAAATATCACAGAATTCATTGAAGACCATTTCATTTCCATCTATTCTAGCATTCACTGCAGGCCACTCCTGAAGGGCTATGCAACAAGCGGAAGTAAAAAAGGACATGAAACCAAGACCTACCCCGTGTTTCTCTTTGAACTGTTCTTTGTATTTTTTTCTGAGGTCCATGATTGGCTGCATGTTAACTTCGTTAAAAGTTGTTAACATGGCCGTCTCGTTCTTGACAGCTACCAATCTTTTGGCCACTGTTTTCCTCAGACTTGACATTTTCTGGCGCTTTTCATCCCTGCTGATGCCTCCCGAGTATTCTGGGCCAGAAGCTTCTGCTTTTTCCGACTTTGGAGCCGCTTTGGCTGGTGCCAATTTTTGCGCTTTTTCAGCGTCTTCTTTTGTTATTCTCCCGTCTACTCCTGTACCCTTTACGTCTTTGGGGTCTATCCCCTTTTCTGCTAAAATTTTGGCTGCTGCTGGAGATGGGTGACCAGAAGCATACGTGGTATCATTGCTCACAGGTGCAGCAGCACTTGCGGCAGGTGCTGCTGTCGCAGCGGCAGGTGCCCCACCTTCCATTACTTCTATTTTACAAATTTCATCCCCTATTTTCAGAGTGCTTCCTTCTTCCGCTGTAATCTTAAGTATACCACTTTTTTCTGCAGGTAATTCAAAGGTGGCTTTATCAGAATCAATTTCTGCAATTGTTTCGTCCAACTCGATGTAATCTCCATCTTCTTTTAGCCAGCCTCCAATGGAAACTTCCGTTATGGATTCTCCAACGGGTGTTACTACCATTGTAAACACTTCTCCTGTAGCTTTTGGACCTTCTGCCGATGCGGCTGAAGTAGCCGTGGCCGGTTCAGCAGCCGGAGTAGCTTTTCCAGCGGATGCACTTTCATCAATTTCGCATATTAGAGCACCAATTTCGATGGTATCTCCTTCTTGTGCAACAATTTTCAGTTTTCCGGCAACTTCGGCAGGAAGCTCGAAGGTAGCCTTGTCAGAATCCAATTCTGCAATTATTTCGTCTTGTTCTACTATATCCCCATCCTCTTTTAACCAGCTGGCGATGGTAACTTCAGTGATCGACTCACCAACTTCGGATACATTCATTTTATAGCTCATGATAACAATGGGTTATTTATTTTTCAAATGCTGATTTAACTACTCTTGCCTGTTCTGCGGCATGTATTTTAGGATATCCAGTTGCAGGAGAAGCAGAAGGCTTTCTTGCAGCAATTTCAATTCCTACTCTTTTATAATAAGTTCTTAACAAAAATGCCCAGTACCCCATATTTACAGGTTCTTCTTGCGCCCAGACTATTTTCGGTTCTTTGTATTGCGAGATAATCGCTTCTACCTGTTTTTCAGGGAAAGGGTGGAGTTGCTCAATTCGCACAACCGCCACATCTTTTCGGTTATTTTTTTGTTGTTCTTCTAATAAATCGAAATAAATTTTCCCGGAACACAAAATAACCCTATTTACTTTTTTCTTATCTGCATAATCGTCTCCTATTACCTCTTGAAACTTTCCATCTGTAAAGTCTTTCAATGGCGAAACCACTTTCGGGTGCCGCAGCAAAGACTTTGGTGACATATTGATCAACGGCTTTCTAAATTGCCATGTCAATTGTCTGCGCAAAGCGTGGAAAATATTGGCTGGAGTGGTGATATTGGTAATGACCATGTTGTTTTCTGCAGCCAATTGCAAGAAACGCTCCGGCCTGGCATTGGAATGCTCTGGTCCTTGCCCCTCATAACCATGTGGCAACAACATAACAATACCGTTCATTCGTTGCCATTTGGACTCTGATGGGGCTACAAACTGGTCGATCATTACCTGGGCTCCATTTGCAAAATCACCAAACTGCGCTTCCCATACAACCAATGCCTTTGGATTGGCCATTGCATAACCAAATTCAAAGCCCAGCACCCCATATTCAGATAGAAATGAGTTGTAAATTTCGAATTTAGATTGGTCTTCTTGGATGTGGTTCAAACTGTTGTACGGCTGGTTGGTATTCGCATCTCTCAATACTGCGTGGCGATGGGAGAAAGTACCCCTTTGTACGTCCTGGCCTGTAAAACGAACGGTGTTTCCTTGTGCCAAAACAGAACCATATGCCAGCAATTCGGCAGCACCCCAATTCAATTCTTTTGAATCGAAGAACATTTCCTTTCTTTGTTTTAACTGGCGTTCAATTTGTTTGATTGGCTTGAAACCTTCAGGTGTATTTACCAAGGCATGACCAATTTTTTCAATCGTTTTAATCCCAATGCTCGTATCTGGCGACACATCAAAATCGTCGGCTTTTGCCCGCCTCAACTCGCGCCAATCCAGTTCCATTTGTTGGTACAAATATGGCAAAGGTTTTTGTTTGATAAGATTCAAGCGGTCTTGTAATTCATTTCTAAACGACTTATCCATTGATTTAGCCAATTCAGCATCTACATCTCCCCTAGATATTAACTTATTGTTATATACTTCTCGAGGGTTCTGGTGCTTGGAAATCAGGCTGTACAACGATGGTTGTGTGAATTTTGGTTCGTCGCTTTCGTTGTGTCCGTGGCGGCGGTAGCACACCATGTCCACAAAAATATCTTTTTTAAACTTCTGTCTGTATTCGGTAGCCAGTTTAACGCAGAACATTACGGCTTCTGGGTCATCCCCATTCACATGTAAAACAGGAGCATCTACTATTTTAGCTACATCCGTACAATAAATACTGGATCTTGCATCATCAAAATCAGTAGTAAACCCAATTTGGTTGTTGATTACAAAGTGGATGGTTCCACCGGTGTGGTATCCAGCCAAACGCTCCATTTGTGTTACTTCATATACAATGCCTTGCCCAGCAACTGCTGCATCTCCATGAATTAAAATAGGCAATACCTTATTGGTATCTTCATTGTAGGTACTATCAATTTTTGCTCGAGCAAATCCTTCCACCACAGGGTTTACCGCTTCCAAATGGGATGGGTTGGGTGTTAACTTTAAGTCAACCATTTTCCCACTTTCCGTTTCCACTTGAGAAGAATACCCCATATGGTATTTAACATCCCCGTCTCCCATTGTAAGGTCTGGCTCTGCATTTCCTTCAAACTCATTGAATATTTGTTCGTAAGTTTTGCCCATGATGTTGACCAAAACATTCAAACGCCCTCGGTGCGCCATACCAATGATCACTTCTTCCACGCCAAGTTCAGCTCCTTTGCTAATAATAGCGTCCAAAGCAGGTATGGTCGTCTCTCCTCCTTCTAAAGAAAATCTTTTTTGCCCCATGTACTTGGTGTGCAAAAAGTTTTCAAATACAACCGCCTCGTTAAGCTTTGTTAGTATTCTTTCCTTTTCCTTTTTACTTGGATTAAAGGCCAAGGCTTCTTTTTCTGATTTTTGTTTGAACCAATCCAATACTTCTGGTTCTCTAATGTACATGTACTCAAAACCAACGGTTCCAGAGTAAATGTTCTTCAAGGTTTCCAATATCTTTTTTAAAGAAGCCTTCCCGATGCCCAACTCTTTTGAAGCTTCAAATTCTGTATTTAAATCTTTATCATTTAATCCAAAATCTGTCAATTCGAGCCTTGCCTTCCGATCTTTTCTTTTCCGAACTGGATTGGTCACTGCTTCTAGATGGCCTCTGCTTCTGTAAGCATTGATCAAATTGCGTACTGCCAATTCTTTAGTTGAAATAGCAGTTGAGGCGCCATTCTCTCCAAATTTGGTTATTGAAAACTCAAACCCTTCAAAAAAACGCTGCCATGAAACATCCACAGAATCGGGATTGGCTTTATATTCATTATAAAGTTCCTCGATGTAATTACCGTGGGCATTAGAGATATATGAAAATTTATCCATTTTTGTATTGGTTACACTGCAAACATAGGAAATATAATTTTTCTTTTAAAACCGCCTATGCGGTTAGAGTGTTTTAACTTGATTACCAGTCGGTTACTAGTAGCGCTAATTGCATTCTTGTTTTAAAGTAAAATATATGTTACATTTGCAAACTTTTAAGAGTAGACGTGATCTACATACTTAAAGCTAATAAAAAAATGGCAGTAAAAATAAGACTAGCCCGAAGAGGCAGATCAAAAAGAGCAGTTTACGACATAGTTGTTGCAGATGCTCGCGCACCACGAGATGGTAGATTTATTGAGAAGTTAGGAAACTACAATCCTAACACGGATCCAGCGACAATCGTATTGAACGATGCGCAAGCGTTGGATTGGGTACTTAAAGGGGCTCAGCCTACAGATACGGCACGTGCTATATTATCTTACAAAGGCGTGATGTTCAAAAAACACCTTCAAATTGGTGTAAACAAAGGCGCAATAACCCAAGATGCCGCTGACAAAAAGTTCGAAGCTTGGTTGGCTGAAAAAGACGGTAAGATTCAATCTAAGGTTGAAAAACTAACTTCTGAAACAGCAGCTAAAAACAAAGCTAAATTGGAAGCAGAATCTAAGGTGAAGGAAGCTAGAGCAGCTGAATTGAAGAAAAGAGCAGACGAAGTAGAAGCAGCAGCGAAAGCAGAGGCGGAAGCAGAGGCGGAAGCAGCAGCAGCTCCTAAAGAAGAAGAGGCTCCTAAAGAAGCGGACGCTCCGGAAGCATCTGCAGAAGCAGAAGGTGAAAAGCCAACTGAAGCTTAAAAATTATTTATCATGACTATTGGCGAATGTTTCCAACTGGGGTACGTCACCAAAGTTCATGGCCTTAATGGGGAAGTAACAGCATTATTTGATGTGGACACCCCTCAAAATTATCAAGAATTGGAATCAGTGTTCGTTGCATACGACGAAAAACTGGTTCCTTTTTTTATTGACTCTTTTGACCTCAAAGGAAACAAGGCCATTATTGGATTTGAAGACATACAATCGGCCGAAGAAGCAGAACAGTTCAAAGGGAAGAAATTGTTTTTACCTCTGACCATTCTTCCAGAATTGGAAGACCATCAGTATTACTACCACGAGTTAATTGGCTATACTGTGGTGGACACGGACAAAACTGAACTGGGCGTGGTAGATCAAATATACAACTTGCCAGGCAACGATTTAATCGGCGTTATGCACGAAGGAAGAGAAATTCTCATCCCACTGAAAGACGAATTGATTGTAAAACTGAACAAGGCCAATAAAATCCTAAATATGAGGATGCCAGAAGGTTTGTTGGACATATACAAAGAAGAAGATGAGAATTGATATCCTCACTTGTTTGCCAAAACTGCTGGACAGTCCTTTTAGTGACTCCATACTTAAAAGAGCACAAGAAAAAGGGCTTGCAGAAGTTTGTGTACATGACTTGCGGGATTTCAGCAACAACAAACATAAAAAAGTAGATGATTATGCTTTTGGTGGTGGTGCAGGAATGGTGATGACCATACAGCCCATTGCGGATTGTATTGCACATTTAAAGGAACAAAGGACCTACGATGCCATTTTATACATGACACCAGATGGAGAGAAATTTGAACAAAACACAGCCAATGAGCTGAGTCTACTTCAAAACATCATCATTCTTTGTGGGCATTATAAAGGGGTGGACGAACGGATAAGAGAGAAATATATTGACCGAGAAATAAGCATAGGAGACTTTGTTTTATCAGGTGGTGAACTTGCTGCTGCAGTTGTCTCAGATGCTATTATTCGCTTGATTCCTGGCGTACTTTCCGATGAAACCTCGGCACTTACTGATTCCTTTCAGGATGGGCTTTTGGCTCCGCCAGTATATACTAGGCCAGCCGAATACCAAGGTATGAAAGTACCAGAGGTCTTGTTGAGTGGTCATGCAAAAAATATTGAAGAATGGCGTTTCCAAGAAGCGGTTCGAAGAACCAAAAAAAGAAGGCCAGATTTATTAACTGAATAAAAAAATAGAAAGAGTGCTTTATTTTTAATTTATATTATCTATATTTGCACTCCATTTTCGCCAATTAGTAGTTATACAAAAGAATCATGAGCGATTTATTAAAAATAGTAGAAGCTGAATACGCTGAAAAAAAAGCCGCTTTTCCTGACTTCAAAGCTGGAGATACAGTGAATGTGCACGTTAAAATTAAAGAAGGAAACAAGGAAAGAGTTCAGCAATACAAAGGAACTGTTATCCAAAGAAGAAATTCCGGACTTAATGAAACTTTTACCGTTAGAAAAATTTCTGGTGGTGTTGGTGTTGAGAGAATATTTCCAGTATTGTCTCCAAGCATTGAAAAAGTTGAAGTTTTAAGAAAAGGTAAGGTAAGAAGAGCCAGACTTTTCTACTTGAGAGGAAGACAGGGTAAAGCTGCTCGTATCAAGGAAAAACTATAAAACAAAGATATTTTATTACGTGAAAGCCAATCCATTTGTGGATTGGCTTTTTTTTTCGAATATCAAGCTATACATTAGCTAATCAATCTGAATATCCGAACGAAAAACTGGCAAATCTGCCGATATTAAAAAATCAAATATGAGTTGGTTTAAGCGTAAAGACAAAGGAATTTTAACCCCTACTGAAAATAAAAAAGAAGCCCCGGATGGGCTTTGGTTCAAATCTCCAGAAGGGAAAATAATACACACAAGAGAATTAAAGGCCAATGCCTATGTTGTTCCCGATGAAGACTACCACGTACGAATCGGTTCCGCTGAGTATTTTGAAATACTCTTTGACAACAACAAATTCACAGAATTGGATGCCAACATGAGCTCCGCCGATCCCTTAAAGTTTGTGGACAGCAAACCTTATCCGGATCGCATAAAAGCCACCCAAAAGAAAGTAGGGCTCAACGACGCCGTTCGTTCTGCCCACGGTAAAATGAATGGATTGGACATCACCGTAGCGTGTATGGACTTTGCCTTCATTGGAGGTTCAATGGGTTCTGTTGTTGGAGAAAAAATAGCCCGAGCTATCGACTATTCCCTTCAAAACAACATCCCTTTTATGATGATCTCCAAATCTGGTGGTGCGCGCATGATGGAAGCCGGACTTTCGCTCATGCAAATGGCCAAAACATCGGCAAAACTGGCATTACTCAGTGAAAAGGGTATCCCTTACATATCTTTGTTGACAGACCCTACAACAGGCGGTGTAACCGCTTCCTATGCGATGCTAGGAGACTTCAACATATCCGAACCAGGAGCATTGATTGGGTTTGCCGGACCAAGGATTATTAGAGAAACCATTGGCAAAGACCTTCCGAAGGGATTCCAAAGTGCTGAATTTGTTTTGGACCACGGTTTCTTGGATTTTATTGTGGATAGAAGAAATTTAAAATCAAGATTAACAACATTGTTAACTATGTTGCAGTAATCCATTGATTTGTATCTTATTTTGAAAGTGATTTCCGCTGGGGATCACTTTCTTTGTTTATATTCACGCCATGAGACTGGTCAAACACCCTGTTCTATGCAATTATTATGTAACCTACCGTTGCAATGCAACCTGTCACTTCTGTGATATTTGGGAAAAACCTTCTCCCTACATCCAATTAAAGGATGTTGTTGAAAATTTAAAGCAATTGAAAAGAATTGGAGTCAAAGTTATTGACTTTACAGGTGGGGAGCCATTGTTGCACCGCGACCTCCACTTATTTCTGGAAGAAGCCAAAAAGTTAAAGTTTCTAACAACCGTCACCACCAATGCGCTTCTTTATCCTAAACACGCAGAATCTTTAAGGGGGAAAATTGATATGCTGCATTTTTCGCTGGACTACTACACTGCCGAAAAACACAACCAGTCCAGGGGAGTTGACTGTTATGACCACGTTATGAAGTCCATAGAGATAGCACTAAGTTTAGGGGAAAAACCAGATATTATCGCTACCGTCCTCGAAGACAATATGGAAGAAATAGAAGCCATATACGAGAACATTTGTCTTCCCAATCAGCTCATGCTTCTTTTAAATCCTGGCTTTGATTACAACGCCATAACACTCCGAACCAGCACAGATAGTTTTGAAAGAATGACCCAATTGGCCAAAAAAAAATGGGTATACCTGAACGACGCATTTATTAAACTAAGAAAGGATGGGGGAAACCAGATAGACAATCCTGTTTGCAAAGCGGCTTCTACTACATTGGTTATTTCCCCTCAAAATGAATTGGTTCTACCCTGTTACCACCTCAACAAGGGTAGCATTCCAATCCAAAACAATCTAGAAACACTATACCAATCGGATGAAGTGCAGGAAATGGTGCAGCTAGAGGGCAGGTATGAAGCTTGTCAGGGATGCACCATCAATTGTTATATGCAACCTTCCTTTGCCACCCATCTCAATAAATATTTTTGGTCCGCTCTGCCAAGTACTATTAAATACAATCGATTAAAAGGAACGTGGAAATCCTTGCTCTAGCGCTAAGGAACCCCCTATTTTAAGAATTACTCTGGCCTTCTATTGTTTAATGAAACTTTAAGCCATAATTTTGTTCCATAATTTAGAAATATGAAAAAGCCGGCTTTTAGCGTAATATATGAAGACAACCACTTATTTGCTGTTGACAAGGCATCTGGGGTATTGGTGCAGGGAGATAAAACAGGAGATAAAACGCTAGCCGATTTTGGGAAAGCGCATATTAAAAAAGTATACAACAAACCTGGCGAAGTTTTTTTAGGCGTTGTACACCGTTTGGATAGGCCTGTAAGTGGCGCTGTGGTAATGGCCAAAACTTCCAAAGCCCTGGAAAGGATGAACAAACTTTTTAGGGAAAGAAAAATTAAAAAAACCTATTGGGCCATTGTCAAAAGAAGGCCACCAAAAAAATCAGCTACCCTCATTAATTGGTTGGTTAAAGATGAAAAAACCAATACAGTTACCGCGTTCAATGAATCGGTAAAGGGAAGCCAGCAAGCAGAGCTTAAGTACAAGGTGATGGGCAAACTCAACGACCATTACTTATTAGAAGTAGTACCACTAACGGGACGTCCACATCAAATTAGAGTCCAACTTGCCAATATGGGTTGTCCGATCAAAGGAGATGTTAAATATGGTTTTCCCAAACCAAACATCGATGCGAGCATCGACTTAAGAGCTAAAACACTGGAATTCATCCACCCAGTAAAAAAAGAACCATTGATCATCCAGGCGGGTGTACCGAGTACTCCTTTTTGGGAACAATATTTATCTCTAGAAAAAGTACAAATCAAAGATAAGAAGGTAGATTTTTATAAGTAATGAATTTTTTAGACCGGTTAAAAGCGCGATGGAAATTAAAAAGCATTACCCAAGTTTGGGTGGTCCTGCTTTGTTTCGCCTTAACTGGTTTCAGCATTCTTTTTTTAAAACACCCTATTCTCAATTTATTTTCCTCTCCCGAAAACCGGGGCATTGGATTTTCAATTGCGTATTACATTTTAATTTTACCCATATACAACCTCGTGTTGCTGTTTTGGGGTTCCGTTTTTGGCCAATTTAAGTTCTTTTGGGAATTTGAGAAAAAAATGTTTCGCCGAATGATAGGGAAAAAATAACCTGATTTTAAATTATTAAAACAGATAGACCGGTCTTAGACGACCCACCACTTCGTGCCCTTATACCTGTAGGTTTTTAATTGTCGTGTTAAAGCTTATTTTTATGGGTGTAATTGAAAACATATGTCTTTATCAACCAAAGTATTAATTGGAGTAGTTGCTGGAATTTTCACTGGACTGTTTTTTGGAGAATACGCCCAGTTCTTATCCATACCTGGAGATGTCTTTGTTGGCCTCTTACAAATGACGGTTTTGCCTTATATCATGTTCTCCCTGATTGTGAACATTGGCAGGTTGTCTATGGAAGAAGGTAAAAAACTAATTAAAAATGGGATTGTTTTCTTATTGCTGCTGCTAGGAGTAGGCTTGGTATACTTGGCCGTACTACCCCTGTCTTTTCCAGAATGGGGGTCCGGTAGTTTTTACAGCAATGACTTTATTGCCCCGAGCAAGGAGTTGGATATTGTTAAACTGTATGTTCCGGCCAACCTATTCGAATCTCTTGCTGCCAATACGGTGCCAGCCGTTGTCTTATTCAGTATTTTCTTAGGCCTTGGCCTTATGAATCTATCCAAAAAGGAAGTGCTGTTAAAACCCTTGGACATACTAAACGAAGGGTTGAACCAAGTGAACAAGTTGGTTATAAAACTTACGCCTATTGGCGTGTGGTGCATTGCAGCCGGCGTTACCAGCAGCATGGGTTGGGAAGAATTCAGTAGGTTACAAGGGTATATTTTGGTTTATATTTTGGCCATTGTATTGCTTACTTTTGTGGTTTTACCAATGCTCATTTCGCTTTTTACTCCCTATTCTCCTGCGCGCATATTAAAAATACTAAGGCCTACTTTAATTACCATTTTTGCAACAGGCAAAATTATTGTTGTATACCCACAGCTCATAGAAAACATAAAAGAAATACTAAAAACCATCAACAAAGACGACGAGGAAAACAAAAAAGCCGTAGATGTACTGATGCCCCTTGCGTACCCCTTCCCCAACTTGGGCACTTTTATTATTTTTGTATTTGTTCCATTTGCAGCTTGGTATTCTGGTCAAGAACTGATTGGTGCACAGTACCCTCTATTTCTAAGCTCCACTCTATTAAGTAGTTTTGTTGCTCCAATCACTGGTTTGCCTTTTACGATGAGCGTAGTAGAGGTGCCAGAAGAAACCTTCCAATTGTTCGTTATTTCTACTGTCATAACCGATAGGGTTCGGGTGGTGCTAGGTGCCTTTCACTTGGTAGTACTGACGCTGCTCACTACTGCTGCAGCGCACGGCTACTTACAATTTAATTTGTTCAAATTTTTTAAAAACACGGCCATTGTATTGGTTTTAAGTGCTGCTTCCATTTTCGGAATAAAAAAAGTTTTGGAAATCAGTTTAAGGAATATCCCTACCAACAAAGAAGTCATTTCTCAATTCGAATTTATCAACGAAGTGCAGCCGTTTGAAATATTGGATCAAGCGGTGCCACATCCTACAAGAAAAAGAAGGGGAGAAAACACCCTGAGTAGAATCAAAAGAAGTGGAGAGTTGCGCGTAGGGTTTTACGCGGATGAAATCCCTTTTTCATTTTACAACAGCAACGGCGATCTGGTTGGGTTTGGAATTGACCTTGCCCATGGTTTGGCCAAAGATTTGAATGTAAAACTGGTGTTGGCTCCAATTGAGCCTGGTACTTTGGTTACAAACATGAAGCAAGATTATTATGACATTGTGATGTCGGATATTTTCCTTTCTTCTTTGTTGTCAGAAGAGCTGAGTTTGTCTAAGCCCTATATGGATGTAACTTTGGCCATGTTGGTCAAAAAAGAACGCAACGAATTCAGAGACTTCAACAGCGTAAGCAAACTCGACACTTTCCATATCGGATTTTTTGAAAGAAAGGAAATCCTAGAAGAATTTTCTAGTTATTTCCCTCAATCCAAAGGCATTCAACTCAACGAAGTCGCAGACTATTTTGATATGGAAGGTGATTCCATTCAGTTAGATGGTTTGCTCACCAGTGCTGAAAGAGCCTCTGCTTTAACCCTTCTGCATCCTGAATACCAGGTAGTCAACCCACTCCCACTCCACATGACTGTCCCGTTAATATTTCCAATAAATGGCCAAGAGGCTTGGAGAGATTATATCAACAGTTGGATTGATATAAGGTCCAAAGATGGACATTTAGACATAATTCGAGACCAATGGATTTTAGGTTATGAATACAAAAAAGCAAGCAAATCTTGGAGTATTATGAAAGATGTATTAGGTTGGGTTGATTAATAAGACTTTTTTAAAGCTGAAGTGTATTTATATACAAACCCCATATTTAAATACACTGGAATTGGTCTTGAACAAAACTTTTTCGCAATCGATGCTCGGCGTCGCGGCGTTGTTTAGTTTTTTACCAATCTATAAAACCGAACTTAAATGATAGCACGTTTTGCGCTGCTGCTATTGCTATTTTCTAGCCGATTGGCACTGGCAAATAGTGGGGTCAATGGCCAAGCAGTAACTACTATTCTACAATCGCTACATGCCGATGTTATGCATGCCGTTGTTTGGCAAGGGGATCAAACAAAAGCGCACACAACCGACCAATTAATAGAAGTGAGTCAAAAAGAGCACAACCTAGCTTATCTGGCTCACGGGTATTATGTTAAAGGGCATTTGTACCAATTAGCGCATATTTACGACTCGTCTGTTTACTATACCAACAAAGCCAAAACCATCGAAAAGAAGATGGAAAAGATGGCCGATCGCAGGGAGTTCTTATTGTTACAAGGGATCTTTTTTGCAAAACTACAAGGCCAAGACAATTTGAATACTGCCCTTAATTATTTCAATCTCGTTATTGATCTGAGTACCCAATTAAAGGATTATGACAAAATTGTTACTACAAAAAACAAAAAAGCATGGGTCAAAATGGTAGAAGGGGATTATTTCAATGCTATGAAAATTTATAAAAGCAACCTTGATTTACTTCCGCATTGTACTTCTAAAAGTACAGCATCGGAAGTATTTATTAACATTGGCCATATTTACAATGCAATGGGTTTGTACAACAAAGGACTTCGCGTACACCAAGCTACTTTAAAACAGGACCTAGAAAATGACTTGCAAGACTATGTATATGTGCATTTAATTAATATATCAGAAAGTTATGAGGGTCTAAAATTGTATGACAGTGCGTTATATTATTTATCAGAAAGCAAACAGCATTTAGAATGCACCACCAACACGTATGAAGCAGCGATAAGCCATTTTAACAAAGGAAAAATATTCTATAAGGATGGCCGATTCAGCGCAGCATTGGAACAATTAAAGCAATGTAAAAAATCACTGGAGCCAAAATATTACCACGAGTACCTTAAAACATTGGTGCTTATTTCTAAAATCCAACTAGAACTCAACCAGCACCAAGCAGCACAATCCATTGCCCGTGAAATTGTGCAACTAAACACCAAAAGAAGGTATACTAAAACTGCCCTTTTGGACTTATATGAAGGTTTTCGTTTTGCCCATGCTTTATTAGGAGACACCACCAAAGCCTACCACTACCAAAGTCAATTCATCCAATTGTACCAAGCACTTTTTAACAATCAAAACAGCTCGAGAATAATTGAGTCTGAACTCAATACCCAACTAAAATACAATCAAATTCTCAGCCAACTTCAGGTCACCCGTACAGAAGCAGATTTAAAAACATCCAAGTTCAATACGATTATATCGTTGTTCTTAACCTTTCTATTGGCAATAATAGTCACTTTTTTCATTTACCGTTATGTGGTCAAGAAACAGCACAACCGCCAACTTAAGTTGGAAATAAAAAACAGAACTTCTGAATTAAAAAGAAAGAATAAAATTTTGGAAGAATACTCTTTTATCAATGCCCATAAATTAAGGGCCCCCGTGGCAAGAATTCTTGGCTTATGCAACTTGGTTCGGCTATCCGAGGACAACATCGAAACTTACCATCTAATTGATAAAATGGAATCCGAAACCAGCGATTTAGACAACATTGTAAAATCGATAACCAGTATGTTGGAAAAACAATAACTTGCTTATTTGAAGTTATTATCTCTGCCTACTCCCATTGCTCTGTTGGTTGATGTTACATTTGTGAACAACAATCAAGAAGCATCTTGCTTCCCAATATAATTATTACAGTTAAAAATTTTATTTCCCCAAGTAAATTGAATAATTCGTAGCGATCATGACATTGTATTCGCCAATATTTTCAGATATTGTTATTGTAAAAAAACGGAACTCAACTACACCAATAACACGGAGCATATGCGCGCATACAGCACACTAATGAGATCTTTTGTTTGTTTTGTTGTAATTCTTTGCAGCCTCTCCACCCATGCGCTTCCACAGCAACAAGGCCCTCTTTACCATTTAGCGGTAGACCATTTGCTTTGGGAAAGGTACCCACAGGCACAAACAGCCATCGGCCAAATAATCCCCAACCCAATGGGCTCTGTTACTATCGATACAGTTACACAGGTGCACGGTTTGTTTTTGAAAGGGTTTTTATTCCAGCAAACTGGACAACAAGATTCTGCCAAGTTTTATTATCGCGCAAGCCAACTACTGCAAAGTGCTATTGTTGCACCAGCCCAACTGATTGAATTTTACCATACGCGGGGTCTATTTTATTACAAACTCAAACTCCCAATTGAAGGCGATTCTGCCTTGGCCAATTATAACAAGGGCATCGCAATGAGCCAGGCAATAGACGACATAGACAATGAAATAATTTTCAACAACCGCAAATCAGTCATAAAAATGCAGCAGGGCGCCTACTACGACGCAATGAAGCTATTAAAGAATTGTTTGCCCTTATTAAAACAGACAAAAAACATAGAAGTAACCACAACGGTTCTGACGAATATTGGTCATATTTACAATACGCTCGCCCTTTATAAAAAAGCATTAAACATACATTATAAAACTCTTAAATTTGACCTAAGTACCAATATACCCTCGCATATCATTACGGACTATCTCAACATTAGCGACAGCCACGTTGGACTCGGAAATTATGACAGCGCAATGTATTACATTCAATTGGCCTATTCTTATTCAACCAAGTTGGAGCAAACCCATCTGAGAGGGAGGGTGTTGTTTTTTAAAGGCAAGTTGCACTACGACATAGACCAACTTGACTCTGCTATTTATAATTTAAAAAACAGCAAAAAGTACTACGATGCGTCTAACTCCTTCGAGAACTTCAGAACTACTCTATTGCTTTCTCGGTGTTATTACCAACAACAGAATATTAAAAAAGCCAAACAATATGCTCAAGAATCTATTGGATTGAACCTCAATAGGAAATATGCAAAAAAATTTGAAATGCAGATGTACAATGGGTACAGTTTTGCCCATGCCTTACTGGGAGATACGTTGCAGGCTTTCCAAGCCCAATTCAAATACAACCAACTTTATGAAACCTTGTTCAATGCCGAAAATAAATCCAAAGTAATTGAATCTGAGTTAAATGCCGAACTGAAGTTGCTGCAAGTACAAAAGGAATTGGAGGCCTCCAAGGCCGAAACTATACTGAAAAATGCGCGGATTGAATCGATTTTCATTTGGATCTTGTTGGGAATTTTGTGCCTTGTTTTGTTGTTCTTTTTGTACCGGTACCGCCTTAAAAAAGGACACAACCAACACCTCCAACAAGAAATTCTTAAACGAACCAAAGAATTGCAGGATAAAAATACCATTCTAGAAGAATATGCTTTTATCAATGCGCACAAATTAAGGGCGCCAGTGGCGAGAATATTGGGACTGTGCAGTTTGGCCGACCTAACCAAGGACCCTAAAGAAACTGGAGATTTAATGGATAAAATTCAGGATGAAACCTCTGACTTGGACGGCATAGTGAAATCCATTACCACTACTTTGGAAAAGAATTGAATGCAGCTTGGTACGCCCCTTTACCCTTTTCAGTTAGGTAAGGGTAAATACTTTCAAAAAGGAGGTCAACATAATATTGCACCGGACGTTTTTTAACATCGGTTTCGTAGTAGTTGACCCAATAGTCTCCCAGAATATTCATTCTTTCGAACATGCGTGCATATTCTCCAACAAACATTTCTTTTCGCAGGTACCCCAGCTGCTCTAAGGCCTTAAAAACAGCTAAAAACTGCTCAGTTCTAAGTACCTGTAGCCCTGCGTAATGTTTTTGAATTACAGGGAAATCTTTCATTAACTGCACAAAATTCTTTAGAATAAACCGGTATTCAAACATCTGTAGTATGCCTGCAGAAGAGGCAACATACAACTTTTCCATTGCTCCAACACTCTGGTCCAGCTCCCTCATTCTGCCGTCCATCGCTTCAACCAAATCAAAATACAAAGCTTCAATTAACGCATTCTTGGTTTTAAAATGATAGTTCAAATTGCCTTGGCTGATCCCCATTTCAGTTGCAATCCCCCTTAAAGTGGTGCCATCAATGCCCTTCTCATTGAATTGTTGCAAGGCAATGGATAAAATGGTTTTTTTTGTATTTTTCAAATTAGTATACTTGACCTAAATATATTTTTTAGTAACTTGGACCTAAAATTAACAAATACCATGAAAATTGCCATTATAGGAGGTGGAATAACTGGCCTTTCCACGGCATTGGCTCTTAACAAAGAGGGCTTTGAATGCCATGTATATGAAAAAAGCAAAGTTTTTGCCAAGGTAGGAGCTGGTATTTGGATCCAACCGAATGCATTAAAAGTTTTTGAATGGCTGGGCATAAAAACCGAAATACAAGATGCCGGACATACCATACACCAAGCTACGGTAGCCAACCGCGGTTTACAACCCTTATCCCAAATAAAAAACTCTGAAATCACCCAAGGCACCAACAACCACATCACCTCCATACACCGACATGCACTGCACCAAGTAATGTTGGCCGCACTTCCGGAAGGAACAGTGCACATGGACGCTCCCTATAACGACCATTCTATTGCCAATAATGTAGTTGAAGTGAAAGTTGGCCATACAACCATCTCCTGTGACCTCCTCCTTGGTGCAGACGGAATCCACTCGGCCTTGCGCCAACAAATATTCCCTAACAGCCAACTCCGCTACGCAGGCCAAACCTGTTGGAGAGGCATTGCAGATTTTGCCTTACCACCCAATTTAAGTACCACAGGGCATGAGTTGTGGGGACATAAAATTCGTTTTGGTTTTGCTCCCATCTCGACACATCAGGTATATTGGTTTGCGGTAGCACTTGCTAAAGAAAACGGCACAGACAATGCAACCACCATACAGCAAGAGCTTTTAAATAAATTCGGCCAACATTTTGACAATCCTGTGCAAAAAATAATAGAAAATACGCCTCAAATTATACGCAATGACATCCACGATTTAAAAAAATTAAAATCGTGGAGCGATGGGCCAGTCTTTTTGCTCGGTGATGCGGCCCATGCCACCACTCCAAACATGGGGCAAGGGGGCTGCCAAGGCATTGAAGATGCTTATTATTTTGCCAAAGCACTCCGAACATCCAACAATTTGCAAACCTTGGGGCAGCGCTTCGAAAAAGTGAGGCGCAAGAAAGTAGATTACATCGTTAACAATTCTTGGAATTTTGGAAAAATGGCCCACCAACCTATTGGGCAAGCCTTGTTAAAACTGACCATGCGTTTTTTACCGGATAAGTTGGTACAAAAGGAAATGGCAAAAGTTTACGCAGTGGACGGCTTGGACTGACCCAAAGCTTCTCGTATCAAGTGCTCTACTTGTTTAACTGTTAGCGGAATGTTATTCAAGTCTGGTTCGACAGGGTCCAGCGCTTTGTACTCCATTTTATGGCCAACGCCCATTGGGTATTTGCCATACTGGTGCAATTGGTTGTTCCCAATAATGGCCAAGGGCCAAATAACCGCATTGGGTGCTTGTTGCAAGAGCGCTTCTATGCCACCAGTTTTAAAGGGTCGGACCAAGCCATCCCTAGACCTAGTTCCTTCAGGGAAAATGCAAACACCACAATTTTCAGTTTGTATCAATTGGCCCACCCGTTCAATTTCCCGAATGGCTTGTTGTTTGTCTTTTCGGTCAATTAGTGCGGACTGTGCTCCTCGCAAGTAAATTGAAATACTAGGAATACCTTTGGCCAATTCCACTTTTGAAACGAACCTAGGGGCTATTTTCTTAAACATCCAAACCACTGCAGGAATATCGTACATACTTTGATGGTTGGAAACAATAATCACAGGCCGATCTACTGGTAAATTTTTAGGGGCGCGAAGCCGAACCGTGCTAGCCAACAACCAAATGGTTCTTATCAATAAATAGTTAAGAATTTCTACAACAGGCTTTTGCAATTGGAAGCCGCCAAACCTTAATGCCACAACTTGTATCGGGTGAAAAAATGCTAACAACCCACCAAAAAACAGCAGGTGAATTGGGGTCAATATGTGGGCAATTATTTTCTTCAATTTTATTATTTAGCGACAGCTTAACAAGGGACAGAACAATTTTAACCTTTTAAATGGGCAATTGCAATAACTTTATTTATTGGGCGAAAGGACTTTCATTTATTTTTGATATTTTAAAGGTTATTAAGCAGAATCCACTTCTATCTCTTCCCATGAACCTAACAACCAACAGCATATGACACAGCACCGAAAACGAAATAAAAGCTTGGGTTTAGCAGAACTTATAGCGATAGCACTTGGTGGTATGGTGGGAGGCGGTATTTTCACTGTTTTGGGGATATCTGTATCCATGATTGGCATGCTAACACCTTTTGCCATCATAATTGGTGGGCTAATTGCAGCCCTTGCTGCCTATTCTTATGTAAAACTAGGACTGTACTACAAAGACGAAGGTGCTACTTATTCTTTTTTCAAAAAAACCTATCCAGGATCGAAATTTTCAGCCTCGGCCATTGGCTGGTTTATAATTTTTGGATACATCAGCACCATGGCCTTGTATGCTTACACCTTTTCCTCTTATGCCATCAGCAGTACTATTTTTGCAGAAAATATTTGGCTAAGAAAAGGGCTTGCTGTTGGGATTCTAACATTGTTCGCTGGAATCAATATTTGGAGTGTCAATGGAATGGGAAAACTAGAGGACCTGATGGTTTATACAAAGTTGGTGGTTCTGAGCATTATTTCAATTGTATTAATGACCAATGGCAACAATGATTTCGGGGTTTTTATTAAAAACATAGCTTCAGACGCCGAGCATTCCAACGTTTTTTCTATTCTTATTGTTGCTTCCCTTACCTTTGTAGCCTACGAAGGTTTTCAGTTGGTTATCAATGCCGTTAACGAAATGTCCAACCCTGACAAAAACATTCCAAGAGCCATTTATTCTGCGATCTCATTGGCCATCTTAATTTATGTGGTTATTGCTCTGGGTGCTTTGTTTGCCATCCCTACCGAAGATATAATTAAAAACAAAGAATATGCTCTGGCCGCTGGTGCTGGAAACATATTGGGTAGTTTGGGCACCAACTTGGTTATTTTGGGTGCGGTACTAGCTTCCAGCAGTGCCATCAGCGGTACAGTATTTGGATCCTCCAGGCAAATGTCTGTTGTGGCAAAAGATGGATTTTTTCCGAAATTTTTGGCAGTAAGAAAAAACAACAATCCAAACAACGCCATTATGACCATGACAGCTATGGCCTGTCTGTTGATTCTTGGTGGCGGCTTGGAACTGATATTAGAATTTGGAAGCATTACATTTTTACTAGTTTCCTTATTAATGGCCATAGCCAACCATAAAATCAGAAAAAAAACAGGCTCTTCTACTGTGTTGACTCTCCTATCCATTGCAGGGCTCAGCCTTGGTGGGGTTTTAATATTGTATTATGAAATGGTCCATGCTTGGGAACAAATGTTAGCCATTCTGGGGCTATACGTCCTGTTGGCTGGAGGTGCTTGGCGTTTTTCGAAAAAAAAGTAGCATGAGTTTTAGGATAGTTTTAGAAATTAAAAATTTACCCATCACATTTTAATTGCTCAAAAATGGCTTTGTTTTTTAACCCAACGGACTGCGTTAACACTACCAATACAGCCAAAACAAGTACAATAAATGGTGGTATTATAAAAGTTAGCCAGTTAAATGGTGGCATATATGGAAAACCTTCTCTCCAAGATCGGATAAAGAAATTCGCTATTGGAATTCCAATACATACAGCCAATAGTATCAGAAATAAAAAGTTTTTAAACAACATCAAAACAATAGTGGCCCGGCTCGCACCCAATGCCTTTCTAATTGCTATTTCTTTTAGCCGCTGGTTCATGCTGAATCCAATCAACCCAAACAGCCCCAAACTTAACACGACCATTGCCAATACAGAAAACACCAACAGCAACAATTCTACTCTTTCTTCTGATGCATAGATGCGGGCCATGGATGCATCTAAGAAATAGTGGTTAAATTGTGCCTCTGGAAAGTAGTTATTAAAAGCCGTTTTTAAACTGGACACCACATGGCTTTGTTCGTTTGGATTGTATTTAACCCACATAAAATAATTTTCTTGTTGTGCCAGGCCTACAATTAAAGGGTCTATAGGGACGTGTAACGATCTAAAGTGAAAATCCTTAATCACACCAACCACCTTATAGTTGCGGGCACCATCATAGGTAATAACAGCTCCTACGGGGTCTTTCAACTGCATTGCCTTTGCAGCTGTTTCATTGATCAATACAGAAAGGCTATCATTAAAATCGGGCTCAAAACTTCTGCCTGCTATTACGTCTATGTTAAAAGTACGGTGGTAATTGTACCCAGCATAGTCAATTCTAAATAACACATCAACAGAAGGATCCTTTCCAGGCCAACTCCAAAGTGCATTTGAAAACTGATAACCATACCATGGGACACTCGCACTGGTGCTTGCTTCCAAAACATTATCGAGCTGCATAACTTCATGCCTTAAACCTTCCGCTTTGCTCAAGGACATTTCAGCCATTGGAAAATACACTATATTTTCATGGTTGTAGCCCAGGTTTTTGTTCTTTAAATAATCCACCTGAATGTAAACGGCTATAGTCCCGGTTAATAACATGATGGACATTACAAATTGTACCACTACAAAAATATTCCTTTGAGATTGCCCCCCTTTGTACCCTACAACCTGCCCCTTTAACACTTTAATCGGGTCAAAAGAGGTTAGATAAAATGCAGGATAAGCACCTGATAATAGCACGGTTATTAATAAAAGTACAGCTGCGGTTCCTATCAACTGAGGATCCGAAAAATCCAAGACCAAAGGCTGTCTTACAAATTCTTGAAACAAAGGCAGCATCAATTTAGCCAATAATGCCCCAAGCCCAAATGCCAAAGTGACCATTAATACCGCTTCCAAAAGGAACTGCATTACCAACTGGTTTTTCGCTGCTCCAACTGATTTTCTAATGCCTACTTCTTTAGAACGCCTTAAAGACAACAGCATAGCCAAATTCATGAAGTTGATACTGGCTATGACCAACAAGAATAGCCCTGCTGAAAAGAAAATAATCACATAGGTTTTGTTGCCCACCACCGCATTTTCAAAATCAATTCCAGAAGAGAAGTGTATAGAAGACAACGGCTGCAACTTTAAGGTTTGTTCTTCTTCTAATGTAGGTTTGTCTCTTGCAAATCCAGCAATTTTCGACTCAACCTCTTTGTAATCTGCTAAGGCATCCAACTGAATGTAAGTATTGAAGGTGCTATTGCCCCAGGACTCGACGGTATACCCCATTTCTTTTGCTATGTCCATACTGGACAGGGCTTCAAACTGAAGGTGGGAATGGATTGGTATGTCTTGGATCACTCCAACTACTACAACATCTATAAAATCAAACAAGTTAAGTGTCGCCCCTAATGGGTCCTGCTCACCAAATATTTCCGTTGCAATTTTTTCTGTTAACACCACAGACTTGGGTGTGCTCAATGCATGCGCTCTATCCCCTTTTATCCATTCAAAATCAAACATCTTCAAAAAACTAGGATCGACATAACCATTCCTAAATTGATGGGATTCCTTTTCAATAGTCACATTCCACGTACCTCCAACAAATCTTGAGGCCCGTTGGATTTCTGGGAAATTTGCAACCAAGGACGGAGCCAAAGGCCCATGAGTAATGGCCCAAGTAACTTCTTCTTCGAACTGTATGGATTGAACCACCCTGAAAATTTGATCTTTTTTGGAATGAAATTGATCAAAGCTCCTTTCAAAATTAACCCAGACCATTATCAACAAAGCAGTTGCCATGCCCACTGAAAGCCCCAAAACATTGATGAAAGTGAACAATTTTTGACCGGCAATATTCCGAAGTGCTATTTTAAAATAATTTTTGATCATGGTCCTGTGCTTTTATTTTGAATCAATTTCCAAACAAACTCCCTTGTATGGAAGCAATTTGCAGCAAAGCGCACCCAATATGCAGTATCTCGTTACAGCAGGTTCTTAATGGCATGATTAAAACTTCTACTCACCTTAATTTCCTGTCCTTCTACTGTTAGTTTGTACTCCCCATTTCCTAGTTTGACGATATCTTGAATCTTTTGCAGGTGTACAATAGAGGACTTGTGCACCCTAGAAAATTGAGCAACTGGCAACACTTCACTCAACCTTTTAATAGAATCTCTCACCACATGGACATGGCCTTTGACATGGATTTTTACGTAATAATCATATGCCTGAATCCAAAATATTTCCGAATATTGGAGCAACTTGGTTCGACCATTTATTTTTATTGGCAAACAATTTAAGGCCCCTGGAGTAAGCACCGACCCTTGCTGCAAGTGCTCCTTTTGTTGGGTAACTTCCTTGCCAATCGCTGCCATTTGTTGGTCTTTTATTTTTCCTTTCACTTTGAAAACCATTTCACCAAACCTTTCGTCGGTACAGGGCTTCAGTAAATAATCTAGGGCATTCACTTCAAATGCCTTTAAAGCGTAGGCATCATAAGCTGAAACAAATACAACTAGGGGCATTCTGGATGGAACAATGTTCTGTACCACTTCAAAACCCGACAACACCGGCATTTGAACGTCCAAAAACATCAAATCCACCGCGTTAGAATGGAGGTAGTCCAAGGCTTCTAAACCATTTTTACAACTTGCCTGTAGTTCTAGCGCCGGGTGGTCTGCAACTAACAATGCAAGCCCTTCCCGAGCGTCTGGCTCGTCATCTACAATTATGGTTTTAATTTTTCTCATGTTCAAATGGTAGAACCAATTTAATATTTACGGTGCCTTCTAGTTGGGTGATCAGCAACTGAAATGCATTTTGGTATAACAGCAAGAGTCTACTGGTAACATTATTCATTCCAATGCCCTTGTCATGGGTTAAATCCCAACCCTGTTCTGGTACTGAGTTGGTGACATTGATTTCAATTTTCTTTTGTTTTTCTTCAATGCTCACCCGGAGCGTTGCCATTCCCAAGCATTTAGAAATTCCGTGCTTGAAGGCATTTTCTACTATAGGCTGTAGAATAAAAGCAGGTATTTTAGCATGCCCAAGCTGTGGATCTACCGCTATTTCAACTACCAATCGGTCTCTGAATCGAATCGATTCAATGGCCAAATAGGACTCCAACATCTGCATTTCTTTGTCTATTGTACTAAAAACCTGTTTGTTCTGCTGCAGTGCAACCCGGAGCATATCTCCCAAACCCGCCAACATAGCAATCGCTTTCTTTCCTTCTCCCTTTCTAATCATAGTCGCTATGGAATTAAAGGCGTTAAATAAAAAATGGGGATTCAATTGCATTTGCAAAGCATAGAAACGCGCATCACTCAACTTTTTCTCGAGATGCACTTTGTTGCCATAGTCATACTCTAGTTGGTTCTGTCGTTCCAACAAATGGTACAGCAACATCCCAACTCCAAAAGCAATGCCCCCAAGTGGCATCAGGTTAATTTGTTGTTGCCAGTTAAGCCAAATAGCATCCATTCCTAAACTGCCATTGTATACAAACAGTCTGTTGAGCAATACACTTAACACCAACCACAGCCCATACTGTAACACAACGGCAATGCCTGCAATTGAAATATAAAATACAACCCTTGTTGGCCATGTTTTGGCCTTACCAACAGAGAAAATAACTGGAGTAACTTGTCCTACGACCCAATAAGACAAAAACAAAGTCAATGGCCAATGTAAAAATTGTGAAAAAGACCATCCACCCTCTCTAAAAGGTTGGACAAAACTTAAGTACCAGCCTACTAGAATTACAAATAGCCAAAAAATGGCCGAATATATCCGGAATTTTTTATTCAATTCACCTGTATTATTTAACGCCAAAAGCGCATTCCAATTAAACATACTTCCATATTGAAGCCCTACCCCGTAAACACCCAAGATGGGGCATCAATAAGCCAATTATCTGTAATGTAAAAAAGCATTTCCAAATAAAAAAAGACAAAAAAAAAGCCATCCCTTTACAAGGATGACTTTTTTCACTATTCTTTTAATTTTATTAATCAATAATACTTTCGGCTAAAACAACAATTTTGTTGTTTAATACCTCTACGACTCCACCGTCAATTTCCCATATAATTTTACCGTCTTTGTCTACAATGGATAAATCCCCTTTGCCCAATGCACTGATAATTGGTGCGTGATTGTTCAATATTTGAAAAGAACCATCGATTCCAGGAAAAGTTGCAACTTTAACTTCGCCTTCATATATCTTTTTGTCTGGTGTAACTATTTCCAAATACATAATGTATAGTTTTCAGGTACAACAGGTGTTTTGCAACACCTGTTTGTATGATTTATTTTACTTCCGCTAACATTTTTTCGCCCTTCTCAGCAGCCTCTTCAATAGAACCTACTAAGTTAAACGCTGCTTCTGGTAGGTGATCGTACTCCCCATCCATAATAGCGTTAAAGCCTTTGATCGTATCTTTAATATCAACCAATACACCTTTAAGACCAGTAAACTGCTCTGCAACGTGGAAAGGTTGTGACAAGAACCTCTGAACTCTACGTGCACGGTGCACTGTTTGTTTGTCTTCTTCAGACAATTCATCCATTCCTAAAATAGCAATGATATCCTGAAGTTCTTTGTAGCGCTGTAAGATTTCTTTTACTCTTGTTGCTGTGTTGTAGTGTTCGTCTCCTACTACTTCTGCAGAAAGAATTCTAGAAGTAGAATCCAAAGGATCTACCGCTGGATAAATACCCAACTCAGAGATTTTTCTAGAAAGTACTGTGGTAGCATCCAAGTGAGCAAATGTTGTTGCTGGTGCTGGATCCGTTAAATCATCCGCAGGTACATAAACCGCCTGTACAGATGTAATGGAACCATTCTTGGTTGAAGTAATGCGTTCCTGCATGGCTCCCATCTCTGTTGCCAAAGTAGGCTGATACCCCACAGCTGAAGGCATACGACCCAAAAGAGCCGACACCTCAGAACCAGCCTGAGTAAATCTAAATATGTTATCGATAAAGAAAAGGATGTCTTTTCCTTGCCCTTCTCCATCGCCATCTCTATAGTATTCTGCCAATGTAAGACCCGACAAAGCCACTCGTGCCCTTGCACCTGGAGGTTCGTTCATCTGACCGAATACAAATGTTGCTTTTGACTCTTTTAATTCATCGTGGTCCACTTTTGAAAGATCCCAACCACCTTCTTCCATAGATTTTTCGAATTCATCGCCGTATTTTACAATACCCGATTCGATCATCTCTCTCAAAAGATCATTTCCTTCTCTTGTTCTTTCACCAACACCGGCAAATACAGAAAGACCACCATGCCCTTTGGCTATATTGTTAATTAACTCCTGAATCAAAACTGTTTTACCAACTCCAGCGCCACCGAACAATCCGATTTTACCACCTTTGGCGTAAGGTTCGATCAAGTCAATTACTTTGATTCCTGTGAACAATACTTCCGTTGAAGTAGATAGATCTTCGAATCTAGGTGCCGATCTGTGAATTGGCAACTTAGTTTCTCCTTTTGGCTGTGGAATACCATCAATAGCATCTCCTACAACGTTAAACAATCGACCTTTGATGTCTTCACCAGTAGGCATTGCGATCGGACTGCCTGTATCCAGTACATCCAATCCTCTAACAAGTCCTTCGGTACCTTCCATTGCAATGGTTCGTACTCTATCTTCTCCCAAATGCTTTTGACATTCCAAAACCACTTTAGTTCCATTTTCTTTGGTTACTTCGAGAGAATCGAGGATGTTAGGCAATTTGGCGCCTTCACCATCAAAAGCTACGTCGACAACTGGACCAATTACCTGGGTTATTTTACCAATATTTGCCATTCTTAATTTGTTTGTATAATAACTTATAGCTACCCTAAAATTTCAGACTGCAAAGCTACGCCTAAATTTTTTTAAACCAAAGATATTAAATGAAATTTGAACTATTGCTGTAATATTTAAGTATTGAGTATTATTCTAAATGTAGTTCCGACCCCTTCTTCCGAAGATTTCACAAATATTCTACCTTTGTGGTAGATCTCAATTATCCTTCTGGCGAGGGTTAATCCTAGCCCCCAGCCCCGTTCTTTAGTGGTAAAACCTGGATTAAAAACGTTGTTTAGTTTGGACTTGGCTATTCCTTTTCCAGTGTCCCCAACATCCACAAAAACTCGGTTTTCATTTCCTCTTAATATCCTCAATTGAATTCTTCCGGAACCCCCCATGGCATCCACTGCATTTTTACACAAATTCTCCAATACCCATTCAAACAATGGCGCATTCATTTGCGCCGTAATATTTTCGTGTATGGCATACACATAAATTTCAACTTTAGGAGAAATTCTTGGTCTCAAATAATTAATGGTTCTATTAACTACTTGGTAGACGTTTTCTTCAATGAGGTCCGGTTCCGAACCAATATTAGAGAAACGTTCTGTTATCAAAACCAGCTTTTCAACATCCTTGTTTAGTTCCTCTACAATGCTTTTGTCTTGGAAAGCATCATCGGTTTTAATGTATTCGATCCAAGCCATTAAGGAAGAAATCGGCGTTCCTAATTGGTGGGCGGTTTCTTTTGCCAACCCAACCCACACCCTATTTTGCTCTAAAGTTTTGGAATAATTAAATACCAAATAGGCAATCACTCCCAATATAGCCACAATAAACAGTTGGATGATGGGATAAAAAGTCAGCTGCGTTAGTAAAAATGAATTCCGGTAATACACAAAGTAAAAATCATATACTTCATCGTTTTCGTCTTTCAAAGGAAGAATAATTGGCTCATAGGCCTTTTTCATATCTTCAATCTCTCCCTGCAAAATCTCTGTTTTTTCCTGAATTGAAAGGTCATCCTCCACCCCCAGGTTTCTGGAGGAAATCACGTTCCCCTCCGTATCGGTTAAAATGACCGGTATTTGGTTGTTTGGGAATAGGATTTCTTGCGTTATGAACAATAAGTTGTCGTCCATATCATCGTTGTTGGTATACTCAAGTGTTTTAGCGTAAAGCTCCACCAACTTCTTTTCTCTAGATTTTAGCTGTTGTACCAAATAATTGGTGTAGTACAAAGACGTTACACTAACCACCACAGAGGATATAATAATGGCCCACTTTACTTTGGACTTATTTTGAAAAATGTCGTACCGATCCTTTTTTATCCTTTTTTTGGCCATTGTAACTGATAAAACCTGTGCAAAGCGATAAATTTAAGATTCTACCAATAAAAAAACCGACTGTTGTCGGTTTTTTTATTAACTATTTACATTTTTCTGTTTTAACCCTTCATGGTCATCCACTTCCAGAGAACTTTGTAGTTTACTTTAGAACCGTGCATCAAGATGCCTACCCGGTATATTCTACCTGCCATCCAGATGGTGAAGGCAAAACCTCCTACCAAGCACAACATACTCACAATAATTTCCCATGTTTCTGCATATTCCATTCTTCCCATCATGATGATTGGGGAGAAAAAAGGCACCATGGACAGCCATACACTTGACGCACTATTTGGGTCTTTTTGTACCACTACCATCAAAATAAACAAAGCCATAATGATGGGCAACATAATCGGAACCATAAATTGCTGGGCATCTGCCGGGGTGTCCACAGCCGATCCTACAGCGGCAAATAGCGCGCCGTACAATAAGAACCCTCCAATAAAATAAAATATAAACGATACAATAATTTTTGTAAAAGGGAGCCCTTCAATTTCATCCATAACTTGGGCCATTTTTTCCTCTTTCGAAGATTCAATTTTTTCCTGGGTCGCATCGTCTAACATTTCTGTTTGGACTTCTGTCATCATTTTTTCTTGTGGCGAAGTACCTACAAATGCCCTAGCGCCTACCATAACAGCCCCTATTAAAACTACCCAAATCATGATTTGCAAAATTCCAACGGATACAATCCCCAGTACTTTCCCCATCATCAACTGAAAAGGTTTGACAGTACTCACAATAACTTCCACAATTTTACTGCTTTTCTCTTCAATAACCCCTTGCATCACCTGCCCGCCATAAGCAAACAAGAAAAAGTAAATTAAAAACCCTGCAACCATGCCTATCCCTGCGGATAAACCTGAGTTGGTTTCTTTTTCTTCTCCTTCCGAAATGTTAATCGTTTTGATAGATACCGAAGTATTCAAACTGTCCAACTTTTCTTTCGATAAGGACATCGAAATCAGTTTATTGGCCTTGATAACAGACTCAATTCTATTTTCTAAGCCATTCTTCATAGTCAAAGAAGGGTTGTCCATGGTATACAACACCATTCCCTTTGGCTCAAACATATTGATATCTGGAACATGCAACAATCCAAAATCCTCGGAACTGTTGAACCTACTTTTGGCTGAATCGAGTGGTCCTTCTACAGCCTCAAAACTGAAGCGTTCGTTGGACTCCAGTTGTATGCTTTTGCTTTCATCATAAACTCGAATGACTTTTTGTTCTACGTCATCGTTTAGGGCCAAATATCCAACAAGAAACCCAACGGACGGAAATATCAGCGGAACCAAAAAAGTGACCAATAAAAACGACTTTTTTGTTACTCGGCTTAAAAACTCGCGCTGTACTATTAAAAATACCTTATTCATGGTTTCCTCCTTCTACTTTTTCAATAAAAATATCGTTGATACTCGGTTCTTCTTCTATAAAGCCGTGTATTTCTGTTTTACTAAGTAATTTTTGAATCAATTCATTGGGTGCATGGGCTCCATCCATTTTGAGCTTTGTCTCATAGTAATCGTCTTCTAAGATCTCTTGACTTTCTATGGTTACTCCGTTTTCTTCCAAACTGAAGCTGCCCTTGTGTTTCAACAAAAACACATTCTTTTTAAAAGCGGCTTTTACTTCAGATTTTTTGCCGTCTAGAATTTTTTCAGATTGGTTGATCATGGCCACGTGGTCGCACAGTTGTTCGACAGATTCCATTCGGTGGGTGGAAAATATAATCGTGCAGCCCTTGTCTCTGAGTTCTAATATTTCATCCTTAATCAAATTGGCATTGACTGGATCAAAACCGGAAAATGGCTCATCCAAAATAATCAATTCTGGTTCGTGCAAAACGGTAGACGCAAATTGAACTTTTTGCGCCATCCCCTTGGAAAGGTCTTCCACTTTTTTACCCCACCAATCAGATAGTCCTAGTTTCTTAATCCAAAATTTGCTTTTTTCTTTCGCTTCCTTGGTTGGCAAGCCTCTTAATTGAGCCAGGTAGATGAGCTGTTCCCCAACTTTCATCTTTTTGTACAACCCACGTTCTTCTGGGAGGTACCCAATTAGCCCAATGTGGTTTTGGTTCAAGGCCTCGCCATTGATGGTGATGCTGCCCTGGTCTGGTTCAATTATTTGATTGATAATTCGAATAAGCGTAGTTTTGCCAGCACCGTTAGGTCCTAACAAACCAAAAATACTCTGGTTCGGAATTGAAATACTTACATCATTGAGGGCAGTATGCCCTGCATATGACTTCGAAATGTTTTGTGCTTCAAGAATGTTCAAATTGATCGAGGTTTAAATTCAATCAAATATAATCATTCGGGATTGGCAACTAATAAATAAATTGAGAATGGTAATGTTGGAAGCTAAACTGTCGTATAAGGTGCTGAACTAATGCTCTTTAATGATCATGTTGCCCATGGCCAAATCTACATTAATTACCTGTAGGTTTTTCTTTTCAGGGCTATATTCTTTGTTCACATACACATTGGAGCGCAATTCTCTGTAACCTTTTGGTAGGTTCGCACTACAAAACATAGAATCTTTTACTTTTATAATTACTGGCACACCGCTTTTTGGCATGGTGATCACCATATTGCCGGCACCCACTGTAGCATTTATTTCTGATTTCTGCGTTGGGATTTTTTCATAATGGATGACCAAGTCTCCAAAGCCAATTTCTGCGTTCAACTTTTTGGCTTTTGTTAATTCCATTTTATTCACCTCAACCGACCCTAGGTTAACTTTAATTTTAAAGTCTTCCATTTGGGCAGCATTGCCAATGCCAGAATTGTAATCCAATATTACATTGGCACTTCCAGAATTTATCTTTAATGATTCTACGTTGATTCCAGACAAGTCGACAAATGCATCGCTGATATCAAACTTTAAATCCAATCTGTATTTTAATTCTTGAGACAAATAAACCTTCCAAAGACCATCTGCTTCTTTGTCCGTATTACCTAAAAAACCCATGGAAATGGATTTCCCAAACCCTTTTTCTTCCTCGCTTTTTATAGCCAAATCTACTTGGCATACCCCAGCTTCCACCTTTTTGGTGTACTGGTGTTTGAATTCATCATCGGCAAGGTTGCTGTAAACATTGAGTGGCGTCTTTTTATAGGTAGGTTTGAAATAACAAACACCAGTCTGCGCATGGAACTTCACTTCCATCACTTCATAATTTGAAGCACTTTCTATAGAAAATTGCTTTTTTATTTGTGCCCAACCACTCTGGGAAACAAGTACAGAAGCAACAAAGACGTACAAGGATAGTATTCGCATTCTTATAAAGACGGATTTATAGGGATTAGGTTACAAAAAAATCGCATTCAGAAGCAACAAAAAAGCCGCATTTATTACATGCGGCTTTGGTCGTTATTTTAATCTCTTTTATTCAAAGAATTCTTTCATTTTTTCAAAGAATCCTTTATCTGAACTTCCTGGTTTTGGTGCGAAATTAGGCGATTGTCTTAAGGATTCCAAAGTATCCTTTTCTTCGGATGACAAGTTTTTTGGCACCCAAACATTGACGTGAATTAATTGGTCTCCGGAACCATATCCGTTGATATCTTTGATTCCCTTACCTCGCAACCTCAATATTTTTCCGCTTTGGGTTCCATGATCGATTTTTATTTTCACTTTACCGGTAATGGTCGGCACTTCTACATTGGTACCGAGTGCCGCATCAATAAAACTCACATAAAGTTCAAAAATCACATTGTTGCCATCTCTCTTCAGGAACTCATTTTCTTTTTCCTCTATCAAGATGAGCAAATCCCCTGGTACTCCTCCACCTGGTGCTTCGTTGCCCTTGCCGCCCATACTCAGCTGCATACCATCCGCAACACCTGCAGGTATTTTAATTTCTATTACTTCTTCTTTGTTTTTTAAACCAGAACTATCCACTCCAGCCGGCTTCTGGTCGATCATCTGACCAGACCCATTACAGCTTGGGCAAGTAGTAGTAGAAACCATTTGCCCCAACATAGTAGAAACTGTTTTCTGAACTTGGCCTCTCCCCTGACAGGTAGGACAAGTACGGAAAGTTACGCCTTCTGCTACCACCATTCTGTTGACCTTGATCTTTTTCTCAACGCCGTTGGCTACCTCTTCAAGAGTTAGTTTTAATTTAATACGCAGGTTGGATCCCTTTCTTCTTCTTGCTCTTCCGCCGCCACCGCCGCCAAAAAAGCTATCAAAAGGACTGCCACCTCCGCCAAAAACATCGCCGAACTGAGAGAATATGTCTTCCATATTCATACCGCCACCGCCACCGAAACCGCCGCCGTTTGCTCCAGCATGACCAAAACGATCGTATTGTTGCTTCTTTTGCTCGTTGCTTAACACTTCATATGCTTCAGCAGCTTCTTTGAAGTTTTCTTCTGCTTCTTTATTTCCTGGGTTTTTATCAGGATGAAATTTAATCGCAATTTTTCTGTATGCCTTCTTAATCTCATCAGCAGAGGCGGTTTTGCTTACGCCTAAAATTTCGTAATAATCTCTCTTAGCCATTTTCTACTTTTTAACTTTTCCGGATTATTGACCGGTCACAACCTTGGCGTACCTGATAACTTTATCGCCCAATAAATACCCTTTTTCAATAACGTCCACAATCTTTCCCTTCAATTTTTCTTCTGGAGCAGGGATTTGTGTAATGGCCTCATGGTAGTCTGTATCAAACGTTCCGCCCACCTCGTGGTCCATAACTTTAAGCCCTTTGGCTTCCAAGGTGTTTTTAAACTTAGAGGCAACAAGGGCTACTCCTTCTTTGGCAGCATCCAAATCTGGAGCTGTTTCAAAGGCTTGCAAAGCCCTTTCAAAATCATCTACAACGGGAATCAGCCCTTCCATTAGCCCAGCATTGGCCGTTTGCACCAATTCCATTTTTTCTTTGGCCGTTCTCCTTCTGAAATTTTCAAATTCAGAATAAAGCCTTAAAAATTTATCCTTTTGCTCTTTTAATTCTGCATTAAGCTTTTCAATTGGATCCAACTCTATTGTTTCTTGCGCTTCTTCCTCTTGAACAGAATCATTATTTTCATTAGAATCAGTTGACTCAGATTCTTCAGCAGCGTTATGCAATTGCTCTTCCTTTTCTTCTAGATTTTCCTTACTCATATCAATTAAACTTTGCTTTTACCACTTCGAAGTGGATTAAACATTTAATTCGTGGTATTGCTTATGTCAATTTTATTGCCAATTCTTCAAATGTGACAATATGACATGTTTGTTTTATTCGTTGATCGCTTTCCAGATTTCATCTTTCAACTCCACAAGGCCTTCTTGGACTACAGAGGAAATAAACAAATACGGTACATCTTTTGGCAATTCTTGAACCATTTCATCTTTTAGTTCTTGGTCCAACATATCAGATTTTGACACCGCCAACAACCGTCTTTTATCCAATAATTCTGGGTTGAATTTTTTAAGCTCATTGAGCAAAATATCGTATTCCTTCTGCACGTCGTTTGAATCAGCCGGAATTAAAAACAACAATATAGAGTTGCGCTCTATGTGTCTTAAAAACCGAGTTCCCAATCCTTTTCCTTCCGCAGCCCCTTCTATAATTCCCGGAATATCCGCCATTACAAAAGACTTGTAATCTCTGTATTCTACCACTCCTAAGTTAGGCACCAGTGTAGTAAACGCATAGTCTGCAATTTTTGGTTTGGCAGCGGAAATAACTGACAGCAAAGTAGATTTTCCGGCATTAGGGAAACCTACAAGCCCTACATCCGCCAATAATTTCAACTCCAGCACCACCCATTCTTCAATTCCGTCTTCACCGGGTTGGGCGTGTCGTGGTGTTTGTTGTACACTGTTTTTAAAATGGTGGTTGCCCAAACCGCCTCTACCACCCTGGGTAAGTACAATTTCCTGACCGTCTTCCGCCACTTCAATCATTTTCTCCCCAGTCTCAAAATTTCTTGCAATGGTACCCAATGGAACTTCTAAAATGATATCTTCTCCATCTGCTCCGGATCGGCAGCCTCCTTCTCCTGGCCCTCCACCAACTGCTATTACATGTTTTCGATATTTTAGGTGCAAAAGTGTCCAAAGCTGGGCATTTCCTCTTAAAATAATATGCCCTCCTCGACCACCATCTCCTCCATCTGGTCCTCCTTTTGGAACAAACTTCTCTCTTCTAAAATGTACGGAACCTGCACCACCCTTTCCTGATCTGGAGCAAAACTTTACGTAATCGATGAAATTAGACCCTGACATAATGTATTCTTTTTATAACCAAAATGTCATACAATTAACCCGTTTGGATTGATTGTATGACATCCTTTATTTTTTATTCGTATTTAGTTCAGCTTTTCTATAGCGCCACAAATACTTCCAAATATTTCTTCTATGGAACCTACTCCTTTGACAGCTGCTAATTTGTCTTGCTTTTCATAAAAAGACGCAACTGGCAAGGTTTCCTTATAATAAACTTGTATTCTATTGTCAATTTTAGCGGCATCTTGATCGTCCACTCTTCCTGAAGTTTTACCTCTTTCCATCAAACGTGTTTTCAACTCCTCATCCGGTACTTCCAATGAAACCATACCCGATATAGGCGTTTTCATATCATTCAACAACACATCCAATGCCTCTGCTTGCGCCACCGTTCTTGGGAAACCATCAAAAACAATTCCGGCAACTCCCTGGGTAGACTTAATTTTATCTCCAACCATTCCAATTACAACCTCATCCGGAACAAGATTGCCATTGTCCATGTACTTTTGAGCCAATTGGCCAAGTGCAGTGCCTTCTGATAGGTGTTTTCTAAATAAATCTCCTGTAGAGATGTGGAGCAAGTTATACTTTTCAATGATTTTAGCACTTTGTGTGCCTTTACCTGCTCCCGGAGGGCCAAATAATACTAAGTTCAACATTATAATGCTGTTTTTTAATTGTTACTTAATTTTATAAATATCCTTAAGGTTTCTGCCCAAACCATCGTAGTCCATTCCAAAACCGACTACAAACTCATCAGGAATTTCAAACCCAACGTACTTAAGGTTTAATTTTGTTTTGTGCGCATCGGGCTTTGAAAGCAAGGTTGCAACTTCTAGTGAAGCGGTTCCCAGTTCTTCAAACTCCTTGAGAATATTCTCGAGGGTCAGCCCTGTATCTACAATATCTTCTACTAAAATGACATCCCGATTGAATACATTTGCATTCAAGCCTATCATTTTCTTAACGTCTCCACTGCTATTCATGCCCTCATAAGAAGCTACCTTCACAAAAGATATTTCGCAATCGATGGTTATTCGCTTAAATATTTCAGAAGCAAACATAAAAGCACCATTCAACAATCCAACAAAAAGTGGCCTCTTCCCTTTGTACTTAGACTCAATTTCCGCTGCAATCTCATCTATCCGAGCCTCTATCTTTTCATTGCTTAAAAAAGCACCAAAATCTTTTTCGTGTATCTTCATTTCTCCAACCCCACTTCAACGGGCTCGCAAATATAGACAATTCCACTATCTTTTGTTTTAAAAAAATTACATTTCGTCTGACAGCGCACTGTATAGCTTTAATAGCTGTTCTATGTCCGAAATTTTCGCTGTTTCAAAAGGAGTATGCATGTTGTCTATGGCCAATCCTACAAAGCACCAATCCATAGGAATAGCGCTCAACTGAATGTCTTTACCATCGCTAGCTCCTTCTCCCTCTACCTCCATTTGAACTGGAATATCGCTCCTATTGATAACGCCTATCACTTCGTCCAAATAACGCCGTCTGGGTATGTATTGGTCCCGCAGCGACAAAACAGGCCCTCCTCCCATTTTCACGCCATCGGTATGCCAGGTAACATCGGCGATAATGGCTTTTTCCAGCTGGTATTGGGCATGCAACAATGCACTTAAATACCCGACACTCCCACCACCATGCTCTTCGAAAGTTGTAAATACTATGGCGCAATTGGTTAGGGTCGGGCACAATGTCAGCATATTCCAAATACTCAATCGATTGTCCAAATAGGGCGTTCTTATGGCAACAGAGCTTTGGTTATAATCTTCTGCAAAACACAATGGGGTACCAGGTTCAATGGAACGCTGGAAATCATGAAACACCCTGCCTTCCTCATCCGTTTGGAGGTTGCAAGTTATGGCGCCATAGGAATCCTCGCCAGCGATTCGAAACCCAGTTTCTGCCGCTACCCCTCCTACTCCCAACAACTGATTTTGGTAACGAGCGGTAAAACCAACGGTATCCAAGTGCGCATAGAAGGCCATGGTGGGTTTTCCAAAAACCAAAATTAAATTATCTTGGATGCCCTCGCTGATCACTTTCGGGCTCTGTTTCCATTTGTTTTTATGGTCCGCAACATGCGCCATTAAAAAGGCCTTTATTTTACCTTCATCTCCCGATGTTCCCGGAATTCGCACAAGTTCTTCTAATAACTTAAAATCCATTCCGCAAAATAAAGAAGAAAACTTGAGTTTTTGTTACTAAGCCTATCAATACCAATATATTGGCAAATGGCAAAAATAAGTTTCTGACGGAAATCATAATTCAGTTTTTTTTTATATCTTGAAATTTTTAACCCAATTACACCCCTAAACAAGGATCGTTTTCCCAAAAAAACAACTAGATGGTATTTGAGCTGCGACAAGAAAACACTATAGGAAATCGGTATTTGGCTGAGCTCAGAGACATAGAAATTCAAAAAGATCCACTGCGGTTCCGATTCAATTTAGAACGCCTTGGAGAGATTCTTGGTTTTGAAATATCCAAGGACCTAGGTTACATTGAACAAACCGCTACAACCCCGCTTGGAAAGTGGACGGCAAAAGTACCAGACAACAACAACGTTTTGGTAACAGTTTTAAGAGCAGGTCTACCTTTTTTTAATGGTTTCCAAAGAGTTTTTGATCAAGCGCCTTCTGGTTTTGTTGGAGCACAACGCGTAGAGTCGGACAACATCGAAATCGATTTGGGTTATTCAGCGGTAGGGAATTTAGAAAACAAAGTTGTAATTCTGGCGGATCCAATGTTAGCAACTGGTAAGTCTGTAGTGGAAACAATTCGAGCAATTTGCAAGAATGGCAAGCCAAAATTCATCCATATTGCATCCGTTATTGCAACGAAAGAAGGAATAAAAGAAATTGAAACTCAAATAAGTACGCCTTTTAAAATTTGGACCTGTTCAATCGATTTGCGCTTAAATGAAAATTCGTATATTGTACCCGGATTAGGGGATGCAGGAGATTTATGCTATGGTGAAAAACTCTAAGGTTATATGCTTGTAAGTATTTTATTATTAATAGTTGGACTTGTTATACTCATTGTTGGTGGGGATTTTTTGGTTCGTGGTGCTTCGAGTATAGCGCTTAGGGCCCATATTTCACCGTTAGTAGTAGGACTTACAATTGTTGCTTTTGGCACTTCTGCCCCTGAGTTAATAATTAGTTTAAAATCAGCTTTACAAGGCAGCCCAGATTTGACCATGGGCAATGTTATTGGCTCCAACATATGCAACCTAGCATTGGTTTTAGGAATTACCGCCATGATTGGCCCGGTCAAAGTGTCTGCAGACAGTCTAAAAATTGACTGGCCCATGACAATGGGCAGCTCCGTTTTATTGTACATACTCATAAGAGAAGGCCTAATTTCAAAGTGGGAAGGCCTGCTGTTTATTGGCATCTTAGTGGCTTACACCGTATTCATCGTTAGAAAATCAAGAAAAGAGACCAAAGCCCTTCGGGCCATAGAAGAAGATTTGGACCTTCCGGACGCCTCCTCTTCCACCATATGGAAAGACATCGGGTTTTTAGTTATTGGAAGTATTGGATTGTATTTCGGTTCTGAGCTTTTTGTTGGAAACGCCAAGGATTTGGCCATCAACTTAGGTGTTAGCGAAAGAATCATTGGCATCACCGTTTTGGCCTTGGGTACCAGTTTGCCCGAGTTAGTAACGGCCATTGTTGCAAGTTTAAAAAAAGAAACAGATTTGGCGCTCGGAAATTTAATGGGCTCCAACATTTTTAATATTCTATCCATTTTAGGTATTACCTCTATCGTTCAAGAAATACAAGTCAGCGACGAAATATTGGACAAAGACATGCTTCCTATGTTGGGCATCACCTTAGTTATCTTGCCAATGATGTTGCACCGCAGAACCATTAGCCGGATCGAAGGAGGAATTTTATTGCTCATCTATTTGTATTATACCTATACTGTAGTTGCTTAAAAAACAATGGTCCCAGACGATTTAATCACTTTTGTTTCGATATACTTATTATCGATGGTCAAGTTTATATTTGGCCCCACATTAGGCCTAGCGGCCGGTTATCCCTATTTGAAAACAGTCCTGATTACAATGCTTGGCATGATGTCCAGCGTGGTATTGTTCTCTTACCTTGGCGACTTTATTCGATTGAGAATATTCAACAGAATTTACAAGCCCAAAAAGAAAAAAACCTTCAGCAAAAAATCGAGAAGGTTTGTAAGAATATGGCGAAAATACGGAGTGAAAGGGGTGGCATTCTTGAGTCCCATTTTACTAACCCCCATTGGAGGCACCGTAATATTAACTACTTTTGGTAGTCCAAGACCTCAAATCATCTACTACATGTTTATCAGTGCTATTTTTTGGTCGTTTATAATTACGGGTTTTTTATACTTCGGAAAAGAGATGGTGGTTACTTACGTTTGATCTTCTTCCTCTAAAAAATCAATATCCTGAATCAAAACGGTTTTGGCAATGGCCCGACCAGTAGCAGTGGCTGCTAGACCCCCTTGGGCCGTTTCTTTGTACCTTGTTTCCATACTTTGCCCAACTTCGGCCATGGCCTCGATACATTCATCCACTGGGATAACAGCAGAAACATCGGCCAGCGCAATTTGAGCAGATGAATTGGCAATTGCTGCCGCACTGGCATTGCGCACCACGCAAGGAACTTCCACCAAACCTGCAACAGGATCACACACCAAACCCAACATACATTGAATGGTAATCGCTACCGCATTGAATACTTGGTCTGTATCCCCTCCTAAACAATATACTATCGCGCCTGAAGCCATGGCTGCTGCACTTCCTGTTTCGGCCTGACACCCGCCAACAGCACCCGCCAATGAAGACTTTTTTTCTATTACAAGGGCCACTCCTGCTGCCAGCAACAAGGCCTCCACTATAACTTTGTCATCCAATTGGTGTTCTTCTTGAAGGGTTACCAAAACTCCTGGTAAAATACCAGAAGCACCTGCAGTAGGTGCCGCAACAATTCTTCCCATGCAAGAGTTCACTTCTTTTGCACCCAAAGCTCTTGCTATGAGTTTAGTAAACTCTGGAGAAATAACATGTACCTTACTTTTTATTACTTTCTTAGCCCCATTGCTGATCATTCCCGACCTAGAACGCATGTCTTCGCTAAGCCCATCCCGTACCGCTTCTTTCATTACCTGGTAGGCATGCATCATTTTGTCAAAAATAACCAGTCTTTCGGCACCTTTTTGACTCACTTCATATTCTACCACCGCCTCGTAAAGTGGCAGATTCTTGTCTTCACAATAAGATTTCCAACCTACGAAATCATTAAATAAATACCCCATGGTACAAAGTTAATTGATTATCCAATTGAAACGATCAGATCGTACAATTTTTTAATTGTAACTACGCCAACGAAAACAGAAAATAGGATGGCAATAGATTTAGAGCTCAGCCGCTCACCCAAGCCAACGCCAAAAGGCGCCGCCAACATAACCCCACACACCAGCGGTAAAACAATGGGCAATACAATTAAACCATAGGTCAGTTGGTATTCAAACAAGGGTTCTGACAAAAAGTTGCTGGTAGTTAAGACAATGGCAGTCAAAAAAATCATTGAATAGGTGACAGATTTAGCCTTTTTCATATCCATTTTACACCACAGATGCAAACTTGGGATGGTCAAACTTCCCCCGCCGAGCCCACTCAATGCAGCAATCAACCCTCCTGAAAATCCCGACAACACTAATTTTAATGGGGTGGCAGACTCCTTTACAGAAGCAGCTGAAGTAGACCTTTTTAAGGTTCTGTATATAATAAAAAACATAACACTAACGATGAGAAAATTATATAAGACCGGAGAATAGGTAGTACCTTTCACAAAACCCTCCAGCACTACCAGAGCAAAGGAGGCACCTGACACACCTACAATAATGGCTTCTTTTTTATAAAACCTTTTATTTTTGATAACGGTTAAGTTGTTCATCAACGAAGCAAACAAGGTACCCACCACCGTATTGGCAATGGTCATTGGTATAATTGCAGATTCTGGACAGCCCAGACTTTGTAATACCAACGGAATAATTGCCAACATTAGGATGCCTGTTCCAATTCCGGTGACACCAGCCACGAAGCCACCTACTACTCCTGCAACAAACAACATCAAATAAAGCATGTACAAAAATAGGATTATATTAAAAAAATGATGGGAATCATGCTTTTTAATTTTTTTTAAAAATATCTTTGCACATGCATTTAAAAAATGACCTACTATTAAGAGCTGCTAAAGGTGAACCTACTGAAAGGACGCCGGTATGGCTGATGAGACAAGCTGGAAGAATTCTTAAGGAATACAGAGCTGTTAGAAACGGATTGGGGAGCTTCATTGATCTGGTTAAATCACCAGAGCATGCTGCCGAAGTAACCGTGCAACCAGTAGATATTCTAGGAGTAGATGCTGCTATCATTTTTTCTGATATCCTGGTTGTCCCGGAAGCCATGGGACTTCCCTATGAAATGGTTGAAAAAAAAGGCCCTATTTTTCCTACGACAATTGACTCTATTAAAGACTTAGACAAAGTGCGGGTTGCGGAGCCTGAAACTTTGCAATACGTCTATGACGCCATAAAACTAACCAAAAAAGAATTGGACAACCGAGTGCCTTTGATAGGTTTTACGGGCGCTCCTTGGACACTTTTTGCCTATATGGTAGAAGGAAGTGGCAGCAAAACATTCTCTAAAGCAAGAAGCTTTTTATACAACCAACCAGAATTGTCTGCGCAACTTTTGGATAGGATTACCGATACAATTATTGGGTATGTAAAAGCACAAATTGAGGCTGGAACAGACCTTATTCAAATATTTGATTCGTGGGCTGGCATTTTGCCTCCAGAACATTACAGAGCTTTTTCGTTGCCCTATATTGAAAGGATATGCGATGCCATTACAGAAGTTCCCGTAACGGTATTTGCGAAAGGGGCTTATTTTGCAAGAGAAGACATAGCCCAACTTAATTGTGAAACCATCGGGTTGGATTGGAATATGGATATCGAAGAATCCAGAAAATTAATTGGTGACCGCAAAACTTTACAAGGAAATCTAGACCCTTGTGCTCTCTACGGCTCTAACAGCGAAGTAGAACAGGCTACCAAAAGGATGTTGGACCAGTACAAAGGCAGCAGGCACATAGCCAATTTAGGCCATGGCGTATACCCAGATACCAACCCAGAAAAAGTAAAGGTGTTCATCGATACTGTGAAAGAATACAGTCAAAAATAAAAAAACCTCGGTGGTTGGAGTCCACCTAGTACAATGGAATTTTCTCATGGCCAAATGCGTTTTATCATTAAAGCCTTTAGCCATGGGAACTCCACTAACCACTTATTTGGGTAAAAGGATCGATTTACAGCATCCTCAGCCTACCTTTAACCCCGACACCAAACCTGTCTTAACCATTTCTAGATCCTTTGGGTGTCCTGCTCAAGAAATCACAAAAGAATTGGTTCGAACTTTAAACTTTTTGCGGAAGTCAGAATACCTCCCCAAATGGGAATGGGTAGGCAAAGAAGTAATAGAAGAAACAGCAAAAACCTTAAATGTCAACCCACAAATGGTTGAAAAAATTCTTACCCAAAAGGAGTCTTCGGTATTTGATGATATGTTTTTATCTCTTTCCAACAAAGACTATCCGGGCGACTTTAAAATTAAAAAAACCATTGGAACTGCTCTGTTAAACCATGCCAACCAAGGCCACACGGTGATTTTAGGAAGAGGAGCGGTTGCGTTGTGTCAGGTATTTAAAAACGCTGCGCACATTCAATTACAAGCCCCATTAGAATGGCGGATAACGCAATTGTCTAACCAATTCAATATCGGCCATGATGAAACGATGCGCAGGATTGAAAAAACGGAAAAGGACAGAGACCAACTCCGAAAGTTTTTTGCTGGGGCAAAAAATCCAAACGACCTGTACGACATGAGCCTCAACTGCGCCCGTTTGAGCCTAGATGAAATTGTAACTGCCATAATAGGGCTCATGCGAACCAAGGGATTGATCTAGTAATTACTGATCACAACACTGTGGACCCTTTATCGATTTACATGTAACAATGGCAGTTAGCGCGCCCAAAATAGGTGCTGCTACATACAGCCAAAGGCTGGAGAAATTTCCTGAAGCGAGTGCAGGGCCTATGGACCTTGCAGGATTCATCGATGCCCCACAAACAGGGCCGGCAAACATAGCTTCCAACAGCACAACCCCACCTATCGCGATGCCAGCCATTATACCTTCTTCTTTAGATCCGGAAGAAACGTGTAATATTACCATCATCAGCATAAACGTGAGTATAAACTCAAACACAAACGACTGCATATCGGAACCGGCCGGTAAGGTGGCTCCCAAATTTTGGTTTTCTGGAAATAAAAACTTCAAAACGAAGCTGGCCAGAATTGCACCCGCTAACTGGCTTGTGATATACGGCACCACTTCTTTTGAAGCAAATTTTTTGGCTTGCCAAAACGAAAGGGTAACCGCTGGATTTAAATGGGCGCCAGATGTACTTCCGAAGGCGTAAATCATGGCCATAACTATTAGGCCAAAGGTGGCGGCTATTCCTGGGTGTGTTACTACACCATTGAATTCTTGGTTGACCACGATGGCACCAGTTCCGCAAAAAACCAAACAAAAAGTACCTAAAAATTCTGCTAAGTTTCTGGATTTGTTAAAAAGCATTATAAATTATTTAAAATATATTGAGCTTGAGCGCTTCTTTTTTTAATACTTCTTTATCTATTGGCACTACGCCTACATGTTCGCAAACCAGCCCTCCACCCAAATTGGATAATTCCGCAACAATTTGTAGTGGCATACCCATGGCCACACACAGTCCGGCAATACTAATGACGGTATCGCCCGCTCCTGAAACATCTGCTATTTCCCTTAAATGGGCCTTTACCGCATAACTGTTGGCAGTATCTTTTATTACCACACCATATTCACTCAAAGTGATCAAGGCCGCACCACATTGGAGGCGTTCAATCAATTGGTTGGTGGCTTGTCCTAATTCCTTTTGATTTTCAACATTAAAATCAATTTTAAGCCCTTCCTTCAATTCCTTCAAGTTGGGCTTGAAAAGGGTGACGCCATGGTAATTTAGAAAATTTCTTTTTTTAGGATCTACTACGGTAGGAATGCTATTTTTCTTGGCTAAATCAACGGTCTTCTTAATTATAGCTGGTGTTATTGCACCTTTGTCATAGTCTTCGAATATTATTCCGTCACAACTGGGTAAAAGGGCCTCTATCTTATTGAGCAGAGCAGCTTCTTCCAAATCGGATGCTGCCGCATCGGTTTCTTCATCCACCCGAACAATGTGCTGTTGCGATGCGATAATTCTAGTTTTAACTGTTGTGGGGCGCTCTGTACTAACAACGATACCACTCGTGTCAATACCTCTTTCCGTCGTTCTTTTGATGAATTTTTCACCGTTGCTGTCCCCACCTACCAGGGCACACATAATGGGTTGGGCACCCAATGCTAAAATGTTCAGCGCTACATTGGCCGCTCCTCCCAAGCGAAAATCTTTCTCCTTCGCTCGGATGACTGGAACAGGGGCTTCTGGAGAGATCCGGTCGACGCTTCCCCATATGTAAGCGTCCACCATAACATCTCCTATAATTAATATTCTTTTTTGATTGAAGCCTTCAAACAAAGCTTCAACAGAAGAAACATTCATATTTTTTTAATTACTTCAGCAATGCAAGTGTCGCTTTGATTCTAGACAGTGCTTCTTTCAAGTCCTCTTCGGATGCTGCATACGACAAACGAATGCAACTAGGGTCTCCAAAAGCTTCTCCAGTAACAACAGAGACGTTTGCTTTTTCTAATAAGTACAAACTTAACTCACTTGCGTTATTAATGGTAGTACTTCCATCAGATTTTCCAAAATAATTACTTACATCAGGGAAAAAATAAAAAGCACCTTGGGGTTCGTTTACTTTTATACCAGGGATATCTCGCAACAAACTTAGCACCAAAGCCCTTCTGTTGAAATAAGCCTTGCTCATTTCTTTGGTTGGTTCTAACGGTGAAGTAAGTGCTGTCAATGCTGCCCGTTGCCCAATAGAACAATTGGCAGAAGTTAATTGTCCTTGCATTTTGGTACAAGCTTTGGCAATCCAAAGCGGGGCGCCGATGTAACCTACTCTCCACCCTGTCATAGCAAAACCTTTCGCCATTCCGTTAACGGTAATGGTTCTTTCTTCCATCCCTTTTATGGAACCTATAGAAAAATGTGCCCCAGTATAGTTAATGTGTTCGTAAATCTCATCTGAGATTACGTAAAGGTCTTTGTGTTTCAATACCACTTCTGCTATTTTCTCCAATTCGTCCTTGGTAAAAACAGAACCTGTTGGGTTACAAGGAGAAGAGTAAATAATGGCCTTAGTTTTTGGTGTTATTGCTGCTTCTAATTGTTCTGCAGTAACTTTAAAATCGTGTTCAATTCCTCCTTTGATTAAAACAGGTGTTCCTTCTGCCAACTGAATGAGCGCAGTATAACTAACCCAGAATGGGGAAAAAACAACCACCTCATCACCAGGATTTACCAAAGAATACATCACATTGGCAATAGATTGTTTGGCTCCATTCGATACTACAATTTGGGTAGGAGCGTAATCTAAGTTATTCTCATTTTTGAATTTATGGGAAATAGCCTCTCTTAAATCTGCATAACCAGGTACAGGAGGATAGGCAAAATATTTACCTTCTTCTATGGCTTTAATAGCACCATCTTGTATGTGTTTGGGCGTTTTAAAATCAGGCTCGCCTAAACTCAAGCTGATCACATCAACTCCTTTGTCTTTTAATTCTCTTGCTTTTGCTGCCATTGCAATTGTGGCAGACTCTTCCATGTTCGCTATTCTATCCGATAACTGACCCATAATTTTATATATTTTAAAAAACCTTGCAAAAATAAAGATAACACTCAATAAAAACTAAGTCTATCTAAAGAAATGATATGTTTATTATGTTATTTTAAAATATTACACACATTTATTAAACAAGTATTAATTCAGAGCCGATTTTTTGAAGAAAGATCAAACATTTTAAATAATTTTTTTATTAAGAAACCATTAATGACTAATTTTGTTTCCAATTAAGAGGGGGATGTCAATTGAACTTCCAATTTTTATAAAAAATAAGGATTATGATCGAGTTACCGGTAGTATCAGAGAACGAACAAAAAAGGAAGAAGAAACCAGATTGGTTGCGGGTAAAATTGCCAGTAGGAAAAGAATACGCACATGTTAGAAAGCTGGTGAGTGAGCATAAATTGCACACCATTTGCGAAAGCGGTAATTGCCCTAATATGGGAGAGTGTTGGGGTGCAGGCACCGCCACTTTTATGATCCTTGGCAACGTATGTACCAGAAGTTGTACTTTTTGTGCTGTAGCGACGGGTAGGCCACCTGAATACGATGCACAAGAACCCAAACGAGTAGCAGAAGCCATACAGTTGATGAAAGTAAAACATGCTGTAATAACTTCAGTAAACAGAGATGAACTAAAAGACAGGGGGGCCGAAATTTGGTACCAAACAGTGGTAGAAACAAAAAACCTATGCCCAGACACTACCATAGAAACACTAATTCCTGACACCAAAGGCAACTGGGACGCTTTGTATAGAATGGTAGAAGGTGGGCAAGAGGTAGTTTCGCACAATATGGAAACAGTTGAACGCCTGTACAGGAGGGTAAGGCCACAAGCCAAATACGCTAGAAGCCTAGAACAGACTAGAAGAACCAAAGAGTTAGGAAAAAGAACCAAAACTGGGATCATGTTGGGGCTGGGAGAAACCAAGGATGAAGTATTAAAAGCCATGGACGATTTAGCCGAAAATGGTTGTGACATTTTGACCTTAGGACAATATTTGCAACCCACAAAAATGCACATTGAAGTAGCCGAATTTATACATCCAGATACTTTTGCTATGTACAAAGAAGTAGGTGAAAAGCGAGGGATAAAGTATGTCGAATCCGGACCTTTAGTTCGTTCCTCTTACCATGCGGAGCGCCATGTGGATGTCCCGATTTAACCTTTAAAAAACATAAAACACAAAAAAGCGCCTTCCGAACAAGACGCTTTTTTTAGTTATAACCAGCTTATTTTCAACATTTTTCCTATATTTCGATTAACAAACTCCTGTTTCTATGAAAAATGCTTGTCTTGTTTGCTTGATTGTTTTAATGCCATGGATCGGTTTTGCTCAATCGATTGGATTGATGCCCGTTCCGAAAAGTTATTCTCTTGGAAATGGGAAATTTAGAGTGAACCAAGATTTTAAAATTGGTATTTATGGGCCTGGTTCTGAAAGACTGGACCAATATGCTACCAGAACACTAGGCAGAATCAATGGAAGAACAGGCAAGTTTATATTGCAACCGGCTGTCCATTTGTCCAACAACCCCAGCACACCGCACTTTACTATAAGGTACAAAGAATTTGCAAGTGTAGCCCTTGGAATGGATGAATCCTATGAGTTGGTTATTGGAACAGGCAGCATAGAACTAAATGCTCCAACCGATATAGGCGCTATGAGAGGACTCGAGACTTTACTGCAATTATTAGAAGCAGATGCCCAAGGGTTTTATTTTCCTCAAATCAAGATCGTAGATGCTCCCCGTTTCCCATGGAGGGGCCTCTTAATTGATGTATGCAGACATTTTATGCCAGTAGACGCTATTAAAAGAAATATTGATGGGTTAGCAGCAGTAAAAATGAATGTGTTGCACCTCCACTTAACAGAAGACCAGGGGTTCAGAGTTGAAAGCAAAAAACACCCTAAATTGCATGAAAAAGGGTCGGATGGGTTGTATTACACCCAAAACCAATTAAAAGACATTGTTCAATATGCCCAAGACAGAGGCATTAGAGTAGTTCCGGAATTTGACCTGCCGGGCCATGCAACCAGTTGGGTGGTTGGCTACCCGGAGTTGGCCAGTGAAAACAGAAAGTATTCCATAGAACGACATTTTGGTGTGTTTGACCCTACCCTGGATCCTACAAAAAAAACGACCTACGACTTTTTAACCTCGTTTTTAGGGGAAATGGCCGAGGTGTTTCCAGAAGAATACTGGCACATAGGTGGAGATGAAAATAATGGCAACCAATGGAATAAAAATGAAGACATCCAGGCCTTTATGGCAGAAAACAACCTGGCCGACAACCATGCCTTGCAAAGCTACTTCAATAATCAGCTCCTAGGTATTTTAGGTAACCTTCAAAAGAAAATGGTTGGGTGGGATGAGGTGTTTCAACCCAACATATCCAAGGACATCGTTATTCAGTCTTGGAGAGGCAGGGAGTCTATGATGGCCTCTGCCCAACAGGGGTACCAAACAATTTTATCCAATGGGTATTATTTAGACTTGGCTTACAATGCAGAAGCCCACTACCTTAACGACCCTATTCCTGCTAAAAGTGGCCTTTCTAAAGAAGAGCAGTCGAACATTTTGGGAGGGGAGGCGACGATGTGGTCAGAATTAGTAACCAATGAAACCATTGATTCAAGAATATGGCCAAGAACTGCCGCCATTGCAGAGCGACTGTGGTCTCGCCGCAGTGTAAGGGATTTAGAAGACATGTACAAACGGCTCCACTTGATCAGCTATCAACTGGAAGAAGTGGGTTTGCTGCACCTACGAAATAAAGAAATGATGATGAGGAGGGTTTCTCGCAATCAAAACATTGAGCCATTGAGGGTTTTTGTAAATGTTATAGAACCGTTAAAAGGGTACGACCGGCACAAAACTAGAAATTTCACTAGTTACGACCCACTCACACTCATTGCAGATATTGCAACCCCAGATGCTCCAGATGCACATAAATTTAATTTACTTGTAGCTCAATTTAAGAAAAATCCGAACAACAGAAGTTTGGAAAGTGAAATACTCACCATGTTAAATAAATGGCAAGCCAATTACAATTCGTTGATCAACTTAATGCACAAAGCACCTGCCTTACATACTGCAGAACCTTTGGCCAACGAATTAAAAGAAATAGCGCAGATAGGCATCCAGGCAGTTTCGCACAACCAACCACACAGCCAAGAATGGAAAGAAGCAGCGTTTAAACAGTTGGAAGGTGCGTCTTCTCCAGTGGTCGGCTGTAAAATTGCAATTATTGATAGTGTGAAAATTCTGATAGAATTAGCCAAGTAGAACCCTTACTGTTTTTTGTAATCAAACTGTAGTATGTAACCTTTTTCTCCTCCACCTTCATTGGAGAGGTAAAGCGTACCATCTTGGGCAAAACAAATACCTTCTGGTTGGCGGTGTACTTTCTTGTCCAATAGAAAAATAGATTTAAACTCCGCTTGGGCACTGTATACGACCACGGCCTTTCCTGCACTGGCTACAACGTATATATCTTTTGTAATTGGATGCTCCGCAATGGCCGAAGGTCTGAATTCTTTAATTTTAAGCTCCTTTCCCTCCATTTTAACTTTTTCTTGCAAATCCTTGAGCCGGATGGTTAAAAAAGCTTTTTTATTCACTTTAAAAGTTTTTCGATCCAGCAAATAAACCCTTTTGCCTTTTTTATCTTCACCGTCCAAACCACTGTTCCCTTTTAAGGCAACTAAAAGTTTTTTTTGAGAAGTAGAATAACCGAGTCCTTCAATATCATTTTTAGCCTTAAATGGTAATTTTTCTTTTTTTCTGTCTACCCTTACTTCTCCTGGTTCTTGTTCAAAATGGTACAAATCTCCATTGCTTTTAACCACATAAATGACGTCTTCCACCATTTGCACACCTTCGTAATCCCCAGGTTCACCAAATTTATTCTTAGCTACAATTTCTTCTTTATTCAAATCATACACATAAAACACGCCATCTTCGTCTTGAACGCAACCAACTTGGCCGTTTCCAAGCCACGTCAAGCCACTCACTTCTTCTAAAATTCCTGGCAATTTATAATTGTGGTCCGGATCGTTTAAATAGTATCCTTTTGACTCTCCACTATCGCCATATGCCAACGTTAGATTTGTTGGTGGTTCCTGACAACTTATAAGAGAAGGCGATATAAGTCCAATTAAGCTTAGTATTATTTTTATTTGATATTTCATTGGTATATCTTTCAAGGTATTTTCGCTAAATTAATGACAATATTGTTAAGACAATACTGTTTTCAAATCTAAAAGAAAGTTGATGGAGCAAAACATTTTAGAAAAGGCACATGAATTTGCCAAGTCTTATTTACCTCCCTCGGATTCCGAAAAGTTTCCTTACCACAACTATACCCACACCTTGGAAGTGGTGGAAGCAGCAAGGGAAATTGGCAAGCACTGTGAACTATCAGAAGACGAAATGGAAATGGTAGAACTTGCCGCATGGCTCCACGATATAGGTTATGTCATTAGCAAGTCCGATCATGAGGAAGAAAGTAAAAACCTAGCGAACAAATTCCTAGACGATCAGCAATACGACGACAAGAAAATTCTATTGATAGAACATTGTATAGAAGCTACCAAAATGCCTCAGAAGCCAACTTCTTTGATGGAAAAGGTGCTTTGTGACGCGGACCTCTACCATTTGTCTACCAAAAGCTTTCAAGAAAAAGGATTGCTTCTGCGCAAAGAGTTTGAGCTCAATGAAACCATGTCTTTTACGGACGAAGAATGGAAAAAAGAAAACCTCAATTTTGTTTTACAACATAGATATTTCACTAATTATGGGCAAACCATTTTGGCCCCTAAAAAAGACGCCAATTTCAAGGCACTTAAAAAAACCGCTAAAAAAAATAAAAACGACAAAAAGTACATAGAAAAGCTAGAGGCAGAACTTGTGAAAGTAAAAAACAAGTTGGATCAAAATAAGATCATCAAACCCGACCGTGGGATTGAAACTATGTTTAGAACTACTTCCAGGAACCACCTGGACCTTAGCTCTATGGCAGACAGCAAGGCCAATATAATGATCTCAATCAATTCCATTATTTTGTCCATTGTAGTTTCTGTTTTGGTACGGAAACTAGAGGATTCGCCCAACTTAGTAATTCCAACCGTATTGCTAACCGTAGTCTGTTTGACTACCATCGTATTCGCCATATTGGCAACCCGACCCAATGTTTCAACCGGTCGATTTTCTAAGGAAGATATTCGTAAAAAAAGAACAAATTTGCTCTTTTTCGGAAATTTCCATGGTATGGACAAAGAGGAGTACGAATGGGGCATGAAAGAAATGATCAAAGATGCAGATTATTTGTATACCAGCTTAATCCGGGATATTTACTTCCTGGGTAAGGTGTTAGGAAAAAAATACCGCATGCTTCGGGTTTGTTATACCATTTTCATGTTTGGCTTTGTCATTTCTGTTATGTCTTTTATCATCGCAATGGTGTTTTTCAATCCTATTGACCACTACTAAGCTCATCGAAGGTGGGTTTGGGCTTTGCGAGCCAATCGTAAAAGCCTTGTTGCGCTCTTAATTGTGTTTTGCCTTCCTTTTTACGAATGTTTTCTAGCTTTTCGTTGAACCATGAAGCCTTGGTATTATCTTGCAATTGAAAGTCCAAAAGCTTTTTAATAACTTCTTTATGGCTTTCATTTTCAATGGGAAAAATGATTTCAAGCCTTTTGTAGATGTTTCGGTCCATCCAATCTGCTGACCCCATTAATATTCTTTCCTCTCCTCGGTTATAAAAATAAAATATTCTCGCATGCTCTAGGTATTTGTCTACAAGCCTAGTAACCCTAATATTCTCACTCAAACCTGGCACATTGGGTTTCAAACAACAAATCCCTCGAATGATGAGGTCTATTGGGACGCCTGCTTGGGACGCCTCGTAGAGTTTGTCAATAAAAACTTGGGATTGCAAATTGTTAATTTTAATGATGATGCCGCTTTTCTTGCCTTTTTTCGCTCGTGCAATTTCTTCGTCTATGTACCCTTCAAAAGCCTGGATTAAATTGAAATTGGGCACCAATAGTTTTTGAAAATCTACGGCCTTGTTGTTGTTGATAATGACTTTGAAAAATTTTTTGAGTTCATCTGTTAAAGCTTTGTTTGCAGTTAACAATCCGTGGTCGGCATAAATCCCCGCTGTTTTTTCATTGAAATTCCCAGTGCCTAAAAAGGCGAAATTCCTTTTCTCGTCTCCGTCCTTTCTTGTTATAAGTGCTGCTTTGGCATGCACTTTTATTCTGGTATCACTGAACACCACAAGCACTCCAGCTTCTTGCAATTGTTGTGCCCACTTTAAATTATTCTCTTCATCAAAACGCGCTTTTAATTCAAAAAACGCAGTTACCTTCTTGCCATTTTTTGCAGCACTAATGAGTGCATTGGCAATAAAACTATTGTTCGCTACCCTATAGAAAGTAGCTTTAATTTCTGTCACGCGCGGGTCTACAGCAGCTTCATTAAAGAAGCTCAAAATGTAATCGTAACTCTGGTATGGGAAATGAAGCAAGTAGTCCTTTTTGAGGATACAATCAAAAATCGAGTCGGTGTTTTCTAAGGATTCTTCTTCCAATGGAACCATAGGCTTGTTGTAACAATTGGCAGGCAAACCTGGAGTGAATGCCATTAAATCACTTAAATTATGGTAGCGTCCCCCCTTGAACAAGTCGTCTTCTGACAACTTTAGCTTGCGGCTTATAAAATCTAAGGACTCGGCATCCATTGCTTGGTCGTATAAAAATCTAGAAGGAAGACCCAAGCCTCTTTTTTTCAAACTGCTTTTAATAGTGTCCAGCAAATCGACCGCCTCGTCTAGTTCCAAATCGGCATCCCTATTAAGTTTTACAGAATAACAGCCCAACACTTCAAAACCAGGAAACAAAAAAGCGATATTCTCCCGAATAACATCATCTAAAAACACCCAGTACGCATACCCTCTAATGGAAGGCAGTTGAACCATTCGATCCATGTTTTCACATGGCACATTAACAATGGCATAATACGGTGTGTCTGCTTCTTGTAAATGTCTCAATTTCACAAAGAAATAGATCTTTCTGTTTTCTAAAAAAGGCACACTTTCCGACTTTTCATTGAGCACCACAGGCTGCAAACCAGATAAAATATTAGATCGAAACAAATGCCTACAATACCCCACATGTGACTTTAATATCGGGCGGCCATAATACAGCATAATTTTATGCTTTTGTAATTCTGGTAGTATCGAATTGTAAAACACCTTCCCATAACGCTCTTGGTGCCCATGAACAGTTTTAATTACTTTTTTCAACACTTTCTCAGGATTGAAATTAAGCTGTTTCTTAATGTTTTTTTTATTGGCTCTAATCAAACCAATTATACCTGCAACCCGCACTCTAAAAAACTCATCCAGGTTGGAAGAAAAAATGGCCAAAAACTTTATTCTTTCGCCGAGCGGCACCTTTGTGTCTTCCGCTTCCATCAAAACACGTTCATTGAATGAAAGCCAGCTTAAATCTCTGTTATTGGTATCGTTGGTGTTGCTCATGATTGTATGGTATTGCTTCGTTTCTTAAATTAGAAATAATAAATATAATATTGTAAATAAAATTATCATACCGGTTTCAAAGTTCTTTATTTAATTGTAGTATTATATAAGGTTTAAATAAAGTGATATGATATTATACAATGTTACGGTTGGAATTGATGAAACAATAGAAATGGAGTGGTTAAAATGGATGAAAGAAAGCCATATACCAGCAGTAATGGAAACTGGTTTTTTTAATTCCTATAAAATTTTCAAGGTTTTAGGCGACCAAGAAGAGGTTGGCAATTCTTATTCCATCCAATATTTTGCCCCTACAATTGAACATCTCAACCTTTATTTGACCGAAAAAGCCCCAGCACTTATGAAGCAGCACCACGATAAATACAAGGACAAACACGTAGCGTTTCGAACAGTTTTACAGGAGGTTTGATATGGAACCACTGCACATTCTCGAGACAGAAGAATCTCCAATGGTTCATTTTGACAAAACCAAGGGCATATTCCGGCTTTGTGGCAAATCCTATATGGAGGATGTCCAAACTTTTTACAACCCAGTGTTGGCTTGGCTACAAAACTATGCGCAAACTCCTTCCGACACTATGGTGGTTTTTGTAAAAATGGAGTACATTAACACCGCTTCTTCTAAAATGATTTTGGACCTATTTGAATGCATCAACACCATCTACAAAAAAAATGGCAACCCAACTGTGGTATGGCAATATATGGAAGATGACGAGGACATAGAAGACCAAGGCAATGAATTCAAAGATATGTTCGAATACGGTTTTAAATTAGAACCCGTGCCCTCCGATTAACTCCTTTTTAGGAATTCAATATTTCTTTTGATTCCTGAAAATTTAGTTCTTTTAATTGGCGATCCTTTAAAAATTTTGCTGAACATTTCTTGTGTCAAGGATTCCCAGTGTTCCGAATCCAAAGCTTTCATCTCTTCACTGGGTTCAAATTGGGGCTCTTTATGTGGTTTCGAAAATCGATTCCAAGGGCAAACGTCTTGACAAATATCACAACCAAAGGCCCAACTTTCCATTTTTCCTTTAAATTCGTTGGGTATGGCATCTTTCAGTTCAATGGTCAAATAAGAAATGCACTTGCTCCCATCCACGGTATATGGCAATGGAATGGCATCCGTTGGGCAAGCATCCATGCATTTGGTACAAGTGCCACAAAAGTCCTTAACAGGCCCATCGGCGACTAATTCCAAGTCCGAAATAAGTACAGCAATAAAGAAAAAACTACCATGCCCTTTGTTAATAAGCAACGAATGTTTTCCGATCCACCCCAAACCGCTCTTTTTGGCCCATGCCCTTTCCATAACAGGTGCAGAATCGACAAAAAAACGCCCTTCTACCTGCCCAATTTTATCTTGCAGCGTTTTTAAATAATTCTGAAGTTTATCTTTGATCACCCAATGGTAGTCCTGACCGTAGGCATATTTTGAAATCTTATGTTTTTTGTCGGCAAAAACATCTACTTCTGGAGCGTAATTGTAAAGCAAAGTCACTACAGATTTAGCTCCCTCTACTAACAGTGTTGGGTCCAGGCGTTTGTCAAAATGGTTGTTCATATAATGCATGTTGCCATGCATGCCCTTTTGCAACCATGTTTCTAATTTTGGAGCCTCCTCTTCTAAAAATCCAGCTTTTGAAACCCCACAAAATTGAAAACCTAGATCCAACGCACTTTGTTTTACAATGGCCGTATGGTTGTGCACAATAGGGTTCATCTATTCAAATAATGTCCCCGTTTTTCCCGGAGGATTTTTATTGAGGTGCTTGTAGGCCAAATCTGTAGTTTCCCTTCCTCTAGAAGTTCTTTTGATATACCCTTCTTGTATTAAAAAAGGCTCGTACACTTCTTCAATGGTTTCTGCTTCTTCTCCTACAGCAGTAGCAATGGTACTAAGCCCTACGGGTCCGCCCTTAAATTTCTCTATGATGGTCGAAAGAATTCTATTGTCCATATCATCCAGTCCGTTGTGGTCCACGTCCAGGGCCGAAAGCGCCATGTCCGCGATTCCTTTGGTAATGGTGCCATCTCCTTTTATTTGAGCAAAGTCTCGTGTTCTTCTAAGCAAGTTATTGGCAATTCTGGGGGTACCTCTGCTTCTTCGTGCTATTTCTTCGGATGCATCGGTATGAATGGGTGTCTTTAAGATTGCAGCCGATCGATTGACAATCTTGCTTAACAGTTCAGAATCATAATACTCCAAACGGGCATTGATGCCAAAACGCGCGCGCAATGGAGAGGTCAACAAACCCGATCGCGTGGTTGCTCCTACCAAAGTGAAGGGGCTCAAAGTAATCTGAACCGAACGGGCACTTGGTCCGGTATCCAACATTATATCTATTCGAAAATCTTCCATTGCAGAATACAAGTATTCTTCAACTACTGGATTGAGTCTGTGAATCTCATCTATAAAAAGAACATCTCCTTCTTCCAAATTGGTTAGCAACCCAGCCAAATCCGAAGGTTTATCCAACACTGGGCCTGAGGTGATTTTTAAGTCTGCTTCCAATTCATTGGCAACAATATGCGACAAAGTTGTTTTCCCTAAACCAGGAGGTCCGTGCAAAAGTACGTGGTCCAAGGCCTCTCCTCTTTGTTTTGCAGCCTGCACAAATATTTTTATATTCTCTACTACTTTGTGTTGCCCGGTAAAATCTTCAAAAGACAGTGGCCTCAAGGCCTTTTCAAAGTCTTTTTCAGCATCTTCTAAATGCTCTCCATCTCCACTTAAGTAATCTTCACGCATAGTTCTTTTGTTTATGGCAACAAAAATAATAAATCATAAAACAATATCAGTAAATAATAATCTCTCCGCCCTTATTTTGGCTTCGTTCATTTTTAACTAAATTGCGAAAAATTAGTTTTAACATGAACTACAGGTGGAAAAATATTCTGTATACCTTCGGGTTATTGACAGTGCTTTATTTGGTGTTTCAATATAGGCAAAAAAACAACATCGAAGGCATTGCGATTACAGGTAAGACCATGGGCACCACGTACACGGTGAAATATTTTGATGGGAACAAGACCAATTGGAAGCCACAAATAGACTCCTTGTTAAAGGATTTCAACCAAAGCCTCAGCACCTACATAGAGGATTCCGAAATATCAAAATTTAATAAAAATGGGCAATATTCCTTTGCATCTCCTTATTTCTTGCCCGTCTTACAAGCCTGCGAACAAATCCACTCCACCACCAATGGTTATTTTGACCCGACTGTTATGCCGCTCGTCAACGCCTGGGGTTTTGGACCTGAAAAAATAGACCGGCCAGACAGTTCCAGGATAGACTCCATTAAAAATTACATTGGCTTTGACAAAGTAGTTCGGTTCAACGAAAAAGAAATTCACAAAACCAACCCCAATGCTTCCATCGATTTTTCGGCATTGGCGAAGGGGTATGGAGTAGACATAATCTCTGAGTATTTAAAAACAAAAGGATTGGACAATACTTACGTAGAAATTGGTGGAGAAGTAAGAACCAATGGCAAGAACATTTTAAGCGATAGAGATTGGACCGTAGGTATATTGAATCCTAAATCGAATTATGAGCAACAAGAATTTATTGCCAAAGTTACCCTTCACAACCAAGCCATTGCAACTTCGGGCAATTACTTTAACTATAGGGTGGTAGATGGTGTGCAATATTCCCATACACTGGATCCAAAAACGGGATACCCAACCGAGCACCATATTTTAAGCGCTTCTGTGTTGGCCAAAGACTGTATGACTGCCGACGCCTACGCAACAGCGTTTATGTCCATGGGACATGAAAAAGCCTTAAAACTTATACAAAATACAACCGATATAGAAGTATATTTAATTTTCAGCACAGAAGACGGGCAAATGAGTACATTTCAAACAGAGGGATTCAAGTTAACAGATGGGGAATAATAAAGAATGGTTTGGAACATGGTTCGATTCTGAGTACTACCATGTATTGTACCAACACAGAGACCACGAAGAAGCCTCTGTTTTTATTGACAATTTAATCCAGTACTTACAAATGCCTTCCAACAGCAAGGTAATGGATTTGGCTTGTGGTAAAGGCCGGCATTCGATTTATTTGAATAGCATGGGATACCATGTAACTGGGTTGGACTTAAGCGCTCAAAACATAAAAATTGCCAACCAAAGCAGCAATAAATTTTTGAATTTTCACGAACACGATATGCGGCATGTATTCCAAGAAGAGGCATTTGATTTTGTGTTCAATATGTTCACCAGTTTTGGTTATTTTGACAACAGCGAAGAAAATTTCCTAGCCATTGAAGCGGTGGCTAAAAGTTTGAAACCCAAGGGGAAATTTGTATTGGACTTTCTAAACCCCTATACTGTTATACACAATTTGGTTTCTGAAGAAACAAAAAAATTGAATGGAATAAACTTTCATATTAAAAAATTTGTTGACGACAGAGATTTCATCATTAAAGACATACATTTTTTTGACCAAGGCAAAGAACAGCATTACCAAGAAAAGGTAAAAGCCATAAGAAGAATGGAGTTTTTAGATTATTTTAGAAGGGCAGGCTTGCAAGTAAAAGAAGTTTTTGGCAGCTACGACCTTTCTGCTTATAACCCAACTACATCCGAAAGGATGATTTTTATTGTTGAAAAATGAACAACATGATTGTAAACATTGGAGTCCTATTTCTTTCTGCTTTTCTGGCAGGTATTATAATGGTATACCTCCCCAATAAAAAAAACCACGACATTAAAAATTTCCTTGTTTTTGGAGGGGCCTATTTATTTTCAATTACTGTAATTCACATTTTACCTGAAACCTATTCTACGGGAGTTTTGGACCCCAAAAAAATAGGTATGTATGTACTCGCAGGATTTTTTGTTCAAAAACTATTAGAATACATTACCATTGGTGTGGAACATGGCCATGTGCATACGCACAGCCACCAACACAAACACCAAAACACTACAGCCATCCTGTTGCTGTTGGCCCTTAGCATGCACGCATTGCTTGAAGGCGCGCTCTTATCGCACCCGAGCTCCATTCATGCGCAGCACGATTCACTCACGGTATTGTTGGGTATTGCATTGCACAAAATACCTGCAGCCATTGCCCTTGTTTCTACTTTGCAATGTTATTTCAAACAAAAAAAATACATTTTAACCTATTTGTTTTTATTTGCAATTGCCTCGCCATTAGGCTTGGTAATAAGTGACCTCTCTTTGCAAAACGGTCATTTTTCAAAAGAAATTATTACCATTCTTTTTTCAATTGTAAGTGGCAATTTCTTATACATTTCTACCACCATTTTTTTTGAGGCAAATCCCGAGCATAAATTTGACTTAAAAAAAATAATCATTACAATTTTAGGGGTACTGACCGCCGTATTATTTGAAGCTTTTATTTGATTTCGAAAAGATCTGCATCCAGATGAGAAGGGAATTTTTCACGGTAGTCCATTAAACTATTTTTTTCCAAGGTCACATACAGTACAGTCGGATCGGTTGAAAAAGCCAATGTATCCCCTTTGTAATCATAAGCTCCTGAATGACCAGAATAGTCGATACCATTGCCATCTTGGCCCACTCGATTAACCCCAATGGAATAACAAGAATTTTCAATGGCTCGGGCCTTTAACAGGGTGTCCCAGGCCTGCGTCCTTTTGGCTGGCCAGTTCGCTATATAAATAAGAACATCGTATGCCAAGGCGCCAGCAACAGTTGTATTTCTGGACCATACTGGAAAACGCAAATCATAACAAATCATTGGGCAAATACGCCAACCATTCAGTTCCACTACCAATCTGTCCGTACCTTCCGTATAGTGCGCGTCTTCTGAAGCCATTCGGAACAAATGCCTTTTGTCATAGTGGCTTATTTCTCCTAATGGGTTCACCCATATAAGCCGGTTGTAGAAATGCTCCCCTTCTTTAATGATACAACTACCAGTAAGGCTTATCTTGTGTTGTTGGGCTTGTTGCACCATCCATTTGTAGGAGTTGAAATTGACTGGTTCCGACAGCTTCTCAGGTTCCATAGAAAACCCAGTGGTGAACATTTCAGGAAGCACTACTAGATCGACATTTTGTTCCAAAGACCATATCTGCTCTTCGAACATGGCCCGATTGGCCGTGCTATCTTCCCAAAACAAAGAAGACTGAATTAATGCTATTTTTAAATCTTGCATAATATTTTGCCGGCATCTTGAATGGTGGTCACATTTTTGGCAAAACAAAACCGAAGCAAAGAAACATCCGTTGGTTCGTCGTAAAAAACTGAAATGGGTATGGAAGCAATTTGGTGTTCCACGGTTAACCATTCGGCCATTTCTTTGTCGTTTTTATCTGCAATTTTTTTATAGGACAACAACTGGAAGTAAGTACCTTGGCAAGGCAACAAAGTAAATCTAGAGCCTTCTATTGCCTTTACAAAAGCATCTCTTCGCAATTGGTAGTCTTTGCCAATGTTGGTATAGCGCTCTGCTTCAGATAAATAATCTGCAAGCGCATGTTGTATGGGTGTATTAACACTGAAGGTCAGAAACTGGTGAATTTTCCGAATTTCATTGGTCCAATGTTCTCCAGCAATAGCATAGCCCATTTTCCAACCTGTAGCATGAAAAGTTTTCCCAAAAGAATTGGTAACACATACCCGTTTTGCAGCACAGTCCAACCAATGGGCCGTCCAATGTGTATTGCCATCATAAACGATATGTTCGTATACTTCGTCGCTGATTAAATATAAATTTGGATGCTCTTTCATCAACCGGTTCAGCTCCTCAAAATCATTTTTCGAAAGCGTAGTCCCCGTTGGGTTGTGCGGCGTATTGATCACCATTAACTTGGTCTTGGAATTAATGGCTTTCCTGATGGCCTCCCATGGCATATGGAAATCAGTACCTTCTAGAGGAATGGAAATGGGTATTCCTCCGTTTAGTTGAATTGCCGGCCGATAAGAATCATACGATGGGTCCAACACGAGTACTTCGTCTCCAAGGTTTACTACCGCGGTAATGGCCGCGTAAAGTGCTTCGGTGGCACCGGATGTTATGGTGATGGAGGCAGTTGTCACTGGTCTTTCGTAACAATCCATCACCATGGCCGCTATTCCCTTTTGCAGTGCTGGCAATCCCGCCATTGGTGCATATTGGTTGGCCCCCTTTTTTACATAATGGGCTACTAAATCCAATAATTGTGGGTCCAGCTCAAAATCCGGAAACCCTTGTGCCAAATTTATGGCGCCATGTTCCGCCGACATTTGAGACATGATTGTAAAAATGGAGGTGCCGCTATTCGGGATTTTAGATACCAAGGTTTATTTTTTTGTAAATGCCAACTTATATCCTGCCGTCACTTTCCCTTTGCTAATGTTTCCTAATTTACCCTTTAAAAGACGCTTTTTAAAAGAGGTTAAGTGGTCCGTAAAAAGCACTCCTTCTATGTGGTCGTATTCATGCTGGATAATTCGCGCCTTCAAACCAGTAAAGGTTTCGGTGTGCTCCTCCCAATTTTCATCTAAATAACGAATGGTAACTTCTTCCTGTCTGCTAACATCTTCCCGGATATTTGGAATACTCAAACAACCTTCTTCAAAATCCCACTCTTCTCCAGCCTCTTCTATAATTTCAGGATTAATAAATACTTTTTTAAAATCCTCCATAGCCTCTTCCCCATCTTCTCCATCCATTGGAGAACCATCTACTATGAACAAACGGATGCTTTTTCCAATTTGTGGAGCCGCCAAACCTACTCCACTGGCTGCATACATCGTTTCAAACATGTCTTCTACCAACTTCTTAACATCGAAACTCTCTTGTTCAATATCTTTCGCCTTCTTTTTCAACACTGGGTTGCCATAAACCACTATTGGATAAATCATTCTTGTATATGTTTATTATTGTTGTTCTAAATACGATTGCAATATGATAGAAGCGCTGATTTTATCAATGTTTCCTTTTACCCTTCTATCCTTCTTCTTTGACCCAGCGGCAATCATCGCATTCAAAGCCATTTTACTTGTAAAACGTTCATCAATTAACTTAAACGGCAAATCAGGAAAAGATTTTTCGAGTTGCGCTACAAACCTCTCAACAATTGGAGTGGCATCTGTTGCGGTATTGTCCAATTTTTTGGGCAACCCTATTACCAACACTTCAATAGTTTCATGCTCTTGATAGTTTTTTAGGAATTCAAAAACCTCACTTGTTGGAACCGTTTCTAAAGGTGTGGAAATTATCTTCATCGGGTCGGTAACTGCAACTCCTGTTCTTTTGCCCCCTACGTCCAAAGCCATCACTCTTCCCATGTTAATTATGTGTTATTTTAACTTTTATAGTCTTTTTAACTTCCTTTTCTAGCAAAAGTGCTTTTGGAAATAAAATATCATTCTCTATTCTAGCATGGGTTTTAAGCTCGCCTTCCAATTTTTCCAGCTCCTTATAGACCACTTTCAAATGCAGGTTGTCTTCCATCCCATTCGAAAAATTATCTGTTATTTTTCGAATCCCCTGCATTTCATCGTCGTGCACTTCATGTTCAATTGCAAAATGCTGAATAGAAAATTTTTCCATTTCAAAGTACAAAGCCGAGGCTGGGATCTGACCTTTTCTGGCCTTTTCTAATTTTAAAACATATTCAAACAGGTTGTCTTCTTCCTCATAAATGTGGTGGATAAAATCTTCCACAAAAAGAGGCAAAACAAACTGAAGGTCTTTTTGTATGTTTTTTAATTTTTTAGGGAGTTTTAAATTGTCTACCAAACGCACGATGTAAGGCAGGCGTTTTTTCACGAAAATATGGTGGCTGTGTTTCAAGTACTCCACCACCAGTTCTATGGGTATCGATAAAAAAGTAAGATCCTCCTCATTTCCTTTGTTCACCGCTTCTTCCAAGGCTTTTACTACCGTTTTCAATTTCAAACGATGCGATTGACAGACTTGTCCCAGTGTTTCTTCGGAATATTCATAAAACTCAATTCCAAAATAAAACAGGACAGAAGCGAATACATAGTTCTCCTCTACTAGCTCATGTATCTTTTTTTTATCCACAAATGGTCTTTTAAAAGAACAAATATACGAAGACATTGCTAAAATTTTACCTACTCCTACATTATCCTAAATAAAAATCACACTTGATTTGAGTACTTTTATAGATTATTTTGTTATAATAAAAACATATTCGAAAAGAAGCACGTAGAAAGTAAAATATAAATTGCACGGAATGGCGGAAATCAAAAACACTAAACAACAAATACGACTACCTTTCGTATTGGCGATTGGATTGGCAGCTGGGATTCTTATTGGGGCCAATATAGCAGACCCCAAAGCAGCCGACAACGACTTGTATAAGAGCCTTGTTAAAATGAAAGAGGTGCTGACCCACATAGACCGGGATTATGTAGATGAAGTAAACACAGAAGAGTTGGTGGAAGATGCCATTCAACACATGCTTGAAAAATTAGACCCTCACTCTGCCTATATCCCTTCTAAAGACAAAGAAAGAGCCAATGAAGATCTTAGAGGAAACTTCGATGGTATTGGCATAGAATTTAATATTTTTAAAGATACCATTGTGGTAGTATCTCCTCTAAGCGGCGGGCCATCAGAAGCCGTCGGCCTTATGGCTGGAGATAAAATAATTGATGTGGATGGACAAAAAGTTGCTGGTGTTGGGTTTTCAAATTACGACGTCCGCAAACATTTAAAAGGGCCAAGAGGATCTGAGGTAGAAGTTAACATCTTGCGCAAAGGACAGGATGACTTGATAAAATTTAATATTATTAGAGATAAAATTCCTCAGTTTTCTGTTGATGTCAGTTATATGGTTGACAAAGAAAAGGGATATATAAAAATAAGCCGATTTTCTGCAACAACTTTTCAAGAATTTGAAGAAGCTATGAAAAAGCTTGAAAAGAAGGGCATGCGCAAACTGGTTCTGGATTTACAAGGCAACCCTGGGGGATACATGAGCCAAGCCATTGCTATTGCAGACGAATTCTTAAAAAACAACAATAAAATTGTTTACACCAAAGGAAAAGAATCGCGTTACAATTCTGAAGCCAATGCCGAAAACAAAGGAGGTTTTGAAAAAGGAGATTTAGTAGTATTGATCAACGAAGGCAGTGCTTCTGCATCAGAAATTGTTTCCGGCGCTTTGCAAGACAACGACCGTGCTTTGGTAGTAGGCAGAAGATCGTTTGGTAAAGGGCTGGTTCAAGCACCGTTCGAATTAAGCGATGGGTCGGAACTAAGACTGACCATTTCGAGGTACTACACCCCTAGTGGAAGGTCCATTCAAAAACCATATGAAAAAAACGAACAATATGGAGATGACATTAGCAAGCGATTTGAGCATGGGGAATTTTTCCATGCAGACAGCATCCATTTTAACGACTCTTTGAAATACCAAACTAAAAACGGCCGAGCCGTATATGGTGGCGGTGGAATTATGCCGGATTACTTTGTTCCTTTGGACACTACGTTGAATTCTAGTTATTTGAATAAATTATTTTATAACAATGCCATACAAGCCTATACGTTAGACTATTCCGTGGCCAATGAAAGCCAATTAAAAGCAATGTCTATGGATGGGTACCTCACTACTTTTGAAGTTACCGACGACATGTTAAAAGAACTAATGAAAGTAGGAACTTCCTATGGTGTGGAGCAAGATCTAGAGGATTTTGAGGCCAACAAAGCTTTGTTCAAATTGCACACCAAAGCTCAAATTGCACGCCGATTGTGGGGGAACGAAGGATTCTATCCTATATACAACCAGACCAATGAAATATTCCAACAAGCGGTAAAGTTGATGGACATGAACGTCAGTTTGGAGAGCAAAAAATAAAAACAGTATTTCTAGAAAAAAGGCGACTTCGGTCGCCTTTTTTATGCGCTTTAGATTAATTTGATGTATGGATATTATATTTTTATTTATAGGGGTCGTATTTGGTAGTTTGATAACCTATTTACTTCTGCGTGTACTGGGTGCTACTATTGGGGGAAAAACTACCAAACAAGAACAATTTCAACTGGAACAGTTACAACAACTTTTGGAGAAAAAGGAAGTTGAAAACCAAACAATCTACCAGCAAAAAACGGAACTACTTCAATCCAATGCGGCCCTAGAAGCCGATTATAGAAACCTTCAAGAAAAATTACAAGAAGAAAAAAGTTCAATAGAAAAGCTAAACGAAAAATTCACAAAAGAATTCCAATACATCGCTAACCAATTAATGGATCGAAAATCTGAGAAATTTACCAAAATAAATCAGCACAACATGCAGACCATTTTGGATCCACTCAAAGAAAAAATACACCATTTTGAGACAAAAATAGAGCAAAGTAACAAAGAACAAATAAAACAAAATAGCGCTTTAAAAGAACAAATCTCCCAATTAAAAGAACTCAACCAACAAATAACAAAAGAAGCCCACAACCTCAGCAAAGCCTTAAAAGGAGACAACAAAACCCAGGGCATATGGGGTGAAATAATTCTAAAAAAGGTTTTGGAAAGTTCAGGAATAAAAAAGGATTTGATTTTTGAAGAGCAAGTGCACACTACTTCTCATGAAGGCGAAAGATTCCAACCGGACATAGTTATTAAATTACCAGAGAACAAACACATTGTTATCGACTCCAAAGTCTCCCTCAAACACTACGAGCAATATGTAAATGCAGAAACGGAAGAACAGCGCGCCGCCTTTCTAAAACTGCACGTTTCTTCTTTGCGGCAACACATCAAATCTTTGGCCTCAAAAAATTACCACTTGCTGCACGGAATACAATCTTTGGACTTTGTATTGCTGTTTGTACCAGTAGAACCAGCCGTGAGTCTGGCCATTTTTCACGACCAACAATTATTTAATGAGGGTTTTACAAAAAACATTGTGCTGGTCAACCCTACCACTCTAATGGCCACCATTCGGACCGTAGCCGCATTGTGGAAACACGAAAACCAAAACCAATTCGCCCATGATATTGCCAAAGAAAGCGGCCTGCTGTACGACAAATTTGTAGGGTTCACCAATGATTTAATAGACATCGGCAAAGCCATAGAAAACACCCAAAAAAGTTATGACAAATCCATTAATAAACTTCAAGATGGCAAAGGCAATTTAATTTCAAGAGTAGAAAAAATTAAAGCACTAGGCGCTAAAAACTCAAAAGAACTGAACGACCAGTTGGCATCTAAAAAATTCACTAACAAAAAAGGATGATTTAATTGCTTATTTTAATTTTTTGATCTGATATTTGTACAAAATCATTAAATACTGATGCAACAAATAACCGCAGATAATAAATTGAAAAAATTGTTAATTATTGGAGACCGGGTTTTAGTTGAGCCTAAAAAACCAAATGAAAAAACAGGTTCTGGTCTTTATTTACCTGCCGGTGTTCAAGAAAAAGAGGTCATACAGTCTGGTTATGTAATTAAAGTTGGCCCTGGGATTCCACTTCCTTTTTCAGCTGAGTCGGAAGATGGTTGGAAACCGAAAGAAGAGCAACTTAAATATCTGCCCTTACAAATAGAAGAAGGCGACTTGGCTATTTTTTTGCAAAACAATGCTTTTGAAGTGCAATACGAAGGAAAACAATATTTTATTGTCCCGCAAAATGCCATTTTAATGGTTGAAAGAGAAGAAAATTTATGAGCATATCCATCGACACCGTCCGAATAGGCAAAAAGTATATACTAAAGAACTACGGCGAAGTGCACCGCTTTGAAGTACTGTCTAGAACTGGCGAAGAAAACTTTGAAGTAAAAGACATGGATACTTTAGAAAAGTACAGTATCAAAGATTTATATGAATACGGAAGAGGCAAAGATTATTTGTTAGATGAATTAAAATAAAAAAGGCCGGAATTACTTCCGGCCTTTTTTATTATTCTACTGTAACCGATTTTGCCAAGTTACGAGGTTGGTCTACATTACATCCTCGCAATACTGCAATATGGTAGGCCAATAACTGCAACGGAATTACGGAAACCAAAGGCATCAATGCTTCATCTGTTGCCGGTACTTCAATTACAAATTCTGCCATTTTTGGAATCAATGCATCGCCTTCTGTAACAACAGCAATTACCCTTCCTTTTCTGGCTTTTACTTCTTGAATATTGGATACTACTTTATCGTATGAACTATCTCTAGTAGCGATAAAAACAACCGGCATTTCCTCATCAATTAAAGCAATGGGGCCATGTTTCATTTCAGCCGCAGGATACCCCTCGGCATGTATATAAGAAATTTCTTTTAATTTTAATGCGCCTTCTAGGGCAACCGGAAAATTATACCCTCTACCTAGATACAAGAAATTTCTTGCGTCCTTGAATATTTCCGAAATTACCTTGATCTCATCGTTGAGCTCCAAGGCCTTTTCAATTTTTTGAGGAATCGTTTCTAACTCTGTAAGCAATTCGTGGAATCTTGATACCGTAATGTTCCCTTTTTCATGGGCCACCATCATGGCTATCATGGATAATACTGTTAACTGAGCAGTAAAGGCCTTGGTACTTGCCACGCCAATTTCTGGCCCAGCATGGGTATAAGCACCTTCGTGCGACATTCTTGCAATCGAGGAACCAACCGCATTGCATACGCCAAATATGATCGCTCCTTTCGACTTGGCCAGCTCAATAGCTGCCAAAGAATCTGCCGTTTCTCCAGACTGAGATATTACGATTACAACATCTCCTTCTTTTATAACTGGTTTTCTGTATCTAAATTCGGATGCGTATTCTACCTCTACCGGGATTCTGCAATATTCTTCAAAGAAATATTCCGCTACCAAACCTGCATGCCAACTGGTGCCACATGCTAAAATTATTATCCTTTCGGCACTTAGTAATTTGTTTTTGTACTCGTATATTCCACCGAGCTTTACCGTTCCATTTTGGCTGTTAACCCGCCCCCTCATACAATCACTAATGGACTTGGGTTGTTCAAAAATTTCCTTCAACATGAAGTGCTCGTACCCACCTTTTTCTATTGCTTCAAGGTTGATGTCCAGTGTCTGAATATAGGGGGTCAATGCGGTATCCTCGTTGGTTTTAATCTTCAACTCACCGTTTTCAATAACCGCAATCTCTAGGTCATTCAAATACACTACTTCGTTGGTGTACTCTACAATAGGCGTCGCATCAGATGCCAAGAAAAACTCCTTCTCTCCAACACCGATTACCAAAGGACTCCCTTTTCTGGCAGCAATCAGCTGGTTGGGATTGTCTTTTGAAATGATCGCTATGGCATAAGCACCAATGATTTTATTTAGTGCCAGGCGTACAGCTTCCTCCAAAGAACATCCTTCATTCTCCCATATATCCTCTATAAAATGGATCATAACTTCCGAATCTGTATCCGATTCAAAAACATGGCCTTTGGATATTAAGTCTTTCTTTAAGGAGGCGTAGTTTTCAATAATCCCATTGTGGATCATAGCTAATTTACCAGAGCCAGAAAGGTGTGGATGAGCATTGACATCATTAGGTTCACCATGGGTGGCCCACCTAGTATGTCCTATTCCAATTTTACTTGAAAGCGCCACTCCTTCTACGTGTGCCTCCAAATCCGCAACTTTGCCTTTTTTCTTGTATACATTTAGGCCGCCATTGAACACAGCGATTCCTGCACTATCATACCCACGGTATTCTAGTCTTTTTAGTCCTTTTATGATTACTTCATGAGCATCTCTTTGCCCAATATAGGCTACAATTCCACACATAATATAATTTTTACGGTTGTCACCAATACAAAATAATATCTAATGGGGTAGTGTGGTAAAATATACTATTACTGTACTTTTGCTTGAGTATAGAAAACTTTTACTTTAACATTATTCGGGTCCAATCTGAACCTTTCAAAATTATCTATTCTATAAATTAAATCGGTTTGCGAAACACTTACCGGCATTAAGATTAAATCTTTGAAATCCACCGTATCATCCAATAAAAACTGAATGAAAAAAGTAATGTTTGCTCTATAGGTCCAAACCTCAGTTCCCTCTTCGGTTTCCTGTATGGATACTAGATTGGGTTCGTTGGGATTGACATCTTTAAAGATAAACTTTTTTGACACTTGGTCCTTGGCAATATCACCATTTGTTGCAATAATGCGCGTTCTATAATTGTAGTCGTACTGTCCATTTTCTAAACATGCAGACAAACCAATGTACTCTGGCGCCTTAATGATTTCAAAATTATCGTTGTCCACAATTAAATCAAACTCAATAATGGCTGAATTCAACTTGTAACTCGATACATCTTTAAAACCTTCTTTTATGGCACTTATATCCAACATCGGCATAAAACCAGTACTGCTTTGAGCGTAGGCCAATCCGTCTGTCAAGGGAGATGGCTCATAAAAGTTATTCAGATTTTCAAGGGCAGTGCCCGTTTTATCGTGCTCAATATTTTGAAACGAAACATTAGAATTCAAACCAAAACCATATGAAAAGTCTGTTGGTTCATCGTCTGCTGTTATCGTATTTAGGATTAGTTCGGTATAACCGTCCTTTTTAAAACTCAATATATTCGCGCCGTCTATCTTAATCAACAACCCAGGAAACTCCCTCCTCCTCTTTCCGCCGGATGGGTTAGTAAAATAGGTAGGGTCCTGTGCCTTTTCAAATAATTTCATTCCAAACGCATCGTCGATCACGATGTCAATGCTGTCTCTTACATCTGTGGCAGCGATATTGTCTTCGTATTCCAGAATTTTTGCATCAAAAGTATGCGTTCCTATTGGCACCGGGTTATACGCGACTGTTGAGTAGTTGTAGTACTGGTTGTTTTCGTTGTTGATAGAGTCTGTAAGCTCAAATATTTCAATCGTATGAGACGAATTGGCCTTTACTCCTTCATAAAAATTGAAATCAACCTCCAACCGCAAGGTGGTAGATATATAAGTAGATGCAGGATCTACCTCCACCCCTTCATTGGTGTAATATTCCGTAAAATGGTTTCTTCTAACCACACCATATTCGAAATCGTTAATTACACCCGCTTTAATGGTAGAAGGGATATCCATTTTGACTGAATCCACCAACACTTGTTGTACCGTTGGTACAAACTCCTTAAACTTCACATCAAACTGGCCTAAATCTTCATCGAAGAGAATTGATTTTTCCTTATCCTTACAGCCCAGTAAACTAATAAAAAGTAGGCCGGTCATAAAAAACCGACCCATTAATTTTTTATCCAACAAGTTCATTGTACATCTTGTAGTAAGACTCCAAAAAGTCTTCCTCTTTTTCAATTGATTCTGTTTTGATTTGATTGTCATTGTTTTCAAACAAATTTTCTATCTGCTCCGCACTATCTTCTTCAGCACATACAACTGCATCGGCATATTCCATACCTAATTTTACAAAACCTTCAAAATCTGCCGATTTTAATTGTTCCAACATGTTGTCTTCAATGTCCATCATTTTCACTTTGTTCAACAAGTCATTATCAAACGTGTGAGAGAATACATTATTGTATACACTAAAAACTGTTTTAGAGTTTTTGAAAATTGGATCGTTCTTATAAGTGGTTTTCAAGTACAACGGAATGAAACTTGTCATCCAATCGTTACAATGTACAATATCCGGCGACCAACCTAGTTTTTTAACTGTTTCGAGCACTCCTTTGCAAAAGAATATTGCTCTTTCGTCGTTATCGCCGTAAAAATTATTTTCTTTATCAACAAACACAGATTTTCTGTGGAAATAATCTTCGTTGTCAATAAAATATACTTGTAGTTTGGCATTAGGAACTGACGCTACTTTGATGATCAAAGGTTTTTCTTCGTCACCAACTGCTATGTTGATTCCAGATAATCTTACTACTTCATGCAGCCTGTTTTTTCTTTCATTAATCAGACCAAACCTCGGGACCAAAATTCTGATTTCCATTCCTCTTTCCTGCATCCCCTGTGGTAATTTCCTTACAAAATCCGCTACTTTAGTAGATTGAAGAAACGGTGTAATTTCACTAGCCACGTACAATATTCGAAGTTTTGACATAATAATTATAGGTTTGTTTTTTAAGAATTGCCTTAAATTAGGGCACAAAAATACAAATTTTTTATGCCATTTTCAAGATTATGTCTCTGAATAAACTTAATTTTGCAATAGTTACCGTAAGACAGACATGCTATTCATTAAAAAAATAGAGGATTTAAAGGCCGTTTTGACAACAAAAAGAGGGGTTGGAAAAACAGTCGGGCTAGTGCCTACTATGGGCGCATTGCACCAAGGACATCTTTCCTTGATGGAGCGATCTTCCCAAGAAAATGATTGCACTGTTGTCAGTATTTTTGTAAACCCTATTCAGTTTAATAATAGCCAAGACCTAGACAATTACCCCTCCAATATGGTAGCGGATGTAAAAATGTTGGAAGCCGCTAAAGTAGATATCGTTTTTGCCCCTGCTCGACAAGAAGTTTATCCTAAATCGCCGCTAACCCGAATGACTTTCAGCCCCTTGGATTCTATTCTTGAAGGTGCTTTTCGAGACAACCATTTTAGTGGAGTAGGAGTTGTGGTCAGTAAATTATTTAATATAGTGGGGCCAAACAAGGCTTACTTTGGCCAAAAAGATTTGCAGCAGTACCTTATAATTAAACAACTGGTAACGGATCTGAATTTCCCTATTGAATTGGTGTGTGCACCAATTGTTAGAGATGACAATGGTTTGGCCTTGTCCAGTAGAAACCAGCGCCTTTCAGACAAAGGGATAAAACAAGCTACTGTCTTAAGTAGAATATTAAAAATGGCCGAACAAAAGGCAAAAGAAGGTGTACCTTTAACCCAAATAAAGAAGGACGCTGCGGAACTTTGTACTGATAATAATGTTCAGTTAGAATACATTGAGTTTATTGATACAGGCGAATTCTGTTTATTGAAAGAATATAAAGGATACCACAATCTGGCAATATGTATTGCCGGCTATGTAGAAGATATAAGATTAATTGATAACATTTTGATACAAGAATAAGTGCTGAAGTTATGATGATTGAAGTTTTAAAGTCAAAAATCCACAGAGCAAAAATTACACAAGCAGAGCTCCATTATGTGGGAAGTATTACAATTGATGAAGATATTTTAGATGCTGCTGGCATGATTCCAAATGAAAAAGTGCAGGTAGTGAATGTAAATAACGGCAAACGTTTAGAAACATATATAATAAAAGGGGAAAGAGGCAGTGGAATGATTTGTATGAATGGTCCTGCCGCCCGGTTGACTCAAGTTGGCGATGTTGTAATCATTATCTCCTATGCCCTTTTGGAGTTTGAAGAAGCCAAGGAGTTTGAACCTAAAATTGTATTCCCTACCACTGACAACAAATTAGCGTAATTTGTAAATGTTACAGAAGATAAAGGGAATACTAAAGTATTCTATAGTTCTGTTGATTACATTTTTTCTGTTGTGGAAAGTTTGGATGAGCATTGAACCTCAAGAAAACCAAACCAGGGCAGATTTCATTGTAGAAGTCTGGAATTCAAGCAACTTGTTTCTATTGATTCTTTCTGGCATAATGGCCATTGCTAGCCATGTAGTGCGGTCTGTCCGCTGGAACTTACTGTTGTCCCCTTTGAATCATCGAATAAAATTTTGGGATGCTTTTTTCAGTGTGATGATTGGATACTTCGTTAATTTGGCCATCCCAAGAGGGGGAGAACTTTCCCGTTGTTACAATATATACAAATCAGATGGCGTACCTTTGGATGTATCCATTGGCACTGTTATATCCGAAAGGATCATCGATCTTTTCTTTTTGTTATTGCTTATCTCCTGTTCCTTCTTAATTGAATTGGATACTTTGTTGGGCTTCTTCAACGAACAGTTGGCGGGCAATGGAAACTTATTAAAGGCCATTCCATTTTGGCAAGTTATCGCTATTATTGGGGTTGTTTTCGGGTTGCTGCTGTTGCTACCACTGGCTATGTTAAAGATAAAAAAGAATTTTGCTTTGAGGTTATTTCTCAAAATCAAAAAATTCTTAGTGGGCCTTAAGAAAGGATTGTTAGTGGTATTCAATTTGGAGCACAACCTACTTTTTATTTTTTACTCCTTACTGATTTGGGTCTTTTATTATTTCATGATGTATTTTGTGCTACTCGCTTTTCCATATACAGAGCACTTGTCGTTAATGGCTGGATTGTCAATATTTGTAATTAGTGGGATAGCAATGGCGCTGCCTTTGCCCGGAGGCGCAGGGTCTTACCACACCTTGGTGCCGGCAGGTTTGATACTTTTGTATGGGGTTGAAGCCGACCAGGCCAAAGCTTTTGCCATCATTCTTCATGGCTGGCACTTTTTAATATTGATAATTTTTGGCGTAATTAGTATGAAAATTAGTCAGTATAGAAGGAAACATTTGCACCATGCCAACCAAAGATAAAATTGATAGCTGGGCTGCTTTAAAAGAAAAAGTGGCCCATTGGAAAAAAGATGGGGAGAAAGTAGTTTTCTCCAACGGTTGCTTTGATATAGTTCATTTAGGACATATTGACTACCTCGAAAAAGCCAGGAATAAGGGGACAAAGTTGATTATAGGCTTGAACACCGACGCTTCGGTAAATGCAATAAAAGGACCGACCAGACCCATTAACAATCAAAATGCTCGAGCTAGAATGCTGGCCGCCATGGAATTTGTGGATGGGGTTACATTTTTTGATGAAGACACTCCCTTGCTCCTAATTGAAACCCTAGCACCCGATATTCTCGTTAAAGGAGATGACTATTTGGCAGAAAACATTGTTGGAGCGGATTTTGTTATTTCAAATGGAGGAAGTGTAGAAACGGTGGCTTTGGTTGAAGGTTATTCAACCAGTGCCATAATTGAAAGAATTAAAAATTAAAAAGAAACATTATGGGAATATGGGTTATAATTATTGTTTTTATGATTCTGAGTTATGCCGCAAGCAGTCGACTCAAATCAAAATTCAAAAAATACAGTCAAACACCACTAAAAAGTAATTTAAGTGGTGCAGAAATTGCCAAGTTAATGTTGGCGGACCATCAAATACGGGATGTGCAAGTTACTTGTGTGGCGGGCCACCTTACGGACCATTACAACCCGGGCAATAAAACGGTCAATTTAAGCGAAGCAGTTTACCATGGCAGAAATGCGGCTGCAGCAGCAGTGGCCAGCCACGAATGTGGGCATGCCGTACAACATGCCACAGCCTACAGTATGTTGCAATTGCGCTCCGCGCTTGTTCCATTGCAGAACATCAGTGGAAAAATATTAAACATAATTATGATGGTAGCCCTTTTCGGGGGTATGTTTTTATTTAATGCCTTTCCTTTTGAGTTGGTCTTATTGGTAGTTATAGGTGCATACGGGGTATTAACTTTGTTTTCGTTTGTTACTTTACCTGTAGAATTTGACGCTAGTAAAAGAGCACTTGCTTGGATAGGCCAAAGAAATATTGTAGACCAAAACGAACATGGTATGGCAAAGGATGCGCTCAAGTGGGCGGCCATGACGTATGTTGTTGCCGCAATTGGTTCGTTGGTTACTTTACTCTACTATATTAGCATATTTCTTGGCAGTAGAGACTAAGAATTAAAAAAATATTGAGAATTTTAAAGCCTCCAAAATTGGAGGCTTTTTTATTTTTAATTAATTTTATTCTGTATGCATACTAAATTGCAAAACGAAGAAGGGTAAATTGAAAAAAATAGGAAATATTCTTCTTCTAACTAACATTCGTTTACCAATTTGCACTTTGTATTGCATTTTTCTAAGCACTGAAATTTGACTATAATTGCATTTTACCTACAACCCAAATATTGAAAGATATGAATTTTGAACTGACAGAAGAACAATTGGCCGTAAGGGACGCAGCAAGAGATTTTGCAGAATCTGAACTATTACCTACCATAATAGAGCGAGACAACAAACAGCAATTTGGAAGAGAAGAAATCAAAAAAATGGGTGAACTTGGTTTCATGGGTATGATGGTAGACCCCAAGTACAACGGTGGCGGAATGGACAGCATTAGCTACGTTCTTGCCATGGAAGAAATTTCCAAAATAGACGCTTCTTGTAGTGTTGCCATGTCTGTTAACAACTCTTTGGTATGCTGGGGTCTTGAAACCTATGGTTCAGAAGACCAAAAACAAAAATACCTTACAGACTTAGCTTCCGGTAAAAAATTAGGCGCATTTTGTCTTTCCGAACCCGAAGCAGGATCGGATGCTACTTCACAAAGAACTACTGCAGAAGACAAAGGAGACCATTACTTGGTCAATGGTACAAAAAATTGGATTACCAACGGCAGCAGTGCCGATGTATACATAGTAATAACCCAAACCTATCCAGAAAAGGGCCACAAAGGCATAAATGCTCTGATTATTGAAAAAGGGTTAGATGGGTTTGTAGTTGGTAAAAAAGAAGACAAAATGGGCATTAGAGGTTCCGACACCCATTCTTTGATGTTTACAGATGTTAAAGTTCCTAAAGAAAATAGAATTGGAGAAGATGGGTTTGGGTTTAAATTTGCGATGAGTACATTGAATGGTGGCCGCATTGGCATTGCCTCTCAAGCTTTAGGTTTGGCATCCGGTGCTTTTGAAAGAGCTCTTAATTACTCAACGGAACGCAAAGCATTTGGCAAATCCATCAACCAACACCAAGGCATCCAGTTTAAGTTGTCTGAAATGGCTACAAAAATAGAAGCAGCAAGAAATCTAATATTCAAAGCAGCCTTCTTAAAGGAAAATGGCAAAGACTATGCACAAGCAGGTGCGATGGCCAAACTTTTTGCTTCCCAAACTGCAATGGAAGTTACCACGGAGGCCGTTCAAATTCATGGTGGTTATGGATTTGTTAAAGAATACCATGTAGAGCGGATGATGCGGGATGCAAAAATCACCCAAATTTATGAAGGCACCTCAGAAATTCAAAAAATTGTAATTTTCAGAGGGCTACAAGGTTAAATTGCTCTAAAATTTAAAAATTAAATATAACTTTTTTGGGAAAGAGTAAACTTGTTATTAAATTAGTGCAATTAAAACTATTTTTTCACACAAGTAGCATATTCTTTTAATACTATGGAAGATTATAATAAGATAATCGAGTCTTTAGGTGTAAAATTCATCAAGGCCACAAATATCAAAATCGTTAGACCACTCAAAATATCTAACTATTACGACGTCGAAAATTCTATTGTTGCCTTGAGAAAAGGTGAAATCCATTTTGGTGACGACAACGAATTGGTAAAAGAAGGCGATGCCTTGTTCATTCCTGGCGGGAAAATGATTCCCATTACTTACGGTAGTGGCGAACCTAAAGTACTAAGCAACGACGAGGTGGCCAATAGAGAAGGTGAGTTTTTCAAAACTGAAGGCCACACAGGTGGGCTTAGAGACATTGGTTTAGACAATTTTCACTACATGGCCTTTGAGGCAAAAGTATTTGATACAGTCAACTTTTTTAATTCGCTGGACATTCCTCCATTTGTAATTAGAAGTGAAAAAATCACTGAGATTATAGACGAAATCATAAGCGAAGGAGAAGGTAGAATTGATGGAAAGAACCGAGTAATTGCATTAAAAACAGAACACCTTGTCATTGAAATCATTCGGTATGTAATTGAAAACAGATTGTTTGTAGAACAATTAGCTACCAACAGTACGTATTTCAAAGACCCTCGATTAATAGACATATTTTCTTATATCAAAGATAATTTGGGTGGTGACTTGTCTAATAAAATTTTGGCAAATGTGGCCAGTGTTTCTGAAGACTATGTTGGTCAGTATTTCAAAATGTTAACTGGAATCAACCCACAGGATTACATAGAATACCAGCGCATGGAATTTGCCGTAAACCTACTTAGAACAACCAAAAAGAGCATTAGAGATATTGGAAAAGAAGTTGGTTACAAAGACACCGCTTACTTTTGCAGAAGATTCAAAATGATGTTCGGTATACCAGCAGGTAAAATGAGACGCAGAGAATCCTTAATGAATGTTAAGGGATAAATTATAATTGTAAATGCTTTCACTAACCCCAATCATTAGATTGGGGTTTTTTTCTATTGCATTGCCAATTACCACCACATCGGCACCAGCTTTTATGGCATCCAAAGCCTTTCCGGCCGTGTTAATACCTCCCCCAATTATCAAAGGAACATCAATGGATTTCTTCACGCTAGAAACCATCTTCGGCACAATTGGATTTTTGGCCCCACTCCCAGCATCCATGTAAATCAAACTCATACCCATCATGGTACCGGCTAACGCGGTACAGGCTGCAACGGCATACTTGTCTGCAGGAATGGGCGTTGTATTGCTCATATAAGAAACTGCAGATTCTTTGCCACCATTGATTAAAATGTATCCAGTAGACAACACCTCCAATGAGCTATTTTTTAATACCGGTGCAGCAATAACTTGTTGACCGATTAGTAGCTCCGGATTTCTACCCGATATTAAGGAAAGAAACAATATACCATCTGCTGAAGCATCAATTTGTAAGTTATTCCCTGGAAATAATACAGCAGGTATGGAACACCTACTTTTGATTCTAGCAATGACATGTGCCATGTTATCGTTTACTATAAGGCTTCCGCCAATAAAGAAATAACTTACACAGCATTCTACTGCCAAATCTATTAAATGATCCAATTGATCGGAGTCTCCAATTTTATCTGGATCTATCAACACCGCCATGGCCTTTTTTCCAGTAGACCTTAAGTCATTGAGCTTATTGAGAATCATCTTGTTCTTCTGCATTTTCTTCAATTGAATCAGAATCAATAATATCTGCTAACTTATCTTTTGCCAAACCAAGTACATACAACATAAGCTGCTCTCCAGCTAAGTCGGACACCCTAGAAAAAATATTGGCATTGTAAGTACCGTTCTTTTTGTCCTCTTTGTTGGTGAACAAAAGCAACAATCTATAGGCCAAAAACATGGAACCGCCAATAGCGGCCAATCGTAAAATCAATTGCTCGACAGACTTTGATATTCCATTTATTTCACCACTCAAAGCCACTTTATACGACTCTGCTTCTTTTTTCAAGGCATCTCTTTCGGCTTGTATGCTACTTTTATGCTTATTCATCCTCTTCAGATTTAGTTATATCGGCTATAGCCTCACTCACTGCTTCTTTGATGCCTAATTTGTCTTTAAATAAATTAATCAATAAAAATAGAATCAAAAACAGCCCTGCTACACAAAAAAAGCCAATGCCATAATTGTTGAAATATTCCCCCAAAACCAAAGCCAATCCTATAAACAAAAATAAGACCAGATGAAATACCAACAGCAGCATCACCAAACTCACTACCATTTTTGATAAAATCTTAGATACATCTTCTCGGATGTCGAGTTTCATCAATTTTATTTTGGCATCCACATACCCAGCAAGGCTATCAAATAATTTGTCAACGTCCACCACGGTTGTTCAAAGCGTTTAATTCACTACAAAATAAGCAATTATTTTTATTAACTCCGACTTATTTACTCGGAAGCGACATCCCCATAATTTTCCTATACAATGCTATTGCATTGGAATCCGTTAAAGAAGCAATAAAGTCCAGACAGGCCATTACAAGTCCGTAATTATTCTCTTTTTCCATTTCAATAGAAACCCTATGGCTTTCGGGAATAGACAACCATAGGTTTTTATTCAATTTTGTCATCTTCCTAAATCCTTTATGTTGCAACTCAAAAACGCATTTTAAGTAGGCATCCATTAACCCAGGCAACACTCTAAAACCAGCCAATTCGGTTTCTAATACCGTTTTTGAATTGTATATCCGCTGGATAGAAAGGGCTTTTATATTTTCTAAGACTGCGGCCGAAGGAATAATATCGGTTAGGGCTGTATCAAAAGTCCCATCCAACATACCCGCTTCATTTTCTAAAAAGGCCTCCACCGTTTCTTCAATCAAACGCGCTATGGCCAAAGCGCGCAACGTACCTGTTTTTTCTGAGGTACTGGGTATTTGGTCCAGCTTTTTTTTATCCACCCGTTCTCGGATAATTCCAGACAACAAATCAAATGTTTCCTCAAAACTAACCAAATTGAGCATACAACCATCTTCCAAATCTATAATGTGGTAGCAAATGTCATCGGCCGCCTCCACTAAAAAAGTGAGCGGGTGCCTGGACCACATGCACACAGCTCCATCCCTTTGGGAAAGCAAACCCATTTCAGCAGCAATGGCGTTAAAAAAATCCAAATTACTACGAAAAACACCGTACTTCTTTTGCGATCTTTTGGATTTGTCTACGCTTCCTACGGAAGATACCCTTGGGTACTTACTAAAAGCACCAAGGGTGGCAAAGGTTAATTTCAATCCTTGAAATCCATCTTTATTCAAAAGTCTAAAACCTTGGGCATTTCCTTCATAGTCGGTAAGGTCGGCCCATTCTTCAGACGTAAATTTGTTTTTAAAATTGGCATCCGTTTCCCGATCTTTAAAATAATTAGAAATGGCCTCTTCTCCTGAATGCCCAAAGGGAGGGTTTCCAATATCGTGAGCCAAACTTGCCGAAGCCACTATCCCTGCAAAATCATAAGAAGAATACCCATTTTCTTTTAATTCAGAATATTTTTCAATCAAGGCTTCTCCAACCATTTTACCCATAGACCGGCCCACAGAAGAAACTTCTAAACTATGGGTCAACCTTGTATGCACAAAGTCTTCTTCAGGCAAAGGATGAACCTGTGTCTTATCCTGCAATTTTCTAAAAGGAGTTGAAAAAATTATTCTATCAAAATCCTGTTCAAAAGGACTTCTGCCCTTTTGCCTTGCCACATTTTGTTCCAGCTTTCTTTTTTCAGAAAGTAGCTTAACCCAATTCATCATGACCTTTTTTAGTTAATATTCCAGTTTGCAGGGTTCTGATTTAAAAGCAAACTTAAAGTTTTAAACAATTTAGGGCTTTGTACTTCAAACAAATCAGGTCTTTCAAAAAAAACTTCTACAGCTACTGCAAAAAACTCTTCTAAGTCTGTTGCGCCATAACTTCTAAATATACTTTCTTTACCAGATTGTATTGCTTCTATTTCCAACAAAGAAAAATGTTCCCATGTTCGCAAACCAGAAGGATTTAAAAACCCACTTTCTCCGTTGAGAATCTTATTTTCGAGCCGCAGGGCGTGCGCCATCTCATGCAAGCCCAAGTTCAAACTATCCGTTTCATCGGCATAACCACCTACAAAGTTAACCCAAGACAAAGCAATCACTCCATGCCTGGGGTTCACTTCTCCCTTGTGGTACTTTTTACTGATATTAGAATAGTAATTGTCTGGATATACCAAAATGCGTTGAAAATGTTTCAAAAAAACTGGTGGCAAACCAAAAGTTAATTGCACCGCTGACGCGCTAATCAATACCTTCATTTCTTCTGTAACCTTTGGTATTCCTCGAGGTACAAAAGTTTTAGAAGCCATGAATTGGTTGATTCTTTTTTCAAAAATTGTTTTGTCCGAAGCCGCCAACCTCTGGTAAAAAGTAAAAGACTTGTTTAAAATGGCTTTTTGACTAGAAGTAAGAGGAGTCAATAACTTTCTAGCATTGACCAATCTGCTACTGCCATAGCGAAGCAAGTCCACCACTACACTTATGGTTCCAGCAATTATAACCACAAAGAGGAAACCCAAAACAATATACATTACCATATCCCTCTTTGATTACTCTATGCCTTTTTAAGCAATTGATTGATGGAGGTATAAGCTGCTATTTTTCCATTCAGGTCTGCTATAGGAATTCTTTCTTGTGCCATGGAGTCCCGTTCTCTAATCGTAACTGTTTGGTCTTCTAAAGTTTGATGGTCTACGGTTACGCAGTAAGGCGTGCCAATGGCATCGTGCCTTCTGTACCGCTTCCCAATAGCATCCTTTTCTTCGTAATGGCAATTGAAATCATATTTCAGTTCTTCCATGATCTCCGTTGCCTTTTCAGGAAGTCCATCCCTTTTCATCAACGGAAGAATGGCCACTTTATAGGGTGCCAAAGCTGCTGGCAATTTCAAAACTACTCTCTCACTGCCATCTTCTAGCTTTTCTTCTTCATAGGCACTGCTCATTACAGCCAAAAACATTCTATCCAATCCAATCGAAGTTTCTATTACATAGGGCACATAGTTTTGGTTGTCTTGTTGGTCAAAAAATTGAAGTTTTTTACCGGAGTGTTCTTCGTGGGCTTTCAGATCAAAATCCGTTCGGCTGTGAATGCCTTCAAGCTCCTTAAAGCCCATTGGAAAACGAAATTCAATGTCACAGGCCGCATTGGCATAGTGTGCCAATTGCAAATGATCATGGAAGCGATAGGACTCTTCGCTTATTCCCATCGCTTTGTGCCATTTGATTCTAGTTTCTTTCCAATGTTCATACCATTTTTTGTCTTCTCCTGGTTTAACAAAAAATTGCATTTCCATTTGTTCAAATTCTCTCATTCTGAAAATGAACTGGCGTGCGATAATTTCATTTCTAAATGCCTTGCCTATTTGGGCAATTCCAAACGGTATTTTCATCCTGCCTGTTTTTTGAACATTTAAAAAATTAACAAAAATACCTTGTGCTGTTTCCGGTCTTAAATAAATGGTATTGGCACCATCTGCTAGCGACCCTAATTCGGTAGAAAACATTAAGTTAAATTGTCTCACATCTGTCCAATTCTTGCTGCCCGAAACCGGATCTGCAATATCCAAATCTAGAATCAACTGTTTTATAGATTCTAAATCTCCAGATTCAAGACCGGCTTTCATGCGGTCTTCGATACTCTTGATCTTTTCTTTGTATCCAAGTACCCTAGGGTTGGTTTCCAAGTACTGGTCTTTATCGAAAGATTCACCAAAGCGTTTGGCCGCTTTGTTTAATTCTTTTTCAATTTTGTTTTCAATTTTGGCTATTTGGTCTTCGATCAAAACATCTGCTCGATAACGCTTTTTTGAATCCTTGTTATCGATCAATGGATCATTAAAAGCATCTACATGACCGGAAGCCTTCCAAGTTTTCGGATGCATAAAAATGGCCGCATCGATCCCTACAATGTTTTCGTGCATTTGCACCATTGATTTCCACCAGTATTGTTTGATGTTATTTTTTAATTCTACTCCATTTTGACCGTAATCATAAGTTGCAGAAAGACCATCGTAAATTTCACTTGAAGGAAATACAAAACCGTACTCTTTTGCATGAGCTACGATTTTTTTTAACAGGTTATCGTCGTTTTGTGCCATGCCGCAAAGATATACAACACGATCAGTGCAAACAAAATTTAGTTATTATTTATAATCGGGATTTTTATATCAAAAGTAGTGCCCGAGTTTATTTGGCTTTTCAAATCTATGCTGCCATCTAATTTGTCTACTGTTTCTTTCACAATATAAAGCCCCAACCCAGAACCACTTGCAGTAGCGGTACCTCTATAAAACATTTCAAAAGCATTGTTTTTAACGTCTTCTGACATTCCGGGGCCATTGTCTTTTACAAGCAGTCTGAAACCTTTTTTCTTTACTTTCAATCCAATCGTTATCTGTTTCTCAGCACGCTCGCCCAGGTGGTACTTAACCGCATTATTAACCAAGTTATTCAAAACTACTTTCATTCTTCCAATATCCAACTTCAATTTGATGTCGGGATCAAATTCATAACAAAACTTAATGGTTTTATAGTTTTCCAAGTATTCTATATTGCCTCGGACCTCATCCACCAGATCCGCAAAAACTATTTCCTCTGCAACTACTGAGGTTCGGGCATTTTTAGAAAAATCAATTATTTCTTGTATAAAATCATCCAAATTCTGAACCCTGTTCTTGATCATGTCCAGGTATTGGGTCTTATTTTTAGCTTCTGCATCCAACTCCATTACATTCACCAAACCCAACACCGATTTTAAAGGCGCTCTTAAATCATGTGAAGTGCTATAGACAAAACGATCCAGTTCTTGATTGGCTTTTTCAAGCAACTCGTTTTGACGCAATATTTTTATCTCTGATCGCTTCTTTTCTGTTATATCCAAAATGCTCCCATACATCCGAACAGGTTGGCCTTCGGTGTCAAACTCTGCCTGTCCGCTATCTGTAACCCATATATAATTGCCTTGTTTGGTCTTCAACCGAAAATCGAGCAAATAGGGTGTTTGGAAGGCCAAATGGTCTTCAATCGCCTTTTTGACCATAAAAGCATCATCGGCGTGAACAAAATTTTTGAACGCATCAAAATTGAAGAAATTTAATTCGTTGCGCTCGTATTCCATCATTCTTTTCCATGCTGTACTCACCTCTACTTCATTGGTTTGTAAATTCCAATTCCAAAGGCCTAAATTTAACCCCTTGATGGTCAGACCCAACTGCTTTTCTGATTCTCTTAGTTCTTCATTGAGCTTGTCGTTTTTTCTCTCTTTTTCTATTAATTTTTGCTCTGATTTAAAAATAATCATGATTAAGAAGTACATGATTAAAAACGTAGTAATAAGGGCTACAATCACATTAATTAGAAAACTGGAAAGCACATACTCTGGTGTCAACTCTCTAAATTCAGCCAATCTAATTTCCGTGAAACCTACAATATAAATTAAAGTTAACCCAGTGAGTACTGCAAGAAGTGTGAAAATGTAATGCCGGTACCCAAATACTGCAAATGCAGCGATGGTTAGAACAATGAAATAAAAACTAGCTCCAGTATAAATAGATTCAGAACTAGCTAAAACCAATAATATAAAATAACCCGACCAAATAATGGTTATCTTGGACATCAGGTACAGCCTTAATTTTACAAGGGCCAATGTAACCAAACCACAAAAAATAAAAACCAAATAATAAGGGCCCGTGCCCTCCATGCCTGCTATGTAATCAAAAACGAAGTAGAAGGAACATGTAAAAACTGCAGTAACTCCTAAAAAAGCAGTTAGCAGGGCGATTTTATATTCAGAATCAGTTTTAAACTCTTCCTGTTCTTCAACAAAATACCCTAACAGTTTTAATAAAAATTTCATGTTAACAATCGCATTAACTTCTATACACCTTCGAATTTAAGACTGGTGTTTTGTAGACTCTTCTTAGACCCAACCAAGGTAATAATGTCTCCTTTTCGCAACCGTGTATACCCATGGGTAATGATCATTTGTCCTCCCCGCTTTACTGATAATATAATCAGATCTGATGGCAACCGCAACTCTCGAAGCGTAATACCATGCAAATCTGTATTCAACAGCTCCAGATCCAAAGAATCTTGCCCTTCTTGCATGCCCAACAACAAGGAAGTCGCCATAGGGGAGCGAACCAAGTGGTCCATCAAACTCACCATAGCAGTAGAAGGGTCTACCACTAGAAATCCCAATTGATGAAATTTTTGAGCAAACCACCTTTCAGTAATTCGGACCACCACGTCTTTTACCCCAACATGTTCGTATAAAAACTCCCCTATTGCCAAGTTTTCTGTATCCGACAAAAGCAAAACAACCGCCTCGGCCTTCCAAGCGTCCAGCTGTTCAAATGTATCCCGCTCGAACCCTTTAATTTTTTGTACGTTTAAATCTTCTATTTCAAGTTCAGAGACATCTTCTTTGGTAGTAGCAATAATTACGTTCCAATTGCTTTGTTCCAATTGTTTAGCCAAAGCAATAGAATGGTTTTCAAGCCCAAAAATAATGCAATCCCTTTGCCCATCGAACACATGATCCTCTGCCTTTTCATGGCTCTCTCCTACTTTTTGAATAGCATATTTAAAAAGTGGAGGACCAATTATTTGGTTCAACACTATAACTGCAATTACAATGGTTGAAAACTCGTTGCCCCAACCAGGAAAGGCATTGGCAATAATCGTGGACAGCCCGAGAGCAACTCCCGCTTGGGTCACGTAAGGCATCCAGCCATACACCCTGAACTCTTTTGGGTCTTTTGCTAAAGTAGCACCAGTATAGGCTCCAATCATCATAGAAAGCAAACGAATCATAAAAAAAAGCAGTGCAATTGGCCATACCTGAATTAATACATCCAGTGCCATAGTGGCCCCCGTCAAAGTGAAAAAGGCCATGTAAATGAATGGACCTGTTTCTTCAAGAATCTTAATAAATTCTGGTCTGTACTTGGTATAATTAGTTACCAAGAAACTACCTACAATACATATTAATAGTGGTTCTAAATGAAAAACATGCCCCAAAGATGCCTCAGAATACGAAGCAATAAAATGAGACAACTCATATACAGAGAAGCCTACGACAATAATCAAAACAGATTTGATGTGGTGTCTGATTCTAAAATGCAAAATAAACTCCAACACCTTGCCTACCACAAAACCCAGCGCAAAAGAGCCAACCAATTCCAGTATTAAATAAAATATGAAACCCAGCCCCATGGCTTGTTTGTTAATCAAAGCACCTGCTATCGCAAAATTGACCGCAAACAAAACGATTACAATAAAATCTTTTAAGACGGTGACACCAATGGCAGTTTGTGTAAAAGGGCCCTTTGCACGCATTTCATTGATCACCGCAATAGCAGATGCTGGCGACCTGGCAACGAATATAGTCCCGAAAAGAATGGACACCGCCAGTTTGCTAATTGGTTCCATCTCTTTCATGAACGGGATAAAATCAGATGCAAAATACACGGCAATACTCCCCAGCCCAAATGTCACCACCAACTGGCCCATGGTATTCCAACTAATGCTGTTGATTCGACTCCTTAATTCACGCAAATAAAGTTCTGCACTGGCTGCAAATGCAATAAAAGCCAAGGACAAATCATTTACGAACAATAACTTTTGGCTGTATTGCAATGTAATGATGTTAAGGCCGTAAGGCCCACACAATACCCCCATTAATAACAACCCAGTTATAATGGGAAACCTGTATTTAACCAATTGTTTCGCTACTTGATTGGAGGCAATTGTGATCACCAAAAAACTGGCAACAATAATCAATAATTTAGTAATGATTTCCGTCATAAACCTCTTAATTGAACACGCAGTGCTGTTATGAATGAATTTTACATTTAATCTGTTCTGTGCTTTAATAAAAAAATAGGCGCAATTCTGTCTTCCTATTTTTCGAGAACATGAAAAATAAGCATTTTGTTTATAAAAACGCGTTGAAGATGTGAAAAAATTAGATTAATCTGTCAATGCATTGTAGGTAAGCCATGCCATCAAGCCTGCTCCTATTTCGAGTGCATTTTCGTCAATATTAAAAGTAGGGGTATGCACATACGACGTAATTCCCTTGGAAGGGTTGCCCACTCCTAACCTGTAAAAACAAGAAGGCTTTTCGTGTGTAAAATAAGCAAAATCTTCTGCTCCCATCCATAGGGGTAAAGACTCTACGTTCTCTTTGCCTAGGTATTCTTCTGCTCTTTGTCTTGAACTGGCGGTAAAGGTTGGGTCGTTGACCAGACAAGGGTAGCCCTTGTCAATGTGTACCTCGCAAATCGCACCCATTGCAAGTGCGGTATGTTCTGCAATCCTTGTTATCAATTCGTGGCCTTTGCTGCGCCACTCTTCATCTAGGGCTCTAAAAGTACCCGCAACTTTAACTTCATTTGGAATAATATTGGTTGCTCCTGCTGCTTCTACCTTACCAAAAGAAAGAACCGAAGGCAACTTTGGATTACAATTTCTACTGATTACTTGTTGCATGGCAACAATGATATGAGAAGCAACCAACACCGTATCTGTTAGCAATTCTGGGACCGCCGCATGCCCTCCTTTGCCTTTAATAGTTAAATACACTTCATCTGCACTGGCCATGTACATGCCTTCTCTAAAGCCCACTTTGCCCACTTCTATCAAGGGCATAACATGTTGGGCCATCATTTTTTCGGGCGTTGGGTTTTCCAAAACGCCATCCTTAATCATTAAGGACGCACCGCCAGGGTTTTTTTCTTCACCTGGTTGGAAAACCAGCTTTACTGTACCTTCCAGCTCCTCCTTTAGATTCCATAATATTTTAGCTGCTCCCAATAAAGAGGCTGTGTGCACATCGTGCCCACAAGCATGCATAATGCCTTCTTTTGTAGATTTGTACGGAACATCATTTGCCTCTTGAATGGGCAGTGCATCCATATCCGCGCGAAGCCCTATTACTTTACTCGTTGGGTTCTTCCCTTCTATCAATGCCGTTAGCCCAGTAGTAGCGACTCCTTTTGTGATTGGAATACCCCAAGAAGATAAGATACCTGCAACGTATTCCATTGTTTCGTATTCTTCGTACGACAACTCTGGGTTGGCATGGATGTGTCTTCGATAAGTTCTTACTTCTTCTAAGTAGTCTTTTGCGAGGCCTTTTATCTTATCTAACATGGTTAATAGGAAAATTTTCTGCGCACTATAATGGCATTAGGGAAATGTTTTTTAATTTTCAAATAGGTACTGTGGGCTTCAAAATGGCTGTAAAACTCGCCCAGTCGGACCTTGTAATTAGGTGTTTCATAACTCAGTACTGCTTTCATATCTGGTTCAATGGACATCGCTTTGCCCCTGGAATAATTGGCTGTTTCGTGTATCCCTCCAGAATAAACTTGAACGGCGTACCCAAAAAGGGACCTGCGCTTGTTTTGCGCATTTACTGCAGTGCTTTCTAATTTTGCATTTAATGTTTCGGTAATGTCCAACACAGGTTCGTACCTGCCAGCTAGTGCCGTATCCGTAGGTTGGGTTTCAAAACGCCCTGTATCCGGTTCGTTTTCATATACCAACCGGTACTTGGATAAATCTTCATAATAACTTCCTTTTCCTGAAGAAGAGGATTGTAAAGCCGGGCTGCACCCATTAATAATTAGAAAACCGATCAATGCAAACAGTAGGTATTTCATTTTATTCTTCAATTAGCACACATTTATTATTTCTAATGTCTTCTTCCACTACTTTAAATTTTACATCTTTTTTTGTAGAGCCATCGGCATATTGCACCGAAACTCTTTCATTTCTTCCCACTATTTTCTGAGACTTTATTGGAGCAGTAGGTTCCGCATGTCTGTTTTGGGCTGGTCTGCCGCCTCCAGATAAAAGTGACTTAGATTCGTCTTTCTGCTCTTTTAAGTTGGACTGGCGGGTGCGCTGTCTGGCCTCCTGCACTTCATTCGGATCTTGTACAGGAATGTCTGACTTGGTTAAAAAGGACACCGTTTCTTCGTTTACTTTTGCAATAAAGCGTTTGAACAAATTAAACCCTTCCATTTTGTATATTATCAACGGGTCTTTTTGTTCGTGTACGGCAGTTTGTACCGACTGTTTCAAGTCGTCCATCTCTCGAAGATGTTCTTTCCAAAGCTGGTCAATCACATGCAATGCAATCATTTTTTCCATTGCTACAGTTAAATGTTTGTTTTCTGTTTCCAAACATTTATCCAAATTGGCCGCTACTCCAATTTGTTTTTTACCATCTGTAAATGGTACCAACACATTTTTGACTGTAGCGCCTCTTTCCTCCTTTATGTTTTTCATAATAGGGAAAGATTTTTTAGCTATGTTGTCATTTTTAAAATCGTAATGGTCCAAGGCCTCGTTGTACAATTGTAACGATAGTTCCTCTGGCTTCCCATTATTAAAATCTTCTTGAGAAATTTTAGAGTCGATACCCAAAACGCTTAAAGAATTGAATTTAAATGCATCAAAATCTTCTGCGTCCTTCGCATTGAGCATATTATCTTCTGAAGCCTCATAAAACATGTTCAATATATCCACGTCAAGTCTTTCACCAAACAAAGCATTGTGCCTTCTCTTGTAAATTACCTCCCGCTGAGAATTCATTACATCATCGTATTCCAACAACCTTTTACGGGTACCAAAGTTGTTTTCTTCCACTTTCTTCTGCGCTCTCTCAATGGACTTTGTAATCATAGAATGTTGGATTACTTCTCCTTCTTGAAGGCCCAATCTATCCATCACCTTTGCCATTCTATCTGGCATAAACATCCGCATCAAGTTGTCTTCCAAAGAAACAAAAAACTGAGAAGAACCTGGATCTCCTTGACGACCAGAACGTCCCCTCAACTGCCTATCTACCCGGCGAGACTCGTGGCGTTCTGTACCAATAATAGCCAATCCACCAGCCGACTTCGATTCGTCTGTAAGTTTGATATCCGTACCCCTACCAGCCATGTTGGTTGCTATAGTTACCGTTCCAGGCATACCAGCAGTGGCCACAACTTCTGCCTCTCTAGCATGCTGTTTTGCATTTAGTACTTGGTGCGGGATTTTTTTCATATCGAGCATTTTGCTCAATAGCTCTGATATTTCAACCGAAGTGGTACCAACCAATACAGGCCTACCTGCATTGCTTAATTTCACTACTTCTTCCGTAACCGCATTAAATTTTTCTCTCATGGTTTTGTAAACCATGTCGTTGTCATCTTTTCTGGCAATTGGCCTGTTGGTAGGAATAACCACAACGTCCAATTTGTAAATTTCCCAGAATTCACCAGCTTCTGTTTCTGCCGTTCCAGTCATACCAGCCAATTTGTGGTACATTCTGAAATAATTTTGCAAGGTTATAGTAGCGTATGTCTGGGTAGCATCCTCTACTTTCACACTTTCTTTGGCCTCTAGCGCTTGATGCAAGCCATCAGAAAAACGCCTGCCTTCCATTACCCTACCTGTCTGTTCATCTACAATTTTCACTTTTCCATCTACAATAATGTACTCGGTGTCCTTTTCAAAAACAGTATAAGCTTTTAGCAATTGATTCATGGAGTGAATCCTTTGCGATTTTATTGTATAGTCTTGAATCAATGCTTCTTTGGCGCTGAGTTTGTCTTCAGCTGACATCCCTTCGTCATTCTCCAGCTTGGCTATTTCAATGCCAATATCCGGAAGCACAAAAAACTTGCTATCTTCTGAGTCTTTTGTGATTACCGCTATTCCCTTTTCTGAAAGGTCTACATTGTTGTGTTTTTCGTCAATAGTAAAAAGCAAAGGCTCATCGGCCTCCGGCATCATTTTTTGATTGTCTTGCAAATAATAATTCTCTGTTTTTTGCAACAACTGCCGCATGCCAGTTTCACTTAGAAACTTAATCAATGGCTTGTATTTAGGAAAAGACCGGTATGCTCTAAACAAAGCCAATCCACCTTCTTTTTCATCCCCTTCTTTTAAATATTTCTTGGCTTCATTCAGAAATTGTGAAGTTATCTTTTTCTGCTCATCCACCAGTTTGGATATCCTTGGTTTTAGCTCATAAAATTCATGCTCATCTCCTTTTGGCACCGGGCCTGATATGATAAGCGGAGTTCTAGCTTCATCGACCAACACTGAATCCACTTCATCGACCATTGCAAAGTGGTGTCTTTTTTGAACCAACTCCCCTTTTTCTTTGGCCATGTTGTCTCTTAGGTAGTCAAAACCAAACTCGTTGTTAGTACCATAGGTGATGTCTGCCTCATATGCTGCTCTTCTGGCATCAGAACCAGGATCGTGTTTGTCCACACAATCGATGGTCAAACCATGGAATTGAAAAATTGGTGCCATCCAGGCCGAATCCCTTTTGGCCAAATAATCATTTACCGTTACTACATGTACCCCTCTACCGGCAAGAGCATTTAAAAATGCAGGCAAAGTTGCCACCAAAGTTTTACCTTCTCCCGTAGCCATTTCAGCAATTTTCCCTTGGTGCAATACAACACCACCAATCAGCTGAACATCGTAATGCAACATGTTCCAAGTAATTTGTGTTCCGGCTGCTTCCCAGCTGTTGTGCCAAACTGCTTTTTCTCCTTGAATTTCAATATGATCCGCATTGGCACCAAGTTGTTTATCCAACATGGTAGCCGTTACTTCCAAAGTTGTATTGTCTTTGAATCTTCTGGCGGTGTCTTTAACTATTGCAAATGCCAAGGGCAGCACTTCCATTAAAATATCTTCTAACTTGTCGTTGCGTTCTTCCTCTAGCTTATCAACTTTGTTGTATATTTCCTCTTTTTGCTCTACAGACAAGGTGGACCCTTCCTCCACTTGTTGGTTCAATGCTTCGATTTGATCATCGATGCTTTTCAATCCATTGTTGATGGTCTCTTTAATGGATTCTGTTTTCCCTCTCAATTCATCATTAGACAGGCGCTCTAACTGAACGTATTCGTTGTTGATTTTCTCAACATAAGGTCTAATTTGTTTTATATCTTTATCGGATTTTGTTCCGAATACTTTTGAAATCAGTTTAAGCATAATTGTCTTTTATTTTCCTGACAAGGCCGTAAATTTAATTTAAAAAATTATAATTCGTTACAGATGCAGCAATATAATTATATATTAATGAATCCCTTGAAAACTTTAACTGCTGGACCAATAAGCCAAACATCTGTATACCCCTTGTTTTCCTGTTTTGTAAACTTAACGGATAGATTTCCGCCTTTTGTCTGAACGCGAACTGGAGATTGGACACCGAGTTCATGTGCATAAATAGCAGAGGCCGTAACCCCTGTGCCACAAGATAAAGTTTCGTTCTCTACCCCCCTTTCATACGTTCTCACTTTAATTGACTCATTACCAATCATTTCAATGAAATTTGCATTGGTACCAGAGGGTTCAAACCTTTTATCGTACCTAATTTTGGAACCTGCTTCTAAAATATCAAGCGCTTCCACAGTCTCCATCTTAGCTACAAAATGTGGCGAGCCAGTATCGGCAAAGAACCCATCTTCTAACGACTGAAAAGACGGAACATCGTGCATCTGTAAATGAATTTCTGTATCCAACACCTGGGCTTCATGTGGGCCATCATAAGCCATGAAAATGGTCTTGTCTTTTATAATTCCCAAATCATTGGCAAACCTAACAGCGCATCGAGAACCATTGCCACACAAACTTTGGGAGCCATCAGGATTAAAAAAAACCAACTCAAAATCAAATTCCTGACTATAATTAACCAACATCAGCCCATCGGATCCTATTCCAAATTTTCTAGAGCACAAGGCCGATATTAATTGGATATTATTTTCAGGAAATATAGACTTTCTGTTGTCAATTAATATAAAGTCGTTGCCTGTCCCTTGGTATTTATAAAATTCTAGTTCCATTTTAATTCAAATGTATAAAGCCCCTTGCGGGGCTTTATTATTGTTAATCAACTTCTTCAAAATCTACATAATCCCCCCCCTTAAACTTCTTCTGGGGTTTGTTCTCTTGTGCCTCTGGCACATAGTCTATGTGGACATTTCCTTCCTCCGGTTTGGGTTGCTGGTAATGCCGCTGCCCTTGGCTTGCCCTTTGTGCCATAGTTCCTCCAAAAAACATTCTTAAGAAAAAGCCACCAAGCTTAAAAAGAACATAAAATAGAAATCCGAATATTACAAGAAATTTCACCATAGTACATTACTTTTTTACTACTAATACTTATTTACTCAGATATAAGTTTCGTTCCGAGTAAATTTTTAGAAAATAATCGTCCATGAGGTCGTCTATAAAATAGATGGATTCACCAGTAGATTTCATCTCAGGCCCCAATTCTTTATTCACATTTGGAAATTTGTTAAATGAAAATACTGGAACCTTAATTGCATACCCCTCTTTTTTAGGGTTGAATTTAAAATCTTTGACCTTCTTCTCTCCCAACATTACTTTTACTGCATAATTTACATACGGCTCTTCGTATGCTTTGCAAATAAAAGGAACTGTTCTGGAAGCCCTTGGGTTGGCCTCGATGATAAATACCTTGTCGTCTTTGATGGCAAATTGGATGTTGATCAACCCAACAGTTTTAAGTGCTTTGGCTATTTTTTTAGTATGCGACTCAATTTGCCTGATAATAAAATCTCCTAAATTATAAGGAGGAAGTACTGCAAAGGAATCCCCTGAGTGAATCCCAGCAGGCTCAATGTGTTGCATAATTCCAACAATATAAACGTCCTCTCCATCACAAATGGCATCTGCTTCTGCTTCAATTGCCCCTTCTAAAAACTGATCCAACAATACGTTGTTTCCTGGGATTTTCCTCATGATATCAATGATGTGGGTTTCTAACTCCTGCTCATTGATTACAATTTTCATGCTTTGCCCTCCCAGAACATAAGAAGGACGCACCAACATTGGAAATCCAATTTCTTCCACTTGTGTCAAAGCTTCTTCGGCATCTGTAGCCGTGCCATACTGTGGATAAGGGATGTCGTTTTCTTTTAAAATATCAGAAAAACGCCCTCTATCTTCGGCCATATCCAATGCCTCGAAAGAAGTACCTATAATTTTAATACCGTATTTGGTTAATTTCTCTGCTAGTTTAAGGGCCGTTTGACCACCCAACTGCACTATAACTCCTTCCGGTTTTTCTAAGTCTATAATTTCATAAATGTGCTCCCAAAATACAGGCTCAAAATAGAGTTTGTCTGCAATGTCAAAATCTGTAGATACTGTTTCTGGATTACAGTTGATCATAATGGTTTCGTAACCACATTCTTTTGCAGCCAACACGCCATGCACACAACAATAATCAAACTCAATTCCTTGGCCAATTCTATTTGGACCTGCTCCCAGCACTACAATTTTTTTCTTGTCCGTGACAACCGACTCATTTTCTTCTCCAAATGTAGAGTAGTAGTAGGGTGTTTTTGCTTCAAATTCCGCAGCACAAGTATCTACTAATTTGTATACTCTGTTGATACCCAAACTTTTTCTTTTGGTATATACCTCACTTTCTAGACAGCGCCATATGTGCGCTAATTGCCTGTCGGCATACCCTTTCAGCTTGGCTTCTCTTAATGTTTCTGCCGAAACAGCTTCCAACGATGTTTTTTCTAATTCATTTTCGAAAAAAACCAAGTTTTCAATTTGGTATAAAAACCACTTATCTATTTTAGTTAGCTCCCAGATTGTTTTGCCTGGTATGCCCAATTTAAAGGCATCATAAACATGGAACAAACGGTCCCAACTAGGGTGTTTTAGGCTGTAAAGAAGGGCGTCTTGATTGGTCAACTCCTTGCCGTCTGCTCCTAAACCATTTCTTTTAATTTCCAAAGACTGACACGCCTTCTGAAGTGCTTCTTGGAAATTTCTTCCAATACCCATCACTTCTCCGACCGCCTTCATTTGGAGCCCTAAATGTTTGTCCGCCCCTTCAAACTTATCAAAGTTCCAACGCGGTATTTTAACAATTACATAATCCAAAGCCGGCTCAAAATAAGCCGAAGTTGTACCTGTAATAGCATTGTCCAATTCATCTAAATTATATCCGATGGCCAATTTTGCTGCCACCTTGGCTATAGGGTATCCAGTAGCCTTGGATGCCAGTGCTGAAGAACGGGATACACGCGGGTTGATCTCGATTCCGATGATGGTTGAATTATCAGGGCTAACAGAAAACTGCACATTACACCCACCTGCGAACTGTCCTATGGCATTCATCATTTTGATGGCCAAATTTCTCATTTCCTGATATACTGTATCCGGCAAGGTCATAGCTGGGGCCACCGTAATGGAATCACCAGTATGTACGCCCATTGGGTCAAAGTTCTCAATGGAACAAATAATAATCACATTGCCTAGGTCGTCGCGCAACAATTCGAGCTCATATTCTTTCCAGCCCATGATGCTTTGTTCGATAAGCACTTCGTGAATAGGAGACTCTTTTAAGCCGTGTGTCAAAGCCTTTTCAAATTCTTCAGGAGCTTCAACAAAACCACCCCCAGTACCGCCCAGTGTAAAAGAAGGACGGATTACCAAAGGAAACCCTATGTCTTGGGCAATTTCTTTTCCCTTTAAAAAAGAGGTTGCAGTTTCACCTTTACAAACACTCACCCCAATTTCATTCATTTTCAACCTGAATTTCTCTCGATCTTCGGTTGTCTCAATAGCTTTTATATCTACACCTATAATGTCCACACCGTAATGTTTCCATATCCCTGCGTTCTCACAATCGATGGCAAGGTTAAGTGCAGTTTGACCACCCATTGTAGGAAGTACTGCATCAATATTGTGTTTTTCCAATATCTCTCTAATGGATTTTTTCTCCAAAGGTTTGAGGTAGATATGGTCCGCCGTTACTTCATCTGTCATGATAGTGGCTGGATTCGAGTTGATTAAGATCACTTCGATCCCCTCTTCTCTTAAAGATCTTGATGCTTGAGAACCTGCATAATCGAACTCACATGCTTGTCCTATTACTATTGGACCGCTTCCAATTATCAGTACTGATCGTATACTTCTATTTCGTGGCATTGAAAATGAATAAGTGTTGAAGAATTTTACCTAAGTCTAAATTGGCACAAAATTATATTAAAAAAAGAATAATAAAAATCTCTCGGCAGAAAATAAATCTTTTTGTTTCATTTTACGCAATAGCCTTGTTAATATTGGCCATCAAAATTCCCCTTCCAATGAACAGAATCGACCGACTTACTTCTATATTAACCTTGTTACAAGGGAAGAAGAAAATTACAGCCCAGGAAATAGCAGATCGGTATGAGATCAGTGTACGAACTGTTTACAGAGACATCAGAGCTTTAGAAGAAGGTGGAGTTCCTATAGGCGCAGAGGCTGGAGTTGGGTATTTTTTAATGGACGGGTATTCTCTTCCACCCATTTTATTTACGAAAGAAGAGGCCGCAGCCATCATGATAGGATCCAAACTCATTGCCAGCAAAACAGATGATTCAGTAGCCAAAGAATTTGAAAGTGCCTTGGATAAAATTAAGGCGGTGCTGAAATCTACCGAAAAAGAACTCTTTGAAACCTTAGACCAACAAATTCAAGTTCTTAGCCCCAACATCCCTAAAAAGCACCCAGATAAATTTATTATAGACATCCAAACCGCTTTAGCTGAAAAAAGAGTATTGAGAATCGGGTACCATGCCAACTACACCGATGAGACTTCAGACCGGGACATTGCTCCAATATCGCTTTGTTTCTATAGCAACAAGTGGCACTTGGTTGCCTATTGTTACAAGCGAGAAGCCATGCGAGATTTCAGGACAGACCGCATCAGCAGCCTCACTTTTACACCAAAAACCTATGACATTGGTGCTTATAAAGATGTGTTATCGAATATTGGAAGTTTGTTGGTAGGTTCCGAGTTAAATGAGGTTTGTATCTGGGTTCCAGCATCCACCGCAAGGTACATTCAGGAACAAAAATATTATTATGGTTTTATAAAAGAAGAAAAAGACCAAGACGGTTGGAAAATGGTATTTATGATTGATAACTTATACAACTTCGGAAAGTGGTTGTTGTCTTTTGGTTCTAACGTCCGTGTTATGGAACCACAACGGTTAAAATCCACCATGCACGAATTGGTTCAAGAATTGCAGGCTACCCATTCTTTTTAAGGCATCGCTTTGTCTATGTACAATTGCCCTAGTTTGAATTGAATACCACCAAAATTAACAAAAGATTGGTTGGTTAATACCACTACTGTAATGCCGTGGTCGGGAAAAATAACCATTTGACAGCTTCCACCAACAGACCCTCCAGAATGGCCTATTACGGTATTACCCATATCATCCAAGCGATTGGTCCAACCCATCCCATATTCGGTAACTTCACCTTGGTTGGTTAAACGAGGGGTTTGTAACATGCTGAGCAAATATTGGCGAACAAAGCCGGCTCGAGAATGGGCAACAGCAAAGCGACTTACTTCTTCTGCGGAGCTTAAATAACCTCCTCCAGCCCATTTGTTGCTGAGGTCCACCTCTTCTGCCACCACGGTCCGGCCATTGGACCTTTTGTATCCTACGGCTCGTTGCGGGATGTCTTTTGATTTATCATCGGGCTGGGTTAATTTCATATCCAACGGATCAAATACGACCTCCCTTAAGTAATCGTCCAATTGTTTTCCAGCAACTTGTTCAATGACATAACTTAATAGATTGTACCCATACGAAGAATACACATAGTCTTCTCCAGGTTTGTATATCAAACTATCCTGTGCAAAAATATCCAATGCCTCCCGAACGGAATGGAATGGTTGGTTCATATAAAACTCATCATTCCGGTAACTTCTAATGCCGCCTTGATGGCCTGCCAACTGCCGGACAGTGCTTGGCCACCTCCTATTTGGGTAATCGGTGATGTACTTATAGATGCTGCTGTCGGGATGCACCTTTTTGTTCTCAATCAACCGAATAAGGCCACTGGTAGTAAAAGGTTTGGAAATGCTGCCAACCCTAAACAAAGTAGTTACCGGGTTTACCGGTTGTTTGTTGGAATAATCCGAATAACCAAATCCTTTTTGGTACACCACTTCACCGTCTACCGTAATACTTACGGCCAGCCCCATAACATTGCGGCTTTTTTTATAAACAGCAAGCAAGGAATCCGTTTGATTTTCTAACGCTGCTCTTACCTGAGATTGAGCAGGAAACACAACCCCTATAAAGAAAAATAGGAACAATGATTTTACTACTGACACACTGTTGTCACGCTGGTGGACCATCTTTGATTATTAAATAAAAAAAATGACTAAGGAAGTAGTAATTTATAAGGTTAAATCGGAAAAAAGAAATGAATTTCTTGAAGATTATTTGTCGAGGTTAAAGGAATGGCTCAAAAACAGACCAGGTTTTGTAACATCTAGCGCTTCCATTTCAAAAGCCATTTCCAACTTGCTAATAACTGCGTTTTTATGGTTGGAGCCCTCCAAGTCTATTTTAGCAAATATTGCAGCACCGATTGGGACTACCACCCAACTAGATGACTTTCTAGCAACCATAGAAAATATTGAATTGTACCACCAATTTACTTTAGTACCATGAATAAAATCGATCTAAAAAAAACAGACAAGCCGTATTACACGGCAGCGAAAAACGCTCAAATTATTGAATTGCAACCGGCGCAGTACATCTCTGTCACAGGCAAAGGAGACCCAGAAAACGAACCCTTCCAAAGAGCCATTGAACAAGTCTATAAAACGGCCTACGGGCTAAAGAGGATTAAAAAAACAGAAGATTCCGACTTTGTGGTTCCAAAAATGGAATGTTTCTGGTGGTTGGATGTAGGGCACGACTTTGTTCATACCCCCAGAGACCTTTGGAATTGGAAAATAAGAATAAGAATGCCAGACATAGTTACAAAAAATGACTTTGGCAACACCGAAAAAGAAGATAGTGTTGCATGGGAATCAATTGCCGCTAGCCAAGCGATTCAGGTTTTGCACCTAGGACCCTATGAAGCGGAACAACCAAGTGTTGAAAAAATACTTAAAAAAGCCGAAGAATTAAAGATGAAAATTGCAGGACACCATTTAGAAATCTATATTTCCGATCCTAGGAAAACACCCAAGGAAAAACTAAAAACGATTTTGAGGTACCAAGTAGCATAGTTATGGCCGAAAAACTTAAAAACCAATTCTTAACAATTCCGTTTGTCCATCAATTGGCAAATTCTATTTCTGAGGAATTGCAATTAACAGCACCAGAAATTGTCCAACAATTTGATCTAGAAAAATGGGAAAACTTGGAATTGAAAGAAAGAATATACTATGCTGGTGAAATTATTAGAGGCATGTTGCCCGAGGCATTCGAAGAGGCGATTCCAATTTTACATGTTATGGCCAAAAAAATTACTGGCTTAGAAGGAACCATTTTCCCTGGAATAATTGAGCGGTATGGCCAAGAGCATTTCAATCAAAGCATGGACATGTTAGGAGAAATAACGCGTTATTCTTCTTCAGAATTTGCTGTTAGACCGTTTATCCTTTCGGACCCCGTTAAATCCATGGCTTATTTCTATAAATGGTCTGAGGACGAAAACGAACATACCAGGCGGTTGGCAAGCGAAGGTTGTAGGCCTCGCTTGCCATGGAGCTCCAAGCTTCCCTGTTTTATTGACGACCCGCAACCTGTCTTAAAAGCTCTAAAACCTTTGGTGCAGGACCCTTCGGTATATGTTCAAAAAAGTGTGGCCAACAACCTCAATGACATTTCCAAAGACCACCCAGAACAGGTTATCCAGTGGCTAAGGACGCTGGACCTGCACCATCCGGTCACGTATTGGATTGGCAAGCATGGCTTGCGCACCTTGATCAAAAACGGCCATATCGAAGCCATGAAATTACTAGGGCTTATCCAGGGCAACTTGGATTTTAAAACTTTTGAAATAAATAAACCCGAAATTGAGATAGGGGAAAGTTTGGAGTTTGAATTTACCGTCATTAATTCTGGAAAAAAAGAAGCCAAAGGGGTGGTAGATTATGCCATTTCATTTGTAAAAAGCAACAACAAACTATCCAGAAAAGTGTTTAAAATAGCAGACCTTTGTTTGGCACCTGGTGCCTCCCGAAAAATTGTTAAAAACCGGCCCTTTGTTCCACTTTCAACCCGGCGTTATTACAAAGGGATGCATACAATTGATATCGTAATAAATGGCCAAGTCATGGAAACAAAACAGTTCCTTTTAAAAGTTTAAATCCGAATACAACAGGAACATATAATCTGGTTTTCTCCACTAATAGATAAATAACAGTATCCATGCAAGACTGTGGCATTTACTATGGGGAATTGCAATAATCCATTTAAAGTAATATCCTTACTTCCGTAATAAAAAGCCTGTATTTGAGAAATATATACATTTCCACTTTATTTAATAATAAGAATATAACTAATATTATCATTTTTTTGAGTAAATTAGGGGTTTAATTTATTTCGTATTTCTATGGGGACTTTAAGTAAAAAAAAACTGTTAGTAGTTTTTGGCTTTATTTATTTACTAATCTGCAATTTTTCTTACGCGCAACCCGCCAATGACGATTTCGCTAACGCACAAGCACTAACGTTAAACACGTGTTCTGGGGATGCAGCTTACACAACGATTGCTGCAACACCAGATTTAAATGCTGGATCTTGCTGGAACAACGGTGGTCCGTTGTTCAATGTCTGGTTTTCATTTGTTGCTTCTTCCACAGGCCAAGTAAATGTTACAATTGACCGAGGAGGTGCACAGGGCAGCATGGACAGAACCCAAGTTGCCATTTGGGACAACACCGGTACGGGCGAAGTAGCCTGTAAATACTATAGCTTTACTGGGGAAGATGTAAAAGTTGGTGCGTTGGGCTTAACCGACGGAGCTACTTATTATATCTCCGTGGATGCTTTTAGTAATTCTTACGATGGTACTTTCACCATTTGCATCGATGATGCTGTAGATTATGATTTTTACGAAGGTGCCGAAGATGTTACCGGTTTAATAGGGACTTGTTCGGCAGACGCCGCTTATACCACAGACGGCGGTTCAGGAGATCTAAACGCTGGTGCCTGTTGGTACAATGGCCCTTCTTATAATAGGTGGTTCAAATTCACAGCACCTGTATCTGGTCAAATAAAGGCCACCGTAGATATTGGAGGTGCTCAGGGCAACCAAGGTAGAACAATGTTATCCATTTGGGAAGCCGATGGAACTACAGAACTTGCCTGCAATGTATGGACCGTATCTACACAAGATTTAAGCGCTCAAACGCAAGCTTTAACGGCGGGTTTAACCTACTATATATCTGTTGATGTTTCTAACCCAGCCTATACTGGTACATTTACCTTATGTCTTGAAGACGCGGTGGACTATGACTTTTACGAAGGTGCGGAAGATATAACCGCTTTGTTCGGAACCGGTTGCTCTGCAGATGAGGCCTACACAACCATGGGAGGTACTTCTGACAAAAACGTTGGAAGTTGTTGGTACAGTGGGCCCAATTACAACCGTTGGTTTAAATTTACAGCTCCCGCTTCTGGAAATGTAAATGTTAAGGTAGATGTGGGGAGTGGAAAAGGAACGCAAACCAAAACACAATTGGCATTGTGGGAAAACGATGGTACTACTGAAATCACCTGTTCTGTTTACACCAGCACTGGGGACGATGTTAGCTTGAATGCATTGGGATTAACCCCTGGAATAGTTTATTTTGTATCGGTTGATGCATTTGATTCTAATTCGGATGGTACTTTTACTATGTGCCTGCAAGATTCACCTGACTACGATTATTATGAAGGTGCCGAGGACATAACAGGTTTAATAGGTACTTGTTCGGCAGATGCCGCATATACTACTTCTGGTGCTACGCCTGATAAAAACGCTGGCTCTTGCTGGACCAATGGTGGTCCACTCTACAACAGGTGGTTCCAATTCACTTCTCCTGCTGATGGTATTTTGAGCATCACCATTGACATCAACAGCACTCAAGGCAACCAAGAAAGAACCATGGCCGCTATATGGGAAAGCGATGGGACTACCGAAGTTAAATGCCAAGTTTATGGCGGCACATACGAAGACGTAAAAATATCAAGCGTAGATTTAACCCCTTCTACCACTTATTATTTATCTGTTGATGTTTTTAACGCCGCAAGCCGAGGCACCTTTACATTGTGTTTAGAGAACAGTGTAGATTATGACTTTTACGAAGGAGCAACAGACGTTACGTCCCTTATTGGCTCTTGTTCGGCCGATGCCGCCTACACCACTGCTGGAGCATCTCCAGATAAAAATGCTGGCTCATGCTGGAGCAGTGGACCCAATAAAAACAGGTGGTTTTATTTTACAGCACCTGCATCTGGGCAAATCAATGCCACTATCAATATAGGAGGTACTTCTGGGAACATGTCACGGTCTATGGCAGCTTTATGGGAAAGTGATGGGACTACTGAAATAAATTGTTCCAATTATTTAAGTTCTTCCGATGACATTGTAGTAGCTGCACAAAATTTGACACCAGGTAATACTTATTATTTGTCAGTAGATGTAAACGGAACAGCCTACGCCAACACCTTTACACTTTGTTTGGACGATGCGGTAGATTATGACTACTATGAAGGCGCCAAAGATGTTACTTATTTAATAAACTCTTGTTCCAACGATGCTGAATACACCACTGTGGCTGCCCACGGGGATAAAAATGCTGGCTCTTGCTGGTACAATGGCCCTAACTTAAACCGATGGTTCAAGTTAGAAGCCCCAGCTTCTGGTATATTGTCTATTACTGTAGATGTAGGAAGTTCTAAAGGAACCCAACTTCGTTCTTACATTGGATTGTGGGAGAGCGATGGAACAACTGAAGTAGGTTGTGCAGCTTATTCCAATGCCAATGATGATGTAACCTTAAATGCAAGTGGCTTAACTCCAGGTGCCACCTATTACATTTCTGTAGATACATTTAATGGTTCGAATGACGGTACTTTTACTTTGTGCATCAGCGATAATTTTGACTACGACTTTTACGAAGGCGCCTATGAGATAACCGACTTAAACGGGTGGTGCTCCGCAGATGAGGAATTTACCACCAAAGGCGCAACTCCTGATTTAAACCCTGGTAGCTGTTGGAACAATGGAGGCCCGGTTCAAAACAGATGGTTCAAGTTCAAAGCCATCCACACGGATGTATCCATTACAGTAGACATTGACGGAACAAAAGGAGACCAGCGTTTCACGCAGTTGGCGCTTTGGGAAAGTGATGGCACTACTGAGGTAGATTGTAATTTATACGCCGTTTCTAACGACGATGTAACCATTACCAATACAGGACTTACCGCTGGAAATTGGTACTATATTTCTGTCGACACATTCAATGATTCCAACGATGGTACTTTTACGCTATGTGTAGACAATGTCCAAAATACGTACTACTCCATCGCAGACGGCAATTACAACCTAGGAACCACTTGGTCTTTGATTTCTCATGTAGGAGCAGCCGCAGGTTCTGTTCCTGGAGATGGTGATTTTGTCAATATTGAAGGGCACACCATTACCGTAACAGATGCACAGTCTTCTGGTGGAATGAACATCAATGTTGCAACTGCCAATACCGGATTAACGATAGACGCTGCTACCCTTACCATCAATGGCAACCTGCAAATGATCAATTCCGGGAGTAATTTTGATGGCAATATTGCACTTGTAAATGCTGGTAACTTAACAATAACTGGTGATTTCAACTTGGATCGCTCCGGAGGAGCCAACACCTTTGATGTTTCGATAGGAACTGGCAGTACGCTTTCCGTTGGCAACGACATGGCTTGGAATAGTTCTGCAGGGTCTGCGGTTAACAGCACACTCACCACTTCTGGCAATGGCCAACTGAACATAGGCAATGACTTGAATTTGACCTATACAGGAGGGAATAAAATCTACATGCAAATGGACGGTTCTTCTTCCCTTTCTTTAACCAATGACTTGAATTTCGATTGCTCTACCAACAATACATGTGAAATTGTATTCAACAGTACTGCTTCTTTTGACATCATGAGTGATATTAAAAGAACTGGAGGTTTCGGAATATTAACCTTTAATGGCACTACAGAACTTAGCATGATGGGTGCTTTTACACAGACCCTGCCTGAAAACTCTGGATCTGGAGGAGACGCCATTACTTTCAGCAATGTTACCATCAACAACACAGGTACTACCATACCTCAAGTGATTACAGAAGGTCCAATATCCATTGCTGGTTCCTTTACTCTAACAGATGGTGTGGTACAAACCGCCTCTGATAAATTATTGTCTTTTGACGCCGGTGCGACTTTATTAGGAGGCAATGCGAACAGCTATTTTGATGGACCTGTAGCTAAAACAGGAAATACCGATTTCACATTTCAATTAGGTTCGGGGAGCACATGGGCACCTTTATTGATAGCTGGTTTAACTGGGGATGCGGCTACAGTATTTACAGCGGAATACAGCAGCGGTGCTTATGCCGATATGACCTTAAAAACTTCGGATCCTAATGGCGACTTGAACAACGTTAGTTCTCTTGAATACTGGAATTTATCCAATAGTGGAACTATTTCTTCTGCAGATTTAACCTTGTACTGGAAAGACAACACAGCAAGTTATATAGACGACCCTTCTGAGCTGGTAATAGCACACTTTACTGGAACGGAATGGGAAAACCTAGACGTTGATAGTTTCACCGATGGAGGTACAACAGGAGATATAACAGTGCTGGGAGTTTCTAGTTTCAGCCCATTTACTTTTGGAAGCAAATCTGCGGTTGCCAATCCACTTCCGGTAGAATTTGCATCTTTTGAGGCCATCCAAGAAAAAGGCAGCGTTCTTCTCCAATGGAGTACTACTACAGAGGTAGATAACGACTATTTCGAACTACAGCGCTCGGGGGATGGCATTTCATTTTATGGTATTAGAGAGATCAAGGGACGCGGCACATCTAACGAACTTTCGTTTTACTCAACCATAGACAGGAACCCAATAGCCGGCACCTCCTACTATCGATTGAAACAGGTTGATTGGGACGGTACTGCTTCTTTTTCGGACATTCTGTCTGTTACAAATAACCTAGAAGCCTCTTTTGATTTCAACTTTTACCCCAACCCTGTTTCGAATGGGGCAGAAGTCAAATGGAGTATCAAAGGCCTTAACAGAAGTGAGAAATTTCAAATAGTAATCAATGATCTCGCTGGGAAATTGATTTTCAAAAAAGAATTGACAATAGTGGAGCAAAGTTTAATTGAAAGCAAAATAAACGGACTACAAAAAGGTGTTTACACCATATCATGTGTCAGTGCCGCTGGTAAAGTGACCAAAACTATTGTAAGGCAATAACAAAATTAATATAGTGACTATAAAAAAATAGGAATGTAATACGTTCCTATTTTTTTTGCCCTTTGTTTGGGGATATTTACAACCTCAATTGTATAAAGACAAATTGGAAACAATGACAATAAAACAAATGCTGTTTGTCAGCACATGCCTATGTTTTGCGCACTTTGGGTTGGCCCAAGATTTAGAAACAAAAAAAGGAGCCTTTGAGTTCGGGCTGCAACACTCCATCAATTTCACTAGTTTGGTTGGGGATTATGGTGCAATCACTTATGGCAATCGAGAAGAAAAATATACTCCCGTTCGAAACCGCACTACTTTTGATTTAGGACTTTTTGCTAACTCCTATCTAAGCAATAGTCTTTCCTTGCAATTCGAAGTGTACTATACTTTTATGGGTGCCCACCTGCAAAAGACAACCTCTATTTACCACGAACTGGGAAAATTTGAAGGCAAAGAAAGTGAGTCTTTCGCCATGGATTATATTCGATTGCCAATCACCTTAAATTACTATCCATCTGATAAAGCATTTATTCAGTTTGGAGGGTATGTAGCGAGTTTGCTTTCTTCAGAAAAGTTCTACCCTTGGGAATATGATAAAACCCGTAAAACCTTAGAAGGTGTCAATAGGTTCGATGCAGGGTTAATGGGAGGTATTGGTTTGGATACCAAAGTAGTTAAACTCTCTTTCCGATATACCTATGGGTTGCAGGACGTTTTCGATAAAGATGAAAACAACAACCTTAGGAATAGTGTATTGCAGTTTGTTGCACAATGGAAATTATCTTCAGATTTAAGAAAAAAATAAAATGAAAAAATTATTAGTAGTAGTGTTTTTGTTTGGTGCGTTCGCATGTGATGATGGAGATATTTTTGATGTTCCAGTGAATGATGTGGATGGCGATTACTCCTATAACTCATCTTCCGATTATTTCGATCAGAAAGGTGAACTGTATAAAAACAGTATCAACAGAGGGGTGTTGGATGTACAAATTGCATCCACGGTAGGGAGAATATCGATTATACCCTACCTAGGTTGGACATTTGGCATTGACATCAGCAACATCCAAACCCATGCACTTGCCAACGGCAGTACTGCTTATACTTTTCGAATTAGGCAGCAGCAAATCGACATGCAATCCAGGACATTCAACATTTTCGGAACAGGCAACAAAGAATTATTAGACTCAAATGGAAGTTCTTTGGGCATGTACGATGGCATACTGTACGACGATGGAGTAGCCGAATTTGAATACCAATCCATAGATATAGGTTCTATAGAGTATGTGATAACTTCTACTACCGCAAGTAATTAATACCAACATGGTATTCGCAAAGAAATATTAGGTGTTTTTACCTTACCAATATCTTTCTAGCGTATGTTTTTCCTTCTACTTCTACCAATAAAATATACATACCCGGTGGCAGCTTTTGGTTCACCCGCTCTAAATGTTTGGTTGTATTGGCTGTTTCTTTATCCAATATAATTTCGTTGTTGCTCAACCGAACCAATTGAAGTCTTATTACTTGCTCCTTATTGAGTTCCATTTGGATTGAAAAAGGCCCAGTAGTTGGGTTCGGGTAAACGTCCAACTTGCTCAAAACTTCTTCGGAAGGCGCTGCTAACTTCCCTCCTTTGGTTGGCCTTAAACTGGCATCCAAGACCGTAAAGTTTTTTAAAGCATAAGACCCACATCCTCCCATCTCGGCCTGAAGCCCCAGCGAATATTCTCCAGGAACGTCCATGATGAAGTAAATATAATCCTTGGTTTGCTCCAGTACTTGGGCACCTACCGGTAAACTCCACTCTACCCGTTCGGGCATCGGCCAACTAATGTCTATTACCACTAATGTATCTCCCGCATATACTTCTGAAGCTATCAAAAACTCGGCATTGAGTAAATTCTCTACCGCTTCTAAAGTAAATTCGTGCGCATCTATACAACCCGCCATGTTTTCAATTTCCAAACGGTAGCTGCCCTCCTGGGCAATCTCTACCACTGGGTCGGTGCTACTAAAACCATCTGGGCCACTCCATTGGTAGCTTCCGGCATAACCTGGGTTGATTGTGAGTGGCGCACCAGGACATGTCTGAAAACTAGTAGACATATCGATGACAAACTTTTCTGGATCTGTTATTGCAACTGTTATGGTATTGCTACACCCTATTGCATCCCTTACTTCAATGTTATAATCGCCGGCCGATAAATCATCCCTTTGCATCGCTGTACTGCCATCGGGCCAGGTCACATTATAACTGCTGCCAGTTCCCCCAGTAAAATCCAACGCAACCGAACCATTGTTGTTACCAAAACAACTCGGGTTTACAGTGTTGCTCGATGTTAATTCTATTGGAGTGGGTTCTGTTAATTGTACTTGGTACACAACAACACAACCGGTCTGGTCGCTCACTTCGGCCAAGTAGGCGCCAGCAGACAAACCGGTTATGGTACTACCCGACATACCATTGTTCCAGTTGATGGTATAAGGTGCCACACCGTGGGTAATGGATAATTCTATAGTGCCATCTTCTCCACCAAAACAACTGATATCGGTGGCCTGGCCCGTACTAATTTGAGGGCCATCTGAGCTATTGATTAAATACTGTTGGGATGTAGTACATCCATTGCCATCGGTTATTAACACAGCATACAAATCCGGACTCAACGATGTAATCGTTGCCACATTGCCAACCACTTGGTTGCTGCTGTTGCGCCATTCGTAGCTGTAACCGGGTATTCCACCTTGGCCCACCACTTCTAGTGCACCATCGTTTCTACCACAGGTTGTCTCTTGTAAACCGACCAATTGAATCTCCAATTCTGACGGGCTGTTGATGCTTACGTCCGTACGGACTGTGCAAAAATTTTCATCTCTTATGTGTACCGTGTAATTACCGCTTATTAACCCATTGATCTGACTGCCTGCCAACCATGTGGTACCATCTAAGCTGTACGCATACACACCATTACCTCCCGTTACACTTAAATTTATACTCCCCGTTGCACTGCCAAAACAAACTACATCGCTGGTGCTGCTGTTGGTGATAGATACCGCTTCTGGCGCTATTATTTCATAGGTCTTATTTTCTGTGCAACCGCGGGAATCTTCTATCTCTACGGTATAACTGCCCGCCGACAAGCCGGTTATCTTAGAAGTTAACGCCCCTGTAGACCACCTAAAGGTAAAAGGACCGGTGCCTCCTGTTGAAAACGCAGTAAGTTCGGCATCATTAGCGCCTGCACAACTCATTTGATTGCCATTAAAGTCTTTGGCTGTGATATAGGGCACCAATGGACTCGGTGCGCTTAGCGTATAATGAAAAGTCTTGTTACATCCCTTCGAATCGGTCGCTACTACGGAGTAAGCTCCCGCTGGTTTGTTGGATATACTTGCCGTAGTTTCTCCACTCGACCACAAATAACTGTAACCGGGTGAACCATTGCTTAAGCTAACACGCAAAATTCCATCGCTGCCTCCTGCGCAGCTAATGGGTTGGTCTTCATGAAACTGGGCCGTCATGGCTGGTTGTTCGCTGACCGCAATGTACTGGGTAGCTGAGGTGCAGTTGTCGTCCCGAATGCTGATGTTGTGGCTACCGGCTGGAAGGCCCGTAAATACAGGGCTGCTTTGGGTACTCGCCCCTCCATTTAATATATAACTTACATTGCCCGTTGTATTAACTACGTTGTTTACTGTGATGCTCCCGTCGCTGCCTCCAGCGCAAGATACATTGCTTGCTACCAATCCAAAACCTAGAGCAGAAGGATCGGTTAATGTTCTGTTGTAACTCCGGACACAGCCATTGGCGTCTTTTATATATACCACATAACTGCCCGCACCCCGAGTAAAAACACCGCTGCTTTGGTAGTTTACACCGTCCAATGCGTACTGTTTGCTGCCTGAGCCTCCGCTTGACGAGACTGAAATCTGACCACTTTGTTCGCCGGTACACAAGGGATCTGTAAGGGTGATACTTCCTACAATTTGGTTCGGACCTGTTACCGTTACACTTCGATTGATCTTACAGTTATTAGCATCTTTGATATAAATGGTATGGCTGCCTTTCGATAGTCCATTGATAACTGGGTTGGTAGAATAACCGCTAGAAGAAGAGGTGCTGTACCGCAAGGTACCGGTTCCTCCACTGGCTTGGATCTCTATGCTGCCATTGGAACTGTCAAAACAATCGGGCTCACTTAACAGATTAAAACCACTGTAGCTAATTGCACTAGGGGCTGATATGGAAGCCGAACGTGTAGATACACACCCTTTGTTGTCTTTCACATATGCCGTATAATTGCCTGGTGATTGGTTGGTGAAACTCGCACTGGTGCCATAGTTACTCCCATCCAATGAATACCGATACCCACCGTTGCCTCCCGACACACCGGTGATGTTGATGGTCCCTTTGCCACCATTACACTGTGGGTTTACACTGCTGGCTGTAAAAGAGATCGCCGATTTCGCTGGTACCGCAACACTGTATTGACTCACCACAGAACCGCAAAAATCTTCGTGTTCGATTTGTACTTTGTAATTGCCCGCTGGAAACAAATTACTCCCTCCCAATACCGAAGAATTTACAACCAGCCCACCGGTTGGGATCGATGAAAAATTAAACTGACCTACTACTGTACTCCCATTGCTTTTGTAAACGGTCATCACAAAGTTGTTGCTTGACTCTGATGCATACATTGACCGATTAAAACCTGTCAAAGTAAATCCTCCATTACTTTCCCCCGAACACCTGGGTGCCTGCCCCGTGTGAGCAGTAGCTTTCAACGGAGTATTGCCGAAGAAATAAGGCCCCACCTGTTTGTAAGTACAGCTGCCTATCTTAGCTCTAAAAAAATAAGGTTTGTCCGTTTCTATAGGGTCTAGGGATTCATTGATAAATCCTTTAACTGATCCGGATAATTTATTGTTAGAAAAGCTGATGGTCCTCCAAGTTCCTGTAGTTTCCTTTTTGTATTGCCAAGTGTAAGACGCAAATTCATAATCTGTTGCCGTAATTGAAATGGGAGAAGTCTCACAAAGAACATTGTTGGACGGAGCTGGGCTCGGGCTTAAATTGAAAGTAGTTGGTGACCAATTTATTCTCATGGTAATCGGAACATTCAAAGAGCCATCCGTTGTTTGAATTACAAAATCATAATTGGCACATGGCGAAGATCCTGAAAAACCATAGATCAATGTATAGTGGTATTCTGGGATTGCAGGTTGCCCCCCTAACAAACTAACTAAGTCAATTTCCAAATCCACATAACTAGTACTGGAAGTAAAGGTGTGTTCAGCGATTACATTGCCTACCGTTCCACTTGGCCTAACCGTCAAAATTTTAGTCCCTTCTGTAGAAACCATCTTTATCTCACCGTCCAATTTAAAGGTAGCCGGGCTTATAATGCTAAAAGTGATTTTAGTATCCTGACCAAATAAAAAATTGGTGGTAAAAATAAAAAGCAACAAAAATCCAATTCTTTTCATCATATCACTATTTTATTACTAGAAATAGACCTTCCATCCTTCATTCTAAAGTAGAAAATATATTCGTCTCCTTTTTTAAATTCCTGTTCTTCAAACAAATTTTCATCTCCATTGAGCTGTAAATACTGTTGAAAAACTGCCCCAGAAACTTTTTTATAAACATCGATTTTTCTAACTCCCTTGAGTTCCCACTGGAACCTATACCTGCCATTTTTACGGTCGATTTTGGCACTCACCGTGGTCTTTTCTTTGTCTTCTTCAATGGTACTGCGGCAAGTCAAAGTCTGAGAATAACCCGATTCATTTCCAGTGCTATCAACGGCCGACAACCTTATTTGAATTCTTCTCCTTTCATTCTCGTAAACCAACTTGTCCTTTCCCGGGGCAAAGGATTTTGCCATGATCCAGCCCGCAGAATCCAATACATACAAACGATGGCCTGCAAGGTCAGCACTAGGGCTCGGAGCAAATGCAACACTAATTTCTTTTTCTCCTACTACACACTTTTTTAAAACGGGAGTAATAGGTGGATGCACATCTTTGCGCAATACTTCTAGAATTTCCGAATATTCTGATCCATTGTTTCTATAGTCAAAAGCCTGTATCCTGTAATAGGTTGTTTTATTCAATGTTGTTTTTAAACTATCATAATGCGCATTATAGGTTATTGGCTCCGCGGTTATTAAAGTATACTCACCTTCCTTAAAGTTTGACCGATACACCCTATACCCCGCCAAATCATTTTCTTCATTGGCAGCCCATTGAATTATAGGGTTGCCCAATGTATCCAATTCGTATTGCAGTTTGGTTGGCTGTGCCGGGGCAATGCTATCTGGCAATTGAACCAAGTAAGGAAAAGAGTGCCTTACCGAACCGTTTTTAAGGCGTTGTTCGACCCGGATGTACCCAGAATTAATGGATTCTATTTTAAGCAAATTGTCTTGTTCCCAACTGCTTTCAATTGGTGCAAATTGCTCTCTATTTCTAGATAATGCCAATTGGTATTGTTGTTTGTTCTTTATGGGCTCGTTTAATTGTACCCACATCGCATTTTCTTTTGCTTCTATTTTCTCTATTTGTACACTTAAGAATTCATCTCGGTTTATTTCAACCGAAACTGGTTCAGAGGCTGTTGATTTTTCTCCAAATGCAGATAGCCCAATGACTCGGTATATTGGCTTCGTAATTCCTGTTACCAAGCTATCCATTTTCATTGCCCATTTTCTACTGCCCTCCTTTGTTATTGCCAGTTGGGAGGTTTTTGTTAAGGATTGATAGGATTTCCCACCATCGATGGATCGTTCTACTAAGTAAGAGGTAAAACTTTTTTCCAAATAGGTTATTTCCCATTGAACAATTACGGACTTTTTATCCGCTCGAACCCCTTTTATAACTGGTATTGGCAATGGTGGCGCTTTGGCGCCTTCAATAAATGCTCCTTGGCAAGGCACTTCAATATTGTCCAGTTGGAGTACCACTTTGTATAAATACTTTTCATTTTCTTCTATGTTCGCATCCACAAAACCCAGCCCCGAAAGAAGGGCCGTGTTAAAGTCCATGTCCGCTGCGTACAAGGCAAATGAAAATTGATTTTCCTGTAATGTCGATACGTTGTAGGCATCAAATGGTGTCGCTTGATCAAGGTCCATTTCAAAATCATCACCATATATGGCCTGCGCACTTACTGCTGCATAATCACTGCTTTCTGCGGCCTTTTCGAAATCTTCTAATGCGGCCGGTCCAATTATCTGCCCTCCATTTAACCGCTTAATTTCTGGATTTTCTAATAACGCTCCATTTCTCAATACAGTGGTCCGCTCCAACACATAACCCACTTGATTGGCCAACTTCCAAACAACAGCATTGTTTGGTGCCCACCGAATGTGCATTTTACCATCAATGGGTTTGGCAATAACAAAAACCATGTCCTGGTTATCCTGAGCCCATGAAAAGGAACTCAAAGTAATAAACACTAAAAAAATAACACCTCTCATACCTTATAAATCACCTACCTTGTTTTGTTTAGTAAAAGTATATTCGCTCGTTTTAACATTGGTTCCAGGCAAGGTATAGAATACCTTGAACTGATATGCCCCTTGCCTTATTACTGGAAACAGAGTGGAAACAATTTTTTCCATTTTTGGATCCATGCCTGCTTTTATTTCATAGTTCGACACAATTTTTGACTGAAGCTCCACCCAATCATAAAACATGTAAAATGGCAAACTATATTTTAAATAAACAGACCCTGCCACCGCCCCATCACTTAATGTAGTTACAAATACATCTTGGTCAATAGTCATGGCTTTAACCGGCAATAAACCCAACACATCTGTATTCCGGTTGTTGATGGTTAGGTTGGTTGCAATAGGGTAATTGTTATATATAACCGGCTGGACATCTTCGTCTAAGTACCGGTTGCCCGTAGCCGTGGCTTCAAATTGTAACAACGGCGTATTGTCACTAAACCTGTTTCCGCTTATTTCAGCCTCGTCAAACAATTCGGAAGTATTGTAGGTACTGGATAACTGGTGTACCCGCCAAGGCACTAACAAATCTCTAAAAGTGGTACTGTTTTTAAATATAGCTTCTGCTTTTTCCCCAAAAGTGTTGTACTTGCTTACTCTAAACTGTGCTTCATAGATTAACTTGTCGTCCAAATTTTTAATCCCTTTATCCGCTTTTTTGGTGGTGATCTCTACAGTCCCATCTCCACTACCAGCATCCTTTTTTTCATTTTTAACATTGCGATCTACATTCTTATTTTCTAAAGTGGATTGATTAACCAGCTCAAAAGCATATACAGAAGATTGGTCCAAGTCCGAGGGCATTTCAAAATTGACCTGTCTCTGGCTGTTGGCATATTGAATGGCAATTTGATGATGGTTGCCTTTGCTACTATTTAATTTCCCTACTTTTTGCCACCCTTCGCTTGATTCAAACAAATAAGGCTGACCACGTTTTAGCTTGATGTAGCCATCTTGGTGTTCCTTTTGGTAATAATTGTACATACCAACCACTGGGTAACTGTATTGCACATTGCTTGCGGGAATAAAGTCTGGCGCTTCACCTGTTGTAAATTCCAACACTTTAGATTCTTTGTATATGGTTCCATCCACTACAACCGATTTCCAAACCCCTCCATAAAACTCTTCAAAACTAACAGCCACTTTAAGTTGTAGCTGCTTCTTTGGAGGAAGTACATCAAATGCTTCAAAAGCTACTACATCATTTTCCACATTCCATTTAAGGTTACCGGTTATGGTATTGCTGCCATCGTACACATTAAATTCATCCAGTTTAATTCTGAATGATTTTTTCTTCCCGTCGTTGTCTACCATTTCAAAGTTTTTGTCTATTGGCATATTAAACAAGGCCTGTGGTGTTCCAAAAACATCGACGTCTTTTTCTGCTTCTTTTGGTGTCAGGTCTGCAATTACTTTAACACCTTCCACCACACTTCCGCCTACTATTTCACATTCTTCTCCAATTACTACTTCAAAACGGCAACTTCCGCTAACAAGCCCACCCAATACCCGGTATCGCCCGCCCACAATTCCCCGCATCCAAAATGGATTCGGCAGCTTAGCCTGAAGCACCGCTGCGGCGCCTATGGACAAAATCTCTATATTTTTTCCCTTTCCAAATACTTTTACACGTATGCCAATACTGCCTTCAAAATAGGCATATGCCTGACCATTGGCATACCAGCCATTCATACCGATGGGTCCATTCCTGCCAGCACATTCAGCGGAACCATAATCTTTTAACATCAAATCAAACCCAGCACCAGCGGCAAAACGACCATAAAACATTAAAAAGTTAAGGTCTCCTGTATCAACAGATAAAGAGGCTCCAAACCCAATACCTTGGCCCAGTCCCAACGCATTTTCATCTTTCATATAATCCAGATCGATGCCGCCTAGAATATCTGAAACCTCGGGTGGTGGAGGTGGGCTACCTGGTATTTTGGTGCCCATCATAAAGTAACTGTCTACTTGCGCACTTATGGGGCCAATGCCCGCTTTGAGCCCTACGCGGTTGTCTGGAGTGCCTGCATAAAAATACCATTCACTAGGCGCAAAATGCATGACGGCCCAACCAGCCAAATTATTGGGACCGATCCCTTTTATTAGGCCTCCAGCTACATTGGCATAAATTTTAAAATTGCCATGCAAGGTGCTGTTCTCAAAATCGTAATTGATCATTACATTGGCAGAAAGAGAAGCACCAGACTCTGCGGTACCTTCTTCCAAGCTTCCTATAATATCGTTTAAATCATTGTTGCCCGAAGCGTCTAAACCAGTACCAAACAAGCTCAAATTGCCCAATTTTTCTGCTTTCTCAGTCAGTTTGGTTACTTTACTCTTGAGTTTGCTTGTGTTAATTGCAACAGGATCTGACATAAAATATCCATTCCCTCCTAGGCTAATGTTTCTAATGCCACCGGACTTAAAAAAATTCATTTCAAAAAGCACGTCTCCATTAAAGCTTTTTTCGCTAGTGGTATTGGCAAAATACAAGGAGGCCTTGAGCCCCAGCCCTGCATTAACATCCGGTATATATACTGCTCCAGAGGCAGTCTGCCCCAATTCGCTCCCTACACCACTGGCAGCCAGCTTCATCCCATAATATCCTCCTCCTCCAAACCCAGAAATACCAATTGGCGGAATCATAGGTATAGGAGTTGGAAAAGTTGCCATGGCATCGGCATACCAATACCGGTGTCCTTCAACATTTCCAAATATGGCTGTTGCTGCAACTTTAATTCCTGGTTTAAACTCGGCTTGAATCTGACCGTTGAAGCCACTTCCGTAATCTATATCCTCTTCATAATGGGTTAAACTGCCTTTGAATTTGAAGGCGGTTTGGTCTACGTCTATGCTTATTTTGCGTACTTTTGTTTGAACAAAACGCCATTTTTGTCGACCGTTTTCAGTATGCATACCACCAACCACGGTTACCCCACCTTCCCCATTAAATGCGCCTCCATTTTTACCAGTCAAATGAACCAGCATATCAAAATCCAGGCCTACCTGGTTGTTTTCTAAAGTTTTAAACTGAGCGCCTTCTAAGGATATAGGGAAATTTCCCAAACGTTGTCTATCTGCATTGGCTCCGTAGGATATTAACCCCACTTCCAGATAAGGTTCTACCGAACGAACTGTTAAGTTTTCAAAGTCAATGTCCGCCAAGTTCATGGCATCTTCGCCGTCCTTTCCTGCTGCATTGATGTTCATTTTGCCATGCAAAGTAGCTTCTGGGTAAAAAGTGTCTCCAATAAGAGATACCCGTATGGTGGATGCTTCGTAAATGGTTACTTCACTGGCATTAAATACTGGGAATTCTATGTTTTCTTGTGGATCCACTGCAAAGAAATATTCATTGTCTGCTGTGATCGTAGCAGAATAAGCAAATGGCGTTTGATCGGAAGCAATGGGTACTTTCATTTCGCCCTTAAAACCGGCTGAAACTAAGTCGTTGCCTACCAAATGAATCCCCAAAGAGTCTAAAGAATAGGCCCAGCCATTCATGTCTCCATCATCGGTGTTAATCAAATTGGTTCCTTTAAATAAGCCCGATACCCCCTGCTCATCGATGACCATGTTTTTTGCGCTCAATTCGGTACGACCAGAATGGCTTTTGCTTTTGAATTGTCTGGGCAATCGAACCGACAATTCTTTGATGTATACACCGCGCCAAGTGTTCGGGTTTTCAGGAATCCCGTTGGCCTGGTAGCCTTCTGGGAATACAATGTTGTTGGAGTTTTGATAGTCACTAAAATCAAATATGGCTTCTTTTACGGTTACACCAACTCCTTTCGCTGATTTTAACTGAAAGGGAGGAATATTAAGAGACACTATTAAATCATTCCAATTGGTGATCACCGTTTGAAAATGTGCATCCACATTGCCATCAATTACTTTGCCTTCTCCATTTTCTGGCAACAACAAATCTCTAGAAAAACGCAACAAAGCTTCGATACCCATGTCTTTAAAACCATCACAATCCATGGCCACATAAGTGTTGGATTTGGTTGCATTTCCTTTTAAAATAATTTGAGATTTTTCTCCATTTAGGTTGATGGCATAATCCCCGATTAACTCCAACCTTCCTTCTGATATACCTCCTTTGCGTGTAAATTTTATGCCACGCCCCATAAAAGACAGTGTTTTACCGTTTTGAGGCATTTTAAATTCCATGAAAGCTTCCAATTCGGCATAACCGGGCTTTAATTTCATGGAAGCTATTCCAATAGTGTATTCGATGCCCCCTATGTTTTGGGAAATGCCAACTGGTAGGGTCATCATTGTTTTTTCGTCGAGGTGGCGAACAAAATTGCCCATTTCCTTGATCTTGCCAATTACTTCTCGAGATTTTTGCACGTAGTACAACGCGGAATCTACCCCACCACTGTACATAGGGCCTTCCAAATAAAGCCCATCTTCTTGTAGCAACGATACTGGTGGCAACACCTCGTTTACCAAACTATCGGTATTGGCTATTGCTTGTGAAAAATTAAAAAATACTAAGATGGCAAACAAAAACAAACCTCTCATAAAATGTAGCATCAATGGAATACTTCCAACATAAAAATAACTAGATACAAAAATAATCAAAGGGAACCATTGGAAACAAATTATAAGGATGCGTTACATTACATGCAATACCATATTGATAAAATGCAATTTTTATCGTTTTTATTTAAAAAACTCCAAATTATTGCCCAAAGGTTAAGAACTGCGTTAACATAAGAATTATTTTCTTACATGGCCTCCTTTTGCCCCTTGCTTTCCAATTTTATGCCTGCCCAAAATTTTATTGCGCTCAAAAAGATAAATGCCCCTTCTGCCATGTTCACACCATGCCAAATGGGACATCTATTAAACGCTAGTGCATACCGCCACCAGAACCTGTTGTCAAGTAGATTTGTTTTTCCGCTGTGATTTTCTGACCATTTTTAAAGGCGTTAACAAAAACGGTCACCATACCAGAGTAGCTGGGAGACAACAACACAGAGCTGTATCTGCTTTGGTTGACTTGTGAACGCTTGTACGCGCCATTTGGGTAATCGATGCCCCAAGTCCAACTATCCGCATCGAAATCTGATGTCACCCAAAATTTGTGGTACATTTTGCCTCCAATATAGCTGTAATCAAGTAATAAATGAAGGTTGCTCAAATTCAGGACAACTGGGCATACTGCGGTATTAATTGACACTGGATTCTGTGTATTAGATGCTCCATTGAGCAAAACATCAGACACCTGGTACAATTGAAAGTTGGGAAGCAAAGTACCAATATCTGCCAATGCATTGGACCAATAGATGCCTTGTGCATTGGGCCAGCTGTCTTTAAACCGCCACTGTGTGCCTTGGCTGGTTTCTTTCCAACCAATAATGGTAAGGGCATGGTATTTAAATGGTTCTGAGCCAAACGCATAGGCCTTAAATTGTTGTAAATCAGGCTTGGAATTAATGCGTACCACCACAGGGCCTTTGTCTAAAATGGCTTGTTTCAGCGCCAATTCGGAAGTGGTTTGGGTCAGCTCATACACTTGGCCCACCGTAACATATTCCCCTATGGGGCCAGCGCAGTTAAGTTCCCATGTGTAGTAAAATGCATTGTCCTGTTCATGTCGGGTGCTGGTAATTTGATAGGCTTGCTGTCCTGCTGCATTTAATAGGCAGGCCCTGGCATCCGTTAAATAATGGCAGTCGAATTCTGTGTCGCAGTGCTCTGGAAATCCGTTGTATCCTGCCAATTCCAAAGGAATTTTAAAGCCCGACTCTAAAACAGTTTTATAATTGTTGACGCCCCACACTTTGTAGTCCATATAGGCATCGGACAGTGCCAAGCTGGGATTGTTCCAATTGTGTTCCATGGCGTAAACGGTTTCGGCGGCTCCATTAAAGGCAAATGCCAAACAAGGCCCCTGATATGGCTGTTCCCGGGCTGGCGTAACAAAGTTTTTATTGCCATTGTTGGTAGGGGTATTTTCTAAGGTAAATTCACAGGGAATAACCTGGGCTTGAAGACTGAAGCCGAGCAACAACAAAATCATTAAGTACAGTTTTTTCATAGTCTTATTTTTATTTTTAATGTACTAAAAATAATTAAGAAGATAAAAATACTGATTTATTACGGGGAAAGGTTTTGTTTAATTTGGTTTAAGGGGGTACCTAATTAAAAAGATGGAGGGTTCTTTTAGGATAAAACCATATGATTTTACTATAATTTGAATTTGTAATGTGATAAAGTTGCTATGCCATATGTTACAATTCAGTTCAACATAATTTTGTTTTCAAAACCATTGTTGTATAACATTTTCAGCAGCCATTGGACTTGTACTGAAACAGCCAAAAAGCATTTCTTTTTTGCTGATTTCATCTTCACTACTTTTGTCTTAAATATGCTTAAAAGCTAAACTTTAGTTATAAATGATCAACATTGGTAAGAAGATAGCGGAACTTAGAAAGGCTAAAAACTGGTCTCAGGATGAACTGGCAAAGCATGTTAATGTTTCCCGTATCATGATTGGTAAGTATGAGCGTGGCGATAATGCTCCTTCTATTGAGGTACTTTTAAAACTGGCTAAAGCTTTTGGGGTAAGCCTTGATTATTTGGTAGGTGAAGGCGTTAACGCTATTTTTGACAAGGAGATGATTAACAGACTGGAAAACGTGGAGAACTTGCCACAGGAAAAAATAGAAAGGATTTTTCACTTCATAGACCTCATTATTAGAGACCATAAAGCTGGACAGGCATACGCTAATAAGTAAAAAACCCCACTAAAAAGTGAGGCTTTAAAGATATTTAATCTAATCCCTATTCAAATTAGTAACTCTCGGGATTATTTATGAAGCCTAAACGCTTCACATAAAAATCATACAAAAATGTACCCTTATTTTTTGCTATTACTCTTTTAAACAAGTAGTACGGGTTTATTAAAGTACCAATTGATGTTTTTATACAAGGTAAATTAAAATCAATACTATCTTCATCCTCCAATTCAATATACCAAATACTGTTGGGTAAATTTCTACGAAAAGTTTCTGCGTAATATGATATTAAAGCATCAATAGCAGTCTTATTCTCTGGAACACTTAAGGCTTCCTTATCATAATTGTCAAGTATATATTTCTCAACCACCTTAAGCGATTCAGGGTTATAATTTAGGGCTTCTACTATTTCTTTTGGGGCATTAACCGACCATTCATCTACTCTATCTTCAGTAAAAGTAGTCCACTCAATAAAGTTCTCCTTTTTAATATTTTTCTCTTCCTCTGTCATAATCACTAGGGTAATAAAGTAATCTTAATTCCTAACGCCTCCAAGTCCGTTCTAAGTGGCGCACTTGGCTCACAACCTTTAAAGATCCATTCAATTTCATCTAACAAATCATCTTGCAACAACTTACCATCTAAAGCATATTCTCGCCTAATATCAGGTGACCGATACACTTTACCACTTGAATACTCCTTAAACTCAATACCTTTAAAAGCATCTTCATCAACTATATCTAAACGTCTGGTAAATGTTTGAACTCCATCTGACGTATTAATAGATATATTGGTAAATGATTTTTCTCTAACTACATTCCCCGATAAAGTGGAAGCATAATCGTCTACACCCTTATTTGCAGCTATAGCTTTGTCAATATTTCCGTCATATTGGTTACTCCAATTTTTGTATTCTGCATCAGGAATTCCTGCCTTATGATTTTGCCATCTTTGTGCTTTATGCTCTGGCGTCCACGCTTCAAATTTTGCTGGAGGTGAGTTCTTAAAACCATCATAAACAGCATCCAATTCACTTTCAGGAATTTTCATATCAATCCACTTTTGCGGATTCTTTGCATTCCCAAAGCTGCTAATCAGTTTCGATTCCTCCATTCCAGTTTCAGAAATAAACTTGGATAGTTTTTCAAGATTTTCAGGATTTCTACGAACTAATTCAGATGCAGCATCTCCATCTTTAAAGAGAATCTTCCAACTATCAACCAGCCCAGCATCTAATTTAGCAACAAAATCAGGGTTTTTCAATAGTTCGTCTAGGTCTTTGTTGAAAGCATCCAGAACATCTTCATTCCAATTGCTTTTTTTCAAATAATCGAGGGTGGATTCCGATAAGTTTTCAAAGTTTTTGTATTGAGCAAATGGGTTGGCCACTTCTACCTTTTGCACTTTTCTACCAATTTTTTTGTATTCTCTTTCTATAAAGTTTTGCCCCAACACCAAAGTTTGAAACTCTTCATTGGTCATTCCTTCTGTTATTCCAGCAGCTCTTTTCTTACTAATATCCGCCACAACACTGGAGTACAGATCAAAATCACCATTTACAATCAATTTATTGACATCAACAGAATTTCCATATTTCCCAAGTTTGCTCAGGTCATCAACGGAGGAAGACAAATTCCCAGTAACTACATCCAATGCTGTTAAAACACCCATTACGGCAGCTTTTTCATCTTTGTAGTTTAAATCCATAAACCTATTAAAAGACTGGCTGCTGGCCACTTCTCCTAACAATGCCAGACCAAGTTCGGAACTGGATATAATTATTTGGGTAACGTTTCTAAGCTGAACCGCCCTTAGTAAGGCCACAGCAGGGACTGCAAAAGAAGCTGCTGTTAAAGCAACTGAGAGTGTTGTCCCGGCTATTTCAACCATGTCCTCCTTGGATTCCCATTTATAACTTATACCGGGTTTTACTCTAATCTGAAAAGTACTTTGAATAAAGTTCTCAGGATCAAAAGCCTCTACTTCATGAACTTCAAACAAGACAACAAAGTCCAAAAGTCCCAATTCGCCGCTTCCAAAACTTACCCAATCATTACAAGTCAATTTTGGAGAATCTTTATATGGAGGAGGACCAGTCTCTCTGCAATATCCCGAAGTAAGCCTGTAAGAGTTATCGCCTGTACTTTTATGTGTAAAGTTCTTGATGCCAACAGAAGACATATCGTACTTTTCATGGGCAACAGGCAATAACAACAATTCCTTATTGGCAGCCATCTCCACAAGTTTGGCCCACTTTTCTTCATTTGATTTGTTTTGAAGGATATAACCCAGTTTAATATTAACCAGTGTAACTATCTTTTCAACAAACAACGTATTGTTATCGGTCCCTCCAAAATCGTCTAAGTCTGAATAAAATTTGAGCAGAAGCGCGCAGTCATTTTTTTTAAATAAATCTATGACCGCATTTACACTTTGCTGATCGACAGAAATTTGGGTGATTAATTCTATTACCTTGGTTTCATCGTAGCCAAGCCATCCATTTTCGGTCAAACCTTCTGCTTCACCCCATGCAACTAAGAGCTTTTCTCTGTTGGCAATGCTAAGTCCTTTGAGGTACCTAGGATTAATGAGTCTGCTACGCCTTCTTAATTTTTTATAATCCGTAGCTTCGACCTCATCCAGCTCTTTATTTACATCAATTATACCATCATTTATTCTTTTTAATAAATTAAGTTGTTTCAAAAGATTGCCTTCCGTAATCTTCTTCGACTCGATGTAAAGTAACTTATCTATTGTGGACAGCTCTTCCAGCCTCACCCTACCATAGTTTTCATCAATAACCGGGGTCATTCTATCCAGCTCTGCCTTAATTTCTTCAATCAACCTTAATTTGGTTGGGTCATTTTCAAATTCAGATTTAAACGCCGCAATGTCATTTTCAAAAACATTGGCCAAGTATTGTCTATCGAAGTTTTTAAACCCAGAATCCACTATTTCAATTGTCTTTTCAACAGATTTCAATAAATTCTGTGCATTTCCATTGGGGTGTCTATCCAAGAAATCAGTCATCCCACTTAACAAAGCATTTTGGGCAGTATCATCCAACCCGGTTACTTCTAACCCATAGTGAATTTGAGGATTATAATACAAGTCCTCCCCAATTTTCATTGGTGTAAAAGTATGGATCACGTATTGTACAATGCTTTTCTCACCATTAAAATTAATTTTATTTTCCTTCTTAATTTTGTTGATGATGTGGTTGTGAACCTTAGTGCCTTCTTTTACTACATCCTTTTTAAACCGTTTGCCAAACCCACTCGGTTTATTAGAATAAAACTCATCCTTTAGCTCTGCAAAATCTACTTTTGAAATAGTAACCTCTTCGAAACTCAAATAAATACTGGCTACAAAAACGTAGTAATTTATTTTACCAGATTGGTTAAAATCAGATAACTTTTTCTCTGTTTCTACAGCTGCTTGGCTCTCTAAATTTATAAAATTTACCCCACCATTTCTGACCCGTTCTTTTATATAGGAGGAGGATGCAACCAGTAGATGATTACCATTGTTCTTTTGACTTCTGATGTCCAATGCCACTTCCCGAATCTGCACATCCAAATTGGTTTTTACAGAGTCTATTGGATCAGCATTAACTGTATTAAATGTTACAAGTAAAACAAACAGTAATTTTAATATGTTATTCTTCATCCGTTTTAATAGTTTTTTTAATGGTGCTCACTATTTCCGATTTAACGAACTCTTTTATTGCATCTATATCTTTTTGATTTTCTGCAGTTTTAAGTCGGTGCCCTATCGCAGAAAGGATGTTTTGCCCATCAATTTTAAGCATGTTACCGAGTTCTTTTAAATTATCCTGATCTTTATAATACTCCAACATAGATTCTAAAATTCTTATGGTGATCAGTTTCTCTTCTAAATTTAGATTCGACTTTATTAAATTAGCAAACTCCACAAGGCTTTTATTATTTTGAACTACTAGATCCGATTCGGCTATTGGGTCCAAGGTTGTAGTATGGAGTAAAACCACACCTTCACTTACTTCTTGCTCTGTCTCCCCTAAATACTTCTTGATATTTTCATTGGCTTTGGCATATTGACTTTCAACTTCAGCCTTTGGTTTTACATATTCTTGGTACAACTCCTCCAAAGCCTCCTTCAAAATCTTCAACAAATCCGCTATGGCCTTGGCGTAATAATCGGCTGCCTTTTTAATACCATCTTTTAATTTCTTCTTGGCCTCCTTCAGTTTTTCTTTGCCCACTTTTACTGCGTCTTCATCTCCAGCAGCCTTAGCCGCTTTTATGGCATCTCTTTGCGCTACAATATCTGCTTTGGCATTATCAATTTCAGCTACAATATCGTCTGGCAAATAAGTCTTCATCTCGGCCAATACTTGTTCCACCACTTCCAACACTTCGTTGATTTTTTCTAGCGCTTGTTCTGTGTCTTCCAGCACCGCATCAATATCCTCAAGGCTTTGGTCCAATTCATCCAACATGGCTTCCATTTCTTCTGGCACTATGTCCAACCCTGCGCCAGTAACATCCATAGCCCCAGACACCATGTACATGTTGTCGTTCACTTCTATGTTTTCAAAAGAAAGGAATACACCAGAATTATTTAAAAATGGCACATTGACCCGAGCTTTGCCCGTAAATTTGCCACCCACATTTTTTACTTTGGTGATTTCGACCTTAAAATCTCCTGCTACTACAATGTCTCCTACGGCTAAATCTTGTAACAAATTACTCCGATCTTGGGCCAAAAACTCTACACTTACACCACAACTAAAGTCTTCTACCAATGGGGCATCGGTGGTCACTTCAAACACTTGGCTTTCGTCGCTATTATAAAAACCACACTCGCTCAATACCGTAACTTTATACGTACTGGCCGATTGTAAGCCGGTAAGTGTTACTTCATTCAAAAAAGTATTAATTTCTTCTATTTCGCCTGCTTCATTTTCATACAACACCGTAAAAGCGGAATGCAAGGGGGCCGCCTCCCAGCTTACTTTTGCCCTTGTGCTACTCAAGGCAAACACTTCGATGGATTCCGGGGGCAAACACTTTTCTCCAAATGTGAAACTGCGCACTTCACTTAACCCATTGTTTTTAAACAAATCCAATTCTGACACCCCGCTCATGCCTTTGGCTTGGATTTGAAAGGCATACTTTCTGCCCGGAATCAAAGCCGGTTCCCCTGGCCCATAAACAAAAGAAGTGGACATCAAATCCGTTTCATAGATAGGGCTACTCGTTCTAATAGCGTCGTTTGGATTTCTAGATTCTGGCCAAATCTCTACCAATTTAAATGCATATTCGGTCATAAATGCCGAATTCGGTGAAGCCGTATGCCTAGGAGTCCATTGGAACATGACATTTTGAGGTTCCTGAGCCAACACTACCTCGTCTGCTCTTGGCAAATTGATGATGGGAGGGTCGTTGAGTATCAACCAACCCGTTGCAGAACCGGTATTTGAAATTTTAATATTTCTATTGTATTCGTATACTTCTATGCTGAAACGATAAATGCCCTCTGGCAATTTTCCTGTTTTTCTTAGCTGGTCTTTGCTCAACCCCGAAACACTTAAATTATTGAGATTAAAATATTCGGGTATATCGGCACCAGTAATGCGCTCAGGCAAGCCCCCTTGTATAAAATAAGGTGCCGGCATAAATTCTGGTAAAGTTTCTATGAGAATGCCTTGTCCTTCAATTCTTATCTTAAACTTTACTTGTAGTTCTGGTATGCTGATGTCTTTTAAGTAAACCTGGAACACAATCCGCTCAGATTCTAATGCAGTATAATCAGACAAATACAAAGAGTAGGGTGGAATCAACTGTGTATTGGCTTGTACAGGAAATGTTTGTGCACTTGCGGTACCCGTTACAGCAGATAAGAACAATATGGTGAAGATTCTATAAATCAATTTCTCAGTTTCTATTGGTCTAAAAATTATAATTATATCCAAGTGTACCCGTATACTCTGTATACCTAGGATTGTTTGCTGCATCGGGCAAATATTTGCTCGCTGCTACTACATTTAAATTCAATCGGTGTTTTTTCTTTATGGCGTATGCACCCCCTATGCGGGCATTGATCACCCTGCTCTGCAAATTACCAGCATTGTAGGCATTGTTTAAAGAGACAGAAAGGTTGCTTCTCAATTTTCTATCAAAAAAGCCTTTTGAAACTGCCAAAGTAGGGCCAATGGTAGTATTGTCTACAAAACCTGACTGGGTTTTAAACACATTTAAAGCGGCCGAAAAGGTCAGTGCCTGTGGTACATTGCTCCAAGCATACGTGGTATTGGCGCTATAAAACTGCGAACCTGTTGGTTGTTCTGTTCCACCTTGTTCGTCCTTGGCATCCTGAAAGTTCAAATTCAACATCAACTGTTGCCGGTTGGTCTTGGTTGCCTTTATGGCATACCCAATGGTGGCCGTCGCATTTTGTGAAATCTGTGTAAAATTTAAGGTATCTAAATTCTCGTATGGCGTAATGGCATTGATGTCTTGAAATTGTGACCGGATATTGGTATAAGACAGGAAATTGGAATAAGCCAAATTGATGTTGAGTTTTTCGCTTGCATTGATCCCAGCACTCAATGAGCCCACGGTTCGCTTCATGGTACTGATTTTTTGACCATCTAAATTGTCGCGTTGCACTCCAACATTGGCAGACAGGTTGACAGTTCCTCTGAATAAAGCCACCGATCCGTTTACAGTAATATTTTCTAAATCATTATTGAAATAATAGGCCCCTAAAGTACGATAGCCTGGCCCCACATTTTCATACCCCCCTCCCACGGTATACCCATTGCCTGTGTAATTGATTCCAGCTTTAAAAGCATTGTAATATTCCGTTGACGCGCGAGGAGTGAAAAAGTTGCCAAATATACCGAAAGCTTGATTGGAAGCTTCTGTTTCTTCTGCTCTTATATCCCGAGTTACCGCACTCGAAGCAAGTTCTGCTTCTAAGAACAACCTGTTAAACAGTTTTTTTCTTCCTCCAAAACTCATTACCAGATTTTCTTCTGGCAAAACACCAGATTCTTCGGGAACATAGCCAATGCTGTTCAGTTCGTCCTCTGCTTTAAAAAGGATTAAGTCGGCTTTGTCCCCTTCGTGCTCGTAGCTCACTTTTAAACCCATGCCCATTCTTTTAAAAGCCGGAGTAATCGCTGATTCTGAAAGGGTATCTGGTTCTACAGCTTTGTTCAAACGCCCGTACATCAAGGCATATTTGAAACGTCCTTTGGGTGCCAATTCAACTGCTGCACCGTAAAAAACATGCCCCCCTAAGGTATATGGTGAAAAAGAGGTGCTGCCATAACCAATTTTGGTTTTCACCCATTTATAAGAAGGGGAGAGACTAAATTGATTGAAAGGTTGTTGGAAGCTGGTTTGTTGGTTGGAGTAAGAAAAAGAGAGCGGAATATTCCAGCCATAGAGGGCAACGTTTAAGTTGCCTGTTAAAATAAAGTTATAGGGGTCTCTTCTATTTTCAATGCCCGATGCACTGTAAAACAACTGATTCAGTGCTATGCCACCTGATAATCTAATTGGTTTTTCTTTGCCAATTCCATCCAAGCTTTGAGCCAGTCCATTGGCCCCAAACAACAATAACATTCCCCAAATAAAAAATATATGTTTCACCCAATCAAATAAAAAAATATGAACAAATAAAAAAAAAATCTCTGATGCAAGCAAACTATTAACCTACCATAAAGTACACCCAAATATTGATGAACAATTAAGCGATTTATTGGCATAAATCAATAAAATATGTCTTTACTTATATTAAATCGAAATTTTATGGGACGCCAACTGGAATTTTATTACATCCCACTTAACTTCATTTATTCTATTGTAAAGTAAATTTGGAAACGGATTATGGCAATTATTTCTTTTCAACTCTTCGAGCAAATAGCTGGAGTCCATTGGCGTCGTAGCCAGAAATAATATAAATGCCTCTTGGCAACACTGGCACTTCGTATTCGTTGTAGGCCTCGTACGGATATGTTTTAATGTGTTGCCCCAAAATATTCGATAGTTTGACCGAATTTATTTTTTGGGTGGATATGATTTTAAAATGTTCTTTTAATGGATTTGGGAAAATAGCAGTGTTGACCTTCCTTTCTTTAACAAAAGTAGATAGTACTTTTTCATTGGCCATTCCTTGATCAAATTTACCATACCAAATGCCTCTTCCATGGGTAGCAGCTACAATAACACTATCCGATTTTCGAATATCAATCATGTCCACTCGTATGGCTGGCAACCCTTGGTTGTATGGTGTCCATTCTTCCAGAGGGTCGTGGTTGTTTTCCAAACCCCAAACACCTCTTTCGGTAGCAAGAAATATTTTGGTATCGTCATAAGGGTTAAAAAGGCCCCATCGGACAGGCATGTCCGGTAAATTTCTCTGTTGGTTTTTCCAATGGATGCCCCCATCTCGTGTTAACCAGACAGACTCTACACCAAAATTAGATAAAGTCACCATTATCGTATTGGCATCATCCCCAAAATCGAGAGAAGAGACATATCCAACTGGCAATTGGTTGTTGTCGATGCGTTTGGTCTCAGGGGCAAATGGAAGCCCTGTAGTGCGGTAAACCTTGCCTAATTCCGTCCCTAAAACAGCGGTTCTGGAGTTTACCGGTGAGGTCTTCATAATTTTAATTCCCGTTATAGGCTCTTGTAAATTCGCATTCAATTTTATAAAAGTAACTTCGGCTAGTCCTTTGCTATCTTTGCCTAAATACCCATTGATGTTAAACACCGCCAAAGAATCATAAAACCGGCCTTTCAAACTTGAATACAAACCGCCATTGCCACTTGTAGCCATGTTGGAATAAATTAGATTGTTGTAATCATCATAGTCTGCTGGGTTTACAAACAAACCAGAGGTATAGCCCGTCACATTTACTTCTTCATTGAAATGAATAAAATACCTGTTGCCATAAACCGAAGTGATTTTTAATTCTGGATCATCGGCATCCCAAAAACACAAACCACCATCCCCTCCAGAAATCATATGCTCGTGTTGGATCCCACCCTCATTTTCATACAAGCTACCATTGTCTTGGGTGCCACCAAGTACCTCCATCGAACCATTGGTTGGATGGATTACACCAGAATAAAACTGGGTGGTAGTCAAAGTGTTGTTTACAGTAGTGAAATCCGGGTAAGTGTCTGCTGCATCATTGGGATCAATATCTTTTGTTAAAGACATATTCGGCGTGTAAAAAACACCTCCATCTGAAACCATTGCTAATTCATCTGACGAATTCCCTAGGAATTGAATGGCATGTATATCGGCGTGCACATACCTCGATTTGATCCTTTTTATTTCCTCCTCAGATAGACCAGGCTCCGCTAGTTCGTACAAAGCTGCCCAATCTGACAATTTTATCCAAGGAGCAATGCCCCCTGAATTCCTTGTGTCGTTTAACACATAAGTATCCAACCCGCCTAGGAGCAATTTATATTCGTCATTTGGGTCTACAGCCAAACTTGCAGCATGCCATGGAATGGATGCCCAACCATCTGGTTGTGCTAGTTCAGTAAATGAAACAGCACCATCCACACTTTGTTTTAATGCCACGTAATAATCCCGCAACTGCCCTAAGGCGTTATAAACCCCAGACATAAACACCGCATAAACATGTTGGTCATTGGTGGGAGCTGCTTTCAATACTATACGGCCAGCAATAGCGCCATTTAAGTCGTCTAGGTATTGGTTGTTTAAATCCCAGCTCAGCCCATCACTTGAAAATAATACCACACCTCCTCCTTTGTTTTCCAAATTCTGCATACTTCCAACATACAAGGTGTTTTCTGGACCGATTTCGATGTCTGACACCGCATAAGGTTCTGTTTCATTTGGAATTAAAGGCAATACTTGGTTCCATGTGTCCCCTCCATCTATGGACCTATACAAACCATCGTTAGGTAAAGAATTAAAAACTCCATCCATATAAGTTCCAGAGGCCACCCCCGCATAAACCACACTGGCTCCGTTTTCTTCTCGAACAACAATATCATTTACATATTGAAACAGACTGGTTGACGTTAGTTGGTTCCAACTATTGCCACCATCCACAGACTTCCAAATACCCGATCCAACCGAAGAAGATGCCCGGTAATTCAAAAATGCCGAATGGGCCTCTCCTGTACCAACATACAATATATTGGCATCATTGGGATCTTCTGCAATGCTGCTGATGGCTTTAGTTTCAAGTGCAGCTACTTCCTGCCAGGCAGCATCATTTCTAAAGGAGCCATTGCGCCATAACCCACCGGAAATACTTCCATAAAACAAGGAGTTAGAGGACTGGTGAAAATGAAGCGCCCTTCCTCTACCTGCAAATTCGGAAGGAATATTGCTCCAGGCAAAATCACGTTCTTTGTTATTAATATTGGAAATAGCCCTGTCCGCTATTTCCATTTTTTCGTAAGGCACTCTTTTTTGAGTCCTTTCTTGCATCATTTGAAAATCCCTTACAACTGATTTACTGATATTATTTTGGAAATCCGGACCTGAATCAACAGGTGCCTGGTTGGGGATAAGAATATACCCCAAACTTGCCAAAACAAGGCCCGAAAAAGCAAACAGTATGTATTTTAATCGAATCTTCATTGAATTTCATTCAAGAATTGGAAATGCAAGACCACTAATTCTAAATTAATTATTGCGCAAGGTAGTGTTTCCTGATAACTTCAGCAAAAATGCATATTCTAAAGCTGTTTCCTTTAATTGTTCGAACCGACCTGATGCCCCACCATGCCCCGCTTCCAAGTTGGTATGCAACAATAGTAGGTTATTGGAGGTCTTGGTAGCCCGCAATTTTGCCACCCATTTGGCTGGTTCCCAATATTGTACCTGAGAATCGTGGTACCCTGTTGTAACCAACATATTAGGGTAGGGCTGGGCTATTACATTGTCATAAGGAGAATACGAACACATATATTCGTAGCTATCTCGGTTGTTCGGATCTCCCCATTCATCGTATTCCCCAGTAGTTAGTGGGATGCTATCGTCCAACATAGTGGAAACTACATCCACAAAAGGAACGGCAGCAACAATTCCATGGAACAAGTCTGGTCGTAGGTTTATAACTGCGCCCATTAGCAACCCTCCAGCGCTGCCCCCCATAGCGTAAAGATTACTCTTTTGTGTATATCCCGCTTCTATTAGCCCTTCAGCTGCATCTATAAAATCAAAAAAGGTATTCTTTTTCTTAAACATCTTACCCTCTTCGTACCATTTTCTCCCCATTGTTTGTCCTCCTCTTACATGCGCTATTGCAAAAACAAATCCACGGTCTAACAAACTTAACCGAACAGAACTAAAATACGGGTCAATGGTAGACCCATAACTTCCATAGCCATATAAAAGTAAGGGGTTGGATTGGTCCAACTCGATCCCTTTTTTATAAACAATAGACACTGGTATTTTCACACCATCCCGAGATTCAATATACAGCCTTTTGGTGGCATAGTTTGCAATGGTATACCCACCCACCACTTCTTGTTGTTTTAACAGAGTCTTTTCTTTGGTGGTCATGTTGTAGTCATATACCGAAGAAGGGGTGGTCATAGAAGTATAGCCAAACCTTAAAATTTCACTGTTAAAATCTACATTGACAGAGGAGTAAGCCGTATAAGCCTCTTCAGCAAAATCAATATAATGTTCTGTACCCGCCCTTTGGTTCATAATGCGCAACTCCAACAATCCATTTTTCCGCTCTTCTACCACCAAAAAATCGTTAAATACTTCAATGCCCTCTAAAAAAACATCTTCTCTATGGCCTATTAGTTCTTTCCAATTGTCAATTTCCGTATTGGTTTCGGGCACCACCATCAGCTGAAAGTTGACCGCATCTTTATTCGTCAACACTAAAAATTTGTCTTCATGGTGGGCAATGCTGTATTCGTGTCCTTCTATTTTCGGCGAAAAATCGCGGAACGCTCCATGTGGGTTGTCCGCTTCCAATATCTGGTAATGGTTGGTCAATGTACTACTGCTCCAAACCACCAAGTATTTGTCGGACTTGGTTTTATAGATACCAGAATAAAAAGCTTCTTCCTTTTCATGGTATACCAGTGCATCACGATCTGGGTTGGTATGCAAAATGTGTTTCAAGGTCTTATCGGACCTCAATGTCTTTTCGTCTTTTAAGGTATAAAACAACGTTAAATTGTCATTTGCCCAAGTTGCACCTCCCGTTGTTCCTTTCAAAACGTAATCCAGTGTTGCATTGGTTTCTAAATTTTTGAAATGAATTTCATAAATCCTTCTGCTCACTTTATCCACTCCATAGGCCAGCCATTTGTTATCTGGGCTGATGCTCAAACCTCCAACATCAAAATAAGCATGCCCTTCTGCCAATATATTTACATCCAATAAAACTTCTTCACTATTTTCCTGTGTCAAATGTTTTCTGCAGTAAATTGGGTATTCTTTTTTATCCTCAAATCTAGTATAATACCAATATTCATTTCTGAAATAAGGCACCGACTCATCCGTTTTTTTTATTCTAGCTACCATTTCGTCATACAACTCACTTTCCAGTTCCTTTTCAGGCGCCATCACCTCTTTTGTATGTGCATTTTCGGCATTCAAATATTCCAAAACATCCAAGGTCTGTTGGTCTGGCTGCTTCGACTCTTTTTGCTCGTCGGTCAATCGCATCCAATGGTAAGGGTCGTTTCTATCCTGTTGGTGGGCAGAATGGGTGTATGGAACTTTTTTGGCCACAGGTGCCTTATGATCAGTAGCTATCTTTGTCATTTGTTTTTTATATTATAGCGCAAATTTAAATAAATTCTAACGCAACCCACTATGGAAAAGAAAAAGAAGGTAAAGGAAGAAGAGCCAAAAGAAATTGTTCCAGATCAAGAAGAAGTAACAAAAGGATTATTTCCTAAAAACATAGATTTTTAAAAAAACCTTGGCTGTGGCTAATCAAAGTTCAAAATTAAATTGAGTATAACAAACCAGGTAATTATTACAAATGGGGCCAATAGGCCGATACTCCCTGTAAATCTGAATTTCTTTTGTTCTATTAAACCTGTACTATAGGCAATCGCATTGGGTGGAGTAGACACGGGTAAAAACAATGCAGCCGATGCACTTAATGCAATCGAAAACACTACTGCAACTTTTATATCTGGTGCGAGCAAAATACAAGAAGGTATCAAAATACTTGAAGCAGCTGTATTGCTCATAAAATTGGACACTACGATGGTAACCAGCCCTAACAAAATGATAACGCCGTAGGTGCTAAGCCTGCTAATAGATATATGATTCAAATAATGCTCTGCCAAGCCAGTATCAATAATAGCTTCTCCTAAGGAAAGCCCTCCAGCCACTAAAATTAAGGTATCCCAAGGTAAATTCCTGACATCTTCAGTTTTCAATACCTGGGTCATTGTCAATACTACAATTGGTAGGGTAGAAACAAAATAAACCGGTATGCCATGCAGACCCGAAGTGAGCCATAAGCCCATAGTAACCAACAAGGTGGCTGCCATAATATTGATGTACCGCTGGTTTTTTTCTTGCTTTTCTGTATCCAGCACTTTAGGATTAAACACCGCTTTTTTAGGTGGGTATCGAACCATTAAAGCCTTGTACATTGCGAGGGTTAAAATCAAAGCCACAGGTGCCCCAACCACCATCCACTCTACAAATGTAATCGTGATGTTGTTGTTTTCAAGAATACCAATGGCAATGGCATTGGGTGGGCTTCCAATAATTGTTCCCATGCCCCCGATAGAAGCAGAGGCTGGAATCCCCAACAATAAAGCGTTAACAAAAGGGTCGTTTTTGTCTAATTTCTTAATAAAAGGCATTAATGCTGCAAGCATCATTGCAGCCGTAGCTGTGTTGCTCATAATCATCGAAGCAAACATGGAGGTGAGCATAATGCACAATAACAACCGAGAAGTTTTTCCTGCAGAAGCCCGGGCGGCCCAATTAAAAAGCCGTTTATCCAAATGTGTTTTTTCCATACCCATGGCCAATACAAAACCACCCAACATCAGCCAAATAACCGAACTCGAAAACGTATTAACATATTTTGCAGGGTGCAATTCAGGGGTTGCATTAAAAGCCGGGTAACCCAAAAAAAACAGAAGAAAGCTCATAATTAGTGCACCAACAGCAAATGGCGGGATGGCTTCCGTAATCCAAAGGGCTATTGAAAATACAAATATAAAAAAAGTATATACCTGCGAATCTGTGAAATTATCTGGCGTTATTAGCCATGTTAATAGAAAAGCAAAAGAAAGTGAGCCCAAAAATAACCCCGTTTTTTGCTCCAAATTTTTTCTTATATCCCGCACATATTTTTGGGCACTCCGCCTAGAATCATTCATAGTTACTCGTAGTAATAAATGCGTTTAACACGGTCGTTAATTGAAGTTAATATTTCATACGGAATGGTATGCATAGCAGCGGCCATTTCTTGGATGGGTAAAGCTTCTCCAAACACCAAAGCCTCGTCTCCTTCTTTTACTTCTAAATCTGTGACATCTACCATGGTCATGTCCATACAAACATTGCCCACTACCCTTGCCTTTTTTCCATTGATCAGTACACAACCAACACCGTTGCTCAACGCCCGGTTAAAACCATCGGCATAACCGATGGCAAGCGTAGCAATTTGCATTTCATGTTCTGCTATCGCACTTCTATTATAGCCTACCGATTCGCCTTTATTGATTTTTTTTATTTGAGAGACATTCGTTTTTAATTGGCTTATTGGCTCTATTTGCTGCTTTAACCCCTCTCGAGGTTCTATTCCATAAAGGCCTATCCCCAAGCGTACCATATCCAAGTGGAATTGAGGAAATCCAATGATTCCTGCAGAATTTAGTACGTGTCGCAAAGGCCGGTAGCCTAGGAGCGCTACTATTTTCTCATACCCCTTCGAAAATTGAGCTACTTGCTGTTTGGTGAATGCATCGTGTTCCGCTGCATCGGAAGCGGCTAAATGTGTAAAAACAGAAGCGACATGCAAGTTTTTTTGTTGGAGCAAAATTTTAGTTAAATCTTCTATTTTATCCCATTCAAAACCCAAGCGTTTCATACCTGTGTCCAATTTCAAATGAATTGTGCAAGGTCGATCCTGTAAAAAATCTACCAACCGAAGGAGCTGGTCCAGCCCATATACTTCCGGTTCAAGATGGTATTGCAGCAAATTAGAAAAAGATTCTTCAATTGGATTCATAACCATAATGGGCAATTCAATTCCCATTTTTCTAAGTTTCACCCCTTCATCGGCATAAGCCACCCCTAGATAATCTACTTCTTGGTTTTGCAATAAATCACTTATCTCCGTTCCTCCCGAACCATATGCAAGGGCTTTAACCATTACCATTAACTTGGTACCTGCTCGAAGTTTGCTCTTGTAAAAATTAAGATTGTTGCGCACAGCATTTAAATTAATTTCTAATACCGTCCCGTGTATTTTTTCTTCAAAGAGCCGGACAATTCTTTCCAATCTATGCCCTCGGCTGCCTTTAATTAATATTAGTGCATTTTCAAATGACTTGGTGTGGTAGGCCTCCAGGAACTCTTGGGTGTTGTTATAATGTTCATGCGTTCTTTTAAACTTATGGCCATGAGACATGAAAAGTTTCCCTATTGTAATGGTCTTGTCCACTTCCGGAATATTGTTAATGACTTCTATTGCTCCACTATACACGGAACTGTCATAACCATGGCTTACATCAAAATCAGACAAAACCACAATTTTGTTTTTTCTCAAGCGCAAGCCATCTAAATAGTCCAGGGCTTTTGTCAAGCCATAATAATCGTGGTTGTAGCTATCGTCAATAATGTAATTGCCAAAGTTGCCTTTTTTTAGTTCCAAGCGCATTTGGACCTTAGCCAACTTTAAAATCTTGTTCTGAATCAATTCTACAGGGTAGGACATGAAGAGCAAACAGGTAATACAATGCATTAAATTTTCAAAAGATGCACTATCGGAAAAAGGAAAACGCAAGATCGATTGGTGCCCATTGTATTCTATTTGAACATTGAGTCCTTCGGGCAACATTTCCTTTTCCAACACTTTAACATCACAAAAATTTTCTGACCCCCAAGTTATTGTTCGGATGTTGTAATTGGAGACAACCTCATGCAACCAGGCATCATCCGCCCTGTAAATCAATTGGTCTACCCCTTTGAAAAGCTTCAGCTTTTCAATTAATTTTTCATGTCTGGATTCAAAACCTGCATCATGGGCATTGCCAATATTGGTTAAGACACCCAAAGTAGGTTGGATGATGGACTGCAATTTGTCCATTTCGCCTGGCTTGGATATACCTGCTTCAAAAACACCAAAATTGTGCATTGGCCCCATCAACCAAACAGATAGAGGCACTCCAACCTGAGAATTATGGCTTAATGGGCTTTTAACCACACTAAATTCTTCTGCTAATATTTGAGACAGCCATTCCTTTACAATGGTTTTACCATTACTTCCTGTAATTCCAATTACTGGGTATTCGAATTGTTGGCGTTTTATTTTTGCAAAATATTGCATTGCCTCAATGCTATTGTCCACCTGAAATATAGAGGCTTGCTCGAACTTATCAATTGCTACTTTCTTCTCCACAACAAAACACCGAACGCCCTTATTATATACCTCCTCTAGATATTTATGCCCATCCTGTTGGGTTCCACGTACCGCTATAAACACGCTTTTTTCGTTAACAAAAGCATCTCTACTATCAATTTTCAGCGTTTTAATTGCAATAGTTTGGCCTTTTAACAACCATTTCCCTGAAAAACCCGCGCACATTTCAAAAAAATCCATTCTTTACAGTTTTAGCATCATTTCGTACTGGTCCAATTGGTTTTCAAATCCAACTCTTTTCAGAAATTTTACAACTGGCTCGGCTTCCTTGTTAATATTTACAACTGTCAGAGATTTGGATTGGCTCACCTCAAAAGCATGTGCTATCAACATTTCTCCAATTTTTTTCCCCCGCATTTCGGCACTAACCGATACATGGCTAATTCTGCCAATTCTCGGTTGAAAAATTGCGTACCCCACACATTTTCGGTCCATTCTTGCTTCTATCACTTTTTCATTGTCTAGGTTTTGATTTACCATTTGCCTCGAATCCAAAAAAGAAGGCCTAATATCAATGAATTGTTCATAGACAAACCAATCGGGTTCCCTTACTTCTATAATAGTGACCGACGCGTTGTTCACATTGGGGTTGAATTTTTTTGCATCAAGTTTGAAGCAGTGAAAAAATTTAGTGATTTCAAACCCAATTTTTTGATATACTTTTATTGCTTTTTCATTTTCAACCAAAACTTCTAACACGCATTTATTAATTTTTTTTTCTTCCAACTTTGGAAGCAATACGTCATAGATTTTTTGGGTAATCTCATTGCCTCGATAAGAAGGTCGAACACCTGTACCGCCGTTATAAGCGGCCAAAGACCCTTCGTACATATTCACCGCTGAAAATACAAACCCCACCAAATAATCCTCATCAAAAGCACCAAGGGATAGGTCAAAATCCAAACGAAGCTTTTGAACAAACTTTCTTACGAACTGCTCCTTTGTTAATTTAAAAGGGACAGAATAATCGCTAAATGAATCTTCAAATACTTGAAACATGTCATCCAACATGTAGGGTCTAAATCGTTTTATTTCAATTTTTTGCATGTTAAAAGAGTCTAACGCCGTTGTCGACACTACTATCTGGATTAACCAATACTACACTTCCTTCTTTATTGGGTACGCCTGTTACCAAAACTTCCGACATAAAAGTGCCTATTTGTTTCTTGGGGAAATTTACAACACAAAGCACCTTTTTACCAACTAATCCCTCTGCAGAATAAAGTTCGGTAATTTGTGCTGAAGACTTTTTTATTTTCAGCTCAGGGCCAAGGTCAATTTCAAGTTTGTATGCAGGGTTCCGAGCATTTTCTAAGCGTGCTGCTGAAACGATGGTCCCTACTCGTAAATCTACCTTTTGAAAATCTTCCCAAGATATTTCCATAGTTTTTTACTTTTTTTAAAAATAATGTTATTAATTAAAAAAGCGAAAATAAAGCCGTTTTAAAGGTTTTTAATTGTCAAAAAGACAAGTCATAACGTTTGAGGCGTCCAAATAATATCAAAAAAGGAAACTTTATCATCCAATATTACGTATATTTGATTTGTACCTCAATACCGTAATGTTTTTGACCAAACCGAACGATATTAAAAAAGTCCTATTTGTTGCTGTCCTCACAGGTGTAGCACAGGTTGGTATGTCTTATGGTCAAGAACGTGATATTATGGAAATGGGTGCAGGCCAGAATGGTGCTTCTCCCCCAAAAATAGAATCCTTCGATTCTTTTTATATTGACTACAATGGGGATGAGGAAGAGGACGCTTCCAAAAAGAAGAAAAAACCACAGGCCAAATCTAATCTTAATGGTCAGAGCACGCTCCAAAAAAACGCGGCCTCTAAAAAATTAAAAAAGACCAACAAAAAAATCGACATTAAGCCAACTTCTACAGAAGAATCAACAGGAAAAGATGTTGCTTCTTTCAATTTTGTATACTACTTAATTCAAAAGTTAAAATTGGATGATGTAATGCACTAAGATTTCACCAAAAATCTTTCAACATCCTTTAAGTTAATTGTACCTTCATAAAATGCCTGCCCAATAATAGCGGCAAATACACCCATATCATTTAATCTATCTAAATCCTCTACGGATCTCACCCCTCCCATAGCAAGCAAACATATATCAGGGAATCGCTCCTGTATTTTTGCATACAATTCAAAAGAAGGCCCTTCCATCGAACCTTGGCGGTCGAGATCAAACACCTTTACGTATTTCAACCCCTTGTTATAAAAATGTTCGATGTGATCAAAAACATTGATGTCAGAGTCTTTTTGATACCCTCTGATGTATATATTATTGGCTCGTATGTCGGCGCCTAAGGTGATTTTTTCTCTTCCATACGATATTATCCAGGCAGAAAATAGATCTTTGTTAATTGCGGCAATACTTCCGGCGGTTATGTAACTCGCACCATATTCGAAGGCTTTATGAATATCTCCATCGGTCGATATACCGCCAGTAAAATCTATTTTTAAGTTAGAATGCCCTGCCACCGTTTGTAGGATATCATAGTTCATTAACCTGCCGGCTCTTGCCCCATCAATATCCATCATATGCAATACTTCAATCCCATGATCCTCGAAGTTCTTGGCCATATCTACAATGCTTTGGTCATAGATTTTACCCGCCTCAACATTTCCTCGTGTAACTTTTACAATTTTGCCATTTACAATAGAAACTGAAGGAATTATCTGAATCATAGTATTTAAATAAGGTACAAGTTTTGAATTCGGTTTTCAAAAAAGATACTACAGTATCAATTCTAATCCAAATTTAAGGAAATTAATTCAGTTCCATATACCTCACAATAATAATGTTCAAATATTTTTAAAAGGCGTTTACCAATTTAAAACCCTGTCCATGAATGGTTAAAATTTTAACCTTTTCATCCACTTTTAGGTATTTTCTAAGTTTTGTAATGTAAACATCCATGCTTCTTGCATTGAAATAATTGTCATCACCCCAAACGTTTTGTAGGGCAACATTGCGGTAAAGGGTTTTGTTTTCATGCTCGCATAACAACTTCAGCAAACCAGATTCTTTGGGTGTCAATCGTTTGGTCTCATTGCCATTGATTAACAATTGTCTGGTCACATCAAATTTGAAGTCTCCAAATTTATACACTTCCAAATCGTCTGTTTTATTTACTCTAGTGGTACGCCTTAAAATTGCCTTGACCCGGAGAAGCAGTTCCTCCATGCTAAATGGCTTGGTGATATAATCGTCGGCACCCAACCGTAGGCCCTTTACAGTGTCTTCTTTCAAAGACTTCGAGGTGAGAAAGATAATGGGAATTCGCTTGTCGATGAGTCTAATTTTTCTTGCCAATTCGAACCCATCAATTTTTGGCAACATAATATCCAATATGCACATATCAAATCGTGCATCGTAAAAAGACAACAGTCCTTCCTGACCATCTTTGGCCCAAGAAGTTTGGTATCCCTTCAATTCTAAATATTCAGACAGAATACTGCCTAAATTGGAGTCGTCCTCCACAACTAATAATCTGGGTTCCATATTTATAATTTTGGTAATAAAATGTAAAAAATAGTTCCTTCGTTCTGATCTGATCGGACCCAAATTTTTCCGTTATGTAATTCTATTATTTTTTTCACAAAATAAAGGCCTAATCCAAAGCCTTTTACGTTGTGCAGGTTTCCGTTTGAAACTCTATAGAATTTATTAAATATTTTTGATAATTCCATTTTTTTAATTCCAATTCCCTGGTCCTGAACTATAAATTTATAATTCAAATCCTGTTCTTCCACTTCAATTTTTATAAGCGGTTTCGAGTTGGAATACTTGATCGCGTTTTCTAACAAATTACCAACGACCAATTTTATCTTATCCTTATCTGCACTTATCCAGCATTTAGTTGGCACATTCAGCACTACTTCACTATTTGATTTTTCGATCAACCCAGCACAACTTTTAATACCCTCTTGTATTATTACCGACAAATCTACCTTTTCCCTACTCAATACCAAGGGGTTTTCTTCGTAATATGCTACTTCCAAGACTTCTTGTACTCTGGCATCCAATTTTTCGCACTCTCCTTGGATTGTATGCAGGTACCTTTGCTTTGATAATTGGTTTTGTACTATGTTTTTATCTAAAAGTGCCTCTGTTGCAAGCCCTATTGTTGCAATTGGTGTTTTTAATTCATGGGTTACATTATTTATGAAATCATTCTTTATATCCGACACTTTCTTTTGTCTTAAAATTATACGAACGGCAAAATAGAAACAGTATAACGTTATGATAATCAAGGCAAAAGAACCAATCAACTGCCACTTAAGTATTTGCAGTAGGTGCCTATAAGGAGCTTCAATGGCAACAACCAAATAAACATTACCTGAGGCAGCGCTTCTTTGAAACAAAGAACGCTTGAATTTCATTTTGTACTGGCTTAAGTCCTCCAATTCTTTGCTGGTCTCTAGCACCTGTTTATTATCGTCAATAATGTACCACACCGCATCCAGGTCTTTGTTGAATTGACCCATGCGTTCATTAAAAACGGAATCGATGAACGATTTATCATATTCCTGCAACCCATTGTTCACACCTCCTAATAAGTCTTCGACTACGTTTTCAATAATTATTTTTTTTCTATACGAATCAATCACGGACGAATCCATCCCCTCTAGGTTTTTCACATCAAATTTCCAAGTAGCCATTGAATCGCTTGGACTCATGATGTACTCAATTTTTTTTACCCCTTCTTTTCTTTTATAACTTTCTTTAGATGTTAACCCAGGACCATCCTGGAAGGGTATGGTATCTGATTCAGGTACTACATTTTGAGCAATAGAATTAATCTCATACCATTCCATAGCATCTGCCATGTAATTTAAATGGTTGAACATACTCAAAGAAAAATTTCGCTTCTCTGTTGCTACAAGCGTTTGCACCCAAACCACTTGAAAAAGCAACAGACCAATGCTGCTAATTGCCATTAAAACTATGATCTTGGGTAATTGCCGTTTGTTCATAAAACAAAGGTATTATTATGGTGCAGCTTTGACTAAAGTTGGTAGCATTTTAACTTCTTTTAACATTTTGGATGTTTTTTCAATCAACTCCAAATAACCCATGCATATTTTTAAATATATTACCCTATATTTGCGCGAAATAAAACAAAACACCATGAATATTGAAAACAATCAATTCAAGATACAGGGCGTTTCAGTAGAAGAACTTGTCGAGAATTACGGCAGCCCTGTTTATGTTTACAACACCGACACAATCGCCAGTCAAATCGATCGGTTAAAACAGGCTTTTAAGGGACAAAACCTGAAATTGAAATATGCCATTAAAGCATTGACAAACCTTTCAATATTAAAATTTATAAAATCTCAAGGAGTTGGAGCCGATGTGGTGTCTATCCAAGAAGTGGACATGGCGCTGTTGGCAGGGTGGAAAGCAGAAGAAATATTATACACGCCCAATTGTGTTGCTTTCGATGAAGTGAAAGCTGGAGTTGACAAAGGCGTATTTATAAACATTGACAACCTTTATATATTAGAAGAATTTGGTAAAGAGTATGGCAATGAGGTACCATGTTGTATCCGGATCAACCCGCATATAATGGCTGGGGGCAATACAAAAATTTCTACAGGACATGTGGGTTCTAAATTTGGAATTTCTATTCACCAGCTGAATGAGGTAGTGGAGGTAGTAAACCAATACAACATAGACTTGCAAGGGTTACACATTCATACGGGGTCTGACATTTTGGATGCTGAGGTTTTTTTAAAAATGGCCGACATTTTATTCAACACGGCAGAAAAATTTAAAAACATTAAATTTCTGGACTTTGGTAGTGGGTTCAAAGTAGGTTATAAACAGGATGATATTACCACCAACATAGAAGAACTGGGTGAACGACTTGGGGAGGCCTTTACCAAGTTTTGCAAAAAAATTGGGAAAGAGTTAGAACTTTGGTTCGAACCTGGTAAATTTTTGGTTAGTGATTCGGGTACCATGCTAGCGAAAACGAACGTTGTAAAAACTACTCCGGCTAAAGTTTTTGTAGGGGTGGACAGTGGTTTAAACCACCTCATCCGACCTATGATGTACAACGCCTTTCATGCAATCATCAATGCTTCTAACCCTGCAGGAAAAGAAAGGGTATATACAATTGTTGGCAACATTTGTGAAACAGATACTTTTGGTGAAGACAGGCTGATGCACGAAGTACGGCAAGGAGATATTATTGCCTTCAAAAATGCAGGAGCTTATGGTTTTTCCATGGCATCCAACTATAACTCACGGTTCAGACCTTGCGAAGTAATGGTGCACAAAGGAAAAGCACATCTAATAAGAAAACGAGAAGTTTTCGAAGACTTAATAAAAAACCAAGTAGTAATAGACCTTTAAAACAAACTGAGGTTCCCTCCTTTTCTAAAAGACATTAAATTGTAAGGAGGGAGCTTCTTTTTTTTCATATATCTCTTTTTTGAAAGAGTAAAAAGCTGATGAATAGCTGCCGCTAAGGGTCCTTCCCCTTTCATTCTTCTACCAAAGGCGTAGTCTGCACTTTGACCCCCGTGTACTTGTCGCACCTGGCTTATTATTTTGCTGGCCTTAGATGGAAAATGAACTTCCAACCAATTTTCAAACACAGGTCCTACACTTCCATTGAGCCTAAGCATGGTAAAGCCAATGCTGTAGACACCCAATTGTGCCACTCTCTTTACTATCTGCGGCAGCTCTTGGTCATTCAGACCTGGGATAATTGGTGCCACCATAACATTAACCGGAATATTATGATGTACCAATACCTCTATGGTTTGAAGAACTTTTTGAACGCTACTTGTTCTCGGTTCCAAAACACTTTTAAGCGCTTGGTTTAACGTTGTTAGAGAAATGTTCACATGCACCAAATTCATAGAAGCCAACTCTTGTAACAAATCCAAATCCCTTTCTATTAATGCATTTTTGGTGATGATGCCTACAGGGTGCCTGTACTTCAGAAACACCTGCAGGCAGTTCCTAGTAATCTCAAATTTACGCTCGAGCGGTTGGTAACAATCTGTATTGCCCGACAGTACTATGGGTGCTACTTTCCACAAAGGAGACAGCAGTTTGCGCTCCAATAGTGTTGCCGCATTTTCTTTGACAATTATTTTGGATTCAAAATCCAAACCGGCGTTAAAACCCCAATATTCATGGGTGGGGCGCGCATAACAATAAGCACAGCCATGCTCGCATCCTTGGTAGGGATTCATGGAATACAGAAACCCTAAATCCGGACTGTTTACTTTATTGACGATGGTGGTAGAGTGCTCATGGAACACGCGTGTCTGTCCAATGTTTTCCTCTTTCCATTGCCCGTCCAAGTCCAATTGGTTTTTTAAAAATCGGTTGGCTGGCCTGCTTTGTGCTCCCCTTCCTTTTTGGATGTGTTTTTTCACTCAGTCAATTTACTAAATATTTTAGCTTTGACTAAATTAATTAGTTAAATTGTCACCACTTTTTCTTGGTCTACAGATTCTATTTCGTGGGACACTATGGAACACCCAATTATTTTGTTCTCACTATTGATCACTGGGCTTATGAAATATTCTCTGAATTTATCTTCACCATTAACGGTGCTTTTTAATATGATATTCTGCTTGGTTCCTTCCATTGCATCGTCGTAACGTTTCTTCCAAATTTCCCAGATGTCGCCCAACATTTCTACAACACTAGACCCCACTTTGAACTTTTCATATTCCGTTCCTTTGTACCTGTTTACCAATACATCATTCATCATGGAAATACAGTAATTGCGGTCGATCACCAGGATGGAATTTCGGGTGCTGTTCACTATAGAATCGAGCATGGCCTTTTGGTTTTCGACTTGCTTGCTTTGTTCTACCATTTCTGTAATTTCTCTTGAAATTACACTTGCACCAATCACCTCACCCTCATTGTTGCGAATCGGAAGCTCCTTTCGGTGGTTGTAGTAGGTTTTGCCATCGGTAACAGTTTCAGTGGTCTCATCACTTGCTTGGCCAGATAATACCTTATCGTACCGGTCCTTCCAATAAGAGCGTTTGTCGGAAGGTAAAATGTTTAAAATATTTTCACCAGGCTCTAGTTTTATACCCATATTGGCATATTTCTCCTTTAATGGCCGGTTGACTACGGTAACAATGTATTCTGTATCGATTGCAAAAATTGTTTCATCCGTGTTGTCTATCATTGCCCGAATGTTGTTCTCCTTTGTTTCTATCTCATTTTGCTTTCGAGCCATTTCTTCTTGGGTAGCCTGGAGCTCCTCCATGTTTTGTCGCATTTCCTCTTCTTGGGCACGCATTTGTTCGGTCATTATTTCTGACTCCTCCAACAAAGCGGTGGTTTTCTGGTTGATTTTTGCCGAAATGATGGTAGACGCTATGCTTTCCCCTACTTTTTCAAGAAATAAAATTTCAGTTTCACTGAATATTTCAAAGGATGCCAACTCTATTACCCCTACTACACTTTCATTGGATTTTAGTGGAACTATTAACAAAGACCTCGGGTTGGCCCCTCCCATCCCAGAACGAATATTGATGTAATCATTGGGAACTTCTTTAAGAAATCTAGTTTCCCCTTCCTCAAAAACAACTCCAATCATGCCAGTGCCTATTGGGATTTTATTTTCAAGGTACTTTTTCTTTTCAAATGCTCTACAAGCCTTCAGTTCTAAGAATTGATTGTTTGGGTCTGCATTATTTAAAACAAACAACCCTCCTTGGTTGACCTTCATATAAGCAACCAATTTTGCAATGACCTGGTCGCATAAAACATCGAGTTCATTGATGTTATTTCTTAAAATTTCACCAATCTCCGTCATGCCCAAGTTGATGAATTTTTCTGTTTCTTCTCTATTCTTGGCATCGACCAAGTTTTCTCTCATATCTTGCAAAGACTTCCCCAATTCATCGCTATCCCCTGAATTATACCCAACTTCCAAATTGCCTTGGCTAATTTCAGTGGCAAATTGAATGTTAGCATCCATGTACTTAAGTTTCTCTGTCATGACCAAGTAATTGGCCCCAGAATCAGCAGTTTGTTCTCTTTGAATTTGCGCCCATAAAAAACAAAGTCCAAAATAGACTACCATAATAAACAAATGCAGTACTAGAGAGAAGCTGTTATAGGTTATGGATTCAGACAACCCCACTATCTCAATAGCATTTACCTGTAGGTAATATATAACAATAACAGTAATGGAAGCATATAAATAAGCTGGTAAAATTGCACGCCAGTCTTCATAGAAAAGCAAAACTGTTAGGGAAATAAAAAACAAAAAGTGAAACTCATACATACCCCGCATCTGCAATAAAAATTGCAATCCGAAATTCCAAAAAAGCAAACTTACTACAACCCTGAAGAAATTGGTATTGCCAAAAAACTTCCTAAGCACATAATACAGTCCTAGAGAACCCCCTCCCATCAATAAAGCCAAGCCCCAAGTGTCATGGGCGAAACCCAATAAGATGCCAATTACAAAATATCCAAGAATAAAATATTGAATAGTTTTATCGGCTTGTTCATACACTTTGTCATGAAAAGATTTCAAGTCGGCCTTTGAGATTGGGTGATTCATTTTTTAACCAGATTTAAAATTGGAATATACAGAATGCATCCAAATGTTCCCAGAAAATAATTCAATAATAACGGGTGAATGCACAAAAAAAAAGCGAGCATTTTTGGTGCTCGCTTTTTTCTATGCTACTTCAACGGAGGTTACATCGTGTGGTAACATCCGTTTGAGTAAGTTTTCAATTCCCGATTTTAAAGTAATGGTTGAGGATGGGCAGCCTGAACATGCTCCTTGTAAATTAACCTTTACAATCCCTTCATCAAACGAACTGAAGGTGATCGCCCCTCCATCTTGCTCCACAGCCGGCCGAATGTACTCATCCATAATGCCTTTGATTTTTTTAACCACCTCCGGATCGTCTTCATTAATATCCAACCCAGATTTGGCCTCTTTCAAAACAGTTTTACCTTCTTCTAAGAAACCCTGTATAAAAGTTTTTAATTGGTCTTGAATTTCAAGCCATTCTACTCCTTCACTTTTCGTAACTGTCACAAAATTGTTCATATAGAACACGCGTTCCACAAAATCAAATGAAAAAAGTGCTTCTGCTAAAGGTGCTTCTTCTGCCGCTTTTATATTTGGGAAATCATAACTTGTCCCTTCCTCTACCAACATGAAATTGGCTACAAACTTCAAAGAATTAGGATTGGGATTGGCCTCCAAATAGAGGTTCACAAGTCTTTTATTAGTATCGCTCATTGCTTCAATTTTAACCTATAAACAAATTTAATGTACATTAGTTCAGCTATCTGCCAATTCTCCTTCAGTTTTAGCAATTAATGTTGAAACAGTAGCATCTCCTGTAACATTTACTACGGTTCTACACATATCCAAAATCCTATCCACAGGAAATATTACAGCTATCCATGCTGGGTTTAGTCCTACAGATTGTAAAACAATGATCATCATAACCAACCCAGCACTAGGTACTGCTGCCGACCCTATAGACGCCAATGTAGCCGTTAAAACAATCATTAATTGTTGGCCAACCGTAAGGTCCACCATGTGCAGCTGGGCCAAAAACACAACCGCTATCGCTTGGTACAAACTGGTCCCATCCATATTCACCGTGGCCCCAATTGGCAACACAAAACTCGAAACTTTTTTAGAAACACCCAAATTTTCCTCTACACACTCCATGGTTACGGGCAAAGTAGCAGCAGAAGAACTGGTAGAAAAAGCTAAAAACTGCGCGGGGGAAATTCTTTTAAAAAAACCACCGTACCCAATCTTCCTTGCAAAGGTCAAAATCATCGAGGGATAGAAACCAAAAATCATAAACATCAAGCCCGCAAACACTACCAAAGAATAAGTGCTTAACCCTTTGAATATTTCAAACACTTCCGCTGGAGTATCTGCCATTTTTGCAATTACACCGGCTAATAAAGCAAACACAAAAAATGGCGCTGCACGCATTACCAAATCCACCATTTTCAGAAAGACTTCATTGACACCATCAATAAAGTTTTTTACAGGTTTGGCTTTGTCTTCTGGGATCATTACAAGTGCCAAGCCAAAGAATATGGCAAAGAATATCACTTGTAACATCAATTTGTTATTGGAAATGGAGAGCACAATATTTTCCGGTACCATGTCTACCAAAAAAGTCAAAGGGCTTGCGTCCTTTTGTTTGTTGGCATCCTTTTTTCGCTTAAGTACCTCTTCATTTTGGCCTTCAACGTTTACTTCTTCTTCACTGCTCTTTAATAAATGGGCATATTTAGGATCGGCTAAAAAGTTCTTATCATCCAATATTTCAATCCCGTTGTCACGGGCCCAAATTTCATATTTAATTCTATTTTTTTCTCGCTGGCTTTCTTCTACAAAAGAACCTGGCTGAAAAACATTCACCAAAAACAACCCTATCCCAACGGCCGCTACGGTTGTAACCAAATAGGCCAATAAAGTTTTGCCACCCATTCTTCCTAAACTAGAAAGGTCTTTTAATCCAGAAACTCCACCAATTATGGAAAACAATACCAAAGGAACAGCGATGAATTTTAGCAGACGGATAAAAATCTGACCGAAAGGATCAATCCAATCTATTGTAAATGCATTGAGCCCAAAATAAGAGGAGCCAAATGACCATGCAATTCCCAATATCAATCCAATTACAATTTTAATGTGCAGTGGTAATTTTTTCATAAGTACTATTGTTAATCAACTAACAGAAGTGCATTGCTGTTATGTCAAAGTTTTTTGGTTCGATTAATTAATAAGTTATCTGCCAACACCAGTGCCGCCATGGCTTCTACTATTGGTACAGCTCTAGGTACAACACAAGGGTCATGCCGGCCCTTTCCTGATACATTTACAGTGTTGCCTTTTTTATCTACACTTAACTGGTCTTTCATGATGGTGGCCACTGGTTTAAAAGCCACTTTAAAATAAATATCCTCGCCATTGGAGATGCCACCTTGAATGCCACCGGAATAATTTGTCTTGGTCTTAATGGTTGCTCCTTCTTTGTAAAACGCATCGTTGTGCTCCGAACCACGCATGGTCACTCCTTCAAAACCACTTCCATATTCAAACCCTTTCACCGCGTTTATTCCTAACATGGCCTTCCCTAGCTCTGCATGCAACCGATCAAAAACAGGTTCTCCTAATCCAACCGGGGTTCCTTTTATCACACACTGCACGACACCACCAATTGTATCTCTATCCTTGCGCACCCCATCAATCAATTCAATCATTTTATCTGCCATGGCAGGATCGGGACACCTTACAATATTGGTCTCGGTAAGTTCCAAATTCAAATCTTGGTATTCTTTCTCTAACTTGAGGCTACCCACTTGCGACACATAGGCTTGAATTGTCACACCAAAATGTTGCAAAAACAGCTTGGCCAATGCACCTGCCGCCACTCGTGCAGCAGTTTCGCGTGCAGAGCTTCTACCGCCACCTCTATGGTCTCGAATGCCATATTTAGCTTCATAAGTATAATCTGCATGACTCGGCCTGAATTTTTCTTCAATGTGGCTATAATCTTTGCTTTTTTGGTCTTTGTTTCGAATCACAATACCAATCGGAGCTCCAGTAGACTGCCCCTCAAAAACACCAGATAAAATTTCAAATCCGTCTGCTTCTTTTCTTTGTGTTGTAATTTTCGATTGTCCTGGTTTCCTTCTATCCATTTCTTCTTGAATAAAGGATGTATCAATATTAATTCCAGCTGGCAATCCATCCACAACTACACCTAAGGCAGGTCCATGCGACTCTCCAAAGGTGCTTATTTTCAATAATTTACCAAAAGTACTTCCCAAAAGTGTGTGGTATTAAATGTAAAACAAACCCAAATTTAATTCAAAATGATCAAAACACTACTGTAATAAGTAAAAATCATGGTCAAACCTTTTTTACAACCACAAAGCCCGTTAAAATAATGGCACACAACAACAGCAGATTAACATACAGTTGGGTTTTCTTATCTTCCCCAATTGTTTTAAGCTGGTTGTCTTCGGCACCCATTTCATCGTAAAATGATCCAAGATCATTGGCACTTATAGCTTCATTTTTTTTGCTTTCTCCTAACACTGTTAATACCACTTCTGGTTTTAAAGTATCGTACTTTTTTTTGTATGGGTCAAAAAACACCCATTGGATGGCATCTGAAAACGGGTAAGTGCCTGGTTCCTTAGGAATACCATAATAACTAAAAGCCTTTACTCCAGTTACCCTTCCGTTTCTTCTTAAAATTTCTTGTGCCTTATTGGGTGGGTAAAAATCTATTGCGTCGCTTTCTCGGACACTCGGATTGGACAGCCCTGAAATATTGCCTTCTCCGTAAATATCAAAATCATAATTAAAACTTTCTCCTGTTTTTACTTCAAGTTTGGATAGGCTTTCATCCAGCCTAAACTTACCCACAGCTACTTCGTTTCTTAATGGGTGCGGTGGCAACTCTTTAACTCTTACCAGTTTCGTTTTTGTCTTGAACGTTTTATAATCCTCTTTTCGGTTTAGGCCATACGAGCTCGTGTTTTTGGCCACTTTGTATTTAATCATTTCCAACCCCACACTTTTGAAGGTAATGTCATCCGAATTGAGTGGATAGAATGCCCCTTCATAAATTTTATATTGGGTATAAGCCTTTCCATTTATCGTAATGGGTTCTCCATTGATATTGACAATATCAAAATTTTCTTCCCAACAATTTTGTGGCCGTACTTCTTTCAATATTGCTGGCAATTGCTGGCTTATATTATAAAATTGCAATGGCGCTCTATTGTTGTAGGCCACATAAAAAGCCAGAGTTGTAGTGAAACCCTCTCCGACATACACTTCTTTTTTTGAAGTTGTAAGTGCAAAAAAAGCATCGTCTTCTATGTCGACATATTCCTGCGGTGTATTCCTTCGCATTCCAAACATATCAAAAGGGTCAAATTGATTATTTGCCCTTTGTTGCATGGGTGGCCCTACCTTAACTTTCTTACCTGCCGACTTCAAAGTTTGCCCGTTTACCTTCATTTCAAATGGCTTAATTGTGAAAACACCCTCCTCGTTCGGTATGTAGTTCATTATTATGCTGTGGGAGGAACTTACTTGCCCATTGATGATGTTGGTACTGGAAGAAGAGGAAGTTCCTCTTTGAACAAAACCTTTAATTTCAGGGAATTTATCGTACGATTTAATTCTCTCATTTTTTACTAGAATTGTAATCGTAAACTTCTGATTTTGAGCGATTTCATCTGGACCCAAATGCAAGGTTACTTCTTGACCAACAACCTTAAAATTTACCAAAAGGAGGCAACAAAAAAATAGTAACTGCGTTTTATATCCAGAAATGTGCATACTGCTCATGTTATTTGTTTATTGATAATAACGGTAAAACAAATTTAATTTATTGTTTCAAATAAAGTAACATTTGATTACATTAAAGGTTGCATATTTAGATAACCGAATCGAATTATAACAAAAAAATTTCCTATGCTGGAATATGCCAAAACAATTTTGAAAAAAGTGAGCTTTGACTTAAAACTTTTTGAGAAAGAACTTAAAAAGGCGTTAAAAAATTTAGTTCAAGATGAAGTCACCGAATTAAAAAACTGGTGTTACACTAATTTTAATGTTAAATACAAACCTGTTTTAGACAAATATTTTATTTAATTAATAATGTCGAGTTTTTAATAAGTTTAAGAACTCGACATATTCCTCTTCTTCTTTGTTCCACGAAGGATATTGTTCCGATAAAAATCCATTTACTTCTTCCAGCGTTTTAAACTGATCCAACTGATTTAGGGTGGATTCCATTTTCACATTATTGCCTTCGAACAAACCATTCAAAAACATAAACCGCTGGTTGATACTAATCGACTGAATCAAGGGCTTGTTCTCCACGTTTTTGCCCAGTGTCTCTCCAAGAGATGGCGTTTGATTGGTTTCGAATTCTTCGTTTAAATTTCCGACATTTTTTGCAAACCGCTCATTAATAGAATGAAAAGTATCTTCTGTTGGAGTAACTTCTTTTATTTCTGTGGGTGTTTCTGTTTTTTCAGGTGTTTCTGCTATTGGCTCCTGTTTGGGTGCTACTGGTTCCGTATTTCGCGCTGGTTCCGTTTCCAAGGCTGTTGGCTCTGTTTCGTGGGTTGCCTCTTCTTTTGTGATTCCGCCTAGATCTTTGTACAGAACTCCAACGGTAAGAGGAATTACAGCACTAAATGCTTCGTAGTACTGGTCTACCTCTTCCGGTAGTTCCGATATGTTTTCAAATACGTCGTTTAAAATTCTAAATGCTTCGTCGTTAAAAGCTTCTTTTACTCCCTCCCTTTTAAATTGGTCGATCAAATTTCCCAAGATCATTTGATTGACCCGGACATATTTTTTTATTTCTTCCAACTCCTTTAATTTTATCCGCGTTTTTTCAGGGTTGTTAATTTCATGGCAAAAATAGTCATATGGAGAAAAAATCAGCATTAGGCTGTCCAGTGTAGCTTTATTTAATAAAACTTTTGCTTCATTTTTTTTAAGCGCAATATGGTTGGACAAGGTGTTCATAAAATCCCGAAGGGCCTTTTTCACTTCTTTAGATTTAAAATCGAAAAAAGGACTCTTCAAATTCTGCATTTCCAATCGCCATTCTACAAACAACTGTTTGACTACAAAATAATTGACTTGTTGGACTGGTGTAAGTTTTAGAATATCGGATCCTGAAAGGGCATCTTTATTTTCAAATACACTTTCAATGATTACATTTGTGAATTGCTCACAATAGTTTTGTATGGCCTGATGATTTAATTTGTTTTCCATTTTAAATAGACACTATGGATGTTTTTTTTAAACAACAGAAAAATAAAGGTTCTTATTTTAATATAGCCAATAAAAATGATAAAAATTAAAATTAAAAACCTTCCTGAAAAAGAAGTTCAAAGCAGCAATGCCGCCACCCTTCTTACTATTTTACACGAAAACCAGCAAGATTGGATGCATGCATGTGGAGGAAAAGGAAGGTGCACAACCTGTAAAGCTGTTGTTATAGAGGGGGCTGCGCATTTAGGACCGTTAACTCCTTTTGAAAATAATTTTGTGCAGCAGGGGCGATTAAAAGAAAATGAACGTTTGGCATGTCAAGTGGAAGTACATGATGACATTTCAATTATTGTTCCCGATATTTGCAAATTGCCACATTTAAACTATTCTTTCTAATCCTATATGTTTGTCGAACCCCATCATCATACCGAAAATAAATCCATTGGCTGGTTGGAAGTAATTTGTGGCTCTATGTTTTCAGGAAAAACAGAGGAACTTATCCGAAGGTTGAACCGCGCTTTGATTGCTAATTTACATGTGGAAATTTTCAAACCTAGCATCGACAAACGCTACCACATCAACAACGTGGTGTCGCACAACGCTACGGAAATACGTTCTACAGCGGTTGATTTTGCACATGATATTTTATTATTGGCCGGAGAATGCGATGTGGTCGGTATCGATGAGGCACAGTTTTTTGATGACACCTTAATTGAAGTGATTGAAAAACTTATCGTATCTGGCAAAAGAGTAATAATTGCTGGGTTGGATATGGACTTTGAAGGCAAGCCGTTTGCACCAGTCCCCCAACTATTGGCCATTGCGGATTATGTAACAAAAGTGCATGCCATTTGTGCCCAGTGTGGAAAAGTAGCGCACTTCAGCTACCGCTTATCACAAGATAAAAGCCAAATACAAATTGGAGAAAAAAACAAATACGAAGCCAGGTGCAGGCGTTGTTATTTAAAAAATGAGCCATGAAGTACTGCTTTCTCATACTCTTTGTTCTTTTGTTCAACTTAAGCCACGGGCAAGAAATGGTGCCAGTGCAAAGCTGGAGGTACCACTTCAGTTACCAGTCTGCCCTGGATGTGACAGGGGACCCATCCAACATTTTTGCTGCAGCCGAAAATGGCATCGTTAGGCAAAATTTGATTGACAACAGCTTGGAAACCATTACAAAAAAGGAAGGTTTGAATGATGCCGGCATTGGAGCCATTTTCCTACACCAGGATCAAAAGTTAATAGTGGGGTACACCAATGGCAATATTGATGTATTGGAACTCGAATCGGGAATTGTCCGCAATATTGACGCCTTAAAAAACAGTGAAAGCAGTACGCCAAAAGCCATCCATGAAATTAAATCGTTTGGGTCTGTGGTGATGCTGGCCTCTGATGCAGGAATTTTGGAAATAGACCTAGAGCAATACACCCTCAAAGAACTTTATCAAAACTTAGGGATTGGTGGTGAACATTTAAATGTATTCAGTTTAACAACCCACAACGATTCAATTTTTGCAGGAACCAACAAAGGGGTAATGGCAGCCTCTAATAATGGCCAAACCAATTTACACGATTTCAATAATTGGCATAAGTATAGTGTCGATGGATTTCCGGCGGACCCGAGCATTGCGCTGACCACACACCACCTTGGTGTAGTGGCAGGAGTTGTTGGAAGTGGGGTTTACGTTTACGATGGCAATTGGGCTGTTGATGGCAGTCTGCCTGTTTCGGACTACTACAACTTAGAGTCGACCGGTAATGATTTATTGGTGACCACAACGGATAAGGTATGGATAAAAAACAACTCCGGAGTAAACCCTTTGCTTTCTGATTTTATTGCTGCCCCCTCCAAAACCATATTGATGCAAGGTGTTTATTGGATTGCTGACTTTGAAAATGGTTTGATTCAAAATAAAAATGGACAAGAAACGGTAGTACAGCCAAATGGGCCTGCCAGCAACCAAATAAAAAACATTCGTTTTTCCAACCAAATCATAAGTGCCTTTCCCACCGGATTGGACGACACCGGCAACCCAGGGCTTGAGAACGCTGCTTTCAGTCGGTTCATTGCCGGAAAATGGGTTAACTATGGCAATAAAAGCACTTACGACATCCCTACGCCTGCTTTTGTTGGGGCCAATGACCTTTCTGAATCTTCTTCCGAACTATTGGTAGCTACCACAGAAAACGGATTGTTGCGATTGGAGGGCGACAACTGGGATTTTATTGATGACTCCACTCCCGGAAGCCCACTTAAGAAAATAGATGGAATTGGGCCACAAATTGCTTTTATTCAAGCCTATGATGGTGGCTTTTTTGTTTCCAATTATGGCGCTTCTCCCTCGCTCTACTACTACAAGTCTGGCAATTGGACGCCATACTTTTTCAGTTTTACCAATTCTGAATTCATCTGGAAACTAAAGGTTACTTCTTCCAACGAATTGTGGGCACTTATCCATCCTGCAAAGGGAGGTGGTATCATTGTTAGCAATATGGAAGGTACGCAATCAAGAAAACTTACCAGTTCCATTGGCAATGGCGGTTTGCCATCCACTCAAGTAAATGCGATCGACGAAGACCGCGATGGGCTTATTTGGTGTGGCACCGAAAAGGGAATTGCTTACCTGAACCTTTACCCTTCTGTACTTGACGGTTTTTCCGTTGATGCAACAGTGCCATTATTTGATGGGAGACCTTTGCTTAAAGATAAAATCATCAACAGCGTGGTAGTGGACGGAGGAGACCGCAAATGGATTGCATCCGATGATGGTATTCGGCTTTTGAACGCTACTGTCGATGAAGAAATTCATTTTTTCAACAGCAGCAATAGCCCAATGATAGAAGACAATGTTCAATCCATTCAAATTGATCCCAACTCTGGAGAAGTGTTTTTATTATCCAACCTAGGGCTCGTTTCTTATACCTCCGATGCACAAACCCCGTCCGAAGCTTTGTCCAATCTAAAGATTTTTCCCAATCCGGTTTTACCAGATTACAAAGGGGTGGTAACAATCGACAATTTAGCATTCAATTCTGATGTGAAAATTGTAGACAGCGCTGGAAGACTGCTTTGGCAAGGTAGGTCCAATGGAGGCCGGGTTGCTTGGAACCTTTTGGATCTTAATGGTAGAAGAGCCGGAACTGGAGTGTGTTTTGTACTGGTTGCCGATGAAGCAGGTAAAGAAGCAGTTGCTGGAAAAATACTGCTAATCAACTAATGAGCCAGTTATTTAAAACTAGAGGCATCGTATTCAAGACGATCAAATTCAAGGAAACTTCGGTTATTAGTACTATATATACAGAAAGATTTGGCCTACAAACCTACATTATTAAGGGCGCAAGAGGCAAATCTTCAAAAGGCAAAATGGCCTTGCTTCAACCTTTGAGTTTGTTGGACCTAGTAGTCTACAACAAACCCAACGCCAGCATCAATCATATTTCAGAAATCAAGTGTTTCTACCCTTACACCAGCATCAACATCGCTATAAAAAAGACCACCATAGCCATTTTTATCAATGAGATGCTTAGTAAAACGATTAAAGAGGAGCAAAAAGACCAACCCCTTTTTGAATTCTTAATCAATGCCTTACAAATATTTGACCATTTGGAAGACAATATTAGTAATTTCCACATTCAGTTTCTTGTAAAATTAAGTGCTTATTTAGGGTATGCAATCAACCAAGAATGGTTAAGCCAACACCACCAGCACGATGGAGTCAAGGATGCCTACTACTTTCAAATCAGCCAGCTCGCTTCCAACAGCTTTGACCACCCCATGCCTCTTGATCCAACCATTAGAAGGAACCTGTTGAAAGAAATATTGGTCTTTTATAAATCCAATTTCGATGGAATAGGAGAAATTAATTCGGTAGAAATATTAAAAGAGGTGCTGAAATAACTTTTCGGAAAACAAAAGGCTGTATTTAGTGCCATTTCAATTTTATAAAAAATCAAATATTTATAAATTGAAGCACAATAAAACTAAAAACCATGGCCGATAAATTATACGACTCCATCCCTTCACTTGATTTAGATCATTTTGTTAATGGCACACCAGAACAAAAAGATGCCTTTGTGGAAGCCCTCGGGGAGGCATACAATAATATTGGATTTGTAGCCATAAAAAACCATGGCCTCACGGATCAATTACAAAACAACTTATATGCCTCCATTAAGAAGTTTTTCGATCTTCCTGATGCGGTCAAACAACAATACGAAAACCCAGCCTTATCTGGCCAAAGAGGTTATATTGGAAAAGGAAAGGAACATGCAAAAGGCAGACAAACAGGAGATCTCAAAGAGTTTTTTCATATCGGTCAAGTAAAAAAAGACCCACACACTACTTATCCAGACAATATTTGGGTAGAAGAAGTGCCTGAATTAAAACAATATGGCAAAGAAATCTATACTACCCTCGAAAATACAGGAAGGAAAATGTTACAAGCAATTGCCCTTTACCTTCGGCTTGACTCTAATTATTTTGAAGACAAGGTGCACTGTGGCAACAGCATATTAAGGCCCATTCATTATTTTCCAATTGAAAACCCAGAGGAAATTCCAGAGGACGCTGTACGTGCCGCAGAACATGGCGATATCAACCTAATCACCCTGCTGATGGGTGCCAGTGCGGATGGACTTCAGGTGCTAAGAAAAGATGGTAAATGGATTGCCATAACTGCATTGCCAAATCAAATAATTGTAAACGTTGGAGATATGTTGGAAAGACTTACCAACAACCGATTGAAATCCACCATACACCGGGTAGTAAATCCACCCAAAGCACTTATGAAAACGTCCCGGTATTCCATACCCTTTTTCATGCACCCTAGAGCCGAGATGTCCCTGTCTTGTTTGAATGGGTGTATTACAGAAGAAAACCCTAAACAATACGATGACGTAACCGCTGGAGAATTTTTAGACCAAAGATTAAAAGAAATTGGCTTGAAATAGAAATAGGAAATGGTTAAAAAAGTACGGTATTTTATTTATCTCAGAGATGTTCTAATTCTTGCTTTAAGCGCTTTTGGAGGACCACAAGCACACATAGCCATGTTGTTCGAATTAATGGTAAACAAAAGGGGCTACCTAAAAGAACAAGAACTGATTGAGCTCAATGCGCTTTGCCAGATACTCCCAGGCCCTACCTCTACACAAACCATCACAGCTATAGGGTTCAAAATTGGAGGCCCTAATTTGGCCTATTTAACTTTGTTGGTTTGGGTTTTACCAGCCGTATTGATCATGACCTCGGCCGGGCTAATGATAGACTATTTTCAAGATCAAAATATCTCATTAAATTTCACCAGGTATATCCAGCCAATGGCCGTGGCCTTTGTTGCTTATGCCGCTTATAAAATCAGTGTTAAAGTAGTCCATACAAAAACAGGGATTGCACTTATGATTGTCTCTGCTGTTGTAGCCTATGGCGTCGCTTCTCCATTTACTTTCCCTCTGATTTTATTGGTTGCTGGGGCAATTAGTGCTATCAAATACAAAGGCCATGAAAAAGAAGACAAAACAGGCCTTAACATAAAATGGGCCAATTTTGTTTTGTGGGCTTTGGTGTTCCTCGGTGCTGCGCTTTTAGGCGCTCTTACAAAGGACATAGGTGCTGCCAAACCAATTCGGTTGTTCGAAAATTTCTATAGAAATGGATCGCTTATTTTTGGTGGTGGCCAAGTACTCATACCATTTCTTTATACTGAATTTGTTGAACTAAAGGGCTACCTCACCCAAGAAGAGTTTTTAAGCGGTTACGCTTTTGTTCAGGCATTGCCTGGGCCAGTTTTTTCGTTTTGTGCCTATGTAGGGTCCTTGTCCATGCGCGATTTTGGGATTGGGGGACAAATATTTGGATCGATGATGGCTTCCTTCGGGATTTTTTTGCCAGGGACCTTTCTAATATTCTTTGTTATTCGATTTTGGGATGGATTAAAAAAGTACCGAATTGTTAAAGCGTCTCTGGAAGGCATTAGCGCAGCCAGTTGTGGTATGGTTGTAACGGCCGCTATTCGGATGTACGAACCTGTACATGGCAATCCTATCAATATTGCAATTATAATAGGAACCTTCTCTTTGCTCATGTGGACAAAAACACCGCCACCATTAATAATTTTTGCCGGAATATTAGCTGGCTTCATATTCTAGGCAATGGTAATCTTGGTGGAATCTTCTCCCATCTCCATTTTGATTGGTACGCCTAAAGGCAAAGACATACTGTCTTTTTCATGGCCTAAAGGCGCTCCAAAAGCCAAAGGAATATCAAAAGGGGTTAAATAATCCCTTATTACCTCTATTGCCTCCTTTTGGTACAGAGCACCTGTATCCTGGCAATTTGTAAATTGGCCAACAATTGCTCCTTTTATCTGGTTGAGTTTCCCAGCTCTTTTTAATTGCAACATCATTCTGTCTACGCGGTACAAGGGCTCGCCCACTTCTTCAAGTAACAATATCCTGTTGTTGGTAGGTATTTCAGTTGGAGTGCCAATAGAATCTGCCAGCATACAGAGGTTGCCTCCTACCACTTTCCCTTCAATTGTTGTTCCAACATTAAAGGGAGTGTTAGGGAAGCGCAACTCATATTGGCTAGGATCAAATAAAAGTGCTTTCAAATTATTCAATGCAATTTTCGAAAACGTCCCATATTGTACCGCCATCGGCCCGTGAATCCCCAAATGGCCGGCCTCTACCACTAGGTTTATTAATGGCGTAAGGTCGCTAAAGCCTATAAAAATAGAGGGTGGTATCTCTTTTAACAAAGGCGCTATCTCTTCTATTATTTTATTCAACCCAAACCCACCTCGTGCAGCAATAAATGCATTAGAGCCAGAATTTAATGCGGTTTTCAATTGTTTGCTTCGGGCTGCATCGGTTCCAGCAAAATATCCACTTTGCTCTAGGCCTTCGTATGCAACCTTTACCCCCCAACTTTCTATCTCTTTAATACCCGATTTTAGTCGGTCTACTTCGAAATGGCCCGAGGGAGAAAATACAGAAACTAAATCACCTGTTTTAAGCATAATTAAAAAAAAAGGCCTGGGTGTTACTACCCAAGCCTTTAAATATAATATTTTTTACGATACTACTCAACACCTTCAATCCCTAGTTTGGTTAAGACTTTATCCGTCAAATCCGCACTATCAGAAGCATACAATACAACATCCATTTCACCTAAACCGGCAGTCAATACCACATCCACACCTTCTACTTCAGCAACTGCTTTAATGGCATCCCCAATTTTTTTCTGCAAAGGTTCCATTAAACTTTTTTGTTTCTTCCTTAGATCTTCTTGTGCATTTTGTTCGTACTTTCCAATTCTCTCTTGAAGCGCTTTAATATCATCTTCTGCATCTTTTCTATCAATTTCGCTCATTCCAGCAGCCTTCTGTTGGTAATCCTGTACTTTGGATTGGTATTCAGCATATTTTGCTTGAATTTGCTGTTGAAGATTGGCTCCATAAGTATTTAACGCAGTTTCAACCTCGGCCAATTCTGGCATACTTCTCAAAACGTAGTCCGCATCCACGTATCCAACTTTATTTCCATTTTGCGCATATGCAGATACTGCACACATCAAAAAGCCTATTAAAAATTTTATTTTCATGGTTTTACAAATTTATTTCTATTTAATTACATCGTTCGGATCTCCAAGCCCCAATTCTTCTAGTACATAATCCGTATAATCATGCCTAGGGTCCGTATATACCATTATGAGTTCGCCTGATTTATCAAACATAATGGACAATTTATGGGTTTTACAAACCTTTTCTACTGCTTCAAAAATTTTGTCTTGAAGCGGTTCAATTAGTTCTTTTTTCTTGAGAAAATAAAGCCCATTGGCTCCAAAAATTTTTAATTGGTGTGCCTTTACTTCCTCTTCTTTATTTTGTATCTCTAGCTGTCTCTCTTCCTTCATCTCGGCAGTTAAAAGTACTGCTTCGGCTTGAAAGGTTTCATGCATGCTGTTAATTTCTTTGTATTGATCTGCAATTTCAGTTTGCCATTGTTTAGATAATTTATCCAACTCTCCTTGCGCTTCCCCAAATTCCGACATTTTCGAAAGAATATAATTCGAATCGATGTATCCAAATTTTTGGGAATATACGTTTGTAAATGTTATTACAAAAAGGAAGCCAAAAAATATCTTTTTCATTTTTATCTAAGTTGTTGGCCAATGGTGAAGTGAAACTGAGCGCCATTGGCACTAGGGTTTCCTGGTATCGGATCGAATCCATAACCCCAGTTAAGTCCTATCAAACCAAATGCTGGCATAAATACTCTTGCTCCAAAACCAGCTGACCGGTATAAATTAAATAAATCTATATCACTGTGTACCCCCCAGTTGTTTCCTGCTTCAGCAAAACCAAACACATAAATGGTGGCTGCATTGCCCGTAGTAACAGGGTACCTTAATTCCATTGACAATTTATTATAAGCAACCCCGCCTTCAATTCCTCCAACGGGTTTAGGTGTAATGGAGTTGTTGGTGTATCCTCTTAAACCAATCACATCATATCCTAGAATAAAATTCTGACCGGCTAGTCCATCACCACCTAACTGGAAACGTTCAAAAGGCCCAATTCCGGTTTCTTGGTTATAACTGCCCAAATAACCGAAATGGTAAGACGCTTCCAATACCATCTTACCAACTAAAGGAACATAGTGTTTGGTATCGAACATCCATTTATGGTACTCCGTAAATTCATACCGCTGTGGGTTGGACTCATCCGAATAGTCAATGTCGTTCCAAGAAGAATAAGGTGGTGTAAAGGTGGCACTAAGCGAAACCGTTGAACCCAATTTTGGGAACATTGGATTGTCCACACTGTTTCTAGACAATGTTACATTGTAGGTCAAACTTCTGGATCTTCCAGTTCCTTCCGGAAAATTCAACCCACCAAAATTATAATTCTTCATATCATAAATGGTATAACCCAATGTGTTCTGAAGAACAAAATAGTTATCAGGCCATTCCAACTGCTTTCCTATTCCAGCAGTTATTGAAGATACTTTAAGGTGGGAATCCAAATTGGTAACGTTGGTTGTGGCCAATCTCTGAATCGACTGGTTCAAACTCAATGTAAAAGAAGTTGGTTTTTTTCCTCCCAGCCAAGGCTCCGTAAAGGAGAAGGTATAACTTTGAAATGGCTTACCATTCGACTGCATTCTAATTTGAAGCCTTTGCCCATCTCCTGTCGGTAATGGTTTCCACTTGTCGAAATGAGGGACATTTCTTAAGGAGAAGTTATTAAAAACCAATCCTAAGGTCCCTACAAATCCTAAACTACCTCCCCAACCTGCTGACAATTCAATTTGATCATTGGATTTCTCTACTACAGACCAATCAATGTCTACTGTTCCCTTGGACGGGTTGGGCAATATGTTTTGACCAATTTGCTCTGGATCAAAGAATCCCATTTGTGCTAGGGTTTGTTGGGTTCTTATCAAATCTGCTCTACTGAACTTTCTTCCAGGAACAGTTTGCAGCACTCTATAGATTACGTGGTCATTTGTTTTGTCATTACCCGTAACGGTTACTTTATCAATGGTTGCTTGGTCCCCTTCTCTCACACGCATTTCAATATCTATTGAATCATTTTCGATGCCAACTTCAATTGGATCCACCTGAAAAAACAAGTAACCATTGTCCATATACAATCCACTTATATCTGTTCCTTTTGGGTTAAAAGATAGTTTTTGATTGATCTTCTCTATATCATATACATCGCCTTTGTCAATGTCTAATACTTCTGTTAATACCCTGTCGTTGTAGATATAGTTTCCTACCCAATTGATGTCTCTAAAATAATACCGCTTGCCTTCGTCCACACGCAACCCAACATTAATGGTGTTGTCGTCGTGGTTGTACACGGTGTCCTCCACTACTTCGGCATCTCTATATCCTTTGGAATTGTAAAAACTAATTAAGGCAAATTTATCTTCATTGAAATCATCTTCTATGTACTTGGAAGATTTGAATAAGTTTACATTCGTCGTCTCACTTAAAAACTCTTTGACTTCTTCCCTGCCTACTTCTTCTTTGGTAAATAAAAACTCCTTGGCTTTTTTCCCATTCAAAGAGAATATTTCGGCTATTAATCTCCTAGGCAGATGGAAACGTACTTTTTCATTGGTACTTTTTAATTTCCCTTTTAGTTTACCATCCATAAAGGCTTGGTTGCCTTCAAAAAACACCCTATTGATCTTGACTTTACTTTTCTTGTCGACGTCTATCACCAAGCGTATGCCTTGGCGGGCCAAAGTATCTACTTCTCTTTTAATGTCCACATGGGTATTAAGAAACCCTTTTTTTACAAAATATTTTCTTACGGCAATTTCTGTGTTTTTTACAATACTTTCAGACAATACCCTTCCTCTGTTGAGGTCCAATTCGTCTTTTAATTCCGATTCTTGTGATTTGTTAACTCCCAAAAAAGCGTAGGAAGTAAGCCTAGGTCTTTCGGCTAACTCAATTATTATTTTGACTTTCCCCAGGCCGATTTCTTCAATGTAAACCGCAGCATCCCCAACTAAACCGTGGTTGTATAACTTTCTTATCGCTTGGGTTAAATCATCTCCTGGAATTTTAACTCTATCTCCAACCCGAAGACCTGTCATGGAGGTCAGTGCAGTGGTACTTAGTATTTCAACCCCTGTAATTTCTATTTCCCCAATTTCGTACTCCTCTACGGCCGAATAATCAACAATTCCTTCCTCTTTTGTTGCGGTTGCTCTTTTCTTTCTTCTGAACTGACCATAACTCAAGTCTGCAATCACTAAGATTAGAATCAATACTAGGTATTTTTTCATAACTTCACTTTCTAAACTTTGCCAAACCTTCTGTCTCGGTGTTGAAACTCCGAAATGGCATCATACAAATCTTTTTTTCTAAAATCGGGCCATAACACATCCGTAAAGTACAGTTCTGCATATGCTAATTGCCACAATAAAAAATTGCTTATTCTTTTCTCCCCACTGGTTCTAATCATTAATTCAGGGTCTGGAATTCCTTTGGTGGACAAAAAGTTATCAATTTTTTGTTCAGAAATATCCTCTATAGATAATTTGTCGTTTTTCACTTCTTCTGCCAAGGACTTCACGGCCTTGATCAAATCCCATTTTCCGCTATAACTTAGTGCCAAATACAAGTTGAGCCCTGTATTGTCTTTGGTAGCATCAATGGCTTCGTGCAATTCATTCAAACAATTTTCGGGAAGCGTATCGGTTGCACCAATGGCACCAAGTTTAACGTTGTTCTTCATTAACGTTTCACTTTCCTGTTTAATTGTGTGTACCAGCAACTCCATCAGCGCATTTACTTCGTCCGATGGGCGCCCCCAGTTTTCTGTAGAAAAAGCATATAATGTCAAATGTTCCACTCCCAACTCCGCACATCCTTCGGTGGCATCCCGCACCGCTTTTATAGCATTCTGGTGGCCGAAAATTCTTTTTTCACCTTGCTTTTTCGCCCAACGGCCATTCCCGTCCATTATAACGGCAATATGCTTTGGAATGTTTTCCTTATCGATTTCGTCAATATTCTTTTCCACAATTCACAAACTTACGGTAATTTTAAAAAACGCCCAAAAATATGGTTTAATAAGGTGAAAAAGAAATTTAATTATAAGGGAATGGGCACGGTATGGTGTAAAACGTATAATTTAACGTTATACCAAAAAAATAATACGAATCATTGTCGTTAGGATTCCCGTATTGGTAGTTCTTTATATTGGTATTGCCCTCTGAAACATTATCCAAATAATCAAAAAATGTTTTTCTGGCAACAAATTCAGCTCCTACATACCATTTGGGGTTTAAAACATATTTTACGCCTACGCCTAGAGGTATGGCCAATTGCACACTGCTGAATTGCGCTGCTTTTTCTTGTTGGCCCGACATATTAAATATGGCCAACCCTCCTGTAAAATAGGGAGAGAACCTTTGTCTGGGATTGTTTTTGAAGTCTAGAAAATTATACTCATACATAAAAGACGCTTCCATTAAAAATAAATCGAAAGAAGCATCCCTCATTTTAGAAAAAGAATCTTTGTAGTTGGGGCCATCGCTACCCTTTAATTTACCAGCATTGATTCCAACCCTTAAACTCGAAGCCTCCGTAAAATTGCTCCGAAAATATCCAATTACCCCAGGACTTACCTGAGTTATATTGATACTTGGGCTAAGGTCCCCGGTATAATAAAAGCCACCAACACCAAATCCTACCTCAGAATTTTGAGCTTGGACTGCCAAATTAAAAAAAACAAAAAAAATGGGGAAACTAAATATAAGCTTCCCCTTGAAATATTTTGAAATCATATATTATCTGTACTTTGCTCTTCTAAAGGAACCACCGAGGATATAAGTAAACCTCAAGGTAGTAACGAAGTATATGTCATTATTATTTTTATTTCCTCTGATATTACCTGAAAGTTCGTGCCCATGCCCTGGCCTAGTTAGGTATCCATCAATTACAACAGGCGCTCCTAAACGGGCATCAAGGGTTGCATTGTCCCTTGCTTCTCCGGACATTGCATTGGTATTATCTACGGATCTGTTGGCCATGGCCCGTGCCAAATCACTGCCCAATTTATCTGCACCCACATAGTTTTGGCTCACGTCATCCAAATAATCCGTGAAGGTCCATCTAGGGCTGAATTCAAGTGACAAATCCATTACTTGATTCAATTTAACCCTAGCACCAACTCCAAAAGGAATGGCAATTTGTATTGTTTTATATGGTGAAATACCATTATTTGCATCGTCAGGATCCAAGGTGCTATACTGTCCTTCTGTTCCTAGTGGCTCTAAGTTTACCCATTCACCAGCATTTGGTAGGGTAGCAAAATTAGGATTGTCACCATTGTCACTTACCTTGCCCTGTGGGTTGTGCTTAAATATTGCAATCCCTGCAAAAACATATGGCGTGAATGGCACCCTACTTATATAGGAACCCCCATTTTTAAATAAATCAATCACCCCTACCACGCTCAACTCATGAATTCTGTTTCTGAATTGAAGGTTTCTTGCATAGCGGTAAATGTTATCTCCATCGGTTCCAGCATTAAAATCATTGGCAGCTATTGTTCCATAGGTATACGACCCTCTGAGGGTGTAACGAGGACCAAATCGGTGTTCCCAAACCAAACCAATGCCTGGCTTGGTCGATTTAATATCTGTACTAAAAGAACTTGGAGTTGGAGATAAATCTCCAAAATAGTGAAAAGAATTGAGCGTTATACCAACAGAATGGTACCGCTTACTTTTGGTAAAAGTATTTTTCTTACCCTTAAAATTTCTCATTTTTTTGTTGTTCTTCTTAATTCTCCTGCGGTTAAACTGACCGTAAGAATCGTGTATTACCGCTACCGACAACACAAGAACAAGCATATAAATTATTCTTTTCATCCAATTTATTATTTAGCATATTCAAACAAAGACTAAAACTCCATTATATACAAAAATAAGTATTATTCAAAAACCACCAAATATTAAAAGGTTATATTTTAATTCCTTACATCCAGACCCCAATTAAGCTTTTTCCTGAGTGTATCAAAGTAATTATAAGATTTGGACTGTACAATCGTGGCAACCAACTCTGATTTTTCTATGGAAAGTACTGCTGAAGCGTCTACGGTTTCATATCTTGAATCTAGGGAAATTAAAAAATTCTTACTGCGGCCTTCGATTTTAAAACTAATTTTGGAATCGTCCGAAACGACCATTGGCCGCGCTGTTAAGTTGTGTGGGCTCACCGGTGTGATTATGAAATTTTTTGACTGCGGCAAAACCAGTGGGCCTCCACAACTTAAGGAGTACCCAGTTGATCCAGTAGGTGTAGACACTACCAGGCCGTCTGCCCAATAACTGTTCAAAAACTCATCGTTCACATATACATGTACAATGATCATAGAAGCCGAATCCTTTTTAAGAATGGTAAAATCATTCAAACAAAAAGCTGCCTTCTCAAACAATTTAATGTTGGAATTTAATTTTATCAGCGACCTTTCTTCTAACCTAATTTCTTGTGCCAACAATTCGTCCAACACCTCTAAAGCGTCTTCCCTTCTTATGGTGGCCAAAAAGCCCAACCGACCAGTGTTAACTCCCATTACAGGCACCCCATAAGGAGCTGTATAAGTCACTGATTCCAGTATTGTCCCATCTCCTCCAACAGAAATAACATAGTCCAACTCTTTAACTTTGTGGTCATGGTCAAAAACCTCAAAAGGACCAAAAAGTTCTTTTTCAAACTTATTTACCTCCACCGCAAATTGTTTGCTTAAAATCACCTCATGGCCTCCAGCTTTAATTTTTTCAAATAATTGCTGCAAAAATGCTAACACTTCTATATCGAAGGGCTTTCCGTGTATGCCAATTTTCATTTATGTACTATTGAAAGGGATTTAACTTTATATATTGAGGTACTTCAAGAGCAAATCAACTTTGTCCTTGTCATCGTTTAGGTATTCAGTTTCTTGAAATCGCCCAATGATTTTATAGCCGAATCTTTCCAAAGTAGCCACTACTCGGCTTATGTCCTCTTGGTCAATTTTTAGTGTCAATTTTATTTTTGCAGCATCCCGTTCGTCCTCTTTGATGCAACTCGATAATATTTTCGCATTTTCAGACTCCACCAATCTGCTTATTTCTGAAAGTGCATAATCTCTGTAATTCATGGACAACAGCACAATTCCCCCTTTCAAATGTACCGCAGCACTCTGTGCAAAGGCTGTAATGGTGTCTTGAATGGATATTACGCCTTCATAACTTTCATTTTGATCGTATACGGCTACAAGGGCAACTTCTTGATCGGTTGCCAATCTCAGAACTTCGTACAAATGGGCTTGGTTGTGGATTACTGCCTTATCTGCCTCTAACTCATATTCTTCAACCAACCTTTCCAAAGAGGACCCATTTAAAATTTCTTCCTCCGAAAGAATCCCTAAAAATACTCCTTTTTCTACTACAGGAAGTTCTTTTAAGCGCAATTCTTCCATCCAGGCCATTGCCTTGCCTACCTTATCCGACTTCTTCAAAGGAGGAATCATATGGTTGATAAGTTCATGAGCGATCATAGCCTTATTCCCTCAAAAATGATTCCAAATATGCATTGAAAATTTCTGGACGTTCCATCATTGGTGCATGGCAACACCTATCAACAAATTTTAAAGAAGAAGTTTTGATGAGTTTATTGAATTCATGTGCCACAGTGGGCGGTGTTATTGTATCGTTTAATCCCCAAATCAATAAAGTTGGAATTTTTATTCTGGTGATGTCTTTGGCCATGTTGTGCCGCTGAGCAGATTTGGCCATCGCAACAATCCTCAAACATTTTGGAATGCTCTTGGTTGTTTCGAAAACTTCATCAATTAATTCTTTTGTAGCTGTTTTGGGGTCGTAAAAAGTATATTCTACACGTTCTTTAACATAGTCGTAACTGCCTCGTTTTGGAAAAGAGCCTCCCATTGCATTTTCGAACAAACCAGAACTCCCGGTAAGCACTAACTTCTTCACCTTCTTCTCATTTTTTAAAACATAAATCAGTGCAAGGTGCCCTCCCAAAGAGTTGCCAATCAAATTCATTTCTTCAATGTTTTTCATTAGAAGAAATTTTTCAAGAAATTTAACCAATCCTTCTAAGCCAGCTTCTCGCAATGGCATTTCATAAATTGGTAATAAAGGGATAATAACTCTATAGTTTTTAGAAAATTGATTCACTACGCGTTCCCAATTGCTCAATGCACCAAATAACCCGTGCAAAAGCATCAGAACTTCTCCTTCACCTTCATCAATGTACCTAAACCCTTTTTCTTCTTTAATATTTATACTCATAGTTATTAAAACGTCTTCAGCACTTTATTTAAACCTTTTCACTCTGTTTTATGCAAATTAAATAAAATAAAATGATTCGCAATAGTATCACTTTATTAACTTTAACCAGTTCTGGATCATCTCAATTCCGAATTCAGTTAAATGTGCTTCCGGATGAAATTGAATACCATAAATTGGCAAAGACAAATGAGCGACAGACATGATTTCATCCTTGTTGTTTTTTGAAATGATTTTCAAACCATGCGCCTCCTCTAGAATAAGGGAGTTGTACTGCACCACTTTAATTTTTTTTGGCAACCCTTCAAAAAGAGGGGATTCCGGATCAATATGTACTTGGGAAACCTTGCCATGTCTAGGATATTTACTTCTCCCCAATGGATTACCACATTTTTCGCCAATGGCTTGTTGTCCCAAACAAACACCTAAAACGGGTGTTTTATCCCAGAAATAATCCAAATACTCCATTAAGTAGCCTGATTTACTTGGCGTTTCTGGCCCGGGAGACACCACCAAACCTGTAAAAAGTTCCAAAGACAAAGAGGATGGTGGTACATTGTTTCGAATAACCTGAACCTCCGCCCCACCTTGAAGAAAATAATCCCGCAACGTATAGGTGAAAGAATCAAAATTATCTAACAAGAGTATCATGGCTTTCCACTATCCAATATTTCGAATATTTCGTCCAGTAAGTTTTGAGCAAAAGGCAACACTGGGCTTATTACATCCATCGTCCAAGGAACAACATTTTTTACGCTGCTATACAACACAGAACTTTCGGTCCAGTCTGCAGGCAAGGTATAATGCAAAAACTCTAACAACATTAAACCCAGACTTAAAAATAAGCCCCATTTCAACAAACCTACAAAAGCGCCCGCTATATTATCCGCGCTGCCTAAAAGGGTGTAGTCCACCAGTTTTTTAATGAATTTGCCAGAGGCAATGACCACTAACAAAATACCAACAAACAGCATGATAAATGCTACATAAGGCAATATGGTGCCATTTATTTCAAAATTGTTGTCCAGAAAATTCATGGCAACATGCAGAAACTTAAGACTGCCCAACACCCCAATAAAAAGGGCTAAAATCGAAACAATTTCCATGAGAAAACCCTTTCTAAAACCCTGAAAAGCACCAACAATCAAGGGTACCCCCAATATAATATCGAGCGTATTCAATTTAAGAAAGCAGTTCTTTAACCTTTTGAGCAATCGCTTTCCCGTCGGCTTTTCCTGCTAATTCCTTGGATGCCATGCCCATTACTTTGCCCATGTCTTTCATGGAAGAAGCACCACTAGAGCTTATAATCGCTGTTACTGCAGCAGACAATTCCCCATCGCTCAATTGTTTCGGCAGGTAAACTTCAATCACTTTTAATTCGGCCAATTCTTTTTCAGCTAAATCAGTTCGCCCCTGTTCATTAAACACAGCGGCCGAGTCCCTTCTTTGTTTCGCTGCTTTAGATAATAGCGCAATTTCAGCTTCTTCGGTAAGCGCTGTGGCCGCACCTTTTTCGGTTTCTGCTAACAGAATAGAGGATTTAATAGCTCTCAAAGCAGTTAGATCTTCTTTTCGTTTCTCTAACATTGCTTTTTTTATATCTGCTTCAATTTGTTGTTTTAAATTCATATCGAGTAAAACTTATTTTCTAACTTGCACAAAAATATCAAAATATATCAAAAATGACTCGTTTGAGTGTAAACATTAACAAAGTAGCTACAATAAGAAATGCAAGAGGGGGCAACAATCCAAATGTTGTTGCGGTGGCCAAGGATTGCGAATTATTCGGAGCACAAGGTATCACGGTGCACCCAAGACCAGACGAAAGGCACATTACGTACCAGGATGCTTTGGATTTAGCTGCTGTAGTTAAAACAGAATACAACATTGAAGGCTACCCTGATGCTCGGTTTTTGGATATCATTTCCAAAACCCAACCAGCTCAAGCTACTTTGGTACCAGACGGGCCAGATGTTATCACCTCCAATAGTGGATGGGATACCAAGGTCAATTTTGAATTTCTAAAAGAAACCATACTCGAATTAAAAAGGACAGGATGCCGGGTGAGTCTTTTTATTGATCCTAACAACGAGAAGATTGAAAAGGCAGCCGAAGCTGGTGCGGATCGTATTGAATTGTACACAGAACCTTATGCCCAACAATTCGAAAAAGATAAAGTCCGAGCCGTCGCACCGTATGTTAAGGCAGCTACTTTTGCTTCAGAAATAGGCTTAGAGGTCAATGCAGGCCACGATTTAGATTTGAAAAATCTTAACTACTTTGTGAAACAAGTTCCTAATTTAAAAGAAGTATCCATAGGTCATGCTTTGGTATGTGATGCGCTGTATTACGGCCTTGAGAATACCATACAAATGTACCTGAAAGAAGTGGGGTTTTATTAATTGCCCCGCTTAATGGTTCCAATCCCTGAAACATTGGAATATACGTTTTCAGGGTTGCCGTAATAAGTAACGCCACCAACACCGCTTACTTTGGCATCTATGGACTCTAACACGGACAATTCTGCCCCTCCTACTCCACTGATTCTAATTTTGCAACTTTCCACCTCAAACTCCTTGCCTGACAAACCACCAGCTCCGCTCATTCTCACATGAGCAAATTTGGTAGTTCCTTTTAAATCCGCTGCCCCTGCACCACTTATTTCCAACTCCAACGATTCCAATTCTAGGTCCATATCAATTGCTCCAGCCCCACTTAGTTCTATTTTTAAGTCTTCCCCTTTGTGTTTGGTTTCATTAACAAAAGAACAGGCCCCTCCAGAATTTATTGCTTGCAAACTTTTATAGCGCACATAACATTTAATTCCCTCATCGCTTCTGATGTGTTTGTTGGTAAATATTTCCAAGGTATTTCCAGAAACTGACGTCTCTATATAAGCAAATAAATTTTCATCTGTTGTTATTACCAAACCTTCTTCGTCTCCTTGTTCCAATATAATATCGAAATTCCCATTGGCCTCAATTTTATCGAAAGACCCAATGGTCCGATCTTCTGAGCTAATATCTCCGTTGCCCCACTCATCCACAAAGACTCGATTACAGCCCGTAAACAGAATAACAACGCTAAACAAGGATAGTATTTTAGTATTCATTTTGCTTTAAATTAAAGATGAATGTAATTAAAAATACGTGAATTGAAAAAGAATGTTTTTCAATTACCATAATATGTTGATTGATTAATTGGTAATGTGTAAGTCAAAATGTAATTTTGGGCAATTTTTAACCAAAGAACATCATGCAGAGAGATCAGAAAATCTTTGACTTGATCAATCAAGAACAAGACAGACAAGAGAGAGGCATTGAGCTAATTGCTTCTGAAAATTTTGCTTCAAAACAAGTTATTGAAGCAATGGGTACAGTTTTAACCAACAAATACGCGGAAGGGTTACCCGGAAAACGTTATTATGGAGGTTGCGAAGTTGTAGATGAAATAGAACAATTAGCCATTGACAGAGCCAAAGAGCTTTTTGGAGCTACTTGGGCCAATGTTCAACCCCACTCAGGAGCGCAAGCAAATGCTGCGGTTATGTTAGCTTGTTTACAGCCAGGAGATAAAATTCTCGGCTTTGATTTATCACATGGGGGACACCTGACACACGGGTCTCCAGTGAATTTTTCAGGTAAATTATACCAGCCCGTATTTTACGGGGTAGAAAAAGAAACCGGTAAAATTGACTTCGACAAAATCATGGAAACGGCCCTTAAAGAAAAGCCAAAAATGATTATTGCCGGGGCCAGTGCCTACAGTAGAGATTGGGATTATGCTAAAATGAGGGCTGCAGCAGACGAAGTTGGTGCCTTGTTATTAGCTGATATTTCTCACCCATCTGGGTTGATTGCTCGCGGTTTGTTGAACGACCCTTTAGAGCATTGTCACATTGTAACTACTACCACCCATAAAACGCTAAGAGGACCAAGAGGTGGTATGATCATGGTGCGCGACAATTTTGAAAACCCATGGGGTTTAACCACACCAAAAGGTACTGTTAAGAAAATTTCTTCTATACTGGATTCAGGTGTTTTCCCAGGGACACAAGGCGGCCCATTGGAACACGTTATTGCTGCAAAAGCCATTGCCTTTGGTGAAGCATTATCCGACGATTATTTGAAATATGTACTGCAAGTTGCTAAAAATGCTAAAACATTGGCGCAAGCATTTGTTGATAAAGGGTATTCTGTTATTTCCGATGGAACCGACAACCACATGATGTTAATCGATTTGCGTGGCAAAGGGTTGACTGGTAAAATTGCCGATAGAGCATTAATAAAGGCGGACATCACAATTAACAAAAATATGGTGCCATTTGATACGGAATCTCCATTTGTTACTTCGGGTATGAGAATCGGAACTGCCGCCATCACCACCAGAGGGATGCAAGAAGAGGACATGCAGGACATCGCTGGTTTTATTGACGCAGTATTAAGCAACCATGAGGACGATGCTTTTATTGATAAAAAACGTGGTGAAGTAAACGAGTGGATGAAAAAATTTCCATTGTACAAATAAACCACTATGGAAGAAAAGGAGATGTCATTTGTTGACCATCTAGAAGAGCTGAGATGGCATGTTGTACGCGCTGTAGTGGCAATTTTTGCTTTTGCTATTGTAGCCTTCATAAGCAAATCTTTTGTATTTGACACTGTTATTTTTGGGCCAACCAAACCTGATTTTCATACATTCAGATGGTTGTGCCTGGCTGGTGAATACCTCAATTATGCAGGACTTTGTATAGAACCTACTCAGGTGGATTTGCAAAGTAGAACCATGACAGGTCAATTTACGATGCACATGACAACTTCCTTTGCCGTAGGAATAATCATTGCCTTTCCCTATATATTTTGGGAATTTTGGCGATTTCTGTCCCCTGGCCTCCATAGCACAGAAAAAAAAGTATCCAGAGGAGCCGTTTTTATAGTTTCGTTGTTATTCGGTATTGGCGTTTCCTTTGGCTATTTTATTATGGCACCCATGGCGGTTAATTTTCTTGCCAATTACCAGGTAAGTGAGTTGGTTGTCAATGAATTTGATATTACGTCCTATGTTTCCACCTTGTTAACCTTGGTACTGGGCAGTGGTATTTTGTTTCAGTTGCCAATGGTGGTATATTTCCTTTCAAAAGTAGGGGTAGTAACCCCAGCTTTAATGAAAAATTATAGACGGCATGCCATTGTCGTGATTTTATTATTGGGCGCAATGCTTACGCCACCTGATCCATTGAGTCAAATAATGATTGCCATTCCACTGTTTGGGCTTTATGAAGTCAGTATTTGGATTTCTCAAATGGTCTATAACAAAAAAGTTAAAACACAAGAAATTAAGACTTACTGATATGAAAATTGCAATTGGAGGAGACCATGCTGGATTTGAATACAAATCTGAGTTGTTGGAATACCTTAAAAGTGAAGGGCACGAACTGAAAGATTTTGGCCCTTATTCATCTGACTCTGTCGATTACCCAGATTTTGCACACCCATTATCCGAAGCTGTACAAAACAACATTTTCGAACTAGGGATTTTAATTTGTGGTAGTGGAAATGGTGTAGCAATGACTGCCAACAAACACGAAGGAATTAGAGCCGCTTTGTGCTGGCAAGTTGAGCTGGCAGAATTGGCACGTTCGCACAACAATGCCAATATCATTTGCATACCATCCAGGTTTGTAGGGTTGGACTTGGCTAAAGAAATGGCTGCTGCATTCGTAAAAACTCCATTTGAAGGCGGCAGACACGATCGTAGAGTGACTAAAATTAATTGTTAATTCTGGCTTCATTGCCTTCAACAACATACATCTTTTGCAGAGCTGGTATGGCGTCAAATAGCTTTGGCAACATACCAGCTTGATCTACAATCCGTTCCGGTCGGTCTTCTATAATTGCTGCATATACCTGCTGCAGTTGGTCTTTATCGTCCAATCCATTTAGTGCATTTTTATACAAATTATAGTGGATGAAACGGCTTCCTGCTGTTGCATGCACATACCCACTCAGGTCCGTGCCAATCACCCACAAGGATGTACCCACTTCTGGCTGCTTTTCATGGCTTTCTTCAACCACCAAAAACCCATTTTCTTTGGAAAAAAAACTGGTTTTAATATAGTCTTCGCCAACACCCAATGCCAGCCAAGGTAAAAACGCAAACAAACCAAACATTACCTCGGCAATCCACTTTCTTTTTATGCACAAAAAATAATGGGTTAGTAGAAAAGTAATGGGTACCGCCATGATTAAAATGATGTTGTAATCCTCTTTTACCAACCAAACAACACTTATCACTATCAAAAGTAAAAACAACAACATACTAAAATAAAGCCGCTGTTGGTAGTTGTTAAAACGGGCATTGTTCAAAACTATAAACACACTCACTACCAAAAAAAACAACAAAGGCGCGTAGTAATAAATTGTGTCGGTGGTTGCAACCAAATTAGAAAATGCAACAAAACCACTTTTATAAAAGAACTTCCAATATTCTGCTAAAGACCCTTTTATAAGAAAATAGGATCCCACAAGACCGTGGACCAATAAGAACCCAAATATTATTAAAAAATAACGCCTAACAATAGTGGAAGTAAATACGATCAAAACCGCAAATGAAAACAACAAGAAAAATACATATGGGAAATAAAACAAGGAAGCAATCCCCAAATACACGCCAATGTTTAAGATATCTTCATCGCTTTTCACTTTAAATTCAATTTGGCTCATAATATTACCCAAAGCCAATATTACAAAGGTATTGGCAAGCATAATTGGATGGATGAAATTCATACCGAAATACAAACTGTTAATTACGCCAAAGATAACACCAGGAAGAAAGCTGTACTCAACAAACGATTTTCTGCTGTTAAAAATGTGGTTGATTAAAAAACATTGGAAAACCAACAAAATCAAGCTCACAAATGAAAAGCCCAGTGTGGATTTACCAAAAATAGTTACCATGATATAATAAAACCATGCGGCAAAGGGAGCCATATTATCTTGCAACGCTACATACATTGGTCCTTGACCCAAGCGTTCACCGACAGCAATGTACCTAATGAAGTTGATGTCCACGACATCAACACCAAACCAATAGAGCAAGCGCAATACAAACAATACCAGAAAAACGGTAATGATGCGGTAGGGGTCGTTAATTTTGTAGTATCGTAACAAATTTGTTTTTTTAACGCAATTAAAAGCCTTTTTTTTAGAATTAACAAAGCTGGAAGGAAGAACTTCCATTACTTATTTTCAATAAAATGGAAATAATGGTTTTTTTTACTTTAATTTTACCTTCTAATCCAAGTGCGATGAACGAGAATAAAAGACAACAAAAGGTATCAAGATTGATCCAGAAAGATATGGGAGACATCTTTCAACGGGATACAAAAGGAATTTTGGAAGGAGCATTTGTAACAGTTGCGGCTGTGGGCATTTCTCCCGACCTGAGCATTGCAAAAATATACTTGAGTATGATGTTGGTCCAAGACAAGCCTGCGCTTTTAGAAAAAATAACAGCCAGAAAAAATGAAATTAGAAAACAGTTGGGCAATCGAATAGGCAAACAGATGCGTGTTGTTCCCGAACTTTTATTTTTTGTAGACCAACTGGAAGAGCAAGCACTAAAAATGGACAATTTAATTGATGGCCTTGAAATTCCAGATGAATCTGAAGACAAGGAAAACAAAGACGATTAATATATTTTGAATTTATCATTTTTCATAGCCAAACGGTACTTCCGCAGTAAAAAACAAAGCAATTTCATCAACCTCATCTCCTATATTTCTATCGGGTTGATTGCCATTTGCACGTTCTGTTTGATTTTTGTTCTTTCTATTTTCAACGGTCTAGAGGGATTGTTGAAATCCCAATTCAATATATTTGATCCTCCCATAAAAGTTGTCCCCTTAAAAGGGAAATCTTTTGACTTAACTACAGAACAGCTCTCAAAAATACAGGCAATTGAAGGAGTAGTAGAGGTGGTGCATGTAATAGAAGATTACGCCTATGTCAAATACAGGGACCGAGACATGGTGGTAACCATCAAAGGGGTCAGTGAAAACTTCTTAAACACCAACCAGTTAAGCGAAGCGTATGTTTATGGGCCAAGGCTGTTGAACAAAGACAGCATTCCCTTTGCATTAGTAGGTAGAGGCGTTCAGAATATTTTATCCATTATACCTGGGAATGAATTATACCCCATTCAGGTACACTACATCAAAGATATAAAACCTGGAAGAATGCGCGCCGATCAGTTGTACAGTAAAAAGAACATTTTAGCCGGGGCAGTTTTTGCAGTAGAGAAAAATATTGATGAAAACTATATAATTGTCCCTATTGGTTTCATAAGAGAGCTTTTCAATTACAACAATCGGTTGACCGCACTCGAAATTTCATTGGAAGAATCGGCCGATCTTACATTGGTACAGCAAAGCCTGAATGCTATTTTAGGAACATCCTTTTCTGTTCTCAATGATGAAGAGCAGCATGAATCCATTTACAGCCTGATTAAGCTTGAGAAACTCTTTGCTTTTTTGGTTTTTTCGCTTTTGCTAGGAATTGGTTCGATCAATATTTTCTTTACATTGTCTATGCTTGCCATTGAAAAGAAAAAAGACATATCCGTTTTATTTGCAATGGGCGCAACCAACCATATGATTAAAAATATTTTTCTCAAGGAAGGTGCTTTAATAGCATTTTCTGGGGCTTTTATAGGGGTGGTGTCTGGTCTGTTATTTTACTTTTTACAAATAAAATTTGGTATCTTATCTTTCGGAATTGAATCGACCATAGTATCTGCCTATCCAGTGGAATTGCGCTTTACCGATATTTTTTACACGGCAATGAGCATCCTTGCCATAACCTTTATTGCCTCCATTAGACCCGCGTTGATTGCCAGGCGTTATAACAGTTTAGACGGTTCCAAATAATCAAAATTGTAAAACCAATTATTCTAGTATATAATATTTTTTACATTTCAATATTATCCTTATCTTGCGAGTCTTTTCTTATTAAAAAATATGAACGTATCCGCTTCACAGCCATTTCAAATAATTTATTCTTTATTCCAACACGAGTTCTTGGGGTATCTTTTTGAGTCATTTGTTGTTCATTTAGATGAAAATGGAAAACTTACTTTCCAACATCAAAATATCTCTGCAAAAAATGCCAAAGAATTTGCGTCCGGTCTTGATGCCAGCGATTATAAGCTAATTGAACTTATGGATTCGATGCAACAAGATGCTGTAGTAAAACATTTCCATAAAAAATACATCAAACCGGAAGAGTTCTTTCTTAAAATATACGACGACCAAAAAGGCAATAAACTCTTACAAGAGGAGATAGAAAAATATGTAGAACGGCGCCGCTCTAATATATTACCTTTGCTTATAGGAAAGCAAGTTTATGAAATGGGTAGGGATGGAGAACCGGCCTGGAAAAAAATAGATGTTTTGGAAAATAAAGCCTCCGTGCTTTTCCATTTTAGAAGAAATGAAGACAACACCCATTATTTTCCAACCATTAAATACGACGGAGAAAAAGTAGAGTTCCAATACAAAGGTGCGTTTATCATTTGTAAAGATCCCGCTTGGATGGTTCTGAGTGGAAAACTTTATAACTTTGAAAAAGAGGTAGACGGCAAGAAACTTAGTCCTTTTTTAAATAAAAAATTTATAGTTATACCTAAAAACGTTGAAGAGACTTATTACAACAAATTTGTAGCACCTTTGATTGCTACTTTTGATGTATATGCCAAGGGTTTTGAAATAAACACCGATGTTTACCACCCAGAACCTGTGCTTTCTTTTTCTGAGATTGTATCTACGAAACAATCTACAATGACCTTGTTTGGCAATGGAGAAGAAGAAGAAGTAATAGAAGATGACAGTAAGATACTTTTTGAACTAAGCTTCAACTATGGGCAGTTTCATTTTAAAGCAGACCACATTGTTCCTGTTAGTGTTTCGGTGGAAAAAAATGAAGACCAATACATTTTTCATAAAGTAAGAAGGAACCTAGAAAACGAAAAAGAAATTGCCCAAGAATTAAAAATAATGGGGCTGCATATCCGAAACGCAAAAGTTTCAATGTCCAAAACAGAGGCGTTCCAATGGCTTAACGACAAACAAGCCCTTTTGGATAATTTCGGCATCAAATTAATTCAAAAAAGCAAAGGAGGGAAGAAGTATTTCTTGGGTACCGCCTCTCTATCGGTTGAAGTAAATGAAAACATAGACTGGTTTGATATCAATGCCATCATTAAGTTTGGGGAATACGAAGTTCCATTCATTGAACTCCGAAAAATGATGCTGAAAAAACAAGCTGAATTTGATTTGCCCAATGGAGAAACTGCAGTAATTCCAGAAAACTGGTACAGTGAATACGAAGACCTATTTGCTTTTTCAGAAAATGGGGACGAACAGATCAAATTAAAAAAACACCACATTGCCTTGGTTCAAGAACTAGAAAATGGAAACTTGGCCAAAGTTAACATCAGCAGAAAGTTAGAACAACTCAAAAACTTCGATGCAATTGAGGCATCTGAAATGCCAACAGGGTTTACAGGTAATTTGCGACCGTATCAAACAGCGGGGTACAATTGGATGCAGTTTTTAAATCAGTTTAATTTTGGGGGCTGCTTGGCCGACGATATGGGTCTAGGAAAAACAGTTCAAACCCTTACCTTATTGCAAAGCCAAAAAGAAAGTGGCCAAAAAGGTGCTACACTTTTGGTTATGCCTACCTCCTTGATATACAATTGGGAAAAAGAAGCTAAAAAATTTACACCTGATTTAAAGGTTTTTGCCTACACTGGTACCCAAAGAAAAAAAGATGTGACGCAATTTGACCAATACGACTTGGTTATAACATCTTATGGTATTGTTCGGCTGGACATTGAGATTTTACAGCAGTATTATTTTAATTATGTTATTCTGGATGAATCGCAAGCAATTAAAAACCCAACTTCCAACATAGCCAAATCCGTAAATACACTAAATTCGAGGCACAGGCTGATACTAACTGGTACTCCACTCGAAAATAGTACTATGGACTTATGGTCTCAGATTTCTTTTATTAACCCAGGGTTGTTGGGCAATAAAAATTTCTTTAAAAAAGAATTCTTAATTCCGATTGAAAAAAAGAATGATGAAGGAAAAACCAAACGATTATACTCCATCATCAAACCTTTTATAATGCGGCGACACAAATCGCAAGTTGCCACTGAATTGCCCCCTAAAAGTGAAAATATTCAGTACAGCAGCATGACCAAGCCTCAACAAGAGCAATACGAAGAGGTTAAAGCTTATTACAGAAATCAAATATTGGAACAAATAGACACCAAAGGTATTGGAAAATCCCAACTTCTATTGTTACAAGGACTCACCAAATTGAGGCAAATTGCCAACCACCCCAAAATGGTGGATCCCAATTACGATGCGACATCGGGGAAGATAGAAGATTTAGAGCGCATGTTGGACAACGCCTTAAAAGAAGGACATAAAGTGCTTATTTTCAGTCAGTTTGTTAAACACCTCACCCTTATTTCCAACTTACTGAATTCTAAAGAAATTAATTTCTCTTATTTAGATGGGTCTACAAAAGACAGGGCCAAGCAGGTAGAAAATTTTCAATCGGACAAAAATCTTAAGGTATTTTTGATATCTCTTAAAGCCGGAGGTTTAGGTTTGAATCTAACCGAAGCAGATTATGTGTTTTTGATGGATCCTTGGTGGAACCCCGCCATAGAAGCACAGGCAGTGGACAGGGCCCATAGAATAGGGCAAAAAAACAGGGTGTTCACCTACAAATTTATAACCAAAGATACGGTGGAAGAGAAGATACTTGAACTACAAAAACACAAGCTGAAACTAGCTTCAGATCTTATCACCACTGAGGAAAGCTTTGTGAAAAAATTAACCAAAGCAGATATTGAAAGCCTTTTGACCTAAAAAGTCTTTCAATATCTAGGGCAATTTTTTGGCTTCTTCCCAATAAACATCCATTTCATTGAGGGTCATATCTTCTAGTTTTTGGCCCTTGCTTTTGGCTTTGTTTTCTAAATATTGAAACCTTTTAATGAATTTTTTATTGGTTCGTTCCAAAGCTTCTTCTGGGTTGAGATCTATAAACCTTGCATAATTAATAAGAGAGAAGAGCAAATCACCAAATTCTCCAGAAGCTTTTTCCTTATCCACTTCTACCCCCTGCTCTACATCAAATTCTGATTTAAACTCTTGCATTTCTTCTTCCACCTTTTCCCACACCTGGGCCTTTTCTTCCCAATCAAACCCCACTCCTCTTACTTTTTCCTGAATTCTCTGAGCTTTAACCATGGCTGGAAGCGCTTTTGGGACACCCCCAAGCACCGATTGATTGCCTTTTTCTTTTAGCTTTAACTTTTCCCAATTTTCTTTTACTTCTTCTTCCGACTCTACTGTAACGCCAGCGTATATATGGGGGTGTCTGTGTACCAGTTTGTCGCAAATGGCATGCAAAACATCCCCTACATCAAAAGCCTCTTTCTCCTCTCCTATTTTAGCGTAAAACACCATGTGTAATAAAATATCGCCAAGCTCCTTTTTAACTTCTTCCAAATCCCCTTCCAATATGGCATCGGATAATTCATAGGTCTCCTCGATTGTCAAATGTCTCAACGTTTCCAACGTTTGTTTTTTGTCCCAAGGGCATAGGGCTCTCAATTCGTCCATAATAGTTAAGAGTCTATCAAACGCCTCCAATTTCGAAGCTCTTTTTTTGTCGGTTGGTAAATTAAATCTATCCATATGTAATTTTTATATCATTATTACTTTAAGAAACTTTACTGAATATGAGGGTGTTTTAATAATGAATTTTAATTTTGCATAAAAATATTCAAAAATGGCGACTGTTATAATAACCATCGGATTTATTGCCTTGTTTTTTATTTTAATGTCAGTACGGCTGATATTTGTAAAAAATGGTGAGTTTAAAGGTACATGTGCTTCTCAAAGTCCTTTTCTGAACAAGGAAGGGGCTACTTGTGGGTTTTGTGGTAAAACTGTAAACCCAGGAGACGATTGCGGCAATCCAGATTCTGAGGTTAACAAAGTCATGGATAAGTTCAGCTGATCTTGGGGAAGTTTGGCTGAACAAAGCGGATATCCGCTTTTTTTGTTTTATGGGGTAAATAAAATTTCTTAAAGTGACATTAATCAAATCTATTTCTGGAATTAGAGGCACTATTGGTGGCCAAACAGATGAAAACTTAACACCTATTGATATTGTAAAATTCAGTGCAGCCTTTGGGCAGTGGGCGATGGAACATTCTGACTCCAAAACCATTGTAATTGGTCGAGACGCACGCCCTTCTGGCGCAATGGTTTCTCAACTTGTATCCGCTACGTTACAAGGAATGGGCATGGATGTAGTGGACTTAGGAATGGCGACTACGCCAACGGTAGAAATTGCTGTTCCATTAGAAAAAGCTGCTGGAGGGATCATTCTTACTGCAAGCCACAACCCGAAACAATGGAATGCATTGAAATTACTTAATAACAAAGGGGAATTTATCTCCGGCGAAAATGGTCAAGATGTACTTGAAATTGCGGAAGGTGGTAATTCTATTTTTGCCGAAGTGGATCAATTAGGCAGTTATTCAAAAAATGACTCTTACCTGGACAAACACATTGAAATGATTTTGGATTTACCAGACGTAGATGCTGGAGTCATAAAAGAACAAAATTTTTCAGTTGCGGTAGATGCCGTTAATTCTATTGGTGGGGAGGCAGTGCCAGCATTGTTAAAGGCACTTGGGGTGCAAAACATTACTGAAATTAATTGTAAACCAGATGGCGAGTTTGCGCACAACCCAGAACCTTTACCAGAAAATATTACGCAAATATGCAGCGCGATTAAAAGCCAGCCCCATACTATGGGAATAGTGGTAGACCCCGATGTAGACCGTTTGGCGTTAGTAGATGAAAAAGGCGATCCTTTTGGTGAAGAATACACCTTGGTATTAATAGCAGACTATTTATTGCGACACAATAAAGGGAACACTGTTTCCAACCTTTCTTCTTCTAGGGCCTTAAGAGACATCACCCAGCAATTGGGAGGACAATATGAAGCTGCTGCTGTAGGAGAAGTCAATGTGGTTAAAAAGATGAAAGCTACTAAAGCAATTTTCGGAGGAGAAGGCAATGGTGGCGTAATATTCCCTGAATTGCATTATGGCAGAGATGCCTTGGTTGGTATTGCATTGATTTTAACCCATCTGGCAAAATCTCAAAAATCTTTGTCTGCCCTGAAAGCAGGCTACCCAGCTTACCACATATCAAAAAACAAAATCACTTTGACCCCTGAGATCCATGTGGAAAACATTCTAAAAGCCATGCAGGAAAAGTATGCTGCATACCCTGTCAATACCATTGATGGCGTAAAAATTGATTTCGAAAATGAGTGGGTGCACTTGCGAAAATCCAACACCGAACCCATCATAAGGATTTATACGGAAGCTGCCAATGAAGAAAAAGCAGAGGAACTAGCAGATACGATAAAAAAAGAAATAAAAAGACTAACTTCAGCCCTAGTTTAAAAATTAAAACCTAACCCTATGAAAGTTTATTTAGACAACGCAGCAACAACTGCCATAGACCCGGAAGTTGTTGAGGCCATGATGCCCTATTTAACCGATTTATATGGTAACCCATCCTCCACACACAGCCATGGTCGAGTAGTTAGAGCAGGAATAGAAAAGGCAAGAAAGACAGTAGCTGATTTGCTTAATTGTTCTCCAGGTGAAATATTCTTTACTTCTGGTGGTACAGAAGCAGACAACACCATCATTGGGTGTGGCATTGAATCGTACCAGTTGGAACATGCCATTACTTCCCCTATTGAACACCATGCAGTGTTGCACACTATGGAACACCTGCGGGACACTGGTAAAATCAAACTGAGCTTCGTGGAGCTTGACGGCCAAGGCAATATCAATTATGATCACTTGGAACATTTATTAGAATCCAATGCTAGAACAATGGTTTCTTTAATGCACGCCAACAACGAAATAGGAAATAAAAATGACATCGCCAGAATTGGGGACATTTGTGCGGCACACCAGGCCATTTTCCATTCTGATACGGTTCAAACTATGGGGCACTTTACCCATGATTTATCCACTTTGAAGGTAAATGGAGTTGTGGGCGCTGGACATAAGTTTCACGGGCCTAAGGGAGCTGGTTTCATGTATTTAAATAAAAAAAGCAAAATCCATCCATTTATATATGGGGGTGCACAAGAAAGAAACATGAGGGGTGGCACTGAAAATGTACCAGGCATTATAGGAGTTGCCAAGGCGTTGGAAATTGCCTACCGCGATATGGAGGACCACCACCAATACGTACAGGGTTTAAAAGATAGAATGATAGAAAAATTGAAATCAGAAATACCTGGGGTGCATTTTAATGGCATGTCTGAATTTGCGGACAAAAGCCTGTATACTGTATTGAATGTATGCCTTCCAGAATCCGATGACAACGACATGTTGTTGTTCAATCTTGACTTGAATGGTATTTCGGCCTCAGGGGGAAGCGCCTGTAGTAGCGGTGCTACCAAAGGCTCTCACGTTTTAGAACAATTGGATAGAAACCCAAGACGAGGGGCCATCCGGTTTTCCTTTTCAAGGATGAACAAACCAGAAGAACTTGATTATGCCGTAGAACAGCTTAAGGCATTTTATGCAGTTAACGCATAACAATAATAGCTCTAGAATTCTTTCTAGGGCTTTTTTTTTAAATAGTGCATTCTTTTTGTAATAAACCGTTTCACGCAGGCACCTATAGTTAAAAAACATGTTAAAAATATACTCGGATAGAACAAAGCGATTCAATAAAGAGTACTTGTTTTACAAAGCACGGCACCGAACGCTCGCTAGTGTTCGAATAGTATCTTTTTTGCTTTGGCTGGCCACCATTATTTATCTTTTCAATGAAAGAGAAGCTGCTTTGGTCTTTCTTTTTTCTTTGATCTATTTTGTTTTTTTTGCGCTTTTAATCAAAAAACATAATAAAATTAGGTTCCAGTACGCCTTACACAAAGGTCTTGTGGACATCAACAATACAGAAATAAATAAGTTGAAGAATGATTTTTCTAATTTAGATACTGGAAAACGTTATATAGACAAAGACCACCCCTACCACATCGACCTCGATGTTTTTGGGGTTCATTCCATTTTTCAGCTGATCAACCACACCACTTCTGACTTTGGCAGGGTACAACTATCTAAATGGCTTTCCTTTCCAAGTAGCAAAATGGTAATTACGGAAAGGCAAAAGGCCGTCAAAGAGCTCGGTAAGAACATCGACTTTCTCCAGTACTATGAAGCAACTGGAAAAATCCAGAACGACAATTTCAATATAGAAGATTTCAAAGATTGGATCAACTCAGATGCGGAACATTCTTATAAAAATTACATCCATTTAAGGTGGCCCCTTTTTGCTTTTAATGCTCTAGTATTAGGCCTCCTGTACTATTTCGATTTGTCGTTTGGGATATTCATTCCTTTTTTGGTGCTAAACGGGTTGGTGCTTAGAAAAGTTTTTGCTTCTCTTAAAACTTCTACAGAGCAATCTGAAGACGGAGACAAGCAGTTCAAATCCCTTTACGAACAAATACTTTTGGTAGAACAAAATAATTTTGAATCAGCCAAACTTCAAGAAATCACCAAGGTATTTCATCAGTCTCCAAAACCATCACTCGCTCTAAAAAAACTAACAAAGTTATTGTCCTTCTTAGAGTCCAGAGGAAACTTTTTTTATGTCTCACTCAATGTTGTTTTCCTTCTTGATCTGCATTTAATGGCTGCTATAAGATCGTGGAAGTCCAAATACCGCCAAGATATAGATTTATGGATAGATGGATTGGCTCGATTAGAGGCAGTCATTAGCTTGGCTTCTTTCCACCACACATTCCCAGAATACTGTTTCCCGACCATAACCGACAACTCCTACAACATTGAAGGCAAAAACATTGGACACCCTTTGATCCACAAAGAGGAAAGAGTTTCTAACGATGTTTCGTTTGGAAAAAAAGGGGAAGTGGGCCTGATTACGGGTTCCAACATGTCTGGTAAAAGTACTTTCTTAAGGACATTGGGTATCAACATGGTTTTGGCATTTTCTGGAGGACCGGTATGTGCCGAAACGTTTCAATTGGGCCGTTTCAATATATTTACGAGCATGAGAACGCAAGACAATTTATCTGAAAGTGTTTCTTCCTTTTACGCTGAATTAAAACGAATCAAACAACTGCTGGACCAATTGAGCAGAGAAAAAGAGCCTGTTTTTTATGTTTTGGACGAAATTTTGAAAGGCACTAATTCGCACGACAGGCACAATGGAGCCCTTGCCCTAATGCGCCAATTACAGGAAGAACACTGCTTTGGATTTATATCCACACACGATTTAGAACTCAGCCATGAAACATCTAATGACCCAAAAGTAGATAATTTCAGTTTTAATAGTGAAATTGTAGACGGCGCTTTGAAATTTGATTACACACTAACTTCTGGTAGTTGTAAAAGTTTTAACGCAAGCCATTTAATGCAAATGATGGGGATAAAAATCAAAGAAAATGAAAAGTAATACGCTGTTAACCATAATTTTTTCTTTTTTAATACTGGCTTGTGCAAACAAGGAGGAAGCTACTTCCGAGCACAAACCAATCGATTCGGAATTAATAAAAATATTCCAACACCAATACAATGGGGATGCGGATAGTTTGAGTGCCTATTTTTCCCATGAAAACAGCGCCTACCGGCAAGCTGCTTTAGAAGCCATAGGTTCTACACAAGACAGTAGCTTCCTTCCACAACTGAGCAAAGCATTGCAAGACAGTGCCGATGTGGTGCGCAGTGCAGCAGCATACGCTATCGGGCAACTAAGGTCCAGCAACGGACAAACACCCTTAATAAATGCTTTAGATGCCGAAGACTCTCTGTTTGTTCGAAAATCTCTTTATGAAGCTTTAGGGAAGTGTGTCGACACCAGCAATTACCACATTCTGACCAATGTTTCGTTGGAAAACAGCTTGGAAATGGAAGGCGCCATGTGGGGCATATACAATGCTGGGCTTAGAGGATTGCATACCGATTCTGCTGTTTCAATTGCCGTCCATGCCTTGAACAAAACTTTTGATTATCCAATTCGATTGGCTGCAGCCCACTTCTTAGGCAGAACCAGAAGTTTAGAATTTAACGAGGCCATTTGGGAAGAAATTAAGCAATCTGCTACAAAGGATGCCGCCGCAAATGTACGAATGGCCACCACCTTGGCATTGCGCAATAGTCCATCTGAAAAAAGCAAAAAGTTGTTAATTCAAATATTGGAGAACGACCCCGATTACCGCGTAAAAATATCAGCGGTAAGAGCTTTGAGCGCACAGGACAACATAGATTTTGAAAACATCGCCTGGGAACAAATTAATTCCAACAACCTGTTGTTGCACCTGCAAATTGGATATTTATTGGACCAAAAAGCTACTAAAGAAGCTATAGACGAGCTAACTTCTATTTTTTTAAAACATACCAACTGGAGGGTTAGAATGGTGTTGGCCGGTACCTTATTGGACTTGAACAATAAAAATGACGAATTGCATAAACAGTTGTTGGAGGCATATTCCAAAGCAGGCAATCCTTACGAGCAAGGGGAGATATTAAAATTATTAAGCAAAGAAAGTTCTAATTTTCCCTTTATTCGGCAGCAGCTAATGGAATCCAATAATCCCATTATAAAAAGTTCTGCCTTACAAAGCCTATTGCAAGCTGCAAATAAGGATGATTTTGATGCCAACTTCCAAACAACCATTGACGAGGCAATTGATTATTCTATAGAAACAGCTGACCCCGCCCTTTTGGCCTTTGCTGCATCCCATATCGAGCGCAATAAAGAAAACATAACCAAGGGGACACAGGCAAAATTGATAGAAAGTAAATCCAAGTTGGTTTTTCCAAAACATTTGGAAACTTTCGAAGCAATTGACAAGGCTTTGGCTCAATTGGACACGACGTTTACACCCAAAGAATACAGCCCACAGTTGTTGCAAGTTGATTGGGACAAACTATCTAATATTCCAAAAAAACAGCAAGTTTTGATCACCACCAGCAAAGGAGAGATTACAGTTGAATTGATGGTTAAAAAAGCGCCTGTTTCAGTTTACAATTTCATTGAGTTGGCAAATGAAAAATACTACAACGGGGTTCAATACCATAGGGTGGTGCCTAATTTTGTTGTTCAGGCTGGTTGTCGTAGAGGCGATGGCTATGGCAGCATAGACCATACGATCAAAACAGAAGTACCTGATTTAAAATATGAAGAGGGATACTTGGGCATGGCTTCTGCTGGAAAAGATACTGAAGGTGCGCAATGGTTCATTACCCATTCTCCTACACCGCATTTAAGTGGGCGGTACAGCATCTTTGGAAAAGTGGTGAAAGGCATGGAAGTGGTGCATGCTACCGACGTATCGGATAGAATAATTAGCATTGAATTATTATAATTGAATACTATTTGCAACTTTTGCATAAACAAATCTAAACCGGATGAAAAATCCTTATACTGGAGCACTTAAGATTGGAGTGTTAGGAGGTGGTCAATTAGGCCGAATGTTAATTCAGAGTGCAATAGATATGAATTTATCCATTGATATTTTGGATTCCGATTTAAATGCACCTTGTAAACACATTGCGCATCGTTTTGTTCATGGCGACCTCCAAGACTATGATGCAGTTTATAACTTTGGTAAAAAACTTGATTTAATTACAATCGAAATTGAGCGGGTCAACATCCAGGCATTAAAAGACCTCGAGAAAAAAGGTGTTAAGGTTTTCCCACAGCCCCATATAATTGAACTGATTCAAGATAAAAGACTGCAAAAACAGTTTTACGTAGACCATAACATTCCTACCTCTGAATTTGTTTTAACTGCTAATAAAGAGGCCGTTCAAGCACACGCTGCCTTTCTACCGGCTGTAAATAAACTAGGAAAGGATGGCTACGATGGCAAAGGGGTTCAAATTATGCGCAACGCGGAGGACTTATCAAAGGCGTTTGAAGCACCCTCTCTTCTAGAAAAATTAGTTGACTTTGATAAAGAGATAGCAGTTATTGTTGCAAGAAACGAATCCGGAGAAGTAACTTCATTTCCTACGGTTGAAATGGTGTTTCACCCGGAAGCAAATTTAGTTGAATACCTTTTCTCTCCTGCTTCGCTGGAAGAGTCCATCAGAAGCCAGGCAAAATTGCTAGCTGAAAAGGTAATAACAGATTTGGGAATGGTTGGTTTGCTGGCTGTTGAAATGTTTGTTACAAATACAGGAGAATTGCTGGTCAATGAAGTGGCACCAAGGCCCCACAACAGCGGACATCAAACTATAGAAGGCAATATTACCTCTCAATACGAACAACACCTTCGGTCCATTTTGCAGTTGCCTTTGGGTAAAACAGATTTAAAAGTTCCAACGGCCATGGTGAACATTTTAGGCGCCGATGGTTATACAGGAGATGCCATTTATGAAGGAATGGATGCAATTTTAGCCGTTCCAGGTGTTCATGTTCATTTGTATGGAAAAACACAAACCAAGCCATTCAGGAAGATGGGCCATGTTACGATAGAAGACCAAGACCTGACAGCACTTAAGAAAAAAGCCATTTACGTTAAAAAAACATTAAAAATAAAAGCATGACAAAGCCACTAGTAGGAATAATTATGGGCAGCAAGTCGGACCTTCCAATAATGAGCGAAGCTGCTGATATGTTGGAAGAATTAGGAGTCCCTTTTGAAATCACAATAGTATCTGCTCATCGTACTCCAGAGCGCATGTTTGAGTATGGCACACAAGCCAAAGAACGGGGCCTAAAGGTTATAATAGCCGGTGCTGGTGGCGCTGCCCACCTTCCGGGAATGGTAGCCTCCTTAACACCATTGCCAGTAATCGGTGTCCCAGTAAAATCTAGTAATTCAATTGACGGATGGGATTCTATTCTATCTATTCTACAAATGCCTGGGGGCATTCCAGTGGCTACTGTAGCCCTGGATGGCGCTAAAAATGCCGGCATTTTAGCTGCCAAAATGATTGGTTCTTTTGATGAGGTTATAAGTTCCAATGTCCAAAACTATATGGATTCCTTAAAAAAGAAAGTATTGGATACTGCAAAAGAATTAGAAAAGCACAGCTACAAAGGCAAGCCAATCGGTTTTTAATTGCTTCAGGGGTTGGCAACAACCCCACTTACCATTCTGTCCTTACCACTTAAATCTTGAAAGACTTGAACATCCAAATAGCCCATTGACGCCATAAGTTCTTTGGTTTCATTGCCGTATGTTTCATTAATTTCAAAATACAAGGTGCCTCCTTTTTTTAAATTTACTTTGCTTTTCTGGGCAATTACACGGTAAAACAATAAAGGGTCTTTGTCTTTTACAAACAATGCCAGGTGTGGCTCAAAGTTTAAAACATTGTGCTGCATCTTATTCTTTTCAGCTTCTGTGATATAGGGTGGGTTGCTTACAACAATGTCATATTGGAGCGGGGGTATTGCCTCCTTTAATATATCAATTTTCACAAAGTTAATGGAAGCACCCAACTGCTCGGCATTGGATTTTGCCACTTCCAAAGCGTCTGCACTAATATCCAAAGCGGTGATGTTCCAATCCGGGTTTTTAAGTTTTAATGCGATGGGTATACAACCCGTTCCTGTACCAATATCCAAAACCCGACTGGCTTCCGAATGCCCTTTGTTAATTAAATCAACAAGTTCTTCTGTTTCTGGCCTCGGTATTAGCGTATCCTCTGTTACTTTAAATTGCCAATCCATGAACCAGGCAAAGCCCAACACATACTGGATTGGTTCCAATTGATTCAATTTTAAGATGGATTGGTTGAACTCTAAGGCTTCGGAATTATTCAATTCAAATGGCTTATTAATTATGGCGTCCACTCGATTCAACCCTAAAAATGTTTCTATAAGCATCGAAGCATAATTGGCTTTTTCACTTGCTTCTATCTCTGGAGACAATAGGTGCATGATGCTCTGCTTTAAACCAAGATAATTTTGGGTGCCTGTTTGTATCATGGAGCAAATTTAAGGGGAGAAAAATTAAGAACAGCGCATTAGGAATGAATTTTTGATTCTTGTTTTAAAACTTTCATTTATTGTTCTCTTTATAGATATTTGGGCAAAATTATTATCATGTCCGATACAAAAGATGATGCGCTATTCATGCAACGGGCTCTAGAGCTTGCCGCCCTGGGCAATGGCACTGTTGCTCCCAACCCAATGGTTGGCTGTGTCGTTGTATATGAAGGACAAATAATAGGAGAAGGCTTCCATCAAAAGTTTGGTGGGCCACACGCTGAGGTACATGCCATAACTTCGGTCCAAAACAAAGCATTGCTCTCGGCTTCTACTGTATATGTAACACTTGAACCATGTGCACATACTGGAAAAACTCCTCCTTGTGCTGATTTACTGGTCCAACACCAAGTAAAAGAAGTAGTAATCTGCAACCTAGATCCCAATCCTAAAGTTGCTGGAAAAGGAGTTGCTATACTTAAAAATGCTGGCATCCATGTCCGTGTTGGTATTTTAGAAGGGGTTGGCCTTCAATTGAACCGAGTGTTTTTTACTTTTCATAGCAAAAAGCGACCGTATGTAATACTTAAATGGGCTGAAACCAAAGACAAATTAATAGCCAAAGAAAATTTTGACAGCAAATGGATTAGTGGGCCTTGCAGCCGACAGTTGGTGCACCAATGGCGAGCGCAAACTGCTGCCATTATGGTTGGTATTAACACCGCCAAACAGGACAACCCAACTTTGACCACAAGGGATTGGCCTGGTAAAAATCCAATAAGGCTGTTGTTCGACCCTAACCTAAGGCTGGAACAAAACGCCAAAATTTTAGATCAATCGGTAGAAACCTACGTTTTCAGCTTTGTTCCGTCTACTGCGCCACATACGATTCAAGTTGACCCAGCATCTCCAGAACGCGATATATTGAACTTCCTTTATACAAAAGGGGTCGATTCTTTGTTTATCGAAGGAGGTACCCGAACCATACAATCGTTTATTAATGCTGGGCTTTGGGACGAAGCCCGAGTTTTTACAGGGAATGTTTTCTTTAAAAAAGGAATTAATGCACCTAACATTGCGTTGACACCAAGTAACACTTCGGCAATTCAAAAAGACTTGCTTCATATCTACTTCAACAACCGATAAAATGGCAGAAGATTTAATTATAGACAAAACCCAGTCCAAGGCAGAAAAGTACGAAACTGTTATTCCCCAAATAGAAAGTTTGGTCCGCTACGAAAATGATGTTGTTGCCAATATGAGTAATATAGCGGCGGCTTTAAAAGAAACTTTTGACTTTCTTTGGGTAGGTTTTTACACAGTAAAAGGAGAAGAACTTGTACTGGGACCATTCCAAGGCCCTGTAGCCTGTACCAGAATTAAAAAAGGCAAAGGCGTTTGTGGTACAAGTTGGCAAAATGCAAGCACCATACTCGTAGAGGACGTTGAGGCATTTCCAGGCCATATTGCGTGCAGCTCTGCATCCAAATCTGAAATAGTAGTACCGGTTATTCATAATAAGCAAGTGGTACATATTTTAGATGTTGACAGCGCTACCTTAAGCGATTTTGACGCAACAGACCAAGAATACCTGGAAATCCTTGTGCAAAAGATCGGAAAGTTTATTTAACGCAAATAGGAATTTTAGACACTTTTGAGTTTTCTGATTCGATCTACATTGTTGTTCATTCTAAACCTAATCCAATACTTGAATAATACCCGTCGGATAAAATTGAGCTTTTGCCGGTGCCTGGCAAAAAACTGATCTGGGTTATCAAAAATGCCAAAATCTTGGTGAACCCCTTTGTTTTGGATAAAAGTGTCATTTTTATCCCATTCGATTGGAGGGTTTTGTAAGTTGTTGGTAAATACACCAAAACCACAAAAGGTAGGGCCGCAATGTTGGAATTTTTTTTGAACCTCTTGTAAGTACTGTCGGTCCAGGATCACACCCTCCAAACCATACCAGGCCCCATCTACATAAACTTCTGTCCAACAATGCACTATTTCGGCAGGAGCCAGTTGGTACCATAAACCTTGGATTGCACCTTTTTGTAATGCTTTTTTAATAGTAGAACCATGGAGCCTGCAGGGTAGGCCCACCGCCCTAAACAATGCCATGAGCAAGGTTGTCTTTGTATTGCACTGACCGTAGCCATCCTCCAATACTTGGGATGCCGCAATTGCATCTGACTTATTGTAACCAAATACAATTTTGTTCTGTACGAAGTTATAAATTGCCCCTACTTGTTGGGTTGGGTCCATAGCCCGCCAACCATTCCTTTCTACCAGTTGCTGCAATCGCTTGTGTGAAAAATTAAGCATAACAGTCTCTTCTAAGTGTTTTTTCATTTTTTTATTGCAAATAAAAAGCACTTGTAGGTCTTAAACTTGTATAAATTGGCTGTTTTTCATTAACTCTTTAGGGGAAAACCCAAAGTGTTCTTTATATGTTCTATTGTAATGTGCACTATCAGTAAATCCGAATTCGTGGGCTATTTGAGTTAAGTTTAAAGTGTTGTACCTATTAATCGAAGCCCTTATCCTGTACCACAACTGGGCTCGTCGAAAGGTAAGCCCCGTCTGAGACTTAAACAAATGCAGCAACCTACTCGGGGATAAATGTACTCTTTCGGCCATCTCTAACAAAGGAACTGTTCGGTCTTGTTGGGTGCTTAAATACTCTACCACCTCAAAAACTCTATGGTCCTTCCAGTGTTCTTCTTGCCTACAGACACAACTCAATTGTTCCATAATTGCTTGTATGGCTTTCGAAAACTCTGAAGATTGCTTGTTTTTAAGGTAGAGTAAGGCTTGGTTTTTAATTGGAATACAAAAATCTTTTAAAAACAATGGCTGGTTCCCATTGATTCCAACACCATGAGCCAACTTAGAAAATGGATTTATTAACAAAACCAGCACTTCTCCTGCACTTTGAATAGAATGTGGTTCATTGCTCCAGTTAAGGTACATTCCTTTTTCAATTGCAACGGAGTAATTATCCATCACAATAGGTTGTGTTAATTCAATAGTTATTTGAATTGCATAATGTCGGTGTGCTTTGTTGTCCACCAAACGACCTACGAACAATCCATAATCAGGATTGGTTAAAACAAGGTTTCCCGGCATACTTTTACCTTACTTTTTAATTCTATAATAAATGTATCAATTGATTCTTAAAGAAAAAATACAAGCACACCTAAGATTGGGGCAAAAAAACTGAAAACAATGGTGTGCATAAGAAGATTTTAAAGTGCTCATTGACAACAACTTACTATAAGAAAATCTCTAATCCATAACTACTATGTTAGAATTTGTGACTTTTTTTTAAAATAAAATTATGGAATAACATTGCAATATGCATCCTATAGTAAAAAGAAACCTACCAGAGTTTGCTTATGAAGTACACATTAATAATTTCCTTGCTTATTTCCCTTAATTGGTCTTGCAACCAAAACAGCTCCCAACCGAGTACAAAAGAAGCGGCTGCTGAAAATGTTAGTTTTGCCCATGGGGCCTATGAGGGTAATGACATTCAGGTATCAGAAACCAGAAGCACATCCTATGCAACCAACAACACACTTCAACCGGTGGAGAATAAAATAATTAAAACGGCACATGTGGTGGTGGAAGTAAAATCTGAAAAGGATTACCACCAAGAATTAAAGCAGCTCATGCAACAAAACCAAGTTCGATATGTTCAACACAACCGGACCGAGTCCGATTACAACATACGCCATTTCTTTACATTGAAATGCAACAACAAGAAATTTAATTCTTTTATAAATGCAATCTTAAAGCAAGCTGTTTACATACAAACCCATCAAATTGATGTGCAGGATGTAACCGAACAATTTGTGGACCTTAAAGCCAGGCTGAAAAACAAAAAAAGAACAGAAGAACAATATGTTGCCATGCTCCAAAAAGCGAATTCTATCCAAGACATGTTGTTAATTGAAAAAGAGCTGTCTAGAATTAGGGAAAATATAGAATCATTACAAGGACAAATCAATTACATCCACTTAAAGGCTTCTGAATCCACAATTGAATTGGAGTTTTATGAAAACAAACAAATGTTAGCAAAAGCGCCAGGTAGATCGTTTTGGCACAAAGCCATGGATAAATTTACTCTTGGATGGAATGGATTCGAAAGTTTTATACTTTTCTCTATTAATATTTGGCCTTTTGCCATAGTTTTGGCAGGATTTTGGTGGGGTGTTAAGCGTTGGAAAAAAAATAAAGATATTAAAAGCACTCATTCGTAATGAGTATAGGTTAGGTCATATTTTTTATCAGGATAGAAAGGTGCAAAATCTTAGGGTTGGTCACTCGTTAATTTAGGCTCAAATTAACTTCTATCCTGATATGGCTTTTTACTTGATCCTCTTTATGCAACTTCAATTAGCTGGAAATCAAAGCGCAAGCATATCCATTCGTTAAAATGATCCACCCCATTAAAAAGTAGAATTCAGCATATAAACAGCAACTCAATTTTCTTAAAAGAGTCCTAAAAAAAAGAAAGGCTGTATTGCTACAGCCCCTTTCCCTTTATCTATTTACTAATTAACTTAACTATTCATTTGTCTGCTGCTTTCACCAAAAATTGGATAAATATAATTTACCCATGCCAGCGCAGTTAAAGATGTGCCTAGACAATTTTTAACTTTAAAGCAGTTGAGGTCAAAAGTTTCATTTAAAAAATCGTATTTAGCTGCACTGTACCTCCTGTGCATCAGTTCGAATAAAGACAAGTTCAAGGCTTCTTTAGCCTTTTGTCGGGCTCCAGCTACTGTTAATTCACATGCCTCATGCACCGATTCATAGGAAGTTGTAAAACCACCCATTAATTGGTTGTCCGATATTCTTCTTACCCAAACCCTGCCAATGCCAGAGCATAATATTTGCCCCTTCACTCCAGAAATATGTGCCATAATAGCTTCCGTAATGGCACCATGGTGCTGGTACTTTCCCGCCTCCACTTTACTAATTTCAATGGCATCAGGAGGTAGAACCGAATTGTATTCCATAATATTGTATCCTCCCAAACCAGCATTTTCAAGAGCCAAAGTATAAGATGGGTCCGAAGGTGCTTGGCCCTTGGTTGTATCACTGGAACCTTTGGTAATGAAATAGTCCTTAGGAATCCTATTGCCCATCAAAACAATTTTACTAGTAGAAACAGTTGATTTTGCAGTTTGCTCCACAATTTTGTCCATATAAAAAATTAAGCAATTATTTATCGTTCGTTTAAAACACGAATATATATTAATATACTTATATTTTTTATTATTTTTAAATTTTAGTTTGTTAATTTTTTAATTAATCCTAGTCGTTGCCTGCAAAGCATTCATTTTCCCTTGATTAAAAATTTAATTCCACCCTTTAAAAAATAACGGCTCAATAATTGTATTACGCTACAAAATTTTCAATTTTGCTGTATGAAGATCAAATTATTACTTTTACTGGTGTTATGTATGTTTACAATGGGCTCTTGTTTTGAGATCATTGAAGAATTTAACCTCCAATCAGATGGATCTGGATCTTTCAAAATGACGGTTAATTTGAGTCAAAGTAAGACGAAGTTAGCTTCGATTATGTTATTGGATAGCATAAATGGGAGTAAGGTTCCGGATGAAAAACTTATACTTTCGAAAATCAATCAATTGGAAGAGGTATTAGGGGGTTACGCTGGAATCAGCGAAGTGAAGTCCAATGCCAACTTTGATGACTTCATTTTTACACTTTCTTGTAACTTCCAAGATGTAGAGGCGTTGAACACCATAGCCAACCATATAAAGTCCATGGATAAAAAGAATCTTTTTGCGACTGATACCAAACCACATATTACCTTTGACGGGGCAACGTTTAAAAGAAGTCAAAATTTTAACCTAAGCGCCATCAACAACAGAATAAATGGTGAAAACCGAGAAATAATTAAAGGGGCATCCCTGCGCACCATCCTTCGGTTTGAAAACACAATTAAATCGGCCAGTAATCCGGCTTCAAAAATTTCTAAGAACAAAAAAGCAATCATGACCAAAGTGGGTATATCCGATTTGATATCCAACAAGGCCAGTGTTGAAAACACAATAACAATAAACAAATGAAAAAACTATCACTAATTATTTTATGCCTGTTCAGCTTACATCTGAACGCACAAAACCTAGAACAAAAAATTCCAGACAACGCTGGAGTAGTGGTCTCATTGAACGGGGCAAATTTAGATCAAAACTTTTCTTTGAATGACATTCAAAAATTAGACATTTCTAAAAAGTTAAATGAAACAATTGCGAGCATTCCTCAAATGGAAAACAACCAAGACCTTAGCAAAATGGGAGTGGATGTTAAGAAAAACTTGTATTTCTTTATGCAGCTTACAGATTCTGTATCCTATTTTAATTTCTATCTTCCTTTGAACGACGCAGGCAAATTAAAGTCTATCCTTTCTGAATTAGGTGAGCTCAAAACAGATAAAAATGGGAACTCCTATGCTTCCATGGGCAACGGTATATTCAGCATCAACGGCAACGAAGCTTATATGGTAATGGCAGAAATTGACTACTCGTACTACAACAACCACCCAGAGTTAGCTGAAAAGTATGGTGTACAAGAAGGATACAGTGGAAAAAAAGAATTGTCCGCTTTATGGGCTGTGCAACTTGCAGAACAAACAGCCAAAGGGGTTTCCAATAGTGTTACTAAATTACCTTCCTTCCAAACATCTAAATTGAGTGATTATGACCTTGGGATTTGGGTAAACTCTTCGGCCATAACTGCCGGCCAATTGACCAAGTTGTACCGACCAATGATGCCTTTTTATAATTCCTTTAGCGGACTTTTAAAAGGAAACGCAGCATGGTATGGCCTAAATTTCGAGAAACAACAAGTAGTGTTGGAAATTGAGAGTTATATGAACAAAAAATTCAGCGACTACACCAAGAGCATTTTAAAAGGAACTGTCAACCCTAAGTTTGCCCAATATGCCGACAGCAAAGAACCGCTAGCTTATTACTCTGTAGCCATGGATATGAAAGCTGCTGTTAAAAATTTCCAATCAACCTACGGTGACGCCATCAACGAAATTCCTGAATATGGACAAATGGCGAACGATGTTTGGAGTTTGTTAATCGATGTTTTAATAGATGAAGATGCTGTATTCGACGTTTTTCAGGCCAACGCTATGTTTGTTGTGAAAGACATCAGACCCATGGAAATTAAATATGTAACCTACGAGTACGATGACGATTATAATTCAAAAGAAGTAGAACATACCAAAACGGAAACTTTACCTGTTTACACTTTTATGATGGGTACAGATAAGGTTTACATGGATAAGATGATCAATATTCTACGGGTTAGTAGAATGTTGGATGAGAAAGATGGGTACTACAAAGTAACAAAAGGAAGCAGCAGTTTTCCTACTTTTATCACCACCAAGGATGATATATTATTTGTAAGCAACGATGAATCTGGCATTAAAAAAATTGCTTCTGGTTCTAAAATGGTAGCGCTCGACAAAAGCCACGCTAATTTGACCGCAACCAACAACCAAGTAGCATATATCAACTTAAAGTCTTTGCTCGAAAAAATGCCTGTTAGTGAAATGGGAATGAACGAACGTGAAAAACAAATGTACCAACTTAGCATGGACCATGCAGAGGAATTTGTTATGACTGGGGCCGTGCCAACAGCAAACGGGTTCAAAACTGTTGCAACGCTTAAAGTGCCCAACAAAAAAGTAAATTCTTTGGAAGTACTAATCCAATATGTAAACGAAATGTACAAAATCGAAAAAGGACTTAAATAATGTTTAAAAAGTGGTGGTTTTATGCATTGTTGGCCTTTGCCCTAATAGCAATAATGGCCATTCTACAGTACAGAAGCAAAGGAAAAGTAGAAAGAAACAACTCTCTTTTGTCATTAATTCCATCCACAAGCCATGCGGTTGTTGTTCTAAACAGCAACCGCATTTACAGTTCTTTTGAAACAGAAATTATTAAAAACCCATTTTTTTTTAGTGATCTGTTGGATAGAATCCAACCTCGAGATACAGCGAGTTCCGGTACCAACTACTTTGAGTTAATTGGTGATTTTAAAATAGGCTACAGAGATACGCTTGTTTATTATCAAACCGAAAAAGCGCACAACTTTATAGCCAGTATTGGTGACCAGGAAAAGTTAGAACGGTACCTTTTAGATTCCATGGCGCAACGTTTTGTTCCGTTAAAGAACAAAAACGGCACTACTTTTTATTCTGAAGAGGACCAACTATACATCTCTTGGGATGACAAACGACTATTATTAAGTTATTTTGAAACACTCCCTTCTACTTCGATGAACCCTCATGGCGCTGTGTTTTCCACTACCAACCAATGGTGCAAAAGTGATTCCACCATTGCCAATGCTATTAATAACGAATACGATATACTTTATTGGGCACAACCACCCCACTCCCATTTTACTGCTTCCGCTGTTAAGCATGTATGGTCTACTATCAACTTTGAAGAAGGAGCAATTTTAATGGATGGCCAAGTTTTGCTTTCCAAAGCCTTTGTTATGCAAACAGAAACACAGGCCCAAACGGATCAAGAAGCCATCATTCACCTTGAAATGGATGCAAGATTAATCCAAATTTTAGGGTTGGAATACCACAAAACAAACCAACTACCTATAGACTCCATTTTAGCAGATAACGGATTTACGTTATCTGATTTTTCTCCATTGGCGCAAGCGGCATTGGACCTCCGGTTTTATGGTTACGACACACTCATTAATACTTTTACCTCCTACGAATACGACGATGATTTTAACGAGGTTGAAATAAAAAAAATAAAAAAAGTACCCTACCCGCTTTTTGAAATCAACCTCAAAAGTTCAGATTCGCTTCTTTTCAATAAACTGTTATCTAAAAACATTATTGTAAGATCAAAAAACGGGTATAAAATCAACGCTCCTGTTGATTTTCCTATTTTATTGGCTAAAAACGAAGACCAATTTATTGCCTACACTACTGCAAAACCATCTGAGTTTTCTGTGCGCAACTCGGCGGAATTAAATGTGCAAGTCGATTTTATAAAGTTGCAGCAATTGCATCAAAACCTACCTTACTTGACCATTCCGTTTGTGGTGTCCTCTTTAGAAGGGGGACTTAAACCAAATGGCAAGGGATCTTATGATTTTAAAACTACCCTCCAATTTAGAGACAAAGATTTGCATGCCTTGTTATCCATTATAAACATGTTCCAACCACAAGAAGAAACTAAAGCATCAATCTAACTTGGGTTCCTTCACCTTCTTTTGAATCCAACTCAATTCTGCCTTTGTGCAGCAACACTATTTTACGGGCCAGAGGCAATCCTATTCCTGAACCATTGGATTTTGTTGAATAAAAAGGAATAAATATTTTATCCATTTTCTCCGGTGGAATGCCTATTCCGTTGTCCTGGAGCTGGAGAGTGGCACTTTTATTGGCAGTATTATAGATCAATTCCAAATCAATTTCCGCCTCCTCAACATCTTTTACTGCATCTAAAGCATTTTGCATGAGATTGATTACGACTTGCTCCAACATACCTTTATCCCCTATTATAAAAGGACTACTGGAATTGGATTTTATAACCATTAACACATCGTTTTGATCACAAAAGGGTTCAAACAAAAATCGAATTCTCTCCAAAATCTCTTGAAAATCAAATTTTTTAAAATCAAGTTCGGGTACTTTTGTATAATCTTTATAAGCTTGGACAAACTGAATCAACCCTTGGCCCCTTTCTTGGATAGTGGCGCTCGCAATGGACAACCGTTCTTTTAGCTTATCGTCGCTTACATTGTTGATCAATGGTACCGTCGCCTCACTCAATGCAACTATTGGGGTGATGCTGTTCATGATCTCATGCGTAAGCACACGAACCAAATTCTGCCAAGCTTCATTCTCCTTTGACTCCAACTCGCTTCTGATATCTTTGATCAAAAGTATCGTATTTTGAATTTCTTGTATATGAAATTTCTTTAAGGTAACATTCAAATACCGCAACTCTTGGTTAATTACCACCTTTACAATACTACTTTGTCCGGATTCTAGAGCATTAGCAGCTGCGTGGAGCTCTGGAACATGTATTTTAAGTTGTTCGTAATTTTGTAGCCATGGTTTGTTCAAGAGGTTTTTTGCATACCGGTTCATTAGTTTTAATTGCCCACTTTGGTCAAAGCTTATCAAGGCAATTCCCATATTCTCATTTAATGTCTCAAGGTATTTTAGATGCGACTCTTTTTCAATATTAAGCTCCGAAAAAGAATGGGTAATATCTTCCAGAAGTTCTGTCATTTTATCGTGCGACCTACTCCCAGTACTGAGCGCCCTATCTTTAAATTCACCTTGTTTGATAGATACTATGAAATTATAAAGGTCACGATTGGCTAACTCAATGTATCGAATTAAATACAACAGTACGAGCAAAACCAACAACCCCAATACCAAAGGCGTAAAAAACCATTTTGTTTTTAATAACACATACGACAAAGCAAATGCCAGTAAAAGCAAACTTGAAAGGAGCGCAACGGTTACAAATTTGAACTTATTGTAGCCCATATTTTTCCATTTTACGGTACATAGTGGTTCTTCCCAATCCTAGTTCTTTGGCTGCTTTGCTAATATTACCTTGGTGTTGTTTCAAAGCTTTGATCATTGTTGTTTTTTCAATTTGATCCAAATTCAATGAGCCGTCATTGCTATCAATATCCGAAGGGCCCAGATAAAAGTCGGATTTTGAAAGACTATTTTTAGAAGCCAAAATCACAGCTCTTTCTACACTGTGTTGAAGCTCTCGAACATTACCTGGCCAAGGGTGTTCTTTTAAATAATTGATGGCTTGTTCATTTAATTGCAATACTCCTTTGCTGTATTGTTGGCTATAAATTTTTAAAAAATGCGCTACCAACAAAGGGATGTCTTCTTTTCTGGATCTCAAATTTGGTACTTCTATTTCAATTGTATTAATGCGGTACAATAAATCTTGCCTAAAACTACCTTCAACAACCAAAACATCTGGCCGTTCATTGGTTGCTGAAATTAGCCGCACGTCCATCTCCAACGATTCTGTTGCACCTACTGGAGTATACCTTCTATTTTGCAATACACTTAGCAATTTATTTTGCAACCTGATAGGAATATTGGCTATTTCATCTAGGAATAAGGTCCCCTTTTGAGCCTGGCCGAGTAAGCCTAGTTTGTCCTCTTTTGCATCTGTAAATGCCCCTTTCTTATGTCCAAACAATTCAGATTCAAACAAATTTTCTGACAGAGCACCTAAATCTACTTTTACAAATGCATGCTCCTTTCGATTCGAATTGTGGTGCAATGCTTCCGCCACCAACTCCTTACCCGTTCCGTTTTCACCCAAAATTAAAATATTGGCTTCGGTCTTTGCGACCTTTTCCATGATTTGAAAAATGGAATTCATGGCTGCCGAATTTCCTACCAGTGTATGTTTAAAATGCTGTGCTTTTTTTGCAGTAAGCCCTATTTGTTGTTTGTGAAGGACGCCATCCAACGTCCCTTTCAGACTTTCCCAGTCCCATGGTTTAACAATAAAGTCATGGGCCCCTTCTTTCATTGCTTCTACAGCAAGCTGAATGGCACCGTATGCAGTCATCACCACCACATTGGCTTCCGGTTGCACCGCTTTTATTCTTCTTAGCCAAGACAACCCTTCTTTGCCACTGGTTTCGCCTGGGCTATAATTCATATCCAACATCACCACATCAAATTGATGTTGGTGCATCAAATAACTGATTTTGTCTGGGTTGGACTCTAAAACTATGGGATCAAAATCGTTTGCTAAAATAACCCCAAGGGTTTTTAGAATATCGCTGTCATCATCTATTACCAAAAGGGATGTTTTACGCATTGATTTTTTCTGTTAATATACTCATTAATGGCTTGTATGTTCCAGTTCAAAACAAATTTTGTATCATTCTGAAACACTATAATTTGCTAAGACAGCGTTTCATTCAAAAATTGGCTATTTTTATAATATGGTATCAATTTGGCACGTATAGGTCAAAATGAAAACATATGATACGCAACTACTTTACTTCAGCAATTAGAAACATCCGAAAAAGGAACCTCAATTTTTTAATCAATGTCTCTGGTTTGACATTGGGTTTGTTTTGTGTGCTCATTATTCTGCTTTATGTTCAAAATGAATTGAAGTACGACGAATTTCACGAAGGGTCAGAAAGAATTTACCGTGTGGAGTGGCACACGGACCAGCCACAAACAAGAACTCCTCATCCCATGGCACAGGCTCTTGTAAAAGATTTTCCTGAAGTGGAAGCGGCAGTATCCCTTTCTCCTTTGTGGGGGCCAGGCCTAACAAAAAGAAAATTCCAAATTTGGAATAAAGAAAAAGACGAAAAATATCTAGAGACCGGAATCCTATCGGTAGACAGCAATTTTTTTGATGTCTTTTCTTTCCCATTAATCATTGGAAACAAACAGACTGTATTAAGAAGCCCAAATACAGTGTTGTTATCAAAGTCCACCGCTTTAAAATACTTTGGTACGGCCAATTGTTTGGGCTCCATCTTAACCATAGAAAGTGCAGGTAATGATTTTGAAGTTGCTGGAGTTTTTGAAGATGTTCCGGATGCTTCTCATTTTCATTTTGATATCTTAGTTGGATACGTTCATTTAAAACCAAAAGACCAATCCCCATATTATACTTGGAATGATTTTGGCCATTTTAACTACATAAAATTAAAGCCAGGAACCGACTCTGAGGCGCTTGAGTCCAAGGTGTTGCCTTGGATGGGCAATTACATACAAGTTACTGCCCAACAACTAGAAATGATTGAAAAAAGTGGGTATTCCATTCAGCTCACTCCTATAGAACGCATCCATTTACAATCCAATATTCGATGGGAATTGGAAAACAACGGCAACATAGAATATGTTTACATTCTCTCGGGGGCTGGTGTGTTTATTTTGATTTTGGCCATGTTAAATTTTATAAACCTTAGTGTAGCAAGTGCTAAAAAAAGATTCAAAGAAATAGGTGTTCGAAAAACACTTGGGGCTCAAAAAAACCAATTGGTTGTTCAATTTATTGGAGAATCGGTGTTCACTGCTTTTTTAAGCCTGATTTTAGCCGGCCTTTTAATGGAAATAACTATTCCTTTGTTGCAGGTGCAGTTTGGACTATCTATAGAAGAAGCAGGCATGTATACTCCTTTTAATATTGGTCTATATTTTGTTTTTGGAATAACAACTGGCATACTTTCAGGAATTTACCCCGCTCTTTTTATGTCTGCCACCAACCCGATATTGGCCCTTAAAGGGAAAATTATAAAGAAAAGCGCACGAAGAAACAACCTATTGCTCATTACCCAATTTTGTATTTCAATGGTAATGATTTGTGGCAGTTTACTTATATACAACCAGCTCAATTACCTCAACAACAAACCCTTAGGTTTTGAAAAACAACATACTTTGTTGTATGAATTAAACTCGGCTGTGTTAAAAGAAAAATACTCGGAAATCAAAAAACAAATTCAAAACATTGCAGGCATCCAGGATGTCTCTGCAAGTTCCAACCTTCCAGGCAGTGGTTTCAATCAGAATGAAGTGTACTCCAATGGAGAACCTCAAAATGAAATTTCCTTTTCTGAAATGTTCGTGGACCATGAGTTTATCCAAACAATGGGAATAGAATTGGCCCTAGGAAGAGCATTTGAAAAACGATTTAACGGTGACTCCTTGGCCTCTTTTATCCTCAATGAATCCGGCGCAACAGCCCTACAGCTGAAAGACCCTATTGGTGCACAAATCACCTGGAAAACTGAGTCAAGTGATGTTACCGGCACAGTTATCGGGATAGTAAAAGATTTTCACTACCAGTCCTTGCACACCGGAATTAGGCCATTGATTCTTGTCCATTACCCGGCTTTCAACCATGTGGTGCTCCGCTTAGATACCGAAAATTCCAAATCAAAAATTGCTCAAATTAATGCCGTATTCCAACAATTTGATCCAGATTATGCTCCCCAACCTACATTTTTATCCGATAACATTCAGAATCAATATGAAAATGAAAGTTCCTTAAGCACATTGTTTACTGGTTTTTCGATTCTTGCCATTCTTATTGCTTGTATAGGGTTGTTTGGAATGGCAACACTCTCCTTTGCAGAAAGGACCAAGGAAATTAGCATAAAGAAAATACTTGGAGCAAGGTTAGCAGGTTTGATGGGCCAAATGTTGTGGGAATATTCTAAACAAATATTAATTGCCATTACCATTGCCATTCCAATAGTATACTATTGGTTCGATAAATGGCTCGCTTCCTTTGCTTTCAAAGCATCCATTGATTGGATAGTGTTTGTAGGAACAGGGTTGTTGCTACTGACCATTGCCTGGTGTACCATAGGGTACTTGTCTTATAAAACTGCGAGTTCCAACCCCATTCATTCTTTGAAAGAAGAGTAACAAACTAACTAATAGGGAAGTATTTATATTACATACAACAAAGAAAGGCAGCTAAAATTAAAATGCATTTTTAGTCCAACAGGCCAGCCTACTTTCTGTTAATATAGTATTTCCCTAACTTTTAGCCTCTTTTAAAACTGGATTCTTTTTGACCAACATCATGGCGGTTAATCCCAATATTACTATTAGCAATGTTTGTGTTATCCAAACCAAGGTCGCAAATCCAAAATACTCCGGTAAAAATAAATTTTCTTCAATTAACATAGCTGGTTGGCTATAAAAAGTTAGAACCGAAGCCACCAGCACTTGGTAGGTTCCAATTCCTCCTTGCATGATAATAAAGCCTACAGTTCCTGCAATAAATGCGGACAACATAGCGGCAAAAGAAAAATTAGCTGTGCCTTCCCAAGCAAAAAAAGTAATCCAAAACATGCCAACGTAACAGCCCCAAATCAATAGCGTATAGGTCAGGTAGGCCCAACGGTCTTTGAGTGTGAAAATCGTTAACAAACCATCTTTAAACCCCTTGATTAACTCATTGATTTTATTTCTTATTGCTTCGTTTATAAAATACACAACACCAAGACCAACTATTCCAGCGCCCAACACACCTGCCACAATATAGGTCCAAATAGGGGTACCATTGGTTTCTGAAGAATTCCCCGCAGCCATTTGCTCAATCAAACTTTTTAATTCTAACAATTGGTCTGTATTAATTAAAAATGCAGCACTAGTTATGAGCCCCAAACATAGAACATCGATCACTCTTTCTGCCACTATTGTTCCAAATGCCTTTTCAAATGGTATGCCTTCCGCCCCTTTCATTACACCAGCCCTTGAAGCCTCTCCCATTCTTGGAACCACTAAGTTGGCCACATATCCTATCATTACAGCGTTAAAGGTATTCCGCAGCGAAGGTTCGTGGTCCACCGCTCGAAGCATGTACTTCCAGCGTATGGCTCGGCTCAAATGGGAAATGAACCCAACTAAAAAAGATAAAAAGAGAATGAAATAATTGCTCTCTTTGAAAACATCAATAAAAATCTTCTGTTGTTCGGGGGTGTATTTATTCCAAAAAAACCAGCTTATCCATATGCCAATACTGAGTGGTATTCCTATTTTTAGATATTTAATTATCTTTTTTTTCAAGTCTTTTGCCATTTATGCTTCGCAAATTTAGCAAATGCCACGATACTCACAATTATTTATCGCATAGAAATTAATGAACCTTCCTAAAGATTATTCGCATTAATTTTTTTAATTTTATTGGAAGCACCAATTGTTCCAAGAATATACCCAGGTTGCATACCACCTGAATATCAACTGAATGCATTTTTTATTTTTCATAAAATCTAACCAACATGGTAGCGCTGCTCCGCTTTTCTTTCCCTGTTTTATTTTTCTTGAGTCTTGCTGTTGTAGGACAAGACGCTCCGATTCTTAAAGAGAATCGAATCATAGTTAAAACCAAATCCACAACCAAACCTTCAGATTTTAAAAACTCCAAGGCTTTTGCGTTTTTAAAACAATCCAACACAAGTGTCACCGTGGAAGCGTTGGCTTCTCCAAAGCAGCAAGAAGGTGGCGCTTTGTTCTTGGTACAATTAGATGCTTCACAAAACATGGCATCTACCATAGAAATGTACCAAAAATCGGGTTTATTTGAATATGTCGAACAAGATTTTATAGGATTTGCTGGTGGGCAAGCAGGTTCCTTGGCACTGGAGCCCAACGATCCTCTTTTTCACAGACAGTACGCCCTCAAAAACACAGGTAATTTTAACTTGTCCCATGCTACCGTTGGTGCCGACATTAAAATGGAGCAGGCCTGGGAAATTGAACAGGGGGATGAGGCAATTGTTGTAGCCATTCTAGACAGTGGATCCAAATTGAACCACCCTGAATTTGCAGGAAGAATTTGGGGAAACACCGATGAAACTACCAACAACGAAGATTCGGATCACAATGGATACAACGATGACCTCCAGGGTTGGGACTTTGTAAACAACGACAACTACCCGGTGGATGACCACGGACACGGGACCAACGTAATGGGCATTGCAGGTGCTTCTGGGAACAATGGCATAGGCTACGCGGGTGTAGATTGGAATTGTCAACTAATGGTCTGTAAAGTGATCAATTTTCAAAACCAAGGGTATTATTCTTGGTGGGCAGAGGCCATCTATTATGCCGTAGACAACGGCGCCCATGTAATTAATATGTCGCTTGGAGGAAGCTCTTATTCCAAAACATTAGAAGATGCGATAAATTACGCCTTCAGAAATGGTGTGGTTGTAGTGGCTTGTATGATGAATTTTAACGACGATACTCGGTATTATCCAGCTGGGTTTGAAAACGCCATTGCCGTAGGTTCTACCGATCCAGATGATACCCGTTCTGCTCCATTTTTTTGGGACAAAAGTAGCGGTAGTAATTTTGGAAGTCATATTGATGTAGTAGCTCCAGGCAACTTTATCTATGGACTTAACTATTTATCCGACACCAATTACGACTACTATTGGGGAGGCACTTCTCAAGCAGCTCCTTTGGTTGCTGGACTTGCGGCACTTCTATTGGCGCAAGACCCTAACCGAACCCCTTCGCAAATTAAAACCATAATCGAATACAGTGCAGAGGATCAAGTTGGAGAAAGCAGTGCGGATACGCCAGGGTTCGATCCCTTTTATGGACATGGGAGGATCAATGCCTATGCTGCTTTAACAGGGAGCAAAGTGCTGTCCAAGGCAAACCAAGAGAAGCACCACGTGGAGGTTTATCCGAATCCAGCACAGCACCAATTGTTTATAAAAAGCCCTGATAAGATTCAGGTTTTAAAAATTTGCAACATGCAAGGGCAAACTTTGCTCCGGTCCAACCCTAAAAATTCCACCACCACTTCAGTAGATATTCGCTTGCTTCCCAAAGGCTTGTATTTACTTCAGTTGTTCAATTTCAATAACGAACCAATTGTAAATCAGCTTTTTATTAAACGGTAAACCCAATTTTGAGGGCTTCCTATGTACCACTTAATTGCCAATACTTCCTTTGCAAATATTTTTGAACCAAACTGATAATTCAAAAGTATACTATAAGAAAAGTAAAATGAAAGCAGTTGTTTACAACCAATATGGCCCGCCAGAAGTACTTCAATTAAAAGAAGTTGACCAACCCACCCCTCAAAACAAGCAGTTAAAAATTAAGGTGAATGCTTGCGCCATTACCATGGGCGATTGTGAGCTTAGAAGCCCTGCAATACCAACTTTTACTTGGTTCATTGTTAGGCTTGTTTTTGGTCTATTCCATCCTAAAATCAAAACCTTAGGGGCCTATGTGTCTGGCACCGTTGTGGCAAAAGGCAAGGAGACCAATGAATTTGAACTTGGCGACCAAGTATATGGTATTTGTGGCAAGAGGTTTGGAGGTTATGCGGAATATGTCTGCCTGGATGAAAAGGGTCCGGTAACTAAAACCCCATCCAATATGAGTATGTCAGAGGCAGCGCCAGTAGGCCTTGGTTTAGAAGGACTCCACTTTTTCGAAAAAGCACAGCTAAAAAAAGGAGAAAAGCTGCTAATCAATGGCGCAGGAGGAGGCATTGGCACTTACGCCCTTCAATTGGCTCAATATTATGGAGCAGAAGTAACCGCCGTGGACACAGGTGATAAACTGGAAGCATTAAAAGGATTGGGTGCTACCGCATGCATAGACTATACTTCGACCCCATTGCGCGACCACCAGGAAAAGTACGACGTTATATTGGATGTTGTAGGTACTATTGGTCATTTGGAAAGCATGCAGCTGTTGAACAAAAAAGGACGTTACATTTCTGCCATTCCAAAAATTTCTCGGGCCCTGGTAGCATTGCTTGCTGCTCCATTTAGTAATAAAAAAAGTATGACCGGTCTAACCAGTGGCTCTAAAGAAGGGTTAAAAACACTAACTACCCTTATCGAACAAGGCCATATGCGTACTTTAATCGACAAAACCTTTGCTATGGATCAAATTATTGCCGCCCATAAGGCCATAGAAAATGGGGAAAAAGTAGGCAACATGATCTTAAATACATCCAACTAAGATGGTGTGGTTCCTTTGATTCAATCGTCCACCAATACCTTGGTTGGATTCAGTGCAACAATTTTTAAAAATTGTAATGCTACCACCAATATGGCAAGGACAAACGAAAACAAAGCGCCTTGGGCGAAAAAGTAAAACAACCGGGCTTCTATGTGGTAGGCAAAATTATTCAACCATTGCAGACCAAATTGATGCACCATTGGGTAAGCCAAAACCAATCCGATTAAAATTAACCAGTAAAACCTAGAAAAGAACTGTAAAAAAAGATGCCAGTTGCCTGCTCCAACGACTTTTTTTATGCCAATATTTTTTTGATTAGATTGAATGTAATATAAGGTCACGCCATACAAACCAATTACGGAAAGGGCAATGGCTAGAAATGAAAATGCAACTATCAAATGTCCCATTTGCTTCTCTTTTTTATACAATTTATTAAGTGCATCATCTAAAAAAGTAAATGCTAGCGGTACCCCCCCACCCATTATTTTTTTACTGTTATTCTCTATGGCTCCAATAACCGATTTTAGATCCGTAGTGTTGAACTTTAAATATACTTTGTCCACCTGAGTACGAGGTACCAAAATGGCCACGGGTGCTACTTGTTCGTGCAAAGAAGAAAAGTGAAAGTCTTCTGTAACCCCAATAACAATACCATCGGTTACTATACCACCAACCCGAACTTTTTTACCGAGAATTGCTTCTGGTTTGGTTCCCAATGCATCCACTGCCGTTTTGTTGATTACCACAGCATGTATTGAGTCGTATTTGGACCTCCGCACAGGATACCTTCCCGCTAACAACGGTACTTCCATCATTTCCAACCAACCATCGGCAACTCCGAGAATATCGATGGGATTTGCATCTTCTTCTGCAACACCTTCTAAAACAAAAGGTACACTTCCGTTGTCTCCATCTAAAGACTCTCCACTCAAACTTATGGACTCAACTCCAGGAATGGATTGAAAAGCATGGCGCAAAGTAGTGTAATGCGCATTCAACTCTTCTCCAAAAGTTTCCATCACCACTACACCTTCTTTGTTAAAACCCAAGTTTCGATTGGTCATAAACGTTTGTTGCGCATTGAACAACAGTACAAACCCTATTATAAACGTAGTTACCGAAAATTGGACAACCACCAATGTTCTTCGGACAAAATTCCCACTTTTACTGGCAAGAAACACTCCTTTTAGTGCCGCACTAACGGATTGTTGGACAATGAGTACGGCAGGAACAATACCAGCCGCCACCCCAACCAATACTGCCAAAATGGAACTATAAAGGAAAAGAACAACCAATTGTGATTTGTAAAAAAGTAAATCCCACCCAACCAGTTCATGGAACACTTCCATAAATAAAAAACTAATGCCTGTTGCCAATAACATACTGGTATACGCCAATACAATTGCATCCAGAACCACTTGAAACCACAAAGCTCCCAATTTTGCTCCAGAAAGGGCTCTTATGGCCATCTCTTTGGTTCTGCCGACCGTAAAACTTAAAAACAAACTAGCGAAATTAAAGCCGGCTATAAGCAATACCATTAGTGCCAAAAGCAACAACATATCTGCATCTTTTTTATTGCCATGAGGCAAATCACCATTCCAAAACTCCCCAAAATACATTTCCGTTATGGGTTGTAAAGTAAAATCAATTGCGGCAGAACGTTCCTCATTAAAGTTTGTTTTAATCAATGCATCCATTCTCTTTTCGAAATCCTCTACCGAAATGTCCTTTTTAAGCTCAACAAAAGCATAAAAAGAAACCCAACCCCACGAATCGAGTGTAACCGGATATCCGGCAGGAACTTTAAAAGACCTAAATGGAAGTAAAAAATCAAATTGCAAAGAACTTTGTTTTGGAGGATCTTCCACTACTCCTTTGACCGTATACAATGTTTGGTTGTCTAGGCTTACTATTTTACCCAACCCCGTTTCATTTCCAAAATATTTTTTAGCTGTTGAGGCGGTCAAAACAATACTATTTACATCCTTTAATGCTCCAGACTTAGTGCCTTGTATGAACTCAAAATCAAACATTTCTAGAAAGTCAGGGTCAACATAAAACAAGTCATTTTCTTTAAAGACCTTGTCTTGGTACGAAACAATTCGACCTTCCGAATGCCTAACCGTACTTGCCCGCACTACCTCAGAAAAGTTGTTCTTAACAAAAGAGGCAGTTGGTGGACCTACTGTTGGCAACATCCTGGGGTGTTCTCCGCCCCTTTTAATTTCATCGTAATTAATCCTGTACAACTCCTTCTTTTTTTTGTGAAATCCATCGAATTGGTATTCGGATTGAGCGGCTACAAATAAAAGTTGACACGTAACAAAGGCTGCCACCAAACCAAAAAGAATGGGTACCGACTGCCCTTTATGCTTTGAAAGGTTTCGGAATGCTGTTTTTAAATGAGATGGGAACATCAGGTTGGGTTTATTGTTGGGAACCAAGGGTCGGATTAGGCTGGGCCTAAGCAAGGAAATAACCGCACTTAGGTACCGCATTTCTTTTATGCTGCTTTTTGAACTAGAATCTTGCCGGTATTCTTCTTCCAAGTCCCCTCTTATATCATCATAGAAACGAGGGTTGCAGCATACTTTCAATAGGACGTTGGCTATTTTTTTAATCATGATCCTTGTGTTGATGGCATGGCGCTCCACATTTGGGTTCTCAATTCTTGCACAGTCTTCAATACATTAATGCCATGTTGGGTTGCACTAAAATACTTTTTCTTCCGCCCACCTCGCTCCGGAGTTGCCGCTCCGACCCTGCTCAACAAAAAGCCTTTGTCTTCCATCCTTCGCAATGCCGATTGCATGGCACCAACACTCGTTTTTTTTCCCAACCTACCTTCCAATTCCTTTTTAATGGATACACCATATGCACCATCTCCTAAAATACAAATGGTCAACAAAACTAGTTCTTCAAAATGGCCTAAACTGCTTTTCATACAATATCTTTCCTATTTGTAGTATTGAACGGAATTCCCAACAAAAAGTTACTTGACCCTCCAAAGCGATCATTTTATCTATTGCTCCTCCCATTGAAATACCTCCACTTATAAAGAGCTCCTTGCGCATAAACAGAAACCAAAAAGAAGTCCTGTCTCATCAATGAACACAATTGCCAAAAATGCAACCACCATTTATCTGCTAGGATTTGGCCTGTTTTCAGAAGTCGCCCATTCAAGTCGTGCAATTGGTAAGTCACTAGGTCATCTGGGTTCAAACACCATTTTTTTTGTTCATCCAAGCAGATAGTGGAAGTATTGGTCCTAATCAATGGGCCAAAATACTGAACCCCATCCCAATCTTCTCCTACTACCCGCACATACCCCGGAGAGGGCAAGTTTACCAACTCCACGTAAGTATTATTCCCGGCTGTGTTACCACAAGGTATCTTTACAAGATCCTGGAATACAGTGCCCTGCTCAGAAAATTGAACCCTATATACTGCACAATTGCTTTCATTAACTGTCGCCCAACGCACCCAATTGCCATTCCGATCTTGGGTGACCGTAAAAGATTTAAAAGTCATGGAAAGTGGGTTTAATTGGTTGTGCGCGCCCTTAGAATGAACTGCCGCGTTTTCCCAAAAATACCCTTCAAAAGGAGCTGCACTTCCAATAAAATGAATGGATGCCTCCTCTAATGTCCAATCGTTGGACTCTTTAGGAGCAATTAATTCGGCCAGGTGCCCAACCGCAATTCCATTTGCAGCAGAGAAGCTACCTTCATAAGCAATGAATTGCAACATCCTGTTTTCGTATTGCAAAGCAATCCCATCTGGACCATTCTGAATTCCATTAACTGGTAAATCTATGTACCAATAGTCGTAGTTACTCCATGTCTCTCCCCTTGTAAATTCAGAGCCATTGTAAATGGCGTATTCTTTTCCGTTAACGCCATTGTACAAGGTCAATGCAAAAGCACCGATATCATAAGTTCCATTTTCCACGGCAATCTCAACAAATTCATTGGAATCCGTGCCTACATTGTCGTAATGAAACTCTGAAAGAAGGCTCTTGGGTGGAGCAGCACCTTCAACCCCCTTAATGGGAATACAAAACTCCAGAGAATCTACCTCAATTCTTATTGTATCCTGATAAAAAGCATTGTTATCTGCCGGTGGAGTAAAATTGATGAATAGTTTCTTATTGGTATTTTGCCAAATGCTATCCAACCATACCGGCCCATGTACTTTATCAAAGAACATACTATCCTCCGAAATAAGGAAGGGTGCTGGTATTCTAATTGTAATAGAATCTTCCAGGTTCAAAAAAGACAAACGAAATGGCAAAGAGACCGAGGCTTGCCCAAAGGAAACAAAACCTAAGTCCAAAATGGCTGGAGTTACTACCACGGATTTATGCTGGTAACTTTTGAATGGAAATGGTTGTGATGCCATTCCGTTTTGCGCAGCACCATCCAATGCATTGGTGCCAGAAAATTGCCATTGCATTTGCTCGAAAGGTGTGGAATGCAGAGCACCTTGGTTTCTATACGCCCACCCATCCATATAATCCCAAGCTTGACCTGAACCATCTACATCTTGGAAACCGAAGGTGTCTACTACACTGCCATTGTAATAAAGCTCAATGGCATCATTGCCATTGATATTCAATACTCCGGTTTTAAAATTAGAATCAAAGCCAAAGAAGGCGATCATATTACTCGCAGGTGTACTGACATAAAAAAACGTCCCTTTGCTCATAGCGACAGCAGGAAAGACATACTCTTCTCCATCGCTGCCTTCACCATTGTTCGCTGTACCCAAACCGTAGGAACTTAAATCCGAAACGTCCTGGGCTGCATAAAGTTCTATTCCTTTTGGTGTGCCACCTGCTAGGGGTCCATCAAAAACCCCGGTCAGAAAAATATCCTGAGCATTGGAATCTAACCAAACGCCCAGGAATAGTACAATAATCATAGCCCTCATAACCAAAAATGGTTCTTAGTTGAAAAAATTGGCTTCTAAAAAAATCCCTTTGCTCGACCAAAGAGGGTACTAATCTAAACAACGATTTTTGTAAGTGGCAAATAGTTAGAAAAAATAAAACTTTTTTTGGCCTTGGTACATCCTACAACTAAAACAGCCCAACATGTTACTATTTAATTCAATCGTCGCCCTTGCTTTTCCCCTGTTATTCCATTCTACATTTTCCAGCGAAGAAAAATTGAAACCTACTGCCGATTTTGTATACCTCAATTTAAAAGGACCGGCGGCTATGGCCTCTAAAGACCTTCCTACGAGCTGTCGATTGGACGATTGGGTTAACCGATACGAACCCAGTGGAAAGCAACATAAAAAAAGGGCGGTGGTACTTCAAAATAAGGAATCAACTAATTAGCAAGTTGGCTACTATTTCTCTACCAAATTTATTTTGCAATGCTTGAAGCAACTTCGTTTTGTTGTAGTTCAACTCACTCCTCAAAGGAGCAGAATCAATTTGAACAACCAACACATTCTTATTAAAATATACCTTGGTTGTGCGTTTCGCTATTACGGGCCCCACCAAGTCATCCCAACCTTTCAACACTGCGGTTTGAGAAAATTTTCTTTCAATTTTATAGGCTTTGAGCATATCTCCCATCGCTTCTCCTACTGTTGAAGTACTTTTATTCCTCTTAAATCCTGGGTCCCATGGCTTTTTCATATACAAATATACCAATGTTATGGTTCATTTACTTTCACAACACCATTAATGACATTAAATATTTTCTTTTCCGTCTCAACCGACTCCAACAAACTCGCCGTTCTTTCTGGTCTTGCATCGGTTAAAAAAATTTGACCAAAATGATTTTCTGCCATTAAACCCAAAAGATGCTTGATTCTCAAGTCATCCAATTTATCGAACACATCGTCCAATAACAACAAAGGCTTTTTACCCATTATCGCATGCAAACAGTCGTACTGCGCTAATTTCAAACTAATCGCAAAAGACTTTTGTTGGCCCTGTGAACCAAACTTTTTTAGCGGCATGTCCTCTATCTCAAATACAATTTCGTCTTTGTGAATGCCCGCATTGGTGCGTTGTTGGTAAATGTCTTTTTCCAAAAACGAATGAAACAAAGAAGGAAAGTCTTCGTCCTCTACTTGGGACTTATACTGAATGTTTACTTCTTCCTTATTGCCGCTTACATGGGCATAGTGTTGGTTAAAAAAAGGTATGAATTGGTTAAAAAAAGATACCCTTTTACTATAGATGGCAGCAGCCAACTCCTTTAAATTTTTATCATAAGGAAAAAGAAGATCCAAATCGCGCACCCTTGTTTCATTAAAATTCTTTAGCAAGGCATTCCGCTGTTTTAAAAAGTGGTTGTATCGAATCAAGTCATTTAAATAGGCGGCGTCATGTTGAGCAATAATCCCATCCAAAAACTTTCTCCTAACTTCATTGCCTTCCCTAATTAGGTCAGAATCATTGGGTGCTATTAAAACCAAGGGAAACTTACCAATGTGCAAACTAAGCTTGTCGTACTCCACTTTATTTAATTTAACCGACTTGCTCTTCCCAATTTGGAATCCACAAATAACCTCTTCTGTTGTACCACCTGTTTCAAACTGGCCATTCACAGCATAGTACCCCAAACCCTTTCTAATATTCTGACTGTCAACAGGGTTGAATGCACTTTTGGTTAAAGACAAAACATGTATGGCATCCAACAAATTAGTTTTACCCGCGCCGTTTTCGCCAACCAAACAATTGATGCCAGGTATAAAATCCAGGTGTTGTTCTTCGTAGTTTTTAAAGTTATGTAAGATTAGTTTTCGTAAGTACATTCAATTATTGACAACTTTTTTTTAACTTCGCATTCCGTTATAGCAAGAAATTAATATTATGGCAACATCTACAACTAAAGGATCTTCAAAAAAAGGACCTACAACAAATAGAAAGACAAATACAACAAAATCAAAATTTTCGAAAGAAACATATCTCAAATGGTTTGAAGATATGATGTTGATGCGTCGATTTGAAGAAAAATCAGGCCAGTTGTATGGACAACAAAAAATCAGAGGATTTTGCCACCTGTATATCGGCCAGGAAGCTTGCGCTGCTGGTGCCATTAGTGCTTTACAAAAGGAAGACAAATGGATCACTGCTTACAGGGACCATGCGCATCCATTGGCCTTGGGAACTGACCCTGGAAAAATTATGGCAGAGCTGTATGGCAAAGAAACAGGAACAACCAAAGGCAAAGGGGGTTCTATGCACATATTTGACAAAGACGTAAACTTTATAGGCGGGCATGGTATTGTTGGCGCTCAAGTTCCTTTAGGGGCTGGGATCGCATTCGCTGAAAAATACAACGGAACTAAAAATCTTTGCATGTGCCACATGGGAGATGGTGCTGTGCGCCAAGGCGCCTTTCACGAGGCTTTGAACTTGGCCATGACTTGGAAACTTCCCGTTATTTTTGTGATAGAAAATAATGGTTATGCCATGGGAACCTCTGTTTCTAGAACATCCAATGTTACGGACCTAAGCGTTTTAGGAGCAGCATATGAAATGCCCTCTAGAGCGGTGGATGGCATGAATGTGGAAGAAGTACATTTGGCAGTAGAAGAAGCTGCCAAACGCGCAAGATCCGGTGAAGGACCTACTTTACTAGAGTTCAGAACCTATCGGTACAAAGGGCACTCCATGTCAGATCCTCAAAAATATAGAACCAAGGAAGAGGTTGAAGAGTACAAACAACAAGACCCAATCGAACAAGTACGTTCTACTATTTTAAAGAAAAAATACGCAACAGAAGAAGCTTTGTCTCAAATAGAGGCGGCGATCAAAGTAAAAATAAAAGAGGCAGTTGAATTTGCTGAAAACAGCAACTACCCTGATCCTTCTGAGGCGCTTACGGATATTTATGAACAAAAAGATTTCCCTATTTTAACAGAATAATAGGAAATCCGAGCTTATTTTAAGAAAAATTCAAAGTTCAGGTTAAGATTATAGATTTATTTTATTATAATTGCGACCTTAAAATTAGTGTGATGGCTGAGAAAAAGAATAAAAAGAGTACTGATAAGGGAAATGAAATATACGAAAACCCTGAAGTGCTTGCAGAGAAAATAACCAAAACTGAGGAAGTAATTGAAAAGAACCCAATGGTATTTTTAGGGATCTTTGTTGCAATTGCAGTGGTGTTTGGTGGGTATTTTGGTTACAAATATTTACAAGATCAAAAAAATGAAGAGGCCAATTCTTTAATGTTCCAGGCCGTTTATTACTTTGAAGCAGACAGCTTACAATTGGCCATGCATGGCGATGGCAATAGCTTAGGTTTTAGCCAAATTTTATCGGATTACAGTGGTACGGATGCAAGCAATTTAGCCAACTTTTATATGGGGGCGAGTTTCTTAAAACAAGGACAATTCAAAGAAGCAATGCTTTATTTAGAAGACTTTAGTTCTTCTGATATCTTAGTACAGGCGAGGTCTTACAGTTTGTTAGGCGATTGTTATATGGAATTGAACGACTACGATAACGCCATTGCGTATTACACCAAGGCTGCCGACTACAAATCAAATAAATTTTTCTCTCCTTCTTATTTGTTAAAAGCTGGTCTTGCATATGAACTGAATAACGATAAAGATGGCGCTATAAAGTGTTATGATAAGATAATTAAGGATTTCTATGACGCTCAGGAAGTAGCTGAAGCTAAAAAGAAGAAAGCAAGGCTAACTGGCTCTGCATCCTAAGATTTAAAACAATATTAACAAAGGGATAAGGAGCTACTTCTTATCCCTTTTTTTATGCAAAAAATATTATGGCAAGTACATTAAAAAATTTAAGCGATCATTCTAATAAAAATCTCATCGATATCAGCAACAAAAAATTTGCTATTGTAGTATCAGAATGGAATGAAGAAGTAACAGAAGCTTTGTACAGTGGCGCTTTTCAGACACTAATAGAACAAGGAGCCCAAAAAGAAAATATCATCAAAAAATATGTACCTGGAAGTTATGAATTGGTTCTTGGTGCACAACTCTGTGCACAACAAGAGTCCATTGATGCGGTAATTTCTATTGGGTGCGTCATCCAAGGTGAAACCAAACATTTTGATTTTATCTGTGACGCCGTAGCAAAAGGCTTGATTGATGTCAACTTAAAATACAATAAACCTGTGATTTTTGGTGTCCTTACACCAAACACCCAGCAACAAGCACTAGACCGTGCCGGAGGCGTACATGGCAACAAAGGCGATGAAGCCGCTATTACCGCCATAAAAATGCTGGGATTCTAATTTTTTAAAGCAAAAACGAAATCCATGAGAGTATTAAAATTTGGTGGCACCTCCGTTGGGCAGCCAGGAAGAATGCACAAAGTAGCCAACATTATCACACAGGATAAGGAAAGTAAAATAGTTGTTTTATCTGCAGTATCTGGAACCACCAATGTGTTGGTTAAGATTGGAAGATTCCTTAGCCAGGGCGATAAAGAAAGTGCGAAAAAGGAATTAAAAAAGTTATTGACGCACTACAGAAATTTTATTGATGACTTGTACGTTTCGTCTGAGTTCAAAGGCAAAGGAGATGCTGTTGTCCAAGAACATTTCGATACAATAGAATCTTTAATTAAGGGTAAAAATTTTAGTGCTGCAGAAGAAAAAATTCTTTTAGCACAAGGGGAACTAATTTCCACCAAACTGTTTAATTGGATGCTTCAAGAAAAAGAAGTGAAAGCCAGCTTATTACCTGCTCTTGATTTTATGAAGTTGGACGATGAAGAGGAACCCGACCTGAATTTCATGAAGTTTGAGTTGGAAAAAATCCTTGACTCGGCAGAAGACAACCAATTGTACATTACCCAAGGCTTTATCTGCAGAAATGTGGAAGGCACTATTGACAACTTAAAAAGAGGGGGAAGTGATTATTCCGCATCTTTAATAGGTGCTGCTATCAACGCCGACGAAATTCAAATTTGGACCGACATTGACGGCATGCACAACAACGATCCTCGCGTTGTTAACAAAACCTTCCCTATACGCAATTTGACTTTTGAAGAGGCGGCAGAATTGGCCTATTTTGGTGCCAAAATTCTGCACCCTAGTTCTATTCTTCCAGCTTCTAAATTCAACATTCCTGTGCGACTGAAAAGTACGATGGACGAGGAAGCGCCGGGAACTTTGATTAGTAATAAATTCAATGGGCAATCCATAAAGGCCATTGCTGCGAAAAACGGCATCACTGCTATAAAAATAAAATCTACCCGCATGTTGCTTGCCTATGGTTTTTTAAGCAATGTTTTTAAAGTTTTTGATAAATTCAAGACTTCAATTGACCTTATTACCACATCAGAAGTTGCGGTTTCTTTAACCATAGACGACGATGAAAACATTGGTCAAATTATGGCCGAACTTAAACCATTTGGCACCATCTCTTTGGACACCAACCAAACCATTATCAGTATCGTTGGAAGCATGATTGCCGAAAAAACCGGAGTGGTTAAACAAGTATTTGACGCTTTGGATGATATTCCTGTAAGGATGGTCTCCTTTGGAGGCTCCAAAAACAACATTTCAATTTGCTTGGACACCAATTACAAATCACAAGCTTTGAGCAATTTAAATGAAGGCCTTTTTGACTTTGAGAAGTCGGAAGCTATTTAACTAAAAAGCCACCGAAGGATCTAATCTTTCGGTGGCTGATTAGGCCCCAATATTTTTCCTACTTGATCGCCAACAGAACGCACATGCAAATCTCTTTGAGGAAAAGGAATTTCAATATTGTTGTCGTATAAGGCATCGTGTACTTGGAAAACAATTTCACTCTTTATCCGCAACCAATCGTTAAAGTCTTTGGTCCAGAAATGCAACCTGAAATCCAACGAGCTATCTCCAAAGCCCTGAAAATAAACATTGGGCGAAGGGTATTGCAACACTTCTTCGTGTTTCTTTAGTATATCAGAAAAAAGTTTAGCGGCAAAATGCACATCCGAGCCATAAGCAATTCCCACCAATACTTCGATCCTCCTCTTTTTATCAGACAGTGTCCAATTGATTACTTCGTTGCTTATTAAATTGCCATTGGGTACAATCACTTCTGCCCCCTGAAGCGTATGCACATTGCTGGAGCGAATACCAATGTTTTTTACGGTTCCGATGAGGGTACCCACCTCTACTGTATCCCCTAGTTTAATGGGCCGTTCAAATGCCAAAATTAAACCCGACACCAAATTGTTGAAAATGTTTTGAAGACCAAACCCAATACCTACACCAAATGCCCCAAACAATATGGACAGCTGACTCAATTCAAAACCAGCCGCACTGATGGCTACAAAAAAACCAATGGTAACCAAGGCATACCGCACCAGCATACTGATGGTTCCGGGTAAGCCCCTTGCCAATTTAAAACGGTTCAGTACTTCATCTTCCAAGACCACTCGAATCACCTTAGCAATCAAGGAAGAAAACCACAAAATAAAGAAAAAAGCAGAGGTATTCCACAGAGACAACTCCATGTCTCCTATGGCAAAGGAATACATAAAAGTTCCTTCCAACCAATCGATAACCTGCGTTTTAATATTGAAAGCACCCAAAATCACCAGGGCCCAATAAACCACTCCATAAATAGTGGCCAATTGCAATAGAAAGTCTCTTATATCAACTTTGTAGGTTTTAAACAGTTTTCTAGATTGAATAAACTCGCTTCGTATGATCACATAGATCAGGCTTTTGAGTACCAGTATCCAAGTGAAAATACAAATGCTGTATATCACACTTTTAATAATGGAACTAGTAAACAGGTCGCTCATGCCCACATTCCCAACTATATTGGCCAACACACTCAGCCCTAAAATGGACATCATTAGTCCATGAAACAGAATAAAAGAAGTTTTTAACAGGTTTGTTTTGAACGACAAATGCAACTTATCCCACCAAGCAATCTTAGCCAAAGCAAGCAAAGACACCAATTGAACGAACAACATTATCAGCCTTCCTATCAAACTAAAGCTAGAAATGACCTCACTGATTTCTATTAACAACCACAGCCCAACCATAAGATATACATAGGGCCGGAAGGGGCGGTACATCATTTTTGGGGCCACCACCACAAATGGGAAAACAATTATCAAACCCAAAATATCCACAAAAATTGGAGGTGCATCATAAAAATTATAGTTGGCAAATATCACCGCTATTATCAAGCTCAACAAAATCGGGTACCTGAAAATATTGGAAGCGTAAGACAACATATGGTCCGACTCAAAATCATCATTTTTTATCTGCTTTTTAATCAAAAAAACGAAAAACGTTAACAACAGCGTAGCGAATATTTGGATGAATATTTGCCCTGAAAAATGGTCTCCAAAGCCTTTGAATTCATACTGAATACTCAACCAAGAATTTTGTAGATTTTCCAGTATTGGCTGTTCCTCGGCCATTTTAGAAAAATGTGTAAAAATGTTGTAATGGTCCAATGCCAACAACCTGGTTTTGTGAAAACCGGTTTCATAGGTCAACCTATTTATTTCCGCTTCTAACAGAATCTTTTCTACTGCTAAGATATTGATCTGTTCCAACAAAGCATTCAGTTGGTGGTTGTAGGGCGTTCTTAATTTTTTATCCGCCTGAAGGATCGATCGAACTTTTGATTTTAGTGTTAAATTTATTCTGTGTAGTGGATAGTCTTTTAATACTTTGTCCCAAAATTGCGCCTTATTGATCAATTGGGTCTTGTTCTTTTCTAACAAATCGGCATCGGCCGATAGCAACTCAATTAAGCCGTTGGTACTGGTAGATTCTTGCACCCATTTCCGCCTCTTTTTTTCAATTGCCCTAAAATCGGTTTTAACAAAGACATCCTTTTTTTCCTTCACATAAAAGCTTTCTAACTCCGCTTTCCTTTTCGAAACTGTCTCTTTTATTCCTTCGATTTCATCCTTCGAAAGAAGTTTTAATTCAAGCCCTTTTATAAAGGCCTGGTCTTTGGTGGCCCGGATCAACAACTCCGCCGCAGAATTGTTTGCTATTACTTCCTTAATAGAGGTAGAGTCGTTCGAGGCAGTTCCTTGTGCGAACCCCAATTGTCCTAATAACAGAGCCGTGCCAAAGGCCAATTGCCACTGTCTTATCCAAAACTTCAAAGCAGAACGCTTTCCTAAACGAATTAGTATGGTGTTTCTCATCATAGTGCGGGCTCAATTTCCTTATTATTATATAAATTAACAAAAAGAAAGGAATTTTATCTAAGAAGGGATTTAATAATTAATTGTATGGAATTCACAATATTTTATTAAAATTGTAGAACTTAAAGTTTTGCATAACTCTATGAAAAACAATTGCATTAAAGCTTTTTTCTTGTTTTTAGTTTGGATACTCCTCCTCCCCAATGCAGCAACTGCTCAATTGGATTCCCTTATTCTAAGCAATGGAAATGTTATTGTTGGTGAAATCAAAGAAATGGACAAAGGTGTTTTGGTCATTGAAACAGAATACAGTGACAGTGACTTTAAGATTGAATGGGGCGGAATTAAAGAAATGTATACCTACACCTATTTTTTCATTACTTTGTCGGACGGTTCGCGGTACAATGGGTCCATCAACTCCTACGACTCGGTACAGCTTGAAATAGATTTAGGGTTGGAAGAAATGCCCATCGTGGCATTAGATGAAATTGTATATTTAAAATCCGTGGATACAGGGTTTTGGTCCCGGCTGAGTGCTTCTATAGACATTGGCATGAGTTATACCAAGGCCAACAATTTAGAACAGTTGAACATTAGAAGCGGTTTGGGTTATTTGGCCGACCGTTGGTCTGTGGATCTCAAATACGATATGGTTAGCTCTAAGCAAGACAATACTGAGGACATCAACCGGGTAGATTCCGATATCCGTTACAAGCTTTTCCTACCCCGGGATTGGTACGCTTTGGCCGAATTAGATTTTCTTTCTAATACCGAACAAAAGCTGGATTTAAGAACAAATACCAAGGCAGGAATTGGTAAATTCTTGTTGCACACCAATAGAAAATACTTTGGGTTCCAAGGAGGTTTGTCCTTTAACCACGAAAAGTTTTCAGAAGACAACGGAATTCAACGCAGTGTAGAGGGCTTTTTTGGAGCAGAACTCAACCTTTTTGACATGGGAGACCTCTCCTTGTTTACGAACATCACAGCTTACCCCAGTTTTACACAAGCACAAAGGTGGAGGACAGATTTCAAATGGGATTTAAAATACGACCTCCCTCTGGACTTTTATATTAAGTTTGGGTATACCCTCAACTATGACAACCAGCCAGCCCAAGGTGCTCCAGAGTCCGATTTTGTTGTCCAGATGAATTTTGGGTGGGAGTTATAACAGCCTCCCACCTATGGTATTAATTAAGGTTATAATCGATTAACTCTGAATTAACTCCAAACAATATCCCTTCTTGTTTTATTAATCCAACGTTTTTAGCATAGTATGCAGTTTGAGAACTGAATGCAAAAAAATCGTCTGGGTCAAATACGCCAGTTCCTGAGAAGTTCATATAAACCGTCATTTCAACCACTTGAATGTCCTCATAGGTGGTTCCTTGGACTTCCTTAGAATCCAAAAAATCGATTACTTCCAAGCTGTATTTTACTTGAGTACTCACATTGGACTGCAGTATTTCCGTTTCCCATTGATCTCCCTTGGAGGCATTCTCTTTGAGGAAAACCAAACTAAAATTGTCAAATTCTTCGGTTAAACCAATGTAATCTCCATTTTCATATCGGTAATATGAATTAGTGGTTTGCCCGCTAACGGAAGATTGAAATTCAACATATACTTTGCCGTCGATTGTTTTGGTATTTCCATTAACAGTTACGGTGTAATCATTGTCTCCGGTATAAGACCAAAAATTGCCAGTTTTTACAGGCATAAATGTTCCAAATTCTGGAACAGATGGGGCTTCATTGTCCTTTTTACAACAAGTCAAAAATAATGAAGCAACAAATAAAAATAGATAACTTCTTTTTAGCATAATTACTTTTTTAAAAATTTATGCGAATATACAGGCATTGAAACCATTTTTAATACAACATTTTCTTTTTTTAATGTCGAATTTTATCTTTCGGCTCGTTATTGTTTGAGGCTCAAAGGGATAGTAATACAGGTAAGTTGACCCGGTCCATTCCTTTATATTGAAAGGAATACAATAACCAGTGCTACGGCGATGCCCAAGGTAATTAATCCAATTTGTTTCATGTTTTCCATAACTTAATGATGTAGAACAAATTTGAACAATAATAATGGTGTCTTAAAATCAGTCTTTATGAACAGTTGTATATTTGATCTGAATTGTCATTTTTTGGGTTTAAACCAAAAACAAGCCAGCGCTTCTATTTAAAAGGTTGCTGGTTTATTGTTCGGGTTGCATGCCGCTATCTTTGTTATCCATTTAAAGAACCTATGCGGTTCCATAGGGTTCTTGATGCGTACGACAACTGGCACAAAAGAAAAGAGAAATTGCTTGAAATTGTGTACGGGTCTTCTCAACTTCGAGCATAAAACCCTAACAGCATGTCCAACTTATATAATTTTTTGGAACCAAAAAATATCCAATACCCCATTTTGGTAAGTTCACCTCACAGCGGTACTTTTTTCCCTGAAAACCTACGGCCTAAATTCAAACAATCGGTACTGGACGATTTGGACGATACCGACTGGCACATACACCAGCTCTACGACTTTGTAGTAGACATGGGTTTGCCTCTAATTTCAGCCAATTTACATCGGTATGTAATTGACCTTAATCGGACCGACTCCAGTACGCCTCTTTACAATGATGGAAGGGTCATTACCGGTCTTTGCCCCACTACCACTTTCAACGGCGCTTCTATTTACAAAACAAATCAGACGCCATCAGATGCAGATATCCAGGAGAGACTCCACTTGTACTATTACCCTTACTACCAAAAAATTCAAGAAACTTTGGACCATATGAAAGAAAAATTTGGAAAGGTATTGTTGTGGGACGCCCATTCCATTCGGTCTTTGGTACCAGGTATTAGACAAGAAGCATTTCCAGCATTAATTCTGGGCAGTTCGGATGAAAAATCTGCTCCAAAGGAAATTTGGGAGCCGGCTATGGAGGTTCTTTTAAACTTTAATGCAGAAGCCGAGCACAACCATCCATTTAAAGGAGGCAATATTACCCGGTCTTTTGGTCGTCCGGAAAAACAACAATTTGCATTACAACTCGAAATGACCAAGTTGAATTATATGGACGATGCAGAAAAAGAATACCACCCATTGAGGGCAACCGCCACCTCCAAAATGTTACAGAATTTATTTGAAACAATAGGAAAGACCTTGATCTAACATGAAAAACATAAAAGTAAAGCTGGTTTGGGATTTAGAAAAATGGGAAGAAAATGTACTTTTCACCGTAGGGACAGATGGCCTAATCAAAGACAAGACCGCCAACGCCACCAATGACAATTGCGAGACCCTGGATGCTATACTGTTACCGGGTTTTCAAAATGCACACTCCCATGCCTTTCAATACGCAATGGCAGGGCTGGCAGAAATTCACCCAGCTTCTGATGCACCGGATGATTTTTGGGGTTGGAGAGAGTCCATGTACCAATTGGCCTTAACCTTGGACCCCGATGACTTAGAAAGCATTGCCACCATGCTTTATTCGGAAATGGCTCGGATGGGATACACCCATGTTGCAGAGTTTCATTATTTGCACCACGATAAAAATGGCAAGTTTTATAACGAAAGAGCAGAGATGGGGGGCAGGCTCATCGCCGCTGCCGAAAAAGCTGGAATTAGGATTACATTGGTGCCCATGTTTTACCAACAAGGCGGTTTCGGAATGGCACCACAGCCAAGACAGCGCCGTTTCATAAATACACAATTGGATGATTATGCTGCTTTAATTGAATCATCAAAAAAATTAGTGGCCCAAAGCCCAATTGCTTCTTTAGGCCATGGCATCCATTCGTTGCGCGCCATAAAGCCAGACACGGTAGCCAACTACTTTAGCGAATATAATTTTGAAGGCCCATTTCACATCCATATTTCGGAGCAACTAAAAGAAATAACAGATGCCCAGGCATTTTTAGGAGCCAGACCAGTAGAATGGCTGGTAGACAACGCTCCTGTAAGCGACAATTTCCATTTGGTCCATGCCACACATTTAACGGCATCGGAGATCCAATCCATAGTTTCAAGCGGGAGTAATGTTGTAATTTGCCCTACAACAGAAGGCAACTTAGGCGATGGTATTTTCCCTCTGAAAGCCTATCAAAATTTAGGTGGTAATTGGTCTATCGGTACCGACAGCCATGTGGGCATCCATCCAATGGAAGAACTTAGGTTGTTGGACTACGGCCAAAGACTTACTTCTCATAGGCGCAATACCTATATTGTTGAAGGGCAAGTAAACAGTGGAGAAATGGCGTTTAATATGGCATGGAAAACAGGAAGGAAGGGTATGGGATGCTCCGACCAAAACCCTTTTAAAATAGGAAATCCTTTGGACGGCGTTTTGTTGCATGCCAACTGGCCACTTCTTTCGACTTGTTCGCATCAAAATTTATTAAACACCATTATCTATACCAGTGACACATCCGCTTTGCTGGGTACAATGATCAATGGAAAGCTCAATAAATCGAACGCAATAGAGGACAACAAAATACAGATTGCCAACGATTTCAAAGCTGTTTTAAAACGTTTGAAAACTAGGTAGTTTATATTTCGTTTTCTGTCTCAAATTCATTGGGTAGGGTAACTACAAAGGTGGTGCCCTTTTTCACCTCTGAAAACACTTTAATAGACCCTTTTAATTTATCAATGGTATTTTTAACAATGTAAAGACCTAATCCAGACCCTTCGGAGCTGTTGGAAGCCCGGTAAAACATATCAAATATTTTATCAATATAACTTTGGTCAATGCCTTCTCCATTGTCCTCCACCCGCAACAAACAGCTTTTGGCCGTTACTTCAACAGTAATGTTGATAAATGGATTCTCTATGTCTTGTCTGCAGTATTTAATGGCATTGCTAATGATGTTATTGAGAATTACGTTTAATCTAGTTTTGTCCGACACAAATGGGGAATGGGCCTGAATATCTGTTGCTATTTTTACTTTTTCAAAAGAATCTAAAAAATCATAATTGGAAATGCTTTCGTCTATTGCTTTTCCAAGGTCAATTTCTACCAAATCATCATCAATTCTATTGTCTCTTGACAAGGTCAACAAATCTGTTATCAAGCCATCTAACTTTTTAATGCTCTTTTCCACCATTTCCAATAATGCCTGCAATTGCGTGATGTCCGTTTCTTTTCTCGCAATATTTACCAGACCCAGAACAGAGAGCAATGGAGATCGCAAATCATGCGAGGTATGATAGACCAAATTATCCAGCTCAAAATTGGCCTTTTTTAGCTTGTTATAATTTTCTTTGTTGGTAGTGATGTCCTGAATTACGCCTTCATAAATCCCTTCATCAATAATTTTACCAGAAATGGATACCCACTTCTCCTTCCCTTTGTATTCTAATTTTGTTTCAAAATTATTGATTTCCCCATCTTCGTTAAGAATACTAATAAAAGTATCCCTTTCTTCAGGAAAGGCATATACGTTTTTAAAATTGAAACTTTTGATGTTCTCTATTTCGAGTATTTTAGAAGCTGCTTCGTTGGCTTCTAACATGGTCCCATTTACAATTTTCTCTCTGTAAATTCCGACAAGAGAATTTTGAAATAGGTTCCTATATTTTTCTTCGCTTCTTTTTAAAGCTTTTTGGTTTTCTTTTTGATTTTTCTGATGCTCATCGACTCTTTCAATTAGCTTGTTAAATTCATCGTATAGTACTCCGATTTCATCTTCAGAAGACTTATTAATTCTCAATGAAAAATCACCATCTCTAGAAATCCGCTCCGTTACCAAGGCTAAATCAGTAATCGGCTTGGAAATAACGGTTTGGAGCCGCTGTGCAAGCAACAAAGAAACAAACAAAATGGCCACTCCCACCGCCAGCATCAGACCTATCTGGTTGTTGATTTTCTGGTCAAGCGCCTTGGTGTTTATTCTAAAAAATATACTTCCATATTGCTCATTTTCGAAGAGAACTGGTTGGTTCAATAATAAATAATCCCCTTCAAATTTATTCCATTCATCCAAAATAAACTCTGGAATGTTATTTTCTGTACTGTCTTGGTGGTAGGTCGCAAAAAGACTCCCTTTTATATCATAAATATAAGCTGCTTCTACCGCTTCAATCGCTTTTAATTTGGCTAGCACATTTTCTTCTAGCCCTTTGCTATCTTCAAAAATGATAGGGGTGACGCTGTATTCAGCTATCAATTTTGCATTGATGTTCATACTAGAAAGAAGCTCCGTTCTTAAATTGCTGCTGATGTTGTAGGCATATAACACAAAACCTATAGAAAGAGCAAAAATGGTAACCGAAAATATGAGTCCGGTGACCTTTTGAGTAAGCGATATTTTATTAAAAAAATTCAACTTTTAATTTTTAACAATTTTGGCTATTTCCAATAATCTGAAATTTATTCTCAGATCATTTTTTTTAGCAGATGATATATTAAACTCGAAACTCATTCTGTTTCTTTCTTCAAAGAAATTGATGATGGAGCCCCGTTTCCCTAACCCATGGGTAGAACTCATGGTAAGAATAGGGTCTTTTTCTATAATTTGGAGGATGTTCTTTATCCAGTGGCTTTTGTTATTACTTATATAGAGGATGTGGCAAAATCCAATATCATCGATGTCTTCAATAAATTTAATTTCTACGGGTATGCCTTTTACTTTTTTATATTCATAAATGTTGGTGAGGTGTCCATCAAATTCGTCTGTACCGAGTATTTTTATGTGAAAGGTTCTTGTCGTGTCTGTGATATTGGGCCATTCAATAAATTTTGTAATATGCGATACCCACACTGCCTTTAATTTTGCAGCTTCCATCTTTTGCCCTGAACAGGGCTGGCCAAGACTTATAACCAATAATAAAATATAGATGTACTTTGCTTTCAAACTTGCCTAAATGGAAAATGGTATATACAAGATAAATAAAAATATAAGATAACGAAGTCAATTAATCACCGATGTAATAAAAAAGTCGAACAATTTATTTTTTGAACGACTTCCATATTACCAAGTGTAGGATCCAATCAATTCCCGCTTTCTTCTAACTTTTTAAGCTCTTCGTCTATAATGTCCTCGATAACAGCTCGGGTTTTTTGGTCTACTTTTTTATTCGTTTTAGCCTGTTTCTTTAAAAATTTAAACATAGCATTCTTCTTGATTTCATAGGCAACAAAAACGGTGTATTTAGATTCATTAAAATACTTCTCTTCTCCCACCTTTCTCAAGTCGGCCAAATCGGTATTCATCACTTCTCGAACTAAAGATTGGAATTTATCGGCGACTTCCGCGGCATTTTCATTTTCAGTTTGTGCCAAGTATTGATCGGACACCGTTTTTATTGTAGTATTTACTTGGCTTGCAATTTGGCCTTTGGCTTCTAAATTTGCTTTACTTTTAGCTATGTTCTCTTTAGAACTTTGTCCTTTTCCAGAAGCTCTAAAAAAACGAGCGTTGCTTTCGTACTTGCTTCCACTAAAAGGATCTTTCACTTTTTTTCCATAGGGGTTGCTGGCACAGGCCGCTAAAAAAACGCTGAAGATTATAACCAAATATTTGTAATTACTTTTCATATTAAAATTCATTTATAGTGTGTTCCAATGAGTTAACCATTTTATTTACATAATATAATTAAAAACTGTGCCAAAATCATATCTGTCCGGGCTATGATCCGTACGATATAAGGGTGCTGCGCCAATAAAAGGATTGGTTTTCTTGGTTGCTACAACCAACCCCAAAGATAAGTCATTGTCTATAAAGCACTTGTAAAAAAAATAATAATAATTCAAATAAATTGGAAACCCTTAGCAACTACAGCTGTCTTTAAACTGAAATAAACGAAATTGGACAATAAGGAAATTACCATACACCGCTACTTGGTCAAGAAAAGCATAGAGGGTGACCGAGAGGCACAGAGTGAAGTTTATCGCTTGTATGCTGGTGCTATGTATAACATTTGTCGGAGGATGATGGGAGAAGAAGAAGAGGCAAAGGATGTGCTCCAAGAAGCGTTTATCAATGCATTTCAAAAAATCAAAAACCTGAAAGAAGCAGATACTTTCAGCGCTTGGTTGAAGCGCATTGTTGTCAACTTTTGTTTGAATGCAATAAAGAAAAAGAAACTTTTATCTACTGACATAGACGATGGCTATGACATTGGAGAAGAAGAGGAAGAAGATTATGACTACAGAAGACATCAAAAAGAACGGGTTATGGAAGCACTGGATAAAATATCCGAAGGCTGCCGTACGGTACTGAACTTGTACGTTTTTGAAGGGTACGACCACAAAGAGATTGCGGAAATACTAGAAATCAGTGAATCGGCTTCAAAAGCACAATACAGTAAAGCAAAAAGCAAGATTAGAAAAATTTTGGAACTCGAAAATTTCAATATGGCATGAAAGACAACTTTAAAGATTGGGTAGAAGACGAAAGAGCGGCGTTTGAATTTCAAAACCCCGACTTGGATGGTCTCTGGGAGAATATTGATAACGAACTTAAAAAATCGGAATCCAAAAAGAATGTGTTTTGGAAGGCAACGATGAAAATTGCTGCGTCCATTCTGATAGTATGCATGTGTACCTGGGTAGGTTTTAGAACCTACAATTACAAACAGTTTGTGCACGAAGGTGCTGGGCTCACACAGATTTCTTCGGAATTGGCCGAAACTGAAGTTTATTATGCCTCACAGGTATCTGAAAAATTGGAAATTATCAAGGCCAATGACGAAGAATTGCACATCGAGGTGGCAAGCACAATAGAAGAACTGGACGAAGAGTACCAATTATTAAAACAAGATTTAAATGATCAGGCTGATAACGAAGAGGTTATTGAGGCTATGATAGATAATTACAGGTTAAAACTTGACCTGCTAGAAAAAATATTAAGTGAGTTACAAACGGATGAAAAAGCATTTAATGCAAAAAAAGAGCGCAATTTATAGGGCCCTCTTTGTACTGACCTTTGTGGTAGTCCCTTTGTTTTCATTTGGTCAATCAACCAAAGAGCACAAAGAGATTACCAAAAACTTTAAGTTGAATGGAAGGGGGCAGTTGGAGATTAGCAATAAGTATGGGCAAATAAGTCTGCTTGACAGCAGCGATGATTCTGTTAGAATCGTTGTAAATGTTACGGCTTATGGTAAAGATTATTCTGCTGCCAGAAAATCGCTTAATAGAATAGATTTCGATATCCGCCAATCGGGTCAATACATTACTGCAGAAACTGTATTTGATAGAAAATCAGGAGTTGTTAAGGACATTTTTAATAGCATTGGGGATTATTCCAAATCTCTATTGAGCAAAAATAAACTTGAAATAACGTATGAAGTGCAGGTACCTTCCTATGTACGGGTGTCCATTGAAAATAAATTTGGGGATGTTTACCTACAGTCTAGAAAAAGCAATACAGATGTACGCATCAGCCATGGCAACCTTCGAGCCAATAAATTGGATGGTGTTTCTGAAATAGAAGTAAGTTATGGAGATGTAACCATCAAACATATTGAAGAAGGCAATTTCATATTAAAAGCTGTAGATAGAGCTGAAATCAAAGAAGCCAATGAGATTAGCATCAAAAGTAGCTCATCTGACATTCGCTTGGGCACCATCAACCGCTTAAAGATGGAGTCTAGAGGAGACAAACGGTATTCGATTGAAAAAATCAACCATATCAATGGTTCTACTTCCTTTACCAACTTAGAAGTTGCAGAATGTTCCAAATCGCTAGATGTCACATCGAGTTATGGAGAGATTGCAGTAGAGTACATGCCTTATAATTTCTCTTATGTGCAATTAAAAAGTAAGTCTACAGATATCAATATTATATTCGACAACCAGTCTTGGATCGAAACCAACATCGAGGTCAAAGAAGAAAACCTAACCATAAGTGGCAACAACAGCACCTTAAAAAAAGCCTATTTAGAAGATAAAAAAGGAATTGTAAGAATAACAGGGTTCTTAGGCCGCAAGAACATTTACAGTGCACAACTTGGCCTGAGGGCTCATTCTGGTAGTATAAAACTCAATTTAAATGGAGATAGTAAAACGGCAAAAAAGTAACTAATATGAAAAAATCGGTCTTTTTAATTTTTGCCATCATCGCTTTAACGTTTGTAGAGGTACAAGCTCAGTATAAAAACTCCGCTGGTATCCGATTCGGATATACCTCTGCTGTAACCTATAAACGATTTATTAAAGATGAACAGGCGCTTGAATTAATGGGCAGCAGCCGGAACAATGGTTTCCAGCTGACCATGCTTTTTAACAACCATAAACCAATGGAAGTTAGTTTCAATGACAACTTCTATTTTAATTATGGAATTGGTGGACACGTGGGCTTTGAAAAGCGCAATGTTTACCGGGTCAAAAACCCATACACCACCCCATTCCCTGATGAATTTTCGGTCCACGATAAAACCACTTTTGTAATGGGAGTGGATGCAATCTTCGGGGTAGAATATAGGTGGTTATCGGTACCCATGACGTTTGGCTTGGATTTCAAGCCTTATTTTGATTATGTAGGATGGAGAGAAACCAATTTTAGGTTTTGGGACATGGCCATAACGTTTAAATATATTTTCTAAAAAAATTAAAATTAAGACATAAAGATGAAGAAGTTAATTTTATGTACACTGACCCTTTTGGGAGCCATGAATTTAAGTATGGCACAAACAGAAATGAAAACGATTTTTGGTAGCAAAGAAGGGCAAAAGGTAAAAGTCGACGGGTTTGGTAGTATGGACTTTATGGTTTCTAAAGTAATTGATCAGGAGTCCATGCAAATTGGTGCACATGGTGGCATTATTTTAAACAAAAAATTAATGTTAGGAGCCGGAGGTTACGGCATTGTAACCCAGCATAAATTTGATGGTGTTTTTCCGCAACAACCACTCAATTTATATGGGGGTTATGGTGGGCTGCTCATTGGGTTTAATGTTGCTCCTAGAGAGGCCATTCACGCTTCTTTTCCTGTTATCATTGGTGCCGGAGGCATTGATATCGCAGACCGTGATTTTTTCCCAAATGCCGGGCCAGAATTTGAAGAATACATTATTGAATCTTCCGCATTTTTTGTAATCCACCCAATGGCCAATATAGAAATCAATATGACAAAGTTCTTTCGCTTAGCAGCTGGTGTGGGCTATCGCCATGTTAGCGGAACCGATTTAGTTAATATTAAGGATGAAGATTTAACTTCTTGGACCGCCAACGTATCTTTTAAATTTGGTGGTTTTTAACTGCAATTAAGGAAAATAAAAAAGGGCAGTATCGAAATACTGCCCTTTTTTTATGTTTTTTCTTTATAGTTTTTCCAAAATATAGTTGGTCATCATATTGTAAAGGTGCGGCCTTGCTGCCCTTGTGTAAATACCATGGGCCCTGTCTGGGTAATAAAAAGAATCAAACTGCTTGCCAGCAGCAATTAAGGCGTCTTGCATGGCTACTGCATTTTGAAAATGTACATTGTCATCCCCAGTACCATGAATTAAGAAATAATTCCCCTTTAACTTATCCACATGTTTCACGGGAGAATTGTCATCGTAACCCGAAGCATTGTCCTGTGGTCTTTGTAAAAATCTTTCGGTATAAATAGTGTCATAATAACGCCATGTAGTTACTGGTGCAACAGCAATCGCTGTCTTGAATACATCTGCACCTTCCAAGATGGCCAAAGAAGACATATAACCACCAAAACTCCATCCCCAGATTCCGATTCTACTGGCATCAACATAATCCAATGAACCCAAGTATTTTGCCGAAGCTATTTGGTCTTCCACTTCCAACCTACCCAATTGCTTGTAGGTCATTTTTTTAAACTTCTCTCCTTTTCCACCGGTTCCTCTTGGGTCAATCACGGCAACAATATACCCTTTTTGGGTCAACATTTGGTGCCAGTAATAGTTGCTACCACCCCAAGCGTTGAACACATTCTGAGAACCAGGGCCCGAATATTGATAAATTAAAACAGGATACTTTTTCTTAGAATCAAAATCAGCTGGTTTGATCATGTAGGCGTTCAAATCTGTTCCGTCTGCTCCCTTGATTGTCATAAACGTTTTGGGTTGCAAATTGTACTCTTTTATTGCCCCTTTGAGCCCTTCATTGGTTTCCAAGTCTTTTATTTTACTGTGTTTTTTAGTGGCATGTAAACTGACCATTCTTGGCGTAGTGGCATTAGAATAGTTTTTAATGTAGTACTTGAAATCACGGCTCATATTCACAGAAGTATTCCCATCTTCCATGGAGTGCCTCGTCTTTTTAGAGCCATCTAAACTAATGGAATAAAAATCTCTTTCCATAGAAGAGTTTTCTGTTGATATATAATACAACGTCTTTCTCTTACTTTGTTCGTTGATGCCTATGAAGCGGGTCACTTCCCAGTTGCCCTTCGTTATTTGACGCACCAATTTGCCTTCCACTGTATAAAGGTATAGGTGTTTGAATCCATCTTTTTCACTAGAGTGAATGAAGTGTTTTCCATCGTTCAAATAGGTGAGATCATCACAATAATCCAGGTCTACATAGGTGTCACTTTTTTCGTTCAGCACCACTTTTGATTGGCCTGTTTTGGCATCTACATGTAAAATGTCCATTTCGTTTTGCAACCTGGACATTCTTCGAACAGATAGTATATTGTTGTCTTGTGTCCAATTGATTCTAGGAATGTAAATGTCTTTTTCCGATCCAATATCCACTTTGGTATTCTTCTTTGCGCTTAGGTTATAAATTAATATTGCAACAGTTGCATTGCCTTCACCAGCTTTAGGGTATTTAAATTTATAATCATCTGGATATAATTTTCCTTGTTCCCAACGCTGCATGTTGTATTCCTTTACAGCAGACTCATCAAACTTGAAATACGCCAAATTCTTCCCATCTCCAGACCATTCAAAAGCTTTGGCAAATGAAAACTCTTCTTCGTATACCCAATCGGTGCTTCCATTGATGATGTGGTTCCACTTGCCATCGGTAGTGACTTGTGTTTCACTCATATCACTCAGATTCACATAGAACAAGTTGTTTTCTCTTGCAAAGGCTACTTTTGTAGCATCAGGAGAAAATGTAGCATAACTTTGCGCTCCATTGGCTGACAATTTCTGGAGCTTTTTTGACCCCAAGTCATAGACATAGTATTCTGCCTTGTAGGAACGTCTATAAATACCTTCTCTCTTCGTCATCAGCAAAACTTTCTTTTCATCACTACTGAAAGAATAACTTTGAATGCGTATGGATTCGCTTAATTCCGATGCCTTTACAATAGTTGCAACCTGTTCGCCAGTAGTTACATCGAACTTTACAATATCTCCTTTTTGATTGGCTGAATAAAACCGGCCATCGTTCATCCAGTTGATGCCGTACACTCCCTTTTGGTAAAAGGAGCCTTTGCCATAAATGTCATCAATAGAGATTTGCTTTTGTCCAAAGGCAAATCCTGAAACCAGCATTATAAAGAATAACAGTTTCCGCTTCATTTGAAATGTGTTTTAAGGGTTAATGGTTCTGTTTTTTTATTGAACAGCAACGCTAAAAGAAGGACAAGATAAAAATAAAAACTATAGGGGCGTATACTTTTGACTGTGAATGGTATCAAAATTATACATTTGGCTTAAAAAAAATGGTTTATTTAAACAATCTATATCTTATCTTTGTTGCCCAGATAAACATTCGGACACCATCAAGAAATTTAATATACCTTCGTTCTACAAATCTTCTTTCATCGGTACGATCAAAGAAAAGAGGCAAATTATTGACCCTCGAAAAAAAGATTTTAGCCCAACACTATTGGACTTTGGTCCGGTACAGTTTTATATTGCCCGGCACTTTGGGTTTTGTTATGGCGTTGAAAATGCAATCGAAATCTCCTATAGGGCATTAGAAGAAAACCCTGATAAAAAAGTGTACTTGTTGAGTCAAATGATCCACAACCAAGTTGTCAACAACGACCTACAAAGCAGGGGCGTTACCTTTATTATGGATACGGATGGTTCTCAAATTATCCCTTGGACACAGTTAAAAAAAGAAGACATTGTTATTGTGCCTGCCTTTGGAACAACCATTGAGATTGAAAACAAATTGGCCGACATTGGTATAGAAGTGAAATCCTACAACACTACCTGCCCGTTTGTCGAACGCGTATGGAAAAGAGCAGATCAATTGGGGAAAAACAATTGCACCATCATCATCCATGGAAAACCCGAACATGAAGAAACAAGAGCCACCTTTTCTCATAGCAAGGATGGGGCTAAATCTATTGTGGTCAGAAACATGGAAGAAGCGAAAGTATTAGGAGAAATCATACTGGGCACAAGAGATGTTAAAGACTTCACAAGACATTTTGAAGGGCAATACTCGCCAGGGTTTGACCCTAAAACTGACCTAAAAAAAGTAGGCGTCATCAACCAGACTACTATGCTCGCTACTGAAACACAGGCTATTGCGGACTATTTTAAGTCTGTAATGGAGTTGCACTACCCAAGAGCTGAGGCCAAAGAGCATTTTGCCGATACCCGGGACACTTTGTGTTATGCTACCAACGACAACCAAGATGCTACCAAAGGGTTATTAAAAGAAGCTGCAGATATTGCTATTGTTGTTGGTGGGTACAACTCCAGCAATACCTCCCACATAGTGGAGCTCTGTGAACAAAAATTTCCAACTTATTTCATCAACAGTGCTTCCGAAATTACCGAAAATGGCGACATTGATCATTTTAACTTTAGATCAAAATTAATGGAACACACTGCAGATTTTTTTCCTAAAAAATCGGTTACCAAAATAATTTTGACCAGTGGTGCTTCTTGTCCGGATGCTTTGGTGGATGAAGTATTGGATAAAATATTGTCCTTTTTTGAATTGGAGACCAGCAAGGAAGCTATGTTGGCACAAATCAATTAACTAACCGAAAGGCAACATGCCGGTCTACTGCTTTTTTTTGCTCATTTTTACTGTTGTATACCCCCATTGCTCTGGTTTTTAGCCTCGTTTCCGCTATTCCTAATTGTAAAAGCTGATTTTTTACAGAAATGGCCCTACGACCGGACAATCTTTTATTGTATTGGATGGTACCGGCAGCATCTGTGTAACCGGATATAATCAAAATTTGGTTGTTGCTTTTTAAATACTCTGATAAAAAATACAACTCCTCTTTCGCGTCAGAATTCAATTTGTATTGATCAAAACCAAAGTATACATGTTGCAAGGAAAAAACGCTGTCACTCGGGTAGTGGTACGATGGTTCATGTGCTGCAGAACTCAGGTAAAAGTTGTCCAGCAAGAAATAAGGTTGGCCTCCTACTACACTTGGTTTCGAGACATAATGTTCTCGTTTTAAAAGCTTCCTGCTTGAATTGAAATTGCCCACGACCAGAAATTTTTCGTTCCCAGTTGCTTCAAAAGAACCCTCTACTTCCAGCCATATGTAGGGCGAATAAGCGATGGTTCCTTCCACTTTAAGGGTCATGACTGGTTCCAAGTGGAGCTGCTTCCAATGCGGGATTTTAGTTCTCTCTGATGTGAAAACAACATCTATCGAATCTGTTGTAAATTTTGAATATTGGGCGGGCTTAATTGAAAACTTTATCGTGTATTGCTCCCCCTTTTTTAATACTTCCTTTAAAGGAACAGCCAAGTATTCATAATTGCCATTGCCAAATAAAAGACCGGCATAACTATCGCCTTCCTTGGCATAAGAGACACCTGCGAAATTGCTTGGCACTCCTGCATCCAACAAACTACCCCTGGTAAAATAATCTGGAGTACCCATGGATGGAGAATACCAATATTTCAGCCCCATTTTCCCATCGGACGTAGTCCATTGTTGGGGTAAAAAACGATTTTGCTCAAAGGAACCGTTCGGGATTAAGTTGTATCCTTGCTGCCCAAACAAAGGGAATTGTATAAAAAGAAATACCACCAACAACACGGTTGCTGGTGGTAGTAAAAAAGATAGGTACTTCATTGTTTATTCAAAGGAACACATTGGGTCCGACCCAATGGGAGATCCATCGGGAAGCTTGGTGGCTCCATTCACTTCGTATTTTTCAGGGTTGTTAAAAAAAGTATCAATTTGACGTGCGCCATAAGCAAAATGAGCCTTCAACTCTTCTGAACTTGCACTCTTTTTATTTTGTATCATGTATTTTGACAAACTTTCTAACTCATAATAAGCCATTGATTTGGCTTCATTGCTGGCATAATTACTTGCTGCCAATTGCATCAAGTTATCCAAATACACAAAATCTACTGCCCTGTGTACCGCAGCTTGTAACCCTTTTTGACTGTTGTTGTTTTTCCAAGTTGCGTTGCTCGATTGCTCCAGAACATAAGCCAGACTTGGCTGGTCTGCGTGCCTCGCATGGAGTTCTACCATTCTGCTTGCCTTTTGGTGGTTCAGCAATAGCTTAAAAGCCAAATTGGCATAAGATTCAGCTGCCGTAATGGGGTCAAAGGTTAAACCAGTTCTATTGTTTACAATTTCTCGGTTTCTATAATGGCCCATAGGACGGGGCGGGATCATGGCAATTATGTGCTCATTTAAGGTAAGTGTCTCATCACTTACTGTTTGCAAAACACTTTTCAGGGCTCTTTTTTGCCATTCTGGATCTACAAGTTTGGTGCTAAATTGCCCATCTCCTCGTTTTGCATACCTATATTCCAAACCACCGACAACTTTCACTGCGGCTTCTACTTGGTACCTGTGAAAATAATAAACTGGGGTCAATACTTCTTCTAAGCTGGCCATGTTTTCTCCAGTTCGAATATTGTGCACTCCAAAGTTGTTTAATGCTACTTTTCTTAGCTCTAGAACTGTATTCAACTCATTAACAACATCTTTCCCATTGTCCCACAAATGGGCATTTGGATGGGCGCTGCCTTGGGGTCGAGCATCTTGATCTGATAAAAAAGTAAGGCCATTTTTAAAACCGCCTTGAATGATTTTTTCCAATTCTGTTTTTTCATCCACCCCTTCTTCAAAGTCTTGGTAACCGTAAGCCACAGATACTTTATCCCATGCCCCAATTTTATTGTCATAGGCATTGCTGGCATCTATCCCTCCATTTTTTAACTCAAATTGGGGATGGGGGTAATCCATTACCGAAGCTTTTCCCTCTGTACTAGAAGTATAGCTGTGTGCCAAACCTATGGTATGCCCAACTTCATGCGCAGACAACTGTCTCAGCCTGGCCAATGCCAATGCTTCCATTGGTTGGTTGTTGTTGTCGTTATTTTTGAATGGTCCAAGCATTCCTTGGGCAATTAAAAAATCTTGGCGTACCCGCAAAGAACCTAGGGATACATGCCCTTTAATTATTTCACCTGTTCTCGGATCTGTTACGGAACCACCATAAGACCAGCCCCTAGTGGAGCGGTGTACCCATTGAATCAAGTTGTACCGTACATCCATTGGATCTACTCCTTCTGGCAACAGCTTTACTTGAAAAGCATCTTTATAACCAATGGCTTCAAAAGCTTGATTCCACCAAGCGGCACCTTCCATTAGAGCAGAACGAATGGGCTCTGGAGCCCCACGGTCCAAATAATAGATTATTGGTTCTTTGGCTTCACTGATAGCCGCAGATGGATCCTTTTTTTCTAACCGATGCCTTGCTATAAACTTTTGTTCCAATTTTTCGCTTATAGGAGTGGCATAATCGAAATAAGTGATGCCAAAAAACCCAGACCTTGGATCGAATTTTCTAGGCACATAGGCATCGTCTGGTAATTTTACAAAACTATGGTGTTGGCGAACCGTAACAGCATCTGCCGATGGGGCCACACTTCTTATATATCCTCCTTTAGGTTTCCCTGCAAAGGTAAGTGTCACTTCAAATTCAGTATTTTCAGGAAAGTTTTTGGTGCGGTCCAAATACAAGGCAGAACGTGTTTTATCTAAGGAATAATTGCCTTGTCCTGACCTTGAAAGGGTTCCGGTAACACCGTGGGCATCTCGCATCAAAAAATTGGTTGCATCCAGAATGTAAGCGTTCCCTTCTTTTCTAATTATTTTACTACCCCACAAAACCGAGTGGGCAAACGCTTGCTCCACCGAAGCGGCTTCGTCTGGGTTGTCACTAATGGCTCGAAATTTATAATTGGGCTGAACTAGCAACAGTTTATTTCCAGCTTTCACAAACTTAACAACTCTTTCGTTGCCCAATTGCCCTCTGTCCAGACCAATGTCATTGGAACCTACTCCAGTAGCCAACGAGTTGACATACAAGAACTCTTCTTCCAATCGATCAATTTTTAAAAATATTTTATCTGCTTTGTTGTCATAGTAAAAATCAATGAAGCCATTGTGCGCCACTTGAGTGGCGCTGGGAGCTGCAGCAGACGCGCTTTGTTTTTTCTTCTTTTGAGAAAAAGCAACATTCGCCAACACAGTGCTAACGAACAAGAGTAAAATGAGTTTTTTCATGGTTCTGATGTTATGCGGATAAAAATACCCAATCATAAAAAAGAATACAAACCTGTTTGTGATAAACGGAAATGCATTTCAATATTATTCAGAAAGGGAAGGCATAAAAAAAGCCTCTTGTCGAGGCTTTTTTTATTTATATTACTTTTTTTACAATTTTCTTAATGGGCAATGATCACATCCGGTTCGCCATCTGGGTCTCCAATGACAGTACCAGAAGTTTTAGGCGCTCCTAATAACAATACACCTGCTGCATGCGGGCTGGCCATAGAAGTTCCACTGATGGTATTATACCCCCCATTTTTCCAAGTAGACTTTACGCTAGACCCTGGTGCACAATAATCTACAGGTGGATTCCCATAGTTGCTAAAACTAGACCAGTTATCGCCAATGGCCATAGAGGAAATCGTATAAATATTTGGCCCATTGGCTCTTGCTGGGCTGCTGTTATTGGCATCGTTGCTTTCATTTCCAGCTGCCAAAACAAATTTAATGCCACCAGAAGATGCATTTACAACCGCATTATCAAGTGCCGTTGAAACTCCTCCTCCAAGGCTCATATTAGCAACATCTCCATTGGATCCATTGGCTCCAACATAATCTACTCCGGCAATAACCCCCGATGTCGATCCGCTTCCTCTTCTGTTCAATACTCTTACAGAAACTAAAGTAGCACCTGCCGCAACTCCTACAACACCAATAGAATTGTCAATTGCTCCAATAGTACCCGCTACATGCGTGCCATGGCCATTGGTATCATCTGGATCATTAGCATCCTTTCCGCCTAAAAAACTGGCGCTTCTAGATGCGTCCACATTTAAGTCTGGGTGGTCCATATCAATTCCTGAATCGATAACCCATGCAGTAGCATTTCCAGAATATGTTACCCCCCCATTAACTCTTGATATACCCCAAGGTGTTTCTTGAGCAGGGTCTTCTCCACCGCCACCGCCTGGGCCCTTTCCTGGAGGAGGTGCCAGCGCAATTACTTTATCGTTTTCTATATAAGCCACTGTTGGATCCGATAGCAGTTGGTTGATGAATTTTGTGTCATCCGTATTTAAAACAAATCCTTCTATGGCGCTACTGAACACCCTTTCTACTGGCATTGATCTTCCATTATTACGTTCCAGCAACATCCCAGCTACTTTTGTCATGGCTACTTGCCTGGATTCATAATCTGGATCTACCTTACCAGCCATATCAATCGAACCTGCATGCATGACCACAATATATTGGCCAGGAATTTCTTGGCCATGTTCTGCAGCATAACCATCAATAGGAACTATAGTAGGAGGTGCATTGACTGCTTGCTCTTGGCAAGCCAACAACACCGTAGCCCCAAGGGCAGTAAACAAAGATTTTCTCACTAAGTGCGTAAGACTTAATTTTAGTTTCATAAGTAATAGGTTTAGGTTTTATATGTTTCAACATATAAACTAAACAATATTATTTATACACAACTAAAAAATAGAACGAATTTTAAAAAAATATTAGTTTTAACACAGAAAATATTCCTAAAATGCAAAAAACAAAAATCATATCTCGCAAGTTAACTTTTTCATAAAATCAACCCAATACTTCTAATGTGCCTGGAGCCAATTGCTACCTGTACCCGCTTCTACCTCCATAGGAACTTCCAACTGTACAGCTGCCGACATAAGCAATGGAATTTCCTTTTTGAACAGTTCTAGCTCACTATTGTGAACATCAAAAACCAATTCATCGTGCACTTGTAAAATCATTTTGGACCGCACCTTTTTATCTTGCATCCATTGGTGGATATTGATCATGGCTATTTTAATAATGTCAGCAGCACTTCCTTGAATTGGAGCATTGATGGCATTTCTTTCTGCAAACCCTCGTGTTGCTGCATTCCTAGAATTTATGTCTCTCAAATACCTCCTTCTTCCTAAGATGGTCTCGACATATTCTTTTTCTCTGGCTTCGGCAATAGTTTGGTCCATGTAATTTTTTACCGATGGAAACTCTTCGAAATAAGCATCAATTATTGCTTTTGCTTCTCCTCTAGGGATACCCAATCTTTCGGCCAAGCCAAACGCCGAAATTCCATATATAATTCCAAAATTAGCCGTTTTAGCTTTTCTTCTCTTATCAGAATCTACCTCTTCCAATGGAATTTTGAATATTTTTGCTGCCGTTGTTGCATGAATATCGCGCCCTTCTTTAAAAGCCTGTATCATATGCTCGTCTCCAGCAAAAGAGGCCATTATCCGCAACTCAATTTGCGAGTAATCTGCGGCCAAAAGAGTATGTGCTTCATCTGTAGGAATAAATGCCTTTCTTATTTCTCTGCCTTTCTCCGTTCGGATTGGAATGTTTTGTAGGTTGGGATTGATGCTGCTCAGCCTTCCTGTTGCCGCCACCGCTTGGCTATAGGTAGTATGGATTCGGTTGTCTCTTGGACTAATTAAGGCCGGAAGGGCGTCTACATAGGTGGACTTCAGTTTGTTGTATTCTCTGAAATCAAGAATTTTAGAGGCTATTTCATGGGTCCCGGCCAACTTAGAAAGAATCTCCTCTCCTGTGGCATATTGTCCGGTCTTTGTCTTTTTGGGTTTTTCAACCAACTTCATTTTATCAAATAAAACTTCTCCAAGTTGTTTGGGCGATGCGATGTTAAACTCCACTCCTGCCAATTCGTATATTTTAGCTTCTGCCAATTCAGAATCTTTGGCAAGTTCTGACGACATTTCTTTTAAAACCTCCACATCCAATCGCACCCCATTGTTTTCCATTTCACTCAAAACTTGTACCAGTGGCAACTCCACTTCATGGAGTAATTTATCCACTTTTTTATCCTTGACAATTGGATCCAGTACCGTTTTGAGTTGGAAAGTAATATCGGCATCTTCCGAAGCATAATCCGAAATCTCTTCTTGTGGAATATCCCGCATCGTTTTTTGGCTCTTCCCTTTTGGACCGATTAGGGAAGTAATAGAGACAGGAGAATAATTCAAATACTGTTCTGCCAATACATCCATGTTGTGCTTGCCATCAGGTTCTATTAAATAATGGGCCAACATGGTATCGTAAATGGGCCCTGAAACATGAATGCCATATTTTTTTAACACCAAAATATCGTATTTTATATTTTGACCAATTTTAAGGATGTCCTTATTTTCCAAAACAGCTTTAAAAATGGATGCCGTAGCCCTTGCTTCTTTTTCATCTTCTGGTACAGGCACATAATACCCATCCCCATTGTAATAAGAAAAAGAAAAGCCTACCAAAGCGGCATCAACAGCATTTATAGAGGTTGTTTCGGTATCAAAACAAAATTCTTTTTGCAGCATGAGTTTGTCTACCAATGCCTGCATATCCGCTTTTTTATCTACAAAATGGTAGTTGGTCTCCACTGTTTCTAGGCTTTGTTTTTCAACCATTTCAGCAACTTCTTCTCCGCTAACTTCTAGGTCGGGACTGGACGCCATGGCTTTTGCAGCAGCACCGCCACCGAATAAATCCAGTTGGGGGTTGGACGGCATGATCTTACCTCCAGCATCTCCAAAAACTCTTTTTGCAAGAGTCCTGAACTCCATTTCTTCTAAAATTGGCCGGAGCTTGCCTTCATCTGGCCCCTCATATTTCATTTTTTGGAAATCATATTCTACTGGTACATCCAAACAAATGGTAGCCAACTCTTTAGACAAAAGGCCCTGTTCTGCAAAATTCGTTACATTTTCCTTTTGTTTTCCTTTGAGGTCCCCTACGTTTTTAATAAGGTTTTCAACCGATCCATAGGCCTTTAAAAGTTTGACAGCCGTTTTTGCTCCAATTCCCGGAATACCAGGGATGTTGTCGGCACTATCTCCTTGTAAACCAAGAAAGTCAATTACTTGGTCCACTTTTTCAATGTCCCATTTGGCCAATACCTCCTCGACCCCCATAATATCTACTCCATTGCCCATATAAGCAGGCTTATAAAGAAAAATATTCTCCTCTACTAATTGGGCATAATCCTTGTCTGGTGTCATCATAAACACTTTAAAGCCTTCCCTAGCCGCTTTTTTAGCAATGGTACCAATTACATCATCGGCCTCGTACCCATCTTTTTCAACAATGGGTATGTTAAATGCTCGAATAATCTCTTTGACAATTGGCGTGCCTATCTTGATGTCTTCCGGTGTTTCATCTCTATTGGCTTTATAAGCTTCAAACTGTTCGTGCCTAAAAGTAGGCGCAGAGGTGTCAAAAGCGACGGCTATATGAGTTGGTTTTTGTTTTTGTAAAACTTCCAGCAAGGTATTGGTAAAACCAAGCATAACACCAGTATTTACACCTTTAGAATTGATTCGTGGATTTTTACTAAACGCAAAATGGGCACGGAATATTAACGCAAAGGCGTCTAACAAGAATAGGGTTTTTTGATTTTCTGCCATACCCTAAAGATAAGCCAGTCGGCCCGACAATAACAAAATATCTTGCTTAAATAGAATAGAAACGTCCCTCATTTTTTAAATCCATTCAAATTGATCCTTGGATTCTTTCTCCTAGGATTATTTCAGTAAATTAAATTTATTGAAAATATTTTTCTTCCGATGTGATTTTCTATGAAGACCGGCTACTAATAAATTAAAACAATCAAAATTTGAATGCAAGACCAAAAAAAGTTTGTTGAATTAATAAGTAAGAATGAAGGGATCCTTTATAAGGTCACTAGTATTTACTCCAATGGTCAAGTGGATCAACAAGACTTATACCAAGAGGTTGTATTTCAACTTTGGAAATCCTATGGTTCATTTCAAAACAAAGCAAAATTCAGCACTTGGCTGTATCGGGTGGCCATGAACACTGCTGTTTCTTTTCTTAGAAAGGGAAAAAGAAAACCAACTGAAATTCCAATTTCAGAAGCAGTATTGGACAGAGTGGACTGCCAAGACCAAGCAGTTGAAGAAAAAATAAAGTTACTCTATGCGTACATAGCAGAACTCAACGATGTTGACAAGGGCATTGTATTTCTTTATTTGGAAGACAAAACATATGAGGAAATAGCAGAAATAACCGGGATTTCACTGTCCAATGTGGCGACTAGGCTATCAAGAGCAAAACAAAAAATGAAAAATCGTTCAAAAAACACAAATTATGGAGCTTGATCAATTAAAAGAGACATGGCAAGAAATGAGCGTGGTTTTGGAAAAACAAAAACTGTATGAAGAACAGGCGCTTGTTAAAATGGTCCATCAAAAAACCAAGAACCGCCTTTCCAATATTATACTATTAGAAAAAGTTGGCATTGCGGTAAGTATTTTGGCTATAGCAGTGGTTGTTTATTATTTTGATCGCCTCATCAGTTCTGTAGCGGTAGTTGCGGCGCTTTTGACTCTACTCACTTTTGTGGTGGGCATATTCTTTTCTTTCAAAATTATTATGGGTGCAAAAAAAATTGATGTCATCCACCAGAAATATGCTGAGACCATTGAGCACTTCAAGAACTTTAAAGCCATTATGAAACTACTAAAAAAAGTAACGCTTGTTATATATGCTATTACACCATTTATAGTAATTCCGGTCACATTAGAAATGGTGCACAACAAGGATATTACTGAGCATTTCCCCAAAATGCTGCGCGCAGTGGGTATTAGTTTGGTATTGCTTCCGTTGGTTTGGTACGTGTTCTTTCGTTTCTATTCAAAAAACATAAAAAGCATAGGGTTTCTATTTCAAAAATTAAAAAAATAAAACATGACAGATCTATCCATATCAAAAACAAGCCAACTTATAAGCTGGAAAAAATCCATTTGGTCTTGTGTTACACAAATTTTTAAAGGGTCCACTCGTATTGGGTCTTTAAAAAATAAATTATTTTCACTCTCTATGGAAGGTTCTTTGGAAGGCTCAAAATTGCAGTTTAAGATGGTCTCCCCTACCAAGGCCTCCATCATAGACCTCGACTCCGAGCAAACAATAGGGCAAATACAGTTTAACCTCTGGTACCCAAATGCAAAAATCAATATGGGCATGGAAACTTTTAAATGGAAATATTCCAATTGGAAAGAGACCAAGTGGAAGGTTATTGGAGGAAACAAAACAATTGAGTTCTGTGGTTTTGGTGAAAAAGGGAAAATCAATAGCCAACAAAACAACCCGATCCTTTTACTGACTGGGTTGTATGTATCTATAATTTACCAACAGTGGGTGGTGGCTGCCATTTCTTTCTCCAGCATTCTAGTGATGTCTTTGGCATAATAAAAGGGAAGCGCTTAGGCCCTTCCCTTTTCTTTGCTTAATAATTTTTAAAGGCTACGTATCCTCCAAATTTTCCAGAGCCAAACCCACTTACAAATGCTCTTCTGTAGCGCTTTGTAGTATATGTTTTGGACCAAAAACGACTGTTGCCGCCACCAACATTAATGGTATTTTGTTTTACGTAATTTCCAAAAACATTTTTGTACCAAGTATTTGCACTCAACGTATTGCTTACACAGTTTACAAGATACAAATTGACTGTTTTACATTTGCTACCACCACTTTTCCAAGAGCTGTACACGGTTGTGCCTGCAATACCCCATGTATAGTTTTTAAACGTTCTATAAAATTGAGAACTCGTATTGGTATCGTAATAACTCCCTCCACTGCACCAGGCACTCGCTTCTACTTTACTTTGAATGTCTTTGTAAGCTATTGAACTGTTAGAGGTGTATACTGGATCTATGGTTGTGCCTCTTAATTTTGCTGTTTCGATTAGTGATTGGTCTTGCTCCAACAATAACAAATCTTCAGGTACCAAAATATGGTCTTCAGTTAAAAGCAAGTAACGCTCCAACAAACTTGCTTCTGCTAATCTTCCTATTCCATCAAAATTATTTGACTCTTCATATACGATACCATCTTCTTCAGAAGTAAAAGAAATGGCCGTACCATCTTTTAATTCAATATTCGCCAACAATTTGGGCTCTAGTTTAATTTCATTCGCTTCACTTGTCTCATTGATTTGAGGTTCCGGTGTTCCATCCTTATCACATGCTGCAAATAAGACCATCAAACAAATCGCCTGTGCGGCTACAATTGGTTTTAATAAATTTTTCATTTTTTTGCTGTTTCGTTTTTGTTAGTTTTTCATTGTGTTACAAACTTACAGCGTCCTCAGCCAAGCCATGGCATGCAATTGATACTTGCCCTATTTGAATTGATAATATAACTTTAACAATATATAAATGTATTTACATGTAATACAATGGAATAAATAGCACATTAAAATAATACAACGACACATTACAAATAAGCATTAAGCTGTGGTTATAGCCAACAAATATCCTTTAGTATACACAAGATATAGACAGCTCTTTGTTGGTATCCAGGTCTTTTTGGACTGCATCCAACTTACTTTGGATGGTATTTACGGCCACCTTCCCAAGCGGTAATCTCAAAAAATTCTGGTTCTTGCCGGACAATCCATAAATGGCCTTTGCTGCCTTTGCTGGATCCCCCTCTTGTACACCATGTATGCCTTTAAGTTTTTCTGAAAAGGCAGTTGCCGTAGGTGCATAGTCTTCAATATTAATCGCCGCCTCCAGTAAAGGCCCTCCAGCAAAATTAGTTCTAAACGGACCAGGTTGTACAAGGAATACTTTTATTCCCAAAGGGGCCACTTCTTGAGCCAAAGCTTCACCCATAGCTTCCAAGGCAAACTTACTTGCATTGTACATACCAAACCCAGCCATTGCCTTGAAACCACCATGGGACGAAACTTGAACGATTGTTCCTCTTTTTCTTTTCCGCATATAGGGCAATACTGCTTTGGTTAACGACCAGGCACCAAAAAAATTAATGTCAAAAAGATTTTTCGCTTCTAGGTTGGATGTGGCTTCTATCGAACCTACAAACCCTACCCCAGCATTGTTCACTAAAATATCTATGGGTGCAATAGTAGATTCCACTTTTTCAATTAAGCCCTCCATTTGCTCCACAGATTTGAGCTCAAGTTGCGCTGCTCTTCCCAATTCCCTATGTTTTTGATGGAAGGCATCCATTTCTTCTTTTTTTCTAAATGTTGCGGTTACCCTGTCCCCTTTTTGTAGTACAAATTCTGAAAGTGCTTTTCCAATACCGCTGGAAGCACCCGTAATAAACCAATGTTTCATTTTTACTTTTTTTTGTTTAGACAAAATTCCGAAAATGCATTCGAACTAAAAATGAACTGGTTCAAGTCTGCGGCTTAAACTACATTAAGTAGACTGGGTAGAATTGCGTTTAATTTTACTTAAAAATTCGGGGCTAATGCCAAGGTAACTTGCCAATGCGTATTGCGGAACACGCGCTTCAATCTGGGGGTATTGTTTTTTAAAAAAAAGAAACCTCTCTTCTGCCTGCATTTCAAAATTGGATAAAATCCTTTTTTGAGAAAAAGCAAAGGACTTTTGTGCAACCAACCTAAAAAAATGTTCCAGGGAATGATGGGTTTTACAAAGGGTTTCAACATGGCTATATTCTATTTGTTGGACCGCACTGTCTTCCAAAGCCTCTACAAATAAAGTTGCAGGTTCTTGAAAAATATAACTATGAAAATCGCTGATAAACCAATCTTCTATGGCAAATTGAACGGTATGTTCTGTCCCATCTGCAGTTACCAAGTACCCTCTAAAGCTTCCTTTTTGTACATAAGTTTGGTGGGTACAGGCAAACCCAGGTTGCACTATAAATTGTCTTTTGCGCACCAAACGGTTCACCAATATGCCCTCTAAATCTCGGGACGCCTCGGCATTTAGATCTACTTGCCTTTGAATGTGGTCAACTATAGTATATTTCAATTTTGTGGTTTATTTAAAGGCTTTTTTTTAATACCAGCATCCCAAACATTGCCTCCTGATAGAGACTGAATGCTGGTAGGCCCCACCGCACCAACACCTAAAAACTTAATTCTCACCCCTACTAAATCACCTACAGGCTCTTGGTAAGAGCCTTTAAAAACAATTTGATTCCCAATATGTATGGTAACGGCTTTGTTTTCGACTACTAGTTTTATTTTTTGAAAGGTTTTAAAATGGGTAGTAAGTGCTGACAAATCCTGTTCTTTGCCACTAATATAATGGTCGTTCAACATTAGTCCAAGATCGGATGCACAACCTTTAATAGAAAAGGGGACAATCATGGCTCCCTTAGATCCTAACACAACCAACTTTACAGTTTGGCAAACCGCCCATTTATCCGACCAGATATTTTTCAGTTCTGTTTCAAAAACAAAGTTATCCGCATCGGTTCCTTCGAAAGGCTCTACATAATGGTAGGTAGAATACAATGGCGTTTTGCTTGTTTTTATTTCTTCAGAAATATCCTCTGGAAGCTGAAGAGGTGTTTTGTTCAATTCCAATTGGTACTTTGGTATTGGTTCATAATCCAATGTTGCCATCCAACCATTGGATTTGATAAATAAATCATGCTCCACTTGTACTTGCCCATCTACTATTAACTTCGATCTAAAATAACCAGGCCAATAATAAATTCCAGTGGCTTGTTTTTGGCCTGGCCGAAGCCGTATGGTTTTGTTAGGATCCCAAAACTGTTGGATGTACAAACAATCTGATTCGACCTCTTGTAAGTCCAGATTAAACACCACCGAGTTCGGCAATCCTTCCGCCAATGGAGCACTATTAAAATGTTCGCTCCCAAATCGTACTATATTGGTTGTGGATTGTCTGGTCATTGAAAACAAGGATATAAACAGAACCGTTAAAAATGCTGCTGTTGTAAGCACAATCCCTCGGTTGTTATTTTGTTGGGTAGGTAACTTGCTTTTGCGCTGGCTCGGGGTTGGTAAGCCTTTGGTTTTGGAAAGGCTATAACTTCTCCAATTGTCAAACCCTAAAAATTGAGACAATGCATTAAGTGTCGTTCTGCTCGGCGCACTTTTATAGGGCAACCGCCCCCAAACACGCTTCAGGGTAGTCGGGCTAAGTAAAACTCCCGTTTTTTCATACAACTGTTCACTTAAATCTTGAAAATTTTGATTGGGCCATTGTCTGGAAGGACCCCATGCCAACTGGGTCTCAATTTCAGTTAAGCAGCACACCAATAGTTTCTTATCAGCAGAAAATTCCATAAACCCCAATCACGTTAAAATATTTAAAATGAACAACATTGTACCAACTTGCACCAACTTGTTTCTCTTTTTACTCTGTATTGTTCGTCCTTGTACACACATCAAATACTACGACTATGTGGAAAAGGTCCATCTTCTTATTACTTATCTCCAACGCAATCTACGCACAGGAGTTGTTCCCACTGAACAGCAACGTTTGGAACATTGACGCAAAATCTCATACCATTGAAACACATGCCCAGCAACCAGCCATTTTAATCGAACAAGGGTACGCCACTTTAAAAGACAGGACTTTTAAAAATGGTACTATAGAGCTGGATGTATTTCTTAAAAAAGAACAGGGTTTTCCTGGGGTTTACTTCAGGCAAAAACAAGGACAATCCGAAGGTTTTTACTTGAGGCCCCACCTTCCAGGAAAACCAGATGCCACACAGGCTATTTCAGTTTACAATGGGCTCGCCTCGTGGCAAATATATTTCGGACCAACTTATTCGTTCGCCTATGACTTTGAATACGACCGATGGACCCATGTAAAACTAGTAGTAAACGGGCACAAAGCACAGGTGTTTTTAGACCATGCAACAGCACCCCATTTATCTTGGTATTTAAAACACACTCCTCAAGCAGGTGCCATTAGCCTTGGAGGTGGTGGTGCTGCAATGCACTATGCCAATTTTACAATATCCTCTGATTCAAGCCTAGTCCAATTTAATCCAATAATAGAAAAGGCCAGAACCAACACCATTCAAGAATGGACTGTTTCTAACAAATTCTACGAAGCAGTACTAAAGAATAAGAACCGATTGGATTCTCTGCTACTATCTGCCAAATGGGAGCACGAACTAAAAGCTGATGGTACCGGCATTGCCGATCTTTCAAAGGTTGTGCAACGCTATGAAGGACAAGGCAACACTGTTTTGGTGCGGTGCCGTATAAATTCTTCAACCTCCCAAACTAAATTATTTCATTTTGGTTACAGCGACCGGGTAGTGGTACTCCTCAATGGCCAACCTTTGTACCAAGGCAACAACCAATATAGGTCGAGAGACTATCGATTTTTAGGTACAATAGGCCTTTTTGATGCGGTATACCTCCCATTACAAAAGGGAGCCAACGAATTGATACTAGCCGTATCAGAAGATTTTGGAGGTTGGGGAATAATAGGGAAACTCGACAATGAACACAACACCACCATATTGGAGACTATGGAGAAATAAAAGATCCAAAAACAAGATACTGGGGGCTTGCTCCTAATAAACTACCCGGTGATCTTCTAATGGTAGTTAAAAATTTCGGAAAATTAATACCAAGAGAATCATTTGTTTTGGATATTGCTTAAAAGTTGTTCGGATCCAACATATTTTAAGCAATACCCCTTTTTTGATTGATTCTATGAAACAAACCCGCAACCTACCAGACCATTCTCTCAACATAACAACAGACAAAAAGAAGCTGGATGTAAACTATGTCCATCGCTATCTTAGCGAGCAATCCTATTGGTCCAAAGGAATTCCACTTCAAACCGTCATTCAATCGATCCGACATTCCTATGCTTTTGGTCTTTTTTTGGAAGAAAAGCAGATTGGTTTTGCTAGAGTAATTACTGATTACAGCACTTTTGCTTACCTAGCCGATGTATTTGTTGACAAACACTACCAGAACCAAGGGCTTGGTAAAACATTGGTGCAACATATATTGAATGACAATAAACTTCAAGGCATTCGAAGGTGGATGTTGATGACTCTAGATGCCCAATCGCTCTATACTAAAATGGGCTTCGATTCTTTGGCCCACCCAGAAAGAGCCATGGAAATTACTAAACCAAACATTTACAACAACCCTGAAAAGTATGGCCTTCCAAGTTAAACCCGTACAAACAAAAGATCTTCCGTTGTTAAATGAAATTGCATTTCTAGCCAAACAACATTGGGGCTACCCAGAAGAGTGGATGGCCTTGTGGAAAGAAGACCTTACAATACATGCAACCCACATAAAAAAACAGGGTGCACTTGGTCTTTGGGATGGTTCTATTTTGGTTGGCTTTACAATAGGCAACCAACGGCTCCATGTATTGGAAATTGAACACCTATGGGTACGCCCAAAATACTTCGGAAAAGGTGCAGGACGTACTTTGTTGCAAACATTAATACAATTGTACCAACAGGTAGAACAAGTTCAAGTGGTATCTGACCCCAACGCACAGGGGTTTTATGAAAAACAAGGTTTTAAAAAAATACAGGATGTAGATGGATGGCCAAAAGGCAGAAAACTTCCCGTACTGCAATTGACTTTGGCAGCCATAAAAACACAGTAAAAAACAATTTCCTTTTTATTAAAAACAAAATCATCCCTACATTACAGGAGGGTTTCAATGATTTCTAGTGTATTTAATACGAGTTGAATGCTAAACAATGCTAAAGACCCATTGCTCGGTTATCAAAATATATTCTGGCGAATAATGCGATGGGTCTTTTGTTTTTAACCGCATCGCTATCAGTACCCCTTTCCGAGCACCATGCTTTTTCCCATTGGCCGACAATCCGACATATTAATTTTATTGGTAGGAATAGAATCTTTTAACAACAACAAGGTGGAACAATGCACTTCGTTTTCATGTAAAAAAGAATCTGATGGGTTTACAAATTTAATCAACACATGGTGTACATCGTACGTTACATTTTGCAACAAAGGGTTGGCCAATCGGACTAAAAACCAATCAATATCTACTTCTCCATCTAAGGTTACTACTTTTATTCGATTCTTAATGTGGCCCTTTGACTCTATCATTAAGGATTTAAATTTTAGGTTTTCCTCCGCTGGGTAAATTACAAGCCTTTTCAGTACATGGTTTTGAGGGATGATGTAATTATTGGTCAAGAACTGTGGAACAAACTTTAACCCTTTCCAGTTAAAATGAATTTTTCTCCAATGCCCTTGAAACAAATCCAAATTACTGAAACTACTGATGTAAAAAAGTATCAAAATTCCGTTGAACAACAGTGAAGTGAAAAATGACCGATTGGCAACAGAAGTGCCCAATTGCACCACATTTATTGTATACCCACCCAAAAAAATTATTACCAAACCAATGGACAAATAAAGTTTGTGTTTTTCATGTTCGTACAATACTCGAAAATCAAAATGAGGTGAATTGTTAATCGCATTGTTAATTAATAGGAGCCAAATCTGGATCATTACAACAAAGGATAAATAGAACAACATCCATTGCCCTTCAAATAAAAGAAAGTCAAAAAGCCCATGGGCAAAGGAACCAATCAAAATAAAAACAGGGATTCTCCACCACTGCTTGAACCCTGGCCTGTACCTGTATAAAACTACGCCATAAATGCACAGCGAAGCAAATACCATATGTCCAACAGCCGAAGTTACCCCCCTACCTGTTACTGTTAATCCAGCTAAGTCTTTTAAGTACAAAAGGTTTTCAATGAACCCAAAACCCAAAGCACTAATGCAGGCATAGTAGATTAAATCAAAAGGCTCATCTACTTCCTTCGTGCAAACAATTACCACCACTACCGGTAGCAATTTAATTGTCTCTTCCACCAAACCAATTCCCAAAGCACTTGCAACAAAAAGCTTATACAACCAGTTGCCTTCGTATTGGATATGCAAACTTCCGTTGACCCAGTCTGAAAGTGGAAAAGTCAATAATGTACTGGCCATTGCCACCAGCAAAATAAGCAAGGTTATTGATGTTTTTTCGGTACTAAAAAAATCTAATTTGCGGATGTAGATGTACCAGTTGATTAAAATAAGCAAAGCACCTAATGCTCCAACTAAGTTGATATTGGTAAGCACGTACAGAGCTTTATAGGTATAGTACCAGAACAGTTGATCGCTTTCTAGGTAGGCCCTCACCTGGTCCATTGATATTAAGCTGATGTTGAATATTTTTAAACTGAATGGAGTATCATCAAAAAAAATATTACAAAACAACAAACAGCTGAACAGCAACAATAAATTGACAATCAGAACTTTAAAAATTGTTTGATCAAAAAAAAGGTGTTTGTTCCTACTCTGTTTGTATTTTTTATAAACAAACACTCCTAGTAATAAAAATAAAGCCGCAAATATACCGACAACTAAGCCTTCAAGATTCATGCGGCAATATAGTCAAAATGCGCTATGTTTACCATTCGGTCCGATCCGGTAGTTATGCATTGTGCATTGTTTTTTAAAACCCAACTGTTCGTAGAGGCCCACCGCCATGTCAGATGCTTGTAAGGTGATCCAATCTACCCCTTGGTTACTTGCCAAGTTCAGTAAGTGCACCATCATTTTTTTAGCCAATCCCTGTCTTCTAAAATCAGGATGCACCCCAACCATATGAATCCCTGCGGTATTTTCTGTTGCATGTAACAATCCTGTAGCTACCACCTGCCCTTTGCGTTTGCCCTGTACCAGTAACGTTGTGTTGGATCCTAGCAATACCGATGCCACATCTGGATCGATAGAATACCCGAAAGCCAAGCTTGCAACTTGGGCAAATTCCAAAACTTCTTCCTTGGTTCTTACAATAACAATTTCCAAATCCGCCCCCTTCAATTCGGTCTTGTTTGCTGCTCGAATCATGGCCGTTTGTTGGAACAATTCAGGAATGTTTTGTTTTTTTAAAACAGAAAGCAACGGATCGTTTTGTACAAGTGGCAACACCATATGCCTTTCTTCTCTTTGAAGGTTGGCAATCATCTGGTGGAGATTTTTGGAATTTATACTTGTGCCTATTGGTTGCCAAAACCTATTGGGCCATTGTCCTTTTGTAGCATAAACATATTGGAACCCTAATTCGGTTTGGAATAAGTGGTTGTCTCTTCCTATGGTTTCCCATAAGTCGTACAGGTTCCGTAAATTAGTTTTCTCTAAAACATTCATTTTTTGAAATTAATTAAAACAACCCCTAAAATTAAAGACAGCAACCCGAACACTCTATAACTATTGATTGGTTCTTTAGGGAAATTGAACCAACCAAAATGACCTGCCACAAACGCCAACAATAGCTGGCCGGCTAGACCTACAGAAATCATGGTGGAAACACCTAGTTTAGGTATGGCATAAAAATACATGCTGATGCCTACAACACTACAAATTGCTCCAGCAAACCAAAGGTAGGTTGGAACATGTTGTACCATTTGTTTGTTTGGAAAGGATCGAAAAGCAAGCAGGTAGCCTAATACCAAAAAGGCCCCTATACAATACGAAATAAAAGTTGCCCACAGTGGGTTGTGTAACAACACCCCCAACCTAGAGTTCAACGCTCCTTGCATTGCAAGCAATGCACCACCCAAACAAGCCAATAATTGCCAATAATAACTGTTCATGTAACAAACATAGACAGCCTCCTGTCTATTATCATTTACATAGGTTGATGGTTTATAAAAGTTTTCTTATCCTACTAAGCTGGGTGGGTGTAATTCCCAAATGAGACGCTATGTGGTACTGGGCAATTCTTTGTTCTAAGCCTGGATAGTCTTCTAAAAAAGTAACATACCGTTTGGTTGCATCATCTAAAACCAGAGCAATTTCTCTTTTTTCTTTGTTTACAACCCAGTGCTCCTCTAAGTAATTAAGGTAAAAATTTTTAAACCCTTCACTGCTGTGGACCAATTGGTAGTATTTCTTAAAGGGGATATGGACCACAGTAGTATCTTCTAATGCCTGTATGAAAAAAAAGTTTTGCTCTTCTTTCATTAACGCAACTATGGAAGCTGCAAAACCACCTTCTGTAAAAAATATTTTATTGTATTCCTTTCCATCCGCACCAATTACATAGGCCCGAAGTACTCCCTTTAAAACAAAATGAATATTTCTGGGCTTATCCCCTGATTTAATTAGGTATTCCTTATTGCGCACGACAGCTATTTCCAGTTCACTAGCCAAAGAAAGCCAATCTTCGGAGTCTACAGGCCCATATTTTTCAATACTTCTTCTAAGAACATCCAATGGTGTTACCACCTCATTTAATTCATTCATTTCTCTCCGTATACTTGCACCACATCCGAAACATCTTCGTATTTTGGCCAACTTTTTGGTCGTTCATAGTCTAGCCCTGACTTCATTACTTTGGCATCCAAATGGTTGGTTTTGATATCGCCCCAAGTAGTGTCTTTCCAATATTGTTTATCCAGCTCTAACAACTTTACCCCTTTCATTTTTCCAGATACTGCTTTCCCGGTTAATGGCCACCAAAGACTTTCTGTTTCCCTATCCCATAAAATAAAGCCATCCAAACCATTCCAAACTTCTGGGTCGTAATAGGTATAACCACTCAGGGCAAAAGTAAACTCCTTGTTGGCGTATTTCCGTTCATAAATTGCTCCTAAATCTGCAAGTACACAATAGGCCGCCATGATTGGAAAACCATCCAAACGGTCGTTTACAACTTCGTGTCGGGTTAGGTCTTTTACAGCATATGCTTTTGTTTCGGTGTTGCCAAGAGCCAACAAAAAACGAGCAGAATCTGGCCAAATTGAAGCAGCTTCAGTTACAGAATAAAACTCCGGTTCTAATAAAGCCGGGAATTGTTCCCTTCCAATGCCATAATGAAATTGTTCATCTTTTAACGCATAATCGGTAATATCAAAATGCATGCGCTCTTCTTCCCCACCATACAACCACTGCTTGCCATCCTTTTCTATAAATTTATTGTTTTCAATTGCAACGGGGCGGCCCTTTTTTTCAGAACCAGCACAGCTAAGCAATAGTACAACCAAACTAATGATGCTTGTCTTTTTCATAGGAACAATTTAAACATTTTTTACCTTCTCAAAAACCTTCTTAATTGGTTTCCTTTTCTTATGCGGCCAATTATTGGCTGAACCAGCCAATAAAATTAATTAGTACACATAAAAAAACGACCAAGGCCTGCCTCAAAAGTATTTTTCTAATTATTTTTACGCAAAATAAGTGTAAATGTATTTTCTAAAGATCTTTTCCAAAATACCTTTGTCTCTGTTGTACCGGCTTTCAGATGGTTTGTATTTTATTATTTACAGGGTAATTGGTTATAGAAAAAAAATAGTCTTTGAAAACTTAAGACAAAGTTTCCCTAACAAAACAGAAGTTGAAATTAAAGTTATTGCCAAAAAATTCTACCGCAGATTCTGCGATTTTGGAGTAGAAACCATTAAGGCAATTAGCATCTCCAAAAAAGAAATTAGGGAAAGAGTACACTTGGTTAATCCAGAGTTTCTAGACTCACCTATCAAAAATGGCAGCTCCTTAGTATTCATGGCCAGCCATCAATTTAATTGGGAATGGGGTGCACTGTGCACCGCCACCCATATGGATATTCCATTAGATCCCGTGTACCAAAAACTCTCCAATAAGCAATTCAATGACTTTATGATCCAAACACGTTCTCGGTTTGGGGGTACACCTATTGAAAAGGACGCAACAGTCAAAAATGTTGTTAAAAACAGAAACAAACGTAGGGCTTTGGCTTTAGTGGCAGACCAAACTCCACCCATGCATTTGAAAAACATTTATTGGACCAATTTTTTAAACCGAGATACGCCTTTTTACATGGGCGTGGAAACCATTTCTAAGTTGGGCAATATGCCGGTTTATTTTATGCAAATCAGCTCTCCACGACGCGGTTATTATGAAATCAACTTCAAGGAGCTTGGTTTGCCCCCCTATCAAAAAGACTCCATAAAAGTGCTTGACGCTTATATTAAAGCCACCGAAGAACAGATCATAAAAGACCCGTCGGGTTGGTTGTGGACCCACAAACGATGGAAACACAAGCGCTCTACTTGATATAAAAGTTTAATTTTGCTTCTACTATGTTCAGCAAGCGCTTTTCTCCTGCGATGTTTTGACTCAAATGAAGGGAAATACTAGATTGGTCGGATATGTTTTTACCCAACTCTGCAGTGAGTGCAACAATTGTATAATTAAATTCAAAATCATTCAAATAAATGGGGGTCAGCCCAAACCAACCTTGCCATGAATTGATTTCCATAATCATGGGCAAGTCAATAATTAAAGTTTTAAACTGACCGTCTGCATCTGGGTCTTCTGGGTCTGGTGCACTACCGCCAGGCGTAGGATGTCCATTCACTTCGCTTCCTGTAAATTGGAATTTTGCCCTTGGGTAAAAACCGAGCGCTGGGCTGGCTCTAAAAGCAGCTACAATTTCGGGAATGTATTGCCATTTGCCCAATCCCAAACCTAAATCTTTATCTCCTGTGGGAGTTGTAACCCCTAAACTTAAGGCTACGGATTCCAATGTTTTTTTATTGGCCTTGTCCAGGTATATCAAATGGGTGACTTTAAACCCTAAATCTCCTATCCCTGTACTTCTTTCATACCCTTGGTAATCTTTGCTGAAATCGGTACTCACCAAAGGAACATTGAATCGCACCATGGTCCTTTTTGAATTAAAATTATAATCAAATCGGAAATTCATGGTATAAAGTTTGTCATTGGCCACAAAAAAATAACTTTCAAAATCCATCCCAAATTGTTTTTCAATAAGGTTGGGGTTGGAGGCGTTGAACCTACCCAAAACTGTACTTTCTTGGGCATTGGCCTGGGCGCATACAATAAAAAAACAGGCCAGCAATAAAAATAATTTTTTCATGTATGTAATTTTAATTTAGAGATGATCCTTTATAAACAGAGGATTGGCTTAAAGCTACAAATCGGCCATGGATGGTTATTCTTTCTCCCCAATTCCCATTTAGTGTAGCTTGAGCCATGCCACTAGAGTTGATCGTGATGAGCACGTCTACGTTGCCCAAAACAGCACCATTGGCTCTGTATTTAATGGTTATAGGTTGTTTTTCGTTGCCTTCTTTCACAGAATATTTGGTGACTTTTCCATCTAAGGTAATACCTCCCAACCCATTCCAACCTATTAAGTTTTCGAAAGACAACTGGAAGGTCCCATTTTGGTCTTCAACAGCAAAAAAGTTAATATTAGTATTTAGCTGAAAGCTTTCTCCAACCTTGTTATACAGGGTATTTGCTTCAATTACCCATTGTTCACTTTCAGCAACTTGCATCAGAAGGGTTTTACTTTTTTTAGCATCTTCCAGACGAAGCGCTTTTTTTTCTTTTCGCGAAAGCTTTTTTTCTTGGGCGTGTACCGAGCAACAAAGTGAAACGCAGCAAATCAAAAATATAGCGGTGGCTTTCATAATATATTTTTGATTTAATTTAATCAATTATTCAGAATAGGCCAATTTATTTTTTTCATCATTTTCTTCCTCTTGGTCGTCACTGCTTTCTTCTGCTTCTTCCATGTGTTTTTTGAAAAATGCCTTCTGCCAAATTAAAATCCCTACCACCCCTATAAAAATGCTGGAATCTGCAATGTTGAATACTGGGCTGAAAAACAGAAAAGTGTTGCCTCCCCAAACAGGCACCCATTCTGGGAACTGCCCTTCTAATAGTGGGAAAAACAACATATCTATCACTTGTCCATTGAACCAAGGTGTAGGGGCATCAATAGGAGCGTTGTTGAGGAATACTCCGTAAAATGTACTGTCTATTACATTTCCTACAGCCCCTCCCAATATAAGCGCCATACACAAAAGAAGCCCCGGGTGTGCCGCCTTTTTAATCAAACTGTAAAGGTAATACCCTATCCCCATCATTGCTCCCAATCTAAACAAGGTCAAGGCCAATTTCCCGTAAGGTGCATCGGATTTTAGGCCAAATGCCATACCGGGGTTTAACAAGTAGTGCAAACGGAACCATTCTCCAAGAACATTAATTTCTTCATGTAATTCCATGTTGTAATACACCAACATTTTTGAAGCCTGGTCCAAAACGATCATGACCAATGCTATTAGAAAAAATTTAATTGTATTTCGTGTTACAGCTACTTCCATTTCTACGCTTCTATTTTTACTTCTATCTTGTAATCGTCAATTTCCAATGTATGGCCCTCCGACACAGACGGTACAAGGTTCATTTCAATTGCTTGGGTTTCAGAACAAATATAGGCTTTGTTGTTTTCAATGGCTTGGTTGACCAAGCCCTCGTTCTCTACAACAGATACTTTAATTTTATCCTGAACTTCTAAACCTAGGTCTTTTCTAATGTTCTGAATTCTATTTACAATGTCTCTAGCAAGTCCTTCTTCTTTTAACTCCTCTGTTAAGGTGATGTCTAGGGCTACTGTAATGCGGCCCTCATTGGCCACCAGCCAACCAGGGATATCTTGGGAGCTAATTTCTACATCGGACATCCCCAGTTCTATGGTTTGTCCGCTGATCTCATACTGCCCTCCTTCATTGGCTTCAAAAGCGGCAATGTCTTCTTTAGTAAACCCATTGATTAAAGCGGTGATGGCTTTCATCAATTTGCCATATCGCTTCCCTAATTCTCTAAAGTTGGGCTTAATTTTCTTTACCAAAACATCCGAAGAATCATCCAAATATTCGACAGATTTGATATTCACTTCCGACATTATTAATCCTTCTACTGCCTTGATGTGGTCACCAAACTCAGCATCCAATACTGGTACAAGAATTTTATTTAAAGGTTGTCTTACTTTTAATTTATTTTTCTTTCTCAAGGAATGCACCAAGGATGAAACCGACTGTGCAATTTCCATCTTATCTTCCAATGCCAAGTCTACTAAATTGGCATTCACTTTTGGAAAGTCTTCTAAATGAACCGATTCAGATTTTTTTATGCCTGTTACAGAATTTAAATCATTGAACAAACGATCCATGTAAAAAGGAGCTACAGGAGCCGCCAATTGGGCTATCGTCTTCAAACAAGTATAAAGAGTTTGGTATGCTGATTTTTTATCTTCGTTGTAATCTCCCTTCCAAAACCGTTTTCTATTGAGTCGCACATACCAATTACTCAAATCGTCAATTGTGAAATCCTGAATTAATCGAGTTGCTCTGGTTGGCTCATACGCTTCATATGCAGCTGTTACTTCTTTTATCAGTGAATTGAGCTTGGATAAAACCCAATTGTCCGATTCATTTTTATGCGTGGCATCCAACTCTGGCCCTTCAAATGCAAAGTTGTCTAAATTGGCATAAAGAGCAAAAAATGCATAGGTATTGGACAGTGTTCCAAAAAATCTTCTTTGAACCTCTGCAACACCCTCTACATTAAATTTTAAGTTGTCCCATGGGTTGGCGTTGGCAATCATATACCACCTGGTGGCATCTGGCCCATATTTGTTGATGGTTTCGAATGGATCGATGGCATTGCCCAGCCTTTTGGACATTTTATTTCCTTCTTTATCCAAAACCAAACCATTGGCAATCACATTTTTAAATGCCACTTGGTCAAATAACATGACGGCAATTGCATGCAAAGTAAAAAACCATCCCCTTGTTTGGTCCACACCTTCTGCTATAAAATCAGCCGGATAGCTCGATTTAAAAACCTCTTCATTCTCAAATGGGTAATGCCACTGCGCATAGGGCATGGCACCTGAATCAAACCAAACATCAATTAAATCTGGTTCTCGGGTCATTTTTTCTCCCTTGCTACTAACCAAAATAATATGGTCTACATAGGGTCTGTGCAAGTCTACCCCGTCTTCACATTTATCCAGTGGGTTGTTTTCCATTATACCCGCCGCAATGGACTTTTGGATCTCAGATTGTAACTCCTCGACCGAACCAATGCAAATTTCTTCAGAACGGTCTTCGGTAGACCAAATTGGCAACGGCGTACCCCAGAATCTTGAACGCGATAAATTCCAATCCACTAGGTTTTCCAACCAATTCCCAAACCGGCCAACTCCGGTAGACTCCGGCTTCCAATTGATAGTTTTGTTTAGCTCCACCAACCGGTCTTTGTAGGCAGTGGTTTTAATAAACCAAGAATCCAATGGGTAATACAAAACAGGTTTATCCGTTCGCCAACAATGGGGGTAGCTGTGCTCGTATTTTTCTACTTTAAACGCTAAGTTCTCTTCTTTTAATTTAATGGCTATTTGAACATCCAAAGATTTATCTGGCGCCTCTCCTTCTTTGTAGTATTCATTTTTGACATACATCCCTGCAAAAGGGCCCATAACATCGATGTACTTGCCCTGTTTGTCAACAATCGGCATGGCATTGCCATCTTCATCTTCCACTATTATGGCTCCAATGCCCGCTTGTTTTGCAACACGGGCATCATCTGCTCCAAAAGTTGGTGCTATATGTACAATACCCGTTCCGTCTTGAGTGGAAACATAGTCCCCATAAATAACTTTAAAAGCCGGACCATCCGGTGCAACAAATGGTATTAACTGCTCATATTCTACTCCAATCAGGTCGGTACCTGGGAATTCTTCGACAACCTCAAATGGAATCAACTTGTCTCCAGCTTTGTAGTCCTCAATTTTTAATTCCGATGCCTTGGCATTAAAATAAGCCGACATGCGCTCTTTGGCAAGAACCACCACGATGGGTTCAAAAGTATACATGTTGAAGGTCTTCACCTTTACATAAACAATTTTATTCCCTACCGCCAAGGCGCTATTGGCCGGCAGCGTCCAAGGTGTTGTTGTCCATGCTAAAATGTATTCATTTTCTGTACCCTTCACTTTAAACTGAGCGGTAAGAGAAGTGTCTTTGACATCTCTGTAACACCCTGGTTGGTTGAGTTCATGAGAACTTAACCCAGTACCTGCAGCAGGCGAATAGGGTTGAATCGTATACCCTTTATAAAGCAAATCTTTGTCATAGAACTTCTTTAATAAGCTCCATAAAGATTCAATGTAATCTGTTTCAAAAGTAACATAGGGGTCGTCAAGGTCCACCCAATACCCCATTTTTTCTGTTAGATCATCCCACTGGTCTTTGAATTTCATGACCGTTTCTCGGCACTTCTTATTGTATGCTTCAACCGATATTTTTGTGCCAATATCTTCCTTTTTAATTCCAAGTTCTTTTTCAACTTGCAATTCTACTGGTAGGCCATGGGTATCCCAGCCACCTTTTCTTTTTACCTGAAAACCTTGCTGTGTCTTAAACCTACAAAAGATATCTTTTACAGTTCTGGCCATCACGTGGTGGATGCCTGGGGTTCCATTGGCAGATGGTGGTCCCTCAAAAAAAGTAAAAGTTGGGCTACCTTCTCTATCCGCAATAGATTTTTCAAAAATGCCTTTTTCTTTCCATGATGCTAGGGTTTCTTCCGCTACCTTAGCATAATCCATTCCTTTGTACTCTCTGTATTTCACAGCAAACTCCTCTTATTTATTACTCTCTTCTTCCGCCTGATCAACGGAAATCAATTTAACATCTATTTCTTCGTCTTCGTCTTCTTGATAAAACCCATCATCGTATTGTTCAATTAATGGATGTGCTTCTTTTTTCCTTTTACCATCGTCAAATGCCAACAACAAACAAGGCAAAAGCACTAAGTTGGTCAACATGGCTACAAATAAAGTCAATGAGGTTAAGATTCCCAAGGCCACGGTACCGCCAAACTCGGAAAACGCGAATATAATGAAACCAAAAAACAACACGATGGAGGTGTACATCATACTTGCACCAGTCTCCCTCAGACTCTTACTAACTGCCAACGGCACAAAAAAGTTGTTAGAAAACAATTCTTGTCTGTACTTGGCCAGAAAATGAATCGAATCATCCACTGAAATTCCAAAGGCGATACTAAAAATTAATGCCGTACTGGGTTTCAATGGAATTCCAAAAAAGCCCATCAAACCAGCTGTTATGATTAATGGAATAAAGTTGGGGATCAACGATATAACAATCATCCTTAAATTCGAAAACAACAATGCCATAATGATGGCAATGATGATAAATGCCAACACCAAACTCATTCTTAGGTTGCTAATCAAAAATTTATTCCCTTTGATAAAAAGTGGTGTAGTTCCCGTAACCGAAACGTTCAAATCCGTGTCTTGAAAAATAGAATCAATTTGAGGTTCTACCACATTTTTCAACAAGGAATCCATTTTAATGGATCCAATGTCCGCTACCTTCAACGAAACCCGCATTACCTGGGCCGAAGAGTCCACAAATGAATTTAACAAACCACTTTCATCGGATTGGTTTTTGAAATACCTCAAAATAAAGCCTCTTTCTCTGCTATTTGGCAATGCGTATTGCGAAGGTCGGTTGTTGTAATACGCTTGTTTAGAAGCTTTGATAAAACTTACGATGGATACTGGTTTTGATATATCTCTATGGGATTCCAGAAAACTTTCAAGTTCTTCTACTTTTCGCAGGGTTTTTGCCTGCATGACCCCTCTTTTAACTCCGGTGTCTATGATAATCTCCAATGGCATTATACCGCTGAAATTTTCCTCAAAAAAGGCCAAATCTTTACGAATCGGATCATCTGCTGGAATGTCGTCTACCATAAAAGATACCGACTCCATTTTCCAAATTCCAAAAAAGGATACTACAATAACTAAAAAAGTAAACGCAAAAACTGAATATTTGTGCCGATGGACCAATAGGTCCATTATGTTCAATCCTTTGTCGATTAATTTTAGTTTTAAGTGTTTCAGTTGGCTGCCAGATGGTGCTGGTAACCATGAAAAAACACTAGGAATTAAAACTATGCTCACCACAAAAGTGGCCAAAATGTTCAACCCAGCTATAATTCCAAATTCTTTTAATATTACAATGTCCGTGGTTACCAACACCAAAAAGCCAATGGCAGTTGTAAAGTTGGTAATCAAAGTAACGAAGCCAATTTTTGTAGTTACCCTGGAAATGGCACGCATCTTATTTCCATGCTTTTCAAATTCCTGGTGGTATTTATTCATGAGGTAAATACCATTGGGAATTCCAATCACTACTATTATTGGTGGAATTAAACCGGTTAACAAAGTGATTTTATACCCAAACAAGACCAAGGAACCCATTACCCATACGACGACTACCGCAATGATGATCATCGGAAAAACTACGGCATTCCAAGCTCTAAAGAAAAGAAGCAAAATAATTCCGGTTACCACTACAGAAAGGATCAGGAAAATAACCATCTCGTTTTTCACCTTTCCAGCTACCAAAGAACGTACCAAAGGAAGCCCAGCGTAATGAATTTTTATTGCGGTTCCTTCCGAAAAATTGTCCCCGTATTCTATGATTTGATTGGTCAATTCAATTCTTCTAGGAGAATTTACCACATCCTTGGAAATGGATATTAACATCAAGGTAGCCCCATTGGTTTCATTGATCAACTGACCAGAATAAAATTTTTGCTCCCGCGCCAATTGCAACATGGAGTCCAATAGCACTTGATCTTGTGGAATACTAGCAAAAATCGGCTCTAAATCAAACCTTTTTTCTGGGGCGTTCTTTTTTAACCTTTGCAAATTAGGCAAGGCCATTACATTGTTAATTCCTTCCAGATTGGCAATTTTTTCTGCCAAAACAGAAAAAGCTTCAAAATTTTTGTACTGGTAAATTGCGGAGTCCTTTACACCCAAAGCTATGATGTTGCCATCTTCGCCAAAAAGGGATTTGAACTCATCAAATTTCACCATATCCGGATCATCCGAAGGTACCGTCTTCGCAAAATCAAAACTCATCTCTGTCTTAGTAGCCTGGGTTGCCATGAATATGGTTATCAAGCCTAAAATGATGACAAAGGGCAAACGGAATTTAATAATGTTGTGTGCTAATGTTGTCCACATATTTTTTGCAAAAACGCAAAGGTATATAATTTTGGGATTTCTGTAGAGGGAATGTACAATTAATAACTGTTTATTAAAAAAATTTAATTGCTTTCTCTAATTTTTGTTGCCAATTCACTAAATCTTGGGTCAGATTTAATATTTACGAAGTAATTTTTAGCCGTTCCGAAGCGATCGTTTCGAAACCCTAGTTGGTACAATTGTTCCAAGGTATTAAAGGCCTCTTTTTTTTGGTTGTTCAAACTATAAGTATCTACTAGCGTTAGCAACGCCCAAAATCGAGTCTGTTCTGTCGCCACCCAAATTTTATTGAGCCGAATGGCCATTTCATAATCCTTGGAGGCCTTGTATTTGGGGATTGTAGAGGCACAGTGCAAGCCAATAATATTCAGCAAACGGTGGCCCACATTGGCTTTGTGCCGGTCCGAATGTTGGGACAGCTTTTTATATCGTTTTATTTTTAACAACCACCACTCCAAGTCCTTTGCGCTAGAATCAACTTTTTCCAACCTAGATACTGGAATTGTTTTAAAAGCATCAAAAAATTCGTTTTGGTATTCTCTTTCTTTATCCAATGAACGATTGTAGGCCTTAAAGTCTTTCTTGTATTCCTTTTGAGATTGAGTTTCGAATAGTAATTCCTGAAAATCGGTTTTTGAATTACCCTCTCCTGACAACTCAATAAGTTCCGTTATTCCATCAACTGCCTCAACCAATTGACCTTTATTTAACAAAGAATCTACCTGAATTGCCCATTTTCTACAGTCGGTTTGAGCGTCCATGGTTTTACTTCCAAATTGATAAAGAAATGCTTTGTCCATTGATGGAAGGTCTGGCCATTGGTGATCGTAATTTCCTTTAATATAGAGACTTGGTAAGCCCTTTTTTATTAGATCTTTTTCGACCATAAGCAATTCATGGTAATTCATATCCAGTCTTCCACACAACAAAGCCATTTTAAATTTTGAAGCATTTGTTGGTCTGTAATTGGGAACATTAGGATACCCTGCTCCACATGCAATAACACCAGTTCTAGAGTTGGTGAGTACTGCGGAAGCAATTGCCGCTCGAGAACCGCCTGAAAATCCTGAAAAATACACTTTATCTTTAGTTATTCCCGTTTTATTAAGCACATCATTTAATACAGCCTCGCCTGATTCAAAAGCCAATTGCCATGATCCATTTTTACTATTGTTTGAACAGGCCAAAACTACGGAATATTTTTCGGCTAGACGCTTGTATTTTTTAACTGGAAGTGCACCTCTTGCTGCAGGTTCAAAAATCATAAGCAGTGCATATTCTTTTGCCTCTTGTTTGGAAAATTTGGTGGGTAAATACAAGGCATAAGTTTGAGCTGGAATATTAAGACATTTTACAGTGTCCAATACGACACCCACGGTGAGTTCTTGTGCGAGTGCATATGAAAAAGTAATCAACAGAAAAATCGAGCAGGTTAAATGCTTCATTTTAATAAATATAAGAAAAAAAAGGGGCTCTAAGGCCCCTTTAATAATCATATCAATTTTTGTCCCACCAAAACCGATCTTGAAAATTCGGAGCCTTAATAGGCACATTAGAGTTATTCAAATCAATTTCAGTTTGAGGATAAGGTAACCTTCTAGGTACTTCACCATTTGGGTTAAATGCATTGTTTCCTTCCGAATTAGGGATGATGGCCGGAAAACCAGTTCTTCTGTAATCAGTCCATGATTCTAATCCATGTGAATACAACGCTATGTACTTTTGGGTCATTATCTGTTCAAGTCTCTCTTGATCATCAGCGAACCCAGCCAAGGCACTTTCAGCAGCAGCATAGGCTGCATCATCTGCTCCATTTATTTTAGTAATAGAGGCGGATATTGCTTCTTCCAATGCAGCTTCAGCAGCAGGTATATCGCTATTCCCCATCAACTCAATTTCTGCTTCAATAAACTTTTGCTCTGCATAGCTCATGAAAATTACAGGTGAGTTAATCGTAGAATAGTAGGTACCCGAATTAAAGTTCTGGTTATACCCAGATGGTTCATCACCATCTGCTTCTAACAACTGAGCCCTTCTTGGATCGACCTTATTAATTAACAAATTGAAAAAGTGATCTTCAATTTGAATATTTCCCCCTCTATCTTGAGAAAATTGGTATTGAGGATTTGCTTCATTAGGGCCAGTTCCAAAGACAAACTGAAAATCGTCTCCATTTCCTGTAAATGCACCGGCCAAAGCACCCTCTGCATTGGCATAAGCATTGGCATCAATTTTTGACAAATGTAAATAATACTTAACTTTTAATGCATTGGCTGCCATAATCCAATTGGCTGCGGTTCCACCATAAATTTGGTCGTCATTGCCCAATGCTGGTCCAACACCTGGATCTCCATTTAAATCAATAATTGCTTGATCAAGTAAACCTTGAATAGAGGTATAGATGTCCTCTTGAGAATCGTACTCAGGAAAAAAGTTCTCTTCTAAAGCCCCTAATGCATCACTCAACGGAACATCACCAAACATATCTGCCATGTTTCCAATGCAATGTGCAATAAGAATAGAAGCCATTGCAGAAGTATATTTTGAATCTTCGGCATCCGCTTTTCTTTTTATGGTCATTAACGGGTTCAAAGTATTAAAATACACTCTACTCCAAACACCATCCATATCACTTGCTTTTACCAAGTATTTATAATTGTCAAATTGCTGGGCATTGATCCCTTCAAAATGTTGCATGAACAAACCATTGATTCTTACAACTTCACCTCCAATGGCAAAAGCCATTCCTGCTTGGGCCGCTGGGACAATTGCCTGTGCTGACACATCAGCAGGCAAAGCAGGGTTTACATTGGTATCACCAAATTCACAAGAAGTAAAAACTGACAACACCATGACTACAGATGCTACTTTTAATTTTATATTTTTCATCTTGTTGTGCTTTAAAATGTGATGTTTAAATTAAAACCATAACTCTTTGTATTTGGATTATTAAAATAATCATAACCAAACACATTGGATGCATCACCTGTAAGGTTTGTCTCAGGATCAATTCCAGTATAATCAGTTTTCAACCACAAGTTTCTTGCAGAGAACCCTAATTTAACAGAGTTAAATGGAGTTTTTGAAATAATAGATGAAGACAAAGTATACCCAACGGATAAATCCCTAAGCCTTACAAAAGAACCGTCCTGAACAGTCAATTCATCCAAATTAACAAAACCATAGTTTTGATAATAATTAGTACCGCCATCTGTTCCTCCTTTTGTCACTTCTATGTCATTCACCTGTCCAGTAGGGTTTCCTTCTGCATCAGCCAACACGCCAGGAAACACAACCTTTTCGTCTCTATCCATAGTTTCTATTCCTACACCAAAATTATTCAAAACACCAGAAGTACCGTTGTACACATCTCCTCCTTGTTTAATATCAAACAAGAATGAAACTTCCAACCCTTTATAAGACAAGGTGTTTCTGAAACCTAAAGTCCAATCTGGATTTGGGTCTCCTACCTTACCATCTGTTGGGTCTTGTAAAGGCATGCCGTCATTTGGATCAATTACCATTCTGCCTTGGTCATCTCTTAAGAATCTTGTCCCGAAGAAGATTCCATATGGTTCTCCAACTTGAATTCTTTGGGTTCCAAATGGATCAATAGTAATTACTTCTAACCCTGGTGCAATTGCATTAACTATACTTTTGTAACGGTTAAAATTCAAACCAATATCATAATTAAAGGCGCTTCCTTTGATAATATTGGCATTAATAGCAATTTCGATACCTGAATTTTCAATTTCCCCAGTATTAATTGCTCTTTGTTGGAACCCAGAAGCTCTTGATATATCAACTAAATTGATGATATCTTGAGAAAGTGCATTGTAATAAGTAATGTCTGCGGTTACTCTTCCGTCCCAAAATCTCAAATCTGTTCCTATTTCTAGTGTAGTTGTAAATTCAGGTTTCAAATTAGGGTTACCCAATTGTCCATCTGGAATAAAAGAGTTGGTTCCTAATGCTGGAAATATTACTCCATTTGGAGTAGTCCACCCATCTCTAACTCTTGCCTGTGCATATCCAGTTGAAGTGAAAGCAAAAGGTGCATCTTTACCTACTTTACCATAGGATACCCTTAGTTTACCATATGGCAACACTGAACTTCCTAAATCAAACGATTCAGTAAACGACCAACCCAATGCAACAGCTGGGTAGAAAAAAGAGTTATTGGATTCTGGTAATGTAGAAGACCAATCATTTCTACCTGTAATATTTAAGAATAAGGCTTCCTTATAAGAGAGTCTAATATCTCCATATAGTCCATAAAGTTTCTTTTGTAAAGGTCGCTCCACTGCGCTTATCGCACTTGCACTTGCTATATTGAAAAAACCTCTAGAAGCTAACCCTTGCCCATCGACCCTTCTATTACTTACGTTTTTTTCATAAAAGTTCCATCCTAGCACTGCATTCAAAGAAAAATTATCAGATAGTGATTTGTTTATTGTTCCATAAATATCTGCATTGATATCTTTGCTATTGATATCGTGGTTTACAACCTGTCCAGCGGGTAATGTACCCGATCCAATATCATTTCTAAACTTTCTAGAATCGCTATAAGTATCAACACCAAGCCGACCAGTAATCCCAAGCCACTCAGTAGGGTCATATGTCAATTGAGCAAACCCCAACATTCTATTAACATCATCTGTTAAATAATTCTTATATACCGTCCAATATGGATTGTCATAAATTGCTCTTGTTCCTAATAAACCTCTGTAGGCCCTTGGGGTACCATCTTCAAATTGATAAGCAGAATTGTCTTTAGATGGATCAACTCCGTTTCTATTATCAAAAGTTGGAGTGGTTCTCATCAACCCCAACATAACACCTGAAGTATTGGATCCATTTTGAGATCTTTTACCACCTGAATTCATGTAATTGGCAGAGAATGTGGCTTTCAATTTATTTGAAATTTGAGAACCCACAGTTGCTTTAAAAGATGTTCTTTTAAACTCACTATTAGGAATAATACCAAATTGTGTCATTTGACCTGCTGACATATAGTAAGTCGTTTTTTCACTTCCTCCTGAAACACTTAAATAATTATTAAATGTTTTTCCAGTTCTAAAAAATTCACCCTCATTGTCGTAAGCATTCACATTTCTAGAAGTAGCACTTGGATCACTGCTTAGCACTATCAATCCATTTCTATCCCACTTACTCTCAGTATCAGAATACCTTAAATTCGAAATTTTTGGCCCCCAACTAAATCCTGTGAAATCTCCATCCATAGGTCCGTGGAAGGTAGGCTCTCCAGTGTCTTCATCCCAATACCCTTGTGCATATGATTTTTGCAATTCTGGTAATTTGTTTACTTGATCAAAAGTTACGGAAGTAGAGAAAGTGATTCTTGCTTTCCCATTCGTATTTTTACCCCTTTTAGTTGTTACAATTATTGCACCGTTCGATGCTCTAATACCGTACAATGCTGTTGCAGCAGGGCCTTTTAATACCGTCAAGGACTCAATATCATCTGGATTCAAATCAATGGCTCGGTTGGAATTGTTAACACCTCCTGCACCCAAATCACTAACTGCATCCTCAGGTGAATCGGCCGTTGTAAAGGTATTGTTATCTATTGGAACACCATCTACAACAAAAAGAGGAGAATTACTGCCAATAATGGTGTTATTTCCCCTTATTCTAATTTGAGCTGCAGCACCTGCAGTACCACCAGAACTCGTAACCTGAACACCAGCCGCTTTACCTGCCAACGAAGCCACCATGTTGGTTTCGCCTGACCTCTGAAGTTCATCGGCTTTTACATCCTGTATGGAGTAACCCAAATCGCGTTTATTGGCAGTTAAACCAATAGCTGTAACCACAACTTCTCCCAGTTCAGTAACATCACTAGCTAAAACAATATCAATTATAGTTTGATTCCCAATTTGTCTTTCTTGGGATGTGTACCCTACAAAGGAAAAAACCAATGTAGCATCTGCCGGCGCCGAAATTGAATAGGCTCCGTTCATGTCAGTAATGGTACCTGTAGAGGTTCCTTTCACAAGAACATTAACACCGGGCAACGCACTTCCGTCGTCGGCTCCAGTAATAGTCCCTGTAACATTTATGTCCTGGCCATAGGAATAAGCTCCCATAGCAAAGACACAAAGAAATAGTAAAATCTTCTTCATGTGTTTGAGATTAGGTGAAACATAATGGATACTACCCATACGGGTAACATCTCAAACAACAATTTAGAAGTAAGGAGTGTAACAAGAACCCCCCAATTTGCGGGGTTGTAGGCAATGGGTATTTCGCCTCAAAAGCTTCGTTTAATACCGGCTTAAGCTGTTATGTGATTATTCTTAGTTCAAATTGGGGGATAATAAGCGTTGTTTTTGGGGGATGCACCCCCCTTGAAAGGCACAACAACCCGCTACGAAATGATTTTCCTTTTTAACTCGAAGTGCTCCCCTAAGTACACCTTCCTCACTTGTGGGTCATTTGCCAAATCCTCGGCAGAACCCGACTTCAAAAGGCGGCCTTCAAACATTAAATAGGCCCTGTCCGTTATGGACAGTGTCTCATTAACATTGTGGTCGGTAATTAAAATTCCAATGTTTTTATTTTTCAGTTTGGCTACAATGGTTTGAATTTCTTCGACTGCTATGGGGTCCACTCCGGCAAAGGGCTCATCCAATAGGACAAAATTAGGATCCACAGCCAATGCCCTTGCAATTTCAGTCCTTCTCCTTTCACCTCCTGATAAGGACATGCCATAGTTTTTTCTAACCTTATGCAAACTAAATTCATCTATTAGGGCCTCCATTTTTTCTCTTTGATCGGCCTTGCTCAGTTTGGTCATCTGCAATACCGCCAAAATGTTTTCCTCAACCGTTAGCTTTCTAAAAACAGAAGCTTCTTGTGCCAAATACCCAATACCCAACTGCGCTCGTTTGTACATAGCCAGGCTGGTGATATCTTGGTCGTTTAAGAATATCTTGCCATCATTGGGTTTTATTAAACCAACAATCATATAAAATGAAGTTGTCTTCCCTGCACCATTGGGTCCTAGAAGTCCAACAATCTCTCCTTGTTTTACCTCAACGGAAACATCATTGACGACAGTTCTACTTTTGTATTTTTTTACAAGATTATCGGCCTTAAGAATCATATGGTTTCTATTTATTCCTCAAATTTAATATCTTTTATCAAAAGTTGAAGGGATGCCCTTCCTTTATAATGGTTCATTTGCAAAGAATATGCCATTTTAAACAATTCGCCCACTCCTAATTGATCATAAATAGACTTCATATTAAAACCGATGGCATCGAAGTTCCCCTGGGTTCCCATTTGGTGCACCTTTAGTTTCAAGTGCAATCCTTTTAGCAACCTAGGCTCTTCTTCTAAGTACAATTCATCTGAATAAAAAATAGGTTCTGGATTGCCCGGCCCAAAAGGTTCCATTTGCTGTAGAATCCCATAAAATTTATCATTTATTTTACCAAAATCTAAACCCAAATCCATTTTTACCTTAGGAACCAGCTGTTCTGGTTGTATGGTGCTTTGCACCGCAGTTTCGAAAGCAGCTTTGAATGCATCGATCTTATCCAAACCCAATGTCATACCGGCTGCAAACGCATGCCCTCCAAATTGGTCCAGGTACTCGCTGCAAGACTCCAATGCTTCGTATATATTGTATCCCTCAACAGAACGTGCAGAACCGGCCGCTTTCCCATTGGATTTTGTCAATATTATGGTCGGTCGGTAGTACTGCTCTATACATCTAGAAGCAACTATTCCAATCACCCCTTTGTGCCAGTTTTCTTTGTACAATACAGTTGTACTGGCATGGACTAACAATTCCTCCGATTCAATCATGTCAATGGCCTCTAGGGTGATATTGGAATCAAATTTTTTTCTTTGGTCATTTTGATCGTTGATTTGATCGGACAAAGCATAGGCCTGTTCTTCATTGGCAGCAATTAACAATTCAACTGCACCCTGCGCATGTTTAATTCTACCTGCGGCGTTGATCCTAGGTGCTATCCCGAATACAACATCTGCAATGTTTAATGGAAATTTTTTTCCTGCCAAATGAATGAGTGCCGCGAGGCCCGGGCGTTGTGTAATATTCAATTGCTTTAACCCCAATGCGGCGAGGGTCCTATTTTCTCCAGTGATGGGGACGATATCGGCTGCAATGCTAACGGCTACATAGTCCAAAAATTCATAGGGTGCGACGCCATCACCAAGCATAGTGGCTAACAACTGAATCAATTTAAAGCCAACTCCACAACCAGAAAGTTCTTTGTAAGGGTAACCACAATCTTTTCTCTTCGGATCCAAAATAGCATAAGCAGGGGGTAGAACGTTTCCTGGATTGTGGTGGTCACAGACCACCACATCTATCCCATGCTCTTGCGCTCTTTTAATAGTGTTTATTGCTTTGATACCACAATCCAGCGCTACCATTACCGCAAATTTTTCTTTTATTAGGTAGTCAATGGCTTGCTCAGAAATACCATATCCTTCTTTGTATCGGTCGGGTACATAAAACTCTATATGCTTGGTATGGCGAGAAAGAAAGGAGTACATCATTGCCACAGAAGTGGTTCCATCCACGTCATAATCTCCATACACCAAAATTTTCTGCTGTTTTTCTATGGCCTGAACCAACCGAATCGCTGCCTTTTTACAATCCATCATTAATTCGGGATCGTGCAGGTGGGAAAACTCTGGTCTGAAAAAGTACTTGGCTTCGTTAAATTCTGTTACCCCTCTTGAAATAAGGAGATTGGCCAAGGTTTCTGTAACATTTATCTCGGTACTTAGTTTTTGAACAAGCGCGGGGTTGGGAGTGGGCGCTATTTCCCATGAATAGTTTTTCATAAATAAAGACAAAGTTAAAAAAATGGATATAAAAAAAGCAGTGTCTTTCAACACTGCTCCATAAAAATATTATTTATTTCTTTATTCCGCTACTACGCCTTCTAGTACGTCTTTAATTGGAACGCGTTGCCCATCTTTGTAAGGTACTATCCAAGCATCTCTAACACCCATTTCTCTTAGGTATTTTTTGAAAGTATCCGCTTCCCAATAATCAGTAAACTGGCCCAATGAAATTTTCTGCATCCCATCGGCATCGGTTTCACCTGAAAAGTTTTCATTGTTATCGAAATATTTGGATAAATCTTTATTTCTAAATGCTCCTATTTGCACCTTGAAAACTACTCCTTTTACCATTCTAGTTCCTGAGCTGGTTGGTGAAGCTTCCGTTTCAGTTGTTTTCAATTTTCTAACTTCAGCTTTTGAAGCGCTTAAATCTGCTCTTAGCTTCGTTACGTCCTCTTCTAGCTCACCTACTTTAGCATCTTTATCACTCATTCTAGACTTTAAATTGTTGTTATCCGCTGAGAGCTTAGATACTTGTGAATTTAAAGATTGGTTTTCTTCTACAAGAGTTTTTAGAGATTCAAGGTCTTTTGAATAGGCCTTCGCTTTTTTCTTCCACTCCTTCTTTTCTTGTTTGGACATTTGAGCAAAAGCTGCGTTCAAACATGAAAACATCAGAGCAAAACTTAATATAGGAATTACAATTTTTTTCATTTTTGATAATTTTAAGAAAAAATTCAATTGTTAAATCTAATAAATTTTTAATCAATTCAAATGAATTTATTTAAATATCAGTCTTTTAGACTGCCGATCATTTCTTCTGGTTTCACCCATTCATCAAATTCATTGGCCGATAAATACCCCAGATTAACAGCTTCTTCTTTTAAAGTAGTGCCATTTTCATGGGCTGTTTTTGCTATTTTTGCTGCTTTCTCATATCCAATTTTGGTGTTCAATGCAGTCACCAACATAAGGGAGTTATTCAGGTGGTTGGTAATGTTGTCATAGGCTGGTTCAATGCCAACCGCACAGTTTTCGGTAAAAGATACACAAGCATCTCCGATGAGCCTTGCAGACTGCAACAAATTAGCAGCCATTACTGGTTTGAATACATTCAATTCGTAATGCCCTTGGGCCCCACCGAATGTTATGGCCGTGTCATTTCCAACTACTTGCGCACACACCATGGTTAATGCTTCACACTGCGTAGGGTTTACTTTACCTGGCATAATAGAAGAGCCTGGTTCATTGGAAGGAATAATTATTTCGCCAATACCCGATCTAGGGCCAGAAGCCAACAGCCGGATATCGTTTGCTATTTTATTTAAACTCACCGCTAGTTGTTTTAATGCACTGTGAGACTCCACTATGGCATCATGTGCCGCCAATGCTTCAAATTTATTAGCTGCTGTTATAAAAGGAAGGCCTGTGAATTCAGCAATTTTCTCTGCTACCAATTCTGAATAACCAGTTGGTGTGTTAATTCCTGTACCAACGGCTGTTCCACCCAATGCCAATTCAGATAAATGATCCAACGATCTTTCAAGGGATTTTAAACCAAAGTTAAGTTGGGCAACATATCCAGAAAACTCTTGGCCGAGTGTTAACGGCGTTGCATCCATTAAATGGGTCCTACCAATTTTAACTACTTTCATAAAAGCTTTCGATTTCTCTAATAAGACATCGCGCAATTGCTTTACTCCTGGAATGGTTGTTTCTACAATCATCTTGTAGGAGGCAATGTGCATCCCCGTTGGATAGGTATCGTTGGAGGATTGGGACTTATTAACATCGTCGTTGGGATGTATCAACTTGTTGGCATCTTCTAAGCTATTGCCTGCAATTACATGGGCCCTATTGGCAATTACTTCATTACAATTCATATTAGATTGTGTGCCAGACCCGGTTTGCCAAACTACCAACGGGAATTGAGCATCGTGCTGCCCATCCAAAATCTCCTCACAGACTTTGGCTATTAAATCTCTTTTTTCTTCTGAAAGCACACCCAATTGGCAATTGGCAAAAGCCGCTGCTTTTTTTAAATAGGCAAAACCGTAGACCACCTCTAAAGGCATGGATGCCGCAGGGCCAATTTTGAAATTATTTCTCGAACGTTCTGTTTGCGCTCCCCAATATTTATCGGCAGGGACTTGCACCTCGCCCATTGTGTCTTTTTCAATTCTAAATTCCATAGTAAATAAAGTTTACACCCAAATTTAAAAGGATAATTTATTAGAATTAATAATTGTTTAAATAAAATCATCCCAACTGCAACAAAAATTCGTAACAATGGGTAGGTACAACTTGTCTATGGTTGTACACTATACACTACAATACAAATGAATTTTCTATTTTTAACCCCTGGCTTTATGCAACAACAACCTCTCAAAGTAATGCTGGTTGGCAACAACCCTTCCGATTTGGACAAAATCAATAGCAGCTTAATTGATTATAAACCCATAAAATACGTTTCTAGCATCGCGTTTGACTCCAAACAAGCCATTAAAAATGCAGTGGCAGGAGAATTAAATTTCATTGTACTCGACGACAATCTCGGTGAAAAAACAATCCACTATATCATTAAAAAATTTTCCAAACTGAAGTCTACTAAAGACCTTCCAATTACCATACTGAAAAACAACAACAGAGAAGGAAGTAAGATCAACGGGTTGCATGACTATGTCTTGAAGTCTGGAACAGGGCCAGAAAACTTGCATCGCTCCTTTATTAACGCACTAAAGTTGCGCAAAACCCACTTATATTTATACAAGTCCTATAAAAAGGGGAAATTAAAATTGAATCAAATGCTAGATGTTTTTTCGATTTAAATTTGTCTGGATAAGATCAAGTCCAAGCGTATAAGTTTTTGATTTCTAACCACTTCTAGCTTCACTTTTTTGCCCGGTTTTGCATTTAACAGCCCAATTATTTGTTGTAGTTTTAAACTCGAAGTCGAAGCATTGTTAATTTTGATGATTTGGTCTCCTTTTTGCAGCTGTGCTTCATACGCTGCGCTGCCTGTTCGGACCTCACTGATTACAAATCGATCAAAATTTTTACCCTCTACTTTGAGAACAATTCCGCTCAAGTTAAAATCAAAATCTTTTTTAAATTTGCTGTTCTTTTTAAAATATAATTTGCCATGTGGATAGTCAAAAATCACATGAAACCTGCTTAAAATTTCACCTCCGATGCTTCCATTCCTAAAGGCTTCTGTGGATTTAATAGAATCTGCCACATAACTTCCTGGGTTGGGAAAAGATGCGATTACCTCTTCCATCTTGTAGCTGCCCATATTCATGGATTGCACCCGACCTATTTTCCCATATATGTGACCACTGAGACCACGACCTAGATTGGTGTCTAGGTTTTTCACTGGAATGGCTATGCGGTCATCGGTATCGGGGTCGATAATTAGCCCTGAGCTGGACCCGGTATCGATTAGAAATTTTCCATTGATATGGCCGCCGTTATCAAAGTAAACCTTGGAGTAAACATAGGGTTTGGTGTCTTCAATAGACAAAGGCATTTCTTCGTATTTATTCGGCTTTTTATACGTTTCTGGATCATATAGAACCAGTCGTTGGTTGATGTAATCGAACTTAATTACAAATTTACTGAACAACTCGTATCCTAGTATTCCATGGACATCTGTGCCTAAGAATTTCTTAAGCTCCATGTAGTCTTTTTGTAACACCAGAACAGAATGCCCTGTGCCTTTTACTCCAGGCAAGTCTATATCTACATTGCTGGCAATGTAGGCCTCTAAAATCGTTTCTCCACCTGCACCATAGATTACCAATTGTCTTCCATAGTTGAAGTTTAAAATATCCGCATAGGTTTTTTCGGTAATTATTGTGGTGGGCACCCCGCTATCTAAAACAAACTTAAGAGGCAATTTGGCATCTAAAAGAACAGGAACTACTACTAAATTGCTGTGTACTTTAAAAGGGATAACTACCCTCTTGCTTTTATACATGAAATTAAAACCCAAAGGAATTTGCGCCTTTGCGACCAAATTTGAAAACAGAATAAAAAAAGCAAGGAAGTATATTCTCATATTATATCTCAGAACGTCTTATTAAAGTAGTAAATATTAAGACGAATCTAAAATAAACAGAATTATTTTAGAAATACTATACCCCAAAATGGGGGATAATCAAGGTGCCGCTAGAGGTACTACCACCATTGTAGTATCCCACATTAACACCAGGGCCAATTCTCCGTTATTTTCTTCAAATATTATTGTGAACTGTTCAATGGACTTGGCGATGGTATAGGCACTCACCTCAATTTCTAGAATGTTATCCGCAACATTAAAGTTGGCATCTCCATTTTCAATGCCCCACACATATGGCTCTTTGTTGAACATTACTTTCCAAGAATCTTTTCCTGGGATGGTCCATAAGCTATAGTTTCCTGCGGGCAACAATTGGCCATTTATTTCGATAGCTTGGTTGGTTTTAAAAACTGTCGCTTCATTTGCTCCAGTCCGCCAAGGCGTGTCAAAAGGTACGAGTCCTCCAAAAATTAAACGGCCTTTTTTATAAGGCCTGGAGTATTCCACGCTCATATTCAAACCAGCAGAAGCATGTACAACTTCGTCCTTTGGACTGTGGGACCTGGTTTCATAATTGACATACCACACATAGAGCAACCCTGCAGCCACGGCTATGCCCAAAACAATTACGATAAACTTAAAATTGATCTTCATATTACCTTATCAATACGAACCCACCGGATAACAATGGTGTTCTAAAAACTAATAATAATGTAATAATAGCATATCTAAGGAGAAAAAAAAAGGGAGTCCTTTGACTCCCCCTTGATGCTTAAAAAATCAACAATCCATAAAAAAATGATGACAACAGATTTACTTTTCTTTAAAACCGGATTAAATTAGTTTTAAAATGTTACTTTATCCTTTTGACATTATAAAGTTGACAAATTAAAATCATAAATGTTATGCAAATATTACCCTAAATAGGCAAAACCTTTGCAAATATTGACCATTTTGTTATGTATGCAGTCATAGACATAGAGACCACTGGGAGTTTTCATAAAAAAAATGCCATTACTGAGGTTGCCATTTTAATTCATGACGGCCAAAATATCATAAAAAAATACGAATCTTTGGTTAATCCAGGATCCGATATACCTGCTTTTATTACTGGTTTAACCGGCATTAGCAATGCCATGGTGGAAGAAGCCCCTACATTTGATGCCATAGCAGAGGAAGTCTTCCATCTACTTAAAGACAATATTTTTGTAGCACACAATGTGCATTTTGATTATGGCTTTGTTGTAAGTGCTTTAAGCGATGCTGGATACGAATTAAAATCTGACAAACTTTGCACCGTTCGCCTAGGACGCCAGCTTATTCCTGGCCTCAGCTCTTATAGTTTAGGAACTTTGTGTGCAAGCATTGGGATTGAAATTAACAATAGGCACCGTGCCATGGGAGATGCCCTTGCAACCACCTACCTGCTCCAGTACTTGTTGGACAGAGACGATGGAACTGGGGTTCGACAAGTAATGGCACGTTTGAACAAAAAAATCAACTTCCCTCCCAATTTAGATGAAAAACTAGTTCAAAACCTTCCAGAGCTACCTGGCATTTATTTTTTTAAGGACCAGAGCAACCAAATCATATACATTGGCAAGGCGGTCAATATTAAAAAAAGAGTGGTTTCTCATTTTACAGGGTCGTCCAAAGAAAAACGCAATTTTTTAATGCGCGAAGAAATTCACGGTATAGAGCACCAAGAAACAGGCAATGAACTTCTGGCCCTTATTATTGAATCCCACTTAATTCGGAAACATTGGCCAAAATTTAATCGCGCCCAAAAAATAACTGGTAAAAAATATGGTCTGTTTGTATACGAAGACCATGGTGGCTACCAACGCATCACCATGGGGCCAGTAAAAAAAGGTATGTTGCCCGCAGTTGTATTTCCAAATAGAGAAACTGCCCAAAAAGGGTTAAATGAAATGTTATCCGCTTACCAACTTTGCCCCAAGCTATGCGGCATACAAAAGACAGCGAAAGCATGTTTCCATTATGAAACTGGAGCCTGTAACGGCGCCTGTGACAACCATGAAACTGCCGAAGCATACAACTCCAGAGCTAAAAAAGCACTTGAATCCGTAAAAGAACACAACGAAAGTTTTATCATTGAAGGAGCTGGAACCACCAGCGAAGAGTTTTCTTACGTTCTGGTAGAGAATGGTATTTTTAAAGGGTACAATTACATGGCACTCGAAAACAGGGGGGATTATGCCAAATACAAAGAAGAAGCCATATCGCTAGGAGACAACAAAGATTTCACCATGATACTCAACAAAGTGGTTCATTCTAAAGACTTTGATGCGTTCTACACTTTAATTCATCCCTGATTTTAGCTTTTTCCAATCGATTACATTGCCTTCCTTTTCAATATTAAGCAAAGGGGGAATGGATTGTAAAATACTTTTATACACCGACTCTGCCAATTTTCTTCTCATAAATCCCTTATGAAAAATCATACTAATTTCTCTAAGTGGTTTGGGGTTGTTAAAAGCTTTCAGTTTTTTCTTTGAGTTTTGATCCAAATCCAAAGTTGCCAGCTCTGGCAATAAAGTTACCCCGCCATGCCGATCTACCAGGCGTTTGAGTGCTTCCAAAGACCCACTTTCAAACCGCAAATGTCTGTTGTCATCGGGCATCATATCTTGGTTGCAAATATTTAAGACTTGGCTTCTAAAACAATGGCCTTCATTTAACAACCACAAATCTTGTTTTTTAATATCTGCTGAATCCACTTTTTCTTTTTCATACAACTTGTGTCTGAAATTGACATACGCAAAAAATTCTTCCCTGAAAATGGGTTTTTCTATTAAAACCGAGTCGTTTACCGGTGTAACCAACAAACCAATATCCAGCTGATCATTTTTTAATTTTTGTAGGATGTCTTCCGTAACCAGTTCTTCTACTACAATTTTGACCAAAGGATTCTGTTGTAGGTATTCATTCACGAACAATGGCAACAGGTAGGGCGATAAAGTTGGAATGATGCCGATTTTTAATTCTCCCGCGATATCATTTTTCTCTTCATCTACAATATCTCCAATCTTTTTTGACTCTTGTAACACTATTTTGGCTTGTGAAATGACTTTTCTTCCAAGCTCTGTTGGTTCAATGGGGTGTTTGTTTCTATCAAATATTTTAATCCCTAACAAATCCTCCATCTTTTGAATTTGCATACTCAAAGTAGGTTGGGTCACAAAACAAGCCTCAGCTGCTTTCGCAAAATGTCTGTGTTTGTCCAGTGCGACAATGTATTCGAACTGTATTAGAGTCATATTAAAAAGTCATTTTCCGATGGTAAATATTGAAATAAATTAAGTGATAATAAACATTATAGCCATTTCTTTTGGGGGAGGTGTTGGTGCCAGCCCTAATATTGGATAGGAATGTGCTACAGTGTCCAATTTGTTTTCTATTGCAAGAATAAAGTTGTATCTATACAAAGGGTATATTTTTTATAATAATGAACCACATTGAAATTTTATTTGCAGAACCTGATAAAAGTTTTTTGGAAGAACTAGAGACTTCCCTGAGTAACTATGGAATAAAAATAATTAAAGCCACGGATGGTGTTGAAGCATTACAGGCCTTGTTATACAGCAACCCAACCATTATTTTTGCCAATATAAACTTACCAATAATAGATGGGTTTGATGTTTTTCGCTCTGTTAAGGAAAATAAACGCACCTCCGACATTCCCTTTATTTTCATGTCGCACAGCCATGAGCATCAATTGTTAGAAAAGTGCAAACACCTCAACGCCAATGGTTTTCTAAAAACCCCTTTTGATATTTGCAGATTAATATATGTCATCAAACAGTTTTCTGAGGTTAAAATACTCCCGGCCCAAAAAGAAAACAATTTCGTAATATAAGCACGCACTAGTCGAAATAAAAAAGCCTTTAATTGGCTGTTTTTCAGCTGGTTTATAGTACCAAACAAATGTTAGTTTGGTAATGTCAAATGAATTTGCGAATTTCGAGTTTTTATAACCCAAATTATATTTGCGCAATGGTAGTTTTTGAAAATGAAAACCAAAAGATGATCACCCAAATGATCCAAGATTTTGGTGAAAAAGAAATTCGTCCCCATATGATGGAATGGGATGAAAATCAAACTTTTCCTGTGGACCTTTTTCACAAAATGGGAGAATTAGGCCTAATGGGCGTTTTAGTTCCGGAAGCATATGGTGGATCGGGCTTTGGATACCACGAATATGTGACAGTAGTGTCGGAAATATCCAAAATTGACAGTTCCATCGGTTTGTCTATAGCCGCCCATAATTCTTTATGTACAGGCCATATTTTACAATTCGGTAGCGAAGAACAAAAACAAAAATACCTCCCGAAATTAGCTTCTGGAGAATGGATTGGAGCCTGGGGACTAACCGAGCCCAATACTGGTTCGGATGCAGGTAACATGAAAACTGTAGCCAAAAAAGATGGTGATTATTATATAATAAATGGTGCTAAGAATTTCATTACACATGGCAAATCCGGACATGTAGCAGTGGTTATGACCAGAACTGGCGAACCAGGGGATTCCCATGCCATGACGGCCTTTATAGTTGAGCGCGGTACACCAGGTTTTAGTGCAGGAAGAAAAGAAAACAAATTGGGTATGCGGGCTTCAGAAACAACAGAAATGATTTTTGAAGATTGCAGAGTCCATAAAAGCCAAGTAATAGGAGAAGTAGGAGAAGGTTTTGTACAAGCATTAAAAATTTTAGATGGTGGAAGAATTTCCATTGCCGCTCTTGGTCTTGGAATTGCAGAAGGCGCCTTTGATGCAGCGGTACAATATGCACAAGAAAGAGAGCAGTTTAACAAACCGATAGCCTCCTTTCAGGGGATTTCATTTAAAATTGCAGATATGGCTACAAAAGTAGATGCTGCCAAATTACTGATCTACAGAGCTGCTGAAATGAAAAACAAGGGCATGTCCATCAATAGAGAATCGGCAATGGCAAAATACTATTCTTCTGAGATTGCGGTGGAAGTAGCCAACGATGCAGTTCAGATTTTTGGAGGGTATGGATATACCAAAGATTACCCTGTCGAAAAATTCTATCGAGACGCAAAATTATGCACCATCGGAGAAGGAACTTCTGAGATACAAAAATTAGTAATTTCAAGGACGATTTTTAAATAATTGGTATTTAGCAAAATATTATCTAATTTTGCACCCAATTGAAAGGAGGTGTTTTAGAGAATTATGATCGTAGTGAACGTTAAAGAAAACGAATCTATCGATAAAGCTTTAAAAAGATTTAAAAAGAAGTTTGAAAGAACAGGTGTTTTAAAAGAATTAAGAGGACGTACCTTTTATGTTAAGCCATCGGTAAAGAACAGAACGACTCGTCTTAAGGCGGCTTATCGTCAAAAAATGTACGCGGAAGAAAACTATTAATTCTGCCTGACTTTTTATGATATTTTTCGTAAGTTAGTACTACACTGTTGGTACTAACTTGCGTTTAATGATTGGGTCATTTTTACAATTTCTGGAGTTTGAAAAGCGGTACAGCGCACATACTGTAACGTCCTATCAAACGGACCTGAATCAGTTTATTTCCTACCTTGATTCCCAAAATTTTAATGTTGCCATCAACAATGCTACCCACAATGAAGTGAGAAGCTGGATGGTCCATTTAATGCAAGAAGGTAAGGCACCGGCTTCCATTAATAGAAAAATCGCCAGCCTAAGAACTTATTACAAGTTTCTATTGAGCAGAGAGGAAATTTCTGCTAACCCAATGGAAAGAATAAAACCAGTGAAAAATCGCAAAATGCTCCCTGAATTCATTCAGGAGAAAGACATCATCCAGGTATTGGACCACAGCATCTTTCCCGATGGATTTCCAGGTTTGCGCGACATGTTGGTTTTCGAACTTTTTTATGGGACCGGAATTCGGTTAAGTGAGCTCATCCATTTAAAAGAAGTAGATGTAAGCTTTAATAAGAAACAAATTAAAGTGTTGGGTAAACGAAATAAGGAAAGGATAATCCCTATTAACGACAACCTTGCCCAACTTATTGAAGGATATAAAAAATTAAAAAAAACCACCTTTGAATCGGAACATCTGGATAATTTAATCGTTACTAACGACGGAAGGCAGGCTTATCCAATGTTCATCAACCGCCTGGTGAAAAAATATTTAAACCTATTAAACGTGGGCAAACGAAGCCCGCATGTATTGCGCCATTCTTTTGCGACGCACCTGTTGAATAAAGGGGCCGATCTGAATGCGGTAAAAGATCTTTTGGGCCATAGCAGCTTAGCTGCCACCCAAGTGTACACGCACAATACAATTGAAAAACTAAAAAAGGTCTTTGAGTTGGCGCACCCAAAGGCCTAATTTGTCAACCTTTAAACATTAACATTATGAAGTTAAAAATGCATTCAATTCATTTCGATGCTGATCAGAAGCTGTTGGACTTTGTTCAAAAGAAAGTTGACAAGCTAGAAACATTTTACGATCGTATGATCGACGGTGAAGTGTTTATGAAGCTTAATAACAATGACGGGACAGAAAACAAGACGGTTGAAATTAAATTAAATGTACCAGCCAATCAGTTATTTGCCAAGGCAGACGCAAAATCTTTTGAAGAAGCGGCCGATGTTGCAACTGAGGCGCTTAGAAGACAAATTAGAAAATTTAAAGATAAAGTATACGCTCGTTAAACCCTTTCAAAGCCAGCCTAACCGCTGGCTTTTTTTTATAGTATCTTTCCATACCGCGCCCGGAAACCTTCCAACCCCTGCAAACCTCCAGTATGCACCATTAATACCTTTGCTCCAGAAGGTATATTGCCCTTTTTTATTAGATCCAATACGCCATAAACCATTTTCCCAGTGTATATAGGGTCCAATTGAATGCCAGTTGCCGCTTTAAAATTATTGATGCATGCAATTAATTCTGGTTGGTGTTTGGCATACCCTCCAAAATGGTAGTCCGTCCGTATTTCCCAATTACGATAGGTACCTGTTAAAAATGATTGGATGTCTTTTTCTAAAAACGCTCCACCTTTCAGACTAGAAAAACCCAGCACATGGCTTTTTCCTTTTAATCCATTAATAATCCCAGCCGCAGTACCCCCAGTGCCGATTGCGACGGCCCAATAATCGTAAAGGTCTACTAAATCATTTGACACCATTTCGGAAGCACCAGTTACTGCTAGTTGGTTGCTCCCTCCTTCGGGTATAATGTAAAAAGCGGGAAAGCGTGCGCTAAGTTCTTTTAAATACTCTTTTTCATCTTTGCGCTTGTATTCTGTTCTACTTACTTTACAAAGTTCCATCCCTTGACTTTTGGCAAATTGCAAGGTAGGGTTGTTCTCATCCGCTTCTTCCCCCCTGATTATGCCTATGCTTTTCAAATCCAATTCTTTTGCGGCTGCCGCAGCGGCATATATGTGGTTAGAAAAGGCACCCCCAAAAGTGAGTATGCCTTTGAAATTTTTCTTTTTTGCCTCTATTAAATTGTAGTATAACTTGCGCCATTTGTTTCCAGAAATGCTAGAATGGATTTTATCTTCTCTTTTTATGCTCAATTGCACCTGGAACTTGGATAAACGCGGTAAATCTAGCAGCTCTACCTCCGGATTGTTGTCTATTCTTAACATAAGGATGTAAAAGAAATCAATTTAATTATCTTTGCTGAAATAACAGGAAACAATCCATGAAAAACGAAGATTTCAATACCGAAGAAAGCGACGAGCTTTTTGAACACCACAACATCCTTGTGGACCCCAATCAAGCCTTGCTGCGTATTGATAAATTTTTATTGGACCGCCTTCCAAATGTTACCAGAAACAAAATCCAACAAGGAATAAAAGATGGTTTTGTAAGGGTCAATGATAAAAATGTGAAGCCCAACTACAAAGTTCGACCACAGGATCAGATTAGCGTGGTACTTCCAGAGCCACCAAGAGAAACAGAGTTAATTCCTCAAGACATCCCTTTGGATATAATTTTCGAAGACAAACACCTACTTATTGTCAATAAACCGGCAGGAATGGTAGTACACCCCGGATTCAACAACTGGGACGGCACCTTGGTGAACGCACTAATATTCCACTTCAAAAATTTACCAGAAATGGAAGGCAATGAGGGACGTCCTGGATTGGTACACCGGATTGACAAAGACACTTCGGGTTTGCTTGTGATTGCAAAATCGGAATTGGCCATTAACAAATTGGCTATGCAATTTTTTGACCACTCCATTGAAAGGAAATATTTGGCAATGGTTTGGGGAGAACCAACAGAAGACGAAGGTACGATTGATGTTAATTTGGGTAGAAGTTTAAAAGACAGGAGAATAACCGCTCCTTTTCCAGATGGAGATTTTGGAAAACCAGCCATCACCCATTACAAAGTTATAAAAAGATTGCGTTATGTTTCTTTAGTAGAATGCCAATTGGAAACTGGCAGGACGCACCAAATTAGAGCACACATGAAATACATTGGGCACCCTTTGTTTGGTGACAAAACTTATGGAGGGGATCGAGTAGTCCAAGGAACCCAATTTTCCAAATACAAATCGTTTGTGGACAATTGTTTTAAAATTCTTCCACGGCAAGCACTGCACGCCAAAACTTTGGGTTTTGTTCATCCAGAAACGCAAGAAAAAATAAACTTTGACTCGCCTATCGCAGAAGATTTTCAGACAGTGATTGAAAAATGGGAACACTACGTTCAGTTCACCTAGGCTCTCTAAACAACTTCCTCTTTTATATCTGCTCCAAAAGGAAACAATGCCAAAGAAGCCAACTTGACATGTTGCAGAGCAAATGGTATTCCGATAATAGTAATGGCAAAAAACAAAGCCAAGAAAAGATGGACTATGGCAATTTCGATGCCCACCACTAAGATCCATATAATATTAAATAACAAATAAAGACATCCAGAAGCCCTTTGTCCGTGTTCGACCGTCCTCCCAAATGGGAACAAGGCCAGTGAGGCAAGTTTTAAGGTTTGAATTCCAAATGGGATGCCAACAATCGTAATCATTAGGAGCAAACTTCCTATGAAATACATCAGCGCAATTAAAAATCCACCAAAAATCACCCAAATCAAATTGCCCAATGTGCTCATATTACTCTTCTTCGTTAAAATACAATTTATAATAATTGAGATTTAGATTAGGATCGTGCCCCCTTTCTATATAATCTCTTTTACCATGTACATAAACGTGAAAGTTCTTATCTAGTTTTATTATGGACTTATAATATTTTCTTTTTTTCTTGGCTACTTCTTCGTCAATTTCGAATTCCTGGTAGGTAGGGACTTGTTTTTCTTCTTCGTAGTTTTTCCGATACGAGCCAAAGGAATCAATAATCTCAGGCTCTTGCATCACTTGTTCTTCAAACTCCTGTACATTAAAAGTTTTATTTTCGTTAAAATACTGAATTGAATTGTCGACCAACTCAATTTTATCCATTTTACTCGCATTGTCAAACGTCTCTTCAACAAAAGATTTGCACAATTCTATGTAGTTTTCAGTATGGTAGTGGCTGTTTTCGGTGGGTGCAATACCTAAAAAGTTATCCAACCAATATTGGGCATCGTTTCCTTTATTGGTGTTGTCAACAGACAATACCCGGTACCCTTTTTCTTTTTCCTCATTGATGATAATGCAGCCTTTGTCCAATTTCTTAATATTGATTCCTTCTGCTCTTTCCACTTCAATGTCGGTATTTTGATCGTATACCTTAATGTAGGTATCTTTGTTCTCAGATTTAAAAATTCCTAACCCTTCGGCATACCGCTCTTCATCCATTTGTATTTGATCAAAATAGACAACATACAATTCACCTGCTTTAATTTTGGGATGGTCACTTGCTTGGTAAAGCTGGGTAGCTATGTTCACCGATTGCTCCAAAAAAGTACTTTTGTCTTCAAAAAATTTACCCGCATAATGGTAAACCTCATTTAGATTTAAGTCAGTAGAGTGAACAAAATTATAATACTTCTCTTCTTTAAATGGTCGCAGAAAGAACTTTTTCAGGAGTAAATTGAGGTCCTCGTCCAATCGCATGTGGTTTTTAGAACATTTCAAAGGCTCGTGGTCGGCCTTATTTCCCACCTTGTGAATGATTAATTTTTCTAGTTCGGCTTCTTTAAAATTAGGCATACAAATTCTGTTTTCACAAATATGCCTTTTTGTAAATCAAAAAACCTGAAAAAAATAAATTTGTTTAAAGCTTTGCTTTGATGTGTGTGTTTTTGGCAATGTCCATTACCTTGTTTACACACCTTGAAGAAGGGCCTTCCTCCACTTCTTCCATCTCCGACTTACACTTTACTAACTCAAAGTACTCTTCATTGAGCCTATCATTGGTAAGCAAGGCTTGTTTAATAAGATGGTTTTCTTCGATAGTTGTTTCCTGGTAAAGATACCTTACCAGGTCATTCCGGGTAAAAGTTTTTATCATATTGAATGCTTTCTTGTTCAAGTCGTTTTCTTAAATTTAGTAAGGCATATCTCATCCGACCTAAAGCAGTATTAATGCTGACATTTGTTCGCTCTGCGATCTCCTTGAAACTCATGTCAAGGAAGTGCCTCATTATTAATACCTTTTTCTGGTGTTCAGGTAACTCGTAAATGTGTTTTTTTAACTTTTTAAATTGTTCTTTATCCATTTTACGACTGCCCATTCCTTCTGAAAACGCCAAAGAATCGAAAACATTTGATCCATCCTCCAAAATTATTGTAGGATATCGTTTTTCTTTTCTGAAATGATCAATAGATAAATTGTGGGCAATGCGCAAAATCCAAGGTAAAAACTTGCCCTCTTCATTGTACTTACCCGAGTTAATCGTTTTAATGGCTTTTACAAAAGCATCCTGAAAGATGTCTTCCGCTTTGGCCGAATCTTTAACGATTAATTTAATACTAGTAAAAATCTTAGACTTATGTCTGTTTAATAGTTGCTCAAATGCTCCATCGTTCCCGTTTCTATACAGCGATATTAATTTCGAATCGCTCAAAATGTGTTTTTCCATCAACTAAAAAGGTTTGGTTCAAAAGTAGAGCTCTATATCATAGACAACTGTTTGGTGGAAAATAGGTGTGTTTTTATTATTAACTATTTCTAAATGTATGCAATATTTTCGTTCGAGTCAATCCCGATTTTGAAATTTAATTTCAAAAATCTGGCCAAAACATAGGTTTAATTCTGTATAAGTTTATTTTATTCTGCTTCCAAAATGGCATTAAATCGATGTAGATCAACAAAATACCTGCCTTACAACTTTGTTTTTATTTCCCCTAATTTTTTGCTTTAACAAAAAATTAAAAAAATTTAAAATTTTTCTATTCTGCATAACGTTTAGACACAGATTATAAATAAATGGTTTATCTTCTACTCCTTTTTTTTAATTTTATCTTTGTTAAAATTTACTATTGTGCTGAAAGAAAAAGAACTGGACTTACTCGACCCGAAAGAATTCATCATTATTAAGAATGCAAGGGTAAACAACCTTAAAAATCTAAGCGTTGCCATTCCTAGAAACAAACTCATTGTCATTACGGGTTTAAGTGGGTCCGGCAAATCATCATTGGCATTTGACACTTTATTTGCTGAAGGGCAAAGGATGTATGTTGAAAGCCTAAGCTCTTACGCCAGGCAGTTTTTAGGGAGAATGGAAAAACCGGAAGTAGACTATATAAAAGGGGTGGCGCCGGCCATAGCCATTGAGCAAAAGGTGAGCAATAAAAATCCAAGATCCACAGTAGGCACCACCACCGAAATTTATGATTACCTCAAGTTGCTTTTTGCCCGTGTTGGCGATACTTTTTCCCCTACTACTGGTGAAATTGTTACTCACGATACTGTCTCTTCTGTGGTAGATGCCATTCTGCTACACCCAGAGGGAACGCGGTTTATGGTTTCCAGCCCTTTAATAGTACAGCCAGATCGGACCTTAAAAGAAGAGCTGAATATCCTCTTGAGCAAAGGGTATACACGCGTTTTAAAAAAGGGCCAACCGGCTTTCATTGAAGATTTGCTGGAACAAAAGTCTATTGTAGATACTGGCAATTACGAAATATTAATTGATAGGGCGGTAGTTGAAAACCAAGAAGATGCCATATTCCGGTTTTCAGACTCTGTTCAAACCGCATTTTTTGAAGGACATGGTGATTGTTTTATACATGCCGAAGGACAAAAATCCGTTAAATACAGTGATAAATTTGAAGCAGATGGCATTACATTTGAACTGCCAACCACGAATCTTTTTAGTTTCAACAACCCCTATGGTGCATGTAAAAGGTGTGAGGGTTTTGGGCGGATACTGGGCATAGATCCAGACTTGGTCATCCCAGATAAAAACGCAACGGTATACGACAGGGCCATCATGCCTTGGAGAGGTGAAACCATGAAAAAATGGTTGGAAGAATTGATCCGAACCGCTCCTGACTTCAATTTTCCCATACACAAACCCATCCTGGAATTAACTGCCGAACAATACGAATTGTTGTGGACGGGAAACCAACATTTTAAAGGCCTCAATGCTTTTTTTAAGCATATTGAGGGCCAAACACATAAAATTCAGTACAGAGTTATGCTGTCGCGATATAGGGGCAGAACGGCTTGTCCTGAATGCCGCGGAACTAGGCTTAGAAAGGACGCAGGCTTTGTGAAAATTGCAGGCCGGTCGATCATTGATATGGTTTTATTGCCCATAGACGATTTGGCCTCCTTTATCAATGGAATGGAATTATCCGAGCACAAACAAAAGATTGCAGACCGGTTAATTAAAGAAATTAAATACAGACTTTCTTTTTTACAACAAGTTGGTCTTGGTTATTTAACACTCAACCGCTTAACCGGTTCTCTGAGTGGTGGCGAATTTCAAAGAATAAAACTTGCCACTTCACTTGGCAGCGCTTTGGTTGGTTCCATGTATATATTGGACGAACCAAGCATTGGCTTGCACCCTAAAGACACCTCTAGGCTGATCAACGTATTGCAGTCATTAAAAAAGATTGGCAATACGGTCATTGTAGTGGAGCATGAAGAAGAGGTGATGCAAGCTGCAGACCAAATAATAGACATTGGGCCCGATGCAGGTGCCCATGGTGGCCAACTCATATTTCAGGGAACCATTGAGGAAATCCGAACACAAGACGTATCCCATACAAGCAAATACCTATCTGGAAAAGATTCCATTGAAATACCAAAAGTGAGGCGTCCTTGGAAAGACAAAATAATTATCACGGGTGCACAAGAGAACAACCTCAAAAACATTGATGTAGAAATTCCCCTCAATTGCATCACCACCATTACCGGGGTAAGTGGCTCCGGTAAATCAACATTGGTTAAAAAAATTATCTACCCTGCCATTGGCAAGTTGCTGGGTACCGTTACAGAGGCCACCGGCAAATACCGTTCTATGGAAGGGGATTATGCCGTTATAGATCAAATAGAATACATTGACCAAAATCCTATTGGGAAATCCAGCCGATCCAACCCAGTAACCTATGTAAAAGCATATGATGTGGTTCGACAATTGTTCTCCGAACAAACCCTTGCCAAACAAAGGGGGTACAAACCAGCATTTTTTTCTTTTAATGTGGACGGTGGTCGTTGTGATAACTGCCAAGGAGAAGGAACCGTTAAAGTGGAGATGCAGTTTATGGCTGATATTTATTTAACCTGCGACGAATGCGAAGGCCATCGGTTTAAAAAGGAGATTTTAGAAATCACGTACAAGGAGAAAAATATTTTTGAAGTCTTGGACTTAACAGTTGCAGAAAGCCTAGCATTTTTTGCAGATAAAAAATCTGTCTTCAACAAAATAAAACCATTGGACGATGTAGGTTTGGGATATATCAAACTGGGCCAGTCTTCCAATTCATTATCTGGAGGAGAAGCCCAACGTGTAAAATTGGCTTATTTCCTCGGCAAACATACCGATGTTTCAAAAAAGAATATTCTTTTCATTTTTGATGAGCCTACTACAGGTTTGCACTTTCATGACATAGACAAATTAATGCAGTCCATCAATGCCTTGGTTGAAAAAGGAAACTCCATGGTCATCATAGAACACAATATGGACGTAATCAAATTGGCCGATTGGGTGATTGATTTAGGCCCTGATGGAGGTATAAATGGTGGTAACGTGGCATTTCAAGGAACACCAGAAGACCTTATCAAGCTTGACAACAACCACACCGCCAAATATTTAAAAGAAAAAATGCATAACAATGGCATAACATAATAAAAATTGCAACATTTGCCCATGCTCAAGCCAATTTAGGGGTAAATTGGAATAGGCAATCAAACACACAAGGTAGGCATTAAACAAAACACACATGTCATTTGCTAGTTTTTACGATTATTTGAAACATCGAAACAGTGGGGAAACTGAGTTTCTACAGGCTGTGAAAGAAGTGTATGAAACGGTACACAAGGTAATCATGAAAAATCCAATCTACGAAAAACACAAAATTTTCGAAAGAATGGTCGAACCAGAAAGGGTCGTTTCATTTCGTGTTACCTGGCTCGATGATGCCGGCAATGTGCAGGTGAACCGAGGGTACAGGGTTCAAATGAATTCCGCCATTGGACCATACAAAGGTGGGCTCCGTTTTCATCCAACAGTTAACTCAAGTATTCTTAAGTTTTTGGCTTTTGAACAGATATTCAAAAATGCTTTGACCAGCATTCCTTTGGGTGGTGGCAAAGGTGGATCGGACTTTGATCCAAAAGGAAAATCAGATGCAGAGGTCATGCGGTTCTGTCAAAACTTTATGATGGAACTATCCAAACACATTGGCCACAGAGTGGATGTGCCTGCAGGTGATATTGGCGTTGGCGGAAGAGAAATTGGTTATTTATTTGGTGCCTATAGAAAAATGGAAAATCAGTTTTCTGGGGTGCTTACCGGAAAAGGGACCAATTGGGGCGGTAGTTTGATACGCCCAGAAGCCACTGGTTACGGTTTAATTTATTTTGCAGAAAACATGCTCGCAGAAAAGGGAGATAGTTTTTCAGCTAAAAAATGTCTTGTATCTGGTTCGGGCAATGTGGCGCAGTTTGCCATGGAGAAAATCCTCGAATACAATGGGATTCCCGTTACAGCTTCTGACTCATCTGGGTTCATATACGACGAAGGTGGTATTAACTCTGAAAAATTAGAACACATTAAATACTTAAAGAACGTACGAAGAGGCCGTATTTCAGAATATGTAGACAAATATCCGTCTGCCACGTTTTATCCAAGAGATAAATCATTGGACCACAACCCAATGTGGGACATCAAAGCAGACTTGGCTTTTCCTTGCGCCACTCAAAATGAGATCAATGAAAAAGATGCTCGGAATATGGTCAACAACGGTATAGAATTGGTGGCAGAAGGTGCCAATATGCCTTGTGACAATGATGCCATTGAAATATTTAACGAGGCAGGCGTCAATTATGCACCAGGAAAAGCTTCCAACGCAGGTGGAGTTGCTACTTCTGGTTTGGAAATGGTGCAGAACTTTACTGGTTCGCATTGGACGAGCCAGGAAGTTGACAACAGATTAAGAACCATTATGAAAAGCATCCATGACAACTGTTTGACCTATGCCAAAGAGTACAAAATGGAAGGCAATTACCAAGCCGGCGCCAATATTGCTGGTTTTGTGAAAGTTGCGGACGCCATGGTAGCCCAAGGAATTATATAAAACTATTCAGCACCCTAAGTTTGTTTTAGGGTGCTACTTTTTACCCTCTATTGTTTCCAACACTTTCTTTTCCTACTGAATTAATAGCTGATCATAACACTGCAGCAAGTACCAGTGCAAGTGCGAAACCGAACTCCTACTAGTTGTTCCATTTTGTCTTATAGCATCAATTTGACTCTTTTATTTGCAAAAAAACGCAAAAATCAGAGTTGAAAACCAAAGAAATAAAAAAGAAAGCTTAGTTTTGAGATTATGTTGGTAATTGGACAGCATAAAGTTTAATCTAAACTGATTTTGTTTTGGGCTTCAACCTTCGAACAAAGCGAATAAAATAAATAAATGGAAAAATTGAAGATGGCTGTTGAGAACTTTTTTCTCAAGAGTGAATGGCTGGATATTGTGCGCAATCTAGATATACAAAACCCCCTTTGGCCTTGGGGCGTTGGTGCCTTTGTCACTTTAATTCTTTTAGAAATATTGGTAAGTCTGAAATACGACAAACACCTATACAAGTGGAAGGACTTTGCTTCTAGTTTGTCTATGGGGGCGGGTGCCGTAGTACTAGCAACCTTTACTAAAGTGGCTTCCATTGCACTCTTCTTTGTTGTATATGATTTTTTTAACCCGATTGCACCAGGGTTAAGCGGAGATGTTGTAAATCCTTTGATAGACATAAGCCACCGCGTCAATATTATTGGAGGGTATACCCCATTTGGTTTTCAATGGTACATGTTTGTTATTTGTCAGTTTTGGGATGATTTCAACTACTATTGGCACCACAGGTTAAGCCATACCGTGCGGTTGCTTTGGGCAGCACATATTGTACACCATTCCTCTGAAAATTTCAACCTAGGAACTGCTGTTAGGAACGGTTGGTTCACCTTGTTTTACAAACCCATCTTTTGGTTGTGGTTGCCGGCTATTGGTTTTCACCCAGTAATGGTAGCTACATGCTTGGCCATCCAAGCTCTATGGCAATTTCAATTGCACTCCAAATTTATACCACACCTAGGGTTTTTGGAAATTTTCATGAACACACACAAACAACACCAGGCGCACCATTCGTCGAACATAGAATATTTGGACACCAACCACGGTGGTTATTTGAATATATTTGATCGAATTTTTGGTACCCATATGACATTGGACGAAGAGAAAATCGAAACCAAATACGGTGTTTTACATCCACCTGAATCTTATAATCCATTGGTCATTGTTTCACATGAATACAGGGATATTTGGAAAGATGTGAAAAAGTCAAAAAGCTTTAAAGAAGGTTTTATGTATGTATTTGGACCTCCAGGATGGAGCCCAGATGGATCTACTTTAACCGCAAAACAAATGCAAAGACAATTAAAGGAACAAAGAAAATCAGCGGTCCTCAGCAATAATGTCAAAGCTGCTTAAAAACACAAAAGGAGGCCTAATAAGGCCTCCTTTTTTTATTTCTAATTCAGAATTTTCTGAATCTTGCTTTTTATTTCATCCGGAACCAGCGTTTCGCTTTCTCCAGTAGCGGCATCGTAAAAGTACAAATCTGTGGGTTCCACATTAAATTGAAACCTACCATCGCCATTGATGTCTTTTCCAGTACGGACATATATTTTGCTGGTCTTTTTTAAAGGGCTGAAGGATTGTACGGTTTGGTTTTCAAAAGTTAATTCACGCACTTCTAAAGTATTCACATTGAATACAAATAAACTCTGGAAATCGTCCTCATTAAGTATGCCATCTTTATTCAGGTCTCTGTTGGTTCCTTTGAATAAGATTAATTTAGAAGAATCAATTTTTAGGTATGCCCATTCGGAAATGGCTATTTTAGTATCAAATATTGGCGTTTTTAAGTCTTTCGAATAATCAATCAAAACAAAGTTATTGTACAAGCCATAAAAGCTAGAATAAGCATAATCAGAAGATAAATATTGTTTGGAATCAAAATTCAAACCAGCAGCAGCCGTTCTATTGATTTTTGATTTTTGGTTTTTTTGTCCGATTGGAATTAAAAATATGGGTTGCAATGTGTCTAGTTGGTAAGGTTCTAAAACACTTATCTGTTGAGAAAAAGAAAATGTACTGGTATCCACCACTTGGTTTTGATCTACTACAACCCCTTCTCTACCCTGGTTGTTGTTGCGACCAAATTGCTCCACTATGAAAAAAAATAAAGACCCCAATAGAACTGTGGCCAACCCAACTACTGCAAGGGTACCTAAAATGGCCAATAATTTTTCGTTGTATTTTTTTAAATCCATTTTTATTGCTGTTTTCTTGAAATTCGTTGAATAATTATTTTTATAACCTTACCGCTTAGACACCATTGGCTATGTTTTCCAGGTGCCGTTTCATTCCTTCATGGGAGGCAATAAACCCTAGTTTTTCATAAAACCTCAAAGCCTCGGGCCTCAATTTATCTGTTGTCAACTGAAGCACATGAGCACCTCTTTCCTCGGCTCTTTTTATTGCCCATTGAATCAAGACTTCTCCCAAACCTTTGCCTCTTTGGTCGTTCCTGATTCTAACCCCTTCCACTTGGGCCCGCACCCCCCCTTGGTAGGTCAAATATTGAATAAAAGAAAGTTGCATGGTACCAATTACTGTGCCCTGCTTATCGGTCATTACTACCAATTCTTGCTGTGGATCCGCTTGGATTCTTTCAAAAGCCAATACATAAGGAGTTGGCAATGGCTCGGTGTTGTTCTCCCGTTTACTTCCTAAAGGATCCTGTGCCAATAGAGCAACGATGGCTGTAAGGTCCGCAATGTTAGCAGTTCTAATGGTCTCCATTTTTTATCAATACAATACTTTCATAAGGTCTACTACTTTATCAATTTTCGGGAATTTTTGTTTTTCAAATCCCTTTATTTTTGAGCATAATTCTACCGAGTGAAATGCTCCTAAGGATTTAAAAACATAGTGCCTTTCTTTATACAAACGGGCGCTACCCCTGCTCAAAGTATGGTCCAACTTACCATTAATTTTTATTTCCACCACTTGCTTCTCTTTCAAATTACACAGTTTGTAACTGTCTCGCTTAGGTTCTCCAATAGTAAAATAATCATACATTAAATGTACTTCTATGGCCTCTCCTTTTTGTATAAAGCGAAATATTTCAAAAGATTTTTGGCCTCTTGTTATATTGAACATGGAAGTCGATTCTACCGCATCGGTACCTGGGTGAAATATAATTAGATTGGAAGTTTTTAACGCCACAGAATTTATATCTTGGTGGACTTTTATAACACCCTCCTTGGTGGATTCGAACGACCTATTATAGGTATTGGGCCATTGCGAAATGGCCTTGCGCTGCTCGTACGATTTTTGATCTTTGTTGTATTCTATGGTCTTATGAAAAACCTCCACCAAATATTTGGGGTACTTAAAATTTAGAATATTGGAAACCATTGTATGGAAAAATAAAAAATTCTGCCTCTAAATAAAAAATTTAACACAAATAGTGCCTGTTCCGCGAAAAGCCCTCGATCTGTCAGGTACAGGACATAATGCGCCAATGCTTTTTGAAATTAAATATGCAAACCTTAATATTGGTCTTTTTAAAACCCATTCCTATGAAAAAATTAAGTTTTGTGGCTGTGCTGGTCTTTGCCTTTTCTTGCAATGAAACAACCCAAACATCGCAACCCGCCGATGCGGTTGCCGCTGAGACCGATGCCCAAGGAAGCAACCAAGAGCACCATTCTGTAACGGTTGATAAAGTGTTTGAAGCACATGGCAGTTACGACCTCTGGAACCAAATGAACCATTTCTCTTACAATTCCAAGGGAAGTACCACCACAGTACAACTAAAAAGCAGACATACATTAATTCAGTCGGACGAGCAAACGGTTGGTTTTGATGGCGAACAGGTATGGGTCCATCCTCCCAGCGAGAACGCTGAAAGACAAAAAATGCGGTACAATTTGATGTTTTACTTTTTAGGGTTTCCATTTATTGTTGGTGATCCTGGCATCGTTTATGACGATTTGCCTGCCACCAACCTTGCTGGTAAGACATACAACCTAATTAAAATTAGCTACCACGACGGTGTTGGAGATTCTCCCAAAGACAACTACATACTTTGTATCAACCCTGACAACAACCAAATGGAATGGCTGATGTATACTGCTACTTTTGGAGGAGAAGAAACCAAAAACAAGTACAGTTTAATCCAATACAACGGGTGGCAAGAGGTGAATGGATTGAAATTGCCAACAGAATTACAATGGTACCAATATGAAAACAACCAAGTTGGAGAACCAAGAGGAGAACCTTTTGTAATAAGCGACTTAAAAATTGAAAAGTCGATGCCACATGACTCTTTGTTTGCTGCCCCAGAAGGTGCTCAAATTTTAAAATAAAACGAATAAGTAGCTATTTTACTTTTGTTTAACAAACACCAACCCCAAAATAGGGCCAATGGACAACAACATAAACACCGAAGAATGGGCGTATAGCGTGTAAAAATAATCCATAAGGTGGATGCTTAAGATGGTTATAGAAAACCCGACTGAATTGACAATAGTTAAAGCAGTACCTTTGATTTGTATGGGAGCACGCTGCGCAACCAGAGTAGAAAACATTGGGGAATCCGCTATAACCACCATACCCCAAAACAATAAAAACAAACAAAGGGGCACAAAAGCAGCAAAGGACAGAAACAAAGGGCTCAACAGACAGCATATGGTGGAAAGCCCTAAAGAGACGTAGGCGGTGGTCCCCGCACCTAGCCTTTTAGCGGTATACCCAGCTAGTACACAAGAAATGCTGCCGGCTCCAATAACCAAAAAAGCTACAAAAGAATAAACCGACGCCGATTGGACCATTGCGTTGCGGTGTTGTAACATAATCGGCACAAAAGCCCAAAACGCATACAACTCCCACATATGTCCAAAATAACCCACTGCAGCTGCTCTAAATTTTCTATTCTTAAAAACATCAAAAAACGAACCTAGAAAAAACTGGGTGCTTTTTTTTCTATAAGGGCCATCCGGAACCAACAACACCATGGCCAAACCTCCTAGTGCAGCCAGTGCGGAAGTAGTAAAAATAACAGTCTTCCATGGAAGTGCACCCCAAGCAGCAACCGACCTAATGAGGTGTGGAAGCGCTGTACCCAACACCAAAGCACCCACCAAAAACCCCAAGGATAAGCCAAGCCCTTTTTCAAAATAATCCGATGCGATTTTCATACCTACCGGATAAATACCTGCAAGGCCCAACCCAACACCAAACCTACACGCCATTAACACACCAAAGCTAAGCCCATTCTGTAATAGAATTAAGTTAATTATTGCTCCGAAAATGGCACTTACAAAAAAAACTTTGGAAGGCGATAACCGATCGGCAATGGACAGTACAGCAAAAAGTAAAGTTCCTATTATAAACCCCAATTGAACCGCTGTTGTTAACCCACTTACCGAGGATTCTTCCATGGCATTGGATTTAATTAAATCTGGTAACACTGCGTTGCCTGCAAACCACAGGGAAGTGCAAAAAAATTGTGCAACAATAATAGTAGGTAAAATGTAGGGTTTGGTATTTGTCGCTACCATAACTTCAATATAAATAAAGATCCACCTGCCAACAAATTCTAATAAGTATACCGACGGTTAGGTCATTTAGGAGACCTTTTTAGGATATTTTGACCAGGTGATTCTGACAGAATTGTCTATTGTCCGCTTTTATTGTACCTCTTTGGGATGGTTCATAAATAAGTAGGCAAAGGACAGTCCAAAAATAGTATAACCAATGCTCAGCACCAACAAGAGCCAATGCTGGTTGGTCGTCACGAGTTTAATTAACGCCATCCCTCCAATTAAAAAATGTGCAAAATTACCCATGCACAAAGGCCTTTGGTATATGCCTCCCATTCGCGCTCCTTTTGCCATCCAGTTGTTCACTGCCGAACCAACATACAATGCTCCCAGTAATTGAAAAACAATGGTACTCCATTCGTTTGGCTCAATGTGCAAGACACTATTGGATTCTTCTGGTAAAAAAGTAAGCAATGTCCCAATTACAAACTGAAACAAACTACTTGACATTAAAACTATCTTACTATTCATCTCTACCTAATTTAATTTTGTAAAAGTAGACCAAATTTTCAAATTAAGGCAACCTAAATATGGTTTCCACAACTTAATTGGTGCAGTCTTCAATATTAATGGTTATATTGATACAATAGTTGCTTCTTAAAGTACAACAGGATGAACAGAACATTGTGACTAAGATAATCAGCATTGCGAACAACAAAGGCGGCGTTGGAAAAACAACTTCTGCGGCAAACCTTGCTTTTGCATTGGGAAGAAGGTTCAAAACCCTTATGATTGATTTGGACCCTCAATGCAATTTATCGGTAGGATTAGGGTTTAAAAATTGTCCTGAAAATATTGGTAGCTACATCAAAGACCTTATTCATTATCGACAACCTCAAATTCATCCACTAAAAATTAATAACTACGTCGAAATAATTCCTGGAGACCCCGATTTGTTAAAGATTGAAAATTTGATGCATGAAAATGCCAATGGTGAGTTTATGATGCGGCAAATTATATCTTATATCAAACAAGACTACGACATCATCATCATTGATTGTCCGCCGGTCATGAACTCTTTGTGCATCAATGCGCTGAACGCATGCAACTTGCTGTTGATCCCGGCCAAACCGGAACTTTTTTCTTTGCAAGGAGTAGAAACAATTGAACGTTTTCTCGCGTCTAGAAATTTACCTTTCAAAATTTTCTTCAACCAGGTTAATACCCGCTCTACCCACCACAAAAAATTGATGAAGGAAATTGAAAGCAAATATACAACATTCACGTTGCACAGCTATGTAAGAAACAATGTTGCATTGTCCGAAGCTTTTTCTGAGGCCACCAGTATTTTTCACTACAAAACAGAGAGCATTGGTGCCAAGGATTTTGTAAGCCTTTCGGACGAAATCACCCAATACATCTAAAAAGATATAAAATAAATGGCGCGGATTACAACCTTTTGCTGCTGAGGGTTGTCTAACCAGTATCAGAAAAATCTCATATAATAATGTCGTTTGAGAGGGCTTTTATACGAAAAGCCCTTTTTCTTTTTCCACCAGTTTGTAAATTCTTTTTACTTTTTATTGGCCAAAAAGACTCCAAATGAAATTACACCCATTCCTACCACATGGTTTAAACCAATTTGCTCTTGGTCTAAAAACCCCCAAATTAATGCCACAATGGGAATTAAATAGGTTACACTGCTGCTAAAAACAGGGTTGGTAATCTGAATCAGGTGGTTAAAAAGAATTAGCGCAACAGCAGTACCTACCACTCCTAACACCAACATGTACCCCAACGCAAGCATGGCTCCTTCTTGTTGGACATGAACCGTAAAATCAGAAAACAAAAATAAATAAAGCAACGAAGGCACCGATACCAACACCAAAGAAACGCCAGTAATACTGACCGCTTTTACATCGCTCAAATAGTACTTTACTAGATTGATGTTGCTCCCGTATAATATGGTCGCTGCAATTACGAAAAGGGCGTATACGTTGATGCCAGAAAAAGCACTTCCATCTTTTAATGTCATTAAATAGACCGTCCCCGCAAAACCCAAAGCCAATCCTCCCGCCATTTTGCCATTGATTTTGGCTTTGAAAAACACCACCCCCATTAACAAGGCAAAAATTGGGGTGAGGGCATTCAACATACCCGCCAAAGAACTATTGATCTGCGTTTGCGCAGTAGCAAATAAGAATGCTGGGAAAAAACTACCTACCAAACCAGCTACAAACAATAGTTTCCATTGTTTCTTCGAAATGGAATTGTAATTTTTGATAAAAACTGGCAACAAAAATATTCCTGCAAAAACAATCCTTAACGCTCCCACCTCCCCAGCAGAATACACTTGCAACCCCTTCTTGATAAGAATAAATGAGGTGCCCCAAATAATGGCCAATAGAACCAGCAAAGACCAGGCTAAAAAATTATTGTTTTTTTTCATTTCATAATTCTGAAAAATCGTTGGCAAATTCATGCCCTATCTCATCCAATACTCCCATAAGCTCCGCATAAGTGTCCAAAGTAACTAACTTCATTCTATAGGGTTTAAAACCGTGTATGCCTCTAAAATAATTGGTGTAGTGGCGCCTCATCTCAAAAATACCCTGCCTTGGACCCTTCCATTCTACCGAAAATTCCAAGTGCCTTTTGGCAACATCTATTCTTTCTTGTAATGTAGGTGGCGCCAAATGCGTTCCCGTTTGTATGTAGTGCTTGATTTCGCGGAAAATCCAAGGATAGCCGATGGCCGCACGTCCTATCATCACACCATCCACGCCATAAGTATTTTTATAATCCACTGCTTTTTCTGCACTGTCAATGTCTCCATTGCCAAAAATAGGAATCTCTATATCTGGGTGCTTCTTTACCTCGGCAATAGGATTCCAATCGGCAACGCCCTTGTACATTTGCATTCGAGTACGGCCATGGATAGACAGTGCTTTTATTCCAGCATCTTGCAACCGCAAAGCAACTTCCACAATTTTAATGGTACTGTCGTCCCAACCCAACCGCGTTTTAACAGTTACAGGCAAATCCACTTGTTTCACTATTTCGGCCGTCATGGCCTCCATTTTTGGAATATCTTTTAAAATACCTGCACCTGCCCCTTTGCATGCCACTTTTTTAACCGGACACCCATAGTTAATATCAATCAATTCGGGTCCTGCCTTTTCGGTTATGGCCGCAGCTTGGCGCATGGACTCTATTTTATCGCCAAAAATCTGAATGCCTATTGGTCTTTCATAGTCGTAAATATCCAATTTTTGCAAACTTTTGCTGGCATCTCTAATCAACCCTTCTGAAGAAATAAATTCTGTATACATAAGGTCTGCCCCATTTTCTTTGCATACAGCCCTAAATGGAGGATCACTTACATCTTCCATTGGAGCCAGTAACAAAGGAAATTCTCCGATCTCAATATTTTCTATCTTTACCAATTGATTTTTATTAATTTGCTGCAAAATTACACAATTATGACGTCATTTGATAATCCAATTGCTAACACCAAAACAAATCCAATAGTTTCGGCCATTGCAGTTTTTTTTATCGCACTTTTTGCGTTCCAAATTATTGGTCCTTTTATTGGGTTTATTTTCGCCATGCCATTTTACGAAGGAGGCTTGATGGAGTTTGCAGAAATGGTTACATCTGGAGTAATTACAAACGAAATAAAAGTTCCTTTATATATTCTACAAGGTGTTTCTTCGGCCTTTGGATTGATTGTAGTTCCAATTATTTACATCCGACTCGTAGAGCGCAAAAGCAGTAGTAACTTTTTTTGGTTTCATGAAAAAACAAGTCTTCAATCTATCCTGACCATCCTTATTGGATTAACTTTTATGGTATTTGTGGGTATGTTTGTTTACTGGAATGCCAACCTTCAACTGCCCGAGTTCTTAAGTTCTTTTGAACAGTCCGCGCGTGCAATGGAAGACAAATTAATGGAAATGACAAAAGCTTTGACCACTTTTGATACAACCGGACAGTTTGTATTGGCATTGGTGGTGGTTGCCATTATTCCATCTATCGGGGAAGAAATTGTTTTTAGAGGGTTAATTCAAAACTTCTTATTGAAGGGTACCAAAAACATTCATTTGGCTATTTTCATTTCCGCTTTCTTTTTTAGCGCCATGCATATGCAATTCTATGGATTGGTCCCTAGAATGTTACTTGGTATGTTGTTTGGCTATCTGTATTATTATTCAGGAAACTTATTCATTCCAATGCTGGCCCATTTTGTTAACAACGGCTTTACAATAATCATGATGTTTTTATACCAGCAACAAATCTCTGAAATGGATCTAGAGTCAGCGGATAGGCCAGAGTTGCTCCCATGGCTTATTTTTTCAACGATATGTTTCGCATTGCTGTTTTATTTTAAGAAATTGTCAGCTGTACCCAGAAATTATGAGTAAGTGGCAAAAAGTTTTTGAAGATCCATTATTACACAAAGCCTCTATCATAAAATCCATACTTTCCGAACATGGAATCAATGCCCTAATTTTGACTAAAACGGCAAGTTCTTACAATAATTTCGGACTTAATGAAGTACTCGTAAACCGAAACGAAGTACTCCAAGCTATAAAAATAATTGAAGATGAAGTCAAATTTGAATAAATACAACAACCTTACTCAAAGACTAATTGCTGGAATTCTTGGAAGTTTTGTGTTAATTATGGCCGTAAGTTATGGCTCTTGGTGGTATTTTGCGATATTTTTAGGTCTTTGCGTTTTGGCACAACTAGAGTTTTACAAACTACTTGGCCTCGATGGCAACGCCCCGCTCCAATACTATGGTACTTTTTGTGGTAGTGTGTTTTACACCATTGCTTATTTAAATGCAACGGGCCAAGTTGGTACGGAGTATTACTTTCTGTTTTTCCCTTTATTGTCTTGTATATTTTTAATTAAGTTATACAAAAAACAAGACAAAAAACCATTCACCAATATCGCATTTACATTTTTAGGCATCATATACGTCGCATTTCCAATTAGTCTGATCCATTACATAGCGTATTCGGGGGGCAATTATTCCTGGCAAATAGTGTTGGGTATGTTATTAATTTTGTGGTCCAGTGATACCGGAGCCTACTTTGCGGGTACTTATCTAGGGAAACGCAAACTATTTGAGCGCGTTTCTCCAAAAAAATCGTGGGAAGGCATGTACGGAGGTGCTGCATTGGCCTTGACTATGGCTATGTCGTTGTCGTATTATTTCCATGATTTAGAAGTTTATGAATGGGCAATTTTAGCCGTAATAATGGTGATTGGAGGTACTTATGGAGATTTAGTTGAGTCTTTATTTAAAAGAAGCATTTCTATAAAAGATTCTGGTTCCATTATCCCCGGACATGGAGGGTTTTTAGACAGATTCGACGGATTGTTGTTAGCCGCCCCATTTGTTGCTTGTTATGTTATGCTACTGAGATAAATAAATTACTAAATTGTTGGTATTTTTCGAAGATTAATCCATTAAATTTGCAAACCTTAAACGTATCACACAAATAAAAACCTATGGGAGGATATATTGAACCAGCGCCGATAGCTGACAAAGAAAACCCTTTCGAATCTATGATGTCTCGTTTTAAAATAGCCAGTGAGCTATTAGGACTTGACGACGAGATTTACAACGTATTAAAAAACCCTGCTAAACAAGTACTTGTTTCATTGCCCATTACCATGGACGATGGTTCGATAAAAGTATTTGAAGGATACCGGGTAATACACTCCAACATTTTAGGCCCCTCTAAAGGCGGCGTGCGCTTCGATCCAGGTGTAAATTTGGATGAAGTAAAAGCATTAGCAGCTTGGATGACATGGAAATGTGCCGTAGTGGACATTCCTTATGGTGGTGGTAAAGGTGGCGTATGCTGCAATCCTAGAGAAATGTCTGCTGGTGAAATAGAACGATTGATGCGTTCTTATACCCAATCTATGATTGAGATATTTGGCCCTGACCGCGATATACCTGCGCCAGACATGGGCACCGGCCCAAGAGAAATGGCCTGGTTAATGGATACCTATTCTAGATCCCAGGGTATGACTGTACATTCTGTAGTTACTGGTAAGCCCTTGGTAATGGGTGGTTCCTTAGGAAGAACCGAAGCCACAGGGCGTGGTGTAATGGTTTCTGCAATGACTGCAATGGAGAAATTAAAGATCAATCCATACCAAGCCAAAGTAGCAGTACAAGGGTTTGGAAATGTTGGTTCTTGGGCGGCCAAATTGATGGAAGAACGCGGTTGTTCTATTGTTGCTGTAAGCGACATTTCCGGGGCTTATTACAATGCCAACGGAATAGACATCAACAAAGCCATTGCCTACAGAGACAACAACAAAGGATCCATGGAAGGTTTTACCGGAGCTGAAAAAATTAGCGGTGACGAACTCTTATTATTGGAGGTCGATGTGTTAATTCCTGCAGCAAAAGAAGACGTTATTACCATTTCTAATGTTGACAAAATTAAAGCCAAACTCATTGTAGAAGGTGCCAACGGCCCTACCTCAGCTAAGGCCGACAACATTATAAACGACAAAGGCATCATGGTAGCGCCAGATATTTTGGCCAACGCCGGTGGAGTAACCGTGAGTTATTTTGAATGGGTACAGAACAGGCTTGGATATAAGTGGACCAAAGAACGTGTCAACCGCCGATCCGATAGGATTATGAAAGATGCTTTTGAAAATGTCTATAAAGTTGCATTGGAATACAACGTTTCGATGAGAATCGCAGCCTATATTGTGGCCATTGACAAAGTCTCTAAAACCTATAAGTACAGAGGAGGATATTAATACTGCCAAGATAAAAATAAAAAAGGAGGACATTGATCCTCCTTTTTTTATTGTATGTCATTCTACTTTTATTTAATATTGAGAAAACTTTGAAATTATGACCATTCACAAAGAAGGAAGAAGTATACTATTTTGGCTTTTAATTATTTTAGTAGGCATAAATGGCGCTTTAACCTATTTCTATCCTGATATGTTGGTACTTCAAAATGTGGTCATAATTGTAAGTATTGGCTTTTATTTAATTATTCTACAGTTTTTTAGATCGCCTATTTTTTCAATAGATAAAAATGAAAACACCCTCATCGCACCGGCCGATGGCAAAGTGGTGGTAATAGAAGACACCGAAGAAACGGAATATTTAAAGGAGAAAAGAAAGCAGATTTCTATTTTCATGTCTCCAATAAACGTTCACGTCAATAGAATGCCAGTTGGCGGTCAAATATCGTATTACAAATACCACCCAGGCAAATACCTTGTAGCTTGGCATCCAAAATCCAGCACAGAAAACGAACGAACTACCGTAGTAGCCAAAATGAAAAATGGCACAGAAGTGTTGTTTCGACAAGTAGCAGGTGCCTTGGCACGACGTATAAAATGTTATGTAAAAGAAGGCCAAAAGCTAGAACAAGGCGAAGAATTTGGCTTTATTAAATTTGGTTCCCGAGTGGACATCTACCTTCCCCTTGATGCCAAAATTGAAGTAAACATTGGAGATGTAACCAAAGGTGGCCGTACGGTAATTGCCAAATTCTCTTAATATTCCATTTTGTTAATGAGTTGTTAATTCCCTTATTATGTGAATAAAAAGGGCTATTTTTGGATGCTATGCTATCCAGTAAAACACTACGTCTTATCATTGTTTTGGCCATCATTACCATTTCTGGGATTTCCATAATCCAGGTATATTGGGTACAAAGAGCATTCAACTTAGAAAACGACCAATTTAATCGCGATGTCAACCAGGCACTGTTCAATGTTACCTCCAGTATTTTTACCATCAACGACAACACACAGCCGAATGTTAATCCAATTGAACAACTAAGCAGCAATTACTATGTGGTTACCGTAAACCAAGACATCGACGCACCCATGTTGGAATATTTGCTTAAAACGGAATTTGAAAAAAGGAATATTACAGCGGACTTCGAATATGGCATATATGATTGTACCTCTCAAAAAATGCTCTATGGCAACTATGTTAGCTTTGATGCTGCGCACCAAACTTTGCCGGCTTCTACGCTTCCAGTTTGGGACAAAGATGCTTATTATTTCGGTGTATATTTCCCTTCTAAAGAAAGGGTGTTGATCAATAGGTTGGGCATCTGGGTTTTTTCTTCTGTTGTCCTTTTACTGGTAGTGGCTTTTTTCTCTTATGCCCTTTTTATCATTCTTAAACAGAAGCGGTTGTCGGAAGTCCAAAAAGACTTCATCAACAATATGACCCACGAATTTAAAACGCCGATTTCAACCATTTCAATTTCTTCTGAAGCATTAAAATCGCCTAGTATTGTCCAATCTCCAGAGCGTCTACTCAACTATGCATCGATAATTCAAATGGAAAGCAACCGGTTAAAAAACCAAGTAGATCGCGTGCTACAAATGGCTTCTTTAACAAAAAATGGCTTCCACCTTAAAAGGGGCAATTGGCATTTTAATACCCTCATGACTCAAGTACAAGAGTCCATGCAACCTCAACTCGAAGAAAGAAATGTAGTATTGGATGTTCAACTTCGATCCGAAGACGATTCCATTGAAGTAGATAAATTGCACTTCAGCAATATTCTTTTCAATTTATTGGACAACGCTATTAAATACAGCAAACAACAACCTGTAATTACACTCACATTTGAAAAAAACAGCACCCATTTTGAAGTAGGAGTGCAAGACCAAGGTATTGGAATTTCCGAAACCCATAAAAAGCATATTTTCGAAAAATTTTATCGCGTTCCTACCGGTAACAAACACGACGTTAAAGGATTTGGGCTTGGACTCCATTATGTGCACCTTGCTACAAAAGCCCACGGCGGAAAAATTCAGGTAGACTCTAATAGTTCCGGCACTTCCTTTAAACTTATTTTTCCTTTAAGATGAAAACAAAAATTTTATTGGCCGAAGACGACGGCAACCTTGGTTTCGTAACCAAAGACAGTTTAGAACAGTTGGGTTATCAGGTAGACTGGTGTCAAGACGGGCTAGAAGCATTAAATTTTTTGCGCAATGGCAGCTATGACATTGCGTTGCTCGATGTTATGATGCCCAAAATGGATGGTTTTGAATTGGCTCAAATTATTAGGAAAGACAACAAACAGATTCCCATTATTTTTTTAACAGCGAAATCCATGCAAGAGGACGTTCTAACCGGTTTTGAATTGGGGGCAGACGACTATATTTGCAAACCCTTCAGCATCCAGGAACTTAGCTACAGAATCAATGTTTTTATTAAAAGAACAACTACTAACTCCCCACCAAAAAAAGTTTCAATTGGAACGTTTCAATTTGATTTTGACAACCTTTCGTTGCAGCAGGAAGCAGGGGACGAAAAACGGTTGACTTATAAAGAAGCAGTGTTGTTGAGGCTGTTGATTGAAAACAAAAACTCCGTATTAAAAAGAAAAGATATCTTAATAAAAATATGGGGCGAAGACGATTACTTTCTTGGAAGAAGCTTGGACGTTTTTATTTCCAAATTGCGTAAATACCTCAAGCCAGATGAACGAATTTCTATTTTAAATGTCCATGGTGTGGGATTCGAGTTCAAAATACTCGAATAAGCTATTTTATTTGAGGGCTAATGGTTAAGAAGCTACCGTTGAGTTGGGTAACATATTGTCTAAGCGGCAGTACAGCAGGTCCTGAACGTGGCACGCCATCTAACAAAGCAAATTCAGACTTACAACAAGCATCTACCATTAACAACCCCGTATTGTCCACTTCAACTACGGCACAACTAGAGGCAGGTTGGTAGCTGCAATTGCGCTCATAGGCAATGTATTCAGCAGACAGTGGGTTTTTATACAAGATTATGCCCCGAACTCCTTCTGGTAACAGGACAAACCCTTTGGTAGACAATTCAAAATATTGTGGTGCATTTACATTGATGATGAACTCTCCAAAATTAGGACTTGGAATTTGGTCCACTACTTGGTTGCTTTCGCACCCAAAAAGCACAACAAAGAACACACCGATCAGCCTATTTTTCATAGTCATAAAATCCTTTTCCTGATTTCCTTCCGTGGTGCCCCGCTACAACTTTTTGCTCTTGAATTCTGTTCGGTCTAAATTTTGGATCTTGATGGAAGGCATTGTACATGGAAGACGTTACTGCAAAATTGGTATCTACACCAATTAAGTCCATCAATTCAAATGGGCCCATTTTAAAACCAACAGACTTAATAAGAGAATCAATATTTTTATGATCGGCTACTCCTTCTTCTAAAACTTTTAAACTTTCTACATAAAAATGCCTGGCTACTCGGTTTACAATAAACCCTGGTGCATCTTTGGCCAAAACACCAACCTTGCCGAGCGATTCTACAAATTTCAAAATAGACTGCACCACAGCTGGATCCGTTGCAACACCTGAAATTATTTCAACCAGTTTCATAATATGGGCTGGGTTGAAAAAATGAATGCCTAAGAAACGATTGGGATGTTTTAATTCAGCTCCAATTTGAGTAATTGGAATGGAGGAAGTGTTCGAGGCTAAAATTGTTTCAGCCCCATTTAGTTCTTCCAAGTTTTTAAACAGCGACTTTTTCAAATCTAACTTTTCCAAAGCCGCTTCTATTACAAGGTCGCTTTCCAAATTATCAAAGTGATCTGTAAAGGTTAAATTTTCCAAGGTGCTTGCCTTAAGCGCCTCCGTTACTTTTCCTTTTTCTATGCCCTTGTCTAAGTTTTTAGTGATAACCACCTCCGCATTGTCCAAGGCATATTTTTGGATGTCAAAAAGTACGGTTTTATAGCCTGCCATAGCAGTGGTTTGCGCTATTCCCAAACCCATGGTTCCTGCCCCTAAAATTCCTACTTTTTTAATTTCCATATTTACAGCGTCTTAAATTGTTTTAGAAAGCGCACATCGTTTTCAGTAAATAAACGCAAATCATTGACTTGGTATTTCAACATCGTTATTCTTTCTAAGCCCATTCCAAAAGCAAAACCAGTATACGCTTCTGGATCAATTCCGCAATTCTTTAAAACATTGGGATCCACCATTCCAGACCCTGCAATTTCTACCCAACCAGTATGTTTACAAATATTGCATCCTTTGCCCTTGCAAATATTACAAGAAATGTCAATCTCAGCACTTGGTTCGGTAAAAGGGAAATAACTTGGCCTAAACCTTATCTTCGTGTCCTTTCCAAAAAGTTCTTTGACAAAATGATAAACCGTTTGCTTCAAATCTAGGAAAGAAACATTTTTATCTACATACAACCCCTCTACTTGATGGAATATACAATGCGCCCTTGCAGAAATGGCCTCATTTCTAAAAACGCGACCGATGGATAAAGTGCGTATAGGTGGTTCCGAATCTTCCATAACCCGTACTTGCACAGAGCTGGTATGGGTTCTCAATGCAAGTTCATCTATTGCTTTTTCCGGTTCCTTATCCTGTTGTATAAAAAAAGTATCCTGCATTTCTCTAGCAGGGTGGTTGGGAGGGAAATTTAAGGCTGTAAAATTATGCCAATCGTCTTCAATTTCCGGCCCCTCGGATAGATTAAACCCGAGACGCTCGAAAATTTGTGTTATCTGCTGTCGAATGGCTGTAATTGGATGGGTGCTCCCAGGAGCATCCTCCAAAGGAGGTAAAGTTAGGTCTATAGCAGCCTTGCTTTCAGCGTTGTTATTTTCCAACCCATCAATCAATGCTTTGAACTTTGTTTGAGCAGTTTGCTTTAAATTGTTGATGGTTACACCAAAAGCCTTCTTCTCTTCGTTGGGTATGTTTCTCATTTCACCCATTAGCGCTCCAATTACACTCCTTTTACTAATGTATTGGATTCTAAACTGCTCCAGTTCTTCTTGATTGGTGGCTGTTGCGCTATTCAAAGCTTCTAATATAGCATTCGCTTTTTCCTGAACCATATCTATTATACTATCATACCAGCACAAACAGTCTCGTTTGTAGCTTCATCTATTAAAATTAAACTACCCGTTACCCTATTTCTTTTGTATCGATCGAATAACAATGGTTTTGTGGTACGGATTGTAATTTTTGCAATTTCATTCATTCCAACAGACAAATCTTCTTCATTCCGATGAAGGGTATTGATGTCTACTTTGTATTGAATGTTCTTGACAACACATCTCACCTCATTGGAGGTGTGTTTAACCGCATATTTTCCGTTGGGAACTAAATTGTTCCTGCCAAGCCAACAAACCATTAAATCCACATCTTGGCCTACTTCTGGTTGGTTGTGCTCTCGCACGATCATATCTCCTCTGCTGATGTCGATTTCATCCTCTAAAGTGATAGTAACAGACATTGGAGCATATGCCTCTTCCAATGGGCCATCAAAAGAATCCACTGCTTTAATTTTAGAAGTAAACCCGGATGGTAGTACGGTTACGTTGTCGCCAGGTTTAAAAACTCCCCCAGCTATGCGGCCACCATACCCTCGATAATCGTGGTATTCATCGGATTGCGGTCGGATAACGTTTTGTACAGGAAACCTGCAATCAATATGGTTGTGATCGCTACCAATGTGAATGTTTTCCAATAAATACAACAAAGTGCCTCCTTCGTACCAACTCATTGGCTCCGATCTATGCACTACGTTGTCTCCTTTTAATGCACTGATTGGGACAAAACGAATGTCTTTTACGTCCAGTTTTGTACAAAAAGCCTCTAATTCTGCTTTTATTTTTTCATAAGACTCCTGATCGTACTCTACCAAGTCCATCTTATTAATACAAAATACTATATGTGGTATCCCCAACAAAGAAGCTATAAACGTATGGCGCTGGGTCTGTTCTACTACTCCTTTTCTAGCATCTACCAAAATAATAGCCAAATTAGCAGTAGAAGCACCAGTAACCATGTTCCGCGTGTACTGGATATGCCCTGGTGTATCGGCTATAATAAATTTTCTTTTTGGAGTTGCAAAATACCGGTAGGCAACATCAATGGTAATGCCCTGCTCTCTTTCTGCCCTCAAACCATCTGTTAACAACGCCAAATTAACGTTTTCGTCTCCCTTTCTTTTACTAGATTCTTCGATCGCTTCGTATTGGTCCTCAAAAATTGACTTTGAATCATAAAGCAATCGGCCAATAAGGGTGCTCTTACCGTCATCTACTGATCCGGCAGTGGTGAACCTGAGCAATTCCATGTCCAGGTATGTATCTTTTACTTCACTCATTGTAATGCTTTTAAAAAATTAAAAATAACCTTCTTTTTTCCTGTCTTCCATGGCAGCTTCCGACCGCTTATCATCTGCACGGGTGCCTCTTTCAGTTGTTCTAGCAGCAGAAACTTCCTGAATTATGGATTCCAACGAATCCGCATCAGATTCAACCGCTCCAGTACAAGTCATATCACCAATCGTTCTGAACCTAACGATTCTTTTTTCTATTTTCTCGCTGTCCCTTCTTTCAATGAAGTCACAATCTGCCATAATCACCTGATCTCTCAAAAAGACAGAGCGTTCATGAGAAAAATAGATGGTAGGTATTTCAATTTCTTCGTGCAATATATATTGCCATACATCCATTTCAGTCCAATTCGAAATTGGGAAGATTCTAAAATTCTCTCCCATTTGCTTTCTTCCATTGAAGATATTCCAAAGCTCTGGCCTTTGATTTTTAGGATCCCATTGACCAAACTCATCTCTATGAGAGAAAAATCGTTCCTTTGCCCTCGCTTTTTCTTCGTCTCTTCTAGCACCGCCCATACAAGCGTCAAACTTGTTGTTTTCAATGGTTTCTAGCAAAGTCACTGTTTGCAACAAGTTTCTTGAGGCATTGAACCCTTTTTCTTCGGTGGCTTTTCCTTCATCGATGGATTGCTGAACCGAGCCAATAATTAATTCAGCTCCGAGCTCTTTGACATATTTGTCTCTGAATTCAATTGTTTCAGGAAAGTTATGCCCCGTATCAATGTGTACCAATGGAAAAGGAATTTTACCCGGGTAAAATGCTTTTCTTGCTAAATGAGCTACTACTATAGAATCTTTTCCGCCTGAAAAAAGTAAAGCAGGTTTCTCAAATTGTGAAGCTACTTCTCTGAGTACAAAAATTGCTTCGGCTTCGAGTTCTTTTAAGTGTGTTAAATTATAGGATTTCATATCCCTCCTTTATTGTTTAATGTGTTGTAAAATACTTTCGTATACAAGGTTAATTGAGTCTTCAATAGAATTCAGATCTGTTCTTACTTCAAAATCTGAATGGAGTGGTGTTTCAAATGGTGCACCAATACCCGTGAAATTTTCTATCTCACCTTTTCTAGCTTTTTTATAAAGCCCTTTCACATCCCGGTCCTCACAAACTTCTAATGGGCTGTTAACGTAAACTTGAAAATATTTGTCGCCAACTATTTCTTTGACCATCGCTCTGCTCTTTTCCGTAGGACTTATAAAAGAACAAATAGTTATTGCGCCGTTGTAAGCAAATAATTTTGCAACTTCAGACGTTCGCCGGAGATTCTCTTGTCTGTCATCTGAACAAAAATCTAAATTTTTATTAAGTCCAGTTCTTAAATTGTCCCCATCCAACAACATAGAGTAATATCCTTTGTCGTAAAGTTTTTTCTCCAAACCTTTAGCCAAAGTACTTTTACCAGAACCTGAAAGCCCTAAAAACCAAAGCACAATGCCTTTTTGCCGGAGCAAGGCCTCTTTTCTTTCCGTCGACAACATTGTGTCGTGTATAGGGTGAATATTCTTCAAGAATTCTTAATTTTGTGGCAAAAATAAGATTTATTCAGTCAAATAATTACAAATAAGTAAAATACTTGTAATGAATTTTTTAATATGAACAGCGATACTACAAAAAAAGTGCTAGCAAAAATTGCTAAGGAAGCAGGCGCTGAGATAATGAAAATATACTTGGACCCTCAGCAGTCCGCAGTTGTGGATTGGAAATCGGACGATTCTCCACTTACTTTAGCAGATCAAGCCGCCAATAAAATTATTGTAGATGGGCTCAAAAAAAACTTTCCTGAAATTCCAATTATTTCTGAAGAAGAACAGGAGGTTCCTTATTCAAAACGAAAAGACTATCAAAAGTTTTGGTTGGTCGACCCATTGGATGGTACCAAAGAGTTTATCAACCGCAATGGTGAATTTACTGTTAACATAGCGCTGATTGAAGATAAAAAACCTATTGTTGGAATCATCTATGTTCCGGTAACCGATGTATTGTACTACGGCCATACCAAGGACGCCCTAGCTACAAAAGAAAACAACAACCAAACTACCAGTCTTAAGGTACTGGGGGACCGAAAAAATAGAATTGCTGTACGAAGTAAATCCCATGCTTCAGAGGAAGAAGCTACTGTTTTGGACTATTACAATGTTACCGAAGAAATATCGGTTGGTAGCTCATTAAAATTTTGCATGGTAGCAGAAGGCAAAGCCGATCTTTACTATAGGCATGGCCCTACAATGGAATGGGATACTGCAGCCGGGCAAGCCATAGCAGAGGCTGCTGGTGCAACCGTTTATATTGAAAAAGGACCGGAACCATTCCGGTACAACAAAGAAAATCTATTGAATACTGGTTTTTTGGTACTGGCAGTTTAAAAGGCTTGATCGTCGCCTTTTATCATAGTACTTACTGTCAAGAAAATTATTTTCAAGTCAAATATAAACGACCAGTTTTCAACATAAAAACGGTCCAATTTAACTCGGTTTTGCATGGCCATTACAGTTTTGGTTTCCCCTCTGTATCCTTTGGCCTGTGCAAGACCAGTAATGCCTGGTTTCACAAAATGCCTGGACATGAATTTTTGTACCAATTTCGAATATTTCTCTGTATGTACCAACATATGTGGTCTTGGCCCAACAACGGACATATCCCCTAACAAAACATTGTAGAACTGAGGCAATTCATCCAAACTCGTTTTCCTAATAAACTGGCCAATCCTGGTTATGCGCATGTCATTTTTAGTAGCCTGGACATGGTCAGAATCTTTGTTGATGGTCATGGACCGGAACTTCCAACAGTTAAAGCTATTGTTGCCCTTACCGGTTCTTTTTTGCTTGAAAAACACAGGCCCTTTGGATTCCAATTTTATCAAGAATGCTAACAAAGGCGTCAGCCATGATAAAATCCCAACAATAACGATTAAAGAAAATAATATATCAAAAGAACGTTTAATAGAAACATTGAGCCAATGGTCCAATGGTAACTTGGTTATGTTCAAAACAGGAATGTGGTCAAAGCGTTGAATGTCAACCCCCTTGAAAGAAAATCCTCTAAAGTCTGCTATTAATTTTACTTTGATAAAATTGTCTTCACCAAATTCAATAATGTTTTTAATTTGGGTATATCGAACATAAGGCAGGCAACAGTAAATTTCATCTATTTTGTTGGACTTGGCATAATTGTAAATGTCCTTTACTTTACCAAGCACATTGCGCTCGTTGTTTAAGTTATCAAAATACCCCTGAAATTTATACCCATGTTCTGGGTGTGCTCTAAAAAAAACTTCTAACTCTTTGGTCACCTCTCCGTAACCAATCACCACAACATTGCGATAATTGAACCCTTGTTTCCTATACAACCTTAGGAAATAAGCGAAGGAAGTCCTAAACCCAAAAATAACCAGTACAAAAAAGGCGTAAAATAAAAGGTATTTTTGGATAGGGAAAATCTCGTAGTCAAAGAAAACAAAAAAGCTATTGGTGACTAAAAAATGAAGGAACGTAGTTTCCAATGTTTTTCGCAACAATTGGGAGACTCTTACCGTTCTAGAAACTGAATAAAGGTTCGTGATTTTAGATAAAGTTACCCAATTGATGGCAACAAAAGTCGAAAAAAGTAATTTAAACTGCAGGTCGTAGGCAGCAGGTGCGATAACAAAAAGTAACCAAAAAGTCGATAATAGTATTAATAAGTCTCCAATTAATACTATATACAGACCGTATTTTGAATATCGTTTACTCATACCCCTTTTTATTTTAATATTCGTAGAATCTCCTAATTCTGAAATAGTCCGCAAAATTAAATTCAAAAAAGAACAATAAAAAGGATTATTTCAATTACTACAGAATACAGGTGAGTATAATTATTCCCTACTAAATTTCTCTTTAATTACTATTTGTGCAAATCTGAAATTGCCTATTAGGTACCGTTTCCACATTCTGGAAGGTTCTTGAGCAAAACGAAAAAACCATTCCATGCCCACTTTTTGCACCCATACTGGTGCTCTTTTTATTTTACCCGAAACTACATCAAAACTTCCTCCAACGCCCATAATAAAGTAAACTTTGCTTAGCAAGGCTTTGTTGTTGTATAAAAAATTTTCCTTTTTCGGAGAGGATATGGCCACAAATAAAAGGTCTGCTCCGCTTTCCGAAATGGCCTCTGCTATAGAACGTTCTTCGCTTTTATCAAAATATCCATTTCTATATCCAGCAATTATTTCAGGGCCAAAATCCTCGGTGTATTTCTCCACCACTGCCGCCACAACTTCCTCTTTTGCTCCTAAAAAATAGATGGATTTATTCTTTTCTTTGGCTTTTGCTACTAGCGATTGCATCAGGTCTATTCCTGTTACCCTTTCTGGTAAAGGGTTGGATAAAAACTTGGAGGCCCATACAATCCCCATACCATCGGGGTTAATAATGTCTGCGCTTATAACACTCTGCTTCAATTCCTCATCCTTGTCCATCATCACAATTTTCCCGGCATTGACCACCGTGTGATGTATTTGATTTTTAGACTCTATAGATTCATATATTTTTGCAACTGTCTCATTAAGAGTCAATTTATCTATAGAACACCCAAGAATATTAACCTTTTTCTCCATTCAATTTGAAATCTGCGTACAAATATGCGCTCAAACCATATAACATCCAAGCTTGAGTCCATCTCATATAAGGAATTCTTGTTGTAAAGTACTTTGATTTTTGGTAAAAGAAGAATGGTTTGTTGGATTTCATGTGGTCCATTGTCCAAGCTAATACTGAATTGATGCGTTCTTTTTGATCTTTAAATTGATCCAGTGTTATTGCCGTTATAACCAACTGAGCAACAGCATGCACATCAATGGGGTAAGTGTTATTGTTGTAGTACTTGGGTACTCCATTCGGCTCGAAAAAATTTTTTATATAGTAATCAAAACCAATATTAATATGTTCTTGGTAGGTAGTATCCTTACAATAGCGCTGATAGGCCATGATACATTCCAAATTATACCCTGTATGGAAACTGTCTATCCAGCTATGATAGGGCAATGTACTATAGGCCCACGAACCATCTTGTTGTTGGTGTTTAGCACAAAATGCAACTACTTTTTTACAAGGGTCTAAGAGTGCTGCATCTTTCGTATAAGAATAAATTCTAGACAACAACCGCACGCCTAAAAGACCAGCATTAAAAACCTGGGTGGAATCCTTTGGGGAGTAAGAAAAAATAAAATCTCCATCGCTGTCGTAGGTTTTGTTAAGGTCATTCAAAACAAATTGGCTAGAGGAGACTGCCCTTTCTAAATAAATTTGGTTCTTGCTTATGTCGTAGGCATCCAATAGTGCAAACCCTACAAAAGTGGTTGCCACCACGGTGGGCGTATTCTTGGGCTGAAAAAAGGCCCTTGCTTGCCAATCAAAATTATACCCCCAACATGCCCCTGCATACTCCTTATTTTCTAATTCCAATAATTGGTTGGCCAGCGTTTCTATTTCTTTTTTTAAAGTCTCCTCTGGTTTTATTTTATACATATTGCATTTGCTCGCAACCACCAATGCAAGTCCCTTTGCATTGTATCCTTTTGGCACCAATGCCAGTTTTCTGAAATTTATGGGAGACCTTTTAAAAAACTGGATCCATGCCAAACGAAAAAACCTTGAATATTTGAATGGAGAGGCTTGAAAAAGTTTGCTGTTGAGCCCGTCAAACGGATCCCACCCCTTGTAATTACTCTTTTTACAATACTCGTCCAGTGCTTGGTATACTTTTTGGATTTTATTCCTCATTATAAAATAATAAAAAAAATAACGCGAAAAACGAAATTCCCGACTGTAATTCTAAGAATGATTCTGAAATTGAACTGATGGCAATTGGCAACGCAAAGGTTGCAAACATCTTTATCTTACCCATTTTTAATGGTAGCAACAACATCCCCACAAAAACCAGCATTCCAAAAATCCCATTGCGCACCCACGCATGCAGGTATTGGTTGTGCGGATTGCTATACATTGCATATAAATACTGGTAATTCTTTTCACTGTAACAACTTCTTAGCACATCAAAATCATCACCAGTACCGGTGCCTAATAGCCAATTGTCTCCAATAACTTTGGTAGCACAGTCCCATTTGGCCAAACGGATGGTCAGGGTATTTCTTTTTTCTGGATCATCGGTTGGCGACAATTCTTTATCAAACACTGGCTTCAGTTTTTGCTGCAGTTTGGGGTTGTACAGTAAAGTTATTCCAAAAACGGTATACAACAATAAGGCATAAAATTTTATACTTTTGCTAGCTCCTAAAACTATAATAATCAAGGAACAAAAAAGAAAAGCCATTAATGCCGCTACAGATTGTAATAAAACTAAAAAAACCAAGGTCATGAAAAACAGTACGACCTCTATCCTTCTAGGTCTGAGTTTTTGTTTGTAAACGTTTTTATACAATAAACACAAATTACACACTACTAAATAAAAACTGAGGTAGACCGGGTGTCCATTGGCCAAGTTATGGGTTAAACCATAGTATAAAAACTGGTTGTAGCGTGTTTTACCTACCATCACATACAGAGAATCTGTGCTAATAAATTCAGTGGTATTTAACAATAGCGCATATAAAAGCATTAATAATATGGCTATATGGAACCCTAGAAGTACTTTATTTAATTTAAATCTCAGCCCAAAATTTTGAATGGTAATAAATAATATGGTGCATGAAATAAAACTCAAGCTTTTCTCGAGTACCATTCTCCCAGAGGCTTGGTTGTCGGAATAAATCAATCCAAGAATCAATAGCAGATAGTAGGCCAAAAACAGTTTTTGATCCCAACCCACTTTCCAGCTTTTGACTGGTTTTCTTTTGAATAAAACAATATAAAGAAACAACAACCCTTGGGAGATTCCGAGCAACTGGGGTATGCCAAGTACAACAAAAAATGACAGCAACAAAACTCCAATAGTAATGTCACTGTCATCCTCCAACATTTGGTTTATATAACTCTTTATTGTATTCAATGCTGAATAAAATTAATCAATTTTTTGTTGCATACCTGTATGTAAGCTGTCCAATATTTTAAAGGTGGTTAAAGTAGTATAATAAATGGAATCAAAAGAAATTGGGGCTTCTGTACCATTTTTTACCGCATCCAAAAATGCTGCAACTTCTTGTGCATGGCCTTTTCCACTTAACTTTATTTTTGTGCATTTATTGTCAGAATAAATTTCCCCATTTCGGAAGTCGTTGATAACACCAACTTTGCCTCCACCAAAAACTTCCATTCTTTCTTTGGGTAAGGACTTGTCGCCTTCTCCAACATATACCAAATTGCCCAAAGAGCCATCTTCGAATTGAACTGTAACTGAAATATTGTCCTGGTTGGTGGTAGATACGCTTTGGGTACCAATGCTAGAAGCAAATACAGATACCGGTTTGGAATCCGTAAAAAACTGCATTAAATCAATAAAATGGCACATTTCTCCAATAACACGCCCCCCACCTACATTCGGAAGCTGGGTCCAGTGGTCTTTTGGAATATTCCCGGCGTTGACTCTAAAGTTCATAACAAGTGGTTGGTTCAAAGAAGAAAACGCTTCTTTAATTTTTACGGATATTGGTGAGAACCTTCTATTGAAACCTACCATCAAAATCCTGTTAGAATCTTGGTGCGCTGCACGTACTACTTCTAATTCTTCTGCATGCATGGCCAATGGTTTTTCTACAAACACGTGTTTGCCAGCATGGATGCTCTGCAGGGTCAGTTCGGCATGAGAATTATGTGGTGTGGCGATAAATACAGTATTTATGTTATCTGAATTTACCACATCATTCTGTTCTGCAGAGGCATTTTTGAATTCAAATTTACTTGCTACACCTTTGGCTGTAATCCCTTTCGAGGTCACAACAGTGTCCAAAGTTGCAACAGAGCGCTTAACATTCGGAATTAAATAACTTTGAGCAAAACTACCCGCGCCTATAAACCCAACCACAGTCTTTTCTTGTCCTTGACTAGGTTTAACCGCTACAGAAGTAGTTGGTTCTATTTCCCCATTGTATTTCAATAATATTCCTATGTGCTTTTCTTTTACCTTTCCCAAGACAATGTCATATGCCTGCTCAGCGGCAACGATGTCAAATTCGTGAGAAATTAAATCTGTAATGTCTATACTCTTGTTGGAGATTAATTTGAGAAACGCCTGCATGTTGCGGTTTTCAGTCCATCGCACATAGGCAAAAGGATAATCTTGCCCCTCTTCTTCATAATTCACGTCATACCTGCCAGGTCCATAAGAACACGACATTTTTAAATTCAATTCTTTGCGATAGAAATGAGGATCTCTAGGTATGTTCATATTAACAGCTCCCACTATTACAACCTCTCCTTTTTTCTTTATTATTTCAGCTGTCAATTCTATGGGATCGTTGCTCGGAGTTGCCGCAGTAATAACTACACTATCAAAGCCATATCCATTGGTAAAGGCATCACAATTGGCTTGTAAGTTTTGGTCGCTCCTTAACGCACCGGCATGCATGCCGTTTTTCTTACCCAATTCAATCAAGTCGTCGGACATGTCTATGCCAAAAACATTGCAACCATTGGCCTGTAATATTTGGGCAGTTAATTGCCCTAATAGACCAAGTCCAATAACACAAACATTGTCTCCTAATTTAGGATCTGCCTGGCGTACACCCTGCATCGCAATGGCACCCAATGTTGTAAAACTAGCTTCCTTAAAACTGACATTGTCGGGAATTTTAACGACTAAGTTTTGGGGTACACTTACAAAATCCGAGTGGGAGGCATAATCTTGCCCAGCGCATGCTACTCTATCTCCAGGTTGGAAGTACCCTTCAGAATCCATAGACGCTTGTACCACACCTGCAGAGCTATATCCAAGGGCTTTTAAGGAGTCCAGTTTTGTCTGCACTTTATCCATGGTAGCCTTTAACCCTTCCTTTTTAATATTTTGTAATACTTGGGCGACAAGGTCAGGCCGCTGTTTCGCCTTACCAATCAAGTTGGCTTTGCCTACTTTAACTGTTCCTCGTTCCGTTCCAGCACTTATTAAGGAATACTCATTTTTCACCAATACAACCCCTCTGCTAATACCCGGCTTGGGCACCTCATCTACATAAAGTTCTCCACTTTTGAAATTCTGAATGACCTGTTTCATTATTTGACTTTTTTGAAAAAACAAAGATACTAGTTCCAAGAAATATTCAACACAGAAATTAGAACATAATTATCCCCTTATGCAGGGGATACGAAGTCCGCGAAACTAATTTTGAATATTTTTGATGGGTACGTACTTTGTACTGGCTCCGTTGCCTCTTTTAAGTTACGAATAAATTCATAATTTAAAATTACAGATACCTTATTATTACATCATGTGCCCTTGCAAGGATGCCCAAATTTAACAATCCTATACGTTTCTTTCTTTGGCAACACAATACCTTAGCTGGGATTTTTATATGGGTACAGTCAAAAAAACAACTTCCTGCCCTGTTGCGCACCGTTTTTTCTTTAAAAAAATTAATTTACCAGTTCCTTTACTGTCCTTAGAATTTCCTCATTAAAATTATTTCAAAATTACCCATCCTGCAACACGCCTTGAAGTGCTTTATTTAAATTAGCTTCAAATTTTTCTTTGGTAAATTTATCCTTGAATTTTTTTCTATTGTATGCCCCCATTTTTTCAAGTTTTTCCGGATGTTGAATTAGTTGCCTCAAACTATCTGTAAGCCCTTGAATGTCTTGCATCTTTGTGATCAAACCACCTTTATTATGCTCTACCATAGATTTAACAGCGCCATTATCGTAGGAAACTATTGCCAGTCCAAATTGAAATGCTTCTAAGATAGACAATGGAAAACACTCATTTTCATAATAAGTTGGCAATACAAAAATGTTGCATTCTTGTAATAATTTGTATTTTTCCACACCGTAAATTGGGCCTGAAACATGGAGGTTGTCCACCCCATTTTTTTTAACAAAACTTTTCAGGGAAACCTTAGAAACATCTGCATCCCCTCCAACTGCCATGGCTTCGAAACTAAAACCCTCGGCGTTGAGGGTTTGCACCGCTTTAACATAATCCAAAATCCCTTTGTTCTTTTTATAGTTGGACAAATAAACGACTTTTAATGTTCCTTTAACTCCATCGTTTGCGGAAGGAATTTCTGCGCCCAGAAGTTCAGAAATTCCATTGGCTACAATAAAATGCTTTTTATAGGGTAAACCTTCAATATCGTACAACAACGAATCATCCAAATGGATTATATATACATTTTTAAATGCCCATTTATAAAGCCTGTTTAAAATTTTTCTGCTTTTTCTAGCCTTGCTTATTCCTTTGCCATGCAAATGATAAACAACCTTTTTATTGAAAATTTTAAATAAAAACACATACACCAAATCCCTTAAAAAAGATCCTCCAATAGGAGACAAGGTAAAATATACCAGGTCAATTTTTTTGGTCAACAAAACAAAGAATATGGACCAGGCATACCGGAGGGCAAATAGGAGTTTTTTTATGGAGATGGAGCCAATATCATCTGTTCCAGACGCGAAGTTAAGCCCTATGTAGGTTCCTTGAAAAACACCATTGATTGCTTCCGAATTCTTTACAATTTCATTCATGATGGATGCCCCATGGATTGGAGGGGGCAATTGAAAAACAAATAGAACAGAAGGCTTATTTTTCTTTTTTTGCATTTGATAATTGAAATAATGTGGCAAAAACAACAATCCAGAATAAAATAGATGAATGTGGCAATTCTAAAACTACATTAAAACTACACCAAATAGACAGCCCTACTAAAGACAATATTAAAAATCGATCTTCGAATGAAAATAATCGAATCGGTGCGGTGAACATCTTTTTGACTACTGGAACAAAACTACTTAAGAAAATCAAAAAGGGAAAAAATCCAACATGGAACATAATGGACAAGAAAGAATTATGTGGTCCGGTAGTCCAGCGGATTAATGGTTTGGATCGACCCAGCATATGCTTGGATTGTATTGTGTCTGCTATAAATTGGGCGTATTCCAAGGTCATATATGGATTTCCAAAACCATGCCCAAATACCCCAAAGTGGTGGTTATCGAAAGACCTGTCAACAATATGTTGCCAAAAAAACAAACGCCATTTAGCATTGTTATCATTGAACTCAGCACTTAACAACTTAGCCATGAAAACAAACGCCACCAAAAGGACAACCACAGCCAGGCGTTGCTGTGTTTTAATTTTAATTAATAATCCAATACCCAACACCCCGATTACCGCCAAGAAAGCGGATGAATGTCCTAAAAATACGGAGGTAACAATTGCCAATAGGTACAATGGCCAGCTATTTTTAGCAAGAGCATAGGCAGCAAAAACGATTATGCCCATGATTACCAGCGGGCTGAAATAAACGTAATTCGATGTTCCAAATAAAGTAAAGTCCGAAAGAAATAAAATGCCAACAATTAAATAAATCACCTGCGTAACCACGGAGACTATCCCTACCCATTTCAATAAAGCAACTACCTTAACGAACCGGTCCTGGTTGACATTCAGGCAAAATATACCGTATACAACAAACATGTACACAAATAAGTTGAATTGCCTTAATTTTAGCAACAAGGCTTCTTCTATGAAAAAAATAGAATAGACCAAATAAAAAAAGGCAATGATTGAAACAATCAAAATAGGTTTGAACCTTACTATTACAGTTTTATTAAACAAAATAGAGAGCACAAAAGCCAAAAGCAAAAGCAAATCATGCGCAATCAAAGGGCCAAGCACATACAGCTTAGAAAACCAGACTCCAAAAAAAAGCAGTAAGAATACTACTCCAAATAGTATTTTTAACGGCAAAGGAATGGAATAAATCTGGGTTTTTATTTTCATAGGACTAGAGAAATTGGAGAGCGTTTTGCTCAATTTCAGCTCTTAACTTAGGTACTACTTCTTGTAAGCTTTTAACTATGGTCTCTTCTTTGTCTATTATTGCATCAATCTTACTGTTTAACTCCACACTTTTTATTGTATTAATGTCCAACACGTAGTCCGATAGACCCACCATTTTCATTACTCCTTGTGTCTTAAAACCTTGGTACCGTATGGCCACCACTGGGGTGCTGGCACACATTGCCAATATACAGGAGTGTAATCTAGTACCAATCAAAAACTTGCACTGGTCGTAAAGTGCAGACATTTCCGTAGCACTGAAATCTTCATTAGGCCGAATGAACGGAATGTCCAGTGCCTCTAATTTTTCAATGATTTCGTCGATTAAATCTTCATCTCCAGAACCGTGGTGGCGCACCGTAACTTGGGATATTAATACTGGCACCAATTGGTGCGTATTATAGCAGTATGCAATACTCTCTACAAGTGCTTTTCTGTATGCCGCCTTTTTTGCTTCCTTCTCGGGTTGTTCTGGAAAATTCCAATTGACCATGGTTACTCCAAAACAATTGTTTGATTGGTAATTATCTGTCTGATCCGTTGGGGTAGGTTGCAGATAAAATGCCAAATCTGGTGCTAAAAAACTATTGGCTTCCAATCCATTTCTAGTTAACATGTCCATTGTCATCTGTTCTCTAACTACAACCGAATCACATTTACGCAAACGTTTCATAGCGTACCGCTCGCTTTTTGAACTAAAAAACGGGCCAATACTCTGTCCAAAAACAACTACTTTTTTCTTAAGTTTTTGCGCAATTTCAATAGGTTTCAGAGTTCTCCATAAAAAAAGCCATCCCCGCACATCTTCTGCATCGTTGTAAATGAATTGGCCTCCTTTCACTACTACCAAATCTGCATCCTTAATCGCTTTCCAAGCTGTATATTCCTTGCCTCCTAAAAGCTTTCCAGCTCCCATCAAAACCAACAACAACTGGACATAACTCTTACTCAACCGAACAACAGCCTTAATATTTTCAATGGTGCCTTGGGCACTTCCGATATACGGTGTTGCCATTAAGCCCTGTATTATCCTAACGCCCTCTTGTGCTACAAACCGATTATGAAATTCAAAATCAGGATCGTTTTTTCTAAAAGTAGACAAAAGGGTAAGCTTACTAGCCGGGTAATATTGCTTAATTACTTTTAACGTGGCTAAAGTAATGGCAAAATCTCCTTTATTAGAATCAGAGTACCCGTGTGTAATTACAATATTCCGCTCCTTATTTTTCAAAATTCAATAGTGTTTTAGAATGGTATCCTAAATAAGCCAAGGTGGTAATTAAAAGCACATACCAAGGTACATCAAAATATTCCAAACTCTTAATTGCCAACATTGGGACAAGCAACAAAGATGCAAATTTAATTCTTGGAAAATAACTTTCATTCTTCCTTAATGCCCAGAATAATAATACGACGTAAGCCAACTCCCCTATTAATACTGCACCAACAATGGCCCTGCCAGAATCTTCGATCAAGGAGAATAACACCACCAACACAACAACAGCCAATCCGGCAATAATTAATATAATAGAATACAACCGGTCTTTTTTAAAGGTGAGCAAGGTAAATCCAAGAGAAGAGCTAGTACCAATAATCAAGGCGGAAAAACCAAGAATGGCAATTGACTCAATAGCTCCAGAAAATTGTCCATCAATTATATACGGAAGCAAGCTGTCTGGGTAAAGAAATGTCGCAGTAAAAAAAAGTGCGCCACCCAAAATGGTTATCCGATCGATGTACAGCCTGGTAGAAGGTTTCTTGGAGATTTCCGATAAAAAAGATTGAACGATAATCCGCCTTAACCCTTTGTAAATCATATAATATTTTAATGCTATGTAGGCATCCGAAACTGCTTGATCGCCATAAAAAGTTGGAGCAACATTGATGATTCCTATTCCCAAAAACAGCAAACCCATGCTCGATAAACCAATGTACCGATTGTTCCAATATTTCAACAAAGACTGCAAACCAGGAACAACCCAATACCGCCTTTCAAAAATTTTTGCTGTGTACAACCCGGTTATTGCATAAGACAATACAATCCCGCTGAAGTAAAAATGCACGAGGTGTTCTTGCGGAAGAAAAGCGGAAGAAAACAACAAAAGAGAAGGTACCAACACCCTTACGAATGCAAAAAAAGACCCAGTAACCGCCCTACCACTTCCGTACAAGGCAAAATCTCCACTCAGACCTATAACTGGTGCCAAGGTTAGGGTCCACCACAACCCTCCTTTAACGGCGTACAATAACAACCCAAAAGCTGCAACAATCAACCCAAAAGTGACCTGCGCTTTTATAGTACTTTCGTAGTCTTCCTTCCAAGATATGGTTGTGGCAATGTTTCTGGTAGTAGCCAGTTGAAGTCCAAAAGTTATGGCAGATAAGATGAACAGCATCATGGCATCAACAGTTCCAAATTTGGCCATCGCTTGGGCATCAATTATCCCTGAAGCATACGACAAAGATAAAAAAACCAGCAAATGACCAAAGCCTGTAAAAAGGCCAACTTTTAATAACCGCTTTACCAATATTTATTTTTTAATTACACCACAGAAGTCTATAACAATTTTTTGTTCTGGTATTTGAAGCGATTTAAACTCATCATGTGCTACCAAAAATACAATTATATCTGCTTGTTGAATCGCTTCTTTGTATTCTGTTAACTTAAAAATTCCATGAGAGGATATATTGGGCTCCACTACATAACACGGGTCATCATTGGAATCTTGGATGATTTTTTGCACTATATATTTGGCAGGAGACTCTCTTAAATCATCAATATTGGGCTTAAAAGCGAGTCCCATCAAAGCAATACTAGGTTTGCGCCCATGTTTTAATTGAAACTCTAATTTGACATTTTTTACTTTTTCTGCACACCAAAAAGATTTGTAATTGTTTGTTTCTCTCGCTTTTCCAATTATTTGAGATTCCATTGGATAGTCGGCCACAATAAAGTAAGGATCCACTGCAATACAATGCCCACCAACCCCACAACCAGGCTGTAAGATATTTACCCTTGGGTGTTTGTTGGCCAATTCTATCAATTCCCAAACATTAATGCTTGCCTTGTCACAAATGATCGACAATTCATTGGCAAATGCAATCTGGACGTCTCTAGAGGAGTTTTCCACCAACTTGCACATTTCCGCTGTTTTAGCATTGGTTTTATGCAAGTCACCATCCACAAATGACCTGTAAAAATCGACTGCTTTTTCGGTTGAAACGGCATCCACCCCTCCAATAACTCTATCGTTGTTGATCAATTCGAACATCACATTACCAGGAAGCACCCGTTCAGGGCAATAAGCCAAATAAATCTGCCCTTCCAATTCAGGTCGGGAAGCAAACATTTTGGCTGCCATTTTATCTGTTGTCCCTACTGGCGAGGTGGATTCAAGAATAATTAAATCTCCTGCTTTTAATAAAGGAATTATGGCGTCAAAGGCTGCCTCTACAAAAGAGATATCCGGTTCTGTCTTCGATTTAAAAGGAGTAGGTACCACTATGATGTAAACTGCTCCGGTACTCGGCTTGGTGCTGGCTTTTAAATACCCAGATTGTACGGCATTTGCAACTACTTCGTCCAACTCTGGTTCTACTATATGGATTTCTCCTTTGTTAATAGTATCAACAACTTGTTCATTTATATCCACACCCAAAACATTTCTTTTTCTGGAGGATATTAATGCTGCTGTAGGAAGGCCAATATAACCTAAACCGATTATTACTACTTCTGGATTCGCCATTTATTTTAGTGCCTTTATAAATTCAACAATTTTTTCACAAGCATGCCCATCTCCATAAGGATTGTGCAAATGGGACATTTTTTGATAACGTTCTGGGTTGGATAATAAGTCCAATGCTTCTTCTACAATTACCTTTCGGTTTGTCCCTACTAGCAGAACCGTTCCTGCTTCCACTGCTTCCGGTCGTTCTGTGGTGTTCCGCATTACCAATACTGGTTTCCCTAGTGAAGGCGCCTCTTCTTGTACCCCACCGCTGTCGGTAATTATTAAATCCGACCGGTCCATGAGCCAAACAAAAGCTGGGTAAGACAAAGGGGCTATTAAGTCAATGTTTTTGTTTCCTCCCAATACTTCCTTTACAGGTTTTTGTACATTGGGATTCAAGTGTACTGGATAAATGATTTGAACATCGGGATCGCTGCTGCTAATCTCGTTCAATGCATGACAAATATTCAAAAACCCTTCTCCAAAGTTTTCTCTTCTATGGCCTGTCACCAGCACAATTTTTTTACCCTGTTTTATTATTGATTTTAGATGGTTTATTTCCGGGTTATCTTGCAGTTCTTTCACCCTATTAACACTTTCGAATAAGGCATCTATAACTGTATTTCCTGTAACAACAATATTTTGTTGGCCCACACCTTCTCCCAACAAATTATTTTGAGAGGTTGCAGTTGGCGCAAAATGAAGGTCCGCAATTCGACCTGCTATTTGTCGGTTCATTTCTTCAGGAAATGGAGACCACTTATCATAGGTGCGAAGCCCTGCTTCTACATGGCAAACTTTTGCCCCATGGTAATAAGAGGCCAATGCAGTAGACATGGTAGTGGTGGTATCGCCATGAACAAATACGTAATCGGGATTAAAATCTTCCAAAACCCCCTTCATATGCAACAACACTTCTGATGTGATGGTGAATAAGTTCTGGTTGGGTTTCATCAAATCCAAGTCATAGTCTGGAATAATTTCGAAGAAATGAAGTACTTGATCCAGCATTTCTCTGTGCTGGGCTGTAACACAAACTTTCACAGTCAAATTTGGTGCTTTTTGGAATGCTTTGACTAAAGGTGCCATTTTTATGGCCTCAGGTCGTGTTCCAAAAACAATAAGAATTTTTTTCATATAATCGAAATAGGATTACTTGGATTTAGACGGTATTACAAAAGTAATATATATCATCTTACTTTCTATCGAATCTTAAAAATGTTTTTAACGATGCCTTCGATGCAAAATGACTTTGTTATGCCCCTTTCCTATTCCTTATCTCGTGAACAATTTCAATCGAGCTCCTCGCCTCTTCTATTCCAAAACCATTTCCTGCTAAAATTTCTTCATAACTTTTAGTGTGCAAATCGGTAAATCCGCCACTGAACTCTATTTCCCTACCGTCAACCGTTATGGAACGGTAGGTTCTCTTTCCTTCCTTTTTTATCGGATCCGGTATGTCTTCGTAGTCAATGGACAAGGCCCATTCTACCCGCGCCTTTTCAAATTCCAGAAAACCACTGGCCTTGTTGCTTTGGTGAGCATGCACTTTTAGCTCTTGTAAAGGGCCAAATACCCAACCCAACATATCAAAGAAATGCACCCCAATGTTGGTCGCAATTCCTCCTGATTTGTTTTCATCTCCCTTCCAAGAAATTCCATACCATTTACCTCTGGACGTTATGTAATCCAGCTTTACATCATATTTACTATCCTTTTTCCCGTTTATGACTGCTTCGCGCAAAGCCACAATACTAGGGTGCAATCTCAATTGCAGAATATTCCAAATTCTCTTCCCAGTTAGTTTTTCAATGCTAGCCAGTTTGTCTATGTTCCAAGGGTTGAGCACCAATGGTTTTTCACATATTGCTTCCGAGCCACTTCTCAGCGCCATTCTTATGTGCGCATCGTGCAAATAATTGGGTGTACAAATAGCTATATAATCCAAAACCGTGTTGGATTCATATTTGAGCTTTTCCAAATGCCGATCAAATCGTTCAAACTCTGTGAAAAAATCAGCTTCCGGAAAATATGAATCCATTACCCCTACGCTGTCAAATTTATCGTATGCATTTAAAAGCACATTTCCTGTATCTTTTATTGCTTTCATGTGCCGGGGTGCTATGTACCCTGAAGCGCCTATTAGACCAAATAATTTTTTCATAAAGACAATCGATTATAAAAACTTGAACTATACCAAATTGATAATTTCACAAACGTATTCCACTTCTTCCGCCGTCAGGTTAGGATCGATCGGAAGGGACAGTACAGTTTCAGAAAGATACTCTGAATTTTTCAAATCTACAGCAGGATTCCAAAATTCCCTATAGGCAACTTGTTGGTGTATTGGAACGGGATAGTATACCATGGACCCAATACCACTCTCTTTTAGCTTCGCCTGAATATTATTGCGAAAGGCATTGCTTTCACAACATATGGTAAACTGGTGGTAACTGTGGTAATTGCCATCCATTTCTTCTGGGCAAACCACTTGGCTGTTATTTTTTAATAATTTTTTATATGCTTCTGCCAATTTTCGCTTTCTGCCTATGGCACTATCTAGCCCCTTCAGTTTGACATTAAGTATCGCCGCTTGGATGGTGTCCAACCTAGAATTGACGCCAATAATTTCGTGGTAGTATTTTTTATTTTGCCCATGGTTGGCAATCCTACTTATTCTTTGAGCCAGCGATGCATCATTGGTGAAAACAGCACCACCGTCTCCATACCCGCCTAAGTTTTTGGTTGGAAAAAAAGAAGTCGTGCTAATATGGCCAGATGTTCCTGTTTTTTGAACCACACCACCCACAACCCGACTCGCTCCAAAAGCTTGCGCGTTGTCTTCCACGATTTTTAAATTATAGGTTTGGGCCAGCTCTAGGACGGGCTCCATCCAAGCGGATTGCCCGAACAAATGCACCGGTAAAATTGCTTTAGTTTTTTTTGTTACGGCCGCTTCAATTTGGCTTACATCGAGATTAAAATAGTCCCTTTCAACATCCACGAAAACTGGTTTTAAATTTAGCAACGCCAAGATTTCAACGGTTGCCGGGTAAGTGAATGCAGGAACTATCACTTCATCTCCAGCTTCTAGCTCTAGGGCCATAAACGCTATTTGCAGAGCATCTGTGCCGTTGCCACATGGAATACAAAAAGAGGATTGGGTATAGGCGGTTAGGTTTTTTGCAAATTCTTTTACTTCTGGGCCATTAATAAAGGCTCCATGTTCATAAACGCCTTGTACTGCTTGGTTGATTTCTTGTTCCACTTCTGCGTGTTGCTTTTTCAAATCAAGCATGTTTACCCTTGTTCTTCCCATTACAATCTGGCGCTTATTTTGTCTTTTGGCAGTACCCCTTTGACATCATAAACAGCACCGTTTTCAGTGGTCAATACATCCAAATCCATTCCTATAAACTCTTCATGGGCAACGGCCAATAGAACGCCAGCATAATTCGTTCTTGGATTGGATACTAGCGCAATGCCGTATTCGTTTTTAACTTCTTCAAAATCAGCATGCGGATCGTAAACATCTATTTCAACTCCAAAACCTAGCAATTCATTGTATACGTCTATCACCCTGCTGTTTCTAATATCAGGGCAGTTTTCTTTAAAAGTGATTCCCAGCATCAATATTTTACAGCCTTTTATAGGGTTGCCTTGTTGGGCTATTAACTTTATCAAGCGGTTGGCTATGTAAACACCCATGTTATCATTAATTCTTCTACCAGACAAAATCACTTCAGGGTTATATCCAAAGCTTTGCGCTTTATGGGTCAAATAATAAGGGTCTACCCCTATGCAATGGCCTCCAACCAAACCAGGTCGGAAAGGTAAAAAATTCCATTTAGTACCCGCTGCTTCCAGCACTTCTAACGTGTCAATTCCAATTTTTTCAAAAATCAATGACAACTCATTCACAAAAGCGATGTTAAGATCTCTCTGAGAATTCTCAATCACTTTGGCAGCTTCCGCTACTTTAATACTAGATGCTTTATAGGTACCTGCGGTTATAATTTTCTTGTAGAGTTGGTCTACTTTTTCAGCAATTTCCGAATTCGAACCACTTGTTACCTTTTTGATATTGGGCAATCGGTGGGTTTTGTCCCCCGGGTTGATGCGTTCAGGAGAATAGCCGCAAAAAAAGTCTTCGTTGTACTGTAATCCACTTTCATTCTCTAATACCGGAACACAATCTTCTTCTGTACACCCTGGGTACACTGTAGATTCATAAATGACAATATCTCCTTTTTTCAATATAGAGCCCAATGCCTTTGAAGCACTTAAAAGAGGGGTCAAGTCAGGTGTTTTGAACTTATCTATTGGAGTCGGAACCGTTACAATAAATACATCACAACTTTTTAAATCCTCTAATTTAGAGGTGAACTTCAAATTTTTTGCTTCAAGAAGTTCCTCTTTTTCAACTTCTTTTGTGGCATCTATACCTTGAGACAATAGGTTGATTCTATCTGCACTTATGTCCAAACCAATTACAGGCATTGTTTTTCCAAATTCAACCGCCAAAGGTAATCCCACATAGCCCAAGCCAACAACTCCTATTTTATTCATCTATAAATTTATTTGATAATAAGTTCTAAATTATTTATAATTTTATGCCAAATTTATAATAATGAATTCAATTAACAGCGAAAATACAGAAGAAATAAATTTGATAGCAATTTTAGGCCAAACCCTATTATTAGTCAAGAAAAAAATAGGCCTTATCGCCCTAACCTTTGTGGTATGTGGTTCCGCTTCGGCTCTTTTTTACTACCAAGACAAACCTACCTATTCCAGTACGCTAGAAATACAAACACCCGTAGATGCAGACATTCTGTACGAAGCCGTTCAAGCTTTTGTTCCAAGCAAGAAAAATACCTCGGTATATGTTGATTACAAAAAAATCAAATCTGCTGTTAATAAAAAGAGCCAAATTAAGTACCTGACAGCCAGTCTTAAAATTACTTCTGATGCAAAAAGCGACGTATTGTTGGTATCAAACGATTTGCTTCAATTTTTAAAAGAGCATGATGGAATAGTAACAAACCTTGCAAATAAATCTGCCTCCATAAAAGAAAAAATAACTTTTGTAGATGCCAAATTAAACACGCTGGATCAGATTCAAAAAGAGTTTGCAATTGAAAAAGCAAATAAAGAAGATATCGCTGAATTTTCCTCCATTCAAGAGTCGCTCCTTGAATTACAGAAGTTTAAATGGAGACAAGAAGAAATACTCCGTGGTTATTATACTTATAAAGTATCCAACCCTGTTTTGGCCAATCGTATTTCAAAATCCGCTGGGTTATCGAAATACATCAAGCTATGGATCGGAGCAAGCATAATTTTCTCCGCACTGTTTATTTGTCTTCAATTAATTATAACAGGGTTGAAAAACTATTATGTTTCGCTGAATGATTAAAGAAATTCGCTTCCTTATTGCCAAAGAAATTCAATTGGAACTCAGAAAAAAATATGCCATCAATGGCATATTACTCTACTTAGTTTCAACCATATTCATTTGCTACTTATCTTTTTCATTAAAATCTGCCTCCATTTCCGTCACCACTTGGAATACACTTTTTTGGATTATTATTTTGTTTACCGCGGTAAATACAGTTGCCAAAAGTTTCATCCAAGAAAAAGAAGGCATATGGCTGTACTATTATAGCTTGGTAAGCCCGCAAGGATTGATCATATCCAAAATAGTGTACAACACCCTATTAATGGTAGTCCTCTCCTTAATTGGCTTGCTATTTTACTCCTTGGTCTTAGGCAACCCTGTAATCAACCACCAACTTTTTATTGTTACAGTAGTAGTGGCCTCCATTAGCTTTTCAACCGCCCTGACTATGGTCTCCGCCATTGCGGCCAAAGCAGGCAACAATACTACATTAATGGCAATTCTAGGATTCCCGACTTTGGTCCCATCTCTTTTAATGACCATCAAAATAACGCGCAATGCCCTAGATGGTCTGTCTTTGGCTACTAGTTTTAATGAAATTCTTACATTGGTTGCAATAAATATGATTATTATCACGGTATCTTTCCTCTTATTCCCCTATCTTTGGCGCAGTTAAATCAAATGTATCCGCATGAAAAAGAGCTGGTGGAAATTAGCCTGTATCGCGTTGCTTCTGTATACTGTCATTGGAGGTTTTTTACTTCCCGTTCCTAGACTTAACATCCTGAATGAGACCATAAGAAATTTACATTTCCATGTACCCATGTGGTTTGCCATGGTCATCGTACTTGGAGCTTCTTGTTTTTATTCCATTTTGTACCTTAAGAATGGCAAAGAAAACAACGATTTTAAAGCAGTAGAATCTGCTAATATGGGCATTATTTTTGGTGTTTTTGGATTGATAACTGGAGCTATTTGGGCCAAATTTACTTGGGGAGAATGGTGGAGCAATGATCCAAAACAAAATGCAGCGGCTATCGGGATGTTCATCTATTTAGCCTACTTTATATTGAGGGGATCTTTAGAAGATGAAAATCAAAAAGCTAGGATAAGTGCTGTTTACAATATTTTTGCTTTTTCCGCACTGATTCCTCTTTTGTTTATTTTGCCAAGGCTGACCGATAGTTTGCACCCTGGAAATGGAGGCAACCCCGGTTTCAATGCTTATGATTTGGATAGCAACCTCAGACTCGTTTTTTATCCAGCAGTGCTTGGCTGGACACTTTTAGGTGTTTGGATAATAGAATTGAGGTATAGATTAAGAAAAATTTCAAAACAAATAGAAGACTAATATGAGAACTCTTTTATTCCTTTGCGTTGTTGTATCGGTGTTGATAACGGCTCCTTTGATGGCACAAAACCCTGCGGAAACAGTGGAGATGGCTGATAACTTTCGGGAAGACGGGAAAATATATGTTGTGGTAGCCGTAGTATGCGCCATTCTGGTGGGCATATTCGTTTACCTAATTGGCATTGATAGAAAAGTTAGTAAACTTGAAAAAGAAATAAAAAAATAAGAATATAATGAAGACCATTCACATCATAGGGATTGTAATTGTGGCTGTAGCCATAGGGATTGTAATTAGCACTGCTGAAGATGCTAGTGCATACGTTTCTTTTGAAGAAGCAAAAAACATAGCAATCAACAATGACGATAAAAAGATCCACGTAGTTGGTGAACTTCAAAAAGACCCCGCTGGGCATGTGACGGGCATACAAACCAGTCCAGATAAGTTGTCTTTCACTTTCATGATGGTAGACGAGAAAGGGGAAGCCCAACAAGTTTATTACAACGAACCCATTCCTACTGATTTCACAAAATCTGAAAAAGTAGTAGTTGTAGGCAACTACCAGGACAATACATTTGTAGCAAGTAAAATTTTGCTGAAGTGTCCTTCCAAATACCAGGAAAACGAATTAAAAGAGATTTAATCTTCTGAGCATGATTCATGATTTAATAGGTGACTTTTTTGGTCACCTTTTTGTAATTATAGCCTTTGTGGCTTCCATCTTTTCTGCAATTTCTTATTACATGTCTGTTGGCAAACCATTGGACGAAAACTTGTTTTGGAAGCGCTGGGGTAGAACTTTTTTTTATGTGCATGGTGCGTCGGTAATTGCCATTGTAGGCACACTGTTTCTAATTATCTACAACCATTATTTCGAATACCACTACGCATGGAGCCACTCTTCCAAGCACCTACCAGTAGAGTACATGATCAGTTGTTTTTGGGAAGGGCAAGAAGGTAGTTTTTTATTGTGGGCCTTTTGGCATGTTGTATTAGGCGTTGTTGTAATGAACACCAACCGGTTCTGGGAAGGGCCGGTGATGACCGTATTTGCATTGGTTCAAGCCTTTCTTGCTTCTATGATTCTAGGTGTGGTGATTCCGGGAATAGAATATAAAATTGGAAGTTCTCCATTTATTTTAATGCGCGACGCCATGGATGCCCCTATATTCCAGACCAACCCTAACTTCATTCCGGAAGATGGTACTGGCTTGAATGCTTTGTTGCAAAATTATTGGATGGTTATCCATCCACCTACATTATTTTTAGGGTATGCTGCCATGTTAGTGCCGTTTTCCTATTGCATCGCTGGTTTGTGGCTTAAAAAATTTAAAGAATGGGTAGGCCCAGCTATTCCCTGGACCATATTTTCTTCTGCCATTTTAGGACTTGGCATTTTAATGGGTGGGTATTGGGCTTATGAAACCCTCAGCTTTGGCGGATATTGGAACTGGGACCCGGTGGAAAATGCCGTTTATGTGCCTTGGTTGGTTGGGGTAGCTTCCTTGCATACCATGATATTGTTTAGGAGCAACGCAACAGCCTTGAAGCTTTCCATCATTTTGACTATTGCCTCCTTTATTTTGATTCTGTATTCCACTTTTATGACAAGAAGTGGGGTGCTCGGAGATGCATCTGTTCACTCGTTCACCGACCTTGGTTTGTCTGGTCAATTGTTAATTTATTTGGTCTTCTTTACGGTGTGGTCCATTGCCTTGTCCGTAGTTCGTTGGAAGGAAATTCCCAGCACACAAAAAGAGCTTTCCACCTATACCAAGGAGTTTTGGGTATTTATAGGGGCTGCTGTTTTATGCCTCATGGGCTTTCAAGTATTGGTGCCCACATCAATTCCAGTATACAACAGTTTTATGGGATTGTTTGGGATCGACTCCAACATTGCTCCGCCAGCCGATCCAGTGGTGTATTATTCTAAATTTCAACTTTGGTTTGCTGCCGCTGTTGCAATAATATCCGGAATAGGTCAATTTTTCTTTTGGAAAAATTTGGACAAGGCCGGCTTTATCAAAGCCGTACTGCCTTCGTTGATGCTCACGTTAATTGTAAGTGCATTGGGCATCGTTTTATCTGGAATCGGAGAAATTTCCTTTATTGTTCTATTAACTGCGGCCATTTTCTTAATAATTTCAAACCTGAATGTTTTAATTAAAATTCTTAAGAAGAATCCAAAATTATCGGGTGGGGCCATTGCACATATCGGAATTGCCATGGTACTAATTGGAATTCTGTTTTCCAGTGGATATTCCACCGTAATCTCCTTGAACAACAGCGGACTTAAATTTTCTGACTCCAAAGACTTTAATAATGAAAACTTGTTGTTGTTCGTCAACGACCCTGTCAAAATGCAGGAATTCGAACTGACCTACCAAGGGGATTTTGTAGAAGACAGGCAATACAGAAGTTATTTCAATAAAACGGATTTAGAATACACCAACAACCTTTATAAGGTAGTTGCTAAAGCCAATTTAAAAGACAACGGTACCACCTTGTATAAAAAGGGGGATACTTTAGAAATCTATCCAGAAAACACCTATTATAAAATTCAATATAAAAACGAATCTGGTGGCACCTTTTCTTTGTATCCAAGGGCCCAGATCAATGAAGGAATGGGTGGCTTGTTGGCGTCTCCTGATATTAAAAGATTTGCTTCGAGAGATTTGTATACCCACATTTCTTCAATTCCAAACCCAGAAGAGCCCGTCAATTGGAGCGAACAAGAAGAAGTTACGGCTAAAATTGGAGAAAAATTTTTCATCAATGATTATGTGGCTGTGTTGGACAGCATCAACCCTGTCCAGACCATTGAAGGTGTCACCTTAAACGAGGGGGATATCGCCATAAAAGCAATGGTCAGAATTATGGGGGAAATTAAAGATTATTATGTCGAACCAGTGTTTATTATAAAAGATAAAATGGCTGGGAGAATTGGGGATGAGGTATCTGATTTGGCTTTTAAAATCACCTTGCTGCACGTCCACCCTGATACCAATGAATTTACTTTTGGCATTCAAACAAGACAAAAAAATTGGATCGTAATGAAAGCCTTAGAGAAACCCATGATCAATATATTGTGGATAGGAACTTTGGTACTTATGTTCGGTTTTACGGTGTCTTTTGTAAGAAGGTTTACCGAATTCTTAAAATCTAGGAATACCACATCATGAAAAGATTAAGGGTTACTTTTATTGGATCTGGCAATGTGGCTTGGCACCTGGCTCCTGCACTAGAAAATGCAGGGATTCCAGTTAAAGAACTGTACAGTCCAAACATTAAAAATGCGGAGAAACTAGCAGAACACCTTTATGATGTAACCGTAAAAGAAAACCTGGATTTTAAAGATTCTGAACAAAAACTATTCATAATTGCCGTTTCAGACGATGCCATAGAAAAAGTTGTAAGAGAACTAGTGCTTCCAGAAGGTTCCATTTTACTGCACACCTCAGGAACGCAGCCTATGCAGGTTTTGGAACAGGCTCAAGCTGGTTCCATAGGAGTTTTGTACCCTTTGCAAACTTTTAGTAAAGACAGAAAAATGAGTTTTGAAGCAATTCCATTTTGTTTGGAAGCTTCTGATCAAGATACCTTGGAAACAATACGAAATATAGCAGGAAGCTTAACCAGCAGAGTCCATATATTGGACTCTGTAGAGCGAAAAAAAATACACGTAGCAGCTGTTATTGCATGCAACTTCACCAACCACTTGTTAAGTATATCCAAAGACTTTTTAGAAGGGGAAGACTTGGATTTTGAAATATTAAAACCTTTGGTTTCTGAAACTTTGAGCAAGGCCCTTCAAGAAGAGCCAGATGCGGTTCAAACTGGACCGGCCAGAAGAAATGATTTGAAAACTATTGAACAACATGTTTCTATGTTGCAGCAACACAGTACTTGGAAACAATTGTATGAAATAATTTCAAATGATATTATAAAAAAATACAAGGAATAATATGTCTTCCCATCATGTTGTAAAAGAAAACCAAGAACCAGCGTTGTTGTTTTGGGACATACAATCCATTGCTTACCATTCTTTTGCAGATTTGTTGGAATGGAACCCCCAATTAATTGCCTTTGAAAAAGATACAATGGTTTTGGAGGGTTGGCAATTAGTAGCAGATACTATCCTTACACGCGATACCCTTTTGGACAACAGCCATGGGTTAGTGCCAATCGACCCTGATAACCACATGTTGGAAATTCTTCAATTTCTAGCAAAAAAGAAGTTCTCACATGTCAATATTTTAAGTTCAAAGCCACTGCATACTATGCATCTAATTGAACAAATTCATTGCAATATAGGTAGTAACATCTTAAGTGAAAATAGTATTTTTTATCAAATCTCTCCAGGTTTTAGCAAATGGTTTTCTGCAGGTACTTTTAAAATTCACCAACAAGATCAGCCCATCACAACCTGTATCCTAGAAGAAGATACACTATGGCATTATAAGGGAAAGCAGAAAGCTTGGTTGGAAGAGAGTAAATAACACAGGTATAAAATCCACCTACCCCTTACCCTTTTTTTAATTTTTCGATTTATATTGCAACACCGGCCAGTTACGCAAAAACAAAAACTATATGAAAAAATTACTCTACATGGGTTGCTTATGTTGCTTGTTGGCCTGTGCTCAAAATTCCAAATTAAAAGAAGGCAACACGCCTGCTGGGACTTCCATCGAAGGCACTTGGCAGATTCTAAGCGCACAACAAATTACAGGTGATTCTAGTACAATCGATTTATTTGAAGGACAGAAGTTTATTAAAATCATTAATAAAACACACTTTTCCTTCTTGAGGCACGACCTCAATAAGGGGCAAGATAGTTTGGCAACCTTTGTTTCAGGAGGCGGACGTTATACTTTTAAGTCTGGTAAATACAAAGAACACTTGGAGTTCTGCACCGCGAGAAACTGGGAAGACAACCATTTTGAATTTGACGTAGAAATTAGAAATGACACCCTCATTCAAACCGGGATTGAGCGGATTGAAGCCCTTGGGGTAGACAGAAAAATAATCGAAACCTACGTTTTACTGAAAGAATAGATTCTAACTTAGAAGGTTGGACTTTGAATGCAAAAACTCTGGTTAATGATTGTTTGCTTCTGAAAATTTCGTTAAAATGAAGTAGCAAACAATCATTACCTATTTGACCATGAGCTTTTTACAAACCGTTATCAATTCAGGTGTAAACGAGGAAACTCCTCGTTATTTGAGAAATAAAATTGTTCTTTCCAATCAAATCTCTCTTTTTGTAGCCATTGTTGTTGCAATACCATTCTTTATCATTTCGCAACTTTACTTTCCTCCAATGGTTGTGATCCCTATAATTGGGTTTGTTGTAGCCATTGTTTCGATTCTTTTAAACCGAGCCAAATTGACTTTATTGGCCAGGTTAATGATCAGTGTGCTTCCCGTTTACTTAGGTACCTTTTATGGTGCTGGTTTGAATATGGTAGACGAAATGCCATTTGCGCATACTTGGATGATTATGATGTCCTTTTCGCTTATTCCCGTTCTTGTGTTTGACATGAGAGAAAAAGCGATGGTCTTTATCGGCGCTATTATCAATATCATTCCATTCTTATTTTACCAGAAAATTAGTGCCCTATACGAATTAGAAGGCATTGATAACTTGATGTTCCGAGAAGGCCCATTGGTATATATGACAATTTTTTCTGCCTATTTGGTTGGGTACATGGGGGTTAGTGTTTTGTCTTCTCAGATAAGTCGGTTAGAAAACGAGACTTCCAATCTATTGGTGGATATGGACAACAAGAATAAAGAATTGATTGACTCCGAAAACGTTCTTAAAAATAAACTTTCAGAACTTGAATTGGCAAAAGTAGAAGAGGACAAAAGAAGTTGGTCTACAAAAGGTATTGCAGAATTTTCTAATCTGCTTCGATCGGATGTAGATTTTAAAACCCTTTGCGACAAGGTTATTTCAAAGCTGGTACAATATGTTTCTGGCAACCAGGGCGGGCTGTATACCATAGAAACTGAATACGACGAAAAGTTTATTAGTTTGCAGTCCAGTTATGCCTATGGACGCAAAAAATACAGTGAAAAAAGAATAGAAATTGGGCAAGGACTTTTGGGGCAAGCTTATTTAGAAAAAAGCAACCTCTACCTTAAAGAAATTCCAGAAGGTTATATTACCATTACATCCGGTTTAGGAGATGCAACCCCTAATTATTTACTAGTTGCACCCATGGTAATTAACGGGCAAGTGGAAGGTATTTTTGAACTGGCCTCTTTTTCTGAATTCGAACCACATGTCATTTCTTTTGTTAAGGAATTAGGAGAAGCAATGGCTGGAACGTTATCTAGTAAAAAACTGAGTGAACGAACCACTAATTTACTAGAAGAAACAAGGCAACAAACAGAAGAAATGAGGGCACAAGAAGAAGAAATGCGCCAAAATATGGAAGAACTCCAAGCCACCCAAGAAGAGATGCACCGAAAAGAACAGGAGTACGTAGATCGCATCCAACTGCTGGAATCCAAATTAGGTACCCAGTTATAAACCCTTATAATGTACGAACTATATTTATCTGTATTAGGGTTGCAAAAAGGTGCCTCACTAAAAGCAATTAAAAGCGCCTATAGAAAACTTTCGAAGTTATACCATCCGGATCTCAATACCGACCAAGAAGCGCATCAAAAGTTCATTGAAATAACGGAGGCCTATCAGTTCCTTTTGCGCTATTCAAAATCTACGCATTCCAGCAGCACAAAACAGACATCGTCCAATCAAAGTTTTGACTCTTGGAGGGCCGAAGCTCGAAATTATGCAAAAAAAAGAGCTTATGAAGAAGCGCGTTTACAACAAACTTTGATGCGGAAAATTTTATTTTCTTTTAACACCCTGGCATTTGTTATTGCCTTTTTTAATGTTTTTTTGACGGTTGATTACTTGCTGCCAAAACTAGTGGGTATGCAAAAAATATCCCAAATTGAAAAGCTTATGGAAACCACCAGGCAATATGCCATTCATAAAAATGATGCAGTAGAATTTGAAGATTTTGATATGCTTTTTAAGGCAAACTATGTCTTTGGAAAAATTGATGTGATGCAAGCGCAAGTAGAGCGCACTAGGTTTTTAAAAGTACCTGTGGCTGCCATTTTTCAAATCAATGGCAGAATGGTTCGGTTTGAACAGGCCTATGGAATTTACCATAATTTTGGAATTATTATCCCGCTCAGTTTATTAGGACTCTTTTTATACCACTATGTATTCAGAACCATTGAAAACAAGTTTACAATGGCCCTCGTATTATTTTTATCGTTTGCCTTTCAGCTCTCTCTCTACTTTATGAACTAAATTTCTTTAATTAAGTTTTTAAGATACATGCCATAACCGCTTTTTTCGAGTGGGGCCGCAATTTTAAGCAATTGTTCGGAATCAATAAATCCCATTCTGTAAGCCACTTCTTCTATACATCCTATTTTCTGACCTTGTCTTTCTTCAATTACTTGAACAAACTGGCCCGCCTGCATTAAAGAAGCAAATGTACCCGTATCCAGCCAGGCAGTGCCCCTACTTAATTTTCCTACTTTTAGACTGCCACTTTCCAAATAATATTTATTCACATCCGTAATTTCCAATTCCCCTCTAGGGCTTGGTTTGATGTTTTTTGCTACCTCTAAAACAGAGTTGTCATAAAAATAAAGCCCTGGAACGGCATAATTACTTTTTGGGTTTTCCGGTTTCTCTTCGATAGAAACCGCTATGTTATTTCGATCGAATTCCACTACTCCATAACGCTCCGGATCATTCACGTGGTAGGCAAAAACAACTCCTCCTTTTGGCTGGTTATTTTCTTGCAACAATTCGATTAAGCCTGAACCGTAGAAAATGTTGTCTCCAAGTATCAAAGCTGCAGCATCCTCCCCTACAAAATCTTCTGCAATAATAAACGCCTGAGCAAGACCTTCTGGATTCTCCTGAACTGCATATGAAAATTCACAGCCTATTCTAGATCCATCTCCAAGCAATTTCTCAAACAATGGCAAATCATGTGGAGTAGAAATAATTAAGATCTCCTTGATTCCAGCCATCATTAGGGTTGACAAAGGATAGTAAATCATAGGTTTGTCGTAAACAGGCATCAATTGTTTGCTCACTGCCAAAGTCAATGGGTGCAAACGAGTACCTGAGCCTCCTGCCAATATTATACCTTTCATGCTTTTATCTTTTTTCGTAATGACTATCGTAATAATCTTGATAAGACCCAGAAGTAACGGATGTTAACCAATCTTCATTTTTCAAATACCAGTCTACTGTCAACTCCAACCCTTCTTCAAACTGTAAAGAAGGCTCCCAGCCTAATTCTTTCATTATTTTATTGGCATCAATTGCATACCTCAAATCATGACCAGCTCTGTCTGTAACATAGGTAATCAATTGAGCCGAAGTGCCTTTTTCTCTTCCCAACTTTTTATCCATAACGGTACATAACAAATGGACTATGTCAATATTTTTCCACTCATTAAACCCGCCAATATTATAGGTTTCACCTAACTTTCCTTCATGGAAAATCGTATCAATCGCTCTAGCGTGGTCTACAACATACAACCAATCTCGAATATTTTCCCCTTTGCCATAAACAGGCAGTGGCTTGTTGTTTTTTATGTTGTTGATCATCAACGGCAATAATTTTTCAGGAAACTGGTACTCTCCGTAATTATTAGAACAATTGGAGATTTTTATTGGCATCCCATAAGTATTTTCATAAGCCCGCACAAAATGGTCTGAACTAGCTTTAGAAGCAGAGTAAGGCGACTTAGGGTCGTACGGGGTGTCTTCTAAGAAAAACCCGCCGTCGTCTAGCGAACCGTATACTTCGTCGGTTGAAATGTGGTAGAATATTTTCCCGTTAAAATCGTCTTTCCAAAGGTCCTTAAAAGCATTCAATAAATTTGCTGTACCCAAAACATTGGTCATTAAAAATTCATTTGGATTGGTAATGGACCTATCGACATGGGACTCTGCTGCGAGATGAATAACCGCATCAAAACGGTATTCGTTGAACAAAGCATGCATCCTTTCCCCATCTACGATGTCTTCCTTAAGAAAATGATAATTCGCCTTTTTCTCAATATCCGTTAAGTTGTTGAGGTTGCCCGCATAGGTGAGTTTATCCAAATTATAAATCTCATAGTTCGGGTATTTATTCACAAAAAGCCGTACAACATGGCTTCCAATAAAACCAGCACCGCCAGTAATTAATATTCTCATTTTTTTAAAGTTTTTTCCCAATTCCAAGCATCTTTTAAAGCATCGGACAACGAAAGTTCGGTTTTCCAACCCAAATCTTGGTTGGCTTTGGTTACATCTGCATAAATTTCAGGAACATCCCCTGCCCTTCTTGGCCCAATTTCGTAGTTCAATTTTTCTCCTGTTACTTTTTCAAAAGTCTCCACTACTTCCAGTACCGAGTTGCCTTGTCCGGTACCTGCATTGATGGTATCTAAAAAACCAATAGCTTGTTTATCCAAGTGCAACAACGATTTCACATGTGCTTTCGCCAAGTCCACCACGTGTATAAAATCTCTTACATTTGATCCATCCTTGGTAGCGTAATCATCTCCAAAAATTGTAAGCTTGTCGCGCAATCCCGCAGCTGTTTGGGTTACGAACGGAACTAAGTTGCTGGGCACCCCTAAAGGAAGTTCACCAATTTTCGAGCTTGAATGTGCTCCTATTGGGTTAAAATAGCGCAACAACATAGATTTTATATTGGCTCCACTTTTTACAACATCCGTAATAATGTCTTCACAAATTTGTTTGGTATTGCCATAAGGCGATTCCGCCTTTTTTATAGGTGTTTGTTCCGTAACAGGAAGGACATCGGGTATGCCATATACCGTACACGAAGAAGAAAACACAAAATTTTCTATGTGGTGGTGTTTCATCATCTCCAATACCAGCACGAGAGAACCAACATTATTTTGGTAATATTTGAGTGGGTTTTGTACCGACTCCCCTACTGCCTTGTACGCTGCGAAATGAATGACACCCTCTACTTTGCCTTCAATTTTGAGGACATTATTTAAGAACTCCCAGTCGTTGCAATCTCCTTCGTAAACTTTTATTTTCGAGCCAATGATGCTTTCAATTCCAAGGATTGCACTTTTCTCTGAATTCGAAAAATTATCGATTACAATTGGCGTATACCCTGCCCTGTGCAGTTCTACAACTGTATGCGACCCAATATACCCAGCGCCTCCGGTTACTAAAATCTTACCCTTGCCCATTTACTTCTTTATATATCCTTTAAAATCGTTGTGCTCTTTGGCATATAAATCTTCTTTAGAAAGCGATTTAAAATAATCGTAAGTGATTTTAAGCCCTTCCTCTCTAGAAACTTTTGGTTGCCAGTTCAACAATTCTTTAGCCTTTGTAATGTTTGGTTGTCTCTGCTTGGGATCGTTCACAGGGAGCTCTTTGTAAATTACTTTCTGAGATGTACCCGTTAATTTGATAATTTCCTCTGCAAAATCTCCAATGGTTATTTCGTCTGGATTGCCAATGTTAACAGGCATGTGGTAATCACTCATAAGCAAAGTGTAAATACCCTGTACCAAATCGTCGACATAACAAAATGAGCGCGTTTGAGACCCATCTCCAAAAACGGTTAGGTCTTCTCCCCTCAATGCCTGGCCAATAAAAGCAGGAAGTACCCTGCCGTCATTAAGCCGCATTCTTGGCCCATAGGTATTAAAAATTCGAACAATTCTAGTTTCTACACCATGGTAAGTGTGGTAGGCCATGGTAATTGCTTCTTGAAACCTTTTGGCCTCGTCGTACACACCACGTGGCCCTACTGGGTTTACATTCCCATAATACTCTTCTGGCTGTGGATGCACATGTGGGTCACCGTATACCTCAGAAGTAGAAGCGACTATTATTCTAGCATTTTTCGCCTTTGCCAACCCGAGTAGATTATGGGTGCCCAGCGACCCTACTTTAAGGGTCTGTATCGGTATTTTTAAGTAATCAATTGGGCTTGCAGGGGATGCAAAATGAAGGATGTAATCCAAATCATCCGAAACATGTACGTAATTGGACACATCATGGTTATAAAACACAAAATCCTTATTGGGAAACAAATGTTCTATGTTTCTAAGGTCGCCTGTTATCAGGTTATCCATTCCAATAATTTTGAACCCTTCCTTTATGAAGCGATCGCACAAATGCGAGCCTAAAAACCCTGCAGCTCCAGTTATTAATACCGTTTTTTTACTTGACATATTTTCGTCCTATACTGTAATATTCATACCCAAGTTCTTCCAACTGTTCTACAGGGTATAAATTTCTACCATCAAATATAACTTTGTTTTTCAACCTATTAGACATCTCATCAAATTCAGGAGTTCTAAAAACCGGCCATTCTGTCACAACCAACAAAGCATCCGCACCATCTAGTGCATCGTACTGGTTGTTACAATAATTGATTTTATCCCCCATAATTTCTTTGACATTTTCCATTGCCTCAGGGTCAAATACATTCACTTTTGCACCAGCTTCCAACAATGCTTCAATGTTGTACAAACTTGGAGCTTCTCTAATATCATCCGTATAAGGTTTGAATGCCAAACCCCATACCGCGATGGTTTTTCCTTTTAAATCATTGTTGAAGTATTCCTTAATTTTTGGAAACAACTTCATCTTTTGTTTTTGGTTAACGTCCATTACCGACTTTAAAATGCTGAAGTCATAATCAACATCTTGAGAGGATTTCGCTAGCGCTTGAACGTCTTTTGGGAAACAAGACCCTCCATAACCTATACCAGCAAAAAGGAACCTTTTCCCAATCCTGCTATCGGTACCAACACCCTTTCTAACTGCGTCAACATCTGCTCCTAAAAGCTCACAAATGTTTGCAATCTCGTTCATAAATGTGATTTTGGTCGCTAAGAATGAATTCGCAGCATATTTAGTAAGTTCTGCCGACTTCTCATCCATAAACAATATAGGGTTCCCTTGTCTGACCAAAGGAGCGTACAATTGTTCCATTATTTTTTTTGCCTTGTCCGATTGCGTTCCAATAACCACTCTATCTGGTTTCATGAAATCATCTACCGCAACTCCCTCTCTTAAAAACTCAGGGTTGGATACCACATCAAAATCAACCTTGGCATTTTTTGCAATAGCCGCCCGCACTTTATCCGCAGTTCCTACTGGTACGGTGCTTTTATCAATAACTACTGCGTAGTCTTCTAGTATAGGCCCAAGGTCGTTTGCTACTTTGAGAATGTACTGCAAATCTGCCGAACCATCTTCTCCTGGAGGTGTTGGCAATGCTAAAAAGATTATTTTAGCTCCTTTAATTCCAGCGGTAAGATCGGTTGTAAAGTCCAATCGGTTTTGTCTTACATTTCTGTCAAAAAGTAAATCCAAGCCTGGCTCATATATTGGCATAATGCCATTTTTAAGATTTTCGACTTTTTTTTCATCTATATCAATGCAGGTCACGTGATTTCCCGTTTCAGCAAAACAAGTTCCGGTTACTAGTCCAACATAACCAGTTCCAACTACGGCGATTTTCATATTGAGTAAAAGTTATATGTATGATTTGAGTAAAAACTTCACAAAAATAGAATCTATTATTAAAAATACATGTAAAATCAAATTATTTTTTCCTTAATAATAAAAGATTAGATACTTTTTGCTCTGATACTCCCTAAATTTTAGAGAAGTATGGTTTTGATAAAAAAGTAACTATTTATTGTCTTTTTTCTTCTTTTTCTTAAATAGGTTTTTTAACTGTTTCACTCCTGTATTGATGGCATCACTGTTTTTAGTAGAATCCGATGACAATGAGTCCGATTTGCCTCCTCCTAAAAGGTCTCCAATTGCTTTTTCTGCCTCCGTACCTTTTAATGCATCTTCGGCCAATTTAGTTGCCTGATCTTCAGCTTCCTCGGCAACCGCATCCTTTATTTGATTTTTTATAATTGAATCGTCTACAGTAATTTTTAATTGATCGTAAGTGCCTTGCACCTTGATCGGCAAGCGAATGGTCTCTTCTTCAGAATGTTGGCTTACAAAACTATTAAAAGAAGCCCCCAATTCACTGGTTGGGATTTCCATCTTGAGGTCGTAATTCAAGTTGCCGTCCAACCCAGACGACCCAGTCACGTTGGTCTTATAATTCCCTATCACCAGATCAAAAGGATCTACTTTAAGTTGTCCATTTTCTATGGTAGCTGACATCACAATATCTTTTATATCGGTGCTCGAACCAGCTCCAGATTTAGTAAAGCTTGTAATACCACTCACCAATTTTGAGTTGTTTAAAGCCGCTTTTGCAATCTCTAGCAGCCCGGTGGCATTGACTGTTTTTAAATCGGGCATCATGTTTTGGTCTAAGTTTCCTGATACTTTAAAGTCGCTGGACACCTCTCCTACAATATTAGCTGCAATTGGCGCATATTTTTTGACCAACTCAAACGTGTTGAATGTCTCTAGTATAGAAACCTTATCCATTTTCATGTTAAAGGTGTACTTCGGGTCTTGAATGTCTTTGGTATTGTAGGTCCCATCTACGATGAAATTCCCTCCCAGCATATCAAACTGCATGTGGCTCAAATCCGCAATACCATCTTTTACTACCAAACTGCCATGTGCATTGGTCATGGTATAATCCATTACATCCACTTTTTTTATTTGAGTTGTTGCAGTAAACAATATATTATTAGGTACTGGTATTACACCTTCAATAGTTTCTGAATCTATAGTTTCTGCCTCTATGGCAGTGGAAGCACTTGTTTCCTCTTCAACCATAAATTCGTTGAGGTTTAAATAATTGCTATTAAGGTCAATAGTTCCTTTCAGTAGCTGGTTGTCTTTAAAAATATAAGCAATGTAGTTGCTGATGCTTCCAGTTATTAGCATATCGCTTTCTCCAACAGAACCATCAAAAGATTTTAACTGGATGTTTTGAGGTGTAAATGCCAAGTCCGTTCTTTTGATAACCACATCGTAGGCCAAAGTACTGTCTTGGTATAGGAAATTTTTAAGCTGCAACGAACCAGAAGTTGATAACAAATCGTATTGTTCATTGGTTACATGTTGGTAATTTCCTTTGGAATGTATATCTGCGTCAAGGAGGCCTTCCATAGTTATGCCCGGTGAAGGAAATATTTTTGTGATTTTTCCAATATCCAATCCACCTGTCACATTCAAGTTCCATTTGTAATTTTCAAGGTCTTCCAAAATAAGTTCGGCATCAAATGGTTTCTCATCCATAATCATATGAAATTTTGACACTTCAATGTGGGTGTCTTGAAGGTTCCCTTTTTGATTGGTGATTTTTGAAATCAAATGGATGGATTCCAGAGGAATTGGAAAATCACTGGATTTAACAAACCCATTTTTTAGTTCTATCCAAGCATTTGTATTGGGCATGGAACCGAGGGTGTCATAAGTCCCGTCCATTGCCACATCCACTGAAAACATGCCTTTTAATTCTACGCCGTCAATGGGAAACACTTGGCTCACTTCGTTAAGGTTTATTGCAGCCTTAACATCGGCGTCAACAAGTGCAGGATACAGTTTCTTTAAATGCATGGTAGCATCAATTGGGTTCGATCCCAGCTCCAAATGAAACTGGTTTAAATTCACCTGGGTATTGTAGAGATTGCCATCTGTATTGGAAGTTTGTAAATCTATCTGCACGTTTTTCACAGCAGATGGTAAATCTGGATAATGGAATGCGCCATCCTTTACTTTTAAACCCAGCTTGAAACCTGGTATTTTGGACCCATCATATAAGTATTTTCCCTTGGAGTTGCCATCAAAGCTCAATGCCCCTGAAGCTTCCAAAGCGTTATAGTCATGTGTGTAAAATGCTGGAATCAGGGAGAGCAAACTTTTAAAAGAATTTTCGTTGGAGGCAAAGGTAAGGTCGGTTTCAATCCCTTCTTCCAATAATTTCAAAAAGCCGTCCAATGCCAGCTCAAAATCGTTGATGTTAAATTTATTTTCTTTAAAGGTATATTTAGTAAAATCTTCACTAATCCCAATTACCATGTCCAACCCCACGCGTTTATCGGATAAATAGGTGCTGCCTTCCATGGCGAAAAACACGTTCTTAATGGTTGTACTGGTTTCTAAGTCCATTTCAGTTAAAGAAAAATCACCTGAACCCGTGTGGTTCAGTCCATCAATTTTAGCCAACATTGCAGCTTGCCGATCGTCGTAAACTATAGTACCTTCGGTTATTTCCCAATGGTTAATTCCCAAATTAAGGTTGTCCGAACTTTCCTCTTCCGAAGAAGTTGCTACATTGGTAGAATCGCTTGGCATGGCAATATCATAATTGGCCTGCCCGGCTTCATTGATCTGTACCGAGATGGAAGGCTGGTGGATATAGATGCCTTCGATTTCCATTTGCTCTCCAAACAACAAACTCACTAAGTTAATCTCCACAGAAGCCCCTCCAAGCGAGGCCAGTGGATGCCCTTCAAAAGGCGCTCGATTAATAACGGCAACGTTATTAATGCCCGCTGTAACATTTGGAAAGTTCTCAAAAAACGACAAATAAAAATCCTCTGCTTCGAAACGCACTTCCGCGTTCACATTTGCAGCAATTTGTTCGTCTACCATGGCTTTGATGTCCTCCTTAAAAAAAACTGGAATAAGCACCATTAATAAAACCAGCAGCCCAATAAAACTTGCTAACCCGATCAGTATTTTCTTTTTCATCTCAACCCGAATTGTTTGTATACAAAATTAACGATGATTGCATGGATTTCATTACGAATCCAATGAAATTATTCCTTTTAAAAAAACTTCATGAAAAATTTCAGAATGCGCCTTTTTGCAGGAGTGTATGGGGGATATAGCAGTGTTGTGCTTCCAAGAGAAAAATGCTGGGTTAACACAGATTTTTGATTGGAAAATGCCAAGAATCCAGCATGTCCATGTGCTTTTCCAATCCCGCTCTGGTTGACTCCGCCAAAAGGCAGTTCTGTATGCGCAAATTGGATTAATACATCGTTAACCACAGCCCCGCCTGCAGATACTTCTGTTAACAGTTTTTTTCTAGTTGATTTACTGTTCGAAAATACATACATGGATAGAGGTTTGTCCTTTTCGTTCACAATTTCTATAGCCTCCGCCAAGTTTTTGTACGTTAAAATTGGCAACAGAGGTCCAAATATTTCCTGCGCCATCATTGGTGCATCAATTGCCAATTCTTCGAAAATATGTGGGTATACAAACCGTTCTGTTTCAATAGATCCCTTTCCATAAAATGGCGCCGATTCGGCTTTTTTATAGGATTCTAACCTTTCAAAATGCCCTTTGTTGACAATAGATGCAATGTCTTTGTTGGCTTTTCCTTTTTCTAAATCTGGATATATGGTATGGAGTGCAGCAATATAAAATTTTAGGAAATCCTCTTTAACTTTTTCTTCCACAAGAACATAATCTGGCGCAATGCAACTCTGCCCTCCATTTACCATCTTACCCCAAGCTATTTTTTTAGCAGCAGCTTTAAGGTTGGCGGTAGCATCTATAAAGACAGGGCTCTTGCCACCTAATTCTAAGGTAACAGAGGCAAGGTGTTCACTGGCCGCTTTCATAACTACTTTTCCTATGGCAGTACTCCCTGTAAAAAAAATATGGTTAAAAGGTAAGGTTAACAATTCTTGGGCTGCTTCTTTACCACCTTCTACCACAGCCCCTATATTCTCAGGAAAAACAGCTTTTACCATTTTCACCAAAAGATTGGACACAGTCGGTGTGCATTCTGATGGTTTTAATATAAAAGTACAACCAGCTGCAACCGCTGCAATGAGCGGGCCAACGGCCAAACTAAAAGGGTAATTCCAAGGAGAGATTATCAATGCACAACCTTTGGGTTCATATTGTATGTAGGCAGAAGTTCCGAGCATTTGTATGGGAGTATCCACCCTTTTTTTTCGCATCCACTTTTTGAGGTGTTTAATGGTGTGTTGCAACTCCATTTGAATCGGATAAATCTCCGTAACCGAAACTTCCATTAAGGGTTTGTTAAAATCTTTGTTAACCGCTTGTTCTATTTCATCCCCATTTTTGGCTATCCATTGCCCCAGTTTTTTTAACAGCTGTTTTCTTTCTTTAACAGTAGACTTTCTGAGTAGTAGGCTATTGACTTTTTGGTTCTGAAATAATGCTTTGATGGACATGTTATATGGCCTATTGGTACAAAATTAAATTAGGGAAAACTATCCATATATGCATATTTTTAATCTAGAATAAAAAAAATAGACATAAAAAAACCCCACAGAAATCTGCGGGGTTCATTAGATAATCTTTTTATTTAGTTGCTTCCTATTCCAATGTTCCAGCCAATATTGAACTGCCATACAGAATAAGTAGTTTCCAATTCAATTGGATCCCCTCCATCAAAAGAGATTGACTCTTTGTACTTACCTGGTAAATGGTAAGAAGTAGCGAACTGGAATGCACCCAACTGGATACCAACTTCAGGAGCAAAACCGAAAGTAGTCGCTTTAGGGAAAACCAAACCAATAGAACTGTTGTTAGCAGTAATTGTACCAGGTGTAATAGTGTACATTCCAGCCATCAAACCAATAAACGGACGTGTTCTACCTTCTCCGAAAGCATACTTCGCCTTAGCCAAAATACCACGAATAGCAGTTGCCTCAACATCTCCGCCATCAAAATCACCGATTACAACAGCGTTGCCATTGTATTCTAAACCGGCAGAAAAATTTTCATTGATGTTGTACATACCATTTAGGTAGAAGTTGAATCCGAAACCATTTTCTTTCGTTCCATCAGCATCTTTACCAGCAGCAGAAGCACCACCAAATCCTAGACCGATGCTCATTTTTTTGTCCTGAGCTAATCCTGCAAAAGCAATCATCATGCTTGCTGCAAATACTAAAACAATTTTTTTCATAATTAATAATACTTGAGTTTATAATGTGCAAACTTATGTTTTATGGTTTACATTTCACAAATAGTAGGCCAAAAAATACATGATTGATATCAGTTTGTTGTTTACATTATAATTATCATAACAATTATCCCTATAAATATATAAACAATACAAATTAAAACTGGGTTTTGTACAAAAGACTTCAACTATATAACGTTTATTCACAAATGTTTGACCCAACCCATTCCTTTTTTAGGTTTTAAGCAATTTTATGTTCAAAAGCGTACACAATGAGTTGGGTAGGGGATTTCAAGTTTAACTTCTTTAATATATTTTTTCTGTGGGAGTTAATCGTGTGGACCGATAGGAACAATTCATCCGCAATTTGGTGGGAGCTTTTTCCTGCTGCTATGAGTTGCACTATTTCTACTTCTCTTTTGGTTAAAGTACCCGTTGGTACTTGGTTGGATTCTACTTCTGCATGGATCACTACTTCCAAAATTTTACCACATAAAAACTTTTTACCAGATTTTAAATGGGTCAATGCGCTTAAAATCTCGGGTTCTTCACAATGTTTCGTAAGAATGGATTGTACCCCAGACTTCAACAAATTCTGAATTACCGGTTTTTCTAATAAGGCTGTTACCACCAAAAATTTGGTGAGTTTGGATTGCCCCATCCACTTTGCGACCGTTTTATTATCAGCAGATAAGAATCCGTCGTGTTCGATAATAGCTATATCGGGTTGGGCGCGATCCAGCTCTTTCTCAAATTGAGCCGCGTTGTCAGTTGACACGACGGCTTCAAAATTCCTATTCTTTTCTATGACAGAAACAAGACCATTTCTTATTAAATAAGTATCGGCTAATAGAACGACGGTAGACACTTCAGTTTATATTTATTTAGACTGGTTAAAAATAAATACAATATTAGTCATTTTTCGCCATTCCTGTCCCAAATTGATTAATTCTTTTTCCTATTGCTCTAATAAATTGATAATCAGGTGCTCTAATTATTGTCTTGAGAAGTTTCAAATGGGTTTTGCTTTCAATTGGTAATTTTTTTAGTTAAATTATTTATCTTTTTTTATTATTTAGTATGCATGCATACTATTTTTTTATATATTTACAGTCCCTGAAAAATTAATATGAAAAGAGAAGAGACAATCGATCACAACATCAAAGCTTCATGGCACGCCATAAGTAGGATGTACAACCAGCAAGCCCAAAAGTACGACATCACTACCTCCATTGGCTTCGTTTTGATTAACATCAATACAGAGGAAGGTACACGGGCAACTAAGATTGCACCTCTTATGGGCTTGGAAGCGCGAAGTCTCACAAGAATGTTAAAAACCATGGAAGAAAAAGGTCTCATCTACCGATCACCAGATCCAGATGACAAACGATCTGTTCGCATATTTTTAACAGAAATTGGCAAAGAAAAAAAAGAGGTTTCTATCAAAACCGTACTGACTTTTAATGAAGCGGTTTACAAAAACATTTCTCAAGAAAAACTCAACACATTCTTTGAAGTAATTACCGAGGTAAATAAAATTATCGACAACCAGAATATATATCCTAAAAAATAATATGAATCGTAAAATCAACAAAGTGGCCGTTTTAGGTTCGGGTGTGATGGGCTCTCGAATCGCATGCCACTTCGCCAACATTGGTGTAGAAGTATTATTGATGGACATCGTGCCCCGCGAACTAACGGCCATCGAAGAAAAAAAAGGTCTTTCTATGGAAGACAAAGTTGTTCGCAATCGGATTGTACAAGAGGCGTTTACAAGTGCCATAAAATCCAACCCCGCTCCCTTGTACGACAAAAAATTCAAAAGTAGGGTTGCTTTAGGCAATTTTGAGGACGACATGCAAGACATTGCCTCTTGTGATTGGGTAATTGAAGTTGTTGTGGAAAACATCAAGATAAAACACATTGTTTTTGAACAAGTAGAGAAGTTCCGAAAACCAGGTACACTCATCACTTCCAACACATCTGGTATTCCAATTCATTTAATGCTGGACGGCAGGTCGGATGACTTTAAAAAACACTTCTGTGGCACCCACTTCTTCAACCCTCCAAGGTATTTGAAGTTATTAGAAATCATTCCTACTCCACAAACAGACCCAGACATTACCGCCTTCTTAATGCACTATGGCGATTTGTACCTTGGAAAAACCACAGTATTATGTAAAGATACCCCTGCATTTATTGCAAACAGAGTAGGTATCTACGCCATTCTTAAGGTGGTAGATTCCATGAAAAAGTTGGGTATGAACATCGACCAAATTGACAAACTCACCGGACCTGTAATTGGACGCCCCAAGTCGGCTACTTTCAGGACATCTGATGTTGTTGGGTTGGATACCCTAATAAAGGTTTCCAACAATTTGTACGAGGCACTAACAGAAGACGAATCCAGGGAAACTTTTAAGTTGCCTTCTGTTATTACCCAACTAGAAAAAAACAACTGGTTAGGGGACAAAACCAAACAAGGTTTTTACAAAAAAACCAAAGATGAAAATGGCAAAAGGCTGATTCTAACCCTCGATTTGGAGACCTTAGAATACAAACCAAAAAACAAGGTAAAGTTTGGAACGCTAGAAGCGACCAAGCCTATTGACAATTTGGCTAAAAGATTTCCAGTATTACTTGCCGGCAAGGACGAGGCTGGAGAATTTTACAGGGATTCGTTTTTTGGTCTTTTTAAATATGTATCCAACCGGATACCAGAAATAGCCGATGAGCTTTATAAGATTGACGATGCAGTATGCGCAGGGTTTGGATGGGAAATGGGCCCGTTTGCCACCTGGGACAGTGTAGGTGTACAGAAATCTGTTGCGCTTATGGAAGCAGCTGGTTACAAGCCCAACCAATGGGTTTACGACATGCTTGCTTCCGGGGCAGAAAGCTTTTATACAATAAAGGACGGAAAAAAATTCTTCTATAATATCAATTCCAAATCGTACGAACCCATCGAAGGAATGGATGGGTTTATTATTTTGGATAACATTAGAAAAACCAACAAAGTTTGGGGCAATGCCGGCGCCACTTTATTTGACATAGGAGATGGTGTTTTAAACTTAGAATTCCATACCAAAATGAATTCCTTGGGAAGCGAAGTAGTGGCAGGCATCAACCACGCCATAACCACTGCCGAAAAAAACCATGTTGGTTTGGTCATTGGCAACCAAGGGGCTCAGTTTTCTGCTGGTGCCAACCTGGCCATGCTTTTCATGTATGCCATCGAACAAGAGTACGACGAAATTGACTTCATGATCAGGGCCTTTCAAAATACGATGATGAAAGTGCGGTACTCTTCCGTACCAGTGGTAGTTGCTCCTCATGGGCTTACTTTGGGAGGTGGTTGCGAGATGAGCTTGCACGCCGACCGCATCCAAGCCGCCGCAGAAACCTATATTGGGTTGGTTGAAGTCGGGGTAGGGCTAATCCCTGGTGGTGGTGGAACCAAAGAATTAACCAAAAGAGTTTCCGATGCCTATGAAGCAGGAGATGTGGAATTAAATTCCCTTCAAAACGCTTTTATGAATATAGCCACAGCCAAAGTTGCAACTTCAGCTTACGAAGCGGTAGATATGAGCATTTTACGACCACAAGACCGGGTAACAGTGAATGCCAACCGGGTGATTGCAGATGCAAAAAGTAGTGTGCTCGAATTGGATGAAGCAGGATACACCATGCCGGTTGAAGCCAAAGACATTACAGTTCAAGGAAGAACAGGTTTGGCTTTGGTACACGCAGGTGTACAAGGGATGAAAATGGGCGGATACGCCTCGGAACACGATGTTAAAATTGCCCAAAAAATAGGATGGGTTATGTGTGGTGGCGATTTGTCTTACCCACAGAAAGTAACAGAGCAATATTTATTGGATTTAGAACGAGAAGCGTTCTTATCTCTTTGCGCAGAAAGAAAAACATTAGAACGCATCCAAAGCATTCTAACCAAAGGAAAACCATTAAGAAACTAAGATCTAAATTATTATGAACGCGTATATTGTACAAGGTTTTAGAACAGCTGTTGGTAAAGCCAAAAGAGGAGGTTTCAGGTTTACAAGACCTGATGATTTAGCGGCAGATGTTATCCGACATTTGGTTGACTCAGTAGAAGGACTGGACAACGAAATGGTAGAGGATATTATTGTCGGAAATGCAGTTCAGGAAGCAGAACAAGGCATGCAAATGGGCCGAATGATTTCCTTGCTTTCATTGGGCAAAGAAGTGCCTGGCATGGTCATCAACCGGTACTGTGGTTCTGGATTGGAGGCCATTAACATTGCCAGTGCACGGGTACATGCAGGTATGGCCGATTGCATTGTTGCTGGAGGAACAGAATCCATGTCTTTGGTACCTGTAATGGGCTATAAAACTGCTTTGAACTACACCATTGCCAACGAACACCCAACGTATTATACAAGCATGGGCCTTACGGCAGAAGAGGTTTCTAAAGACTATGGCATAAGCAGAGAAGCCCAAGATGAATTTGCTTTTAATTCTCATGTGAAGGCGGCAAAAGCAATTGCCGAAGGTAAATTCAAAGATGAAATTGTGCCGATCACTGTAAAAGAAACGTTCATGGATGAAAACATGAAACGCAAGACTAGAGAATTTACGGTGGATACAGACGAAGGCGTAAGGGCCAGTACTACCACTGAGGTTTTGGGTAAGTTAAGACCCGCATTTGCCCAAGGAGGTAGCGTTACAGCAGGGAACTCTTCGCAAACTTCGGACGGTGCTGCATTTGTATTGGTAATGTCTGAAAAAATGGTCAAGCAATTAAATCTTGAACCTATCGCGAGAATGGTCAGCTATGCTGCCGCAGGTGTAGACCCAAGAATCATGGGTATTGGACCAGTTGCCGCCATTCCAAAAGCTTTAAAAATAGCCGGGCTTTCTTTAAACGACATAGATCAAATTGAACTAAATGAAGCCTTTGCCGCCCAATCTTTGGCGGTAATCAAAACATTGGACTTGGACCCGTCTAAACTTAATCTGAATGGAGGGGCCATAGCATTGGGCCACCCACTAGGATGTTCCGGAGCCAAATTGTCCATTCAGTTGTTCAATGAAATGCGCCGACAAAAACAAAAATACGGCATGGTTACAGCCTGTGTTGGAGGCGGTCAGGGCGTAGCAGGCGTCTACGAATTCTTAAAATAATAGTGAAATAAAATAAAAAAACTCAGCGTAGTTTCCGGAACGCTGAGTTAGCATGAAGATAAAAGATAATTTGGTAATTATGGAAACTAGCACACAAGATACACAAAAAGCCATAAAAGGAGGCGAATTTTTGATAAGAGAAACGGCGGCTTCGGAAATTTTTATTCCGGAGGAATGGTCAGAAGAGCAAAAAATGATCGCACAAACGTGTAATGATTTTCTGGACCAAGAAGTATTTCCTCACTTGGATGAAATTGACAGTATGAAAAACCCTGATATTATGCCAGGTCTTATGGACAAAGCTGGTGCATTGGGGCTTTTGGGGACTTCAGTTCCAGAACAATATGGCGGGTTTGGAATGAATTTTAACACCACCATGTTGGTGGCGGAAGTAACCGGTGCAGGACATAGTTTTGCGGTGGCACTCAACGCCCACACAGGGATTGGAACCCTACCTATTTTGTATTATGCCAATGAAGAGCAAAAACAAAAATACCTTCCAAAATTGGCCACTGGTGAGTGGAAAGCAGCATATTGTTTGACTGAGCCAGACTCAGGTTCGGATGCCAATTCTGGTAAAACCAAGGCTGAGTTATCATCGGATGGCAAACACTATACCATCAATGGGCAAAAAATGTGGATTACCAATGGTGGGTTTGCAGACATATTCATTGTTTTTGCTAAAATAGAAGACGATAAGAACCTAACCGCCTTTATTGTTGAGAAAGGTTTTGGTGGTATCACCATGAACGAAGAAGAAAAAAAGATGGGCATCAAGGGCTCCTCTACCCGTCAAGTATTTTTCAACGACTGTAAAGTTCCTGTTGAAAACATGCTTTCCGAACGTGAAAATGGGTTTAAAATAGCCGTTAATATACTAAATGTAGGTAGAATTAAACTAGGGGCATCGGCAATAGGTGCTTGTAAAAAAGTAATATCTACCGCGGTTAACTACGCTGGCGAAAGAAAACAGTTTGGTACTTCTATTTCCGATTTTGGCGCGATCAAATACAAAATAGCCGAAATGACCACACGCAACTTTGCTTCAGAAAGTGCCAGTTACCGTGCAGGACAAAACATAGACGATGCTTATGATGCACTCCTTGCTTCTGGCATGGATGCTCCAAAGGCTCGTTTGAAATCTCTGGAAGAATTTGCTATTGAATGTGCCATTTTGAAAGTTCATGGTTCTGAAGTATTGGATTACGTCGTGGACGAAGGGGTTCAGATTTATGGCGGCATGGGCTTTAGTGCCGAAGGGCCAATGGACCGAGCCTATAGGGATGCAAGGATCAACAGAATATTTGAAGGAACCAACGAGATCAATAGAATGCTTTGCATTGATATGCTATTAAAAAGAGCTATGAAAGGACACTTGGACCTTATGACGCCCGCAATGGCCGTACAGCAAGAATTAATGTCCATTCCAGATTTTGGCGCAGCCGATGAAGAGGGGATATTTGTAAAAGAGAAAAAAGCACTTAATAACCTCAAAAAAGCGGGTCTGATGGCAGCTGGCGCCGCTGTACAAAAGTTCATGCAGAAGCTTGGGGAGGAACAAGAAATATTAACCAATCTTGCCGACATGTTAATAGAAGGTTACATAGCAGAATCTTGTTTGTTGAGAGTCGAAAAATTGATTGCCCAAAAAGGAGAAGCCAATTGTCAAGTAGAAATTGATATGGCCAAAGTATATTTACACAGAGCGGTAGAAATAGCCGGATCCGCAGGAAAAGAGGCCATCATGTCTTTTGCCGAAGGAGACGAACTTAGGTTGATGTTAATGGGGCTTAAAAGATTTACTAAAATGGAACCGTTTAACATAAAAGATGCTCGCAGAAGAATCGCGGACCATGTAATTGCCAAAAACGAATACCCATTTTAAAAACATTGTGCTGAGCACAATTTTCTAACCAATCTCATAACCTCACAAAAATTTGTGAGGTTATTTTTTTGATTCTATGACATTGGTCATGAATATGGTTAAATTAAGTTTAGACCTTTGCCTCCGGGTTCAAATCAAACTTAATTGCCATGGACATTCAATCTATACTTCTTATATCCATATTCATTATCGGGTTTGTTGGGATCGTTTTTGAGCACCAACTCAACGTCAACAAAAGCTGGGTAGCACTGGCCACGGGTGCCTCCATGTGGATGGTAGTAGCTTTTGGTAAACCCAAGGCCCTATTGCACGAAGCCATCACCCATAGTTCAGCTGAAATTTTTGAACTCATGATTTTTTTAATGGGGGCAATGACCATCGTAGAAATGATGGGGCACTTCCGATTTTTTACCTGGATCGAATCCAAATTAATGTCTCTAAATATATCCAATAAACTCTTATTTTGGATTTTAGGGTTGATTACTTTTATCGCCTCTGCTTTGTTAGACAATTTAACGAGTACCCTGGTGATGATTCAGATCGGCAGGCACCTCTACATAAAAAAAGAAAACTTTACCATATTTGTTATTAACACCGTAATTGCTGCCAATGCCGGTGGCGCCATGTCTCCTGTAGGAGATGTTACCACCATCATGTTGTGGTTGGCTGGTAAATTTACAGCGCTTCAAATATTGTTTTATGGGGCAGCTCCTTCTTTAGTTGCCTGGGTAATTCCACAAGCACTTTTAACAAGGAAAATCATAAAAGAAGATAGGATTGGCGTCGAATTCAAAGAAGTGTTACCGCTGCAATGGGGAATCATCATTATTGGCCTTACCACCTTTGGGTTTGCAGTTGCTGTTAACTTGCTTCATTTACCTCCATTTTTTGGGATTTTATTTGGTCTAGGTGTAGTTGCAATAGTTATTGATTACAAACTCCACAGAGGACAACTCAAAAAGAAAGCTGGGCACATAGTCAACATTATTAAAACCATCGACATGGCCACTCTCAACTTCTTTGTAGGCATATTGCTCGCAGTAAGTGCTTTGCAACTTCAGGGGATATTGGGGTCCATAGCCACCTTCATTTTTGGTGCCGACCCTTCCCAGAACACCAATATGATTATTGCTGGACACACTATTTTAGGATTAATATCTGCCGTATTTGACAATGTGCCTCTTACAGCAGCAGTAATTAAAATGTTACCTGATGGCATCCCTTTTGTATACTGGATTCTGCTGGCCATTACCGCAGGAACAGGGGGCAGCATCATGGTTGTTGGCTCAGCAGCAGGGGTAGCTGCCATGGGGCAAGTAAAAGAACTGACCTTTATAGAATATTTTAAAAAAGGGTCCCTACCTGCCCTTTTGGGATATTTAGGAGCAGTAGGAACCTGGTATCTTTTATTTGCTTAATTATTTCAACAGTAACAATGGGAAGTCTTGCCCTACACTAAAAGTGTGAGGGAACTGTGGGACTCCTTTGTATTTCTCAGCCCAGTGCGGAACTTGGTCATCTAAATAGGATTTCAACTCAAATACCGTCACTTTACCATCTTTTGGTGCTCCGTCTGCATCACCAGATAAACCCTTTAACAATACATAGGTGAAAATTCCATGGCCCAATTGGGCAAATTCGGTAGAAAACTGATCACTTCCGGCAGAGGCCATTACGTGAATCCCTGTACTTCTACTCAATTGGGCAATGGCCCGTTCTTCGCTCGCTCCTCGTTGTGCCAGCACCTCAACCGATTGGCCCGATTGACAAGCATCCATGATTATCAACTGTTTTAAAGCCTTAATCTCATGTAGGTATTGTTGAAATTCTTCTGCTTTGATGGCTTGTTTGTCCAGGTTTTTTTTGTCGTATAATTTGGTTGCATCGTGTGGAATAAAATAAAACCCCCCATCGACCGCACTTCCATGCCCTGCATAGTATATAATCAACACATCCTCAGGCCTTACTTTTTCACTCAATTTTTTTAAAGTCTCTTTGATTTTGGCTGCATTGGCTTGTTCGTTGTACAGCTCCGTAGCAATAACATTTTTAAACAAGCCTTTTCCAGTACCTCTAATTTGTTGAACAAAACCCAGCGCATCGTCTACGGCATAGTTCAATTTTAATTGTGGGTTCTTGTATTCATTTATGCCAATAGAAAGCAAGTAACAAATTGGCTGGCTTTCGGCCGATAGCTCCTTGGTAAAGGATTCTTCTTTTGGAGCTGATTCTAGCCCAACCCCGTTCATCGCTACCGCTCTGATAATATTTTCACCCGGAACCAACTGCAAATCCATATTCCATTCTGCTCTTTCCACTTTGTTATCGGGTTTGAATATGCCCACTTGTTTCCCGTTGTGAAAAACCAACAGACGATCTATGCTACCGCCTTTGTTCAAGCCTCTTACAAAGACTTCCGCTGCTCCGTTGTCTTCCAAAACCACCAAATTTACATCGGGGATTGGTTCTTTTAAAATGCTAGATTCTAAAGAACGATTTTTACCAGAAGCACCTCTTGTCTTGAACAACTCTTGCAACATGGAAGGGCGGTAATAGACATCAAAAAACTGATCTGGTGAAAACACGGTGGTGTCCTGAACAAATTTTATCGCGTTTCTAGCTCTTGATGTCCCACTGAAATACCCTTCTTTGGAAATCGCCATCCAATCGCTGGTTCCAATGAGTAAATGTTCAAAAAACATGTTCCCCGTTTGTAGGTCCCAGCATTTTAAAATACCATCGCGGCTAAAAGACACTAATAAATTTTCTTTCTCATAATAGGCCAGATCGTTTACCGGTGCATCGTGGTACCCCAGTACTCGAAATTTTCCGGTTTTAGCATTTAAGATTTGAACCTTTCTATCTTCTCCGGCACTTGCGATTTGGCCATTGTTTAGATCTACCATACGATGGACCTGCCCTTCGTGGGCCTTCCATTTTTGCAATTGTAGACCATTTCCGTAATTCCACTTTCTTATGCTTCCGTCCCATCCTGCCGAATAAAAAAAGTTTTCTCCTTCCCACATAACCTGGCTCACTACATCGGTATGGCCAATAAAATCACGTACTTTGGTGCCTGTATCAATGTCCCACTGTTCAAAACTTTTGCCCAAACGACCGAGCATTAAATAAAGATCATTCTTGGTAAATTCAACTGAATATGCAGAACTGTTTTCCATATACAAAGATTGCGTAACCTTCCCTTGGTGTGTATCTATGATATGTACCCTGCCATCCCAACTTGCTGCTGCTATTTTATCGCCTTTGTTGCTAACCGCAAGATTGAAAATTGGTTCTTTTCCCACTTGAACTTCTTGAAGCAATTGGTTGGTGTTCAAATCGTGTACCAAAACCCATCCCCCAGCTGTTCCTGAAATCACTTGGGTTTTTCCGGCGCTAAACCGCATGGAAATTATTGCTTTGTCTTTGCCTTTTAAAACCGATTTTGTTTCTCCCGTTGCTAAATTCCAAATGTTCCCGTGCTTACCAAATTTTCCCCTAATTACACTTTGTTGGTCTGGGTGGGGTAAAATTGGGGTCAAATAGCTCATGTACCGCACAATGTGTGACTCCCAATAATTATTGGGGTCGTACTCAATCCCATCCTGCACCTTAATTTCATATCCAGAAAATGCATCCTCCCAAGAATAAGTGTTCAAGTTCAATCGGCCAATGGTATTGTTTTCCATGCCAACATAAAGATAACCTGTTGATTCCGAAGCAACTGCATGAGTAAGTTTTGCCTTCTTGAATGGCTTTGGAATACTTTCTCTGATATAATTTTTACCTTGGTAAAGCAGAACAGAATCTTCTGTAACCACAAATAGATCTCTCCCTACAAATCCAGCGCTCTGTACGTCTTCTACTTTGCCTTGAAATGTTTTTAAAATAGTAAATTGGTTATCAAACAGCGTAATGTTTCCATTGTGTTCTGCTTTGATAATTTTATCCCCCTTTTTGCTGTAACCCAAAAATGAACCACACCCTCCACAATAGCCATTTTTGTATTGGTGGTCATTCTCCATTTCCCAGGTGGAAGTGCTGTATTGTTTGCTCTTCTTATTGTCTTCTCCTATTAGCAAGTGTTGCCCATCCGGACTGAACTTCACGTCCAAACCAGTACCCAACCCTCTTTCACTATCGGCTTTAATTTTCTTAATTACTTCTTTCGATTCTATGTTGTAAACCCAAACCGCATCGTCGTAACCACCAATAGCTATAAGCGTATTAGAAGGATTCAAGGCTATGTTGGTGATCACTTTCTCATACCCTTTGAACTGATCGAGAATGTTGCCTGTAGTCGGGTTCCACAATACCACTTTACCGTCACCACCTGCCGAAACCAAAAGAGAAAAATCCGTGCTGAATGCCAAAGCGGTTACGGTAGAACTGTGTCCAAGCAACTTTTTAAGGATGCTACCATCACTGGTTTTCCAAAGTATAATGGACCTGTCCTTCGAACCAGAAGCCAATATTTGCTCGTTGTTCGCAAGTGCTACCGAATGTACCCGCGCCAAATGACCAGTTTGGACAACCGGTTTAATATTTTGAGCAAAAAATGTTAGTGGCAACAACAGTGCCCCAAAAAATAATAAGTACCGCATAAATTTTATTTTTTATTAAATCTAAAAACAGGATACAGCAAATGAGCCTTTTCGTAATGATCGGATTTTTTATAAACAAAGTCCAACTGCGCCCTTCCATCCTGGGCAAAATCTGGGTCTTCCTGTCGCTTTTTCTCTAAAGCCTCGCGAATGTCTGCATTTTCTTTGACAATTTCTACTGCAAGGTCCTCAAAAACATAAGAGGAGTAGTGTTCTTTCATTTGTAAAATACTATCAAAGTAATTCCATCTGAAAAAAGAGTCATAGGCTTGTGGTTCAAGCGTTTCAACAATGTACCGGTTGTTGATTTGATTTACAGGAACCAACACATCGCCTTTTCTAAACTTCCATAAAATGGTTTTTTTACTCACCTCTACTTTGGAGTGAAAATAATGCCCTTCATAAGGGCTTTTAGGGCTGTTATAATCCTCAATATGGTAGGCTTCCACTTCCATAGTTTTATCTTCCGTCAAACGTTCCATTTCCACTCCGTTCAATTTCATTTTCTCTATAACCCGGTGCCACCCTTGTGGAATTATATAAAAATCCGGTTTGGTTACCGTAACATCTGGCACGTACTTATTGTAATAGGGAACTGATTTCTTAAAAGGTTGGTCCCTGTGGTATTTAAGTCTTTGGTCACCGGAAAGCGCACTTGGTACCATCTCTGGGGTATACCCCTCAAATTCTATTGTAGTGGAAACGGATCTATCCAACTTCCAGCTAATGGGAAATTCTTTTTGAGTTTTAACCTTGGATCGCGCAGCCTTTTTCAACTTCATTATTTTATTGCCTTCCATATTCATGAACCTGGTGGTACCCAATAGAAAATGGTAGGTCGCTTCCACCCTATTTTTATAAGGTTTCAGCATATGGGTTTCACTCATAAATCCAATGGTCTGAAACAAAGCCGCATATCCTGAACTGTACCGCGGGCCATCAAAAAATTGGGGCCAACCTTTGTCTGGAGTTGCCCCCCACGCATTCACATATGGGGTCATCTTTACATCTACATTCATCATGTGTTGGAACATTTTGGGCATCATTTCACCATCCACAAACCCACCAAGCTCTTCTCCTAACTTGTCTTTTTGTGGCTCAACTATGGTAATTACATAGGGATAATCGGCCCCATTGCTGACATGAGTGTCTATAAAAACTTCAGGATCCAATTCATGAAAAATTCTGGCAAAACTGACAGAATTTTTGGTGTCGTTCTTGATAAAATCCCTGTTCAAATCAAAATTCCGTGCATTGCCTCTAAACCCATAAGAAACAGGCCCATTTTGATTGACTCTACTCGTACTGTTTCTGTTCAAAGCACCTCCAATATTGTAAAAAGGGACAATGGCCACCACCACATTGTTCAAAAATGCGTTTTTATTTTTATCTAGCAATAGGTCTCGGACCATCATCTGGCACGCATCGATTCCATCCGATTCCCCAGGGTGAATTCCATTGTTGATCATTAATATGGTCATGCCTTTTTTGCGAATGGAACTCAAATCAAAATCCTTTTCTTTTGAAACCATCACTACGTGCAAAGGGTGTCCTGAATCCGTTGGCCCTTTTTCAAAAATTTTCACCTCTTTAAAATCTGCCGCCAATTGTTTGTAGTAGGCCAAGCCCTCTTGGTAGGTTACGGTTTCTTGGTAACCAGAAGACTCAAATTTTGTAGTGTAATTTTGAGCAAACCCTGTAAAAGAAATCAATACAAAGTTCATTATTATAGCTGTTCTCATAGTACTTTAGAGTTTTTATAAAGACTTGGTGAAAATATGGAAAATATCATAAACGACATAATTGCAAACAGACGATCGGTATATCCAAAATTTTATACGGACGAGCCAATTGAAGATGCAATTATTGAGCAGATGCTTAAAAATGCCAATTGGGCCCCTACACACAGGCTCACCCAACCATGGCGGTTTACCGTTTTCACTGGAGACGGGATTAAAAAATTTGCTGAACACCAGGCAGAGCGGTACCGGTCTACTAATCAAAATACATTTGACCAGAACCAATACGACAAATTGCGGAACAAACCGCTGTCCGCTTCGCATATCATTGCCGTTGGTCTTAAAAAAGACCCAAAACAAAGGGTGCCCTTGACCGAAGAAATCTGCGCCGTGGCATGTGCCGTTCAAAACATGCTGCTAACAGCATCTTCCTATCAGCTTGGAGCATATTGGAGCACGGGTGGTACAACCAATGACAAGGAGTCTAATTCCTTTTACAATTTAAGCTTGGATGACCTGCAACTTGGTTTCCTGTACATTGGACATTGCAAGCAGGGAGTCCAATTAAAATCTTCTCGCACTCCAATTGAAAATAAAATTCAATGGATAAAATAACGGAAGTCCATTCTCTCGTTTTTTTTTGTTAAATTTTAAACTAAATTTGCCCCCTATCTACTAAGACAAAAATCAAAATTATGCCGTATTTATTTACATCTGAGTCCGTCTCAGAAGGACATCCGGACAAAGTGTCTGACCAAATTTCAGATGCTATTCTAGATAATTTTTTGGCCTTCGATCCCCATTCTAAAGTTGCATGTGAAACTCTAGTGACTACAGGTTTGACTGTTCTCAGTGGAGAAGTAAAATCAAAATCCTATTTAGATGTTCAGCAAATAGCAAGGGATGTCATCTCGAAAATAGGGTATACTAAAGGAGAATACATGTTCGATGCCAATTCTTGTGGCGTAATATCGGCCATACACGAACAATCTCCTGACATCAACCAAGGAGTAGACAGGAGCAGCCCGGAAGAACAAGGTGCAGGTGACCAAGGTATGATGTTTGGATATGCCACAATTGAAACAGATAACTACATGCCATTGGCATTGGATTTATCTCATAAAATTTTACAGGTACTTGCAGATCTTAGAAGAGAGAACAAAGAAATACCTTATCTAAGGCCAGACGCCAAAGCACAGGTGACCATTGAATACGATGACCAGGACAAGCCTCAAAGGATAGATACGATTGTTGTTTCTACCCAACACGATGACTTTGGAGAAGAAAAAGTCATGTTGGCAAAAATCAAAGAAGACATTATCAATATCTTAATTCCTAGAGTAAAAGCAGATTTAAAAGAAGAAATTCAGTTGCTTTTCAACGACCAAATTACCTACCACATTAACCCAACAGGTAAATTTGTAATTGGTGGCCCGCACGGAGATACTGGTTTAACAGGAAGAAAAATTATTGTAGATACCTATGGAGGAAAAGGTGCACATGGAGGGGGTGCTTTTTCAGGCAAAGACCCATCCAAGGTGGATCGTTCTGCGGCTTATGCCACCCGGCATATTGCAAAAAATTTAGTAGCAGCGGGTGTTACCGACGAAATTTTGGTGCAAGTTTCTTATGCTATTGGTGTTGCCAAACCAATGGGCATTTTTGTCGATACGAACGGAAAGGCCAATGTGGACTTAACCGATGGCGCCATTGCTAAAAAGATTGAGGCCATTTTTGACATGCGACCCTATGCCATTGAGCAAAGGTTAAAACTAAGAACCCCTATTTACCAAGAAACTGCGGCATATGGTCACATGGGTAGAACCCCAGAACAAAAAACAGTTACTTTTACAGATACCACTGGCACTACTAAAGACCTTCAGGTGGAGACTTTCACCTGGGAAAAGCTAGACTATGTGGACCAAGTAAAAGCTGCCTTTGGTTTATAAACCAGCACAGTAAAACATGATATAAAAAAAGCCCTGCAATTTACAGGGCTTTTTTATTGTGTTCTTTTAGAAATTTTAACTGTAACAAAGCCAGCAACAATACCACCAGTGCTGCAAAAGAAAGTATCCACAGCCCGGCAGTTGCAAGATAAAATGGGTTCCAAACAACCAGAATAAAACTTCCAAACACCCAGGCAAAATCCATGGCAACAATGACCCTTGTTTCCTTTAATAGTTGAATTGGCCGCATAATCAAATAGGCCAAATACAAAGAAAATATTAGGAGACCAGCGCCAATGGACTGGAGAATTATTGGTTCTTCAAGTGCCATAACGGTCAGTAATTCTTTGGTGAAAATAAGTTGCAGCAAACCAGTACTTGCACTAAAAGCAGCATTGGCTCCAAGGGTTGTCTTTAAATTTTTCATCTTCCATTAGTTTTCAGATTGTTGTTTCAATGCTTGGTTCATGCTTATAAAACCAGCACGGGTGTTTTTTTTTATCAACCAATACAGTAGTGTAGATAATAAGCCAGTAAAATTCTCTCCATGAACAAATTTTGTCTTACCATTGGCCAAAGGCTGCAATTTAAAATAGTGTTCTCCATCCATTAATCCAGATACAATAAGTTTGCCCTTCCATCTAAAGGTTGTGTTCTTGTCGTTTTCCAGCACCACAGGAGAAAAGGTCATCGGTTTTTGGCCCTTGGGCTTAATTTTGACTTGTAAATAACTCCCTTCTTTTCCTGTCCCTACAATAGATTTAATAAAAGGGTTCCAGTTGCCATAAGCACTCAAATCCATCAACTTTTCCCAAATCTTTTCTTTTTTTTGATTAATTATGATACTTGTTTCTATGCGTTTCATGTATTTGCTGTTGGTTGCAAAGTAAATTTCTCGGTTTTCTGCCGTATTCTATTGTTGTACAACGCCAAGTATTTGTCATTTTGTGCCATCGAATATTTAATCTATTTTTGACTATGGGATTCAGTGGAAGATTTGTATTGAATATGGCTCAATTTGCATCTACCAAAGGTGCCAGTTTTGAGAACTTGGTTGCCATCACAGGTACCGATACCAATACCCTGTGTGAAGCAACCCACCTTGTAGGATTCAAAACGTACAATGCCGTAGTTGAAAAAGCAGTTGAATTGTGTAAAGACCCCTATTTTGGGTTGCACGCTGGAGAAAATTTAAACCTCGCTGCAGCCGGTTTGATTGCGCAATTAACCCAGACCTGTGCACATGTTGAGCAAGCCCTGCGCCTTTCATGTGAATTCGCAAACCTTGGATGCAGCAGTTTGCCAATGTTTTTAGAGGAAAACAAATCGCACTTTAAGCTGGTACTGGTTCCCGATTTGGAATGGAAAGAAAATTCTGAGATTGCTTTTAGGCACACCGTAGAAGGAGTGCTCGCCTTTATCATAAAAGAGTTCCAATCGCTTACCCTTCAAAAGTCAAAACCTTTGCAAATCAACCTCCCTTGGCGCAACCAAGTAGGGGTAGACGAATACAAAAGGGTGTGGGAGTGCCCAGTACTGTTTGATAGAAATGAAATCTCGATGTTATTAAGCAAGGAGGCTGTTCAGCAAAAAATTATAACGGCGGACTATGAACTTTTTAGGGTGCTTATTCAACATGCTGAAGAAAAATCGGCAAGATTAATAAAAGAACAAGGTTTTGCTGCTTTGGTACGACAATCTGTTGTGAAAATGATAAAACCAGAATTTCCTTCAATAGAACAAGTGGCCAGCCATTTAAACACCAGCGTGCGCTCCATGCAAAGAAAATTAAAAGAAGAGCGCACCAACTATTCGGCATTGTTAGATGGGCTTAAAAAAGAGTTTGCTCTAAGTTACATCAAAAGAACTGATCTCAACATGGGAGACATTGCGTATTTATTACACTACAACGACCTTAGTGCTTTTAACCGATCGTTTAAAAAATGGACCGGAACTAGCCCCTCCGCCTATAGAAAGGCAATAACAGCATGACTGAGTCTATTTATTACGAGCACCACCACTCCAACGACAACGCGGCTACTTTGGTTTTTCTTCACGACTCCTTGGGCTGTACTGCCCTTTGGAGAGATTTTCCTGCTGCACTTGCCGAACTTTCCGGATGCAATTACTTTTTATACGACCGGTTGGGTTATGGGCGTTCCAAAAAAATGGATGGTACGCCAAGAAGTTTAGATTATTTAGAAATCGAAGCGGATAGACTGGTAGATCTATTGGGTGTGCATAACTTAACCCAAGTCATCCTTTTTGGTCATTCGGATGGTGGCTCCATTGCCCTAATTGCGGCTTCCAAATACCCCGATAGGTTCCAATCCATTATCACCGAAGGGGCTCACGTTTTTGTAGAGCCAATTACACTGGAAGGAATAAAAAATGCCAAATCCGCCTATCGAACTACTTCCTTGCGTCAAAAATTGTTGTTGTACCACCAGCAAAATACCGATTTGCTTTTTGATGCTTGGGTGGATACTTGGCTCAACCCCGCATTTTTAAAATGGGACATCACCCACTTGCTTCCCAGAATTACCTGTCCTAGCTTGGTTCTACAGGGTGTTGCAGATGCATTTGGAACGGTACGACAAGTAGATGCCATCGTAGATGGAATCGGAACCCCTGCTCAAAAGGTCATGTTAGAAAATTGTGGCCATTCTCCCCACAAAGAAGCCACCGTGCAAACTATTAAAATTGTACAAACGTTTCTAGCGGCTCTTAATAAATAAGGAAATTTGTTTCATAATAGATTATGGGCTAAATTATTGATAGCAAAAACAATAAGCCCATGTCAAACGAAAGGAAATTTCATAAAACCAGCCTAGCAAAAGCCCCTTCCATGAAACAGCTGTTGAGTGGTTTCAACAAATACACATTGAGTTGGTTTCTACTTACCTCTTTGACCACAGGCTTGTACGGCCACTATATCCAAGCAGCCAAATACGATGCTGGTATTCTCAAGTGGGCATTGGCATTAACCGGAGAATTCATGCTCTTTGGCTTAATTTGGGCCATCATTGTTCTTTTTGTTCACGACAAAACCCAAACCGAAAACCCTGTACAACGGATGTTTCCAGTTATTATATGGGGTAGAAAATGGATGGTGAAATTAGGGCCTCTGTTGCGGCAGTATTTATTCCTTAACGACCAAGAAGAAACTCCCTATAACAGAATTACTAGAAATTGGGTTTATGAAACTTCTAAGGGTGCCAGAAATACCATAGGTTTCGGCTCTCAAATCGACATGGACAAAGTAGGCACCACCATTATAATGCCGGCCACCTTCACCAATTCCAAAATAAAAACCGGCGAAGCCACCGGAAAAGGATACAAAAAAGTTATTGGCGCCCACACTGGTGTAACAACGGTAACCTTAGACCACTTCATCCACATTAGTGCGATGTCTTATGGAGCGCTTTCTTATCGCGCCCATGCGGCCCTTAATAAGGGCGCTAAAATGGCGGGGATATTGCACAATACCGGAGAAGGGTCGCTGGCTCCATGCCATGAATATGGCGGCGCCGATTTGATATTTCAAATTGGTACTGCAAAATATGGTATTAGAAACGACGATGGAGAATTGGACTATGACTTGCTCAAAGAAAAGGCCGCCCATCCACAAGTAAAAATGTTTGAGATTAAACTCGCCCAAGGTGCCAAACCTGGCAAAGGTGGGATGCTGTTAAAAGAAAAGATCACCGAAGAAATTGCTGAAATAAGAAAAATTCCGATGGGCAAAGATGCCTATGCACCTGCCCGACACAAAGAGTTTACAGATGTAGATGGTTTGTTTGACTTTATCGATAAGATCAGGGAGGTGGTAAAAAAACCAGTGGGGATAAAAATGGTTATTGGCCATACTTCAGAAATAGAAGCAGTAGCTAGTAAAATGAAAAACGAACCTGGTAGAGGGCCCGACTACATTGTGATTGATGGTGGGGATGGTGGTACAGGGGCGGCTCCTTATGTACTCAGTTCTTATTCTGGACTGCCGATGAAACAGGCAGTAGCTGTTGCAGATTGGGCTTTTAAAAACAATGGCGTCCGAGATAAAATTGTTCTTTTTGCCTCCGGAAAAATTGCCACTCCAATCGAAATTGCCGTGGCTATGGCCCTAGGGGCAGATGCCGTTTATATGGCCCGAGGGTTTATGTTGGCATTGGGCTGTATTCAGGCCTTGGAATGCCACACCAACCACTGTCCTACTGGCATTGCTACTCAAAATAAAAGTTTGGAAAAAGCTTTGGATATAGAAGCTGCTGCCCAACGCATCAACACCTACGCCAATGCGCTTTATAAGGAAACACAAATGTTGGCAGAGTCTTGTGGTTACGACAGTCCGCATTTAATTACCCCCGATGACATCATGGTTGTTACTTCTCCAGGGCACTTGGACTACCTCTCTGAATTGCATGGGATTTCTGCTTATGAATCGAGTTTAGAAAGAAAAAAAGCCAAAGAAATGGGCGTTACGGTAGGAGAAATGAAAATGAGCCAAGAGAACAAATAAAGGGGTCATATGAAGCCAATAAAAAGTAAATGTTTCTCCTATTAACATTGGTTTCATCATCCGGTAATAACTACCCATAAAGGCTTTACAATAAGAAAATACAAGGGTCAATATTAAGTAATAGCTGGATCGTTTATTTGTAAAAAAAAACGATTTACTCAAATGAAAAACTTAACTACATTGGCGCTAGCTGGTTTGGCCTTATTTGCATCTTGCGACAACGACGATACAAGTCCGCAAAACCCGGTAGACCTTAAAGCGCATTCTAAAACACCGTCTTTTTTAAAATTGACCCCTTCATTTGAGGAGGTACAAGTTTTCCCTTTGTTGTCTTCTGAAGACGCACTCCAAGGGAGCCCAGATTTTGTATATGGATCTATGGCAGATGGGTGTGGGTTGCTAAAAAACGAAGACGGAACCTTTACTTTGATCAACAACATTGAAGCGGATTATTCTATTGCACGCGTTGAATTGGATGCGACTTTCAAGCCAATAGAAGGAGAATACATACTCAATGCGGTAGCTACAGCCAATACAGCTCAATGCTCCGGTTCCATGATTACCATTGAAGAGCACGGGTTTGGCCCATTATTTTTATCTGGTGGAGAATGGGGTGGTTCGTCCAAAGGGGTTTTTGTTACCGACCCAAGAAAAGACGCCAAAGATGCTTCAAGCGCTAGCATGTTAAATTCTTTTGGCCAATGGTCAACAGAAAATGCAGTGGTTATTGGATCAGAAGCCTATCCAGGAAAAACAGTTGCTTTCATTGGCGATGATCATTCTAACAACGACACTCCTTCAGGACAGCTCGGCATGTATGTCGGCAACCATGGGGATTTAAATGGTGGAAAGCTTTTTGGTCTTAAAGTGGCCGACATTGATTTTGAAGTTGAAATGGAACAGGGCAAATCTTATACTGCCAGCTTCGTAGAGTTGAAAGAAAGAGAACTAGAAGCATTGGATATCGAAGCAAAATCCAAAGGAGTAATGGGGTTTTCTAGGTTAGAAGATATTGACTGGAGAAGAGGATCTGCAAACAACAACAGAGAAATTTATTTTGCAGTTACAGGCAGAAAAAAAGATGGCCTAATAGACAAAGGAACTTTTTACGGTAGAATTTACAAGGTTGTTCTAAATGAAAACGACCCTTCTGGTGCAGCCACTATCACTTGTATATTAGATGGCGATTTAGAAAATGGCAAGGCCAAAATGTTTCACAGCCCAGATAATATACTAATCACAGAAAATTATGCCTACATACAAGAAGATCCTAATGGTTACTTCGACAATGCCGATAAAACGCATTTTGCAAGACTTTACCAATACAACCTCGATACCGAAGAATTAAAAGTGGTACTGGAATGCGACCAAGAAACAGCCGCTTCTAAAGGGTATGGTTCTACTGAAAAAATATGGGAAATTACTGGTATGATTGATGTATCGGATATACTAGGAAAAGACAATACTTTCCTTTTGATCACTCAAAACCATGGTTGGGAAGACGATGCTTTTACAGACCCAAAAGCCATCGAAATCTCTCAAAGAAATGAAGGAAGTGTTTTGCACATAATCCGAGGATTAGAAAGATAATATGTTGGTTGCAAAACAATATACCAAAGAGGGCCTAATAGTGCAGGTCCTCTTTTTTATTTTTCTCTTTGGCTGTTCAAAAAAACAAGAACAAATGGTGCCTCCTTCTCATAAGCTGGAAGCATTTTACAGCACGGGGTTGTCCAATTGTATTGCGCATCTGGATTCTTTAAAAAAAGAACCAGAAAACAATAGTTCGGTGCAGCACTATTTGCGCGCTAGAGGGGAATTTAAAAAAATTGAACCCATACTTTCTTTTGTTGATAAAGAAAATTACAAAGCCTTGATGCAGGCCAACTTTAATAAGATTGAAGAAGAAGACCCTACGGACATTAAAGTTCGAAAGCCCTTTGGATTCCAAACTTTAGAAGAACAACTTAGCGAAAACCCCCACAAAGTAGATACCAACCAGGTCAATTGGACCAGCAACCGACTTCGATTGTTGTTAAAAAATAAATCGGTTCAATTAAAAGACTACCAAGTAGTGTGGGCCATCCGACAAGCTTTGGTTAGAGTGGCACTTACTGGAATAACTGGATACGATTCTCCTAGCATGGATCGATCCTTAGAAGACTCCCGCAGCGTTTACGAAGGGCTCGAAAACATTGTGCGTTTTTACAAAAATCATTTTAATGACTCCACCTTGTTCAACCAATGGATGCATAGTTTCCAGCGTTCCAAACAAGCGTTGCAACAGGATTTCGACACTTTTGATCGGTATCATTTTATCCAAGACCATACCCATACCCAACTGTCTTTACTCGTCCAAACAAGCACAGATTGGAAAGTCTCCTTCCCTTTTGAATGGGCCATCAAAAACGATGCGGAGCGCTTGTTTTCTGATGCAATTTTTAACCTAGATTATTTTAATGGTTATGACAAGGAAAAGAAATCTTCTAAAGAAAAAATAGCGCTGGGAAAACTACTCTTTTCAGACCAAAGACTCTCCAAAAATAACGACCTAAGTTGTGCCAGCTGCCATCAAAAAAAGAAAGGCTTTACAGATGGATTAAAAACGTTCCCTGGCCAGACTAGAAACAGCCCTACTTTGACTTATTCGGCCTACCAAAACAAGTTTTTTCACGATGGCAGAGCTGGCAGTTTGGAAGCACAAATAGTGGGTGTCATTCAAAATTCAAACGAATTCCATTCTGACCTTCAAAACTTCACAAAAATTATTGAGATGGACAGTAACTACTTTAAATCATTTGAAAAAGAATATGGCGCTGGGCCCAACCACCACAATGTAAGAATGGCAATTAGCAGTTATGTCAGAAGTTTGGGCCAGTTCAACTCCAGGTTTGATGACAACATTAATGGATTTACAGATGATTTAAGCAAGGAAGAAATCAATGGATTCAACCTTTTTATGGGCAAGGCACAATGTGGCACTTGTCATTTTGCTCCAGTATTTAACGGGACCATTCCACCCTATTTTAATGAAACCGAATTAGAAATAATCGGCGTACCGGATTATCCTACTTCTAGAAGTTTGCCTGAATCCGACTTAGGTCGTTTTGAAGTGCACAAAACAGCAGGAAAAGAGCATTTTTTTAAAACTCCAACTATTAGAAACCTAAGCCAAACTGGCCCGTACATGCACAATGGCTCTTATGAGACCCTGGAACAAGTAATGGATTTTTACAATTCTGGAGGTGGCTTAGGACTGGGCATTCCATTTATAAACCAAACATTACCGGCAGACAGCCTCCACCTTACAGAATCAGAAATTGACAATATCATCGCATTTATGCAAACCCTTAAGGATAAGGACTAGCCCGAACTCTACACAAACTGAACTAGGCGGAACCAAAGGCATTTTTGTTTCCAGTTATAACTATTCTTAGTGTTATAAAAAACGGAAACAACGGTATTGCAATTTGAAGTGTCCAACCTTACGAGATGAAAACTTTAACTTTATTACTCGCAATAGGTGCTATAGTAGTTGGAAGTTGTCCTGCCCAAAAAAGACGCAACGCACCAGACTATACAGCCAAAATCATACAGATTGAAAAGAACTTGTGCAACGAATCATTTGACACCGCACTACTCGGCTTCAGAGCACTTTTTGAAACAGGACATTACATTTTTAAAAAAGACATATATGCTGCCGCCCAACTTGCTTATTATAACCACCATAACAAAGAAACGTTGGTCTATCTTCAACGGTATCTTGCCAAGGGAGGCAATCTAAAAACCATTAAAAAAAACAAAATACTTCGATCGTTCTTAAAAAGCGACGAAGGTTACATGTTACAAACACAATTAGATTCATTAAAAAAAGAACAGCAACTCTACCTGGACCTCGAACTGCGTACCACCTTGCACCAAATGTTTAAAAAAGATCAAAAAAAGGCGTTTGGCGCCTTACTAAGAATTGGGGACAAAGCACAAATTAAATATTCAGAAAACGTTTTTGGCCCGCACAGCATAGAACAGGTGACACAATTAAAAGACATTTTGGAAACACATGGGTACCCCAGTGAAAAATTAATTGGCAATAATTATTGGGCAACTACCATATTAAGCCACCACAATTCCATATCCTCTAATTTCAATCAAAAAGACAGCCTCTACCAAAGCCTTTATCCGCTGCTGGTGCAAGCATGCAAAACAGGAGAAATGTCTGTGTACGAATTGGCCTATATTGAAAACTGGAGATTGAATATCAATGAAAAATGGCGCCGCAGTACCTATGGTTACTTAAGCAAATCTTTAACTCCGTCAGAACTAGTTTATGCCAATGAACTCCGAGAAGCAATTGGGTTACGCTCGGTACAAACAAGAAACCACCTGATCGACCTGCAATTAAAATATGGCTTTGACTGGGGATTGCCGCGAATCTCGAATAAAAATCAAAAAATTAAGTATTAAAAACAGCTAGTGCCAAAAAAATCTGATTTTCTCTTTTTCTTCTGTGTTTTCCAATTGTCTGTAAAAATTAATGCCACGGGCATTGAAAACTGGAGTTTGCCATTGTACCTCCGAGCACCCCCACTCTTTTGCTACCAATTTAATTGCCTCCATTATTTTCTTTCCAATACCTGCCCCCCTCACAGGTGGATCAAAATACAGGCAGTCCATGTGTGCATAATGGGCCGCGTTCCAAATGGAATAATCCTTGGTTACAAATGCGTAACCAACCGCTAGGTCTGCGCTGTCCACCACTACCAAACAAACCATGTGCTCCGGATTGTTAAATAGGTGTTGCTGCAAAGCAGCGCGTTTGCCAGCCGGAGAATAGGCCGCTTTTTCATAGGCTGCATGGTCGGCACAAAGTGAAACAATTCTATCCAAATCTTCGAGTCTCGCCCGTCTTATGGTATATTTCATGGCTGAATAAATTTAGACAGGTAATGAATGAAATGTTTGAAATAATCTGGGTAGTCTTTACCAGTTAAGCTGGCCACATAGTGTTTTCTTCTAAGTCCTTGAGCGCCCAAAGAACGCAAAATCAATTTATCGTCGTCCGAGTAGGGTTGGAGTGCCCAGTTGGCCAATACCATGACCCCCATTTTGGCTTTGACCATCTGCACGGCCGCCTCTGTGAGTGGTACTGGTGTATATTCTTTCAGTTCAAAACCCGCTGGTTTCATGAAATCTCGGTACACGGTAACAGTAGAAATTGGTTCGCTATGGATGATTAAGTTTTGGTCCGTAAAGTCTGCCGGACTCAAAAATTCTAGATCTGCCCAAGCATGGTTCTTGGCAGCAATGCCAACCATTTCATCTTCAAAAACTTCGAGGTAAGACAAGGCATTGCCAGGTATTTTAGAATTAACCAAGGCGAGGTCCAAATCACCTTCTAGCAGTTTTTCGAGTGGCTTGTGGGTCGCGTTAAAATTAATTTTTATCTCTACATTGGGGTATTCTTGTTCAAATTGTTGGATTACTGCTGGCAACCAAAAATAACTGGTATAACACTCTGTGCTGAGAGTGATGGAACCGGCAGTGCCCTTATTAAGAGCTGCTATTTGCTTTTCGACAGCATTCAGCCTACCCAGTACGTCATTGGCCGCTTCGTAAACTTTCTCTCCTGCCAATGTCAAAAGCAAACGTTTGTTGGCCCGGTCAAAAAGTCTAGTGCCAATAACAGATTCCGCTTCTTTAAGCTGGTGGCTCAGTGCCGACGGTGTCAAAAATAGTTTTTCAGAGGCCCGTGCTATAGACCCCTCTTCAACTATCGACTTTACTAATTTTAAATACCTTGTTTCCATACGATGAAACATAAAGGTAGTAAAATTAATACTCCTATTCCCTGAATAATCTTCAGGATGTAGGTGAATTTAATTCGCTTTTTTGCCAATCTATTCAGGTTTACCTTTGATTCAACTAAAAACAAATACCATGAAAACAGCACGCGCCTATTACGAAGCAAAACTGGAATACTACACCGATGCATCCGACCTACAGCATGTCCTTCAAAATGAAAACAATTGGGTAGTGGTGGATGTAAGGCGGTCGGAGCACTTTAATTTAGGTCATATCCCTTCTGCTATTAATTTATACCATGCCGACATGAATACCGAAAGCACACAACATTGGGATAAATCCAAAACCTACATTGCGTATTGTGATGGAATTGGATGCAATGGCAGCACCAAAGGGGCAAGAAACCTAAGTGCACTAGGTTTTAAAGTAAAAGAATTAATTGGTGGGTTCGATTGGTGGCAGCGCGATGGGTATGCCTTTGAAACGGACAGTGCAGTTGGCGAGCCCGGTATTCGATGTGGATGTTAGCGGTGATACAGTCATCTTTCTATGTGATCGAAGTCACTGAAAATGGATTGTTAAATAGAGAAATTAATACTTGATAATTGACAGAGGAGGATGGAAAACTTAAAACCCAAAAGTCATGAAAAGGATCGTAGTATTAGGCAGTAATTTCGCAGGCTATACAGCCGCCATTCAATTGCGCAAACAATTGGGAAAAAAAGAGAATGAAATAATTGTGGTGGCACCAAGCCATGAGTTTTTATATGTACCTTCTTTGATTTGGGTGCCATTTGGTAGACGGAAGGTGGAAGATATAAAATTTGATATTTTACCCATTTTTAGAAAAAAAAACATACAATTCATACAAGACAAGGCTGTCCAGGTAGACCCTGAGCATAATACAGTCCATCTTGAGGCCGAGGAGCCAATTTGTTACGACTATTTGGTGGTTGCCACTGGTGTACAAATGAACTTTGATGTTGTAGATGGTTTGAAACCAGAAGACAACAAAATCGAAAATATAGTCATCCCTCGGCTGGCTCAAAAAACACAGCATGCTTTTGAAGCATTGATCAAAGACCCAGGGCCCGTAGTAATTGGGGCCACCCAAGGTGCCAGTTGCATGGGAGCTGCCTACGAATATTTGTTTAATATGGACAACGAATTAAGAAGGCGCAAGGTAAGGGGCCAAGTGAAGTTGTATTGGATTACTCCTGAACCCTATTTGGGTAATTTTGGCATCGATGGGATGCCAGGTGGAGAGGCCATGTTAAAAATGTTCATGAAGCTCTACAACATTGAATGGATCACAGATGCCAGCATCAAAAAAATAGAAGACAACACCATTACATTAAAAGATGGAACGGAGTTGCCTTATAAAATGGCCATGCTTATGCCGCCGTTTGAAGGAGCTCAAGTAATGAAAAATAGCCCTGCATTGGTGGATGACAAGGGTTTTGTGGAAACCGATGGCACCTACCAACACCACACTTTTAAAAACGTTTTTGCGGCAGGGCTTGCAGTTCAAGTACGGCCCAATTTCGAAATTAAAAACACCCCATTTGGAGTTCCAAAAACTGGATACCCAAGTGATGTTACTGGAAAAATAGTTGCGAAAAACATTGCTCGCCTCATTAAAGGTAACCAACCATTAATTGATAAAGAATGGGGCAAAATACCTGCTCTCTGTGTAATGGATGCAGGTAGAAAAGAGGTTTATTTGGTGGCCAACCATTTATTTAAGCCAAGACAATTCGCAATTATGTTGCCTAATATCTTAAACGATTTTGGTAAAGTGCTCTTAGAAAAATACTTTATTTGGAAAAACAAACGGGGTTATGCCCAACTTCCTTAACACAAGAACAAACAAAAAAACACCTTTCTTTTGCAAGGAAGGTGTTTTTCAAACTAATAATAATTATAACCATTACCTATACTCTATTATGTTAGCCAGAGGCCTTCACAACTCGGTGTAAGTACTAACAAAAAACCCTTATGGCTTTTGTTGGTACAAAACAATAACAATTGCTTCAATTCAACCAAAAAAAACCCAGCTTATTTCATACACCCTATACTTTATTAACCTTTTACTCAAGCATTGTGCACCAATCGTATTAATATTGCACTATTTTTAAAAAAACGGGTTAAAAATAAAAATTTCACAACTGCTCTATTAAAAACAACGGTTGCCTATGCTCTTGATGATTTGGGTATAAATAATCGAAATCAAAACTTCAATTGGATTCATTTTTTTTTACTTTTAAAAAAACAAAGCACATGGATACCATTGATACACTTTTGGAGCAAACAAAAAGCAGCTATGCCTGGACCCACCAACTATTGGATTCTATCCCATTAGAACATTGGGAAACTTGCCCACAAGGGTTGAACACCAACGTAAATTGGCAAGTGGGACATTTATTCATGAGTTGGTATTTCCATACTATTATGTGCTTGAATGGACACGATCCTGAGGTTGCCCAAAGCATCCCATTGAGGGACTATGGCGCTGCATTTACCCAAAGTCCTGCTCAGCAATCTATCGGAAAATTTAAAAGTGAAGATTTGCTTCAAGCGCTTTCAATTGTAGAAATTGCTTCTTTAAAAAGCATCGCTTCTCTTTCGGACAGCGACTTATCCAACCCCTTGGCCCCAACAAAAGTGTCTAACCCGGTTGCCAAGAGTAAATTTGAAGCCATCACTTGGAATATTCAGCACAGCATGTGGCACTGCGGGCAAATGGCCATGTTAAAAAGAACATTCAATGGCGCAATGGATTTTGGGTTGCAAACTTAGCCTACCACCCGAAGTTTAAGAAATATTTTATTTACTTAACACAATTTTAATTGTCATTCATTGATTTTTTACATATTTTCATTTTTTTATTTATATAAACTAAATTGTTATGTTGAATTTTATAGTTTTTGCTCTGTTTGGTTTTTTTTCAACTGTACCCAACAACTCCAAACCAATTGTTGATCTTCCTTGCACAGAAGAATTAAACAATTTTTGCCCTGCAGCAAGTGAAATTATTTTACATTTGTATCCAACCAATCGTCCTATAAGGGAAGTAAAAGGCAACACTACTTACGACGTTTTTATGTTGACTTCAGGGGTAGGGCTAGGAGGTATGTATGCCAACTCTGGTTACACCATTGTTTATGGTGGGTGCCGAGATATTACCCCTTACGAATACAGTTATATTGGTAGAATCAAAACCAGCTCAAATGTAAGCAGCGGAATTAGCATTCCAACTTTTACAGACTGCACCTCTCCTTTTTCTTGTGGAATTCCTGCCAACAGGACTTTTAATTTCCCTGGTAGGTTTTAATCCGTTAATTGGCCGTTTTCAAATCAAAAACGGTCAATTGAATTTTCTTACAATTAGCGTAATATGGAACTATTTTAATTCCTTCTTCCTTGTTATTGTTCCAACACCGCTACAGCTCTTACTGGAGAACCTGTTCCTCCTCTAATTTTAAGCGGAAATGCAATGAACCTAAAACGGCCAATGCCAATTAATTGGTGCAAATTGACCAGGTTTTCGTAATGGGTAAAATTTAGGTCTCCACAAATTTGATGCACTCCTTTATTGGAAATCCCCGAAATGCCAGGGGCCATTGTTTCTACGCCAAAAGCCGAAATTCTGCGCTCTCCCAACCATCTGGCTGCTGATTCTGACAATCCCGGACCTTTGGGCCACTTGAGTGTCAAAAAATGTTTCCTATAATGGTCTGTATATAGCAAAACGGTGTCTCCTTTTTTAATGCTTAGGTTCGATGTGTCACAGGCAGCTTGAAGGTCCTGTTCCGTTATCATTTCAGACAACCCTTTATGGGAAAGGTCCAGACAAATCCCTTCCGTATAAAACATGGACAATGGCATGGTATCTATCGAATGCCCTTGGTATTCTTTGGCCATGTGGTTAATGGCATCCACATGGGTGCCAGTATGTTCTCCCATTTCCAATTTATGTACACTTGGCGTGGGATGCTCTGGATTTTTATTGCCTTCCCATTCTTCGTGCGAATTGTGGATGGTCATTTTTACCTGTGGCAGCGTTTTATATACAGGCATGCCAGGATATATTTCTTGTGATAAATCTATAAGACGTGTCATTGTGCACTAAAATTTCTGAATTTCCCATGGCCCACCATTGATTTGCACCATGTTTATTCCAAGTTCTTTGTATCTCTTTTCTCCTTTAACCAACAAAATGAATGACCCCTGTTGGTAGCGGTCTCCAGCTTTATTTCCGGTTTGTATAGAACCTCTTGGAAACCAACCGAATCCCTGAATTTCGCCCAACTCCTTTTTCAGTTCTAAGTCTGCCCTGATTTCGGCTTTAGCAGCTGCAAAAGTAGGATTCAAAAGCACCATGCCATTGCCCACTACAACCACCAGAATAATAACAATTCTTAACCCTCCTTCCCACCAAATTCGATGGTCATTTTTTGCAATTTTTAGTTGTACTAGCATATTAACAGCCAATGCCACCCCTATGGTTACAAAAAGCAAAATCATTCCGATGTGCTGGCTCTCCCAAAAGAAAAATATGTCCATCTGCTGGGCCAATAGTCCATACACATAACAAAGCACTCCTACAACTGCAGCGTAACCGAATAGAGGGTGCAACATTTTTAACGGATGGATCATATTATTATTGGGTCATCTGATTAATTCTCGAAGCCAATATACGGGTAAAAACATTAGCGCCTTCGGCATTTAAATGGGTATTGTCAACAAAGTATTTCGGGTTTTGACTCATGCCATGGTCGGAAAAATCTAAAACATAAATATTGTTTTGTTTAAATTCCTCCACTTTTTCTGTAAAAGCCTCATAATTGAGGATTTTGTCCCGACCAGCACTAAAACATGGGGTCACTACCACAGCTACCTCAATACCTTTGGCATGGGCCTCTTCTGAAATACTAATGATTTTTTCAAAACACCGTGTACCCAAATCAACGGTAAAAGGGGACACTTTGTTGTTCGATTCAAGGTCGTAATACCCAGTACCATTTGGTTTATAACCGAGGTGTTCTGTTGGTACTTCTTTGGTGTTGGATAGTGCTCTTTTGATGTATTGAAAAGCGTGCTGATCGTATAATGTTAAAGCATAAAATGGCACATACTGCAACCGCTGTATGGCAGGGTCAATGTCATAAAAGCTATTGTAAATAGCTGGGTTGTCTAAATGGTGTATCCAATAATGGGGGTGGTAATAATAATCCCGGTCCAAAAGGCCGCCTTCTACATCGAGGACGAGCAGCAACCATTGGCTCTGTTCTGTATACCCAATATAATGGCGCAACAAACCGTGGTATTGGTCTATGTTAGTTCCGTTGATGCCCATGTTCATGGTGGGGTATCCAGTACTGTCCTTTAGGATGGCTGGGTTGACATTGACCAAAGCCGTAGAGGCTCCCCACACTGTCATATTGTAATCCAGTTCCCTAGCAGCAACCGCATTTATTTTTCCCATTGTATCCTCTTTAACCGACAACATGGTACGCCGAACCCACCACTGCGTCCAACCCAAGGTCAAAACACATAAAAGAAGAATAAGAAACAGACGAAACAATTTAACTGGCATAATTAGAATTGAAAATAGATAAATTCTTTCATTTCAAAAACCCCTACAACATAAATCATCCAAACACCAAACACATAAAAGGGCAACCTAATTTTAAATGGTAAGGATTCAAAATCTAGTTGGTAGGTAAAAATGTACTCCAAACTAAATAACAATACCATTAAAAAAACAGACAAAAACACATCTATACCAAACACTGAGTTTTTTACTAACGGGACAAAATAAGGACTCACTTGAACCCAGGAATAGTGTTCAAAACTGGTTAGCGCGTCCAAAATATAAACCAAATCCTCCCAGGAGTTAGAGCGAAATATTACCCATCCCAATAATAGCGCCAACAAAACCAGCACATGCTGAAAAGGAAGCATCCACCTTTTATTTTTAAATAGTACTTGACTGATTTTTTCTAGGCCATACAACCAACCGTGGTAAGCACCCCAAATCACAAAAGTCCATTGGGCGCCATGCCACAAACCACTTAGTAAAAAGACCAGCAACACATACCACAATTGTTTGGCCAACCCCACTTGGGAGCCTCCTAACGGAATGTATACATAGTCTTTGAACCATTGGAACAAGGATATGTGCCAACGCCTCCAAAAAACAGTTAAACTAGAGGAAAAATAAGGTAGTGCAAAGTTTTTGGATAACTGGATACCAAAAAGCCGCGCAGTTCCAATGGCCATATCAGAGTAACCAGAAAAATCACAGTAAATCTGTACAGCAAAAAAAATCGCACCCATGGCAAAAGTTAATCCATAGTATTCTCCTGCATTGTTGAAAATTTCATCCACAACCAAAGCCAAACGATCTGCTATGACAACTTTTTTAAACAAACCCCATAATAGTAAATGGGCTCCTTGTTCCAAGTCTTTGTACTTAAGCGTCCCTTTTTTAAGAAGTTGAGGCAAAAGATTGCTGGCCTTTTCAATTGGGCCCGCAACCAATTGTGCGAAAAAACCTACATAAACTGCAAAGCCCACAAAACTAGTGGCAGGTAGTATTTTCTTTTTGTAGACATCTATCGTATACCCCATCGATTGAAAGGTATAAAAACTCACTCCGACGGGTAAAATTATGTCCAAATGGCGCAGTCCAACCTCTTGTCCAAAAAACACAAAGGCATCTGAAAAGGAATCGGCGAAAAAATTGTAGTATTTAAAAAAAGACAATACACCGAGGTTGACAAACAAACTGAGCCACAATAATTTTTTTCTTCCTCCCGGATGTTTGGACTGTTGCATCCGCTGGCTTGCCCAATAATCGACTGCGGTGCTACACCACAACAGGCCTACAAAGCGCCAGTCCCACCAGCCATAAAACACATAACTTGCCACCAACAACACCACATTTTGCCAATAGACTCCCAGCTTGCTGGAAGACCAATAAAGCACAAAAACGATGGGCAAGAAATAGGCAAAATCAAGGGAATTAAAAACCATTTTACTTTGAACAAATGAATGAAAGCAATATAAGGATTTGCACAATACGTGGCAATAGCCACCTCAATCCAAACCCTTTTCCTTTAATGCGCGGTACTATTGCGGGCGACTCTGAACCCCAGGTCATCGATTTTGAATGCTACTGGGTGGCTTCTTCGTCGGTTGGTAGCCATACAACCTCGCTCGTTGTCATTCCAACCTCCTCCTCTAATAATCCTATAAGAACCATAAACCGTTTCATCGTAAACATCCGAACACCATTCCCACACATTCCCCAGCATATCATATAACCCCCAATCATTGGCAATTTTTTGACCTACAGGCTGGGTGGTTCCTTCAGAATTATTTTTATACCATGCAATGGCATCCAATGTACCATATCGAATGCCTGTACTCCCAGCCCTACAAGCGTATTCCCACTCTGCTTCGGCTGGAAGTCTAAAACCATTGGCTTCCTTCTTAAGTAGCACTTTGTTTGCAGCGGATGTTTCATAACATTTCTCTAAAGAATAAATATCCGACAACGCATTGCAGTAAGTTACCGCATCTATCCATGAAACACCTTCTACAGGTAATTGTGTCCCTTTAAAAGCGCTAGGATTCGCATGCACCACTGCCTCATATTGTTTTTGTGTAACCAAGTGCTTCGCCAAGTCCATAGGGAGTATTTTAGTGGTCCACACCTGTTGTATTCTGTCGTCTCTCAATTCGATAGAACCCCTTGGTATTCTTACCATTTCTGGTTCAATCTCGTAAATTGTTTCCTTCTTCATAAAGCGCAATAATACACTATTTTTCACGCGCTTTTGGAATTGTGAAATAAAATTTTGACCCTTCACCTAAGACACTTTCCACCCCTATCACCCCATTGTTTTTTTCAACAAAGTCTTTGCATAACACCAGGCCTAGCCCAGTACCTTTTTCATTGGCCGTACCCAAAGTGGAATGTTTTGAGCCCACTTGGAACAGTTTTTCTTGCTCTTCAGGCCCGATTCCAAGCCCAGTGTCCAAAACGGAAACTACCACGTCGTTGGCATCGTGTTCTAACCGCATGGTTACGACTCCCTTTTTTTCCGTAAATTTTATTGCATTGGATATTATATTTCTCAAAACTGTATGCACAGATTTTTTATTCGCATGCACATTGGAATGTTCTTTTAATTCGACATTTAATTCAATTCCTTTCTCGGCTGCCTGCGCCTGTAGCAGTTTCTGATTTTCTATCAACACGTCGTTCATATCAAATACGTCTGGAGTAAAGTCCATCTTGCCCGATTGCGACAAACTCCAGTTTAATAGGTTTTCTAAAAGTTTGTACTGATTTCTTAAGGATATGTCAAGGTCCAAGGCTAAGCGCTTGATGTCTTCGGTAGTTAAACTCTCTGTATGCTGGGAAAGCAAGGTTGAAAACCCTGTAAGCGTGTTCAGTGGGCCTTTTAAATCGTGTCCGATAATTGAAAATAGTTTGTCCTTCGAATTGTTCATTTCTTGCAATTCTTTGTTGCGCTCAGCTATCTCAATATCGCGCTTTACCAACTCTTGGTTGTATCCCATAAGTTGTTTGTTGGACCGTTTTTTTTGCCAGATTGAAAAAGTCAAACCCGAGGTAATGATAAAAAATAACAAGATGGCACCTATTTGAATTATTTGTTGGTTGCGTTGTTGTTGGTGGAGTAAATCTACTTCCACTTGTTTTTGAGAAATTTCATAATCAGCCCTTAAATCAGCCATTTTTTGAACCAAATCTATATTGTTGACGCTGTCTCTAAATGCTACAAACGATTTATAAAATTTAAAGGATGCTTGGTAGTCTCCAGCCAATTCAAACAATTCTGATAGCTTTAAATTGGCTTCACTTATTTGTTGTTTGAGCTGGTTATCTTGGGCCAGCTGAAGGCTTCTTTCGGCATAGGCCAATGCCGCTGTCGGTTCATTTTTTTCTAAGTAAATATCCGACATGGCTATTAGATACGTACAAACAGGGTAGTAGTCTTCAGACTTTTCTAGTATAAATATGGCCTCATTTATAAATTGTTCGGCCAATGTATTTTGATCCGAACTGGCGTATACCATGCCCATATTGCCCAAATTGTATGCTTTACCTGTTAGATAGTTGGCCCTTTCAAATATTTCACCTGACTCTCTAAAGTAGATCAATGCAGAATCGTAGTCCTTGTTTTTTCTGAAAGCCTCGCCCGCATTTAAAATGGCAGAGGCCAAAATGATGTCGTTGTTGGATGTTCTTAAGGATTGAATTGCTTTGCCGTAATACAGCATAGCCGTTTCATGGTTGTTGGATATAGAATAAACAGAAGCTATTGCTCCGTAAGCACTGCCCTCTCCTATGGGATAATTCGCTTTTTGACCAGCCTCCACAGCCATAAAATAGGCATCCAGGGCATCGTCTAAATCTCCTTTTTGTTTGGTTTTATTGCCCTTTAGAAAATACCCTCTAAAAAGGTATAAATCGTTTTCTTTGGCAATAGAAAAGTCTATTAATTCTTCAGAATAACGAATGGCCAAATCCAAATCATTGACTTCATTAAAAGCAATGTTTCGAAGAAGTTCCATTTTGGCACTGTCTTTTAAGTTTTCGGTTGGATAAACTTTCGCCAAGCTGTCTGCTATGTGCTGGTTCTGAGCTAGAGCCAAAATGGGAATGGTATAAAAAAAGCCTATAATGAAATAGGCCTTTGTATTAAAAAACATAATAATATTTTACGGGTTAACTTGTATATCTGGATCCCATGTATGCTGAACCCCACTGGTATTGGTATAGGTTATCGAATACCATTCATTGTCGTTTTGCGCAGTAGAACTTTCTATTGTACCCCGCCAACTGGTTGTTCCTGCAACTGGGGCAGGGTCAGAAGAAAATACGGAGGTGTTGCCGGCATCCGGAAAAATTGCATCGATGGACTGCACCCCTGAGCCTGAGCCTATAGCCCATGTCACCGTATCGTTGGTTTTTACATCTAAGACGCCGTTCCAATTGGGATCGTTGTTTAGGATTAATGCCCCGTCTGGCTTAATTCCAGTAATTGTTAGCAAGTGATCTGCCATTTTTTATATAAGTTTTAGTTTAAAAATACAATGCGGTATTGAACCGGAACACCTCTCAAAAAGCGCAAAATGCTTCCATTGATCCAATGGCTGCGTCTCCATTCAATTGAAATTATGATTTAATTAGAATAAAATAATAACAATGTTTATAAATACCGTTTCAAACGAAATATATATATTTTATATTAAAAAATAATGTTTAAACCATATTAAATAAGCGCAGTTACGAATATAAGGAAAGGACCGTTCTTTTAACACCGTTGGCCTTCACATAAAATGCTGATAAACCTGAATTGTCTACCTCCTCGAAAAATGGCTTTAAATTATTGGCCTAGGGTCATTTTGCCTAGATGCACCTTTTCTATTTGAGCAAACGAAACTTCTCGTACCCACTCCATATCACCCCATAAATAGCGGTTCCCTTTTAACAACTTTGTAAAACGCATTCTTCTCTTCAATCGTTTTATTTCCTGCTCCGTAGCTTTTCTTCTTATGCCCAATTCGCCATATAGTTTCAAGGCTGGGGGAGTATTGAACCGCCCAATATACAGCGATCGAAGCCAATACAACGTGCCACTATTGACACCTAGTACACAAATGCTTTTGTTTTGATTGGCATGTTTTGGAAGTTTAGAAGGGTATTTTTCAAAATAAAATCCTCGCTGGTTGTCGTTGAGAAACAAAGAGCCAATGGGCGTTGCGGTTGGTTCATTGGCACTATTTACAGAAGCCACCGTTACATGAAAATTAGACCTAAAACTGGTATTAAAGTGTTTTCGAATGTGGCCCCAATCTTTAATGATTTCCATAACAACATTGTATTGGTTTAATTCCCTTCGGATATTGGTTTAACAGCAGTTGTAAAAATACCTTCCATTGCTAAGGTGGTACCGTCTACTTCTAACATTGGTTCTTTTATGCGCTGTGTACTTACTTGCTGCAATCCTGCTCCACGGAGTAATTGCTCGACTGCTTCTACTTCGTACTTTTCAAATCCATGTTTTGTTAATTCCAATTGATCCATACATTGCTTAGAACGATACCCTACCAATAACTTCCCACCAGGTTCTAACACTCGAATCAGTTCTAGAACATCTTCTTGTGGGTTTGGCCAAAAATAAAGGGTATTGGTAGTCGTGATACAATCAAAGCTGCCAGATGCATAAGGAAGAGAAGCAATGGATGCCTTTTGTATGTGGACGCTTCCTGAATCTATAAAATGCTGGTTTATAATAATGGCCTCTTCTACCATTACAGCGGAAAAATCCACGCCCCAATAACGCAATTCCGCAGCCATTTCTAACAATTCTGAAACAAAAAACCCATTGCCCATTCCTATTTCCAAAATCCGATTGCCTTCTTTTGGGTCCAACACTTGGTAGGAATTAAGACAAATGTACCGATTGCCCTTGTTCATTTCCTTGCCAATTTGTTTGCCTAAACTACCTTCCGGTTGTTTCAATTGTTTCCCCAATATTTGGGGCGTTAAGGTTGCATCTGTATTAAATTTATTCGCCATAAGACTACCTATTAAAATGTGAAATATTAGTTGCAATCCATAAAAATCGCCCATTATACCTTGCATTTTTCAACTCAAAATGTTCTAAAAGGAACTTAATTGAATCAAAATGCTCTTTATTCAATCATTAACTGGGACCGGCCAATTGGGAATCTGTTGGCAGTCCATTGCCATCAATTCTCCTGTTTTAGGCATGCTTGTTACACAGAGCTCTAGGGATCGACCAGAATTATTTAATTGTAAAGGAGGCAGTGAGCCCAACACCGAATTCACGCGGAAGATGTTCTACTCCAAAAATGGCTCGGGCATGCACCCCTTGTTCTCCTAGCACTTTAAGAAACAAATCAGATGCTCCGTTCACGACCATCGGGGCGTCGTCCCATTCGACACTAGCCCGGTAATAAGCGTCTATGTGGTTCAGCCCTTCTATGTAGTCAAAACCCACTTTGCTCTCCATTTGGGCCAGAACATTTAGCGCACACAATTGCATCGCTTGGTATCCTTCATCTGTGGTTAAGTTCTGTCCTAATTTGCCTTGGAACAAGTACTTCCCATTCAATATTGGAAATTGAACGGCTACAAAGGCCATTTTACCTCGTATGTTCACCGATACGTAACTACCACCGGGTGTAGAAACCTCTGGCAATTGAAGGTTCAATTCCATCAACTTTTTTTTCGGACTACTCAGGACATTGGTAGGTTGGTTCTTGCTCATACTATTCGTTTTCTTTTACAACGATAAAAAGAAATTAAAAGTTGGCTTTGTTATTAAAAAACCATCCCGTCGAACCAGTTGCCTTGGTCCATTAAAGCATATAACCGATACAACAGTACTATTGGAAATACAAACAAGCCCAACCAGAATATAATTCTACCATGTTTTCTTTCTAAAGTGTTGTACCGCACTACCCTTTGGCCATTTGGAAGTGTCTTTTTTCCATTCAAAAGATGCCACCCAATAAAAATAGCCAATAAACCACCAAGCAATACAGTGAAATAACCAAAGTATATCCATTCTGGACTTCCTTTATCTGGCTGTTTTAATTTCTCTAACCGCTCCAACCGCATTTTGTCAATAGTACTTTTATCAATGTTTTCTCCTTTTTCTCGAAGAATCTTAAAAGCCAATTGGTAATCGAAAGTGCCCCATTCATCTGGTTTAACTAAGATCTCATACAACTCTTGCTTGGTAAATGCAAAAAGATAATATTCGGGATCTACTTTATCGACCATCCATTCAGCATCTTTCTCCAACAGAGCGTTGGCCTCCTCAAAGTCTTTTTCGTCTATTAAAATTTGAAAATCCTTTTGAAATGCCCCTGTCCCAAAATTAATATCTACACTAGGTGCAACTAAGACCATCTTATTAGGTATTTTATTTTTATTCAATAGTTCCACGATATCCAAAGCCATGGACTCTTCATTGAACACTCGGAACGATCTTAAATTCTCCATCTGTAATAAACTGCTTTCATGTTTGTTCTTATTCTAATTCTACGAGTTGTATGTAATTGCCACAAGTATCGTCCAAAATAGCTATTTTTCCAGACCCAATATCGGTAGGTTGCTTGATAAACTGCACCCCGGCTGCTAACAATTGTTCATAACTTTTCTGTAGGTCCGTTACGTCCAATTGTGTAACCGGAATACCCGCATCGTACAAGGCTTTTTGATAGACTTTGGAGGGTTCAAAATGAATGGGGGCTGGTTCTAACAACAATTGTGGACCTTCTGGATCTTCCTTGGCCACCAATGTCAACCAACGGTGTTCTCCTCCCAACGGAATGTCTAATTTCTTCTCAAAACTTAATTTTTCTGTGTAAAAAGCCAAGGCTTGGTCTTGGTCCAAAACTGGAATACTAACAACACTGATTCTCATAGGGCATGGGGTTTATCTTTTTAACAATAGGAATAGGCTATTACTGTTCTTACCCTAATATAATAATTTACTCCATCAATTGAACTCCTATGGATCAAGCGGCAGCTATTTTTTTCTTGATAAAGCGGAGCATCGTTCCTAACAGTGGTACGTGCTCATAAAACATTTCGCCAGCATCGAAGTAATCCCGTTGCGCTGTGATTTTTTCTTGGTAAGAAAGCACGGAAATCCCTTGTGCAGTAATGGTTTTGGCTGGTTTCTTTAATACCAAATGCATCTCCCAAGACAAAATAGCTTTGCCATCCTGCATCGCCTCATTGGTAAACTGGAAATTACCAGCAATTAAGTTTTTGTTGAGTTTTTCAAAGTACGCCGCTAAGGCGTCCAGACCAATTATGGAATGCATCGGGTCTGTAAATACAATGTCGGCAGCGTACAACATGGACAATTGCGCTTTGTCGGTTTGGCCTAAATTTGAAAAGTAGTCTTTGAATTGCTCTATTACAGCGTGGTTGGTTGGATCGTAGGTCATGGTTCTATTGGGTTAAAATCAGTGTTTTTTGTTTGAAATTATAGTAATTATACTTGGAATTAGGAGCCCTTTTAATGGGCGCAAACCAGAAAAAAGAAGCTGTATTTTTTCACTTGAAGAGGTTATGGCAATTAAAAACTGCAAAGCTACCAACATTCCTATGCCTGCCCACAAAACAATAAGCCCTGTTCTAACCTTTAATAGGCCTATTATAGCACCTAAAATCACCAGAATCCTAAAACCACTCATAACAGGAATTAAAGCGTTTAAAGGAAAGTTATGCCCAAAAGATTGCTGGAACTCGTTTGAATTGAACACATCCTCCCCAAAGTAGATGGAGTAAAGTTTAAAACAATGGTATACCAACAGAAAACCTGTTAGGAACAAGGACACAAAGGTGAAAAATTTTGTTTTACTCATAAATGCTCCCTATAAAAAAATAGATAACCTCCTGTATGTTACGCATTTGCGAGACAATGGTTGCCCGCCAACTGTTGGAGGATTCTATAAATAATTGTTAGGGTACTTATCAATTGTGTTCTTATCTTAAGTCAATGCATACCAAAAAGAATTGGTGGACTTTTGTATCGGACTAAATCGTATAAAATGAAACAATCAACAGCTACAAAACTATTGTTAACGATGGCCGGGTTGGCTGCTTGCACCATTGGGTTGGCCTTGCTCCTTTGGCCAGTTACTTTTGAACGTTCTGCCGGAATTTATCTGGACCCAAACAACGTTAACCTATTGAGTGAACTAAGGGCACCAGGTGGTTTAATTTTTACCGTAGGTACCTTGATCTTATCCGGTCTATTATTTTCCAAAATGCGGTGGTTCGCCTTGCAACTTACCACCCTATTTTATCTTTCTTATGGAGTGTCCAGGCTCATAGCCATTCTCTTGGATGGTTTGCCTAGCAATTCTTTGCTTGCAGCAATGGCCATCGAATTGCTTTTTGGGTCTATAGGCCTTTTTTTTCTATTGAAAAAGCAATCCTTAGCTCCACAAATGGCCGGGTCTGCTCCTTAGCAACTCTTTTCTGCAATTCTTTTTCTAATTCGGCTGAATGATTCTGGGGTAACCCCGATGTAACTCGCCAATTGGTGTTGGGCAACACGTTGTAAAAGTTGAGGATGATGGGCCAGCAAATGCTGGTACCTTTCTTCGGGCTTATAATGGTTGAGCATCTCCATTCTTACTTCGGCCTTGGTCAGATCTTCAAACATCAAAGTATGGATTAATTGTTCCAACTGAGGGTATTGGCGATGCAAGGCCAACTCTTGTTCTCTTGTGCCTGTAGTCAGTAGGCTATCTTCCAAGCATTCTAGGTAGTATTTTGAAGGCGCTTGCTGGATATAACTTGCATATAAAACTGCTGCTTGGCCTTCCATAAAAAAAGCAGTGGTTTTTTCTTCTCCGTCCACCAGCCTGTATTGCCTTAAACATCCTTTCACTACAAAAAAACACCGGTGGCAAACCATTCCTTCCTTTAAAACTATAGTGCCCTTCTTAAATGAACCCAATTCGGTATGGTCTACTACTGCTTTTACTTCTGAAGGGTTAAATTTATCCAACTTAGTAATGTATTCTGCCAATAAGTTTTTCATTCTATCCGTGCTACGGTTATTTATGCAATTTACGAATACTTACGCTGTATAGGCAACGAAAACCTGCCCTTTAAAATATTTAAACCACGGTTTCATAATGTTCTACGGTTGGGAAAGGATCGTAGTAGTGGTGCAATAAATTTTTCCATTCTACATAAGCTTCCGATTGCCTATACCCAATTTCATGGTTTTCTAGGCTTTCCCAATGGACCAATAACACATATTGGTTCTGTTTTTCTAAACACTTTTTCAAGGTATGGCCTCCATACCCTTCTATGGAACTTATGTACTTACCGGCCAATTTAAAATCCTTCTCAAACGCCAATTCCCTTCCTGGTATCACATTTAACACTGCTACTTCCATTACCATTGATTTGTTTTCCAACATAGACTTTGTTTTTTAAAAATTGATTGAATGCACATAAAATAAGTGGTACTAACTTTTCTCTATTACAAAAATTAATTCATTGTTCTTGGAAGTACCCATGTTTCGCCAAAAACAGATCCATTGCATTTTCAGCTTTTGTTCGGATGGATGGATCTGGGTTGGGCCAGCCGTCGTCTGGTTCCGTAGATGGGGTGAACAAATGTCCTACACCATCATAAACATGCAATTCTGAGGGTATCCCTAACTTTTTCAAGTTGTTGTGGTACAATTCAGAGCCTTCCAGAGGCGTAACAGTATCCGACCTTCCTATAACAATAATGCTTGGAGGTGTTGCACTAGAAACATGCTCTGCAGGGGATAAATTGGACACTTGTATTTTGTCTCCCAACCTTTGTTGAAAGTTAGGATACAACAAGAGAGAAAGCGCCGGCGATTTTAAAGCCAATAAGTTGGGTGCACTCGAAGTAGTGACCGTTGGCGCATCTAGGTTTTCAAACACCGCTGCACAAGCCGCCAAGTGCGCGCCTGCAGACCAGCCATAGGCAGCAATTTTATTCTTGTTGATTGAAAATTTATTGGCATTATCCCGCAGCCACCGAATGGCCGTTTGGGCATCCAGCACCGACTCATATGGCGTGATGCCATTTTTATTATCTTGTAACCTGTATTGCACCGAAAAAGCCACCATGCCTTTGCTTGCATAATGTTGCGCATTGCTAAAGCCCCAGGAAGCTTCTCCAATAGACCACCCACCCCCGTGAAATACAACTATGGCTGGATATTTTTTTTCGGCATCGTAGTTTTCAGGCTTAAAACAATAAATTTTTAGGTTGTGGTCGGTATCGTAGGTATACTCTCCTGGCTCGCTCGGTTTAGCATTTTCTTGTGCAAAAGAAAAAGAGCCTATAAAAAGATAAAACACTAGCAAAATTTTAGGCTGTTTCATGTTGTTTACATTTTTAAATTCTTTGGAAACTCATTGTTTGGCTATTATTTGAAAATAGTCAACGGGCCAATAATTTCATATTGGTACCAATTAAAACTTTATCAAAGCATACCCATTCATTTGGTAGGCGGTCAGAACAGACATGGCCGATAAGGCCACTTGCACCTCTGGCAACAAGTCTGCTTTGGTGTACCCTCTATAGGACATGGATTGCCCACAAAGGTACACTTTTACCCCAATACCAGACAATGTCTTAATGAGGTGTTGGTTCGGGTTGTCCGTATTGAATTGCCCTTTGTATGCTGAGGAAGAAAGTGCATCTTTTGTTGACCCACCGTGCAGTACTACTACCAATTGAATTTTATCTTGTGTAAACCCATACCGTACATGCATGTTGTAATACCGATGCAGGCTAGAAAGGACCGAATTCATCGCATTGGGATCCTCATATTTTCTTTCCACATCAAAAATAGCTTTCAAATTTTGGGTGGTATCCGGAAGATAATCCAGTTTGTCTATTGAATACACTGCGCCAATATCTTCAAAAACAGGACCCGTGGTTGGGCCATTGTCTTGTGCCAAACAGGATGACGTGGTGGTTAAAAGTAACAGCGATAAAAACAAAAACGAAATGGTATGTTGCATGGTATTAGGAGTTAATGGTTCAACAAGTTATTCATAAGATTGTTATTCCATCCATTACAAACGACTTTTTTATGGGTAATTGGGGGCATAAACCTGAAAAAAACCATGGTGTAACCAATGGCGATAGGTGCAAACTATTGGTTTCGTATAGTTGTCTGTTGCTCAGAACGATACATTCCAACCAGTTGCAAATACGAAACAACTTCTTCCAATACAAAGAAAATAAGCATCAAAAACCGTATATTATCACAGCAATTTAACCGATCGTTTGAACTTAATATCTATCCACATACCTATCCATCCAATTCTGCAACTGCAACATCTAAACTTATCCCCCATAATGAGAAACTGTTTTATTCTTTTGTTTTTGACCTTTGTCAACTTAAATGCTTTCGGACAAAAAGAGGCACAAACTTCCCGTTGGTTGTGTTTCGCCAATATGTTAAAAGGAGACAACCAAGCCTTTTATCGGCCCAACAGTGAACTAAGTACTTTTGCTTTTACTGGGATAAGAGCAGGCGAATTAACACCCTATGTTATAAACTATGCCAACATGTTGGAACAGGTGAATTACTATACCAGAATACCTGTTGTGGAGCAGCTTTCTCCAAGCGATTGGCTCAAAACCATTACCCTAGAGATGGAAGAATTGCAATACTACGAAGACGAGGATTTAATAGCAGACGAAAACTACGAGGAAGAATATGCCCAGTCCCTTTCTTATTATTTTGCCCAAGATCTTAGTGTTATCAGTTTGGATATTACTGCTACAACAACCGAAGAAGACTCTGTAAGCCGGATCAACTTCATAAATTTTTATATAGCCGCCGAGAGCCCTGACAACCTGATCGGAGTGGACCAATATGCCTTTTCTCTGAAGTGGTCTGAATTTATTGCATATGTAGAAAAACACTACTCCAATAGACTATTTTATACCAATCCTTCTGATTTTTGGTGGCGAGGAGATATGCTGTTTACCAACGGCAAGTTAATTTCAGAAATTCAAGACACTTCGGGCGCCTCGTTGTTGTCAGAAATTTTACATTTGGCATTTCTTGACTCCTCTTTCACTGCGCAAACACCAGAAAAAGCGCCATTTGATTTAAGCGAAATAACCCAAACCGACAATGGTTGGTACGACACCTATTTAACTTCTAATAAAAAAGCAGGGAGTCGTATTGGCTTTGTGCTCCCAGGTATACAGAAAGCCAATGCAAGAGTTCAATTTGATTTCGACTGGGTCCATTACAAAAAAATTACAGAAAGAGAACAACCGGCAACGCACTTTACTTTGTTGGTGGATGCTCTAAAAAAAGCACAGTTCCAAATGGATGCAAGTCGTCGGCTTAGTTCCAATGGCTTTTATGCTGTTAGACAGCATACTCCTCCCCTCAATGAAGAAGAAATCTATGGGCTATTTGTAGAAGACCTGCAAAAAGAAGGTTGGTTGGACAGGAAATTAAACGAATGGCAAAGCAAATCTTCCAAAGATAAAAAAGAGTGGTACCAGGCCCTTAGCCAAGAGCACATTCAAATTTTTGGTTTGGATCTAGAGACCATTGAATCAGACACCTACCAAGAGGTGGAAACCTTTATTCAATGGGAGGCCTCTAGGTCCAATTTACTTTCAAAAAGCAAGGAAGTACCAGCACATGATTTGCACCCAGACTTACTCAGCGTGCCAGTTACAGCTAAAACAAAATTCAAAACAAACAAAGTGACCCAGCTAGAAATGCTCCAGCAAGAAAGCTTGGATTTTAGACAGCCTCAGAACAATATATTTTTAAATGACGACCTAGGTTTGGTTCCATTTATTATAAAAAATATAGAAGCAGGAACTTTATGGGTGTACACTTCCGATTCCCTTAACCAGGTTATGCCCTTGGTTGACTTTGAAGAAAATTTGAAAATACCAGAAAGTGAAGAGGTTCTATACGGCGCCGAAAAACCAGAACACCATTACTTAGATCCCCGCGAATTGCCCGCCTTGGACATAACCAGTCGGGTGCAATTTAATACCAAAGGAACCAAAATAAAATACCAAATTGTAAGCCTCCAATTGGTTCTTCCGTTTGACCACCCAGATAACTTATTTGGGGTGGAAACAACGCTTGGCTTCGTATCATGGGCCGAATTAGAACCTCTATTAATAAAAGCGGCGTCTGCAGGCGATATCTCTGCACAAGTCAGGCAAATGTTAAATGCTAGAACGTTCTTTCCTTATTTCAAAAAGACCAAACATTTGGTAGCCGCCGAATAACTCGAGGACATGCATTTTTGTTAGGCTTATAAATTTCATTGGCTTTGGTGCATTGTTGCCTGTTTTGATTAATGCAGGGTAGTATTGATAAATACTTATATTTCACATTCTTAGTTTTTATTCGGTTTTGTTAAATGAATGTAGTCTCAATATTCTTCTATTTTGTTTTTCTTTTTCTCGTCTTTAATTTTTGGATGCCCAAAAACGAAACAAAAAAGCATTTCCAATTTAATTAGCCCTCGGCCAACCCCATGGCATCCTCTGCTCAAAAAGCCAGCCCCGGCAGCAACACGGCCGTCATCCCTCAAGCCGCCAGTAAATTGAAAACCAGCCCGCTATTAAAACATTGATTTTAAATACATCGAATATAGATCGGTAGCAATGAACCCCAAAACCGACCTCTTTTAAATGGCGTCAAGAAAATAAGCCTAAGTCATAACGATTCCGAAATTCAGCTGTTTGAGCAGCGCTGGCCTAGCGCAGGAGTGCGAGTTTCTGAATTTCCAGATTGCAACGAGGCTTATTTTTAGCCATTTAAAAGCAGTCTTGATTTTTTGCTTTGGTTTTTGATCAAGCAAAAAGCAAAAACAAGTCCCTGGGCCACCCCAGAAAACACCCCAACCCCAAATAAAAGAAAACCCATTACTAACCAATCGAACTAAAAAAAGCGAAACTAAAAACATTGAACCCAATATCCGACCTCTTTTAAATGGCGTTAAGAAAATTAGCCTAAATCATAACGTTCCAGAAATTCAGCTGTTTGAGTAGCCCTGGCCCTGCGCAAAGGACGAGTTCCTGAATTTCCACTACGCACCAAGGCTCATTTTTAGCCATTTAAAAGCAGTCTTGATCTTTTTGCTTCTTTTAGCATCAAGGTAAAAAGAAGAACAAGTCCCTGGGCCACCCCAGAAAAAAAGCAACCCCAAATAAAAGAATACACACCACTAACCAATCGAACCAACAAAAACGAAACTAAAAACATTGAACCCTATATCCGACCTCTTTTAAATGGCGTCAAGAAAATAAGCCATAGTTATAACGATCCCGAAATTCAGCTGTTTGAGTAGCCCTGGCCCTGCGCAAAGGACGAGTTCCTGAATTCTCTCGCCTTTTGCATCCCACAAACTCGCCCAATTGGCACCGCCAATTGTCGTGGATGACCAAAAACGAAACCAGTGTTTGATAGGGCCATTTCCAATTTAATTAGCCCTCGGCCAACCCCATGGCATCCTCTGCTCAAAAAGCCAGCCCCGGCAGCAACACGGCCGTCATCCCTCAAGCCGCCAGTAAATTGAAAACCAGCCCGCCATCTTATCCAATATTTAGAATAGAAACTCCAAATTTGAGTATTTAATCCCAATACGACCTCTTAATAAAAGCGTTTAAAAAATAAGCCTAAGATTTAACGTCCCTGAAATCTAAACTGTTTGAGCAGCGGTGGCCAAAGCGAAAGGGCGAGTTTTTAGATTTCCACAACGCAACAAGGCTTATTTTTAGCTTTTATTTAGCAGTCTTGATTTTTTTTGTTACTTTATTTGCATCAAGGCAAAAAAGTAAGGCAAGTCCCTGGGCCACCCCAGAAAAAAAGCAACACCAAATAAAAGAATACCCACCACTAACCAATCGAACCAAAAAAAACTAGATTTCAATTAACCCATACAATCATCTGAATTCTTTCAATCTTCAATTTCTCTACGAGGAGGACGCGGCATGGCCGGGGTTGGATAAATAGGATTAATCAATGGGTCCACTACCTCAATTGCTTTGGTTCGTTTGTCCAATCGATACTGTTGGTCCTCATAACTTCTAGAACCATCCACTCCTGACACTTTGATATCATAACAATCCACTTTTTCAATAATTTCTATTGGGTAATACGGTTTTTGACTTTCCTCAAAATAATCCGCCAATTGAGCTTCAATTTGTTCAATAACAGCAGCCTCTTCTTTTGAGGATACATAAAACCGTTCAGGGTCGTAACTTAAAGACCTGTTTACTAGGTTAATAGCTAAATCGAAAGTAGATTGGCTTTCGTTTTTTAATGCCGTGTACTTTACCAACCTTGTCAACCCAACCTCCATATCGGTTTTACTTGCTTTAGCTGTAAAACGAAACTCATCCAGTTTAATGATTGTGTCCAACTTATTTTCTAACAAGATTTCAGAAACCATTTTTAGTAGTGGCTCAGTGTCCAATGCTCTAAGCTCAAACAACGTATTCATTCTTTTATAATGCTCCTGTAATGTTAGGTCTTCGCGATTGTCCATTTGCAAAGTATAAGCATCATTCGTCCACACCAGTATATTTTTATTTTTATCTATAAAATATTTTTTTGTTGCTCTTTCATAGGTGCTGGTTACAAAGTAATAATCCTTATTTTCGGATACATTGTGCTCTATGCTTGGGCCTTGTTCAAGAGGTATTATTTTCTGTATGTTAGACACCCGCTTTTTTTCTGTTGATGATGGCACACTAAAAATTGTATTAGGAGAATCAAGCGGTACTAGCTCCCCTGTAATTATGTTTACACTAATATCAAAAGCTATTGGCGCATTGCCCTTGCTAAACCTAACATAACGCCTGTATTTAACAACAAGATCTTTGTAATTAGCTAAGACCATGTTTTCAAAATCACAAGGGTCCAATAATAAATCAGGGAATTTTTCGTGCAAAATAGAATCTGAAATTTTAACAATCTTATCAAAACTAGATCGATCTTGCTCTTTTAAAATAACAAAGAGGTTTTTTTCGTAATAATGATCAAAGGTTATTTGACTCAAGAAGAAAAATGGATTGTTTCCTTTGAAAAACAGCATTTCACCGGTCTTCTTATGTACAAGCGATTTGCTCAAATAAGGGCTTTCCTCATTCCTCATTAATTTTCTATCGATAGAAGGCAGGTTATCAAAACAAGAAATTAAATAATAATGCTCATTTTCTGTGATGGTATATTCAATGTCTGGCGTATTAACCTTTGGTAATAACCCTTTTTCTTTTAACTCTTCTATCACCTCAATGGCTCTTTTTGAAGGTATATAAAATTGCATCTCATCGTTATTAAAAGGATACAACAAATTTGAATCTAAGTATAGCTCTTGATTCACTAAATCGACAATTAAACCATAGCGCATATCTTCAGCCTCATTGTTACAATACCGGTTGTACCTTCTAAAGATCACCTCAATTCCACCATGGTTGCCCTCCCAAACCCTGGCATCAAACTCCTCTGCATTTAAAACAATTTCATATTTATCTCGCATTATACCTGTTGCAAGAATAATCAAATCGTTTTTACTTTTGGTTTTCAGGTCTTCAAAAAATTGGTTCATAGTCACTTAGGCATTAATCTACTGTGTGATTGAAATTAAAAAATATAGCAAGTAAATTCAACTTAAAGCACTTTATTGACCATTTCGAAAGGCTAATGTGCTGAACGGCTTGTTTTTAGCCATTTAAAAGCAGTCTTGATTTTTTGTTTGCATCCCACAATCCTCGCTCGATAGGCACCGCCTATCGCCGTATCAAGAAAAAATGCAAGGCTGGTACTGGGCAACCCCAGAATAAAAGCACCCCAAATAAAAGAATACCTACCACCAAAAATTTGAACCAAAAAACAAAACTAAAAACAATCAACCCAATATCCGACCTCTTTTAAATGGCGTTAAAAAAATAAGCCTAAATCATAACGTTCCCGAAATTCAGCTGTTTGAGCAGCGCTGGCCCAGCGCAGGAGTGCGAGTTCCTGAATTTCAAGATTGCAACGAGGCTGATTTTTAGCCATTTAAAAGCAGTCTTGATTTTTTGCTTTGGTTTTTTATCAAGAAAAAAGCAAAAACAAGTCCCTGGGCCACCCCAGAATAAAAGCAACACCAAATAAAAGAATACCCACCACTTACCAATCGAACCAAAAAATACGAAACTAAAAACAATCAATCCAATGAACCACTGAACTTTGCTACCCTACTCTCTTTTCCATCAAAATAAACCAATACTTTACCCTGCAGATTAAAAGTCACATTCCTATGTGGTGCTTGCCCTCTTACGTGAAATTTTCTTTTCGAAAGTGGAATTAGTTCAAACATATACCCTTGTCTGTACAAATATAGTTTTGTATCGAGCAAAATAACCGCATCTACTTCACCACCGTCATAACCATACTTTCCTTGAAATTGGCGCAATGTACTGGCCGGTAGATCGATTCCAACAACCAAATCTGAGGAAATCGTTTTTTCGATGGTTTGTTTCAACCTATTTATTGAAGTAGTTGGATTGCCATTAAACACTGTGCTCAACTGCTTGATTTGTGGGTCCTTTATTATCTCCTCCACCGTTTTCTTCTGGCTATAAAGTTCTTTTATTCGAGCCATCCAAGTATGCGAATTTTGTTTGTAGGTGAGCAGCGCCATTTTGTTGGAAGATAACACGCCATGGGCAGGAACAATAAGGGTCCTTTCATCTCCTAGCGCCAAGGCTTTATCCAGAATTTGAGTGTGGCCTACGCTTCCACCACCATAATAGAAATGTGGGTACGAATTGGTCATATAGGTATCGCCCATAAAAACCACATTGCTTTTTGTGAAGTAAATTATAGCGTCGTCAATGGTATGCGCTGAAATATGAAAAAGCTCTATTGTTTCATCACCCAATGCTACTGTATAGGTACGGTCAAAAGTGACGTCGGTGAATGCCTTTGAATATGCAGCGTTTTCATGCGAAATAATGGTAGCACCAAGGTCAGAAAAAAACTTATTAGCACCACTATGGTCGCTGTGGCTATGGGTATTCAATACATATTTTATGGGTTTATCTGAAAGCTCCTTTATTTTATTTAATAAGTTTGAATGGTTGTCTGTTCCAGTCATAGGATCAATCAGAACAATGGCATCCATGCCAACAAACACCCCTACATTGGTGTTATAATTTGGTGCTTTTAAAACATAAAGGTGGTCATTTAGTTTTTCTTGAATAAATGGATTAGGGTCTTGGTCTGTCTGACTGTTTTGAGCTCTACTACATGCGCTACAAAGTAAAATTGGAATAGATAGTATTAAAAATCTAAATGTATACATGAATATCTAACTATATGTCAGGGTAAAATGAACATAGAAATTCAATAATTCTATTATAAACGGTGGTTTAACACATTGTTAACAATACAAACCTCCATCAAGCCTTTGATTTTCAATGGTTTGCCCGAACAGGGTTTATACATTTTAGAACTTATTGGAATCGTTTTTTTCTATTTCTGTACTATTTGCTTGAACAAAATCAAGTAATAATCTGCTGGTGTCCTCCATGTATTCATAAAACCCCGTTTCACATTCTTCCCAAATTGGACGGGCTTTTGTCTCAATCTCTTCCAACAATATGTGTTGTCCAGGGGCCTAGACAATATTTCTTGTGCTAGATGCAATATACATGCACCAATTAAGTATGGCGCAACCTTAGCGGGCAGCACTGGAAGTAGAACTCAGAATACCTGAAAAATCATACCAACTATTATTAATGGTACTACAAAGATTAAAACAGGCAATAATAAATTCAGAATGGATTTGCCAATAGAAAATTTTTGGACTTCAGATACAGCGATAACGCATAAAACCAATGACCAAATACCTAAAACAAACTCTAAAAACATAGAGCCATAAAAAAAGATGTTTGAAACCAGTCCTGCACTTGTAATATCTCCTTCTGCTTTAAACAATTCAATGCCATAAATTCCAATTTGAGGTATGAGAAATAATAGACCTACTAAGGCTGGAGTTTTTGCATAGGAAAGGATTCTTAAAATAGAAGTCCGATCTCCTTTACCGTCCAACCATTTCCCTGTCCAACTTAATAAGGCTGCATATAGGTAATAGGATATCCAACCTAAAAGTCCACCAAAGACGATACAAAAGCCTAAAAGTCCCCATAATGGCATTTTGTCTCCCAAATCTTTCACAGTGGCCCTTTCAAATGCTCTTGATATACCTGCAAGAAATAACAATATGTGCATGTATTTATCATAGTGGTTGTCATTAACAAACTTAAAAACCTCTCTAGGACTTGTCCATATTTTTAAAAAAATCTCTTTGTCAGTTAAATTTCCGGTAATTTTTGTGCTTTCTATTTCGTTGTTCATTTAACTCAATTTTCAGGACTTTGCAACCGCATCAACCCTAATTTCCATCTGTTTGAAGGACTTTTCAGTTTTCTATAAAAGTATCGGATTGCAACATCCTATGCAAATAATCCAGCCTTCAAAAGTGGGTTCGTTGTGGTTAACTCGTCTTATAGGTGTTTTCGGGATAGTCGTTTTACTGTTTCAATAAGGGTAACAACATGTGGTTCTTTGCTTCTGTCCAAAAGGTTGCTAAAAGTTTCTAATTCAACCGCTAATTTACTCTGCACCAACGGATCGATAGCCTTATGCTTACAATTCAATATCCAATATTTCCTTTTATTGGTAAGCTTAATCCATTCCAAATTATCATACTTATCAATGACAGAGGTGACAAATGTCTTGGACGGGTTGGTATCCTCGTTGAAATCTGAATTCCTTTTACAAAGTAGTCCTATAACTCGATTTAAGCTTACTTTTTTATCGTGGCTTCTATTGGCAAGCAAATAAACACAACAATACAGTTCGTTAGTAAGATGGTCTGGTATTTTGGCCTCTTTGCATGTATTTATGGCTATAGAAATCTTAAAAGAGGAATTCTTGAATTTCAAAACGTTGAACAAAAACTGATTTTCCAACTCAACAAACTCAATTTGAACTTGTTTGTTGGCAAGAAGGTTCAAAACCGCATGAAGAATCATTTGTTCACATAAAGCGCTCCAATTAATTTTTCCTGAGCCGTTTGAGACTTTTTCTTTAAATCCTGATGGCTTAATTAGCGGTAATAATCCTGGAAATGAAAGGGGCCTAAGCGCAGTATCAAGGGTGACTTTATTTGCGGTTTTTATTTTACTTGAAAACAACATACTCCATTTACTCGTCTTTAAAGTTGCCGTATGTTGTGAAAATATATTGTACAACTTGCCACCTTTTTCTAATTATTTTCACTTTGTTTTAACCTTTCTTCGGTGCTTCTTTCTTTAATTGATCAAATAACCCTTCCAAAGGGTGCAAGGGTATTGCAAAAGTAGACCTATGCACTGAATATAGCAAGAGGGTTTTGCAGCAACATTCTTAAGTTACTGCTATTGCAGAATTGGTATGTCAATGCTTACTTTTTATCTCTTGTTAAATTGTTGTGAAATTTTACTGCGTCCATATACAAAGGAAATTCTGGTTTCTTACCATAGATAATTTCGTCATATGCCGCTTTCATTTGTTTTGCTGCAACATATGGAGGCATTCTTCCAGTTCCTGTGCACAGTCCGGGTATAGCAATTGAATTAATCTTTTCATTCTTAATTCCTTCTATTAAAATGGCTTTCATTGCCAGGTAGGCATTCAATGAACTTGGTATGCCCTCACTTGTAGGAACTCTCATTGTTGGAGCGCAAATCACCATACCTACCTCTGTTTCAATACTCATGGCCTGTCCAACCAGTAATTCACCTAAATCTAATGAATCAATTTTTTTCATTAGTTCTGTTTGAATTTCCCAACCCATTTTTTTTGAAATTAGAAGGTCCAACCCACCATCCATGAAACCAAATGAGTTTCCAGGGCTTACAACTGCATCTGCTTTCACATTAAAAATGTCCCCTTCAACAATGTTGACCCCTTGTTCATTTTTAAAAAAAAGATCCCAATTCGCGCCAAGTTCTGGAGAATTGAAATGCACCAATGATATTTCCATTTCTTGTTTCATTAACATGGGTAGTTATTTATTTTAAATCCAGTTGAGTTAATTTGTAATTTACCATTAGCTATTTAACTAACTTTATTGAAGATTCCCCTTTCATTTCCGGTAATCGATTCTTGTTTGATTCCATAGACTATTAAGTTACTGCATGAAAATAGCAACCCTTTGAGGATAATAATTTTTACAGGTGGTTGTAAGGTGTTAGTTTTTGTTCGGGTATTCTCTCCAAATTATTGCTTCAATTTTCCAATTTTCAATCTCCTCTGTTGTTATAGAAGGGTTACTTAAATTGATGTCCTCCGAAAACTCTCCAATTATCTCATACAGGATGTTTGAGTTTGGAACAATTAGATACGTATGCTGATGGAAGTCCATGTTATGTTGGATACTGTCTCCTCTTAGTTCTTTTATTTTTCCAACTTTGTCACCAATTTGAAGGCCATATTGGTCTTTCACATACTTTCTTAAATATAAGTTTTTCAGTTTAAGTGTATCGGTCATTTCCATTTCAAAGAGTACAATTGGATTTTCTTGATCAATCACTTCATACACTGGGGCAGCGCCATATTCAAATTGCCCTAATTCTTTTACAACTGAATATGGTTTGAAAGATTCCCTCAAATCTGGAAGTACTTCTTTATGCGGTAATGGAAGTTTTACATTCTGAATGCTATTTTCTTTTAAAGTAAAGAGAAGGCTTCCATTTGATTGTTGTGCAAAAGCAGTATTTGAACTTGTTCTTTTTGCATCATTTGTACATGCGGCATGTAAACAAAAAACAACTGATATAGTTATTACTCTAAACATAATCCTTTTTAATTCATACCCTATAACGCCTTGATAAAAAACATAAGAACTGAAAAGCTTCTTGCTTTCCTTAACCAACGCACCAAGACCGATTTCTAAATTTATATTTTACCCGGCGGATTTGCCAGAATCCGATGAACTTTCCGATTGCAGACTTGCGCTCTGTTTGTTTTTTTTGATGGCAAGGGTTTTTTCAGAACCCATAGGGTGGTTGGTTTTAAAATCTTAAATGCCGCTTCCGATGCGATTTTGACTTCATCTGTTACCCTTGAATTTAGTAGAGTTTTGATGGTAGGGTTTACATGGTTAGGTGTGTTAGTTTTAATTCGGATTATACTGAATGTTAAAATCCCTTACATAATCCTCTATTGTTCCCATTCCCATTTCCTTTCTTCTTTCGTTTACAGTTTCAGGGTTCTCTAATTTATATAATTTGTCGCCTTTTATCTGTGAACCATATATTTGTGGTTTACCTTCATCCATTAAAATTCTATCTTTCATCAATGCATATTGCTCCTTAGATAAGTCTCCATTTTCTACAGCTTCCTCTATCTGCGGAAAGTACTTTTTCCTATATTTCTTATCCGTATGTTGCAACCCCAACCATATTGCATTCATATGTTTTTGAGACACTTCATTTAAAGTTGGCATACCGCACTTTTCAATAATGCTAATTACTAATTCTTGATTTCTGTGGTCTTCTTTAGCGTATTTGATGCGTTCATTGGACTTCCTAATTCTTAGGTCACTTGCATAAACTTCGCTCAAAATTTGATGTTTTTTACTACAATCCACTTCAATAATGTCTACTGACCCGACATAGACAAATTTATCTTTATGCACATATAGGAATATTGATATTATTAAAATAAAACCAGTAAATATGCTCAGGAATATTTTTTTCTTTTTCATTGCTCTTTTTCGTTTCGATCCCACATAACGATTAGTTTATGAAGCGCAGTCTCCCGAAGGGTGCTATGGTTTCCTCTACAGTGTAATATGCTTTTTATTTGATGATTAAAGACTCCAGTATTTTCTGAAAGAATTTTTGATCCTTTTTAGAAAACCCAACTTTGCTAATATGAACATCAATCCAATACCCATTTTCAGCCAAATAGGCATTTAAACTATGAAAATTAACAACCTGACCATTAAATTCTTTTGTATCATGTTCCACAACGGCGACATTTTCAGTTTCGTACTTCTTTAAATTTTCTTTTGCCAATGGACTATTTTTAGCCTTATTCCAATAGAATTCTCTGCACGCTTCTTTTCCATCTTTTGAATCAGTTTTTTCAATAAATATTGATAGATTCAACCCTATTTTTTCATTCATAGCTGATAGCTGAAACATCGTACTGTCTGGAGAGTATCCTGTTTTTTGAATTTTGAACCCATCCAAATCAATATCTAATTTCCAATTTTCTGAAGGCATTTGAAAGGTTTCTTGGCCAAATAAAATGCTCGCAGAAAACAATAAGGCAAATAGGGATAGGGAAATATTTCTTTTCATTTGTAATTGTTTTTTGTTGCCTAACGCTTAAACATCAAGCATGCGTTTGTTATGTAATTAAATTTCGGATGCAATATAGCTGAATTTGTGGTTCAGCGTGGCTAGAGCAAGCTCCAATCTTTCCTCTGGCAGTCAAAAACTTGAATTGATGTAGGATGTTATGGGCTTTTCAATTGTTCAGGCTTGGTACTCTGTTTACAAAATGGAAAAATGAGTCACCTTGAAAGGAATCTGATTTTTCTGCTTTAGTACATCCAAAAATGATGATTAGTAGAAGAATAGATAGTTTGTTGAAATTCATCTTATGTTTTCAGGATTGCCTATTATGCCACTGTAATAATAGTGGCTGATTTAAAACCAATATACTTTCAAGTTCACACTTAGCCAAAGTTTGTCGCTTGACTAGTAACTTTCAATTGCCTACGATACAATCCGCAAGGATTGGCAACCCTGAAAAAAGAGATAAACTTAGCTAACCCACTTGCCAGAATTGTTTTTTACAGCATGTTATCTACTGATTTGCTTTATCTTAGTTTCAAGTCTACTCGTAGCTTTGTTGTTAGATTTGATTTGTAATTTTCCTAAGTCAATGCTAAGATTCATTGTTATGTCAGTCTTTTGCAAAGTTATGAAATGCTCACTCATTTGATAAATGAACTTACCTTGCCCCTCACCAGAAGCGGTTATTTCTGCTTCATCTTCTTCGGCTTCCATATTTAGTTTAATTTTTTGTTTGGAGGAAAAAAGAGCTAAATCTTTTTTAAAACCCAGTAGTTTGTATTCGGTCGTTATTATAATATTAATTGCAGCAACACCAGCCATTGGTATTGTTAGTGGAGTCTCTTGAGTGAACGATTCTCCAATGCCTATTGGCATGTCAGGAAATTTGATTTGTGAATGTAAACTTTCCAAAGATTTTTCAATAATGGCTTTTAACTCATTATTCAAATCCTTTCGTTCAATTGAGTTTATTTTTAATTTAGAATTGCTGTCTACCTTTCCTTTAATCTTCATATTCGACATAGGATTGGGTCTCGCGTCATGAAACTTTCCATTGATCATCTGGAATGTTGGTTCTGCTTTAAAATCAATTGAGAAAGGAATTTCCTTTTTATCATTGAAACTTCCCGTTTTAGTAATTGAACTTACCTTACTTTTTTCCTCTATAATGGTCTTTTCAGATAGTCCATTTGACTTTAGTTCACTAATAATTGAACTTTCACCACTAAAAGTAAGAGTTAATGTCGATTGATTATCTTGTACAGAAATGTACGTCCTATTCGGTTTGTGTCTAACTTTAAAATTAACCTTGTCTTGGGCAGAGCTAGAAATGCTTATCAATTGAGACAATAGTATAATTGCAAGTTTATAATTCTTCATTATCTATATAATTTGCAGCTAACGTACAGCTAAGCACTGTCGGCTTAACTATTCGAATATCTCAAATGTATCGGATTCAAATGCCCTTTGCAAATGTCTAAGTAAGCTGGTTGGGCTTAGCATCTGTTATGCCCTTTTCTGTCATGTAAGTTGTTTGCTTTGTACTTCATGTCCCTTAATATTCATTGATACCTCAAAAGTGGTATAAAAGATTACCACTCTTTACGGGTATGAATGCACTGAAAAATAAACCCAATTTTGAAGTGTAATCAAAAATAAAATATTCGATCGAGTAGCTACTATCCATTTTTGGTTAATAAGGCGGAATCCGAAAAGCTTGTTAGATAGAGTAGGAATAATTTATTAATACTTATAATTATGTCAAACAATACAATAACTTTAAAAGGTACAGATGCTATTAATCTTTCAGATATTGCTCAAGGAGGAACGGCAAAATCATTAACGCTTAGTCCAGGTAAGTATGCTGTTAATTTAGAATCAACAGTTAAATTTCATGATAGTGTTTATGATCTTGATCAGGTTGTATTATTCAATACAGCACCGTTAGAAACAAATAATAGTGAACGATGGTATTTTGTTGTTAATTCATCACAAGGCATTCAAATTTCTGTGGAAGAAAATGAGCCAGTTTATGCTGTAATTTTAGATCAGGTAACCAGTGCTGATAACAAAGGTTCTTTGAAAGTAACATTTTCTCTAATTTCATAATTTATAAAGAGCTATTTACCTCTAAAAAAGCAAATAGCTCTTTATTTTTTTTTGATATATCGAATTAGGCACTGATTTTATTATTTTCCTTTATAATCTAACCAAAATTTTACATTTTCTGCATTCGATTGATTTTCCTCGAATCCACTCGGTAGGTCTAGCCCTTCGAAAATTTCATTTGCCAGTAGCATTGAAATATTGTCTGTCCAATAAATTATGTCGTTTCCATACATTGAAAGAACCAAGCCATTGGTATCATCAACTAAAATAAATCTATGTCCAAATACAGGGAATATTCTTGAAAATCCCTGTTTTACCAATTCGTTTGAAGTAACATGGTTTGATTTGTATATCCATTGAATTTGCTCTTTTATTTGTACCAGATCTTCTGGATAGGAGTAAAAATTCCTCGAGTAGGTCGGTTTTTCCCCACTATTTCCATGAATGTTTATACTAGGTAAATTCACTCCATTCATTACTCGGTAATAGTTTCTTAATCCTTCTGGAAATTCAATTCCTATTTCAATTTCAAAGGAATCAATCTGCTCTTCAGTTAGACCTTTGTTCCATTTAGTGCCTTTTTGAGTTTGAAATCCGTATATACTTTCATTTAGTTCAATCGTTTTCCAATACTCTTCACTTTTTGTTTTCAGATCTTTATAAAATTCAATACTGTTATCAGGATTTCTTAAATCTATTTTATGAGTCATTTCAATATTATTATCTGAGCGAGTGCTAATTTCAGCGACTGCTCTATCCACAAATTCAAATTTCTCTTTAACGATGGACATAATATATATACCAAAAAGTAGCCCGAGTCCAATTAAAACTAATACTATTTTTTTCATGATCATTTGTGCCTTACGTTTTGGCTATGCGCAGTGTCCCGAAGGGCATTGCGTATAGGTCTTGTTGTCTACCGTATTTTTGTTTAGTGACATTGTAAAGTGAATTCGATTTTCTCATTTTTTTCATCATAAAACACGTAAATCAAACCGACATCTCCCCACATCAATCCTGCATTATCTTCCGAGTCAATTTGAAATAAAAGGTTCATTGGGTTTCCTTCATTATCTTTTGGTGTCGATTCTCCTTGAACCCATTTTGGATAACCTCCTAACTGACTTTGATAATCTTGTTCTCCAATTAATTTGGTTACGATTTGGTCATAACTATCCCAAGGTTCATCTTCATTTAATACGCACGATAATTTAGAAGCCTCATTTCCAAATAAATCGATTCCTTCCCAATCAGGTAATGTTTGGGTTTGCTTAAATTCTAGTTTGCAGAATTTAGATTTTTCTAAATCCTTTGGTTTAGCTATAAACTCTGATTTCTCTTTATCAACTTTGCCATAGACTTTTACTAACCAACCATCATTTTTGGTATCCCACGGAAACTCTTCCCAATCGTAGAAGAATTGCACTAACTCTATACTTTTTGGTAACTCTAATTCGGGTGAGTTGAAAACTTGAAAAATGAAGTCCAAGTGTTTTCCGTTTTTACTCTTTGGCCATCCCTCACCTTTTTCAAAGTATGGGTGCCCTCCAAAATGAGATTCTAATTGAGAATTTTCAGGTGGTCTTGAAGCTGGTTGAATTTCGAGCTTGGTTGTTTGTCTTATTAATGGTTTAACCAAATTCTCTAAATCAGAAATCGATTTCAAATTCAGTTCATTTAATTCGCTTCTATATTTATCAAAATGCGATTCAGCTTTATCGCTATTTGTTTCACTCTTCCTTCCAAATATTTTCTTCCAAAAACTCATTTTAGTTATTAGTTTTCATATGGTACACAACGTTTAATATAACATACGGCTGAAAGCTGTTTTGTTATATAGTGTTATACATATTTTATTACTTTAGTTCTTCAATTTTGTTGATTCATTAGGAAATTCGTCACCAACAATTCTTGGTATTATTCCAGAACTTTTGGCTGGATACTCGGTAGATATTTTACTACCTTTAATAGTTAAGAAATGTCCATCAGAGTTTTGACTTTCTTTATTGATCTTTTCTATTCTTTCCACTTCTTTTAACAGTAATTCATTGAAAGAACCGTACACTACTTTAGGCCTCATATCTCCTTCAACATATAATCCAATTTTCATGTTTTCATTGTCCTCTTGAGCAAAAAACATAAATGAATAGCCTTGATGGAACTCAAACACTATTGTATTTGTCCCTAAAAAATCCTCAGCATTATCTGATTTCAACAATTCTTTTGCCCAAAATTGATACGCAACCAAATTCTTTACTTCAATATCTTGTCCACATGAAAACAAATCAGAACATTGTCTTCCAAAATGATTTAAATAAGTCTTAAACTCCAAAGGAAAGTTTTTTCCTATTTCTTTTTCAATCTTGGTAATAGTTTTATCATCAATTCCAGTCATGTTCTTTCGAGATTCCAAATATGCTAACGCTACATTCTTTGGCGTATCTTTGAAAAAGAAACTTCTGTTATCCATAACCTTTGAGATTCGAGTCTTAACAGATTCGTAATCCATCTCGACCGTTGGATCAATTTGCCAATCAATTCGAGTTTGTGAACAACCAAATAATCCGAACATAATCATCGCTATAATGCATATCTTTTTTAACAACTTCATTTGACTTATTGTATTATGTATAACGTCTGGCTATGCGTTGTGTGGTTTTTGAAAAGCAGAACTTTCAGTTAACCACATAGCCAAAACTTTATATTTTGTATTTACTTTTTTCATTTCAAATGCCAAATTAAAGTTTTGGCGGATTTTGCTCAATGCTCTAGACCTTCGGGTTACTACAAACCCCGCATTACGTATAGGTTTTGTTAGGTTTTCGTGTTTTTCCGTTCTGCTGTGCGTTGGTAAAGACATACTCTTTGATGAGTTTTGGATTGAGGGCTGGATTGTGCGACTCATCAATGTGTATGGCTTTAGCGTTGGCTTATGCATCTGTTATTTCACTAAAATTTCAGAAATCCTTTTCCATTCTTGACCACTAAGATTAGAGTTTTTTGGTCGTAAATTATCCCAGTCATTATTTGAAAGTCCATTTATTGTTTTTCTCACATCCGAAAAAGAATAATTTGCTATATCTTTTTCTAAAATCTGAGATAAGGAATTAGATAATGCTCTTGGTACTCCAACCATTCTAAACATAAGAGATTTTTCACTCTTAACTCCAAAATAAACGAGAGATGGAACATAAGAATCCTTAACATCTTCAAAACTTCCTTTTGCAATACCTTCTAAAGCACTAAGACCCCAAGAAGTTTTAAATCTAATGTCATTCATTTTTTTTATAAAATCACTAACACGTTGATTTTTATCTGTGATATTAGCAAATGCAGGATGGCTATTAGAAATATCATATAATTTTTCTCCATTAACCCATGAAATCAGAATTTTTGCAATAAGCTCAGCATTAAATGGTGCTCTATCCGAATCAGTTCCAATTTTTGTTTCTTTTAATTTAGCAATGACCTCAATTTTGTTAGTCAAGTTTTCAGTTGATTGCATATTGAAAAGAGAATTAGGTTTCCAACTTTCTGGGTCTGAAATTTCTGGATAATTTGATTTTTCCGACATTACAGCTAAAACTGAAGGAACAGAAAATCCTGTTTTATCAGCAAAAGATAATACCCCTTTTTCTTTGGAATACTTTTCTTCTAAATGTAAATAGATGCTTTTACAGATTTGAATGAACTTTTCTCTTTTATCATGAGAGTCTAGCATATAGTATTCGAGACTATCTTTAAATAAATCTTCTATTTGACCAGAGAAATATTCATTGTTTCCAACAGTCAATAGATGTACAAAATACTGAACTAGTGGTCCTAAAGAATTATTGTATTCATAAAGAAGTGAACTAAATCCATTGGAAGATAAACCATCCAAGATTTTATCTCCGTTCACAAATAATTCAGAAAGTACACTTACAAGCTCATTTGAGCTTTTTTCTAAAAGCGAATTTGTATTCTCAATATTTGCTGTACTATTAAATGGTAAAATGATTTTTCCTACATTATCTACCATAGTCCTACCCGCTCTGCCTGCTATATTCCAAAAATCATTAGAATCCAATGGTTCAGATCCTTTTCTCAATGAATCAAAGAATACTGTAGAAACGGGGAAATTGACCCCTTCTGCAACAGTAGTAGTTGAACAAACGTGTCTAATTTCTTTATTACGAATAAGGTGTTCGACTAATAATTTCGATTCATCAGACAAGCCAGCATGATGAATGGCTACTCTTTTTTCAAGAACTTGTGATAGGGTTGTTGGTCTACCAACCTCATCTTCAATATACTTTTTAATTAGTTTAATCTCTTCAGAAGGAGGTTGACTATCTATGTTGTTTGATAAAAATTGTGCACGTTTATCTGCTGTACCTCTTCCTAAACAAAGTACCAATGTTGTTTTGTCTTTTTTAGAAAAGTGGTTAGCAGTAAATTCTAAAATTCTATCTTTTGCCGATGAACTTTTAAGTTGATAAGGATTTGGAAATTTATCTTGATATTCCTTACTACCTAGACTCCACGGAGAGTCAAGGACAGTATATTTGATATCATCAATCTTTTTGGTTAGATGGTTGTTGATTCCCACTAAAAGTTTTTCAGAAGGTTTCCAATCAACAGCAATAGAATTACCTCCACCTAACCATTCCGTTACAATTTTACTTGACTCACCCATAAAAGGGGATAAAAGCATGAATTTTGATTCAGGTCTTTCACGCTTTAATATTGCAAGAAGAAGCTCTAATTTAGCACCTCTTTGCCCATTTTGAATCGTATGAGCTTCGTCAAATATAAAAAGCGCAACATCTTCTACAGATGAATGATTCCTGCGAATTAATAAGTCTAATTTTTCTGGGGTAGAAACAAGAACATCAATCTTATCTTTTAAAAAGGAATTTTCAGCAGGATCGACTTCAATAGCGGAGGAAGTTTTTTCAATTGTCAATCCCAGACCTTCCAAATCAGATTTTAAATCATAATATACTTGATTAACCAAGGCTCTTGATGGAACAACATAGACAATTTTAGAATCTTGTCTAAGTGCTTTTGTCACTAGAATATTGAATTCTGCCAATAATGTTTTACCAGCACTTGTTGGCATTTGAAGTACAGTTACATTAGAAGCAACGTCAAGCAAGTTTTTATTTATGGCTTCCCGTTGTGATGGTAAAAGTTCAAGCCAACCTTGTTCACTTTTAACTTTACAGAGTTGCCTGATTTTATCATTAAACCTAGTCTTTGACCAGATAGCATTTGTTTGAATTATATTTAAGTTCTCCTCAGTAATATTAGCAATAGTAGTTAATCTAGTATCACTTTTTAATAGTTGACGAGCGGTATTAATGTGTTGCCTAATTATTGGTTCTAGACTTTGTCGGTAGTTATAACCATTAATCAAATAATTAGCCACTTCGACTATTGGTTTCGTAACATGATATAACCCTAAAAGAATATAAGCAGTCTTAGTTTCGTCATTAAGAGATAATTGGTTTAAATATTTTTCTTCAAACTCTTTTTGATTTGTTTGAAGATTACTGATAACATTAAGAGCATCTCTAATATCAGAAAACCCATTACCTTTTCTTACGAGCAAGATGAATGCTCTTAAGGTATCATTAATGACTTGATGTTTCCATTCTGATTGTTCAAGAGTTTCATTTTCAAATTCCTTAAGATCAATTCGAGCATTGATTATTTTATTACTCTTTAAGCCAATAGATGCGAGATAGAAATAATACAGAATTTTGGTATTGACTCCTTCCATTCCTAATATTTCATTGAACATTTTTAAATGTTCCTGATTCTTAACATTAATGGATTTTAATAAAATATATGCTCGATTTAAAATATCACTATTGGATGTTTCTTGCTTATCTGAATAAGTATGATTTAATAAAAGAAATAATAAGCGAAAATGTTTCTTAGTGACTTCTGTAGATTCAGATTCATCACGAGTATAAATCTGAGAACTTATAAAATTAGTCTCACTTTCAAGAAAAATGTCTTGAAGGTTAGCATCTTGGAGCAATATGTGATCTAATTCGCTCATATGTCTTCACCTATGATCTCCTGTACTTTTTGGTAGAATAGGTTTACTGTTTCTAGTATGTTCTTATCAGTAAATGATAAAATTGCAAAACGAATTTGATTAGGGTCAAATTCTGAGCTATTTGATTTTACTTTCCCATAGTCTTTTTCCTCATTTACACATTCCGAATCTCTAATAAGAGTACATCCATATGTTATTTTATAGCTGTCAGAATCTTCATTTTCTAATAACAGAATCCCAAGACCAAGTATTGTGGCATCTTTCGTTTGTAATTTTCTACAATGATCAGAGAGTCTGTCAACCAATCTCTTAACATCCTCTTTGTTCTTTTTTTGAGATTTATATATTGAGTCCTCTGTTGAGTCTACAACTTGAGGGGGACTTTTTTTCTCTGCTGAAACCTTTGCTTCTCCAAGTAAAATATTAACCACGTTTCCTTCTAAACGATAGCCGACAGCATCTAGTCCTCTTCCAGGTTGTGCTGCTAATTCTCTATCTGAAATATTTTTAAGTGGAATAGTGAATCGTTCTTCTTTATTTATTTTTTCTTCAAAAAAATAGGTCATTAATAATTCGCCCAGATCGCTGCGATAAATATCATTTAAAGTTGTTGGGGTTGTGCCATTTTCCCTTTTGATATCTTTTGCCAAAGAAGATTGAATAATTCGCTTTTTCAACTGACTTGAATCAAAACCGCTTGCATCAAATAAAAAACTAGAATCTACTGCATCAAAGTCAATATTATTTTGACTCCTTTGATCAACATATTGTTTAGCGAATTTTCGATAAACGCATCAAAGACTTTTATATCATGCTTTTCAAAACTGTGCATTCCAAGGTTATTTAGTTGATACCAGTAATTCTCGAATGTCTACGTCAAGAAATTTTGAGAGCTGGTAAAATATTTCAATCGAAGGTTGTACGTCATTTGTACACCATCTTGAAACTGTAGATTCTGTCTTTTCTAAATGTTTTGCTAACTCTTTAGAAGAAACGTTTTTCTCAGCTAAAACCGCCTTTATTCGATTATAGTTTATTTTATCCATTATGCAATTTAATTGCTGTTTGGTGTAAATATAAAGAGTCTAAAATTTTTCATAATTCAACAAAATTATAGTTTCGTGCAAATTTCTTTTTATTAAAACGAAATAAAATTCCTTTAAGCAATAATTTATTGTATTTTCGTAAAAATTAATTATTGTAACAAAGCAATTCATGTATGAAAAGATATACAAAAGCGGATTTAAAAGAATTGGTATATAGTCAACTAGAAAACCTCAATGCAATGCATGATCTTTTAAGTATTATGAAGCATCAGAATGGGCTAATCGAAAACGCCAATAAGAAATTGAAAGATGAAATTTCTGAGTTCAAGGATAAGCAAGTTAAATTCCCAACGAGAAGACGATCGAAATCTTTGTCTTGGAGGGTGGGAGATTTAAGCTCTTTTGGTTTTTTAGGGCTGGCTTTGTGTGATAGCAAAAACCAAATGTGCTTAAATGTGCGGTTGGTTTTTCTGCATCACGGCATGAAACCTAACGATTAGTATAAGCCCCATTTTAATAGGGCTTATACCTTGTTATAGACTTTTTACTTCCATTGATTTTTACGATTTCTTTTCCAAGAACGCGTGTTTTTGGATAATGTTGAGTTAATTGTTTCATATCCATGAGGAAAGCAAAATGAGCATCCGCCCATATCTTCATGATTTGCAATTCTAGAAATTTTCACATTAGATATTTTCTTCGGAAAATCAATAAATACATGCTCATTTAATCCAAAAGCCTTTTTCATTTTTTTACTATTTTTCATTTCTCAATGTTTTAGGTAAATACCTAGAACATTGAGCCTTTATATATTTCTATTAACGTAATCATTATTTCATATTTTAATTTTATTCTGACTAACGTTCACTAATCCATTGATTATCAATAGTCATTTTCTTCTTCAAATTTACTTTTTCTCCTTTAGTATATCAAATCATCTCTGGGAAATAGTCTATAACGCTTAGCTATGTGCTGGAGCGTTTATTAAAGGTGATTATATTTCGGTTTACTAAGTAACGAATTCTTCGAATTCGTAAAGTATTTTGTTCTTTTCCCACTTTGCGAATTCGAAGAATTCGTGGGGATTGATCGAAGCACAAAGCTATCGTAAACCACTAAAAAGCTCTGGCATCATAGGTTTTGTTGTGGTGTCGTTTATTCATTCAATTTATTTACTGTTTTAACGAATTCATCATAAGTTTCAACAGGAGGGTTTTCATAATTAATATATCCGAGGTCTGTATTAAAAAAAGCTTTCATCTCTTTAAGGCATTCATCTTCATTACTAGTATTCAAATTACCACTCATGTCTGCATTTCTGGAAATTCCGAAAATCGTATTTCCATCTTTTGTATAAAAGATCATTCCATGTTTGTTCGGATTATTTTCATCAGTATTTCTCCAATAGATGCTTTGATGGTGTTCTGAATTGGATTCTAGAAAGGTCATGAGATCATTAGCATTATTAAATTCCTTTATAGGGTTATCAGAATATTGAGGGATTAAATACTCATCAGTACTTTCTGTTCGTAATGGTAGAAAGTGGTTCAAAAACTCTATCGCTTTGACTTTTGATCTAAATTTTTGGATAACATAAATGTCGGCTAGATACCCCATTCTTATTTCATACTAGTTTAATAGCTCATTTATTTCATCAGTCTTAAAAGCTTTTAGAGTTCTCTTATCAATGAGAGAGATGTCTGCTCCGTTTTTCAAAAGCCACTTTAAGATAGATGTGTCTTTTTCATTGTAAGCAGTAATGATTGATGTATTCAATAATTGACCATTATTAATATTCACATTCACACCCTGCCCGATTGAAAATTTAACCCCTTCTAATTCATTATTATGAACCGCATAATAGACTCCTTGATAATCATAGTTCGAGATATCTGCTCCAATGGAAATTAAAAATTTCGCTGTTCCAATTTTCGAGTATGCAATTGCATTTTCTAGAGCAACATCAATTTCTAACTGAGAATATTCAGATCCTAGAAGTTCTTTCAACTCTTCGAGTTTTCCATCTCCAGAAAGTCTTTCAATTAAATATTGTCTAGATTCTTCCATTTCATGCACCACAACGTTGATGGTAAGTTTAGTAGCGAACTTCGGAGTACGTTCCAATCCGCCGTTGACGATTTTTTGAGTAGAATACGAATTCCTAGCAAACCTCTTATCTCGCTATTAAATTTACCTATTGTTATGGGCTTTTATTTTTTCAGTCCAAATGAATTCAGGAACTTATCAACCGTTTCAATGTTTATTTTTTGTCCACCTGCACTAATCATAAAGAGGTCATTATTAATTTCATAAACTCTACTTTTTATAATTCCGTCTCCGTTAAAAACTTTACAAATTGATTCCATTCCTTTGTAATCATCATATTCAATATTTACAAATTCAAAGTCAGTTCCACCAAGTTTTACTGCTGAACTTGTCAACATGGCTTGAAAAGCAACTTCAAGTGAATTGGATTCTGTTTTTTCTAAATCCTTTAATTTCTTTGGGAATTCATTATGAGCGACAAAATACATAAAAGGTCCATTTTCATCCTTCCCTTGTAAAATCCAATTTGTAATCAAGATATTTCCAAGGCTTGGGTCTCTGTTTTCCGTCTTTTCAACTTTAAATTCTGTTTCAGGAAAGGTTATCTCAAATTCTGGTATCACATGCTCAATTGTTTCAGTCGTCTTTTTAGTTTCAGTCTGTGATTTTGTCTGTCCATTTGAACATGAAATAAATAATATTACAAATACTACCAATCCTAATTGTCCAATTTTATTCATTGTCTTTGTCATTAATTTATAAAGTTTAATTTCTCATTCCGGGCCGGCCACATAATTGCCCATAACGTTCCGGCTAAAAAGCGTTGCCATCCCGAAGGGTGGCTATGATTTTTTAGCCATTGTTATGCCCTGGTTATTTTATATTTTAAGTCCATATTCTTCAAAATTCTCTGTCACTTTTTGTAGCCCCCAATCCTTTATCTCCACATTACGTTTTATGCTTTCAATTAGCCTTTTATTTAGTTCATTGTCTTGGTATGCTAGAACTGTTTTAACGATAGGAACATAAATATGTCCATTACTTGTATTTTCAAGCCTGTAGAACATTGAGTTAATTATTTCTTGGTCTTTGAAATGAACAGCTTTTTCAATAAAGTAGCTAAGTTTATGGACATTCGCGCTATCAATATTCTTCTTGATTATTTTCTTCGCAATGATAGTGTCATTTGCAATTAAAAAGTCAAGCATAGTTAATATTACAAGAGAACTGTTGTCAAGATTGTTGGGCTCTTGCAAAGAATTATAGGCAAGTCTTAAACAATGGTCTTTGTCTAAGTCAGTTAGATAATTGAATATTTCGGAATCAATGACATAATCATCTTCCCATAGTTTGAAGAAGAGGTCTGTATATATTATGTCCCTATATTTTGAAATGGCTTCAAAAATATATTTTGATCGTTGCTTTCTTTGAAAGTCATTTACCTTTATGGAGTTCAATGAAGTATTAAAATAGTCAACGGAAAACTTGTCTTGATAAACAGCAACTGCCAATTCTGTCCCGTAGTAATTATACCCTTTCTCTTTTAGTGATTGCAAAGTTTTTTTGAAAGATTCTGCAGGAAAGATTTCTATTGCTTCAATAGTAAAATATGAGTTATTTAATATTTGAGATGCTATAAAGTCAATGTCCGATTCCTTTCTAAATTTGGCTAAAGCAATAACTGCAAATTCATTTTTGTCAGCCAAATTCCTTATTCTTTCGTAGTATTTTTCATTCGGTTCAATGTCAGAAAGCAATCCATTTAAATAGAAAAGTTTGTTGTCTGTATAGAGAATTATGCTGTCAAGTTGTTTGCGTTCGCTATCGGAAATATTTTGAATGCCAACATAGAAATCACCTACATAAACGTCTCTTGACCTATGACCTGACACTTTAACTTTTTTATTGTCGTGAATGTGAGCAACAGCTAATTGAAAAAGCTTGCCATATTTTCTATCATCTAAACATTTAATCGCATAGGTTCTTATTATCGGTCTTTTATCCGTAGTGTATTTTATAAGTTCTTTAGTCGTTGCAGTGTCTTTAAGTTGTTGGTATAATTTATACTGTGGTGTCTCACCGTGCAGAAAACCATCTGGAAAGGGGGCTACATAATTGTTCTTAGCAATTTCTTTTATGATACTCTTAGTGCTCAACTCCTTATCCTGTCCGTAACAAATTGTTACAGTCAAAATGTTTACTATCAGGACGATATATTTGAAAGTGTTCGTCATTTTATACTTGGGCATAACGTTTTGTGTAAAATGCGTTTTAATGCATTTTTACATAGTGTTAGTAACTGTTGATTATTTCAAATAATGCCAACCTTTATTTCCATCCATTCCTAATCTTCTATATCCAATCCCTAAGTCAGTGAATTCTAAAACGACTATTGCTCCAACTTTTTTAGCAGGAATTTCCCATTTGATTTCATTATCAATCCATGATTTTAAGTCCAGCTTTTTAGTTTTAACATTTGTTTCGTTCTCTAAACTTATCAAGCATGAATTCCCATCCAAATCAACTATAATCTGAAGTTGTAGTTTGCCTCTCATTTTCATGATGGTTGCCGCTCCTATGTGCATCTTAATAGCCTCAACAAATTCAATGGAATTGATTTTAGCTGTTGTCGTGTCACTTTCCAAAGCAAATTGGTCAGTATTGCACCCTTCAAACTTCTCAGGGAAAATATTTTGAGCAAACAAGTTGTTTGAGCTTATGGATAAAAGAAGTGCAGCAATGATTGTTATTATTCCTTTCATATTTTTATTGTTACTAACATTTGGCTAAACGCCACTGTGGCTAAACACCACTGTGGCGTTTATTTCTTTTTTAAATCTAACAACTGAATCGGACTTTTTATAGTTTTAATTGCATGGATTGCTATGTGGGTGTAAATTTCTGTTGTTTTACTGCTTTCATGGCCTAAAAGGGCTTGTATGTACCTTAAGTCGGTACCGTTTCCTAGTAAGTGCGTGGCAAAGCTATGCCTCAAAGTATGGGGAGTAACCCGTTTTCTAATGCCAGCTTTATTCTTGCTATTCGCAAGGATCTTAGCAACACTTGTCGCGCTATATACACCTCCCTTTTCTCCTTCAAATAAGTATTCTGTAGGTCTGTATTCTTTAAAGTAAGTACGAAGGTTGTWTAAAACTTGTCGATCCAACATGGTTTGCCTGTCTTTATTTCCTTTGGCATCCCTTACTTTAATTACCATTCTTTCACTATCAATATCAGTTAATTTTAAGTTTAAAAGCTCCGATCTTCTTATTCCTGTCGAATATAAAACTTCAAGAATGCATC
>LS999828.1 GCA_900537185.1 Cytophagales bacterium Alg240-R148
ATATTCACCTTACCCCCATTTTCATACACTTGCAATTCTCCGTTGTATTTGGCATATAAAGTGTAGTTCATGGTTGTAAAGTTCTGGTCTTGGTCGTAATACGACAAACCAAACATCACTCTCTTGTCATTTTGACCAATAATAGCCTTGACCCCTCCATCCTGATTCTTTTTTAAATAGTTTTCTGAAGACAAACCGGCGTTCCAACCATCCACTATTCCAGGCGATTTTATCCATCCCCCTGCAACCTGTGTTACATTAACTTGGTTGGTCCATTGCACCGATTCATGATATTCATGATAGGTCTTCATCAACCGGTCGGCATGTTCCCCATACTCAAATCTTCTAGCAATAGTAGTGGTAGTCTCTCCTTCTTCATGTACTGTGTTCGTATTTAAAACTTTGCCCACAAAGTCATAAACTGTACTTACTCGGTCTTGCCCATCTACTTGGTTGTCCGCAACAGTTTGGATTACTCGGTAGCGATCGTCGTAGTAACTTACAATGTTAAGCCAGTTGCTGTTGGTTCCGTCCAAAACTTTGGTTCTACTACCTGTAACAAGTCCTTTAATTTTATAGCTGGCAGAAGCCGGTATGCCTGCTAAAACAGAAGGATTGTAATCATATGCAACTCCAAACACACTGCTATTTTCCTTAAAACCATAAGAATCATAATACGTAATGGATAACAAATCTTGCTCTGTAACAGTATTAGGGTAAGATTTTGTTAAACTATAACCAGCATCTCTAGTGTTGTTGTATTCCTCGAACCATTCTTTTGCTGCATTGGAGGCAACATCGTTGTAATACGTTTGCACTGCAGACTGTGCTGCGCCTTGGGTTGTAAAGCCTGTATTAGTAATTATTCCGGTTACAATCGGTCTGTTTTCTTGGTCGTATTTAGTAAAGCTCCAAGAGGACAGACCATTGGCACGTTGGTTGGCATCTTGGGTCATCACCAGCCTATCTCTATCATCGTATACCATATACACCCATTCGGCACCCGGTACTTTCTTTTCACTCATTCGGTTAAAACCATCGTATTTGTATTGGAAAGCAAACAAATTAATTTGGTTTGTATCCAGTATTAGCCCAACAGGGCCATTCACCAACGTCTTGGACAATTCTGGAGGCAACACCACTCGCAAGTTACTTAGATCGTCATAAATGTAATAAGTACTAACAAAGCTACCATTGTGTTCTACTTTTTTCAACACAACCAAACCTTTGTTATTGGTATACGTTAGCACTCTATTTTGATGTTCATCCGTGGTCTCGTTTATTATAAGGGAGTTTTCAGGATAAAAATCAAGCACTACCAATTCTGCTTGAGTATTATAACCGTAGTAAGGAATTGAACCATCTACTACTCCTATATTAGAACGAACGTCCGTTTTAACCATATGCCCACTGTTCACATTCCAATTCTCTCCTGGGCTGGCTTGGGCCAACACTTTATTTGCTGGGCTAATTTCAAATACATTTTCGCTATAGGCATACGCTGTTCTCTGAATGCTACCCTCTGTAGGTTGCGCATAAAACCCAAACTGCTGCGCTAATGCGTTGGGTCTAAACCCATCCCCTGCTGCTGCAATTTGAGTGTAGGGCAAATACGTTTGGCTTGTCCGCCCAAATTGGTCGTAGTCAATTGGCGTTATGATATCGGCACCACTTGGCGAAGACAAATGCGCCACTTGTTGAACCGGCCTTCCCAAACCGTCCAGGTATTCGGTGTTAACTGCAACTTTACTTGGATCATAAGATCCATTGTTAAATTCTAGATCTGCTGGTAACAAACTGGCTTTTCTTGCTGTATAAGTTCTTACATAGTTTAGAGGGCCCGCATAAACTTCGGTTGGAGCAGAAACGGTATTATCAAATGGTGCCGATGCGCCACCTACAATATCATTACCCAATACCGCCATGTATTTGGATGCTTCAAAAAGCGTCAACCCAGGTACTTTAGCACTAGTGCTTTTTAATCTAAATAGATACCCGTCAATACTCTTAGGAACAGGGCCATAATCATACAAAACAGATCCTGCTCCTGGTACTATGGACCAGCTGCTCCCTGCATTTTGTTCCCATTGGTAAGAAGTGGCCGTACCATGCGCAACACCTTCTAATACAAACGCATCTCCAGCTGCAATTTTTATGGTAACTGAAGTCCCTATTTCATTCTGATCGGCATAAACAAAAGTTCCTGCCATAATAGGGATACCGTTGCTGAAATATTTTTCTAAATCGTCAAAATCTAAATCATTGAATGCAATATTCAGGTTGAGTATATTCTTTTGTGGATGGGAAGTAAAATCAGGAACAGAAGTAAATCGATTTTGATGTAAATCCAACTCTTTTAAAGCAGTCAAATGATTGATTTGATTCGGTAGTGTTCCAAAAAAGTTGTTCGCTTGGAGCAACAGGTGTTCGATTCCTACAGAGCCCATATTTGCTAAATCTAATGTACCAGACAGCTGGTTGCTGCTTAAATCCAATACTTTAAGCCCTGTCAGTCCCAATAAAGATGCTGGAACAGCTCCTGTAAACCCATTTTTTGAAAGGTTCAATTCGGTTAATACAGGCCAATTGTCCAATCCATCCATCAACCCACCAGTTAATTGGGTTGCCGACAAATTGAGTATTTCAAGTGCGTGGGTGTTAAATAAATTTTGGGGAAAAGCCGCCACTTCAAATGGATTATTGGAAAGATCCAATACTTTTAATTGCAACAAAGCACCCAACCATTCAGGAATATGGCCAGTACTATTGGTGTTGGCCAAATTTAAAGTCTGTAAATTGGTCAATTGTTGGAAACCATCTGGAATCGCTCCCATTGAAAGCAAATTGTTATCTGAAAGGTTCAAATAACTAAGCTCTGAGAGTGCGGCATATTGAAATGGTAGCTTGCCAATGAAATTGTTATTGCTCAGGTCCAAATAACTCAAACTAGTCATTTCATCAATAAAATCAGGCATATTGGATTCCAATTGATTGTTCGACAAATCCAATACTTGTAAAGAATGAAGGTTGTGCAAAGCGTAGGGCACTTCGTTTACCAGGTTATTCGATGGCAATTCAATTTTGGTAATGTCGCCATTTTCTACTGTTATCCCATACCAACTTCCCATTTCTGCAATGGTAGCTTGCAATGGCCAATTTTCTCCAACAGGCCATCCAGTTGTTACAGACCAAACATTTTCTGCACTTTGTGTTGTATTCCAAAGTGCCTGCAATGCTTCGTATTCTATACAATCTGGTACTTCGCCAAAAGATTCTGGTAAAACAACCGTTCGAGAAGATACTTCACTCCAACAGTTATCGTCATTGTATTTTGCGCGCAAATAAAAGGTTTTGGTTACACTGGTATATTTTCTAAAACTCGTATCATCTGTCGAGGTTCCTTCTGGTGTTTCTTGCCAGTAAATAGTATAATTGCTTCCAAATGGAATTGGCGGAAGGGTCACTCCTGCTGTATGGCAGTCTATTTGCTCCCAAAGCGCTGGAGCTGGTGGCGCTGCCCGAAGCGGGTCTACAGTAACATTTATGGCGCTGGCTGCACTCCAATCTCCTTCTACAGACCTTGCAGCAATATAATATGTTCCAGAAGAAGTAACATCAAAAGTAGTATTGGTATTTAATGCGTTTTGACCCAACTCATTTTCTCCTTGCCAGTGCCAGGTAACTCCAGAAGGAACAGAACCTCCAAAACCGAGCACCACCAACCCACATGTACTAGAATTTATTACTGGAATGGCCGGAGCAGGTGGTGCATAGGCAACCACTTGTTCAACCAATTGATCGGTCTCTACTACAACCCCTTGAAGGTTTTTCACTAACAAAGTTATGGTTTTAGTTCCAGAACTCGACCAAATAATTTCTACATCCGAAACATCCGAATTGACTACCGAACCATCCGAAACACTCCATTCAAAGGTATGGTCAAAAGGATTCATAAAACCAAAATAGGTATAATGAGCTGGCGAATTGGCCATGATGTCCCCCTCGCTAATTCTTCTTATCAACCCCATTGCTGAAAAAGCAGATGAAAAGTAAAAAGAGAACAACAACAACAATATAAACTTCTTCATTTTTTTTGAACTATTGTTTTATCAAATCAACACCTGCTTCAACATCCTCGGCAGATGTTGTCTCGAACTTGGATGCGTTTTCTAATGCTAAAAATTTCATTGAACTTTGGTCTTCAGACACCAATACCGCTGCGTATAGCGTACGGGTGGAATATTTTGTTTTTATGGCATAAACAATAAATACAACCCCTTCATTGTTTTCTTCCGTAACCGAGAATTCGGTTATTGGATTAACATTAGCAGACATTTTTAATGCTCCTGTACCATCTGAATTCAATTCAATGGTTCTGCCACTTTCTGCCTTCCAGGCTCCTATGTGGGAAGATTGTCCAAAAGAAACATTTGCTATGACAACCAATAATGCAGTTATAAAAATCACTTTACTCATCTTACTGGTATTAATTGTGGTAGGTGTAATCATATTTTTGAATTAAATTCCCATCCTGGTCTTTTATAGTTTTCAAACGGTTTTCGTCGTCGTATTCATAGAAAGAAGAATTTCCGTTGATGTCTATTTTTTGCTTCAGTCCGATACCTTCAATGTGGTAGTAGTTTTCCATTTTTAGTTCTGAAATAGTAGTTCTTAACAAGTTCAACTTCACAATCATTTCTGCTTCTGTAAGTGCTTCAAATTCTGAAACAGTAGTTAACCCCATCGCACCCAACACAGTATCTAAAGCAACATTGCTGATTTTAGCAACTATCAGTTCTGCATCGTAACCATATAAAACGGTATAACGATCTCCGGCTTTTGTAGTATATTCGAGAACTTTATCATAATTATTGTATCCAAGAATTTCAGTTGTTGTAATTTCTGGGCCACTGGCAATTTGTTGCTTGTATTTTTTAGGCAATACAACGTGTTGACCATTTAACCTATCCTCTGCAAATTGCTGGTATTCATTAGTTTTTGTAGATAGTAACTGATTGCCACTATACTGTTTTATTCGCACCAAAGTTTCTAAATCATTATTTTCAATAAGTAATTGATTTTCAGGAGTTACTACATCATAAGGATATTCAAATTCAGTTTTGTTTTCGAGCCCAAATTCATCCAATTTTGTGATTGATTTTACCTGAAAATAATTATCATATTCATACTTGGTATAGTCAGTCTTATGACTCCCGTCCGCATTGTTAACAAAATATTGAACACTTGACATATCGTTTAACTTAGCCTTGTACAGACCATAAGTTAATTGGGTTTTTAGGCTAAAACGACTTCTTTCCATTCGGTCTAAGTCCTCCACACTTACCCAATTTGGAGTAAAAGCTATTGTCGCTTTATTAGCGACTTGAAGTTCATAATGTCTAATAGGTTGGTTTATTTGACTTACATCATAACCCCATCTTGTTTCGGATATTAACTTCAGGTCTTCACTACCTTGTACATGACCAAAGACCTCTTGTTTGTACATTTTACCAATAAGTCCATCATATTCAACTCTTCTTCTTGGGTAACTGGAAGAAATATTCATTGGAGAATAAAAATAACTGACGGTTTTTCCATTTGCATAATAAGGATACATCCCCTCTCGTCCAGTTTCACTTGTATATTCAACAAAGTACAATTCCGTCAATTCTGGAAATCTATCTTCTGAAACAATTTCTTCACTTTCCACTTGAGTCTCCCTAAACTCCTCTGCAGTAAACTCTTCGACTCTAGAATAGTAAACTGGACTTCCTGAGTAAGAATTTAAAGGATTTATAGAACTGCTACTAAATCTAGTAGCTGGTAAGTCCAAAACCACTGTTCTTAAAATACCACCACCAATTGAACCTCCATCAGAATATTGATAGCCTGCATAATAAGTAAACTCATTTGAAAACCGCATCTTATCCATTTCTTTACCACTGGATTCACCATTTTCCTTTTCATACTTATAGAAAGTTTCTAAGCGATCATCACCTGTTATATTTGTTGTCTTTTTTACTCGAATTCCTCCCACCGGTACATTAACCATATTAGAAGTTGTATTACCTAGTCTGACCATTTCTATTGTTATACTTGCATTTATCAATCCTCCTCCTTCTGATTCAAAAATTATCTCATATTCTCCAGGTGCAATTAACTTCCATTCATCCATAGATCCAGATTCACAGGCATTAAAACCCGTAGAACATCCGGAATCTATTCTATCCCCTTCAAAACTCACACCAATGGAGGGAGCATAACTGCTGATCTCTTGAGATTCAACTTCCTCCAAAATGTTCATTCTCATTTGTATTTGGCCACCAGCTTTTTCTACTTCTGCATTGTACCTATATTTGATGTAAGTACCCGCCTCAAAAACCCATTTATAGGAATTTCTTTTCCGAGCTGCAGCAGGGTCGGTGTTTCCTTCATGTGTATAAGTGAGTTTGCCATCTCTTGTCATTGGCACAAAATTGTGGGCCTCGGACTTATTAACTGCTATTTCATTTTGTTCATATTCTATTTCTGTTGTGCCACCAGTTCTGTGATTAATTTCTATTAGTGCGCCTATTTTGGTACTAGTAAAATTCGCATTTCGGTTTGCACCTTTGTCGGCAATTAATGTGACATTGTTTGCTCCATTATAAAAACCCCAATGATCCATGGATAGTGGATAATTTTCTTTATTTGTAATAGTTGAAGGAGCCAAACTTGAAGAAAAATATTGAAAGCCATAAACCTCTTCATTTTGAACAGTAGGGTCATAATTTTCCAGTTCAATCGAAGTTAAAGTTTGCCTATTACTTTCTTCCCCTGAATAATTAAACAAATATGTCATTTGATGGTCAAGTTGATAATCATCCGCATTTGGATTAATTACCTTGATGCTCTTAATGAGAGGGTCGTTTGCACAATAATTACAATTTTCTAATTGTCTTTCTATAGTAATATACTGGTCTCCATAAGCCACGGACGACAGAAATTTACCAATATGCAAGGATGAACTACTCGTTTTACTTTCGTTCAACGCACCATAATGTTTCTCATCTCCATCCACTGTCCATATAACTCCACCATATGCAGTAGATCTTTCATATATTTCACTAAAAGAATAACTAAGAGAATTGCCTGAAGTATAAGTAAAATCGATCCTTTTGTTATTTTTTAATACAATTGAAGTTAAATACAAGGCACTGATATAAGTGGCATCCGTAAATTCATAAATTCCATTTCCTTCCGAACCATAGTTATACGAATTACTAGTGTGTTCAGCCTCCGTGAAATTATAAATATTGCCCTGCGAGTCTGTAATTTCAAATGTATCATGCGTACTAGGTATACCAGGAAGATTTGTACCATCGCCTTCATGCCATACAACCTTCACATTTTCAACAGTACGAGTAACTATAGAACCATCATCTAATAATTGAAATGAAAAGTTTAGTTTACCAGCAGACACTATGTACTCATCGTATTCCAAATCATATTCACCACTTCCTATTTTTTTAAGTTCAGAAAGAGCCAATTCTTCCCCATTTCTATATTTTTCAATTAGTACTCTTTCTGATTCTATGCCTCTAATACCCCGCCTGTGGTCGTCAGGAAGGTCATTAACTTTTCTAGTTATTACTCCAACGCCGTTTAACCCCCAGCCTAAACCTAGTTCTCCAGTTGACTGTTCTAATCTAAATCCATTGTAGCTATAAGATAAAGAAATAGGCCATTCTAAAACACCGCCATTTAAACTAGCAATTGGAATGTTATAGTTAATTTGTCCGGTACTCAAATTCACTGGAACTTTACTTACTTGAGCCAATCTCGTAGCATTATTGGAATTGGGGTACTCCATTAAAAACTCATTATTTCGGCTTTCATTTTCCTCTTGCCCATTAACAGCATTTGAATAAAATAACCCCATGAAAAAAATCAGGGAATAAAAAATCTTTTGCAGCGTTCTCATTATAATCCAATCAAATATTAATAATCACCGCAAAATTAGATCAAAACAATAGGATTTACAATATCAATATTCCAACAACAATATAATCCTATAATATATTACAAAATGCAAATTATCATGCACTCACAATCAACACATTAGCTACAAAGCCTAATGGTGCTCAAGAAAATTTTCTTTAAAAAGTTATACCCCCCAATTTGCGTTACTCTAATTAAAGTACAATAACCCATTTAGAATATACCTCATAAAAGATCTTATTATATGCCTTACTTACCTTCCTGTTTTTACCTTTCCGTTGCATTTAATTCCAATACCCGAAGCAACCAACCAAAGGAAAAACAGTCAAAAAAAGGGTCCTTTGCTCCCTCCTAAAGCCCACTTATTTTTTAATCTAAAAAAGAATTGATAGTTTTATGGCATGTGCGATAGATATTCAATAGCCTGTAACCAGGAAACCTTGTCGGAGGTGTTTCAATCGGACCCTACTGACAACTACAAACAGCGTTACAATGCGGCCCCTTCACAGATTTTACCGGTTATTACCAGTGACACTCCAAAAGGGTTTTCTTACTTTTATTGGGGAATATCTCCGGAGTGGTCCAAGAATAAGTCCATCGCGCAAAAAATATACAATGTTCCTTCTGCCGATATCAACAAAAAACCTTCGCTGCGCATCGCTCTCAATGGGTACCGTTGTTTGATTCCGGCCGATGGCTTTTATTTATGGAAACAGATTGGTAAAAAAAGACGGATTCCTTACCGGTTTTCGATTGGCAACAACGAAGCCTTTGCCATTGCAGGGATTTGGGAAGAATTTGAAGATGAAAACGACGAAGTAATCCATACTTTCAAAATGATAATTACGGCTCCCAATGCCATGGTGGCCGAAATGAGCCCATCCATGCCCGTAATATTAAAAGGGGAGCAGATGCAAACATGGCTCAACCAAGACACACCAGAAGAACAGCTGTTAGAAATGCTGACTACCTACGACCAAGAAGACATGAGCTGTTATACCGTTTCTCCTAGGATTGAACAGCTTAAAAACGATGGCCCTAGTTTGCTGCAGCCCACTCCTCCTGCGGATCAATTTGGGAATTACTCATTGTTTGATTAAATTTTAGAAAAGAAAACAGGAAAAGCATGGTAAGATCAAAAATTGTGGGCCTCGGACATCATGTGCCCGAGCGTGTAGTGACCAATGACGACCTTTCAAAATTAATGGATACCAATAACCAGTGGATCATCGAACGCACTGGCATCCAAGAGAGGCGGTTTTTCGATCCTGAAAAAGACACCTTGGCCAACATGGCAGCAAAAGCATCTCGAATGGCGATTGAACGATCTGGGTTAGAAACAAAGGACATAGATTTTATTGTGTTTGCCACCATTACACCGGATTATTTCTTTCCGGGCAGTGGCGTATTGTTACAAAGAGAGTTGGGGTTGGAAGGTATTGGCGCGTTGGACATACGCAATGCCTGTTCGGGATTTATCTATGCCTTGTCTGTGGCTGATCAATTTATAAAAACGGGCATGTACAAGAACATTCTGGTTATTGGAGGAGAAATCCAGTCTACAGCGCTGGACCTTACTACTAGAGGAAGAAATACCGCGGTAATATTTGGAGACGGTTGTGGGGCTGCGGTTTTGCAACCTACAGAAGAAGACAATGGTGTATTGTCAACGCATTTGCACGCAGATGGCCGATATGCTGAAGAATTGTACGTGAAAGATCCGGGTAGTTCTAGGCCACATGCCGAACGACAGGCGGATCAAATACTAGACACTTCTGGATACAAGGTGCATATGAATGGCAATGTGGTTTTTAAACATGCTGTTGTTAATTTTTCGGCAGTAATTCAAGAAGCCTTGGAGGCCAACCAAATGACCAAAGAAGACATTGACCTGTTGGTACCGCACCAAGCCAATTTGCGCATTAGCAAATACCTTCAAGAAAAACTAGGGTTGCCAGATGAAAAGGTATTCAATAACATCATGCGTTTTGGTAACACCACGGCTGGTTCTATTCCCATCGCTTTGAGCGAGGCTTGGGCCGAAGGAAAACTACAACCTGGAAAAATAATTTGCCTGGCCGCTTTTGGAAGCGGGTTTACTTGGGCATCTGCACTAATAAAATGGTAATTTAACACCTCCCCTATTCTATGAAAACACAATCTTATAATCCTAGTCCGCTAGAAGTTGAACTTTCTTATGCTTTAAAAGAATTGCAGTCTGAAATCGAAAAACACCTGACGCACAACGAAATCATTAAAGTAGAAAACAAAATAACAGAAGACAATCCCATTCTAAAGTTCCATTTGTTGGACCGCGATGGCGACCCCCATGAAATTGTTGTAAAAGTGATTCAAAAGCCGGATTCTTTTTAACATGTGGTCCGAAGAGGAACTTGATTTTGTAGCAAATCAGGACTTGCTTTTGATAAAAAACAGGATCATCAGCAAACTAGAGACCCTTTTCACAGCGTTAGAGATCCAGTTACGACCTAAAGTCCAGGAATATGCCTGGCCCAAGGGCTGCAATACCACCAACGGCAAAATATCCCGCGGAGAAAACTACAATGGGTTGCCCTATATGGTTTTGGACTACCCTAGGTACAAAAACAAAGATGCCTACTTTTTATACCGTTTGCTATTTTTTTGGGGCCAAGGGTTTCAGGCGCAGCTGCACTTAAAGGATGCCGAATTGATTCAAAAGTTTCAATCGCACGTTCCAAAGACCCTGTTGCAACAAAAGCCATTGTACCTAAACACGAGCATTTCGGAAGAATGGAACCACCAGACCGATTCCCCTAGTACAGTAGCACTTCAGTCTATTGCTCAGCTTCAAAAAACGGAATTACCTTTTATCAAAATAACAAAACCTTTTCCTTTGCACGCTGTTGAAGAGGTAAAGGAAGGCCATATAAATTTATTTTTAGCCTTATTTAAATTTTTAGAAGCGAAATAGTGTTTATATTGTAATGCTTAATTCGATAATCCTGACAACATGATCAGAAAAAAGTTTATTTATCTGTTTGTAGTAGTAATATGCATCACTTCCGTTGCTGCTGTAACGGTAGGAGATAAATATTTCAAGGTGGCCAAAAGCCTAGAAACCTATGTTGCTTTGTACAAAGAAGTGAACAAACAATATGTGGACGAGGTAAACCCCAATACCCTAATGCAAACTGGCATTGACGCTATGTTGGCTTCTTTGGATCCTTATACCAATTATATATCTGAAGACCGCATTGAAGACTACCGCACCGAAACCAGTGGAGAATACGGTGGTATTGGTGCCCTAACTACCCACATAAATCAAAAAGTGAGGGTGGTGATGTTGTACGAAAACAACAACGCGTACAAGGCTGGTCTAAAATTAGGCGACGAAATTATCAGTGTAAACGGACTCGACATATCCAATAAAAAAACAGAAGAAATTAATAAGCTGGTCAAGGGAGAGGCCAATACATCCGTCCAATTAGGCATTAAACGGACTGGCGAAAAAGACATCTTGTCTGTCCAAGTAAAAAGACAAACGGTAAAAGTGAACAACGTTCCATACTTTGGCATGTTAAGCGATGGCAAATCGGGGTATGTAAAACTTAGTAATTTCACGCCAAAAGCAGGCAAAGAAATTAAAGACGCTGTTGAAAACCTGAAAGAACAAGGCGCCACACAAATTGTATTGGACTTGCGAGGCAACCCAGGTGGGTTGTTGATGGAAGCTGTTAACATCTGCAATGTGTTTATCGAAAAAGGAACAGAGGTGGTGGCCACCCGAGGTAAAATCAGCAGCAATGATATTACCTATGAAACTCAAATGGGTGCTACGGATACGGATATCCCATTGGCTGTTTTACAGAACAACGGAAGCGCTTCTGCATCAGAAATTGTAGCAGGCACCATTCAAGATTACGACAGAGGGGTAATTATCGGACAAAACTCTTATGGCAAAGGGCTGGTGCAGGTGAACCGACCCCTTTCGTACAATGCGCAACTAAAAGTGACCATTGCCAAGTACTACATACCGAGTGGCCGGTGCATTCAGGCACTCGACTACAGCCATAGAAACCCCGATGGTAGTGTGGGCAGTATGCCAGATTCCTTAAAAGAACTTTTCCATACCAAAAATGGCAGGCCCGTTTTTGATGGTGGTGGCATCGCTCCAGATGTAACTACCGAAGCAGAACAAATGCCGGATGTCTTAATTGGGCTTAACAACAAAGGGCTCATCTTTGATTTTGCAACCCAGTATTATTACAACAATTTAGATTTGAATCCAGACCCGGTAACATTTGCTATTGACGGTGCCACCTTTCAGAATTTTGTCAGCTTCGTCGAAAATAAGAATTTCGAATACATTTCTTCGAGTGAAGTCAAATTAGAAAAGATCAAAAAATTGGCAAAGGCCCAAGGCAGGTTCGACGAAATAAAAGCGCAAATAGAAGTGTTGGAAAAAGGGGTCATCAAGGCAAAAAAAGAAAGCCTACAATTGTATAAAAAAGAAATAAAGGCCACCATCGAACAAGACATTATTGCCCACTATTGGTTGGAAAAAGGGCAATACAAAAAGAACTTGAAAAACGACGCCACTGTAACAAAAGCATTGGAAGTTTTGGACGATAAAAAAGAATATGCAAGTATATTGATGCAACAGTAATGAAGAGAAAAAGGACCATCCGATTGTCTCTATTGTTTGTTTTTTTTCTCATTCTTGGGCAACTGGTTTCTTCTTGTCTTACTTTTAGACTAACCCATGCAGAAGTTGAAGAAAAGTTTGCTCAAACCGATCAAAAAGTTGCTTACAACGCATTTCCGCTTGAGACCTACCAACTGAGTTATATGGAACAGGAGTCTTCTGCCGCCACCAGTGCAGTGTTTATTCATGGCTCCCCTGGATCTTCCAGCGCCTTTATCGATTTTTTCAAGGATGAAGAATTAAGCCAGAACCTTAAAATTATTTCTGTGGACCGACCCGGTTTTGGGCATTCCAATTTTGGAAGAGCAGAACCCGATTTACAGGTGCAAGCGCAGCTCATGATGGCCATTCTGGACAAAACCAGTACAGGACCAATCATTCTAATAGGGCATTCCTTAGGCGGTCCGGTAGCGGCAAGAATGGCCATGGACTATCCAGAGCGCATCAGTGGAATTATAATGGTAGCACCAAGTATTGCTCCAGAATTGGAACCAGAAGAATGGTTCAGGAAACCCTTGCATGGGTCTTTCTTGCGGTATTTGTTGCCACGCTCGTTTAGGGCCAGTAACGACGAAATCTTCTACCTTAAAAAAGAGTTAGTTTTAATGGAAGACAAATGGAAGGACATCGCCTGCGACGTGGTGGTTATTCAGGGCATGCAAGACAAGTTGGTTCCTCCTGCCAATGCGGATTACGCGAAAAAAATGATCACCAATGCACCAGTAAAAATTATTAAAGTAGAGGACATGAACCATTTTGTTCCATGGACCCATCCACACCTAATCAAAGACGCCATATTGCGTTTGCAGGAAAAAATCGCTTCTCCAATAATATCCCCTAACTAAAACACCCCTTTTGGAATAAAATATCCTTTGATGCACAATGGGTTGCGGATACAAAGCTGTACATGGCTTCTCTCTCTCACGACAGTGCCAGGAAACAAAGGCTGCCCTTCCCAAAAAACACCTCTTACAGAATCGTAAGGAGGTAAATTTTTACGCACCCTTGAACGGTGCAAACACTCTAGTACTGCACAATCCAATTCTCTTAATTTTGGTGCGCCTTTTTCCACTTTTATTTTGTTCTCCGGCAATTTTTTTCCTTCTGCCTTGTATTCTTTTTTCAGCTCTTCAAACGCTTCCTTCACTTCTTTGTGGTAAACAGGGTCAATAATATCCAAACAAAAACCCATATCAATTACTGCTCCCAATGCTGCTGGAATGTGTATGGGGTTGCCTCGCTGTGGGTTCCGTTTTAAAAACTGAGCGTAAGACAAGGCCCTTTCCGGATCTCGTTCCCAAAAATAAATACCATTGCCCAACCAGTCATAGTTATTGCTGCTTGGTGCGATGTCGATATCCCCCAGCACAGCTTTGTTGCAAAGCGTCTGATCGCAACCATGAAACCCAAGAACGTATCTGATTCTACTGGAATACATGAGCCAAATGTTTTAGTATAAGATACAGATTTTTGAACATAAATCCGGGCTTCCATTCGCTTTTAAGCATTTCAATTCCCATAAATTTTTTATAAATTATACCATGGAACTTAAAGAAGTAATGAAAGAGTTGGAGGCCATGGCCAATGAAAACACCAAAAAAACCTTGCTGCGACACGGTGCGCAACTCCCCTTTTTTGGTGTTAAAGTAGGTGACTTGAAAAAAATTGTAAAAAAAACAAAAACCAACCACCAGCTCTCGTTAAAATTGTACCAAACAGGGAATTCAGATGCCATGTACTTAGCTGGCTTGATCGGGGATCCTGCTAAAATCACAAAGGAAGAGCTTCGAGAATGGGCCCACGGCGCTTATTGGTATATGATTGCAGATTATACAGTGGCAGCCTTGGCGGCGGAGTCGCCTTATGCTATTGAATTGGGTACAGAATGGATTGATTCGGACCATGAAATGATCCAATCTGCTGGCTGGTCTACCCTCAACCACTTGCTCTCTATTGCGCCCAATGAATCGATCGATTTACAACTAATAGAACAATTAATGGACCGGGTTCTGCACCACATCGATTCGGCCAAAAACAGAGTCAAATACGCCATGAATAACTTTATTATCGGGTGTGGTTCCTTCCTGCCTTCCCTGCACGACAAAGCCATAGACTATGCCAACAAAATCGGGAAAGTTGAAGTGCAAATGTGTGGTACTGCTTGCAAAGTGCCTTTTGCACCCGATTACATTGAAAAAGTAAAATCATCGGGCCGTATTGGTAAAAAGCGAAAAGCAGCGCGGTGTTAGTTGGCTGCTTCTATTTTTTCCAATAGGTAATCCATCCCTACAAATTCAGAACAAGTTACCAAAGCGCTCAAGGAAACACCTAAAACACCGTGTAGATTGATGTTTTGCCCTGTGAGGTATAAGTTGGGTATTTTAGTGGTAGGAGATATAAAGGATTTTAAAGGAAATTGGTGGTCTTTAGAGACGCCATACAAACTACCATCATCGGTGCCAATATAATCTCTAAATGTAAGTGGCGTAGATACGGTAAAATCCTGAATGTTATCTCTAATGCCCGGGTATTTGTCTTCCACCAAATCCAACACCATTTCGGCTCGTTTCAATTTAAAAGCTTCATAGGCCTTGCCTCTAGAGGTATTGGGAGCAGGTACCATGTTAAAAGTATCCTCCCATTCTTTCACATCCTTGATATTCATATAACTCATGGCAATCAGGCTGTCGGAGTACTTTTCTGATTTAGAAGAAGGTGGGAAAAAAAGTGCTACGCCCTGCGGCCATTTATCAGCCGGATAATTGGTATCTACGCCTTCCCAGACATCTGGTGTTTTAAAATGATAGGCGTTGTGGTTCTTATAACCAAAACTTTTATCTTTTAACGAGGCATAGACAATGAATACACTTTGGGAGTTCTCTAGGCGCAACATTCTATTTTTATAGGAATTTCTTAATTTCCCTTCTTCAATCATGCGCACCGTATTGGTTGGGTGCAAATTAGAAATAAACTGCTTAGCAGAAAAGGTCCGCCCGTCTTTGCAAATTACGCCTGTTAGCTTTTCTTCTTCAAACTGAAACCGCTCCACATCTGCATAATTAAACATTTCACCACCATTTTTCTTGATGTTTTTGCTGATTAATTTTTCTATTTGAGCCCCGCCATCCAAACACCTCCATGCACTCTCAATATAAGAATGGCTTATCAAAGCATGCACATAAAGTGGGGTCTTGTCTTTTTCTCCAGCATATAACAGATTAGAACCTGCCAGTACATTTTGCAAAGTAACATTATCGGTCAGGCTTGCTATATAGTCAAAAGCGTTGACTTGTAAAGAGTCGGAAAGCTGGAACTCCTTTGGGGATGGTTTTAAATTGAACAAAGGGAATTCATTGGCTATCTGCTTCAATTTTTCACAATAAACATCGATGGCCTCCACTTCTTCCGGAAATTGTTTTTTGAGTTGGTGTGCAAAATTACCGTACCCTTGGGCCAATGCATATTCTTGCCCATCTCCAGTAAAACTGATTCGATCGTAACCATCTAGGTCCATCTGTTTCAATTTCAAATCGTCGTAAATATTTAAATATTTAAATATTTTATACAGATTCTGACCTGGGCCCAATCCACCAATATAGTGCACTCCGGTATCAAATATTTTTTTATCCCTTGAAAAAATTTGCAGGGAACCTCCATATTGACGGTTTTTCTCTAACACAGCCACTTTATAACCTTCTACAGCTAGTATATTAGCACAAACCAAGCCTCCTAAACCACTGCCTACTATTACTACATCAAATTGTGTGTTCTGTTTCATTCGCTTTTCTAATACAATAAAACAAGTTGGAAGTTAATTTGCTCTGGTCTATAACCTCCAAAGTTACCTCCATTCCTACAATATAAGAGCGCATTTCTTGCTCGCCCAGAAAAGACAAGTTGTTCTCCGTTTTGTTAAAGCCAAAATTAGTAGAAAAAAATTCAGAAAGAACGGTACCCACATGTCTTTGTTTCATCTCTTTGTTGCCATCCCGAGCCAAGACCATCCCACCAGGTTTTAATAGCCTGCAACATTCTTGTACCAGTGCCTTCTGTTTCTGTGGTGTTAAATAATGTAGTACATCGCTTAAAACAAATGCATCCACCTCCTGCTGCCCATGTTCCAGTACATCGGCATGTACAAATTGTACATTGGGTTGCCTGCTATAACAGTGTTGTGCCACCTTAATCTTTTGCAAATCGTAATCTACCCCAATTAGTTCTCTAGTACTGGCCCTAAATGAGAGCATCATATTCAAATAACCATAACCACAGCCAAGGTCTACAATTTTTCCTTTTACAGGCAATTGGTGGTCAAAAAACTCAAAATTCCTTTCTAACGCCGTTTTTATCCTTACGTACCATTCCAAAACAGGGCCTTTGTAGATGTAATTTTTTAAAAGCCGTGGCCTGTGGTAGGTAACATTTTCCAATTCCCCTACCAACCTAGCATATTCCGATCGAATCAATTGGCAAGTAAATTTGGAAACATGAGAATAGCCATTTTCCCAAACAGGGTCGGTAGTGGTAATTCTCGGTAAAACTTTTAGGGTTAATTGTCCAGGGGTGATGCCCAAGGTGCCTTTTGGCAACATATCTTTACAACCGTGTAGAACCAGCGGTAAAACATCCATCTTCAACTGCTCTGCCAACCAAAATGCCCCCTTGTGGAAGCGTTTGATATCTCCATTTAGTGTACGGGTACCTTCCGGAAAAACTAATATAGAATACCCCGCTTCTACCTTCTTTTTAATGGCTTCAAAACTTTTTTCTACACCGTCCTCTATGTTAACAAAACCTGCTTTTTTAATGGGAATGTGAAAAACTGGGTTGTTCCAAACTCTTTTATTGGTGAGTACAATTATCTTCTTGAAATTTAAGAATATAAAAGGAATGTCTACTTGAGACTGGTGGTTGGCCACAACAATGGCCGGTTTTTCGAATCGCTCCTTTTCGTTGTTTAGTAAAATTTTGGGCAGTTTAAATGGCAAATTCATAATCACATAACTCATCCACTTAATCCCCTTTTCCATAAACCTAACCCGGAAAGTTGGGTTTTTATAGGGAGGAAAAAAGAATACTACCGCATATAGGGAAAAGAAAAGGCTGAAACAGACAATCGCACCAAAAACCAAAAAAGCGTTGACCACATCCAAAACACTCAATGGAAAAACACCTTTTTGCTGTCGGTTGTATATGAAATAATTAAAAAACACTGGTTGCACTGCGGTTACTATAAACAAAACAGAGGTAATGCCAATAATAGAGATTAAAGCAATAGAGCTGAGTGCTGGGTGTTCGGCAAAAATCAATACACCAACACCAACTATGGTAGTTATGGCAGAAAGTAAAATGGACCTGTGGTAGATACCAGAATTGTCCGTTCCATATTTATTTTTTTCAATAAGGCCCGACATAGTAAAAATGCTATAGTCTATGCCCAGCCCCATAATAAAAGAGCAAATAATGATATTCACTATATTGAATTGAATTCCAAACAAAGCCATCCAACCCAAGGTCCACACCCAGGACATAACTATAGGAATGAAAGTAATTAGTGTTAATTCAATTCTACCATAAAACAACAGCAATATCATAAAAACCAAGCCCATAGACAACGAAACCAACAAATCAAAATCATGGCGTATCAACTCAAACAATTGATTGGTAATGATTTGTTTGTCAAATGCATAAAAACCAACGGCATCTGGGAGTTGGTTGTAAACTCCTTTAATTTTTTCTGTCTCTCTGCTGGATTTAAGCACATCAATTAAAATTGTTTTGTCCGCTTGGACTATCTTATATTCAGACAGTAAAACAGACTTAATTTCTTGGTTTTGATCCGTTTCTGGAGCAAAATCGTGCCTTATAAAATCAAAAAAGCCTTCATATACTTGGGGCTTGAACTTGTACTTTGCTCCTTGGGTTATGAGGGCAGTTTTGGCATGCAGGATCTTTTCTTCTGACCAAAACTCTTTCCAACGATTCCACTGTGCCACGCGCTTTTTTTTGGATTGAGCAAAAAGAGAGAAATCAATAAAACTGTTGATTTTACCCTCTTGTTTTAGGTCTGTAAAAAGTTGCTTTCTCATTTCAAATTGAAGCATGGCCTCGTCCATGTCCCTTCCTTCAAAAACCGCATAAATAGTCTTGTCGTTAACACCTGTTAAGCGGTTGAGTTTTTGCTCTGCTTTTTGAACCGCATCACTCATATAGTTGAGGTGTTCCATTTGGCCATCAAACCCAACCTCTTTGGCAAGAAAAGCCAATGGGATCGTTAAGGCCATTATACTCCAAAAAACTATTTTTTTTACCCTAGCACCAACAAAAAACACTTGTGGCTGGCGTTGTTGGTTATGTTTTAAACCAAAAATATGCGGCAAAATTATCAGCGCAAATAACGCAGTAAACAGCACACTGCCAGCTGCAAACTTTCCAAGATCTTGCAACGCTTGGGACTGCAATAAAGTAAGGCACATAAAAGCAGAAGCAGTTGTCAAGCTGCTCATTATTACTGGAACCGTTACCGCGCGCAGCACCTCCTTTTTGTCTCCAGAATACTTGTAATGGGTAAAAATATGCAATGAAAAATCGATGCAAATCCCAATGATAACCGATCCAATACCCAACGAAATTGCCGCTATCCCATCTTGGTACCAAACCAACACGGCCAACGACACTCCTGCGCCCAATACAACAGGTACAAATAATTTCAGCATTACAAAAAGGTCTCTAAAATAAACACTTATCAATACAACAATTATTACCAGCGCTATGCTTACAGTTAATTGTATGTCTGCCTGAATTTGCCTCGCATTGCCATCGGCAACGATTAAAGCACCAAACAAAGAGGTTTGTACTTTTGTTGTACTCGCTGTGTTTACCAAGCTGCGTATTGTATCCAAAAATGCAGAAGAATGTTCACTTCCCTGCACCTTTTTACTTGGTAGCAAAAATAAAAACAGGTGTTTTCCATCGTTGGACATAAAATAACCCGTTTCTACGTTGATGTTTTCGTTGTTCTGAAATACTCTTAACTTCTGGACCAAGTGCAAGGAAATACCCAACGGATCGCGCAGCACCGATTTTTTCATGACTGTTCCAGAAGGTGCTATTATTTGTTTAAAATTTGATTTAACAACAAATGGAATTCTATCATGGATGGTGGAGTCCAACCACTGGTAATCTGCCTCTTCCATATAAAAAGGCATCTCTTCGTAATACAAATCAAAAATTTCTAAAAAGCGGTCGGTGTTTACTTGAAACATAATGGAATCAAAGGTTCCTGCCTCAAAAGCCGTATCCAACGCATGTACTAAGCCGGTGGCCTGTTGTATTAAGGCCTCTGAGTCAGCGCTTTCATTGCTAAAAGTAACTACCAACTTATCGGCCAACTGCGCCTCAGACATCAAAGCGGCTATTTTATCCAACTTTTTATCTTTCGGAAGTATGGCAGACAAGGTATCGTCCAAAACAATATTTTTTATAGTGGCGCCTGCCCCTAATACAATTGCCAAAATGCAAACCAGCAGCAACCATTTCCTGCGGTTTAAAAAATCAAATAACAACAGTATGCCTCCCATATTATTTGGATTTATAAAGTTGAATGGTGCCCAGGCTTAACAAAAATGCCCCCAACCCAGCCACCACTGCAAAAACAACAGCGCCCACTGCATATTGCAACAGGTTATTGGTTAATACAGACATATCGTAGAAATCGCTAATAGACAATTTAAAATTATCACTGCCCATCAAAACGCCCCCTGTCCAAAAACTGGCAAGCAAAATAAAGGGAATAAAAGGTGGAAGACTCACTTGCGCTGCCACCAACACCAACACCTTGTTAAGTTTAAAGTAATGGGACAGTGCTACGGCTACTAACATTTGGTAGCCCCAAATTGGCACGATGCCCATGAACACCCCGAAACCAACTGCCGCCGCCTTTTTAACAGGGGGGTTGCCCTTGTCTGTTAAGGCATCGACAAACTGTTGTTTGAATTTGGAGTAACTAAATTCGCGAACCATCTTCATTGGCCTATGGTAGGCAATTGCCAAAATAAAAAGCACTGTGTTTAAAATGCTGATTCTCGTAAAATCTTTAAAGGGCCGGAAATGGGTTACTCTATCTTCGCCGGTTTGGTAAATTACTTTGATGGGCACTGGAATTACTGGAATTCTGTTCCAACTGGCCCTTACCATTACTTCTATTTCGAATTCAAATTTCTTCGTATACCAACGCAAATTTTTGAGCTTGTAAATGGGATAAGCACGGTAGCCAGATTGGGTATCTGGCAAGGCCACACCGGTTTCAACTTGAAACCAAAAATTGGAGAATTTATGTCCAAAACTACTTTTTTTTGGCACGGTACTTTGGTCCATATTGCGGTGTCCTACCACCAGTGCTCCTGGAACTTGATGCATTTTTCGTATAAAATCCTCTAGGTTCTCTGGCAGGTGCTGCCCATCAGAATCAATGGTGATCGCATAGGAATAACCCAATTCAGTTGCTTTCTTAAATCCTTGCCGCAGGGCCCAACCCTTGCCTACATTTGTTTGGTAACTTACCAAACCTTTCAATTCAAAACCCTGAAGAATTTTTAGCGTATTGTCTGTAGACCCATCGTTGACCACCAATAGGTGGTTGGTATATTTTTGAATTTCTTGAATAACCTTGCCCAATGTCTTCTCATTGTTGTAGGTGGGTACCAAAACCACAGCACTCAAAGCTTCCATTTCAGCATTTAGCAAGTAGGCGTTGTCCATTGTTATGCTTCTCTTAAATAGGTACCTTTCAATTTGAAAAATTGTTTGTCCTTGGCATGAATCAAGGCCGTTACCGGGTAGAGGGCATCCGGCACATCAACATTGATAGTTAAATCCATGGTGAAATATTGCAGTTCCTTGGTTGCAATGGGATTCAGAAATTTAATATCTCTCGCAGCTTTTAATTTGTATCGATGTGAAAAGGTATGCGCTAACAAATCGGCCACCAATTGCACCATACAAACTCCAGGAACAATTGCATTCCCTGGAAAATGACCTGCAAACACCTCATGTTCTGCATGGATCCGAATCTGGTATTGGTACTTCCCTTCTTCAGAGTGCTCTCTTTCTATAAAAAACAGTTTATCCAGTAACATTGTTTACCGTTTTAATTTTCTAAGTTCCATTTTCAAGCCTATCCTTTTGTGCTTTATGGAGATTAAACTAGGGATTCCCGCTTCATACCCAGTTAACGCAATAGATGTATTGACAAATAACTTAGAAGCACTTTCCATTTTCTCTGGTACTTTAGTCTGCGAATTTATAAAATAAAAACGCCTTTCTTTATTTTCTTGATATTTATATACGGTTACCCCTTCTTCCAAAGATCTTAATTGCTCCCATGTCGCATTTTTCAAATCATCCATTAAAATCATACGCATATCTGCTTCCAAAAGCTTAACAATTTTTTTATCCTTCAGGACCTCTAAACAATGGTGCACAATAAAATTGCCGGTTGCAGTCAGTTCAAAATCAAAGATGGTTAAACCAGTTTCTGTAACAAATACAACCCGCCTACCTCCATCCTTTAAAGTTTTGAATAAAAAAAGACCACTAAAATGTTTTTTAAAAAAATCCATCTGGGCTTTGTACAACACTGCTTGATCGGTAAAAGGTAGTTGGTAGTCCAGTTTTAATTCCGAACTTTTTATGTTTTGTTCCCGCTTGTATTTACCATAGTGGCTGAAAGAACAGCCCACTAACAAACATAGAATACTAACGTACCATAAATTTTTCATCGGGTATGGATTCGTTGTAGGATAAACCTTCTAGTTGAATGGCAGTATAATCTCCCGTTTCTTCGATCAACCTGACCTCTTGTACATCCAAAGATTTTACATCGAATAAAATTTCCATTCGACTAACATACTGACGCATGTCTTTATTTTTAGGAATTAATACCGTCTTATAATACTGCTTATTTTTAAAAAATTCTTTATCAAAATCTTCATTGGCCAATAAGGCACCATTCAAACTGCCCACCATCATGTCGTTGATCTGTTTGAACACCTTGTTGGAGGAAGTTTTAAATTTCTGAACATTGCCTTCGTCGTTGATGTAGACCACACCCTTGGTCATGACCATCACATACCGAATTGGTTCTGTATATTCCCACCTTAAGTTACTCGGCTGCCGGTAAAAAACTTCGCCCTTAATTTCAATATCTTCAGATAAGGCCGACAAATGTTTGGTCTGTACAAAATTAGCTTTCATTGAGGCAGATTGCCCCATTTTAATTTGCAGTTTTTCCACGAATGCTTGCGCATCTTCCATTTTTTTAAAATCCGTAGATTGTGCAGCCACCATTGTACTTCCCAATCCCAACCACACTACCAAAAATCCTAATTTATTCATATGCTTTAACGTCAAACATTTCATCTATTCTTACAAATCTATAACCTTTATTCTTTAATTCAATAACCAATGCTTCCACTACGGCAGCATTTCCTTTTAAACGGTCGTGTAATAACACTACCGCTCCTGGTTGCACTTTAACCATCAAATTCTTTACCAACTTTTCGTTTAAGGACACCACCGTATCCAAAGACCGAACATTCCACCCTATGCACTCCATGCCCATATTTTTAATTGCTCGGGCAATGTTGGGGTTGGTAACCCCAAAAGGCGGCCGAAAAAGCCTGGGTTTTTTGGCTATTGCATCAAAAATAGCTTGGTTACAATTTTCTATTTCCTTTTGCACCCTAGCAACACCCATTGTACCAAACAAATTGGAATGGTTCTGAGTGTGGTTGCCTATTAAATGGCCTTGTTCGTGGATTTTTTGGAGCAAAGCCCTGTTTTTAAGTACTTGGCTGCCGATTACAAAAAAACTAGATGGCGCCTGGTGTTTCTGCAATACTTCTAATATGGATTCCGTACCTGCACTATCAGGGCCATCATCAAATGTTAGTGCCACCAACTTTTCAGTGGTGTTTTTGCCATTCAAAGACGAGAGGTAAAAATTAAAACCAATAGAAAAGGAACCATAGGCCAGAATAAGTACAAACAACAATAAGATTACAAGCAACCATTCCCATGGAGTAGAATGGTACCAAGACCATAGTATAAATACAGTCCCGACAACCAGGGTCCCTATAGCTGTGACTTTAAACTTCAACGGCTTCTAATAAGGTTAAAGAATGGTAGTCGTTAAAATAATTGTTGTAGACCAAACAACTATTGATTGGTTCTGCACTGGCTGGGTTGTTTTGGTAAATATCCGGTAGGCTTTGTTTTTTTAAAATGGAGGCACCCAGCCCTACACCAAAAGCACCCGCGGTATGGTATTCACCGGTCAGGTGCTTGTACGGAATACAATTGGTAGAACCAAGTGGTTCAGAAATTGCATGCCAATGTTCTTTTTGCACCGTTCCAATTAGGCAAAGATCCAAGGGTTGGTCTGTGCCTAGGTTTGTTTCTAAAAAGGCAGCCAATTTTGAATGCATCAACGGTTTATCAAATGCACCATTCCAGAGCAAAACATCCTTTATTTTTGCGTAGGATTCCAGTTCTTGGTGGGCCGATAACACAAAAAAAGAAGCACCTTCGCCTGGATTTGTTTTGTTGGAACCTTCGGTCATAAAACCTTCTATGGAACTAGGAATTGAATTTTTCCACAAACCAAGTTTCGAGCCCAGATCATAGCTTAATTCTGTAATTTCGTCTGCCCCGCCTAGTAACACCGAATTTACTTCTCCCAATTCAAACTTCAACAAGGCATCTTGTAAACCTGTTTCAAAAGAATGGCCTTTTTGAGAGTAAGTCATATTATAGCCATTGTTTTTAAGAATCAGTGCCAATTGCCCCCCAATGGTATTGTGGGTAGACTGTATAAATGCAGTAGGCGATACTGTACCTTCAGAAGACTCTAGGATTTCACTTAAAAACTTACCACTGTCTTGTAGACAGCCCAGCCCAGTACTCGTTATAATTGCATCTACAGTTGGTAACTTACTGTCGGATAATGCATGCTGTGCAGCGGAAATGCTCATTTTTAAGAAGCGCGACATGCGCCTAGCTTGCCTGGCTGGAATGTATTGCGGATATGCTGGTTCAATGGCCTTGTAGATTGGGCCTTGAGGCCAAGATACGGCCTTTATTAAAGGAGACGCTAAAGTATCTTGTGCTGATACCAAGCCCAAACCATTGATGTATGTATCCATTAGAAATTTATTTGTCGGTTGTTCCTTTTAACTTTTAAATACCAAACTACTGCTGTTGCCTCCAAATCCAAATGAATTGGATAGGACATTTTTTATATTCCCTGCCCTCATTTTCTTAACCGGGTTTAAGCCAGTTGCCTCTATCGGGGTTTTAAACCTTAAACCTGGCAAAACTTGCTGATTTTGGAGTGCCATAATTGAAAATACGGCTTCAATAGCACCCGCAGCCCCCAAAGTATGCCCAGTAAACCCCTTGGTAGAACTCAACGGAGGTAAAACATCTTCAAACAGTGCTTTTACAGCCCTACTCTCTGTTAAATCGTTGTTTTCGGTTCCAGTCCCATGCATATTGATGTAGTCGATTTGCTCTGGCAACAATTGCGCTTGTTTCAAAGCCTTTTGCATGGCCAAATACGCCCCTTTTCCTTCCGGTGAATTGGCTGTTTGATGGAAGGCGTCGTTGGCATTGCCCCATCCTACCACCTTTCCATATTTTTTTTTACCCTCTGCCAAAGCAGCGGATTCCAACACCAAATAAGCTGCTCCTTCTCCTAGATTCAAACCTTTTCTGGAGGCATCTAATGGCCTACAAGGGGTTGCATCCAGAATGAATAATGCGTTAAACCCGTTCAGTGTAAACAAAGACAATGCATCGACACCCCCTACGATCACCCTATCTAATTTGCCCGTTAACACCAATTGGGCTCCCAGCATAATAGCATTGGCCGAAGACGAACAGGCCGTTGATATGGTAGATGTAAACCCATTGATTCCGTATTCCTTACCCAAGAAAGCAGTGTGGGCACCACAATCGTGCATGGCCACTTCTCGAATGGATGGTTGGCCGCCGGATTTGATATCTTTTAAATAGTTTTCAGTTCGGTCCATCCCCCCAACTGTTGTAGCACTTATAAGACCAGAAACAATGTTCGGGTCATTTTCCCATTGCGCCAGGTTTGTCGCCTCCTGCATGGCCCAAGCTGCAAGCAGTGTAGTTCTAGAGTTTGTTTTTTTAAAACTATCCCCTAGATCTTCCTGCAGCTGTTGGTTGCTCAATTGCACTTCTCCAACAGGCAACTCAGATTGGTAACGGCTTTGTAAAATAGACATGGGGCCAATTCCTGTGGCACCGGATACAAGAGAATCCCAGCACTGCTTGTTGTTGTTGCCAATACTTGACACAATACCTATACCCGTTATTGCTACCCCATTTAACGCCATATTAACCTGCCTTTTCTTGCACATATTGTGCAAGGGTTCGTAGAGATTTGAATATTTCTTTGCCTTCCTCTGGGCTGGCTACTTTTACGCCGTATTTCTTTTCTAACAACACTATTAATTCTAACGCATCGATGGAATCCAAACCCAATCCTTCACCAAAAAGCAAATCATCTGGGCCCACTTCTTCCTTATTTACATCTTCCAAATTTAGTTGTTCGATGATGTCTATTTTAATTTTTTCTATCAACTCCTCCATGTATACTAATCTTATTTGTGAATCAATTCTGTTAAATTATCTATTGAAAATGGCAACGCCATTCCTCTTTTTGTTGTTTCTATTAAAAATAATATTGCGTCATACTTGTCGTTGTAAAAGTTCAGCCAGCCTGCCATACATGTCTGGGTTCCTTCTTCCACCAATATAGACGTATCTACAATTAATTTTTCTATATCCAGTTCTCTATGAGAAGTACAGGCATTTTCACCTTTAAAATTATAACGAATGGCCATTTCTCCTAAAACAATATTGGACAAGGTATATACAAATACAGCTGGGCTGGGGAAATATTCCTTTGGGTTAGAAATACTGGATTGGTGCCTTTGATCGGTATCCAAGGAAGCATGTGCATTTTGTATTACAAGGCTTCTTTGCTCGGGCTCAATGGCCTCTAGTTCCAAACCTTCCAACAACAGCTCGGAAGACAGTATACCCAATTTACAAAGGTTGTCCATTTTATAAAACTTGGGGTATACCGTTTGCCGTTTCTTAAATAGGCTTTTCAATTCTTCCTGTTCAGGCCAATCCACCATTTTCACACCATTTTTATACAGCGTTTGGTTGCTCAATTGAACAGATGCATTTATATACATGTGCCCTCCTTTCTTATAAGAATGGCAGCATTGCAGCCTCCAAACCCAGAAGCCGTCTTAAGCGCTGCATTAAATGCCCCTTTTTGAAAATTGGCTTGCACTTTTATTTTAGGAGCCACACCCAAGGTTTCAAATCCAAGCGTTCCAGGCATAAGGTTTTTTTCCATCCCATGGATAGTCAAGACCGTTTCTATTACACCTGCCGCCCCCAAGGTGTGGCCTATATATCCTTTATAACTATTTACAGGAACATGCTGTAAACCGCATAATTCAATTGCTTTGGCTTCCATGGCATCATTAAAAGGCGTTGCGGTGCCATGGGCGGAAATAAAGTCTATCCCAGAAGTTCCTTCTAAAGTTTTGTCTATAGCAATTGCCAGGCCATCTCCAGTGCGGCTAGGGCCGGATATGTGGTTGGCATCGTTGCTTGATGCGCCGCCTACAATTTCGGTGCTCTTATCATTTTTATCAGAAGAAAGTACCAAAGCCGCAAAACCTTCTCCTAGGTTCAATCCATTTCTATTGGCATCAAAAGGTTTACAGGGAGCATCACTCAGTGCCATAAACGATTGAAAGCCTGAAATTGTAAACTTAGAAACGATGTCTCCTCCGGCAACCACTACATGCTTATACTGCCCTCTTTCAATGTACCGTTTGGCCCAAAGGATGCTTAACACGCCTGAAATACAAGCATTGGAAACCACTATTGGTTCATGCTCCAATTTCAATTGTTTTTGAATGAAACCGGCCATTTCAGAAAACTCCAAACGGCTCGAATCTACACCAGCATAATTGCCATCCATCAGGTCTATATTGCCCTTGGTCGTAGATATAATTAACAAAGTGGAAGGGTCCTTAGCATCTAGCCCTGCCGAGGCCATTGCTTTTCGAACACATTCGATAAGATAGTGCTCAAACCTGGTCCTTTGGCTTGTAAAATCATATGGCTCCTCTATTAAGGCTGCGGTAAACGCTTCCGGTACTACAGAAGGATTGTGGTGTAGTTGCACTCCTGTACTATGCTGGCTCATTTTATCAAAATGTTCCTCCACTCCATGGCCAAGGCCTGTTATAACATGCTGCGCTATGGTATATACTTTTTTCACAACAAGTTGTGTTTCTTTTTCCACCTCTGATAGAAATCGGGGTTGGTCAATTGTAGGGTTCCTTCTTTGTTTATAAAAACTTGTTCGGTATGGCCTTCCGCAACCAAGGCATTATCGGCAGCATTTAAAATTTTGTATTGGAATATTATCTTAGCGGCTGGTGTATTTTTGAACTCGGTTATTACCACGCCTTTATCACCATAAACCAAGGGTTTTTTATAATCACAAGTAATTTTCACAATTGGCGTTAACAAATTGTTGTCGTAAAAGTCGAGGTATCTTAAATCAAATTGTTCACCAAAAGACTCTCTCCCGTCTTCAAAGTATTTGATGTAGTTGCCATGCCAAACTACTCCCATGGCATCTGTTTCTCCAAAACGGGGAATAAAAGAAGTGGTATTGTATAGGGCGATGTTAGTCATTGGCTATAAAAATTTTCATTTCACAAGTTGCGATCGTTTGGTCTCCTTCCAAAACAATTGCTTCTATTAAGGTGATGTCAAATACTTGGTTCTTTATAGTGATTTCGGTTTTTAACTGAGCAGATACCTTTGGCAATTCTACAATGTCCAGTTTTTTCAAAGCACCTATAAACCCAATAGGAATTTCTTTCCCTTGCGACTTAAATTGGTACCCGGCACGCAAAGCTGCGCTTTGTGCAATGTGCTCAATAATACCCGGAGCTTGTAGCTGTCCTGCTTCTACAAACATATTATCGGAAGGAATGGTAAAAATTGCGCTGCCTTTTGTTGCATCTACAGACAAAAGTCCATCTACCATTACAATTGGCTTGCGTTGTGGTATATACTGTGTTATATTTTCTTTGTCTACTAGCATCAGTCCATCCAAAAATTATAGTAATTAAACCATTGCAATGGGTACTTCCTTACTTTTTCTTCCAACGATAGGATGTATTCTCTTAACATATCCCTGGATTCTCCCTTTTGCCTAATTTTCATTTCACTGGCAAATAATTCGTAGGTGGCATTACTGGTTTTAAATCCATAAACAAAAGAATATGGGATGTTCAGCCTGGTGGCCAAATCAAAGGGCCCAGCGGGGAACTCCGCCATTTGCCCCATAAACTCAGACTGGTATGATTTTGTACCCGGTACAAATCGATCTCCATGCATACAAACCACTTCATTTCTACTGAACGCCTGGCTCATTTCGAATACATGAGAGCCGTCTTCCTTTATAGGTATCACATGGAAGGATTTGTTTTCCAACTTACCGCTTAACTTCTTTATTTTTGCATGTTCTTCATCCAACATGACTATGTTTATTTTCCCTTCTAACCTTTTAAACAAATGGCCTGCCATTTCCCAATTGCCCATGTGGGCAGAAACCAACAATCCACCCCTACCATGCTCTATTATATCGTTTATATTCTCCTCCCCATGGAAACTGCAAGTGAAGAAATTCTCTTTTCCAGCCAGCACTATGAATTTGTCTAAAATTATTTGTCCAAATACATAATAATTGGCATAAACACTCGCAATTGCCTTCCAAGTACTATATTGGTGTATGCCAACAAAATATTTTCTGATGGCTCTAGAAGCATTTGGTGAAAATAAAAAAAAGTAGAACGCCACCACCCTCAAAACGATATAAGAAGGAACTACACCTACTTTCTCAATTAAGAATATAAAAATTTTATAGCCTAGAGCATTGCCACGTGATTTGCCAGTCCACTTGGTCATGTCTTTTATTTTGCCGTTGCTCCTACTTTCCCCTCTATGTATGCATAGAAGTCTTGAAAGGTATGTATGTCTGTAAAATCTTCTTGTTGGACCTTAAACCCAAAGTTTTGCTCAATAACTACAACCAAATCGACATAATCTAAGCTGTCTAAGTCTAATGTTTCTTTTAAATTGGCATCCGGCAGTATCAACTCCTCATCTACTTCGAACTCCTCTACTAAAAATCCTTTAGTAACCTCAATTATTTTATTCAATTCCATAACAAATGCTTATTGCACTTTTTTAATTATTAACGACGAATTTGTTCCTCCAAAACCAAACGAATTGGACAAGAAGGTATCTATTTTGTGTTCTTTTGTTGAAGCGGCAATATTCAACTTTGCAGCATCTTCATCTGGGTTTTCTAAATTGATATTGGGCGCAACAAAATCGTTGTGCATCATCAAAAGGGAATACACAATTTCACTTGCCCCAGCCATCCAACATTCATGCCCAGTCATTCCTTTTGTAGAACTAATCAATGTTTTTGCCTCTCCAAAAACTTCATATAGGGCTTTAGCTTCACACATATCTCCAACAGGAGTGGAAGTTGCGTGGGCGCTAATATAGTCAATATCTTTGGCCAAAAGACCAGCATCTTTCAAACATTTTTCAAGTGAGCGGACTGGCCCTTCCACAGTTGGTTGCGAAATGTGCCCACCATTGGATGAAAATCCATACCCAACCACTTCTCCAAGAATATTCGCCCCTCTTTTCACCGCAGAATCATAACTCTCTAACACTACGGTAGCGGCTCCTCCGGATGGAATCAAACCATCTCTATCTCGATCGAATGGCCTCGATGCTTTGGTAGGTGCATCCTCCCGAATTGAAAATGCTTGCAAAGCGTCAAAACTACCCATCGAATGGTAGTTCACTTCTTGGGCACCACCACAAACAATCATATCTTGCATGCCACTTTTAATCATATGGTAGCCCATTCCGATGGCATGGGACCCACTAGCGCAAGCTGCACTTACGGTATAATTAATTCCTGTTAATTGAAAAATAGTAGACAAATTCATGGACACTGTCGAATTCATGGCTTGAAAAACAGCCCCAGAACCAATCAACGCTGTATCGCCTTTTTCACGAAGTGTATCCACAGAGCGGATGGTAGGTTCTGCACAGCTGTCATTTCCAAATATGATCCCTACTTCGTTGGCATTGAGCCAATCCTGATCTACACCAGCCTTTTTTAAAGCTTCTACTGTAGAAAGATAGGCGTATTCTCCATGAACTGGCAATCCCACGCGTTGTCTTCTAGGCAAAAGCCCTTTTAAGATAGGTTTTTCAACCAGCGCTGTCAGAGCGCTTCTGAAGCCCAACTCCTTTCGAATGGGTTCCAAACCAATCCCTGATTTACCTGTATACAACGAATTTTTAACATCATCTAGGTTGTATCCCAAACATGAATAAATCCCCATTCCTGTTATAACTACTCTATTCAATTCGCCTTGCTTTAATTTCTATACTTATATCCCACCATTAACAGAAATAGTTTCTCCTGTTATGTAGGCCGCTTTTTCAGAGGCCAAAAAACCTACTACACTAGCCACTTCTTCTGGTTTTCCAAACCGCCCCACTGCAATGGTTTTTTTAAAATCCTTTTCATTTAAATCTTCGGTCATATCCGTTTTTATAAAACCAGGTGCAACTGCATTTACGGTTACATTGCGTCTCCCAACTTCTTTAGACAATGACCTTGTTGCTCCGATAATGGCAGCTTTCGATGCCGAATAATTAACTTGGCCTGGTACGCCAGTCAAACCAGAAAACGACACCATATTAATAATTCTACCAAATTTTTCTTTGATCATGCCGTCCAACACCAACTTCGTAACATTGAAGAACCCTTGGACTGTAATATCCAATACACCATCCCACTGCTCGTCTGTCATCCACATCATTAGCCCATCTTCCCTTATACCTGCATTGTTAACTAAAACCGATATTTTAGAGTTTTGGTTCTCTTCCATCCACTTGGTTAAGGTACTTCTAGTTTCCATCCTATCTGCCACATTAAACCGCAACGTTACCCCTTTCACCCCTATTGTTTCTACCAACCGTTGTGTTTCCAAGGCTGCAGACTCATTGGCTGTATAATTAATTATAATGTTGTACCCGAGCGCTGCCAACTCCAGGCAAACAGCCCTTCCTAATCCTCTTGATCCTCCTGTTACCAGTGCAAATGTGTTTTCCATGCCCTTTATATTAACAAACAAAAATAGTGATTGTTCTATAATTGCTCTAGTTTCGAATTCATTAAATGTTCTTTCAATTGCTGGATTTCCTTGTATTTCGGTGCATCCTCCACAAAAGGAGGGCAAATTGCCTCTATCTCTTTATAAAAAGACTTTGTTTTAGAAGAAAGTTTGCCGTCCAGTTTTAAATAGTTAATTGCTTGAACAACTGTGATCAAATGTATAGAAAGCACCTCAAATGCATTGCCTATTACTTTGTCTGCTAATAACGCAGCGTTGGTGCCCATACTTACTATGTCTTGGTTGTCGTTGTTGTTGGGTATGCTATTCAAATAAGTAGGAAAACCAATTGTCTGGCTTTCTGCAACCGTAGAAGTAGCAGTAAACTGCAAGCCCTGGATCCCAAAATTAAAACCCAAGAAGCCTTTGTTCACAAAAGGAGGCAAAATATTATTCAAATTAGCGTTGAGCAAGTAATTGAGCTGGCGCTCCATTAACATTTGCAATTTCACTATGGCAATCTTTAATTTATCCATTTCAAAGGATACATAGTCACCATGAAAGTTGCCACCATGGAACACATTGCCTGCTTCGGCATCAATAATTGGGTTGTCGTTGGCGGAATTGATCTCTTCTACCACCACTTGTTCGGCATTTTCTATGGCGCACAATACAGGTCCAATAATTTGAGGAACACAGCGAATCGAATAATATTCTTGTACTTTATCCCGCATCAAACCATCTTCCACCGATTTATTGTACAGTTCGTTTTCGCTTCTTTTTTTTATCAACTGGCTGTCCGATAGCACATTTCGCATCAGACTGGCTACATCATTTTGTCCCTTATGTTTTTTTACTCGGTTCAATTCTACACTAAAATGATCGTCGTAAGCTTCTACCAATTCATTGATCATACAGGAGGCCAATACCGTATAATTCACTAATTTTTTGGCATTGATAAGGTTTACTATACCAATGCCAGACATCATAGAAGTGCCATTCATCAAAGCCAAACCTTCCCTAAAATACACGCGCATTGGTTGCAAATGCAACTTGGCCATTACCTCCTGGGCAGGTGCTATTTCTCCTTTATAAAATACTTCACCTTCTCCAATAAGCAGCAAAGCCAAATGAGCCAACTGCACCAAATCACCACTAGCCCCTACACCGCCATGTTCGTATATAACTGGGTAAACATCTTCGTTTATTAGGCACTGCAACAATTCCAATGCCTCTAGGTGGATACCAGAATACCCTTGCATTAAGGTACTCAAACGGGCCACCATCATGGATTTTATAAAAATAGGGTCTACTGTTTTTCCTGCCCCTGAGCAATGGCTGCGAATTAAATTTAACTGCAGTTGTTTTCTATCTGCATCCGCTATTTTATATTTGGCCATTGGGCCAAATCCTGTGTTAATTCCATAAATTACTTTGCCCTTCGAAAAGTCTTGGAGAAAGGCATAACTTCTTTCCACTTTGCTTTTACCATCGGCACCCAGCTCAATCTTGTGATCACCATAAAGGATCTTTATCATATCCTCTAACAACAAGGGGGCATCTCCAATTTTTATCATTTAAAAAGAAATAATTACATTCTAAACAGGTTAAAAATCAACTAATTGTTTGCACACAATTAGCAGCAACGCAAATTTTGTACTTTTTTTGAATGAAACAAGTAAATAAAAGTAAAATCCCCGGAATTGCGTTTTATTTATGACAAGTGGGTGTACGTACATGCCGCTCGGCCTGCCTAGGCTGGTATGCAACAACCATGTAAACTGACTTGTGTTGCGGTTGCTCCAATAGCTTTGACCCAAAGACCAATTGGACAACTACTACCGGTCTTCCAACGGTGGTTAGAAGATGTTCAAAAAATCATAAAAAGAATAGGCAAAAAAAAGGGGCCGAAGCCCCTTTTCTGTTAATGTTCGTATTTATCCGAATACTTTTTAAATAATCGTTGCTGCATGGCATCTTTATGCACCTTCCTACCTTGAATAAATAACTGGTTAATGAGGTTGCCTCTCATATCCAAGGCATCCCCATCAGAAACAAACAAAGTAGCATCCAAGCCTTCTTTGAGGCTACCCAAGGAAGCATCCATTTTTAAAATTTCTGCTGTGTTGGAGGTGATCATGCGCAAAGCCGCTTCTTTCTCCATTCCATAAGCAACTGCCGTACCAGCAAAAAACGCTAAGTTCCTCGCATTGTTGGTACCTCCATAACTCAACCCTACTTTTATTCCTTTTTGAGAAAGCAAGTAAGGCAATTTATAAGGCATGTCAATATCTTCCTCTACTCGGGAAGGTAGGCTATGTACGTTACCTAAAATAACTGGGATGTCATGCTCTTTTATAAAATCCGCTACTGCATAAGCATCTCTCGCACCTACCAAAACTATGCTTTTAACCCCTTGTTCTTTCGCAAAAGATACGGAGGCAATTATTTCCTTCGCATCTCGAACATGCAAAAACAACTGCTTACTCCCATCAAATATACCTTTAACACCTTCTAATTTTAAATTAGGCGAAGATGTTCCAGGAGCGTAAGCCTTAGAATCTTGAAACAATTGTTTCATGGCCTGTATTGTTTTGTCATAATTAGGATTGGGACGCCTTTTGGTCTCTCCCATCCACCATCTAGGTCCAAAACTCAACCTTGGCCAATTCATATGCAAGCCATCGTCCATTTTCAAGGCTGCATCTTCCCAATTCCATGCATCCAATTGTACAATGGAAGAGTTTCCGGATATTAGCCCGCCTTGAGGCGTTACTTGTGCTGTTAAAATTCCATTGAATCGCATGGTCGGAATTAATTCAGAATCGGTATTGTAGGCTATGATGGACCTGATGCTTGCATTCAAACCACCACGTTCTTGTTTGTCATCCGTTGCTGGCACTGCATCCACCTCTATTAATCCCAGATCGGTATTGGGCAAAATAAACCCAGGGTAAACATGCTTGCCTTCAATATTAATCACTTCATATGCTGATAAATCCACTTTGGCAGCACGTGCATCGGCTACCAAAGTTATTTTGCCTTTGTCAAATGTTATGATTGAATTTTCAATTACTTTTCCATCTCCAATGTGGGCAACCCCATTCATTAGTGCAATGGCTTTTGTCTGCGTTCCTGCTACTGCCGGCACCTGTGCATGGCTGTACAGAGCGGACACCAGGAGAACTATGCTAAATATTATTTTTTTCATCTTCGTAGCTTTTAATGTTGAACATAAAGGTCATCACAATGGAAATCGCGCTCTCCTCTTCCGTTAGGCTTCTGTCCTTTCCCTCCTTTGTTCGCTCCCTTCATTTTTTGGATCAAACGGGCTCTTTCAGTAGCGATTGCAGCTCTTTTGGCTTTATCCTCCTCTATATCAAAGTATTTCACTCCGTCTACATAGGTTTGTTCTGCTTTGGCATAAATGGACAATGGGTTGTTGTTCCACAAAACCACATCAGCGCTTTTACCTGCTTTCACGCTCCCCATTTTGTCGTCTAAATGCAACAACTTTGCCGGGTTCAGGGTTACCATCTTCCAGGCATCCTCTTCTGACATACCACCATATTTAATTGATTTGGCCGCTTCTTGGTTCAATCTTCTCCCCATTTCGGCGTCATCGGAATTAATGGCTACCGTTACTCCTTCGTTGTGCATGATGGTTGCATTGTATGGAATTGCATACCGAACCTCCCATTTATAGGCCCACCAATCCGCAAATGTGGAAGCGCCCACACCATGGGCTTTCATTTTGTCCGCTACTTTATAGCCTTCTAAAATATGGGTGAATGTGTTTACATTGAAGTTAAACTTTTCAGCAACTTTCATCAACATGTTAATTTCCGATTGTACATACGAATGGCAACTGATGAACCTTTCTTTGTTTACAATCTCAAGCATGGCTTCATGTACCAAATCTCTTCTAGGTTTTATGGCGCCAACCTTGGCTTTTGAGGATAGGCTGTTGTAGGCTTTCCATTCTGCCTCATAGGTTTTGGCATTGGTAAATGCATTCATAAATACTTGCTCTACCCCCATTCGCGTTTGTGGGTATCGAATCGAATTGCTGTTCCAAGATCGTTTTACATTTTCTCCTAACGCAAACTTGATAAAATTATCAGCATCTTCGATTAACATTTCTTGAGGGGAAGCACCCCAACGCATTTTGATTAAGGCCGACTGCCCACCAACGGGGTTGGCAGAACCATGCAAAATTTGAGCTGCTACTACACCACCTGCCAATTGCCTGTAAATGTTGATATCTTCTGGATCCAGGTTGTCCTGAATTCTTACCATCGAAGAATTTGTAGCCACATCGTTTATAGAAAAAGCACCAATATGGGTATGTTCATCGATAATACCAGAAGTCAAATGTTTGCCAGTACCATCCACTACGGTAGCATTTTTATCTGATAAATTACGCCCTATTTTAGAAATTTCACCATCCTTCAACAACACATCCGTATTTTCCATTATACCTTGGGACTCATTGGTCCAAACCGTGGCATTTTTGATTAACACTGTTCCGGCGGTAGGCCTAGTTTCATTTCCAAATGCAATAAAAGGATACAACATCTTACCCATCTCTACTGCTTTGGCTTCTTCCTTTTTGCCTTCTTTCTTTTCTTCCTTTTTTTCGAGTGCTCCTGTATAGGTAGCATTCCAGTTTATTGCAGAGGCATCCGGCATTTCACCAATACCGCTCAAAGTTTTTCCAGAAAACCATCCAGACAATCGAACTAGCCCTGCATCTTTTTTAGAATAAGAAGCTGTTAACTGACTCCCCTTTCTTTTCACTTTCCAATCAACACTTGTAGTATCATTTAAATACATCTTAAAACTTTCTGCTCCAGCTTTCCCTTTGAGCTCTAGTTTGAATTGCTCTCCATTTAAAGTAAGATTGTAATTGCCTTCCAAGGCAGGAGCATTAAAATCTGCCATAACAAAACGGCTTCCTTGTATCCAGTTCTCGTATACTTTGGTTTCTTTATCAAAAATATCACCCGAAGCGATAATAAAATTTGCCAGTTTACCGGATTTTAGATCTCCTACCTGAGCAGACATGTTCAGCAACGATGCTGGTGTTGCTGTAAGCGCCTTTAATGCTGCTTCCTTTGGGAAACCATATTCAATGGCTTTTCTTAAGTTGCCCATAAATGCACTCTTTTTCTTCAATCCATTGGTTGTGATGGCGATGGTAACACCCGCCTCATGCAAATACTTCAAATTGGATGCAGCCATTTCCCAATGTTTCATTTCTGCCAAAGACACGTTTCGAGCATCCAATGGATCGTCTACGTCGTATGCTTCTGGGAAATTAACCGGTATGATAAATGCCGCATTGGTGTTTTTAATATCTTGAATCATCTGGTACTCTTCTCCACTACCTTTGATGATGTATTGCACCTTAAATTCATCTCCAATCTTATCTGCCGCCAAGGCTTGGAATTTGTTTTTCGACTCAAATATTTGCGGATATTTTTGAAGGTCAATCCAGCTTTCTAAAGTCAAATCTTTAAATGGCCGGTGTTGCTGGTACCATGCTGCGTCCATGTAGGTCTGTCGCAATGTAGCAACAAACCCCATTTGGGATACAGGAAACATTTGAGACGAGCTTCCTTTTGAGAAACTGTAGTGTGCTGCAACCTTATGGGCCAACATTTCTTGGTTGGCTTTCTGTTCGCCAAGTGTTACCAAGGTAGAAGAACCTCTTGCCAAACCATCGGCATTGTAGCTCAACACTGTACCAAAACCTAGATTCCTTAAAGATTTAGCATCTTTGCTGTTTACATTGAAAGTGGCCGCCGCATGGTGGTAACTTCTTATGGCATCATTGGCATTGTACGCCCCTTTTTTCTGGGACCCAATAGTTTCACTGCCTCCCCAATTAAAGGGCTTGCCTTTTTCGGGCTTGGGCAGTCCGTAAGAAGTATACATATCAATAAACGAAGGGTAGATGTAGTTGCCCTTTAAATCGATAGAAGTATATTCGGCTGGCACAGATATGCCTTTACCAGTAGCCACCACTTTTCCATTTTTAATCAGTACTATTGCCTGATCAATTTTCGTTTTGTAATCGACATACAAAGTTGCATTGATGAGTGCATAGGCACCATCTCGCTTGTCTCGAATGTCATTGGTTGTAAAGGTTTCTTGGGCCTGTGCCAACTTTACAAAAAGTAGCATAACGACCAACAAACCCATTCGTAAGGTTTTGTTCATAAACGATTCAGTTAGGTAAAAAACTCCTTCCATTGACGGAAGATTCTCAGCATCAATTTTCTATTTTTTTTATTGAAAACCGAATCGTCTAAAACATTAAGGTCAATTTTTTATTTAAGTGGCAAATAGTTGGTACGGTACTAAAGTAATTCCTTTACATTTTCGGGAGGCCTGCCTAAAACTGCTTTGTTATTGGAAACTACAATGGGCCTTTCAATTAATTTGGGATGCTCTACCATGGCTTCAATCCATTCTTCTTCCGAAAGGTCTTTGTTTTTGAATTTTGTTTTGTACTCCGCCTCTCCTTTTCTTATAATGTCTTGAGCAGAAAGGTTCAATTGTTGGAGTATTGTTTTTAGTTCGGCCTTTGAAAGTGGCGTTTCTAAATACTTCACTATTTCTGGTTTTAGCCCTGCCTCTTCTATTATCTGTAGGGTTTGCCGGCTTTTGGAGCAACGTGGGTTGTGGTATATTTTCATATCAATAATTTACAAACAAAGATAAGCTACGGTTTAAAAAATGACACCATTATAACACCATTTTATAGCGCTTTATTGATCAAAAGGTGCGGGCCTGTTAAAATCCATGTTAAAAGAAATAAAAGTGTCCGTACTCGCCACCCCTTTAATCCTATGTATTTTATCGTACAAAACACTCCTTAAATGGTTGTTGTCTTTAGCAAAAATTTTTACAAAAAGAGCAAATGTACCAGATATAAAATGGCACTCCGACACCTCTGGAATTTTTCTCAGTTCCCTTGCCACTTGATAAGATCCTTTTGCTTCTTTAAGCGCAATTCCTGTAAAAGCGGCGGTCCGGTAACCCAATAATTTTTCGTCCAGGATAACTTGTGTGCCTTTAATTATGCCCGCTTCTGATAGCTTGTTTATCCTTTGGTGTACCAATGAATTGGAAATCCCCAAATCTCTGGCCACCTGAGAGTAGCTTTTCCTTGCATTTTTTATCAATTCGTTCAGAATGTCTTGGTCCGTCTTGTCAAGTTGATTGTTCAACATAATATTATAGCTTATAAATAATCAATTACACTAATTACATAACAATATTATAAAATAATGACCAAAATTATAGATGATTTTACAAAAAGATAAAATATATCGACGTAAAATTTGTCAATCTAATTACGTTTGCACCGGAGAATATATTTTTATTGAGTTAGCATGAATAAAGAAGCGTTATTTGAAATTTTGTGGCAGGGATATGCAAAAGTGACACCATCGGCAGAGAAGATTCAAGCCTTGTTCTCGAAAAATGGTGATGTTGTAAAAAATGATCACATTGCCATCCGTACTTTTGAGGACTCTAGAGTTAATATTGAGGTTTTGTCAAAACCATTTTTAGCTGCGGGATATGTTGAAAAAGGCAGTTATGAGTTTAAGGCAAAAAAGCTTTTCGCCAAACATTTCGAACATATTAGCGACCCAACCGCACCAAGAATCTTTATCAGCCAACTTAAAACCAACGAACTAAGCGCAGAAGTGCAAAACGTTGTTGCTGGCATAATAGATGAGATTCCAACAGATATGTTGGATGGAAACAAACTCATTTTGGCAGGTCGCGTATGGAACAAACCATCTTACCTGACTTATCAAAACTTAAGGGAAACGTCAGAATATGCAGCTTGGATGTATGTGAATGGATTTTGCGCCAATCATTTTACGGTTAATGTTAATGATCTAAAAGCGTTCCACAACCTGCAGGAAGTCAACTCTTTTCTGAAGCAGAATGGTTTTAAGATGAACGTTTCAGGAGGAGAAATTAAAGGTACTCCAGAAGAATTATTGGAGCAATCCAGTGTTATGGCAGATCAAATAGAATTTGATTTTCAAGAAGGGCGATACACAATACCTTCTTGTTATTATGAATTTGCTTTAAGGTACCCAGATGATTCGGGCAACCTGTACTCAGGTTTTATCGCAAAATCTGCAGACAAAATATTTGAAAGTACAGACTTTTCTAAATAGAAATAAAAATACCAACACCAATTGGTCACACTAATCATCGTAAAGGGTGGGTTGTTCGCAACCCACCCTTTTGTTTTAAAAAATAAACTATTCTGTTTTCAAAACTTCCACTGGATTTGAATTGGCAGCATTTAAGGTTTGAGAAGAAATTGTTACCAACCCCAACCCCAACATTACCAAAGAACCCAAAACAAAATCCAACAAAGACAATGGCGCTTTGTGTATTTGGTCGGCAAAAGCCAAGTCCATCCCAAAATACGCCAACGGAATGGCGACCAATACGGCTAGGAGTAACAAACGCATAAACCCTTTGGACAAAAGATATACAAGCCCGAAGGGATTGGCTCCCAATACTTTTCTAATTCCAATTTCTTTCAATCTAGACTCTGTACTATAAACTGCCATACCCAAAAGCCCCAAGCACGAAATGGTAATAGCTAAAAAAGCGAAAAACCCTAGTACTTTAATCATAATCAAATACCCTGTATACGCTTCGGAAATCTGTTCGTCGTAAAACTTATATTCAAAAGCATGGACAGGATCTATTTTTTTCCATGATTTTTCCAGATTTGCTAAAGTACTCTGAATATTTTCAGCCTGCAGGTTGATGCAGGCTACTTCACTTTTTGAAGGGCCAAAACGGAATGCAAACTCATGGATTGGATTTCCCAGTCTGTCGTAGTTAAAGTCTTTTAACACACCCACTATTTCTAAATCCCCAATTTCAGAGACAGCCACAACCTGACCAATAGCCTCATCAGGGGTTCCATATCCAAAACTGGTTACCATATATTCATTTATAATTATAAACCGTTCCACACTATCCGATGCTTGCTCTGGAAAATTGCTTCCCGCTACCAACTCATGGTCCATTACATCCAAGTAATTGCCTGTAACCGTATTAAAGCAAACTGCGGTAGAGTCTGAAGCTTTAGGGTGGCGCATGTATTCGTTCCACATCCTTCCAATGCCTAAGGTATACAAGGCGCCAGCTACCTCTTTTACTTCTGGATATTGTCCCATCACATGTTGCATCTGCTGGAAATCATTCTCTTTTAATTCTATATTCAGCACATTTTCTTTTGTAAAGCCCAGGTCATAATTCAGTGCATATTGAAACTGCGTATGCACCATAGAAGCCACAATTATAAACAATAGAGAAAGGGTAAATTGTACGACGATTAATGTTTTTCTCAAATTTATTTTGGAGAACATTTTAATTTTCGATAGGTCTTTCAAAATACTGGCAGGGTTAAGTTTCGACATATACACCGCCGGAAAAAGCCCTGCTACTATGCCAATAAACAAGCTAAAAAGTAAGAACGCGGCACTGGTATTTACCCCGTTAGACAATGAAATTACTTCTGTTATATGGGGATCCAACCCTTTAAAAGCTGGAATTAACAATTGAAGAAAACCAAAAGCACCGCCCAATGCCACCAAGCTTACCAATGTAGACTCTGTAATAAATTGCAGAAATATTTGGTATCGGAACGCACCCGAAACTTTTCTAATTCCGATTTCTTTTGCGCGTGTAAGTGCTCTTGCTATGGACAGGTTTGTATAATTAAAACAAGCCGAGAGCATGATAAGCATGGCCAGGCCAGACAAAGCATACACCACAACTATGGGCATAACAAAATGTACTTGGTTGGACAATTCTTCTTTAAAAGGGCTGATGGCTACCAAGTTTTGCAGATCAAACTGAACGGACAAATGCGCTTCAGAGGCATATTGAAACTGGGACTGTTGCTGCATAAAAGGGAGTACATCTGCTTCGCTGGCGCCTTCCTTTAATTGTACGTAAACATAAGAAGTGTAGTAACTCAACCAATTTGTTGTTGCTTCTGTAAACCTTAAATGCCCTTGTTTTTCAAGCGATTCCATGGTAGGAGCAGAAATCAAAAAATCAAACCCATCAATGTGCGACTTGTTTTTAGTTTTTTGCAACACTCCAGTGACCGTAAAAGATCCTTTTGCACCAAAGTTGATGGTTTTCCCTACTACATCTTTAGAGTCAAAGAGATTTTCAGCAGTTTTTTCTGTTAGAACAATGTTATAAGGTGCGTCCAGCAGTGTTTCCAAATTTCCATGTAAAAGAGAAAACTCCATCATTTGAACCAGAGCGGTATTGGCTATGTACCCTGAAATAGGTAGTACTTTGGTATTGACGTCCGCATCACCACTAAAACTTCTGTATAATGTACCAACCTTTTCTACAGATGTTAAGCCATTGTGCAATGCCGCTCCTAAAGCCAGCGGGGAAGAAGCATAATCTGAGTGGTTGTTCAATCGATCCGTATGGGTAGTAACCCTGAAGATCTTTTCTTTATTGGTGTTGTGTTGGTCGTAACTGAACTGATCCGCAATGATGGTAATCACCAAAAGACAAACCGACATGCTAATGGAAAGCCCAAAAACATTAATAAAGGAAAATGTTTTATGTCGGAGCAAGGACCTGAATGCAATTTTTAAGTAATTTTTGATCATAGTTGTTGTTGTTGAACCTTGTTATACATAGTACCTTGTTAAACAAACGATACTTTCCTAATAAAGGTTAAACAATTGACACACAATGTCCAAGACTATGTCCAATCCCTGCACTCAGTTGTTGAAAAAATGTAGTGAACCCATCCAAAGAGGAACACTTTCCTCTGTAAGATTCGGAATCAAACCCGTTCTAATTTAAAAAGCAGAGCCATTGCCAATGGCAAAATTCATACAGTATGGTCCTAATTGCACTTAGAGTAGGAAGTAGAAAAAGTAGTACCCGAAACCTTATAACAAACATATTGAGTTGATATAGGAGCACTAAAAATATTCTTCCAACTCAAACCTGTATGGGCCTGCGCAGTTACTTTCACCGCGGTTGCTCCAACAGGTAAGGTAATGGTATCGGACCATCCCGCAGTTTTACTTCCAGAATTCCACGATTTATAAGACCCTTTTAATACATATGTAATTTTAAATTTTGCCACATAAGCACCAGAATTGGCTATTTTCACTCGAATGGCATTACCGCCGCCGTTGGCTCTATTGCCTCCACATGGTTTCTGAACATTAAAAGACTTGGACCCAGACCACGGACTCCAAACACCTCCTACCATCGACCGAACCCTCCACTGCCACCCAGACAAATTGTGGTTGGCAACATAGGATTTACCTCCTTTGTGCACATAGGAATTCCCTCTAACCACTTTATCGACTAATGGGTTGCCGGCACCTTGTTTGGATACATACAACTGGTATTGAGTTGCCCCTTCTACTGGGTACCACCCAAAAGACCATTGAAAATCTTTTGAATGGTCCAGGCATCCATTTTCTAAAGTAGCGGCACCGTATGGGTAATTTAGTCGAGGCGCCACTGCTACATGTACTGGTTGACAATCGGTATTGGGTGGTTCAACATAAAATGCTCTTGGCGGTGTAAAATCTGTCCAGCGTCCATTTACAAAAGCCCGCACCTTCCAATTCCAACCATTTAGTAAATGGGTTGCTATGTACCCTTGCTGCACGTGGTCAAAAGAGGTTAAATGGGTGTATTGGTCTACAGCTGGTCTGCCAGAATTGCTGTTGTATACTACTAAATTATAATTACTCGCCCTATTAATACTTGACCATTGGAAGCCCCATCTAATTTCTTGTGTCTGTGTAGAGCATCCGTTGTCCATTTGAGCGTTGGCCTGAGGATAGTTCAATGCAGGTGGATAGGCGACCGCCACTGGGCAATCTGTGTTCATGGGTTCTAGGTAAAAAGGCCTTTCTTGGGTCCAATCCGACCATACTCCTTGCACTTCTGCCCTAAGCTTCCATTTCCATCCATTGGTATTTTGATTTGGAATATAACCCGATTGCACGTGGTCATAATACGTATTGTACACATATGTATTTACTACAGGAGTTTGAATATTTTGATATACGGCCAATTGGTACCTTGCGGCCCCTTGAATGGATCGCCAGCGAAAGCCCCACTTTATTTGGTCAGACCCAGACGTGCAGCCATTGTCCATTTGGGCGTTGTAGGCTGGTTCTGTTAATTGAGGAATGCCCACTATTGGCCTAGAAGGTGGCGTATAAATTGGTTTATAAAACACGCCAATGGCGCCCAAGTATTTATTAAAACGTCCATTCAACCCCGTTATCTTGGACCCCGAAGGGACTGTAAAGTTAAAAGGTTTGCTTCCTCTTTTTACCCCATAGATAGGCGACGAACGCCTATTGGTATGCAATTGTATGGATACAACATAGGGGCCATATTGGCCAAAAGCAGTACCAGAAATGCGGGTAATATATTCTCCAGCCCCTAACTTAAAAGTATGCAGCGAACCACCGGTTCCCCCTCTAAATGGTTTTGCTCCTTCAGAACAGACCAACTGGATGCCATCAATCCACCAACCAGCTTTTATTTTAACGGCTGAAATCTCGTTGCAAATGTCACTGAAGTTGGTTCCAGCACCTCCAAAGGGTTCATACCTTGAAATTTGGGCATGTATGGATGCAATGGAGCATACGGTAGAAAAAACCAAAAGGAACAGAATTCTCATAACTTAGAAAGATTTGTTGGTTGTAGGCTAAAATTAACCTCATTAAAATACAAAACCCCAACTCCAATCACAAACTTCAATTTAGCAAAACACTAGTGTCGGGATAGAAGTCTATTTCAAAAACGATACCAAATAAGTGGAGCAGAGTGGTGCTCGTGGAAGTGCAAAGGATTTTCAAGCTTTAATGCCCTTAGTGTCCATAAAAACATTGAACATAAAAAAAAACAGTTCCCACTGCCAATCCAAGACTGAATTAACAATAAAAACTGTTTTTGAGAGCCTCCAGTCGGATTCGAACCAACGACCCACGCATTACAAGTGCGTTGCTCTGGCCAGCTGAGCTATGGAGGCTTTTCGCTTATTGCGGGTGCAATTATAACAGCTATTTTTTAATCTGGCAACTTTTTTTTAGAAATTCCATTCTTTTTTACCAACTTTTTTTGGGGGCACCGCTCATCCAAAAAAAACCATAAAAAAAACCTACTAGAATTGCATCCAGTAGGTCATTTTTATTAGTAGGTTTCTCTTTTAGTATTGTTGGTCCGTTATTGGAATGACCACTTCCACTTCCACATCAGGCCAAAGTTTAGAAAGTCCGTCCTCTCCTTTGTGCAATGCTTCACACACAATATTCAACGAATCTAAAGCTACTGTTGCATTCCAGTTCAAAACGTCAAGATTTGCTTTTAGAACCAATGCCGTATCGTTATTGGTATAGCTGTAATCAACAGTTTTACTGATCTCATTCATGTTTATTTCTAATTGCCCTTTGCCATTTTCAGCAGAAAGTACTTTTCCAGTAATGGCCTCCCCAATTGTATTTCCAAAAAACTGTTGTTTGATTTTGGGGTCTCTAATTTCATTGTTCGAATTCACCGATTGTTCTTCTATGGAAAATGTACCATTAATTAATACAGATTCAGCAGAACCAGAGCCACCTGCTGTTACAGACACATTGTCAAAGCCTCCTCCTACACCAACTTTTTCAGTGAATTTAAAAGCAGTCCAGCGCAGCGTTGCTTTGTTTACGTCAAAGGTTAAAGTTTTAGGAGCTTCACTACCTTCTGCGTTTTGGTCTTCTGATTTGTCAGCGCTGTTACAGGCCACCAACAGCAGTGTTGCTGCTACAGCAGAGTATAAGATTTTTTTCATGTGTATTTTCTATTTAATAAGGTTATAGTTTACCTAACCGAAATTAGAAATTAATTATGGTTATGGCAATAAAAAAAAAAGGTATCGACAACCAAAGGCCAAAAAATCAGTACTGAAGTAATTTAGGTAGGGAAAACTTTTGAATCAAAACGCTGTTCAACACACCAATTTATATCCATGTCCTCGAACGTTCAGAATTTGCACATCGCTATCTCCTTTTAATTTTTTTCTTAGCTTGGTAATGAATACATCCATACTCCTTGCATTAAAAAAATCGTCATCCCCCCATAATTTTCTTAATATGACCATTCGGTCCAGTACTTCATTTCTTTGCTCGCATAAATGAAACAACAACTGGGATTCTCGGTGGGTAAGTAGCGTTACCTCTTCTTTTAAGGTAAGGGTTTGTTTGACCTGGTTAAACACAAACTTTCCAACAGGGATAATTTCATCGTTTTGTCTCAACTTAATGCGGTCCAAAAGGGCATTAATTCTAACGATGAGCTCTTCCATACTGAATGGTTTTTTTAAATAATCATTGCCTCCCGTCTGGAAGCCTTCCACTACATCCTTGGTCTGGGATTTGGAAGTTAAAAAAATAATGGGGGTTTTTTTATCTATTTTCCGGACCTCCTTCGCTAATTCGAAACCATCCATCCGAGGCATCATTACATCCAGCACTAACAAATCTACTGTTTCCACTTTGTAGACTTCGTAGGCCTTCTGACCATCAGAACAATACACTACCTCAAAACCTCTGGATTCTAAGCTTTCTTTAACGATTTGTCCTAATGCAGCTTCATCTTCTGCTAATAAAATTTTATACCCCATTTTCAAATGTTAAAGTGAAGGCGGTAATTCCTTTTTTAGAAGACAAATCAATCTTACCCACATGTTTTTCTATTATATTTTTAGTATAATAAAGTCCTATTCCAAAGCCTTTTACGTCGTGTCTGTTTCCTGTTGGAATTCTATAAAATTTCTCAAAAATTCGCTTCTGCAATTTCGGTTCGATGCCTTCTCCATCGTCGATTACTTCAATAATTACTTTGTCTTCGAGGCGCAGTTTGATATCGATGTTGACTCCGCCGTATTTTACTGCATTGTCTATTAAATTGCTCAAGGCATTTTCAAAGTGGAATTTATCGACTTTGAGTTCCACTGTCTCAGGCATTTGGTGGAGTTTGAAATTTCTATCGGGTGCTATGAGCTTAAACCGGTTTACTACTTCAGTTATGAGTGCAATTAAGTCTACCGGTTCTTTGTTCAATTCCAAATCAGAACTATCCAAAGCTGCCGTTTCTAACAGCTTTTCAACCATATTATTTAATTTAATCAGCTGTTGGTTGGAGAGATCCAGATAGTTTTTTGTTTTTTCAGGATTGTTGTCAGAATTAAAATTTTCGATGGCTTCTAAAGCACTTGCAACCGTAGTGATAGGTGTTTTAAATTCGTGGGTGATATTGCCTATCAAATCATCTTTCATGGCTACCAATTCTTTTTGATCCCGAATTACTTTTAATAAAAACAGCAAACACCCTATGGTACCAATTGTAAGCACCAAAGACAACAAAATTCCAACCATACTTCTTCTGAAAAGTATTGAAGTAATGTTGGAAAAACGAATTTCTAACTGGGTATTCTGAGGTAAAAAAACAGAAGTAGCCGATGCCGATAAATAGTTAGATGGCAAGGCCTCCGTTCCATTGGTTTTTAAGCTATCGCAAGGCATAAAAAGGGTTCCAGAGCAATCGTGGTCGAAATAGGCCAGACCATAATCCAGGTCCCAACTTTTAGAATAAAAACTAGAGTCCAGAAGTGTCCTTAATTTTGAAAAATCAAGGGTATCACTCGATATCGATATCATAATTTTGGATGCCAATTCATTGATATGTGGTAGAGAATCTCCATTGAAAACTCCTTTTTTAAAGGCCAGAGTTGAATTCAAATTACGAGTGTGGCTATCAAAACTTATGGTGGTATCTCTTTTAATAATATTGATACTGGTGCTGATACTTGAATCCATTTTTATAATAGGCAAACTATCGTAGTGGTGGCTAGAAGAAAAGCTCTGGTACCGCATACCATGGAAATTAACACTGTCCCCTGAAGCAATCATTCTAAAAACATCGTGTTTCGCTAAATTTGAATAATATGCCTCCACAACATTATCAAGGGTAAGTTGGACTTGGTTGATAAATTCTTGTTTGTTGGATTTATAGTTTTGGTAATTCCAATACCCCTGTACCAACAAAGTGGCCATAACGGTTCCGGTAATGATGGATAGAATTACTTGGTACTTTTTATTATTCATATTTAAAAATAGCGGTTTTAATCTGATTCAAGAAATTTGTTAACACTCGTTAACACTCGTTAACCATGCCTTCATAAATGTTCTTCCATTTTTGAGGAAACAACAAAATTATAAGACATGAAAAATCTAATTGCATTAGTAGTTTGGCTTAGCGCCGTTTGTACCCTTGCACACGCGCAAGAATTTCAGGGCATTGCCACTTACAAACAAAAAAGTAAGATGGACATTAAACTGGACAGCACCATGAATCCCGAAATGCAAAAGAGGATTAAAGCCATGGTAGCCAAGCAGTCTGAAAGAGAATACGAACTTGTTTTTGAAAAAAACCAATCCACTTATAAAAAACTAGCCGCATTGAATGCACCGGAACAATCCTCTGGCGGAATGGTAGTAGTAATGAGTACGGGAGATGATGGCATTCTGTATAAAAACATCCAAGAAAAAAGATTTACCAACGAAACCAGCCTTTTTGGAAAACCTTTTCTTATCCAGGATGTCCTGAAAAAAGAGGATTGGAAATTAGAAAAAGAAAGCAAACAAATAGGACAATACACCTGCTATAAAGCAACAAGAGAATCCGAAGTGACTGTTTTCAACATGGTATCCAAAGATGGAGAAGAAGACAAAAACACAGAAGAAAAGCGCTCTATAACCATAACCGCCTGGTACACACCGCAAATTCCGGTATCGAATGGCCCATCTGATTATTGGGGTTTACCTGGGTTAATAATGGAGGTAAATACCAACAACAACACCTTAATTTGTACAAAAGTGGTGCTAAATCCAGAAAACAAAAAAAGTATAAAAGAACCAAGCAAAGGCCAAAAACTGAACCAAGATGAATACAATGAAATGATGGCCACAAAGATGAAAGAATTTGAAAAAATGAATGAAGGCAATAGAAAAAAAGGAGATGGACACAGCATCCAAATAAGCATAGGAGACGGAGAATAATTTAAACCCCAAGGTCAAAAAACATAAAAATGGGAAAATACAGCACAACAACACTACTATTAGTTTTTATCTCCTCCTTAGCATGGGCTCAAAAAACCAAAATCCAAGGCCATGTTTTGGATTCTTTGCAACAACCCTTAGAACTGGCCAATATTATGGCATTCAACGCTGGAGATAGTTCCGTAGCATCATTTGGATCAAGTGATTCCGATGGCGCTTATTCCTTAATTCTGAAAGCAGGGCAGCAGTACCTTATAAAAGGCAGCTACATTGGTTATGACACCTATGAAGCTACTTTAACCGCACAAGGGCAACAAATGGAACACAACATTTACATGCGGGAATCAGTTAAAAAGCTAAATGCAGTTGAAATCGTTTATGAATTCCCGATTACCATTTCAGGAGATACCATCAGCTATAAAACAGATGCTTTTTCGAATGGAAAAGAGCGCAAGCTCGGTGGGTTGTTAGAGAACTTACCGGGATTTGAAGTGGACGACAATGGTGAAGTTAAGGTGCAAGGTAAAAAAGTAAACAAAGTGTTGGTAGAAGGAAAAGAATTTTTTGATGGCGACACAAAAATGGCTACCAAAAACATACCTGCCAACGCCATTGACAAAGTACAAGTACTTCGAAATTACAACGATGTATCCCCTATGGGTGGGGCTGGTAACAACGAACAAATAGCCTTGAATATAAAACTAAAAGATGGTAAAAAAAGCATGTGGTTCGGAGATGTTGAATTGGGTGGTGGGCCAGATGCACGGTACCTCGCACACCCCAATTTATTTTACTATTCACCTAAAACAAGTTTCAACTTTATCGGAGATCTCAACAATATTGGTGAGCAAGCTTTTAGCATGAGCGACTACTTTCGTTTTACAGGTGGTATGAAAAGAAGGTCTGGTCAAAGCGGAGCCAGTTTTACTGTATCCTCCGACGATATGGGATTGTCCATGATGCAGAACAACATGGCGTACAATGTTGACTCCAAATTAGGTGCTTTGAATTTCACACATTACCCCAACAACAAGTGGAGCTTTTCTGGCTTTGGAATCGGTTCTTTTACGGATACCAAAATAAAAACTAGATCTTTGCGCTCTTATGTAAAAAACCAAGACAACAATGTAGAACTAACCGCCTCCAATGTTTTGCAACAATCCAAATCTGGTTTGCTTAAAATAGGTGCCAAACACACCCCCAATGCCAATACGCACATCGAAATGGAAACTTTTGTAAAAGGTTCTTCTATACAAGACAAAGACAACCGAGTTAGTACTTTTGGTGCAACTGACAATAATTTATTGGAAACCAATCAAAAAACGCCATTTAGGCTGGACCAAACTTTGGCTGGTTATTTCAACTTAAACAAAAAAAACATACTCGCAATAGAAGCCAATTACCAATACAGAGAGCAAGTACCGGATTATTTTCTTGATAGTGAAAACAAACCATTTGATGGGGTTTTACCTCTTTTAGGCGATGCGCCCTACAGTTTGTTTCAAAACACGGAAATAACCACCAATAATTTTGAAATGACATTGGACCATTACTGGCTTATCAATAAAAAGAACCACTTGAACTTCAAAGCCGGAACCAATGTTATTGGCCAAAAGATGGTATCGTCCATTACTCAAGTTGGGGACAATGGTGCACAGACTCCAATTGAAGACCCAATTTTCGCGAACAATCTTTCTTTAAACTACCAGGATTGGTATTTAGGCGCACAATACAAAACCATCATAGGCGACCTGACTGTAAGCCCTGGAATAAAGTGGCACAATTATCAAATAAAAGACGTACAAAAAGACAGTGAAAACCCAAAAAACAAGACCCTTTGGCAACCAGAACTGTATGCGCGGTATGCTTTTTCATCTTCCAACTCTTTAACGCTCGACTATGGCGTGTTCACCCAGTTTGCAGATGTACAAAACTTGGCCATGGGTACCACAATAAGCAATTACAACAGTTTGTATGTGGGCAACAGAAATTTACAAAATGCATTTTACCACAATCTTAATTTGAGCTACTACAATTTCAATATGTTCAACCACACCAATTTCTACCTCATGGGCAATTACCAAAAAAGGAAGGAGGATATTATAGAATCGGTAGTTTACAACAATTCGGACCGGCTTTCGGCACCAACCAACAGCATTGGGTGGAATGAAATGGCCATGGGCAATGCAAGTTTTGAAAAAAAATACACCCGGTTTCGGTATCAAATTGAAGCACAATTGCAATATGCTTTGCAAAATAACACAGTAGAGTTACAAGAAAACACCAACAGCAATTTTGCTCAAAACTATACTATTTCTGCCGAAACCAACTTCCCTACTCTTCCCAATATAGAAGCAGGGTTTAAAAAGGGATGGAACCAATACAAAAGCAGCAACAGCGAACAGCTTTTTGTAACCAACGCACCCTTCGTAAATATAGAAGCCAGTTTTTTAAAAAACTTTATTCTTATTGTTGAATATGAATACACAGATTACCGTAGTCAAAATACCGGCACCAGTACCTATTATGATTTTTTAAACACAACATTGTATTATCAGAAAGCCAAAAGTCCTTGGGAATTCAAACTACAAGGCAACAACTTGTTGCAAACTGAAACCATTCGAAGAGATTCTTTCAACAACAACTTAATGAGCACTTTTGAGTACTTTGTTCAACCTCAGTATTTTATACTAACTGCTAAATACAATTTGTAGCATTCGCATCAAGGTCAGTTTGTTTTTCTATTAAAAACAGGCTGGCCATTTTTTCTATTTTTTCGGGAATAATATTAAGAAATAACCCAAAAAACACTACTTTGTAAGACATATGATGTCTAAATTATTTGAAGTAGGCTTAAAAGCATCACTGGTTTTATTCATTTTTTTCAAACCATTTAATGGGCAAGCACAGAAGTTTTTCTCAAAAACATATGCAGATATTCCTGGGCTCTCTACCAATGTTTTTTTTGATGTAGACCAACACAACAATGGTGCTTTGTGGTTCATTACCCAGCTAGGAGTAGTGCAATACGACGGAAAAGATTGGATAAAAATGCCTGATTCACTGGGCCTTCCCATTCATGAATACTCTACTAGCATTGCGTTGCAGGATGGCGGAATGGCTTTTGCAGGAGCCAACCAAACTGGAGCAAAAAAATTATCCATCTTACAGGAGGAGCAGTGGACACAAATAAAAATACCTGGCAAACCAACGGTATTTGAACGCTACCATATTTGGGAAAATTCTGACGACTTAAAAATGGTGCATTGCAATATAGATTCTTTTTTTTTCTATTCTAATAACCAATGGACTGGCCACGATTTATCTTCTCAATTCAATATATTGGATATAAAAAACATTCGATCGCATCAAGATGATTTTTATATACTGTCAGGTAACGGCGTTTTTAAAGGAAAAAACCTTAAAGACATTCGAAGGATAGAATTCTGGAACGATTCTACAATGAATAATTCCATCAATGATTTAAAATGGAACGACGCGGGAGATAGTTTGTTTATCATTGGGCACGATTACCTCGGTTTGCATACCAACAACCAATCTATTGTTTTGAATCGACAACCCAACTTAAACCAAATGTCTGGTGCAACCAGTTCTTCTATTGTCTACAGCTACCCTTTTGTACTCTATACGAGCAACAGCCCTCTGTACGCATACAATTTAAAAGAAGATAAAAGTTATGAAGTGCATGGCCATGGTGTGGAAGGGAGAACGAAATGGAATTCGGTAATTACCGACCGGCAAGGTATTATTTGGATGGCAGGACATAGGGGGTTAAGCAAAATCCCAACACTGGCATTTACTAACTTTTCAAATGGAGCTTTTTTAGAAAATGAAGTAGCTACAGTCAGACATTTGCGAAATGGTAATATTTTACTCGGCCACAACAAAGGATTTACTATCCTTGACTCCACTATGAACAAAATAACGGAACACTTTTTTGAGTTAACCTCTCCGTTAATCAGGGTATTAGATGCTGCAGAAGATGAAAAAGGTATGTTGTATTTGGCAACAAGCGACAATGGGTTACTCCGAGTTAACCCATCCTCCCAAAAAGTTGATCGGTTGAATGGACTGCATTACGCCACTTGTATTGCCATTAAAAAAGATACCATGTGGGTGGGATCCGATACCAGTTTATTCACTTTTGTCGACTCCAAAATAATTGAAAAACAGGCCGTATCAACCATCCGAAAGCTTGCTTTTAATGAAAAAAATCAATTGATGGTTCTTACCAAACTGGGATTGGTAAAGTGGCGTTTGGGTGAGCATTTAAAACTAAAAAATTACTACGACGATAAAAACAACATCTATTTCGGAGGGGTCTTGAACAATAAGTTTTTAATCGCCACCCTGGGTGGGCTGTATTGGTACCGAAATGGTCAGTATACCCCATACACCGTAGATGGAAAACATTTCAACCAACCTACCTATACTTTTATCTCCGACTTCAACAAAGACCTTTGGGTGGGAACGGGCAATGGGGTATACCAAATTAGAGCCAATAAAATCATCAACCACTTCACCTCTACCAATGGTTTGGTGAGCAATGAAATTAACCGGGCTGCCTTGGTATTTGATTCTACTCAAAAATTGTGGATAGGGTCCGATAAAGGCCTTTCTGTATTTAATAAAAAATTTAAAAACCCAATCAATCTCCCTCCTATAGTTAGCATTGATGGTGTAGAAAATGCTGGAATTTCTTATATGGCCAACACGCCACAGTCGTTCAGCTTTAAAAATAGAGATGCAACTTTTAAATTTAGCGCCCATTCCTTCTACGATGAGTTCAGCATCAATTTTGAATTTATGTTGGAAGGATTTGATAAAGATTGGAGCCATTTAGATGCGTTTAATCAAAGAACCGTTAAATACGAAAACCTACCTCCAGGAGAGTATAAGTTTAAGGTAAGGGCCCGAGAGTCAAAAAGACAATGGAGTCCGGTTGCCAGTTCTGCCTCTATCGAAATTTTATCTCCATTTTATTTTAGTTGGTGGTTTGCTTTGTTAGTTATTCTGCTCATCGCCATCATTACCTCCGTTGCTACTTCCCTCATCAACCAGAAAAAACTTGCCATTAATTTGGATAAAAAACTTAAAATAAAAATGCGGGAAGTATTTAAATCTCAAAATGAATTAAGCCTGCAAAATGACGAATTAAAAAAACTCAACACGGAACTGGATTCTTTTGTTTACAGTGTTTCTCATGATCTAAGAGCGCCCATTGCTTCGTCGCTCGGCCTAATAAATTTAATGAAATTAGACCAAAGCAATACCGACGAATACTTTTCTTTAATTGAAAAAAGCATGCACCACATGGATAGTTTCATCCAGGACATTTTGGAAGTGTCAAGAAACAGCAGGAAAGAAGTGAAAATCGATGTGGTAGATTTCAAAAAACTTGTGAATAGTGTAATTGAAAACCAAAAATTTAGGCCGGGTGCCGAAAAAATAAAGTTCCACATATTTGCGGAAAACAAAACCATAAAAACCGATAAAAATCGGCTTTTTGTAGTACTCACCAACCTCATATCCAATGCGATAAACTACTCCGACCCTAATAAAGAAATACAGGAGGTCAATATCAGTTATTCTTCGAACCAGCACCAACAACTAATTTCGGTTCGGGACAATGGCATTGGCATTAAAAAAGAATTCTTAGAATACCTGTTTGATATTTTCTTTAGGGCAAATGAAAACAAAGCGGGATCCGGACTGGGCTTGTACATTGCAGATCAAACTATGAAAAAATTAAATGGAGCCATTTCAGTAGAATCAGAACATGGACAATACACTTTATTTAAAATTACATTTCCTTTTTTGCAAGAAGAATAGCTGGAAATCACCCAAAAAAACCAATGCCCCTCGCCATTAAAGTTGCCAAAAAAGGGATCAGAATAGCAACCATAAGTTCCGAATGGATCAACCGTTTAAGAAGTTGGTATGTTTCTGGATCAATTGCAATAGATTCCTTTTGTTTGATTTTTTTCCGCCATTTAATAAAGAATATTGTGGGGTAAATAGAAAGCGCACCCACCACTGTAAACAATGCTAACTTGGACCACATCAAATAGTTGTTTAAATAATAACCAGATCCTTTTCCAAAATAAAAAATTTTCAAGAGGCCTGTTGTAAAAATCAAAACAGAGGCAACGCCGTAAAGCATATCTGCTTTGGATATTTTTGAAGCTTCTTGGTAGGTAAGTTTTGTTTTCAAAAGTAGGAGCTCAACACTTAAACTTACAAACAACAAAATGATTCCTATAAAGTGGAACGCAGTAACTACAGAGGTGACAATCATAGTATAACAATTTGGTTCTAAATTACTTATTTATTGGACCAACCCAAATGCATTCACTAGTGAAATGCCAATATTTTACTCTCAAACATCTTTTCCACTCCTTCAATCCACTCTTTCTCCACCAATACTCCTGTTCTTATTCTTGCTGTATAGAATGAATTGGGTTGCGCAAAATTGCGGATACAATTTTATATCCTACAGATAAAAGTGCTACGGCTACGGCCAAGACAAGCGCAATCAAAAAAGGATTTTGGTCTATTTGGATGTGGTAAACGAAGGAGTCCAACCATTGATTTAACAAGAACCACGAAGGTAGTACGGCCAAGACATTGGCAACTAAAACCAAAACCAAAAACTCTTTAAACAACACCATAAATAACGCTGTAGGAGTCGCCCCCAGTACTTTTCTAATTCCTAATTCTTTTGTTTTTAATTCGGCCATAAACGAGGCCAATCCAAATAAGCCCAAACAAGCAACCAGAATGGCCAGCATTGTAAATGTCGTAATTATGGACCCCAAGCTGGTGTCTTCTTTGTACATGTTATCGTAAAAACTATCTAAAAAGAAAAAATCAAATGGCTGAGCAGGCAGCATTGTTTCCCATATTGTTTTAGCTTTTTCCACGGCTGTTTTTGCATCGCCTTTGAACCGGACACTAACAAACCTTTTGTGGGGTTGGTAGAGGTGCAACATCAATGGTTCTACTTCTGATTTGAGCGAAGCGTAGTTAAAGTTCTTCACCACTCCTATTATAGCCCCCACTTTCGGAGTATCCAACCCATATACATATTCAAAAGGTTTGCCAATAGGGTCTTTTATATTGTAAAACTCAACAGCAGCCTCATTGAGTAAAAAAGCATGCTGTTGGTCATTAACGGAATGGTTAAAATCACGTCCTTCCGCAACCGATATTTTATATGTTTTTAAAAATGCCGGGTCACAAGATATTATGCGAATCCCACGGTATCCATTATCAGTTTCCCCACCTTCTTGGGGTGGGGCACTTGCTATCTCCGGAATTCTGACTGTCATCACATGCACTCTTTGCCCGGGGACAACCGAAGAAGCAGAGGCTGCCACAAAAGAAGCATCTGCCGACAGAGCATTTCTCAACGACTCCACCTCCTGGGAAGGACCGCGCAACATTGGTAAATTCATTACCAGCACCCCCTCTTTCTCGAACCCTGCATCCCTTGCATCAATAAAATGCAGTTGCTGGTTGATTACTAGGGTGCCTGTTATTAACAATACCGAAATTGTAAATTGAAATAGAACCAAACCCCTGCGCAAATAAATGGTAAATTGACTTCCTTGTAACCCTCCCGTATTTTTCAATACCTTGATAATGCCCATAGACGACAATACCAAAGCCGGGTAAATTCCAGCAAAAAACCCTGTAATTAGCACAATTAATATTGTCCAACCCAATAACACCGTATTGTCAATAAGGTTAACAGCCAACATCTTTCCTGTTGCTTCATTAAACTCTGGCAATACGAGCCAAGTACCTATCAATGCCAAAACCAAAGACAAAAAAACCGTGCAATAAGATTCTGTCATAAACTGTATAAAAACCAACCTTTTTTCTGCACCCATTACTTTGCGCAACGCAACTTCTTTCCCTCTTCTAGCAGAACGGGCCGATGCCAAATTCATATAATTGACACATGCCAACAAAATGACCAATACGGCAACAGATGCAAATATTTTTATGTATTGTACATCGTTGTTGCTTTCCATTTCTTTTTCTTGGTTGCCGCTTAAATGAATGGACGACAAGGGCTGGAACAAGGTTTTAATGGTCAAATCTTCGGGCACATTTGAAGAGTCGGCACTGGTGTTATAGCCGTAGTGTCTGTATACATCCGCATTAACTTTATTAAAAAAAACTTCCGTATTGGTGGCTGGGTTTAATTTAATGTAAGAGTAGAACCGAGCAGGGCCATGGCCATCCAGACTGGGCCATCTGGAACGAAGATCTGCCATAGGAACCAGCATATCGAATTTAAAATGGGAATTCGTTGGTAAGTCCTGAACCACTGCGGCAACAGTGTAGGTTACGCCATTTCCTTGTACAAGCTGCCCAATTGGGTCGGTATTTCCAAAATAACGCTGTGCCGTTGAAGCGGTCATGGTTAGGTTGCGAGGCAATGACATAGCGTTTTCTGGACTCCCAGCTTCAAATTCCAAACTAAATACATCAAAAAAGGTGGAGTCTACATGTAAAAAGTTCTTTTCCAAAAACTGCTCGGATTCAAAAGAAAATAATACTGGCGCCGAAGGCCTGCACAACCGCAGTCCTTTTTCAATTTCGGAATACTCGGCTGTGAGTGTTGGAATCATAAACCCCTGCCCCGCTGTCCAGGTACTTTCTTCTTCCCCTTGTAAGTAATAAGATTGTAACCGGTATATGTGCTCGTGTCCTTCAAAGTGTTTGTCGTAACTCAGTTCGTCTTGCACATAGAGCAAAATTAATATGCTTACCATTAACCCAGTAGACAACCCAAGTATATTGATTAAACTATAACCAGGGTACCGAAGCAAATTTCTTAGAGTAATCTTAATTATATTTTTGACCATGGCACATTTGTTTTTGTTGTTGTGGTTTTTGTTGCTGTTACGGAACATAATATGAACAATTGAACCTAAAAGGGCTATGGTATTTCTTTGAGTGGTAACCGTTTATAAAAACCTTGCGTATACCCCAGTACCACACTCCACCTTCCCAACAATAGGGCTTGGAAGTTTGTAATTAAAAAAAATAGTATGTAATATACTCTCAAATTATAGAGGAATGGTACTGCACGAATTTCCCGACCTTCATTGGCTTAAAAAAAATATCGAAAATGATTTCGAAGCTGTCCCCCTTCCGGTTAAAAACACCAATAAAAAAGGATGGCCATCGGTGGTTTTGAATGTAGAAAATAGAGCAGCGGTACGCGACAACATTAAAGGCCCCATTTCTATTTTTTGTAATCTAAAAGGCCAAAGTAGGGTAGTCTTAGAAAACAAAGCAGTTCTTATTCCTGAAGGAACCTTTTTGATTAGCAACCAGGATCAATTATACAATTTAGAAACATTTAAAAACACCGAAACTTTTAACATTCATTTTGGAGCGGACATCAGCACCCAGGCCCTGGGTGCAATGGATTTAAGTATGCAGCAGATACTGGATGGCCGCTTTTCTAAAACACCACTGTTCCACAACCATTTGATCCAGCAAGACGGCCAATTTCAAGCGTTGTGTAAGCAGTTGCTACACGTTGCAAAAAATACGCTACAAAAAGAAGAAATTCTTTTTGCATTGGCCCTTTACATGGCACAACAGTACCGCAAACAGACCAACACCATACATAATTTATCGCCAACCAAAAAAAGTACAAAGGAAGAAGTATACAAAAGACTCTCCTTTGCTACTGACTTCATTTACAGCAACTTTCATTTGGATATAAACCTGGCAACCTTAGCCCAACAATCGGCCATGTCGAAGTTTCACTTTTTAAGGTTGTTCAAAGCAGTACACCACTATTCTCCACATCAATTTATTACTTCGTTGAGAATTAAGAAAGCTGAAAATTTATTAAAAACATCGAATAAAAGTATTGACCATATTGCGCAAGAGGTCGGGCTCAACAACGGCAGTTCTTTGAGCAGATTGTTCTATCAAAAAACAGGAGCATACCCGTCTACCTTAAGAAAATAAAAAAATAGCAATTTTGGTCATGGAGGAGTAGGGCATAATTGGCCATCTTTATAAAAAAACTATGAAAACTTATATCGACTTTGGCTTCGTACTTTTAACCATCCTTTTTCTGTTTTGGACGATTCTCCCCTTTGTCAAGGCTTACAAGACACTCAAGATAGAGCCATTACAGGGGAAATTGCTGCTTTACAAAGTAATTGGTTTGCTTGTTATTTGGACCCTATTAATCTCTTTACTGTCCTTATCCGGTTTCTTTTCAGATTTTTCCAGATTGCCGCCAAGGCCTTTGATAATGATCGTAACTCCTATGGTTTTGTTGTTTTTTTTAATGAAAAATGCGCTGTTTCAGAGATTACTGACCGCTATCCCAAAAAGAAAATTGATGCAATTGCAAGTTTTTCGGGTAGTGGTTGAAATCTTACTATTTTTCTTGTTTTTAGAAAACCTTTTGCCTTTTCATATGACATTTGAAGGATATAATTTTGATATTTTAGTTGGTATAACTGGTCCTTTATTCGCCTGGATTTGTTTTGGTTCTAACCGGAACAACATTAGGTTGGCAAAAATATGGAACTACCTGGGGCTTTTGTTATTGTTGAACATTGTAGTAATTGCTGTACTTTCCATGCCCACCCCGATTCGACAATTTATGAATGAACCCGCCAACACCATTGTTGCAACATTCCCAATCGTTTGGCTGCCAAGCTTGTTGGTACCAATGGCTTATTACCTACATGTATTTTCTTTGTACCAACTAAAAAACGATTAGTTTATTCTGAGTGTATTCATAAGCAACTGTTCAACCGATTTTATCCACTTAAAAAAGGCTAAAAGCATTAAAAAAAATTATATTTGAACAACTCGGACAACTAGAAACAATCCCGGGTGTGTTTATATGAAAATTTTACATACAGCAGACTGGCATTTAGGTAAGAGATTATATGGCAACGATCTTCACGAAGACCAAACATTTTTCATTAAATGGTTGCTTGAAGAAATTGAGTCGCAAAAAATAGATTATTTGCTTATTTCTGGAGATATTTTTGACTTGGCCAACCCTTCTAACGAAGCAAGGAAACTCTACTACCAAACTTTAATTGCCATCATTCAAAAAAAATGTAAAATTATCATAACTGGAGGCAACCACGACAGTCCTTCCGTATTAAATGCACCCAAAGAATTGCTCCATGCACTAGATATTACAGTAGTAGGTGGTATGCCCAATCCATTGGACCAAATGGTGGTTCCGTTGACCAACAAAAAAGGAGAAACAGAGGCGGTTGTTGCAGCCGTCCCATTTTTAAGAGATGCAGATTTAAGAAAACACCAAGTGGGTACCAGCCATGAAGACAGAATGGAAGCGATTCGGAGTGGCGTAAAACATGTCTTTGATGCAATGGCCGATCTGGCGTCCAAACGATATCCTGGCCTCCCATTAATTGGCATGGGCCATTTGTTTGCGCATGGTGTTAGAACTTCGGAATCGGAAAGAGAAATTCAAATTGGCAATTTGGCAGGAATTGATGCTACTGCATTCAGTGCTGCCTATGATTACATAGCCTTGGGGCACATACACCAGCCTCAATCGGTAGGAACGTCGGGCAAAATATTATATTCAGGATCGCCAATTGCGCTTTCTTTTAGTGAAAAAAACGATCCCAAAAGAGTGGTGGTCATAGAAATAAAAAAAGGTATTGTGTTCAAAAGCCATCCAATTCCTCAAGCCAGAAGGTTGGTCAAAATCACAGGAGATTTGCCCACCATTGCGGGCAAACTGGAGGCCTTTGACCCGCAAGAGGCGCCTCTAAAATGCTTTTTAGAAATCGAGCTCATAGAAACCCAATACGATCCTTCCAAAATCATAGCGTTAGAGGCGTTATTGGAAGCATTTTCGCACCCAAAAGCCCTGGTTATTAAACATAGAATACAATTCAAAGATGTGGTTCATGGCGCCCATCAATTGTTTAACTCGGATCAACGCCTTGAAGAATTACAACCCCATGAAGTGTTTAAAAAAAGGTTGGATTCAGAAGTTTTGGATAATGAAAAGAGGTCTTTATTGGAAGCCGCATTTTCCGAGATTGTAGAACAACTCAACCAAGGAGCATGAAAATACTTAAAATTAGTTTTAAAAACATCAACGCTTTAAAAGGCGAGCACCTAGTTGATTTCACTCAAGAGCCCTTGGTTTCCTCTGGAATTTTTGCCATCACCGGCCAAACTGGAAGTGGCAAAACAACACTTTTGGATGTCATTTCTTTGGCCTTGTACAACCGAATACCTCGATTGGAAAACAAAATTTCCAAACAATTGATTAATACTACAGGGGCAGTCCTTACCAGAAACACGATGGACGCCTATGCAACCGTAACCTTCGAGTGTGCCAAAGGCATACACACTTCGTCTTGGAGCATCCACAAAGCTAAAAACGGAAACTTGCAAGATTACCACATGGAAATTGCCGATGCCCAAGGCAACATATTACCAATAAAAAAAGGGAATGTGCCCCAAGAAAATGAAGCTTTAATTGGGTTGAGTTACGAGCAATTTACAAGGTCCATGGTATTGGCACAAGGAGAGTTTGCCCGTTTTCTAAAATCAGATAAATCGGAAAGAGGCAAGTTGCTTGAGAAAATAACTGGAACTGAAATATACAGGAACATAGGCCAACTCGTTTTTGATCGGTTTCGAACCTTTTCTCAATCTTTATCAGGGCTCAATACCCTCCACCAAAACCTTTTAGAAAAAATAGACCCGAAAGAATCCATTGCGCTGGCACAAGTTCAATTTGATGAAAAAGAAAAGGAGATTAATACAACTTTAATTGACCAAAAAAATATTGAAGCGCAATTAAAACAATTAGGAGAAATAAAGATTTTAGAAAATAAAAGTGAAAACAGCGAGGTTGCTACTCAAAAAGCCCAAGAAGCACTTCGGGCATTTAAAAATGTAGAATTAGCTAAAATAAAACAACACCAACAATTGCTGCCATATGAAATTGAAATTCGCAAATGGCAGCAACTCCAATTGACCTTGGAACAAATCAATACGCAAAAAAACAACCATATATTGGACCAACAGCGTGCCGTTCAATTAAAAGAAAAAAGTACGATTTCCTTGCAAAAATTAATTCAGTCTACCCAAACGGAAAATAATTTATTGGAAGCAGCACGTAGGTTTGAAGATAAGGTGGAAGGGTACATAAGAGAAATACAGGATCTCAGGCTCCAATGTGCCAAACAAATGGAGCCCCTCCAGATTGCTGCTAAAAAAATCAACTTAGAGATAAACACAAACAATCTTCAAGAAAATTTTGACCTGGTACAATCTCGCTTGGACGCCATCGATCAATTGGCATTACCAGATTCTTTTTTTGATCAAGATTTCCCTCGTTTATTGGAGCAACAGCATGCTAAAAAAGACATTTTATTGCTATTGCAAAAAGAAAAGTCCATACATGCGGAGTTGACCGAACAACAAAATACATTCCGGCAGCAGACCACGCAAACGCAGCAACAATTACAGGAGCTACCAAAAAAAATTGACAGACAAAAGTTAGTGGTACAAAACCAAAAGCTCACCTTAAAAAATTTGGAGCAAAAAGTTGAGATTGAAACACTAAAAGCAAAATACGAAACAGACCGAGCCAAATTAGAACCTGGCCAACCTTGTTTTTTATGTGGCGCACTGGACCACCCTTTAGCAACCCATTACAAACCCAATAAGACAGAGGCAGAGCAAAAGCTCAAAGCTCAAAACGAAGTATTGTTCGAAGCCAACAAGTTGCTTACAAGACTAGAAACAGAATGGACCAACGAACAAGAAAAACTGGTACAGCTGAATGCCTCCCATAGTGCAACTGAAGAAAAAATTAAACGAATAGAGGGCCAGATTACCAACTTGGAAAATGGATTTCAATGCCCAACACCGCAATACGATATAGACGCGCTCATAAAAGAAAACCTAGAGTCAATAGAGCAAATAAACAAAGATATTAAAGTAAAAAACGACAACGAGCAGTGTCAATTCGTATTAACCGCTATTAAAGAAACCCTTTTAACCATTGGCAATGGCAAAAAAATTAAGAAAGAAAAAGATTTGCTTTTTAAGGGGGAAGACATTAGAAGCCAAACCAGTCCTTTAACAAAATTACTAGCAGAAAACATTACTACTGCCAACACATTGAATAATACCATCGAAAAGCTGGATACTGAATTAAAACTACTGGAAAAAAAGATTCAGGACTCTGAAAAGCCTTTATTGCCTTTACTAAAAGAAATTGGGTTTACTTCCATTCGGGAAGCAATGAAGGCCATGCTAACGCCGCAACAATTTAGTCTTTTACAAGATCAATTTAATGGTCTAAACGAAAGTGTTAATTTAAATGAACAAACCCTGCACGAAATAAAAAACCAAATACAAGTACAAAAAGAAAAAGTAACGCTCCAAACCGAACAAGAAGGGCTTGAAATTAAGTCAAAAATTGAAACCAAACTGCTCCACTTACAAACCCAAAGAGACCAGCACCTTTCGTACCTATCGGAACAAAACAAATACCAATCAGAACTAAAAACCATTGTAGAAGAAAAAGCCACAAAACAACAAGAAAACGAAAAATGGATACTTCTCAACGAATATATTGGAGATGCCAATGGTAAAAAATTCAGCACGTTTGCACAGCAATTGACAATGCAGCAATTAATTTTCCTGGCCAATAACCAATTGACCTCTCTGACCAAAAGGTATTCCTTGGACTTGCCCATTGAATCGACTGAAGAAGATAATTTGGTGGTAATAGACCATGACATGGGAGCACAAAGGCGGTCCGTTAAAACGTTAAGTGGTGGTGAAAGTTTTTTAATAAGCCTCTCTCTTGCCCTTGGCCTTTCCGATTTGGCATCCAAAAATGTAAAAATTAACAGTTTGTTCATTGATGAAGGATTTGGCACCTTGGACCCAACTACCCTCGACCAAACCTTGGACACATTAGAAAAACTACAAGCCGAAAACAATAAAATTATAGGTTTGATATCCCATGTAGATGCATTAAAGGATCGAATTTCAACCCAAATAGAAATTGTTCGAAATGGGCAAGGCTACAGTGCTATTCATATAAAATAATGCTTCTTTTCCCCTAATAAGAGACAACTTGAAACCCAAACTTGATTTTCTCGTAAACTATACCTAAATTACTTATGCATAAAAAAATTAGGTATGTATTCAAACGAATTAGTAAGAGGGACGCTTAAAACCGTAATTCTGCAATTGTTATCCTTTAAAGATAAGATGTATGGTTATGAATTGAGCAAAGAGGTAAAAGAAAAGACAGAAGGTAAAATCATACTTACAGAAGGTGCGCTTTATCCAATCCTCCATAAATTGGAAAAAGATGGGTATGTCACAACCATATTTGAAACTGTGGGCAACAGAAAACGAAAGTACTACATGTTAACCGGTAAGGGCAAATCCCATGCAAAAGACAGAAAAAATGAATTGCTTGATTTTATGCAAACCATGCAGTCTCTTGTGGATCCAAAACCGTCCTTAAGTTCATGTATTTAAGCAAAGAACAAATAAAACAAATTGAAAACAGAGTCCGTGCTTCAGAAGTGGAAGAAGGCTCTTTGTTTGTGGACATTGTGGACCACATGTGTTGTTCCATCGAAGAAAGAATGGACAATGGCAATTCTTTTGAGCAAGCATTAAGAGAGGTTTTTGAAATATTTGACAGAAAGCACATTGAAGACATTAAGATTGCAACTTTATCCTTAACTCAAAATAAATTTATCATGAAAAAAAGAACTACTATTATTGGTGGGATTGCGGTAGCTACCATCCTTGCAGGCGTCCTGTTCAAACAATTACACCTTATGGGGGCCGATATCGTTTTCGGGTTTGGAATCCTTTTGTTGTGTTTCGGTTTCTTTTTGTCGCTGATGTTGGACAAAGTCACCATATTGACCAACAACACATTAAAATTGGCCAGTATACTTGGTTTTTTAGGAGTAAGCGCTGTAATTCTTGGAACTGGGTTGACCTTTTTACGTTTTCCGATTGCGCCTTACTTAATAGGGTTCGGAAGCATCTTTTTAGTGCTGTATTACTTAATCATCAATGTTGTAAAAAATGCGACAAACAAATCGAAATAGCTCCCACCATCATTGTTCTAACTTAAGAAAAAAAAAGTTAGAATTTTGGTTTTAATCATTTCTAAGGCCCTCTACTGTGCTTAATTTATTTACTTGTACGGCATTAAGAAACACTGTTCCAAGAACAAAAAACCATATCAATCCAGACCCAACAACAAAAACAACGGGAGAAAGGGATACCCTATAACTAAAGTTGCTCAACCATATATCTACGACATACCAAGCCATTGGTATTGCAATTACATTGGATACCATCAATATTCTAATGTAATTCTGGGACAATAATGCCATCACACCTGGCACAGACAGACCCAGTACCTTTCGGATTGAAATTTCTTTTGTCCGTTCTTGAATGGCAAATACAACCAGTCCATATACTCCTAACAAGGCCAACAATATCGCAGTAGCAGTTAGCGAAGCAAGAATTTGGCTGGTTCTCTTTTCAGTTGTATACAATTGATCAAATTGCTGGTCTAAAAAATGGTATTCAAAAGGTACCCCAGGAATTGTAGCTTCAAAAACTTCTTTAATAGATTGGGTTGTTTTCAGAATCTGCTTGGAGTTAATCTTCACCATTATCTGCCCAGGCTGAATATTTTTATGCATCACTACCACTACTGGATCAACGCTGTGGTGTAAAGATTTAAAATTAAAATCCTCTACTACCCCAGCAACAAGTGCTTTACTCTTTTGTCCAAAACAATGGATGCTTTTGCCAAGGGCACTATCCCACCCTACATATTCTCTGGCCGCCTTGTTGAGCACATAGCGGTATTCTCCATCCTTTAATGGCTGTTCCACAACCTTAGACTCTCCTTCAATGAGTTGCATTTCCATTACCTTTACAAAAGATTCATCGGCCATGATTAAGGCCATATTATTGTTTTCCATTTGACCTTCCCACCAAACAGTTTGATTCCAATTAGCCGCTCCAGCATTGAATCTAGTGGTACTTACCCCCTCCACTCCGTTTAGCACCTCCAACCTTCTTTTTAATACTCCAGCGTTCTTCTGGGCACTGCCGTTGTAAAGAGAAATATTCAACACTTGGTTGGGGTTCATTCCCAAATCTTTATAGAACATGTAATTCATTTGGTTGTAGATAAAGATACTGCTCAAGATCAACAACAATGAAATCGTAAACTGTAGCCCCAATAGAATATTCTTGGTGCCACCACCACTGTTTTTAAAAGTACCTTTTAGTGCTTTGGAAGGCACAAAACCAGTTACAAAAAATGCAATATATGCCCCACCTATTAAGCTAACCAACAAGACGGTTCCAGCAATTGTCATTAAATCGGTCAGTTGCCAGAAATTAAATTGTATGCTCCGCTCCAAGTTGGTATTGAGGAGTGGTAACAAGACCACTTGAATTAAAACCACCGCTACTATTGTGGCCAACACCACTACAAATGTAGTTTCGGTTATGTGCTGCTTAATCAATTGAAACCTGGATGCTCCAACTACTTTTCTCACCCCTACTTCTTTTATTCTTTTTGTTGATGCAGCTATGGATAAATTCACAAAATTGATAAGACTAATCAACAAAACTGCAATGGCCACCGCAGCATAAATGGTTAAGTATTTGGTGTCGTATGCAGCTTTGCTGTTACCAGGGTTGTCTTGAAAATGAATGGCAGCCAAGGCCTGAAGGTGCACATCTTTCAACTCCAATGTATTCCCTCCATCCATTTTCACTATCGATTGTGCTATCTTATCTTCTACTTCTTTTGCCCTTACAGAAGGGTCTAGACGGACATAACCGAAATAATTAAATTGGGTCCAATTTCCAGTAAGACTGGTCCCTGGCAACATTTTTTCTAAATTTGAAAAATTAATTATATAATCGATGTCAACATGTGTGGCAGCAGGAAGATCTTTAAAAATGGCCGTAATTTGAAATAAGTGTTCCCCTCCAACTACTAAGGTCTCCCCTATAGCGCTTTCATTACCAAAGAGCTTTTTCTTACTCGATTCAGAAATAAGGATGGATTTTTTATTTTGAAGGGACTCTTTTGAAGGTCCACCTACCCTATTCATTGCAAAAAATTCAACAATACTAGGATCCGCCAGGTACACATTGGCTTCATTGAATACTTGGTTGTCATGGGCAATGGTAATTTTAGGGTTGTAACTGGCTCGCGTAAGCCTCATATACTCCTTTATACCCGGAACATTAGATTGTAAATATTCAGGAATGGGGGTAGAAACTTTTACCCAGCCTTCTCCTGCTGCAACGTTTCCATTGACAAGTCTATAAATATTTTCATGCCCACTAAAATGTTTGTCGTAAGACAGCTCATTTTTAATGTGAAGATAACACAACAAACAAATGCTTATTCCAATTGACAATCCAAAAATATTAACGAAGGTCAATACGGGTCTTTTACCCAAGTTTCGAAAGAGAACGGAAAGGTAGTGTGCAAACATATCGGATGAAGGTTGGTTGCTTAAAAGACCAAACCTTTGACAAACAGTTGCACAGGGTTCATAATTATAGGGCAAAAAAAGACTAACCTGCTTTGTTATAGGCTTCGGTTATCCACTTTTTAAGTTCCGAATCCACTTGTTCTATCTTTTCTAACCGCACCCGATGGGTACACATAGCGCCAAACGGCCCGGATGATTCCAAGCGGTCTGTAATCGGAACATCCTTGAGTTTCACACCCAGATCAATGCGCGATTTGGTGGCTGGTTTTATTAAAATAAACTGTTTCTTCCTTTTGATGCTTACACTATCTTTTTTGGGAACCACTTCCACATCCTCCCCAAGGCTTTTGGAAAAATCTACAAGGGAGTCATAAATAGGGCGCAGCTGCTCTTTACCCGTATATTGCGTTTTAATTAACGCTTCCGGTGAAAACGAACCAGCGTCCGATTTTTTTGCCTTTAAAGCAACAAAGTTCGCAAACCCATGGGTAAACCCATGTTCCGATTTTAAAAAGTCTACAATGCCTTTGTGTTTGTCAAATTTCGACCCTTCTACAACTTTTATCCAGTGGGCCAATGTTTGTCCTGTTTTTTCTAATAGTCCTTCTTCCATCATGAGCTTGTTCAAGTGTTCTTGAATTTACTACATTTATGATAGGAAATCAACAGGTAACATCAGAGCGAAAGAAACCCATTGGCCCTTGTAAAAGCTCCATTACAAACACTGATCAATGATGCTACTAGGACTTTTCGGCCAAAGTAGGCTGTTTGCCCAATTGATCCAATAGGTTAAAATGGCTTTGAAGTGCGGATAAGAAAGTGGAATACTGGTAATAGGGCAGGTCAAATTCTTGCGCCGTTTCCTTCACAATTTTAGATAATTTCTTGTAGTGTATATGGCAAATATTTGGAAACAAATGGTGCTCAATTTGATAATTTAAGCCCCCAATGAACCAAGAAAAGAAAATACTTTTATGTGCAAAATTGGCGGTGGTTTTCATTTGATGAATGGCCCAATTATTTTCTACACTTCCAGACGGAGATGGTTCAAAAAAATCAGTTTTTTCTGTAACATGCGCAGGTTGGAATATCAATGCCAAAAACAACCCACATAAAAAGTGCATCAATAAGAATCCAGACAATACTTGCCACCATGGTAAACCAACCAATATCAGTGGTAAAACTAGTGTTAAAATTACATACCCTACTTTGTTAATAGACACATGTACCATGGCCTTTTTTAAAGTCAAACCTTGTTTGGCCAACAAGTTCTTTTTGTTGTACCGAACAAGTAGAGCGAAATCTCTAGTAACCAACCAATAAAGGGTCATAATGCCATAAAAAAACGGGGCATAGTATTTTTGATACTTGAAAATCTTTTTTTGGTCTTGGTGGGGAGACAAACGCATCACTGGGTTGGAAATATCTTCATCCAAACCATCTACATTGGTAAAAGAATGGTGTAAAACGTTGTGCTGTATTTTCCAGTTCACATGGTAGGCTCCAACAAAATTTGCCAAAAAGCCTAGCACTCTATTCACTGTTTTGTTTTTGGAATAGGCCCCATGGTTGGCATCGTGCATTACCGAAGCACCAATACCGGACATGCCAAAACCCATCAACAACCACATGAGCATAGATACCCACCAAGTATTTATTTGCCCTGCCAACATCAAACCTAGTGGAACAAAATACAAACACAGCATAAATGCTGTTTTCAGTTTCATATTCCAATTGGCATAAATGCTTATGTCGTTTTCTTTAAAATAAAGGTTGACTTTTCTTCTCAACTCCTTAAAAAATTCTGGTTGTTCAGAGTTGTTAAATTTTAGCGATGGTATGTCCATAGGGTTTGAATTGAATCCAAAGATAAACCTAATTATTGAATGGACATTAAAAAATCAAAAGAAAAGCGTTTTGCAAACACTTTTCTTTTGACCTACTCTATTGTATGTTGTATACAAATTTCAGAGTTAAATTACTATATGAAGTGATAACATTTGGGTATTGGTTAAGAATATTTCTTGCAGGAATAAACTGTAAATCAAATCCATGTTTATTTTTAAAACGCATGCCCGCTCCCAGCTGTATTGTAGGTGCAGATGAAACTTCTAAAGGTTCTATTTTTGCAGGTGCATACTCTGAGTTAAAAGTTATATCCAAATCAAGGGCCATGTTAAAAACCAGTGTAGTATTTTTAGAAATATGGGAATAGTACTTCCCTCCTATGGCAATTTCTAATGAATTATAAGTGATCTTATAGTCTTTTCCATTTTGCACCATCTCTTTTTTAAAAGAATGGTAAGAAGGCGCTAAAAACAGCCCCCATTTGTGGTTGCTATAAGGCACAACATATTCAAATTCAACACCTAACCTCAATTCTGGAGATACCGGGAAATCTGCAGCCCTAGAGCCATAATCAGATTTCATTTTCAACTTAGTAAGCCCCACTCCTACAATCGCATTGAAATAAAAGATTTTTTCCACTTCTTTTTCCTCATAAACAGCATTTGGATCAACACAATGATAATACTTTTTGAATATTTTGATCAGAGACTTTTCGTCGTACCTCAAATAGTTAACACTTTCGGTATTGATATCCTCGCAGTCCATTAGATTTATTAATTGCTGTTTGTACCCATCGTTTACAGCAGCCTGATTGCTCGAGTGCATGTATTCTTTGTAAACCAATTGCTCTATTTTGTGTTGTTCGCCCGACACAAAAAACCGAACAAAATCATATCGGTCGTATACATACAACGTCAGCTTGCCTTCCACCACTTTTCTCAAAAAAACAGTGGCTGTTTCATAATTCATCCCCCGCTGCCTGCTCAACCTGTTCATGCCTTTCTCTTTTGGAGCAGACATGTCCATTTCGACCGTAAAGCGCTCAAAAACTTCCCCGTTAACACCAAAGGCTTGGACTTCCTTTATATCTACCTCTTCATAAGAACTGGATTCAAAATACTTAAAAGAAATCTTCTCAGGCAAATGTTTCCAGTTTTGTTTCTTAAAAAAAACTTCGCTTTTGTTACCCACATTATCTACTAGATATCCCTTATGAAATTTTCCTTGGGCCATTGCAATGCTCCAACCACATACCGTGATAACGACAAACAATAAATACTTCTTCATTTGTAATTTAGTTCAGATTCAATTTTTTTTTCACAAATGGTCTTCCCTTATCCATTTATTTTGCAACAAAAGTAAATAAAATAACAATAAAACTATTTTTCACGCAATAAAACTTCACACTTCAGATGTCTGCTTTCTTCTTGGTTTTTCATTTAGTAATAAACTTTACGAGTATATTTTTTTAATTCTTTCTGATCTGTAGTATTTTAACTCCAAGATGCCAATACATAAACCAACAGGATGAAACATTTATACCTCTTATTCTTTTTTATAACTTCTATTGCAATAGGGCAAGAAATAGGAGTGACTGGCAAGACATTTGGAGACAGCATTACCTACTCAGACCCCCCCAACTTTAGAATTACTTCAAAAGAAAAAATCAATGGAAAGCCCAAATTTGATGCCTTCTTGTTGGTTATGGCCAAATTAAACGGGGTATACGACATCAGTGGTGGCATGCAGGAACAAGAAACATTCAACATTGGAAAAATAGATGTTTGGGGCAACAACAACGACCCTAGGCTTTGGATGGATCTGCACCAAACCCAGGTAAGAACAAGAGTTTCCAGAGAAACAAAAGATGGCACTTTTACTGGGTACATGGAAGGTGATTTTTGGGGAGGCAACAACCATTACCGACTCAGGCACCTATGGTTTGACTACAAATTCTTGCACATCGGGCAAGATTGGAGCTTTTTTGGGGACAAAGACATTTGGCCCAATGTGATGGATTGGGATGGACCACCTTCCGGGATTTGGATACGGCAACCCATGATAAAATTGCGCTTCAAATTAAAAAACAACTGGTCGGTTGAAACTGGCTTCGAGGTATCAGATGCTGAGATTACCTACGATCCTAACTTGGATCCAGAATTAACCAAAGCCTACCAAAACACGCCAGACTTTATAAATACTATTAAAAAATCAGGAGACAAGGGCCATATTAGGTTGGCAACTATTATAAGAGAATTGAAATACAAAGACCAAGGTTCACTCGCATCCAAATTTGGCTATGGTGCAGCCTTGTCTGGATTGGTCAAGACAAGAACAAGTGCGAAAGACTTGTTTCAATTTCAGGTTGTTTATGGAAAAGGGATAGCCAGGTACTTAGTTTCTTTTGGAGGACTTAATTACGATGCCGTACCAGATGGTTATGGCGACCTTAAAACCGTACCTGCAATAGGAGGCTGGGCTTCTTACGAATACTGGATTAATAAAAAATGGCATGCCAATCTGGTAGCTGGTTTTTCAGATTTCGAGTCCCATGAACTCAGAACCCTCACCATTAACGGACCGCAACCACCCTATACCGGTACGGACACTTCTATAGAATTGGAGCACACTTATGTATTGTTCAATTTGATGTATGACCCTATCCCAAACTTAAGTTTTGGAGTAGAATACAATTGGGGTAAGAAAAAGGACGCATACAACGGGGTGATTAGTGACGGTACAGAGGTAGTTAACGCACTGCAACAATCTAGAAATGCCAACAGAGTTAGTTTTGGAGCATTTTTCAATTTCTGAATTACTTAGGCTTACTTTACAAGTTTGGACCATTGGTCGTTTTTTTTGAGATAGCCAACAATAAATGGACAATAAGGTACAATTGTCGCATTGATTGATTCCAGATACTCAAAAGATTTGTTGGCCAACAAAGTAGCAATGCCTTGCCCTTTCAATGTTTCTGGAACTTCCGTGTGCATCAAATAGTAAATACCATCCTTTTTGACATACTCTATGAACCCTATCCCAGCTTCCACTTTGAGCTCAAACCTGTCTCTACTCTTTCCGGTCTTTACATTTATAAATTTCATACTATTATTCGAAATAACCCTTAAACTACACACTAACAATGTATTACAAAAAACACGCACCTTCCTTGTAAACACTCTATTCACAAGATAAGATAACATTTTTTTTTATCTTTATAAAACCAACAACCCTCTAAACCTCCAAATCTATGCAAGGTATCAAAGTAAGGTTTCTCAACCAATCCGGAACGGAACTATCTGGGATTTTACAAAAACCAATAGATGGCAAAATCAAAGCATATGCCCTTTTTGCGCATTGTTTTACTTGCCATAAAAACCTCAAAGCCGTGCATGTCATTTCGAGGTCCTTGTCCGCACAAGGTATAGCAGTATTGAGATTTGACTTTACTGGTTTGGGTGAAAGCGAGGGCAGCTTTGAAGACAGTAATTTCTCTTTAAATGTAAGCGACTTGACTTCCGCCGCCCAATTTTTAAAGGCCGAATACCAGGCACCCTCCTTGTTGATTGGGCACAGTTTAGGTGGAGCAGCCGTATTGTTTGCTGCCCATTTAATCCCCTCTGTTGAGGCCATAGTAACCATTGGTGCTCCTTCTAGTCCGCAACATGTTACCCACTTACTAAAAGACCAAGAAACAACCATTGAAAAAAATGGATTTGGAAAAGTAAACATTGGAGGGCGCGATTTCACTATTCAAAAACAGTTTATAGACGACCTTAGGTCCAAAGATCCCGTTTCAATAATTAAAAATTTAAAAAAACCATTGCTCATTTACCACTCTCCACAAGACAATATTGTGGGGGTTGAAAATGCTGCAGAACTATATACCAACGCCCACCACCCCAAAAGTTTCATTTCATTGGATGGTGCAAATCACTTGCTTACCAAAAACCAGGATGCACAGTATGTAGGCGACACGTTGGTACCATGGGCAAAAAGGTATTTGCAATTTCCAGAAGAAAAAGAATTGCATACGAACAAACAAGTTGCAGTTCAGATAAAAGACACCAACTATCTAACCGAAATAGTGGCGGGAGAACACCATTGGATAGCAGATGAACCCAAACAAGTTGGAGGGCAGAACCTTGGACCCACTCCTTACGACATGGTTTTAGCTGGATTAGGTACTTGTACCGCGATAACCTTAAAAATGTATGCGGACAGAAAAAAGTGGCCGCTAGAAGCGGTATTTGTACACCTCGAACACCAAAAAGAGCATGCCAACGACAGCTTGGAAGCTAATAACAAAAATTCAAAAATAGATGTTATGTACCGATACATTCATTTGGAAGGTAATTTGAGCGAAGAGCAAAGGACGCGCTTGCTGTCCATTGCAGATAAATGCCCTGTACATAGAACATTAGAAAGTACCATAGTAATCAAAACCAGGGAAAAGCAACATGGCAATTAAATTTACCAGAAGACGGTTCATACAGAGCATTCTACTTTTGTTTGGAGCAATTTTAACAGATGCCTTTTGGCTTGAAAACCGGTATTTCAAAACAAAAATCACCACAATTAACCCAGAAGGAACGGTATCCATACTACAAATATCCGATCTGCATTTGCGTACTTTTTCGAGAAAAGAAAAGGCATTGTTAAAAAATATAAACGCCATGTCCGTTGATTTAATAGCCATTACCGGTGACGCGATTGACAGCACTACTGCTTACAACTTTTTGGACTCTTTTTTATCCGGTTTGCCAAAAGACATACCAACTTTTGCAATTTTAGGTAATTGGGAATACTGGGGTCGGGTGGATATTCAACGGCTTAAATCCTTGTACAACAAGCACAACATCCGTTTACTCGTTAATGATAAAGAAGAAATTGAGATCAAAGGCAAACGATTTAGTATTACTGGACTAGACGATATGCTAGGAGGTAAACCAAATTATAACTTGGTGGGTAGCCTACCAACCTCCTCTACACATTCGATAGTTTTGTCCCATTGTCCGCAAAGTTTTGACCAAATTTCTAAAAATGGAATAAAACACCTGGTTCTTTCTGGCCACACCCATGGAGGCCAATTAAACCTTTTAGGCTGGACTCCTTTTCTTCCACCAGGCACAGGACCGTATATTGCCGGTTTGTACCACCAACACAACGCCACATTATTTGTTTCCAAAGGACTAGGCACTAGCATCTTACCAATGAGATTGGGTGCTAGATCCGAGATAAATAAAATAATTCTATAAATACATGTTGCAATATTAAATGTATATACATACATTTGTAACATGAACATTATGGAAGCCATCCAACAGAGTAAAGATTTTAAAAGCAATTACGAACGCTGCATTGTAAATGTACAGTATACTGCTTCATGGCTTAATAATAGCTCAAGTGACTTAATGAGTGAATTTGATTTGACCATGCAGCAATACAATATTTTAAGAATATTAAAAGGACAACATCCAAAAGCAACTACTGTTAAAATGCTGATAGAACGGATGTTGGACAAAAGCAGCAATGCCTCTCGGATAGTGGACAAACTGGTTAAAAAAAAATTAGTTGAACGCAACCAATGCCCGAACGATAGAAGACAAGTAGATGTATTAATAACTGAAAATGGAATAAAATTACTCCATATGGCAACAAAAAAAATAGATTCAGAATTAAATGCATCGCCTACATTGAGCGAAAAGGATGCAGCCCTTTTAAGCGACCTTTTAGACAAATTAAGAGGGTAGTTTTTTATTTCAACTATTACATGTACATACATTTAATGTAAAAACATCATATTATGAAAAAGATCCTAGCATTTGCAGGAAGCAACAGCAAAGAAAGTATCAACAACAAATTGATTGGATATGCCACTCAGCTAAATTCTGAGATGGATATCACCCACGTAGACATCAGTGCGTTACAAGCACCAATCTACAACATCGATATTGAACAGGCTTCTGGAATACCGGAAAGCATACAAAAATTCTATACTCAATTACAAACATATGATGCCTATATCATTGCATTTCCAGAACACAACGGCATGATGCCAGCATTTATTAAAAACATCATTGATTGGATGTCCAGAATTAACAACCAGTTCTTAGGAAAGAAACCTGTTTTATTGCTAAGTACTTCTCCTGGCCCTAAAGGGGGTGCCAACAGCCTTCAATTCATTGCGCAACTGGTCCAATGGTGGGGTGCCAATACTGTAGAAACACTTAGTCTTGGAAATTTTTTTGATCAGTACGATCAAGGTTTAAATCAGGTAAATGAACCACAGTTCATTCAAAACCTTCAAAAAAGTATACAAAATCTTGCTACGAACTAAGTAGTGCATTAAAAACTATAAAATAACTATTATGAAAAACAAAATTAATATTGCCGCAAGAGTGCTTCTAGGACTCCTATTGTTTGTATTTGGTCTCAATAAATTTTTGCAATTTATGCCACCACCTCCAATGCCAGATGCTGCTATAACAGCCTTTGGTGGATTAATAGCTGCAGGGTTTATTATGCCAACCATTGGCGTATTAGAAGTGGTGTTAGGTGCTTTGCTGTTGGTTAACAAAGTAAGGCCACTAACATTGTTACTATTATTACCTATCTCCTACAGTATTGTTGCCTTTCATGTTATGTTCGATTTGGGAGGTATCGGTTTGGCCGCTATGGTTGCCTTACTCAATTTATATTTAATTTTTACAGACAAAAATAAATTTCTTCCTTTGTTAAAATAATTAGCACTTGCCAGAACATTGAAAGATGTTCTGGTTTTATATAACTCCTCCATTTGCAGGTTTTAAGGAATTTACGTATATTAAATACTACAGCTGCAACAACAACCATTAATTCTAAGCAGCCAACTTGCTAAACCGCAATTTCTACGGAATGGCTAGGTGGTTTTATTAAAATATTCTTTTAACAAAAACGGATTGTAAATGCAAATAGTGGTGCAAATCCTGAAAATTACATTAGAAAAAAGTAATTTTTTTTATTAAATATCACTTACTTTACATCGCCTAAAGGAATATAACACAAACTACAGAATTGCATATGAGGAGAATTTTAATTACCGGAGGTGCTGGGTTCATTGGGAGCTCTTTAGCAGATGAATTGTTAAAAGATGACAACACCAGTGTTACCATTGTTGATAACCTACTAACCGGTAAAACAGAAAACATTCCGAATCATGAGAATTGTAAATTCGTTCATTGTGATGTAAATGATTACACGGGTCTTTCGGCGGTCATGACTTCTTCAAATTTTGACTATGTCTTCCATTATGCCGCAGTAGTTGGTGTAAAGCGAACACTTGACAACCCGTTGATGGTTCTAGATGATATTCAAGGAATTAAAAACATTCTGGAATTATCAAAAAACACTAGCGTAAAGCGCATATTTTATGCTTCTTCCTCTGAAGTTTATGGAGAGCCAGTTGAATTGCCGCAAAACGAAGCTACTACTCCCCTCAATTCTAGGCTGCCTTACTCAATTGTCAAAAACTTGGGGGAAGCATATTGCAAATCCTATTTCAAACAGTACGATTTGGACTATACCATTTTTAGGTTTTTCAATACTTATGGGCCAAAACAAAGCAACGACTTTGTAATTAATAAGTTCATTGAAATGGCTTTGGAAAACAAAGATATTACCATTCATGGTGATGGACTTCAAACCAGAACATTTTGCCATGTCCAAGACAATGTTGATGCAACTATAACTATGTTGGAGAACGACTTGCATGTGAACGATGTAGTGAATTTAGGCAGCGACATTGCAGTAACCATTAAAGAACTTGCGGAGGCGGTTATCCAAAGTACAGGATCTATTTCCAACATTGAACACCTGGCTCCATTGCCAGAAGGAGATATGAGAAGAAGACAACCAGACATTAGCAAAATGAACGCAATTTTGCAAAGGGATTTAATGCCTTTAAAAGATGGCTTAGAGAAATGTGTAGAGCATTTCGTATGCAAAAAAGTGCCTATTAGCCTAGAGAAATAACAATACTTTTTCAAATTAATGAATACATTCCTGCTCTCTCTTTTGGTTAGCCTGTCGCTTACCTTAATTATTATTAAAATCACAAAGAAATTCAATTGGGTTTACAAACCACAATCCAATCGATGGAATAGCAACACAGTAAGTTTGCATGGTGGAGTAGCTATGGGCCTTTCTTTTCTTATTGTCAGCTTGATTCATTTTAATTTCCAACTTACTACTAAAGAGAGTTTTATTGTTGTTATTTCTATGGTCATGATGACTTTAGGTTTGGTAGATGACACCTACCCAATCCGCCCATTTGTTAAGCTTACTTTCAACCTATTGGTTTCGGCCGGTGCCATTTACTTTAATTTGTATTTTCATATTTTTGAATACGAAATACTCAACTATCTGATTACGGCATTTTGGATTACTGGAATCACCAATGCAATCAATTTATTAGATAATATGGATGGGGCCACCACCAGTGTTCTTTTGGTGATCATGGTATTCATAGCGGTCATAATGCATTCGGTTTCCGAACTTGCTTCTACCTTAGCTCTTATTTGCATTGGCGTTTTGATTGGTTTTCTTACGTTCAATTTTAATCCGGCAAAAATCTTTATGGGAGACTCAGGAAGTTTGTTTTTAGGAACATTAACCTCTCTTATTCTGATTGAATTTCATTTGAATTTGCCAAACGATACTAGTTTCTTACACATTCCTTTGGACTTTATTTATCCAATATTGGTAATCATTGTGCCAATCATTGACACTTCTTTTGTAACTATTAACCGGTTGTTAAATGGCTACCCTGTAAGCCTTGGCGACAAAGGCCATATTACTCATAGGCTATCTTATATTTTCAAGAGTGACAAGATTTCTGTTTTGATCCTATGTTGTTACCAAGCCATAGTTTGCATTCTGGTATATTACAACTACTTTTACCTTTTGACAATTACACTAGTTGGGACAGTACTTATACTAATGTTTATTACAAAAAGGACCAACCACTACGTCTGGCCCAACAGCTCTAAATAAAGTTTCTGAATTTTATTAACTAAAATCTTAATGCTGTAGTGTTGCATCACAAATTGCTGCGCTTCTTCAATTTGTTTTTGTTGGTCATTTTCAATTGTATCTATTAGGGCAGCACACAATGCACTACTGTCTTGTTCTACCAATTTGCCCCGTTCGCTTTTGGTCCCTAACAAATCTACCACCCCCCCTACATTGGTAGCAACCACCGGGATTTTAGCTGCAAATGCTTCCAAAATTGAAACAGGTGTGCCCTCATTTTTAGACGTCAACATCAAAACATCCAAAGCACCATAAAACAAAGCCGGGTTGGATTGGTTGCCAGCAAAAACAAGGTTAGATACTTTCAATTCAGCCGCAAGATTTTTTAGATCACCAACATCTTTTGACGACCCTTCCCCTATTATAACAAACCGCAGCTTCTTTTTCCCTCCAAACCATTGGTTGGCTTCATGGGCAGTTTTAACAAATAAACTATGGTGTTTAATTGGCGCTATTCTGCCTACAATGCCAACTACTAATTCATCGCTTTGAATACCCAGGTTGGACCTCAACGCTGTTTTATCCAATACAGTAGAAAAACTGGTGTCAATCCCAAGGTTGATTACTACGTGTTTATTTTTATTCCCAACTTTAAACCTGCCTAATATTTCTTTTTGTTGGGCAGCAGATATGGTAATGATCTTATCTGTTATGGTGGCTGCCAAAAAACGTTCTACAGAAAGAAATGTCAGTTGTTTTGCCTTAGAAAAATAGCCATGAAAAGAATGGCCATGGAAAGTATGAACAATTTTAACCTTTCGATTGTATAAAAGCTTATACAGAATGGCAGCAGTACGCCCTACCATCCCTCCTTTGGCTGTATGGGTATGAATGATACTTGGGTTCTCCTTTTTAAACACTTTAAATGCACGCCATACCGATACCACATCTTTCGTGAGGTCTATTTCTCTTTGCATTTCATGAACCAATCGCATGTCCACACCATGCTGGACACAAAGCGCAGACATATCGTCTTCATTTTCTTCTATTGGACCATACAATAATACATTGTCCCATTCTAAGTTATCCAAACCATTGGACAGCCAAGCTACATGTTTGGCAGGCCCACCCACATTTAACCTAGTAATAACACGTACAACTTTTTTATTTACCTCTTTCATTCACAGACAATTAGTCCCATCTCCTTTTATATTGCAAGGCCAAAAATAGATTATATAATTTTAAATTCGAATATATAAGAACCTAATTCGTTTTCTTGAGACAAAAAAATAAGTATTTTTGAGCCAAATAATAATCAACTGCAAATGCACTTAGGGTTTATATGTACCTCCGAAGGATGGGGAGGTTTAGAATTGAATGTCCTGCGCTTGGCCGATTGGTTGGTTGAAAAAGGCGTTAAAATTACATTTTTTACCTTAAAAAACTCTTCTTTAACCAATGCACTTCTCGAAACCAACCACAAGGTTGTACTCATTCAAAAACCTCGCAAATATTTCGACTTAGTTAGTGCTAAAAAACTTGCTACCTTGGTCAATAAAATTACGGATTTAGAGACTTTGTTCATTTTCACAAACCCCGACATTGACTTTGTTGTATTTTGCAAAATGATCTCAAAAAAGAAACTTCATCTTGTGTACCAACAACAAATGCAAATTGGAGTGAACAAAAAGGATCCAGTGCATACTTGGCGTTACAACAAACTAGATGCATGGATTGCACCGCTAAAAGTTATTGCCGATGACACGCTTTCTAAAACCAACTTAAAAAAAGAAAAAATACATGTGGTTCCATTGTGTGTCGATGCTGCAGCGTTAACTGCAGGAGTAGAGGACAAATTAATGGCTAGAAACAAGTTAAATTTAAACAGGAACAGGCGAACCATAGGGATTTTGGGACGCATCGACCCACACAAAGGGCAGGATACTGTTATAAAAGCCGCCTACTTGTTAAACCAGCAATTGGACTTTGAAGTGGACGTTCTTATAATGGGCAAACCAACTATCCATGACCAACAAAGCCAAGACTACTATGAGTTTGTTAAAAAAGAAGTAAAAGATTTAGGGATTCAAGACAACGTTCATTTTAGGCCTTACCAAGAAGACCCAAGTACGTTTTTTTCTGCCATAGACGCTTTTATCATGGCATCTAAATCAGAAACTTTTGGTATGGTTACCATTGAAGCCATGATGTCTGGGGTTCCTGTTATAGGCACCAACTCCGGAGGAACAGTTGAATTATTAAATTTTGGTGAATACGGTATGCTGTTCTCTCCAGAAAAACACGATGAATTAGCCAAAAAAATCCAGGAGTTATTTTCAAATAGCGATCATATGGATTCTATTTCGGCTTTGGCAAAGAAAAAAGCACTGAGTAAGTATTCTCACGACTATGAGTGCGATAAAATCATTGCGCTTGTCAATTCCCTTTAACCCAATCTATTTTTAAAATCGTTGAAGTTAAAACGCCGAAGCAATTCGGGTGTTCCATTTGTCTTTAACAAAACAATATCGGGGTGGGCTACCCCGTTGAACATGGTTGTTTTCACCATGGTATAGTGCATCATATCCTTTAGAACCAACCTGTCTCCAATCTTCAAAGGTTGCTCAAACCCGTATGCCTCCAAAAAATCACCTGCCAAACAACTGCCTCCTCCCAACCTGTAGGCATAAGCACCTTTTCCATTGGAGTTTGCTCCTTCCACCTCAGGCCTATAAGGCATTTCCAATGTATCCGGCATGTGTGCTGTAAAGGATACATCCAACATAGCAGTTTTTATTCCATGGCTCTCTACGATGTCCAACACCGAACTGTGTAGGTCTCCTGCTTGCCATCCAAAAGCACTACCAGGTTCTAATATCACGTCCACTTGGTATTTCTGACGGAACTCTTTTAATCGTTGTACAAGCAATGCAGTATTGTATCCATGGGCAGTAATGGAATGTCCTCCTCCCATATTTACCCACTTTACTTTTTGTAACAGACTTTGAAAACGGTCTTCAAAAGAATCCAGTACCAAACAAAGGCTTTCAGCAGAAGATTCACACAAACAATGAAAATGAAGCCCATCAATACCATCGGGCAAACCACTTTCTAATTGGTAATCTTGTACGCCCAACCTTGAACCAGGGGCACAGGGATTGTACAAGTCCGTTGAGACATCAGAAAATCCCGGGTTTATTCTTAAACCAAGTGAGATACTTGGGTTTTCTTTTTGCACAAGCTGTTTCCATTTTTTTAACTGTGCAAGCGAATTGAAACTCAAGTGACTTGCTAAGGGTGCAATAGCCCGAATCTCTTTCTCTAAATAGGCCGGTGCGTACACATGTGCCTTGGTTCCCATCGCATCGAAACACAATTGCGCTTCGGCCAAAGAACTAGCCGTTGCACCATAAATATATTCGTTTACAATTGGAAACACCTTCCACATTGCAAAAGACTTGAGGGCTAGAATCAATTCGATGCCAGCCTTCTCCTTTACAGATTTTAAAAGTAATAAATTGGATCTAAATGCCTTTTCATCCAAAACATACGCTGGGGTCTCTATTTGCATATTACTTGGCTTATAATTCCAAATCCACCCCAACTTCTTCTTGCCAAGGCAAACCATATTTACCAAGTAAATCCAAAAATGGATCTGGATCAAATTCTTCTACGTTGAATACACCAGGTTTTTTCCACTTCCCCGTAAGGAGCATCATGGCGCCCAGCATTGCAGGTACACCCGTTGTGAAGGACACGCCTTGTGCTCCTGTTGCTTCGAATGCCGCTCGGTGGCTACAATTGTTCCAAATATACAAAGTCTTTTCTGCCCCATCTTTGGAGCCCTTTATCCTACATCCAATAGAGGTTTCCCCTTCGTAATTCTCCCCCAAGTCACCTGGGTTTGGCAATACTTCTTTTAAAAACTCCAACGGTACTATATCCAATCCTTTGAATTTAACAGGATCTATCCTACTCATTCCAATATTTTCAATCACCCTTAGGTGGGTCAAATATTCTTCACCAAAAGTCATCCAAAACCGAGCGCGTTTAATTGTTGGGTAGTTTTTCACTAAAGATTCTAACTCTTCGTGGTACAACAAATAAGAAGATCTTTTTCCAATGTTCGGATAGGTAAGTTCCTTCCTATGTTCAAAAGGCTCTGTTTCAACCCATTGGCCATCCTCCCAGTATTTGCCTTTTTGGGTTATTTCACGAATGTTTATTTCGGGATTAAAATTAGTTGCAAAAGCTTTCCCATGGTCTCCGCCATTACAATCTACTATATCTAAGTAATGTAATGCATCAAAATGGTGTTTCGCTGCCCTTGCTGTAAAAATACTGGTAACACCAGGATCAAAACCACAACCTAGGATGGCGGTTAACCCCTTTTCCTTAAACCTATCTTGGTAGGCCCATTGCCAACTGTATTCAAACTTGGCCTCCTCTTTTGGTTCGTAATTGGCTGTGTCCAAATAATGAACACCTGTTTCCAGACATGCCTCCATAATGGTTAGGTCCTGGTAAGGCAGGGCCACATTTATCACCATTTCCGGATTAAACCCATTTATTAATTCTACTAATTCTGGTACCTTATCGGCATCTACTTGGGCCGTCTGTACCCTACCTTGCCCTACTTCTTTGGCAATTACGTCGCACTTGGACACCGTTCGGCTGGCCAATAAAATCTCAGAAAATACTGCAGGAACTGAGGCGCATTTTTGCGTCACCACTCGGCCAACTCCTCCAGCTCCAATTATCAATACCTTAGACATAACATTTTTAATTCGGTTGCACCCACAAATTTAATAAATGCAATTAATTTCATTCCCATTTTTAAGCCAACTTTTTATTGAAATTTCTTATGCTTAAAGCTGTCTTAATTGCGCTAGTCAATCCCTCTGTAATGATAACTCAAATACGACAAGACATTACCAAAATGATTCAAACTTTCCAGAATCTCCTCATCTACTTGTTTTCCATTCATTCTGGCCAATAACAAACCGAAAACCCCATTCAAACACACTTGGCTTCTACTTTTAATACTACCATTAGACAAATTCATGTATTCTGTAATGTGGGGGGCAGCTGCTTCCAACACCGATTGAAAGGCCTCGTCTTCTTTTTCCAAACGGGCATACAAAACATCCAATTCTTCTACTACATCTTGTGCTATTTTCAAATGGCCCTGGTCCAATATACCTTCTTCTTTCATGGCTACAGCCAAACCTTGGTACCACTTTCTTAAAGCCAACTTTTCTTCATCGGTACTAGGTAAGATGTCTACTACATTCTTAGCCAACTCCTCTACATCCATTTCGTAAGCCCGCAACAAAGACTCCGTTTGATACAAATGAATTACGTATTCCGCTATATTTTCTTTTTTCTTTTTATCCATTATCGTCCCACATTTTTTTTGTAAAATTGATAAATTTTTGCAGTTTGCCCTATACTTTTCACAATGAAAATCAGAAGAAAATCAACTGCTTGCCTAAATTGTGGCAAATTTCTAGATAGAAATGACAACTATTGTTCCAATTGCGGACAAGAAAACAACCACAACAATGTTTCTTTTGGTAAGCTGCTAAAAGACTTTTTTGGCAACTACCTCTCATTTGACAGCCGGTTTGGGAAGTCCATTCAACCATTTTTCACAAAACCGGGTTACATATCCCTGGCTTTTTTTGAAGGGAAGAGAGTCACCTATGCCAACCCCATTAGGCTCTACCTAGTTATCAGCCTTTTTTATTTTTTAACAGTAAACAAAGGGCTGATTAACACTTTCAAGGATAAAAAAAACAACTTGGTTACGTTGTCTGATCCTTCTAAAGAATATTCGCTAAACAATGTATTCAAAAGGAAGGAAATGGACTCCTTGCATCTAATCATAAACGACCAACCCGCCCTAACCGACTATATGAAAGCACATTTGAACCTATCCGAATTAATAAAAATGAATAGGTTGTTACAAGATTCCATCCTCATACAAAAGTCCAATAAATTTTTTATTGAAAACCGAATTGTTTTGTACCAGGCGGTGCAAGAAATAAATGAAAACAGGAACAAAAAAAAGAGGGACAAAAAAAGCACGGACACCAGTTTCAACATCACTTTTATGGATGGAATAGAGGACAAATTTGATTTTGGATACGCAAGTGAATTGGCGAAAAATGACGAACTATCAGCGGACCAAGTAGTGGATTCGGCAACCATTGCTCCCTTAAGCACTGTAGAACATTATTTTTGCCGACAAATCATAAGGGTAGAGCAATCCGATGAAGAAGGAGTTGTAGGTTATATAGCCAAGAATTTGCCCATCATGATGATATTGTTAATTCCAATCTATGCTTTGTTGTTGAAATTGATGTACATCCGAAGAAAACAACATTTGTACATCCACCACATCATACATGCCCTTCACTTGCATTCATTCGCTTACATTTGTTATGGCCTCGCTTTTATAATTATATTTGTTACACCAGATTGGACGGGGAATTTCACTTCCATCTTATCCTTTATACTGGTGAGCACCTACTGTTTCTTAAGTTTCAAAAAAGTATACCAGCAACATTGGTTCAAAACGCTTATAAAATTCAACATTGTTGGTATGTTGTATTTTGCTTTGTTAGCAACTACTTTGGTAGTAGAAATGTTGGTTTCAATAATGCTCTACTAAGCTTCCTAAAAAGCCTCATTAACAGCAAAATAAAAGCCAGAACTATTGCCTCTTCCAAGCCCATAGTCCAATCGAATTTGGGCCCTGTTGTTTTTCTTAATTTGCCATCTAAGCCCACCACCATAAGAATAGTTGGCCTGTGAAAAAAAGTTCCTCGGATTGCTACTCACCTCTCCAGTGGATATAAAACCTGCCAATTTAACTCTTTTGGTAAGTTTGTACCGGTATTCAGCTTGAAGAGCATACATGTTTTCGTCTCGGTATCTCCCTTTTCGAAACCCTCTATTTAGGTTGGAGCCTCCCATTTGTGGCATGGCCTGAAATGGAACATCCCCCATTGTAAAGTGCATGTACCCTTGGGTACCAACCACACTTCTTTCAGTTATTTTAAAAAACTTCCTCAAATCAAAGATGAACTCATTAAAAGCATAGTTACTGCCAATTACCCGAGAGGTAAAGTTGGAGGTAAACTGAAGGAACACTCCTTTCGATGGTGTTAAATAATCGTCTCTGCTATCGATGTTCAATACCATCCCAACACTGTGTAACAAAGCACCTTCAGAGCCTAAAATCTCTCCTTTCTCCAATTCTCCTCCTTCTGCAAATTCCTTCATATCATACTTTCGGTAAGAGTATTTAAAACCAAAATTAACATTAGAAGGCAATCGTTTCAAAAAGGAAGCATGCACCTCCAATATGTTCATATCGTATTGTTCGGCATCTTCTTCTTTAGTATCGTTTCCTACGCCATAAAATAAATTGGGGAATTTCTTAAAGGTAAATTTACCATCCAGAAAGTAACGCTCATTTTTAAAATACAATTGCGTTGCACCATCAATCATCATTTGGCTTTCCGTAGTAAAAATTATGGTTCCTAAAATATTGGATATCCTTGAAAATCTATCGCTTCCTTTTGTTCTGAAAAAAAATTGACCACCGCCTCCATAAGCGAGCTGAGTGGTTGGAGAGTAACCTAAAACCGGAATTATGAGAGAGTTTACTTTGTATATATTAATGGTATCTGATTTAATAAAATTACCTTGCTCCACATTTTGTGCAGAGCTTTTTCCTAACCCAAGTAAGGTTAGCAGCACTAAGCCTCCGAAAAATAGTGCAATGGTACTATGCCACCCTACAGTCCGTTTATTATGTAACCGCTCCATCAAAAAAAGAATTGTTGTAAATAGATTTCAAATCCAAAACTAACCGACAGAAAAGTTTCTTTGGTTGTTTCACTGTTCAATGTATTGAGTAAATAATTCTTTCTTTCTCCTTTGTATTTGGATTGAATTAAATCCACCCCAATATTAAAAGCTACCTTGTCCGATAGGTAATAATTAAACCCAACCCCCATTTCCACTCCAAAGCCTCCACCTACAGACTCCATATTTACTTCTACCAAAGTAGCATCGTTGATAAAGGTGGAGGAAAACGTTTTGACATACAATGGACTAAATTGTGCATAAATAGAGGTATTGTCGTGAACAGAAAAATAGTAGCGAAGCCACGGACCAATAAAAAACTTCTCCGATGAAGTTTTTAAAATGTCGCTCTGCTGGGCCTCCCTTTGCAAAAACAAATTACCGCCAACTACCCATTTATCCGCTACGAAATAGCCGCTTTTAGTACCAAATATGTAATCGTTGTTAACAATTTCACTGGTAGAAGATTGGTCGGTAATATCGGTACTCCCAGAAGTTATCCTTCCGGAAAGGTTGGTGATAAATGTTCCTTTGTGGATGGGAACGGAATAAATGCTGTCATTTTGAGCACTTAATTCATAAGAAAGGAACACGGCGCAAAACAGAACAATTTTTTTAATCATGATTAAATATTGGACTTTCAATTTAACAGAACGAAACTACATAGAAAAGAAATTAATTGTATAAGTTTTAATGATGTTATTATTGATACAATTGAATAATACTATCAACTCAAAGAACTGTATTTTCGTATATTTGAATAAGATAAAACGATCAATATTATGGCAAAAAGTAAAAAGGCAGTTGGTTCATTAAATAGTTTATTGGCCAATTATCAAGTATTCTATCAAAATGCAAGAGGATTTCATTGGAACATTCAAGGCAAGCACTTTTTTGAATTGCACGTTAAGTTTGAAGAGCTTTACAACGACGCCGCCTTAAAAATTGATGAGGTGGCAGAGAGAATATTGACCATCAACGGCAAGCCTTTGCACACATTTAAAGATTATTTAAAAGAGGCTGTTATAGAACCGCAAAAAAACATAAGTGATGCTGAAAGTGCAGTAAAGGCCATTGTAGTTGGGCTCGAAACACTTATAGAAATTGAAAGAACCATTCAAGAAATAGCCGAACAAGACAACGATACAGCAACAGTAGATTTAGTTTCTTCTTTTATTGAAGAACAGGAAAAAACACTGTGGATGTACAATGCTTGGTTGCGTTAATACTTTCAAACGCCTCTACGGAGGCGTTTTTCATTTCCTTTCTTTCAAAGGGTCCTTATCCCCGGCAAGTTTTTTTAACCCTTCTTGTAAAAAACCTACTCCATAGGCGAATAACTGAGTAAAAGAGGTGACGATACTGAGCACCCCTACTTTTACACTTTTGTTTTTTTTGGTGGCATCCATAAATATTAGCAGCACATACAAAGCTACCAATGGCAAACCAATTTGGAATAAAGTTGGAACAACCAGGGCGCTAGCAACCCAAAAGACACATGCCATTAAGAAAAGAAACGGAAACAAATGCACCAATTTTAACTCACTTGAATAGAATCTGGATATGTTTATTCTTGCCCTTCCAAAAAACTTGAGCTGTCTATAAAATTGACCAATAGACGTTCTTCTTTTATGATAAACAAAAGCATCTTCAATTAAGCCAGTTGAAAACCCAGAACGAATGATCCGAATACTGAATTCAATATCTTCTCCCATCCTGGTTATTACATATCCTTTCGTTTTTTCAAATACTTCCTTGCTAATCCCCATATTAAAAGACCTTGGATGAAAGGTGCCAACATGTTTTTTATTTCCTCGAATGCCTCCAGTTGTAAACACAGAAGTCATGGAATAGCTAATGGCTTTTTGAACATTTGTAAAAGAACTGTGGGCGCGATCTGGGCCGCCATAGGCATCTACCCATTGTGCATTCAAACGCTCCTCTACTTTTTCTAAATAATTCGGTGGTACAATGCAATCAGAATCAAAAACGATAAAATAATCTCCTTTGCACCTTTCATAAGCAAAGTTTCTTGAAAATCCTTGCCCTGTATTTGGTTTAAAAAAATACTGTATGTTGAGTGATTTTTTAAAGGATTCAACCACTGATTCACAAGTAAGATCAGAACCATCTTCTACCACTACCAATTCAAAATTAGAGTATGTTTGTAAAGTTAGCGAGGCCAACAACTCTTTTATTTCCTCCGGACGGTTGTAAACTGGAACAACAATAGAATACAGTCTCATTTAATCCAACCCTTTTTGATCCAGAATAAGGTACTCATTTTTAGAGTGGTTGTTCATGGCCAACATTTCGGCAATAAAACCGGTTAAGAATAGCTGCACACCAATAACCACTGCAACCAATGCCATGTAAAATGCTGGGCGGTCCGTAATGTCTCTTTTGAGCAGCTCATTCGAAAAATAAATACTGTATAGCTTGAGCCCTATTAAGTAAAGTGTGAACACGAATCCAGTAAAAAAAGACAGGCTCCCAAGGGTCCCGAAAAAATGCATGGGTTTCCTTTTAAATTTAGAAACAAATGTAATGGACAACAAATCCAGAAAGCCGTTAACAAATCTGCTCAGCCCAAATTTGCTGACGCCATATTTTCTTGCTCTGTGCTCTACAACTTTTTCTCCAATTTTTATAAACCCATTCCATTTGGCTATTACTGGAATGTACCGGTGCATTTCACCATACACTCGAATTGTTTTAATAACAAGATTTTTATATGCTTTCAAACCACAGTTCATATCGTTCAAACGCACACCTGATAACAAACCGGTTACGGAGTTGTATATTTTGGATGGTATTCTTTTGGTTAAGGCAGGGTCGTGTCGTACTTTTTTCCAACCTGAAACAAGGTCGTACCCATCCTCTTTGATCATTTTATACAAGCCAGGTATTTCATCAGGACTGTCTTGTAAATCGGCATCCATCGTAATTACAACTTCTCCATTGGCAGCATTAAAACCTGTTTGCAATGCGGCGGACTTGCCGTTGTTTCGGTTGAATCGAATGCCTTTAATATTCTTATTAAGTTCGTGTTGTTCTGTTACAACGCTCCAAGATTGGTCGTTGCTGCCATCGTCTACTAATAGCACTTCATAAGTAAAGCCGTGTGATCCCATCACACGGCTTATCCATTCACATAATTCAGGTAGTGATTCTTCCTCATTGTAGAGCGGAACAACCACTGTAATATCATATTTATATGTCATTAAATCTCTTCAGGTCTGTTATTTTTGGTAAATATAGTAACAATTAATGAAACTACTATCCCTCCAACAATCCCCAAAATAATCCCAAAAACTGTGATCATAGTTGGGTCAAACATAAAAGAAGTGAATTCCATGGCCTGTTCAATTTGCTCTTCGGCCATGCCTTGCTCCACCATATCATTGTAAGCCTTTTCTTTTATGGGTTCTAAATAGGCATTGTCAACAAAAGAGATGTAGACCCAAGTAAAAGCATTTGAAATGACAGCACTAATAACACTCATAAGAGCGCCAATTTTAAAGCCTTCACCAAAGCTCATGTAACCATCTCCATCGGCTTTAAAACTATTGTGGGCCAATACTATAATGGTAATGGATACAATAAAACCCAACCAACCGGCCCAACTTTCAGTATAAATACCTGACAAAGCCAATATTAAAAAAAACGCAATTGAAGCTGCTCCTAAGATCACTCCATATTTTTTTGCGACTTGACCAACGGTTACTTGGTCCATTTCTTCATTTTCCATAACTCTTAAAATTTTGGTTGTTTTCGTATAATAATTGATATAATTATATTCCAAAATACACCAATCAACAGTGTTTTCCAAAAATAGTCAAGCGCAAGGGCAAAAGCAGTGGTATGTGGTAGTTTTTCAAGTTGAGCGTCAAGCACTTCTTCCCCTTGTTGTTCTACAAACGCAGGACGACCTTTTTCAAAGAACTGGGTTATTTCGCTGACATACCGGGGCACATATTCCGTTTCCAATTGCCCATAAATAGAAATAAAAGCCATCATTAACAAACCCACCACCACAACGATAATGGCACCGCCAATTAACCCTTGCCACAGGTGCAATACCCCACCGTTGAGGTTGTCACGGTAAATTTTCAAAGACAAGAACATAAAAACCGGCAGCAGCACCAAACGAATATCCAAAACAGGATTTATCATTTGCGGGTGTTTGCCTCCAACAAATAAAACAACAAACAGAACCATCAAAAGGCCTGCACACAAGGCTCCATATAGTAGTGCTGTTTTGATCAATTTTTTTATTCCAGAATCCATTTTTTTATTTTTAATACCTTCTTCTATCGCAACAGTTTACGCAGAAGCTTGCTCGGCCCAAAATTAACTTTTTCTTTCAGGAAAAAAATCCGTTGGCCTATCTAAAATATTACAAAGATCATTTTTTCCTTTGTATGGAGCTATTACCTTTGCACAAAATCAAATACCATGGCACTAAGCACGTTTGTAAAAATCAACCAAGTCAACAATTTGTCGGATGCACGCTATTGTGCAGGAATGGAAGTAAATTTAATGGGATTCTGCTTGGAGCCAGGTCATGCCAGGCATTTGCAGCCCATTGATTTTGTTGCAATTACCGAGTGGATTTCGGGCGTTGAGTATGTTGGAGAATTTTACAACAGCAGCAGCAAAGAAATCATTGAAACTGCCAAAGGTACTTTTGATTTAAAATGGGTCGAAACCAATAACCCAGACCAGGTCAACGACTTATCGTCTGCTGGCTTAAAGGTTATACTGCAATGCTCCATCGAGCAATTAGACGCACTCTCGTTGGACCATTTGACATTCGATTTGTTGCACTTGGTATCTGCAGAGGAAACCGACCTAGACACTTCGAAGCTTCAAACTTTGTGCAAAGAACAAGAAGTATTATTAGGCCACGGTTTTGATCACAACTCTGTATTGTCCTTGATTGAATCTATCCAACCCAAGGGTATTAGCATTACTGGTGGAGACGAAATAAGACCAGGTTACAAAGATTACGATGAGATGGCCGACACCTTGGAAGCCTTAGAAATCGATGAGTGGGCATAACAAAGCACTCCTAACCAACTGAAAAAAAACACCTTACGACACTCCCAAGGGCGCTAGCAGCCCCTACCTAACCCGGACCAATCGAATATTGGCACGTACTTTGTCTATGTATTCATAACTTTTTAAATCAAAGTCTTATTATGCTTCAGGTATAAAATGGCTTTGAATTGTTTCACATAAACAACAACGATATGAAAAAGCTATTACTATTTTCGATTATCATTTTGGGAATGGGTATGCAGATAAATGCCCAGCATTTTTATACAGAAGTAGGAAGAGAATGCCAGTGGTCATTGCCTTTCGAAGTTGAAGATGTGCTTTACCACAATTATGGGCATTATCAAAAAATGCATGTTAGTAAAAGTTTCCACCACCACCAGGTGCTGTATAAAATACTATTAAGAAACAGGGATGGGTTTGTGTCAGTTCAATTGAATCAGTACGGAAGATTAATCAATAGAAAGGCTTGGATGCACAATCCTTTGATGGACCACCATTGTGGCCAGTCTTGCGGGTATTATGGCACCTACTACCACAGCAACCAATTCGGCAGAGTTTCGGCACAACACAGACACCAACACCACGATCGTTGTGGGCATTACCGGTATTTTGATCAGGGTGGGTTTTATTATTCGAGTAGAAAACCAGATACAAGGTTGTACATCAGTTATGGACATGGGCGCGACAGACATTATAGAAGGAAAGGACAGCAACACCCACACAACTATCCGTATGAATTCAAGGACCGACACAGACACGACCATGGATATGCAAAGGATAGAAGCCGAGGCCATGCCTACGGAAAGGATAGAAAATACAACAAAAGCAATGGAAGTGATTTAAATTGGGGCAAATACCAAGATAAAAACAGGTACAAAAACAACACACAATACCGCAAAAATACACCGCCTCGAAAAAGGCAGTCCAATGTAACGGAATACAGTTACAGTAGAAGTTGGTAATTTTGAGTACGACCAGTTAGACCTAAGTAAATTGGCACCATTTAATTAAGAAATGGTGCCTTTTTTTATAATATCGATAGAATCAAAAAGGTTTTCTTTCCGAAAGTCTGCATGGCTCGCTTCGGCATCTCCAACTACAATGGTTTGCATGCCTAGTTTCTTGGCTGGTATTAAATCTCTGTCCCTATCTCCTACCATCCAGCTTTTCTTAGGGTCCACCTTCAGTTTCACCAACGCTTTTTCAAAAAGCAAAGAGCCTGGTTTTCTTGTTAAAGAATTGGTGATGCTATCGTGGTAAGGCGAATAGTAAATAGCGTCAATCTCTGGGCACAACTGCAACATTTTAGCATGGCAAGCATGAACATCTGCATGGCCATAAATTCCTTTTGAAATTCCAGCTTGGTTGGTAATGACCACAACGAGGTACCCGGCTGCTTTGAACTGTTTTATCGATTCCGCTACTTTGTATTCTAATTCAAAATCATCCGTTTTATAGGTGTAATCGCCCCTTTCTATGTTAATAACACCATCTCTATCTAAAAATATACATTTATTTTGCATGTTCTGAAATTAATAAATTGAACTACTTAATTTTAAAGTTGGTAATTTTATAGTAAAATTGCGACACTATACCGAATCTTGAAAGAATTTTTGAATTTTTATGGGGCTTGTGAACGACGTACTAGTTATTATTCCAACTTACAATGAAAAGGAAAATATTGAAGGCATAATCAATGCTGTTCTTTCATTGGAAGACAATTTTGACATTCTCATTATTGACGACGGTTCTCCTGATGGAACTGGTGATATTGTAAAGAGACTTCAAAAAGACATTAACTTTGAAGGTTCCAAAAACACCATTCATTTGCTCGAAAGACAAGGGAAATTGGGATTGGGTACCGCTTATATTGCAGGTTTTAAATTTGCCTTAGCAAAGGGTTACGAGTTCATTTGTGAAATGGACGCCGACTTTTCGCACAACCCAAAAGATTTACCCCAGCTTTACAGGGAATGCAAAGACAATGGTGCTGACTTAACAGTAGGCTCTAGGTACATCAACGGTGTTAATGTTGTTAATTGGCCTATTGGAAGGGTTATTATGTCTTATTTTGCTGGAGTATATGTACGCTTTGTAACAGGCATTCCAGTGATGGACGCAACGGCTGGTTTTGTATGTTATTCCAAAGAAGTGTTGCAAACTATCGATCTGGATAAAATAAAGTTCATTGGGTATGCTTTCCAAATAGAAATGAAATTTACCGCTTGGAAGTTTGGGTTCCGTATTAAAGAACATTCCATAATTTTCACAGACAGAACACTAGGCAAATCAAAAATGTCTGGTGGCATTTTCAAGGAAGCCTTTTTTGGTGTGGTAGAAATGAAAATTAGAAGTTTGTTTAGAAAGTACCTAAAACCTGCTTAATTGAATTTCATTGATTTTATTGGGTTGATTTTGGCTATTACCAAAGTTGGAACTATTAGAATCAAATAAACCAATACAAATGTACCAATATTGGCCAGCAAGATGATGTCCCATTTCCACATAATCGGCACATAACTGATATAGTAATCGTGGGGGTTTAGTGGAATAACTCTAAAGTAATATTGAATTGCAGCAAGAGACAAGGCCAAAATATTGCCGATTAGCAACCCCTTCCAAATTAACCGTAGCCCACTATAAGAAAATATTTTCCTTACTTGTTGGTTGTCGGCACCCATGGCTTTTAACAACCCTATCATTGGCGTTCGTTCCATTATTAGCACTAATATTACGGACACCATATTGACACATACTACGATCAATATAATAACCAAAAACATATTGACTTGCCTGGCAATTACAATTAGCCAATCAAAAACATCGCTGTATTTGTCCGTTACTTTTTCAATAAAAAGGTTGGAAGCCAAATGTTCATCCAAGTAAACATCTGCCTGCTCCATAGTAGTGAAATCATCAATAAAAACTTCGAAGCCACCGGTTAAGGAATCGGGCCAGTTGTTAAGCCGCCTAATAAGGCCTATGTCTCCGATAATGAACCTATTGTCAAAATAATCGGACAGATTGGTATCGTAGAGTCCTACAATTTTGAGTTTTCTTACGCGTGGTGGGTTCATAAAGAAATGTAATACCATGTCATCTCCCACCGACAAACGCATTTTATTTGCAATTACTTGGCTGATCAACACTTCCTTAGAATAGGCAGAGTCGTTGGGATGTACAAAGCGCCCTTCTATTAAATTGGGTAAAAAACGAGTGGTATCAAAGTCTGTCCCCACCCCTTTGAACACAATGCCCTGGACTTCTTCCTTTGTTCTAATAAGCCCGGCTTTATAACTGAACTCTTGAACGTGCGCTACATATTCCAAGCTATCCCAGTGTTGGTAAAATGCGGACTCTTTTGAAACAGGTTTTTCCTCAAAAGTATTGCCTAACGTAAAGGAGTTAACGGTAAAATGTGAGCTTATACTGAACAGCCTGTTTCTTACATTTTCTTGAAAACCATATAGGATCATAAAAGCCAACAGCATAATGGCCAAACCTATGGCAATACTGGATACAGCTATTTTATGAATTACTGAGGAAAATGATTTCCCAGGATTTTTTTCAATTCTACCTGAAATAAAATAAGAGAGGTTCAATATTATCCTTATTTTTGACTTTATAAAAAGTTAAATATCTAAAATAAAAAAGTGAAATATAGCATAGTTTACGGTTTTTTGTTTTTTATGGCATTGGTGGGTTGCCAAGCCAAGCAACAAGAACCACTACAACCTGTACCAGCGGCCGAGAATACCACCGCCTATTTCCCAAAGTTATCCGGAAAAAGTATCGGACTGGTGGTGAACCACACTTCTATGGTAGGCAACCAACATTTGGTGGACACTTTACTGCAAAAAAAAATCAAAATTAAAAGTGTTTTTGCTCCTGAACATGGTTTCAGAGGCAATGCGGATGCAGGTGAACATGTTAAAAACCACAAAGACCTTTCGACCGGCCTCCCTATAATTTCTTTGTACGGTAAAAACAAAAAACCTACATCAGAACAGTTGGATGGCATAGATCTTATGGTATTCGACATACAAGATGTAGGGGTTCGGTTTTACACTTATATCAGCACCATGCACTATGTTATGGAGGCCTGTGCGGAAAAAGGCATCCCTCTTTTGATTTTAGACCGCCCCAACCCCAACGGGCACCTGGTAGATGGCCCGGTGTTGCAGTCGGAGTTTAAATCCTTTGTTGGCATGCATCCCATTCCAATCCTTCATGGACTTACCGTGGGTGAACTGGCAAGGATGATCAACGGAGAAGGTTGGTTAAAAAACAAAATGCAGTGCGAAGTGACCATCGTACAAGCACCGCACTACCAACACAACAAACCATATATTTTGCCAATTCAACCCAGCCCCAATTTACCCAACCAAACAGCTATTTATTGGTATCCTTCTTTGTGTTTGTTTGAAGGCACAGACATCAGCGTTGGACGGGGTACAACGTTTCCCTTTCAAGTAGTGGGGAGCCCAACATTGCGCAACCAACCATTTGAATTTACGCCAAAGTCGATTATCGGTATGTCCAAATATCCTAAGCACGAAAACAAGACCTGTTTTGGTGTTGATTTAAGAAAAAGCCTGCCTGCCAATGGCTTCCCATTGGATTTGCTCATTGGATATTACAGGGACTACCCGGATAAAAGTACTTTCTTTAACAATTTCTTTAATAAACTGGCTGGTAATGCAACATTGCAGAATCAAATTAAGGGCGGATTGGATGCTGCTTCAATTAAAAAAAGCTGGGCACCTGAATTAAACGCGTACAAAGAAATAAGAAAGAAATATTTATTATATCCAGAGCAATAAATGTCAAAATCAGAAAAAGTAGAAGACATTCTACAGGACTTAGAAAAATTGTACCCTGAGGTACCGGTTCCATTGGACCATAAAGATCCTTACACTTTGTTAATTGCAGTATTGCTGTCTGCGCAGTGTACCGATGCAAGGGTAAACAAAATCACTCCCAAACTTTTTAGCCAGGCCGACACCCCATTTGATATGATCCGGCTAACAGTAGAAGAAATAAGAGACATCATCAGGCCCTGTGGTTTGTCTCCCAGAAAATCCAAGGCTATTTTTGATTTATCCCATATATTAATTGATAAATATGAAGGAGAAGTGCCGCAGGACTTTGAAAAACTGGAAGAATTACCCGGAGTAGGACATAAAACTGCTGGTGTAGTAATGGCCCAGGCATTTGGAGTACCAGCATTTCCTGTGGACACCCACATCCACCGTTTGGCATATCGCTGGGGGCTGACCAATGGTAAAAATGTAGAGCAAACAGAAAAAGATCTTAAAAGATTAACACCAAAATCGCTATGGAATAAGTTACATTTACAAATTATTTTTTACGGACGAGAGTACTGCCCGGCAAGGGGCCACGTGGTGGAGAATTGTCCCATTTGCAAAAAACACATTCGAAAGAGTTTAATTTAACATTGATGACCAACGACCTAAGAATCATTTACATGGGAACACCTGACTTTGCTGTTCCTTCCTTAAAAATACTAGTGGACAATGGGTACAAGGTGGTGGCTGTAGTCACAGCACCAGACAGACCAAAAGGGCGTGGAAAAAAATTAGGTACAAGTCCAGTAAAAGATTATGCGTTGGCACAAGGCCTGCCCATTCTACAACCTACCAATTTAAAATCGGCGGCTTTTATTGAGGAGTTAAAGAGTTATAACGCCAATTTACAAATTATTGTAGCTTTTAGAATGTTACCAGAGGTAGTATGGTCGATGCCTTCTATTGGCTCTTTCAATTTACATGGTTCTTTGCTTCCTCAATACCGCGGTGCAGCCCCTATTAACTGGGCCATTATAAACGGAGAAAAAGAAACAGGGGTAACTACTTTTTTCTTAAAGCACGAAATAGATACAGGCAATATAATCTTTCAGGAAAAAGAACCTATAAACGACGACGACGACATGGGTACCATGTATTACCGCCTCATGGAACGTGGTGCCCAATTAGTTTTGAAAACGGTTGCTGCCATTGCTTCTAATTCCTATACCTTGACCCCTCAAGAGGAACTACCGACTACCCAACATGCACCAAAAATATTCAAAGAAACCTGTGCTATAAATTGGCAGCAAAACGCTGTCGATGTTCGCAATTTTATACGAGGACTAAGCCCGTACCCAGCAGCATGGACCACCATTGAAAACAAAACTTTTAAAATATTCAAAGCCAGTTTCGTGGAGGATTTAAATTTATCCCCAGGCCAATACCAATCGGACGGAAAAAATTATTTATATATCGGTTGCAAAGAAGGAACATTGTCCGTTGAATCCCTTCAAATGGAAGGTAAAAAACGGATGGAAATAAAAGACTTGTTAAGAGGGTATCAGATTAAAGCAGGTACCATAGCCCCAAAAATTTAGCAGAAATGAAAATATCAATGATCGCGGCGGTAGCCAAAAATCGAGTAATAGGAAAAGACAACGACCTGGTATGGCACCTGCCAGATGACATGCGTTTCTTCGTTGAAAAGACCAAAGGACACCATGTAATTATGGGAAGGAAAAACTGGGAATCCTTACCTCCCAAATTCCAACCTCTTCCCAATCGACCCAATCTAGTGCTGTCTGCCAATGCAAACTATCCGCTTCAAGGTGCCGTTTTGCTGCACGATATGGAACAGGCATTGGACTTAGCTAAAGAAGCTGGAGAAGATGAAGCTTTTATTATTGGGGGTGGGCAAATATACACCATAGGCCTGGATTTTGCCGACCGCATGTATATAACGGAAGTAGATGCTGCTCCAGAGGGAGATAGTTTTTATCCAGAATTTGATCGAGACCAATGGAAGGAAGTTTCTAGAGAACACCACCCAGAAGACAAGCGCCACCCACATGCATTTGACTTTGTAGTTTACGAAAAAGTTTAAATTGAAGTATTTTAAAGGTAAGAAAATATGGATCACCGGTGCTTCTTCTGGCATAGGTAAAGCATTAGTAGGACAGCTTAGCACCGTGCCGTGTACGCTCGTCATTTCTTCTAGAAATACGGAAGCATTAAACAAAATCCAACAAGACAATAAAGGACTGGCAAAAATTAAGGTGGTGCCATTAGACTTAGAAGCCATTTCAGGACATTCTTCTTTGGTTAACAAGTTAATACAAGACCTACAGAACATTGACATTGTTGTCCTCAACGCCGGTATTAGCCAAAGATCTTTAGTGGAAACCACCGTTTTTTCTGTATATCAGAAAATGATGCAGGTCAATTATTTTGGTAATATTTCAATTACCAAGGCTCTACTTCCTTTCATTAAAAAACAAAAATCAGGACATTTTGTCGTTGTTACCAGCCTGACTGGTAAATTTGGAACCCCTTATCGTTCTGGATATGCGGCATCCAAACATGCGCTACATGGTTTTTTTGAGAGTTTATACCTAGAAGAATACCAGAACGGAGTGGACGTCACTTTGGTTTGTCCAGGATTTGTTAAAACCCAACTGAGCTACAACGCACTTACAGAAAACAACCAACCCCTGAACCAGTTGGACCAGGCGCAGGCCAATGGGATGGCCCCTTCCATCTTTGCTAACAAGATGTTGCGGGCTATTGAAAAGAGAAAATACGAAGTGTATATAGGCGGTAAAGAAACCATTGGCATTTATCTTAAGCGCATCAGTACGCAATTGTTTTTATGGGCTATAAAACGCTCAAGTGTTAGGTAATCAATACACTGCATTGTATAATATTCAAGAATAACTGCTTAAGTGTTGTAGTTTCTAACAAAGTATGGTTATTTTGGATTCAAATTTTTATTACTATAGAAAAGAAAAAATGAAAAAGGCAATTTTGCTTGTGATAGCAGTACTTGGATTTGTATCTGCTCAGGCACAATCTGTAGAGTTAATCCCATACTATGGGTTTCAGTTAGGTGGTAGCTTCTACTATTACACCCAAAACGGTAAGTATGTTGAAAAGGCCAAAGTGAAAGACAACCCCAATTATGGTGTTGGTTTGAACGTAAACGTTGACGATGAAACCACCATTGAACTCATGTGGAACAGAATGGATTCCCATACAGATTTATATTATAACTTTGAAAACCATCGAGTAGATGTTGTTTCTGAATATTATACACTCGGTGGGCTTAAAAACTTTCCAAACGGCAATGTCGTTCCTTTTGTTGGTGGCTCTTTAGGAGTAGGTGTCTTTACATTTAAAGAAGGCAGTAAAACAGAAAAAGCGACTAGGTTTGCTGGTACTTTGCAAGGAGGAGCCAAAATATATTTTTCTGATAGAGTTGGCATAAGACTTCAAGCAAGAATGCTCATACCGATGTACTTTAGTGGTGTTGGACTTGGTTGCGGGATCAGCACAGGTGGTAGCAGCTGTGGGGGTGGCGCCACTTTTGGTTCTGAAATTCTTCAGGGAGACTTCACCGGTGGTTTGATAATAAAATTGAAAGATTAAAAGAATAATATATACTATGAAAAATTTATTACATAAAGCAATGGGGCTTATGGCCTTTGTATTTATTGTTGCTAGTTGTAGCCCTATATCTGTAGTTACAGATATGGACAAAACTGCTGATTTCACAAAACATAAAACCTATTATTTTCTTCCATGGAGTGAAGACAATTCGAGCCTTGTTAATCAATTGGATCAAAAAAGATTGTACGATGCCGTTAGGTTGGAATTGAACAAAAGAGGTTATTCTGAAGTTAAAGAAAATGGTGATTTGGCAATCAACTTATTAATTATTCTAGAAAAGAAAACGGGAAAAACAGCTTACACCAACCATTATAACCCAGGCGGTTACTACGGTGGTTACGGATATGGATATGGTGGCATAGGATATGGCGGTACCTCTACAACCTACTTCAATGAGTACGACTACCTTAAAGGTACATTAATCATTGACGTTTTTGACCACAACGCTAAGAAGTTAATCTGGCAAGGGGCTGGAGTAAAAACGATTGAAGAAGGTGGTAGTAAAAACCCTGAAAAAGCAACCAACAAAGCGGTGGAAGCCATCATGGTAAAATACCCTGTTGCTAAAAAGAAATCGAAATAATTAATACTTATTCTGCATTAAAATAAAAAAAGGCATCAGGTAAAAAAGATGCCTTTTTTTATTCTTCAATCTCTGTTTTTTTCTTGTTTGCCTTCCCTTTACCTATTGGTATGCGAACATAAAAGTTCAGGGAACTGTTGGTGATTTTTTCTGGACTGTCTTTGTAGATATTGGTAAGCCCTTGGTAATATTTCACACCAAAACTCATCCCCAACCCTTGTAACAATCGATAGCCAAGGTTAACACCAACCCCGGCATCTATCCTATTATAGAGATCGGTGTTTTTTTTACTGTATTCTAAATCTCCTCCATTTTCTTCTACCACAAAAGTATCTACAGCTTTAGACATCAGCCCCAACTGAGGCCCGGCAGAAATATAAAAATGAGAGTCGAATCTATATTGCAAATAAATCGGCACATAAAAATAACTCAATTTACGCTGTACTTCGCCCCCATCGCTAAAAACCACATCCAATTCTGGAACACCAGTAGAATACGGTTTTATTCCATTGGCACCAACGTTGGACTTTACCAATACGCCCGTTTCCAAATACAGCTTTTCCTGCATCAAAATATTAAAATAAAAACCGAGATTAAAATTGGTTCTACCTTTGGCCTCTTCTATTTCTTGAAGATAAGATCGGTTGAAACCTCCCTCAAGTCCAAACTCAATTTTTCCAGAATTTAATTTATCCCCAAGCAGGATGGATATCAATACTTGGCTTTTGGCTGTAGCTCCCCACATAAGGAACAACCCTAATACAATCACCTTTTTCATAATTATTTACTTTTTGGGCCCAAAAATTGGAAGTACATAATTGTAATCCAAACTTTTAAGACTATCGGTATAGGCCTGCCTTTTTTTAGAAAAAGACCTCCAAGACACTCCTTGAGCCTGGGCCGTGGGAGCAATGAGGCCAAACAGCAACAAAGTCAAAATTGAAAATTCGAATACTTTTTTTCTCATAACAACGCATTGTTACAACAATATAAAAAAAGCCCCTGCAAAACAGGGGCTTTTAATAATAAAAGTTATGTCTTAAAGTCTATATCGGAAGTATAAACCCTACATTGATATTCAAACTGGACAAACCTCCAGATATTTCTCTGTACTCATACCCAGGCATCATGTTGTACTTCACTTTGATGTTCAACCCAGAATAATCATAGTAGGTGGTAAATGGTATTGCTATGCCAATCTCTGGAGAAATGGCAAATGGCCATTTGGTTTCAACAAACCCGTATCTTCCAAACCACTGCTCGTATTTCACACTTTGTGCACCAATAGCCAATCCAAAATAGGGCTGAAAACCACCTTCCATTGAAGGAGCGTACTTAACGTGTGCCATAACTGGAACAAAACTAACATACCTAGTTTGAACGGCACTTAACGAAGAGGTTCCGTCTACATAGGTTGCTCTATTAATTTTTTGAGAGTGGTAATTCCATCCTGAAGTCATTCCCACCATAATATTGCTTGTCACTTCGAAACCTAAATCAAATTCAAAACCACTGCTGCTGGTATTTTCAGTATAATCTTTTAATGATCCGAAAGGAATACTCGACGACCAATTCAAGGCCAAATAACTGTTTACCTGCGCTTCGGTGTTGGCTACTATTCCAACCACCAGCGCTACCAATAAATATATCTTTTTCATAGCTGGGACTTAATTGATTTTTTGGATGTATGGAGAAATTTCAAAGCAGGTTTTTACACCTCTCAAAGCGCGTTGTGCATCATTAGAAGTAGAACTAGACAATATTCCGTTCATTCCAGAGTACCAAATCACCTTGTACTTCTCTTCGCCTTCTATTTCTATCGGGTTTTGAATATCAATCATTTCTAACAAAACAGAACCTGTTTGATAAGAATAGGTATAGCTGCATCCTCCAGGGTAATAACCTCCGCAACCATAACAAGGCCAATATCCTCCCCAGCCCCATCCAGGCCAATAACAAGGGGTAATACCTGTACCTACCGTTAAGGTGTTTACTCTAGAAATTTGAATTCCCATATCGGTTGTAGGGACTTCTGCTTTGTCTGTCACGTGGGTATATCCTCTGCTCTTCATTTGAGCAATTACTTCATCTCTCATGGCCCAGTCTATTTCTTCATCTGACCATTCCCATTCACCATCCTTATTCAACTTTCGAACAGAATCAGCTACATAAAAAGTTGTAAGATTCCCAAAAACTGCGTCTTCATCATAGTTTGCAGCAATCAAATCTGCCTCTTCTAATGACAAATTTTCATCTGGCTTAGAACATTGAAAAATGGTAGCCAATACCAGCAACACCATTGCTCCTCCAATTAGTCTTTTTATCATAACATTCTCATTTATTTTTAATTAAATACTAAAGTAAATAAATCCTTTTCTTAATAATAAATTTTAAGGTATAAAATATTCAAACAAATGCGCTTCAACATTGTTCATCGGTATGTTTTTCCAAAGGATTTTTAAACAGGTCGGACTCGTCTTCATTCGGTCTTTCCGTTAAACATTGATAATCTTTTTCAACGAGTACAAAAACTGCATTGTCTTGGTTTATTTGAACATTTCTCTCGAACCCCGTTGCATTTCCTTCTGCCCACTCCAATACTGTTGCTTTGGGTGCAAATACATTAATTGCATCGTTCTTAAATTCAGTAAAAATCTCTGATACTTCTACACTATTTAAAGCATAAACAAGTTCTTTGTTTCCAAAATTAATGGAACTTTCTACCCTTCCTTGCTCTACAACACCAGCTACCTCTTGTTGGGACAGTCTCAACCGAATGGTATTCCCTTTTATTCTTAATTTCATACTTTCTAATTTAAAACCCGTTGAAATCCACTGTATATATTATACTTTTTAGCCGAAGCAAACCCTATTAATGTTAAGTTAAATTGTTGTGCCAATTGAACCGACAAAGACGAAGGAGCCCCGATGCAAACCATCATGGTTATACCAGCGACTATAGACTTTTGGACAATTTCAAAACCAGCCCTTCCACTTACCAACAATACCAAATGCTGCAGCATCTTTTTATCCATTGCAATTTGTGCTCCTATTACTTTATCCACCGCATTGTGTCTACCAATGTCTTCTTGGGTTAAAATTATTTGTCCTTCGTTGTTTAAAAGTGCTGCAGCATGCAACCCCCCAGTATGTCTGAAAACACTTTGCTGGCCAAAAAGTTGGTCAGGCCACTGGTGGATCGCTTCTGCGTCCACTCTCAAAAAGTCTGTTAACAACGAACAGGCCGCCACCTCTACAGCATCAATAGAAGATTTACCACATACGCCACAACTAGAAGTCATATAAAAATTCCTATCAAATTGGGTTGGGTCCAATACTACATTTGGATTCAACTCTGCTCGGATCACATTTCCTTTTTCCTCTGGTTTAACATCTTTACAATGTTTGATGCTTAATAGGTCCTTGTAGTTTGCAATAATACCTTCGGTTAATAAAAAACCGGTGGCCAAGTCTACATCCTCCCCTGGTGTTCGCATGGTTACAGCCAGTTTAATTTCCTTCCTATCTTCCAGCGGTCCAAACCCCAAACGAATCTCTAAAGGTTCTTCCGCAGCCAGAAGGTCATCCGTTGGTACTTTTACACCATTTTCGTGTCTAATTATTTTAGTTGCTTTTACTTTTTCCATAGCATAAAAAAAGCCCCGAAGGGCTTTGATTTTAATTTATGATAATCCGGTTATTTTACCATCCTTATCAATATCGATGCCTTCTGCTGCCGGGACACTTGGCAACCCAGGCATTCTGAGCATGTTTCCAGTAATTGGAATAACAAAACCAGCTCCTGCCGCAATTTCTATTTCCCGGACTGTCAATGTAAAACCTGTTGGCCTTCCTAATAGTTTCGGGTTATCTGAAAATGAGTTTTGCGTTTTTGCTATGCAAATTGGTGCATTCTGCAGGCCCAAACGTTCAATTTTCTTTATATTAAGTTTCGCCTTAGCCGAAAACTCCACAGCATCTGCTCCATAAATTTTCAACGCCACCGCTTCTACTTTTTCTTGCACGGAAGCATTCCAATCATAAACAGGAGTATATTTTCCTTTGAAATTTTCTACGGTATCCACCACTACTTCTGCTAAATCTTTTGCTCCGTCTCCACCGAACTCCCATCCTTCACAAAGTGCCACTTTAGCTCCTAAAGCCTCACAAGAACTTCTAACAATTTCAACCTCTTCGTCAGAATCTGTTACAAACTTATTGATCGACACCACCGCTGGCACCCCGTAGGTATGCACATTCTCCAAATGTTTCTCTAAGTTTACAATTCCCTTTTTAAGGGCTTCCGGATTCGGAGTGGTCAATTGATCCAATGCTTGCCCTCCATGAAATTTCAGGGCTCGAATGGTAGCAACTACTACGATGGCCCTTGGAGAAATTCCAGCGTAACCACATTTAATATCCAAGAATTTTTCAGCACCCAAATCTGCTCCAAAACCCGCTTCGGTCACTACATATTCTGAATGAGAAAGCCCCATTTTGGTAGCGATTACAGAATTGGTACCTTGGGCGATATTGGCGAATGGCCCTCCGTGAATGATCGCTGGATTGCCTTCTAGTGTTTGTACCAAATTCGGTTTTATCGCATCTTTTAACAAAGCAGTCATGGCACCCTGCGCATTGAGGTCCCTGGCGTAAACCGCCTTTTTATCAAAAGTATCGCCTATGTATATGTTTCCAATTTTTTCTTTTAAATCTTCGATATCATTAGCCAAACACAAAATGGCCATAATTTCTGAAGCTGCAGTTATATTAAATCCTGCATCGCGCATGATACCACCCGACTTGCCTCCTAAGCCTGAAATGATCTGTCTCAAAGCACGGTCATTCATATCCATAACCCGTTTCCAGACTACTGTTCTTGGGTCAATGTTTAAATTGTACTTAGGATTCTGAACGTTGTTATCAATTAAAGCGGCCAATAAATTATTGGCTTTTTCGATGGCCGAAAAATCTCCAGTAAAATGAAGATTGATATCTTCCATTGGAACCACTTGGGAGTAACCTCCACCAGCAGCACCACCTTTCACGCCAAAAACAGGGCCTAATGAAGGCTCTCTTAGTACAACTGTAGAACGTTTTCCTATCTTATTTAACCCTTCGCTAAGACCAATAGAAGTAGTTGTTTTTCCTTCACCTGAAGGGGTAGGTGTGATGGCTGTCACCAAAATCATCTTGCCCTGCTTCACTTTCTTCTCATCAATTAGGCTCAATGGTAATTTTGCTTTGTATTTACCGTAGTGTTCTAAATGTTCCTTGCCAATATTTAATTTTGATGCTATCTCATCAACATGCACCATTTTAGCTTCCTGTGCTATTTCCAGATCGGATTTATAGGATTTAGTAGTCATAAAAATTCGGTTTAAATGAGTTGTTTGTGAACTTAGCAAAAAATATTAAAAAAACTAATGACAAACTCCCGAAAGAAGACTTTTTTATTCATTTCAACCAAAATAAGAAGCAAGAATTGAAATTTAGAACAGTCCAACAATGGGGTATTAAAACTAGAAAGTTTTTTGTTAAAAATTATTTTACGAAATTTGCCCATTGAAAATACAAAGCCATGCTAAACAGTACAGATTTTATTAAGTTAGAGAAGCGGATCAGAAAGGGTGTTTGGAAAGCCATTTATGATTACAACATGATTGAGGAAGGGGATAAAATCATGGTTTGTTTATCAGGAGGTAAAGACAGCTATACCATGTTGGATGCCTTGTTGCATGTTCAGGTGGCAGCTCCGTTCAATTTCGAAATTATAGCGGTTAATTTGGACCAAAAACAGCCTGGGTTCCCGGAACATGTTTTGCCCGAGTATTTGGAAGAAATGAAAGTTCCATACAAAATCATTGAAAGAGACACCTATTCTATTGTAAAGGAAAAAGTTCCTGAGGGTAAAACTACCTGTAGTTTGTGCTCCAGACTAAGAAGAGGCACATTGTATGGTGCTGCTAAAGAATTAAAAGTTACAAAAATTGCGCTGGGACACCACAGAGATGATTTGATTGAAACGTTGTTTTTAAACATGTTTTTTGCTGGAAAAATGGAATCCATGCCAGCCAAGTACAGGACAGACAATGGCGAACATGTAGTGATTAGACCGCTGGCCAATTGCAAAGAAGCAGATATCCAACAATACTCTGAAGCCAAAGCCTACCCAATTATCCCATGTACTTTGTGCGGATCTCAACCCAACCTCCAGCGCCAAGTTGTAAAAAGGATGCTTAGAAAATGGGACGAAGAGTATCCTGGAAGGTCTGAAATCATATTCACTTCGATGAGCAATATAGCACCTTCGCACATGATGGACCAAGCGCTCTTTGACTTTGAAAACTTACAATCTAAAATTGCAGATAAAGAGGTGCCTGAATTTGGTGAATTGCTTTCTTAATAGCCAATTAAAAAACACCATGCACAGCCAACTGTTTTTTTGGTTTTACGTAGGTAAAATTAACAACGATTTTTAACCGACCATATGTTCCATTCAGTTCTTTGCGACAATAACAGTTTGCCAGTATTTTTCAACAACTATTACGATTATATTGAAGCACCCGTTGACGGTATGTGGGATTCTTTCTCTAGAAACGGGCAATTGTACCTCCTTAAAAACAACAAGGAGGACCTTGGTTATTTTGTTTTAAACGAAAACAACCAATTAATTCGGTTATTTCTGCAAGAACAGCAAACTAACTCTTATTCCGTTGCACTTAAATGGTTGATCGAACACCACAAAGTAGACACTGCATATGTAGGAAACAACGAATCCCTATTCTACAAAGCGGTTTCCGAAATAGCCGTTGAAAATCACGAAGACACGGCCCTTTTCAAGTGTGGAGACTTCCAATCCATGAAACGCCCTGATTCGGTTCGCACCTATAATTTCAGGAATGCGTTCCACAAAGACTTGGACCAGGCCGTATCATTTTTAATGAACAACCACGACATCCCGTCTAAAGAATGGCTAACAGGGTATTTTAAAGAAAGAATAGACGCTTTCGAACTCTACCTGCTTTTAGATGATAAAACTATTGTTGGTACATGTGAAGTTAGAATAAGCCCTTCCCAACCGGGTTATGCTGATGTTGGTATGGCTGTAAGCAAGACTTTAAGAAATAAAGGAATTGGAAGTTATCTAATAGACCAAGCAAAAAGCATTGCCTTGGATTTTGAGTTATCCCCTATTTGCTCTACAGAATACAGCAATACAGGTTCTTTTAAAGCTTTACAGAAGGCAGGTTTTGTGCCCTACCATTCTTTGTACAAATTTAACTTTTAGGGTTTAAAAGTTTTTATACCTTCCAACAACCAGTTGGCTATGGCCTGTCTATTGGATTCCAGAACAAAACGCCTTTGATCCTTTTCGTTTCTAATATTGCCAAGTTCCATATAAACAGTGGTGGGCAAGGTTTTCTTGAGCATATAGAGGTTTCTGGTTTGTACATTGCCGTCGTATCCCCTATTCTTTTGATGCACCCCATACTTTTTGTTGATGGTTTGGTGCAAGTGTTCTGCCAGCGCTTTGCCAGATTTACTTTTTTTATTATGGTAAAAGAACATATCAATGCGTTGCTCTACAGCTCTAGAATCGACGTGCAAAACAAGCAGCTGTTGGGACGTAACCCCGTCTTTTTTATGTTTATAGTACAAGCGGTTAACATCATCGGCTCGTTGTTTTAAACGCATTACTTGGTTTCTTGGAATTTTAAGACCGTTGATGGACTGTTCTTCATAATCACAAGGCAATATGGCCTCGTCTCTAATGCCATCATTCAGGTCTTTGATAAGAATATGTACCGTTGCTTGATGTTTCATCAAGTTTTTAGCCAACCGCAATGTAATGTCATAGGCATATTCATCTTCGCACATTGGGGCTCCTTCGTATTTCCCGATGGCACCCGGATCAGGACCTCCATGTCCACTCACCAAATAAAAAACCTTCCCTTTCAGTTGGTCGGACTCAATTGTTACTTCTTTGCTTTCTTCGCCAAATATGGGGTGTACTTGTATGTGTTCCGGCTCCTTTTCTTCTTTTGTTATGGACAATACTTGCGAAAAGTAAGAAGGGCAGTACAACGCGCTATATGGAACATACAGGTAATCACCAGCTTTATACCCTTTGTCAACCACTCCTTTTTTCAATAGGTGTAAGTTGTATTGCTCAATAAATTGAACTGTTTCTGGTTCCTTGACCCCTATGGACGCCCCTACAGAGGTACCATTATAAGGGAAAAGCAATACTGGTATTTTGTATTCCAGCCCTTTTACAAGCCCATCGGATGTTTTAAAGTTGTTGTGTTCTTTGAACTGTTGGATGCTACAAGTATCCAACAAGTCAAATGGTTTTAACAAATGAATCATCCCATCCCCATCTGCTGCTTCTATATTTAAATAAGCATCATCCTGTGCAGCCAAACCAGTTATAAAGAAAAAATAAACTAGAAAATGTAAAAGTTGTTTCATTTACTTTTTTTATTCCATAACCAATTGCTGTAAAAAATATTGGGCAATTGATAAAATATTCTTTCAATTATACATAAAATACAGCAAATGGAAAAACAAAAAAAGCCGGATTGTACGATACAACCGGCTTTTCAAACTTTTTTTGTAAAGGCTACTTAAAAGAAAGTTACCCTACCATCTGCAACATGGTACATGGCACCTACTATTTTAATAGCACCACTTTCTTCCATATCTTTCAATACCGGGCTCTTCTCTCTAATTTGAGTGATCGCGTTGGCCACATTTACATCTGCTACTTTTTGAACAAATTCTGGGTGCTCTCCGTTAAGATCTCCCATTTCTTCTCTTACCGTACGTACAGATGGCATTATATTCTCCAACATACCGGTAAGGTTGCCCAATTCCACACCATTACAAGCTCCTTTAACAGCACCACAACTCGAATGGCCCATTACAACAATAATCTTGGATCCTGCTACTTTACAAGCGAATTCAAGACTTCCCAACATATCAGAATTAACAAAGTTACCTGCGATGCGCACATTAAAAACATCTCCAATACCTTGATCAAATACCATTTCTCCTGGTACTCGAGAATCGATACACCCTACTATGGCAGCAAATGGATTTTGTCCAGTAGCCGTTTGAGTCACTTGATGGCTCAAGTTTCTATCCAACATACTGTTATTCACAAATCTTTCATTCCCTTCCTTTAACAGCTCCATTGCATGAGAAGGAGAAATATTATTTTGATCTTCTTTGGTTAATGCATTGATATTTTTCATTATAAAATACGTTTAAGGTTAGATTGCTTCAATTATTTTTTATCCAATACAACATGTCCAAACTGTTTCACTGGGTCTTCAGATTTTTCTATTCTAAGTCCTTCTAGCTCTAGTGTAATGTTATGGTTTTTGGCATTCTGCATGAAATCCTCGATGATTTCGATTATATCGGGGTGAATGTTTTTTGTTTTTGAAGCATCAATAATAACATGAGTTCCTTCTTTCAAACCATGCAGCGTACGCATGATACTCGCTTTGTTAATAAAAGTCACTTCCTGTGAAAGCCAAATACGAACCGGTTTCCCTTTTTCATAGTCGTCCGGATTAAAATGGTAAGGCCTTTTAAAGTTATTCCATAAAATTTGCATTATAGCTATTATTAACCCTAATCCAATACCCCATAATAGATCTATAAAGATAATTCCAATGATGGTAATTAAAAAGGGTGTAAACTGGGACATTCCCGATTTATAAATGTCTTTAAAGATAGAAGGTTTGGCTAACTTATACCCAACTAACAACAATACAGCTGCCAAACTGGAATAAGGAATCATATTGAGAATGTTCGGTATAAACATGGCACAAGCCAACAAAAGCAAACCATGAAAAAAGGCCGATGCTTTTGACTTACCTCCAGATTGGATATTGGCAGAACTTCTTACAATTACTTGCGTAATTGGTAGTCCACCTATTAAACCAGAAATAATATTACCTGAACCTTGCGCAAGTAATTCTCTATTGGTTGGTGTGATCTCTTTTTCAGGATCCAATTTGTCTGTCGCTTCAACACAAAGCAGCGTTTCCAAACTTGCAACCAAAGCGATAGTGGCGGCCACAATATACACCTCAGGGTTATTCCATTGTGAAAAATCAGGTAATGTAAAAAGGTCTAAAAACCCTTCAAAATTAGCAGCTACAGGAATGTTCACCAAATGCTCTTTGGAAATTGCCAAAGCTGGAATTCCTTGAAAAACTTTATTAAGAACAACACCTAAAACAACTGCTACCAATGGGCCTTGCACTACTTTGCTAATTACCATTTTTTTCATAAAAGGCCTTTCCCAAAGGATTAATACTACCAAAGATACTGTAGCAATGATTAATGCACCAGGAGTAACCGCCTCTAACATATACCCCAATTCACTGAAAGTATTATGGCCATCTTTTTGAAAAAAAGCAAAGTCACCTTCAGGGTCTTTATCATAACCGAAAGCATGTGGCAGTTGTTTTAGAATGATGGTTAAACCAATACCAGACAACATCCCTTTTATTACAGCCGAAGGAAAATAATACGCTATTACCCCAGCTTTTAGAAATCCCAATATCAATTGGAAGACTCCTGCAATTACAACAGCAAAAAGAAAGATCTCAAACCCTCCTAAGCTGCTAATAGCACCAATTACGATGGTAATTAGACCAGCTGCTGGACCCGAAACTCCCATTCTAGAACCACTTATTAATGTTACAACAACCCCACCTACAATTCCAGCAATAACACCAGAAAATAACGGAGCCTCAGATGCCAAAGCAATTCCCAAACACAAAGGTAGGGCAACTAAGAACACCACAATACTAGATGGCAAATCATTTTTAAGGTTCGCAAAGAACCCTCTATTTTCAGAATTCATATAATAATAGTTAGATCTATGGAACAACAAGGAACCACAGAGAAGACAACGACTAGGTCGCTTTTAAATAAATTAATACAATAAATAATAGATTAAAAGTATTACAGGAATTCGGGAGGCGGGGTAAGAGTTTCTTGCGGGTGGTTTTGGAACAAATTATTATTTCCTCGGCATAAAGGCCAGTTGGACCAATCCGCCATTCTTCCTGAAGCAAAATAAGGCAATAATTTCTCCTTTTCTTTCTCTTTTTCTTCTTCTTCCTTTGACTCCTCTTTTTCTTTCTCAGACTCTCCTTGTTTCTCTGCTAGTTCAATTTTGCAGCAATCCGAAAAATGTTGCAGCATTTCGGGAATCAATAGAACTTTGAACAAAAACAAAGACCCAAATATCAAAAAAATTACCACAGAGGCACTTTTTTGAGCGGATGATAGTACATTGTTTTTATTCTTCATTGGTTATTTTTTCAATAAATCAATTACCTTATGTGTAACGACAAAGATAATCACTTTGTTTAGCTAATGTTCTATAAATTTAGGATTTTAGACAACCGTTTTCAAGTATTTTGATAGATCCCTTCTCTTTTATTGTTTCTTCTTCTTTTTAAACAACCCTTTTATTTTTTTCGACAACCCACTGCTTTCTTTTGCACTCCTTTTTTCTTTTTCCTTTTTCTTAAAGATATTCTTAACCCAATTCCCAAAATTAAAATCCTCCTTAAATTCTTGGCAGTTCAATTCTTTGTTCCAATCGGATGGAAGTGGAGCAAAAACACCCCACCCCCATTGCTTGACTTGGCTGTCTTTATTTACTTGCACCATATAATTTGCAAAAATAGGCAATGCCATATTGGCTCCTTGTCCGAGGGCAGTACTGCGAAAACTGATTTGCGGATACTCCCCACCAACCCAAGTACCGACTACCATTTTTGGTGTAACCGCCATGAACCAACCATCGCTGTTGTTTTGTGTGGTTCCCGTTTTACCTGCTATTTCATTCGGCAAGTGGTAGGTGTGCCGCAACCGTTGGGCCGTACCTTCGTCCACCACACTTTTCATCATTTCTTTTATAATACCAGAGGTGCGGTCGCTCAGCACTTTTTCTTTTGCCACTTTTTGGTGCTCATAAATAATATTGCCTTGCGCATCTTCAATTTTTAAAATAAGGGTTGGCGTTACTTTTTCACCTCCATTGGCGATTGCACAATAGGCCCTTGTCATTTCTAACAAAGATATAGATGCTGTTCCAAGTGCAATAGATGGCACCTCCGGAATCGAGCTGTTAACGCCCATTGCATGTACCAAACGAATGGTATTGTCTATCCCGGCTTCTTTTAATAATTTCACAGAAACTGTGTTTACAGAATTGGCCAATGCCCCTTCCATAGAATACTTCCCTTCGTATTCCCCCCCAGAATTACCCGGAGTCCATTCTTTGTTATCTACCACATAAGTTTCTTGATTGGCCTTGATAAAGTCGCAAGGTGAAACACCCTGTTCTAAAGCCGATGCGTAAACGAAAGGTTTAAAAACAGACCCCACCTGCCTTTTAGATCGCACGTGGTCGTAGGGAAAGAATTGCCCATTTATACCTCCAACCCAAGCCAAAATGGCACCATTTTTATGGTCCATTGCGACCATGCCACATTGCAACATTTTCATATGGTATTGAACAGAGTCCAGACTGCTCAACTGTTTGGTCTTTATTTGGTCCCAATCAAATACAACTACTTCGTGTTTTGCATTAATACGGGTCTCCAATTCATTTTTTTCCAACTTATTATTAACAAAAGCTTCGTAATGACTGGTCTTTTCTATTGATTTCTGTATAAGCTCGGGGTAGGTGTTCCACAATTTATTACCCGGCCAATGTTGGTCAAACAACCGCTGCAAAGCCTTCATATGGTATTGAACAGCCCACTCTGCTTTCTTCTGCAAGCCACTTTGTATTGTTGTATGCACCACCAAACCAGAAGTTTGCAAATTATATGCGGTATCTAAGCGGTTTAAAATGGCCAAACTTTGTTCTTCAATTTCTTTTAAGACATAAGAAGTTAATTTTTGAGTTTCCGACTCTTTATGATAATCCAGAAGTAGCGGGTTTGATTTTTCTTCTTCATAAGACGCTTCCGACAGATAGCCGTATTTCAACATTTGGCCTAGCACCACGTTGCGTCTTGTTTTCGCTCTTTCAGGGTGCAATCTAGGGCTATAAAATGTAGTAGCTTTAAGTAGACCTACCAACACAGCAGCTTCGTGAACATCCAACTTATTATTTGTTTTATTATAAAAACGTTTGGATGCAGCTTCGATTCCATATACTTCCTCTCCAAAGGGAACTGTATTCAAATACATTAAAAGTATTTGGTCTTTTGAATATAGTTTTTCGAGCTTTTTTGCGATAACAATCTCTTTCAACTTATTAACCGGAAGAGAAAATGTGCCAAATTTTTTCCTTGGAAAAAGGTTTTTTGCCAATTGCTGTGTGATGGTACTTCCACCACCTCCAGATCGATCGCTCATAATTATAGAGCGCACAAGCACCCGAACAAGACTAATATAATCCACCCCCCGGTGTTCAAAAAATCGAGCATCTTCAGTAGCTACCAAAGCATTCTTCACCTGTTGCCCCAAGTGGGCCGAATCGATAGAAGTTCTATTTTGCAGGTAATAACTTCCAATAACTGCACCGTCAATAGCCTGTACTTTGGATGCCTTTGGGTTCTGGATTTGTCTCAGAATGTCCTCTGTGGGCATCGAAACAATCCAACCATTTACAACAGAATAATATAGAATGCAAAAAAACAGTAAGATACCACCAAAAAAATAAGCCAAATATTTAAACAACCACCTTCTCAGGTTCTTTTTCTTCTTTGCCATATTAGTTCTTCAAGAATAGTATAAAATTCAAAATTGAACAATTATAACCTTGATAACCAAAAAAGAAGGGTAATATTTTAAAAAAATTCATAAAATGAAAAAGGCGGGAACCACCCCGCCTTTAAACCCTTAAACCACAACTATTATCACCTTACCTAAGGAATAATAATTCTCTATATTTCGGTAAAGGCCAGTCCTCATCGTCTACCAACAGCTCCAATTTGTCTACAGCATATCGGATTTCATCAAAAAACTTAGTTTTGACGTCATCACAGTATGCAATGGCCTTTTCCCTACCGTCTTCCATCGTATTGATGCGCTTGCGCTCTTCAATCATTGCTCTTACCTGCACATTCAATGTATCGATGTACTTACTCACTTCTTTTATGGCTTCCACAACAGACGCATTGTCTAGCCCCAATCCTTTTAGTCCGTTGGCATTTGTTATCAATTTATTTTGATAACCAACAGCTGTTGGAATGATGTGATTAAGTGCGAGATCCCCGATTACTCTAGATTCAATTTGAATCTTCATAACATAGTTTTCCCATTTAATTTCTTGTCTTGCTTCAATTTCAACATCGGTCATGATGCCTTGGTTAACAAATACAGCTTTTCCTTTTTTAGTTAAATAAGCATCCAACGCTCTTGGTGCATCTTTAACGTTAGAAAGGCCGCGCTTCTTAGCTTCTGTTACCCATTCGTCACTGTATCCATCGCCTTCAAACCTTATGGCCTGAGACTCTTTAATATATTCTCTTAGTACATTGACAATGGCCAACCTCTTTTCTTCTCCTCCTTCTATTCTTTTATCTACTGTATCCGCCAATTTTGTTAATTGTTCTGCTACAATAGTATTCAATACAGTCATTGGAGATGCCACATTATCATTGGATCCAACTGCTCTGAATTCAAATTTATTTCCTGTAAAAGCAAATGGAGAAGTTCTGTTTCGATCGGTGTTATCCAATATAATTTCAGGAATTTTATCTATTCCCAATTTCATATACATATTATCCCCTTTTTCGACAGGTATGTTGCCATTATTTGCTAATTCATCTAAAACAGCTGACAATTGAGACCCTAAGAATACAGATACAATAGCTGGAGGCGCTTCATTGGCTCCAAGCCTATGGTCATTTCCAGCAGATGCTATACTCGCACGCATCAGCTCCTCGTATTCATGGACCGCTTTAATAGTAGTAACTAAAAATGTTAAAAACTGAAGATTTTCTCTTGCACTGCTGCTCGGCTGGAACAAGTTAATACCTGTATTGGTTATCAACGACCAGTTGTTGTGCTTTCCACTTCCATTTAAACCAGCAAATGGTTTTTCATGGAAAAGTACTTTTAGATTGTGCCTTTCAGCTACTCGGTTCATCACTTCCATCAACAATTGGTTGTGGTCAGTGGCAACGTTTATTTCTTCAAACAAAGGAGCTACTTCAAACTGAGAAGGAGCAACTTCATTGTGTCGTGTACTTACTGGAATACCCAATTTTAATGCTTCTATTTCGAAGTCTTTCATGTAATCGTATACCCTTGGAGGAATTGACCCAAAGTAATGATCATCCAATTGTTGTCCTTTGGCTGGGTGGTGTCCAAATACTGCACGCCCAGTCATTGCCAAATCTGGTCTGGCATTGTACAACGCTGTATCTACTACAAAATATTCTTGCTCACACCCCAATGAGGCACTCACATCGGTTACATTTCTATCAAAATATTGTGCTACGCGGGTCGCTGCTTGGCTTACAATATCTACTGCTTTTAATAGTGGTGCTTTGTAATCCAACGCCTCTCCTGTATACGCTACAAAAATAGTTGGAATACAAAGTGTCCTTCCATAAATAAACATTGGAGAACTAGGATCCCAAGCGGTGTATCCTCTTGCTTCAAATGTACTTCTTATTCCTCCATTTGGAAATGACGATGCATCTGGCTCTTGTTGCACCAAAGCACTTCCCTTGAATTTCTCAAGCCCTGACATGGCGTCAAAAAATGAATCATGCTTTTCAGCAGTAGCACCGGTTAATGGCTGAAACCAATGGGTGTAGTGCGTAATCCCTTTATCAACAGCCCAATTTTTAACTGCCGATGCAATAACATTGGCTGTTTCAATATCAATTTTCTTACCGTTCTTGATTGCCTTTTTAACTTTCTTGTAAACATCAGAAGGAAGGCTTTTCTCCAACTGATCCATTCCAAAGACATCAGAACCAAAATAGTCAGACACTTTATTAGAAGGAGCTGCTGCTCTTACTACGGGTCTTTCGCTAATCTGTTCGATAGCTTTAAATCTCAAATGGGCCATATTCTATTGTTTTTTTAAGGTAGATATTCCACAAATATACATTATTTTTTTCCCAATGGTAATTTTGAAACCCTATTTCGATAAAAAATACATAAATTTCAATTACACAACCCAATTCGAACCCCAAATTAAATTTAGACACAAAAATCCAAGCATATTTATCAAATTCACAACAAACCATATCAATGGATGTGAATTCAGCAAAATATATCCAACACAGAATTATTTTTACTAGTAAAAATGCAAATAGGATGAAAATAACACAATATTAAAGACAAAAAAAAGGAGGCCAGGCCTCCTTTGTATGTTATTTTTTTTGTTGTTTCTTATCGTAAAGCTTTTTTGCGCCAAAACCAGCACCAGCTATTAGCAACCATTCCACTCCAGTTATTGGAACAGGGTCGTTAGGATCACCACCTCCGCCTGGTCCACCTCCGCCTGGTTGTGCTTGAACATCAACAATTCCTACCAATGTAAAAAATGTGAATATGAATAAAAAGGGTATTTTCTTCATGGATAGTTACTTACTCTTTGATCAATTTTTTAACGATGTTAAATCCGTCGCCATTAAAAGTAACAAAATAAACACCTTTTTTCAAATCTGCCAAATTAATTTCAACTTCAGCCTGCGTGCGGTTGTATTTATTTTCTGAAATAACTCTTCCAGATACTTCCATTACTTTTACTTGATACTCAGATACTCTATAAGATTCTGGAATTTTCATTTTTGCTACTCCCCTTGTCGGGTTCGGGAATAAAGTCAACTCCTGGCCTATTTCTAACCCTGCAGCTGTAACTATTACAGTAATAGATTCAGAAGAAATAAAATCACTTCCTTTCACAATCTCTACATGATAGGACCCGTCCTCTGAAAAGTTATACGACTGTTCCGTAGCTCCGTCAATTATTTCGTTATTTTTATACCATTGGTAGCCTTCTCCAGTTGTACTAGTCAAGGTATTGCCTCTACTTGAAACCACAGGAATAACCAAATTTTTTCTTACTACCTCTATTTCAAACCTGTTCATAAAAGTATTCTCTTCATCTGACAAGTCAAATTCATAACCACCATCGTTTAATATATCCACCACAACATGATCATATTTATCGTGGATTAATATAGCAGAAAGGTCTGCAAAGGACTCCAAATTTCTTAATTCAAAAGTATACGTCCCTGGTTCTATGTTGTCAATTCTTAGCGGTATTCTAGGTGCGCCTGCTTCACTTGACATAAAATTCATTGCAAGCAGCTCGTCTTCGACTGATACCGTAGAAAGATTAAAGATAAAATTCTTTAATTTTCTGGCGTCATATTTTGAATCAAATTCTGCAACCGCATCTTCTTGGAAGCTTATAAAAGTTTTATCTTCTACTCCAGACTCCGTATTTACAAGTGCCAAGTCTAAGAAATTATCGAAACCGTTGCTTTCTATTTTCAAATAATTAGTAGTCTTATTATCAAATTTCACGGCTTCTGTCACAGCCAAATTTGGCGCAGCCGCATTGGTTTGAACCCAAAATGCCTGACCAGAAGGTATTATTGCCGAACCGGCTCCTCCTCCTCCTGAAATATAATTGTATGCTTGTGCCTGCCCATCCCATATTGCCATGGTTCCATTTACATTGGTCTTGGTCCAACCGGTAGCAGAAGCCCAATCAATTGCAGACGGGTATGGGTTGGATAATACGTTCCATCCATCGTCTGAAGCGCTTCCCGAACTGGTATACGAAACACCAAAATTTCTTGACCCAAAATTAGGTTGTCCGGATACATCTATTGTTAATGCTCCTTCTTGAATGTAGGTTACAAGGCCAAGTGTAGTACTCATCGTTTCGGCATTGGTTGTTACCGGAAAAGTTGTCCAATTACCGGCATCGTCTACAGAACCAGAATAGGTCTCATCCCAATAAAAAGTAGAAGCATTGCCAGAAGTTAGCCCTGAAGCCGATCCGTATACTACAAAATCATCTTGCAATTGACTCACTGGTACGTTTTGAATGGCGAAACCTAAATGGTTCCAAGCCCCATTGCCTCCAGATTTGTACCGTTCTAATGTTAAGCTACCGGCCAAGGAGGCCCCTGACCCCAGCTCTGCTATTCTTGCAGTACCTGAAGCATTGGATCTAAGTGTTAGATTTCCAGACCCAGATCCATCAACATCTAAAGTTACATTGTTACCTACCGAAATGGTATTGTAGACATCAGTAGTTGAATTGATGTTGACCGTTCTGGTACCTGCGCCCAGAGTTAAATTATTCATATTAATGGTACCAGAAATCTGTTGGCCACCCGTACCGTTCAAATTAACTGTTTGCGTACCTGACGCAGAAAGAGTAACATTATAGGTACCGTTGTTTTGCAAATTACCAGCCACATATAAATTAGAAGGTGCATTTAGCGTACCTGTGATAGTAACATTATTAAAATCCGTATCATTCCCACTAATAGTTGTACCAGTTCCAGTAAATTCTACTGTTCCACTGTTGTGGTTGAAAGTACCAGAAGTGAAAGTCCAATTACCCGCCACTTGCAAGTTGCCGCTTCCTGCATTAGGTGCAGTTAAAGTACCGGTAATAATGACATTGTTAAACTCGTGTGAACCGGTACCAGAAATGGTTGTGGTGCCATCAAAAGTTACGGTTCCTGTACCAGGATTAATAGTCCCATTGCTAACCAAGTTGCCTCCTATTAAAGTAGTATTGTTCAAAGTAAGAGCAGCGCCGTTATTTACTGTAACGTTTCCAAAATCAGGATTTACAGATCCTGAAATAGTGGTGGTGCCATCAAAAATTGTAGTAGCCGAACTAAAGCTACCCGTTGCATTCAATACCAACCCACCTTCAAAAATTATTGTTTGAGACCCTGCATTAAAAACACCATTGGAGAGGGTCATATCCCCATTAACAGTTATGTTTTTATTTAAGGTTAAAGTAGCCGAGCCTTGTTTTGTAAGGTTCGTTATGGTATTGGTTGTGGTTGGCATTTCATTACCAGTAGCAGTGGCATTGGCAATGTCATAAACTAAGTTGAATGGATTTGTAGTTCCTACTGCATTGGTCAGTGTCCCGTTTTCTCTTCTAGTTATTGTACCTCCTGATGTCATATTCAAACCTCCTGATGTAGTTAAAGTGCCATCTAATAAATTCAGGTTGGTTAAACTCAATGAAGAAGTTGTTGAAAAAACGACACCATTTCTATTAAGAGTTAGTGTATTGAACAAACCTGAGGACAATGCAATGGAAGAAAAACCACCAGTCCCATCAATTATCAGCATACTCGAACTTAATGACCCTATACTTCCTCCCGTTCTTACATAAGCCCCAGAAAGAGTTAAGGTATTGGCTCCAATGTTGATATTTCCATTGGTTTGTGTCAATGTTCCTTCTATTGTCAAGTCCCCTCCTAAATCAACGGACCCTGAAGAAGTTCTGTTAAAAGTTAAATTATTTAATGAATTAGAACCCACAAAAGTAAGTGTACCAAATGAACCAGTTCCGCCAATTTCTAAATTAGAAGTAGACCCTCCAGTTAGCCCCCCTGAACCCGAAACTGAACCATTTAAAGCCAGTGTGTTTGAACCAATTACTAAATTTCCTGATGATAAAGCCAAGTCCCTACCCGAGTTTAAAGTTACGTCTGAATTCATTGTAACCCCTCCAGAATTATCTATAGTCAAGTTGGCATCGCCCCCTGCAGGGTACCCATTGCCCAATGACTGTGCTGCTGCTCCATTATAAGATAAAGTTAAATTTGACCCATAGGTCCTTGTTCCTGTTATCCTGATATTACCCCCACTTGACCCAGATTGCAAAGCGCCTGAACCATCCAACGAACCTAACCCTATGGTACAATTAGAGCCAGTGGTAAAAGTACCTGAACCTCCAATAACGGAAGTTTCTAGAAAAACACTAGTGTTATTGGCAAGTTCAATATTTAGTTGATCTGTAAAACTTCCGGCTCCACTAAAGGTCTGAACACTACTGCCATTAAAATTAATAACATTAGAAGATGAAGAGCCGCTTTCACGAACTGTACCATTTATTGCAACATCTCCTCCAATATTTAAATCACTGCTTCCTGAAGAGGCACTCAAGTTTTGCGTACCTGATCCTGTCTTATTATAGGCACCTGTTAAATTAACCGTAACAGTGCCTGTGGCAGTATAAAGCATTGAAAAACTCGTACTATTAGAGCCATCATTGAGACTACCTTCAATATTTAAAGTATAAACACCCTGAGCACTAATATAAAATTTTGAATCGTTGTTGATATTCAAATCCCCTCCGACAGTAGTTGTACCACTCTGATTTAAAGAAAGGCCCAAAAACCTGCTGTTAGAATCCTCAATTGTTAAGTTTCCATTAACAGTGGTTAGTTCACCATTCAAAAACAGCGCACTTGAAGATTGCGATGCACAGTTCCATGTGAAATTATAAAATATTTGATTTAAATTGGATGGCTTAGCACTTGTTACACCAGTAATTTCGCATGTACTGCCGGTTCCCCAAGAACCCAATGGAATATTACCACCATTCTGGTTGTGCTGGTAATCACTTAAATTGTTGAAAATTAAATTATCACCTGAAGAACTAATCTGGCCAGCGCTGTTTAAAACACCTGACACATCTACAATACCATTTTCAAACACTGTTACAAAATCAGCTATTTGTATATCTAAATCGGTTCCAGTACCAGACAATACGTTCATGGTACCCCCAGTGGCAATTGAAATCTGCCCCCCACCTTCTACAATTGTTTGATCAATGTTGATAGAAAAACCATTAGGAATAGTAACAATATTACCTGATAGAACAGTTATAACACCATCTGTAGAAGTAGGTGTATTCGCCGTATTCTGCCAGCTTCCCCCTGTGAATTCTTCCCAAGTATCGCTTACATTCCAATCACCTGTTTGCCTGGATCTAAAATCATTTTGTGCCAATGCGGCGGAACTAAAAAATATGGTTAACCCACCAACCAATAAATACTTTATAAAGCTACTCTTCATAATCAGTTTATTTTACTGCAAATATATTTATTCCAAAGAATAAAATATACATTTTTGTTAATTCTATACTATAAATATAACTCATTCTAACTATGTAACCTTTAATTTAGGTTTCATTTTTCAATTCGCTCAAAATCAGGCCGAAAAAAAACACCATTATCAATACTGGGTTAATAATCAATCGGTGAAATTGGGACAATAACGGAGAAGATATTTCTGTTGGTCCTTCCAATTCAATTTTCAAAATAAAATACAAGGGCAATAAAACCAACATTTCTATTAATTGAATTGCCATACCCAGCCGCACATAATCCTTATTATTAAATACAATCCAAATCAACCAAACCACCAACAAATCATTGATTAAAAAACGGACAGACTTATTAAATATGAATTGTACACTCAACGAAGCCTCTGGATACACTGCCTTTAAGCTGATATCCCAATACGAGAAATATTGAAACAGATACACCAGTACAAGACCAAAAAGCACCAATAAAATGGAAACAACCGATTGGGTGTTTTTCAAACTTCTCATTGGTTTCTCATTACGGTTCTAACCCAAAGGTACCACATATAAAAAACAACAATATAAATGACTCCTGTAAACACAAACTTGTGCATAAAATAGAAGTAATCCTGAAGGTTCTCTGACACAAAAAACAAAAGTAATATGCGGGCCAAGTTGGCTATATGAATTGTAATCGCACCTATAAAAAAGAAGGTATAAAAATCCTTTCGTTTGCCAGAGAAGGCCAAAATAAATGCAAGATAGATAATGAAAACGTTCACCCCATTGCAACCTTCAAAAACGGAAATAGTAGTTCTTTCTCCCACCAACAAAGCCACATAAGGTGCATGTGCATCGGGCACTGGAGTCACATCATATTCTAAAAAGTTCAGCAAAGACACCGTATTGCTCGATATAAAAGAAGTTATTGGGTCAACAAGAGGATAATAGGAATGAATGTACAAGCCATAGACCAAATTACCCAATACATAGACACCTGCAAATTTCAGCAAGAACAACAAAGGACCTCTATAGTGTTGAATAAGCGCTCTCATGTTCATTCCATAGGTAAAGCAGGTGTACCAACTACTACCGTACCGCTCTCAACATCACGAGTAACGGTAGCACCCGCCCCTACTATAGCCCCAGGCCCTAGTTGGATCCCGGGTAAGACTGTACCATTGGTACCAACTAAAATTTGATGACCAAAAAAAACATTTCCTGAAATCTTACAACCAGGCATAATACTGCAATATGCACCAATGCTAACATCATGTCCAATTACAGAATTGATATTAATAAAAACAAAGTCTTTTATTTCTATATTGGTAGTTAGAACACAACCTGCTCCAATAATAATTCCCTTTCCCATTTGAACAAATGTATTGTCATAGACAACTGTATTTGGGAATATTAAATTTGGAAAATTATAACCTACTGATTCCAATTTTTGGTGTATTTTTTTTTTGATTTTTGGGTCTGCTATGGCAATAAAAACACTGCAATCTTCAGACAATAATGTCCTGTGGTCATCCACTTTTCCAAGAACCCCAACTCCGTTGACTAAGGTCCCAACTTCCAACCCATCATCCAAAAAACCAACTACCTCACAACCAGTATTGTGTTGGAGATTCATATACCCCAGCATGGCCAAGACTTCTTTACCCAAGCCACCCGCTCCTATTATTACGGTTTCATTCATGCGCCAAGCTTATTACTGAATGTTTTTTCTAAGTATCTCTTTCGATAAGTCTGTGGGAGACGAATTGTCTATTTTTCTATCCACCACCTCAAATCTAGAATTATTACTAGTATAATCTGAAACCAACTTCTTCATTAAAAACACGCATTCAAAATCGTCATTTTTCCGAGATGCCTCTTTTAATTCTAACATAAACTTGTTGACTATATCCCAGGTATAGACATTAACAGAGGCTATTTTGATTTTTTCATGGTGGGTTGGCAAGTCTTTTTCTTTATCATGCAATAATTCCTCAAACAACTTTTCTCCTGGCCTTAACCCTGTGAACTCAATTTTCACATCTTTATCGGGCTCCAGCCCACAAAGCATAATCATTTTTTTAGCCAAATCAAGTATCCTAACTGGTTGCCCCATATCAAACAACATTACTTCTCCACCATTACCCATAGCTCCAGCCTCCAGAACCAGTTGACATGCCTCCGGAATGGTCATAAAATACCTCGTAATTTCAGGGTGGGTAATGGTAACAGGCCCTCCATGCTCAATTTGATTCTTAAAGCGGGGAATTACAGAGCCATTAGACCCCAAAACATTACCAAATCGAGTGGTAACAAAAGCAGTTTCGCTTCTTCTATTAAGTGCCTGCACATAAATTTCAGCAATTCGTTTGGTGGCACCCATAACATTGGTTGGGTTAACTGCTTTATCTGTAGACACCATTACAACCTTATCCACCTGGTAATGAGAAGACAAGTCCATTACATTCTTAGTACCCAACACATTGACTTTTATTGCTTCAGTGGGGTTCCATTCCATCATAGGAACATGTTTGTACGCAGCTGCGTGGTAAACGATGCCTGGCCTAAAATTATCAAAAACATATTCCAATCGTTTTTTATCCCTTATATCGCAAACTATTGTTTTAACTCCTTTTGTGGTATTAAAATTTTCTTTAATGTCCAACTCTAAATTCACCAAGGGCGTCTCAGCGATGTCGAGTAAAATTAATGTGTGGGGATAGAAAGATAGCAACTGTTTTGCTATTTCTGATCCTATTGATCCGGCTGCACCAGTAACCAACACTGTCTTACCTTGAACTTCCCTGGAAATATTTTCTCTATCAATTTTTATAGAAGGCCTTGATAGCAAATCTTCAATATTGATGTTGGATATTTGAGAAACATTTAATTTTCCATTTACCCAATCTGAAACAGGAGGGATGGACATAACTTCAACACCGTGTTCCAAACACAAATTTACAAATTCATTTTTTTTTGCCCTTGTAAGGTTGTTAATGGCTATGATGGCTTTTTTCACATTGTTGCTTTCAAAAATATTTACAAGCTCTCTTTTAGAAGTGAATACAGGAATGCCTTCTATACTTTTTCTTTCCATCCCTGGATTGTCATCAAAAACACGGACTACATTGTATTCATGATCAGGATCATTCATAATGGTTTGAATAGTAGTAAAACCCAACTCTCCAGCACCATAAACCACTATTGATGTTGCCTCTTTTTTATTGCCGCTGATCCTTCTTTCTCTTAAAATTAGTCGTATGGACAACCTCATACCAATCAATACGACAGAAGTAATTACAAGATAAATAATATTAATTGAATGGGATACTAAAAAATAACGTTGGCCCCCACCTAACATTCTAAACATACTTAACAATACGGAGGTCAACAATACGGCATAAACTATTCTTTTTATATCGTTTTTACTTGTAAACCTGATTATACCAGAATAAGTCCTAAATACTTTAAAAAAAATGGCATTCATTATACCAATAAGAACCATCGTGCTATAGACAAAAGAGATTTGAAAATCAGGGATATGAAAATCAAACCTTAGTAAGGCAGCCAAATAAAAAGAAATGGAACCGACTAATAAATCCAATCCTACAATTAGTAAACGCGTGTAATAAGCCGAGCTTAGGTATCTATTTTTCATTCTATACTTAAAATGGCCACCAAAATGGCCGTATTCTCATTTAAAATACAACATAAATTATAATTTCCCTGCTATTTAAAGGGCTTTTTTAATTAAAGCAGCTATTTCTTCAAGGGTATTTGAAGGCATATCTGTACCAGATGGGATACATAATCCATTTTGAAATAATTGCTCACTAAATTTATTCCCATAATATGGGAATTGCTTAAATATTGGCTGCAAATGCATTGGTTTCCACAATGGCCTTGATTCTATATTTTGTGATTCTAAGGCATTAATTACATTATTGCGAAGCAACTGCCCTCCTTTTTCAAGAACAATGGTAGTTAACCAGTAATTTGAATAATAATCACCATTTGGCTCCTTTAGTATTGAAATCATTTCTGAATTCTTGAACAATTCACGATATTGATTATTAATACTTCTTTTTTCTTCCACTCTCTTTTTCAAAACAACCATTTGCCCTCTACCAACACCTGCTACAATATTGCTCATTCTATAGTTGTATCCAATTTTAGAATGTTCGTAATGCAAGGCTTTGTCTCTAGCTTGAGTGGCCAAATTGATGGCTTCCACTATATCAGCTTTGTTTTGTGAAACAAGAGCGCCTCCTCCCGAAGTTGTTATAATTTTATTTCCATTAAAGGAATAAACACCAAACCTTCCAAATGTGCCTAAGAACTTATTTTTATACCTACTCCCTAAGGCTTCCGCAGCATCCTCGATCAACTCAATTTCAAATTCCTGGCATATCGATATAATTTCATCCATTTTGGCAGGCATGCCATACAGATGGACCAATACAAGCGCTTTTGGTTTTCTCCCTTTAGCTATTCTATCTTTTACGGTACTTCTTAGCGTGTCTGGACAAATATTCCAAGTTTCTGCCTCACTTTCAATGAAAATAGGTGTAGCGCCAACATAAATTATAGGGTTAACAGTCGCAGAAAAAGTAAAAGTAGAAACCAACACTTCATCTCCTCGGCCAACACCAGATAAAATTAATGCCAAATGTATGGCAGCAGTTCCTGACGACAGTACCGAACATGATTTTGCCCCTGTAAAGTTGCAAATATCTTCCTCAAAACCATCTACATTGGGACCCAAAGGAGCAATCCAGTTTTGATCGAAAGCTTCTTTTACATACTCACGTTCCTGACCTCCCATATTTGGAGGAGAGAGGTAAATTCTTTTTCTCATCCTTTTATTACTTGATTACAATTCACAACAACAGTGTTTTTTTTAACATCTTTAGTTATTACAGCGCCTGCTCCAATTACTGCATATGCCCCAATGGAAACATTTGGCACAACAGTAGCACCTGCACCTATAAAGGCACCTTTCTCAATTTTAACCCCCCCACAAATAGTCGCTTTAGGTCCAATATGAACAAAATCGCCAATGACCGAATCATGGTCTACCGAAGACATTGTATTCAAAATTACATGTTCGCCTATAATACAAGCCGCATTTACAACTGTATTGGCCATAATCGCTACCCCATTTTTAATTTTGGCAGAAGTACTAATAACTGCTGTGTTATGAATGGCGCTGCCAAAATCCACATCCAATTGTTTGGCAATTTTTTCTCTAACTTGATTGTCTCCAATAGCAATTATAAGCTTAGCGCCATTTGGAAATAATTCTGGTCTAAAACTACCCAAATTATGGAAGGTCATCAAATCTTTAATCGTTTCATCGTCATCAAAAACCCCTTCAACCTTATGCCCAGAAGACAAAAGAGATTCCAATATCACCTTGCCATGACCGCTTGCTCCAAAAATATACATATCAATTCCCGGTAAATTTTTCCATTGTGCTAGAAGTTTCAGATGATATTCCATCTTTAACCAAAACTTTTTTAACAGTTAAGAATACTATTCTCAAATCTAAAAAAAAACTCAAATTATTTACATACCAAACATCTAAACTAAACTTTTTAGACCATGAAATAGCATTTCTACCGTTAACTTGTGCCCAACCTGTTATTCCGGGTTTAACGTTGTGCCTCTTTTCCTGTTCCGTATTGTAAAGTGGTAAATACTCCACCAACAGAGGTCTTGGCCCAACAATGCTCATTTGCCCTTTTATTACATTTAATAATTGGGGCAATTCATCCAATGACGTTTTTCTCACAAAAGAACCAACTTTTGTCAACCTTTTATGATCAGGTAAAAGTTCTCCTTGCGCATCCTTGGTATCTTTCATGGTTTTAAACTTTATTAACTTAAAGATTACACCATTTCTACCCGGCCTTAGTTGAGTGAAAAAAACATTACCATCTTGAAAAACATACAAAAAGAATGCAACCAATACAATAAGAGGCAGGCACAACAATAAAGCAACTATTGCAATTAAGAAATCAAATAATGGCTTAATGAGTTTAATGTACATTTTAACTGCATTTTGAAATATAATCAATATAATTTTTGGCCAACACCTCCCTATCAAACTTTTCTTTTGCGTAATTGTAACCGTTTACACCCAACAATTTATATTTTTCAGCATGTAATTTCATTTCTTCAATTGCAGATGTTATTTGGGCAATATTTTCAGGTTCAGCATAAACTCCGCACTGAGCACTGTTTACGAGCTCTCTTGACACCCCATCTATCAGAAGTAGAACCGGTTTCTTACATGCCATATAGTCAAAAGTTTTGTTAGAATATATGGTTTTGAAGGTATCTACTTTTTTCAAAACTGAAGCACCAACATCGGATGCCAATATATATTTAAAAACATCATTTTTAGGGACCGATTTAATAAACCTTACATTTTGTAATTGCCTATCAGATGCTGCTTTCTGAAGTCGTTTTTTTTCCATACCATCTCCTACTAATAAAAAGAGTATTTCAGGATCTTCAATCTTTTCGGCTGCATCTAACAATTGTTCCAAATGGTTGGCAACTCCATGCGCACCCACATAGGTAATTACGAATTTACCTTCCAAATCATGGTCTTTTCTAAATTGGTCCACATCAAAAGAATTCAATAGAGCATCAGACAAAGAAAAATCGGCTGCGTTTGGAATAAAGAACACTTTTTCTTTCGGAACACTTTTTTCTGTGAGTAGTTTCTCCCTAAAAGCAGGAGTAAGCACATTAATCATTGCCGCTTTCCTGTAAACAAACTTTTCAAACCAAAAAGCAAACTTAATTATCCACTTGTTTGTAATTACACCTGTATCAATAGCGGATTCAGGCCATAAATCTCTTATCTCAAATATAAAAGGAATCCTTTTAAAAAGTGACAAACAATAACCAGTTATGCCAACAAACAACGGAGGAGAAGTCACCAAAATCACATCGTGTTTCCCTTTAATTTTAAATAAACCTGCCCAAATAGATGAAAATACAAATGAAAAATAAGCCCACAACCTTCCTAAAAAACTAACATTATAATTCGCAGAAACAAAACAACGCAGCACTTCTAAGTTTTCTTCATAATTTGATTTGTGAAACTTTAAACCTTGGTATTTATCTGGAATTTTTCCAGTAACATAATTCAACATTCCACACAGCACGGTAACCTCATGGCCTTCTTTTATCCATACTTTGGTCATTTCATTGAATCTTGAACCTCCTGGATCATCTTTTTCTAAAAAATACTGATGAATCAATAAAATTCTCATAGTTCGCTGTTCTTGTAAATTATTTTTGTTGTAATAGAATTAGTGAATTGAAATGATTTATCTAACGAGGATTCCATTAGGCCATAGTAGCCAGAATAATATCCATTTGACTCAGTCGGACCTATCCAGTTACCATCTACATTTGCTTCCAAGTGAACTTGATTCCATGAAGCTGAATGCCAAATTTGTTGGGCTTTCAGTTCTTCATTGTCTTTTGTACTTACTTCATCCTGTATTTCCCATTCCAATGTATTCTTTGGTTTTACAATTCTCCTTTCATGCATCACTTTATAACCTAAAAACTCAAATGCCGTTATTTTAGCAATTATAACATAGGAATCATCCATCTCAAGCATAGTACACCCCAAAGATTGTGTCCAATAGTACCATATAAATCTGCTCCCCTTTTTCATTTGGCTTTCGCCATTAATTAGCACAGTATTGTGGGACTTTGATCCCATAAAATAATTCACCAAACCCGGCTCCGTATTGTATTTATAAGACCCCGCATCTCTCAATATGTTTACCCCTTTCACCCAAATATCCAAATGTAAATTATCTGCTTGTGATGGTCTGTCTTTGTGGTTCCCACATCTCAAAAAAGATAGAACTTCTTCTTCTCTAATTATATAATATCCACCAATTTCAAAACGATACATTCCATCATTTATAATAATAGGTGTAAACCTTTCTGAGGTAGCTTGGCTGCCAACCATCCAAATTGAATCTTCATCAACTGTCTCATTGGACCTATAATAGACCTGCCCAGTGAGTAATTTATGTAGGCTATTCAATTGGGGCCTATAATCTCTAAAATCGGTGCTGGTCCATTTGAAAAACAAAGCACCATCATTGGCTCCGTAATTAGGCAAATGTCCAGTTATTGTATCTTGACAACTTAATAGAAATTTTAAGGATTCATATGCACGATCCAACACAACATTTGATAGGTTCAACCCATTATGCTCAGATATTCTTATAAATAAAGTGAGCAATTGCACCAATACTCTGTGGTAGTTCATGCTAAATTGCAAAAAAGTTCCATCTTCGTAAACTTGGTAGGCTACTTCTTGTTCCAACCATGCCTTCCCTTTCAAAGACCATTTTTTGGTATCAGGGAAAAATGGAAATAGCGACTTTGAAATGAATAAGATACCAGTCTCGGTTATTGCGTGATTGTTTCGTACTGCGATTCTTGAAAAATCTATATGAGAATAAACATGATGCAACTGCCAGTAAATAACGTGTTCGTAACTGGCCCATCGAGATTCCGTTAGGTTTTCTGACTGCCGGTAGAAAGACAGAACAAAATACCAATTCAATAATCGCAAAGAAATCTCTTGGCTGCACCTCCAATTGGGGCCTTGGTTGATAGGATTGGCTGCAATCCAACTGTCCATTTGAGAAAACAGCCATTCTGAACTATCCGATTCAAACTGAACATCATGCCTTAATACAGTTTGAAAATAAGTGAACCTAGATTTTTCCCAAACATATTTAATATCTCCAATTTCAGCACTAAAATCTGGAATTTCCGACCAATGTTTCATTGGGTATTTGTATCCTGAATCTGGATTACAAACCCAATCATAGTCTTCCCCTAAATGCTTCCATTCTTTTGAGAAAAATAGGATTTTTCCTTCAAAAATATTTGTAACCTCTTTTTTTAAATCATCATTTCCACCGCCTCTTATTCCTATGTTTGGTAGATCAAATGCGTTGGGAGTCTTTCTCCATTCAGACAAACTAGCATAAGATTTTTTACTTGGTTCAACAGGGAATTTCTTTTTGAGCCTTCCCGTTTTTTTTTCCACTTCATGTTGTACTCTATAGACCACATAACGCAGGCCCATGTTTTTCAATAATTGTATGGCTTGATTTAATTTCAATAGTCCATTATTTTTAAATACACCCTACTTATTCTATAACTTATCTAAAGCCAGATCAACTATTACTTAGTAAAACTATATGCGTTTTTTATTAAGCAACCAGGAAGAAACACTTTTAGAATTATTTAACTTTACAACTTCACCCATCCCCCTGTTTTGAGGCTCTCTAATGCGGCAAATGAAGCTTTGGTAACATTTACTGTTTCAGCAAATGGTATTAATTCCCCACCGCCTTTTTCTAATTTATTTTGGAAAGCCTCAAACTGATTTTTATGGCCTTTGTTAATTTTAGTCTTTAAGCTTTTGAACCCTTTGACGCCATAGGCTTTTGTTGATCTAAAATTGTCCATGACCCAAGTTTTTTCCTGAGAATAAACTTCCATCCTTTCTTTGCTATAAGCCTTAGATCCATTTGAAAAATAGTTCACAACCGCTTGACTTCCATTTTCAAATTTCAACAGTATGCTTGCATTGTCTGTAGATTGTTCTGGGTTAATCCCCATCGCACTCATACAAACTGCGCTCACCATTGAATTCGCCATGTACACACATAAATCAATATAATGACAGGCCTCACCAATTATTCTTCCTCCCCCAATTTTTAAATCATGTACCCAAACGTTGGATGGTATATGACCAGCATTCATGGTTAAATTCATATTAATGGGCTCCGTAACTTTGCCAAGTGATTCTTTTATTGCCATAATATGAGGTGAAAATCTTCTATTAAATCCTACAGTCACAGTTAAACCATCCGGTTTGCTACTAATTATAGCATCGAGTTCCTTTTGATTAAGTGCCAATGGTTTTTCAACAAAAACATTTTTCTTAGCTTGTAGCCCTTCCACAACCATTTTTGAATGGGAATTATGTCTTGTTGTAATCATAACAGCCTTAACTTCAGGATCTTTTAATATGGCATTATAATCCGTTGTACTAATTGGAATGTTATGTTTTTGTGCTAAAGCGGTTCCATTAACACCGCCAGAAGATGCTATGTATTTTACTTTTGAAATTGTATCTTTTAATGCTGGCAGTAGGGTCATTTTAGTGAAATTCCCTGCGCCAATAATCCCCAACACACCATCAGATTCTTTAAAACTGCTATTGGATAATACAACGGATGCACTAATAGAACGTTGTTTTTCAGGATAACTTAGAATGGAAGCTATTGAATTTGATTTTCCTATATTGTCATAAATCTGGGCAAAATTCTTTAACTCAATAGTTTCTGTAATCAATTCCTTCAAAGATATTTTACCAGTAGAAATCGCTTCTAAAATTGAACTGAAATTTCTTTTCTCAGTCCACCTTACAAATGCCAAAGGATAATCTATACCTTTTTGTTCATAATCATCATCATATCTACCAGGCCCATAACTACAAGAGACCTGGAATGTTAATTCTTTCTCATAAAACTCGGCCCTAGAAAGGTTAAGACCTATTACTCCGACCAAAATAATCCGCCCTCTTTTTCGGCTCATTTGAGCGGCTTGAGAGACGATATCATTGTTCTTTGCAGACGCTGTTATAATAACACCATCAGCACCAACCTCTTGTGTTTTTGATAAAACCGTTTTTACTGGGTCTTGCCCTTCGGTAGGGTTAATCACTGAAACACCCCATTTCTGAGCTAAATCACACTTTTTCTGATCAATATCTATTCCTATAACTGTACAACCATTGGCCATGAGCATCTGCGCAGTTAGTAGCCCAATTAAACCCAACCCTACCACAACAATTGTTTCTCCAAAGGTTGGTTGACACAAACGAATGCCTTGTAAACCAATAGAGCCAATTACGGTAAATGCCGCTTGTTCATCAGATACATTCTCTGGAACAACCGCAACTAAATTTTCAGGAACATTGACAATTTCTGCATGCGGTCCATTTGAGACTACACGATCACCTACATTAACTGTTTCAACTCCTTCTCCAACTTCAATGACCTTTCCAACATTACAATACCCCAGCGGCAATGGCTGTTCCAATTTATTAAAAACAGTTTCCATTGTTGGCAACAACCCCTCGGCCCTGACTTTATCGAGTACCATCTTTACTTTGTCCGGTTGCTGCCTGGCTTTTTCAAGTAGGTTTGCTTTTCCAAATTCAACCAACATTCTTTCGGTACCAAGAGATACCAAAGAGCGAGTAGTTTGAATTAAAACAGTTCCTTTTTTTACCTGTGGAGCAGGTATTTCAGCCAATTCAGTTTTTCCAGTTTTAAAAGATTGTAATATTTGTTTCATTTATTTTGTATAATTTTTAATTCTTTGAACTTCTCAATACGCGCAAAGATCTATTTCTAATGACTTTAATAGCCATATCAATTACAGCGGCAGAATTATTTAAGGTAGGTATCATAAATTTTCAATAAACTTAAAAAACCGTTTTTCACTTCTACATTCTCATTCCTAGTATTAGCTTGTATTAAATCATTTAGCAATTCAAAATTTTCAGTATCATACAATAGCACGCCATTTGGTCTATCTACACAATTACTGCATATTACTTTAATTTTAAAATAAAGTGCTTCTTTTACTGTCAATGAATCACCATCTGTTCTAGTAGCTCTAATTAAACCATCCACACTATTAATGACGTTGATGAAATCGTGTTCTTCTGAAATAAATAAGACATTTTTTGGTATAGAAATACTAAGCTTTTTCAGATACTTCAGATAATTCCCTGAAGGATCAGAGATTATTAATCCATAATCTTTCAAATTACTAAAAACACTTATTAGTTCTGTAATGCAATAAATTTCTTTCCCTTTAGAATCAAATGATACGTTATATGCATTAGTAGCATACAATTTATGAAATGAATTGTTTTTAAACGCATCAATTTTATTCTTAATATTTTTTTGCAGCTCTTCTATTTCTCCAGGCGGAATGAATGCCCCACACATTTTAGATTTAGAGTTTAATTTTTTTGCTTTGGTTATACTATTCTTATTTAATAATACAGGTGTATTTGCTAAAAACACAGAAAAATAATCCAACCAATTTCTATATGTAGAATACCTCCCTAAGTCTCCGTGAAAAGTTACAATGCTTTTTGAAAAACAAATTTTACTTAACAACAACAATAGAACTCTGAATAATGAATTTGAAGTATGTAAATGAAAGAATTGCGATTTTGACATCTGTAAAACAGTATATAATAGAGACTCTTTTTTTATATCCACAAACTTATAAGGCACTTTGTGCTTTTCACACATCTCTACAAGCCTTTTCACATGAACAGTTACACCTCCAATTGGTAAAGGCATTGGACCTAATATATACAAATTATTCATTTATAATTAAACGTTTAGTTCTCAAAACAGAGTTTTTTATCCCAATATTTGAAATCACAAATGAATTAGATATAATGAATAACGTAAACCAAAAATACCCAGACAATATCGCATCTACCACAGCTATAAAAACAAGGAAACAAATACACATAGAGTAATGCAGTTTTCTATTTAAATTTGTTCTTTCTTTGAATTTAGATAATCTAATTATTTGATAGATAAACCTCAAAAAGAAAAAAAAACCTAAGAAACCTGTCCCAAACAATACTTCAAAATACAAATTGTGTAAGCTAAGTCCCTTATACATTTTTTTTCTAGCCTTATAAAACGACTTGTTAACTGTTCTTACAGCCTCTCCAAATATTTTAAAATTGGAAGCGAATTGAAACATTCCGACGCCAAAATACATTGAGTTTTCAAACGCCACATACCCTGACTGCCATAAATCAAATCTAATATCGCTATCAATTTTTTCAAACCGAGAAACTGTGGAATTTGCAGTATGATAATTTTTATCATCTGGTTCCAAAACCATAAATACCAATTTATAAACAACGAAAATTCCAATTCCAATAATTGATAATGATTGGAAATTAACTTTTGTTAAAAGAAGTAAAGTAAAAACCGATAAGGTAACCAAAAAAATGCCTGATCTTGAACCTGTATAGTACAATGCAAACATTAATACAGTTGACAATGTCACAAAGACCAAAAGCGATAATTTTTTATTTAATCTAAAGTATAATAAAAAAATAAAAGCTAGGGTAATTCCAAATGACGCACTATTTGGATCATCAACAAACCCAGAAAGCCTTTCAGTAAAATTCAGAATGTGTTTAGTATAAATAATAAATAAACTGTTAATTACAACACCACAGACATAAAACTTTATAACACTTACATAGTTTTCCTCATTCCATGAAAATGATATTATTGTCATGAAAACAACTGCATTAAAAAAAACTTGTATATAATAATTATTGAACCCGGCCCAGTTCACTTCACCTATAATTGCCACAAAAATGATATGGACAACAACAAATAAAAGATAATAAATTAATCTCTTATTTAACTTTATTTGTGGAGAATGAGCTAAACTTTTCATACCCAACAAAACTATAAAAATACCAATAACCCTATAAGGTTTTAGAATTGTCTCAATACCAAAGTAGAATTCAAGAATGTGTTCAAATGAAATTAAAAAAGCATATATTTTTACCAAAAGAACTCTCAATTTAATTCAGATTTTAAAGTCTCAGCAATCTTCTTCCCATCAAAAACCTTCAACGTATTATAAGCGCCTTTTATTAATTGTAATTGTTTTTCTTGATTAGAAATAAATTCGATAAAATCTTTCTCCAACTTAACTTTATCACAACTGCTATTAACATATGCACATCCATGATTTTCAACAAACGAAGTCAAAAAAGAATTTTTAGGTGAGTGTAAAAAAATGGGTATTCCAGATGCCAGCAGTGGAATTGTTCTAGTTGGGAATATGGTTTTATACTCCACCTCTGAATATCCTCCTTCAAACCCATGAGTTAACAATGCTATGTCATATTTCTGAAGAACATCGACCAATTCATCTTCATTTATATAGCCTTTTATATTGATCAATTTAGTATCTACCCCTCTATTTCTTAGTAAAATTTCAGGAACATGGGTATAAAGATCAAACGAAATATTTACTCCATTTATTTTACTAAAAGTATTAATACACCGCTTTGTCGCATCAATATTGCTATGATTAAAATTACCTATCATAACAATTCTAATTTCCTGTTTATTGGATATCGGTTTCAAAAAGTTTTCATCAAATGAATAAGAATGAGAATGGGGCAATGGAATAAAATTTAAATCACCATATTTCTCATCATAATATGTACTCATACCTTCACTCATTACAAAGATTTTTTTTGAAGCTGAAAACAGTTTAGGTTGCCACTTTTTTGCAAAATAATTCATCGATCCCCTTGGCCTGTTCTCAAGATAAGTATTATGAAAATATGTATAAAATGGAATGTTGCACCACTTGGCAAGTAGGTAAGCAATTCTACACAAGAAGATATCTGGAAATGTTGCAACAACTATATTGATTTTTTCTTTCCGAATGACATACAACATGTGAAGCAAAACAAAAGGATAAAATAAATACAATAGTTGAACAAAAAACCGATCTCCCTTTCCTTTTATATTAAATTCTCCAATTGTATAATATCTTTTATGTTCAGATTTACTCTTGTTAGAGTTAAATATAGAAAATGGACTTTTACTTGTAAGCACACATAATTCGTCGGAAGAGAAATGATTCGTAAGATTTTCATTTATACTTACAGAACCTCCTTTATTTGGTTCAAAATAACGACTAACATATAATACTTTTTTTTTTTTCATCCCTTTGATCTGGTTTCCCATGCCTCTACAATTTCTTCGAATACCACTTGAATAGATTTAGTTATAGACCATTCTGGATAATGGTTTTTCATTTTAGTTAAATCTGATATATAACACATGTGGTCACCTTCTCTATTTTTATCTAGATACTCATAATTCATCTTTTTCCCAGTAATTCCAGAAACTATATCAAAAGCCTCCAAAATCGACACTGAATTATCTCTTCCACCTCCTATATTGTACACCTCCCCCTTTCTAGGGTTTGCAAAGAACGCCTCAATAAACTTCGCAACATCATAGGAATGAATATTGTCTCTTACTTGCTTACCTTTGTAACCAAACACTTTGTATTTTCCTTCCATAACATTAACCTTCACAAGGTAACTCAGAAAACCGTGCAACTCTACACCAGAGTGATTCGGCCCAGTTAAACACCCACCTCTTAGTGCACAAGTTGGCATACCAAAATAACGGCCATATTCTTGTACCATAACATCTGCTGCAACTTTTGAGGCCCCAAAAAGAGAATGTTTTGATTGATCTATGGTAAAGTCTTCCTTAATCCCATTGTAAAACACAGAATCATTATATTCCCACCTCGTATCCAACTCTTTTAAATTCAACAAATTAGGCGCATCTCCATACACTTTATTTGTGCTCATGTGTGCAAATGGTGATTCCTTACAGTACTGCCTAGTAGCCTCAAGTAAATTTAATGTTCCTACTGCATTGACATCAAAATCATCAAAGGGTCTTGATGCCGCCAAATCATGGCTTGGTTGTGCTGCTGTATGAGCAATGAAATCAGGCTTAATTTTTTTCATCATTTCCATAACCGCACCCCTATCTCGAATATCCAACTCAACGTGCTCAAAATTGTCAAAAGCACTTATTAATTGGTTCTGGTTCCACCTTGTATCTCCATTTTCACCAAAAAAATCAGCCCTCATGTTGTTGTCTATACCATACACATTATAACCAAGTGTACTAAAGTGTCTTACTATTTCCGAGCCAATAAGTCCGCTAGAACCTGTAACTAATAATTTCATTGTTATATACTTTTTATTTTTTTAACCAACTTTATTGATTTGATAACATTTTCATCGCCAAAGTAAGTGTCTTTATAGTTTAACTCATAATATTTTTCGACAAATAACATATATTCAAAAGGCTCAATTACACTAAACATTTCTATATATTTAACAGGTTCATTTTTATTGTCGTTATTGATTAACCTAGAATTCCATCCGGCCATTTGCTCCGATAAAAAATCATACTTCTTAAAGTTTTCTAATTGTGATTTGTGATTTTTAATTAAGTCAACCTTTTCTTTAATAGTATGAGATATGTCCAAATAAAAATTCCCTACTATGTTATTATGTACTTGATATCCATACATTTTGAAACCCAATTCTTTAGTTTTAAAAAAGGAGAGACAATGGGCAACGACATGATTTACAGCTCTATGTTTTAATGGAAAATCCATCAACCAAGGTGTTGCTAAAATGGTAGGTTCAAATTTTTTAATAATTCCAACTAACCCAACTACATGTTCTTTTTTTACTTCTAAAGTAAAGTTGTTAACATTTAGAAATCTCACTTTTGCACCAACTGACTTTGCCACAGCCAATAATTCATCATTTCTGTCTTGAATGAGTTTTTCTGTTGGAATTCCTTTTATGATTTGTCCACCGTCAGTAAACAATATAATTTCTATAGGCAGACCTAGTTTTTTTGCCTCTATCATCAATCCACCACATCCTATACTTTCATCGTCTTGATGGGGAGCTATTATTAATATCCTATCCGATTTCTTTAATTCAAACAATGAAGGTTTGATACTATTTTTATAGAAATCGAAATCCAACATTGAGTTGGCCAATTTCAAGCCATTGTTTGGCATTAATTCATTTATTATAAACTTATAAAACAAGTTAGTGCTAAGAGCTCTTGTCACAATAGGCCTTAATATTTTTCTTATTATTGACTTCATATTAACCTTTCCAACAACTTAAATCAACATGTAGAAGCTCCTCTAAAGATTTGATATCTTCTTTATAAATACTATTCAAGTATTTCTTCGTTTTATCTTCCATTTTAATATCATCTTTTGAATAGCGGGTTAAAGATTCAAGTTGAACCGAAATGCGCCTTCTTTTGTACAAATCTCGTATTAACAAGGTTGTTCCAAGTTTGATTATTAAATTAAAAGCTTTTTCAGATTTGGTAAGAAACATATTCTTTTTCCAAAATGTCTTTGGGAAAGTTGTCCAACTATTATTGAACCTCACCCCAACTTTATCAAAACCCAATGAGCTATCTATCCCAAGGAAATCATACAAAGACCCTAGAACATTTTTAGGTTTTTCTAACAGGTGCTCCAAAATCACCACATGAACTTGACTTTTATCAAAGGTTTTATACAACAAATTTAACGATTGATAATAAAACCCTCTATTTTTATATGATAAGTGCGCTTTAGCATACTCACTTCTTTCAATTCTATTGTCTTCTGCTTTCAAAGCTTTGTCAAAGCTTAATTCTTCCCTTTCTTTACCAATTTCATTAATGTAATGAGACCAAGCCCTCTGAACTGGATTCCTAAGAATCAAAACTAGTTTAATATCTGGGTAAAACTTTTTGATCCTATGATAACATTGGTCTAGAAACAGATAATCGGCACTTTTTTCCCCAATGGCTTTTTTATTATTATCAAGAGAATCGAATTGAAGCTCGTAGTCCCGTTTGCTATGATTTCTGTCCCAATCACTCCTGTTTACATACCCTTCAAGCCATTCTTTTCTACCTCTTAATTCGTCATCCATAAAATATGCTGTATCCATACTAGATAACAACCCTAATTCTGGATGTGCTTCTATCCATTTTGCCAGCGTAGTACTCCCACTTCGCCTCTCACCTATTATAAGAAAATTTGGTTTCATTCTTTGCCCCTTATTTTGATTAATTTAGCAGGGTTACCACCAACAATTGAATAAGGTGCAACATCTTTTGTCACTATTGAACCAGCTGCTATTACTGCCCCATCACCAATGGTCACATTAGGTAATATAATTGACCTTCGCCCAACCCAAATGTCATTTCCTAAAACAACCTCTGAGTGTGACCTACCTTGCTCTCTGATCAGCTTATTGGGATCGTTGTAATTATGGTTGTTTGTTATAATAAACGCCTCAGCTGCAATCCTACAATTGTCTCCTATTTTTATTCCTGCATTTTCTGCAATTATTTCGGAATTATGTCCGATGGCCACATTTCTACCAATTTCCACAGAACCTGAAAGTGCTTTAATTATTACTCCTGATTTGATGTTTGAATAGTCTCCAATTTTAATTAAAGGTTTTAAATGAGACTCACCCACCGTATAACAATGAAGTAAAACTTTATTTTGAAGCGTTATACTATTGCCAAATGTAAAATTAGCCTGGTTATCCCTTCTTACTTTTACTTTCCCTCCTACCTTAAGTCCTTTAGCATTTGAAAACTTAAATAATAAGTAATAATAACCTCTTATCCTATATCCTGCATATTTTCTAACCTTCCAAAATAAGTAACCAAAACCTCTTTTTTTGAATTGCTTTAACATATTATTTCACACCTTTAACTCTCTTAATTACTTTTTTAAAATATAGAAAATCCTCAAATTTCAAAACAAAAAAATCAGTGAAAGTAACCGAAGATTCGTTTTTCATAAACATAATTAAAGCATAAACAGTCCCAATTAAAAATGCAATGCTTGTTGCTGAAGCCGCCCCTAACATGCCATAATATGGAATTAAAACAACATATAACAGAAGCCCAGATACGCTTGTAACAATTTCAATCATTGAAGCTGTAAAAGGTTGTCCTTTGGCCGAAAAAAACTTCTGAACCATCCTTCTGGTAGAAAAATAAGGGATTACCCCCACCAATAAAATTAGTATTACGTAATAAGAATCAGCATAGTCATTTCCATAAATTACAACGATAAAGTATTTGGATAGCAAAGCCATAGCTATTGAAATGAAAACACAAATAACTAACATAATCCTATGCATTTGTAGAAAAAAAGAAAGTCTCAATTTCTCATCTTTGAATTGAGCCACTTTATTAAAAAACACTTTATGAAACCCAGTAAACCCTGTTTCTAAATAGTTTATAATGCTATATCCAACATTATAAACCCCTAAAGCACCTGAAGTTAAAAAAAATCCAATTAAGACTTGGTCCATTTTCGCATTCGCTTGATTAGAAATATTGCCTACCCAGGACTTCAGCCCATAGCTAAAGCAAAAGTTTGCATATTTGAGATTTACATCGACAACTGGCCTTATTTTGATAATCACAACAGTTAAAAATCCAATAAAAACAATTGTTCGTTGAAATAGATATACAAACAAAACAAATTCTAAAGTAAACCTGTTGACAATGTATAACGCCAACAATAGCATTAAAAACAAGCCTGCATTTAATAAATTCACTCTATTAACTATTCCAAATAAAGAAGAACCTGTTAACAGTTGTACAACTACTCGATACATACTTTCTATTATTGGCAAAATCATTAGCAGAATAAACTTGTTTGTTTTAATGTTTTTCGAAAAAATTGGAATCCACTCTAACCAAAAAAATAAAACAATTATGCTACTAGTTAAAAACCCAATAAAAAATGTTGTAATCAAAGAGGTTAGAAAAACTTCTTTGATTTTAAACTTTTCAGAAGATATAGAATAGAGGGAACCTGCACCGAAACCAAATTGAAAAACACTAATGGATATGGATACAATGATAACAAAAAAGTTAAATACTCCTTTATCGGAAGGGCCTAAAACCCGGGCGATCATAATAGAGGTAGACAACCCAAACATTACTAAAACAATGGTAGTAATTGTATTATATAATGTATTTTTAACACCAGATACCATACTAAATAAGTTCCTCTTTACTTAGGTCTTTAAAAAATAGGTCTTTAATTTTCTTTAATTCTTCAGGGGTTTTTTCCCACCATTTTAGTTCCAAGATAGCTTCTCTAGTGTCTTTAGTAAATCTCTTTTTTATTTCTTTTGCAGGCACACCAGCCACTACGGAGAAGTCTTCAACACTTTTTGTAACAACACTTCCTGCTCCTATAACAACCCCATTCCCAATAGAAACACCACTTAATATTATTGCCCCATGACCTACCCAGACATCATGCCCGATACTGACCTTTTTAGATGTTGATAATTTTTTTAATTCACCATCAAACAATATTGGGTTGTTGTATGTTGTCATAGAATTCATAGAATGAGTTCGTGAATGTACAGAAACACTTGCTCCAAATTGACAATACCTTCCTATAGAAATATCTCCTCTAAAAAAGCACCCAGGCCCAAAAGTAGAATAGGCTTCCACATCGACGTTTCCCTTAACGACGCAATTTGAAGGTATAACAACGCTTTTATGAGCATTTAAATCTTCAAATTCACTCTTTACTAAAATTTTAATAATAGCCTTAATAAATCTTAACATGCTAGACATTTAACAACATTTTTTGTACTATCTATCTTTTCACTTACTTGGGCATCAATTGTTTCCTTTCTTTCATTAATTAAATATTCAGGATTACCTATATATTCATTAATACTTTGTTTTAGATGGTCAAAGCTATTAACAACGCTAATACCGTTATAACTTATGACCTTTTTTAAATGATTGTAATCAACTAGCCTTCTTGCCGACTTCCAGTATGGCAAATCAGCATCTCCATCAAATGAAGTTAATATAACTGGCTTCTCATGAATCAAGGCATCTATAGCAACCGTGCTTCCTGAATTTAATGTTATCAAACTCCCAGTAAGCAATTGCGAAAATTTCTCCATGTCTGAAACATCCATACTCCAATTTAACTTGCTTTCTATTAAGTTAGGAAAATCAACTACAACATTGTTCATTTTGGCCAAATTCTTTAAACGCGGCAACCACGTTTTGTCTTTCATTTTTCCACTCACATTTTGTGGGTGTGGCCTTACTATTAATTGAAGCGATTTTTCATTGAATTGCTGAGTTTCTACTGCATTGGCCAACCACTCAACAATATCAATTTCCTTCGGGGCGAATCTTGGGGAACTCATTGCAAAAAATAAATAATTTGCATCTTCTTTTAAACCCAAATTTTTCAGAACCGGCTTAAAATTTGGTCTCCTCTTCACTTCACTATGAAAATCAAAATGAGGAACTCCACATTTGAATATATTTTCAGGTTCAATACCATAATATTCCACAAGTTCTGATTTCATCACATCACCCCATGCTATATACTTTTCTGATAATGCTGGAAAGAAACCCTTACAACTTATATTATCCCAACTTAATAAATGAATCCATGTCTCAGTATTCTTTCTTTCATTTCCCAATTTCAACAATACTGCTTCATTAAAGTTTACTGGGTAAGTGGCTACTAGTTTTTTTGGATTTATATCGTCGAGAATTTGATTTGCTAAATCAGATTTCAAATACCCATTTTCTTTATTTTTGAATCTCTTTCTAATGGAAGGAAAAAATGAAATCAACCTATAAATCATGCCATAATACCTTGGCCAAATATGTGTCAAAGGGTTTTTTGATTTGTTATACTTAATAGAATAAACATGTTTTTCCCATAAAGCCGTGTTCTTTTTTAGGTCTTCTAAAAAATATTTTCGCTTAAACATATACTGTTGGTTCCCCAACTTTCCATTTTCATTAAACTCATACAAATGAACATTCTTTAACCCGCAATAAGCTTTTAAATTAGAATCATTTTTATCCGGACAAATCAAAGCTACATTTAGACCTTCTTTGACCAATTTACCAAGTAAATCGGTTTGAGTAACCATTCTCGCAGCAAAACCATGAGAAACAATATAGGCAATATCAATATTCATTTTTCTAAATTAAACTGACAACAAACTTCTCGCACTTCCACATTGCATCCCAAGTTGCGCCTCCTAAGTGGGGGGTTATTAATATGTTTTTATGATCTTTTGAGGCTTTCCATAAAACACTTTCCTTCACATCTACTAGCTCAGAAATTATTACATCTGTAGCTACACCTGCAATCTTCTCATCCTTTATTGCCTGTACCAAGGCTTCTTCATTCCATATCCCTGCTCTTGATGTGTTAATTATCAACGATCCAGCGTTTAATAAGTTAATTTCTTTTTTTCCAATAAGCTCCGTTGTTTCTGGATTTAAATGGACATGAATTGAAACAATATCCGCAGCTCCCAACAACCCTCCTAAATCATCAATTTTCTCGTATTCATCATTCACAACATAAGGATCATAATAAATAACGTTCATATCAAAGGCACGTGCATATCTTGCTACTTTCAAACCTGTTCGACCCAACCCTATTATACCAATTTTTTTATTTTTCAATTGATAACCTCTAAATTTGTCCCTATCCCAATTGCCTTCCAATACATCCACATAAGAATTATGAACATTTCTTGACAAACTTTGCAAAAGAGCCCAAGTAAACTCTGCAGTAGAAGGAATAGAGTTTAAAAAGTCAGTATGTCCACGCAAAGAAACTAATTGGACTTTTTTTTCTTCCAGTGAATCAAGATCAAGGTGGTCATGTCCAGTAGTTGCCGAAAGCAAATACTTTAAATTAGGAAACATTTCTAATTCTTTAGTCCCAACTTTCTTCGCAAGTCTTACTATAAGCACTTCAATGCGTTCTCTTAATTCAAATGAACTCAACCCATCCCATGTACATTCGTAATAGTTGTATCCTTTTTGTTCTATGAGCTCAATTGCTTCTTGGCTATACCCATAGGGCTCCATATTCAAAGCAACTTTCATAAAACTCCCTTACTCCATTCAGGAATGATGGCTTCGGCAATCAATACGTCCCGTGGGTCATCAATATTTAACAACCAAGACGAAGGCATCGGATAAGCTTTCATTGGTTTGACCATAATTTCTTTATTTTGTTTAAATGCATTTCTTTTAACTAAATAAATACATCCATTCCTGTAATATGCTGGTGAAATATCTTGCCTTCTGGTTTTTTCAAATTTATCTAAAATTGGTTTCAAATAACCACTTTCTTTCCAATACATCCTTGCTGGGTGCATATCTTCCATTGCACACACAGAAACTACTGATTGGGTTGATTCGTCTTCCATTAATAATTTTATCGCATTTCTAATGTCTTCGGCCTTGCGCAAAGGAGATGTGGGTTGAAGCAATAAAATTAAATCAAATTCACATTCTTTCGATTGTTCTACTAATTTCAAAAGTCGGTCAATAGTATCAACAATTGGGCTTTCATCTGTAGATAAACTTGCCTTTCTTTTGTGCAATTCTACATTCTCATAGTTTTGTGCCAACCCCATGATGTCCTCGTCATCAGTACTTACCCAAAAGTCGAAATTTTCGCCAAGCTCCAAAGAAAGATCAAGAGAATATTCGATTAAAGGTTTTCCAGCGATAAGTTTTTTATTTTTACCTACAACACCTTTTGAACCTCCCCTTGCTGGAATAATAGTTAAGACTTTCATTAGTAGGTAATTGTTTTGTGATAAATTAAAGGTAACTCACTTAGCAAATTAGCAATTTGTATTCCAGCATCGCCTCCACCGTAAACCATTGACTGTTTTGGTCTCGATCCATTTTTAATAGTTTCCACTGCTTGTTTTATATGGTTATGATCATACCCAACATCTATCACATTTTCACCTCTTTCTCTTCTATTTTGCCTAGAACCTATATTTACTACAGGTACACCCAAGAATGCACACTCCCTTATCCCCACACTGCTATTACCAATTAAACCATGGCTTTTCATTAAAAGTCTTAAAAAGTCTTCAGGCTCCATGTTTTTGAAAAAATGAAAATGCTTTAAATCATATTTTTCTCTGTATGCTCTTATTCCAGTACTTGTACCATCGGCACCTGCATCAACATTGGGCCAAAACCATAAAACTGGGTCATTTAAATCCCTTAAAGCATCTAAAGTTTCTTCTATCTGTTTCCTTGAAAACTCAATTTCAGTTGTAACTGGATGCTGCATAACAACCCAATAACCATTCGCAAGATCTGGAAAAGCGCCTACCCCCCCATATTTATCATAAATAGAATTTAAAAAATCACTATTGGCATTGACTTTCATTGCCAAATCAATACTAGGGCATCCAGTATTAAAAATATACTTTTTTTGTTCACCTAATAACTCAACTCTTTTTTTAGCTCCTTCCGAAGCTACAAAATGATAGTCTGCTAATTTGGTAATTGAATGTCTTACTTTTTCATCTATATTCCCAGTGATCTCACCTCCCTGTATATGCGCCAGAGGGATATTCATGTAACATGCAGAAATAGCAGTTGCCATAGTTTCAAATCGATCGGCCACCGTAATTACAATATCTGGTTCAAGTCTTTCAAAAACTGAAGACAATTCTAATATTCCAATACCAGTAGATTTCGCTGCGGCAGTTAGGTTTTCGCCTTCCAAAACATTAAAGACCTTTGCAACTATTTCAAAGCCATCTTTTACTATGACATCTATTGCAGACCCGTACCGATCCAGCAATGCAGAAGCCGCAACCACAAGTTGAAGTTCCAACTCCTCATGAGCATCTATTGCTTGAAGAAGTGTTTTAACCCTGCTATAAGAAGGCCTCGCTGTGATTACTACACAAATTTTTCTCATTTATCTATATCCTCCTCTGTGATAAAAGCCCATTGATTAAGATCTTTATTAAGTTTAGAACCAATAATAGATTCGTATTTCGAAGCACAAATTCCCATGCCTCTTGGCTTCTTAGCCTCAAGCATGTCAACCGAAATAATTGTACCCTTAATTGCATTTTTATTTATTGCCAAAGACTTTTCAAAAATTAACTTTAAATCCTTAAATTTCCCGTTCTCCTCTTTGTTGATTGGAGAATTTAAAGCTCTGTTTATTTCCTTAATCCCTTTAGTAAGTTGTTGAACTTCGTTTATTGTTAATGACGAAGTAGCATCAGGACCAAACATTTTTTTATCGAAAACGACATGGAATTCCACCAATTCCGCTCCCTTAGCTACAGCAGACAAACAAGCATATATATTTCCAGAATGATCACTAAATCCAACTGGTAGCCCGTACCGTCTTTTCAAATCGCCAATTACATTTAAACCCCAAGATTCGGGTTTAGTTGGATACTCAGTAGTACATTGGAATATTGATACGTCGCTTTTATAAGTCTTTAAAAAATTAATTGCATCACTTAACTCAGAAAATGAACTCATACCTGATGACAAAAGTATTGGCTTTCTGGTCTTTCCAATTTTATCAAGCATCAAAAAGTTATTCACTTCTCCTGAACCAACCTTATATCTTTTTACACCAATTCTTTCTAATAAGTCTACAGCAGCGTTGCTAAATGGAGAAGCCAAAAACTCCATATCTTTATCTTCACAATGTTTTTTTAACCCAACCCATTGCTCTTCGGCAAACTCCATTCTTTTCCAATAATCTACTCTTTTATTATCTTCATAGGAAAAATTCACCCTAAACGGCTCGTATACACTACTTTCAGATTCTGCAATATGAACTTGCCATTTGATCGCTGTAACACCAGTTTTATGCAACGCCTCAATATAGGAATGAGCAATTCCAAGACTACCTTCATGCGCTTGACCAATTTCAGCTATTATATCCATATTTATTTTTCTTCGTAATATCCGTATTTATATCCGTAGCCGTACCCTTGTCCATTGCCATATCCATAACCTATCCTGTTGTTTTTGATATCATTGAGAACAACGCTGATATTTCTTATTTTATTAGATTTGTAATACTCTGCAATGTTGTTTATCGCATCCAAAGGTGTAAAACCTTGACGTGTCAAATAAATAGTATGATCAACCAATGGAGACAATACAAAGGCATCCGTAACCAAAGCGATTGGTGGAGTATCAATTATTATATTGTCATAAAATTCTTGTAGTTCGGCAATCATAGCAGACATTTCATCCTGCATTAACATTTCACTAGGGTTTGGGGGAACAGGCCCCGCACTGATAAGGTCCAGATTAGGTATTTCGGTTGACTGAATAGTTTCCTTTACTAAAGCCGTACCAGATAAAATATTACTCAACCCCTTGTTATTATTTAGTCCAAAGTCATCGTACATTTTGGGTTTCCTCATATCGGCCCCTATGATTAAGGTTTTTTTACCAGAAACAGCCATTACAGCCCCAAGATTCATACATGTGAAGGATTTACCTTCTCCGCTCAATGAGCTGGTGATCATGAACACCTTCTTCTTTTTCTTATGTGAAAAAAAATGCAAATTCGACCTCAGGGTTCTGAAAGATTCTGCTATCGCTGACTTAGGTTTTAAGTTGACAATTAGATTAATGTTTGACTTATTATGACCAATTAGACCCGAAACAGGGATGTCTGCAAATAGTTCGATGTCTTCCTTGGACTGGATCTTGTTATCTAAATACTCTAATAAAAGCAGAATTAAAAATGGTAAACCAATCCCAAATAACAACCCTATAATATAATTTCTATTAGTTTTCGGTGCAATGGCTCCACCTAGTTGCATAGCTGGGTTTATAACTATAATATCTGAAACGGCTGAAGCTTTGGTTATCCCTGCTTCTGCTCTTTTTTGAGACAAAAAATCATACAAATTCTCACTAAACTTGTAATTTCTTTCTATTGTAATGAGTTTACGTTCAGCCCTTGGTAACCTTACCATTTGGTCGTTCAAAACATCGATGCGCTTATCTATACTTTTTAATTTTTCTTTATTTGTTCTTTGAAGACTTACAACACTTTCCAGAATATTTTTTCTAACGTTGCCCAATTCATTAAACTTTTCAATATAAATTGGGTTTTTTTCTGAGCTAGTGGAAATAAATGACTTTAAATTTAGTTGAAGGTCAACCATTTTACTCACCAAGGCGGTTAAAATTGGATCATTTACACCCACTGAAACAGGTAGAACTACTTGATCCAATTTTTCACTTTCTGAAATATATTTGTATAAATAATTTAAATAATTATCTCGAACTATGTAATCAGATTTTTGCTTTTCAATTTCTTCTAACTTAATCAACAACCTGCGAGCCTCACCGCTCAGGTCTGTTAATGTATTTACAGACTTAAACCTTTCCAATTGTAATTCATAAAGCAGCAAAGAATCAGAAATGGAGGCCAATTGCCCTTCAATAAACTCAAGTGAACGAGATGCTGCTGTTCGTTTCTTTTCTAAATCTTGAAAAGAATAAGCGCTAACTAAAGTATTTAAGAAATCAATTTCTTTAGAAACAATTGTTCCATTGATCCTCATATCTACAACAGAAGCACCTTCTTCGGCCCACTCTATATTTAACTTGTTTACATATGATTTAACAACCTGTTCTGTTTTATTAAAATACAACTTACAATCTTTGCCAACATATTCTTGAGAGAAATTGGCATTTCTCAATCTAAACGAACTAGCAAATTTAACACCCCCAAATTCTACGGTGTCCCCAATTTGGAACACTTTTGTTTCACTTTCCTCTTCTTCGTCTTCCGAAATAAGTGTTAATTCAAACGAACTACTATCTTTTAATAAAATGGAAAAACTGGTACTCCCCTTTTCTCGAACATCAAGAAGATTAAATTTAACTGGAAATTTTTCGTAAAGTTCAGTCTCTTTAACATTTCCTTCAACAAAGACTTTACTATCCAATCCAAGTTGGTTTACAACTTTATGAACCAAAGGGAAACTTTTAATTATAAAAATTTCATTATAAAAATTTCTATAACCATCAACTAATGGGTTATTATAAAGAAGCTCAGCATTACCACTGGCTTCCTCGCTTTCTTTTATTAATATTGACATATCGACAGAATATACTCTTGTAGCATATCTATCAAATGAATAAGCCATTAGAAATAAAATTGAAACTGATATTAAAAACAGGTACCAATACCTTAAACAGTTTGAGAAAAGCCTTTTATAATTGACAATTAGTGTATTGCCAAATTTGTTAACTTCTGAGTTATAGTAGTTTTGTTCCAAAATTATTTCGTTGTATTAATCACTAATATCAAAAGCGTTAAAGAAGAAACTATAAGTGCTAGATTTTCGCCAAAATACTTTCTAAATGGTCTTTGTTTTAGCGGTGGCACAATTAGAACATCTCCTTGGTGTAAATAAAAGAAGGGAGAATTAATTAAATTCTCATCATTAAAATCAAGGTAAGAGACATCTACCTTGTTGTTTTTATACCTGATAAGCTTAATTTTAGCCCGATCTGCTAAATCTCCAAACCCACCTGCAACACCAATGGCTTCTAGTAAATTAATCCTATTATTATAAGTTGTAAACGTACCCTCTTTTTTAGTCTCTCCAATTACAGTGAACCTGAAATTTAGCAGTCTGACCTTAACAACAGGTTCTTTTAACCCATGTTCTATTGCCTTTATTTTCAATAATTCTTGAAGTTCAAAAATTGTTAAACCAGCAACTTTTACTTTGCCAATAACAGGGTATTCAATTTCACCTTCTTCATCAATTAATTCTCCATAAATCAGAGCGCTACCTCCATTTAAATTCATGTTAACTGATTTGTCAAATTCAGTTTTAAAGAAATTATAATCTTCATCTGTTATTGTTCCTACTGTAACCTTTAAGATATCTTCAGGTTGTAGTTTGTATTCATACAATGTAGGCTGGTAATTCCTAATTACTGAGTCTAATTGAACAGAAGGTGGGTTTACATCATTTTTCTGAAGGTATTGTGTTTTTTTATTTGATACACAAGAAACAAAAAAAAGTAACATCCAACAAATAAGTATATTTCTTTTCATCATAAAGTCAACATATTTTCGAGCCCATTTTTCACAGCAACTTCCGGCACATATCTTAAATTCTCTTTGGCCTTTTCAATATCAGCCAAGCTGTTTTTCACATCACCAGGCCTTTCAGGCCCAAAGCTTGGATCCAATTCTTTATTCATCAACCTTTTAATAGTAAGCCATAAAGTATTAATTGAAATCTGCTCTCCACATGCCACGTTATAAACTTCGTTGACAGCGCCAGAATCTTGCACCATCATGGCCTTAATATTGGCCTGCACTGCATTTTCCACATAGGTGAAATCCCTCGTTTGTTCTCCGTCTCCATTGATCAATGGAGGAATACCATCCTTAAGTGCTTTAATAAATAAAGGAATCACAGCTGCGTAAGCTCCTTTTGGGCTTTGTTTAGGGCCAAAAACATTAAAATACCGAAGTCCGATCGTTTCTACGCCATAGGTTTTTGCGAAAACATCTGCATACAATTCGTTTACGAATTTAGTAACTGCATAGGGCGACAAAGGCTTGCCTATTCTATTTTCCACTTTTGGTAACTCTTTGCTATCTCCGTAAGTAGAAGACGAAGCAGCATAGACCATTCTATTAACTTTAGAATCTTTTACCGCCACCAACATATTTAAAAAGCCTCCAACATTAACGTCATTGGTAGTGATGGGGTCATTAATAGACCGTGGAACCGATCCTAATGCAGCCTGATGGCTTACGAAGTCTATCCCTTCACAAGCTTTTTTACAATCTTCTAAGTTTCTTATATCCCCTTCCATAAACTCGAAAGAAGGGTGTTGTTTGAATTCTTCCAAATTGGACAAAAACCCTGTTGACAGATTGTCTAGGACACGTACTTTGCCTGCTCCAAACTTCAATAAGTACTCAACTAAATTCGAACCGATAAACCCGGCTCCGCCGGTAATTAAAAATGCAAACCGTGAAAGATCTTCTTCGTGGTATTTATTCATGGATAGATTATTCCCTTATTTTTCAGCTTTCAAAGATAGGAAATAAGTTATTCTCAACAACCCTTTTTGATCTTAGTTTGAAAAATAAGGAGTTATTTTACATATTTATAAGATTAACAGCGAACACCTATGAAGATATTCAAATTTTTGCTTTCATTCGGTCTAACGGTAGTCTTATTTTATTTTATGCACAACCGCCTAGATATTGATGGAAACAAAACCCCTGCACCAGGAAAATTCCTAAGTCCATTTAATGGTTTTTGGGCCAACTCCAACAACCTCGACATTCCATTTTCTTCTGAATTGAATATTGAAGGCCTCCAAGAGCCTGTAAATGTGTATTATGACAAAAACTTGATCCCCCATATTTATGCCAACAACATGTACGATCTGTACATGGCGCAAGGGTTTGTTGTAGCACAATTGAGGTTGTGGCAACTTGAGTTCCAAACGCATGCGGCGGCGGGCAGGTTGTCCGAAATTGTAGGGCCTGCTACCATTCCTTTAGACCGAGCACAAAGGCGAAAAGGCTTGCCCATAGCAGCCCAAAAAGCGTACGAAGCGGTAAAAGCTGATAAAGAAGTAAACGAATATACCGATGCCTATGCCAAAGGAGTAAATGCCTACATCCAACAACTCTCACGAGCCGACCTTCCTTTGGAGTATAAAATTCTTAATTATGAACCGGAAGAATGGACGCCCTATAAATCTGCCTTGATCCTAGCATATATGATAGAAAATCTTACTGGGCGAGATAGAGACATAGAAAACACCTTATCCTTGAACCATTTTGGAAGAGAAGATTTCGATATAATGTTTCCGGATTTCCCAAAGGGAATTGACCCAACCATACCATCCGATTCTTCATGGAGCTTTACCCCATCAGCAGTTATACCACCGACAAAAATCCCATATCCAACAGCAGACATCCAAAACTTTCTTGATAAGCCAGATCCAGACAACGGTAGCAACAACTGGGCCATTGCGCCTTCCAAATCAAGTTCTGGCAATGCCATTTTGGCCAATGACACCCACTTAAACCTGAGCATGCCCTCTCTTTGGGTCATGATGCATTTACACGCCCCTGGGCTCAATGTTTATGGATATACATTTACAGGAGCTCCAGGCATCACAATTGGATTTAACGAGAACATCGCCTGGGGGTTTACCAATGCGCCAAGGGATACTCGAGATTGGTACAACATTAAATTCAAAGACTCTACCCGAACTTCCTATTGGTACAACAATACATGGAAGGATAGTGAAATCAAAGTGGAGCATATCCGAGTAAGGGGAGCAGAAGATGTTATGGATACGGTGGTGCATACCACCCATGGGCCCGTTGTATATGAAAAAGGGTTCTTAGGAAACAACCTCCAACACAATTTGGCATTGCGCTGGACAGGGCATGAAACTTCCAACACCCTTAAGGCCTTAGTGGAATTGAACCGAGCAACAAGTTTGGAGGACTACCAATCGGCCATCCAATACTGGGACAGCCCGCCACAAAATATAGTTTTCGCCTCCACTGACGGAGACATCGCCCTAACAGTACAAGGGAAATACCCTCTTAAATGGACCGAACAAGGGAAATTTATTATGGATGGAAGTGACCCTGCAATGGAATGGCAAGGGTACATTCCTAAAAAACATAGTGCTGCGCAAGTCAATCCAGATAGGGGGTTTGTAAGTTCAGCCAACCAACACTCCGTGGATGCTACTTACCCCTACTATTTTTATCAGGGCAGCCTTGAATACTTTAGAAACAGAAGAATCAACTCCATTTTGCAATCCAAAGACAAATTCACTTTGTCAGAAATGAAGGACATGCAAAGCGATGCTTTGAGCATAAAAGCCCAAGAAATTCTCCCATTAATGTTGGCCAGCGTTCCAGCCTCCGCCAATGGCAAAGAAGTTCTAAATGCACTACAAAGCTGGGACTATGTTTATAGAGCAGAAAATAAAACAGCGGTATATTTTGATATGTGGTGGCGCACTTTATACACAATGGTTTGGGACGAGTTTCAAAACTTGGACTATAAAGCACAATGGCCCAATGCATACAATACCATACAAATTTTAAAAACCAATCCCGACTATAAATACCTGGATATTCAATCCACTACTGAAGTAGAAAAAACAACTGATTTAATTCAAAAAAGCTTTATGATTGTATTGGAGGAGGTAGAGAAATGGGAAAACGAACAACCCCTAGAAGAGCAGAATTGGGGATTCTATAAAAACACAACCATTCGCCATTTGATGCGATTGCCAGCATTTTCTGAATATGCCCCTACTATCAGTGGACATGCTGATGCCATCAACAGCACCAAAGGAAGCCACGGACCTTCCCAGCGCCTTATTGTTGAAATGAGCAGTCCTCCAAAGGCTTATGGCATCTTACCCGGAGGGCAATCTGGAAATCCTGGAAGTTATTATTACAGCAACATGTTGCCCGATTATATTCAAGGGAATTTCATTGCGCTTTCTATTGAAGCAGATGCTTCAAAATCCCGTGCAAACGCTGTTTTTTCTCAAACATTAAAACCCAACAACTAATGAAATTCATATTCCAACTTTTAACACTTATTGCACTCACCACAATTGGCCAAATGATGGGGCCGTGGTGGTTTTTAGGAATCGCCTCAGCAATAGCAGGAATGGTTTTGTTTAACAACGGGTTTAGGGCCTTTTTTATTGGTTTTTTAGGGAATGCCTTGGTTTGGTTTGTTCTTAGCTATTACATTGATGTTCAATCAGAACAGATATTATCTACTCGCATTTCCGAAATGCTTGGAGGGCTACCCGTATGGTATTTACAAATCGCTGGGGCTTTGCTTGCAGGGCTTTGTGGCGGAATGGCCAGTTTAACTGGAACGCTTTTGAAACGGACTACCATCCGAAACAAAAGCGCTAAAGGACTGTACAAAAGTTAATCAATTTATTTTCACAGCATCTGCAGTAAATGTAATTTCTTCTTTCGGATCCGTTATTTTTGCAATTTCTTCTTCTGATTTACCTGCATCAGATGCAAAATGTTGTAATGTAGCCACATCCGTTACCTTTTTAAAGGCAGTTCCTTCAAACACTACGCTTTTTCCTTCTACTCCTTCTTTGGGCACAAAAAACCCATACTCCCTAAAGGTTACTCTAATGGTATCATTGGTGGCTAACTTTACTGTCATCCAGCAACCTTTTTTCGTACATGTTTCTACTATTTCTCCTGCTATTTTCATATCAGCGGAGTCTAGTTGAGACAATTCTTTTTTGAGCTTATCGGCCGACCATTGTTCCGAATCGGATAAGGCGGCTCCAAATTGTCCTACCAGCTGTACTGTTTCAGTGCTTTCTGTTACCACAACCGAGTCTTCTGGATTGTTTGTTTGCTCCTCTGTTTGGCCTTCTTTTGGTGTACAAGAAAACATGCAAATTGCACTTAACAGAGTTAAAAAAGATAATTTTATTTTCATGATTGTTAGCTTTATAGACATCAAATGTAAAAATAAGTAGTGAAAAACAAAACAAAGAAGTATAAGTTGAAAAAGTGATTGTTTTATTAACTCAAATTTTTGTTTTAACTTCACGAAATTTTTCACAATTAGAGTAACGGAGCAGCTATCGAGCTATTACAGTAGAATGGAAATAAAAAAACTGTCAATCATCATTCCCGCATACAACGAGGAACGTACAATCACCAACATTCTGGACCGGGTAAAAGCGGTGCAGTTGGTAAATAATATTGAAAAGGAGATTGTTATTATCAATGACTGCTCTATCGATAGAACTGAAAATACCATCATAAAATACAAGACGGACAATCCAGAGTTGAATATTCAATACTACGCACACGAGACCAACCTTGGCAAAGGTGCCGCTCTGCATACCGGCATAAAAAGGGCTTCCGGCGAATATTTAATCATTCAAGATGCCGATTTAGAATATGACCCAAGAGAATACAACGACCTGCTAAGGCCTGTTGTTGAAGGTTTTGCTGATATTGTTTATGGCTCAAGGTTTATGGGGCACCATCCACACAGAATTTTATTTTTCTGGCATTCCATTGGAAATAAGTTCTTAACCAACCTTTCCAACGCATTTACCAACCTCAATTTGACCGACATGGAAACATGTTACAAGTTATTTAGGACGGACATGATCCAGTCTCTAAAACTACAAGAAAACAGGTTTGGTTTTGAACCAGAAGTTACTGCCAAAATATCTAGGATAAAAGATATAAGAATTTATGAAGTGGGCATCTCCTATTATGGCAGGACCTATGCCGAAGGGAAAAAAATAAACTGGAAAGATGGGTTTAGAGCCATTTATTGTATTGTTAAATATAACCTTTTCAAATAGGAATGAATTCCATTAGCAGCCGCTTACTATATTTAATTTTTTCACTGTTGGGTTTGGTATATGTCATTGGTTGGTTAGTACCCAACCTCATGGACTATGACACCACACAGTATGCTTTAATCAGCATGCAAATGGTACAAGACTTGGGGTTATTTCTCACTCCGAAATACCGAGAAATTGAATACCTAGACAAACCTCCTCTTTTGTTTTGGCTTTCAGTTCCTTCCATGATGACTTTTGGAATCAACCATTTTGCTTACCGACTACCTAGTGTACTCTCTACGATATTTGGTACCTACTGTACTTACAAGTTTGGTAAATCACTATACAACAAGAATACAGGTATTTTGGCTGCCATATTAATGGCTGGAAACCAAGCCTATGTATTGAGCAACCACGACGTTAGAACAGATGCTATTCTGGCCAATTTAATGGCTTTTATTATTTGGCAGTTATACGAGTATTTCCAAACCAATAAGACCAGCCATTTTGTATGGAGTTTTGTAGGAATTGGATTGGCAATGCTTCAAAAAGGCCCAATCGGTATGATGGTACCCATTATGGCGTTTGGTCCTCATTTTGTCATGAACAAACAATGGAAGAATCTATTTCGATGGCAATGGATACCCGGTTTGGCAATTGTATTATTGATTTTAGCTCCAATGACCTATGGTTTGTACCTCCAACACGGCAATGTGGGTGTAAAGTTTTTTTATTGGACACAAAGTTTTGGCCGCATTACAGGTGAAAACGAATGGAAAGATGATTCCGATAAATTGTTTTTTGTGCACAGTTTTGTCTGGTCGTTCATTCCATGGATGTTTCTAGCCATTTTCGCCTATTTCAAAAGGTTAATAAACATCGTTCGGCACAAATTTAATGACAAACAAGAGCTTATTACCATCAGTGGTTTTACGCTTGTTATGGTTGCAATGTCTATGTCCAGCTACAAATTACCACATTACATATATGTATCATGGGTATTTATTGCTGTCCTTACGGCCAATGAAATTAACAACGCCTTGGTTAACAATGGTAAATTGTTGCGCGGCTTTATCAAAACCCAATATGTTGTCAATATTTTGCTGTGGTCCATTTTAGGCGTTTTGGTAATCTGGGCCTTCCCAATGCACAGTGTGTTCATATGGATGGTGGTAGCAGCTTGTTTCGCAACTAGTATTTACTTTTCGATCCAAAAAACCACTGCATTTGCTCAGTTAGTTCTACCAAGCATTCTTACGTTTGTAGGTGTCAATGTTGCATTAAATGGTCACTTTTATCCTGCACTTGAAAAATACCAGTCGGGTAGTGAATTTGCAGCCTACTTACAAGAAAAAGAACTCGATTCGGATAAGGTATATGGTTTCATAGAAATGCAAAACTCCTTAGAGTTTTATTACGGAAAAATATTCGACATGCAATCACCGGGTTCACTCAAGGCCTATGACGGAGAAGAAATGTACTTATTTGTGGCTGGAAGATATAAAAAAGAATTAGATGCAACAGAGATCCCGTATGAGGTAATTGACACCTTTCCTGATTTTCATATCACCACACTTACCCCGGAATTTATTAATCCGGCAACGCGAGAAAGCACCATTGAAACCTATTATTTTGTACGATTAAAGCCAAGATTATAGTTGGTCCATACGAACAAAACGGTATCCTTTTACCTTCAAGTTAGTAATCAACATTCTTGCCGCTTCAACTGAATTGATCCTTTCCCTAACCTTATCTGTCTTGGGCGCAGAATCATGGAGCACGATAACAGACCCGGGAACCACGTCTTTTTCAATTCTTTTAACTATTGTAGTTACAGGAGGAACCTCCCAGTCTCGACCATTCAAGGTACTGGCTGCATAGGTTCGACCATTTTGGTCCAAATAACTTTGTAAAGTTGGCGGTACTTGTTCGTATGGCGCTCGAAATACAATCTCCCCCTTATAACCAACAGATCGAATTAAGCTATCCGTTTTTGTTATTTGGTAGTGCATTAAATCTTTAGAAAGCGAATCAAAATTGGGATGGTTGTAACCATGGTTGCCTACTTGGTGTCCGGCTTTAACTATACTTTTTGCTACCTCAGGATACTTTTCAATATGTTCTCCAAGTAAAAAAAATGTTGCTTTGACTTTTTTCTTCTTTAAAATTTTTAACAGAACTGGTGTTTCGAAATGCGAAGGCCCATCATCAAAAGTCAATGCAATTTTTATCCCTTTTTTACTTTCGTCCGCAACGAATCCCATTAAAAACAAAAGGCCAGCGACAAATAAACCTCCTTTTAAAACACTCATTTGTTTAAAAAGGCTTTTATCTTCATTGGCAATTGGTCATCTTCTGAATCTTCATCGGTACCAATAGTTGTATTGCCTATAAATTCTATGATAACATCTTCCGAATAGCCCATTTTTTTCACCAAAGCCATGGAATATTTCATTTCCTCTTTGTGGATTATTCCATCTGCCTTTATAACCCGAATTAAATTGGCCAAAATTTCCATTTTCTCAGATTCAGAAAAATCTTCAACGGATGGTATTGGATCGGTTGCTTCTGCTTTTTTGATCACCGTTTCAATTTCATCTTCTGAAATCATTTTAGAAAGGCCGATTAACTTAATCAGCTTCAATTCAGAAGGATCCGCTTCTCCATCGACTTTTGCCAATTGAACCAAAATATTCAAATGTGGACTGTTGCTCATATACTGTTGTTTAGCATTTAATATATTAAAATATACCCATTTTAGCAATTAACCTGCCGGATTAAAAAAATCCTGTAACCGCGCTTGTTCCCCTTTGCTATTGCCTATAAAAATGTTCTCTCCTATGCATACCACAGGGCGTTTAAGAAAAGTATAAGTATCCAAAATATACCGGCGATAATCCGCTTCTTCTAGTTGTTGGTTTTTTAAATTCAGTTCTTTGTACATTCTGGCCGTTTTACTAAACAGTGCCTCATAACTTCCTGATAATTCTTTCATTTCATCTAACTGCTCTTCGGTGATGGCTTCCGTTTTTATATCTTGTAGGGTAAATGCACTTAAATCAATAGTCTCCATTATCCTTTTGCAAGTAGAGCAAGTGGACAAATAATATATTTTCTTCATCATTATTTAGTTATTCTTCTATATATTTAGCGTATTGTTCTAAAATGCAATTATAGTCAATCTTAATTAAAATCCCCATCAACAAAAACATATGGGAAAAGTAATTTCTTTCATCAGTAGAAAAGGTGGGACAGGTAAAACCACCAACGCAATCAATTTAGCAACTGCTCTAAATGAATTAGGGAAAAAAGTGCTTTTAATTGAAACCGACACCAATTACACCCTTACTACCTTAAGACAAATGGAGCTGTACAACGAAGGGCTTCAAGAAGGGGATGCCTTTGAAATAATAGGTTCTTTGGATGATAAAATTCCGGAGGAAATAGATGCGATCAAAAGAAGGCGCTTGGATTACATTATTGTGGATAGTGCTGGTAAAACAACGGATGAGGGCATTAAAAAACTTGCCATTAAAAGTGATGCCATTGTGGTGCCAACAAGTTTAAGCCAAAACGATCTATTGGTGACGTTTCAAACCGTTACCGACCTGAAACCCGCGCAAGAAATTAATCCAGATCTTAAACTAATGGTGTTACCCAATCGCATTCATAGCTTAACTGGACACAATACTATTTTTGATAATTTGCGTTCTTTAGAAGCCATTATTTTAGGGGTTCGCGTCCCACAAAAGAATTTATTTGTAAATTTCAGTACAATAAAATCTGAAAAAGAGTATCTTGATATTGCTAAAAACATAATAGATCAAATCTAATATGGCTAAGAAAAAGAACCCGCTAAAGGATTTAAATGCCTTTCTTGACCACCAAAAAGAGGCGGAAGAGGCTGCAAGAAAGGCCAAATCTGAAGCTTTTTTAAAAAAGGAGCCTTCCCAATTGTCTACCATTAAAAAAGGGGATATCTCGGACATTGACACCAGCAATCTACCAGAATTACTGAAGCAATTGGCCCACCAAGATGTGCAGGCTTTTAAGGAAGGGGTTATAGAACAACTAATTCAACATACCGAATCCAAAAAAGAATTAGAAACTGAAGATTATATATTGATTAATGCACTCATTAGGTTCCAGAACCCAAAGAACTGGAAAGAGGCCATTTCAGAATATTGGAAATTGTAAAATGCTCCTTTTTCTTTCCACATAAAATTGTCATTTACTGATTATTAAGCATATTATTGCCTTTCTAATACCATTCACATGAAAAAAATTGATTTTAAAAACAGCATTCTCCCGCATGCTTTGGCCATTGGTATATTTTATATTACCACAATTTTATTTTTTGCGCCTGCCATATTTGAAAACAAATCCTTATCGCAGCATGATATTCTTCAATGGGAAGGCGGAGCAAAAGAACTTATCGATTTCAGAAATGATACTGGAGAAGAAGGGTTGTGGAGTGGCAGCATGTTTGGTGGTATGCCAGGTTATTTGGTAAATGTAAAATGGAGCAACGGTATTGTTGCAACCTTACAGAGCATACTTTCGCTGGGTTTCAGCCATCCTATCAGACTCATTTTCCTATGTTTCTTAAGTTATTACTTGTTGTTGCTGAGTTTTAAAATAAGGCCTTATCTTTCGATTGGTGGGGCGCTGGCTTTTGGGCTTTCCAGTTACCTTATAATTGGAATTGCTGCTGGACACAATGCGCGAATAGGCGCCATTGCTTTTATGCCAATGGTAATTGCCGGAGTCCAACTCATGTTTAGTGGCAAGCGCAAAGCTGGCTTTGTTCTTACAGCACTTGCCATGGCAATGGAACTTAGGGTCAACCACCTTCAAATAACTTATTACCTACTTCTTGTGTTGATACCGTTTGGATTGGTCCATTTGTTCCTGTCCGTTAAAAACAAAACACTAGCCCCCTTCTTTATAAATATTGGACTATTATTAGGGGCAGTAGTGCTTGCATTAGGTACATTTATAGGTACTTTTTGGGGTACCTATCAGTATTCCAAATACTCTATTAGGGGTAAATCCGAATTGAGTATAAAAAAAGAAGACAACGACAAAAGCGATTCTGGACTGGACAAATCCTATGCTTTCCAATACAGCAACGGTACTTTTGAAGCGATGACCATGTTCTTCCCTAACATATTAGGGGGCAGTAGTTCCAATTATCTTATTCAAGATAGAGAGAGCGAAACCTACAAAGTACTCAGCCAACGACCTGAAATAGCCAACCAAGTGGGCCAATACACCCGAAGTTATTGGGGAAGTCAGCCAGCTACTGCGCCCTATTATTTAGGCGCCATCATTTTCTTATTGGCAGCATTAGGGATTGCTTTTAGTCCCAAACGGCATATTGCTTGGATTGTACCATCTGCTTTACTAGGCATTTTCTTAGCCATGGGAAGCAATTTTGAAAGTTTCAATTACTTCATGTTCGATTACTTCCCAGGATACAATAAATTTAGGTCCGTAACATTTGCTTTGATTATGGCCATTACTACCCTGCCTTTGTTAGGTTTTATAGGGCTGGAAGCTTTATTAGAAAAAGGATTGGACCAATCGAACAGCAAAAAATTCTATATAGCCAGTGGGTCTGCTCTGGCCATCGCTTTGTTTATATTTCTGACCGGTGGAATGGGTTCTTTCAAATCTCCATTTGAAGCTCAAATGCCTTCGACGTTGGCATTTTTAGTCAACGCCATGAAGTCCGACAGAATGGCTTTGGCAAAAGGAGATGGCGGTAGGGCTTTCGTTTTTATGGCCATTGGATTGGTGGTCATCTGGATGATGCTCAAAAAGAAGTTAAATGTGCCGATGGGCGGATTGTTGTTGTCCGCTGTTATTTTATTGGATAGTTGGACGGTAGACAAACGCTATTTTGGAGATGACAATTACAAGAGAGCGCCTAAAAGAGAGTTTTTTAGTAAAACTGAGGCCGATGAAGCAATACTAAGAGAGCAAACACCTAGTTATCGAGTAGCCAATTTACAAAACCCTTGGAACGATGCTCGAACGTCCTATTTTCACAAATCCATTGGTGGGTACCATGGAGCCAAGATGCGCCGTTATCAGGACATGATAGAATACCATCTATCTCCAGAAATAACAACCATGATTGATTCTTTGAAAGTTGGTAGTACAGACTTCTCTTCTTTTGGCGCTATCAACATGCTCAATACCCGGTATTTATTGGCAGGAAACACAGCCAGTGCTGTTATCAAAAATGATTTTGCCAATGGCAACGGCTGGTTTGTAGACCAGGTAATTCCGGTAAACACGCCGGATGAAGAAATTGATGGGTTGATCGAAATCAACACCAAAAAACAGGCCTTGGTCAATAAAAATAAATTTAACATGCCAACTGCAGGAGCAGGTATGGTAAGCTTATTGGAATATGCACCCAACCAACTGACCTACCATGTGGAAGCTAGGAAGGCTGGTCTGGCCGTGTTTTCTGAAATCTATTATCCAGATGGATGGAAAGCCTATATAGGAGAACAAGAAGCTGATATTTTACAGGTAAATTATATTCTACGAGGGCTGCAAATTCCTGAGGGACAACACAAAGTAATTTTCAAATTTGAGCCAAAAGCCTATACAGTTGGCAACAGTATCATGCTCGTTTCCAATGTCCTTTTACTTGTTATTCTATTGGGATACTTAGGTTGGGAGGTTAAAAGGTGGTTAGCAAATGGCAACACAAGCGCCTAACTGCTATTAAACATAAAAAAAGGCTAAGAATTCTTTCTTAGCCTTTTTTTATGTGCAATAATTCTATTTAGATGCCCCAAACCGCATTTGTATCAAAACGAAGGTAGCCTTCCTCGATGCGCAAAGGTGCCTCAATATTGTTGTGGTACAATTGACCGGTTCCTAAACCCTGCGGAATAGGATTGTCGTATGCAGCGGTCAACTGGGCAATGGCATTTAAACCAATATTAGATTCTAGTGCAGAGGTCATCCACCATTCAATATTCCTTTCTTCCGCTAATTGAATCCATTCTTTTGTGGCTTGTATGCCTCCTAACAATGTTGGCTTAAGAATGATATATGCCGGCTGTATTGCATCTAACATATCCGCTCTGGCTTGGCCAGTGAGGCCAATTAATTCTTCATCCAAAGCAACTTGTATAGCCCCTTCTGCACAAACTTTCTTCATTAAATCGTATTGCCCTTGTTGTACAGGTTGTTCAATAGAATGGATGCCGTGCTTGGACAGCGCTTTTAATCTTTCCATAACGTTAAAGCTTTTAAACGCTCCATTGGCATCCAATCGAATGGTTACATCGCTCTTGTAAAATTTTTTCCTTAAATATTCTAACACGTCTAATTCTTGGTCAAAATTTAGCGCCCCAACTTTAATTTTTATACAAGTATAACCCTCGGCTATTTTCTTGTTAATCTGGTCCATCATAAAATCCGTATATCCCATCCATATTAATCCATTTATGGGAATTGACTTTTTTCCTTTTACAAAATCATTTTTCAGAATGCACTTCTTTCCTCCATGGTGAAGGTCCAGCAGGGCCGTTTCTAATGCGAAACGCATAGATGGGTAAGATTCTGGAAGGGAGGCCGCCATTTCGAGTGCCTCCGCTTCAGAGTTAGGCACAGCGCTTAGGTTGGCTTTTTGTACGGTTGTATTAAACACTTGCTCGAAGTTGTCTACGTCGTCTATGCTCAGTTTTGGAAGAGGTCCTGCTTCTCCAATACCAACAATAGTTGGATTGCTTTCTTCCCATATTTTGAGAAGGTAAGAAGTCTTTTGTTTTAGTGTACCTCTGGAGGTTCCAGCTGCAAATTTAAAATCTAGAACAAGAGGCAATACTTCAAATTGTAAAGACATAAAAAATGGATTTTTGAATTTCATTGCTGAACATGCCGATCAGTCAATTATATTTGCAGCAATTTATAACTTTTTGATATGGAATTAAAAAATACTTTGCAGACCGAACACTATAATTTCGAACTACCTGACAACCGCATCAGAAAGTACCCAATAGAAAAAAGAGAAGAGGCCAAGTTGTTACTTTACCAACAAGGTGCCATCAGCCACCACCAATTCTATAGTTTGCCAGACCTTCTGCCCAACAATAGCTGTTTGGTATTCAATGACACCAAAGTAATCCCTGCACGCCTGCACTTCAAAAAGGAAACCGGTGCCTTAATAGAAATTTTCTTACTGGAGCCGGTAGCACCTAGTACCATCATATCGGAAGCTATGCTTGTAAAAAATAGCATTACCTGGAAATGTATGATAGGCAACTTAAAAAAATGGAAGGATGCACCATTGGAGCTCAATTTAGAAATTGACAAAAAGCCAATACAAGTAAAAGCACATTTGGTAGACCGTTCTACTATGTCGGTTCGGCTCGAGTGGAATGGGCAGCATGCCTTTGTAGATATTGTGGCCGCCATTGGAGCACTACCCCTCCCTCCTTACTTCCATCGAGATGCCGAAGATTCGGACTATGAACGGTACCAGACAGTTTATTCTGCCCATGAAGGGGCTGTAGCCGCGCCAACAGCTGGCTTGCATTTTACCACTAAATTGATGGAAGAACTTGGGGCAAAGGGTATACAAAAAGAATCCCTTACCTTGCATGTTTCAGCTGGTACATTTCAACCAGTAAAAGCACAAAACATTACGGAACATAAAATGCATGCCGAGCAAGTAGTACTCAGCCTGCAAAACATTCACAATTTGATAAAAAATTCCGAGAATTTGATCGCGGTTGGCACCACTTCAATGAGAACTCTTGAAAGTTTATATTGGTATGGTGTAAAATTGATACAACAGGAAAGCACTACTTTTTTTGTGGACCAAAATTATGCCTATAGCCATAGTGAAGCTTCTTTACCTACACTAGGAGAAAGCCTGCGTGCCATTTTAACACATATGGAGCAAAATAAAATCCAGACGCTTAATGGATCTACCGAAATATTTATAAGACCAGGGTACAAGTTAAGAGCATGCCGTGGGTTGATAACCAACTACCACATGCCGCAATCTACCCTACTCATGTTAATTGCGGCCATCATTGGACCAGATTGGAAAACCATCTACCAAGAAGCTATGGACCATGGGTATCAGTTTTTAAGTTATGGCGATTCTTCATTGTTACTGCCATAAAACCTAAACGGAACCGGTTACTTTTCAATTAATTACAATGTTGGCTTTATTGAATTTACCTTTGTGTAACTTACCGGTTTTGGTACCCCCACCATAGTTATTCAAATCGTCTTTTTGAGCATTCACGTAGTATTCGATTGGTTCTAGTTGTTTGAAAGTAACCCGTCCCTTTTCGTCGGTCTTTAAGGTTTCTTGCACTGGATTTTCTTCGTTGTCATAGTCCGCCTCTGTTTTGAACAAAGTTACGGATGCTCCTTCTACAGGATTACCCAACTCATTCAAAACGGTGATGCGCAAGGAGGTGGGAAGCAATTCTTTATTGGACTTATTAACAGATGTAAAAGCAGTTAAACTAAATGCTAGTATAAAAAGGAATATCGAACTCTTTTTCATAGATTTTCAAATTAAGATTTATGATTAATAAATTTAATCGGAATTATCGCAATAGCGAAACACCACCACGTTTTTCTTTTGTTCCTTCTTCAGGATGGTAGGCACTGATGTATTTCACTAAATAGACATAGGTTCCTACCGGAAGCATTTTGCCTTCATTGTTTTCATAGCCGCCATTCCATCTAAAGTCAGGATCATCAGAATGGAAAATCATGGCGCCCCAACGATCAAATATAAAGACTTCAAAATTCTCTTCGTCTATGAACCTTGTAAACACATTAAACTGTTGGTTCGCAGAGATCATACTGCTTGGTCTAAAGGCATTTGGAGCTTCCACAACAGGGATACATTCATCTCTCACTAAAATTCCATCTCGGGTAATACAACCGTTGGCATTTACTAGAACCACAGTATACTCTCCTGGTTCGTCTGGCGTAAAAACAACATCGGTGGAAACAACATTGTTATTTTCGTCGAACCAAGTGGCAGCAACAAAATTACCAGGATTAATTTCCTTTAATTCTTCGGTATCTTCAAAACAAAACACATAATCTGCATCCAATTCACTTGGAGTTGGTTCTGCTAAAACCAAATTGGCCGATACCGTTTGAGAACAACTGCCTCCGTAACTTACTTCTACACTGTAATCTCCTGGTTCGTTGCGAACCAAACTGCTACTGGTTGCTCCGTCCAGCTCTGTTGTTCCATTGAACCATTGGTAGGTAATTGCCCCCATATTAGTTGAGAAAACAGTAGCCATAATTGTAAAGTCACTACCATCGTTACAGGCCGGCGTATTGGAAACATCTATGGTAAAGGGAGGAAATAACACAACATTTTGTTCTGGAGTCTCCAATGTACACCCTGTCACATTGTGCATAGCGGATACTTTGTAGTCTCCAGTTGTGGTAATAGTTAAGGTAGGTCCAGCCCCTATAATAGCTCCATTATCGAACCAAGTAAAGGTAAAATCGCCAATGCTTAAGGCACCTACATCCGCAACCAAAGTTCTGCTTATATCACATTCTGTTCCTCCAGGAGTAAAGGCAGGTGTAAAAGTCACATAGTCTGCAACATTGAAAATATAATCGATACAAATTCCAGCATTCTCCATCCTTACGGTGTAGTCGTGCCCTGGTTCTACGTCTGCTGAAACAGTTGGTGAGGCGGTAAACACAGTGCCAGTAGTGGTACTCCATGTGTAAGTCGAACCACCTGGATCTACTACATTTAGTAGATTTACTGAGGCACTGGATTGCCCTGCACAGTCTGGATACAATACTTCATGGCTACCAATACTTGGTGGAGCTACCAAGGTTATTGTAAAAAAAGCATCACATGTTGGTATTTGGCTATCGGTAACTTTTACATCAATTGCAGACAACCCTACTATTTGGCTGTTATCGTCCAATTGAATTTGGTTATCAGAAAGCCTTGTAGTTGTAATTGTATTGGTAGGGTCTCCATTTTCATATACTTCAAAACTCATTGGGCCAATAGAGGTGCCTCCGGCATATACAAGATCAATCACATCGCAATTTAATGTAGCGGTAAACAATGGACCATCCAACCCTGAGATGTTAATGGTTTCTGTTGTAGTACATCCAGTAACATTGTTGGTTATTGTTAGTAAATAAGCGTCAATTGCTAACAGGGTAGCTCCTACTCCAAAATTCACTGAATTGGAAGGGATTGTACCTTGTGCAACAGTACCAGAACTCCCTACAACAGTAAAGTCCGATTCACCAGCACCCGTGCTTACATCCACCGAAAAACTACCGTTGCTAGTACCACAGCTGGTATTGTTCACTACCAAGTTGGCCGTTGTAGCAACTGGATTGACTTGAAACACCACTACATCTGAAATCAAACAGGTGGTGAGGTTATTGGTAACGCTTACTTCATAGCTAAATGTTCCGGGTGTACTGGTATCTACTTGCAAAGAAGAAGCGTTGGCCGTATTCACAATGGCATTGCTTGCATTTCTGACCACCCATGCATAGGTAATATCTCCAGGGTTGGCCGATGCATTGAATGCATCCAACACCGGACCGGTTTCATTTTGACATATAAATTGGTCCGGTCCAAGGTCTGCTATTGGTCGTCCATCCGTGATGATGGTTTGCGCAATCGTTGGACACCCCTCTAAAGAAGTGATGCTTACAGAATAGGTACCCACCACATTTACATCAATTGTCCTTGTGGTTTCCCCTGTACTCCACAAGTAAATAAAGTTGGTTCCTGTAGGGTCTGCTGTAATATCTTGTGCTTTTAATGTTAATGGGGTACTGCATAAAAACTGATTTGGTTCTAACAACATAGTCCCTGGATTTTCACTATCATCCGTGACATTTGGATCTACAGGTGGTGGAAAAATGGTTACTTGAACGGGTGTTGGCAAGGTAACAATGGGTCCGGCACAAGCTTCCACTACTACGGATACTAGGTAGGTTCCTGCTGCTGCATAAGTATGGGTTACTGTCTCCCCTGTTCCAGTGGTTCCGTCTCCAAAATCCCAGGTATACGTTTCAAGTACATTGGGTATTGAGATATTAAATATAGTAGGACTTCCCAAACAATTGTCTGCGAATACAATGGCTGATTCTTGTGGCGGCGTTCCCAAACTTTGTATAAAATTCGGTAACCCTAAGGCCGAGGTATTGCCTCCTAGATCGAATCCATTTTCATTAAAAGAAGATAAAAGGCCCAGCCCATCGTTTAATGTAATTTCCCCTAAGGAACCACTGCCATTTATTGCAACCAGCATTTGACCGTTAGGTGCATATTGTATGGCACCTAAATCTCCTGCATAATCAATTTCTTGTAAAATAGTTAGGCCAGTAATCCTGGTAGGATTTAACAGGTCCAATGGGTCGGTTTCCATTTGAACTTCTATAATTTTAGAGGGCCCTCCACCGGCTGGGTTTCTCAATGTAACAAAGATCTTATTGTTGCCTCCAAACTCCAACCCATAAATTTGCAAACCGGCATTGCCAAGATCCACTTGATTGAATTCTTCCACTGTTCTGGTAGAATCTATGTAATCAAACACCTCCAACAAGTTGGTACTTCCATCGTTCAAAACAACGCCCAATCGATTGGATGCCGATAGTTTCATATATCCTTGGGCACTATTTTCAGTGAAATTAGAATGAATGGACCCTTCGGATGAGTATTCTGGCCCTTGAACCCCTTGCGCAGTAATTTCAAAACCAACAAATGTATTGCTTCCAAATTCATGTACAATAATACTATTTCCAGTGCCCATCAAGCGTTCGGTAATGCCCGATTTAAGCAATTCAGATCCTTTTAATAACCCACCATCCCCGTTATTCATTTTCACATCAAAAATAGCATACATTAAATCATACGATCCAATTCCGGTTCCATAAACATCTTGGGTAGTAAATATGTAATACAGTGTTTCATCTCCTGGAACAGGAACTATTAAAACACTTTGTGTGGCATTAACATCCCCTCCTAAAGTCAAGGCAAGAGGTGCGTCGTTCTTATCGTAAACAGTAACGCCATCCGTATATAAAATTAGATCTCCATTTTGATTGCTTATGGTAGCAACTCCCTCGGGTGCAACCATTGCCCCGGTTACAGGCCCTACAATTGGGCTGCTGGGATCCGTTTTGTCCGTGAGGTTAAAGTTGATACCGGCATTGTTTCCAAAATACCAAAAGTTGGCCCTTTGTTCTGTCCCTTTGTATTCTGTAATGGTGACACTTTGATAAGCCGAGCAACCGGTAGCATCTGTTGCAACTACGTAGTAAACCCCTGGTTCTGTTACCGTTGTCGATTCTCCATTGGCAGCTTCATGGCCCCATTTATACACTACAGTTCCGGAAGGAGTACCTGAAACTGAGGCAGTCATGGTATGCCCTGCTTCAAGGTCTTCTGGACATAGTTCTTCGTCTTGAATACCAGATATTTGAAGGTCAAAAGGGGTTAAATCTATGGTTTTCACCACTGGAGGCATGGGTTTGCCTCCATAAAAGGCAGTCATGGTCACTTCTTGTGTGCCACTTTGTGTAAAAGTGAATATCGGGCTATAGGCGTTTGAATTTCCTTCAACCGGTGTCCCAAAAGACCACAGAATACTGTCGGCAGCTTCCTGGAGTTCGGGATAAAATCCTATTGGATTGTTTTGACAAGACACTGGGTCGTGCGTGAAATCTGGTATAAAATAGACCAAACCTGGATCAAAAGCAGGAAATTGATGGCCATCAATGGTAGGGTTGGTAAAGCCCACCGCCCTGTATTGTGTACCAGGAACGGCTTGGTCTATGGCTTCAATTTTTCCAACTCTATAATTGCCATCAAAATAAACGTGGTAAATGGCAGAATCTGGAGCAATTTGCAACCCGTAACTTCTTTGCACTGTAGCCGGTAAAACAGAGGTTAAAAACGAACCTGGATTGTCCATATCGTACTGTAGTACATCCCCTGTATTTACGCCATTTCCATGTTTGGACACATAGAGGTATTGCCCATCATGGGACCACTCTGTATCATAAATTGCTTCATTTACAAAATCACTATTGCCGGAGTTCAATATGGCTTCTGAAAAAGCCAAATCGCCAGTTACAGGATCCATGGTAATTATTTGAATATTTTTCAATTGGTCAGAAGGAGACACCGCTATGCTCAAACGCGCTGCATTGTAAGAGAAATTGGCTGCATTTAATGCTGCACCCAAGTCAAATTGATCGTAATACACAATGCCTGTATTGTCAATGTTCCAAACTACATAGGTGTTGCTGCCTCGTACTTGCGCCAACAGGTAATAACCAGAGCAATTATCGTTTTGAATTACAATCATCGCCTCTGCTGCAACATCAAAAGAAACTTCTGGAGTAGTCCCTCCATCGTTGTCATCGTCCCAAGTAATACTCTGGTTTGTTGTAGTTACATCTCCCCAAGCTGGTGTAAAAGCTGGTGCCCCACCAGATTGGTCCATGTCCACAATCCCCCATCTTAAGGTACCTGCGGCTGCATTGGAAGCATTGTTGGTTATAATATAAAACTCATTGTCCAACCCGACAGCAGGGTTTCTTGCCAATACCACCGGTTGGTTGGCATCGGGGTTTGCAGTTAGCCCGACACCCGAAGGCATAGGCACATGGTTGGCATTGTACACTGTATTGCCATCGGAATAAAACAATAGATTGCCGCTATAAGAGTCTGTTGCTACAGCGGCGCCCCCTCTACCTGCAAAAGCAGGGTGGTCATCTGCTTGGTTGGCCATGCCATCGCCCTTATCAAACCGGATGCCTTTATTGCTTTGGCCAAAATACCAATATAAATCCTGATAGTTTTGAGCTTGTGAAGTAAAAGCAACAATAAAAAGTAGAACAGTAAAAAGTATTTTCGGGTGTTTTATATTCATGATGTAACTATATATACAGAATCAAAAATTAAAGTTAACCTTTATAAGAATACAAAACAATTGCTTTTGTACCTACTGATGGCATACAATAATTATGATTTTAACGTTTACACTTAGGAAATATTCCAATATATTTATTTCTTTACATGAACAAGATATATAAATTACATCGTTATATACGATATAAAATAGATCAAGAACCTAATAAGTTGATGAATAAACTCCGGTTAATTTTTATCGCCCTGCTTTTTCCTTTAGCAGCTTTTGCTCAGGACCCGCAGTTTTCTCAGTTTTATGCTGCCCCGTTGTACTTGAACCCCGCTTTTGCCGGTTCAACGCAATATACAAGAGTCGGAATGAATTACAGAAACCAGTGGCCTTCTTTGGACGCATCTTTTACTACTACTTCTTTGTTTGCAGACCACTATATTGAAGACTACAATTCGGGTGTCGGCTTTTTATTTACTTACGACAGAGAAGGGTTAGCTGGATTAAGGTCAATGAATGTCTCTTTACAATATGCTTACCAGTTGAATATTACTGATAAATTATCGTTCCGACCTGGCTTTCAAGTTGGCTATGTCAACAGAAGTGTCAACTTTGATAAACTTACCTTTGGAGATCAATTTAATGCCAATGGGCAAATAATTAGCCCGGTTACTGCCGAACAGTTTAACACTGGTTTGTCAAAAGGTTTTGTTGATTTGGGCGTAGGAGGTCTTATGTATACAGAAAAAGCTTGGTTTGGCGTTTCGGTACACCATTTAACAGAACCCAACCAAAGTGTGATTGGTGAAAGCAGTGCCCTTCCAAGAAAATTTTCTTATCATGGTGGATACAAGATCATGTTAAAAGACGGTGTTATGGGACAGGGTTTGTTCTCAAGAAAACGCGAACGAAGTGTCACACCTACTTTCCAATATAAAAATCAAGGAGAGTTTGACCAACTTGACTTGGGTTTATACTTAACTTTAGAACCAATCATAATTGGAACATGGTACCGCGGACTTCCTATGAAACAGGTAGACGGGTTTGCCAATAATGAAGCCATCGTTATGTTGTTTGGTTTTACAAAAAAAGGAAAAGAAGATGTTTTAAATATTGGATACAGTTATGACATCACCATAAGCCAACTTGGTGCTTCCAGTGGAGGCGCCCATGAATTTACAATGTCTTATACTTGGTCCAACCGAGACCCTAGAAAACCGCCTAAAAGTAAAATGCGGATCCCTTGCCCAGATTTTTAATTTTTTATTATACCTAAAACCAAATTTTATGCCTTTAATAACCCCTTTATCTCCGGAGACCAATCCCGAGGTGAAAAAACTCGCCGAATTTTTCAATGAAACTTTAGGCTTTTGCCCGAACTCTATTTTGACCATGCAAATTCGCCCAGAAATAGCGGCTGCCTTTATCAATTTAAATAAAGCGGTAATGGCCAATAAAGGTAGAGTAACTAGCGACTTAAAAAGACTTATTGGTTATATGGCCAGCTTTACAGCCGGGTGCCAATATTGCCAAGCGCATACTGCACTTGCTGCAGAAAGATATGGAGCAACTGCAGAGAAAATGAACAACATTTGGGAGTTCAAAACGCACCCTTCTTTTTCCGAAGCAGAAAGAGCTGCCTTAGAATTTGCAGTTGCAGCTTCCTCTATTCCTAATGGTGTAGACGATACTATCAGCGACAACTTAAAAGCACACTGGGACGAGGGAGAAGTTGTTGAAATTCTTGGCGTAGTGTCTTTGTTCGGTTATTTGAACCGATGGAATGACTCCATGGGCACACACCTTGAAGCCGATGCCATTTCAACTGGCAATAAATATTTAAAGCCCGAGGGCTGGTCCGTTGGAAAACACCAATAAAATACAGCAAGCCCTTTCGAGGGCTTTTTTTATACCTCGACGTAAAAACTGGTCCCGCTTCCTATGGCACTTGTAAACCGCACAGAACCCTGCAACTTTTGCACTGCCTTTTCTACCAAGTACAAGCCCAACCCATTGCCTTCTGAGCGCTCATTGCCTCTAAAGAACATTTTAAATATTTGACCGTGGATGGATTCGTTGATGCCCTCTCCATAGTCTTCTACTTTTATTTCTACTTGTCCATTTTCTTTTGAATACATCTCCACAACAACGGCTGGATTATCGGCCAGATTACTAAAAGTAAAGGCATTTTCAATGAGGTGTATTAAAATAATGTTGAGCAATTCAGCATCTGTATGTACAACTAAATTGTCATCAATTTTAAGAATGAGGTCTTTTTCTCTGTATACCGGTATGCTGACCAACGAATCAAAAATCAATCTCTTTATTTGATCTCCAGTCAATCCGGTTGGTTGGATCTCTTGATTTTGAATGGAGTATACGGTCAAAAGGTTTTTTAAAGTTCGTTGCAATACCAAAGTAGAGTTTTCGAATAGGTCATTGTACACCTTGAAAGTTTCAACATTCTCCTCATTTTTTGCAATTTGCAAAAGCCCCAGCATAGTTGAAATTGGCCCTCTTAAATCATGAGATGCCCGGTATAAAAAAGTTTCTAACTCCGTTAGTGCTGCATTCAATTTGGCGGTTCGAAGGTCCACTTTCTCTTCCAACCCTAAGTTGGTCAATTGCAGCTCTTGTTTTACTTTTTCTAAATCAATACTTTTAGTATTCAGGTCGTCTCTTTGGGCTTCGAGTTCTTCATTAATTCTTTCCAAATCCACGTTTTTCTTTTCCAACTTCCCTTTTTGTTCGTTTACTTCAACAACCAAGGCTTTAATTTCTTCATTTCTTGTTTCAATTTCGTTGTTTTTGGTAAGAAGCAATTCATTTTGTTCTTTAAGTCGTTTGGTTTGTTTGATAACTTCCTTTTTCAAAAAGTGTTTCTGTTTCTCTAAAAACCCTACCCTAACCTGAATAAAAATCAACACCACAGCCAATAGGAGCAGTACTAAAAATATTCTGAACACCATAGATTGGTACCAAGGTGGATAAACAACAATTACCAATTCTCTTTCTAAACCTTCCCAATTTAGGTTGTCCAGTGAAGCTTTGAGCCTAAGCGTATAAGTACCAGGGCTCAGATTGGAATAGTGTACATAAGGCCGTTCTGAATCGGTATACTGCCACTCTTGGTTCAGTCCTTCTAAAAAATAAGCATATTTCACATTGTTTTGACCGTTGTACAACAAACACGAAAAATTTATTGTAAATGAAAACGCTGAAGGTGGCAATTGTATTTCTTTCGATTCGACAATGGATTTGGTTAATATTTCCTTTTCGTCGTAGCGCATTCCAGGCAAAATTTCCTGGTTGAATATTTTCAAATTCGTGAAATACGGGTTTACATTTTCAGACACTAAATCGATCGAGTCTGAGAAAAAATAACTAAATCCTTTTATACCTCCGAATAAAAAACCTTTGTTTTTTAAACGAACACTAGATCGAGCAATGTATTCCTCCCCTTTATTTTCTTTTGGAACAATTAAGCGATTCGCTTTCCTATCGTATTTCACCAGGCCTTTGTAGGTACTAATCCATAAAAAATTGGCGCTTTCTCTTTCTATTGCCATCACCGCATTGCTTGGCAACCCGTCTGCAACGGTCAAATGTTTTTCAATGGTCTTATCGCTTTTGATCAAATACAACCCATCCCCATTGACTCCTACCCACATTCTGCCTCCAGACTCTGGGAGCATGGTTAGAACAGAACTGCCTTTTGCACTGTATTCAACGGTATGAAATCCTTTCTCGTTTTTATATACTATGTCCAACCCATCGGTTCTTCCAACCCACAAATTTCCAATATCGTCCATCTTCATGGCCATTACGTCGTTGTTACCCAAAGACAGTGAGTCGGAAGCTATATTGGCATAACGAACAACACTTTCTGTTTCTACATTAAAATAACACAGACCGTCCCCCAAGGTAGACAACCACAAATTGCCTTTGTTATCTTCTAAGATGTCCCAGACATGAATGCTCGGAAAATTCTGTTCTGAGGGGTGGAACTTTTTAAACGCCTTAGTTTTTGGGTTGTACCGCAACAACCCCTGTCCCCAAGTGCCCATCCAAATAATACCATCCGAGCTTTGGTGCAGCACTTTTACTACTCGTCCATTTACAGAATCGATGCTTCGTTCTTTTAACAACGCTTTTTTTTGTTTATCAAATGTATATAGGCCAGTGCCATCGGTTCCCACCCATATTTTGCCTCGGTCGTCTTCTAAGAAAGATAAGATTTCAGTATTTACATTTCTGTTGTTGGAATTAACTTTGTACCGCTTGAAATATTCTTTTGCCTGTGTATTGTACTTAAAAACACCGAGCCGAAAAGTACCAAACCATAAGTTGCCCTGTTGGTCTTCAAAAATATCGTAAATAGGGTTTTTTACAATGGATTGTAGTTCGTTTTTATAGTTGTTGTACAATACCAATTGGTTGCTGCCTTTCTCTACAAAATACAGCGCTTCGCTCCCAATCCAAACTGTCCCATTTGCGTCTTCATGAAAAGACAAAATATGATCATATTCTAAAGCACTATTCGATTTGTTAATAGACTTTATGGCATTAGTTTCTAGATCCACCCAATAGATTCCATTGATTTCTGTACCTATCCAAAGTTCCTTTTTATTTTTACTTACATAAAAACAAGTCGTTTTAGAACCAATCTCGTTTATCCAAGGGTATTGATTTGTTACTTTTTTAATACCTAAAGCTTTTTTCGATGCCCCTATTACGTCCAATCCTGAATTGGTACTTACCAATATGTTGCCATCTGGTAACAAAGTGGTTGTTCTGTTAAAGTCTCCTTTAATCTTAAAAGGGGGCTTTTCTTGAAAACTGTACGAACGGGCAACTTCTTTGCTGTCAATTTCTATGACCTCAATACCATCTGAAAAGTAAGCCACTAAAACTTCGTTGTCATTGATTTGTAATAAATCTACCACTTGCTTGCCACCATTGATGGTATCCAATGAAGGTTTTATAATAGAAAAGGATTCCAATTCTGTATTAAAAACTGAAATGCCATTGTTGGTGCCTACCCATACTTCATTTCCAATTGAAAGTAATTTATGAATGGTACTACTGCGCAACCCATTGGACGGCGTTCCTTCGGCGTAAAAGACTTCAATTCCATACCCATCATATCGGTTGAGGCCATTATCCGCTCCAAACCAAATAAAACCATATTGATCTTGTGTAATGGATTTCACAAAATTCTGCGACAAACCATCTTTCGTACTAAGGTGTTCAAAATCATAATTTTTTTCTTGAGGAAAAATTATGAGAGGCAGGAAAAGTAATACTAAAAGAAACGGTTCTTTCATATGTTGCAGGTGTCACTACTCATAATTTAAGAAATATTCTTAAATAATCTGCACTCTTTTAAAAAATTGCACTAACAGAAACGTTGCCAAAATGTACTACATTGGAGTTATTGGATTTACGACCGTTGTAGGTCATGATCACGTTGAGCCCTCGAATAAGCCTTTGTGTTAGGGAAACATTCCAAGTATAGTTATTACCTGGTTGAAAAGCCTCTAGCATTTCGTAAGCAAGGGCTGTATTTGGGTTTTCATTGTATTGTATGTGCTTATAGCTAAAATTTGACAACAGGCTTCTGCTTTCTGATTTAGAAATTTGAAATTCTACTGTAGCTTCTTGAATGTTGCATTCTTGTTCATTTTCGCCAAGTTCATTTCCTTTTTTTTGTTTGTAACCATATTGAACGGAAGTTCTCCATTTGGTACCAGGCTGAAACGTTATACCAGGTCGGACACCCATTGCAAGAATATCAAAATTTCTGTTGGCAATATAATCCGATCTATTTTCTTGCGCCGTTTGAAAAATGGCTACATCTACTCTTTGGTTTTGTTGTACTTTCCATCGCATTTTAACAAAACCATTAATTTTGGTCCTCGAATCAAAACCATTGGTTTGTAAAAACTTTTGGTCATAACGGTTAAAACCCAACTCTGAACCAAAGAGCGTTTTTCTTTTGAACAAAAATAAATTAGATCTAAAAATAGTCTTTTGGTTGATCAATTTGTCAGGGTCCATTTTGATTAAAAATGGAACCAATCTACTACCCAATTGTTCATCAGTTGTTTTAATAATGGACCGCCACGAAACAACCAAATCTACATGGCTCATTGTTTTTTTCAATCCCGTACTGGAAGCCCACTCTTTGGGAGCCCTAATATTCACTCGGTAGTTAAAAGTATTTTCAAAAGCTTCTGCATAGGTATCGGTTGGGCTAAACACTTTCACATACTTTCTTTCGTCTGGTAACAATGCTTCAAAAAATTCTTCGAAATCTTTTATGCCATCTTCGTTCAAATCGCGCCAAACATGTGTGCCTTGGCCAACTGGTACCTCAATAAAAACATACTCCCTTTTTAACTCCCTGCTGTTGCTAATTCCATACAACAGACTTTGTTTTAAATTTCTTTTGAGCAACTGTGCATTCCAAACCACCCTGCCATTAATGTAATTGCGGTTTTCATTTGTATTGGTTTCAAAGTTGTTACGGAAATTACCAACAAACTCAATTTGGTTGTGCGGGTTAAATTGATGTGCTAAATTGGTATAAATAAGGTCGTATTCTGTGAAATCTTCTAATTGACCTGAAACTGGAACTTTATCGGCTCTTCTTGCATACCGTATTTCACCAGCGGTTTTATTGTCTTCTGTCTTTTTAAACTTTATAAATGCCCCATACTCATCGAAATAGTTATTGGAAGCAAACAACTCTTGAGATAGATGGCTGAACTGCTGATTTTTATCCATTTTGTAATATACACCAGGCAGTAAATTGCCTTTTCCTAATCCAAATTCAGCGTCCAACTTATTCCATGTGGCATGGTTCTGGTTGAAACTTGTAACATAATGCTCCCCGAAAAGCTTAAGCCGCGTTGGTCCAATGTTTTTATTCACTCCTAGGCTATGGTGGGTACCCTGGGTTCTGCTTTGGTTGTCTCTATGTTCGAATTCATATTGGAGGTATTCCCCTTTATCTTCAAGTGTAAATCCAGCTTTTAAAATTTGGTCTGAATACCTATTGTTTCCTAAAGCATTCCAATTGCGATCGTATTCTATTGGCCGGTAGCGGTCAATGGGACTGAAGTTCTCCCCTACCCACTCGATGCCGACATAAGGGGTTAGGTTATACTGGCCCAACACCTTTGTATTCAATAACTTTTCAACACGCATGTGAACGGCCACCCCTATATCATCTTCTGAATTTAAATTGGAATACAGGTTTTTATCGTCAGAAGATACTGCTAATTCTGAAGTCAGCACCCACCCTTTATCTTCTATCTTAAACTCTGCCGCTACCATTTGTTTTTTATTGGGAGCTGTTAGAAGACGGTAAGGAACGAAATCACCTTGGTGGACCCCATTAATAGGAGCAACAAATTCATAAACCCGGCCCACCGGACTTGCTTGAATAAATTTATAATCCCCTTTATTTGCTCCAACCTGACTAAAGGCTACTCGAAAAAACGCACTGTCTGGACTGGTAGAGTGCTTGAAATAAAAGCCATCAGCAGAAGTGTACACTTTTTTATACAAAACCTCAGCGCTGTTGTAAGCAACACTATCATAGGCATCAGACCAAGCCAGTTGAAGGCTGTCTCCTGCATTCCGCAACACTTCAATCTCTTCTGTACTTAACTGTTGGTTGAGGGGTTTGTTTTTATTGTCCTTTTCACTGTAAGCCCTAATACCAAATGAAAGTTTTTCCCCTTTAAAGCTTTGCTTTCCCACTAAAGTTGTTCTGGCATAGGCCTTTTCAGAATATTCGAAATCCACTTTAATTCTTGAATACCTAGTAATGAGTATCTGGCTGTTAAAAGTTATTTCCCCAAAATCGTAATTGATGGTGTAATCTTTCTCAAAACCCCTTTGAAGCAAACGACCATCCAAAAACACTTTTTCTGAATTAATTAGTATTACAACAAATCGATTCCCATCCGGGCCAGGAACTTTGTACGGTCCGTTCACTCCATCTATTGCAGCAACAGGCACCGAGGCAAACTTCCCTCTTGCGCCTGCAATGCCAAGAGAGGTTCCTCCCTTTTCTTTCTGAAACAAATTTAACTGTGCTCCTTCTACATTCTTGTAATACCTTAAAAAGTGGTTGTTTTTATTTTCAAAAACCAAATTACCCGCTGCTATGGAGAATTTTTCATTGTACAGTTCAATATAAATATTATCAAAATCTTGTAGTTGTTGGGTATTGCCTTCTGGCTGAAATGGAACGTTCTGATCGGTCAAGTTGGCTCGTATATTAAGGCCTTCCGTTAGTTTTCCTTCGAGGTTGATGTTCATGGAAGAATTGACTGAAGCGCTGCTGTTGTTGCCTCCTGTAACTCCTCTCACAATGCTGCCACTTTTGTGAAGTTCTGGAGTATCGAACAACGATTCTTCTGGAATAGGGTTGCCCCAATAATAGGGCATGGCTTCTTTATTAAAAGCAGTATCCATTGGTGCTTTCGTTGCGTACAAGCGTTTGGGCATTTGCCTCGACAAGTTTAGTTTTCGCCAACAAATAGTTATTTGCCCTTTGTTTTGTGGTAAAATCAACTGATTGGTAAGGGTGTCGAGTTCAACCCCTAAAAGCAGCCCATTGGCATCTTTAACAACGATGGAGCCTGGCACTACATTGGATGCTACCGCCAGCTTATTCTGAGAAGGGGCAACATGAAAGCATGAGTCAGAGACTATTTGCCCCAGCCCTTTGTGAACAACAAAAACTAGTAAAATTAAAAAAAGTATGGTCTGCTTCTTGCTCACAAAATCATGCTAAGATTTACTCATCGCAGGGCAATTCTATAAAGAATGTGGTTCCGATATCTAGTTCCGTCTCAAACCATATATTCCCTCCTGCACTTTCTACCCCGTGTTTGGCTATGGCCAAACCAATTCCCGAACCCGATGACTTGGTACTAAAATTAGGAATAAATATCTTTCCGTGCAGTGCTTCTGGAATGCCCCTCCCATTATCTTTTACTTCGACCCTAACCTTATTCCCTACTTTTTTCAAAATAACTTCTAACTCTAAAGGAACATTTGGTTTTCTGGCTTGCTCAGCGTTAATGATAATGTTCGATACAATTCTCGACAACAACGATTCATCTCCTATTACATAAACAGGATCATTTTCTATTGTGTATTGCATTGCTCCATGTTCCACTTGCATGTGCAATTCGCATGCCTTCCTCACTATGCTGGCAATTTCAAATCGTTTGTTTACCGGAAGAGGCATTTTTGCGAAAGAACTAAAGGAAGTAGCGATATCGTTGAGAGATTCTATCTGAAAAAGCAAGGTATTGATAGGTTTTTGCAACCTATTTTCTAAGGATTCTTCATTTTTAATAGTCATTTGTAAATGTTGCAGCGTAAGCTTCATGGGAGTTAAAGGGTTCTTTATCTCATGTGCTACCTGTTGGGCTATTTCACGCCATGCCGATTCTTTTTCGGACCTAGCGAGGGCCTCTTTGGACTCCTCTAACTTTCCAACCATTTTATTGTATTCACTTACCATCAATCCAATTTCGTCTTCTGACTCCCACATTATTGGTTCGTTTTTTTCCGAAAATGTAGTTCTATTAAGTGCATTCGCCATGAATTTTAAAGGAAAAGTAATCCATTTGGATACAAAATACGAAATGGCCAAAAACACCAAGAAAATCACTACAAACATATTGATGATGTAATTGATCACTTCAATGGCTCTTTCTCCTTGCGCTTCTTCCGATTCGAAATAAGGGACACCCAAAATACCGGTTAGGTTTCCAGTTTCAAACGAGCGGATGGATAAGTAGGTAGCAAAATACGCAGCATTTCCTATCTGCTCCTTGCTAACCACCTTGTTTTTTCCTTTTACCACAATGTTGTCATACACTTCAGGGTTAATGAGCTTGGATGACAAGCCTCTTGAAAAAATTTCTGGCTGACTAGACGCTATTAAACGCCCATCTGGGTTGTATAAATTGGCATCGGCATGGGTATGCCTAGAAAGTTCTGATAGTCCTACCTTGAGTTTGGTTTCATTTTTATCACTCCAATATTCGTCTAATGTTATGTTTACATTTTCGCTGATGGCATTCGCCTTTTTAAAATATTCCATATTCACTTCTTCTTCAAAGGAGGAGGTGAGCAAACTAATGGTGGAAATACTCAACACGATGAGAGGAAGAAAAAAAGCAATGTTCAAATAGAGTTGAATTCGTGCAGAATAATTTAAGTTTTTTCCTGAAATACCAAAATACAAAGCATAACACAAAGCCAAAAACACAATCATTATAAAGATCTGCAAGAAAATGGAGGAGAAGTTGGTTACTACATGAGACCATTTATACGTAGCAGAAGTAAGTATATACACTTTTTCATCTGCTCCTTTTAAAGCGAAATGAGTGAACCCATCTCGAACTACCCCAGCGCTATAAAGTTGTTCCTTATCCAATAGGGATAAGTCAAAGTTTTTCTCATAATTAAACTCCCCATGGGTATGCTGAAAAATTCCTCTGTTCAGAACGGTATAGCTAAATATCTCATCAGAAAGCGGTATTACATACCTTGAATCCATTAAAAGTTTGGGTAATACGTTCTCCGGTATAATCTTTTTTAATACCATGTCTATGGCCAAGTATCCCAGCATCAAGTGTCTGTTCTCAATTCTAATAACCTGCACATACCTTTTGGTTGGTTCGTTGCCAATGGCGTCTACAAAAAACAGATCGCTGTAGTCTGTTTTATACTTACTACCATTAAACGTATTAGGCGATTCATTCACAATCTTAAATTTCCCATCTCCATAAATAACGTCCCCTTTAGGGTTGTATACATTCACATGGATATCGTATTTATTAAAATATTCTGGAAGGTGGGTGCGGATTACCCGCTCTTCTATTTCGTCTTTTGATAGAAACGGATTGGACAATCTACTTTTAATAAACAGGTCTTCCTTTATGTCTTTCTTTACCCTATTCAGTAAAAACTCCCCCAGTACATCGTTGTCGTATAAATGCTCTTGTGCAAACCTTGCTTTTTGTTTGATGGATCTAATTTCTTCGTTGTCCTTTATTGCCATCGCCCCAACAAAAGATAAAGTAAGGATACATGCCAAAATGTAAAAAATAGATGGATTGGCCATTTTACCTAAATGCAAAGGTATTTTAGTAAAAGTAAGCAGGGCATAGTACCCAACAATGGACAAGGCAATTAAACCAATTCGGGGCGAGAAATGGAATTTTATTGCGATATAACAAACCCCTCCGGCCAATAAATTGTACCAAAGCATTCTAATTTTACCCTGATTCAATTTATACAGCAATTTGTACACAACATCTGAAAACAAAAAAAACAGCAGCCCTATCACTATTAAAATTACACTTCCCATAATTCTTCCTTCCGAAAAATTTATGGTTTTTGTAATGTCCAGGCTAATTTGTGAGTGGATGTATAAATTATTAAAACCTTCATAAAAGCCGTCCAGCAAAAAGTAGGAACAAGTACTTAACAACACGCCAATTATCCATTTTATACTTTGTTTGGATTGCAAGGCCCAGTTGTAAAAACCAGAATAGTTGTAGTACCTAAAAAAGTAAACCCCCAATATTAATATCAAGATGGCATTAATTAAAAAATCTCCTAAGGAAGGGTTATAAAATGAACTTGCATATAAATTTGGAGCGAAGTAAATGGATTCAATGTATTCTACAGGGAAATTGAAGTAGTTGGTAAAGAACCTTAATACAAAAAAGAACAAGGTGTAAACCAAGAAGTTTAGTTTAAAACCATGCCTGGTGTTTTCGGAAAATCGGACCAAATATAAAAAACGTATAAAGAATAAAACTGAACTCCAGAAGAGTACAAAGACCAACCAACCAAGTGCATTGTTTTGGAATACATAATTTTCATACACTTTAAACTTAAGCGCCGGATACTCTTTATAGGTAACAAGGTGGCCTTCGTCGTGTTCGCTGTCAAAAAATTCAATTTGAAGATTTTCCAACCCTGATAAGCGTACCCCTGAAACCAAGTAGGCATTGGTTACCTCGTATTTTCTTATCAAGGGCAACAGCCCAATAAATTCATAGTGTTTGGCGTTTACCTTTACTTTTCTATGGAGCATTAAAAACTCACCTTCCCGAGTTTCATAAAACTTAAGGTTGTAATCTCCATTGATATTGCTGTACCTTGGAACAAAATCATTGTTGCTCCAGAATTTCAATACACCTCGCTCAAAAACGAACAAATAGTTTTCTTTGGAAGTAGTTAGAGAAGCAAGAGAGGAATCTGCCAAATACCTTTCCATATTGTCCATCTGCCTATCGATGGAAGACAAGCCAGTGGTAATGGATTGGGTTACTGGTAAATTGAGTTGTTCAATGGACAGCTCCTCTTCAGCAAACAACCCTATTAGGAAAGACAACACAGCAAAACCTGCTGCTATAAAAAAAAATATGGATCGTTTGTTTAATATAGTAAGCACATCTAGGTTTTTATTGAAATATAAACAATTTCCACCTATTGCATATCGCTTATACGATTTTTATCGTATTTAACCCCTCCCAACCAATACAAAAACAGGACTCTTGAAAACCTAAAAATTGGCGGAATCAACACTACTACCACGCCTATAATTGTGGCCATGTAAATCCAAAAATCTTTAATTCCTAAGTTGAAGAAAGTCAATCCAATGACCAATGTAAGACCTGTATTGATGGCATAACTGATGTACATAGCACCAAAATAAAACCCTGGTTCTATTTCAAAATTCTGCCCACAGGAAGGGCAATTTTTATGCATCTTTAAAAATTTACTAAGGTTGAAAAGCGAAGATTCAAATAACTCACCCTCTCTGCACCTTGGACACTTTTGCTTTAATAAACTCCCGAATAGTGGTTTTTCTTTCATTTTCTTTGCTTTTCTTGTACCATAGGAAGGCTATGGTTGCAACGCTCACATAGGGCATGGCCAACAGGAATAAAATCCCCGCGTTGAGGGATTCACTCACACCAACTACTCCGTTGCTCACGTTATTTTCTAATGATGCCCGACACATAGCACATTGCGCTAAAGCCATGGAAACATTGGAAACAACCAAAATGACCACCAACCAACACGTTTTTATTACAGTTTTCACGATATGTTTTTGTTAAACATAGTAAGGGCTAATCATCCAATAAACAGCCACCCCAGATATAGCAACATACAACCAAATAGGAAATGCCCATTTGGCCCATTTTTTATGCGCTGTATAATTGCCATAAAATCCTTTGACAAAGGTAAACAATACCAATGGAATAACTACAATAGACAACACAATGTGTGAAATCAAAATAAAATAATACACATATTGAATAGCGCCTTCGCCCCCAAAAGAAGTAGAAGCACTCGTGATGTGGTAGGTTATGTACAACAGTAAAAACAGCAAAGAGCATACCATGCACACAAACATAAGCTTGCGGTGTACATTCGTGTTTCCAGATTTAATAGCCACCAATGCCCCTAGTAAAAGAATTGCTGTTATACCGTTTATGGTAGCATAAATGGGTGGTAAAAAGGACATATCGTAGCCCGGTATTTTTATCCCAAATAGTGCTGCAACCGCTAGTGGTATTCCTATTGAAAGGGCAATGATTAATTTTTTGGGTTCTTTTTTTTCTTCACTCATTGTTCTGGTCTATTATGAGCATTTCTGCTACAAAATCGTTGACATGTTTTCTGTTTAATTTTTGGTAACTTCTAATTTGCCCTTTTGCATCAACCATAACAGCACCAAAAGGAGGGTTTAGAACAAGCTCACATTGAATGACCTCACTCAAACGCTGTGGTTCCACAGGTGTGGTTAAAAGGTAATCTTTAGTTTTTTTGAAAGGAAATAGTTGATTGAGGTTTATAACAACAAAAGGTCGGTCAATTTTTTCCTTAAAAGTATGTAAGGTGATTTCTAGTTCGTCACTGATGGGTGCTTGAGGATTGATGAATATTAAAAAGTCCACATCGGATTGTACATCCAGTTCTAGCGTCTTGAGCAAGGATGTATTGTTAACTAAGTGTGGATATGAAAAATCCGAACAACTGCCAACATCCGGGTTGTCTTCCTGTGTGTTGTTTAAAAAGTAAACGGGAACATCGTACCGATGGTCACCAAATATTTTTATAAAAGTTGTAATGGCTATTGGTATTGCAAATACCAAAGCCAAAACGATGAATTTAATAGTTTTGTTCATATTAGGACATAAAAAAAGGGCTGAAACAGCCCTATATTTTTATAAATGTCGGTTAAAATCCAATATCAAAGATATAGGACCCTTCTTTTAAAAGTACTACTAACAACCAAACTAAAAACACCATTGGCAGTATTATAGCATACACCAAACTTTTCTTTTCATGCCCTAAGTGCATAAACTCTGATACAATAAAGAATGCTTTAACAATTGTTAAAAATATGAATATGGAAGTTCGTAAAAATCCAGCATCCATTGTAAATGCAAAAACAAATTCTATCGCTGTAATAATTGCTAAGTAGAGCGCTACTTTCCAAATCCCGCGGATTTTCTCTTTATTCGCAGGTTTTATTTCTATGTTTGAGGTTTCTTCTGAAGCCATTATATCTATATCTTTAAATCTGAAGTTATACTAAGTAAAAGAAGGTAAAAACAAATACCCATACAAGGTCAACAAAGTGCCAGTAAAGGCCAACCTTCTCCACCATTTCGTAGTGTCCTCTTCTTTCATAGACCCCTGTTACTGTGTTGTAATACACAATGTAGTTCAACACCACTCCACTAAAAACGTGGGTACCATGGAAGCCTGTAATGAAAAAGAAAAGCGCTGCAAAATTGGAAGGACCGTATTCATTGAAAGTAAGATTAGCACCGAAAAAATCACCAATGCCATCTCCTGTTAAATCTAAACCATTCTCCGTTCCATGAATAAAATGAGACCATTCCCAAGCCTGACAACCTAAGAACGTTATACCACCTACTAGGGTCCATAACATCCATTTTTCTACTGCCTTTTTATCCATTCTTTGCCCAGCTTCTACCGCTAGTACCATGGTTACTGAACTTAAAATTAGAACAAAGGTCATAATTCCCACAAATACCAAAGGAGCAGATACACCATGTAAAAACGGCACCGCCTGGAATACTTCTTCCGGTATCGGCCAATATTCTCGAGAGAAAGCAAACTCTCCCATCGTTTCGGCATCAAACGCCAAGTGACGGAAACGTATCATACCGTAGGTAATCAACAAACCGGAAAAAGTAAAAGCATCAGAAAGAAGGAAAAACCACATCATTAGTTTTCCATAGCTCGCCTTCATAGGAGATTGTCCCCCACTCCAAATGCTGTCTTTTTTAATTGCTGTAACAGATGACATAAACTATTTTTTTCAATTTAAATATTTACAAACAAAAATATAAACAATATCAACCAAAGTCCACCTAAAAAGTGCCAATATGTAGCACACATCTCCATTCTATTGAGGTTCTTAGAATGAACTTTTGCTTGAAAGGTATTAACAAACACTATTATCAAATATACAATGCCTCCAATCAAGTGGACACCGTGTAATCCTGAAATCACATAAAAAAAAGATCCCGCTAAATTATCCCCACTAAAATATACCTTCATGGCAACTAGTTCCGTCCATGCATAATATTGCCCAGCCAAAAACAACAAGCCCAAGCCCATAGTTATGGACATGTATATTTTAAGTGTACTTAAATTATCTTTTTTGGCACTTCTATATGCCAATTGCAGAAATATACTACTCAATACAATGATTCCTGAAGTAAACCAAAGACTATCCGGCAACTGGTATTCTGCCCAACCAGCCTCGGCTTTGGCTACCAATATTGCACTTAAGTAGGCACCAAATAACATTACTACTGTTGCCATGAACAACCAAAGATTAAATTTCCTTGGGTCCACCGACATGGGTCTTTTCGGCTGCTCTTGTATCATTTGTGCTTTGGCTTCCATCTTAAATCTTATCCAACAAATAGGCTATTTGCACAATAGGCAAATAAATAAACGAACTAAACATTATTTTTAGTGCAGACTTTCTGTTGCCATTTTTCATCAGACTAAAGGTCTGAGCTAAAAACAACACCCCACATACGGTTACTACCACCGCCGAGTTTATACCAGTTATACCAAATTTTGCTGGCAATAATCCTAGAGGTATTAAAAACAACGTGTATATCATTATCTGAATGGCCGTATTAAGATCCTTCCCTCCTCCTGATGGCAAAAGTTTGAATCCAGCCCTTTTGTAATCTTCGTCTGCTACCCAAGCAATGGCCCAAAAATGAGGGAATTGCCAGATGAACTGTATACCAAAAATAATAAGTGCTTCGTGGGTAATGGCTCCTGTAGCAGCCGTCCAACCCAACAATGGTGGCAACGCCCCAGGAATGGCTCCTACAAATACCGCTATCGGGCCCACTCTTTTAAGCGGTGTATATACAAAACTGTACAACACCATAGAAACCAATGACAACACGGTTGTCAAAGGATTGGTATAAATGGCCAACAATAAAAGTCCTAAAAAGCCTGTAATGGTACCAAAAGCAAGCGCTTCTTTAACACTTAATCTTCCTGTTGGCAATGGTCGGTTCATGGTTCTAGACATTAATTTGTCCAAATCCTTTTCAATAATTTGATTGATGGTAATCGATGCGCCTGAGACCATAAAACCTCCCAAACAAAGAATCAAAAACTTAGCCCAATCAAAAGCACCAGAATATCCTAATAGGTACCCGAATCCAGAAGAGAAAGCCACAAGAAAAGACAAACGGAACTTCAATAGTTCGTAATATGCCTTTGCTTTCGCTCCTACCAACGCCAGTCTACTGGTTGTACTTGTTATCATTTTTATATTACTCTCTTTCTATTTAACTCAAATAAAATCCTTACCAAAAACCCAAAACTTATTATTGCAAAAAGAAGATGCAGTGGTTGCGCCAGAGCGGGGAGTCCTAGATAAGCCAAAACCATCCCAGTTACAATTGTAACCCCTACCAATAACAACAATCTTGTTACAAATTTCATTACTGCTGAATTTTCAAGCCTTTTCACATACAAATAAATAGCACCATAAATAAGGAGCAATAAAAGCGAAAAAGATCGGTGCACATAAAATTTCATACCTACCAATTCTACCCATTCGGAGCGCCTTAATTGATTCATATTTTCTGCTACTTGGTCTACCCCTTCTCGAACTTGAGTTCCTAAAACAATCTGGACCAATAACAAAACGATACCAGCTAAAACCAAACTGTTGAGCAAACTCTGGTCGTACTTCCATCCCATCTGGCCTATATTACCACGGGCGGAAATAAAATCGAAATACACCAGTAGTGCTACGATAATCAAAGCAGGTAACATGTGTACTGTAACCATCCAAGGCATTAAGTTAGTGGAAACAACAATGGCACCCAACCAACCCTGAAAAACAACAAGCAATAAGTTAAAGAACGCTAAAAACTTTATATTTCGATGTTCTGCTCCAAGTTGCAAAGCTCTAAACAATACAAGTATCACCAAAATACCAATGGCCACACCTACCAACCTGTTCACGTATTCTGTCCAGGTCTTGTACTTATTAAAGTCTTCTTCAACTAAGACCGACTCATCATTTAAAAGCTGATTGGCAAGGTCTTCAAAACCTAGTCCAGTTAATAATTTTGCAAATCGAATATTCTTTTTATTCCTTTTTGCAGCGTATATCTCCTTGTAATCAGCAGGTAATTCTCTGACATCCGTTGGTGGCACATAAGAGCCAAAACACTTTGGCCAATCTGGACATCCCATCCCTGACCCTGTGCTTCGCACAATACCTCCAACCAATACCAGTATATAAACAGCCAATAACGCTATTTTACTAACGCTATTGAACCTTTTATTTTGTTTCATCTACTTGAATGGCACCCTCTTGTCCTGTTTCTGTCAAATTTTCTTCTTTTGCCATTTCATTTTCAATAGGCAAATTAGATTCAGGTGTTGCAGAATAAGGAATGTGTTGAGGAATAAAATCGTCCTCAGCGCCTGGCTTACCATAGTCATAAGGCCATCTGTAAACCGTAGGTATTTCACCCGGCCAGTTGCCGTGACCAGCATCTACTGGTGCTGTCCACTCCAAAGTATTTGAGTTCCAAGGATTTTGAGGCGCTTTTCTTCCTCTCCAAATGCTATAAAAGAAATTGAACAAGAAAACAAATTGAGCCGAGAACGTTACAATGGCAGCTATACTGACAAAGGTATTCAAATCCGTAAAACTGTTGAATGTATCAAAGTTTGTAAAAGAATAGTACCTTCTTGGAAACCCAGCTATACCGATGTAGTGCATTGGGAAAAACACCATATACACCCCGATAAAAGTCAACCAAAAATGAACATAGCCAAGTTTGGCATCCATCATTCTTCCATACATTTTAGGGAACCAATGGTATACACCAGCCAACATTCCGAAGAACGCTGCACTTCCCATCACCAAATGAAAATGGGCCACTACAAAATAAGTATCATGCAATTGAATGTCCACGGCGGCATTACCAAGATGCAGTCCGGTTAGTCCACCAGATATAAAGAAAGATACCAAGCCAATTGAAAACAACATGGCTGGAGTGAACACTAAGTTTCCTCTCCATAATGTAGTCAAATAGTTAAAAACTTTCACTGCCGAAGGAACCGCAATGATTAACGTTAACAACATGAATATGGATCCTAAGAATGGGTTCATACCTGTTACAAACATGTGGTGTGCCCATACAATAAAAGACAAGAATGCAATTCCTAACATAGAACCAATCATGGCCTTGTAACCAAAGATCGGTTTTCTTGAATTGGTGGATATAATTTCCGATGTAAGCCCCAGTGCTGGCAACAATACAATGTATACCTCTGGATGGCCTAAGAACCAGAACAAATGCTGGAATAAAATTGGGCTACCGCCTTGATTTGGCAGCGCCTCGCCAGCTATATAAATGTCTGATAAATAAAAGGATGTTCCAAAACTTCTGTCAAACACCAACAATAAAGCTGCTGCAAACAAAACTGGGAACGATAACAAACCTATTATTGCTGTTAAAAAGAACGCCCAAATGGTTAGGGGCAACCTAGTGAAAGACATGCCCTTCGTTCGCATATTAATAATGGTAGAAACATAGTTCACACCACCTAATAAGGTGGACACTATAAAGAACACCATGGCCACCAACCACAACGTCATCCCTAGACCTGAGCCAGACATTGCTTTTGGCAATGCACTCAATGGAGGATATATAACCCATCCACCCGATGCCGGACCTGTTTCAATAAACAGGGAAACAAACATGATCACACTAGATAAGAAAAAGAACCAGTAAGAAAGCATGTTCATAAAACCAGAAGCCATGTCTCTGGCACCAATTTGTAATGGAATTAAGAAGTTTGAAAAGGTACCACTTAACCCTGCAGTCAACACAAAGAATACCATTATGGTACCATGCATAGTGACCAAGGCTAAATAAAATTCTGGATCAATTTTACCTTGGGTATCTATCCAGCTACCTAAAATAGGCTTAAGGAAAGACAGGTCCATATCTGGAAACCCCAATTGTAATCTAAATATAACCGAAAGAGACCCTCCAATTAATGCCCAGAAAATACCCGTTACTAAAAATTGTTTCGCGATCATCTTGTGATCGGTACTAAACAAATATTTTGAGAAAAAGTTATCGTCGTGCGCGTGATCGTGCTCATCGTGATGCGAAGCATCTTCTCCAATATGAATATCAGCAGTTGCCATAGTTATTCTGTTAATATTTTAAAGTGAAGCGTCAGCTTCGTTTAACTCTTCATTTTCTGTTTCTTCCACCACAACTTCTACTGGAGTAGGAGCAGGAGTTTCAGAGGAAGCTATACCAGCTTTTACCCTAGCCGCTTCTTTTAGATTATCAGGAACCATGTCCAGGTAGTCAGCATTCTGATTCAACCAAGCAGTTTGTTCCTTTTTCCATTTCTCATAGTCTTCCGGCTCATCTACCACTACCAACATCCTCATTGCAAAATGCCCTCTACCACAAATTTCTGTACAAGCAATCTCGTAATTAAATTCTGGATTCCCTGTTTCTTCTCGCATTTCAGCAGTTGTTTTGGTAGGTACAAAGTGAAATTGTGTATACATACCTGGAACTGCATCCATTTTAAGTCTAAAATGTGGAGCAAAGACACTGTGAATTACATCTCTTGCCCGAATCTTGAATAAAACCGGATGGCCTTTAGGCAGGTGTACTTCTCTTGGAACAAAATCATCGAACATATTTTGGTCGTCCAAATTTAGTCCGAATTCGTTGGTAGCATCAATATTTTGATAATCGAAAGATCCCAATTCGTTATCGGCTCCAGGATATCTGGCTTTCCAAGCAAATTGGTATCCCATCATTTCAATCACTTCTGCATCTTCCGGTGCTTTGGCTGTGATGTCATTCCAAACCAATAGGCCTTTAAAAATCAAAGCCGTTAACACCAAAGCTGGTATTACTGTCCACAACAACTCTAGTTTGTTATTGTCTGGAAAGAAATGGGCCCGGTTTTCCTTTTTATACCTGTATTTGAATGGGAATACAAACAACAGAATGTGTGTAATAACAAATACTACACCTGTAATAGCTGTTGTAACCCAAAACAACCAATCGGTTTCTGCGCCATGCACCGAAGCCAAAGGCAGCGTATACTCATCGAAATAAGCAAAGCTGTACCAGAAAAACAATCCAAAAAGTCCGAACAATGAAAGTAGAAATAAGATGGCGTTGATCTTATTACTCTTACCTCCTGGCTCGTCGCTCGACCCTTTCACTATAGATAATAGTGTACCAATTCTGAATACTAAAAATAGTATTATCAGAACCAATGCAACTCCTAAGCCTATAACAAACTGAAACATATATCTTCTATTTTATATTTATTCTACTTTATTAAATATGATGGTCTAAACTTTCCTCCAACATTGGGTGGTTCTTTGCAATCAAAGGCACCTTCGCTAAGTTGCTCAAAGTAACAAACAAGAATACCACAGCAAATATTAGGAACATTCCAATTTCCATCAAACCAAATCCGCCTTTGTTTTGCATTACCCCTGGCGTAACCATCAAATAGAAATCAAACCAATGTCCAACGATTATAATTGGTGTCACCACCTTGATCATAGACATGTGTCTCTTTGCATCTCTTGTCATCAACAATAAAAACGGCAACAAGAAGTTCAAAATTAAATTCAAGAAGAAAATCCAGACGTAATTAGAGGAACTTAATCGTTCAATAAAATATACTGTTTCTTCAGGAATATTAGCATAGTAAATCAACATGAACTGTGAAAACCAGATGTAAGTCCAGAAAATACTGAATCCAAATATAAATTTACCCAAATCATGTATGTGGTTGGAGTTCACTATTTTCATGTACCCCGCTTCTTTTAACATCACTACAATTAAAGCAATTACGGACAATCCTGTTACCCACCAGCTTGCAAAAACATACCATCCAAACATAGTAGAGAACCAATGGGTGTCAATAGACATGACCCAATCCCATGCTGCGATGGAAGAAGAATAACCAAAGAACACCAAAAATACAGCGGATAAGGTTCTTGCTTTTTTCCAATGCACCACGCCTCCATTGAGGTCTTCAGCCAACATTTGCTTTTTGATCCAAACAAAAAACAAGTACCAAACTCCAAAAAACAACACCATTCTTCCTATGAAGAATACTGGAATTGCTGATGGGTTGTCTGTCAATGGCCAGTACCACATTCCTTTTTTGGCATTTATTATTTTATCAAATGTATCCGATCCTTCTTTGAATAAATCCAAGTGTGTCCAATGGAACACATCGTGCCCTACTACGAACCAAGAAACCAGCATCAAAACTCCGGCAATTGGCAACCAAGTGGCCATAGCCAATGGAACTCTTTTTATACCAGCCGACCAACCTGCCTGTGCAGCATACTGGATGGCAATAAAAAACAAACCTATAATAGCCAAACCTGCAAAATATACATTGTTGACCCAAAGGTTAGAGTAAATATTTTTAACTAAGGTGGAGGAACCATGGTGCGCTTCTTCGGCGTGTGCATCGTGCCCTTCTGTAGCTGCTGGAGTTTCATCCGAACTGGCAACTAAATCTGTATTTTCAACAGAAATTAATGCATGTTCTTCCCCATGGTGCTCGGCACCAGGAAACAAAACAATACCTGCCACAAACAAAAGTATTCCAACAATACCTACGATTACTAATTTCTTCTTCGTAGCTGCCTGAAATATGTATTTTTCTTCAGTCATAACTTTTTCCCTTTGTGTAGATTATTGATTTTGAAGTTTTTGAACATATCTAACAATTTTCCAACGCTCTTCAATGCTTAGTTGAGAAGCATGGGCACCCATTCTTCCTTTACCGTGTGAAATAACATGGAATAAATGGCCTTCACCTTTATTTTTAATCGCAGCAGAAGTGTAGGCTGGTACTCCTAAAAACACCTCTCCTACTTTGCCTGGCTCTATTCCTTTTGCACCATGACAATGGTCACAAAATTTTTCGTACAACACCTTGCCTTCTTTTTCAACATTAGGCGTATTAGGCAATGGGCTTTTTAACACCCGCTCTGCCAAAGCAAAGCTATCTTTGTGAATTCTATTTGGAATAAATCCGAATTTACTTCTTCTTACTGTATTGGCTACAGGCTCTCGCATATTCATTTCATGCGGATTGTTCGGGTTGGAACTGTAGTATTCGCCAACTCCATTGTCCAACGAACTTACCCACATACCCGATTCTTTATTTTTTATCTGCTTCAATGGCTCATAAGCAACAGAATGGTACATGTTTGGAGCATATTCCTTCCCTGGGTTGTCACCAGAAGCCGAGCAGCCAGCGATAACAACGCCTAGTGCTACAACCAAATATTTTTTCATGCTTTTGTATATATACATTGTACTAATATTTAGACCGATTAACGTTGTGTTTCATTTACCTCTTCCGCACCTACATCTGAAAGGATGCTTTTAATATCATCCGAAGCCAAACTGTTGTTGCCCAAGTTGATGGCCATAACATGTTTGTCATCTGTGCTGCGTTTGTCAAAAAGATTTGGATCTTTATAAGGTTTCAAATCACTTACCACCATAAAGGTTCCTACCATTCCGAATGCCGAAATCAAAACTGTTAATTCGAAGGTAACAGGAATAAATGGAGGCAGGGATACGAAATCCTTGCCACCTATAATCATTGGCCAATCCACTCCTAACATCCACATTTGCATGGTCAATGCCAAGATTGTGCCGGTCAAACCAAATAGAAAAGCTGCAATTGGCAACCTTGTTTTTTTATAACCAAGCTCATCCTCCAATCCATGAACCGGAAACGGAGTATATACTTCAAATATTTTAACGCCTTTCTCTCTTACCTGTCTAACAGCTTTAAGGAGAACGTCTTCGTCGTTAAAAATTCCTACTAGATAATTTTGTCCTTTTTCCATAATTCAATTAGTCCTTCTTTTCTGAAGATGTTTTAATAATACTTTTAACTTCAGCCATGTTGATCACAGGGAAAAACTTAGCAAAAAGAAAGAAAAGCGTGAAGAAAATACCAAATGTGAATAAATAAACTCCTACATCGTACCGTGTAGCAGAGAAATAAGCCCAACTCGATGGAAGGTAATCTCTGTGTAAGGACGTTACGATAATTACAAAACGCTCAAACCACATGCCGATGTTCACAATAATCGAGATGATGAAGGTTGCTGCAATACTCGTTCTAATTTTCTTAATCCAGAAAAGTTGAGGTGAAATCACGTTACATGTCATCATAGACCAATATGCCCAAGAGTAAGGCCCTGCCATTCTGTTCAAGAAAGCATACCCTTCTGCAGGCACTTGAGAGTACCATGCCATGTAAAATTCAGTAATGTATGCAATACCCACTATGGAACCTGTAATGGTAATTACAATGTTCATTAATTCGATGTGGTAGATGGTAATGTAGTCTTCTAGTTTGTATACCTTTCTAGTAACTATCATTAAAGTTAATACCATGGCAAACCCTGAGAATATCGCCCCAGCCACAAAGTAAGGAGGGAAAATAGTGGTGTGCCATCCTGGTATTACAGAAGTAGCAAAGTCAAAGGATACAATGGTATGTACTGATAGTACCAATGGTGTTGCCAGACCAGCCAATATCAAGGCCACTGACTCGTAACGCATCCATGTTTTAGCAGCACCGTCCCAGCCGAAACTCAAGGCACCGTATACCGCTTTGGACACTTTATTAGTTGCTCTATCTCTAATGGTTGCAAAATCTGGAATCAAACCGATGTACCAGAAAACCAAAGAAACTGAGAAATAAGTTGAAATTGCGAATACATCCCACAAAAGTGGCGAGTTAAAATTCACCCAAAGGCTACCAAATGTATTTGGAAGAGGCAATGCCCAGTAAAATCCCAACCACAAACGGCCCATGTGCAATGCTGGAAACATTAAGGCACAAATTACGGCAAAAATTGTCATCGCCTCAGCGGCACGGTTAATGGACATTCTCCATTTTTGCCTGAACAACAAAAGGATTGCAGAAATCAAAGTTCCCGCATGACCTATTCCTACCCACCATACAAAGTTGGTAATATCCCAGGCCCAGCCCACTGTTTTATTCAGACCCCAAACGCCAATTCCATCCCATAAGAGCATAAATACAGCGTAGGCACCTATACCCAATGTAATAAGAGAAAGCGTCATGGCTCCCAACCATGTTTTATTAGGCTTGTCTTCAACCCGGCTGCAAATGTCCTGCGTTACATCATGGACTGTTTTGCCTCCAGTTACTAAACTTTCACGTAAAGAAGAAGTTGCTTGCATATCGTCAGATTTTTAAATCTTTTTTATTTATTAATTAAGCTTCAGTTTTTTGGTCAACATTTCTCACTTTAGTTAAGTAAGTAACGTTCGGTTTAACACCAACTTCTTCCAATACATGGAAAGACCTTGGGTTGTCTGTCACCTTATCGGACGACTTACTACCTTCTCTTACTTTAACCTTAAGCAATTGACTTACTTTACTTTCTGGATCATTCATATCACCGAAGATCAAACCTCCAGTTGGACAAGAGCTGGCACAAGCAACATTCACTTCGCCATCTTTAACTTTTCTTCTGTCCAATTTGGCTTGCAGTTTACCAGCTTGGATTCTTTGGACACAGAAAGAACATTTTTCCATTACTCCTCTAGACCTAACTGTAACATCCGGATTCAACACCATTTTACCCAAATCAGTGTTCATTTGCGGATTGGCATCTGAGAACTGCTCGTTGTCATGGTATTTGAACCAGTTGAACCTTCTTACTTTGTACGGACAGTTGTTCGCACAATACCTTGTTCCAATACACCTGTTATAAGCCATTTGGTTCAATCCTTCTGTACTGTGCATAGTTGCAGCAACAGGACATACAGTTTCACAAGGAGCATTGTTACAATGCTGACACATCATAGGCTGGAAGGTAACGTCAGGATTTTCTGCAGCTTGCTCCAATCCTACTCTATCGTCTACATCTGCATCGCTGCTGTAGTAACGATCAATTCTCAACCAGTGCATCTCTCTTCTGTTCAGCACTTCTTCTTTCCCTACCATTGGAATGTTGTTCTCAACATTACAAGAAACGATACAAGCGCTACACCCATTACAAGTGTTCAAATCGATCGCTAAGCCCCAATGGTGGTTGTTGTAATCGTGTCCGTGCCATAAGGACAAAGCACCAGGCGCTACTTTGTGGTCTTCTTCATCCAACCAAGTAGCAATCTCTGGTCGCTCATTTCCAGCGGCCGGGTCATTAACAAAATCAGCCAAAGTTGTTTCTCTTAACACATTGTCGCGCTCCATATGCGTTTCGTGTGTTTGAGTTTGTGCAATTTTGAATGGTTTGTCTGTTATTTTGTATGCAACGCCAGAAGTGACATTGAAAGATTGTGTTCCGTTAACTTCGGTAATAAATGGATAGGCATTTACCCCTACGCCATTGGCAACTTTACCTGCATTGGTTCTTCCATAACCGATGGCCAAACCTACGGTGCCCTTTGCTTGACCCGGCTGGATCAATACAGGTACCTCTATCGTAGTGCCGTTTACAGTTAACTCAGCAAGCTTAGTTTCACCTTCAAACATTTTTAACCCTTGCGCATCTGCAATGGCAACCGTTAAGTAGTTGTCCCAAGTAGCTTTTGTGATAGGGTCTGGTAGTTCTTGCAACAATGGGTTGTTCGCTTGCGATCCATTTCCAATTCCTACGTTTTGGTAAATGGCCAATTCTACCCCTGAGTTGTCTGCCTTGTAATTTTTAGCGATAGACGCTCCAGCAGCACTTGTGTTGCCGGCAAAACTTGCAGAAGGAGCAGCAATGCTATCCACAGTGGTAGAATCTACCGCTACCGCTGAAGCAGTAGATTTGGTTTCATAAACCCCATTGTGCAAAACAGTGTCCCAGAAAACCTGGAAGCTACCTAGTGTATTTTCAGCTGAGAACCATTGGTTCCAGTTGTTTTTTAAGAAAGAGAAATAGTCGCTGTCCTTACCTGCCCAAGCCAAAAATGACGATGGTGCTTGTCTGGTTTGGAAAAGAGGTGCAATGGTTGGCTGTGCCACACTAAAGCTCCCTTTTCTTATTTCCGCATCATTCCAAGCTTCCAAGTAGTGGTTGTCTGGTGCTAACACCTGACAAACAGAAGCAGTTTCGTCTTCCACCATATTGGTTGCTACTGACAATTCTGCCTTTGCAAGACCGCTGGCTATAGCCGCACCCATTGGGTGGTCGTAAACCGGATTGGCGTTGAAGAAAACAACCGCTCCTACACTTCCTTTAGAAAGGTTGGACACAAATTGTTTCATGGAAGCATCATCTCCCTTACGCGTGTAAGAAGGAGTTGATAAATCGATGGTAGCACCGTAGTTGCTCAACATATCATTGATACCATTGACCAATACTTGAACCGCCTTGTCATTAGAACCTGAAACAACCAAGGATTTCCCTTTGGCCTTCCACAGTTCATCCGCCGCTTTTTGTAAGTGGTTGATTTCAACATCTCCCGTGCTTACTTTAGAACCACCTGCTTTTGATGCTATTAAATTATATAATTTAGCTACTGCTAATCCTTCTTGAGAAGGTTTAACAGCAACTCTGTAATCTGCATTGGCACCAGTCAAAGACATGTTCGCTTCGAACTGATAATGCCTTGACATGGTCTTTTTCGTTGTTAAATCTCTTGTTTTGCTGTACTGTCCAGAATGTTCTGCTGGAGATACCCAACCACCTAAAAAGTCAGCAGAAAAACTTACGATAACATCTGCTTTACTAAAATCATATGAAGGGATAGATGCTGTACCGAAAGATTCTTTGTTGGCTTGTAACAAACCTGATGCCGACTGTTGGTCATAGGCTATGTGCTCCACCGTACTGTAGGTTTCTTTTAACGCTGCAATGGCCGCGTTGGTACTCGGGCTTGCAACTGTATTAGAAACAATTGCGATCGTTTTACCTTTACCATTTACGGATTTCAGCTTTTGTCCGACCAATTTATCCACTTCTTCCCAGGAGGAAGACTTTTGATCAATCTTTGGACCTCTTAATCTGCTGTTGTCATAAAGAGAAAGCACAGAAGCTTCAACCTGACCGGTGATACCACCATTGGTTATGGTTGACATTTCATTTCCTTCTACTTTGATTGGCCTTCCTTCTCTTGTCTTAACGACAACACTAACAACGTCACCACCATTAAAATAGGTAGAAGCATAATAGTTAGGAATACCAGGATCAATGTCTTCCGGTTTGTTTACATAAGGAATGGCATTTCTGATAGGTGCCTCACAAGCAGCCAAAGAAGCCGCTGCAATACTAAATCCCATCATTTTAAGAAAGTCCCTTCTAGAACTTCCATTGCCAGATTCGGTGATAGATTCAGGAAATTCCCTCTCTGCGTTTTTAACTACATCGGGGTCATTTCTTAATTCCTCGATCCCTTTCCAGTATGTTTTTTTATTATTTTTCATATGATTAGTATGGAGTCGATTCTCTTTTAATTAATTAATAGTGACATTTAGAACATTCAAGACCACCAATGTCCTCAACCTTCATTTTACCTTTCCCTGCTTCATCGTGCATTTTCACAAGGTCGTCGTAATAGGCATTGCCTTTTACATTAACATCTGTTTTTCTATGGCATTCTATACACCAGCCCATTGTTAATAAGCTGTGTTGTTCCACTACTTCCATTTCCTGGACTTCACCATGACAAGTTTGGCATTCGATACCCGCCACGTTGTGGTGTTGAGAGTGATTGAAATACGCCAAATCTGGTAGGTTGTGAACTCTAACCCACTCAATTGGTTTGTTGTTGTCAACCGCATCATATATTAATTTAATTTGTGCGGACTCTGTTTTAATCTGACTGTGGCAGTTCAAACAAATATTAGCTGAAGGGATGTTGGCATTTTTACTCTTCATAACACCGGTGTGGCAATAGTTACAATCTATTTCCATCTCACCAGCATGCAATTTGTGAGAAAACTTAATCGGTTGCTCTGGAGCATACCCTATTTGAATCCCTACGGAGTACACTTGCGATATTACCGCTTTAAATGCCAAGGCTGTAAATACAAAAGCCACCGCAAAAATAAACGGCTTCGCTCTCAAAACACCTTCCATGGTGAAAGACTGCTTGGTAACTTCCTTTTCTGCCTCGGACAAATCTTCTTCCTTGTTGTTAAGGTGTTTTGTCAGGACAGAGATGATCATTACCAATACCACCAAGATCAATGCCAGCACTACAAGAAGTGCTATTAAGATGGCAGACACATAAGAAGAAGATACAGAATCTCCGCCAGCCTCAGTGGCACCACCTTCGGTTGCAGTTGCTGCAACTGCGGCGGTAGTTGGGTTGTCTGTTTCTTGTTTGATGTATGCCAAAATCGACAAAACCTCTTCATCGCTGAAGTCCGCAAATGCAGTCATTTGTGTTTGGTTGTACTCCGCATACAAATCGTTGGCATAAGCATCGCCCGACTGAATTACTTTTTGAGAGTTCTTTACAAACCCTAAAATCCATTCCACTGAAGGCGTGCGGTCGTAAACACCCTGAAGGGCAGGACCAACCAATTTCTTATCTATCGCATGGCACGTTTTACAGTTTGCGCTGAATAAGCTTTTGCCATTACCAATAGAGGCTTCATCAGTAGGTATGGTTGTACCCGCGGATGAAGCCTCTTGTGCCATCGCAAACTGACTCGACATTATACAAACTAAAGCAAATGCAATGATAGCCTTAATTTTTCGAGCTTTGTGAAATCCTATCGTCATGTTAAATTCCAGTTTTTTGAAACTATTTTAACTGTTTACCGTTCTATTTAAGCGGTACAAATCTACAACCCGCTTTATTTATTTCAAACAGTATTTATCCACATTTCTGTTAATTTAATAGTTTTCGAACACACAAGCGAGTCCCTCTAGTTCAAAAAGTTCATTTCAGATAAAAAAAAGGCACAATGAGGAGTTATTTAGAATAGTTATAAATAAATTTTTAATGCATTTGGTAGTCCATATGTTAAATACTTCCTTCGATTTGTACCAATCGCCCAACATATTAAACCTGCTTAAGCAATTACACTATTTCTGAACGGCACCAATCGTACTATTTATTATTCACACAGCAACTATTTGCCACATTTAATTTCAATGCACTATTATTGCTCCATTCTTAATTTATTGAGCAATTTTGAGGTATTTGATAATTTTTTCTGCTTTATTCTTCGGCAGTATCAAAGGCACAGCACAATCGCCATTTAATAATTGTGGCGCCTATGGCAGTGCCCAAGGCAACGTAAAATCCATTGATTTGTCGGAAGATGCTGCCTTTCGCACCCCTGCTGGAGGAGGGTTTTCTGATAAATTGGTTGCTTCCATCCACAGCAACCAATTTTTGAAGTTGCCGGATTTCAACGTAATTGCCTTTGCAATTACGCAAGGGTACAAACAAAAACTCCAGTTGGGCCTTTCTGTATCCAAATTTGGCATTGAAGCCCTACACATCCATCAATTCGCCCTTACCTCTTCTTTTCTTCTCCACCACAAAAAATTTGGGGTAAGAGCGCAATATTTGGTCCCGTCCCCCACTACCCAATTGCCTGCATATTGGGCTTTTGATATTGGACTATTGTATCCAATTAACCAACAATTTACCTTGGGGTTGGTACTGTTCCAATTAAACTATTCTGAAACTACTTTTGGGTTTGACGAGCTTGCATTGGGCCTCGAGTTCCAACCTTCACCATCCTTTAATGGGACAATAGAATTATACGGCATACACCCGAAAGAACTTGCCCTTCGCAGCGGAATGAGTTTCTCCTACAACGAGCATATTAAAATAGCTGCAGGCGGAGATTGGCGTTTGGGGTCGTTCGCAATTGGGGTGCAATATAAATTAATGTTAGGCCTCACACTTGCTTTGGCCTACCAACACCAAGATGCCCTAGGCCCTGCCATTTTCTCTACCTTAAATAGTGTCTTAAAACAACGCCCATGAGAGTTTTACTGCTGCTATTTTGGTGCAATATACTGTTAGGACAGTCGATCCCTACCGCCGAGGACCTACACTTTGATAACAGCACAGAAACAAACGAAGAAACCGTTTTGTCTGTAGTAGGCCGACCTTTTGAATATGATATCAACCGGGATTTCAACAACCCAAACCTTTGGAAACAACTGTACTTCTTAAATGCAATACAGCAAGAACAAATTAGAAAACACCGCACCGCAACCGGCTACTTGCATTCCTTTAACGAGCTACAAATATACCCCTGCTTTAAAAGTGTGGATATTAAAAATTTACAATCTATTTTGAGGATAAGCATGGCCAACAAAACATCCTCCTCCTTATCCAAAAAAAACAAACACATGCTTACCATTCGAAATGAAGGGTATTTGCAACCAACTAAAGGAAGTACCAACAAGAAATATTTGGGCAGTGGAGTTCGAAGTTTATTAAAGTACAAGTGCCAACCAACTTTAGGATTGGAAATAGGGGTTATAGCAGAAAAAGACAGAGGCGAGCCGATCAGTTTCAAACACAACCCATCGGGCTTTGACCACATTGGCTTTTACGTTTCAAAATCATTCCAACAACACAACCTCCAACAACTTATTGTTGGAGATTATCAATTGTCTTTTGGCATGGGACTTGTTTTTGGAGGCACAGTACATTTGGGGATTACCGCCAGCCCTTTGTTAAACAGTGGTACTTTAACCAAGGGCATTGGCCCTTACCGCTCTTCTATGGAAACCGGTTATTTCCGAGGTGCTATTGCCACATTTAAATTCCAACAATTGCGTTGGACGCCATTTGTAAGCCTTGTTAAAAAAGACGCACAACTAGACTCCCTCAACCAGGTTACCAGCATGCCTCCAACAGGGTACCACCGCACCTTACTGGAACTGGAAAAGAAAAACAATTTACAACAACACAGCATAGGCAGCAATGTTGAATACCTCTCCAAAAATAACAAAATGAGTATTGGTATCCATTCCTTGTTCCATCGCTTTGACAAAGAGTTCTCTATCCAAAATGTGCCATTTTATAAAAAACCTGCAGCAAAGTTTCAAACCGACAAGTCCGGCTTACACGCTTTGTACTTTAAAGCGTATGCCAATGGCATTTGCATGTTCTCCGAAATAGCCAGCAACAATTTTAAAAACATTGCATCGGTGTCTGGAATAGCTGGGAGTGCTGGTCAAAACGGTTCGTTTTCTATCTTACACAGGTATTATCCCATCGATTTTTTGAGCAGGTATGGAAAGGCATTTAGCAATAAAAGCATGACCAATGAACACGGCGTGTATGTTGGGTTTAAGAGCCCTATTACACATGAATTAACCATTTCTACCTACATCGACCAATCTTTTTCACAATGGATCCGATACAACCTCAACCAACCAGCTACCAGTACCCTTGGACACCTTTCATTTCAATACAAAAAAAAACGACAACGTTCCATCCAGTTAACTTATCAGTTTAAAAAACAATACACCAATTCGGCTTTGGTCCATTTGGACACAACTATTAACAGCGCTGCACACCAATTACAGCTTAAAATTGAAATTCAGGTCAAGACAAGTTTAAAACTACGCTCCCATTGGATTGGAAAGATTACTAAATCTACAGAAGCAAATCAAGGGTGGGCTTGGATACTTTCACTCCAAGGCAAAGGCAAAAGAATCCGATGGGAAGTACAAGCAAGCACCCACCAAAGCAGCAATTTTGACAGCAGAATGTACCACACTGAAAATAACATTTATCCTTTTAGAAAAACCAACCTATTATCTGGAGCCGGATTTAGATCTTATATTTTTATGAATTACAAAATAAAATACTTTGATTTGGGTATAAAATTGGATCATAACAACCGTTTTGATAAAAAAGAATTGGGAAGTGGGTACGGACTTATTACTAGCCCGGTGGCCAATTACTTAGTAGTACAATTAAATTACCAACTATAATGCATGCTACCGACCTTGTAACCAACGGAAACTTATTGGCCTTAATCATAGGAGGCATCATTTGTATTGTGGTTATGAAATTACTTTTTAGAAAAAAAACCAAATGAAATTAAGCCTGATACTTGTTGTTTTCGCTAGTATATTTTCTTTTACTAATGACAAAACCAGATTTTTAGATTACAATGGAAAAAAAGTAAAAACCACCTACGAAGTAGACCAGAAATTTATTGGCCTGTATTCAGGTAGTAAAAAAGGATACTTACAGCTCAATTCAGATGGCACAGGCACTTATTTGTACGATCGTTTTGGATTTGCCCAACCAGGTTGTACCAACACACCAGTAGCCTTCCATTGGGGTTTCATCTTAGACAAAGAGAATAAAATTGTAGAGTACCAAAGGGCATATGGACAATCCATCCCAATAGTGCTTCAGAGTACTACCACCCAGCAGTTTAAAGGCTGTAGAGAGGCTGCCATTGTGGACTTCCTAATGGTAAAAAAAGACAACACTATAGGTGTATCTTCTTCGGATGATTGGGTAAAAAAAGATTAGCCACCAACCAAAATACTGGAATGCCTCTTAATCTAGCGGGCCTATTTATCCCCTAAACCAAATAAGTTGTCTTTTTTGATGGCATTTTTGACAAGAGAAGGAACTTTTGTTTCCCAGTCCTCATCGTTTTCACGAATCTGTTCGAGCACCTTATCAGAAATTATAGAAAGATTTTTTTCGTTTACGCTTTTGATTCCTTCCAGTTTGTTATTGTCCTTCAAGTATCCGAGCATATGTTTCATTTCATCTGGTACTTTTAAGTGCTCCAGATTGTATAACGTTGCTTCCCCTGCTTTTAAAGTTGGGTAAACATATACTTTTACGTTGCCACCAAATAATTCTCCAAAGGCTCTTAACACCCCCCCACGAACATCTGTGTAGTATTTTTCCTGAAACACCTGCTCTAGATTGGCAATTCCCATAATGATACCAATTTTATTGCCATTCGTATACTGAGAAAGATACCGCACCAAACGGTAATATACCGGGTAGTTACTTATCAAAACATTTTGACCTAAAGAACAGATAATATCTACCCGAGCCAGAAAATCTTGTTCGTCTACCTGACCATCCATACTTAAGTCGGTCAAGGTGAGTTCTGAAAGTATCAGGATTTTCTTTTTGTCAACATCTGGCTCTTTCTTAAATATACCTCTGGCAGCAAGCAACATGTCTACATTTACCAAGGTGACTGGCCTAAACCGGCCCCTAAGCACCAGTACATTCTTTTTATACAGGGCTTCAGATGGTTGCAATACCCGGCCGTCTGGTCCGAACATGGCAGCCTTAGTCAAGCCATTTTTCACGAGTTTCAAGCTCATTAGCCTGTTGTCCACATGCTCAAAGTCTGGGCCCTCCAACCGGAACATATCAATTTCAAGGCGATCTCTATCTAAATTGTCCAACAAAGAGTTGAGAATCGTCTCCGGATCTTTGATGAACATACAGGCAAAAATCAAATTCACCCCAACCACCCCTAAAGTGGACTGCTGCAACAAATTGTCGTTGTCCAGCATCTTTACGTGTATAACACATTCGTTGGCTGGTGACATTGGATTCAGCTGAAAACGCACCCCAATCCAACCATGTGGTTCATTGGTTTTTGAATAGTTAAGCGCTTCTACTGTGTTGGCAAATGAAAAAAACTTCGTGGTCTGTGCTCTTTCTGGTAACCGCTCTCCTAGCAACCCATACTCTTTATCGAGCATTTTAATCAGTCTGGGTTCGCAAACATACCGCTTAGAAGTACCGTAAATGGCATCTGAAAAAGACATATCGTATGCGGACATTGTTTTGGCCACAGTGCCCGAAGCACCGCCTGCTTTAAAAAATGTCGCTGCAACTTCCTGCCCAGCTCCAATTTCTGCAAATGAACCATAAACATTCCGGTCCAAATTAATTTTTAAAGCTTTTTCTCTGGTGGTCAGTCTCCTGAACTCCTCCATAGTTTTTAGGGGTTGAAATGATGTTTCAAAGGTAGATATATTTTAATACCACCAAAATTATATTTAACCTATTTTTCAATTCTGACAAAGATCACTTTTTTTAAAGGTTTTATTAAAATTCACAAATGCCACTTATATAATATTTGGATTTATAGCCGCCCAATTCCGAATATTCATTTGCATTCCTTTTTATATAATAAATTTTATACATAATTTCAGCGTTTATAAATTTAAAAAACTATGGCTAATAGAGGAGGTTTCTCCAATAAACTTGGATTCATTTTGGCTGCGGCAGGATCTGCCGTCGGCTTAGGCAATATTTGGAAATTCCCATTTGAAGTAGGAAACGGTGGCGGAGCTGCTTTTGTTTTCATGTACTTGGGTTTTTGTTTCTTATTGTGTTTCCCAGTTATGGTTACTGAAATAGCGATTGGTAGGAAAACCCAACTCAACCCGGTAGGTGCTTTTAAAGCATTAGGTTATAACAATTGGAAATTCATAGGATTGTTGGGCATTGCCAGTGGCGTGATCATCTTGTCTTTTTATAACGTAATAGCAGGTTGGGCCTTTGGTTACTTTTTTGAAATGGCCACAGGTAATTTTGAAATCGGCAAAAATTTCGGCCCTTTTGTTGCCAACGTTACCAAAGTTGGTCTTTATGCCATCTTGTTTATGGTTCTAACAGCTTTTATTGTTTCTAGAGGGGTATCAGGTGGTATTGAAAAAGCCGCTAGGCTTTTAATGCCTGCACTCATCATTATGATATTGTGTTTGGTTGGGTATTCCCTAACACTGCCCAACGCCATGACAGGGCTTAAATTCTATTTATTCCCTAACTTTAGTGCAATCAATGGTGCTACATTGGGTGGTGCCCTGCGGCAAGCTTTTTTCTCTCTTTCCCTAGGGATGGGGGCATTGATTACCTATGGTAGTTATGTCAGCAAAAAAGACAACATTGTTAGTTCTGCTGCATTTATAACTTTAACCGATGTAGGCATTGCATTTATAGCCGGTTTAATGATGTTTCCTTTGGTTTCGTATAGTACACAGGGTAATATGAGTGACATGGAAGGTGGTGCCGGTTTAATATTCGCTACTCTCCCAGGTGTCTTTGAAACATTAGGACCTCTTTTAGGTATTATTGTTGGCGCTTTTTTCTTTTTATTGCTTTCTTTTGCTGCTTTAACTTCGACAGTTTCATTGTTGGAAGTTCCAGTTGCTTATGTTGTAGATGAATTCAAAATACGCAGGAGCAACGCCGTAATTTTAGTTGCCATAGTAGTCTTTTTATTTGGACTCCCTTCGTTGTTAGGAAATGGCGCGGTTGACTTTTTCACCAATAACTTTGCTTTGCCATTTGGTTCAGACAGCAGTGCAACAGGATATTCTTCGGACTTTCTAAGTTTTGTTGCAAAAATTGCGGATACTTTGTTGTTGTTTGGTGGATTGGCCATTAGCATTTTTGCCGGGCATGTTTGGAAAAAACACAATTTGGATGAAGAAATAAGCTTTGGTTTCGAAAATTATAAAACAAGTTTGGTAAGAAAACTAATCAACCTTGGCGTAACCATCATATGTCCTTTGGTACTTTTCTTATTGCTAGTAGTTGTTTTGTTAAGCAATTTTGCGGGGATAGACGTATTTACAATGTTCTAGTTACAAAGGACCCTACATAAAAAAAGCTCTGATTTTCCAATCAGAGCTTTTTTTATTTCAGTATATTATTTTAAGAACTCTTTTCTTACTTTGTCTAGTGCTTTGTCCCAATCGTCTGGATGCGGCGGTGTCTTTTTTCCGAACATTTCCAACAGCCACGAAACCATCGCTTTTTTGTAACCAAATCGATCTACTACATTTTCACAGAAGGCTACTTCGTTGTCATCTACAACCCCATCGGCGTATACCATTTGGGCTATGTCATACAACTGTTTTAGTTTGTCTTCATCAGAATCTGGAACAAATAACTCGTGTTCTTTTTGTGAAATGATGATTTGATTGATTTGTTTTTCTTTCAATCCATACTGTTCCCCTAAACGGTATAACAATTCTTGTTCATCTTCGTGCAAATGACCATCTGCTTTGGCCAAAGCCACTAGATTTCTCATATGCTTCTTTTTATAGGACACAAACTGGTGTTCAAAAAAACCTATCATGGTATTACTTTATTTTAATTAAAATTAATCTTCAAATACATTTGCCATTTTTATTACTTGGTCGAGCTCGGCTTTGCCCATATCTAACTTTTCCGCTACATGGATTAACACCTCATATTCTTTTGCCTCTATTACCCCATTGACCATCGTTATACATACAATGTCCGACAAATGTTCTTCCATATCTTCCTCATTTCCAGGGACTTCAAAATTTAGAGAGGCCGCTTGGTTGATAATGGTTTTAATATTTTCAGACTGCAGCCCCAATTCAGCGGCCCTTTCTAGCAAAAATTGTTTTTCCTTTTCATCCAATACTCCATCCGCTTGTGCTACTGCTACCAAATTTCTGAAATGTCTTTCACTTACATTTCTTTTTTGCATGTTATTGATTATTTAAAATGACACTTTAATTTAAGACAATACCTTATTTAAACAAAAGATTATATTTAAATATTGGCTACCAGACTCCAAAGCAGCTACCTAGTCACCTGCTTTTAACAAAAATTATCTTTTTTTTTGTTAAAAAATGTTTGAATTTTGAAATGCAAGTAGTCAATTAATTAGTTGCTTGTTTAAAATTAAAAACAAACTGCAATATGAAATTACGTTTTTTAATGATCTTTATATATGCCTCGCTCCTGCTTGGAGCTTGTGGTGGCCATCAGAGTGATGAACACGGGCATGAGCACGACGGAACACAGGAGGAAGGAGCAGAACATGCTCACGAAGAAGGAGACCATGAGCACGAAGAAGGAGACCATGAACATGAAGAAGGAGACCATGAACATGAAGAAGGAGACCATGAACATGAAGAAGATGCGCACGAGCACGAATCGGGAGAACAGGAAGTTAGTTTGAACGAATCCAAAACACAGGCATTGCTGGATGCTTATTTCGCCCTGAAAGACGCTCTTGTTTCTACCAATTCTGAAGAAGCCCAAAGCAGCGCTGGAATCATGCTGGCATCCTTAAAAGAATCTGATGAAGCGGAGATTTGGACAGAAGTAGAAGTCATTTCCAATTCTACCGATGTGGAAGAACAAAGAACTCAATTCAAACTAGTTTCTGAAAAAGTATACAACTATGTAAAAGAATCTAAGAGTGGAGAAATCCAAATCTACAAACAATTTTGTCCGATGGCCTTTGATAACACTGGTGCCTTCTGGTTGAGCAATTCCAAAGAAATATTAAACCCATATTTTGGTGATAAAATGCTTCATTGTGGTAGTGTTCAAGAAAAACTATAACACTAAAAAGCCTTTCTAATAATTAGAAAGGCTTTTTTCATCCAATGTGTTAGGATCGTATTAACCCCCAACACAACCTACATCCATTAGTATCTGCGTCCTCTACCCTCTTTTAATTGCAACATCCGCCCTGCCTTCATTTGTTGTTCCGGAGTTAAAACAGATTTAGTTTCGAACAACATAAGCACTCTATTTTTCATAATTTCCGACTCTAAAACTGCAATTTGCTCTACCACTTTATTCAATTCTTTTTCGTTCAGTTGGTCTTCCAATAACATTTTTTGCACTTCCAACTTTGCTCCCTTCACTTCCAATTGATGGAACATCTGTTTTTTCTGGTATTGGATGCGAATTTGCTCCAGTTCTTTTTCTTGCTGCTCGGTTAAATCGAGCAATTCAGCCATCTTGTGCTTGTGTTGCAACTGCATCTCTTTTCCGTGTTTCGGGCCCCCTCTTCTTTTCTGATCTTGTTCTTGTGCACTGCTGCTCCCTACCACTAGTATAAAAGCAAGCATTAACATTAAATTTTTCATATCTATTTTTTTGTTTTCATCCAATCAAGGAAAAAAATTTATGACTTTAAAAAGAAATCAACAGACCATTAAAAGCAATCTACCAACCCGCAACAAATGTAAACGAAAAGGAAATTTTGTAATTTAAACGGTTAGTTGAAGGTTCGTGGCTGTTCATTGAAAATATTTTGCCTTTGATCAATTGCTGGTATCTTTACAGCAACAACCACAGATATATGTTGCAAACAGAAAAAAACAAGACGCTCGCACTTACCCATGGCTTTATATGGCTGTTGTACCTCTGTTTTATGTGTAGTTTTTTCGTTATTGTTTCGCCCAAAAATGCGGTCATTAACATCCAGGCTATAATGCTTCGGTCCTCTGTATTTATAGCCTCCCAAATGCTACTTTTCTATACCAACCATTTATGGACAGGACCAAAATTCATGCTTACAAAAAAATACAAAAAATACATTGGGTACACTTTTGTTTTGACTCTGGCACTCACATTTCTTATTTTCATACTCTCCTCTCACAATCTGGACCGTCTTCTCAATGGAGATGAATTGAAACCCTTTACCTCTGGCAGGGCTTTTCGAAAGGGCCCGGGCAACCGCCTTTTTGGAACAAGCCTGCGGTTGTTCTCTAACTTTGTTCTCAATTGTGTTCCTACTCTAATTTCTTCCTTGATTCTACTCATTCGACAGAATAAAATTAAGGAAAATGAAACTGCTGCCCTGCTCAACAGCAACTTGCAACAAGAATTGAAGTATTTAAAATCTCAGATCAACCCTCATTTCCTATTTAACTCCCTCAACAACGTTTATGCCTTGGCTTTGTCCAATTCAAAGGATACGGCCAATACCATCCTGCAACTCTCCTCACTCTTGCGGTACAATTTGTACGACAGCAAAGAATCATCTGTTCCAATAGAAAAAGAAGTGGAGTATTTGGAAAATTATATTGAATTTGAAAAACTAAAAGACGAGGACGTTGCAAATGTACAAACGCAATATGCTGGTTGTCAAAACTTCAAAGTACCTCCTTTGTTATTTTTACCTTTTGTGGAGAATAGTTTTAAATTTGCTCGTTTGGATTTGGAGCGGGAAGGATGGATTAAACTAAGCATAACAAAAAAAGAGCAATATGTAATAATGGACCTTCAAAACACGATCGGTTCCACCCAACCTTCACACAACGGGGGGCTAGGCATTAACAATTCCAAACGCAGGCTCTCCCTTCTTTACGACAATGATTTCGACTTGAAATACGGCAGTAAAGGTGGTATCTTTTCAGTTCAATTAAAAATTAGAGCATGGGACTAAAGTGTTTAATTGTAGACGACGAACAGCTGGCTAGGCAAATTATAATTGAGTTTATTAGTAAAATACCACAGCTGGAGGTAGCTGCTTCATGCAAAAATGCACTAGAAGCCAATATTGTTTTACAAAAGGAACCAATTGACCTCCTTTTTTTGGACATCAACATGCCGGATTTAACTGGTTTGGACTTTTTACAAAGCTTAACCCATACGCCGCCCGTTATACTCACTACTGCCTATGAAGAGTATGCCTTAAAAAGCTATGAATACAATGTAGTGGACTATTTGCTTAAACCATTTTCATTTCATCGGTTTCTTAAAGCCATCAACAAATTACCCGTTTCTCAAAAGGGTTTTGGGGCAGCAACAGAACCCGTGGCTTCTTTAAACATAAAGGCCAACAACAAACTATACAGAATTAATAAATCAGATATCTTGTACATTGAAGGCCTAAAAGAATACCTCTCTATCTTTACTGTAAAAGGAGAAAAGTTGGTTACTCTAGACTCTCTTAAAAAATATGAAGATTTATTGGGTCCTGATGGCTTTGCAAGGGTCCATAAATCTTATATTGTTGCACTGCAACACATACAATATTTGGAGGGGAATTTTTTACAGGTTAAAAACAAACAAATACCGATTGGAAAGTCCTATAAAGGAGCACTTTTGGCCCGCCTTTGACTTTTTTAATTCTGATATTTTAAGGATAATACGTTATTTTCTATTTTATACTTTATATTGCAGAGCAAAGGCGAAATTATTTGCCGTTGGATTTTATTATTTAGTAAAAATTAGATACTTTAACGTCCTAAATTTAAGCTGGACTACCTTGATCAAAACCAAAAAATGAGAACTATGAAATTTAAAAAGTTTGGGACCATTGCCTTGAGTGCTATTTTTGCAACTTCCTTACTTTCATGTGGGTCGGGAGACAAAAAAGAGGCCGATTCTACTGAAGAGGAATTCACCAAAGCAGAACAAGAACAACTTATTGAAAAAGTAGAGGAAGTAGTTTACAACATCCCATCTCCTTCTGAAATCCCATTCTTATTGGAATCAACTGGAGCAGAGTTTAACAATGCTTTTGTAAGCGATATAAATAAATCTTCTTCATACGAAACTACCAATGACAAAGCTGCCTTAAACCTCGGTATATACACCACTGATATTGGTTATTTCGCATCCTATGAAAAAGCGCAAGATGCATTGAACTACCTAAACTCATCAAGGAACCTTGTGGATTATTTAGGTTTGACCAACGCATTTGATTTAGATTTCATCAAAAGGTTTGAAGGTAACTTGGACAACAAAGATTCGTTGGCCTATGTGTTGAATGAAGCGGTTCAAAGAACAGATAAGTTTTTAAAAGAAGATAACAGAACCCACCATGCTGCCTATATTATTTCTGGTAGTTTCATAGAAGGTCTTTTTATCTCTACCCAATTAATTAAGACATATCCAAAAGATGTATTGCCAGAAGATGCTAGAAACTTGGTGTTGACGCAATTGATAAGAGTGATATTGGAGCAAGAAAAAGCACTTACTGACTTGATCAAATTATTGGAATCATTAGACAAAAATGATATTACAACCAATCTTTTGAGCCAATTAAATGAACTTAATGGGTTATACAGTGAGTTAAACATTGCAGAACAAATAGAGAACAACAATGGCAATTTAGTGTTGACTGATGAGACACTTATTGGCATCACAGAAAAAGTGGAAATAATAAGAAACTCGATAACAGAGTAATCGAATTAATTCAAAAAAAAGGTGGTCTATAACAGACCACCTTTTTTTTTGTGTTAACTTTTTTAGCATGCCTACTTTTTTAGCTGTCTCATTCCCGATTGACGTTTTTTTTCATTATTATTAAGTAATAATCACAACCAAAACTAACACCTATGAGTGAGGCTTTACTAAAGGCAATATTGCAAATTTTCGCATTGGTAGCTAAAGAAGATGGACTAGAACAACAAGAAATTGACATAATAAAAAAGTTTTTAACTTTTAACCTAAGTGAAAGTGAAGTCCCACCGTATTTCGAAGAGTTTGTCCAAAACACCAAACGCGTAGATACCGAAAATAAAGAAGCAATAGTAGCGCAGATTTGTAAAAAAATTAACGCAGAACTCACCACCCAACAAAAAGTAATAATTGTAAACCAATTGGTCAGTATTATTTTGGCCGATGAAAAAATATCTGACACAGAAGAAGCCCTACTTTTATCCATCATCGACCAAATGAAGTTGCACCGTTTAACCTACGAAAGATTAAAGGTGTTCACTTTAGCCAAAAACATTGATGATTTTAACTACGATAGTACGCTTTTCATATCCGAATACGACATTCCCATTGCCGATAAACATTTAAAGAAAAATGACCTGCCAGGGCTCATCGCTATTGAATACACCAGTGAAGGCGCCTTGTATTTCATCAAACACATTGGAGCTGGTGAAATTTATTTAAATGGATTGCCATTGCCCGAAGCTGCTATTACCATATTTTCTCCTGGAAGTACCATTAGAGGCCAAAAGTTTGAGCCAATTTACTACAGCGACGTAATTAGCAGCTTCCTTAAAGACAAAGACACCACCCCTATTTCATTTGAAGCAAGAGACATTCTTTTTAAATTTAAAAGCGGAAAAACTGGTCTCCGCGATATAAATATTAGAGAAAAAGGAGGTAGGTTAATTGGCTTAATGGGCGCTTCAGGAGCTGGAAAATCCACCCTCCTCAACGTCTTAAATGGCAGTGAAACCCCGAGCAAAGGTTTTGTTGAAATTAATGGCATCAACATCCACAAACCAAATGCTCCAACCGATGGGGTGATTGGGTTTGTACCCCAAGATGATTTGCTTATAGAAGATCTTACCGTTTTTCAAAACATGTATTATTCAGCCAAATTGTGTTTCAACAAGATGCCTGAAAAAGAAATCAACAGTTTGGTCATCAAAACCCTCCATGCTTTAGGACTCACCGAAACAAAGGACCTAAAAGTAGGTTCTCCTTTAGAAAAAACGATTTCAGGTGGCCAACGCAAAAGGCTCAATATAGGTTTGGAACTGCTTCGGGAACCAGCAGTTATGTTTGTGGACGAGCCCACCTCTGGTTTGTCCTCGAGGGATTCTGAAAACATAATGGATTTGTTAAAAGAGTTGTCTTTAAGAGGCAAGCTTATTTTTGTTGTTATCCACCAACCTTCTAGCGACATTTTTAAAATGTTTGATAAATTAATTATTCTGGATGTTGGAGGGTACCCAGTTTATTACGGCAACCCAGTAGAAGCGGTAGTATATTTTAAAGAAAGAATTAGTTTAATAGATAGCCAAAAAGGGGAATGCATAGAATGCGGTAATGTTAACCCAGAATTGATTTTTAATATTTTAGAAGCCAAAGTTGTAAACGAATACGGCTACCACACAGACAAAAGAAAAAGACAACCTGAGCAATGGTACACCGATTATAAAGCACATCAAAAGATACCTTCCATAAAACCAACCCTTAGCCCTCCACCGAGTAGTTTGGATATACCAGGCCGATTAAAACAGGTATTCTTATTTGCGGTAAGGGACGTTAAGGCGAAATGGCACAACAGGCAGTACATGTTCATCAACTTGTTAGAAGCTCCGGTTTTAGCCATGTTACTGGCCTATATTGTGCGGTACTACAACATACATGACACCGTTCATGATGGATACATATTCAGTAAAAACATCAACCTACCCGCCTATTTATTTATGAGTGTGATTGTGGCACTCTTTATGGGGCTTACGGTTAGTGCTGAGGAAATCATAAAAGACCGCAAAATTCTAAAACGAGAAAAATTTCTACATTTAAGTAGAAGCAGCTATATTTTGAGCAAACTGCTCATTTTGTTTACATTGTCTGCCATACAATCCCTCAGTTTTGTTATCATAGGAGCCTGGATATTAGAAATGAAAGACATCGTGTTGGAACACTGGTTCATTCTATTTACCACATCTTGTTTGGCCAACCTTATTGGGCTTAACATTTCTTCTTCTTTCAATTCTGCTGTTACCATATACATCATCATTCCTATTCTGCTCATACCCCAACTCATTTTAAGTGGCGTGGTGGTGAAGTTCGACAAACTAAACCCGTCGCTGGCAAGCGATGCCCATGTCCCAATTATAGGAGAATTTATGGCATCCAGATGGGCATATGAAGCTTCTATGGTAGCACAATTCAAGTACAATGGATTTGAAAAACAATTCTATATCTACAATAAAATAATGGCGCAAGCAGATTACTACAAAATCTACTATCTCCCAACATTGGAATCAAAATTAGAATATTGCCTTAATAATTTCCATTCCGACGACTCCGAGGTCATTCTAAAAATGCACCATAATTACGACTTGATTCAGCATGAGCTGGCTGTAACCTTGAGCAAAATAAAAAGTAAAACCCAGCCCGAATTAAACCTATTAAACAATACGGACTTTGATTCTTCAGTATACGAAACAACCATACAGTATTTAGAGGAAATTAAGAAACACTACATCCATATGTACAATTCGGCCGACCAGGCGAAAGAAAAAATAATAGGGCAAGCTACTGCTACACCTGAAAAGAAAAAAGCATTCGATCAATTCAAAAACGAGCACTACAACGAGGTAATTGCTCAGATTGTTAAAAACCAAAATGAACAGCACCGAATTGTCGAAGTAAATGGCCAATTGATTCAAAAGGTATTTCCAATATACATGACTCCTGACCCGGAACATTGGTTCGATTTTAGGGATCAATTTTATACGCCTACAAAACACTTCATGGGTACCCACATCGATACTATTTGGTTCAATATGGGCATACTTTGGCTCATGTCCATTATTTTAGTGGTCACCCTTTATTTTGATGTTCTCAGAAAAATTATTGAATCTGGAGAAAAATTATTTCACAAACCTCAGTACTAGTTTTAGAAAAAACAAGCCCAACCACTGAACTAAGACCTATGTATTTTTTTCTTTCCAAAACTATAGGGTTAATGGCCAATCCATTGGCCATTATTTTACTTTTTATGCTGATGGGATCGGTTTTCCGCGTAAAAAAATATAAAAAATGGAGCTATAGATTGGGGGTATTGTCCTTTCTTTTTTTTAGTAATTTTTACTTAGCCAACCTTGCAATGAGTCTATGGGAAAAACCAGCCGTCCCTTTGGACGCTATACCGCGCCAGTACGAAGTGGGCATTGTGCTAAGTGGGATAGTGAACCTGGATCATTTTCCAAGGGACAGAACCTACTTCAACAAAGGAGTTGACAGAATTTACCATGCAGCGCTTTTGTACCAGCAAAAATCCATCCATAAGATTTTGATTACAGGTGGTACGGGTAAAATTGTTCCGGACAATTGGGACAATTCCGAAGCCCTGCATTTAAAACAATTCCTAATAGACTTTGGTATTCCTGAACGAGATATTCTCTTAGAACACCAAGGACAAAACACCTTTCAAAATGCCAAGTATTCCAAACAAGTTCTGTTGGATGTTTATGGCCAATTACCACCGGCCATTATCATTACTTCTGCATTTCACATGCAACGTGCTGAGGCTTGTTTTAAAAAACAAGGATTTTCAGATTACATGGTTTTTCCTGCAGACTATTACGGAAAAAAAACAAGCTTTACTTATAGGTATTGGATACCACAAATAGGAGCACTCCACTTTTGGCAAATTCTTATTAAGGAATGGGTGGGTATTTTGTCCTACCGCGTGGCGGGTTATTTATGACCCGACCACTTTTTAATATTCTCTAAATTCTCCTCAATTTCAAATTCATGTTGGGTTCTTTTACACACTTCAATGGCCAACTCTGCTTGTTCCACTGCCTCTTTAAATTGTTTCATTGTGGCCAAAATTTGTGATTTCAACATCCAGGGCGCAGGGTTTGGTGGGTCCATTCCAATAGCTTTATTGATATAAAACAAAGCTTTCTTGGAGTCCTTTAAATCATAAAAATAATATTGGGCCGATGCAGAATAGGTGAACCAATACCCATCCACTTTTTCGGTTGCATCCTCTATGGAAGTTTTAGCGTCTTGTTCCGTATTGGTTTCAATTAATACCTCCACTTGGCTGGTAGCCCAACGCAACTTTAACCATCCCGAAGCACGCTTTACAGCAACAAAATCAAAAACCAGCTGCTCTTGATGAGGTACTGTAGAAACAGGAACCTCCACCCTGAATAGGTCTTTTTCACTAGAATAATTGTAAGCACCCCATTGGTTCCATTCTTTGTTAATTATCAATTCCCAATCTTCTTTCTTGGGCACTAAAAATATACTGTACTTTCCGGCAGGAACAGGAAAACCCCCAATTTTAGCATCGTACTGTAAAGCTATTGTAGTAGCTTCGTTGGCCCCAGCCCTCCAAACTTTCCCATAAGGTACCAACGCCCCAAACACTTCGCGCCCTCTAACGGAAGGCCTAGAGTAGTCAATTGCTATCCTATTAACACCAATAAACTGGATAACTTCGGCCTTTGGGCTGCTTCGTGGAACTTCTACATTTTGACCAAAAACCAGTGATATATGCAACACCAATAAGGGTAGAATAAAAAATTTACAATTCATATCCAATAATAATATAGTAAACACTAAAAAATGTGAAATTATAACTTTCAGATTATCAACAATGTAGAACTTTTAACTAAATAATTCAATTATAAAGACCGTAAAAAGCTATTAAAATCCTTTAAAAACTTAGATTTTAAACATATATTAATTAATAATAAATTTTATTTTTGCATAAAAAAAGAACGACATGAGTACGGAATTAATGGAGGTAATAGCAGGACAGGGCCTTGGTGGGATCAAATTTGGCATGCAAAGAGAAGATGTTAAAGCCATCCTAGGTGACCCTGATGAAATTGAAATATTTAATTTTGAAGAGGATGAAGAAATTTTAAATGAATCATGGCATTATGACGAACTCAACATCTCTTTGTCTTTCGACCAAGAAGAAGATTGGAAATTGGTGAACTTGGCAGTAAGTGGAGAAGAATACAAATTAGGTGCAACCAATGTTATTGGCATGGAAAGAGAAGATTTGATTAACTTTTTAAGAAGCATGGGGTATACCGAATTGGAATACGAAGATGTTTCTACGCTAGAAAGCCCTGATCATAAACTAATTTCTTCAGAAGCTTTGGGAATGAATTTCTGGATGGAAAAAGGGATATTATCCGAAGTACAATGGTCTCCAATTTTTGAAGATGAAGAAACAATTTTGTGGCCACAACTATAATTTTAAACACCCAATAAGATGATGTAAGTGTCAAGCAAATTACATTTACGTCATCTTATTGTAAAAAACTTCCCTGTTCATCAAATCTGCGGCAACCTTTTTGCGTATTTTGGGTTATTAAGCTACAAACCCTTATGCAATGAAACTATTAGTAACTTTATCAGCCATTTTCACGATCCTTTCCTGCTCTGCACAAAACAGCGCACAAGACGCTCTTCCACCTTTTCAAAAGGTTTCAAAATCTTCTTCAGAATGGAAAAAAGAATTGACCCCTTTTCAATTCCAAGTATTGCGAAACAAAGGAACTGAAAGAGCTTTTACAGGTGAATTTAACGATTTCAAAAAGAATGGCATGTTTGTTTGTGCCGCATGCGCGCATCCACTTTTTAGCTCCTCCACCAAGTACGACTCCAGGTCGGGCTGGCCATCTTACTACCAGCCGGCCTATAGCAACAGTGTTGAAGTAATTCGAGATACCAGCCATGGCATGATTAGAGAAGAAGTTGTCTGTGCAAAATGTGATGGCCATTTAGGACATGTGTTTGAGGATGGGCCAAAGCCCACAGGTTTGCGGTATTGCATCAACTCGGCCAGTTTAAGTTTTGTTAAAAAAGATAAATAATCCATGGCTTTATTTATGAAAAATATATTTTCTTTAGTATTGATAAGTCTTTTTTTCACCACTTGTAATGGTCAAAAAAAGAAAAAAACAGCAGACATGAATGTTTCAAATTTAGATAATACAGAAATAGCTACACTAGGAGCTGGATGTTTTTGGTGTGTTGAAGCTGTATTCCAAGAGTTAAAGGGCGTTTACAAAGTAGAATCTGGTTATATGGGTGGTACCGTAGACAACCCAACTTACAGCGCTGTTTGCTCTGGTACAACAGGCCATGCGGAAGTAGCCCAAATAACATATGACCCGAAAGTGGTAAGCTTTAAAAAAATTCTTTCTGTGTTTTTCACCACCCATGACCCTACTACATTAAATAGGCAAGGAGCAGATGTTGGGAGCCAATACAGATCGGCTATTTTCTACCATTCCGAAAACCAAAAAAACACTTCAAAAGAAGTAATAGAGGCGCTTAATCAAGAAAAAGCTTATCCCTCCCCTATTGTTACAGAAATAACCAAAGCCTCTACTTATTATCCCGCAGACGACTACCACCAAGATTACTTTATCAACAACCCCAACCAAGGATATTGTAGGTATGTTATTCAGCCCAAAATGGAAAAATTCAGAAAGGTATTCAAAGACGATTTAAAACAATAAAAAGAGGGGGAACTCCCCCTCCTTGCCAACTAAAACCTCAATATATGGTACTGCTCTTTTTTTGAAAAGAGAACAAGTTCCAATCTACTCTAAAGCTCAACTCGTGGGTGTTCAATGGTAAACCGGAAGGTGGCTTTGTAGCCCATTCATAATAGTACATGAGGGTCATTGAGTCCATCAACCGCATACCTGCCGATGCCTGGTAGGCATCCAACGACCGCGTTCCTACACCAGCCCAAAGCACATTTTTAAAGAGAAAATTACCATTTACTTCCCAATCCATTTTACTTCCCAATCCGTAGTTTACCATTGCTGTTGGTTTGAAAACAATTCTGTCCTTGTCACCAAATATTTTGGCTGCATATCCATAGATATGCTGGCCCATAATAGCTTCACCGTCTTTTCCTTTGACAGGCATTATAGAAGGCATGGACAAACCCAAAATAAAGGTATTGTTGCTGTACAACAATCCGGCACCAAAATTTAATCCTTGGCTGTTTTCATCGCTGTGCTGAAGCCTGGTATCGTCTTGGTGTTCCAGTGTAAGCAATTGGTAATCTGTCTTCATTTGGTTGTAACCAGCGTTTACGCCAAGCGCTAAGGTTCCATTTCTTCCTCTAATGCGATAGGCATAAGAAGCATTGATGGCAGTCATTTTATTGACTCCTATTTGATCCATTACCAACCTCAACCCAGCTCCCGCATTATTTTTTGCAAACGAAGATTGCATTGACAACCATTGTGTTTCTGGTGCCCCCGGAACGTTATTCCATTGTTGTCGACTACCAACTGCTACAACAGCCTGCTCAGCATATCCAACTTGGGCTGGGTTGATTAGCGACAAATCTTGCCAAAAACTATTTCCATAGGGTGCATACTGTGCTTTTGCGCTATAGGAAAGTAAACATGTCAGTATAAAAGATGTAACAATAATATGCTTCATAGTATTAATTTTTTATAAATAAGTACCCTACAATTGGTTCGGTATTGTTGCCCAATGATATTTGGTAATAGTAATTGCCATCCGGTAATTGTTTGTTATCTGCATCTTTGCCTTCAAACTTCACTACGTTGTTATCATATCCTTTTTTATCGAACACAATGGATCCAAACCGGTCCAACACTACTACTTGATTGTCAGAAAATTTTTCAATATTGCTTATGTTAAAGAAATCATGTTTTCCGTCTTGGTAAGGAGTAACTATGTTGTAGATGGTCAACTCTCCTTGTTCTCCAGAAGAAAGTACCACTGCCTCCACTTCTATCAATTCAGACAAACACCCTTCCAAGCTTTCCGCTTCTACCTGAAATACTTTTGTTTCATCAATACTCGCAAATAAAATAGCTGCCCGCTCATTGGGTATCAAATCAAATGAGCCGCTATTGCCTTCATACCAATTGTAGGCCGCGTCTGTCGCATTAAGAACGGAAAGCGTTACTTCCCCTGGTTCGTCAATTGTTACATCCTCTACTTCTGGCAAAGCGGGAATGCCATAAACACCATAGTCCACTACTACACTATCCAAACAACCATCGTCGTTTGTTACTGTTAGCCTTGCATTGTATACATTCGCACTTAAATTATCGATAGAGAATTGAGCCTCAGTTGCATCTGGAATCCCGTCGTTTTCTATATCCCAACTGTAGGTGCTGTTTGCATCTGTTCCTGTGGATTGGTTTTGAAAAGCAATAGCAGTCCCTTCACAACCACTCGAAATTGCCGCCAATGCAACAGGTGGAGCATTGATGGTTAGGGTTTGATTGGAAGTGCCGACACAACCTGACAAAGGTGTAACAAGGAGTGAGACAGTGTGGTCTCCTACCACATTAAAAGTATAACGCGCTTCCGTTGGATCGGTTGATTCTGGCAAACCATCCCCGTCAAAATCCCATTCGTAAGTTGCTCCGTCAACCATTCCTGTTGATGTATTTGTAAATACAATTTCTTGTTCTGAGCACAAAAGGGTTGTATTAAAATCTACGTTGGGACCATCACAAACATCAATTAAATTTACCACAGTAGTGGACCAATTGTTTTGATCGTCCAATACCCTAATACCCAAAACATGCTGTCCTATAGCCAAGTTGCCAACATCCAAATCAATATCGAGGTCAACGGATGCAACGGGGGCGGCAAGGTTCTCCCGATTGGCAGCGCCAATACCTGGGTCTGTATCAATAAAAAACTCATACGCTACTAACAATGGGGCAATTAAAACCGCGGGTGGTGCAATAATGAAAGGCCGCGCTTCAGAAGTACCCCAATCGCCATTAGCGTCTTTAGTTCTAAAGTAAAGAAAATGCAAACCAGCGCTTAAACCTGACATATCTAGGCTCTCTATTTTATCAACAGTGAGACCTGCAGGAATAGAAATAGAGGTTCCAGCTCCAAAACCCGGATCTATATCTATAAAATACTCCATTTCAGTTAAATTGGGTTGAGGAGGTAAAGTTGTAACCGGTTGAACAATAAAAAATCGCACATCGGTCATGGACCAGTCTCCATTCGCATCTTTAGCTCTAAAATAAATGGCATGCAGCCCGTCTGAAAGCCCAGCGGTAGGCACAGTAAAATCAGCTTGAACGGACGGACCTGCTGCGATTGAAATGGCTGTACCGTTTCCAACACCTGGATCTATGTCCATAAAATATTCCATCGATGTAATGTCCGGCTGGGCTACCCCGTGCATTGCATATACCACCAACAGAAATGTCGTTATATATTTATACATACTATTTTTAATTTGAAGTTGCTTTGATTGTAATTTTAAGGGGTTCCCCTTCATTCAAATGTGCAGGAACTACCGTTTCAACTATTACCGGAATTGTTGTACCCTTGGGACTACCACCATTTTTCAACATAAATGGGAATGCTCCTCCCGTAGGCCCAATATCGGTTCCATCTGTTCCTCCATTTAATGCTGGAGATGTGGGATCAAGTCGCAAATCCAGGGCTTTATAATTATAGGTATAAGGATCTGAAATTACAGGAACATTTCCATACATCGGATCCGTGTACTCCAAGTTGCCTCCTCCATCAAAATTTTGTTGTGGATACCCCAATGGAGGCATGGCACCACTTTCTGGAAAAGTCTGAAATGTCATGTTATTTGAAAAGGTGTTTAAGTCAAATGTACCTCCAGAGTAGATGGTATTCCGCCGGTAATAAATATTATTGAATACCAAACAGTTGTCAAGTGAACCCCAATCTCCTCTATTCGAATTTGGTCCATAACCCACAAATAAATTATTTTTTATAACAGCATTGTTTCCTGCTGTAACCATTCTACCTACAGTGAAAATATTATTGGCTATAATGGTTCCAAAAACGTTTGCCGAAGGAAGGCCCACAACAGAATAATCTCCTTGACCAGGATAGGAAAAGTTGATGCAATTAGACACTCTGATGTTTTCAATTCTATTCCAATACCCCCGTATTTGAGCAAAATGACAATTTTCAATGATGATATCGGAAAGTGTATAAGCAGAACCAGCGTTAATCCCTAATTGAATGTGTCGAACATTAGATATACCATTGATACGGGTTCCCGAAGCGTTGTATACATTGATTCTGTATACACTCGACACATTTGGAGATTCGGCATCCGGAAAAAGCCCAACTCCAACCAATGTAACCGGTGTATGAACTTCTACACTCCCATAAGAAGTTGGACTGGGAGCAACATATATACTGTCTCCAGGGTCAGCAGCGTCTAAAGCTTCCTGTAATGTAGGGTAAACATAGGCACCTTCTGGCGCGTTTGCATTATTATTGGCTACCCTAATCGTTTGCGCTTGAACTATAAAAGTTAAACCAATTAAGGCCATTGTAAGTAATAATCTCATAAAATTTCAACGTTTTATTATTTTCTCTAATTTTTAAATAGGGTGCTTTCTCCTATTAGACAACCGACTTTCAATTTTTAAACCGACTTGTTTTTGTGAAAATTAATTGTTGGACTTTGCACTTATACTAATCGGAAGCACTTGGCCTTGATTTATTAAACCTGGCACAACTACTTCTTGAATGGTGGGAATATTAGTGCCAAATATTTTTCCTTCTAAATCTACTGTAAACGGAAACTGGCCACCAGTAGGCCCTATGTCGGTTCCATCAGAACCGGCATTTATTATGGCCGCCCCATCCACCGGAGTGAGGTCATTATTTGTAAAAGACCAAGCATAAAATGCAAGGGCCGTATAGCCCGGATCCGTTTCTATTATATTCCCACCGCCATCCAGATTTGCCTCTCCTCCCACTGGATCGGGTGGAAAATCTTGATATGCATCGTTCACATTAAAAGTAAGATTGTATGAAAATGTGTTTTTCTCAAAATAATCTCTTCCCCGAACAGGTTTGCCATAAAAAACATTGTTGCTGATAATGCAATTAACAACCGAACCAAAGGTGTAGTTACCAGAACCTTCTCCTGCCCCAATAAACAGGTTGTTCTTTATTTGTGTATAGTTGCCTGCATTAATAAGCGGAAGGTCCGGTCTGATCCAAAAAGTATTTTCCATTATATTATTGGCAATAACACAGTTTTGTAATTTTGTATCCGTAGCAAGGGTAATGATATAAGTATTGGCAGTATGGCTAACACAATTAGAAATACGGAGCCCATCGATGTTATTGGTAGTAGTATTTTGTACTATGCGCCCAAACCTACTGAACTCTATTACTATATCCGATAAAGTATATACAGGGCCAGTTCCGGAAGCCAAATTCGTTAAGACAATGTTCAACCCTCTAATGACTGTACCGGAAGCTGCTGCAGTGTTTAAATCCATGCTATTAACATGCGAAGTATAATTGAAGGTTGTATTGGGGTTGTACCCTATTCCTTTAAAGGTTAACTGTTTGTCCACAACAACGTCACCATAAGTAGTTCCACTTGGTATTACATGTATGATATCTCCTGCAGTTGCCGCATCTATTGCGTCTTGTAAACTGGAAAAAACATGGCTTCCCTCCGAGGCGTCTGCATTGTTGTTGGCTACCCAAATATTCTGTGCCAACCCTAATTGGACGGTGCCTAATAAGCCCATTAGTAAAATAAATTTCATCATCGTTTTGTAGTTTTGTGTTTAATGCTTATTTCGTTGTTTGTTAAAAGGTTAACAGCGCATTGAAAAAAAAATGTTTACCTTTTTTCATTTTTAGTAATAAGCAATGACAGAACAGGAAAAAGCAGCCACGATAGAAAGCCTAAAACGGGGGGATGAAAAAGCCTTTAAGGCCATCTATTTGGATACTAAGAGTCAATTTATACCATGGATTAAAACACAATATGGTTTAAACGAAGACAATGCCCTGGACCTCTATCAATCTGCATTTTCAGTTTTTTATGAAAAAGTGGAGGGTGGTAGTTTTAATTTTAGTCAATCGGCTCCAGCTACTTATATTATTGCGATTGGCAAAAATTTGGCGTTAAAAACATTGAAGCAAAATTCAAAAGTATTGGACCCAAAAGAATTAATTTTCCAACATTACACACAGGAAGATGGGGAAGAAAAAAAGGTTTTACTTAAGAAAATGCTGCTGGGTTTGGAACAGTTAAAAGAACCGTGTAAAACATTGTTGGAGATGTACTATTACAAAAAAATGTCTTTGAAAGAAATTGGAAATAAAATGAACCATGGTAACGCCAATGTAACCAAGACACAAAAATCCAGGTGTTTAAATTATTTGAAAAAATTAATAAAAAAGGACAAATGAACTTCGAAGAAAACAAAGACCTTTTTATTAGGGGTGCATTAAATGAAGAAGAAACCTTAAAGTTTCTAGATTCGTTAGATAAGGCTCAAAAAAAAGAAATAGAGGAAGCAATGGAGTTATCTGCGGCTTTTCAAATTAAAAAAGCCGAGTCCAACTTAAAAAAGATCCAACAATATGAATCTAAGAAAACCAAGGTTGTTGCATTTCGGGCATGGGCAGCTGCAGCGGCTAGTTTGTTGTTGTTGGCCGTTTTTATTTGGATCTCCAAAGACTCCGGAGCAGAGAAGCTTGCCAACCAGCATTTTTCTCCCTACCCCAACATAGCGCAACCAACCATGCGCAATGCTTCCGAAGCAGCAAAGGACCCAGGTTTTCTTGCATACGATGCAAAGGACTACCACTCTGCCTTAAATGCATTTAACAACAAAGATTCTGAATTAGACACCATTGCTTTCTATAAAGTCAATTGTTTGTTGGCCCTTAAAGAGCCACAACAAGCTTTAGCACTTCTCGAAATGCTCAATCAAAAAGAAAGCACTGCTTTTATACTTCCTAGAAAATGGCTGGAGGCCCTTATTATGCTAATGAACAAAGAATACGATCAAGCTATAATTGCTTTGAACCAATACTTTGCTTCTGGAAATGCCATTGAAAAACAAAAAGCCAAAAATCTAATTAAAGAAATTGAACAACTCAGGCCTTAGATTTCAATCGTTGTCTTCGTTTGTAAATAGCAAAGGCAAATACCCCTAAAAACATTACAAATAGCGCATTTTGTATCCATAGACTGTGGTTATTTAGTTGAATGGTTTGGTTTTGTCCATAGTACATCCAGCTCCCCCATATAAACGGATTGTCGTACAGGTCTGGGTAGCGATTGAGCCAAGCCATTCTCGTATTTTTGAGGGCATGGGATGCCGTTTGTCCATCGGCTATTTTTGTGTAATACAAATCAAAAAATTCTGCTGTGGCTTGGTCCGACACTTCCCATCTAGCCGAGAGCAGGTTTTGACTCCCTGCAAAAGCAAATGCTCTATTCAGACTCATCATGCCCTCTCCCCCTAAAAATTCATCTTTACCAGCACTACATGCAGAAAGCGTTAGCAGCAAAGTCCGAAAATTCAAATTATAAATCTCTTCTGCTGATAAGGCGTGTAGCCCTGTGGAGTCAGAAAAGTAAAGGGCATCAATACCAGCGTACTCGGCACCAGTATGGGTTGCAAGGTGAACGATTGATTTCCCATCGGCCTGGTCAATAAAATTATGAACAGAAGCTTCCTGCCCAACAAAAGACTCAATATTAAACTTTTCTGACAAAGTAGCTACTTCCACTGCTGCAGATGGCAATAGTTTAAAACGGGTACCCTCAAAACCCGGAGCAAATGCTACTCCCTCGCTCAATTCAAAATCGGGTTCCACAGAACGCACTATCCAATTACAAGAAAAAGAATAACTCACGGCCACTTCTTCAAAAAGATACCGCTCCTGCTTTAGCAAATCGAAGGGTACTTTGTACAAGATCCCATCGGGGATCACATACATATTATCAATTTCTACTGGTATGCTACTAGGCAATAGTGCGCCATAGAGTTGTGCAGATAATGAAGTAAATTGGCTTTGGTTTCTTGTAAGTATGGCATTGTTTAACTGCTCTACAGCAGCACTTTTTACAGCATTAATATTGTGCATAGTACAGCTTTCTTTGCGGATGTCAAACCGAACCACAAAACCATCCAACTCCTGATAAAAAAGAACCAAATCTCCATTGTTTAAAGACGATTGGAATTCTTTCAATTCTAAGTTTGGCATTTCATACCGCAGTTGGTAATACTGCGCATGGTTTTCCTTAAATATTTGCACAACAGAATCTATTTTCCCCCTTACCTCAACCAACGCATCTACTTCTTGTAAGTCTTTTGATTTATAGCGGTTCCAGAGCAATTGCTCCTGGATAAGAAGTGCCCGTTCTGTTTCCAACAAATGTGGTGGAACTCCGGCAAAAGATTGCAATCGGGTTTCATTTTGTGCCAACTTTAACTTTTGCGCCTTTCCGTACTCCGACCAATACCAAGCCTTTTCGATTAAGTCTTTTGAAGGCTGTTTGTTGTGGCGTGACACAAAAGTCTGCACACAAGATTTAAAAAAATCATTTATTTTGTTCAGCACAAAATGGGAAGTCTTGCCTCTGGTAAAAGAGGCATTTATTATCTTGATTACCTCTACACCATACTTCATAATGGGTTCTATTACCAGAGCACCTTCCCCTTTTTGACTTACCAGTTTTAAGTTAAAAGATACAATTTCCAGCAACAACAACTTTTTAAACGTTAATGCCGGATTGGGATACCCGTTGGGTAAATGGTGTTGGCTTATGTTGTGGTAGGCCTGTTGCATCCATTTATCGGATTCCTCCAGTTTCCCTAAATTAAAATAGAGCTGTGCCATTTCTAAACTCACTTCGGCCTTTTGAGGATGCGCTCCTTTAAATTGACGGTCTAAATAGTGGATGGACTTTTTGAAATAGACTACTGCTGCGTCCTTTTCATGCAGCCCAACCAACACTTGAGCCATTGCCCAATTCGACTCAAAACTTTCGTTTCCATCGGGCTTATCCATAAGAATTTCCTGGCTCTTTTGAATATAAATTAATGCCGAGTCATACTCTTTTTTGTGTGCCAATACTTGCGCAATTTTTGTATAGGCAGAAGCCGTAAAAGGATGGCTTGGCCCGTTGGCTCCTTCCATTTCCTTTAATTCCTTTTTGTGGTACTCGAGCGCTTGGTCAAAATTACCCACCTGCATGGCAGTTGTACCTACTTGGGCATAAGAATGCCCTAATGTGGTATGGGGAGAAGCCAGCAAAGCCTGCTTCGATTGTAGGCCTTGTTGCATATAATCCCAAGCTTTCTCCAACTCCCCCATCTCGGCATATACACTTGCAATGTTGTTGTAGCTGGAACCTATGCTGCTATGGGTGGGGTCCATGGAACGGAGCTTAACTTCAAGCCCTTTTTCAAAGTATTCAATCGCCTCCGCATAATATCCTTTGTAATACCAAACTGCTCCCAAATTATTAATAGAAGAACCATAATCGGGGTGTCCAATTAAATCTAAAGATTCAAAAATACCTTCGGCTGTGCTATAATGCACGATGGCTTGGTCATAGTCCGACTTTAAAAAATAGGCATTGCCTATTATTACCGATGTTTTACCGATCGAACGCAAATTGCTGACACTATCAATTAATGATACCTCAATCGCCTCGTTCAATATGCTAATGGCCGTATCGTACTCGGTAGTTCTGTAATATACCTGACCAATATTGAGCAAAGAATTGGCTAACAACCCTGCACTTGCATTTGCAGACTTCCTTAATTCGTAAGCTTCTGTAAAAAAGTCAATTGCTGCCGCGTATTGGTTGTTTTCTAAATTGGCCTTGCCGATATAGTTTATTTGAGTAGATTTTTCTATTACAAATTCATTGGGAACTTCGTAACCGCGCAGGTAGTCCAAAGCTTTTTTATAATTCCCCTTGTTGATGTAACATTCCGCAATTTTATTTTTTGCTTGGTAATGTCTATTGGACGATTCGTCCAATAGAAGGTACCGTTCAAAACCAGCGATTGCGCTATCGTACTTAGATTGGACTCTGTTTAATTCGGCTTTGTCAAAAATGGCATCTTGTGCTTGTACATTGGCCCACAACAGCACAGCCCACAAAACCAGTAGGTGTTTTTTTATCATCAACAATTATTATTTTATACTCTAAAAGGACTCGTACTTAAACTTCTGCCCACCAACCGAAGCTTCGTACATCAACCCTCCTTTTTGTGTTGTAAATACTGCAACCCCATCAATGTACTTAGCATCAAGTGAAGCACCTGCGGCAGCTGCTACCGCTGATAATTGAGCCGAAAACTCTAGTTTATTCCCTTTAAACCGATCCATATCGGCCTTCTTTTCAAAAAAAACAACCTCCCTATAGGCTTGTCCTCCAGCCTGCAAACCAATACTTACTTGAGACAATTTGGCGGTGCCAATTTCGGCTCCTTTTTGAAAGACTATCCCATGGCCACTAGCTGCACCAACCCCAAGCCCGCCTTTGCCAACATTTGGAAATATGGCATAGCCATAAGCAGATGAAAAGAAAGTAGCTAGATCTGGGTCTTTTTTTAAAAAAGCAGCTTTTGCTTCTTTTGAATCTGCCTTAATTTCAGCTATTTTTTTGTCTGATTGGGCATTCGAATTTGCAGATATGCTCAAAACTAAGAAGACCAAAAAGTATTGTAAGTATTTCATATTCAAATAATGGTTATGTGAGTGCCAACTACATTACAAAATAAATATACTTATTTTCAATTTCATTCAAATAAAAAACAATCAGAATTGTTTTCTGCTGCTACAAATAAAAAAGGCCTCTAAAATTAGAGGCCCCAATAAGCTATTACCAAATCTATACAATTCTATTTATTAAACACCCAGCGCAAGTTGAGGCCAAAACCACCGGTACGAAAATCAGTATCTTCAATTATAACAAAGGTAGGCCTCCAATCTGCTCCTAGTGCCAGTGGCACTCCATTAAAATGGTATTCAATACCAATTTCTCCACTCACACCTAATAAAAAAGGATCCCCTAAAAACAAGGATGGCCCTGCCCCAACATACCAGTAAAATGCTTCTCCCCCGAGTGGTTTATACAAGAAATCCCATAACGCTTCTACGCCTACACCATTCCCAAAGGAAACATCGGCATGTATTCTACTGAATTCTCCCAGGCCAAAGACAGCGTCCACGGCAGCACTATTGCTACCCAGCGCATCTCCAAACCGCACACCCAATTCTTGTGCATTTACTCCATAAAACATCGTACATAACAGCACTATTAAGTATACTTTCTTTAACATAACAAAGGGTTTAGGTTGTAATTAATTTAAGATTGTTGTTTAGTGAAAATCATTTTTATTTACCTACAAGAACAAACTCGGAGGCACAATGTTTTTAAAATACAAAAAAAGAACTTAAACACCAACAGAAACACAAGAACTTAAACAACTGAAATACAAACCATAAAGCGTACAAAACAGCAAAAGCATACGAAACAACTCTATTAAAATAATACCAACATTCATTTAAATATTACGAACACATTATTAGAAACACCACATTGTTTAGACAACGAATTTCAATATTTCACAAAAGGAATCGGATTATTTGCTCTAAATTTCTAAATTTGCTGACCTTTTATTCAAAGGTGGAATTGTTTGAAATTGATCGCACTTGCACGAGGATACTGAATGAAAAATTATATTGACCTCATTGAACAAACCTTCGAATGGCCTCAAGAGGAATTCCAAGTTAAAAATAATGAATTGATATTCCATGGTGTCCCTTTAATGGACATCATTGAAAAATATGGCACCCCATTAAAAATTACCTATTTGCCTAAAATCGGGGCCAATATTAACAAAGCAAAATCACTTTTTAACGCAGCAATAAAGAAACACAATTACAAGGGGGATTATATCTATTCTTATTGCACCAAATCTTCCCATTTCAGTTTTATAATTGAAGAAGCTTTGAAGAATGATGTGCACTTAGAAACTTCCTCCGCTTATGACATCCCCATCATAAGAAAAATGGGAGAAAAAGGACTTCTAAATAAAGCGCTTTATGTCATTTGCAATGGATATAAACGCACCCTTTACAAACAATACATATCAGAACTGATCAATGATGGTTACGGCAATTGTATCCCCGTGTTGGATAATTTAACTGAAATAGACCACTACGAAACCCATGTAGAAGGGCCTTATCAGGTAGGGATAAGAGTTGCTGCCGATGAAGAGCCTAATTTCGAATTTTACACGAGCCGATTGGGCATCCGGTATAGAGACATTACAGAGTTGTACCGGGATAAAATCCGCCCGAGTAAAAAAGCACAATTAAAATTGCTCCACTTCTTTATTAATACAGGTATTAAAGACAATGCCTATTACTGGAGTGAACTAGACCGTTTTGTAAGCAAATATTGCGAATTAAAAAAAGAATGCCCCTCGCTAGATTCAATAGACATCGGAGGAGGGTTCCCAATTAAAACTTCGCTCACTTTCGAGTATGATTACCAATACATTACAGAACAAATAATAGAAAACATCAAAGGAATTTGTGACAAACACCAGGTGCCCACACCCAACATCATTACAGAATTTGGGAGCTTTACAGTTGGTGAAAGCGGGGCAGTTTTATACGACGTAATGGACCAAAAGCTTCAAAACGACAAGGAATTGTGGTATATGATTAATGGGTCCTTCATTACACACCTTCCAGATTCTTGGGGTTTGAATCAAAAATTTGTTATGTTGGCCATCAACCACTGGCAAGAAGCTTTCCATAAGGTAAACATTGGCGGTCTTACCTGTGATAGCATGGATTACTATAATTCAGAAGCACATATTTCAGAAGTCTTTTTGCCCAAAATTAAAAGCAAAGAATGTTTGTACATTGGTTTTTTTCATACCGGGGCCTACCAAGAATCGCTGGGTGGGTTTGGTGGCCTTCAACATTGCCTAATTCCAGCACCGAAACATGTACTAATTGACAAAGATGCCCAAGGCCAAATCAGCACCAGTTTGTTTGCGGACGAACAGAGCAGTGAGGACATGCTGAAAATATTGGGGTATTAATAAAGTGTAAGTCTAATTTAGTCTTTTAGAAATTTTAATAATGCTTCTCATCATTTTGATGGAGTCGCGTACCACACTCACTTTAGATCCGGGAACTTCCTTCCACTTTAAAGGAAGAGATTTTACTTCTACCCCTTTGTTTTTCAGCCGCATGAGTACTTCTACATCATGTGCAAAACCAACGTCTTCTAACTGGCTGAATACTTCTTGTGCCAAAGCAGTAGGGTACAATTTAAACCCGCACTGCGTGTCATCCAAAGTCAAACCAGTCAACATCCTTTGCAAAGTATTAAAAGCCACTCCTATTATTCTTCTTGCCACAGAATATCGAACCAACTTATACTGAATTCCTTTTTCTCTAGATCCAATATACACGGTATCTTGTTGGTTCAAATCCAACCCAAAGTGTTCTTTCCAAAACACCAACACATTTGGATGGGCAGCCAAATCAGCATCTAAAGTGAGTACCCAATTGCCTGTTGCTGCATTTACACCACTTCTCAGGGCGGCACCTTTCCCTCCATTCTGAGCACACTGCACAACCTTAACACAACCTGCATTGGATTCCAATTTTGCAAAATCATTCAAAATTGCTGCCGTGTTGTCTGTACTGCCATCGTCTACAAAAATATACTCGTATTGCTCGGGGTAGGCGGCAATAAATTTTTGTAGTTTCGATAATGTAGTTTCTAATCTATGGGACTCATTAAAGCAAGGAAAAACAAAACTCACTAAATTCATCCCTATGCTTTTTGAGCCATACAATATACAGAGGTGCCAAATGGAAGCGGGACATGTAGGGAAATTTGAACTTCCAAATTGCCAACAAACGTTAACAAACCATTTATTCCCGGAACTATCTTCAATTCTTCAGCTTCAATTTCTTCACCAGACTTATCGCTCATTTTCCCCAAAACTTTTCTGCCTATGTAAGCCGGAGCAAATAAATGGGAAAACAAATAGTTACATTTCACAACATCAAATCCGGCTTTTGTCACCATGTCTTTAAGGTCGCGTTTCCCATACCGCTTGCGGTGTCCTAAAAAAACGTCCCGTTCGGACCACAACGCCATACTGGCGGGAACGCTAATTAACAACACCCCTCCTGGTTGCATCAGGTCAAAACACTGTTGCAGCACATTCAAAGGTGCATCCAAATGTTCTAAAACATCTGCAAACACAACCACATCGTATAAATTATCCGGCTTTAGCTCGCGAAGTTTGTTGATATCCTTCAATATTAAAATGGAGTTCTCGGACCTTTTTCTGGCATTTAACAATGCTTGAGGGTAGCCATCGATACCTGTAACTGTCTTAAATTGCTCCCCTTTTTGGAAGTATTTCACAATGCTTCCATTACCGCAGCCAATATCCGCTAAGTGATCGAAAGAACCCTTTTTAGAACTAGACAACAACTTTGAGAACAACCTTTTTCGGTTTTTGTGCCAAAAATGATTGTCTTCCATTTTTTCTAGCCCGTCCAACGAAGTAGCACTAAAATGTAAATCAAAGCCTCCAATCTCTTCTTCAACACCAATCTTATTTGACTCCAACAGCTTTAAAAAATCCGTTTTTTCTGACATACTTCTCCAATCTAATTAAGTTGCAAGTTTAAGATTATTCATCTAATATTGCAAACAATATATGTTCAAGAAATGATCCAGAAACACGCCACGCTACTATTCTCATTTACCTTTTTAGTATTTATTGTTAGTTTAGTTTTAGGTATTTCTAGCACCGCTATGGACGAAACCATTTTAGCGGAACAAGCGTATTGGTTTTCAGAACTTGGGTTTGTAAAATCCAAACTTTTCACCGGCATGGGCCAAGGCTGGGAAACAAGACAATACCATTACCACAAGCTTTTTATATGGACTGGGGCTTTTTTCATACAACTTTTTGGTTGGTCTTTGTATGTTATCAAAGCGGTTCCACTAACATTTACTGCCGTTTTATTTTTCACTTTTTACAGGTGGATTAAAAACAATTTCAACCAACAATGGGCATTGGTTGGGGTTAGCATATTATTGATGCAAAATGAGCTTTTGAGCTTCACTTTTTATTTCCGACCAGAAGTAATGTTAATGGCGTCTGGCCTCTTAAGTTTCATTTGCTTTCACTATTATTTAAAAAAATCCAAAACGACCTACCTTTTAGCGGCTGCAGTTCTTTCAGGTCTTTCTGTACTCATTCATTTAAATGGTATTGTATTTTGTGTGGCACTTGGATGTGTACTACTATTCAATAAAAAATTTAAAGGATTTGTTTTTTTTGGGAGTGCATCGGCATTGATAGCACTCTTATATTTGGCGGACTTAGGTTCATTGGAAGCATTTGAAAACTTAAAACTTCAATTTGCTGCGGACCCCAATTTGGAAAAAAAGGATTTTAGTTTGCTTGCCCCTATAGTAAAGCTACTTAACTTTCATCTTTTTTTCTTTTGGAGCCCTAAGGAAGCGGTATTATTCATTCCTTTTTTGTTAACTATTGTGGTCTATTTTAAAACACTTATGAAAGAGCACCGCAATTTAATGCTCTTTACAACTGCCTTGATTCTGTCCTTATCGGCCTTGGCCCATGGGCATTCCACCAAATATGCCATGATTTTTTACCCCTTTGTTGTTTACATTATAATTATAGGAATTAACAAGGCGCAACAAACCAAGCCCATGGTAAGTAAATTATACCTAGCCACCTTAATCTTATTTTTTGTAACCCAAGGGGTGTATGCTGTCCGTCAGATGAAAGAATATGACAACGCAGTTGCCATCAACAACCAAATCAGCCAGCACATCGATTACCACCACAATAGCATTTTAGCCACCGATTCCTATGTTTTTAATGAACTTCCAAAGGCAGATGTCATTAGCTTTTTAGGTTATAGATACGGAAGGTTCAATTACCAGGGCTTAGAACCAGACCAAATTCAAAAGGAAGATGTGGTCGCATTTGCTAATGAATACAACCGAGACTATATAATTATCATCCCTCGATTCGAAGACAAAAGAGTACTGTCCATTCTAAAAAGTGACCAACTTCGTACAGGAGATCGCATTTTAAACTTTGAAGTTACAGCGCAGGAAGAGGCTTATATAGTACTGAAAAAAATGAATACTCAATAATATACGTGGTCAGATTGTTTACAATAAATATTTTCATTACCTTTGCAGGCTTAAAATAAACTATTTTAAATCATGTTTAAATACGACTACGAGACGGTATTCATCCTTAATCCCGTTTTATCTGATGATCAGATGAAGGATACTGTCAGCAAGTTCAAGCAAGTTCTTGTGGACAACGGAGCGGATATCATTAACGAAGAGAAGTGGGGGCTAAAAAAATTAGCGTACACTATTCAGCACAAAAACACTGGGTTCTACAGCATGTTCGAATATTCAGGTACAACTGATTTGATCGACAAGTTGGAAACAGAATTCAGAAGAGAAGAATCGATCTTGCGTTTTTTAACGATAAGATTGGACAAGCACGCTGTTGCTTACAACGCCAGAAGAAGAAATGGTGAATTTAACAAAAAAGCGAAAAAAGAGGAGGCTGCATCATGACATTAATGAACGAACCGATCAACAGAGATCAAAATCAAAAAAAATACTGTCGTTTTAAGAAAAACGGTATTAAGTACATTGATTACAAAGACGCTAACTTTTTATTGAAGTTTGTTAATGATCAAGGTAAGATTCTTCCAAGAAGACTTACTGGTACTAGTGTTAAATATCAAAAGAAAGTTGCACAAGCTGTTAAAAGAGCAAGACACCTTGCTTTGTTGCCTTACGTTGCGGATTCTTTAAAATAATGTTCTTAGAAAGATGGAAATAATTTTAAAACAAGATATAAAAGGACTAGGGTATAAAAATGATATCGTATCAGTTAAGCCTGGTTACGGTAGAAATTACCTTATCCCTCAGGGATTCGCGATCATCGCCAACAATTCAAACAAAAAGATGATTGCTGAAAACGTACGTCAAGCGGCTCACAAAGCTGAAAAAATCAAAAGTGATGCTTTGGCAATAGCTGAAAAAATCGGTGATTTGACACTTGAAATTGGTACTAAAGCAGGAGAAAGCGGTAAAATATTTGGTGCAATAACTGCACTTCAAGTTGCTGATGCCCTTAGTGCAAAAGGAATAGAAATTGACAGAAAAAAGATAGCATTTTCTTCTCAAGTAAAAGAAGTAGGTGAATATTCTGTAAAACTTGATTTACACAGAGATGTAAAACACGACATCACTATTAAAGTGGTTGCCGAATAAGTTTTTATTCTGAATAATATTATAGAGCCATGCAAATTGCATGGCTTTTTTTATTTCTGAACTTTTTTACTCTATTTTTGGGTATGTTCAGAACTGAAGTTACTCCCTCCCCTTCTATCCAGCAGTTGTCTTTCGGACAAAAAGTTTTTTCAATTGGTTCTTGTTTTGCCAATTCCATGGGCCAGCGATTAAAAGACCATAAATTTGATACCCTCAGCAATCCCTTTGGTATATTGTTTAACACCCATGCCATTAGGCAAGCCTTGGTTACAAGCATCCAAGCTACAACTTTTCCTGAAAGACTCTACGGCCATCATGAAGAGAGGCATTTCCATTACTGGACCCATTCCGAATGCAATGCACCCAGCAAAGCTGCATTGCACAACGCTTTAACAACAAGGGTGCACAACACCCAAAAATACCTAAAAGAGGCCAATTGGGTTCTATTAACCCTAGGAACGTCTTGGGTGTACCGGTATAAAAAAACTGGTGACCTCGTTGCTAATTGCCACAAAGTGCCCAACAATCAATTTGAAAAAACACTCTTAAGTCCAGAACAAAACCAACAAGAACTGCATGCACTGATTGAATCTTTGTTATCCATTAACCCAAATTGTAAAATTGTTTTGACTGTAAGCCCGGTGCGCCACATAAAAGACACACTGGTTCTCAACAATGTGAGCAAGGCTTCTCTTTTATATGCGGTGCATGAAATAGACAAGCAATTCGAAGCTGTCCAATACTTTCCATCCTACGAGCTACTACTCGACGATTTGAGAGATTATAGGTTTTTTGCAGATGACATGCTCCACCCATCCAATAAAGCAGAGGAATATATTTGGAATAAATTTATACAAACCTATGTTTCAGAGCAAGACAGGGCCCTTATGGCAGAATGGTATAAAATAAGGCAAGGTCTTCAACACCGTCCATTTCAAATTAAAAGCAACGCATACGATAAATTCATTACAAATCTTTCTATTAAGTTAAAGCATTTCGAAGGAATTGTAGATATTAGTAGTGAATTAGAGGAGATTGAGCAAATTAGAATTAAGATCAATGAATAAATTATTTTCCCTTATCATAATAGCAACACTTTTGTCTTGCCAAGGCCAAAATTCAGATAAAATGAGCGAACACCAACACACCAATAGATTAGTGGATGCTTCTAGCCCCTATCTACTGCAACATGCCCACAACCCGGTTGATTGGTACCCTTGGGGTGAAGAGGCATTGGAAAAAGCTAAAAAAGAGGACAAGCCAATCCTGGTCAGCATCGGTTATGCGGCTTGTCATTGGTGCCATGTAATGGAAAGGGAATCTTTTGAAAATGATTCTATTGCAGCAATAATGAATGCCAATTTCATTTGCATAAAAGTAGATAGAGAAGAAAGACCCGATGTGGATCAGGTTTACATGGAAGCAGTTCAAGCCATGGGCGTCAATGGCGGGTGGCCTCTAAATGTATTTCTAACACCGGAGCAAAAACCATTTTATGGTGGCACTTACTTCCCCCCGAATTCGTGGGTGAAACTATTAAACTCTATCCACAAAGCCTACACCGAGGACAGAGACAAAGTGGAATCTTCTGCAAACCAGGTTACAGGTTCTTTAAATGCTTCGGAATTGGAGAAGTACGGAATGGTAATGGGCGAAAAAGCTTTTAAAATAGAGCAACTGGACACTGTTTTTCAAAACCTTGCCAACAACTTTGATAGAAAATTTGGAGGCATGAACCGTTCTCCTAAATTTCCAATGCCTTCTATTTGGGAATTTCTTTTAAAATACCACAGCAGCAACAACAACCAAGAGGCATTAAATCAAGTGGTTACCACTTTAGATAGAATGGGCCAAGGCGGTATTTACGATCCCATTGATGGTGGGTTTGCCCGCTACAGCGTTGATGGCATCTGGCATGTACCCCACTTTGAGAAAATGTTATACGACAATGGCCAATTATTGTCTCTCTATGCAAATGCCTATGCCATAACGAAAAATGAAAACTATGCACAGATAATAGAGGCAACGGCCAATTGGATTAAAAATGAAATGACCCATGAAAATGGCGGGTTTTACTCTTCACTTGATGCAGATAGCGATGGAGAAGAAGGAAAATACTATGTTTATTCCACAGATGAATTTAAAAAGGTGGCAGGAGATCAATACGAAGTTTTTAGTAATTTCTACAACATTGCCGACACCGGAAACTGGGAACATGGCAACAACATTTTATTAAAAGAACAATGGCCAGATCAGTTTGCTTCCTCTAGAAATTTAGACCCCACTGAGTTCAATATGCAGTTACAAAAAATCCATGTCGGTCTCAAAGAAATGAGAAAAGACAGAATAAGACCTGGCTTGGACGACAAAATTCTAGCTGGTTGGAATGGATTGGTGCTCAAAGGATTGGTAGATGCTTACGATGCCACTGGAAAAGAGTCTTACTTGGAACTGGCTTTGAAAAATGCCAATTTTATAGAAAAAGAATTAATACAAGAAGAACGCCTTTTCCGACTGCATAAAGATGGAAAAGCCAGTATTCCTGGATATTTAGAAGACTATGCTGCGGTTATCAAAGGATTCTCAGCACTCTACCAAGCCACTTTCGATGAAAAATGGCTTAGGGCAGCAGATAAATTGCTCCGCACTGCGGTAGCTGATTTCTACGATGAAAAAGAAAATTTATTCTTTTTCACCGCACAGGATGCAGAGCAACTCATTGCTCGAAAAAAAGAGGTTTTTGACAATGTCATTCCTTCTTCCAATAGCATCATGGCTGAAAATTTATACATACTAGGGGTCCTTCTGGACAATACGGAATACAAACAGAAGTCAGAATCCATGGTTGCGACAGTTGCTTCCTTGATGCAACAAGAATCTGGGTATCTAACCAATTGGGCCAGCGTATTTTTTATGCATGCCCAACCAACTGTCGAAGTTGTAATCGTGGGCAATGATTATTTAGCCCAGCGCAAATTGATTGCCGAAAATTTCATACCAAACAAAGTGATGTTGGGAGCAAAAGATTCCAGCACATTGGCTTTAATGGAAAATCGTTATGCATTGGATGGAAAAACTACTTTTTACATCTGTTATAACAAGGCATGTAAACTACCTGTTTTCACATCAAATGAAGCACTTAACCTTATCGATTAGTTGAATAAATTTAGTTTCGCAGAAGTCATTGTACCGGTTCCGGTACCCAACACCTTCACCTACAAACTCCCAGAAGAGGACCAAGAGATACAGGTAGGGGTGCGGGTGGTTGTGCCCTTTGGAAAAAGACAAATTGTTACAGGAGTTGTCATCCGTTTGCACAACGAAAGACCGGAAAAGTACAGTGCTAAAAGTATTCTGGAAGTTTTAGAAATCACCCCTTCCATTACGCCTTTGCAAATAAAGTTTTTTCAGTGGATGGCCCACTATTACATGGGGTTTGTTGGCGAAGTGCTCAACAACGCCTTGCCTTCAGGCCTTAAAGTACACTCCGAATCCAGAATGTGCTTGCACCCTGAATATGACATCGAGGCAAATTCAGAATCCTTAAGCGACCAAGAATTTCAATTGCTAAGCACCCTTAAAACGAGTGAAACCTTGACCTACGAAGAGGCTAAATCCATTACAGGGGTAGATTCTATATACAGATTAATAAAATCACTTTATTACAAAGAAGCCCTGCTGCTTTTTGAACACTTTAAAGAAAAATACAAACCCAAAATTGAAAAACGCATCCGACTATCGGCTGCCTACCTTGCGGATTCCGCATTGGACGATCTAATTTTAAAATTAGATAAAAAGCAAAAACAAGCCGATGTACTACTAAAATACCTGCAGGATTGTCCTGTGTTTCAGGCTCCAGAAAAAAACGACCTCGGAATGGCCTATGCCACCATCAAACAAAGTGGGCTATCTGAAAGCAGCTTAAAAACTTTAGTGAAAAACGGAGTTTTTGAATTGTTCACTAGAACCATTCCAAGAGTTAGTTTTGACAACAACACAAACGAAGTAAACCCTTTATCGAAGGAGCAAAATGCTGCCCTAGACAAAATATTCCAGTGTTTTGAAGATAAAAACATTGCGCTTTTAGAAGGTGTTACGGGCAGTGGCAAAACGGAAGTATACATCCATTTAATAAAAACGGCATTGGAAAATGGCGGGCAGGTTCTGTATATGCTGCCTGAAATAGCCCTTTCAACTCAAATTGTAAATCGACTTTCAAAAATATTTGGCCCCGAAATGGGGGTCTACCATTCTAAATATTCAGATAATGAACGCATTGAAGTTTGGAATGGACTCTTACGAAATAAAATCAATTTAGTGGTTGGGGTGCGGTCTTCTGTTTTTCTACCATTTAGCAATTTGGCCTTGGTAATAATAGATGAAGAACATGAACCTTCTTACAAACAATTTGAAAAAAGCCCTCGATACCAAGCGAGAGATTCCGTTTTAAAACTTGCACAACTCACAGGTGCCAAAGTTCTTATGGGCTCCGCCACTCCATCTATTGAAACCTTGTACAATGTTGCGCAAAAAAGGTTTGCCCACGTTGATTTGAGCGGACGGTACCAGGATGTAACCATGCCAAGTACGCAAATTATAGACCTAACTAGGGCACAAAAAAAGAAACAGTTAAAAGGAAGCTTTAGCCAAGAACTACTAGATGCCATCGGCGCTTGTCTTGAAGAAAAACGACAAGCTATAATTTTTCAGAACAGAAGAGGGTATGCACCGCTGCTTAACTGTAATGATTGCGGGTGGATTCCAAGCTGTGAAAGTTGCGCAGTATCCTTAACCTATCATTTGCATCGCAACGAATTAAAATGCCATTATTGCGGTTTTACAGAATTTGTGCCTAAAAAATGTGAGAGTTGTGGTTCTACCAATATTCAAACCATTGGTTTTGGAACAGAAAAACTCGAAGAAGAACTCGAAATACATTTTCCAGAAGCTAGAATTTCTAGAATGGACCAAGACACTACTAAGAACAAATACGGTTACCAGCAGATAATATCAGATTTCGAGAATGGCTCTATTGATATCTTGGTAGGAACTCAAATGGTTTCTAAAGGACTAGATTTCGCTGGGGTAAAAATTGTTGGCGTGATGAATGCCGACAGCTCCTTGTTTTTTCCAGATTTCCGATCGCATGAAAGGGCTTACCAATTGATGGTTCAAGTAAGTGGTCGAGCAGGTAGAAAGGAAGGGGACGGAATGGTTTACATCCAAACAAGGCAACCAGAACACAATATTTTCCAACAGGTTATTAACGCTGATAATAGAGCATTTTATGATTTGGAGATAGAAGAAAGGAAAGCCAACCACTACCCTCCATTCGTTAGACTAATAAAAATTACGATAAAAAATAGAGAAGAACATTTAGCGGAAGAATCTGCACAGAAATATTGCAACCTTCTCAATTACCATTTGGGCGCAGGTAGGGTATTGGGGCCCATTACCCCTATTATATCTAGAATACGCAACCTTTACATTAGGGAGATATTGGTAAAAGTTGAAAAAAACGGAGTAAACATCCAAAAAGTAAAACAAATATTATTTACCCAAAAAGGAGAATTACTCCACGAATTAAAATTAAAGTCAACAAAGGTTATTTTTGATGTAGATCCTTATTAATTTTGTTTCATAAATGCAGCGATTACTTTTATTTTATTTTTCGATGGTTATGGTGTTAGCGGGTTGTGATGAGGATCTACTTCGAGCACCAGGCACGCCAGAACCTCACTTTATTGCGAAATTCTACAATGCAGATAGTTTGATGACCATTAGTGCATTACTAGTAGAAAATGAAGCCAGAAAAAGTGATATTGACAGCGCATTGCAAGTGGTCAACGATTCTATTAACAATGGAAACACAGACCCCATTTACCAAGAGTTAAAAGAACTTCTTATTGTTTCTAGCGATTCTAATGCCGTTATTAACAAGGAACTAACCTATACTTCTGGAGCCATTCAAGAGGGAAGAGTGGTTATTAGTAAGGTCGTTTCGAGTATTAATAAAGAGATACTTGGTGCAGAAGACTCTGTAGATAGAATGGTACTTCCTCTGAATATGGCGGCTGGAACGGCAGGGTATGACATTTATTTACTTGGAGCAGACGGGAAGGAATTAAAAAATAAAATAACGCTTGAATATGCGTTGTTAAAAGAGATAAGAAACAATTATTATGTAATTAGGGCTTCTGACATTCAATACAATAGCCTTCAAACGGATTATGATTCCGTCAAAATTATTTGCAACAGACCCGACAGTATTTGTAATAGCAATGAAACACTGGTTGAACTTTATTTTTAGTATTGTATTTTTAGCAACTTCTGGGACAGCTTTGGCGCAGCAAGATTCTGTAGTTGTACAAGAATCCAATAACTTTTCAGTGAATTTGTACATTGATTACGGCAAGTTATTTACCCTCCCCTCTGATTTCGAACAAAAGCTAGAAGCTGGCGTTGGTATCAGCATAAAAAAAATCAACATTGCAGTAGAAGCTGGGTATGCCAACCTTACCCCAGAAGACGCTATTAACAATGGGACCTACCAGTCCACTGGTAATTACGCACGTATTGGAGCGGATTATGTGCACACCTTCCGTTCCCAATTTAGAGTTTATGGTGGCTTGCGATATGCCCTTTCCCAGTATGAAGACCAAGGTACGGCCGAAATTAAAAGTGAGCTTTGGGACACGCAAACCATAACTTTTGAAAGGAAAGATGAAACTGCGCAATGGGCAGAAATTGTTCTTGGCACCGATGCTAAATTTTTAAAACAAAATTGGCTTTGGATTGGGTGGAGAATGCGCATTAAAATTCTAACACAAAAAAACAGCTACGAGCCCATAGATATCCTTGCCATCCCTGGTTATGGTCGAACATTGAATAAGTCCATTCCTTCTTTTAACTTTTATTTGATGTTCAAAATTTAATATTGCATTGATTTTTAAAAAGTACCCATCTACCAACAGTCCTTCTTATTTATTGTAATTACCCGTTTCGAAACCAAGTAACTCCAGGATGTTTTGTGGTTTATAATTGTAGCATCGGCTGGTATCGGGCACATACCAACGGTTGCTCTCCTATTCAAAAAAACATGAATACCAATGCGCTTATCTCTAAAAAGCTATACTTGGAATATTATTTTTTAAAGGATTCCTAAACATTTTGAATACCAAGACTGTTTGATTCTCATGATAGTTTCGGTAGTAACAATTTGTTTTTATATGGTTTTTAATACACCAACCCTTTTTGATTTTAATGCCCATTCCAAACCGTGGACAATTGTAAACGATGTGGTGATGGGTGGAAGATCACAAGCTCAATATTTCATAAACGAAGCCGGTCATGCCTTATTCAAAGGAAGGGTTTCCTTAGAAAACAATGGCGGTTTCGCTTCCATTCGGTACAGGTTCCTACGACAAGATATTCGCAAGTACAACCAAATTATAATAAGGTTAAAAGGAGACGGTAAACGCTACCAATTTCGGGTAAAAGCTGACCAATACCATCGTTTTTCTTATGTACACAATTTTAAAACTAGTGGAGAATGGGAACAAATAACCATTGATTTGGATGCTATGGTTCCAAAGTTTAGAGGCAACACTTTGAACATGCCCAATTTTCCTGGCCTATTTATCGAAGAAACTGCTTTCCTAATAGGAAATAAGAGAGCAGAATCTTTTCAACTTGTAATAGATCGCATCGATATGCAATAAAATAATTCGAAAAAAATTTATTATTTCAAATCTCAAACCAACAACACATGTTTAGTTTTTTTAAAAAAAGATCGAAAATTGACAGATTACAGAGCAAATACAGAAAACTTATTGCAGAAGCATTTGAACTGTCAAGAATAAGCAGAGCCCAAAGTGATTACAAATACGCCATGGCGCAAGACGTTTTGAATGAGATTGAATCCATTCGGTTGAACAACATGAAAAGAGGTTGATCCCAGAATAGGAGCTTTGGGAGTGTTTCCATGGTGCCTCCCAATGTTGCTAGTAAAGTGGTCTACTGATTGAATTTTAAAACTGTAAATTCAACGCGTCTGTTTAATTTCCTTGTCTCCTCGTTTTTATTTGAAGCAATGGGCTTGGTACCACCATAACCTTTTTCAACAATGCGTTTCTTTTTAACTCCATTTTTAACCAAATAAGACTTGATTGATTCGGCTCTTTCTCTGGACAATTTCATGTTTACATGTGGGTTCCCCAGGTTATCCGTATGACCGGCCAGTTCAATTTCCATTGTAGGGTTGTTCTTTAACAAATGAATCACAGCATTCAAATCTTCAAAGCTTTCTTCCAGTAAATCAGTAGACCCTCTCGCAAATAGAACGTGTTCTAAACGTACGGTTTTTCCTACTTCTATGGGATCAAGATAACAAACAAGTTCTTTTAACTCTGCCAAATCTAAGCTGTCAAATTTTTGTTCGTACATAAAAAAGCCCTTCGCATCTACCTTTATTTTTACATAATTCAAATATTGAGAAGAAAACTCAAACATACCGTTTTCTGAATTGAACGTCCCTTTTTGGTCTGCAGATTCAAATGAAAACCCAACATCCACCGTATTTCTATTGACTGCATTTACAAACTTTATGTTCCGGCTATAGTCCACTGTTTTAATTGGTTCAACTGGGGCTGCCGAGCTATCCACCACCACCATGGCCGTTGCAGTAGTATCTGGATTGGCAACAATTTCAGTAACATTTGTTTCGGTTGGCACCGCCACAATTTCAAAGTCATCTTCAAATGTTGGTGCCAAAGACATGTATTTCAAATCGCCATAACCATCACTGTCTTTGGTTGAAATGAAATTAACAACTTCCCTTTCGTGGTTGTATACAATACTCATTTCTCTAGCTGAAGTATTCACGAAAGGTCCTAAATTCTCAGGTTGAGACCAATTTCTCCAACTTTCATCCAACCTTTGCGAAGCATAAATATCAAAACTACCAAAGCCGGCATGTCCATTGGAAGCAAAGTATAAGGTTTTATTATCAGGAGCTAAAAAAGGAGCCATTTCCTGGTATTTGGTATTCACCACGTTCCCTAAATTCTTGGGCTCAGTCCAATTTCCATTCTTAAAAAATGAAACATACAAATCTTCTCCCCCAACTGTACCATAAGATTCAATTGAAAACACCAGCACTTTTCCGTTGATGGATAAGGAAGCGGTTTGGTTGTCTGATTTATTTACGAAATATGGGATTTTTATATCTTTCGGTTCAGACCAAAAATTGCCCACTTTTTTGGAGACGCTTATACCTTGCGATTTTGGGTTCTGATAATGTCCATGAAGCAACATTGTTTTGTTATCTGGCATTAAGCCAATTACTCCATTCCAGTTTTTATTGTTCCAACTTTTAATTTTTTGAGGCATTCCAAATTTTCCATTGGATTGTTTTTCAGCCAACCACACATCTCCTTTATCCGACTTCCCTCCAATGTTATCTGGGTGGAATGCCCTTGATACTGCTACCACATTACAGTCGTAATTAACGTAAAGATTGTGTTCATCATAAGGTGTATTGATGAACCTAACTGCCGTAGTATCCGTAATTTGAGCAGTGGACAAATTAACTAAAGCCAATAAAAACCAGCAACACGATATTCCCTTTAACAACATTCTTTTATTTTATAATCAGCATTGGCAAATTTGAATAATAAGCCAATTGATGGGTAACACTTTTATGAAACAATTGTGCAAAAATATTTCTTTTTTTATGAAATAAGGCTAAAAGTTCTGCATTTTTTTGCTTTACAACCGACTCTATTCCTTCTGCAACGTCTTCTACCTCCCCTATGCAATCATAGGACAACTTATCATTTTGGGCAAAAGAAAGTATTTCTTCGGCCAATTCTGTATTTGGTTTGTGCGCCAAATGGACCACATTGATCTTCGAATTAAAATAGGCAGCCAAGGCCAGTACATCTTGCAACTTGTATTTATCGTCTCGGTCTAAATCCGATGCATACACAATTTTTTTCAATGGTTGCACCACACAATTTTCAGGTACACATAAAATCTTACCATCGTATTTTTTAATTACTTCAACAGTATTGCTCCCTGGCATATAAGTGCCTTTTTGGCCCATTCCAGAGGTTCCCATGATCAAGTATTCAAAAGTGTTCTCAGAAAGATACTCTAAAAACTTATTAGGAAAATCCCCGGTATCAATTTTATGGGCAACTTCTATTTCATTTTCCTTTGTTATTTCGGCCTTTATTGATTCCAGTCGTTTGTTTATTTCTGCTAACCGGGCATTCAAGGTTTCACCAACATGATCTGTCTCCAAAATTTGGTCAAAATCCTGTTCTGTAAAAGTAAAATACATCAATACTTTTAATTTCGCATGGTTCGCCAACATAACACAAAACTCTAAGGCTTTTAATGAAGAAGGTGAAAAATCAATAGGGCAAACTATCCCGTTCATGGCTTTAATATTTTCTTAAACTTACCAACAATATACTATTTTGTATTATAACGACTCACAAATTTACTCATTTTCAAGTAAAATCTCCAAGGCAAATGGGCATCTTCTCCGGCATAATCCACTCCTATTCGTTTAGACACTCCTATGCCCCGTTCATTTACATTTTGTCCTTCTTCAATCCATAAGTCTGCTGAAGAACAAGGTTTTGCATTCTGTATCAAATTAACCTGCATGGCTTGACAAGTCTTGCCTGGGCCTGAAGCAAGTTCGTAAATATTGTTCTTTTTCCTGTTCGACTGCATTCTCTTTACCCCATCCAAAGGTTCAACAGCCCTAATCAACACCGCATCCGGTATACCTTGGACATTGGTTACAACATTGAGCATGTGGTGTACACCGTAACATAAATACACATAAAACACGCCTCCTTTCAAAAACATGGTGTCCGTACGTTTTGTTCGAAGCAAATTATAGGCATGGCACGCTTTTTCTTGATGGCTGTAGGCCTCTGTTTCTACTATCATGGCTTTTAGCACAACATTTTCCACTCGGCGACAGAGCAGCTTTCCTAGCAAACCACGCGCAATAAAGGTTGGGTCCGAACCGGTATAAAACTCAGTAGGAAGATGATTTTTTTTAGACACATTAAATATCTTTTCAATAAGTCGAAGGTTTTTAGCTTCTCATCTAAATTATTGTTTCAACTTTAAACTTAATACTGTAACTTATCGTATCTATACCAAAATAACAAAACCTATTTTCACAATGAAAAAATCATTACTTTCAATTGCCCTGACGCTATTTGCTTTTGCAGGATACAGTCAGATTCAAATGCCAGCTCCTAGCCCAACCGCTACTGTACAACAGAAGGTTGGTCTTACAGATATTTCTGTAGTATATTCCAGACCGGGTGTCAAAGGAAGAACAGTTTTTGGAGACATGATTCCTTATGGAAAAGTTTGGAGAACAGGCGCTAATGCTTCTACAAAAATAACTTTTAGCGACAATGTAAAACTAGGAGGTAAAGATGTTCCTGCTGGTGAGTATGCTTTGTATTCTATTCCAAACCAAAACGAATGGACTATTATTATCCATAAAAACACCAAACTTTGGGGTGCAGGTGGATACGACGCCAAAGATGACCTTGTAAGATTCACTGCAAAGGCAGAAGCGATGCCTATGAGTGTTGAATCTATGGTTATTGATTTCGGTAATTTCAAGAATACAAGCGGTGAGATGTACATCATTTGGGACAAAGTTGCTGTAACTATTCCTATTGAAGTGGAAATCGAATCCAAAGTAATGGCACAAATCAAAGAAAAGGTAATTGACGCCAGCGCTCCAAGTGGAAACGATTTGGCTGCTGCTGCTAATTTCTACCATCAATCTGGAAAAGATTTGAAACAAGCCTTGACTTGGATGGACCAAGCATGCAAAGCAAGACCTGAAGCATTTTGGTTGTTGCATACTAAAGCAACTATTCAGAAAGATTTAGGAGACAAAAAAGCGGCCATTGCCACTGCCAAAAAATCTATTGAACTTGCTAAGAGCAACAAAGACGGAGATTTCGGATACATCAAAAGAAACGAAGACTTAATTGCTTCTTTATCGAAGTAATAATAGCTATTAAAAAAAAAAGGCATCCGAAATGGTGCCTTTTTTTTGAATAAATTTTATAACGAGCTATACCTAGCTTCCTTTGTACCTCATTTTACCTGTTTCTATCGGGATAGCTGCTTTCACTAATACTGTAAACACAAAACAACCCATAGCCCACACCCCTAAAGTGACTCCTATTTCTACCCAACTAGGAGCGTACTCCACTACCTTACCCCATGGGCCAGGAATAAAACCAGGAATAATTAACCCCATCCCTTTGTCTATCCAAATACCTATAAAAAGTAAAATACACGCTAGAGACAACCACTTAAAGTTCTTTCTGAGTGAATTCAACGTTAATATTCCTGTACCAACTATATTCAATACTAATGCCGTATACACCCATGGTGTCAAAGCATTTTTACCATCCAATCCAAAATAGAGGTATACTGCGCTACTGCTGTGGTGGGTTGGGAAATAGAACTCCTTAAAAAGCTCTGAAAACAACATAATAAGATTTATTTGTGCTGCCACCGTAACCACCATGGATATTTTTCGGATGGTCGTATCGGCTATAGAATACTCTGTATATTTTCTAATTACTTCTAAAACCAAAATAATTAACGCCGGACCAGCTGCAAATGCAGAAGCTAAGAACCTCGGCCCCAACAAAGCATTGTTCCAAAATGGCCTGGCTGGAAGACCTGCATACAAAAAGGCAGTCACCATGTGGATGCCAACAGCCCAAAACACGGAAATAAGAACACCGGGTATATAAATTCTTTTATCTGGTGTTTTGCCTCGATAGCGGGTGTACAAGATGTACATTGGAATGGTAATGTTGATAAATAAATAACCATTTAGCACCAACACATCCCAAGCCAGCATCGAGTTAGGCCAATTGAATGTACCGATTACGGGAATCAAATGCCATGCTCTAGCTGGCCCACCCAAATCTACCACTACAAAAGCCAAGCACATGACCAGTGCGGCCACCGCAAGGCCCTCACCAATTAAAACTGCTCTGGAGAAATCCGTGTCTTTCAAAACATAGGTGGGCAAAACCAACATAACCGCCGCCGCTGCTACCCCTACTAAAAACGTAAAATTACTTATGTACAAACCCCAACTCACTCGATCGCTCATGCCAGTGACGGCTAGGCCTTCTTGCAGCTGAACTGAGTAACAAAATGCTCCAAACAACATAAGCAATGTAAGAGCGCCCATCCAAAAATGGTAGCGCTTTCCTCCAATAAGTGCTGCTCCAAGGCCATCTTTTATTAAGTGTAAAAATATTTTCATCTTGTTAATGTTTAGTCCATGAAATACCAGAATTTCGGCTCAGTACCTAGGTCTTCTTTTAATCTAAAAACTTTTTTATTTTCTAACACCCACCTAATTTCACTCTCTGGGTCCAAAAGATTGCCAAATATTCTTGCTCCAGTTGGGCAGGCTTCAACACATGCAGGGTTCTTCCCAGACCGGCTGCGTTGTACACAAAAGGTACACTTTTCCATTACGCCTTTTTTTCTGAGTCGATTGCCTAAATAATGTTGGTCTTTGTTAACTTCCTGTTCTGGAACTTGAGGTTCGTTCCAATTGAACCTTCTGCCATCGTAAGGACAAGCTGCCATGCAATACCTACAGCCAATGCACCAATCGTAATCAATCACCACAATACCGTCTTTTTCTTTCCAAGTAGCCTCCACCGGGCAAACTTCTACACATGGAGGGTTTTCGCAATGGTAACATTGTGTACCCATGTAAAAATGGCCGGATGCCGGAACTTCATGAAAGAAATTATCGTCTGCATTTTCAAAATTCATTTGACCATTTTGGTGTTCATGAATCCGAATGTATTGCATTTCTGAACTTCTATCTTGGTTGTTTTCTTGTACACAAGCATTAATACAATCCATATACCCTTGGCATTTGGATATATTAAAAGCATAACCATACAGAACATCCTGGTGGGCGTCTTTGGAAGATACATTGATCTTTGTGCCATTATTGACCTCATACAATCTTTCCAATCTGCCAATAGTTTCCAAGCGTTCTTCTTTGCTCATCAACTTATAATTCCCTTTGAAATACTCTTCCCAATTCATATCGGCCTTGGCCTTAGAATCTTCGCCTGAAGTTACACTACAGGAGCTGTTAACCGCAGCCGCGGCTGTGAAGAAGCCCAGCCCAAGCTGTTTCAGCATTCCTCTCCTATCAGATTTCTTTTCAAACACCTGATTAACACCATCCTTTTTACTTCCGCACGAACACTGACCACCACAAGAATGAGCTTGATTTTTGCTATTTTCCATATTCCTTATTCCTTATCTTGTTTCAAACTTTGGGTATTCAAGCGAGCCGGCCAACGAGGCTCAAAAGCGGGCTTGTGTGGGTTGTGGCATTCTACACAGGTATTTACGACCCTAGGTGGTGCCCACCCTGCTTTTCTTTTTCCATGTGCCCCACCTTTCCAATCTTTTATTTGCTCAGAATGGCATTGCCCGCACAGTTGGTAACTATGATCAAGGCTAATTGCTTTGCCCGTAATAGATAACAATTGTTCTGGGTTGCTAACATCGTGGCACGTCTGACACTCCATTGTTTGGATGCTCGCATGTTCCAAATGCACGTCCCAATGAGCTTTCTCAGGCTTCCCTGTTGGCTTCAACCCTGTATCCGTGTGGCAATTGCTACAAGGAAAAGATTTGAGTTGTGTGGTTCTTGCCGGTACGTAAAAATCCTCTAGGCTATCGCCTAATTGAACCAATACTTTTTTTATTCCAGCAAGTTGGTCTTCTACATCCACGGTATATTTTACGGGTTGATTGGCCTCCTTTTTAAGTTTTTGAGGCACACTTAAATGGGCGTCTTCGTGGTGCCCACAAGCAGCCAGTACCAGTATCAAACAGACCATATATGCTGCAAAATATTTATTTAGATATCTATTCATTTCGGGTCCATTCAATGGTTTCACTATTCTTTTGAGCATGGCATTGCAAACAATTGACCCTTTCTGGGTGGGTCACTCTTATTTCTTTGGGTGCTGATGGGCCACCATGACAAGCCAAACAATTATCCCTTAACTGCAAACTATGTGGAATTACGGGTGGAGATCCTTCCAATGCACTTTGGTGGATGTCATTTCCAGCATTTCTTTCCCAATTACTCGCACGGAATACCCCTTCCATTGCAGCGCTTGGTACATGGCACTGTTTGCAATTCAGGTATTCTGGGTGTGGTGTCACTGGAGCATAGGCTTCAAAGCGCTCCACATACCCACCACTTTGATGGCACTGCAAACAACTTTTACCTCCAATGCTACCAACCGACAATAATTCGTGTGGAATAGTTGGAGGAGCACCTGTATAGGCTCTGTTGGCATAGTATTCTTCCAGTGTTCTTGGGTTTTCAGCATCCGGCATATTTTTATATGCCAGAGCTAATGCAGCTTGTTCAAAAACTCCGCTTTCTACGGGCAAGGAAGGTTCATAATCCACAGGTTCGCCTTCTATTTTAGCGGCTTCCTGGTCTTCTAAATAGCTGATATCCACAATTGCTATTGCACTGATCATCAGTACAATATAAATGAAAATCATATATCCTTTTTGTTTCACAATCATAATGTCAGGATTTATGCTTTTTCTACTCTCACCGCACACTTTTTATAATCTGGCTGCTTGCTTATCGGACAATAGGCATCCAAAGTAAGTTCGTTGATCAGCAAAGACTCATCAAAAAACGGAACAAAAACCTGACCTCTGGTTGGTTTCCCTCTCTCATTGATAGAAGCGTCCATTATAATTTCTCCTCTTCTCGAGATCAATTTCACCTTTTCTCCATTTCTAACATTCAGCCTTTTGGCGTCATCGGGATGGAGTTCTGCATAACTTTTTGGCACGGACTGGTGCAACACACTTATTCGTCTAGTCATGGAGCCGGTATGCCAATGTTCCAATACCCGGCCTGTGTTCAGCCAAAATGGAAATTCATTATCTGGAACTTCAGGAGGTGCTTCGTATGGCCGTTCCCAGATCCAAGCTTTCCCCTCTGGTTTGCCGTAAAAATCAAAACTGTCCTTTTCACACGCAGGATCGTATTTGGTGTTAAAACGCCATTTTGTTTCTTTTCCTTCCACAAATGGCCACATTACCCCGGCCCTTTTATTCAATTCTTCATAGGAGGCCATTCCATGTTTTTTACCAGCATGAAATTTGGTGTATTCCTTCCATATTTCTTCAATATGATTTTCTTCTGTCCAAGGGAAATATTTACCATGCCCCATCCTTTTGGCCACTTCAATAATTTGCCAAGTATCGCTCATTGCTTCTCCTGGTGCATCTATTAATTGGTTAAAATGCTGGGTTCTTCTTTCTGAGTTCCCAAACATTCCTTCCCTTTCAATCCACATGGCCGAAGGAAGTACAACATCTGCAACATCGGTTGTCGGCGTTGGGTATACATCCGATACAACTATAAAACGGCCATCCTTTTCAGCTCCCTCCCTATACCTGTTTAAATTGGGCATTGTTACCATCGGGTTGGTCACTTGAATCCACATAAATTTAATTTCACCTCGATCCAAAGCTCTAAACATTGAAACGGTATGGTGGGTTGGTTTGGCTTTTATGTTCTCTAATGGAACCCCCCAAATTTCAGCTGCTTTTTTTCTTGCACCCTCTTTCATAACTACACCATATGGTAGTTTATGCGTTAGGGTTCCTACCTCTCGCACGGTGCCACAGGCACTTGGTTGTCCTGTAAGGGAGAATGGGCTGTTCCCTGGAGTTGAAATTTTACCCGTTAACAAATGAATGTTGTAAATCAGGTTGTTGATCCAAGTACCCCTTGTGTGCTGATTGGCCCCCATGCACCACAAAGACATGATTTTTTTATTTGGGTTGCCATACAAAGAGGCCAAGTATTTAATATCCTTGGCAGACATTCCTATTAGCTTTTCCACTTTCTCCGGAGCGTAATCCTCTAAAAAAGTTTTATAAGCGGCCAACGAAGATGCCTTGGCCTCATCGTTGAATTTAAATTTTTCTTCAATGCCATACCCAATATCGGTTTTACCGGTCTTAAAGGTGGTGTGTTTGGATACAAAACGCTCGTTCATCCATCCATTGTTCACAATTTCATAACAAATGGCATTGGCCAATGCCAAATCTGTTTGTGGTTTGAATAAAAAGGAACGGTCTGCAGCCATACTCGTTCGAGTAGTTCGAGTGCCCAAATCAATGATGGTAACGTCTCTTTTTAATCGGTTGTCGAGAAGCCTCGAAAAAAGTACTGGATGCATTTCCGCCATATTATTGCCCCAAAGAACAAAGACATTGGCATGGTCGATGTCTTCATAACACCCCATTGGCTCGTCTATCCCAAAGGAGGTCATAAACCCAGTTACGGCACTGGCCATACACAAACGCGCATTGGCTTCTAAATTATTGGTACCTATAACGCCTTTTACAAATTTGGAGGCCACATACCCATCTGGTATGGTCCATTGTCCAGAACCATACATAGAGATAGCATCTTCTCCATGTTCGTTAATTGTAGACTTCATTTTGGAGGCAACCAAATCCAAGGCTTCTTGCATGGTAGTCTCTACTAGTTTTCCGTTTTTACGGACCAATGGTTTGGTAAGCCTATCTTTGCCATACAAGGCCATAACAGAGTGGTACCCTTTTACACAACAAAGCCCTTTGTTGACTGGGCTGGCAGGATCCCCTTTAACGGCAACAGCTTTGCCTTCTTTTAAACCGATAAGCAAACCGCATCCCACACCGCAAAAACGACAAGGGGATTTTTTCCAATTTAAATCAGAATAGGCAATGTTTTTGATTTGCTCTTCCGCAAACATAACACCTGGAAACATGGAAGCGGCAGCTGAAAGAGCAGAAGCAGTAGCCAATTGCTTTAAAAAGGCCCTTCTGCTTTGATTTTTTGAAACCATACGAGTAAGTTTTTGTTCAATCCAATGTCTTGATCCGCTCTGCTGAGCACCCAAAGGCATTGGGATTAGTTTTTTATTTTTTCAGGATCACTCCCAAAAACCATGGTAATATGCCCCAACAGTTCGTTGGCTTTTAACTTTTCAAGCAACAACTCCTCTTCGTTTTTATCAGCAGTATCCGTGACAACGATGAGCACCTCTTTTTCTTCAGCAGGTAGCACATCTAAGTTTTTAAATTCGCTCAAAAAATGTTCTAGTGCTTCTTTTTTCCCTTGAGCAGGAATCACGATGTAGCTGTTTATTGGCATAACTTTAAAATTTGTAATCAATTTATTTCATGCAACCCTGCCCTCATATGATGGCTCTCATTACAAAACATGACATATGTCATGTCCTATCCTACACCAATAAGATACTGATTTTTAAGGGCTTATTAAAGTGGGCCGCCCAATCAAAAAGCCTTTCATCCCTTATAAATATTTAGACCATTTCTAAATAAGCTCCTTCCTTTCTAAAGAACCCTTCCCACCGCCCAAACAATTTTCCGGCCATTCCTTTGCCAATAGATTCCATTTATACTTCTAATGAAAACTTTTTCGAGCTTGGAGGGATAAATAGCAGGATTAAAATCGTCTAACTACAAAACGCAATGAATGTCTGAAGAGGCCAATTTATTAAAACGATGTAAAAAGGGAGATGAGCGCGCTATTAGACAGCTCGTTGACACACATCAAGCGGCCATTGGCAAAACCATTGTTGCAATTGTAGGCGATCCAGAGCATAGTAAGGACGTTGGGCAAGATGTTTTTATCAAGTTTTTATCCAATTTAGAACAATTTGAAGAAAGGTCATCGGTTCGGACCTACCTCACAAGAATGGCCATCAACCAAAGCTTGGATGTTCTTAAAAAGAAAAAACCATTGGTTGCTGATTTGGAAACAGCAGAAGAGCCTTTGCAGCAGAATTGGTCCTTTTCCAATGCCTATGAAGAAGCTGATTTTGTGCAGCATGCCCTGTCTAGATTGGGCAATGATGCAAGAGTAGTACTGGTATTAAAAGAAATACAAGGATACGCATTGGAAGAAATAGCAGGGTTGCTTGACATACCTATTGGCACTGTTGCTAGTAGGCTGGTCAGAGCCAAACTGAAATTAAGTAAGATACTAACCGCATTGAAAAATGAAGGAGCAATTAAATGATCAAGACAAAATACTTATCATAAAAGAAGTTGAAGGTATAACAACAGACTTTAAAAAGGAGGCATTGCGTTCTATTGACCCAGAACTCAAAAAAGAATTTGTTGCCACCCTACAAGCTACCGACAATGCCTTGAAAACATGGAACCCTATTCTAGAGTTGGATACTAAAACCATTGTGCAAGGCGCCGCATTAAAACGCCCTACCATTTTGATAACACTCCATGAATTTTGGATAAAAGCGGTTGCAGCCTGCCTGTTGGTTATTTTTCTGGCATTGCTCAGCATTATAATCTCTGGTGGCCAATTGAATAAAAACAGCCTAATCGGGTTGGGAGAAGAAGATTTAGACAACAGCCAACTCATTGAATTGGCCTTTGAAGAATAAATTATGATCAAACTAAAAAATTGGAAAGGTTGGACAACCATCCTTTTATTGTTAGTAGCAGGCTATGTAGCTGGATTTGCAACCAGCAGATATTTGGTAAGCGAACGGCTGCACCACTACAAAAAACTTATGGTGAAGCCTGGCTTTGACCACCACCTTTTTGAAGAATTAAATGCTTCTGAAGAACTCCAAGAAAAGCTGGAACCTTTGCTGCAAGAATTCATTCAAAAATGGCACAGCGACTGGGAGAATCACGCCAAAAACAGGAAAGAGCTTATAGAACAATTAACAAACGATATTGTTCCTTATTTGGACCATGATCAAAAAGAATCATTGGAACATATCCTACATAAGATTGGAAGAAGGTATAAAAAACACCATGACAAAAAAGAAAAAAAGAATCGGAATGAACACGAGTAGCAAGCATATTTTAATGTTGTTTTTCACCCTGTTTTCAATTGCCCAGGCGGCAGGTCAGCAAAAAACGGGCAACACGATCCTAACGGGTAAAATCATAGATGAAGACAGCAATGCTCCAGTAGAGTTTGCTTCAGTTGCATTGATCCACCCAATGGATTCGAGTATTATTAGGGGCAACACCAGTAAAGCCAATGGTACTTTTGCCCTTCCTGCAGCGCCGGGAAAATATAGGTTGAGAATAGATTTTGTGAGTTATAAAACTAAATTCTCACCAATTATTGAAGTAAAAAAAGGCCAAAAATCGTTGAATCTTGGCAACATTGTTTTGTCCGTTGAAGCTGAGTTATTGGAAGCCATAGAGGTACGAGGAGAAAAAAGTCGAATGGAGTTCAAACTGGACAAGAAAGTATTTAATGTTGGAAAGGACATTGCCAGTGCCGGAGGATCGGCCACAGACGTACTTGAAAACATTCCAGCTGTAGCAGTAGACATAGAAGGAAATGTGAGCCTTAGAGGAAGTGAAAGTGTCCGGATTTTGATCGATGGACGCCCTTCTGGATTGGCTGGTATTAGTGGCAGCGATGCTTTGAAACAACTTTCTGCCGAAATGATTGAAAAAATTGAAGTAGTTACCAATCCTTCGGTACGGTACGAGGCAGAAGGGGAAGCTGGAGTAATTAACATCGTATTAAAAAAGAACAAAGGAAAAGGCATCAATGGAGGCATCCAAGCTTCGGCAGGTTTTCCATTCAACAACAGTCTTTCTGCCAACCTCAACTATCGAACTAAAAAAGTAAATTACTTTGGTAGTCTTGGATTCAGACATTACAGTCGGATTTTTAACGCAAAAAATTACCGTGAAAATTATTTCGAAACCTATACCAAAATAATTGACCAAAATACTGATTTTGATAGAACAGGTGTTTCAGGGAATATTCGGCTGGGAGCTGATTACAAGATAAATGACAAGAACAGTCTAACTGGCTCTATGCTTTACCGCTATGGTGTCAGCACCAACAATGCCACCGTGAATACCGACTATTTAAGTTCAGGAGCATTGGACTCTTTAGGGGTAAGAAAAACAGAAGAAGAAGAGACCGAACCCAACTACGATTTCACATTGATGTACAAAAAAAAGTATGACAAAAAAGGAAAATCGTTAACCTCAGATGTTCGTTACAGCAAAAGCAGAGAGGAAGAAGGTTCCGACATATTTGAACAATTTTATTTTCCGGATACCCAGCCTACTGGAAATCCCATCATTCAAAAAAACAATACCCGAGAGAACCAAGAAAGTTTCACTTTTCAATTGGACTATGTCAACCCCATTTTTGAAAAAGGAAGTATGGAAGCAGGTGTGCGGTCGAGCTATCGAAATACAGGCAATAACTTTTTAGTTGAAAATAGAATGTCAGATGGCCAATGGGTAGCGGATACTGCGTACAGCAATGATTTTGTTTACATTGAAAAAATCCAGGCGGCCTATGCCATGGTAGGAAATAAAATAATCAATTTCTCCTACCAACTGGGCATTCGTTACGAATACACAGATGTTGCCACTACATTGAAAGAAACAGCGGATGAAAACAACAAAAAATACAGTGACTTTTTCCCTAGCGCCCATTTGACTTATGCAATGAAAGGCGACAATGCTTTACAGTTAAGTTATAGCAGGCGGGTGAGACGACCAAGAAGTAGAGAATTAAACCCTTTCAACAATTTCATCAACAGCGAAAGTATAAGAACCGGTAACCCCAACCTCAACCCAGAATATACCACCTCACTGGAACTTGGAAATTTAAAAAATTTCGAAAAAGGAAATATATACGGAAGCTTTTACTTGCGCCATTCAGAAAATGTTATTCAGCGCATATCAGAAACCACCGTAATTGGATCAGATACCATTAATTTATCTTACCCAAAGAATTTGTCGGATCGTCTGTCATATGGTATAGAGTTCAGTGTAAGCCAAGAATTAAAAGCATGGTGGAGAACAGACGCCAGTTTCAATTATTTTTTCCAACAATACAACGACCCTATTTATGGCAATGAGGGTACTTCTTGGCGGGCCACTTGGAACAATAACTTTTACACCAAACCATTGGACTTCCAAACCATGATAAGCTACAGAGGACCTTCGGTAACTGCCCAAGGCGAAAGGGATGGAATATTTTACTTTGATATTGCGGCAAGCCGAGAAATAATGAAGAAAAAGGGTACCCTCTCCCTTCGAGTTAGAGACGTATTCAATTCGAGAAAATACAGCTCCGTTTCTACTGGTGAAGATTTTTATTCAGAATCTGTATTCAGAAGGCGGTCGCAGAGTATTTTGGTCTCGTTGTCTTATAGAATTAATCAAAAAAACTTTAAGAAACGAAAATCAAATGGCAGCAAAAACCGCAACTCAGATGATGGCGGCGGTTTTGACTTTTAATCAGCAATCTACTTCCTTACAAGAACAGGCACTTGCTTGTTCTTGAAGGAAGTCATTTTTAATTGCGTTGTGGACAATGCAACCTTGGTACTCCAACCACCAAACACACTACAATTGAAAAAAATACGGCAACGTTCTATTGTCTACTGACATACAGTTGACACTACTCGGCATTTTATTTGAAAAAAAAGTTATGCAAGTAGAAAAAACCGCAGTTTACAATACCAACAAAAGTGTTTTGTGGCGCATGTTAACCCTTCCGCAACATACGGAAGCCTATATGTTTGGGTGCAAAGTGATGACCACTTGGGAAGTAGGAAGCAACATAAGATGGGAAGGCACTTATATGGGCCACCATCAAGTACTAATAGGCCAAGTAATAGAATTTATGCCAGAAAATCAGCTCCAATACAGCAATTTTGATCCCAATATCGGCATGGAAGACCACCCAAAGAATTATTTAAATGTCTCGTACAAAGTGGAAGACACTAAAAAAGGCACCCAACTAACTATTACCACAAGCAACATTGGTGGCGATAAAAACAGAGCTTCAGAAGTTGCCAAGGGGTGGGATTTCGTACTCGACGCATTAGAACAATATATTGAAAAAGACAAAGCCCGCTTTTAACGCAGGCTTTGTCTTTTTATAAACTTTTTAACGCATCCAAATGAGCCGATACAATCTGATCCGCTATTGGTTCCGAAATGGAAGTAGATACAAAGTGTGCCTCAAATTGAGAAGGGGGTAAATAAATACCACGTTCTAACATCGCTTTAAAATAATTTCCAAACTGGGTTGTATCCGACATTTTGGCCTCTTCGAAATTTTGTACTTTGGTTCCTGTAAAAAACATACAGAACATAGATCCCAACTGCGTCACATAATAATCCAACCCTAATTGTTCCAGATTATTATTGAATCCTTCTGCTATTCTGGCTGTTATATTGTTGAGTCCTTCATAAATTTCTGGATTATCATTCAAGATATTCAGCATTGCCATACCAGCTGCCATGGCAATGGGATTGCCCGACAAAGTACCTGCCTGGTAAACGGGGCCAACTGGTGAAACGAAATCCATTATTTCCTTTTTACCTCCATATGCCCCAACAGGCATACCGCCTCCAATAATTTTACCGAGCGTAGTCATATCAGGTGATACGCCAAAAAGTTCTTGTGCTCCACCAGGTGCTAACCTAAAACCAGTCATTACTTCGTCAAATATCAAGACGATTCCGTTGTCATCGCACAACTTTCTCAAACCTTCAAGATACCCCACATTTGGGATGATTAAGCCCATATTACCTGGTACCGGTTCCAATATAATGGCCGCAATTTGATCCGGATTGGCTGCTATTAATGTTTCTATCGAAGTTAGGTCGTTGTAAGGGGCTAGTAAGGTATCTTTGGCTGTGCCAGCTGTAACACCAGGGCTGTTTGGATTGCCCATGGTTAAAGCACCAGATCCAGCTGCTATTAAAAATGAATCGCCATGCCCATGGTAACAACCTTCTATTTTTATGAATTTATCCTTTCCAGTATACCCTCTCGCCACTCTAATGGCCGACATGGTCGCTTCCGTTCCCGAATTGACCATTCTCACTCTTTCAACAGAGGGCACCATGCTTGTTATTAGGTCTGCAATTTCAACTTCAGCTCCTGTTGGAGCTCCAAACGACAAAGAACCTTTAATTGCCTTGGCTACTGCTTCTTCGATTGCCTCATGGGCATGGCCCAAAATCATTGGACCCCATGAATTAATCAAATCTACAAATCTATTACCGTCTTCATCTACCATCCAAGCGCCTTTGGCACTTTGAATAAAAAGTGGATCCCCTCCTACTGCATTAAATGCTCGCACTGGCGAATTAACCCCTCCTGGAATAAAGGTTTTAGCCTGTTCAAAAAGCTTTTTCGAGTTGCTAATTTTCATAGTCAATGTTTTTAATATCTGTGAGTTTACCATCCACCAACTGGTATACTGGAATGTACTGGTTATCGTTTTTTACACCATAATTAAACCCTGCACTTAAAATCCCACTATCAAAAGTTGGTGTTTCTATCCAAGGTGTTTGGAAGTACAGTCCGTTTTGGTGCAAACTTTTTCCGAAAAAGCTTATCAATTCGAACCCTAAAAAGTAGTTTCTATTAGGAACTGCCCTAAATTTTCGAATGTATTTTTTTTCCAAAGCCGCAAACATAGATTTGTTGATATCGATGTAGTTGTCTCCAATCAAAAATACTTGTAAATTCTCCAAAACAGTGTAATTGGTAGATGGATAATCCAGCCACTTGGTATCCCCTATTATTTTAGTTGAATCCGATCGCTCCTGAATGGAACTTATTATTTTAGATGCTAATATTCTTCTATCCGAAGCTACGTATATGAAGTCAACACTGTCTTTCTTAAAGATAAAATCCTCATCTGACGCACCCGTTTTTGTCAAGTAATTGGTAATCTGAACGGTTGAATCTCTATGTACTTCCAAAATATGCACTACCTCCAATTGGGACGAATCTGCTATCATTTTGAAGGTTTGGACCTTGGTACTATCTCTAGGATTCTTTTCAGCAACTATTAGCACTTTTGCTCCGCCATAACTTTGTAAAGAGTCGATCAGGTCATGCGCCCGCTGGGCTTGGCTTTGGTAACTTGGCTGAAATAAGAAGGAGTAAGGATTATTGCCAATCAAACGGTTGTATTTTGACAAAGGGTGGACGAGGTTAATTTTCTTATCATAACAGTAGTTGCTCACCAGCTGGTGCGTTTCAGGATACAATGGCCCAACTATCAAATCTACGTTGTTCAACTCACCGGACTCCAGCAACATCGCCACTTGACCTGCGTCTTTCTTGGTATCGTATGCCACTAAGTTGATTGTATACCCTTCTAATGCCAAAGAGTCTTTGCCCGTTTGCATGCCCAAATAGATATCTTTAATCCATTGGTTGGACATTTCCGAAGCGTGGTCTCCCATTTCATTTTCAAAAAAAGGCAGCAATACGGCAACGTTATAAGAGTCCTTTTTAACTACTTCTAATGCGCCAACTACATTGTACTGTTCTGGGTCCAACTCAAAAGATTTAATGATGCTGGTAAGTAGTGTTCGGTCTTGTTGGCTGAGTGGTTGCAATACAATTTTATCCGCAATCGTTTTTCCAAGAACGGGGTCTTTTCCGTAGTCATTGAATAAAATAAGCAATTCGTCAAGGGGCAACTCTGTAAAGAAATGCTGTTTCAATGCAGGTGTCTTATCTGCAATTGCCTTGTCTTTTATCTTATCGATGTACGCCAATCCCTTAGACGCCTGGCCTTCGGAAAAATAAATAGAAGCAAGCCAGTAGTACAATTCATCTCTATTGTTCCATTTTGGAAAAAACTGGTCAATTTGTAGGAACATATCCCTAGCTATGTATATTTCACCCAACCGGTATGCCGCTAGCCCATAATAAAATGAAGCGTATTCAGAAAAATTATTGCCATAAGAACGGGCAATCACAGGTTTGAAAGCCTCTTTCGCCAATGCGTATTTCCCTTCTTTAAAAAACGCTTTGCCATTCAGGTATTGTTGCCCATAACTTGTTTCTTGGGCATTACCATTAGCCAAAAGCCCAAAAAATAAAACAGTAAGTACTAATACTTTTTTTATATACATCAAATTACATTGGTTATTCCCACTCAATGGTTGCAGGTGGTTTTGAACTAATATCATACACCACTCGGTTCACCCCTTTAACTCTATTTATTATATTATTGGATACATCTGCTAAAAAATCATACGGAAGGTGTACCCAATCGGCAGTCATGCCATCGACACTGGCCACCGCTCTTAAGCTCACTACTTGTTCATAGGTTCTTTCATCTCCCATAACTCCAACAGAGTTTATTGGAAGTAAGATAGCGCCTGCTTGCCACACTTGGTCGTACAAGCCGTTGTCTTTAAGACCCTGGATGAAAATATGGTCTACTTCTTGTAGAATGGAAACCTTTTCGGCAGTGATATCACCCAATATGCGTATGCCTAAACCAGGCCCCGGAAAAGGGTGTCTTCCAATGATACTAGGGTCTATGTTCAAGCTTCGGCCCACCCTTCGTACTTCATCTTTGAACAGGGTATTCAATGGTTCCACCACTTTCAATTTCATATAATCAGGCAATCCACCAACATTGTGGTGGGATTTAATTGTCACGGATGGCCCGTTTACAGATACCGATTCAATAACATCAGGGTAAATGGTGCCCTGCCCCAACCATTTCGCATCTGTCACTTTGTTGGACTCTTCATCAAAAACATCAATAAAAACTTTACCGATGGCCTTTCTTTTATCTTCTGGGTCGGTCAACCCTTTAAGTGCGTCATAAAACTTTTCCTTGGCATCCACTCCTTTCACATTCAGTCCCATGCCTTGGTACGAAGCCAAAACTTGCTCAAATTCTCCTTTTCTGAGCAGCCCGTTGTCTACAAATATACAATGTAAATTGCCACCTATGGCCTTATCTATAAGAACTGCTGCTACGGAAGAATCGACACCACCGGACAAACCCAATATAACCTTATCATCGCCAATAGTAGCTTTTAATTGCGCTACCGTTGATTCAACAAATATATCTGGAGTCCAATCTTGGCTACAACCACTGATGTGCACAACAAAATTACGCAACAATGTTTTCCCTTCTTCCGAATGGGTAACTTCTGGGTGAAACTGTATGCCATAAGTATTTTCTGTGGCGTGTTTGAACGCTGCTACTTTTACAGACTCTGTGCTGGCAATAACTTGAAATTCTTCTGGCAATCTAGAAATGGTATCACTGTGGGACATCCAAACCTGAGAGTCTATTGAAACCTCCTTCATCAAATCGTTGTGCTGGTCCAATTCATTTAACCTAGCCCGCCCGTATTCTCTTATTTCTGAAGCCACAACAGAACCGCCGTAGTTTTGGGCCATGTATTGCGCCCCGTAACACACCCCCAACAATGGAACCTTGCCTCTGTATATATCTAAATCTACTTCCGGTGCATCTTCCTGCCGTACAGAACAAGGGCTTCCCGAAAGAATAACGCCTTTCACATTTTCTGTTAGGTCTGGTGCTTTGTTATATGGATGAATTTCACAATAAACATTAAGTTCTCTAACCCTTCTTGCTATCAACTGGGTGTATTGTGAACCAAAATCTAAGATTAGTATTTGTTCTGCCATGCTGCAAAAATAGTATATAAAATTTAATTGCAAGTAATGGCTTCAAGATTTTAAATAGGAATAATTAGAAAAGTAAAATAATCTTAGTGCTACGTAAAAAAATATAATTATTGTTGCAATGGAGCTAAAAATTAATTGGCCTGTGCATCACAAAATACACAGGCCAATTTTGATTTATTTGGAAGGATTAAGCAAAACTTCCACTGCTTTTTTTAATTGGGGGTCTTCTCCCTTTATTTTGGAGTCTGGCAAGTTGTCAACATCAAAATCAGGTACTGCCGGACCATGTTCCATATTAGAATTGGTTGCCTTAACGTACCAAGCCCTATAAGGCACTCGTACTCTGGAACCATCCATTAGGCTTTGTCCGCCAGTCGAAATAACTGCGCCAAAAGTAGGCTTCCCTACCAATTTACCATGCCCTAGATGTTTGTAGGCATGAGAGAAAATTTCCGCATTGGAATAACTGCTCTCATTGCACAATGCAACAGACGGTTTGGTCCACCAAGAAAGAGGTAACCTTTCGCTATATGGATAATAATTTTCAAATTTTTTGTGCTCGGCTTTCAAATTGGTTGCGGCACCTCTAGGTACGGTGTAAGCATGTTGTCGTACGTTTAATACAGCCATCAAATAATCCGTTGTCCAACCGCCACCATTGTAGCGCACATCAATCACAATGCCGTCTTTTTCATACCCAGAGGCATGTAGTTCTCTTTCAAACCGTTCGAAACTAGTCATATTCATACCTCTAATATGGATGTAACCCAATTTCCCTCCAGAATATTTTTCCACCAATTTCTGCCTTGAAGCTACCCATTCTTCATACATTTCAGTTCCAATGCTTTGAACCGGCCGAATGGCGATTTCTTCCTCTTTACCAGACTTTCTTTTTACAGTCAAAAGCAACTCTTCAGAAACATTGTTGTTTAAGAAATAATAAAAGTTTTTGCCCTTCACAGGCTGTCCGTTTACTGCGGTAATTACGTCTCCTTTGTATAATCTACTGATTTTTTTATCTGCAGGGGTGTTGGGCACTACGTGCTGGACTAGCACACCAGAGGCATGTGGTGCAGCTTCTATTCCTATTTTTCCGGTTTGATTGCGTTGGGTTCTTTCTGGATTAGGTCCGTACAATCCCATGTGAGAAGCATTTAATTGCCCCAACATCAAATTGTAAAAATACCTAAAATCTTGCCTAGTTGATGCGGCCAGTGCCCATGGCTTGTATTGCTTTTTAAGAGCTGCAAAATCATACCCATGGTATTGTGGATCATAGAACAATGCTTCAAGTGTTCGCCAAGCGTCCTCAAATATTTGCTCCTTTTCTTTTTGGTGGTTGACTACCATTTTGGCCCTATGGGGCAACCCATTCATTTTACCTGATGGTTCAATTTGTTTGATAGAACCAGATTTAACCGCGTATAATTTTTTCACAGCAGGGTCAAATTGCAAACCTCTTAGCCGAGCGCCGCCCTTGCTAATTTGTTTTAAATCCTTTCCATCCCATTTCACTTCAAACAAGTCAAAACCCCTAGCCGATTTTGTTCCAGCCATAAAATAAAATTTCTCTCCATCTTTAGAAATTAAAGCACCGTACTCATCTCCCGCATGTGCAGTTACACGCACCAAACGGTCGTAAATTTTATCTGCATCAATTATAACTGGCGCCACTTTATCTTTCTTTTCTTTTTCTTCTTGCACTTCCTCTTCAAAGTAATAACCATAGTCTCGGTCTTCCTGTGTTTTTTCCCAGTCTTCTTTTTTCAGCCAAACAAAAAAGATGTCATTGTCATTGTACCGATTGGAACTGAATCCCAATTTTGAACCATCCGGACTCCAAAATGGGTTGGAATCCGATCTTGGGTGCATGCTAACATTAATTGGTTTGCGACTCTGGTCAACCGGCATGATAAATACCTCTCTGTTAAAATTTAGATCTTGCTGGGTATAAGCCAACCATTTACCATCTGGACTCCAAGCCACACCCGAAGGGGTAGACCACCCAGCAAGCAATTCTTTTTCTTGACTCAACTTGCCCGATTTAACCTCTACTGAAGCCAGCACCAACTGTCCTCCTCCTTTTACAAATACAATTTTGCTGCCATCCGGAGCAATAGCCAAGTCACTTACATTTGTTTTTTCTTTGGTAAGCTGCTGGATCTTTACTTTTAGTGTCTGAGACAAATCAGATTTATTGGGGTCGGCAGAAGTAGCCATAAACAGATTGGAATAACCCGATCGGTCCGAAATAAAGAGTACGGTAGAGTCGTTCAACCATTGACCATCCGTATCTCGGAAAGGATGGTTCGAAACATTCATGCTCCTTTTTTTATCTTTATCGTTTTGTTTCACGAAGATTTCCCCATGAATTTCCATTACAATATTTTTTCCATTTGGAGCAATTTGAAAACCGTCTACTTGAGCAGAAAATGTTTTGTTTTCAATGTTGTCAAACCTACTATCTTGAGACAATTTCAAGTCCACTACAGTTGGTTTCTCTCCGTTTATACCAGCGTGATAAAGGTCTGCTCCCCGTGTATAAATTATTTTATTAGAACTCAAACCAAAATGCTGCACCCCTACATCTTTATAACTTGTAATCGGAGCAGGTATGCCTACAGCAGCACCATTTTTATCTATGGTTTGTTTTACTATGTTGTATCTACCGCTTGAAGCACTTATAAAATACAAGTTGGATTGGTTATCAAACTTAGGTAAGTAGTCATTTTTATCATTGTTTGTAATTTGATTAAAAGACTTTGTCTTTTTATTAAAAATCCAAACCTCCTGATCCGAAGGCCCGTTATAATCTTCTCTGGCTACCCGACATGCCCCTCTTGTAAAAGCAATGAAATTTCCATCTGGAGATTCTACGGCCATCCCCCCTACTGCATCAAGCACTCTTCTTGGGGTTTCTCCTTTTTCTGACACAGCGTACAATTCGCTGTCCCACTCAACCTGCTGAAATGCCCTATCGGTTGAAAACAAAATACCATTTTTTTTACTCCAGTCTGTCACATTGTCCGCAGCCGAATAATAAGTCAACTGGTCAATGGCGCCAGATTGCAAATCCGCCACAAACACATCGTTGTTGCCATACCTAGCACCAGAAAATGCCAGAGCTGTACCAGAACCATTCCAAACGGGGTTGGTTTCATACCCCTTATGTATTGTAATTCGAGTGCCTTTTTTTAAACCCAAATCGTAAGTCCAAATATCGCCTTGGTAGGAAAATGCCACTTGGTTGCCATCCGGACTTAACGATGGTGCGTGCACAATCACTTTGTTTTGAGCTTGGCTCCAAAAGCCAGTCAAAACGAACATAAAACAAAATAGGGATTGGTTTATTTTTCTCATCATAATAGTATTGGTTCTAGAACTTCAAAATTAACAAATAAGCAAAGCAGACCCTGTAAAATTCAATAGAAGGTTGTAAAAATTATCAAGTGGTTAAAAAACAAATATATTTGCACCATGGAGCTTACGAATGACATTGCTTACTTAGAGTATACACTTTTGATTGCAATCGGTATTATTGCAGGTTTTTTAAACGTTGTGGCAGGTGGAGGCTCCCTTATAACGCTTCCTATTCTTATTTGGATGGGCTTTCCAAGTGCCGTAGCGAATGGCACCAATAGAGTGGGGATATTTTTTCAAAACATTTTTGCGGTGAAAGGTTTCATTCAAGAAGGCCACCGTCCGGATGCCTATGGTTTGTATATGAGTATTTCTTCCATTATTGGTTCTTTGGTTGGGGCCAGCATCGCGGTGGATATTGACGATAAGATATTCAACAAACTATTGGCCGTTGTCATGGTAGTAATTATTGTTAAAACGGTAGTAGAGAGTTATAGGAACAAAAAAGGGGGCACTTCTCAAGAGCTGTTAAGCAAAGGACGAAAAGCCATAGGGATTCTTGGCTTTTTCTTTGTCGGCATGTATGGAGGTTTCATTCAAGCAGGTGTTGGTTTTATTATTATCGCCGTTCTAAGTTCGGTCAACCATTTTAGTCTGGTAAAAATAAACAGCTACAAAGTGTTTATAGCACTCATTTACACCATGGCTGCCCTTGTTATTTTCATATGGAATGACAAGGTCAATTACACAGCAGGGATTATTCTGGCGATAGGCACTAGTTTGGGAGGTTGGTTGGGAGCAAAATTTTCCTCTCTAAAAGGAGACAAATGGATAAGAATATTTTTGTTAATTGCCGTTTCTGTATTAGCGGTGAAACTGTTTTTCTTTTCGAATTAAAGCGTAACCAGTTTGTAGGTAACCCGAAAGGCCAACGGACTTGTAGTATCTGTTAAGGCATGAAAAATACCTACTCCAAATTTGGAGTAAAACAAGTTAAACAATTTAACATTTACGACATTATTGAGTAAAACGCCAACTTCATGGAAGCCATTTCTATAATCTTTTAAGGTATTATCTTCTATTTGATGCCAGGTGAAGTCTCCTTCATACCGCCCAAACCCCAAATTGTATGCAAGCCCTAATTCTGGGATAAACTCCTTTTTTACGCGCAATGGAATGTTATAAGTCGTAAATAAATGGCTGTATTTATTAGTTACAAACTCATACAATGGCATGGTTTGAAATGCATCTTTAACAAAAAGAGAAGAAATACCACTTTTACTTCCTGGCGCTCCAAAAAGCAACGAATATGGCACATCCGCGGTCATTATACCAGTTTGTAAGGACAGGTCAAAGTAATTTTTAGAACCAGTGTTTAACAGGATATTTACCTTCGCACTCCCTTTGTAGTAGGAATGGCTTTTTAAATCTGGGTGTTCTATTCCTGCAGAGAAGTTAATGAATGTGGTGGCATACAAGGTTTTATCTGGAAAGAATAGTTTTCTTGTGTCCTGGTTGATAGAAGCAAAATTGCCTATTTTCAAATTGCCGAATACACTCAAATCATCGAAATAATAGTTTCCAAATTCTCCTGTCTTAAAATAATAATTGTATTGAGGGGTCAACTTTCTATCTCGTATGCCGTCTTCTGYTTGAAAAAAAAAAAGTGGTCTTGTGGTGATCGAAAACTCGATTTTTTCACTTCTATCACTCAAAGAGACCAAGTAGTTCCGAAACAAATCTCTATCTTCAAGTAAAAAATGGGTCCTTCCGGGTTCGTGGATATCTCTAGAGATAGAAAAATTAGCTACGCTGTACTCAGAATTTCCAGTAAACCACCCTATATTCCCTCCATACTTCCATTCGTTGTCTTTAAAACCGTATCCAAAATAAGCTCCTGTGATCAGCCGATCGGTTAACAATCCTTCGAAATTGGCACCTATTCCTAACCGAACCCCCTCCACTTTGTTTAACTTAAACACATTGCTAATTTCTATTTTGTTTTTTCTGTACGAAATATTTTCGGATATCAGCGAAGTTCCCAATTTGTGCAATAGAAAATGCCCCATCGTTTCTTTGTTGACAGAATCCTTTTTAAAGGAAAAATTTCTTCTGACGCGGTCGGGATTTTTAAGCTCTACCCAATCTTCATTTTCTTTGACGGATGGAGAAAAACTCAGTGTAGATAATTTTAATTGAACCGTATCGTGCTCCTGCATCCCAAAATGGCTTCTGGTAGATTTAAAATTAATAATGGAATTACTTTTGGAATCGGTCAGCTTGTACAACTCCGAACTTTGTTCCGTTTTCACAGGAAATAATACCCCATCTATTTCTGCATATTCAAAAGACTGCACAAATGACCATTGTTTCAGGCTCGAAAAATAACTTCCTCCAACCAACCTATTGTTTTCCATGTCCATCAATAAAACCCCATAAACTTTAGCAAATTTCTTGGATTTTTTAGGGCTTATAAAAATAAAAGCATAGCGCGATTTCCCAATGTTGACATACTCTACAAACGAAAAAGAATACCTCGAAAGATTGTCTGGATATAGTGGTCCAAAATAATTCAAATCAAAAAATTTAATGTACCTATTGGAAGCTGCTAACGTTTGGTACCCGTTTGGTATGCGCATCCTTCGAACATCTTTTACTTGAACCGTATCTTGAAATATTTCCTTGTGTAGAATTTGTTGTCTTTGCCTACCTTTTCGGAGCACATTAAAATCCTTAACATCAAAATATACCTTATTGCTTTTTTGTCCTTTTTGCTCGCCTTGGGTATAAACTCTATGGTAGTAAACCTCGTTTTCTGCAAGATATTCTAAGTATTTGGTGTAATTGTGAAATTTAAACCGGTTTTCAATTAAAAAATTTTCTATGAAAGAATCTGCATCTCCCGTTACTTCAAACGCCTTGCGTTGTAAAAAAATATCAGCAGTGGAATCTGAAATTGTTAAAACTTTATGCTCATACAAGGGGTGGTGGATGGTGTACTCCTTGCCAATTTCTAATGTAATCGTACCTGAAAAATTAGAAAGCGATTTCGATTGAGACGATTGGGCAATACAATACCCCACATAAAGCCTGTCTGTACCATCTCTAACTACAACATCTCTTACTTTTTTTTGAGCAGAGCCAAACAAAGGAATAAAAACAATTCCCAACAAAATAAGCAGTACTGTTCTTGTGCCAATATTCATTTGAATTTGAAAGATAGCCAATTACATAGATTAAAATCAAATATTATTAAATATCGATTCAAATTAATAATTAGAACCAGTTCTTAACACTATAACAACAATTAGTTGACGCCCATCCATTGAACAACCATTACATTTACACCGGTAATCAGCAAAATTAACAAGTTGGTTTAGGTTAGTCATAAGCCGGTCAAAAGGACCGGCTTTTTTTATTTTAATTCTTGTCCTATCTTCATCAAAAAAAACAACATGCACGTAGGAATTTGTGGCAACATAGGCTCAGGAAAAACAACTTTGGCAAAGATGTTGGCCAAACAGTTTAATTGGAAATTAGAATTAGAAAGTGTAGAAGACAATCCTTATCTAAAAGATTTTTATGAAGACATGACCCGTTGGTCATTTCATTTGCAGATTTTTTTCCTCAACAGCAGGTTCAGACAAGTAAAAAACATCAATAAAGCCCAACAGACCACCATTCAGGACCGCACCATCTACGAAGACGCCTATATATTTGCGCAAAATCTATACGACTCAAAATTTATAACAGAACGCGATTACCAAAGTTACTTGACCCTCTTTCATTCTATGATTGAACACGTGGCACCACCAGATTTAATCATTTATTTAAAAGCCGATATTCCAAAGTTGGTGCAACAAATTCAAAAAAGAGGGCGGGCTTATGAAAGCGCCATCCGGCTAGATTATTTGCAAAACCTCAATACCCATTACGAAAACTGGATGCACTCCTACGAATTAGGGAAAAAACTGGTAATTGAGGTGGACCACCTAGACTTTGTAGAAAATGTGGAAGATTTTTCTGAAATTGTTGAAAAGATCAACAGAGAAATAAACGGCTTATTTTAGTCATATGCAGGAACCTAGAATAAAAAAGCTAGAAAAAATAGCGCAGCAACTTGACCCAAACCAAACGGATCGCAAAGCGCTTTTACAGACTGTCAGTTCTACGATAGAAAATTTTTTATCCAATCTTCCCGAGGCAAAAACCTATTCGACCAATAAAAACACTTCAAAAACCAACCAACTGCAAGTTACTTCCAATGGAGAACCTTTGGAAACCTTACTCACACAGTTTAAAACAGAAGTTGAAGACACTGGGATAAACGCGGCCTCCGGAGGCCACCTTGGTTACATACCTGGAGGCGGGTTGTATGCAGCTGCTTTGGCCGACTACATTGCTGCTACCACCAACCGGTATGCAGGGGTTTATTTTGCTTCTCCAGGCGCGGTTGCAATGGAAAATTCATTGATCGAATTTATGGCTGCAACAGTTGGGTATGGCCCTGATGCTGCAGGTAATTTAACTTCTGGGGGTTCTTATGCCAGCCTTATCAGTATAATCACCGCCAGAGACGCAATGAAAATCAAGGCGGCTGAATTTCACCGACTGGTCGTATACAAAACAAAACAAACCCACCACGCCCTATTAAAATCAATTAAGGCCGCTGGTTTGCGAGAGTGTATTGTAAGAGATATCGCTGTAGACGAGCAGTATAAAATGCGCAGCGAAGCCTTGGCCGCAAGTGTTGAAGAAGATAAGCACAATGGCTTACTGCCCTTTATGATTATAGGATCTGCTGGTACTACCGATGTTGGTGCCATTGACCCTCTAGATGCACTAGCAGAAATTGCCAACAAACATGGTGTTTGGTTCCATGTAGATGCCGCCTATGGTGGTGCATTTATGCTGGTCGAAGAAATGAAAACCTTATTTAAGGGTATTGAAAAAAGTGATTCTGTTGTACTGGACCCACACAAGGGGCTTTTCCTGCCATTTGGAAGTGGCATGGTACTCGTAAAAAACAAAAACAAACTCTTAGAATCCAATGCCTACGATGCGAGTTACATGGAAGATGCCATCCACCACAACGATGCTTTGTCTCCGGCTGATTTGTCTCCTGAATTAAGCAAACACTTTAGAGGGCTGCGCATGTGGCTCCCTTTAAAGCTGCATGGCATAGAACCTTTCCAAGCTTGTCTGGAAGAAAAAATACTTTTAGCACAGTACTTTTATAATTGCATTGCAAATAAAGTACAATTTGAAGTTGAATTTCCACCCCAACTATCCGTTGTTCACTACCGCTACCTTCCCTTAAAAGGAGATGCCAATGCATTTAATAAAAACTTAGTAAAACGCATTCAAGACGAAGGTAGTTTTTTCATATCCTACACTACCTTGAATGACAAAGTATTTATACGGCTGGCAGTATTGTCCTTTCGTACCCATTTAAAGGATATAAAGTCGTTTTTGCTACTATTGTTCAAAATTATTAAAGAACTCGATAGTTAGTGGCCTATTTTTTTTGATCTGTACTTACAAGCTTTTAGATTTGTTCGATAACACCACTCCAATGGAAGCCAACAAAAAAGCTCTTGTCATTCTCAACCCAAAATCAGGCACCAAAAGCAAAAAAGGGTTGATACGACAGCTTGAACAAAATGCGGAATGGGTGGATTTTAGGTTTACAGAAAAACCTGGGCACCTTACAACAATTATAGAAGAGGAATTTGACCAATACAGCATTTTTATCGCTGCAGGTGGAGATGGAACCGTCAATGAAATGGCAAAAAAACTGTATAACACAGACAAAATCATGGGTATCATCCCCTACGGTTCAGGCAATGGTTTTGCAAGAGAACTGGGGTTCAAAAATAAAATACCAAGGCTGATCAAGGGAATAAAAAAAGGCAAGCACCTCCATATTGATGTGATACACATCAATGAACATCCCTTTGTAAATATGGCGGGTTTTGGTTTGGACAGTTATGTGGCACATTTATTCCAGAACCTTCCTAAACGCGGGTTATTGTCGTATGTCAAAAGCACCTATAAAGCATTAAAAACCTTTCAACCTTTCAAGGCAAGTATTGAATATAAAAAACAAAAAGTAGAAGATGACTTTTTGATGGTGGCCATTGCCAACACCAGACAGTTCGGAAACAACGCTAAAATTGCTCCAAATGCCGACCCATGCGACGGCATATTTGATATTGTAATGGTACGCAAAGTGCCATTTTACAACTATTTGCAGTTTGGCTACCAAATGTTTACCGGTCGGTTGGCCAAGTCCAAATATGTAGAATTTATTCCATGTCAAGAAAAAGCCGTAATACAATCTTCCAACGAACAATTTCACATAGATGGTGAACCTATTTTTATACAAAGCCCACTTACCATCGAATTAAAACCCAAAGCCTTAAGAGTGTTGAACCTCAAGAACTAAACACCATCTATTATGCCTTTCAAAACAAACAGGGCGCTAGCCGGGTTGGTTGCCAAAGGGATGTTGTGTACATCACACAAACGCAAGAGCATCAAGACATCGGGTTCATGCGGGTGTTTGCCGAGAGGGTCCCTAAAAAAGATTACTGCATCTACTTTTCCTTCTACTAAGTCAGAAGCTATTTGTGCATCGCCTCCTAGTGGACCACTTAACTTAGCATCCACCCGTAGTCCTGCGTTTTCAGCATGTTTTCCAGTTGTTCCTGTAGCAATGATTTCCACCCCATCAAAATAATCTACATGATCTTTAATGAAGGCCACCATTTCCGCTTTTTTTCCGTCGTGTGCAATGACTGCAATTCTTTTACTACTCATTTATTTAACTTGAATTGAAATTGTTTGTTGGTCTTCGGTAAACTCAAAAAGACAATCTTCGTAGCTCGGTGGACCAAAAGTACCTCGAGCATCATTTGAAAAACCATAGGGTTCTTTAGGAATGCCTATAAAATTGGTATCCATTTTATCGTTGTTGTTGACATCGTGGTGGACTTTTATGGCGTAAGATCCAAAGGGCAAATCGTTGAGAAGCAACCGTGGCGTGCTATGTTTCACGGCAATTCTTTTGGCCACTACAAAATTTTCATCGGTTTTAAAGTGTTCTTTCGCTTTAAAAACCACGACCCTTAGTGTTCCTTCTACTTTTTTTAATTGGCCAAATTGAATAGCCAATGTACCTCTTTGTACCGGTTTGCTAGAAACCAAAAGCAACAAAATAAGACCAGCAATTATAGTACTGTACCGCATATAATTTCAATATTACAAATAAAAATGACGTTAACAATTTTCGGCAATATACATGTCTTTTTAATATTGATTTTTTAATTAAAGGTTAATTATTTAGAAATTATTTCAATTTTCATACTTAATAAACCATGTTCACTTTTGCTGTTAATAGCTCTAATTATTATAATTAGTAATATTTAACATCAAAAAGCGACAATAAGATTGCAAAAAGCATGTGTATAAGATAAATTGCTGCTCACTAGCAGTAATTGATAAACATCAACTATGAATTTAAAAGACTTAACCAATCGTTTTGGTAGCAATGCAGTACAACTGTTCTTGCTTTCAATTGTTATCTTTGGGTGTTCTGGAGATAAAAAACAAAAACAACTTCCACCTCAAAATGTAACTTATGTACAGCCAGTTGTAAAAACTGTGCCCATTTTCAATGAGTTTGTTGGTCAGGTTTATGGTAAGGTTGATATTCCAATAAGAGCTCGAGTAGAAGGGTATCTAGAAGGCATTCATTTTAACGAAGGTTTTAGAGTCAACAAAGGGCAACTATTGTACTCCATTGATTCACAACCTTTTGAAGCTGAGGTTACTGCAAAAAGAAGTAATTTAAGAGAGGCACAAACCGAATTGGTAAGGGCCGAAAATGAACTCAAAAGATATGAGCCTTTGGTAAAAATTAATGCGGTAAGTAAAAGTGACTACGATGCTACATTAGCACAACGCGATGCTGCATTGGCCTCAGAAAAAGCTGCCCGTGCTTCGCTCGAAATAAGCCAAATCAATTTGAGTTATGCCAAGATAAAATCTCCTGTTGATGGCATCATTGGTAAAACAAAAGCAAAGATTGGCGAATTTGTAGGTAGAGACCCCAACCCGGTCATTTTAAATACCATATCCAATGTTTCTTTTGTAAGGGTAGAATTTTTTCTTGCTGAAAATGAATATTTAAGATTTGCTCAAAACATAAAAATCAATGAAGACGGAACTGTTGAAAGGCAAGACAATTCTGAAGAGTCTAATTTAGAGCTGATACTTTCCAATGGTACCGTGCATCCTCATAAAGGTAAAATAGACTTTTTAGACAGAGAAGTTGACCCTATGACTGGGGCCATTTTGGTTCAGGCCTCTTTTCCAAACCCAAGCAGAATACTTAAACCAGGACAATATGCAAAAGTTAGGGCTCAAGTTTTCCTAGTTACTGATGCCATTTTGGTGCCGCAACGATGTGTAACCGAATTGCAAGGACAGTATTCTTTGCGAGTTGTAAAAGATGACAATACCATTGAAATTAAACAAGTAACACCAGGCGAACGCATTGGAGACATGTGGTTGATAACTGAGGGAATTACAACAACAGATAAAATTGTAATGGACGGGATTCAAAAAGTACGCTCTGGAATGACCGTTACAGCAAAAGCTGTGGAGTTCAAAAGTAAATTTGACATCAAATAATCCTGTACTATGTCTGAAGAAAAGCAAGGAAATTTTTTCGTCCACAGGCCCATAGTGGCCATGGTAATTGCCATAGTAATTATTATTGTGGGTGCAGTTTCACTAATTGGGTTGCCCATTGAGCAATACCCCAATTTAACACCGCCAATTGTACAAGTAAGAGCTACCTATACCGGTGCGAATGCCCTCAATGTAGAAGAATCGGTGGCCACTCCACTGGAACAACAAATCAACGGTGTGGACAACATGATTTACATGAAGTCTACCAACGCCAATGATGGTACCATGACCATCGACATCTCTTTTGATGTAGGTACCGATCCTGATATGAATACAGTATTGTCTCAGAACAGGGTTTCAGCGGCTACCGCTAAACTCCCTGAGGCCGTAAAGAAATATGGGGTTACTACCGAAAAGTCTTTGCCCAACATATTAATGTTAGTGGCTCTAACCTCAGATGGTCGTTACGACCAAGACTTTTTAGGGAACTACGCTTTAATTAATATCAAAGACCAGCTGGCAAGAATCAAAGGGATTGGTCGGGTTAATGTTTTGGGTGCATCTGACTACTCCATGAGAATTTGGATTAAGCCCGATAGATTGTCTCAATTAGGAATCACAGTCCCTGAAATTCTAGGGGCCATCAATGAACAAAACATTATAGTTCCTGGTGGTAAATTTGGCGCAGAACCTGCGCCCCCAGGTACTGAGTTTACTTATACCGTTAGGTTGCCAGAAAGGTTTTCATCTCCCGAAGCTTTTGGTGAGATTGTTATAAGAACCAAGTCCGATGGCTCTCAAGTTAAACTAAAAAACGTAGCAGAAATCAAGCTTGGTGTAGAAACTTACAATGCCTTTACAAGGCTCAACAAAGAAACTTGCGCCATTGTTGCTTTGTACCAGGCGCCAGGATCTAACGCAGTGGAATTGGCCTCTCAGGTAAATGAAACCATGGCTGAGCTTTCTACTAATTTCCCAGAAAGCATTAAGTACGATGTTTCATTAGATTCTACTGAAGCCATATCTGCGGGTATTGCCGATATTGTTGAAACTTTAATTATAGCGCTTATTTTGGTTGTTTTGGTTGTATTCATCTTTATACAAGATTGGAAAGCAACTTTAATACCCACCATAGCCATACCCGTTTCATTGGTTGGGGCATTTATTTTCTTTCCAGGGTTGGGTTTTACCATCAATGTTTTGTCTTTGCTCGGATTGGTTCTGGCCATTGGTATTGTGGTGGATGACGCCATTGTGGTAGTTGAAGCCGTTCAGGTAAATATTGCCAAAGGCATGAAGACAAAAGAAGCTACCTTAGATGCCATGAAAAAAGTAACAGCACCAGTTATTGCCACCACTTTGGTTTTGGTTGCTGTGTTTATTCCTGTAGCCGGTATGGCTGGTATTACTGGTAGGCTCTACCAGCAATTTGCTATAACCATTGTGGTATCGGTAATTGTTTCATCCGTGAATGCACTTACGCTTAGCCCTGCGCTTTGTTCCATTTTATTAACTGAACCCAAGCCTTACAAAGGACCTTTGGGCATGTTTTTTAAGTGGTTCAATAAATGGATGGGCAAAGGAACCGACGGATATATGAAAGTGACAAACGTAGTCACTAGAAAGATTAAAAGAAGTGTTGTATTTATAGTTGTAATTACCGTTGCTGCCGCTTTTGTAGGTAAATTGGTTCCTGGTGGTTTTATTCCGGAAGAAGACATGGGCTACCTCTTTGTCAATATTCAGCTGCCAGATGCCGCTTCCATTCAACGTTCTGATGAAGTTTCCAAAAAAATTGAAGAAATAGTTTTAGGGCATCCCGAAGTTAAATATGTAACTACAGCCACTGGTTTTAGTTTGCTTTCTGGTGCGATGGCCTCTAATACAGGGTTTATGTTCATAACTCTCAACAATTGGGACGAACGCGAAGCAACCGTAAAGGATATTTCGGATAGATTAAATGGCCAATTGTACATGCAAATCAATGAAGCGCAAGCCTTTGCCTTTGGTCCTCCGGCTATTCCTGGATTGGGTAATGGTTCTGGGTTCAGTATCATGATTCAAGACAAAGGGGGCAATGATCCTCAATACCTCTCTGAAAACACTGCAAAATTTATTCAGGCCGTTAATGAAAGACCTGAGGTTACCAGGGCTTTTACAACATTCCAGGCGAACTCACCTCAACGGTACATGAACATCGACAAAGAAAAAGCCCTTAAAATGGGGGTTAGTCTAAATGATTTATACACCACAGTTGGTGCGTTTATGGGGGGTGCCTATGTCAATGATTTCACAAGGTTTGGCAGGTTGTATAAAACTTATATTCAAGCAAAACCAGAATACAGGGTATCTGAAGAACAAATCAATAATTTCTTTATCAAAAACAACCAAGGGCAAATGGTACCATTGGCTACCCTAGCCACCATTGAACCAATTTCTGGCCCGGAATACACCAACCGTTTCAACTTATACAGGTCTGTAGAAGTAACCGGAGCGCCAGGGCAAGGTTATACTTCGGCCCAAGCCATGGCAACCTTAGAGGAAGTGGCAAATGATGTATTACCAGCAGACATGAGTTATTCATGGAATGCCATGTCATTTCAAGAAAAACAGGCATCAGGTTCGTTAGGAATAATATTAACTTTCTCCTTGGTCTTTGTGTTTTTAATACTTTCAGCTCAGTACGAAAGTTGGTCCCTTCCATTTAGTATTTTGTTGGGAACTCCATTTGCCATTTTTGGTGCTTTGCTCGCTTTGTGGGTCTCACGATTTTTTAGTCCTACTTTCGAAAACAACATATTTGCACAAGTATCATTTGTGATGCTTATTGGTATGGCTGCTAAAAACGCCATTCTTATTGTCGAATTTGCCAATGAAGAATTTCAAGCTGGTAAAAGTCTTTTTGATGCCGCCATTGAAGCGGCAAGGTCCAGATTCAGACCCATTTTGATGACTGCCTTTTCTTTTATTTTAGGCGTTTTCCCCCTTGTAATCGCCTCAGGTTCGGGTGCAGAGGCAAGAAAAGTGATGGGCATGGCCCTGCTCGGAGGAATGACATTGGCAACCGTCTTAGGTGTTTTTCTTTATCCAATGCTCTTTGTTTTTATTGGAAAAATAGCCGGGTATGAAAAGAAAAGAGAAAAACTTCAAAACAGTTAATTCTATGATCAAGCAAAAACTATTAATAAACCTCTTCATTCTTTTGGTCATTGCAGCTAGCTGTAAAGTTGGGCCCAACTATACCAAAGATGAGTTTGAATCTCCTGATAAATTTAGGGCTGCTCTGGCCGATGGAGATACTGTTGCTATTGACACTACCAGCATTTTAAAATGGTGGGAATTATTCGATGATCCTGTTTTGGACACCTTGATTGTTCATGCCTTGGAACAAAACCAAGATGCGCTTATTGCAGCCAAAAGAATACAACGGGCACAAGCACAATTATCCTCTCAAAAGGCAGATATGTGGCCTAAAATTAATGCCCAAGGAGGGTATACTTATGGGAATTACAGCGGGTTCTTAAATTCAGAAGCACAAGGAGCTTGGAATGCAGCGGCAGTAATGCAATGGGAAATTGACTTTTGGGGTAAATTTAGAAGGTTAAATGAAGCCGCTTTAGCAGAGTATTTAGGAAGTGAATACGCGCTAAGAACCGTACAACTCGAACTTATATCGCAAGTAGCAAAAACCTACTTTTCCCTATTAGAAAATGAATCCAGGTTGAATATTGCCAATAGGACATTGGAGTCTCGAGACAGTTCATTGGTTATCATTGAAAAGCGATTTGAACAAGGGATCATCCCTGAAATTGATGTCAATCAAGCACAAATTCAACGGGCTATTGCAGCCAGTGCGGTACCGGTGTTTGACCGGTATTACAGACAAACAGAAAATACGCTGGCAGTATTAATTGGCGAAATGCCCCGCTCCTTCGAAATTGGAAAACCCTTGGATGAACAAAATTTTGAAATCGAAATTCCAGCTGGCCTTCCTTCTCAATTGCTGGTTCGAAGACCAGACGTAAATAATGTAGAACAACAACTCATCGCGCAAAATGCACGCATAGGAGCTGCACAAGCCATGCGGCTTCCTGCGATTAGTTTGACAGGCTTATTTGGTGCTGCTAGCAACGACCTAGGCCTTGCTTCCCCTAATAGTTTTGCATGGAATGCGGGTGGTTCTTTGCTAAGCCCAATTTTCCATTTTGGGAAAAATAAAAGGCGGGTGGAAATAGAAAGAATTAAGACGGAAGAAGTACGGCTGGAATATGAAAAAACAGTGTTGGTGGCATTCAAAGAAGTAGAAAACACCCTTATTGAAATCAGCACATTAAAAGAAGAACTGGTAGCCCGGCAAGCCCATGTAGATGCCGCAAAAAATGCAGAGAAACTGTCAAAATTAAGGTACGATAGAGGGGTGACGAGTTATTTGGAATTTCTAGAAGCGCAAAGGCAATCTTTTGAAGCACAAAATTTTTTAGCAGAATCCAAGCAAAAGTTGTTAACTGCTTACATTTTGTTGTACAAGGCTTTAGGAGGAGGCTGGATCAGTGAGGCAGAAGAACAAGCAGCCAACGAACCCAACCAAGAGTAAACTTTACAACAAGAAGAAAAATAAAAAAGGGGGCTGGTACGAATCAGCCTCCTTTTTCATTTTCTAGCAGGTCTAAAATTATTCGCCCCAAGGTTAGGATAATTCCTTCTTACAAGTTAATTTATTTTGTAATGATAAGGACCATTCTACTTATATTTCTCACACTACTTTTTTTTAAATTCTCAACAGCTCAGAATTTCAACAATCAGTTATTTTTTAAAAGGTATGGAATGCAAGAAGGCCTATCTGAGGCCACTATTAATAGTATTAAAAAAGACAACCATGGATATTTATGGATAGGCACCAATAACGGACTGGATAGATTTGATGGTTATAGCTTTAAACATTATGGCAATAACCCACTAGATTCCGCATCACTATCCAACAATATAGTGCATGACATTGAAATAAATGGGGACGATATTTGGATAGCAACCTCTTCCGGCTTAACTAAATATGACCTTATTACAGATTCTTTCAAACAAATTCATTCTCCTGCAAACAACACCAATGTATTCCGTAACATCCATTTAGACTTAAAACGGAACAGACTTTGGACTTCTAAACTTCAAAGCGGGCTCTTCTATTTGGATTTAACAACAGAAAAACTACACAAATATGAGGTACAAGAGCTCCGGCAAAAACAAATTTACGACATCAACACCTATTTGGATAAACACCTCATAATTACCACTTTAAATGCAGGGTTCTACATGCTAGATCTTACAACCAAAGAATTAGCACAATACAACAAGTCTGCAAGTGGTCTAAAACAAACTCCAGAAAATATAACCAGAGGACTTATCGTTTGTGACTCCACCATTTGGATCGGGTTTCAATCTTCTGGGTTATTGGAGCTGAACCCTTTCTCTAATAAAAACCACCTGTACACAACATCCAATAGCGGGCTCCATTCCAACCAAATTTATTATCTAACCCATGATGACAATAGAAATTTATGGATTGGTACGGATGGCGGGGGCCTTAGTATTTTGGACAATGCCGATCAAAAAATTTCTTCCTATCAAAATATCGAAGGGGATCCCAACAGTTTATCTGCCAATGTGGTGCGTGTAATTTATTGTGCAAGCAACCAAAATGTCTTTTTAGGTACCTATAAAGGTGGCTTGAATATTTTCAATGAACGGAGTCGTCAATTCACCAATATCAAAAGAAACTTTAATACAAAAAGTACTTTATCCGCTCGTTCCATCAAAGCATTCGAGGAAGATGACAAAGGAATATGGATTGGGTCGGATGGAGGTGGGCTGGACTTTCTTTCTTATGAAGGGCAGTTGAAAAACATAAGCCAATTAAATGACCAACTACCTTCAAAAAAAATTTTATGTTTGGAATGGGATAGCGATGAGGGGCTTTGGATTGGCACGTACAACAAAGGGCTCTTTAAATATAAAAATGGCCAACTTAAAAGTTTTCTTAACGATCCAAAATACAGCCAGTTAAAAGGAGTAAGTATTTGGGACATAAAAAAAGATCTTGATGGCAATTTGTGGGTAGGAACCAACTTGGGTTTATTTTTGTACGACCCGGTAAAGGATTCTTTTACTTCGATACAATGGTCTAACGGTGACATTTTAGATTTTCAAAGGAATGAACTCAGAGTGATTGAAATAGACCCAACCGGAAACTTATGGGTGGGTACGGTAGGTGGTGTTGTTAAATACAACCACAAAAATGGCAAGGCTTCTTTTTTCGATGATTCTAAAAAAGTAAATGGATTAAATAACAACCTTGTTATATCCCTGGAAGTGGATGAAAACTATGTTTATGCAGGAACTTTTGGTGGAGGCTTGAATATCATAGATAAAAAAAATGGATCTACCATGTTCCTTACAGCCGCCGACAATCAAATACCTAGCAATATTGTCTTTTCAATTTTAAATGACCAGCACAGCAGGTTGTGGATCAGTTCCAATAAAGGATTAAGTATTATAGACAAAAACACTTGGAAATGCATTCAAACATACAACAAGTTTGATGGCCTACAAGGAAATATTTTCAATAAAAACGCGTCATTCATCTCTAAGAAAGGACTTTTATTTTTCGGAGGTGTCAATGGCTTCAATGTAGTAGACCCGAACAACATTACCTTAAAAACGCTAAACTCTCAACCATCCTTTACTGACTTTCAAATCTACAACAAATCTGCTCCAGTTGGAGACAACCAAGTAATCAAAAAAAGTATCCATTACACCAATGAAATCAGCCTACCCTATTCCGAATCTCATTTTTTTGGTTTCGAATTTTCTGGTTTAGAATATATTTACCAAGATCAGTTAAGTTATGCCTACAAACTAGAGGGGTTTGACCAAGATTGGAATTACATTGGAAACCAAAGAAAAATCAATTTCACCAATCTAGACCCTAAACGATATACCTTAAGAATAAAATGCAGTTTCGATGGAGTAGATTGGACAAGCGAAGAATCTAAGATAACAATAAATATTATCCCTTCTTGGTGGATGACATGGTATTTTAAACTCGGGGTGGTAGTAGCGATAGGTGTTATAAGTGTAAGTATGTATCTGCTTCGAATCCAAAATCTAAAAAAGGATAGGGAAAAACTTAAAGCTGAAGTTGAAACAAAAACAAAAGAGATTCAATATCAAAATGATCAATTAAGTAAGATGCATGTTGAGCTCAAAAGTGCTAACAGCGGGCTTGAAAAGCAAGTTATTACCAGAACAAAAAAGCTAAATGATACCATAGAGCATTTAAACAAAGTTATAGTGGAACTGGATCGTTTTGTTTATAGCGCCTCTCATGATTTGAGTGCGCCACTAAAATCCATACTGGGCCTTATCAACCTTGCCCGAACCGAAGAACTTTCCAACAACACCGAACTTCATTTGAAACACATTGAAGAGAGCATTGTGAAATTGGAGAAAGTTATTCTAAGCCTTGCCCAATATGCCCGAAATTCTCAAAAGGAGATAATAATAGAACAAATTAATATTAAGCAACTCGTTGTTCAGAATTTTCAAGAGGCCCAAAAAGTATATCCAAACAGCCAAGCATCCCTAAATGTATCCACAACTGGAGACCCAATGGTTGCTTCCGATAGACAAAGGTTGAATATGATTCTGCACAATTTGTTTATCAACGCCATAAAATTCTCTAACCACCAAAATGAAATTACTACCATCATTGTTTCCATTGATACTCAAAAAAACGAATGGGTACTTAGCGTAAAGGACAACGGCATAGGAATTTCTAGAAAACATTTGGACCATGTCTATGGTATGTTTTATAGAGCACACGAAAATGCAACCGGGTCGGGTTTGGGGCTTTACATTGTAAAAGAAACGCTAGATAAACTAGGCGCTACCATAAAAACAATTAGCTCAAAAGGAAAAGGAAGTGAATTCCTTATGACTTTTCCTAAAATTTAAATAAGAAATGCAGCATGCACTGCATTTCTTATTTATGCGGTGCTTTTATTTAAACCGTGCTTTGTAGTCCACAAATGCTTGTTGGATGATGCCTAGAGCAGTTTCTTTGTTTTGAAACTCTTCCACAACCACTTCTTTCTTTTCTAATTTTTTATAATCCTCAAAAAAGGAACGCAACTCGCGCTTGAAATGAGGTGGTAATTCGTCTATGTCGTTGATATGGTTGACACTCATATCGCGGTGCGCAACAGCAATAATTTTATCATCCGCTTCGCCATTGTCCAACATGCGCATCACGCCAATTACCTTGGCTGGTACAATACACATGGGTACTACTGCAATTTGAGAAAGAACCAAGATATCCAAAGGATCTCCATCGTCACAAAAAGTTCTTGGAATGAAACCATAATTTTCCGGATAATATACGGAAGAATACAGTACTCTATCCAGTTTTAAAAGACCTGAGTCTTTATCTAATTCGTATTTAGCTCTTGATTTTGAAGGAATTTCGATAATTCCATTAACTATTTCCGGTGCGTCTTCACCGTAATGAATGTGATGCCAGGGGTTAAACATATATCTTTTTTATAATTAAGGCTGTAAAGTTCCGAAAAATTCTTCACTTTACAGCCTTTGGAAAGTCGTTTTTTGCCGGTTAATGCTTTTATTCGACTTTCCGTCCTCCCCTATTGCTTTTGCCCTCTCAGGCTTACTCAATCTCCTCAAGTATCTTTTTGAACAACATAAACTTTATCAACTACTACAATGAAAACTAAAAACAAACTGCTGTTCAAAGCATTAACCCCCCTCTATTCCTTACAAAGGTAGAAAAGAGTAGAATATTATTTTCTCTATAAAATGGCACAGAGGCACAGAAGTAATATTTATTGGTATTTGTTCTATATTTCCTCCTATCCAATAGGTTCTCCTTAATGTTGATTCTGGTGTTCTTTATTCTTGCTTTGCGGTTGATCGGTATCAAAATCCAATTCCACTTGCACCTCCAAATCTAAATCCACGGCTTTCAATGCAATTGGCAGCTGGACACTGACATCCCAAGATTTCCCATCTGTATAAATGTACACTCCTTTTTGAAGGTCATAATAGATGTTTTGCTTTGGAAAATATATATGACGCGTTTTTGCGCGGTACCCATGGGCTGGAGCCCATGCAGGTGGTCCTTTTTGTTTTTCGACCTTGTTCTTATTTTTTGAGTTCCCCTTGGCCTTCCCTTGTCCATTGGCATCCATATTGGAAAACACAAAAAGTGTTACCAACGAAAATACGATTAATACTTGCTTCATTTCTATATTTATTTTTAAACGGATAATTTGTTTTTACAATCCCGAAATTAAAGCAATTCTTACTCCAATGTATTTTTATTATCATGTCCTTCTAACAAAAGTAACTTTTATGGCTATTTGCAAATTTCTTAACTATGATTCCAATTTTCAGCATCATCGCTGTCATTCGGAGAAAGCCCTATTATGTCTCCTCTTGTATTAATGCCTAGACCAAGAACCGTTCTATTGGCATAACAAAAGTAACTTACCACTTGGTTTATCTCCAAAATTTCTCCGTCCTCTAACCCTTCGTCTCTTAGTTCTCTAATTAAATCTTCCGACAAATTACCTGGCTCTAAGGCCAACAACTTAGCATATTCCAAAGCTTTCAAATAAGCTCCTTCAAAGACCAACTCCGGTTGGTCCTTTTCAAAAGCACGCTTAACGCTAGAAGATGTTATTTCTTTTGGTAACAACCTGGCCATACCAGAAAAATGGTGGTCCACACAGTAATCACATTTGTTCAGCATACTAACATAAACACCCAAAGCTTCCAAAAACCACTTTGGCAAGGTATTGTTGCTGTTGTGCAAAACATTTTTATACAGCATCATATGGCCTTGTAAAGTATGCGGCCGAAGGCTGTGGCTCATCAATATATTGTCAATATTATTATCTGGTCCGCTAACTCGTTCGTATATTTTTCTTAATTTCCCAGTGGATTCATTGAATCCGATTGTTTTTATCCAAGTCATAAGTGCTAAAAAATTTAATTCAGCATTAATATAGTGAAATTTTCACCTCGTTACAGAAAATAACTCAGTTTTTAAGTTAAAATACAACCAATGAAACACTTTATCCTACTTTCTTTTCTACTCCTATCCGGTTTGGTTATCGCGCAACCCGGAAACAATGTTTATGTAGGGCAGTTGAATATAAAAAAAGGTTCCGTTAAGAACGTTATTGCAATAACAGATTCAGAGGGGTACGACAACCAGCCCTTTTTCCACCCCGAGCAACCCTTAGTTTATTTTAGTAGCGCCAACAACCAAAACATCACCGACATCAAATCTTTTCATTTGAAAACCAAAGAAACGCGCAACATAACAAATTCTCCAACTGTTCATGAGTACTCTCCAACCGTTACGCCAGATCGTTCTGGATTCTCTTGTATTCTACAACTTGAAAATGGGAGCCAGTATTTAGGAAAGTATAATTTTGATACTGGAAAAGCGGACACCCTAATAAACAACCTTACCATAGGATACCATTGTTGGGTGAATGAAGACCAACTGGCACTGTTTGTATTGGGCGACCCCCACGAACTTCGCCTGTATACTTTATCCAGCAAAAAAGATGCAATAGTAGACCATAACATAGGTCGTTCGTTCCATACCCAAGAAAAAAATAAAAACAAGTTTTACTACATATCGAAGGAAAAAACGGCATGGACCATCAACGAAATGGATGCCGAAAACAAAACCAAAAAAATTATAGCGCCAACTTTAAAAAACAATGAAGACATATCGTGGACGCCGAATGGTCAAATTGTCTCTTCCGATGGAACCGATATATTTATGTACGACCCAAATGGGAATAAAACATGGAAAAAGCTAGATGCAAACCTACCGGACGATCAAGGAAAGTTAAGCCGAATAGCCATAAGTGCCGATGGCAAATGGATTGCTTTTGTACTGGCTACCAATTAATCCTTGGAAAATTTTAGAACACTATTTTCAATTGGTTTTTGGGCCATCAAGAATGCGTAGATGGCTTTCAAATCTTCTTCTGTCATGCCTGCATAAAATGTCCAAGGCATTTCTGTATTGTAAGCTCCTGGTTGGACTGTTGCAACCGAACCACTATTACTTGCAAACTGTTTAAACCTTTCTAGGAAGTAAGACTCTGTCCATTGCCCAATGCCTGTTTTTTTATCAGGAGTAATGTTTGCCGAAAAAACAGTACCTCCTCGTGTTAGTTTAAATTTAAACCCACCAGCAAATGCCATATCCTTGCTGAATTCTCCGCCACTTTGTGGTGTGTGGCATTGTTTGCAGTTGGCAGCTTCAACCAAGTAACCACCGTATGCTACTACATCTTTTGGAGCTGGTTTTTCAACAAAACTTGGCTGGCGTGGAATGGTCTTGATGATGTGGTTCAATGGAAAATCTGCTTTGGAAGTGCTGCTCTCTGAACTGTGCTCTTTTAAGGTTCTCAAATAGGCCACCACCGCATGGAGGTCGTCTTCCGATAAATGGTTGTAACTTTGGTAAGGCATAATGGGAAAAAGTGTCTTGCCTTCTTTGTTCACTCCACTGCTAATTGCTCGCAAAATTTCTCCGTCTGTCCACTCCTTTAAAGCAAAAGGAGTAATATTAGAAGAGTAAAACACTCCTGGATACCCTTTCTCATGATCGAACAACATACCCACTCCTCCCCTGTGTTCGGTAATTTCAGGGCCTGCAAATTGATTCCAATCTCGCTTGCCATGACACGAAAAACAAGCCATGACGTTATTTGCAAGGTAGGCTCCTCTATCCAACACTTGTTGTTCAGAAGAAACCTTTATCGATGGCGCTTGGTCCACTTTGGGCAATAAAAACCCGAAATAAACTACAACCATTACAATGGTCATTAAAAAACAAGCAAAAAACAACCACATCAACTTTCTAAGCATAACTAGGGGATTAATACCCCCACAAGGTAGAAAAAAATAGTATTTCAACCCAAGCATGATGAAAATTATGCCTATTTCAATAAGAACCGCATAAATTTTATCCAGCCCCCAAACAAGCAAAGTATATTGCGAATACATCAATAAAAACGCAATTAAATTTTATTATTTTCAATAAAATAGAACCTACTCTATTTATACAAAGATAAATTTAGCCTTATATTAAAATTTTCTTAAATTGTGTAGATTTTCATATTGATAACCGCAAAATAATTTAAAAATGAGTGTAGAGCTGAAAGACATTAACAAGCTTTTAGTAGCCAATAGAGGTGAAATTGCCATAAGAGTATTAAGGGCAGCTTCAGAATTGAAGATTAGGACAGTAGCCATTTACAGTTATGAAGACAGGTACTCTCTACACAGGTACAAAGCAGATGAAGCGTATCAAGTAGGGGCCGACTCAGACCCTCTCAAACCTTACCTCGATATTGAAGAAATTATTCGAGTAGCCAAATTGAACAAAGTGGATGCCATCCACCCAGGTTATGGTTTTTTATCTGAAAATGTGCGTTTTGCTACAAGATGTAAAGAAGAAGGAATTATTTTTGTAGGGCCAGAGCCAGAGGTAATGGCGCAATTAGGAGATAAAGTGGCTGCCAAAAAAATAGCCATTCAAGCCAATGTTCCAATTATTCGGGACAGCGAAAAAGAATTAACAACTACTGAGATAGCATTAGAGGAAGCACAAGTTATTGGGTATCCAATAATGGTGAAAGCAGCTTCTGGTGGTGGTGGTCGAGGCATGCGTGTTGTAAAATCAGATCAAGAATTGTCTGTGGCTTACAACGAAGCCAAAAGTGAAGCAGGAAAGGCTTTTGGTGATGACACCATCTTCCTAGAAAAATACATTGACAGCCCCAAGCACATAGAAGTGCAAATAATGGGCGACAATTACGGCAATATTGTGCACCTTTATGAACGAGATTGTTCGGTACAAAGGAGGTTTCAAAAAGTGGTGGAAGTGGCACCTAGCATTGGTTTGAAGGAAGAAACCAGACTAAAACTATATAAATACGCCCTATCCATCACGCAAAAATTACAGTACAACAATGTAGGTACGGTTGAATTTTTGGTCGACAACCAAGAAAATATATTTTTCATTGAAGTCAACCCAAGGATACAAGTAGAACATACGATAACAGAGGAAATTACGGGCATTGACATCGTTCGTTCTCAAATATTAATTGCCCGTGGGTATGCACTTTCCGACCCAAGAATTTACATCAAAGGACAAGATGATGTGCAATGCAATGGATTTGCCATACAGTGCCGGTTGACTACCGAAGATCCTGAAAACAACTTTAAACCAGATTATGGTACGGTCATCGCCTACCGAAGTGCCAGTGGATTTGGCATTCGATTGGATGCCGGTAATTGTTACTCTGGGGTAAAGATCTCTCCTTTCTTTGATTCAATGCTGGTAAAAGTAAGCTCCAAGGGGCGCACCTTAAAAGGCGCAGCCAGGCGGTTGAACCGGGCCTTAGAAGAATTTAGGATCCGCGGAGTAAAAACGAACATTGGTTTTTTACAAAATGTCATCAACCACTCCACTTTTTATACCGGAAATGCAACTGTCAAATTTATCGATGACCACCCGGAGCTATTCAAATTAAGACGTTCCTTAAATAGAAGTACAAAACTATTGAATTACCTAGGGGAAGTGGCTGTAAATGGCAACCCCGACGTTAAGAGAATAGATGATAGCAAAGTTTTTAGAAAACCAATCATTCCTGAATTTGATAAATATGGTGCTTACCCAAAAGGTACCAAAGACAAACTGATGGAATTGGGCCCAGGGCGTTTTGGTCAATGGCTCAAACAGCAAGAAGAGGTATTGTTTACAGACACCACTTTTAGAGATGCCCACCAATCTTTGTTGGCCACAAGGATGCGAACAACAGATATGCTGCAGGTGGCAGAAGGCCTAGCCAAATCACAACCGCATCTATTTTCAATGGAAGTGTGGGGCGGGGCTACCTTCGATGTATGCATGCGCTTTTTACATGAAAACCCATGGGAAAGATTAAAATTATTTAGAGAGGCCATTCCCAATACCTTGTTACAAATGTTGTTAAGAGGCTCTAATGGTGTAGGGTATACTGCCTATCCAGACAACCTAATTGTAAAGTTCATCGAAAAAACATGGGAAACGGGAATTGACGTTTTCAGAATATTTGATTCATTGAACTGGTTTGATGCAATGAAAACGAGCATCCGAACAGTAAACGATAGAACCAACGCCATAGCAGAAGCCTGTATATGTTATACAGGTGATGTACTGAAGACTGAAGACAACAAATATACACTGCAGTACTATCTGGATTTAGCCAGAAGGTTGGAAGACGAAGGTGCCCACATTTTAGGGATTAAGGACATGGCTGGTTTGCTTAAACCTCAAAGCGCTAAAGTACTGATAACCGAATTGAAAAAGGCTGTGGACATTCCCATCCACCTACACACGCACGATACGTCCTCTATACAGGCAGTGACCTATTTCGAAGCCATCAATGCTGGAGTAGATGTTGTAGATGTTGCCCAGAGCAGCCTATCAGGGCTGACCTCACAACCCAATTTCAACTCTATTGTTGCTGCATTGGAGGGGCATCACCGAGCACCAGAAGTAGATTTAAAGGCACTCAACCAGTACGCCAATTATTTTGAAGATGTGCGAGAATACTATTATCCTTTTGAGTCTGGTCTCAAAGCAGGGACGGCAGAGGTGTATGAACATGAAATCCCTGGAGGACAATATTCCAACCTTAAACCACAAGCCATTGCATTAGGTTTGGAAGATAAGTTTGAGAAAATTAAAGAAAACTACGCTGTAGTCAACAAAATGTTTGGAGATATTGTGAAGGTCACCCCTTCCTCTAAAGTAGTTGGCGATATGGCGTTGTTCATGACTTCCAATGACTTTACAAAAGAAGATATTTTAACCAATGGCAAATCGATGTCCTTTCCGGAATCTGTAGTGGGCTTGTTTAAGGGGGACCTAGGCCAGCCATTTGGAGGTTTCCCTGATGCTTTGAGTAAAATTATTCTCAAAAATGAAAAAGGTTTTACAGATAGGCCCAATGCGCATTTGGCTCCAATTGATTTTGAAAAAGAATTTGAAGCGTTTAAATCTGATTTTGACCCTTATTGTGATGAGTTAGATTTCCTTTCTTACAAACTATACCCTAAGGTATTTAGGGAGTTCTACAACCATTACCAACAGTTTGGAGAAGTTTGGAGAATTCCTACTCCGGTCTTTTTCTTTGGTCTAAAAGAAAACGAAGAGATATTGGTTGAGTTGGATCAGGGTAAATCCATTATGATCAAAAAGCTGTACAATTCTTCTCCTGATGAGAATGGAATTTGCAAAGTGTATTTTGAATTGAATGGACAAACCCGCGTTATTGAAGTCCGTGACAAATCAGAAGAAAGCAAAATTCCTACTAGAAGAAAGGCCGAGGGTAGTTCGGAAGTTGGCGCACCACTACAAGGAAGAATAGCCGAAGTGAAAGTAAAAGAAGGGGATGAAGTCAACGAAAATGACCATCTTTTTGTAATTGAAGCGATGAAAATGGAAACACATGTTTCTGCTCCTTCCTCTGGAAAAGTTAAAAAAGTACATCTTATAGCTGGGGAAATGGTAGACCAAGACGACTTAGTAATCGAATTAGAATAAAAGCAAATTTTGCTAATAAAAAAAGGGGAAGCAATGCTTCCCTTTTTTTATTAAAACAATCTTTTTGAGTGCAAAAGCACTGCTGACATAAGGCTGTCACAAGTACTGCTTATTCTTGTAAAAAAAACAATGAAAAGCACCACCCAACAACTACAAAATAGAGGACACCTCGAAACATACAAGCCCGAATTAGTATCTTCTGAAAAAGCTGTAAAACTGTTACAGTCTGCCATATCCATAGAACGAAGCAAAGGTGCAAGGATGGCAAGAATGGTAAATACTCCATCCCTCCTCCCTTCTATCATTAAAGCACTAAACAAAGAAAAAAAGTTGTATACAAAAATGGAACTGTGTGAGACTCTTGTGCATTTTGGGCAAGCATCGGTGCCACTAGCGGTTCCTTTGCTGGGTAAAGTTGGACAAAACCAAATCAAAGGCATTCCCAACTCTGTCTTTAATAAGATCTCCTACCCCCTTCGGAGAGACATTATTGCTAGAACTCTTTCTAAAATTGGAGAACCAGCTTTACCAGCCTTGTACAACACCTTACAAAGCACCCAGCACAGTGCAATTTATGAAGCATTGGACGCCATTGGTTACATAGTATTTTACAGCAAAATTCTAACCGAAAAACACAAAGAAATGGGGCTCAAAAAATTGATATTGCTGTTTAAAAAAGAGGGCTACGAGCCTGTGATGCGATGGAAAATTATCAGAACGCTGGAATCCTTTCCTAAAGCCAAGTCTTTTCTTGAAAATTTGATGAAAAATGAATGCAACCTTTATATTAAACTAGAAATAAACCGAAGCATCCAACAAATAGAACGCAAATCAAAAAAACCAGCCTTGACATAAGCGCAAGACTGGTCCAACTTAACTACTGCTCAAATTTAAAATTTTTATCGGCCGCTTGTTTTCGAATGGATTTGATCATCGCGTCGTCAAGCATATTTTCCGTTTTATTTTCTTTTTTCTTTTCCAAGACAAAAGCTGCTCTTTTTTTGCTTAAGCTCTGTATCTCCGTTTTAATTTTCTCTCTTTCTTTCTGCTTCTTTTCGATGAACTTCTTTTTCTCTGCATTGTTCATCCCCTTCATTTCTTTTGGCAAAGCATCTTCTTTTACCGATTCAATTTCAAAATCTGCATCCTCTGCTGCATCTACTAAATCCCACGAAGAATTTTTATAAACATGAGAACTCTTGGAAACCGCTCGGTTGACTTTATTGGCTGAACCATAGGCAGCTGCATTGGTATCTTGTTGCATTTGCTTTTCTTTCTTCATCCTTCCTTGTGCGCCATAAGCCACATACGTTTTGTTCAATTCATCGTTCAGCTTGTTGATCCGATCGTCAAAAGGAGAGGCAATGAAAACTGTTTTTTTATCTTGCTCTATGCTCATATAACTACCTTCAGTAAGGTCAGCACCATTTTTCCATTGAGATTGCACCCCAGCACTATACGGACCGCAAAATATTGTGTTCACTACTATATTCTTTTTATTGGCTTTCGCACAAGCCTCTCGGTAATCTACTCCACCTTGGGTAAATGGTTCGTTGCCCGCAATAAAAATCATTTGAAGGTCTTTTTCAGAACCGGTCCACTGCAATTGATTCAAACTTGTATTTATTACATGACCGCAGTACTCGCTTCCACCGTTGGTTGTCAAACTAAATAGTTTTTCAGAAATTTCATCCAAATCATTGGTCATCGGGGCCACCATTCTTATGTAGCCTTCTCTTCCATTCAATTGGTCATTTCCATATTCATACAAGGCAATGCGCAAACCTGGCTGGATGCCTTCGCACTTCGCACCAGAAAGGTCATTTACTATTTTCCACAACTGTCCTTTGGCTTGGTCAATTAACCCATCCATGCTATTGCTAGTGTCCAATAACAAAGCAATTTGTATTTGCCTGTCGGGCGGTGTCATTTTCCTGACTGCCTTTCTACCTATACTAGTAGGCGCAAATGAAAATGTAGTAACAGCCACTACAAACAATGTTAATACCGTAAAAAATTTCTTCTTGAGCGTTTTCATATCCTTTTTTTTGTTGATTGATGTTCGAAATTTGAAGAAAAGAAACAATTATTAATAGGTACAATGAGGGAACTAGCCATTTGACTTAGTGAACTGTCCCAACAACTTAGTTAAGGCCTCCAACATTGGGTCTTATTCCCATTTTGAAGAAAATTGGCAGTTTTGAGATCAATTTTATTGTTTATATTTAAGTCTGATTTAATTAATTATCGATGAAAAAAACCGTCTTTTTGTTAATCAGTTTGATTTCTTTGGTTGCCCTAGATGGACAAGCGCAGAAAACCAAACAGAAAAAAGCATCGCGTTCTATTGACATTGCCGAGCCCTACAGCCATGCCATGGATTCTGGTCGGTATTATTTGGATACCGCCCCTGTTAAATCTATATCGTTTTTAACTACTGCATTAAGGGAGTCCATCAACAACAAAGATTACCAGAGGCAAGCCCAAGTATACAATCAAATAGGTCTGGCTTACTTCAACACAGGAAATTTCGATTTGGCATCTAGCAATTACAAAAAGGGCATCCAACTTTTTAAATCTAAAAAAACACAAAAAATCAATGACCTTTATTTAAACATTGCGGAATCCGAAGAATATCTAGGAGACTTTCCATCTGCCCTACGTTATTTAGAACAATATAGAAAATCAGGTACAACCAGCATTTATTGGGAAAGAACTGGACGGGTTCATTTAAAAAACAAGGCCTATGCCCAGGCTGAAACGAATCTAGGAAAAGCGCTTAAGATCTACCAAAAAAACAACGATCAAGCAGGTGTATTGCGAACAACGGAAGCTTTGGGGAGCATATTCCAGGAGCAAAATAAATCCGACCAAGCTTTGAATTACTACGGGCAATCCAAAGTGGCAGCTGAAGAATTAAAAGATCCACGTTCTATTTCCAAATCCAACAAAAACATAAGCTCCGTATACCGGTCCAACAAACAATTTGAGGACGAACTTGAAGTGCAAAAAGAAGAGTTGCAAAGAGGCAAACAAGCCGAAGACAAGCCCACCCAAAGAAAGGCCAACCTGAACATAGCCAATATTTACTTGGAACAAGACAATGAAGAAGAGGCCATTCCTTACTTAGAGGAAAGTTTGGGTCTCGCAGGTGATTCAGAAGAAGATTTATTGGATAAAAAAGAAGCTTATAAATCGTTATCCAGCGCATATAAAGAGCAAGGTAACTACGACAAGGCCTTAGAAAATTTTCAAAATTACGCTGCAGTGGTAGACAGTTTGTACCAAGCAAAGGAAAAGAACATTGCCTCCTCCAATGCCCTTCAAAAAGATCTTTTCACAAAAAATCAGCGCCTTGGCCTTTTAGAAAAAGACAGAGAACTGACCGAGAACAAATTATTGCTTCTCGAACAGAAACAGTCTTTAAATGATGAAAGATTGCAAAGACAAAGACTAATCAACTATGGTTTGATGTTTGTTATTGTGGTAATATTGGTGTCGGCGGTGTTGCTATTCAAAAATGTACAACAGAAAAAAATGGCCAACCAAATGCTGGCTTTAAAATCGCTGCGCAGCCAAATGAACCCTCATTTTATTTTTAACGCACTCAATTCCGTTAATGGTTTTATTGCTCAAAATGACCAAAGGGCAGCCAATAAATACCTTTCTGAATTCAGTAAATTAATGCGCACAGTCATGGAAAATTCTCAAAAAGAATTTGTTCCACTGTCCACTGAAATTCAAATGTTGCAGCGGTATTTAAAATTGGAACATTTCCGGTTTCAAGAAAAGTTTGAGTTTGATTTCAAAATAAGCAAAACCCTTGTTGTCGATAATTACAGCATACCGCCAATGCTTATTCAGCCTTATATTGAAAACGCGGTTTGGCATGGACTTCGATACAAAGAGACCAAAGGATTTTTAAGTGTGGAAGTTTACGAAAGCATGGAGCAATTGTGGGTAGAAATTAAAGACGATGGCATTGGAAGGGCCCAATCAAAAAGTCTTAAAACAAAAAACCAACAAAAAACCGAGTCGACCGGGTTAAAAAATATTGATAGTAGAATTAAAATAATCAATGACATGTACAAAACAGGTTTAAAAATAGAAATTTCTGATTTAGACCCAAGTCAAAAAGAATGTGGGACACAAGTTAAAATTGGAATCCCTTTTAGAACTACTGAAAAAATTTAATATGTTAAAAGCAATCCTCATTGATGACGAACAAGCTAGTAGAGATACCTTGGCCAATTACATCGAAAATTATTGTACTGGAGTACAGGTAATTGGAACTGCTGGATCCGTAAAAGAAGGCATTCTTTCGATAGAAAATGGCCACCCAGACGTGGTGTTTTTAGATATAGAAATGCCTTTTGGCAATGGGTTTGACTTATTAGACCAACTGGAAGAAGTCAACTTTGAAACAGTATTTGTTACTGCCTACAGCAATTATGCTATACAAGCCATCAATTGTAGTGCTGCCTACTATATCTTAAAGCCAATTGACATTGATGAGTTGGTACAAGCAGTAGAAAAAATAAAGTCCCAATTTTTAAAAGACAAAAAAGCTTTTCATACCCCTTTGCTTGTGGACAATCTCAATACACAAGATAAGTTACTACATAAAATTGCCCTTCCATTGATGGACGGGTTTGAAGTGGTACAAGTCAAGGACATCATCAGAATTGCTGCGGAGGACAATTTTACTAAATTTTTCTTAGTAGATGGAAGCAATCGACTCATTTGCAGAACACTTAAATTCTATGAGGAAACTCTGGGTAATTTTGACTTTTTAAGAATTCATAAATCCCATATGATCAACTTACAATACATAAAAAAATACACCAAAGGAAAGGGTGGTTTTGTAACCATGACCGATGGATCTTCGGTAGACGTTGCTGCTACCAAAAAGAAAGTTCTGCTTGAAAAATTTAATTAAAATCTAGTACCAAAACACAACACCTTTGCTTAATTCACGTATGTTGGGTGAGGAGTTTTTTCAAATAACCACTGCACTTTTATGATCTATTTTAATACAGCTGGCGCCGGTCTTATAGCCCCAAAAGCAGTTCAAATTGCCAACCAGTTCAATGAAGAATTAGCAGCTCATGGCAGCAACCGAGTAAATCAATGGAAAAATGAAGATTTCCCGTCGATTCGTGAAACAGTAGCACAGTTTTTAAACGCACCAACAAAAAACATTGCCTTAATTCCCAATTTTTCTTATGGATTTTATAGTATTGTTCAATCTTTAAAGGGTAAGAAAAACAAAGTTTTACTGTACAAAGAAGACTATCCATCTTTGAATATGCCCTTTGAAGAAAATGGGTTCGAAATTCATTGGATAAAAGATAACAACAACTTTTCACTCGATACGGAGTTAATTAAATCCACCTTACTGGAACATGAAATTGAAATTTTGGCCCTTAGCCACATCCAGTATATTAGCGGATTTAAAATTGATATCGCTTCGCTAGTTACATTTTGTAAAAAACACAACATTGTTTGCATAGTAGATGCCACACAAAGTGCTGGGGCAGTAGAATTAGACATTGAATCTCTTCAACCAGACGTTTTGATATTTAGTAATTATAAGTGGATGAATGCAGGTTTTGGAAGTGGGGTATTGTACGCCAGCGATGCTTTTTTAGCAAAATTCCCGCCCAATATTGCTGGTAACGCCAGTCATTTCTTAAAAGATGGAGCATATGTATATGAACCAGGTATTTCAAGTTTTGAGCCAGGACATCAAAACATGGCTGGATTGCTCATGCTTCAAGCTTCTATTCAAGACAAAAACAGCTATGGCATACAGGAAATAGAATCCTACAACCATCAATTGACTCGGAGCATCCTAGAAGTAGATTCAAGGTACCAAATTATAGGAGACCGCAACGCAAACCACTACGCGTCCATTGTAGCTTTTAAGGACAATTCAGTATTATACGAACAATTAAATGAAGCGAATATCCGCACCACCAGAAGGGCAGGAACCATCCGCACTGCATTGCATGTATACAATACTATGGAGCAGGTGACCACCTTAATTAATATCATTAAAAGGTAATTTCACTTGCTCTCCTAATAATACCAGGGTTAGAGCAGGTGTTTTTTTTCTTTTCTATATTGGCTTGGACTTTTTCCTGTAAAAGCTTTAAACGATTTATTAAAATGGGAAAAGTTGTTGAACCCACTTAAAAAACTTATTTCCGTTATACTTTCGTTGTGTTCTGACAAAAGTTTTGTTGCATGTACAATTCGGAAGTCGTTCACAAAATTAGAAAATGTTTTACCTGTTATTTTTTTAAAATACCTGCAAAAGGAGGGTTCGGTCATGCTTACAAGATCGGCAATTTCTGGCAACCGAATGGTGTCCTGAAAATGCGTTCGCACGTAACCATAAATTTTATTCATTCGGTCATTGTCCTGGGCACTAACTTCTAACAAGATGCCCTCAGCATTTAATACTTCATACTCTTCTGAAGTTGCCAATTCATTGAAAATTTTCAACAGGTGAACAATTCTTTCAAATGAAGTCAAATACTGTAAATCTTCCACCATCGGACCAATTTTCATCTGGGTTTTACCAAAAAATGAAATTCCTTTTTTTGATCGCTCCAGCAGCAGATGAATGGGTTCCATTTCTGGCAAATCAAAAAAATTTGTACCCAAAAAATCGGGACGCAACTGAACAATCGTTTCTTTTTTACAATTTGAAAGGCGGTCCGTAAAACCAAAATGAGGCAGTTGGGAACCAATCAACAGCAGAGCCCCCTTGTCAAAATAAGAAATGTGGTTGCCTATGTGCTTTTTGCCCTGCCCTCCATTGACATACACCAACTCAATCTCTGGGTGCACATGCCAAAATGGTAATTTATTGTGTTTGGCTTTGTCATATTGTTTAACATGAAAAGAATTTCCAAATGCAGGATTTATTTTTTCAACTGGCGGTTTGGCTAATTTGTTCATGGCGAATTATTTTACTGTTTTAACAAGATCAATTGATTTTCCCACTTCAAATATATTCATATTTACCTCTTCAGAAACACAAAAACCAAACATTGGTTAATCTACAACATATATTGGTAAAACCAGTGTAGAAATCCCAACAACTAACCCATTACCTTTGAACTATAACAAACACTCTAACAAACAAACTTATGAAAAAGAGATTTAACAATTGGATTGCATTGGTTTTAGTTCTCGTTCCTGTATTGGGCTTTTCAAAAGACAATCAACCTAGGGTTCGAGTGAATCAAGTAGAAAAAGATGTAATAGCTGTTTACATCCAAGACACTGACTTAAACGCACTAGTTTTAAAAGACAAAAACGGAAAAGTACTTTATTCCGAGTCTTTGACAGGCATTCACTACGCCAAAAAACTAAACTTAGAAAACTTGCCAGAAGGCCTGTATTTCTTAATTTATGAAAATGAAGACATGATTAAGACTATCCCAGTTGAAATCAATAAGACCAACATAGACATTCAAAAAGAACAGGTTAAATACTTTAACAAACCTGAAGTACTAGCCAATGGTAATTCCGTTTACCTTAAATTAGAATCCATGAAGGATACCTATTTAAACATACGGGTAATAGACGAGAGAAAAGATGAAGTTTTTAGTGAGGACCATGTGCGTTCGCATAAAAACAGAAAATATGACTTTTCCAATGTCCCAAAAGGCAACTACGAATTTGAAATATACAGCCAAGGAAAGTGGTACAGCTACCAATTTTCTATCAATTAGGGTAACACATCTGCAACAGAACCAGCAGTTCCCGTTCGTTCTGTTGCATTTTCACCATTCCACCATTTTTTTATTGGTTTCGGCATCAAAAAGTATTTTTCTAACTCTAAAGGTCGTGTTTTCATCCTTTCCGGCAACAACCTTAATCCTTCCTGTTGGCGTGGCCCAAACGCCATCATTTAGTTGTTCCAGTTGAAGCAATTTAAATAGTACATGCAAGCGTTCATCTCCATCTATTACTACTTCCAAAAAACCATCCGCAGCATTCTTGTGTTGGAAGTACTCTAATTTGTCATAGATGGGCTTCAAGTACTCAATAAAAAAAACATGTTCTAAACCTGATCCCTTTTCAAAAACCAAATAATTCCAATTTGGCCCTAAGGTAGTTGAGAAATTAATGGACTGCTTTTTGAGTTCTATTGCTAGTTTTTTAATTGGCCATCCTGTCAAAACCAGATATGTACCTCCTTCCTGAGTGGATAAAAATCTTCGGTAGGCGTTGGGTATTGGACCACTTGCATCTTTGGTTAAGGACATCAACTCTAATGCAGTATTATTTTTAAATTTTATGTGCGCATTGATTAGCCCATTGCTGTGGAGTCTGCCTTGTTTTATTTTAAAACCATTGGATTCATAACGTGCTATGGCTTTCGTTAAATCGCTGTATACTGCAACAACATGGTCTATCCGAAGGGATTGGCTTTTACCTAAGCTTGGAACCAAGCAAAAAAATATATAGAGTACAATTTTTATTTTCATGTTAGAAAAACCTTTGCTTGATTTTTTATCAGTCAAATTAAATAATAAGACCGTTTTAACTTAAAAAAATATCTATTTTTTTGATTTAAAACTGTAATTGGTCATTTTTAGGCACAACTCCATTATTTAATGTATTATGTCCGTACAAAAATTAGAAAAAACACTTCAAGCCATTGATGATTTTAACTCGATGGACCCAACTTCTGTTGAAGGATCTGACCAACCAAAAGAGCTGCTGTATAGCATGCAAATGACAGAATGGCTTCACAAACTTTCTGAAACACCCTCCGACCACCTTAAACTTGCTGCAAGAGGACAACACATTGGCCGCTGGCATATTCCAAGAAGTAATTATCCAGACGATAGGCCTGGGTATTTAAAATGGAGAACAGAATTGAAAGGATTCCATGCTCAAAAAATGAGTGAAATTATGCGCATTGAAGGGTGGGATCAAAATGATATAGATTTGGTAAATTTATTAATTCTTAAAAAAGAACTTAAATCCAACCCAGACTCTCAATTACTTGAAGATGTGGTTTGTCTTGTGTTTTTAGAATTTTATTACGAAGAATTTATTAAATCCCATTCTGCAGAAAAAGTAATTGGCATCCTCCAAAAGACCTGGAAAAAAATGTCCACCCAAGGGCATGAACATGCCATGCATCTGCCGTATTCGGATAAAGCAAAAACCTTGATTCAAGAAGCACTGGGTTAATTAGGCTGGAATTTCAATAGGAACAAATGCATGTTTAGGGCTTGCACACAAACTACAAGTATAGGTGTCTAGTAATGCCTCAAAAGCCACCCCCGGAACTATAGCGTTAGTGGGTTCTCCTACGCGTTCGTCGTAGATACTAAGGCAGTCCGGACACTGGTGTGCGCCAATGGTTTGTTGCTTTTTTTCGAAGGAAGGGCGTCTAGAGAGATCAGGTAAGTCATCCAACCCTTCAAAGTACGTTTTGCTTAGTTGCATCAACAATGGTGGCAAATCTTCTTTGAGCACATGGCTGGCATATACCACATACTCATTGCTCAACGGATCAAAATTTTTGGTATGGGTGATGGTATAAGTAGGTTCAAGTTCAAAATTTCCTTGAAATTTAGATGCTTGGTCTTTTTCTATCACAATGGAAGTAAAGGTATTAAAGTCGCCAGTTTTAATGGAAAAGGAAAGGCCAGAAGTTAGAATATCGTTTTGATCAAAAATTCTAATCAAATACCTTTTTAATTGCATGGCTTCAAGATCAAGCAACGGAACATGCCAATTCAATTCGAGCGAAGAATGCCGCGGATTGATTCCATATTTACCCAAGAGTTTTTCCCATTTCATTTTGTCGTTGGCCTTGATGTCTTTCACTATGAAGGACTTCCATGGAGTCAAAGCAATTTTGCCTACTTTAGTTTCTTTGCACAAGTCACACATGGCTTGTAGGAAATGGGTATCGTAACAATTGTTTCTCCAATACAAACCCAACCACCATTTGTTGTTGTACTGATGAAACCCTTCGTAATCCGTAAAATTAGTTTCCGGTAATGTCAACTCTAAGTCGGCTGGTCTTATATTAAGAGCTGCCAATTGGAATTCGTCTTCTATTTTCTGAACAGAGTCTGCCCCTTGTTCTTTCATGCGCTCAATAATTGCAGTTGCTTTTGCCAAGTCATAGGTATATACCAACTGGTTTAGGAACCTTCTTTTTTCGGCTGAAAAAGAGAGCACAATGAACCAATAATTGTCATACTCCGATGCAATTATGTTGATATTACCTGAAAACAAGGGAACCAATGTCTGTGCAGGGTCCACTACGTTGACCTTGTATTTTGCGTTTTTAAACGTATCCAAAACAAAATGATAGGTATCGGTATGTACCCAATGTGTGGAAGGCAGCATTCCAGTTGAAACAAAAGAACTTACAATGTTATTGTTGGCTTGCTCGTCCTGACTGTATTCTATTGAAGTACTCTTGAATGCCTCCTCCACCTGCGAAGGGGTAGCATGCTCGGCTGCAAATAGTATGTCTTGTCTTGAACCAAAATGAATGGACTCAGATTCAAACCAATTGGCTACCGAAGCAATTTTTTTAAGGTCGACAGGAGCCAAAATACCTCCTTTGACAAAAACCCTGACCAATTTTCTTTTTTCCAATGGTGTCATAATTGCATTAATTAAACTAAGAGGATTCTACTTTTTCCGTTTCTAAAGTAAGGTCCAGAATCGATTGGACTTCAGTTTTACAGCTTCCACATCCTAGACCAGCGCCACTTTTATTGCATAAATCGTTCAGAACATGGCAACCATTTTTCACAAGTTGGGTTATATTGCCATCTCCCACATTGTTACAGGAACAAATCAGCTTCCCAATAACAGGTTCAATTTTCTTACCAGACCTTAGCAAGCTCAGTCTTTTTTCTGAAAGCTCTATCTGCTGCTCTATGAGGGTTTTAAATTCTGCAAATTCCAGTTTATCTCCCATCAGGATTGCCCCTACCAGACGGTCTTGTTTTACAATGCACTTCTTGTAATACCGTTTGGCTTTATCGATGAATACAATCTCCTCATAGTCTTTTTGACCTGCTCCTAGAGGGACTTCCACCATGCCAAGAGAACACAAATCTAAATCTGAAAACTTCAATATATTCATAGACAAAGACCCATTGTACCAGCTATTTAAATCTCCATTCATAGACTTGGCTACTACATCAGCCTGTTGTTCTGCTGCTGCTGTCGTACCGTTAAGAATGGCATTGTATTCTGCAATTTCTCCTATTGCATAAATTCCATCGGCATCGGTTTGTAGGTATTCATCTACCAAAACACCTCGTTTGGTGGCAATACCTGCCTTCTCCGCCAGCCCAATATTAGGCCTAGTTCCTATGGCGTAAACAACAATTTCCACTTCCATTCTAGTACCACTTTTTAAATAAATGTAATACCCTTTTTCATTCCGTTTTTTAAGAATGGATTGTACCTGGTCATTGCAAAACACATCTATCCCCAACTCTTCCACATGCTCCCTTAACAGCATACTAGACGTTGCATCCAATTGCCTTTCCATTAATCGAGCTGCCAACTGTACTACAGTAACTTCCGTGCCCGATTCATTCAAAGAAGCAGCAAGTTCTAACCCTAAAAGCCCCCCTCCAATAATTAAGGCTCTGTCTTCTTTTTCGGCGTACAACTTGAGCGCATCCGCATCTTGTTTGCTGCGCATGGTAAATACTCCTTCAGAATCAATTGGAGCATCTTTTGGTAAAAAAGGACTGCTACCGGTTGCCAGTACCAACCGGTCGTACTCGTGGGTCGTACCCGTAGAGTCTATGGCTATTTTTTTATCTTTGTCTATATGCAGTATGGAACACCCAACAAACAGCTGTATATCCAACTTTTTAATGGCCCCTTTTTTGAATTTCACCAGTTGTTCCCATGTCAAATGCTCGCTGAGGTACTCCGGAAGTAAAACACGGTTGTAGAATGGTTCTGGCTCTTTTGAAAACACCATTATTGGATCAGTGGTGTTGAAAGCGCGGTAGGTGTTCAGGAACCTAAATGCGGCTGCACCTGCCCCCACTACAAGTAACTTTTCCTTGGCTTTATAAAATTTCCTAACTCCTACTGCCGAATACTTGAACCCGGGTTGCTTGGATATTGGATCAATATTATTGGCTGTTAGATTGTTGGACCTGGCAAAACTACCTCCCAATATTTTTCCCCAATGCATCGGAATAAATACTGTGCCTGGTTTAATCGCACCAGACAATTGAGCCAATACTTGAACTTTGCCTCTTGTATTAAAAATTTCTAAAGCTTCATTCTCTTTTACTTTTAATCGTGCGGCATCTTCTGGGTGGATTTGCACAAAGGGTTCACCCAGGTGCTGGTTTAGCTTATTCACTTTTCCTGTCCGGGTTCTGGTATGCCATTGGTCCCTAACTCTACCGGTTGTCAGGATATACGGAAAACTGGAACTTAGTACTTCCTTATTTTTAGTAGGGGCAACGGCAAATACATTGGCTTTTTTGTCTGCAGTGCAAAACTGAAGGTCTTGAAACATTCTTTGTACCCCCTTTGCTTGCTGCGAATAAGGCCATTGCACGCTTCTTTTATCCTTAAGTATGGCATAAGACAGGGCCGAAATATCCACCGCTGTGCCCTTAGTTTGTGCGCAATATTCTTGATAAATCGCTTCTGTGGAAGGAAAATCAAACCCTGAGTAGCCCATTGCCTTGGCAAAACTCATTATAATTTCAGTATCTGGTTTGGCGGTTCCCGGTGCTTGAATGGCCTTTGACAACAAGGTTATTCTTCTTTCCGAATTGGTCATGGTTCCTTCCTTTTCTGCCCAACCAGCAGCAGGAAGCACAGCATCTGCATATTCTAAGGTATCCGCCCGAGCCGAAATATCCTGGACTACCACATATTTTGCTTGTTGTAAAGCTTCTTCCACCAAATTAGAATCGGGTAAACTAACCAATGGATTGGTGCAAACAATCCAAATCGCCTTCATTTCTCCACGCTTTAATGCTTCGAACATTTCAGTAGCAGTTTTACCTGGTTGTACCGGTAACTTTTCCACCCCCCAAAATTGAGCTACCTGCTTTCTATGGGCTGGATTTTGCTGGTCTAGGTGTGCCGCTAATAAATTGGACATCCCGCCCACTTCACGTCCTCCCATGGCATTGGGTTGTCCTGTTAGAGAAAACGGGCCTGCTCCTGGCCTGCCAATCTGCCCTGTAATTAAAGAAAGGTTCAAAAGAGCCAAATTGTTGTTAACCCCTTCATGGCTTTGGTTCAGCCCCATGGCCCACATGGAAATGAAATTTTTTGCATTTCCAATGGCATTGGCGGCAGCGTACAAGGAAGTTACAGCAACGCCACATTGTGTTGCTGCTGCTTCGATTGTAGTACCCATCACCAACTCTTTTAAGGACTGAAAACCATTCACATGTTCCCTTATAAAGCTGTGGTCTATCTGATTTGTTTCAATCAATATTCTGGCAATGGCATTGAGCGCGACAATGTCGGTTCCGGGGTAAATCTGTAAATGCACATCTGCTAGTGCAACGGACTGAGTCACCCTGGGGTCTATCACAACTACCTTAGTAGCAGGGTTGGCTTTTTTATGTGCTTCTAACCTTTTGAAAAGGATTGGATGGCACCAAGCTGGATTGGCTCCTGCTATTAAAAATGTATCGGCCAGCTCTATATCGTCATAAGCAATGGGTACGATGTCATCTCCCAACGCCTTTTTATACCCCACTACTGCCGAACTCATACACAATCTGGAATTGGTATCGATATTATTGGTACCAATAAACCCTTTACAAAGTTTGTTAATGAGGTAATACTCTTCTGTTAAACATTGTCCTGAAACATAGAACCCAACCGAATCTGGTCCATATTTTTTTATTAAAGTTTTAAAAACGGCCGCATTTCTCCTCATTGCTTCTTCCCAACCTACAGGTTGAAGCGGCTGGCTCTTTCCGTAACGGACCATGGGCTGGGTCAACCGATCGGAATGGTCTTGTACAACGTAGTGCAAGTTCATCCCTTTCGAACACAACATACCCTTGTTCACTGGGTGATCTGGATCGCCCTTTACTTCGATGTTACCATTCGCGGAACGGTGAATCAACACGCCACAACCAACACCACAATAAGAGCAGGTAGACTTTATTTCAGAATGAGATACCATATAAATGTTTTAATCCTAAGCGACGTCAACCGTTTCCTTTATTTTTTTATTCGATTTTAATATCTCTTTGGCTTTGTTGGTCAATGTTTCATCCATTTCCGCCTTTGCCTCGATTTCATCTGCTTCTGAAAAACGTACAACAAATGCCACCAAAGACAAGCTAGCCACCGCTATTCCAATAATTAATAAGGCATCTGAATAACTTATATTTTCCATTTTAAATAAAAAGCCAGCTGCCACGGCTCCAGCATTCCCACCTGCCCCAACAATACCAGAAACACTACCAATGGCTTTCCTATTAATAAAAGGTACTACAGAGTAGGTAGCACCTTCCGCCATTTGTACAAAAAGAGAGAATACGATCATCGTACCTATTGCCAATGGCAACATACTCATTTGTGAAAAAATCATTAAGGCACCTCCTTCTAAAAGGAGCACCGCAAATAAAAAATAGACACGTCCCTTTAGGCCATATTTAATACCAGCCTTATCTCCAAAGGCACCCCCCATGGTTCGGGCAAATAGATTCATTAAACCAAAAAGCCCTGCAATAAAGCCAGCCGTTTTAATGTCCAGTTGAAAATTGTCTGCATAGTATATGGCCGCAATATTATTGATGGTCAATTCCACCCCAAAACAAGCTCCATAAATTAAAAAGAGCCCCCAAACCCGGTAATCTTTAAGGGCCATGATAAAAGTTCCTTTTCCTTTTTTCTTGCCTGTATTGTTCTGAGCAATATCTTTAAAATTTCCCTCTGGGGTATCCGTAGTATATTTGTAATACACAAGACCCATTACAAAAAGTACGGCACCCGGCAATACCATCGCCCATCGCCATGCTGAAGTTTCAATAAAACCCAATGCTATAAAAGCAGAGAATACCAAAGGCATTACCATTTGGGTAATTCCGCCTCCTAAATTACCCCAGCCGGCAGAAGTTGCATTGGCCGTTCCTACTACGTTTGGAGCAAACATAACGGAAGTATGGTATTGGGTGATTACAAAAGAAGCCCCAATGACTCCAATGGCAAGTCTGAATATTAAAAAAGATTCGTAACTATTACTCAAACCGATCAGCATTACCGGAAATGACCCAATAACCAACAAAGCAGTATAGGTGATGCGAGGGCCAATTTTATCACAGAGCCACCCTATTAAAAGCCTTGCAAAAACTGTTATCGAAACAGAGGCTATAATAATGTTGCCAATTTGTCCTTTGGTCAATTCGAGTTCGTCCCGAACGATGCCCATCAATGGCGCGATGCCAAACCACCCAAAAAAACAAAGAAAAAAAGCCATCCAGGTGAGATGAAAAGTGCGCATGTGTGGTGCAGAAAAACTAAATAGATTAATTTTTGTTGCTTTGCCTATAATTTTCATTTGTGCATGTTTAAATTTTAAAAATTGATTTTACTAAAACCCATCGTTTACAAATTGACATAAACAACGCCTTTTTCAACTTTCACAGGGTAGGTTTCAATGGTACATTCGCTATCTGTAAGACAAGCTCCTGACTGAAGAGAAAATGTTCTCTTATGAAATGGACAAGCAACTTTTGGTTCTCCTTTACTATCTCCTAGCATACCTCTAGAGAGTACCATTTGCTTTTTATGCGGGCATAAATTCTGCGTAGCAAATACCTGCCCCATACTTTTGAAATTAAAGATGGCCACCTGCCACCTCTCCAGTTTTACACTAACACCGGTATTTTCTGGAATGTCTTCCACTTTTACTGTTTCGTACCAATTAGATTTCATATATATTAATTTTAGACATACTTTTCCCGTGGTGCTGAAGCACCTGTTTTGGTACAGTTCATAAAATTCTATTCATTGGACCCAACGCTACACCTTATTTTAACCGCTTCTCCTTTTGAGAAAGCTGGTTAAAATTTAGTGCATACATCAAATCTTACCCTGTTACCAGGGAGCTGGTATTTTTTGCCCTCTAACATCAATAAATTCGAGGGTATTGTCGTCGTCATCGCTATTGGCAAAATGGCGGAACATTTTGCGGCGGTCTTCATTTTCTACAGCATCTTTCCATTCGCAATGGTAGGTTGCTACTTGATAATTCATTTGGGTTTCTAATTCCGCTGCAATTCCTAACGCGTCGTCAATTACAACACTTTTAAGGTATTCCAATCCTCCATCCAACTTGTTGAGCCAAGGCGCCGTTCTTTGTAAAGGTTCTGCTGTTTTTATATAAAACATTAAAAAACGGTCCAGGTATTGTAAACACGTTGCACTGTCTACGTCACTGGCCAACAAAACAGCGTGTTGCGGTTTGGTTCCACCATTCCCGCAGACAAAAATATTCCATCCTTTCTCTGTAGCTATTAATCCAAAGTCCTTGCTTTGTGCTTCCGCACACTCGCGGGTACAACCCGATACAGCTGACTTTAATTTGTGAGGAGAACGCAACCCCTTGTACCTGTTTTCAATTTCTATGGCAAAACCAACTGCATCTTGAACCCCATAACGACACCAAGTGGTACCAACACAACTTTTCACCGTACGCAATGATTTGCCATAGGCATGGCCACTTTCAAAACCTGCTTCTATTAATTCTTCCCATATTAGTGGCAACTCATTTAATTTCGCTCCAAAAAGATCAATGCGTTGTCCTCCTGTAATTTTGGTATACAAACTGTATTTCTTTGCCACCTTCCCTATTACAATCAGCTTTTCTGGGGTTATCTCTCCACCGGGAATTCTTGGCACCACCGAGTAGGTTCCTCCTCTTTGTATATTTGCTAAAAAACGATCGTTTGTATCTTGGACATGGGCTTGTTTTAGGATAACATCATTCCATAAACTGGCCATAATAGAACCAACCAATGGCCTACACGTTTCACAACCATGCCCCTTACCATGTTTTTGAAGCAATTCTGCATAAGTTTTTATGTTGTTTACCTTAGACAAATGGAGGAGCTCTTGTCTGGTGTAGTCAAAATGCTCGCAAATGTTCTTTTTAACCTCCTTACCCAAAGACTTAAGCGTTTCATGGTATAAATCCGATAACATTGGCATACAACCACCACAACCGGTCCCCGCTTTGGTACAAAACTTTATATCTTCTATATTTTGAGCATCGCCTTTCTTTATTAAGGAAGTAATTGCCCCTTTGCTAATATTTTCACAGGAACAAATGAGCGCTTCTTCAGGCAAGTCCATCACCCCCAAACCACTTGTCTCGGAAGCGGCATTGGGAATGATTAAGGACTCAGGAGAATTTGGTAAAATAATTTTGCTTTGCATTCTTTGAATGAGCATGTTGTAGTCTTGGGCATCTCCTACTAAAATCCCTCCGACTAAATATTTGCCATCCGCGCTTATATTGATTCTTTTGTAAACCCCATCTTTTCCATTCTCATAAACAATACTTTGGGTTCCATTTGTTTCGCCCAATGCATCACCAAAACTCGCTACGTCCACACCAAGTAATTTTAACTTAGTAGACATATCCGCCCCTTTAAAACCAGAAGGTGCACCAATAATATGGTCAATGGCTGCCTGCGCCATATCAAAACCAGGCTTTACCAAACCGTAAATTTTATCCTCAAATGCTGCTGATTCTCCAATGGCATAGATGCCGCTTTTGCTGGTTTGCATGTTTTGGTCTACCACAATTCCACCTCTGGATCCAACTGCGAGCCCGACTGCTTTGGCCAACTCATCTCTGGGTCTAATCCCTGCGGATACCACCACCATATCGACTGCTATTTTAGATCCATCCATAAAATCCAATCCAGTAACTGCCCCATTGCCTTGAATGCATTTGGTCTGTTTATCTGTATGAACTTCTATCCCAAGGGATTCTATTTTGGACACTAAAACAGCGCTTCCTTTATCGTCCAGCTGTCTGGGCATAAGTTTTGGAGCAAATTCAACAACATGGGTGGAAAGTCCCAAATCAAGTGTTGCTTTGGCAGCTTCCAATCCCAACAACCCGCCTCCAATAACCGCTGCTGATTTCGACTTTTTACTGTACTGCTCTATTCTTTCTAAATCTTCAATGGTTCTGTAAACAAATACGCCATCTCTTTCAATCCCTGGTATTGGTGGCACAAAAGCAGAAGATCCAGTTGCTAAAATCAATTCATCGTAACCCAACGTCCTGCCATTTTGAGAAGTTACAGTTCTCGTTTTTGTATCAACTGCAACCACTAATTCATTTAGGTAAAGGTCAATTCCTACCTCTTGGTACCAACTGCTAGCACTAAGTTGCAAGTCTTCAACTGTGAGGCCATTAAAAAAACTGCTTAACTGTACCCTGTCGTAGGCAGGATACAATTCCTCTCCAAAAACTGAAATTTTGAAATTTTGAAGGTGGCCTTGTTCCACCATTCGTTCACAAAATTTATAGCCTACCATGCCATTCCCAACTACAACAATGTTTTTGCGTTTTGTTGAATTCTTCATACTTATTTGGTTAGATGCCTTGTATTACCTTCCAAAATTCAGACAATCCAGTAAAAAATCAAAATATCAGGTAAATTTTTACCCTATTTTTATTTTTCAGGCATGTTTTTTGAAATAAATGATCATTACACAACCTAGCAAGCTAAATAATTACACTTTTTTCAATACAATTGCGTAATATTGAACCCAGTTACATTCAAAAAGACTGATTTATGAAACTTTCCTTAATAGGTGCTGGGCCAGGCGATAAAAAATTAATTACACTAAAGGCAATAGAGATATTGAAAGAAGCAGATGCCATACTCTACGACGCTCTGGTCAATCCAGAAATATTAGAATATGCAGAAAAAGCGGAAAAAATTTTTGTTGGAAAAAGGAAATCAGCACACCATTTAACTCAAAATGAAATAAATGAGCTGATAATTCGAAGAGCGGTTTCTGGCCAACATGTAGCCCGGTTAAAATCAGGAGACCCATTTATTTTTGGCAGGGGTTATGAAGAAATGGAAATTGCGCATCGAAACAACATCCCAGTAGAAGTTATACCCGGTGTTTCTTCCATTCAAGTAGGAGGACCTCTAAAAATACCCTTAACCCACAGAGGCACCAACGACAGTTTCTGGGTGGTTACGGCAACCAACACAAATGGAAATTTATCAAAAGACCTTTTACTTGCAGCACATTCCGCTTCGTCGTTAATTCTATTAATGGGTTTACACAAATTAGAAGAAATCATGCAACTCATGGCAATTGGGGGTAAAAACGAATGTCCAGTGGCCATCATTTCAAAAGGAAGTTGGCCAGATGAGCAAATTTTAAAAGGAACGGTAGGCTCCATCGTGTCCTTATACAAACAAAACCCAATTCCAGCACCTAGCATTATAATCATTAGCCCGACGGTTGCACTATTTACCGAATAACCAACATTCCTCAGCAAACAACGAAGTTCAAACATCTTTTTTTTATCCTATTAAGTCATCTTAATGTATATATAATTTTTAATATTAAACCATATTATTTATTTTATGGCTATAATTAGTTATTTTGATTCCGTGTCTTGCGGTTTTGCATGCAAAAAAGAATGTATTCATCTAGATTTTAAATTTCTTTCATGAAATATCTGTTTAAACTACAACTAATAGTACTGGCTTTTCTTCTATTCGAAAATAATTTACTCGCACAAGTCAACTCGGTCACCATTGGTGGCAATGGGCTCAATGACAATGCCGTACTCACCCTGATTCCAAACGGTGGTCAAGGGCTTATCCTTCCAGTACTTACCAAATCAACCCGAACAGGGATGTCCATTGGCAGTACAGAAAAAGGCATGATCGTTTATGATTCAGACGATCAATTGGTTTATTATTGGAATGGAACAACCTGGATCAGTACTGGAAGTTCAGGCGGTGGTAGTTATACCTTAAGCATCAACGGGAACGCCTTAAACCTTTTAGACAATGGCAATACAGTCAGTTCGGTGAACATTAGCCAAACAACACCCAACACGGGTAACTTCCTTGCATGGAATGGTTCGAGCTGGGTAGCCACTTCCATTACCACAGACGGCGCTACCATAACAGGCAACGGTGTATCCAGCCCATTGGCAGTTAAAGGTGCTGGAACCGGTAATAGAGGTATTTTAGGGAGCGAAAATGATGTTGTAAGTTGGGTCAATGGTGCTGCCAATCAATATTTAGGTACTAACTCCTCAGGAGACCTTGCTTTTTATAACAAAAGTGGTTTGACTGACGCAACAACACAAAGTGGAATTTTAATCGGAAATGGAAACACGTCCGTGGGGGTCACCCCTACTGTTAATGTCTTATTTAAGGGTACTGGATCTACACTCGTGGCATCCGCCTTAACGGACGATGGCAGCAAAGTTGCCATTGCGTCTAGGGAGTTGGAACTTGGCACTATTGGCTCTACACCTGCCGTTACAACGAATAAAATGTACAACATAGGTGGCAATTTGTTTTGGAACGGCACCAATATAAGTGCAGGTGGTGGTAGCGATGTTACGGCACAAACAGGAGTTCTAATTGGAAATGGATCTTCAATTGCTGGCGTGGCTGCAACCGCCGGAACCATATTTAGAGGCAACGGGAGTTCATTAGTAGCTTCTGGCATGACCGACAACGGAACGGAAATAGGACTGACTTCAAGATCCATCAATGTGGGTACTTTGGGCTCTGCTCCGGGCACCACTACCAACCGACTCTACAATGTTGGTGGCAATTTATTTTGGGATGGAACCGATTTAACTGCTGGGTCTACCGATGTAACGGCACAATCCGGTATTTTGGTCGGAAATGGATCTGCAATAGCTGGCGTGGCTGCAACCGCCGGAACCATATTTAGAGGCAACGGGAGTTCATTAGTAGCTTCTGGCATGACCGACAACGGAACAGAAATAGGACTTACGGCAAGGTCCATCAATGTGGGCACTTTGGGTTCTGCTCCGGGCACCACTACCAACCGGCTCTACAATGTTGGTGGCAATTTATTTTGGGATGGAACCGATTTAACCGCTGGGTCTACCGATGTAACGGCACAATCCGGTATTTTGGTCGGAAATGGATCTGCAATTGCTGGCGTGGCTGCAACCGCYGGMACCATATTTAGAGGCAACGGGAGTTCATTAGTAGCTTCTGGCATGACCGACAACGGAACRGAAATAGGACTKACTKCAAGGTCCATCCATGTGGGCACTTTGGGTTCTGCTCCGGGCACCACTACCAACCGGCTCTACAATGTTGGTGGCAATTTGTTTTGGGATGGAACCGATGTGACCGCTTCTTCAACCGATGTAACCGCACAAACTGGAATTTTAGTAGGAAATGGAACTGCCGTTTCTGGCGTAGCTGCCACCAGCAATACTATTTTCAGGGGCAATGGAAGCACTTTGGTAGCCTCCGGCCTAACCGATGATGGTACCACTGTAGGCGTTACTTCCAGAGAAATTCAAATCGCCGATCTAGGCGGKGCCCCTGGTGTTACTACCAATAAATTATACAGCGTTGCTGGTAACTTATTTTGGGATGGAACCGATGTGACCGCTTCTTCAACCGATGTAACCGCACAAACTGGAATTTTAGTAGGAAATGGAGCTGCTGTTTCTGGTGTAGCTGCAACCAGCAATGCCATTTTCAGGGGCAATGGAAGCTCTTTGGTAGCCTCCGGCCTAACCGATGATGGCACCACGGTAGGTGTTACTTCCAGAGAAATTCAAATTGCAGATCTAGGCGGTGCCCCTGGTGTTACTACCAATAAATTATACAGTCTTTCCGGATCTTTGTATTGGAACGGTACCGATTTAAGTTCAGGTGGTGGTGGCAATTGGAGTGTCAATGGCAACGATCTTTACTATACAACGGGTAACATAGGCATAGGCGTAAACCCTCCTACTCAAGCATTGGATGTAAATGGCAACATCAACTTGCCAACCGGAAACTTCATCATGTTGAGCGGCAACCAATTCATTCACAATACAGGTACAAACAATACTTTTATGGGTATTTCCGCTGGGTTAAACAACACCAACATCAACAACACATTTGTAGGTTATACCTCAGGAGAAGAAAACATTTCGGGTACAGAGAATGCTTTTTTTGGGCACCGATCCGGAAACGCCAACACATCTGGGTCCTACAATGTTTATTTGGGTAGAGGAGCGGGTGCCAACTCCACAACAGGAGGGCTTAATACCTTGGTTGGATTCAACTCAGGCAGTTCATCTTCTGGAGATGGAAACACTTTTTTAGGTGGTAATTCTGGAAAAAATAGCAGCGGCGATTTGAATACATTTCTGGGGGAAAAAAGTGGTGAAACCAATACATCCGGGTTGTCCAATACTTTCATAGGCCAAGGCTCCGGAACCACCAACACCACCGGTTTCAAAAATGTTTTGATAGGTCAGAATACAGATTTAGGATCCAACAACCTTGAATATGCTGTAGCCATCGGTACGGATGCGCAAGTGGATCAAAGCAATTCCATTGTTTTAGGTAGAGCGGGTACCGATGTTGGTATCGGGACCAATGCCCCTGGTTACACCTTGGATATTCAAAGAACTGTTGCTGCAGATTTTATAGCGCAAATTCACAATACTAGTACAGCTGCTACAGGTGCCTCAGGGCTCAGAATCAGACTGGATGCCAACACCCCCACTGCTACCAATCAGTATGTTCAATTCGTCAATGGGTCAGGTGCTACTTTGGGTTCCATTAGAGGGGACGGGGCTGGATCAGTTGAATACAATACCGTTTCAGACAAAAGGTTAAAAATGAATATTAAAAATATGACTGGCGCACTAAAAACGGTTCAAGCAATAAAACCTAGAACCTACGAATTTAAAAGTAAACCGGGATACTTAAGACATGGTTTTATAGCGCAAGAGCTAAAAGACGTTTATGAAGAAGCAGTTACTGGACAGCCTAATTCCGATGTGAAAACCAATCCCATGATGGTCAATTACAGTGCTTTGACCCCGTTATTGGTTGGGGCTTTACAAGAGCAATCCAAAATAATCCAAGATCAAAACAGTCGAATTTTGGCATTAGAGAAAAAACTACTCGAAATACAAAGTACTTCAAAAAAAGAACAAGATTTAAAGGTACAACTAAACGACCTACAAAAACAACTGAATAGGATCAATGCCATGTTGGACAAAAAAGATATTTCTAACGCTGCAGATAAAACAGCCAAAGAGTAACTTTTATGAAACTGAAATACGAACTAAAACCAAAATATTTCCTTCCATTGTAAATGTCCTTATGCTTGTGTAGGTTAATTTGTATAAAATACATGAAGTGAAACACTTACAAAACTCAATATTTATTATATATTTGTGCAGTTTAGTTAATAAAATGCCTTGCCATGGTAATTAGTATTACTTGGCAGACAGAAATTTTTGAAAGGGTAAACTGTGGGGGCAGTTTCCCTTTCTTTTTTTGCGCTTACTTTCTGTTAAAACTCTGAAAAAAGGGAATCTTCAACTTATACCCTGTTGTAACATCTCCATCTAACTGGTTCACATATTTGACATTTTCAACTGAATAAAAAGCTTTTGGATTGAACTCCAACACTTTATTTATAATGCTACTTAAATTTTTTCGCTTCACAATTAAAAAGACCACCTTCACCCCTCCGTCGTTACTTTCAGCTTCAATAGTGGTAACTTTCAGTTTTTTACTTCTTAGAAAGTCCACCAAATCATCTGCTGACTTTTGGGTTATTACCCGTAAAATAACCGTGCCCATGGCCAAGGCATTCTCTATTTTCATTCCAACAAAAATACCCCCAGCAAAACCTCCTGCATACGCTAAGTAAGAAGCCCAACTGCTCACATTTTGCAAAATTTGTGAAATTACAATTAACCAAATGAGAGATTCAAAAAAACCCAAAGTAGTGGAAAGCCATTTCTTGCCATTAAGCATAGTAATCACCCGAAGCGTATTAATCGAAACATCCACAATACGAGCCAAAAATATCATTGCAGGTACTAGAACCCAATGAAAAAAAGAAGGGTTGATCCCTAAGCTTTCAGCTAAACCACTTTCCATACAATCTTTTTTATAATAATATACAAAGTATTATGCATAAAAAAAGCCCTCCTAAAACAGAGGGCTTTTTTTACGCAACTAGAATGGGTTATTTACCTGCTTCATACTTCTTTGAAACAACATCCCAGTTTACTACATTCCAGAATGCAGCAATATAATCAGGTCGTCTGTTTTGGTAATTGAGGTAATAAGCATGTTCCCAAACATCCAAACCTAAAATTGGCGTACCGGAACAACCTTCGCCCATCAATGGGTTGTCTTGGTTCGGAGTAGAACACACTTCTACCGCACCTCCAGGCTGTACACACAACCATGCCCATCCAGATCCAAAACGAGTAGCTGCTGCTTTTGCAAAAGCTTCTTTAAATGAATCCAATGAACCATATGCTGCGTTTATTGCATCTGCTAATGCGCCAGTTGGTGCACCGCCACCATTTGGAGACATCACTTCCCAAAACAAACAGTGGTTATAATACCCACCTCCATTGTTTCTTACAGCCATGTTGCTTCCAGCTGCTGCACAAATTTCTTCTATGGTTTTACCCTCTAAATCTGTTCCTGCAATTGCTGCATTTAGATTATTGGTATACCCCGCATGGTGTTTCCCATGGTGAATTTGCATTGTTTTTGTATCAATGTGCGGCTCCAGTGCATCCTGTGCATAAGGCAAATTTGGTAATTCGAATGCCATAATTTTTATTTTTTATGTTATACAATTGGTTCTTAAAATCTATAATAAAACTACAAATCTTAATGGATTCTTTTGTCTCTTAATGCACTAAAAAATGCATTTAAAAGCGCAGAACTTTCGGATTCCATTATTCCGTATTCAACTTTTGTTTTAGGGTGTAAAACACCAGCCCCCCATTTTTCATACCCTCGTTTTTCGTCTCGTGCGGCATAAATAATTTTTCCAGGTCTGGCCCAAAACATGGCTCCCGCACACATGGTACATGGTTCAAGTGTGACGTAAACCGTACAGTCCTCCAAATATTTACCACCCAAATTATTAAAGGCCGCTGTTATTGCCAACATCTCGGCATGGGCAGTTGGGTCTGTCAACCGCTCTGTTTGGTTGTGTGCTCTAGAAATGATTTTATTCTTACAAACCACCACAGCACCAACAGGCACCTCTCCTTCTTCCATTGCCTTTTCTGCTTCTTTCAAAGCTTCTTTCATATAGTGTGCATCTCCAAATACTGAAAGCCCCATTATTTCACTTTTATACTGGTCATCATTTTATCGGACACTTCTCTCCATTCTTCCTTCATTCTTGTAGGAGCATGAAAACTAAACACCCAAGTACCATCCTTTGTAATTACGTATTGCACGTAACCATATTCTGATTTCGATGGCTTATCGGTAACATCGTGCTGAATTCCTTTTACAACAGAAACAAACTCAAAATAGGCCATTTTTCTTCCATTCACTTCGCGAATCCCTTCTTGAAGCACTTCCACTTCGTCGTATAAGTTGAACAACGACGCTTTAAAAAAGTCTTTTGCCATTTCTAAATCCGACTCTTGCCATTGGGTGGCAGATTGGTTGACACTAAAATCAACCAATCGATCCATATTGGTATAAGCAGCCAATGGTTTTCGTACGGAAGGGTATTTCCTTATTAAGTCTATTTCCGGCATGTCCACAAAATCAGAAGGAATGTAAACAGTGATTACATCGTTTACTTTCTTTTTCTCCAACTTTTGTGCCTGTGCCACATTTGAAAGGAACAAACCAACAACAATAGCTACTATATAAATCCTCATATTTTCTAGTTTACGATGTTTACCTATCAGCCTCGGTACTTGTAAGTCGAAATGATGAAGTGCCATGCTAAAGGTCTCACAAAAATAAAATAACCTCGCTCAGATACAATACAAAATGTCGATAGAGTTATAAATATAATCGATGATTGTAAAATTTATTGCAGTTAGTATTAATAAATGTTTCCGTTGCGGCTAAGTATTTTTAACTTTGCTGCCTGAAATTTTTAAATATGCTTAGATCAAACACATGTGGCGCGCTTAGACTGGATAACGTTGGCGAGTCAGTTACACTCACTGGTTGGGTTCAAAAAGTTAGAGACAAAGGAGGTATGATTTGGATTGACCTTCGAGACCGGTATGGCGTAACGCAAATAATTCTTCAAGAAGGTACTACAGAAGCGGATGTTATAGAGATAGCCAGGACCCTAGGAAGAGAGTTTGTTGTATCTGTAAAAGGTACAGTGGTTGAGCGGTTTTCAAAAAATAATAAAATACCGACAGGAGAAATTGAAATCCAACCAATTTCAATTGACGTTTTAAATGAATCTAAAACACCTCCTTTTACCATCGAGGACGAAACCGATGGTGGTGAAGATTTGCGCATGAAATACAGATATCTGGACCTGAGAAGGAACAATATTAGGGAAAAACTTGTGCTAAGGCACCGGTTAATGCAAGTAACCAGAAGGTTTTTAGACGCTCAAAACTTTTTAGAAGTTGAAACGCCAATTTTAATCAAGTCCACTCCAGAAGGAGCTAGAGATTTTGTTGTTCCTTCTAGAATGAATCCAGGAGAATTTTATGCTCTACCCCAATCTCCTCAAACTTTCAAACAACTTTTGATGGTATCGGGATTTGATCGGTATTTTCAAATTGTTAAGTGTTTTAGAGATGAAGATCTAAGAGCAGATAGGCAACCTGAGTTTACTCAAATTGATTGTGAAATGTCCTTTGTTACTAGAGAAGATATACTCCATACATTTGAAGGCTTGACCAAACAGATTTTTAAGGAATTAAAAGGAGTTGAATTAAATGATTTTCCAATTATGTCCTATGATGACGCCATTCAATACTATGGATCAGACAAACCAGACATTCGATTCGAAATGAAATTCAATGACCTAACGGAGGTAACTCAAAACAACGGTTTTGCAATATTTGATTCAGCAGAATTGATTCTTGGCATTTGTGCGAGTGGTTGCGCTCAATATTCAAGAAAGCAAATTGATGCTTTGACCGATTTTGTGAGAAAACCACAAATTGGCGCCAAAGGATTGGTTTATGTCAAATACAACGAAGATGGTAGTTTCAAATCTTCTGTAGATAAATTTTACAGCCAAGACGATTTAAAAACTTGGGCCGATGCAATGCATGCAGAACCTGGAGACTTGTTGTTGTTGTTATCCGGAGATGCATCCGCTACAAGAAAAGCAATGAATGAACTAAGGTTACATGTTGGAGATCTTTTAGGTTTAAGAAACAACAGCGAATACCAACCTCTTTGGGTGGTAGATTTCCCATTGTTGGAGTGGGATGAGGAATCGGAAAGATTCCACGCTATGCACCATCCATTTACTTCTCCGAACAAAGAAGATTGGTCCAAACTGGACACTGCCCCTGGTGAAGTGAAAGCAAACGCCTATGATCTGGTTATCAATGGAGTTGAAGTAGGCGGTGGCTCCATAAGAATCCACGACCGACCAACCCAAGAAATTATGTTGTCCAAACTAGGTTTCAGCAAAGAGGAAGCCATTGCTCAGTTTGGTTTTTTGATGGATGCATTTGAATATGGCGCCCCTCCACATGGCGGAATTGCCTTTGGTTTTGATAGGTTATGCGCCTTATTGGGAGAAGTAGAATCCATCCGAGATTTCATTGCCTTCCCTAAAAACAATTCTGGAAGGGATGTAATGATCGACTCCCCTTCCCCTATTGACGCAACACAATTAGAAGAGTTAGAAATAAATATTAAAAACTAAGTGGTGGCCTTCGGGCCACTTTTTGTTATTTTTTCCTTTAAAAGTTTCTACTATGATTAAAACTACATTTTTCTGTTGGATAGCTTTCTTGTTTTGTTTCCAGTTACAAGCACAAGATTTATTGGTAACCCTAGAGGGAGATTCGTTAAATTGTCAAATTTTAAAAGAGACAAAAAAGGAAGTCACTTACAAATACAAAATTAAAAACCAAGAATTCACCACCACCATATCTAAAATGGCAGTGGCAAGAATTGCTTACAATTACTACACAACAAGTGAAGTAAACAATGTCAGTCTGATCAACAAACCACCCAAATTTCAGCTGGGTATTAATGTAGGATGGGGGTATCGAATTGCCCCGTTAGACAAAGGTAGTATTAACCCCGGTTTGCACGATCATTTTAAAAAATTAAAATCCAGCTTGGTTATCGAACCCTATATAGATTTCTATTTCAACGATCGTTTCGGTATTGGTCTCAAACACAGTATGTCTACGAGTAAAGCTACTTTAGAAGATGTTCAAATCAGCCTGTCCTCAGGAAACACTTACAGAGGTACTTTGGATGACAAAATAAAAATCTCTTATACTGGCCCTGTTTTCAATTTTCGCATCCCAAAAGAAAGCATAACCCTATTATTCAGAGGTTCTCTAGGTTTAATCCATTACAAAAACACTTTGCAAGTTAGCAACGCCACTGGATCGGATACTTTTTACTTAAAAGGCCTTTCGGCTGGAACTTTTCTAGAGGCCAATGTTGCTTTTACTATGAACAACAACCTTCATTTGAATGCTGGAATAGGATTGTTATCGGCTTCTCTTGTTTCGGTTGAATTGCAAGATGGTTCTTATACCGACTCCATAGATACAGAGGAAGATTTATCAAGAATAGAATTCAAAGTTGGGATTTCCTTTGGCAAATAAAGTTTAGATTGCCTTCAAAAGATCCACCATGTAAGCCAATTCTGAAATAGATTTGCTCGCGAAGCCAATCCTTGTGCAATTTAAACCCTCTTGGTGGTGGTCGTACATGAGCCCATTGTTGATATAAACACTCTTTTGTGCCAATATTTTGGCTAGCTCAATAGAAGTAACTTTATTTATTTTTGCCCAAATAGCCATTCCACCTTCTGGTTCTTTGAATTCAAATAAATTCGACAATTCTAGTTGTGCCCGTTCACAAAAATAATTTCTTCTTTCTTTGTATTGTTTTAAAACCCGGCGCATGTGCCGATCCATTTCTCCTGATTGCAACATTTTGGCTATGGCATATTCCATCAGAGGGTCCCCTTGCCTATCGATCACCCTTCTCAACTTTGCAACTTCCTCTATAAAATCGGTCCGCCCAATTAAATAACCCACTCTAATTGAGGGCGCAAGGGACTTATTGAACGAGCCGATATAAAGGTTGTTTTTCCAATCGGATAAACTGGCTATTGGCAAAATAGGCTTGCTTTTGAAATGGAATTCGTAGTCATAGTCATCTTCTATAATAGCCACACCGTAGTGGCCCGCTAAATTCAACAATTCCATCCGACGTTCAAGAGACATGGTTACTGTGGTAGGGTGGTAGTGGTGGGGGGTTAAATACAATGCCTTTACCTTTTGGTTTCTAATCGCTTTTTCTACCAAATCTACTTGAATGCCATCTTCGTCATGGTCCACTTCAATCAACTTAGCCCCTGTATACTGAATGGCAATGTTAGCCGATATATAGTTGTTTTTACCTACCAAAACTACATCCCCACTGTTCAAAAGTACTTGGCACGCCAACCACATCCCCATCTGACTTCCCCTGGTAATGAGGATGTTGCTGAGGTCAAAATGCAGGCCTCTATTTTCTTTTAAATAGTGGGTCAATGCCTTTCGCAATTCCATATTTCCCATTACATCCGAATAAGAATGGAACCGATCAACAGGTTTTAAAAACCGAGTTTTATAATACTTCATAAGGGTTTCTACAGGTGCTAGCCGCACGTCTGGTATGCCCTCATCAATATAAAAACCATAGGAACCAACGATTTCTTCCCTATCTAATACTTTGCTTTGGTTAAAAACAAAGGATTGGGTTGGCAGATCAACCACTCCTTTTAAGGCAATAGGTTGGTAAAGAGGTAATTTTGAAGCAACAAACATCCCCTTGGATTGTTTGGACTCCAACCACCCTTGTGCAATTAATTCGTCCATTGCTTTGACAACGGTTTGTCTTTGTACTCCTAGAGTAGCAGCCAACACTCTGCTGCCAGGTAGTTTGTTGCCCTTTTCAAGTATTCCCTTTTTTATTAAACCAATGAAAGCTTCAATAATTTGCATGTAAACTGCCTTCTGCAACGATCGATCGATGGAAATATAGGTTTTATAGGGAATCATCTGGACTATTCATTATATGAAAAATGGACTATTATGATAGGCCAATTTATAAATAGATTTGTACAAACAATAAGATTATGAGTCAAATAAATATTACAAAACAAAACAAAGTAGTCAGAGGGGCAAAACGGGCCAATTACGACGTGCAAACAATTTTTTCTATAGTGGACGCAGCAACCATATGCCATGTCGGGACCTCTATGAACCAAAAGACCATCCTTATCCCGACGATTCATGGAAGAAAAAACGACACCTTGTACATACATGGCTCCAACAAAAGCAGGATGGTCCAAGCTTTAACCGAACAAGAGTGTTGCTTGGTATTTTCAATTGTAGATGGGTTGGTTTTGGCTCGGTCTGCATTCCACCACTCTATGAATTACCGTTCTGTTGTTGCTTATGGAACTTTTGAATTGGTAAAAGACTACGACGAAAAATACGATGCCCTCAATGTGATAACCGACCATGTTTTGCCTGGACGTTGGGAGGAGGTTCGACGCCCCAATCAAAAGGAAATGGAAATCACTTCCGTTCTAAAAATGACGTTAGACCAAGCATCTGCCAAAATTCGCACTGGAGACCCTGTTGACGACCAAGAAGACTATGCGCTTCCCATATGGGCTGGCACAGTTCCATACCAGCAACACATAGAAAATGCAGTACCCGACACTAAATTAGATCCAGAAATAAAAATCCCACAAAGTGTTCTAAATCTATATAAATAATTAGTTTTGATAAAAAACTACTATCATGAGTAAATATTTACTTTTCTTTCTAACCCTCACTTTATTGTCTTGTGGTCCTAACGGAGATAAGAAAACCACAACGAGCGAGGAAGATTCCATGGCAGAATTGACTGAAGCGAACCCACCTTCAGATGGATTTGATATTGAAAATTCAGATCCAAAAGCTATAGACATAGCAGACCAAGTAATGCTCGCTATGGGTGGACGCAAAGCCTGGGATGAAACCGCAATTTTAAAGTGGACCTTCTTTGGTAGACGTACGCTAATTTGGAATAAAAACACTGGCGATGTTTTTATAGATTTCCCATCGGATACCTTGCAAATTGCCTTGAACATCCACAACAAGAATGGCCGAGCAAAAAAGAACAACCAATTTGTGGAAGACGAAGTCCAATTATCTGAATTGTTAGAAAAGGGATATAAAGTGTGGGTAAATGATTCTTATTGGTTGGTGATGCCTTTTAAATTAAAGGACAGTGGCGTTACATTAAAATACGAACGCTCTGACAGCACACAAGCAGGTGCACCAGCAGAAGTTTTGTGCATGACCTTCCACCAGGTTGGGGTTACACCTGAAAACAAATATGAAGTTTATGTAACACAAGACAATTTGATCAAACAATGGGCTTTTTTCGCCCAATTTGAGCAAGATAGTGCATCGTACACCTGGCCATTCGACAACTACAAAGAATATGGAGGACTGCTTTTATCAGGAGAGCGTTCAGATGGAAAAGGCCCTTCCAACCTATCCGTTTACGATGTTTTAGACAGCGCACAGCACCCCAATATATTTTAAGCAATGGGACCCATAGTTTTATGGGTCCCACTGTATTATTCATCCTTTAACACATACACAGGATTAGACACAGCTGCTTTATAGGTATGGTACCCTACTGTTAAAATAGTGATTACCACGCCCATAATTGAAGCCAAGGCAAATAAATGCCATGCCCCGCTCAATTCAATTTTATAAGCAAAAGCTTCTAACCAACTGTCTAAAAACACATAGGCCAGTGGCATGGCTATTACGGCTCCTATGGTTACAAGCAAAACAAACTCTGTTGAAATTAGAACCATTAATTGCACAACAGAAGCTCCAATTACCTTTCTAACACCAATTTCTTTAGATCGCTGTTCTGTTGTAAATGAGGTTAACCCCAATAACCCCAGACAAGCAATCACAATGGTTAAAGTAGAAAATACAGTAAATATCTTACCCCTTCTTTGGTCGGCTTGGTATTGAGAATTAAAATCTTGGTCCAGAAACACATACTCAAACCCCTCATCTGCTACCATTTTTTTCCAGTTTTCCTCTAAAGTTGTTAAGGTTTCGCTAATGTTGTTTCCATTAATTTTTATAAAAACGAAGCGATTGAGATCGCTATAAAAAATAGAGATTGGTTCAATTTCGTCGTAAAGAGAGTTTTGGTGGTAATCTTTAATTACTCCAATCACATTGGCAGTAACAGCACCATCTCTAGTATTGTAAGTGAATTTTTTACCGAGTGCTTCCGTACCCCAATTCATACGCTTGGCCATGGCTTCATTTACAACCACTGCATTTAGAGTATCCGATGGGATATCTTCTGAAAAATTTCTCCCTTCCAAAATATGCATTTCCAATACATTGACAAAGTCAAAATCAGCTCTGAAAAAATCTACCCCTCGTTCCAACATTTCTCCTTTGTCGTCCTCAACATTCATGATGACTTTGTTGACATCGTTGCCCGGTGAGCTGTTGGAACTGGCCACTCCTTCTACTCCCGATTGCTGGGCAATTGTATTTTTGAACACTTCTTGTTTGTCTATTGTGGCTCTTGAAAAAGGAACCCGAATAACCTGCTCTTTATTAAACCCTAAGTCTTTATTTTTCAAAAATTGTAGTTGGTTGAAAACAACCATCGTACTGATTATCATAAAAATAGAGATAGAAAACTGAATGATAACCAATCCTTTTCTTATGATCGCATTCCCCATTTTACTGGATTTGCCTTTGAGCACGGTTATAGGATTGAAACTACTCAAATAAAATGCAGGGTAACTCCCACCAAATGCCCCTACTACCAACAATACTCCTGCCAAAATGAATGCGATGTCTGGCCTCCAAAGTATGTCAATTCCAAATTGTTTATTAGAAACCTCGTTAAAAAGCGGCAGTATCCCTACCAATAGCAGGATAGACAACAAGACTGCAATCAAGGTCAAAACATACGATTCGGTCAAAAATTGAAGTACCAAACTTCTCTTTTGTGAACCCATCACCTTTCTAACCCCCACTTCTTTTGCCCTCTTTGAAGACCGAGCAGTAGCCAAATTCATGTAGTTGATACATGCGATGACCAACATAAATGCGGCTATAGCAGAAAATATATATACATAAGATATATCCCCCCCTTCTTCTGCTTCATCTTGGATACTAGAATACAAATGAATATCTGTAATGCGTTGGGTGATGTATTGAATTTCTATCCCCATTCTTTCAAAAATAGGGTTTACATTTTCCTTTAAAATAGCTTCAAAATGAGGCTCTAAAACTGATGGATCCGTTCCTTTGTGCAATTGTACATAGGTGAAAACGCCGAAATTCCCCCAACTTCCTTGCCTTTCTGGAAAGGTATTGCGAGAAATCAACCCGTCAAAGGTAAAATGAGAATTCAGAGGTACATTTTCAATAACTCCAGTCACTTTAAACTCTCCTTCTTCATTGCTCAATACCTTATCAATACAATCAATAGAACCAAAATACTTGATGGCCAAGGCTTCTGATAAAACAATGCTATTGGGCATTTCCAATGCGGTGGCAGGGTCCCCTTTCAAAAAAGGATAGGTGAACATTTCAAACACCATTGAATCTGCCATATAAAGCTCTTCTTCTTGAAACTCTATTGCTTCGTGTTTTAATTTAAACCTTCCAAGGTTAAAAAAACGGACCACATTTTTCACTTCAGAGTAATTGCCCATTAATTCCTGCCCAAGAGGTATTTGTGCAACCGCCCAAACAAAAGCGTTGTCTGGTTCTCGTATATCCGAAACTATCCGGTATATATCTTCTGAATTGCTGTGGTAACGGTCATAACTCAACTCGTCTATGACATAAAATGTCAGCAATAAACTACAGGTTATTCCAATAGAGAGCCCTACAATATTAAGCGCACTATAAAAGCGGTCCTTGAAAATATTGCGCACCGCTATTTTGATTAAATTTTTGAACATAATTATTTTAAGTTTTTGACAAAACTAATATATACGAAAACTTTCGTAGAATAAAATTATGGATCAAAAAAATGATGAGCGGTTCTGAGCCTACACTAAAACCGATCTACGTTTTCCTTTTTTTCTTTTTGGCTGCTGGAAAAAGTATATTATTTAGGATCAACCTGTAACCTGGAGAATTAGGATGCAAGTTCAAATCCGTTGGTTCTTCTCCAACAAGATGTTGGTAGTCTTCAGGATCGTGTCCGCCATAAAACGTCCAGAATCCCTTACCAAAAACCCCGTGAATGTATTTTACTTCCTTCAAGGACTTGGTTTCACCAAGAACCACGACATCGGACTTCACCAAGTTGGTTTTGTAAGAAGTTGTTTGTCCGTAGAACCCTTTGATCACCCGGGTGTGGTTTTGGGTCAACATGGTTGGTATCGGGTCCCATTTGGCTGAAAATTCAAATAAGTTAAAATAATCGTTTTCTTCCCGCACCCGTCGTTCCGAATATTGGTTGTCAATATTGGAGAATTCATAATCCATGTAATTCTTGTTCAGAATAAAATCTTTAAATGCCAACGTGTTATCAAAATTCAATTTTTGTTGTGCCCTAGGATCCATAGGATCCCCATCAAACACCGTTTGGCAAATGTCTACGCCATCTGCAGCCAGTGCAATATCAAAAGTATCCGTGGCGCTGCACATGGCAAATATAAACCCACCACCACCAATGTAATCTCTAATTTTCTTAACTACTGCCAATTTAAGATGGGATACTTTGTTGAATCCAAACTTTCTTGCGGTAGACTCAAACTCTGCTTGTTGCTCAATGTACCAAGGCATGTTTTTATACCGATAAAACTTGCCATATTGACCGGTAAAATCTTCGTGGTGCAAATGCAGCCAATCGTATTCCGGCAGCTTTTCCGTCATCACATCTTCATCGAAAATAACGTCGTAAGGTATTTCGGCATAGGTAAGTACCAAAGTAACTGCGTCGTCCCAAGGTTGTTTGCTCTTGGGCGAATAAACGGCTACTTTCGGCGCTTTTTCTAACTTCATTACGTCGGTATTAGAACTAGGGCTCGACAAGGTTGAATAAATAGTATTGGCATCGGCATCAGAAATCACTTTATAAGAAATCCCTCTTACAATCAATTCATTTTCAAACTGTTGGTAGTACTTGAGCATAAACCCTCCTCCTTTGTAATTGAGCAGCCAATCCACCTCAATTTCCTTCTCCAAAACCCAATACGTGAACCCATATGCTTTTAAATGGTTGCTTTGCTGTTCATCCATAGGAATAAGAATATAACTCGCCTTGGCCAACCCTCCTATCATAACCAAAATTGCGATCACAAAAAATTTCTTCATTTTTTCAACATTTAATTCAACCAATCATCCGCACTATTGCGTAATTTAAGTAATTATCAATTAAATAAACGTGAGACTTTAATAATTTAGTTTCGTTAAGTATGTTAAATTTTTAGGACAACACTAACTGGTACGCATATATGAACTTACAAGAAAACATAAAAGAGGGAATTCGGTCGATCAAAGCCAACCTTTTAAGAACTATTATTACTGCTTTTATTGTAACACTTGGCATTACTTGTTTGGTAGGTATTTTAACTACCATTGACGGGATTCAAAGTTCAGTAACGGACAGTCTGTCTGAAATGGGTGTGAACACGTTTGATATTAAATCTAAAAGAAACAGAGGGGGAAGAAGGGGTGGAAAAGTAGACAAAGTATACACGTCAATAAAATTGAAAGAAATAGAAAAATTCATTGAAGAGTACAATGTCAACTCCTCCATAGCCCTTAGTACTAGAATTACACAGATCGCTGAAGTAAAGTACAAATCAGAAAAAACCAATCCCAACATATCGGTTCTAGGCGTGAATGACGAATACCTTTCTTTGAATGCTTTTGACCTTGAAGCAGGCAGAAACTTTTCTTCGGTCGAAAACCGAACAGGGTCCAATGTAGTAATCATTGGCAACAAACTTAAGGAAGCTCTTTTTGACAACAACGAGGAGGTTATTAATAAAGAAATTTATTTTTCTGGAAGAAGGTTCAAAATAATTGGTTTGATAGAAGAAAAAGGGGGCATGGAAGAGTCTTCCATGGATAATTCTGCTATAGTACCCTATAAAATTGCAGACCGCTTAGCAGGTGGTCGGGAATTGCGGTATTCTTCAACTGTGGGCATTACCAATGTTGCCAATATGGAATTTGCCATGGGCGAAGCAACCGCAATCATGAGAAAAGTTAGAAAAGACCCCCCAGGATCAGACAATTCCTTTGATATCGCCAAAAGTGAATCTCTCGCTGAAAAAATGGCAGAAATCACTGGTATATTGCGCATTGCAGGGTTTTCTATTGGGTTTATCACCCTTCTGGGTGCTTCCATTGCATTGATGAATATTATGATGGTGACCGTTACAGAAAGAACCCGTGAAGTAGGCGTGCGGAAAGCTTTAGGGGCTACTCCATTAAGGATTAGGCAGCAATTCATTATTGAAGCCATTGTGGTTTGTTTAATGGGTGGTGCGGCCGGAATATTACTTGGTATAAGTCTTGGAAATATTTTACCTGGGGTATTGGGAGTTGAAAGCATCGTGTTGCCTTGGGCTTGGATGTTTTCAGGGGTTGTCATATGCATCTTTGTAGGCGTAATTTCTGGATTCTACCCAGCCTATAAGGCGTCCAAACTCGATCCGATAGAATCCTTGCGGTACGAATAACCACAAACATAAGCAAAAACAAAGGCTCGAATTACATCGGTAGTTCGGGCTTTCTTTTTATAGGTTCAGAAGAAGATGGTGTTCTTGGGTCCACCTTTTCCATAACCAATGCCGCTACCGTAAGGCCATACATCGGGGCAATTAGCACACCCAACAACGGGATAAGCAAAATCAAGTTGAACATTGCTCCTACTCCAATGGCCAAACCCTTTCTATTTTTAATAAACTTTCGGCTTTCCCTTGCGCTAAAAAACCAATATTCATTTCTATAGTCTATCATTGAAAAACCATAAAAATAACTTTCTACCCCAAAAAGTATAAACGGAAGTAGTAACGCCAGTGGAGTAATAAAAACAGACAATACTACCAACACCAACGAAAGCAATAATTCTGACCCGATATTAACCAATGCCACTTTAATTCCCCTCCAAACATCCTTTACCAATTGAGAAGCATTAAAAGGTCGGTCTACTTGTGTGATTTTTTTTTGTAAAATTTCAGAAACGAAAGCCAATATAGGGGCATAAAAAATCAGTATTATATAGCGGTATAGTTTAAAAAAGAGGACAATGACTACCATTCGAATAACGACCACCAGTACAAATTGAATTACTCCTTGCCAACTAGAGGATGGATCTGCCCCGAGCAAATTAGAAAAATACTGTATTAAGTCTTTGGAATAATACCATGCCACTAAACTTACTGTACAAAATGCAATTAAATTAAGCAGAATAGGCAATAAGAAAGTGGTCCATAATTTTTCTTTTGAAATAAAGCCAATGGCCTTACCACCACATTGAATAGCCAATAAAACATCTTTAAAAAAAACCATATCAATTATTTACTTGGACTACTACATTGCACCACCACCCAAAGTTTAATGAATAAAACTGGCTAAATTTAAGTTCCTTTTCGCCTTCCTTTTAAACTTCCTTTTAAACTTCCTTTCGGAGGACTTCTAAAGGACTTTTACCAACTATGCTCCTGCTATTCAGCCATCCGATTAACAGTGTAAGCCCTATAACTGCAAATAAGACCAACAGCAATGCTTGCCAATCTAAGAAGAAATTAATTTTAAATAAAAACTTACAGAGTGCCCATGCACTCGCCATACTTAAAAGGGTACCTGTAACAGAAGCAAATGAACCTAACAACAAATATTCTGCCAATGTGATGCCCACAATGTGTTTTTTCCTTGCCCCAATGGTGCGGAGCATTACATTTTCTTTTAACCTCAAATATTTGCTATTCACAACTGCTCCTGACAGCACCACCAAACCGGTAGCAACACTAAACAAAGCTAAAAATTGTATTATAAAAGCTACTTTATCAAAAAAATCGCTGAGTGTTTTTATGATCAATGTCAAATCAATTAGCGATACATTTGGGAAAGCAGCCACCAATTCTCTCTGGAACTTTGCCCCCTTTTGTTTGTCTTCAATATTGGTTGTAATAACATTGAATTGAGGTGCTTTTTCCAAAACTCCTTTAGGAAAAACAAATATAAAATTAGGTGGATCTTCGGACCACTCAACATCGCGAATACCGCCTATTACGGTGGTTACTGGAACTCCTTGGACATCAAAAACCACGGAATCGCCAATACCGACGTTCAGAGTTTCATGGAATCCTTCTGAAATGGTCACAAAAGCAGTATCTGTAGGGCGTAGCACTTCGTCCAACATGGTCCCTTCAATCAGTTTTTCAGATTTTATCAAAGAATCTCTATACGTTACTCTGAACTCCCTGGTCAAAGCCCAATTGGGTATGCTATCGGTAGTGTCTTTTTGAATTTCACGAACCGTGCTTCCTTTAATTTCTGCCAAGCGCGTGGTAATAATTGGCACACTTTGTAGCGCTTCCAAACCATTGTTGGCCATCAATTCTTCTACACCCTCTACTTGATGGGGTTGGATATCAAACATGATGGTATTGGACATGTTCCCTCCACCTACAAACTCGACTTGTTGCAGCAAACTATTCTGTATTAAGCTTAATGTAGCAATTAAAAAAGCACCTAAACCTATAACCACTACCAAAACGGAAGTTTGATTGTTGGGCCGATATAAATTCGACAACCCTTGTTTCCAGATAAAGGACCAATTATTTCTAAAATATTTTTTCACCAAAGCCATTAACAACTTGCCTACCCCCCACAACAATACAAAGGCTATAGACAAACCAATAAAAAAGAAGGAAGCAGCCGCAAAGCTTTTTGTTTGGTACACTGCAAAGGCCAATGGAAACACCACAATTAATACAATAGTAACCAGTCTTGTTTTAGAAAAAGGCCTTTTCTCCGAGGCACCTGAAGGGCGTAAAACGGACAAAGGAGGTACAAAACGAACCGATACCAAAGGCAAAACAGAAAAAAGCAACGATATCACCAAGCCAATAATAAGGCCTTCAATTAGTACAGGCCAAACTATAAAAACAGCAACGTCAATGGGGAAATAAGAAGAAAATATCAATGGCAAGACATATTGAATTACTACCCCCAGAACCACTCCCACCAAACTGCCTATAAAACCAAATAAAGCCACCTGCAAAAAATAAATGTTAAACGCTTGCCAACCAGTGGTACCTACGCAGCGCAGCATGGCTACAAACTGCTTCTTTTCTTGGATGTAAATATGAACCGAACTGGCTACTCCAATACAGCCCAAAATCAAAGCTATGAAGGTTAGAAGGTTAAAAAACTTATACAGGTTATCTACTCCCGCTCCTAAATTTTCTTTTCTACTTTGAGCCGTCTCATAATTGTGCCCATACTTCTTAATTGTTGGCCACAATTGGTCTTTTACAATTTCGGCAGAGTCTGGGTCATTGAATTTAAAAAAACGCTTATAACCAACTCTGGAACCATATTGCACCAACCCAGTGGAATCCAAATGTTGGTATCCTATGTACACAGAAGGTGTAAATGTGGTGGTAAAATTATTGGATCCAGGGAATTTCGTAACAACGCCAGCCACCTTAAAAGTAAGGTTGCCTACCTTGATTGAATCATCGCTCGAAATTTCATATTGTACGGCTAAATTTTCATCTACCAATGCCCATTGCCCTTGGTGGATTTTATTAAATTGGTCAGCCGGAAGTGTTTCTACCTCCCCATAAAACGGGTATCCTTCAGAATTTGCCAAGACCCGAACCAAACGGCTTTGCTGGGTCCGCAAAATATTAACCATGGAAGCCATGCCTGCTTGTTCAGACATGTCAAATTTCATAGAATCAAAAGCACTCGCAAATTCTTCTTCAAAAGGATTGTTGGCACTAATGGACAAATCTGCTCCCAATAAACCTTGGGCTTGGGCGTCTATTTCTCCTTGAAGATTGGCATTGAGTGAATTAATAGCAACCAAACCTGCTATCCCAATAACGATAGAGGAAATAAAAAGCAACAACCTTGATAAATTTTTCTTTCCATCCAACCAGGCCATTTTCCATACCCACGCATCGTTAAAAATATTCCTTCGTTTTCGTTTAATCTTTACTATGTACTCCATTAATTAAGCGCTTTATCAGAATAAATTTTCCCACCTCTTAACTCAATTATTCTTTCGGTATGGTGGGCCAACTCCAAGTTATGGGTTACGGTGATCAAAGTAGTATTGTGTTCTTTGTTCAAACCAAACAATATACTGGTAACCATCTCGGCAGTTTCTTCATCCAGATTTCCGGTGGGTTCGTCTGCAAACAATATCTCAGGGGTGCTTATAAAAGCTCTTGCAATAGCCACCCGCTGTTGTTCGCCTCCCGAGAGTTGTGTTGGATAATGGTCCATTCTATCTGCCAATCCTACCCGACCCAACAACTCTTCGGCTTGTTTGCGCTTGCCTTTTTCGCCTCTGAGTTCTAATGGTACCAAAACATTTTCTAACGCCGTAAGGGTAGGCAACAATTGAAAGTTCTGAAAAATAAATCCAACTTTCTGATTTCTCACATACGCCCTATCGTCTTCCCCCATAGCGTTTAGTTTTATCCCGGCCAAACTAATCACGCCAGAAGTAGGAACATCCAAACCAGCACACAAACCCAACAAAGTGGTTTTTCCAGAACCAGAAGGACCTACAATGGCCACCGACTCTCCTTTTTGTATGGTGAAATTTATACCACTTAATATTTCTAATTTGCGCTGATCCAAAGAAAATGATTTCTCAAGATTTTCTACCACTAAAATTTGTTCTTCCACTTTTACTTTCTATTTTATCGGTTTATCTATAAAAACCTTGTATGCAATAAACCGTATGCAATTCAATATCGTTAGGGTTTTAAATTAACAGGTTTTAAATCGTTTTAAAAGTTTTTATTTAATGATGACTAAATTACTGATTCATTTCTTTCTGGCAATTCCCCTTTTATACGGTGACAGCCAAGAAAAGATTATTTTATTTTTCGGTGACAGTTTAACCGCAGGTTATGGGTTATCTATAGAACAAGCATTCCCTTCCATTGTTGAATCTCAATTAATTTCGGAAGGCACACAGTGCAAAGTAATCAATGCTGGGTTGAGTGGAGAAACTTCCGCAGGAGGCTTAAGTAGAATTGATTGGATATTGCGCCAACCAGTAGATGTTTTGGTTTTAGAGTTAGGTGCAAACGACGGACTGAGAGGATTGCCAATTGACCAAACTAAAGAAAATCTTCAACAAATAATTAATAAAGTAAAGGCAAAAAACCAGGATGTGAAAATAATTATTGCAGGTATGATGGTGCCGCCCAATATGGGGCAAAAATACAGTGCTAGCTTTGGTCAAATATTTCCGGATCTGGCGGATAAAAACAATGCCGTTCTAATCCCTTTTCTTTTAGAAGGAGTTGCTGGTGATAAAAATTTGAATTTGGCCGACGGCATTCACCCAAATGTAAAAGGCCATAAAATTGTTGCTAACAATGTTCTGGAAGCCTTAAGAAAAATTTTGTAACATGAACTTTCCATCCATAATAGCCAAAACCCCAGAAGATCTTCGAGCCTCTTTAGAGTTAAGAAAAGAAATTTTCATACAAGAACAGGGCATACCGGAATCTTTGGAAGTGGACGGCAAGGATGAGGGGTGTATTATAGCAGTAGTTAAAAACAGCGCAATGGAAGTTGTAGCCACTGGCAGGTTGTATATCACTTCCGATTCCAGAGCTGAAATATCTAGAATAGGTGTAAAAAAAGAGTTTAGAAACAATGGTTTGGCCTTAAAAGTAATCAACACCCTACACAACCAGGCCAGAAAAAATGGTATTAAAACAGTGCATATCAACCCACATGCACATTTGGAAATGTTCTATTCCAACCTTGGTTATATTAAAAAACCAGGACAATACAAGGTAGGGGACCACGATTTAATATCGATGGAAAACACCTTACAATAAATTATTTTGTATTTTCAACAATAGCGCGTTGTAACCCAAGATAATCTTGATTTTGAGGGTCTACACTTAATAAAAACTGTACAAATGGAATTGCCTGGTCAAAAGATCCATTTTGGACCTTCAATATAGCCATTATATGATTAATAGGAATGGAGTTAGGCAATTTCGCCAGCCCTTGCTTGTAAACACTTTCTGCATAGGTGGTATCTCCATTGTTGTGGAATAAGAGTCCCAAATTGTAGTAAGCCCTTTCGTTGAGCGGGTTCAATGTTATAGCTTGCTCCAAATTGGTCTTCGCCTTTTCAAGATCATTTTCTTCCGCATATAAAAGCCCCAAGGAATAGTACCCCTGGGCATATTCTGGTTCTTGTTTTAAAATGATGTGGTACAAATCAATGGCTTCTTGGTTGCGTTTTTCTAAATTGTACAATCGAGCCAAATTAACACGGGCATTGTTGAAGTAGTTATCCAATTGTAGTGTTTTTATATAGGCTTTCTCGGCATTTTTAGGCTGGTTAATTTTTTCATAAAACTGCCCTATCATAAAACTACCAGCGGGGAAATCCGCCTGGATATCCAAAGAATTGCGGTACTCTTGTTGGGTGTTTTTAAATACTTCTTGGTAGGCCTGTGGTATATTTTGCAACGGCAGCAACGCAGTAACCCGTGCCGCGGCATACCGCACCGAACGCACTTTATCTTTGAGCAGAGGAAGCGCATAAGCTTGAATGGTTGCAGGATCCGAATTTTCTAAAGTTAAAACTGCCGTATGCCGTACTATCGGCGCTTTATCGGCAAGGGACTGAAGCATTGCTTCTTGCACACCTGGGTATGGCAAACCACGCAAATAAGCAATGGCTGTGGCTTTCACTATTGACGGGGTTGTTGCATCCTTGAGCAGACCAAGCAAAGGCAAGACAGCAGTTTCGCTGTTTACAGAGGCCTCGGTTAAAACATCTGAAAAATGCGGCTTCCTGTTGGGGCCAAAATGATCCTCTATGGCTTTAGCTGCCCAAGCATCTGTTTTCCCATCGTGGCATTGGGTGCAAGCATTGGGGGTACCAAATTGTACACTTTGATCGGGACGTGGCACCCTAAAACTATGGTCCCTTCTAAAGTCAATACCCATGTAATTTTTACCTGGCATATGACAGTTCACACACAGGGCCCCTTCAGATTCAATGCCGTGAAAGTGGTGTTCTTTGGTGTCAAATTCTTTTTTTTCATGGCATTGCAAACAAAGGCCATTGCCTTCTATTTTCAATTCCAAAGTATGCGGATTGTGGCAATCGGTACACTGTACGTCGTTGTGGTACATTTTACTCTGTACAAAAGAACCAAATACATATACTTCATCTTTAATTTGACCATCTGCATGGTACAACTCTGGTCTTAGAATGGAAGGCACATAGTGGTCCATAAACTCCCCCTCAAAATCAAACGCATTGGTAATCTGACTTCTTCTTGAATGGCACCTGGCACATTGGTCTACTTGCTGCTCTGAGCTCAGGCTGGAAGTTAATTGAAGAATATTTTTACTTTCATCCGCATCGTAGGCCTCGTTTTGCACCCATTCCACATGGGCCTTTCCTGGCCCATGACAGGCTTCACAACTTACATTGATGCTGGTAAAGTGGGTTGCATAAGCGCCTGTTTCGGGGTCAAAGTTTTTTTCTACATAGGTAGAATGACAATCGGCACACATGCTATTCCAGTTGAGCCCTCCACGCGACCAATGGAGCCATTCTGTATGTTGAACATCTAAAGTTGGATACAAATCATACCAGGTTTTCTTTTGATTGTCCCAAGCGGTGCTTAGTGCTTGCAGCTTGCCATTCGAAAGCGCAACCAAATATTGTTGCAATGGAGCCACGCCAAAAACGTATACAACTTTAAAATCATCGAACAAACCATTTGCCCCCTGGGTATTCACATAAAAGTCCTTCCCTTTTTTGAAAAACTTGCTAGTAGTATTGTCTCCTTTGAATATTGCCCCATCAAAATCACCTAAAACGGTGGTAGCATTGGCTGCATCCATCGCTTTATCGTGGTGGGAACCCTCCCATTCTTCGAATTGATTTTGGTGGCACGACTTACAATTTTCCCCCCCTAAAAAATCTGAAGCGCTTATTCCAAGGTTAGATGCCAATTCTACCTTTGTTTTTGCTTTTTCATTTTCGTTTTTATTGTTACACCCTTGGAAAGTGACCACTCCTACAGCACCCATAAAAATGAGTACACAAACTATTAACTTGGCCTTTTGTATCATTGAAAATAAATATTTACCAATTATATCATTTTTTGGTAGCTATTTAAAACATAAAGGAATTTTTGAATATAAATTATGTTAAAGAGTTGATTTTCAATTCCATTTATTATTTTCATAAAAAAAACCAACATGAAGCTTTCAACTTTTGCTTACACCTTAATTATATTGACCCTGAGTGTAATAATATTGATTTATGGAAAATCAATATTACTTCCATTGGTTTTGGCTGTTATGGTCTGGTTTCTTATAAAAATTTTAAAGAGTTTTATAAAAAGACAGAAATTGGGGCAAAGATTACCCAATTGGGCTCTGAATGGAGCTGCCTTCATTATCATCTTTTCTACCCTTAGCATCATTGGCAACCTTTTAACGCGCAATGTAATGCACATGACCGAAGCCATCCCAGAATACGATAAAAACATTGCATTGATGTCCTCCAAGATTCACAACCTGACAGGTTTCAATTTAATTTTATGGTTCGATGATTTCACCGGGGATTACGATTTTGCGGTTCTAATTAAAGCGATTATCAATATGGTCACTGAATTGTTCGCGGATGCCTTTATGGTGGTACTCTATGTGCTATTCCTAATGTTGGAAGAAGCCGTATTTATGAAGAAAATTAGGTTGGTATTTCGTGAAGAAGCTGATTTCAAAAAAGCCAACGGAATCATTGAAAAGCTGAACACCTCCATCAATGACTATATTGCCTTAAAAACCATCATTAGTTTAATTACCGGCACCTTAAGTTTTGTTGCCTTGTTAATTATTGGGGTAGATTATGCTTTTTTCTGGGCCTTTTTAATTTTCATGTTGAATTATATCCCAACCATTGGCTCTTTGATTGCCACCTTCTTTCCTGCAGCGATGGCGTTGCTTCAAACAGCATCCTTTGCACCATTCTTTATGGTAATTGCTGCGGTAGGAGCCATCCAAATTATAGTTGGCAACATACTGGAACCTAAAATAATGGGCAATTCTTTAAATATTAGCGCTATGGTAGTACTAATTGCCTTGTCTTTTTGGGGCGCTATTTGGGGAGTGACCGGAATGATCATTAGTGTTCCGGTAACTGTAATGATAATGATTATAATGGCCCAGTTTCCCAACACCAAAAGCATCGCAATATTTTTATCAGAAAACGGGGAAATTCAAAAATAAAGCATTTTTTATTGGTGCAATTAGCATTACCAATTTTTAACCGCTGTTAACCATCACCCTAATTTGATTCTAATAGCATCAAAAATCTTATCCACCGCAGGGCAAATGAGCGCATTTTTCTCCGTTAATTTAAGAATTTGATGCATGTTCTTTCGGTTGGTATGTGGGTATTCTCTACAGGCTTTAGGCCTGTCTTCGTACACTATACACTTGTTGTCGTGCCCTAAAAAAGCACAAGGAGTGGATTGCAAAACATGGTCGCCTTCCTCATCTATCCGGAGGTATTCTTGTATAAATATGGCTGGCTTCATTTTCAAAACTTTTGACAACCGTTCAATATCTGAGTCAAGAAACAAAGGCCCTGTAGTTTTACAACAATTGGCGCAGGTCAAACAGTCCATCTCCTCAAAAACTTCGTAGTGCGATGCATGGAATACACCATCTATTTTCTTTTTTCGCTTTCGTAGGTCTTGGACCAATTGGCGGTTGGCATCTGCTTTTTTTGCCACTTTTTGGTTAAAATTGTCAATATCCAACTGTTTCATAGCCTTTTTTTCATTTGGAATTACAAAGTTAAATGATTATATTATTAAACTTCGATAAATATTATCGAATTAACCGACAGCCATTTAACTCGCATTAACCATGAACATTCATCCTAACGAACTCATCATTTATTTTGATCCTTCAAGCAATATGGGAAAGCAAACTAGAGCCATTGCCCAAACCATATCCAACAATATAAACTTGATAGATTACCACAAGCAGCCATTGACCACCACCCTATGGAAAGACATCATTAATATGTTGGACTTAAAGCCAAAAGATTTATTGGACAAATCCAGAAAAGATTACCAAGAAAAAATTGCAGGGAATACTTTTACTATGTCCGGATGGCTTGAGGTTTTGATGAACAATCCCCAAATGATCAAAGCACCAATTGCCATTTTCCAAAACAAAGCGATCCTTTGCAAAAAACCCACCGATCTACTTCAATTTGATAGAAAGTCTAGAACTTCGGTAAAGGTGCCTCCACACTTAAGGGCACACGCACATTAGTACTGGGCCTCTGGCCCACTTATTTTTAAATCGAAATATACATTATCCGAATCTCCGTCTATTACAAAAAAGTAATCGTGTGTAGCATATTCGGTCATTTTGTTGTGCTCAAATGAAGTTTGGTAGACCCCTTCATAGTATACATCAAAAACATTCTTTCCCTTACCACTGAATCGGAGGTTGTCACTCACCTGGTTGTTAAAAACAACCGCAGTATCTCCTTTGTAACTCCAATTAATTGTAATGGCATTTACATCCACAACTCCTTTGGTTTGAACAAATATGCCATTTGGAAGCAACAGCAACAGCAGCTGAAACCGCAACAAATAAGCTAGCAACAAACCCACTCCGCTTATAGCAAATAAGATTAACATTGGCTTTAAAAGCCACCAGTATTCCGAATTATCGCGTTGCACTTATTTTAATTTAATTCCGGAATCCAAAATTTCTATTTTCCCAGCTTTAAGCAACATGCCCACTGCTCTTTTATAGGCTTTTTTGCTCATGGCCGTTAAATCTCTTATTTTATCTGGGTCACTTTTATCGGTTAATGGCAAGAAACCTTCATTGTCATTCAAACATTGTTCTAGATCGGACTTATGTCCTTCTAGTCCTAAAAACCCAGCTTTTCTAAATAGCAAATCAATTTTCCCGTCTTCTCTCACTTTGTTCACGAAAGCCTTAAAAATGCTTCCTTCCAAGGGCTTTTGAACTAAGTTCTCTGTATATATCATACCAGAAAAAGCATCGTTCACCACCACTTTTAAGCCCAAGTCCGAGTATTGCATTGCCAAACAATTCACTTCATCGTGCTCTCTTAAGCCTTCTGCAGATTCCAGCATGTCTGAAATTTTAGAAACAGCAATCAACCGCTCGTTTCTATAATCAATACACAGTTTCACCAAAACTTTTTCACCAATAGTCAGTGCCCTGTCCATTTCTGACTTGGGTAAAAACAAATCAGTTGACAACCCCCAATTAAGGAATGCCCCTCCTCTCACGATCTGCACCACCTCCAAAGCACTGATATCATTCTTTAAAATTTCTGGTACTGTAAAAGAAGCTACATAAACCCCTTTCTCTGCAGAATAAATAAAAGCGTCTTTATCTAGTACGTCTTTAAAGCTAAAACTGCCTTTATCCAACCCTACTTCAACAGGCTCTCCATGAAAATCGAATTTAAAAACTCGCTTGCCATCTGCGTTTTTTATGGCATCCCCATGTTGTATTGTTCCTAAAAATTCCATTTGACAAAGATAGAAATATCTTTTGTGCTATAACAGAGAATTACATTTTTACCATTTCATTGCTTAAAATGTTATTATATTTGCTTGAATTAACAAACCCAAACAACCTATACAAATGAAAAACATTACTGTTATCGGGGCTGGTACCATGGGAAATGGCATTGCCCATGTGTTCGCTCAAAATAATTTCACCGTTTCTTTGGTAGATGTATCCGAAAAGGCGCTGGCTAAGGCGCTGGCAACCATAGAGAAGAATCTTGATAGGTTGGTAGCTAAAGAGAAAATCTCTGCAGAAACTAAAACAAATACGCTGAACAACCTAAGCACCCATACTTCAATCCAAGCAGGGGTACAACACGCCGACCTAATTGTGGAAGCCGCAACAGAACAAATGGAGCTGAAGTTGTCAATTTTTAAAGAAATGGATGAAAATGCACCAGACAACTGTATTTTAGCTACCAATACCTCCTCCATATCCATTACAAAAATTGCTTCTGTTACAAAAAGGCCTGATAAAGTAATTGGCATGCACTTTATGAACCCAGTACCCATCATGAAATTAGTGGAGGTGATACGGGGCTACAACACATCGGATGAAGTTACTAACACCACCATGGATTTGTCTAAAAAATTAGGGAAAATCCCTGTAGAAGTTAATGACTACCCAGGTTTTGTTGCCAACAAAATTTTGATGCCGATGATCAACGAAGCCATCATCACCTTACACGAAGGTGTTGCAGGTGTAGAAGAAATTGATACGGTAATGAAGCTTGGAATGGCCCACCCCATGGGACCTTTGCAACTAGCAGATTTTATTGGGCTGGATGTTTGCTTGTCTATACTAAAAGTACTTCAAGACGGTTTTGGAAACCCAAAATACGCCCCTTGTCCACTGCTGGTTAATATGGTAGAAGCCGGACATCTAGGAGTGAAATCAGGGAGTGGGTTTTACAGCCATGGACATGGGACCAAAGATTTAATACTAGCGGACCAATTTAAAAAATAAATCTTTTTCTCGGGTATTTTGTTGAAAACAATATACCCGAGTTTTATTAGTTATACAACATATGAAAATAGCGCAATCACTTATTCTGACTTTTATTCTTCTATCCAACTTTTCTTTGAAGGCACAAGATTACTTTGAAGAGGCCTCCTTAAAAGAAGCCATCCAATTGTCAGAATCCGGTGCTCACAAAGAGGCGTACAATATGTACAAGCGGTTGCTCTCTTCCGGTGGTGAAATCTCGGCGGAATTCCCTTATTACTTTGCGAAAAATTTATACGATTTAAAGAAATACAACAACAGCCTTAACTTTCTTCAGCAATACCTCACCTACCACGATAGCGAAATCCGACACAAAACAGAAGCCATCCAACTGGAAAGGAAAATAGGACAAGCCATGTCTGTAATTCAATCTTGCCCGCTGTGTGATAAATCTGGTTTTTTACTGGTTCCATGTGATTATTGTGAAGGGAATAAGACCATCGATCTCACCTGTCAATATTGCCAAGGAAAAGGTATTGAACTCTGTAAAAAGTGTGATGGAGAAGGGGTTGTAATCAGTAGGAATGCTTTTAATGAAAACAATTACACCACCTGTGACCGCTGCAAAGGACAAGGTTTTCACGGATGCTCCCATTGCGAGGGCAAGAAAATCATGTCGAAGAATTGTCCGGAATGTTTGGGAAGTGGAGATAAAAAAAGCGCTACATTATGTACCCACCAAACCGAATCACACGACCATTAATTACTTACAATATTTATGCAGCGCCTGAGCAGCCTGTTCTACCTTGTTGGCGTTGGCTTTGTTAAAATCTGAACAAGCCATTTTTTTATTGCCTTTTACAAGATAGGCAGTTCCCCTAGACAAGTAGGCCTCGCCATAATCTGGTTTGATATTAATTGCAAAATTATACGATTTTATCGCCTCGTTTACCAAACCACTTTTCTGTTCTGCCTTTCCCCTAAGTAAAAAAGCAGTTTCATTGTTTGGTGTAATTTTCAAAACTTCTGAAAAATGAAAAATAGCCAATTCATAATCTTTTTTTCGAACCAGTATATCTTTGCCCACACTCATCAAAGCCTCCACATGATGGGGATTGGATTTGATGATTTTGTTAAAATCGGCTAATGCTAAATCAATTTTACCCATTTCCTCATAGGCACGTCCTCTGTTGTACAATGTTTTTTCATGAAAGGGTTTTATCAGTAAAAACTTATCGTACGCTTCTACTGCTTTTTCGTACTCTCCTTTTTCAAAATAAACATCTCCTTTTTTTGATTCTTTTCCAGAACATGCTGCCAAAACTACCACCAACAAAATTATCAACTTATTTCTCATCCTTATTTTTATTGTAATGCTCTTTTAAAAAATTGTCCACTGCTTCCCAGTAATATTTCGAATCATTAAATTTCTCCCACAAAGCCCTGCTACCATGATTTCCACTAGAAGTTGGGACAAAATAAATTTTAGTTGGCGAAGGTATGTTATTATAAATTCCCCACCAATTATTTTTCTCATCTCTTGCTGATGTAACGAAGGTTGGGCAGTTCAAATCTACAACGGCATTGGTAATGTATTGTTTGGTTTTACCAAAACTAGCAAAATACTCCCCTGGTGAAAAAGACAATACGCCATCCAATTGCAACTCCGCTGCCAATACCAAAGACAATGCCGAAGAATACGAGCTACCCCATGCAATTACTTTGCCCTCCGCAAAATTTTCTTTCACATATTCCACAGCCGCCACCATATCCTGGTAAGCATCCACATAGGTAGTACCTTTCATGGCCCTTGCGGCGCGGTTATAAGTTTCATTGGTTACGCCATTGACACTACCTCCTGATCGCAAATCAACTGCCAAACAATTGAAACCCATGGCGTTCATTTTAGGTGCAATTTCGTTGTACTCTCCTCTACTCCAACCCGCTTGATGAAAAAACAATATAAAAGGTGCTGATTTTTCGTTGGTCAAGTACAAATCAGCTGTTATTTCAAGGCCATCTTTAGATTCGAATTGGATCTTTTTTTTATCTGCCAACCCTACAGATACAACAAAAACGCAAATAACAAAAAGCAATGTCTTTTTCATAATTCGAAATTAGTACAATTAAAACTCAAAATGCTATTTTTTATAATAATTTAAAGGGTGTTTCAACCCCTTGGCTCTGGTAATTTCTACTCCAGCACTTCCTATGAACATATCGGCCTCCACCTTTAAAGGTATTTTGTTTTTATCATCACTGAACCAAGCAGTTATAGAATTATCTCCGTCAAACAAGCTGTTGTCTGGCATTACAGGAATCAACTTAAAAGCATTTATTTTCCCCAATTTTGTTTTCACTTTTCCCTTTCCACCATACAATATTTTCATATTATAAAAAGTATCTTCAAAGAAACCCGATAGTGCTATGGTGTCCCCTATGGCATATTGTTCAAAATCAAGCGTTCTAATAAACAAAAATCCACTCAACAAACTTCTAACTTCTGCTTCTTTGGACTCATACACCTTTGCCTTGTTGTATTTCCCTGTATCTGTATTAACATCTTTAACCGAAATTCGTTTGGCCTTATGGTCAAAACGGGTGATTTCATCTTTTATATATTTGCCTTCTTTGATATTCCGGTAGGCCATATGTGGCACCAATGCGCTGGTATCTACATAAGCCCCCCAGTGGTCGTCTACTTTGGCCAACCAGTCTACTACTCCTGAGGTTCTTCCATCCACCATCACTTTGTAACATATTCTGTTGTTCACCCTATACAGCTTATCACTAATATAAGTTTTGCCTTTTCCTACATTAAAAATGCCATACCCCATTTTAAACTCCAGCACTTCTCCTCGTTGAAAATTATCATGTTCCACTTCTTTTAATGCCTGTGCACCTTCTTCTACTACCATAAAAGAAATACTCAACACCAACAAAAATCCGATAACCAATAAATTATTCTTTTCCATAACTTATTTCATTTCCTAAAACTAACACAAAATACATACCGTAAATTGTAATCTCAATTGTGAAACTCAACATTTTTTATTTTTATTACAGACAAAACTATATTTTCACCTCTGTTTTACTACAAAAACTTCAAATGACCAATATTGGACTGCTATCAGACACCCATGGATTCTTAGATCCTAAGGTATATGAATACTTTAAGAACTGCGACCAGATTTGGCACGCTGGCGACATAGGATCTACTTCTATTGTGGAGGATCTTCGTGCATTTAAAGAAACCAAAATAGTCTATGGCAACATCGACAGCAAGGAAGTTAGAAATTTAACAGACGAGACAATGTTGTTCCGAGTAGAAAACAAAACTGTACTCATGACACACATTGGAGGGTACCCTCCTAAATACAATAAAACTTCAATTCCTTTATTAAACGAACACCAACCAGATATTTTTGTTTGTGGGCACTCTCATATTTTAAAAGTAATTTCAGACCCAAAAAGAAAAGGGCTTTTGCACCTCAACCCCGGTGCGGCAGGAAAAAGTGGTTTTCATAAAGTGCGCACTTTGTTGCGGTTCTGCATCGATGGAGACCAAATAAAAAATATGCAGGTTATTGAATTGGACATAAAAAAACCCCGATAAATCGGGGTTTGTATTTTTATTCAGCAGTTTCTGCTTTTTTCTCAACTTTCTTAGTTGCTTTTTTCTTCCCTTTACTAAATGAAGCTTTCATTTCTTCAATGTCCACCTTCTTGATTACTGGAACAGAGCTTCTTAGCTGTATATCTTGGTTTCTTTTCTTAGCAACCGTTCTGTTCTTATGTTCTTTCGTTGTAAACGCCATCTTATTCTTAGTATTTAGATTCGAACTGCAAAATTACAAACTTTATTTATAAAAAATAAAACAGACTCCTATTTTTTTTAAAGTGTTTTCTTTTTTCTTTTCTTTTTGTGGTGCATAAGGCCTTAGATTGCGTGTAAAATCGAAGCAAGTTTATTACTTTTGGCAAAATTTTTATTCGTATGTCGCAAAAACCATCCTTACCAAAGGGCACTAGAGATTTCGGACCAGAAACAATGTCCAAAAGAAATTTTATTTTTGAAAACATTAAAAAGGTTTTTCAAAAATTCGGATACATGCCGTTAGAAACACCCAGTATGGAAAACCTTTCGGTTTTAACTGGTAAATACGGGGATGAGGGAGACCAGCTAATTTTTAAAGTTTTAAATTCCGGTGATTACTTGAAAAAAACATCGGTAGAAGACTACCAAAATGGCTCCAAGCAATTGATGCCTAAAATAGCAGAAAAAGGACTTCGGTATGACTTAACTGTTCCTTTTGCCCGCTATGTAGTGATGAACCAGCACAACATCACCTTCCCATTTAAGCGGTACCAAATACAGCCAGTATGGCGCGCAGATCGACCGCAAAGGGGTCGCTACAGAGAGTTTTACCAATGCGATGCCGATGTGGTAGGCACAGACTCTTTAATTTGTGAAGCAGAGATTGTTTTGATGATCAATGAGGTGTTTGAGTTATTGGGCATCCAGGATTACAGCATTAAAATTAACCACAGACAGATTTTAGCTGCTATGGCACAATTGGCAGGAGGTGAAAATGAAACTGCATTTTACGTGGCTTTAGACAAGTTGGATAAAATAGGTGCCGATGCAGTTTTTGAAGAATTAATTTCAAAAGGATACGCAGCAAGTAATTTAGAAAAAATTAAACCCCTGCTAAAATTAGAAGGCAGCAATGAAGAAAAAATTGAATTCATAATAAATACACTAGGCCATTTGGAAGCCGGGCAAAATGGTTCCAATGACCTACAAGAAACTTTTAAATTGCTACAACAGTTCGATTCAGTTAACAACCATGTAGATTTAGATTTCACACTGGCCAGGGGCCTTTCTTATTATACCGGAGCTATTTTTGAAGTTAAAGTCAACCATGTTTCGATTGGGAGTGTGAGTGGCGGTGGTCGTTACGACAACCTAACCGGTGTCTTTGGATTGGATGGAGTTTCGGGTGTCGGTTTTTCATTTGGAGTGGACCGCCTCTACGATGTAATGGAAGAACTTGGTTTGTTCAAAGAAAAAGCGATGCATTCTACAGAAGTTTTGCTCTATTCTTTTGATCAAGAAAGCATGCCCTATGGGTTTAAAGTTTTGAATGCATTAAGAGCGAATGGGATTAAATCAGAAATTTACCCTACCCAGGTCAAACTTAAAAAAGCGCTAAATTTTGCAGATAAAAAGAAAATTCCGTTTGTCCTACTCCTAGGTCCCGACGAAATCAAAAACAACACATTGTGTGTAAAAGACATGAATTCAGGGGCCCAAAACAATCAGACACTTGAAGATTTTTTAAGTCTGATGTCATAAATTTTAACCCTAAACCCAACCAAAATGACAACCCAACATCAAATCACAACCGAAAAAATTAGCATCCGAACCATTGGTCAATTATTAAACCAAGACGTACAACTTGAACTATCGGACGAGGTAATTGCCCGCATTGAAAAGTGTAGGACTTATCTGGACAACAAAGTAAGTGCTTCATTAGGGCCTGTATACGGCATCAACACTGGCTTCGGGTCTTTGTACAGCCAGAGCATTGACGATGAAGATTTACACAAATTACAAGACAACATTGTAAAATCCCATGCCTGTGGTTTCGGAGAAGAAGTACCCAAAGAAATTGTAAAATTAATGATTTTCCTTAAGATACAATCTTTGGGGTATGGACATTCAGGGGTCCAGAAAGTAACAGTCGATCGCTTGGTCGACTTTTACAACCACGGTGTTACACCCATTGTATATGAAATGGGATCGTTGGGTGCTTCAGGAGACTTGGCCCCTTTGGCCCATTTAAGTTTGCCTTTGATTGGTGAAGGAGAAGTGCAGTACCGAGGTGAAAAAATTAGCGGAAAAGAAATCAACCGTCAGCTGGGCTGGGATTTGGTAAGTTTGACTTCTAAAGAAGGCTTGGCTCTTCTCAATGGTACCCAACTAATGAGTGCCTATGGGACTTGGGCAGTTTACCATGCCCAAAGAATATTGACTTTGGCCAATACCATTGGCGCCTTGTCTCTGGATGCTTTTGATGGCCGGATTGAACCTTTTAATGCTTTGGTTCACCAAATACGACCACAAAAAGGACAGCAGGCCGTGGCTGCACACGTTTTAGGGTTGCTGGAAGCAAGCGCCTTAATAAAAGCACCAAAAAAGCATGTACAAGACCCATACTCGTTCCGTTGTATCCCACAAGTTCACGGTGCTAGTTTTGACGCCATTGCCTACGTCAAAAACATAATGGAAATTGAAATCAATAGTGTCACGGACAACCCCAATGTATTCCCTGATGAAGATTTGATAATTTCTGCAGGCAACTTCCATGGACAGCCACTGGCCTTGTCTTTAGACTTTCTAACCTTGGCCTTATCAGAACTCGGAAGTATTTCTGAGCGCAGAACCTACCAATTGATTTCAGGGGAAAGAGAACTGCCCAATTATTTAGTTGCCAACCCTGGTTTAAATTCAGGACTGATGATTCCACAATACACGGCAGCTTCAATTGCGAGCCAAAACAAACAATATTGTGCACCGGCTTCGGCAGACTCAATAGTTTCTTCAAATGGCCAAGAAGACCATGTCAGTATGGGGGCCAATGCAGCAACTAAAACCTATAAAGTAGTGAACAACCTATACCGCATATTGGCCATCGAACTCATTACAGCGGCCCAAGCCATGGATTTTAGGAAAGGCGGAAAAACTTCCCCATATTTAGAAAAATTTATGGAAAATTTCAGGAAGGTTGTACCGTTTATAGAGTATGATCGACTTTTGCACACCGATATGGTCGAAGCAGAAACCTTTTTAAAGCAAGTAGCCATTGATGAAATTGAGATATAAACATCTGTTTTTTAAAACCTTATTTTTAATCCAGTTATTAGCTTTTATTACGGAAAATAGCCAGGCGCAAGCTGATGTAGATTCCGACAAGAGCCTTTATATTGTTACCGCGCAAGAGGGGTGTTCTGACCCTTCTTCTGGTATTAATTTTACAATAACCAATAACCCAGCCAACAACACTACTTGTTTGTGTGATGCCGCATGTCCTTGTGATATTGTAAATGAAAATGATGACATCATTGCCTCCATAGGGACCAGTGGAGCTACTTTGTTTAATTTATCTAGTGATGTAAGAGTGGTCAGAAACATTAAAATTAGGCCCAACGACACCAACTTTTATGACGATGTCGACCTTTTGGTTGTGCCTTCTAGTGCGCCGGACTTTAAACTACTCAACTGCAGCAGCCGAAGAATACGGGTGCAAATTTTAGATAGTGAAAACAATTTTGATTATTATGAAATTGACTGGGGAGATGGAAGTCCTACCGAAGAGACTTCAAGTTTGGCGAAAATTGTGGAACACACCTATCCAACAACGGGGATTCGAAATGTTGGCGTAAGTGGTAAAGCCTATGGAAGCACCGTCAATTGTGCAGTAGAAACCGCAGCCATCAATGTCGTTGACTTTATACTCGCGCCGGTGGTTAAAACTTTGACCGTCCAGGATGAAAGCATGGCCCAACTAACTTTTCAATCCTTGCAGTCCTTGGATTATGATATCGAGATTGCCATCAACAACAGCAGCTCTTTTTCTACATTGATGGCAACAACCGGTGTAGCTGGAACGGATGTCACGGTGGACATCAGCAATATCAATTTAGATTTTTACAACAACCATTACACTTTCAGACTGAAAGCAAAAGATGCTTGTACCCCTTCCAATACCAAAATTTCAAATGTTGTTACATCCGTAACCGCCTCGCTTGCAATTAAAAGTTTACAAAACCAACTTGCTTGGGTTTCTTCCACCGCTACATTTGACAATTTTAGGGTGTATAGAAACGGGACGGGCCACATTTCTCTTTCTGGAGTACAGCTCTCTCACAACGATACAGATAATGTAACCTGCAATGTTGATTATTGTTATGTAGTTAGGGGGGAATACAGCCACCCAACTATACCGGGGCTTTTGGTGGTTTCCAATGCTCCCGAAATTTGTGGCACCTCCTTTTCGTCTGAAACACCTACCGCGATAACGGATATCAGCATTCAAATAGAAAACAATTCGGAAACTGATCTTATTTGGCAGCCTACGGCTTTTCCCATTGGCAGCAACCAATACACAGTATATAAAGGAAACAAAGACAACCTTTCTCCCATACACCAAACCCAGGAAACCAATTTTATTGATATTGGTGAACTGGCTTCTTCCAATTATTACCGCATTAATTATACCGATGCTTGCGGTAACAGTTCAGAACCAGGGACACTCGTGCAACCCATTCTTATTAAAGGGAATGAATTAGAATCAACCATCACCATTAGCTGGAATAATTTTACAGGTTGGTCCAATGGTGTTGCTTACTATTTATTGCAGCGTTTTACAGAAGACGGTGTTTTGTTGGACGAGGTAAATACTGGAAACAATACCAACCATGTTTATACGGACTTAAGTACGGACAGGCAAGTGAATGTTTTCCAGGTTACAGCATTTCCGATAGATGCCCTGTTGCCAAGCAGTATTTCCAATGTTTACTCGATCATTAGGGAAAATAAGCTTCTAGTCTCTAATGCTTTTACGCCCAATGGAGATGGATTGAACGACCACATGGTTGTATCTGCGCAATATGTTTCCAAGATTTCCTTGGAAGTATACAACCGTTGGGGCGAACTTATTTTTGCTAATAACAGCCTTCAAAGAGATTCTGATGGTTTGTTTATAGGCTGGGATGGTGCATATAATGGGCAATTACTAGAGCAGAACTCTTATACCTATAAGGTAATCCTGACGGATGAGGCTGCAAGAACTATCACAGGTTCTGGAACAGTTGTATTAATGAAATAAGCATACTTTTATTTCAAATTAACATTCTACTTTAAAGCTATTTTACTAAATTGCCGCCCATTCAAAATGAAGGCTTATGTTTGATATGATGAAAATGCTGGGCAAAATGAAAGAAGTCCAGTCGAAAATGAAGGAGACACAAGACAAACTAGAATCTTTGAGAATTGAGGGAGAGTCTGGAGGAGGTATGGTTAAAGTTATCGTAAATGGTGCCCGCCAGTTAATTTCAGTGGACATCGACAAAGACCTTGTTAAACCAGAAGACAAGGATATGATTCAAGACTTGGTGGTTGCTGCTGTTAATATTGCCATGGAAAAAGCAGATGCACTAGCAAAAGAAGAAATGCAAAAATCTACGCAAGGTATGATGCCGGACATTCCTGGATTTGATTTTGGAGGAATGAAATAAATGACAAGAGTTGCCGTAGTAATTTTAAACTATAATGGGAAACACTTTTTAGAACAATTTCTTTCCCAAACCTGTACCCAAAGTAAAGGGTGCGAAGTAATAGTAGCAGACAACCAATCTACAGATGATTCTGTTGCCTATTTAAAAAAACACCACCCTGAAGTACGATTAATTTTAAACCAATCCAATGGTGGTTACAGTGTGGGGTACAACGAGGCCCTTGCCCAAATCAATGCAGAATACTTTGTTCTTCTCAACTCGGATATCGAGGTAAGTGAAAACTGGATATTGCCTATTGTAGATTACATGGATGCACACCCAGGTGTAGCAGCTGCCCAACCAAAGATTTTAGATTTTAACAACAAAGGCAAATTTGAATACGCCGGAGCTGCTGGTGGGTACATCGACCATTTAGGATACCCTTTCTGCAAAGGACGGTTGTTTCAAACGCTAGAAGAGGACAAAGGGCAATATGACGATGTATACCCTATATTTTGGGCTACCGGAGCCTGTCTCATTGTGCGTTCGGAAGTATACAATGCCGTAGGACAATTAGACGAAGATTTTTTCGCACACATGGAAGAAATAGATCTTTGTTGGAGAATTTGGAACGCCGGACACACTGTGGTTCATTATGGCTTGAGTCATGTTTATCATGTTGGTGGTGGAACATTAGATAAGTCCAACCCAAAAAAAACCTATCTTAATTTCAGAAATGGATTGACTTTGATCTTTAAAAACTACTCCAGAACAGAATTAATATTTAAAATGCCGGTGCGCCTGATGTTGGATTGGATTGCCATGTTCAAGTTTGGCTTGTTTGATTCCCCCTCTCATGGGTTAGCCGTTTGGAGGGCTCATTTTGATTTCTTCATACGAGATATCCGATTGAATATAAAAAAAAGAAGGAATACTTTGAAAGTAGTGCGCATTCGAAACAAAAAAGAAATCTACAAAGGAAGTGTGGTCTTGGATTACTTTCTTAAAAAGAAAAAATATTTCAGTGAACTGAACTTCGATTGTTAAGCATTAGTACCAAATAGTATTGCGTTTCTGCCTCATGTATTTTCTTAGGTTCATAACAAATGCCAAGCACATATAAATTATAATGGGAGACCCAAAAGTTAAAAAAGACAAGTAGATAAAAAACAACCGGATACTGGAGGTTGCAACTCCGAGTTTTTCTCCCAGCTTTGTACACACCCCAAACGCATGTTTTTCTAAGAATAATTGCAGCTTCCTCATTGTATTATAACGCCTATTTTGGCGGTTTATTTTTAACTTGATATTAATTCCAACCGACAAATTAAACATTTCATCGGGAAATAAGCCTTTTTACAAATATAATAAGCATATTATCAACTTCTATGTGCAAAATAATTAATTTTTTTAACTATTATTGCAAACTAAATAATTAGATAATTATTTAAGCATTCATACAAAACCTTAACATATAAAGCAGATGAAAAAAATAATTCACGCTGGAGCACTTTTGGGAATTGTTGCCTTATCAGGTTGTTCTCTTAACCAAATGGTGAAAGCATCAAAAGAGCAGCAGCTAACAGTTACGCCCAATCCTTTGGAAGTACATGCCGATACTGTGAATTTTGAAATGGCAGCGAACCTTCCAGTAAAAATGTTGAAAAAAGGGAAAGTTTACAACTTGAACACTTACTACAAATACGGTGAGGCAGATTTGGAGTTGGAAACTATCGAATTTAAAGCAGAGGATTATCCCAATGCTTCTACAGAAGCGCCAAGACAATCTAAAAGCTTTTCTTTTGCCTACGATCCTGCTATGAAAAGTGGTAATGTAGAGATTAAAGGAGTTGCAGTAAATCCAAAAAACAACAAAAACAAAGAAACCGAAAGACTTGCAGTAGCAGATGGTATCATCACTACTAGTAAATTGGTTGAGGATGTTTATTATGCTGCATATGCCGGACATGGTTACAACAACCAAGAAGAATTAGTCCCTACTAACATTGATTTCTTTTTTGATCAAGGTAGATCTACTTTGAAATATTCAGAAAAGCGAAGTGACAGAGGTCAAGAGTTCAGTGCATTCATTGCAGAAAAGAACGTTACAAGAACAGTAACTGTTACTGGTACGCACTCTCCTGAAGGAGCTGAAAGAATTAACTCGAAACTTTCTGAAGAAAGAGCTCAAAAAATTGAGAAATTCTACAGAGACCAAATGAAAAAATACGATTACCAAGGCATGGCGGATTCTATCAAATTCGTTATCAAACCTGTAATCGAAGATTGGAATGATTTCAAAAAATTACTTGCTGGATACGAAGGTATCGACCAAGCCGCCAAGTCGGAGTATTTAAACATCGTAAACGGTGGAGGAACATTCGAAGAAAAAGAAAAGCAATTAAGAAAATTGTCTACTTACAAAAAAGTATTCAAAGAATTGTACCCAACATTAAGAGCAGCAAAAACAGAAATACTAACAGTTAAAGAAAAGAAAACTGACGCTGAGATTTCTGTATTGGCAAAACAAATTTCTGAAGGAAAAGTATCTGCGGACACACTTTCTGAAGAAGAATTAATGTATGCTGGAACACTTACACCATCTCTTTCTGAGAAGGCTGCTATTTACGAAGCTGCTACTAAAAAATCAGGAAGCTGGAATGCACACAACAACCTTGCTGCAGTTTACATTGCACAAGCAATTGAAGGCAACAATACCGAATTGGCTGCTAAAGCAGAAACTCAGTTGGACATTGCTAACAACAAAAAAGAAAGCGCTGAGGCATATGCTAACTTAGCATCTGTATACTTGATGCAAGGCAACGCTTACAAAGCCAACACTGCTGCTAACAAATCTCTTTCATTAGGTGCTAGCAACGATGTTTCTAAAGGTGTTAATGGTGTTAAAGGGTCTACTGAAATTGTTATGGCAAAGTATTCTGATGCCGTTAGCTCTACTTCAGCAGCTGAAGAGTCTGTAGTTAACTTGTTCAACAAAGGACTTGCACAATTATTAAACAAAGATTTCCAAAATGCTGCCAACACATTCGGTGAAGCTGCTAATTTGGACAGCAATTACGCAATGGCTTATTACGGTGCAGCAGTAGCTAGCGCTCGTCTTAACCAAGCTGACGCTGTAGTTGAAAACATAGGAAAAGCAGTAGCTGCAAATCCTGAATTAAAAGCTGAAGCACTAGCGGATCTTGAATTCAGAAACTTTGTTGCCAACGAAGCTTTCAAAGCAGCTTTAAAATAAAAAGCGCTATAATAATTTAAAAAGCCCCATTATTGGGGCTTTTTTTTTGCCCCAATTTTTGAACCAAACGCCCACTTGTAAAAACCTCTGTTACCAAATTAATCCGCTTGTATGGTTGTTCTTTTCAACCAGCTTGTAAACTAGAACTAAAAAAGCCACTACCCTAACCTTACAAAAATTTCAACCCCAGACTATATTTTTAAAAATTCTGAAAACTCTTCACCAAAATGGCGAAAATCATAAAATCAGTCTGGCTTTAGTTTTGTAATTTCATCATCTTGCTTTAATTTTACCCTACATTGAATACAGGATAAATGAGAGAAATACAATTCAGAGAAGCACTTCGTGAAGCCATGAGCGAAGAAATGCGCAGAGATAAGTCTGTGTACCTCATGGGAGAAGAAGTTGCGGAATATAACGGTGCTTACAAAGTAAGTCAAGGTATGCTTGACGAATTCGGTCCAGAAAGAGTAATTGACACACCTATTGCAGAACTTGGTTTCGCAGGTGTTGGGGTTGGTTCCGCTATGAACGGACTTAGGCCTATTATTGAGTTTATGACATTCAATTTCTCATTGGTAGCCATTGACCAAATTATCAACTCGGCTGCTAAAATTTTATCCATGTCGGGTGGCCAGTATGGTGCTCCAATGGTATTTAGAGGTGCAACTGGTAATGCAGGAATGCTCGGTGCCCAACACTCTCAAAATTTTGAGAGCTGGTACGCCAATACACCTGGGTTAAAGGTGGTAGTGCCATCTACCCCTTATGATGCCAAAGGACTGCTTAAGTCTTCGATACGCGACAACGACCCTGTGATCTACATGGAATCAGAGTTAATGTATGGTCAAAAAGGAGAAGTACCAGAAGGAGAGTATTTGATTCCCATTGGAGTTGCCGACATCAAAAAAGAAGGTTCCGATGTAACAATTGTGAGCTTCGGGAAAATTGTACACGTTGCTTTGGAAGCTGCAGCTGAATTAGAAAAAGATGGTATTTCTTGTGAAGTAGTTGACTTAAGGTCGGTGAAACCGATAGACTATGCCACCGTTGTCAATTCTGTTAAAAAAACCAATCGTTTGGTGGTAGTAGAAGAAGCTTGGCCTTTGGCTGCTATCTCATCTGAAATAGCCTACCATGTACAAAAAAATGCATTTGATTATTTAGATGCCCCTATTCAAAGGGTCAATAGCATAGATGCTCCTTTGCCTTATGCTCCTACTTTAATCGAGGCCATTTTACCTAACGTAAAAAGAACAATAGAGGCTGTCAAAGCAGTCGCCTATCAAAAATAAAAAAAGTAAAGCCGGTTATTCACCGGCTTTTTTATTGTTCCTTTAGTTTTAGAATCTCTTTTTGCAAATCCAACACTATGCTAGCCAGTTGGTCCACACTTAGGTCGTTATCCGACCCTTCCTCTTCTGGAAACTGAACACTTATATAGGCTTTACTTTCCCAAATTTCGAGTACTTCTGCTGCATCGATTTGATAAGGGGCGTATACTTTATTATCTGACACTAAAAAAAGCTTACCATTTTCTCCTATATAGTTGAACACACGTTTGTAAACAACCCCTTCTTTGCTGGTTACCATAACATACGTTTTACCATTTTTAATGGCTTCCAGGTTGTCTACATAAGACCCAATTACAATCGTTCCAGAAACAAGGGGCAGCATAGAGTCTCCACTGATTTCAAAAGCCCTGTACGTAGCACTACCCGGTAACATTGGCAGTTTAAACTTAGGCAACTCCTTTATGTATTCCATATCCGCATACCCGTTGGTATATCCTGCTGAAGCTTTTTGTGGCACCAATTCAATATTTTCATCCCCTTCTTCATTGACCGTTATTGCCAATATTTCATTTCCACGGGTGTTCTTATTGATTTTTAATTCTTCATCTGTAAGCTTGGTTATGTCTACGTTGATCATCAAATCAACACTAACATTAAAAACTTCCGCCATCCTTATTAAATTGGTAATTCTAGGATCAGCCCTACCTTCTTCATATGCACCAACCAAAGACCGTTTGATTCCAATCTCCTCGGCAAATTGCTCCTGGGTCATGGACAGTTTCTTTCTTAAATATTTTATGTTATCACTTATTAAACTCATAGCATTTAATATTTATAAAAATATATGGGGTGGTTGGTAATTTTTCCTTTTAAAGAAAACAAATGACTGTGTAATAATAAGTCTTTCGATGGTAAATATTCGAATTTTCTTTTAATAACATTTACAACGTCTCGCACCGTTTGACCCGGATTTACCAGCAAGTACCCATAGTAATGGTCTGAACTATCTTCATTAATATGAAATTTAACTTGTGTATTTCCCGATTTTAATAATTTACTTTCGATCCTAAGCTTCATAGTCCTTAATATTTACACCAATAAAACTAATATTTTTAGCCAAAAAACCAAAGTGAATACTAATTTTTTTCGCATTATGTGTTTATTTACCCATAAAAATGCTAATAAACTTCTATAAACTAAAATAAATAGCATTCACCACTTGATAGTTGGCAAACCCACTTGGGCCAAATATTCATTGGTTTTACTAAAATGTTTGTTCCCAAAAAAACCTCTATAGGCAGATAGTGGAGATGGGTGGGCAGACTTTAAAACTAAATGTTTACTGGTATCGATAAGTGCCTCCTTTTTTTGAGCAAACGAACCCCATAACAAGAATACTAGATTTTCTTTTTCTTCTGATAGTCGCTCCATAACACTGTCGGTAAAGGTTTCCCAACCCAGGCCCTGGTGGGCACCGGCTGTACCGGCCTTAACAGTTAAAGTGGCGTTCATCAACAAAACACCTTGTTTGGCCCAAGGGGATAAATCTCCAGAGAAAGGCACTTGCACGCTAAGATCTTGTTTTAACTCTTTAAAAATATTTCGAAGAGACGGCGGGAAAGGTACACCCATACGTACTGAAAAACTCAGGCCATGTGCTTGTCCTATTCCATGGTAGGGATCTTGGCCCAGCACCACTACCTTGGTATTGGCAAAACTGCACAATTCAAATGCGTTAAAAATTTCATTTTCAGGAGGATACACCAGTTCGCTGGTATATTTTACTTTTATACGCTGCTCCAACTCTATAAAATACGCTGCCTTTGTTTGTTCTTTTAAAACCTCTGACCAGTCATTTGGTAACTGCATGTTCCGCATAGTTCTTACACCATTCTTCTTTGAAGCTTGTAATATTACAATGAAATATTAAAAAAAACTATTTGAAGGAATCGAGTTATTTTAGATATTTTTTTTTAATTTGCCCTCAATGGTAACACAAATAACAAGAGGAGTCAAAGTCACTGTAGAAACTCAGTACCAGCCGGAGTATTCTTCTCCGAGTCAATACCACTATGTTTTCACTTATAAAGTTGCCATTGAAAATCAAAATGACCACACCATACAATTGTTGCGCCGGCATTGGCATATTTTTGATTTAAACACCAGTAAAAGAGAAGTAGAGGGAGACGGTGTTGTTGGAAAACAACCAGTGTTAGAACCCGGTCAAGTACACCAATACATATCTGGATGCAATTTAAAATCTGGCTTGGGTAAAATGGTTGGTTCCTATTTAGTTGAACGCATCGTCGATGGAAAACAATTTAACATCGACATTCCAGAATTCAATTTAATTGTCCCTTTTAAACTCAACTAATTGCCTTTTTTCCATTTAGCATTCGGTTTCCTAAAGCATTGGCTTTATGCTGTTAATGAACATTCATTGCATGCTCCTTTTATTTTTGATTTTTATACGCAAACCCTTCGGCCTCGGCCCACAACGCTACCCGAAGTAGAAGCATTGAGAAAACAACTATTAAACAACCATGCTACCATACCTCCTTCAGAATTTGGTGCAGGTTACAGCAATAGCCGCAACAGCAAATCGATAGCCAATCTGGCTGCAACCGGACTAAGCAAAGCTTGGTTCTCCTCCTTATACTACCGTATTATAGAGCAATACGAATGCAAAAACATTATAGAGTTAGGCACTTCCTTTGGTATCAACACCTGTTACTTGGCAACACCAGAACAGGCTCGTGTTACTACATTTGAAGGGCATATTGAAAGCGCTCAAATTGCTAGAAGGCATTTCGAACAACTCCAGCTCAACAATAAAATTAATTTGATTGAAGGAGATATAAGACATACCCTCCAGCAATACCTCGAACAAGATCAACTTATAGATTTTGCTTTTATAGATGCCAACCACCAATACCAACCTACACTAGACAATTTCGAAAAGATTCTGAGCAAATGTTCTCCTAATGCTATACTTGTATTGGACGATATCCATTGGAGCAAAGAGATGACTAAGGCATGGAAAACCATTTTGGACCATCCTTCTGTGGTTGTGAGTATCGACTTATTTTATGCTGGTATTCTATTTTTAAATCCCGAATACCAACCAAGTAATTACAAATTATCAATCCCTTATTTTAAATTGAATGGATAACTCATTGCCCATTCTTTCTGGAATAGAATTTTGACAAATCTCTATTTTAACAATTTCAAATTTAGCCTCAAATAAATCCGTGTATTGGGCCTTATCGCCTCCGAAGGGTGGGCCGGTCTTTTCAAATTCGACAGCAAACATAACGCCTTTGATTTCCCCTCCTTTACGGAGTATCGTGGCACAATGTGCAACATACTGGGGTCTAACTTGCGGTGGTAAGGCACAAAAAAAAGTTTGTTCCATTATGAGGTCAAACTTATCTCGAATCGCAAAAAAATCACCGTGTATCAATTGGCTTTCTGGAAAATCAGGTACTCTTTTTTGGAACGCCTTTAACGGAAGAGCTGAAAGGTCACAAATATATAAATTGGTATAACCATTGCGCCAAAGAAATTCTGCTTCATAGCCCAACCCGCAGCCAGGAAATAAGATTTTAGTCTTTTTATTGTTTATTTCCATAACGGCATCCACTATAGGAGGAGAAGCGTACCCAATGTCCCATTGTGTATTGTTTTGTTGGTACCGATCTGACCAATATTTCTCACCGTACATCATAAATTTAGGTGTTTTATCGATAATTTAATCAAAATGCTCCATTTGATTAGAAAATTTAATTTATAACCTATAATTTGCGTTATTCAATCAAAGTAAACAATAAATATGTCAACTGAAAAAGATCCAAACGAGCTTAAAAGTTTCCAGCCAAAAAAAGATGGAGGAAAAAAAAGCAATGCCATTGCCATTATTGCCGCTATTCTAGCTATCATGGTGATCGTTCAGGGGGTTAAAATATACCTAGATTATCAGGACAAAAAAGAAAAAGACGAACGCATCGAAAGTACAGAGTCTGAATTACAGACAATGACACAGAGAATGGATGAGATCAGTTCGGAACTAGACGATAAAATAGCAGAAATTGAACGTTTAGGAGGAGATATTACAGAATTAGAAGAAGCCAAAGCAGAACTAGAGAAAGAAAGAGAACAACTTCAAAAGTCGGGCCGTGCTGGTAGAAAAAAGATCAAACTTCTCAGCAATAAAGTAGAGGGATATGAGCAGCTCCTCAAAGCCAAAGATGAAGAGATTGTAAGACTTAAAGCCGTGAATGAAGAACTTTCGGATGAAAACGTTACCTTAAAGGAAGAAAAAAATGAGCTTAATGCTGCATTAACAGAAGCTTCTGAGGAAAAAGAAAAACTAACGGACAAAGTAGCAATAGCATCGGAATTAAAAGTAGAAAATGTAGGCATACTTGCGGTGAATAGCAAAGGGAAAGAAAAAACCTCTCCTTTCAGGAACAGGCAGCTCGACAAACTAAAAGTTACCTTCAACATTGCAGAAAACAAAGTAGCACCAATTGAAGGAAAAGAAATTTTAATTAGAATTATTGATGCAAACGGACAAGTAATATTTGATGTAGCAAATGGTTCTGGAACTTTTATGTTAGACGACAAAGAAGCTTTTTATACCGCATCTCAAGAAATTTTGTTTGACAATTCTAGGCAACAAGTAACATTCTTATACGACAAAGGCAGTGAGTACGAGAAAGGGGACTATGTTATGGAGGTTTATACAGACGATTACTTAATGGGTAAGGCTGCATTCACGGTCCGATAAAGAGTTAAAAATCTTATAAAAAGGAAGTTCATGGACTTCCTTTTTTTGTTTATAAATACTACGCACATGAAAAAATTGTTTCTGATTGCCGTAATATGTTTTATAGGCTCGAAAGCTACAGGGCAAGGAATGGGTCTTTCTTTTTCGTACTTCATCCCTAAGGATGGTTATTTCTCCACTCCTATTAGCCCTTTTTCTCTAAGAGGGATTGGGACTAGCTTTAACGACTATGTTTCTTTAGAAACTGGTGCATCGGTATACATCATGCCAGGAATGCAAATAAAAGACCTGCCCTTTGAAAGCAAAGCCCCACTTCTGGGCCCCGCCTTCAACATAATGGTTCCCGTGCAATTGTCCTTCACAATTTACCCTAAAGACCAAGAGTTCAGTGTTAAGGGCGGTGTTTTTGGTTTTTGGAATATGTGGTCTAAATTAAACGAAGGTAATTTCGATCGGGCCATAAAAGAGCATGAAGGATACGACTTAGTGAACTCCAACCTCACTTATAAAAACATCCCAGGTTATGGATGGATATTTGGTTTGGAATACATTGTTTACCTCAACCAACAAATGGGCATCTCACTAGAAGCCAACTTGCTTATGGGGGATGCTAATATGGATTTAAAAGGCTCATATGATGCGTCCAACGGAGGAAACATCGTAACAGAAGAAGTAGATTACAAAGATGCCAAAGTTGATTTTACAGGATTAGAATTTTCAATTGGAATTTTATTTAACAACTAATACAATGAAACAAGTGTTTATAGTATTGCTGCTGCTTGCAACTGCTGCGTGTAATTCAAACAAACCACAAGAAAAAGCCGCCATTTCAATGGACAGCGTAGCCCAATTGTACGTAACAACCATATTGGAACTTGGCCTTTACGATGGTGATATTGTGGATGCCTATTACGGGCCGGAATCTTGGCGACCAGTGAGCAGTAAAAAAGAGCCCTTCCCAAAACAACGCTTTCTTAGTCAGTTACAAGCCGTTGACAGCCTTTTAACCCTCCACGGAAACTCAGAAGACGAGCGTAGAATATCCATGTTCAAAAAACAAGTAACCGCTGCCCAAACTAAAGTGAAAATGTTGGATGGTGCCGTATTTGATTTTGATCTAGAGGCCCAACTCTTGTACGATGCACAGCCACCACATACGGATTCATTGTATTTTGATTCTCTTTTAACCGCTATCGACGCTGTGCTTCCAGGCAAAGGAGCCATCTCCTCTCGTTGGGAAACTTTTAGGAAAGATTTTGTGATTCAAAAAAGTTTGCTCGACACGGTTTTTCAAGCGGCCATTACAGAGGCTAGAGTCCGATCCAACAAACATTATACACTACCTAAAAACGAAAATTTCAAAGTAGAATATGTTAACAACGAACCATGGTCGGGATATAATTATTTCAAGGGCAACGGATACAGTCTTATTCAAATCAACACGGATTTCCCTATTTACATTGAAAGAGCTATTGATTTAGCATGCCACGAAGGATACCCTGGCCACCATGTTTACAACACTTTATTAGAACAAAAATTAGTAAACGAAAAAGGTTGGAAAGAATATTCGGTATACCCACTTTTCAGCCCACAATCGTTGGTAGCAGAAGGGAGTGCCAATTTTGGAATCCAAGTAGCTTTTCCAGGAAAAGAACGCCTTGAATTTGAGAAAAACGTTCTATTTCCTTTGGCCAAAATCGATCCAAAAAAAGCGGAATTATATTACGCAATTTTAGAAAAAATAGAAGCCCTCAGTTACGCAGGAAACGAAGCCGCCAGGTTGTATTTAGGAAAACAAATTAGCCGAGAAGAAGCAGCCAATTGGCTGGTAAAATACAATTTTTACGCAAGGGATAAAGCCATGCAAAGAACCCGGTTTTTTGATCGGTATAGAAGTTATGTAATCAACTATAACTATGGGCAAGACCTTGTGAAAAACTATGTTCTTAGAAACGGGGGAACTGAATTTGATCCAGACCGTCGGTGGGAGGTTTTCGAAGAAATATTGTCCAATCCATTTTCGGCATCCATGATGCAATAAAAAAAGTGTTGCCATTTGCATGACAACACTTTTTTATCTCTCTCAATGAAACACATGATTGGTAGTGAAAAACCCAATAAACAGTGGGGTATGGGGTAATACAAGGTAGTTTGTTGGAACGCACGCAACATATCTTATACCGTCCACCGGGCTTTCACTACTATCAATTTTTTATCAAGTCTTTTTTTGGTATGGAATACATCAATCCAAGAGGGGGAGTTCCCCCAATTGAATGATGCTACTCATTTAAAGACACCGAACCAAAATTTCGTCCTATCCGTCTGACAGAACTAGACTTTAATGAATATTTTTTTTCTGTACATAACCCAAATTGGTAGGTACATAATTGTATTAAATACGATGGCATAAACAAAAGATGCCATTTTTGGATTCAACCAGCTATTGAACAAATTTTCAAACAACCACCCTTGAACAGAAGTATCTCCTACTTTAATGGTATAGAGGGTTGTGGCTACAATTCCCGACAACACGTACAAGGCAATAGCATTCAATCCATACACTTTAAATGGAAACATAAACCGTTCTCCTCTTCCCAATACATCCACTAAAAAGTGTAAACTTCCCAAACTTAAAAAAGCTATCCCACCAGTATATAGAACGTAACTGCTGGTCCATAAACTTTTATTAATTGGGAAAACCAAGCCCCAAGCCAAGCCAAGCAAAACCAGTACACTACCCGCCAATAAGAAATATCCAGACAGATGCTTTGTTTTGTCCTTTTCTTTCAGCAAAACACCTGCATTGATACCCAAAATGCTGGTAACAATGGCCGGTATGGTACTAAGTACCCCTTCTGGGTCCCATGTTTTACTATGGCGCCATAAGTGGCCCTCCAACAACCAATTGTCAAAAACATTGGTCACGTTGGCTCCTTTTTCAAAAAGTGCTTGCCCTGCTGCAACTGTTGGGTCTAAAGCCATTAAAATCCAATAAGCAAGTAATATGAATACCCCTGTGATATTCAATGCGCGCAACGACAGGTTCAAATACAACACCGAAGCGAAAAAATACACCAGTGCGATGCGCTGCAACACACCTGGAATTCTCAAATTGACTAAATCAAAATAAGGAAACCCATTTAAGAAAAGGCCAATGGCAAACAGCATCAGAGCCCTTTTCAATATTTTAATTATTAGTTTATTCTTATTGTCATTTTGTAGTTTCATTTTACCAAGGGCCAAATGAATGGACACCCCAACGATAAAAAGAAAAAAAGGAAAGACGAGATCCGTCGGAGTACAACCATGCCAATTAGCATGAAGTAAAGGAGAATATACATTTGACCAAGTTCCGGGATTATTTACCAGAATCATCCCAGCTATGGTTATGCCCCTAAACAGATCGAGTGCTTTTAATCTTCCCTTAATTTCTAAACCCAAAATTTAATTATTACAAGTTTCATTTAATTCTATTTTTGCGCTTTCATTTCTTCAAAGACAGCTCCCGTTTTTGTCGCCTCTTTTAAAAATAAAAGCTCTATTGGCTCCACTACTTCCAAAGTTGTTCTTCCCCCCTGCTCTTTGGCCTTCTCCAGTAGAATTCTGTTGTTAACAAACCATTCTTTGTTCAATGGTTTGTTATTTTTAATCGACTCCAACAATTCCAACCCAATTGCAGCAACTGCTTTAAGGTTAAAAGATAGCGCCTCCACTGGTTTTAAAATTGGTGCATGCTGCACCACGCCAACAAATTGCTCGTGGTTGTTGTACCATTTTTGCATCCTAGACTCTATCTCTGGCCCATTTTCGGCATAGCCTGATGTGAGGAACTTCTCCATTTCCAACCCAAACGCTCTCGCTTCCTTGGCATCCGTATTGGCTGCATCTGCCCATTTCGTAAACGGATTAAAGGATTTGTGCATGGTACCACCCGCATTTCTGGTGTACCCTTTCATGGGCTCCACCACACCCAACAACGTCTCTATTGGTGCTGTGTCCTGGCCATTAGCCAAGTTTCTAACAATAAAAGCTTTATTTCTTTTGTGCGTTATGCCATAATACTCCAACTGTCCGTTGATAATCTCTAACCTTCGGTACATATCTGCTACATCCTTCACCTCTCTGGCCGACCAAAAACGCTCTGCTATCGCAGCGGTACGAGGCCATATTCTTGAATCAATTGTAACTGGAGTAACCAATTCACTCCACATGGTGGCTTCTCCACCCAGTATATTCTTTTTTTCTTCTGTAGTTAAGCCACTATTTTCTGGAAGTGGGTCTACTAAATAATGGTCTTTGGCGTGCTTAAGCAAATCGATATAATAGCCGTTAGACAGTACGGTTTGGTGCCCTGCCTTTGCAGCTTGGAACAACCCTTCTTTCCCTCTCCACGATTGGATCACTGCACTTTTAGGCAAAGCCGGTTGTAGAATCTCATCCCAGCCCATCATCTTTTTATTGAGCCCCGTTAAAGTTTTAAGCAACCTGGTATTAAAGTAAGTTTGAAGATCGTGGTTGGATTCCAACCCCTTCTTCTTCATAAAAGCTTGAATATTTTGGTTGGCATCCCAATGTTTTCCTTCATTTTCATCCCCTCCAATATGGAAATATGGATCTGGAAACAAAGCTGCCATTTCTGTAAATACCTCGTTTAAAACTTGGTAAGTTTTTTCATTGGTTGGATCCAAAGTTGGATCAAAAATACCAGCAAAACGCTGCAGTTCTGTGGGTGGGTTCTTGGTACTTCCTATCTCTGGGTAGGCCAACAACCAAGCAGTTGCATGTCCGGGAACATCAAACTCGGGTACCACTCTTATTCCTCTGTCATCCGCATATCGGATGATAGTTTTTATTTCTTCTTGTGTAAAATACTGGCCATCCGATCCATTCTCATGCAGTTTTGGGTGCGATTTAACCTCTACTCTAAACCCTTGATCGTCTGTCAGGTGGAGGTGCAAAACATTGAGCTTCACTGCCGCCATGGCATCCAAATTTCTCTTAATCACCTCCATCGGCTGAAAATGCCTTGCGACATCGATCATTAGGCCCCTCCAAGGAAACCTCGGCGCATCTTTTATCTCTATGGAAGGAAAATAATAATTTCCATTTTTATTATCCAATAGCTGCAATAAAGTTTCAAAACCCCTTATGGCACCAATATCTGTCTCAGCTTCTAAAACTATTTTATTGCCCTCAATGGACAAGGCATACGCTTCCTCTTCGTGCAAAGCAACCACACCAGGCCTGTTAATGATTACCTGAAATTGTGCATTCGAAAAATCACTCTTCGCGGTAATATACCCTTGTGGCAGGTACAATCCTGTTCTGCTGTCCAACTGTCTTAAAAAGCGTGTTGCCGCAGCATAAATTCTTGGATGGGCATTCCCTTGAATGCCGAGCTTAAAATTAGCGTCCACAACAAACGACCCTTCTTTTAACTCAACAGAATGGGGCATGGGCATTAAACCCAATGCAGTGATGTCGTTACCGGAAACGTTAAAAACGAATCCGGTAAGACATACCAATATAAACCCTACGTACCTAATATTTTGAAACATTACTAGATTCTTAATTTAAAAATGATACCTTTTAAAAGCTTCAATCGCCTCATACTCCGCAAGGCCAAGGTCATCATATAATTTGGCTGTTAACCTGTTTCTATCTTCTGCACGCTGCCAGAATTCTCTGTCGTCTTCCCCTTGAAACATTACACCATCTTTTTGAGACTGGTGTCTAAAAATTGCATTTCTTTTTCTTAATAACTCTTCAGGGCTGATAGGCACTGCCATTTCAATTTCATGAATTGGATATTCGTGCCAAGCACCTCGGTACAACCAAACCCAACAGTCTTTCATAAACGCCTCTTTCTTCAGGCCATCAACTGCTGCAAAAATACCATCCAAACACACCTTGTGCGTGCCGTGCGGATCGGCTAAATCTCCAGCTGCATAAATTTGATGTGGTTGGATCTCGCGGATAAGATCAGAAATGATTTTAATATCTTCTTTGCCTATTGGCTTTTTTTCTACTGTTCCTGTTTCATAAAATGGCAAGTCCAAATAATGCACATTTTCATCAGGCAATCCATAATAACGACAAGCTCCGATGGCCTCTCCCCTTCGGATCAATCCTTTGATTTTTCTTACACCCAAAGGATCCATTTCGCCGCTTTTCTTTTTATTGATGGTTTTAATAACCTTGTCAATTTCAGCGTTATCTGCCTTCCCTTTGAATAGGTATTCATTGAGCTGCGCAGCAAACTCTGCAAACCTTAAAGCGTCGTGGTCTGCAACAGCAATGTTGCCAGAGGTTTGGTAGGCAACATGCACATCGTGGCCTTGTTCAACCAACCTCAAAAAGGTACCCCCCATTGAAATTACATCATCGTCTGGGTGCGGGCTGAACAACAACACTCTTTTTCTTGCTGGCTTGGCACGTTCGGGCCGTTGCGAATCGTCCGCGTTGGCTTTCCCTCCTGGCCATCCCGTTAAGGTATGCTGGAAATAGTTGAACATTTTGATGTTTACATCGTATGCTCCGCCTTCTCCTAACAACATGGACATTCCGTTCTCGTTGTAGTCCCTGTCGGTCAATTTTAATATTGGTGTATTCAATTTCTGGCTCAACCACACTACTGCCTTCCTGGACAATTCGTCTGTCCACTCTCCTGCTCCTACCAACCACGGTGTTTCGAACCTAGTTAAGTCTTCCGATGCCAATTCGTCCATTACGAAGGTAACATCTTGGTGGTGTTGTAAGAATGTAGCTGGTACATCAGAAGAAATTTCTCCTTCCACCGTCTTTTTTACAATTTCAGCTTTTTTCAAACCCCAAGCCAGAATTACAATTCTTTTGGCTTTCAAAATGGTGCCTACCCCCATGGTTACGGCCTTTCTAGGTACATCTTGCATGCTGTCAAAAGCAAATGCGTTGTCTACTCTGGTAAGGTGGTCCAAGGTTACGATGCGCGTCAATGATTTCTCATCTGACCCAGGTTCATTAAATCCAATGTGTCCTGTTCGACCAATTCCTAGCAATTGAAAATCCAAACCACCGGCTGCATCAATTTTCTCCTCATAACTGGCGCAATACGACGGAATGTCTTTGAATGCAACCGTACCATCTGGCACATATACATTTTTTGGATCTATATCTACGTGGTTGAATAAGTGGTGGTGCATGAAGTAATAATACCCCTGCGGTGCCTCTTTGGTTAAACCGTAGTATTCATCTAAGTTGAAACTAACTACATTCTGAAAACTAAGCCCTTCTTCTTTGTGCTGGCGGATTAGTTCGTTGTACACCTTGATAGGAGAAGACCCTGTAGCCAGCCCTAAAACACATTTATCCCCTTTGCCTTGCTTGTATCTGATCAAAGCAGCAATTTCATCTGCTACTATCTTAGATGCTTGGTCTGAATCTTTGAAAATTTCCGTGTGGATTTGTTCAAATTTAGTAGATTCAAGCGCTTGCCATTCTCTTTTACTTAATCTCTTCTGTGTTAAAGTCTCAGCTATTGCCTGCATAGAAATGTAGAATTTTATCTAGTTCATATAAATTCAAGTTGAAACTAGTGAAATAGGTTGGAACACCGAAAATTATTAGCTGAATGGAGCGGTTTTGAAGCTGAATAGTAGGACGTTTTGAAATTAGGATAAACAAAAAAAGAGCGGAGTTCTCACCCCGCTCTTTTTAGAACATATGATTATTGTGCTCCGCTACTATTTAGCCCACCACAATTTAGTTGTCATTTTGTCTTCTCCTTGCTCCGCAACAACTCTAGCTACTTCAGACGCATTAAGCGTATAGGAATTAACAGAATATTGCAATCTCTGAGGCATTTTATTCTCAGACCATCCAGAAGTATCTGCAAATTTGTTTAAATCTGTTTTATCTTCGATTACAGGATAACCAGTTCTTCTAACAATGGCCCAAGCTTCTGCTCCATAAGTATACGTTGCAATCCATCTTTGAACAGAAATTTGTTCGAATTGCTCTTCTGTTGTACCGCTTAACGTTGCTGCTGGTGATGCTAAGAAAGCAGTTATGTCCGCTGCATCCACTCCCCATTGCTCCATAGAAGCTCTTATACCTGCTTGAAAATGACCATTAGCATCAGATCCACCTAATCCATAAAGAGCTGCTTCGGCTTGTAGAAACTCAACATCCGCATAGTTAAAAACATAACTTGGAAGTTGATTTACATCGTCGTACACCACACTGTTTGGCTTAGAAAAATCATCCACATTATAAAGGTCCGCTACTTCAGACTTTAAAGCCACTTCTTGACCAATATACCCTCCTCCATTAATAGCAGGAGCTGCAAATTGTGCCAGTCTTGGATCAGCAGTACCTAATTCCGTACCATCCAAATGTTCTACCAAACGCTTGCTCATCACCCAATGGGCAGGAGTACCAAAACTCCATACATTAGCAAAACCTTGTCTAAGTGCTTCTAAATTAGGGTCTCTTGCAACGCTAATACCATCCGTATTATCCATCATCAATGGACTTCCTACAGCTTCTGCAATGGCCGCAGCTGAAAATGAATTTCCAGAACCATTTCTAGTTCTCATGGCTATTTTCAGTTTCTCTGAATTGGCCAATCTTTTCCATTTTTGGTAATCACCACCATATACCTGGTCAGCACCACCTAGACCTGAATCCGTTGCAGAACCAATTAATTCCATTGCGCGATCCAAATCATCAATCATTAATGCATAGGCTTCTGGAGATAAATCGAAACTAATTTCAGATTGACCTGATCCTGCATCTGTAACAGGTAATGCGCCATAATTATCTGCAATTTTTTGCAACAACATAGCTCTGATTATTAATGCTACACCATGATCCGGTTTTGACTCAAATTGTCCGCCTTCATCTGTTAGTCTTAAAATCTCAGATAAATCACCAATGTTATTATTAGAAACTGCACTTATAAGACCATAAGAATCATCCCAAACACCATCGTGCCAATCTTGTCTGTCTCGGAATCCTGAACCATTCCCAAACCAAGTACCAGCAAAACTAAACGACCAGTGCTCAGCAAATCTACTACCAAAAATTACATTTTCTCTCCAACAAACAAACCTGGAAGGTGCATAAACGTTTTGTTGTGCATGTGTCAACAATGGCCCGATATTATCTAAAACAGCGGCCCCATTAGGGTTGGTATTTAGTTCGTTAAAGTCACTTGTACAAGCAAAAAGCATTGTCATTCCAAGTGCTGAAACCCCTATTTTTGTTTTTATATTTTTTATAAATTTCATAACAATTCCTTTTAATCAATACTTGATTTCTTAAAATGACAAGTTTAGGTTAAAACCAAAACTTCTTGTCGTTGGCAAGGCATATGTTTCAACACCTGAAGAACCATTTACTGTACTGAAGCTGGCTTCAGGATCAAAGTTTTTGGTACTCTTGCTGAAGAAAAATAAGTTTCTTCCGATCAAGCTTAAACTCACTTTATTGAATGGTGTTTTTTCAACCAATGCAGAGCTTAAGTTATAAGACAATGAAATCTCTCTCATTTTTACAAAACCTGCATCGTAAACAAAATCATCCAATATCCCTGCATTCCATACTGCTGGGTGGTAATCTTCTGGATCCACATCTGTTAAGTTCAATGGTACAAATGTAACTTCACCTGTTCCTGCATCCGTTACTTGAGTAGAACCTGAAATATTCAACCCGTTCTCTCTTCCTTCAACTGAAGCCAAACTTGTTCCTGCAGTGTTCATTTGAGCATCTCTAACACTAACTATTGATCCACCTTTTTTCATATCAATTAAAAAATAAAGAGTGAAATTTTTGTAGGTCAATGTATTGGTAAGACCTGCTAAGAAATCAGGGTTAATGTTACCATGGCTCACCATTTCATCAGAAGCTACTGGAAGACCTGTAGAGGTGTATACCAAGTTTCCACTTGGGTCTCTTTTATGAGTAAATCCAATTAATTCTCCATATGGCTTACCAATATCCGCTACTACTTGGACTTTTCCGCCACCACCACCTTGGGTGATTACATATCTTTCAACATTGTTGTATAATGCCTTAACTTCAGAGCTGTTTTTAGAAAAGTTTAATCCTAAATCCCATTTGAACTCGCTTTTATTAATGATGTTCGCTCCTAAAGCTATTTCAAATCCTTTGTTTACAATCTCACCAGAGTTTACAATTGCTGTTTGGTAACCTGATTCTATCATGGTACTAGCATTCAATATCTGGTTAACCGTTGAGGCGTTGTAATAAGTGAAATCTAAATCTAACAAATTGAATAACCTTGTTTGAAAACCCGCTTCAAAAGAAGTAGTCTCTTCCGGTAAAATATTAGGATTCAATTTAGTTGTTGCATTGGACGCCACTGGGTACCCATTGTAAGTAACTCCGCTTTGGAAATTATAAACAGGGAACAATTGATGCGCTGCCAAATCATTACCTACCTGTGCCCAACTTGCTCTCAATTTAACTAAATTAAATACATCGTTGTTCATATCAATTGCATCCGATAGTATAAAGGATGAACTAACCGATGGGTAGAAATAAGACCTATTCTCTTCGCTAAGTGCTGAAGACCAGTCATTTCTTCCACTAAAATCTACAAATAAGATGTTCTTGTAGGAAACTGAACCAAATCCATACAAAGAGTTAACCTTTTTTCTTGTGATATTGCTTACTCCTATCGGGTTCGATAAGTTACTTACGGTAAAAGTATTCTTTGCAATCCACCCAGAACCTCTGTGTCCAATAGATTCACGGTAATCAAACCTGTGGTTGCCACCAAAATTCAATGACAATGAAAAGTTTTCAGATAAATCTTTATTGAATTTCAATAAGAAATCCGTATTAGTTTCTTGCGTAGTATGAATTACATCATTGAATTCTCCACCTGGACGGAACGTATGTCCAATTTGCAAATAACTTCTGTACTTTTCTGTTTTGTAATCAGAACCAATTCTACCCATTATGCTCAACCAATCGGTAATAGCATAATCCATTGAAACAAATCCGTATACTCTGTTTCTCACAGATTCATTAAAGTTGTGCTTTTGCACATAGTACGGATTGTTGAAAAACCCTGAAAGTGGTGTATTGGAAGAACCATCTTCTTTTAAGTAGTTTTTCAAATCTTCATTTCTAACATTTCTACCCATTTGAGATAGAGTCAAAATTGGGTTATCAGGCCACAAAGAAAGTGTTGGTTTGTTTTGAACTTTTTGATTCACATAAGATATTCTTGAATCAACTTTTAATTTTTTACCAAGATTCGATAAACCTCTAACAGAAACTGAAGTTCTGTCCAAAGTATTATTAGGTACAATACCTTTACTTCTTACATCCGTCAAGGATACACGAACAGATCCTTCTGGTCCTCCACCTGATAATGCAAGTGAATTCGTGAAAGTGCTTCCTGTTTCAAAAAAATCTTTGAAGTTATCTGGCTGTGCGGTATAAGGTGCTGTCGCTCCATCGCCCGTCCAAGTTGGTTGAGAACTACCATCCATTTTAGGTCCCCAGCTTGTTTGGGTCAAAATAGTTGCATAATCAGAGCTAACTGCTCCTCTGCTTCCTGTTCCATACTCATTCTGAAACTCCGGTAAAACTGCTGCTCTTTCAGTAGTATAGTTGGTAGAGAAATCTACTCCGATACCTTTTCCTTTAGTACCTTTTTTTGTGGTAATCATAATTACTCCGTTTTGTCCTCTTGAACCATATAATGCAGTTGCCGAAGCTCCTTTCAAAACATTCATGGATTCAATGTCATCTGGGTTTAGGTCTGAAATTCCACCACCCAAATCAACTCCGCCACCTTGGTTATCGCCAGTACCGTTACCCCATTCATCAGCTCCAGACATGTTGGAGCTATTGTCAATTGGGATACCATCTACAACATACAATGGTTGGTTGTTTCCAGTAAGAGATGAGTTACCTCTTATTATTACTTTAGAAGAGCCACCCAATCCAGTACTAGATCGTGTTACACTAACACCAGCTACTTTACCAGAAAGAGAATTGACAACATTGGTTTCCCTTACACGGGTAAACTCATCTGCTCCAACTTGCTGCGTTGAATAACCCAACGCCTTTTCTTCTTTTTCAATACCAAAAGCAGTTACTACTACTTCGTTGAGCTCAGTAACATCTGGCTCCAATACAACATCAATTACCGATTGTGAACCGACAGTAATTTCTTGTGCCGCATAACCAATAAATGAAAATACTAATACACTTCCAGACTCAGCGTTGACGCTGTATTTTCCGTTAATGTCCGTTATACCACCTGATGTGGTACCTTTAATACTTACCGAAACTCCTGGTACAGCCGACCCGTCCTCTGACGTGGTCACGGTACCGGTTACGGTCTGTGCTTGTGCCATTACACCGCCGCAAAGCAGCAACAACACGGTTAAATAAGTGGGTAAAAAACTCCTCATATTCGTTGGTTTTTGTTGAATAATTAAGTTAACAAATAAACAAGTGGCTAATTTTCTGTGTGTAGCCGGATAATAGGCTAGAAACGTAGAGCTTTATAGATGTTTAATCAAATTTTTTATCTGAACCGCGGCATTCTAAAGCTAAGATGCAACAATCTACAACGATTGCATAGCCAACACAGAACGATTCATATGGATACAGAATTGACCCATTCAGCGAAAATATATGGCGCTTTGTCGGAAATTAATTAAAATGGATTTCGTTTTTTTCTACAATTTTATGGCTACTTCAGTTGATTCAGATTATATTAGTGGTTCTGCAATTTTCGGAACTATGCCAAAACCATTCGATTTTTTAAGGAAACCAATCGTTTACCATACTTTTTTCTGGGCGTCCTACTTTTGTTTCAACATTGTACGTTGGGGAAGTTATTTCAATGACTACGCTTATTCGTTGCAATCCAACTTGGTAGAATTTCCAATACACATCATCATAGCGTATTTTAATTTATACTATTTGATGCCTAGGTTGTTACCGGGCAAACTCGTGCGCTACTTAATACTTTTGACCATATCCGTTTTGGCGGTTTCTCTTTTTAGAATTGTTATTACGTATGAATTGGTCACAACCGATGTATGGAGAGAGGCAGCAGTACAAGAAACCTCCCTATTTGACTTCAACTACATTTTAGCTGTTTACATTGGTGAAATGTATGTGATTGGCATCACCACCGCCATAAAACTAACTGTAGATTGGATAAAAAATCAGCGAAGAACGCGAGAACTCGAAAAAAGAAACTTAGAAACAGAACTTTCTTTTCTAAAATCTCAAATTCAACCCCATTTCTTTTTCAATACGCTCAACAACCTGTACTCTCTGACATTGGACAAGTCGGAACAGGCTCCAGACACGGTTATGAAGCTCTCTGAATTGATGAGCTACGTGATATACGAAGCTAAAAATAAAAAAGTACCTCTAATGAGGGAAATCAAGCACATTCAAAATTACATTGACCTCGAACGGCTTCGATATGGGCCCAAAGTACAAGTTAATTTTGATGTAAGTGGAAAATTAGAAGGTATCTCTACTTCCCCTCTGTTGTTGATTCCTTTTGTTGAAAACAGTTTCAAACATGGAATGCATTCCATAGAGAAGAATATTCCAATCGATATTCACATTGAAGTGAAAGACCATTATTTGTATTTCCTTATAGAAAATCTAAAACCAGAAAAGAGTCATATAAAAATCAACCACAGCGAAAATGAATCTGGTATTGGAATAGAAAATGCCAAAAGAAGGCTCAATTTACTCTTCAAAGACGATTATACCTTGAACATCACCAATGGAGAGAAAAAATTTAAAGTTGAATTAAAATATCCTGTATATGAAGGTGCGGTGTCTAATAATAGATGATGAACCACTTGCAATCAATGTAATCAAAAATTACTTATCAAGATTTGATGGCTTTGATGTTGTTGCAACGAGTGAGAATGCGATAGATGGATACAATATTTTATCCGAAAACGAAGTAGATCTTGTTTTTTTGGATATCAACATGCCCATGCTCAATGGCATTGAATTTTTAAAAGGGCTTGAAAACCCACCTCTAATAATTATAACAACAGCTTATAGAGATTATGCTGTTGAAAGTTTTGAACTGAACGTGACCGATTATTTGGTAAAACCCATTAGCTTCCCAAGGTTTTTGAAAGCCATCAACAAAGCAAAAAAATTAGTAAAAGGGGTTCAAGAACAAGGAAAAGCTGAACTAGAAGAAGCAGAGACCAATGACCACCAAAGTACCAGTGTCTTTCTGAAGGTCGATAAAAAAATGGTAAAAGTACCTTACAACGAAATACTTTACATTGAAAGTTTAAAGGACTATGTTCGGGTCAAAACCAAACACGAAGACCTTATAACCCATCAAAACTTAAATGGCATGACCAAAATCTTGCCGGGGGATATGTTTCTTAGAATCCACCGTTCCTACACAATTAATCTAGAGAAGGTCAAGGCCATCGATGGCAACTGTGTCGAAATAGCGGGAAAACTAATTCCCATTGGTAGAAATTACCAAAAAGACACCAAACAGATCATCATGGGGTTAAGTCCTGATTAAGTACAATTTAAAGATGAAACATACTAGAAAGCTATTAATAATTGCCATGGCAATAGGGGGACTGCATTGCTTATCGTGCAGCGAAGAACCAACCAAAACTACAAGCGGATTGTTCCAAAAAATTGCACCGGAGCAAAGTGGAGTTGATTTTATAAATGAAATACCAGAGTCACCACAAATGAACTCTTTCATTTATGAGTACTATTACAATGGAGGCGGGGTGGCTGTTGGAGATGTAAACAACGACAATCTACTCGACATTTATTTTACTGGCAACTTGTTATCGAACGAGCTCTACCTCAACCAGGGAGATTTTAAATTTAAAAAAGTAACAATAGAATCCAAAAGTGGTGGTGTTTTGGCTTGGACTACCGGTGTGAATATGGTAGACATCAACAACGATGGGTGGCTGGATATATACATTTGCAAATCAGGGCCTTTTAACAACCCTGAGATGCGCAAAAACGAACTATTGATCAATCAAGGCCTGAACAGCAATGGGGTCCCAACATTTGTAAACAAAGCAGAAGAATTTGGTCTGGACAATGATCAATTTTCATCCCAATCGGCATTTTTTGACTTTGATTTGGACGGTGATTTGGACATGTTTTTGCTCAACCACATTCCTGGCAAAATAGATACTGCAACCTTGAACCAAGGCAGGTTTCAATATTCTGATTTAGGAGACCAAATGTATGAAAATGTTAATGGAAAGTACCAAAAAATCAGCAAACAATCGGGCATTTTAAGCAATGGTATTTCTTATGGCCTTGGAGTTGGGGTAAGTGATTTAAACGGAGACGGATGGCCTGATATTTACGTATCGAATGACTACGAAGAACATGATTATTGTTATATCAACAAAGGAAACGGAAAGTTTGTAGAAGTTATTAAAACTGCCACGAATCAAATTTCCAATTTCTCCATGGGCAACGATATTGCAGATTATGACAATGATTTACTCCAAGATGTGGTAGTTCTGGATATGGCTTCAAGTGACAATTATGGTGTCAAAACGAGCATGCCTAGTATGAACCCTAAGAAATTCAAGGAACAAATAGACAACGACAGGCACTACCAATACATGTTCAATTCACTGTTGCGCAATACTTTTACTGATAGGGAAAACGGACATCCATTTTTCAGCAACTATGGGCAAATGGCCGGTATAACCAATACCGACTGGAGTTGGGGTCCACTGTTTGTGGATTTTGACAACGATGGCAAAAAAGACCTATTCATCAGCAATGGGATAAAAAGAGATTTTAGAAACAACGACTTTCTCAACCACTTCAATGGATTGTTGCGGAACAACAAAGCTTATTTCAACGACCCTTCCAACGTTGCGAAATTGATCCATGAAATTCCTCAAAAAGCGAAAAAGAACTTCTTTTATAAAAATATTGGCCAACACAATTTTGAAGACCAAACCGATAACTGGTTGGAAGGTGAAGATCCAACTTTTTCAAACGGAGCGGTATATGCTGACCTGGACAATGATGGGGATTACGACCTAATTGTCAACAACATAGACCAAAAAGCGCATATTTTAAAGAACCAACAAAAGAACCATTCGGTAACTTTCACTTTTAAAGGCGGGACAAAAAACCAACAAGGTATTGGTGCTAAAATCATAGTATACAGTGGGGCCCTGCATCAAACCTATGAAAATTACCTATCTAGAGGCTATTTATCGTCTGTAGCACCTTCCATCACGGTGGGGGTTGGCCAAGCAACTACTATTGATTCGGTTTATGTGGAATGGCCAGGTGCGTTGGCACAATGGTTGTACAATTTGCCATCTGGAAAAAACGTGCAATTGGACATCCTCCAGGCAAAAAAGGAAAAAGCCATACGGCCTATCCTGAAAAAAAATAGGATGCGCACCTTAGAAATTAAACATGAAGAAAACGAATTCGATGATTTCTCGAAACAAATATTACTTCCGCATCAATTGTCTCAAGAAGGCCCAGCACTTGCTGTCGTGGATTTAAATGAAGACGGGCTCGACGACTTTTTTATTGGACAAAGTGCAGGAACAGCCTCCTCCCTTTATTTACAGCAACAAAATGGAAGCTTTCAATTGCTCTCCGAGTTTAGCGCTGAAAAAGAATACGAAGATGTTGGGGCTATATTTATTGATTACGACCTAGACGGAGACCAAGATCTGTTCGTTGTTTCTGGAGGTAATGAATTTAAAGGCGGTTCTGACATGTACCAAGACAGGTTGTATAAAAACACCAACAATAATTTTAAATTAGATCCTGGTGCCATTCCCGATTATTCTATCAGCGGATCAACCGTTGTATCCGACGATGTCAACCAAGATGGCCTTCCCGATTTAATTGTTACCGGCATGCACCAACCCGGCAATTATCCTGTTGCATCCAGCAGTAAAATTTTAATCAATCTAAAAGGTAGATTCGAAGACCAAACCGAAGCCATTTGCGCTCCTTGCATGAATTTGGGTATGGTTCGCGATGTAGATTTGGCCGACCTAAATGGCGATGGTCAAAAAGACCTTATTTTTGTAGGTGAATGGATGGAGCCTACTCTGCTACTGAATCATAATGGCACTTTCAACAGAACCGATACCGAATTCCCTAAAGGTTTAACCGGTTGGTATTTTGCAGTAAAAACTGCAGATATTGATAACGATGGCGACTTGGATATTTTACTCGGAAACCTAGGCCTGAATTACAAGTACAAAGCTTCACCCGAAACTCCATTTAACATCTTTTATGGAGATTTTGATGCCAGTGGTTCTAATGACATCATATTGGGACAGTATGAAAGCGGAGAATTATTTCCTGTTAGGGGCAAACAATGCTCCTCGCAACAAATGCCTTCGTTAAAAAAAGAAATTGTTTCCTACCACGATTTTGGCAGCAAAACTCTAAAAGAAATTTACCCAGAAAGCCTACTTTCCAAAGGGCAGCAATTACAAGCCAGCAATTTCTCTAGCGGGGTACTGCGCAACGATGGACAGGGCAATTTTAACTTCACAGCATTCCCACGTGCAGCACAAGTATCGTCTATCAACGATTTTGAAACCATGGATATTAATGGAGATGGCTTTTTAGACCTAGTATTTGCTGGTAATTTGTTTGGCTCAGAAATAGAAACTCCTAGAAATGATGCTAGTTGCGGCCTGGTTCTATTGAACAGAAATGGTGAATATTTTGAAGCCGTACCCAGCAATGAATCTGGCTTATTTATACCAAAACAAGTCTCCAGCATACAACAATTTAAATCGTCCGATCGCAATACTTTAATTATAGGTGTTCAAAATGGATCGATTCAAATGTTTATAGTTCCTTAAGAAAAGAAGAACATTTTCCTTTCCCTATATAATGCAGCAAAACAAACAGTTAACAATCTAACCAGCATTTACTTAGTTCTATAGGAAGTTGGCAGCGCTGCTCAATTTAAAAATATGGCCAAACAAGCTGTTTTTTTACATTTTTTCAGTTTATTTTTAGAAATCCTAAACTGAATAAAAATGACAAAGTACAACCCAGCTCCTTACTTAGTTTTATTTTTTATTGGCAGCATGCTTTTTTCATGTGACCCAACTGAGCAAAACAATTCAACCACCTTATTCACTACTGTTCCAAGCGAAAAAAGCCATATTGATTTCGTTAATAAATTGCCGGAATCGCCTGGAATGAACTCATTTGTATATGAATACTTTTACAATGGAGGTGGCGTGGCAGCAGCCGATTTCAATAACGATGGTCTGAAAGACTTATATTTCACTGCCAACTTGGTTGGCAATAGCCTTTACTTGAACCAAGGTGATTTTGAATTTGAAGATGTCACCCGAAAAGCCAATGCCGTTGGCATCAATTCTTGGACCAACGGTGTTAGCGTAGTAGATATTAACAACGATGGTATGTTGGATATATATTTATCCAAATCGGGAAATTTTCGCAATCCTGAACAAAGAAAAAATGAATTGCTTTTAAACATGGGAGTAGATGAAAACGGCATCCCGCAATTTAAGGAACGGGCAGCTAACTTTGGATTGGACAATGCACAGTTTTCCATGCAATCGGCTTTTTTCGACTATGATTTGGACGGAGATTTGGATATGTATTTGTTAAACCACATCCCAACCAAAGGAGATTCTTCTCTTTGGCATGGAGGAAGGTACCAATCTTCTAGTTTAGGGGATAGGTTTTATGTAAATGAAAATGGGTATTATTACGACCGGACCCAAGAAGTGGGGATTTTCTCCAATGGGGTTTCCTACGGCCTGGGGATTGGCATTAGCGATTTGAACCAAGACGGCTGGCCGGACATATACATTTCTAATGATTACGAAGAGCACGACTACTGTTATATCAACAATAAAAATGGAACTTTTAGAGAAGTAGTGAAAATTGCCACCAATCAGATATCCAATTTTTCTATGGGCAACGACGTGGCTGACTACAACAACGATGGTTTCACGGATATAGTAGTTCTGGATATGGCGTCAGAAGATAATTATGGGCAAAAAACCAGCATGCCCAGCATGAACCCAGAAAAATTCTACAGCATGGTCAACAACGACTTGCATTACCAATACATGTTCAATATGCTGCACAAACACTCCACCCATATCGATTCTCTGGGTACGCCATTTTTTTCTAATACTGGACAAATTGCAGGTATTTCAAAAACAGATTGGAGCTGGGCCCCGCTCCTTGCCGACTATGACAACGATGGGTTAAAAGATTTGTTTATTACAAATGGCATCAAACGAGACTTCAGAAATAACGATTACAACAATACCATTCAAGATTCTATCTACAAAAACAACAACTATTTAAAGACCCCTGAAACCATGATGCAGGCCGTATTGGCCACACCCAACAAACCTGCTAAAAACTATTTTTTCAAAAATACCAATGGCACAAAGTTCGAAAACCAAGACAGCCTTTGGATTTCAGACCAACAAAAAAACTTTTCTAATGGAGCAGCTTATGCCGATCTGGACAATGATGGAGACCTCGATTTAATCATCAACAATGTCGACAGCAAAGCGACTATTCTGAAAAACAATGCCCAAAACAACTACATCAGTTTAATGTTCTATGGTGACAAGAAAAATCCACATGGCGTAGGAGCTAAAATATCAGTTTACCATGGTGGCAACATACAGTTCTTCGAAAATTACCCAGTTAGAGGCTACCTATCTAGCGTACCCAATGAAATCATAGCTGGTATTGGCAAAGCAACTACCATTGATTCGGTTTCTGTGGAATGGCCAGGAGGAAACGCTCAGACATTGAAACAAGTGGAAATCAATTCTCGCATTATTTTAAGGTTCGAAGAAAGCACTGAAAGAGTATTAAAAATCAAAAACGAACCGAGCAAATTGTTTTTTAACAAAACAACAAGCAACATACAGCACATTGAAAATAATTTCGACGATTATCAAAAACAAGTACTGTTGCCACATAAAATGTCAGAATTTGGGCCGGACCTAGTGATGGGAGACGCCAACAACGATGGGTTGGATGATGTATTTATCCCACAAAGTAGTGGCACGGCATCCCAGCTATTTCTACAAAACAAAGATGGCAGCTTCACCCTAGGGCAAAGCTTTAAGAAAGAAGCAAGTTTCGAAGATGTTACCGGTATTTTTCTAGACACCGACAACGATGGAGACCAGGACCTTATGGTGGTAACGGGTGGAAATGAATTTGACTCCAACTCCCCAATGTACCAAGACAGGTTGTACCAAAACAACAAGGGCACTTTTGTTTTAAACAATACAGCCATCCCTTCTTATTCCATTAGTGGAAGCAAAGTAAAAAAGATAGATTTTAATTCAGATGGACGCATGGACTTAATTGTCGCTGGAGCCCATGTACCAGGCGCCTATCCAAAGGCGGCCAACAGCAAAATTTTAATGAACGACGGCAACCAATTTATAGATAAAACCGATGCGGTATGCCCTCAATTTAACCAATTGGGCATGGTAAGAGATTTTGAAATCACAGATATAGATGGTGACGGAGATTTAGACATTATCGCAGTAGGAGAATGGATGAGCCCTACCCTTTTTATAAATAACCAAGGCAAGTTCAGCGACTTGGAATACAAGGGAAAGGAGCAATTAAGTGGGTGGTATTACGCTGTAAAATCTGTAGATATTGACAACGACGGAGACCAAGATTTGCTGCTAGGCAATTTGGGACTCAACTATAAATACAAAGCAAATGACAAAGAACCGTTTGAAGTTTATTACGGTGATTTTGATGACAACGGACAAAATGATATTGTGCTAGGGTACTACAATTTTGGTAGCCTATACCCGGTTAGGGGCAAACAATGTTCTTCGCAACAAATGCCATCTTTGAAAAGCGAAATAAAAACCTACCATGATTTTGGCTCTAAAACACTTCCTGAAATCTATTCGGAAGACCGACTTGCAAAAGGATCTGTTTTGAAAGCATATAATTTTGCGAGCGGCGTTTTAATCAATGAGGGTCAAAATAAATTTACATTCAAGACTTTTCCCGACTTTGCACAACTGTCGTCCATCAACTCCATCTTAACCAAAGATTTTAATCAAGATGGGTTAGAAGACGTCATCGTTGCTGGTAACTTGTTTTCTTCAGAAATAGAGACGCCAAGAAATGATGCTGGATATGGAATGGTATTGCTGAACAAGGGCAACGGTTCTTTTACAAGTATGGACGCGCACCAATCCGGGCTGTTCATTCCGTATGATGTCAAATCAATTGAATGGATCCAATTGAACAACCAGCTGCACATGATGGTGGGCATCCACAATAAAAAAGCTTTGACCTACCAAATTAAATAATGTAGTACAAAACAAAAGGAGGAAATTGACATTTCCTCCTTTTGTTTTTATCGCATCACACTTACTGGAAAAGCAACCAAACTTTCATTGCCATCCTTTCCGAGGGCACTTACACCAAATAGGTAGTTGTCTATAACAATTCCATCCAAAGTAATCTCATTGACATTGCCCACATATCGGTAATATTGCCATTGTGGTGCTGTTGTATCCCTCCAATACACTTTATACCCTATTATGCTTTTGTCTTCCGATTTATCCCATTTTAACCGGGTACTTGGCTCTACTACCCCACCAATAGATACATTCAATGGTGCTTGTGGCGCCTTTGCCAAACCTGCCAAATTAATAGCATTAACCGCAGTAAGCTTGGCAGCATATGCAAAATTCACCCCTTCAATGACATCTCCATATTGAATGCCTTTTTCTTCTCTAATGTTCTGGTGTTGTCGGTTATAATTCTCATGTGCTTCCATTATTCTGATCCCTGCAAAACCCAAATCATTAAAAGGCCTGTGGTGCCCCCCTCTTCCAAACCGATCCAAACGGTACACCATCATGGGATTCATTTCAGGCATGTATTTTTGTGTTGAGGCATGAACATAACGGGCAAGTTGCCTAGAAACACCATCTACTTCGCCTCCATAAAATCGCCGTCTTTTTCTAGATTGTTCTGTTTCATTGGCAGGCGTAGGTTCAGAAAATATCCTGAAAGTTCTATTGTCAATCACACCATCCACGCCTTCTATATTGCCAATCATATCATTGTTCAATACGCCAATAATTTCCCATTGCTCTTTTTCAGCTAAACCAGCCAAATGTTTGCCTCCAAACAAACCCTGCTCTTCTCCAGACAAACCAGCAAACACAATGCTATTCTTAAATTTGTAGCGGCTTAAAACCCTAGCAGCTTCTATGCTACCAGCCATACCGGTAGCATTGTCATTGGCCCCCGGAGCATCTGTTACGCCATCCGATGGATCACTAGCTCTAGAATCTATATCTCCTGACATTATCACAAAACGGTTGGGATATTCTTCTCCTCTTAAAATTGCATATACGTTAACAACCCATGTATCATTTTTTATTCTTGTTTTAGCATCTCCCTTTACTAGAGTCCTTTGGTAGTGCACTTCCAAACACCCCCCACAGGCTTCAGAAATCTTCTCAAATTCCGCTTTTATCCAGCGTCTGGCTGCCCCAATTCCTCGGGTTTGAGAAACAGTATCTGACATCGTATTTCTCGTTCCAAAACCAGCTAATTTTCTAATATCGCTTTCCAAACGTTCCGATGATACAGCATTAATTATTTCATAGTGTATGGGGTCATAGGCTGGAAAATTCTGAGAGTAAACAGGTCCAAAACCCATTATTACAAGGCCTAGAATCAAAATAGCTTTCATTGGTGTGTTGTTTAGGTCAAATTTTATGAATTGAAATATTCTGAAATTTATAACTCAATATAGAACATATTATTAAATGTTCAAGATTTTCCTTTAATTGGGCAGCAAAACCATCCATTATGAAAATCAACTTTCCTGACCCTTTGGTACTACTTCTTTCTTGTATAATTTTATCTGCAGTACTCACCTACATAATACCTGCTGGGTCTTATGAAAGGAAAGAAAATCAAAGTACCGGCAGGATGGTGGTAGTACCCAACTCCTATTCGAAAGCAGAACAAAAACCCATCTCTTTTTTTAATGCGGTGGTAGCCATACCAAAGGGGCTTATTGCTGCATCCGATGTTATTTTTCTAGTATTTTTAGTTGGTGGTGCTTTTGTGGTAGTTGACAAAACTGGGGTTTTACAAGGTAGTGTTGATTATTTACTTCGATCCATGAAAGGAGATGGGCAATCCATTTTAATAACTGTTTCTTTGATATTTTTTACACTTGGAGCACTTGAAAACATGCAGGAAGAGATAATACCCCTCGTTCCTGTTTTATTGGTACTAACCAAAAGATTGGGTTTCCCCAACCTTACTGCAGTGGCAATAAGTGTTGGTGCAGCCGCTGTAGGCGCTTCTTTTAGTCCAATCAACCCTTTTCAAGTAGGCATCGCACAGAAAATAGCAGAACTCCCTTTGTTATCTGGAAGCGGCTACCGGGTGGTACTATTGTTGATTGCATTTGTCGTTTATATGTACCTGGTGGTCCGACACGCCATTAAAAACCGCCAAAACACGTCCATCGAAGAAACAAAAACGGAGTTTAAATTTGATACAAGGATGCGCATTGTACTAGTTATTCTTTTGTTAACCTTCGTTCTGTTCGTTTATGGTGTAATGCAACTTGGTTGGGATTTTAATCAAATGACTGCACTTTTCTTTTTAATGGGGATAGCAATTGGTTTACTCGGTCGATTGGGAATAAAAGGTACATCGGATGCCTTTGTTGATGGATTTCGATCCATGGCCTACGCCGCTATGATCATTGGATTTGCGAGGGGTATTTTCGTTGTTTTGGAGGAAGGCCAAATAATTGACACCATCGTCTATGGTTTGTTTACTCCATTGGCAGAATTGCCTAATTGGCTGTCTATTACAGGAGTCACTTTGGTGCAATCGGTACTTCATTTTCCCGTACCCAGTGTAAGCGGCCAAGCAGTGTTGACCATTCCAATATTAAACCCACTTAGTGACTTGTTAGGCATTAGCCGACAAATTATAGTTATGTCTTATCAATATGGAGCAGGCCTTTGTGAGCTCATTACCCCTACCAATGGTGCTTTAGTTGCGGTGGTAAGTGCTGCTGGAATGAAGTTCAATACATGGTTCAAATTTGCCATTAAAGTCTACCTCATTCTAATTGGACTAGGTCTCACTGGTATTTATTTGGCCATTGCATTTAAATTGGTATAAAATACCAATTAAGTTTAGCCTGTATGCATTAAAACAAAGAGATTTGTTGGTCTGGACTCTGTGGTTTTTTCGCAGTTTTTTTTGTTTTTTTCTTGGGTGGACTTTTTGTTTCTGAAGTTTTGCTATTGTTCACCTCCTCAGCTGTTACACCTGGTTTTACTATTCTATTCAATTGATCACTGGGCTTAATGTGTTTTCTAAGCCATTGTGGTATGGACATGCCTTCTTCTGCCGCTATTGCCTTTAGCAATACCAATTCAGATTCATTCACCTTAAATGACACTTGAATATTTCTAGGATTTTCCTTTTTAAAATGTTCTCCTCTAGGCATAACAATGGTTATTATTAACTACAAAAGTACAATTTTTAGCTGTAACTTATTCAATTAAATTGTGAATCAAACCAATAAATGTACAGCCGAATTATAAACAAACTTCAACAGCCTTACAAGCTCCAATCGATAAACCGCTCGTTTACAAGGTTTAATGGTGGCGCAACTTCTACACTGGGCGGACTAATTTAATTCAAATAGGCATCAAAATCTTTCACCCCTACGGCTACAGCATCTTTTAATAGATCGTAGTCATTGTCAGTGCATTTAACAAAATCTTCAATCCCGTACATTTCAAAAAATATACTTTTCCCCTCCGGTGAGATAATGAATTTCCGCAATGCCAAAACCACTTTGTGAATTTTATCTTCAGGAAAATTGTCATTAAAAACTATTGGGTCATTGGGTATGGGATCCGTTAATGTCAAAATCAGCACTTTTTCTGCGATATCCGGGTACTTCGTTAACAATTGTGCTCGGGCATCATTTAGCTCTCCATTTTCTCCTGGAGGCGAATAGAACGTGGCGCCAGCATCTGCTTTGCCACTATAAACCAATTCAACCACTTCATGGTGTTTTTGTGCAAATATTTCCTGTTGTGGCCGAACCCCTTCTTTTGACAACATTTGGTTGGGAAGTAAATAGCCAGAAGTGGAGGTCTTATTGGTGAATGCAATTTTTTTATTATGAATGTCTTTTAAGGAATTTATTCCCGCTCCTTTGTGTACTATTATTTGCCCTTTGTAAGTTGATTTCCCTTGTCGAACAGAGCGCAGTTTTGCATGGGCCTGAAACTTTTCACTTGCAATGATGTAACCAAAGGAATTGATCATGGCGATGTCCGCTTTTTTATTCCCAAAATCCTTAATCACTTCATTGTACCCTTCCGGTATTACAGGTAAAAACTTCATCCCTGTTTCCTCTGATAAAAATGTTGCTATTTTAACTGCATTGGTCCTTAACAAATCTTCTCTTACAGAAGGTGTAAAGTAAAAATTATAAACCTTTTCCTCGGCTTCCTTGACCGCATCCTTTTCTGCTGTTTTTGCTACAGCTTCGGTTTCTGGCGCAGCAGCATCCTGCTCCACAATGTTCCCTTTTTCTGAACTTGAACAACTTAACAGCAGCAACAATGCCCCTAGGGTAGTAAAAATAATTTTCATAGCGTATTATCTTAATAATCAATTGGAAACAAAAAATTAAGATAAAAAAAGAGTTGGCATTTCAAAAACACCAACTCCATTATTTTTAATATTATTAAAAGAAAACTATCCAGCAGTCCATACAATTTCTGCACTTTCTTTGCCAACCATCAATTGAATTCTGGTTGGGGCAGGCACAAGCACCAAACGGGTATCTTTTCCTGGGAAATCATCTGCATCTACATACACACCTTCTGCCTCTGGTGCATGGTATTTTTTATCCTCATTAACGATGTATTTTTTAGCGATGTATGCTATTGGGAGGAGCACATCTGTGTCCGGGCAAAATTCATCGTGTACATCGTAAAGCGCATCTTCCAAATAATCTCCATATTTCTCGAGGAAATCATCTTCCATATCATGAACTTCGTCTTCCAACGTTTCGTATTGCGCATCGTCGTACTTTAAACCGCTTAGCTTATTTTTCTTATCGGCTAATGTTCTAAAATCCTGATCAAGTGCCTTTAAATCCATAGGTCTATTAATTTGAATTATTATTATATGCAAATCTCAAGGACTTGTACAAAACATCCAAATAATGTTCCATTTTTATTATTAATAAAATAAAAAAAACTTCGAAATCAGATATAATCCATTAAAATTATATTTTTGTATTACATGGAGATTAGGCCATCTAAAGGCTTAGCTATGAATTATTAACAAAAAAATAAAACCAATACGTGCTTTATTTTTTTACATTTGACAAATTATTGAAGAACACATTCCAATGGAAATAGACGCAAAAAGCAGAGCCCAACTTTGGTTGGATTACAATATAGACGACGCCAGTAAATCAGAAATTAGAGCATTATTAGAAGACCCAGACCAGAGCAACTTAGTAGATTCTTTCTACAAAGAATTGGAGTTTGGTACAGGTGGATTAAGAGGGATAATGGGAATAGGCTCCAACAGAATGAATGTTTATACTATTGCAAAAGCCACCCAGGGCCTTGCGAATTATTTAAAAAAATCATTCCCTAATCAGCTGATTAAAGTAGTGGTTGCACACGACAGCCGCAACAACAGCCCACTTTTTGCACAAACTACAGCCAATGTTTTTTCTGCCAACGGCATCCAGGTATATATGTTCAAAGAGTTGAGGCCAACCCCGCAGCTTTCCTTTGCAATAAGGCATTTCGGCTGCCAAAGCGGTGTAGTTGTAACCGCTTCGCACAACCCAAAAGAATACAATGGGTACAAAGCATATTGGGAAGATGGGGCTCAAATAACTCCTCCACACGACAACAATGTAATAAAGGAAGTAAATGCCATCCAAGATATCGCGGCAATCGACATAAAAGGCAATCCTGCTCTAATCGAGTATTTAGAACATGGCATTGACGACATCTATTTGGATAAACTTTTAGAACTGGCATTATCAAAAGATCTTACAAAAAAACACCACGATCTAAAAATTGTATTTTCTTCCATTCATGGAACAGGCATCACCCTTGTACCAAAGATTCTGAAAAAAATGGGATTCACCAATGTTAACATTGTGGAAGAACAAGCGGAGCCCGACGGTAATTTCCCTACGGTAGTTTATCCCAATCCAGAAGAAACTGAGGCTATGTCCATGGCTTTGAACCAGGCTACAAAAATAGATGCAGACATCATAATGGCCACAGACCCAGACTCTGACAGAGTGGGTATAGGAGTAAAAGACAACACGGGAAGGTTCATTCTATTGAATGGCAACCAAACTGCCTGTTTGTTGATCAACTACTATTTGTTGCGGTTGAAAGAAACAGGAAAGACGCCAGATAATGGCTACATAGTCAAAACAATTGTTACCACTGATTTAATTGAAAGAATTGCCGCAGGATATGGTGTCCAATGTTACGAAACCCTAACTGGGTTTAAATACATTGCTACTCTAATACGTTCTTTGGAAGGGAAAGAAAAGTACATCATTGGAGGAGAAGAAAGTTATGGGTATCTAATTGGTGACGACGTTAGAGACAAAGATGCCATTGCCTCGTGCGCCATCATTGCTGAAATGGCCGCTTACTGCAAAGAAAAAGGTCTGAGCATCTACAACATGCTCGAAAATATATATACTGAGTTTGGAATGAACCTAGAGTCTCTGTTTTCCATTACAAAAAAAGGGAAAGAAGGAGCGGATGCCATCGCAAAAATGATGGACGACCTAAGAAAAAACACACCAGAATCCATCAATGGCTCCAAAGTATTGCGTGTTATAGATTATTTATCGCTAGAAGACAAGGACATGGTTACTGGAAACATAAAAAAAGTAGACCAGCCCGTTTCTAACGTTCTACAGTTGTATTTGAAAGATGGAAGTAAGATTTCTGCACGCCCCTCTGGAACCGAACCTAAAATAAAATTTTACTTTTCCGTTCAAAACCTGCAAACTGATGCCTCTAATTTAGAAAGTATTAAGCAAGGGTTAGAATCCAAATTAGAATCACTAAAATCCAGTCTTTCCATATGAATGCAACTATCTTCAACCAAAGCATAGCCCAATTAATTGAAAGAGATTTAAGAAAGCTTCAAGAAGAAATTAAATCCTATGGGTCTACCGAATCAATTTGGGTTACTCCTGGCAACATAAGCAACTCAGCTGGCAACTTGGCACTTCACATCTGTGGCAACCTCCAACACTTCATTGGAGCCGTTCTGGGTGAATCTGGCTATATTAGAAAACGTGAAGAAGAGTTTGGAAGAACTGGCTTGACGGCCGACGAAATAGTTTTAGAAATAGACAAGACCTTAAAAACATGTTTGGCCACCATAAAAAATTTAAGTACCGATACACTCAATAAAGATTTTCCTATCGAAGTATTTGGGCACCCGATGAGTACTATTTTCTTCTTAAATCATTTGTGTGCACACTTAAATTATCATTTGGGTCAAATCAACTACCACCGCAGGCTTCTGGATCTTTGATTTTTTTAGTGCAAAATAATACTTAAATTTGCAGCCTCGTAAAAAAACAAGCAGGTTGAAATGAAAAGGGTAGCATTTTACACATTGGGGTGCAAATTAAATTTCTCGGAGACATCCTCTATTTCGAGAAGTTTTGAGGCACGAGGCTATAAAAAAGTTAGCTTTGAAGATAAACCTGATATTTTCATTATCAACACCTGCTCGGTTACGGATAATGCAGATAAAAAGTGCCGTAAAATTGTAAGAGAAGCACAGGCTATTGCACCAGAAGGATACATTGCCATTATTGGATGTTACGCCCAATTAAAACCAAAAGAAATATCTGAAATACCTGGGGTAGATGCCGTTTTGGGAGCAGCTGAAAAATTTAGACTGCTGGATTTATTAGATGGTTTTGTTAAAGAACCAAGCACCAGGGTTTTGGCTTCTGAAATTAGCGAAGCAACCAGTTTCAACAATGCCTACTCCAAAAATGACAGGACCCGTACTTTCCTTAAGATACAAGATGGATGCAACTATGGCTGTTCCTTTTGCACCATTCCTCTGGCAAGAGGAAAGAGCCGTAGCGATAGCACCGAGAACATCCTCCGATCTGCTCAAGAAATTGGACGTACGGACACAAAAGAAATCGTAATTACAGGGGTAAATACTGGGGACTTTGGTGTAATTGAAGGGAAAAGAAAAGAAAAATTCATAGACTTGATTCAAGAATTGGACAAGACAGAAGGTATCGAAAGGTTTAGAATTTCCTCTATAGAACCCAATTTATTAAGCAATGATATAATTGAATTTGTTGCAAAATCAAATAAATTCGTCCCTCATTTTCACATACCTCTGCAATCTGGTTCTGACTATATCCTACAAAAAATGAACCGCAGGTACCTCACAGATTTGTATAAATCTAGAGTGACTAAAATAAAAACTGAAATGCCAAACTGTTGCATAGGAGTAGACGTAATTGTTGGATTTCCAGGAGAAACAGAAGAACACTTTTTAGAAACATACAACTTCTTGAATGAACTAGATGTAAGCTACTTACATGTTTTCACCTATTCAGAACGCCCCAATACTACAGCAGTTGAAATGAACGGAGCTGTACCTGCTAAAACAAGGCAAAAGAGGTCCAAAATGCTGCGTATTTTGTCCGAAAAGAAAAAGAGACATTTTTACAACCAGCACCTCGACAACACCTACCATGTTCTTTTTGAAAACGATGTTGAAAATGGTGAAATGCATGGTTTCACAGAAAACTATATCCGAGTAAGTGCCAAATACGACCCTTTGTTAATCAATGAGATAAAAGTAGCAAAATTAACCTCAGTGAACGACCAATGTATTGGAGAGTTAGAGGAAGTACAAACATTTGTTGCACATTGATTACATCACTCCGTCTTTTATTTCAAGCTTTCTGTCGGCCATATCAGCCAAATGTTCGTTGTGGGTAACAATTACAAAAGTCTGGCCCAAATCATCGCGCAATTTAAAAAACAACTCATGCAAGTCATTCGCGTTTTTAGAATCTAAGTTGCCGCTTGGTTCATCTGCAAAAATAATCTCAGGACTGTTCATTAGAGCCCTCGCTACGGCTGTTCGCTGCTGCTCTCCACCAGACAATTCATTGGGTTTGTTGTTTAGCTTCGACTGAAGCCCCAACATCTTCAAGAGCTCCTTTCCCCTTGTTTCCGCTTCACTTTGACTTTTATTTTGTATGTAAGCCGGAATACATACATTTTCCAAAGCCGTAAACTCAGGTAGTAAATTATGAAATTGAAAAACAAAACCAATAGATTGGTTTCTAAATGCAGAAAGTGAAGCATCCTTTAACGAAAATACATCCTTTCCTTTTAATTGTACTATTCCCTGGTTGGGTCTATCCAAAGCACCAAGAATATGCAAAAGCGTACTTTTTCCAGCGCCACTGGAGCCTACAATGGAAACAATTTCTCTAGAAGCAATTTCTAAATTAACTCCTTTCAAAACCTCTAAATCACCGTAAGATTTTTTAATATTTTCAGCTTTAAGTATCATAGTTATGAACCCCAAACATAACAAAATAAACATTAATTCAATATCTATTTTTATTTCAATGCCCAATATTTGAAATATAAACTTTTATCAAGTACCTTCGTCCAAAATTTCCAGACATGAATATTCACGAATATCAGGCCAAAGAAATACTAAAACAGTACGGCGTAAAAATTCAAAACGGGATTGTTGTAGACAACCCTGAGAAAGCAATATCGGCAGCAAAAGAGTTAAATGCTGAAACCGGTACAGAATGGTTCGTAGTAAAAGCTCAAATACACGCAGGAGGTAGAGGTAAAGGAAAAGTCCAAGAGACCGGTAGCAATGGTGTGGTATTAGCTAAAAAACTAGAGGACGTTACCGAAAAGGTAAAAGGAATTTTGGGTGGCACATTGGTTACACATCAAACCGGACCAGAAGGTAAAAAAGTAAACAAGGTGTTGTTAGCACAAGATGTTTATTACCCTGGAGCTTCTGAACCAAAGGAATACTACTTAGGTATTTTATTGGATCGAGAATCAGGTCACAACGTAATTATGGCTTCAACCGAAGGTGGTATGGACATTGAAGACGTTGCTGAAAATACTCCAGAAAAAATAATTAAAGAATGGATTGACCCAACTGTTGGACTTCAAGGATTCCAAGCCAGAAAAGTAGCTTTTGCTTTAGGTTTAGAAGGCCCTGCTTTTAAGGAAATGGTTAAATTTATTTATTCTTTGTACAACGCCTACATTGGTTCGGATGCTTCGATGTTCGAAATCAATCCGGTACTAAAGACTTCTGACGATCAAATTTTGGCAGTAGATGCTAAAGTTGACTTGGACGACAATGCCCTATACAGACACAAAGATTTAGCAGAACTTAGAGATCTTTCGGAAGAAGATCCATTGGAAGTGGAAGCTGGGAAAGCTGGACTTAACTATGTGAAGCTAGATGGAAACGTTGGTTGTATGGTGAACGGCGCAGGACTTGCCATGGCAACAATGGATATTATAAAAATTTCTGGTGGAGACCCAGCCAACTTTTTAGATGTTGGGGGTGGTGCCAATGCAGAAACTGTTGAAGCTGGATTTAGAATAATTTTAAAAGATCCTAACGTAAAAGCCATATTAATTAATATTTTTGGAGGAATAGTACGTTGCGACAGAGTAGCGAACGGTGTAGTGGAAGCATATAAGAAGATTGGCAACATAGAAGTGCCAATTATCGTACGACTTCAAGGTACTAATGCCGAAGAAGGTGCTAAAATAATTGAAGAAAGTGGACTAAAAGTTTCTTCTGCAATTGTATTGAAAGATGCAGCAGCCAGAGTTAAGGAAGCATTAGTTTAGAATATAAGCGCCCGTAGTTCAACTGGATAGAATACCAGATTTCGGCTCTGGGGGTTGAGGGTTCGAATCCTTCCGGGCGTACAAAAGCCTTGTCTTATGGCAAGGCTTTTGTTATATTATGATTATATGCTTTAAAAATTTTAATTTAATCGTTATTTTTAAATATATTTGGTTTCGACAACTTCAATTTTATGCTTAAAAAATCGGCCATATTGTTAATTTTTTCTTTGCTATTAGTAGAAACGCTTGCTGCTCAAAGTTTTTATAATAAAAGATATGACAGAGATTTTATTGCCTCCGTCGGAACAGGTATTACTTCTTATTTTGGAGAGTTGAACAACCCAAACAATATTTTTGGTTCAAAGCCCAACTTAAACATTGGCTTGCAATATTTCGTTACGGACAATATTAGTTTGAGGACTGAAGTATCTTGGTTCCAAATTAAAGGGGATGATAAATTAGCCGATGATAAAGGACGGGTTGATAGAAACCTTTCGTTCCATTCCAATAATTTTGAATGGAATGTAGTGGGCATGTTTAATTTTATAAAAAAAGGCCCAAGGTATTACCAAAGAAACCGATTTAATGCCTATGTATTTGGTGGGGTGGGTCTTTTAATATTTAACCCAAAAGCCGATTTAAATGGGAGTTCTTATAGTTTGAATAATTACCAAACGGAAGGGGTCAAATACTCCACAACAAGTATTGTAATTCCTTTTGGAGCAGGTGTCAAAATTATGGCTGGTCCATTTTTCAATATAGGCCTTGAGGCAGGATATAGAAAAACATTCACGGACTACCTAGACGATGTGAGTACCCAATACATTGACAACAATTCTTTTTCCGATCCAATAGGAAAGGCATTGGCGGACAGACGGCCTGAAATAGGACTGCCTTTAAAAGAAGCCGGTAGTAAAAGAGGCAACCCAGACAAAAAGGATGGCTACATGATGGTCAACGTTAAAGTAGAATACTTTCTTCCTCATGGAGTATTTTCCAAAAAGAAAAAAGCAAAGCGATATAAAAAGCCAAAAAGAAGAAGGTAGTCACTATACCATAAAATCAAAACACCAGCCTCTTTTATGTTTCTATACAGTTTGAGGCTTTTTTTTATGGGACACACATTCCATTTTAAATCATTAACAAAAAAGAGCAAGCGGTAGGCCCACTTGCTCTTTTTTATTGATGGTAAAAATGTTTACTATCTAATTAAAATGCTATTACTGCTTCCAGCATAACACCGTCAAACCCACCTTCATGAAGGATGTTGGTATTATCAAAGCCATTATAGGTTTGTCCAACATATTCCAATTTAGCAAGAATATTTTTAGTCATGAACCACCCCAAGCCAAGTTGAATTCTATTAATGTCCACATCATTTCTGGTATGGGCTTCTTTTCCTGCAGCCTGGTTGAACCTAAACCCTGCATAGGCATTTTCTTTTTTACCAAACCTGTACAACGCTTCCACCCCATATTGGTTCCAAGTTCTGTTTTCAGTTTCACCGAAATCCTGACCTGTTGAAGTTTCCAGTACACCAAACACTTCCAATCCTTTGTATTTCACAAATGGGTTGAACATAAAAGCAGTGAGTTTTGTGCTGAACCCTGGATTGTAACGCCCTGACGTGAAGTTGTTCTTGGTAGAAGCCTGGGTATTCTCCATAACCAGATAATACCTAGAACCTGCTCTATCCCCTCCATAAAGCCAAGTTGGGCTGGCTTTGCTAGTGGTATAAACCGAAGACATCAAGCGCAACCTGAAATCATCATTCAGTTGTTTGTCATATCCAAATTTAGCTACAATAGATGGGTTGTAAGCATTCGGATTGGTTACTGCCTGGTTTAATTTCCCATTGGTAATACCCAACATAGAAACCAACCAATTTTTTCTGTAATACACTTCGGCTCCTAGTTCTGTAGTAAAAGCATCCATGATATAATTTCCTACAAAAGGGTTGTATATGGCCATTGCATTGTCCGTCCTTCTAAAATGAGCATCTCCATAATTGATTTCCATATGCCCCACTTTTACGGTCATTGCACTCATCAATTCACTCAACAGCCCTTCTTTTATAAAATCTAGGTTATCTACCTGAAGGTACCCCCCTTTAACATAGGCCTCTGGATGGTGCCTGGAAGATAGATACGTTCTTAAATGCAAGCGAACTCCTTTTTCCAATTGAACATCCAAATCCAAATTGGCAGTAGCCAGATTAAAATTGCTTCCAATGGCAATTAACTCATTGTCATTGATTGTAGGGTCATCTGGATTTGGAGAAGTAAGTGCATTGTTGTAGTGGTCCAACCCTTGAAACTGAAGCGCAAAAGAACCTCCTAATCGAACTTTAAAACCTGTATACTCTATAGAGTCTTCTTTTGGTGGTTCAAATACATTCAACCCTCTCTGGTCAGGGTTTCTATAATGCTGTAAAGTTCTGTCTTCTTGCGAAAAAGCAGTAAGGCTAATTAGACAAAAGACCATCGTCAAACAGTAAAAATTGTAAATTTTCTTTTTCATAGCTTAGATTGTTATTGCTAAATAAAAATATTTGATTTCTACCACAAATCTATGAAAGAAACGCATTATTTATAACAATCTTGAGTGGACTTTACTTTTTCCCAGCGTTGAACAATTTTTCCTTCTCTAATTTTGACAAACTCTCATATCCTCGATCCGCAATTTTGTCTAAAATGGCATCAATTTCGGCCTGAGATGGTGCTTCTGATGTCTTTTCACTGGATGGCCTCCCGCTGCTTTTGCGAGACTCCGATCGGTTTACTTTCATCTTCGCTTTCTTTGTGAAAATATTTTGAAAAAATGAGATAGTGTCCAAAACCCAAGCACCTATATCATTCCCTTTTCTCAATTCCTTCACATAAAAATAACCAACCAGTGCCCCAGCTAAATGGGCCACCTCCCCACCAACATTAGCACCATTAAGACCTATTACGGCTACAAAAACCTGAACTGCAACGATGTATTTTATTTTGACAGGACCAAGAAAGAGCAGATTAAAGGAGTAGTTTGGGAAGAATGTAGCCGCAGCCATAGAAACCGCAAATACCCCAGCAGAAGCTCCGAAAGCGATCCCACCCGCTTCGTTAGAAAAGCTAGGGACTAAATTAAACAAAATCAATACAGAAATAGATCCTGCAATGCCACCCAATACAAATACCGGAACTATTTTAGCATCGCCTACAAAATTTTTAATAAGACGACCAAACCAATAGAGAAACAGCATATTCCACAAAATATGCGAAAAATCGAAATGCGTAAAAAAAGAGGTGATGAACGTCCACGGCCTGAACACAAACCGTTGCAAATCGGTAGGAATGGCCAAAAAATCTTGAAACAGAATGCTGGCTGCATTTTCATTGAACATATCCAGTATTCTGACAACGAGAAAAACACCAATATTTATTATTATTATTCGCTGAAGTGAATTGCCAGATTTAGTCCAGGCATTCTTAATATCGTCCCCTATGCTTGCAAACATATCTATATACTAGTAAAAATTATCTTTTTGTTTCTTCCAATATTGAATCAATATAAAAGCAAATACCATCCCACCTAGGTGGGCAAAATGTGCTGTATTATCTCCCTCGTATTGGTTCAACCCTTTATACAAGGCTATTGCACCGAGCCCCAAGGCTAAATATTTGGCCTTTATTGGAATTGGAGGAAACAACAACATCAATTCTGTATTTGGAAATAGCATGCCAAAAGCCATTAAAATACCATAAACAGCGCCTGAAGCACCGAGCATTGGCCCTCCGTTCTTTCTAACTTCTACTATTTGACTTGCTGCTCTTATGGATTCTTCTTGGTAGTTTTTACTTTCTGGATTTTCCGAATAATTATCCAAAAAACCTGCATTATCTATCCTGTGCTGTTGCGAAGAATAATCTATCATAAAATCTCGGAAATCAATTGGATTAGGATCCTGAACATATGCTTGAAATTCATTGCTCATTTGAAAATTTTGATAGAAACTAATGCCTCCAAAAATAACAGCAGCCCCAATTCCTGTAACTAGATAAAAAGTCAAAAACTTTTTAGAGCCCCAAAACCTTTCCAACAATGGCCCTAGAAATACCAATCCAAACATATTAAATAGTATATGCATAAAATCTCCATGCAAAAACATATACGTAATGGGTTGAAAAAATCTAAAATGTTGGGATTCAATATTCCACAATGAAAAAGTACCGGTAACCCATGCACCTCCAACTTGTTGGAATATGAAAACTGCAATATTTATTATCAATAAATTCTTAACCAAAGGTGTTAAACGTTGCATCATTATTCGAAATATCTTGAAATGAAGTCTGTCGACATTAGTTTATAAATCATTTTTCCCCGCGGGGTATAGTTTGGGTTGCTACAAGCAAACAACTGCTCAATCATTTCTTTACGTTCGGTATCGCTTAATGGTTGCCCATGCCTGATAGCCGAACGCACCGCCATCACCCGAGCCAGGTTTTCGGTGTTGGGTAAAGATAGTTTATTTTTATTCAGTTTGAACTGTTCTATCAAACCTTCAAATAATTCCTTTTCATTTAAACCAGAGAAATTCGCTGGCACCCCATTGATCACAATTTTATTCTGCCCAAAACTCTCGTACTGAAAGCCCAACGCATTCATTTCATCCTGAAGCCCCATAATCAAAGTAAAATCTCCAGGGTTGAATGGTATGTGTTGAGGAAAAAGACATTGCTGAGAAGCGCCTGTTTTGTTTTCTAAATTTTTCAAGTACTTTTCAAACAAAATCCTTTCATGTGCACACTGTTGGTCTATAATCATCATGCCAGCCCTAACCTGTGCTACAATGTATTTGTTGTGCAACTGAAAACTAGGTTTGTTATCGGTTTCTACTAAAGGGTCAGAGGCAACCGGATCTTCCCTATTAACTGAGCTTTCCAATTTAATTTCATAGGTATCAGAATCTTCATTGCTCTTAGTCTGGAGCCTTGAATTATCCATTCCCTCGTAAAGCTTTTCCCAACCAGTTGAGTTGTCTTTGTTACTATCGAAAGCACTAAAATTGGAATAGGCTCTATCTTTTTTATTTAATGTATTGGCTGAAGAAGGTATTTTCAAGTGGCCTTGAGGCTGGTTGTTTGCCCCCAACGAAAAATTAACGTCCAAATCAAAGTCCAGGCTTGGAATTATATTATGGGTAGCAAGGGCTTGTTTCACAGCTGCCTTAACAACACCATAAATCGTTCTTTCATCTTCAAATTTTATTTCAGTTTTGGTAGGATGTACATTTACATCAATATGGGCAGGGTTAATTTCCAAAAACAACACATAAAACGGAAAATTGCCTTCTGGCATGAGCCCTTCGTAAGCATTTGTAACAGCATGGTTTAAGTAGCTGCTCTTTATAAACCTATTGTTAACAAAAAAGAACTGTTCCCCTCTGGTCTTCTTTGAAAACTCTGGTTTGCCTATGTACCCTTGTACTTTCACATGGGTGGTATCTTCCTGACAACTAGCCAACTGCGCCTTGTGATTTTTCCCAAACATTTGAACAATTCTATGGCTCAACTTACCAGGTGTTAAATGGTAGGTCTCTAAATCGTTCTGGTACATTTTAAAACCAACATTGCAATTGGCCAAAGCAACTCTTTGAAATTCATCAATAATATGCTTGAGTTCTACTGGGTTGGACTTTAAAAAATTGCGTCGCGCCGGTATGTTATAAAATAAATTCTTTACCGAAATAGAAGTCCCTGGGGTTAAGGCTTCAGGTTCTTGTTTTTTCACTTCTGAGGCCTCCACTACTAAGTTAGTCCCTATGGGGCTGTCCGCCGTACAAGTTTTAATTTCTACTTGCGCAACTGCCGCAATGGAAGCCATTGCCTCTCCCCTAAACCCCATGGTAGTTAGTGAAAATAAATCTTCCGCTTTTCTAATTTTGGAAGTGGCATGCCTTTCTAAGCACATTTTAGCATCAGAGTCACTCATACCTACTCCGTTGTCTACTACCTGCACCAAAGATTTACCAGCTTCCTTTACAACCAAAGTTATTTCAGTACTTCCAGCATCAATCGCATTTTCTAATAATTCCTTTACAACAGATCCAGGGCGTTGTACAACCTCACCCGCAGCAATTTGATTCGCAATAGCATCAGGCAGTAGTTTTATGACATCTGACATTTGTATGCTTAAAGTTTCCCTTTTATTCTCAAATACAAATAAACAGGGGTTATAAAAAGTATGGGGTACAATGCTATGTTTCCAAAATACAAATACGCCACAGCAGTACCCGACAGCAAGATCATAATTACAAATTGCGTTAAATTGGTGCTTTTACTACTCTGTTGTCTTCTTTTTGAATAAGAATGCGCTATTCTCGCGGCATAAACTTCCTTGTCATCCAAGTCTTGTTGGCCTTCACGATGCAACTCCATCTTAATCCTACTCGTTCTTTGTTCAATATCTTCTTTTACCTCATCGTAATACCGAGGTTCGTAATGATACCGCTGATTTCGGGGCATTTTGAAAATAGAAAAAAACTTCATACCAAATAATTGTTCGTGTTTTACAAAAATAACTTTTATTTTGTTCTCATCTAAATTGAAAACAGGCATATGTCAAAAAAAGTTTTATTGGTATTTTTATTAATTGTTTTATTTCACAATCTGAATGTCTTCTGCCAAGACAAAGCCTCCATGTGGGCAGATAGTGTTTACAAAACAATGAGTTGGGAAGAGAGAGTTGGACAACTTTTTATGATTCCAGTATATAGTTATGATTTAAAAAACCTTTCCTCCATTCAGGAAACCATCCAATCCAAACATGTGGGTGGTGTAATTTTTATGCAGGGTGAGGTCAAAAACCAAGTAATCATGACAGATGCTCTTCAAAAGCAGTCTAAAACCCCATTGTTTATAGGCCAGGATGCAGAATGGGGACCAGGCATGCGGTTGCCAGAAACCTTTAGTTTTCCTAATAACATGACTTTAGGTGCCATAAAAAACGATTCACTTCTATTTAAAACTGGTGCTTATATTGGAGAACAGTTGTCAACAATTGGGGTGAATGTGAACTTTGCACCAGTAGCCGATAGCAACACCAATCCGGACAATCCCGTTATTGGCAAACGCTCTTTTGGAGAATCAGCGGAACAAGTAAGCACTAAAGCACTGGCCATCGCTTCTGGTTTGCGAAGCAAAAACATCATGCCTGTGTACAAACATTTTCCCGGCCATGGTGATACCCATGTTGATTCTCACAAAAACCTACCCTTTATAGAACACAGCTTAGAACGGTTGAATCAAGTAGAGCTGGTTCCATATAAAAACATGATTCGAAAAGGGCTCCCTGCAATTATGACTGGGCACTTACTGGCTCCAGCCCTATCTGGTTCGGACACACTTCCAGCAACACTCTCTCAAAACACGATTTTATACTTAAGAGACTCCATGCATTTCAATGGCCTCCTATTTACAGACGCACTGAACATGAAAGCCTTGGATTACAACTGGGCACCGGGCCAATTAGAACTAACTGCTTTTTTAGCTGGCAATGATGTTTTATTGTTTCCAAGAAATCTTGAAGCTGGTATTCAAAAAATCATAGAATCTCTTAAAAAGAAGAAAAACAAAAGAAAATTAGAGGCAAGTGTTCAACGCATTTTAAAAGAAAAATACTCCTTTCGAACCCCAGTAGCTTTGCAAGCTGAGAACCTTTTATTAAAGCTTCAAAAACCAAAATACCGGGTACTTAACAGACAACTTTACGAGGAATCGGCTACTGTAATATCCAAAAACAACAAAACCGCGCTACCCCTAACCCTTTTAGATACCCTTAGCATTGCCACCTTGTACTACGATAAAATTGACCATTCCTTAAATGAATTGTACATGAATTACAGTACCGTTCATGCCTATACTTGGAATGAATCTCCTTTGGAACAGGTCATCAACCGATTAAAACGATACAATGTCTGCATCATCAACATCCCTAACATTCAGAACAGAAAAAAATCAGGTCAGTTCATTAACCGTTTGAACCAAATAACGAATGCCTTGCCCAATACTTTCATTATTTACACCCACCATGGCAACCCCTACCAATTAAAAAATTTAAAATATTTTGATGAGATCGTTCTTCAATATGAGTACAATGAAAACAACCGAGGCATTGCTCCGGAAATAATTTTTGGTGCAATTGATGCCATTGGGCGCCCGCCGGTGAGTGTTGGTTCTACAATACAAAGTGGAAAAGAAAACCGGACCTTCAACGCCGACAGGCTTGGGTATGGCGTTCCTGAATCGGTGGGTATGGACGGGCAGACTTTGGATGCCATAGATGCCATTGCCGCAGAAGCCATTCTAGAAAAAGCAACACCAGGTTGCCAAATATTGGTGGCCCGAAAGGGGAAAATCATTTATCAAAAAGCGTTCGGGTATTTCACTTACGATAGCCTCAAAAAAGTAGATAACAACACCATTTACGATCTGGCTTCCGTAACAAAGGTTGCCGCAACCCTGCAGTCCATTATGTTCCTCAAAGACCGAGGAATAATAAATTTAGACAACAAAGCATCTTCCTATCTTCCTTCGTTAATGGGAACCAACAAAGAGTCTATGGTGATACGCGACATTTTGACTCATCAAGCGGGCCTATGGGTATTCATCCCTTTTTGGACCAAAACTTTGGTTAACGACAGTCTGTCTTCAGAATATTATAGCGACCATTACTCTCCTCAATATTCCAACCAAATAATTGAAGGTATGTACGGATCAAATAAATTGAATGCATTGGTTCAAAATATAATTTATGAATCTAGACTAAGACCATTAAAAAATGGCCAAACCAAATATGGATACCGTTATTCTGATCTTGGTTTCAATGTAATGCATTATTTATCAGAGGCTTCACTCAACCAGCCAATGAATGAATTTCTGGACCAAAACTTATACGGGCCGCTAGGAATGCACTCTTTTGGTTTTACACCCCTGTGCAAACATCCAATTTTTCAAATAGCTCCTACTGAGTTTGACAACTATTTTAGAAAAAAACTTGTTAATGGATTTGTACACGACCCTGGCGCTGCATTAACCGGAGGTATAGCAGGACACGCTGGTGCATTTGGAAGAAGCACCGATTTGGCCATATTGATGCAAATGTTAATGCAAGGAGGACACTATGGAGGTACACAATATTACAAACAAGAAACAGTGGAGCAATTTACGAGCAAACAATTTGAAAAGAATAGAAGAGGCCTTGGATGGGACAAACCGATACCTGGAGAATGGAGTGGTCCTACCTCCGAATACTGCTCTCCAGAAACATTCGGGCATACCGGGTTTACAGGAACAGCAGTATGGGCAGACCCCAAATATGAGCTTGTTTATATCTTCTTGTCGAATAGAACCTACCCGTCGGCGGAAAACAACAAACTTTACAAATTAAATATACGTACGCGTATTCAAGACATTATATATAAAGCTATATTTGAGTATAGTAGAATTAACTAAACCTAAAAACATGAACATAGGCATTGTTTGTTACCCTACTTTTGGAGGTAGCGGTGTTGTGGCAACTGAGTTGGGTAAGGGTCTCGCCAAAAAGGGCCATAAAATTCATTTTATCACCTACTCCCAACCTACCCGCCTCGATTTCTTCAATGAGAATTTATTTTACCATGAAGTTGACTTAAGAAACTACCCTTTGTTTCAATATCCTCCTTATGAACTCGCATTGGCCAGTAAAATGGTGGATGTAGTAAAATATGAAAAGCTAGATTTGTTGCACGTGCATTATGCCATACCCCATGCCTCTGCAGCCTTTATGGCCAAACAAATATTAAAAACCCAAGGTATCAGCGTGCCTGTGGTTACTACTTTGCACGGGACAGACATTACCCTGGTTGGTAAAGACCCATCCTACGAACCTGTTGTAACCTTCAGTATTAATGAATCAGATGGTATCACCGCTGTTAGTGACGACTTGAGAAAGGATACTTTTGCACATTTTGATATTAAGAAAGACATCACAGTCATTCCTAATTTCATTGATTTGAAACGATTTCAAAAACTTAAAAAAGACCATTTTAAAAAAGCAATTTGCCCAAATGACGAAAAATTAGTGGTACATACTTCTAATTTTAGAAAAGTTAAAAGGGTAGACGATGTTGTTAAAGTTTTTGTCGAAATATTAAAAAAGAAAGAAGCCAAGTTGCTGATGGTTGGAGATGGACCCGAAAGGATTAACATGGAGTCTTTGTGCAGACAACTAGGTGCTTGTGATCACATCCGTTTTTTAGGCAAACTCGAAGCGGTTGAAGAAGTATTAAGTGTAGCCGACCTTTTTCTTATGCCTTCGGAAAAAGAAAGTTTTGGACTTGCCGCCTTAGAAGCAATGGCCTGTGAAGTACCTGTTGTATCTTCCAATGCAGGTGGTATCCCAGAACTTAACAAAGATGGTTATTCTGGATACATTTGTAATATTGGGGATGTAGAGACGATGGCAGCTAAATCACTTCATATTTTAGACGATGACAACCTCTCTCGATTTAAAACCAATGCCTTAAATAGAGCAAAAGAATTCAATATTTCTGAAATACTTCCGATGTATGAAGAGGAGTACGAGAAAATTTTAAAAGGTATGAAGGCATAATTTTTTAATATTTTCTTAGACGGTTGATTCGATTTAAGTAAATTTGCACTTTCATGAAGTAATTATTATTAATGACAAAGCAAGAAAACAAGCCAAGTAATAAAGGAACCAAGGTAATATTTAAAAACCCAATCCTTGAAAAACTATCCCGTACGCACATAGCAGTACCTATTTCACTGTTTTTTGTATATTCAAGTGCACTGTTATTTTACAGTATCTATAGTGTGCACATGAACCCATTTACTACTACTGGTATATTTGTAGTTGGGTTTTTAACCTTCACTTTGGTTGAATACCTCGCACACCGCTACATATTCCATATGAAGATTACCTCAGAATTGCGTAGAAAATTACAATACGCATTTCATGGTGTCCACCACGACTACCCAAAAGACAAAGACCGTTTGGCCATGCCACCAATTATGAGTGTTACCATTGCAACTGCATTATTGTTTCTTTTCAGATTGGTGATGGGGGATTTTGTTTTTGCCTTTTTGCCGGGTTTCTTGGTTGGGTATGCGATGTATCTTTGGGTGCATTACATAGTACATGCCTACCAACCACCAAAAAACTTTTTAAAAGCACTATGGGTTAACCATGGTATTCACCATTATAAATCTCCTGACAAAGTTTTTGGCGTTAGTTCTCCACTGTGGGATTATATATTCAGAACAATGCCGTAACATTTATTTACAGCAACAAAAAAAGCATTTAGTACCAACTAAATGCTTTTTTTATGCCCGATTCATTCCAACCCCCTCCTTTCTGCTTCCACCTCGCCCCTACCTTAAGAGGTATCGAAAAAAAAAGAACAGCATAAGCCTTATATTGGACTTGTTTGGATTGGCACTATAGAAGCACCTCTGCTATAAAAAAATTGATTAGCCTGTATCACACCCCCAAAACCTTACTACCTCTTAAAAAGCCACTTTAAATGGCTACTAATTGTATCCCAACAATACAACTACCCTTCTAACCCCTTCGTTATACCTATACCTGTTCACCCCCCAAACTAGTTACAAAAGCCAGGGAATAATATGTAGAATATTAAGTAAAAAATCTTAGCACAAAAAAAAGGGGTTCCAAATGGAACCCCTTTTTGCAATATATTTTAAAATGCTTATTGCTTTTGGATGTTGTATACCCAACCTGGGCCCCAACCACCAATGGCTACTTGAGGTTCGTGTGTTAGGTTGATTGCACCGGTACAACCGAATGCGAAACCAAGACCTGCAACAGTACCCTGACCATAAGTTCCAGAAATAAATGCATTTTGTCTTTCAAAAGTAGCAATACCTGTAGACTCATTTACTACAACTACTACATCCTGACCGAACTGCATGAAGTTTTCGATGGTAATTTCACCAGCTCCAGGACCATCCACAACTGTAACAGTTGCTCCAGTTGTTCCCCAGAATTCGTCTTCTAGCACATCATAAGTACCAGGGAAATCTCCAACAGTGTAAGGACAAGAAATATAAGAAGTATAGGCGAAAGCTTGCTTTTGCCCAGGGTTACCAGCTAAATCTGGACCCATATCTTCAAATTTGAACTCGTTTCCACCACCGTCAGTAACAGTACAGTAAAACTCCAACCTGTCACCAGGTAAAAAGTCATTAATTGTAATTCCTAAAGCTGTAGCAACTTCTGTAGCAGAAATAGCCATGTCAGCTGGAAATGAATTAATTACTTTTACATCAAAAGTATCAGACATCACACCACCAGTACTTCTTGCAACAGCGATTGAATACGATGATACATTAGAAGAAGGTGTTTCAAGGAGCGCCTCATACGATGAATTCGCTAAATCCGTAACATCAAATACTGGTGTTTCTACAGTCATTATAGCCATTGGACCAAATGGAGTAGCCGGATAAGGATCTTTGGCATCGTCTTTACAAGCAAAAAATACCGCCATTAAAGAAAATGCTATTAAAATTCTATTTATATGTCTCATAAAAAACAATTTATTATTTTAAATCAGTTGTATTCGTATCCCAGAATACTTTAGTTGTGTTATCAGCCTTTTGGCTCACACTAGAGTTTCTGTTAACAAAATTACTAGGATAAAAGAATGTTCTGATAAATGGCCCAGGAGCCGCAGTCACAGTTGGCTGCAAGTTCGAAGGGTAACCAGTTCTTCTGTAAGCATTGTAAGGCTCCATACCGTTTCCGAAAGAAGCAACGTACAATTGCGTAACGATTTCGTTCAATCTTTCTTCATCGCTAGTAGCAGCATCATAATCTGCCAACCTACCATCGGTGAAAGCTGTAACAGCAGCTATATCCGGTCTGTAATCTGTACCTTCTCTAACTGCATCGTCCATGAAAGTTGCATACCCTACTTCAGCAGCAAAGTTCATTACTTTAGTAATAGATCCGTTCATTCCAGATTCGAATAAATCTCTAGCAGTTTCGCCAGTTCCCATGAACAAAGCAGCTTCCGCTCTTAAGAAATCCATTTGGCTCGCCATCAACATTGGAGAAATACCAGCACCTAAAGCACCATCTTCGCCATCTGTAGCAGAACTGTTTTGGCTTGAGTCAAACAACCCACCAGAAGGATACATACCCCAAATAGTTCTTTTACCATCATCTGGAGGAATACCATCATCGTTACCGTGGTCTCTACCCCAATATCCACCGGATAAGTTACAGAAAGGGTCAGTAGCAGCATAATGTGGTGGAGGAGACTGTGTAATACAGTTTTTCTCGTTCACATCTGTTGTGTTAGACGTTCTTTGTCTGTAGAAATAATATCTGATTCTTGGATCATTGTTGGATTGCAACAAGTTCATGAAACCAACTGACATATAATCGTTACCACCATTTAAGTAGTTGTTGGTATAATTAGGATGACGTGAATCAGGATTTGCTCTGTTCGTAGACCAAGTATACTGGAAACTTTCATCATCGGTCTGGATGTAATCTCCAGAAGTTAAGATTGCAGCAAATTTGGTTCCTGCACTTGTATCCACGAATCTAGTTTGAACATACATTTTCATTTTCATGGAGTTAGCAAATTTGATCCAATTTGCTCCAGTACCGCCGTAGTACAAATCATTTTTTGGACCAACTGCAGGTGTTTTTTCAAAGTTAGCTATTGCCTCGTCCAACAAAGCTTCCGCTTTTGCATAAATCACATCTCCACCTTGAACACCAGGGTTAAGGTTTTCAGTACCTAAAAATGCATCATCGTAAGGAATAGCTCCAAACAAATCTACCATATTAACTAGGATATATGCTTCTAAAGCTTGCGCCATACCTAAGTGGTGCCACAATTCTTTTTCTAAAGCCAAAGGCTTAACCGCTTGGATGTCCGTTAAAGTACTAGAATAAGCTCTAGTCCATGTTCCGTCAAAACTGGTTGGAGAATAGGCATTGTTATACAATGGGCCAAACATGTGCTCCATTCTAGTAACTTCCATTCCAAAGAAAGTAGCATTTTCGAAGAAACTAGCTGTTCCTACCTGCACACTATTCAATAAAAAGTCGATATCCGCATCTTCTGGTTTCAAAGCATTTGGATTGTCTTGGACATCCATTTTGAAAACTTCACAAGAAGATACTACCATGACGATAAACGCCAGTAATATTTTATTTATATTTCTTTTCATAATTATCAGCTTAGAAAGTTAATTTCAAACTAGCACCATAGGTCTTCTTAGAAGGACCGCTTAAGAAATCCATTCCTTGTCCATTACCAACACCAGTACCCAATACGTTAGTATCAAAGTTGATACCATCAGGCATGTTTACAGCGTCGTACCACAAGTTTGTTCCTCTGAAAGTGAAACTAACAGAACCAAATGGAGTTTTCTCCAATAAAGAGCTAGGTAAAGAATAACCTAAAGAAATCTCGTTCAAACGAATTGTAGTTCCATCCCATACTTTAAACTCTTCTGCACCGAAACCTAATACATTCCAGTAGTAATCCGTAGCAGCGATTTGTTTTGTGTTAGGGTTTCCTTCTGAATCAACACCAGGAAGGATGAAAGACTGACTTCTGTCCAAATCAACATCCGTTGTAATACCTCTACCAATTAACGTACTAGCCGTTCTTGAGTAGATATCACCACCTTGTCTGTACATGATGTCAAATCCTAAAGAGATTCCTTTGTAAGTAAAAGTATTGTTAATGTTGGTTACAAACTTAGGGTTTGGAGTACCGATGATTTTTTCATCGTTAGATACAACGTACAACCCTTCGCTATCCACCATTCTGTTTCCAGCATCATCCGTAACAACATAAGATCCTAAGATCACGTTCAATTGCTCTCCTGGGATTGCAAAGTTTCCTAAATTAGTAAAACCAGCAACGGCAATTTTGTCAGTTCCTTCTGGAAGACTAACAACCAAAGACTTATCAGAGAAGAAGTTTCCTCCTAAGTTCCATGCGAAAGCACCTTTTTTGATAACTGTTGCAGTTACATCAATTTCTAGTCCTTTTACTTCCAATTCACCAGCATTTTGTCTCATTACAGTGTAGCCAGTTGCTGGATCCAAAGATCTGTCCAAAAGCAAATCAGTTGTGTTTTTCTTATAAACGGAAAGGTTGATACCCAATCTGTCGTTCAACAAACTTGACTCAATACCAAATTCGATTTCACTAACTCTTTCTGGTTTCAAATCAGGATTACCCAATCTGTTACTTACAGTGTTAGTAGTTACCGTTGTAGTTCCATTCACATATGCCTTAGGATTTAAACCCAAAGTATTTCTTGTAGAGAATGCAGGTGGATATCCAGCGGAAGAACCATATCCTAATCTCAATTTCAAGTAGTTAAGAATTGAGCTATTTTGTAATGCTCCGATTGCAGATGTTGCATCAAATGCTACACTTGCACCAGGATAGAAAATGCTTTGGTTTCCTGATTCAACTGTGTTTTTAACATCTCTACGTCCTTGTAAAGTAACATACAAGTAGTTTCTGAATGCCAATTCACCTACAGCGTAAACACCAACTAAGTTCTCTTTCAAGTTTTGGTACTGGATATTACCTTGGTCGTGCTCACGGAAGTTCCAATGTTTCAATGTACCATAAACAACTTGGTCCGTACTCAAAATACCATTTCTAGAATAGTTATCCTGGCGTGCATTCACACCAATGTTGGCTCTTAAGTTGAAGTCCGAAGACAAATCTTTTTGCAAAGATAAAATCAACGAGTGATCCCAAATTGTATTGGTTACATCAATTGTTCTTAAGCTACCTAAGATGTTTCCATCTACACCACCTCTATTTTGGAAGTTAGTGTTGTTTTCAGAATAAGTATCCAATCCAACTCTATACATTACGTTCATCCAGTCGTTGATATCGTACTGAAGGAAAGTGTTTCCATAAAATCTGTTAACAGACTGCGTCGTTCCAGCGTTTTCTAAGGTCCAACGTGGGTTTTGAATATCATTACCTGATCTGTAGTATACACTACCACCAGTTAATGGGTTTTGATAAGGAAGTCCGTTCAAATCAACACTTCTAGGTGTATAGAATACATCACCGAAAATAGAAGAACCAGAACCTGTTGTACCAGAACCTAAAGAAGCCGCTATTGGAGGCGTTCTGTACTCTGTTAAAGTGAAGTTAAAAGAAGCGCCCAAAGTAAATTTGTTTGCCAATTTAGCGTTACCACCAAAACCGAAGTTGTTTCTTTCAACATCGTTATTAACAGTAAAACCTTCGTCTTTCATGTAACTGTAGTTCGCATTGAAAGAAGCTTTCTCGTTTCCACCACGGATACTTAAAGAAGTTGTAGCAGTTGTTCCTTTTCTAAAGAACTTCCCTACGTTGTCGTATGGCTTATAAGCATAGTTTGTTCCTTCATATTCTGAAAAAGCAGCTTGTAAGTCATCGTTAGAAAATCTCCCGTAAGGGTGTCCAACTGAATCAATCTCATCGAAATGAGGACCCCAGTTAGAGAAGAAAAACCCGAAGTTCTGGTAGAAACCACCACCATAACTCTGCTGGTAATCTGGAAGAGAAGCAATTTCGTTTTTGAAGTAAGACTGGCTGAAAGTAATTTCAGTTTTTTGTCCACCTTTTTTTGCTCCACTGTTTTTAGTTGTGATTAAGATCACACCGTTACGGCCTTTTTCACCGTACAATACTGTTGCACTTAATCCTTTAAGTACACTTACGTTTTCAATGTTGTTAGGATCCAAATCTAAAAATCTAGAAGATTCAGTTTGTCCATCAACAAAGTTGTTTGAAGTGTTGGTACCACCATCAAATGGAACACCATCCACAATAAACAAAGGCTGGTTGCTACCATTAATAGAAGTAAAACCTCTAATAATAATGTTAGTACCTGATCCTGCAACACCACTTGTTTGAGTAATGTTCACACCTGAAGCTTTACCACGCAACACTCTCGCGATATCACCTTCAGCTTTTTGCTCTAAGTCTTCACTTTTAACAGTCGAAACTGCGTAACCTAAAGACTTCTTGTCACGAGAAATACCCTGAGCAGTTACAACTACTTCAGATAATTGAGTAACATCAGCCGACATTGCTAAATCAATGATCGAGCTAGAACCGATTTCTACTTCCTGAGTCTGCAGACCCACGAAAGAGAATACTAGAGTGCCACCTTCAGAAGGTACATTCAATTGAAAATTTCCGTCTGCATCTGAAATCGTACCGTTAGTCGTTCCTTTAAGGACAACGTTAACACCCGGTAGAGTTGAACCATCCTCAGAAGAGGTGATTTTTCCAGAAACAGTTCTTTCCTGTGCATAAGATCCGAACAACACGAACATAAACACAGAGTAAAAGAGTAAAAACTTCTTCATACTGTTAGGTTTAGATTAATTAATGTTTAAGTCTCAAACATATCATTTTAGTTATAAAATTAAAATGTTTTTAACGCAATTTTTACTTCAACAAGCAAGGAAATTATCAACATTTACGTTCCTATATAAAGTTATAATTTTAATATTCCAATATTTTAATATTATAAATACAATTTTCTAATAAAATCTATTCTTATAACGTTATCAGTTTGGGTGTAAATACTATACGAAAACACTAAAAAACCTACTACAATTTGGGGGGTAAAATGCTATTTTTAACATCTTGCAAAAATCAATTAATCTTAATTTTAATTAATTTTAAGAATTATTATTTGAATTATATAAAGAAATTCCACTTATTTAAGCGGATAAAAACTTCGAAAAAAAACACATACAGCACATCCTTTACACCCAACACTGCTGACATACAAGCCTTTAATACAGCAAAAAGATAGTAGACGAAATACATACAATTCTCTTGGTTCTGTCCATACGGCATAAATTAACTCCAAACACAAAAAAAGTATTGAATTGAATAGTTGTGTTCCCATCAATTTTGAGTTCAGTTGTTGTATGCAATACTAAAAACAGAAAACGCAATAAAAGATTACTGCAAACTTTATTGGAAAACAGTAACCCTGTAACCGATCAGGAATACCTCAATATAATTTGTAAGTTCTGCAAAAAAGCAGCTGCACATCACAAAACAATAATTATTCACATGAAACAAAAAGGATATGTATAGTAAATGTATAAAAACCGAAAAAGTGATTAAGAATGCTCATTTAGATAGAATCATGCAAAAATCTAATTACCTAAGGCTGTTAAGAATACATCAGCGCGTAAATGGTGTCCAAGAAGGGTCCGTTGACGCTACCAACAACACACTTTATACCAACAGATATTCAGCCACTGGGCTTTCATTAAATGCAAACGATGAACTGGTAATTGAAGCTTATGAAGTTGGCAATAACAGATATATATGCTGCATAGAAAATGAAGGAACACCAATTTAAAACAAATAGATATGTATTGGATTTTATTAATTACTTAATAAAAAGAATCACACCCCTAAATAGTACGGTTCACAAAACTATATTTCATATAAACATACCTTTACTTTTATTAATCGTTTAAAATTTATATTTTTAATTACTTTCATACAATATCTCCTATGAACATTATAAAAACAATTTTAGCATTTATTCTATTAACCGCACCTGCGTTTTGTTTTAGTCAAAATAATTGTGATGCTATTCTAAAGTATGGGTTTAGAGATTTAAAAAAAGAGTATGATCAAAACACAACTAAATACACAATGGCATCTGAAAACTTCTCAAAATTGAGTTATGACATAAACAATAGTTTGTTAGGAAGTTTAGAAATAGAGGCCTTTGGATACGGAAAAGGAGGAGGTCAATTTTCAAAACAAAAGAGGGTTTCTGATTTAAAAATATATTATGAAAAAATTCTAAAAAGTAAGTTTAATACTTCTGAAAGAAGAAGAGAATCTAGTTTAATAGTAAGAGAGGCTTATGCAACATATGAGAAATGCTTGACATTAAACACTCAGGGTCTTATTATAGATACGAATATTGCTCCCGATAATAAAAGTATTACAATCTCACTTGCATCTAGGGGGGGGAATGAAGGGCTTTATTTTTATAAACCAAAAATTGAGGGTTTTAGTTGTTCATTAACTCCTAAACCTAATATAGAAACAAAAAATATTTTATTAACAGATAAGGCTATAACTCTTCATTGCAAAAGAACCAAGCCCAAAGAAATGATTGAGCAAGGCATTCTTTTCGAACGATATGAAAGAGGAGAAATAAATTTAATAACAGCTAAAGGAAATATACAATTTTATTTTAGGCCCTTGATGTCCCCAAAATACAAATTAGAATCTAAAAAGGGTGTTGGTGAAATTGTGGCTAGTATGCTATATGAGCACGATTTTTATAAAGCTTACAATATAGGCACCGAAAAATGGGTATTAGCAGATGGAAGAGCCCTACCTGCAAATTGCTTTTATAAACAATTAACGAATGAAAATTTTGCACCAAACATGCAAAATAGATTTTTAAGAGGTTTGTCAAAAACTGGCTCTAGAAAACCAGGTAGTTTCCAAACCGAGTCTACAAAAATGCCAAAGAAAAATTTCAAAATAGAAACTTCTGGTAATCATTCTCACAATTATATGACCACTGCTACTGGTAGCACATATGATAATTCAAATAACCAACCTTCTTCACCCGGAAGGTTTGGGTTAATTGGAAAGAAAAAAACCAACTCGATTGAAGGAGCCCATGAACATGAACTAACAGGTGGTGATCTTGAAACGCGCCCTGACAACATTGGAATTTTTTATTATATCCGAATAAATTAATTTTTTTTTAATTAAACCTACCGATATCCAGGTTTTCTTCCCAAATGAATAAACGGTCGTATTAATGCCGTTTATTTGGTGTTATATGCTTTTTAGATAGTTTAAATAGAATATGTGTTATGTCAACAGGCAAATGTTAATTGTCTACAATTGATTAAACTTGTCATTTTTAGTTTAGTTGAAATCGTCAGTTGTGAGGTTTTTACCTCTTACCTGATGTTCATCCAAATCACTATCTTGAGAACCTACGCTACGCTTATCTTCGTCTCCATTTACTGTTTGCCCTAATGTTGGTCCACCTCCACCTGTGTATCCACCAGAGCTAAATGTATGAAACTCTTCTGGATTCCCCATCTCCGAATCATCCATTCCGCCACATCCACTAGATGTACCGCCACCGGCGCCAGAGCAAGGACGATTAGATGAAAATATGGAAGCAATCTTCCAGCCACGACCAACTCTACTTAGTATCCTTTTTTTGAATGTAAGATTAGTTAATAAAGCTGCTAATTGTGGCTCAGTGTGTCCCGCACTTCTTCCGTTTAAACCAATGGGATGTTTTTCTCCCTTTTTTCCCATTCCCGCACTTCTTAATGTTAGATTGTACCGTTTCTTTCCATCTTTGGAAACAAACCTTACAACCATTATATTTCTTTTGGACCTCTTTTTCCAATTATTTTTTGTCATTGCCCTTTTTGCAGACCTTCGAATTTTTTTAGCTACAAAATTCGAGGGAGACGAAAATTTTCGATCTCTAAGTTTAGTAAGCTGTATTGGAGCCTGAGTTACGGGTGAAATATTTGAATGAGTAATTCGTTGTTGTATCAAATTTTGCATTTTTCTCATCTGAACAGCTTCAGGTCGATTATCTATGAACTGAAAAGAAGACTTACCATCACTCCTTTTTTGAGAAGTGGCATTCGCAATAGATTGGCTTTTGTTCTTTTCTGTTTTATCAGCGTAGCTATTCATAATTTGTTCTTTCCAATTTTTGTTTATTGCCTATAACAACATTTCGCTAAACACCGCTGTGGCCATTTACACCAGTGAATATATTTTTGCTCTTTCCATTTACCCAGACTATGCGAATCGCATCGTTTAAATTCCATTCTAATATAACAAAAATCCTCAAATCAATATTCCTAATGAGAATATTTCAATTAACACGACAAACCTCTTCTTACTCTGTCTGAAACACTATCCAACGAAGTCCTTAAAAATGCTCGAATCCTTACTGATGCCGAAGTACTAGAAATGCATGAACGATATGGTCTCAGTTATGAATACCCAGACAGCAAAACTTTGAGGTTGATGAGTGTAATTCGGTATTTTGAGGAGAAATGTCTTTAAATTAGAATGGCAGAGTGGTAATGCTAGGGGCGTGCTAGATTTTTTTATTCCTCTATTACTGGTTTGATTCCTGTTCCTTGTTTTTGAGGTAATAGACTAAATTAACGTTTCTTGTATGTGATCGTAGCGTTTTTATTGTTATATAGTTAACGTTTGTCTACATAGTCAATTCTGCAGATTGACTTTATGAATTTTTCTTGAAAAGCTAGTCTGTCCGCAAGATGGACGGGGCGTACGAGTAATACTGAAGCTACGATAACATACGAACTAGCTATAACATCATACAAATTGTTAGCTGTATTTTAATCTGCGTCACCCATGCCCAAAAGTTCATAAGTGGTTTTTTCCGTTCCAGAAATGAATATCGTTTTTCGCACCAATAAATGAAAAATGCACTCTTCGTTTAAGAACTTATGATCATATTCGATTATTGTTTCTTCGGGTACCTCAGGGTTTATAACACCTGTTATTGATTCTCCTAATTTATTTTGGAATTGAAACTTTCCTGAGTCAAGTAGAAAACCCCTAAGCGTTCCATTAGTAAATATTTCTTCTTCGTGATCAATGGTTGAATTAACTCGATCATAACCGAGTTTAACTTCTTCCTTTGAAATGTTGATTCCGAAACTACCAGTTTCAAGTTTCAATACTGAATCTGCATCAGCTACATTTTTTAAAAAAGCCTTAAGATTTGCAAGGTTTCTTTTTGGAGTGTCTTCAATGATTTTTTCAAATTCAGCATCACTTTCCGTAGTTGCTTCAATTAGTGTTGCCACTTGTTTGATAGCTTTAGCCATATCATTTTCATCGAAGAGGTCATTCGTTTCAAGTTGACTTAGTTCAATTCCAAAAGATCCAGTAGGTAAAGCTGTCAGATAAAGTTCAGAGTAAGTTGATTTTTTGTTCTGACCTCTAGAAGCTACAGAACCGAATCGAACTAACGCAGACTGAGTCTTTATAAGTTCTTGAATAGGCTTTACTGTTTTACTTAAAAACTTAGACTTAATTCCCATAGACCCCTTAACTGCATTTCCGCTAAATAGTAATCTGATTTTTGGTTCAATTAAATCTGTTGGTAAAGAGCTTAGACGTTCTTTTAGAGACTCTAACTTTTCAGACAAACTAAGAGACATGAGAGGGTGATCACTCACAAGAGCAAGCATTCTTTCTGTGTCAATTATTTGTGACTTGAGTTTTTCTATTTCTGAATAAAGACTCATATCTCAAGCGAATTTAAGTATTCTAAACTCCGGGCATCAATATCAGGTGTGTTAAGATCAATTTTTAACATTCCTTTCCATACTCCCATTCGATTATGTGTGAATAGTTGAATCCAGTACCTAGTTAGTTCTACGGTGACTAAAGGGTTATGTCCAATATCTAAGGGATAATGATCTAACTTATATGTTTCTTTTGATTTTTTAGATGATATAAACTCTGTAAAACTGCTTTTTATATAGTTAGCCTGATCAGGTGTTAAACCATAGAATAGAGTTAGGATGTCTAAGTCGTTGGGAGCTCGTTTCTCAGATTTTTCGATATTCTCTGTGAAGCTTCCATCGAGCCATTGATAACCAGAAGTTATCCCAAATGTATTTAGCTTGGAGCGAAACTCTAATAAACCATAAAGAATTTCAACTCGTTGCTTACTTGTTCCTAGCTTCTGACACAGCTCCAAGCTCGTACAATTGTATGGACTAAGGTGTTTAGACTCCGTTGGAGATCCTAGGTGAGGTGGGATAACATTATTATGGTCAAAATCAGGTATCAAATCTTAAAAGTATTTTTTTACAGCTAACAATTCGCTAAACACCACTGCATTTAGTACGCCGGTGTATATTTTTTCCATTTACACGGACCATTCAAATTGCATCTTTTTAATTTCATTTCAATATAACAAAAATTCATTAATCACTATTCCTAATCAGAATATTTCAATAAAGCCCTCTAGCACAGGTAACAAACAACCAACAAACCACCTCTTACTCTATCCATATTCCTGCCCAGCAATTGATCTATACTTGTATCAATGGTATTGTTCAAGGACCAGAGAGGCAAAGTCAAAATAAAATTAGAGACCCTTCAAGATAGAATTGCACTAACGGTATGGAATCAATTATGAATACCCAGAAAGCAAGATTGTTAGATTGAAGAGTATAATAATTACGCTCCTCATTCAGACCTAATCATGAAAACACCAAAAGAATTTTATATATTTAAAAACAGCTGAATAACTAGTCCAATTTTTAAGCAAAAAGAGCAGATTCCTGTTGCTTGTTTTTAAAGTAATAGACTAAATTAACGTTATGCTAAAAAGTATAAAATGGTTTGGTTGGTTTGGTTATGATTTTTAGCGATTGTCGGCATTAGCTTTTATCATAATATTGAAAACTTAGTTTCTTAATATTTTTATTAGGACTTAATTCCCCTGCAATATCTCTTTTTATTTGTTTAATAATTTTTTCCTTATTTTCATTAAAAGGGAAATGTTTTGAATATAGATAATGCAGTTTGGTTAAAGCTGCTTCTGTCGTCATATCTTTACCATCAATTGCACCAGCAGAAACAAGCCCAGTATTATAGTCACTTGATACAACACCTTTCAAACATTGTGTTACGACAAGTAATATTTTATCATTGGATATTGAACGGAACGCTTTAAGAAATTCGATATCATCATCTTCTGAAATAGGTCCATTTCCTGAACCGAAAGCTTCAATGACGATAGCATCTAATTGATTAGAAAAGGCCATAAGTGTGTTAGCACTAATTCCTGGATACAATTTTAATACTCCAATCCGAGGCTTTAATTTTTCTTCAATATTTAAATACTGAATCTGGGCGGAATGGAAACCATCTCTTTTTTTGAAAAAATTCTCTTGTCTACTCAGTTTTATATTTTCATCTTGAAAAAAATCAATACCAAATTTACCTAACTCAGGATAATTTGGACTTTCAAACGCACCTAAGCCCCAAGCATCAATTTTTGTTGTACGACATCCACGCAATGCACGTCCTGCAAAGTATAGCACTACCTCGGGTATATTCCCTTCAGCGGCTAATATTAAAGAAGATACAATTTGATCTCTAGCATCTGTTCTAGCTTTATAGTAAGGGATTTGAGAGCCAGTAATTACTACAGTTTTGTTACTATGTTGTAAGCCTTCTAACATAAATGATAATGCAGAAGCAGTATAAGCCATTGTATCAGTTCCATGTAATAGCAGTACACCATCAAATTCACCCCTTTCATCACCTATTAGAACAGGCTCAATTTCTTGTGCAATTATATTCCAATGTTCAGGCTTGATACTTGACGAATCAAGTAAAGGATTTAAAGAAGTGAATTCAAATTCTGGAATAGGTTCTTCTCTTGCATATTCTTCTTTATCTCGCTTTCTAAGTTCTTCAATATCTTCTTTTAAATGTTTTTCAAGTTTTTTGCCAGGCGCATAATTTGTTGACTGGGAACGCTCTGAACCAATTGTTCCTCCAGTATAAATTATTTTAATTTTTTTCATTCTTTCATATTAATGCAAACAATTTTCTAAACACCATTGTAGCTAAATTCACCCGTGTAAACATTTTTTATTTACTCCGCATTGCAAATGGTATAACTTTAATTTCATTCCAATATAACAAAAATCCTCAAATCAATATTCCTAATGAGAATATTTCAATAAACACATTAAACCACCAAACAAACCCCCTCTTACTCTGTCCATACTCCTGCCCTGCAATTGATCTATACTTGTATCAATGGAATTGTTCAAGGACCAGAGAGGCAAAGTCAAAATAAAATTAGAGACCCTTCAAGATAGAATTGCTGCTTACATGGTAGGTAAGTTGGATGAACTGTGTCCAGACGAATACAAAATAATGCTGCGGTGGAATGCTGTGTGGTCATTCTTGCAGAACTACCAATCCCCACTGCAAGCGGTAAATGCACACCATAAAAAGCACCAATTACTAGGAGACGAAGATCAAATAAGCATGCGCACCGCCTGGTCCGATTATAGAAACGCTTGTAGGCTGTGGTCCAATGTGGTAGAGTCCAACTACGTAGCTAAATTAATCCTACTCGAAGAGTATGCTATGAAAACCTTTCAAATGGCCGCAAAGGAACGGGATGTAACGGGCATGAATGCAGCCATCAAAAATCTGATCAAAATCACAGAAGAAAATAAGAGCCTTGAAGAATTAATGGGTGACCCAGGAAGCGATGCCAATAAATTTGTACTTGAAATAAATGTGGCAGGTAAAAAAGAGCCTTTTACCATAGATTTAGATAGTTATCAAATACTCCCAGAAGAAGAAAATGAAAAGGTGCTGGATGCTATTCAGGAAACCGAAATTTCAACCTTAAAACTTCGGGAAATGCTCGGGGATGGTAAATGAAAAAGTTAAAGATTCCATTCAACAAACCCCAACTTGTCTTTATTCTGCAAAAGGCGGTTTCTGCTATCAACATTTGGTGTCCTTAGATGGTGGTGGTGGCTCCATACGTGGTCTGAACATTGATGGGTACATTGCTGATGAAGGCCTTGAAATCAACAAAGAAAAATTAGACAAACAAGTTTCCCACTCCTTTTTAAAGCGGTCAAGTGTAAGGTTTTGTTTGGAAATTCGGTAAAAACGGTAGATATCATTGGCCTTACTCAGCGCATCCATGATGATGATGTTGTTGTCATGGCATTCCTGGTCTTCTTTGAAGCGCTCTTTGCACAAGCTTTTTTCCTCATCAAAATACTGAACTGGCCATCTTAAATCAAGAGGAAACTTCTGGCTTTTCCTGGCAATCGTAATTCTTAAGTATAAGGAAGTAATTCCATCTATACCTACACGGTGTCTGTTAAAAATAATTTTTCTTGAATAGCTATTCATACCCTTGTTTTTTCATGTAGCAACATTGTAGCAACAAAACGCCAAAAACAAGGTCCTATTAAACGCAAAAAACCGTGTTTTCTGGCGAAAACCACGGTTTTGAGTACCATTAGAGGTCACGAGCGGATTCGAACCGCTGTAGGAGCTTTTGCAGAGCCCAGCCTAGCCACTCGGCCACGTGACCCTATTATTAATAGGTGTGCAAAGCTATAAACTTTCGTTTTTCAATCAAATTTATAACCATGTTTTTTTAAAAAATCGGTTGGAATATTATTCCAACCGATTGAATCATTATTTATATTATTTCTCTTCCTTAGCTGGCGCTTCAGAATCGTCCTCTTTTGAAGGAGCTTCTTCTGCAGGAGCCTCTGCTTTTGGAGTTGCTTCTGCCGCCGCTTCCTTTGCAGGAGCTTCTTCTTTGGCAGGAGCTTCTTCCTTTACAGGAGCTTCTTCTTTGGCAGGAGCTTCCGCAGCTGGAGCTGCCTCAGCAGGTGCCTCTTCTTTGGCTGCTGCTTTTGCAGGTTTTGCTGCCTTAGCAGGTTTTGCATCAGATCCAGACATTTTGTCTTTCAACGCGCTCAACGCTTCCAAGTCACCTAAAGTAGACATATCTCCATCCGCCGCTTTATCAGCAGTTTTGGCTTTAGTCTTTTTCTTTTTAACAGGTGCTACAGGTTTTTCAACTTCTTCGCTATAAGTAGATTTGTGCGACAATACAATGCGTTTGTCTTCTTTAGAGAATTCTAAAACAACAAAATCCAAAGATTCGCCAACATCCGCTTTCGCTCCGTCTTCTTTCACTGCATTTCTAAGTGCACAAAATCCTTCGATACCATATGGTAACTCCAATATTGCACCCTTGTCGTTCTTGCTAATGATAGTAGACTTATGAACTGAACCTATTGTAAACAAAGACTCAAAAGTATCCCAAGGATTTTCTTCTAATTGTTTGTGTCCTAGTGCCAATCTTCTGTTGTCCACATCCAATTCTAACACTTGTACATCCAATTCTTCTCCAACCTTAACAAACTCAGAAGGGTGTTTCACCTTTTTAGTCCAAGACAAGTCAGAAACGTGTACCAAACCATCAATACCTTCTTCTAATTCAATGAACAAACCAAAGTTAGTAAGGTTTCTTACTACTCCTTTATGTTTTGTACCAACTGCATACTTAGTCAATACATCCAATTTAGTCCAAGGATCTTCCGTTAATTGTTTGATGCCTAAAGACATCTTTCTTTCTTCTCTGTCGATTGTCAAAACAACTGCTTCCAAAGCATCTCCAATAGAGATGAAGTCCTGCGGGTTTCTCAAGTGCTGAGACCAAGACATTTCAGAAACGTGAATTAATCCTTCCACTCCAGGTAAAATCTCTAAGAATGCACCGTAATCCGCAACATTCACAATTTTACCACCAACTTTAGATCCAATTTCAATATCAGTAGGAAGAGAATCCCATGGGTGAGAAGTCAATTGCTTCATACCCAACGATATTCTTTTCTTATCTTCATCGAAATCCAATACTACTACCTTAACTGTTTCGTCCAGTTTAAGTACTTCTTCAGGGTGGTTGATTCTACCCCATGAAATATCAGTAATGTGCAACAAACCATCTACACCACCCAAATCGATGAATACACCAAAGTTGGTCATGTTTTTGATTACACCTTCTAATACTTGTCCTTTTTCAAGGTTATTAAGAATTTCAGCTTTTTGAGCTTCTAGATCTTTTTCGATCAATACTTTGTGTGAAACAACAACGTTGTCGTTCGTGTAGTTGATTTTAACAACTTTCACTTCCATTTTCTTCCCTACAAATACATCAAAGTCTCTGATAGGTTTCACATCAATTTGAGATCCTGGTAAGAAAGCTTCTACTCCGTAGATATCAACGATCAATCCACCTTTAGTTCTTCTTTTTACCATACCTTCGATAATAGAATCATTATCTAAAGCACCTTGGATTTGCTCCCAAGCTTTAACAATCTTCGCTTTTCTTCTAGACAAAATCAATTGTCCTTGCGCATTTTCTTGCTCTTCAATGTACACTTCAACTTCGTCACCTACTTTTAGGTCTTCTAAATCCCTAAATTCAGATGAAGAAACCATTCCATCAGATTTGAAACCGATGTTCAAGATTACATCTCTGTCAGAAATACCTACAACGGTACCTTTAACAACTTCCTTTTCAGTAATTGTAGTTAGAGTATCCTCATATACTTTGGCCATTTCATCAATGTCCTTCTGAGCATATCCTTCTCCAAATCCTTTTGTTTCAATTGCATCCCAATCAAAATCAGCATCTGGTACCGTAGGAGCAACATTTGCCTGTGCTTCTACAGATTCTACTTTTTCTTCTTTTTTTTCTTCAGCGTTCGCCATAATAATACACCCTGTTTTACATGCACCTGCCGGGTAGTTCAGGCACAAATTTAATGATCAATTTATTAAACCGGCCTTATCCTTTCAAAAACCGGAGCGCAAAAATACCAATAAAAAGCGATATTTAATATAAGGAATGGAAATAATTGCTTCTTTTTTTATTTCTAACTGTGATTTCTATTAATTTTGCCGGATGAGAAGAAAAAAGCTGGGCATATTAAACAACATCACCATTGAAAAAGGGGTGGCAGAAGGGAAGTGCATGACCAGGCACGAAGACAAAGTGATTTTCATTGAAGGTGGTGCGCCAGGAGATGTAGTGGACATTCAGTTGACAAAAAACAAGAAAAGCTTCATGGAGGGCAGGGTAATAAACCTGATTGAACCTTCTCCGATAAGACAAGAGCCTTTTTGTTCCTATTTTGGCACCTGCGGTGGATGCAAATGGCAACACATTCAGTACCAAGAACAACTCCAATTGAAAGCACAGCAAGTAGAAGATAGTTTGGTTCGCATTGGCAAAGTGGATATCCAACAGTCCAATGAAATTATAGCAGCTCCTCAAACGGATTATTACAGAAACAAATTGGAGTTCACTTTTTCTAACAACAGATGGGTAACAAAAGAAGAAATTGATTCGGGTGCACCTTTAGACCGAGATGCCTTAGGCTTTCACATACCAAAGCGTTTCGATAAAATATTGGACGTAGAACATTGCCATTTACAAGGCAATATTTCAAACGAGATTCGGAATGGATTAAGAGGGTTTGCCAAAAACAACAGCCTCACTTTTTATGATATAAAGGGCCATGTTGGCCTGTTGCGCAATGTAGTTATTCGAACCAGCTCTTTAAACGAGGTGATGGTTATCGTTCAGTTTGGCGAAGACCTGCCAGATCAAATAAAGCAAGTTATGGACTACCTGCAAAAAACATTTGAAGGCATCACTTCTCTAAATTACATTGTAAACCTAAAAATGAACGACTCTTATGCCGACCAAGAGGTGATTCATTACAACGGGGCTACATTTATCCAAGAAAAAATGGAGGAACTCACCTTCAGAGTTGGTCCTAAATCTTTTTTTCAAACCAACAGCGAACAAGCCGTTGTATTGTACCAAAAAGCAAAAGAATTGGCCAACATCCAACCCAGCGATGTGGTGTATGACCTCTATACAGGTACTGGAACCATTGCCAACTTTGTTGCGCGCGACGCCAAAAAAGTTATTGGAATTGAATATGTAGAAGAGGCCATACAAGATGCACATGTTAATTCTGAAATCAACGGAATCAACAATACGTCCTTTTTTGCAGGGGATATGAAAGACGTTTTAAACGCTGATTTCATCCGAACACATGGCCAACCCAATGTAATTATTACCGACCCGCCGAGGGCTGGCATGCACCAAGATGTTGTGGATGTACTATTAAAAGCTGCACCCGAAAGAATTGTTTATGTTAGTTGCAACCCAGCCACACAAGCGCGGGACCTTCAACTATTGTCCGAACAATATTCGGTTAAAATATCACAACCGGTAGACATGTTTCCGCATACGCACCATGTCGAAAACATCACTTTACTCATAAAAAAATAAGATGCAAAACGATCCTGAATTGAACGGAAAATACCTTGGTTCTATATCCGCTGATTTTGTAAAAGTAGCTGAAAATTTAAAAGAAGCTTCTTATCAAATTAGGAGTAGAAAATTTTCTGAATACCCCATATTTATACTGGCCAAAGAAGAGGTGCCATTGGGGCAAATGTTAATAAGCAAAGTCGATTTAACAGAATTAGAATGGAATTATAAAGTGACTTATATTGACGAGTTTGTACAACGGAACATCATTGAAGCAGAAAAAAAACAACAATTTGTTGATGCTTATAAGGACCCCGATGAATTTTGTTGTTTGTTTATAATAGACAATGAGTTTCAAAACTTTCTTTTCATACCATACCCAATTGACTAAATAAACAGCATTACTTCTATTAGATGTAAGAATAGAGAGGTGTTTCAATATTTTTTGCAATTAATTTAATGCAACTTCAACTCCACCCGATCCTCTAATGAAGTATTGCAAGAACATATTGATTACTCTATTTATCCTTTTCACCTGTGTAAGATTAGATGCGCAGGTTAAAGATAAATACGATTTTTACTTCAATAAGCAAGAATTACATACGGGAAAAGCCCTTATTAAAATCAATGATTTATGCTCTGATGATTACGGAACTCTTTGGATAACCACCAACAGGGGTATTTACTGGTACGACGGGCATGAATTTGAGTTTATTGACAACAATTCTCAGTTTATCACCGGTTTAACAGAATCCAGCTACCACTTAATAGAGAATATTGGTCAAGGAGAAATGATGTTGTGCAGCCAGTCTGGATCTGTTTTTATATTTGATTATAAGGAACAAAAATTCTCAAAACTCAACTTTGAACAAAAAAACAAAGAAAAAATAAAAAAATTGGGTCGTTACTGGGATGGTAGATACTTCATTCACGCAGATAATAAGCTCTATTTATACAACCAAGAAAGTCAAGTATTTGAGCCTTCGGATGTAATATCCAGCATTTATGCCAATAATAACTCAACGATACTTACAAAAAAGGACCTTCTCTTACTTCATTACAAGAACAATCAAAAAAGCCTTTTACTCCCAACGGAGCTTTCGAATACCCCACTCATTAATGCCTTTTTGGAGCAAGATACCCTCTACCTATGTACTGCTAATCGCGGTATTTGGAAGTATTCTATGATGGAAGACATTTTCTCTCAACACTCTCCTTCAATTCGAGGAGTTACTGAAATAAAAAAAGATGCCGACAATAATTTTTGGATGAGCCTTGGCAAACAGGGCGTAGCAATGTTTTCTCAGGCCAAAAAACTAACCTACATCCAACAAAAATTTGGTTTTAAAGGCAGCCTTTCGAGCAACAACATCAACTCCATCCATATTGACAGTTACAATACGGTTGCCCTTGCAGGGCTAAACGAGTTGAATTTTTACCACCCCAACAAAAGAAAATTCAAACATTTATTCCACAATCCTTACGATAGTAAAACCATAAGTGATTCGTTTATTAGAGGGATATACAAAGACCAAGACAGTTTGCTCTGGATTGGCACTAACAATGGAGACATTACCATTCTGGACAAAAATTTAAAGATATTAAAAACTTTGAAACCCCGAATAGGCAATAATTCGAAAACTACTGCTTTTGATTTCCACCGGTTGGACTCCTCGAATATGCTCATGGCTACAAGTGCCGGCCTGTTGTTGCGGAATGAAAAAAACAAACGATACAAGACGATTAGAGTAGCAGGTAAAAGCAACAGACAAACGATTAGAACTCGGCAAATAGTTGAATATAGTCCCAATTTGCTTTTTGTAGCTAGCAACCAAGGGCTTATCAAATTAGAATCCGACTCTCTAAAAGCCTCCCTACTCCACAATCCAAATAAAGAAACCACCGATGTTAACGTCAAAACCATCTACCTCGACCCTGTGGATAGCAACCTTTGGGTAGGAACCAACAACAGCATTGAATATTTTGATGTACGACTTAATCGATTCACCAAAAGCATCGCTTACGTTACCGAAGAACAAAAAAATGTGGACATCAACTTTATGGTTTTGAGCATTCAAAGAACTGGCAACACGCTGTGGGTGGGTACTTTCAATTTGGGGTTGTTAAAGATTAATATTGTTACAAATGAATTGAACTTCATAACTACCAATGATGGTCTTCCAAACAACGTGGTTTATTCCACGCTTTCAGATGGCGAAAATATTTGGATGGGAACCAACGATGGGCTTTCTAAAATGCATATAAAAACAGGTCGTTTATCTAATTTCACTTATGAAGACGGCGTCCAAGGGCCAGAATTTAACCGCTTGGCTTTTGATCAAGATGACCAACATATATTTATTGGTGGAACCGATGGGCTCAACATTATCCACACCCAGCAACCGCCTGTTGTTAAAAAACCAGAACAGCTTCACATCAACAAAGTGTCCATTTTTAACAAGTTCAATGACGAGTCGAATCAAAACATTAAATACCTAACTTCGGGTTCTTCCAAACTCAACACCCAATACGACGAAAATTATTTAAAAATCAACTTCTCATCTAATAATTTGCAAAGATCCAATTCCACTCCTTACTATTATCAACTAGAAGGTTTTGATGGAGACTGGGTTAAAACCACCGACAATTTTGTTTTTTATCCGAATTTGTCGCCAGGTGAATACATTTTTAACGTATCCAACTCCATTAACGGTGCAGATGCTGCTCAATTGACGATTGTAATCGAAACCCCATTCTGGAAAACAACCTTATTTTATATACTTTTTATTGCCACCATTCTATCGGCTATCTCTGTTGTCGTTTACTTAAAATACAAAAGAGACCGGCAACTCAAGCTTTTTTTAAAAAATGAAATAGACCGCAGAACCCACGAACTCAATTCTTCTAAAAATGAATTGGAGTCTTTAAACAGGAAGAAGGACATATTGTTTTCGATTTTATCACATGATTTAAGATCTCCGCTCAATTCTTTAAAAGGTTTTTTGGATATTCTTATAAGGTCTTATGGGGTAATGAATGAACAGGAGGTCAAACACCATGCTTCCAAAATCAGTGATTCCATTAACAATTCGTTGGACCTAATTGAAAACACCTTAAACTGGTCCGTTTCTGAAATGGGGAACTTAAAATTCAATCCATCCAAAATAAATGTCAATCAGTTAATCAACCAAGCAATTGAATTGTACAAGTTGGTAGCAGAAAACAAAAGTATCCAAATTGTTAAAAACTACGACGAAATATTTTTTGTCAATGCCGATGAAAACACCCTATTAATCGTTTTACGGAACCTGCTTTCCAACGCCATAAAATTTACAGAACCTGAAAAGGAAGTATCTATCACAATTACGGAAGTGGACACTACCATCCTGATTAGTTTTAAAGATGCCGGTTCAGGGGTAGACCCAACTATTCTAGATGATTTACACAACATTGATGCAAACAACGTTAAAAGAGGCACCAACAATGAAAAAGGAACAGGGTTAGGTCTTGTGCTGTGTTCGCAATTCATTCAATTGAACAACGGCGCCATCTGGGTCAATCCCAAATATAAAAAAGGTGCCGAATTCATTATTTCTTTGCCCAAATACGACGAATCGCAACCCGTTACTTCCAGCTCCATCCCAGACCCCAAATTCAGTAAAGTGGGTGCCATATCACTTTTTTAGGTGGTTCCAACCTTGGGCCTCAATTTCGACAACATTGCCTCCTCTTGTAACCAATTTACTTTTGGCATTTGCCTCTCCAACATACCCAATAAAGCTTATGTCCGCAACATTCTTTAAAGCATCGTGGTCTTTTTGGTTGATGGTAAAAAGTAATTCATAGTCTTCGCCTCCATTCATCGCACAAGTAATTGGATCTACTCCAAATTCAACAGCGGTTTCATAAGTTTCTTTTTCGTAAGGGATTTTGTCTTCATACACCACCAACCCATGGCCATTTTCCTCTTCTAAATGCAAGACCTCAGAACCCAATCCGTCGGATACATCAATCATGGAAGTGGGTACAATAGCACGTTCTTTTAATTCATGGACGATGTCCATTCTGGCTTTTGGTTTTAATTGGCGTTCAATCAAATATTGGTACTCCTCCAATTTGGGTTGCATGTCGGGGTTTGTTTTGTAAACTTCTTTTTCTCTGGCCAATACCTGAAGCCCTAAATAGGCAGCACCAAAATCCCCAGTTGCACAAACAATATCTCCTTTGCTACAGCCCTTTCTTCGGACCAAGTCTTGCTCTCCAACCTCGCCAATAATAGTAATAGACACAACCAACCCGGCATTGCTTGCCGAAGTATCGCCACCTATTAAATCCACTTTGTATTCGGCACAAGCACTTTTAATCCCAGCATACAACGCCTCAACTGCTTCCACACTAAATCTATTGCTCAATGCAATAGAAACTGTGATTTGTTTGGGAATGGCATTCATTGCTGCAACATCCGAAACATTCACTGCAACTGCTTTGAAACCCAAATGTTGCAATGGCACATAGGCCAAGTCAAAATGAACTCCCTCTACCAATAAATCAGTTGAAACAACCTGGGTTTTTTGTTCCGATCGTATTACTGCCGCATCATCTCCTATACCCAATACGGAACTTTTGTTGTTCAACTCAAATGTCTTCGTTACTCTTTTGATCAGTCCAAACTCCCCTAAATCAGCTATTTCCGTTCTATTTTCACTCATTTTTTACATTTTAACGATTTCTAAAGCGCTCTACCGAACAAAGTTATAAGAAAGTACAATTAATTTTTAGATTTGAAGGAGTTAAATTAAAGTCCAATGAAATATTTAAAATTAATTCTTGCGTTAGCCCCTTTCTTGCTTTTCATGAGCGCTTGTGGCCCTAAACCTGCCTATAAAACAAAAGCAGGTAAGAAAAAACTCAAATACTACAACTCGGTTCAATTCCAAGGGAGACCATACAACGAAAACAAAAGACGCTAGTCAGCAATTTCCTGACAGAGTTCAATTAATACACCATGGGAAGATTTAGGGTGCACAAAACAAACCAATTTGTTGTCAGCACCCTTTTTAGGTTTTTCGTTCAGCACTACAAACCCTTCTCCTTTTAATCTTTCCATCTCAGAATAAATATCCTCTACATCAAAAGCTATGTGGTGGATTCCTTCCCCTTTCTTTTCTATAAATTTAGTAATTGGAGATGCATCTGCCGTCCCTTCCAATAGTTCTATTTTGCTTTCTCCCATATGAAAAAATAAGGTGTTGACCCCTTCTGAAGGAACCGCTTCTTCTTTGTAACTCTTCACCCCCAACAATTGCTCATATACAGCACCTGCTTCTTTTAAATTTTTCACAGCAATTCCAATGTGTTCTATCTTTTTCATTCCATTCTTTATTAGATGATCAATTTTCTTTATGACTTCGCTTTTTATTTTAAACTTATTACATTTAGCTTTGACAATAATATGGAATGTAGCAAATTTTTCCTCTTTGAAAGTCGATATGTTTGAACTTTTAAAATGAAGATTTGTTTATTTGAACAGAGCAAAGAAATTTTTAAATGGTACAAATTACAGATAAAGCAAAAGACCAGGTTATCCAATTGAGGGATCAAGAAGGTAAATCTGGAGATTATAAAGTTCGTGTATCTGTTAAAGGAGGCGGTTGTTCCGGGTTAATGTACGATCTATCCTTTGATGCAGAAGTAAAAGATACGGACGAAATTTTTGAAGACAGCGGTATTAAAATATTAGTGGATAAAAAAAGTATGCTATATTTATTAGGCACTACTTTGGATTTTTCTGATGGTTTGAACGGCAAAGGTTTTCAATTTATTAATCCAAACGCATCCAGAACTTGCGGGTGTGGAGAAAGTTTTTCAGTTTAATGGTTAAGGAGCTTTTCTAGCTCCTTTTGCATTTTATTCCATTTGACTTTACCGTATTGGCTGTTTCCTAACAATACGACCGGAGCATCATCACAAAAATCTTGGCAGTCCGTTTTTACCAAGGTGCACTTATTTTTGAATGCCTTATTGGTTTCCTTCAAAATTAATTTAGCTTCTTTCTTTTTACAGCTTTTCCCCATACAAACGCTTACAACCACGCTGCCCTTTTCATTCAACTGCTTCATACCATTTTATTTCTAAGGTGCTACAAACTTCATTAAAAAACCACAAATCATGGCACCATACGTACCAAGCGCATAACCCAAAACTGCCAACAATACACCCACTGGTGCCAAAGCGGGGTTAAACGCAGCTGCAATTACTGGTGCACTGGCTGCTCCTCCTATATTGGCTTTGCTACCAACTGCTAAGAAAAAGAAGGGCGCTCTAATAATTAACCCAACTACAAACAATAAGGTCACATGGAACAACATCCACAAACCTCCAACCATAAACAGCCACCCATTGTCAAATATCGCTCGGATGTCCATTTTCATGCCTATGGTAGCAACCAAAATATAGATAAATACAGTCCCTATCTTGGATGCCCCTGCACCTTCGTAATTTTTAGCTTTGGTAAAAGAAAGCCCCACCCCTATGGTAGTCGATACCACAACTAGCCAAAAGAACTCTGAACCCAAACTAAAGTTTTCATGTAAAAAGAGAAAGTTTTCCTTTATGTATGGCCCTATAATACCAGCCAAAAAATGCCCAATGGCAGTGGCGCCAAAAACTATTCCCAAAATGACCATAATATCGGTAGTAGAGGGGTTTCTAGCAATGCTTAAGCTAAAAGACTCCATCTTATTTTTCAATGTTTCAATGGAGGAGTTGTCTGCCTTAAAAAATTTATCAATGGCATGGTACCGTCCTACTCCTAACAACAAAAAGAACATCCAAACTTCGGCTACCAACACATCAATAGTTACAAATACACCATAAAGATTGTTAGCTGCCTCCACTTCCAGCTTGCTCATTTCTGGATTGATCATAAAGGCTTCAAACATGGAAGCCTGGTTCGCTCCTCCACCGATCCAACTTCCCGCCACGGTGGTTAACCCTCTCCATACTTCTCCACTTACAACTTCTGGATTAAAATAAGACATAATTATAATGGCAATAGGTCCACCAAAAACTACACCAACAGTTGCGGTAAAGAACATAATTAATGCTTTAGGGCCCAATTTCATTATTTCATTTAAGTCTATGCTTAGGGTCAGGAGTACCAAACTTGCGGGCAACAAATAACGAGAGGCCACAAAGTACAACTTTGATTCTTCTCCATTCACCAATCCAAAAGTATTGAGCAACGATGGCAAAAAATAACAAAGCAAAAGCATGGGCACATACTTATAAAACTTTTGAAAAAATGGTGATTTGCTATTAGAGGTGTAAAAAATAATGGCCAATAGACCAATAAGAATACCAAAAATTACAGCATCATTTTCGATTAGTGCCTTATGGGCAATAGCTTCTTTCATAGGTTATGGTTTACTTCTCAAAACTATACTATTTTTTAGTATTTCTTAAAAATTGAGCAATAACTTATAAAAAAACGTTTTTATACGGTAACAATAATTGTCTTAATTCTCCGAGCATCATGGCTGTAGCGCCCCAAACTACCTCATTTTCAATGTCAAAATGTGGCGCTTGTAATTTAAAACCACGAACATCCAACTCCACAGCATCTATTGGCCCTTCTATGATTGCCCTTACAGGAACTTCGATTACCCGATCCACCTCAATGGCATCCGGAACAAAACGCATCGGATGTTCAGAAAATGCCAAAACTGGTGATACAAGAAAATTACTAACATCAATAAATAAATCCGTAATCCTTCCCAGAATCTCTATATGGTGCGTGGGCACTCCTATTTCTTCATTGGTTTCTCTAACTGCGGTGTGCACAATATCCGAGTCGGATAATTCGTGTTTGCCACCAGGAAAACTTACTTGCCCACTGTGTGCGCCATCGTATTCTGGTCTTTTAATGAGGGGGAAATAAATCTCTCCCTCTTTTTCATAAAAAAGAATCATTACGCCACTTTTTTTGGCGCCATCCAAGTTGCTTTCCTCAAAGCGCTTCATGGACTTCTTTTTTACTCCCACGGGGTAAGGCATCAACATTTGCTGCGCCGAATTGCCAGGTAATGGCAAATCAAGCAACTCTTTGATCAAAGACGTAAACGCGGTTAAACTCATATTACAGACACCCCTCTAACAAAGCCGGAGGGTAAATAGTTTTATCAGCCGATTTATTTACATAATCACATGCTTGGGTGGGATGATCCAAATAAAAATGCACCATTGCCAACCAATAATATAATTTTGGAAGACCCGCCCCCATAGATTCTGCCTGGTTAAGCATTTCTAAGGCCTGTGGGTAGGCTCCAGTTTTCAAATAGTAATTACCCTTGTAAGCATAGACCCAAGAATTCTCTGGTGCCTCAATTAAACTTTTGTTGATCCATGTCAAACCCTCATCCAATTGCCCCATTTCCAGCATAACCAACCCTTTGTTATTGGAAAATAATGCGTTGTTTGGCTCCAACTGCAGTGCCACATCTATCAGTACCAAAGCAGCATCCAAATTGCCCTTTTCAATATAGGCCAGAGCCTTTCCATTTAACACCTTAGAATAATGTGCTCCGGAATCCACTTGGTCGAACATTTCAATTGCCAAATCAAATTCAGAATTTAGAAACATCAGATTTGCTTTGTTGATCATAACATCGGTGGACACACCAGGAATTGAATCAAACTTAGCATCGATTTGATTGCATAGCTGTAAGGCCTCATCGTATAAGTGCATTTTGGACAGCACTACAAGTTTATCAAAATATACATCCATGGAGTCTGGATTGTTTTCAATTAAAGTAGATGCTATTGCTTTTGCCGCTTCCAATTCATTCAGTTGCACTTTTAGATTTAATTTATTTACCAGCCCATTGTAAAAATCCGGAACACAGGTCAATGCCCGGTCCAACAATACGGCGGCTTCTTCAAAGTTTTTTTCTTCCACAGCTACCAAACCCAAATTACATAGTGCATCTACAAAACAGCTGTCTTCACTGATGGCCCACTCGTAGTTTTTTCGAGCTTTCTTCAGGTCATTTTTCGCTAAAAATTCATTCCCATTTTTAAGCAAAACGTATTTTTCATTGGCGTTTTCACAGGAGATAAAAAATAAAAGAACAACAAAAACAAGGTACTTTTCCATATAGAAAGGGATAATTAATTATTATTACAAAAATTGCATTTTACATGGCATAATCAAATTTCAAATCTATTAAATTTGAAAATTAAATAAAGAGCATTTGTTACTGAATAAAGAAGATACGTACAAGCACAGGGGCATGCGCAAAGCGCTTGTAAACCTATTAAAAGGCAAGGGCATCCAATCCGAGTTAGTCTTGGATGCCGTCAATCGTGTGCCTAGGCACTTCTTTTTTGAGTCCGCTTTTATTGAGCATGCCTACCAAGACAAGGCCTTTCCAATAGGACAAGGACAAACCATTTCACAACCATATACCGTTGCATTCCAATCAGAAAAACTAGATATCCAAAAAGGCATGAAAGTGCTTGAAATAGGAACAGGATCGGGTTACCAAGCTTGTGTTCTACTTGAAATGGGAGTGGATTTGTATACCATTGAGTACAACGAGGTTTTATACAAAAGAACAAAAAAAGTTCTACCAAAAATGGGTTACAAAGCCCATTTCTTCCACGGAGATGGGTCAAAAGGGCTTGAAAAACATGCGCCATTTGACAGAATAATTGTAACTGCCGGAGCACCCTTGGTTCCAATTAGCCTAGTGAAGCAACTTAGTATCCATGGCAAACTAATTATACCGGTTGGCAACAAAGACAAACAGAAAATGTTGCGCATCACTAAAAAAGATGAGAAAAAATTAACAAGAGAAGAATTTGATTATTTTGCTTTCGTACCTTTATTGGGAACTGAAGGTTGGAACAAATAAAAACAACATGAGTAAAAAAATTAAAACACCTAAGGATTCTGAAGTCACCATGACTGAATTGGTACTTCCAAACGACACCAACACGCTCAACAACTTAATGGGTGGTAAATTAATGCATTGGATGGACATTGTGGCTGCTATCGCAGCGCAAAAACACTCTAACAGAATTGTAGTAACCGCTTCAGTTGACAATGTGTCATTCGGAAAATCTATAGCTTTAGGCAATGTTGTTTCACTACATGCCAAAATTACCCGTGCCTTTAACTCTTCCATGGAAGTCTTTATTAAGGTGGAGGCAGAGGACATTCCTTCCGAACAAAAATTTATCAGCAACACAGCGTATTTTACATTTGTAGCCGTTGACCAAACCGGCCGACCAATTGATGTTCCGGCATTAAAACCAGAAAGTAGTGATGAAAAAGAACAATATGAGGGTGCCTTAAGAAGGCGTCAATTAAGACTTGTGCTTGCTAAAAGGATGAAACCAGATGATGCGACAGAGTTAAAATCTATATTCAATATTGAAAAAAATGGATAACAAAGATTTTTTAACACAGTTCTTTTCTGACGACATTTATATATCCAAAGAATCCTTGGAAGAGCCTCTTATTGAATCCTCTCCCAAAGAGGAGGGCACACCACCAGGCAAGGAAGTGGTGTCCAACAAGGAGGAAGTAGAACATATACAAACACCAAGTGCCTTTACTAGCAGCAACCTGCCGTCTATTGGCAAAGAAGGGGCAGCAATTGGCATCTTTGTTAGCGATCCAAACCACGATGTTATCAGTGATCCAAATAAAACATTTTTATATAAAATTTTCCAGGCAGTTCAATTGAACCCCGAGGACATCCGGATTTGCAACGATCACAAAGCACAGGGCATAGATGCGACCGAATTACTGAACAGCATTGATTCTGATATTATATTCTCTTTTAACGCTACTTTGTCTGAAATTGCACCCAACGAAACAAGATACAACCTGTTAAAGTTAAATGGTAAAAAGGTAATTCTTGCCGATGCTTTAGAAGATATTTCGTCGGATGTGGTAAAGAAAAAAGCATTATGGTCTTTATTACAATCCGTTTTCTTAAAAAATTGATCATTTATAGCGAAAAACGCATCCTTTTTATAAAAAAATTTTTAAAAGACCCGTGTTCTTCTATATTTGCGCAGGTTTTTTTTATTACGGAAGAACCGCAACGATACGAATACAAAAAATATTGAATTGAAATATTAATTACAATTATGGAGAATTTGGTTTATATGATCCCTGCTCTGGGGATTTTAGGTCTTGTTGTCATGCTCATAAAATACAAGTGGGTGAACAAACAGGATACTGGAAATGAAAAAATGAATGGAATTGCAACGCATATCAGAGAAGGCGCCTTGGCATTTTTAAATGCCGAATACAGAGTCTTGGCTATTTTCGTTGTTATAGCAGGCGTATTATTAGGGGTAATTTCAACTCTAGTTGAATCCACCCATTGGTTTATAGTAGTAGCATTCGTTCTGGGTGCTGTTTTTTCTGCTGTCGCAGGAAATATTGGAATGAGAGTGGCAACAGCAGCCAATGTAAGAACAACAGAAGCCGCAAAAACTTCCCTTCCATTGGCCTTAAAAGTTTCTTTTACAGGAGGAACTGTTATGGGACTTGGTGTTGCTGGATTAGCAGTTTTTGGTCTTTCTACCTTGTTCGCTTTGCTATTTGTTTGGTTTATGGGTGGAAATTGGACCAACAATGCCGACATGACCATGTTGCTAGAAACTTTAGCTGGGTTCTCTTTAGGAGCAGAGTCCATTGCTCTTTTTGCAAGAGTAGGTGGCGGAATTTATACCAAAGCAGCCGATGTTGGCGCTGATTTAGTTGGGAAAGTTGAAGCAGGAATTCCGGAAGATGACCCTAGAAACCCTGCTACTATCGCGGATAATGTTGGGGACAACGTTGGGGATGTAGCTGGAATGGGAGCAGATTTATTTGGTTCTTATGTAGCCACTGTATTAGCATCCATGGTATTAGGGAATTATATCATAAAAGACATGGGTGGCTCTATTCAGGACGAATTTGGAGGAATGGGCCCTATCGTTTTGCCTTTATTAATTGCCGGTTTGGGCATTATCTTTTCAATTATTGGAGCAGCATTTATTAAAATCACATCCAATGATGCCAAAGAATCACAGGTACAAGCTGCTTTAAACAAAGGCAATTGGATTTCTATCGCCCTTACCGCTATAGCCTGTTGGTTCATCATCAAATGGATGTTACCAGCTGAAATTACAATGAGTATTTTCGAAAACGGAGAATTTTCAACGGTTGTGACTTCTTCTAGACACGTATTTTATGCCGTATTAGTAGGGCTAGCTGTTGGAGGATTAATTTCTTACTTCACAGAAATATATACAGGAATGGGTAAAAAGCCTGTAATGGGCATTATTCAAAAATCTTCTACTGGAGCTGCAACCAATATTATTGCTGGCCTCGCTTCGGGTATGGAATCGACGTTTGCCCCAATCCTTTTATTTGCAGGTGCTATTTGGGGTACTTATGAGTTGGCTGGTTTTTATGGTGTCGCTATTGCAGCTTCAGCCATGATGGCTACAACAGCCATGCAGTTGGCAATTGATGCCTTCGGACCTATAGCGGATAACGCAGGTGGTATTGCTGAAATGAGTGAACTTCCAAAAGAAGTAAGAACCAGAACGGATATTTTGGATTCAGTTGGTAATACAACTGCTGCCATTGGTAAAGGTTTTGCTATTGCCTCTGCTGCACTTACAGCACTGGCTTTGTTCGCAGCATATGTCACCTTTACTGGAATTAAAGGAATTAATATTTTTGAGGCCAAAGTACTGGCTGCCTTATTTGTAGGCGGTATGATTCCGGTAATATTTTCTGCGCTGGCCATGAGGTCGGTAGGAAAAGCCGCTATGGAAATGGTGAAAGAAGTTAGAAGACAGTTCAAAGAGATACCAGGCATCATGGAATACAAAGCCACACCAGAATACGGTAAGTGTGTGGATATTTCTACCAAGGCTGCTTTGCGGGAAATGATGTTGCCAGGGGCCATTACCATTGTTACCCCTATTATTGTAGGCTTTAGTATGGGACCAGAAGCTTTGGGGGCCTACATGGCAGGTGTAGCGGTTTCAGGTGTTGTATGGGCAATTTTCCAAAACAATGCCGGTGGTGCTTGGGACAACGCTAAAAAATCTTTTGAAGCAGGTGTTGAAATAGATGGTGAAATGACGTATAAAGGTTCGGAAGCGCATAAAGCAGCGGTAACTGGTGACACAGTTGGTGACCCTTTTAAAGACACATCAGGGCCTTCTATGAATATTTTAATTAAGTTAACTTGTTTGGTAGGACTAGTGATTGCTCCTATTTTAGGGCAAGTATTTGGTGGCGGACACCATGCTGAAAACGATGAACAAGAAATCAAGAAAGCAGAAAAGAACAAAAAAGAAATTGTTCTGAAATAGATAAAAATTAGATTTTTTTAAAAAAAAGCCTCGTTTTACGGGGCTTTTTTATTTTATATGGATATTTTTAACTTTGGCCTAAATAAAATGTGTTTATGAAAATCCTTTTTACTGTTTGCATTACTGTATTTTTATTCTCTAGTTCTAGGGCTCAAGCCCAAGACAGCGTTGTTGGCTATTGGAAAACCATAGACGATGAAACCAACGAAGCAAAATCCATAGTTCAGATATACAAAAAAGATGGGGAAATTTTCGGGAAAATTGTAAAGCTTTTTAGAGAACCCAACGAAGACCAAGACCCTATTTGCACCAAATGCCCATCCGATGATGCCCGATATAAGAAAAAGGTAATTGGAATGGAAATCATTAAAGGGCTCAAAAAAAAGGGCAGTGCTTACGAAGGGGGAACAGTATTGAAGCCGGACGAAGGAAAAATCTACAAGTGTAAGATTTGGAAAGAAGGAAACAAGCTTATGGTAAGAGGTTATTGGGGGTTTTTCTATCGAACACAAGAATGGCTGCAAGCTACAAAGCCGTAACTACTTAATATATAAACACATACACTGTCTTTGATAAATTTTGGCAAACACTTGGTTACAATGTATAGTTTTAACGTATAAAGAAACGTACCCGAATGAAAGAAGCGGAACTATTTGAAAGAATAAAAAAGGGTGATGAAGATGCTTTAGAAGTCATCTATAAAAAATATTATAGAATGATGACAAAGCTCGTTCTTTCTAATAACGGTACCGAAGAAGAGGCGAAAGACATTTATCAAGAAGCACTTTTAGTTTTTTGGCAAAAATCTGTAAGCGGAAAACTCGTTCTTACCTCCAAAATAAGCACTTACATATACAGCATATGTTTGAACCTTTGGAGAAAAGAATTAGAAAGAAAGAAACGGCATTCTTATGAAGAAAAAGATGGCGTTCAGCATATGGATTTGGAGGCAAAAGAAAAAGCGCGGATTGTCTTAGGATGTATCGACCAACTTGGCGATACATGTAAAAAAGTGTTGATGTACTATTATTACGATGGCTTATCAATGCAGGACATTGCTGAAAAGTTGGGATTTGCAAACACAAATACGGCTAAGACAAAAAAATATAAATGTAAAAAGAAATTAGATGAAGTTGTCAAAACACAATATTCAAAAAGTGATTTTGTAGATTAAGTAGATATGGAATATCAAGAACTCATAGAAAAACACTTTGATGGAAATCTTTCCGAAGGCGAAGCTTCTTTGCTAGAGGATCTGATGCAATCCAATCCTGAAATCAAAAATGAATTTGATTTTCAACAGGATTTAATTGAAGGATTGAAGTCGAAGCGTAAATCTGAACTAAAAGCTAGGCTTAACACAGTGGAAATACCTGCAGTTCCTTTCTTTGGAACCATGACAGGTCAAATAACCATTGGAGCTTCTGCTGTTGGTGCAATTTTCCTATTTGGTTGGCTAATGATACAGTTTAGTCCAAACGAAGAATTGGAAGCTGTTTCAGAAACTTCTCCAGTAGTAGAGTCAGAAGCAATTGCTTCAAAAGAGAATGAAGAGGCAGGAGCAACAATCGAAGCGCCTGTAGTAACAATAGATACTTCGAAAGAAACTGGATCTTCTACAAAAAATGGTGTGAAACCGACTGTAAAAGAAACTGCAGACAACAAATCTAAAAAGGAATCAGAAAAAGTAGTTTCTGAACCAACGCCAATTAAACCCGTTCAACCAGCAATTGCTGATAGTTTTACGGATGAAAAGGTTAGAGTGAATGTTAATGAAAACAACACACAAGAATTGTCTTCCTTAAACGACCTAAAAATCAACAACACACTTGACATCAACAACATTACCAATAAAAGAAAATTCCAATTTCATTACCAGGTTAGAGACAACCAACTTTTCTTGTACGGCACCTTTGATAAAGGGGTTTATGAAATATACGAGGTGAATGCAAAAGAAAGCAAACGCGTGTTTTTATATTACAACAAAGAGTATTATAGAATTTTGTTGAACCATAAAAAAGTGCTTCCTCTAGAGAAAATTGACCAAGATGAATTGAACGAAATTATAGAAGCACTTAACTAAGTGCATAAAAAAAATAAATCTTGAGGCCACTATTTAGCAATAGTGGCCTTTTCTTTTTTAAAATTTACTATTTTTGAGTTGACCTTATTAAATACATTTTGGAAAAAAAGAAATTCAACAAAAAGAAATTAGGGAGTTATCCTTTTTTTAACGTGCTCCTAAGCATAACGGTAGCTCTTTTTGTTCTGGGTATGTTGGGTGCCATCCTATTGCACATATCCAAACTTAAAACAAATATTCAGAAGAATATTGAGGTTCAAGTTTTATTGAATAACGCCCTATCCGAAGGACAAATTAATAAAATTGAAAAAACACTCATCAACAAACCTTTTACTGCATTTGAAAACGGTAGCCCTTTGGTTGCTTTTGTTTCCAAAACAACCGCTGCAAAGTCTTTTCAAAGCGATATTGAGTTCCTTGGCTACAACCCGCTTCCTGATATTTTTCTTGTGAATATAAACGCAGCATACCAACAAAAGGACAGTTTAGAAGTCATAAAGTCTGAGCTCGAATCAGTAAACGGGGTAACGGAGGTATACTACGAACCAGATTTTATACAATCGATTAATAAAAACCTTACCAATATTACCTTAGCACTATCTGGATTGGGACTGTTCTTAATCCTTGCGGTAATTATTCTAATAAACAACACTATTAAACTAGCCTTGTTTTCCCAGCGCTTTCTAATAAGAAGCATGCAATTGGTTGGTGCCAAAGCTTGGTTTATCAAAAAACCCTTTGTTCTAAGAGCAGCCATGCACGGGGTAATCGCAGGAATAGTTGCCAGCTGTGCAATTTTATTAATACAATTTTATACTTATACCCAAATAGAAGGGTTGGAATCTTTACACGCCCCCTATTTCACTTGGATTCTATTAGGTTCTACCATTATAATCGGCGGAATTATTGGTTTTTTTGCTACCTTGCGTGCCATCAATAAGTACTTGAAATTATCATTAGACGAACTATATTAAAATGAGCGATAAAGAAAAGCTGGCATTTGGCAAAAATAATTACAAACTGATGATCCTCGGAATAGCTGTCCTCATCACTGGGTTTATTATTATGACTTTGGATACAGAGCCACATGGCTTTGGTTTTTTAGGACTGACCCTAGGGCCAATTGTAGTAGTTTGTGGTTTTGTCATTCAATTTTTTGCTATTCTTAAGAAAAAGTAATGGGCATAGTGGAAGCGTTGGTTCTTGGAATTATCCAGGGGCTAACAGAATTTTTACCTGTAAGCAGCAGTGGCCATATTGAAATTGGCACCTTTCTACTTGGAGTAAAAAGCAAAGACAATTTATTATTTTCTATTGTGGTGCATGGAGCAACCGCCTTAAGTACCATAGTCGTGTTTCGAAAAGACATTCTTGAACTGCTTCAAGGATTATTAAAGTTTCAGAACAACAGTGCAACGCAATTTGTATTAAACATTGTTATTAGCATAGTTCCAGTGGGCATTGTTGGGGTGTTTTTTGAAGAAGAAATAGAAGCTTTTTTTGGCGGAAAAATCGTTTTTGTAGCCTTTATGCTTCTAATTACTTCCATCCTCCTCGCATTCACCTATTACAAAAAAAACAATACAGGACAGATAACTCCTGTTAAAGCCCTACTTATAGGCTTGGCGCAAGCGGTAGCCATTTTACCAGGGATATCAAGATCTGGAGCTACCATATCCACAGCCTTATTACTGGGAGTAGAAAAAGAAAAAGCAACAAGATTTTCCTTTTTAATGGTATTGGTACCTATAATAGGCGCTTTGGTCTTAAAAGTAAAAGACTTCATAGAAAATCCATCCATTGGTGATAACATTTCCGGTAGCGCATTGACTACTGGTTTTATTGCAGCATTTGTTGCCGGTATTATAGCATGTCATTGGATGATTGCTATTGTAAAAAAAGGCAAACTTATTTATTTTGCATTGTATTGTTTCGTAGTAGGAAGCATCGTATTGATTACCTATTTGATCTAAAATGTCCCAACCAAGTCAAAAGCCACCAGCGCCAGAATTGGTCTTGTTAATCGACAAACCTCTAGAATGGACTTCATTTGACGTTGTGAAAAAAATACGCAACGCTATGAAAATAAAGAAGATAGGACATGCAGGTACTTTAGACCCACTGGCAACTGGCTTGCTGATTTTGTGCACCGGTAAAAAGACAAAATCTATAGAAGGGTACCAAGCACAGGTAAAAGAATATACTGGAAGCATTACTATAGGTGCTACAACACCCTCCTTTGATTTAGAAACAGAGGTTACGCCTTCCGGATCAATTGACAACATCGATAGGAACGACCTAGAAAATACTGCAACCACGTTTCTGGGAACACAAGAGCAAATTCCACCCATGTATTCCGCTGTTAAGGTGAACGGTGTTAGAGCATACAAACACGCCCGAAACGGGGAGGTTGTCCCCTTAAAGTCGAGGACCATAGAAATTAGTACATTTGAAATTACAAACTTCGAAGGTGGGGTATTCAACTTTAGAATTGTTTGCAGCAAAGGCACCTATATTAGAAGCATCGCCAGAGACTTTGGTGAGCAACTTGGTTGCGGTGCTTATTTATCTTCTCTAAGAAGAACTAAGATTGGTGACTTTGACGTTAAAAATGCCATAACAATAGAAAAAGCAATAGAACTACACGGAGTAAAAAAGCTTGAGTCATGAAAATATTCCATGGTTTAGATTCTTTTGAGCCCATTAAAAATCCTGTCGTTACCATTGGAACATTTGATGGGGTACACCAAGGACACATCAAAATTCTAAAAAGAATTAAGACCATCGCCGACGAAAACAATGGCGAAACGTTGCTTATTACTTTCTGGCCACACCCTAGGATGGTCATCAGCCCCAACGATTTTTCTTTACAATTGCTCAATACTTTTGACGAAAAAGCAAATTTATTAAAAGAGAATGGCATTGATAACTTGTTGAGAATTCCATTCACAAAAGAATTTTCGCAATTAACAGCCCATGACTTTGTTAAAAATATTTTAGTTGATACCATCAAAACAGATTGGCTCGTAATAGGATACGACCACCATTTTGGAAAAGGAAGGGAAGGCAACTTTGATAAATTAGTAGAGTGGTCTTCTACCTATCATTACAAAGTAGAAGAAATTTCGAGAAAAGACATTGAGAAAGTAGGAATAAGCTCTACCAAAATTCGAGAGTCTCTTTTAATCGGAGACGTGGCAACCGCCCACAAATATTTAGGCATGCCTTACAATATGAGTGGTAGAATTGGAAGTGGCATGAAACTTGGCCGCCAACTTGGATTCCCAACCGCCAACCTCATTATAGACAGCCCATACAAATTAACACCAGCAGATGGTGCATATGCTGTCCGGGTAAAACTAGAAGGCAAACTTTACAATGGGATGCTCAACATAGGCATGCGACCAACTGTAGATGGCACCAAAAGAACAATAGAAGTACATTTATTTGATTTTGATCAACAAGTTTACGGAGAAACCATTACGGTTTATTTTTATCATATACTGAGAAAAGAAATTAAATTTCCTGATATTGAAGCATTAAAACTTCAATTGGCCCAAGACAAAATCAAGGCCCAGGAGCTTTTAAGTAATTTTTAATTAACCCAAACAAAAATGATTAACAAAGTAGTATCGAACGCAATCGAAGCCGTTCGGGACATTCCTGCTAACGCAACGCTGATGCTTGGAGGGTTTGGTCTTTGTGGAATCCCGGAAAACAGCATCCAAGCCATTTTAGATAAAGGGATCACAGGCCTTACTTGTATTTCAAACAATGCAGGAGTCGATGATTTTGGAATTGGATTGTTGTTGAAGACCAAACAAGTGAAAAAGATGGTCTCCAGTTATGTTGGAGAAAATGCTGAATTTGAACGACAGCTTTTATCTGGTGAACTGGAGGTGGATCTTATTCCACAAGGAACGCTTGCAGAAAGAATTCGAGCTGGAGGAGCTGGAATCCCAGCATTTTACACGCCTGCTGGATATGGAACAGAAGTTGCAGAAGGCAAGGAGGTAAGAGAATTTAATGGAAAAATGCACTTATTAGAGCATTGGTTGCGGGCAGACTTTTCTATAGTGAAAGCTTGGAAAGGAGACACAGCAGGCAACCTAATTTTCAAAGGAACCGCTAGAAATTTCAACCCTATGATGGCTTCTGCTGGGCAAATCACGATTGCCGAGGTAGAAGAATTGGTGCCGGCTGGTACCTTGGACCCCAACACCATCCACACGCCTGGAATTTATGTTCAACGCATTTTCAAAGGAGTTGACTATGAAAAGCGAATTGAACAACGCACCATTTCTCCAACCAAATCTTAAACCCGCCATGTTAGATAAAATAGGAATAGCAAAAAGAATCGCTCAAGAAGTACAAGATGGTTCTTATATTAATTTAGGCATAGGAATACCAACATTAGTTGCTAACTACATTCCCGAAAACATTGATGTAATCCTTCAATCAGAAAATGGTCTTTTAGGCATTGGCCCTTTCCCACAGGACGAAGCTGTTGATGCAGATCTGATCAATGCTGGTAAACAAACTGTTTCCATGCAAGACGGGTCCGCATTATTCAATTCCGCTGAAAGTTTTGCCATGATTCGAGGTGGCCATGTACACCTAACCATTTTGGGAGCTATGGAGGTTTCTGAAAATGGAGATATTTCCAATTGGAAAATTCCAGGTAAAATGGTTAAAGGTATGGGAGGCGCAATGGATTTAGTGGCTTCAGCCGAAAATATTATTGTAGCCATGCAACACAAAAGTAGATCTGGTGCTTCTAAATTACTTTCGAAATGCACCTTACCCATAACAGGGATCAATTGCGTTAAAAAAATTGTGACAGACATGGCGGTATTGGATGTTTTACCAGAAGGAGGCTTTAAATTAATTGAACGCGCTCCAGGCATTTCGGTGGAAGAAATTAAAGCATCTACTGCAGGTCGCTTGGTTGTAGAAGGAGAGGTTCCTGAAATGAAATTAGATTAACCTTTATAAATGGCAAAAAAGCAGGTTGGGAACCTGCTTTTTTGTTAGTTGATCGGCATTGTAAGGGGAGGGAATTTTAACTACTCCTTTTTGTATGTTGTGTTACATGTTGTGGAATAAAGGTAAATAAGATAATACCAATTTTAAATAGTGTTCTTTGAGTATTTTATGTAGGTATTTTTACTGATTACATATATTCAATTAATTGTTATTTTGTATAGGCAAACTCCCCAAGTTGCTCTTCAAGAAATCAACCAAAAACTATTAAATGCCCATGGCGCAATTTGTTGCTTTTGAAAAAGGAGTAGAAGTAAATGGTCAAACAGTATTGGCAGTTGTCAATGCCATTCCAACAGGAAAGGAATTTAGGATTGAACTCCTAGAGTCTTTTGGGATAATTGATCCTGATCCAACCATCTGGTACGACCAGCAGGATTGGCTCTATGTATTCCAAAAGATCTCAGAGGAATTGGGAAGCAACACATTGTTTTCTATTGGCAAAGCCATCCCGGATAATGCCAAGTTTCCTTCTGAAATTAACACTTTAGAAAAAGCATTCCTCTCCATAGATGAAGCCTACCACATGAACCACCGTGGGGGAGAGATTGGCTATTACAAGTTAGTCTCCTTTGATCTAACCAACCAACATGCTACCATGGTTTGTAAAAACCCCTACCCCAGTGATTTTGACAAAGGCATCATAACTAGCATGCTCAAAAAGTTTAAGCCCAAAAATTCGGTGAAAAACATTGTTGAAATTGACGAAACAAAAGAAACACGGCTCAATGGTTTTGATTCTTGCACATACTCGATTGCATGGTAGTTACTCTTTAAATGCCTCTAGTAGTATTTCTACAGGGTGCTGGCTTTGTTTTCCGGTGCCATCTTTAATTTGATGCCTACAACTGGTACCAGACGCAGCCACTACTACAGACTCTGGCTGATTTCTGATGGTAGGGAACAATACTAGTTCTCCAACTTGCATGGAAACTTCATAATGCTCCTTTTCATACCCAAAACTCCCAGCCATTCCACAACATCCAGATGGTATCATTTGAACTTCGTAGTTTTCAGGTAGTGACAATACCTTTTTAGATGGCACCATGCTAGACAACGCCTTTTGATGGCAATGCCCATGCACTTTAACTACCTTTTTATCTGTAACAAACCACTCCTTTGTAAGAAAACCTTCTTCTAACAAATCGCATAAGTACTCTTCTATGGTCTTTACATTTTCCTTTAAATCCATAGCCTTTTGTTGCCCTTCCCCCCTCAAAAGGGCTGGGTATTCATCTCTGAAAGTTAAGATAGCCGAGGGTTCTAGTCCGATCAACGGTGTTTTATCAGATATTAAACCTGAAAGGGCCTGTACATTGGTATGTGCTATGGACCTTGCTTTGTCTAATAACGATTTGGACAAGAAAGTTCTTCCACTCTCCAAATGCTCTGGAATAATAACTTCAATCCCCATTTTTGTCAGCAATTGAATGGCTTTTATTCCAATTTGGGTATCGTTATAATTTGTAAATTCATCACAAAAAAGGTATACCTTCTTAGTTTTGGATTTTTCTTTACAGCCGAAATTGTTATTTTGATTCTTTTTATACCAAGCTAGTAATGTAGTTTTGTGCAAAGTGGGGATGGAACGTTCTTGTGCAAAACCATTAACATGTTTGATCCATTTGCCTATCAAAGGATTGCGAACAGCAAAATTAAACAAGCCTGGCACCAAACTAGCCATTTTACTCATCTTAGTAAACCCAGCCACCATCTTTGCTCTGAAAGGCACACCATTTTTCTGGTAATATTGGTGCATTGTTTCTGCCTTTAATTTGGCCATATCCACATTGGAAGGACATTCCGACTTGCAGGCCTTACACGATAAACAAAGATCCAATATATTTTTCAGTTCTTCATTCTCAAACTGAGTACCAGGTGCATCATTGTTAATAATTTCGCGTATAATATTAGCCCTGGCTCTTGTCGTGTCTTTTTCATTTTTTGTAGCCATGTAAGAAGGGCACATGGTACCACCAGATAAATGCGTTTTTCTACAATCTCCTGATCCATTACACAATTCAGCTGCTCGAACAAAACCCTGGGTATCACTAAAATCAAATACAGTTTTTACATCAGGCGTTCTATGGTTCGGTTCAAATCGCAACCCTGTATTCATAGAGGGGGTATCTACAATTTTTTTGGGGTTAAAAATATTATTCGGGTCCCAAAAACTTTTCACAGACTGGATCAACGTATAATTGTCTTGTCCTATCATAAAGGGTATGAATTCTCCTCTCAACCTACCATCTCCGTGCTCCCCACTCAACGAACCTTTGTATTTTTTTACGAGTCCTGCAATTTCTTCCGCAATTACCCGAAACATCCGGTTGCCTTCTTCTGTCTTGAGGTTCAATACTGGTCTTAGGTGTATTTCACCTGAACCAGCGTGCGCATAATGCACACAAGACAAGTCATATTGCTCTAAAATCTGATTAAATTCTTTAATATACTCCGGAAGGTCTTCTACATCCACGGCAGTATCCTCTATAACAGGTGCAGGTTTGGCATCTCCTGGAATATTAGACAACAAACCCAACCCAGCCTTGCGCAAAGCCCAAACCTTCTTACAGTCGGTTCCTCTGACTACTGGATAGTGGTAGCCCAAACCTTTCTTCCTTAAAGCATGGATTAAGTCTTCAATGTTTTTTTCCAATTCTGAGGCATCCTTATTTTTCAACTCGATGGCCAACACTGCTTGAGGATCTCCTTGCACAAAAAATCTATTTTCCTTTTGTGCTAGGTTTTCTTTTGTTCTTTCCAAAATAAAATGATCCATTAATTCTGAAGCATGGGGATGGAACTTTAAAGCAACTAGATTTCCTTGCAACGATTCATAAATCGAATTAAAATGAGCGCATACCAGAGCGGAATGTTTGGGTGGGCTATCCAATACAGCAAGCTTTGCTTTGGTTATAAAAGCCAAAGTTCCTTCGGAACCAGCAAGTAAAGCACAAAAATTGAACTCCTCTCCATTTGGGTCAAATGGTTGTTGTCTGATCATCATATCCACAGCATACCCAGTATTTCTTCTTTCTATGGATGGTTTTGGAAAATGTTCTTTGATGTTTTTTTGAACGGACTTTTCACTAAAAGTATCGTAAAATCTTCTATAAATTGTTTGTTCCAATTTAGACACGACCCCTACCCCATTTATCTTTTCTTTTAAGGCCTCCTCGTTTAGCGGTTTAAAAGTTACCAACGAGCCATCGCTCAGAAATGCCTCTACCTCTATCAAATGCTCTCGTGTTGATCCATATACTACTGAGTTGGACCCACAAGAATTATTGCCTATCATCCCGCCTATCATGGCCCTATTAGCGGTGGAGGTTTCCGGACCAAAAAACAAGTGCATGGGCTTCAAGTGCATGTTGAGCTCATCCCGAATCACGCCTGGTTCAACGGTTACAGTTTTGTTCTTTTGGTCTACTTCTAATATTTTGGTTAAATGTTTGGACACATCCACTACTATGCCATGCCCAACTACTTGCCCCGCTAAAGAAGTTCCGGCTGTTCTCGGAATTAGTGCAACCTTCCTTTCGTTTGCAAAATGTATTAATATTCGAATGTCTTCTTTATCTTTTGGAATGGCTACAGCCAAGGGCATTTCTTTGTAGGCAGAGGCGTCTGTGGCATAAAGGCGGCGCATCATGCCATCATAAAACAATTCCCCTTTTAATTGCTGGCTTAATTTTTGTAATTCCAAGTTTGACATTATCAAATAAGTTTACGAATATGACACAATTTTTAATTGATATCCATGGGAAGTTTTAGAACAGTTTCTTTTTTCAATAATAGTTTTGGCTGCACAGTACTCTTATTACTATTAACACTTGCATCGTGCGGGGTTTCTAGAAAGGCAAAAGTAAGACAAAAAAAAATAAATACGGTCATTTCTACTGCCAGAACTTATACTGGAGTCCCATATAAATATGGTGGCACCACAAAGAAAGGGATGGATTGTTCTGGTCTTTTGTTCACTTCCTATAAAACAATAGACATGAGCGTTCCTCGATCCACCGTAGAACAGAAGAAATTTGGTAAAAAAGTAAAAAAGAAAAAAGTAAAAGAAGGAGACTGGTTGTTTTTTGCCATGAGTAAAAAACGACGCAAAATAACCCATGTTGGCTTGGTCACCCAGGTTAATTCAAAAGTAGAAGTGAAATTTATCCACGCCAGTTCTTCTAGGGGAGTTATTGAAGACAATCTATACAAAGCCTACTACAAAAAGCGTTTGAGAAAAGCCCGAAGGCCTTTTTAGCCAAATTTTATGGAAAAACTATTTCGACGACATTATTTTAAAGTCCTATTGCATATAATAATAAGCGCCATTATCCTTATCAATGTTATGGTATTTGTTCATGCTTATAAATTTACTCATTTCAATGAAAGTTCCTTGGTAAGGTTTCCTGAAAGCCCCGACAGTTTGGCTTTCCAACATAAAATCAAACTGCTAACCACTGGTGTTGACATACCAAAAAAACAAAGCCTTCCAATACCCGATGCTATTTTCAAGAAGGTTGCGCTACTGGACCCATACAACACCACCATTTGGGAAAATAAAACAAAAAACAAAAAAGCCACCATTGTGTTGTTCCATGGGTATGCTGGTGCCAAATCCGATATGCTCGGTTATGCCAACCTCTTATTGGATAACGACTATAATGTTGTTTTAGTAGGGTTTATAGGAAGTGATGACAGTGCGCTTTCTCGGACTACCTTAGGCATAAAAGAAGCAGAGCAAGTCCAACTTGTCTACGATTATGTTCTAAAAAAAGAAGAAAAAGTAGTGTTAATGGGTACTTCAATGGGTGCTGTGGCCATTAGTAGGGCGATTGATCAATTTCAAATCCAACCCATGGGCCAGGTATTAATTGCGCCTTTTGAATCCTTAAGGAATGCTGTCCACAATAGGTTTGACATAATAGGAGTTCCCAAGTACTTCGTTGCAGATTTGTTTCTGCAGTATGGCAGTTTATTAACCGCCATCGATATAGAAGAGCACAATACAGCAACCTATGCCAAAAGTATTGAAACTCCTACTTTGCTCCTGTACGGGCTGAATGACAAAAGAGTAACCAGAGATGAAATTGTGCACATTGCAAACAGTCTTTCTGGACCTAAAAAAGTGGCCACCTTCATGGATACTGGACACAGCGATTTTTTAACATCCAAAGACCAAAGGGAAACAAAAGCAGCTATCCTTAACTTTTTAGATGCCCTTCAATAAGTTGGCAAGCGGTTGCTACATTGTCCTCAAAAGGTTGGGCAGCATCCAACCAATGAATGGTAAACCCATTTTTCTCCATACGTCTGAACCATGTCATTTGCCTTTTTGAAAATTGATGTATCGCAATATTCAATTGCAGGAACATGTCTTGTCGGCTTATTTCACCATTTAAAAACTGGCTGATGTATTTGTATTCCAAACCATAAAACTTGAGTTGGTCATAACTCAGACCATCTCGATGCAGATTTTCGACTTCCTCCACCATCCCTTCTTTAAACCGTTGTTTTAAGCGTTTCGTGATTTTTTCTTTCACCAGTGATCTTTCTAGAGTATTGCCTATAATAATGGTGTCAATGGGTGGGTATTGTACCACTTTGTCGGGGTTAGCGGCACAATACTCGGCTATCTCTATTGCTCTAATAGTCCGGGACAGTGTTGTGGTATCTGTAGAATTGTGTTGTGGTTTTAAAGTTTTCAAACGCTCCACCAGTTCCAATTGACTTTTTGAATCCAGTTCCGATCGCAACGCCACATTATTGGGCACGCGCAACAACTGGTATCCTTTTAAGATCGCTTCGATGTACATGCCTGTACCTCCACACAATATAGGGAGTTTGTTCTCCGCTTGTACCTGGTCCAAAGCCTTGTAAAAATCTACCTGGTACTCAAACACATTGTATTCGTATCCGGCCTTTTTATTGTCAATCAAAAAATAGGGTATATCCTGCCCATTTACAGTGTATTCTTGTAAATCTTTACCAGTTCCGATGTCCATACCTTGGTAGACCTGTCTGGAATCTCCACTTATAATTGCACCATTAAAGTGGGCTGCCAATTGAACAGCCAATTTGGTTTTGCCTGTTGCAGTTGGGCCTAAAACAGTAATCATCTTGCTCATCACAATACAAAAATATAAAAAAAAAGCCCTGCTCATACCAATGAACAGGGCGTATATTTTACCTCTTAATGCTTATTTGTCTTTTCCTCGTAATATTTCTACCCAGCCCGACTTACTCTGGCCTTCTGAAGATACGTTGTAGTAATAAACTCCATCTGGTATTCCGTCTCCAGTCCAATCATTATCGTAATTGCTACTGGAGTATACTACCTTACCCCATCGGTTGGTAATTACAAGATTGACACCGTTGTCTGGTTTGTTTCTTAAAAAGAACACATCGTTATAACCATCTCCATTTGGTGTAAAGATATTCGGTATAAATAGGTCTGTATCTAATGCAACAGTTCCTGTTAATTCAATTCTACAGTTTTGTGCATCTCTAACCTCTACTAAATACTCTCCAGCAGGAGCATCTGTAAATATATACTCTAATTGCAAGTTGTTGTTCAGTTTAACACTATCCCATTCCGTTATGTATTCTTGGCCTGGTATAGTTGGTGAAACCAGTTCACTTCTAATAACATAATCTGGTACCCCTCCATCAAACTTGATGGCAAACAACTGCCCTGTTCCTCTTTCTGGTAAGGACTTATCTGCTATAGGATCAGAAACCAATTCAGCAGACATTCTTTCGAAAATGCTAACCACTTGTGGGTATTCATATACAAACTCTGTTCCGCCACAAACGCTTTGGGATTGTCTTAATTTTAACCTGTAATCACCTGGTACGGATAGGAAGTTATATCCATCTACCAAAAATTCGTTTCCAGCACTCAAGCTAAAGTTAATTTGCTCAATTGGGAAATTAGGGTTGTTTCTATCAAATACCTCCAATAAAAACGGTACGCCCGAAGCTCCCGTAATATCTGTCAACAATATTTGTTTGTCATCAAAATTACTACACTGCACAGCTGGTTCAAAACTAACTACATCCGGGCCATCTATTATTACTTCTGCTTTATTCGGACAAACATTGCCCTCTGTTATAACAGTCACATAATAGGTGCCTTTAGTTAAGTATTTAAAGGTCCAGCCAGAATAAGGCAACTCAATAAAGTCAGGCTCAAAATTAACATCTGTACTCAAACCTACTAAGTAACTATCCCCAAGCACAGGAGATGGCAAACTAACAAAAATTCGACCATTTGCCCCTACTACTTCATCTGGATCGTTAATATCCAGTATTTCACATGCTGCATCCGTTGCTGAAGTCTGGAAATCCACAAGGCCTGGGAAAGGAACCAAAATGGTTATATCCTTTTCACAACCACTATCGTCTATGATAGTAAAGATGTGGTCTCCACCTGCTAAATCTCCGAACAACCCACCTGCTGGTAATGTAGGATAATTCACCCCATCAAAGCGGTAGGTATAATTGCCTGTTCCACCCTGAATATTGGACACGGTAGCAGAACCATCGTTGTCATCACAAGATGCCTCTGTGGCTGTGTATTCCGCAGTCATTTCAGTGTTCAGGTTGTTCACCGTTACTTCAAATGAAGCAGGGCATACATCTGCAGCGTTGTCCCTTACCAATACATTGTATGGGAATGGGTTTGGATGCAAGGTTTTAATAATATTATCATTTGGTACTTCGACCCATGTTGCGCCGTTGTCCGTGCTGTATTCGTATGGCAATGTTCCACCCGACAATCCAACTGTTACCGTACCAAATGGCTGGTTGTAACAAGGAGAATCGGTAATATTGGTTACACTGTTTACTTGTACCACAGTTTCTTGTTCTAAAGTATATGGCAATGGACCACAAGTATCTCCCGTGTTATTATCTAATATGGTGTACTCATAGTCATCGGCTGTCAAGCTTGTAAATTCAAATGGTCCAGGACCTAATAAAGTTTGATTGAGACCTGACGCTGGAGAGCTTAAAGTAAATGTATAGTGGTTGGATCCTCCTGTTACATAGAAAACTATTTTTCCATCATCAAAACCATTACACGTTGGTCTTATTAAATCTGCCTCCGGAACTGAAACTGTGAAAGCACCACAATTGGTTCCACCACAACCTACAGGTTCGCTAACATTAAAAGACTGGCTATCGGTACAATTGCTTACTAGGTCCGTTACTGTAACAATGTACAAACCAGGAATTGACAACCCTGTAATGTTACCATCGTTATCTGGATCTGCTACTGGGTCTCCATTTGGATCAAACCAAGTATAATTGTATATACCAGAACCTCCAGTAACAACTGCTTGAACAGCCCCTTCGCTGCCTCCACAAGTTTGAATATCCGTTACATTGCCGGCAATTGCAAAATTCGGTGCCGCAGCAGCCACATTATAACTTTCATCTCTAAAACATCCTGTAATATTATCTAAAACACGTACGTTGTAAGCTCCTGGAGCAAGGTTGGAGGCTACATTGCTATTGAGCCCTCCATCATGCGCCCATTGGAATGTATAATCTCCTGAGCCTCCAGCAGACACTGTAAGGGTGATTTCTCCATCATTTGCGGCACAAGCTGTTTCATCCGTAATGGCAGCGGCCACAGTAAATGGTGCAGGGTTTGGCATATTATAAGTTTGAGCCACCACACATCCAGTATCGTCATCTGTTACAGTAATGGTATAGTCTCCAAAATCTGCAAGTCCAGTAATATTCTGTGTAGCTGCTGTAAATCCATTAGGACCTGTCCAAGCAATTGTACGGTTGACACTTGCACCAACTATGTCTACTTCAATGGCTCCATCTGCATTTCCACAAGTTAATGGAGTTAATGTATTAAGCGATACAACAAACCCTGCTGGAGCGACTAAGCTAAAGTCTCTAGAAGCCGAACAGCCAGACACATTGTCTGTAGTGACAACAGTATAAGTACCAGCATCAGTCAATGCTGTAATATTTTGAGTTGTAGCTGTAAATCCGGCAGGTCCTGTCCAGGCAAAACTAAAATCACCAGATCCATTTATTATGGATAAAGTGATGCTTCCATCATTCCCTCCACATGTTGAAACATGGTTGGTAGTTCCTGTAATCGCAAAATCAGCCGGATCGGTTATCGCATAAATTCTACTAGTAGAACATCCACTCACAACATCTGTAACCGTAACGGAATAGTTGCCCACCGCCGATAATCCATTTATATCTTCCGTGTTCGCCGTAAAGCCACCAGGCCCCGTCCAGCTATAGTTGTAATTTCCGCTGCCACCTGCTATTGTCAATGCAATTGCTCCATCTGAGCCACCACAGGTAGAAATCGAAGTAACCGTTTGGGCAATTGTAAAATTAACAGGGTCCGTAATTGTTTCAATGCCTACATAGGTACAACCCGAAACATTATCTGTTATTGTTATCGTATAATTTCCTGGGACGGACAACCCTGTTATATCCAAAGTTGTAGCTATTTGTCCATCCGGATAGTTCCATAGGAAGGTAAAATCACCACTTCCACCAGTTACATTACCAGTAATGGAACCATCAGCAGCACCACAAGTAGAAATATCCGTCACAGCAAATGGATCCACTGTAAAATCAATAGGTTCTGTCACTTCATAAACTTCCGTTACAGAACAACCCAAATCCACATCCAATACTTCTAGTGTATAAAACCCTGGAGCATCCAAATTAGTTATAGATGCAAAACCAGCTCCAATTCCACTCACAGTGGTTCCGTTGGGATAGGTCCATGTATAATCATAATTTCCGCTTCCATCCGTAACCACAGTGGCAATAGAGCCATCGGTTCCTCCACAAGTAGAAATATTCGTAATTGTTTCCGTAATTGTAACAGGGGTTGGACCATTGATTGTAAATACAATTGGATTTAGAGAACAAGTTCCGTTATCCACGACTACAGTGTAATCGCCTGGTACACTAATCCCACTTAAATTTTGAGTGGTAGCAATCACAGTAGGGTCTGCATCTTTGGTCCAACTAAATGTGAAAGGACCAGTCCCTTGCACATCCAATACTACTCCTCCTTCTGGGCTTCCGCAATTGGTAATATCCGTTACTGTACCTGCCGCACTGATGGCATCGCCGGTCACACCGATAGTAAAGGACCTAACTCTTTCACAATTTGTAGTAGCGTCGTAATGGTAACACTGTAAGTTCCAGCTACTGTAAGGCCAGATATGTTTTGAGTTGAGGCAACAAAACCATTTGGACCTGTCCATGAGTAGGCATAAATGCTAAAAGGAAAGACAAGCAAACTCACCGAACCTTCGCTTCCGTTACAAGTTGAAATGTTGGACCTAAACCCAAAGACTAAAAAGCCCAAAGGTTGCCCCACAAAGAAATCTCTAGAAACTGAACACCCTGATATGTTATCCGTAACAATGGAGGTATAAAGTCCTGAATCTGATAACCCTGCTATGTCTTGGGTATTTGCTGTAAAACCGTTTGGACCTGTCCAACTAAATGAAAAGTCACCAGATCCCCCAGTTATGGTAAGCTGTATAGCACCATCGTTACCTCCACAAGATGAAATATTGTTTGTAGAACCAGCAATTGTAAAATCAGCTGGTTCCGTAATAGTAGCCGTTCTAGTATCAGAACAACCACTTGTTAAATCATTTACAACCACTGTATAATCCCCGACATCAGAAAGGTTGCTAATGTCTTCGGTGTTAGCTGTAAAGCCATTAGGGCCAGTCCAGCTGTAGGAGAAATTGCCACTTCCGTTGGTTACTTCCAAATCAATGGCGCCATCATTTCCTCCACAAGTTGTTATTTGCGTAACGCCCAATGCCAAATCAAAATTGATTGGTGCGTCCAGCACCACCACTTCAGCATAAGAACAGTTGGTTGCGTTATCCAATATTGTAATGGTGTAGTTACCTGGTAATGAAAGGCCGGTAAGATTCAAGTCTGTACTGTTTGAACCATCTGGAAATTCCCATGAAAAACCAAAGTTTCCACTTCCACCGGTAACATTTCCTGTTATCGCACCATCTGCTCCACCACAGGTAGAGATATCAGTAACAACAAAAGGGTCTACTGTAAAAGTAATTGGTTGTGTAATTTCATACACTTCATTCACTGTACAACCAGTAGTGAGATCCAGCACATCCAATGTGTAAAATCCTGCCAACGATAAATTTGTGATATTATCAAAAGCTGCTCCAATTCCATTTACTATGGTTCCATTTGGATAAACCCAAGTATACTCGTAGTTGCCACTTCCATCCGGAATGGTTGTGGTAATGGACCCATCCGAACCTCCGCAAGTAGTAATATCATTTACAGTTTCATTTATTGTAAATGGCGTTGGACCATTAATAGTATAGTCAAATGTTTGGTTACAACCACCACTTGTTACTGTCACATGGTAGTCTCCTGGTGTACTTATTCCAGAAATATTTTGTGTAGTTGCGATAACAGTAGGGTCAACATCAAACGTCCAAGCGTAAGTAAAAGGACCTGTTCCGACAACATCTAGAATAATGCTTCCTTCTGCTGCACCACAATTGGTAATATCTGTAATAGTTTCTGTAACTGTAAATCCTCCAGCAGTATTGTTAATCACAAAACTTTCATCAACGAAACAACCAGACCCAGTTTCCGTCACTCGGACATCGTAAGTTCCGGCCATTGTTAAGTTGGCAATATCCATTGTGTTGCTGGTAAAACCTCCTGGTCCAGTCCAATCAAAAGTATAGGTGGCTGCTGCAGGTACTATGGTTAAAGAAACCGATCCTTCGTTTCCTCCACAAGTAGTAATATCTGTGGTGACTCCAGTAACTGTAAACCCGGCTGGTTGGCCAATGGTATAAGTATCAACAAAAGAACAAGTGCCATTATTATCGGTGATGGTCACGGTATAGTCTCCAGCTGGTTGATTCAATAAATCTTGGTTGGTTCCAACTTGAGCATTTGTGTTGTCTCTCCAGTCAAAAGTATAAGGAGCTACACCCCCAGCAACTACCAAGGTAATGCTGCCATCACTGGCATTGCAACTGGCATCTGTTATGGTTTCAACTGCTGTAATTTCATCAGATATTGTAATAAATACAGAAGTGGTAGCATCTGCACAACCTGCCAATGAGGCCGTATAAACAAATTCGTAAGTGTTGCCTGCAATAATATTAACATTGCTCAAATCTAAGTTGCTTCCAGTTAGTGCACCCGTGCCATTTACGTCCGTCCAAGTTCCTGGGTCTTGAGAACCATCCAATTGGTTGGTTAAGTCTATTGTTCCTTCTGATTTACAGATGGTCAAATCCGTTGCTACACCCGGGTTTGGCCCTGCGTTGATGGTTACTGTAACAATTGATGTTACCGGCGCACATGTTCCTCCAGACAATGTATAAGAAAGATCATATGCATTTCCAACCACTGCAGTTGAAGCTGATATATCCCAGATTCCAGTATTCACATCTAAACCACCAAGGTCCGTGGCAACAAATGCCCAAACACCACCATTTTGAGGGGTACCCCCTAATTGAGCAAGCAAGTCATAAGCATTGTCTGTAGCACAAGCCGCTGCATTTGGGTTGGATATACCCGCGTCAAATGCATTCACCACGTTTATGGTGACAATGGTTTCTGCATCTGCACAAGGTGCCGTGCCTGTTACTGTGTATTTAAAAGAGTATACCCCAACACCGGCGTCTGGGTGAGAAGGGTCAAAATTAGTTCCGTCAAAACTGGCTCCAGCGTTCCCTCCTTCATCGGTCCATGTTCCACCAGCATCAAAAGTTCCTGCTAGTAAAGTTGTAGTCAATGGAAAGGTGGTCTCATCCCCACAAACTGTAGGATTTAATGCAAACCCTGATCGAGGAGGTGTGGTAACGTCAATATCAATGGAAGGTATTGAAGGCAATCCAATAAATGAACAGGTAGTGCTTTCGTCTGTTACAGATACAATGGAGTAAGTTGTAGTAGGTTCAGTGGTAGGTAAAACATTGGTTGACGTACCACTCACATAATTCGTTAAGATTTGATTTGAAATTCCGTCATTGTACACAATCGTAAATGGCCCTACTCCACCAGTTACTGTAAAGTTAATCGACCCTACATCTCCCAAACATAAAGAAGGTGTAGTTGTTGCAATCACAACATCATCCGGTGCATCACTTACTGTGATAGCTGCTGTTGAAGTTCCTAAAGCAGCTGAACTACAGCCATTGTTGTCTTCTACTGCTACTAATGTATAAGTAGTTGTTGCTCCTACAGTTGGAGTTACTACAATTGGGTCTCCATTTACATAGTTGTTTACTACTACATCTGGGTTTACACCATCATTATAAGTTACCGTGTAAGGACCTGTCCCTCCTACAATGGTCACATTGATGCTCGCCGCTGTTCCTTCACATATGTTGGCGGTTGTAGTTGAAATTGATGCTGTTTCGGGGTTGCCAAAGGTAAAGGTTACTAATTCTCCAACTGGAGATAAACTACAAGTACTGGCTCCTGTTACACTTACTAATGTATAGGTCTGTTCAAATGGAGCTGCTCCTGGTCGTATGGGGGTTATTGGAATATTATCTCCACTCGTATAAGCCAAAACCGTTTGATCGGCTGTGCCATCGTTGTATACTACGGTATAAGGGCCCGTTCCTCCAGTTATTGCTACTTGTAAGTTAACATTGTCTCCTTCACAAATTGTTGTTGGATCTGGTGAAGATAATACAGCAGCGGTTATGCCATCATTAACCGTGATATCTACAGAAGGTACACTTGGTACGCCTACAAAAGGACAGGTTGTCGTTTCATCCACAACCGATACCAAGGTATAAGTTGTTGTTGGTTTTGTCGTTGGGGCAACTACTACAGCTGTTCCACTTACATAACCATTTAATACTTGGTTGGCCCCTTCAACCTCATAGGTTACTGTGAAAGGACCTACGCCTCCGGTTATGGTAAAACTGATGCTTCCTGGTTCACCTTCACATATAGATGGTGTGGTCGTTGCCATTACAACATCATCCGGTGCATCACTTACTGTGATAGCTGCTGTTGAAGTTCCTAAAGCAGCTGAACTACAGCCATTGTTGTCTTCTACTGCTACTAATGTATAAGTAGTTGTTGCTCCTACAGTTGGAGTTACTACAATTGGGTCTCCATTTACATAGTTGTTTACTACTACATCTGGGTTTACACCATCATTATAAGTTACCGTGTAAGGACCTGTCCCTCCTACAATGGTCACATTGATGCTCGCCGCTGTTCCTTCACATATGTTGGCGGTTGTAGTTGAAATTGATGCTGTTTCGGGGTTGCCAAAGGTAAAGGTTACACTTTGCCCTAGTGGAGAAACACTACAGGTGCCGGCACCAGTTACGCTTACCAAAGTATAAGTCTGTTCAAACGGAGCTGCTCCTGGTCGTATGGGTGTTACTGGAATATTGTCTCCACTTGTATAAGCCAAAACCGTTTGATCGGCTGTGCCATCGTTGTATACTACGGTATAAGGGCCCGTTCCTCCAGTTATTGCTACTTGTAAATTTACATTGTCTCCTTCACAAATTGTTGTTGGATCTGGTGAAGATAAAACAGGCACTATTGGTGCAGGTTCAATAACTGTAATAATCTCAGATGTTGAAGTACAACCATTGTCATCTGTTACGAATACTTCAATTACTCCAGCTCCAGCATCAGAAAATTCGAATCGATTTGACACCTGCGCAAGAGTAGCTCCTGTTGTATTTGAATTTAGTGTAAATGAATAAGGGGCAGTTCCTCCGGTAGCTTCAAAAAAGCCTGCTCCATTGGCATCCCCGTTACAAGACAAATTAATATTTGCTGCACTTACAGATAAGTTAGGAGAATTTGTATTGTCCGCTACATTTATAATGTTAACAAAGGTAAAGGGGCAATTGGTTACATCATCCACTATGGTTACCGACCAATCTCCATCAATAGAGTTGCTTATAGAACCTGCAGCGGTTGTTGTGACGACCACTTGACCACCCGGGCCAGTCCATGTAAGTTGAGGCGTTGGATCTACGATACCATTAAATGAATAAGTTATTGTTCCGTCATAAGCTGGAGTACATTGTGTGTTTCCGGTGCTTGAAATAGAGTTAATGGTTATTGAAGGTACGTTAATAGTAGTACTGCCAGTCATTAATACTGGAGTACAGCTGGCTTCAGAAGCCAAAATTGTAATAACATCTCCATTAACTACTTGTCCGGCAGGTATTGTTATGTTTAAATCATTGCCATCTCCAACGCTTGTTATTGCTGGTGCAAAAGCACCACCATTTCTTAACAATTCATAATCTACTCCATTTTCACTATTCCCCAAAACTATGGTGGCATCGTCTCCGGTACAAACATAGGTTGGGTCGGCATTAAGCATGCTTCGATCATTCGGTGAGGGATCGCTAATTGTTATGGGCCCAAAAATAGTAGAACAATTGGAGTTATCATCCGAAACTTCTATCGTATAATCTCCTCCAGAAAGATTTGAAATATCTTGAGTGTTACTTGTAAACCCATTTGACGCCGTCCATGCAAAAGACAGAGCCCCACTTCCACCAGAAGCATTTAATGTTATTGACCCATTGGGCGTATTACAATCGGTATTATCGTTTGAGGTATTAAGAGAAACAGATATAGGTATTACTATATCCTCTAACTTTAAAGGCGTAATAGTTTGAACATTGTTAGCATCTTGAACAATAATTGTAAAATCTCCTGCAACTTTACCTGAAAAATGCAGTTCATCATTAAGCTTACGTCCCGATTCATTAAAGAAAGTGGCTGGTCCAAGAACTACCACATTAAAATCTTCAACACCGCCTGTTATTCTAATACTAAATCCTCCATCACTAAATGCAGGGCCTGTACACGGGTGCTTAACATCATATATATCAAAAGTCACTTGACTTTTTGCATTAAAAGAAACAAAAAGTATCAGTGATAATATGGCTAATATTATTTTTCCTCTCATTTGATTTCGAATATTTTAGTGTCGTGACACCCAGTTTGGTCTTGGACTATCAATATATATTCACCCTTCATTAACCCTTTTAATGTATCCAGTTTAATAGATTTCAAATGTCCTATTTCATTATTGGCCATCAATTGAATAATATATGGTTGCTCACCTCCTTCTACTTCGAACACCAAGGAATATGCATCCTTATCCTCCTCCTCTATAAGTATGTGCTGGGTTATTTTAGGACAACTCTTTGAACTAAAGTTCATGAAAAGTGTAGTTGATAACAGTATGCTTATTAAAAAAGTACGTCTCATAATTAGAATATTCTACTCCATGTATTACAAATAATGCCTTTAAGTAACCCATTGTGAATTGGACGCACTTAAAGTATTACTTTAATAACTCGTAAATATCAAAGGATTTTGCACATTTACCAATTGAAAGTGCATTTTATTAGGGTAAAAGCATGTATATGTAAGTTTTGAACCTATATTGAATAAAAAAATGATGTTCAAAAAACACTTCCACCACTAAATCAATTAGTTATGTATATTTCCTGTTAAAAATCTCTTGTAAGATAATGGCTTTTCTCGCACCATCTGGATCCCTTAGCATATCTTTTATGTCCGCACCCACCCCTTCTTCTTCTTCTTGGTCAAATTCTTTAAATCGACTATAGTCTCCAGAATAAACCGAGTGTACATCCGTATTGGTAGTTTCTAGTGGTGGATCCAAATCATAGTCGTGCTTTACTTCATCGTCCATCTCCAGGTCCTGATCAAAAACAGAAGTTCTCGAGGCTATTCTTTTCCTGCCTGCTGCCCTAACTTCGGCTATGGTCTGTGGCTTTTTTGTGGAAGCCTTTTTGACTGGAGCGGGATTGTTTTGTTTTTGTTGCTTCGGGTTTGTAAATTCTTTTAATAAATCTTCAAAAGAAACATTTTCTTCGGTTGTTGGGGCATTGGTTTTTGGCTGGGATGCAGACTCCTGCATTTTCTTTTTATTGGATTTTATGACTTTAGAAACCACATAAATAATAAAAAGAACAATGTAAAAGAGAATTTTAAAGTCGTCCATAGCCGAAAAAAGTAATTAATTTTTAAATTTGTTCGCTTTTGATGGTACTAACTTAATAAAAATTTCTCAATGCAGCTTGTAAAACTCGAAATTAAAGGATTTAAAAGTTTTGGTGATAAGGTTACAATTAATTTCGATAAAGGGATTACGGGAATCGTAGGGCCCAACGGCTGTGGTAAGTCCAATGTAGTAGATTCCATTCGATGGGTGCTTGGAGAACAAAAAACTAAAGCACTCCGCTCAGACAAAATGGAAAATGTCATTTTTAACGGGACCAAAAAGAGAAAACCACTTCAAATGGCGGAGGTTTCACTCACTTTTGACAATACCAAAAACATACTACCAACAGAATATACGCACTTAACCATTACTCGAAAGTATTACAGAAGTGGTGAAAGCGAGTACCAGCTCAACAATGTTCCATGCCGTCTAAAAGACATCACCAATTTGTTTATGGACACCGGGATTGCTTCCAATTCGTATGCCATCATAGAACTTAAGATGGTGGATGACCTGCTAAACGACAAAGACAATTCCAGGAGGCACCTTTTTGAGGAAGCAGCAGGAATCTCAAAGTTTAAAAAAAGAAAAAAAGAAACCCTCAAAAAACTTCAGGATACAGATGACGACTTGGACAGAGTGGAGGACTTGCTTTTTGAAATAGAAAAAAACATGAAATCGCTTGAGAAACAAGCGAAACAAACAGAGCGTTACTATAAACTAAAAGAAGAATACAAAAACTTTAGTGTCCAACTGGCCAGAACAACCGTTGCGCAAAAGAGAGACCAGTTCCTTAGCCTCAACAAACAATTGGAAGAGGAAAATACAAAAAAAATAACGCTCAATAAACTGGTAGCTGAAAAAGAGGCCAATCTCGAAAATCTTAAAACCGAATTAATAAAAAAGGAGAACACACTCTCTACTAGACAAAAATCGCTTAACGAACACGTTAATAAAATTCGTCAATACGAAAGTGATAAAAAAATTAAAAGCGAACGCCTTAGGTTTTTAAATGACAAGTCCGACAGCTTAAAGGAACAAATAGAACAAGACAAACAGAGTAATGAAAGGGCTTCCTTTTCGATTCAATCTTTGGATCAAGAAATGGAGTCGGCCGAAAAGGTTTTTCGGGAGCAAGAAATGAAACTGGAAAAGACCAAAGAAAATTACGAGAATCAAAAGGTCAAAACCAACCAGATAAAAGAAGAAGTTGAAGTGCTCGCGAAAACGTACAAAGCCAAACAAGAGGAAGTTTTTAAGATGGAAAAAGAGCTGGAAATAAAAGAAATGCAGCTCACTACCTTAAAACAAGAACTTGAAAAAACCGCCACAGACACCTCCGTGCAAAGTGCCAGCCTGGTGGAATTCGAAAAAAAGATCACAGAACTTAACCAGTTAATTCTTGAAAAGGAAAGTGCCTTAGTCAAACTAAAGAAAAAAGAAGAAGATTTAAACAATAAAAAAGAGTCGACAGAAAAAACAATTGACATTGTAAAAGAAGAAATAGCACAGATCAATAGAACCTTAGATGCCAAACAAAACGAATTCAACCTCACTAAATCGTTGGTAGAAAACCTAGAGGGCTTTCCGGAGGCTATAAAGTTCTTAAAGAAAAAAGCCAAATGGAAAAAAGAAGCTCCTTTGCTTTCCGACATTATCACTTGTGCTCCAGATTATAGGGTAACCATTGAAAATTATTTGGAACCCTTTCTGAATTACTACATTGTGGACGAAGAAGCAGATGCATATAAAGCGGTTAACTTGTTGAGTGATGCTTCTATGGGAAAGGCCAATTTCTTTATTCTGGACAAATTCGACGACTTCCACCCCTCTCCTTCCAAACTGTATCAAAATGCCATTCCCGCAACAGAAATAATAGAATATGAGTCCAAATACAAAAAAATCATGGGCCACATTTTGGATGGTGTGTATATTGTGGATGGGGATATTAAAGATTTACCGGAAGATAGTAGCAGTACCTTCATCACAAAATCGGGCAAAATTACTAAAAGAAACTTAAGCATCACTGGAGGTTCTGTAGGTTTGTTTGAAGGTAAAAAGATAGGGCGAGCCAAAAACCTAGAAAAACTTGAAGTCGAAATTAAAGACCTTAAAAAGAAACAAGGCGACATCGAGCAAGTATTAAAAGAACGGCAAAAAGAACTCGAAAAATTTAAAACGCAAACGCAAAAAGAGGCCATCAATTCCTTGTCTGAAGAAATTCACAGCATCAAAGAAGAGCATGTGTCTGTAAAAACGAAAGAGGAGCAGTTCCGAAACATGTTGTCTACTGCAGACATGAAACGCGAGGATATTCTTGAAAACGTTGGGGATTTGGATGTCCAAATAGCGGATTTAAAACCACAGTGTTTAGAAGAAAAAGAGGCGCTACAAACCAACGAATATAAGGTAGAGGAAATCAACAACACTTTTGAAGAAGAATCCGAACTTCTAAATCAAAAATCAGCGGATTTTAATCAGCAAAACATCTTTTTGCACCAACAAGAAAACCGCATAGGAAATATTGAAAAAGAATTAGAGTTCAAAAAAGAAGCCTTTCAAAACAGCAACTTGAGAATAGAAAAAAACCAAGAGCAGTTAAAAGAAAATGAGGGCGAAATAAAGCTACTCATTCAAAATGCCGAGTCGAGCGATGATGATTTGATTGGGATGTACGAAGAGAAAGAAAGCATAGAAAAAGGGGTCAATGAGGCCGAAAAAACCTATTATGAAACACGTGGTTTTATTGACACCTTAGAAAAAGATGAACGAGAAATTCAGAGAAATAGAGAAGCTTTGGATCAATTGATCATGGAGCTCCAAAACAGTGTCAATGAAACCAAGTTGTCGTTAAGCTCTGTAAAAGAACGGCTTTCTGTTGAATTCAATTTGGACTTGGACCAGTTGATGATGGCCGATACAAAGGGAGAAGAAACGGACGAAAATGTTTTAAACGAAGAATCTCTTCGCCAGGAGGTTGAAAAAATAAAAAAACGATTGGATGGATTGGGGCCAATCAACCCTATGGCGATGGAAGCGTACAATGAAATAAAGGTTAGATTTGATTTCATCACAGAACAAAAAGCTGATTTACTTGCTGCAAAAGAATCCTTGGTCAACACCATTGGAGAAATAGATTCGGTTGCGAAGACCACTTTTTTAGAGGCATTCGAAAAAATCAAAGAAAACTTTCAAAAGGTCTTCCGGTCGTTGTTCACTTCGGAAGACCAATGTGAATTGAAAATGACCAATCCAAACGAACCTTTGGATTCTCCTATCGAAATCATGGCCAAGCCTAAAGGAAAAAGGCCATTAACTATTAACCAGCTTTCTGGTGGAGAAAAGACCTTAACAGCCACCTCCCTGTTATTTGCTATTTACCTAATCAAACCCGCACCATTCTGTATTTTTGATGAAGTAGATGCGCCTTTAGATGATGCCAACATTGATAAATTCAACAATATTATTCGCGAATTCTCATCCGATTCTCAATTTATCATTGTGACCCACAACAAACGCACCATGGCTTCAACTGACATTATTTATGGTGTTACTATGCCAGAACAAGGCGTTTCACGGGTGGTAGCAGCGGATTTAAGAGAATTGGCATAAAAATAGGCCCGATATTTGCTCTAATCCAATCGATAAATTATTTTAATTCCATATTACCTTTACCTAATGACGAACACCAAGAGCACTATAAATTGGCTACCAATTGGTATGCTGATCGTTCTATTATTTTATTCTGGCAAATCTACAGCACAAAACATCGAAGCAGAAAGAACAGAAGAAGCACCAAAAATAGATGGAATTCTAGAGGAAGCATGCTGGAAAAAAGCCGCTTTTAAAGGCAAGTTCTTTGAATACAAACCCAACAATGGTGACCCATCGGACTTTACTACTGAGCTATACATAAGGTACGACGATAAGGCTTTGTACATCGCAGCCTTGTTACATGATAAAGAACCGGATAAAATAGGGACAGAATTTGGTCTTCGAGATACAGAATGGAAAGCTGCCGATAAATTCGTACTGCTTTTGGACACTTACAACAATGGCCAAAATGCCTTTCGATTTGTTGTAAATGCTTCTGGCGTTCAAGCAGATGTTGAAATCACGAACGGGAGATGGGACTACAACTGGAACGCAGTATGGAAAAGCGCTGTTGGATTCAATAAAAAGGGTTGGGTAGTAGAGATGGAAATTCCTTATTCTGCTATTCGTTTTCCCAAAAAAGAGGTCCAAAATTGGAACATAAACTTTTCAAGAACGGTTAACCGGACTTCGGAAGAATCTTTTTGGGCCTTCGTAGACAACTCAATAAGTGGTTTTATCCACCAATCGGGTACAATTAAAGGTTTGAGCGGTATAGAACCACCACTTCGGCTTTCGGCCCTACCTTATTTTTCGACGGGATATACGCACGATGCTACGAGCAACACAAGTGCCCATGCCATAGGCGGTGGGATGGATTTAAAATACGGCATCAATGAAAGTTTCACCTTGGACATGAGTCTTATCCCCGATTTTAGCCAAGTGCGGTCGGACAATGTTGTACTCAACCTATCTGCTTTTGAAGTAAGAAATGGAGAAAACAGACCGTTTTTTGTTGAAGGAACTTCCATTTTTAATAAGGGAGGCTTATTTTACTCCCGGCGTGTCGGCCAATCTACAGGTGCAGTTGCCACCAATGATGGAGAATCTATCCAAGAGTATTCAAAAGAGACTAGCTTGGTTAATGCTTTAAAACTTACAGGAACAACCAAGTCCAAAACATCTATAGGCGTATTCAATGCCATCACTAAAAGAAACCACGCAACACTCATTAATGATAGCACCGGAGTTGAAAGGAGCCTTTTGGTTGACCCAACGACCAATTACAATGTACTGGTTCTGGACCAAAATCTTCGCAACAACTCAAGAGTAGGCATTATAAATACCAACTTGACAGAGATTGGAACTGGTGGCTATGCCAATGTCACGGGTGCGGATTACAATATCAAAGACAAAGAAAACAAATATTCTGTTTCCGGTTTTGCTGGTTTCAGTAAAATTAAGACCAACACCGATGCCACAACATCCATTAAAGAAGGATATAAATACAACCTACGTGCAGGCAAAATTTCTGGTAAACTCCGGTACAACATAGGTAGAAATGTTGAAAGTTTGGACTACGATATCAACGACATGGGCTATATGCGGGCAGCCAATGAAATTTCTCACTGGGGCAATGCAGGCTACCATTTATTTAAGCCGAAGTTCCTATTCAATAATTTATCTTTTAATGTTTCTTTTAACCACGAGCAACTCTTTGACCCGCAAGTACTCAGCAGGTGGGGTCTCTCTGCCCGCTTCAACACCCAGTTTCAAAATTTCTGGAACCTTAGAGCTTCTGTATCCGGCACGCCAAAGGCCTCCTTCGATTATTACGAACCTAGGGTAGAAGGCAGATTCATCACAAAACCTGCGAGCACAAGTTATAATTTCGGTTTGAGTACAGATGGTCGAAAACCAGTACATTTAAGCGTTGGTAATGGCTTTTTTAGAAGGAAAGAATGGAACCAACTTAGTGCCTGGTACAATATGTCCATGCGGGTGAGAATTAACAACAAAGCCTCTGTAAATTACAGAGTCAATTATAGCAAAGACGACAACAGCATTGGGTATGTAGCAGTCGATGAAGAAGATGCACTTCAGCACAATCTAGAAAACAAGATAGTTTTCGGTGAAAGGGACATTAAAACTACTACTACGGTGGTTGGTGCCAACTACACTTTAAATGAAAAAATGGGTTTCAACTTAAATGTAAGACATTATTGGTCGGAAGTAGATTATTCAGATTTTTACAACCTGGAAGAGTCTGGTTCGATCGAAGCACTGGATTACGCTGGAAAAGATACGGAAGGTGGAAAAATACACAACACCAACTTAAATGCTTTGAACATTGACATGGCTTATTCTTGGCAATTTGCACCGGGTTCATTTATTAATGTAGTTTGGAAAGACTCTATTTTTTCTCAAAATAAAGAGATCAACGATGGTTATATTAACAATTTAAACAAAGTATTGAATCAATCTCAGACCAATAGTGTTTCTATTAAGATTACTTACTACCTTGATTATTTAACCATTAAAAACAGTATTTAAATGTCTTTAACTCCATCGAAAATGCTCCCATTGGAAACCATTGCTCCAGATTTTGAGTTAATGGACACCGTTACAGATCGGTTGATTGCACTCGAGGATGTGAAATCTGAGATTGCCACCGTAGTGATGTTTATTTGCAACCACTGCCCTTATGTAAAGCATGTAGAAGAAGGCTTGGTTGCATTGGCCAATGATTACATCCCTGAAGGCATTAGTATTGTGGCCATCAGTTCCAATGATATTGAAAAGTACCCGGAAGACGCTCCAGATAAAATGAAACATGTAGCAACACACAACCACTACCCTTTTCCTTATTTATTTGATAAAACCCAACAAGTGGCAAAAAACTACCATGCAGCTTGCACGCCCGATTTTTTTATATTCAACAAAGAGTTAGAGCTTGTTTACAGAGGGCAAATGGATGATTCAAGACCTGGAAATGATGTACCAGTAACAGGCAAGGACCTACGGGCCGCGTTAAATGACATAATGAATGGAAACCCAGTAAACGAAAATCAAAAACCCAGTATTGGCTGCAATATAAAATGGCATTAACGATTAGATGACATTCTCATTTTCAGAAAAATACCACCTACGGCCAGCACAATGAATACGCTCATTATAAAAATAATAATGATGCTTCGTGAATTTTTGATTTGTAGATCTTTGATTTCTTGGTTCTGCTTTAGTACAAGATTTTCTTTTTCTTTTTGCTCAATAACATAACCCAATTCCAACTGAGCCAATTTTCTTGAGCTTTCTTCTGAATACACTTGGTCTCGCACATCGTCGTACAACAACCGAAATTCATATGCCTGCTTGAAGTCTGACTTACTATAATGAATTTCTGATAAACTGTGGTAAATTTCTTTCATTATGGGAAAGGCTCCTACTTTAATGGCCAGGTTCAACGCTTGCTCCTGAAAAAGCAGGGCTTTTTCAACATCTCCTAATTTCAAATAGGTGTGCCCAATATTGTACATGGAATAAGCTTGCCCACTGATACTTTTATTAGCAATTTCCGAGTCTAAGGATTTTTGATAACAACTAAGTGCTTTTTCAAAATTATTGAGTTTAAAGTAAATATTACCCAAGTTGTACAATGGATCGACAGAAGTACCTTGGTACCCAAGGCTATCAATCAGCTCCAAGGCACTGTTAAAACATTCCAACGCCCTATCCATTTTATTAAGTTCGTGGTAAACATTGCCAAGGTTGTTGAACGAAGCAGCCAACTGGCCATAATCGTTTATTGAATCTAAAATTTGATGGCTTTGAAGAAAGTAATCCAGTGACGCGGGGTAATCTTCCTTTTGCGAGTATACAGTTCCAATATTCCCTTTTGTAAAAGCAATGCCTTCTAAATTGTTCAGTCTTTCGTTAATTTCCAAAGATTTGAGGTAGTACTCGATGGCTTTATCATATACCCCCTGATTTTTATACACCACTCCAATGTTGTTATAAGCAGATGCCACGCCTTTGTCATAACCTGTAGTCGAGGCCTCAAGTAATGCTTCTTTTGCAAAATCCATAGCTTTTGAAGGGTCCGAATGCAAATGGAGCTTAAAAAACTCAGTCAAGGCTTTCACTTTGGGTTCTCCACTGCTGTTATTTACTATGGCTCTAAGAGAGTCTTCTTGTGCAACAGATTCAAGACAAAAAACAAAGGACAAAACAGTAAAAAAGAAAGCTAGTTTGTTCATTTTAATATGATTTTCTAATTTGGCTACCAACACCTATCGTATATGTAAATATAAAAGTAAAAACGATATAAATAAAACTTCACACAAACACTTGATCTACTGCAAGTTATAATGTATCTATGTAGAAGAAATTAATTCAGCTTAAAACAATACTATTATGAAAAGTTTTCTTGCCGCCGTTTTGATCACAGTTGGAATGTCTTCTGCCCAAGCGCAATGCAACCCATACTACACCCTAGAAAAGGGCAATGAAATAGAATACACTGATTTCAACGCCAAAGGTAAAAAACAAGGAAGGTCTGCGACCACCATTACCAATGTAACAACTGCAGGTAACGTTTTTGAATACAGCGGTACAACAAAAATGTATGACAAAAAAGACAAGGACATTACCGAAATGCAATACAAAATGATCTGTGAAGATGGCACCTTGACATTTGACATGTCCAAATTTGTAATGAACAATAGCCAGTCTCAAGAAATGGAAGGATTTGACATTTCTTTAGAAGGAGATAAAATGGAATTGCCATCGGATCTTTCCAAAGGACAAAAATTAAGAGATTTAAATTTTGATGTTAAATTTAATTTTTCCGACACCGATGCAAGCAATCCAATGGCAAGTGCCACATTGAGTAAAATGAAATTTACCATTACAGACAGAAAAGTCGAAGATAAGCTCATGGTTTCCACACCCGCTGGAGATTTTGAATGTTACAAGGTATCTTATACTATAGTTACCAAAATGAGAATTATGGGAATTGGTAAAACCATTAATTCAAAAGGAGTAGAATACTTCACCAAAGGGGTTGGGTATGTAAAGTCCGAAACATTCGATAAAAAAGGCAAATTGATAGGGTACTCTTTGATGACAAAATTAAAACAATAGTGCTACCAGCCCTGGTTGTTTACAATTGTTAATCGTAGCAGTCTTTTGTTTCAGCATCGATCACAAACGTCCAAGAATCGCTCCAATTACCCCATTTCTTGTTTTTCATGGCCCTTACTTTCCAAAAATAAGAAACACTGGAGGAAAAATGTTGTGTCCTATTTTTTAGAGAAAAATAAGAGTTATGTACCATGTCCTCTACTATAGTTTTGTCTGAATCTTTATCCCCAATAAGCACCTGGTAACGTACCGCGCCTTCTACAGGGTTCCATTTTAAAGTCCATTTGGATTTATTAAAAGAATCTGTGCAATTTGGTTTAAGCGTCACTTGGTTCATGGGACGAATCAGAGTGGGAGTGGCCAATTTATAAACCAAGTCATAGGAACTCTCGCGAGCATGCAACAATTCAATTTCCTCCAAGTAAGCATCTCCTTTCATTCTAAACCCGATAAAATATTGCCCTTCTGGAATCTCTTGAATAAAATATTCCGGCCCTTTTAAAAAACCAAAAACCTTGGACTTCTTTTTATTGGTATGCAGCCGTAAGGTGTAAATCTTTGGATCATTACCCAAAGAGCGTGTACCACTTATTGCTGTTATGCGCTCACCATAGTTGAGGTAAAAATAACTGCTCTTGCCTGTCTTTGAACCAAAAAATGGGTGTCGTTTGCCTCCCTTTTCAACACTTTGTAAGCCGTAAATACCATGGCCCCATTTTAAATATATTTCTTTCAGGTTCAGACAAGTATCCATTGCGACATTTTCTTTCTGCGCAACTACAACTTGGTTTTGGGCATGCACTGCGGACAAACATGCTGCAAAAAAAATAACAAAAAGTACCTTCATTTTGTAAATCTATGCGTTCTTAAGGTTCCCCTGCAATATACAGCTAATTGGAACATTCCCCCAGAAAATAAACAGCTTTACATGTGATAAGACCTTGGAACAGCGGCTGGCTTTCTGGAACAATTTTCGACCACAACCTTTGCAAATGCCTTGTTCACAAAAAGATACAACAACCCAACACATCTGCTTATACCTTCGCCCAAAGAATTTTTATTTTTATTTTAAACAATAATTAGTGGTTTGCACTTGAAATACTATTTTTAAACAAAATATATTTTTATGTGTGGAATAACAGGGATTATACCTTTCAATCAATTGGGTCGATTTAACATGATTAATTTGGCGGCTGCCACCAGTAAATTGGAAAGCCGAGGGCCTGATTTCCAAGGACATGACCACAACGACAACTTCGGATTGGGGCACAGAAGGTTGTCCATAATCGATACTTCTGCTGAAGCACACCAACCGATGTCGGACGACCAAGGAAGGTTTGTGATAGCATTTAATGGCGAGATTTACAACTATCGTGCGCTCCGGCAAGACCTGATTAACCAGGGCCATTCTTTCAAAACAGAATCGGATACGGAGGTCTTGTTAAAAATGTACATCCAATACAAAGAAGCTTGTCTGGAAAAACTCAATGGTTTTTTTGCATTTGCCATATACGATAAGGAAGAAGACCTTCTATTCTTGGCTAGAGATAGGTTTGGAATCAAACCCTTGTTGTATTATATGGATGACGACAAGTTCCTATTCGCTTCTGAAGCAAAAGCCATATTCGAATATGGAGTCAAGAAAGAGCTGAACCACGAGGCCATCTTCACCTATTTTCAGTTGAACTACATACCAGCACCATTAACTGGCATGCAACACATCCGAAAATTAATGCCGGGAAATTATGCCACTTTGCAATTCAAAAGATTGCAAATTAAACCATATTATTCCATTCCTTTTAAAACCAACACCACTTCATCGGATAGCTACGATGTGAAGAAAAATAAAATCAAGGAGTTGCTAGAAGAAAGTGTTCAGGAACGGCTGGTTTCGGATGTTCCATTGGGCTCTTTTCTAAGTGGAGGAGTAGATTCTTCTATTATTGCTGCACTTGCAGCCAAACACAAACCGAACCTCCATACATTCTCAGTGGGGTTTGCAGACGAACCCTATTTTGATGAAACTTCCTATGCCAATGAAGTGGCCCAATCTATTGGCTCAGAGCATACCGTGTTCAACTTGACCAACAAAGACCTATTTGGACATTTAGACGACATTCTCACCTATATGGACGATCCGTTTGCAGACAGTTCTGCACTCGCAGTATATTTGTTAAGCAAGGAGACAAAAAAAGATTGCACGGTAGCATTATCAGGAGATGGAGCAGATGAACTGTTTTCGGGCTACAACAAACACAAAGCTTTTTACAAACTAATGCACTTAGGTTTTAAAGAGCAGGTAGCCATTTCAAATGGATGGTTGTGGGGCATGATGCCCCAATCCAGAAATTCAAAATTCTCGAACTTTTTTAGACAATTAAAAAAATTCTCGAATGGTGCTAGCCTTAATGGAAAAGATAGGTATTGGCATTGGGCTGGGTTCGACAATGAGACTGGAATGAACCAGTTGTTTACAGATGATTTTTTACAAAACACAGACCTTCCGGCTTATTCCAAATTAAAGTCCGATATACTTACCCGCCTATCACCGGTTTGTAAAGATTTTAACGAGATATTACACACCGATATGAATTTGGTTTTGCCCAACGATATGTTGGTCAAGGTAGATTGGATGTCTATGGCCAATGGCCTAGAAGTAAGGGTACCGTTTCTAGACCACAATTTAGTCAACTACGTGATGGGCCTTCCAGAAGCCGATAAAATAAACCACAACATCAGCAAACGTATCTTACAAGATGCCTTCCAAGACATCCTCCCTGAAAGGTTGTACAAAAGACCTAAAAAGGGTTTTGAAGTACCTTTACTCAAATGGTTCCGAAACGAATTGAAAGACAAAATAGACCAAGAATGGTTAAGAGAAGATTACATCCAAAAACAGGGGGTGTTTGATGTTAAATACATAAAAAGATTAAAAAAGAAATTACATTCAGGAAGGCCTGGTGATGCCCATGCTCGCATCTGGGCACTCATTGTATTTCAAGAATGGTACAAACGCCATTTCGATTAATAAAACGAATCCGAAATATTGATTTTTTCGTTCTTAGAATCTAAGGTTTTACCAGCTTGGCATTGAAGAATCCGGTAGTCGTGTTTGGAAACCAATCGGTGGTCGTGGGTGGCCATTAGAACCGCCGTTCCACTGTTGTTGATTTTTTGGAACAGTTCGAAAATCCCGTCCGATACTTCAGGGTCTAAGTTTCCTGTAGGTTCATCCGCAATGAGTATTACTGGCTCGTTGATTAACGCCCTTGCTACTACTATTCTTTGCTGCTCCCCTCCAGAAAGTTGGTGGGGCATTTTACTATCCACTGAACCCAATCCTACTTGCATCAAAACTTCAGCCAAACGGGCTTTCATTTTTGCTTTGTCCTTCCACCCAGTAGCCCGCATCACAAAAAATAAATTTTCGGCAACCGTTCTATCGGTAAACAACTGAAAGTCCTGAAATACAATTCCTATTTTTCTTCTAAGCATAGGAATATCAGTAGTTTTGATACCTTTGATATTAAAACCTGCTACTTTTATATCTCCTAAACGTAGGGTTAGATCGGCGTATAGTGTTTTTAAAAGGGAAGTTTTACCGCCTCCAGTTCTACCAACCAAAAAGACAAACTCCCCTTTTTCAATATCAAAATTCACATCACTTAAAACAGTGTTGTTTTCCTGGAAGATGCTTACGCCGCTTAAAGAAATAACAGGTTCGTTGCTAAAGGACATGAAGTGTTTTTTGTTTTAAGAATTCGCTTTTTTGTGGTCAGCTAAAAATTGCGCCAAACCTTTATCTGTCAATGGGTGGTTCAATAAACCAGTGATAACGCTCAAAGGGCAAGTAGCTACATCGGCTCCAACCTCAGCACATTGAATCAAGTGCATGGTATGTCTAACAGATGCCGCCAATACTTCCGTATCAAAACCATAATTTCCATAGATCCCAACAATTTGGTCGATCAAATCCATTCCATCAAAGGCAATGTCATCCAAGCGGCCAATGAATGGAGAAACATAAGAAGCTCCTGCTTTGGCAGCAAGTAAGGCTTGTCCGGCAGAGAAAATTAAAGTACAATTGGTTCTGATTCCTTCACTAGTGAAATACTTAATTGCCTTCACCCCTTCTTTAATCATAGGGATTTTCACAACAATTTTATCATCTAATTTGGCCAATTCCATACCTTCTTTGACCATGTTGTCAAAATCAGTTGCGATAACTTCTGCACTTACATTGTCATCCACAATATCGCAGATTGCTTTGTAATGGGCCTTAACTTTTTCGTCTCCGCTAATACCTTCTTTAGCCATTAACGATGGGTTGGTTGTTACACCATCCAAAACACCAAGGTCATAAGCTTCTTGTATATCGCTTAAATTTGCCGTGTCGATGAAGAACTTCATAAAATTAAATTTTGGGATTTTAAATTAGGTTACCGTAAATATAGAAATTTTAACTAATTATATACAGGCATAAACGAAAAATGGCAAACCCGTATCGCACCGCTACAACTACCTACCCTTGCTACCTTCCGGTCCTGGGGGAGTTCGACAGGAGCTGGTCGTACTGATTTGCCGCTGCAAAGGTAAGTTTATTTTTCTTTACAGTGCAAGACATGTTTGGTATTTTTTTTTATTTACCCAACCCCTTCAGATAAAGGTTGAATTCGAGAGGAGAAGACTGCTCAAATGCGTCTTCTTTAAGGTCGTCATAAATTTCTGAATCAAAGGCCCTTTTCGTTTTTTGCACATTGCCTTGGTTGTCTACCAACAGCTCGATACCGTGCAAACTTTCAGGGTTAATTTGAATTAAAATTTTCCCTTCTTCCATTTCCTTTTTGAAATATTCTTGTACCACGTTTTTTTATGCAAAAAAAGACAAATTTGAATTCAATTGAAAAAATATAACCAAATTAAATTTTGTATACCTTGCCACCACCACGATACAACTTCAGGCAACTACTATACACTGCTCCGATAATAAGGCATAAAAAAAGCGGCCTCAGCCGCTCAATTTTATTTAAACAGCAACGCTGTTGTCGCGCAAGGCATCGTTTAACGATGTCTTTTTATCCGTACTTTCTTTTCTTTTCCCTATAATAAGCGCACAGGGAACGTTAAATTCTCCAGCTGCAAATTTCTTAGGGTAAGAGCCTGGGATTACCACACTCCGCTCTGGAACATACCCTTTGTATTCGACAGGTTCGTCTCCTGTAACATCTATAATTTTAGAGCTTGCTGTAAGCACTACATTGGCCCCTAAAACCGCTTCTTTGCCAACCCTTATGCCTTCTACAACAATACATCTTGACCCAACAAAAGCATTGTCTTCTATAATTACTGGTGCCGCCTGAACAGGTTCCAAAACACCACCAATTCCTACACCACCACTCAAATGAACATTTTTGCCAATTTGCGCGCAACTTCCTACTGTTGCCCAAGTATCTACCATAGTACCTGCATCAACATAAGCACCAATATTCACATAAGAAGGCATCATTACAACTCCAGAAGAAATATAAGCGCCATACCTAGCAACCGCATGGGGCACTACTCTAATTCCTTTTTCAGCATAGTCTGTTTTAAGTGCTATTTTATCGTGAAATTCAAATGGCCCTACCTCAATTGTTTCCATTTTTTGAATTGGGAAATACATAATAACAGCTTTCTTAACCCACTCATTCACCTTCCAACCATTCTCAGTAGGTTCAGCAGTTCTCAATTTACCTGAATCAAGATCGGCTACTACCCCGCGAATGATTTCTTGGGTAGAGGACTCCTTGAGCATTTCTCTATTTTCCCAGGCGCTTTCAATGATATTTTGAATATCCATTTTTTTTACTATTTAATATTGCATTTATTTGAATGATGATGTCCAAAGAACACCACATACTCATAGGTTCTGTACTAAAACCAGTCAACGACACACGCATGTACGAAAAAATGGCCCTTTCGTTGATCGGCCAACACCAAGTTCGTGTATCTATTGTTGGATTTGACACAAAACAAAGACCTATTTCAGAAAAAATAAAGTTTTATGGACTTTTTAATTTTTCCAGGTTAAGTTTTCAACGATTATTTGCCCCTTTTATATTTTTTATTTGCTTGTTGCAATTGAGACCCCAAACACTCATAGTATGTACCCATGAGCTGTTGTTGCCTGGAGTTTTGTATAAGCTGATAACGGGTACCCAATTGGTATACGACATCCAAGAACACTACCAAGACAATATTTTATATTTATCTACTTACCCCAAAACCATTCGGATTGCCCTTTCTACCTGGATTACATGGAAAGAAAGGGTAGCATCTATATTTTTAAACAAAGTGGTTTTTGCTGAAAAGTGTTACCAACCTACAAAGCCCCATTTTAGCAAACTAAAATATTTTATAGCAGAAAACTTATCAGATACATGCAGCGATGGTCCAAAAAAAAGGCCAGGATCTGTATCTAAATTATTGTTCACTGGTACGCTTTCCAAACAAACAGGAATTGTAGAAGCTGTAGAAATCGCAGAACAGCTCTACGCTATAAACTCGAATACTACTCTAACCTTTGTAGGTTATGCCGCAACAAATAGAGATCGAGCATATTTGTATAACAAAGCCAAATTGTTTCCTTTTGTTCGTTTGGTCGGCATATCGGAATTGGTACCACATAGCACCATTGTTGCCCACATAAAAGAGGCCCACCTGGGCTTGGTTTGTTATCCTGTTAATCCTGCTAATAAAAATAAATACCCAACAAAAATCTATGAATACCTGGCGCACCAACTCCCATTTTTACACAGCAACAACCCAATTTGGAATCAATTGAGCACTACTACCAGGTTGGGAGAACCTTATCAACAGAAAACAGTTCTGACCAATATAAAGACCATTCAAGAAAAATCAAAGGGTACCCTACAGTACCTTCCGCTTGTATATTCCTGGAGTTCCATTGAAACCCAATTTTGCAAGTTCCTATTAAACGATTGAAATAAATGACTAAAATATTTTTTAGGTTAATCTAAAAATGTATTTTTGATTTTCAATAATTTCAATATGTTAAGTTTTACCGAGGAAAATTACTTAAAGGCCATTTATCACATCTCCGAATCCGGAGCGAATGATGTAAGCACCAACGCTTTGGCAGAAGAAATGAAAACCAAGGCGGCGTCAGTAACGGACATGCTTAAGAAATTAAGTCAAAAAGACTTGGTCGAATACAAAAAATACAAAGGTGTAAAAATTTCAAAACTTGGTGAAGCGGTGGCCCTTCAAGTAATTAGAAAACACAGATTATGGGAAGTGTTTTTAGTAGAAAGACTACAATTTAATTGGGACGAAGTACACGATATTGCCGAACAATTAGAACATATTAAATCGCCTCTATTAATAAAAAAATTAGATGCCTATTTGGAACATCCAAAATACGACCCTCATGGAGATCCAATCCCAGACGAAAATGGTCAATTTGGCCCAATTTCAAGGACCCCGCTAGCGGAGTTACAAACCAACAGCACTGGTAAATTTGTTGCCGTAAAAGATAGTTCTAGTCCATTTTTACAATATTTAGACAAAGTTGGACTATACATTGGTGCCACTATATTGGTTTTAGAAATTATTGAATTTGACGGATCGAGAGAAATTGAAGTAGACGGTCAGAATAAAATATTTGTATCCCAACAAGTAGCCAACAACTTATTAATTCATTAAACATGCGCATATATATAATTTTATTTTTTGTATTAATAACCTCCATCAGTTGCAACCAACAACCAAATAAAGCTGCAGAAGAGGGTCTTTATATTGTTACCACTACCGGCATGCTGGGGGATGCTGTTCAAAACATAACTAGAGAGCATGCCCGTGTTGTTTCTATCATGGGGCCAGGGGTAGATCCACATCTTTATAAAGCTTCACAAGGAGATTTGGACAAATTACTCCATGCCGATATGGTGGTATACAATGGCTTGTTTTTAGAAGGTAAAATGGAATCTGTCCTTAAAAAGCTTGGTCGCCAAAAAACTGTTTATGCTGCTGGAGAATCGATCCCAGTAAACAAAAGGCGGGCGAGTGTTGTCTATAAAAACGCATATGATCCGCACATATGGTTTGACATTGAACTTTGGTCTTTAGCAATTCGGGGCATTTCGGAAGCCATCATTCAGAAGGACCCCGCCCATCGATCGGACTACGAAAAAAACACGGCAGCTTATTTAAAATTATTATCGGAGCTGCACATAGAAGTAGCGGCTCAGATTAAAGAAATTCCCCCCAGCCAAAGGGTGTTGGTTACGGCACATGATGCATTTGAATATTTTGGAGCAGCTTATGGGATGGAGGTAAAAGGATTGCAGGGCATTTCTACTTCCACAGAAGCCGGGTTAAAAGACATATCGGAATTGGTCGATTTTATTGTGAAAGAACAAACGAAAGCCGTTTTCATAGAAACTTCTGTTTCTAAAAAGGCCATTGAAGCGGTTATTGAAGGATGTCAAGAAAAAGGATCCAATGTAGTTTTGGGCGGCAGCTTGTATTCCGATGCCATGGGCAACAAGGACAGCCAAGAAGGCAATTACATTGGCATGTTCAAGAGCAATGTCAACACTATAAAAAAAGCCCTACAATAATGGTAGAAAAACAACCAACTCCTTTGATCGAAATACATGACCTCACAGTTGCCTATGATAAGAAACCTGTTTTATGGGACGTCGATTTCACCCTACCCGAGGGTAAGTTGATAGGGATTGTGGGGCCCAATGGCGCAGGGAAATCCACGCTAATTAAAGCCATCATGGGTTTGATACCGATGCAAAGCGGGTATGTCAAATTGTTTGGCCAAGGATTAGATAAAGTTAGAGACAAAATAAGTTATGTTCCGCAGCGAGAATCGGTGGACTGGGATTTTCCAACTTCTGTTTTAGACGTAGTACTAATGGGCAGGTACCACAAACTTGGTCTTTTTAAAAGACCTCGAAAGGCCGATAAAGAAATTGCGATGGACAGCCTTAGAAAAGTTGGAATGGAAGCCTTTTCAAAAAGACAAATATCAAAACTTTCTGGTGGCCAACAACAGCGTGTTTTTCTAGCGCGCGCTCTGGCCCAACAAGCCGAATTGTATTTCATGGACGAGCCTTTTGCGGGGGTAGATGCGGCAACGGAAAAAGCTATTGTGGCGCTGCTAAAAGATATGGTTTCCAAAAACAAAACAGTAATCGTGGTGCACCATGACCTGCAATCTGTTAGAAAGTATTTCGATTGGTTGTTGATGCTCAACACAAGATTGGTTGCCAATGGGCCCGTGGACCAAGTATTCACTAATGAATTTTTGGAAGAAACCTACGGTGGTAAACTGACACTTCTTTCGGAAGTAACGGAATTAATGAAAAAAGAAGAACTTCCTAACAGAGAGAAAAAATGAACGATTTCATCTATTTCTTCTCCTTACAAGATCCTAACATTAGGTATGTAGTAATAGGGGTAATCCTGTTAACTGCTTCTAGTTCAATTGTAGGAACGTTCGCATTTCTAAGAAAAAAATCTTTGGTAGGAGATGCAGTGGCCCATTCTGTTCTGCCAGGGGTATGTTTGGCCTTTATAATAAGTGGCACAAAAAACCCGTTGTGGTTAATTATTGGCGCCTTTCTAACTGGCTGGCTATCGCTTGTATTAATAGATTATATTACCAAAAATTCAAAAATTAAAGAAGATGCTGCCATCGGCTTAAACCTGAGTGTATTTTTTGGATTCGGAATGCTTTTGCTTACTTATATCCAACATGCGGGAAATGCTTCTCAAAGCGGCCTGGATCACTTTTTATTTGGAAAAGCCGCCGCTTTGGTAGGAGATGATTTACTTGTTTTTGGAGCCGTAGCGATTTTGCTTTTGGGTTTGACCATATTGTTTTTTAAAGAATTTACTCTAATAAGTTTTGACATTCACTTTGCCCAAACCATAGGGGTTCCAATTAAATTTCTACAATTGGTAATGACCACATTGACGGTGTTGGCCGTTGTGATTGGCATCCAAGCCGTGGGTGTTGTACTAATGGCTGCCATTTTAATAACTCCCGCTGCCGCCGCCCGTTTTTGGACTGAAAACATTAAAGTAATGATGGTTTTGGGAAGTGTATTTGGGGCAATTTCGGGCATGGCTGGTGCCTATATTTCTTATCTAGCGCCTGCCATGCCAACTGGCCCATGGATAGTGGTTTCTATTTCTAGCATTGCCCTATTCTCTTTTTTCTTTTCTCCATCCAGAGGCATCCTAAGTAGGCTTTTAAAACAAATGAAAATTAAAAAAAGAATGTCAGAGGAGAATATTTTAAAGGCTTTGTACCACATGGGTGAAAAAGACAAAGATTTCTACAAACAGCGCTCGGTTGCTTCCATTCTTGAAAAAAGAGGGTTCCAAATCCCCGAATTGAAACAAGGGTTGAGAAGGTTAAAAAGACAAGGGTTTTGTTCTTCTGAGCACAGCCTTTGGAAACTAACACCGGAAGGAAAGAACAAAGGACAACGCACGGTTAAATTGCATCGATTGTGGGAAGTTTATCTTACCAAATATGTAAAAATTGCCGCTGACCATGTACACGAAGACGCTGAAACTATAGAACATTTTTTAACACCTGAATTAGAACAGAGGTTAGAAAAACTCTTGGATTACCCAACAACAGACCCACACCAATCTACCATACCGTACGCTTAATATGAATGATTTTTGGATAATTTTAGCTGGTTCTTTGGTGGCGATTCCTTGTGGATTACTAGGATGTTACCTTATACTCAGAAAAATGTCTATGGTAAGCGATGCCATATCCCATTCGGTTTTACCCGGAATTGTCATAGCATTTCTTATATCAGGCTCAAGGGATTCTCTGGTAATGTTAATTGGCGCAGGGCTTTTAGGCCTTATTACTACCTTCATAATTGAATTTTTACATCAAAAGGGCAGGTTACAAGCCGATGCTTCCATTGGCGTAACTTTTACTTGGCTGTTTGCTATCGGGGTCATACTCCTATCTTATTTCGCTGGAGATGTAGATTTGGATCAAGACTGTGTTTTAAATGGAGAAATAGCTTTGCTTCCTTTGGACCTATGGTATACGGAAGGTGGCACCAATATGGGGCCAAAAACTATTTATGTTTCAGGTGGCATTACACTTTTGGTTGTTTTGGTAATTTATTTCAATTACAAAGAACTTTTAGTTACAACGTTTGATTCGGGTTATGCAGCCTCCATTGGAATATCCATTGCACTGTGGCACTATGTAATTATGGGACTTGTTTCCTTAACCACTGTAGCATCCTTTGAGTCCGTTGGTGCTATTTTGGTTGTAGCTTTTATCATCGCGCCGCCCGCTACAGCATACCTATTAACTGAAAAATTCAAAACCATGCTCTTGCTTACTTGTGCATTGGGCATACTTATTTCAATATCGGGATATTATGTAGCTGTTTGGCTGGATGGGTCTATTGCAGGGGCAATGAGTTCTATGAGTGGCGTCTTTTTTGCAATGGCATTCGCCCGGTACCGCTGGACTAAGAAGAGGATTACTTAAGCCAGAACTTCGGCTATTTTCTCAAACTGAACTGGTACTTTTTTTCCAGAAAAGTAAAACAAGTACCCACTTAATTTAAAACCAAACTCTTCAGTTGTTGAATACAAAGTCATAATCATTCTACCAATTTTCTCTTGATTTTCATCGTAGACATCCAAATAGACCATGTTGTCTGTATCCAATTCACCTGTTAAATAGTAGACTCCTTTTTGACCAATTACAAGGCAAGACCCTTCTATAGCGTCTTCATTGGCTTCAAAATTTAGTTGTGCGGATACTTTTCCGATAGAACCTTTGTAATATAGTACGTTACTTAAGTCTGTCCCCGGGTTTGGAATTCCCGAAAAAGAACATAAAAATATACACATACTCAATATGACAAATTTCGCCTTCAAATTGTTAAGTTTAGGTTTAATATTATCAAAAAAACGAATAGACTTCATATAATACAAAAATTTTAACATTTAAATTGTAATAAAGTAAGTTCTTTGCTACTAATAAAATAAAACTTTGAATCCAAAACAGGCACATTTTCTTGAGCTAACTGAAAACAATCAAGGCATTATTCACAAGATTTGCCTGTTTTACACAGATGACACCGATTCTTATAACGATCTCTACCAAGAAATAATATTACAATCCTGGATTAGTTTTAGTTCATTTAAGGGGAAGTCCAAATACAGCACATGGCTCTATAAAGTTGCCTTGAACACGGCCATCACCTCCCTTAAAAAGACCAAGAAAGACCGAGAACTCCAAGCGCAATACAAACAGCAGGAAAGTGAACCATCCGCCCAAGAACGCATTATAAGAGGCGAACAATTTGAGGACATGCGCATAGCCATATCCAAATTAAACCAATCGGAAAAAGCACTTATTTTTTTATACTTGGAAGAAAAAAGCTACAAAGAAATTGCGAACATTTTAGGAATTTCAATTAGTCTAACTGGTGTTAAGTTGAACCGAATAAAGACAAAACTTAAATTATTGATGGAAGATGATAGATAAAAAAGCATTCAATTACTGGGATGCACATCAAAAAATGTCTCCCTCCTTGCCCTTAAACAAAGAGAAAATTAAAATTATTTTAGAAGGGCAAATAAAAAAGCAAAAAAAGCAGATCCGGACTACATTGTTCTTGGATGCGCTTACCGCCGTGCTGATTGGAGGGCTTGTAGTGGTTGCACTGGCTCATTTCGACCAATTAAATCTTAAAAACAGTTTGTTTCTTGGTTCATTGTTATTGGTATTAATGGGGCATTCTTGGTTTACAATAAAGAGCATTGAAAGAAAAACCAATACGGATGCGAAAAATGCTATTCTGGGTTTGGTTAAAAAATACCAAGTTTATTTCAGTTTTTATAAAGTAATGGTACCATTAACCTGTTCAGCTTTTTTACTTTCCAACTTCCCGCTGATTGAATCTTTCATCGAAAACAAATACTCCGTTTATGCCACTTTATTGGCGGTAGTTTTTATTATCGCAGTAACCGCTTTGTGTTTTGGGCTTGCTCTACTAAGCATCAAGTTTATGTTCCAAAAAAATGTTCAAAATTTAAAGTCATTAGAAAAATCATTGGCCACCTTGGAAGAGGATGTATTGCCTATTGCCCCAGCCACTTCTTAAAAACTGCAACCCGATCGCGGCTTACAATTACACCACCATCCTCACAATGCATAAGTTTTAATTTTATGCGGCTGTTGGAGTGCGCGTACATATCTGAAATAGAATCAATAGAACAAATGTATTGCCTGTTTATTCTGAAAAATTGTTCTGTATCCAATTGCTCCATCACCCTATCAAGGGGTTCTTCATAAACAAAGGATCGGCCTGTTTTAGTCAACAAAAAAGTAGTGCGCTCTTTGCTGTAAAAATAGAGTACATCGTGGATCTCAATGGATTTAAGTTGTGCACCATATTTAACTAAAAAACGCTTTTTACTTTCAGGTTTCACCACCTGCATCAGTTCCTTTACGAGTGCTTCTGAAACTACTGCCCCTCCTCTGTTGGCCTTCCATTTTTCTACACCTTTTTCTAGTTCGTCGGCATCCAAAGGTTTTAAGATATAATCCACACTGTTCACTTTAAATGCTTTTAATGCATATGCATCGTATGCCGTTGTGAAAATGATCGGACTGCTCACGGTAATCTGCTCAAATATTTCAAAACTTATGCCATCAGAGAGTTGGATGTCCATGAATATTAAATCCGGTGAGCTGTTTTCTTTTAACCAAGAAACACTGGACCGAACTGACGGGAGTTTGGCGACCACCCTACCTTCTGGTAAACAACGTTGCAAGAGCTGCTCCAACCGATCAGCTGCCAAGAATTCGTCTTCGATTATCAACAGGTTCATTTACTTAAGTTTAGGTAATTTTATTGTGAAAAAGGTGCCGTCGTTTATGATTTCAACTGCTTGGTCCGCCAAATGTTGGTAGCGCTGAATAATATTTTGTAGCCCAACACCTGTATATTCTTGTCTTAATAGTTGCTTAATTTGCAAGTTATTCTGAACAATAATAAAGGTTTCATCTTCTTCTATGCTTATATTTAATGGCGTTTCCTCGGCAACAACGTTGTGTTTGACCGCATTTTCAATTAAAATCTGTAAAACCAAAGGTGGAATCAAAATACTTTCTGGGTTTTTTAAATGGCTAACAAAAGTAAAACCATTTCGGAACCTGGTTTTTAAAAGAAAAAAATAGGATTCCAAGAATTTCAACTCCTCTTTAACTGGAATTAAATCTTTCTCTCTATGCTCTAATATATACCGATAAACATCCGACAGCTGTTTGACAAATCGGCCTGCTTTGTCTTGGTCCAAATGAATTAAATTGGTCAAAACATTTAAGTTATTAAAAAGGAAGTGCGGGTTAATTTGGTTTTTTAAAGTTTCGTATTTTGCTTCGGCATTCTCTTTTTGAAGTTTTTCGGAGCGAACTGCTTCTATCTTCCATTCCCGAATGAAACCCCTCCCATGCAAAACACCGGAAATAGCCACGCTCACAATTACGGCAAAAACAATATTATCTTGCGGATCGCTGCCCAACAGGTTGATGTTGTATACCCCTTCCCAAAATCGCATCATAAAATAATAAAGCGACGGGCTAATGAGAACCGTCATCAAAATGGCAACAAAGAATTTAAACCCTTGGTTTTGTTTCCAAGACATAAACTCGTCCAATACAGCCGTAGCATAATGGTTCGCATTTGCCAAGATCACCCACAAAGAAATTGAAATAATAGAGGCTCTTTTGAAAATAGTTGCTGTTTCAAAACAAGAACTGCACGATGCTATAATAAACACCTCTCCCAAGAGTACATAAAAGAGAAACAACAAGAACCTTTTTTTAATTGAACCTTGAAAATAAGAATTGACTACAAATTTTTTTAAGATTTCCATATGTTAAGATTAACCTGGTCTGCATTTTTTCTAAACGATAGCAGACCAGTCCTTACTATTTTTACCCACACGAATCTAAGGTATATTTGGCTGAATAGTATCCCCACTTTGGCATTAATCCACTATCTGTCTGATTCTTTTCTTTTTCTAGAAGTTCCATTGCCTTTTTTGCTGCATCGCAGGCCTCTTTGGTATCACTTCCAAAAAACCGAGCAGTACCCAACTGCATATTGGACAACAATGCCATTGCTCTTGGATTTTCCGGATTGATCCCCAGCGCTTTATTCAAAGACCCCATGGCTTTCCCGCTGTATTCTGCTCCCCTACTTCCAGGATCCAAACTGACGCGCATCATGTGCACATACCCTTCCAAGGCAGTCAATTCTGATAAATCCCCACCCAAAGACAAACCCTTTTTCACACTAACTAAGGCGGCATCTAAAGCTTGGTCTTTTGTTTCTTTGGTTTCCAGTAAATCCATTTTTCTAATATTCAGATAAGCCTGGTAATAATGGGGTTCCCATTTTTCTGGTTCAGCTTCTGAAATTCTTTGCAATGCGTTGTGTACTTCATTGATAGTTTGCAAAGAACGGGCCTGATGCAGGAGTCCAATTTGTTTTTTCATAGCCTCTTGGTACCCATCAGAAATACCATTACTGAAAGGAAATAGGAAAGAGGAAATCATTACAACTAGTAGCGTTTTCATAGTAATTTTGTTTATAAAATTGGTAATTGATTAAGTGTTTTATTTTTAGACAGAGTTATAAATACTCCAAGAAATACAAATCTTTTAGCAGGAGGCTGCACCACTTGGCCTTTATACACCCCGTTTTCATCTGCCCGCTGAGCGTATTGATAGGAAAATTCTTGGTCCAAGCCGAAAACGTTGGATACCGACAAATGCAAAATGACAGTAGGTTTGTACAAGTAGCTCAAATTGGCGCTAAAATCGTGGTAGTGTTTGGTCTCGCTGTTGTTAAAACCATTTTTATTAGGGTCGTGGTACTTTCTTGGACTGTTGTATCCATAACTTGCTCCAACTTGGGTTTTAATGTCGGTAATGAAGTGCTTCATTACAATAGAAAAATTATGAGTGGATGCAAAAGTTGGGACTGAAGCCGTTGGATAATTCCTGTAATTCCTTTCCGTGTCCAAAAAGGAGTAAGAAACCCAATAATCTACATTTTTAAAGGTTTTGTTGTCACGCCAAAATAGATCCAGCCCCCGAGCGTACCCTGTTCCTTGGTTGTTGTACAAAGTAGCATTGTATGCATCCATATCACTGAATTTGACAAGCTGATCGTAAAGTTTCTGATAGACTTCTACCCTAAAAGTTCTATTGGCCGAAATGTGTTGGTAATTGGCAATCAGGTGGTTGGCCCTTTCTTGTTGTAATTGAGGGTTGATCCGCAAGTGCTCTGAAGTTGCAGACTGATTGAACTGCCCGTATGCCAACGACACTTGTCCTTTCGCGTTTAGTTTGTACCCCAGCGATACACGTGGCGACCAATTAATAGCTTCCACTAGCTTTTGGTGTTCCATGCGAATTCCTGCACGTGCCACCAGGTTGTTGCTAAAAAAATAATCTGCTTCTAAAAATGAGGCCGTTATATTTTCATTGAAATTAGGATTATAAGTTGTTCCAGAATTTAAATTGCGGTATTGCATGGTGTGGTTTCTATTCAGAAATTCCAAACCTCCCTTTACACCCAAGCGATCATTAACATCACTCCCAACAACAAACTTTGCATGGTACCCTTGTTCCTTTTCTTGAACATCGTCTGTATAATCGTACAAAAATGACTCTTCGGTACGGGTATAGGAAGTTCCTATATAAGCCCATGTTTTAGCATTTAAATAGTCTTTATAAGAGGCATTGAGGTAATAAAATCGATTGGTCAATTGGTAATTATTGTCCAAAGTTAGCGTTTCAAGGTCTTTTTGATACAAATCAAAGGCAGCTGTGTTAAAATTCCCATACACTTTGAACATGGCATCGTTTTTTAGTTTTTTTCTATAAGCCACATTGCCTTCTATGCTCTCTGGTGCTTTTTCCCATTTTAAATCTTGAGGTACCAATAAAAAATATGGCTTCAAATTCGTATAACTAATTTTACCCGAAAGGGCATTGTCCTTCCAATTCTTGGTACCCGCCATGCTTCCTCCAACCGTCATTAGGCTAATATCTCCTCTATCTTCATTGGCAACTCCTTTGGTGTTCAGCACCAATACCGAAGAAAGAGCCTGACCATATTCTGCTGAATATCCACCAGTACTAAAACTAGTTCCTTTAAACATAAAAGGTGAAAATCGGTTCCGACTCGCCGTGTTGGGTGCGGAGGGTCCATAAGCATTGAGCACTTGTGCCCCATCAATGAAAGTTTTGGTTTCATACCCATCTCCACCACGCACAAACAACCGCCCAGTCTCCCCAACTTTTTGTGTGCCTGGCAGGGTATTCAATGCACCCGAAATGTCGGCTGTAGCACCTGCGGTAGTAGCAATATCCAAAGGTTTTAATACTTCCCGGTTGTTGTCTTCACCTGCAGAAAATGTACCTGCAGAAATGACCACTGCCTCCAGTTTGTTAATAGATGGTTTCAGTTCGATATTAAATTCCTGTACTGATGTTGCCTCCAAGTGTATAGGGATTGTTTGAACGTAGTATCCGATGTATCTAACTTCCAAGAATTGGTCTCCAGTAGCATTGGTTTGAAATGCATAAGAACCATCCATGTCAGAAGAGGTACCATCATATGTACCTTTGACAAAAATATTAACGCCGACCAACTTTTCTCCTTTTTGGTCTTGGACGTTCCCTTTTATTGTTGTCTGACAGTTTCCTTTTCCGAACGAAAGAACGAGCAGGGTGCCGAGTAAAATGTAGTTGAGTGATTGAAACATGTTCCCAATATGGTAGGATTGGGTTGGGATCTAAAAAAAGCTTTACTGAACCGTAGGTATTGCTTACTGAACTGTAGCTAATTACTAGATTTTCGGTTTTCTATACACATGTACTTCAATATTGCATAAAACACGATATTTTAATATAAAATATTTGAAATTGAAGTATTCTATCATTCAAAAAAGAAAAAATGAATATAAGATCAAACATCTTTTGTCTGGCATTAGGCCTGATTTCACTAATCGTCATACCGTCAACATCTTACGGCCAGCTGAGCGGGTCAAGTTATGCTAAGGCAAAATCAACTAAGCAAGCCCACCTCGTGTTCAATTACGTGGACATTCCAGGTTTTGTGCACAAAGAAAAGAACGGGCAATTCTCTGGTCTATCCGCAGAGATGATGAAAGATTTTGTAAGTTTTTTAAAGGAAAAGAAAGGTATAACAGCTACTTATAAATTTTCTGGCAAGAATGCGACAAGCTTTCCTGGTTATTTAGAAGAAATAAAAATTTCAAAAGGCGCGGTGTTTGGTATAAGCAATACTACTATTACCAATGAACGCAAAAAAACTTATAAATTTTCGACACCTTATATGAGCAACATGATTGTCTTGATGTCTCATAAAGATGTTCCGACAATGGATAATTTAGCGGATATAAAAACGAAATTTGCAGGCATGCGCGCCATTACCACAAAACACAGCACCAATGAAAAACTTCTAAAAAACATTAAGAAAAAATATTGGCCTGAAATGAAAATAGAATATGCCGAAACGTTTTGGGGCGCGATGGACATTTTAGAAAAAGACAGAAAAGTTTTCACTACGCAAGATTTGGCTTTTTATTTAGATGCTTTGGATAAGAAAAAACCATATAAAAGGCATCCTGCAGGGGACTCACCAAAAGAGTACTACGGTATCATTATGCCTATCAATAGTGATTGGACTCCGGTAATAAACGAATTCTTAAAAAGCTATACCAACAGCATGCGGTATAAAAAAGTTATAACAGAAAATTTAGGTGCCCATGCCATTAAGTTCATTACTAAATTCTAATATAAAATAAAATTTGGCCTAACTACACAAAGACCAAACTTTATTCTTTTTTAGAAAAAATATCTGTTTTCATTTGGTAAAATAAACATGGATTTACTTTCTTTGCATAAGAAAAGAAAACAATGAAAAAGATAGTCAGTAACATTATTCGAATTATTAGCGTCGTGGTTGTGCCACGATGATTCGGGAATGTTTTGAGTATTAAATAAAAATATACTATTAAAAAGCCTTCCTAAATAACAGGAAGGCTTTTTTTTTATACACCTAGCACCTATGAAACTGAACTTGATGCATATTGTCATTATCGTAGTCATTATTATCCCACCACCTTGGTGAGATCGCTTTGTTGTGTAACACAAATTAAAAAGCCTTTCTCACCAACAATGAGAAAGGCTTTTTTTATGGCATAAACACTGGACAATCAATACATTAAAAAGACTGAAATTCAGACACTTATGTTGGTAATTTAAAATTTAAAGACTGTAACAAGTACAAAATTTAATTCGGTTAAAATTTAAAAGAACAATAGGTTTACAGGAATTTGTCGAGAAGTAAGTAGACGAAAAAAGATATTATAAGAAATGAGCATTAACAAATACAGCAAAAGACTAACACAAGACGAATCGCAACCTGCATCACAAGCAATGTTGTACGGAATTGGACTTACAGATGCCGACATGCAGAAAGCACAGGTAGGCATTGTGAGTACCGGCTATGACGGCAATACTTGTAACATGCACCTGAACGATCTGGCTAAAGATGTCAAAAAGAGTGTATGGGAAAACGATTTGGTTGGGTTGATTTTCAATACCATAGGCGTTAGTGATGGCATATCCAATGGAACAAAAGGCATGCGGTACTCTTTGGTTTCAAGAGAAATCATATCCGATTCGATAGAGGCTGTTGCTGGGGCTCATTACTACGATGGCCTGATTACCGTTGCTGGATGTGATAAGAACATGCCAGGTGCATTGATTGCCCAAGCCCGGTTGAACAGACCTTCTATCATGCTGTATGGAGGCACAATTGCTCCTGGATGTTTTAAAGATAAAAAGCTGAATATTGTTTCTGCCTTCGAAGCACTTGGCGAAAAATTTGCCAACAATATTTCGGACGAAGATTACAAAGGTGTAATTAAAAACTCCTGCCCGGGAGCTGGAGCTTGTGGAGGCATGTATACTGCCAACACCATGGCATCTGCTATCGAGACTTTGGGTATGTCCTTGCCCTATAGTGCTTCCAATCCAGCAGTAAGCCCAGAAAAAGCAAGAGAATGTGTGGCAATAGGCAAGGCCATCAGAACCATACTTGAAAAAGATATAAAACCGAGTGATGTAATGACTCGAAAAGCATTTGAGAATGCACTTAGAATGATTGTGGTACTGGGTGGGTCTACCAATGCCGTGATGCACCTAATTGCCATGGCTAAAAGTATGGGGGTTGCATTAAGCCTTGATGACTTTCAAAAAACATCGGATACCACTCCTTTGTTGGCAGATTTAAAACCTAGTGGACAATATTTAATGGAAGATTTGCACCAAGTGGGTGGCATACCTGGTGTTATGAAGTATTTATTATCCAAAAATTTACTTCACGGCGATTGCCTCACCGTTACCGGTAAGACTGTAGAAGAAAACTTACAGGATATAGAAGGTCTAAAGCCTGGTCAAGATATCATAGTACCTGTAGAAAAACCTATTAAGGAGACCGGACACATTCGCATTTTATATGGCAATCTGGCCAGCGAAGGATCTGTTGCAAAGATAACGGGCAAAGAGGGGGAGAAGTTTGAAGGACCCGCTGTTGTCTTTGACGATGAGTTTAGCATGATCGAGGGAGTTAGTTCAGGAAAAATAAAAAAAGGGGATGTGATTGTAATTCGGTACGAAGGACCTAAAGGAGGCCCTGGGATGCCAGAAATGCTTAAACCCACCAGTGCCATTATGGGAGTTGGTTTAGGCAAAGACGTTGCCTTAATAACGGATGGTCGATTCAGTGGAGGAAGCCATGGTTTTGTAGTTGGACACATTTGCCCTGAGGCACAAGAAGGTGGTACCATTGCACTGGTTCAAAATGGGGACATCATAAGTCTGGATGCCGTCAACAACACCATCAATGTACAACTCAGTGAGGAAGAGTTAATTAGAAGAAAAGAAAATTGGGTTCAACCCGCACTAAAAGAAAACAAAGGAGTTTTATATAAATACGCTAAAACAGTTTCTTCAGCATCTGAAGGCTGTGTTACAGACGCTTAACGAGCATTTTTATGGAAACATTATCTTTATCAGAAAAACCTACCGTAGCAGTTACAGAAAATATAACTGGAGCGGAAGCCGTAGTAAAATCATTAATTGCGGAAGGTACCGATACCATTTTTGGCTACCCAGGTGGTGCAATTATGCCCGTCTATGACGCGCTTTTTCATTACCAAAGTGAGCTCAAACATGTCCTCACCCGCCATGAACAGGGTGCAACACATGCCGCCCAGGGTTTTGCGCGTGCAACTGGAAAGGTAGGCGTAGCCATTGCCACTAGTGGCCCAGGTGCTACCAACCTTATCACGGGTATAGCGGACGCACAAATTGATTCCACACCAATGGTTTGTATAACTGGACAAGTTGCCTCTCCATTGTTGGGATCGGATGCATTCCAAGAAACTGATATTGTTGGAATTTCGATGCCTGTCACAAAATGGAACTACCAAATCACCTGTGCCGAAGAAATTCCATGGGTAATGGCCAAAGCTTTTTACATAGCAAAAAGTGGAAGACCTGGTCCGGTACTAATTGACATCACCAAAGATGCTCAATTTCAGTCTTTTGATTTTGAATATAGAAAATGTGAAAAAGTAAGAAGCTACAACCCGGTTCCTAAGGCAGACCCATTGAAAATAAAAGATGCGGCCCAATTAATCAATGCAGCCAAGCGGCCATTTGTTTTATTTGGTCAGGGCATTATTTTATCTGAGGCTGAAAAGGAATTTCAGGACTTTATCGAAAAAGGTGGGCTACCAGCGGCATGGACTATTATGGGCCTTTCAGCCTTGGATACCAGCCACCCACTGAATGTAGGTATGCTGGGGATGCACGGCAATTACGGCCCTAATTTATTGACCAACGAATGCGATGTGCTAATAGCAATCGGGATGCGCTTCGACGATAGGGTTACAGGAGATTTGACCAAATATGCCAAACAGGCCAAAGTGGTTCATATTGAAATCGACCCAGCAGAAATCGATAAAAACGTAAAAACCGAAGTAGCTTTGTTAGGCGATGCCAAAAGCGTCCTGCAACAATTAACTCCACTTATCCAAGACAACACCCACGACAATTGGCTGCAACAATTTAAAGATTGTGACGCCAAGGAAAAAGAAGTGGTTATTGACAATGAGATTGCACCCACCTCTGGTGAAATGACCATGGGCGAAGTGATTGCTAGAATTAACAAACAAACCAACGGAGATGCCATTATTGTTACAGATGTTGGTCAGCACCAAATGATGGCGTGTAGGTATGCGCATTTTAAAAAATCAAAGAGCAACATCACATCTGGTGGTTTGGGCACCATGGGATTTTGTTTACCAGCAGCTTTGGGTGCTAAAATTGGTGCTCCTGAAAGGGAAGTGGTGGCAGTAATAGGCGACGGTGGTTTTCAAATGACCATACAGGAGTTAGCTACCATTGCACAAACAGAAGCCGCTGTGAAGATATTGATTTTAAACAATGAATTCCTAGGCATGGTACGCCAATGGCAGCAATTGTTTTTTGATAAAAGGTATTCTCATACCCATATGGTTAACCCCGATTTTGTTGCCGTAACCAAAGGTTTTGGTATAGATGCAGTAATGGTGGACAAAAGAGAAAACCTGGACGAGGCAGTTAAGAATTTCATCCAAAGTGAAACCAGTTGCTTATTAGAAGTAAGAGTAGGCAAAGAAAACAATGTTTTCCCTATGGTACCAAGTGGTGCCAGCGTTGCAGAAGTAAGGTTAAGCTGATCCCTAAGAATGAATTAAAATGAAAAAACTATATACACTTTCAATATTTACCGAAAACAGGCACGGGCTTCTGCACCGGGTTACCGTAATTTTCACGAGAAGAAGAATCAATATTGAATCTTTAACAGTCTCTGAATCTGAAACGAAAGGAGTACACCGGTATACAATTGTGATTGAATCGGACGAAAACCACATTCAGAAAATTGTAAAACAATTAGAAAAACAAGTGGACGTAATCAAAGCATTTTACCACAAAGATGAAGAAACAGTTTTTCAGGAAATAGCACTGTACAAAGTCCCTACCCACAAAATAGCAAATGGAGTAAAACTAGAAACGTTAGTAAGAAACAACCATGCGCGTATTCTGGAAGTGGAACCTGATTTTATGATCATTGAAAAAACTGGACACAAAGAAGAGACGCAACAACTATTGGATGCTCTTGCGCCGTTTGGAGTTATGGAATTTGTACGATCCGGAAGGGTTTCTGTAACCAAGCCAGAAAAAGAGCTGGCAGCTTATTTACAATAAAATAATAGATTAGTTAAATATCAAATGGTTGGGGATCGTATCCCCTCCATTTGTTTTTATTCAACGACATGGAAACACAAACTACCTGGTACCCTTCATTAGAAAACATACATAGAGCAGCAAAACGTGTAAAAGGCACAGCAGTGCACACCCCTTTGATGCCCAATCTCAATACTTCTGAAATGTATGGAGCGCAAATCTATTTAAAAAGAGAAGATCTGCAGATTGTTCGATCTTATAAAATAAGAGGTGCGTACAACAGAATGGCTTCTCTGGATAAACAGTCCTTAAAAAATGGAGTGGTATGTGCCAGTGCTGGCAACCATGCACAGGGTGTTGCGTATTCCTGTCAAATTTTAAAAATTAAAGGCACCATTTTTATGCCTGCTCCTACTCCAAAACAGAAAGTGAGCCAGGTAAAAATGTTTGGGAAAGATTTTGTTGATGTGGTCTTAATTGGAGATACATTTGACGACTCCTATGAAGCGTCGATGGCATTCTGCAAGGAGCACAACAGCCAATTCATTCATCCATTTAATGACAAAGAAGTGATTGAAGGACAGGCAACCGTCGGCCTTGAAATATTGGACGATGCCAACTTCGATATTGACTATTTGTTTTTGCCTGTTGGAGGCGGTGGATTAAGTTCCGGTGTGAGCAGTTTGTTTAAAACTCTCAGCCCAAACACCAAAATCATCGGCGTGGAACCGGAAGGAGCACCTGCATTAAAAAACTCCCTTCAAATAGGAGAAAATTCTACCCTGGAACAAATTGATAAATTTGTTGATGGAGCTGCTGTCAAACGCATTGGAGACCGCACTTTTGATATTTGCAAAAACAATTTGGACGCTGTTGCCACGGTTCACGAAGGAAAAGTATGTTCGACCATATTGGAATTATATAACAAAGATGCCATAGTAGTAGAACCAGCTGGGGCGCTATCACTTGCAGTATTAGAGCAATACAAAGAGGAAATTAAAGGCAAAAATGTAGTATGTGTCCTTTCGGGCAGCAACAATGATATTTCCCGTACAGAAGAAATTCGGGAAAGGTCCTTGTTATACGAAGGGCTAAAACATTATTTTGTAATTAAGTTTCCTCAGAGAGCAGGTGCTCTGAAAGAATTTGTAAGCGACGTACTAGGCCCCAACGATGACATTGTGCACTTCGAATACAGCAAAAAAACAAGCCGAGAAAAAGGCCCCGCAGTAGTTGGTATAGAGCTTAAAAACAAGGAAGATTTTGAACCATTGATACAAAGGATGAAAGACCGGTATTTTCTTGGGGAATACCTCAACGAAAAACCCCACCTTTTTCAATACTTAATTTAATTATACCAAAACACGGCAATGCCATCCTCTTGAAAGAGGAGGCATTGTTAGGTTTAAAAATCAACCTTATTATTTTCTATTTTCATCATTTTCCCTATATTTAATTAAAGCGATTTACAAAGAAATGTCGAACGCCATCAGTTCATTGCTCATTTCAAAAGAGTTGCCTTCAAAAAAAATGGGACATTTTGATCTATCCTTTTAAAACAGTAGTATGCATTGCTTTTTTTCTTGTGCTCCAGGTTCCCAACACCTTGGCTCAAGAATCCACTCAAGCACAATTGTTGTATTTTGACAGTTTAGCAAGAATTAACTTGTCGGCCAATGCCAAAGAAGCGCTTATTATGGCCCATCGAAATTACGAACAGCTTGCGGATCAACCCATTGATGCATACACCAAAGCTAGAATCTTATTTACTTTAGGAACTGCCCATAACGTTAATGGCAACCTACCCCAGGCCTTGGATTACACCTTGCAAGCGCTGAGTATATTCCAGCGGTTAGAGGCTTATAAGATGGTGTTAAGGTGTTACAATACGGTAGGTGGCATTTATTATGATTTAGGAGAATACCACAAAACCATTGAAAACATCAATCTTTCTATGCGGCTCGCACAAGAAAATGGTTATACGGATAATTTCTCAAAACTAAACAACAATCTAGGCGGTGCCTACCGCCAACTCAAGCGGTATAAAGAAGCACTGAATGTCACAAGAATAGGATTGGCCCAAGCAAAAAAATCCAAACAAAAAGAAGACGAAATATTTGCCATGAGCACCTTGGCAGAAATTTACCTGGATAAGGGCCTGTACGACAGCTCCATTTATTACATAGACAAAATAATGAATTTGCCTGCAACCTATCTACTTACTTCTTACCAAAAAGTATTTTGTTTTTTAGCTTTGGGAGAAAATTACTACCATTTAGGCTACTTCGATAGGGCCATTCAATTTGGTCGCCAGTCCTATACAATAGCGAACAGCCAGGGATACAAATTACTAGAACGGGATGCCTCAGAACTGCTTTATATGGCATGGAAAACCAAAGGAAATTTGGACAGCATCGCTTTTTTTCAAAATAGTATGATCACCCTACAAGACAGCATTTGGAATGCGAAAAAGGAATTGAGGTTGAATAAAATTTTGATACAACACAAAGAGGCAGAAGTCCAGCTAAGAACTTTAGAAATTCAAAGACAGCGCTTCATAGCCACTGCATTGGCAGTTTCAGGTGGGGTATTCCTTATTGCTTCCATTATTTTTATCAGGTCCTCTAAAAAATACAATAGACTATACAGAAAAGTAGACCAACAAAATAAAATTATTGGTGAAAAAAATAAAATGCTCACACAGCAAAAAGTTTCCATGGAAGAATTGCACCACTTAAAGGATAAAATTTTCTCCATGGTATTGCACGATTTTAAAACACCAATCCACTCTTTAGAAAACACACTTAATTTACTCATCAAGCGGTACATCACCCCAGACGAGGCTACAGGGTTAGCAAAAAACATGCTTCAAGACTTGATCAAATCCAAAACATCCATTAACAATTTAATTATATGGGCCAAAAGCCAGATGAATGGGCTGGTCATTACTCCTTCTAAAATTAATATCAATGACTTGGTAGAGCATGCATTGTCTGTGCATTCAGAATCTGCTATTCAAAAGTATATTACAATTTTAAATGAGGTAGAGAAAGATTTTGATTTTAACTCCGATCGAGATATTCTGACCATTGTGTTAAACAATTTAATCAACAACGCCATTAAGTTCTCGCAGACCAATGGGCAAATATCGGTATTTGCTTCTATGAACAAGGATTGGATTCATATTGCGGTAAAGGACAATGGAGTAGGTATTAGCGATGCAAGGCAAAAAACAATCTTCCAAGTTGGCCACGACAGTACGGCAGGTACTGCACATGAAAAAGGTACGGGACTCGGCCTTCTTATTTGCAAGGAATTAATAAATAAACTAGAAGGAGACATTACCGTAGAAAGCGAGATAGGCTCCGGTACAACCTTTAGTATTTCTATAGAAAACTACCATTAGCACAAAATAAGCTGGAGACTAACCAACTAGTATTTCCCTACAACTTAGATCTTTTGATACAGTTTTTAAATCAAACTCTTCTCATTACTTTTGATCAAAACTTTCACTTTGTTAGAGCAGTACTATGATTACCGACGAGCATTATAAGAACCAAACTTTTGACAAGAAAGAGTTGCGGCACAAGCATTACGAAGATTGTGTATTTGAAAATTGTGACTTAACTGATTGTGACTTTTTCGAGGCAACATTTTCTGAATGCCAGTTTATAAACTGTGATTTAAGCAATGTATTGATCCATGAAACTTCTTTAAAAGGTGTCACTTTTGAGCAATGCAAAATTCTAGGTGCCCAATTCAAAAACTGCAAACCGCTGCTTTTAGAATTTAGTTTTAACGCATGTTTACTGGACTTTTCTTCTTTTTTTAAATTGAAGATCAAAGCGACTGCCTTTAAAAACTGTAGCCTAAAAAATGTTGACTTTGCCGAAACTGATTTGAGTGATGTTTTGTTCGATACTTGTAATTTGGAAGGCGCATTGTTTGAATTTAGCATTTTAAACAAAACCGACTTTTACACGTCCTACGGCTATAGACTGGACCCGGAAAACAACCAATTAAAAAAAACAAAATTTTCGAAAGAAGGCGCTATTGGTTTGCTTGAAAAATACGACATCAATATAAAATGACATAAAAAGGCCAATTAATTAGTTGGAACCCATGTTTCAATTCAGCTTTGTGTCGATAAAAAACAGAATGGTGCTGCATCAATCCTTGCACCGGACTCATTTTAAACCTTTGGATAGGAGGAAAAACCTCAGCAACTCAAAAAATGAAAAAACACTACTTGGACCAACCCCATAAATTTTACAAATGGCCAAAATTTTGGCAGATTACTTTTATGTTCGTACTTGGTTTGCTCTTTTTACTCCAGATCTTATTAATTCCACTATCGGTATTGGTTTTTAATAACAATTGGGTGTTTTTAACAATGCCATTGTTTTTCCTATTGGTTCCTTTTGTGGACACCCCTTCTGGCAAAATGAGTGGCACTTTATTTTATTACTCCCCTCTTTTTATAGTCTCCAAACAAAAAAAAGGTGTTTACCAACTTCATGGCGGGACGCTTTTCGACTATTTTTTCATTTTCAAATGGAAAGACCGTGGTCTAAAGTCCAAAAAAGTGGTATTCATCCACCTGTTGGATGGCCTCTTGAACCTCATTGAAGAATTAAAATCTACGGAAGACGCAGTCACTATAAAAGGAGCTTCTTACTTTTTTAATGAAAAAACAGCCCAATCGATAAATTTCACTACCCACCCAGCACCTGCTTTTCATAAAATTATGATGGGCATACATTATCTGGCCATTGCTATTAGTTACTCCTTTACCACTGGCAAATTTGCACTCCCTCCATTGGGTAATTTAATAGAAATGGAATCGGACAAGCACAATCTTATCCAGCAAGAACCCGTTATTAGGAGATTAAAAAATAGATTGATTAAGGCCGAATCGATTTAAAATTCCAAATAAAATTCAAGTAAAAATTGCGCCCTACCCGCATAATATTGCCCAAATCACTATGGGCTCTATACTTGGTATCTGCAATATTTTCTACTCCCGCTACCAAGTCTATAGAACCATTTTTTATGGGTACAGAATGGTGCACACCCAAATTGAATAATACATACCCAGCGGTAGACTGTTCCTTAAATTGCGCACTTACTTTCAATTGCGCATGGGAGTAGTTGACCTCCGGTACAATTAAAAACCTCTTCACCCTTTGTTGCAATTGTGCATTTATTTTTAAAGGTGGTATTTGTGGAAGTGGGTGGAACAAATGGTCTTTCCCTACGACATAGGTTCCACTTAACATAACATGGCTTTTCTTTGATAAATTGGCCATAATGCTTAATTCTCCTCCCATACTACTTGCTCTGTCTATATTCGAATAAACTTTTACTCCGCTTGCAGCAGGAGTTATGGGGTCAATCGCGCCATTACTCGCCCCCAAAATATAATCCCAAAATGCATAATGGAAAATATTCATTTCCCAACGAATGTGGTTGTGTTGGTACTGCCAGCCCAGTTCGTTTTGCACCACCTTTTCTTTGTTGATTCCTGGAGCTCCTAAATAATCATACCCGTCCAGCACATTGAATAAAAAATAACCGTATTGCTCTGAAATTGTAGGCATCCTTTCTCCATAAGACAAGCGGTAGGAAAGTTTTGTTTTTGTGCTTGCTTGGATATTAACTTTTGTATTGGCATTCAATAAAACATGGGCATTATGACCACCGGAGGCTTGAAATATGGACAATTGCTGCTGTCCTATTGCACTTCCTATTTGGCTTCCTACCCACTCTGTTCTAACTCCTGTTTGTAAATTAATTTCCTCTGCAATTTTCGTTACTTTATCAAGGGCCACGCCCACATGCTGCCTATTCACTTCAGGCCAAGTCTGTAAATACATCGGCGCCTCTCCCTCGGGGTACATGGTCATTTCGGCTTTTGAAAAATTATTATAGTATTCTGCTTTGGCTTTTATACCACCAGGAAGTTCTGCTTTAATAAACGCTCCAGTAGTTTTGGAAGATCCGGGCATGTCCATGTGCATGGCTACATTGGCCCTTTTGGTATCATCCATGGCATGGTCTACTGCGTTGTAATAAATTTTGGTTTCCACCTCTTTAAATATACCCCATTGTGCTTTATAATAACCAATTCCAAATAATTTCGCCTTGGCATACCCCACGTCCATGGCCAAAGCAGGGTATCCAATATTAAGTCCATCATCGCCTAAAAAAGAAAGGGTCAATAGGCTATTTCCTTGAATTAACCTGCTAATAGATAGGGAATAGTTTAATTTTTCAAATTGGGAATACGGCACTTCCTCTCCTCCGCCAATATGGTAATTTTGAGCTTTCCTATGCACAAAAGAACCACGCAGGGCATATTTTGCTAAGCTAACATTGGCATCCAATAGTTGGTCGAACCCATTAAAATTGCTATTGTACTTTAATCCAGCTCTGCCTGAGAACCTATCTTGGGCATTAAAAACTGGGGATTTCAAACCAAAATTGACACAGCCGCCCGTTCCAGAACTGTTAAGTACGTCTTCGCTACCCAATGAATAATTTAGTGTGGATAAGTTGTTGGGCTCAATATAAGAAGATGGTGGGTCCATTTTATCGGTACAAGCACCAAACAAACGCATGCCATCTATGGTTACAGTATACCGCTCGCTGCCCATCCCCCGCAACATTGGTTCAGATCCAAAATTACCTCTTTTGATCAAGGCTATTCCAGGAATACAACTCAGGGTTTTATCTGTATCCGCCAAATTGTTTTTATTAAAGTTTACCAACCCAAATTGGTCGTTCTCCTTCGTATGGACAAAATACAGGTCGTCTAAAACCAAGGTATTCTCCATTATATAATTTGGATTTTGCATGGAATCGAGCCAGGCCTTATAGGCCAATTCGTTTTCTGTTTGAGCATAAGCTCCATGGTGCAACAGCAGCACTGCGCAAAACAGTTGTAGTACTTTCATGATAGTAGTCAATTTTAAAAGAGGGGGCTTGGCCCCTCTTTTAATATCTTATTAGAAAGATATGGTATACATAGCCTCTCCAATTTTATTTTCATTCTCAAAGGCTTCCAATTTTATCTCCCACTCCCCAGACATCGTGAAATTAACTTCGCCTTGGTACAGGCCAGCCCCCATGCTTACTGGAGCCACGTTGTTAGGAGAACCATGGTCCATGGACGGCATCCATGGTTCTATGGTAAACGAAAGGCCATCTACAGCAGGCCACTCCATCATTGACTTCTTCGTATACACTGCTACTTTTATATCGTTAACACCGATGGAAGGACTTGCAGGTTCAGTTAGAGCAATAAAGTATTTTTTTGAGTTGTCAATGTCCTCGAACATAACCAGTTTGGGTTCTTCAGGTTCCTTTACTTCAATTGGAACTTTAAACAATGTGCTTTCATTACCAATAACTGCGGTAAAATTCAACGCCCAAGAAGCCATATCCGTGCTCGGCATTACAAAAGTAGGTCGAAAAGTATACTTGTTGTTTTCAGAAGTTTCAACTAAGTTAGACTCAATTGGACAGGAATGCATCATAGTACCCATATCCATCATTGGTACCAATGAAACTGACGCATTTGAAATTACTTCACCACTCCCAACTTTCTTAAGTTCCACTTTTAACGTGTTGTACCCAACATAAAGGGCCTCTCCAGATAAAATTTTAATTTGATACAGGCCATCAACAGAATTTGATTTGGCTATTTCAATTAAGTTGTCATCTGGGTCTAAAACAGGGTCGCTGTCTTTTTTACAGCTGAACATAAGGGTCGTAAAGACACCTAAATACAATAAAGTCTTCATTTTTAAATAATTTGATTTAAGCAATAGAATATCCTACCCCCTACTTGTAGAAGGCGGTAGTTAAAAAAGATACTATGTTTGCTTAAACTTGGGGTGGGTGGAAGACATCGTCCAGAACGCCCGGCATAGTGCCAAAAACAGAAACTATCCGTTGGATTTCCTCCCGTTTAATGGGGGGGTGTCCTGTTGAATCTTGAAATTCAGATTGAAAAAAAAGCTCTATGACAACCTCGTTCAGTATGTCTTGTGTTTGTTTTTCTCTTTGATCTTTGGCTTTATTCAAACGCTCGCTCAAATAACATTTACCATTGCATTGCAACGCAGGTTGGTCTTGGTTGATACAAAGTACATTGGTGATATAGTCCTTGCGAATACCAAAGTCTAAATAAATCAAGGGTACTGTAAAATAGCTACTCAAAATAGCAGCAACCAGTACAACAGAGATTATTTGTTTCAACCTTTTCACCTAACAAAAATGGCCAATTTACCTCCCAAAAAACATGAGTAAAATCACTTATGTGTATGATTGCCAATGTTTTTACAACTTAGTGCGCCGCACTTTACTTTAGATTTAATAGGTCGTTCTCGTTCCTTCTTATTTATTAGTTGCATCAATTTCTAGGCTCCTACATTTAAGGACTTAAAACAATGTTTATTGACATAAAGCCTTTATATTTAGTACTGAAAACAATGAAGAAAAAAGCCATTGAGTAAAGTCTACACTATGAACACCCATCCAAAACCATCTATTAAATTAATTTTTCTGGTATTAATTGCATTTATTTTCACAGCGTGCTCAGATAAAAAAATAGAACAAGCAGCTATGTCAGACCCCGCTGAATTGAAACAATTCGAAACCAAGAACCCTTTGCCAGATTCTCTTACCTCTGGTTCCTCGTACTTGTCCGTTTATTCACAAATTTACATCATAGAAAATAAAAGAAAACAAGACTTGGCAGTTACAGTTAGTTTAAGGAATTTGTCCAGAAAGGACTCCATTTACTTTACGGCCATTGAACATTTCGACACCTCTGGTAAATTGGTAGCTTCATACGTTCAAAAACCCATCGTTCTACAGCCTCTACAGACAGTAGAAATTGTATTAAGCCAGTACGAATCTGTAGGAGAAACGGGAGGAAACTTTATTTTCGATTGGCATAAACCTGCTGTAGCACCAAATCCGCTTTTTGAAGCCGTAATGATATCTACCATGGGCCAGCAAGGGCTGTCCTTTGTTACTACCGGAACCACACTAAAATAAGGATCTACCCAGAAATGATAGACTTCGTTGCTACTTACATTTTCTTTTTTGCCGTAATTGACCCTATCGGCACAGTGCCTGTCTTTATTGCGGTTACCAACCGTTTTAACCCGGCAGAAAAGAGAAAAATTGCCATACGGGCTACGCTCATTGCTGCCGGTGTATTGTTGTTTTTTGTTGTTGCTGGTGAAATCATATTAGATGCCATCAACATTCCGCTTCCAGCCTTTCAAATTGCAGGTGGCGTGGTTTTATTTATGTTCGCTTTAACTATGATTTTTGGTGAAAGCAAAGCAGAAGGTGAAATTAAGACTGTCAATAAAATTAATGACATTGCTGTTTTCCCTCTGGCCATGCCCTCATTGGCGAGCCCAGGTGCCATGTTAGTAGCTGTATTGTTAACTAAGAATGCCGATTTTAGTATCCTGCATCAAATGCAAACTTCCTTCATGATGCTGGCAGTGCTTATGACTGCATTTTTTTTCATGCTTATCGCCGCTAAAATCAACAAGTTGATTGGCGATGGCGGCGCCAACATTATCAGCCGAGTTATGGGATTAATTTTGACAGCTGTAGCGGTTACCAATGTTCTAGAAGGGATTACAGAATATTTCTCTTTATAAATTGTAATTACTCCTCGAGTAAATAGGACAGCTCTGTACTAGTTTTACTTGGAATAAACTCTATAACATCAAAATCAGCTAAGCCAAATTTATAAAATGGATCTTGAACAAGCACCTCCATTAACACCTGTTTGTTTTCCATTTTTGAGAATATAACACCACCGGTTCGGGGCACTTTTTTACCAGAAGCTATAAAATTACCCAATTGGTATTGCTCGTCGAGGTAGGTGATGTGGTCTTCTAAGTACCTTTCAACCTGCTCGAGAGGCACTTTATAAGTCAATGAAATTATGAACATTTATGTTTTTTGTTAGCGGTATTCGCAAAACTAAAACAACCTATTACAACTCAAAAAAAATGAGCAAAATACTTTGCTCATTTTTTTAATGCCTTTAGCCCAAATCTATCATTTCGGCTTTGAAAGGTTGTTTGTACAACCGCTTGCCTGTGGCCGCGTGTATTGCATTGGCTACTGCACCACCAGCTGGTGGTAAAGAAGGTTCGCCCAGCCCTGTTGGGTCGTTGCTGGAAGCTACAAAATGAACGTCTACATTTGGTGCTTCATTCATTCTTATGAGTTTGTACTTATCAAAATTGGTATGTTGCGGCGTTCCATTGACGAATTCAAAATTACCTAATAATGCATGTCCTACCCCATCAATTACTCCACCCTGGATTTGATTAATGGCTGCATCTGGATTGACGACTATACCACAATCTACTGCGCAAACCACATTGGTAACCTTGATTTCATTTTGAACTACTACAACTTCAGCTACCTCTGCTACATAGGTATTGTGGGAATAATACGCACTGAACCCTTTAAAGGTGTTTTTGGATTTGTTTCGCCAATTCGATTTTTCTGCTGCCAATTTGATTACACCTACAAATTTGTCCACGTCATAGTCCAAAGTACCAGTAGGGTTGTTTTTGGCTTGTTCCATCAAAGACAATCTGAAGTCGACTGGATCCTGCCCCAATTGAGCAGCCACTTCATCCAGAAAACTTTGCTCGGCAAATGCCAGAAAATTAGTAATTGGCGCCCGCCAAGCACCGGTCGTAATATTACTTTCTAAGTTGTGTGCTTCTACTAAATAATTGGCCATAGCAGCCGCTGGGAAATTATCTTGTCTGGTGGCATTGTTCATGTTGATCCCCACTCCAGTAAGATGGTAGGCTGTCATTTTACCTTCTTTTAAAGCTGCTCTAAATTTGTATTTAGAGGCAGGCCGGTAGGTGCCTGCTGTCATGTCATCTTCTCTAGTAAAAACCAATTTTACGGGTTTTTTACAAAGGTTCGATATTTCAGCCGCTTCTAAGACAAAATCTCCGTATAACCTTCGTCCAAAACCTCCCCCCATTCTGGTCATATCTATTTTGATGTCCTCCTCCGGACGATCCAGCAATGCCATTACTTTGCTGCGGGTCCATTCTGGAGTTTGGATCGGTCCTAACAGGTATACTTGCTCATCTGTAACATCCGCAAAGAAATTCATTGGTTCAAGGCAGTTATGAGGCAAAAATGGAGCTTCATAGGTTCTTTCCACAATGGATTCAGCACCGTCCATTGCGCTTTTCACATTGCCATCGCTTCTCTTTGGGTCCGTACTTTTTTTATCCAACAAGGCACGCATCTTTTGGTCGTGTTCTACCGTAGACTCCAATTGGTTGTTTTCTGCCCGCCATTTGGGCTGAAGTTTTTTCTGCCCTTTTATAGCAGCCCAAGTTGAGTTAGCCAAAACGGCAATTTTATCTCCAAACTTAATGGTTTTTTGTACCCCTTCTACCTTCAACGCCTCCGCATCGTCATACCCATCCAACTTCAGGCCAAACGAAGGAGGCCTGAGTACTACGGCGTGCACCATTCCTTCCTTTTTAGTATCGATGCCATACAAATGCTCACCGGCCAAAATTTTATTGAGGTCTACATTTTTCTTACTTTTGCCTATTATTTTAAATGTACTAGGATCTTTTAAGGTTACATCTTCGGGTAAAGGCAAGGCTGCTGCTGCAACTGCTAAATCGCCATACGATAGTTTTTCTCCTTTATCATTGTAAACAAATCCATTTTCTGTGCTGCAAGAGGCTTCTGTTACCTTCCATTGTTGGGCTGCGGCTTGAACCAACACTGCCCGAGCGGTAGCGCCCGCTGTACGCAGCCCCTTCCAGCCCTGCCGTATGGATTGGCTTCCTCCGGCTACCTGTCTTTTGTATAGTACAGCATCAAAGGGTGCTTGCACTACTGTTACTTTTTCCCAATCTACATCGAGCTCTTCTGCCACAATCATGGGCATTGAAGTTTTAACATTTTGTCCAATTTCCGGGTTTGGCGATTGGATGGACACTTCTCCATTGTTTGCGATGGTCAGAAATGCATTCATTTCATACCACGCATCTGCTGGTGGAAGTGCCGGAAGAACTTCTTTCTTTTCGGGAGAACAAGCGCTCAACCAATTAAAACTAATTAGCAACCCGCCTCCTGCTGCTGCCGATACCTTAAGAAAAGACCTTCTGTTGTAGGATGTTTTGATACTTGTCATGTCTAGAGATTTAGGGAGTTAACTAGCTTTTATGGCTGCTTTAATTTTAAGATAGGTACCGCACCTGCATATATTACCGCTCATGGTGGCTTCAATTTGTTCCTCTGTTGGATTAGGGTTGCTCTCCAACATAGCTGCTGCAGTCATGATTTGACCAGCCTGGCAATAACCACATTGTGGTACGTCCATGGCGCGCCATGCTTCTTTCAATGGGTGGCCCTCATCTATTCCTTCAATTGTAGTTATTTTCTTATCTCCCACAGCAGATACTGGGAAAGAGCAAGACCGTATTGCATTTCCATCCATATGAACAGTGCAAGCACCGCATTGGCCAATTCCACAACCGAATTTAGTACCAACTAAATCCAAAGTATCTCTTAATACCCACAGCAATGGGGTATCGGCATCAACCTGTACTGTTTGTGGCTTTCCATTTACTTCTATCGAATATGAGGGCATAATAAAGTTTTTTTGATACAGAGGTATACAATTTAAGATTGTTTGAACGAAATATCAATGATTTGCCCTTTCTATTTTAAGCAGGAATATTTATAACAAAAGTACTACCCAAATATTCCTCAGATTTTAGCTGCACGGTTCCTTTCATTTTGGATACTGCATCCCTTAAAATATACAGCCCTAACCCCGAACCATTGGCTTTGTTGTTGGCTCTATAGAACATATCAAAAACTTTTCTCTGGTATTCTTTTTTAATCCCTATGCCATTGTCTTGCACTACAATTTCACAACGCCCTTTAACCACCTGGCAGGACACAACAACTTCTTGTTTTTTCTTTTGCTGGTCTTGAAATTTAATGGCATTGGAAAGCAAATTATTCAGGACAATCCTCAACCTTACTTCGTCCATTTTAATGAACAAATCTGGCGCTACTTTAATTTCTATGTGGATGCTGTCAAAATTATCAGAATAGCTCAAATCATGTACAATCTCTTCTATAAAAGGCCGCAATAGGATGTTTTTCTTTTTCACCAATAGCCGGGCATTTCTAGAATAATTGATAACATCTTTAATAAATGACTCGAGTTTGTAGGCACTTTCAGTAATCTTACTAAACAGAAGGTTTTGGTCGTCGTCTTTTGATTCCATCATGCCAACATTTGCCAACCCTCTTATACTTTTAAGTGGGGCCATTAAATCATGTGATGCAGAATAAACGAATTTATCTAGCTCGTGGTTTCTAGAGGCCAATAACGCATTGGAATTTCGAAGGGAGGCAGTGCGCTCATTTATCAACATTTCCAATTTTAATTGCCGCTTCAATTGAATTTTTATGGTCCACCAGCGAGTTAAATACATCAACCCTCCTACGACTAAAAATATCGCAGTAAAAAACCAAATAGATTTATAAAATGGATTTACAATAGTAAATTGCATTTCCAAGGGACTGCTTTCAATAAAGTTGCCCGATTTATGGGCAAGAATAACCAGTCGGTATTTACCACTTCCCAAAAATGAAAAACTAAGCTCATTTTTTTTCATTGCACCCGATTGTAATATGTTTTGCTGGTCATCGAATAATTGGTATGAAAACCGCACATCTTCTAAAGGAAAAGCAGCTGTGGTAAAACCAAATGCCAATGCCTTGTTGGTAATAAAACTCCGTTTTTTGGTCGATTGGTTTTTTCCGTCAAATACAACTTTGTTTAGTACGGGTTGGGGAGTACTCGTTAAGGTCCGAATGTTGGCAGTTGACTTGGAAATCCCTCTTGCCAAACTCAGCCATAAATTGGCCTTAGAATCTATGAACAACCCTCTGTTAATAATGGTATTAGATTTCAAGCCTACCGATTCATTGTAAAATGAAAAGGTTTTGTTTTTTAGGTCGTAGCGAAATAGCCCTTTGGTATTCGAAAACCAAATCCATTCGTTGATTGGGTCTTTTTCTACATTGCCTACTTGCAAGTTGCTGTACAAAGACAACTCTATTTTTTCGAGAGAATCGTAGGTATACCGCAACAGGCCTTGTGAAGTTGCCAACCAAACCACTGAATCCCCAAAAGCAATATCGTTCACCTCTAAAGATTCTTCCACTAAAAAAGGGGCCTGTATGCTGATATTGTAGAAAACAGAATCGTTGGGTGCTTGGTAGTACAAGTAGTGGTCTTTGCTAAGCCCGCCTACAAAAACACCTTTATCATTGGCTCTAACAATGTTCATCTCCTTGTTGATTCCATGTTGAGGGCCAAAAACCTTTACATTTAATTTTTTATCAATGTATAGTAGTTGTGGTATGGATTCTTGTGCTACCCATACGTTCCCTTTGGGATCTTCGTCCAACTCAAAAATTAAATTCTCTCTTTCTCCTAAAGACTTGGTGTGAAAATTCCTTTCTTCATCCATAAAAATGACTTGGTTGGCATTGGATATCCACAAGCCATTCTCAATACTCTCCAGACCCAAATATTGTGCATTCAAGTCTTTTTTGATGGACCGAACCGCATTGGTAGCTATTTGGAGTTCTAAAAGTTCATTTTTTGTACAAAAAAAGATACTATTTTGCGATTCAGACTCTTCTATGGATTGAATCACCGCTCCGCTGTGTTCTGCAGTGGGGGTGTAAAACGATTTGGTGTGAAAAAGGTAGACCCCTGATTCTGTACTAACCCACACACTGCCATCCCCCGCTTCAAAAATACTTTCTACAACTGAAAGCCCAGAAGTAACCAACTCAAACTGCCAACCGACCTTCTTTTTATAGCCTAAATACAACATACCAGTATTGGAAGCCACCATTACTGTACCAGTGGTTAGTTCTTTTATAAAAGAGAGGTTGTCTTCATCAAAAATCTTATTGAATTGTAATGCGCCTTCCGTTTTACTTATTTTAAATAACCCTTGCCTAGTAGCCATCCAATACTGGTCGTCTACCTTGGTTACATGGCTGATTTCATGGAAGTCGACGGAAGTTTGTAGAGTGTCAAAAACATCTTCTTCCTTGTTATAATTATAAAAATTACCTCTTTGGCTGCAAATAGTTAGTTCATTTTCCCATTCAAAGAAACTAAAAGATTGCACAAAACTGGTGGTAATGTCTTGGCTCGAAAAGCCGTACCGTTTTAACTTTCCTTTCGAAAACTTTGAAATCGCTCCGGGTTCAGAAATCCAAAGGGCACTGTCTTTGGTGGTATGTAGGTCTTTGGGGTACCAAACTTTACCTTTTTCAGGCTTGCGTGCTCCTTCGAATACAGAAGTTAGAAAAACAGAATCTTCCGATTGTTGCAATAGTCCAATGCCCAAATCATAAACCACATAAATCTGATTTTGTTGGTCTTTAAAAAAACTTTTTATGTATTGGGAGTATACAGATCCAAAGTAATTTTTAAAAGTTATACCATCGTAAGATACCAGTCCATTGTCTGTCCCAATCCAAATCAAACCATTTTTGTCTTGAACCACCGCTTTAACCAAATCAGAACCAACAACTTCTCCTTCATACCGAATCATATTGTACTGTTGCGCATGAACACAAAACACAACTAACCAACAAAAAGACAATACAAAAAAGAATTTATTCATGAATAAATAGGATGTTTTTCTCTATAATATACAAATTATTATCAAAAAACGGGCATGGAAAAAGTTGGAATAATTGTGTAACCACAAGTGTCCATAGTTCATCCGTCTCTATAACCGCAGAGCATCCTTTTTAAAAATGTTAGACTTAATATCTTAACTTATTATAAAGACATTCAAACTAAACCCATAGGATATGTTAGGATATATGATAAAGTCTTTAGAAATCAACCGGGCCATTAACAACCGCGACAACTTTAAAAGGCAAGACGTACCAACCAAAAAAACTTACTTTAAATTCAAAAAAGCCCCAGCAGACCTATTAAAAAAAATCAGATCACAACAACTGGCAGAATCAAAAAGTCGTTCGATAAAAAAAGGAATCCTACTCTTTGTTATAGTGCTGGTGGCTGCTACTTCTATGGTTATTTTGATGGTTTGATTTGAGCGGTTCTAGAATACTCCAACAATGCTTTGAATTTTGGCTCTTCTCTCACCTCTTCCCAAATTGGGTGAACGGACAAGAACATCCCCCCCATATTGGCTTCAATGGCTTTTTCTATGTGTAGGAAAGTACGTTCCCAATTTTTAAACCCTAAATACACCACCGCATAGTCAATATTTAGGTTGGTTTCTTTGTCCTCTCTGGACCTTTGGTCTAGTTTATCCAAACATTCTTGGGCTTTTTGCAGTTGCCCAGTTCGAGCATACACATACCCCAAACCACTCATCCCTTTCAATGGGGAACCCGTTAATTCTTGAAATTTCAAAAAATATTTCAATGCTTTGTCCCATTTTTTCATTTGAACATTTACCCATCCAAGCCCTTCCAAGGCTGTTCTAAAAGTGGGATCCATGTCCAGCATGGATTGGAATACGACCTCGGCTTTTTCATACATTTTGAAAATGAGAAATGCATTGCCTTGGGTTCCTAATATTGACAAAGAAAGCGGATCGAGCTGATGGGCTAATTCCACTTCTTTTAATGCCTGCTCCTGTTGCCCTACCGTACTTAAGAACATGGCATAATATTGCCGTGTAACCGAGTTGTTGGGGTTTAGCTCCAGCGCATTTTCAAAATAACGCCTTGCCGAATCCGTGTTCTTCTCATACATAAACTTAAACATCGCCATAGTCAACAGCGATTTATCGTCTTGAGGGTCAAGTTCCATGGCCTTTTCTGCAGATAACTTTGCTCTTGGAAAAGCCAAATCGGCCGGATAATTCCCAGTAATTCCTAAAAACACGTAACAACCTGCCCGCCCTGAATGTGCTAAAGAAAAGTCTGGTTCTTTTTCAATGGCTTTGTCGTACAACTCAATGGCTTTTTTAATATTGTCAGGAGACCATTTGTTCCAATAATAGTTCCCCTTCAAATAGAGTGAGTAGGATTCTGGATCTTTCGTTGTGCCTCCTATTGGCTGTTGGTCTACATCTTCAGCCCCCAACTTTTCTCTTAACTGGTGGGCTATGGTATGGGCTAATTCGTCTTGTAATTCAAAAATATCATCCAGGTTCCGATCGAAGGTTTGCGACCACTGGTGGTAGCCATCTGCAGTAGTGATCAACTGCGCAGTTATCCTCACTTTGTTGCCCGACTTCCTTACACTTCCTTCTAAAATATGTTCCACATTGAGTTGCTGGCCAATGTCTCGTATATCAATGTTTTTTCCTTTGAAAGCAAATGAAGAAGTCCTTGCAGTTACCTGGAGCCCTTTAACTTTGGTCAGGGCATTCAGCAATTCTTCTGTAATTCCATCAGAAAAGTACTCGTTTTCTTTGGAAGTACTCATATTAACAAAGGGCAGCACTGCAACACTCTTTGTTTTTTGTTCTCCTTTCCCCTTTAACTGGCTGGACACAGGAACCACCAATGGTTGGTTCCCAATTGCAAACACACCGGTTGGTTTCCTTACGTTTTTCAATTGAAAAACTCCCATGTTTTTAAACTCAATGCTGGGGTGGCTTTTTACATCCTCTACTACCCTTTCAGAAACCAAAACAGAACCCGCGACACTTAGCGATTCAATTCTAGACGCTACATTCACTCCATCGCCGTAAATACCTTCGTCGTCGTGCACCACATCTCCAATATGTATGCCTATTCTTAGGGGTACTTTTGGTTCTTTACTAAGTCTGGTTTGTATATCTATGGCACATTTAACAGCCTCAATAGAACTATCAAACACACACAAAGTACCATCGCCATAATATTGTAAAATTGTTCCTCCATGCGCCACCGACTCTTCTTGTAAAACCAACCTGTGTTGGTCTCTTAACAATTTGGCTTTTTGCTCATTTTCTTGCATCAAGAGTGTATACCCTACCATATCGGCAAAAAATATAGCGGACAACTTACGAGTGGATTTTTTCTTCACGTTAAATTTTAAAAATGTTCCAGTGCATACAGGTTTGTACGAACAATCTAAGGCAAAGTTAAAATTATGTTCGATAATAGTAGCTTTCCTTTTGAAGAAACTTAAAATTGATGGCACCTGTTGTTTCGGTTGCTATATTTCCCGTTCATATAATAATACTTACCTCGCCTGCCCGCATCTCGTTACTTTTATTATAGTTAGAAAAAAACACATGCCATGAAAACACTGTTTACCATTGTATTTTTATTGACTAGCGTTTTTAGCGCAGCTACTGCTCAAAAAAAACCTGGACAAGATAAGAACTTTTCAAAAGACCAAAATGCCGTTATGCAAGTAGTGCTCAACGTGTTTGATGCCATGCGAGCCGGAGACAGCACCAAGTTAAAAAAACAATTCATAGAAGAGCCAACCATGTATACAGTATACACCAACAAAGCAGGACAACGGGTGCTTCATAAAGGGGCGCTAGCCGGATTTGCTGATAACATTGGTACACCCCACGAGCAGGTATACGACGAAAAAATCTGGGATTACACGGTTCAAATTGACGGAAATCTTGCACAGGTATGGACCCAATATGCTTTTTATTTAGGAACAGCATTTAGCCATTGTGGCGTAGATGCCCTGCAACTTACTAAAAACGATGCTGGCGAATGGAAAATTTTTCACTTGGCCGACACACGCAGAAAACAAGGCTGTCAGGTTCCGGAAAACTTAAAATAATTAACAACAAAAAACAATGAAAAAACTCATAACAACTTGTTGGGTGCTGCTGGTATTTTTTGCAGCCCAAGCAAATGATGGTCAATATGTTTATACAGTTGACCTAACCAAAATTGAAGATGATAAATTGAAGGTCACTTTACAAGTCCCTAAAATCTCCACTAATGAAATAGTTTTCTATTTGCCAAAGATCATCCCAGGCACCTATTCTGTAGCCGACTACGGTAGGTTTGTTTCGGACCTGCAAGCATTTGATAAAAAAGGAAAACCATTAGAAGTGGTTCAAATAGATGCGAACAGTTGGAAAATTCTAACTGCCAAAAAAATGAAAAAACTATCGTACACCATAGAAGACAGCTACGATACGAAGTTATCTGGGCCTGAAATATTCCAACCGGCTGGAACAAATTTTGAAGCAGATAAAAATTTTGTAATCAACACCAGTGGGTTTTTCGGGTATTTTGATGAAATGAAAGACCTACCTTTTACATTTAACGTAGTCCGAGACAAATCTTTTTATGGGAGCACCGGGTTAATTCAAAATAAAAAAGTATTAAAAGCTTCTTTGGACCTAGAACAGCAAGCTGTACCAAACAGTGAAGTGGACACATATACAGCCGTGAGTTACGATCAGTTGGTAGACTCGCCCTTGATGTATGCAAAACCTGACACAGCAGTTATTCAAGTAGCCAATACCCAAGTTCTAGTGGCTACCTACTCTCCTAATGCACTGGTTAATTCCCAACAAATTGCCTCCGCTATTGAACCCATTTTAATGGCTCAAAAAGAATACTTGGGAGGCAAACTACCAGTAGATAAGTACGCATTTATATTTTATTTCACAGACCAACCTGTTACCAGCTATGGTGCATTAGAACATTCGTACAGTTCTTTTTACTACATGCCTGAAATGAAAATTGAAGACATGGAACAACAGCTCCGCGATTTTGCGGCCCATGAGTTTTTTCATATAGTGACTCCTTTAACCGTACATTCTCAAGAAATTCATCAATTTGATTTTAACGATCCCAAAATGTCCAAACACCTTTGGTTGTACGAAGGGGTTACAGAATATTTTGCAGGTAACGTTCAAGTTAAACACGGTTTGATAAGCCGCGAGCAATACCTAGGAATGCTTCAAGAAAAGATTGCTTTTTCAAAAAGCAGAATGAATGACTCTCTGGCGTTTACCGACTTAAGCAAATACACCTTAGACAAGTACTCCGATCAATACTACAACGTGTATCAAAAAGGCGCTTTAATTGGCATGTGTTTGGATATTGAACTCTTAGAACTTTCAAATGGTACCTATGGAGTTCGGAATTTGCTGGCCGATCTTTCAGAAAAATACGGCAAAGACAAAGGGTTCGAAGACGATGCTTTATTTGGTGTGATTGAAACATTAACTTTTCCAGAAATAAGACAATTCTTTAAGCAGTATGTGGAAAATGGCAACCCCATACCCTATAGTGCTTACTTTCAGAAAGTAGGCGTCCAATATAGTCCTTTACAAGAATCTATGGAGCTCACCATGGGCATCGAAAATGCAGCGCTTGGCGTATCACCAGAAGGCAATCAGCTGTACATCAGAAACAAAGAGGCTCTGAATGCCTTTGGGAAAACATTAAAAATGGAAAACAATGATGTAATTGTTGCTATGAACGACCAAAAACTACCTCCATTAGGCCCTCAACTACAACAATATGTAGATGGGATAATGGCATCTTTGGAGGAAGGTAAAGAATTTTCAATTACAGTATTGCGCCAAAATAGCAATGGAGAAAAGGAAGAAATAATACTAGTAGCAGAAAATTTCAAAGTTAAAAGAACTTCCAGACATGCACTTTATTTTCAGGAGAACATCAGCAAAGAACAAAAGTTGCTGCAAGATGCCTGGATCACTCCTTAAAAAAAGCCCTATAATGGGCTTTTTTTAATTTATTCTTAACTCAGTTGGGTACGGTCCAGTAGTATTTTTTCGTAATTTAGTATCCAATTTAAATTTTATTGAATGAAATTGACCATTGACATTCTCGGGTGGATAGCCGGTTTTATGATCATAGCAGCTTACTGGGGCATCAGCACCCATCGTTTTACATCCAAATCGCTTTTGTACCAAATCTTAAATTGCATCGGGAGTATTTTCCTTGTAATCAACACCCTGTACTACGGTGCGTTTCCCTCAAGTTTTGTCAACTTAATCTGGGGGTTAATTGCAATTTATGCCCTTTTCAAAATTACATTTGACAAAAAAAATGAGCCAACTAATTGATTTAAGCCATACTATTTTCGATGGACTGGTAACCTACAAAGGCTTACCAGCCCCTATTATTTGTGATTACTTGTCAAGACAAGATTCTGAAGGCAACTATGAGGATGGAACTAGCTTTCAAATAGGTAAAATTGAACTAATTAGCAATACCGGTACCTATATAGATTGTCCGTTTCACCGATACCAAGAAGGTAAAGACCTTTCTCAAATACAACTCAATCAAATGGCGCAACTACCTGGTATTTTGGTTTCCATCCCTGCTGGTATATCGGAAATAACTGAAGAATATTTCAAGTTACCCAATTTAAAGGGCTGCGCAGTATTGGTCCATACCAATTGGTGCCAGCATTGGAATACACCAGCTTATTTTGAAAAACATCCTTATTTAAATGAATCTGCAGCACAGTATCTTAAAGAGCAGCAGGTAGCCTTGGTGGGCATTGATAGTTACAACATTGACAATACAAGCAAAAATAGTAGGCCAGTGCATAGTGTGTTACTTAAAAATGACATTTTAATTGTTGAACACATGCGGGGCTTGGAGCAACTAACCAATACAACCTTTAAATTTAGTGCTGTACCACCAAAAATAGAAGGAATGGGTACGTTCCCCGTACGGGCCTATGCCGAAATAACTACTTAAACAATCCAAAAATGAAACTAAAAATTTGCGTTGCCGGTATTACTGGTTGGGTGGGCACTCCACTTGCCAAAAGTATTATGAATGACCCTGCGCTGGAACTGGTCTCGGGAGTAAGTAGAAGTTTTTCTGAACCAAACTTCGAAGGGGTTCTGGTGTACCCTTCTGTATTAGAAGCCATCGAGCAGCACCCCGTTGATGTGCTCATTGACTATACCCATGCACAATATGTGATGCAACACGTTTTAACCGCATTGGAAAACAAAGTTCATGTAGTAGTTGGGACTTCAGGTTTAAATGGAGCAGACTACAACCGGATAGAAGCAATTGCCAGTAAAAACAAGCTGGGCGTAATAGCGGCAGGCAATTTCTCCGTTACTGCAACGCTGTTAAAAGTTTTGGCTCAAAAAGCTGCTTCAGTAATCCCAAATTACGAAATAATGGAATATTCCAGTGCTAAAAAAGCAGACGCACCGAATGGGACTTCCAGAGAATTGGCCAATGCCTTACAGCACCTTAAAAAAGCGGATTTGATAACGCCAATAGAAGAGACACTTGGCAACAAGGAAAGCAGAGGGGCAACTATTGATGGTGTTCAAGTCCATGCCGTCCGGTTGCCCTCCTTCAGCTCTTCCAATGAAATACTATTTGGTATGGAGGATGAAAACCTTCGCATTACCCAACATGCAGGTGCCTCGGCGCAGCCCTACATTACAGGAACTCTATTGGCCGCTAAAAAAGTCAAAGACACCATTGGCCTTACAAGAGGAATTGAGTCTTTGTTGTTTTAAAAACACCTATCCGATTAAAACAGGTTAGCCGGACCCCCCTGTTTTTTTTATGCCATTAATTTTACAATTCATAACAAAAGCCACACACTTCACTACAAAGTATTTAATAAGACCGAATCCCTTGACCATATTTGTAACGTTATATAATAACAACAGACAACTAAAAAACAATTATGAACACAATAGGTCAAAAACTCAAAATATTTTTTCTGCTATTCCCCTTGGCATTAGCCATAGGCATTGTTCAAGCCCAAACAGTAACTATAAAATCGAGCAGAAGCCATACCAAAACGAAAATCTCCAACCATAAACTAGGCAATTCATTTAATATTGAATACAAAGGAGACATTGAAGTAAACGACAACGATAGCGACATAGTAAGTATTTCAAGAGGAGGCTATATAGAAATTAGTAAAACCAACTTTGGGTCCAAGCGTTCGATACAAATTGAATCTTCAGGCGGGAAATTAATAAAGGAATATTTTGAAGGTAGAAAAAAAGTAGAATGGGAGCCACAAGGCAAAAACTGGTTGTCCGAAATTCTACCAGATATTGTAAGGTCTACAGGCATTGCAGCCAAAAGCAGAGTAGACAGGTTCTACAAAAAAGGTGGAGTAAATTCTGTATTGAATGAAATTGAAGAGTTGGATTCTGATTATGTTCGTGCTAAGTACGCAGAGTTATTATTAGAAAAAGGTGGACACAGCAGTTCGGATCTAGTGGCAATTGCACAGGCCATCGGAAACGAGATCAATTCAGATTATTATTTATCAAGTGTTCTAAAGGGACATATTGAGACCTATTTAAAAGATGAAAAAGCATCAGAAGCATTTTTTAAGGCAACTGAAAATGTAGGTTCTGATTACTACGTAACGGAAATCCTTAAGTCGGCTATGAAATCTAACAAGCTAGACGACGGACAAGTTAAATACCTCATCGATGCAGCAGACAATGTTGGTTCGGATTATTACATGTCCACTCTGTACATGGAAGTGCTTGAAAGAGACAACTTGAATTATGAGATTTTAACCTACATTATAAAAAATGCCGATAATATTGGTTCCGATTATTACCAGAGTAATGTACTAACTGCATGTATTGACCACCACAACATCAATGAAAAAGCTTTTGAAGACATTATCGAAGCAGCAGGACATATCGGCTCTGACACCTACCAGATGAGGATTTACAAGAAAATTCTCAAAATGAAATTGGCAGAAAAACAACAAATTGAATTCATTGATTTAATAGCAGACAAAATGAGTTCTGATTATTACCTAAGTGAAATGTTAAAAGACATTGCCGAAGAACAAGACCTAAAAGAAGCTTCTAAAATTGCACTGGTAAAAGCCTCCAACAACATCAATTCAGATTATTATTTAGCAGCATTTTTAAAGAAAATGGCAAATGAAACCGGTGGATCTGAAAAAGTTCTAAAACAAATAATTAGGTCTACTGACAACGTTAATTCGGATACCTATGCAGCAGATGTTTTGATTAAAATAGCACCAGATGTAAAAGACTCAAGTGAAGAAATAAAATCCATGTACCGATCTGCCGCTAGAAATATTGGCAGTGACACCTACTATGGCAGGGCCGTTCGGGCCATAGAATAACACCCCAAAGTCAAAAACAACAACAACAACTTTTGAATAATTAAAGAATTCCATACCTTTTATGCTGATCAACAAGAGGGTATGGAATTTTTATGAACACGCAAAAAATCATTATGCAACCGATTTTTTTTCGAGCCATTAGTTTTAGCCTTTGTTCTTTATTTATACTCTTTTTTATTTTTCATGGAGAAACAGGAGGGTTTCCAGGATGGAAAGACTGGCAGTACTATTTGCTCGCTGTGGGAGCAGGAAACGGAACTGGTTTTATCCTTGTATTGCTGAACCAACAGGCGGGCAAAGCTTTTTCTTGGGAATTGCACACTTACTTTAGGCTGCTTACCTCTTTTGCCATCAACTGCATTGCAGCAGTGGTATTTGGTTTGTTTTTATCCATGTTGCTCTTAATTATTGTAACCCCACTAACCAATATTGCCGAGATTTGGGAAGGGTTTCATGAGCAATTAATCAAACTTGGTATCTTGATTTTTCTGTGTGGAATTTTTTTTACCATTGTTCATTTTGCCATTTCAGCATTCAATCATTTTAACACAACAAAAATCAAAGAAATAAGGAGTAAAAGGGAACAATTAAAATACCAATTTGAAGCATTAAAAACACAATTGAGCCCCCATTATTTATTCAATTGCCTCAACACCATTTCAAGTTTGGCTTTTAAAGACCCAAAAACAGCGGAGAGTTTCATTCGAAAATTATCCGACACTTATAATTATTTGCTAAAATCAGATGAAAAAATGCTGGTTGCACTCCATGAAGAACTCGACTTTGTTGAAAAGTATATTTTTTTACAAAACATTCGTTTTAATAATTCCATTCGGCTAGAACGCAACATTCCAGACAATATATTGGAAAATACCATTCCTCCTTTGTCGGTTCAAATTGTTGTGGAAAACGCTATCAAACACAACACATTTTCAAAAGACCGCCCACTGCACATTCTGCTTACCGCCAACAACACAAGGTTCATGCGGGTTATAAATAATTTAGCGGTCAAAGATTCAACAACAGATTCTTTTAAAATAGGTATTAATAACATCAAAGGGCGGTATTCCTTTTTTACAGATGACAAGGTGGTTTTACGTCAAAAAAATAATTTTGAAGTTCGGCTACCATTGCTGTCCAAAAATATTAATCCATTAACCGGGGAGATAGCATGAAAAACAACATTTTCAACAAAGCTAGTTTCAGGTTGTTATTTCCTGTTTTTGCTGGAATCACTGGTTATTTGCTAATTCTATTGTTTAACAACAATGTTGGTCAATTGCTTTCTCTATTCGAAAGCCAGGAACTGTATTTGTTTTTGATTATTTCGTTTGTAACATTTGAATTAGCCCGTCTGTCCAATTACATCAGTAAAAAACTCTTTCGCTTTTTCAATAAAACCTTGTATCAATTGTTGACCCAACTGCTACTCGGAACCATAACTACCTATGCCATTGCCGCGATAGCCGTAAACTTGTATTTCAATTATTTTGTGGGGTATTCGGCCGAAAACACATTGGTTTATACTATTGGTAGCATATTCATACTCCTAAATTTAATGTTCCAGACTATGAGCATAAGTGCGGAGTACATTGGAATGGAAAATGACGACCAAATAAAAAAAGAGATGGCATTGCACCACAGCCTAAACAATGAGTTGAACCAATTCAAGGATGAAATCAATCCTGAATTATTCCAGTCTGCCCTTGAGCGCTGTATGGTGTTGTGTTACGAGGATCCTGAAATGGCAGAAACTATGATAGACGCCCTTTCTTTGGCTTATCGGTACTCTGTTAGCAACAAACAAGAAAACAAAGTGATTGCCTTCCATGAAGAGTTGGATGCTGCTAAAAATTTGGGCCAGTTAATGGAAATGGTTTGGCACTGTAAGGTCGAATTAACCTACGACGGGCAAGCAGATAACCAACATTTAGTACCGGGCACAATTCCGTCCATTTTACAATCAATATTTTCTGAATCGATCATAGACCCGGGCAAACATTATACGCTCCATCTTGCAACCCTTTCCAATAAACTAGAGATTTCTTGGAACATACGCAGAAAAATAAATTGTAATCTGGCCATAGGAGCCCTTTATAAGTTAAATGAAAACATTGGCCATTATATACAACACCCTATCGTAGAAACGGAAACAGAACACTTAAGAACCATTGTAATCCCCTTAGTAAACTAATATGAAAGTTTTAATCATTGAAGACGAACAACCGGCGGCCGAAAAACTTATTCGGTACTTAAATAAGTATGATGAATCCATAGAAATACTCCAACAATTGGATTCGGTAGAATCTAGTACACAATGGTTGACAAACCATCAAGAACAATTGGATTTAATCTTCATGGACATTCAATTGATAGATGGGTTGAGCTTTGAGATATTTGATGCTATAAAAATTACCCGTCCAGTCATTTTTACCACTGCTTTCGATGAATACGCAATTGATGCATTTAAGGTGAATGGCATTGATTATTTATTAAAACCCATTACCTATACCAATTTACAGCAAAGCTTGAAAAAGATCGATGCTTTGAGGTCCGCCTTGGGAGAGGTAGGATCCATCAACCAAAAAGTGCAGGACATCAATCAAAAAAAATACAAAAATCGTTTCATGGTTAAACTGGGCGAGCATATTCGCTCCATTACAACCGACGAAATTGTTTTGTTCTATGCCGAAGGTAGGAATGTATACATATACACCGATAAAAACAGGAAATTTATATTAGACAATAAGTTGGAAGAATTAGAAAACATGTTGGACCCAGCATTTTTTTTCAGGGTTAACCGCTCCTTTATATTGAATATTAATTGTATAACCGATGTACTGGTATACAGCAACAGCCGTTTAAAGATCACGCCGTCCTTGGACATTCAAAAAGAAATAATAGTTAGCAGAGAAAAGGTAGGTGCCTTCAAAGAATGGTTTGACGGTGCTTCAGAATAAAAAAGGGGAAACTAAATAGCTTCCCCTTGGTTCAATGGTCTTTTTCTTTTTAATCTTTTACAGACAATGTGAGCACTGGCCTTTTGGTATGGTTTACCACATCTTCCGCTATACTACCGCTAATTAAATGTGCCAAGCCTGTTCTTCCGTGGGTAATTAATGCAATTGCATCGGCGTCAAGTTCTTCAGCAAAAGCTACAATCCCATCTTCTTCTGAAATATCATTGAATACATTGATGGTGTAGTCTCCTAAACCCAACTCTTCTGCAAAACTTTCCAAAGCAGCTACCGTGGTTTTATCCCGCTCAAAGTTATTTGGTGTATTGATCCATACCAAGTGCAAGGTAGCCTCGTTGTTTTTCTGAACATTTTTCAGGACTTCAAAAAGTGGCTTTTCTTCATCCTCCATATTGGTGGCTACCACGATGTTTTTAAAATCGCCAGATTTAGGCTTTTCATGTATACAGAATACTGGGCACTTAGCCAAGCGGACTACTTTTTCGGCATTAGAACCTATTAATAATTCTTGAAAACCAGAGGCACCGTGGGTGCCCATAACAACAGCATCTACATCGTGCTCTGCAATAATACTGGTAATGCCATGAAATGCATTGCCCAATCTCAACTCTGATTTTGCTGTCAAACCTGCGTCCTGCACCCTACCAACTGCCTCAGCCAATTGGTTCCTAGATTTTTCAAGTAATTTTAATAGAAATATATTTTGCTGAATATCGGATGGCAAGGCCTCCCCCATGGCTCTGTAAGAATCTCTAGACCCCTCTTCCACCACATGAAGTACTATTACTTCAGAATTGTTTTTCTTGGCGGAGTTTATGGCTACATCAATTGCGTTATCCGCTATTGGAGAAAAATCAGTTGGTACTAATATTTTTTTCATGATAGTCTGTTTTCATTAATGTTGGTATAACTAAAATTAATCATTATTCTAAAAAGAAATAATATATCAACTAAATATTATGGATTTTCACATTGTTCGATGGTGCTCCCTTTTTCAGTTGGAGTTAATTGTGGACTAACATAAGGAATGCCCAAATTTAAACCTCGCAAAATAAACAACAAACCAACTAGAACTGGTAATAACTTCAGCAAGATGCCTCTGGTATTTACTTGCATTACTGTTCCGGTGTATGCCACTACTAACAACATAGGGATGGTACCTACTCCAAAAAAAAACATATACAGCATGCCATCGACAGCGGAGCCAGCCACAACCGCACCCAAAATTGCCATATATACCAAACCGCAGGGCAACAGCCCATTGACCATGCCAACCATCCAGCCATTAAAAAGACTTGGCTTGCCTACCCATCGCGCAAACCATTGTTTTATTCTATTCTGAAAAACTTGAAACGCTCTTCCTGATGGACTTAACATTTTTTTTGGGCCAGCAAGCAACACCACCACGATAATCAAAAATCCAAAAGCAATCGTAATGTATTGTTGCAACTCTGTTAGAATTAATAGATTACCAACAAAACCAATTAATGCTCCCATTAGAACATAGGTACAGGTTCTACCCAAATTGTAGAGCAGCCGGTACATTAAAAACTTCGACCACCCAATACCAGATTGAGGCATTAGAAGGTTGAGTGGGCCACACATTGCCAAACAATGCAAACTACCCATAAATCCCAATATGAAGGCTGTGATAAACACTATAAGAATATATTGCTTTCGTTGTAATACGCTTTAGAACTGTCGTTCCATTCTAACTTTATTTTCCACAACCCTTTTGACAATTCAGAAACAGATATCGACAACAATCCATTCGAATCCAATTCAAGGGGAATGGATTGGTCTTGTAGTGCATCAGAAGGCCGGTACAACGACACCTCGCCAGATTGGATCTGCCGTGCCAAAGCTTCAGGAAAAACAATTTTCAGTACTTTGTTGTTGTCTACTAAGTTCATTTCTGGTTTTTGCAGCAACGCTTTAAAATTGCGTTTTTGGTCGATCCTTTGTTGGTAGGTGAGCTCTTGTTCGTAATAATTTTGCTCTACTAAATGCAAGTCTTGTTTCATGGTAAACACGACCATCGCCGCCAACAATGCAGCAAACAAAACAAATGCAAGTATTATTCCTTTATTCCATCCCATATCAATAAACCATTGGCCCCATAAAGTTAATTTTCAGTACTTCCAACACCTTCCCTTCTGTGTAAACCTCAATTTCTAAAACGGTGACATCGCCAGTAAGTTTAGATTTTGGTACTTTTAGAAGGTACATACCGCTATACATAGAGTCGTCCTGAACAATGGCTTCTCCATCGGTAATACTTACAATTTCCGCTCCTTCAATGTTGCCAATTTTCAGATCAAATGGTACTGGCGCAAAAGTCTTGTTGTATATTTTAACATCAAAAATATTTGAAATAACTGCATCATTACTTATTTGATAAGAAGTACCTGGCTTTTTTAAGAAGGTCACTTCTATTTCTTCTCTGGTCATCAGCAAAAAGGACAAAAAAGTAGTAAGAACCAGCATCACCACAGAATAAGCTATTACCCTTGGCGTAAATATCTTCTTGGTTTTATTCACAATGCCATTGTGCGAGTCCATTCGAATTAATCCTGTTGGTTTGTTAATTTTTAACATTACATCGTCACAAGCATCAATACAAGCCGTACAATTAACACACTCCAGCTGCGTCCCATTCCGGATGTCAATTCCTGTAGGGCAAACATGCACACACAGTTTACAATCTATACAATCTCCCTTGGCTGCATCTACGGCATTCTTTTTTATTTTGCCCCGTGGCTCCCCTCTTACCCAATCGTACATGACTGCGATGGTGTCTTTCACTACCAAAACCCCTTGTAATCTCCCGTATGGACAAACCACTGTACAAGCTTGTTCTCTAAAGTAGGCAAATACCCAATAAAATATCCCTGTAAAAACAACCAATCCGATAAACCCAGAAGGGTTGCTGGATGGCGGTTGCTGTACAATTTCTTTGACTTGTTCCAAACCAATCAGGTAAGCCATTGCAGTATGAGATATAAGAATAGAAAAAATTAAAAATATGAGTTGTTTGCTCCCTTTTTTTATAATTTTTTCGGTGGTCCATGGGGCTGCATTTAATTTTCTTTGGTGGTTGGCGTCGCCTTCTATCCAATATTCAATTTTTCTAAACACCATTTCCATGAACAATGTCTGCGGACAAGCCCACCCACACCATAGCCTTCCAAAAGCAACGGTGAAAATAATGACCACTACAAAGAATAACACAAACGCTAAGGCAAAAAGAAAAAAATCCTGGGGCCAAAAAGGCACACCCAGGATTATAAATTTTCCTTCGAATATATTGAGTAAGAGAAAAGGATTCCCATTTATTTTTATAAATGGCCCCGAAAACAATATGGTCAACAACACAATGGAAACATAAGCCCTTGCATTGTGGAATTTCCCTTTTGGTTTCTTCGGGTAAACCCAAATTCTTTTGCCTTCGGCGTCTACAGTGGACAGCGAACCCTTAAATTCGTCGTCGTACGTATATAATTCTTCTTCCAGTGCCATTCCCTCTCTTTTGTATACCTAATTTTCAGGAGTTGGTTCTTCTTCCACTACTGGTTTTTCTTCTTCCCCAGCAACCGGCTCATTTCCTGCGCCAGCCTCTTCTTCTATCCAAACTTCTCCTTCCGCTTGTTTTGGGTTATCTGGGTTGCTCCCTTGTTTTGAAACAATATAAGAAGCCAGATCACTCATTTTACTAGCAGACATACTAGAAGACCAGGCGATCATCCCTTTTCCTGGACGCCCGCCATCTCGGATTGTTTTGAATATATTTTGAACCCCGCCCCCATTGATCCAATGGTCATCGGTAAGGTTGGGGCCGATACTCCCTCCTAAATCTGTTCTATGGCAGCTGGCACATTGCCTTTCAAATGCTTTTTTACCATTGGCCAAAACAGCTGGATCAACCGATGCTTCCAAAGTATTGACATCAATTATCACTTCTTCGGTCTGTTGTTTGGCTGTATTGGCAACCGCCAACTCATTTTTCAATTCTTCTGAAGGCAAAGGCAAAGTTCCAAACACATGGTAAACAAACATATAAACCACTCCAAAGACTACCCCACCAATAAACAGCAACTTAAACCAGGGTGGTAAGTGGTGGTCCAACTCTTTTATTCCATCGTAATCGTGGTCCAACAAAATACTCTCTTCTTTTTCGAGTTCCACTGTTTTATTAAACGATTTATTGAAGCGGTCCCAAAACGAAGGTTCTTCTGCTATTTCAACTCCTTTTTCTTCTGCTATTCTGGCAGATTCCTTGTTAACAAACACCTTCAATATTTGCAAAAGATAAACCGATACCAAAAGTACCAGAAGAGCAACAACAAACACAAAACCCGCAGCAAATAGGAACACCATTTCATTGGATGTCATTGTACCTTGCGCTACAACAGGACCTGCAAAAAAGAGGCCTACCATTGCCATTATATACTTATTTTTATAGATCTTTTTCATGATTTGTTATTTACAGCAGTTTCGTTATCACCACCAAAAGGCAGGTCTTTCATTTCATCGATATACTCTTTATCCTGGGTCACTAAGTACCAAATTAAACACAGGAAAAATATAAAGAATATGCTTAACGACACAATAGGCCAAATTTCCACATTGTGCACTTGTTCAAAATAATGCTTAAACATGGTCTATTCGTTTTCTGTTTCGTCTTTAATTTTAATATCTGTTCCCAACCTTTGGAGGTAGGCAATCAAAGCAATAATCTCTTTGTCTTGGTATTTTTGAACCGCTGCATCATCAAAGCCTACCAACTCTTCTTTTAAACTAGAAGTGATTTGTAAAGCTTGGTTTTTTAAGTCTTCAACAGCAATTTCTTCGTACCTGTCTTGGTAGGGTACTCCCAAGGTTCTCATGGCGCTAATTTTCCCAGGAACCGATGCCATGTCAATGTCTTGGGTATACAACCAAGGGTAAGGTGGCATAATACTTTTATCTGATATTTTATCAGGCACCCGCATGTGCTCAAAATGCCAGCCATTGTTGTATTTTTTTCCTACTCTATGCAAATCAGGACCTGTGCGTTTAGAACCCCATAAAAACGGGTGGTCATAAACATATTCTCCTGCTTTTGAGTATTCCATATCCACCTGATCGTAGCGCACCACTTCGTGTCTTAATGGCCGAATCATTTGAGAATGACAATTAACACATCCTTCTCTAATATAAATATCTCTTCCATGTAGTTCTAATGGCGTATAAGGTTGTACGCTTGTTATGGTAGGTATATTCTCTTTAATTAAAAAAGTAGGAACTAACTCGAAAACCCCACCAATCAATATGGCTACAAAAGCCAATACTGTAAAAATCACTGGTTTTCTTTCCAGAACACCATGCCAATGACCACCTGTCACTTCTTTTTTCTCTAATGCAGGAGCCTCTGCAGCTTCATTGGCTATAAATGAACCTGACTTCGCAGTTTTTATCAAGTTATAAGACATGAGCAATGCACCAGCCAAATACAACAGCCCTCCAAACGCACGCAACATGTACATTGGCAAAATGGCTATTACAGTATCTAAGAAATTAGTAAATACCAATAAGCCTTCGCTGTCAAATTTTTTCCACATAAAATATTGCACAACACCAGCAGCATACAAAGGCAAAGCGTATACAACTATTCCGAGCGTGCCCAACCAAAAATGGGTGTTGGCCAAACTTTTTGAATGCAGCTTGGTACCCCACATTCTTGGAACCAACCAATACAACATTCCAAAAATCATAAACCCATTCCATCCCAATCCGCCTACGTGTACGTGGGCTACAATCCAATCGGTATAATGGGCAAAAGCATTCACATTTTTCAACGACAACAATGGCCCTTCTAACGTTGCCATACCATATGCCGTAACGGCTACTACCATAAATTTCAATACGGGCTCTTCTGTAACTTTGTCCCAAGCACCTCTTAAGGTCAACAAGCCATTCAACATACCACCCCATGAAGGAGCGATAAGCATGATACTAAATGCTGTACCCAATGATTGCGCCCAATCCGGTAAAGAGGTATATAATAAATGGTGGGGGCCTGCCCAGATGTAAATAAATATCAAGGACCAAAAATGAAGAATCGACAATCTATAGGAATAAACTGGTCTGTTGGCAGCTTTTGGTAAGAAGTAGTACATAATCCCTAAAAAAGGCGTAGTCAAGAAAAATGCAACAGCGTTGTGACCGTACCACCATTGTACCAATGCATCCTGCACACCGGCATACCAGCTATAACTTTTAAACATTGAAACAGGAAGTTCAAACGAATTCACAACATGCAATACTGCCACGGTAACAAAGGTTGCAATGTAAAACCATATGGCTACATACATGTGTCGTTCTCTCCTTTTTATAATGGTTCCAATCATGTTGGTACCAAACACTACCCAAATTAACGTAATGGCTATATCAATTGGCCATTCCAATTCTGCATATTCTTTAGAGGTAGTTAATCCCAAAGGAAGGGTTATGGCTGCTGCCAAAATAATAGACTGCCATCCCCAGAAGTGGATCCAACTGAGCAAATCCGAAAACATTCTTGTTTTAAGCAAGCGTTGCATAGAATAATACACACCTGCAAACATCGCATTTCCAACAAATGCAAAAATTATGGCATTGGTATGCAGTGGTCTAATCCGACCAAATGTAGTATACTGAATGCCAAAATTGGCTTCCGGATAAAAAAGCTGTACCGCCAGTGTTAATCCGACCAGCATTCCCACCAGTCCGAAAATTACCGTGGCAATGATGAAATACTTGACAACTTTATTGTCATAGTTGAATTTTTCAAGCTCCATATTCAATGGTTTATTTTAAGGTTTAATCAAATGCAATTGTTGAAAAAGAGAACGTGGGAAAACATAAAAAAACCCTGCCAACCAAATACTTTTATTCAATTGGGGGTTGTTTTGTAGGTTAATGCATCCTGGTATGCCTCTTCTTTTAAATTTATAAATTATATTCTAAATCTACCTACTAGTTGATTTATTTTATTATCAACATTTTAAAAGCGGTTAAGGCCTCTACACTATGCTTTTCGTTCGCTGGAAAAATAATATAGTCGTTGGGTTTCATGTGCATCGTATGGTCGTTGATTTTAACCTCCGCTTCCCCGCTAATACCCACTACCAACACATCTACTGGTGCCGAATGGGGTTTTAATCCATGCCCTCTAGGAAAATTAACCAAAGACACCCGCTTATTCTGATCATCTAAAATAGACAGGTTGGCTATTTTTGCCATATCAAATGCACCACAATCGATCAGGTTTTTCATTTTCATTTATATGGATTTACTAAATATTTTATCGCCTTTTTTACCCACCTGCATCCGCGCATCAAAAACAGAACAAACATTCCTTAAAAAAGCCATCCCAGATTTTGTTAGCTGTAGCAGTTTGTTATTCAGCGTTACAATCCCTTCTTTTTGCATGGCGTAAAGCTGCACCCATTGCGCTTCTTTGATCTGTATTTTGTTATTGGAAAGATCCAATACCCCCTTGCATGCGACATCCAAAATAGCCTTTTTAGTATGCAAATCGCTATCCGTCATCCAATGTCCTTTGAAGGTGGCTATTCCTTGCTTAGCAACTGCTTCCTTGTAATCTTCTACTTTTTTTTCATTTTGAGCATAGGCATACTTAGCATCGCTAATAGAAGAAGCACCCAAACCTAACAGCAACTCTGTGCCAGTAGTGGTATACCCCATAAAATTTCTGTGCAGTGATTTATTTTGAGCCGCTATATACAAAGCATCCCCTTCTAATGAGAAATGGTCCATTCCAATATCTCGGTACCCCTTCTCACTTAAAAGCTGTTTTCCTTTCTCGTAGAGTTTTCGCTTGTAATCGTCATCGGGAAGATCCACTTCTGTATAAGCCCTTTGACCAGGTCTAAGCCAAGGTACATGGGCATAAGAATAAAAAGCTATTCTGTCTGGCTTTAGTGCCAATGTTTTTTCTATCGTATCTGCAACAGAGGCTACTGTCTGGAAAGGCAATCCATAAACCAAATCAAAATTGATGGATTCATACCCGATTTCCCTCGCCCATTTTGTTGCATTGATAACATTTTCTAGCGGTTGCACCCTGTTGATTGTAGTTTGTACTTTTTCGTTAAGGTCCTGAATCCCATAGCTCACTCTTCTAAACCCAACCGCAAACAAAGCAGCTAAATGCTCCTTAGTTGTATTATTAGGATGCCCTTCAAAACTAAATTCGTGATCTGGATGGATGGTGGCATGTTCCATCAATGCCTCAATTAGATACCGCAGGTTCTCAGGCGAAAAAAAGGTAGGCGTTCCACCACCAAGATGTAATTCTCTTATAATTGGGCGTTCCGGAAACATTTGTATATAATGTTTCCATTCTGCAATAATACTGTCCATATACCCTTGTTCCACACTGTGGTTTTTGGTTATTCTCGTATTACAAGCGCAATAAGTGCAGAGACTTTCACAATATGGAAGGTGGATGTATAGACTAATGCCCTTCTTAGAATTACTTTCATTGAAACACTTTACAACCGCCTGCTCCCATTTGGTGCTTGTAAAGTTAGATTGGTCCCAATAGGGTACCGTTGGGTAACTTGTATACCTCGGTACTGGTATGTTGTATTTCTTTATTAAGTCCATTCCTTTATGCCTTTTTCAGATGTAAAAATGGCAACAAAGCAGGATTTTTCAGATGACCACAATCAAGCTAAAACCTGATTAAAGTCAGCTTTTTAAAACCACCTTATAAAACCACCATACAAATACGATTGGAAAACCTATAGAAGCATAGAATAAAAGCCCATAATAGGAAAAAGCAATTTGAAAGTAATAGGCCAAAATAAAAGGAACAACCAACAACAATTCAGTGGCTACTAATAAAAAAATAAACGATAGTTTTGACCACCTAGAGAAGTTTACTTTTAACATTCTTTGGGATTCATAAACCAAGTACAAGGTAAAAACGCCTAAAAACACTAAGTGCAAATATGCTATGGTTATTGGGTGGGCTTCCACCTGCATCTTCACTACCCACGGCAACGCTCCTATCGATTGAACTGCAATTTTTAGAACAATGGCTACGAGAATAGTAACCAGTAATAAGTTGTCTTTCAAGTGTTTTATATTACTTAAAAGCTGCACCTTAAATTTTTTAAATATTAAATAATAGGCCACCACTTGCAGCACAACGGCCACTCCACCAGCGGCATACATTAATACACTACCATATGCCCACAAAAAAGACAATGCAGCGCCCAATATTGTAGCAACTACCAACAGTGCAATAGATTTTTTAAGTTGATTGCCCTCCGTAGTTCCTATAGTTGAATGTACCCCTACTCCAAGGGCAAAAAAAGTAAAACATCCGTTGTATAAAAAATGAAGATAAAAATAAATAGCACAATAATATAAATCAGATTTGGCCATGTCCATGGCAATGATTGGCCCCAATGCCAAAGGGCCTGCGCCCGAAACCAACATAAACACCCACCCCCATTGAAGAAGCAAATGGGAGCTTCCTTTTTTTAATCGGGTCGTTCTAAAAAACACCACCATTAAAAAAACGGAAACAACAATATGAAGAGTGGAAAAAAATATGGAATACAGTGCATAACCTTGAATTGGAAATGCCACCAGCATACCCAAAATACTAATTTGCAATACCAAAACACCCCATTTCCAATATTTATTGGATTGCAATTCTTGGTATAGATTGGTTATCAGCCATAAAAACCCATTGAAAAGCCAGCCAAGCAACATAACATGGGAATGGGCATGCAACAAAAATTGATAGTTCACACCGGTGTCCACCACAAAACTTCCCCTCAGAACAACTCCCAATACCGATGCTATTAATAAAAAAAGGTAGGACCATTTTATCAGATTATCACTTCTCAAACCTCTGTTAATTTTTTCTTTCTATTTGATTTTTTTCAATAAAAAAGCCCTCATTGTCGCTCAAAAAAATTATATTAATAAGAAGCGTAACATATTTGGCTCTAATGGGAGGCAAAATATGAAATTAATTACTCCCAATAGCATCATTAAAAAAATAAATAGCACAGGTTATGAAAAATGCAGTGAGTTGGTTTGAAATCCCAGTGAATGACATCAAAAGAGCCAAGGCTTTTTATGAAGGAATATTGAGCATAGACATGTTGGACCTCGAACTCGAAAACAACTTGAAAATGGCAATATTTCCATCAGAAGAAAGCGGTATTGGTGGTGCGCTTTGCGAACACCACGATTTTTACAAGCCTGTTTTCGAAGGGTCCATGGTATATTTAAATGCCAACCCCGACTTGTCTTCTGTTGTTAGTAAAATTGAAGAACAAGGAGGTAAAATAATCATCCCTAAAACACAAATCTCAGAAAACTTCGGGTATATGGCTGTCTTTATTGATTGTGAAGGCAATAGAGTCGCACTCCACTCAAACAAATAAACCCACAATAAGGTACACGAATAGGATTATAGATTGGATTTAATAATTTATCTATCAATGATTGGATTTAAGTACAATTAAACCCTTTACCGCATGCGCTTAGCAAATAAAAATACATAGCAATTGAAAAAATGCAATAAATTTAAAGTAATATTCCAATTTTTATTACATCAAACTACAAAACAAGATTTTACACTTGACATTCGTTTTTGTTCAAAAAACTCATTTTTTGTAAATTCCGAATGACATGGTAATCGATTGCAAAGAATTCATATTGAGGGAGCCAAACCCAGGAGATGTTTCGGACATGACCCTTTTGGCGAACAATAGAAATATTTGGCTCAACTTAAGAAATCACTTTCCTCACCCCTACGATGAGGGGCATGCCCGACAGTTTATTCTAAGCTGTATGAAAAAACCTATCCAAACGATTTTCGCTATTGAAATGGAGTACAAAATCATAGGTGTTATTGGACTTTTTATACAAGAGGATGTATATAGCAAATCTGCAGAATTGGGCTATTGGCTGGGAGAGCCTTTTTGGAACAAAGGCATCATGAGCAAAGCAATTCCAGCCATTAGAGACTTTGGGTTGAACGCTTTGAACTTAGAAAGAATTCATGCTGGAGTATACGAATATAATGAGGCCTCTATGCGAGTATTAGAAAAATCCGGATTTGTAAAAGAAGGAATAGCACGCAATGCTGTAGTAAAAAATAACCGACTAGTAAACGAACACATTTACTCTATTCTAAAGTCTGATGTGGTGCCTTGCGCAAAAAAAGAAAAAGCATCAAAATTGCAAAAACAAGTATTGACAATGAATTGAACATGGAGGCCCATTGTTTGGAGTACCCCCAAACCAATACATTGGATAGTACCCGCCATAACAACGAAACATTGATTAAAATATAAGGCAAATACAACATTTTATGGAATGGTTTGGATTGCCTTCCTATTATAGATGGAAATACAATAGGCCCATGTGCAAAGACCATCATCATTACAAACCCAATGAAAAAAGTATGAACCCCTATGTCCAGTGCTCCAGGTAATTCTGCCCCCCACCCCATAAAAACAGCAGCCAACAAAAGCCAAACATAACCAACTACCAACCCCACAGCTACATATTTTTTTAATCCTGTCTTTTTCAAGTTGAGCACTACAGGGTCGAACCGCAACAACCACAAAGCAATACCTCCTATTGACAACGACAGCAAGGTGCTTCCAACAGAATGGTGGAAAGGAAGAAACAATGCTACCACTGCAAAAAAGCTCAGAAGATAGACAATAGCTTTATGGGCAATGGCGATTGGAAGAAACTGGGTCATATCTACCCTTTCACTCACAATGGTGAGCAACAAAAACACCATCCAAAAAGGAATTGCAACCAAAAAGTTACTTGCAACCCAGGTCATTGCGGTTCCTCCCGCCCAACAGGCACTTCCAATGGCCATCATCCAATAGTGTCCATTTCGATGCGTTTTCATTAAGTATATGTTGATCCCAGTTAATGCCAAAGAGCAAAACAAAACCACTAAAAGCACTGCTTCCAAATTACTCTGAAAAACAAAAAACAAGGAGAAAATATTGGCGCTAGGAATAATATAAAGGATGGGCCTATTTAGAGCGGCAACTCTTTCTATTAAAATTAAGGTACCTAGAAAGCAACTAGTCATCACTAGCGAATGAAAGCCAGTAAGTTCAAACAAACTCAAAGACCAACCAGTTCTTATTAATCCCAATACCAGCCCAACAAAAAGGGCAAAAGCAGCACTTATAATAGACAATGCCCTTGCCCATTGGTGTATTTTTAACATACTAAAAATCTTTTCTTTTGGCAGCCCTTAACATCATAAATATTGGAGAAATTACCCAAATTACCGCTGCTCCGGTTATCAATAAGATGCCTACATAAGAACCAAAAAACTTATTAAAAACCGCTCCCGTATATCCGAACAACAAAGAAACATCCAATTGAAGCATGATCAGTACCCTGCTAAAATCTATAGGGTTTAACAGGGTAGCTGCAATCGAAAATTTTTCTAATGGATAGGATTCAAACACCAATAAGGACAACAAAAATATCCCATCGTATAAAATAGCAAAGAACAGCCATAGCAAAATGGCTTTTCCAAACCCTTTGATTTTATTTTCATTTGCTGTAGCCACCCAAAAAGCCAATGCGCAAAAGATCAAAACCAATGCAGATCCAGCAAACATCAAAGTCAAGAAGTTAACTACTGCGTCAGAGACCAACACGCCATAAAGCAAAAATGGCACACCCAACCCTAGTACAAAGCTAATCACAAGAGACAGAGAAAGGCCCAAATATTGCCCAAGAAAATAATCTTTGCGCTTAATAGGCTGTGCCAGTAACAATTCCGAAAAATCCCTGGAATTGTAGTAGTACATAATTCCCAACATGATCCCTACCAAGGGGTTGATAAACAAGATTATGTTCATCAAGCTAACAATTGCTCTGGACAAATCGTTGCTCATGTACAGCAAGCCAAAAGTGACAGCCATATAAAACAGACCCAGAATAAAACTCCATTTGCTTCTGATCAGGTCCTGAAAACTATATTTGAATATTTTAAGCATAATGCGAGGTGATTTTGCTATCGTCTGAATCAATATTGGAAATACCATGCTCCATAATGGCCGCCATGGAGCGTTCTAGATTGTCTTGGCCTGTTTTCTGAAATAAATGATCCAAGGTTCCTTGAAAAAAAACTTTACCTTCTAAAAGGAACACAATTTGGTCGCTAATTTCTTCAACCAACCCGGTAATATGGGTGGTAAGTAAGATCAACTTGCCCTTGTCTTTCTCTTCTTGAATCAACTCTTTTAACTTCAACAATGTTACGGGATCCAGCCCAACTGTGGGCTCATCCAATACAATCACCGGGTTATCATGCATGAATGCCAATACCGCATTCACTTTTTGTCGCGTTCCTCCCGATAGGTTTTTTAGAGGGACATCCAAGTAAGAACCCAAGTCAAACCTGTTTACCAATGCTATTTCATCGGCTGGTTGTTGTCGAATATCATGGATCATTGCTATAATTTCCCTGACTTTTAGGTTTTCTGGAAACCGTGCAATTTGAGGCATGTAATTGATTTTCTTTCTGTAAAGGTCTTGTTTTAAAATCTCTTCGCCGTCCATCAAAATGGTTCCTTTGTCTGGAACAACCAAACCCAACAAAATTTTCATTAAGGTAGTCTTTCCAGAACCGTTGGGTCCTAAAACACTCCATATACCACCTTTTTCCAAATCAAGATTTAAGTCTTCGAACACAACGTGTTTCCCAAAAGATTTATATATATGTTTGAAAGTTATCATAACAAAGGTTTCATTAAAGGGGTTGTATCTTGTAACAGCTCTGGTGTAAAAGCTGGTGTTACTTTTTCTGTAAAATTAAGAACATCTACGAGCAAGCTTCTTAATAATATAATGGAGGCATCGGACCGGGTAACGATATAAGAGAACAATTTAATAGGTCTGTGCGGCACATCCCCGATTCCATCTTTGTCCAAGTCATAGCCGGTATAATCACTCCAATAGTTACCATCGTAATTGTTGTAACTTCGGTTGTTATTAGTGGTTAAATCAAAATTGTTGTTGATGAAATTGTTGTTGGTAAAGGTATTATCCATACAACTCCCTAGAACTTTTAATGCCCAACCATTCTTTTCGAAGGTATTGTGGTGTACCTCCAGCCTATTGGCTCCTTCGCCATAAATACCAGTTGTATTGCCTAAAAAAGTATTGTTGCTGATGGTGCCGTCGTAAATTTCTTTCAACAAAAGGCCATAAGAGGCAGTACCCTTGTTGTTTATGAACCGATTGTATTGCATGGTTATCTTCTTTGAAAACATCACTGCAACTCCTGCTCCATTGAGCTCAAAAGTATTCCCGACGTATTGGTCTCTATTGGAAAACATAAAATGCAACCCATAGCGAATGTTATTGGTGCTGGTATTGTTTTCAATTCTGCTATCGTCTACAAACTCTAGGTAGATGCCATCTCTATGACCAGAAGCATGGTTGTCTTGCACCAAAATATTATTACAATACCACAGCTGAATGGCGTTGCCAGAAGATATTTCATTGACAGCGTCCGCTTTGATTTCATTGCCCTGAATAAGGCAGTGGGAGGAATTTTTCAGATAGACACCGAAAAACGTATTGTACAACTTGTTGTCAATAATTCGAATATGCGTCTGTTTTTCAGCAGATATCCCGGCTCGGTCTTCAATATAACTTACCCCAACATTTTGGATCTGCAACCCTTGGATGGTGACAGAATCTGACAAGATTGTAATAATCTCAGTTTTCCCTTCACCGTCAATAACCGGATAACCAACCCCCAATATAAACAGAGGTTTATCGATAATTATTCTACCCTCTTTAAAGGTACCTGGCTGAACCAATAATGTATCAAAGGGTGCGGCATCGGCAATGGCCTCCATTAATGACGCTCCTTTTGCGGGATCCACAACTACGGCGGATTGCCCAAAACTGTTGATACAAAATAAACTGCTTAGCAATAACAAAAACAACTTCATGGCCCTACCGTTTATCCAGCATTTCAAAGTCTTTTTCTAAGATGGCCCACTGCATGCTACGTGCATTGGGTGCATCCAGCCATTTGTTCATTTCCGACTCCTCTTTAAAACAGGACAAATACATGCCCATAGGGCTTGGCAACGACTCGCTGTACAGCACATGCAGGACATTCAGGTCTACCAATTCACCAGGGGTATCAAACGCTACAGCCAATTCTAAATGGGCCGCTGCTGCAATTTTTTCTTCTTTTTGTTTGAAGTCTACTAGGCATTCGAGGGCATCAAATTTATATATTTTGCCTTTGGCCGTAACCAACTCGGCCCCATATCGGTTGTCAACAATAGACATCTTACAAAACTGACATTGATCTGAACCAAATACAATGGGTTCAGGTGCTGGGTTGCACCCAAAACAGGAGAGCAACACCAATCCTAAAACAACTCTTTTCATTTCCTTATTCTTTATTTTTTTCTTCTAATCCACCAAGCAGTGCCGCCTAGTAGAATAGAAATACCAAACAAGACTCCTCCAGTGGAAGGGAGCGAGGTGGCTTTAAAGTTCAACAACCACTTGGTGCCAAAAAGAGGCGGTTGATAGGTTACACCTGGTAGTTTAATTGGAGCAGTGGCTTCCAGGTTGTGGCCATAGTCGTACTCCCATAAATAAAAGTCGTACAACCCTAGAGTGGCCAATACCACAACAATTACAACCCACAACAGATAAACTTTTGAGTTGTTCGCAAACAAGGCAATCAACCCCAAGCCAATTATCCCCATGATGATATATGGAAAGTATTGAAGTTCTGGTATGGATTCTGGTTCAATTTTCTTCATCCCCACATAGTGGTTCAGAATATTAATATTTTGAAGGGTGTAGTCTGTACTACCAGTGATTTTATCAATCCATATATACATGGCCAACCCATCTGGATATTGTGGGGCTTCTAGGGTTATTTTCCACATCGGAAAAACAAAGAGAGAGGCTACAAAAAGGATGGCACTGGTCATTAAAATTCTGGGCAAGGACTTCATATCTGGTAAGTTTTTTGGTTCATTCCAAAGTTAAATAGGAAGGGTGCCGCTCCATTTGAGCAGCCCCCTTCAACCAAAAACTATGAAATAAACACCCAATGTTTATTCTCCTATTGACCACTTCAGTGGTACATCTGATCCTTTTTTAGATACTCTTACATATCCTTGCATTTCTTGATGCAAAGCAGAACAGAAATCAGTACAGTAAAACGGGTATACGCCGGGTTCTTTTGGTTCCCACAACATGGTTTCAGTTTGCCCTGGCATTACCAAAAGCTCTGCATTTTGTGCGCCCATAATACTTAGACCATGGGGGGTATCCCAATCTTGCTCCAAATTAGTAAGGTGGAAATATACTTGGTCTCCTACCTGAATGCCTTCTATGTTATCCGGAGCAAAATGGCTTCTAATAGAAGTCATATAAACTCGAACTACATTGCCTTCTCGAATTACTTTTACATCTTTCTCTTTTTTAACCACATGTGGGTGGTTGTTTTCTTCTAAGGCATATATTTTTTTAGACCTAGGTTTCACCTTATCTGCGGCAATTCCTTGCGCATAATGCGGTTCTCCTATTGTTGGAAAATCTAAAATCAACTCCATTTTATCTCCAGAAATATCGTACAACTGAGCCGAATGATTCATTTCAGGACCAGTTGGGAGGTAACGGTCTTTGGTGATTTTATTCATTGCTACCAAATATTTGCCCCAAGGGTTTTTAGAATCCCCTCCAGGTATCATCAAGTGGCCCACAGAATAGTAACAAGGTGCTCTATCGAGTACTTCCCAAGTACCTACCTTCCATTTCACTACTTCAGAAGAGATAAAGAAAGTAGTATACGCATTGCCTTTACCATCAAACTCGGTATGCAATGGCCCTAAACCTCCGGAGGAGACAGTACCTACCATTACATCTTCAAACTTTAGTATTGGAATGCCATCTACCTCTCCTTCAAATGCCTTATTTTCTATAGCTTTTAACATTTTATCAAAAGAGTGCACGGTTAAATCCGCAGACAATTTCCCATTGCCCACAATGTATTCTCCTGTTGGGTCAACATCCACTCCGTGGGGAGATTTTGGCGTTGGTAAGTAGTAAATCAATCCAGGACATTCTTCAGGGATCAACACTTTTACTTTGTCTTTTTTTGTGGAAGTTGCCATGTGCGTGGATTCGTCATAATAGTTATGAACGTAACGTGTTGGCATCTCTTTGAATTTTCCTTGTGCAATGTATTCTTCTGCTTTTTTCCAATTCACAGCAGCAATAAAGTCCTTGTCATTTTGAGAAGCGTTCACTTCTTTTAAGGTGTGGCTTTTTTCTGTATTGTAAGTGGTGAAAAAAGTCCAGCCATGAGATTTTCCTTTACCTGAATGGGCCAAGTCATAGTCATAACCTGGTACCAAAATTTGAAAGGCAATATCCATCTCGCCAGGAACATCTGCCTTGATATAGGACAGCGATCCTTTGAAATTTTCTTTATAAGAATCGATGGGAACATCTTCTTGAGGAAAAGGAACACTAAACCGAGTACCTGCAACGATATATTCCGTGTTTTCAGTGGTAAACGGCGAAGAATGGTTTCCTCCTGAATTTGGTATTTCTAAGATTTCGGTAGTTTCAAAGGTAGATAGGTCAATTCTAGCAACCCTTGGAGTATTGTTTCCATTTATAAAAACCCAGCGACCATCTGGTGTACCATCGGTTTGTGACAGTTCTGGGTGGTGGGCATCGTCCCAAGGGACAAAACCAAAAGAGGTGTTGAGCATGGGTTTTGTTTCTTCGTTGTACCCATAACTTTTTTCTGCATCTTGAGAGAAAACAGGAATCACTTTGAGCAATCTTCCAGATGGAAGTCCATAAACACTGAGTTGCCCGCTAAAGCCGCCAGATATCATAGCATAAAACTCGTCGTGTTCTCCTGGTGCTACATACACTTTTTCAGCAGCGCTTGAGCTATTCATGACTCCTTTCGATTTGTTTGCATCGCCTTGGTTGCCGCAGCTCCACGATAGAGTCAGGAGCATCATCGCAGCAAGCTTCATTAAGCCAGTAATATTCTTCATGAGTTTGTCTTTTAGTTAATTATAATGTTCTGAAATATTCCAATATCTTTCTTGCCTGGTCTTCAGTAAGGCCTTGGTTGGCCATTGGTGCCATATTGGCTTCTACCAGTAACTTCTTTGCAATTGGATCTTTTTGAACCATTTCTTCTGGATTAAGGATCATATTCATGACCCACTCAGGTGATCTTCTATCCAATATTCCCTTTGGTGCAGGTCCGATAAATTTTTTATCTGGTTTGTGGCAGGCAGTACAGTACTCTTCAAATAGGTGCAACCCTTCGTCTGCAAGGGTTGGATCGACCGCCGCTAATTCAAGTGATTGTACAGGGCCGATGCCTTTGTTGTCCATAGGGTCTTGTACTTCCGCAACCATCGATTTTGGTGCTGGGGTATCTGTTGTTGCTTCCGTACTTTCTTCTGTACCCCCACAACTCCATAGTAGGAATGATAAGGCCATTGCGGCCAATATAGATTGGGTGTTTTCCATAGTATTGCGTTGTTTATTTAACACAATAAAGATGGATTAAAACATTGTACTAATTAATGATGGGCATCAAAGAAATCCATGAGATAAATCAGTTTTTATCGATTTTAAAAACTAATTGTTTTAAAAAAAAACTTACGTCAAAGACATTTGTGGATAAAAACAAACAAACTTGAATAAAGCCATTATTTTATTATATTTGCTTCTTTATTAATTCAAATAACGCCTAGTAGGTTACATTTATTGATCTATTGGAATAAAAAGAGTAAAAGACCTAACACTTATTACAAATGAATTTACTTAGATTTATACATTCTTCATTTTTTGTAATAGTTTTTTTGTGTATCGCTAATTTTTCAAATGCTGCCACAATTACCGCTACTACTACTGGCAACTGGACTACCCCTGGAATTTGGGACCTTGGTAGAGTGCCTGCCCCAGGAGACGTAATTATAATTGATACTGGTGTTACTGTGAATATTTCAAACGGTGTTTCCATCGATTTAGATGATCCAACTGTAAGAACTTTCATTCAAATTAAAGGTACTTTATCCTTGGGTTGGTTTGCTAGTATAATCCTCACGCACCCAAACAATATGGGCCTCGCCAATGACAACTTTTATATTGATAATGGAGGAGAGTTAAGATTTTTGTTTGGTGCGTTTATATTTTATACACCTTCAGGAAATGCTTTCATTTCTTTTGGCTTCCCGACTGTTGAGCCTGGACCAGTGCTGTACGATCCAGTGGGTGGTGTATTGCCCCTTGAGTTAATTTCATTCAGCGGTGCTTATGAAGCCCCCTATGTAGAGCTGAAATGGACAACAGCAGCAGAAGATAATGTGAGTTATATTGGCTTGGAAAAATCTATTGACGGTGTGAATTTTCATGAAATAGACAAGATTCAACCACTTGGATTAAACGGAGCTGGTGCTGATTATGAGTACAGCGATAAAAATCCATTTAATGGCACTGCCTACTACAGGTTGCATTCTGTTGATTATGATGGGTATGAAGAATACTTTTCTCCTATTTCGGTAAATACAACAGGAATAAAAAATAACATCAGTTTTTTCCCAGTTCCTTTCGACGGTCAAAACCTGTCCTACCATGCAAACTTCGCTTTTTTCAAAGGAAGAGTTCAAGTACTTGATCAGGCTGGTAAAGTTTTGTATGAAACTGTAATTAATGACAACAAAGGTCAAATTAAATTGGACCAGGAATTACCACATGGTACTTACTTTATCTCTTTCCAATCTGAAGCTTTCAGCGAAATTATAAGAATTGCAAGATAGGTAATTAGCCATTGCATTAGATAAAAAAAAAGGAGGGCCCTGAAAAGAGCATATTTGGCACTGGATATAAGGAATGCGAGCCCTCCAATAAAGTTTTTAGGTACTTGTTGCGTTGGTTGTACAAGCACAATTTTTGCTTTTATTTTTAATCCCTTCATACCCTTTTTTAAGCACTGCTATGTGTTCAAACCCATGCTTTTTCAAAATACTCGCGGCAATTACCGCTCGGTACCCTGTTTTGCATAAAATATGGTATGGTTTTTCAGGATTCAGTTTAGTTATATTTGATTCTAATTGAGGCAATGGAAGATGTATCGCTCCTTCCAAGGAACCTTGTTCATACTCCGACAAGCTGCGAATGTCCAACACTTGCAAAGCCGCTGAATGGATCTTAAATTTACCAGGGCACATGCCTGCAGTAATTTCTATAGGTTTTCCAGATTGCAACCAATAGTCAAATCCGCCTTCTAAATAACCCAAAACATTTTCATATCCCACACGAGCCAACCTAGTGACCGCTTCCTTTTCTGTACCCTTTTCTGAAACCAATAAAATTGGGGTATTAAGTTCTTGGATTAAAGTACCTACCCATACCGCAAAGGATCCTTTTAAGCTAACATTGATCGCTCCCGGAATATTTCCTTCCATAAAAATTTCTGGCGCTCTTGTGTCTAAAATCAAAGCCTGCTGCGATTTTTGAATGAACGCTTCTAGGTTTAAAGGGCACATTGCTTTGGAAATTATAACATCAAATTCTTTATAACCTCGTTTGTTAATCATAGCATTTTTCGGGAAGTATTGTGGGGGTATTGCGATACCTTCTAATACAGATTGTATAAAATCCTTTGGATTGTCGAATTGCAAAGCATAATTCTTTCTTTTTTGCTCTCCAATAGTGGATACCCTTTCTGGACCCATGTTTTTACCACATTGCGAACCAGCACCGTGACCTGGATAAACCATTACTTCCTCAGGAAGTAACAGCAGTTTATTGTACAAAGAATTGTAAAGCATGCCCGCTAAATCTTCTTTTGTGCAATCAGAAGACACCGCCAAATCTGGTCGACCTACGTCCCCTATTAATAAGGTATCTCCGGTAAACACGGCGTGTTTGTCTCCTTCTTCTGTAATTACAACAAAACACGAAGATTCTAGGGTATGGCCGGGGGTATGCACCAGCTTTATATTGATATGCCCAAGTTTAAAACACTGGTTATCTACTGCTTTAATAAAATCAAATACTGCTTCTGCACTAGGTCCATAAACGATATTGGCACCAGTTTTATGTTTTAAATCCAAATGACCGGACACAAAATCCGCATGGAAATGGGTTTCAAATACGTATTTTATTTTGGCATTTCTTGATTCTGCCAACTGTATGTATTGGTCGACATCCCTTAAAGGATCAATAATTGCGCATTCCCCATCCGACTCAATGTAATAAGCCGCTTCGGCCAAGCAATTTGTATACAGCTGTTTAATAAACATTGTCCGCTCGTTAGATTGTCTTCACAAATTTGGTTTATAGCTTTTAACATGCCTATGACCTTTATCAAAGCGAAGCATGACTAATGTCATGCTCAAAAATTCATGCAGTGATTAATTTTACAAAACAACAATAACCAGCTTACTATGAAAAAAGCATTTGATGCCATACCCGAGCATTTAAAGCCTAGAAAAGAAGAAAAAGGTCAGTTATTTAAAAGTGGCTTTATGGAAAAAATTACCCGGACTTCCATATACGTTCCGGTAATCATGCATACTGTTATTGCCATTAGTTTTGTGTTCTTAGCCTCCAGCTATGCCGGCTTGAACTGGTGGACAATTGCGATCACATTTGTACTTGGATGGCTCACTTGGTCGCTCACCGAGTACTGGGTACACCGCATAGTGTACCACATACACACCAAAAACAAACTCCTACTAAAAATACAACACTTAGGACATGGCATCCACCACCAATACCCAACGGACCCAGAAAGATTGGCCATGCCACCCCTACCAGCCATTGCCTTAATTTCGGTGTTTTTTGGTGTTTTTTATCTGATAATGGGTTGGTATGCCTTTGCATTTTTTCCTGGATTTTTGATCGGATACATGCTGTATATTGCATTGCACTATGCCCAACATAGGTTCAAAGCGCCCAAGTTCAAACCTTTAAACAGGTTGTGGAAGTTCCATGCCCAACACCATTACAAGTTCCCTGAAACCAAAGCCTTTGGTGTGTCCACTAGGTTGTGGGACTGGGTATTTGGTACCATGCCAGATTAGCCAAAAAAAAGGCTGTCCATACAGACAGCCTACAATTCGATCCCATCTTGCAACAGGAAAGAAATTAACCGGATTGTTAATTGGATGCCCCTTGGTATTGTAAAGTACCCAAAGCATAGTCCAATTGTATTTTTTGAAACAACAACCTGTATTTGGCCTGTGCAAAATTATTCTCTGCCTCAATTTTTTGTCGGTTGGCGTTGGTATAGTCTATTAAATTGGTGATGCCATTTTCGTAGCGTCCTTTTTCATATTCTTCTGCTTTTGAAGCTGCTTCAAATTGTGCTTCAGAAACTCCATAAGACAGCTGAACATCATTGAAATTTTGAAATGCACTTAGTACTTCAGTCATTATTTGAAGTTCTAAATTCTCCCTTTGAATGGTCGAATTATCCAGCAAAATTTTAGACTTTGCAACATTAGTTCTTGAATTCAACCCCCTAAAAATTGGAACGTATAAAGACAACCCATAAGAATGGAAAACATTGTCTGTGAAAAACTGAGTATTAAACTCTCTTGCATTGGCTTCTGTATAACTAGTGCTAAGGTCATAAAAGGCCGATAATGTCGGATAATATCCCGACTTTGAAACTTTCACTCCATATTTACTTGAATATTCAGCATAAATTGAACTTTTTAAATCTGTCCTAGAATTCTTCGCGATTTCATACATTTCATCCAAGTTGTTTTTTTGAACCAGAATTTCTGCAAGGTCCCAATTAGGATCTTCAATATCATTATAATTATGGTCCTTTAATTGTAATAAAAAGGCCAAACCGGCAATATCATTGACCAACCTATTTTTTGCTCTTATTAATTCTAGCTCCAGCCTTTTCAACTCAGCCTTTTGATTGAATTCATCAACGGGAGCTCTCCTGCCAGCAACAACATAAGATTTAATTTGTTCATAAGTTTGTTCTTGGGCCTTGTAATTGTTATCCGCTATTTTCAGTAGCGCCTTATCCATCAAACATTGTAAATAGGAAGAGCTTATTGTGCTTATAGCATCTTCTGTCCTTCTTTCAACTGTGTATTCTTGAGATTCAACAAGTTTGGAGTTTTGCTTCAATGATTGCATTTTATTCATACCCGAAAAAATTGTGAAATCTGCTCCAACAGAACTCCTTATTTTATTGGTACTGGTATTTATAGCTACAATTTGATCATCTACTTGATAAAACTGATTACCCTTATCTTGAAAAGCGTTTGCTCTGGCATCTATTGTTGGAAATAAATTAAACTTTGAGAAGGTTAAATCTGCTTCATTTTGAACCAGCCTATTTTTTTCCAATCTCAAGTTTACGTTATTTTCCAACCCAATCCGCATGGCTTCATCAAAAGTCAGTACTTTATTATTTTGTCCTGACACTTGTAAAACGGACACCAGGACAACCCCAAAAAGTAAAACGCAATTTTTCATATGATTATGATTCAATATTAATTTGTTCAGTATTTCTCTTATCCGATTCAATTTGCCCATCCACCAAATTAATTACCCGGCTGCCATATTTTGCATTTTCTTTAGAATGGGTTACCTGAATAATGGTCATGCCCTCTTCGTTTAGTTTTTTGAATATGTCCATGATTTCTGCTCCTTGTTCCGAATGCAAATTACCAGTAGGTTCATCCGCCAACAATAATTTTGGTTGGCCTATAATGGCACGGGCTACTCCAACCAATTGCTGCTGACCACCTGAAAGTTGCTCAGGAAATAAATCCTTTTTTGCTACCATCTGAAAACGGTCCAGCATTTCAGCCACCATGCTTTTTCTTTGGGCACTTTTTACGCCTTTGTACAAAAGTGGTGTCTCGATGTTTTCATAAACCGTGAGTTCGTCGATTAAATGGTAGGCTTGAAAAATGAACCCAATATGGTGTTTGTGCATATCTGATTTCTTGCGATCTTTCATCTTGTGCACGGGTTCATCTAAAAAGTAATACTGCCCTTCAGAAGGATTGTCCAACATACCAATGATGTTCATCACAGTGGACTTACCTGCACCACTGGGCCCCATAATGGTTACGAACTCACCTTGATCAACTTCCAAATCGATACCTTTTAATATAAAAGTCCGCTGAAACTTCGAGTCTACGTATTTATCTACATCTTGTAACTTTATCATATTAATTTCCGGTTAATTTTATTCTTGTTCTTCAATAGCCAATAAACATGCCAAGACGTTTTCACCTTGATTCATAGCCATATGGGGGACAACGGGCCGTTCGGTTGTCCGAAAATGAATTGACATGTCCGATTTCAGACACTTGGTTTTTGGACAAAAATTTCTTGTACTCGGTTATTTTCCTTATATTCTTATTGGATTGGCAACCTAACCATGAAGCAATGCTTTCTTATTCTTTTGACAACAACCATTTTCTCGAGCATTCTTTCGGGCCAGTCGAGCTACGACCTTGACAGTTTGCTCGAGGCCAATCAAGTAGAAACGTCGGATACAGCTCAATTAAATTTCCTATTGTCCTATGCAGTGCAAACAAACAACTATGATCTAGCCCACCAATCTGTAGACAAAGCACTGCTCCTATCAGAGAATACGCCAGCATCGTTTCGGTTCAAGGCCTTACTTACAAGCGCCAAAGTACTCTACTTCCAAACCAAATATTACGATGCCATAAAGGTTTTAGAAACTATTTCAGAATCAAAAAAATTGCTGACTTTTGATCAACTAATAGAACTTTATTTGCAATTAAGCGAATGCCATGTAAGGTCTGGTGGCCTAGCCAGGTCTTTGGAATACAGCAGCACAATTTTAAATATTGCAGACTCTCTTGACAACCAGTATTTGAAAGCCCAGTCTTATGACCAAATGGGTAAGGTATATTATGCCATGCGTGAACTACAGAGTTGTTTGTACCACTATAGAAAAGCGATAAAAATTTATAAAAAAGAAGGCTCAGAAAGTGACATGGCTAGTATGTACAATGGCATTGGAATTGTATTGGCACAAATAGAGCAACAAGACAGTGCGTTGTATTATTACCAGTTAGCCCTGCCCATCCGAATTAAAAACAACAACCACTACCAAACCGCACTATTGTACAACAACATGGCGGTTATTTTTGAAGACAAAAAGCAACTACTAAAGGCACGCGACTATTACTTAATGGCCTTTGAAATTAATAATAAGGTGGCCAATCAAACCCAAAAACCCTTGTACCTTTTAAACATAGGCAATATTTATGGATTGTTAGAAGCATACGATTCGGGCCAATATTATTTAGAACAATCCATCGCTGAAACAAAAAAAAGTGGCAATTTAGAATTAAAAACCATTGCTTATCAGTTCCTTTCTGACCTATACGAACACAAAGGTGATTTTAAAAAAGCCTATGCCACAAAAATTCTTCATGCAGAAAGCATGCGAGCCTTGTTACAAGAGTCCAAAGTGCGCAGCTTGCAAGACATCGAGTCGAAGTACAAACTAGAACAAAGTCAGACGGAAAACAGGTTGTTGATTCAAGAAAGTGAATTAGCCAAAGAAAAACAAATTAGGCAAAACGCTGTAATCATCAGCGTTTCAGGAGGGCTGTTGTCTACCCTACTGATAATTGGTATCTTATACAGAAATACCAATAAAAAAAACCAAACCAACCTGTTGTTGTCCAAGCTCAATAAAGAAATTTACCTGCAAAACACGGCATTGACCGAACAAAAAGAAGAGATAGAAACACAGGCCAACGAACTAAGCAGTGCCAACCACGAAATTCAGACCATCAATCAAAATTTAGAAAAAATTGTTCAGACAAGAACTGTTCAACTCGAAAAAACCAACAAAGAGTTACAAACCTTTCTTTATAGAGCTTCACATGATTTAAAAGGGCCTTTGGCGAGTATACAAGGGCTAGCGCATTTAGCGAACAAAGAAATTAAGGACGAACATCTACGGGATTACATCCAAAGGCTGTACGATACTTCCAAAGAAATGGATTTAACTTTGCGGAAACTTATGGCACTAAACACCTTGAGTGAAACCATGGAAAGCCCTGAAGAAATTCATTTTGAAAAACTTATTTTCGATTCTGTGGCACCCTACCAAGAAGTTTTGGATAAAAATAAGATCGCAATTCTGCTTGAAATCGATACTATTAACAACTTTTATTCCTTTCCTTTTATTCTCAAAACAATTTGCTCTCAATTACTCGACAATTGCATTCACTTTTGCCAACCCTACGAAGGTGCCAGTAGAAAAATAAAAATAACGATTTCTGAAAACAACCAACATGTTTTGCTCAATGTATGGGACAATGGCGTAGGCATTGCACCGGAAGTAATGCCCAATATTTTTAAAATGTTTTATCGAGGCAATGAAACCTCCAGCGGTAATGGACTGGGCTTGTACATAGTTCAAAACTCCGTAAACAAACTGAAAGGAGAAATTGAAATTGATTCCAAAATAAACGAATACACTACTATTACTGTGGTACTTCCGAAGTAATGCTTCTGTAATTCAATTGCAGCCAAATATCTTCTTTAGGGCTCATGGTCATTGGGGTAATCAATTCTATTGGTTCGGGATTTTTTAATTCAAATTCAAACTTTTTTAAAAATTGGGCTAAAATCATCTTCATTTCTAACACAGCAAAATGGTTGCCAACACACATTCTTGGTCCCAACCCAAAAGGCAAGTACCCCTCTGGGTCTTTTTTACTACCCGCAAACCGTTCTGGTTTAAAGGCCTCAGGTTCTTCCCAAGTGTCTGGGTTGCGGTGCATGGCATAAATAGATAAAAACACGACACTGCCCTTAGGAATGGTTACACCATCAATGGTATCCTCTTCGATTACTTCTCTGCTCATGGCCCAGGCTGGAGGGTAAAGCCTCATACTTTCTTTTATCACACAAGAAAGGTAGGCTAGTTGGTGCACCCCTTGCTCATTAAATTCTGCTAGCCCATCCAATTCGGTCTTTACTTTTTTTAGGGCATCCGGGTGGCGTCCCAATAAATACAGTGTAAAACAAAGAGATTGTGCTGTGGTCTCTTGCCCAGCTATAAACAAAGTGGTTAGTTCGTCCAACAACTGTGCAACGGGCATTGGCTGGCCTTCCGCAGGATTGCGAAGCCAATAAAGCAAATTGTCTTGGTTATTAGCATCTGTTGCAGACAGTATATTTGACAACACTTCTTTGATCTCACTTTTGGCTTTATTAAAACGTTTATTGGCCTTATTGGGCACCCACAAAGGCGCTTTTAAGGGGTTTTTCAACTTATCGTTTGCATGTTTTCGAAGTACATACAGCGCTCCGTTCAAGGCCTCCAGTCCTTTCAAATCAGTTGCACCAAATAGCGCATCACTTACCACTCTCATTGTAATTTTATTCATTTGCTCTGTGCAATTGAACGCTGCATTGGGGTTGTATTCTGAGATTGTTTTGTGAATACCCTGCCACATAATGGCAGACATTTTCTGAAGTTCCTTTTTACTAAACGCAGGTTGAATTTTTCTACGCTGTTCCACCCAAGTATTGCTGTCATTGGTTAACAAGCCATTTCCCAAAAAATCCCTCAATCCATTATAAGCAAAACTCCTTCTATAGTTTTTGTTATTTTTTTGCAATACGTGCACAATGGATTTGGTCGATAAAAGAAAGTAAAAGTTTTTAAAGGCTATTTTACATGCTACAATACCATCGCCATATTCCTTTTGCAAACCCTGTATAAAAGCCAAGGTGCCCGACGCAAACTCTTTCGTATTTCCCCAAAAAAAATGTCCTTTCTTAAAGTTTGATTTCAATTCATTAATATTTACTCGGTACAAAATTTCTTATCTCCAAGGACTTTTCATCCTCATACGCCATTTTCTTATCTCTTTCAGGAAGTTCAACTGCTGGCTTGGATATATCCTTGTAAGGAATTTGATCTAAGAAATGCCTTATGCAGTTAAGTCTTGCCTTTAATTTGTCGTTGCTGTCTACAATGTGCCACGGACAAATACTGGTATCTGTCGCGGTAAGCATTTCATCCCGCGCAACAGAATAGTCATACCAGCGCTTTCTGGATTCTAAATCAACCGCGCTTAATTTCCACTGCCGCCTTGGATCTTTAATTCGCGCTTGAAAACGTTCCTTTTGTTCTTTACTCGAAACAGTTAACCAATATTTTATAAGGATGATCCCATCTTCAATCAAATTTTGTTCGTAAGAAGGTATATAATGTAAAAATTTTTTCCACTCTGACTTCTTACAGTACCCCATTACACGCTCTACTCCTGCCCTGTTGTACCATGACCGATCAAAAATGGTCACTTCTCCAGCTGCTGGTAAATGCTGGATGTACCGCTGCAAATACATTTGGGATTTTTCTCTAGAATTTGGAGCAGAAAGCGCCACTGTTTTAAACACTCTTGGACTAACCTTTTCTGTAAGGCGTTTGATAACGCCTCCTTTTCCTGCGGCATCTCGTCCTTCGAATAATACCACAATGCGCAATTTCTTTTTTACAACCCAATCTTGAAGTTTGGCAAGCTCTATATGCAAATCTTTGAGGTGCTGGGAATATGCTTCTTCTGTAATTTTTTCGGCCATAGGAAAATGTTTTGTTTCCTACAATATAACAGAAGCCATCTTTTGAACCAATGAATTAGATCATTGAATCATCCAATAGCTCATTATTATCTTTTACCTCGGAGGCATTTTTTTTAACCACCTTGATGCGAATAATATAAACCAATCCTACTAAAATTATCGCATTTGTAATGATGACGATTTGGGATATTTCCATATTGCTAATGTATAGTCTATATTGGTTAAAAAAATTATTATTTCAAGTATAATGGCTGAAGTAAGCGCATTGGTTTTATTGGTCTCGTATAAATAATCAAACAGCGTAAAATGCATCAAACTAACCGTATAAAACAAGAACAACCCGCCAGCTATATAAAAGTCGGCGTTTCTTGTTTTTTGTTTGTTTAGCAACTGAAAACTTAAATACGCTACATAAACAGAAGTAAAAAGCTGGCTCATTGAAGCATATTCATTAAAAAACATGCTTCCGAACAATATGCAAAACCCCAAAATTACCGGAGCAACAAAGGTGATTAAACGTCGATGGTCTTCTAGTCTGTTGTAAAAAAACAAGGATATAATAGTAAGGAAGAGTGGCGTATAAAAGTGGGAAACCATTAAATTGTTATGGTAGGTCACTGCCATCCAAAGTTTCATTATGTCATTCGCAAAAATCAAAAGCAACGAACAATAAAAAATCTTCATTCCTTTATCAAAGGAATTGAATTTGAAAGACCCCATAATTATCGGAATCAAAATCAATCCTCTCAATCCTGCAAAAAACCAAAAAATCGCCATATTTATTTTAGTAAGCTTATACTAGGCCTTACAATTTCACTATCCTAATAAAACAAAAATCATTTAATATTTGAATAGCACTCGAAAATACGACTTTTAATATGGAAAATAAAAAGAAAATTGGCTAAATAATGTTTTTACGAGGTGCAATCCGCTACTTCAGAGTACTTTATCACGTATTTTGGGGTATACCGGAACTGAGTCCGATCAGGCAAACAATACAAGAAATATATACCAAGCGCCGCAACGCCCTTTGTTTGTTCCTAAAACACGCTTCTACATGAACAAGGATGCCCTTTTTTTATTTAAAAAATAAAAAAAGGCAGTCGCAAACCGCAACTGCCTTCTTACTCTAGTGACCTCCGCAGGATTCAAACCTGCAACCTCTTGAGCCGTAATCAAGTGCTCTATTCAGTTGAGCTAGGAGGCCTTGTTGTTTATTAGGAGTGCAAATGTAGGAAATTTATTTAGATCTAAAAATATTAATTAACATAAATACTTTGTCTTTTTCTGTTATATTTGGCGCTTGAAATAATAATCGCTCTTCTTAAGAGTTATAGAAGCATGAAAAAATATTTAGGATTAATAGCGTTATTGGTACTATCCAATTTGGCTGTAGCGCAGGAAGTAGAAAACGAAAGCCCGAAAGGGTTCAAACCATATTCTAAGCCTGATTTTCCAGGTACAATAAGCGTAGATTTTGGTTATAATTTTTTAACCAACGCAGAAAACCTAAAAACAGAATGGTTTGGAAGTAGAACAGTGAACATATACTACCAAGGAGATTTTAAAATAGGACAATCCAAATTTTCTTTCCACCCTGGTATTGGGCTATCTTTAGAAAGGTTCAAATTCAGCAAAAAAACATTGACGAATGCCGACGATCAGGAGCAGACCTTCGACATGACGGTGGCTTATGTTAAAAATACAGAAGGAGCTTTCGAGACAGCATACACACCTGTTGTAAACGTTTTGCCCAACATAAGCAGTGTTAAAAAGTCTATGTTAGTAGCCAACTACGTCATGTTGCCATTGGAACTACGGTTCAGTTCCAATAGAGCAGATCCAAATGCAGGTTTTAAATTTGGTGTAGGCGGTAGAGTCGGGTATTTGTTTGACAGCCATACAAAAATCAAGTACAAAGAAGACGATCAAACTAAAAAATACAAGGACAAACAATCTTTTGGACTAACCAAATTCAGATACAGTGCAATGGCCAAATTAGGCATCAGCTGGTTTAATTTGTTTGGGTACTACAACCTCAATCCACTTTTCGAGAAAAACAATGACATTACTGGCAACCAATCTTCTTCTTATACGGTTGGTATCACTATAACAGGGTTTTAGGAAAACATTCGCCCGCTCAAAAAAAAGCCTTCAGTGTTCAAAAAACTGAAGGCTTTTTCTTTTTAGAAAAACCAATGGCTCCAAACTTTGTATAAGCAATAAAAACTTCTAATTTTGTGCAAAATTCAGAGACCAAAAAGCATTAGCGAATGAGCGTTCTAGTAAATAAAGATTCTAAAATAATTGTACAAGGATTTACCGGTTCTGAAGGTACTTTCCATGCACAACAGATGATCGAATATGGTTCCAATGTAGTGGGCGGTGTTACACCTGGCAAAGGTGGTCAGTCCCATTTGGACAAACCAGTTTTTAATACTGTTAGAGATGCAGTGGAACAAACAGGTGCCAATGTTTCTATTATATTTGTGCCTCCTGCTTTTGCAGCGGACGCAATTATGGAAGCAGCGGATGCAGGTATTGAAGTTGTCATTACGATTACAGAAGGAATTCCTGTAAAAGACATGATGCATGCCAAAGAATACATCAAGTCCAGAAATGTTACTTTGGTAGGTCCTAATTGCCCAGGTGTAATCACACCAGGTGAGGCAAAAGTGGGTATTATGCCAGGTTTTGTTTTCAAATCAGGTCGTATTGGGATCGTTTCAAAGTCAGGTACACTTACCTATGAAGCTGCCGATCAAATTGTAAAAGCTGGTCTTGGTATTTCAACTGCAATTGGTATTGGAGGGGATCCGATCATAGGAACCTCTACCAAACAAGCTGTTGAATTATTAATGAATGACCCAGAAACAGACGCGATTGTAATGATCGGTGAAATTGGCGGTAACTACGAAGCAGAAGCTGCAAGATGGATAAAAGCACAAGGCAACCCTAAACCAGTTGTTGGTTTTATTGCCGGACAGACAGCACCTCCAGGAAGAAGAATGGGCCATGCCGGTGCCATTATTGGTGGAAAAGACGATACTGCTGAAGCAAAAATGAAAATCATGAACGCCTGTGGTGTACATGTTGTTGAGTCTCCTGCTGATATCGGAGAAAAAATGGTGGCTGCTCTAAAAGCATAACCTATAAATATAAAAAATTGAAACGCCATACCCACTCCGGGTATGGCGTTTTTTTGTGTCCTGAAACCTACTCCTACCTCCTTTTTGTTAAAAGTTCAGGCCCCCACTGCAACTTAATACGAATATCTTCGTAAATAAATTTGACTTCCAAAATATTTTGCTTATAATTGAAGTACGAATAAATTCGTAGATATGAAAGACTCCATAAAACCAACAGAAAAAGAATTAGAAATACTTCAAATATTGTGGAAGGATGGCCAAGCCACTGTAAGAGCAATTAACGAACAGATTGCTTCCAAAAAAGAAGTTGGGTACACTACCACTTTAAAGCTTATGCAAATCATGCATGAAAAAGGTATTGTAGGCAGAGAAAAAAAAGGGAAAACCCATATTTACAAGGCCATAATTTCTGAATCCAACACGCAGAAACAACTACTCGATAAACTTATGGATGTCGCTTTTCAGGGTTCTGCCATGAAGCTGGTAATGCAAGCATTGGGCAATAAAAAATCATCTCAGAAAGAATTGGATGAAATCAAAGCGTATATAACCAACTTAGAGCAAGACAATGGATAGCATATTTCAAAACTTAGCAGGCAATAGCAGCATGTTCGCAGCCATTAGCAACACATTGCTCCATTCTATATGGCAAGGAATTGTATTTGCAGGAATATTATGGACTGCGCTTAAGATAATTCCAACAAAAAAAGCCAATGTGAGGCACAACTTATCCATCTTATCACTGGTGCTTCTAATAGTTACCATAGGCATTACTTTTTCACTTGAAAATCAAAACACCACTATACTGGCCAGCTACCACACTGCCAACAACAATGTCTTGGTATTGGAGGACACCTACAACCTAGCAAGTATTGAAGGTCAAATGGAAATACTACAACAGGCAATAGGGGCGCATAATGTTGAAATTGTTTCCATATGGGTGGTTGGTGTGTTTTTGTTTAGTTTCAGGCTTATTGGAGGGCTATTGTACCTTAACCAGCTCAAACGAGCCGCTTTTACATCGCAAAACACCAAACGCTTAAACGACACTATAGAGTCCATTAAAAATAGACTCAAAATCAGAAAGGTAGTGCAAGTATTGGAAAGTACTCAAATTGAAGTTCCAATGGTTATGGGCTATCTCAAACCCATCATTCTCATGCCAGCAGGCCTCATTTCAGGCTTTAAAATGGAAGAAATTGAAGCCGTATTGTTACATGAAATGGCCCACATCAAGCGCAACGATTATTTAGTCAACATTTTTCAGTACGTGGCAGAGTCTGTGCTCTTCTTCAACCCAGGCGTATGGATCTTGTCTAAAGCTATTAACGAAGAACGAGAACATTGTTGTGACGACATGGCAGTTAACTACTTCGAAAACAAAATGGCCTATATAAAAGCCCTAACAAACGTCCAATCTTTTGCCATGAACAAAACAGTTGCTTTGGCATTAGCAGAAAAGAAACAACACTTAATACATAGGATAAAAAGGATTATGAAAACAACAACAAACAACAACAAAAGCAAAGCCCTTCCTTTGGTAATGATCACTGCTGTCTTGGTCTCCTTAGTTTGGTACAAAAACTCCAATGCAGAGATATTCAAGGAAACGGCGGAGGCGCCTGCTACCATAGAAATGGTAGCAGCAGAACCCTTGGACGAAAATTCTGATTACATTCGAGCAGATACACTGCTACCAGAAATCCCAGAAAACCCACCACTACCTCCGATTCCAGATTTTGATCAGGTACATGAAATGGAAGAAATCTCGGAGGCAACAATTGAGCGCATGGAAGACATTGAAAGGGTGCAATTAATCGAAGAAATAAAAGCCATGGGTGCGCTTAGCGAAATGGGCAATTTGGAAAGTAACAACTTCCGAATTTTTGTAGATTCCATTCCCGAAGAAGAGTACAAACGCATGGTAGTAGCACAAGAAAAACTCATGCGACAAATGCTCGAAGTTCAGGAGCAAAATGTAATGCTTTTACAAGAACAACTTCGGGTGCTTGAAAATAGCGAACTTGATCCAGAAGAAATCATTCAACTCAATAAAGAAAAACTCCAAGAGTTGCACGAGTTAAGCAAAGAAAGAGCACAGATGTCTTTAGAAGAAAACCGGGTGCTCCAAGAAAGAGTGAGCCAGGAAATGAAAAAAGAAATGCGCGAGCATGAATTATACTTAAAAGAACTCGACATCAAACTTCAGGCTTTTGAAAAGAAAATGAAAGTGGAAGAAAAGAAATTCCAAGAGCAAATAAATGCTCAATTGGTAAAAGACGGTTATATTAAAAAAGGAGAAAAAGTAAACAATATTCAATTCACAGAAGACCAAATCACTGTAAACAACATAAAAATAAAGGATAAGGACTTCAAAAAATACAAAAAATTGATGGACGCATTTGAAAAGAGCATCGAACACATAGAAGAATTATCAGACTTCTAAAGCACCATTAAATTACATCCCCTGATATCGGAATTATCAAAACGACCCAGTACTTCAAAAGTACCATCGTGGTTGATTTTTCCGATATCCTTGGTTTCAATAAAGGAACAAGTATCCCAATTAGCTAAGTCAATTACATTCAAACCACCTGTTTTACCCTGGTCCACATAAGAAAAAGGGTCATTCATTTCGCGCACCAATACTTGCATGCTATTGTTTTGGTGGAACCTGCCTTGATCAAAGGAATAGGCCTGAGACAACAATTCGGTCATTCCATACTCCGAATGTACCTTGGATACTCCCAATTTATTTTTAAGTTCGGTTATTACTTCTTGTTTTACCACCTCCTTTTTTCTGCCTTTCATACCACCTGTATCCATTACTGTAACATTTTCTAGCGCTCGGCCATGGTAACTATCTGCAAAATCCAAAAGGGCAAAAGTAACGCCAAACAACAAAACAGGTTGGTTGCTATGCATCAAATCACCAAGCGTTTGCTCTAACTTTGTAAAATCATTTAAGTAAAAATCGGAGGCTTTGTTTTTGCTTTTTGACATAAAGTATTCCACCATATGCACCAAAGAAGCTCCTTTTCTTTCCAAATAGGAAGGCAAGAGTCCTATCACTACCCAATGGTCTATCGGCCCATAGTACGATTCAAACAATTGCAGGCTGTGCTCCAAGTAGTGCTTTCTAGAGCGCACAGGATGCAAAGAAGGTTGGTTCCCTGTAGTTCTACTACTTTCGAAGACAACTTCAGGCTCCCAATTACCACTTTTTATGGTGTGTTGTTTGAAAAACTCAATTGGCATAAAAGGAATTTGCTCTAACCTGCTAACATTTAAGTAATTTACCCCCAAATTTTGAACATAAGAATGGTAAACTTTGTTATATTTCACCTGATGCTTAAAAGTTTTTATCGCAATTTTAGTAAATTGTTCAGGTGTTTTTGCGTTTTTAATTGTATTAGACTTAGATTCCAATTTTAAAAGTGTCGTTCTATTAAAACATATATAATGAGAACAAATTTAAACTTATTTTTCGCCTTTGCTTTAGTATTTCTGAGTATTGCTTGTTACGATGCTCCAAAATTTTCTGATACACCAGAAATTTCCTTGGTAAACCTTCAATATTACCAACGCGAAAACGCATCGGAAATCGACACCCTAAAAATGACCATTGGCTTCCAGGACGGCGATGGTAACTTGGGCATCAATAAAGTTAACGACAAAGGCGAAACGGTAGTACTACACGATTCTCCAGGTTTAACCTATTTGGATGACGCGTACCGCCCTACCAACAACAACGCAGAATCAGAACGTTTTACATCGAGTGTATACGGTGAAAAAGTTTATTATGTACAACACATTAGCCAATCTGAAAAATACATTGTCACAAAGAGTTTTAAAACCAATGTACCAGGTTATGAGTGGCTGCCACCATACGAGGAGCCCTATATCACAACCAATTATGTGATCAACCCTACTATATTGGACCAACCAATAGAAGATACTGTCTATACCGAATTCAATGTAAACAACAGGAATTTTTACATTACTTTTTTAATGGACAATGGCAGTGGAGAATACACGCCAATAGACTGGACCAAGAACATTCCGCCGGTATACACCCAGTATCCTTTTGACGGACGGTTTACCGATATGAATAAATCCGAATCTTCAGCGCCAATCAAGGGAGAACTCACCAACAACGTTCTTTCTATTGTGGGTTTTAACAATACCCTAATTGGCAACAATTTGGTTAAAGTTCAAATTCAAGTCCAAGACAGAAACTTCAACAAAAGCAATATTGTTGAATCGGAACCTTTCCGATTGCGAGACATTAAAATAAACTAAAAAAAAAGCGCTCAATATTAAATTGAAGCGCCTTTTTCGTTCGTGTATTTAGAGTTATCTTAGTTAATAAATTTCTGGGTATTTTTCTGGATCCACTTCTGACAGGATGCTGTACACTTCATCTACAATATCATCGGTATTGGGTTTAGAAAAGTAATCTCCATCCGAACCATAGGCAGGCCTATGTGCTTTGGCAGCAATAGTTCGAGGCTGGCTATCCAAAAATCGGTAAGCATTTTGCTCTTCCACCACCTTTTGCATCATAAATGCCGAGGCACCTCCAGGAACATCTTCGTCAATGAACACCACCCTATTGGTTTTGGCTATGGATTGCACAATATCATGATCCAAATCAAATGGAAGCAACGTTTGCACGTCAATTACCTCACAGGATATACCAAGCGCTTTCAATTGTTCTGTGGCCTGCAATACAATTTTTAATGTAGCGCCATAGGATACCAATGTAATGTCCTCTCCCTCAGCCAACCTTTCCGTCTTACCCAATGGCAAGGTAAAGCTTCCTACGTTTTTCGGCAACTTCTCTTTCTGTCTATAGCCATTCAAACATTCAATCATTACCGCAGGCTCATCACTTCTAAACAAAGTATTGTACATGCCCGCTGCTTGTGTCATATTTCTAGGGACCAAAATATGCATCCCTCTCAAACTTCCAAGCATCATTTGCATTGGAGAACCCGAATGCCATATTCCTTCCAAGCGGTGTCCGCGTGTTCGCACAATTAAAGGTGCTTTTTGTCCGGACTTTGTTCTGTACTGCAAGGTTGCGAGGTCATCGGTTAAAGGTGCCAATGCATATACCAGATAATCCAAATATTGAATTTCAGCAATAGGCCGCAACCCACGCAATGCACACCCAATACCTTGGCCAATAATTGAAATTTCTCTAATGGAGGTGTCTGTCACCCTATTTTCGCCAAACTCTTCTTGTAAACCTGCGAAAGCTTGGTTTACATCACCAATTTTGCCAACATCTTCTCCAAACACCAGCAACTTAGGGTCTCTTTTAAAATTTTCTTTGAAACAAGCTTGTAAAATTTCCCGGCCGTCTACGGTCTCGCTACCATCCACATACTGTGCTGGTTCTAATTCAACTCCTCCAACATTCTCATTAGATTCTGAATGCAATTTTGCACTGAACCGATCAAAATTTTCTATTTTGACTCGTTTAACCCAACCAATTAAAAGTTGTTTGGCTTCGCAAGACTCTTCTCTTACCAATCTCAATGCCTTTTTCACTGCTGCAATAGCATCCAAACGGATGGGGTTGATAGTAGCTTTTAGCTCCTGGATAATTGTTTCAATTTCGCTTTTTTTAGAACACTGTTCCGCCAACAAGCTTAAATATTCAATTGCCAAATTTTGGTCCACATAGATGTCATCCATAAAGGATTTCCAAGCATTGTTTTTCGATTCCCTGGCAAATGTTTTTGATTCTTTTTCTATTTCTACTAAGGTACTTTCTTCAGCCAATTCCATTTCAAGAATCCATTCTCGCATTTTCAAAATACAATCGTGGTCTTTTTCCCAATCCAAGCGTTCTTTTGATTTGTACCGTTCGTGTGACCCTGAAGTGGAATGCCCTTGAGGCTGGGTTACTTCAACCACATGCACCAAAGCAGGAACATGAGTCTTACGGGTTTTTTCCACCGCTTTTTCAAAAGTTTTTATCAAGGCTGTATAATCCCACCCTTTAACCGTATAGATATCAAAGCCATGCCCATCGCCATTTTGTTGAAAACCTGCAAGCGCTTTTGAAATGGACTCTTTAATGGTATGGTACTTATTGGGAACGGAGATTCCATATCCATCGTCCCATACGGACATCACCATAGGTACTTGCATAACACCCGCAGCATTCATACTTTCCCAAAACATACCTTCGGAAGTTGATGCATTGCCAATGGTGCCAAATGCCACCTCGTTGCCTTTGTTTGAAAACTGTTTTAATTGGTGAAGTTCCTTATTTTCTTTGAACAATTTGGAAGCATATGCCAAACCCAAAAGGCGAGGCATTTGGCCTGCAGTTGGAGAAATATCTCCTGAGCTGTTGTATTGGGCCATTAGATTCTTCCATTTTCCGTTTTCATCCAAAGACCTGGTAGCAAAATGACCATTCATTTGTCGGCCAGCTGAAGCAGGTTCTTTGTCGACACTGGTATGGGCATACAGCTGAGCAAAATATTGTTCTAAGTTAAGCTCCCCTATTGACATCATAAAGGTTTGGTCTCGGTAGTACCCTGACCTCCAGTCTCCTTTTTGGAAAAACTTAGCCATGGCTATTTGAGGCAGTTCCTTTCCATCTCCAAAAATGCCAAACTTAGCTTTCCCCATAAAAACTTCCTTTCTTCCCATCAGACTCGCTTCTCTGCTTTCGCAGGCCAAGCGGTAATCTGCCAAAATTTCTTTTACCTCCTTTTTTGTGAGTTGCTTTGTTTTTAGGCTTGTTGTTAGAGACATTGATCTTCGTTTTAGTACATCAAAGCGCACTTGCTAGGTGCAAACGGAGTACAAAAATACCAAAAATCAAGGAGGATTCAAACAGTTGTTAGGGTATGATTTCTTGCAATTCTACAATTTTGCATATTCACAAAACGAAGTTTTAATAATACCTAAAATAAACAAATATCCTTTCCTTTTTCTTGCCTTTACCTCCTTAATCTATTTATATATTTTCAACAGGACTAAAGCAGCATTGCAAGAATTGAAAAAACAGGGTATAATTCCCCTATATTTTTACATTTCATTCAAAATATTTCCTTGTAATAATATTCACAATGTGTTTCTAACAATTATATTTGCACCTCAAATTAAAACTTTTGAAACGATGATTATTGGTGTACCAAAAGAAATTAAAAACAATGAAAACAGAGTGGCGCTAACACCTGGTGGAGCAAAGGAGCTCATCAAAAGAGGCCACACTGTTTATGTGCAAGCAACTGCTGGAAATGGCAGTGGGTTTAGCGACAGCGAATACGAAGCTGCCGGAGCAAACATTTTGCCTACAATAGAGGCAACTTATGACATCGCAGAGATGATCATGAAGGTAAAAGAACCGATTGAACCGGAGTACAACTTGATTAAAGAAGATCAATTAGTATTTACTTATTTTCATTTCGCATCTTATGAACCTTTAACCAAGGCCATGATCGCCAACAAATCGATTTGTTTGGCTTATGAAACTGTAGAACTTCCGGACAGAAGTTTGCCTTTATTAGTGCCAATGTCTGAAGTTGCAGGAAGGATGTCGATCCAAGAAGGAGCAAAATACTTAGAAAAACCGCTAAAAGGACGTGGGATACTTCTAGGTGGCGTACCGGGTGTATCACCAGCTAAGGTGTTGATCTTAGGCGGTGGTGTTGTGGGTACCAATGCAGCTAAAATGGCAGCAGGAATGGGGGCTGATGTCACCATTATGGATTTGAGTTTGCCTAGGCTAAGGTATTTGGATGATGTAATGCCTGCCAACGTAAACACAATGATGTCGAACGAATACAACATCAGAAAAATGTTGGGTTCTGTGGATTTGATCATTGGTGGCGTGTTGATTCCTGGCGCAAAAGCGCCAAGTTTGATAACAAGAGACATGCTAAAAGACATGCGCCCTGGTACCGTACTAGTAGATGTAGCGGTTGACCAAGGTGGCTGTATTGAAACGTGTAAACCTACTACCCATGAAGATCCTATCTTTATTATTGACGACATAGTACATTACTGTGTTGCCAACATGCCTGGTGCAGTGCCTTACACTTCAACTTTGGCGTTGACAAACGCTACGTTGCCTTATGCTATTAATTTAGCCAACAAAGGGTGGAAACAAGCATGTAAAGAAGATGAAGGTCTGAAAAAAGGTCTGAATGTAATCAATGGAGATATTGTATATAAGGCAGTTGGTGATGCCTTTAACCTTCCTTCTGTTGATGTAGAGCAACACCTTTCTTAACAAAGGTTACAATAAAAAATTAGTGTGATAAAAAAACCCGGGATTCCGGGTTTTTTTTATGCCATTAAATCATACGATTCGAACGCCACTTGTTGGACACTGAGCTTATCGAAATCTACTTTAAAACATAGATGCTGCAGCCCATTCGTAACCGCAATGTAAGGCGCTTTGTATACCTGGTTGTATACGGACACTTGTTTTAAAACCGATTCATCTATTTTTATCTTGGTCGATTTGCATTCAATGATCATCATTGGTTTGCCTGCTCTATCCAACACCTCAATATCTGCCCTTTTGCTCAGCCTATTGTATTCGAGCTCAGTTTCTACTTTAATTAGGCCTTTTGGAAACTTTAATACCTCTATTAAATAATGTAAAAAATTCTGACGCACCCATTCTTCTGGGGTCAATACCACCATTTTTTTGCGAACAATGTCAAAAACAAATTGGTTATTGTCTCTTAATTCGATTTTTATATCGAACTTTGGTAAATTTAATTTATTCACATTTAACTATTTATGCCTATGACTACAAAAGAAGAAATTGTCTCTAATTGGTTGCCCCGTTATACCGGTGTTCCACTAGAAAACTTTGGCAAATATATTCTACTTACTAACTTCTCCAACTATGTGGACATATTTGCTGAAAAATTTGACGTTGCGGTAGAAGGGGTTGATAAGCCAATGCAATCTGCTACAGCCAATGACATTACCATAATCAACTTTGGAATGGGCAGCGCAATGGCTGCTACCATCATGGACCTCTTGTCTGCTATACAACCAGAAGCTGCGTTGTTTTTAGGCAAGTGTGGTGGCTTGAAGAAAAAGACACAGGTTGGTGACTTGATACTTCCAATAGCTGCCATAAGAGGAGAAGGGGCCTCCGATGACTACCTCCCTCCTGAGATTCCTGCATTGCCCTCCTTTCAACTGCAACGATCGGTTTCTTCCATGATAAAAAAACATGAACTGGATTATTGGACGGGAACTATCTACACCACCAACAGAAGGGTTTGGGAGCACGATATTGATTTTAAAGAATATTTGAGGTCCACTAGAACCATAGGAATTGATATGGAGACTGCCACAATTTTCACGGTTGGATTTGTCAATGAAATACCACGCGGTGCTTTGTTGCTCGTTTCCGACAACCCAATGGTTCCAAACGGTGTTAAAACCGACAAAAGTGATAAATCCGTCACTTCCTCTTATGTCAATATGCACATTGACATTGGAATTGAATCCCTTTTGGAGCTAAAAACCCAGGGTGATTCGGTCAAACATTTAAGATTCGAATAGATAATTTGTTTTTATTCCGTAATCGTCATAAAATCAATTAAATTTGAAACAGTTTAATTCGATTTTTATGGCGCTATTACCGGATGAATTCAGGGCATATACTGTACTACTCCTCATTTTTTTGTTGTTTTTTTCTATTTACAAAGGACTAATTAAACCTGCTTTTGGGTTTGTCCTTGTAGTAACAGTCTTTATCATACTTGGTATTTTAACTCCTAAAGAAGCCCTAATGGGTTTTTCTAATGTATCCATCGCAACCATTGCCTTGCTCATTGTACTTTCAGGAGCCATCAGAAGAAACTTTAAGATCGAAAAACTATTTGATAATATATTTCTAAACACCAAGTCCTATAACAAGTTCCTATTGTTGATGATGGGGAAAGTAGCGCTTTTTTCTTCTTTTATAAACAACACACCAGTGGTCACAATAATGACCCCTTATGTCTATAACTGGGGCAAAAAAAACAACATCAGCCCATCCAAATTGCTCATTCCCCTGTCCTACTCTACCATTCTTGGAGGGATGATCACTACCATCGGCACTAGCACAACACTCATTTTAATAGGGCTCATTTCGGACCAAAACATGGCTCCAATTCCGCTCCAATATTTTGTCATTATTGGTAGTTCGGTGACCATTACAGGGATTTTATTTATGATTACTGTAGGAAAAAAGTTACTGCCGAACAACACCGACATGCTCTCTAATTTCACAGAGAACAAAAGGGAGTATTTAATTGAAAGGCGCCTGCAACCCAACTCTCCCTTGATTGGTCAAACTGTAAAGCAAGGTGGACTCAGGAATCTGAAAAATGTATACTTAGTTGAGATTATTAGGGGTAGAGATATTATTTCTCCTGTACCTCCCAACCTCAAAATTGAGTCTAGTGACATCTTAATATTTGCAGGAAACACAGAGCAAATTATGGACCTAACCTCTTCAGACCTTGGCATTACCCTACCTGCTTCTTCGTCTTATGAACAACTTCCCGAGCTGCAAGTGGTAGAAACGGTGATAAGCACCAACTCATTTCTAGGAGGGAAAACTATTAAATCCGCCAATTTCAGAGCCCGGTTTGATGCCGCCGTAGTAGCCATTCATAGAAATGGAGAAAAATTAAGTGGCAAACTAGGAAGCATTACCTTAAAAGCTGGGGATGTATTGCTGCTCTACACTGGCACATCCTTTAAAGAAAGAATTGAAACCCACAAAGATTTATTTATCATAACCGGTAACAGTTCGGATACCATCACCCACCAGAACCAGCCATATTGGCTCCTGGCATTCTCTATGGTTTCGTTTCTCTTGATACCGCTTGGTTTTAGCAATTTGTTCACTTCGCTTTTGATGATTTTCTGTTATATGTTTTTCAGAAAAATGATCACCATGAAAAACTTAAAAAGAGACCTTGATATTAATGTATTTGTAATCATGGCCTTTTCTATAACGATGGGCAATGCGATGATAAGCAGTGGTGCTGGAGATATGGTTGGTGGACTGTTGTTGGGCTTCACTCAGCAACTTGGTACATTTGGCATCTTGATTGGATTGGCCATATTAACAGCCCTCTTAACGTCTTTTATATCCAATGTTGGGGCAATCTCAATTATCTATCCTATTGCCCTCAGCATTAGCCACAGCATGCAAATCAACTACATTCCGGTTATGTTGGTTATTGCCTTTGCTGCTTCTTCCGCTTTCATCACACCCATAGGGTACCAAACCAATCTAATTGTTTATGGGCCTGGTGGGTATACTTTTAAGGATTTCGCAAAAGTTGGCATTCCTATTACTGTTATTTACTTGGTTACAGTCCTTGCGCTTATTTATTTGTTGTTTCCATCAATGGTGGCCTGACAATGGTTTTCTCGGCATTTTCACCAATATTAAAAAGCCCAAACCAACCATAAAAAACAACCCTATTGCTAAAACACTGATGCGCTCGTCGTCCACAATTTGGTAAATGGCCCCGTATGCCATGGTACCAAAAACAATAGACAAGTTAAAGGCCACATCATAAAAACTAAAATAGGAAGCATTATCAATGGTGTTCTCAGGTATAAGTTTGGAGTAGGTTGCCCGGGACAAAGCTTGTATTCCTCCCATAACAATACCCACTACAAAAGCCAAGGCATAAAACTGAAACTCAGAATTTACGGTATAGGCATACAAACAAATGCCTATCCAAATAAAAATCATAAAAGACAAAGCAAACTTATTTCCTTTTTTCTGGGATAAACGGGCAAACAAGGTAGCCCCAAAAATTGCTACAACCTGAATTACCAAGACCGTTATTATCAAACTTTCTGTTGGCAAATTCAACACGTCATTGGCAAAAATCGTAGCCATGTACATGACCGTTTGTACCCCCATATTATAAAAGAAAAACGCCGCCAAAAACTTCTTTAATATTGGCAGGTCTTTTAAACTAACCAATACCTTTTGAATTTCTGCATAACCTCTTTGCAATGCACTTCCTTCGGCTTGGATATTGTGTACATTCGAGGGTAAATAATAAAAACTATATTCCGCAAAACAAATCCACCATATGCCAACAGTCAAAAAGGATATTCTTGAAGCAATAGCACTTGCCTCCGCTGGGTCCTCTGAATTAATAAAAAATAAATCTGGCATCATGATCATTGCCAAATTTAAGACCAACAATATGACGCTACCAATATAACCAAAAGAATAACCTCTTGCACTAACCACATCAAACCGGTCTTCTGTTACAATTTCTGGTAAATAAGCATCATAAAACACCAACCCACCGGAATACCCAATACTAGCAAGAAAGGCACACACAATACCATATTCTAGGTTATCTCCTGTGAAAAAAAACAAACCAATACACGCAATCGACCCCAAATAGGTGAAAAATCGCATGAAGGCTTTTTTAGAACCGTTGGCATCTGCAATTCCAGTTAGTAGCGGCAAAAGGGCAGCGATTACAAAAAAAGAGGCGCTTAAAGAATAAGCATACAAAGAAGAATTGGGCAAGTTCCATATAAAGAAGTCCACATTTGTGTTGCCATTGGCTGCAGTAGTAACACCTTGGAAATATATAGGAAAAACAGCCGTTGTGATGGTAAGTGAATATACTGAATTGGCCCAATCGTACATGCACCACGCATTGATTATGCGCTTGTCATTTAGTTTCATAATACAAAATAAGAAACCTAAGGGTATAAAAAAAGCCTTCCAATAAATGGAAGGCTTAAAAAATTATTATTGAGAATTATAATTATTCATCTGAGTTCAAGATAGTAGTATAGAGCAACCTACGGGCATTTGCTTCTCTCAATTCCAGCTGGATATCTGAGATCAAACCCATTTTTACTTCTTTATCTACTTTCAAGGCCACAGTCATTAAATCTCTTTCCACTTCGTTGATCTGATCCTTTTCTTCCAACACCCATTTTACAAGGTTATCGGTTTCAATGTACACATCGTTTGCCTGAATTCTTGGTTCTGCTCCCAACACTGGAATTAAGTGTGGTTTTGGCTTACCAATATTCAAATGGGCTACAAGAGATTTTCTCTGAAGTTTTTTCAATTCAGTAGCAGGTGGTATTCTTTGCTCTACATTAATAGTATTTTCTCTCATCACCGTTGTTACCATAAAAAAGAACAACAACATGAAAATAATATCTGGTAATGCCGAGGTTGGAATTTCCTGACTTGTATTCGACTTTTTCTTAAATTTCGACATTAGTTACCTCCAATTTTAGACGGTTCCGCAATTGAAATGTTCATTGGAAACATAACATCTCCATTAGCATTAACATCTCTTCCTTTGTCGTAAAGCCTTCTGTTTTCCGGGTCGTCTAACTTGGTGGATAAATCCCTCCACGCTCCAACCGAAACGCCAACTCTTTCTGCATACATTTCATAATATGCACCTTGTAGCTCATTCAAAACACTGATGTACAACTCATATGAAGTACCTCTATCTGTTTTAAAAGACACTACCGCTTTCTTAGGACTATCAGACATTTCAGGATTCCGACCATTGTTTGTAACATGTTCTTTCACCTTTTCTCTCAATTGAGAGATGTCCTGCATGGGTTCTCCCTCCACCAACAGCTTGTCAAAAGAGTTCACATAAACTTTAAAAAGATTCTTCTCTTTAAGCTTAACATCTATGTTCTCTATATCATCTGGTTTTGGCGGAAGCTGAATCATCAGTCCTTTATCATTAGCAATAGTAGTAGTAACCAAGAAGAATATTAATAAAAGGAAGGCAATATCTGCCATCGAACTTGAATTAATTTCCGGATTACCTCTTTTATTTCTTGCCATTATTTAATTGCTTTTGATATCTCTGAATATACGATACCTACAAGTGCAACACCCAACAAGATGTACATCATGGTAAGTACGCCTCCAATTTGCTTAGACATTGACGCGTCAACATCTTCTTCAAGGTATGCGTTGGTTACTTCACTTCCGGCCAATGCCCATCCGATAAGGTAAACAACAATCAATACCAACAGTCCAATTCCGCCTTTCATCAACACCTTTGGTTGACTGGCTGCATTTACTAAGGGCATTATGATAGCACCTGCTGCTCCAATTATGAGCATGATGTATGATATCCACAACCCTATATTTACAATACTATCTTCCATAAACTAATAGTTAAAGGGTTGATTTATTTAGACAATTTGTGCTTCACCAAGATATCAACAAAAGAGATAGAAGCATCTTCCATGTTGTTTACTAGTGAATCAATTTTTGATACTAAGTAGTTGTAGAACAACTGAAGGATAACACCAACAATCAAACCAGCTACTGTAGTCAATAGGGCCACTTTAATACCTTTAGCCACAATTTGAGGAGAGATATCACCTGCTGCTTCGATTGCATCGAAAGCTTCGATCATACCAATTACTGTTCCCATAAACCCTAACATTGGTGCAAGAGCAATGAACAAAGAAACCCATACAAGTCCTCTTTCTAATTTACCCATTTCAACAGAACCGTAAGAAATAATAGATTTTTCAACCATTTCAATTCCTTCAGACATTCTCATTAATCCTTGAGTAAAAATAGACGCTACAGGTCCTCTAGTATTTTTAGTCACTTCTTTAGCAGCTTCAACACCACCGGATACCAATGCATCTTCTACGCTAGCCAACAATTTGTTTGTGTTGGTTGTTGCAAGATTCAAAGTAATGATTCTTTCAATTGATATGGCCAATCCTAAGATCAAACAAACCAATACAATACCCATAAAATCCCATCCACCTTCGATGAATTTGTCTTTTACTCTTTGGTGGAAAGTAGAATCGTCTTCTGGCTCTTCTGCTGGTAATTCAGCTTTGGCTGGTTCTTCAGTAGCTGGGGCTTCCTCTACAACTGGTTCTTCGACAGCAGCAGAATCAACAGTTGCTTCAGTCGAATCGGTTGCTTCTACAGCACCGTCTTCTTGAGCCACAGCTAGTGGAGCGTAAGAAAACATCATTACTCCAACAAGCGCTAATAATGTGAATAGCTTTTTCATAGTTAAATTTTTAAAATAAATCTCAATAAAGGTTTAATAATTAAAATATATCAAAGTTTAAGTTAATTACTTAATACTGCGGAGAAGGAGGGATTCGAACCCTCGGTACCCCGTTAAGAGTACACCCGCTTTCCAAGCGAGCACCTTAAGCCACTCAGACACCTCTCCTGCTCGTACAAATTCTTAATGATCTCAAAAATCCGTAGCCACAAATAAATTAAATATAATTTCGTAATGCAAGCATAAAACAAATTTTAATAAGTGCTTTTTTTACTTCATTTCACCACAAATTGGTTGAACCAATAGTTTTTTAACATTTTCTATCGTCATATCTTGCGCCAACAAATGCATCATTTTTGTAATTGCTGCCTCTAATGTAATGTCATTACCGCTCAACACGCCAATCTCGTCCAATCGGCTGCTGGTTCCATACCTTCCTTGCATGACATAACCACCAATACATTGGGACACATTTAATATGATTATTCCTTTTTTTATTGCCCTTTCCAGACAATCAATAAACCAATCAGAATCCGGGGCATTTCCCGACCCATAGGTTTCCAGCACCACTCCTTTTAATCCTGGCATACAAAGCACTGCTTCTATCAATTCTTCACAGATACCTGGAAACAACTTCATAACCTTGACATTGTTGTCAAACTTTTCAAAAAACTCCAGCTTTGCCCCTTCTTTGTAGGGCTTAAGCGCAGGTCTGTTGTACTCGATCATTATACCCGAATGTGCTAGTTCCGGATAGTTTTGAGATTCAAAAGCCGAAAAATGCATGCTTTGAACTTTTTTGGACCGATTGCCTCGCAATAGAATGTAGTTAAAATAAACACAGACTTCGCGAACCAATGGAATTCCATCTTCCTTTTTAGTAGCAATCTCCAAGGCAGTAATTAAATTTTCATGGGCATCAGACCTCGGTGATGTAATTGGCAATTGGGCACCAGTAAAAATCACTGGTTTGTTTAATCCTTTCAACATATAACTTAATGCTGAAGCGGTATAAGACATTGTATCCGTTCCGTGCAACACTACAAAACCATCATATTTGTCGTAATTATCAAATATAATCTTCCCTATACAATTCCAATGCTTTGGTAGTATGTTGGAAGAATCGATGGGTGTTTGAAACGAAATCACTGTAATTTCTAAAGCAAAATTCTTTAAAATTGGCATTTGATCCAAAATGTTATCGAAATCAAATGGAACCAGTGCCCCATCCTCGTCTCGAACCATACCCAAGGTACCACCGGTGTAAACCAAAAGAACAGATCCTTTAGGTGGTTTGGGTGATGCGGTATCAATTACAGTAGTTATAAATTTCATGCGCTATTATTTTTATTACTTATACTATTTACCAACCAAATAAATTGGAAGCGTTGGAAGTAGTTGCACGAGCTACTTCTTCTAGTTCAATCTCTTTTAAATCGGCAATGCGTTGCGCGACCAAGGCCACATAGGCACTTTCATTTCTTTTGCCTCTATGCGGTACCGGAGACAGGTAAGGGCTGTCTGTTTCAATTAACAAGCGTTGCAATGGCAAATTTGGTATAACTTTGTCCATTCCTCCATTTTTAAAGGTGGCTACCCCTCCTATGCCCATATAAAAACCCAGTTGTTCTATGCGTTTGGCCTGGGCCTCGTTGCCAGAGAAACAATGAAAAACACCGGTAAGATGGTCGTCCATTAGTGTTTCCACTAAATCGATGGTCCAATCAATTGACTCTCTGCAGTGAATAATGATGGGCAATTGGTGTTTTTTAGCCCATTCCACTTGAATTTTAAATGCTTCTTCCTGTTGCTCCTGGAAAGTTTTGTCCCAATACAAATCTGTTCCTATCTCGCCAACTGCTATAAATTTTTTTTTATTCAACCAGTCTTCTACTAAATAAAGCTCTTTTTCAAAGTCCTTTTTTACACTACAAGGGTGCAAGCCCATCGCAGCAAAACAAACTCCTTCATAATCCATTTCCATTTGCAACATGCTGTCAATAGAACTGTGGTCTATGTTGGGCAGGCAAATTTTGGATACACCGGATGCGCTTACTCGCTCCATTACTTCCCCTCGATCTTTATCAAATTGCTCCAAGTACAAATGAGCATGTGTATCAGTTAAAACCATTTATTACGATAATGCATCAAAAAATTAAACGTCACAATAATACTATTTTTATTTAATAGGCTCTTTCTTTCCATTCCACTTTAAAAGGCAGGATGTAATAAATAAGTGTAAATAGTGGAATAGTCCAAGCAAATAATTCAAATATCAGTACTTGAAAAAAATTAAGTTTTAGGCCTAGTTTATTTTTTATCGACTTTAAAAATCCCATCCTCATTATTAAATGCGTTAAAACTACAACACCAGCATAAGGCCAGAGCACCAATAAAACCAAGGCAGAAGGTACTGCTAGCATTTGTAGTGCTAACAAACCCCGCATATAAACGGGCAAAGCAACTGCCCCTTGCATCCAGCGTTTGCGCTGGTTAAGCAATGCTAAAACTCCTTCCATGGGCAAGGTATGGCCCAACACTTCTGGCTGCATCAACTGAACCGATTGGTACCCTGCTTTTTTAATGTGCTGGTACAGTTCAAAGTCTTCTGTAATTGAAAAAGGCAAACCTTCGTAGCCTCCTACTTTATCGTAAGCCTCCTTGCGCACCAACATATTGTTGCCCATGCTGGAAGAGCTTCCCCCAAGATCATTCACCACCTTTATCATTCCGAGCGCTCGGAGCCATTCCAAATTCTGTATCCAGCTGTTGTCTACCATCGTCACCCCATTGACAACACCCACATTTTTATTATTAGCTCCGCCTACCATCGTCTGAATCCAGGTACTAGGCAAGCACATATCCGCGTCGGTAAACAACAACACACTTCCCTTGGCTTTTTTACACAACTCATTTAACACATGGGCTTTTCCTTTTAAATGGTTGGTAGGGGGGGCAATCGACAACAGTTGTAGATCCGTTCCCTTCTTTATAAATTCTTCTACCAAGGCTGCCGTGCCATCGGTTGACCCATCATTGCCAACCAAAATTTGAATTTTGTTGGTAGGGTACTCCTGCTGCACAATGGATCGGATGCACCGAGCAATTACTTTTTCTTCATTTCTTGCTGGTAGCAGCACTGTAACCAAGGGCATGCTGGATACTGGTTTTTCTTTTGTTGCATTCAACTTTGTTAACAGAATCGCATACAACACCAGGTCCAAAACAACCACAGCAGCTAAAACCCCGAGTAATACCATCATATGGGTTTAAATTCTAACCCCTTTTGCAGTACACCTTCTATATACAATGGCAAAATTTGTTTCAACTTATCAATGGTTTTGATGCTATCATGGAAAAGCACGATGCTCCCATCTTTGGTGTGTTGTAAGCTTTTTTGCAAACTCACTTCTTGGGGCAAGGTAGAAACAAAATCATAGGAGAGTACATCCCACATTATAAATTCACATTGAAACCTTTTTTTAATTGCCCTTATTTGACTCTTTTTAGCCTTTCCATAAGGGGGGCGAAAATACAATGGGCCTTTATATCCCGCCTGGCGCATGGATTCAAAACCCATGGCTACATTTTCAATATATTCTTTGTTGTCGGTTTTCCAACCTAATAAATGGTGCTGTGTATGGTTGCCCACGGAATGACCCGCTGCCACAATTTTCTCAAATACCGCTTTGTGTTTGACTACATTATCCCCTACACAAAAAAAACTTGCCTTTATCTGGAAGGATTCTAAAATATCCAAAACATCCAGTGTTGCCTCCGGCACAGGACCGTCGTCAAAAGTAAGGTAAACGCCAGGAGAATTCTTAGACCAAGTAAGCCCTGAATATGCCCATTTTAGCAATTTGGGGGTTTTAAAAAGATACATTATTTGACTCTACAGCTTAACATGGTAATATCGTCTTTGTATCCATTATTACCTTTAAAAGTATCCAGATCCACAATAATATCTTGGTGGATGCTGCTCAAGTTTTTGGTAGCATTTTTCTCAAAATATGCATTGAGGCGTTCCTCGCCAAACTCCTCTCCTTCTTCATTTTCCGTTTCAGTTACTCCATCTGTATAATTAAACAGCAAGAATTTTTCTAAGCCCTCGATTGCACCTGTTTTTATAAATGGCAATGGATGAAAAACGCCTAAAAGTGTTGTACCTGTACTTAAGGTTTTAAGTTGTCCATCCTGGATGAGCAATGGCGGATTGTGCCCAGCATTGATATATTGTAATTTTTTTTGCGTCTTATCGTATATGGCACAAAAGAAGGTGATAAACTTTTCTCCTTTTGAGTTTTGAAGCAATTGAAAATTCAATTCCTTTACAATTTTTTCTAAGTCCTGTGTTTGTCTAGCCATGGTTCGGAGGGATGCCTGAAAGTTGGACATCAAAATAGCAGCCGGTATGCCTTTGCCCGACACATCCGCAATACAAAGCAGAAACTTATCTGCATCCATATTGATGAAATCGTAATAATCCCCCCCTACCCTGTGGTGGGGCAAATAACTGGCCTCCACATTGATCTCTTCATTGTTGGGCAATTGATCCGGAAACAAGAATTGCTGCACATCACTGGCAATTTCCAGCTCTTTTCTAAAAGCCTCTTGTTGTAATTGCGCTCGGGCCATTTTCTTATTTTCAATGGCTACCACAATGATATTGCTCAATGCTTGTATAAAGTTACTGCTTTCGGTGCCCATGTCTTCTTGTTCATCCACAAACACCAATGCCAGGGTATTATTTTTGTGGAAAACGGGAATTACAAAATCAAATTCTTTAAATGGAGACTCGTCATTTTCAATTCTAGTAACGGCCCGCAATTGGGCAAATCTAGATTCAAGCGCTACGCAAGTAAAATTGTGCATGGTCCCAAAATTCACTTTGCATTTCCATTCAGAATCCAGTACAAAAAGCGCCAATTTCTTCAAACTTAAATTGGCCCTAAGCGTAAAATTAAATATTTTAAACAAAGCTTCTTCTGGGAGATTGCTGTTAATGGCTTGTGTAATTTCTAAAAGCGCATTAAGTTCCATCTCCTTGAGCTTGAACTTATTTTCTATTAATTGAAGTTGACCCAAAATTGAAAAGTTATATTTTCCGTAAATTATTAAAAAACAGCATCAATAGTAAGGTATTATTTATTTTTTATCTATATAAAAACGGACAAACTAAGTCTCTTATTTTTTATCCTCATTTTATAAATCGAAATTTACATTTCCACCAATTTATATACCACAGGAAGGATTGATAGCTAATAAATACTAAAATAATTTTATTTTACTAAAAATATTAGTAACATTGAGAAGAATTACTAATAACCATACAAAAATGAGCGACAAAGACGAAAAATTAAAAGCACTAAAGCTGACCATAGATAAGTTAGAAAAGTCCTTCGGTAAAGGGGCTGTGATGAAGTTAAGTGATGAAAAAGTGGAAGACGTGCCCACCATACCAACCGGGTCGTTGGGGTTAGACATTGCTTTGGGTATTGGCGGAATTCCAAGAGGAAGAATCACAGAAGTGTACGGGCCAGAATCATCTGGTAAAACCACCTTAACCATGCATTGCATTGCGGAAGCACAGAAACAAGGGGGCTTGGCGGCTTTTATTGATGCAGAACACGCTTTCGATAAAATATATGCTGAAAAACTGGGTATTGACACCGAAAACTTGTTAATCTCACAACCCGATAATGGGGAGCAGGCATTGGAAATAGCCGAACATTTGATCCGTTCTGGTGCAATAGATATCATTGTGATTGATTCAGTAGCAGCGTTGGTTCCGAAAGCGGAACTTGAAGGAGAAATGGGGGAAAGTAAAATGGGACTCCAAGCACGTTTGATGTCCCAAGCTTTAAGAAAATTAACCGGTACCATCAGTAAAACCAAGTGTTCCTGTATTTTCATCAACCAATTAAGAGAAAAAATAGGTGTAATGTTCGGGAATCCTGAAACCACTACAGGTGGGAACGCTTTGAAATTTTATTCTTCCGTACGGTTGGATATTAGAAGGATTGGCCAAATAAAAGAAAGTGCCAATGAAATCATGGGCAATAGAACAAGAGTTAAAGTAGTTAAAAACAAAGTAGCGCCACCTTTCAAAGTTGTTGAATTTGATATTATGTATGGCCAAGGGATATCCAAATCTGGTGAAATTATTGATTTGGGTGTCGAAATGGATATCGTAAATAAGGCTGGGTCTTGGTTTTCGTACAATGGAAACAAATTAGGCCAAGGAAGGGATGCTGTTAAAAAACTAATTGAAGACAATCCTGAATTACTAGAAGAACTAGAGCTTAAAATTAAAGCAAAAATCAACGGGGAGGATGTAGAAGAAACCCCTGCAGTTGAGCAAAAATAAATTCGATTCATTATATAAAAGGCGAACGCCATAGGTGTTTGCCTTTTTTTATGCAACATACTTTTATTGCATCGGTTCTTGAACTATTGCTTCCTACAGCCATATGGTCCAACCCACTCGAAAAGCAAACCCTAGCACCCTAATACCCTTTCTCCCAGCAACTTTAGTTCGATAATAGACGGTTTTTACATGAAAATTGTATATTTTAATCTCTTTAATCAGTAAAACTTGTTCCTTTTCAATTTCCACAATGTATTGCTGACCATTCACGTTTTAATTTAAATAAACAGGTACGCTTTTCACTGCTACCACTCCATGCGCTCAAGTGCCTACCATATAAATGATAGAAATATTAATAGTAAATAATTCTCACGACCTTATTAACTTCTTCCACAACACCTTAAAAAAAGAAGATGGTTTTACTATTGCTGGCACCAACAGAAGCAACTTTTTCTCCAAAGAAACCCAGGCTGGCCCCTTACCGGACTTTGTTATAATTGATTCTGATTCTATTTCCATACATTCTGAAACAAAATTAAAAAACCTCTTAGAACACCCCTCTCAATCCATCTTAATGGTTTCGCGGCAAAACCAACACAACAATAAAGTTCAACTTCAAATAATTCAGAAAAAAACATTAAAAGGATTCCAAAGTCCCGCTGTTTATTCCTTCGAAAAAGCCACTAAATCAAAATTTATATTATCTGAAATTTTAAGAGCAGCATACACCATTCGAAAAGCCTCTGCTGTGCTGTCTACCACCACCCATTTGCCCAACAAGGAATTATCTATAAAGGAATCAAAAAAGTGTAAACCCATAATTCGAACCCGCCCTTCGGGTAAAAAAAAATTAATACTCCTAGGTGCATCTGCTGGTGGTACCAAAGCCTTGCTTCAAGTTCTAAAAACATTGCCCGCCACTATGCCGCCCATTTTGATAGTACAGCACATGCCAAAAGCATTTACTTTTCAGTTCGCTCAACGGCTTAATAGTTTGTGTGCTTTACAAGTAGAAGAAGCACGCAACAACACAACCATCCAACCTGGACATGTATACATAGCACCAGGCGGTATGCATATGAAGGTAAAACAAGTTCAATCACACTTGCTCATAAAAACAGATACTGAGCCTGCAATTAACGGCCACCGCCCCTCAGTAGATGCCTTGTTTTTTTCAATTAACAAAACATTAGCGGTTCATACCACCGCCGTGGTACTTACTGGTATGGGTTCCGATGGTGCCAAAGGTATGTTGCAACTGTTCAATAACAAGGCTTTTACTATTGCCCAAGACGAAAGCAGCTCTGCAGTATTTGGCATGCCCAAACAAGCCATATCGCTCGGCGCTGTACATAAAATATTGCCACTCAACGAAATTGCCCAAACCCTATACAATGTTACCATATTGGACCAGAATTAAAATTATTTAATAACAATTAATTAATTTTAGCTTAACAAGTATTAAATAAAAAAATGGTATGCGATTTAGCAATTTATTCTTATATTAAATCAACAATGATTCCTTCCTATAGTGAAATTACAATCAGTGTTTATTCAATATTCTGAATTAATAAAACCATAAACCCTCAACAATATGAATTTCTTAAAGCTTGATAAAATAAGAAGTAAGCTTTTAATAGCCTTTTCTGCTGTTTTGCTGCTTTCATTTTTCATGGCCCTCTGGGGATACTTTTCCATTCAAAAGGTAGTGTCCATTAAAAATGCCAATGACTCCTTCAAAGAAATTGGAGAAGCTGTTTTGAAAATTCGGAAACACGAAAAAGACTTTCTAAAACGCCACATTATTGACCCTACGTTCATAAGAGAGGGCACCAGCAAATACAAAGACGGTATTTTACAACAAGCAAAAAATATTGATTCTATCATAGTAATGTTGCAGAAAGATGGGTGGGGTACCACTTTAGAAGTAGCCGACGAATTAAAAGGTCTGCAAAAAAACCTGCAAGGATACCAAGATACATTTTTAAAAATTTCGGAAGCCTATAGAAAAAGAGGGTTCAAAGACGACGGGTTGGAAGGAGAATTGCGTGCTGCCATTCATGGAATAGAAAAAAGTGATTATAGTTACGATAAAGTTCGAATGCTTACGCTCAGGAGGCACGAAAAAGATTACTTTCTAAGAAAAGATCCCTCCTACATTAAAAAGTTCCATGACGAAGTTGTCAATTTTAAAAGCGCCTTAGGCAACAATACCAATGCCGGCATCATTAGAACAAAATTAGATGTCTATGAAAATAAGTTCAATACAGTGGTAGCCATCGAAAAAGAAATAGGAAGGAACGAAGAAGAAGGGTTGATGAAGGAAATGAGAAGTATGGTACAGGCAATTGAACCTTCAATCAACACCATTGAAGTAAAATTAAATAGCTACAGCGGTGCTACAGTTAGCAGCACGATAATTACTTTTTTGTCTGTATTTGGAATAGAGTTGGTGCTCGGTTTGTGGCTGGCCATTGCTTTTTCAAACCGAATGACCAAACAAGTATTGGAAATCAAGGATGCTTCACACAGTCTTTCATTGGGTATTATTCCTGAAAAATTAAATATCGACACCAAAGATGAGTTAGGAAAAACAAAAGACAGCGTGAACGACGTTATCGACAGCCTGAATGCCAGCGTAGAGGTGGCCAACCAAGTATCAGGTGGTAAAATTTACAGCGCAGGAATTGCTGCTAAAGAAACTTTAAAAGACGGGAATTTGGATGTGGCACTAAAAAATATGATTGCCAAACTCAATGACATCGTTAGCAATATTACCAAAGGAGCAGATGAAATATCCTTTGGTTCTTATGAAATAAGTAAAAGCTCCCAAATGGTGGCAGAAGGGGCAACAGAACAGGCCAGTTCTTTGGAACAAATTTCTTCTTCGGTAGAACAGATGGTAAGCAACATCAACCAAAATGCCGACAATGCCACCAAAGCGGAGCAAATGACCAAAGAAGCAGCAGAAAAAATGGGTACGGTAAAAAATGCTACTACTGCAACTTTTGATGCCATTCGAGAGATCACCGAAAAAATAGAAATCATCAATGAAATAGCCGATAAAACTAATTTACTTGCCATTAATGCAGCAGTAGAAGCGGCGCGTGCAGGGGAACATGGCAAAGGGTTTGCCGTGGTGGCAAATGAAGTTCGAAAACTAGCAGAAAGGAGTCAAAACTCGGCCATTGAAATCATTGAATTGTCAAAAGCGTGTATCAACGAGGCCGAAAATTCTAGCAACCTTTTGGATGAGTTGTCGCCCGAAGTGCTGACTTCTTTTAATTTAGTAAGAGAAATCAACACGTCATCGGCCGAGCAACGTTCTGGTGCAGAACAAATCAACGCAGCCCTAGCACAATTGAACCAAGTTACCCAACAAAACGCATCCTCATCAGAAGAATTGGCATCAGGAGCCGTAAATTTCAACAACCAGTCTTCTCAATTAAAAACTGTTGTATCCTTTTTCAAATTGGATAAGAAAGATGAAATCCTGCACCAAAAAGATTTGATAAAAAATAAAATTGAACAATTGCAATCCATTTTAGAAGGAACAGAAAATGAAACAGAAAAAGAGGAGGCCCACAGCCTACCTACAATGCCAATAAGTGAAGAAGAGTTTGCAAGCCCTGTTCCTCCTATTAGCCATTCTTCAGACCCCTCTGGCCCTTCTATCAAACTCGATGACTTTGACATAGAAGAAGATCTAGATGTAGAAGACATCAACTTGAACGACGACTCCGATAAGAGCGATTCATAAAAACAATACTACAGATGAACAATCAAAAACCTTGTCTATTATTTTCTTTGTGCAACGAGCTATTTGGAATAGATGTAGTCCACGTTATTCGAGTTATTAATTTAGAACAGCTTATGGTAATTCCTCAATCTCCAGATTTTATCTCGGGGGCTATAAATTTAGAAGGCAATGTTTTGCCTGTTGTAGACCTGGCTAAAAAAATCGAACTCGGATCAACAGAAATAAAAAAACAAACGAAAGTAATTATTATAGAAATAGAGCACAACCAAGAAACAATGACCGTAGGCATGTTAATCGACGAAGTCTTGGACGTCGTCAATTTTACTGCTTCCCAATTGCAAGCCTCTCCTGTGGAAAACATGGGCTTCAACTCTACAACCTTAGAAGGGATGTTTCAACACAAAAATGATTTTTATTTAATACTGGATGCCAACAAAGTTTTTGAAAAAGAACTGGCCACTTTGGTATAACCAACAACAACAATCCAACATGAGCAAAAACATAGTTATCGCAGAAGATTTTGGTGTAAGCCGAAAAATAATTGTAAGTACATTGGCCAAAGAAGGCTACTCCGTTTTAGAAGCTGAAGATGGGCTCCAGGCCTCCAACTTTTTTGACGGTCGCAGTATTGATTTACTCATTACTGATTTTAACATGCCCAATATGAATGGTGCTGAGCTCATTCAAAAAGTAAGGCAAAACAGCCACTACGAGTACATGCCCATCCTCCTACTCACAACTGAAGTAAGAGAAGAAAAATTAAAACAAGCAATGGATGCTAATATTACTGCTTGGATCAAAAAACCATTTCAAACGGAAGCTTTTTTAAAAATTGTAAAAAAAGCACTTCGATAACATGGATTTTCACCAGGAATATATTGTAGAAGTAAAACAAATTCTGAAATCTTTAGAGTCCTCCCTTTTGGAACTTGAAAAAAAAGCACATGATCCAGAAGAAATTAACAATGTATACCGGTATTTGCATACTATAAAGGGAAGTGCAGGCATGTTCGGGTTTGAAACCATTGAACAACTGACCCACGAATTGGAACATGTTTTTTCAGACATCCGAGATGGAGACAGACAAGTAGATCACCATATTATTGATTTAACCCTGCATGCTGTTGATGTGCTTTCGGACCTCATTGAGGGCAAAGATGCCAAAGACGAAGTTCAAAAATTACTCGAAACTTTAGGAAGTGCTACCGAAGAACCTAACAGTACACCAGATGCTCAAACCATGTCTGAAAGCATTGAAAAAGTGTTTATTGTAGTTTTTAGACCGGAACCCGAAATATTCAAAAGAGGTATCAATATAGAAGCGATATTGGACGATATAAAGGAGTTGGGGACAACAAAAATGTATGTGCACAATGAAACCACTCCTTATAAAAAACAAATAAGTGACAAAAAGTTAGAGTCTTTTTTTGAAATCATCGTACAGACAGAAGAAGACTTAGAAGAGGTTCAAGACGTTTTTATGTTTTTAAAACCTTCCGAATACATCGTATTGGAGGTTTTAGACCTTGCCGTTCTGGATTCCAAAGAATATACAGATGCAATTGCTCTAAACGAAAAAGAAAAAACAGATAGAACAGATTACCTAACACCACTCCTTCCAGAACCAAAAAAAGAAATGGCTCCTTCAACAAAGAAAGTTGAAATTTCGAGCATCCAAGACCTAAATATCGACGCAGAAAAAATTGAAGAAAAAGAAACAGACACCAACAAAATCACCAACAAGTCCAAAAAAAGCAACCACATCAATGTTTCGACTCAAAAACTGGATCAACTCATCAACATTGTAAGCGAATTGGTAATTTTCCGTTCAGAAATTCAACACATTACAAGTTCAATTCAAAACCCAGCACTTCATGAGGCAATGGAAAAATTGGACCAACTCACTTTAAGGTTGCGCGACTCAGCCTTTCATATCCGGCTAGTTCCATTGAATATTATTACAGTTAAAATGCAACGTTTGATCAGAAGCGTTTCTAGAGATTTGGGAAAGGAGATCAACTTTATAACAGAAGGGATGGATACCGAGTTGGATAGAAGCATGATTGCTTCTTTGGAGGCACCCATTATGCACATGATCCGAAATGCCATTGACCATGGCATTGAAACGCCTGACGAACGAAAACAACTCAATAAACCTGAAAAAGGACTATTAAAGTTTTATTCATACAACAGTGGTGACCATGTTTTTATTCAAATTCAGGATGATGGAAAAGGTATTGATTTCGACAAAGTAAGAGCAAAAGGTATAGAACGAGGGTTAATCGATGATAAAACTAGTTATTCTGAAAAAGAATTGATTAACTTAATGATGAGCCCTGGCTTTTCCACTGCCTCCGAAGTTACAACAGTGAGTGGACGCGGCGTAGGAATGGATGTTGTAAAAAGGGACATCAATGCTCTAAGAGGAGAAGTAGAAGTAAGTACTGAAAAAGGGCTAGGCTCCATTTTCACATTGAGGCTTCCACTAACCTTGACCATACTCGACACTTTAGTGGTTCAGGTGAAAGACAACAAATACCTATTGCCTATTAATGAAATAGAGTACTGTTATACAACTCCTTACAACACCTTATTTAACAAAAAGAGCAGACAATTAAACCACGAAGGGAAATTAATTTCTTTGGTTTCTTTACGCGAGTATTTTGAAGTGCATGAAAAGGCACCTGAAAACGGTACTGTTATTATAATTAACAAAAATGATACTGCCATTGCGCTGGTTGTAGACAAAATTATTGGAAAACTGCAAACAGTGTACCGCCCGCTCAATGAAATGCTGCAATCTGTGCATTGTTTCTCGGGCGCCTCTATACTTGGAGATGGAAGTATTGCCCTGATTATCAATGCTTTGAAACTAAACAAGTAAAATGAAACATCAAATTCTGGTAATAGATGATATGCGAAGCATTTTTTTGGCAATAAGCCAAATCTTGACCCAGAAATCATGTGTAGTAGAATATGCAGAAAATGGAAATGAGGGCATCAAAAAGGCCAAGTCCAAACAATATGATCTAGTATTATTGGACATACATATGCCTGGCATGTTGGGCTTAGAAGTATGTAGAAAACTAAAAAAAGAAAAAAATTACAAAAATGTTCCAATATTATTCTTGACCTCTGACACCCACAACCTCCAGGAAGCCATTGCGGCTGGAGGAGCGGATTATGTCTTAAAACCATTTAAAGAAATTGAAATTTTGGCAAGGGTTTTCACCCAGATTAAAAGAAGTAAATCAAAAATTAAATTGGTAAAAGAAAAGAACCGCTTGGCTTCAGACATCAACACAAAAGAAAAGAACTTAAATGAACTCAATAAAGATTTGGATGATTATTTTTATCAAACTTCCCATCGGTTAAGAGCCCCGTTAAATACCATTAAAGGCCTCGTTAACTTATTAAAAATTGACCATCCGGAAACAAAAAAAATTAAATACATAGACCTTATAGACAAATGGACTGACAAACTAATGTCCAGCAATGAGCAAATTACTACCATTAGCAACATGCGCGATTACACGCCCAATCTAGAAAATTACAGTTTGATTGGGTTGATAACACAAGTTGTACAAAGCATAAATTATAAAGATGTCGAATTTGCTGTTGATGTTCCCAAAAATATCAGCTTACATACAGATGCTTTAATTTTTAAAACCGGTTTAGAGCCCATTTTAAAAAACGCCGCCTTTTATAGCATTAAAAATGGCACCCAACAGCCTCCCTCTATTCATTACATTAATGAAAACGGAGCCTACTTCTTAATCATTCAAGACCACGGAGGTGGTATCAAACCCGAAATTTTGCCTCATGTTATGGGCTTGTTTTATGTAGGAGATACTAAGTCTGAGGGCAATGGGTTGGGTCTGTTCATTGCACAATTTGCATTCAGTCTGCTTGGCATCAATGTAAGGATAGAATCGGAGTGGAAAAAACAAACCCGTGTTAAACTAAACCTCAGCAACATTGTTACTTAAAAAGGCACCAATGAAAGATCCATTAAATGAATCTAACCTATATGTATCCGGTTCTATGAAAGATGTAAAAATATCAGATGCTGATTTTGAATTTCTTTCTAGATACTTAGCCATGAAATATGGCCTTCGAATTACCAAACAAAAAAAGATATTGCTCGAAAGCCGATTGATTAAAAGGCTTAACGTTCTCAATATTAAATCTGTCTCGGAATATCTTAAATTCGTTTTTAAATCTTCAAAAGGAAAAGAAGAATACGCCTATTTTGTGGACCAAATCACTACCCATAAAACCTTCTTTTTTAGAGAAAACTACCAATTCGATTTTTTAAAAAAACAAATCGAATTCTATTTTCACAAGGTGCAAAAGCAACGGACCGTAACGGTATGGAGCGCAGGCTGTTCTACTGGAGAAGAAGTGTATTCTCTGGCCATTGTGCTCAATGAATTAAGAGCACTCTACCCCTATTTAGATTTTAGAATATTGGGTACGGATATATCCATACCGTCGTTAAAAAAAGCCGCCACTGGCACCTTCAATTCTATTGAACTAGAAAACCTGCCTGAAAATTTGATTAAAAAATACTTCAAACCAGTAAGCTCCATAAAAAACAATCTTTTTAGATTTTCTAATAATGAAATTATTAACAAAATTCAATTGGGTTCACTCAATTTAAACAGCAACAGTTACCATGTTCCTTATGAATATGATTTTATATTTTGCCGCAACGTTATTATTTATTTTGACGATGCTACCCGAACCGCGGTTTTGAGGCGGTTGCTAAACAACTTAAAACACAATGGTTTTCTTATGCTGGGGCATTCAGAATCGGCCATTGGCACCAACTTAGCAATAGAAAGTGTACAACCAACCATCTATAAAAAGAAATAGAAAGTATGCCTACCATTAAAGTTCTTATTGTTGACGATTCTGCATTGGTTAGACAGGCTTTCACTAAAATCCTTAATAGTGAAACCGACATCGAGGTAATTGGTACGGCAAGCGACCCCTACATTGCTGTCAATAAGATTCAAAAACAAAAACCCGATGTCATCACCCTCGACATAGAAATGCCCCGTATGGATGGATTGACATTTTTGAAAAAAATTATGAAACAAGCACCCATGCCAGTTATTGTGGTATCTAATCAAACTTTAAAAGGTGCCAAGGTGGCTTTAAAAGCATTGGAATTGGGTGCAGTTGAGGTATTGACCAAACCCAATTTATCCAACCAACAACACATTCTGGAATCCTCTATTCGATTAACCGACGCCATTCGATCGGCATATACTACTAAAAGAGCCAAAATATCGGTAAAAGCAGCCACAATTGATACAGCCAACAAAAAAAAGGTTAAAACCATTAGCACGCCTGTTCATTTAGGTACCAAGGCCAATTTAAGTAAAGTGATTGTCATTGGAGCATCTACAGGAGGTACAGAGGCAATTAAATCCTTTCTAGAAGCACTTCCAACTAAAATGCCACCCATATTAATTGTTCAACATATGCCGGAAAAGTTTACCCACAGCTTTGCTACGCGCCTCAATGACAACTGTCAGTTAACAGTAAAGGAAGCAGAACAAGGAGATTTGGTGCAGGCCAACCATGTATACATTGCACCAGGCAACCACCACATGAAAGTAAAAAGCAACATGGGGCAACTTGTAATTGCCATAGAACAGGGCGAGTTTGTAAATCGGCACAGGCCATCCGTTGATGTTCTGTTCGAGTCGGTTGCGGAAGAAAGAGGAAAAAACACCGTAGCCATTATTATGACTGGAATGGGCAACGATGGAGCCAAAGGAATGCTCACCTTATTTCATAAAAAAGCGCAAACCATTGCCCAAGACGAAGCTTCTTCTATTGTGTATGGAATGCCAAAACAAGCGCTGTTATTGGGCGGTGTAAAAAACGTTTTGCCCTTAAAAGATATGGCCAAAGAAGTTTATGAATTGGTTAAATCTTCTTAAAGATGAATGCCTAATCCGACTCCTGGGCCAGTAAGCAATACATTTATTTTATAATCTTCGTTTCCAACAGATCCAAAATGATTGAGACTTAAAACCGTCCAACCCATTCTCAATGAGGTAGTTCTGCCAATTTTATAAAAACCATTTAGAACAAACATACTAGAATACTTTTGTTCTTTGAGCAACCCTCCGTAATCTGCTTGGAACAATACTTTCCATCTTTTTTTTGTTACCTCTACATGCGCACCAATCAAAGGTTCTATCCATTTCGGGTTGATGTTGATGTTGATGTTGATGTCTAAAGGCACAAAACTAGACCGTATGAGCTGAGAATGTCCTCTAACACCTCCAAACCCAATTATTTCATATCTAAAATTGTTCTGGCTTTTTTTATCAAAAAATTTATATCCTACAGCCAAGCGCATGTTAAAGGTAGAAAATCTAGATTCTGCAATATTTTTATTATTCAAAACAAAGGTTACGTCGTCTCCTATGGATCCCATAACAGCATCCGTGAAAACCATAAATTTGCCTTTTTCATAGGAAATCTTGGTCAAATAGAAAAAGCGCAAATACCATTCATTTTTGAAGAGTTTTCTTAGGATGCTGCCATTGTTATCATCATCGGGGTCTCCTGGATCTCCTGGATCCCAGCCATCATCTGCCTCAAGATCTACATCCCCATAGGCAAAATCTCCGGCAAAACCTGGTACCCAAATTGGTACTTCAAAAACAAATGGTTTTTCTACATCAAAAGTTCTTAATGCCTTTTTCTGTTCTTTGGTTAATTTATTTTGTGCTCCAACTGAAACAACGGCCAATATAAAAAATGTTAATAAAACACTGAATTTCATTCCTTTGCGCATTTTCAAAGCACAAAATTAATAATTTAATTTGTACCAATCTTATCCCTTATGTAAGAATTCATTAAAATTTGACCGCAATTCCATTCCAACCTGAACAGATACAATTAAAAACATACATCATTTTATGGTTTTCATATAACTATATTAATACACCTTTACACTCTAGTTCAATTTTATCCCACCCATACAAGATGTTTAAGTACACTTTCAGATTATAAAATTTGGGTTTTTTACTACTTGCCAACCTATCGGTTCCCTAGCAATTGCAAATACTGCTCAAGTACTTTTTACGTTAAGAATCAATTGATTATCTTATAGTTAACATACAAATTTGTGTGAACAACAATTCAACCCTTATTTGATTATGAATAAAAGACTACTATTACCCGTTTTAGGTTTTCTACTATTGATTAGTGGAACGATACACGCGCAAGAAGAAGGAGATGATTTATTAGAGATGTCATTGGAAGACTTAATGAACATGGAAATAGAATCCGCTTCTAAGAAAAAAGAAACAGTTTTTGAAGCACCACTTTCGTCTTATACAATTACCAGAGATGATATTGCCAACGCTGGCTCCACCAATATCGCAGAAGCATTGCGCTTGTGCCCAGAAGTTATTGTGCGAGAACAATCCAATGGTAACTACGATGTTTATTTAAGAGGATTTGACAATATTTCAAAATACACCAACACCATTGACCAGCTCAATACGCTTACTTTGGTTATGATAGATAGCAGGCCGGTTTTCAGTTATAATAGAGGTGGTGTTTTTTGGGAAACCCTACCAATTGGAATTGGAGATGTTGAAAAAATAGAAATTGTACGCGGACCTAGCGCACCGTTGTTTGGCCCTAACGCAGTAACAGGCGTCATCAACATTATGACCAACAGAGCCGAACACGATGGCGTAAATGTATATGCAGATGTTCAAACAGGTTCTGCTACCACTACCATTGCCAACGGATCTGTAGCGCTCCAACCGTCTGACAAAGTTAGTTTTGGTGTTTCTTACAATGCGCAGTTCAGAGATCGGTATACGACCGATTACTACGAATACGAAAGGGATATCATGGTGCAAAAACCATCCGATTTAATGGTTTTCACAACACCAAAAGGCCCTCTGCAAGATGCCGACATAAAATACTATGACCCTAAATTGGCGCTCAGACAGAATGGTGTAAATGGTTATGCACAGTTTACTCCTAATGATAAAACCATATTGGACGTTGCTTTTGGCTGGCAAAAAAACGAATCGCAACTGGCCCGTCTCAACCACAGCGCCACACCAATGGCCATGAATACCAATGAATCTTGGTACGGTAATTTAAATGCTACAATTGGTAATTTATCAGCAAGAGTATCTTATAATTCGGGCGAAGCTGAATTGAGTATCGGAAGTTCTGCCATTAATACTCAATACAAATACCGCATCTCTGATATATTGGCAGAATATGAATTTAATTTAGGAGATAAATTTAGTATAACTCCAGGAATTAACCTTCAGCAGTCTATTTATGATGACAACAAAGAAGGTTTTATTAACGGAGAAAAAACGCTCAGCAACTACGCGGGTTCTGTTCGCGCCAATTGGACTCCACTAGAAAAACTTAGAATAGTAGCGGGTTTGAGGGGAGACAAATTTACGGATATAGACGATACTTACTTGTCTTATCAGTTTGCGACCACTTACAAAATTTCAGAGAAATTTTTAGTTAGAGGTATTGTTTCTAAATCCAATAGTGGTGCTTTTATTGTACCTCAAAACATTGACCTAGCGGTTTCCGTTCCTCCTTCTCAACAACTGCCTTTCACCTACAACCAAGACTTTGTAGGCAACAGCGATATTAAATTAGCTGCTGTAACCATGGTCGAACTAGGGTTAAGAGCAAAACCAGCTGAAAATTTCCATTTGGATTTTAATGTGTTTGTGCAAAGGTTAAAAGACACCAACTTATTGGCTCTGACCAATGTTGACAATCAAATTTTTACTCCGGACAATCAAATAACTTTGACCAGTCAATTTGCAAATATGCCTACGGAGGCCAACCAAACTGGTTTGTCGTTATCTGCTAACTGGGTACCAAGTGAAAAGTGGCAAATCAAACCATTTATCGCTTGGCAAAATACAGAAATTACAAATTTTCCATCTGACACTAAAAGCAAACAAGCAGACGACAACCTTCCTCCATTTTTAGGTGGACAAACAGGGTTGCACACAGAAAATGTTTCGGATGTAGACCATACTTCTACACCTTCTGTATATGGCGGGTTTTATGCCAACTTTATGGCTAGTTCAAAATTAAACTTCAACTTAAATGCATATTTCTTAGGAGACCATGTTCAAACCCACAGCATGGATTTGGAACGAGACAGCGATTTTGGTAAAATTGACAGTAAATTTTTGTTAAACGCCAAAATAAGCTACCAAGTAGTTGATCCACTTCAGGTTTATGTAAACGCAAGAAACTTTCTTGGAGCTACTTCTAGGGAGTTTTATGGTACAGACGAGACCGCCGGTCTTTTCTTAGTGGGCCTAAAATTTGGTTTGTAAAAAGCTTTATAGCTATTTAAAAAACAAAAAAGAGGGTTCCGCAACTGCGGTGCCCTCTTTTTTTTGCTATATAAACTCAAAAGTATTCAATTTGTGGAGGTTTTGCTACCGCTACAAAACTTCAATAAAGCCTCGCAATAGTCGCTGCCCAATAAATTAACATCGGGTCGGTGGTGCAATAAGTCGTTGACTCGGTATACCACTTTACAATTCGACAATTCTTTACAAATTTCGTCTACAGGGCCCCATGCATAATTGCATGTTCCTATTTTATTGCCACATGTATCAAAAATGTAACTACCCCCGTCGTATACCAAATAAGAAACAACATAAACAGTATCTTGTTCCAATTCGCACCAACTAATTTCATTAAAAGGAACCTCCATACCACAATTTGGGTCTGTTGGTACTTTGTTTATTGCGTCTTTAGAACAAGCCATAAACAAAAGGATCATAACAAAAGAGGCGTATTTCATGTTGCAAGCAGTTGGTTGTATTATTTAGACCCACAAAGGTCGAGAATGGTTGAAATAATAGGAATAAAAACCAAAAAAATTCAAATAAACCCTTGTAGTGGGGGCCTTCTTATTTAGAAAGATGAAGACTTTGCACCACTTTATTTCTATAAGACTTTGCTATGGGCACCACGTGTTGTCCAATAAAAATCTCATTGCCTTCAATATTTTTAATGTGCTTTTTAACTACTGCAAAAGATTTATGGGTTTGCAGTAGGTCTATTGAGTCCAACATAGTAAAAAGATCGGAAAACTTTTCTCTTATGGTAATGGTAGCTTCCGCAGTTACTACTTTGCTGTAATTCCCAGAGGCCTCAATGTACCAAACAGAATCTAAGAAAACTTGCGTATATTTCTTATTGCTACGCAAGAAAACACTTTGTTGTCCTTTTGCATCTTGTAGGTTTTGGCCTGTGGTTGGTTTGCTAATAAATTCAGCTGTTTTATTTACAGCTTTTAAAAAGCGCTCCAAACTAAAAGGTTTAAGGAGATAGTCGACAACGTTTAAATCAAAAGCCTCCAATGCAAATTCTTGGTAGGCCGTTGTAACAATAGTCAATGGTGGGTTGGGTAAGGTTTTCAAAAAGTCAAACCCTTTTAATCTGGGCATATTAATATCCAAAAATATTAAATCTACAGAATGTTGGTTTAAATACTCTATAGCTTCTAATGCCGAATAACAATTTTTTTGTAATTCTAAATTGGGAAGCATATCGCAGTATTCCATTATGATGCGGTGCGCTATGGCTTCATCATCTATTATCAAATATTTCATGCCTTCAATTTAATTTGCAATTTGGCTTTATAAACATTTGCATCGACTTCGAAGGTTAAAATATGCCGTTTAGGGTATACCAACTCCAACCTTCTTTTTAAATTTTCTAATCCAATGCCTTTGGCAGTTGCCCCTTCTTCTACTTCGTAGTTGTTTTCAACAGTAAATACCAATTCTTGCTCCGTAGATCCAAGATATATATGAATATAAGCTCCTTTTTCCATGTTTTCAAGCCCATGCTTGAAAGCATTCTCTACCAATATAATAAAAAGTAAAGGCATTATTTGTTGGCTTTCGTTCCCTACATCCTGCGAAAACTGTACATCACTCTGCTTGTGGTACCGCATTTTTTGCAGTTCTATGTAGTGCTTTAAATATTCAATTTCTTGCCCTAGGGTAACGCGGTCCTTTTGCCCTTCGTAGATGCTATAGCGCATCATATCCGATAATTTTAATACCATTTTCCTGGCGACAGAATCCTTTTCCATTAAGCCGTATAAATTGTTCATGGTGTTAAAAAAAAAGTGGGGATTGACCTGGCTTTTCAAATGGAGTAATTCAGTTTTGGCTTTTTCATTTTTCAATCGGATTAAAAACTGAATCTGTCGGATTATCCAGATAATTAATAAAAGAATAAAAAACAGAAAATAGGCCAAAATAAACTCCGGTTCAATGTTGTCATTGAATAGAATTACAAAAACAAGTCCTGTCAATACAACCAACCTAAACACCCATTTGGGCAACTTCCCTATACCATTCCTTATTTTCTTTAACATATTCAATATTAAATAATTCTTAGGCTACCAACAAACAAGTGGATGAACAACCTCCCTGTGGGGACAACACGTACCAAAACTGGGACAAAACCTTATTACGTCTTGTTCTCGTCTAACCATCCCTGAAACATACCCTATTATCCCATTTTTTAGTTATAAAAAAGGAGATTCTATAGGTTTGATTTTATTCAAACCCCAACGATATGAGTGCATTAAAAATTTCGAATCTATCCAAAACTTATGCCAATGGTGTAAAAGCATTGAACGGCATTACACTGGACATTCCTATAGGGCTTTTCGGGCTTCTAGGGCCCAATGGCGCAGGGAAGTCTACTCTAATGCGAACCTTGGCTACCTTGCAAGTAGCAGATGCTGGCAGCATATACTTGGGGCCTCTGAATGTATTGGAGGAAAAACAAGAAATAAGAAAGGTTTTAGGGTACCTACCGCAGGAATTTGGTCTTTATCCTAAAATAACCGCAGAAGATTTGCTCCACCACTTGGCAATCTTAAAGGGAATTACCCACAAAGGTACCCGCAAAGCGCTGGTGCAAGAACTACTGCATAAAACCAATTTATACGAAAAGAAAAAACACTACCTAGGAAGCTTTTCTGGAGGTATGAAACAGCGGTTTGGTATTGCCCAAGCTTTGTTATCCAACCCCAAATTACTCATAGTAGATGAGCCAACCGCCGGGTTGGACCCAATGGAAAGAAATCGGTTTTACAATTTATTATCTGCTTTAGGCGAAGATACCATCGTAATTTTGTCTACCCACATTGTTGAAGATGTGAAAGAATTGTGCCCAGAAATGGCCATCATCAACCAGGGAAAAGTACTAATGAAGGGCAATCCAATAACCGCCATGGAGGAATTAAATGGTAGGTTGTACCAAAAATCAATTCCAAAAAATGAATTAGAAGATTACAAAACAGCATTCCACGTTATTGCGGACAAATATTACCTAGGGCAACCTGTTATTAGCATCCTAAGTGACATCGACCCTGGAGATGGCTTTGTTGCTATTGCAGCAGGGTTGGAAGAGCTCTATTTCTCCCATATCCAAACTAAATAAGCCTTTCAATTAATATTATAAACAAACAAAGCATGTGGTATTCGGTATTTAAATTTGAGTTGTGGTATAGATCCAAGCGGATAGAAACCTATCTGTTTTTTATTATAATTTTGTTGTGCTCCTTGGTTGCGGTTGACTTTATTTATGGTGGTGTCGATCTTGGGAAAATTCAACCCAACGCCCCTGTGGTTATTGCTAAAACCATGGCTCTCGTAACCGGTGTTTCGATGGTTTTGGTATCCATGATAATGGGCGTACCTGTTTTACGGGATTTCCAATATGCCGTTCAACCTTTGATCTTCGTCAACCCGATCAAAAAATGGCATTATTTATTAGGCCGATTTGCGGGATCATTTGTTCTTGTTTTGTTCTTGTTTAGCGGAATGGTCTTGGGGTTAATACTAGGCAACTTCATGCCTTGGCACGACAGCACCCAATTACTGCCCTTTGCTTTGGGCCACTACCTATTTCCCTTTTTAACTATAAGCCTTCCAACTTTATTTTTTGGATCTGCCATATTTTTCGTTAGCGGGACCTTGAGTAAAAAGTTAATTGTGGTGTATTCCCAAGGAATATTTTTCTTTGTGGCCTTTATATTAAACAGAAACATTTCGGACCCATTTATTGCTGGAGTTCTAGACCCCTTTTCATTTGACACCATCGGTACCTTGACCCAATATTGGACCCCATTGGAGTGCAACACAGCGGTAGTTCCGCTCAATGGTATGCTCTTATGGAATAGGACATTCTGGACATTAATTGGCATGGCTGTACTGTTGTTTGGGTACAAAAAATTCAGCTTCAGCACCCCCAACTCTCCAACCAAAAAAAGCAGTACTAAGACCTACCCTACCCAGCTCAAACAGAAACAAAATGCAGCGACTGCTGCAACTGAAAATTCTTTACAAACCAGCCCAATAGTACAACTCCTTGCACATGGATTGTTTTATTTCAAATCGATTTTAAAAGAAAATTCTTTTTGGGCCATTGTCATTGGTGGGATGGCCATTATAAGCATCAACTCCATTAGCCTGGGTACCGTTTATGGTGTAAATAGCCTTCCCCTCACTTACCTTATAGTGCAGGAATTACAAGAAATGAGTAGGTTCTTTTTTGTAATCTTATTGGTTTTTTACTCCGGCGAAATAATTTGGATGGAAAGAGGTGTGAAAATTAATGCCATTACAGATTCCACTCCTATTTCTAATACCAGTAACTTGGCTGGGAAATTCATTGGGCTTTTATTGGTTTATACACTTTTGTTGCTTTTTTTAATTTGCGGAGGTTTATTATTTCAAACCGTGAAAGGGTACTACCATTTCCAACTAGGCAATTACTTGGGTGGTTTTTTTATAGAAATATTCCCCTTCCTTTTATTGTATTCCTTTATTTCATTTTTTATACACGTGGTGGTCAATAGCAGAATACTAGGGCATGTGGTGGTACTAATGTTTTTTGTTTTGATGATGGCGTTGGAACTTTGGGGGTGGGACCATTGGCTCTTTAAATACGGGGGTAATAACATAGGTGTTTATTCAGAAATGAATGGGTATGGCCATTTCCTTGCGCCATATTTGTGGGTAAAATTGTATTGGTTGGTATTTGGTCTATTACTCATGGGAATTGCCGCCGTAGCAGTGGTAAGAGGTTCAGACTTAAGTTTAAAAAACAGGTGGATTTTAGCAAAGTCTAGGATGTCTTTGCATTGGAAATTAAGCATGGTAATACTGGGCATTCTGCTCACGACTATTGGCTCCTTCCTGTGGTACAACAGCAATATTTTAAACGAATGGTGGTCGCATAACGCCCAAAAACAATACAGAGTACAATACGAAAAGACCCTTCAGGAATTCGAATACCTGCCACAAGCAAAAATAACATCTGTATTTATCAACATAGAACTCTATCCCCACAACAGGAGCTACCACATAGAAGGGACCTATATTTTGGTTAACCCCCACAAAGAAGCCCTTCATGAAATCCACGTTCAAAAATTATTGGACAACCACGTAGATTTATCTTCTGTGGAATTGGAAAGACAAAATGTTGTCCGAAGCCAACACGATAAATTTGGATATTACATTTACCAATTGACTTCCCCGTTGCAACCTGGAGATTCATTAAAAATGAAATTCATTCAGACCTACACCAGCAAAGGCATCGACCCCAATGAAAATAGCACCTCTGTGGTAGCTAACGGGACATTTATCAACAACCAATCTCTGCCCACACTAGGGTACAATAGAAAGTATGAACTGTCCAACACCAAGGATCGCGCAGAATTCGGCCTACCGCTAAGAGTTGAAAAGGCCAAAAAAGAAGATCCAAATGAATTAAAAAATGCCCGTACTGGCTCCGACGGAGATGCCATTGACTTTGAAATAATTATTGGTACCCAAGCTGGGCAGACCGCAGTGGCTCCAGGGCGATTAAAAAACAAATGGACTTCTGGAGCTAGAGATTACTTCCATTACAAAATGACCCAACCCATTATCAACTTTTACTCCATAGTTTCTGCTCACTATAAAATTCTGCGCGACCAATGGATTGCCCACGACAAAGCGGACCCGGTAGACCTGGAAATTTACTACCACCCTGGGCACGAACAAAACTTGGAAAGGATGGTGCAATCCATGCAGGCGTCGCTAGGGTATTGCAGCGAAAATTTCTCCCCCTACCCATACCAACAATTGAGAATAATGGAATTTCCGAGGTATGCCAATTTTGCTCAATCTTTTCCCAATACAGTTCCGTTTTCTGAATCGATGGGTTTTGTATTGGACATTAAAGATTCGGAAGATGTAGACATGGCATTTTATGTAACTGCTCATGAAATAGCGCACCAATGGTGGGGCAACCAACTTGCTGCTGCCAACGTTCAAGGACAGCTAATGGTTATTGAAAGTTTGGCCCAGTATACTGCTATTATGGTTCTTCAAGCACACTTTTCGGAAGAAAAAGTCCGGCAGTTCTTAGCAATACAACACGATAGTTATTTCAAAAATAGAGTTAAAACATCCAAACCAGAACTACCACTGTACCAAGTAGAAGGACAAAAGTTCTTATATTATCAAAAAGGAGCCATCAATATGTATGCGTTTCAAGATATTATTTCAGAGGACAGTGTCAACAAAGCCCTATCTAAGTTCATCCAAGATTGGAACATTTTGGATGGAAAGTTGCGTAGCGAAAGGTATCCAACCACCGACGATTTGCTGTCCTATTTTAGGGCAGTTACTCCTGCCAACCAACTATACCTTATCCAAGACTTGTTTGAAACAATTACTTTTTACGACAATTCCATAACACAAGCTACTCTGTTGCCTTTACCGGGCGGAAAGTACCAAGTGGAGGCCACCCTTCAAGTGCGAAAATATAGAATGGATGGAAATGGTGCATTTATTTACGACGACCAACTCGAGGCCGGCCCAGAAGATCTTAATAAGACTTTGCCAATTGCTGACTTCATCGAGCTCGGGTTTTTCGACAAAAAAAACAAGCCGATATACCTTCAGAAGCACCATATCACCAGAAGCAAAAACAAAATCAAGATCGTCTTAAACCAAAAACCAAATACCATTGGCATTGACCCGTTCCACAAATTACTCGAAAGAAACAAAGAAGATAACATCCGACCTATGGAATAAACCAATACTGCTTCTATCCTTTTTTTATGGGTTGCAATCGTATCAAAAAAAGGTTAAGAAGCGGTATTTACAGTGGCTTGCCCTGCTTGTGTAAAGGTGATCATCCCACCCCACATGCAATTCAAACTGCAAGTATTGTTTACAGCAGGCATGTTGGCTATCATTACACTGGAAGACCCTGGTGTCCAAGGCGTTACCGTAGCTGGAATACACGGCATTGGCGTTAGTACCCCAAGTGCTGCTGCTGTTGCTGCTGCTACCATCGGGTTGGATGGAGAAGAACACACACCAAAAGGAGGTATGTTCAGAATTGGCTTATTGTCCATAATGTTGGCAGCGGGCATGTTGCACCCCATTACTCTATTTTGAGGAAGTACAATCAAAGACCCTGGTGCAGCACCAAAAGTACAGGTCATTGTTGCTCCCATTACAACTTGTAAAGGCATATCAAATGGTTTTATTTTTTTTATTGTATTCTCTTCTAATTCCTATTATTAAATCGGCCAAGGGCACTGCTTTCGACCCTCTTTTAGCGGCTTCAAGGGCACAAAACCGCAACACATTGACCATCTCACCACCGCTCAATTCATATTTTTCAGAGAGCTCATGCAAATTTACATCTTTGCTCAATTCCAACTCTGATAAAAGATTCTGCCACAATTGCACGCGTTCGCTTGCACTTAAGTTAGGGAAATGCACCATCGACTGAAATCTTCTTGAAAAGGCCTCATCAATATTGGTTTGAATATTGGTAGCCAATATTACCAGGCCATTAAATTCTTCAATTCTTTGCAATAAAAAAGCAATTTCTTGATTGGCATACCGATCATTGGCTCCTTTGGTTTGTGTTCGTTTACCAAAAAGCGCATCGGCCTCATCAAAAAATAAAATCCACCCTTTATTTTCTGCTTCATCAAACAATCGACCTAGGTTCTTTTCCGTTTCCCCAATATACTTAGAAACTACCAAAGATAAATCCACTCGAAAAACAGCTTGGTGAGTTGTTTTCCCAAGCAAGGTGGCTGCTAAAGTTTTACCAGTACCTGGTGGGCCGTAAAACAGCACTTTAAATCCCAATTTTAAATTTTTATGCAACTGCCAGTGTTGCAATATGGTTTCACTATGCACCAACCAATCTTTTACTTCCATTAAATTGGCTCGAACCGAATCATTGATGACAAGGTCTTCCCAATTCAACTCTGTTTTAATTTCTCTTGCCGGAAATTTACTGCTGTATTGAGGTAAATGCCTTTCGCCAGAAAATATATATCCAAAATATTCATGGGACAGGCGGATCGGTTGCTGCAATATAAATTCTATTTCTACATCCAGATCCAACACCCCCTTGGCAAACCAAAAATGGTTTTTAGTACAGTTTTGAATAAAAGCAATTCTTTCTTCTAGGTAGTGGCCGCCCAGTATAAAACAGGCAGTTTCAAAAGTTGGTTGAAACCCAGGCCGGTTGGTACTTTTAACCCCTCCAAATTCAGAATAATCACAATTCAGTTCTTGGTTCCTAATAAAAAAAACATCCAACATTTGAGGCTGCACATGTGGCACTACGGCCAACATTAGCAAAACCCTGTCGGCAAACGTTGCATTATTTTCTTTTAATAGCTGGGCATACGGAGCGCCATTTTCTTTTATATCGGGGGGAGACAAGGCGCGCACCCCTTTGGTCGAAGGTTGGTTTTCAAAATACAGGGTTATACTTTGGTTCACTACTTCTTGGAACCAAATCAACTCCTCCTTTAATGCTTGCGTCGATTGATCCGCTGTCACCTCCATTCTACCCATAACATTTTTGTCATCCAACTTAATTTCACCTGTGTAATATTCCATGGTAATTGGTCTAGTAAAAGGTCATAAGCCTGTTGTTCCACTTTCAAAAAATACTGTTCTGGCTCTTCTTCCAACTTGCCATTGCGCAGCAAAAATGAACCTCGAAGTCCTTCAACAGAAGTATTTTTCAAAACGGACCAGCGGCCTATTACCGCCTCCAACATACTGTGGACCATGTTTTTATCTTCTGGCATCAATTGGTATTTTGAAACAGGTTGGTTTTCCGATACACCACACAAAATTTTATGCAAAACCAATTCATGTTCTTCCGGCGCCTCCTGACCTGTTGCTGCATATTCCAACAAACCAACGGCTCTTGAAATATCTTCGGGCACAATACGCCCTTCCCTTAGCTGAATGGCGCACTTCTCAAACAACATTCCAATAAATGGGTGGAGCAAAACCAAACCAGCCCGGCGTATATAAACAGCTTCTAAAAATTGTCTTGCCTCCTGCTCCCCGAGTTTTTTATACGCAGGAGGTGCTTGGTTCTGGAGGCCAACATGTGTTGCAGTGTCTCTTTCTAATTGTTGCAACATTGCAGCCATTACTTTGTTGTTTTGTTGGATTGATTTTGTGGCCAACCGCATTTGGTATTGAGCCAACCCTAAGGTTTTAATCAATTCTGAAGAAAGCAAACCAGACCAATGGGACAAGCTCCAATTTGAGATTATCCCCAATCCCAACACAAGGTATACCTGATCCAAAATATTCATTTTTAAGGCGTTCACTTTTTCTTTTGAAACAGCATCTTGAATAAAAAATCCCAGAAGTGCTTCGATGGCTTTCAGAAACCTTATTTGATTGTTTGGTACCAAAAAGTTCAATTGGTTGAAGTTTTGCTCTAAGGAGAGCGCAGCTATTGTTTTCCTCCTGTTGTTTTTAACAGCCATAAATGACAACAGGTCGCCTTTGCTAATTTTATTTTTTTCTACCCAACTGCTAAAATTCTGAACAACATGTTCTTGCACCAATGATTTAGGTTTTATAACAGACAGAAAAGCAGGTTGGACAACATCTGGCAAAAATGGAAGGTTGTTTTTATCGAAAATACCCAACACCATTTTTTCCGCTATTTCTTTATTTTTTGAGGTAGCACATTGTGCCAACAGCCAGTTACCCAATGCCCGCACCCCTTTCTCGGCACTCGACCCGCTCTTAAGTAGTTTAAATACCAAGCGCTGCAATGTTTCGCCACTATTTTCTGGAAACCATCCAGCTGGAATCCATTGGTTTTCTATGGCTTCTAAAATTTGCTCGGCTTGTTTGGATACAATGTTGTCCTTACTTTGATCTGATATCTGCCACAACCTAAAAAGGACGGGAAGTTCGATGTGCTTGGCTATTTTTTCCTTGGCCAATAAAGACAGTCCGTATGGCGCAAACCATTTGTCAACAGCTACCGATTTTATATCATCGTTGAACTTACTCCATTGGTACGCATGGTGCCACCATGGTAAAACCTGATGTTCCAAGATGAAATCAATTATCCGAACCAACTTTTCCCTTTTTAAGTTTTTACTGGACTGCTCCGATTTGGCGTTTAGAAACCGCATAACCTCTTTACTTCTTTCTCTACTAAAGGCTGAACTCTGCCCTAAAAACCACTCCAGTTCTTTTAGTGCCCCCTGCCTATCTACCTTGTACCTGTCCAATGTCTGATACAAGAGGAGTTGGAATTTATTTTCAGCGCAGCTCCTTGATAATTCGGTTGATAACAAACGCTGCAATTGTTTTTCAAGCTCCCCCCATAACTTTTTTGGCAAAAGAGGTTCTATTGGAGTCGGAACAACCCCCTTTAATTTGTTCTTATTGATCTTTATAAGCAATTCGGCACAGGCACTGGTTAGTGGTCCTCTTTTATTTTGCGTTTGCAGTTCAATTTTCAACCAACCCAAATAAACATGGGTTGCCACACCACTTACACTGGACCATTGTTGTATCTTATCCCACAACCAATGCATCCATTTTTCAGCGTTATGCTGCTCTAGGTATTGCATTATTTCTTGAACTGCTGTTGCACTGTCTATAAACTTGTTAGGTGCTGCCGAACTCGAAAAATAGGTTTGTTTTAAGTATTCTTTATACCTTTTTTTGTGTTGCTTGGGTACCTCGGCTTTTGCTTGTTTTAATAGTTGGTAGTATTCTACTTTTGAAATTGAAATACTTTTTTCCAGCCCTTCGAATATACTGTCTAAATTTGCCCTGGAAGCAAGGCACCATTCCATTAAAAACCGCCCCTTATAAGCAGATAAATTTCGCTTTAATGCATACAACCCATGCGAACCATCGAGAGGGCGGAACATAGTTTCTAACAACAGCCAAGCTTCTTTAAAAAATGGATTGCTGGATTGTTCTATTAATTGCACCAATTGGGTTTCCTCAAAAAAATGAAGCAACCTTTGGTTTCTTTTTGGGTGTTGGGGATCCAAAGAGATAAAATATTCGACACCAATTCTTTTTTGTTTAACAAGCCGAGACAAAAGCAACTTTATATCAGCATCAGATATTATCGACCATCTGTGTTTGAACTTTCCGGTTGCTATATATTGCCGGACTGCCTCCAACAAATCTTCCTGGTCCGAATGGTTTTGATCCAGTAGGTTGTTTTTATTTTTTTTATCCTCTTCGGCTTTCAAGCTGCTAACAATCCACTCAAATTCATTATTGGCACTGGCCTTTCCAACTTGCTGTACTCCCTGTGCGATAACCGATAAAACCAATGCATAAGTAAGATTGAATCGCAAAGCCACATTTTTTATCAAATAAGACAAGTAGGCCTTTTTATTATAAAAACCATTGGAAACCACAAGCAAATACGATAACAACACATCCCATACCACCATTCTAAAAACATCGAACTTTCGTTCTACAATTGGGTCCTTTTGCTGCCTGCGGAGCATGTTGTTTTTATATTGAAGAAGGTAACTGCTATCGGTTCCGGCCTGCACCTCTACAATTTTCTCTAAAACATCCTCCTCCAGTTGGGTAATGATTCTTTTTCTAACAACTTGGTTTGGAGCATGGGCCAATAATAATGCTTTCACTCCACTCTTATTCTTCTTTAATAATTCTTTGAACAAAGCAACTGGGGTTATGGATGCGTTAGCTTCCCAACGCAAATAACCATGGAGTAGAAAAAACTCAAGTTGACCCAACTTGCGTTCTTTTAACTGAATTCTTTTCCCTTTTTTTAACCGACCTTGGTCATCGAGATTGTTTTGAAAGAACAAAGTGAGCTGTTCTTCTAATACCATAGGCAAATGATTTTGCCAATCCGCTCTTTTAAGGACTCCTAAATTCAGTTCAATACCTTCAAATTGCAACAAACTATCTGCTGGGTCAAAACGGCTTAATACCCTTTCAATTATGGGCATTAATTTGGTTTGCTGCATGGTACTGATAGCAGACTGAATAGAATCAGCATCTTTTTTGTGTTCAATGCTCAGCTCAAATGCCTGGGACCGTATGGCAAGGTTCTTTTGACTATTCATCACTGCCCTTGGTATTTTTTAATTGCGTCAATTAGTGTGTAGGCATGTTTCAGCCTTTCCTCTACACTGCTGGATTGAGACAAGTACGACTTCCAATTCCCGTACTTAAATTCAAAATCAGCCATGTCTTCAACATCCAACCAATAACTTTGGTGCGCAATGTGGGCTGGAGCATGTTCGTGGAGCAAATCATTTAATTTACTTCTAAAATTAAGGTCTTGAAAGCGAACAGGCCATGATGGCAACATAAAACTAATTTGAAAACTAAAAAAAGACTCCTCCACATAATTGCCCTTTCCATAATTGGAAATAAATTCGATTGTACATATTTGAAGGTTTTGGCGACCGGAAGATGCACGCTTAGCTCCAAACATTGTATGCGCCTCTGTTTCTTCGGCATAACGCCTAATGGATTGCGCGATAATGGTCCCCCCATCGTCTAAAATTCTTATTACATATTTGTTTTCAATTCTATTGACTCTAAACTGCAAGCCGCTAGGGTTTTTAATATTGTCGTGGATGCGTTTCACCCACTTATTCCTTTTTTGGTAATTTTCTAATTGGTAATGTTGGAAACACACTACCTCCTCGTTGTTGTTTTTAATACAAATTTTGAATCCAAAATGCCGCCCCAAATAGGGTGGGGCCAACAACATATGCTCTACATAATACAGCCCTTCACTTTTCTGACTCAACGATTTAATAAAAGCAATTGAAGTTGCAATATCTATCTTTGCCTGTGCCTTGGAACTTGATTTGTGCACGACGTTGGTCATCCGCTCTTCATTGGTAAACAAAATATAACAGGAAGGGTCGTTGTGGTTGTTGGTCTCTTTTATTTGGTAATTCTCCCTAATTACGGCCATCTTCAAGACATTATTCAATACGTTTTTGTCGTTTGAAAAAAAGAAAAAATCATCAGAAATATTGTATACCCGCTCTTCTATAATTAACAGTTCATCCGCTGCAATCACGTCTTCTTGCCCCGTACCAAACAACTTACTCAGCTTATCGCCTATAAAGTCTGTTCTTTGTTCGAACCAAAATATTCCGAAACCGGAGTCTTGCTCGGTCATTGCTTTAGCCAAACCACCTTGTGGTGTGCTGTTTATATCCAATAAGACGGCAATAATTCGAATAAGGCTCGGAACATCCGATGCCTCTTGTAAATAATTATACGCCACTGCCCTGTTGTAACTTATCGCATCGTAATGTTTGATTAGTTCTCTTTTTCGAAATAGAATTTCTTTATCCAAGGAAGCGTCGTGGCCTTTATTACCATAACTGGTACCATTTATTTTTTTGAGGGTATACGAGGGGTAAACTTCCCCAAAACGCGCAAGTAAAGTGTCTGCAACTTCGTTGAGCCGTTGAACGGCACCGTGGTCAAAATTATCATTAAGCTGTGCTAAGGTTTTTTCCCATCGCTGCATGGCTGTTTTATCAGGCTCCAAATGGTATTCTTTTACCAATTCTAGCAGCTCGGGCATATCGTCTAATTCTTGGTAAAAATAGGAAGTAAGATTTTTTGTTTCATTTACATCGTACAACGCATAGAGGCTGGTCAACTGCTTTAAAAAATTAGCCATCATTTGATCCAATGGCATCAAGTAGGCTTTAAGCTGTTTGGCTTGTGCTTTTCTTTTTTCAGAAATACCATGTTCAGGCAGTCCAAAATCTCCAATACCATAGGCTACAGGAAATTGTTTTCGGAGCGGATAATAAGCATTGAGTTGTAAGTTTTCCCCTTCGGGTAGCCCCATTTCATTGAAAGACCTAGTAGCGGATTTAAAAGTGCTTAAATTCAGCTCTCTTTTTTCTTCCAAATGCTCCTTAAATTCTTGAAGGTCTAAAAAGAAATATTCCCCTTTTGATTTAAAGAACAGGTCTTTTTGCCTTTCAGGGTCGATGTTGGAAAGCAATGGCGCTCTATCAAACTCTATTGGCAAGAAATGTAAGGCATGGGGTTTTATAACCATCGGAAAGGCCTCTCTGCCACGCTCCACCTTCAATTTATACAGTATATATTTATGGTTTTGCACGTACTTCAACAAAGCCATTGCAGAAGAAAACGTTCTTTTATTTACACCAATAATAACATCGCCCACCCGGAAATTCTCTGATCGGTCGTGGTTGTCTACAACGCCCTTCACCTTGAGTTGTTGGTTGTTTTTCTCCAAATAAATTTGAAGAATTGGAATGTAAACAAGCCCTTCCTTTTGCTCGTTGAGTTCAAAAAAATCTACACTTACCACCCCATCTATTCTGGCCAACATTTTCTCCATGGGTTGCAAAGCCAATCCCTCGGGTTTTTCTTTTAGTTGTGCATCCGTTATAAATCCATTGTTGAGCATCGGTCCATTGAAAATAGCATTGGTGGACATCCCTTCTTCCACGAGCTTCCACAGCGGGGCAAATTCAATATCAGAAGAAATATAATTGCTCAGCATATAAAATACTTCCGAAAAAACTTGTTCTCCATCGGCATGCTCTTCGAGCGTAAGCTGTAAGTTCATGTCTATGTAAGTGGGCTCCTGAATGGTAATACCGTATAAATCTTCACAAAAGTTTCTATTGGCATGGAAGAGCTGTTTGACTGCCTCGTGTACCCTCTGTTTTTCTTCATTGAGGGCTTTTGCTTCTGTTGGATAATCGTATAACTCCACATAGATATGGTACAGCCCCCTTAAACCGTTGTGGGCTTCTAGTAGTTGGTCGGCATTGTTGTATTCTTGCTGGCTTTTGATCCAAACATTCTTTAAATTTTTCACCTGATCCACAAATAGTTTTCGATAATCATTTTCGGTGATAGGTGCCGTGGTTAAAATTTCAGAAGGCAAAAAGAAACCATTGTCTCCTGGCTGCAGGGCTTTGCCTTTCGATTCTCTTAGTATATGCTCGATGGGTAGGTCGGCCTTGTGTTCTAGCTCCGTGATGGCATAGACCAAGTTCTCCAAAATGGTAACACCGGGATCGTGTTCGTTAAAATCTGTCCACTGGGCCCCCGAAAGGTTCTGCAACATTTCAATTCCTTCTACATAGAGTTTGTCATAGGAGGTGTTCTGGTGGCTTTCCTTATCAATATAGCCTGGTTTAGATGTATCTTCCATATTGATTGTTATAGTTCACATAGCTTTTGGATGTCGTTGTCCCACAATTTTTTCATGTGAAACTTTACATATTCACCTTTCCCAAAATCAAAACTGCTTTTCATAAGCAATTGGTGGTCATGGGTGGAGCCTACCACTTTTAGCTGGATCTTATAGCGCCATTTATTCCACCACCTGTTCCACCACATACCGTACGAAGTTTGGACCATTTGTATGGTAGGTTTCCCGAAAGCAATTAAGACATGGGCATGCATCAAAGCATGGTGTCCAGTATCCTCTTTTCCTACCTGAGCAGTAATTTGGAAAGCATGGCAGCCGTCCATTTTGTCCACAATGGTGTGGTACTGTCCGTTGGCATCAAATTGGCCATACCTAAAAGACCCCATGGATGCCACGGAAGCCGCAATACCCTCTACTTCAAAATCCGCTTTTGGATCTTTGGTACCAACTCCAATTGCGCCACCTTTTTTAAAATACAGCCTGGCTTGGCCCTCCGCATCGGATTCTATTTCTTGAAAACCCAACCCACCTTTTCCATTTTTATCTAGAGAAACTCCCCATTTTGGGGCTGGGTCCAGAATGTTATCATAAAAACTAACCAAACGGCTCGACTCATCCCCTTCAGGAGATAAAATCAACCCATCTTTTATATTTTTAGAAATTCCATCATCTACTCGGTTCACCATAGAATCAATTAGACTTGCAAAATTGGACTCATCTGGTCGCCTTCCTTTGCTAAATAGGTTTTTAAGACTCTGTCTGTTGAATGGTTTTTCCATTTTTATTCCTTTAAAGAATTGTGCTTAATGATAAAAAAGGCAGTATCCTTAGACGCTTCTTCCGTTTGAAATTTTTGGTTCATAATCTGTTCTTCCTCCTTAGCCTTTTTATCGATAATAAAATCCAAACCAATTTCTAGATTGCCGATGCCTACTTCTATAAGGTCTTCGATGTGTCCTGGTTGGTTCTTCACTAAAATGTTGTGTTTTTTTACAGACACCAAAACGGACCAAGGTTTAAAGGCTTTTAATTCTTGTCCATATTGGTACACACACAAGGTATACTCATTTCCTTCTTGGGTTGCATCGCGAATAATGTGCTCTACATTTAATTCTTCTACCGAATCAATGTATTCTAACTCTTCCACAAAACTCACTATCATATTGGGCACAATCCTACCCCCAATGCCTCCTGCCCCAATATCCAAATGGGTCATGGGAGATATGTATTGTGCTATTTCTTTGTTGAGTTGTTCGATGTAATACCCGCCATTGAATTCAGAGCGAAAGTTCACTTGGCAATTGACCAATAAATATTCCACTTCTGGGTTGATCACTTCAATTTCGATTAGTGGAGACGACAATCCTTGTAACAGTTTGGTCATTCTATCCAATTGTTCATTACTAAAATAGTACCGCTCTTCAATAGTCCATTTAGAACTGAGCACTACTACTTTTAATTTTCCAGGTCTTGGTTTGAAATTTTTATCCAAATTCGTACACTTGGCCATGCTTACTTCATCGAAGTGTTCCATTAATAGTCGTTCGTAGTCCAGTGCACTTACCGCCCTCCCCTTGTGCCGCAACCGTTCGCTTACCCGCATGTAAAAATCCTCTCCATTTTCGGGCTGAACCCCGCCTATTGATACCGTTGGTTGGTGTACTTTTTTAATATCTAATAAATTGCCACTGATTTTTGAAATGCTATTTTCTGGAATTTCCTTTCCAATTACCCCTTTGTTGGTGGTAGTACAGTAGGCCCGAACTGCATTGAAATAAATTCCCCTAATTTTGGGGTAGTGTGCCGCATATTTTGGTGTGGAGACACGCAACCAATAGATCGACTTCCCCTTCCTAATTTCTTGGGATGCAACTTTAGGCAAAATAATTTCAACAATTCCCGACCTGTTAAAAGAATTCGTTTCATCAATTAATACGTTTTCCGGTTCAATTTCAGTCCATTTGAAGCCGTTGTAGTACTCCCACTTTACTTTTATCTTATTAATTTTATTGGTGGTACTAGAATTTAGAAAATCAAAATATACCGCAATAGTGGTCTGGTCTTTCAGACCAGTCAATCCCATCAATAAATACCCTTCAAAGTCATACGCGCAAAACAAAGATTGTTTTTCGACTTTTCCATTTTGTAACACCGGTTCTATTCCAAAGGGAGTTACCTGCATCAATTCACCACAAGTGGCCGCTGGCCTATTGGACTTAGAAGTAGAGGTTTGAAAGTACAATTCATCTACGGCGCTGTAATTCACGGATATCTGTCTTACCCTTGGAACGTACGGTGGATTGGGTGTGGGAATATTGGTTTTATTATGGGCGTTAAAAAAAGCTACCTGCTGGGCGGTTTCTTGGTAAGACTTTAACCCGAACCCCTGGTTGGGTGCTACCAATTTAAACCTAAAAAAACCAGTTTGTGTGCTGATGTCGTATACCAAAGGTTCTTTAAGAGTTTGCTCCGAGGTGTAGGTAAAATGGTCCAAGTCTTCTACCGATATTTTAGAAACATTATGGAGCCTTTGCACAGCAAAACCGGCCTCATTGAGCGTACTAGACAAACCAAACAACTGTGCTTCTTGCTCTTCCTGGTCGTTGGTAGGCAACCAGTAGCTATTGGACAATACTGAAAATCTAACTTTCGGGTCTTGGTTGTGGATCGGATTGGTATACCCTTGGTAATAGGCGTCAAAACCACCATCCACCTGCGGTAGGTTGTCCCACTCTATCTCTACTTCCAATTGGTTCAGCTTTTTCTGAAATAGTTCGTTGTTGCCAAACATTAAAAAAGCACCTTCTTCCGCCAAAGGACCAAATAGGTCAAAAGGTTTGTCCGCAGGCATTTTACCTATGTTGTTGTAAAGCGACAGGTTGCGCAAGCGCTGCACTTCTACTTTTATATTAATTGATTTTAATGTGCTTTTTTGAAACAAGGAGTACAAGTAATAGGGAGCAAATTCATCCAACATTACTTTTATGGAAGGCCATTTTAATCTGCCTTGTTCTTCTTGTCCTAACACCAAAAGTGGGTCTTTGCTTTTCAAATTAATTTGGATGGACAAGGTACACGTTTGGGTGTCTACCTGCACTTCGTACTTCTTCAATTCATTCCAGCCCTTTTTACTGGTATAAAACACACAAAATCCTTCTGAAAACAAATCAAACACCACTTGTTCTAAGGTTATTTCTTTGGCCTTCATGATTTGTTTGACCAAAGTGTCGAATTGTGCCCCAAAAGCATTGGGCTCAAATTGAATGTCTATTTGAATGTTGCGTTGCCCCTCTTTCAAAAACAGCACGGGTGAACCAACGATAAAGCCAATGGACCCTGTTTTTTCTTGGTCTACAATGGTTCGTTGATCGGTGTGTTTGTTTGCCCCAAAAACAAACCATTTTTCTTTTTTGGTTACTTCCTTCCCCTCTAATACCAAATTGCTTTTGAGCACCTGGGAAACCAATGGTTTCTTGGTTCCATAATCAATGTATTGGTTGCTGTGGAACAATAGCGTATGGAGTTCTTCTAGTTGCACTTCGTATAGGTCCAGCGTTTTTTTTGTCTTGAAGCCAACATCTGTTGCGGAACCAAACAACAAGCCCGCTGTTAAATCTGTTCCTTTGGGCATGGTGCTATGGCCCACACCTTTAACCAAATCAAAAGCCAACACCACTTCCGAAGCTGCTCCGTTGAATTCTTTTTGTTTGAGAACGTCTCTATAGAAATAATCCAAATGTCTTCGAGACAATTGGTTGATACTGGTTTGTGCTTTCTGAAATAACACCGCAAAAGTAATGTACAAGGCGGTATGGGGTTCATGGGTATTATTAGATAACAGATGGTTTTCTAATTGCTCTTGAACAAAATTTTGGAATCTTTCGATTGCACTTCTACTCAAAGCAAGTGATTTGTACAAACGATTCTGAAATTCTCCTTCTTTTTCTGCAAATGTTGCGCGTTGTCCTTTGAAATATTTAACAAAATGATGCAATTGTTTTTGCTGCTCCTGCTCCGACAAACTTTGGTAAGAAGCAATTAGGCTCATGAGCCTATTGGAGTCTGTTTTTTCAAGGACAGCAGTCCATTGGTTGATAATTTGTTCAATGAAATTAAAATGATCGCCCAAACCATCTTTTAACATATTGACAATTTCATTGGCTATTTTTTCGTTGCCGCTGTCGTTGAGCACATGGTACCAATGTTCAATTTTTTTAGCCCATCGGAATAAAATTAAAATCGTTTTTAAAAATTCGTCTTCCCCTCTTTTCCTGTCTTGGATCAGCTCATCCAATATTTGCAAACGCTCGCTTACAATTTCGACCATACAAAAAGTAGGGTCGTTTTGGAGCAACTCACTCCAGTTGCCTTCCGCTTCATTTTCTGTATTAAAAAAATTTATTTTATTAGAATATTCGATTATGTAGGCCAATAAATCGGACATAGACCGTTGGTCAATATTAAAATCCCCATTCAATAGTTTATTGTCGAACCGACTGCCTTTGTCAATTCCTGTGCCTTTCCGTATGGTGCCTTTTCGGTCTGTCATTCGTTATTTTTCCTGGGTAATCTCCATTTTGTTTTGCAATATCATTGGAATGCCCGTTGCTTCAATTTTATAATATGGAATAACCAAATTAAAACGGTTGTTGGTAGTCCGCACTTCGTACCGCACTTGTACATCGATTATACCATCTAAATATTTTGATTGGTCCAGATTAACTGCGAGCAACTTGATGCGCGGTTCGTAGTTGGTAATAGCCGATCGCACCAACTCCTTTATAAAATTGGAACGGGTGGTGGATATTTCCTTGAAAAGATAATCGTTGAGGTTGCAACCAAACCGAGGCAACATGGTCCGCTCGCCCACGCTGGTACTTAAAATAATCTCTAAAGACTGTTTTATATCTTCCCCTTCACTTACCATTTCTACCCCAACATGGCGCATTTTTTTCTCGAATGTTGGTGGAAAACTCCACCCTGTTCCTAAGAAGGATTTTTTCTTTTTCATAACTAATTTAACATTACGGTTAGGCCTTTCACACTCATTTCTCCGTCGCTGGATATGGCACAGGACATACTGCCAGATATAGTCGTTGTTTGGTTGCCTGTGACCGATACTGTTCCACCGGTTGTATCCACAGACTGCTCTCCATCGATAGCAATGGAAGCACCTTGGATGTTTACTTTATTGGATGCTTTCAAGGTAAGGTCCGATTTACTCTCTACGACTATGCCGTCGGCATTCATTTGAATTTGATTGCTGTTTTGATCGGTTAACGTAATGCCCTTGTCTTCATCACTGATTACCAAGGTGTTGCCTCCTGGTGTTAATACGGTTACTACTTTGTTTTCATCATCAAATTTCAGCTGTAGTTTGCTTTGGGTTACGATTGTTTTGATCGAATTTTTTTCTTCCGGCATTTCGGGTGCAGCAATGGAACTGCTATAAACACTACCCAGAATAATCGGAAACCGCGGGTCGTCGTTCATAAAACCTAGAATTACTTCGTCATTTACTTCGGGCATAAAATAGGCTCCAAACCCGTTGCCATTATAAAAGGTAGCCAACCGGGCCCAAACACTATCGGCATTGGCTCCTAAAATTGGAATTTTCACCTGTACCCGCAATTGGTTGTCTGGGTCCTCGTACATTTTTTGAACGATGCCCGTTTGCAGCCCTTTTACCCCTGGTAACAAACCTGAGGCATCGGCCATGGCAACAGGATGCTGGTCTGAAAACCATTCTTCCGATAGGCCTATTCGCACTTCTGTCTTCCAAGTTCCTTCTTCTAACAGGTGTACCACGCCCGAAACAAAAGCATTGCCGTCAAAACGATTGCCCATTCCTTGTAATTTGATACAAGAATTAACTTTAGCCAAGGCAGACCCGGCAAAGAGCACTGTACCTTTGTAACGCGACAACCTGGATTTCAACAAAGCGGCATCGGCCCATTTTTGTATAGCATCTTGTGCCAAAGGAACAGAAGCATAAAGCCCAGTACTGCCAGCATCTACCAAAGAAGATAGGGCACTACCACTCAGATTGCCTTGTTCGTTGGTGGTAGGCTCTGCCGCGGTTGCATCGATGGTTGCTTGTGTTGCCATGTCCCAGGCATTACTGGTCACCCCTGAGAGCTGCAAGGTAGCATCTAATTCACCATCAAATTCAATTATGTCGTACCCAAAGGTTAGTTCGAGCGCTGGGCTGGCCGATACATCCGGTGCTGCCACTGTTAGTTTGCCACTGTCGGTATAAACTACCATGCCATTTACTTCTGCGCGGTTGATGATAAAATCCCAATCAACAGCAGAAAACTGGACCACTTCTTTGTGCTCAACTTCCGTAGCCGCCACTGCATTGCTCAAACTGTAATTGCCTGTAATTTTGGTAATAATGTCGCTGTCTTTCATATCGAGATACACTGCATTGTTCCGATTAATTGCCATTTTAATCGCCTCATCTTTGCAAATAATCTGCAACATGGAACCTGAATCGTTGTTCACTTTAACAATTTGTTTGGTAACAATCCCCTTGTATACACTGGTGTTTTGTCCTTCATATCCCAATTGAATTTCTATTTCCGTTCCCGGTTTAAAGGTATCTTCATCCGTAATGGTGAATTTTTGATCCGCTGCACTACCATCGCGCAGCGTAATCTCGGCTTCGGCAATTTTGTTGATCTGTTGTTCAATTCTTACCTCCATTACTTCATAAGTAGAGGGTATTTCACTACCCGCGGAGAGAATAGAAAAAGAAACAACATTAGAGTCTTCAATTAGAGGAGAGTTGGCCATAAATATTATTTTAAAGGTGGTAAAAAAAGAATGCTACCCGGTTCTAACTGCCTGAAATTGGTAATCTTATTGAACCGCGCAACTTCCATGTAATATCGACAATCTCCATAAATTTTGAAACAAATATTCGGAAGGGTATCGCCTTGTCTGATTTCAACTTTATGGGTTAAATCAGGCGATTCGTCTGAGGCTTCCTTCGAGATGGTTTTCACATCCAACGCTTGCTCGTAAGACACAGAGGTTTTCGCGCGCAAAGGAGAGCCATCTTGTTTGAAAAGTGTATAATTGACATCAAAGGATGTTAATTTGCATTTAAACACCAATTCACCCCACGAAAGAATCAAGTAATTGGGTTCGTGAATTTCTCCGTTGTAGGTAAAACATACTTCCTTAAAAGTTTTAATTTGTTCGCTTACCGTGTCCGTAATCCCTTCAATTACTCCTGTGCCATCAAAATGGATATCAAATGAAACCGTTTCAGGTGATATACTTTTGAATTTCAATGTGGTATTGGCGGCTCCCTGAGGGGCCTGGTTGTTGTAATTGACTTTGTGTTTGTGCGTATACGTAGAGGGGTTAATATCCACTGTACAAGACGAAGTTTGGGTCGAATATTGGTCGTCTGTATACGCAAAGATTTCCATTTTCTCTAATGCCATTTTATCGCTCTTTAGACTTTCTTAACTCCTTTTTTATTGTATTTCTACATTCTTTTAAAATCGATTGTTTGATTTGATCCACCTCGACTTCCAAGTTTTTTTGGTCCATCGGTTCTTCAATTTTGACCCGGATCAGAAGTTCTCTTATTTCAATTGCCATTATTCTCCGTCAAAAAGATTTCCAAATATGCTGTTGTTTAACTCTTCAAAATAACTGTAAGAAAACTCCAGATTTTCAATTACAATTTCGTTGTTCATGGAGTGCAAATCAGAAACCGACCATTTGACCGGCCATGCATTAACAAAACTCCAAGATTTTAGAGGGTCGCCGTTTTCATCGAGCAAATCCACAATGATGTTTTTTGGTTGAATCGTTTCGGCCAAGCTTCCTTGCAAAGTAGTCTGGCACCAATTCAAAAGCTCAGATTCAGAAGTAACCAACCCACGTTTTAAAACCAGATTGGAAAATTTTGCTGAGGTTGGAACCCGGTGTTTGAACCGGTTGTTCCCACCTTCAGCAATTTCTTCCGTATCCATTTCTACTGATATCCCGCTTACTTCTTTAAAAGAAGTATCTACAGAACCTGATATGCCTGTAAATGTCAACCTGAAATAAAAGCCTACGGGTGGATAGAGGTTACTCATTTACCCTCCATTTTTAATGGTCAACCCTTCGTGTGCAAGCTCTAGTGTTTCTACGGCCACTTCATTTGCATCTGATTTTAGGTCGGTACCAGAAACTTTGGTTGGCCAAGCATTGGCAAGGGTCCATGACATGGTGGTTCCACCCTTTTCATCCAACAGTTCGATCACTACAGTTTCTCGTTTGATGACGTTCATTTTAATGGCATCGTACCATTTCCAGAAATTGTTATCTTTTACAAAAATACCTTTCTTGAGGGTTACATTGCCTGTTTTTGCAATACCCGGCATTTTTATTGTAGAAAACGTTTTGCTGTCTCCATGTCTGTATTCAATGGGTTGTGTTTCTGTTTCTAGGCCAGAAACTTCCTGAAATGAAGCGGTTTTATCCTGTGACCCCAAGTTTACCTTAAAATAGAATTTTGGTAAGGGCCAAATCGCATTTTGTGCTGATCCATCGTCTGCCATAATAGTGTGTTTTATATGTTTTTAAACTTTTTAAATCAATAATTGCTGTACAATAACCCACTTGGCTATTGTTAACTCCAACCATACGAGTGCCAAATTTTAGCCCTTCTGCATTTCTTGTTGGAATGTAATTTCAATAAATTCTGCTGGATGCGAAACAGCAACTTTAACTGCCACCCGCATGATACCGAGCAAAACATCTTCGCCCGTCATGGTACTGCCCAAACCTACGCTTACGGAAAATGCATCTGCTGGCTTAGGGCCTACCAACCCGCCTTGGTTCCAAACCCCGGTTAAGAAGTTACTGATCATACTCTGAACTGCATTCCAAGTGCTAGAAGTATTGGGTGCAAAGACATAGGCCTTGGCTGCATCTTTTACCGACTGCTCAATGAAAATCAAAGTTCTTCTGACATTGATGTACCGCCAATCATTGGAATTGCCATCCAAAGTACGGGCGCCCCATACCAAGTTGCCTTTCCCTACAAAGGCTCGAATGGCACATACTGCCTTGCCATCAATAGGTACATTGAGGCCTTCTTGTTCTTGATGATCGATGTTGATGGCCGGTTTGATGGTACTTTGGATGCCTACATTGGCTGGTGCTACCCAAACCCCTTGGTTGGAATCCACTGAGTTATAAATACCAGCCATTCCTGCACTTGGTGCTAAAAGGTTCATATCTGCCATGATCGAATTGGTGAGTTGCTGAAAACTCTTGCTCAAATTCTTTAGAATTAAATCGGCCTTTTCTAAAGTAGTGCTTGGTTCAGTGGTAAAGGCAGAAATAATCTTGTTGATGTTATCTGGCACATTGCCATCTTTATCTGAAAACTCATTGGACAGCATTTTTACGACCACTTCGTAAGAAGCAGGGTCAATGTTGTTGTAGGAAATTTCAGACGGTTGGTATACTGTTGTGTGCAGCCAAGGGTAATAAGCAGCAGCATAGCTGTTAAATTTGGGGTCCAGTGGTTCCACACTGTTTCTAAACTGTTCTACGGGGGTGGTTCCAACTTTTGGTTTGGAATACCCTCCAGGAATATCCAATACCGCTACTCGGTCCATCATTTGCCCGCAATGGTTGATCATCGTGCTTTGTAAACTATAGGCGTTGGCATAGCGGTCTTGCAAATCTGTTGCCGTTGCATCTTCCACTTCCACCAAATCAGGAATGAGCAACATGGTAGGCTCTGTTTCTCTGGTTAATGCTGTAATGGCCGTATTAAAATCTGTAGTATCTGTTATGGCAGATTGTGTGAAGTCATACCCTCCTATGCTCATAACAAAACAAACCCCGCCTCCATTTTCGTAGAAAAACTTAAGGCTTGAATACATTCTGTAATTAACTGTTGTGGCACTCAGGGTATAAGCAATCCCTTCCGAAACAAAATCAGCGGCATCCAGTATTTTGGTAATGGTAGCTTGTGCCACCTTTACTGCTTCTCCTGCCTTTTCTTTACCTGCCACATCCGCTTTGGAAAAAGCTTGTTTGGCATTTACTAATGCGGCTATATTGGTATCTGCCTGCACGGCTTTAAGCTTGGCTGCAGCAGCATCACTGGCTTTTTTTGCATTGGCCGCCGCTTCTTTTTGTTCGTCGGTAGCAGCTTTGGCTGCCTTTTTTACAGCATCATTGGCTTTGTCCAAATCTTTAGTGGTGGATTCCACTACCGCTTCCAACAAATCTACTCTTTCCGGCAAAACAGTATCCGTTACGGAGTATTTTACTTTAGGAGGCGTACTGCCGAAAATTGCAAAAAACTCTGCAAGAGAGGAAATTTTTACCGCTTGGTTGAGGAGGTTTTTACCGTTGAACGACGACTTTTCTGTATAGCCCACAAATACCGGAACAGCGGTAGGTACGGGGACAACAGCATTTCCAAAAGCATCGAGTTCTTTGATGTAAACTCCTGGCGTTTTCATGGGTGTTGACATAGTTGATTTATTTTAGTTAAAAATATACAATGGTGGATATTATAAATTGGTTGTCCCGCTGTCCAGAAAAGTATGCTGCATCCGGTAACGGTAACTTTTGTTTAATTTGATTTTTAGAATTAGAAAAGTTATTAACATAGGTGACTAATAAATTGGGGGTTTCAGTCCACTTCTGTAGTGGCAAGGGGGTAGCAGAGCAAAATAATTGGGAACTCTGGCCATTCGTTAATGCGCCAGCTTCAGGTCCTTCAAAAGCCCCCAAAACCGAACTTTCAACTGCTACCTCCACCAGCTCAATCTGTCTTTTCTCCGGAAATACTATGTGGTATTGCCAAAAGGCCAACCGCGCTATAAAATGCAATTGTAAGGGTTGGCTATTGGCATTGAATGCGAGCAAATTTTGCATGGTTACCCGCACAACTCCAATTGTTTTACCCGCTTGAATATCATCTGAGGCAAAGAAAGTAGACCGATGTTCTCCATCCACCCACAAGGTATACGAGCCGGGTCCGTGGGCACTGAGGTCTAGGGTTATGCTTGGTTGGCTCGGTGTAATGTTCTCTATTGCAATAACAGTAACACCTTTCTCGTTTTGAATGCTTATTTTTTTATTTCCATTATTTCCGTCCAATGGAACAGAAAACACCAATGGATACAAAGGCATGGCGTCTTGTTCCGATACATGGTCATTTTTTTGAAGTTGGTTATTTTGCGCTGCGCTGAAGTAAAACAGCTCATTTTCTTTTAGGAAGGGAAGGTTTGTGTAATTTAAAAATATAGGATCCTCCACTTGAATCTTAAAGAACAAATCTGGCATACCATGGAGATGCTCAGCGGCATTAAATTGCTGTTGGTCGGATGCCCCGGCATACAAGGCAAATCCCGAGGTATTTTCTCTTTGGATGAGTTCATAATTTTTAAAAACAGCCTGGGTACCCACCAGAGGCAAAAACCGCAACACGGGGCAAGTATTGTTCTCAAAATACGAATGGGTACATTGAAGCTCCAGGATGGTATGGTAGCGCACGGTTGTCATGGCGTTTTGTTTGGATTGGAAGATGGATTTAAACCTGAAATCTCGGTCACTTCTTTGTTTATTTGCCCTTCGGAAATGGAAATCATCCTTACTTTGTACACAATGGAAGGCACGTACTTTGCTCCTATCCCACTCCAAATATGACTCAGTTCATTGATTGGCAAGTTGAATATTTCAAACGTAAGCCGCTCTAGTGGTGGCTCCATAGCTGGGAAATTTTCTCGGGTAAACAGCGTATTGGCTTGAAAAACTCCGATAACAGCCGATAACATCTTTAACGCTTCTAGGTAATTGCCTGAATCGTAGTTGGCAGACACCAACAAGTAGAGGTTCAAATGGATGGCCGGGTTGACCAGCCCCACTCCATTGGGCCCTTTTTGGTGTTGGATGCGCGACTGAATGGCCGTTTCATGTTCTAAATTGATAACAGAAATTATAATTTTATTTTCAATATTGGCCGTAACAGAGCCATCGGGATTGATGAGGCTGCTGGCCATTACGTTGTTTTGCTCTATCCCGAAATTGAGCTTAATTTCTTTGTTCAAAAAGTCCGATATAAAATGCAGTGCTTTTGAAATCATTTTTTTGCTTTTGAAAGTGTTTTAATAGCGCCCAACAATGTTCTGGAAAAATACAAGCCAATTACATTCAAGCTGTAAAGACCAAGAAACAGACCGCTGTCCTCGAATATTTCATGCAGTGCATTTAAAAGACCAACTGCGCCATATTTGGTGAGCAAATAATAATGAATGAGGGTCATTGGAAAAGACACCAGTACGATGGCAAAAATCCATAAAAACTCCTTTGCTAAAAGTTTTTTTATCCCCTTCAATAGCTTTTCTATTGTTCCAGCCTGCTTTTTGAAAGCAGCCTCTGTGGCCATAAAAGAAGCTCCGTTTTTATTCATGGTAGGTCTCTTTTAAATTTGTTAAAACTTTTCACCAAAAAAAACAAGGCAAGGGCTCCCAATACAAAACCGACTATCAAAGCCACTGTTTTGTCTTGCACCAACCCTAGCAATTCAAAAAACATCACCAGCAATACCAGCATCAAAATGAGTATGTAAATGGCCTTTGCTTTGGTGCCTAAGAGCAATGCCCTGGTATCTGCATAAAACAGGGCGCATATAAAGGCAATGCCGCCGTAAACCACACCCATTCCAATAATGTACAAAGCCACCGTTTGGTAATCGGTTATAGGTTTTAATGAAGCATCTACTACTTTAAGTTCTTCTTTTATCTCCCCCAATAAAGTGGTGGAGTCTGTAACTGCCGTTGCTCCTTCCGAGGGTACTCCCTCTGGGTTGGTAGTTCCGTTCTTGGGCTTTGTATTTTGGTCTGTTGTGGAACCCGAATTAATTTTATCACCGCCAATGCCGGTAGTTGGGTTATTGCCAGCTATTGGAGGGCTACCTCCTGCTTGGTTGTTTTTTTTATTGGGTACTCCTGGGATGGTAACACCAGTGTTCAAACCAGATGCTATGGCACTCCAAATTTCTGTATTGCTAGTGCCATATCCCAACGCCCATATGCCCAACCCTCTGATTTTCTTTTTATTTATCAGATCTATTTTTAGGGCAAATGCCCTGGCATCGTCGTACCAAAATTGTCTGAATTTCTTTTCGTGCGGATAGGTCGCATAGGTGCCCTTCGAATTGGTATCAAAATGTGCAATAAACTTTTTGTCAATTTCCGCTTCCTTGGCGTAGTCGTAGGTTCTGGTTCCAACAAACGTTCCTTTTGAACCCAATTCAGAAGAATTGGTATTCCACATATTGCCATAAAAAGGCAAAGCCAAAATCAATTTATTAGCAGGAACCTGTTGGTTCAGGTAGTACTCTACAGAAGTAGTAAGGTTCTCTTTGTCCCACACCTCTCCACTTTGTAAGGGATCCACAGGGCCAGCAACTGCACTGGACGCACCGTAGTAGTTGTAACCCATGATCACCATGGCATCTACCGTTGTATCGAGGGCTTGGAAGTCAAATGATTTGTCGTAGTCTACTGCGGGAACTGCAACATAAAGTAACGCCCCCTTTTTGGAAGCGTCCAAGGCGGTTCTTAATGCTTGTACGAAGTTGGTAAATGCCTCTTTTTGGGCGCCATCGATTGCCTCAAAATCAAGGCAAACCCCTTGTGCTCCCCTTTTATTAACCCAGGATACCACCTGCCCAATACAGGTAGCCATGGCAGTATTATTTTTTAAAAATTGGCGGTTGGCTGCACCTCCAAAGTTGGCAACGGTAAGCAAAACATTGGTGTTGTGCTTGCGCGCCGAATCCAACAACGGTGTGGTAGCCCAGTCGTGCAAGGCAGTCGGGTCACCCGTTTTAGGGTCTACTTCGTACGAAAAATAGGCAATGGTTTTTAGGACGTTATAATGCAGGTATTTGTACGCATCTTTTTCCCAAAACGGGTACCAAGCAAAAACTTCCGAAGGTGGGGCTTGGAGGGTACTTTTTTTTACGGCATCCAAACCATCCAAGGTGGTAGCATCCATAAACTTAAAATTTCCCTTTTGGTGGTGTTTGCTGTGAAGAAAATGCAGCAGACCATTCCGTTTTTTATTGTGCTTCTTTTTTTTGTGGATGTTCTCTTTTTCTCGCCCTTCCAAAACCATGGAGCGTTCTGTTCTATTGACACCGTCCCCTTCCAATACTTGAAGAGAAAAATAAAATAGAAGAAACAACATTAAATTCCGGGAATAACGGAATGAGGAGCCATATTTAGAAAACTGGATCAAGAAATATTTTTATGAATAAAGTTATAAATCTGTTGCTACAATTAATAAAATAGCATATTTCAACATGAAATTGAAATCTTTAATTCTAATATAACAGAATTATTAATAATAATATATAATTATGACAATTTATTGAAGCACACAGCGCATAGCCTATAATTGGAATTTCTTGCTCATTTCAAAGCCATTACAAAAGCCTTCTAGCACCAACAAGGCATTCAATAAAATCCATAAACAAGCCTAAAACAGTATTTAAAGTGATTTACAACAATCCAAGGCCCTTCTAACTCCCAATAGCAGCCCTCCCTTGCCTACCAACATTACCTCGATTTCATAGCATTATTCGACTAACAATAAACCGGATATTATTCAATTAATTGTTGAAATAAGCAAGTATGTGATTTGAAAAAACAATAACAGAAGCCTTCAGCGCTTTAAAAGTATACCGGCAAAAAATCGACTTTAGCGAGTGGATAAAATTACCTAATTCGTCCGAAACTTGTTGAGCAGCAGATAAATTCTACTGGTATTTTAATAACTTCAATATTATCACAACCCCGCCGAAGCTCCAACCAGTAACACGCCTAAAAATGGAAGTTTCTTTTATACACCCAAGGAACAAAATGTGTGCTTAAGTGCCTCTATAAAAAATTTCACATAAAGTCATTGTCCCGAATGTAAGACCAATTTTCATCTATATTCCGGTGCATAAAAATATCGCCATCTTCAGTATAATGTGTTGCACAATAATCAAATAATATTTCTTCCACTGGAAGCTGTCCATTATTCTCTAGAGTGTAGGAAATCTTATCATACATAATCGAATCGCTTGTACACTCTTCTGCTGACAAAGTAATTCTTTTAATATGTAGCGCATGCATTTGTTCTTCAATTGAAGCATAACACAATTCACTAGGCAGTCTTTTATTCTCCTTTTTACAATTGTACAATACCAAAGAACCATTTTTAGAAGGCCCCAGACTAAAAGCATAATCTACCGTTGCTCTATGAAGTTTTATAAACTTCTCTTCATTGTCTTTAAAATGCTCCATTCCATATTCAGTATGACAAGAAAACAATAAGGCAAAAGAGACTGCGGCCATGTTTATTTTATTCACCCATTTCTTCATCTTATTTTGTTTATTTATCAGTTTAAAAAATTAAAGTTCCGTTCTTAGAAATTACTAATAGGGTATGGATCTGTTGTTACGGGTGCATAGAACAAAAAAATAAGCAACAAAAAACACTTAAGTGCAACAAATTAAAAAGAAATTGCAAAAGCTCCAAACCAAGCTTAATCCATTCTATAAAGTAGGTTAAGGCCTCCGCTTTTCAATATACAACTCTTTGGTGTTATTCGGAGGGGAGGCGAAGGAATAAGCATACCCGTTTACAATGGTATCCGCTGTTTCTTTATCAAAATTTAGCTCCAACCATTGTTGTGCCTTTTCTCTAGAAGTATCGTCTTTGGATAAACCAATCCCAAATTTTAAAAATTCCAATGCTTCTGTGGCCTGTTTTTTAGAGCCATAAGTTATTGCATACCCAATAGAAACAATGGAGTCTGGAGAACTGGAGGAAAACCCAGCATAATAATGAATACTGTTAATTTGTTTTTCATACCTCCATTCCAAGTTTGCAGCACCCAGTTTTGGCCCCTTTTTTTCCTCCAGCCCAAAGCTTTGAAATTCCTTTATAAGGCCTGCAGGCGTTATTGTCTTGAAAAATTGAACATTAGGTTCGACTCTTTGCTCTTGTATAGGAACAGACGAGAGGCTATTGGTGCTGTCCCGTTCTCGTTTTGCAATGGATTCTGAATTAAATTCATTCTTGCTTGTAACATTCTTTATAAAAGAATACAGCAGCACAATTATTATAGCACTGAATACGAATAAAAATACTTTAACCACCTTTCTGATAAAGCTTGTCAATTAAAAATAGTAAAACATCATTAATCTAAACACCCCATGCTCCATAACATTTCAAATCTTTTTCCCAGCTTATAAATTCACCTTTCTAATTGTGGTGGTGGCATGTTGGTACTGTCGTTTTTTGAAAACAAAATGGCCAAAGCGTAGATTCATTTTAGGCCCTGTTTGAAAACTTTTGATTCAAGAATGAACTTAAGTTCTCGCTCAAATTCGTATTTCATTTTTTTTAAAGTATTATTCCAATTATATACTGTTTGCCCATACCCTACTGGAACAATTATTAGCAACCCATACAACAATAACTTAGTGCTGCCATCCGCTACCGAAAAACCATAAATAACTAAAGCAAGAATAACAAAAGTGGTAATTGTTAAGGATAAAAATTCGAAGGGTTTTATGTATATCCTGAATTTCAACATTGTTTCATTCCCATTTTCTAACAATACACCTTTTAAATAAGTCTTTCTCGTGTTGCTATCTTCAAACTTCATTCGTTCTTTCACCGTCAAAACATTGTCTCTTATCGAGTATTTGTATCTGCTCTTTTCCATAGAGAATAAAATTTCCATACCATTATCTTCATCCCAATTGCTTTTAAAAATTGAGATAACATCTTGTGGACTCATGGTGTAGGAACATTCTATTTTCTCATACAACCTAATTTTTTCATAAACTTGCTTCATTGATTATCCCTGTATACTCGATTAAAACTCCTTCAACTCCACTTCGGCCCAACACACCAGTGCATTATTTTTTTAACAAGGCCTTTTAGAATTGTATTATTTTCGTTCCAATATAATGAAAATCTGTTGATCCGTACCGGTAAGGAGATTCATTGATTTAGTTGAAAATTTTATTGGTGATTACATTCAATTAGGCTAAGATGGTTTGGGATGTGGTATTACTTACAAAGCTGGCACTGGTGAAGTATCAGGTGGCAGCAATGGTTTAACTTTCACTGTTGAGTCCTTTGGGTCAATCTTCCTTTATACAGGAGCCATCGTGCTTAAACCAGGAGTATAATGAGTGAAGTATCAAAACCTAAAGTATTGCCAAAATTGCCAGATGCCGTGGCAAAAAAATACCACTGCACCATTCCATTGTACCAGGGAAAGTTATTGTTCAGTACCAGGCCAAAGGCAATAAACCCAAGCGAAATGAAACCATTTGTATTCATTAGAACCGTATAACTCTACTAAGAGCATTAACTATGTCCATTAGGCTTGCCCAAAAATGATAAAATAAACAACATAATGTTATCTACTTTTTATTTATAGTATAAAACTGTTTTTACCTGGAAATAAGAACTTTTAATACCATCGACATTAAACTCGCAATTGATTTGAAATTCTTCAAAATCTGGTAAAATTTCTTTTTCAACTTTAAGGCCTAGATCAAAAGGTATATTTACATTCACTTCAATATTAAACCATTTTAAAGATTATAGTTGGATCTTGATTGTGCTCTTCACCGACCAAGTAAAATGGTCTTTTTATATTCAATTCAGCAAACTTCCTTCCTTCAACAAATTGCCCAAATATTAGGCCAACAACCAAAAAAGCTGAAAAAGTGTAAAACTCCCTTATTTCTTCGTAATGTTCATCGTATTTTTTATACAATTCATCTATACCCTCGAAAAGTTCATTGAGATTTATGCTGCCGGATGTGTCAAACAACTCCTTTTTTAAGGTTAAAGAATCGTCGCATTCGGCATACCCATAAAACATTGCACAAGCATCGTAAGGTTCGCTAGTTGCACCTCCAAATTCCATATAAAGTGCTTGTATTGGGGTGTCGTTTTTTTGTTCCCAAAGTTCAGCGCTTTCTTGAAATTGATTATATAATTTCCCTAGTTTTTCCTTGTATAAATAATTGTCGTAGTTGGGCAATTGATTGAGCAGTTCAGGGGCTTTTTCTTGTAAACTATTTTTAATTTCAGTGATCCTATGCAGCAAAATGTTACAGTAAGCTTTGTTATGCTCTGTCAATAAATCTTCAATTGAAGTTTTTGTTAATTGTATTTCCATGCCTAATTTTTCTTTAAAGTAGTTAATAGTTCTACCGTCATAATCAGGGTCTAATACTTCTAAAAGTGGTTTTATGTTGTTGCATTTTTCAAAATCAAAAAACTCAAGTAAAAACTCAATATATTTTATACTTGTTCCAGAAATTCCTTTATGAAATGCTGTTAAGCCATTTGAATTAAGCGCATACAAATCAACGCCTGCTTCAATAAAAAAGCGAATTAATTCTTCATCCTTATCAGCCAAACAATCTATATGATAAAATAACGCAGTAGGGTTACTAAAATCAAACCCTTTAAAATTAACTTTAAATCCTTTGCTTATTAATAATTGTGCCATTTTTACCGAACGTACTCTATCCATAAAATATTCATCGGTACAATTGTCAGGTATTTTTACACCCGACTCAAATAGTAGTTCAACCATTTCAGTAAAATCACCAGAAATGGCTCTTTCTAATGGGAAGTGACTATTTTCAGCACTGTTAATGTCTGCACCCTTCTCTATTAATAATTTGGCAACTTTAATACCTGGAGCAATGTCGTGTTTTTTCTTGCCCTTTAAATAATGACTGGCGTCACAACAGTAGAGTAAGTAGGATTCTCCATTAGGTTTAAATTGTTTCAAATCTACACCTTGCTCAATAAAAATCTGAACTATGTTGTAATAATCTTTTGTAATGGCTCTTTTTAAAGCATAGTTCATTCCATTTTGGGCGCCTTGAGCAATTAAGTATTTTATTAATTCTATATCGCCTGTATCAACAGCCTCTTGTATAGGGAAATGGCCATCAAATTCAAGGTTTAGGTCCACTCCAAATTTAATTAAGAGCTTTATTACTTCTAGGCGGATTACTTTATTCCAGTTATCGAGTGCTTTTGCCAGCATTGTTTTTCTTCCAAAAACATCGTTATTTTCGAAATTAACATCAGCACCATCTTCTAAAAATGATTTTATTTTTTCTAAGTCTTCCTCATTATAACTGCGTTTGCTTATAAGGTCGTAAAGTGCTAATGTGTTTTCTGTTGCTTCTTGCATGCTCTTTATAAATTAAAATTTGAAGAGTAAAATATTAGTGTGTTAAGTTTATTAATTGTGGTAGACTTTCCAAGTGCATCCAAACTTTCCTAACCAACAAAACCCCAAATCATTCATAGGTTTTGTTAGCATTTCGTTTTTCATTCACCGCAATTGCCTCATCAATTTTGCTTGAAACGCTTTCATTTCTGATCGTTCCTGGAGTCCATTCAGTTAGTCCATTTATCTCGTTAATAATAATGCTTTCAAGTTCCATATAATTCCCACTAGGCCTCATTTGCAATAAGGCCTAAACCTAAGCTATGAAAGTTGAATGCCAGCATTTGAAATGTGGGTTTTAGAGGTGTTTAGCATTGCTCTTCTAAAGTTGTAGAGTATGGCATTGCTAATGCCAAGTTTAATTGCGTTCGCATTGCGCTACCGCTAAATGCGACCGAGCTTGGAATACCAGTCCAACAACAGCAAGGCTATAGAGGTGCAGAGACGAATAAATGAAAATTCAAAAATAGAGTCCCTTTTAAAATAAGAAAACATGGCTGATCAAGAAAAATCTGAACTGGAAACACTTTCCAACGAAGTCCTTAAAAATGCACGCATCCTTACTGATGCCGAAATACTTGAAATGCACCTGCGATAAGGTCTCAATTATGAATACCCAGATAGTAAGACTTTGAGGTTGATGAGCATAATTCGGTATTTGGAGGGGAAATTGACAAATTGTGACAATTAAGAAGAAGGAATGGCAGAGTGGTATTGCTAGGGGCACTTAACTTCATGATATTCCCTCTCACAGGTTCGATTCGTGTTTCTTGATTTTAAAGTAGTAGACTAAATTAACGTTTAGCTTAAATGAGTAAGTGGTCCAATTGCAAAAGGTACTCAAGTTTGCTGCTCCCACTGTCCAACCAAATGGTTTCGTTCACATATTCATTTTAGTGTTTTTTATGGGCATTGTGGAGCTTTTCCAATCTTAGTTTCCCCGAAAGTATTAGACCAGTTTTGACGTTTAACCCAATCAATATTAGATTGCCCAAACCAAAAACTAATTCAGTGATCTGAACAAATAGGAATACATTATTAGTCGACCTGAAATGCGACTGATAATAAAGAAAGATGGCCAAACATATCAGAATGATGCCATTAACCGTGATGATTTTCATCCTTCTTTTCTTTTTAATTACTATTGGATTTTTGGAACCTCCAGCTAGGTAATTGCCAGATATTGCTAATGTGGGCATGGCAATAATAAGCAACGGGAGCGCGTATAGTATCCCTTGTTTAACCGATTTGATACCATTCAAGTCTCCAGATAATTCTACCTTAAGTGATAATATAAAAAAGGTACTTATGGTGAGCATCGCACATACCGTAGCGATGATATGAATATTGACAAGCGTTTTACGTTTCATTTTTTTTGAGTTTGAGCTTACCTCAAAAGTATAAAATGATATAGTTTTAAAATTGTAGGAATCGGAAGTTGGCCATTTCCTTCCGTAAGGCTTTAGGGGATTGGCCCGTAATTTTTTTAAATGAATTGATGAAATGGGCCTGGTCAAAATAATTATTCTGGTAGGCGATGTCAGTTAGTGATTCATTGGTGAAATTCAGGTGTTGGACAACTTTTTTTAGTTGCACCAACCGAATTAACTCCTTAGGAGCACAACCGATATATTTATAAAATTGCTCCCGCAAGGCTCGCTCCGATATTTTAAGATGGTCTGCCAATTCAGATAATTTGATATCTCCAGCGTTATTATCTATAAGATCCACAGCTTGTATGATTGTTTGCAGGTTTCTGGTAAGAAGAGAGTCGAGAAACACGTTTTCCACCTGCTCGAACATTTCTATGGGATTGGTGCATTCAAGAATATTTTTTCGAAAAGTAACAGCTGTTTGTTTGAATAAATCTACCGTATCAATTAGCCATGGCAGTTTGTTAATGGGTCGATCCGATAGGTGTGCCAGCGCATAGGGTTTCACATGCGCCCCTAAAATTTTAATTCTATCTGTCAAGGGCAAAAGGGTTATTTTATCGGTTGATATTCTAGAGATTACCATATCCACCCTCTCGCTTAGTTCCAGCGTATGATTAGTGACCATGAAGGGATGATCAAAGAAGTACGCGAAGGTGATTCTTGGAAAAGGAATTACATATTCTGGATTTTCAGAGAGGAAGTCTATAGGTATGTCAATGAAGTAATAATATTCTACCAAAGTGGATAGAAAATGATTGCGCGGCTTTTGTTTAATGAATTCATTATGCATTGGTACTGGACTATTTTCACTTTTGCTTATTAGTTCTAATGTATGTTGTTTTTATTGAATTTCGTTTCTAACTTCATTCCCCCAATAATATGCATAATTATCAGCGTAATTTTCCGCTCGTTGCTTTTTGTAATTCGGACTCCAATATCTTTGATAAACACTATCCATTTGATGTCCAATTTCGTGAAGAAGTAATCCTTCTAAATAATATCTCTTAATTTTTTCCTCAGTCCATTTTAAAGTCCAATTTCCGTTCGAGTGAATTAATTCAGGCTCAAATGCAGAATACCATTTCAAAGTTTTATTAGATGGCTTTTTATTTCCAAATTCCATTTTTAAGTTAGTCGGAAATGGATAAAGCACTATTAAATTCACCCCACTACCACAAATAAAGCAACCTTGAAAACTTCCTTCTTTTTCATATTCTTTATTGGTCATTTTTCTTAACCAAATATGAGTTAGATTTTCAATATGTTCAGAAGGTAGTTTGTTTAGAAATTCTTTTATCTCGTCAACTGTTATAGGGAAATATAAATCTCTTGAGGAATTATCGACTATAAAAATTGGTATTTCTTCGTTTTCATTTGGTGCCGAAAAGCTATATTGTCAATTGAAAATATTATCAGCAAGTTTTGGTCTTTTTCTTCCACCTTTAACATCTCCGAATTTTCGGGTTTTTTTCCAAGCAGTTTCTTTTCGGGTTTGTCTCATTTGGTTTCTATTCTAATGTTTTACAACAATTGGCTAAACACTACTCTGCCTATATACACCAGTGTCTATAAGCCATTTACCCAGTCGTTTCGAATTGCAGTGTTATAATTCCATTCCAATATAACAAAAATCCTTTAATCAATATTCCTAATAAGAATATTTCAATTAACACAATAAACCACCAAACCAAAACCCTCTAACGCTGCTCCTACTCCTACCCTGCAATGGTTCAATACTTGATCCATGAAATTCATTCCATGACCAGAGAGGCAAAGTCAAAATAAAATTAGAGACCCTTCAAGATAGAATTGCTGCTTACATGGATAAGTAAGTTGGATGCGCTGCATCAAGAGGAACACCAATTACAGGCGGAAGAAGAACAAACTGTTATTGACGGATCAATCCATCTTTCCAATGCGCTTTTTGTGGGTTGGGTCCTTTAAAATTTTTGGATCCATTACTTTTCTGAATTTTTTTCTAACATATTCAGCAGAGTACCACATGCCATCTCCTGTGAGTTTCACTAAGTACCCTATACCCGGAATTCCTGTACCATATTGGGCAAGGGCACCTGATACATGGTGGGTTACCGAGGCTACCGAAGCTCCTGATCGGACAGCTCCGGCCATGGCATCTACCAAATGTACCGCTAAAGATTTGTAATCACCGGCGCTCAAATCACCTCCTGTTGCCTTAATGGCATTAATAAACTCTGAAGTTGCAGTATAAAGGGCCTTAGCATCCACAGTATGGGTAGCCATTTCTACACCGGTACTGGCCAAATCTGGCGCATGGTGTACTATGGAATGAATGGTATCCTGAAGGCGTTCCCCTATTTTTTGCATGGTCGTAGCTTGGAATGTGTTACCATGGTTGTCGTACCCCACGTATTTATTTTTGCTAGGCTTTTTACTAGTTGCAACCTCTTTTTTAACCTCTGGATATACCGCTCTTAACCTTGGCTGTCCGGTAGCCAACCCTCGGTTGTAGGCCAAAACAATGCTTTCCCAGTCCTCCTTGGAAAATTCCAATTTATTATCAATTAACTCTTGAATAGAGGCATACGCTTTTTTCTTAGGGTGCAAGGTTTTAGCCAAATGCAATGCATCTTGCTCTTTTAATTGAACCACCTTTTTCAATTGAACAATGCCCGATTTGTTTTGTGCATTATTGGCCACATTTTGGAGCTTGCGATGGGCAGCTGTTTCAGGCCGGTGGTCAGCAAACTGAACGGCCGCTTTGGAGGTCTTTTTTGCTTCCACTTCTCCTTTGGGCTTGGTTTGATTTTTATTTTTTTGAGATTTATCCGCTAAACTATGCATAGTGTTAATTTTTCCATTGGCACTGTCTTTTGTTCACATCAAGACCAGCACTATACACAGTATATAAATTTATTACTATATATGCAAAAAATATAACATTACGAACAATGAAAAATAGCCATTCCTTTTGTAATCGTGTTTAAAAGATCGCTGAAAGGTGTTTTTACAAAAAAAAAGCTGTGTTAAAAAACACAGCTTTTTGTACTCGTAGTGCCCAGAACTGGATTCGAACCAGCACGAGCATAGCTCACCACCCCCTCAAGATGGCGTGTCTACCAATTTCACCACCTGGGCATTAGGTCGGCAAACATATAAAGTAATTGGCTTATAGCAAAATGTTTGCCTTCTTAATTTACCGATTCCCGTAAACTGTTTTGATGTTTACAAACTCCATCAACCCATTTTCGGATAGTTCGCGTCCATAACCTGAGGCCTTGGTGCCTCCAAATGGAAATCTTGGGTCGGATTTCATAATTTCATTGATGGCCACCGTACCTACTTTGAGTTCGCTGGCCAAGGCGATACCGAAGCGTTGGTCTTTGCACCAAATGGTAGCACCCAAACCAAAATCACTGGAGTTAACTTGGTCAATTAAATCTTGTTCGTCGGTATAGGTAAGCACCAAACCAACAGGTCCAAAAATCTCTTCTTTTAATATTGGGTTATCGCCCAGTACTTTGATTAGGCCTGGACTAAAATAATTTCCTTCTCGTTTGGATTCCACAACAGACTCTCCACCCAACTCCAAACACCTTTTGATCTGATTTTCTAGATGGTCTGCCAAATCTTCTCTTGCTATTACTCCCAAGGTGGTCTTTTTATCCATCACATCGCCTCCTACTACTTTTTTCAAACCTTCTTTATAGTCTTTAACAAAGCGTTCGTATTGGCCTTCCTGTACAAAAAACCTTTTGGCAGCCAAACAAGTTTGCCCAGAATTGGCCAACCTGGATTCCAAACCAGCTTGCAAGGCACCATTCCAAAAACAGTTCTCCATGATGATAAAGGCGTCGTTGCCCCCTAATTCCAAAACCGATTTTTTCATGTACTTTCCGGCCAAAGCCGCAACAGATGCACCTGCTCTAGCAGACCCTGTGAATGTAACTCCTTGTACTACTCTGTGGCGAATGATTTGTTCTACTTCTGGTACATCTATTAACAAGGTTTGGAAAACACCCAATGGAAAACCAGCTTCTTCAAATAGTTCCTGGATCTCTAAACCACAACCAGTTGTATTGGGAGCGTGTTTTAGCAGCACAATATTGCCTGCCAACAAGTTGGGTATGGCATATCGAAATACCTGCCAAAAAGGAAAGTTCCAAGGCATGATACCAAATACAGCCCCAGTATTTTCATATTTAACAAAAGAGGTATTAAACCCAGATCTAATTTTTTTGGGAGACAAGGCTTTTTCCGAGGTATCCGCGTAGTAATCACACAATACGCTGCACTTTTCCAATTCGGCCAAAGACTCCGACAAAGGTTTGCCCATCTCTTGGGTAATTAGCTCAGCCAATTCATCCTTTCTTTCGATTAACAATCTGCCAAGTTCTCGACATGGTTTTTCTCTATCCAAAAAACTGCTGCGTTGCCACCGCTGGTATACCCCAGCTGCAAAGTCCAAGGCATCCTCTATCTCGTCATTTCTTAAGAACTCATATTTATTAATCCGCTCTCCTGTATATGGGTTTATCGTTTTTATCATAGCTTCTTTTTTATCAAAGAAAATATACCAATTCCTGTTTAGAAAACCGATAATTTCTCAGCTTTCCTAAGTTTTTTTCTTTCCCGATATGAAATTACAAACGAGAAACGCATTACAAATACTTCAACAAAACATACATTTTAACGCAAAAAAACCACACAAATTGATGCATCATTAAAAATAACATAATTTTACACGGCTTTTTTGTGTCTACCAAAAAATTAACACTAAGTTTGTATTTCCATGACGAACACGGTATTCACATATCCATCAGTGCCAGCTACTGCTCCCAGCAGGAACATAAGGCCCGTGTTTGTAATCAGGCCCCTTAGGGGATAAAACACTACGGCATGGGTACGCTCCATGCCTGCCATTGCGCAACACAATTCACAGTTAATCTTTATTCAATTACAAAACCAAATCCATTGTGGAAAAGAGTTTTTCCCTTTGTACAACCAATGTTTCGCACATAGGTTATGCAAAAGAAATAGGTGCACTCATGGCCCGGTCTGCTAAAGAGCGGGGTACGGGAATTGCCGAGCGCAGTGCCGCGTACATCGAAAAGAAAATTTTGGAAGGCAATGCCATCATTGCACTTTCACCCGAAGAGGTGCTCGCAGGGTTTTGTTACATCGAAAAATGGGAACATGGTAAGTTTGTCGCGAATTCTGGGTTGATTATCCAACACCAATTTCGCAACATGGGCCTGGCCAAAAAAATTAAAAAAGCCATACTCAAACTTTCGAAACAAAAATACCCCAAGGCCAAAATTTTTGGAATCACCACCAGCTTTGCGGTGATGAAGATCAATAGTGAACTAGGGTACAAACCGGTAACTTTTTCGGAATTGACCAACCACGATGAGTTTTGGAATGCGTGCAAAGGCTGTAAAAACTACGACATCCTGCAACGCAACAACCGTGAAATGTGTCTGTGTACCGCCATGGTACACCAAGTAAAAGAAAACAAGCTCCAAAAACTTAACAAACAAATAAAAGTTGGTGCTGTGTTGAACAAATTAATCAAATCAAAAAAATAAGAATCCTGAAAATGGAAAATAAAAATAACAAAGTGGTATTGGCTTTTAGCGGAGGTTTGGACACCTCTTTCTGTGCCATCTATTTACAAAAAGAACGCAACCTCGAAGTACACGCAGTAATTGTGAATACAGGAGGCTTTTCGGACCAAGAGCTTGCGGACATTGAGCAAAAGGCCAAAAGTTACAACGTAGCTTCCTTCCAATGTATAGACGCCACTGAGGTCTTTTATGAAAAGTGCATCAAGTATCTAATTTTCGGGAATGTATTGCGCAACCAAACCTACCCGCTATCGGTTAGTGCGGAGCGCTTGTTTCAAGCCAAAGCCATTGCCCAATATGCGCAGCAAATTGATGCAGCGTATGTGGCCCATGGCAGCACTGGTGCCGGCAACGACCAGGTCCGCTTTGATTTGGCCTTTGAACTGTATTGTCCGGATGCTACAATTATTACGCCCATTCGCGATTTAAAACTATCTAGAAAAGCAGAAATAGAATTTTTAGAAAAACACGGCGTAACACTGGAATGGGAAAAAGCCAAATATTCCGTAAACAAGGGCTTGTGGGGCACTAGTGTTGGCGGTGCAGAAACCCTGGGTTCTTCGGCTCCTCTGCCCAATAATGCTTTTCCATCTCAATTAGAACAAACCGAGCCTAAGGAAATAAGCCTGGACTTCCAATCTGGCGAATTAGTTGGCATAGATGGAACAAAATATGAAAGCTCCAAAAATGCCCTAGAAGCATTAAACGTTCTAACCTCCTCTTATGCCATTGGACGAGACATTCATGTTGGGGACACCATCATAGGCATCAAAGGCCGTGTCGGTTTTGAAGCAGGCGCTGCTTTGCTCAGCATCAAAGCACACCAGTTACTAGAAAAGCATACCCTTACCAAATGGCAACAATATTGGAAAGACCAGTTGGGCAATTGGTATGGTATGTTTTTGCATGAAAGCCAAATGAATGAACCAGTAATGCGCAACATAGAGTCCTTTTTAGAGTCTACACAGTCCAATGTAACTGGGCAGGTATTTGTAAAGTTGGTTCCTTATCATTTTGAGCTTTGCGGAATTGAAAGTGCATTTGACTTGATGCAGTCTGAGTTTGGCCAATATGGTGAAATGAATGAGTTGTGGTCGGGAGAAGATGTCAAAGGGTTTACCAAGGTTTTATCGAACAGTTTAAAAATTCACAAATCTCTAAACCCAGAATACCATGATTAAGGCAGGAATAATAGGCGGAACAGGCCTAACGGCGGGAGAGTTATTGCATCTATTGCTGCTCCACGAGCAAGTAGAGGTAGCGTACATTACTTCTACCAGCCAAGTAGGCAGCGCGGTAAGCAGTGTACACGACGATCTATTGGGTGCAACTGAATTGGTGTTTGTTGAAAAACCAAGCTGCACGGTAGACGTTGTTTTTCTTTGTGTGGGCCATGGTATTTCCAAAACCTATTTAAAAGAAAACCAATTTGATGCTGGTACCAAAATAATTGACTTAAGTGCAGACTTTCGTTTGAAAGAAACATCAGAAGGATATGTATATGGCTTATCAGAAATATTCAAAGAGGCCATACAAAACACCAATTATGTAGCCAACCCTGGTTGTTTTGCCACTGCAATACAACTTGGGCTGGCACCTTTGGCCGCCGCACAAAAATTGGAGCACCCAGTCCACATACACTCGCTAACCGGATCCACTGGAGCCGGTAAAGGTTTTATGGGCACCACCCAATTCCATTGGCGGTCCAACAATGTTTCAGTTTACAAGCCTTTTGGGCACCAACATTTGCACGAAATTAAAGAAACCTTGGCCACCTTGCAACACAGCACCGCCTTGCCAAGAATTAATTTCGTTCCGATGCGGGGCAATTTTGCTCGGGGTATATTTTGCAGCATGTACTTGGAGTCCAACTTGAGTACTTCCGTAGCCTTGGCCCTGTTCAAAAAGTATTATGAGAGCCCGTTTGTGGTTATCTCAGACCAACCCATCCATTTAAAACAAGCGGTAAACACCAACAAGTGTTTTATCCATGTACAACAATGTGATGGGCAACTGCACCTTACTACCGCCATCGACAACTTGCTAAAAGGAGCCGTTGGCCAAGCAGTACAAAATATGAATTTGATGTTCGGGTTGAAAGAAGACCTAGGACTGCAATTAAAAGCCATGCATTACTAACATGAAAACATCCATCGCAATTATAGGAATAGGCAACTTGGGGAGTGCCCTATTAAAAGGCATAGTATCTTCTGGGGAATTTAAAGAAGCAGCCATTTATGCTACCAAGCGGCAATCGGTGACAGAGCAAAAAAAAGGGTACATCCTTACCAACAACATAGAAGCTGTAAAGAAGGCACAAGTAGTGATTTTGGCTGTCCAGCCAGGACAGTTGCACGGTTTGGCCGAAGAAATTAAAGATTACATAACAGAAAAACACACCATTGTTTCTACCCTGACTGGTGTGTCCATTGATAAACTAAAATCTTTTTTTGGTCAAAATCTGGCCATTATTAGAGCCATGCCCAACACGGCCACAGCAGTAAACGAATCCATGACTTGTATCGCCTCCAACGGCAATGCGAAACCATCCAAAGCCATTGCAGAAAAGATATTTTCTACCGTTGGCGCTACTTTGGAGATTGACGAAAGTTTGATGCAAGCCGCTACCGTATTGGGTGCTTCTGGCGTTGCATTTTGGTTGCGCATCATCCGAGCCGCTATGCAAGGAGGTATTCAGATGGGCTTTGATGCACCAGAGTCCTTGGCCATCGTAGCCCAAGTATGCAAGGGCGCCTCCTCTTTGTTGCAACAAGCGCACAAACACCCGGAAGCTGAAATTGACCGAGTGACCACCCCAAAGGGTTGCACCATCACTGGTTTAAATGAAATGGAACATGCTGGTTTGAGCAGCGCTTTGATAAAAGGGCTATTGGCCTCTTATGACAAAATAAACGAAATTCGAGATGAAGTTGTTTGACGTATACGGAAAATTGAACCTCTGCCCAGTTAAGGGAAAAGGGGCATACATTTGGGACGATCAAGACCAAAAATACTTGGATCTTTACAGTGGACATGGGGTTGTTTCTATTGGGCATGCCCACCCTACCTATGTGCAAGCCATCCAAGCACAAGTTGCTCAAATTGGTTTTTATTCCAATGCCATTCAAAACCCACTGCAACAACAAGCAGCCGACCTTCTAGAAGACGTTTCTGGGGTATCGGGTTACGAATTGTTTTTTACCAACTCTGGTGCTGAATCCAATGAAAACGCGCTTAAAATAGCCTCTTTTGTTACGGGGAGAAACAAAGTGTTGGCTTTTAAAAATGGCTTCCATGGCAGAACAAGTGCTGCGGTTGCCATTACGGACAATAAAAAAATTCAGGCTCCGATCAACCTGGGTTTAGAAGTAGCATTAGAAACCATTGGAGACACCGAGGCCGTAGCCATGCGTTTGCGCAGTTCAGAATATGCTGCGGTGGTAATTGAAGGCATACAAGGCATCGGAGGAGCACAAACCATCTCCAACGAATATTTACAATTTTTACAACAGATTTGCCAAGAAACCGGCACTTTGTTGGTTTTGGATGAAGTACAATCGGGATTTGGAAGAAGTGGCAAATTCTTTGCCTACCAACACGCCGACATTGCCCCAGATATTGTTACCATGGCCAAAGGCATGGGCAATGGGTTTCCAGTAGGAGGTATATTGGTACACGAACGCCACAAAGCTTGGAAAGGCATGCTTGGAAGTACTTTTGGTGGCAACCACTTGGCCTGTGCAGCAGTAATTGCTGTATTGACCGTTTTAAAAAGCGAACAACTGGTTAACAATGCACAAGAAGTAGGGAATTGGCTGCAAGCTTCCTTAACACAATTACCAGAATTGAAAAAAGTTACAGGCAAAGGGCTGTTACTTGGGTTGTATTTAACCGAAAACAGTGCCCAATTGAGAAACGAACTACTCCACCAACACCAAATAATAACTGGCAGTGCCACGGACCCTACTTGCATGCGCATTTTGCCACCCTTGAACATTACTAAGCAAGATTTAATTCCTTTCGTTGCAACTTTAAAAACCACCTTAAACCATGAAAAAGTTCACATCCGTTAAGGACATCGGTGCCCCCAGTGGGTACATTCAAGAAGCTATTAAAATAAAAAAGGTCCCATTCACACCAGAAAAAGGCCGTGGTAAAACCTTGGGTTTGTTGTTTTTCAACCCCAGTTTGCGCACCAGAATGTCTACACAAAAAGCAGCCAAAAATTTAGGAATGGACGTGATGGTCCTGGACATCAACGAACAGGGGTGGAAGTTGGAACTGGAACCTGGAGCGGTTATGGATGGCAGCACCCAAGAGCACATCCAAGAAGCGGCAGCTGTAATGGGATTGTATTGTGATGTGGTGGGCATTAGAACATTTCCGGCATTAAAAAATGCAGCAGAAGACTACCAAGAAAAGGTATTAAACAAATTTATACAACACTGCTCCAGCCCGGTAATTTCATTGGAAAGTGCTACGCGGCACCCCTTACAATCTTTGGCAGATCTTATGACCATAGAAGAAAACAAAAAAGTTACACGTCCAAAAATTGTATTGACTTGGGCCCCGCACCCAAAGGCACTGCCACAAGCCGTTGCTAACAGTTTTTCAGAATGGGTGTTAGAAGCAGGTTACGATCTGACCATTGCCTGCCCAGAAGGATTTGAATTGTCGGAACAATTTACCCAAGGGGCTACCATTAGCCACCACCAACCAACCGCTTTGGCCGATGCCGACTTTATTTATGTAAAAAACTGGTCTTCTTTTAAAAATTACGGGCAAACCAAAGAGGGCCTAGACCATTGGATGCTGGATGCAGCCAAACTCGAAGGGTGTCCCGATGCAAAAGTAATGCATTGTTTGCCCGTTCGTAGAAATGTGGTACTTAGTGACGGTGTATTGGACGGGCCCAATAGCCTGGTCTTGCAACAAGCAGAAAACCGAATTTATGCTGCGCAGGCAGTATTGAACAACATGATTTAAAATGGAACAGCTCAGCATAATTAAAATAGGAGGCAAAATAATTGAGGACCCGCAATTGCTGGAAAAAACCTTAACTGCTTTTGCCAAAGTGAGAGGCAAAAAAATACTCGTCCATGGTGGCGGTAAAACCGCAACCGAAATTGGGAAGCAACTAGGCGTACCTTCTCAGTTCGTCAATGGCCGACGCATTACGAGCAAAAAAAATCTGGATGTCAACATCATGGCATTTGCTGGTTTGCTCAATAAAAACATGGTGGCACAGCTACAAGCACTAGGCTGCAATGCCATTGGTTTAACAGGTGCAGATGCCAATGTTATAAGTGCCCAACGCCGTCCGGCGCAGCCGATAGATTTTGGATTCGTTGGAGACATCACGCAAGTAAACACGAAGGTATTGTCCACCTTATTGGACGCCGGTATTTGCCCCGTATTGTGTGCCATTACCCATGACAATTCGGGGCAGTTGCTTAATTCCAATGCCGATGGTGTGGCGTCAAAAGTGGCGGCCCACATGCAATCGGTTTGTACCACAGAGCTTTGTTATGTTTTTGAACATGCAGGCGTTTTGGAGCAATTGGACCAACCAGATTCGGTAGTTCCTTGGATTGCCATAACGCCAGATGGCAAAAGCCAACAAGCCAATATATCGGATGGTATGGTAGCCAAGTTTGAATGTGCCATAGAAGCACTGCAAGCAGGGTTAGAAAAAGTAAAAATAGGAGATTTTAATATGATCCACGGGACCAATAAAGGCACTACCTTATGCATGACCCAACAATAGACAAGAGCATTGCGTTATTGCACCAACTCATAGGCACGCTGTCTTTGTCCAAACAAGAAAACGGCACCGCGCAATTGATAGAAGCATACCTAGTTGGTTGTGGAATTGAAACCCAGCGATCGTTGCACAATGTTTGGGCAGTCAACCAACATTTTGATGCCGCATTGCCAACTTACTTACTCAATTCGCACCACGACACCGTGCAACCCAACAAGGGCTATACCCGAGACCCACTGCTTGCAGAGGTAATAGATGGGAAATTATACGGATTGGGAAGCAACGATGCAGGCGGTTGCCTGGTGGCATTAATTGCCTGTTTTGTACAGTTTTACAACGAAAAAATGCCTTTTAACCTGGTGTTGGCTTGTACTGCAGAGGAAGAAATATCTGGAAAAAATGGGATCGCGTCCATTTTACCTCTATTGCCACCTTTGGCTGGTGCCATTGTAGGAGAACCTACTGAAAACAAAGCTGCTGTAGCAGAAAAAGGCCTAATGGTGGTAGACTGCACAACCAAGGGAGTTGCAGGCCATGCTGCAAGAAACGAGGGCACCAATGCCATATTACTGGCTATGGAAGACATTCAGTGGCTCCAAGGCTACCATTTTAGTCGAACGAGCCCCTTTTTAGGCCCAGTGAAAGCCAGTACTACCATAATCCAGGCTGGCAGCCAGCACAATGTGGTACCCGACCAATGCAGCTTTACAGTGGACGTGCGCCTCAATGAAAAGTACAGCCACCAAGACATTCTGGATATTTTCAACGAAAAAATGCATGCCCAATGCACCCCGAGATCCATGCGCTTAATGCCTTCTTTTTTGCCAAAAGAACACCGAATTTACCAAGCATTGGACCACTTAAAAGTAGAGAAATTTGGCTCTTCTACCATGTCCGATCAGGCATTGATTGCCGCACCTTCTTTAAAAATAGGACCTGGTGCAAGTAAAAGATCCCATACGGCCGACGAATGGGTGGGAATACAAGAAATTGTAGAGGGTTACGGCCTCTATACTAAAATTATCAATCATTTAATAGAACTACATTAACGATACAACCATGAAACTTTGGGACAAGGGATACTCTATTGACCAATTAATAGAGCAGTTTACAGTAGGCAACGACCGAGCAATTGACCTGCACATTGCTTCTTTTGATGTACAAGCGAGCAAAGCGCATGCAAAAATGTTGCAGGAAACTGGGTTATTAACAAATTCTGAATGGATGGATTTAAAACAAGCGCTGGAAGAATTTGATGCCCTCTTGCAAAACGATGGCTTTGAGATTGAAACCGAATACGAAGACATTCATTCTAAAATAGAAGCCTTTTTAATAGAGAAAACCGGAGAGGCCGGTAAAAAAATACATACGGCACGTTCTAGAAACGACCAAGTGCTAACCGCCATGCACCTATATGCCAAGGAGGAACTTAGTACAGTTAAAAATTTGGTTCAAAATCTATTCCACACCCTGCTTGATTTGGCAGAAGAGAACAAAGAAAAAATAATTCCTGGGTATACCCACATGCAAATTGCTATGCCTTCCTCTATTGGTCTTTGGTTGTCTGGATATGCAGAATTGCTGGTAGACGATCTGCACTGTATAAATGCTGCCCTAAAGATAGTGGATCAAAACCCACTTGGCTCTGCTGCAGGCTATGGTTCTTCTATGCCCATCAATAGAAATGCTACCACCCAATCCATGGGCTTTGAGACCTTGAAATACAATGTTATAGCTGCCCAGATGAGCAGAAGTAAAATGGAACGCAGCATCCAATCGGCGCTGTCTTCCCTGGCTTTTACACTGTCCAAACTGAGTATGGACCTTTGTTTATTTGCTTCTCAAAACTTTGGTTTCATTCAATTGCCCAAAGAATTGGGAACTGGTTCTAGCATCATGCCTCATAAAAACAATCCAGATGTTTTTGAGCTCATACGGGGGCACTGCAATAAAATACAAGGGAGCGCAATGGAAACTGTAATGATTAGCAACAACCTACCCTCTGGCTACCATCGAGATTTTCAATTGCTTAAAGAAAGCGTCATTGGCAATTTTCAAAACATCAAAAGTTGTTTGCAAATTATGGACCATACACTGCCTCAATTAACCTATGCCCAGGACGTTTGTAAAGACGCGCAATACCAATATATTTTTAGCGTGGAACTGGTGAATGAATTGGTTAAAAAAGGCATGAGTTTTAGAGCGGCCTACCAGCAGGTTGGAAAAGAAATCATGGAGGGTAATTTTGAGCCTCCTACTACCTTAGAACACACCCATGAAGGAAGTTTAGGCAACCTTTGTTTGGAGCAAATTAAAAACAAATTTGAGCAAGCATTTTAAATGCAACTGCCTTAAAATAGAAAACCACCCCAGCTGGGTAGGCATGGGGTGGATTTTCAACCAATTAATAAATAAGTAGATCAGAACAGCAAAAATAGGTAAAATTATTTTAATCAAATAATTTAATTTTGCTAACTACTAATTTATTAACAGTACGATAATGTTTATTGTGGGGTTACACGTTTTAACCGAATTACCTTCCCTCCATCTCCCACCAACCAAATTTGATCTTTGTAAACATCCAATGCATTGGTACTTTGGTTGCTAAGATTGCGCCAGTGTTTTCCTCCGTCCTTGCTGATGTCTATGCCCGAAGTACCACAAGCAAATAACACATCTTGCTCAATGCCAGGCGCATAACGGACAGCGGATCGAAATCCATGGGGGCCTTCCTCAGGGCTGGACCAGGTGATCCCACCATCCTTTGACAATGCCATTACCTTGGTTTTAACGGAATCTTGTGCATAGTCACCCCCCGCTATTATCAGCTGGTTTTGGTAATAATCAATCGAAAATATCCCCTGACTAGGGGTGCCAGATAAAATTGGAGTTAGATGTGCTTGCCATGTGGTACCGTAATCTTTACTGGCATATATTCTGGCGCCACTTGGGCCACCTAACCCTACCCATGCCCGGCCGTTCTCACCAACGCGCAGGCAGGTACCACTTGCAGCAAAACCAGCCTCCCCATCCAGTGCTACTGGCATAGCAACTGTATCTACCGGATACCATGAAGTACCTGCATCTTCCGTTTTTATTACCAATAGTTTGTGGTCGACCGGATCGCTAAAAGCAATGCCTACAGAGTCATCCCAAAAGTCCATGGCATCAAAAAACACGCCTTCGCTTAAATTTTCATATTGAATATTCCAGGTAACACCGGCGTCTTCGGTTTTATAAACACGGGCTGGCAACCCAGCAGACAACAACAAAGCGGTAGTGGGAGACAATACTTGAACATCTCTGAACTGCATTTTCCCAGCCCCAGGTACCGAATCGGTAAGCCAAGTAGCTCCTGCATCCAGGGTTCTAGCAAACGTAGCCTTGGACCCACTCAACCATACAATGCTGTCGTTGTAAACGTGCAAACCTCTAAAGCTTGCGTCGCTCTGCACTGCAACGGTTTCAATATCAAACAACAGTGCTGCTGCCTTGGATTCGGCTTGGTGGTTGGATTCTTTGGACTGGCAAGAAAATAACGATACGGCCAAAATTAAGATGATGGAAAAGTATTTCATTGTTTTTTTCAGAAAGAAAAGCATAACGTTCCAAAAATCAAAGGTCTCTTTTAGGGAAAATATGTAGAGACGAAAGCAGCGCTATCACAAACAACCCGATATAGATTGTTGTCATGAGCAAAGGTTGGTTGAAGTTTTCGAATTCGAAGTTAGTGGTTTTGTAAAGAAGCGTTTGCACCAACTGTGGCATCAATACGGAAATCAAATAAAACACCATGGCCCCAATAAAATTGAACCTGAAATAGGCAAAATAAAATAAGGACAAACTAAACAATACACTCATGGCTACATTTAGTACAATGTTTGGCCTTAGGGCATATTGTGCATCGGATTGGAACAGATCCATTAGTACCACATAAGAGACTACCCACAGTACCAAATTAAGCCCGGTTATCAACAAAGACACAAAAAACCGCGCCAGTACCATTGCCCGGCGAGACACTGGCAAACTAGCAGTATGCACCCAGACACTTTTATTTTTTAATTCAGGAAGAAAGGGGACAATAACCGAAAGAATTATAAAAGAACCGGCCCCAGAAAACATTCTGTCCAAATTAGTATTTACAAATACCATTAACATTCCAATCAACAAAGCACCAAGAGATACTCCTATTATTCTTTTTTTGTAGACACTAAGGTCTCTTTTCATCAATTGTGCTATCATGTTCCTAAGTTTTTATTTTTAAATAATTGAGCAGATAAGGGCATCGACCCACTGGTTAACAATACTACCAAACAGAGCAGCATGCCAAACAGCCCTCCCAAGCTTCGTTGCTCTGCCCATACCACCACAGCATTTATTTGGTCCGTCCAGGTTTCAAATTGAAGAGAATACAAAAATGCAATAACCACCAACAACTGAAAAACAGAAAAGACCATACCACCTGTGGCCATTCCAAATTTAAAATACAGCGGAAATGCATAACTCTTAAAAGCCACAACAGCCAGCAGCAACATACACCATAACAGCGGGCCTTCGTAGACCACCGCCCCTTCGAAGCCCACACCATTGTTGATCACCACTCCCAATTGAAAGCCGAAAAAATGGGCTGTAAATGCCAACAAAAGCAATACAATTGAACTGATGTATTTGGACCATACCAATTGTTTTCTACTCACCGGTAAGCTTACAAATACTGCGTCGGTTTTAAACATCTCGTCTTGTATAAAAAACAAAAGGGACACCGCACTCGAACTTAATATTGTTATTAAAGTATACAGCATCAACTCTGTTTTGAACCCATTACCGCTCAGTAAAACAAGGGCAATATATAGGGTACTTGCTGCAAACAAAGCAGCCAAACAAATAACGACCAACAAGGCATGTACCCTGAAATCTTTTAGAATTAGTTGTACCATACTACCCTTCCGCTTTTGTTTTAATATTATTGAAGAACATAATATCTTCTAAGGTCGCTTTTTCATAGATGGCACTATTGCTCAGAATTTTTTTGGTTTGGGAAACGTCATCGGTAAGCCCTTCAAAACCATACGCTCCAGTACGTACCGCTACAAAATGTTGTTTAGTTGCTTCGTTGATGAGCTCATTGCCTCCTTTTACCAAAGCATATTGTTCGCGCACCGCATCTTTTGTTTTAGAAAACACAACTTTTCCTTTGTGCATAAAAGTAATATAATCCGCTACTTGCTCAATATCAGTAGTGATATGGGAAGAAAACAAAATCGATTTTTTCTCATCTTCCATGAGGTTGCGCAGAAAGTCCAACATTTCTCTCCTGACTACAGGATCCAACCCAGAAGTGGGTTCGTCCATTACAATAAATTCGGCATGGTGCGACAAGGCCAAGGCTATTGAACTTTTCATTGCCATTCCCTTTGAGAATTTTTTCAATGGTTTGTTCAATGGTATTTCAAATCGCCCTACCAAGTCCATAAAAATATTTTCATCCCATCGATCGTAGAAGGGCGCAATAACATTTTTTAATCGCTTCAAACTAAGGTGTTCGTAGTAGTTGGGTGTGTCGTAAACAAATCCAATTCTTTTCTTGGCTTCAATTTCAAAATCGCGGTGGTCTTTACCAAACAACTGTACCTCCCCTTTGTCTTTCATAACCAAATTCATGATGGTTTTAATTACTGTGGTCTTACCCGCACCATTGGGGCCAATCAAACCCATGATGTATCCGGTGGGCAAAGTAAAAGAGACATCTTTTAACTGGAAATCACCGTAATTTTTAGACAAATTTGATATTTCTAATGTATTGCTCATGGTTGTTTTAATTCTTTTTTATTAACATTTGGTTGATCAATAACATGGGTGCAATACCCAGCACATTGGTTTTTACAGTACCAGCCGACGTTTTTCTCTGCACAGGCGTTTGGTCCTCTATCCAGCTGTTGGTACTCCAAGCCAAAAAAACCAGAAATAAGAAGCCTACCACCAAAATTTTAAGCAGTTCGTTTAAGTGTATTGTATTTTCGTTCTCAACCATTTTTTTTAAATAAAGTACTGCAACTAGTTTTCTTTGCTGTCAAACAGAATGTCCAACATTTCTTTCAATTCGGCATGGGTCACGCCAAGTTTGTGGGCCTCCAAAACTATCTTGCCCATCATATCTTCAATGGACTTCATTTTCTTCTCTCTGAGCAATTCTTTATTCTGAACCGCTACAAAGGTGCCCTTCCCTCCAACTGTATCTATAAACCCTTCTTTTTCAAGTTCCTCATAAGCCCTTTTGGTGGTGATGACACTGATGTACAATTCCTTGGCTAACTTTCTAATGGATGGCAACCCATCTCCTTCCTGAAGATCTCCAGAGATGATTTGAGTTTTTACTTGCCTTGAAATTTGCTCGTATATTGGTTCAGACGATGCATTTGAAATAATTATTTTCATTTTTTTTAATAGCGCAAAGGTTAAATCGTTATTATCGATTATATTGTAACTACTGTATATACCGTATATATACGCAAACCTAACAATGGGGTTGCACTTTTGCAAAAAAAAAGCAAATAAAAACAAGGACTCCCAACTTCAACAGAAAGGATACTAGCAAAATAAAAAAAAAGGATCGGGAAAATTAATTCGAAAAAGAGTCGTTTTACAAAAATAAAAAAGTAAAACTTCCATTGGTATGCCCAATAGCACCTCCAATAAAAAAAAATATTATAATGAATTCTAATATTTTTTTGGGCATAAAAAAAGCCGCACATTGTGCAGCTTTGTTCAAGTGATTCAGCTGGGGCTCGAACCCAGGACCCTCTCCTTAAAAGGGAGATGCTCTACCAACTGAGCTACTGAATCTTTTGCTTTTAAGGGCTCGTTTAGTTGTTTTTTCGACCTCGTTTCCCGTAATTGCGATGCAAAGGTAACAGCTAAAATTTAAATTGCAAACTCTAATGAAAAAAATAACAATTTTATTTTTACTTATTTTCAACTCGACTGTTTTTACTGTTTTCGGACAGGATTTTACTCGAGAAATAAATTTCGCTGATTCCCTATTTAAAGAAAAAAAATTTATTGAGGCCAAAACAGTTTACACCTCCATTTTACAAGATGGCGCAGTCTATTCAGATGCGATGTTGTTAAAGATGGCCTACATCCACGAAGGCATGGGAGAAAAAGCAGACGCCCTCTATTATTTAAATCTGTACTACATATCCACCTTAGACGAAGCAGTACTTAAAAAGATGGACCGCCTTTCGGAAAGTGCCGGGTTAACTGGTTATGAATTTGGCGAAGCAGGGTACTTCATCAACCTATACAAACAGAACAACCAATATTTTTTATTGGCTCTTTACGGGTTGTTATTTATTCAGCTAGGTTTTATTCTTTACAGGAGGATAGCGCATAAAAAACAACCATTGGTAGCCGGTTTGTTTTTCCTTTTTTATGCTTCCTTCATTTATTATTTGAACAACTTTGACGTCATTGACAAAAACGCCGTGGTATACGGCGATTACAATTATTTAATGTCTGGACCTTCCCAAGCCTCGGAAGTACTAAAAGTCCTTCCAAAGGGCCATAGAATTGAAATTGAAGAGTCCGACGGGAGTTGGACTAAGATTGAGTTTCAAAATGAATATTATTACATCAAAAACGACCGATTAAGAAAGTTCCATCTTTAATCGGTCGCCATGGACGCAGGCACTAGAACTGTACCGTAAGAGGACCTTGGTATTGAAGGTCATTGCTAAAGTTGAGGCTGTAGTAATAAACCCCAGCTGGTTCACCTGAAGGTGCCCATTTAAAATCTCTATTGTTGTTTTTGTATACTTGCTTGCCCCACCGGTTCACAATCGTAATGCTTTCAAATACATGGGCACAGTTGTCCAAAGGAATTAAATGCTTTTCTGTAATCAATTGCTCTGATTCTGGGTTCACTGCAGTTATTGCAAAATACTCATTGAATCCATCGTTATTTGGTGTAATTACGTTGGGAACAAAATACTGCTCTTCGTATGGATCCAAATTATTCACCGTGATATCCAACACCAAAGTATCTCCCATCAAGTTAAAACAACGGTCGTCCATCAATCCAAATTTTGCAGTATACGTTGCAGGCTGCAACCCTTCGCTTAACAATTCGCAACTCGGCACCCATTCAAAATCAGAACTCACCCGCCCCCTTCCTTCTACATTTTCAAAAGTAAATTCAGGGATGTCTTTGGGCCCTTCCAGAGAGAACAATTGCATCGATAGGAAATCGTTATTGGCATCTGCCCCGCTCAAGGTAACATCTACTTTTTGATTAATTATCACCTCTAAAGCTTTGTGGTTGGCGTTGCCATCTGAATGGTTGGCAACAACGTCTTCGGTATTGGAATGAACCAACAATACCGGTTTGTTATTCAAAGGAGGAAGTACCTTAACCATTACAATCAGGGTATCGTAGTTTGGGAATTTACATTTATCACTGTCTTCTGACAGAAAGAAAAATTTAAATTCGTCTTTCTCTTCAATATTTACAGAACAATTGATGTTCCATCTAAAATCGGAGTTCAACACCACGTTGCTACCCCATTTTTTATCCGGATAATTAACTTCATAATCTCTTAACTGAAACCCATCTCCTTCTGCAAACAAACTAAAATCATCTCCGTCTAGATCTTCTGCAAAAGTGTCAAATGCCAAAGTTTCATATATGTACTTTTCGATATAGAGCGAATCGGGATCGCTGTATTTCACATCCAAACCCGTATAATTGGTGGATACATCTGGGTCGGTATTATCTGGTAAATGAACTGACAAATCCATCAGAAAACTTTGTGGTTCACCAAAATCACAAAAATCCTCATCGTCAATTATAATTTCCAGCTGAAAATTTTGCAACTCGGTAAAATCATAAACGTCGCATTTGGTATCCCAGGTAAACACGGCATTAACTTCTCCTGGAACATCGTCAATTCTTTCAAAACTCATTCCATAATCCGCCAAGCGAAGAAGGCCTTCGTTTAAAAGCGTATCAATGCTCAAAACATCACCATCATCGTCCTTGCCTTTAATATTAAAAACCCAGACATCTCCTTCTTGCACCGTCTTGGTCACTTGAATGTTTTGGCCTGTCGGATTTTGGTAATACGCGTCGTTGTTTACTGGGGGTTCTATGTTCACCGTTACCCGCAAGGTATCGGTTAATGGCAGCGCACAAGCATCGTCAAACGCGACAATTCCAATGTCAAAGGGGCCATCTGTTTTCGGGTTCAGATAAGGACACGACTCAAAACAAATCTCAAATTCGGCCGCTGATCCATTGTTGAGCACGGCGGTAGTTACAGCCGGCAAAACTTCGTTTACATTTTCTCTAAAGTTGAGAGCAATGGCCCGTATAAAAACATTTTCTTGGAATAAATTTTCTGGCAATCCACTTTCAGAGTCTACATCTGTAACCTGTACATTGATGCAGCGGTTGGCATCAGAAACTGTATTTGCAAAACTGACGGTCATGTCGTCTACATAGGAGTAATTGGCATCGGTTAGCTTTTTCCCTCTTATTACTGGTTTTTGCGCTTCCGGACAATTGTCTACTACCAACATTTGGAAATCCCTTCTTAATTCCCCAATTTTTTCTCCATCTCGGTACTCTTCGCAACGCACTGCAAAAACATACAAACCTTGCGTTTTAGGCACCACGGTCAAGTAACCCTCCGTACTAATATCCAAATCGGGATCTCCATTCATGATGTTATTCAATCCAAAACTAGTTTCCCAAGGCACCAGGCGGTGTGGACGAGGACTCGGTACTGGCACAGGGTTTTGAGAAGAAGAATTAAGAGGAGTAATAATGGAATAAGCTAGAGAATCGCCATCCGCATCAAAACCACCAAAATCCACATAATAAAATCTGTTAGGACATCCATAGTCATTTAAAGGAGGAAACAATTGCGGTGTAGAATTGATGAACTGCTCTCCATCCTTAAATACTGGCGGAAACTCTAAGTAAAATGTCTGCCCAGTACCCACTCCGCCTGCATTTGGATCCTGACTGATGATGTTATCAATGGTATAATTTCTACAACAACGCTCCCAAACGACGTAATACCCTGCTGGATCATTGTAATCGTCCGGACTCAACGTTATTTGTCTTTGGTAAACAATTCTATCAGTGATTATTTCTCCATTGGAACATTCAGGCTGAAAATAATCCACCCGGTCGTCCTGGATAATGGTAAGAAAAACATCCTCCATTTGCTGGTCGTCCGAAGATCGGAATATTCGAACCGTCATATCTGGGTCTCTGGCCCCAGTATTTCCATTCTTCACATCAAAATATAGAATCAACCTCAAATTATAGGTATACCCACTAACATGGATCAATTCAAATTCCCCTCCAACAATATGACTTGCAAAAGACCAAGCTGGTAAAAAAAACAACAACAATAGTAAAACCTTCTTCATATGAGAAAAAAATAATGAATAACAATCTTTAAATATACTGGAATTTCAATATATGTTACAACTAAATTAACACTTTCCCTAGAAATCGCTGTCCAAACATTTTTTTCTCAAAATGATTCAGAATCATTGAATTTAAACTTAATTTTGCGCTCTTATTGAGTAACACAAGAAATTATGTCTATAGCATCAAAATACAATCCTGCTGAAACTGAATCAAAATGGTACGACCACTGGCTGCAACAAGGTTTTTTTAAATCGAAGCCCAATCCAGACAAGGAACCTTTCACCATTCTAATTCCGCCTCCAAATGTCACAGGTGTATTGCATATGGGCCACATGCTCAACAATACCATTCAGGATATTTTGATTAGAAAAGCTCGAATGGAGGGCAAAGAAGCTTGTTGGATTCCAGGAACGGACCATGCTTCTATTGCTACGGAAGCAAAAGTGGTGGGCAAGCTTAGAGAACAAGGCATTACCAAGGCCGATTTAACAAGGGAAGAATTTCTTGAGCACGCCATGGAGTGGAAAGAACAATACGGCGGCATCATCCTGAACCAATTAAAAACATTGGGGGCTTCTTGTGATTGGGATCGTACATTTTTTACAATGGACCCTAAGCTGTCAGAGGCAGTGGTAAAGGTATTTGTTGACCTCAACAAAAAAGGATATTTGTACCGAGGCCTTAAAATGGTCAATTGGGATCCTAAAGCACAAACTACATTATCCAATGAAGAGGTTATCCACAAAGATGTCAAATCAAAACTATACCATGTACGATACAAAATAGAAGGGTCCGATGCTACCTTGACCATTGCCACTACCCGACCTGAAACTATTTTAGGAGATACAGCCATCTGTATCAACCCTAAAGATGAAAGGCATTTTAATTTAAAAGGCAAAAGAGCAATTGTGCCTTTGGTAAACAGGAGCATTCCAGTAATTGAAGACGAGTATGTTGATTTGGAGTTTGGTACGGGCTGTTTGAAAGTAACACCAGCCCATGACACCAATGATTACGACTTGGGCCAAAAGCACAATTTGGAGAGCATAGACATACTAAATGACGACGGCACCATGTCAGAAGCCGCCCAATATTTTGTAGGCGAAGACCGTTTTAAAGCTCGAAGAATGGTGGTAGCCAAGCTCGAAGAACTAGGTTTGATTGATAAAATAGAAGAAATAGATAATAAAGTCGGCTATTCTGAAAGAAATCCGGATACGGTGGTGGAGCCGAAATTGTCCCAACAGTGGTTTGTAGACATGGAGCAGCTGGTAAAACCTGCGATGCAACATGTTATGAACGACGACATCCAGTTCTACCCTCCAAAATTTAAAAACACCTATAAACACTGGCTGGAAAACATAAGGGATTGGCCAATTTCTCGCCAGCTGTGGTGGGGCCAACAAATCCCTGCGTATTATTACGGAGACAACCAGGTTGCGGTAGCTGCTAGCAAAGAAGAAGCATTGGAAATAGCAAAGAAAGATTCTGGTAATGCCAATCTAACCTTAGCCGACCTCAAACAAGACGAAGACGTAGTGGATACTTGGTTCAGCAGTTGGTTGCTTCCTGTTTCTGTTTTTGACGGGTTCGACAACCCCAACAATGAAGAGTTCAATTATTACTACCCAACCTCTGTTTTGGTAACAGGGTGGGACATCATATTCTTCTGGGTAGCCAGAATGATATTTGCTGGTTATGAATTTGGCCAAGACATGCCGTTTAAAAAAGTGTACTTCACGGGCATGGTGCGCGACATGCAGCGCCGTAAAATGTCAAAGTCCTTGGGCAACTCACCTGATTTATTGGGTCTCATAAAACAATATGGTGCAGATGCTGTACGCGTTGGCATGATGCTCAGTTCGGCTGCTGGAAACGATTTGATGTTTGATGAAAAACTATGTTTACAGGGTAGAAATTTTGCCAATAAAATCTGGAATGCCTTCCGTTTGGTTAAAGGTTTTGAAATTGACACTGCTTTAGACAACAACAACCAGAAAGCCATCGAATGGTTCGACGCCAAACTCAATGAAACCTTGGTGGAAATAGAAGATCATTTTTCCAAATTCAGGATATCGGATGCGCTCATGGCCATTTATAAATTAGTTTGGGATGATTTCTGTTCTTGGTATTTAGAAATGATCAAACCGAATTACGGTGAAAAAATAGACCAAGCTACCTACGACAAAACGATTGACACCATTGAAAAGTTGATGCAATTGTTGCACCCATTTATGCCTTTCTTAACAGAAGAAATTTGGAACAACCTCCATACCCGTTCCGAAAAAGATTGTGTTGTGGTATCGGAATGGCCAAAAGCGGTGGCAACGAACCCTGCCATTATAGAAGATTTTGATGCCTTGTTTGAAGTAGTTTCCAATATAAGAAACACAAGAAACAGCAAACAAATATCGCCAAAAGAAAAGCTGGACTTAATTCTTAAAACTGAAGAAGGCGGGTTGTTTCTCCAAAACCAAGACATCATTAAAAAACTAGCTGGCATTAAAACAGTAGAAACAACAACGGAAACCATTGAAAACGCTACTAGTTTTGTAGTAAACGGTATAGAATTCCATATTCCGCTGGAAGGCAACATTGATATAGAAAAAGAAAAAGAAGCCATTGTTAAGGAAATTGAATACGCAAAAGGTTTCTTGAAATCAGTGGATAAAAAATTGTCCAATGAGCGATTTGTAAACAACGCACCAGAAAAAGTACTGGCAATTGAACATAAGAAAAAAGCCGATGCAGAATCAAAAATCAAGGCATTGGAAGAGAGTTTAGCCAATATAGGGTAGACTCAAGAACAAATACCTCTACGACTTAAAACCTGGCTGCTAGCAATAGTGCCAGGTTTTTGTATTTCATACCAAATTTTCTGGCTATAAACTCATTGGTTAAGGCGCCTTTATAGGTATAAACCCCTTTCATAAACCAGTTGTGCTTGAATATCATGTCGTCCATTCCACCTTCTTCACCTGCCCTGAGTATGGTAGGAGTAAACATATTGCTCAAGGCCTGGGTAGTGGTACGAGACAATCTCGAATTGACATTGGGTACACAATAATGTATGATGTCGAATTTTTTGTAAGTGGGGTTTTTAAGGGTGGTCATTTCTGCTGTTTCAATGCAGCCTCCTTGGTCGATGCTCAGGTCTATTACTACTGAACCTTCCTTCATAGAGGCCACCATCTCTTCTGTAACCACAAACCGATTGACTCCTTTATCCGGCCTAAGTGCACCTATTACAACGTCTGCATTCCGAATGGAATCACTCAATGAAATGGTATCCATTGTGCTTGTAAAAACATGCTGGCCAATGTTTTTCTTAATTCTCCTTAATTTATACAGGTGGTTGTCGTAAATCATAACCATAGCACCTAGCCCCATTGCTGCTCTTGCGGCATTCTCCGCAGCAGTACCTGCCCCTATGATAACCACCTTAGTAGGTTCCACTCCAGTGATACCCCCCATGATTTTCCCTTTTCCTTTGCTCAATAATTCTGCAGCAATTTGCACAACGGACACCCCAGCTATTTCACTCATAGCCCGGATAATTGGAATACCACCTTTTTTATCTTCAATAAATTCGAAGCCCATGGCCGTCACGCGTTTGCGACACAATGCTCGGATGTATTCCGGCGTTTGGTTGCCCATTTGAAAAGCAGAAATAACAATTTGATTGCTGGTAAAACGCTCCACTTCTTCTAAAGTGGGAGGCTCAATTTTCAAGATGGCTTCGCATTTAAATACCTCTTCGGCTGTATCCACAATTCTGGCACCTGCCTCACTGTACTGTTGATCAGTGTACCAAGAGCCCAACCCTGCTCCTTTTTCGACCCAAATCTCATGCCCATTTTCCGACAATACTTTTACAGCATCTGGTGTCAATATGATTCTTTTTTCTTGAAAGGAAATTTCCTTCGGCAACCCAATTTTAAACCCCTTACTCGAACTTTGAATTCTTACAGGAGATTCCTGCGGGTATAAAACCGATTCTTTGGCCAATTCTGAAAATCCAGACCTACGTTTATCCTCCATAATTATACAATTCTAATTTTCGAGTTTTTTCGTCTTCAATAGTAATGTCAGCCAACAGGTATACATCGGGAAGGTAGGATGGGATTTTCTCTGCCCACTCAATAAAACATAAATTTCCTGAATAGAAATATTCTTCTACGCCAATATTGTGTACCTCTTCTTCGTCTTCCATTCTGTAGAAATCGAAGTGGTACAATAACTTATCTTTTGGAGCATGGTATTCGTTGACAATGGCAAAAGAAGGGCTACTTACTACATCCTCCACTCCTAGTTGTACACAAAGTGCTTGAACCAAAGTCGTTTTTCCCGCTCCCATTTGTCCTTTTAGAACCAAAATTTGCTGTTGTTTCAACTGTTCTAAGACAGTTTGTGCAATAGAAGCCAGCCCATTCAGCTCGTAGAAAACACTTGTTATTAAAGGTGGTGCATTAAACATTTTTTGAACGCAATAGTACAAACGGGATTATCATTTCTTCCATAGATACCCCTCCATGCTGGAAAGTATCTTTGAAATAATTAACATAATAATTAAAATTGTTCGGGTAAGCAAAAAAGTTGTCTTCAATAGCAAAAGCATAGGACGTACTTACATTGAGCTTTGGAAGAAAATATTTTGCAGGATCCGTAACAGTCATTACATTTTTCAAATCATACCCCAAATTTTTACCTTGTTTGTACCGCAAGTTGGAGTTCACATTTCTATCCCCAATTATCTTAAAAGGTTTCTTAACACGGGTGGTACCATGGTCGGTAGTAATAACTACCTTCACTTTTTTATCCGATAATTTCTTAATTGCCTCTAGAAGCGCAGAATGCTCAAACCACGATTTGGTTAGCGATCGATACGCGCCTTCGTCTGGTGCCAATTCGCGAATCATAGCCACATCGGTACGCGCATGCGACAGCATATCAACAAAATTATACACAGCCACATTTAAGTCATTGGCCATTAAATTATTGATCTGGTCTGAGAAGTTTTTGCCCTGTCCTGTATTTTTTATTTTATGGTAGGTAAATTTAATATCTAGGTTGTTTCTTCTGATCTGCTTTTCGAGGAATTTATCCTCGTTGTTGTTTTTCCCATCTTCTGAGTCTTCTCCTACCCATAAGTCAGGGTGTTTCTTTTCCATCTCAGTGGGCAACAAACCAGAAAATATAGCATTTCTTGCATAGGCTGTTGTGGTAGGCAAAAGCGAATAATACGATTCTTCACTTTCCACGTTAAAGTATTGGGCCACTATGGGCTCAATGATTTTCCATTGGTCGTACCTCAAATTATCAATCACAATAAAAAAAACTGGTTCTTCCCCAAGCAATGGGAACACCTTCTTTTTCATAACTTGGTGGGAAAGCAAAGGCTTAGAGCTCTCCGGGTCATTCAGCCAATCTGCATAATCGTCCATAATGAACTTACAGAACTGTGTATTGGCTTCCTCCTTCTGCATCAAAAGCACTTCTTCCATGCTGTCGTTGTCCGTATCCTCAATTTCCAGTTCCCAATAAACCAATTTTTTATAGACGTCAGCCCATTCCTCGTGGTCGAGGTGGTCCTGAACGGTCATGGCAATATTTCTAAATTCTTGTTGGTAATTTAAGTTGGTTCGTTCTGTAATCAACCTTCTGTTGTCCAAGATCTTTTTAACGGACAACAGAATTTGGTTTGGATTCAGCGGTTTTATTAGATAATCGGCAATTTTTGCACCAATTGCCTCTTCCATGATATGCTCTTCTTCATTTTTGGTTATCATGACAACCGGCATGTTCGGTCTTAAGTTCTTAATTTCACTCAAAGACTCCAAACCACTCATACCAGGCATGTTTTCATCTAAAAAAACAATATCAAATGTTTTTTTCTCACACAATTCAATGGCATCACTTCCACTATTAACAGGAGTAATGTCATATCCCTTTTTTTCTAAAAATAAGATATGGGGTTTTAAAAGATCAATTTCATCATCAGCCCACAAAATATTATATCTTTGCATATCGGATCAATTTTTTCCAATATACTACACAAAAACTGTACTAAACAGGTGAATAAAAAGAAAATTTTAAATGACCCCGTTTATGGGTTCATTCACATTAAAAGTGACTTGGTTTTTGACATCATAGAAGACCCTATTTTTCAGAGACTGAGAAGAATAAAACAATTGGGACTTACCGATTACGTATATCCAGGAGCGCTGCATACCCGCTTCCACCACGCTTTGGGTGCCATGCATTTAATGGGGCTTGCTTTGGACAGCCTGAGAATGAAAAATGTTCCCATTAACGACGACGAATACGAAGCCACCCTGATTGCCATTCTTTTGCACGACATTGGCCACGGACCGTTTTCTCATGCTCTCGAGTTCAGCTTGCTCAAGGGCATACAGCACGAAAGTTTGTCTTTGTTGCTCATGCAGCACCTCAACCAACAACACAACAACCAGCTCTCTCTCGCCATAAAAATTTTCCAAGACAGTTACCACCGTGGGTTTTTCCATTCCTTAATATCCAGCCAACTCGACATAGACCGACTAGATTATTTAAAACGGGACAGCTTTTTCACAGCAGTTCCAGAAGGCAACATCAGTTTGGAACGAATTATTTTGATGCTTAATGTAGTCAACGACGAATTGGTTGTAGAAGAAAAAGCCATTTACAGCATTGAAAACTTCCTGAATGCAAGAAGAATGATGTATTGGCAAGTATACCTCCATAAAACTTCCGTTGGCGCAGAGAAAATACTCATCAGTTTGATCAACAGAGCAAAAGAAATTGCCCAATCTGGGCAAAATGTATCGACCTCTGCCGCTTTGGAACAATTTTTAACCCAGAACTATACCTTAGAAGATTTTCAAAACCGCCCATCCTTGCTCGCACAATATGCAAAATTAGATGATTATGATATTTGGGGAGCTATTAAATGCTGGTCTACCCATGGCGATAAAATTTTGCGTCTGTTGGCCAATATGATGTTGGAAAGAAAACTTTTTAAAATATCCCTGCGCAACGAACCCTTAAAAAAGTCTGAAATTACCGCCGTGCGAGAATCCATTGCCTCTGTACTTAATATTAGGCAGGCCGACTCCAGGTATTTCTATGCGCATGGGGAAGTGTCCAATGCGGCCTATGCCTCCGGCAAAAAGAATATCAATATTCTAAAAAAAGATGGATCAATTGTAGAATTATCTGAGGCAGCTGATTTGCCAAATATCAAAGCCATGAGTAAAATCGTAAAAAAATACTATTTAAGCTGGCCTAAAAATGTAAATTTGTGAAAATTTTGAAAATATGGAATTCAGTGTTGATCAAATAGCTGGCCTGATAGGTGGCAAAGTAATTGGGGACGGCAGCATCAAAATAAAGATGTTGGCAAAAATACAGGAAGCTCAAAACCATGAAGTAACATTTTTGAGTAATCCTAAATACGAGCCCAATTTATACACCACACAAGCAGGGGCAGTCATCGTGAGTGAAGGTTTCGAACCGAAATCGGCTCACAATGCTACTTTGATCGTTGTGAAAGACGCCTACGTTGGTGTTACAAAATTACTTGAAGAATACCATAAAATCATTAGTTCTCAACAAGTAGGCGTTGAAGAGCCCAACTTCATGCATGATTCTTCTTCCATGGAAGAAAATGGATACAGAGGCGCTTTTTCTTATATTGGGAAAAATGTAAAAATTGGCAAAGGGGTAAAAATATTTCCTCAGGTATACATCGGAGACAACAGCGTCATTGGAGACTATTCTGTTTTACACCCAGGGGTGAAAGTATATGCCAATACAACTATTAAAAACCATTGCATCGTGCATTCAGGTGCGGTAATAGGAAGTGATGGTTTTGGATTCGCACCACAAAGCGATGGGTCGTACAAAGCCATCCCTCAAATGGGAGGTGTCTTATTAGAAGAAAACGTAAGTGTAGGTGCCAATACAGTAATTGATTGTGCTACTTTCTATGGAGACAAAACTGTTATTGGGCAAGGAGTGAAATTAGACAACTTGGTGCAAATTGCCCACAATGTAGTGATTGGTAAAAACACTGTAGTGGCAGCACAGACAGGCATTTCTGGTTCAACTACGGTTGGAGAAAACTGTGTGTTTGCAGGCCAAGTAGGAGTAATAGGACATGCAAAAATTGCCAACAACAGTACTTTCGGAGGTAAAGCCGGAGTAATCAAAGGAATTAAAAAAGAAGGTGAAATTCACTATGGCAATCCTAGTTTCGACGTGAAACAATATTTGAAATCTTATGCCGTTTTTAAAAAATTACCGGAATTTGATGCCAAACTAAAACAACTTGAAGAAAAAATTATAAATTTGCCGACTGTTTAGAGTCCTAAATTATGAATTTAAAACAACATACTATAAAAAAAGCCGTCACCTTAAAGGGTGTTGGTCTCCATACCGGAGTTGTCACAACCATGACATTCAACCCTGCTCCTGATCACCACGGGATCAAATTCCAAAGAATTGATTTAGAAGAGCGGCCAATTATTGATGCGGATGTAGACAACGTTGTGGACATTTCTAGGGGTACCACCATTGAACAGCATGGCGCGCGAGTTGGCACTATTGAACATACCTTGGCCGCATTGGTTGGGTTGGAAATAGACAATGTACTCATTCAGCTGGATGGTCCTGAATGCCCCATCATGGATGGTAGTTCCATTCAGTTTGTAGAAGTTTTAATGGAAGCTGGTACGGAAGAACAAGAGTCTTTGCGAGAATACATTGAACTAGAGGAAAGCTTATTTTACAGAGAAGAAGACAGAGATGTAGAAATTGCTGCGCTTCCTTTAGACGACTACAGAGTTACCGTAATGGTAGATTACAACTCGCCAGTGTTGGGTAGCCAACATGCCTCTTTGAATGACCTTAGCAAATTTGAAAAGGAAATTGCTTCGTGTAGAACATTTTGTTTTTTACATGAATTAGAGATGTTGCATAAAAACAACCTTATCAAAGGAGGGGACCTCAACAATGCCATAGTAGTGGTGGATCGAATTGTAGAAGACCATGAATTGGACAATCTGGCTAAGCTTTTTAATAAGCCTAAAGTTGAAGTAAAAAAAGAAGGCATTCTGAACAATGTTGACTTAAGATATAAAAATGAACCAGCACGCCACAAGCTGTTGGATGTTATAGGCGATTTAGCTTTAGCTGGAAGGCCTATCAAAGCGCAAATTCTAGCAGCTCGACCAGGCCATGCGGCCAATGTTGCCTTTGCCAAAAAATTAAAAACTGCTTGGAAAAAAACGGTAAAAAAGAACGTTCCAAAATACAACCCCAACCAACCTCCAATACTGGACATCAACGGCATCACCAAATTTTTGGCGCACCGTTACCCATTTTTATTGATTGATAAAATCATTCAATTGGAAAGCGATACGGTTAGTGGAGTGAAAAACGTTACCATGAATGAGCCTTTTTTCCAAGGCCACTTCCCTGACAACCCGGTAATGCCTGGTGTGCTTCAAGTGGAAGCCATGGCACAAGTTGGTGGTATTCTAGTTTTAAACACAGTGGAAGACCCTGACAATTATTGGACTTACTTTTTGGGTATTGAAAATTTCAGATTCAGAAAAATGGTTTTACCAGGAGACACATTGGTAATCAAATGTGACCTTCAAGGAAATATTAAAAGAGGTATTGCTAAAATGTACGGAAGGGCATTTGTAGGGGATACACTCGTTAGTGAAGGTTATCTTACCGCCAGCATAGTAAAAAAGAACTCATGAACCAGCCATTAGCATACATTCATCCAGAGGCAAAAATTGCTCAAAACGTAGTTATTGAACCATTTACTACCATCCACAAAAATGTGGAGATTGGAGAAGGAACATGGATTGGTTCCAACGTGACAATATTTGAAGGCGCAAGAATTGGTAAAAACGTTAAGATTTTTCCAGGTGCATCTATTTCTGCTTTGCCTCAAGACTTAAAGTACGATGGCGAAGACACTTTGACCTATGTTGGAGACAACACAGTAATAAGAGAATATGTGACCATTAGCAAGGGCACCAAAGACCGGTTGAAAACAGAGGTGGGTAAAAACTGTTTGCTCATGGCTTATGTTCATGTGGCACACGACTGTCTGGTAGGAAACAACTGCATATTTTCGAATGCGGTACAATTAGCAGGGCATGTTATAGTAAATGATTTTGCCATCATCGGAGGTACCAGTGCCATCCACCAATTTGTTCAAATTGGATCTCATGCCATGGTGTCTGGTGGTTCTTTGGTAAGAAAAGATGTTCCTCCTTTTACCAAGGCAGCAAGAGAACCTTTGACCTACTGTGGCATCAACTCCATTGGTCTGCGGCGCAGGGGGTTTTCTCCAGAAAAGATCAACGAAATTCAAGAAATATATAGATACATCTTCTTAAAAGGTTTAAACAACTCCAAAGCGTTAGACAAGGTGGAAGTTGAACTTAAACCTTCCAAAGAAAGAGATGAAATCATTCGTTTCATTAGAAGCTCAGACAGAGGGGTTATGAAAGGCTATGCTTACTAAAGCCAGTTTTTTATGATTGAACTCAAATCTTTGGGTAAAAAATATTTTAAAGAGTGGATTTTCCGCCATATGGATCTAACATGCGAAGAAGGTACTATTACTTCTATCGTAGGTCCCAACGGAGGTGGTAAATCCACTTTTTTAAAAGTGTTGATGGGGTTCATTCCTGAAACAGAAGGCGGCATCCAATATGTGCTCAACGGAAAAAATGTTCCAACGGAAGAAATATACAAATTTTTATCCCTCGCTACTCCTTACCAAGAACTACTTGAAGATTTGACATTGTTAGAATTTTTAAACTTTCATTTTCAATTTAAAAAACTCCATACCTTTGACTCCGTCCAAGACCTTGTAGCGCATGCTTATTTAAATGGGCACGAAAACAAACAAATCAAAAATTTTAGTTCAGGAATGAAACAAAGGGTTCGGTTGGCTTCCGCAATGTTTTCTGAGGTGCCTCTATTGTTTTTAGATGAACCTACTACTAATCTGGACGATACCGCCATCGATTGGTACCAAAAATCCATGAAAATGGTGCAAAACAAAACACATACCTTTATTGCTTCTAATATTAAAGCAGAAATTGCCCTGTGTGACAGTGAAATTAATATCAGCAATTATAAATAATTTCCGGTTACTTTATTAGGGAAAAATATATACAAACTGTAGGTAAATTATACAAATTCGTTTAATTTGCTGACAATTTTTATTAGTTAAATTCAAAATTATGAGAAACCTTATTACAGCATTGGCTTTCCTTTCGTTGGTTACATTGTCTCTTACAGGATGTAAAAAAGATAGCGATCCGGAACCATCAGCTGCAGAACAAGCAATTACTAAGTTAACGAACAACAGTTCGATTACATGGAAAGTAAGCAGTGTTACTTTAGAAAGTTCCGCTGTTCCAGAATATGACGGTAGTAATTTTTCGCTTACTTTGACTAAAACAGGTGACTCGGCCGAAGCTACTCATGGATATGGTACTTCTAACAGACCGGACAGGTTACAACCATGGCCTTTATCTGGCGATTGGAAATTGGGAACAAACGTAAGTTCTCAATTGGTTAGAGACCCCGACACAGCGGACGAATTGGCTATGACTTATTCTGTTTCTGACTCGGAACTGGTAATCAGTTTCAATTTTAACGGAAATGGATGGGACAAAGCTGGTAAAACAGAAGTAGTAGAAGGCAACTGGGTGTTTACATTCACCAAGTAAGAGTCAAGCATTCTAACAAAACCACCTAATTTTAATAAAAAAAGCCGAAGATATTTTCTTCGGCTTTTTTGTTAGCATTCTATTTTTGTAATTAAGAAAGTGCAGCTACACCAGGAAGTACTTTTCCTTCCATGTATTCTAATAATGCACCTCCACCGGTTGAAACATAACTTACCCGATCACCAAAACCTAGGTTGTTTACGGCTGCAGCTGAATCTCCTCCTCCAATTAAAGAAAAAGCGCCTTCATCGGTAGCCGCTACCACAGCTTCCGCTACTGCAACAGTTCCATGTGCAAAGTTGGGCATTTCAAAAACGCCCATTGGGCCATTCCATAGTACAGTTTTTGAAGATTTAATCGCTTCCGAAAACACCACCCTTGCCTCCGGCCCAATGTCCAATCCCATCCAACCAGATTCAATTTGACCGTTCATGGTTACCTTGCTATCTGCGTCGTTGTTGAAATCATTGGCCACAACAGAATCAATTGGAAGCAACAAATTCACTCCTTTTTCTTTGGCCTTTTTAATCAAAGTAGCAGCCAACTCCAACTTATCCTCTTCCACCAAGCTGTTTCCTATGCTTCCTCCTATGGCTTTAAAAAAGGTATAAGACATCCCTCCACCAATAATTAAGTTATCCACTTTGTCCAACAATTGTTCAATGATCAAAATCTTATCTGAAATTTTAGCCCCGCCCATAATTGCGGTAAATGGTTTTTGCGCCCCACCTATTACTTTTTCAGCATTTTCCAATTCTGCGGCCATTACATATCCTGCACATTTTTCTTCAAAAAACTGTGCAATTACTGCTGTAGAGGCATGTGCTCGGTGGGCGGTTCCAAATGCATCGTTGACATACACATCTCCATGCGCCGACAATTTTTGTGCAAAAGCAACATCGCCTTTGGTTTCTTCTTTATAAAACCTAAGGTTGTCCAATAAAAGAACTTCACCAGGTTGCAAAGCAGCAGATTTGGCCAAAGCTTCCTCCCCTATACAGTCGCCTCCAAATTGGACTGTAACACCAATTTTGTCGGATAAATCTTTTACGATGTGTTGCAATGAAAATTTATCTTCAGGGCCATTCTTAGGTCTGCCCAAGTGAGACATAAGCACCACACTACCTCCTTTTTCCAGTATGGTTTTTATGGTCGGAACAGCCGCGTTGATCCGTGTGAAATCAGTTATTTCAAATGCGCCATTTAATGGTACATTAAAATCAACTCTAATAAGCGCTCGCTTACCTTGGAAATCTTGATTGTCAATTGTTTTCATATGCTATATTAATATTATTCTAATTCACTGATGCTCTGCGAAGTCTGTCATTAATGGCCATCCCCAACCCTTCATTTGGAAATGCTTCACAAAGTATAACATCCAAAGGTTCGGCATCCAACTGTCTTAATGCTGCAAACAATTTTTGGGCTGCCTCCTCCATTTTCTTTCCCTCGCTGAGTACTATGGAAGTTGAGACCAAGGGGCCCTCATAATTTGTATTAAAACTTAAGGTTCCTATTTTTTTGCCTTCATTCGCCTCTATGAGGGTTGGCACGTGACCAATGACCAGTTTAATTTTAGGGGCGTAATGGCTCTTTAACATACCAGGAGCCTTAGGATTGGACGTAGAATGTGCAAGATAGTTAATTTTTCCAACTTTTTCTTCAATTTCAGCTTGTGACAACCCTCCAAACCTAAAAACGGTCAATTCATTGTTTTGAAAACCAACAATCGTGGATTCCAACCCTACCGAACTCGCACCTCCATCTAAAATATAAGGTACAGCATCGCCCAGTTGATCGTTTACATGATTGGCCGTTGTTGGACTGATATAACCAAATGGGTTCGCACTTGGTGCAGCCAATGGAAAACCAGTCGTTTTCAATAATTCATTGGTTATATGGTGCATGGGCATTCGGATGGCCACTGTATCCAGGCCAGAAGTAACCACATCCGGAACGGTGTTTTTTTTCTCAAAAAGCAAAGTCAATGGGCCCGGCCAAAATGCGTCCATCAAAAGCGCGTATGGCTCAGGTACTTCCTTTACTAATTGTTCCAACTGAGTCATGGAAGCAACATGAACTATCAATGGATCAAACGAGGGCCGTTTTTTGGCTTTGAAAATTTTCATTACGGCTTCGGAGTCCAAAGCATTGGCTGCCAAACCATAAACTGTTTCTGTAGGAATTCCAACCACCTCGCCGTTGATGAGCAATTCGGTTGCTTTTTGTATGTCCTTCCCAATTTCAGCCATAAATATTCTGTTTTACTTTTTCAACCATTCTGAGTATGCTGTTGTTGCTTTCTGTAGTTGCTTGTAACAAATCAAACGCTACCCACTTGACGTCATTGGACTCTTCGGATACCACTAAGGTTTCGTTTTCTTCTGCTTCAAACAAAAAACGAACATCGTAGTGCAAGTGGCTCGGAACCTCCTTTTTTTCAGGAATTTCATGTATGTCCAAATCGAATATTGTTGCGGTTAGCAGTTGCAAAGAAGTTAAGCCTGTCTCTTCTTCTCCTTCTTTGTGGGCAACACCCACTAGGTTTTCATCCCCATCTGCATGACCACCAGGTTGCAACCATCGGTTAAGCTTCTTATGATGCACCAAAAGAGCCTTGTTTTTTGCAGTATTGACAATCCAACACGATGCTGTTAAGTGCCCTTCTAATCGGCTTCTTTTAAAACAATTGTCTTCTTTCAGCAGCTGGATAAACTGGGGTACAAACAGTTGTTCTTCTGCATAGTTGGAAGCGTACTGTTCCAGTGTGGATTTTAATTCTTGTTTTGTTCCCATCATCAAATGAAAGCAATATCAACATTAAATGGATACTTCATTAAGTAGGCCAAACCTTCTTCTACTGTCAGGTTTTCATACAACACTTTGTACAAAGTCTGGGTAATAGGTGCTTTTACATTGTGAAATTCAGCTAGTTTCTTGGCAATCTTCACTGTGTTGATCCCTTCTGCTACTTCCTCCATGGAACCTAGAATCTGGTCCAAGGTTTCTCCTTTTGCCAACCTGAAGCCCACACTGAAATTTCTACTCAACGGACTGTTGCATGTGGCTACTAAATCTCCAATGCCCGCCAATCCAACAAATGCCTTCATGTTCCCTCCTAAAGCTTCGCCCAAGTAGATCATCTCCACCATGCCCCTACTAATCAGTAGGCCTTTGGCGTTTTCACCTAGCCCCAGCCCACTTAAAGCTCCGGAAGCTATTGCGATTATATTTTTTAAAACTCCAGCTAGCTCAATTCCAATTAAATCATTGTTGCCGTACACCTGAAAACGATTATTTCTTAGCAGCTGTTGCCCTACTTTTATTACCTCATCAAAATGGCTGGCTACTACTGTTGCAGCAGGTTGTTCGTCGGCCATTTCTCTGGCCAAATTCGGACCCGCCAAGCAGCCTACCCGAACCACTACGGACTCATCCTTAATCACCTCGCTCATGGTATGCACATTTTCTCTGCTAAAAGAAAAGTCCACATTATCGGCAAAAGGCATTTTGTAGTCGAGTCCTTTGGTGCCATGTATTAAAATGTGGTAGGGGTGCAAAAAAGGAGATAAGTTTTGCATCATATCTCTGAACCCAGAAGAGGCCACAATAGGAAAAATAATTTCACAGGTATTGGCCAAATATTCTAAATCCGTTGTAGGCGCAACGTTGTCATTGAATACATGGCCTTTGCTTTCTTTTGTTGTCCGAATAACTTCGGCTTTTTCTTCATCCCGTGTATAAATTAAGACTTTGCTTTTGGCAGATAGAATGTTGGCAATAGCAGAGCCAAAACTGCCTGCACCAATAACACCAACTACTCGATCAGATGTATTTTTCAAGCTCATATCCTTCTAGTCTGTTGTGGTAAAAATATAGCGTATTAAGGTCTTTGGTTATGATATCTCCTTCTTTGGTCATCAACAGCGGCCTCTTTGCATGGTACATCCCCACATTGTCTATGCCGTGTTTAATAACATCGTTCATCTTTTGTTTGACGTGTGGTGCAATGCTCAATTTTTGTTCTGTCTCTAAAGCAAAAAGCACCTTCCTTAATTTTTTCATGCCCTTTTTAAACTTCTTTTGAGGAATCAATAAATCTTCTTCATTCAATCTCAAAAAAGAGTATAAGTCAAGGTTGTTGAATTTTTTCCGCCATATTCTAAAAGCTACGTAAGCCACCATATGGCTTGCAAAAACTTGATTAGAACGATGGAATTCTTCAACAATTGCTTTGGAGAGCATTCTGGTATACACCTCTTCTCGTTGTTTGTTAGCGCTTACATGGTTGGCGGATAAAAAATAATCTCGGGTATCGATGACTCTATTCTGGTTGTCAAGACTTTCCCCATTTTCATTGACAGAATTACCCAATACGTCCATCGGTTTGCCAATTGAAACTGAAATATCCGATCCTTTGGTAAAGAACTTCATCAAGAACATGATCATTTTATAAGAGGAGCTGTATTCATCCGTTTCTTCATAAAACCGCTCCTGTCCTTTTCTCTTCAAGTATTGATTGATCAATAAGGGTGCCTCCAAAACAAAATGGTAGTTGATTACCACTGGTACAATAAAGATTTTATTGTCAATATTTTTAGAGTATATGATGCGCTGGGCATCGATGGTACTGTTGAGCAAGCCCAATTTAAGTTCCTTTTCAATTTTCCCGCTCCGCGAGCGTGTACCTCCTGGGAAAAACAAAGAATGGGCACCTTTTTGAAGTGCCATGCTCGAATAGGCTTTTAAAGTTTCTATATAGATTAAATTCTTTTTTCTTCTATCCACTTTATAAGCACCGAGCGAATTCATGAAATAAGCCAAGATTTTGGTGTTGAATAGATTCAACCCAGCACCATAAATCACTGGTGGAAGGCCAAGAATATGAATGATCCATCCAATCAAAATAGAATCGAGGTTGCTAAAATGGGTTGGGACCAAAACCACAGTGCCCTTGGTAGCCAATTCTCTTACTTCCTCCGTGTACCCCTTAATTACTATTTTATCTTTTAGGGTATATTTGTTTCTAAAGAAATCCCCAAACCGCTTAATTCTGGCTGCATTCAACAAGCGCGCAAAACCAAACTTGACAATTTCTCGTGCCATTCTGTAGTGGTTTTGCTTAAAATTACCTGCAATTTCTTCTGCATAGCGCCGTACAATATCGGCGAGTATTTTATCTTCAGAGTCCTCTTCCGAATTGGTATTGGTGGTAATATTAATCAACCTAACCTTTATCCCTGACCAAAAACTACCCTCGTCTTCCGGGTCCACTTTCCATGGGTTTTTTTTGATACGGGCCTTTTCTCGAAAAAGTGTGGTTTCCAGTTCTTCAATAAGCTTAAACTTATTAGTTTTTATCGATTTTAATCTAGAAACACCTTCTTCCGTAACGCTATCAATAAATTCCTTTCTGTTTTTGCTTAGTTGAACAACAGGCCACTGAGAAGGAGAGAGAATGGGTTCAAATGAATCTTTATCTTTTTTTCTTTTCGTAAACCGCATGTACTGCCATTTTATAAGGCAACAAATATAAAAAGAATATGCTGCGCCTGAACACTAAAATAAATCTTTATTTGCAATACTGGATAAGTTGGCTCTGAGTACTGCGCCATGCTCATAATCGATAAAGACCGGAAGCTGGTTTTTGGATAAATCTAAAATTGAAAACTTTAAATGTTCAAGGTTGGATTTCTGATGGATGGGGTACAGCGGAACCGAAGTTTGGTTGGAATTAAAATCCTGTTCTAAAAATATAAAAATTGGTCGGAGTCGGATTTCCCCATCGGACTCTCTTAAGTTTTGGTTGCAAAATTTAATTGCTTCTTTAATTTTATCTACCGAAAACTCTATAAATACATCCAGAGATTTACCTCCGTAGGTAACAGACAAAGTCTCCCTGCCAATAAAGCCATACATGGCTCCAATCATCCCTAGCAACAACGCCATCAAACTATACCAAAAATCAAAAAGGCCTTGCATTACCGAGGCCAACCCAACTACAAACATCATTACTCCCGCCAATATTGGAAAGAGTGCTTTTTTATGGTCAATTCCAACAAAAGTGAGCTGTCTATACGGTATATTCCATGGTCTTCCCATAGTTGTAACACTCAAGTAAGTCTCAAAAAATGCAATGGTATTGGCACCATCTCCATGTTTTTTCAAATAACAAAAAGCAAAACAGCGTTCCTCCATAGTTTAGTATTCCGACATGATTCCTTTGGTGTCTTCAAGCATGGAATCGAATCGATTGTTTACTTTAGATAAAAACAATTCCTTGGTAAAAAGTTCAATCAAACCATCGAGGTCATAAACATCCATTTCACTTATTTTATAATTTTGTTCCAAACTTCCGCGTTCAAATTTAAAGATGTATTTATTGTTATATTGCATAATTGAAAGTCTGCAAGGATCAATATTAATTTCTTTTATGGTTCTCATAAAGTATTATTACGATTTTTGTTAAAATTAGGTAATTATTAAATAGAAATGTAACTTAAATACGGTTATACTTGTTAAACTAATATCTCATTTTTAATAGCATTAGTTCGTGAAAAAAATAAAATCAACTTATATCCAATTATTAGCGTTCTTCGTATTTTTTGTTTTGTCCATTGGGTCTTCAATGGCTACACATATTAGAGCGGGAGAAATCGTCGCTACCAGAACTGATTGTCAAGGTTTTACCTACAGAATTATGCTAGTAGGATACACCGACACGGGCTCTACCATAGATTTTGGTGATGGTTTGTTGAAGTTTGGTGATGGCAACACCATCCGAATCAGTTCCGAAGATGTAGTACGCACTCCTATTGATGATTTGCTACAAATTGAAAAAAACGTCTACATCATTGAACATACGTTTTCTGGTCCTGGAATTTTTGTGATTAGTTATTTTGAGGAAAATCGAAATGACAACATTTTGAACATGGACAATTCGGTGAGCACACCGTTTTACATTGAAACACAAATTATTATAGACAACTTTTTTGGTTGTAACAATACGCCTCGGTTGCAAATTCCTCCAATAGACCAAGGGTGTAAAGGCGCTATGTTCATGCACAATGCAGGTGCATTTGATCCAGATGGGGACTCTTTATCCTATGAATTCACCATCCCAAAACAAGACTTAAACACAGAAGTTTTCAACTACAGAAACCCAAACGAGCAAGAATTTTACACGGCAGCTGGGATTGATTACAACAAAGCCAACGAACAGGGCAATGGCCGGCCAACATTTCAGATCGACCCAGTTTCGGGCAACGTCACATGGGATGCACCAGGGCTTGCTGGCGAGTACAACTTTGCTTTTAAAATAATTGAATGGCGTAAAATTGGCAATACCTGGATCCAAATGGGATATGTTACCCGAGACATGCAGGTAATTATTGAAGACTGTGATAACAACCGCCCAGATATTGAAATTCCGGAAGACATTTGTGTTGTAGCAGGGTCCGATATAATCGAAAATATTACTGCTACCGACCCCGATGGCAACAATGTTAAATTGGAAGCTTTTTCTCAAATTTTAGAATTTGGAGGTAGTGCAGCGGCTACTTTTGATGTGCCTACCGGATTTAACACACCGCCATTGGTTGGGGTGTTTAAATGGGAAGACATTATTTGCAATGCCGTTAGAAGAGAACCCTATCAAGTGGTATTTAAAGTAACGGACAACCCCCCACAAGGTGTCAAGTTAGTTACTTTTAAAACCTGGAACATAACAGTGGTTGCGCCGCCGCCTTCTTTAAATACAGTAGTGCGTTCTGGCAGGCAGGCTACCCTTAATTGGAGCAAATACAAAGATGAGTTTGGCTGTTTTGAGGCCGTAAGAATGCAAGTTTGGAGAAGAGTAGAAAGCAATCCTTTCACTCCTGATGAGTGCGAAACAGGCATGCCAGAATCGGCGGGCTACCAGTTGATAAATGTTGTCGATATAGACGACGTCAATTATGTAGATACAGGACTCGCCTATGGTGCCAAATATTGTTACCGATTGGTGGCCGTGTTCCCTGAACCAAAAGGAGGCGAAAGCTATGTTTCTCAAGAAATTTGTATTGAGCCAATTGATGCAGATGCACCCGTACCTACCCACGTTACTGTGGACAAAACAGACAACTTAACTGGAGAGATTACGGTAAGCTGGAGACAGCCATTTGACATTGATTTTGGCACCTTTACCAAGCCGCTTCGGTACGAAGTATATCGGGCACCTGGATTCAACAATGGTACGCTGGAATTGATAGGCAGCACGGCAGACACAACCATTACAGACAATGGGTTAAACACTAGAGAACTACCATACCATTATGTAATCAAAGCTTTTGACGCCAACAACGTTGAAATAAATGAAAGCGTTTCTGCTTCTTCGGTGCGATTAGAAGCCATACCACAGTTAGAAGCCATAGATTTAAATTGGAGCGCCGATGTACCGTGGTCCAACCAAGTGCCAGGCTTAACCCATGAATTGTTCCGAGACCGTGTCAATGCAGGAGATATTACCGAGTTTGTCAAAATTGCAGACATCGACCCACTCGAAAATGGTCTTCGTTATTTTGATGACGGGTCTTTTAACGGCGTAAAACTAGACGATAAAAATGAGTATTGTTATTTCGTAAAAACCTATGGTTCGTATGGCAATCCTAAAATTGATATCCCGCAAATTAATTTCTCACAAATATTGTGTGCCCAACCAATTGACACCATCCCTCCTTGTACACCGCGGTTGATGATTGACACTTTGATATGCAGACCAATGAACTACTTCCAAACCGGGGAAAATGACAAATACGATTTGGATGATGCGCCTTGTGACATGGATATTTTCCGAAATAGACTTACTTGGGAATGGGATGATCCTGAGGAGTGCGGAGATGACAACAAACATTTTGAACTGTATTATAAGAAAGAGGTCAACGACCCTTACAAACTAAAGGCAATTGTAAAAGGGTTCCAGTACATTGATGAAGACCTAACTTCGTTTGCAGGATGTTACCAAATAAGAGCAGTGGACCGTTCGGGTAATTTTGGTGAATTTAGCGAGGAAGTCTGCAAAGACAATTGCCCAAATTTTTATTTACCAAATGCATTTACACCCGACAACAACGACGGTTACAATGATGTTTTCAGGACCTACCTCCAAGACGATATTCAGCAAGACGACAATGCGAATTTAAAATGTCCAAGGTTTGTAAATGCGCTCACGTTTAGAGTGTTCAACCGCTGGGGCAAATTGGTATACACCTACCAGTCTGGGATTGAAAACCCAATTACCATCAATTGGAATGGTAAAGACGATGCGGGTAATATGTTGCCAAGCGGCATTTACAATTACCAAGTAGATGTAGAATTTGATGTGTTAGATCCAAGTAAAAAATCTCAAACTTTCAAAGGTTGGGTAGACTTAAAACGATAAACAACAAGCCACAATTGCCATTGATTTTATACGATGGTACTTGTGGCTTTTGCAATAAATCAATCCAGTACATATTGCAAAACGAAGTGGACCAAAGCCTCCATTTTGCTCCGCTTCAATCTGAATTAGGACAAAAATATTTAGCCAATAATGGGCTACCGGCCAACTTTCTTGAATCTTTGGTTTACCTCGACCAAGAAGGCGCTTTTGTTAAAAGTAGAGGCATATTTAAAATAAGCAAACATTTAAAAATATGGCGACATATAGCTCCAATCCTACTTTTTTGCCCAAAAAAAGTGGCGGATTGGGTGTATACTTTGGTAGCTAAAAACAGGCACAAGATAGGTGCTTCGAGCTGTCTTGTGCCAAGCCCAGACAACAAAGCGCGGTTTATTTTAAAATAAATTCTATTTTTGTCAAAAATAAAATAGAATCACCTATGAAAGCTTATGTATTTCCCGGACAAGGGGCCCAATTCCCTGGAATGGGTAAAGACCTTTATGAAAACAATGACCAAGCAAAGGCATTGTTTGACAAAGCCAATGAAATATTGGGTTTTAATATAACCGATATAATGTTTGAAGGAACCCCTGAAGCGTTGAAAGAAACTAAAGTTACACAACCTGCAGTATTTCTTCATTCCGTAATTTTAGCCTTGACTACTGAAGGGTTTAAACCAGACATGGTAGCAGGTCATTCTCTTGGTGAACTATCTGCATTGGTCGCCAACGGTGTGTTAAATTTTGAAGACGGATTACAACTTGTTTTTCAAAGGGCAATGGCCATGCAGGCTGCCTGTGAACAAAACCCCTCTACAATGGCGGCTATTCTAGGATTAGAAGACTCTAAAGTAGAAGAAGTTTGTCAATCCGTAGCTGGTGTGGTAGTAGCTGCCAATTACAATTGCCCAGGTCAGCTGGTCATTTCAGGATCCAATGAAGCCATTGCGACAGCATGTGAAAAAATGAAAGAAGCGGGTGCCAAACGCGCCTTGCCTTTGCCGGTAGGTGGTGCCTTCCACTCTCCATTAATGGAACCTGCAAGAGAAAAACTAGAAAAAGCCATACAGAGCACAGAATTCAAAAGCCCGAGCTGCCCTGTTTATCAAAATGTTTCAGGAATGCCTTCTACCGACATTGAAGAAATTAAAAGTAATTTAATTGCCCAATTAACAGCACCTGTTAAATGGACTCAAACAGTGGAGAAAATGGTAGAAGACGGTGCCACAGTTTTTATTGAAAGTGGACCGGGCAAAGTATTGCAAGGTTTGGTTAAAAAAATATCCAGAGGATCAGAAGTTCAAAGCATATAACATTCATTGGCCGGCAGGGTCCGGCCATTTTTTCACTTCCAATTGATCGGTGCATTGGTCTAACAAACGACGATTGGATACTTTTAAAACTGGATGTTCAAATTCTGAATCCAACTCTACCAAAGGCACCAAGGTAAACCTTCTATCCGGGATTCCGGGATGTGGAATTTCCAGCTCTTTACTATTTATAATTTGTTCATTCCAATAAAGTATATCCAGATCGATCAGCCTTTCGCCCCACTTTTGAAGCCGCACCCTTCCCATTTCAGATTCAATATCCAATAGTTTTTTTAATAACCAGAAAGCATCGTGGGTGGTTTCAATCCGCACTACCTGGTTAACAAAAGAAGGCTGGTCTTCAATACCCCATGCCGCCGTCTCATAAACCGAAGAGGTTTGGAGACATTGGACCCCTAATTCCTTGATTTTATCAATTGCCGTAGATAGGTTCTTCACTTTATCACCTAAATTGCTTCCTAAAAGGATATATATTCCATTACTCATTTATTTACTCAATTTTGAGCAAAGTACACGTATTTTTATAAAGATTCATAAATTTGCAATTCATAATCACACAATAACAACATGATAAAGTTTTTAAGAAACCTTCTGGCCTCCTTTACTGCCTTGGTTTTATTTACGGGATTTATTTTTTTCTTTTTCGTTATGATCAGCATATCGTTGGGAGAGCAGGACAAAGTAGTAGTGAAAGACAACACCATTCTGACCATAAAATTGGACCGTCAAATTAAAGACATCCAACACAAAGATGAATTCGCGGAGATGTTGTTTGATGCACCTGCAAGTTTCATAGGGTTGGTAGAGTTAAAAACAGCCTTAAACAAAGCCAAAGAAGACGACAAAATCAAGGGTATCGTTTTAGATGCCCCTGTTGTAATGGCAGGATATACTACCTTAGAAGAAGTAAGAAACTTGATACAAGATTTCAAGTCCTCGGGTAAATTTGTTTATGCCTATACCACTATATATACTGAAAAAGCATATTATCTCGCCTCCGTTGCGGATAAAATATTTGTTACTCCAGAAGGTATGGTTGAGTTCAATGGCATTGCAGCTAATGTGTCTTTTTTCAAAGGCACTTTGGACAAACTTGGTATTAAGGCCCAGGTTTTTAGAGTTGGGGAGTTTAAGAGCGCTATCGAACCATTTATAAATACTCAGATGAGCCCAAACAACCGTTTGCAATTGGAATCTATGTTTGGAGGCATCCAGCAATCCATCAACAACAAGGTAGCTGAAAGTCGGGGTTTGCCTGTAGAAAAGGTAAATGAATTGGTGCGAACTGGTGCCATCACCACAACAAAATCTGCTAAAAAACACGGCATTATTGATGATTTGCTTTATGACAATGAATTTAGAACTTTTTTAAAGGATACACATTTTCCAGAATCAGAAATCAACTGGATGTCGATTGATAAATACCCTGCTACCACTACGAGTTCTTCAAAAGATGGGAAAATTGCCGTATTGATAGCGGATGGAGAGATTAACTATTCTCGAGAAACTGGGTCCTCTAAAGACTACATAGGCCAGACCTATTTTCTAAACCAGTTGCGTAAAATAAAAGAAGATGACAATATTAAGGCACTCGTTTTGAGGGTTAACTCTCCTGGTGGAAGCTTCATAGCTTCTGATGTGTTATGGAAAGAAATTACGGAAGTGAAAAAGAAAAAACCAGTAATTGCTAGCATGGGAGACTATGCAGCCTCCGGTGGTTATTATATGGCCATGGCGGCCGACACCATTATGGCACAACCCAACACAATAACTGGTTCCATAGGAATTTTTTCAGTTATATTCAATATGGAAGGCTTTCTTGAAGACAAAATGGGCATAACCCATGATGTTGTAAAAACAGGAGCAACCGCCGACATGTATAATATGTCCAGACCTGTTACGGAAACCGAAGCCAAACTTTACCAAGCATCTGCTAATAGTGGGTACGATACGTTCACTTCCAAAGCAGCATTGGGCCGAAGGCTCACCCAAGACTCTATAAAATCCATTGCCTCCGGTAGAGTTTGGACTGGAAAACAAGCCATTCACAATGGATTAGTAGACCTAGAAGGCGGTATATTCGATGCCATAGCTTTGGCAAAAGAAAGGGTTGGATTGGCCAGCGATGCCAGAGTAGTTTATTACCCCAAACACAAGTCGTTCATTGATGAGCTTTTTGATACGAAAAAAGAACAAAACGCTAAAATTTTAGAAAAAGAATTAGCAGATTTGTATCCCTATTACATGCAGTTGAAGTCAATCCAAAATTTAAAAGGGATTCAGGCAAGGCTGCCATACAATATTGAAATAGAATAATAATATGGATGCAATAAGAAACGACTGGACTAAAGAAGAAATAAAGGCCATTTACGACAAACCTGTATTGGAGCTAATGTTCGAAGCTGGAATGGTACACAGAAAGTACCACGAGCCAAGCGAGGTTCAGGTATGTACTTTGCTTTCAGTTAAAACTGGAGGATGTCCAGAAGACTGTGGCTATTGCCCGCAAGCGGCCCGTTACCACACAGATGTTAAGGTTGAAAAATTATTGCCGACAGAGGTGGTTTTGAACAAGGCCCTTGAGGCAAAGGAATCTGGAAGTACCCGTTTTTGTATGGGAGCGGCTTGGAGAGAAGTTCGAGACAACAAAGATTTCGATCGCGTTCTGGACATGGTAAAAGGAGTTTCTTCTATGGGAATGGAAGTTTGTTGTACACTGGGTATGTTGACCGACGAACAAGCTAAAAAATTAAAAGACGCAGGGCTTTACGCCTACAACCATAACATCGATACTTCTGAAGAGTTTTATGAAGATGTTATCAGTACGCGAAAATACGATGATAGGCTGGAAACCATAGACAATGTTAGAAACAATGAGATTTCTGTTTGTTCTGGTGGTATTATTGGAATGGGAGAATCTGAAGGAGATCGAGTAGGTATGTTGCATACTTTAGCCACTCTTACAGAACACCCAGAGTCAGTACCTGTTAATGCATTGGTACCTGTTGAAGGTACTCCGATGGAAGACCAACCCCGTGTTTCGGTTTGGGAAATGGTCCGGATGATTGCTACAGCAAGAATCGTTATGCCAAAGGCCATGGTCCGATTGTCTGCAGGAAGAGTAAGAATGAACTTAGAAGAACAAGCATTGTGCTTTTTAGCCGGTGCCAATTCAATATTTGCAGGGGACACTTTGCTTACCACTCCTAACCCTGGGTATGTGGAAGACAAAGAAATGTTCCAAATTTTAAATTTACAACCAAGGGCTTCGCATAAGGAGTCAGTGAAATTTGAAAAAATACCTCAATAATAAAAAGTCGGCTATGACGCCGACTTTTTATCTTTTATATTGTACGTACTACCTCCATTATAGAATATAACTATTGTAAAATTAGGCACTTAGATAGTATTGCTTTTAAAGCAATATTTCCTTTCTTAATTTGACTAAATCAAGAAAGGAAATTTACTAACTAAGTAATCTATCATTAAATCCGGTTAAAACTTTTTTAGCTTAATAAAAATGCGTAAAATAATTTTTTATAAGCTATGAAATTGTTGGTTTGTACATATGTCGTTAATCAAAGACCATAGAAGGTTTGGAATTTGTATTTTTATATTGCTGTTTGCTACCCTCTTCACAAGGCCAACGTACGCTCAGAGCTATAAAGAATTAATCGCAAAGTTTAACAAAAACGATCTTAATCAAAAGCTAGAAGCTTCGGATGCGCTCTATAATTTTTTCAAAAATAAAAACACTTCTTCAGCTCGGTACTATGCAGAAGAAATGTACAGCACTTCCTTTTTTTTAAAAGACAGCACCTACCTATTTAAAGCGTTAAAAGCACTCGGCAACACCTACCAAAAAGAAAAAGAACACAGCCAAGCCATTCCTTTCTTAATTGAAGCCAAACATATTGCGGAAAACTTAAATGCTCCAGAAGACATCAAAAGTATATCCAAAAACTTAGGGTACAGTTATAAGTCGTCGGGCAACTATGCCAATGCCTTAGAATCTTACTTTAAAGCATTAGCAATGTCTGAAGAAGATGGAAATCAATCGGATGTGGGTTTTTGCACTGCTGCCATCGGGCAAATTTACAAACAACTAGATGATTTTGACAATGCGCTGAAATACTTAAAATTATCGGAAAGCAACTACCACGAAGAGAGCGATTTAGAACATGAAATAAAGGCAAGAATTGAAATTGCATCCATATTATCGAAACAAAACAAACTGGAAGAAAGCATTGCCTACATCAATGAGACCATCCAAAAAAATACTGGAAGAAATGTAAACGCCAGCATGATGGCCGCATTGAAATTTGAGTTGGGTAGGATTTTCATTCAACAAAAAGAATATAAAAAAGCAGCAATTCAGCTCGATGCTGCTCTTATTTTGATCAAACCTGCCAAAGATTTTTTATTAAAAATTAACATCTTGAAATACCAGTCTCAATTGGACTTAGACAAAAGAAACTACGCACAAGCGTTGTACCAATTGGACCAAGCTTATGAGCTGACCAATCAATACCATTTAGTTGAACCAAAGGCAGATATCTACCAACTCTATTCCAAAATCTATTTATCCAAAGACAACTTTGAGAAAGCACATTATTACCAAACTTTACAGATAGAGACTCAGAACTTGTTGCTATCTCAGAAAAACATTGAAGGTGTTTCAAAAATTCAGTTGGAATACCAGGAAGAAAAAACAAGGGCATTATTAGAACAAAAGAACCGGGAAATAGCAAAGAAACAAGCCGAAATCAACAGCACTAGGAAAATTAACATTTACTTGATTCTTGCCACCCTCCTATTCATTAGTTCCTGTGGTATTTTAATTTACATTTTTAAGGTAAAGTCCAAATCACATCAAAAATTAAGCATGCAACAAACCATTATTGCAGAACAAAATGAAAAATTAAAAAATGTAAATTCCTACTTAGAGGAAAAAGTAAAAGAAAGAACTAGAGCGTTGAATTTCACGAACAACGCACTTAGCGAGTCCAACCATTCCTTGGACCACCTTATTTATAAAACGTCCCATGATATCAGAGGACCATTGGCTACTTTAGAAGGCATTATAAATTTGGCTCTAATGGATGTAAAAGACACCGAAGCTGTTTCTTATTTCGAGAAATTACAAGAGACTTCATCCAACCTTAACCATATTTTTAATCGGTTAAAATCGGTTAACAAAATTAACAATACCACAATTTTTAAATCCGAAATTAAATTGCACCATTTTATTTCGGACATAATAAAAGATGTTAGCCACACCCACCAATTCAATAAAATTGACTTTGAAATAGACATTGATACGCATTTGACCATTCATTCTGATCCCTACCTACTGTTTGTTATCATCAGTAATTTGGTGAGCAATGCCATCAAATTTGTGAACCAGTCGGACCGCATCCAGTCTTTTATTAATTTTAAAGCAGAAACCAATGATGTGGAATGTTCTATTATCATCACAGACAATGGGCTGGGCATAGAGCCCTCTCAGTATGAAAAGATATTCAAATTGTTTTCTCGTGTTACCGAAAAATCTAAGTATGGGGGTGTTGGTCTTTATCTAGTTAAAATGGCTACTGATAAGCTCAATGGTCGAATCAGCATTGGAAAATCAGCAGACCTCGATACGCAATTCAAAGTAATACTACCACTATAAGCGAAAAACTCGCTAGCAGTAAATTTTATTACTTATCTTTGCCCAAATTTTTATAACAATGAACTCAGAACATTCTTCTAAAAAATATACCATTACTGCCGCCTTGCCCTACGCCAATGGGCCGGTTCATATTGGTCACCTTGCTGGAGTATACGTGCCAGCAGATATCTATGTGCGTTATTTAAGAAGCAACAACAAAGATGTTGCATTTATATGTGGATCCGATGAGCACGGTGTTCCCATTACCATTCGAGCTAAAAAAGAAGGGGTAACTCCACAACAAGTGGTGGATAAATACCACGGCATTATCCAACAAGCTTTTTCTGATTTTGGAATCGATTTTGACATTTATTCTAGAACCTCCTCGGACACGCACAAAGCAACTGCTTCTGATTTTTTTAAAAACCTATATGCATCGGACAAGTTTGTAGAACAAACATCAGAACAATACTTTGATGTTGCCTCCAATCAGTTTCTGGCCGATCGTTACATCACTGGTACTTGCCCTAAGTGCCACCATGAAGATGCCTACGGCGACCAGTGTGAAAATTGCGGCTCTACCCTTTCTCCTACAGAATTGATTAATCCAAAATCTGCATTAAGTGGAGAGCCTCCGGTGTTAAAAGAAACCAAACACTGGTACCTTCCTTTGGACCAGCATGAAGCCTGGCTCAAAGATTGGATTGTAAAAGGGCACAAAGAAGACTGGAAAGCCAATGTATATGGTCAGTGCAAATCTTGGATTGATCAGGGGCTTAACCCAAGGGCCGTAACAAGAGATCTTAATTGGGGTGTCCCTGTTCCAGTAAAAGGAGCCGAAGGCAAAGTATTATACGTTTGGTTTGATGCACCTATTGGCTATATATCGGCCACTAAAGATTGGGCTGAGCAAACTGGCAAAAACTGGAAAGATTACTGGCAAAACGAAAACACAGAGTTGGTCCATTTCATTGGAAAAGATAACATAGTGTTCCATTGTATTATTTTTCCGGCAATGTTAAAGGCACATGGAGATTATGTACTACCTACACAAGTACCAGCCAATGAATTTTTAAACCTAGAAGGCAATAAAATATCCACTTCTAAAAACTGGGCTGTATGGTTGCATGAATACCTAGAAGAATTCCCCAACCAACAAGATGTATTGCGGTATACCTTGTGTGCCAATGCACCAGAATCCAAGGACAACGACTTTACTTGGAAAGATTTTCAGGCCAGAAATAACAATGAATTGGTAGCCATACTCGGTAATTTCATCAATCGAGCTTTGGTATTGACACAAAAATATTTCGACAACAAAGTACCCCAGCAAGGTCCTTTGTTCGATCCTGACAAAGAAGTACTGGAATTGCTCAGTCAATTCCCAAATAAAATTGCGCAATCCATTGAAAAATACCGTTTCAGAGAAGCCTTGGGCTACTTCATGGATCTAGCCCGATTGGGAAATAAATATTTGGCTGATACGGAACCTTGGAAAGTAATCAAGGAAAGTGAAGAAAGGGTGGGTACCATTTTGAACATAGCCTTACAAATAGCTGCTTCTTTGCAGATTACAGGAAGCCCTTTTCTACCTTTCAGCATGGACAAACTAAAAGGATTATTAAACCTTGGAGATTTCCAGTGGGCAGAAGCTGGCCGGTCCAATTTGTTACCGGCGGGAACACAGCTCACGGCATCTTCCCTTTTGTTCACTAAAATTGAGGACGATCTAATCGAAAAACAAGTAAAAAAATTGGAAGACAATAAAAAAGCCAACGAATTGGCCAATGCAAAAGCAACGCCAATAAAAGATACAACCCAATTCGATGATTTCATGAAAATGGACATCCGAATCGGAACTATTTTAGAAGCAGAAAAACTTAAAAAATCCAAAAAACTGTTAAAGCTCCTAATAGACACAGGACTAGACCAAAGAACAATTTTAAGTGGCATAGCAGAGCATTTTGCGCCGGAAGATATAATTGGGCAACAAGTTTGTGTATTGGCCAATCTTGCACCTAGAAAAATGATGGGTATTGAATCGGAAGGAATGGTACTTATGGCCGAAGACGCCGATGGCGCTTTGAAGTTTATCCAACCTGGAGACAAAGTTCAGCCGGGTTCTACCGTATCTTGATACTATAAAAAAGGCTCGAATTAATTTCGAGCCTTTTTTCTTATTTTTTCATCAATACAAATACGGTTGGTATTTTATGGATGGATGGTGGGTTCTTTTTCCACCACGTTATGGATTCTGTTCTAATATTTTGGTCCTTTCCAGTTATATTAACTGCCACACACAACCTTGTTTCAGCGCCACAAGATTCTGTTAACACCCGCAACAGCTTTTCATTCCTAAACGGCGTTTCCATAAAAATCATTGCCATTTTATTGTTAAAAGACTCTTGTTCTAAGTATTTTATTTTTTTAATCAAATCGGGTATTTGGATTGGCAAATAACCATGGAAAGCGAACTTTTGTCCGTTCAACCCCGATGCAATTAAAGCCATCAATATGGATGAGGGCCCAACCAACGGCGCCACCGTTACTTTTTTGTTGTGTGCCCATTCGACCGCATTGGTACCAGGGTCTGCAATACCAGGACAACCTGCTTCGGATATAATTCCAATATTTTTACCCTGCAACAAAGGTTTCATAAGTACCGAAAGCTCTTTGTCCGTGGTCCGCTTGTTCAACAACTCAAATTGTAGCGATTCAATGGTCAGACCTAAGCGCAGGCTGCTAATGTATCGGCGCGCACTGCGTACATTTTCTACTAAAAACAAATCGCAATGTTTGATGCTTTCTTTTACAGTATCGTTCATTACCTCTAGTGCTGTTTCATCAGCCAAAGGCGCTGGAATTAGATACAAAACCCCTAATTTACTCATCTAAATATTTTTTAATAATCTCTACAAAAATGCCCGGTTGCTCTGCGTGAATCCAATGACCAGCATTTGCAACATCCTTGGTGGAAGCATTGGGAAACTGGTTCTCGATTTCGTAAATATCTTCATCCAAGATATAGTTGGACTTCGACCCCCTAACAAATAAAGTGCTTCCTTCATAAATCAAGTTTTCAGGTAAAGATTTTACAATCTCCTCTATTTTCTCGGTAAGAACCTTAAGGTTAATCTTCCAAGAAAAGCCCTCCGAAGAACGGCTAAGGTTTTTTAATAAAAACTGCCGAATTCCTACTTCCTGCACGTATTCAGACAATACTTTATCCGCTTCACCTCTGGATTGAATCGCCTCGATTGGGATGGCATTTAAGCCAGCCAAAATCTCATTGTGGTGCAAAGGGTATTGTTTGGGACCTATGTCCACTACAATTAATTTACGAAGATAACCAGGGTTCAAGGCGGCAAACAACATGGCGGCCTTCCCCCCCATGGAATGCCCCATAAGGTCACACCCTTTTAGATCGTGTGCCACTAAAAAGTCGTGGAGGTCATCGGCCATGGTGGAATAATCGAACGTACTGCTGTGAACAGATTGTCCGTGGTTGCGCAAATCCACTAAATACAAGGTGTGGGTTTCCTCCAACATTTTGGCTATTGAAAGCCAATTATCCGAAGAACCAAACAATCCATGTACTACAACAAGTGGACGCCCTTGGCCCAATTTTCTATAAAACAATTTTTGCCCCATTTGGTTGAAAATATATTATTTGGATGTATAATTTAATAGTGCGTCCATGGTATTGGTTGCGACAAAGTGATAATTGGGTCTGGCTTTGCTGTATATTGCATTTGCCATGGTTTTCCCATCCTCTTTTTCCAACATAGCTTTGTACAAAGGAGTTAAAAATTTCCTTCTACCTGTTTCGATCAAAAAGGTTTCTAACTTTTCGTAACCGGGGGTATAGCCATTGGCAATTACATGTAACATCCAAGCCATTGTAATTTCTGAATTTCCGCTGTTGGTGAACCCAAAGGCGGCATCCAGTGCTGCCATTTGTTCCAACGTTAAATTTTCTGGCAAAGACCTTAAGAAATGCAACCACTCGTGGGTTGTCCAAGCATCTACTTCTAGGTCCGACAACAAAGCTTTTTCTTGCCACTTCCCTAACTGCTTTTCTACTTCTTCAAACCGGTTGCTTGTAGGCTCCGGGCTACCTTCTGGTAAGCCAACGCCATAAACCCATTCTTCATATAAAGCCGCTGGTCTTTCTATTCCATTGCTCTCAAATAGATCTTTGTCCAAAATGGTTAAAAATGTTTCGGTGTCCATCACAGAAAAAGCATTGGAAGTAAAGTAATTTTTAAGAAAAACATCAAATCGCTCCCTACCAACTTGTTCTTCCAAATACCTCAAAAACATATACCCTTTGTCGTAAGCAATTGCAGTCATACCGTCATCCGAACTTCTTCCTTCCAGGTTTAATTTCAATTTGGTATCTTCTGACTGCCCATTTTCCTCCATTTCATGGATTTCTGATTTTAAATCTTGCAACGCCAGAGATGCCAACATTTCTGAATAATCCCTTCCGTAAACAGACTCCATAATTCTATGTTCAAAATATACTGTGAACCCTTCATTAAGCCAGAAATCATTCCATGTCGCGTTGGTTACTAAGTTACCAGACCAACTGTGGGCCAATTCATGCGCCACCAAACTCACCAAAGATTTATCTCCTGCTAAAATGGTTGGGGTGGCAAAAGTCAATCTTGGGTTTTCCATACCACCAAATGGAAAAGATGGTGGCAATACTATGATATCATAACGATCCCATGCATAAGGACCATACAGTGCTTCGGCAGCTGCAATCATGGATTCTAGATCTTCAAATTCATATGCTGCTTTATCCACAACCGATGGTTCAGCATAAACGCCTGATCTTTCCCCAATTTCTCTAAAAACGATATCGCCAACGGACAACGCCATTAAATAAGAAGGTATTGGCTGCTTCATTTCAAATTCATACAGCCCTGTGTTATTTTTTTGTTGTGGGTTGGACGCGCTCATTACGGCCAACAAATTACTCGGAACCTGTACTTTAGCATTGTAGGTAAACCGGACCCCTGGACTATCTTGTAAAGGTATCCAGCTTCTTGCCAATATGGACTGAGATTGGGTGAATAAAAAAGGCTGCTCTTTTCCGGCCGTTTGGGAAGGGTTTAACCATTGAAGTGCCTGGGCATTGGGATCAGTGGTATACTTAATGGATACCAGTTTGGTTTCTGGGTTAATTGGGATGGTCAAAGACTGACCAAAAATTTCGTTGTGCTCCCCCAATGTAAATGTGGCCGCTTCTTTTCCATCCAGCACAACAGAAGCAATAGACAATCCATTAATGTCCAATACCAAGTTTTCCGTAGCTTCTAAATTATCTATTGTTAAGATGGCTGTTGCCTCAATTGAAGTAGAGTCAAAGTTAACTTCTGCCACCCAATCTAAGTGTTTTACAACCACTTGAGATGGGTTGGAATAAGAATGTATGTCTTTTTCTTTCATGGTTTCCATTGTTACTGTTTCTTCAGAAGGTTTGTTTTCTGTAGAGGGACCATTACAAGCTCCTAAAAAAGCCAACAATCCAATAATAAAATAAATACTTTTCATAATCATTTAAGTTTATCAATAAGCTTTAACCGCTTCAAAAGTTAAAAAAAATAAGCAATAATGAGATAAAATAAAGTGGGCGGACCCACTTACAAGTCTTTGTTGTGAAAAACGCCCCTGTTTTCCTTCCTTTTTTTACATTGTTCTATTATCAGGTAGGCCACACTTACAATGTTTCTCAATTCTCCTAATGGCAGACTCAGCTTGGATATCCTGTACAACTCATTAATCTCTTCATAAAGGGAATCTATACTTTTCGAAGCCAACTTAAGTCTTTTATTAGACCTCACAATTCCTACAAAGTCACTCATGATGTTTTGAACTTCTTTCCTGAAATGTTTGATTAAAACATTTTCTCCAGGAATTGTCAACCCTTCATCGTTCCATTTTGGCACCTTGATTTGTTCTTTTAATTGGTTGGCGAGTTCAGAAGCCCGAACAGCACTTCTATGGGCAAAAACCAAGGCTTCAAGTAAAGAATTGGAAGCCAAGCGGTTGGCTCCGTGCAAACCTGTTCTGGCACACTCACCACACGCTAATAAATTGTTAATACTCGATTCTCCAAACTCATTAACTACAACCCCTCCACACAAATAGTGCGCCGCGGGAACTACTGGAATCCCCTCTTCAAAAACATCTACCCCAATGACCCTGCATTTATTGTATATGTTTGGAAATTCTTCCTTGAATGCTATAGGGTCTAGGTGGCTGCAATCCAACACCACATAGTCATCACCTGATATTTTTAACTCGGAGTCAATCGCCCTTGCCACAATATCCCTCGAAGCCAATTCGCCTCGATCATCGTATTTGAACATAAAACGGATGCCGCGTTGGTCTCTTAAATAGGCCCCTGCCCCTCGTACTGCTTCCGAAATCAAGAAACGTTGCCCGTCTTTGGGTTCGTATAGAGCGGTAGGATGGAATTGAATGAATTCCATGTCTTGCACATATGCTTTGGCTCGATAGGCCAATGAAATCCCATCCCCTGTAGCAATCACTGGGTTGGTTGTGTTTTTATATACATTTCCTACACCACCTGATGCCAAAATAGTGGCTTTGGCTGCGATTTTTTTCACTTCTCCGTTTCGGTGGTCCAGGGTATATGCTCCATAACAGCTATTGTTATGCCCCAGCTTTATCTTTTTCTTATAAACATGGTGGTCGGTTATCAAGTCTATTACAAACAAATGGGTCAAAATTTGAATGTTATCGTTGGCGTGTATTGCATTTAACAACGTTCTTTCAATTTCAAACCCAGTAATGTCTTTGTGGTGCACTACCCTATTGGCTGTATGCCCACCCTCTCTACCAAGTGCAAAGTCACCATTTTCAGTTTTATCAAAATCTGCTCCTTGCTCCAGCATATCATAAAACCTATCAATGCCCTCTTCCACAACCACTCTTACAATGGCTTCATCGCACAAACCATCTCCTGCCCTAAGTGTATCCTTAATATGGCTGTCCAACGAATCTTTTACGGCATCCAGCACCACTGCAATACCACCTTGGGCATATTTGGTGTTGGATTCACTTTCATCCGACTTTGTAACAATAACAATTTTGGCTGTAGGGTTGAGGCCTGCAATTTTTAATGCACAGGTCAACCCTGCTATGCCCGAACCAATGACTAAAAAATCGGCCTTCATAAATGTTATTTTATTTCTAACATGCGTTGGATAGGTGCCAAAGAACCCTTTAATAGATTTTCAGGCAAAGTTATTTCTGGTAGTTCGTATTGCATGCACAAATATAGTTTCTGCATGGTATTCATTTTCATAAAAGCACACTCCGAACACGCACAAGTATTGTCTTGCTGTATTGGAGCAGGAATCAACTTTTTGTTGGTCACCTTTTTATTCATTTGATGAATTATGCCGTGTTCTGTTGCTACAATAAACTCCTCGCTAACATCGTCTTGAACAAATTGCAGCAGAGCAGAGGTGGAACCTACAAAATGGGCTGCCTTTAGTATGTGCGCTTGTGACTCTGGGTGTGCAATTATTTTTGCTTTCGGATGTTCTTTCGCCAATTCAAGCAACTTTTCTATCGAAAATGCTTCGTGTACCAAACAGGCGCCTTCCCACAACACCATCTCTCTGCCCGTTTCTTTCATTAAGAAACTGCCTAAGTTTTTGTCTGGGGCAAAAATGATTTTTTGATCTTTCGGGAGGGAGTTGATAATTTTCAATGCATTACTTGACGTACAGATGATGTCGCTTAATGCCTTTACTTCCGCTGAACAATTGATGTAAGAAATGACATAATGGTCGGGATGTTGGGCCACAAATTGAGCAAAGTCTTGAGGTGGACAGGAATCTGATAGAGAGCATCCTGCATGCAAATCTGGCAAAACTACTTTTTTGTCTGGGTTTAAGATCTTGGCAGTTTCTCCCATAAAATGCACCCCAGCAAATACAATCATGTCTGCATCGGTTTCCTCCGCTCTCTGAGCCAAGTACAAGCTATCCCCTAAATAATCAGCGATGTCCTGTATTTCAGGATCCTGGTAGTAATGGGCCAAAATAACGGCGTTCTTTTCTTTTTTCAGCTTCTTGATGGCCTCTACATAGTTGACCCCCTGAGTAGGCACATTCAAATAACCTACATCTTCCAGTTTTTCTTTTGCTACTTCTAATGTATTCATGACTCATTAAGTAATTCGTGCGCAATTTAGCAAATTTTACAACCCATTTAATAATACTAACCTAATAATGAGTATGGAATGAAAAAAATTTCATTTATTTCGAATAAATTAAAAGATTCATGTTTTCCAAATCTTGTGAATATGCTATTCAGGCTGTCCTTTACATTGGGTTAAAAAGCGGGCCCAACGAAGCAATAGGAATTAAGGCTATTGCAGAATCGCAAGGTATCCCCTCTCATTTCCTTTCTAAAATACTACAACAACTTGTAAAACAAAAAATACTTGTAAGCACCAAAGGCCCAAATGGTGGGTTCAGGTTGTGCAGGCCTGCAGAACAATTGAAACTAATTCAGGTGGTTGAACAAATGGATGGTTTGGAAATATTTGACAAATGCGGGATTGGGTTGAAATCGTGTTCAGATGCCAACCCATGCCCGGTACATACTACATTTAAAACGGTCAAAAAAGAGGTAAAATCCTTGTTGACAGAGAAATCTGTGGCAGATTTATGCCTGGAACTAAGGTCTGGTAAAACAAATTTAATATCCTTTTAACCGCCACACTTGGTGTGTCCGCAATGTTTGCAATTTAGACAACCTTCTTCAAATACCAGAGCTGGCTCTTTGCACTCCGGACATTCGTTGTTGCGGGGTTTCGTACCATCCGGAATATATTTAGACAAGGCCCGCACCACGCCATTTTTCCAAGTATTTAAGGAATCATCATTGAGCTGTAACTGGCTCACCACATGCACTACTTTGTCTATTGGCATGTCGTGCCTTAATATACCTGAAATCAACTTAGCGTAGTTCCAAAATTCTTCTTCAAAAGCACGAGACAAACCTCCAATCGTAATTTCGTAGCCTTCTTTGTCCTGGTATTGCAAATCGTAACGGCTTTGCCCTTTTATTTTTCTTTTGATCACCGCTCCCTTTTGTACATAGTTGGGCAAACTAAATGCATCTTCTGCTTTTCCAGTAAAAATTTCGTAGGGATGCCCATTCATTTCACCGATTACCGCGATCCATTTTTCATGGTTGTTGTTGAAACGTAAAATTTTGGCTTGCAGCTTTTCTGGTCTTTTATAAGCAATAGCTTCTTTAGAAGTTTTATCTTCGCCCACCAAGACCCCAGTTCTTGACCCATCCCGGTAAACAGTGATCCCTTTACAGCCACTTTCCCAGGCAGCGATGTAAATAGCACCTATCAGCGATTCTGGCACATCATTGGGTAGGTTCACGGTTACGCTGATGCTGTGGTCTACCCATTTTTGAATGGCCCCTTGCATTTTCACTTTCATTACCCAATCTACATCATTGGCTGTGGATTGGTGGTAGGGCGATTGTGCAATCAAAGCGGACAACGCTGCATCGTCCATTTTTTTCACCTTTTCCACATCATGACCGTTGGCCTCTAACCAAGTACAAAAATGGTGGTGGAATACATGGAACTCTTCCCATGCATCTCCCAAATCGTCCACAAAAGCGACTTGGCTGTTTTGTTCTTCCGGGTTCACTTTCCGCCTCCTTTTATAAGCAACTTTAAAAACAGGCTCCAACCCACTGGTCGTTTGGGTCATAATACTCGTAGTACCGGTAGGTGCAATGGTCAAAAGTGCAATATTTCTTCGGCCATGGGCTTTCATATCTTCGAACAAAGTAGGGTCTTCGGAAGCCAGGCGCTTTATAAACAAATTGTGCTTTTCCTTTTTCCAATTGAAAATAGGAAATGCACCCCGCTCTTTCGCCAGTTCAACAGACCCTCTATAGGCCTGCAGAGCCATAGTCTTGTGCACTTTTACAGTGTGCTCAATAGAAGCCTCTGACCCATATTGAATATTCAATGCGGCCAACATATCTCCTTCAGCAGTAATACCCAAACCCATCCGGCGTCCTTGAACACACTTTTCTTTAATTTTCAACCAAAGGTTCCTTTCTGTTCTTTTAACATCAAATGGCTCCGGGTCAGAATCTATTTTTTGTAGTATCCGTTCAATTTTTTCAAGTTCCAGGTCCACTATATCATCCATCAGCCTTTGCGCTTTTTGAACGTGAATTTTGAATTTTTCAAAATCAAACTTGGCTTGTGGTGTAAAAGGTTGGTCTACATAACTAAATAAATTTATAGCCAGCAACCTACAACTGTCATAAGGGCACAGCGGGATTTCACCACAGGGATTTGTAGAAACCGTTTGGAATCCTTCCTGTGCGTAGGCATCTGGCACCGATTCTTTTAAAATCGTATCCCAAAACAAAATGCCTGGTTCTGCAGATTGCCAAGCATTGTGCACAATTTTTTTCCAGATGGTTTGGGCTTTAACGGTTTTGCTAATTTGGGGTTGGGCGGCATCTACGGGGAATTTTAATTCAACCGGGCCGTCTTGGGTAACCGCATGCATAAAGTCATCGGTAATTCTTACGGAAACATTGGCACCTGTCACCTTGCTCGTATCTTGTTTTGCGTCGATAAAATTAAGAACGTCTGGGTGGTTCACAGCCAAACTTAACATCAATGCACCCCGCCTGCCGCCTTGAGCCACTTCCCGAGTCGAATTGGAATACCTTTCCATAAATGGTACGATGCCAGTTGCCGATAACGCACTGTTCATAACAGAAGTACCACTGGGGCGAATACCGGATAAGTCATGCCCCACTCCACCCCTCCTTTTCATAAGCTGTACTTGTTCTTCGTCAATTTTCATTACCGCGCCATAGGAATCGGTAGCACCATTGAGCCCAATTACAAAACAATTGGATAAAGATGCAATTTGAAAGTCGTTCCCAATTCCAGTCATTGGCCCTCCTTGTGGCACCAAGTAGCGAAAATCTTTTAACAACCCGTATATTTCAGATGCCGGCAGAGGGTTTGGGTATTTTTGTTCGATGCGTCCCAATTCATTGCTCAACCTTTTGTGCATGGCATCTGGGCTTGATTCGTACAGTTTTCCATTGGCGTCCTTTAAAGCATATTTACTCAGCCAAACTTGAGCAGCCAGTGCATCCCCTTTAAAATATGCCGTTGTTTTGAGTAACGCCTCCTCTTTTGAAACTTCCACTAATGGAGGGGTGGGTTTGGGCAAAATCTTTTGAGCAGTAGGATGTAACTTTGGATTGGTACGAGTCGCTTTCTTTTTAACAGAATTGTACTCTAAGAATGGAATTTCTAGGGTGTCCGTTTTCATAAAAATATGCTGTAGAATTAACAGCACTATATTAAGAATAAAAGACCTTTTTATCTACTATTAACATAAATTTTTACTTATTAATTTTCAACAGCCCATCTACTAATAATAATGTTCCACCTTCCACCATCTTACGGACTACAATAGCCGTTTCTTTTGGGTCTTGTTTGGGCAGGTATTCGAGTACTTCCGACAAGGAGGCAACAATCTGAGTATCTAAAAAGGCCAATACTTTTTCTTCTATATTTTCATGAAAAGTACCTTCTTTTTTACGCTGAAGACAAATATCGCAGGTACCGCAATCGGTTTCCGCTTGTTCATCAAAATACATTTGAATGTACCGCGAACGACACAAAGTAGTATTGGTGCAATAGGCTACCATCTTTTCTGATTTCTCCATTGCCAAAGTCCTTCTTTCATCAATCAGTTTCTTGTCTATTCCCAAATTATTGATATCCATTCTTTCATTGATGAATATAATTTGTGGCAAGCTGGACCTTTTTTGGTATTCCAAAACGTTGAGTGAAGCCAAATATTCTAACTTTTTTTCTACCTCCTTCACGCTATCAAATGTAATTTTAGCCAGGTCTTCCTCTTTTATTTTAATAAAGTTGCCAAACAATTCCCCTCCATACATCCTTAAAATAACTTTAATCAATTGGTCGTACTTAGCATTGGCAATTTGAAATTCATACAAGGCTGTATTGCCCACCCTGAACATTATTTTGGAGGGCATAAACAAACCCTCATTTTGTTGAATAAGCCCAAAATCATTGAGTCGGAGCAGTGCACTGTACACCTCAACCGCTCTGAAATTGTAGGTATGGCAAAAGTCCAAAATATCAAAATCGTAGGCCTGACCTCCAGCGCTTCCTACGGCCAATTTAAAATAGTTGGCCAACGCTTGGTATACCCTTTTGATGGTATCTACCGAAGGGTGGGCATCCAAAGTTTTTTGTTTCAACCGTTCAAAATCTACTTCCTGGTAGAGCAGAACAGGGAAGGCATTGTTTTCATCTCTACCGGCACGCCCTGCTTCCTGGTAGTAAGATTCCATACAGTTTGGTAATTCCATGTGTACCACCAAGCGCACATCGGGTTTGTCTATCCCCATTCCAAAAGCATTGGTGGCTACCATTACTCTGGTTTGGTTGTTGATCCAATTGAATTGTTTGGTATTGCGTGTTGCTTGGTTGAGCCCACCATGGTAAAAGTCAGCATAGATACCACTTTTTTGCAAAAAGAGCGTAACTTCTTTGGCCGCTTTGCGCGTGTTAACATAGACAATGGCAGATCCTGCAATAGAATTTAATATTTCTACACATTTGTTGTTTTTGGATTCTGCCTTGCGAACAGCATAAAACAAGTTGCCTCTGTAAAAAGATTTTTTAAAAAGAAGAACGTTTTTAAGCTCCAAATATTTGGTAATATCCTCACATACTTTGTTATCGGCAGAGGCGGTTAATGCCAGTACGTTCAACTCTGGTTTGAGCTCCCGTATCAAGGCTATTTCTAAATAAGATGGGCGAAAATCATGCCCCCATTGAGAGATACAATGGGCCTCGTCGATGGCTATTAAATTGACGTGCATCCTTTTAAAACGCTCAATAAAAATATCCGTTTTTAAACGCTCTGGAGAGACGTATAAAAATTTGAAATTGCCATAGATACAATTGTCCAATACAATGTCAATTTCCCTTTTGTTCATCCCTGAGTAAATGGCCACAGCAGGTATTTTCCGCTTAGTTAATTGCTCTACTTGGTCTTTAATCAGAGCAATAAGAGGAGACACCACCAAACAAATGCCCTCCTGCATCAAAGCTGGTACCTGGAAGCAAATAGATTTCCCGCCACCAGTAGGCAACAAGGCAAGCACGTCCTCCCCTCTTACAGTTGCTTCAATTATTTCTGCTTGTTGTGGCCGAAATTCTGGGTATCCCCAATACTGTTGTAATATGTCAGTGGCTTTTTTCAAAGTTTACCAAGTCAATTTTTCTTTAGTCAGAAAAGAATTAATCCCTTTTTTACAGTCTTCTGTTGCCCTCGCTTTTGCATTCATTTTGGATGCAAAATCCAAACCTTCTTCTAAGGAGACAGATTGCACTTTTGCAATCATTTTTTTGGTAAGTGCAAGGCTTTCTTCTGAGTTATTTTCGATTAAATGGTCTGCAAATTCCTCTACCGCTTTTGCAATATTTTTTGCCGTTTCTTGGTAGTTGATCATCCCCATGTCAATTGCCGTTTCTGAAGACACCAAATCCCCTCGCAGCAACAAAGAACGGGCATGCACTTCTCCAATTTTTCTGATTAAAAAAACCATTACCAAGGCAGGCACAAAACCAATCTTTACTTCTGTATATCCAAACTTAGCTTCTGGAACAGTAAAAGAAAAATCACAAACCGAGGCGAGTCCGCACCCGCCGGCAATGGCATGTCCTTCGATTTGAGCGATAATTACTTTTGGATGCGTATATATTTGCTCAAAAAGTGCCTTTAAATTATTGGAATCTTCTAGATTTTCGTCGTAAGAAAAATTTTGCATGGATTGTATGTAGGCCAAGTCGGCCCCAGCACAAAACGCTTTGCCCTCTGCCCTAATTACCACCACTTTTACCGCGGTATTTTTTTCCATTTCATGCAAGGCTGTTTTAAGATCTTCCACTAACTCTGGGCTTAGAGCATTCCTCTTTTCTGGCCTATTGAGGGTGATGTACCCTTTTCGATTTATAATTTCTGTTTTAATGTAGCGCATAGTATTATATTTTTATGGATTGGGCTCCATGTTTAAAAGTTGAAATTACATCATTTTTATGCTTTTTTAATTCGTTGGACCATAAATTTATTTTATGTGGGTGGTTGCTCCCATCCAATATAATTCGCTTTTGTTCGATCCATTTTATTTGATCTTCACCCAGTGCATTGTTGGAAACAATAAGAATGTCATAACCACTAAAATCTTGTTCTTTTGAAGGTACAAGCATCCATAAGACTCTTAAATCTTGAAAAGAAAAAATATAATTTGTTTTGGGGTTGGTCCAACCAATGTTTTTCAAACCGTTGTACCCCTTCCACTTTCGGTAAGGATTTAAATAAAACTGAATCTGTTTATCTTGCAAACCATTGGCATAAAAATGTTCTATAGCCCCACCATTGAAAAGATCGATGGCGGCAGATCCTTTCACATGATAAACCAACAATTCATTGTAAGCGGCTGTTTTACCTTCTTGTAATACGAGCAAAGTATACCAGCAGCAAACCAAACTACAAGCCAACCAATAAACCAGCCTTCTACTTCGGTATAGAATGTATAGGCACAACATCAATAGGTAAGCCAATAATACCTGGCTTTTATCGATGGAAAAGACCCCCCATTTTTCAAAAACTCCTATATTTAAAAATTCCATGGATCCTACCAAAACCCCAGTACAGGTATCCAATATCCAATCGAGACCAAAGGTCTTGCCCGAACAGGCCAATATAAATAAAAGCAACAACGCAGTATAAAGCACCACTGGTAAAAGCAGCATAACCACCAAGTTGTTCACTAAAAACCCAATGGGGAAATAGGCAAAATAAAAAAGAGTAAGAGGTAATGTTAATATTTGCGCAGAAATACTTAATGCCGCTCCCTGCCAAAGTAGATTTAACGGTTTCCATTTAAAGGTTATAAAAGCAGCTATTTGCTTATAAAAACAAGCAATCGATCCTACTGCCATAAAACTTAGCTGGAAACCAACATCATAAATCAAAAATGGATGGTACAACAACATCCCAAATGCCACCATAGCAATTAAGTTGAGCGGTATAATTTTTTTTCCAAACGCCTTCCCTACTAAAAAAATTGCAGCCATAATGGAAGCCCTCAGCACAGAAGGCGTTGCACCTGAAATACACACCAATGTTAAAACACCCATTAAATGGAATGCAAGTAAGAACCATTTGCCCCAACCCCATCTTTCCAGCCAGCCTAACAACCCCCTTATCAACAACAAAACCATACCGACATGCATGCCTGAAATGGCCACAATATGGAATACGCCGGCTGTTTTAAAAGATTTTTGTACTTCCTCTGTGAGCGCTCCCCTGTACCCGGTACACAGTGCTTTTATTATACCACGATGGGCATCGTCCAGCGCCATCTGGTCTACCATCTTGGTAGTCTGGCTTCTTATTTGGTACATCCACGCCATAAAACGCCAACCTTCCTTCTTTTTATACCCGATCCTTTTGGATACAAATAATTGGTTTAATATGCCTTTTTGCTTCAAATAAGATGCATAGTCAAATTCTCGTGGGTTCTTAGGTCCTTCAATTAAACCCGGATTTTGGAAAAGCAGAACTGCGTCTCCTGGTAATAGGTTGTTTGGGCTTATAGCAGTATCCAGGTAAAGTAAAACTTTTTCATTTCCCGTTGCACCACGAAAAAAAGATGGCTCCGGATTTAAAACAACCTTGCGCCATTTACTTTTTCCTAAATCCAAATCTACTACCGTAGCAGGCCAAGGTTTGGATGCGTCTTTTAAGAACAAGGGGTGGGCAATTTTGGATTGTGTTTGCCACACTCCAGCACAAAACAGGAAACTACAAATGCCAATACTCGCAATTTTTGGCCAATAGAACTGGTACGGGTTTCCACCAATTACAAACAAAAAAAAAGTTGGTAAAAGCCAGCAAATAGACCACCCTCCTGCAAAAATGGGTACATAGGCAGCCAACAAAATCCCGAGGGAATAAAAAATCAAATACCTGAAAAAAGGCTTTAAGCTAAAAAAATACATCTCTCCTTAAAAAAAGGAAAGGTACAAGTTGGATATTATTTATCGCAAATTTTCATAGCTTGATGTTGGATACCACATTCATCAAACTGTTCGCCATAAGGCTCAAAACCAAATTTGGCATACAAGCGCTGGGCTTCTAATTGTGCATGTAAATATTTCTTTTTATTTTTTAATGCGTCAAATGAGTTGATATGGTCCAAAGTGGCTTGTACCAAACTGCTGCCTACCCCATGGCCTCTACCTTCCTTGAGTACCGCATACCGCTCTAATTTAACTCCATTTTCAGTTGTTCTCCAGCGGGCAGCACCTACTGGCATGCCGTTGAATACAGCCAAAAAATGATGAGAGGAATCTTCAAACTCATCAAATTCTTCTTCCAGGGGCACTTTTTGTTCTTCAACGAACACAATCCGGCGAATTTCAAAAGCCTTTTGCAAGTCCTCTTTGTTTTCGACGAGTACTGTAGATAAAGTGGCGTTAGTCATTGCTCTCTTCTATTTCTTCGTAAGCGTCAATTATATCCTTAACAATTCTGTGGCGCACTACATCTTTTCTGCCCAACTCTACATACCCTATGCCTTTCACTTTTTTCAGGATTCCTATGGCATCTTTCAAACCGGATTTTTGCTTTTTAGGTAGGTCTATTTGAGACAAATCTCCCGTAACAATAACTTTCGAATTTGGCCCCATCCTGGTTAAAAACATCTTGAGCTGCATGGGGGTTGTATTTTGAGCCTCGTCCAACAATATAAACGCATGGTTCAATGTTCTACCTCTCATGTAAGCAAGGGGCGCAATTTCTATGATGTTATTTTCTTGGTAATAACGGAGCTTCTCAGATGGCACCATGTCCATCAATGCGTCATAAATGGGCCTTAAATAAGGATCCAGTTTTTCTTTTAAATCTCCAGGAAGAAAGCCTAAAGTTTCCCCAGCTTCTACTGCTGGTCTGGTAATGATTATTTTTCTTACTTCTTTATTTTTTAAGGCTTGTACCGCCATGGCTACCGATATATACGTTTTTCCAGTACCAGCAGGGCCCAAAGCAAAAACCAAATCATTGTTTTTCACTTTTTCGACCAAGTTTATCTGATTTTGGGTTTTGGGCTTAATTACAAACCCACGCGTACCATAGATCAGCACCTCTTGTTCCTGTTTTTGAAGCTCCACTTTGCCCATATCAATATACTCTTGCACATTGTCTGCATTAAGCGAACCAAACTTGTTAAAATGGTGCATGAGTGCATTGAGCACATCATTGATCTTCAGAATTTCAGACCCTTCTCCTTGAATCCGAATTTCATTACCTCTCGACACCACTTTACTTTTTGGAAAGGCGGACGCTACTGTTTTTATGTTCTCATTTTCAACGCCTAAAAAATCAATGAGCGAAATATTTTCTAATGTTATTACCTTTTCGACCAACAGAAATAAGAATTTAAAGTTATCAATTTGTTATGGTAGATTTTTATTTAATTTTGCTTAAGCAAATTTAAGCAATATGCCCAACCATGGCAAACTTGTACAATAAACTTTTTTTCATACAAATACCCTAATAATTCTGATATAAAATGTCTATTGTTACTTTAACAACCGATTTCGGAGATTCAGATTATTATGCTGCTGCACTTAAAGGGCAATTGCTGTCGGTTAATCCCAATATAAAAATTATTGATATCAGCCATGCCATTGAAAAAATGGACATCGGACATGGCGCCTATGTTTTAGAAAAATGTTATGCCGACTTTCCTGATGGCACCGTGCACTTGATAGGGGTGGACTCCAATGGTGCACCCGACGATAAGTACATTGCCATGAAACTCAACAAACATTTTTTTGTAGGAAGAGACAATGGTTTGCTAAGCTTGATTCCATACGACCAACCCCCTTTGGTTGTAGAGATCCAACACCAAAAAGAAGGAGTCCGGTTTCCTGCAAAAAATATTTTGGCCCACGCTGCAGCCAAATTGGCCAGCGGGCAGGACTTAGAATCCTTGGGCCCTATGTTTACCGACTACAAACAATACATACAACAAAGCATCAAAGCCAATAAAAAAGGGATCACAGGCAACGTCATTAGAGTGGACCACTATGGCAATATAATTACGAATATACCCAAGTTGGATTTTGATATTCTCTCTGCCGACAGAACCTTTGAAATTGTATTTGGACGGGATCGCATCAACCGAATCCATGAGTATTTCCACGAGGTGGACGAAGGGGATTGTTTTGTGCTGTTCAATAGCAGCGACCACCTACAAATTGGAATAAGAAATGGTCATGCCTCCAACTTATTGGGTTTAAAACGCGACCACAAAATTTCCATCTTATTTGAAGAATAGACCTATGTTGATACGAACCGTACGAATGACTTTCAGGGAAGAAGAAGTTGAAAACTTCCAATCCGTTTTTGAAGCAAGTAAAGAAAAAATCAGGCATTTTCCTGGTTGCAGACATTTAGAGCTTTGGCAAGATTTTCATACTCCCAATGTTTTTTTAACCTACAGCCATTGGGACGATGCTGCTGCCTTAGATGGGTATCGGCATTCAGAATTATTTGAATCGGTATGGGCTAAAACCAAAGTTTTATTCCAAGAAAAGCCCGTGGCTTTTTCGAGCAAGCAACTTCAAAAAATAAATTGATATTTTTTTGGGATTGGGGTTGTATATTAATAAATCATTAATCATATTTGCATCCCATTTAAGCCGAAGTGGCGGAACTGGTAGACGCGCACGACTCAAACTCGTGTGCCGCAAGGCGTGCCGGTTCGATTCCGGCCTTCGGTACAAATACATAAAAGCACTCAGGTTTGAGTGCTTTTTTTGTTTCTAGACACTGCTTTTAGTACATTTTTTGCGCTTTTTTGCTTAAGTTGTTCGGTAAACGTTTGGCAGCAAGTTAAAGTACTATGGGGTGTTGGTGGATAGGGCTACAAAACCGTAAAAACAAATAGGATAATGTTCTATACTTGGTACAAACATCTATTATCCCGGGCTATGCACCATAGGTACTGGTGGGCAAATAAATCCGATTTAAGTGAAGCTAAATCGGAACTCTTTTTAATATGAAAACCATTATTTATATAGCCGTCCTTTTATCCATTACCTATGCAAGCGTTTTTGTTTCAAAAAAAATAGCACAATATGTGGACATAAAAGAGAACGTGATTTTGGGAATATTAGGTGGGATGATTGGCCTTGTTTATTGTTTATTTTTTGTTTTTTGCATGAGATTTTAACAGCAACAACTTCTTTTTTGCTGTTCTTTGATTGTTTACTACCAACTAGCAGTAAAATCCAATTGAATTAAGAGAAAAAAAGAATAAACAACCGGTAAAGCGGTTAAAAAAAACAAGTATTAGGGGAGATATACAACTCTATTTGACAAAAGTCGTAAATTAAAGTAATTTTATATTGTGCGCGCAGGACGAGTTCCTGTAAAACACTATAAAACCATGCTATAATCAGTAAGGGGGTTGGCGCAAACCAACCTCCTTTATTTTACCAGAATTTTCTTTCTGAACTGTTTGTTCACAACCAACCAATATATGCCTTGCTCGTAGTGGGCCACATCAATGGAAGTATTGTTGCCGTGGTATACCAACTGCCCCATTTGTGCATACACCGCTACTTCTTTTACATCAAAATTTGCTTCTATTGTTATGGACGTACTGCTTGGATTTGGATAAACCGACCATGGCTTTTTTTCTGAAATTCCCAGCACAACTTCTCTTGGTAGTTCTATTACCTTACCAGGGGTTAAATCCTTTCCTTCGAAGCCTGGAAAATCCATCGCATATCGGGTGGCTCTAAAAAAACGATTGTCCGGCGTACCATTGCGTACGCTGCTATCTCCTTGCTGCAGTATACCTCTACCAGAAACAGGGTTCTCATACCGCCATACTTCCTCGTCTGTGGCATTTAATTCGAACATTGCGCCACCAGCACCATCTGCCACCAAAATGTTGCCATTGGGCAATTGTTGGGTTCCTGAAATAAATGGAGCGTAAAAATCTTTTTTATTGGCCGCAGTATATTCATAATCAAAACCTTCTGGCAAGAAACGAGCATTGTTTCCCATAACATACTTACCCAAACCATCTACTACAGGATCAATTTTTACAACAGCACTATATTGCTCTCCAATCCTTCCATTTCCATTATTGAATACAATAATTTTATTTTCATCTGGAAAACCAGAAGGCACCCATTGCGGGTTGTGTTGAGAAAACAAGAGTTGGTCTTCTTTGTCCCCTTGGTTATAGGCCCTAGGGTTGCCCCACCGGAACAGCAAATCACCTGCTGGGCCTGCCGCCTCTGCAGTACTTGGGCTGTGGTCTATGATCCAAATCTCGTCAAAGCTATGGGCACTGATCATAATTTGGTCCAATTGGGTATTGTAGGTAATGGCATTGGCATGCAGCCAATCGGCTATGTCCCTTTTTATATAATTCAGATGAATCCGCTCTGGGTGTTCGGACACCACGCCATAATTGGGCTTGTTGTTATCAAATTCCTGAACAATGTGGTCCCATGCGCGCCATTTCCAAACTATGTTCCCTCCAAAACCTTGGTTGTAGTCTGGTTCAATTTCAATAATATGTTCTGGCAGTAACCTATCTTCTGAAAGCAATTGAGGGTCCCGTCCTTGGGCCCTAGCTTCTTCTCCAGAAATCAGCTCCCAGGCCAAAATCAATATATTGCCGTTGGGCAACACCTGGAAATCATGGTGCTGCATTACCTGATCGTCCACATAATCAAAATACCATATCCTATTACCATCCCAGTCAAATTTTTCTATTATCCCACCAGCGCCACCAAAACTAAAACCTTGACCAGGTACATTACCTGCACGGTATAAAAACCCTTCTTCGTCCAAATAAACAGAATGCCCTGTGCCATATTGGCTTTCCCATTGGTTGACCACCTTCCCTTCGTTGTCAATCAAATAAATAAGCTTATTTGCAAAAGGAGAAAACAAAGTATACCCTTGGAAGGCTTCTGCACTATTGAAGGTTACGCCTACTGTATTTTCTTGCCCAAAGACTCCTATTGAACAAAACAGCAAAGCCACCAATACATTGTAAAATTTATCCATATGATTCGGTTAATAACAAAAAAAGGGACCCCTATACCATAAGAGTCCCTTTTAAAATTTAGCTTAATTATTTTTTTGTAAATACAATGGTCCAAGAAAGGCCATTGTTACTTTCAAAAAGATTCAAGGTCAATACACCATTAACAGGGTCCCAGGTTCCACCACCTGTATCGGTTGTTACACCAAAAGTACTGGTAGGCAACATTTGAGGATTTCCACAAATATCGTAGATATCACCAGGGTACGCAGATCCACCAAATGGCGCATATGCCAAAGCACTAATATCTGAGATGTTGTATCTAAATGGCTCCGGTCCAACAAATGTAATAACAACATCGTTGGATGCGCCTACAAAACCACCATAGTTACTGGCAGTAATCTCACTTGCGTAGTCTCCATTAAATTCCAAAGGATCCGATGGACATCCAACAAAAGCTTGATAAGACACTGTAAAACTCGTAGTAGCAGCCGCATTTACAATATTTGGAGCCACATTGGTGTTTCCATCTATAGTAGGCTGCGGGTACACTGCACCATCTGCCATGGTAGTAAAATTCAACATGGTGAAACTATCGCCACCAGATAAATCAGAAAGATCATCCAATCCAGGTATTTTATCAACCAACTCTTGAGCGGAAATCTCTATGTTTTCAATAACCCCACCTGCTGCGTTAATATCCGCCTGTGTGATGGTCTTAAATACAATAGTATCCGAATTAACACCACCCGTAGTATAAACAAAATTCACATCCACTTTTTCAAGGTTAGAGCTTTCTGAATACACGTTGAACTTCAATTTAGCATTGTCCAAATCATCGAAATTGATGAACCCAAAATTTGGGTCAAAAGCGATTCTTACATTTGGTCCAATTCCACTTTCTGGAATTCGAATAGAATCATCATCCTTACAACTAATTGCTGCAGCAGCAAATAGAACTAAGTAAAATATGTTTTTTATGTAACTTTTCATTCTTGTCTACTTTTTAGTTGTCCCAAAAAATTCTATCTGTTGCAATTACTCTTTGCTTAGGAGCGTTTGGATTGATCGTTAAATCCGTGTCCTCGTAAGGCATAGATACAGGAAAATCTCTACTTCTTTTGGTTACGTTCAAGTTGTCTGTGTTGCCATCGTGCAACCTAGGGAAACCTGTTCTTCTGTAATCGTTATAAGTGTTTAGAGCATTACCAAAAGTGGCTATCCACTTTTGAGTCATGATAATTTCCAATTGAGTAAAACCAGCAGGAGGTGCATCGTAAACACCCAACACAGCGTTGGTGTAACCGTCTATTGTTGCTGCATCCATAGTTGGAGCCGAAGCATTTCCAGCAATTTCGTTTACTTTAGCGAAAGAAGCTCTGATAGCACTTTCTAAGTGTGTTCTTGCATTAGAACCAATCACGCCTTCTTGTGCCAACTCCGCTTTTAAGTATTCCAATTCCAAATACGTTAACATTCTGTGTGGAACTGTTCCAGGCCCAGTTACGTCACCAGCGGCCAATGTAGAAGCATTCGAAGCCACACCACCAAGACCATCGTCAAATCTACCACCCAATGGGTAAAGACCAGCAATAGTTTGAGAAGATGCCTGGCTGAAACCTTCATTCGGATCTATGTTAAATGAAAATGCATAGATGCTTAAGAAAGAAGTTCCAGAATTGGACGGACAGTACGCACAAGGGTTTTCTGCATCGCCATCCAATGACCCGGCTGGCAACTGGTTAAAGAAGTAATAAGGGATACGCGGATCTGGCACACCAAACTGGATACCACCATGGTTGAAAGTATCTTGAGACCTCATAACCTCATAGAAGTAAGGACTGATGTAGTAGTTAGCACCACCTTTTGCATATTCCTGTGCGAAACCAGGGTTTCTGTTTTCAGGAGCAAATGAAGTTCCGTAATCCAACTGAAAATCATCCTCGCCAGTACTGCGCAACATATCGTCTTCTGTTATCAACTGATTGATTTCAGCTTGGACATCGTTTACCAGTCTTGTTTGAACCAACATTTTAAATTTCAAAGATTTTGCAAATCTTCTCCATTTTGCTAAGTCACCACCATATATAACGTCATCTGCACCTGGAGGTAGTGGACCACCTTTAGCCAAATTGGCAATGGCCACATCCAATTGAGATATTAAATCGGCATAAATTGCCGCATCGTCATCGTAGCTAGGATATGCATTGGCAAATCCTGCATTGGCATCAAAATAAGGAATATCACCCCATACATCAACCATGTGCGAAAACAAGAAAACTTGAATTATTTCAGCAATACCTAGATAATGAAACTTTTCTTCTTCGGTTGCTTTTCTCTTCATTTCACGGATGTCCGTAAGAGAACCTGTGTAGTTGGAATTCCAAACCACAGCAATATTAAAGTCTGTACCTTGCGCACCGTAATCATTTAAGTTACCTCTCTGCACGTAATGGTGCATCATGGTACCCAAATGTCCGTTCATACCACCTGAGTTACCTGTAACAAAGGCCGCATTTAGTTCGACAGATGGCAACAATTGGTTCAATGGCACGTCTGAAGGGCTATTTGGATTATCGTTGATGTCCAAAAAGTCTTTACAGCTTGACAAAACCAATATTGCGAATACCAATGCCGTTATTTTTGTAATTAATATTTTTGATTTCATGGTATACATCTTTAAAAAGTTAAACTAAGATTAAATCCATAACGCTTAACAGAAGGAGCTGAATTGAATTCAAACCCTTGTGCATTGGAAGCACCAAACTGAGATACTTCAGGATCGAAGTTGGACGCTTCTGGGAAGTTTGGTGCATTGTACCAAAGGTTTCTTCCTACAAACGAAATATTGATAGATCCGAAAGGTGTTTTGTCCAATACAGATTGTGGAATAGTATAACCAAGAGAAACTTCTCTTAATCGGATGGTTGTTGCATCCCAAACACTCCACTCATCTTGTGCGTTAATGGCAAATGAATTACCAAACCAAAGAGCATTCTCTTCAATTAATGTAGTATTCTTAACCAATTCACCATTTTCATCTAAGATTGGTTTTCCAGTATTTGGATCTCCATACACACCAGGAATTATTCTAGTCTTTTCTCTGTCTTCAGTATCTTTCGTTACACCTCTACCCAACAATGATAAGTTGGTTACAGAATAAAGATCTCCTCCTTGTCTCCAATCCACAACTGCAGTTAAGGTAAACCCTTTGTAATTGAAAGAGTTGGTGAAACCTACCATAAAATCAGGATTTGGATTTCCAATTACTCTTGGAGTTAAATCACTGATCAACTGACCATTCGAAGGATCAATTAATAAGTTTCCTAAACTATCTCTAGCACTTACTGTACCTTTGATCAAACCATATTCTTCGCCTACAATGTGCACCGCTGATACGGAACCCGCAAAAGTTGGTCGCAACAATACTTCGTCAATTCCTTCCACTAAAGACTCGATTTTATTGATGTTCTTAGTGAATGTACCTGTAAAATCCCAAGTGAAACCAGACTGAGTTTGAATTGGAGTAGCTTTTAACGTTACTTCCAAACCTCTGTTGGATACTTCACCAAGGTTGGTTAAGAAATTACTAAACCCAGAGGTTGAAGGAATACCAATAGATACAATCTGATCAAAAGTCTTTTTGTCGTATACTGCAACGTCCAATCCTAAACGGTTGTTTAAGAAAGACATCTCCGCACCAATTTCTAATTCATTTGTAATCTCAGGCTTCAAGTTCGGGTCAAATTCTGTGTTGGTTAAAGTAGCACCTGCCACACCATTGAAAGGAAGCGCTGTTGCATCCGGTGAAGGGCTTGTTATACCATTGCTGTTCACATTATAGAAAGGAGCCAATTGGTATGGGCCCGTATCACTACCTACTTGTGACCAGTTCACTTTAATCTTACCAAAATTTAGAGCAGAAGATTGAATATCAAATGCATCTGTGAACACCAATGACCCACTAACACTTGGGTAGAAATAAGTGTTGTTTTCAGTAGGAAGTGTTGAAGATTGGTCCATTCTACCTGAAGCAGTAATGAAAGCAAAATCTTTGTAACCACCTGTTGCTTCTGCAAAGAAACCAACATTTCTCTGGCGGGCATACCCACCACCATTTGGAACCACTGCATTGGTATTGTTTATGTTGTCCAAATCAAACACAACATACCCTGTACCCTGAACCGACTGAGACTCCGTTGTTCTTTGGTTCACATGGTTTCCTAAGTTTACATTCAAACTGATGTCTTCCGATAAATCTTTGTTGATATTTACTAAGAAGTAAGAATCAATTTCTTGGAAAGCGATATCAAAAGAAGTAAACTGTCCTGAACCGTTCGCTCCTCTTGACCCTGGTCGGAACCAATCTTTTGTTCTTTGAGTGTAACCGTTCAACCCGATTCTGTAGCTAACGTTCAACCATTCCAAGATATCATATCCCAAACTTAAATTGGCATTCCAACGGTCGGTTTTAGAATCGTTACCAGCATTTCTTATGGACCATTCTGGGCTATCCGCCTGACTTGGGTCTACAAAGAATACGGAACCCAATGAAACTGGGTTTTGAAATGGCTGCCCTTGTAAGTCCCAGTTTCTACCGAGGTACAATGTTCTTGCAAATGCAGATGCATTACCAATGGCATTGTTGGCACCTCCTTGGAAGGAATGTTGGAAGGTATTGGAGTAAGATAAATTGGCTCCTACGTTGAACCCATTTTCTAATTGAGACATGATACCTACACTGGCACTTGTTCTTTCAAATTTAGTATTGGGCACATACCCCTCGTGGTTGGTGTTGGAAACTACTGCATTCAACTGCAAGTTTTCATTGCCACTTTTGATGCTCAAAGAGTTTTCAATCAAACGACCTGTTTGGAAAAAATCCTTTACGTTGTTTGGATATGCTTTATAAGGTACGTTGGTGCCCCATAAATCTTCAAATCCTGCAATACCGTTGTACCAATGTGGAATGGAATCTCTAGATGCATATGGTTTAGAACCAATAAAAGGTGCACCCCAAGAACCATTGGCCTGTTGGTAATTGTAATTGGTACCAGTACCATAAGTGTTTTGGTAATCAGGAAGGTTGGCAATCTTCTCTATTGAATAAGAAGTGTTGAATCCCATTTCAAGTCCTTTTTTAGACTTCCCACTTGAACCAGTTTTGGTAGTAATCATAATTACACCATTGGCCGCTCTTGAACCATACAAACTAGCTGCTGCACCACTTTTTAGAATATTGATTGTTTCAATATTGTTAGGATCTAAATCTGACAACCTAGAACCATAAGCACCACCACCAGTTAACTGGTTTTGAGAACCATTTTCACTGTTGTTATAAGCTACACCATCCACTACAATCAATGGCTGGTTAGAACCCAAAAGTGATGAGTTACCTCTAATTGTAATTCTAGTTGAGGAACCTGGAGCTCCACTACTACCTACAATGTTTACACCTGCTACTTTACCTTGCAAACCTCTAATAGCATCTGGTTCTGCAATCTTAGCAACTTTTTCTCCATCTACGGTTTCAACACCGTAACCTAAGGCTCTTTTTTCTCTTTCGATACCTAGAGCGGTTACTACAACTTCACCCAACTGGGTAACGTCGGCACTTAACACCACATCAATTATGGATTGGCTGTTAATTGCGATCTCTTGACTCGCATACCCTACAAAAGAAAAGGTTAGAGTTGATCCTGCGGGCACCGATATTGAATAAGCGCCTTCCATGTCTGTAATTGTACCGGTAGAAGTACCTTTCACAATTACATTTACACCCGGTAAAGCAGAGCCATCTTCCTGGGCTGTTACTTTTCCGGTTACGGTTTGATCCTGTGCCATGAGCATACCGCCCATGCTGAACACGATTAAACCCAAAAGTAAAATCTTCTTCATATTAAAAATGTTTAGTTAGGAATAATACACAGGTAGAAATACACGTTTCTACCATAGTTCAAATTTCAGGAAAGTAGCGTTAACATTTATCCCCCGGAATAGAGGAAATAAAGAGAGTTATTGGAGAGAACTCACATAATTAGGGGGATATACATCCCCTGAATAGGGGATGTATCGGTAATGAATTAAAAAAACGGGGGGTGCTTTATATCAACTTGTCTTGTGTTGCTTTGGCTATGGCTTCTGATTTACTATTGACCTGAAGCTTAGAATATATATTTTTAATATGTGATTTTGCCGTTTCTTTGGTAATAAAAAGCTCTTTGGCAATCATGCTATAACTCTTGCCTTTCGCCAATAGTTCTAGCACTTCTGTTTCTCTGTTGGACAAGGGAGAATTGGGGTTTTTCTGAAAAGAAGTCACCACCATTTTTGCTATTTTAGAGCTCATTGGAGCACCACCTTGTAACACCTCTTCTATGCCTTCTAATAATTCTGAATGGTTGCTATTTTTAGTAATGTACCCGCTGGCTCCAGCGCACAAGGCTTGAAACACCAAATCGCTGTTTTCGTAAATGGTATTGACCAAAACCAATACATTGGGCATGATTTTTTTTATTTCACCAATGCCTTCAATCCCACTGATGCCTGGCAGTTCTAAATCCATTAGCACAATATCTGGCTTGTCTTTTTTTACATTTTTGATGGCATCTTCACAATTGTCGTACGTATTAACAACAAAATATTTGGATATGCTATTGATGATAAGAGCAAAACCCTCCCGGACGGTTTTGTTATCTTCTACTATTATTATTCGAGTTCTAAAATATTGCATGACCTATTATTTATCCTATTTATTTAAAGTTTTCCATATAAATTAATTTCTATGCCCCCAGCTGCAGGTTGCTCACAACTAAAAAAACAACCAATTTGCCTCGCTCGCATACTCATGTTATTGAACCCATTACCTCGTTTAAGGGTTTCTTTGTCAAATCCAATGCCGTTGTCTCTAAGCTTTAATACGAATCCATCGTGACTGAGGTTAATATCCAAATGAATTTCTGAGGCTTGGCTATGTTTTAAAGCGTTGGTCATAGCTTCTTTAAATACCAACACTATCTGTCTACTCCAACCTCCAGGAACAGGAAATCGTTCCAAATTCAATTCTTCGGCACTTGAGAAAAACTGAATGTTCGTTTTCGCAAAAAGCTCTTCACCAAAATCTTTTATATACGTATATATTTCATTTAAGTCGTCACTTGCTGGATCCATACTCCATATAAAATCTTTGGTTCCATTAAAAAGTGACTTGGTGTGCTTTTCTATATTACCTAATAAATTAAGGATTTCTTCAGATTGATCCATTAATTTCATAGAAATTAAGTTCGTGAAAACCGTAATACTGGCCAATTGGTTGCCCATGTTGTCGTGGAAATCTCTGGCCATTCGCTTCCTTATCGCCTCTGCCTCTTCTGCCCTGACTTTTTCAATGGTCATGATTTTCTCCAGGTTTTGCCTTATTTTGTAGTTGTAGAGCACTTTTATTGCCACGGCAATCAGACAAAAAACCAAGGCCCAAAACCAAAACCGTTGCCAGTATGGCGGAATTATCTCAAATCTAAATTCTGAAGGAGAGGAGTTCCAAATCCCATCGTTGTTCATCGACCGAACTTTAAATGTGTAATTTCCTGGTGATAAATTGGTATAAGCGGCCTTGTTTACAGGCGATACTGGAGACCATTCGTCTTTAAAGTTCTCCAACATAAACTGGTACTTCACTTCTGAAGAACCTGAAAGACAATTCCCGAAAAAAGTGAAATTGATGTGGTTCTGGTTGTGCTTGAGTTTTAAATTATAAGGTATGTTGGTCCAGCGGTTTACCGAATCAGAATAATCCGACCAGTCTACATCATTGTAGAAAAGTTGCACATTCGAAATATAGGTAGTAGGCTCAAATGCATTTCTATCTTCCTTTTTGGGGTTGTATATGTAAATTCCATTTTTACTCCCAAACCAAATGGCCCCATCGCGGTCGTGAAAAATAGCACCATTATTGGGTTCTACATTGTAAAAGTTATCGTTACCAATACCAAAATTCTTAATATAATCGACTTCGTTGGTCTCTTGGTTCAATATTATTTTATCAAAACCCCGTTCTGTAGAAACAATAATGTTGCCATTGATGTCCATTGCCAAATTAAAAATAAAGTTGGATTTAAGGCCATCGTCAGAAGTAATCATTCTTCTTTCGTCTTTCAACTTATCGTAGCGGCAAATGCCATGTCCAGAATACCCTATCCAAAACTGTCCCTTTTTATCTTGTACAATAGTATTGACTCTTTTGTTGAACAGAGAATTGTGTAAAAAAGGTTGCAAGGCCCCATCTTTAAAAACATTGATTCCTTTTCTTGTCACAATAAGTAATTCGTTGTTAACACTTTCAAATATATTCCACACCACATCGTCTAGCAAACCATTTGAAATGTCAAAATTTTTAATTTCATCCCCCACCAGCATAGACAACCCTTTGATGGTAGCAACCCACAAACGGCCAGCCGAGTCCATGAATAGATCTCTCACCGAGTTGTGAATCATTCCATTTTCTTTGGTGAAAATTTTGTATTCGTCCCCTACTTTTTTAATCAATCCATTTCTTGTTCCAATCCACAAAGCACCATCGGCTCCTTTTGACAAAGCAGTAGTATACCTACTGCTGCCTTCAGGAAAACCATGCAAGGCAGTAAATGTTTTATCTTTTAATCGGACCAACCCATTGCCCATAGTAGATATCCAATATTCATCGTTATCGCCTTTAACTACTGAGGTGACATTCTGGTTGGACAATCCATGTTCCAAACCATACCGTGTAAACACGTCGTCTTTGTATTGGTAAATACCATCGCCATCTGTGCCCAACCACACACTGCCTTCTTTGTCCTGGTACAACTCTAAAACAGACTTGGCAGAAAATCCATTTTTTTCATTTATAAGCTCTAAGTTGCCATTGTAATATTTCATCACTTGATTGGAAGTTATTACCCACAAATTATCTTCCCTGTCTTGCAATACAGACTTCACAAACACACCTTCGAATCTTTCTATCCTTTCTATTCGCTTCTCCTGTTCTTTATTTGGGTAGAACTTTATCAACCCTCCTGTGGTGCCTATAAAAATCACTTCTTTGGTAACAAAAAGAGACAAGGCAAATCCACGCAATTCTTTGCTAGAAATAACTTTAGAAAAAACACCATCCTCGTATTTTACAAGTCCATTGACGACGGTAACAAACCAGATTATTCCAGAATTTTTATCTTGCTTGATATCGATAACTTTATCAGAAAAAAATCCGTTGGTTTCATTGTAATAAACAACTTCATGGTCATCGTTGATTCTCGCGATGCCTTTGGTAGAGGGTGAAAACCAAATATGGCCACTGGCATCTTCAAAAATTAAATTGACTGACTGCCCTTCGCTATTGATTATATTTGAAATTGAATCTCCTCTAACGAGCGAGACACCTCGGGCAGTGGCTGCCCATACCCTTCCTTTTTTATCACAAACTACACTGCGCACAAAATTAGATGACAACCCTTCTCGGCTCGAGTAATTCTTAAATGAAATTCCATTAAATTTAGAAAGCCCGCCACCTTGGGTAGCCAACCACAAATTGCCAAAATTATCTTGGCAAATATCAAAAACTTGGGCTTGAGGCAAGCCTTCTGGTATACTATAATGTGTGAAGTTATAGGACTGGCCGAAAACTAATCCAGTATTTACAAAAAAAAACGCAGCCAATATCACTTTATATTTCAGCACACCGAATAATATTTATGTGTAATTTATAATATTCGTCAATTCACAAGGCAAAACCTCAAATATATATGAATATAACTAAAAATAACATCCCCTAAATCGGGGGAGTTGTGTTTTTATTTCAACAAATAGATCTTTCCATACCCATTTTTGAAAGCTTTATCGGCACTGGTATTCCGTTGCTTAATCGTTTGTCCATTGCTCAGTAAAAAGACTTTGTACAAATATACTCCATTTGCCAGTTGGTCCCCGAACTCGTCTTTTCCGTCCCAGGCATAATCCGTCAAATTGTTACCTATGCGCAAAGCACCTAATTCGTCTTGTGTGATTTCGCGTATTACTCGGCCTGACACGGTTAAAATTTGAATTTTAATTTCATCTGGAATTTCATCGCCTGTTAGCGTAAAAACAAACCGTACAGAAGTTGAAAATGGGTTGGGATATGGATAAAAATTAGTAATACTTTTTTCGTTCACTACATTAAAAGATATTTCAAATGGCTCTTCTCCGGTAGAATTTCCCTTGAGGTCCTCTCCTTTAACTAATAAATAGTGCAATCCGTCTTCTAAATTTTCTTCTTGGATGTAAATCATAAAGCCCCGTTCTTTTGAGGCGGGCTCCCAACTCACTTTGGCATCTTTAAAGCTAAGCCGTTCATACACACAGTCCGCACAAGGTCTTTTAATATAAAAGTCGACTCCTAAGGTGTCCTTTTTGAACAAAAATTTACTTTCATCTTTCAATTCGATGCTAATAAGCGGTTTTGGAGAAACAATTTCACCATCAATAATGTGTTGACCATCAAAAGCAACATCTATTACCGGATTGAAAACATCCTCCTCCACTTGGATATTGTTAAGCAGCTTTAAAAGGTTGTTGTCATAATTCTGTTCGGGCTGAATTTTAGGATTCACAAATACTTTAAGCGAATTAGGCCCCTGGAGCCCAAGGGTTGGAATGCTTAGTTCAAATGCTGTGGTGTCCCCTGGAAGTGGTGCCTGAATCTTTTTACTATAGCTGACCGCACTTCCGTCTTCTTCGTTCACTAAGTCGTATGCTACACTTAGAGAATCGGAAAAGGACTTTTGAGAAATATTGACAAATTTAAAATTCTTAATTACTTCTGCGCCCTCCGCCACATTGCTCACTTCGTTTTCAATTTGATTGAGCAAAATGCCTTCTGGCGGTATTTGGTATTCTACCAACCAGTGCTGCAATTGCGAAGGTATTAGAGCGTTCTCTCTGGTATACTCCACTTTGGTGATTAATTCTGGATAGGTAAGAGCAGAGGTAGAACTGATATCTGTATTTTTATTAGTAGTACGAAAAAGTTCATCTTCCGAATTGTCTGCTTTTTTTCCATTTACAACCATTTCCCAATCACTGGACCCAGCATTTTCTGGCCGTACATAATTTTCGAATTTAGCCCAACTTATCGCACTTCCTATTGGTTTTGATCTTATAAAACCACTGGAAGGTATGCCTATCACGATTTCATCCATTTGAATTTCTTGCTCCTCCTTTGGGTCTATGGTGGCTACAACCTCTATGGCAGTTCCTTGTGCTGCTCCCTTTTTGCCCAATAAAATCAAGGGTTCTCCATTTTTAATATTGGCCAAAGTGGCATCTGTCACACCAATTTCAGTGAGTTTGTTTAAAGTGGTGGCCGACCAATTCTCATATTGAACTTGGCCTATAGAAAAGAAAAGTACCCAATCACCTGCTTTAATATTGTCGATGTATGCCTCTAAATAATTGCTACCACCAGTAACCTCGGCATGGGTAAAATTATTTATCACCTGTATCCTCCTACCGCATGCCTGGTGTTCAAAATCATTGAAGATTCCCAAATAAGGTGCGGAAGTCTCTTGGTCGAAAGCGACCATGTTAACCGTGTTGTCTCTACAAAGTCTAGTCTCGTATATATAAGGCAAGCCACCAATCAACAACTCAACATCGGTATAACCCAGGGTTGGGTGGTTGTTGCCGTAGGTTGTAACACTTACTGTAACTTCTTCGGTTAAATATTCAATTTGACCAGATAGCCCAATGGTTAGGTTTTCTAGTACATTTTCCGAAAACTGTTCGGGTGTTCTTTGGGTCCAGCCCTCTGGTCCATTTTTAATATAAGTAAAAGAGGTTCTCTGCCAATTGTCGTCTTCTCCAGCATTAGGTGCGGCATATTTGGATCGCCAGTAGTAAACTAAGGTGTCTGTTCCGTTGTCTATTAAAGCTACTTCTTGTGCCCCTACTTTATTTATATCCAACTGAAAGCTCTTTTTATACGGACTGTTAAAAAAATAAGAAGTATCCAACTCTATTAACACCGACCGAGTATTAAATGGTTCGTCATTGGTTTGTGCAATCAAGCTCGTATTAAGCACATTTACAATTCCGTAATTCAACGGAAAAACATTGTCCGTGCCACTCTTCGGAATAAAAATTGTAATTTCTGCCAAGTTGTTGCCAATATCGTATTCAGGAATTTTATTAGCGGGGTCTATATTGACAACCACCCTGTTTTCTCCTGCAATTTCTTTTCCTTCATTTTTTAAAGCGAATTGTAATAATTCAGCGTTTAATACTGCTCCAAATGAAGTATGAATAGTTGTGGAAGTACCATCTGGGAAATAGCGAACAATTTGAACTTCAACATCTGCTGTTGGCACTTTACCTAAACTGGCTATTTGCACCTCCAACAACAAAGAATCTACGTCGGCATTAATTTCGGAACCATCGAATGTTTTAATGGCCAGACCTTCATTTTTTATTTCATAATCCGCTTTTTGTGCCCCAAACAAATTAGTTGCAGGATCGCCTAATAGTATCATTTGTTGCAACTGGGTGGTGGTCAAATCCCACACTACATTACTTGCCAAATACCTTTTGCTTGCCTCCTTTTGAATCTCACCAATGGTTTTGGAAATAAATGTTTCATCTGCGTAACCAGTAGCATAAAAAGATTCTGAATACCTTTTCAAAGAATTCTCAAAACCAAAATAAGAGTGTGCAATGAAAGCGATAGCACCCTTATCTTTGGTCATAAGCCAATCTTCTCCCCAGGTAAAACTGTTGGAGAAGACTTGCCCTGCATTACAACCATTAACTAAAATCGCAGGATACTTCCCTTGGTTGTTGTATCCATGGATCGGATTGGACACATAACCAATATCGATATCTATCACCGATGGAGAAGAATGTCCATAAAATGTAATCAAATTAAGTCCTTCATTTACTTCGTCGGCGATGTTGATGAATTCGACAGATGAACTGGTCGATTTTGATTGGGTGGTGGTGGAAGCGCCAAAATAAAAATCTTCTGCTATGGCTTTAAAGCCATTCACATACCCTTCAAAGCGCTGCAATTCACTTGCCCTAATCCCCCCACTCAAATGCAATAAATTTTTTCTCCAGAGGGCATTGTAGGGCAGGTCTTCCATTTCGATTAATTTATCCAAATAATTGGCCACTTGTTCAGAAGAAGAAGCGGTCAGGCGCCCTGTAGGAATTTCAAAAGTATTTGGATCCGTCCCCAATCCAACAGAATATACCAAATCCGAACCTGGCAACCCTGCTGTAGGCACTAAATCTTTATAGTCAAACTTCTCAGGATTTTGCCGGTAATAGAATTTCACACTCGATTCCAACACCGCAGTATTAATAAGAACACTTTTGCCTATTAAAAACAAGTATTTATCTTGTGTTGGTTCATAAAAAAACCTGGTCATGTTAAACAAAGCTTTTGGAGAGTATTCCCCATAATTGAATTGGTTGTAAACCTCTTCCGCTTCGAGTACCAAAGTATCATAACTGCCCCCTGCAATACTTGCCCTATACCCTGCCATTGCTTTAACAGGATTGGCATATGCGCCAGAAGGAGTATAAAGTGCTTTATTGGAAACTATGATGTAATCGGCCATTCCTGCCGTTAGGTTCCTGAATTCAACTTTAGCAATAGAAGGGATATCCACAGCAGTACTATTCAGCAATAAAGAGCGCTCCGACAATGTATTGGGAACAATTGCATTTAAATTCCCGCCGCCGGTATTGTTAAAGTTAATTTGAATGGGCGTTGACTCGTTCGTAACATCCCAAATCAGAGTAGCGTCAGAACCAGATTGTAATTCTAGATAGGATTTATCAATTGGGTTGGGAATTAATTGGAGCAGTCTACTACCCGAAGCCGGTACTTCAAAAGTAGAATGGTGGTTCAATCGCACATAGGACAAGCCAGCTAAATCGTTGTTGCCCGACACGCCCAAAACATCCACGCGAATTATAAAATCCCCCTGAGCAGTCATATCTGTGTAATTCAGGGCAAACACCGCTTTTTTAAATTCATAATTTGAAAAAGCCAATTGCCCTAAAGACCTCAAACTGGAAGCCGAAGACCCAATAAAAACTTCTACTAAATGGTCTTGCTGGTTGACACCCTGTAAGAGCACTTCTAATTCTGGTGGTACTCCTGAATTAAAGAAGGATGGATCGCCCAAAGCATTAAATACAATACTTTCGCCTTCTTGTTTCCACTGACCGGTCCAGCCCTCGCCTTGGTCAAACTGTGTTTTTAGAATGTATGTGTTGGTAGACTTTCCTGGAAAATACAATTCGTGTAAGACATCGACCCGGTCGGTCTTGGCATAATTTTCTGCAGGTAATCCTCCAACGTTATTTTCAAAAAAAACTTCAACCCTGTTCCCATTGACAGGAATTAAGTTCCATGTCAGAAAATAGGCGGTTGTATCTGAATATAAATTGTAATAAGTATGTGGTTGAAAACTCTTGTCAATATACAACGACGAATCCGCTACACCGTTATTTTTTTTACCATAAAACAAGATGTAGTCGTCGGGATCAAAACTGGCATCTTCTTGCCCTTCTAAATGAATGGATTGCTCTACTCCTCTGTGGTATATTTGTATTCTTCTTGGGTCCACTGCTCCCATAGGAAAACCCGCAGATAACAGCGTGTTGTAATCTATTTTATAGATACCCCTAGCTCCAATCGGAATCTTGAAATAAGTTTTGTTTTGGTCGATCCACTCATTGCCAAAATCCTGAGCAACTCCAAAAGAACATGCCAATAAAAAGACAGCACACAAAATTGTAAACCTAACTTTCATTCTACTTCAGTTTTTTGTTTAGGATCGAAAAAAACTCTCAATGAAAAAGTATGGGAACTTGCCCCTACTTCTGTTGCACTAGGGTTGGACAAAGCATAATCGACACCAAAATTATTCAAATTAGCACCTAAACCAAAACTTGGTTGTGCGTTCCAGGTTTTAGAACCATCAAAAGATTTAATTTCTTGGAACTTTCCAATTCCCGCACGTATAAAACCTTTGTTTTTGTAGCTTAATTCCAAGCCGGCTTTAGGGTCTATTGAAGCAAATGAGGTACTAATCAAAGTATTTCTATTGCCATCAAATGTAAAGTCTAAATCTATTGAGGGCATAATTGAAAACTTTTCTCCCATCTTAAATATTCTTGCCATACCAGCCGACAACTTCGGAACCGTCAACTCAATTGCATTTTCAGGAAGTTCATTTCCAGTTTGTTGGTAGATGTCTGCAACCAGCTCTATATTGTGGTTCCAAACATTGTAGGTTCCTAGCGCATCTCGCAACATCAAACCAAACATCCAATTGTTTCGATTCAACTGTGCCCCAAGGTCCAAACCACCGCCCCAAGCGTTAGCAAAACTTCCTGCAATCCGGTGTACAATTTTAAAATTGCCTCCTAACTTAAGCCCTTGGATTGCTTCTATCTTTCTGGCATAGGAAAACAAAAAAGCATAATCAGCAGAAGAGAAAAATCTAATATTATCATAATTAATGGCGCCATTGGCGTCGTATAAAAATCGAGTATCCGGAATATCGTCAATGGCAAACCTAATTGCAGAGATGGCCAATTTACTTTCAGAATCAATATCCGTTGCAAAACCTAGGTAGTCGTATTGGGCTATTCCTGCAAAATATTCAGAGTGCATAAAGGAAATATCGTACTCTGTTTCGATCTCCAATAACCCTGCAGGGTTCCAGTACCCAGCCGTAACATCGTCTGTCGTAGCAGTAACCGAATTGGACAAAGCCAAGCTTCTTGCTCCAACACCGATAGAAAGGAATTCATTGCTGTATTTGGGTGTTGTGATTTGAGCCACTCCACTGGACACAAATGCCACCACACCGAGCAATAAAAAAACTACATTTTTAATCATAAAAAATCCTCCTCTTACAAATATACCAACATCTAATCCAATTTTCTAAATCTAATGGTACCATATGATCATTAGCAGACATTTTCACACAACAATTCTAAAGAACCCACCACGTTTTTACTCTAATTTCTTGATATGTATTAAACAATCTTAAAGACAAATATCCTAATTTATACAACATTTAAATTATTAATCTAAGAACATATTGTATTATATAAAGTATTTTAAGGTTTTTTGAAAATTTCTCACCTAGTACTTGGCCATACATAGTACCTTTCCGTATACTAGTACTATAGTTTCAACATAACCACAAGCTTTATTATGAATCTTGAAAACACACAAGTTCAAATGCGGAAGGGAATTCTGGAGTTATGCGTGCTGCATATCATTTCCAGAGGAGAGGTTTATGCATCGGATATGATCATAGAGCTGACTACTGCAAAAATCATGGTAGTAGAGGGTACTTTATATCCTTTGTTAACCAGACTAAGAAAGGCCGGACTAGTAGAATATAAATGGGTAGAATCTAATTCCGGACCCCCAAGAAAATATTATCAGATCACAGAAAAAGGGTTGGAATTTTTAGACCAACTCATCGAAACTTGGGACGGGCTGATCAAATCTACTCGCAAAATCACCTCAAAAACTAGCTCATAAATCGGAAATCATGAAAAAGAATATAAGTATAAATATTAGCGGCATAATTTTTCATATTGAGGAAGATGGTTATGAATTGTTGAAAAACTATCTGGAAGAAATTAATCGGTATTTCTCTAATTATGAAGACAGCCAGGAAATTATTGAAGACATAGAAGGCAGAATTGCTGAAATTTTCCTTTCTAAGACTTCAGATGAAAAACAAGTTATCACTTTACACGATGTTGATGCATTGGTTGCAACAATGGGTAACGTGAAAGATTTTCAGGTATTGGAAGATGGTGAAGAACAAGGTGGATCAGACAACAACTACGAAAGAAGTTCCTCTTATTCGAAATCCAAAACATTGCACAGAGACAAGAATAGAAAAATACTTGGTGGTGTTGCCTCCGGTGTTGCTTTGTATTTCAAAATTGACCCAGTTTGGGTAAGGCTCATTTTAATCTTATTGGTACTCGGTTCTTATGGAGCATTGGTTGTGGCGTATTTAATAGCTTGGGCCATTTTACCAGAAGACAAATCACCGGGTGACGATACCCGAAAAACTAAAAAGATGTACCGCGACCCAGAGAAAAAAGTATTGGGAGGGGTTGCCGGAGGGGTTGCAGCTTATTTCGGCGCCGATGCGACCGCCATTAGAATATTGTTTATTTTATCTGTATTTCTAGGCGGTACGGGTGCATTGGCTTACATAGTCCTCTGGATAATTTTACCAGAGGCCAATTCTATTTCTGAGAAAGTACAGATGAAAGGAGAACCTGTTACACTCAGCAGCATAGAATCCAACATCAAAAAAGAACTGAAAGTTGAAAATGAAAAGGAAGAATCCGCTTTAGTTAAGGTCTTGTTATTTCCATTTAGAATGATTGCGGCCATTCTAAAAGGATTAGGAAGAATACTAGAGCCCTTATTAAAATTAATTGTAGAAGCCGCACGCATCATTTTTGGTTTTGTGTTGGCGATCAACGGTGTGGCTATGTTGGTCTCTATATTAATTTGTGCAGGGGTCTACTTTGGTTTGGTGGCTATGTCCGATTTCAACGCTTATGATGTGAACTTCAACTTCCCTATGGACCTTTTTACGGATTCCATTCCTACACTAGGAGTTCTTTTTGCCACTGCTGCTACTTTAATTCCGGCCTTGGTGTTGATATTGATTGGTATTTCGGTATTGGCTAAAAGGTGGGTAATTAAATCGACAATTGGGTGGTCCATGTTTGGTATTTGGTTGTTCTCTGTAATAGGGTTGGCTATTTTCATTCCTTCTACTATTTACAAATTCAAAGAGGAAGGGCGTTATGTCCAAACCAACTTTTACAGCATTAACAATACTCCTGTTATAGCCATAGAGGAAGTAGGGCTCGATGATTACGATGTAACTACTTTGCGATTGCGAGGATGGGATGGCGAAGAATTAAAATTGGTTAAAGAATTTGAAGCGAGAGGAAGCTCTAGAAAAGAAGCAGTCGACAACGCCAAATCGATTTTGTACAATGTTACCCAAGAAGATTCGGTTTTAACTTTTGATTCCAACATTTCTTTCGAAAAAGGGGCGAAATTTAGAGGCCAAGATTTAGACATGGACCTATACATTCCTTTCAACAAACCATTTACTTTCAAAGGAGATGTTCAAAAATTGCTTACCCATTCTACTTTCCGATACAATCGTTACCGTTACAACTATTATGAATTAGAGCAATACTTGTGGGTTATAACTCCAGCCGGACTCGAATGCATTACCTGCGAAAAAGAACACAGCAACTACGATGATTATGAGTCTTATGGTGCTCAGTCTATAAAATTCAAACTAGACAGTTTTTCCAATGTCAATATTGGCAATGCCTTTACTGTAGACATCAAACAAGGAGAAAATTATAAAATTTTAGTCACTGGTAACGAAGAAGACATCGATGAAGTTATTGTGGAAAGAACTGGAGATTATTTAGATATTAAATTTAAAAACGATCGCTACGACATTAACCGCAGAAGCCGAAGGAAGTTGAAAGTGAAAATCACCATGCCCGATATCAACATGTTAACCGTTAAAGGAGCCTCTAAAACATATTTACAAGGTTTCAAGGAAGATAAAATTAGGCTGGACCTTTCCGGTGCTTCTTATGTAGATCTCAACAGTGATTTTGGAATTGTGGATGCCTTGTTAACCGGTAATTCTGAACTAGAAATGAAGGGCACCGGAGAAGAAATAAAAGCCAGGTTAAAAGGCAATAGCAAACTCAGTGCGTATTATTTCCGAGCGCAGTACGGAGCAATAGATGCCGATGGATTAAGTGAAGCATCTACTTACATTACGGATGAGCTACTAATTGATGCTAGTTTTATTAGTAAAATCAGAAACAGAGGGGGTGCCGAGGTTTTAACCGAGGGAGATACAACACCAGAACAACAACAATAACACCCTCAACAGTCAAAAACTCAACTACAAAAGAGGCCTTGGTCAGGCCTCTTTTTTTATGTCTATTGAATTACTTTTGTTGGCAACGGCCGCTATTTGAAGCTCAATTCTTTTCATCTCCCTGAATACTGCATTTTTATTTATTTGCATCCAATGCCAAATCTTCATCATTCCTGTGACATTCAAACAAAAAAACATACCAGCACCCCATTTTATTAAATCATTGGTTGCTTCGCTGTTCATAAACTTATACAATGCATAAAATCCGAGCGCGGTAAAAACAATGCTGACCACCACTGTCATAATGCTGAACATTTTCATTTTCCCATGGAACAATCCGCCCACCATCTGAGGCACTGATTGTTCCTCCAACTCATTGTAATACGCCGCTTCCTCTTGTGACAATGCCTCCTTTATTAAGGCGTCTAGTTCTTTATTTTTCATAGGTGAAATGCTTTAATTGTATTTTCAAATGCTCTCTGGCATGAAATAATCTCGATTTTACAGTTCCAGTACTCAATCCTAAAATGTTCGCTATTTCGAGCAAGGAATAGTTTTCTAAGTAAAACATGTGCAGTACCTGTTTTTGTTTAACAGGCAATAAATCGATGCTTTGTTTCATTGTTTTGATCAACGCATCTTGGTCCATACTGCCTTCTTGGAGTGCCAAACGTTGGTGGAACTCTCTTTTATCTTCCGAACGGCCCCTGTCTTTTTGGTTGTTTCTAATGTGGTCGTAGGATTTTAAACTGGCTATTCGAAGCGCCCATGCACCAAAAACTTCCGGCTTTTTTAATTGAACTATTCCTTTTGAAATGGCCATCCATACTTCCTGAACCACATCCTCAACAGCAATATCCGATTTCAAATGGTATTGCACTTGTTTTAAAATCCTTGGGTACCAAATTCTAGCCAATTGGTTGTAAGCCTTTGTATTGCCATTTTGGCATTCAACAACAAGGTATTCTTCCAGAACCTTACGAGGTGATTTGTTCATCTGTATACTTTAGTCTTACAAACAACGTGTAGGTTCAATTTTAAGTAAAAAAAAATCCGGAAATAAATCCGGATTTTCAATTATTTGATCTCAAAAGACAAGGTTTCTACTGTGCTTCCACTGCTAAATTCTACAGTGTATTTTCCTTTCTCAACATATTTGGGTGGAGGTGGAACCTTGGATTTTGATTTTGATTTTTTCTTTCCTACAACTTCCACGCCTTTTAAATCCCAAGCATATGATTGGATACCCGCCTCTTTATTTATTGTAGCGCTGTGGATGGTATTGCCATTTTCATTTTTGACTGTTACCTGAAGGCCTTCTGTTTTATTGGCCAAGTAGAATTCAAAAAGCAAGGATGGTTCATTTTTCTTGGAATAAGGGTACCTTTGGTTGCCCCATGCTCTTGATTTTCTCTTATCTGGTGCTTTTAAAGCCAAAAGCGGTGCTTCTTGGTTGTCATATATTTTATGTGCCCTATCCAATTCCATAACAAACATGCTTCTACCATGTGATGCTATGATCAATTCTAACTCTCTTGGGTGCACCTTCATATCGTAGGCAGACACATTACCAACAGCAGGCATCAATGCCCATTTCTTTCCACTATCAAAACTAATGTAAGCGCCATGGTCTGCACCTAAATACAACAAGCCTTTTTTAACAGGGTCCTCTACTACAACGTTCACCACAACATCTGGCAAATTCCCTTTGATGTTGGCCCAGGTTTGGCCATAGTCCGTACTTTTATATACATAGGTTCTAAAATCATCTTCTCGGTAGCCATTCAAAGTAACAAAAACGGTTCCTTCCTCTATTTCAGATGGATGAATGCTGCTCACCCATTTACCAGAAGGCAGCCCATTATTTACCTTAGTCCAAGTAGCTCCTCCATTTTTGCTCACTTGTACATTGCCATCGTCTGTTCCTGCGTAAATCAAACCAAATTTCAATTTAGACTCTGCTAAAGAGGCTATGGTGGAAAAAGGTACGTTGCCCTGGGCTTTGTTCTTAGTCAAATCTGGGCTGATGCAGTCCCATGTTTCACCTTGGTTCATACTTCTATACAAACGTTGTGCTGCTAAATAAACAACATCCGCATTGTGCGATGACAACATCATAGGAGTTCTCCAATTGAACCTTAATTTGTCTTCGCCTAAATTGTGAGACGGCGTGATGTACTTATAGTCATTTGTTTTTCTATTGATTCGATAGTAATTACCAAACTGAAAGCCTGTAAAAACAACATCCGGATTTCTTGGGTCTGCAGCAACGAACATGCCATCCCCACCGAACAAACTTTCCCATTGCTTACTTTTATTAATAACGGACTTGCTCGAACCTGTATTGGTTCCATTGTCTTGTAGCCCCCCATAAATATTATATGGCGTTTCCATATCGTAATTTACCGTATAGAACTGGCCAACCGCAACGTTGTTGATGTGATCCCAATTATTGCCTTGGTCGTAAGATTGGTAATAGCCACCATCGTTACCCAAACGCACATGCTGGTTGTCATTGGGATTCACCCAAAGGGCCTGGTGGTCCACATGCACCCCATCCCCATCAATTCTTTCAAAAGTTTTCCCTCCATCCATTGATTTTAATAGAGGCACACCAAATATGTAGAGTATATCATCGTCCGTAGGATCTACCCTCACTTCTCCAAAATAATACCCATATGTAAAATAAACGCCATCCAAATTATAGGCATTTACCTTTTCCCAGCTGTCTCCAGAGTTCGTTGTCTTATACAATTCTGCCCCAGCAATTTTAGTACTGAAAAGAGCACTATTAGCGTTCCCAAAATATTCAGTAAGTGCTTTAGGTAAGTACTTATCGGAAGCAACCTCTGCCTTCACCACTTCGGCAGTATACTGTTTAGGGAAATTGGATTTTCGCAGAAATTCTTCTAAACTTTTATTTTCAATCGCGGCAAACGCAGCTTTGTCCATGTCTTTAAATGAGGACATCTTGATGCCAGCGATGGCCTTTTCTTCTTTTTCTTCTTTTGTTTCATACTGGTTGTCTAGCAGAGCATACAGTACGTTTGGGTTTTTACTACTAATATCCAATCCTATTCTTCCAACAAATTCTCCCTGAGGAAAACCCGTGACAATTTTTTTCCATGTCATACCGCCATCGTCTGACCGGTACATGGATGATCCTGCACCATTGCCCTTAAACTCCCATGCCTTTCTACTTCTCTCCCAGGTCGCGGCAAAAAGTTGGTTCGGGTTTTTCGGATTCACAACAAGGTCAATAACCCCTGTTTCGTTGTTTACAAATAGTGTCTTTTCCCAAGTCTTACCTCCGTCTTTGGACACGTAAAGCCCTCTGCCTTCTGATGGGGTATAAAGCGCTCCAATAGCAGCTACCCAAACAATGTCTGGATTATCAGGGTGCACCATAATTCTAGAAATATGGTGGGTCTCTTCCAACCCAAGGTGGGCCCATGTTGCGCCACCATCGTTGGATCTGTACACCCCGTTTCCGGCATAACTCGACCTCGAACTGTTTTTTTCACCCGTACCAACATACAATACTTCTGCATTAGAAGGTGCCATGGCAATGTCTCCAATAGTGAGGGCCCCTTGGTTATCAAATACGGGGTCAAAAGTAATTCCATTGTTCACAGTTTTATAAACCCCACCAGAAGCGTAGGCTACATAAAATTGTTTCGTGTCCTTGCTGTTTATTGCAAAGTCTGTAACCCTACCCCCTTGAACAACGGGCCCTATATTTCTAATTGGGTAATTGGCTACTTTTGATTCTAGTTCTAATTGCCCTCTTTGCTTATATGACTCTTGTATTTGCCCAGAAGTACTGGGTTGTGCAACAGCCAAATGCAAAGAAGCCATGATGGATAAAAATACTCCTATCTTCTTCTTCATTACGATATAATTTAGATATTTGTCAAGATTTTAATAAAAATAGAACGGATCATGGTGGTTTCAAAACCAAAACTAAATACTCTTTTTTCAATTTCTATGTTTGTGGTTCTGGCTATGACAGGCGGCATATGGGGATTACTAAAGGTTGTCAACCCTCCTTACGAATGGTACCACCGAATCATGGCTATTTTGTTGCTTCCAATTTCCTTTGCAATGGTTGTTAAAACAGTGCTCAACTGGAAAACTTTTGAAATTGGCAAAGAAAAGCTAGTGGTAAAAACATTGTTATTTTCTAAAAAAAGAAAATACTCCTTAAACGAAATGGACCATTGGGAAGAAACAGAAGTTAAAACCTTGAATGGTCTTTTCAAAGAGCTTACTATGGTTCTTGAAAAGAAAAAAAAAGTAAAACTGAACAACCAAGAATACAGCGAGTACAAACGCGTATTCAACTATCTAAGTAAAAAATATCCCAAAAAGAGAAAAAAATAACAATTCCAACGCACTATTTCTTTTTTAGGTCTCGAATAAAATCAGTCCAATTGATTGGGTTAATAAAATTATTAGGTGCTATGATACCGGTAAGGTTGTACAACTTGTAGTTGCTGTAAGTATCGTAATTGTATTTTTCTTGCTCGTGCACCAACAAAATGTCTTGTGCATAATTTTGATTGAGGTTTTGATCCTTTTCGAACTGGGATGGTGGTGGGTTAGTGGACAGAATGCTTTTTTGGAAAGTCTCCAAATCAGGCCAAGGGAACACGACAACTTCCGACAGCACAATTGTTTCTTTGCGCATCAATTGAATTAAGGTGTACGCTTCCTTTTTCAGTCCTTTTGGCATTACAAACTCAGATTTAAAATACCCTACACAAGAAAAAACAATGGTATCACCAGCTTGGGCTATAAACTCAAAACTTCCATCTGCTTTGCTCACTGCACCTACTTGGCGTTTTTTCCCATAAATATTCACCAATTGTACGGGCATAAGGCTATCTGCATCGATGACCACCCCCGACAACTTGATATTTTCTTGTGTTTGCCCTACAGAAGGCAAAACAGCAAATAATAACAAAAAACCTAGCAATACACTTCTCATAATAATTTAGCCTCTCTAAAATTTAGTTAAGAAATTTCAGAGAAGCTAACAAAAAGGATTATTTGTGGGACCAATCGTATCCATCCAAAGACTCTAAACAAGCTTTTAATAAGTTGATACTGCCTTGAATATCCGATTTATCCGCCATTTCTATCACCTGGTGCAAATGCCGGGTAGGAATTGAGATAGCTCCTGAAATAGCCCCATTTTTACCCATTCTCTGAATTCCAGCAGTGTCAGTCCCTCCTGCTGTTAAAATTTCGGGTTGCCATTTAATTTTGTTTTCATCTGCGGTTTTTTTCATAAAGTCTACCATTCTGTAATCACAAATAGTAGAAGCATCCATTATTTTAATAGCAGTTCCTTCTCCTAACTTTGTGACTTTTTCATGCGCTTGGGCACCTGGTAGGTCAAAAGCTATGGTTGTATCCAATCCTATTCCAAAATCGGGATTGATTTGATGCGCGGCTACGTTGGCCCCTCTAATTCCAACTTCTTCTTGCACCGTAAAAACACCATAAGTATCGTAGGCCGGCGTACCCAAATTTCTAAGCACCTCCAAAAGAATAAAAACAGAAACCCGATTGTCAATTGATTTACAATTGACACAGTTACCCATTTCTACCAAATCCCTGTCTCTCGTTATGGGGTCTCCGATGCGGACCACTTTCTCTACTGCCTCTTTGTCCATACCTAAGTCAATAAAGTAATCGGATATTTTAGCTACTTTATTGCGCTCTTCTGCAGACATCACATGAATGGGTTTGGAGCCCATCACTCCGACAACATCTTTTGTACCATGTACAATGACCCGCTGTGCGGTCAGTGTTTTTGGGTCAAAACCGCCCAGCGTGTGGAACCGAAGGAAACCATTGTCATCGATGTGGGTCACGATAAAACCTATTTCATCCATGTGCGCCCCAATCATAACCTTTTTATCGGAAGACTTTCCTGTGACCTGCACCATCACATTGCCCATATTGTCTACGGCTACTTTTCCGGGAATATCCTTTAAAGTGTTTAGCACCAAATTTCTGATTGGACGCTCAAAGCCAGGGGCACCTGGGGTTACACAAATGTCGCGCAATAGTTTTGTATTGATATTCATATTTTTAAAATTTTAGAAAGAGCAATTTCAAGACATTCTTCAATATCTTCAAACGAATTTAAATTATTTTCTTTAGCAATAACGGATAAATCTTCATAGCGGACCTTATTGGCCTCCAACCATTCTGTTGCTTGTATGGCACCTGCCACCAACACCCTTTCAATTGGACGCTCACCCGCCAATACAAGCACTTGATAGGGTAATTTTCCGTTCAGGCTTGTTGCATCAAAACAGCCTTCCGCTGTAATTACCATATCGGCGTTTTTCAAATGGGTATCCAACTTGGCCAATTGGATAAAAAAACCAGCACCAGAACATACTCTAGCTTTAAAAAAAGCCAGTATACCTCCCGCCACACCTCCTGCTGCACCTGCACCTTCCACAGATTGAACACCTATATTTTTGTGTTGGCTATAAATGGCTGCCAAATTGGACAAGCCCCTATCCAATTGTTCTACCTCTGAAGCAGAGGCTCCTTTTTGAGGGCTGTACTGCTGCGCCGCCCCATTAGGTCCAAAAAATGGGTTGGTGACATCACAATAGAGGTTCCATTGAACCGATTCGTATCGTTGGAAAGCCTCGGAACATTGGAAAGAACGAACTTCTTGCATAGAAGCCCCTGAAGGGGTTATTTTATTGCCTTTGGCATTGTAAAAATCAATTCCTAAAGCGGTTAAAATCCCCAGCCCACCATCGGTGGTTGCCGAGCCCCCAAGAAATAGATTCATTTCCGACGGGTTTTCTTTTTTCAATATTTCCTTCAACTGCCACCCTGTGCCCAAGGTAGAAGCACCCATGCAGTCTCTTGCAACCTTTTCAATTTGGGCCAAGCCGGCACTATCGGACAATTGTACAAAAGCTTTGTTCTGCCATATGCCATAAGGCGCCAGTATGCTATTACCAACTGCATTGACAGTACGCATGCTTTTAATTTTCATTTCCGGTAAATAAGAAGCTGCGGCATTTAAAGACCCTTCCCCTCCGTCTGCCATGGGCAATACAACCAATTCTACTCCACGCCGCCCTTTAGACCATTGGCGCAAAAAGGCACACAATGCATGCGCCGATCGGTTCGATTTAAATTTATCAAATGCGCATATTACTCTCATCTAATCAAGCCGGTTGGCCTCCTCCCCTTTTAGGAAAGACTTTAAGTTATTGGAGGCAATGTGGATAAGGTTTTGCCTGGCTTTTTTAGATGCCCAAGCTATATGTGGGGTAACCAAACAATTTTTCGCTTGTAACAAAGGATTGTTTTTGGATGGAGGTTCTTGGCTTAATACGTCAAGAGCTGCGCCTGCTATAACATGGCCATTCAGTGCTTCGGCCAAATCTTTTTCATTAATTAAAGCTCCTCTAGCAGTATTAATAAGGTAGGCCGTCTTTTTCATTTTAGATAACAATTTTTTGTCTACCATACCTTCATTTCCTTCTGCCAATTGCCTGTTGATGGAGATAAAATCAGATTGCGCAAACAAGGTTTCCAAGCTGACAAATTCTATTAATGGTGTGTCCGTAGGATATTCGGTAGCTACTACCACTTGCATTCCCAAAGCCAAACATACTTGGCTCAATGCACGGCCAATATTGCCAAAACCAACAATTCCAATGGTCTTATCGGACAAAGAAAGAATGGGTCGGTTCCAGTAACAAAAATCACGAGAATTAGGCCAATCGGAAGCAACACCCTTTGAATTTTCATGCAGAGAATTGGTGAAATAAAAGATATTGGCCATACAATGTTGGACCACAGAATCCACTCCATAAGCTGGAACATTGGTAACAGCTATTCCTTTGGATCTCAAATACACTAAATCTACTACATTGTACCCTGTAGCCAAGACGCCCACATACTGGAGTTTGGGTAGTTGTTCGAGGATTGCAGGACTTAGAACAGTTTTGTTCGTAAATAAAATCTCAGCATCCTTAGCTCTTTTTATTACCTCCTCTGGTTTTGTAAAGTCATAGGCAGTCAAGGTATCAACTTGTTCGGTTAATGAAGACCAACTTAAATCTCCATTGTTAACAGCATAAGCATCGAGAATTACAGCTTTCATAAAATAAATTTAGTAATAATAAAAAAAGCGCAAGGGGCTCCTGCGCTTTTTTTATAGATATGATATTATTTTTTTTAAGCTCGTATGGCTATCACCGGATCCAAGCGTGATGCCCTTGCTGCCGGGATAATTCCAGAAAGAATCCCTATGCCACAAGCCACCCCTAAACCGAGCACAACATTTTTGAACGAAACGGAAACTTCCATGGAGCCCATTGGTATAAATGTTATTCCGTAGACCATTAACAGGCCTAATAGCGCCCCCAGTATACTCAGAAATACAGCTTCAAATAAAAACTGAAATAAGATGAAATAATTTTTAGCACCCAATGATTTTTGAATGCCTATGATATTGGTTCTTTCCTGAACCGATACAAACATTATATTGGCTATTCCAAAACCACCAATTAAAATAGAAAAGCCACCAATTACCCAACCAGCAACTCCAATTACATCAAATACCCCACTTATAATATTGGTAATAGCTTCTGGTCTGTTCAATGCAAAGTTATCCTTGTCTTTTGGTCGCAAACCACGCCTGGATCGCAACATCCCTTTCATTTCATTTTCCAACTCCACCAAGCCTATGTCTTGTTCCAAACCTTTAACCCCAATTTGAGACCCTAATTCGTTCCACGCACCGGTACCTGTTTGGTAGAGCTTTCGGAATGATTTATAAGGAATCAGGCAGTTGTCATCGTTAGAAGGGGTGCCCATAAAAGACTCACCCTCTCTTTTCATAACCCCAACTACCACAAACTTTATATTTTTAACCTTGATTTCTTTCCCAAGAGGATCATCTCCTTTGAACAAAGTTTCGGAAAGGTTGTGTCCTATGATCGCTACATTTCTACCAGTCCCAAATTCTGTACTAGTAAAATAGCGTCCTTGTTCAACCGGCAATTCAAATAAGTCTTTATAACCAACATCTCCTCCAACCAATCGAACATCTCCCAAACTATTGTTTCCATATTTCACCAAATGCCCGCCTCTACCAGCGTAAATACCTATGGCCTTATGATTTTTCAAATTGGCCTTTAAAAAGCGGTATTCATCCATGGATGGATTTGGTCTATTCCAAAAATCCCACCACTTGTAATCACCAGAAGCATCTGGTACATAGGGCCATTTGCCAACATAGATTACATTTTCACCTAGAAATGCAAGGCTATCATTGAGGTTTTTCTCCAAGGAATCTACCATTGTAAAAACACCGATAATGGCGAAAATACCAATTGTTACTCCAAGCAAGGAAAGCAAAGTCCGCATGAGATTCATCTTGAGAGCACTCCAAGCGAATCGGAAACTTTCCATTATTAATTTGATTACTGTGATCATGATATTGGTATTATTTAAAACTAATTTCTAGTATATTAACTAAATTCCTGATTTTTTGTTAGCTTTGCAAGCTAATTTTTCAAACATTAAATCTATTTAATACCTCAATATTAAATATGAAATTATCCGAATTCAAGTTCGAATTGCCGTCTGGTTTAATAGCCAGGTATCCGGTTGAAAATCGGGATGAGTCAAGACTCATGGTAGTACATAAAGACTCTGGTAAGATAGAGCACAAAGTTTTCAAAGATGTAATTGATTATTTCGATGAAGGCGATGTTATGGTTGTAAACAACACGAAGGTATTTCCTGCACGCCTCTATGGCAACAAAGAAAAAACCGGTGCACAAATTGAAGTTTTCTTATTAAGAGAGCTCAATAAGGAGTTGCACTTATGGGATGTTCTTGTTGATCCTGCGAGAAAAATAAGGGTTGGAAACAAACTTTATTTTGGTGACAGCGACCTAGTAGCTGAAGTGGTGGACAACACGACTTCGAGAGGAAGGACCATCCGATTTTTATTTGATGGAAGCGACGAAGAGTTTTACGGTGCGATTGACGCTTTGGGAGAGACGCCTCTTCCAAAACACATCAATAGAGCTGCGGAGCCAGAAGACAGGGAACGATTCCAAACGATATACGCCCAACATACGGGTGCGGTTGCCGCACCAACTGCAGGTTTGCATTTTACTCCCCACCTATTAAAAAGGTTGGAGATAAAAGGGGTGGATGTTTCACCTATAACCTTGCACATTGGATTGGGAACATTCAGACCCGTTGACGTAGAAGATCTGACCAAACATAAAATGGACTCAGAAAACTTTAAAATAGGGCCTGACACAACAGACCTTGTGAACAATGCGTTGGACGAAAAAAGAAGAGTTTGTGCCGTTGGAACAACCTCCATGCGCTCTTTGGAATCTTCAGTATCTGCAAATGGCCGACTTAAAGCCAACGAAGGGTGGACCGATAAATTTATCTTCCCTCCTTTCGAATTTAAAATTTGCAACGCTATGGTAACCAACTTTCATTTGCCTGAATCTACCCTTTTGATGATGGCTTGTGCTTTTGGGGGTTACGACGTGATCAAAGAGGCCTATGCCGAAGCAATTAAAGAAAAATACCGGTTCTTCAGTTATGGAGATGCCATGTTAATCATATAAAAAAAGGCCGGTTTAATAACCGGCCTTTTTTTTTACCTTTCTATCCATGGAGCGCCTAGTTCTTCTAACCTACTTAAGGTTTTAGGAATTTCAACCGAATAAATCTCTTCTAAGGACCTACCAATATCAAACAGCTGTTTTTCAGCTCGTTCTAGTGCCTTTTTATGATTTCCGGTAGGGCCATAAGTGGTTGGGTTAATGGACAACAGCCCGACCGTTACACCATCATAAGGCAATACGCCAGATCTTTCTCCTACCTTATTCTTAGTATGCATGCCTTGCATTTGTTTTTCTAAAAGAATCAATTTGCCTCTAATTCCTTCAATCTCCTTATTTACAGCTGGATCCATTTTTTCTGAGTTTAAATAACCCCTTTGCATTTTATCGACCATGCTCATGCTTTTGTTGAGCATATTAAAGGTAGCAGAAATTTTCTGTTGGAATTTTTGAAACTTCTTAACAAAAGCCAGCCGCTCCGACGCAGGTTTTGCCGGCAAGGCTCCTTTCCCTAAAGGTTTAACTTCAAAACTTTGTTTTGGCTCTAACTCTAATAATTCTCCATTTTCAATTACCGCCAATGCAACTGAATAGGTTCCTGGCCCGGCAAGCAATTCATTGGTGAAAAACCCATCCTCGTCGGAGTTTTGAGCTGCTTTTTTCCTCTCCCCTCTTTTGTCCTTATAGTTTAATGCCCAGTTAACACGGTTGACACCTTTTTTATTACTTCCTTTAACTACATTCACTACAGCTCCACTCGCATCTCTAACCACCAAAACAACGCCATACTTACCTTCGTCTTGTTCCTTTTCTAATATTTCCCACCCCGGAAAAGGATTGGGTTGTGCCGCTTTAATTGCTTTGGATTCTTTCTCTTTTCTTTTCTCCTTGGCAGATTGAACCGCTTCTTTTAAGTAATAAGTAAATACGGCTCCATATTCTGGATTATTGGCTCTAAAATTATCATCTCCCTGACCATAAATAGGTTCCCTTTGCACATACCACCAAGCGTCTTTTACTTCAAAAAGAGTTCTGTCTGTTGTGTTTCCTTCCACGAGTTTTCTCAACGGAGAATAATCATCCAAAATATAGATCCCTCTACCAAACGTACCCAGCACCAAATCATTTTCTCTTTTTTGAATGGTAATATCCCGTACCGATATTGTGGGCAAACCACCTTTTAATTGCGTCCAATTACTTCCACCATCTGGAGTGAAATAAACCCCAAATTCCGATGCTAAAAACAGCAAGTCTTTTTTCACGTGGTCCTGCACAATCCGCCAAGTGAGTAACTTGGATGGTAGGTTCCCGGTAATTAACTGCCAACTTCTACCTTTGTCCGTGCTTTTTATTACGTAGGGCCGAAAATCGCCAGTTTTATGGTTGTCCAATACTGCAAACACAACATTGGGATCGTGAAGGTCGGCGCGAACATCATTTACAAATGCCCTGGCTGGCACCCCTTTAATAGTACCTAAATCAATTTTTCTCCATTTAGCCCCAGCATCCTCAGATACCTGAATGATGCCATCGTCCGTCCCTGCATACAACAACCCTTCCTGTAAGGGCGACTCCGCCAAAGAAGTAATTGTATTGTAGGTAGACATTGCTCGGACATCCCAGGCATTGTCCCACCCTTGCTGTTGCCCCATCATAGGTAGAGTAAAGCGGTCTTCGTTTCTTGTAAGATCCTCTGAAATTGCTTCCCAATCATCGCCTCGGTTGTTGGATTGCCACACCCTATAGGATGCAAAATATATGCGCTTAGAATTGTGAGGACTTACCAGGATTGGAGCATCCCAATTAAATCTTTCATAAGGATCCCCTGCTTCAGGCTGTGGTTGAATAAACACTTTTTCCATTGTGGTTTGATCGATGCGCCACAACCATCCTTCTTGGAATTCGCCATAGGTAATGTCTGGATTTCCAGGTTCTGTGGCAGACTGGTGCCCATCCCACCCCAGGGTTATCCACCAATCTCGGTTTTGTATCCCATCGAATGCCGTTGTTCTCGAAGGGCCTCCATGCGACCCATTGTCTTGTGTTCCGCCATATACATTATAAAACGGAGCAGAATCATCTACCGCTACTTTGTAATACTGAGTAAGTGGTAAATTTGGAATAAAGCGCCACGTCTGGGTCAAATCATGAGACTCATACAAACCTCCATCGGTACCAAACAAAACATAATTGGGATCAGAAGCTTTAAACGCCATGGCATGGCTGTCCACATGTTTGTTTTTTTCGTTCATGCCATAAAAAGTTTTTCCATGGTCATCCGAAATTTTCACTTCGTTGTTCATAAAAAACAGTTTTCCTTGGTGGTGGGGCGAAGCGTACAGTTCTTGGTAGTAATGCGGGCCGGTCCCTCCTGATAAGACACTTGCATTTTTTTTCCAAGTGGCACCTGCATTTTCAGTTATGTAAAGCCCCCCTTTTAATTGCACTTCTTCAATTGCTGCATAAATCACTTTAGAATCAAAAGGAGACATTGCCAAACCAATTTTACCCATATTGGTAGTAGGCAACCCAGCGGTGAGCAGTTTCCAAGTAAGCCCACCATCTGTACTTTTGTGCAGTCCAGACCCTGGTCCACTGCCCAAATAGTTGGCTACCGATCGGTGTCTTTGCCATGTGGCGGCATACAGAACTTCTGGATTTTCAGGATCGAGCAACAAGTCAGTTGCTCCAGTCCATTCGTTAACACTAAGGGTTCTTTTCCAGGTTTTCCCTCCATCAATGGTTTTATAAACCCCTCTTTCTCCTCCTTTGCTCCACAACGGGCCCTGTGCTGCTACCCAAACAATATTTGAATTGTTCGGGTGTACTATGATTTTTGATATATGCTCCGACAGTTTCAACCCCATATTGGTCCATGTCTTCCCTTCATCGGTACTCTTATAAACCCCATCTCCAAAACCAACATGCCGGCCACCAACATTCTCTCCTGTCCCTACCCATACCGTAGAATGCACCGAAGGGTCAATGGTAACACACCCTATTGAATAAGACGATTGTGCATCAAAAATAGGTTTCCAGGTGGTGCCATTATTGGAGGTTTTCCAGACTCCTCCCGACCCAACTGCCACGTACCAGGTACTTTCATCGTTGGGATGGATGGCTATATCAGCAATCCTCCCAGAAGTTAGGGCTGGGCCAATATTTCGAAATTTTAACCCACTGTAATCAGAACTTTTTAATGCCTGAGCAAATGGTCGGTCTGGTATACTCAAAAAAAGCAACACCATTCCCAAAAAGAAATAATAGTTTGATTTCATTTTATATTTTTAATAGTTGACGTTATAATTTAAGCATAAAAAATCAAACATTGAGAAGGACTAAGTTTTTTGCAACAACACTGGGGCTGGCAACCAGAAAAACCTTTTTTTTTGTAAAATTCTATCCAGCCAATTTAGAAGTAAGGGCCATCTGCAAGGAGCCACATTGGTGTTGGCTGTTTTTGCTGTTTTTTTTAAAACTTTAACAAAAAAAAGATTGGCATTCGCTTTTGTCCATTTATCTCCTATATTTGCACCGCAATGGGGGATTAGCTCAGCTGGCTAGAGCGCTACACTGGCAGTGTAGAGGCCACCGGTTCGAATCCGGTATTCTCCACAAGGTCGCTTTTTAAAGGCGGCCTTTTTTTTTGCATTAAAAAAAAGACTTGACAATGAATTAATGATGCTGGATCTTTGTTGAGTTGGATATTTGAATTATAAGCAATAACAACCAATGAAAAATAAAAGAGTAGTGGTCGGTTTGTCAGGAGGTGTAGACAGCAGTGTAGCTGCCTACCTTCTTAAAGAACAAGGATACGATGTTATTGGGATGTTCATGAAGAACTGGCACGACGACACGGTTACAATCAGCGATGAATGCCCATGGTTAGAAGACAGCAACGATGCAATGATTGTTGCAGATAAGTTGGGAATTCCATTTCAGGCCATTGATCTAAGCAAAGAATATAAAGAGCGCATTGTAAACTATATGTTTTCTGAATACCAAAAAGGCAGAACACCCAACCCGGATGTATTGTGTAATAGGGAAATAAAATTTGATATTTTTCTTAAAACAGCGATGATGTTAAAGGCAGACTATGTTGCCACAGGCCATTACTGCAGAAAAGACAGTTTCAACCAGGAGGGTAGCGAAGTTTTTCAATTAAAAGCGGGGATGGACAACAACAAAGACCAAAGTTATTTTTTGTGCCAATTAAACCAGCAACAATTGTCCAAAGCGCTGTTTCCTATTGGCGCATTAACAAAACCAGAAGTACGAGCCATTGCAAAAGAGCAAGGCTTGATTACTGCTGAGAAAAAAGATTCTCAAGGGTTGTGTTTTATAGGCAAAGTTCGGTTGCCTGATTTCTTACAGCAACAACTAAAACCGAAAAAAGGGAGGGTCTTGGAAATTGATGCCAAACACCCAGTATACAACTCCAATAGTGCTGCTACCTTAGAAGAAATGTCGGCCTCATTCCAATACAATGCCACAGAGCACAAAGATGTTGGAGAACACAATGGCGCCCACTTCTTCACTGTTGGCCAACGCAAAGGCTTAGGGATAGGTGGCACACCAGAACCATTGTTTATTTTGCAAACAGACACCGAAAAAAACTTAATCTATACAGGACAGGGAGAAAACCATCCTGGCCTTTACAGAGAAGCATTGGCCATCGAAAACGAGGAGGTACACTGGGTGCGCAACGATTTGCGCTTAAATACTGGAGAAAAAGCGAGCTACCAAGTGCGCATCCGGTACAGACAACCCCTTGAAAACGCAACTGTTATTCAGGAGAAAGACCATTTGTACATTCAGTTTGAACGGCCCCAAAAAGCCATTGCAAAAGGGCAATTTGCCGCTTGGTATAAAAACGACGAACTGATCGGTTCTGGGGTAATTAGTGATTGAGAATAATTCCCATTTTAATACTAATTCCCAAATATAGACTTTTGACAACATTTAAAAAGCCGTTTAAATCATTTAAACGGCTTTTTTCGTTTCGGCACACAATTGGCAACATAATTAGTAACGGAATTAAAAGTACTAATTATGAAATACTCACAATTAATATACATCGTAGAAGACGACTTAATGTTTCAAAACGTAGTTAAGTTTAACTTAGAAAAAGCAGGATTTACAAACATCCAACTTTTCACAAGAGGCGAAGATTGTATTTCTGAAATGACCCAAGACCCAGACTTTATAATCATGGACATTGGGTTACATGGCCTCAATGGAATCGACACATTGTCTTCCATTAAAAGAATTAGTAAACACAATGCCGTTATTATGTTGTCTGCTACAGAAGACCACACCATTTCAGAAAAATGCAAAGAAATAGGTGCCTACAAATACATGGTAAAAAGTGAAGAAGCACCACAAAAAGTAACAGAGGCCCTGATCGCTTTGACAAAAGACTCCAAATACAGCACCAACTTCATAAAAAAGCTTGGGAGATTCTTAGGTGTTCTTTAACCGTTCCAACATCAATCCTGCTGCTCTTTGAGAAGCAGGTTCCTCCCCTAATAAATCCTTTATTTTCGCATAGCCCTCTTGTATCCCCTTTCTTTTAGCCGGATCTTCTAACAGGCCTAACAAGTTTTCTTGAATCGTACTAGTGTTGCATGCGTCTTGAATAAGCTCCTGCACCAACTCTTTCCCATAAATTAAGTTGACCAAAGATATGTATGGCACTTTTACCACCCTTTTAGCAATTGCGTAAGTAAGCTTACTGGTTTTATAAGCTACCAACTGTGGAACACCCCATAAAGCAGTTTCAAGGGTGGCAGTACCGGAACACACCAAAGCAGCATCGGAAATAGCCAAAAGGTCATACGTTTTACCAGTTAGCGCACTACAATTTTCTAACCCTTCCATTATTTGGTATACGGCAGGATCCAAATTATCCACTTTAGCCACTACAAAATGGTATTGCCTTAATTCTTTCATTACCTCTGTAAACAAAGCCAGCATACTAACAACTTCTTGTTTTCTACTTCCTGGTAAAACCGCAACTATTTTTTTGCCATTTGCTGCTTTTAACAGAGCATCTTGGACAGCTCCATTCACTTCATATTGAGTTACAGCGTCCACCACGGGATTTCCTACATAATCTACCTCGTAATCAAAAGTGCCAAAAAATTCTTTTTCAAAAGGCAGAATACAAAACAAACGGTCTACATTCTTTTTAATACCCAAAGCCCTTTTGGTGTTCCAAGCCCATACTTTAGGAGCGATGTAATAAAAAACTTTAATCCCTTTTTGTTTGCAAAATTTTGCAATCCTCAAGTTAAAACCAGCATAATCAATAAGTATAACAACATCCGGTTTACTTTCTATTATTGTTTTTTTGCAAAGCGCTTCATTTTTTCTAATCTCCCCTAAGTTTTTAACTACTTCCCAAGCCCCCATAAATGCCATGGATTTATAGTGTTTCACCACCAGCATCCCTTTGGTCAGCATTTCATCTCCACCAAAACCTAAAAACTCTGCAGCACCATCTTTTGCTTTAATGGCATTGATGAGATTGCCACCGTGCAAGTCACCAGACTTTTCTCCAGCTACTAAAAAATACTTCATTCAACTTTACCATAATATTCAACAAAATTTCTGGGTGTTTCATACAAAGTTATTTTGTACAAAGCACCATTTTTGGTAATTGCATTCACCAATGGCTCTAATATATTCCAAAATTCAATTATGAGGTTTTCGGTACTGGCCATTTTACCTTGCATAAAAGGCACATCCAAATTCAGGTTTTTATGGTCCACCTGGTCTACAACATGCCTTCGTATTACAGTGCTTAACTTTTTCAGGTCCACTACGAAGCCAGTATCAGGATCCGGTATTCCTTTGACCGTTACAATAAGGTCAAAATTATGACCGTGCCAATTGGCATTTGAACAAGGCCCAAACACTTCCTTATTCTTTTCTTCCGACCAGTTAGGGTTGTGTAATTTATGGGCTGCATTAAAATGTTCTTTCCTATTTACCAATAACATGTTTTGTGCTTTTATGCAAATATACAAAACCATAAATATTTCGTACGGACTTTGTAAATCAATTCGTTGAACCTTAACTTTCGAAAAAAAACACAACGATGATCGTAGTTACTGGAGCAGCAGGTTTTATAGGCAGTTGCCTAATTCAAAAACTCAACAATGAAAAATTTAATTCTATCATTGCAGTTGATAATTTTGATGTAGAGGCAAAAAACAAAAATCTAGAAGGCAAGGTTATCCAAGAAAGGGTACATAGAGACAACTTTTTTGAATGGTTGGATGCTAATTATGAATTTGTAGAGTTTATATTTCATATTGGCGCCAAAACGGATACCGCTTTATTTGACCGTGCATTGTTGCTCAAAATGAATACAGAATACACCAAAACCATTTGGAAAAAATGTATTCAATACCAGATTCCTGTAGTTTACGCTTCTTCAGCCGCAACTTATGGTTTGGGCGAATATGGGTACGACGACAAAGAAGAGGACATACCAAACCTTCAACCATTAAACCCTTATGGGGAGTCAAAAAATGACTTTGATATCTGGGCACTGGAACAAAATGAAAAACCATTTTTTTGGGCTGGGCTAAAATTCTTTAACGTGTACGGGCCCAATGAATACCACAAAGGTAGAATGGCCTCTGTCATATGGCATGCCTTTAGTCAGATTAAAAAGACGGATAAAATGAAATTATTCCGTTCGCACAACCCAGATTTCAAAAATGGAGAGCAAATGCGAGACTTTGTTTACGTCATGGACGTAGTGGATGTTTGCCTCTTCCTCATGCACCATAGAAAAGATAGTGGCATTTACAATTTAGGAAGCGGAGAAGCAAGAACATTTTTGGACCTAACCAGGGCAACATTTAAAGCCATGGGAGTGCAAGAAGACATCAGCTTTATTGATACGCCTAAAGACATCCGAGATAAATACCAATACTTTACAGAAGCCAATATGGCAAAATTAAAATCCATTGGTTACAACCAACCTTTCACTTCACTTGAAAAAGGCGTGCAAGATTATGTTGCCAATTACTTGTTGGAAAATAAATATTATTAATGGACATGAAAGCCCATGTGATTATTGTAGCGGGAGGGTCAGGCAGTCGGATGCAATCCGAAACCCCAAAACAATTTTTATTATTAGAAGGCCGTCCGCTCTTGTTCTATACCCTAGAAGCGTTTTATTACAATGTGTACAGTCCAGAAATCACTTTGGTATTGCCTGCTAGCCAAGTAGGTTTCTGGGAAGACTTGGTATCGACACATGGGTTCAAAGTGCCACATATAGTGCAAAAAGGTGGAGATAGTCGTTTTCAATCGGTAAAAAACGGATTATCAACAGTAGAACAACAAACAGATTTAGTAGCCATACACGATGGTGTAAGGCCTTTTGTAAGCGACAATACCATAAGCAAATGTTATGCTTCTGCAGCAGAATATGGCTCTGGAGTAGCCTGTGTTGACTTGAAAGATTCTATTCGCGCTATTCACCCAGAAGGCAGCAAATCACAAGATCGAAGTCTTTTCAAAAGCATTCAAACCCCGCAGACCTTCCAGGTCTCGGCAATAAAAAATGCTTTTTTACAAGAAGAAAAGAAGACATTCACGGATGACGCCTCTGTATTTGAAGCCGATGGACGAGAAGTCCGCTTGGTTGAAGGGAATTATTTCAACATTAAAATTACCACGCCAGAAGACATGGTATTTGCCAAGGCAATTTTAATGAGCAATAAAGAAAAGACCTGATGCAAGCACCAAGCCTTTTTTCTTTATACAATGCTATTAATATTCATCTTCATTAAAGAAAAAATCTTCTTTGGTCGGATAATCCGGCCAAATTTCTTCTATATTTTCAAATGGTTGACCATCATCTTCTAATTCCTGTAAGTTCTCAACCACCTCTAAAGGGGCACCCGATCTTATTGAGTAGTCAATTAGTTCATCTTTGGTAGCTGGCCATGGAGCATCCTCCAAGTATGAAGCCAATTCTAGTGTCCAATACATATTACCTCCTATTTACGTATGTATATATTTTGCAAAAATAAAATTTATTATTATAAAACAAATAATTACTTATTTAATTAATAAATAAATCTTCATTTTGCACTTAGGTTCATTAATCTAATTAATTTTATGAGAAGTTGAAATTTAGCCCAACTTTTTATCAAGAATCATCCAATATGAGCGACGAAAAAATAATATTTTCAATGGCTGGAGTGAGTAAAATATACCCTCCAAGCAAACAAGTACTTAAAAATATCTACCTCTCCTTTTACTATGGGGCCAAAATTGGCGTTCTCGGACTGAATGGTTCAGGAAAATCCTCTTTGCTTAAAATAATTGCAGGGTTAGACAAAGAGATTAGAGGAGAAGTAGTTTCAGATGGGGAATACACGGTGGGTCTTTTAGAACAAGAGCCGGAACTGGACCCAACGCTTACTGTAAAACAAATTGTAGAACAGGGGGTACAGGCCACTGTTGATTTAATAAATGAATTTGAAGCCATTAATTTAAAATTTGGTGAACCAGAAATACTGGAAGACCCAGATGCCATGGACAAACTTATTCAGCGGCAAGGAGAGGTGCAAGAACAGCTGGACCACCTAGACGCCTGGAATTTAGACAGTAAATTAGAACGCGCTATGGATGCGCTTAGAACCCCACCAGCAGATGCTTTGATAAAAAACCTATCGGGTGGTGAGAAAAGAAGGGTAGCGATGTGTCGTTTGTTGCTTCAAGAGCCGGACGTTTTGCTATTGGATGAACCTACCAACCACTTGGACGCCGAGTCCGTGCATTGGTTGGAACAACACTTACAACAATACAAAGGTACTGTGATAGCCGTAACGCATGATCGGTATTTCTTGGACAACGTTGCGGGATGGATTTTAGAGTTGGACAGGGGCGAGGGAATTCCTTGGAAAGGCAACTACAGCAGTTGGCTGGATCAAAAGCAAAAACGACTATCTCAAGAAGAAAAAACAGAATCCAAAAGACAAAAAACATTAGAACGAGAATTGGAGTGGGTTAAAATGTCTCCTAAAGGCAGACAATCCAAAGCCAAAGCAAGGATTAACTCATACGAAAAATTATTGGGAGAGGAAGCCCAACAAAAAGAAGAGAAATTAGAATTATTCATTCCACCTGGGCCAAGATTGGGCAGCAAAGTTATCGAGGCGCATGGCGTCGCAAAAGCTTTTGGAGACAAACTGTTGTATGAAGGCATGGAGTTCCAACTGCCACAAGGAGGTATTGTTGGTATCATAGGGCCCAATGGTGCTGGAAAAACCACCCTATTTAAAATGATTACAGGCAAAGAGACTCCGGATGCAGGTACCTTTGAAGTAGGAGACACGGTTGATATTGCCTATGTGGACCAAGAACACGACAATTTAGACCCAAACAAAACAGTGTGGGAAGTAATTACCGATGGCAACGAATTAATAGACCTAGGAGGCAAACAACTCAATTCCAGAGCGTATGTGAGCCGGTTTAACTTTAGCGGTGGAGACCAACAAAAAAAAGTTGGGGTACTTTCTGGTGGCGAGAGAAACAGAGTCCATCTGGCCATGGCATTAAAACAAGGCGCCAACCTATTGTTGCTCGATGAGCCTACCAATGACCTCGATGTCAATACGCTGAGAGCACTGGAAGAGGGGCTAGAAAACTTCGGTGGCTGTGCTGTGGTTATCAGTCACGACCGGTGGTTTTTAGATAGAATTTGCACCCATATATTGGCTTTTGAAGGAGACTCACAAGTTTTTTGGTTTGAAGGTAACTTTTCAGATTATGAAGAAAACAGGCGGGCCCGTCTAGGAGATTTGGTTCCAAAACGGATTAAATACAAAAAACTTAAAAACGATTAAAAAAAAGCCGGGTTTCCGGCTTTTTTTTTGCTCTAATTTGTACCTAAACTACAATATCTGCGTTAGTAGATAAAAGCAATATATTCTAACAACACAATGTCAAAAACAATAGAATTAATCAACAACAACTTGTTTGATTTTTGGTCCTTGATAGGAGAACACAACAACCTTTACCAAGTGGAAGCCAAATTCAAATTAGTACATAGCCAAGAAAACAATTGGCCCAATGTACTTTACGATGTACACGACTTAGATGAAACTGAAGTCCGCGAAATAATTACAAAAATAAATTCCGGTGTTTACCCAAACCACCTGGTAACTTCTAGTGAAATTTTACCCATGGCACTTTCAGCCTTTGGTTTTGAAGTGAGCAGAATAGAATATCCCTATGCCATTGACCTTGAATCGTTCACTCCTTTCGAAGGAGATGATTCCCTAACAATAGAACTGGTAGATGCAGTAGACCAACTTGAACGTTGGTGCGCACTGCTTAAGACTACCAGTGGAGTATCCATCCCTCCGAACATGCTTGCTCCATTTTTAGGCAAACGAATCTTAAAACCGGTACTAGCTAAAAACAATGAAAAGGAAGTGGGCGTAGCCCTTATGTTTTTTGATATGTTTTCAGCAGGATTCAGGTTCATTCAAGCTAAAAACAACGACGAGAACATCGAAAATGGCATTAGGAATCTCGTATTCAAAAAAGCACTTGAAATGGGTTACAGCACTGGTGTTTACCACGCCGAAAATGAAAACACCTTTAAAGCAAACAACAACCTTACAGCAGCTGGATCTATTTACCACTTACAATTAAAAAAGTAATGGTACACATCGTCAATGGGCATTCTACTAAGGGTGCCCTTTCGAAAACAAACATCCAGGGAACGGTTGTAGTCTGGAACGAAGTCCTTTCAGAAGGAAAAACCACTCGAACCTTTGATTCTGAATTTTGGAGTTTAAGAAAGCAGCAATTAACCTCCTTTTTTGACCTAGAAGACCAAGATTACCAGAAACAAACCAAGAACGAAATAGATAAAATTGACCAAATACCAGCACATACTCCACTCACATTGTGGTATGAATACGACTACTTTTGCCAAATCAACCTTATCGGATTGCTGGCATTTTTTCACCAAAAAGGTTTAGAAAACCCTATGCAACTGATTTGTGTTGGTTTTACCAGAACAGAGGGGACCTACCAAACATTGGGCTCAATTCGCCCTGAAGACTATCCTAAATTACTATCCAGCGCTACTCCTATGGACGTGTCTTGGTTAAAAGCTGCGCACGCGATATGGGAAGCTTACAATGCCCCACAAAAGCACTCTATGATGGATGCTATCCGCAAATCAAAAGCGTACTTCCCCTACTTTCATGGTGCTTTTTTATCCCATCTAAAGCGCTACCCCTCCGCCAACAACCTTACCGAAATTGAATATTTCATTTTAGCTGCTGCCAAGCAAAAACCAAGTTTGCATCAACTATTCATTCAAATTTTTGAAGCCTTTCATATGCTTGGCTTAGGGGACAGCCAATACTTTCAATACATCCAAAACCTTGGTTCTTTGTTAAACTTGGAGGATAAAACAAATATACGACTAACAAAATCAGGCGAAAAAGTACTATCCGGAACAGAGCCATTTACCTCTCGGACGGACTATTATTACGGCAACACTTCTACTAAATTAAACAAAAAATCCGCTAGTAACTTATTCGGATTTGAGGGCTAATACAGGGTTTTTAATAGATGCTTTGTATATCTGGTAGGCCACCGTTATCCAAGTTATTATGTAGGCCACGGCTCCGCCCATTATAAAAGTCAGGATGTCAATGTCCACTCTGAAAGCGAAATTTTTCAACCAGTAGTTGACTATAAAATAAGCAGCTATACAGCTCAAAACGAAAGAAATGAGCAACAGCCTTGTAAAGTCTCTAGTAAAAAGGACAATAATAGAAAGCACACTGGCACCCATTACTTTTCGGATTCCAATCTCCTTTGTTTTTTGTTCTGCAGTAAAAGTTGCCAACCCCAAAAGCCCCAAACTTCCAATAAAAATCGACAGCGCCGTAAAAATCAGAAACAAATCTCCCAACCTTTTTTCAATTCCAAATAATTTATTAAAAGCATCGTCCATAAAACTGTAATCAAAAGGTGCCCCATCAGACAAATCCACCCATTGTTCTTTGACTCCTTGTACTGTGGCCATCACATCCCCCTTTTCTAACTTAATAGCCGCCATGTTTCTACTGTTTCGATCCAGCAAGATCACCAAAGGTTGAATTTCATTGTGTAGAGATTGAAAATTAAAATCCTTGACCACTCCTATCACATTCATGATTTCCCCTTCCTCCGATTGGTAAAAATTCAACAATTGTTTGTCTTCAATGGAATCCCAACCCAGGAAATCTTTGGCTGCTCTGTTCATGACAATGGCAGCAGTATCCGACTTGTATTTTTCAGAAAAATACCGCCCTTCAAGCAGTTCATATCCCATGGTTTGCAAATGGTCTTGGTCTGCATAATAGGCAAACATCAGAACGTCTTCACTACTCCCAACCGCTCTGAAAACAGAATTGTTATTGATGTCAGGGGGCACCATATTCGAATAACTCACTGAGGCCACTGCAGGCATGGCCAATAGATTATTTTTAAAGACTTCTTTATTCTCTCCCAACCCTCTTGCATTGTCTAACACTACCAATCGAGACTTATCAAAGCCCAAATTGGCTTTGCGCATGAAAACAAGTTGTTTGTAAATAAACAAAGTACTCACCATTAAGGTGATGGATATGATAAATTGAAATACCACTAATAGGCTTCGAATCCGACCTCCTCCAGCTTTAGTTTTAAAACTTCCCTTCAACACTTCTGCAGGGTTGAAAGCTGTTAAATAAAAGGCAGGGTAACTTCCTGAAAAAAGACCAATTACCACCACAAACAGAAGCAAGCTCAATACAATACCTGTATCATAAAACATGGTCATGGACAATGTTTTGCCCGCCACACCATTAAAAAGAGGCAGAACCAAATAACACAACCCCAATGCCAACACCATGGATATCAAACTATACGCCATGGACTCTGACAAAAACTGTCTTATCAAGCTCCCTCTCAAGGCTCCCAGCGTTTTTCTAATCCCCACTTCCTTTGACCGCATGGCAGACCGAGCGGTAGATAGGTTCATAAAATTTATACAAGCTATGAGAATGATAAAAACAGCTATTAAAGTAAATAAAATCAGCTGTATTTTGGTAGGCCCCGGTTTTAACCTACCCAAGTCTGCATTCAAATGGATGCTCCCTATGGGTTGCATATAATACCCATAATGGCCACCTTGTTTTTCAAACTCCTCGTAAGGCATATTTAAAAAGTCCTCCAACTCTGGCCCCACATACTTCCGAACCAAAGCCGCTACTTTTTTATTGACAGCGGCAGGTACAGTACCCTCTTTCCTTTTAACAAAGGTAAAGGTACCATTGCTAGTCCATTGGTCCATAAAACTATAATCGTAGGTATTGAAAGACACCACAAGATCAAAGTCAAAATGAGAATTACTCGGAACATTTCGAGCAATACCCGTTACTTTACAAACCCTTTTGGTTGTGCCTAGTAAAATTTCCTTTCCGACTGGAGATGGTTCTTTTCCACCTATTGTATAACCAAAATATTTTTTTGCCATCCTTTCTGTTAAAACAACATTATTGGGCTGCATTAATACAGTTTTAGGATCTCCTTCCAAAATTGGAAAAGTAAAAAATTGAAAAAAATTAGAATCAGCAATGAGCACATCCTTTTCGGTAAAAGATTTATCCCCAGACCTTATCACCACATTATTGCTAATTCTAAAGCGTACCGCATCCTTTATTTCTGGAATTTCATTGCGCATTGCTTCGGCCAAAGGCAAGCACGAGCTAAACCCGTCAAAGTCCTGACCATTTAAACGCCCCTTCAGGTTCATTCGATTGATCAACTTATATTCATTATGAAAGGTATCGTAACTCAGCGCGTCTATGATAAACAATAAAATGACCAAACTACTGGCAATGCCTACGGTCAAGCCCAATACGTTAATACCGGCATAAAACTTTTGGCGTTGTATTGTTCTAAATGCTATTTTTAGGTAATTCTTAATCATAACTGGTATTGCTTACTGCGTGATAAAGTAATAATAGTGCATTTTAAAAGTTTTAAGAAATTTTTTAAAACTTAATCGCTGTTTCGTTCTTAATAACCGACATTGAAAAAGCACTTTCTACCTTTCCAACGCTGTTTATTTTTGATAATTTTTGAACCAACACTGCTTGGTATGCTTTTATATCCGCCGTGTTAATTTTCAACAAGTAATCAAACTGTCCGGCAATATGGTGGCACTCCATGACTTCGTCCAGCCCTACAATGTCTTTGGTAAACCCTTTTATATGTTGTTCGGAATGTTCCTTAAGGGTAACAAAACAAAACCCAATAAAACCTCTATCCAAAAGTTCATTATCCAATAAAGCAACATACTTTTTGATGTATCCTGCTTTATTTAATTTCTTTAAGCGTTCAAAAGTAGGCGTAAGCGACAGCTCCAGTTCGGCAGCCAATTCTTTGGTAGTCAATTTAGCATCTTCCTGAAGTAGTTTTAGTATTTTTTTATCGGTATAATCCATGAAGAAGTATTTTCTATATTTAACTAGTAAAACCAATATATACAGTAGTATTTTACCACGTAATTAAATTTAAATAGATATTATATTCTGATATTTTGCAATATAACGAATCATATCATCTTTTTCCGTACAATAACAACAAACAAGATGCGTAAAAATATGAAACCCGAAAGTTTAATGATGTCCTATGGGTACAGACCCAGCCTTTCAGAAGGCGCGGTAAAGTGCCCTATTTTCCAAACCTCCACCTTTGTTTTTGACAAAGCCGAAGAAGGAAAAGCCTTTTTTGAAGTAGCCTATGGCCTACGAACTCCCGAGACAGGTGAAGAGCAGGGCCTGATATACAGTAGATTGAACAATCCAGACCTAGAAATTTTAGAAAATAGATTGGCGCTTTGGGACAGTGCAGAGGACTGTGCAGTATTTGAAAGTGGTATGTCTGCCATCACTACCGCGTTTTTAACATTTCTAAAACCAGGAGACTTGTTATTATACAGCAACCCTGTATATGGAGGGACCGATCATTTCATAAAGGAAATGTTAACTAAATTTGGAATAGAAATTCTACCTTTTGATTCTAGTTTCGACAAAAAAGCGATGATCGAAGCAATTGAGGCTACAGGGAAAGCCAAGCGGTTGAAGATGATTTACCTAGAAACGCCCGCCAATCCAACCAATGCCCTAATTGATATTTCCATGTGCCAAGAAGTAAAGAAACACTTCGAAACAGAGGAGAATGAAATATTAATCTCAGTAGACAACACTTATTTAGGACCAATTTGGCAACACCCGCTGGAACATGGTGCAGACCTAGTTTTATATTCTGCGACTAAATACATCGGAGGCCATAGCGATGTTATTGCTGGTGCCTGCCTAGGTTCTTCTGACCATATGGCTGCCATTAAAGGTACTAGGACATTCTTAGGCAATATGGCCGGACCATGGACAGGTTGGTTGTTAATGAGGAGCTTAGAGACGCTTAAATTGAGAATGGAAAAACAACAAGATAACGCCATTAAAGTAGCAGACTTTTTCAAATCCCACCCGAAGATTGAAAGGATCAATTACCTTGGGCATTTAACAGAAGCTGAAAACCCGAAACAATATGCCATTTATAAAAAACAATGCAAAGGCTCAGGTGCCATGTTGTCTATTGAATTAAAAGGGGGCGAACCAGAGGCCTTCGCGTTTTTGAACAACTTAAAATTAGTAAAACTTGCTGTAAGTTTGGGCAGTACAGAGTCGTTGGCCCAACACCCTGCCAGTATGACCCACGCCGGCGTACCGGAAGACGATAAAATTAAATATGGAATAAAGGACAACCTGGTGCGCCTCTCTGTTGGAGTAGAACACTTTGAAGACCTTATTAACGACCTTCAATCTTCTTTAGAAAAGGTATAAAAAAAGGGGCTTGTGTGCCCCTTTTTTTTATTCAATATATGTCTTTTGCTTATTTGGCGTAATTGACTGCCCTCATTTCTCTAATTACGGTCACTTTAATTTGACCAGGATACTGCATGTCTTTTTCAATTTTTTGAGAAATATCAAACGAAAGCAACCCTGCTTTGTCGTCTGTTACTGACTCTGCATCCACCATTACCCTCAACTCTCTACCTGCTTGAATGGCATAACACTTATTTACCCCATCAAAGCCCAAAGCCAACTCCTCTAATTCTTTTAACCTTTTGATGTAGGACTCCATCACTTCTCTTCTAGCGCCAGGTCTTGCTCCCGAAACTGCATCACAAGCCTGTACAATTGGAGAAATCATGGCGGTCATTTCGATTTCATCGTGGTGGGCACCAATGGCATTGCATACATTTGGATGTTCTTTGTATTTTTTCGCCAATTCCATACCTAAGATTGCATGTGGTTTTTCTGGCTCTTCTGGCCATACTTTGCCAATATCGTGTAACAAACCAGCGCGTTTTGCTTGTTTGGTATTCAACCCTAGTTCAGAGGCCATGATCGCACACAAGTTAGCCACTTCTCTAGAGTGCTGCAATAAGTTCTGTCCATAAGAAGAACGGAATCGCATTCTTCCAACCAACTTGATTAATTCAGGGTGTAAGCCGTGAATACCCAAATCAATAACAGTTCGCTCCCCTATTTCAACAATTTCTTCTTCTATATTTTTGGTAGTCTTTGCTACAATTTCTTCAATTCTGGCTGGGTGAATCCTGCCATCCGTTACCAATCGGTGCAAGGAAAGCCTAGCAATTTCTCTTCTCACTGGATCAAAGCCCGAAATGATAATGGCTTCAGGAGTATCGTCCACTATTATTTCTACTCCCGTTGCTGCTTCTAACGCTCGGATGTTCCTACCTTCTCTACCAATAATTTTCCCTTTAACATCGTCATTTTCAATATTGAATATTGAAACGCAATTTTCTATGGCGTGCTCGGTAGCCGTTCTTTGAATGGTTTGAATTACAATCTTTTTGGCTTCTTTAGTAGCCGTAAGATTGGCCTGTTCCATGATGTCCTTGATATGAGAAGACGCTTTGGTTTCTGCCTCTTGGGTTAAGGTTTCCATCAACTGCTCTTTGGCCTCTTCAGCTGTTATAAGCGCCACTTTTTCTAAAATAGAAACTTTTTGTTGGTTGAACTTTTCCAGCTCTACCTTTTTCTTCTTTACAATTTCTATTTGAGCTGCTAAATTTTCTTCTTTGCTTTCAAATTCAGCCTCGAGCCTTTTTACTTTTTCAAGTTCTTTCGAAAGCCTTTGCTCTCTTTGTTTAATTTTGTTTTCGTTGGTAAGAATTTGATTTTTCTTCCTGTTGGCCTCTTCTTCAAATTCAGTTTTTAATTTCAAGAACTTTTCTTTGGCTTCTAAAATCTTGTCCTTTTTAATGGTCTCCGCAGACACTTCGGCCTCTTTGACTATTAAGCTGGCTCTTTCCTTTGCCTGCTCTTCTGACTTTTTATTGGATTTGGTCATTAGCATTCTTCCGAAGTATGCACCTACCCCCAAACCTGCAACACCAATAATGATTATATATAAACTCTCCATGGTATATTGTTTAATCGGGCCAATACCGGAGAAAAAGGAAGGACTTTAAATACGTTAAAGAGATTGGGCAATTAGATCGTTAAGTTCATCTAATTTTCCACTTATTTGTTTTGATTCAGCATTGGAAACACCTTTTACTTTTATCAAATCAACCATGACTTCAAAAGTGACCATGGCCAAAAGGTCTTGTTTATCTTCAATACCAAACTGTTCTTTATAAAGCTTCAGCCTTTCGTTTATTAGTCGTGCAGCACTTCTAATATTTTCTTCTTCCCCCTCACTTATCTTCATGGGGTACTCTCTATCTGCAATTTTGACTTTTATCGAAAGTTTATCCATTAAAAGCGGCGCTCTATTTACTTAAGTGTGCAATACACTTATCTATCTCGTTAATATATTCGTCTATCTTATCCTTCAACTCAAATGTATCAGTCCCCTCTTGATCTATTGTTCCTACAATTTTACTAATTTTATATTGATTTTGAAAATCAAGCAATTGCTTATCTTTTCTTTGCAACAATTCTTCAAAATCCACCTTGTTTTCCTTAAGCGTTTTAACCTCTTCTTTTAAGGCACGCTGCTCCATTAGCAACAACTTAATTTTGCGTTCTAAAGCCTGGAATTTTTCGGTAATTTGCTGCATTTATTATTATTTCCTAATTATTGCTCCCAATTCCGATTCGAAATTTTGTATCAATCGGTTCATTGTTTTGTCAATTATTTTGTCTGTCAATGTTTTGTTTTGGTCTTGAAGTGTAAAACTCAAAGCATAAGCCTTTTTACCTTCATCAATTTTATCTCCTTCATAAACATCAAAAACACCGATATTCTTAATCAATCTTCTTTCCACTTTGGTAACCAGAGACTTAATCTCATCAAATGTAACACTTTTATCGATTACTAGAGACAAATCTCGCTTAACTTCCGGGAATTTTGAAACTTCCTCAAACACTATATTATCATTTACCAGTGTTAAAAGCAAATCCCAATGGATATCTGCCATAAAAACAGGTTGTTTTAAGGCATATTTTTTCATTATTTTTTTATTGAGCAACCCCAATTGCACCAAAGTTTTATTATTCACTTTTAAATCAAGGCCATATTCAAAGGTCGCATCACTAAATTGAGATTGGCTAAAATCTTTGGTTATTAGCTTTCTCAACACAGCCAGTACATGCGCTGCTAAATCGTGAAAATGAACATTCCTTGCAGGTGAAATCCAATTCATCCCTTCGGCCTTTCCAGTCATAAAAAGAGATAGTTTTCGCTGCTCTTTGTATTTTCCTTCGACCAACTTATAGGTATTTCCAAATTCGAACAAATGGAGATCTTCTTGTTTGTGGTTGCTGTTATAGGCCACAACTTCGAGCCCCGTATAAAACAAAGACTGCCGCATCACACCTAAGTCTTCACTTAGTTTGTTTTTAATTTCTACATTGTGCTCTGGACTTGCTCCAAAAGTTGCCGCATACTCTGGTTTGGTTAGAGAGTTGGTCATGATTTCATAAAAACCATTGGCAACTAAAAAGGAGGTGATTTTATCTTGTACTTTGTCTGCATCCACCTCTGGATACTCTGCTAAATACTCACTTCCATTAAAATCTTGTAGCTCTACATTGTTGAATCCATAAATTCTCAAAATTTCTTCAATAACATCAGCTTCTCTTTGAACATCCACACGGTAAGCAGGTACTTCTAATGACAATCCCTCCTCTGTTGCATTCAAAATAACAATGTCCAACCCAGTCAAAATCTCCTTGATCCTTTCGGTGCCAATTTGTTTCCCAATGAGTCTGTCAATATGCTTATATTGGACCTCTATTTTAAAACCATCCGTTGTTGCATTGCCAACACTTTTCAATGGGCTATCGATGGTGCCTCCTGCCAAAGATTGGATCAATAATGCTGCTCTTTTTAAAGCATAAATAGTGGCATTGGGGTCTACCCCTCTTTCGTATCTAAAAGAGGCATCCGTTTTAAGCCCGTGGTGCATTGCCGTTTTCCTAATAACCGCCATATCAAAATACGCACTCTCAAGAAAAACATCCACGGTTTCTGAAGATACACCAGAGTTTTTCCCTCCAAAGACACCTCCTATACACATAGGCTCATCTGCCCCGTTACATATCATTAAATCAAAAGCATTAAGCTTGCGTTCCACCCCATCCAATGTAACAAATGCTGTACCCGCAGGTAAATTTTTCACCTTAACCTGGTTGCCTTTAATCTCTTTTAAATCAAAAGCATGTAATGGGTGCCCTGCCTCGTGCAATACATAATTGGTACTATCCACAACATTGTTAATGGGGGCTAGGCCAATTGTTTTTAATCTGTTCTTAAGCCAGTCTGGCGATTCCTTGACCGCCACTCCTTTTATTACTACACCACAATAATGTGGACATCCTTCCTTATTTTCAACAACTATTTGAACTGCATCATTTTTCCCTTCTTCGAACGTACTGACATCAGGCCAATGCACCTCTTTGTTGTAATACGCTTTTAAATCTCTGGCTACTCCGATGTGTGAAACAGCATCTGCTCTATTGGGGGTTAATCCAATTTCAATCCTATAATCGTTTTCAATCGCAAAATATTCTGCTGCGGGTGTGCCGTTGGGTAGTTTCGTTTCCAAAACCAAAATACCATCATGCCCCTTGCCCAGACCCAACTCATCTTCCGCACAAAGCATACCGATAGATACTTCTCCTCTAATCTTTGCCTTCTTAATTTTGAATTCAGAACCTTCCGCTGGGTATAAAATGCTACCAACAGTTGCAACAACAACCTTCTGGCCTGCTGCTACATTAGGTGCACCACACACTATCGGCAGCAATTCTTCTCCACCAACATCTACTGTAGTTTTACTCAATTTATCTGCATCCGGATGTTTTTCACAGGAAACAACTTCCCCTATCACTACTCCTTTTAAACCACCTTTTATTGATTCTACCGCTTCAATCCCCTCTACTTCTAATCCTGTAGCCGTTAAAACATCGGCTATTTCCTCCACAGATTGCTCAATCTCGATGTATTCCTTGAGCCAATTATATGATATCTTCATCTTGTTTAAAAATAATTTTTATCAGTAAAAATCAACTGAATCAGCAAAAATACACAATTTAAATACTAGAAATAGTCAATTTTAAAATAAATTTTGAAGCTTTTATTTATAACGTTGTTCTCCTGCTTCAATCTTAAAATTCAGACTATTTTCTTTTGGTGGAAGCGGACAACTAAACTCATCAGAATAGGCACAGTACGGGTTGTAAGCCTTATTAAAATCAATTATCAAATGGCCATCCTTTATGGTTTCTGTTTCAATATACCGGCCAGCGCCGTAGGTGGTAAGACCAGAAGTTGCATCTTTAAAACCAACGAACAATTCATCTGAATCAACGGCTTGAAAAATAAGTAATTTATGCACAGCCTCGTTCCAATCAAAATGCGCCCATCCCAATTCTTTGTACTGCCTTTTTTCTCCTGTATTGGTTACGATCGTTCTGCTAATTTCCTCTTCAAACAAATATACCTTAGCCCGCACTTTGTACTTAATGTCAATATCGTAGAACTTTAATTCGGAGAAATTTAAAGCGGGGTTTGCAAAAGGAGACTCTTCAGAATGTTGCAAAAAATAAGCTTGCTGCGCTCTATGGTCTTGGATCCTGGCCACATAATCTGCAACAGATTCCTCTGTGCTACTTAGAGAAAAATACCCTATAAGGAGTACCAATACAGCAAAAACTATCCAAACTTTGTTTTTAGATACCATGTTTTTTTTAACAAAATAACTCAAGAAAACACATTAAATCAAACCTTCTTCCGCAAAACTAAAAAATGTATCCCCTGCAAAAATCAAATGATCCAGGACAGCAACGTCCAAAAGTTTACCCGAAGCCACCAACTTTTTGGTTAACCGGACATCCGCCCCTGAAGGTTTTGGGTTGCCCGAAGGGTGGTTGTGGACTACAATAAGCCCAGAAGCCAAGTGATCAATTGCCTTTTTAAATATTATTTTTGCATCCACCACCGTACCAGACACTCCACCAGCACTAATTCTAGTTTTTTTTAACACCACGTTGCGCCTGTTCAAAGAAAGCAACCAAAATTCTTCATGTCCAAGATCTTTCAAAATGGGATACATAAGCCTATGCGCATCTTGGGCACTGGTTATTTTATTCTCGGTAGGATCCGTTTTTCTTCTGATGCTTAGCTCTAGAGCAGCAATTAAATTCACTGCTTTTGCCGGACCAACACCATCAAGTTTCATCAATTCGTCCGCATCTTTCAATGCCAATTGATTCAAATTATTATCGGATTGTTTTAAAATTAACCGAGCCAAATCCATCGCGCTGTTTTGCTTGCTACCGGAGCCCAGCAGGATGGCTAGCAATTCGGTATCGGTCAAAGCGGCGCGCCCTTTTTGCAATAGTTTTTCTCTTGGACGGTCCGCTTCCGCCCAATTTTTAATTGAAGTTTTAAAAATCATATTATTGAGATTAAAAAATATATTACTCCAATATTAAAAAAAATAGGCACAAAAAAAACCCAGTAGGTCCTACCGGGTTGGAATATCTTTATAAGATGATTCTTATCCTAATCCATTAACAAATTTAGCCAATCTTGATTTGTTGTTGGCTGCTTTGTTTTTGTGAATAATGTTTCTTTTGGCCAATTTATCAATCATACTTGCCACTTCTTTGAACAATTCCTGCGCCTCTGTTTTATCAGTAGTGCCAGTTAATTTTTTTATGAATGTTCTGGTAGTTTTATGCTGATACCTGTTTCTAAGCCTTTTCGCATTATTCGACCTAATTCTTTTTAATGCTGATTTGTGATTAGCCATAATGTGTTTCCTCGTTCCCTTAAAATTTTGAGACTGCAAATTTAATCCAAATATTTGTGATAACAAATAAATATGTTGAATTTTTACAGTACGTCTTAAAATCAATGCAAATTTAATAAAACACTTTTTGAATAAAAATGAAATCTTCAATATTACTTTTATTTTTTCAACTAACATTGATCTTTCCCTTGAATTCATATCACTTTTGGGGGTTCTATGGCCATAAATTGATCAATCGCCAAGCAATTTACATGCTTCCAGTAGAAATGATGCCTTTTTACAAGGCCCACCACCAAGCCATCATCGATTTATCTGTTGCTCCAGACAAAAGAAGGTACACAGACCCTAAAGAAGCACCCAGACATTATATGGACTGGGAGCACTACCAATTAACCACCCCAGACAGCCTGCCTTTGCATTGGAATACAGCCAAAGCTAAATTTGGAGAAGAAGCAATGCAAAAAAACGGGGTCGTTCTTTGGCACATCGGGCTTATGGCCCACCGCCTTACCCAAGCGTTTGCATCACAAGACGCGCAAGCCATTGTTCGGCTTTCAGCAGAAATTGGCCATTATATTGGTGATGCTCATGTTCCTTTACACAATACAGAAAATTACAACGGGCAGCTGAGCAACCAACATGGTATTCATGGACTTTGGGAAACCAACCTGCCCGAATTATTTTCAAAGCAGTACAACTTCTACCAAGGCCCTGCTGTATATCTACCCACTCCCCTGAAGACCATTCGATCCGGTATGGCCCATGCCCGTTCGGCAGTGGATTCTGTTCTAACCATAGAAGCAGCTTTAACTGCTAAAATGCAAGAGGATAAATTTGGTCTGTATACGAGGAATGGAAAAACGGTTTCTGGCTATTCAGAAAAATTCTCTAAAGCCTACCACAAAAAGCTCAATGGGATGGTTGAAAGACAACTCCTGACGTCGATCCGGACTACTGCCAATATTTGGTATACATGCTGGGTAAATGCTGGACAGCCAATATTACCTATAAAGGACTTCCGGTTCCATACCACAACAACTAAAGATTCCTTGGTTCTAAAAGAACACAAAAAGCGGCATTAATTCATTTTTTGAAAATACACCAAGGAATCTTGTTTCAAAAGACCAGGATGAAAAATATTAACAAGGTCAGACAAAACTAAATCAGGTCTTGAAAAACCACTTTCGTAGTAATCATTGCCGCCCCTATTGTTTGTTTTTTTATTGGAATTGTACATCGATTTTTCCTGGAACACTTTAAAATGTTGGTAACCCATATTCAATTTCTTAAAATCTTCTACCTTGTTTACCATGGTACTACCTACCCAAAAATCTGCCTTCTCCGATTTTTCAAAAACATTTTCAAAGCTTAACTCCAAGCTTCCGCTGCCCTCTGATTGGCTCCACAAATAATTGGCACCGGCATCCTTAATTAACAAACCTGCCCAACTATTACCTGCCGGCATGAACCAAGTGCCTTTATATTCTGAACCTGAAAAGACAGTAGGTTGGTTTGAACTCCCTTCTACACTTCTTTTGATCTGGTTGTAGTTCTGTTCAATCCTATTAAAAATAGAATCTGCTTCTTTTTCTTTTCCAGTTAATAACCCAAACAACTTAATCCATTCGGCTCTTCCCAAAGGAGTTTCTTCCAGATAATCTGCATTCAATAATACCGGAATACCAGCCTTTTCAATCAATGCATTTTTTTTCATATTGCCATTAACAGAGTAGCCCATCATCATTTGTGGTTCTAATTCCAATAAAGCTTCTACACTAAGATCGTTGTCTGGTCCAAGATCTATAATTTTGCCTTCTTCAACCCTATTGTAAAAATAAGGGGAGCTAATAAAATTTGTTGATGGAAATCCGGTCAAACTAGCACCCGATCCTATCATTTCTAAGGCTGGTAAATGGGTAGTAGAGGTAACTACCAAATTGGTTACCGGTACCACTATTGTCGGTTCTTCTGATTTGCTGCCTTCTTTGAGCAAATAATAATGCATCACTTCTTTTGCCCCCTTATATGGTTCCACTATATCAATTCTCACCTTATCCCCACTCCTAAACACCTTCCATTTTAAACTGTATTTCAGCGGTTGCTCCACCCAACCTTGCTCGACAACCTTGTTATTATCATTTGTATTACAAGAGGTTACCCCCCAAACTAGGACCAGAAAAATTAATGCTCTTTTCATTTGTACGTTTTTAGATTTACAAATTAAGCAATAAATATATTGCACATCAAAATCTTGTAATTACCTTTGCCTGAAATTATGGTTTCGCAAGCACCTAGGTGTCCACTGCGAATTAAAAGGGAATTCGGTTCAAAACCGAAGCTGTCCCCGCAACTGTAAGCCCAGCATCCCAAAAGATGCAAACATTTTTCTTTTCCCCGCCACTGTTGTTTTTGACAACGGGAAGGCTGAGAAAAATGGGTAAGCCAGGAGACCTGCCATGAGTTATGTCAACCACGAACTTTCGGGCGAAAAGTAATAGGAATGAAAAAAATTATAATATGTCTATCTCTTAGCATTAGTTGCATTGCTGCCAATGGCCAAGATATTTTTCTTAAAGATACAGTTGTAGTACAAGGTTTGCCTTTGCAATATTTAGGCGGCCAACACATCGAAAAACTAGATTCGGTTACACTTGGACTATTTACTGGTTACAACATGGCTGAAACCCTTGGAAAAGTTAGCCACCTGAACATAAGGCGCTATGGCATCAATGGGCTGTCTACCGTTTCTTTTAGAGGGATGGGCTCCAACCATACCAGTCTATTTTGGAATGGCATCAGTTTGGCTCCACCAAGCAATGGTTCGATAGATGTCAGCCAAATAAATCTCAACGGACAAGACAACATCAGTTTGCAATACGGAGGGAACGGCAGTGCTTTCGGCTCTGGGACAGTAGGTGGTGCCATAATCATGGATACCAATGCTCCCAAAAAAGAAGGCTTTTCGGGCACTATCAACCAACACATTGCCCAGTTTGGAAGGTTGGAATCCAACTTATCCCTCCATTGGAAAAAAAACAAATACAGCACAAAAACCACTTTTTTTAAAGGAAAAGCAACCAACAATTTCGAATACAAAAACTCCATTGGAACTATAAAAGAACAAAAACACGCGGCAAGCAAAAAAATCGGCTTTACACACCACAGTTTTTATGAACTCAATAAAACAAGTAAAATAATTGCCCGTGCCTGGGTCCAAGAACACGAAATAGAAATTCCGGCCATTGCCTCTTCAGCCGTACCTTCTCAAGCCACTCAAAATGACAAAAGCCTGCGCTTATTAGGAGGTTTTAATAAAAATTTCGAACGGTGGTCGCTACAAGTGAACACTGCTTATTTGAACGATATTCTTTTATACAAAAACCCATTGTCTGCAGGAAACAACATTTCAAAAAGCAACACCCACCAGTCGGTTAACCAAATAAAACTAAATTACTTCCGGTCCCCTGTTTCATCGTTTAATTTTTCTGGTCAATACAAACACGAATGGGCAGTAGTAGATGGCTATGGTCCTGAAACCCAATTTAGAGACAATTTTTCAGCTAATTTGGCTTATAAATACGAATCCGATTTCCAATTCACCCTACAGGCTGGTCAGGAAATAATCAACCAACAAGTCTCTCCCTTTTTATTTGGGGCAAACTTTTCTTCCAATGCTCGCAAGAAGGTGGTTGGTAAATTTAGCTTCAATAGAACCTTTAGGGTGCCTACTTTTAATGATTTGTTTTGGAGTGGCGCTGGAGCATCCGGCAACAGCGAGTTGCTCTATGAACAAGGCATTAGTACCGACCTCGGGCTTTTAACAAAGGTGCTGCGCAACGATGGTGGCTGGAAGTTGGACTTTGACAACACTTTTTTTCTTAATCAAACGAAAAATTTAATTGTATGGGTAAACAAAAGCCAGGAAGGAATTTGGACCCCTGAAAATAAAAACAATGTTCAATCTTTTGGGCTTGAGTCGGCTTTAAAACTTCATTTCAAAAACAGCCAAACACGTTTTAAAAGTGACCTTTTATACACCTATACCAATACAGAAATATTGGAGAGCAACGATTCTAGAGAAATTGGAAAACCATTGCCACACACCCCTTCGCATTTAATTCGTTGGGTCAATTTTATCCAGTTTAAAGCACATTACTTCCAATACATACATGAATTTACTGGCCAACAAGAAAATAGTTTCGATTCTTTTGATGTACTCGATCCTTTTTATACAGGGGACCTTGCAATAGGAACAAGTGTGAAATTTCAAAAAATCAAAGCAGACATTAATCTAAAAGCAAACAATGTTTGGGATGTAGACTACCAGATCCGCAAAGGATATCCCATGCCTGGGCGCAATTATTCACTGAATCTAATTTTTAATCTATAAAAAATTTAAAATGCAAAAGTTAAACTATGTTCTAATTTTATTTGGAGCAATACTATTTCTAACGAGTTGTGAAAAAAACAACGAAAACCCTGTGGTACCAGGGGAAGAAGGTTTTTTTATAATCAATGAAGGAGGGTTCGGAAACAGCAACACGTCCATTTCCTATTTTGACAGGACGGAAAACAAAGTCCAAAACTACCTTTTTGCTATCAACAACTCTCGCTCTTTAGGAGACCAAGCGCAATCAGCAACTGTCTTTAACGACAAAAACTACATTGTAGTTCAGGGCTCAGCCAAAATTGAAGTAACAGATGTTAGCAGTGTTAAATCTTTGGCTACGATTACAGAAGGCATCAATAGCCCTAGGTATTTTATTGGTATTAATTCTGCCAAAGGATATATTTCTGATTGGGGGAAAACTGGAACTGACGGGAAAATTAAAATATTGGACCTTTCCAGCAATATGGTTACAGACTCAATAGAAGTAGGGATTGGCACCAATAAAATGGTTTTGGTTAACGACAAGGTCTATGCCCTAAATTCAGGTGGATGGGCCAGCGATAATACTGTGAAAATTATTGACCCTGCCACCAACAAAATCACAAAATCCATAACCTTAGGTGACAATCCATTTGAAATAGAAGTAGATAAGGACGGTAACCTTTGGATTGTGAGCCCAGGACAACTGGCATACAACCCAGATTGGACTGTTAACGAATCCTTGTCAACCGCAGGCTTTATTGCCAAGTTAGACCAAGATGGTAACATACTTAAAAAAATAGAATTTGACAATAAAGGGAAAGGTTCTAAAAAAATGGCCATCAATAAAGCAAGAGATATTGTGTATTTCAAATACAACGATGGTATTTACGCCATGGGTATCAACGACGATGCTGTACCAGCAAACGCTTTGATTGAAGGATCTTATTACGGCATTGGAGTGGACTCTTTTAACGATAACATTGTACTGTTAGAAGCTGTCGATTATACCAACCCCGGAACAATGTATTTCTACTCTCCAGAGGGAAATAAAATTGCAACCCACGAAGTAGGAATAGGACCATCTTCCATCACTTTAAAATAAATGAAAATCGTTTCTTTATTACCAAGTAGTACCGAAATCCTCTGTCGTCTGGGTTTCAAAAATTACTTGGTAGGCAGGTCTCACGAATGCGACTTCCCGGAAGGGGTGTCGCATTTGCCTGTTTTAACCGCTCCAAAATTCAATAAATACGTCGATAGTGCTACGATCAACAAAAGTGTTGCCGCCTTATTAGAACATGGACTTTCTGTCTATAAATTAGATACAGACCTGTTAGAGTCTTTGGCACCTGATTTTATTGTCACCCAATCCCAGTGCGAAGTGTGCGCTGTTTCTATGAAGGACGTTGAAAAAGCTGCCTGTGCGTTAATGTCCAGTAATCCGATCATCATTAACCTGGAACCAAACAATTTAGATGATGTGTACGATGACATCCTCAAAACTGCACTTGCACTGGGTGTAGCGGATAAAGGTTCAGAGGTCCGAAGGGAGATCCAAGAAAGTCTGTCCGCAATTGAAAGCAAAACCCAGGGGTTGGAGCACCCGTCCATAGCCTGTATCGAATGGCTGGATCCGTTGATGTTAGCAGCCAATTGGGTGCCAGAACTAGTGGAAATTGCTGGTGGCACCAATGTTTTAGCAAAAAAAGGCACCCATTCCAATTTCTATAAATGGGAGGACATTAGAGTCCAAGATCCAGATATAATTGCCGTAATGCCTTGTGGATTTGGTATCGATAGAACATTGGAGGAAATGGATTTGTTGACCAATTTACCAGGCTGGAAAGATTTAAGAGCGGTACGCAACCAAAAAGTTTTTATAACTGATGGCAACCAGTTTTTTAATAGGCCGGGACCCAGGTTGTTGGAATCAACTGAAATTTTAGCTGAAATTTTACACCCTAAATTGTTTAACTTCGGCCACCAACAGAAAAGTTATAGCACATTATGATCTATTATATTACAGGAGGGGAACGGTCCGGAAAATCCAGATATGGCCAACAAATGGCCGAAGCAAAAAGTGACCAACCGGTGTATTTAGCAACTGCCAAAATCTGGGATGACAATTTCCAGGAACGCGTAGATAGGCACCAATCAGACCGAGATGATAGATGGACGACCATAGAAAAAGAAATTAATCTGATGGAAGCCCTTCCGAAGAACGCAGTGGTAATGATGGATTGTGTAACCTTGTGGCTCACCAACTTATTTGCGGCACCCAATACAAACAAACAAGAAGTTTTAGAAAAAGCGCACAAAGAAGTTTACAAATGGATAGAATACCAAGGCAGCCTTATTGTAATTTCAAATGAAATTGGAATGGGATTGCATGCCAATTCTCAATTGGGTAGGGACTTTGTTGAAGTCCAGGGGTGGGTCAACCAAACAATTGCTGAAATTGCAGACGAAGCATGGTTTCTGGTTTCTGGTATTCCTTTAAAACTGAAATAATATGAAAGACCTATTAGATAAAAAGATTAAAGATTCTGAAACATCCATTTTCAAAGCTATTTTCCCTAATTCCACCAACCACTATGAAACCCTTTTTGGTGGAGCCGCTTTAGCAATGATGGACGAAGTAGCATTTATTACTGCTACTAGGTTCAGTAGAAAAAAGGTAGTTACAGTTTCTTCAGATAAAGTAGACTTTAAAAAACCTATTCCTGAAGGAACCCTAGTCGAACTCAAAGGGAAGGTTGCCTATGTTGGCAATACTTCTTTGAAGGTCCGGGTAACCATTTTTATTGAACAGATGTACTTGGAACACAGAGAGAAAGCGATTGAAGGTGAATTTACTTTCGTCGCCATAGACGATAACAAAAATCCAGCCCCTATATTTGAATGATGGAAGAGCCAGGTAAAGATGAAAAAGATTTTTACTACGAAAATGGTTTCGTAGTCTTTACTGCCCATTACCACAAAAAAAGAGGGTATTGCTGCAAAAATGGATGCAGACATTGCCCCTACGGATTTAAAAAAAGTAAATAAGAATGAAGGACATTTGCATTGAGGAGGTCGACCTTTTATTGGATGATACAATACAAAAACAAATAGATTCTAAAACCAAACCGCTTGGTGCTCTTGGAAAGTTAGAAGCGCTAGCCAAACAAATAGCGCGGGTTCAAAAAACACTTACACCTTGTTTGAATTACCCCCACCTATTGGTTTTTGCTGGAGACCATGGCATAGCAGATGCCGGCATAAGTGCCTACCCTAAAGCAGTAACCCACCAAATGGTTATGAATTTTTTAAACGGAGGAGCTGCGGTAAATGTATTTGCGAAACAACATCAGTTCAACCTAAAAGTGGTGGACGCCGGTGTAGACCATGATTTTAAATTCCACCCGGATCTTTTAAATTTCAAAATAAGAAAAGGTACGAGAAACACTTTACTTGCTGCTGCTATGACAGAAGAAGAATTGCACTTGTGTTTTGATCATGCGCACAAGGTTATCGAGACAGTGGTTAACAACGGCAGCAACATCGTAGGCTTTGGAGAAATGGGCATCGGCAATACTGCCTCTGCTAGTTTGATCATGAGTGCTTTGCTTAAAATAGAAATAGAAAACTGTGTTGGCCGTGGTACTGGACTCAACAACGAGCAGCTCGAAAATAAAATAAAAATACTAAAAGAAGTGGTGGCAGCGCACAAGGACCTGGACCCCAGTGATCCATTGGAAGTTTTAAAACATTATGCCGGATATGAAGTGGCCATGATGACTGCCTCCATGCTTGTGGCAGCATCAAAAGGCTTGCTTATTTTGGTGGATGGGTTTATTGCAACGGCAGCATTTTTAGCAGCTTACAAACTCAACCCTAATCTATTGGATTACGCTATATTTTGCCACGTTTCAGAAGAAAAAGGACATCGGATGTTACTCGATTACCTCCATGTCGAACCGTTAATGGACCTCAACATGCGCTTGGGAGAAGGCACGGGTTGCGCTGTTTCCTATCCCATATTACAATCTGCAGTTAACTTCTTCAATGACATGGCTAGTTTTGAAGCAGCAGGTGTTTCAAATAAAAATTAAAATGAAAAAAGAAATCCACTTAATTTTTACGGCATTGATGTTTTATACCCGCATCCCTTGCCCTAAATGGGTTGACCACAATGCCACCTACTTAAACCTTTCTACTAAATACCTGCCTTTTATTGGATGGATCGTTGGTGCCATTTCAGCCGTTATTTTTTATTTTGGTAGATTCCTTCTGCCTGTCGAAATCAGTATTTTTTTGGCCATTTTGGCCGGTTTTTTAACCACAGGAGGATTCCATGAAGATGGGCTCGCTGATGTTTGCGATGGTTTTGGAGGTGGTTGGACTCAAGAAAAAATACTCGCCATCATGAAAGACAGCCGGGTTGGTACTTATGGCGTTTTGGGTTTAATAATTGCTGTAGGGCTAAAGTTTTTAGGACTGAATACCTTGTTGGAAAATGCCAACTTCATTCAAATTTTGGCTGTATTTATTGCTGCCCATTCTGTTAGTAGGCTGGCAGCTACCTCCATTATTTATACCGAAAAGTATGCCAGAGAAGACGCCAGTGCGAAGGCCAAACCTGTGGCAAAAAAAATGAAAACAATGCACTTTGTAGTAGCCGTTTTATTTGGTTTAAGTCCATTGGTTTTATTTTTTAGTTCTTATATACTTTTGGTTTTAATTCCAGTAATAATTCTGCGGTATTACCTGGTAGGTTATTTTAACAAATGGGTCAAAGGGTACACCGGAGATTGTTTGGGAGCCACCCAACAAATTACAGAAGTGATTTTTTATTTAAGTCTTATAGCCTATGGAAATCTATCTAATTAGACACCCAAAACCAGATGTAGACATGGGAGTTTGTTATGGTGGTAAATCTGATTTGGAATTGCTACCAGGTTGGGAACCTTATTTGGAACAAATCCAACATTTATCTTCCGACAGCTTGGTGATCAGCAGCCCTTTGATGCGGTGTTTGCAAGTTGCTAAAGCACTCAGCGACACCCCCATTATTGTAAGCAGATTAAAAGAAATGGATTTTGGAGAGTGGGAACTCCAGCCTTGGAATGACATCAACACGTCGGTACTTCAAGAGTGGATGTCGGACTATGTCCATGCCCGGGTTCCTGGTGGCGAATCGTTTGATGATTTGTACGCCCGGATTACAGGATGGTGGTCTGATATACAGTCATTTGAAAATAAAAGAATTGTAATCATAACCCATGCCGGTGTGATTCGGTCGATCCTTGCACATGTGTTACACATACCCTTGGACCAAATATTCAACCTCAACCTCGACTTTTTTTCTGTGTCCAAACTGCGCTTGACCTCCCATGGAACCAAAGTAGAGTACATCAACCATAACTTAACTTCCAAGCAACTGTTATGAGCAACAAAATAAAATTATCGATGGCTTGGAGTGGAGGAAAGGATTCGGCTCTGGCTTTGTTTAAAATCTTAAACGACCCCAACTTTGAAGTGTGTAATTTACATACTGTTATAATTGAAGAGACCGGTCGGGTTGGCATGCACGGGGTGCAATTGGCCCTAATCGAAGCCCAAAGCAAGGCCATGGGCATTCCCTTAGAAGTTCTTTATATGAAGTCTTCACAAGACCATGACCTGTACAACCAAGTAATACACGAGTTTTGCACCAAACAAAAACAGAGCGGAATTACCCATATTGGCTACGGAGATATTTTTCTAGAAGATTTAAAACAATATAGAGAAAAACAGTTGGAGGCGGTAGGATTAAAAGGAGTGTTCCCGCTTTGGCAAATCAAAACTACCGAGGTGTTAAATACATTCCTTAATACTGGATTTCAAACTAAAATCTGTGCCGCAAATGCCGCATTAAAACAATTCGTAGGCCTCACATTAGATTGGAACCTTTCTAAAAAATTTCCAGGAGAAGTAGACCCTTGTGGTGAGAACGGAGAATTTCACACCTTTGTATTCCAAGCACCTTACTTTAGTGAAAGTATTCCTATAAAACTTTTAGAAACAAGTAAAAAAGAATACCAATTCTATGTGAAAAATAAAGATGGTGGCACTACCGAGCAGACAAGTACTTTTTATTTTAAAGAGTTATCTCTTTTATAAACCTGCATTAGTTTTCTTGCCGCTGACCCTGCATCCTGAAGCCCTTCCAGTATTTCTTTTTCTAGGGTCTTCATTTCGTGTTGCACGGCATGGTTGCGTTCAAAATCTTCCATAAGCAGTCTATTTACATTTTCTCTCATCCATGACAATTGCTGATTGTTCCGATTGAGATCAAAATAACCATTGGCTTTCACTTGTTCTTTAAAACCTTCAATTGACTGCCAAATTTCGGCTAGGCCAGTATTGTGTAAAGAGGAGCATGTAAGCACCTCTACAGGCACGCCAGATTCTGGTGCTGCAAACAAATGTAACGCGGCTTTGTATACCCCCTGTGCCTTGGTAGCCTTTTGGGTATTGTCTCCATCCGCTTTGGTTATGGCCATGCCATCTGCCATTTCCATAATGCCTTTTTTTATGCCCTGCAATTCATCCCCTGCGCCAGACAACATCAACAACAAAAAATAATCGACAACACTTTTTACTTTAACTTCGGACTGCCCTACTCCTACGGTCTCAATTAAAACTACATCGTACCCCGCTGCTTCGCACAGCAAAATAGATTCTCGTGTTTTATCGGCAACACCTCCTAGGGTAGAACCCGTTGCCGAAGGTCGGATATAAGCATTTTTATTATGAGAGAGGGCTTCCATTCTTGTTTTATCTCCTAAAATAGAGCCTCCTGTTTTTTGACTTGAAGGATCAATAGCCAACACCGCTACACGCAACCCCTGTTCTATCAGGTAGGCTCCAAAGGATTCGATAAAAGTACTCTTTCCCACGCCTGGAACACCCGTAATCCCTATTCGCAAGGACCGCCCTGTATGGGGCATAAGTTGGGTAATTAACGCATCGGCCAACACCCGGTCGGAAGACAGAGCACTCTCTATCAGTGTAATGGCTTTGCTGAGTACCATCCTGTCATTCAATAAAATACCTTCCTTGTACTCTGACACTTTAAGCCTTGATCTTCGGGACTTTGCCATATTTTTTCTAATTTGTGCTATAGGATTTCGTCCAACGACAAAATACCATAGTTTAAATAAAACAGACTTTTATGAATTTTAAAAGCAAAGCCCTTTGGATTGACTCAATATTTGCAACAATTTTTGTTTTTGCATTGATGTGGGGCTTTTCAAAAGTATTCAACTCCAATTTGTTCGATGAATTTGATTCCATTGGGAAAGCCCTTTCGGATATGGAAATAACCGACATGGCTTTTTCTCGCTTTAGGGAGCCACTGCCACCCGATGAAAACATTGTATTGGTCAATATTGGAGACAAAACCCGTGGAGAAATAGGAATGATGGTAAACATCATCAACCAATACAACCCAAAAGTGGTTGCTTTTGATACATTTTTCGCCAAAAGGAGTGAAGACACTTTGCAAGATGAAATTTTGAGTATGGCATTGGCCAACATTGAAAACCTTGTTTTGGTAACCCAATTGTTGCAGACCGACAGTCTTTCTAAAAAGGCATACGGTAATGACCTTTTATTCGACTCTTTGAAAATTACACACCCATTTATTAAAGGCAATAAAGCCCACGAAGGTTTTGCCAACCTCAGTACGGATGCCGAATTTCAGGATGATTTTAAAACGTGTCGGGAATTTCCGCCATCCCGACTTGTTAGAGGAGATTCGCTGCATGCTTTTGCAGTAAAAATAAGTGAAATTTACAATCCAGAAGCCACTAATAAGCTTTTGGAACGCAGCAATGACTGGGAACTAATTAATTACCGAGGTAACTTCCTAAACCCTTTTGATCAAAACGAGTTTTCTACCAGGTTTTACACCTTGGATTGGGACAATGTATTCAATGAAGATTTTGAAAAAGAAGTAATAGAGGGCAAAATAGTACTCTTCGGTTATTTAGGAGACAACATTTTGGACACCAGCTGGGATGATAAATTCTTTTCACCACTCAACAAAAATTATGCTGGAAAAGCCAACCCAGATATGTACGGACTGGTCATTCATGCCAACATTGTTTCTATGATATTAAACGGTGACTATATTGATTCTCTTTCGGAATTTCTTAAAATTTTTCTGGCAATATTATTGTGTTACATCAACATAGTATTGTTTTCTTATATTTTCCACAATTTGGGTGCTTGGTACGACGGTATTTCCAAGATCATTCAGTTGGTAGAAATTATGGTTATTACTTTTATAGTAATTGAGGTATTTGCAGTAGCAAGTTTTAAAATGGAATTGGACCTAGGTATCTTCGCAATTGCGCTTGCAGGAGATGCACTAGAGATTTATTACGGTGTAATAAAAAATCTATTTAGTAAGAAAAGTAGACGAGAATTGTTTACATTTGGTAAGAAGTAATTTTATAATTAGTAGGTTTTAATAACAAAATAACAAGAAACATGAAATTTAAGAGCATCCAACTCTTACTTGTTTTACTGGTTATTGGCATGTCAGTTAATGGGCAATCTTACACTTTTAAGGTGTTGGCTAACAAAGGTACCAACGAAGTAAAAAGTGATGGGAATTGGAAACCATTAAAAATTGGGGCCAGTTTGTCCAAAAGTGATGAACTGAAACTAGGCAGCGGTGCATACTTAGGTTTAATGCACCATTCTGGTAAAACAATGGAGTTAAAGAACAAAGAAGGCAGCTTAAAAGTAGCAGATTTGGACTCAAAGGTTATCAATACCAAAAGTTCAAGTGTCGCTTCTAAATATGCTGACTATGTATTGAGCAAGGCAATGTCCGATGAAAAGAGCAGCAAGTTAAAAGCTACTGGAGCGGTAGACCGGGCATTAAAAGATGAAATTCAAATTCACATTCCAGGGACATCCATTTTCGTTTACAACGAAACGGTATTGATCGAATGGGAACCAGTAACCGATGTTGATAATCCAGTTTACGTAATTTCTGTAATTAGCTTGTATGGCGATCAAATCATATCTAAATCTCTTAAAGAGAATAGTTATGTGTTGGACTTATCTAAAAATGAATTAAAGCCCAATGAAGCCTTGTTGGTCACTATTAGCTTAGAAAGCAACAAAGACCGCAAGTCCAAGCGGGTTGCAATTAAGAAATTAAACGATGAAAAGTCACAGATAATCGCCCAAGATTTGAAAGAAATCCAAAGCGATGTTGGAGAGCCATCGGCCTTAAATATGTATATTTTAGGTGGTTTTTATGAGCAAAATGGACTTATTTTGGATGCATTGTATTATTATGAACAAGCCATTCAAAAAGCGCCGGATGTAGAAAGTTACCAAGATGCATACGAAGAGTTTCTTTACAGAAACAATCTAAAATAATACCTAACAACATGAAAAAAGCCGCCTCCTTTTGGAGCGGCTTTTTTTGTTTTATTTTTTTAGTTCAAAGAACTACCGAAACTCTATGAATTCAAATTGGCAAACCTTGCCAACTCCTCTTCCACTAGTTTTTTATTGTTCCAATATTCTCTACTGAAAATCCCCTTGTACTTCCATTCCGTTTTACTCAACAAAAAGGGTGTATATACATGAACATCTTTTACTGAAACACCTTGATAATACAGATTATCATCGGTTAAGATCGCGCCCAAGTAATTGCCATTTTGTTGGATAGAAAGGTCACAAAAAGGCAAATCAGCAGCCACTTCATAGCCCTCTAAATATTGGTTGGCCCACTTTTCCAATGTATTCTTTAAATACCAGGTACTTTCAAAGTCCTTTACCGATGGCATTGTAGGAACAAATTTACCTTCAGACACATCCAAAGCATATTCTAAATATTTCTTAAGCATTTTAGGGCCGTGGTTTTTAGCATCATCCACATGCAGTTGTTGGGGCCAAAGGCTGGTGAGAATGTATATTTTTTCTCTTGCCCTTGTAATGGCTACATTCAATCTGTTTTCTCCATGAATGGCATTTAAACTACCAAACTGCATCATTATTCGTCCAGAAGTATCCGGTCCATAACCAGTAGAAAAAATAATAATATCTTTTTCATCTCCCTGTATGTTTTCTATGTTTTTGACAATTAAAGTGCTCGGAAAATTCTTTTTAAGTTCCATCAATTTATTGTCCAGCATGTCCATCACCAAAGATTGTTGCTGGGCATTAAAGGTGACCACCCCAATTTCTTTTTCAGGAGATTGTTCTAACAACTCCAGTACCAGCTGTACTACGGCATCGGCTTCTTTTTGATTGCAATTTTTTTCCCATACGCCTTCCACATTCCGGTAAGTGATGGCCGGTACATGTTTGTTAATTTCAGTCCTATTTGGCAACAATTTTAATTTACCATTGTAGAAATGTTGGTTAGAAAAGTCAATTAAATCCAAGGTTTTACTTCGGTAGTGTCCATTTAAACTTACTGTATTTAGAAATTGAGAAGACAGCTCCAACAGCGATTCTACTTCCAGTTCCGGTGTTTCATCTTCATCTTCATACCTTACTTGGTACAAATCATTCGGCCGGAGCTGTTTGTTATCTCCTGCTACAATTACCTGCCTGCCTCTAAAAATTGATGGCAGCCCTTTTTCAGTAAAACACTGAGAAGCTTCATCAAAAATCACTAGATCGAATATTTCAGCCATAGGAAAAATAGCAGAAGCAGACTCCGGAGATACCAACCAACATGGTGTTAATTCAAAAATCTCGTGGTAAAATTGAGCAAAAAGCCTTCTAATTGGCCAGATCCTTCTCTTCTTTGTAACCTGGTGGTTCAAATCTCGGTAAGTCACCATATTATTGAGTCTGTTGTATTCTACGTTTTCGTAGGTTCTCTCCCTAGCTCTACTCAATAGTATTTCGTTTGAAATTCTCAGTTTTTCTCGAATACTGTTTTGTAATTCTGCCTCCATTTTCCTGAATTTCATACTGGAAACAGTTCTTAATATGGGGTATTTTGACTCAATGTGGTCTATCCATGCCAGTTTTAAACTGTTGGAAAGCAACCCTTCAGCCGATTCGATGCCATCATTATCTGACATCTCCTCCAACACTTTGTTAATTACTTCTTCTTCTGGTTCGGTTAAGCTGGCCTTAACTTCATCGTACTCGCACAGAGAATCAAAATCTACGGCCAAGGCTTCCTGCATTTTAGGTGCATATTCTGGATCGTTTACCACAATGTGAATTTGGTACTCCGACAAATAAGACAACCAAGCTTCCTTCTTACTAGGAATCTCGCTTATGACCGCAAACAACTGCTCCAGTTTCTCACTCAACTCATCGTATTGAAGTTTTTTAACATTAAAATACTCCTTGAAATTTCTTAAATGATTAAAAATCAATTTTGCTTTTGCCGCTTGGCGCTGGGTATAAAACCAATTTTGAAATTTAACTTTTTCGTAAGACTGTGGAATTTCATCCAACCATCCGGCAGATTTAAGTTTGGTAATGTTGTGTTCCAAATTCAACCGACTATCAATTTTTTCAATCATAGTTTTGAAATCCTTGCGGTTGTTTTTAAGACCATTGGCTACCAACACTCTTTTTATAAAATACTTATCCTTCGAAAACAACTTCCATTTTATAAGCTTGATGATGCCTCTTTTAGCTTCTATTGTACGTTGAAGTGTTTCTTGAAACTTACCTAACTCCTCCTTTTTAAGGGTTATTTCTGGCCCAATACCCTTGTAACAATCCATTAAAACCCGCTCGGTATTTGCCAACCACAATATATCCGTTACTTTGTCTGGGTAATCGGCCATATATCGGAAATACCGGAAAGCCTTCGGGTCGCGCAGAAGGTAGAGCATCTCTTTGATTTTTTCTCTTTTCTCATAGATGGCCAAACCTTCATACAAATCAAGCCCAGCACCTATTACCTCCTTCACTTTGGCTTTGATCTCTTCTTGGTAAACAGGAACTTCCGAGATCATTTTTTTCATTTCATTAAATTCGTGGACACCATATCCCTTAAAAGGTTTTCTCTGAGACAGTGGGTATTCGGACTTATGAAATTTTGCAGCATAACTAGAAACTGCATTCAGCTTTTCGATTAAACCAAAAATATTATCAAAATTAAAGTTCCTATATTCCTGCCTTATATTAATGGACGGAGCATTTTTATCCGAACTCAAATAAAGTTCTTTAATAGACACCCCACATTCTTTCACATTGTACAAGGCCTCTTTGAACTCTTCCATTTCTTCAACCAATTGGTCCGAACGCCGGCTTACTTGAAGAAACATACGTTCTAATTGGATCGTATTCAAAGAGCTATTTTTCAATTTGTACTCCGGAATTTTATCAATCTGTTTTGCTATCTGCTCGTATAATTTTTTTCTGTCGTCCTTAAAGTCGTGCACCAAACCCAAAAAATCCTCTAGGTGTTTGTCTTTCAATCGATTGTACACTACGTCCAAAGCCGCTCTTTTTTGACTTACTACGAGCACATTTTTACCGCGCGCAATAAAATCCGAAATGAGGTTGCAAATTAATTGAGACTTGCCGGTTCCAGGGGGGCCTTGTACGACAAGAGAGTTACCCATTTTAACTGCTTTAATGGCATTTTCTTGAAAGGCATCCATTTTAAATGGAGTAAAAGTGTTTTCCTCTTTTACTTTATCCAAATAATAATATTGGGATACATCTTGGGCTTCTCCTGTGCTTTTCTTATAAAAAAAAGACTCCATGTCTTCATGAGCAGATTCTTCCAAAAGGTATTGGTAATCTGGCACCAATTGGGATCCAGATTGCGGAAAAATCCCCAAAACTGCCTCCGGAAATAATTTTAATTGCCCTTCTCCCAAGGATGCTTCGAACTCCTCCTTTTTATAATTTACAAACCCTTTAAGAATATCTTGGAAATTGTCTTGGTTGAAATTTATCTCCAAGGCAGAATCTTTTAACATTTGAAATAGCGAAGTTCTAAAAACCTGGCTATCGTGGTCAAAGTCTTCGAAGTGTCGATCAATGAACGCATCTTCTAACTGGATTTTATTATAGTAGGCATAAGCCAATAAAAATGACTTATTAAAAGTGGCACCAAGGTCGGATCTTTTGACGAGGTACCAGCTATTTTTTTCCATTTCTAACGAAACAGGAAAAAACAACAATGGGGCTCGAACCAAGGAACCATCTGTAAATTTCCCTCGTACAAAAGGCCAACCAACATAAAGGTCTTTGGCCCCTCTTTCCTCTTCGAGAAACTTGTCTCTTCTCAGCAATTTCCGAAGCCTCCTGCTCATAATATTGGCTTCCGAATCGTGGGTATCGACAATGTCTGTTAATTTGATTTTTTTTCGGCCAGAAATTAGAAACTTTATAATGTCAAACGAAGGTTTATTATCCAAAAAGTTAAATTCCTGTACATCAATAAACTGCTCGTTTACGATTCTAGGAAGGTAAATAGACCTATTATTTGACGATAAATTAGTCAGTCTTTTTAAGTATGATTTTAGAATTTTTTGCATGCATAAAAATTATAACCGTAAAATACGAAAAATTAATTAAGTGGTTCTTTTCAATTTCTTCCAGTAGTTTAATGGACCGAAAGGTAGGGGGACACCTTATTATAAAACACAGAATCTATTGCTTTTATTTTATATAATTCTTGTTTGGAAAGGTAGGGTCCATGTTGTTGCCGAAAAGCCACTATTAGACGCGCCTTGTTTTTACTGATGTAGGGGTGCATAGCCAAAGTGTCGGCTCCTACCAAATTTAGTTTTATTAAAGACAATTTTGGTTTATTTACCACCACTGTTTCCACTAAGGATTGGTAGGTACTATCCGAAACGCCATAAACTTCTCCCAATTGGTGTACCGCATAAAATCCACCCAATTTTTCTCTGAATTTAACCACTCTTTTAGACAATACGGGGCCAATGCCCTTTAATCGTTGCAGGGCTGTTGCATCGGCCGAGTTGAGATCCAAGGGAGGCAACACGACAGCTCGCTCGCTCGTAAAGGGTAATGATTTTTGGAGGTGGGCCTCTTTTGAGTTATTGGCAACGAGTGGAATCGCAACATACGGAAGCAAGGCGGCATACAAACTGTCCTGCATCCCATATATTTTTAACAGGTCATTTTTTCTTTTAAAATGCCCACCCTTTTTCACATAGTTTTCTATGGTCCGCGCTACTTTATAAGGGATACCCATAGCCAGCATTTCTTTTTTTGAAGCAATGTTTGGGTTGAACCTATGCAACTCAAATTGTTTCGGAACTTTTTTAGCTACCAATGCTTTTTCAAATTTTGGAGGTTCTGCATTTAAGGTGTCGAACCCTTGTACCAAGGTAGCCCTAGTAGGTTTGTTCGCTGTTTTAATAATAATTGGAACCAATAAAGTGCCGAATACCACTATACTGAGTAATATGAACCCATTTATTTCCCTGCGTTCGAAGCCAAAAAAATAGGCCAATTGCTGCCTTAGTCTTCTCATAATCAAAAAATATTTAAAAAAAATAATATAACCATTACAACAGAGATTTAAAAACATGACTTTAATCATGTTGTAATTTGATCTCTGTTAGGCACTAACTAATTATAGTTAACTACTTTGCGAAGTGGAAATAAGGCTACTCCTTTATTTAAAATCTTTCTAAATAAGATTTTCAGGGATTTATTATACGCAAATCTTGTTATTAATTAATTATTTTTGTGACGAAGAGGTCTACTTATGAACGGATACTTTAAATTATTAGGGCTGTCATATAAAAATTGCCCGATTGAATGGAGAGAGATTTTGGCCTTCAACGAAGAAGAGTCAAGAAAACTGCTGTACTTTATTAAGTCCAATACGGATTGTAATGAAGTAATGGTTGTATCTACATGCAATCGTACTGAAATTTATTATTTCAGTGAAAGTGCAATAGAAAATATGATTTTCGAAGGGATACGTTTTGTAAAGAAGTTAGACTCTATAGCCAGCTTTTGCAGCTATTTTCAGCAAATAGCTTCTCATGACGCCGCAATCAAACATTTATTCAGAGTTTCTATGGGATTGGAAGCCAATGTAATTGGTGATATTCAAATTTCCAGTCAGATAAAAAAGTCTTACCAATGGAGCGCAGATGAAGAAGTAGCAGGGCCCATGTTGCACCGGCTCATGCATTCCATATTCTTTACCAATAAGCGCGTAGTTCAGGAGACCAACTTTAGAGATGGTGCTGCTTCTGTATCTTATGCAGCTGCAGAACTCGTCGATGATTTGGCTTCTAATTTTGTTAACCCTAAAGTGCTTATTTTAGGGTTGGGTGAAATCGGAACAGATGTATGTAAAAACTTGGAAGAATCTGATATTGACCTTATATACATTGCCAACAGAACCCAATCCAAAGCAGACAAAATTAATGAAGGCAATAGGTTCCAAGTCATTCCTTTTGACAAAGCCCAAGAAGCCATAGAACAAGCAGATATTATAATTTCTTCTTTGTCTATGCCTGCTCCGTTTATTACAGCAGCGTACGTCGAAAAATTAAAAATTGATTCCTATAAGTTTTTTATTGATCTTTCTATACCGAGAAGCATCGAACCAGCGGTAGACCACTTGGCACATGCCGAAGTATACAACATAGACACCATTCAAAACAAAGCAAACAAAGCGGTTGAGGCTCGTATTGCCTCTATTCCATCCGTAGAAAAAATTGTGGAAGAAGCCATTTTTGAGTTCGAAAACTGGAGCAAGGAAATGGTTGTGTCCCCTACCATTCAAAAGTTGAAAAATGCTTTGGAAGACATCAGGCAAGAAGAAATGTCGCGTTTTCTTAAAAAAGCGGATGCATCGCAAGTCAAAATTGTAGAACAAGTAACCAAAAGTATGATCCAAAAGGTCATGAAACTTCCTGTTTTACAGTTAAAAGCTGCGTGTAAAAGAGGCGAAGCAGATACGTTGATTGATGTGTTGAATGACCTATTCAACTTGGAACAAGAAACTGAACCTTCCAAAAAATAATCTTAGATAATTCGTTGAAATGTAAACCAATTCTTCTCAGGATTGGTTTTTTCTATTATATGCCCCATATTTATACCATGTTGAGAAGTGTGCTGAAAGTAGTATTTTTTGTAAGTACTTTTTTGTTATCGACCGTTTTACTTGCCGATAATAACTTAGAGATTTTTAAAGAAAGTGGTCGGTATGGCCTTAAAAAAAATGGGATAATAGTGCTTCCTGCACAATACGAAGCCCTGGGTTGGAGCGATGATAATGCCCCAACGGTTTATAACAACAGCATTGGTTTTAAAGAAAATCAAAAATGGGGCATTGTTACTTTAGACAATAAGATTGCAGCGAAAGCCATTTATACGGACCTTAGAGTGGGCATCCAAAATCTATATATAGCCTCAAGAAAAGGTCGACTCACCAACCATAATTTTTTTGGATTAATAACCAAATCCGGAACATCCGTTGTCCAATTCAAATATTTCAATTTATATGCGCACAAAGGTTTCTTAAAAGCGACAATCAAAACCAATGGGCAATACCTTGAGGGCATCATCAACCAAGAAGAAAAAACTTTGGTACCCTTCGATTATGAAAGTATTGACATCCTTGACCAGGTCTTCTTTGTTGGAAACAAAGATGCTAACCGCTCTGATTTATTCACAGCCCAAGGGCAGCTTGTTGCTTCCGATATAGACAAAATAACATTATTGGACAACGCGCATTACAAAATTAAAAAAGGGTACAAATCAGGACTAATCAATGACAAAGGGGAAATCATTGCACCTTTAGAGTACAAAGACATATCTGTGTCCGGTACAACATTCAAAGGAATATCCTATAAAAAATGGGCCATAATCAATGAAAATAACGACATCCTAACCGAAGGTACTTTTGATCAATTTCACTCTGAATATTCCGAGATAAATGTAGTTTCTGCGCAAAATAAATATTGGATACTAAACGAAGAATTGAAAAACATTTCCAATCAGCAATACGATTATCTCAATAAGGTATCCAACTCCTTACTCATAGCAAAAAAGGAAAAGTTTGGCTTAATTGATCAATCGGAGAACGTAAAAATTCCTTTTCTTTACGACTCTGCATATTACGGAAACGGGTTTTTATTTGTCCAGAAAAACAAACACAAACCAGGATGGCAACTCTTCGATTCTTTCGGAATAAAACGGACAGAGTTTAAATACCAACATATTGGTGCTTATAAAAACTGGATGTTCAAAGTCAAGCGTAAAAACCATTTCGGGTACATCGATAGAAATGGACACGAAAAAATTCATTGCGTATACGACAGTTTGTCCGATATTAAAAATGACTTAATTTCGGTAAAGTTCCACGACCAATACGGTATAATTTCAACTACAAATGAATGGATCGTACCACCAGGGGACAATCCGATGTCAGTAGTTTCTGAAGATTTGTATTTGGTTCATGAAGGAGAGCAAAAACAGCTATTTGATACGGATGGTAGGCTGGTGTATTTCACTAACAACCAACTTAAAATAGAAGAGGACCGCTTGCTTGAAATCCATGACAATGGTTTAATTCAAATAATTAATTTTGACGGTAGAATTCTATCGAATAAAAACCAACCCACTTTAGAACACTTATTACCTCCCTCAGAAGGGTTTACCGGCGTAAAAATAGATGGCAAATGGGGTTTTATTGATGGACACCAAAGGTTGCGGATTGCCAACCGTTACGACTCAGTGCTTCAGTATGCAGAGGGTATGGCTGGTATAAAGATTTTAGGCAAATGGGGCTACATAAACAAAAATGAAGACATAGTAGTACAACCGAACTACGATGCCATATCCTTGTTTCAAAACGGTATTGCCTATGTGAAACGAAATGGTAAGTATGGCATTATTGACAAGCAAGGTCTTGTTATCCTACCCACAGAATACGAATCCATACTTCCATTGTCGGCGCAATATACTGCGGTAACAAAAAATGGAATGGTAGGCATAACAAATCAGAATGGAAAGGTTTTGATTACGCCACGTTACGATTCTATACACTTGTTGCCAAACGGACACTTTATAATTAAAAAAATAAACAAATATGGTGTTATCGACAAGAATGGTCTCAACATCATCCCTACCTCTTATATGGACCTTCATTTCTTAGAACAGAAAAACCAATACCTGGTGTCTTTTCCAGAAAAAATTGAAGTAGTAGAAAATTAATACAAAACAAAAAAAGGGAGCATGCAAGCACACTCCCCTTCTGTAAATTTAATTGTTTATTTCCTTTTGGAGTCGTCAGACCCTTTTCCAGATTTTTTACTACCACCAGAGATGGACTCTCTCATAGAAGTATCTGCTTCAATATTCTGCATTTTGTAATAATCCATGATGCCTAAATTACCCGACCTAAAAGCTTCGGCCATGGCTTTTGGAATTTCAGCTTCCGCAGCAATTACACTTGCTCTTGCATCTTGCGCCTTGGCCTTCATTTCTTGTTCGTGTGCAACTGCCATTGCTCTTCTCTCTTCGGCTTTGGCTTCTGCCACCTTTAAATCAGCTGAAGCTTGGTCTGTCTGTAGTTGTGCACCAATATTGGCACCAACATCCACATCCGCTATATCGATAGATAAAATTTCAAATGCTGTTCCAGCATCAAGCCCTCTTTGTAGCACCAGTTTTGAAATTTTATCCGGATTTTCCAATACCTCTTTATGAGATCCTGCCGAACCAATGGAAGTTACAATGCCTTCTCCTACCCTAGCTAAAATGGTGTCTTCTCCTGCACCCCCAACCAATTGTTGGATATTGGCTCTTACCGTTACTCTTGCAGTTGCAATCAACTGAATACCATCTGCTGCTACCGCCGCTACTTTTGGCGTTGTAATCACTTTTGGATTTACGGATATTTGCACTGCCTGAAAAACATCTCTTCCTGCAAGATCGATTGCAGTGGCCTGTTTGAAAGACATATTCATATTGGCTTTATCGGCTGAAATTAAAGCTGTAATAACGCTTGGTACATTTCCACCTGCCAAAAAATGAGTTTCCAAATCTGTTGAGGTTATTGCCAATCCAGCTTTTGTAGCCGTTATCAATGAGTTGGTTATTACACTTGGAGGCACCCTCCTGATGCGCATTAAGCCCAATTCAATAAGCCCTACTCTTACGTTATTTAATCGGGCTGCAATCCATAATCCGACTGGAATAAAGTAAAAGAATAGCCACAAAAAAATAACAACTGCAAATATGATTGCAAGAACTCCTAATTCCATAATTTAATGGTTAAACTGTTGAACAATTATTTTATTTTGTAATATTTTCTGAATAACAATGGGTGTTCCACTTTCAATGAAAGAGCCATCAGAGGCAACTTCAATTTGAACTCCGTCAAATTCTCCCTTCCCAACTGGTTTGATATCTGAAACTGCTAACCCCTCTTGGTCTATGGAAAAACCAAGTTTGTCCATTTCATTGACTTTAGAGTCTATGCTTGTTTTTAGAGCCACCTTGCTCCAGGTATCTTGTTTGAAACCTATAACCAACACCACTACAAAACCGACTGAAGAGCCTGTAAGGGTCCAATAACCTGCGGTATCACCAAAATTTTTAAAAGTAAGGTAAATTCCTGTTGCTGTAACCAAAAAGCCAAATACTCCTACAACCGTAGTTCCTGGAATAAACAAAAGTTCGATCAGTAGAAGAATAAAACCAAGGGCTATCAACAATATAATTCCCGCTATTTCCATACATAAAAAATTAGTAGACCCAATTTAGTAAAAATTCTTATCCCTTCTACTACATAGTTTAAAAAACAAAAAAAGAGGGGTCCTAGTAGATAGAACCCCTCCGCGGTATAAGTAATTAGAATATAAGTTAGGACCCCAAAAGTGTGGCACCAGATTCTCCTTTTTCAAAATAGGCTCGGTGGTTCACATAGTCAAATGTGACCTTGTATTTTGAAAGTACATTGGCACCAATTAACCCATGGATGATTTTCTCCTTAATAAACTTGTTTTTAGTGGATTTCATGGATACCGCATAAAAAGGGACTTCTTGTAATTCCATTTCAAGAAAATTCATGGAATCCATAACCCCTTTTTTGCCCACAATTAAACCATTAAACCCTTCCCCCAATTGAACTTTCCTTGAGGTATAAGTACTACTTAAATAGCCTTGAAATGCTTGTTCATAGAGTAAAATCTCACTGGATGCTCCTGTATCAAGCAAAAGATTAAAGGTTTTTTTCTCCTTGCCATTGAACAACTCTACCTCCACGTAGGGTTTGGTGTCGATAATTTTAATCGGTAAGGAAAAAGAATAATCAGTTTTTGCAACATAGTCTGGATCTTTTACAGTAATCTCCAGGTTCTGATAGTCGATCTCGACAACGAACCTCGAAAAGATCTGATAGCCAAAAATGGCCTCAATGTTGTTTTCTCTGAGTAATTTGAAAGGAATTTGGTCCAAAACATGGACCATTGCAATGCCCCGTCCTTCCACTCCTTCGACTTCCAGGTTGTTACCAAATGATAGAACACCTTGGTCATTTCTTCCCGTGCCCAATCCCGTAACTTCCACTTCTCTGGAGTTTTCAAAATTCATTTCATCCAAGTGTATGTATTGTTTACCATACAGGATAAATGAACGCACCCCAGTATCTAGGATGGCTTTAACGGTGACTTGCTTGTTGATTTGTACAGGTATGACAATAAGATTGTCTACCAGCTCAAACGGAATTTTGGTTTCCGTTAACGTTTCGCGCAAGTTGAATCCATACTTATTCCTGGATCCTAACCCTTCATTTGCCGTACACCAAGATATACAGCAAAGCAGCAGTAGTGTGGTAAGAAGCCTACGTTTAGACCTCACCAACTTCATGTTAGTTTTCATTTAAATTTTGACCTTAATTGTTGTTGTTGCTACTAAATTAAGACAAAAGTTACTTGTTTCTATCCCTCATAATGGTGGAAATAAGTGTTTGTAACATGAGCACTATGGCTAAAAGATCACCCTTTTGGCTTTAATGGCCTCACTTCTAAGTCTACTGGAAGATAATTGGAACTCGAATTCACCATTTCTATCACAGATTGTGCAATGTCATTGGGGTCCAACATATTGGTGTTGGCTTCTACAGAATCAATGGCATCAAAGAAGTTGGTATTGGTAGATCCCGGATAAATAGTGGTAACTTTAATGCCATCCTTTCGAACTTCCTTGAACAAACTTTGCCCAATACCTTTAACTGCAAATTTTGTAGCACAATACCCCGACATGCCACCAATGCCAGTATGCCCAGCGATGGAGGCAATGTTGATGATATGTCCTTTTTGCAATTTTCTCATTTGTGGTATTGCCAATTTACAACAGTAAAACAGCCCGTGCACATTGACGTTGAACATGGTGTGCCAATCTTCTATCGAAGTATCCTCTAAGAAACCTTCTACACCAACTCCAGCATTGTTCACCAACACCTCCAAGGCGCTATGCTGGTGCTCTGAAATTTTATCAAAACTACTTCGAACAGATTCGTAGCTTCCCAAATCGGTTGGAATAAACTCAAAATCCCTTGATTCTATACCTGGGGAAGTTCTGGATAATCCAAACACAAAATACCCATTGGACAACAATTTGTGAACAATGGATTTTCCAATTCCTTTGCTTGCGCCAGTTACTAAGGCTACCTTTTTAACTTCTCCCATTTTTTACAATCGTTTTATCATTTCTTTCATTAACAATGTCAATTTTGGCTCTGCCAAATGCGCCGCTGCTATAACCTCCTCTACTGTTACTTTTTGAATTTTGCTCGGTGTACATAAATCGGTGATTACCGATACTGCAAAACATGGAAGGTCCATTTGGCGGGCTACAATATTCTCCGGAACAGTACTCATCCCAACGGCATTGGCACCTATCAAACTCAAAAATTTGTACTCCGCTCTTGTTTCTAAGTTGGGCCCAGAAACTGCAACATATACCCCTTGGTGGAGTCGTATATCCTTTTCTTTAGCGATGGACTCTGCCTGTCGGATTAAATTCAAGTCATAAGGTTCCGACATGTCCGGAAACCTAGGTCCAAAACTATCTAAATTCTGTCCCCTCAATGGATTTTCCGGCTGCAAGTTGATATGGTCTTGGATTACCATCAAGTCTCCTTTGTCATGGGCTTCATCCAACCCTCCCGCTGCATTGGAAATGAGCAGTTGTTTAATTCCTAACATCTTCAAAATGCGGACGGGGAAAGTAACTTGCTGCATAGAATATCCTTCATAATAATGAAAACGCCCTTGCATTACTACCACCCGCTTTCCTTCAATTGAACCAAAAAGCAATTTGCCTTTATGGGACTCTACTGTTGATACTGGGAAATTGGGTATATCTGCGTATTCTACAATTTCTGGAGATTGAATTTCTTTGGTAAGCCCTCCTAAACCCGTTCCTAATATGATGCCAACCTCTGGTTTAATGGTTGTTTTTGACTGAATATAATTCAGAGATTCATTTAATTTTTCCTGCATACGTAAAGCATTTCTTAACAGCAGCTAATATACTTAATATGGTCGGTTTTTCTTATTATAATTGGTCGTTGGCTTTACATTTTGCTACCTCTTTTGCCCTTCTATTAGATATTTTATTTTTTTGAAACTTGTTCCGCTGCGTATTGTTAGTTACTTACAGGCATTTGGTTAATGCTTGGTTCCTTTTTATTTAATTTAATTTGTAACTTATCATCTATGAACTATTTAGCCCATATTTATTTATCAGGAGAGGATAAAAACATCATCGCTGGCAATTTTATGGGCGATTTCGTAAAAGGCAACCAACTAAAAGATTTTAGTCCTGAAATTCAAAAAGGCATTCAACTCCACAGAAATATAGACAGGTACACCGATACCCACCCAATTGTAAAAACCACCAAAGCCAAACTAACTCCTGTTTACCGGCATTATGCAGCCGTTCTTGTAGACATCTACTACGATCATTTTCTTGCAAAAAATTGGAACAAGTACCACCCAACGCCATTGCTGCCCTATACCCTTGACTTTTATAAAACCATTATGGAGTTCAAGGATATTTTACCACATGCCGCCCAAAACATGTTGCAATACATGATTCCGCAGAATTGGCTATTTGAATACAGCAAATTAGAAGGCATCCAGGAGGTATTAAATGGCATGTCTCGAAGGACATCGTTCCAATCTAAAATGGAATTGGCTATTAAAGAGCTAACACTGCACTACAACGAAATTGAAACGGAATTTACGGCCTTCTTTGAAGACATTCAGGTTTATGTTAAAGAAAACTTAAGCGCATAAAAAAAGCTCCTACGTATTAGGAGCTTCTTAATTTAGGTTTAGGTTAGTTAGGTAAATTATAAATCTGCCACTTTAAATGGCTTGATAATCGTTTTTTCCCAAACCCCACCCAACAGGTAAGGTTCTTTTTGCAATATCAAATCCAATTCGGCTCTGTTCTCGACATTGTACACTACAACAGACCCTATCATTTGGGTATCATCGCCCAACATAGCGCCTGCGTGCACTACGCGGCCTTCACTTTTTAGCTTTTTTGCCATTTCAACATGGGCAGGCCGTGCAGCCATTCTTCTATCCAAGGCTTTTGCATCCTTAGCATCATATCCGATTAAAACAAATTGCATAATGAAACATATAAAAATTTTGGAACATGGCAAAGAGAGTACAGAATAAAATTTGGTTTCTCTACAATAATTACCATTGAAAATAATTTTATTCAATTTATTGTTATCCTATTTACACCAACAAATTCCAATCATCGTCCATCACCGCTTCTAAAATTCCCGTCCCTCTTAAATCCTTTACATGGTCTATATCTTTTAATGGCTTTAACAACACATGCTGCAACCCTTGCGTTTTAATTGTAGCAGTGGCGTCTTTCAATACATTTGAATGGCTCCATTTTTTATCCAAGAACAACGCCTCGTTATTTTTTTTCAATCCCATTAAACAATACCCCCCATCCTGTGCAGGGCCTATTACAACATCTACCTTGTCCAATTGAAGAAAGGCCTCCTTCAAAATTGGTTCCTTCAAAGACGGGATATCTGTTCCAATCAAACAAACTTTTTCATATCCTTGGGCAAAAGCTTGTTCAAAAGCACGGTGCATTTTCATCCCTAGATCGGATCCTTCCTGCTTGATTTTTTTGTATTTCCTAGTATGCCACAAATCTTGGTGTTCGATAAAATCAGAATACGCCACCCATTTATCAATGGACAATCCTCCAACGTTCTTTTCAGTGATTTCCATTAATTTAATGTAGATGTCCAGCGTTAACTCATTACCCAATTCTTTCGCTATTCTGGTTTTCACCTTCCCTGGTAGGGGGTTTTTTGCAAATATTATCAACAAAGATTTACTCATATATTTTTTCTCCTTTTATCAACCATTTGGACCATGTTTTGTTGTAGGTATGTACTTTATTAGTTGGTCCCGATCGGTTCACTACCACATGCCCTTGGTTGACCCATTGAAATATCCCTCCATATAGATTGAATACTTGAATGGCCTTATTTTTTTTTATTTCTTCTCCTACCTGTTCGCTTCTATATCCTACTGAGCAATACACAACAACCTGTTTTACGCCGCTAAGATCCAGTTGTAGTCCTTCTTTTTTGAATTGATCGTAGGACATAAAAACTGCGCCGTTAATGTGGCTTACATCGTATTCATTTTTTTCCCTTGTATCAAGGATCAAAATAGAATCTTCTTTTATTAATTCAGACAAACGCTCTGGTGATATAGTAGTTACAGTACCGGAATACAAGGTCTTTAATTTCTCATCGTAACTACCCTGACCGTTAGACACTAAATTATTCAAAACAAATACAAGGGTGTAAAAAAGCTTTTTTATCATTTGATTGCTGCTTGAAGTACTTATGTAAAAGACAAAGATTTCGATTTTATAATTCAATACAAAATTAAATAAAACACAAGGACCCACACAACAACCTAGAGTATCACTAAAACTACATGGGTTCAATAATTTGGTTTTTAGATAGTTATGTATTATTATTGTAGTCGAACCTATTTTAAAATCAATTATGAAACCCGTAAAAGCAATGTTTTTTATTGCACTAACAATGGCAACGTTGTCATTTAGTGCGGCTTCAGGGCAAGATAAACGCGCACAAGCCCTTTACGTTAACAGTTTTATAAAGTTCATTAAATGGCCTGATCAGCTCGATGAATCGAAATTCGTTGTAGCAGTATTAGGCGAAGAAAATGAGCAATTCGTGAAACTTTTTGAAAAGAAGAAGAAAAAGGTAGGCAACCTTCCTTTAAGCTTAGAATTTTTCACCGATTTAAACGAAATGAAGCAATGCCACATTTTGTTTGTGCCGGAAGAAAGCAACCAACAGTTAGACCAAGTTATTGATGCTTTTGGTGTGCAATCCACATTGATTGTAACCTGTTCACCAGGCTACAATAAAGGTGCTGTTATCAACATCGATTTAGAAAATGGAATGGATTTAGAAATTAAATCTGCTGAAATAAGGAAAAGAGGCATGCAAATCAGTTCTTCCTTGATTGGTCTTGCCACAGAAATATAATCGCTAGTAAAACTTACATGCTAACAACCAACAACCACCTTACTGGTTTTTAGCAAGTACCTGATAGCCAAACAACTACTTTTTAGCTTTGCATGAATTAAATTTAATAGGCATGCAGAGCATACGTTAAATTTTGAAATTATTTGAAAACGGCATAATTTTGCGCCCGTTTTCTAAAACATTTATTGAAATGGCTAATAAAACAAAAATCATTTTTCTCGTGTTAATAAGCACGATAGCATGGACCACGGCATCGGCTCAATGTTCAAAAGCAGAAGCCTTGTATATTGATAGTTTCACCAAGAGTCTGACCTGGCCCGATGAATTAAGAGAAACTTGTTTCATCCTAACTATTTTAGGACCAGAAGACGAACAGCTTAAAAAAGTTTTTCTTAAGAAGAAGAAGAAAGTAGGAAATTTGCCTGTAAGGTTGAAGTTTGTTGACAAACCAGAAGACATTACTAAAAGCCACATGTTGTATGTGCCAATGGAAAATTCAGCTCTTTTGCCTCAGGTGGTAGAACTTTTAAAGGAAAGCCCCACGGTTATTGTAACCAATACTCCGGGGTTTAAATCTGGACCAGTAATCAATCTGGACCCTTCCTCTTTTGATCTAGAAATAAATGCTTTGGCTATAGAAAACAAAGGTTTGAAAATCAGCCCTAATTTGTTATCCATGGCCATTGAACTTTGATAATATTTAAATCTTTCAACAATACCAATAGTACCAAAAAGTACTCGATTGTGATGAGGTAATAATTCTCGGTGTATCCAGTATCGGAATACCCGAGGTAGGTGAAAAAAATAAAAAAAGACCATACCAAAGAAAATTGTGCCCTTGTGAACATACTCAGTCCTACTAGAGTAACTACATACCAAGGGTGCAAGGTATTGGTAAAAAGAAAATAAATGACCAGGCAATACTGGGCTATTTGTGGCCAAGTAAAATTTTGTCGTCTGTCATAAAAGGAAAGTGCTATGATACATGCGAACGTTGTCAGGGCCAGCATTGGCCCTGCAGTTTGTATGACGTTGTAACCAACCAGCCAAAACCCTATTTGCCTTACCAAATAAAAGACAGAAGCATTGAATTCAAATGTTCTAAAATATAATGCCAAACTACTCTTCATTCCCATTAAAAAACCTACATCCAACAAGGGATAAAACAGCAACCCTATTATTAAAACTGTAAACAGGAGTGTTGCAACAGCCTTTTTAAAGTTCATTTTGTTAAACACAAAAGGAAACACCATCAAAGGAAGTAGTTTAGAGGCAACTGCTAGAGCCAAAGAGGCAAACCCCATTACATGCTTCTTTTTATAAAAGAAAAAAAAAAACCCTGCTAAAAAAAATAGCATTGCACCTTCCATATGTAAATTTCCACTCACTTCCAATACGACCAAGGGGTTCAAAAAATAAATGAAAATATATTTATCTTTTTTAAACATTTTTAACGCCAATGCTAGCAAACAAAATTCTATGGCCAACAACACCGATCTATTAAGCACTATGCCCATTTTGATATCGGGACCAGCAATTGCTGTAACTACATAATTAACCCCTTGTTGTATGGGTGGGTAAATCGTAAAATAAGCCTTCGAATTCAGCAGTTCATACAGCGATTTATTAAGGCCTGGCAGACCCAAACCGTGCTGTTCTATAAAATCGGCCGGTGTAAAACTGAAAGGGTTGAATCCATTTTGCATCAAATGGCCATCCCATAAAAAACGGTAAACATCATCCGATAGTGCTGGTATTGCGAACAAAGCGACCAGGCGGATCACAACCGAAAAAAATAGAAGTGTTCGAAGGGAGATTTGTTCCCTTTTTTTCATCACAATGGCATAACATAAGAACAACAAAGAAAATGCCGTTGCAAGTGCCAAAGACTGCTGTCTTTCGACAAAATAAAACACCCAGATGTACATGCATACTGAGCCTGCCAATAAAGCTGTAATTCCTTTATTTGGCATGGGCCATTGGTTTTAGAGAATAATAAAACACCATTCCAAAACCCAACCACAACATAACATGGAATACCATAAGCCCCCAGTCTAATAAAACTATTCCCGAGTAAATCCCGAACATGAAATACAGGGAAAGCACTCCTTCCACTAAGGATGCCAATGACAACTTGGGGTGTATGTATTTGTTTTTTTTCCAAGACTGAGATCTGTCCTTAACATTGAATTTTGGTGTTCTAATGAAAGGCGTTTTTTTTCCCATTAGCCCTTCCAGCACTGCCATTCCATTGTGTAAAGAAAGCCCCATAGAAACAATTAAAAACAGCGGAAAGGTAGTTATAAAATACTTTCCTGCACCCTTTTTAACCACTCGTTTGCTTGCCACCCAATAAAAATAACTGATGCTAAAAAAGCCCAACAAAAATAGGCTCCCCAAATTGAACAATACATTCAGCCCAGGGTGTGCTTCTTTTATGTACAACATTGGCACACTTAAAAGAGAAGCAACAAAAAGCGAGACAAAAACAGAGCTGTTCAATAAGTGGAATACAGCATGAATTTTACTGCTCCAGTTAATTTTAGAGCGGAGTACTTTCCCTAAATTTTTTCGAGCAGTTTCAGCAGCACCTTTGTTCCAACGGTATTGTTGTGATTTGATAGCAGGCATTAGAATTGGTAATTCTGCCGGAGATTCCACATCTTCTCGGTACTCAAAAACCCAACCTTTCAATTGGGCCCTATAACTCAAGTCCAAATCCTCGGTCAAAGTGTCTGCAGACCATCCCCCAGCATCATAAATAGTTGCTTTCCTCCAAATTCCTGCAGTGCCATTAAAATTAATAAAGCTCCCCGCCTCTGACCTTCCACCTTGTTCCACTGTAAAATGGGCATCCAAACCAAACGCCTGTAATTTGGTTAAAAGAGAGTAGTCTTTATTTAAATGTCCCCACCTAGTCTGCACCATTCCAACTTTTTTGTTAGAAAAAAAAGGCAATGATTCTTTTAAAAAATCCTTTCCAGGTATGAAATCCGCATCAAAAACAGCTACAAATTCTCCTTTGCATTGGTCCAAACCAAATTGCAATGCACCTGCCTTGAATCCCTTTCTATCGGGCCTGATTACATGAAGAATGTCAAATCCTAATTTTTGGTATTCGTTTATCTTTTTCCTAAGAATGTCTACAGTTTCATCGGTAGAGTCGTCCAACACCTGAACTTCTAGCAGTTCTTTTGGGTAGTCCAACCCTACTACGGCTTCAATAAGCCGCTCCACAACATACAACTCATTAAAAACTGGCAATTGGATGGTTACATGGGGCAAATCCGCGGGCAAGGCCTCCGCCGGCTGCTGCTGCCTGCGCAATCGTTTTTTATAACAGTATACCAAGTGCAATTGCCCTAAGCTGAACATAAATATAAAAAGCAACGAAATGCCGTATACGATAACTACTGAAAAAGAAAGCACATCCATTGTTATAAGTATTTAAATATTGTATACAGAATTTTATAACCTGCCATTACTGCGCCTTTCACTGTTCCCGAAACTTTTGACTTTCCCACCCGCTTTTTATACCTTACCGGTACTTCTGTACAGTTCATTCCTAATTTGGCAGCCTTAAGTTGCATTTCTACAGTCCATCCAAAATTTTCATCCACCATTTGGATTGTTTGCAAGCTGCTATACCGTATTGCTCTAAAAGGGCCTAAATCGGTAAACCTTTGTTTGTAAAACCAAAACAACAAGGTGGTGGCAAGCCAGTTCCCAAATATTTGTGGCAATGTCATCGACCCTCTTTCTTTTTCACCCAATGCCCGCGACCCAATTACCAAGTCGGCATTGTCATCTATTATTGGGGCTACAACATTTGGTAACTCACTAGGGTAATCTGAGTAGTCGGCATCTAAGAAAACCACTATATCTGGCAAAGGGTTCATTTGGCCAACATACTCCAAGCCTTTCAAACATGCTTTACCATACCCCTTTTGGGGCTCATAAACTACCACAGCTCCTTTTTCAGCTGCTACTTGAGCTGTGTTGTCTGTTGACCCATTGTTGGCCACAATTATTTCACTTACAACAGAAGAAGGAATCTCTTCTATAACCTTCCCAACAGCACTTTCTTCGTTGAAAGCTGGGATCACAACCACTATTTTCTGCACACGCAATTAATTTATCATGCAAATTAAAACTTTATTTCTAAAATTGATGGTCCTGAGGCGGACAAAAAGTGTTCGAATGGAACAGGGTGGTCAGGCTGGAAATTCTAATACAAATTCTGTGTGTTTTTTTTCGCTGGTATTTAATTCTATTCGCGCATTTATTTTTTTCAAACCCAATCGAACCGCATACATCCCAACGCCATTGGCATTGAGCGACAAATCGTTTTGATTAAAACGCGCTTTGTAGTAATTCAATAAATCAGTCGAAATCCCTTTAGTGGCGTCTTTAATTACCAATAAGGTGGATTGCCCTTTTTTCTTACAACCAACGTAAAAATCAATTGCTTCTGCCCCTTCAAAGTTATTCCTAGATTGGAGCGAACTTCTAAACAGTTCTTCTAGTACAATTTCAACAACCGCTTGGTTGCTACTAACCAACATGCCCTCTAATTCTTCCATATGCCAATTGATAATCGGACCATTCCTTTCCAATTCTATTTTTTTTCGCACCTCGCTCAATGCTCCTTTGAGTTGCATTGTTCCCAGCACCGGTTGCCGCATATTTTTGAGTTCATAAACAGAACAAACACCTTTAATTCTATTGCTCAAACTTGCAACTTCTTTGTTAAACATATCCATAAAAACTTCCTGAGGAGTTCCTTCCAAATCTTTTTTAAGCAGCAAAGTCAACCCTTTTAAAGTAGCCAAAGGGCCTTGAATATCATGGGACGATCGGTATAGAAATGCTTTCAATTCTTTTGTTGTTTTTAGCAATTCGCTTGTTCGCTCCCTAACTTTGCTGTCCAATTGCTGGTTTTTACTTTCAATTGTCAATTGGGCTTGTTCCAATCGTATGTTGTTTTGTCGGATGGTTTCGGATTGCACTTTTAGTTCTTCGTTGGCTTCGTATAGGCTATTGGTGTGGGCCTCCTCTAGGAGGAGGGTATTGTTCATATATTTAAAAAACAGAATAATAAAAGGTACTATTACTGCTAAAGCAATCAAAATATTGTTAATTAAAACCGCATTGGCTGCTTGTATTACAGATTCTATGCTTTCATCTACTTGTACCACCCCCACTACCAATCCATCTTTGTCTTTTATTGGTGCAAAAGCCGACAACCAAGAGCCATTTTCACTTTTGTATTCTTTTAATGCCCCTCCAACAGCGTAATTTTGTTTTAACTGTTGGGGATAAACCGCATAAGTATGTCTGAAATACGGATGTGGTGCACTGGAAACTATAAATTCGAAAGCCATTTTTCTAGAATTGTAAACCAATGTATAGACGTCAGAAGCCAGGTTGTTTTTATTTTTAACCTGAAGAAGTATTTGTTGTATCTCGAGGTAATCTTTGTCTTGAACAATGTGGGTAATGTCGTCTTGATTTGGAAACCGTTCCACAATCTTCTGATGTTGGTTGGCTGAAATCAATAAAGTGGCGGTAGCGGCAGTTCCTTCAAGTTTTTTTAAAATTTCTTGCTTAGAATTTGCCAATAAAAGTTGGTGGGAATAGACAATGAAATAAATAATTACAAAAATAATGGCAGCAAAAACCATCCACAATAGTTTGTTTTTCCTGCTCATCCTATGAAGCGTTGTATGCATAAAAAGTAATAGGCTAAAATGCTCGTTTGTTTTACAAAAATTGTACTACTTAATCTAACGAGCCTAATGCACAAAAGAAGCGTTAAAAGCCATTTTTTAAATGCTTTGGTCGGCTAGAGGACTAATAAATGAGCCATGGCCTAGGCAAACTGCTATAATTATGTCTTTTGGAACTACCTTTCTGCTTACAAAATAGTGTGGTATTCTTTGGTCAAGGCAATGTATTCCGGAGTAAAATCATTGCGCTTTTCAAATTGAATGACCAACTCACCTATACCAACAGATGCTGGTTTTTGTTTTTTAAATGCAATCAAACACCTTTCAATGGGTTTGTCTTTTTTAGGCCGCACCTCCAGTTTTTCAATAAGAAAGATATTTTCTTTTTCAGCCAAACCGATAAAGTCATTTGCCTCATGAAACGGCAATACAACACAAAATAAACCTGAAGGTTGCAATAAATTATTGACTGCATTTAAAAGTGTCTCATGTGGAAGGCTCCCCGTATGCCTTGCAGCTGCCCGTTTTTGTTCTGTTGCAGCACTTCCTGACTTAAAAAAAGGAGGGTTCGAAACAATTAAATCATAAGGATTAGAATTTACAAATTCTTTTACATCAACACAGTGGGTATGAAAAAGATCCGACCAAGGACTGTTGTTAAAATTTTCTTCGCATTGAGCCGCCGCCACTGGCTCTATTTCTATAGCATCTATCTGTTGTATATCTTGCCCCCTTTGGGCCAACATTAAGCTGATTACCCCAGAACCAGAACCAATATCCAAAACGGTTTTAGCCGCGTCTACTCGAGCCCATGCCCCCAGCAACACCGCATCTGTCCCTACTTTCATGGCACAACGATCGTGGTAAATTTTAAACTGTTTGAAATAAAATGGTTTTCTCGGATCCTTTGGCATATAGGTTTTCTTTATACAGTCTAAGTTATTTATAATGAAAAGATAATCGCTTACAAAAGTATAACCTGTATACTTGCAATACAATTTAAATAGCCTGTCAATATTGAGTCATAATCCAACAAAATTATACACCTTGCAGTTTTGGCTGTTGTGCTTTAGTTCTTTTTTATTTTTCTCTAGCTTTAACATGATCATCCCCGAACTACCAGACCACTTGAGGTCGATGGGGGGAAAAAACAACATTGGGTTAATCATACCCATTTTTGCTTTTGCAGCACTTGTTTCAAGACCGATCAGTGGGAAGTTGACTGATACTGTTGGGAGGGTACCAGTTATGATCATAGGTACGGTAGTATGTTTTGCTCTAGGTTTGTTGTATCCAATGGTACACACCGTAACTATTTTTTTTGTTCTCCGTTTTTTGCATGGATTTTCTACCGGCTTCAAACCTACAGGGACTTCTGCCTATTTAGCCGATATTGTACCCATAATGAGACGTGGAGAAGCCATGGGGGTAATCGGAGCTTTTGGGAGTACTGGCATGGCCTTAGGCCCCTACATCGGAAGTGAAATAAAAATACAATATTCTTTGGATGCTACGTTTTATGCGTCCTCAGCCTTCGCCATTTGTTCCATATTAATTTTGGCAAGAATGAAGGAAACTTTAAAAGACAGAAAATCATTTTCGTGGGATCTTTTGGTACCAAAACGAACAGAACTATTCGAACCGTTGGTTATTGCTCCAACTATTGTAATGACTTTGACCGTCGTTTCTTTTGGCGCTATCCTTACCATCATGCCTGATTTCACAGCACATTTAGGAATTGCCAACAAAGGGACTTATTTTTTGGTATTTACACTGTCTTCCATTGCAGTCCGGCTCTTGGCAGGTAAAGTTTCCGATAAAGTGGGCCGAGTAGCAGTGCTGAGGGTGTCTGTCTTAATGATCTTTTTGGCTATGTTGATGCTTGCCTACACCGAAACCAAAACGATGTTCTACATTGGAGGTGTTCTTTTTGGTTTGGCTGCAGGCATGAACTCTCCTACTGTTTTTGCATGGACCATCGATTTATCGGATAAAAAATTCAGTGGCCGCGCCATGTCCACCATGTATATGGGCTTAGAAATTGGCATCATTGCAGGAGGTCTAATTTCAGGATATACCTACAACAACAACCCTGAAAACTTCCCTACTACTTTTCTTATATGTGGTTTGGGTTGCATCCCTGCCTTTTTATATTTAATATTTGGATTGAAAAAAAGAGAGAAGGTATGAAAAAGTCCACGGTACTGTATGTTTATGGAATAATTGCAATGTTAGAGCTCTTCAGCCACACATTGCCTACTTCTGGTTTGCACCACTTTACCAAGCCCTTACTGATGCTTACCTTAATCGTGTACATTGTTTTACACAGAAAAGAACTATCCAGAAAAGCATTGACTCTGGTGGTGGCAGGCCTTTCCTTTTCTTGGCTGGGCGATGTTTCTTTGATGTACCAAGATAAAAAAGAAATTTACTTCATGGTGGGGCTAGGCGCGTTTCTAGTAGCACACATTGCTTATATCTTCCTTTTAAAAGAGGCAAGAGACAGCTCAGAAAGCAAATTTCTGAATCCTCAAAAAATAAAATACATCGGTTTTTTCTGGTTGGTTTTTGGCGGCTTAATTAGCATACTCTACCCACACTTGGGTGCTTTAAAAATTCCAGTTATCGTTTATGCCATGGCCATCACGGTAATGGGAATATCTGCATTAATGCGCTATGGCAGAACCCAGGCTAAGAGTTATATGTTCGGGTTACTGGGGGCTGTGCTTTTTATCACCTCCGACAGCATTTTGGCCATTAATAAATTTATCGAACCCGTGAACAATGCTGGTATTTTAATTATGGGTACTTATGCCTTGGCGCAAATGTGTATTTGCATTGGAGTTGTATTGCACTTCAATAAAAAGTAAAGCAAATCACCGACTAACAAATGAGTTTGGAGCCCGCCATGCCAGCCGGTGATTATTTGCTATAGCTTCTTTATTTTTCCGCTTCCAGCAGAACTGTTGTTAATTTTATCCGGGTTTCCTTTGTAATAGATAGAACCTGAACCTGCGATACTAGAGTCAATTTCTTTGTTGGCATGTATCCTACATCTTCCAGACCCAGCAATTGAAATATCGTAATAATCCACAATTAAATCTTCTGCATCCAAACTTCCTGATCCACTAATACTAACATCGTTGGACTCCGCACTGCCTCTTAAATCCACATCGCCAGAGCCAGACACTTTTACCACCAAATCATTGGCCTCCACGTCCATGTCTATATCACCGGAACCAGAAACAGACAACCTCAAATCTTTTACTTTGAATTTATTTTTTGAAACAATATCACCAGACCCAGAAACCGCCACTTTTGTAAGTACGTTGGTAGTAATGTGCACGTCTACCTTATCGTTGTTCCAACCCCAACTGTTATTGTCTTTTTTTCTAATTTTAAGAATGCCTCCTTTTACTTCTGTAATGGTTTCTTCCAAATCATCTCTGTCCCCTTCTAAAACAACAGACTGTTTGTTGCCGTAGGTCAGGTATATGTTATAAGACCCACTAGATGCTACACCTTCAAATGCGCCTACGTTCCTCGTTTCTTTATTTTGCGCAACACTTGCTACAAAAAAGAATGCCATTAAAAAAGTTAGTTGTATCGTTTTCATCACGTTTTGATTAGTTAGTTCTATTAATTTAGATTATGAGTTTATATTATAGACTCGTAAATATTTTATAGGTTGCACCCCAATTCAAAAAAACTTCAAATCCCGCAAATGATTTTTTTAATAGGAAGCTTACTGGCCAACATAGGAATTTTTATAGTTTTTAAATTAATTCCTTATTTTAAACTTAATGCATTGCCAGTAATAGTGGTCAATTACTTTGTTTGTGTGCTAACTGGGGCTCTTTTTATAGGGAATTTAACATGGGTTAGCACCCTCAACCCATTCGATCCTTTTTTTTACATCGCTGCTATTTTGGGGGTAGTATTTATTTTTGCTTTTTACTTAATGGCAAGAACTACAGAACAGCTGGGCATGACTGTAGCTTCGGTTGCAAGTAAAATCTCATTGGTTATCCCTATTTTTATCAACCTTTTTATTTTTAAAACTGCATACAAATCTTTTGATGCAATAAATTACATTGGGTTAATTTTAGCCGTACCCGCCATATTGCTCTCTACCATTAAACCTTCCAAAGGAGGACAAAAATCTTTAAAAGTAATGTTCTTCCTTCCTGTTATGGTTTTTTTAACCGGAGGCACAATTGATACAACCATCAACTACGCCAACATCCACTATATCCCCAGTGAATTGGCGGCAGTATTTCCAATCATCATATTTGCTTTTGCTGCCACCACCGGTGCTGTTTTTTCTTTCTTTACAAAAATTAAATTCAACACAAAATCGGTATTGTTAGGCTCCTGTTTGGGCACCATCAATTACTTTTCTATGTTTTGTTTGGTAAAGGCCCTCGAGGCCTTTAACAACGATGGCAGTACGGTCTATTCAATTTTGAACATCGGCATCATTTTAGGTGCTGCCTTGTTGTCTTATTTTATATTTAAAGAAAAGTTAACCCGGCTCAATTGGCTTGGCGTACTGATTGCCGTGTTGTCCGTTCTTTCCATCTTTTATCAAGAAATCTTAGCTTTGTAATTACATGAGGACGCAATATTTAACAGTGGAAATGGCTTCCGAAGGATTTTATAAAGAAAAAGGCAGTAAGTTTATTGCCCATTGTTATCCCGTGCAGTCTGAAAACGACATTAAAGAAAAACTAGAAGCCTTGCGCAAACAATACTACGATGCACGGCACCATTGTTATGCCTACATAATTGGGGAGGACAGTAGTAAAACAAGAGCCAACGATGATGGTGAACCCAACCACTCAGCTGGAGACCCTATTCTTGGTCAACTAAAATCCTACAACCTTACCAACACGCTGGTAGTGGTAATTAGATATTTTGGAGGGACTAAACTAGGCGTTGGAGGGTTAATCCATGCCTACAAAACCGCAGCGGAAGAAGCCATTCAAAACAACAAAATAAAAACTGTAGGCATAACCCAAGCCTACCAAGTTGAATTTCCGTACGAACATACGGCCGAAGTAATGCGCTTGTTAAATGATCTATCCGCAGAAATTATAGAACAGCATTATACGGAGTCCTGCAGCATTCGCTTTAAAGTTGTTGTGGATCAAATTCTGGTTACGGATTCGAAATTTCAGTTGCTACTAGATACTGGCCACCACTTAATTTTAAAAAAAGAATAAAACATAAACGCCTGAAAACAAAATACTTACAACATAATTTTACTTTTTTTTACATTGCTGGCAACCCTTTTGATGAAGTACGTCGTATGGGGTCCTGAATAAGTTGATAAATGTGAAACTAAAATAAAGAACCATGTTGAAAAGAATTTTTATTATCGCCCTTTTTGCAGCCTTCCTAAGTGCCTGCCAAGACAACGCCTTAGATAGTGGAGAAGATATAATAACAGAAATTGGATCCGATGCTCTGCCAAACAATGCCATAGAGTTTATTGAAACCAATTTTCCTGGAGAGGTCATTAGCAATGCTTACAAAGTAACCGATGGCACCAATAGCAGCGAAAGCTACGAAGCCTACTTAACCAATGAAACCAATTTGGTTTTTAACGCATCTGGGACATTAGAAGGATTTGGAGAGGATGTTTCTAAAGTAGATTGTGAAGGTAGGCCAAGAAGAAGAAAAGGCAAACACCACCACTGCGGATGCAAACCAAAGCCAGAACAAATTGAATTTTCTGCATTGCCCGAGGCAACCCAAGAGTACATCAACACCAATTACCCTGAGGTAGATAGAATGAAAGCCTTGAAGGTAGAAAAAGATGGTAACATACATTATCCAGTATTAATTGCGGAAGTAGGAATACTAATATTTGATGCGGATGGCGTTTTCATTAAGATAATTGAAAGAGATGCACCTCCATGCAAAAGGTTTGAAGCTATTGAATACGATGCATTGCCCGAAAGTGCAAAAACATATATGGAAGATAATTATCCTGGCGCTGAAATTAACAGGGTGAGAATGGGAACCTACCAAGAGGCTTTGCACTACCATGTTGTAGTGGAAGAAGTAGGAGTTATAATATTTGATGGAGAAGGGGTGTATCTGGATACAAAAACTTGTGGAATGAGTGAAGAGTAGTTAAGTTAGTTATAAATTGAGTAGAATGCGGGGGATCATGCCCTCGCATTTTTAAATAAAATTGTTATTGAAAATCCAAACACCATCCACCAGTGCATACTTGGCCAAAGACAGGCCCAAGAACAGCTGTACAAACAGTACTATGGCTATGCCATTTCTGTTTGCTCCAGTTATACCAACAGCAACTTCGAAACGGAAGAAGTTGTAAACGATGGGTTTATTAAAGTGTTTAACTCCATCCAACGTTATGATAAAAATTGGAGTTTCAAAGCGTGGTTCAGAAAAATAATGGTCAATTCGGCCATTGACTTTTATAGAAAACACAAAAAACACCAGGTAGTAGATACAATTGAAAATGCCACAATCATGGAAAATTTTGACGACAATATTATTGACCGACTTTCTGAACAGGAAATTCTTAAAGCTGTTCAAGCATTGTCTCCAGCCTATAAATTGGTTTTTAATTTATATGTCTTAGAGGGTTTCAACCACAACGAAATTGCGCAAAAATTGGGCATTTCTACTGGTGCCTCCAAATCTAATTTATCCAAGGCAAGGGCCAAACTAAAAACAATCATTACTACGTTAAATCCAGAAGAGCACTATGGAAAATTTTGATAACAAAATCAGAAACAAGCTGCTTAATCAAAAAGAAAGCACACCACCAACGGAAGGACAGGTGCAAGCATTTTTTGAAAAGATGGATGCGAATGGCGCAGTGCCCAAACCAAAAGGCCGATCCATAAGCTTTGGCTTTATTCAAAAAGTTGCTGCCAGCTTGGTAGTGTTGTTGGTGGCTTTAACAGCAGTGTATTTTTCGGGCAATGTTAAGGTAAATAACGGTATAGCTTCTACACAGACCATCCAACTTCCCGATGCATCCACAGTTGAATTAAATGCTCATTCTGAAATTAAATACAACCAATACACTTGGTACTTCAATCGAACTATAAATTTAAAAGGAGAGGCCTTTTTTAAAGTTAAAAAGGGGTCTGCATTTACTGTAGAGTCCAGGTTGGGTACAACCACCGTATTAGGCACCAGCTTTAATATTTTCTCTAGAAAAAACAAATACGAGGTAAAATGTTATACTGGCAAAGTAAAGGTGCACCTACTCCCACCTGGTAAAAATAAAATAATTGTTCCAGGCCAAGCGGTTTCATTTATTGAAAACCATAAATTGGAACAAACTAAATTTGATGTAGAGCATAGAAATTGGCAATCGGGCTCCTTTTACTTCGACAACCAGCCGTTAGAAGAAGTACTCGAAACAATTGAAAGGCAGTTTGGAGTGGAAGTGGAAAGTTTTGAACATATTAAAAAACTGCGCTACACCGGATATTTTAGCAACAAGGACCTGCAAACCGCATTAAAATTAATTTGTGACCCTTTAGAATTGTCCTATACTATTGAAAGAAAAAAAGTCCTCATACGAGACAGAAAAAAATGAGCCCTTTATGAAGGGAATTAATACCATAACAATCATTTTAATCTTAATCAATTGCTTAGCATTGCCTTCGAAGGGCAATGCTTTTGAAGTTTCCATTCATGAGTCTTTTAACGCAACTCCTCTAAAAGAAGTATTTGTTATACTAAAAACCAAATACAATATCCAGTTGGCTTATGGGGATAAAATGATTGAAAACATAAACATTACAGCGGAACTAACAGGCGAAAACTTAAAAGAAGCATTGGCAATTATCTTACACAACAGCGGGATGGGGTTTGAAATTTTGTCTGCAAATATTGTCATCATCAAAAAAGTTGCTCCAACAGCTGTTAATGAACCGCTTAAACTCTCCTTAACTGGAGTTGTAACAGATGGTTCCAATAATGAGCGGTTACCTTATGCCTATATTTTCCAAGGAAGGACAAAAAAACAAACCACAGCCAATGTGGAAGGCTTTTTTAGCATTGCCTCTGTACACCTTGGAGATTCTCTTTTTGTTTCCTATTTAGGATACCAAGACACAGTTCTAGTACTATCTAAAAAACATTTAAATGAAAGGATTATCATACCACTTCGCCCTACTACCGCAACATTAGAAGAGGTTGTTATTAAGGATCAAATTCCTTTGCATTACCAACTAGAAACTTCAATTGGAAAAGTTACCATGAACCCATTGGTAAGTAAAACAATACCGACCAATGGAGAACCCGATGTATTTCGCTCCATTCAATTATTACCGGGCATCACGGCAACAAAAGAAATGAGTTCTGGTCTTTCCATCTTAGGAGGGGTAAATTCTCAAAACTTAGTGGAATTTGATGGTTTCACCGTATACCATCTGGATCATTTTTTTGGATACTACAGTGCATTTAACCCAAATGCCATCAAAGCTATTAAGGTATATACAGGAGGGTTCGAAGCCAAATATGGCGGCAGAGTTTCCGGTGTTATTGATATAACCGGAAAAGATGGCAACCCCGAAAAAGTAGGGGGTTCGCTGGAGTTGAATTTAATGAGTTTGAATACCACATTAGAAATACCAATTTCTGATGGAGGCACCACCTTGTTCTTATCCGCGAGAAGATCGTATACCGATGTAGTGGCTACTTCTTTGTTTGATAATATTTTCTCAATTTTTGAATCTGATATCAACGACAGTCCTGAATCCAATAACAATGGCATTAAAACCATACAATCGGATTTAACACCGGAGTTTTATTACTCTGACTTAAACATAAAATTATCCAGCCCCGTTGGAATCAAAAACAGAATGTCTTTCAGTTTCTATAACAGCAGCGATATATTAAATTTCAACGCCATCTCCGAATACGACATTGGAGATACGCTGAACTTACTAAACGACCAAATAGGTTATTTGAATTGGGGCAACATTGGCACCTCATTAAAATTTAATCGCAATTGGAACGAACAACATTTTACGCATGCACAAGTTTCCTATACCCAATTCGTGTCTGAAATGTACGAACTGGGAGACAACCGGGCTACTAATGACAATGGCACGGTTGAAAATTGGATCAACAGTACGGACCAAAGCAACTTCATCAAAGATTTAACCTTTAAACTGGGGCATACTTGGAATTTCCACACCAACCATATTGCGGAACTTGGGTTGGCTCTGGGGCAATACCAAACTGCATTTAAAAGTGCTTTCAATGACAATGAGCTTGCAAATGAAAAAGTAAATGCCGCTTCGCTTTTTTCTGTATATGCACAAGATGAAATGTCCTTTAACAACAGGTTGTTTATCAATGTCGGTTTTAGAAGCAGTTATTACGGTATTAATAAACAGCTCTATTTAGAACCTCGATTGTCGGCCACATTTCAGGCCACAGAAAAAATCAAACTAAAAGCCGCCACGGGTAAATACCAGCAATTTATCAACCAGTCCAATGCCCAAAATGTGGTCCAAGGAAGTCGTGATTTTTGGTTAATGGCCAATGACAAAAACATCCCTATCCAAACTTCCACTCATGTAATGGCGGCTTTGCACCATGCTTTCAAAGGAGGATTTATTGAGCTGGGTTATTTTAATAAAAGTTTTGATGGCGTTTTGGAATATGCATACAGAAGAAACAACCAGAGTTCGGAATTTAATAACATCCAAAGGGCTTTTGACACCGGTACCAGCCAAGCCGAAGGCACTACCGTTCAATTAAAAAAAGACATCGGTCTACTTTCTTTAAATGCCAACTACACCTACAGTACTGTTGTTAATCAATTCAAAGAACTTAATCAAGGAGAAGCCTACTATGCCGATCACGACCAAAGGCATGAGCTCAATTTTTTAGCTACCTATAGCCATAATAATTTTGAATTAAGTGCTACTTGGCTTTTTGGATCTGGCACTCCTTACAGCATATTCGAAAATGGACCGCCCAGTCAGAACAATACAGTCCATGACAAAATCCAACAACTGGTACCAATAGAAAAAAATGCATTAAGACTTGCTCCTTACCACCGACTGGATATTGCGGGGACCTACAATTTCAGGATGGGCAATACCCAAGCACAATTTAAACTGTCTTTGTTTAATGTGTACAATAAGAAAAACGTATACGATGTCAGCACACAAGTAGTCCTAAACAAAAATAGCAACTCTTTCCCCAGACGGAACCTCTTATTTAAAACGGAGACCAGCTATTTGTTGGGTTTCACACCCAACGTATCCTTTGGAATTAAATTCTAAAGGGTTCTAGTCCATTATGGAGTAGGTATAAAGTTAGAGTACCATTCTTTTAAGCTTTTTCTTTGTTAAGACACAAAAAAAAGAGCCATTTTCCATTTGAAAATGACTCTCGTGTATTATTCCTACTAAACAAAATAGGCTATTTTATAAATCGCTGGTTTTCAACCTCCTCAAAATAAAAGCAATGTATCCAGCAATGTAAAGCACAACTACAAATAAAGATTCCATACTCACCCAATCTTGTATTTCTCTGAATATATATTTAGGATACGGAAATTCTATCAAATTGTTTATGGCGTGTAGTGGAAAATACTCCGACATAAAATCCATAGAGTCAGGAATATAGGCCGCCGCAATATATTCAATTGGCCAAATTAAAATAAACATGGCAATGGAAAGCCCACTTCGTTTTATTAAAAGGGTTAATAAAAATGCAATTAACAACGTTGCAAATATATCCACGAAATAAGCCCCCATGAATGAAAATCCTTGAAAAACATTAACCCCTTCTAAACTTGGGGTGTAAATCAGGCCGGTAGCCATACCGGTGAGCCCTACTAATACGGCAGAATAAAGACTTAATGCTGCAATAAAAGTAAGTTTTGAAAGAGCAAACTCGGTTCTGCTCATGCCATCGATTATATTTTGTCTTACCGTTTTAAATGAAAACTCATTCGAAATAGAAATTATAACTATTATGGCTAAGAATAATTTAAAGAATATAAATACATAAGTGATATTCTGCCATATATCTGGGAAATAAAGCACCGGTATTTTCAAAGGATCAAACCCTTCAAATTCAGCCCCTTTTTCCTTTAACCATTTCAAAAACTCCATTACTGCTACCGGAATGGAAATGATTAACAAGCTGTATAAAATTGAAATCACCCAAAAAGCCCTGTAGTTTTTGAACTTCAAAAAATCAATTTTTAATAATCTTAAAATGTTGTTCATCCTACTTTATTTTCGTTTGATTCTTCTAATATTTCCAAAAATTGTTTTTCTAAGCTCTTTTTCTGAGTAAGTAAATGAGACGCTGTAATGCTTTTACCGTGTAAATACTGGTTCAATTCTGTACTTCCAAAACCTTCTTCCAAGCTTACTACCCACTTATCAAAGTCTTTTACCACCTTTTTACTTCCTTCGAAACCTTCTAATGTAGCGGCTAAATCGTGTCCATTCGCGGCCACTTCTACTACCATTTCTCCTTTGCTTACATCTTCTACCAATCCTTGGTACAAGAGTTTACCGTTTTGAAGTACAGCAAAATGGCTGCATACCTTTTGTACTTCATCCAATAAATGACTTGCCAAAATGATGGTTTTGCCATCGCGCGCAATTTTTGTAATAATATCCCTGATTTCAGCAATACCTTTTGGGTCCAGCCCATTGGTAGGCTCATCCAGAATCATTACTTTAGGATCGTTCAACAAAGCCGACGCTATAGACAAGCGCTGTTTCATTCCCAGCGAGTAAGTTTTGAACTTATCGTCTTTTCTGTGCAACAATTCTACTGTTTCCAACACTTTTTCAATATTGGATTTGTCAGCCCCTTTTATTTCGGCAACAATATTTAAGTTTTCATATGCCGTCAAATACGGGTAAAAAATAGGCGTTTCTAGTATCGCTCCAATTTCTTTCCTGACTTTGTTATCTGCTTTTGCTCCAAACCACAGAAAATCACCAGCGGTGGGTTGAATCACATCCAATAAAATACCTAGTGTGGTTGTTTTACCACTGCCATTTGGGCCTAGAATTCCAAATACAGATCCTCTAGGCACTTCAAGTGACAACTTGTTTACAGCCAACAAACGTCCGTACCGTTTTGTTAGCCCTTTGATTTCCAATACTTTTTCCAAATTCTTAAAAATTAGATTAGTCTATACTTTTTGCCATGCTGGCTAGTTCTGCAATTTTATCCATCGATATGGCCCCTTTGATATCTAAAATCATCATGCTTTCTTCTTCATCCATCAACACCACAATTCCCTTGGTTACTTTGTCCTCCTCTTTTATAAAAGCAACAATGTTCGATCCATCTCTTCGCATGGTCATTAGCTCCACAAATCCTTCTTTTTTATAATCGGCTTTAACCTCTTTGTAATCCTCTTTATCAAACCCATCTTCCTTTTTATCAATGCGCAAAAGTTTCATTTTTTCGATGTCCTTGATAATTGCCTCAAACTCTTCGCTGTTGGTTTGATTGAGCATCTCCAGTGTATTTTTGTAAAAAAACATGGTAAAAGCATCGTCGTACTTCTCATGCCACTTGTCCATTGTTTCACTCTGAGCCATCCCTACAAAAGGTAGCATTACGGCCATTATTAATAGTAGCTTTTTCATCCTGATTGATATTTTGGTGATTTTAAAATGTCCACAACATTCAATTCCAACGATTTAAATTAAACAGACCCGTTCCAATTGTCCTATTTAAATCTACGAATTTGTTGATAAAATGTGTATGACTTTTAATAAAAGGTGGTTATTAATGCCAAAAGGTCATCTTAAAAGATCTAAGATGACACTTGGCACATGGTATTAATGAATTCTCTAGTCTTTCCACTTGTTAGAATGGTTCATAAAAGTGGAAACATCTTTTAAATCAATGGAACCGTCAATGTTAATCAATGCCAATTCGTCTTTTTCGTCTGCCACAATTAACATATTGGTTACTTTGGAGTTTTTGTTGGAGGCGTATACCCTTACTGTTTTCCTGCCTTCTTTTACGTACATCAATTCTTCGTAATTGTCTTTCTTTAAACCAGAGAACAATGCATCAATTTCAGATTTAGAAACTTCTGTTTCGTATTTAGGTACAGACAATATCTCAACCCCATTGATCCCTTCTGCTATTCTACCGATCATTTGCGCATCGTCATCTTCCACTTCTTCGGTAACACTTTCTAAAAACTTAAACAAAGACCCTTTAATGGATACATATTTAACATCTCTATCTTCTTTGTACTTAGAGAAAAAATTGTTCACTGTGCCAGATTGAGCAAAGGAAAATGAGGCAATAAATACTACTACTAATGTTAAGACTACTCGTTTCATAATTGTTAATTTTAAGTTTTTGATTAATTCAATTTGTTGTTGTTGTTGTCGTTGTTGTTATTGTTGGTTAGTTGGTTAGTTGTCCAACTTTTCTAACTGCTCCAAACCGTCAATATCCATTTTTTTAGAAATTTTAGAAATTTGTTTCAGATCGATGGTTCCTACCAAACTCATTATAAAAAAGTTGTCATCTCCACCTACGATCATCACCAGCTCTGATATTTTTTTATCCTTTTCTTTAACCAAAAAGCGCATGTCATTGTCCTGGCTGCGAACGGTCATCAATTCTTCATATTCCTTTTTTGGTAACAGTTTAGACGCCTCCTGATAAAGTGCTTTCCCATTGCTAGCGTCTTCCTTGGCTAGAATTTTCAACCCGGTAAGTTTGCTTATAGCATCCAAAACCTCTTTGTCCTCTTCGTCCTCTACTTCCATATCTGTAAACATTCCAAACATTCTGCCACTAATGTTTACGACGGTGAATGATTCATCCGCTTCGTATTTCCCAAAGAATTCAGTGATAGCATCGTTTTGGGCCTGTGCCGAAACGGCTAAACAAATAAAAATCAATGCGATTATTCCCTTCTTCATAATAGTATATTTTAATTTTTTTTAATTCTTAATTTCTTCTTGTGCTTTGTTAAAGACCGCTATCTTTTTAGCTTCCTTTTTCCCTTTTCCCAGGTTTTTACTCAGCATTTGTAAAGCTTTTTTTGTTTCGGCAAATGCTTCTTCTGGAGTTTCAAACGTTTCTTTGTTAAAACGTTCAATGTTTTCGTCGCTCAATTCTTTATTGATGAAAAAAGTAGCCACTACCAGAAAGAGCAACACTGCTGCAATTTTTGAGTAATTACTGTACCACATCGAAACCATTTTGGTTGGCGCTTCTCCCTGCTCTTGCTTTTCAATAAAACCGAGCAGTTCTTCGTCTTTTATGGTACTAACTTTTTTTTGTTCCTCTGAAAAATATACAAACAAGTATTTGTATTCTTCCAGGTCGTTGGGAACAGCATCACTATTAAAGAAAGTTTTTAATTCGCTTTCTTCTTCTAGAGAAGTTTCCGCTTCCCAGTATTTTTCAAGCAACGCTTTGATTCGGCTATATTCCATAAGCGTTTATTTTTAATAGATTATCTCTTAGTGACTTTCGAGCTCTGAACAAATTTATTTTAACCTGGTTCATATCAAGTTTCATTATGTCACATATTTCTTTGTACGAAAAACCATCCACATCCCTCAGGTGAACAACCTGTCTTTGTTTGTCTGGTAACCCGCGCATCAATTCATTTATTTTGCCCATGGCATCTTTTAGTTCTGTGCTTTTATAAGGACTTTCATTTCTTGTTTCAATTTGAAAATGGTGGCCATCTAAAGGATCGGTAGTTTTGACCCTTTTTGATTTTAGTTTATCATAAGATAAATTTTTTGTAAGGGTCATGCACCAAGCCTCTGTATTTTTAAGGTCATTTAAACCTGCCCTTTTATTCCAAACTTTTATAAATACTTCCTGAACAACATCTTTAGCTTCCGCTTCATCGTTCAGCAACCTATAAGCAAATCGAAACAATTTGTCTTTTACTGGTAGTACATTATTTTTAAACTGTTCCAAACTCATATTCGAAAAGGAGACGACCCTACGGCCCGGTTGTTACAAATAAATTTATTATTTTTTCAAATAAAATAAAAAGCCACGATTAAAACACTAACTACAAAGCAGTTACACTTGATCTTTTTTTATGTAATTTTTTAAAATAGGAAATACAATTGCCATCAAATTCCCTAAAACGATCAAACTTGCTCCTATAATTTTATTGGTTGTGATGCGTTCTTCTAAAAAATAATAGCTCATTACCATAGTCATGGGGATAGCCAAGTAATAAATAACGCTAGTGAAGGTGGTGGGCAATTCTGTGGTAGCTTTAAGCCAAAGGGTGTGTGCTCCAAAAGTACAGACAATTCCTAAAACGAGCAATCCCCACCAGTCATGGGAGCCAAGGTCCCACTGCACCCAGGGGAGGGTAAAAAGAAAGAACACCAGAGCAAATGCGTATTGGCCAAAGGCACGCGTGGCATTGTTGAGGTCTTTATTTTTTTGTTGGAAGATTGGTAACACAGCAAAGAACATTGCACTTAATACGGCTACGCAAAGTCCTACCACATCCTCATTCTCAAATGACAATGCAGGTAATAAGACATAATTACCGGCAATGGCCAGCGCGATGGCCGAAAAATCATACCATCTCGGTATTTTTGTTCCCGCGATCCAACCAAACAAAATCAAGTGTATTCCAAAAGTAGACAAACCCACAATGCCAATAGTGGCCGAGGCTATTTTAATACTTAAAAAATAAGTGATCCAATGCAACGAAAAAAACAGCCCTATTAAAATAAGGGCCCGCCACTGTTTTCGTTTCAATCCTTTGAGTTGTACTTTATTGTTCAAAAACAACCAAGTCAACACCACTGCAATGGACAAACGCACTACGCCAATGGTATAAACATTGGCCTGAACATACTTTATTAATACTGGCGTCAATCCAAAAAGCACCATGGCCAGTACAGCTAAAAAATAAGACCTCATTGCGTGTTTTTCCTCAAATATAGAGCAATTTTACATCAATGCACCACTTATTTTATTCCGAACAAAAAAGGCTTACCATTTGTAGTACACTGCCAAATTACCGGAAGGTGCTTTGGCTACGAAATTTCCTGAACCAGCACCAAACATTGCCCCACTCAACCCCAAGCCTTTGTAAATATCAAAACTCCCTTTCAGGCCATAGCTGAAGTATTCTTGGTTGTTCACATACAACCCGGTTTGCAAGAGGGTTTCCGGGTGCACTACATTGCCATTATTAGTACTGGAAACAATATCGATCACTCCTGCAATCCAAAGCTTCTTTATAGGTTTAAACCCAAGCTCTGTATTCAACCGCCAGTCATCACTGTAGTTATTATTTTTGATTCCAAACCCAACAGAAGCATTAAAATACAACTTTTCAGATCCCGTGCTGTATATGATATAGGGTGCAATCGTTGTTGCATCGAGGCCTGTATTGAGGCCTGTATTGGCATCAAACTGACCGGTTGGAAGTTCTACGAGGAGTTGGCCTGTTAATAAGTGTTTGCCTCCTAGAAGGTTGTACTTGAAGCCTATTTGTAAATTACCAAGTGCATTTAAGTTGCCTGCCTGCACTGGGTTATCGGGTATAGAAGGGTTGTCATTGAGCTGGTCACCGGATTGCAGCATTTTATAAGGGGCATTAAAAATAATCCCATACTTGTTATCCATGCCATACTCAAAGTACAGTTGAAGGGTATTGTCTACCAACGGTCGAGTGGTAATCCAATTTTCACCGTTGCTTTGGTACACTTTGCTATAAGTAGGAATAGTATTGAAAGCAAGGTGGCTATATCCCTTGTCCTGTATCCATGCATTTTGCCCATAGGCTACCATAGTACAACTTATAAAACATAATATAAAGACAGCTTTTTTCATGATCATGTGGATTAATTAATGATTCGAAACCCCAAGTTTATGGTACTTCCTGCACCTTGGCCCTGAGATCCTTTCCAAAAATTGGTATACAATAATTCTAATTCTAATTTTCCTTTTATTAATTGATTTTTCACCCCTAACCCGGACTGAACAAAGTACTGGTTGAAGGCAGCGGCTTGTTGTGTATTGTAGTTATAATGGGTAGGCCAATATTCCGTCATGGCATATAGTGTCCATTTGTCGTTGGGGAAATAACTCAAAAAGCCACTAACTGGAGTTTCGAGAAAGTTATTTTCTACAAATGACTCTCTGACTATGGAATACCAAAGTGACATTTGTACAAAAATTTGGAGTTTATCGGATAGGTCTGCATCATAAAAAAACTGGTTGATCCATAAATGCCTATCAAAAGCTAGAAAGTCCTTATTCTGCTGTTCGTTTCTACCTTCTTGGTCTGTAGCAATAGGAAACAAAAATGTAGATTGAATGGAGAACCCTTTAATTCCATCAAAAGGAGCAATTTTTATTTTCGGACCAAAGCCACTTACCGCAGTTCTACTCTCTTTTTCACTCATCGGTTTGTTTACATGTTTGACCCACAAATCCGCACCAATATTTACCTTGTCGTTTACTCCATATAGAAACTGATTGAGCATGGTGAAATAATATTCATTGCCCACCATGGTCTCCTCTTTTTTACCTTCAGAATTAAAGGCTTTGTTTTGGTAATAGAGGTTGTTAAAAATTTTTGCTTCGAACTGCCCCTTACCTAAAAGTTTCGATGGAGTGTACGTTTGAAGGGAGCTCTGGGCATGGGCCCCTGCAACAATTGCGAGCATAAATACCGCGATGACAGCTAAGTTTCTCATAAAAAATAATTTTTACCCAATATGCTCATTCCTGCTTCAAGGATGTGTCATCCAAAAGACAAGCCTCCATTTTCAACCCAATGTTTGCAAATCTCTAATCAAAATTCGCCTCCTATCGAAGTTGATTTGATTTTGTTCTTTTAACTCATTTAAAATGGTAGTAACCGTCTGTCTGGAAGTACCAGTCAAACTCGCTATATCTTTATGGGTCAGCTTGGTTCTTATCAATGTTTCAAAGCCCACTTTTTGCCCTCTGTTTTGAGCCATGTCTTTTAGAAACTCAATAATACGCGTTCGAGCATCTTTAAATACCAAAGACTCTACTTTCCTTTCCAACCTTTTTATACGCAGGCCAATAAGCTTAAATATTTTAAAACTAAGTTCTTTATCGTCTTTCATTAAACCCTGCATATCTTCTATGCTCATAGGACAGGTGGAAGTTCCTTCGTCCATGGCCATTGCAAAATCTGTGCGTTGGTCTTCGCCAGCTAAGGATAATTCACCAAACAACTCTCCTTTTCCAAGAATCGCTTTAACAACTTCTTTTCCGTCTTCGGTGTAACTGCCTATTTTCACCCTTCCTTCTGCAATCATGTAAACATGGTTAGATGGCTCACCAGGGAAATAAACAAATTCTTCCTTTTTGTATTCATTAAAATGATGTAAATCTGGAATTTCTTTAACCTTGTGCGGACACAAAACATTAAAAAGATCCACACTCTCAAAATACCACAATGCAGTTTTATCGCCCATAAAAGTATTCGTTTACTTTTCTTTTATACAATAATAAAAAATTCATCTAAATTTATAGTGCAAATAACACATAAGTATCACAATTAAACTCTTTTACATGTCAACACCTGAATTCGGCAAAATGGTTCTTAAAAACATTGTTATTTATCCAGTAAAATCTTTAAAAGGGATTGAACTCCATGAATCGTATGTTGAAGACAGAGGCCTAGCGCACGATAGACGCTGGATGATAGTTGATAAAAACTATCAATTTGTAACACAAAGGAAACACGCCAAGCTTTGTTTCATTGATATAGCCTACCGAGATGAGATGGTCATTCTGAAACACGAAGGGCACTCAGACCTACCATTGTCCCATAATGGATTAACCCAAGAAGTAGAAGTTACTGTGTGGGAAGACCGATGCAGTGCGTTGCTCGGTGCCGAAGGGGCCAACCAATGGATCTCTGAGGTTTTGGGATTTGAGGCATACTTTGTTTACATGCACGAAGGATCTGAAAGGCGTGTGGAACAAAAAATTATTAAAAATGACGCTCTGGTCAGCTTTTCGGATGGGTACCCAATTTTGACTCTTTCTGAAGAAAGCATGGAAGGATTAAATGAAAAGTTAGAAGTGGCACTCCCTATTGGTCGATTCAGGGCAAATTTAATCGTTTCAGGCGTTGGGGAAGCTCATGAAGAGGACCACTGGAAAGAGTATACAATTGGCGATACAGTAATTTTACAAGGTGTCAAAAAATGCGCCCGGTGCATCTTCACAGCTATTGACCAATCTACAGGAGAAAAAGGCAAGGAACCTTTGACCACTCTTGCGTCTTACCGAAAAGAAAACAACAAAATAATGTTTGGGATGAACGCAATCACCAACAAAACAGGAAAAATAAAAGTGGGTGACATTATTGAGATAAAAACCCGCCATTGATAATACAAATTAAATTTTTGTCCTGTATTTTTGGGTCGCAATTGGCAACGAAACATGGATATTTTATACATTAAATCTTTTCATATCATTTTTATTGTGACTTGGTTTGCAGGGCTTTTTTATATTGTACGCCTCTTCATTTACCACACAGAAGCACTAGAAAAAGAAGAACCGGAAAGAAGTATATTGTCCAACGAATACAAAAGAATCACCAAACTTTTGTGGTATATTATTACTTGGCCTTCGGCGCTGCTCACCTTAATTTTTGGCCCGTGGTTGTTGTATAAAATGTCCGGTTTATTAGAATTCGGGTTCATGCATTTGAAATTGGCGTTTGTTTTTCTTTTGTATGTTTACCACTACATTTGCCACCGTTTTTATTTAAAACTACAAGCAGAGGAGCCCGTACTCAACTCTTTTCAACTAAGAATTTGGAATGAGGTGGCCACATTGTTGCTGCTGGGAATAGTATTTCTAATCGTGTTAAAAAATGCTCTGGATACTACCATCGGTATCATTGGTTTTTTTGGCACAGGGATTTTGCTTATGCTTGGAATAAAACTATACAAAAGACTTCGATCGAAGCAATAAACGTTATGAAACAAATATACTACATTCTATTTTTAGCAGGGCTTCTATCCAGTTGTTCCAATGGTTCGGAAGAAAATAAACGGCTTCCGTTTTTGGGAAGGTTCGAAGTAGTTACCAATGAAGAAGGTGGCAAAAAGGTGGTGGATACCATACACCATCAAATCCCCCAGTTCAACTTTTTGAATCAAGACAGTGCAATGGTAAACAACGCCACAATGGAAGGACACATTTATGTATCCGACTTTTTTTTCACGAGTTGTTTGACAATTTGCCCTACTATGAAGGGACAAATGCTCCGAGTTTACGATTCGCTTGAAGCTAATAATTTGAACGATGTGCTGTTTTTATCGCATACCATAGACCCAGCATACGACACTGTACCATTGTTGCATGAATATGCCAATAGATTGGGCGTTTCTTCTCAGAAGTGGCATTTTGTAACAGGTGATAAGAAGGCCATATATGCTATTGCAAAAAACGGATACCTCGCTACGGCGGTAGAAGATTCTACTGTTCAAGATGGTTTTATACACAGCGGTGCTTTTTTATTGATTGATAAAAAGGGCCACATACGGGGCCGTTACGACGGGACAAAACCGGAGGATGTCAATGTGTTAATTCAAGATATCAAAAAGCTCAACCAAACATATGAAAAATAGCTTTCTATTTTTGAGTTGCTTTTTGCTGCTTCAAGCCTCCTGTAACCAAGTAGTTCAAGAAGGGTCGGATGCACTTCCTGAAATGACTAGAGCGGAGGCAAATATGTACAACAAATACTATATAAGAGGGGAAGCACTCTACAATAGTTATTGCAGCAACTGCCACCAATCCAACAGGTTGGGACTTGGAAAATTATACCCACCGGTAGAAGACTCCGACTTCATGCAAAACAATTTTGAAGCCACCCTTTGTATTATGAAAAATGGTTACGAAGGCCCCATAACAGTGAACGGTGTTGAATACAACGGTAAAATGCCACCTGTAGGCAGTATCTCCAATCTTGAAATAGCAGAGATCGCCACCTATTTATACAATGTGGGTAAAACAAAAAGAGGCATCGTTTCTGTAAAAGAAGTACAGCAACTCACCTCCCAATGCCGTTAAATTCTTGCCTGGTAAGTATACAATTCGTAGTACCTACCCTTTTTTTCCAATAAACTTTCATGGGTACCACTTTCCGCTACACGTCCATTTTCTATCACCAATATTTGATCCGCTTGGCGGATCGTTGAAAGCCTGTGGGCTATCACAAAAGTGGTTCTGTTCTGCAACAAATATTTCAAGCTCTTTTGAATAAACGCCTCAGAAGAAGCATCCAAGTTACTAGTTGCCTCATCCAAAATCAACAATTCTGGATTGGCTAGAATCGCTCTTGCAATTGCTATTCTCTGGCGCTGCCCTCCAGAAAGCTTAATCCCACGTTCTCCTATTAAAGTTTCCAGCCCCTCATCAAAACGATCCGTAAACTCATTGACATAGGCCATTTCTACGGCTTGTTTTAATTCTTGGTCACTGGCTTTGGTATTGGCAAATAAAATATTTTCCTTGATCGTCCCTTCAAACAAAAAGTCGTCCTGTAAAACAACGCCCAGTTTGCTCCTGTAAGATTGTAATTCTACTTCAGATAAATCTGTAGAACCAACCATAATTTTACCGGAGGATGGGAAAATAAAAGACCCTACCAACCCTGCGATGGTGCTTTTGCCAGAACCCGAAGTCCCTACCAATGCGGTTACACTACCTTGTTTGGCTTCGAAAGACACTTCATGTAAAACCTCTGCGCCTTCAGTGTATTCGAAATTCACTTTGTCGAATACAATATCTCCATTCAAACTTTTTAAAGAAGTGGTTCTTTTTGGGTCTTCGTACTCTGTTGGTTCATTGAGCAGTTCTTCCATACGATCCAAACCAGCAAAAGCTTCCGTTAACTGACTGCCTATATTGCCCATCTGAACAATAGGCGCCACCAAAAAGCCTAAAAAGAGCAGGTAAGCAAAGAAATCACCATTGGTCATATCTCCGGCATACATGGATTCACCACCCATTTTCATTATAATAATACTGGCAAGGCCAATTAAAAATGTTCCGGAAGAAGTAATTAAACTAGTGGAAGTAAGGGATTTCTTAACATTTTGATACAAGTCATGTACTCCTTTTTTGAAAACTGATATTTCTGCTTCTTCGGCATTAAATCCTTTTATTACCCGAATGCCCCCTAGCGTTTCTGTTAACCTACCTGTAACGCGTGCATTGATTTTGCTTCTGTTTCTGAAAATTGGTCGAATGTATTGAAAAGCCTTAAAAGAAACCACACCAAACACCAACATTGGAAGCAATACGACCAGAGTCATCTGATAATTGAGGTTGAGCAAAAAGAAAAAAGAAGCTATGGAAGTTAGTACTCCTCCAAATAATTGCACCAGACCTGTTCCAACCAAATTTCTAACTCCCTCCACATCGCTCATGATCCGAGACACCAAGGCACCCGTTTTGTTGTTGTCAAAATAACTTACCGGTAGTTTCACAATATGCTGTTGTACTTGAGATCTGAGTATGGAGATCAAGCGCTGCGCTTCTACGCTAAGCAAGCGGGTAAGGGAATAAGAGGTAACTGCTTGTATGCTCACCGCAGTACCCACAACCAAAAGCAACGTAGTTAACAACTCAATTTTGTTAGGTCCAATTATGTCATCTATCAAATATTTGGTGGAGTAAGGAAGTACCAAACCTGCTGCTCTATTGAATACAATGAGCACCAAGCCAATTAAAATCAAAAACCTTCTAGGCCAAATGATATTCTTAAAAACGTAGCCTAAATTGCTAAACTTCTTTTTGTTAGTACTTTCAACTTTCTTCATATCATTTTTTTCAAATAAAGATTCATTAAATACGACTTGGTTATTATTTAATTATATTTTTTCCAAGAATATTTTTATTACTTAAAAATTTTACTTTTCTTTAAGTTATTAACCAAACGAGAAAACAGATTTTTACTTTAATTAGTTTGCTAAACTTATTATTTTTTTGAATTCCGTTCTAAAACCCTATTTCACCTGAATCCAACATTTAAGATAACTGGCAAGCGGCGTATGCCGTGATTGTTGCCTTTGCTCGATTAAACCTAAACCGGAGAATTCCATACGGGGATTCCCGGTTTATTTTTTAAGGAAGTCAACCAAATCATTGACACCGTTAAATGTTTTTACTTGGTCCTTATCGTATTGGTATTCCCAATGTCCTTCTCGCACCAGAACTTCTCCATCAAAACCCGTATTAGAAAGTCTAAACCCATTCCTTTCCAATGCATTTTTTGTCCATAGCGCACGATAATCGCTCCCATCCACTTTGATCGTTTTTATAGGGTTTTCTACTTTCCACTGCACCTTCCCAGTTTTCAAATCATACCCTTTTAATGGGAATATTTTATCCACCAACCCATCCAAAATTAAGTCCTCAGGCATCCCTTCGTAAATGGATCCTTCCCGCTCCACCAACCACAGTTTATCTGCAATCTGAAGGGCTAAGTCTACTTCATGGGTGGCCATCAAAATTGCTTTTCCAGATTTTTGTGCCATTTTCTTAAGCAACAACACAATTTCAATCCTGTTGTTTAGGTCCAAATGATTGGTAGGTTCATCCAACAACATTATTGGAGTATCCTGACAAAACGCCCGGGCAATGTAGGCTTTCTGCAATTGGCCATCGCTCAAGGTGCCTAACATTCTTTTTTTGAATTTCTCTAACCCAACCACTTCAATGGCACCTTCAATTTTTCGGTGGTCTTCTTGTTTTAAAACTGCTAAATTATTGATGTAGGGATAACGCCCTAGTGAAACCAATTCCTCTACGGTAAGCCCTAGTGGGGCTGTTCTTTCTGTTAGTACTACCGCAATTTCTTTGGCTCCATAGCCAGTTTTGGACTTTGGGTTTTTGTGGTTTACTGCACCAATATTGAACGTACCACTTAACGGGGGCAAATAGCCTGATAATGTCTTCAATAAAGTGGATTTCCCTGCACCGTTCTCGCCCATCAAACACACCAACTCTCCGTTCAACAATTCTAGGTTGATGTCTTGCAGAACAACAAGCTTATTTTTTTTTATTACAAAGCCAATATTTAAATTGGTGCATTGGATTGCTATGTTTTTTTGCGCTGGTATCATTTGAAAATCCCTCCTCTCACATTGCCTTTTGAAATGATGATCCAAATAACTACAGGTGCACCAAATGCGGATGTTATGGCATTGATGGGTAACACCAAAGCAGCCGAAGGCACCTGTGAGATGGTATCGCATACCAACATAAACAAAGCACCTGTCAAAACTACAGCTGGAATTAGTATTTTATGGTTCACCGTACCTGTGGCCAGTCGCACCAAATGCGGCACTGCAATCCCAACAAAAGCTATAGGCCCAACCAATCCGGTTACAATACCTGCTAAGATCCCAGCCAATAATATTAGTTTTATTTTAAGCCGTCCAGCATGCACGCCTAAAGACCTGGCATAACCATCCCCCATGAGCCATACGTTTAAAGGTTTGAGTAGTAGAAAAGAAGCTACCATGGCCGGTATACAAATTACTGCCAAGATGCCCAGTTGCGTCCAAGACAACCCTGCCAAACTTCCAAAGTTCCAAAATAGAAACATTTTAACTTCGGCAGCTTCACTAAAGTATTGCAACACACTAATTACCGCACTCGAAATACTCCCTATCATTATTCCAACTATTAACAATGCGTTGTTGTCTTTTATTTTTAACGATACGCCCAAAATAACAAACATCACCCCCAATGCACCCAAAATTGCGGCTATTGAAAGTGCCAATGGATTGGTAGGGTCCATGTGAATAAAAGGAAGCACGCTGGAAACCATAATAGCCAAAGCAACCATAACATTTGCTCCAGATGAAATACCCAAAACAAAAGGCCCTGCCAAAGGATTTCGAAACAAGGATTGCATCAACAACCCGCTCAATGCCAAAGCTCCTCCAACCAAAATAGCCGTTATGGTTTTAGGCAATCTAAAGTCTAGAATTATGTAATGCCAGGTGGATTTACTCGCTCGTTGCCCACTCAGCACTTTTAACACCTCCATTCCGGGAATGTCAACGCTACCCAATATCAAATTCAAAAATGCTGTAGAAATGAGTAGAAGAACACCAAGGGCAAACACCCATTTAATATTTTGAGATTTTCTTAATAACATAAAAAGCAGGCTTTTTACGCCTGCTCCCAAAAATATACAATATTTTTAATGCACCCTATTTTCAAGGGGCAAATCAAAAATCATTCGGCTTCCACTGTTTCCACTTCTAAAGAATCCGACAATACAACGGGCTCCGGTAATTGCACCGGTACGGGGTCTGCTTTTACTTCTACCACCGCCTTTAGTTTAGCTAGTCCCTGTTCAAAAGCAGGACCCAATTCAGCCTCCATGTCCATCATTCCTGTGAACGCCTTGCCTATAATGTCCAAATTGTCATAAGTGTACAACCAATTCACTTCTGTTTTTCCGTCGTTTTCAGTTAAGGTCAGTTCTCCATGGAAATCTCCAGAGAAACCAAAGTCCAACTTTGTTTTAACCCTTTTATTCAGGTCAAATTCAACAATTTCATTAGAACCTTTGCCTAAATCTGAGTTTTCAGAATCCCAAAGGGATATGGAACCAATCCCTTCTTCAGGGCCTTCATAGGTAAATGCTTCCGGGTCCAATGTGTACCAATAATTCCATTGGTCGTATTTTTTCATATTGATGATTTCTTCGTACACCAAATGAGGGGCCTTGTTAATAGTTATTGATTTTTCAAATGAACCTGAGCCCGACACAGTAGTGGCCCAACCTAATATTACCGCTACTACTGCCACCAGGAGCATCAATACAATTAAGATTATTTTTAGCGCTTTCATAGTTTTTTGTTTTTTTGTTCCGCACTGGGGTCAGTTTTTCTCCCAATTGCTTTTTTGTCTTTGGTTACTAAATGTAATTTAAAAAATATTTATCATTTGTAAAACAGCCTACATCCAAACCAATGTCTTCCCAAGTTCAAAATTAATGGTGACAAGCCATCGAAATTCATTAAGTTTGCATCAAGATAAAAAACAAATGAATGAATTATTTATCAGTTGAAGGGCTTTCCAAATTTATTGGGGAGAGGGTCTTATTTGAAAATATAAGTTTCGGGCTTGAAAAAGGTCAAAAAGCGGCAATTGTTGGGGTAAATGGGTGTGGAAAATCCACCATGCTCAACATCATTATGGCCCAAGAACATGCCGATACTGGAGAAGTGGCGTTCAACAATAATATTCAAGTTTCGTTTCTTTCTCAAAACCCTTCTTTTAAAGAAGGGGCATCGGTAATGGATGCTATTTTTGACTCGGGCAACAAAAGTTTAACCTTGATAAAGGAATACGAACAATGTTTGATAGAGGCGGAGCAAAACCCCGAGGCATTGGAGCGGCTTACAGAACTAACATCACAAATAGATTCTGCCAATGCATGGGACATTGAAGCACAAGTAAGCACCATATTGGGTAAATTGAAAATAGAAGATTTACAAGCCAATGTGAACGATCTTTCGGGTGGGCAACAAAAAAGGGTGGCCTTGGCAAGAACCCTACTGGAAGAGCCGGATTTAATAATCCTAGATGAACCTACCAACCACTTAGATCTGGACAGCATAGAATGGTTGGAAAATTACTTAAAGACCAGCAACCTGGCCATGCTCTTGGTAACCCACGATCGGTATTTTCTAGAGGGCATTACCAATTGTATTTTGGAAATTGACAACCAAACCTTGTATACCTACCAGGGTAGTTATGCTGATTACTTAGAGAAAAAAGCAGAACGCGAGCACAACCTACAAACCGAAGTAGACAAGGCTAAAAATTTAATGCGAAAAGAAATTGAATGGATTAGAAGGCAGCCCAAAGCAAGAGGAACCAAAGCCAAATACCGCGTAGATGCTTTTCAAGAAACTAAAAAAACAGCCACCAAAAATTTAAAAAAAGATAGCGTAAAATTGCTCGTAGGTGAAAAACGCCAGGGTAAAAAAATACTGGAGGTGGATAAATTAACGAAATCTTTCGGCAGTTTAGAAGTAATACAACCATTTACACATAATTTTGCCCGAGGTGAAAAAATTGGAGTGGTGGGCAACAATGGCAGTGGAAAATCCACTTTTTTAAATATGCTCACAGGCAAATTAAAACCAGACTCGGGTGTTATTGACCTAGGCGTCAACACTGCATTTGGCTACTACACCCAACACGAATTGGACTTCCCAAAAGGGAAAAAAGTGATAGAGGTAGTGCAAGACATTGCAGAGGTAGTAACTATAGGAGATGGCAGTACCATCGGTGTCTCAAAATTTCTAGAACACTTTCTTTTTCCTCCAAAAAAACAATACGATTTTGTCGAAAAACTGAGTGGTGGTGAAAAAAGAAGGTTGCAGCTGCTCACCGTATTAATTAAAAGCCCCAACTTTTTAATACTCGATGAACCTACCAATGACTTAGATCTGGTTACTTTAAATGTACTTGAAGAATATTTGCAGCAGTTTTCTGGGTGTTTGTTAATTGTATCACACGACAGATACTTTATGGACAGGTTGGTAGACCATTTGTTTATTTTCGAAAAAGGAGAAAAAATTAGAGATTTTGCAGGAAACTATTCTGATTTCAGACTGGAAGACAGCCGCAAAATAGTTGAAACAGAAAAGAAAGAGAAAATCGAAAAAGTAAAAACAACTTTTAAAGCCAAACTGAATTTTAACGAAAAAAGGGAGTTAGAAGAACTCAATAAACAAATACCCAAACTCGAAACAGAAAAAACTGTTTTGGTAACCCAACTCAACAGTGGGATTGAAGACCATGCAGAATTGCAGCGTTTAAGTTTGGAAATTGAAACAATAGATAATTTATTAGAGGAAAAAGAATTGCGCTGGTTGGAATTATCTGAATTAGAATAATAAATCATGAGACACACCCCACTCCACTCTACCTTGTTTTCTGGTAACCGAGAAAAATTAAAACATCTCATAACACCCAATTGCATAGCCATATTTTGCTCCAACCACCAATTTCCGAGCAATGCAGATGCAATGTACCCATACCTCCCTAATTCGGACCTTTACTACTTAACGGGCATCATGCAGGAAGACACCTTGCTTTTGCTCAACCCGAGTGCCGAAGAAGAGAAATATAGAACCATCTTGTTTATTAAAGAAACCAATGAAACAATTGCCATTTGGGAAGGGGAAAAATTAACAAAAGCCAAAGCAAGTGAATTATCTGGAATAGAATCCATTTATTGGACCCATGAATTTGACCAAGTTCTTAATCTTTTGGCGCAGAGATCGGAAGGTTTTCTTTTTAATCTATACGATTCGGACCGCCATGTTGGACATGCATTCAATAAAAACCACGATATATTCCTTCAGACTAAAGAAAAATACCCACTACACACCTATGGCCGAATAGCCTCCAGCCTCCATGGATTGAGAATGGTAAAAGCGCCACAGGAAGTAGCTGCCCTTCAGACAGCTATTGACATTACCCACAAAGGGTTGCAGTCTTTGTTGCCAAGCGTACAAGCCGGCCAATTTGAATATGAATTGGAAGCGCATTTGTCTAAGTCTTTTTTAGAACAGGGTGCCCAAGGGTTTGGGTACGAGCCAATAATTGCTTCTGGTAAAAACGCATGTATATTGCACTACATAGAAAACAACCAACGCCTAGAGCAAGGAGATTTAATACTAATGGACATTGGCGCCAAATATGCCGGATACAATGCTGATTTATCTAGGTGTATCCCTGTAAGCGGCCAATTTTCAAAACGACAAGCCCAAGTATACCAAGCCGTTTTGGACATTAAACAAAACGTGATTAAAATGTGTGAACCAGGTCTTACATTTAAAGAGTTGAACAAAGAAACCGGCATGCTAATGGAATCTGCTTTGATTGATTTAAAATTACTTAGTGCACACGAAGTCCAAAAACAAAACAACGAATATCCGCTGTACAAAAAATATTTCATGCATGGCATTGGACACCATTTGGGATTGGATGTTCATGATGTAGGAGACAATACAGCCCCATTGAAGGAAGGTATGGTAATCACCGTAGAACCAGGTATTTACATAAAAGAAGAAGGGCTTGGTATAAGAATTGAGAACAATATAATTATAACGGAAGATGGTGCTAAGGACCTCATGGCAGATATTCCTGTTGAAATTGACGCAATAGAAAACTTAATGAACAAATGAAAGCATTCTTTTTATCCATAAGCCTTGTAGTAATTACTTTTTTTCACTGCGCTGCACAAGACAGCTTGAGCATTTTGTTTGCTGGGGATATAATGGGCCACGATTCACAAATTAATTCGGCTTACAATGCCAGTACCAAACAATACAACTACGACGAAAATTTTAAATACCTTCTGCCATACTTCGAAAACACAGACCTGGTCATAGGCAATTTAGAAGTTACCTTAGGCAACACCCCTTACAAAGGGTACCCTAGCTTTTCTTCTCCAATGGCTTTGGCTACTTCCTTGAAAAAAGCTGGATTGGATGTGCTCGTTACAGCCAATAACCACTCTTGTGATAGAAGAAAGAAAGGAATCTATTCAACCATCGATATTTTAGATAGTTTGAAGATCCAACATACTGGCACATTTAAAAACCAGGCTGAAAAAGACAACCACTACCCACTTTTATTGAGTAAAAATGGATTTAAGATCGCATTGCTCAACTATACCTACGGTACCAACGGAATACCAGTAGATCCACCGGCCATTGTCAACAAAATTGACAACGAACAAATGGCGCTAGACATTGAAAAAGCCAAGAAACTTTCTCCCGACAAAATTATAGTATTTATTCATTGGGGAAAAGAGTACCAACAACTACCCAGCAAAGAACAAAAAGGGGTAGCACAATATTTATTTTCAAAAGGAGCAGATGTCGTGATTGGTTCCCACCCCCATGTTATCCAGCCTATGGAGATGATTCCATCGGAAATTGAAGGAGACAATAAATTTATAGCCTATTCTTTGGGTAATTTTATTTCGAACCAACGCAAAATTAATACCGACGGTGGGGCCATGGTGCGTTTGACTTTTGTGAAAAGCCAGGACCAAGTTGTTTTACAGCATTCCGAACATATTTTGACCTGGGTTTATACCCCCATTCAAAAAGGGAAAAAACATTTCTACATATTGCCAACCAAGGATTTTGAGTCCAATTTTGATTTTTTCCCTGGCATAGCAGATTATAAGAAAATGAAGCTGTTTGTAAAACAAGCACGCCTTTTACTCGATAAACACAACATCAATGTCCCTGAAAAAGTCGATTGATCCGATTTACTTTTTGTAAACCCCGGTAATCTTTGCTTTATCCGCAGCAACAAAGGCCTGGAGTTGTTTTTTCATATCCTCTTCTTCACTTGGGTAAATAGGTGAATTGCCCTTCTTTTCAGGAAATGTTTCCATGTGCAATGTTTGGGTTGGAAACGCAAAATTAACCCCCAAAGAGTTGGCTAATGTGATGATGGACAACAAAATTTCCTGTCTTGCTTTTAATTCGTCTGACCAAGTAGGAACCTTAAAGAAAATATAAAACATGATGTTCAAAGAGGACGCTGCCATGTCATTTAAATGTACTTCGTAATAATCTTTTCGCGTCTTGGGGTGGTTTTTTACCAATTCTTTTAGTCCTTCAACAAAGAGTTCAATAATATGGGGGGGCGTATCGTAGGTGATGGTAATTTGAGAAAAGTACCTGCGATAAGTTCTCAAACCATGGTTGTCAACTGTTTTATCTGCAATAACGCCGTTGGGTACATAGGTTACTGAATTCCTGAATGTTCTTATTCTCGTAGATCGGAACCCAACTTCTTCTACGGTACCATCAATTTCTCCGGAGGTGATCCAATCGCCAACTTGAAATGGTTTGTCTACAAAAATCATAACAGAACCAAAAAAGTTTTTGATGGTATCTTGAGCTGCCAAAGCAAATGCCAAACCACCAATGGACAATCCTGCTAAAATTGTTGTGATGTCTTGCCCTAAATTATCGAAGATAAAAAGGACACCAACTATTATGACAAAAGTTTTAAGCACCTTCCGTACCAACGGCACCAATTGATCGTCCAAGTTGCTTTCTGTTTTGTCTGCTACTTTCTTAAAATACAAACTCAAAACATCTACCAAGCGATAGAAAAATATAATTGCAAATATTGGCCAAATAGCCTTGAGCGCATAAAGTGCAAAGGCATTGGATTTAATAGGCAATTGTAAAACTGGTAAAAAAGTATATAAAAACAGAAATACTATCAGCAAACTGACCGGTTTGGCTATGGGGATGACTACATTTTTGGCCACATTGGCAAAGCCAAACTTGGTTAAATACTTGATGATCACTTTTTCAAAAATAAAAGTGAACATCTTGTGTATAATAAAGGACAAAAACACCAGTAACAAAATGGTGATTATCTGCCAAGTATAAAGACCAAAGTATTTATTATGCCCAATTTTGGGTAAAATTTGGAGCAATTTATCCAAACCAAAAGGGTATACCGCTTTGTGCAACTCGGGAATAAGTTCTGTGGTTTTTTTAGAAACATACCAGTTGCCATTAACCTTCTCTAAATACAAGTCTGGTTCTCTAGGAAACAATACATAGATGGCCTTGCCCGAAGTAGAGTCTATATAGTTTCCAGTGGTAGGAAGGTCCTCCATTTCTACATAAAGCCCTTTACCATCTAAAACTTGTTTTAATTTCAGACTTAAGTTTTTGGCATTTCTCCCTTCCAAATAAGAAGAATAAAATGCTTTAGCAGCCAATTCAGGTTTGTAATTTTCATCATTCAAATTAAACAGTAAGGTGTTTACTGTTTCGTAAGGTGAGGCATTGGTAGTTGCCCTTTTTGCCTGATTCTGACCCAAAGCTAGGCCAATCACAAACCAACAACAGGTTAAGGTCAACGCTGAAATTCTCATAGCTAGAAATTATAAATATTCAATTGATTTTTAAATACAGTATAGACTTTCATCTGGTCTTGCCGGCTGAACAACATCATTGCAATTTCATCTTTACTATTCAATGGGGCCTTGTTGATCAGTTTGCCAGATTTATCATAAATATAAGTAAACTCTTGGTCAATATCATTTACGGCGATGTAGAAATCTCCATTGTCCAAATTATAGAACTGCACCCTTTTTTCTTGGTTGCTCATATAGTCTTTTGCCAAAAGTAACTTTTCATCTGTATCCAAGAGTTCCATTCTATTGCCACCTTGCCGAATTACCAAACATTTACTTCCAGAAACATCTTCGATCATTGAAAAAGTGGAATTTTCAGACGTGTGTACAAATTGCCTTAACTTCTTTGATTTCCCGTCCAACTTAACGGAATAAAATTCGCCGTTTCCTGCAATAAGCTGCACTTCACTTGTTGTAAAAGATTTCCCTCTTACAAAATGTGGCTGCCCTTGAAGCCCCACATTCAACTGTACAGGAAAACCATTAAATCTTTCTCCCTTTCTGTTTACCAGCTCCACTGTGCCATTCTCCGTCACAAAAACAAAACAATCTTTACCCCTTACCCTTTCATGAAAAGGTCGGTACAACTGCTTGCCTCCAAATGATCTTTTGCTCCAGCCATCTAGTACTTTCCCCGCTTTATCGAACAGAGAAACTTCACCAGAAGCACTGGTAATCATAAAGCGATAACTTTTACTTTTATCGTAATCTATAACTCCAAGAAAACTAGGAGCATCCACCCCATGTGGCACAGGAAACCCTTCTACATTGTTGCCATTGCGATCAATGAGATGCAAAAATTGATCGGATAAAATTAAGTATTGCAGTTTGTTGTTTTTATAAAAATCAATCTGCCATATTTTATCCACCACTTTTTCCTTTAGAGAATCTGTCCAAAGAATTGCCCCATCTTTATTTATTAGATAAAGTAAATTGGCCTGGTCCTGGATCAAAACCTCTCTTGTGTTATTTTTATGGTTCTTAACGACAAATGGTTTAGAGGTAACCTCATTTTTTAAATAGGTAGTAAAGGCTGGTTTGTTTAAGGCGTTGGATTTTGGTGCTGGGTTGTATACTCCACCTTGGTAAACAGAGGCATTAGAAAAATATTTCCCATCAATATTACTAACCTGGTAACAAGCCAAATCAAAACTCTGAATGAGTGAGGCATGTGCGTCAAAAAACACCTTCCATTCGTCGTCCATCACTTCGTACATGTCTTTCCATAATTTTTGGGTATTCCAGAGCGTGCTTAGGTTAAATTCTTGGAGGTTTTGATTTAAAAATTTATTGTAATAATTAATTTTACCCCATGTTTCTTCATTTTCGAATTGATCCACAATCTTTTTAACTACCTCATAAGAATCCCCAATTAATAAATGGGAACCATAATAGGTAAAACACATAGTTTCAAACCCTCGAAAATCGAGCCCAAACATGGCCATAGGTACATCTTTTTCATTGATTTCCACAATCCGATATCCGGCGAAATTTTCATAAAAGATAGAATCGTTTTTACTTTTAGCCACCTGCTCTGCTAATTCATTTAAGTGGTTTCTGCTTTCTGCCAAATCCGACACTTTAACCAAAACTGCCTGTCCTTTTACATCTACTGTCCGACAGTCTAACAAGGCCAATTCATTGTCCATCCAATTAACCAATCGATCAGGACTGAACTGGTATTGTTGAAACAAATGGTCTTTTACAGCTTTTTGATTTTTATTTTCTACTGTTCTTATTCTTTCCAGCCAATTTTTCACATCACTTAAAGCAAATATAGAGGCCTTTGCAGTGCATTCTGGAAGCGTCTGGCTTATAGACCCCAACTGCGGTGTTTGGCCCTTCAAATGCTGGAGCGATGCATCCTTTGGAATAACAAATCCATTGGTAGACAATTGGTTATCAGAAACACTCAATTCATAAAATGCCGGTGATCTCCAATTGGACCGCAACTGGTGGTTGTTGTTTAAAAACGTATTGATTAAACTTTTAAAGTTTTCACCATTCACATATAGGTTGCCTTCGTCTGTTTTGGAATTTGGAAATTTATATAAGGCCGGATAATTGGTTTTGAAATCTTGGTCCTTGTTGTTAAGGTTTCGAATTACATCTTCAATTAAAAAGGGAGTAAAAGAAAAAGCCAAAATATTGTCTTTTACTATGTAGGTAAAAACTTTATCCGGTAAAATTATCTCATTCAAAGTAAACCCATCGTACTTGCGCTTGGATGCAGCATACTGCTTTGTATAATGGGCAATTAACTTATTAATCACGTTCGCTTGTCCCTTCTGGCTTAGTTTTAAATATACCACAAAATCAAAATTAGATTTACTCGTGGTATGAAAAGAAGTTAAAAATTTCGACCCAGATAACATAGTTGCCAACGCCGATTCTTCTACCAAAGTATCCAACAAGTTCAGGTTGTTGGATAGGGTGCGGATGGATGGAAAGTCTTGTAAGACCTCTCCTATTTTTACTTCTTTGAAAGTAGATAAGGCCTGGTAGGCATTGTCATTTTCATAGACTAAAATAGATTCTTGAGGTACGAAGTTCCATATATCCGTTTTTGAAACAAAATACTTGGTATACGTGAAGTAGGTGATGGCGCCAACTGCGCTTAATAACAGGGTAATTAACAGGTACTTTTTCAAAGCAAAGAATTTTAAAACTTGAAGATAACAAAAGCCAAAGCATAAAAAAACCATAAAGTCAAAAATGGCGCAATCCAAGCAGTTGGCTTAATGGAACCAGGATAATTGGGTACTATTAAAACGCTGTTAAACCATGGTACTGCCTAGACAGTAAATCATTGTAAATCAAGCTTTTTTAGTGACGAAATAACGCCACTTGTCTTAAAAGTGACGTTATTAAACAATTCAACAATGCTACACATCATACGTAAAGCACTCATTAACATGTCATTATCTCTTTGGCATTCGGATTGTATGCTTTTTAATGCATAGATTTTCAAAACATGGTACACTATAAATTTGAAGCGGATCTAAATCCATCAAAACAAAATGAGTTTTTAATTTCTTGGAGGCATTTCATTGACCAAATAAGAAAACAAAAAGATTTGAAAACATTTGAATTGGTGCAAAGCAACGACCACTTCATAATTTCACTTTCTTGGAACCTTAGTACTTTTATCCAATGATTCTCTTCCAATCGACAAAAACCATAGGGCATAAAAAAACCCTTCCAGTTTCCTAGAAGGGTTTGATAATAAGTTGGCGACGACTTACTCTCCCACGTGTTACCGCAGTACCATCAGCGCTGAGGGGCTTAACTTCTCTGTTCGGAATGGGAAGAGGTGAACACCCTCGCTATAATCACCATAAGGTCTTGATCGCTTTAGCGAGTTAATATTTTTAGTTCTTTGTTTATACTCCCRATAGGAAAATAAACAAAAACACACTGTTAAAAGAATTAATCATTGAAACACTCTAATCAAAGAAAGTTTACGGGTAATTAGTACTACTCAGCTATGACATTTCTGCCTTTACACCTGTAGCCTATCAACGTCATCGTCTATAACGCCCCTTATAAAGAAATCTCATCTTGAGGTGAGTTTCGCGCTTAGATGCTTTCAGCGCTTATCTCATCCAAACATAGCTACTCGGCGCTGCACCTGGCGGCACAACCGATACACCAGAGGTTTGTCCAACCCGGTCCTCTCGTACTAAGGTCAGGTCCTCGCAAATTTCTTGCGCCCACAACAGATAGGGACCGAACTGTCTCACGACGTTCTGAACCCAGCTCGCGTGCCACTTTAATGGGCGAACAGCCCAACCCTTGGGACCTTCTCCAGCCCCAGGATGTGACGAGCCGACATCGAGGTGCCAAACCTCCCCGTCGATATGAGCTCTTGGGGGAGATCAGCCTGTTATCCCCAGAGTACCTTTTATCCTTTGAGCGATGGCCCACCCATGCGGAACCACCGGATCACTATATCCTACTTTCGTACCTGCTCGGCTTGTAGGCCTCACAGTCAAGCACCCTTGTGCTATTGCGCTCTGCGCATGATTACCAAACATGCTGAGGGTACCTTTGAAAGCCTCCGTTACCTTTTTGGAGGCGACCACCCCAGTCAAACTACCCACCACACACGGTCTCCGTCTGTTGACAGATTAGGCATCAGATAAATGAAGGGCGGTATTTCACCAACGACTTCCCCCGAC
>LS999829.1 GCA_900537185.1 Cytophagales bacterium Alg240-R148
CGCTTCTACTGCATACGTCCCRGCATTGGTTGGTACCACCGCGCTGCCATTGTAGGTGACATCTACTGCCAAACCGCCMGGTGTCGTATTCAAAACTATCGCTTGTGCACCGCCAGTATAGGTAAAAGTATTCGTCGTGACGCCAACCGTGGCAACCGCTTTGTTGATGGTCATGCTGGTACTCAAGCTGCCYGTATAATTGGTCTCGTTAATCGTCGCTTCCACTGCATAGGTGCCGGCATTGGTTGGTACCRCAGCGCTGCCATTGTAGGTRACATCTACTGCCAAACCGCCAGGTGTCGTATTCAAAACTATCGCTTGTGCACCGCCAGTATAGGTAAAAGTATTCGTTGTGACGCCAACCGTGGCAACCGCCTTGTTGATCGTCATGCTGGTACTCAAGCTGCCCGTATAATTGGTCTCGTTAATCGTCGCTTCCACTGCATAGGTGCCGGCATTGGTTGGTACCGCAGCGCTGCCATTGTAGGTAACATCTACTGCCAAACCGCCAGGTGTCGTATTCAAAACTATCGCTTGTGCACCGCCAGTATAGGTAAAAGTATTCGTCGTGACGCCAACCGTGGCAACCGCTTTGTTGATCGTCATGCTGGTACTCAAGCTGCCCGTATAATTGGTCTCGTTGATCGTCGCTTCTACTGCATAGGTGCCGGCATTGGTTGGTACCGCAGCGCTGCCATTATAAGTAACATCTACTGCCAAACCGCCAGGTGTCGTATTCAAAACTATCGCTTGTGCACCGCCGGTATAGGTAAAAGTATTCGTCGTGACGCCAACCGTGGCAACCGCCTTGTTGATGGTCATGCTGGTACTCAAGCTGCCTGTATAATTGGTCTCGTTAATCGTCGCTTCCACTGCATAGGTGCCGGCATTGGTTGGTACCGCAGCGCTGCCATTGTAGGTGACATCTACTGCCAAACCGCCAGGTGTCGTATTCAAAACTATCGCTTGTGCACCGCCAGTATAGGTAAAAGTATTCGTCGCGACGCCAACCGTGGCAACCGCTTTGTTGATGGTCATGCTGGTACTCAAGCTGCCTGTATAATTGGTCTCGTTGATTGTCGCTTCTACTGCATAGCTACCGGCATTGGTTGGTACCGCAGCGCTGCCATTGTAGGTGACATCTACTGCCAAACCGCCAGGTGTCGTATTCAAAACTATCGCTTGTGCACCGCCAGTATAGGTAAAAGTATTCGTCGTGACGCCAACCGTGGCAACCGCTTTGTTGATGGTCATGCTGGTACTCAAGCTGCCCGTATAATTGGTCTCGTTGATCGTCGCTTCCACTGCATAGGTGCCGGCATTGGTTGGTACCGCAGCACTGCCATTGTAAGTAACATCTACTGCCAAACCGCCCGGTGTCGTATTCAAAACTATGGCTTGTGCACCGCCGGTATAGGTAAAAGTATTTGTCGTGACGCCAACCGTGGCAACCGCCTTGTTGATCGTCAATGTGCCAGGCGTAAATGAAAAATCATAATTATCATCGCTTCCTCCTGAACCGTTGATGTTATAAACACCAACATTGCTTGCAGGTGTAGCAGTGGTTGCACCTGTTGGCATCGTATTGATTACTCCTTCATTTTCTGAAAAAGCAAATCCTGTAATATTAAAATCAAAAGCAGGGTTGCCTTCTCCAAACAAGCGTACTTTGTCTTTTGCCACAAATAACAAGGTCTTTTTGGCTACCTCTATATTAAATACCTGGCTTACTTCATTTAGGTCCGGATCTGTTACTTTCAACGTAATTGCCTGGGTTCCTGCCTGGTTGGGAATCCCTGTTAACAAACCTGTGCCATTGCCATTGTCTGTTAGACTCAGCCACCCAGGTAAAGAAGCAGCAGTTATACTCAGTGCTCCTCCATCCACATCGCTTACTTGTATGTTATAAGCATAAGAAGTGCCATATTCTCCTGTCAATACAGGGCTGCTATCAAAAACAGGGTCTGTAAAAGCCCTTACTTCTGATATTAAAAAAGTGCATAAAACTGTGCAGATAATTTGAAATTGTCTCATAAAGCCAGCCAATAAAATTTGAAAAATGACCCTTCGGTCAATTTCTTTATTCTTTTAATAAAAATCTTACATTAAAAGTAACCATTAAAAACGGCTTTTTTTTATTAAAAAAGCAAATATAGATTATTATTTGAATTATTTATAGTAAAACATTACATTATTATTTCGTATTATTGCAGGAGTATTAACTTTATTAACTTCATGGCTCTTTCAAAAATTGAAATTGTTTTCTGGCTTTGTCTTTTTGTAGTATTCTATGCCTACATAGGCTATGGCTTCGTTTTGTTTGTTTTAATCAAAATAAAGCGTGTTTTTAGCAAGCAAAAAAGAGATTTTTATTCTGTTGCTGAATTACCAGAAGCCACATTAATTGTGGCCTGTTACAACGAAGAAGATATTTTAAAAGAAAAAATACGCAACACTTTAGATCTAAAATATCCAAAAGGACAACTTAATCTTTTTTTTGTTACAGACGGTTCAACCGACAAATCTTCTGAAATAATTGATTCAGTTGGTAAGATACAGCACTTCCATTCTCCTGAAAGAAGGGGCAAAGTGGCAGCCGTTAATAGAGTAATGCCTTTTGTTACTACTCCCATAGTAATTTATACAGATGCCAACACCTTTCTTAACGACGATGCCATCATCAACATCGTCAGGCACTACAAAGACCCGAAGGTTGGTGCGGTTGCAGGAGAAAAAAGAATAAAAAATTTATCCGAAGACCATGCTGCTGGATCTGGAGAAGGAGCCTATTGGAAATACGAATCTGCTCTAAAACGATGGGATTCTGAATTGCACAGTGTAGTAGGTGCTGCTGGAGAACTTTTTTCCATCCGAACGGAGCTGTTTAAAACAGTACCGGAAAATATTTTAATTGAAGATTGTTTTGTCACACTCAACATTGCTAAAGACAATTATGTAGTCCGATACGAGCCAGAAGCATATGCTGAAGAATCTTCTTCGGCAGACATTAAAGAAGAATACAAAAGAAAAATAAGAATTTCAGCGGGAGGCGTGCAGGTAGTACATTTGTTCCCTGGCCTTTGGAATATTTTTAAGTATGGCTGGCTTTCTTTCCAGTATGTCTCCCACCGTGCTTTGCGATGGTCGCTTGCCCCTCTATGTTTGTTTTTTGTGCTGGCCCTCAACTTTATACTGGTAGCCGACAGCGTGTTATATGAAATTTTATTCTACTGTCAGTTGTTGTTTTATACAGCAGGCGCCATTGGATGGATTCTTCAAAACAGAAACCTAAAAATAAAAGCCTTTTTTATCCCATTTTACTTCCTGTTTATGAATTATTCTGTTTTTATAGGTTTTTTCAGGTATTTAAAAGGGAAACAAACGGTGGTTTGGGACAAAGCAAAAAGGGCCGCAGCTTAAGGCAGCCCTGCTTATTTGACCCAGTATTCCGCATCTACCAACTTTTCGTTTTTTTCATCTTTCCATGCATAGTTGAAGCCTTTCTGAATGCAATAAGAACCGCATTCACCTTTCTTGTTTAGCGCCAAAAAACCAACTTGGTACTTTTTGTAGTCGTCCAATTTTTCAGCAATTCTTTCCACTGCCTTTTTACATGCTTCGTTTGGAGAAAGACCCTGTCGCATCAATTCAACCACCAAGTGGCTTCCAACCGTTTTCATCACCAACTCTCCTAAACCAGTAGCCGTTGCAGCACCAACTTCGTTGTCCACATACAATCCTGCTCCAATAATAGGAGAATCTCCAACTCTCCCATTCATTTTAAATGCCGCCCCGCTTGTGGTACATGCTCCCGACAAATTTCCGTTTTGGTCCAAGGCCAGCATGCCAATCGTATCGTGGTTTTCTACGTTTATTATAGGCTGGTATTTGGATTTTTTGACCCATTCTTGCCAAGCCTTTTTAGCCTTATCTGTCAAAAGGTTCTCGTGTTTGAACCCGTTTTTTAAGGCAAAACTCTTAGCCCCTGCTCCAACCAACATCACATGGGGTGTTTTATCCATAACCAAACGGGCTACACTAATTGGGTTTTGGATGCCCTGTAAAAATGCAACTGAACCGCAGTTTTGGTGTTGGTCCATGATGCAAGCGTCCAAGGTAACATTGCCATCTCTATCCGGAAAACCTCCGAGACCAACAGATGTATTGTTGGGGTCGGATTCTGGTACCCGAACACCTGCTTCCACTGCATCCACAGCGCTTCCATTGTTTTTTAAAATTTCCCATGCTGCTGCGTTGGCATCAAGCCCGTGGTTCCATGTAGAAATCACAACAGGTTTATTCACATTATTAGAACGTACCGTGTTGTTCTTGGCCAGAACGGAGGCTACAGGGCTAACCACCAAGGCAAGGCCTATTTTTTTTACAAATGATCTTCTATTTTTATTCATTTCAAGGGTATTTATTAAGTTTGTCCGTTGGTAGACCTTTTACATCTGAATTAAAACCTACTTTAGAATTTTAAATTAATAAAAAATGTCCAGTTATCTCGAAACCACCAAGAATGTATATAAGAAAGCAGCAGAGACCCCAGATGTTGGACTGTGCTGCACCACAACTCCAGTTTGGCAACTGCCGGGTTTATCCATACCCAAAATTATGCTGGAAATGAATTATGGCTGTGGAAGCACGGTACATCCTAGAGATTTAGTTAATAACCCAACCATTGCCTATGTGGGTGTTGGTGGAGGTATGGAATTGTTGCAATTCGCTTATTTCAATAGAAACACAAGCGGTGTTATTGGCATAGATGTAGTAGACGAAATGTTGGAAGCTTCTGCTCAAAACTTTCTTCAAGCGGAAAAGGAAAACTCTTGGTTTAAAAAAGAGTTCGTTGACCTCCGCAAAGGAGATGCCTTGCACCTACCTCTAGAAGACAGTTCCATTGACGTCGCAGCTCAAAATTGCCTTTTTAATATATTTAAAAAAGAAGATCTAATTCAGGCTTTAAAAGAAATGTTTCGGGTTTTAAAACCCCATGGTCGTTTGGTACTTTCCGATCCAATCTGCAACCAAGTAATGCCCGAACACTTGCAAGACAACGACACCCTGCGCGCATTGTGTTTGAGCGGCGCCCTTCCTTTAAACGAATACATCAAAATGTTAACGGATGTGGGTTTTGGCACCATTGAAATCAGGGCCAGACGCCCCTATAGAATATTGGACACCAACACCTACAACATCAATGAAAATCTGTTCATTGAAAGCGTAGAAGTATGTGCCATTAAGGACCCAATGCCCGAAGACGGACCTTGTGTATTCACTGGTAAAACAGCAATATATTTTGGGTCTGAAGAATATTTTGACGATCACAAAGGACATGTACTTATGCCCAACCAACCCTTGTCTGTATGTGATAAAACTGCCGGAGATTTAAACGCGCTCCAAAGACCAGATGTATTTATATCGGATTCGACCTTTTTCTACGATGGTGGCGGTTGTTGTTGATTTGTAAAAATACGTCTATATTGTGGGGTTAATTAAAATTTCATCTTTTATGAAGCGGTTAATCCCAATTTTTCTTTTGTTTTCTTTTTGTGCTTTTGGCCAAGCAACCCAACCTGGTACCGACAAGGGTAAAAGCTTGATTGATGCAGAAAAATACGATGATGCGATCGTATATTTTACCGGCGTGATAAAAAATAATGCTCCCAACAAATGGACCTATTATTATCGGGGGTATGCTAAAAATCAAGTCAATGACTTTTACGGTGCCATAGGAGACTACAACCAAGCGCTAGAAGTAGACAGCACTTTTGCTATGGCTTACAACCAAAGGGGTGCTTCCAAGTACAATTTGGACGATCCAGAAGCCGCTATTACCGATTACACACTAGCCATCCATTACAACGATTCGCTGGTAGAAGCCTACAACAATAGAGGCTTGGCATTTTATGAAATTTTTGAACTAGAATTGGCCAATTTTGATTTCTCTAAAGCCATTGAACTCAACGATAGCGATGCAGACAAATACTTTAATCGTGCGGTAATTAGAGCAGAAATGGAAGAATACGTCGCTGCAATTGATGATTATAACAAATCCATTCAGTTGGACGGCAAAGACCCAGATGCCTACAACTTTAGGGGCGTAGCCTACTACAACTTGGGTCAATTTGAAATGGCCATAGAAAATTACGACGCCTCCATCGCCATGGATTCTCTGGACGCCCTAAAGTTCGACAATAGGGCCTTGGCCAAATCAGCTATGGAAGACTACCAAGGAGCACTCCAAGATTACCAGACCTCTGTTGCAATAGAACCGGGAGATCCCGACACCTACAACTTAATGGGGGTGGTATACTACAACCTCCAACAAGTGGACCAGGCCATTGAATACTACGGAAAGGCCATCCAAATTGATCCTGAAAATCCGGTTTTCTTTGACAACCGAGGCTTGGCTTATTACGACCAAGAAAAATACGAAACTGCTGTTGCAGACTTCACAAGTTCTCTAGCACTTTACCCCGAAGATTCGGACACCTACTTGTTAAGAGGACTGTCCATGATCAAAATGGGCAACAAATACGATGGCTGTTTGGACCTGCAAAAAGCCAAAGAACTCGACCATCCCGACGCTAAAAACGAGATTAAAAACCACTGTAAATAAATACAAATCCCCCACTAATTTTATTAACTATGAAAAAACAAAACTATTCAGGGCCACTGGCCCTACTCACCTCGCTATTTTTTATGTGGGGTTTCATTACTTGCATGAACGACATTCTCATCCCTTATTTAAAAGGGGTTTTTGAATTGAGCGCAACACAAGCCCTTTTTGTTCAATCTGCTTTTTTTGGCGCCTATTTTATAGGGTCCTTAATTTACTTCTTAATTTCATCCAGTTCTGGCGACCCAATAGCGAAAATTGGTTATAAAAATGGCATTATCATTGGACTCTTAATATCGGCATTTGGTTGTTCCTTGTTTTTTGTTGCTGCCAACGTTCAAGTCTATGGAATATTCTTATCCGCTTTGTTTGTACTAGGCCTTGGATTTACGATGTTACAAATTGCCGCCAACCCCTTTGTTTCTTTACTCGGTTCAGAAGAGTCAGCCTCGAGCAGACTCAATTTGGCGCAAGGTTTTAACTCTTTAGGAACAACAGTGGCACCCATCATTGGAGGTTTTTTAATCTTCACATATTTTGCCCAAAACAATGAAGGAGCGGATGCGGTGGTAATACCCTACCTCTCTTTGGCTGCAATACTATTGGTGTTGGCTGTTTTTATCAAATTAGCAAAACTTCCAAATTTTCAAAACAATGAAACCATTGAGCCTGGCATTCAAGCGCTTAAATTCCCCAACCTTTCTAGGGGCATGATAAGCATTTTTGCTTATGTTGGTGGAGAAGTAGCCATTGGCAGTGTTTTGATTCTGTTTTTATCTCAAAAAAACATTGCAGGCCTCGAAGAAGCAGAAGCTTCCATATATTTGGCATTTTACTGGGGAGGCTTGATGATCGGACGTTTTATGGGCGCCATTTCGCTCAGTACGGCAATCAAAGGTGTTTCTAAGTACATCAGCATGTTCTTGGTTTCCTTGGTAGTAGCACTTTTACTCATTTTTGTATCTTTATATGATTTAAAAACAGGAACTCAGATAAAAGAATTTGAAGAAGTCGTTCCTTTTTTTATATTCGTGGCAGCAAACTTTGTAGCTTTCATTTTGGGAAGAGGGTTGGCTGGCCGAACCTTGGCAGTTTTTAGCGCCTGTGTTGTAGTATTAATCTTCATTACCATCTTCACGGAGGGCCAAATTGCCATGTGGTCTATAATTGGGGTAGGCATTTTCAACTCCATTATGTGGTCCAACATTTTCACCTTGGCCATTAAAGGTTTAGGCAAATTCACCTCACAAGGCTCATCGCTTTTAGTGATGATGGTTGCAGGAGGCGGTCTCGTACCGGCACTTCAAGGGCTGGTTATAGACCATGTTAACATGAAAATATCCTTTTTTATACCTATGATTTGTTACCTCTACCTCTTTTATTATGGTATCCAGGGGTATAAAACAATTGATGAATTAAAAAAAACAGTAAAATGAAAGACGTTTCGGTAGGCATTGACATTGGTGGTACTTTTACAAAAATTGGTATTGTAGACAGACAAGGCAACACTTTGGTGGACGATTCCATCTCCACCCAAATAGAAGGAGGGTTCCCTGCTTACATCAAGTATTTGTCTGAAAAAGTAAAAGCGATGTTATCTGACTTTGATGTCCAACTAGTTGGCATTGGTGTTGGAGCGCCCAACGGAAATTATTACAGCGGCACCATCGAACACGCACCCAACTTAAAGTGGCATGGTGTCATTCATTTTTCTAAAGCCATGCAGGAGTATTTTGATGTCCCCGTAATTCTCACCAACGATGCCAATGCTGCAGCCATTGGAGAAATGGTATATGGTGGTGCCAAGGGTATGAAAGACTTTATTGTATTTACTCTAGGAACTGGATTGGGATCGGGAATAGTTGCCAACGGACAATTAATTTACGGCCATGATGGTTTTGCAGGTGAAATTGGGCATACAATAGTGAACCCCAATGGTCGCGTTTGCGGCTGTGGGCGCAAGGGATGTTTGGAAACCTACGTATCCGCTACTGGCATTACCAGAACAGTATACAAGTTAATTGCGGATTACATGGTAGACAGTGAATTGAGAGGGGTTAGTTTCAATGACCTTACCGCCAAGATGATAACCGAAGCAGCAATTAGAAAAGATCCATTGGCCATCAAAGCCTTTGAGTATACTGGAGAAATTCTTGGAAGAAAATTAGCAGATACAGTTGCGCATTTCAGCCCAGAGGCAATATTTTTATTTGGTGGTTTGGTAAAAGCTGGAGAATACCTTCTCAAACCTACCAAATACCAAATGGATGCCAATATGTTAAGTGTTTACAAAAATAAAGTAAAACTACTTCCTTCGGCACTGACCGATACCAACGCAGCAGTGATGGGTGCTAGTTCGTTGGTTTGGAAGGAAATTGAAGATAAAAATTAATAAAAAGCGGTGTTTCCACACCGCTTTTTTTATTTCTTGTACATGTAGTCTATTGTTAAATTAACCATTGCTTTTAACCCGGTTTTCATACCCGACTCATCAATGTAAAAGTCTGGTGTGTGGTGTTGCCCTAAAGACGCTTTTGCACCATCTACTTCTAACGGCAGCCCGCCAATAAAAAAATAAAAACCAGGTACTTCCTTCTGAAAAAAGGAGAAATCCTCCGCTCCAGTAATGGCATTAACATTGTTTACCTTGTCTTTACCTGCTACCCGCTGCAAAGTAGGTACCACTTGGGCCGTCAGTTCCAAATTGTTATAAGTAACAGGGTATCCCCTCTGGATATCCACTTCCGCCGTTGCGCCCATGCTCTCTGCAATTTTAGTAGCAGTTAATTTAATTTTTTCGTGGATGGTTGCTTGCATGTCTGTATCCAAAGTTCGGATGGTGCCAATAAGCTCACAGGATTCTGGAATGATGTTGTTGCGCACCCCTCCTCTGATCATACCTACGGAAATTACAGCCGCTTCCTTGGTCAAAGGCGTTTGCCTGCTTATAATGGTTTGAAGTCCGTTAATAATTTGAGCCGCTGTAACGATGGGATCCACACCTCCCCATGGAGAAGAGCCATGGGTCTGTTGCCCTTTAACTCGAATCACAAAACGATCGGAAGCAGCCATCAAACCACCAGGTCTATAATTTATTTGCCCCACTGGTGTTCCCGAGCTGATGTGCAATCCAAAAATAGCATCCACATCCGGGTTTTTCAAGACGCCTTCTTTTACCATCAATTCTGCACCTCCTTCTTCTCCCGGAGGAGCACCTTCTTCTGCGGGTTGAAAGATAAACTTTACCGTTCCTTTAAGATCGGCCTTCATACTGCTCAACACTTTGGCTGCACCCAACAATATAGCAATGTGGGTATCATGGCCACAGGCGTGCATCACACCTGTTTCAATTCCATTGTATTCTGATTTCACCTTGGAGGCAAATGGGACATCTACTCTTTCTGTTACGGGCAGCGCATCGATGTCCGCACGAAGCCCTACCACTGGACCGGGTTTACCTCCTTTTAATATCCCCACCACACCGGTATGGGCAATGCCAGTTTGTACCTCCAGACCCATGGATTTTAATTCTTCTGCAATTTTTTTTGCCGTGTTGAACTCGCGGTTGGATAGTTCCGGGTTTTCATGAAAATGCCTGCGCCATTGGATCACCTCAGGCTCTGTTTGATCTACCAGCTTGTCCAGCTTCGGATACAATTTGGATTGTGCGTAACCTGTACAAGCAAAACAGGCCAACAACAAAGTAGTAATAAATCTCGTCATATGATTAGGTTTAAATTGGATCAATCTTTAATTTAATAAAAATACTTCACTAAAAAACTAAAATGTTATGGGCGGATTTTTAACTACAATTCTAATAGGCGGTTTGGCCGGATGGATTGCAGGCACTATTTCTAAAGGAAAAGGATTTGGACTAATTTTAAATATAATAATTGGAATCGTTGGAGGGTTGATTGGAAACTGGCTTTTTGAATTGGCGGGTGTATTTACAGAATCCGGATTTTTCGCACAATTAGCCAAAAGCATTGTGGGTGCCATCGCTTTGTTATTTGTTGCTAGCTTGGTGAAAAAATAAAGAAAAAATAAATAAAGGTCAGGAGTCAAAAAAGTGATTCTTTCGAATACCGCTTTTCCTGAAAAATAGACCATTCAATAAAAACAATTACCCAAAACTTATAATGAATACACGCAATTGCCTTTACCCCCTACTATTTTTCATAAAAAAATTCACATAACCGGACCCAATCGTTGTAAGAAGTCCGGTTTGTAAGAAGCGCCAATCGGTACCAAAGAGGGCCCTACTTGTACTTTATTTTTCTCGAACTTTTCTACTTTGTTGAGGTTGATGATATAACTTTTGTGCACCCGCATAAAATTGTTGGGCAAAGTGGCCATTATTTTACTAAATGTACTGAGTACATATATTTTCTTGCCAGATGCCTCTAATACCAAATAATCTTTGAGCCCTTTGATAAGGACCAATTCGTCCAACACCACGCGTTCAATTCGGTGTTCTGTTTTGACCATAATAAACCCTGGGGATGGCCCTGCATTGGGCGTATTTTTTATTTTTTTAATCGCTTCTATTGTTTTCGCAAACCGTTCGAAAGCAATTGGTTTTAAAAGGTAGTCAAAGACCCGAAGCGCGTATCCTTCCAATGCATATTGATCGTATGCGGTGGTAAACACAATAGGAATATCCTTATGCACCAAGCCTACCACGTCCAAACCCGAGAGCTGTGGCATTTGTATGTCCAACAAAACCAAATCAACTTTATTGTTATTAACAAATTCGATTCCTTCCAATGGATTTTCAAATCCTTCCAACCAAGTTACCTGTGGTATTTGATTGCAATACGCTTCCATGAGCTCTAGTGCATATGGCTCGTCGTCAATTCCTATTACTTGTATCATAATTGGATGGTTAATTTTACGGTATACAAAGTTTCTGTGGTTTCTATTTTTAACTCGTATTGGTCTTTGTAAATAAGCGCCAACCTGCGCTGTACATTGCGCAGTCCAACCCCTCCTACAGCATCCTTTTTGTGCTGTGGGATTACCTTGTTTTCTACCATTAAATACAATTCATTATTGGCCAAGCTCAAAACTACCTTGATGCCATTGCCTTCCATTAAATTACCGTGTTTGAAGGCATTTTCAATAAAAGGACTTAGAACCAAGGGTGCAATAACGGTTTCAGACTGGCGTATGGAACTATCTATTTCTACTTTTGCCACGTCCTGCCTTTTAAGCCTTAATTCGTTCAGTTCGATATAGGCCATGATGTGCTCTACTTCCTTTGACAAAGGGACATTCTTTTCATTGCTTTCGTAAATCATGTAACGCATGATTTCAGACAATTTCATTATAGCCTTGGCCGCAACCGGACTGTTGGCATAGGCCATGGAATAAATATTGTTCAAAGAATTGAACAAAAAATGCGGGTTCATCTGCGACTTCAAAAAATCCAGCTCACTGCTCAACCTTTCATTTTCTAGTGCCGCTTTTATTTTAATATTTTGGAACCAATCTACTGTAAAACGGGCAATGCCCGACATGGCAATTAAAAAAAACGGCGCCACCGCTCGAATTAAAAAGTGGTTCCAACCAGAGTAAGGAGGGTGTGCAGGAACAGGTACCAATTCTCCTGGGAACATTCCATGAACCCAAACATCCAAGTGGAACTTAACCCAAGGGTATACAAGTAAAAGGACCAGCACCAACAATATAAACGGCAGCGCTTTGTTCTTTTCAAGCCACTTGGGGATAAAAAAAAGGTAAAAAGAATAAAATATGCTTAAATCCAACAACAAATTATCTACCGTCCACCACATATAATGGCCAAAGGACATGGGTTTGGCTTGGTTGAATCCAATGAAATAAAATGGTGCCTGGTAGAGCAACCAAGCAGTAACATGAAAAACAACAATATAAAATCTAGAGGCAGCCAAGTGTTTTTTATTGCTAAAATATACAATAATTTCTTTTTTCTAGGTCCAAAAACCCTAGATGCCCCACCCATCTATAAAAGTGCCCTTTTATTGGAATAGAAAATCCATCAATTGGTAGATCCTTCTGCCTTGTTGGTCGATAATGGCCAAGAATTCATTTCCATTTGTTCTTGTCCGTCGTTCTTCTACTAAAACATAGACCATGAAAAACATGATTCAAATCGACAATTTGTGTTTTAGTTTCGGTAAAACACAAGTGCTCAACCACATCGATCTTAACGTTCCCTCCAACAGCATTTATGGCTTTCTAGGCCCGAATGGTGCTGGGAAAAGCACCACCATTCGATGTATTTTAAATTTATTGAGACCCGAAAAAGGAACGATTTCCATAATGGGCAAATCTTTGGACAAAGACAGAAATCAAATTTTACAAAACATTGGCGCAACCATAGAATACCCTTCGCTTTATGGACACCTCAATGCCATCGACAATTTAGAAATCACCAGGAAATTGGTGGGTGCCCCTGCTTCGAGGATCCCTTTTGTACTCACTTTGGTGGGATTAAAACAAGACGCCCATAGAAAAACCAAGACTTACTCTATGGGGATGAAACAAAGGCTCACAATTGCCATGGCCTTATTAAACGACCCCGAATTGCTCATCCTGGACGAACCTATGAACGGGTTGGACCCTTCAGGCATCAATGAAATGAGGCGGTTAATCCATAACCTGCATGAGGCACATGGAAAAACCATTTTTCTCTCCAGTCATATTTTAAGTGAAATCGAAAAGACCGCTACCCACATCGGTGTTATAAACAAAGGTAAAATCATAAAAGAAACCACCATTGACAACATCATCGCTCCAAAAAATATCCCATTGTCCATTGTAAGCGATAACAACCAGTCTTGTTTCGACCTGCTTATGAAACTAGGAAAAATTCCACACAGGGTGAACGATCACATAGAAGTGGATATAGAGTCCCACAAAGAAGCTGCCTCCATCAATGCCCATTTGGTCAACAACAAATTAAACATTTTTGAATTGACTCCATTAAAAGAAAACCTTGAAAACATCTACTTAGACCTAATCGAAAAATAATGAAACTATACCACGCATTACAAGCTGAAATTCTAAAATACAAAAATACGTGGGCACTATATTTGTCCATTGGAGCCCCACTTTTTATAACGAGTGTTATGTTCTTAGTCTTCTATTTTAAAGGCCAAGAAATATTACAAGACACACCAGAACCCTGGGCCATTTGGTCGAGTTACAACATCAATTCAGGGCTGTCCATTTTGTATCCTTTGTTCCTCATTCTAATAACCGTTTTAGTGAACAATACAGAACACAGCAACAACAGTTGGAAGCATATTTTTGCTTTACCAGTCTCAAAAACCACCATTTATAGAAGCAAATACCTCTTTGTACTCCTACTGGTTTTTTTTAGCATTTGCATTTACACCATTTTAATTTTGGCCTATGGCAATGCTTTGGCTTGGTTCCGTCCAGAATTGAATTTCGTTCCATTCGAATATACCCTTCGAATACTCAATTTAGTTGCGCAAGGGTTTGCAGCCGCCCTGGGTATTTTGTCCATTCAATTTTTTGTAAGTTGGCGGTGGCGGTCTGTAGTGGTTCCGATTGGTTTGGGCATGGCCATGTTTGTATTTAGCATGGTGCTAAGCCGCTGGGAGTATATTGTCTATTTTCCTTATGCCTATCCATTATTTGCTGCTGTAAAAGCCAACTTTGATGATTCTGTTGCTATCTCTGCCCAAGTTTGGTACGGCTGCGGGGTTTTTGTTTTCATGTACTTAGTTGGGTTGTTCGATACCAAATACCGGAATATTGTGGATTAAAAGGACCGTAAAAAGAGGCCAGAGATTACTTTGGCCTCTTTTTTGTAAAACTAATCTTAGGTAAAGTAAAATAAAATGATTTACTTTTAATCGTAAATATTCGATGTCTACTATTATGTTATTGTCAAAAAAACCATTGTTATTTGCCCTCCTTATGATGGGCAGCTGGGCTGTACTAGGGCAAGCATCCAAACGCTTGTTGCCCCACAACATCAACCTTTCTGGGTACAATAATTTTTCTCCTGCCATTTCTGGAGATGGCAATGTACTGGTATATTTATCGGATTATTCCAACGATGGTGAAATGATCATGTTGTATTCTACTCGATTGACCATGAGAAGTTGGAAGGACAGCAAAGAAGTGGACCGACCAGCCAACATACCAAGCATTACTTTTAGAGGCGGATATGCACTCAATTTCGATGGAAGTGTATTGTACATTACCAATAAAAAAACAGGTGGATTGGGTGGATATGACATTTGGTACAGCGAATGGAATGGAAGCAGTTGGGGAAGCCCAAAAAACTTTGGCAAGCCTATTAATTCTTCGGTAAACGATGGAAGCCCCTCGTTGTCAACGGATGGTCTAGTAATGTATTTTATGCGTTGCGAAAAAATGACCAACGGCAGTGCAGAAAATTGCCGCATCATGATGTCTGAAAAAATCAAAGGGCGCTGGCAAGAAGCAACAGAATTGCCTTCTCCGATCAACAATGGTAATGAAATGGCTCCAAAAATATTATCGGATAACCAAACGTTGATTTTTGCTTCGGATAGAATAGGTGGCAAGGGAGGCTTTGATCTGTACCTTTCAAGAAGGACCGAAACAGGTTGGTCAGAACCAATCAATTTAGATTTTGTAAACACCCCGGAAGACGATATTTTCTCTTCGGTAGCTGCCAAAGGCAGGTACATCATGATTGACAGAAATGGGGGTAGAGGCCGGGTAATAGAAGAAGTGTTGATTCCTTCTGAACTTCAACCCAAAAAAGTTTTACAAGTAGTGGGCCACGCGGTGGATGGCAATACGAGTTTGCCGCTTTCTGCTACAGCCAAAGTGTACATACCCGACACCAGAAAAAGAATAATATTCAAAAAAACCGATACCAAAGGAGACTATAATTTTGGTTTGATAGAAGGTGAGGTATATGATTTTAGTTTAGAGCCAGAAGACGCCAGCTTCTATACTTTCTCAAAGCTCTATGATTTAAGTACTATGAAAAATAGTACACGCGATGAACTTAAAGTTAAATTTAACAAAAAAGAACCCGGTATTAAAAACGAACTTGGTGCCATTGCCTACCAACCTGAAACCTCCGAATTATCGGATGCATCGGTTTATGAATTGAGAAGACTCACCCGATTGATAAAAGCCAACCCAGCAGAACAATTTGTTTTCAGTGTTGAATTGTATGACTTCAGGTCCGATTCTATTGCGGCCAACGAATTAACGGAAGTGCGCCGCGACACTTTACAATGGGAAGAAGAAACGGCGGTATTGGATTCGCTCACCAACGAACCCACTGACTCCGTTCAAATCCAACATTTCACTAAAGTTACAACCACTTACGACAACAATAAGACTGAAAAACAAGCACAGGCCTTGTTAGATTATTTAGTATCCAAAGGCATTCCAGAAGAACAACTTAGTTACGAAACCGCCACCTCTATAAAACCAGAAGGAGTAGATGGGCCAAGAAGCAAATGGAAACCCTTGCGCATTTTTATTAGAATCAAAGAAGAATAACCGAGGTAGTGTCTGGGTCAAAATTAAGTTTTTAAACCCGTTCTATTTGACTAATATTGTTCCGGTCATCAGCAATAAGCAGCTTTTGGTCTAAATTCAGTGCATATTGAGACTATTTTACACTCAATTTCGCGTTTTTTATGAAGAAATTTGTTGTTAAGAAAAAATCCGCTACATGAGACTCATTACTTTGTTGCTTTTGTCCTGCATAGCAGTATCCACACAAGCTCAAATTTTAAAACCCATTCAATGGTCTTCTAAAGAAAGCTCCAAAACTTTACAAGTAGGAGAAGAAGTAGAGCTAATTTTCTCGGCTATGATAGAAGACGACTGGTACCTTTACTCTTCGGATTTTGACCCAGATTGCGGCCCTATTCTTACATCGGTTGAATTCAAAACAACTGCCGCATTTGAATTGGTTGGAGGGTTAAAACCCATTGGTGCTAAGAAAAAACACGACGAGATATTTGATTGTGAGTATACCTATTTTACAGATGTAGCTGAATTCAGGCAAACAATTAAAGTATTGTCTTCGGGTTTGAAAATAGAAGCAATAGCAGAATACCAAGTTTGTAGCAATATCGATGGCAAGTGCATCGCATTTGAAGAAGAGTTCGTTTTTAACCAATTCGAAATAACCGGTTTGGAAACCGATGTAAAACAAGCGGAACCTCAAAACGACCCTATAGCGTCGATAGAAACAACCAATCCTCCTTCTACAACAGAAAACACCACCTCTAGTGAACAACTCAACACGTCAAAAGAAAACATATTTGTAGAAGAAGACAGTACAACCGAAGAAACTCCTATGGTGGTTGCCGAAACTACTCCAGAAGCAACCAACACGGTCGAGTTGGTTGAAACAGAGGAAGGTAGTTTTGAATTAAAAACCTATACTTCGTTTTTTGATGAAGATGTTTATACTAAAAAACAAAGCCATTTGTGGTTCATGTTGGCTGCTTTTGTTGCGGGTTTGGCAGCTCTTTTTACCCCTTGTGTTTTTCCCATGATACCCATGACTGTTTCCTTTTTTACTAGCCAAGGAGGTAAATCCAAGGCCGTAATTTACGGCATCAGCATCATTGTAATATACTCCTTAATAGGCGCCATTATTGCGCCATTTATGGGGCCAGCCACTGCCAACCATTTGGCTACAAATTGGATTCCAAATGTAATTTTCTTTGTAGTATTTTTGGCTTTCGCTTTGTCCTTTTTTGGAGCCTTTGAAATTACTTTGCCTTCATCCTTTGTAAATAAAGTAGATGCGGAATCGGACAAAGGCGGTTTGATCGGGGTCTTTTTTATGGCCTTTACGCTGGTTTTGGTTTCTTTTTCTTGTACCGGACCCATAGTAGGCACCATACTGGTTGAAGCAGCTGGTGGCGCAGTGTTAAAGCCAATTTTGGGCATGTTTGCCTTCTCAGCTGCATTTGCCATTCCTTTTACAATATTTGCATTGTTTCCGAGTTTGCTCAACAGCTTACCAAAATCGGGCGGTTGGTTGAACTCTGTTAAAGTTGTATTGGGCTTTATTGAGTTGGCTCTTGCCTTCAAATTTTTAAGCATTGCAGACCAAGCCTACCATTGGAACCTTCTGGATAGAGAGATCAATATTGCCATATGGATTGTTATACTCGCTTTGCTGGGCTTCTATTTGCTTGGTAAAATTAAGTTGCCCCACGACAGCGACCTTGCCCACATAAGCGTATTTAGGTTAATGTTGTCCATCGTTACATTTTCTTTTGTAGTGTATTTGATCCCAGGCATGTTTGGCGCTCCTTTAAAAGCCTTAGCAGGATACTTGCCACCTATGTACACCCATGATTTTGATTTGGTATCGAAAGTCAGGGGAGACCAGGACGGGTTGGACGCTAAAACCATTGCTGGCTGTGCAAGCCCAAAGTATGCTGACTTTCTGCACCTGCCCCATGGCCTAAAAGGGTTTTATGATTACGAACAAGCCATGGCCTGCGCTACAGCACAAAACAAACCCTTGTTTATTGATTTTACTGGGCATGGTTGTACCAACTGCAGAGAAATGGAAGCCAATGTTTGGTCGGATCCTAGGGTCTTGAACAAATTAAAAAATGACTTTGTCGTATTGGCCTTGTACGTAGATGACAAAACCGAGCTACCAGCAAGTGATTGGTATGTTTCTGTCTATGACAACAAAATAAAAAAGACCATAGGCAAACAAAACGCAGACTTTCAAATTCAGCGGGTCAACAACAATGCCCAGCCCAATTATTTACTTATTGGACACGATGAGAAAGGACTTACCCAACCCATTAGTTACGACAATGTGGATAATTTTCTTATGTTTTTAAACGACGGATTGGCCAATTTCAACCAACAAAGCCAAAGTAAATAGCACTTTTAAATAGTAAATTCAGACATTTTGGATGCAAATCGTCCATTTTTCATACATAAACAGGCTTTTTTATACAAATTTCTTTTGGTTCTAATTAAGAAATCTTAATATAGGGTGCCCAAAAGCCAACGTTATTGAGATTATGAACAAGAAAATTGTTGTAGGAATTAGTACATTCCTGCTTGTTTCGGTTGCTATTTATTTTGTAGGACAGGAACTTAATACCCAACAAAAACAGGTTGAAGAGAAAGAAGTTGCAACGCAAAAGGCAGACTCCTTGGCCATATTAGAAGCCAAAGTGGAACCGAAAAAGCTTTTTGGATTTACCATTGACTCCATGGTCATTGTACAAGACAAAATAAAATTCAATGAGAATTTATCTGAAATACTGAGCAAATTTAATGTCGGTTACCAAGATGTACACCAACTAGCCATTCAGAGCAAAAAAATATTTGATGTTCGCAAAATTGCTGCCAACAAACCCTACACTTTGATATGTTACCCAGACTCGCTTCATACAGCCAAAGCTTTTGTATACGAACCCAATAAAACTGAATATGTAGTATTCCATTTGGAAGACTCCATGCTCATCGAAAAAATTCAAAGAAAAATAACGGTACACGAGCGCAGTCTTACGGGCACCATCCATTCTTCTCTATCTAAAACAATGGATGATTTGAACATCACACAACAGTTAACCAACGACATGGTAGATGTTTTAGGGTGGCAGATCGACTTTTTTCGATTACAAAAAGGGGATCGATTCAAAATTGTTTACGACGAAAAGTTGATCGATGGAGAAGTAGTAGGTATCGGTGGTATTAAAGCTGTTCAGTTTGAACATTTTGGCAATGACTTTTTCGCCTATGCTTATGACCAGGGCGAAGGCATTGATTATTTTGACGAAGAAGGCCACAGTTTAAGAAAAGCTTTGTTAAAATACCCTTTAGAATTTTCGAGAATTAGCTCTAGGTATTCCTTAAAACGTTTTCACCCCGTTCAAAAAAGGTGGAAGTCACACCTTGGAACAGATTTCGCAGCTGCGCGGGGCACTCCAATTAGAACCGTTGGGGATGGTATTATTACAGAGGCCAAATACAAAAGGGCCAATGGAAATTATGTAAAAGTAAAACACAACGGGACCTATACCACCCAGTATTTGCACATGTCCAAAATTGCAAGCGGTATAAAAGCCGGTGGCAAGGTAAAACAAGGGCAAGTAATTGGTTATGTTGGCAGCACTGGATTGGCAACAGGCAACCACCTTTGTTATAGATTTTGGAAAAACGGGGTGCAAGTAGATGCCCTGCGTGTAAAACTACCACCAGCATCTCCTATAAAAGAAGAGGCAAAAGATGCTTTCAATCTGGCAGTTCAATCGCATATGTCCAAACTACAAAACATTCCATTTGCTGAACCAGAAGAACCATTGATGGCCTCTGCTCAATAATCTTTTTCAAATTATTTATGCAGCACCTGGCAAAACAGTTATTGGAATCAATTTAATAATCCATCCATTTTTAATTAAATTAATCCTATAAATTATTAAATTAAAGGTTCATTGTATGGTACAGTATTAAATGAACGCTTTGAAACCATTATACCAATCAGACGAAATTGAAAATAATCGAAAATTACTCTTTTATTTTTGCGCTATCACAGGAGTTTTTTCAGTTTTTTATTGTCTGATCGCCTACGTCATTTCTTTTGACATTTTAATGTATGCCGCATTTCTGGATGCGTTTTGTTTTTTATTGCTGGCTTATTTAACAAAGTCCAAAGTCCCTTCTATAGTCGTTGCGTTTCTTTATCTCTTGTTCTTTTTTGTCACCACGGTTGTATTATCTTATTTTTCTGGTGGTCTGTACAGCCCTGTTTTACCTTGGCTGCTCATAATACCATTGATGTCGATGTTGTTAAGGAATGTTAAAAACGGACTTTTCTGGGGAGTTTTATGTGTGCTTACCTTCATTTTATTTGGTCTGCTTCAATCGTCAGGAAAGACGGTGGCCTTAGGCTACAATCCTGAATTCAAAACTTTCTATACTGCATTGTGTTTGATTGGCCTGTTGTGCATCATGACCTACCTTACTTTTTTGTTCACCAAAATTAAGAACAAGGCCATGGATAAGTTATCTACCAATATCATAGAGGTAAAAGAAATCAACCAGCTGTACGATGAGCAAACCAAAGAAATGATCAGCCAGAATGAAGAGCTCCGACAACAACAAGAGGAAATCCTAGCGCAAAGGGAGTACATAGAAGACCAAAACGACATATTAAAAGCTACTCTGGAAGAACTGACCAGACAAAACAAAAATATTGAAAAACAGAAAAAAGTTTTCGAAAACAAAAATCTATTCATTGAAAAATTCAACCGGGTATTGCTCAACCTTACCAAATCGCATAACATACAAAATGGAAATTTTAGTATTTCGTTAGAAGAAATAACGGCCCTCTCGTCCAACATACTTAATGCCACTCGGGTTTCGGTGTGGACTTTTAGGCGGGAATCGCAAGACATTCTTTGCGAAAAACTCTACAACAAAGACGAACACGAATACAAAGACGGCCTGGTACTTAGTAAAAAAAACATTCCCAAATTTTTAGCAGAAGCTAAAAAATTAAGTGTCATGAAGGTTTTCAAATCGGATGATACCAAGTTGTCCAAGGAGGTTTTTTCTATCCAATTGCAACCGGAATCTGTACAATCCATTTTGTTTATCCCATTTGTTTTTAACAATGAACTCGGAGGCATCATTGCTTTTGAAGTAGAAGATGCCAAAAGAGACTGGTCTCCTGAGGAAATAGCTTTTGCGGTTGCCATAGGGGACATCGTTAACTTAGCTTACAGCATGTACCTCAGAAAAATTTCGGAAGAAAAGATAATTGAGCAAAAAGAAGAAATTGAGGCCATCAATGCTTCCTTGGAAAAAAGGGTGGAAGAACGGACCAAAGCTTTGAATGAACAAAATGAAAAATTAGCAGAATACGCCTTTATAAATTCTCATTTGCTTCGAGGCCCTTTGTGCAGAATCATTGGTTTGATTTACTTACTTAAAATTGATAACGACAAGGACCTACCAGAAATTCTACAGCACATGACCGAAGCCACCAATGAGTTAGATGATGTGGTAGATCACATCAACAGAGCCTTAGACGAAGGCAATCATTTTAGCAGAGAAGATTTTGGCAAGCAAAATTACCAGTTTGTACAAGGAACAAAATAAAACCAGCGGGCCCTTGCAATTCTACAATTTATACAAATGATCTTAACATTTTAATATTAAGTTATGCCACTAATGGTATATTTTACAATACTTTAGAAGATTATTTGTTATATTATTCTATGGCTTTGAAATTCAAAACTGCTGTCTTTTCGGTAATCTTTTTGTGTTGTTATAGTGGGCTACATGCGCAGTTCTATGCTGGTTTGGTTACGGGAAATTATTCCGGAATTGTTGGGGCAACAGACAACCCAGCTTCCATTGCTGGCAATTACTACGATTTGGATATCGCTATTTTGGGCGTTAATGCTTTTGGAGAAACCAATTTCGCAAAAATCACAAGAGAAAGTGCCTTTATGAATTTCAATTTTGGATCTGCAACTTCGTCCTTAATTAGAAATGATAAAGTAAAATTTGGTACCATCAAGGCAGAAGTGCTGCTGCCATCGGCAATGATTCGCTACAAAAAAGGTTGGTCTTTTGGGTTGATCAATCGTTTCAGGGCTTACATCAACTTGGCCCAACTCAGCCCAGATTTTGCCAATTTATGGGCCGATGGTTTCGAAAATTCAGATTATTTTGGCACAACTTATTCGGACGAAAACATGTTCTGGTATGGCCAGTATTGGCTGGAAATCGGGGCGGTGGCAGCCAAAGAAATCAAGATAAAGAGTGGGCGCCTTAAATTTGGGGGCACCATTAAATATTTAAGAGGGTACGGGGCCATGCACGCCCAAATGTACGACATGGATGTTACCCCCAATGCCCAAAAAGAAGTTATCATGACCAACGTAAATGGGCGGATTGGCTATTCCGATAACTTGGAGCAGGGATTTTCCATGACCACGGCATCACAAGGGTTGAATTTTGGCTTGGATCTTGGCGCCGTCTATGAGCACGACCCCAAGTTGGTTTCTAACCCTGGGCACCCACATGCTAAGGACAAATACTATGAAGAAAAATGGGGCATTCGCTATTATATGTATCGCCTTGGTTTGGCAGTAAAAGACATAGGAGGTATAAAATACAACATGGGCTCTTCTGGCCTTAAAGTGACAGGAATTAGAGACCCTTTTGTGCCCATTAACTTAGACGACATTCGCAATTCTGTTAACGACCCCCAAGATATTGCAGCCGCCTTGGACCCTTATTTTTTCACAGAACCCGAAACGGGAAGCTATAAAATGGGCCTGCCTACCAGTATTGAAGCCAATTTCGACTATAATTTAAACAATGGCCGATACATCAATGTGCATACCACCTATAGCTTAAGAAAAAAGAACAGCAACAAAAACCCAGTACAAGAATTTAACAATATTGTGGTGACCCCTCGTTGGGAAAATGCTAAGTATGGTGTTTACATGCCTATTTACCACCATTTCGGCCGTACCACCAATGTTGGCTTGGCAGGTAGAGCTGGTGCGCTTACCTTGGGCATCCACAACATTATCCCATTTTTATTTACCAAAGACATGAGCAGTGCGGGGTTCTATTTTGTTATCAAGACCAACTTTTTACCAAAATCCCAACTCCGCTGTGCCGCACCTAAATGGAAGCGGGGCAAAACCAAAAAGAAAAACATTCCAGACTTAAAAGAAAACCACAGTACGGATGTGGAAAAAAGAACCAAGTGGAGGAAGAAAAACTTCAAAAAAGGTTAATTTTTCGCTCGCTTTATAATCCTTTGTTTTCTGATAAGCGTACCTATGAAACCAATAAACAGGACGCCAAACGAAACCACAAGAGCCATCACTTCGGCATATCGCTCTATAAAATTCGGCTTGTCTCTATTGATGTAATCCAAACTACCCGTGTGTAATGGAAACGTTAACCTATAAGTTTCTTTGTTTAAAAAGGGCAGCAGGTTGTACCGGTTGTCGCGCTGCATCAACAAGTTCCGTTTTTCACTCAACACTTCTACAATATCATAAATGATGGAAGAGGAGATATCTTTGTGGCAAAGCAAAACATCTCTAATGGCCAATGTAGGGGTGGCCTGCTCTGGACGTCCACCAAATACATTTTCTGGAATTAAATACGCATAGGACTGAGGATAAACCAGGGCAAAACCTTCTAGGCTATTGCCTTCACTCCAATCATCTAAAGGATAAAGCTCGTATCCATAAGCGTACAAACTATCAATTAAATAATTGCGCATATGCCCTATGGTTATAAAAACATCCGCCGAATCCAATTGAGATTTTATTTGTGGATAGGCAGGTGCACCATCAAAAATACTAAAATGGTAACTATCGGTCTCCAAAGCATAATGGTCTACAAGATTGCTATAAAATACAGAATCGTTGGACCCTGTGAGCTCGTAGGTAATTTTTTTGCCTTTGAGCAACTCGTTGAGGGAGGGCTTGTATTCGTCTTTATGAAAAATCATCAACATCCTGGGCAATAAGGGCGTTACGGTTCTGATGACTCTTGCTTCCAGATTGACTTTCGAATTATTGGGTATGATAGCCAAGTCAATTTCCTTGTTGATTATTTTCTCTATTACATCATCGGTCGATTGGCTGTACTGCAATTCAATGACCAAGTCCTTTTCTTCCAATAATACATGGACCAAGGCTTCATCGCTTATTTTGGCCCCTCCCGACTCCAATACCTTGATGGTCTTTAATTTGTTTTTACCTGAGCAATTCCATAAAAAAAACAAGGGAATCAACACAACACATAAATAGAATTTGGTACCCTTAAAATCAGAAGCCATGGTATAAAAAAGTGGTTTTAGATAGAATTAACTAGAAGCTACAATTTGCAACTATTAAAATAACAAAAACAGGATAAAAAGACAAAATTAGTCGTTTCACTCTAGAATGGTCAGGGACTTACCCGATTGCATTCAAAGAGTAAAACTTTCGCAATAAAAAAGGTGGTGTTTACCGATAATTTTCTGGCATTAACCGGTAAAGGGCAGCAAAACACTTCCTTTATCGTGTATATTAGTAAACAAAAACACTTAAAGTTATGGCTGAAAACGAAAATCAACACAAAAAACACACCTGGTTGGGTATCATTTTTTTAACCATTGGTATTCTATGGATATTAAGAAATATGGACATCATGCCCTATTTTGTAGAGGATTTGATATTCAACTGGCCCAATATTTTGATCATTCTCGGGGGGTATTTAATCATAGTAAAAGGCAAAAGAGACCCTGGTATCATACTATTGATTATTGGTAGTGTCTTTTTTATAAGAGAACTGGGCTTTTTCCATTTTAGAGACGTCATCACCTTTTGGCCCCTTGTATTTATTCTGGTAGGCGCATCGTTCTTATTCAGAAGAAACAAAAGCACTTCTGGGCATGAAGTACCACAGGGAGAAGGTCCTGACTACATCGACGACATATCATTCTTCAGTGGAGGGGAAAGAAAAATTACTTCACAATCTTTTAAAGGTGGTAAAATTACTTCTGTATTTGGTGGTTCCGAAATCAACTTGACCAGAGCAGACATTCAAGGCAATAACAATGTAATAGATGTATTTGTAATGTTTGGAGGGTGTGAAATCACGGTGCCTGCCGACTGGAATGTAAAAGTAGAAACCACTGCCATATTTGGCGCCTTTGACGACAAAAGAAGCACGGTTGTTGAAGTTATTCCCGACGATGAAAAAGTGCTTATTATAAAAGGATTTATAATGTTTGGCGGAGGAGAAGTAAAGTCTTACTAAGATGCGACATCCCCTAATAGGCAATTTAGGATTACTCATTTACCTCATCGTTTGGAATGTCATTATTGTAGCACATTTCTTAGTGTTGTACAAGTACTATGAACTTCCATTGGATACTTCCATCACGGACGCATTGACATTTAATGTCATGTTGTGTGGTGTGGGACTCAGCTATTGGAACGTGGTGAAATATACCCACGTAAAAGAGGGCGACTGGCAGAATTTATTCTCCATTCACTTACCGGCTTCGCTTGTTGCAGTAGGCATTTGTATGTGGCCCTCTTCTATCATCCTCCATCTTGTTTACAACCAAGACGTAGATTACATCTCTTTTTTAGAAAAAGCAGCTGTATGGCGCTGGGTGGAAGGGCTTTTGATTATCTGGGTGATCATATTAATTTATTACTTGATTAAATATTACGACGACCTTCAGGAAAAATCAAAGAATGAAGCGCAATTGAAGCAGTTGGTAAAAGAGGCAGAATTGGACATGTTAAAGGCGCAGATTAACCCGCACTTTATTTTCAACAGTCTTAATTCTATCAGTTCTCTAACCATTACCAATCCAGAAAATGCCCAAGAAATGATTGTAAACTTGTCTCAATTTTTGAGAAGTTCACTGGGTAAAGGCAAAGAAGAGTTGGATACCTTAAAGGATGAACTTGAACACATCATGTTGTACTTAGACATTGAAAAAGTTCGGTTCGGAGACCGCCTAAAAGTAAGCCAAAACATTCCCGACAAATGCGCCATGGCCAAAGTACCCAACTTGATCTTGCAGCCCCTAGTGGAAAACGCAATTAAATACGGTATTTACGAAACACTTAGAGGGGTAGAGTTGAATATTACAGCCAATTGCAAACTCGAAAACCTCGAAATAAGGATTTCCAACCCATACGACCCGCAAGGCATCCCTCAAAAAGGGGCGGGTATAGGGCTAAAAAATGTAGAAAGTCGGATGTCCATTTTATATGGCAAAGGACAGTGGATTAGAATTGAACGAGAAAACGGTATATTTACTGTGACACTTGTTATTCCACAATTCGAAAATTATATATAATGATCAGAACTATCATCATTGATGACGAACAACCAGCAAGAGACCTGATTCAAGCATATTTGAAAGATTATGCGGACATTCAGGTTATTGCTGAGTGTTCCAATGGTTTTGAAGGGTTTAAAGCCATCCAAGAACACCAACCCGACTTAATTTTTTTAGACATTCAAATGCCAAAAATTACGGGATTTGAAATGATCGAACTTCTAGAAAACCCTCCGGCCATCATATTCAGTACAGCTTTTGATCAATATGCATTGCAAGCCTTCGAAAAAAATGCTTGTGACTACTTGCTCAAACCTTACAATAGAAAAAGGATGCAAGAGGCCCTCGAAAAGGTGCGAGCCAAACTTAAAATTGAAGCACCACAAGACCTGGACCCGCTATTAGACAGCTATACAGAAGCCCAATCTGATAACATCAACCGTTTGGTTGTAAAAAATGGCCCCAATATCAAAGTAATTGGACTCCATGACATTAAATACATCCAAGCAGACGACGATTACATGGCTATTTTCACCAACGACGGCAAGTACCTAAAACAAATTACCATGAAGCGGTTGGAACAACAGTTGCCTCCAGCCCGTTTTGTTCGGGCCCACCGCTCGTATATTGTGGCCGTTGAAGGCATTAGTAAGTTGGAGCAATTGGACAAAGAGTCCTACCAAATTAGATTAAAAACAGAAGAGGCTATTCCGGTTAGTAAATCGGGTTACCAAAAACTAAAAGGAGTGCTACAATTTTAAGATGTTTCCATTGGGTTATAACGCCTTGTTATGCTTGAAATGTTATGCCTTTTGCATCAAACCCTTGTAAAATTCCCAAACCACTATGCCCAAACTCACCGAAATGTTGAGCGAATGTTTGGTGCCATGTTGTGGGATTTCTATGCAAATATCCGCTGCTTCTACAATGGCATCTTCCACACCAAAAACTTCATTTCCGAATACCAAGGCATATTTACGGTTGGGATCAATTTCCATACTTTCTAAAGAAACAGAGGCATCTGCTTGCTCTACGGTAGCGATTTCGTATCCTTCCTTTTTCAGGGTTTCTACGGCCAAAGTAGTACTAGCGAAATAGGTCCACTCCACCGATTCTGTAGCACCTAACGCTGTTTTGTTGATCTCCCGATGGGGTGGTTGGGCGGTGATACCACATAGCGCAATTTGTTCTACCAAAAAAGCATCGGAAGTTCGAAAGGCTGCTCCTACGTTGTTCATGCTCCGAATATTGTCTAAAACCACTACAATAGGCAATTTTTGAACCTTTTTGAATGTTTCTAAATCCGGCCTGCCCAATTCTTCGTTTTTCAACTTTCTCATATCGGCAACAATCCTAAAATTTATCCATTAAAAAAAATAAATTCGTTCAATTCTTGATTGGCTATCCCAAGCAAAAAGGGCATATTTGTACAATTTATCAAAATACACGCATACGATTATGGCCAAAAAAGCTGCACCGAAAGAAACGCCGTTGATGAAACAGTACAATGCAATCAAAGCCAAGCACCCAGGCGCATTGCTTCTTTTTAGAGTGGGTGATTTTTACGAAACCTTCGGCGAAGATGCGGTAAAAGCCAGCAAAATACTCGATATAGTTTTAACCAAGCGTGCCAATGGATCGGCTTCACACATAGAGCTGGCTGGATTCCCCCACCATTCGTTGGACACTTATTTGCCCAAATTGGTTCGCGCCGGACAGCGGGTGGCTATATGTGACCAACTAGAAGATCCCAAACAAGTAAAAGGCATTGTAAAAAGAGGGGTTACGGAGTTGGTAACACCAGGGCTTTCCTTGAACGACAATGTACTCGAGCAGAAAACCAACAATTATTTGGCTTCGGTTTATTTCGGTAAAGATTTTCATGGGGTGTCGTTTTTAGATTTATCTACGGGAGAGTTTTTAGCGGCCAAAGGCAACATCGATTACATCGGCAAACTTTTCCAAGGACTCAACCCTTCGGAAGTCATTTATTCCAAGGCCCAAAAAGAAATTTTCCAGCAACATTTTGGAGAAGAGTACAATACATTTACCCTAGAAGAATGGATTTATCAATTCGACTTCGGACAGGACAAATTGCTCCAACATTTTAATACCAACAACTTAAAAGGCTTTGGTATTGACAACATGTTAGAATCTATTATTGCCTCGGGGGCCATATTGCATTACTTAGAAGAAACCGAGCACAAAGAACTTGGCCATATATCGTCAATTGGTAGAATAGAAGAAGACAAATACGTTTGGTTGGATAAATTCACAATAAGAAACCTAGAGCTGCTCTACCCGCAACAAGACGGTGGCATCCCATTGTTGGACATCCTAGATGATACCGTCACGCCAATGGGGTCAAGAATGCTTAAAAGGTGGGTGGTGCTGCCTTTGAAAGAGCTCAATGTCATCCATGAAAGACAAAACATAGTGGCCTGTTTCCATCAAAATGAAACACTCAAAGAAGCCGTATTGGACAACCTCCAACACATTGGAGACATAGAAAGGTTAATTTCCAAAGTAGCAGTAAACCGCATTAATCCAAGGGAATTGAACCACTTGAACAAAGCATTGACCAATAGCATTCCAATAAAACAAGCTTTGGAAAACAGCAATTTTGCTCCATTGCAACAATTGGGTAGTGGCATCAACGATTGTGCCCACCTCAACCAACGCATCCATGCTGTTTTGAAAGAAGATGCCCCCATGCTGGTGCACCAAGGCGGCATCATCCAAGATGGCATTGACCCGGAGTTAGACGAACTGAGAAAAATTGCTTTTTCTGGTAAAGATTATTTGCAGCAATTAAAAGAGCGGGAGATTGAACGCACGGGCATTACTTCTTTAAAAATTAGTTACAACAAAGTATTTGGTTACTACTTAGAAGTGAGCAACGCCCACAAAGACAAAGTGCCAGAAGAATGGATCCGAAAACAAACATTGGTAAACGCCGAACGCTACATTACCGAAGAATTAAAGATCTACGAAGAAAAAATTCTTACCGCCGAAGACAAGCTTTCGGGTATTGAACAAAACCTTTACCAGCAGCTCGTTGCAGAAGCACGAGAATTTGTGGAAGTCATCCAACAAAATGCCAAGCGTTTGGCCACCTTGGATGTATTGCTGTCTTTTGCCACACTCGCGCTTAAAAACAATTATTGCCAGCCTATTGTAGACGACACAGAGGAATTGAACATACAAGATGGTCGCCACCCCGTAATTGAGCAACAACTGCCTCCTGGTGAACCCTACATACCCAATGATGTAAGGCTCGACAATGGCAAACAGCAAATAGTGGTCATTACAGGCCCCAACATGGCAGGTAAATCGGCATTGTTGCGACAAACCGCTTTAATCGTATTGATGGCTCAGATGGGCTCTTTTGTACCTGCATCCGCCGCTCAAATTGGGCTGGTAGATAAAATATTTACTCGGGTAGGAGCTTCGGATAATTTATCCAGGGGCGAATCTACCTTCATGGTTGAAATGACCGAAACAGCCAGCATCTTGAACAACCTCAGCAGCCGCAGTTTGGTTCTCATGGATGAGATAGGCCGTGGTACCAGCACCTACGATGGTGTTTCCATTGCCTGGAGTATTGTAGAGTATTTACACAACAACCCAGCAGCCAGAGCCAAAACCCTTTTTGCAACACATTACCACGAATTGAACCAACTTACGGAGGATTTTCCAAGGATCAAAAATTTCAACGTATCGGTAAAAGAAGTGGGCGACAAAGTAGTGTTTTTGCGCAAACTCACCGAAGGTGGAAGCGAACACAGTTTTGGGATTCACGTTGCGCAAATGGCCGGAATGCCTAACAAAGTGGTGATTCGAGCCAACGAGATTTTGCACTTTTTAGAAAAAGACAAACATAAAAACCAAGACAAAGCCAAAATGGAGGAATTGCCGAAGAACAATTTCCAGTTGAATCTGTTTGAATCGGACCCAAGATTCAAAGAAGTGCAGGGAATGGTCGACGCATTGGACATCAATACCATCTCTCCAGTAGAAGCTTTGTTGAAATTGAACGAAATAAAGGGCATTTTACAAAAAAAATAATTTTTTTTACCCTTAGCTATTGCAAAATAAAAACCCTTAATTATCTTTGCAGTCCGTTTAGAGCAAGTCTAAGCGAAATATAAGCGAGAGTAGCTCAGCTGGTAGAGCACGACCTTGCCAAGGTCGGGGTCGCGGGTTCGAATCCCGTCTCCCGCTCATAATAAAACTGACTATCCAATAGTCGATGCCCGGGTGGTGGAATTGGTAGACACGCAGGACTTAAAATCCTGTGGCCTTTGCGGCCGTGCGGGTTCAAGTCCCGCCCCGGGTACAAGAAAAAATCAAAAGCTTTTCAGAAATGAAAGGCTTTTTTTATGTCGAATGGTATGCCGACAACTGGGCCCTTCCGACCCTAGCCCTCCATACCAAGCCCCAACATCTCTAGGAGTTCATAAACGTAATTATTCAAATATTAATCGTAAGTCATAAATAAATTTATTCCATTTTATATAACTATATTGTGTAATTTATTGTTTATTTGGTTATTCTTGTTAAGTTTATTTTATTGTATTTGTGAATTTTTTACCGGTAAACTTTTTTCAAGCGATGGCCGAAAAGCTTATACAATAGAGTAGGCACCATTCAATTACACTAATAAAATGAAAAATTCATTCAGAACACTCTTGTTCGTTGTTCCTGTTTTGGCCCTTTCGTTGGCCTTTACTACTGCAGACAAATCCGAAAAAACAGCTCCAATTGTTGATGAGGGCTGGGTTTGTTGTACCGTTTCTTCAGCTGACAGTGAAGTTACCAGCTGCAGGGCCGATGGCAACTTGCGCAAGGCATGTAGAACAGCCAGAGGACTTATCATGTTATAATTAATATTGGAGCACTTGTACAAGTGCTCCTACTTTTTTTAAATCAACCCATTACTTATGAATTTCAAAGGATTTTTTGCCCTATTTTTGTGTAGTTTCTCCTGCATATGTTTTTCGAGCACGGCCCAGACCGATCAAATCATTGTCGAATACAATGTGATTAAAAACTACATACAATCAACCTACCACTTGGTACACCAAGACGAATTGAGTTATTGGAAGGAAATAACAGAACCAGAATTGATCAATAACAACATCAATTATGCAGGCAAATCCAACTACGAAAAAGAAGCTCTTTTTAAGGATTTAAAAAACAACACCATGTTTTCTAAATACAAAGTTCTTGAGAAGATGTTTTATGTGAAAGATCCGCTTCCAGCCGTAGAATGGGAAATATTGGACTCTACAACCGTATTTTTGGGATACCAATGCCAATTGGCTAAAACCCGATTTAGAGGCCGCAGCTATCTGGCCCTTTATTCCACTGAAATTGCCGCAGCCAATGGACCTTGGAAGTTCAGTGGACTGCCCGGCCTGATCTTAAAAGTATCTTCTATGGGTGGTTACGAAGCTTATGTTTTTGAATGTACCAAGATCACCCAAACCAAAAAGGAAAACTTAAACAAAGCCTATCTTAATTATGTGAAAGAAAATAAGAAAAAAGAATTTATTAGTTGGGAAACCTTTACATCCGGTATGTGCGATCATATTGAAAACTATAAAAAGATTTTGATTTCTTCACAAGAAGCCGACGACTCGGGGTACAGCTTAAATTTCAAAGCAAAAAACTATATGGAAATATTCAATGAACCCTTGCAAACAGAAGGCATCACCATGCAATTTTAAACCAACCCATTGAGTAATAAAATACGCTGTAGCGCCTTTTTTGCATTTATACTGAGCACCATCCCTTTGTTTTTATCTGCTCAAACCATCTTTGGAACCATCCAAGATGCAAACGGGCGTGCAATACCATCGGCCAACTTACTTCTACGACAGGAGCCGGGTGCTGCTGTTTCTGAATTTAAAATTGTCGACAACGGTCGTTTCCAATTCTCCCTAAAAAAAGAATACGACACCCTCTACTTGGAAGCCAGCAGTTTTAATTTCAAACGCAGTTTTAAAAAGATCTATGATTTAAAAAAAAACGTCCAATATGAATTTAACTTTGTACTCGAAGAAAAAGAGCCCAGAGTACTGGACGAGTTGGTTATTCTTACCCGGCCATTGCCCATTCTTGAAAAAAAAGATACGTTAACTTATAATCCGGATAGTTTTAAAGATGGAACAGAAGAAAAAGTAGAAGACCTATTAAGCAAACTACCAGGCATTGATGTGAACGCAGTAACCGGAGAGATTCAATACAAAGGAAAATCGGTGGAAACCGTCCTTTTAGAAGGAGACAACCTTTTTGGCTACAATTACACTTTAGGCACGCGCAACATCGATGTGGGCATGGTAGAACAAGTTGAGGCCATAGACCACTACATTGAAAACCCTTTGCTCCAAGCCATCGAATCTAGCGACAAAGTAGTTCTCAATTTAAAATTAAAAAAAGGCAAGTTCGACTTTTCCGGAAATGTCGAAATAGGCGCAGGTGCTTTTGTTGAATCCAAATGGGCCCGTACATTGGACTTTAACTTATTGGGCATCACCAAAGGGTATAAATCGTTTGCTACTGCATCGCACAACAACATTGGCCACAACCCTACTCCTTTTGATTATTTTGGATTTTCTAATGGAACGGAACAAATGCAACAACCTATGCTATGGGCCAAAAAAATCATTCCTGAGACAACTTTTTTAAGCCAAATACCGGATGAAAGAAGCAATATCAACGAGCAATATTTCGCTAATTACAATGCTATATTTAGGATAAACAAAACGCTTAATATCAAAACCAACCTCTATTATCTACAGGACGATCTGTACAACCAAGAAATTTTAACCACACAATACCGCTTCAGCGACCAACAATTGAATACCCAAGACCAGACAACTTGGAACAAAAGACCAACTAACAAACGTTTTGAAACCACTCTCCAATGGAATACCCACAAAAATGCCCTATTGGAATACGAGCTAAAATTGGGAGCAGAATCCATCCAAACCAGCAGCAATGTATTGCAAAACAACACTACCAACTTTAGCACAACGTTGGATTCTAAAAATGATATTCAATACCACAAATTGATGTATACCCACAAGATAGCAGCACAACAAGCATTACAATTGTCTTATCTTAACTCCAGAAACAAGGCCCCGCAAAGCCTCATAATAGACTCTCCTGAAGCAGACACCCTCCAGTCGGTTAAACAACAGAGCCAGTTTAACAACAACTACCAATTGGCTGAAATGTCTTGGTTGTCGGCTAATTCCCTAGGCAAATGGAAAGTGAACCTAGGCTTTGAACAAAAAACGACCCCTTACCAATCTGAGGTGTTTTCCTTCCAAAACAATTTCAGTTACCAACAAAAAAACATCTACCAAAGCACCACCTTCGATTTCAAAAAAAACAAAATAGGTTTCCAGGCTTTTTACAAGCTCAAACACCTCAATTTAATCTTAGAAGACAACAACGCCAACCACTGGATTGTTGAGGGAAAAGTCAACCTCCGGTATAAAACTGGCCAGCATTCCAAAATGGACTTTTTCTGGAACCGGAACCAAAAACCCAATAGCGAAGCCTATTTATTCCCACAACCGGTGATCATCAACAGCCGAACTACTTTAATTGGCAACCCAGGCTTGGACCTTAGGAAAATCCAATCTTTCACTTTGAACTATCAATTGCACGATGTGTATAACCTGTTTAAGTTGAATGGAAAGGCCACTTATGCCAGCATGCTTGGCAATAGTTATTCAAATAATATTTACGGTGAAAAAAATACAGTAACCGAATATTTCTTTCTAAAGGAACGTAACGAACAACTGGGCATTGAACTTGATATTAGCAAATTCAGCCCTGCTTTGGGCAGTACTTTCCGACTGTCCAGTGCACTTCACCAATTAAAATATAAAAATAGGGTCAATTTATCGGAGCTAAGAAACAACCAACACACCCTATTCAACCAAGCCTTATTTTTCAAAACTGGCTGGGACTTTCCGATGAATTTCGAAAACATTTTTAAATGGCAGCACAGCTTGAGCAGCAGCCAAAATCAATTTACCAACAATGCCTTCAACAACACATTTAAGGCCATTTTTAAGCCACACAAAAATTACCATGTATTTCTAAAATACGAATGGTACCTGCCCAACACCAACCATGCCAACGACAACTACCACTTTTGGGACTTTTCCATTCGCTACCACCCTACCAATCGCAAACTTTCTTGGCAACTATTCCTTAAAAACATCGGCCAACAAAATTTCTTAATAGAAACCAAAACCAACGACGCTTTTATTGCAGAGAATCAAAAATCACTGCTACCTGCCCACGCCATGTTCAAAATAGCCTTCTCTTTTTAAAACAAAAAAACCACTTCAAATGAATCAAGTGGTTCTGGTTAATTAATAGTACTCCAGCCTATAGCTGTGGTTATTATTGATTATTAGTAAAATTCGGAAATTGGTTTTTTTCCAACACCCCCCATTCCAGGTTGGGTTGGTTGTTTAATTCAAAGTTTATGGTACCCCCGTCTCGCATGACCGTACCTGGCAACCAAGATTTCTTATAGGGTTGCCCATTCAGCCTGACCTTGTTGATATACCAACTACTATCCGACTCCATTTCGGATACAATATTGATATCCCCTTTTTCTCTCTTAATTTTTATATTGGCAAAAAGCGGACTGCTTAGTGCCATATCGGCCTTTCCTGGTACCAACGGGTACATACCCATCGCAGAAAATACATACCAAGAAGACATCTGCCCTAAATCGTCTTGTCCAGGAATTCCTGTGGTACTGTCGTTCCATAATAATTGCATGGTTGCTCTTACGGTCTCTGGGGTTTTATAGGGTTTGTCGGTAAACAAATACATCCAAGGAGCATTGATGGAAGGTTGGTTGGAAACATCAGCGTAAGCGCCACCTGCTCGGTACAGTGCCCAATCTCCATCTTCTTTTCGAAAAAATTTGTCCAGCCTTTTTGAAGCCTTTTGTTTGCCTCCAACAATGGCCACCAAACGGTGGCCGTCGTGTGGCACCATCCAAAAATATTGCCTTGGGCTGCCTTCCACAAACAACCATTCGGAAGCAGGGTCGAACCCTTCCTTCCATTCTCCATTGAATTTTTTTCCTTGGATGTACCCTTCCTCAGCAGTAGCCTTTGGATTGTAAAGGTTGGTCCAATTGGTGGATTGTTTAAGAAACACTTGGCTGCGTTGCGGGTCTTGCATATAGGAGGCCAATTGGGCCAATGCAAAATAGGAAGCTGCTTGTTCCAACGTTTCAGAAGCACCCTCCCAGGTATTGGAAGAATCAGAAATATACCCTTTGCTCAGCCATTGGTCCAATGAAGGTTTTTGACCCCTGCAAAATATTGGGCAGCCTATGTTGCTTGAATCCAAATGGGTTGGCACCTCTGCAGCCTTTCTTAGAGAGGCATAGGCTCCTTTTGTATCAAAATCTTTGGCTCCAAAAGCCACAAAATTGGCAATAGCAATGCTCGAGGGGTCGCCGGTCATTACGCCTGTAGGCCCACTATTGTGTGTCCATCGGTCCCAAACGCCATTGTATTGTTCTGACTGGTTGAATAAGGATTGGGCAATATCACTGGCCCGTTCTGGGTGTAAAAGGGCCAATAATTGCAATTGAGAACGGTAAACGTCCCAACCAGAAAAATTGGCATATTGCTCCCTTTGGTTTCCATTAATCGTATGGGTTTGTTGGTCAAAACCGGTATACTGCCCATTGACATCAGAAAACACATTGGGGTGCATCTGCGCATGGTACAAAGCGGTGTAAAAAGTAGTTAGATCTTTTTTAGTACCCTGCTCCACCTGTACTTTACCCAACGAAATTTCCCATTGGTCTCTGGCTCTTTTTTTAATGGTTTCTAAGCTGGGGTTATTCGCTTGCTCCGTATCTAAGTTTAAAATGGCATTGTCCAGGCTGACATAAGAAATGCCTACCCGCATTCTTACTTTGCTGTTGGTTTGGGTATCCAATTCAATCCAAACCCCTGAACCTTTGCCTACTTTTGGGATGCCATTGTCTCCATAAGGCATATTGCCCTCGGCAACTCTGCCACCTTTTACAAGAGTATCATTTTCCCAACTTCCAGTATTTACAATTTGATTTTCAAACCGGGCGACAAAATACAAAGTATAGTAGTCCCTTCTGTTGTAGGCGCCCAGATATCCACAAAAATTACCGCTTTTGACCATACCAGTGACTTCCCCTTTGTTCACATCTATCTTTGTCTGCGCTGTCCCACTGCCCAACTGGCTGTAAGAAGTTCTAAATAAAACTTGGGCCGGTTGGCCTTTTGGATAATCGAATGTTGCCATTCCAGTTCTATCGGTTGCGGTTAGCGCTACCTGCACGCCATTGTCCAATTGAACACCGTAAAATCCTGGGCTAGCCGATTCTTTTGAATGGTCAAAGCCCACAGAATAATATTGGTCCAGGGTATCGCGAGCAGGCGTTTCAATAATTGGGCGTGTAAAAGGTAAAATTGGTATGTCACCCGAAGCACCCAGACACCCAGTGCCCGAAAGTCTGGTTAAAGAAAACCCTTTTATTCTAGAGGCGGCATAGTTGTAACCTCCTGGAGAAACCGGGACTCTGTACCCTTCTTTTTTGGACATTTTATACCTTCTATGTTCGGATAAGTCTGCACTAAAGGCCACTTCTGGCCCAAAATTCAACATTCCAAACGGCAGTAACGCTCCAGGTGTAGTATTAGCTGCATCGGTTATATTCCTTGCGCCGGCCGTGCCGATAAAAGGATCCACATATTCTACAACACTTTTCTCTAGTTGCTCAGACCAACACCCAGCCAGCAGTTGCATTAAAAAATAAACGCTCGTATAGGCAATCAATTTCTTCATCAGTTTTTGTCTTTGAATTAATGGAGCAGGTACAACTAACAATCTACCCATTGCCCACAGAATTTTTATTCCTCTACTTTTTGAAAAGCAAAAAAAAGAAAGCAGAAACCGCGGTTTTGACAGTTGCCCATAAGTTGGTTGTAAGTTTTAGAATGTGCTGTAGGGTGTTGTCCTAAACTAAGGCATTGCGACCTTCCTGATGGTGAGGCGTTTAAACTATAAGGAAAGTTTTGCAGCCATTTCCACTATAAGCAATGCCCTAGTTTGTATAATTTTTATTATATTGATACAATGTTTTCTTGAAAATACATATGAAAAAACTAATAGTTGGCTGCTATTGTTTGTTACTTTCTTCTTTGCTTTTTGGGCAAGATTCTTCCGAAGGGTTATGGAATACTTGGAACAATACAGCCCAATCCGATACGGTGCGCCTCAAGGCTTTCAGTGACTACATAGTAGATGAATATTTGTACTCTGATCCAGACTCAGCCTTATTTTATACGCAACAGCTTCTCAACTTTGCCAGTACGCATCAATCCAGAAAATGGGAGGGCAATGCCTACAGACTTCAGGGAATGGCCTACTTTGTAAAAGGGGAATACGAACAAGCAAGTGCAAGTTTTGAATCTTGTCTGGAAGTTAATAAAGAACTAAATTTTACTGAAGGCATAGGGGGCTCCCTCAACAATATTGCCGCCATAGCCAACCAAAGAGGGCAGTACATCAAAGCGCTCGACTATTATGCCCAGGCACTCATCATTTTTGAAACCCTCAACCAGCCCAAAACCATTGGAATTATACTTAGCAACATTGGCATCATATACAACCGACAAAACGAGTACCAAAAGGCCATTCAAATATTAAAAAGAAGCATTGAAATTGGACTGGAGACCAGCAACAAACGCCTGCTCTCTGGCAACTTCAACAACCTCGCCACGGCTTATCTTGGGCTAGAACTGACCGACTCTGCCTTATTTTACTACCAAAAAAGCCACCAACTAAAAATTGAGCTAGAAGACGATTTTGGGAAAATGGTCACCTTGCGCGGTATGGGCCAATGCAAACTCAAACAAGGCAAAACCAAAGAGGCGTTACAGTTGGCCACCGAAAGTTTTGAAATGGCCAATGCCATTGACAACAAAAAAGAAGCTGCAGGTGCCATGGGGCTACTTGCCGACATCCACTTCCAAGACAAAAACTACCTCAAAGCCATTGAATTGTCAGAATCTGCTTTGGAATATGAAAATCTTCCGCTTTCTCAAAAATCTTCTACCTGTAAACTGCTCTACGATTGCCATAAAATACTAGGCAACAAAGCAGCATCATTGGAATATTTTGAAAAATACGTAGCCCTAGACAAGGAACTTACCAACAACGAAGTTAAAAGTGAATTGCTAAAATTTGAGTTGGAGTATGAATACAAACAAAAAAAACTCATCGACAGCTTGCAGTTTGCCATGAAAACCCAACTCAAAGACGCTAAAATAGAAGAGCAAAACAAACAAATTGAAAGTGATGCCCTTACCAAAATTGGCCTTTTGGTTATTATTTTGTTTGCATTGGCCATTATATTCTTAGTATTTAGAAACAACGATATTAAAAAACGCGACAATGAGATCATAAAAATGCAAAAAGCAGAAGTGGAATCGCAACGCGATGAAATTACTTCCTTAAACAACAACCTAGAACTTCTTGTAACCTCTAAAACTACCCAACTAGAATCTTCCTTAGAAAAGTTGCGCAAACACCAATGGGAGCTAGCACATGAAATTAAAGCCCCTATTGCTACGCTGCTGGGATTGATGCATTTGGTGCAAGACAACAAGCTGGAGTCTGAAGAAAATCAAATTATTTTTAAAATGCTCCAACAAAATGCATCCAATATTTCTGCTGTTATAAGCCAGATTTCTCAGCGATTGGATGTGAGTGAAGAAAACCCAGAAGAAAGTATTGATTAATCGTTGGCACAATACAAGTAGAAATTTACAAGCCTCTGGCTCTCCTATTGAATTTATTCAATAGGAGAGCAATAAATTAACATTTTCTTGATATTAATTTAACATACGCACGCTGTGCTGGTTTTTATACATCACCGCACGTAAATTATTCTAATCAAATGCATTAGCTGCCACTAGTATTGGATTGATTTTAGATAAAATACATTTTTCATCTTTTATCTTATAAAATTTTTTCACGATATTATACCAACAAATCAACACACCTATAATTATGACAAATTTTATGCAACTGCGCTACCGAGTATTGGTTATTCTATTGTTTTCTATTACAAGTTTGGTATGTGCTCAGCAAAAAAAGCTGCCCAACATAGTAATTTTGGCTACCGGTGGCACCATTGCTGGAGCTGCTGAATCCGGTACATCGGCCGGCTACACCTCAGGCCAAGTAGGCGTACAAACCATGATTGATGCGGTGCCTGGCATTAAAGACATTGCCAATGTTACAGGCGAACAAATTGCGAACGTAGGCTCGCAAGACATGAGCATAAAAATTTGGTTGGACCTTGCCCATAAAATCAACGAACTATTGGCCACCGATGCGGTAGATGGCATAGTGATCACCCATGGTACCGACACCCAAGAAGAAACAGCCTACTTTTTAAACTTGGTTGTAAAAAGCGACAAGCCAGTAGTAACAACCGGTTCTATGCGCCCCTCCACCGCTGTGAGTGCAGAGGGTCCGCTCAATTTGTACAACGCTGTTGCTGTGGCAGCCAATAAAAAAGCCAAAGGCCGTGGCGTTATGATCGTAATGAACGATCAAATTCATTCCCCGCAAGCGGCTACCAAAACCAATACCACTTCGGTACAAACCTTTTTATCGCCCATGCAAGGCATGTTGGGTGCTGTTTTGTATGGGCAGTTGGAGTTTTACAGGATGCCGCACAACATCCATACTACAAAAAGTGAATTTTCTGTTAAAGGGGTGAAGGAATTGCCTCGTGTGGATGTCATTTTTGGCGCCGCTGATATGAACCCTGACCTCATCGACCTATCGGTAAAAGCAGGGGCCAAGGGCATTGTAATTGCTGGTGTGGGCAACGGCAATATGAACGCCGCTTCGCTTGAAGCCTGCAAAAAAGCCATTGACAAAGGCATCGTAGTGGTGCGGAGCACAAGGGTGCCTACAGGCTATGTTTTGCGCAATGGGGAAGTCAACGACGACAAATATGGCACCATTGCTTCCGATGAGCTTAATGCCCAAAAGTCCCGCGTATTGCTGATGCTCGCTTTGATGAAAAAACACACAGCAGCTGAAATTCAAGAAATTTTTTACAATTATTAATTGAAACACATGAGAATTGTAGCGCTACTACTACTCTTCAGCTTGTGCATAGGTCCAACGTATGCGCAAACCAGGCAAGACGAAGCCCTGAGCACCTACACCCCCATCATCCCAACAGACAAACAGAAGCTGTTAAAGAACATGGATGTGATTGCCAATATGAATTACAACTTTAGAAGTGATTTTAGGGATGGGGAATTTCTTGGATCAAAATTTAGGTTTGAACAGTTTCGTTTAGAATTTAAAGGCATGGTTTCAGACAAAGTCTTTTTTAGATTCCGACACCGGTATACCTCCACATTTGAACCACAATCGGTAGACAAAATCATCAAAGGAGTAGATTTTGCCTACCTGCGTTTTGATCTTAACGACAAATGGCAAATAACGGCGGGTAAAACCTTTGCCGATTGGGGAGGTTGGGAATTTGACATCAACCCAATAGAAATATACGAGTATTCTGACATAATTGAACAAGCCGACAATTTCTTGTCCGGGGTTGGAGTTTACCACCAATTGACCGACAACCACGGTTTGTCTTTTCAAGTGCTCGATTCCAGAACCAGTACCTTCGAAGACATCTACGACTCCATCCCCAATGTAGAACCTTCTAAAATGCCGCTGGCATTAGTATTCAACTGGAGGGGCAAACTATTCGGAGAAAAAGTCACTACACTGTGGTCGTATTCTTTGTTTACCGAAGCCAAAGATGCTTTCAAAAACTACATTGCCCTGGGGCAGCAGTACAAAGGCGACAAGCTGAGCATTGCCTACGATTACAAAATATCGGACGAAAGCGTGGACAGAACGGGCATTATCAGCGACGAAATACCCGACAACTTGTACAATTATGCCGTCCGCAATACCCAATACCAAAGCCATTGGACGCGAACAACCTACAAAATCAATGAAAAATGGCATGTTAGCCTCGATGCTTTTGTAGATTTTGCTTATTGGAAAGACGATTTGGATCCACTCAAAACAGGCGATTTGTTCAGAACTGTCTACAGCTATGTACCCACTGTTGAATATTTTCCGTGGGACGATGTCAACCTTAAGTTCTTTGCAGGTTATGTAGGCCGGCATTATAAATATTCGGACTACGCCAAAAACCGAACCGGTTTAAACAAACAAGACTACAACACCAGCCGCATTATGATCGGCTTTATTTCTCCTCTTACCATATTATAAGTATGATGGGATTGGAGCTTGCCCTGCTTTTGGGTTGCATAGTGATTGGCTCGCGCATAGGTGGCATGGGCATGGGAACCATGGGCGGTATTGGCTTGCTGTTGTTTGTCTTTATTTTCCGCCTGCCACCAGGTGGGCCGCCGGTAACAGTGTTGGGTATGATACTGGCAGTAATTACCGCTTTGGCCACCATGGAAGCCGCTGGTGGGCTTACTTATTTGGTTGGGGTGGCAGAAAAGGTAATGCGGAAAAGACCGCAGAACATTACTTTTGTGGCCCCCTTTGTAAGTTATATTTTGATCTTTTTGTCGGGCACCCAGCATGTTATTTACGCCTTGTTGCCGGTTATATCGGAGATATCCAGAAAGTCGAACATCCGGCCTGAAAGACCCTTGTCCATTTCGGTGATTGCTTCCATGCAAGGTTTAATTGCTTCGCCCATTTCTGCTGCAACGGTGGCTTTGGTAAGTGTGTTAACACCCAGAGAAGTAAGCATCCCTCAGGTAATGATGATTACCATACCTGCAACCCTATTAGCCGTAGGCGTAGGGGCCATAGTGGCCAGCCGCATGGGCAAGAACTTAGCCGAGGACCCTGTTTATCAAGAAAAACTTAAAACGGCCACTTTCAAACAGGCCACTGTAGAAAAACTTGAGGGCAAAGCTCTGCGCAACGCCAAAGGAGCTACTTTTCTGTTTTTTGCTACTGTGGCTTTTATTGTATTGATGGGCTTGTTTCCTGACATTAGGCCATCCCATACCGCGCTGGTGGAAGGACAAGAAACCAAAAAAGTTTTGGCCATGGCCGATGCCATTATCATCCTTATGGTCGCGGTTGCAGGCGTGATGATGCTGGCGTTTCAGTCAGATGCCAAAAAAGCCGTAAGCGGTGCCATTATGAAAAGTGGTATTGTGGCCATCATCTCTATTCTGGGCATCTCGTGGATGGGTTCTTCCTTTTTTACTGGCAACGAAAACACCATCGTAGCAGGCATCAACCAGTTGATATCTGGCAACGAATGGCTTTTTGGACTTGGCCTGTTTGTTTTGTCGGTGCTTTTATTTTCTCAGGCAGCTACCATTGTAACTTTGTTGCCTGTTGCTTTGGCATTGGACATTCCTACAGAATTAATTCTGGCACTTTACCCCGCCGTAAACGGGCTGTTCTTTTTACCTACTTACGGCACCATATTGGCGGCGGTGTCTTTTGACCCTACAGGCACCACCAAAATAGGCAAGTATTTGCTCAACCACAGTTTTATGTTACCGGGCTTGGTAACTACCACTACAGCTGTAGCCATTGCCTTGTTACTTTCCAACTTCCTATAAACAAACATGAACCAACAATAACATGAAAAAATTAACAACAGTACTTTTGCTTTCTTTTCTGATAATTGGCGCTGTTTCGGCACAAAAATTCAGAACAGAAGAAGACCTACTGGGTAAAAAGGAGATCCCTTTTGATGCCTACTACGGCATCCAAACCCATCGGGCACTTGAAAATTTTCAAATTAGTGGCCTCACCCCGCAGCACTATCCCAAATTAATAGAAGCCTTTGCAGTGGTAAAGCTGGCTTGTGCCCGCGCCAACCACAAGGCCGATCCAAAAGCCTTACCAGCCAATGTTTTGGAAGGCATTGAAAAAGCCTGTAAAGCCATTGTAGAGGGTCAATACCACGACCAATTTGTGGTGGATTTGTTCCAAGGTGGTGCCGGCACCTCTGCCAATATGAATGCCAACGAAGTAATTGCCAATGTGGCCCTTGAAATGATTGGCAAGAAAAAAGGGGATTACCACAGCATTGAACCCCACGACCATTTGAACCTCTCGCAGTCTACCAACGACTATTACCCTACGGCGCTAAAGGTGGCCATGGTATTAAAAAACAAAGCGCTGCTTGAAGAAATGGTACTGTTGCAAAAGGCTTTTGAACAAAAAGCAGTTGTTTACAAAGACATCCTTAAAATGGGCCGCACCGAATTACAAGATGCCGTACCCATGACCGTGGGCCAGGAGTTCCAAGCTTTTGCTTCTGCTATGAAAAGTGAAATCAAACAGCTCAAAGCCGCTGAAGCCCACTTGTATTCTGTGAACATGGGTGGTACTGCCATTGGCACCAAACTCAATGCTTTGGATGGTTTTGTAGAAGGCTGTGCTAAGGAGCTGGCTGTGCTTACCGGCAAGCCTATAACGCCGGCAGAAGATTTAATTTATGCCACTTCAGACCTCAGTGCTTTTGTGGCCTTTTCTTCTGGTTTAAAATCGGTAGCGGTGCGCATGTCTAAAACTGCCAACGATTTGATTTTACTTTCTTCCGGACCCAGAACTGGCTTGTACGAAATCAATTTGCCTGCCATGCAACCTGGGTCTAGTATCATGCCCGGTAAAGTAAACCCAGTAATGGCAGAGCTTATGAACTTGGTGAGCATGCGGGTAATGGCCAACGACCTGGCCATCACTTTGAGTGCCAAGTCGGGCCAGCTGCAATTGAATGCCTATGAGCCATTGGTATTGTCGGCCACCATGGAATCCCAGAAAATACTGACCAATACCCTCCGTACTTTCAGGACCAAATGCATCGATGGCATTACGGTAAACGAAGCCACCGTAGCCGGCCACATCGAGCGGAGCATTGGTATTGTAACGGCCCTCAACCCAGTACTGGGGTACGATAAAGCCACGGAATTGGCCGCCGAAGCCATGAAAACAGGCAAAGGCATATTGGAGTTGGTGCGAGAAAAGAAATTGTTGTCTGAAAAACAGATCAAAGAAATATTAGATCCGGCTAAGATGACCGGGCAAGAGTAAAGATGTTGATAATGGGCAAAGGCAGGTTTTGAACATCTGCCTTTGTTTTTTATCTTCAAGCTCGTTCGCATTTAGCGCTAGCGCAATGCGACCGTAATCAAACTTGACATTTGCAATGCCAGTGCACTAACCCTTTAGAAGAGCAATGCTAAACACCTCAATAACCTGCATTCCAAATGCTGCTATTGAACTTTCATAGTTTAGGTTAGGGCCTCCTTGCAAATGAAGCCTAGCGGGAAAAAAATCTATAATTTTAAAAGTGATGCAGTTTATTGAACAGAACCTTGCTTAACGTTCCAATCCTTTCGGGTTACGACTGGTATGGAAAACTGCGTATACAACAACTATATTATCTTCAAGGCCAAACACAATTTTATACGGGAAGCGTTTCATTACCGCAACTCTATCTTCTCCATGAGCTGGGTATTGTAAAGGTTTGCTGGTTATTTTTTCAAAATAGTTTTCAAGCATCTCAACAAATTCTCCTCCCAAACCCTCCTTTTGATCTGCATACCAAGTAAAAGCATCACTGATCTCATCAGAGGCCTCTTCTTTGATTTCTAATATGTATTGCATTTACCCCTGGAGACGCTGTTTTACTTCTTCCCAACTGTAGGATTTCGACTTACCATTTTTATGGTGGTATTTCCGCTTCTCAAGCTCTTCTTGCTCCGCTTCTGTAAGCAAGTACTCTTTGGATTTATCCGCTTGCATCATCCCATAGACCAACTGGATAAAACGCTCATCCGCTTGATTGATATATTCATGTAACATCTCTCTGATCTGTCCTGTACTCATCTTTGTTCCTTTTCTGTATTGTAAATATAACGCTTTCACAGCTACTTTTCGTTTCGTTACTGCTCTTTTTCTACTAAACGATAATAATAACCCTTACCTACAGTCCATATTCTTTCTATTATCCCATTGTTATAAAGTTTTCTGATACAGGGTGTTTATACCCCCCACAACTCCCTTTATTTCCTTGCAAAACCTGATAGGACAATTGATTATAGTGTTGTTTATATACTTTTAGGACTTCCGCTATATGCACTTTATTCTGATAAGTAACTCTTCTTTCGGTAATACCATGAGGAGTATGTCCAGAACCTTGCCAATCATAAGTTGTATTTCCAAAAGGTTCAACAATTGGCACAGTCCTAATTAACTCGTGGTTCATCAATAAGAACCATTTTAAAGAGTTTATTTTCACATCGTTATAATCATTAATTCTTAAACTAAATACATAAATTAAAAAACACAAGGTGAATACTAAAGCGAAACTTATTAAATATACTACTTTTTTCAAGTTACCAATTTTTAAAATTTTTAATGAACGAACTAGGGGGTTTCTTATATTCAAGCTCGGTCGCATTTAGCGCAAGCGCAATGCGACCGCAATTAAACTTGGCATTTGCAATGCCAATACACCATACCTTTAGAAGAGCAATGCTAAACACCTCTATTACCCGCATTCCAAATGCTGGTGTTCAACTTTCATAGCTTAGGGTAAGGCCTCATTTGAAATGAGGCCAAGCGGAGTGTTTAATGTAAGTTAGCTACTACAATTAGCATAATTAAAAAAGGTGATGCTATAACAGTTAATACTATAGTTATCCACATCCATAGATTTTTAGTTTTTTGAGATGAAAACAACCAATTAAAAATTATTATCACACCTATAAAGCAGCTTAAATAATACGATATTAAAGAGTTAGCAAAAAAATCACTTGCTATAACACTAAAAACAAATACTATATGAAAAACAAAATATAGTGCAGCAACATATGCTTTTTTATTAACCTTCATCTTTTATACAACTTTATTTACTTTTTCAAGCTCGGTCGCATGTAGCACTAGCGCAATGCGAACGCAATTCAACTTGGCATTTACAATGCCAATACGCAAAACCTTTAGAAGAGCAATGCTAAACACCTCTATTACCCGCATTCCAAATGCTGGTGTTCAACTTTCATAGCTTAGGGTAAGGCCTGGGGAACTAAAGCTCAGCTAAATCTTGTGCCGTTAGATTATGTTTCTTCATAAACGCTTTTGTTTCTTCTAACCAATAAGGAATATAGTTTTTTCTTTCTTTATATAACATTCTTTCTAACACATCAACACCCCCAATAGGAACTGTAGGTCTAAATGGAGTGTTTTTCCCTTCAGGCGTGTGCAATTTTTTAAGTCGCAAAATTTCGTCATTTAAAAAAACGTTAAAGTTTTTCCATTTAAAGCTAAAAGCTTTAGAGTCTTTTTCGAAATATTCAATTTCATTATTTAACAAATTATAAAAAATTTCACTACCATTCCAACCATAACTACCTAACTTTAGTTTGGTATCATCCTGTCTAAATATTTTACTTCTGTTATTTGCATCAATTATATCAAACGGTTGAATATTTTCAAAATTAGATCTAGAAAAAGCACCTCTTATTCCGAGAATTGTAATCGCTGAATTAAATAACCATACCCCGTTATATTTTTTATAAAATTCAACTAGATCAACAGGCAACGAAATACCTAGTTGCTCTTGAATTATTTGAACCTCATCTCCTTTAGGTTTAAATAAATAATGGATATAGGCCAAAGGAGCTATAAACTCTGCTTTACCAATTTTTTTTGTGCCATCTTCTTGGACATCCATGCCCTTTGTTTCATAATTCTTTATTAACTCTTCCAAATTCATAAAATTTCTTCTGTTTTTAATTAATCCCCCTTCTGGCCTTAGCGTCTCCTAAGACCTACTATTACGAGAGCCTCCGCTCGAAACGACAACATACCAACGAATCAACTTCCGAGCAAATTCTTAACAACCATTCATTCCAAACACAACGATCGGGGGGAAGGCTATGCTCTATTCTCTCTATTGAAAAATGGCCTCTTATTTCGTTTATCTAATACCACTGTAAAATTAAAATTTCACTTTCCTCGCTCTTCTCACAAAATAGGTACAGTCGTAGGACCGCTGCGCTTAACCTACGAGTAGGGGGGGCTATCTATAATCTCCTAAATAAATTTTATAAAAAAAATATGAATCTATACTATCAATACTTTCCAAAGAATAACTATTATCTTTAAGGGTGTAAAAATAGTCTTTGTTTATAAAATAAGGATCCTCAAATATAGGTTTCGAATTAATTTCTCTACTGTACAATTTATTTTTCCATTCAAATGATTCCTCTCCTCGTATAAATCCGCCCTTTATATCAAACTCATAATTAAAATCAGAAGTACATTCAAAACAATAAATTCTTTTTTTATAGCTACTATCATTATACTCATAAAGCATTTGAAATTTCCGTCTATAAACTTCCTTAATGTATAATTTAAAATTATCATCAAATTCAGTGAAAAGCACTTCTTCCCTAGGCAACCTATTTATATCAATCTTTTCATTACAACAAACAATTAAAATTGTTAATAAAAAAAATACAATTCTAACCATTATCACCATTGTTACTTTCTTTAGTTGAATCATAGTATTCAGGTATCATTATAATTTTTGGATTTTCCTCATTGAATTTTTTGATCAAATCTTCCATTCGGTTTGCTAGGTTGAGACCTCAATGCCAACAAGGCCTAGCGGGGCAATGGCTACAATTTAACTGAGTTGGATGTAACACAGGTAACGGGCCCATCATGTGTTTCTAAAAACATAACAAAATCTTCCGTTATTAAATTAATTCTAATCTCTTTCAACATAATTTGGTCACTAGCAATTCTTTTCTGGTTGATTTTATAAGAATACCATCCCTTTTCATTTTTATTCAAGAACTTAATTTTTGCATCCTTTAATAATAGTGTATTTGTATTCACTTCTGTTTGTTCCCCTTCACTTCCATTAAAATTTATAAAAATCTGTTCCTCATTGCCCTTTCGTTCTTTGTAAAACAACCGGTTATCTTCAAACCTAAAATATCCAGAGTAAGGAACGGTTATTTTTTTATAATCCAATTTGAATTTATTGTACACCAAACCATTTTCCTCCATCAATTCTTTGTAAATAATTAACTCTACATCATGGCTACGAACTCTTTCCAATTTAATATTGGAACAATTACACCGCTTTTTTTCTATGCTTTTTTCAGAAAAGAATGGCGAGCAAGAAACACAAGTTATAAATGTCAAAAATACGTACACAAAACATTTCATATATCATCTATCTTATCATGTAAAAACAACAGACTTTTGAGTGTTCAATTCCTCTTCTCAATTTAACGATGGTTTTAACTATTGCATAATCATAGGACGCCATATCGGCAATAAAATCAAAAACGTTGGTCCTTGTTAAATACTAAACACTTTAAATCGATTAATGCTATGATTTTGTGTGTCAGTCTTATGGTTTTGTTTGAATACGCTATCTCTTTAAAACCCGCATTCCAAATGCTGGTATTCCTCTTTTCATAGTTAAAGATAAGGCCTCATTGCAAATGAGGCCTAGCGGGAACGAGCGGACGCTCTCATCACAAAAAGGGTCGTAGGACCGCTGCGCTTAACCTACGACCAGGGGGGGATTAAAATGTAAAATTATCCCAATAGTTACAATCAAAACTCTTCTCACATGAAAGATCAATTTTTTTTGACCTTTTACCATCCTTATATAGGATAAATGAAAAAGACCCTTTTTGTTTCCCTATTGAATCTCCTTTTTGAATATATGCTTCTGGGTGCTTTAAACATAAATTTTTTACTATTAAAATTTCTCCATTACTCAAAACTGAAAATTGAAAGATGCCTCTATTGGCGTAATTTTTCCCACATTTAATAACAACACCTGCAAATTTTAGATCTTTAAATTTAACACAGTTCCTTTTATTTACTTCAAATACCTCATTCTTTGTTAAATTTATGAAAAGCTTATACACACCAAAACTAAACATAAAAAACATCAATAACACGAGTAAATAATAAATCCTAATTTTCATATTTAAATAACATTACTCTTTATTTTGTGGTTTGGGAAACTTCAGCTGAGTTTCAGTAGTAACTTCTGTTTTACTTAAAGGTAGCACACCTGATGCAGTTCCTTTTGAAAACCCATACCATATAACATTCCCTGAGTTATCGTAACCTATCCATCTTCCACTTTCCCAAGCCAAAATTCCTTCAGAATAGTTATAACCAGCCCCTTCAAGTGAAGAGGGTGTAGGGTTTTTATCTGGCCCTGCATATTTACCAGTGATTGACCCTCCAGAAACAGCTACATCAAAACCTACACCTTGGAACTGATAAGTGAATTGACTATACCCATACCCTTTTACATATCCTTGAATAATCCCAGCTCCCTTGCCCCCTATTGCAACCATTCCAGATTGGGAATAATCACCTACAAAATCATTTTCACCATAAAATGAACCAAACACCTTTTCATATTCTTTTGTGGCCCTAACATCCACAGGGTAAGTTGCATCCGGATAAGCTCCTTCAATTGGACTAAAATGATAAATTGTTGAATTAAGGATTTTCCCTTTATTTATATCCTTGTTTTCATAGGAATATGTATAAACATCAACGCCTTTTATCGAAGGATCATAAAATATTTCTGCCACTTTCCTATCCTCAGATAATTTACCGATAACGATGTTCTTTTCAACCCAATCATCTTTAAAATAATTGTTAAGAGCCCAGTAAGTTAACCTTCTCTGTTCATGAATATCATTCAAATTAAGAGCTTTAACAAAATCGACGGATATATTTGGACTATATATTTTAACTACCCATTCTTGCCCATCCAAATCTATACCATCAATAGGCCTATTGCTAGCAAATTGATAAGGTGTCAACATTGGATAGCTCTGTGTCAACGGATCCACAGACAAAAACTTCGCGATGGCTGGGTTGTAAATCCTAAAGCCATAGTCATAATGGGTTTGAGAACCCCATTCTTTATCCGTATCTTTTTCTTTGCCATTAAAGCCATACCTATACCCATCACTACTTTGACTTCTTCCCTCCATGGCCAAGCCAAATGGGTAGTAGTCGGAAGTACTCAGCACTTCAGCTTCGAATATTTGTCCGCCTTGGCCGTCGGCTGTGCCCGATTTGTAGTCACTAACAACGGTAAGCACGTTGCCTAGGTGGTTGCTGAGCTCGTAGCTGCGTTGGCCTAATTTCCTCTGGCCGTCGGCGATTTCGCCGCGCAAATGGCCCAATCGGCTGCTTCCGTAAATAGGCGTTTCTTTAACTGCCCCGCCCTCGTAAATAGCCATTACATTGCCACTGGCATCTCTAAGATAGTGAGAATTTTTGGTAATGCCATCGGTACCCGTGGCGGCTTTTAATACCCGGTTGCCCGCAGCATCGTAGGCAAAACGAACTGCAGAGCCATCGTCTTTGTTGATTTGTTTTACTTTGCCATATGGCGTCCACTCAATGCTTACCCCTTCTTCATTGTCGCGCACCAGGTTGCCTATCTCATCGTATTCGTATTGCATGTTGATGGCGGCTGGGTCTACGGTAATTCTGGTTAATTTAGAATCTATATGGGTACCCGGCTTTAAGGTTACACTGTTTTGTGCCACCATCCATTCAGAGTCTTCGTGCTCCATGTTAAAGGCTTGCTGCGTGGTAAGGCTTTCATAGGCCTTCCAGAACTGTCCTTCTGCATCTGGTTGGTAGTTGTTGTAGGTCTGTGCCGGGAAATTAGTGCCCATTTCTGGGGTCTGCACCATTTTTAATCGGTTGCTGCCTTTGTAGTAATGGTAATTAAAATTGTGCAACTCTACGCCGTCCTTGTCGTTTCTATTTAAGGTCAGCAAATTGCCATTGCCATCGTAGCTGTAGCTGGTATTGTACGCACCGGTGCCTCCTCCAAATCCTTTGAGTGGGTCGTAGTTGGTCAAACTCTTGGCTGCTTTTATTCTATTCAACTGGTCGTATTGGTACAACATGCCTTGGTAGCGGTTGGCTGGTTCTAAGCCTGGCAAGTCTGTGGCCATCCAAGCAATGTTGCCATTGTACAAGCCGCTGTTGTTGTGCACTAAGTTTTGTTGCAACCACATTTGGTCGCGCTGCCCAGGCATATTGGCCTCAATGTTGGATCCTATGGCTTTGTAATCGCCATCAAAATAACCCAAGGTATAGGCAAAAGCATCGCGGGCCACTAAGTTGCTTGCAGTGCCATCGGCTCCAGGATCTCCGGCCATTGGCATGTTCACTCCTTTGATCCACCCTTGTAAGGTATACACGTAGTCCAAGCCTTGTACATCGTAATGCCCTAAGGTCGTACGGGCCAGTGGGCCGTGGGCATAATACGTGTATTCCGCTTCTTTGTTCCAAACAAAACGGTCGGTAGTGGTTTCCACTACACTGATGCGGTTGTCGGCATCGTACTCGTAGTGGTGGATGAACTGGTCTTCGGCACCAAACTGGTACATGGCGTAGTTGACATTGCCACTAATTAAGTCGTATACATAATCCAATCGTTTGGGGCTTAGGCCCTCTGGCGATTGTAATACTGTTGTTACGTTGCCATGGGCATCGTAGGTATAATGTGTTTTGTTGTTATTGTTTTGGGCAGCATCGTCCATGGTTTCTACCCAAGATACCCGCGTTCTTAAATTCTCTTGTTCCAAGGTGCCGGCTAAGCTGGCGTCTGGCAAGTCGTAGTGTGTACGGGTAATATCCGTAGGGCTTGCGTAGGCCACATATTGGATGCCGTTGGCAGGATCGCCCGTCATTGGAAAGAACGGGTTGGATTGCATTTCGGCTTCAATTTCGGCCATGCTCTGGCTACCCATGCTCATTTCTCCAACTTCTACAATCCTAGCTTGCGCATCGTACACCGTATAACTCAACTTGCTGTCGATGCGCTGCTGGGCATTTTGAGACAGGGTCAAGCGCTGGGCATCATCGTAATAGAACTTGGTAGTACCACCGTCTGGTGAATTTTGCCAGATCAATTGGTTGAGCGAGTTGTATTGGTAACGCGTTTTTAACTCATGGGCTGGTTCTATATTTTGCCCTCCAGCCAACTGTGCATTGGTAAGCGGTTTAACTCCTGCCGGAGGCACCGTCTGTACTAAATTGCCTGCTTGGTCGTAGTAGTACAAGGTATAGTGGTATTCAGTTGGTTTATAAGAATAACTGAAGTCTTCTTCTATGTGGCTGAAACAGTCTGTTTCTAAGGCATTTAGATACTCTGTAATTTTAAGGTCAATGTATTTATCAATTTCCTCTTCTATGGTAATGTCCACAATGGTTTGTAAATCTTCCAAACATTGTGCCTCCATATCAGCCAAATTGATTGGGTTTTGATACAACCCAACATCTTTTGAATCATAATTAGGCCCGTAACGTTTGCAAATTCTTAAGACATTGTCTTTTTTAAGTCGGTAAGTTATTGGCTCCGATCTTAAAATTACATCCGGAACTCCATCGGTAGTTAGGTTGTCATGAATAATTTCATAGTGGTAAACTCCTTGTTGCTCACTGGTAAAGACCCCCATATTTAAAATGTGGTTGTCTGCCTCAAAGGTCTCTTTTCCTGGAATTAAATTGCCATTTTTGTACCACCTGTATTTGGCTGAACCGTAAAGCGGGTTGTCTTTTAAACTAACATCCACTTCAGTGGATAAAGTATATTGCGCCCCTTCTGCTACAAACACAACATAGGCTTCTCCAACATTTTGTTGGTATAAAGAATTTATATTAGATTCATTATTAGAATAGACAATAGCTGGGTTGTTCTCTAAGTAAGGTAATATATCTTCAAAACTCAATTTATTGCCCTTAATAAAGCCACTATTATTCAATACAGAAACATTACCCAACCCACCTCGAATATTATTCAAACTTAAATCTAAGGTATGTACGTTTAAAGAAGGAACATTCCCTATAAACGCACAATTTCTTAACAAGAGTCTATAATAATCTTGTTGACTAAAAAACGCTGGAACTTCTTCTGGAGTTTTATTAGGGTTATCCGAACAATCAAAATTATTTAATTTAGTCAACCTCCCATAGGACAATGGGATCGTACCAATTCTATTGGTATTATTTATAACTACACCAGTAATGTTTGATGAGTTTGATAACCCTTCAGGGAATCTTTGAGCAGATAAACCTGGATTATTGCCAATAGAAAAATATGTTAATTCCGGTAATTCCAATTCTGGAACCAGCCCTATTCTTTGTGTAAGGTATAAATTCAAGTAGGTCAATTTTTTCAAACTATTAATCCAACTTGGTATTGGTGCTGGATCCAATTTGCTACAAAGATTTAAATTCAATGTGTGCATTTCTGTTGAACCAGATAGGTCAGGAATTACACCTGTAAAATTATTATATGATAAGTTTAGTGTTTTAAGGTTGGTTAGATTGGCTAAACCTTTAGGAAAAACACCAGAATAATTCCCTCCGCTTAGATCAATTTTATTCAAGTTAACCAATTTACTAAAGTCAATTACAGCGCCTGCGTCTTCAAACGGTCTATCCCTATTTAGTGATAAGGTAAGCAATTGCACCATATCCTCAATACAAGCGGGCATTGGAGATATCTCATTATTATAATCTATTGTAATAGAATTAAGATTGGGCATGTAACACAAAAATTCCAGCTTGCCACTAATTCCTTGAAGATTAATTTTTTCAATATTTTCTAAAGGTTCACTTAAAACTGGTAATTTAAAATTTGAATTCCGTTTAAAGCCCAAAATCAACCAATTAAGGTGTTGAAATTTTGTCAAATTCAATGGGAAGGCACCCGAATTATCGCTATTAATGGTGCTAATATTGGCAACATGAGTAACAAACCCATCAAAATTAGTCGTTATTCCATTCCATGTACTAATATCCACACCGAACCCATCAGCTGCAAGAGGCGCGTCTTTCCAGCCAACTCTACTAGAAGCCACCCACAAATCACCCTCAGTAGCATTGTAAAAGTCAATCAATGCAGCACGTTCAGCAGCTTGTGCATCCATTTGCTCTTGAGTTAACACCGCAGGAACTGCCATAGCCATTGGGCTGGCCATTTGCTGTTCGAATGGGGGTTCTCCATTGCCTGGGCCTCCACCGCCGCCATCGAACAAGTTAACTTGTACCACTTTGGTTGTGGTCGGTCCAGTTGGGCAACCCAATCGGCTTACATTAACAGATAATAAAATATCATTGGTATTGTTGGCAGGAAACGGCTGCACGTTTACCGATTTGCTGTTTGGACCAGCCAACACAATGTTTTCTGCCGGGGACCAGTCATATACATAGGTCTTGTTAAGGTCGTTAATGTGCTCCGCAGTGAATAGATTATGTATACCATTCTCTTGGCCTGCAATTATAACATCTGCCCCGGATATTTGAGAAACAATTACATCGTTGCAATTGTCTGTTCCACAAGTGATTGTTGAGCAATCTACTTCAAAAACTTGTGATCGAATTAGTTTAATCTCACCATTGCTTCTTTCATATACCTTCACTTCTACTCCATCACATGAGTTGTCATTCAGCTTTATTTGAAGGTTTTTAGACCCCAAACCTGAAATTATTTCAGCATTTGTTACTTCCCATGAAAAACAACTTATGTCCTCATTGGAACAAGGTCTGGATAGTGAAATAGTATATACCCCTCCGTTTTGACATTTAACCATGGGGTTGCCATCGTTAGCAGACATCAGCCAAGAGCAGTTGAATGCTGCCTGTGATGCCTCAGAAATCCTTTTTGGATCAAAGCTGCTGTTCAACTGGGCCCCACCCTGGACCAGAGGATTGCACCATACTTCCACTGGTTTTAAGTTTACATTGCCTTGCTCTAGACATTCGTTGGTCGCAACAACTTCTACATTATAATTCCCACAAGACAAGTTATAAGGGTCAATATATATTCTGTCAGTGCCCTGGCCTCTTAGAATTGGTACCTCAACAAAATTCCAAGTATAGGTAAAATTAGGCTTCGGATCTATTACATAAAAACTAACTTCTTCAACTCCTGGTCCCGTAATTACATCTCTTTGAATCACATTTGGCCCTTGGATTGTAAAATCTTCCAATGGAGTACACCCAACCACAGGTGGGCAATCTGTTTCTGAACAGTCTACATCAATGGTTTGTTTCGTAATTACACTGCTCAAATTGCAGAGGCAATTAAAAACCGAAGCACTTACTTTTAATCCAGCACCACAAGCATTGGCATCCAACTCAACTTCAATAGTACCTGTTCCAAAACCTCCTACAATGGTGCCATTTTCTATGCTCCAATTGTATAAATATTCCGGATCGTTATTCTCTACCGTTACAAAAACTCTATTGTTGTTATTACCACATCTTTTTAAAGTAGTAACATTTATTATTGGCGCATCAGGCAAAGCCAGACACTTAGGATCGTTATAAGTTATTTCTTCCCATTCTTCGCACACCATCGGATCCTCTACTGCTATGGCATTGAGGTCACAAAATTCTCGGGCCCTATCCAATAACGGAATTAAAGAAGGGTGGGTGGTTCCAGGTCCTGTTGGATCAGTCAAATCCAAATCCTGAGACCGAATGGACATCATATAGTTTCCGTTGGTTCTTAGCTCGGTAAAATAATCTTTGAGACCTAAAGCTACTTCTGTATCATTTTCAAAAGTCAAGTTTGCTTCTTCACATTGAAAATACAAGGAGTTTATAAAGCTTTCAATTTCACCATCGGTTGGCACCAATCTCCCTTCTTGGTCTCGTAAGTCACTCACTTGATCAGAAGTGGTAAAATTATTCAGTAAGTCATCGGTTACGTCCAAGTTCTTGGCCGCACGCAAACTGTTATAAACTTCTACATATATCTGTTTCTTTAGTTTCCTTTTTGCTTCTCTATAATAAGACAAATAGAGTGTCCAACTGTTCTTATCCAATTCCTCAAAAGACTCCGCATCAAATTCAGCTTGGGTAATTTCACCATTATCCAATCTAAATTGAATTTTTTGCATAAAATCAAAATAAAGTGGGTGGAAAACAGGTTTTTGACCTGTTCCAAAATATTGCGGGTTATTTCCAGCAAAATAGCCTTCATCATCAATATAAATAGCCGTATTCCAAGGATCTACCAAAGCCCCTATGCTTCCTTCAATTATTACTTCTCCGGCAGTTCGTCCATGTTCATCTGTTAAATTGATTTGCAAATTAGAAACCCGTTGTTCCATGCCTTCTATTGGGCCAGCGTTTATCAAATAGCCCAATCCTGTGGGGTCATCTATGTCATCAGAAGGATCTCCATTAGCATTTAATGGATTTTCGTAAAAATAAGGATCTGAACTTAAAAAGTTAATGATCCCAGTATGTGGTATACGCTCCGTTTGCGGATAATTATGCCCTTCAATTTCTGAAAACTTCGTTATTCCAAACATTTCCAAATCAAACTTATCGCTTATGATATCTCGCTGGCATATTTCATAGGCAGTATAATCTGGGTGTGCCTTGTAGTCGCTTTGGTCAGGATTAAAAATACCTGATTCTTCTAAACTCAGCCTGATTTCTTCTAATATCTGGTTGCAATTAAAATGGAGTGCAGTTATTATTTTTTCATTTACAATTTCGTCGTCAACACATTCTGGCTCCCCACAAAAATCACAATCGCTCACATCTACAACATGTTCGGAACGTATGGCATTGATTCTTTCTTGCACCTCTGTGGTCTGAGAAATCATTGCATACAACTCTTCATAAGTTACATCCAACGCCCTGAGTTCTTTTACCAAAGTGTACTCTCCAATATCCAATAACTTTACAGCAGTATTCAATCCGTTGCCAAGCTGAATGCCCGTTCCCGGTGATTCCAAACAATTTAAATCGAAAGCCTCTACATAACTGTCTCCTTCAATTCCAGCAGTTAAATCAATTGTTTGTCCGGTAGCATCGTACAATGTTATCCTCAACTCATAGTTGCAATTTTCGCAATCGAAGGCTTCAATTTCGCTTTCAATTCTATTCAATTTGTAGTTAAAGAAATAATCTGTAAGATCGTTGTTGTCTTTGATAAAGGTATGTTTGGTTTTAAATACTGAACCTTCAAGAAGGTTCTCATTGGCCAAATCTATTTCTAATAAATCATTAGGCAAATTGGTTAATTCTGGCAAGGCATCTAAATTAGTTGGGTTGCTTCCTGCCAACGCAGTCGCAATGGTGCGTCCTTCTTGGTCTACATAACTAATGCTCATTTGATGGTTTGCATCTAATACAGCATTTTTCTTATAATGGCTCGATTTACCTACATTTGAGCCAAACAAACGCCTCATTTCCGTTTGGTTTGCACCAGCATAAAAGTAACGTATGCTGCGGTCGCCGTCAATAGCAAAAGTAGCGCCAACCCCACCTTGTTTAACAACTTTACCAGAATTATCATTGGCAAACATGGTTTGCGTATATGCGAAACCTTCTGCATTTGGAATATAATCTTTATGTTCTGTACTAATGTCATTGGACGGAGAATAATACCTTCCAGCACCAATATATGGGTCAGACACCAATCCGGCACTTAGCACACTGTTTTGTGTTAGCCCTATTTCTGTAACACCGTCGCTGTCCAAATACTTGGTATGAAACGCGTCGTTGTCGTAGTTGTATTTTATTTTTGTTGTGCTAATGCTATTGGCTGGTAAACTTGCATTGGCCGCAAAAGGGTTCAAGTTTTCTACATATTCTAAAGATTCGCAATCTATAGGACTCGGCAATACGTTTACAGAAGGCCTTCCTTCATAGTCATAAAAAGTTTCTGCAACCAAGGTGGTTTTATCGGTATTAAGATTGGTTAAGGTTTGGCGATTTTTTAAACTGCCGTCAAAATATGAAACCACCTGTTTGTACTTACCTTCCTCGGCAAAAGTATTAGAAATTTGCCAATTCTTATCATTTTGATGGCCATCACTAAGACTAATACTAGCCGTCTCCAGGTAAACCCATGAATTGGAATTGACCATAAAGCCTGGATAATCTGGACTTTCTCCATATGCTTTGGCTCGTACGTAAACCCAACCTTTTGGATAATGCAATGGAATTTCTAATGTATTGGAGAACACCCTTCTATTAACAGGTTCCTTATAATCGAAAGGGCCAGAAGGAACAGCAGGGTCGTATACAAAACCGTCCTCATCGTCTATAAAAACATATTCGAAATCATAGCCCTTGTTGGCCAAATCTGCACCAGTTTCTAATGTACCTATGTTAAACAAAGCTGTATTTAGGCCTGAACCATCACAATTGTTTTTTACTGACGCTGTGTGCAACGTAAAAGTTTGGGCTATGTTAAAAGCTGGTAATTCAGCAGGAAAATAAGACAAGTCCAAATAAACAGTGGACTCTACAATGCTTCCGGTAGTGTTTTTTGTTTTCAATCGGAAGCTGTAATTATCGTTACAACTCAGAACCAAATTGTCAACAATTGAACTTAAGAGTGTTTTATTGTTGGCATCCAAGGCCAGGGGTTTTTCCCATATCACGGCATTGGAAGCGTTCAATAATTCTATGGTAATGTTAGCAGTCCAATCCTGGGCCTGATCTTGGTAGATCAAGTCGTGGCGCAATTGCCAGACCACATAGTAAGATCCTTCTTTACATGGGTTGGCAAAAACTGGTTGAACATTGTTAACCAATAATTGATCCAACGCAATAGAGCGCGGTGCTCCATCGTGCTCTGGCCTCTCTCCATTGCGCTTCAAAAGCAAGTTTGCAGCCAATGGAACCACAGGCACATCGTTTTGTATGCTGGCCTCGTTGCTAAAAGCAGAAAAAACAGAAGCTGCCTTAGAAGCCACTCTATAGGTATAAGTGCCAGTGGAAGCAACAATGTGGCTATAACTGCTAGAGTTGGCAGGCAATTCGGTCAACAATTCAAAAGATCCATTGTCTTTCTTTAATTCTACCACAAAGCCTTCTTCTTCGTTGGAGTTGTCTGTCCAGGTCAAATCTACAGTTCCATTGCTGTTTAATACTGCCGATAAATTGCTCGGCGCCGCTAGGCCTTGAATTATTTCAAATGGATCCGTTTCAATGCTTTTGCCCGGTATCCAAGCATTGGTCATTGTGGCTTTAAAGGTTCCCGCCAATGAAGCATCTGGATTGGTTATTTTATACTCTCCAACCACGGCACTTTCATTGTCTGCTGTAACATCCGTCCAACCGCCAGCACCGTTATCTTTGAGCCAAGTTACAGTTGTATTGATCCCAACTCCTTGTAAGCTAAATGCAAAAGCCACACCAGCTTCATATTGTTGGTCTGCAATAATTTGGTTTTTTTGCGGGGCGTAGGTAATGCTTTTTCCAGCAATCAATGCGTCCGGTGCAGTAAATAATTTTTCTAATTCAGCAAATGGTAATTGGTTGTTTTCTACAAAAACATTGAGTGCCGCTAAATTCGGATGGTTTTTAAAGTCGGGAATAGACGAGAAGTTATTATTTTGAACTCGAAAATTCCCAAGACTACCATAATGGTCCAATGTGGCAGGCAAAGCTCCTGTAAAGTTATTGTCATACGCATACAAGATTTTCAGGTTCGCGGCGCCCCAGTTTTCAAGCTCCAATGGGCCTTCCAGTTGATTGTCTTGTAGATAAACATTTTGCAATTTACTCAATTGCTTAAAGCTATTGGGAAGTTCTCCTATCAAGTCGTTATCTCCTATGTGGACATAGATCAAATTGGGTGTAAGATGAAACAAGTCTGGTACTTGTCCTGTTCGGTTGGTACTGTACAAGTACAACAAATTTAAATCAGGTAAATCGAATAAAAAGGATGGTATAGGGCCTGCATCAAAATTGTTGCCAGACAAGTACAAATACCTCAATTTTTTCATATTGCCCAGCCAGTTAGGGATAGGGCCTGTAAATTTTCCGTTTTCAATGGAAAGGGTTTCCAAATTGATCAAATTTTGATACGAATTAGGAATTGGGCCAGGATTTAAATCTCTTGCATATTGCAAACCCAGGCTTATTAGCTGGGTCATGTTTCCTAAATAGGCTGGTATATCTCCGGTAAATTTATTGGCTCCTAAGCCAATGTAAAGCAATTCTGGGAATTGGTCCAAGAAATCAGGAAACACGCCATTGAGTAGGTTGTTGTAAAAATATATTCTGTTCAATTTTTGTACGCCAGATAGTGCCACTGGTAATGGCCCCACCATATTGTTATTGCCTAGACTAATTTCAGTCACATCACCATCTACAACGGTAATACCATGCCAAGCAGCCATCTCTGCAGCCGTTGCTGTTGCAGGCCAAGCCCCAGATGCAGGCCAACCTGTGTTGTCGGTCCAATTCGCCCCATCGGTACTTTCGTACAACGCTTTTAGCGCGAGAAATTCTTGATGATCCGATACCATCCCAATTTCTTCTGAAACTGTAAATGGATCCGTTTCAATGCTTTTGCCCGGTATCCAAGCATTGGTCATTACTACTTTGTAAGTTCCTGCATGGGATGCATCCGCCGTTGCTACGAGGTATTCACCTACTACCGCACTCTCGTTACTTGCCGTAACATCTATCCAGCCCCCTGCACCATTATCTTTGAACCAGGTTGCCGTGGTTTGAACACCAGGATTTAAAATTGATACTTTTAATTGCCCACCAATTTCAAAGTCTACTGGTGCTACAATGGTATTTTTCTGGTCCCCAACGCCAACAGATGCTGCTGCAATTCTTTGGTCTGGCCCGTCGTATAGCTTTTCAAGTTCACCGAATGGCAATCTGCTATTTTGAACTTGAATGGTGAGATTGGCTAAATTTGGGTGGGTTTTGAACTCTGGAATTCTGGTTATGGGGTTGTCATAAAAATGAAAGTTTTTAAGGTTTAGTAAATGATCCAAATTTTCGTCCAATACTGCATTAAAATCATTTGATGGAAAAATAATTTCTGTAAAAATGTTAGACGCCCAATTGTGGAAATTTAAATCTCCTGTCAACAAACTCCCTTGTATTCTTACTTGTTTTAATTTGCTTAAACTCTTAAAACTTGGAGGTATTTCTCCACTCAATTGGTTATGCCCTGCAAACCAAACCGTTAATTCTGGCAGTGCAGCAAACTGATCTGGCATTATATCTTTGATATTACAATTGTTTATGTAAACGCTAGCTAAGCCAGGCATAGAGAAAATACTGACTGGAAACGGTTGCTCATCAAAATTATTTTCACCCAACATTAAGGTTTTCAACCCAATATAATTAGACAACCAACTTGGAATTACCCCAGTTCTGTTCGTAGAATAGATAGAGAAATTAACAAGGTTTACTAAGTTCTGATAGGTATCCGGCACAGCGCCTGCATCAAACCCTCCATTGTAAGACATCTTAAGTCGTTGCAAAGATGTAACGCTACCAATTTCAGCTGGCATGGGGCCAGTAAAATCATTGCTAGTTATATCCAATAGGGTCAATTTGTTTAATCCAGCTATACCAGTTGGAAATGTCCCGGACAAATTGTTATTGTAAAACCCAAGATGGTCTACTTGCGTTATCCCAAACAATTCGGAAGGCAAATTACCAGTCAGGTTGTTGCTTTCCAATTTAACCATAAACACATCACCGTCCACTACGGTAATACCATGCCAAGCAGCCATCTCTGCAGCCGTTGCTGTTGCAGGCCAAGCCCCAGCCGTTGGCCAACCAGTATTATTGGTCCAATTAGCACCGTCGGTATTATCGTACAACGCTTTAAGTGCTAAAAATTCTTGGTGGTCGGGTACGATTCCAATTTCTTGCGTTACAACAAAAGGGTCTGTTTCAATGGTCATGCCTGTTACCCAAGCGTTGCTCATGCTCGCTTTATAAGTACCCGCATGGCTGGCGTCAGGAGTAGTAATTTCAAAGGTACCTGGAACAACACTTTGGTTTTGTGCCGTTACGTCGGTCCAACCACCGGCACCATCGTCTTTTAACCATGTAATGGTCGTTTGTGCACCCGTATTTTGAAGAGCAACAGTCAACGGGTTGTTGAGGGTGAAGCCGATTGGGGCTACGGCAATGTTTTGTTGATTATCTAAGTTGATGGTATTGGCGGGTATCAAAACACCACCTGCACCGTAGAGTTTTTCTAATGCACCAAATGGCATTTGGTTGCCTCTAACATCAATTGTAATATTACTTAGATTCGGGTGGTTGCTAAAATCTGGAATAGAAACAAAATTATTGGTAGCCACCCGCAATTGATTAAAATTAGGCTTACCATCTAAGTTGGCTGTTAATTCTCCTGTAAAGCCATTGGTATAAAGGTACACTTCAACTAAGTCTGGGCTGATTATACTGGTCAAATCAAAGTTTCCAGAAAGTTGATTGGCGTGCAAATACAACCTTTTTAGCGCTGGCAAATTGTACACAGATGGCGGTACTGTGCCGGTTAATTTGTTACTGGACAAGTGTAAAGTTTGAATTTTTGTCAGTCCCCCAAAAATATCAGGAATATTTCCGTTTCTGTGTGTACCATAAATTTGCAAGTCTACAACGTTCACCAAATTGCCAATTCCATTTGGAATTGGGCCTTCAGCAAATACATTGTTATTTAACTGAAGTTGAGTCAACTGTGTAAGATTGCCTATCCAACTTGGGAATTCACCCGTTCTTTTGGAATTAGACATATACAATATTTCTAATGATGTCAAATTGCCATAGGTTACTGGAATTGCCCCTTCATTGAGTGAAAGCAAATTGTGCAAAAATAATTGCCTTAAAGTAGCAATATTACCAATGCTCGAAGGCAAATCGCCTGTAAACGCATTGGATCCCAAGGATAAAAAATATAGCTCAGAAAACCCATCAAAATAGCTAGGTATGGAACCATTAAGTTGGTTGCCATATACTAAAAAGTAATCCATTTTAGCCAGATTCACCAATTCATTTGGAAGTGGCCCTACTAAGTTATTTTGAGATAATTTTATTTTAGTTATATCTCCATCAGTAGAAGTAATACCAAACCAAGCATCCATTTCTGTTGCAGTGGCAGTTAAAGGCCAAGCCCCAGCCGCAGGCCAACCGGTATTGTTCGTCCAATTCGCTCCATCGGTATTGTCGTATAAAGCTTTTAGTGCTAAAAATTCTTGGTGGTCGGGTACCGATCCAATTTCTTGGGTTACAACAAATGGGTCTGTTTCAATGGTCATGCCTGTTGCCCAAGCGTTGCTCATGCTCGCTTTATAGGTACCCGCATGGCTGGCGTCAGGAGTAGTAATTTCAAATGTGCCCGGAACAACACTTTGGTTTTGTGCCGTTACGTCGGTCCAACCACCGGCACCATCGTCTTTTAACCATGTAATGGTCGTTTGTGCACCCGTTTTTTGAAGAGCAACAGTCAACGGGTTGTTGAGGGTGAAGCCGATTGGGGTTACAACAGTATTGTATTGGTTATCCAAATGGATGGTATTGGCAGCCAATAAAGCACCACCAGCGGTGTACAGTTTTTCCAATTCACCAAAGGGCATTTGGTTGTACCGAACATCTATTATGAGGTTGCCTAAATTTGGATGGTTCGAAAAATCTGGAACCGTGGTAAATGCATTTTTCTTTACATCAAACGCATACAATTGCAATTGGTTATCCAAATTATTTGGTAATTGGCCCTCCAACTGGTTGTTGTAAAAATACACAACATTCAAATCGGTAGAGACCCAATTTTCTAAACTTAATTCACCAGAGAGCTGGTTGTTTTGTAAATACAAATAAGATAAGGACGCACTTTGCTGAAGGGTGCTTGGAACCGATCCCGTCAATTGGTTGTCTGAAGCACTAAAAGTATTTAATTGTGTATACTGACTAAAAAGATCAGGGATGGCACCCGTCCTATTGGTTCCATTGACATAGAGTAATTGTAGGGCTGGAAGATCGAACAAGAAGCTCGGAATCGGACCTGCATCAAAACCGTTATCCGATATAGTCAAATATACAAGGTTGTTTAAGCTACCAATCCAGCTAGGTATAATGCCATTTCTAACAGATTGATGGACAGCCAAATGTTTGAGGTTTATCAAATTGGTAAATGAAGCAGGTATAGGTCCCGGGTCCAGCGACAAAGTGTTCAAATACAAATACTCTAACCCTACTATATTACCTATGTACGCTGGCATTTCACCTGTAAAATCATTGCTTCCCAAATACAAGTTTTTAAGATCCGGAAATTGATCCAAATAGGTAGGGATCGTTCCAGAAATGTTGTTTTTGGAAACATCAAAATGGAATACTTTCTGGAGTTGGTTCAGTTCTAGAGGCAGTGTTCCTGTCAAATTATTGTTTTTGTACCGGAGTTCCGTTACATCCCCATCCACTACCGTAATGCCAAACCAAGCATCCATCTCTGCAGCTGTTGCTGTTGCAGGCCAAGCCCCAGCCGTTGGCCAACCAGTATTATTGGTCCAATTCGCTCCATCGGTATTATCGTACAACGCTTTTAGCGCCAAAAATTCTTGGTGGTCGGGTACCGATCCAATTTCCTGTGTCACTGTAAAAGGGTCGGTTTCGATGGTCATACCGGTTACCCAAGCGCTGCTCATGCTCGCTTTATAGGTACCCGCATGGCTGGCGTCAGGGGTTGTAATTTCAAATGTGCCTGGAACAACACTTTGGTTTTGTACCGTTACGTCGGTCCACCCGCCTGCACCATCGTCTTTTAACCATGTAATGGTTGTTTGAGCACCCGTGTTTTGAAGAGGGATGGTCAATGGGTTGTTGAGGGTGAAGCCGATTGGGGCAATTATTGTATTTTTTTGTGGGCTCGAAAGAAGACTACTAGATGCAATGGGAATATTAGTTCCAGTATAGAGTTTTTCTAACTCAAAAAAGCCTAACCTATTGTTTTGAACTTCTATTTTTAAATTAGATAAATTGTTATGGGATTTAAAGTCAGGTATAATCTCCAAATTGTTATTTGCTGCTTTAAATTCGTATAAATTGGAATAGTGGTTTAAATCTGTTGCAAGCGTACCGGTAAAATTGTTATCACCAATGCTTACCAGTTTCAGGTTACTGGCAGCCCAATTGTCCAAATCAACATTTCCTTCTAATGAATTTTCATGTAAGTCAAGGTATTGCAAGGCGGGTAGTTGTCTCAATGAAGCAGGGATAGGGCCTGTCAGAGTATTCTTGCCTAAATGAAGGTTTACTAAAGCCGGTGTGTTATTAAATAAATCTGGGATTGCTCCGGTTCTATTTGTAGAATAGATCTGCAAAACACTAAGCTCCGGTAAATCAAAGATAAACCCTGGTATTGGCCCTGCATTAAAATTATTACCTCCGAGATAAAGTTGTTGTAAACTGTTTTGGTTTCCGATCCAAGCCGGTATATCTCCATTTCTAGAAGAACTATGCAATGCCAGCGTTACTAGAGACGTTAAGTTTTGATAGGAATCTGGAATAGGTCCCGCTGCCAAAGTTTTATTGTCATATAAACTCAGGTAGGTAAGTGATGTGATATTACCCAATTCCTCCGGCATATCACCTGTGAATCGATTGATCCCTAAATTCAAATAAGATAAACTCAAAAATTGATCAAAATATAACGGTATACTTCCTGTCAACTTATTGTTATAAAAATAAATGTATTCTAACTTTTTAAGATTAGAAAATGCAACTGGAATAGTTCCTTCTAAATTATTGCCACTTAATTTTATTTCCGTTACATCCCCATCCACTACCGTAATACCAAACCAAGCATCCATTTCTGCTGCAGTGGCCGTACTTGGCCATGTACCCGCTGCAGGCCAACCGGTATTGTTATTCCAATTTGCTCCATCGGTATTGTCGTACAAAGCTTTTAGCGCTAAAAATTCTTGGTGGTCGTGAACCGATCCAATTTCCTGTGTCACTGTAAAAGGGTCGGTTTCAATGGTCATGCCCGTTGCCCAAGCGTTGCTCATGCTCGCTTTATAGGTACCCGCATGGCTGGCGTCAGGAGTTGTAATTTCAAAGGTACCGGAAACAACACTTTGGTTTTGTGCCGTTACGTCGGTCCACCCGCCTGCACCATCGTCTTTTAACCATGTAATGGTCGTTTGTGCACCTGTGTTTTGAAGAGCAACAGTCAACGGGTTGTTGAGGGTGAAGCCGATTGGAGCAATTATTGTATTTTTTTGTGGGCTATCTATAAAAATTGCATTACTTATTCTGCTTCCTGTAATATCAAATAGCTTTTCTAAAGCTTTAAAATTCAACAAATTTTCGCTAACAAATATTTCTTCAAAAGCAACTATGTTAGGATGGTTACTCAGATTTGGGAGATCTGTGAAGTTGTTACCTTGTATTCTCAAACGATTCAAAGTAGCAAACTTGTTTAAGTCATCAGGAAACGCGCCAATGAACTCATTATCATATAAATATAGATACTTCAAGTTGGGCATCACCCAATTACTTATATCCAGTTGGCCTGAAAATTCATTTCCATAGAGGTAGAGGTACAACAACTCATTTGAGGTCGTCAAAGATTCAGGAATATTGCCATTTAAATTGTTCTGGCCTAAATCAATATAATACAAATTAGGTAAGGCACTAAAGTTATCTGGAATGGGACCCGCCAACTTAATACCCTGCATTTCAATCAACTTTAAATTAGCCAAAGAAAACAACCAAGTAGGGAAATTATCCGCTGTAAAATTGTTGTTCGCCAATTTTAAGATTTCCAGTTGGCTAAAATTTCCTATCCATGAAGGGAGGGTACCAATTCGCTTAGAGCTATAAACGCTGAATGTCTTTAAATTTATAAGATTTTGAAAGCTGTCTGGAATTGGCCCTTCAGACAATTGAATATTTCCTTTTAAATCCAAAGATTCTAAAGACACAGTGTTTCCAATTTCGGAAGGCATGGTACCTGTAAATTTATTGAATGATAAATTCAATCCTTTCAAGTTTGTTAATTCCGGCCAAAAAGTCGGAATAGTTCCATCAACCAAATTATTGTTAATATCAAAACTGTTAAGTTGAATAAGTTCCTTTATTTTTTCTGGAAGCCCTCCCAGCAAATTATTTTGGGACAATTCTATTTCCGTTACATCCCCATCCCCTACCGTAATACCAAACCAAGCATCCATTTCTGCAGCAGTGGCCGTTGCAGGCCAAGCTCCAGCCGTTGGCCAACCGGTATTGTTGGTCCAGGCAGCGCCATTGGTACTATCGTACAAAGCTTTTAGGGCCAAAAATTCTTGGTGGTCGTCCAGCAAATTAAATCCAACCGGTACATTAACCGATAAAGTTTCTACCGTACTACTGGCACCGGAGGCATTGAACGCACTGATCCTGTATTGGTAATCGCCAGGCACTACGGTGGTATCGCTGTAATTAATTACATCGGCCAGGGTAGTATCCAATCGGACAAATTGAGCATCCGCTACTAATTTTCGGTCAATATAATACCCTGTTTCGCTGTTGGCATTGTCTGTCCAAGTTAAATCTACCCGGTTGCTGCCTACCATGGTTGCTACTACTTCGGTAGGATCCATTGGAATGGAAACAGTTGCCGAAGTTACTTGAAACGGAACCGATTGAATGTTCAAATCGGTGATCCAATTGTTGCTTACCAATACTTTGTAAGTACCCAGCACGGTGCTGTCGGCAGAGGCAATATAATATTCTCCGTCTACAGCACTTTCATTTTGTGCTGAAACTTCGGTCCACGATAAGTTGGTGTTTTGTTTCCACCACGTATGTTGGCTTTGCGCGCCTTGTGCAGGTGCTACCAAATGAAATGCTCCTGTGCCGCTGTAGGTGGTATCGGCCGCAGAAAAATCATTTTGTGGCGCATAATAAATGGCCGACCGAATCTTGGAACCTACCCCATTAAACAAAGACTCTAACGTTGCAAAATTCATCTTATTTCTCACCAAGTTGATGGTCATGCTCGACAAATTTGGATGGGCACTAAAGTCCGGAATGGTAGTAAAATTATTGTCGTCTATGTAGAAGTATTTTAAGGAAGGCAAGTGGTTCAAGTTGGCTGGTAAATCTCCTTCCAAATTGTTGTCATTCAAATAGATGTTTCTTATCGATGTCAGCCCCCAGTTGCTCCAGTTGATAGTACCAGAGAAATTATTGTTGTCCAAATTCAAATAATAAATACTGCTCATATTGCCCAAAGAAGTTGGCAAAGAACCAGACAGGTCATTGTCGCTGAAATCAAAGTTATACAGCTTGGTTAAGTTGGAAATTTGTTCCGAAATACTCCCGGTTAAATTGGCATAATCTGCATCCAAATACTCGATATTTGTCAAATTGTAAATCCAAGAGGGTATGTTTTGGGCAGAATAATTGTTGTTTCCAAAAAAGAACCGCTGCAATAGAGGCAATTGGCCTGTCCAGTTGGGTAAAGCCCCATTTCTATTGGTATTGTTGAGGTAGAGCCATTTTAATTTTGTTAAATTACCTAAGGCGGCCGGAATAGACGCTGCATCCAAAGAGGCATTGTTCTGTAATTGTAAATGGGTCAAATTACTCAAATTGCCCAACGCATCAGGAAGCAATCCAGTAAAAAAGTTATCATACAAATACAGCTTCAGCATGGCGCTCATATTGCCAATTTCACTTGGAATATTTCCGCCTAAGTTGTTGTCGTACACATAAAAGTACTTGGCTTTGGTTAAGTTGCCAATGCTTGCTGGCAAGCTGCCCCCAACGCTATTTTTATGCAGGTAAACAGTCTCCAAATCAACCAAATCACCAATAGCGGTTGGTATAAACCCTGTTAAATTGTTTTCTGCCAAATCAATTTTGGTAACATCCCCATTGGTGACCGTTACCCCTTCCCAAGTAGCAAACACAGAAGAAGCCGCTGTTGCGGGCCAACTTCCAGCAGCGGGCCAGTTGGTTTTACTGGTCCAATTGGTTCCGCCCAAGCTGTCGTACAGTGCCTTTAAGGCCGACAATTCTACCGCGTCGTCTACCGTTCCATCGAAGGGAGCCTTTGAAGCGTTGGCTGGTACGGCGCCAAAAAATGTTGCACCGTATAAAAATAAAAGTGTAATGAAAAATAGCTTCTTCATTGTTTATGCGTTTAATTTTTTAATTACTTAGTATTTATATATCTAACCTCAAAGTCCTTGTACACTCCTACTCCGACCCATTTACCATTCACTTTGCGGCACCATTGTGTTTCATTGAATGTTTTACTAGAAAAAACAGGATTTACATCCAACACTAGATAATCAATTTGAACCCTAAGATCAGCATCCCCTTCACCCTCTCGATATTCATAGTCAACTCTTTTTAGCTTGGTTTGTGCATCATTTAAAAACAAACTTACCCATTCAACAGCCCCTTGCTTCTGGCGCAATCTATATTGATGCATCCCTTCTTGTTTGCCCTTGTATTCATACCCATCGTACAAAGTGAAAATGCTGTCTATATTGCTTAGCATTTTCATCTTTTGTGCATCATTATCTTCTATGTCTACCACAGGGTACACGTCAATCGTTCCGGTTGCTGGTATCACCACTACTTTGTAATTGTCATTTACAATCATTTTACTAAACTCAACATTGGTCCAACTCTTTTTGCCTTCTTGTTTAAGTTCCACTTTTTTCTCAAAAACAACTTCATCAGTCAACTTGCTGTACGCCTGCATCGTCATTTTTAAATGCAATTTGGTGGTGTTTTTATAACTGTCCTTAATCTTTACTAACACCTCCTCCAGCTCCTGAGAATGAAGATTTACACTAAGCGCCAGCATAAAAACTGTTATTACTATTTTTAATTTCATATTAGTTTCCCGATGTTTTTGTTGGAACAAAATACCGCACTGATTCTTGAATTGTTTTTATTCCTTGTTCCGTTTCTTTTTTTGTCAAGTACAATTTACCTTCAAAATCATAGTAATAGAATGTTGCATAATTGTTCTCATCTAAAACTGACATTACGTTGTAAGTTTGGTAATCATACACATAAGACTGCATGTTGCTTTTCTCTGGATGAATTCTCAAATCATCAAAATAAGCAGCACCCAAAGAACTCCCTTTAGAAAAAACTATTTGAAGGTTAGAGGCGGTAGAAGGGTATTCAAAAGTATAGTCTACTTTTCTCCATCCTTTAATTTTGGTTCCTGTTCCCTGTAAGGTTCCAGAAGACCAAATCTCAACCCCTTCATTCAAGGCTTTTATCTCTATTCCCAACCCGTCGCTAAACCCTGGTATAGACCTATTCTCTTCTCCCTCAGAAACCCAGAGCGAAACTGTATAGTTCTTTTCTTGTTCCAGTTTTAATATAGTCTGAGTTCTGATCAAATCCGGACCATCAATTTTTAGCGACTGTTTTCCAGAGTGTGCTTGCTCATTAGCAAGCACCAAAGGGGTTTCTTCTATAACTGGTAACTCGTAAAACAACTTGCCCTTCCATGGTCCTTCAGTTGGTTTTTGGCCCAATACTACTACAGACCACTCTGGATTGTTTTCATATTCAACAACACAAATTACCCGATTATCAAAAACCGTATTGGCCACCTCTCTTTTTCTTGTAATCGTAATTAATTGGGTTTCTGGATGCTGTACCTTTATATTAAAAAATCCAAAAGCATCGTACCAAAATGGAAAAACAATTATAGGGATGGTCACCTCATATTCTTCTTCAAAGATTGAAAAGACATCGACACCTTTCCCTACATATGCTGAAAGTTCTGTTGCTGTCGCTTTTACAATGGCAGTATGCCCTTTTCCACTATAAACTTCATATTCTTTTATTTCTCCTGAGGCTTCCCCTTCAAATTTCCAGTTTCCAAAATAACCATCTCTAATCAATTCTGTTGTTGGATTTTGGCCACCTGCCCCTTTGGAAAGCACTTCTTTTTCAATATTTTCAAACCCTGAGAAAGCAGCTTCAAGCTCCTTTGAATTGGCTATTTTTGCCGTTGGTAAATTGCCAAAGTTGCCATAAATAGCAGCAGAATAATTTCCGAGTACATCTCGGTTTTCTAATTCAAAATTAAAACTGTTGTATTTGGTAATCGTTGATGCGTTAACCCAATTTTTATTTGCGCCGGTAAGAGCATTGAAATAATTAAAGTCATATAATTCAAAAACGCCATCCTTCCTAATATCCACTTCTGACGACTGTACACGATCATTCACATAAGCGAAAGAATTGCTTACTCTCCAAACGCCATCCGTACCATTTTTATAACCCACTTCTTCTTTTAAGTTTTTGTTATAATGAGATAAAGGCCAATTGGGGCTCATAGCTACGGCAGTTGCATTCAATGCTTGCATTTTATCTGCTATAAAATTAATTTCAATAGGATCGGGCCTAACTTTGTCAAAGTTAAAGGTATACTCTTTGGTCACAGCCGCAGAATTATTACAAAGTATTTCGTCGGCACATTCAAAGTCTACTGTAAGTGTCACAGGGTAAGTTGCACCTTCCGTAGGGAATACTACCACGGGAAACTTTTCTGTTGAAGTCATGCCATTCCAAAACTCCCAATTGTAGCTTACTATGTCACAATTAAAATATCGAAATAAATTCCTTCCTTCCATGCTTACATTGGGCGAAAATGCAGTGCCGCATTCTGTATTCAATGAAGTAAAGTTTACTTCAATAGTTGGACATGGACGCGGCAAGGACAAAGGTTTGGAGATTACCAATTTCACACGTCTACATTCCTTTTTCTTAAACAAAACGTCAGCTGTGAAAACGACAACAAAATCGCCATAATACGGGTATTCAAAGGAAGGATTTTGTTCTTTACTTTTTGAACTTCTAGACACACCAAAATCCCACTCATAATTAGATAATTTGCATTCATATAAGGCTTCTATGGAAGCAATATCAATGTTAAAATCTACTGTTACATCATTTTTTGTATAGGTGAAATCTCCAGTTAAATCAGCACAATCGAACGTTGTTATGGTTTTTGATATGGTTTTTGAATCAAAACAAGAAGATGGGTCTCTAACTGTAAGAGATACTATATAAGTACCAGCTGTAAGGTATTGATGGCTTGTTCTTCTATTATTATCAGATGTGCCATCCCCAAAATTCCAAGAATAAGTGTAGTTGTCTGCATTACCCTCCAATCGAACTATCTCTGGATAAAAATAGGCATTATTGCCTTTTATTCTAGAAAATATATTAAAATCAGCATCAAGTTCTGATGCTGATAAACATTCTAAATCATAGACGAAAGTAAATGACGCCGTTTGCTCGCAAAATGTCCCTTGCGCATTGTTATTATAGGTAATATCCAATTCAATTGTATAAGAGCCTATAGCATCGAATACATAGGTGAAAGTTGGATCATTCGATTTACTTTGAGGGCCATTAAATTCTACCAAATTCCAACTATAACTGGTGATTGCAGGATCGGGTCCGTTAAGTGAATAATAGAAACTAAAAGTAACTTCTCCATTGCCTGTGTGGTTCGATTCTAATCTAGGGTTAATAATCTTTGAGCAATCAATAGGATTAACTCTATGAATTAGTTCAAACGATTTTGTAATTAAACAATCTGGATTATTACCTCCCGACGTATAGGTAATATCTAACGTAATATGATACACTCCAAAATCTGTAAAAGTATGATCAAATGTACTCGTGGTGTAGGAGGCTCCTCCTGGTCCATGAACCGTCCAGTTGTAAACCGTATTGCTTCCAAAACCGTCGGGATATAAATAATTCTCTAACGAATAGGTGAAACTTAACTCTCCCGTTTCTATAAAGTTAATTTCCCCTCCTTCCATCACAGGACAATTTCCAGTGAATTTAATTGGATAACTTTTTAATGAATTACTTGTCCTTAAGTTATTGCTAATCACTTTGTAGTAATACTGATTAAACTTATTATCAGCAGTTACATTAACCAAAATTTGTTTGCTATCTGAAATTTTTGTTCCTCCACTTATTGTATTGACTGGCCGGCCATTTCTACCTTTTGCAACCGAAGATATTACCCCACCTTCGTACCATTCGTACCTTACATTGGGGTTGTTTATATCCGTATCTGCTTCGAGCATTAGATTTTCCCCTTCCGTTACTGTTCTATATTTATGTGTCGATACTAAATTTTGATCAAAAAGGACACAATTTTGGTGGTTGATAAGATTTTCCGGTAACTTTTCAAGATCATCATAGGTAAATTTATTGCCCTGTAGATAGTATTTGGAGGCTGCATTGTAATTTGTAAAAACACTTAAGTTTTCCAACCCTCCTGTGAAATAATTGTGTCCCAAACCAAAAGCATCAATTGGCCTATTAAATGTCGGAAGATTTCCTATAAAATAATTATTGGAGGCATAGAATCTAGATAAGGCAGTCAAATAGGCATTGTCTTCAAACAAGGGTGGAAATTCACCTTCAAATAAATTATCGCTAAATAGAAGTACCATTGCCTTCGGCAATTTTCTAATTCCTAGAGGGAGGCTCCCATAAAATGCATTCACCTCCACATAAAGGTCTGTCATTTTTTCAAATTGCTCCCAACCGGTTTGAGGCAACTCCTCATTAAAAGAATTATAACCCAAAATGGCATCTTTCAAACTGCTCAAAGCCAACTCACCAGTAGACCAATCCTCATTAAACAACCCTTTAAAATTTGTCAATTCATTATGACTCAAATTCAATTCTTCAAGGTATTCCAATTTAAAAAAGTCATTGTTGATTGCACCTTTCAACCCGTTGTTCTCTAAGTCTATTTTCGTTACAATGCCATCCACGAGTGTTATCCCATACCAAGTAGAAATATCTGCATTTAAATCCCATTTATTTTCCCAAATCAAATCATCGCCAAGATCCCCTCCAGTATCTATACAAAAGGTGGTTAAAATCTGCTTTTGAAGAATTTGATAATTTTCTAATTCTTCTGCAGTTAAACTTGTCAAGCGCGCCTGTAGCTGAGTAGAAACAGATTTCTCTATTGTTGTGTCCTCAGAGTGCAACATATTCAAAGCCTCCACTTCAAAATATTTTGACTCTAACCTTTCTGTTTTTCCTTTAAAACCCGCCAACAATAAAGATGGAATTAATATAAAAACAGCAACCAAACAGAAATTGCTAGTATAATAAAATGATAATTTCTTTGTTTTCATCTTAATCCAAAATTTTAATTATCTCCTCTTGAGTTCTATTATTTTTATCCGTAGGGTCTACCAGAGCCGAAATGGTTCCTACATCAACATTCAATTGGTTGCGTCTTCCGGATCGAATTACTTTTGCAACATAATCCCCATTAATTTCTTCCTTACAAAACACAGATAACTTACCATTGTAAGTACCTAGATAAACCGCTTCAGCAATTGGTACTCCGCTTTTATATAACAGCAGTTCCTCCCCTTCAATTAAAATTTGGTTCATCGCTTGATTGGTCAATGCTATTTTATAAATATTCTCTTTGTACTCCATTTTTTCACCAGCATTCAAACCAAAATCAAGGCCAGCAGTCTGGTAGGCAGGTCCCATGGCTTCGTATTTAGTCCAAGCTGGGGTGGTATAGGAATAAATGGGGTCGTCAAAATTGTTTTCAACTTTTGTTAATATGGCTTTTCCAGTGAGGCGGTCCCATTTTAAACTTGATGTTGTAACAGTCGAACCTTCGTTTACAGCCACCACTTCTTTTAGCTGACCTGATCTAAAAATAACTTTATTGGTAACCGCCGTTTTTAAAGCTGTCTCGTCATAATCACCATTTGGTATGGCGCTAGGAACCGGTATAGGAATTAATCCAAACAAAATTGGTATCATAAAAATATCCGTATTGATATTGGCCCCAATCTGCACTGTAATGTTGTTGTTCGATCTTGTGTCCACAAAGAATTCTGATTCTTGAGAAACAAACACCCTTTCTGCATCGGCTGGATCGTTTTTGCCTTCAGATTTTTTAAGCATCCACCCATCGGACAGGTAAAATTCATTGTCCAGTTGCTTTACGGTCATTTTATCCTGAACCGCTTCTTTATCATAATAATAATAGGTAACTGAACTAAATGACTCCTGCTCAAAACTTCCATTAGGGGTTTGTTTAAAATTCTCAACTTTGGATGGTTTACCATGCATGTCATTGACAACCACACTATACCCTTGGGTCATACTCAGTTTGCCAAAAGTGATGTTCGCCAATGGAGGAAATGGAAATATTTTTTTATATGGCATTCGGTCCACATCGGTTTCATAAGTAAGAACAGGGTAGTCTTTTGCCGTATAAAAATGCTCCACTTTTTTACCAGTTGTACCAAACCCTAATACGGACGCTTCGGCATTGGCCTGATCAGAATGAGGAAAAATAAAACCACTCCCAACTCCTACATGGTTTACCTTTATACCCGCACGTGCAGCTGAAGCCAGGCTCATCGACGTTACTTTGCTATAGCCAACAGAAGGTCCGGGGAAATAATTTTCATTCAATGGATACTCCATGAATAAATTATCATTAGATCTAAGTTTATACGTTTTTGCATATTTTTTCGCATAATGGACTGCATTTTCATCCCCTCCGGCTTTAGGTTCATAGGAAGCAACACCAGAACTAATTTCATTGGATCCTTCTTGCGTAGTATATTGATAAACCTGCCCATAGACGCCTTCGTCTGAGTGTAACCAGTTGTCCAGCATTGTGATTTGTCGCACGCGGCTACCGCCCCCATATTTGATTTTATCTGGAGAATTGAGTTTTACCCAAGATTTGCCAAAAACCACATTTTTACCATAACCCTTGCCATTGCAATGCTTGTAATACCCCTTTAATACCCGAACTACCTCTGTAAACATTCCCAATGCATTTAGAATATTATCTACAGGATCAGCAGGATTTGCGCTTACATCAATAATACCGTTGGTCATCTTACGGGCATTCATAAGCAATGGCTGATTCATTCTCATATGTTGCCAAGCTCGCATGGACATCGGATGGTACCCTTGCTCTGTTTTCATAGTAAAAAACCCATGCGTGTGGGCACCAGACGCGGTACTAACTACACCATAAGACCCAGCGCTCGTTTCCAAATCGGCATAGCCACTAACAAATTCTTCTGCTTGCATCGAGCTCTTTAAATTGATCAAGGCCCGGAAATAAACTTGCTTTCTATTGAAATCAAGATATTTTTTTATTTCTTCATTTTTATCTGATTCAGACAAATCACGGGCAATGGGATGTTCTAGTTTAAAATATATCCGGCCATTATTGTTAAGTGTAAAATTGCCAGATTCTACACCGCTACTCCCAACAATATCCATCATTTGCATAGCCTGGTGGTGTTGTACATAAGCATAGTCATCTGTTTCATAGTCCACCATGATTTTTCCTCCAGAAGGAATGTTAATTTCCTTCAAACACCAGGCTCCAGCTGCCATATCCAAATTTTCTTTTAAATTTGGATCCTGATCTACGTATGGAAATTCAGCATTGGTTACATTCGCTTTGCTTTGAACTTTATACCCACCCCAACGATCGTAGGAATCCATATCGTAATCAGGGTTCTCTGCTTTATTCTCTTCATGGTAATCAAATAAATATGGATTGAAATTGCCTTTGTTACTTTTTCCATACTCAAACCAAAGCTTATTTAAAGTAAGCTTGCCGGTTCCATTTGAACTCTGATCTATTTGACTAGTCGCATCGACATTGTTATCAACATTTTCACATAGTTTATAGTTGTAATCAAAATTTACACTTTTTAACCTATGCAAAATTACATCATTGTCTTCTTCTTTTTTACTGTAGCCATCCCTTGTGTAAATATTAATGCGGTTGAGCCTTTTTAATTTTTTGGTAGTATTTGGGTCGTTCTTTTTTTGAAACACCTTTTTTACTCCCAAACCGTCTTCTCTCTCATGTAGCTCAAATTCTGCCACATGGGTTTTGGTTTCTGCCTTTTTCAGATACCAAACTTCTTTTGTACCGTAACTAAAAGAGCCTTTGTTATCGGAACCATCCGTTTTAAAACCTTCGTTGTACATAGCACCATAAAAAGGTGCACGCCATTTAAAATCATCATGGGCTTTTTCATAACTAAACTTCACCCAATAACCCAAATCATCTTCACTAACTCCATTGTTGTCTACATCTACATAATCAGTTCCTACAATTGCAGTTAATAGATAAGCATGTGCATAACCAGGAGTTTCTGTTTTTGTTAACAAATTAATCGATTTTGGTCCATGTTTGTAATCTGGGATCTCCTGTTCTTCTGATCCGTTTGCGTTAATTAGTGTTTTACCTGGGTTTATGGTATTCGGAACACTCTCCACGCTATACGTCATGTCAACTTTTGTCTTATTATACGCTGGAATGCCATATACATACCTTAAACCACTGGTATTGGTACTAATTATACCCGCGATGTGGTTGTCCTTATAAAGGGATTTCGAACGGTCTACTCCTTCGATATTTAAAAGTTTTAACTTTGAAACACCCCCAGTAACTATTTCTTCATTTGTAAATGTTTGTATTGGCTGATTTCTGCTTTTTCTTTCCTCTTTTATGGCAGGTTTGATGCTAATTTCATTCCCGCTATTGTCTTTCATGTTGTGGTTGATATGTGGTTTTAGTTTGGCCACGGTTGGATGCTTGTATAAAATGTTTCTTACAGCACCATCTCCACCTATTTCTTCTAAATCTTCTATAGGAGAAACTGAAAATTCTCCATGCGATTTGAAGTACCAAGGTTCGTAGAGTTTATCCTTGGCTTTGGCTGCAGATAAAAAACTCATTTTATCAGTTCCTTCGGTCCAAGGACCAGCAATTTCCTTAGAACCGGACAAGCTTAGGTTTACTCCTACATGCACAAGTGCCGGCGCTACATCTACCCCAACAGATGCTCCTATTGAACCGGATGTTATCTTTTGATCCCTTAGTTTGATCACATCATTTCTAAGAGCTCTGTACATGCCACTAATACCTTGTCCACTTAGAGAGTATATGTCGTAGGACAAGTTGGGAATAGACAAATTGGGGCTTTCTTCTCCCACCGCTCCTTCTTTTTCTCTTCCAAAGTCCATTATGGCATTGTCTTGGCCACTAACCTCATTTAAATGCATATACCCATATGCTGGACTGTCTACTGCTTTCCCTTTTTTCTTTTGTGTTTTAATATTAAAATACCCTTTTGTATATCCATTTGGAAAAGCACCCCACCATGCACCGCCACCTTTTAAACTAAAGTTGACTGACGCATTGAACATTGGGTTGGAAATACTCGGTACGCCATATTGTCCAGCCAATGATAAATTGGAACTTCCAGAATTGGCTGTTGTCCATTGGTCAATTTCTAAAAATACCTTTCCATTCATCGGTTTTACTCTAACATCCCAGTGCCTTTTGGTTTGTGATACACCAAGCGACACATTAGACAAACCCGTTCTAGAGTTATAACCTACTCCAACAGAAACACCCAAGTTGCTGCCTTCCCATTCTCTTGTATAACTTAATGATGGATTTACAGACAAACCAGTTGTTGCATCCAATGAGAAACCAATTCCAAATCCTACTTTTCTTAAACTACCACTTTTTGTTTTGCTCGCAAGGCCTATATTTCCTTCTATAGTTTGCCCAAATCCTTTGTAGTTGTTGTAGTACACGCTACCACCAATCGAGCCACCTATGCCAATTCCAACAAATTCAAACCCTATTCCAGCCCCTACTCCAGCTGTCATATTGTCTTTAATATCTCGTGTAGTAGTAATATTTTCTCCTTTAAATTCGTCTGGAACGCCTCTAACATTTCTGTTAATAGCACCAGGGTTAAGCGACCAGCCAAGGCCCACCCAAGAGGCTTCTTGGTCCATACCTATACCCCCATGATAAGCCAGGTTAAAGGGATAACCACCATTGGGCCCAGGCAATTCAAATAACGGTATGTTATAGGTAAAATCTCCAGAAAAAGGATTCACCATCTGTGTAGTTCCTACTGGTTCGAATGAACCAACTTCAGGCTGACTCGGCCCGCTGGTGAGTGCATAACTAACAGTTGGAGCTACGCTCTGAAAAATTATTAAAAAGGACAAAAATAGAGCTACCTTTTTTAAAAATCTTATGCTTCTTTTTGTTACCATTGCTTCTTAAATTACTGCACTATTATATTTTTACTTTTGGAATATGGGTTAAGTCAAAACTGAACTTCACCTTCCCGCTAGTGTTAAATTTTGGCGCTATTACCAATTTTATATTTTTAATACCCTTGTCTTCTATCTGAAAACCCAGGTTTATTTTTCTTGTTGATTTTAGATCAAAGGACCTTTCAAAATGATAAAGGGCACAAGGCACTTTTTTACCGTTCGTTTCTAACCAAATATCGTTTTGAAAACTAAAAGCCAAATAATCCAGAATAGCCTGTTTATTTCCGTTAACGCCTGCATGATAGTCTACAAAATCAATGTCTTTATCAACGCCCAAAGTCAAAGTGAAATTTAAAAAATCAGAAACCTCCAAATCTTCTAATTCTATTTTTCTATTTGCCAAAATTGCCTTATATGCTGCAGGTTTATATAAAACCGAATACACATATTCAGCGGTTTTTTTAGTTTTATTTAGACCGTTCTCCGGATTTTCAACCCATTTCAAAAAGGCCTTTTCATCCAAATCAGTTTGGCAACCAAAAAATACCAAGAGCGAAGCCAAAAACACCAGCACAATGGTCTTATTCATCTTCATAATTTTTATTAATAAATAGAATAATGTCCTCTGTAATATTGATGGATTCATCCGCGTACATAATACCACCAGACCCTGTTGCTCCAAAAATCACTTCGTACCCTTCATTTTTTCCATATTTTTGAACCATTTCATTAATTTGGACCCAAATTTTATTCGTATTTTCTTCGGAAAATCGTTTTTGTTCTATTTCTGATTTAGTTGAATAATACTGGTAAATTTCATATGTCTTCCCTGTTTCATCCGAATCAATAATTGCCGACAACGAATCCAATTTTAATGCAGCTGCACTTTTCATAGCCAACAATTCCTTTTCTGCCTCTTTGCTGGCATTATAGGCTTGAAACACCTCTGCATTCAAAATATAACCTCTTTTAGGTGGTTTGTTGTAAAAAAAATTATAGCACAACAGCACTACCAACCCCACCGCATTTAATGTTATTATTGCGTTCTTCATCTATCTATTTGTTATTGTTGAACTTTCACTTGGCACCATCTCCATAAACAACCTTGAAACAGACTTTTCATCTTTTCTACAATACAAACGCGCCACTTTTCTAACATAGTTATTGCAACCATCGGTTACTTCCAACATCACTTGAAAGTTTAAAAAAGCATCCACTTGAATCATAGAAGCATAATTCTCAGTGGGTAAAACTTCCGTTTTAGGCTCAAACAAATTCACTCCATTGTCTTTAGAAACTGTCCAAAGTACTTCGTACTTACTCTTTCCTCCCACAATACCGGTCTTAAATTCGACACTGCTTTTTTGGGTACCATCACAGGACACTGCAATAGGGCTTACCAGAATATTAACTTCAGGTGCCGCCACAGTTGGTTTCTCCACTAACCTAATTTCAAGCTCCTTCGACTTTCTTCCATTTTTAACAACCAAGTAATTTATTCCTCCCTCTAATATACTCTCTCCAAAAGCTGCAATGCTCAATTTATAGGTATTGTTTCCTTTTTGACCCATTAACTTCCATTCAGAAACCAACTGTTTGTTTTCCGATAAACATTGGAGAATGGTAGTGCCTGGCACAAGGTCGGTATTGGTGAAAAATAGAAATTCATTGAAAATATGAATTGGGCGATCCAACTTTTGAGTTATATCTATACTATAAAACTCTTCGGCCTCTTCTTTTGGAATCGGGTTCAGTGCAGTTTGGGCCATTGCTGCCCCGCTCATTAACACAAAAAGAATTACTCCTAATAATTTTCTCATAAGTCTTTATTAAAACAGTTGCATCCCCAACCTCAAAACCCAAGGTGCGTCTACAACTTTTACTTCATTTTCATTTAACTTATACATAACCGATAAAGTGAAATTGCTTTTTTCGGTAATTTTTAAATTGATACCACCTCCCAAAAACATTTCGCCTGGCATTGCAACCGGGTCCGTTTCAGCCGGGTTCAACTGGGTCATGGCTGGCACATAACCATTGTACTCAAATTGTATTAAGATCCTTTTTTTATACACCTCTGCTTTTGTAAAAATCTTATATCCTCCCGTGTAGTCAAACCAATTGTCTTTATTAAAAGAATAAACAAAATTCAATCCAGCGCCTACCGACACCCAGTCGCGCAAGTTAAGCCCATAGTTAGGAGACAAGCTTAAATTTTTGTTCTCTCCAAGAGGCAGCCCAACGTAACCATCAAAAAATGAATTCCGTTTGAGGTAAGCCATCGGTGAGTTCTCTATTAACTCTACTTCCTTTACCACTTCGTCAATTTCTTTCTCTTTGGTTTTATATTCTTGTTGTGCCGGGTCGATAAAAGTCTGGAGAGAGTCAAGTATTTTATTTGCTTCAGGTTCTATTAACCTGGCATACATGGGCTGCAAGTCTTCAGCTGATTCCAAAGATCCAGACATTTCTTCCGCGTTGCCCAATGCACCAACTGCACTGTTAAAATCCGATAAATTCTGTTGCATGTTGAGAGAGTCTTGCATAATCTCATTGATTTTGGCACTGACTTGCTCTTCCGAATAATTCAAGTATTCCGGATCAACTTTTCTGTAGGCATCCAGAAGTTTTTCTTTTACTCCTGTTGTATCTTTTATTACTTGGTCCAGGTACTCGTCTGCATTTTGAGCGTTTAATGTTTCTAGAGGTACTATGTATTGACCGTATTGACTTTCCAACTTGGTTTTCATTTTGGTCAGCGAATCGAGCTTATCTGCATCAATCAAGTTGGTCGCTTCTAAATGTTTCCAGTAATCTTTTTCGAATTTTTTTAATTCCGATTTTGCCAAAACATTCAATTCGTCCGAAATAGACTCATCCTGTACGACCTTCATCCATTTTTCAACATCATTGCCGTATTGGCCATAACCCTTTTTATCCAAAAGGTTTTTGACCTCTGTATTGGCTTCAAGCTTTTCTATTCTTTGTTGCAGTTGTGCACTTTGTTTGTCTAGTTTCTTTAGTTTTTTTACCATTTGTTTCCCTTTTTTACCAGGAAACAATTCATAAATCTGGTCTTTGGATAGGGATTGGTACTTTTCGTATTTTTTGACATATGCCACAACATCTTTATCAGAAGAAGGAATGGTTTCAATTGGCACAGGCAATTTTTTATTGGCCTTTTTGCCAATTGCCTCTGACAGTTGCTCCTGGTTCAGGTTTTTTAGTTCCTCTATCTCTTGCGGTAGATTTTTAGATGCCTGCGTGGTAGCCGTTTGTTCCGCTAGGGTTTGATGTTCCTTTATAACTTCCTCTTTTTTCTTGCCTTCTACTTTTTTCGCATAATAATCCCCAGACTGATCGTAAACGGATCCAGCATTTTTTGAGGACTTGCAAGAAAACAATCCTATTACTATAAAAAATATGTAAAGCCTAGTTAACATGGGTTCTTACCACTACTTTTTCTCCTTCAATTCCTTCACCTCTTTTTTCAGTTGCTCAATGTCCTTTTCTTTTTCGATAAGGTGCAAGGTCAACTCTTCTACTTTTTTAAGCAGCAATAAATTCATTTCTGCCAAGTTCAACCCCTCTGTTTTAATTTCTTTAGCAGATGGAACTTCTGGCAAATGTTTGTTTTCTTTTATATAAGATTCTACCTCCGAAAGTGGCTTTAATTCATAATTCTCTTCAAAAACGTAATCTGGTGCCTCAATGGTAGTAGTTACTTTCACTTCGGTTGCGTTTAAAGAACCATTGACAGCCAGTTTATGGGTGTTTGATGGCACAGTTCCAATACCCACATTGCCATTGGTGCCAAAATTCATCATTTCTAATCCAGAAGAGGCTTCAATAATAAATGGAAGGTTCTCTTTTGCTTTTAACTTGTTAGTATTAATAGTTGTCGCCAATAAACCATTAAAAGTGCTTGTTCCAGTGGCGCCAAGGGTTGTAAAAAAACCATTAGGGCTATTTATTGAACTAGCATCTAATGCACCTGTTACAGATACCGTATTACTGAACGTTGCACTTTCGGTGAAAGCTGCAGTTTTACTGAACGTAGTAGTTTCGTTGAACGTCGTGTTTCCAGTTGCATCAATTGAAAAAGGTGTAACAACCGTTCCAACCGTTGGCTTGTAGGTGTAGGTTAGCACACCTGCATTAAGCTGCAATGTTCCAGATCCATCCGTGTTTTGTAAAGATAAATTGGAGGATGTACCGCTGCCATTCAAAACCAACATGGGACTCAAATTTCCATTCATGGTTCCTGACCCTGCTATTAGTAACTTAATATTTTCATCTAAACTTAAAGTGCCTATTGCCCCATAACCTTGCAAGTATGCACTATTGGTTAATGCAGCACCATCTTCCCACTGAGCAAAACTCAAAAAATGACTTGCCACTAAAAATAAAACTAAAACCAATTTTTTCATCTCAATATATTTAAATAAAATCTTACAATTCGAAACAATTATTCCATGCAAACGTAGGGCTAAAATTTATCATCCACAATAGCCTACTATAGCCGTATTTGAAAAGTAATAAATGAAGAATTCTTAATAAATAATTCGCCCAGTAAAAATCCTCCAGTAACAAGCTCCATTTCAGTGTTTTAGATTCGAATGGTTACAATTACCCCTTTAATAAGCCACCATAAATTCTTAAAATGTTTATATAAAATAATTTTAATAACTCTTATAGACTATTAATAGTACCAATACTTTATTAACAAAATATTACGCAATTGGTATTTTATTATCATTTTCTATAGCATCTATAAACTGTATTGGGTCTACAATTACCTGGTCCTTTTGCATTGTTTTACGGTAATAACCAGAGCCCATTTATATAGTCACAAAAAGTCGAAAAAAATCAAAGCAGCCCGGCTTGGTAGTCTAAGCCAAAACTTCGTTTGTTTGTTTCTAGAACACAATTCAAAAATTCTTGTAGAACATTACTTTATAAAAAAAGGCAAAGGCACCCAGGGCCTTTGCCTTTCTTACTATACTAATAAGCCGATGTTCTATTATTTTACTTAAGGATTCTTAATTTCCACATGCAGCGCATTCCCATTATAACCTACTGCTAATAGGTGGTTGTCTTCAATGAACGCAACCGACTCCCAACCGGCTACTACCAGCTCATGCGGTACCCTTGCCCAGGTAGTTCCGGCATCTGTCGAAAGCAATATCAACTCTGGATGCACAAAATCGTTGTTATGGTTGTCACCAACTACTACTATGTTGTTGCCCAGTTGTGCCAGGCTGTTTAATTTGTTGTCGAATCCTGTATCTACTAACGTCCAGGTTTTTCCTTTGTCTGCGGTGGCGTACATTGCCCCTTTTTCCGTAGAAGATACCTGGCCGTTGTGGCCCACTGCATAGCCAGTCGTTTCTGATAGTTTTATATCTTTCAGTACAATACCTGGTGCAACGGCCAATAACTCCCAAGTAGCGCCTGCATTTTCACTGCGCAGTACCACCCCTTCCTGAAAAGTGCCTCCAACTACCAACAAAGTGGCTCCATTGTCAAGAGAAGTGATTTTGTTCAAAACATTGTTTTTTAAAATAGATTCTGGTTGGCTGTTGTCCACCAAGGTGTTCCAAGTAGCACCCCCATCTGTGCTTTGCAGCAAAACGCCAGTGGAACCAATGGACCCTGCGATGTATCCTGTTGTAACATCCGAAAAATGAATGTCCGCCATATAAAATGAGCTAGCAGCTACTTCCACCTTCTTCCAGCTGTTTCCACCATCCTCTGTTTTCAAAATAAAATTTTGGTTGGTGGTGGCCATTAGTGTCGATTCTGATAACGAAGTTATGGCCGTACAATAGAAACCTTCTACTTTGCTGTATATTGCAGACCAGGTTTGCCCTCCATCCGTAGTTTTCAAAATGCTCGCGCTTTGCTCGTCTTTAACGGCGGCAGCGGTGCCCCCAGCTATAAAGCCTACCTTCGAATTAATAAAGTGAATGTTGCGCAAGGTGGATTTATTGGGGGTTGCAACCACAACGGCCTCGGTGTTTTCCAGTGTTGGTGTGGGAGGGGAGGGAACAGGTTCACTGTTTTCAGAACATTGATAAAATACGCCTAAAGCCAATAAAAAAATAATTCTTTTCATTTTATAAGTTGTTAGTTATGAGGGCAAAACTAAGAAGTTAGCAAAACATTCATGTGTAATTTCAGTATTTTATTTATAGATCCTATTGAACAGATAAAAAGCTCTTTTTAAATGCGATAGCGTTCAATAAACCAGCTGTTTTTATTATATTCACTACAAGAATTGCAGTTAAATGAAAGCATACCTGTATTATTGGCTTCTTGGCCTTTTTCTTCTTAGCTCCAACGCTTCTTTTGCGCAAATATCCAGTGGATTTTCTCCAGATTCTACTTTCTCATCCGCATTGAATCTTTCTTTTTCCGCTGGTAGTATGGTCCAACGAAACGCCTCTTTTTATGGGTTTGGAGCAGATTGGAACCAACAAATAGGGGGTGGAAAATTTGGTATAGGAACGAATCTGATGTGGGACCAAGAAACTTCAAAAGAACAGAATGAAGGCACTGTCCGTACTTTTACATTTGCACTAACCGGTAATTACATGGTTTTTAATAATTTGGCCATTGGTACGGGTATTGGAAAAGGGTTCGTAGATGACGACAATCCAAACCAGCAGTATAAATTCACAAATGGCGATTGGGCCACCGGTCTTTTTATAGGCTACCAAGGGCTGTTGGGCTCCAATAAAACCATTGGCCTTACCGGCTCTTATGAATACAACATCACAAAAAAAGAAACTTCATTGAGCCTCGACCTTTCGTTGGGCCTTATTTTCTAGACGTATCCAACCACTATTCCAATCTGCCATCTTCTATATTGGATATATTAAATTCAAAATCTCCCTTAATTGGTGCCAAACCTGCTCCTTCCATTAGTTGCACCGACGATTGTGGGTCTGTGGATGCAACGGTTCCTGCTTCTCCTTCAAATCTTCCTTCTAATACGCCATTTTTCAAATCAATTTTTGAAAATTGTATGGTACCATTGGTTACATGCAATTGTTCTTCCATATTGCCCAACCACAACGCGCCAGAAGCATCCGCTGAGCCAAACTGAAGCGGTATTGCACTGTTTTCCTGCATGTTATTTGTGTTAATGGTCAGTAGAATGTTAAAATCCGATGCCTCCAGCTGCATGCCAATTGAAACTGTAACCGCGTTGTCAAAAATACTTATTTTAGTTGCCTCTTCCGTGCTTCTTTCGTATTTGATTTGGTCTCCATCGAAGGTGTATTCAATCTCTCCAAAGTGGTATTGGTTGGGCCCTTCGGCAGTATTTTCTTTTACTTGTGTTGATTTTGGCTCTTTTGCACTTGCAACCTTATTATCTTGTTGGGCATTGCCACATGCCACCACGGTTAAAAGTAAAATAATCTTGGGTAGTATTTTTATGCCATTCATTACCATCTCTATTGGTTGAAATAAAATTCAACAATAATTCTTACAAATCAAATTGTATGCAATGGCGCAATGCAAAAAAGCCCAACTCAATTATGAGTCGGGCTTCTATTTATGGATTGTTAATTGTTGCTTTATTTAAACTTAAAATTGATACCAGCACCATACATAGCACCAATTTTACTTAACGTTACATTTTTTAACGCGTCGGTATTGGCGATAATGCCTTTGTTGGTAATGTCGTTACCAAACCCATAGATACTCCATTTTCCATCCTTGAAAGCTTTCTCAACTCGTAGGTTAACTATGGTTCTATTGGTGTTTTCTGCAATCAAAGAAACCCCAGGGGTAACCCCTGTAATAGGAGCAATATCATCTTCCACTGGGTTTTCATACCTTTCAGTTGCAAAGTAATAGTTGTTTTGTGTTCTGAATTTAGAAGTTGTCATTACCGACCCAATAATATTGAACCCAGTTCCAAAGGAATAATCTGCCTTGAATCGGAACACGTGTTCCGGAACAAAAGCTGGGTTGGGCGTCGGGTCTACAGCCAAATCAGCCGGGTCGATGCTCGCTAAGTCTTCGTTTTCTTGGTATTCCCAGTTGGTGCGTTGCCAAGTATGGGAAGCTTCTAAAATCAAGCCTTTAATAACACCACCCCTTATCAGCGTCTCTACTCCATCACTATTTCCTTTTACATAATTGCCATATAAGTAATAATCGGCAAATCTACCTGGTTGTGTGGTCGACTCTTCATTGGTCAATAAGGCGTCTCCTGGGTTTACCGAAACACCGTCCGTTATAATAGTATGAAAGTAGTTCGACTGGAACTGGTATTTCTTAAACACATTGGCCTTGAAGCCAAATTCCAAAGTTTGAAATTTGGTAGGCACCGTATGGGTTCCGTTTTTTGCAGCTATGTTGGGTACATTGTCCACAGCACTGGCAGTACCAGCAGCAACTGTTGCTTGCCCCGTTGGAGAAGCCAAAAATGCTTGTGCAGCTGCATCTGCCATGGCTTCGTCTGCTCCACCATCTATGGCTTGTTGGTAAACTTCCTGGTATACTTGTCCTGTAACAATTTGTTCCCACTCCGCTGGCTCTGGTGTTTGGAACAAAAACCAATCTACATTGGTATTGTTAAACCCTGGTGTGGTATAAGATTGTGTAAAACCACCCCACAAGGTTAAATTTTCGGAGGGTAAATAAGATGCCTTAACCATTGGTGAGAAATAGTAGTTGTCATTTACCAAAGAATAGTTCTCAGCCTTTATGCCCAACACTACATTGAATCTGCCGCTTGCCATGTTGATTTTATCTTGTATAAAAGCCCCAGTTAAAGTTTCATTGGCCTGTGGGTTCGAAAAGTTGATGTACAATGGGTCATTAACATCGTGCAAATCAAATTGCACCGCTCTGTAGTTTAACCCAGCACTAAAATCATTGATACCAATGGTAAAGTTGTCTTGAAATTCAAAATCATAAATGCCGTTGGATATTTTAACGCCACCAGCCGCTCTATACAAATCATTTTCGTGGTTGGTTGAAAACCGAATGAAATAATTGTGTTTGTCACTTACATTGCGTTCAAACTTAATGTTGGCCACCAAGCGGTTGGCATTGACGTCATTTTCTTTAATGTTGCTTTCCCTTGAAATTACAAATGCTCTATCATAGGAAGTTGTATAAGCTGTTTTTTGCAGAATATTGTAGTGCAACCTACCAGATAGGCTGGATTTCTCATTTAAAGCCACGTGGATTTTAGCCCCCATAGAATAGGAGTTAGAAGCATCGTAATCTTTGGTGTATTTGGTATCCACACCAGTTGCATTGCCATTTTCATCTTTTCCAACCATCGACTCGTAGCCGCTGAAATATCGAAACTTAGCATATCCAGAGAGCGCCACCTTTTCAGACAACTGGCCTCCTGCTCGTATGGAAGTATTCATATACCCAGGTGCCGCACCTTCTACACGTGCGTTGATGCCATCGTAACTTTCCGGGTTTTTTGTAAAAATACTGATCACTCCGGTTGCAGAGTTGGCACCATAAATGGTTCCACCCGAACCTTTAATTACTTCTATTCGATCAATTTCTTCCAATGGAATATCAAAGTTTTGAAACGAAAAAGTTGAGCCCATTAAATCTTGAATTGGGGTGCCATCTAAGAGATACAAAACTGTTCCGGGAAAAACATTTTCAACCGGAGAATTTCTAATGGTAGCATAAACACTGCTATACTCATCTTGAACCCCCCAATAACCAGGTACTGTTCTTAATACCTCATGCAAATTGGTAGCTCCGGACTTCATTATATCGTCTGAGCTTACCACATATATAGCAGATGCTACATCTTGCAGCCGTTCTGCTTTTTTGGAAACAGAAGTAACTTCAAGATTCATCAAATCTTCCAAAGACATATCCAACAAATCATCCTCGTCTTGTGCTCTTGCGCCTCCCATTGCCAATACGGTCATTAACGTAAATGCCGTAAATACTCGCAGTAGTCTGTTCATATTCAATAGTTTAATTATGTTTCGATTGCAAAATTATAGTATTATATAAGCATATGTATAGTTTTAGATTTAACCCAATAATTGAATGTGCGTGCTGTTTATTAGCATTTACACCAATTCGTTGTTTTAATTAAGTTTTTTTTTAACATTCCATAAAAAAACTACATCCCATTTACCCAGTTCAAAATACAAGGTCTGGATATGAAGTGTTAGGCTATAAACATATATTATGTTGTATTATATCAAGAATTTTGTTAAAACACAACTACATTTAACAAGCTTATAATCAGGATTATAGGTTATATCCTAGCGAATTAAACCTCTATTACAAGGAAAGAATATTACTTTTTGAAGGTAATAAGAACTATAAAGGCATCTCCAAAAACTACCCTCCATTGGGTTTGCCTTCTTTGGCTAAACATGTAAATACCATTTTTTTATATACACAGGTGGATAAATTTTTATAATAGCATAAAAAGGCCACTCTTTTTGTTCGTCATGCATACTATATTTTAACATATTAACCCGACTCTTCGTAATAAGCACAAGGAAATCAAAACATTAGCAGGACGCCATCGGTTTAGCCACCCGTTGGTATTGCTTTTCTAAAACTTACATCTTTTACCTTTGCAGCACTTCAGTAGGCAAAGCTTTGATTACCAAGACGCTGCCAATTCTTCTTCCTTTTTTGGTTGTTTATTTTTTAATAATTTTTCCTGTAGGGTCTTATTGGCGCTCTGTAGGTATTCATTTTGTCTTTTCAGGTCTTCTTCCGTTGCTGTAAACTCCTCAATATTCTGCATCAAAGTCTCTTCTTTTTCTGCTAACATTGCCTTTTGTTCTTGCATTTCCATTAGCAATTTTTCTGTACTACTTGCCGAAATCATGGCCAACAATACGGCAGCACAGGCACCGCTTAATTGTTCCAAAAGGTCGATGGCCTCTTTATGGAAGTTTTCAAAACTTGCCAATTCGAGCGCGCCAATCACTTGCTCATTGTATTGCAGTGGCACAAGAATGAGTTGGTTGGGTGTTCGTTTACCCAAACCAGAGGTAATATGGGTATACTGATCGGGCAACTGGTTTATTAGAATTATATCCTTTTCCAAAATACACTGTCCTAAAAGACCTTCGCCATTTTTTATTTTCTCGGTTATGTGCTTTTTTCTTTCATAAGCATAGGTCGAAACCCTAGTGAGCACATCGCCTTTTAATGTATACAGTGCTCCTTGGTTGGCTCCAATGTATTTAACAACGGCACTTAACAACCCATCGCACAGCATATCTACCCCTATGTCTGTCGATTTTAAAATCTCGTTAAATTGCGCCATTCCCTTGTTCTTCCAGTTAACCCACCGTTGTTTTTCATCCGCCTCTTGCAAGTGTTTCTGCATGGATACAATTGCTTTCGCCAACACATCATTTTCAAATTCTTCTGCATAGGCCTTGTTCAACTCTCCCTCTCCAATTTCTTTAGCAAATGCAACTGCAAATTTCATCCGGGCAACCATGTTGTTCATTGCAATTTTAGTCTTTGCCAGCTCATCTTTCGAACGAATTATTAATTTTTTCGGAAATCGTCCAGCAGCCAATACTTCCATCGCTTGTTTTATTTCATTAATAGTATTGGACAAAATTTTAGAATAGAAAAGAATTAAAACAAAACCTATTAAGATTTGAAATACAAACAACAAAGCCATCAATATAGAAGACCGGTACATCATCATTTCGCTTTCTGCTTGGATATTGGAGGTCAAAGCATCAATTAATGGTTCCAAATGGTGCATCCTAACATTTAATATGCCTCTATAGCCTGTTGCTTGCGTTAACCCTATGGCCTGCTCCAACTGCACTATGTAGTTAAATTTTTCTTGGTAGCTGTTGATGCTGTTTACAATGTCCCTTCTTAGGCCGGCGTCTTGTTCCAGTGCATTGGCGTAAATATTTTCCTTTAATTCGGTTATGGCATCGTTGAACTTGCCTTGGTATTTGATGTCTTTTCTCAAAAAGAAATCCTTTTCATGCCGCCGCAACATCAGCATAAGGGCTTTGTTGTATTCGTATTCAGATGCCTCCACCGCATGAATAGCCGCTCGCAACTGGCCTTCCACGCCATAGTCTTTAAAACCCCGTTCTTTTACTTTCTTTTCTAAGGTTAAAAATGTCTCTGAATAAATGTTAATCAATTTTTGGGCTGCTGTCAATGACTTTTTCAAAGAGTAGTCCTGAATGGTTGTATTTTTTTCAAGGGCCACAACCTCTTGTTGCAAACGCAAAAGCACCACTGCATGTGCGTCAAGTGAAGCAATCGATCCGGTGGTTTGGTATTCTTTGGATTTGAAATCTTCATTTAAAAATTGACCCGCGTTTACTTTAAGCTCTAAAACACTCTTCTTTAAAGCATTTACATCGGCCAAAACAGTTTTGTAATCCATTATTTTGTACACGGTATAATAACCGGTTAGTACAAGTACCAGTGAAAGCAACAAAATTGATGCAAATGCAATCAGTAGCTTCCACTTAATTTTTAAATTTAAAAAAAGTGATTTCATCGGATAGGTTTAAAAATGAACTCAAATTTTATAAATTGAATACTAAAACTAGTTATGCCAATGTTAAGGTGGGTTTATATTACTATTAACTTGTTGTAAGCAACTTAATCCAAGCGTGTTACAAAATACAGATACCATATTCCAGCGCCTCCAGGACAAATTCAATTCAATTGCGCCTATTCCCAAAGAGGACTGGCACACAATTCTTCCATATTGGAAGAAAAAGAAGTATAAAAAAGGAAATTTTATTACCATCAACGGCACAGTGGAACCCTATTTTTACTATGTAGACAAAGGAGTAGCCCGCATTTATTCTGTAAACGAAGCCGGCGCAGAAGTATGTGTGGGATTTACCTATAACAATGATTTTGCGGGCATTTACGATTCATTTTTAGCTCAAAAACCTTCGGATTTTTTTATAGAATGTTTGACTGATGTGGAAGTATTGAGAATTAACTACCAAGATACCATGTATTTATACGATGCTTGCCGTTCGTTTGAAAGGTGGGGCCGCATTTTTAATGCTGAAATACTCATCGGAATGGCAAGGCGCCAAGCCGAAGTACGTTCTGCTTCTGCCGAAGACAAAGTCATGCAGTTAAAAAAACGAAGCCCCCATATTTTTGACCTTGTCCCACACAAACACCTGGCTTCTTATTTGGGCATTACACCAGAAACATTTTCTAGAATGAGAAAAAAAATAGATAAGTAAGTACGCCTTGATCGATGTCAATAGGGTACCATAAATTTCGTTTTACCTTTAATAAAAAAGATGGAGCAAAAAACATTAATTACGGAACAAATAGTATTGAACCAGGCCTTTATTGACCAAGTGACCGAACAGTTTATGCCTTTGCCATTAGCAACATTAAACCAACGGCCATCCGAGGGGAGTTGGAGCATTTTAGAGTGCCTCGAACACATCAATGTTACTACGGAATATTATTTAAATCAATTGGTTGCCATCCAATCGGGCAACAGCACCCAAGATTTTGGCCAGCACAAAGCCAAAACATCATGGATGGTGCGGCAGTTTGCACAATCTCTGCGCCCATCTGCGAGTAAAAAGATCCGATTCAAAATGAAAACTTTTAAAAATCTGGAACCAAGTAACTTTTCAGGTAGTTTAGACAAAAAAGTAATAGACCACTATTGCACCCAACATGCCAACTTATTGGCTTTTTGCAAGGAAGCCAATGCATTGAATTTAAACCAATACAAGGTAATTAGTGCAATTGGAAAGCTGTTGACCTTTAACATTGGAGAAGCATTGCTCTTCTTAAGTGCGCACACCCAGCGCCACCTGCAACAATGTACCAATACCCTGTTAATTGTAAATAAAAAGTGAAAATTTTTTGATTATCTCCTCGAAGCCCTCTGTTGTGCCAAATATGCACTTGAATCGCTTGGAAAACCGAATTTATTTCCTTTCCTTTCTTTAATTTTTTGAAAGAATTATGGTTATCAAGCATGGACAACATTAACGAAGGATTAGAGTCCTTGAACATAGGAAACATCGACTCTGAATCATTTTCGTGGGTTAAAAACGATTTAAATATCTTCTTAGAACATATGCCTATGGGCATTTCTATTGTATCCATAGAAGGTAATGTGGTCTATACAAACCGTTATTTACATTCTTTTTATAGCTCAGCATCAGGGCTTTACGATAAGACTTTATGGGAATTGAATTTAGGTTTCGATGAAACGTCTTTTAATGCAGCTTTGCTCGAATTAAAAACAGGAACGGAACAGATTAGTGAAAAGGTTCGGCTAACCGATAAAAAATACAATGAATTTGAACATAGAGTCAATTTGTTTGCATTGCCCAACAATGCCAATCAAATTGTCTTGGTCTACCAAAATATTTCTGACAAACAAATCTTTGAGGACCGTGTCAACCACGCTTCAGAGGCTGGAGATCTAGGATGCTGGGAACTGGATTTGGAAACAAGCCAGTTGTGGCTTTCACCCCATATGGCCCGTATGATGAAAATGCCCGAACATGGCATGAGTACGCAGTACCAATTTATCAAAGCCATTAAGGAAGAAGATGGGGTTGAAGTAACCAAAACCATGGACAAAGCCATCGAAAACAGCAGCAATTTCAGCACTGTTTTCAGGCTAAAAGAAGATGTTGACAACCAACCAGTTTACCTCAAAGCAGATGGTAAAATCATACTCAATAGCCAAGGAAAAGCGATTCGAGCAGTGGGTTCTGCGCAAGATATAACCGAGCGAGTAACATTTGAATCTGCATTGGTTGAATCCAAAAGGCTTTTCAAAAAGTTTATGGACATCAACCCAGCTGAAGTTTTTATAAAAGACAAAAAAGGCACCTATATATATGGCAATGAGGCTTGGGCAAAACAGTTTGACACCCCTCTTTCTAAGTTGATTGGAAAAAATGAAAAAGAAATATATTCTTCCTCAGATTTAGAAGAGCAAAAAAAGTATGATCAGCAACTCAAAAAACAAGGCATAACCAATATTGAAAAGAAAATAAAATTTGGCAAGCGCAAAACCCGTTTTTGGTCTACATTTTATTTTCCAATTTCCAGAATTGATGGAGAAGAACTCATTGGTGGGTTTGGAATAGACATAACGCCCATTAAAAAGGCCGAGCAAAACCTGCGTCAGAAACAAAATGAGCTCGATAGTATTTTAGGTGCCTTGTGCACCGGCGTTATTAAAATCGACGCGTCCCTGTCTATCATTTATGCCAACCCTGCTGCTTGCGATATTCTAAACTTAAAAACGACAAAAAATGGTCGTTTTACCTTCCAAACTGATTGGAATTTTTTGGATGACTCTGGAGAACCAGTGGGAGCCACTTTTCTGCCCATACAAGAAGCCTTGTTTTTAGGCAAGTCGATTCCAAATTTAGAATTGGGCATTCGCAACGAGGCAACCACCAAGTGGTTGTCCATCAATATGAGCCCTATTAAAGAAAAAAACGATGTGCGGGGTGTTGTCATTAACTTTATTGAAATAACACCTAGAAAAGAAGCTTTTAAAAAGGTTGCTCAAAGTGAAAAACTATTGAAGTCAATCAATACCAATATACGAGAAGGGATTTTTAGAAAATCGGAAAAACAGGGTCTGATCTACGTTAACGATGCCTATTTGGACATATTTGGGTTTAAAAACCTAGAGGAAGCACAGAATTACAAAGTTGAAGATGCCTACTTTGACTACGACGATCGCAACCAGTACATGCGAGAATTGGAACGCAAGAAAAACCATCAAAGTGAAATTTTGTTCAGAAAAAAAGATGGGAGTTTGTTTTGGGCATCCATGAGCAGCACGTACAATGCAAGTACCAATGACACCTACATCGATGGAGCAATTAGGGATATCAACAATGAAAAATTGGCGTCACAATCGATTCTTAACAACCAAAGACAGCTTCGGTCTATCTTAGACAATTCAGAGGATTTAATATTTTTAATCGATCCTGTGCTCAAATTGACAGCTTTTAACATCAATTTTAGTAAGTACATAAGCAAACGATACGGTGCCCAACCCGCTGTAGGACAACCACTTTCAAAATCTTTTAACAATGAGTCCAACGTCTGGCTTACTCGAGTTAAAAAAGCTTTATCGATTAAAAAAAATGGGTATTACATTGATGATTTTGAAGATAAAATATACGAAGTTAAAATAATTCTAACCACAGAATTAGACGCCGTTAATGGGGTTACAGTATTTATTAAAGACATTACTTCCTTAAAATCACAGGAAAAAATTCTGGAGGAGCAAAATGCAACTTTACACAAAGTGAATGAAGAATTAGATCGTTTTGTTTACAGCGCTTCCCACGATTTAAGAGCTCCACTAACCAGTTTATTGGGTTTGATTGCATTGGGTTATCGAGAAACCGACGTTTCTATTATCCAACAATACATGGAACTAATGGAAAAAAGTGTCAAAAAACTGGATGACTTTATCCTAGATATAATCAATTATAGCAAAAATTCTAGAAAGGAAGTAGAGCCGGAAAGAATAGATTTTGATCAATTAATTGAAAAGATTGTTGACAACTTAAAATACCTCAACCGCAATAGCTACATCGAGGTCAAACAAAACATATCGCTTGACAAACCTTTTATTTCGGATCGTACAAGAATTAATATGATCTTCAATAACTTGATTAGCAATACGTTCCGATATTTTGATGCGGAGAAAAAGAATTCCTTTGTTTCCATAGACATTCAACCAGATGAAAGAGGAGGAATTGCCATCGTCATTGAAGACAATGGCATAGGCATTGAAGAAGAGCACCTCTCCAAAGTATTTGAGATGTTCTATAGGGCTACAGACAAAAAACAAGGTAGCGGTTTGGGTCTGTATATTGTAAAAGAAGCCATCGAAGCATTAAAAGGCACCGTAGCTCTAGAATCACAAAAAGACATAGGCACTAAGTTTATTATTTATCTTCCACATATCAATCAATGAAAACTGCAGCAATTACTTTAATATTAAGCCTCTTTTTGTACCAGGCCCAAGGACAAACTATGTCCAAATCGGAACTAACATTGGTATTTAAAAATGCCGAACAATACTTGGTTGGCGTGGCCCAACGCATGCCAGAAGAACACTTTGATTTTCAACCTACCGAAGAAGTCAGAAATTTCGGAGCGCAACTCAACCACGTAACGTCCAATATTTACAGGCTCACCTCGAAGTATTTTTTGAACCAAGATACGCCTGATTTTAAACTGGAAAACTCCAAACCAGCTCAAATAAAAGCCTTTCAAGAAGCAATGGAATACCTTTTGAAAAACATCCAAAATAGCTCCGAAAACGAACTTCATTCGACCACGACTTTTTTCACCGGTGAGAAAATGCCCAAATGGAAGTTGTTGTTGGTTATAAGAGACCATATGACCCACCACCGTGGGCAAATGATTCTCTATTTAAGACTCAAAGGGATTGCACCGCCCAATTACGTAGGCTGGTAAACTGCTTCCTTATATAGCGGGTAAATGAAACTTAAAATCACTGCCAACACCAGGAGTGGACTGTACCCATATTTTACCACCATGGGATTCTATTATTTTTTTGCAATGGGCCAAGCCAATCCCCGTGCCTTCAAACCCCAACCCTTCATGGGCTCTTGAAAATATTTTGAATATCGATTGTAAACTCTCTGGTTCAATGCCAATGCCATTGTCTGAAACTTTAATTTTGCAAACACCCTTTTTCAGTTGCGTAGAAATTCGCACCACCACCCCTTCATTGGGTTTTTTAAACTTAATGGCATTGCTTATCAAATTCTGAAAAAGTTGTTTTATTTGTTGTGGATTGCCTTTTATTGCAGGCATGGTCTCGCATATTATTTCTGCGTTCTTGCTCTGGATTAGCAATTGTAGGTCTTCCATTAATTCTGCAACAATTGCATTAAGGTCCACCTCTTCCATTCTGGGCTTCCCATCGAGCTTGCTAAAACTCAGCAAATTTTTAATTAGACTCTGCATTCGTAGGGTAGAGGTATTCATCAAATCAAAATATTTAACCGTTTCCTCGTCCAATTGGCCTTTGTTTTCTAAAAGAACCAGTTGGATTAGCCCTTCTAGGTTTTTTAAGGGTTCTTGTAAGTCATGGGAGGTAATGTAAGCAAATTGTTCCAACTCTTTATTTTTGACTTGCAGCTTTCTGCTGCTCTCTTTTTGTTTGAAGTAATTTTTGGAAAGTTGGTTCATGGTAAGCCAGCCAGAATGCACTACAATTAAAACAAATAAAGCACCTAAGAAAAATACAACACCAATTATAAGCCCCAACCAATCACTTTGCCCAACAACGATTAAATAAGCTGTTAATAAATATCCTCCAATAAAAGCCACCATCAAGCCAATCAATACATACCAGTTGGAGCGGTACTTACCATTGGTTTTAATCGAAAGTATTTTTTGAGTTCCTATAATAGAAAACAACATAATCACACCCCCACCCAAAATAAGTACTACCGTAATTAACTCTTGATTTCCCATAAACTGCCTTCCATATGCCTATAATCAATATACAAAATCACAGCGAATTATCCGAAAAATACAATGCTGTCTGTAAAACAAGGTGAAATTTGACCAAGTTGCTTAGTAAAGCAACATTTTAGGAATAAAGGCTGGCTACAATATTTCGAGGCCCACCTTGGTTGCGGTGTTCGCAAAGGTAGATCCCTTGCCAAAGCCCCAAGTTCAATCGGCCATTGGTAATTGGTAGGTTAATGGAGGCCCCCAAAATAGCCGCTTTAATATGGGCTGGCATGTCGTCTGGCCCTTCATAGGTGTGCGTAAAATGGGGTTGGTTTTCTGGAACTATTCTATTCAATGTCGATTCTAAATCTACACGTACCGATGGGTCCGCATTTTCATTAATTGCCAATGAAGCCGAGGTATGCTGAATAAATAAATTCAAAATGCCCGCTTGGCAATTTTGAATTTCTGGCAGGGCCAACTCAATTTCATCCGTAATCAAATGAAAACCCCTGGCCCGCTCTTTTAATTGGAAGGTGGTCTGGAAGATGCCCATGTTTAATTTTCTATTCTTTCATAACAGCCTAAGTCTGGAAGGGCCTCTCGAAGAATGTCTTCCAAATCAACAAGAGTCAAACCGGGCAAAGCATGGTCCTTGGCAGGACTTAGTGTATCCAATTTATAATTCAACTCAAACGGTGCCTTAAATTTGGGGTCCTGGTTCAACAAATTGTTGTTTACATCCAATTCTGCAATTTCCGTTTTTAGAATAGAATTGGATACGAACAAAGTAAAAGCCGCATTGGTAGAATTCGACAACAAAATCTCTTCGGCATTGTTGCCCCATACAATGCCATTGACCATGGCTGCGTTCAGATCTTCTTCTAGGTTGTTGTTGTCGTCCAATATCAAGTTATTAGAAAACACCACAGAAGGTTCGTTGGAAATAAAGTTACTCAACCCATTTGCCAATGTATTGTGCAAAAGTTGGTAGTTGCCTCCTGCCAAACCAGCAAAGGTATACTGCCCACAGCTAAAAATTAAGCTGTTTTCTACTACAACATCCGAAGTAAAACAAAGTACTCCAGCTTGGGCCATGTTATAAACTATACTATTTCTAACGTAAACATCGGTGATGTCATCCTCATCAGGCGTACCTACGCGCAACCCAATGTTTGCATTTTTAATGTCTGTGTATGCGATTAGATTGTCCTTGCTGCCTTCCAAGAAATAAATACCTTCCCATTGTCCGGGGGCATCGTAAATGGCTTCTTTTCTGTCATTTTGAAAACGAATCCTATTGTCGGCCGTACCCAATGTTTTAAGCGATCCTTTAATGAACAGTGTTGCTCCCTTGTGCAGGAACACTTCCGTGCCCGGCTCTATATTTAAGTTGCAAGACGCATCGACCAATACATTGCCAAAAAGCAAATAAGGACGATCCGAAGTCCAAGTACTGTTGCAATCCACCACCGCATCTTTAATATAGATAGCATCTTGCCCCCAACCCAATAGCAGTTTTTGATCCTGGTTGCCATTGTAGTCAAACAATACTTTGTCCTCTACAACAAATGCTTCGTCTGCGTCGGCTGCATCAATAAAGGCTCTTACTAGAACCTGAAGGCTATCATTGCCTAAGATTCGGTGGTTTGTAAAGGTCTTTCCAATTTCTCCATTCACGATGAGTTCATAGGGAGAGTCTGTTTTTTCTAACCTTATTTGCCCAATCGACAAAGCATTTTTATTGGGGTTGTAAACCTTAAACCTTTTCGTTACCGTTAATTGATCCGTAAAAACAGTATCAAAAAGCACAGTATCTTTGCTCATGCTGAGTCTCAGCTTGCTGTCACTCGAAAATTGCTGGTCTTCTGGTTCACAGGCCAACATTGCTAAGGCGCAAAAAATTACAACCACCTTTAAGATACTGTTCATTCTTTCTTTTATACTTGGTTTTCTTTCATTCTCTCCGCATTTTCAGCAATGCGAAGTTGGTCAATGAATTCATCAATCTCTCCATCCATTACAGTCGGTAGGTTGTGTTGAGAATAGTTAATTCTATGATCGGTAACCCTGCCTTGAGGGTAGTTATATGTTCTTATTTTTGCCGACCTATCTCCTGTAGATACCAATGTTTTTCTGTGCTCTGCTCTCTCGGCATCTAACTTGTCCTGCTCTTGTTGGTAAATTCTAGAACGCAAAACTTGCAAGGCCTTATCATAATTTTTATGCTGGGATCTTCCGTCTTGGCACTCCACAACAGTTCCTGTAGGCAAGTGGGTCAGGCGAACCGCCGACTCTGTTTTGTTTACGTGCTGACCACCAGCACCAGAAGCCCTGTAAGTATCTTTTTTGATATCGGCCATGTTGATATCGACATCCACTTCTTCCGCCTCGGGCATCACCGCCACAGTAATAGCAGAAGTATGCACCCTTCCTTGGGTTTCAGTATCAGGCACGCGTTGCACCCTGTGTACGCCGGATTCAAATTTCAGTGCTCCAAATGCGTCTGCCCCTGTAACCGTTGCAACAATTTCCTTGAAACCTCCAGCCGAACCTTCGTTCTGGTTGATTACCGACATTGAAAGTTTGTGTTTTTCACAAAACTTTTGGTACAAGCGAAACATATCCCCTACAAAAATAGCGGCTTCATCTCCACCAGTTCCCGCGCGCAATTCCATAATTACATCTTTTGAATCGTTGGGATCCTTCGGGATTAACAATGTTTTTAATTCTCCTTCTATTTTGGGAATCAAGGGTTCCAACTCGTCCAGTTCTGCTTTGGCCATTTCTCTAAAGTCAGGGTCCTTTTCCGTCTCAAGAACTTCCTTCGCCCCTTGGATGCCTTCTCGAGTATCTGTATATTCTTTATATTTATTTACAATCTTTTCAAGATCCTTATATTCTTTGTTCAGCTTAGAGTACTTTTTCATGTCGGACAGGGTATCCGGTTGGACCAATAGCTGTCCCAATTCTTCAAATCTATCCTTAATTTCTTCTAACTTTTCTATCATAATGCGTACTTTAGATTTGCAAAGTTAATAAATAGTTAAATACTTTGAATCGGAATATTGAAATTGAACTCGATTTTCTTTTGATAACCCCAAATGTTGTCTAAGAAACGTCCGTAAAACACTATTATGAGAATTATACTGCTTTTATTTTTAATTGTTTTTGTTGCATCCTGTGATTACAAGCTGTCTGAAAAACAAAAAAAAGCCATTAGTAAAGAAAAAGCAGCAAGGGAAATTAAAAAACTTTCCAACGCTACTATTAATGAACATGCCTTCCAACTAGGAGATTCTTTGTGTAACATGTTACATGCCCAGCCTTCCACAGAATATTTAGCTGGTTTGCGTGCCACCCATGCTTTAAAAACCATTCAGCAAGAAACCGGGCTGGACTCAGCGGACGCCGCCATTTTGGACATGGTACAATACAACCTAGAAAACAACTTAGAAATGGTGCCTTCTATAATAGAAAAGGAACAAGTTTTTATTTTCTATTGTCCTATTAAAAACGACTCCACCCTTAGTATTTCAATTCTGGAGTTGAGTAAAAAAGCCATTATCGACCAACTTTAAAGGCAGATAAGTCCAATAACATAATTTTTAAATTCTTGGGTTGTTCTATGGTTAATCTTCCTTTTTGGTACAGTGGCCATTGGCTGTCGGCAACAAAATAAAACTTGGCATCCACCAATACCCCCAAAGTTGGTTCTATCCAATCGGTTCTATGTTGCTCGATCACTGCAGTTTCCGTGATCCTGTTTTGATCGGCATTCAATTTTAAGATATTCAAACGTTTCGGGAAAGTTCCATTTTGAATTACCAACAATCTGTTGCCCGTCCAATAAATTCCATCTATGCCTTTTGTAATAGGGTCCGTTTGGTTGATAACCTTTATAACCGCGTGGTTCTTTAAATTTACTCGAAACAAACCAACAATATAATCTGCCACAAAAAGAACCTTGTTCTTTTCGTCCAACGTTACGCCTTGTACACTGTAACCAGGGATCTTAATAGTATCCAACAACACACCATTCTGCAATACATATACTTGGTTCAGCCTGGAGTCAGAAACATAGACTTTCCCATTTTTGGAAATAGTCAGATCCCCTACCATTGCGCCCTTTGGAAGTGGGTAGGCGTGCAATATTTTTTTGGCGTTAGGGTCCAATTCATAAACCTGGTTCATGCTGCTATCTACCGGACAAACCATGTCTATCCCAGGCATCAAAGTAGAACAGACCCACAGCGCACCCGTGTTGCCATCTATGGCCATGCCCATTACCGATGCCAAGGGCACCTGTTCTTGTGTTATTGAATCTACTAGGGTGCCATTTTCATATGCCAAAATTTTGCTTGCCCTAACACTGCTTATATAAAACCGATTCCTGTTTTGGTCATATGCTATTCCTTCCGGGTGAAAATAGGGGTCTGCTATTGCAAAGGATTTTTCAGCCGTCATTCGAACCAACAATTGCTCCTTTTTAATCTTCAAAACCAGGTCTTGTTGTCTCTCCCAAAAAGCAGCCAATAAACTATCTTCAGCAAGATCAATGGAGGCATCCATCTTCAGTAACAAAGCCAGGCTTTTTTTCGCTTCTTCTTCATTCTTTAACACCACATGGCCCAACAAAAGGTGCTTCACTAAAGTAGGGTGGAATGGCCGAATTGAGTCCGCTTTGCGCGTATGGGTTAAAAATCCTGAATAATCTTCGTTTTCAAAGGCCGCTTTTGCTTCCGCATAGTGGTAATTCAGATCTTTAATTTGTGCCTGAACACTTATAAGAATGAAACAAAATAAAACAACCAGATTAAAACGGCGTGTCATGTCAATACTTTTATTTAGAAAAATACCCCGCTACCCCCTGAACCAATAAAAATAAGCATTTCGAACACGAACCAAAAATAACCTGGTTGTTTTAACATAGAGCGCAGCCCAGAGCATACTGGGACTGGCTTCTATTGTAATTTAAAAGTGATCGGCATGACCATTCTCACTTTAACATGTTGTCCCCTTTGTTTACCGGGTTCCCATTGGATGCTGTTTTCAATTACCCTTGCAGCTTCTTCATCGCAGCCCGCTCCAATACCCTTAATAACTTTGATTTCAGAAAGTTTTCCATCTTCCATTACAACAAACTCTACAAATACCTTCCCTTCAATTCCCATGTTTCGCGCCTGTCTTGGATATTTTAAGGCTCTACCAAGGTACTTTCCAAATTCTGACAACCCACCAGGATAGTTGGGCATTTTTTCTACTATAGTAAATGGTACATCCTCGATTGGATCCTCGATTGGATCCTCAATTGGATCGTAGTCTATGGGGCCATCCGGTACTTCTATAGTGAATGTTTCCAACTCATCAATGATTTCGTCGTTGTCCACCTCCACTATATTTTCAGGTTTCAATACTTTTGGTCTTTTGGGTGGGTTTTGTACTGAATAAGGCACATCCAGTAGGGTGGGCCCTTCCACAAGTGTGTGCGCCATAACAATCGCTTTGTCCGCTGCTGTTTTCCATTCAAAAGCAGAAAAAACTACTGCCATTGCCACTAATAATCCGATTTGAAAATGCAAGCTCCTGCGCTTGAACACGTCCAACTTTGGGTTTTTACGTACTTCCATAAATTAAGGTGTTTAAAGTTTAAAATAATTAAACACCTGGCCAGGTATTGTTATAGATCTCCCGCGGTATATGTGAGTTCTATCTCTGATTTATTTACAGGGTCCAAGCCCTGTGTTTGCGTTGCATTCTTTTTTTTGACCAACCCAAAATACAAGCCCAATGTAAGCCCTGCCATAAAAAGGTAAACCAACCAAGTGATCCACTTTTTGTATTTCTGAGCCTTGTGGTGTTGATTCAACAAAGTGTCATAATCTTTGTGCCTATCAATCATTCGGCTGGTCATTTTCTTTCTTCGTACTCTTATTTCATGCTTTCCCATTTGAGTGAACCTTTTGATTAAATACAGCTTTTAATTTTTCCAACGCCCGATAGGTTCTCATTTTAGCACCACTTTCAGAAATTTCAAGCACATAGGATATTTCCTTAAAATCCAGTCCTTCAAAAAATCTCAGTTCTAAAACTTCGATCACCTGGGTCGGCATACTTTTCAGGCATTCCAATAACAATTGAATTAAACGCTCTTTATCATCGCAATCATCAAGGTCGATAAAATCTTTAATCTTAACTTCTTCAAGACTAAATAGTTTTTGTTTGTTTTTCTTTCTGAAATGTCTGTTCACTTCATTCGAAGCTATCCTAAACAACCAGGCAGAAAAAGGAAGCCCTCGGAATTCGTATTTTTTAATATTACCCAATGCCTTCAGAAAAGTTTGAGATGTCAAATCACTTGCCAGAGTTTCATCATCTGTTCTTCTGAAAACAAAACCGAAAATTTGTTCGAAATATCGGTTATACAACAATCCAAAAGCCTGCTCGCTAGTTTTCGCGTTTTCTACAATCTGATTTTCGTTCAGAATGTCTTGTTCGTCCATGTGGTATTGACTATCCAACAGCAGTTCAGGTTTGTTTTATTAGGATAAGCCGCCTTTAATAAAAAAGTCACAAAAAAATAAATAAACTTATCCCTTAGCCAGTAAGTATCAAAAATTATTCCACAATTCAGATGGTAGGTAGTGGACTAGAGGCAGCATTGCGCAAATGGTCCATGCCCTTCAATGAGCATGGATTCATTCTGATAAAAAATAGTTTTGAACAAAAAATTAATGAACCAACAAATGCTGCAAAATCAGTGGTTTTAATAAAGCGAAAGAACATAATGCAACATAAAGCCAGGATAATAATCAGCGCCTCAAACAGATTCCAATTCCAATTGCATGTTCCTTTTATGTCCTAAAAGAGCATTCAGTTTGGCTTTAGTGGGGAAATCAATGTTTTGAAAAGTCAGCACGTACAGTGTTGCTGATTCCATATCGGGCTTCACCTTATCGAGTTGAGTTTTTAGAACATCCGAACAAGCTCCAATGGCCAAGTAGGCCAGTGTATCGGAAATGTCCTGGTACTTGATGGCATTCATCTTTGTTAAGCGGGCCCGTCCAAAATATTCGTTTTGCATTTCATTTCGAATCCAAATAGAGTAATATTCATTCTCCACAAAATAGCTGGGATCTCCATATTGCACTGAAATAAAATACTCACAAAACAGTTTACTATTCCAGTTGTCTGTAAAGTCTATGCGCCTTAAATGGGGGAAGGGTTGTAAACTCATAATAAGCTCATTTTGGTTTTCACATTGGTCATTTCTTCTTCAAATTCCATTTCAATATTGACATTAGAAATGGTGATAAGTGCCTTGATAACATCCAAATCATAAGTATGGCCATTCCGTACGGAAATGATTTGGTTGTTTGTTCGAATTAAATCGTTCTTTTTTAATTCATTTTGCACTAACTTTACGTAGTAGTACGGGATGTGCTCATCCAGTAATTCTAAAATTTCAAGGCATTTACGTTTTAAAAATTTTGATGCATACATAAATAAATCATTTTGTTTTAGAACTAAATTGTTATTTAGTAGTACTAAAATTATCAAATAATTCGATATTGACAAATATTTTTGTATATTTTATGATATAATATGATAAACAATTTCCACGTAAACCTCAAAAACTATCGAAAAGAAGCCGAGCTGAATCAATCTCAACTAGCTGATAAACTGGGGATTACGCAAAGCACAGTAGCGGGATGGGAGGCTAAAAAAAGCAAACCACAATTTGACGTTATTATGGATTTATGTGATATTTTTTCTTGTACACCAAATGATTTGATATTGGACCATAGCCTCCTACAACATACCAGTGTAGAAGTAGTTGAAGAAGTACCTGAAGACAATAATTATGCCTCCATCCTTCAAAGTTTAATACACGAAGAAGAGCAAATTCCCTTAAAAGTTGAAAACCACCAGCGTATAAAATTGATTGCCAACAAACTAATTGCTGAAAATTCAGGACTTAAAGACAAAGTAATAGCCCTTTACAATAAAATTGATCAATTAAGGGGCAAAGTAGAAAAATTACTGTAAATATAAATTACTGCACCTCGTTAAAAACAGTTTGGTGCGCACGCTTTCTTTTACCAATGTTTCTAATTACAAGGTAACTCAACAGGCCAAACAGACTCACACAGATAGAGGCGTAGATTATTTTGAAATAAAGGTTTTTCCTTCTGTTTTCTTCATTTTGCAATTGCATTTCTCTATTTTGAATGGCCAAAATAGCAGCTTCCATTTGGAGGCTTTGGAATTTATCATCGAACTCCACATCTCTTTGCGTCAAGCTTTTACTGAGATCTCTTATTTTCAGCAACAACACATCAATCTCATCGCTGTACCCCAGTTGCTCATACACCTCTGATAGCTGAATAGAAATTTCGTAGTCCATTAAATCGGACATGTCCAAAAGCAACGCTTCTTCTAAATAAGCTTTTTGCTTCATTGGAACTTTATAATTAATGGCCGCCTTCATCTTCAATAAATCAATCAAGTGCAGGCTGCTTTCTGGTGTTTCATTCAAATGGGGGTAGGCCTTATCCAGAAACCCATCCGCTGCCACTGTATCGCCTTCGTTTAGGAGCGTTTTGCCTAAATCATAATAGATCAAACCCAATTCCTCCCCTTTCTTCACTTTTGAAAGAACTTCGTCGTAAATAGATTTCGCTGCTTGTTTCTCTCCTTTTAATAAAAGACACCGCGCCTTCGACAAATTCATGTCGTGAACAGTCGGCTCCTCGTTTAACTCCTGGGCTTGTAAACTGGCCACTTCATAGTACGAAATAGCGCTGTCGTAGTATTGTAAATACTGGTAATTATCCCCCAACTCCTGGTTGATGTCCAATTTATTTTTCAGATTCAATTCATGGGTCTCGGCATATTCATTCGCCATTTTGAAGTATATCAAAGACACCTCATAATCGGGAGAATCTTCAAAAAGATTTCCAATTTTCAAATAACATTGCACCACATCGGCATTTTGATGCAGGGTTTCATAGATACCCAACGCCTTATAATAATGGCGCAGCGCAATATTGGGTTCATCTGCTTCAAAGTTTTTATCCCCTAAAAACAAATGAGCCATCGCTTCCTCTTCGGGATTCAACGCTACTTCCAAGGCCAACTCACCTTGCACAATGGCACTATCCAAGTTGCTTTCAGAAAGAGCCGATTGATAAACATTATCAAAATCCGAATTGAAGCTTAAAAAAGTTGTTACGATCAATACTAAAAATTGCATTGTTAACAGTTTGTTTAAGTTTTTGCCCTACAAAAATACAATTTAATAAAGTATAAGTTAAAAAATAACTTAGAAATAACTTTTTTATTTTAACTCTTAAACAATTTTCTGTTAATAAGCAGTACTGCAGCTATCCCAACGAGGCCTCCCACCACCGAATTCCATTGCACGGATTCGTTTAAAAACGCCCAAGAACCCAACAATGCGCTCACTGGAACTAGAAATATAAAAGTACTCGCTTTTTCAGCTCCTAATTTTGTGGTGGCAAATAAATACGTTGCAGTGGCAAAACAGGAATTAATCAAACCAAAATAAAGGATGTTGCCCCAGAAATAGCGGTCTCCTGTAGTTAGAATAGTGAACACTTCCTTAAAATCAACCAAAAAGGACAACAAAACACAAGTGGTTATGTGCATCCATAAATTAAAACTCAAAGGGTGTCCAAATCGGTTGGCTGAAGAACTTATTTTGCTCAATACTGCCCATAAAAACGCTGCCCCAACAAAATATAAATTTCCTGAGGCCAGTACATCTTCCGGTTTGTTCCAAGCCTTTAATAGAACCGCTCCAGCCAAAAGCCCAATAGCCAAACCGAGCCATTCATTTTGTTGTAATTTTCTTCTAAATAGAATAAGCCCTATTAAAAAAGCAAAAATTGGACTGAGCGTAGTAACCATGACGCCGCCGGCCCCCGCCATCCCTACTTGAAGCCCTCCAAAAAAAACCAAACTGTAACAGCCCATTACTGCACCACCTGGCAAAACGCTTTTTATTCCATTTTTACTGATTGTTAACGGGATTTTTAAAACTTTAAGCATGGGGCCCAACGCCAACACAACAAACCAAAAACGAATATAAGCGATGCTCATGGCCGACCCATACTGCGAAAGAACTTTTGCAGAGGACCAGCTCATACCCCAAATTAACATACTAAGGATTAAAGCAAGCAGCAATCTCTTTTCATTCGATGGTTTGGTATTTCCTGTCATTCCTTCCTTTCAAGTTTCTTTAAACTGTCTAATTTTTTATTTCTTAGAAATTCCGCTATACTTTCGGGGTGTTCTACAATCCTTTTATTTCCAAATTCAAAAACTTTATCGGCAAGCCCTGTTAAAAAATCTCGATCGTGAGAAACTAAAATCACAGTGCCATCAAATTGTACCAAAGCTTCTTTTAATATATCCTTAGATCGCATATCCAAATGGTTGGTTGGTTCATCCAGAATGAGCAAATTCACCGGTTCTAGAAGCAATTTGATCATGGCCAATCTCGTTTTTTCGCCCCCAGACAATACTTTTACTTTTTTCTCTGACAGCTCTCCACCAAACATAAACGCACCTAGCAGATCCCTTATTTTATTCCGCATATCCCCAACCGCTACATCGTCTATGGTTTGAAAAACCGACAAGCCCTCATCCAACTGACTGGCTTGGTCTTGGGCAAAATATCCTATCAGGGCGTTGTGGCCCAATGTAAGCTGGCCTTCATAGTCAATTTCACCCATGATGGCTTTAAGCAAGGTAGATTTTCCAGCACCATTTTTTCCAACAAAAGCAACTTTTTCGCCTTGTTTGATGGTCAATGCGGCATTCTGGAACAGCACATTGGCACCAAAGGACTTGGACAACCCATCGGTGATTACTGGGTATTTACCAGACCTTGGTGCTGGAGCAAACCGCAGTTTAAGAGAGGAGGTATCTACTTCATCTACTTCTACAATTTTTAATTTTTCCAGCATCTTCACCCTAGATTGAACCTGGTGGGTTTTGGAATAAGTACCTTTAAATCGATCGATAAAGGCTTGGTTGTCCGCTATAATTTTTTGCTGCTCATCAAAGGCCTTTTGTTGTTGTTGCCTGCGTTCCAATCGCAACTGTTGGTAGGCAGTAAAACTTGCTTTGTAATCGTAAATTTTGCCCATGGTCACTTCAATTGTTCGATTGGTAATGTTGTCTACAAAGGCACGATCATGGGAAATCACTATTACTGCCTTGGCTTCGTTCGTTAGAAAGGATTCCAACCAGTCAATAGAATCTATGTCCAAGTGGTTGGTAGGCTCATCCAACAAAATTAAATCAGGCTGTTGTAAAATTATTTTGGCCAATTCAATTCGCATCCGCCAACCACCAGAAAACTCTTTAGTGGGCCGAGTAAAATCTTCACGTTCAAACCCCAAGCCAAGCAAAGCTTGTTCGATGGCAGCATCGTAATTGATTTCCTCAATGGAATAATATTGTTCGCTCAGCTCAGAAACCTCTTCTATAATGGCATAATAAGCTTCGGACTCATAGTCCGTTCTGGTTTCAAGCTGTTTGTTCAGCGCTTCGATCCGTTCCTTCATGCCCATTACCAAAGCAAAAGCCTTCGCTGTTTCTTGGAATACAGATAAATTGTCTTCTGTTAGCAAGTGCTGAGGCAAATAAGCTACTTTATAGTCTTTAGGAAACGACACCTTGCCTTTGCTCGGTTGTTGTACCCCAGCAATAATTTTGAGCAAGGTTGATTTCCCTGCCCCATTTTTGCCCATTAGGGCTATTCTGTCTTTTTCGTTGACATTAAAGGACACCCCTTCGAAAAGCGTGGTTCCACTAAATGATACTTCTAATCCGTCTGCTGATAACATAATACTTCAATAAAAATGCAAAGATAGATGTAGGATCTGAACCAACATTAAGATTGAACTTTTTTATTTATCCTGCTGCGCAGCCAAATGGTTGTAATCTTTGATTATCGTTTTTAATAATGCGGTGGCATGCATGTCCGATTCTATGTTCAATATCTCCTTTGCTTTTTTGGCCAAAATAAAAACATGTTTTAGATTCTCAGTCTTTTCGGCATCTTCCAAAGCATTTTTTATGATGTAAAAATCCTTGTCTCTCAATTTTAAAACGTTCAGAAATACTGGTTGGTAATCTTCTTTTGTAACACTTAGTATGGTGTCATCCAGCGAAAAAACCCTTCTGTTTACAATGACGGTGGTATTGGCTATTCGGTCTCCCAACCGCTGCCCCAAAGGAGATCTTAACATCGATACTACCCCTACTACCGGAAGTGGGAACACCATCAAAAAAGACGCCCAAATCATAAAAACCAGCTCTTCATCGGACGATGCTTCTCTAGGGATAAAGAAAATAAGCAAATACCCCAATTTTACATCGATAGGACGCAACAACCACCTTAACACAAAATCACCCATGGAGGGGGCATCTCCATCTATTCGAATGACCTTCATTTTCATCACCGCTTTTCCAACCGTTTTCCCATCCCAAAAATATTCACATACCGGTTGGTAGAGAAGGGCCGGGAGCGTCACAAAAATAAAGAGTAAAATGCTCGGGTCCTCGAACAGGTTTCCTAGCGAAAACAACACAGCCAAAATAAAATAGATTAGAAAAAAATAAACGGCTACCACCAGCAGGTCCAAAACCGAAGCCAACAAACGCTTGCCCACATCGGCCACCTGATACTCCAATAAGACATTTTGTGCTGTGTGAATTTTTAATTTTGACATAAAAAACGTAATATTCCCGCTAATATATTAAACTATATGAGGGAAGCATCATTTCTGTCTAAAAATGAAAAAAAATGGCGGAAAGTGGAATCGATTTTGGACAAAAATAATGAGTTAAGCACAGAAGAATCTGTTGATTTGTTTATTGAGTTAACGGATGATTTGTCTTATGCCAGAACGCACTATTCAGAAAGTGTATCGACCAGGTACCTCAATGCCCTTACAGGAGGTATCCATCAAAAGATAAGCAAAGGAAAAAAAGAAAAGCTAGAGCGGATTGTTAGATTTTGGAAATATGAAGTCCCTCTGACCATAGCAAAACACCACAAACAACTCCTCTATTCCTTTCTCGTTTTTATGTTGGCGGTATTGATAGGAGCCGTTTCAACCCACTACGATGAAACCTTTCCTAGGGTTATTTTAGGGGATGAATATGTCGATATGACCATTGAGAACATTGAAAAGGGAGAACCAATGGCTGTTTATGGGCATTCTGAATCCAACAGCATGTTTTTAAACATAACTTTTAACAACATAAGGGTGTCCTTTTTGACTTTTATGTGTGGTATTTTATTTTCATTAGGCTCTTATTATTTTCTGTTTTACAATGGAATAATGTTGGGTGCTTTTCAATATTTCTTTTTTCAAAAAGGGGTGCTGGTACAAAGTTTATTGAGCATTTGGATCCATGGTACCATAGAGATATCCAGCATCATCGTTGCTGGTGCTGCAGGGATTGTTTTGGGCAACGGGCTTTTGTTTCCTGGTACATTGCCGCGCAAAGCATCCTTGGTAAAATCGGGCAAAGCAGGAGTGAAAATCATTATTGGCTTGGTCCCATTATTTGTTATCGCAGGCTTTTTAGAAAGTTTTATTACCAGACTCACCGATAGCCCTCTTTTTTTTAAGTTGTTAATTATTGGAGGAAGCTTGGTTTTTATTATATGGTATTTCATTATTTATCCCATCCAATTAAGAAAGAAATCCATAAAATGAACAAAATATTGACCCTTGCCTTTGTTGGTCTTCTTTTTATTGCTGGATGCCAATCGGACCCAGTGGATACCTCCAAGAGAGGTTTCGATGAGAGCAGGTTGGACCAATTAAACACTTTGGAGCGCTACGATTATTTTCGGACTGTACCGGCTCCGAAAAACAACATGATTTTAGAATTATTCTTAAATATACTGGGTTTTATCGCCCAAATTTTACACTCTACTTTGGGTTATGTGTTGCTTGCTGGGTTAATTGGGCTTTTAATTTGGTTGGTCATAAAAAATGTAAAAGCACCAAGGAACACCAAAATTGACCACAACGACCAATTTAATATTAGCAGTATTGAAGATTTAGTTTTTGCCAATTACGAGCGCTTGATTCAAGAAGCCATGCACAATAAAAACTACCGCTTAGTCATTCGGTTTACCTACTTAAATGTTTTGAAAAATTTGCATGAACGCGGGCTAATTGAGTGGCACAAAGAAAAAACCAACTACGAGTATTATATAGAATTGAACCAAACTTACAACAAAGATTTTGCCTCCATATTGCGCATATATGAACATGTTTGGTACGGACACTTCACCGCTACCGAAGGCCTCTGTAGCAACAATTTAAAACTGTCCGAAAACATCCTTAAAAAAATATCCAAATGATTAAAAAAGGCATATTTTTCGTTGTTTTGGCCATATTTTTATTGCTTGCGGGCTCCATTATCCACAGGGCCATGCAGCCCAAAGCAGTGTATTGGAACGAAACTTTTGGCCACAGCAACAAAGGGCCACTAGAAAAATATATCTTATTCAGTGAATTCAAAAATTTCTTCCCTGGTAAAACAACTAGAAACTTGTATGTTGAAGATCTGGAAAGTTATTTGTGGTACGACACTGGTTATTACAATTCAGAGTATACAGATGCCATCGCCTATGACGAAAGTTTTGTTGATGAATCACTGGAAATGGAAGGCACTGCCGCACATAAGGTGTTGATCCAACCGGTAATTGATGAAGACATTCAACAATTTAATGTCTTTGGTTTTAACAACAACTACGAACTCTCCAATGTAAACTCCATTGCGTTATTGCACCATTTATACCATGGAAACCACGCCCTCGTTGCCGCTTATGCTATTGGCGAACCTTTAAATTCGTACCTGGGTTTGCAAAGCAATACCACCTACATTGCATCCTTAGAAGATAGTTTGAAAGCGCAAAATTTGACCTTGGAAGGAGAAAAAAGTGTTCAATTTTCAAGATTGCAGCGGTACAGCACCATAACGCAATACCCAGACAGTGCTAAGGTTATATTAAAAAACGGTAAAGATGAAGCCATTGGAGTCCGCGTAAAAATTGGGTCTGGAAGCCTTACGTTTATCGGTTGCCCCAACATCTTTTCCAATTACCAACTTTTAAAAGAAGATAGAACCATTGCTTCTAATCTACTTTCGACCCTACCCAATAAAAACACCTATTGGTCTCGCAGTTTGTATACCAATTCCAATGCCTACGAAAAGCAAAGAAGTATTATGGACTTCATTCATAACCAAGAATCCCTTACTTGGGCTTTTTATACATTTTTGTTTTCCATTATTGGGTTTTTCTTATTTCAGATTAAAAGGGAACAACGGGCCATTCCTATTTTGAAACGCAAACAAAACATAACCCTTCGATTTGCAGAATCCATAGCCAATCTGTACATTCTCAAAGAGAACAACAAAGAGTTATTTGTTAATAAATTCAAATTCTTTTTAGAGCAGATTAGAAACAAATACAATATTGATACGAATAAAATTGATGCATACTTCTTTGAGAACTTGGCACAGAAAAGCCAGCTAAAAGTATCATTAATTGAATATATTTTTAATTATTATACTACAACCAGTGAAAAGTCATTCGTAAGCAAAGACGAATTTTTACGGCTGAATAAACTGCTTCAAAACTTTAAAAACGATGGAATCTGAAAATACAGAAAAAGACATTTCATTTGAATCTCGATTGGATCTGAACAAATTGTTTAGTAAAATTCAGGGCATTAAATCTGAAGTATCCAAAAAATTAGTAGGACAGCAAAAGTTGGTAGACCTTATTTTAACTGGTCTTTTGGCAGATGGTCATTTGCTAATTGAAGGGGTGCCTGGCGTTGCCAAAACCTATACAGCCCGTTTGATCGCCAAAGTGTTGGATACATCCTTTTCTAGAATCCAATTCACGCCAGACCTCATGCCCTCCGACATCACAGGCATGAACATTTTCAATATCAAAAAATCTGAATTTGAATTTAAAAAAGGGCCCATTTTCAGCAACATTATTTTAATTGATGAAATCAACCGGGCTCCTGCCAAAACACAATCTGCACTATTTGAGTGCATGGAAGAAAGGCAAACCACTATTGATGGTAGCACCTATAAGTTTGGGCACCCATTTATAATTTTAGCCACCCAAAACCCGGTGGAGCACGAAGGCACCTACAATTTACCAGAAGCACAATTGGATCGTTTTTTATTCAAGCTAGACGTCGATTACCCTTCTTTGGAGGAGGAAGTGAACATTCTCAAAGGGGTAGCAAGCCAGCACATTACTAAAAACCTAGACGATGTACCAAGCGTTTTAAGCGCAGAAGACCTGTTGGAGTTTAAAGCCTTGGTTTCAAAAGTTAGAGTGGATGAAAAATTATTAGAATACATTGCTAGATTGGTAGAAGACACGAGAAAAAACCCCAATTTGTATTTAGGGGCTTCTCCAAGAGCCTCCATTGGTATACTGAAAGCTTCTCAAGCATTGTCTGCCATAAAGGGCCGCGATTTTGTAACGCCCGAAGACATCCGAGAAGTGACTTTTCCGGTTTTGTCGCACCGGGTGGTGCTAACGCCAGAAAAAGAAATGGAAGGATTAAAAACAACCGATGTCATCCAAGAAATTATAGATCAAATTGAAATTCCTAGGTAACCTTTTCAAAAATTTATTTCTCAACAACCGCCTGCTTTATACCTTCATTGGTATAGTAAGTTGTTTCTGTTTGGGCTTTGCTTTCCCCTTTTTTGTAGTGGTGGGAAAGTTTCTTTTGCTCTTCTTATTTTTAGCGTTTGTAGTGGACCTTGCCTTGTTGTTCGGGCAAAAAAATCCAATTTCGGGTGAAAGAGTATTGGAAGACAAGTTGTCTAATGGAGATTTGAATCCAATAAGACTCTTATTGAGTAGCCGTTTTAATTTTAAGGTAGCCTTGGATATCATCGATGAGTTTCCTAATCAACTTCAATTGCGGGATAAAGTTTTTCGGCTTGAGCAGGTGCAACCAAATAAAGAATATTCTATTGACTATGAAATCAGGCCAGTGGAACGGGGTGAATACCAATTCGGCAACCTCAATATTTTCGCTTCCACCCCAATTGGTTTGGCCAAAAGACGGGTAATTATAGATGCAAACGCCATCGCCAAAGTCTACCCTTCTTTTATCCAATTGCGGAAATATTCTTTTTTAACCATTAGCAACAGGTTAGAAGAAATTGGGGTAAGAAAAGTTCGAAAGTTAGGGGTGAGCCAGGAGTTTGAGCAAATTAGAGAATACGTTACCGGAGATGATTATAAACTAATCAATTGGAAGGCAACAGCCAAGCGCAATGCCCTAATGGTGAACCAATACCAAGAAGAAAAATCCCAACACATCTATTGTGTTGTGGACAAGGGCAGGTTGATGCACATGCCCTTTGACGGGCTTTCTCTTATTGATTATAGCATCAACGCCGCTTTGGTGATGTCCAGCATCGCCATTGGGAGAGGAGACAAAGCAGGGTTGATAACTTTTTCAGATAAGATTGGCAGTTTCATTTCTACCAACTCAAAAGGGACGCAGATGAATACCATTGTGGAGTCTTTATACAACCAAGAAACCCGATTAAGAGAGTCTGATTTTCTGAGGCTGTATAAAAACGTGAAAATAAAAATTAAGAAAAGAAGCCTAATGTTGTTGTTCACTAATTTTGACTCCATGGTTAGCTTGAACCGCCAGCTTAAATATTTAAAATCACTCAACAAAACCCATTTACTCTGCGCCATTATTTTTGACAATTCAGAAATTAATAGAACCGTAAACGCAAAGGCTACCACCGAAAAAGAAGTTTACCTACAAACCTCTGCAGAAAAATTTTTACACGAAAAAAGGTTGATTGTAAAGGAGCTAAATAAAAATGGTATTTACACCATTCTGACAGAACCGCAGAATTTAACTGTAAATACCATTAATACGTATATTCAAATGAAAGCAAAAGGCGCTATTTAGAACTCTTCTCGCTCTGTGTTGATGTCTCTATCGGTGCTGCCAAAATCATCGATACTGGAAGCAACTGAATTCACTCCACCAGGAAGTATGCTGTTGGTTATAGTATAAATCGTGCAAAAATAAAATGGGACCACTACCAACAAGCCCAAGCCACAGGTTATTGTTATTCCGATCGCCATAATAACCCCAATTATAAGAAACATTGCAAAAAACGATAAGAATTTTTTACTCACTAGTTTCCTACTAGTTTCCATGGCCTCCCAAAATTGCATTTTATTGTTCACGATGAACGGAATGGTTAAAGAATAAAGCAATTGAAGACCGATTGACAAAACAAAGATCAGAAATAAAGCTCCAAAAAAGAAAGGTGCTTTGCTATCAAAATCTGAAAAAAAGTCTTCCGCTGCATAGGTATTACCTGCTGCTAATTCCATAAATAAATCCAGTGGAAACACCATGGTGAACGTCAAAATATAAATGGGAATCATAAATAAAATCATTACTATTTGATGCAAAATAATTTGCCCAAAGTATTCGAAACCTTCAAAGAAATTACCGAACTCTTCCTTATTCTTTATCAATTTGGCACTAAACACAAAAAACCCCGCAAGCAAGGGTGTCTGAACGAAAAAAGACAATAAATTGATAAAAGGAATGACATTCATTACAATAATTATTACAAAGAAAAGCAAGGTGAAGCCTATGTAACTACCTGCTCCTTTTTTGAAAAGGTTCCAAGCCTTATCAAAATAAGCACCCATGTTAAAGTTATAATCCGGGAGTTCATTTCTGTCTAAATGATTCATAAAAATTGGTTTTGGTTAAACTGTATTAGGTTTATGTTGTTTGAAAATATATAAAATAATAAAAATTCCTGCTAATAAGTACCATATTAAATAGGCATTGTAGCCATATGCTTCGCGCCACTCCCCTTGTAAAAGTGCAATGATGGCTCTGTTCATGCCACATCCAAAACACTCCATACCGGTGTAGGTATAAATAGGGCAAGAGGGCAACCAAATTGAGTAACCCATGGCATTTAACACCAAAGCACTTGCATATGCCGCAAGCGGAATTATCCAAAAAATAGATTTCCCGATTCGATTTTTCATTTTTTTACTTTCGAGCATTCGATAACAACCTCAAAATTTAATAAAAAAAACAGAAAGCGTATAATATTCTTTTAGAAGTTCTGTGCGGTACATAAGCTCCATTGCAATAATTATGGATTAGCAAGCATTTTATTTTCCTTTCTGCCCATATCGTTTTATTATTGATGATGGAAAAAAAGACCCTACTCTATATTTTTATTATAACTTTGGTTGGCGGCCTGTTGTACTGGTATAATTTTGATCCTAAACCAGACCTCAATGGAGACAATGCCAACTACTTTATGCTGGGAAAGGCCTTAAAAACTGGCGCTGGATATGTGAATATTACTGCCCCTGATTTAAGACCCAACAACCATTTTCCTCCAGGGTACCCAGCCATCATTGCCACCGCTTTTTTGATTTTTCCCGATACGTTTATAACAGTAAAGTTATTGAATGGGCTCTTTTTTATTGTGGCCTGTCTTTTGGTATTTTGGCTGGTTAAAAATATTACAGGCAATGCCAAGCTCTCCTTATTGTTCGCATTAATAGTGGCTTTTAACGCCCATCTTCTTAAGTATTCGAGCATGATGATGACGGAAATACCGTTTTTATTTTTGAGTTTGAGCAGTTTGTATTTCTTTCTTAAAACACCGCAAACCAATGCGCTGAAATCTAAAGAATTTTGGTTTTCTTTGGTGCTCCTTGTCGTTGCTTATTATGTGCGTTCTCTGGCGGTAGCTCTGTTTGGCGCGTATTGCTTGGTGTTTTTATTTTCCAAACGTTGGAAAGAACTAGGTGCTGCCATTGCCCTGGTGGTTGGTGCCATCGTACCATGGATGGTGCGAAGCCAGCAGCTAGGTGGCAATTCTTATGTCAAACAATTGTTGCGCGTCAACCCGTACCGGCCAGAAATGGGGCAAGCCGGAATATCCGATTTTGCGGCGCGTTTCTTCAACAACCTGGAGCGGTACATCACCTTAGAAATTCCCAGCGGCATTTTACCCTTTTTGGAAGTTGACTACTCCAAATCAGCCAATTTTGCCTATTGGATTTTGGGTTTGTTATTGGTAGGAGTTATTGCATTTGGTCTGTACAAAATACCGAAATACAAACTGTTATTGTCGGCCTACATAGGTGCCACTTTATTCATTTTGATGTTGTGGCCGGATGTTTGGAAAGGCATAAGATTTTTGTTGCCCTTGGTGCCCGTTTTATTGGTTGCCATGGCCGTTGCGCTACAACACTTCCTTGAGTACCTTCAAAAAAAGACCACCGTACAAATAAACATTTTGTATTTGCTTCCTGTTGTATTGGTGTTTTGGACCAGCATTAAAAAAAACCATCAAATGGCAGCAGCGCCTATGACACCCAATTGGAGTAATTATTTTGCAACAGCGCAGTGGGTAAAAAACAACTTGCCCTCTGAAGTTACGGTGGCTTGCAGAAAACCAACGCTTTTTTACTTGGAATCCAATTCCAAAACCACCAATTACAAATACACCAAAGACGCTGAAGAATTACTAAATCATTTGAAGCGTAAAAACGTAGACTATGTAGTATTGGACCAGCTTGGCTACAGTTCTACCTACCAATATTTGTTGCCAGCCATCCAAGCCAATCGAGATAAATTTGTTTTGCAGGTGCAATTTAAAAACCCTGACACCTATTTATTCAAATTTATGCCGTAAATTATTAAGGAAATATGGACTAAAATTGTAATACTATTATGAAGCTTCTATTCAAGATCGTTTTTGTTTTATTTTTTACAATTGTCTCTTGTCAATCGGTAAACAAGCCAGCTAAGAAAGCAAAGAAAATTGCTGGAATTTCTAATAAAGAAACCACCAAAGTTTACCTCAACGCAAAAAACACTTATTTTTATACCCTTTCTCCGTTAAAAGGCACCACCTTGCTTTTGGAAGTTTACGACATGGAAAGCAAAGAATTGGGTTACAGCAAACGATTCGAACTGGGCTGCGCAGTAGAATGGATGAACAATAATACCCTAATTATCCAGCCAAGTGGGGGACAACCAGAAGAAAAAAAGGTTGTTTATTTGTTAGACGTCGATACGTTTAAAGTTAGCGTAGAAGACAACACCCGTAACAAGCAATAGTTCATGAAAATTAAAACCAGCGCCTCCAAGACTTTTTTAATCTGCTCGTTACTGATAATTTTTGGAAAACAGGACGCTTCAGGCCCTTTGGAATTGGGTGCTCAAGTGCCTTCCAAACAGAAAATTGATGTAGCAAGAGAAATTGACCGGTTGATCAAAAGCAATTCTCAAGGAGTTATCGAATACCTTCCCGGATATTTATACAGCGAACTTATAAAACAGAAAGCAGCCAATAAAAACAATTTCAAAGTTGAAAGCAGCCTGGACTGGAAAGAAAGAGGGCCCACCAATGTTGGTGGTAGAACAAGGCATTTATTGGTAGATGCGGCTGATAATTCCAACAGAACTTGGTTGGCAGGCACCGCAGGTGGTGGCATTTGGAAAACCAGCAACGCGGGCACAACATGGACCAATGTTTCTCCAAACGCTCCCAATTTGGCCGTATGTACCATCGCTCAAAGTCCTAGTGCTCCCTTAATACTATATGCAGGAACCGGTGAAAGTGCATTGGGCGGTACCAATGGCAATGGTTCTGGAATTCTTAAATCAACGGATGGAGGCAATAGCTGGAGTCTTTTGCCAGCCACTTCTATAACCAATAGCAACAATTTTTGGAATGTTAACGAAATAATTGTTGACCCCAGCGATGCCAACCATCTCTTTGCTGCCACTTCCAATGGCGGCTATGGACAATCTTTTCAAAGTGCAATAATGAAATCTGTCAATGGCGGAGATTCTTGGGCTAAGGTATACCAGCCAAGAAGCTGGGCCCAACAAATAATTGCTGACCCGGACAATTTCGATATCCTATATGCCAGTATTTATTTTAATGGGGTAGTGAAATCGACCGACGGCGGTGCCACTTGGACAAATACAGTGTTAAGCACAGTTGCTGGCAGTTACAACCCAGAAAGAACGGAGTTGGCAATAGCCCCTACGGATCCCAACATATTGTACGCATCTGTGTCTTTTGCCAACCGGTCGGGTGCCGGACTGTTTGTTTCGCAAGACAAGGGCGAAAACTGGTCGAAAGTAGAAAATTTTAGCACTTCTAGTCAAATAGATTTCTTACAACAGGGAGAATACGACAATTGTATAACGGTTCATCCGAACGATGCTTCAGAAGTATTTTTAGGTGGTGTAAGTTTGTGGAGGGCCTCGGTTGATTTTCAAGAAACAAAAGAAGGCTCCAAACAGTTTTTAAGGGTAGACGAGGGGCAAACTGCAGCTTTTCTTAGTTTTGTTAATTTTGGCAGTGGCACCCATTACGGCAACCGTTTGGCCATTACTGACGACAGTGCAACGCCTAATATAGAAATTCGATTTGGCCCAGGAAAAAATCAAATGGCCCACCGTTTTACTGTTCCAGAAGGTGCTACCTCTGGGGTGGTAGCCAACGATTATTCCTATCAAAATTACGTAGAAGTACCTTTTGAAGTATGGGATACCGATCAAAACCGCCAATTAATGGTGAGTTTTAGAGACCAGGAAAGAGACGGTGCTTTTAATTTGAATGAAGCTGCCAATGACCAAGTAGAGGCCAACAATAGAGAATACTTGTACTTTCATAATATGGACTACGCAGCCACTCCTGCTGCTGCCATAATGACCAACGGTGGGCATGAAGTTGATAACTTAATCTTTTCTTGGCCCACTTTAACACCAGGTTCGGTATGGAACCCCAACGCCATTGCCCAATCCACTTTTTCAATTTTATTTGGCAATATTCATTTCATCAATGCCTCTTTTACAACCATATCAGATTTTAATGCGGTACATTCCGATCACCACTATTTAACCACAATCAGCCACCCAGACCAAACCTTTAGACTTTTTACTTGCAACGATGGAGGCGTGGCCTACAGTGACAACGAAGGCAGCAGTTATACAACTGTTGAAGATGGATTCAATACCACTCAATTTTATGCGGCCAGCAAAAAACCTGGCTTTACCGAATACATGGGAGGTACGCAAGACAATGAAGTATTGCGCTCCAGAGCATTTTCATCGGCCGATCCTGTTGCGTTTAATAGACAAGCACCTCCTAACCAAGTAGCAGATGGCTTTGAAGCAGTTTATGCAGGCAACAATCCCAATAAACTTTTGGCTTCCAACCAAAACAATGTCATATTCAGATCTGTTGATGCAGGAAAAACATGGACAAACGTTCATGAAGACATCAACGATTCAGGCTTTGGCAATGCCAATGCACCGTTTTACACTAAAATTGGATACTCGGTTAATGGGCCAGCCATGGCATTTGCGATCAGCCAATCTGGCGTGTGGAAATCAGAAGACTTTGGTCTGAATTGGAGATTAATACGAATAACGGATAACTGGAGCGGCTTTTATGACATTGAAGTTTCGGATGCTGACCCCAATTATATCTGGGCCGGCGGCGGCATGGGCGACATCAGCAATATTTATTTATCTACCGACCGCGGGGAAACATTTCTTCCTGTACAAAACTTCGACATTCCCGACGGCATGGGCAACATAACTACCTTGGTTCCAGACCCATTGGATAAAAATGGTTGTTTCGCGGTATTTAGCCAAGCCAACAACCCCAAAATTCTTAGGACACAAGACAAAGGGGCTACCTGGGAAGACTTGTCCGGGTTTAATTTAAGCGACGACAGCAACAACGGCTTCCCAGATGTTGCGACTTTCACTGTCTTGGCTTTTCCAGATGGTCAAACCATTTGGGCTGGAACCGAAATTGGTTTGGTAGAAAGTACAGACAATGGGAAAACTTGGCAATTTGCTGACAATGGTTTGCCTTCGGTTATGATTTGGGATTTAAAACTAACGGACGGTGAAGTGGTAGTAGCTACCCATGGCCGGGGCATTTGGACTGTAGATGTAAACCAGTTTTATGAAAACCAATTGGTTCTGAGTACTTCAGAACCTCGGGTCGAATTTTCTGCCTACCCCAACCCAGCCACAGACCGCATTACTGTAAAAGGTGCCTTTGACAACAGCACCACTATTAGTCTAATCGACATACAAGGTAAAACTTTGTTAAAACAACAAGTTTTGGATGGGTCCAAGCACATTCATCTAGACGTAAAGCAGTTTCCAAAAGGCAATTATATCCTGTCTGTTAGGAGTAAAAAGGGCGAACAGAAAAGGAAGGTCGTATTGCATTAATACGCCTTAAACTCCGGTTCATATAAAAATTAAGAGAGGCATCTATTGTAGTTCGAATTATAAGTTCAATTGGAAAGAAGCAACTAAGCAAACATAAAGGATATTGCTTCTTTGATTTTCCCTAGGGCTACGATTTTGACCCCGTATTTGTGCACGTCAATTCCTTTTAATCCATATTTAGATACAATAATTTGTTCGAAACCAAGCTTTTCAGCTTCGGCTATTCTTTGGTCCAGTTTATTGACACTTCTTAACTCGCCAGCAAGACCAACTTCGGCACAGAAGCCTATTTTTTCTGAAATCGGAATTTCCTCTAAACTAGAAACCAACGCCACTGCTACTGCTAAATCCAGCGCAGGATCATCTACTTTTATACCGCCGGCAATATTCAAAAAGACATCTTGATCTCCAAAACGCATACCACAGCGTTTCTCTAAAACCGCCAAAAGCATGTTCATTCTTTTGGCATCGTAGCCTGTAGAAGAGCGCTGTGGGTTGCCATAAATGGCAGAAGAAACCAAGGCTTGAACCTCAATCATCAACGGCCGGTTGCCTTCCATCATGGCACCAATGGATATTCCAGTGGCGGCATCGTCTCTTTGAGACAACAATATTTCGGATGGGTTGCTGACCTCTCGAAGTCCTTTACCTGTCATTTCGTAAATGCCCAATTCCGATGTAGAGCCAAATCTGTTTTTTATGGTTCTGACAATTCTATAGGTTAAATGTCTGTCTCCTTCAAACTGCAAAACCGTATCGACCATATGCTCCAATGTTTTGGGTCCGGCAATGCTCCCTTCTTTGGTAATGTGGCCGACAATAAAAATGGGCACTCGGTTTTTTTTAGCATAATGGATTAGCTCCGCAGTACATTGTTTGATTTGGCTTACTGTTCCTGCTGGAGAATCGATATCATAAGAATGCAGGGTTTGAATGGAGTCTATAATTACAACCCCTGGAGACGATTCCTTGCACGCTTTGATTATGTCCCCTACAATGTTGTGTGCCAAGAACAAAGTCTCTTTGTTTTCGAGCCCCAGTCGAGTAGCCCTTAATTTTAATTGGTCCAAACTCTCTTCACCAGAAACGTATAAAGCTTTTTGGGAAATCAACAAACTCAACTGCAACATCAAAGTAGATTTGCCTATGCCCGGCTCCCCCCCTATAAGCACAACAGAGGCAGGTACTACACCACCGCCGAGTACTCGGTTCAACTCAGCATCTTTTGTATCAATTCTATCAAATTTTTGCTCCGAAATTGACGCCAAAGAAACCGGTGTAATTTTATTCCCCAATTTGGGGGAAGATTTTAAGTTATTACCTCCAACAATTTCTTCATTTAAACTATTCCAAGAATTGCACGATGGACATTTTCCCATCCATTTTGCCGACTCATACCCACATTCAGCACAAATGTATGCTGTTTTCACCTTGGCCATAATTTTATTTTTATTGATTATCAACGATTTAAATTAAAAAGTTTGAATATAAATATTTTGTGATTAAATATACACAAACTTTTGAAGCAAAAAAGCCGAGAATGCTTCACTCGAAATATAAATATACTAATATTATGCGCAATTACTTTTTTTGTTTTTTCCTACTTTTTGCCTGCATCCACGAGACTGCCATGGCTCAAAAAAAAGGATTTAAATTTGGTAAAATAGATATTAAAAATCTTCAGCTAGCAACCTGCCCATTGGACTCCAATGCAGGAGCCATGGTAATTTTTGACAAAGGGAATTCTTTTTTCAATTCCAGCTTCGATTTGGTATACCAGAGGCATATAAGAATTAAGATTTTTGATGAAAGTGAATTCGACCAAGGGGATATTGAAATTAAGACTTACAACAAAAGTGCTGTAGCGAACTTTCAAGCAGTAACTTATAATTTGGAGAACGGTAAGATTGTAGAATCAAAAGTTTCAAAGAAAAATATATACACAGAAGAGAATAACAAGTACTTCCAGACTAAAAAGTTTTCCTTTCCAGATTTAAAAAAAGGCTCGATAATTGAATTTAAATATTCTACAGAATTGGGCTCTGCCTTTGCCCTCAACACCTGGTATTTTCAGCACGACATCCCATCTCTGTATTCGGAGTATGAAATACGCTATCCAAAATTTATTGATTACAAGATAATATCCAGTGGGTATGTACCAATGTTCGACGTTAAAAACGCCAGTGTTTCTGTAGTAATGGATGGCCAACCTACCATCAACCATTTAAAAAATTGGAAAGCGAAAAACATTCCTGCCTTTATTGAAGAGCCCTATATGGCTTCTTCTAGAGATTACATTTCAAGTTTAAGGTTTGAAATAGCCTCCATCGAAATACCTGGCAGGGTATATGAAACCTATCTACCAGATTCCTATAGTGCACTAAGCAAACAACTGGCTTTAGAAGAAAATGGTATTGGATATGACATCAAACGTTCAGGTTATTATAAAAAAGACATGGAACGGTTACTGAACGCACCTTCAGAAGTAGAAAAAATGAAAAACATTTATTACTTCTTACAAAAAAAGCTGCAACTAGATGATGATTTTGATGGAGAAGGTCCCAAGCAAACTTACATTGCCGGGCGCGGTTCTGATCGAATGATCAATGCGATTCTAACTTCCATGTTAAAAACGGCAGGTTTTGAGGCCTACATTGTTTATTTAAGCAAACGCAATAGGGGGAAATTGCATCCTTTTTATGCCTTTCGACAACAATTCAACCATACTGCTGTATTGGTCCGTTACAACAATGAAGAAATTCTATTGGATGCCAGCGATAAAAGTTTGCCTTTTGGCGTTTTACCTTATTCTTCTTTGAATGACAAGGGGTTGGTGGTGAGCAGCAACAGTCTGGTTTGGGTTGACCTTGCACCAAATTTTAAAGAAACTGAAACCTTATCGGCTCAGTTAACTTTTGAAGACGATGTTTTGACCGGTGACATTTCTTATACTTTTAAAGGGTACAACGCTCTGTCTAGAATAAGCCAAGTAAGGGTAAAAGGAGAATCAGTTTTCAAAGAAAAATACATGGAGGAAAATAGCGAATGGGACATCCATGCATTAGAACTGGTAGAAATGAGCAAAGAAAAGTCTATTTTCAAACAGAAAGCAAATGCAACAACTGAGGGAGCTTCGGAATTTTTAGGCAACATAATTTATCTATCGGCATGCCCAGTAAATCCAATAAAGGAGAATCCTTTTAAATTAGAGAACCGGGTATACCCTGTTGAATTCTCGGTTCCATTTGCTAAAACCAAAATCTTTACCATAAAAATCCCTGAAGGGTTTGATGTAGATGAAATGCCAAAACCCATTTCAATGAGTATGCCGGATGGAACTGGTAAATTCCTATACAACATACAAAAAATGAACGGTGCGGTGCAAGTATATATGAAATTCGAGATCAAAAAATCAATGTATACACAAATCGAATACCCTGCACTAAAAGAATTTTACGGGCAGGTGATAAATAAACTCAACGAACAAATTGTACTTAAAAGAAGTTTATAATGAGACGCCTTTCCTTTATTTTAACTATCTGTTGCTTGGTGGCAATTCAAGTCCAAGCACAATACAACTACCCTGTTGCCTATATACCGGATGCTTTAAAAACAAACGCCAATGTGGTGGTTAGAGAAAGTACGACTCTGATCGATATTGATCCAACTTTTTCCGTTCGTGAGCATTATAAAATAGTTTATACCATTTTAAATTCTAATGGAGACGACGATGCTCTGATCTATATTCCATACGATGAAGATAGAAAAGTAAAAAACGTAAAGGCCAATGTATACGATGCCAGGGGTTTGAAACTAGAAAATATCGGCAAAAACGATATTTACGACCAAAGTTACAGCGATGGTAGTTTTGAAGTGACGGATTCAAGAATAAAGATTATTGATTTGAGACAAAAAACTTACCCTTACACTGTAGAAGTTAAGTTTGAAATTGCAAAAAAATACATTTACCAGTACCGCAGTTGGTTTCCAATAGAAGGCGAACATACAGCAGTTCAAAAATCTACCTACACGGTACATTTTCCACCTGGCCTAGAGCCCAGGATTTTTTCTAAAAATATTGGGGATCCAGTGAAAGGGCAGGTAAAAGAAAAATCTTCCTACTCTTGGTCGGTTGCCAATTTAATGGCCATGGAATCTCAGTCTTTAGCACCGCCGCTTACAGAGTTGTACCCGTATGTTCGGTTGGCGCCTTCTAATATTTCTATGGACAAACGCCATGGCGCTGCCGAATCCTGGAAAACCTTTGGTCAGTGGTTTTATGAACTCAACAAAAACAGAGACGACTTGTCTACCTCCTCCCAAGCCAAGGTACGGTCACTGATAGATGGGGCTACTACAGAAAGAGAAAAAATCAAAACCATTTACGAATATCTTCAGAACAATACCCGCTATGTAAGCGTTCAACTCGGCATTGGTGGCCTGCAAACATTTGAAGCGGATTTTGTGGACCAAAACCGTTGGGGAGATTGCAAATCCTTAACCAACTACACCAAAGCGATGTTAAAAGTAGCGGGCATCCCTTCTTATTTTGCATTGGTGGAAGCTGGTAAAAATGCAAGAAAAGTAGAAGCCTCTTTTCCTAGCGACCAATTCAATCATGTAATTTTATGTGTACCTCAAAAACAAGATACCATTTGGCTGGAATGCACTTCTCAAAAAGGACCATTTGGGTATATGGGCAATTTTACTGGAGATAGGAATGTGTTGGTGGTTAACGAATCGGGAGGCCACTTGGTTCGCACACCTGTATACGCAATGGAAGAAAACACCACCAATAGAACGGTGGATATTGCCATTGATGCGGATGGAATGGCCAAGATAAAAGTAGAAGCCAAATACCAGGCACTGGAATATGAAGACCTGGGGATGAATTTCGCAATCCACCAGTCTGCCGATAAGCAGAAAAAATGGTTGTATAAAAAATTACAACTCAACAACGCCAAAATCAATTCTTTTAAACTGGAACAAAAAGGAGAAGAAATTCCTGTTGGTATAGAAAACATTGATTTAGAAATAAGAAACTTTGCAAAAGTTAGTGGAAAGCGTTTTTACTTCGAACCCAATGTGTTTAATAAAATCCAATGGATACCTCCGAAATCCTCAGAAAGAATACACGATATCGTTCTAAAAACAGATTGGCAAAACAAAGATGTTGTGAACATATCTGTACCTGAAAACATTAGTCCAGAATACATTCCTGAACCAATCGCTTTTACATCAGCCTTTGGGACGTACGAAATGTCAATTGAAAATATTGAAGGATCTTTGGTTTATACTAGAAAGATTACCATTAACAAAGGAAGCTACGACAAATCCCTATATCCGCAACTAATTGACTTTTATAAGAAAATAAAAAAATCGGATAAGAGCAAGGTTGTTTTCTTGAAGAAAACTTAGGCTATTTGGGTAAGTTCCTTGTACCGATAACATTCTTTTGTATGGTCCATAACAAGCCCACATGCCTGCATGTGGGCATATAAGATGGTGCTGCCAACAAACTTAAATCCCCGTTTTTTGAGGTCTTTTGACAGGGCGTCGGATTGCGGTGAAGTGGCTGGCACTTCTGCTGCTGTCTTCCAATGGTTGTGCACAGGCTTGCCACCTACAAAACCCCATATATAGTCAGAAAAAGAGCCTACTTCTTTCTGAATTTCTAAAAAGAGCGATGCATTGTGTATGGCCGCATCAATTTTTAATTTGTTTCTTATAATGCCTTTGTCACGGTAGAGTTTTTGTTTTTTGTTTTCATCATACAGGGCAACAAGAGCTGGATCAAAATTACTGAATGCTGCCCGGTAGCCATTCCTTCTTTTTAATACAGTTGCCCAACTCAAGCCTGCCTGAGCGGATTCCAATATTAAAAATTCAAAATGTTTTCTATCGTCTCTTGTGGGCACGCCCCATTCCTCATCGTGGTATTTTTCATATGCACTGCCCCTGTCCAAACACCAATCACATTTAGAAATTGTTTTTGTAATCATCTAATTTTATTATATTGAAATAGAAAATGCACTTACCATTTTATAGTTTTCGTAATATATAGATAATTCTACGTAATTTGCCCTGCTTTTTCAGTGATTTACGCATTCTAGAGTAATGAAAACCAGTTTTATGAAGAAACTTTTTACCGCAATATTAGTATTGTCCTTGAGTAGTTATTCTGTTGGACAAGTTTGTAATTCTAATGACTTCAACCCTACAGGTGCTCAGAAAGAACTCCTTAACCAGGCCTTCTTACAACCACTATCGGTTGCCAATCAATATGTGAATGTTGCAGTGGATGTAGACCACGACCTCTATTTGGATCTGGACCAAGACTCTGCTAAAACCTACCAATTCGTTTACCAACTGTTGGAGCAAAGTGCGGCGCCATTCATAAGCCAATTTGGAGTTAATTTGAACGTGGTGGACGTACACATGCACAAAACAGACGATGGTTTTACCAGCACGGGAAGAAGGGATTTATTCGCGAATTATTACAGGAATAACATGGGCCATATCAACCGAGATATCGCCATTCATTTATCTTCTGAAAACGATAACGAAGATTCTTTTATTGGTGGTTTGTGTCAAGCGGACAACGGATACGGTGTGGTGATGAATGTTACAGAAAATATTGTCGCGCATAACTCCAACCCAACTTTATTAAATCTAACGCATGTATTAGGCCATCTTTTTGGTGCAGTCCATTCCAATAATTGCTTTTGGGGTGCTCCAATTGACAATTGTGCCGCACCAGAAGGCGGCTGTTCTCAACTACCAGAAAATTCTTCCCTCAATGGAAGTATCATGAGCCAATGCGCCACCAAAGATTTGTTATTCCATCCTACTATAGCCAACTACATTGGCAACTTTTCAAATTCTTGTTGGAATGTTGACGGCAGTATTGCGCAAAGCCCTGCCGTCCTCTACCCAAGCAATGCCGCATCAAATATAGCCTTAAGTACTAGCCTGTACTGGAACAACATAGAAGGGGCCAACCAATACCAACTTCAAATAAGTACTGCTTCTGACTTTTCAACTTTGCTGGTTGACACTGTAGTACATTTTCCATTTTACAATGCGACGGAATTAAGCCTCAATACAACCTATTTCTGGAGAACCAACGGTATCAATTCTGTGGGCCCTGGACCTGCTTCTGCAGCGGCATCCTTTTCAACAAAAAACACAGTGATCGGGCTCCTCCCAGACACCCCCGTTTTAGGTGGCCCTGCCAACAACAGTTACCAGCCAACCAACCCCACTTTAAGTTGGGGTTTGGACCCCAGTGCTACCAGCTATACAGTCGAATACTACGATAAAAGCAACTTGCTTATCAATAGTGCTACCACCACTGGAAACAGCCATGTTATAGCGGAGGTATTGGACCAAGACGACGCAATTTTATGGCGAGTAAAAGCACACAACGCCAATGGCAATTCCAATTTTTCCAATTTCAAAACATTTATTACTCCTTTTGGACTGACTTTAAATAGTCCGGCAAATAATGCCATTAATGTAAGTTTAGACGGGGCCGTTTCGTGGGAACCAGATGCAGGCAGTGCCGGCGTAAGCTATTACCTTGAAATTTCAGAAAATGCAGACTTTTCCCTCCCTGTATTGTCAGAATCCTTTCACGAAGTAATAATACCCGGGTCGGACAACGAAATCTCTGCACCATATACTTATTTCAAGCCCAATACCACGTATTTTTGGCGCGTTCGATACGATGTGAATACGATTGAAAGTGGTTGGCCTTCTTATTCGGGCAGTTGGTATGGGAGACAATTTGCGACCATCAGTTCTTCGTGCATTGCGCCTACTAACTTTTCGGTACTCATTGACGTTGAAAATGATGTCAATCTCAGCTGGGACGCAATAGCAGGTGCTGAGGGTTATTTTATTGAATATAAAAAAACAGCCGATGTTCCGTGGACAGTTGCCTCTACAACTAACAATACCTACCAACTTAGCGGGCTGTTGGAAAATACAGACTTCATGGTGCGTGTTCGTGAATTTAGGTGCGACCAATATACCACCACAACAAATTTCAACATCAATAGTTGCTTAGAGCCCAACAATGTAAGCCTATCCAGCGCAACGGACGATGCGCTAAACATTGCTTGGGACATGGTGAATGGCAGTAACAACTACCTCCTCCAATACAAAGAAAAAGACGATTTAAATTGGATATCTGTTGTGGTAGTTGGCTTGACTTATCAAATAAATTCTCTTTTGCCCTACACAGAATACGAAGTACGCGTTGCGGATGCCAATTGTAGGCGCATAGGTGTTTCCAACCTATTTACCACACTCCAAACGTGTTTACAGCCACAAAACCCTACTTTTTTCCCTTCAACGGACACTTCTGTTACCCTAGCCTGGCAACCTATTGAGGGCGCCATTGCTTTTACCATAGAATATAAAAAAGTAGCAGAATCTACTTGGTCCACAGTTCGATCTACCAACTCATCGTATAAATTGGACGGGTTAGATGGCAATGTAGCATATGAGTACCGGGTTACCATGGAAGGCTGTGCCTTGTATTCGCCACTATCCAATTTTTCGATTGTAGTATGCGACCCTCCGAGCAATGTAGCGGCAGCTGAAATTACCACTACTTCCGCCATTATTAATTGGGAACCAGCCAATGGGGGTGCTAATTATGTAGTTGAATATAAATTACAATCTGATTCAGAATGGCCCAACAGCCTCAATGTAACAGGTACCACTACAACTTTGAATGGTTTGACCAATGGTACAGACTACCAAGTTCGCGTTTATGAAGCTGGCTGTGGTGAAAGATCTTCTATTGTGCAAGTAACGACCAAAGCTTGTGAGACCATTACCAATTTCAATGAATCTGAACTTGGCCCCACTAGTATTTCGATTTTATGGTTTTCCAACCAATCGGGTGTTCAATATGATTTTGAGTATAAATTAACTTCTAGCGCAACGTGGACAGTTGAAGTGGTAGACAACCCATTGATTACTCTATCGGACTTGACTCCGGGTGTTACCTATGAATACCGTGTAAAAATTAGTTCTTGTGACAATTACAGCAGCATTAAGAATTTTAATATTGGGGGAGAAATAACTGCTCTGGAAGCAGACAAGACTACAGCAATATCCATTTACCCCAACCCTGCATCGGATTGGATCCATATTAAAATGCATAGCGAAAAGATTCAACAGGCGCAACTTTATGATGTAAATGGCAAGTTGATTTGGTCAAAAGTATACAATGCGTTGGAAGTGCAAATGGATTTAGAGGGAATTAAGAAAGGAGCTTACATTCTTGTTATTCAAACCGATCAAAAACCCTATTCTAAATTTATAGAAATCCAATAAAAAAAGGAGGCTACCAACCTCCTTCCATTATTTTATACCCATTCTTCCGTATCAGGAGGGCAAATTGGTGGGCAATCGCCTCCGTAATTATAAAAAGTTGAATCTCCTTCTCCTTCTGCACTTAAGGATTTAAGCTCTTTATTGTCCTTTATTATTTTTCCATCTTCAGTGGCAGCGGCCAAAACGGAAGTTAATTTGTTATCACTATTTTCACCATAAATAACCCAAATACCAGCAGCATTTGGCTTCGCTAACAATTCTTCAAAGACTTTTCTATTGAAAAAGGTCGCCTTGGTTTGGTCCTTTTTCCTAGACTTTTCAAATTTGTCTATTTCTTCTTTTGCTACCTTATCAGAGATAGCTTTTCCAGCATTCGGATTAAATTTTGACATGTTTAAATTTATTAGTTAAAAATTACATTAATATAATTATCTATTCCGAATTTCTATGCAGAATTTTGATTTTCAGAAAATAATAACAGTAAAAACATACAAAACCATCCAATTTGAGGGAGAAGGTTTACTTACCAGCATCCCTGCTCCAATGTTAAGTTTTTGTTAATTTTTTGCGTCATATGTTAACATTGTGTTACTTTGTTATTATATTAAGATTAACAACGTAGAGGAGGAGCAGCGATAAACATAAAAACAACCATATTATTTTTAATTGCGTTTACAAATTTTGCATTTGCGCAATACAACGATTCGGGAATTGAAGAATTAATACAAACTTCCAATTATAATACGCTGGAAGCAACAATTCTCAACAACCATCGGTCCAACGAACCAATTTCTATTCCTAACTTATTGTTTTCTATTGACGAAAACTCCAGCAAAAAAGTGGCAGAAAGGCAGCGCCAATTGAATCTATTTATCGAAAATTTAAAAGAATCTCACCCCAAATCGCGCAAAGCGTATTTAAGTAAGGTCTTTTACAAGACCCACAAAAAATTCCTAAAGGTTTATAACCCTTATAGCACATTCAGTGGTGTATTTGAAAGCGGTCAATACGATTGTTTGACTGCAACCATATTGTATGGAATAGTGTTGGATGCCCTCCAACTCCCTTACCAAATAGTGGAGACAAACTACCACATCTATATTAAAGTAATGGATGGGGAGGCTACCTATTTGTTTGAGACAACAGACCCTTCCAGAGGCTTCGTTCACCAGCCAAAGCTAGTGGCGCAACTCCTTTCCTTATACGATTCTAACTTGCCCTTGGATGAAAATGGCAACCCGGTCGAAAACGATGAAAATTTGCACTCTTTTGATTTCGATATTCACAACACCGTAGATTTAGAACAACTTCCTGGTTTGCTTTACTACAACAAGGCCATAGTTGATTTCAACTCCGGCCACTTGTTAAAGGCTTTGAGAAATATCGAAAAAGCCAACCTTTTTTATGACTCAAAAAGGTTATTGGAGTTTAAATCAATATGCCTTCAAACCATTAAAGACAAAGGCATCCATACAGCAAACAATACTTTGGTAGCGAACTAAAAAAAATGGTTGCCTTTTTACAGACAACCATCTCCTTATATATTTCTAAATTCTTATTTCTTATTTTTCCTTAAACTCATCGAATTTTGAGTTGTCCTTTTCTTTTGGAAAAACGTTGTTAGTAACATCCGTATCTCCAGTTTCTTCATTCGGATCCAATACTACTTTATCAACGGCTTTGTCGAAGGTAAAAATTTTCGAAACTTTGTATTCATTTTTTCTCCAAATTTCCGCTGGAATGCGCTCTACCTGTTTCGACCCATCTTTGAATGTAAACTCTACAATCAATGGCGTCACCAAGCCTCCATTGTTGTTGAATGCTATTTCATACATATGCTTGTTGTACAAACGCTTTCTTATGGCCTCATCATCTACACGTGATAAATACTCTCCATAAAATCTTGCATCTGTATCGGTCAAGGTAATCTCTTTGTAACCGTTGGAAAAATCTGTTGCCTTGCCTTTTCCTTGGGATGATTTAAGATCTCCTTTGGTTGCCACCGTCACATTTTTCTCAGGGTCCGTTTCGTTTCTTCGCAACCTGTAATATTTAACTTCATCTACTTCCACATCTACGTGGTCCACGCCAAAGAACCACCCTCTCCAAAACCAATCCAAATCCACGGCAGAGGCATCTTCCATGGTTCTAAAAAAGTCGGCTGGTTTGGGGTGTTTGAATGCCCATCGCTGTGCATATTCTTTGAATGCTGCATCAAATAGTTCCGGTCCCATCACCGTTTCTCTTAACAACACCAAGGCAGCGGAAGGCTTTCCATATCCATTGTAACCAAATTGCATAATTTGTTCCGAATTGGTCATTATAGGACGGATGTATTTTTTATTGCCCTTCATATAGGCAGTGGTTCCTTTTGGTGTTCCCCAGGTAGTGTTAAACGTTACATCGTACCCAGTTTCTGTTGTATACCTTTGTCGTACTGTTTCATGTTCTAAGAAAGTGTTCAAACCTTCGTCCATCCACGTCCATTGGCGTTCATCAGAATTAATTATCATTGGAAAGAAATTGTGTCCTACTTCATGCACAATAACACCAACCATTCCTTCCAACTTTCTTTGAGAGTAGGTTCCATCTTTGTTCGGTCTACCATAGTTGAAACAAATCATTGGGTATTCCATTCCTTGATTAGCAGCATGCACTGAAATAGCTACTGGATAAGGGTATTCTATTGTTCTTTCCGAATAAACTTCCAAAGTGTTTTTAACAGCCTTTGTAGATTCTTTTTCCCATAGCGGGTTGCCTTCTTTTGGATAAAACGACATAGCCAATGGTGTTTTGTCTCCTACACTCACCGCCTGCGCATCCCAAATGTATTTTCTGGAAGAAGCTATGGCAAAATCTCTAACATTGTCTGCGTGAAATACCCAAGTGCTTTTCTTCTTAGACCTTTTCTTTTCTCTTGTTTCTGCTTCGTCTTGTGTAGCAATTATAACCGGCGCATCGAAGCTTGTTTTTGCTTTCATATAACGCTCGTATTGCCCTTTGCTCAACACCTTCTTAGGGTTCTGTAATACACCTGTTGCACCCACAATATGATCGGAAGGTACTGTAATGTTTACTTTGTAGTTTCCAAATGTTAAGGCAAACTCACCTCTTCCAATAAACTGTTTGTTTTGCCATCCATTAACATCATCGTATACCGCCATTCTAGGGAACCACTGTGCCAATGTATAGGCGTAGTTTTTATCTTCAGGAAAATACTCATAACCTCCACGGCCATCTTCGGTCATTCGATCGTAAATGTTGTAAGACCAATCAATAGAAAAAGTAATAGAAGCACCAGACTTCAATGTTTCTTTTAAGTCGATCCTCATCATGGTTCTATTGATGCTATGGCTCATAGTTGCTCCACTAGCGTCTTTTACAGCTGCAATTTTGTAGCCCCCTACATAATCACTTGCCCCCAACATGCCTGCTACAAACTTAGAAGGAATTGAATCTCTTGAAATCCTTCCCGTTTCAGTTTGTGCATTCATATTATCTTGTGCCCTAACATTTTGGTCCAACTGAACCCAAAGGTATTGTAAATCGTCTGGAGACTGGTTAAAATAGGTAATGGTCTCTGAGCCCGTTAACAACTGTGTTTCGTCATTGATTTCAATGTCAATCACGTAATCCGCCCTTTGTTGCCAATATTCGTGCCCTGGAGCACCAGAACCAGTTCTGTAGGTATTTGGAGTTGGAAGCTCCGTACCTAACTGTTCAAACTTTTTCTTCCAAGGTTCTTCCTCTTGCGCCCATGCCGTTCCTGCAATTAGAAGACAGGCAAGAGCACAGAAATAATTTAATCTACTCATAATAATTGGGTTATTTTCCTTTTTTAAATTTGTCAAAGTTGGATGTATCTTCTGCTCTTGGGAAATAATTGTTGGATAAATCCGTATCTGCTGTTTCTTTATTCGGATCCAGAACAATTTTAACTACTTCCTTTTCAAACCCGAATATTTTTGAAACGTTTCCTTCACTTTTTCTCCATATTTCCGCCGGGATGCGTTCTACTGCTTTAGAGCCATCTTTGAATGTAAATTCAACAATCAATGGCATTACCAACCCACCTTTATTATCAAATGAAACCTGATAAAAATGTTTGTTGTAGAGTTTTTTGCGAATTTCATTGTCGTCCACTCTATTCAAATACTCTCCGTAATACCTAGCATCCGTGTCGGTGAGCGTAATTTCTTTGTAACCATCAGAAAAGTCTTTAACTCCTTCTGTATTATTCGATTTTAAATCTCCTTTTTTAGCCGTTACTATTTGAGAATCTTTGTCGCCTTCGATTCTTTTGAGTCGGAACCATTGCACATCGCTCACGGTGATGTCCACGTGGTCTACACCATAGAACCATCCTTTCCAATACCAATCCAAATCTACCGCAGAAGCATCTTCCATAGTCCTGAAAAAGTCGGCCGGCATTGGGCGCTTAAAAGCCCATCTGGTTGCATATTCTTTGAACGCTTTATCAAACAATTCCGGACCCATCACCGTTTCCCTAAGAATGTTCAACGCAGTTGCTGGTTTGGCATAGGCGTTATTACCAAACTGAAGTACTTGTTCTGAGTTGGTCATTATTGGTCGAATGTATTTTTTGTCCCCTTTCATATAAGGCACAATGCTTTCTGGTGTTCCTCTTCTTTGTGGAAAGTTTTCATACTGCTCTTCTTGGGTTCTGTACTGAACAAAGGTATTCAAACCTTCGTCCATCCAAGTCCATTGGCGTTCGTCTGAATTGATGATCATTGGAAAAAAGTTGTGTCCAACTTCGTGAATAATTACACCGATCATTCTGTATTTGGTCCTATCCGAATACGTACCGTCTTTATTTGGACGTCCGAAATTGAAACAAATCATTGGGTATTCCATTCCTATGGAAGCTCCATGTACCGATTGGGCTACTGGGTATGGGTAATCAATAGTGTATTTAGAATAAGTAATTAAAGTGTTCACCACGGCTTTGGTTGACTCCTTTGCCCACAAAGGATTGCCTTCTTTTGGATAAAAAGACATGGCCAATGGGGTTCTTCCACCAACTTTTACCGCTTGAGCATCCCATATGAATTTTCTTGAAGATGCAAATGCAAAATCTCTAACATTATCTGCGTGGAAAGTCCAAGTTTTGGTTCCTTTCGACTTTGTTTTTTCATTTTCTATAGCCTCTTCTTCGGTTACAACAAATACGGGTTTGTCAAATGAAGATTTTGCCGATTCGAATCTGCTTTTTTGATCTTTTGTCAAAACTTCCTCCATGTTTTGCAACCACCCAGTAGAAGAAATTATATGGTCTTCCGGAACTGTTATATCTACTTTATAATCTCCAAATTCTAAAGCAAACTCACCGCTACCTAAGAACTGCTTGTTCTGCCACCCATTCACATCGTCATAAACAGCCATTCTAGGAAAAAACTGTGCTATGGTATAAACATAGTTGCCATCCTCAGGGAAAAACTCATATCCGCTTCTTCCACCATACTGCATGCGGTCATTAACATTATAAGACCAGTCAATTGAAAAAGTATAACTAGAACCTGGCTTAACAGGTGCCGGTAGATCCACCCTCATCATTGTTTTATTAATCACATAAGGCAGTGATTTTCCATTGGAATCTGCCACCTTGGCTATTTTATAACCGCCAACATAGTCTGAGCCACCCATCATACCAACTGCAAACTTGGCAGGAATTGAATCTCTAGACAGAGAACGAGAAGCAGCCTTCGGGGTATTGCTCTCTGGCTCTCTAACATTTTGGTCCAACTGGACCCAAAGGTACTTCAATGCGTCTGGTGCATTGTTGGTATACGTTATGGTCTCGCTACCAGTAATACTTTGGTTGTCGTCGTTCAAGGTGACTTTCATGGTATAGTCAACCTTTTGTTGCCAATAGTCTTTTCCAGGTGCACCGGAACCAGTTCTGTAAGAATTTGGCGTTGGAACTTCAGTTCCTAATTGCTCAAACTTCCTACCCCAATCTTCTTGGGCTTGGGCACCCACAATAGAGGCACCGATTAAAAAAAGTGTGAATAGTCGTTTCATATGTTTTTATTTACCAATAAGCTGTTTCTATCATTAAAGTTATTGCAATTCCTCCAACGGCAGAGGATACTATAATTTTCCAATCTCGTTTGTTGCTTCCCAATAAACCAGTTGCCAATGCCGTTACCAACATAAACGCAATTACCGCAACCACAACACCAAGGGCCACGCCAGAATTAAAGGCTATAATTTGAGTTAACAAGTCTTTTTTCCCCATAATACTTTTTAAGTAATTGGAAAAACCCAAACCGTGTATCAAACCAAAAAATAAGGAAAGCAAGTAGTTAATATTGTATTTTTTAGGCTTGGAGCGCTCTTTTTTAACAATGTTGGTGAAGGCTGTAACAAAAATAGTAACCGGAATCAAAAATTCGACCAATGCCGTGTTTACAGAAACAATACCGTAGACCGATAAAGAAAGTGTCAAAGAATGGCCAACAATAAAAGCACCAATGAGCAAAGTAATTTTTTTCCAATCGTTAAAAGAATATATGGCACAAAGGGCTATGACGAAAAGAATATGGTCCATCCCATTGATGTCCAAAACATGATCAATACCCATTTCTAAATAAAGCCAAAAAGCATTCATATAATTTCTAGTACGTTTATTGTTGCCTCTTAACGAAACAATTTACCATTGTTAAACAATTGCTATCAAAATGTAATAATAACATATAAATTTGAAATTTGATAAATATCTTATTTTAACGGCAAATACTTATGATTTCAATAATTTACTCTTTGGTTTTAATGGCTTTTCACCCCGTTCACGTGAGTGTAGCTGAAATTGAACATGACAAAAACTCCAAAGCCCTTGAAATAACCGTTCGAATATTTCTTGACGATATTGAAAAATATTTTCAATCCAAGCACAACAACAACGAACTCGATATTACCGAAGACACATTTGAACTCGACCATGCGCTCGAACTTTACTTGGGTAAAAATTTTGAAGTCGCTTTGTCTGGCAAACAAAAATCCATGGCCTATTTAGGGCATGAAATTGAAGGCAATGTTATTTTCACCTACTTAGAAATCAAAAGTGTTAGAAAAGTTAAATCAATTGAAGTCCACAACAGTTTGTTATTCGAAACCTTTTCGGATCAAACCAACCTGGTTCATGTAGATCTTGGTGGGGACATACAAAGTTTGAAACTGGTACCTGGCGAGCCTAAAGGCCGTCTGACTTTTACCGAAGACTAAACGTTTTATATACTTCCCAGACAGAACCATTGTGTTTTAAAAGAGAAAATTCATTGGCCACAAACTGGCTCTCGAAAGACAAGGCTTTGTAGCGCTCCCAAGCGGTGTAAAACGCCTCTTTTTTCAAATCTCGAAACGCCAAAGTTAAATGTGGGTGGAATGGCTTGCCTTTGTATTGGTTGTTAAAAATTTGTATGGGTTTCAGGTAGCTGTGCACTGTTTTTTCCAAAATATGTAACCCAGGCGATTCCAGTATTTTCAGAAACAACACCCTAGGTTCAAAACTACCAATGCCATGGAATTGTACCGTTGGTGGCTCTATCTTTATTTTTTCCAATACCCCAAGTAATTCTATTTCTTTCCTTTCTTTAAGCTTAAAAGGCATATGCAACGTTATGTGTGGAGGAGATTTTAAGGCTGCTCGAACACCAAATTCTATTGCAACCTTTTGTTTCAATTCCGCCACTTTTGTTAACAAGGGCTCCGGGGGTACCAGGGCAATAAAAAACAGCTTTTCTTTCGACTTCATTTTTACATATTAACAATTTGTAGTAATATTATAGATAATGAAATGGATAAAGATATTTCAAAATATTGAAGAAGCCTACAGTGCATTAGGGCAAAAAGAAATACGCAAAGTCCAACTCAAAAACTTTACATTTCTCATTTCGTTGGTAGACGACCAATTCATTGCTTTTGAATCTTTGTGCCCACACCAAAAAGAACCTCTCAACAAGGCAAAAATTAATGCTTTCAATGAAATTATTTGTCCTTTGCACGAATATAGGTTCCACCTAACAACGGGCAACAACACCCATGGTAATTGCGATGGTCTCCGAATATATAAAACAAAGGTAGAGGAAGATGGGGCGGTCTACGTTGCACTATAAAATTGCCTTTCCTGTAAATAATATGGGGGATGTTTGAATTACCGATTATCTTAGGATAAAATCTAACTTTACTAATATGAAAAAATTGTTTACTGTTGCAATGGTTTTATTGGTTGGCCATGCCTTTGGTCAAATTGAATCACCGGAAAAATTTTTAGGGTATAAGTTGGGTGACCGCTTCACGCGGCATCACAAAATGATTGACTATTACGAACATGTTGCAGAAAAATCAGAAATGGTGCAACTCTCGGAATATGGCCGCACCAACGAACAACGCCCGTTGGTCACCGCTATTATATCTACCAAAGAAAACCTCAATAACTTAGAGTCCATTAGAAAAAATAATTTGGCTTTGGCTTCGGGCAAGGGTGGTACTGCTGGTACAGCCATCGTTTGGTTGAGTTATAATGTCCACGGAAATGAAGCCTCTTCTTTAGATGCTTCTTTAAAGACCTTGTACAACCTAGTCAATAGCCCAGAAGCCCTCGATTGGCTACAAAACACTGTGGTAATATTGGATCCGTGTATCAACCCGGATGGCAGAGAGCGGTATGTCAACAACTACTACGAAACAACTGCAATAGAACCCAACCCTTCTGGTGATGCAAAAGAACACCACGAGCCATGGCCTGGTGGGAGGGCCAACCACTATTTGTTTGATTTAAATAGGGACTGGGCTTGGCAAACACAGGTGGAATCTAAGCAACGCATGCAGCTTTACAACCAGTGGATGCCCCATGTACATGTTGATTTCCATGAACAAGGATACAACAATCCTTATTATTTCGCTCCAGCGGCCCAACCGTACCACGATGTGATTACACCTTGGCAAAGAAAATTTCAAGTAGACATTGGTAAAAACCACGCCAAATATTTTGACAAAAACAATTGGTTGTATTTCACAAAAGAAGTTTTTGACTTGTTTTATCCTAGTTATGGAGACTCCTACCCTTTGTATAATGGTGCAATAGGAATGACCTACGAACAAGCAGGCCACGGCTTTGCCGGTTTGGCCATCCAAACCAATGACAACGATACTTTAACCTTAAAAGATCGTTTGACCCACCACTATACCTCTGGTATGTCTACCATCGAAATTGCTTCTAAAAATGCCGACCAACTTTCTTCTGAATTTGGTCAATATTTCAAAGAAGGAAACGACAGCGGATATGGCAGTTACAAAACTTTTGTAATAAAGAAAGAAAACAACACCGATAAGCTGCAGCAACTTACCCGCTGGCTGGACAGCCAAGACATCCACTATGGCACGGTTGCTTCCTCCAATAAGTCTGCTGCTGCATTTGACTATTTGTCCAACAAAAACACCAGCGTTTCTGTCAACAAAGGAGACTTGGTAATTTCAACTTACCAACCAAAAGCCAGGTTAATCAGTGTTCTTTTTGAACCAAAATCCAACTTGGTAGACTCCTTAACTTACGATATTACCAGTTGGTCCATCCCATATGTATATGGTCTGAAAGCCTACGCATTTAAAAATAAAATCAATGCCTCCGCAGCCTTTGAAATTGAAAAAACGGCATTTCCTGAATTTAATTCAAATGCTTATGCCTACATATTTAAATACAAGCACCTTCAAGATGCTAAGTTGTTAGCCCATTTATTAAAAAATGGTTTGACCATCAAGGTAGCCGATGCCCAATTCACTGCCCAGGGCCAAACCTTTGCAAGTGGGTCGATTGTGGTGACGCGAAAAAGCAATGCCCATTTAGGCCAGACCTTTGAAAACACAATAAAAACAGCGGCTAAAAAATTTAATAGACCTGTGTTTGCGGCCACAACTGGTTTTATGGACCAGGGGTATGATTTTGGTTCTGCCCACCACAAAGTGGTAACCAAACCTAAAGTAATGTTGGTGGGTGGGGATGGAACCTCCTCCTTGAATTATGGAGCCATTTGGCATTATTTTGAAAAAGAACTGCAATACCCCGTTACCAATGTCTATACAGATTACTTTAACCGTGTTGACTTGAGTTCCTATGATGTTATCGTTTTGCCGAGCGGGCGTTACAATTCGTTTAACAAAAGTACCATGGGAAAAATCAAGGAATGGACACAAAAAGGAGGTAACCTGGTATTGCTTGGCTCCGCCATATCAAAATTTAAAGGAGAAGATGGTTTTAATTTAAAATCGTACAACAGCCCGGAAGAAAAAAAGGAGTTTGAAAAAAGGAAAAAATCTTTTGACCAACAAGATCAGCTCGCACCCTACAATTTGAGAAACAGAAATTATATTCAGAGCAGTATCACAGGAGCCATTTATAAAGTTACCGTAGACAACACCCATCCTTTAGCCTATGGATACGATAAAACATATTTTACCCTTAAACAAGGGACTTCTCGATTGGCCTATTTAGAAAATGGTGCCAATGTTGGGGTAATCAAAAGTTCGGAGGACCATGTTGCGGGTTTTGTGGGCAATAGAGTGCGGCAAAGCCCAATAAAAACTGTTGTTTTTGGTGTTAGCAATACTGGCAGGGGCCATGTCACCTATTTTGTTGATGACCCTTTGTTTAGAGACTTTTGGGAAAATGGAAAACTCATGTTTGCCAACTCTATCTTCTTTTTGAATTAAATATGGTACGCAAAGGTAAACTAGAAGATTTGCCCATACTACTGGATTTGATTAAGGAACTTGCTCGGTTGGAGCGGGCCGAAGATCAAGTTGAAAATACAGTAGAAAAAATGCAGGAACAAGGGTTTGGCAACCACCCTTGTTTCAATTTTTTTGTAGCACAAGACGGAGACCAAGTGGTGGCGGCAGCCGTATGTTATTTTCGCTACTCGACCTGGAAGGGCAAACGACTTTATTTAGAAGATTTAATTGTTACCGAAACCCATAGAGGCCAAGGCTATGGTGAAAAGTTGTTGAAAAGAACAATGCAATACGCCCATGAAAGTGGGTGCTCTGGGCTGGTATGGCAGGTACTCGATTGGAACCAGCCAGCTATTGAATTTTACAAGAAAAAATTTAATGCAACATTAGATGGGGAATGGATCAATTGTTCTGTTGATGAAAAAGCAATCGAATCTTATATAAAACAGGATTAAATTTGCAGATTACCCTATTTCTAATTTATTTTTACATTCTCAACAATAAAACTACAATACAATGGGAAGAGCATTCGAATACAGAAGAGCAGCCAAAGAAAAGCGATGGGGCAAGATGTCCAGAATTTTTCCAAGGTTGGCAAAAGCCATAACACTAGCAGCCAAAGAAGGTGGTGTTGATCCCAGCATGAATGCAAAACTGCGTACGGCCATCCAGAATGCCAAAGCGCAAAACATGCCGAAAGACAACATAGAGTCGGCCATTAAAAGAGCCAGTGCCAAAGATGCAGAAAACTACAGTGAAGTTAATTATGAAGGCAAAGGACCTCATGGCGTTTTAGTATTCATAGAAAGTGCTACGGACAATACCACAAGAACGATTGCCAATGTAAAATCCTATTTTAACAAGATAGGTGGGGCATTGGTACCTACAGGTTCTTTGGAATATATGTTTTCAAGAAAAGCCATTTTTGAGTTTGACAAAACAGAGGAAATGGATTTAGAAGAATTGGAACTGGAGTTAATCGATGCGGGCATAGAAGAAATAGACGAACACGAAAATTTGGTGTTAGTAAGTGGTGATTATACCCAGTTCGGAAATATTGCCAAAGCCTTAGAAGATTTAAAAATTGACGTGAAAAAAGCCAACCTTCAGCGGTTTGCTAATACACCAGTAGAATTTACAGAAGAACAAATGGTGGCCATCGATAAATTGATGCACAAAATTGAAGAGGACGACGATGTCCAAGCATTTTATACCAACATTGCATAAAAAAAGCCGGTTTAAAACCGGCTTTTTTTAATTTTTTAATATCCTCATTTCGACTCTTCTATTCAGCCGATGGGTATTTGGATCGTTGGACCTACTCAAGGGTTGTGTTCCTCCGAACGCCTTTGTTTTAATTCTCTTCTTGCTTATTCCTTTTGAAACTAAGTAGTTCTTGGTTGCTTCTACCCGTCTTTCTGAAAGCCTCATGTTCTGTCTAGAATCTCCTCTAAAATCGGTGTGGCCCTCCAACTGGACTTCCATGTTAGTGCTATTCTTTAACATGTTTACAACCTCATCCAATTCGGCATAGGCTACTTTCGGGATATCACTTTTTCCTTGAGCAAAAATGAGCGACTCCAAACGAATTAATTTCCCTACTCCAGTAGGTGTTAAAGGAATCATTTTTTTCAATTGTTCGTCGGCTCCATTCAACTCCATATCAGCGGCTAAATAACCTTCCGCTTCTACATGCACAGCATATTTTTGTTCTGGCCTGATGCTTAAAACAAAAGTAGAGTCATGAAAAATGCCTACAATATTTCCATACGGTAAACTCTGATAGCTAATTCTTGCTTTTACTGGATTGTTGTTTGTAACGTCTACAATAGTGGATACATATTCTTTCGCACCCTCTTGTGCACTAACGCCACAAACTATACAACAAAAAACAATGAGCAATTTTAATTTAGCCATAGTCGGTTATTTTATTCAGAAGTTATTTTAAACTCCACCCTTCTGTTCAGTTTTCTTCCCTCTGGAGTATCATTAGTTGCAATTGGTTTGTTTTCACCAAAATAGTTAATTTTTAGTCTTGCTTTGCTAATGGACTGTCCTATTAGATAATTATAAACGGATTGTGCCCTTCTTTTTGACAATCTCAAGTTGTAATTATTATTTCCAATTCCATCGGTATGCCCTGATACTTCAATCGTCATGGTTGTATTATCATGCAAAATTTTTGCCAATCTTTCTAACTCCGGTGTTGAACTCTCTTTAAAGGACGCATTGTCAAAGTCAAAGAAGATGTTGTTTAACACGATCACTTCGTCTTTCTTAATCGGAGAAAGTTTTAAGTCCTCATGATCAATTTTAGCTGAATTTTCATCGTATTCTCTTAGATCAAGATTTTTTGTGTCCGATAAGAACCCTTCTTTTTCTGCTCTAATGGTATAGTTTTTACCGGCAGGAATTAAAAATTCGTAATCTCCTGTTGCCGGGTCTGATGAGGTTCTCGCAATTTCATTACCAGATGGCAATTCCTCGGCAATGATGGTAGCTGCAATCGGCTCCCCTGTAGATTTATCCAACAAGGTCCCTTTTACTGCAATCATTGGAACTGGCTTAACAAATATTGGGTATTCTACTCTAAAAATATCAGAATTTTCTCCGTTTTCATCCTCTCTTGAAAAGTATGCATAGTTCCCTTCCTCTGGCATGTTGAAGAATAGGTCTTCGTGCTCTGTGTTAATATCTGGCCCTAAATTTTTTGGTTCTGTCCATTTAGTCCACGTATCGTCCAAGCGCTCACTTCTGTAAATGTCCGTTCCACCATACCCAGGAAAACCATTGGTAGAGAAATACAATGTCTTATCATTAACCGCTAAGAATGGAGCACCTTCATCGGCCGCTGTATTAATATCCGTACCCAAGTTCAATGGTTCCGTCCATTTTCCATCTTCTTTTACAAAACAAACATATAGATCTCGGCCACCCCTTGAATCGTCTCGCAAAACAGACATGATCAAAATATCTCTAGAATTAGACAAGAAATAGTTGGCCTTCTCATCGTAGTTGTAATCATTTTCTATGACCAAGGTTTGTGGTTTGGTCCATTCCCCATCCTTTAATGTACTAATGGATACTCCAGCCTCCATCTCACCATTATCCAAGTAAGAATTGCCCACCAGCATAACTACAGTTTTACCATCGGGAGTAACAGAACAAACAAAATTAGGCCCGGCATTATTTAAAACAGTACCGGCATTCTCGGCTTTGGTCCAATTACCAGCTGAATCCAATCTCGAAATCCAAATGTCTTCGTCGTCGTTTACACCACCAACATTGTCTGGATGGTTTTTTCTACTAAAGTACATTACTTTACCATCCGGAGATAAAAGCGGCTTGTATTCTTTGTATTCAGAATTAATATTTGCATCCAACATTTCCACCACCAGGCCAGCCTGCACCCATTGGTGGATTTGTATTTCAGAAGCGATTGGAATGTCCGAATCTGAAATGGCTATGGCATCAATCGAAAAATAGTCCGGAACGGCAGCACCGTCCAACTCAATTTTAACCGCATGCACTTTGTATGGTGTTTTTTCAACAAAAATATTCAAAAACCTACTTTTTAATGGAATGGTTCTCGGGTTGAAGGTATGAATTAGAAATTCTTTGTCATTTTCATCGTAGGCAAACACTCTGTATATCGCCCCAGGATTATGGCTTTCCGCTATGGCTATCTGCCTTAAATTTAGTGGTTCGTCAAACCCTACTTTGATAAATTCCTTTTTACTTGGCTTGTCTGGAGACCATGCATTTGGATTTTGACCACCGGCAGGTAGAACATTTGGTTTACCCAATATTTGATCAGATGAATATTGGACGGAAGTAAGTTCAGAAGAAAAAGAAATAACTTTGGTTGCCCAATGCACTTCAACTTCAGTGTTCTGCGCTTTTAATGTACCAAACATTAAAGCCAATAGCAGTATGTTTAAGGTAATTTTTTTCATAGAATTTATCGTTTCAAGCAATAAGATCGTAAACTTAATTAAAAAAATATTCAATAGATAGGATTTATTGCTGATATATCTTCATTCAAATAAAATTTTACCGAAGCTCCTCCCGCCATTCTGGATGTACCTTTTCGAGTAAATTCTGCACTATTTAATGCATTATAATAAGATAGTTAAAACTATTTGACCAACTACCCTTTGTTCGCAAAAAAATTTTAAACCAAAGACTTTAATATATCCTCCACATATTCTCTCGAATTGGACAGTCGGGGCACTTTGTTTTGCCCACCTAATTTGCCTCTGTTTTTCATCCAATTATAAAAAGTGCCCTCCGACACAGCATGCACCACAGGAATTTGCAAAGCTAAATCCATGTAGCGCTTGGCATCGTAGTCCGAATTGATTTCTCTAAGCGTCTCATCCAACACTCGAATAAAACGGTCCATGCTTTCCGGCCTTTTGCTAAACTCCACAATCCATTCATGGCCTCCTCTTTTATGCTCTTCCCCAAAAAATACAGGGGCCGCAGTAAAGTTGTTGATCATGGCACCTGTTATGCTACAAGCCTTCGAAATTGCAGTTTCTGCATTTTCGATAACTACTTCTTCACCAAAGGCGTTGATAAAGTGTTTTGTTCGACCAGATATTTTAATTCTATAGGGGTCAAGTGAGACAAATTTAATCGTATCGCCAATGTTGTATCGCCAAAGTCCAGAATTGGTACTTATGATCATGGCATAGTTGGTGTCCAGTTCTACTTCCTCCAAACCCAATGCTTTGGGGTTCTCGTTTTCCAGTTCATCAAAAGGTATAAATTCATAAAAAATGCCATAGTCCAGCATCAAAAGCAATGCGCTTGAATCTGAACGGTCTTGGATACCAAAAAAACCTTCAGATGCATTGTAGGTTTCAAAATAATTCATCTGATCGGATGGGATCAATTTTTTAAAAATTGGCCGATATGGTTCAAAAGCCACAGCCCCGTGAAAAAAAGCTTCCATATTTGGCCATACCTCTAGTACATTGGACTTTCCTTTGATCTCCAAGATATGTTCCAATAAAAGGATAATCCATGTTGGCACCCCTGCCATATTGGTTACATTTTCAGCAGCAGTAGAAGTAGCAAGTTTTACTAATTTTTCCTCCCATTTGTCCATTAGGGCTACCTCCAAACTAGGCGTGCGAACAAATTGAGCCCACAAGGGTAGGTTCGCCATTATTACCGCAGAAACATCTCCGTAATAAGAGTTGGCATTGGGATCCATTTCATTCACTTGGTGGCTACCACCAATGGCCAACCCTTTCCCAGTAAATAACTTGGTATCGGGGTTGTTGTTGATATAAATAGAAATCAAATCCTTACCCCCTTTGTAGTGGCAATCTTCTAATGATTCATTGGAAACGGGTATAAATTTACTTCTTGCATTGGTTGTACCCGAGGATTTGGCAAACCATTTTATTTCTGTAGGCCACAGCAAATTTTGCTCGCCCTTCATTAACCGTTCTATGTATGGAAATATTTGCTCATACGATTGAACCGGCACACGTTCTTTAAATTTGGCATAGGAACCGATATCTTTAAACCCGTACTTCCTCCCAAACTCCGTGTTTTTTGCCGTGTTTATTAAATTGCTGAAATGTTCATTTTGTACATCGTGTGGGTATTTCATGAAAAGATCCATTTGGTGGATTCTTTTTTTCATTACCCAAGTTAAAATTGAATTGATCAACTCCATACAGCCTTCAGTTTTAAAGCTGCTAAATTAAGCGATAACTAATGGGAAACCAGTAAAAAACTATTTTTTACGTTTAATAAGATAAGACTTATTTTCATTGCCAGTCAAGAGTCTTTTTATGTTTTTGTGGTGGGTCCACAAAACCACTACAAAAAGAAAAAACCCAAATAGTATTAATACCGGTTCTGTCGATTGAAATCGCGGCAGCAACAACAACATGGAAGGAAAAGACAAAGTAGCAATAATGGAGGAAAGGGACACATATTTGGTAATAAGTAGCGTAACTACAAAGACCACAACACAGATTAAAGCAATTTCCCAATGAATGCCTACCATCATACCCAGTAACGTGGCCACTCCTTTGCCTCCCTTAAAATTTAAAAATAAAGGAAAAATGTGACCAATTACGGCAGTAACACCAAAAATTAATTTGTAAAGGATTACGTTGGTTTCGGGATAATACCCAGATTGCATCATAAAACCTACCAGCGTTGTTGCCAATAAGCCTTTGATTATATCTGACAGCATAACTATCACGCCAGCCTTTTTGCCTAACACTCTAAATGTATTGGTTGCACCTGGGTTTCCACTGCCATGTTCTCGAACATCTTTTCCAAACAAAGCTTTGCCTATCCATACTGCACTCGGAATCGATCCCAATAAGTAGGCAAAAATCAAACCTATTACAAACAATAATATCTCCATAAAGTAATCCTGTTGGTCAAATCAATAGCAAATATACGGAATTATGGGGAGAAAACTTAATGGAAATATTGGCTAGAAACCATCGTCGTCGTCCTCTTCCTCCTCCGTTGTTTCCTTTTTGTCCTCAGCTCCGCCAAAGCCAGCGTCTTCAACTTCCTCTTCCTCAAGATCGGAAGACAAGTCATAAGGGTCATCAATACCGAGGTACACCAACCTAAATCGATTGATAAAATCGAGTGTTTCTGTTCTATCTCCAGGATAAAATACCATTTCCCCAACTTTGGCCTTGGTGGCATTGGTTTTATCTGATATAATACCATTAAAACGCCCGTTAGAAGAAAAAAGAAGCAGGCGGTTGTTTTCCAAACTAAAATAATACCAGGAATCTGAGGCGGCCTTTATAAACAAATTAAATAAGGTTGTACCGTCGTCGTTCTTTTTGAACTCTAAAAAGCCATCAAAAGCTGCATTAACATTTTGAGATTTGATGTTAGAGAGCCCAATTTTTCCAACGCTGTAAAATGCTTTTTCATCTGAAGACCATTCTAAATCTAGATTGGTAATGTTCAAGGACTTGGTTAGTTCTTTTGTAAAACCAGCAAGGGGCACATACCCTTCTTTCGAGCGTTCATCGTAGACCCGAGTAGGCCGCTCTCCAATAAGGTTGCCCAATTTGTACAATAAGTTGGTGAAATCACCTAAACCTTCTGGTGGCGCAGTATTTTCCACAACATCCATCATATCAATGGCCATTTGGTCCAAGGCCGAGGAAGGTACTTCAGAAAAATTGCATGTCAATAAGGTGTTAATCTTATACTCTTGGTTGTCTACATTGCCAGTGCCAATTCCCGACATCATAAACTCGGCCCCCTTCGTATTGTTCATTGGTTGCATCAGCCCTTCGAACCTCAACGCTCCTGTTGCCTCATTGAATCCAAATATCCGACCCGCTAAAGCCTCTCCAGAAGATTTTGCCGTATCTTCAATTACAAATTCATTGAGTTGTTCATCAAAATGGAGCAACCCACCTGGTTTAAAAAAATCATCGTCCCCTTCGTCTTCTTTGTCCTGTACAAAAGTAGAATACAACGTATTGTCTATGCTAGAAAAATGCAGGCCAGCATTGAGCCTTCTGCCTTCGTCCGTCGTGCTATTATCAAAGTTAAACACTACTTCTTGCTGTTCTGCAGAGCTATTGTATTGGATCCAAGTATTGTAATCCGGTGTGTTTTGAAAATTAAGTTTAACAAAACCATCCATTTGCAAGGCAGGTTTGTTTGCATATAAAATAATGTCTCCTTTAAAATACATACCTGGCGACACCAAAATTAAATCCTCTTCTGTAATTGTACCATTCGCTACCGAATGCATCACTACCTCACTTTGTTTCTTTTTCTTTGCTTTGGTAGAGGCACTCAAGTCTTCTTCCAATCGGAAATTTCGCATTTCTATTGCAAAAGTATCATTCAGGGCGTTTACATATTCATACAAAGCATACCCTGAAAACTCATTTCTTGATTGGATGTCAATGACTGCATCGTGCAACCTGTGGTAGCCATTCAAAGTGTCCAAAATTATTTCTGCATTTTCCAATGTGCCAATTTTTGAGTCGGCACCGATAAGCAACTCATTGTTGGATGGGGTTATCTTCGCATCCGCTACAATAATGTAAGGAATTCCTTTTACGTTGATTTCTTGTGTATTGATATCATAAACAGCTTCTTCCCCATTAAAAACCAAGGAGTCTAGGTTTTCAGCAGTTGAATAGAAAAAGGAACTCTCAATAGGGGCATCTTCTTCTTTAGTCATTACTACTTTGTGCTCAGAAAGGTCCCAACGGGCATTGGTAATAGAAGTTTTAAATTGTGCATATGGAAAGCTAATTGCGGCTTCTCCTTCAATTTCTGGGCTAATGTCTGCATAGTTTTCTTCTAAATTAAAACGCAAACGCACATCGTCTCCTGCTAATGCCGGCTTTTCAGGATCGTCTGATTCAATTTTAAACTCGGCATGCCTGCCCAAGTATTTATTGCTTTGAAAACTATAAAAATCTGATTTGGACACGGAACCTCTAGTATGCAACTCTCCATTTCCTTCTACGGCATCGTGTTTCACGGTCAGTTCACCTTGAAGGTTGGCAGTTTTATCATAAAGAGTAAATGGATCATCAATATTGGTCAGCACCATTTCATCTTCTTTGGGTTTCCATAAAAGGTCAAAATTAGCGACTTGGGCGTCGGGATAAACTTGTCCTTTGAACTCTTTTTTAAGCATATCAAAACCCGTTCCTGTTCCCGTTACCGAATCTGGGTAAAACAACAGGTTTTCGGACTCAAAAGTACTGGTCAAATAATCAATTCTACCAGATCCTTGGATCCCTTTTTTATCCAATCTTAATGTATTATAAAAAGTACCATCCCCTTTGTACAATTGGTATCCTTCTGCCGGTACATCGTGATCAAACCCCAATGAAAAGTCTTCCATCACCCTTAGTTTTTCCTCAAAAACAGGAAAAATCCCGTTGGAATTAAAAGCACCTGCAAACTTAATCGCAGATGGGTCACTGTCATTCAAACTATCCAAGTCAAATGGGGGAACGTCAAAGAAAATAGAATTGTCATACACGCCTCCTAGGTATTCGCCCCGATCAAACTTCACTACGGAGCCGGTTCCTCCTGTAAATTTAGGATAATTGGTATATTTTTTTCTTCCAGATTTATTCCTCGGATCATTGATGTACAACACGCCTGAGCTACCAGCAAAATCTGCGGTTACATTGTCGGTTGGGTTTTCAGATGATGTCTGTGGGTTGGACCCTACGATGGCGTTGTCGATGCTTCTTTTTTTATTTCCTCGGCTATTCTCATCCTTCACAAACATTCTAATGGAATCAATATGATTCAAGTTAATCAGAAAACTGTCGTAACTGAATAGAAAGTCCCTTCCTACATAGTGAAAGTTCCCTGCAAAAATCTTTCCATCAAAAATAAAATCTCTGTTTTTTAATATGGTGATAACGGCACTGTCTGGCTGAATAAAAACATCCAATGAATCCATAATAGTAATGGACTCCACACCGCGAACGGTAATTTTATCTTGGGCTAGATTTAAGGTAGCATTGGTGTCATGGTCCAATCGAGAATCTAAGATTATGTTGTCATAGTCTTTGGTATTTCTTTGGGCATTGTAATAATGTTTGGACTTGGGTTTTAATTTGATCAACCCGGAGGTATAGTCATAATCTATGAAACCTTTTTGCATCAAATGCACCATGGCCCCTCTAAAAGTTTTTGGTTGGATTTTATATCTTTTTGCAACGTCATCCACATAAAATTCCGGACCATTTTTTCTAGAATAACTCAGTAGAATTTTAAGTGGGTGGAAGTTGTATTGTCCCCCTGTCATTTTCCTAAAATCTTCTATATTAAAGTGGCTTTCCGATTCAAAATAAGCTGGTACGGCATGTCTACCAATCAACATTTGCATGTCCAAACTATCGGCCTGCATATTCCAAGTTACCCGATCCACCAAAATATTCATTTTGTAAAAAGTAGAGTAATAGGGTGTATTTCTAAATCCTCCTTTGTCCTTCAGAATTTCTAAGTCTTCTGAGGCCATATTAAATCGATAGCGTACTGCAGGGTGGTATATGGAATCTGTTCGATGGTAAATTACAAATGCTGTTACCTCTGATGTTATTAGGGAATCTCCAATTTCAAATCTACTAGAAATGGCCTTGTATTTTCTGCCTACTTCGCTCACATAGTTAATGGTGGAAGGCCGGTTTAGAACATTGCTACTCAAAATTTTAGCCCCTTTCAAAGCAAAACCACCATGGTACTTAATATTGTCGTTGCCTAGGTTTTTAACTTCTACATTATTGGTAAAAGACATGAATCTAGGGTAGGTAGACAAGTAGACGCTGTCGTCGTGCGGTCTGCTGGCAAATTCGAATACACCATCCACAGGCGCATTAATTTTATCGGGATAACTTAATTTGGACTTTTCAGAGGTTATTCTTGGTTTGCTCACATCTAAGTTATAGGTACCCAATGTGGCATAAACTTCTTCAGCAGGTAAATTGGCTACAGTCCAATCGAACTTGCCTCCTTCCCCCACAAAAATCTTTTTATTGACTACAAAGTCTCCTTTGGTGCCTCTTAAAAAGGTTGAATCTGATTTGGTAACAAAATTCAAATCAACAGCATCGAACCTAATCACAACGCCTTCAACGGGAACCACTTCTTCTTGTTCGCTCATTGCATCCAACAATGCTTCATCAGAGTTTTCGTTGTAGTCAGAATCCCAATCGTCACTGTTGTCTTCTTCTTCCCATTCATCGAAATAACCATCCTCTTCTTCATCGTCGTAGTCATCGTATTCTTGATCACTGTCTTCATCATCGTAGCCATCGTTGTACCCGTCTTCTTCTTCTGCAACCACTTCTTCAGGGTCATATTCGGGCACAACGGGTGGTGCAACAAAATCAAACGTATAACTGTCATTAAAAACGAACAATTGGTTGGAGCGTTGATAATAAATGGCTCTATGTTGAAAAAAGTTTTTTAAAGTGCCAAAAATCAAACTCCCCTCGGCACTTGGATAGGCCTCTACAATGTTGTCTGCCAGAAGCAAATACGAATTGAATTTTTGCGCATCCAAATTTTCGGAATTAAGCGCATGTACTATGCTGGCAATGTAATTTTTAAGACTTCCTCTAAGGCTATACCCCTTGCGAAGCATCTTACCAGATTGTTCCCAAATTTTTAATTTATTGTTTTCAGAAATGCTGTTGTTGTACCACAAGGTCTCAAAATCAGCACCCAATTCTTGAACAACTTCCGAACTGGAAGGGGCTCCATAATAACCATTGACCCATGTTCCTAAAGAATCTGGGCTTTCAGGCACAACTTGCCGCTGGGCGGTTGAAGAAAGAACCCCAACCAACATAAAAAAGCATGTGACGATTGCATTGCGCATGATAAAATAGTTGTCGAATATCAAATTTACGAAAAGGTAGCTATATAAATAAACGAATTATTGACTAAATAGTACGTATTCGCGACGAATTTAATGCTTCTCCGACAGAATTAAATGAAGGGCAGCCCAGTTATTCCGGACTTTTTGTTGTTGGAACGAAAAGCCCAAGGCCTTTGTGGAATGCAAAATATCGGGAACATCGTTTTCATAAAAACCACTTAAAAACAAACTCCCACCTGCCTTTAAGTTGGCTGCATAGTACTTCATTTCGCTTAAAAGTACATTTTTATTGATATTGGCCAGAATAACATCAAATGGAGTTTCGAAATTAAAATCCGTAACAATTCCCTGTTTTACTGTTATTGATTCGCATTGGTTCAGAACCAAATTCTCCGCCGTGTTTTCAACACACCATGCATCAATATCATAGGCAAAAACATTAGCAGCGCCAAGTTTTTTAGCCATGATGGCTAAAATTCCAGTGCCACACCCCGCATCCAGAACGCTTTTATTTTTAAAATCATTTTCCAATTCGAAACTCAAAATATTATGCGTCGTAGCATGGTGGCCTGTACCGAATGACATTTTCGGCGTAATGATTATTTCGTGCTCAAACTCAGGTTTAGGATCGTGAAAAGTTGCCCGTACAAAAATTTTGTCCTCCACCTCAATAGGGTCGTAATTCTTTTCCCATTCCTCATTCCAATTCACCTTTTCTTCTTCTACAAATTTCCATTCAATGGATTCGTTTTCAGAATACGTGGTAAAAACATTTTCAATGGCTCCTTTGTCTACACCACTTTCAGCACCATACCCAATGAAACCATCGGTTTCCTCCATAAAAGAATCCAGACCAGTTTCGGCTAGTTCAGAAATTAATATTTCAGCCAGCGATTCGCTGCACTTTACTTGTACTCCTAAATATTCCATGATTAATTGTTACAACCCGCAAAAGACTCTGTATCGGTAAAATAAATACTGAAATCAGACCCTCCTCTTTCTTCTGTAAAATAAATACTAAAATCTGCCATGCCCTTGTTTTCTACAAAATACCAATGCCCCTCTTCATCTGCATACAAGGCATTGTCTTCTTCGTAAATCACAATATCAGAAAAGGCCTCTGATTCTTCTTCAAAAACTTGATAGTGGGCTCTGCTTGGATCCTTTTCAATGTACACCCTGCCATATAATTTGCAATAGCGGTTGTTTTCTGCCGTAGGCAACAGCAGCAATAAAATCACCATACAAGAGCCCAGCCAATGGATCATCTTAGAAAGATTTAACTATGTCTACAAAGTCCCTGCTTTTTAAGGATGCACCACCAATCAAACCGCCATCAACATCCGCACATGCGAACAATTCTTTTGCATTAGTAGGTTTGCAACTGCCTCCATACAACAAAGAACAACTGTCTGCAGCCGAACCATACTTAGATTTCAAGTGGGTTCTTATTTTTTCGTGCATTTCTTGCGCTTGTTCTGTACTTGCAGTTACCCCAGTACCAATAGCCCAAATAGGTTCGTAGGCGACCACAATTTTCTTAAAATCCGCCTCGCTTAGATGGAATAGACTTTCGGTCAGTTGGTTGCACACAAATTCAAAATGAGCACCACTTTCTCTTGTTTCAAGCGTTTCTCCACAACAAAAAATAGGGGTCAAACCTGCCTTTAATGCACCGTCCACCTTTTTTGCCAGTTGGGCATTGTCTTCCGAAAAGTATTCCCTTCTTTCGCTGTGGCCAATAATAACATAGTCAGAACCAAACGACTGAAGCATGGCAACCGATACCTCACCGGTATAAGCACCTGACTCGTGTTCGCTACAGTTTTGAGCACCCAATTTCACTTTGCTGCCTTCTAACAAGCTTGCAGTAGGGTGCAAATGAGGGAATGGTGGGTTGATGATGACTTCTACATCACTTTTTACTTCATCCGCTACCATGTTAACAATTTCAGAAGTGAGGATTCTTCCCGCTTCTAATGTCAAATTCATTTTCCAGTTTCCAGCTACAATTTTCTTTCTCATTTTTCTTTTGTAATAGTGTAAATAATATACGCAACACAGGGTTATTGAATGTATTTTTGTTTGAGTTTTATAATTCTTTTATAAGATTGACGGATCCTATCTTCAGATATTTCTCCTTTTCCCACCATTTCTTTGATCATTTTGTGCACCACATTGGCCGCCCTTTGGTCGGTATTTTTAATGTTGTTGGAAAACATTAGTACGTCTAAACCGGCGTCAATGCCCATTTTAATCGTTTTTTCCAAGCCAAAGTGTTTGCTAATAGCGTGCATTTGCATGTCGTCTGAAAATACTACGCCGTTATACCCCATCTTCTTACGGAGAAGTTCGGTCATGACCTTCCATGAAAGCGTGGAGGGGTTGCCCGAAGGGTCCAGGTTTTTATTGATGATGTGTGCCGACATGATAGCATCTACTTGTTGGTTTTGCAAAAGCAATCGGTAGGGTTCCAATTCTTCATCGGACCAATATTTGGTTACATCTGCAATGCCCAAATGGGTATCACTTTTAGAACTTCCATGGCCTGGAAAGTGCTTTAATGAGGTAATGATTTTGTACTTTCTATGGGCTTGGATGGTCCAACCAGCATGTTTGGCAACTAGGGTAGGGTCATCTCCATAAGCCCTCCCATATTTGGCAATTATCGGATTATTTTTGTTAATGGAAAGATCAACTACTGGCGCAAAGTTGGTGTTGATACCCAGTTTTTTCAAAGTCTTGGCTGTCTGCTCTCCGTAGAAATAAGTAGTATCTTTGTTGTCGGTTTTTCCCAAGTATTCTGCGGTAACAGATTTAGGAAAACCATATTTGGTTTTTAACCTGTTTACAACCCCACCTTCTTGGTCTATTGCGGTAAACAATGGAATAGCTGAAACCGACTGTAAGGTTCTATTTATGCTCTTTATCCCTTCATATGGTTTGGCAGGGTCAATGTTTTTTTCATAGAAAATAACGCCTCCAACTTTACCTTGTTGCACTTCTTTGTACAAAGCATCGGAAGGTTGGATGCTTTTTCCGTGCACGCCTACAATAATCATTTGACCGATCATTATATCCAAGCTGTCCACTTTTTGTGCTTGGGTGGTACCAAAGAAGGAAAGGCATAGAGCCAGAATACTTAATTCTTTCATAGTTCTCAAAAATTCGATTTCACATACCACAAAATCCGCTCCATTTCCTTTTTAATATTACTTGAACTGCCCAAATAGTGGTTGTTCATAAACGCAAACAAGTAGGTTTTAGATTTATCTGTAAGGATAATGCCACTTAGATTGTGGTTGTTGCTTAAGGTTCCGGTTTTACCGTAAATGTAAGGCTCATTATTTAAATACCAATTTTTTAAAGTCCCATTTCTTCCTCCAGCTGGTAAAATTGCCTTCAGTTTTTCTATCTCCTTAATGTCCAGAATCATCCGCCAAATTGCAACCATGCTTTCAGGAGTTACCAAGTTGTACCTCGACAAGCCCGACCCATCTACCCATTTGATCGGTTGTGGTAAACCCAGAAACACATGCTTTTTTGCGTAATTAATTGCAATTGCCGTTTGCAATGTATCGGATACTGCTCCAGCCACTACCAGCAAAAGTTGTTCTGCTATAAAATTATCACTGGGTACCATCATCCATTTGTATAAAGAATCTGAGGGTAGGGAGTAAAGCGTATTTCTTTCGGTAGGCAAAGTTTTGGAAATTAAACCAATGGGACTCTTAAGGGTATCTCCCAACATCGATACCAACAAACTATCGCTATTTATAAAGGGAATGTGGCGGGTGAACCCAGGATTCAAATTCGCGTAATAAAAATTATTACTATGGTACGCCCTACTAAGTTTTGCCTGTGGCTCTAGCGGTTTAAATTCTGTAAAACGCTGGCTCAATATGGAAGGCAGAACAGCAAGATTTTTATTCCAGCGCACCGCTGCTCTGTTGCCATAAATGGGCAAAGCCGATTTTTCAACTTGAAAATTAAAAGGGTAATCGTCCCATGCCCAGCCTGCGCCAAAAGGTTCGTCTTGAAAGTTATTGGATGCGTAATAAAGCTTCTCGGCTCCTCCATCCAAAAAATTCCAAGTGGTACGATCAACTGAATCTAAGAATAAAAACGAAGGGTCTCCAGTGCCCCAAAAAATTAGAGAGTCTTGATTTTTAACATAATGAAGGGATGGAATCGAATCGGAAAGGGTCGATAATGCTGTCGCCAACGTAAGTACTTTTGCATTGGATGCTGGTGTAAAATATTTATCGCCGTTTACAGATACCACCATTTTGTCCTCCTCCAAATCGTACAATACAAATCCCAAATGGTGGTGGTAAGTTTGACCTACCATTTCCAGTTCTTTTTGAAGGTGTTTCACCTTTACAGAGGAACACCCTAAAAGAACCAAGAAAAGACAGAAATAAAACGTTTTATAAATAGCGTTCATTTAATATAGATACATGGTGGTACTGATGTCCTGCAATGATGTAGCCAAGGGCTTCCACTGTAAATTCCACTTGGTTGCCATATCCTTTGGTTGTTAACATCGACTGGTTAAAGCTATTGAACATAGCCCTCGTGGTGTCGCCCAAAGTTTTTAATTCCTCCAGGAGTTCTGTTTTAGAACGGTGGCTAACCGCTGCAATTTGGGCATATGCGTCTTCATCAAAGCCCCGGATTTCTATGCCAGGCTCGCGTGCAAAAGTAAGCGCACGGTAGGACAAAATTCTTTCTGCATCAATCATATGTTGCAGCATCTGCCTTATTGTCCACTTTTCTTCCGCGTAGGCATGCTCGTATCGCGATTCAGAAATGTTTTCAAATATATTTAAAGTTTCTTTGGCGGCATCTTTTAGCGCATCCGCCAGTGGCTTACCTTGGGATTTTTTTATGTACCGCACATAAAATTCGGGTAGATTGGGTAATTGGATATGGAGGTCCTGCATAGTCATTTGTTTTATGGCAAAAAAAAGCCTTCCATTGTGGAAGGCTAATATATAAAATTAATTAAAATCTTTTCCCTCTTTCAGGGTTTTGAGATACCCTTCTAAAAATGGTTTGCTGCCATCCGGGGCTTTCTCATAGGCCACTTCTTCGTATTTTAAGGCTTTTTTAAAATCGCCAGTTGCACTGTAACCCCTTGCCAACCCATGAGGAGAAAGCCAATGGTCCGGCCATCTTTTGTTCATTTTCTTATAAATATCCAAAGCTGCTGCTCCTTGTTTTTTACCAATTAATTGCCGCCCATAGGCGTAATAATTATTCACAGAGGCAGTAGGCATTTCCAAAGCTTCCTTCATTAAAGTCGCAGACGCCGCATCGTTGCCTCTTTTTTCTTCCAATTGTGCCTTTACACTTAAATTTGTGAAATTCCTCTCTATACCCAAAGACCGATCAATCCAAATACCTGCCTGTTCCATATGAAAGTTATTTTGTACACAATACAAAGCAGCTTCGCTGTATCCTCTCCAAAAAAATCCCTGTAAACCATTTAATTCTTTTTGCATATTGACGAACACTTGTTCTGCTGTAGCCACTTCAATCTTTAATGGAAATCTCTTTTTTTCCCAATCCAGCACCAAGGTAGTACTGGAAGCGGTAAAATCGATGAAGTTGTACGTTAGTACTTCAGTAAAAGCAACTTCGGAAGTAGCGACCTCCACTGTTAAAACATCGTTTTCAGATTTGTAAAAATAGCTGCCCCAGGCATCCACATCGCTATTGAAGATAAAAGTAGCTTGGTTGTTTTCTTTTACTACTATGTGCAAACCGTAAGAGCCAGCCTGCAACAACTTACCTTGTATGGAAACATCGTGCGAAATACTGAAAACAGTGTTTTCATTTGCTCCTGCCCGCCACGGAGCAGGTTCAGTACCGCCAAACCCTAGGTTGGTTTTACCATACGGCACCAGTTGGCCCCATATTTTACCGGTTCTGTCTTGCCCTTGTGGGCTTGTAACTTTTGGTCTAGAATAATTAACAGTAATTTCGGCTATACCAATCGTTTGTTTTACTTCTGCTGCTGGGCTTACGGCCCTTGGCGTTTTTAATACCTGTTGGGCCTTGGCACCCTGTACGGTTGCTACGAAAAACAACAGCACACATAATTTTAGTGAAAATCTCATCATAAGACATTGTTAAAGTTGAGGAATAATACTTCTAAAAGTTACGATTATTTTGATAGGAGGTTGGCCAAAGCAATGAAATTTCACCCAAATAGGGGAGTTGAAAAGTCTTCCAACCTACTTTTGACTGTATTAGTGTGGTCTGCCAATAGGACCAATTAAAGTTCGAAACTTTGAGTGAACGCTTACAAATTGAAATTATTTGTTTTAATTTGAGGTCTAAATATAAATATATGCTTTCTTTTATTCATTGGAATCCGGATCCAGAAATTTTTGGTATAGGGCCCTTGTCCATACGCTGGTATTCCCTTCTTTTTGTTACCGGTATTATATTGAGTTACCAATACCTCAAACACCAGTTCAAAGCTGTCAACTTAAAGCAAGAAAAGCTGGATGTTTTAACAGGATATGTGGTGCTTGGAATTATTATCGGTGCCAGGCTTGGCCACTGTTTGTTCTACGATTTTGATTATTACTCCAACCACATTCTAGAAATCTTTCTACCCGTTCGGTTTGATCCTTCTTTTGAGTTTACAGGTTTCAGAGGGTTGGCCAGCCACGGTGGAGGGGTAGGCATAATTACCGCATTGTGGCTATTCTCAAGAAAAGAAAAAGTTAAAATGTGGTGGCTTTTGGATATGATAGCCATTGTTACACCATTAGCTGGTGCCAGCATACGTTTGGGTAACTTAATGAATTCTGAAATTGTGGGAATGCCTACAGAAGCTTCTTATGGCTTCATTTTTATGCAACTTGGAGAGACTTTTGCGCGACACCCTGCGCAACTTTATGAAGCTTTGGCATGCATTGTAATGTTTGTTATAGTCCACCAATATTACAAAAGAAACAAAACAAAACACCAAGACGGATTCGTATTCGGAATGCTGATCGCCATGTTGTTTGTATTTAGATTCTCTATTGAGTTTGTAAAAGAAGTTCAAGGCAGCTTCGAAAATGATTTGCCTATAAAAATGGGACAGATATTGAGCATACCATTTGTATTGGTGGGTATCTTTGTTATGTTTCTTAGAAGAAAAAGTAATTAATCAGTTCATTATTGAACTATAATGTGCTTATTTTATACCTTGAATGAATCACTTTTTATAATCAATTAAAATGAAAAAATTTACATTATTATTCGCACTTTCTATTTTGGCTTTTAGTTTTTCGCATGCGCAAAAATTTGGAGTTACAGGCGGATGGAACATCGCATCCGTAGGTGGTGATTTGGACAATGACGACATCAACATTAGGTTGGCGCCGCATTTAGGTGTTCATTACGACCATGCATTTTCCGAAAGCTCTGCTATTTCTTTTGGTTTAATGTATTCGGGTCAAGGGTACAAAGCAGCCAATGCGGACATATCTTGGCGGATCAACTACATCAACCTTCCTATCGTTTATAGGTATTACTTTTTTAAAGGTTTTAGTGTTTTAGGTGGTTTGCAACCTGGTTTCAACGTAAGTTCTAAAGTAAAATCTGGAGATACTACTTTAGATGTTAAAGACGATACGAACGGTTTTGATCTAGGGCTTCCAATTGGTGCATCTTATGAATTCGATTTTGGGTTGACCTTGGGCGTAAGGCACATTTGGGGATTGAGCGACATTTCCAAAAATGACAACCCGGACATGTACCACCCAAATAGGGTAATACAATTTTCAGCAGGATATTTGTTTAAAAAATAATTAATTAAAAGAGCCTTTTTGTTTGGAACAAAAAGGCTTTTTTATGCTCCTTTTCTATTGCATGCCCCTTTTTTTGATCCCAAATTAAAGAGGCTTGTTTTGTCAAATTATGGCATATCTCTCCCCCATTTTCTTGAAAAAATTATACCATTCTTTCCAACTATTAAGAATCGTTTTAAAATAGTTTTTATCGTTACCAAAACGTTAAGAGTATTTACTTTTATGTTAAAATTATATTAACTTAATAAGATACAGGTATTCTTTTTGACAAAAAACAAAACTTCTAATGAAAAAAACCATTCTTTCAATGCTGGTCGCTAGTTCGGTATTGATATTCTCGTGTAAAGATGATGACCCCACTTTTGGTGTGAGCGCAGGAGGTGAAATTACTGCAACAGATTATACCATGGGTGGAACTCCTGCTTTTCAATATTCTACAGATGCAGGTACAACCTATTCCGCAGACATGCCTACCAATATGGGGGCGGGTACAACGTTATTAGTAAAAATAAACAACGGTACAGAAGATCTTTTAGATACAGATTTTACTTTCGATTGGAGTGCTTCCGACCCAGCGCCCAATATTGAGAATGCAGGTATTGCCGTCTTTTCCGTAAATGGCAATTTAACTGTAAACGCTACTATCGCCGATAAATGGACGCTTTTAACCAGTCAAAAATCTGGTACTTTTAAAGACTTGGACAAATCTAATGGTACTACTACAGATCTTTTCACGTTTACTTACGAAAGTTCGGATTTACAAAATGTGCGGGCATTTACCTACCATTACATTCAAAAGAGTTATTATGCCTCTGTGAATAGCAACGCTGGTGGGGATTTGTTCAAAATTGATCCAGGTACGAAAATCGCAACCAAAATCAACGACAACGACGGATCGGATGGACAAGCCATTTGGGATGCAGTAGTGAACTGGGTTGTAGCCGAAGACGACAGTTTGATGTCTGTGGGTGACTTTAATGGTGATGGCAATGGCATTGTTAAATTTGGAACGGATGGTGGTAGATCGCAAAAGCTTAGCCGGGCCAATACTTGTTGTGGACTAGGGCTAGTGTACGACTACGACAACGAAAAATTTGTAATTGCCAATGGTTGGAATACGAATGATGGAGAAATTCAAATCGATGACTTGGCCTTGGATGGTAGCATAACAGGGGTTGCTACCATAACTACATTTGAAGGTTTTCCTGAGGATATTTCTAACGATTGGATACCAGTAAGAAGCATGGCTAAAGACATGGATGGAACTGTTTACGCCATGATGTTCGACTATGACACCAATGTCACTTATTTCATTACCATCGACATCAACGCTAAAACAGCCACCTATATTAATAAAATGGCTACCACAGGTAACGAAGCCTACCATACCTTAACATTTGTACCTACTTACTTGTTGTAAAGGCAACATGCAAAATAAAAAAAGGGCATAGGGTAGGAATTACGCTATGCCCTTTTTTGTTAATGTGCCGCACTGTGTGGTGCCTTTTCCCATTGCATAATGGCATACGACATCATGAAGCCCGAGGCGGCTCCCTCAATGAATATTTGGATTATTGCGCCATACCCACCCATATAGAAGCCAAATAGCTCGTTTTTTGTAATTTCTTGAATAAAATTAGGATCCAGGTAGTTGATGTAAATCAATCCAAAAAAAGCAAACAGCAAGGCTGTAAACAGAGCCGTAAGGGCTCCGGTAGCAATACCTTGGAAGTAATTGTTTTGTTCTAACTTTTGTTTGGCCACTGAAATTGCCTTGTAACATCCAAAAAACATAATAAATGCATTAAAAACACGCAGTTCCACTACATGTACCAGTCCCATCACATTCATGATAAGGAAATAAGCAGACAGCAATAAGAAAGTAGTTACACCCCACTTAATTGCTATTTTTTCAATTGAATTTTGTTGGATCATAGGACTCTTTTTTAAATGAAGCCGAGAGCTGAACAATAACCAGCAGCTCTTTACCGACAGTTCCATAACAAATTCAATGCAATAAATGTTTGTTTTGGGTACAATATTAAAGCTTTAGTTGCCTCAACCTTAAGGCATTGCTAATTACCGACACAGAACTAAAACTCATGGCTGCCGCAGCCAACATTGGGCTTAAGAGCAAACCAAAAAATGGAAATAAAATGCCAGCAGCAATTGGAATGCCCAAAACGTTGTAAGCAAAAGCAAAAAATAAATTTTGCTTAATATTGCGGGACATGGCATTGGAAAGAGCCCGCAATTTTAATAATGCATCTAATTTTCCATGCATCAATACCACATCTGCACTCCCAATAGCCACTCCGGTTCCACCTCCCATAGCGATGCCAATATCCGCTGCAGCCAGTGCTGGCGCATCGTTAATACCGTCCCCTAACATGGCCACAACAAGCCCTTCTTCCTTAAGTGCTTGTATGCGCGCATATTTGTCGGTCGGTAGGCATTTGGATTTATAGTTTTTTATATTGGTTTCTCGAGCAACGCTTTTTGCCGTTCCTTCGTTGTCCCCTGTTAACATTTCAATTTTTATATTTGCCCTTTGCAATTCTTGAACTACCATGTTGGCTTCCGGTCTTATTGTATCTTTTACAGCCATCATACCTATAACGCTCGTTTCGTTGACAACAAAAACTACTGTGGCAGCTTTTTCTTCCCATGCTTCCACCCACTTTTGCTGGTCTGCGTTTAGTACTTTTTCACCCAACACCAAAACATTGCCTATGTTCACCATAGTGCCATCAATTGAACCGCTTACACCCAATCCCACCTGGGATTCAAAATGGTCCACTGGCAACAATTTAATCTTCCTTTTTTTGCATTCTGTTAGCATTGCAAATGCCAAAGGGTGCCCACTTTTGGCATTAACAGAGCCACTTAGTTGAAGGGTTGACAATTCGTCTCCGTATATGGCTGCAATTTCGGGTTGTCCTTTGGTTAATGTACCAGTTTTATCCACTAACAGTACATCTACTTCCTTCATTTTCTCCAGTACCGAAGCGTTTTTTATCAGGATACCTTCTTGTGCCCCTTTACCGGTTCCTACCATTACTGACATAGGCGTTGCCAAACCCAACGCACATGGGCATGCAATGATAAGCACGCCAATGCTACTGATCAATCCATACAAACTGCCTTTTTCTCCTCCAAAAATAGTCCATAACACAAAAGTAAGCAATGCACACACTACCACCACAGGAACAAAATAAAAAGCAATTTTATCCACTTGATTTTGTACCGGTGCCCTAGACATTCCCGCTGTTCGGACCATTTCAATGACTTTGGCCCAATAGGTTTCAGAACCCACTTTTTGTGCCTCCATATCAAAACTACCTGTACCATTAATTGTTCCGGCAAACAGCGGGTCATTGAACTTCTTCCGGACTTGTTCGCTTTCACCAGTTAGCATACTTTCATCCACATAACTGCCCCCAAACAGGAGTTTACCATCTACAGGAAGGCTGTCTCCTGGTTTAATTCGTACAACATCCCCTTTTGTTACATCGTGAACAGACACGACGTGTTCTTGCCCATTTTTTACAATAGTAACAATGGCAGGTACCAACAGCATCAGGCTTTTAACGGCATCATTTGTTTTGTTATGGGCTCGGGCTTCCATTATTTGGCCCAACAATACCAAGGTTAAAATCACTGAAACCGCTTCAAAATATACATGGGGCGAACCATTAGAATTTAAGAACTCCGGCGGGATAAAACGTTGCATGGTAACAGCAAACAGACTGTACGCAAAAGTAATACAAGTGCCTATGGTAATTAAAGTCCACATATTAGGACTTTTATTCTGAATGGAAGCCCATCCTCTTTTAAAAAAATCTATGCCAATATATAAAAACACAGGCGTGCATAATAACAATTGAATCCACAACCAAGGCACTGCTGGAATCATTTGGGACATGGACCTTCCGGTAAACATTTCTTGCATGGTTATAACAAACAGCGGCAACACCAACCACAAAACACGGCGCATTTTCTTTACAAGACCAGCATAGACAGGATCTTCAAAATTCGTGTCTTTTACAAATGGTTGGGTGGTTTTCCCACATTCCGGACAAGGACCTGCTTGGTCCATTTCTCTACTAGGATGGTCTTCACACCGATATTTTAGGGAAGAGTGCACCGTTTCTGCCAGCACCAAATCCATTCCACAAACTGGGCAAAAACCAAAGGCACCATACGTTTTATCTCCTTCACAGCGCATTGGGCAATAATAATCGCCGCCCTGTTTTGGGTCATATTTAGCTTTGCTTAACGCACTTTTTTTGTCCAACAATTTATATGGACCCTTAGAGGCCAACATGGCATTCAACATTTCTAAATTGTCCACTGCCTCGCCAACTACAGACACCTCTTGTGTGGCGGCATTGACAACCACTTGGTCTATACCGTCCATTGCCATCAAACTTTCGGTTATTTTTTGGCTACAACCGGAACAAGAAATACCCTGTATTGGATATATTTTTTCTTTTGTGCTCATATCCAACAAACTTACCTCAGAAAATCCCTAATACTTTATACAATCAGTTTTGAAATTTACAACTTTACTTGGTCTCTGGCTAAACGCTGTAAGCCGCCCCTTTTTTTGAAATTCGATGGGGTCAAACCTGTTTCTTTCTTAAACTGAGCGGATAAATGGGCCACGCTGCTATAGCCCATATTGTATGCAATTTCACTAAAATTGAACTGGCCATAGGATATGAGTTCTTTAACTCTTTCAATTTTTTGAAGAATAATAAAACGCTCGAGGGTCATGCCTTCAATGGAAGAAAACAATTGGCTCAAATAGTTATACTCTTTGTTCAGGCGCTGCCCTATAACTTGAGAGTATTTAAAAACAGGAGGCACTTCTGCAGTAACCAACTCCAGCACTACTCGTTTTATGTCTTCTATTTCTTTTAAAGCGTGGTTGGTCAATATTTCAAAACCAATCTTTGTTAAGCGCTTTTCCAGTTTGGCTACTACTTGTTTACTAGGCACTTGTTTTAAAAGGACATTGCCCAATCGAACGTGTGCATATTCTAGGTCTACCGCTTTTAGTTCATTTTCTACTGCCAGTATGCAACGGTCACAAACCATGTTTTTAATAAAAAGCTCCATACTTTTTAAACATCAAAAAACGATTCTAGTTCCTTTATGGTGTCAGAAGAAGTTTCAATATCTCTTTCAATAACCCCTTTATTTAACAAAACAATTCTAGAACACACTTCTGAAATATGGTTCAAATCATGGCTTGAAATAAAAAGTGTGGTTCCTCTCGTTTCATTTTCTTCTTTCAAAATGCTTTTAAGCCTTATCTGAGAGCTTGGGTCCAAGTTGGCAAAAGGTTCATCCAGAACCAAAAGTTCTGGAGCCACCATCAGGGACGCTGCAATGCCTACCTTTTTTTGATTGCCCTTGGATAGGTCTCTCAAATACTTGCCAGTATTTAGAATTTCGCCATTGAAAAAAATTTCAAACCGATCCATTTGTGCACCAAGCGCTTGTTTGGTCATACCATAAGATTTGCCAATAAAATCGAAATATTCTTCAGGTGATAAAAAAGGAATTAAAAATTCCTCATCCAAAAAGGACCCTGTAAAGGATGTCCAGGCATGGTCTGCTCCCACTGCTTTTCCTTTAATTGCAACGCTTCCTGAATTGGGGGGAATCAAATCCAACAAAATCCGGAATAAGGTTGTTTTACCAACACCATTGTTCCCAACCAACCCAACACACTGCCCTTTCACTACTTCCAAATGTTCTAGGTTCAAAACTGTTTTATCAGCATATATTTTTTTTATATTCTCAACTAATATCATTTTGTTCTTAGGTTTTTGGAAATCTTATATTTGTTTTTGTTTATCCTATTAACAATAAGTTGTAGCCACATATTTTTACAAATCAAACCTAGTGCGCCAAAACTTAACAGTATAAAGAAAACAAGCGTATCTGACATATAGCTGCTCAGCCATGTTACCAAAACGATCGGCAAAGCAATTACAGGAAGAACCAAAAGAAAATGGGCCCCAGTTACGCCTTGGTAGTTAAAAGTCGTACTTCTTTTCATGTCAATCTGTTTTTGAAAAACAGGAATCCAATACATCATTAATGGAATAATGATGCCATTGCACAAGAAATAAAATGCCACAATGGCCAACAAAACATCCAACCCATAATAAACATAAGGCACCGTAACAATGAGGCACAGGGTATTGAGAAGAAACATAAACCGCCATTTGCCCTCAATAAAGTGTTTCAGTTGCAAAGGTATGGTCAAAACTCTATCGTAGTAAACACCATCCCAACCTAAAAAGAACTGCAAGTAATTCAAAGCAACCATACTAGTGGTGAATAAGGCACCAAGGGTTAGTTCAAAAACCAACCTATCTTCTTTAGGAAATACCGCGAATCCATAAAATAGCAGTAGAAATGACAACAGAAACAGTTGCTTCGGTCTTTTATTTCTTAACACCAAACGCAATTCGTGGTTCAATAACCAACCCCAGTTGCCCATAGAAGAAAAGAGATCAATAGATATAAATTCTGTCTTCTTTTGATCGTTGGCTTTTTTTATCCAATTTTTAATAGCCTGAAAACCCGTATACAAAACCAACACAAAGTAACAGAAAGACAACGCAGTTTTGTACCAATTGGCTTCTTTGAAAACATCCGAAGAAATTTGTGCAAAAGGAACGAGGCCAGTTTTTTCTAACACTACCACTGACACAAGCAGGACAACAATTAACAGGCCTTTTACCGGGTTTTTTGCCAAAGACGACCTAAATATAAAAATCCAAATATTATTGCTTAAAAGGATCAAGTAATAGGTGAGCAACCAACAAACGACATAAGTTAAGCCATGAGCTGGCCAAACTGTGGTAAGCGCAAATGGGCCCAGTAAAAAGAGCGGAAATACATTAAAAAAAGAAAAAAACAACGACGATTCATAAAATAAAACCAAAGAACGCCGTTTTATGGGAAGCAATTGGATGGTTTGTAAGTTGACGTGAGGCGTTTCCTGTAAATAATAGCGCATCAGAAGGTCCGACGTGAGGTAATAAATAAAAAACCCATTAAACAATTGCATTGGATCCATTCCTGGAAATAACTTATCAAATAAGGCGGGAGCAGCAAAACCTAGTACGAGTAAATACAGGGCAAAAAGGGCAATTATGACCATGCCCATTATATTTAATGTTTTTTCTGTTTGCCAAATGGGCGAACGCCGAATATCTAAAAAATGCAGTTTTAGCAGTCTTAAAAACATAATTTCAATAAAAAATTATTCTATGAATTAAAATACTTGCCTCATCCAAATATAATTGTTTAATTTCAAATTTCAGACAGAACAAAAATGAAAGTGCGTTTTTCTATATTTTTAGTATACCTGCTTGTGCTTTTTACTCCTGAAGTTCAAGCCCAAGAATTGTTTAACCCATTTCAAGTGGGTGCATTCAATTATACGAGCGAATTGCCAAAAAACATTCGTTCGGGTAAGGCGATTGCCATAATGGAAATAGATGGGGTCAACTTGTATAAAAAAGAAGCACTTATGTTAAAACTGGGTGATTTGTGTCAAAAATATTTTTATAAATCTGGTATTGATGTGGTAAGTTATTACCTCCCGGATGATTTGTATTCCAGCAATCAATTTCAGTTTAATATAAGCAAAGGGTTTGAAGCAAGGGGCATTGAAAACCTCATCTACATTCGTTCGAGTCAAGATTTTCAAAATGCAACCATCATCATTACGGATTTTAAAAACACTTCTATCTATATAGAACCTGGTCAGTCGGCTACCAAATGGAGTGGGCAACCCATCGAAACCATATTAAATGATTTGTACAAAGCCTCCTTTAGATATCCGAAAGAAAACTATTTGATCAATGAAGTGGCTGAAATTGGATTGCTAAGCGACGCTATCAACGCCAGGCGCAACACGTCTTTTCAGACCTCCGCGGGTCGGTTCAATTTGGCCGTTTCCAAATTTGAAATAGTAGACCTCAATGCATGGGAGAAAAAACTTGGTAACACGGCAAACTGGAGTCAGATAAAAGCGAACATCGAGGCTTTTAATGCAAAAAACGAAGCCAACAACGTATTACTAGATACCATCCTGTCCAGGTACCCATTTAAATACAAACTTGTGGAACCCAATATGGGCAAAAAAGCCATGAGAAACGAAAACTTATTGTACGCTTTGTTTTGGAGTCGTTCTTCTGGTCAAACGTTAAGGAGCCTGTTTGAGTACAAAGACTTTGAAGACAGGGAAGTGAAAAGCAAATACAGCACCGGTGGTACAGTTTCCGATAGATTGATGAACAACCAAGATGTTGTTTATAAGTTTTACATGTATTACGTAAGTGATAGCAAATCTACAGATTACTATTTAGGGCCAGAATGGGATGCGGGTCAAACTTGGGAGGAGGGATTAACCAATCACCTCGACTATTTCATGACTTATTTTAAATAGTATTCACTTTTAATAAAAGGTATGAGTGCCAATACCACTGCCTGTTCGTAGTATTGAGAACGATTGATTAACCCACCCGTTAATATACCTACCGCTCCATCTTTTTGTTTTGAGTTTTCTCTTTTGAAAACTTTGTCATCGGCATGCCCCAACTCCATTCCTTCCTGCACTAGTTCTTTAATGGTATCGGGCAAATAAAAAGTTGCTGTACGCGCTTTTGATAAGTAGTTTTGCTGGGATACTACGATCCATGCAAATGCATCCATTTCATCCTCCACTACATCAATACCGCCTTCTATGCCAACATAATAAGCAGCATCAGCAATTATTTGTTGTGCGTTATGGGTTCTATTGATTGCTCCTTGTAGCGTTTCTTGATCGCCCCAAGGTTGCTCTTTTACATCGGATGCTGCGCTTACTCCCTCAAAAATAAAATTCTCTTCAGGCCACGCCTTTTCAAAGGCAGATTGCACACATGCAATTTTCACTGGATTTTTTGACCCTACTACCACTTTTTTCATAGTACACTTTAATTTTGATCTCAATATTAATATCTTTTGGTTCAATTTCAACCATTATGATTAAAAGCTTTGCCATTTTATTGTTGTTCCTAATCGGCTTCGGTGCGCGCGGTCAAAATGCGGAAAAAGAAATTAAAAAATTCCAAGAGGAACTCAATCAGGAATACAAAGACCCTTCTAAAAGCCCACTCACGGAGGAAGACTTTAGCAGTTTCAATGGGTTGGAATTTTACCCTATCAATTTAAAATTCCGAGTTAAAGCCCAATGGGTTCCCTTCGATCCTCCAGAGTATTTTAATATGGCCACCACTACAGACCGTTCTCCTTTGTACGCCAAATATGGCAGACTGCATTTCAAAATCGACGGCAAAGCATACCAACTTGTTGCTTACCAGAGCCAAGATTTAAAGCGCATGCCCCAATATAAAGATTATTTGTTCATCCCTTTTATTGACGAAACTTGCGGCGTAGAAAGTTATGGTGGCGGTCGGTATATTGAGTTTCACATTCCAGATGGAGAGGAAGTAATTTTGGATTTCAACCAAGCTTATAACCCATATTGTTGTTACAAAGCTTCTTATTCATGTCCCATTCCACCAGAGGAAAATTATTTAGAGCTAGAAATTAGAGCAGGAGTAAAGGCTTTCGAAAAATAAATGGCTTGCCCCTGCATCATTTTTGAACTTTCCCGTCTTAACTACAAAGCTTTTAATAACGAAATGAATTTTTTGGATAACAAAGATTGTTTTAAGTAGAACCATGGAAAAGGAAATACAACTATTATACCAGCCCCTCTACCTGTTTATAAATAAAAGGGTACAAAATACTTCCGATGCCGAGGATTTAGTGCAAGAGGTCTTTTACAAACTATCTAAGGCAGGAAACGAAGAAATTAACAACATTAAAAGTTGGTTGTTTTCTGTTGCACAACACACCGTAATTGATTTTTATAGAAAGAAAAAGCCCATCCAAGATGAGCTTTTAGAGATTGCTGAAGACCAAAAAGATGACAACGAGGCATTAAGAGCCCTTGAAAGCTGCATGTCTACCTTTATTAGCCACCTAAGCGAGGTAGACCAAAATTTATTGCGCTTATCTGAAATCGAAGGCAAACCTCAAAAAGAAATTGCCGAAATGCTCAACATGAATTATACCACAGTCCGTTCTAAAATTCAAAGAGCGCGGAAACGCCTTAAAAATGAATTCACAGATTGTTGTGAAATTCACCAAGGCAATAAAGGCAGTATTATGGGTTTTAAAAACCGAGGCAATCGTTGTTGAAGTTGGCGTTTCTTCTCTTCATGGTCCTTCTTGCAAATTGTTTTGATAATATGCTTCCACAATTTCTGGTTGGATGTTGCCGTTGCGGTGGTGCCCTATAATTCTATTGTATTGCAAATTTTCGTTTTTAAGAAAAGTAACAAATTGTCTTTCAACTTCCGACATATAAGTAGGAATGGTATTGTCCAATGGGACTTCTAAAAAATCTCCTTCATAAATTACCTCCTCTTCTATAAAATACGCGAAACTTTGAGATTTTGAATGGGAATTGGTAGGAAAATAAAACTTTACTCCATTCAGCACCGTTTCATTTTCAATCGGATGGAAAACAAAATGTTCTAAGTCCTTCGCAAAGGGTGTAAATGCTTCAATTGCCGATTTTGTATAGGGGTCTGCCAGAATTTTTACTCCTTTTTTCGCATAGGCCGATAAACCCCTCATATGGTCAGAATGTGGGTGGGTGATGTACACGTATTCTATTGGGAAATTGGGAAATTTTGTTTCTATTAGCTCTATTATTTCATTAGATACTTGCGCACCACCCGGCGCCCCCAATACCATAATGGATCCCTTCTCTATTTTAAATGCGACATAACGGTCATAGTCCACATTGCTTATCACAAACAGGTTCGCACTCAGTTTTTCTAATTCGATATCCAAATCCAAATCTTCAAATATTGCACCATGGTCTTTTGGCAATACCAATTTTTCACTGTCCAGTACATCCAACTTACCCACCTCAGCAACATGGGTCGTTTCTTCAAAACCATCAAAATCAACAAATTTTATTTCTGAAGCATAATAAAAAGGGCCTTCTCGGACATAATCCTTAAAAAAGTACTTCGTGTTTTTAGATAAATTATGAGTAGACAGCAACTGTTTGGTTTCCGTTTCGAAATTCAAAACCAATGTATCCGAATTGGCCCTAACCTTCAATTCAATGCTGCTTTGTGATGGGTCCATTGCCAAGACAGCAAAGTCCTTGGCTGCATACAATTGGCCTATCTGTTTGAAAGAAAGCATCTCTTCTGCTTGTTTAATTGCCCGACCGTAGGCACCAGAATCTCGTTGTACCACGCGTTTCCCATACAAAACCCCGTTTACATCGTACCGATAACTGTGTTGATTCTTTTGAAATTCTTTGGTCCAGAAAAAAAATGTTCCCGGAAAATTATACCGCTTTACTTCTGCGTAGTAAGATCTTTCCGATTGATCCAAGTAAAATTCTGCTTCTCGAGTGGATGGCTTCGGGTGTGCATGGTCGTAACTTTGAGGTCCATACTCGCTCTTTGCAACACTGTGGAATCGAAACACCTTAATTTCGTTTCCCATAGAATGCTTCTTTAACAATTTGTTTGCCAGCGCATTGTCAGTCTTGTTTTGACATGCCAGCACACTGAGATATACCAGTATTAGAATAGAAAAGTTTTTCATTTTAATCCTTTATGTTTTATAAATTATACAACCAATTTATTAGGACAAACGTAAATAATTATCATCAGTACACCCCCATTGGGTCAATTAAGGATAATATGTTACCAAATACGGACTTTTTTAAGGTTAAATACCACAACTCTACCCGATTCTTGCGCCAACCGCTGTTCATCGTATTTGTTTTTATTCTACTCACTTTACAAGATTTTGCTTCGTTGTGCCAAGTACATTTGAATAGCATACCATTTTGGACTACCGCCCAAAGTTGTGGTGAGAGTTTTGTACTGAGCACATTTTTTAAAAGTTCGATATGGTCTTTGCTCCTAGTAGTATTTTGTTTTGAAGCTTTTTTAATGGCGGAAAGGAGGTGGTTTAATAACGCCCAACTCAAAAATTGGCGACAAGGGGTTCAATTTCAGTTGCAACTGGTTGGTTTTCTTTTCTTATTCTTACCCTTGTATTGGTTGGTCAATACTTCGTTGGTTTTGATCTTAGGCCCTAGCGTTAAAGAATTTATAATTCTGAATGCAGCGCACTTATTAAGACAATTGGTATTTCTTGTGTTTATCGCAATCAACTTGGGTGTTTTTCTGACACGATATGGTGAAAAAAGAAAAAAAGCCCGACATACTCTACCGGTGCGAGGGCCTTTGGGAGATGTATTACTTCCTATGGAGGAAATCCAATATTGCGAAAAACAAGGAAGAAATTACATTGTAAAAACAGCAGAGCAGGAATACCGCACCCAACTCAATTTACAAGGGTTGGAAAAAGCCCTACACAGCAAGTATTTTGCTAGAATCAACCGAGCAGTTATTGCCAACTTATCCTATGTTGTGGGCTATAATTATTGGGAAAATGAAAAATACATAGTAGAAATGGGCGCCAATACCACCTTTGTAGTTACACGCAAACGCCTGGTTTCCATTAAAGAGAAGATCCATAATTTAAAGAAATACTAACCATTTATTCCAGTTATCGGCTTTAACTTACATTCATCGATTTCAATTGTGGGTTTTATTTGTTACTTTCTACTTTCGTATCAAACCAAAAATAAAATGAAAAATATTAAAGTAATGCTGTGCATACTCGTGGCTTTTGTGGTTGCCTCCTGCAACGATGAAGAGCCTGCACGGGCACAGCTTCAAATCCGACTTACTGATTCTCCAGGAAGTTATGAAGAAGTGAACGTTGATATTCAGGACGTTTTGGTAAGCAATTCAGAAGAAGATACTGGTTGGTTGAGTTTGGCCAATATCAACAGAGGTGTTTACAATTTGTTAGATTTTACCAATGGGGCCGACACGCTCTTGGCCGATGCATCGATACCTGTAGGGGAAATAAACCAAGTAAGACTTGTTTTAGGAGAAAATAACACGGTTAAAATTGGAGGTGAAATATTTGATTTGGATACACCAAGTGGCCAACAATCCGGATTAAAAATAAAACTTCAGATTGAAATTATTGAAGGAGTAGATTATAAAGTTATTTTAGATTTCGACGCGGCTAAATCAGTTGTAAAAGCAGGTAATTCAGGTAAATACAATCTAAAACCTGTTATTAGAGCTTTTTTAGAAGCTGAAAATGGAAGTATCGCAGGAACTATAGAACCAAAAGAAGTAAATACCGTTATAAGTGCCATACTCGGTACAGACACTATCTCAACTTATTCTAATGAGGAAGGTAACTTTTTACTAGGAGGAATGGAACCTGGCACCTATGACGTACTTATTAGGCCAGATACAGCTTATGACTATAATAATAAACACATTAAAGACGTTACTGTATTGCTTGGTCAAAAGACCGAGCTCGGCACAGTACCACTAGAAGATTAAAAGTAATCCGCCTTACTTTTATTTATTAAAGCCAGCATTTGTCCCAATACCCACACGTATTGGGACTTTGCATTTTTAAGGGGTTATGGCATAGGAGCCAAATATTGCAATGTGATCGGATCCATCGACTGGAACCGCTTTAAAATTGAGGCATTGCAACCCTTTCGAATGGAATATATAGTCGATCGGTATAATAGGAAATTTCGCTGGAAAAGTGAGTGTTAATTTTTTTCTGCTATCGACCATTCCGGTATCCCGTTTAAAATTCTGAATAGCAGGATCCCATGGAGTTGCATTGAAATCTCCCATTATCAAACCCTTTTCATTTCTAAAACTATCTCTTTTGTGTTTTGCGATGGAATGTATATGCCCGTTTCGTTTGTAATAACGAGCAAATTTTACTGGTGAATGGGTATGGCTGGATACAAATGGGATTGCCCCATTATCCAGCACTATCTCACCCGTGATATTAGGAGTTCCTTGCCACCGTTTTATTTCAATATCAGACAAAGGATATTTCGAAAACACCCCCAAACCAAAACTGTCTCTATCGCTCGGTACTACTACAAAATAGGGGTACTGCTTGGACAAGGTACCAATCAATTCTGATTTCCAACTGCAATTTAATTCTTGTATGGATAAGAAGTCTGGCTCCAATTCATGGATGGCACGGATGAAACTAGTGATTTTATCGTTGGAGGTCAGGACATTGCAATGGAATACGGTGAGGTCGGCATTTTTTGCCTCTACCTTGCCGTAATCAAAGGCCCATAAAAAATTGGCCGAAACTAGTAAAAAGGAAAAAAAGGAAGCCCGAGCAAGCAGGCGAACGCTTAACAGCAAGCAAGGAATAGAAATAAATAAAAATGCCAAGCTCGCCCAAAAATTGAAGGATTGAATCAAATTTATCCCAAAATCGTTGGTCGGCGCTACCAAAAGCAGCGCCACCAACACCATCGCTACAGCTATTATTTTCTCAATTACTTTCATGGTCTTCCTTTTTAAAGCACTAGTTTGTTTCTACAATTTTGTTTTGTGTTAAATTGTACCAATCAATTTTTCTTGAAGCAATCATTACAATAGCCAAGACCACAAACAACCCTATACTTCCAATTAACAAGGCAAAAACTTCAGCCTGTAACATGGCATAAACATAGGTATACAAGCCACTTAACATGCCAATAAATACCAACCGATACTTGGTTACTTTGATAAAGCCAAAGGTGTAAAACCCAATGAGGCCTATGTTGAGAAAGGAGGCAATAACAAAGGCGCTGGTAAACCCAAAGTGCTCAGATAAAGAAAGCAACAAAATATAAAAAATGAGCAAAGAGCACCCAGTTAACAAGTATTGAACCAAATGAAACTTTTGTCTGACAAATATTTCTATAAAGAAATAAGTCAAAAAGGTAAGAACAATGGTAAGAACAGCATATTTGATGGACCTATAATTACTTACGTAATCATTTACAGGTTCAAATAAAGAAAGGCCAATGTCGTACCCATAAAAATCTGGTACTCCTGTTTTCCAATATTGCGGAAAGCTTCTATTCAAATGGTAAACCTTCCAATTAGCTAAAAAGCCTTTTTCAGAAATGTTGTGCTCATCAGGTAAATACCTTCCCTTGAAACTCGGGTGGGGCCAAGCACCTTCTAATTGCACTTCTGTAGTTTTACCAACAGGAATAAAGGCTAGTTCTTTGCTGCCATTTAAGGCCAAAGACAGTTGGAATGTATAGCTCGCCTGCAAATTGGTCATGTCAACAGATGCTACCAACGCATTGTTTAAGTAGGGTTCCTCCCTTATTTCATTCTCAATAGGAAAAGATTGGTTGTCCCATTCCAACTGAAGGTCACTTTTTATAGCGGTGATGTCTGACACATTAAAAACCACTTTTGATTTGTTCCATAGAACCATAGAAGAATCCGGTTGGATAGAAGTAAAATCTGGGCGCTTGTAATTTCCTGAAAGTTGTATTGCGCTTTGATAAACCAGTACATTGTAAATGCCACGGTACCGATTCTTTGGTGTTATTGCTCCTTCTACTTGGAGCGTTTCGGGTAAAAAATAGGCAGTGTTCATTTTTTCATACCTTTTCTCATCGATCACTTTTACAGTCTTATAAGGGACCATTAATATTGGGCCCAATACTGTCTGTTCCTTTCCCCAAGTTTGTGCTATATTTGATTCGGCTTCATTTAAGTTGGCATGCCTTTCATCTATAAGGTCTTCAATCCACATGCGTGGAATTAATAAAAACAAAACCATGATGCCAATCATGGACAATTTGACCAAAGCAGAACTAGTAAAAGATTTGATCGAACCTTTTACATATTCACCAATGGAGTTGTTTTTGTTGGTGTTGTCTGTGTTTTCCATATTTATAAAGTTTAAAAGTACTTTGAACTACAAAGCAATTGGTTAAAATTTTTTATTTATTCCTGTTTATTAATTTTTCGAGTGCTATGAGGTGTTGATCAAATGCCGTTTTCCCGATTGAAGTAGCCGTATAACTCGTGTTTGGTTTTCTACCAACAAAAGATTTCTGAAACTCCACATACCCCACCTTTTCCAACGCTTTTAAATGGCTGGCCAAATTGCCATCGGTTGCTCCTAGTAAATCTTTAAGTGCATTAAAATCCAAACTTTCATTTACTACCAATGCCGACATAATTCCTATTCTTAGCCTATTTTCGAACGCTTTGTTTAAATCTTCTAGGTATTGTTTCATGTTTTTCCTTTCTCACTGTAAAACAAACATTTACTTTTCATATTTCAAATACATGAAAATACCATAAACTATGTGCAACAAACCAAAACCAACTGCCCAAAACCACAGGGCGTATCCGTGCAACCAAGCAGCCAAAAGTCCGATACTAATTTCGGCCATGCCCAGCACCTTGACATCTTTAAATGTATATTTACTTGCTTGTACCAAGGCCAACCCATAAAAGATCAACGTAGCAGGTGCTATTACTGAAAAATTTCCTTTTAATACCATTATACCAACGAACAAACCCCCAGTTACCAGCGGAATTAAAAAATTCAAAGCCAACCGAATGGCAATAGCATCCGGAAATTTCCTGCCGTCTCTTTTTGCTTTTCTTTTCGATAATAAAAAGGCTGTAACAATAGAGGCCAGTAGAACAAACGCAGCAATTCCTATAAGCTGTACAACACCAGGTGATAAATAGTATTGCCGTATGTCATCGTACAAAACATGGTCCGAAGAATAAATAATCTTATAGGCAGCAAAAGAACCGACAAGTGCATAAATTCCGGCCATAACACCAGCCATGCCACTCAACGAAATAAATTGAGAAGAACGCTCCATGATGGAACGAATTGCTGCAATATCTTCTAAATATTCTTTTTCCTTGGCCATAATTGTAACTTTTTTCAAATCTAAACAAAGCACTTTGCATTACAAAGTAAATAGTTCTATTTTTTCCCTTTCTTGGCAAATATTCCAACTGGCCACTTCAGTTTCTCATTTCAATGCCTCTTGTAATAATGTTGCATCGGCATTGTTTTCCGAAATATGGGTGTGTTGTCCTCCTCCTATCTTTGCCAAACGGTTTAAATTTCTGTCCATATCAGAATTGATTTTACCAAACGAAAGTATGGACAATCGAATATCCAATGCAGCGTATTTTTTTACTATTGGTTCCAATTTCTTTATGCCTTCCAATGCTCCATCTGTAGCCAAAATTACCTTGTTGTTGCCTTTGCGCTTATAATTCTTGTTGGCTACATTATAGGCCAGCGATAGCCCTTTGTTTAAATGCGTCTTTCCACTGGGTTTTAATTTTTTTATTGATTTTGATATTTTTTTACTGTCCTTAGCTGAAGTTGGGGACAGAACTACTGCTGCACTGCCCGCGTAAGTAACCACCGCAATTTCATCTTGCCAGCGCATTTGTTCGGTCAAATAAACCATTGCTTTTTTTAACATCGGCAATTTGTGTTTGTTTTCCATTGAACCGGATACGTCTAATAGAAACACCATATTATTAAAAGGTTGGCCTTCTAACAAACTATTGTGCACAAACACCGTATCCCGCACCACCCTTTCTATAAAAACGGTGTCTGTTTGGACAGTGCTTTTGTTCCAATTTTTATCCTTGGCAACTGCTTGCACCTCTTCTTTGAATTTAAGCGGTACAATTTTCATTTTATTCAAATTGCACTCATAAAAGGTATACAACAAATAAATGGGTCGGCCTTCCTCGCCTGCCCTTTTAAAATTTTTTCCAGCCGCCATGTCTACAAAATCATTGTAGGCATCTGCCATGATCCTGAACCTGCTATTGTAGGTACCCGAATAAATTGCTGTGGTACTACCATATCGGTTGTTGTCACTAACATTGTTTAATTTAGTGAGTTGTTTTTCTAGGTATGCCCCACTGTCCCCAATCCTTTTATACAAATAGTCGGCATTATTGGATCTATTAGAGGGCATGCGCAGTATTCCATCCAGGTTAGCATCCATTCCATCCAAATATTGTAACAAAGTTGTTTTGGCTGGTTGGGTATCTACTCCGTGTTCCATATCAAAAATAACAGCTTTCATGTCTGCAAGTGGCACTCTAAAACCATTGCATACCTCCAGCATTTTTCGTGCTGTTCTGTCCCATGGGTTAACGTTATTTTCCTTCGTATGCTGGTCCATCAACACAGTCAAAAATTGGTAATGTGCTGCACACATAGCCCCAAAAGACTCAAAGTGCTCTTTTGACCCTTTAAAAATAACATCACTCCGATTAAAATCACCTTTGTAGTAGGGCTGGTTAATAGAATGTCCAACCAACTCATACCCGAGTTGTTGGCTGTTTTTTATCCAAGCAATAGTGGCGTCCAAATGTCCGTTAATTTGGTCTGCATAGGCTGGGAATACTTGTTTGGCTTGTTCGCGCAGCTTTAGCAGTGAATCCATTCTTATTCCAGAATGGAATTCAAATGCTGGGCCCTGTTGCCCTTTCATTTCCCACCATTTAGATCTTTTAACTTTATTAAGTTCTTCGTTGTAGGCCCACATATTCGAAGAAAAAACATTGGCCGCTTTAATGTTAAAATTAACTTCCAAAACCACTTGATTCAAGAACGCAATTTCCGCTTCATTTAAATCTTTTCTTTCTTTTTTTTCAAAACCTGAAAGCACATTGGTTTTAAAAACAGGTGTTATGGCGCGCTCTGTTATGATTTTCTTATTCTTCTTATACCAAGTTGGTACTGCACTTGGGTACAATTTCAAGGATTGCATTGTGGCCAATTCGTTGTACAGTGCAATAGACTGGTTAAAATTGAGTACCATGGTCCAATATTGACTTCTTTGAAACGCATCGTATTGTTGATTTCCGGCCCCAAATAGACGGTCTGCAAATTTCATTTTACCAATCCACTGGCTAATTTTTTTTAACAACTTTTTAGAAAGATCATCGTCTAAACCAAGGGTGTTCATTGTATCCAACGCCAATTGAAGCGCATTGCCATGTGCCTCAAAGCGCAAAATATTCACCTCTCTCGGAAACTCCCTGCTTAAATTGGCTTCCGTCTCTTTTATAAATTGCTCCTGCTGTTTTAAAATTGCAAACACCTGCAACAACCCTGTGGATTCCTTAATATTATTAGGTGTTTGGCTAGTAGACAAATGCATTTTTAAGAAGGACTCCCTCTTGCCTTTCAGCTTATAAATCAACGCAATCAATTGACGGCTTTGTTGAACGCCTTCTCGACCAGCATCTTCTTTGTATAGTTCTGCTGCACAATATTGAAAGAAAACAGTATCCCGAACATATAGGGACTGGTACAAAGACTCAATTGCCTCGATGTCTTTCCTGAGTATAGGATCCAAGCGGCTCAGAACCGAAGTTTCTAAAGGATTGATTGGAGGCAAAGTTCCTATCCAGTCCATAAAGATATGCCGTTTTTCATACGCGATGGTATCCATCTGAAGCAATTTGGAATGCGCATATTTTAACTCGAGCATTTTGTTTTCTGAATATTTTAAACAAAAGTCAAGTTGCTGCGACGCTTTGAAGATGGACTCTGAAGAAGACTGCGCAAGCGCAATACCAAAAACTAGTAGAAACCCGAAGGTGCAAAAAATTTTCATAGGCTGTCAAAGTGGGTGCCAAGGTAATCATTTAGAAGGCGATACCCATCGATTTTTGTTCAATTTAAATGATTGGACAGCTCCGACAAGCTAAAATTTGCCAAATACTATATGAATAAATAAGTAAAAAATGTATGTTTAAGTACTGTTGTAATTTAAAAATAAGAATATGGAAGTAAAAGGGTCAGTCGTTAGAACTATAGGCAAGTTTGTTCAAGATAGATTCCCTAACAAATATGCTAGTTGGAAAGAAAACCTTCCAGCCGAATCAGGAAAAATATACCAAGAAGCCATTTTAGCAACCGAGTGGTACCCAATCAAAGAGGGTGTAATTCAACCTACTGAAGTATTGTGCAAAATGTTTTATGATACCGAAAAAGAAGGTGCGTGGGAATCCGGGCGGTATAGTGCTCAAATTGCATTGACCGGTATTTACAAAGTTTTTGTACTCATCAGTACACCTGCCTTTTTGATGAATCGGTCCAAAAAAATCTTGTCCTCTTTTTATTCTCCAACCGAAATTGAAGTGGTGGAAAGCAAAGGCAGCTCGATGGTGGTCCATATCACCAAATGGCCGCAACCCAACCAATTGGTTGAATATAGAATAGCTGGTTGGATGGAAAAGGCACTGCAAATATGTGGCTGCAAAAATTTAACAGTAGAAATAACCAAGTCCTTAACCAAAAGGGACGAAGTCACTGAATTTCAAATCAACTGGGATTAATGAACATTAGATCTGCAACACAAAACGACCTGCCCATTTTGGTAGAATTTCAAATGGACATGGCACAAGAAACGGAAGGTATGGTATTGGACCGCAATGTTTTAACCGCTGGCATGCAAGCGGTTATGACGGACAACAGCAAAGGCCAGTACTTGGTAGCCGAAATAGATGGGGCAGTTGCCGGTTCGCTCCTGCTTACTTACGAATGGAGCGATTGGCGCAATGGTACCGTATTATGGATTCAAAGTGTATTCGTTAACAAAAAATTTAGAGGAAAAGGAGTATACAAAACTTTGTATGCCCATGTAAAATCTATGGTTATCCATTCTATTGATCTAAAGGGCATCCGTTTGTATGTGGATAAAACAAATACCAATGCTCAAAAGGTATACGAAGCTTTGGGCATGAATGGAGAACATTATCAGATGTTCGAAGCAATGGACTTGTAGATGGCCAATGATTTGATTTTTCTGCCAATCCAACAAATATCTGCAGGGCATTGGGCACTGCTATTGTTGGCCGACCCTGACAAAAATGCAATTATGAAATATTTACCAAATAGCCTTTGTTTTGAGGCAATAAAAAACAACGTGCTGGCTGGTATACTGGTATTACAACCATTGGATGAAAACACCATTGAAATAAAAAATATTGCAGTGAAAGAGCAATTTCAAGGACAAGGAATAGGAAGGTTGTTACTTAAACATGCAGAATCCATTGAAAAAAAATAACCGTTACAACCAGATGACAATTGGCACTGCCGATACTTCCAAACTACAACAGAGCCTCTACCAATCAGAAGGTTTCAAAAAGACCCATACCATTAAAAAATTTTTTATTGATAACTACCAAGGTGGTATCTATGAGAATGGCAAACAAGCGGTGGATTTAGTAGTATTTGGAAAGGCAATCCACAAACACAACGAGTTTTAATCCAACAACTGATCTACCTACTTTTTATAATGTACGATCTCATTTTTGTTTGACTATAAAAATGTGCTTTTGACCTTTTTTCTTTGCAAGGAAATACTTTTCTATGGGGTCGCTTTTTTAAACACTAAGGATTGGTTAAATAATTTGGCTATATGGTCGCTGTGTTGTTTTAGTTTAGGGTATTCGCTTGGGCTATAAACTGCTTTTTTATATTGGTATTCTGCGACAATTGTTACAACAGACCCTTTGACAGTGCTTTTTAGGTCTATCTTCACTAAATCGTCCTCCAATACAACATCTTTCAGAAGAGCAGACGGCTCGAATCCAGCAGGAATGTTCACAGTGACTAAAAATTTTTCTGTTTGCGCATATTGAAAATCTACAGGCAACTTACGAGTTTCTTGTGTCAGGGCGGACTTATCTGCAACTATGTTAACAAATGGTTGTACCGCCAGGATATCTCCATAAACTTCGGTGTTTGCCTGTCCAATTGCTTTAGTTTTATAATAGCCACCTTTTTTTTTATAACCAGTGGTGCTCACTTCGTCAATACGCAATAATGAAGATTGAAGGCCATTGGCTAGGGCGGCCTTGTCATTTTTATATTCCACTCTATCTAGGTATCCACTATAACCATAAGCTATTTTGGTCAATTCAATATCCATTTTGGAGGAGTTCTTGGCTGGTGTGAGTTTAATAGAGCTAAAATTAATAGAATTACTCGTGTTTTTTATGTTGATCCAACCGGATAAAGATTTATGAATGATAAAGCCATCATCATTATAACAACGCAGTGGAATTTTATTGAAGGGCAATTGTGGTTCCGTTGCATCTGCTAAAAACGGCCTATCTTTGCCCACCATTACCACTACATAATCGAACAAATGGACAAAGGGATAATCCTTGTATATTTTTCCATGTTCGCGAGAACTTAATATCACCGGAAAAGCCTCATAGCCGGCCTCGTTCAGGAGACTTAACAAAAAGAGATTCATCTCTGCTACATTGCCTTTTTTAGTTTTAAAAAATTCTTTAGAAGATTGTAGCGCATATTTGCTGTATCTGCCATTCCAAGAAAAGTTCTTTTTCACGTAGTCTATAAGAATGGCATAATTCTGTTCTGCGTTTTCTTTCAATACTATTTCTTCATCCAAAAGTTGTCTGGCATATTTGGAACTAGACTTGATATATTTGCCAAAATCTTCATGTTTGAGCATGGACTTGTTCAACTCTTCCCAAGTTGTTATAATATTGTTGCGGCTACCATTTAATTGATGTACAACGGAAAGCTGAAAATCAATTTTCATAATATAATCGTCTATTGAAGTGATAAAAGTTTCATCTTTAAATGCAGGGACATTGTTCATACCATAGGTATATACCATGTCTTGAAACTTGATACCATTGCCAACATTACCAGCTCTTGAATCCGAAAAATTTCCAAACTTTCTAACTTCATCGGACAATTCAGAATGGTAAACGTCAAAATCATTTACCCCTTGGGTAATAAACGAATATTCGTAGAATGGGATGGTAGCAACTGTATATTGGCTATGTATCGTTGGGATTTTTGACTGAAACTCCCAATCCGGTAAATTGTAATGAAATGGCGTTTTTAATACATACCTGTATTCTATGATTGAACCGGCGCGTACGTTAGGGATAGCAAACTTTTTAAGGCGCCAATGTTTACTTATTTGCTCATCAAATATTGCTCCTTTTTCCAAACCTTTTTTTACAACCCTATCGCCATCCAGATTGTATGAAAACGCTTGGATCATTTTAAGGGTCTCGGTTCTTCCATAACCATCCACATAGTATGGAATGGCTATTTCCGCTTGTTCCAACTCAGATTCACTAAATATTTTTATTCTTTTAACCCGTGAAAATTCAATCTCATAACCATCCTCTACATCCACAAACTTCGATATTCCTTCATCAAAAACAACCATGGCACCTGCTTCCGGGTCTATTGGGCATGCTTTTAATTCTAGTTCTTCTTTCCAAACTACACCAAATTTTTTCTGGTATTCTTGAGACATTAATGGTGCTGTTTTTGTTACCAACAACAATACCAATATTAAAAGTTTTCTCATTTTTTTATAAGTTGAATTACATTTTGGGCTTCATATTGTTTCACCTCAGATAAAAAGGAAAATAATTTGTCATAAACCATACTCTCGCTCTCAGTACTGTATAATTGGAACGTTTTTTTAATGAGAATGCTTCGTTCCAACTTTTTACAGATAACTTCATAATATCCCATTTCGTGCTCCAGGCGAACATTTTCTGGCAGTTTAACCTCAAAGTCCTCTGTAAGGTTTGGCAAGTGATAGTTGGCCTCCGAAATTTTATGGATAGGATAATAAACTGCAACTGTTTGCTTTCTTTCAGAAGGGTCGCGTAGAGGATCCAATTTGAAACTCACTGGTTTTATAATGGACAATGGGCCCAAATCACGGACAAAACTTGAAGCCTTTGCTACCGCTCGAACCTTAACTTTCGCACTATCTCTATCCGGCATTTCTAAGCCAACTTCAGTTTTTTCAAAAGCAGTCCAATTAAGTTCTTGAATTAAATATTCCTTTTTTGCTAGCCCACTTAAGTTGGCATCAATGGACTTTAACTGCATTGCTAATGGGCCTTTAAGTGCTGCCTTAACTTGAAAGGTGGCTGAATGGTCTGGCTTTATGTTTACTTCGTATACATAATGTTCTCGAACTTCGTTGTTTTGGAGTGCCGGTGTTTTAACAAGCCTACTTGAATGGCCATCAACCAATAACCCCAATCTATTTTGGGTGAAAGTTCCCAAATAATTGAATGGAGTGGTAGAAGAAGTATTCTCGAGCCACAACGTGTCCGTTTCCAATGGCACCGCTAAAATAACATGGTTAAATTGTTGGCTAGGAACGTTCTTATTAATTCTTTTTATTTTCGATCCTGCATGGATATCTACTAAAAACGACTCAATACCCTTATGTTTTAATAAGGCCTTCATAAACACACTAAGTGCCTTGCAATCTCCAAACTTGTTCTTACATACATAGGAGGCTGGGTATGGTTCTAAACCACCATAACCAATATCCACGTTGATGTACCTGGTAACATCTTGCAGATAATAATATAGTATTTTTACTTGTTCTTTTTTATCTGTTACACCATTCAATAGTGCGTCAACTTTTAATTGTTCGTCTAAGGTAAGAACGTCTTTTCCCATATTGAGCTGGTGTACCCAATTGCCAAAATCCGACCACGAACTTGCATTTCCTTGCACTTTATAATTGAAAGACTGGGGCACAACTCGCACGTATGGCATCAAAGTTTCCAAAGGAGGTGCAAAAGACTCTCCTTTTATTTTCTCTAAATTTTTAAATTTCCAAGTGAATTGAGTGCTGTTTTCCATTTCGACACTCGTATAATAATCCACTCTATTGGTATCCAGTGCAATAGAAATATTATTCGGTATTTCAATTTGTAACGTAGCTTGCTTGGTAGGCGCATTAAATTTAAAATAAGGGCTCCAATTCACGAGGAATAAATATTGATCGTATTCTTCAGAAATGGACAATTTTATTTTGTATGGATAAGTATGCCAGCTCAAATCCAAATGCATGATTTTGTCATCGGAATGGAAGGTGTCGTACGAAAAGTCGCTCGTTTTCGAAAAATGCTTGTTCTTGAGCTTTTTAATTTCAAGGCCATTTGCATCTAAGAACTGTGCCTCTATCTCTGGTTCATTAGAAACATCATACGGCAGGTAATATTCGGTAAGCCATAAATCTTCCTTACCATTTATTTGTAACGTAACCTCCTCCAACACCCTTTTTCTGTCCTTTATTAGGGTAACTTTTGTAGAATAATCAATTACTTGGGCAAAAGTATAACCGGAGGTATTGGCTACCACACCCATTAAAAAAAGCAAAACAAATCTCATCAAAATACCGTTTTCGAAATTTCGAAGCAAATAAACATAATATAGAATGATTTACAAAAATTTATACAATAAATAATCTATAAATAACAATATATTGAACTATTTAAAGGTTGCAAAACAGACAACACCTTCATTATAAATAGTTTATGTTTTTTTACCAGCATAAGCCACAAAAGGAACAAACCATTCTTCTATAAAAAGAAACTGATGAATAAATACAAATGCTTAAAATTTTATCGAGCTTACGCCGCTAGTTGCTACATTCCAGCGTGCATAGTACTCGTTTCAATACCACTATAATTCTGAAAATAAGTTTTCTAGGCGGGCTGTATTTTAAACCATTTTTCAACCCAAGTTTTAACACTAGCCACAAAAGCTATTATACACCCATTTGCTTTCAAAATAGAAATTCAATAAATAGTAGCCTGGATTGTTTAATGGAATTTAAAACAAACAATAGGGGTGGTGCATCAAAAAAACCTTCAATGGGCGGCCAAATTAGTTAATCACTGCAAAAGCGGCTTTGCAATTAACAGAGTAAAGCACACTTTCCATAAAACCATCAAATTAATTAAACCACTGAAAAAAAACCAAGTACTTGGTTAACAAACTGAATTATCGGTACCACAACTAGGTGCGTCTTCTTCAATTTTAGAAGCTATTTCTTTCAAAGCTCTTAAAAAAACTTCTTTTGGCTGCGCTCCACTAATAGAATATTTTCCATCTATTAGAAAAAAAGGAACACCAGATATTCCCAACTGCCGCGCGTGGTGTTGGTCTTGTTTCACATTATCGGAATAAGTTCTATTTTCCAAACATTCCTGTACTTCTGAAGCATCCAAACCCACATTTTGCGCTAATTCTTTTAAAACCTTTTCTTTTCCGATGTCTTTTCCGTTAGTGAAATAAGCTTTTAGCAGTTCATTTTTCATCTCGTTTTGCAAACCAGAATTTGAAGCCAAATGGATCAGTTGATGGGCCATATTGGTATTGGCGGGAACAGCCTGATTCAAATTGAATTCTAAACCTACTTCTGCGGCTCTTTGCTCCACGGGCAAAATCATACTGTTTATGGTGGTTTGTCTGTCTTTTCCATACCGTTGCCCTAACCAGTCTGCTAAGTCTCCCTTATAATTTTCTTTGTGGGTGGGGTCCAACTCAAAACTCTTCCAATCAATTGTTACTTTTTTACCAGATTCAGCCACTGCTGCTTCAAGATTTTGTTTGCCAATATAACAAAATGGACAAACTACATCAGACCATATTTCTATCTTCATACTTGTTATTTTCATGCTCAACAGAAGGCGTGCTAATTTGGTTCAGTCGAAGTAAAAATCTTTCTAATAATTGAATGGATTGTTTTGGTTGTTCTTCTTGTACAAAGTGACCACAATCCAGCAAATGCACTTCCTTATGAACCAATGTATTTTTCCATCTTTGTAAGGCCTCCAAATCTATAAATTGGTCTTTTTGCCCCCATAACACCAAAAAAGGACAATGGTCTAAAACGGCAAGTTGTTCGTTGAGTTGGTTGTACCAATCCGAAGCACCAAAAAGGTTCAGTCCTATTTGGTACAAGGACAACCTAGATGCTTTGGTTGGAAAAGGCATGGTATAGTGTTGATAGGCCGATTTACTCAATTTTTTCTTATCAGAAAAACCCATTTTCAGCAATACTTTAACAGAAAAATTCAATACTAAATACAGCCATTTTCCGAAAGGGCCTTTTAAGAACTTGTCAACTTTCTGTACTTTGGGGTCCATGTTGGTAGCCCATAACCAGGTATTAAACAAGGTGATGCTCTTAACTTTTTCTGGATACCGCAATGCCATTCCCAACCCAATAGGGCCTCCAAAATCATGTACTACAAGGTGGAAATCCTTTAGACCTAGGTGGTCCACTAAAGCCATCAAATTTTCGGAATGTTCTTTTATAGAAGTTGCTTGTGTTCCTTCCTTTTGGGACAGTCCAAAACCCAGGTTGTCCATGGCAATGCACCTATAGTTTTGAGACAACGCTTTTATGTGGTGCCGATACAAAAAAGACCAGGTGGGCGTCCCATGAACAAAAATGATGGCGGGTCCTTCTCCTTCATCCACAAAGTGGAGTTGCTGCATTTTATGTTCAAAAAATTGGTGCTGAAAAGGGTATTCTTCGGAGTTAATTCTGTTTTGAAACATGTGTTTTTTTTATTTCAAATTAAAACCAATCTACCCTAATTAATCTTGGTTTAAACCAAGATTAGATTTTAACCCGTTGCATCAATTTGGAAAAATTCGTGGGATCAATTCTTAAATAAGAGGCCAAGTGCTTTTGCGGCACCAAGTGAATTAAATGTGGGCTTCTCGTTGTAAATGCTTTGAAACGTTCTTCTATGTCCAAGGACATCAGCTCCACATAACGCGTGAGCAATCCAGATAATAATATTTCCAATCCTTTTCTAAAGAAAACATTAAGCTCTGGGTACTGCAATAACAAAGATTGGTGCTGGTGATAAGACAACCGAAGTAAGGTAGAATCTGTAATGGTTTCTAAAAACAGTCCAGATGGTTCTTGCATAAAAAAAGATTCCGGAATTCCAGAAAAGGATGGTGGGTAGGTAAAAGCCACAACATGTTCTTTGCCCTCTTTTATAAAATAAGATCTTTGTACCCCGTCCAGTACCAAATACATGTACTTTTCAACAGCGCCTGCTTCCGTGATAATTTGTTTTTTACCAAAGGGCACTTGTTTCCAATGGGATAAATAAGCATTTAAAACCGCATCGTCCAACGGGTGCACACAGGTAAATAGTTTTTTGATTTCCTTAATTTCCATCCTAGTACTAATAATTTAACAACCATTCTTTTTTTGATCTGTACTCTTCCATTAACTGTTTGGCTTCAGTTGTATTGATGGGTTGCAGGTGTATTACAGAAGAACGATTGGTTTTTCCTTTGCCCCTGTCCTCGATAAAAACATTTTCTACACTCACAAATTGTACATTTTCTCTTTCCAAAAAATATACAACTACTTCTGAATATCGAGTTGGCGCTCCATAGTTTAGCTTATTAATTGTTTCAGGAACATTAATTTTGAATTCTTTTCTGAATGCTTGCTGGGTCGCTATGCTCTCAAATTGGTATTTAAGCGTATATTTCCTGTACCAACTATTGAGCTCTTCTGAAAAAGGGATAATAGGGTATCGATACACCATTAATGGGGGCAAACCCAAAATAAAAACCATTTCAAAAATCCAAAAAAACCACAGAGCAGGTCCATTGAGTACCACATCAAATACCAACCATGTTCCCATACTATTTACCTCATTGAGTATAAACAACAAAAGGCCTGCACTCGGCAAAGATCCTAAGCTCTCTTGGTAGCCTTCAAAATCATGGTTTCCCGTAAAAAAAAAGTTCAAAAATGAAACCCATTGAAAATAATAAGCGAAGATGCCAACCACAAGTGCTAAAAAAATTGCTTGTTTTTTATTTCTGATTTTACCCAATCTAGTGGCATACAAAGTAATATAACCCAGCGCCATGCCATAACCCAACAGAATAAATAAATTGAAATACGGAAATTGGATGGTGACGACTAAAAAGGTATAGAGAAAACTCAAAATTATCCCAAACATAATTCCAAATCCTAGGGTCAAAGCGACACCCAATAACGGAGACCTTCCAGACATTTTAAATACTTCTATTTGTTTATTCATAGTTGGAGTTGATCCAATGTGGAATCAAATCTAAAAATAAATGGCCAATATTTCCTAAAAGACCAGATGGATCTGAATAATTATAAGTTGCTTGTTGGGCTCCCGCTAGTAACAAAGTTCCGTTTGGCAAAACTACTGCCTCAAAGGAGGCCCCATTGTTTGTTTTGGAAAGCATTTTTAAGTTGGGTGATTCTGGGTTAAAAATAGGAGGTACTTCAAAATTAGAATAATAATGGCGCAATTCACTTTCCAATGGCGTCTGGTGGTAAACGCTTCCACTCGGTGGGACCAATCGCCATGTTAAACCACCGCCATCCAAGTAGCGTTGGTTGCCTTGGTAAATAAAAATGCCAATTGGGTCTTTGTTAAACTGGTTGCGACGGACATGCCAAGGCAAAAAACAACTCATACAATAAGCCACAACCCCCACGGTAAAAAACAAAACCCTTTTTTTCATAACTCCAGAAAGATTTATAAAACAATTTAGTATATTTTTAATATATACATGGTTAAAACCTATAAATAAGCACCTAATAGAACTATTTGTAATGGAAAGTTGACATTCAATAATTAGTTATGTAACTTGTTACGTAAAAGAAATCATATGAACGAATTTTTCAATACTGTAGGAAAAGTAGCCTTGGGAACAAGGCTTCGAAAATTAGGCGACCAATTAATGGAAGAGGCCAGTCAAATTTACGATTTATACGATGTTCCATTGCAGGCCAAATGGTTCCCTGTCTATTATACAATGGCCCAGCAAAAAGATTGCTCCATAACTCAAATAGCAACCATTATTGGGCATACGCATCCTTCTGTTAGCAAAATTATCAAAGAAATGGATGCTGCTGGACTTATAAATTACAACAAAAAGTCAAAAGATGGTCGTTTTACCACAGTTAACTTAAACGATAAAGCCATGGCTTTGTTACCCAATTTAATTGAGCAATTAGAAGATGCAAGGGATGCCATAGAAGAAGTTTTGGACAAAACAACACACAACATATGGCTTGCTATGGAAGACATGGAGTTTGAACTCGATAACAAAAGCTTCTATAAACGCGTACTTGAAAAAAGAAAAATTAGGTTGGCTCAAGAAATTAAAATTATTGATTTTTCTACTGAACATTCGGAGCGTTTTAAAGAATTAAACTTGGAATGGATCGAGAAATATTTTACAGTGGAACCTTTGGATGAAGCATCTTTAAACAAACCAAAAAAGAAAATTATTAAACCGGGTGGGCACATTTATATGGCAGAATACAAAGGTGTCGTGATAGGTACTTGTGCCTTAATTAAATTCAACGATACCACTTATGAGTTATCAAAAATGGCGGTAACCGAAGCAGCGCAAGGGCTCAATGTTGGGTATGCCTTAGGCAAGGCAATTATAAAAAAGGCCAAAAACTTAGGGGCTAATAAAATCTACCTAGAAAGCAACACCCAATTAAAGCCAGCGATTAATTTGTACCAGAAGCTGGGATTCACAAAGGTGGTTGGTATCCCGTCTCCCTATGAAAGAAGCAATATTAGAATGGAATTAAATTTTTAACGATGGACCTACTTAAGAATTTTAAAAAACAATTAGTACAAAGTAAAAAGTTGGGGGCTTCTACTATTTCTAAGTTGAATGCACAACAGCTTAGTTGGCAAGCCAACTCCAATTCCAACAGCATAACAATGTTGGTGCAGCACATGCATGGCAATATGCGTTCGCGTTTTTTAGATTTTTTAACCAGCGATGGAGAAAAACCCGACCGCAATCGGGACCAAGAATTTATCAATCAAGAATTGTCAAAAGAGGCTGTGTTGGCGCTTTGGGAAGAGGGCTGGCAGTATATTTTTGATGCCATTGACCCTTTGGAAGACAGTCAACTTAGCAAAACTGTATACATTAGAACAGAGCAACACAGTGTTCATGAAGCTTTAATAAGGCAAACTGCCCATTATGCCTACCATACAGGGCAAATAATTGCACTTGGCAAAATTTTATTGGATGAAAAATGGGTTTCTTTATCCATTCCTTTGGGAAAGTCAGAAGAATTCAACCAAGCTTTTTTGGACAAACAAGAGGCTCTAAAAAGGAAAAAATAAAGATGTCCTGAGAATTTATTCAAGATACTCTTATCGATTGACGTTATATTTTTATATTTTAAATACACATTTCAATCGTTTAGTGTGTCCATAATAAAAGAAGTAAGTGAAGCAGAAAGGAAAATTGCCATGTTGGCATGTGGTTTTGGTTTAATTAGATCTGGACTGTCAACACATCTTGGTATAAAAGATGGACTCACAGACATTCTTCTGTTAGGGGCCACTGCTTCCATCGCTTTTATTGTTATTCTTGGGCTTTTAATAACGAAGCGCTACCTGCGGTTCAGTATTTTTTTCTTATCCTTTTTCATTTCCTTTTTAATTTTCACTTCCTTTTTAATGTTTGGAGGAGCAGAAGGAAAAGAAAGCCACCTGTTTATGATTTGGATGGGTGTGGTAATGGTCATAAACAAATTTCAAAATAGACGTGTTTTTGGGCTGTCTATTATGGTTTTGATCCTAGCTCTGTTTGCCATACAATATGCCTTCCCTTCTTTTCATACCACTATACTAGCCCGATATTCGACGGGCAATACCAACTATATTTTCGGAATAGGAGGGAGTATCATTCTGATGTATTACATCAAATTACAACTACAATTGGAATCGAAAATGCTTACGATTAGAAAGGTGCAAGTAGAATCCAAAATAAAACTAATGCAGGTGCAGAAAAAAGAGTTGGTTCAAGAAAGAGAGGCACTTAATAATTTACAAAATACATTAGAAGTAAAAGTTGCAGAAAAGGCGAGCGAATTGGTGCAAAAAAACTCCGCGATAAACCGCTATTTAGAGTTGAATATAAAAAAGTTACAATCTCCAGTAAAAGAGATTCATGCAACCATCCACCTAATGGCCAACAACCAACCTCCTTCAGAATTACTGCAATTATTGCGGCTAGAAGCAGAAGAATTGCAGTCGGTAAGCAAAGAAATAAAACTCAATTTAACCCATGGTAAAGAAATTAAAAGAGACAATTTTTCAAAGCGTTAAGAACTTAGAAAACAGAATTTTTATCTGGGTGTTGTTTGTGGCTGGATTTTTTCTTGGGTATTCGTCTATGTATGGCTTTTTAGTAGATTCGCCCATTTATTATGTTATACAAGATGCTTTTTTATCCCTTTTGTGTTTTTGGTTGTATCAGAAAGTAAAGTTCTCAAAAGATAAAAACTACCTAATTCGAACCATCTTTTGCAGTGTTGCACATGTTTTCTTTCATATAAATTGGATCAATTGGGCAGGTTTTGAAGGGCACATGTCTTATATATACTATGTATTGTGCATCTTAACCATAGCTGTTTTATCCATCCGAGTGTCTTCCATTATTTTGACGCTTTCTTTACTGGTCCATGTTGGCCTCTTTTATGCCCAATACAACGATATTATTATTGCAAAGAGCGAAGTTACTGTCGCTACCAAAGTAATTACCTTTTTTATTATGTGCTCTGCTTTGGCATTTATTGTTAGTACAACAAAATCTATGTTCGACAAACAAAACTACATTCTAAAAAAGGCCAATTTGGAATTGGAAGAAGTAAATAAGTCGCTTGAAAATCAGAACCAACAACTCATTCACAACAAAAATGTGATCTACTCTTTTAACTCGAATTTGCAAGAAATGGTAGATGAACGGATGGAAGAACTCTCTTATAAAGGGAAGCAACTAGAAGAAATGGCATTCATCAACGCCCACCTTCTGCGTTCACCTCTGGCAAGAATTTTAGGGCTGCTGCATATTATGGAACTAGAGCAAGACAAGAGCGTGGGTACCGATGAAAAACTTAAAATAAAACAATTGGCCAAACTGGCCGACAACATTGTTGGAGAAATCAATAAAGTGACCAACTAAAGCTAGCGAGTGTTTAAAAACTGAGCCAATAATTGGTGAAAATGGTGGACCCCTTTTTCTCTTGTAGGCGAAAACCTACCCGCTTGGTAAAAGTTAGACCTTATGCCTTTGTGAACCCCTTCCACAACAAATTCATCTTCTCTTTCGACTTTGTCGAGCAGCGCACCGGCCCCACTGTCTACTTTTTGCTCATCGTATACGTAAGAAATAAACGAAACCTTAGTTCTGTTTTCAGAGATTGGCCTCACCACATTTATAGATAAACCCCAAGGATAAAAATTAAACATCATATTTGGAAAAACCCAATAGTAATACGCCCCTACATTTTTCCCATAGTCTAAGTGGTCTTCTGGTAGATCGAACACTTCCGCATCCCCATCGGCATACCCAATTTGTAAATTTAAATAATCGTAAACTTCTGTTGTATAACTTCCATAATCCAAGGCTTCGTTGAGGTCTTTGTGCACAAAGGGAATATGAAAACCTTCTAGGTAGTTGTCACAATAGAGAGCCCAATGGGCATTTACCAAATAATCTTTAGATCTAGAGGGTTCCAAAACAAATTCATCCAAAGGAAGAAAACCCACCCGCTCTTTCATTTTGTCTATAACATTTTGAAAAGGAAAATCACTCCCCAAACCGGCAAAAAGCAAAGGCCCCCACTTTATAACCGGAAATTCATGCAAATGGTCGCAGGCCCTAGGAAAATCTTTGGCCTCCGAAAACTCGGGCATATACTCGAACGTTCCATCCAACGCAAAGCGCCTACCATGGTACATACATTGCAAATTTCTTTTTTTACCTGGATGGTGGGCTACCAAATTCCCTCTATGGGTACAAACATTGGTCATACACCGAATTACATCGTCTTTTCCTCTTGTCAGCAACATTGGTTCTGTTAAATAACTGTCCAACAATACCAGCGGGTGCACATGCTCAGGTAAAGGCACCAAGTTCTCGTCGCCTACAAATTGCCATGTTTGCAAAAACACTTTTTGTTTTAAAGCTTCAAATACCTCTTTTTCTTTATAAAAAAAAGCAGGCAGTGTTTCTGCTTTGGTAATGTCCGGGTCGATGTAAAAGCGCATAAGTAGGGGTTTTATTTCCAATCAATTTAAGTAATAAAATTAGAATAATACAGTATATTATACTCCGAAGTGGTTGGTCGTACTCCTGTCGCCTGCTTTTCTGCTCTTTCGGTTCTAATGCTTGTACTCCAAAAAGAAACCATTAAGCAGCAAACCCTAACTGTTATAAGATAATTTCATGTTGCAAAGTAATACTAAAATGGGCCTTTGGATGACTACCGCGCTGGTAGTCGGCAACATGATAGGTTCCGGTATTTTCATGCTTCCGGCAACCCTAGCACAATATGGAGGAATAAGCCTGTTAGGTTGGGCCGTTTCTACCATTGGTGCACTGTTGTTAGCAAAAGTATTTGGGTATTTAAGCCAACTCATGCCTGCTAAGGGAGGCCCATATGCCTATTCAAAAGCTGGGTTTGGTGATTTTATTGCTTTTTTGGTTGCCTGGGGTTATTGGATTTCGATTTGGACTGCCAACGCAGCCATCGTACTATCACTCGTTGGGTATCTCTCTGTGTTTTTTCCTGCCATTAAAACTTCCCCGGGCTGGAGCATTGTTATTGGGCTTTCCACCATATGGTTCTTAGCCTGGATCAATAGCAAAGGTGTGAAAGAAGCCGGTTTCATTCAGGTAGTTACCACAATTTTAAAGCTGTTACCTATTTTTTCCATCGCAATATTTGGCCTCCTGGTCCTAAACATAGAACATTTTACGCCATTTAACTTGAGCCAAGAAAGCAACTTTAAAGCCATAACCATTACCGCAGCCATGACACTTTGGGCCTTTTTAGGAGTAGAATCTGCCACTATACCTGCCGACAATGTTGAAAACCCAACTAAAACGATTCCAAAAGCCACCATGTTGGGTACAGTATTGGCTGCTCTTGCCTATGTACTTGGGTCTATTAGTGTCATGGGCCTCATTGAACCAGAAACACTGCAACATTCCCATGCACCTTTTGCAGATGCCGCAGAAAAATTATGGGGAGAAAATGGTCGCTACGTTGTTGCGTTTGGTGCAACGGTAAGCTGTTTTGGTGCTCTAAACGGATGGACGCTGGTGTTGGGTCAAACCCCTTTAGCCGCTGCCAACGATAATCTATTTCCAAAAATATTTAAACGATTGAATAAAAATGGGATGCCTTCTTTTGGAATAATTGTTTCCTCCCTTCTCATTTCACTTTTGTTGTCCATGAATTTCTCTGAAAGCCTTGCGCAGCAATACGAGTTCATCATCCTACTGTCTACCCTTACTTGTTTGGTGCCTTATTTGTTTTCTGCGGCAGGGTTGGTGGTTATTTCAATAGAGCGAAAATTGATAAAAAAGAACCAATTTAGCTCTAAACTTATCATCGCCTTAATGGCTTTCGCTTACTCCGTCTGGGCCGTAATTGGCTCTGGGAGTACGGTAGTTTATTGGGGATTTGTTTTGCTTATTTTAGGCATACCATTTTATATTTTAATGATCTGGAACCAAAAAAAATAGACTCATGCCCATTACTTGTCATTCCGAATATGGATCTTTCGAATCCCTTTTTATTAAAAACGTTTCTGCAGCTTTTTCAAACCAGGATGCCATCAACGACCAATGGCAAGCTTTGCATTACTTAGAATGCCCGGATTATAATTTGGCTTCTGAAGAATACCACCATTTTGAGTCAATCCTAACGGAGCATTCCAACCGCATTTTCCATTTTTCTTCTGACGAAACCGTCGGTATGGATTCAATATATTGTAGGGATGCTTCCATTGCAACTGATTACGGGATGATACTTTGTAACATGGGTAAAAATGAAAGGGGCAAAGAGCCAGCTGCGGCATTAAAAGTATATGCAGCGCACGGTATTTCTATTTTAGGTCAAATTATTGCCCCAGGATCAGTAGAAGGAGGAGACGTAGCCTGGTTGGACCAGCACACCTTGGCAGTTGGACACAGCTACCGCACCAATGCAGAGGGAATTGCTCAATTAAAATTATTGTTGGAACCCAAAGGAATCACCGTTTTGGTAACCTCCTTGCCCCATTTTAAAGGTAAAGAAGATGTATTTCATCTTATGTCTATTGTGAGCCCAATTGACCTACACCATGCCGTTGTATATGCACCATTAATGCCAATAGATTTCAGAAACGAGCTCCTAAAAAGAAACATGAACTTAATTGAAGTTCCTGCAGAAGAGTTTGAAAGTATGGGATGCAACGTTTTAGGAATCGGAAATAAGAAATGTCTAATGGTTGCTGGAAACCCCCTCACCCAGGCCAGGATAGAAAAAGCAGGGTTCCAAGTTCATACTTATAGTGGGGCAGAAATTAGTGTAAAAGGCGGCGGTGGACCTACCTGTTTGACCCGACCAATAAAAAGAAGATTTTAAGGTGTGCTTACCCGCACACCTTAAATTTATTTAAAACAATGCATCGGGTCTATGGGCTGGTTATTTTTTAACACTTCATAATGCAAGTGCGGTGCAGTGGATGCCCCGGTTGACCCTACATACCCAATTATTTCACCAGCGGCAACCACTTCGTTTTCTTCTACATGGAAGCTATTCAAATGTGCATATTGTGTCGTATATTCTGTACCGTGCTGCAATATGATTAAATTACCATGTGCTCCTTTTTCTTGAGCAAACACAACTTTACCAGCGGCAGTTGCTACAACTGGCGTATTGGTTTTTGCCTTAAAGTCAATGCCTCTATGCAACACTTCTTTTTTAGTTAAAGGGTGTATGCGCTTGCCATAGCCTGAAGTTATGATGGCGTTCTTCCCTTCCTTTAATGGGTAAAGCCCTGGTGCATCCGGTTGTTCCATTACAATAGTGATGGGCTGAGTGGTTTCAATTTTATTTGAAAATTCTACTGAAAAGAGCAACATAGGCACCAGCAAAATTGGTCCGATAAAACTGAATAATAAGATTTTGCCCTTAGGCTTTTTTTGGTTGTCTAACATTTTGAGTCTTTGTTTAGTTAATGAATGATTAAATGCGCTTGCCATAGCCATGGGGGAATTGGTTTGGAGCGTATGTTTTACAATTAGCAGTTGATAGTTGAGCGAGTCAAAGCCTGCTTCAACCATTTTTTTATCTACAATAAATTCATGGTTTTCCTTCGCCTTTTTTATTAAGACTGGTAACAACGGGTTGTACCATAATAGAACGCCCAATAATTCCAAAGAAATTACATCCCAGCTATGCCGGCCAGCAATATGTAGTTGTTCGTGTTTGTAAACCAACTTTTGTTCTTGAGCGGTCATACCTTTTGGGTTTATAAAAATTTTGTTCCAAAAAGAAAAGGAAGGAAGGTGTTGGGGCAATAAATGATAACTTCCGATTTTAATAGAATTTTTGGAGACCTTCCTTACCAGCATAATGTTCCGTATAAATTTGAATAGGAACCATGCACACCCCATCAAATACAACGCGAACCATATTTTAGGACTGGCAGCAGTAACAGGCTGGTCTTCTATTACAGGTGCATTTTCGGCTATTTCGAGCCATTGGCCATTGGCTTCTAAGATCGATTGAATGGGCATTCCGTTTGGAATCGATTGGTGGCCAACCGACACGTGCAGCAGCGGGATGCTCAAGGATGCCAAACAAATGCCCAGAATAAAAACACGTTGTAGGTTAAAATCAAAACGTATTTTTTTAATCACCCAAAACACAGCTATAAAAAAGCCCAGGCAAATATTTGCTTCAACGGTATATATTAAAAATGAATTCATAATGACTTCCTTTTGGCAATTTGTGCTTCCAAAATTTCTTTAATAGATTCCAGTTCTTCAAGGTTGATGTTTTCATCTTGAGCAAAAAAGGTGGCAAACTTTTCCGGCGAATTTCCAAAAAATGAATCCAATACCTTTCCAAAAAACTGTTTGAAATAAGTCTCTTTTTTTACGATTGGGTGGTACTCATTTGTTTTGCCATAAGTATTGAAACCAACAAATTTTTTTTCAACCAACACTTTAACCACGGTAGCCACGGTGGTATAGGCCGGTCGAGGCTCTGTTAGGCCCTCCACTATTTGTTTTAAAAAAGCTTTTTCTTTTTTCCAGAGCACTTGCATAATTTGCTCCTCTGCTTTTGTTAGTTGTTTCATACAACAAACATACAACTATATTTATAGTAACAAAATTATTTTCATAGTTTTATTACTATAAATATAGTTTTACCAATCGTTTGGTTTAAAATTATCTGCCCCCTACGCTGTTTCCAACCTTTTTCTACGGTGTTCCACAATGGTTAAAAAATTGCTGTACAATGCGCCACCACTAAGTTTTTCCTGCACAACAAGTTCCAAAACTTCCACCTCAATCGCATCCAAATCTTCTACATTTTTGGCATTAAAAGCCTTTTGGTAAAAGGTATCAAAATGGTCTTTTTTCTTTTTTATGTTGCGCCCAACAAAGCCAGCCAACACTAAAACCACCGACAACATCAGGCCCATTACTTCTGATTGCCTTTCTAAAAAAGTAGGTTCATTTCTATTGATGTAGTCGGATGCTCCTTGGTGCAATGGAAACACATAACTGCTTACATTTGCAGCTTCTTGTATTCCTGTAAACTTTACATTTTTTGAAGACAAGATCTGTTTGTTCTTCAAAATAGTTTCTTTTATGTCGTAAACCAATGCAGGGTCTATTTTGTCATGGGTTAAAAGCAAATAGTCGGTTGTTACAGTTTGAATGGATTCTTTTGGTCCACTTCCAAAAAAGTTTTTAGGTACTATAAAAGGTTTAAAATTATTATTCCTCAGACAAAATCCTTCTACCTCTGTACCTGTCCCAGCTTCTGCTGCTCGGTTGTTATCTAATATTTTCCATTCTCCTGAGGCCAGCAATTGGTTTACGTAGGGTGCATTTACACCTATAAAAAAACCAATAACATCGTAGTTTGGAAGAATATCTTCTTCTAGTGCTTCTCTTGATTCTATGGTTTTAACATCTATATTGACCTTGCTGTTTTCTCCTAAAAAATAATGCTCAAAAAATTTAGCGTTTAATAAAACCGATTTATTGTTGGAAAAAAGCTCCTTGCTGTTTTCAAATTTTAAATCGGTTTTATAAATGACAATGCCAAAATACGTATACACTGGCATCACTGTACGCACATTTGAATATTTTTCTATGCCATCAAATACGGCATTCGGAAACAAAATAAAATCCGTCTCTCTATTGTTCAAAGCATCTAAATAAGTGTTGGGGGTTCCTAACTTGTGCTCTATTTTTACATTGTTGTCATTTATAAATTTAGAAAGGTCCTCACTAGTCTCAGCCATTGTCGAATTTTTAAGAATGGACGTGAACCTATACGATTGGTTTTGGGTACAAGATGCCAGGCTAAACAGAAAACACGCCATCCATATATAAGTTATTCTATCCATTTCAAAAATGACCAAGTGCTTATAATCGTTTTTTGCAAGTAATAATGCAGCATTCTTTAAGATAACAAAGTTTGGGATTTTAAACTATCCCTATTAAAAACTCATAAGGTCTTTAAACCTTTGGGATTGCCTTCGAGAAACATCAACCTCATTGCCTCCCTTCATAAAAATCTTAATGCTACCACTGAACCAAGGTTCTATCTTTTCTACCCACCGCAAGTTCACAATTTGTTGCCTGTTGGCTCTAAAAAATCTTTTTGGATCCAATTTAGCTTCTAAATAGTTGAGTGTTCTTGGAATCATTGGCTTTTGGTCTTCAAAATATATTTTGGTGTAGTTGCCATGTACTTCAAACATCCTGATATCGGCCAATTGAACAAACCAACAAGATTCACCATCCTTTACAAACACCTGATCGTTTTCAGTCATGTAGTCTTCATTGCCTTCTTCGATTCGGTCCTTTTCCTGTTTTTCAAGTACTTTGTTAATAGCACCCGCCAACCGATCTTGCTGTACTGGTTTCTGCAAATAATCCAGTGCGTTGGTTTCAAATGCTTGGATCGCGTAGTTATCGTAGGCTGTTGTAAAAATAACCTCAGGAATAAATTCAAGTTCCTCCAATAGTTCAAAACCATTTTTCCCAGGCATTTGAATGTCCAAAAACAATAACTCAGGCTTTAATTCCTCAATTTTTTCCTTCGCTTCATTGGCATCCGCTGCTTCGCCCACCACTTGCACTGTATCAAACTCCTTAAGCAAACGTTTTAGTTCGTTTCTTGCCAATCTCGAATCGTCTATTACTAAAGCTTTCATATTTAGATATTTGTTGGGACCGAAAATACAGCCTTTACATTTTCTTTTCCAAAATTCTCAATCTTAAAATCCGACAATTTCCCAAATAACAGCTCCAGGCGGTCTGTCACATTTTTTAGACCTATTCCGGTTCCCGAAATTTCATTTTTCAATCTGCCGGTATTCACCACTTCTACATACATCAAGGGTCCTTCTGTTTTTGTTGTTACGGATATTTTTCCACCTCCAGGCAAATCTGCTATTCCATGTTTGATGGCATTCTCCACCAGAATTTGAAGGGACATAGGTGGAATTTTATATTCGTAAGTACCAGATTCTACGTTGAGATCGTAGTTCAATCGATCCTCAAACTGAATGGACTCTAATTTTAAATAACTCCTAACCATCTCCATTTCTTCACTCACAGTAACTTTTTCCTTTTTATTGAGCTGTAAAGAGTACCGCAACAAATCAGAAAGGTGCGTAATCATGTCCCGAGCTTTATCCTGGTCTTCAATTACCAAAGAACGGATGTTGTTCAGACTATTAAATATAAAATGCGGGTTGACTTGCGATTTCAATGCTATTAGTTCCGCATCTTTCACAGCTGCCTCTAACTTCCACTTTTCCACTTCCGCTTTTTTAAAGTTCATAAAAAACTGGAAAGTAAAATAGATCAAGGACCAACCCAATACCATTAAAAAACATTGAAAAATAAAAATAAAATAGAGAAGGCCAATGGGCATTTGGTCGGATCCATCTCCTTCCATTACAAATAACGTACTGATGGGCAATATGATACAAGCCCATACTACCCCTATAAATAAGGAATAAAATAAGACATAAAGCGAAAGCCTACTCAGGCCAAAACGCACCCATTTGTTTCTTTTTATATGCCATCTGTAACCATGCGTTAATACCACGCCTACTAATACCATGATGCCATAACTAGCATAAATTTTCCAATGAAACTGCAGGAGCAATACCGCAATACTGGTATAAACCAGGTAAAATAAACCCCATCCCACACATTGCAGTGTCCAATACAGTCTTGATTTTGAAATTGAATCTTTTATCACTTTGTAATTTTCTTTCACAACAATTTACAACATACAAATTTTTTTTTTGGACCTAAAAGGTCAAAGGCAAATGGCATCGATCAGTGGTAATTTACAGTTATAAGCAATAAATGGCCATTATATCTGTTATTAATCCGTACTTTGGTTTACGCAATTCAACCGATTAATTTTGTGTTTTATCGTAAATTATTTAATTTTTAAGAACAATACGTTAATATTGTGATGGGCTTAAATAAAAATTGGTCCTTCATACGATTTGTATGAAAGGAATTAAGTATTATATTCGTAATTGCTTTAGACAGAAAAAAAATTGCTAAATATGAAAAAAACGGTGCGATTTTTTAAAGGTGGGTTATTAGTGCTATTAGGAACCGCAACCTTGACATCCTGCTTTAATAAAAAAGGAGGATACCCTACATCAGAACACCCGGGACAAATGAGTACCGCCACGGGGCTGACGTACAACGATGAAGACAACAATGGATTTATGGTGAACCCGTATGCGGGGCAGCCAGACGGTCCTAACCTCGTGTACATCGAGGGTGGTAGAATGGTTTTAGGTTCTTTCGAGGAAGAAATTATGACCTATCGTGACAACCTGGAACGAACTGTTTCGGTAGCATCCTTTTATATGGATGAAACTGAAGTAGCAAACATCCACTGGTTGGAATATCTACATTATCTCAATGTTTCAGACTCTCCTAGGTCGGTATACGAAGCAGCGCTTCCGGATACTACGGTTTGGGAAGGAAAACTGGCGTTCAATGATCCATACGTGGACCATTACCTTCGTTATCCTGGATTTAGATACTTTCCTGTAGTTGGGGTGAGTTGGGTTCAGGCCAATGATTATTCCAGTTGGAGAACAAGAGCTGTAAACATACAATTAGCCGAAAACGCTGGTGAAGACTACGCTGAGACCGATGGAAGAATTCCATTGGAATCAGGAATAGTGTTGCCGAACTATAGGCTACCAACAGAAGCTGAATGGGAATATGCCGCTCAAGCTTTAATTGGAACACAATGGCTTGATGAAAATCAAACACACCAAAGAGTTTACCCTTGGGATGGCCATGCATTAAGAAATCCATATGGTAAAGAAATGGGATATTTCTTGGCTAACTTTAAAAGAGGCCGTGGTGATTATGCAGGTATTGCAGGTAAACTGAATGATGGTGCGTTGATTACATCCTACATTTATGAAAACCCTCCAAATGATTTTGGATTGTATAACATTGCTGGAAATGTAAGCGAGTGGGTACAGGATACCTACAGACCTTTGTCTTTCCAAACGTTTGACGATCTTAACCCAATTAGGAGAGATGGTTTCTTAGATGATGAGTCCGATTATCACAACGCTAAAAAAGACCCAGGTTCTTATACTTCGTTAATCGATGATGATTCACGAGTTTATAAAGGAGGAAGTTGGAAAGACGTTGCCTACTGGATGTCTCCAGGTACCAGAAGATACCTAGACAAAGATTCTGCAACCGCAACAGTTGGTTTTAGATGTGCGATGATCCGAGCAGGGTCTAATTACTAGAAAAAATTGAACACTTATAAAAAGGGCTTCCAGTTTGGAAGCCCTTTTTTTTTATACCGCAACTGCCAAAGTCATTATTACAACAGAATTTGGTTTACCTTTCAACAGCGCGGTTACACATGATTCTAATGTAGCGCCCGTAGTCAATACATCGTCTACAAGCAACACATTTTTACCAAGTAATGCCTTATTTTTCAACACGAACACTTCCTCTAAGTTCACCCACCTGTCGTACCTGGATTTATTAGTTTGCGTAGCAGTATTTTTGTCCCGCGTTAAAGCATCTAATACAACTACTTCTTTGGGTAGTACAAAGCCCTTGATTAATTCCATAGCCTGGTTGTACCCTCTTGATTGCATCTTTACTCGATGCAAAGGCACCGGCACCACCACCTCTACACCAGCCAACTCCTGTTGGAATTTTTTATATAACTGATATCCAACTAGATGGGCCATTTTTAAATTGCCCTTGTATTTAATATCGTGCAGAACAGACTGGATGACATTTCCTTTGTGAAATTCATAACCAGATACTACTTTCAAATTTGCTAAAAAACCTGTTAGTTTGGAGCGATAAGGATGGTTACCGCTCAATTCGGATTCTTTTAACAGTGCCAAACAGAGCAAACATAATTCGCTTTCTTCGGCTAATAAACTTAGTTGGCAATGAATGCAGCGGTTGGGAAAAATAATATGTACAAAATTCTTCCATAGGTCAAAAAATAGATGGTTCATCAAAAAGTAAGATTTATATTTACAAAAAATTTAATTACATGAACGCAGTTGACGAATTTAACGATTATCGAGAAAAAATGAATGCAGGCCTTCTCGAAAGTGACAATAAAATACTTAAAAGAATATTCAACTTAGATACCAATGCATTTACTGCCGGATCGGTAGACGTAAATACCAAAGAAATGCTTGGGCTCGCATGCTCCATGGTATTGCGTTGCGACGATTGTGTGAAATACCACCTAGGAAAGTGCCATGAGCTAGGGTTAAACAAAACTCAAGTTTTTGAAGTTTTTTCTATCGCAACCCTGATTGGTGGAACCATAGTTATACCCCACCTAAGACGCGCAGCTGAATATTGGGAAGTACTTGAACAGACAAAAGATGTATAAAAAAGACCTCCAACTCATGAAAGAATGGGCAGCGCTTATGTCCAAAATTGCGGACGTTGTAGGCAAGCGACCAAAGGACCTCAACGCTGTTTTGTTTTTAATTGGGGTTCAAGAACTTGGCAAAGGCAACCGAAATTTCGAAAAAGAGGAAAAGCAAGACCTCATGCACATAGCCATTTGCAAAATACTCAGTTATTCAGGTTATTACGAACTAGAAGGGCTGGACGAACAAGGCTGGCCACATTGGAAGATGATTAAAAAATTGCCGCATTTTGATTTACTAGAACAAGAAAAATTATTGAAAATGCACGTATTAGAATATTTCGAGAAGGAACAAATCTTTTAAACATGGACAAGGAAACATTTAAAAAAGAAGGATACAAGTTGATTGACTACATTGCGGATTATTTTGAAAATACAGAGCAATATCCAGTCACACCCGCTGTTCAACCTGGAGATATTTTCAGCCAACTACCCAACGCTGCTCCTGACGATCCCGAACCATTTGAGCGCATTTTCAAAGATTTCGACCAGGTCATTCTTCCTGGAATGACCCATTGGCAAAGCCCTAATTTTTTTGCGTATTTTCCGAGTAATACCTCTTACCCCTCAATTTTGGCAGACTTACTTGCTTCCGGTATGAATGCCCAATGTATGGTTTGGCTTACTTCTCCAGCCGCCGCTGAGTTAGAAGAACAAGTTATGATTTGGCTGCGCAAAGCGCTTGATTTACCTAGTGCTTTTACTGGGGTTATACAAGACACTGCTTCTACAGCTACTTTGACAGCGTTGTTAACAGCTAGGGAAAAACACAGCGATTTTCAAATTAACAAAACCGGATTCCAGCACAATAAATTCACAATTTATGCTTCTGAACAAGCACACTCCTCAATTGACAAAGCAATAAAGATTGCCGGTTTTGGAGTGGAAAATTTGAGAAAAATTCAAGTGGATTCAAGCTTTGCAATGGATGTCAAAAATCTTGAAAATCAAATAGTTGAGGATAAAGAAAATGGTTACGTACCTCTTTGCGTAATAGGTGCCTTAGGTACTACAGGATCCACCGCTGTCGACCCTTTATTGGAAATTGGAACCATTGCTAAAAAGCACAACATGTGGTTCCATGTAGACGCAGCCTATGCCGGTACAGCACTTTTATTGCCTGCTTACAGACACCATGCAAAGGGCGTAGATTTAGCAGACTCGTTTGTCTTTAACCCACACAAGTGGATGCTGACTAACTTTGACTGTTCGGCCTATTTCGTTAAAGACACGACATCCTTAATTAACACGTTTTCTATTATGCCAGAATATTTAAAAACAGGCATTGACAATGAAGTGAACAATTACAGAGACTGGGGCATCCAGTTAGGAAGAAGATTTAGGTCTTTAAAACTGTGGTTTGTTTTGAGGTCTTATGGCATAAAAGGACTCCAGAAGATTCTTCAAAACCACATGAATTTGGCCCATTGGATGGAAGAACAAATAAACAAAACGGAGCACTATGAGATTTTAGCACCTACTCATTTTAACATGGTTTGTTTTCGCTACCACCAACTAGGTTGGAGCACAGAGAAGTCCAATGATTTCAACCAACAACTGATGCAAAGTGTTAATGCCACTGGCAAAGCTTTTTATTCGCACACAAAATTAAATGGAATGTATACCATACGCATGTGTATAGGACAAACCAATGTTACAAAAGACCACGTAATAAAAGCTTGGGAGAATATTCAGGAGACAACTAAGGGTCTATTGGTATGACAAAAGTGTTATCGCTCAATGTAAATGGTTTTAGGGCTGCTTCTCGCAAAGGCTTAGTAGACTGGCTTCTGCAAGAAACATTCGATATTGTATGTTTACAAGAAGTGAAAGCGGAGGAATCTCAAGTAGATTTAACTCAAATTCAACAAGCTGGCTACCATGTATTATGGAATTCTGCTCAAAAAAAGGGATATTCAGGAGTCGCCATTTTTAGTAAAGAAAAACCTATTCGATTCAATTCAGATTTTGATTCTAATTTTGATACACACGAAGGTCGTCTGCTTTTCGCTCAATTCTCTAATTTCAACCTTATAAATGTTTATATGCCTTCTGGCAGTAGCGGCGATCAGCGCCAAGCATTCAAATTGAAATGGTTGGAGCGTTTTAACCAACATTTAAAAAATATATTAACCGAGAACACGATAATTTGTGGAGATTTTAATATTGCACACCGTTCAATTGACTTGCACAACCCAGCTCTCAGCCCTAAAACACCAGGAACTACACCAGAAGAAAGAAAGTATTTTGACAACATGCTCGAGAAAGGACTAATAGATAGTTATAGAACAACACATGCAGATGCCATTCAATATACTTGGTGGAGTTATCGTGCGACTGCAAAACAAAGAAATAAGGGCTGGAGGCTTGATTATCAACTTATTAGCAAACAAATGAAGGCCCGTATTGTATCGAGTCAAGTACTGGATACAGTTGAAGTTTCCGACCACTGCCCAATTTTGTTAAAGCTAAAGTAAAATAATAAAAAATTAAGTTTGTAAATTTAAAGAATGCGTTAAACAATTTAAATTTGAACTTCGTTTATTAGTATAAGCGAAGACAACGATATGAATACAGAAAGCGTCGATAAAAAACTTCAAAGATACCGCATCAAGTTTTATAAAATCTTGATTATAAAAGGATTGCTGATACTTTTTAGCAGCATATCGTCTATATGGATATTGGGCAGTTTGTTCGAATATTATCTGTATTTGCCTTCCACATTAAAAATCGCCATCATTATTAGCATTGTTTTAAGTGCATTTTATCTTATGGCAACTAAAGTTTTACTACCATTTTATTTTCTATTCAGCAAAAGACATGGGTTAAGCAAACAAAAAATGGCAGTTTCGATTGGGAATTATTTTCCTCAAATCAGTGATAAGTTATTGAATTTCATACAGTTAAGTGAACATTCTAAGGAAAATGTCTTGGTTCAAGCCAGTCTCGATCAGCAAAGTCAACTATTTCAAAATATCAGCTTTGTTGCTGCCATAGATTACAAAACCAACCTTAAATACCTTCAATATGCCTTGTTCCCTATTGGCTTTATAGCTTTACTCTATTTTTATAAACCAGGGATCCTAGTGGATGGAAGCGATCGTTTAATTCAATACAACCAAAAATTTCAACCCGCAGCACCCTTCACTTTTCAAGTCCTTAACAATACAATGTCGGGTTTCTTAAACGAAGATTTTGAGCTTAACGTACAGTTAGATGGCGCAGCACTACCCGAATCGGCTTACATCTTAGAAAATGGAAGGCGCATAAAAATGACAAAAAGTGGTCTTGGAACCTACCTCTATACGTTTCAAAAATTACACGAAAACAAAACTTTTAAAATAGCCGCTGCAGGATTTGAATCTGAAAATTATGAAATAACAGTACACAAACGACCGAACTTAGGTAGTTTTATGGTCTCTCTAACCTATCCTGCCCATACCAACCTAGGTTTCAAAAGGTTAGAGAATATAGGCAACCTCAACATTCCAGAAGGCACCCATGTGCAATGGGATTTTAATACTAGAAACACCGACTCACTTGCTTTAAGGTTTGCGGGAGAAAATGCCAGGAGCAATGCAAAAATACTTGATAATCAAGTATTTACATACCAAAAACGCGTATATAAAAACCTCAACTACGAAATAGAAATTAACAACGCGTATGCCAACAATAAAGACAAGATTGCCTATCAAATAAAAACAATTACTGACGAGTACCCAAGTATAGAGCTCAACACTTTCCAAGATACAACCTTGTTTCAATTTATAATTGTCGGTGGCAATATTGCAGATGACTATGGCATCACTGCCTTAAGTATCGTATATGAAAAACTCAATAAAGGTATTTCTTCCGGTAAAACTGAAATTCCACTGAAGATTAATAAAAAGCAAACCAGTCAGGGGTTCTATCACCAGTGGTCCATGGATTCGGTTGCCTTAAAAACCAACGAAACTTTACAATACTACCTAAAAGTCACTGATAACGATGGTGTAAATGGTAGGAAGAGTACTTTAAGCCCAATCAGACAATTTAACATTCCCGATGCAGAAGCCATACAACAACAAATAGTAGAAGGTGAAAAAAATGCGGAGAAAAACATAGAAGAGACCATACAGAAAGCAAAAGACCTTAAATCACAAATCAAAAAAGTAGAAAACAGATTAAAAGGTAAAAAAGAACTAAGCTGGCAAGACGAAAAACTATTAGAAGACCTAGTAAAGAAAAAAGAAGCGCTTAATAAGACATTAGAAGAATTACAAAAAGAATACAACAGTCTAACAGAAAAGCAAAATCGTTTCGACAAAAAACCAGAAGACATTCAGGAGCAAATGGAGCAAATTCAAGAGCTTATGGACGAGATGCTCGACGAAAAAACCAAGCAAATGTATGAAGAGCTTCAGCAATTATTAGAAGAAAACAAAGACATTGAACAGATTCAGGATTTATTAAATAATTTAGACAACAAAGAAAATAACCTAGAAAAAGAGCTAGAACGAACACTAGAACTGTTTAAAAGGCTGAAATTTGATCAAAAACTTCAAGAAACTATAGACAAGCTAAACGAATTGGCAGAAGAGCAAAATTCCTTATCAGAACAAACAAAAGACAAAAACAACGACAAAGAACAGCTTAAAGAAGAACAATCCGAGATAGAAAAGGAGTTCAATGAAGTGAAAGAAAAACTGGAAGAGTTAGAAAAGCTAAATGACGAACTAAAAGCTCCTAACAACTTAGACAACCAAGAAAAGGAGCAAAAACAAATAAAAGAATCCATACAGGAAAGCAAAGACCAACTCGAAAAAAACAACAGAAAAAAGGCTTCAGAACAGCAAAAAGATGCTGGAAAAAAAATGAAAGAAATGGCCAAAAAGATGCAACAGATGCAATCCACCATGCAAATGGAACAAATGCAGGAAAATATGGAAAACCTGAGGAACATCATGCACAACTTAATAACGCTGTCCTTTAACCAAGAAAAGCTCATGGTTGAATTCAAAGAAGTTGACCAGTCCGATCCACGCTTCATTCAGCTTTCTCAAGACCAAATAAAACTAAGAGACGATGCTCAAATTATTGAAGACAGCCTGATCTCACTGTCCACTAGAGTTTTTCAAATTGCCTCTTTTGTAACCCGCGAAGTGAGTAATATGAATAACTTTATGGAACAAAGTTCTGTATCCATTAAAGAAAGGAAAAAAGGCATTGCTACAGGTAAACAACAGCAAGCCATGACCTCTATGAACAATCTGGCTCTTATGTTGGACGACACAATGGATCAAATGCAACAACAAATGGCAGAAGCTATGGGTATGAGCTCTGGTAAAAAACAAGGGGGAGACCCTAGCTTAAGCAAAATGCAGGAACAGCTCAACAAAAAAATAGAAGATCTTAAAAAAAGTGGCAAAGGAGGAAGGCAGCTAAGTGAAGAGCTTGCAAAACTTGCAGCAGAACAAGAGCAAATTAGAAAGCTACTCCAAGAAATGGATAAAAAATTGGAACAAATGAACAATGGAACCAAGCCTGGTAACCATGGGGATTTACTTCAAAAAATGGAAGACACGGAGTTGGATTTAGTAAATAAGCGAATAACAAAAGAAACTATTGAGCGTCAGAAACAGATAATGACCCGCTTACTTGAATCCGAAAAAGCATTCAGGGAAAAAGAATTGGATCAGAAAAGAAAAGGGGAAACTGCCAAATCCCAATACAACTACCAATTACCTAAAGAATTTGAGGAGTATTTTAAGTTAAAAGAAAAAGAAATAGAACTGTACAAGACAGTTCCACCGAAATTATTACCTTTTTACAAAAAAGAAGTTAACGACTATTTTAAACGCATCGGAGAAAATTAATCAAATGAACACCATTAGAATTCAAATTCCATCTCTTTCCGAGAATGTAAGAATGATTGAAAGTTTTATTGACAATGCCAAGGAACGCTTTCACTTAAATGACGACATATATGGCAATATCATGATTGCAGTTACTGAAGCTGTCAACAATGCCATCCATCATGGTAACGAGAGTGACCCAAACAAAAACGTATTTTTAACTCTGTTTTTAGATCAAAACATCATCCGCTTTACCATAAAAGATGAAGGACCAGGGTTTGATTTTACTACATTACCTGATCCAACCGCTCCAGAGAACATAGACAAACCAGGGGGTAGGGGTATCTTTTTAATGAAAAATCTTTCTGACGAAGTCCATTTTGATGACAATGGCAAAATTGTGAAACTCACCTTTTATATGAATTAAAATGTCAAACATACATTTCTTTACTGAAGACTATGATTATGAAGCGTCCGATGTCAGTAAAAAAACAGAATGGATTAAACAAATAATAAAAAATGAAGGTTATGTTGAAGGAGAAATTAACTACATTTTCTGTTCCGATAAATACCTGCATACCATAAATGTTGACTATTTACAACATGACAACTATACAGATATCATTACTTTCGATCAATCCGATGACGAAAAAACCATCGAAGGGGATATATTTATTAGCGTTGAAAGGGTTTCTGAAAACAATGAAACCTTCCAAACAACTTTTGAAAAAGAGTTGTTGCGTGTAATGGCCCATGGATTATTACACCTCATGGGATACAAAGACAAGGAAGAAAAAGACATTACAACCATGAGAGCAAAAGAAGAAAGCTGCCTCTCTATTTATCTAACATAACCATAAGGTGTTCCACGTGGAACACCATTACTAAACAACACAGAAAATGTTCCACGTGGAACACCAAACAATATGTTTCCAGAATATGATATCATAGTAGTAGGCGCTGGCCATGCAGGATGTGAAGCAGCACATGCAGCGGGAAAGATGGGATCGAAAGTTCTATTGATAACAATGAATATGAATACTATCGCCCAAATGTCTTGCAATCCTGCGATAGGAGGAGTAGCAAAGGGCCAAATTGTTAGGGAAATTGATGCCCTCGGAGGAATGACTGGTATTATTTCAGATAAGTCCATGATACAATTTAGGATGCTCAATCGTTCTAAAGGGCCTGCCATGTGGAGCCCAAGAAGTCAAAACGACCGCATGCGATTTGCAGAAGAATGGCGCCTCACCTTAGAGCGCAACCAAAACGTGGACTTCTGGCAAGAAATGGTTAAAGAACTTATAGTAGAAAACCAACAGGTTGTTGGAGTAAAAACAGGAATGGGTCTCGAAATAAGAGCAAAGTCTGTAGTACTCACCAACGGAACATTTCTAAACGGACTAATACATATAGGTGAAAAACAATTCGGAGGTGGCAGAACAGGAGAAGCGGCTGCCAAGGGAATTACCGAACAACTAACAGAATTAGGGTTCGAATCTGGTAGAATGAAAACAGGGACCCCACCTAGGGTAGATGCCAGAAGTCTCAATTTTAAAAAAATGGAAGAACAAGCTGGAGACATAGATCCAGGTAAGTTTTCCTTTAGTGACACACCGAAACTAACCCAACAATTAAGCTGTTACATCACCTATACCAACAAAGATGTACACCAAACTTTGGAACAAGGTTTTGAACAATCTCCCATGTTTGCTGGTCGAATAAAAGGATTGGGCCCTCGCTATTGTCCATCCATAGAAGACAAAATAAATAGATTTGCCGAACGAGATAGACATCAAATTTTTGTAGAACCAGAAGGACGCCACACGGTAGAAATATATGTAAACGGATTTAGTACCTCCTTACCTGAAAACATTCAATACAAAGCTTTGCGACAAATTCAAGGATTTGAAGATGTAAAAATGTTCCGACCAGGATACGCCATTGAATACGATTATTTCCCACCAACCCAATTGAAGCTTACACTGGAAACTAAAAACATACAAAATTTATACTTTGCAGGGCAAATAAACGGTACCACAGGATATGAAGAAGCGGCATGTCAAGGATTAATGGCAGGCATCAATGCCCATCAAAAACTGAATAATAAAAACGAAGTTATATTAAATAGATCCGATGCATACATAGGTGTATTAATCGACGATCTAGTAAACAAAGGAACCGAAGAACCCTATCGCATGTTTACTTCCCGAGCAGAATTCAGAATTCTACTCCGACAAGACAATGCTGATTTGCGATTAACCCAACTGTCCTACAACCTTGGCCTTGCGGATAAACACGCACTAGACTTGGTACAAAACAAATACAAACAAGTTGAATACATGATCAACGATATTAAGCAAAAAAAATATACTCCCGATCAAATCAATCCAACACTAGAAACCCTTAATAGTTCTGTAATTAAGGAAAAAGCACCACTCATAAATTTGATCAAACGACCTGAAGTATCCTTAGAAAAACTCAAAGAAAACAATTCTAACATTCAAGAATATTTAAACAAATACAGCCAATTAGAAACAGAGCAAGCCGAAATATTAATTAAGTACGACCATTACATTCAAAAGGAAAAAGAATTGGCTGTGAAAATGGAAAACATAGACAACATCATCATATACCAAGAATTTGATTACGATAAAGTAAAAGGTATCTCTTCTGAATCAAAAGAAAAACTAAAAAGGATACAACCACAGAATTTAGGACAAGCCAGCCGTGTCAGTGGCGTATCTCCTGCAGATATATCAATTTTAATGGTTTACCTAGGCAAATAATCAAAAAAAAATATGAGAATCTGTCCAATCTGCTCAAATCAAGAATTTGAAAAAGTATTAACTACCAAAGATTATTCTGTAAGTAAAAAAGAATTTGACATAATTAAATGTAAAAAATGTGACCTTCATATAACAGATCCAATACCAGCCGAAGAACTTATAGGGCAATATTACGCATCAGAAGATTATATTTCGCATACCAACCAATCTAACAGCCTTATCAACGTCTTATACAAAGCGGTTAGACAGTATACATTGCAACAGAAATATAAATTGATACAAACGCATAGTGGCATAACCAAAGGAAGCATCTTAGACATTGGTGCAGGTACTGGTCATTTTCTAAAACAATTCCTATCCAAGGGTTGGGAAGTAACCGGAGTCGAAGTGGATGACAAAGCAAGGCAGGTGGCCAAACAAAGCAACGAACTGGACCTACTACAAGACCTTCCACCATCCACGATAAACTTGCAAGTGATTACCATGTGGCATGTACTAGAACATGTTCACAATATCAATCTCTACATGCATTACATACAAACCCATTTAGCGAACAACGGTACTGCCTTTGTTGCAGTACCCAACTTACAATCTTATGACGCACAAAAATTCAAAGACAAATGGGCTGCCTATGACGTACCAAGACATTTGCACCATTTTAGTAAAAACAATATGGAAGCCCTTTGTGCCAAACACCAATTGCGAATTAAAAGCATCGAACCCATGTATTTTGATTCCTTTTACGTCTCCATGCTTTCTAATAAAATAAAATACGGTAGCAACCGAATGATACAATCATTTTTAACCGGATTGCGTTCTAATTTTTTAGCTAGAAAAACAAACAATTATTCCAGCCTAATATACATAATTGAACATGCTTAATCGATTCCTATACATAACCATAGTTGCTTTAGCCCTTTTCGGTTGTGCCAACCAAAGCAACCCCACTGGTGGACCCAAAGACGAAACACCACCACAACTCATTCACATTAGCCCAAAAAATAAATCCATACTAACCAACCCAAACACCATAGTACTTGAATTTGATGAACACATACAAGTCAGTAATTCACAGGAAGAAATTTTAGTGACACCTAGTTTAACCAAACCATTTGACATAAGTTATAGAGGCAAATCCGTTATTCTAAAACTCAATGAAACCCTAAGGCCAGAAACCACCTACACTTTTAATTTTAGAAATTCCATTTCAGATATCACAGAAAAAAATATTCCTGCTGACTTAAAATTGGTGTTCAGTACTGGTAGTTATATAGATTCCCTCCAAGTAAGTGGCAACGTCCATTTCCTATTAACCGATGAAAGAAAGGAAAATATAACTGTTGCGCTCTACCAATCTCATGATACTCTAAATGTAATCGAGCATGCACCTTTGTATATAACCAAAACCAAAAACAATGGTAATTTTATTATTGAAAATATAAAAGCCGGACAATATGAACTATTGGCATTCGAAGATAAAAATCGCAATTCAATCCCTAACACCGATTCAGAAGCCTATGCATATTGGACCAAAAGCATACAATTACCACAAGACAGTTCTAATTATCCATTGGGCTTAATATCCAATAATGCAACGCCACTAAAACTAATCAGTGGTAAAAATAAAGGGGCCTACTTTTCAATAAAATATAACAAAGGAACCAAAAATATATCCTTCTCACCTTCCTTTCCATTAACTGTTCACAACAGCAGAAAAGACGAATTCAACCTTTACAACCATACCACCGATACTACAGGCACTACCACTATAATTCATGCAACCGATAGTTTAGACCTACAAACAACCGATACCGTATATGTCAACTTTCCTGTAAACAATCGAAAAAACATAGATTTTAAATTAAACACTGAAATTGAAACAATTAGCCAACCATCCACCAATCTTAAGGCCACAATCACAGCGAATAAGCCGATGGATTTGTTCCAACTAGATAGCATTTATATAACAATCGATACCCTATACCAACTACCATTAGACAACAACCACATACAAAAAATACAAACCAACCAATATAAAATTAGCTATACAATAGCGTTATTGGACTCACTATTCGAACCAACCACCAACGACGGCTTTTCCAAAACAACAAAAACATCCAATAACAAAATAGAATTACACATTGGGAAACACGCATTTTTGTCAAGCCAAATGGACAGTTCAAAATCAAACATTAAAGAAATTCACTACCTCTATCCTGAAAATTCTGGAACATTACATTACGAAGTTCAAAATAACAAAACCGGGGACTTCATCGTTGAATTAATAGACAAAGAATATAAAACCATATACCAACACTTTAATACATTAAAAGGGTCCTTTAAAAACATACCTGCACAAACCTACTTTATAAGAATAATTGAGGACACCAATCAAAATAAACAATGGGATGCAGGCAATATATATGAAAAAACACCATCAGAAAAAGTACATTTCTATAGAGACGACAGCAACAATAAAGAAATTCAAATACGTAAAAATTGGGAAATAGGACCCATAATCATAAAATTTTAATGTGGATAACTAACCAACAAGATGTGTACAACTGTTTAATAATACCAACTTATACACAACACTAAACCATAAAGAAAACACCAAAATCAAAAATTAAACAAAACCACTATTATTCAACAAATAAAAATTTTATACACGTCGGTTATACACATAGATAAAAAAAAATATTAATTGTCCACAAAAAAACAATTATCCACAATTAAAGTATAAATAACTGATTATCAAACAACTATCAATAAATTACCGTGTTCATAACTTTCAATCTATACACAATTCATCCAGAAAAATTAAAAACAAATTGAAACAATAAAACTTATCCACGTATCCACAGAGTAATAATATTTAATACTTTTATATATAATAATAATATAAATAATATAAGGTGTGCATAAACTTCTAATCTCCATATTCCTTTGCTGCGTTTGTACAGCTGCTTCTTATTCTCAAGACAATGAAACAATTGCCATAGCAAATGAATATTATGGATCCGGAGAATTTAAAAAAGCCATGGACTTGTACCACAAACTGGCTCAAAACAAAAGAAACATTACCATCATACACAACAACTATTTTTTCCTCTTGTTAGAATTTTCTGAATTTAAAAAAGCCGAGCGGTATATCAACAAGTTAATTAAGCAAGCACCTCATAATTTATATTATAAAATGGACCGAGGACTGGTGTATTGGAAGGCGGGTAACAAAGAAAAAGCAGACCTAATCTTCAAAAGGTATATCAACCAAATTCAGACCAATTCTTACCAAACAAGAATTAGTGCCCAGTATTTTGTGAACAAACAATTAACCGATTATGCTATTCTAACCTACGAAACAGGTAGAAATGCGATGAGCAACGAATATTTGTATAGTTTAGAATTGGCCAATGTGTATAGAATATTGAACAACAAAGAAAAAATGGTAGCTGAATACCTAAATTTTGTGGTTCAAAACCCCTCCAACCTTAATTACGTTCGAAATTCACTGCAAAACTTATTAACCCAGCCCGAAGAATATACAATCTTTGAAAATTTATTGTACGATAAAATTCATGAAGATCCAGATAACGATGTTTATGCAGAATTGTTGATATGGGTTAATTTGCAACAGAAAAATTTTTATGGTGCTTTCATACAAGCTAGGGCCATAGACAAACGAAAAAATTCACAAGGTGCTCGGTCCAATAGAATTGGGTTGATAGCCTTAGAAAATGCCGATTATAAAACTTCTATCAAGATATTTTCTTATGTGATAAGAGAATATCCAGGCACCGTAAATTATATTATGGCCAAAATGTATTTGATAAGAAGTTATGAAGAAGATGTCCGCAATACTTATCCAGTAGATGAAAGAGAAATTAGAAACTTAATTGCCGATTATAATCGATTCATAAATGAATTGGGAATAAATAGAAACACTTTAGAAGCTTTGAGGAACAAGGCACAGCTCCATGCATTTTATTTACAAGAATATGATTCGGCCGTTACTATACTTAAAAGGATTATTGATATTCCGCAAGTATCTGACAAATTAAAATCGAGTGCAAAGTTGGATTTGGGTGATATTTATATTTTAACCAATGAGCCTTGGGAGTCTTCCTTGCTCTATAGTCAAGTTGAAAAAGAAAATAAGGAAACACCCCAAGGCTACGAAGCGAAGCTCAAGAACGCTAAGCTATGGTATTATACGGGCGAGTTTAAGTTGGCACTAAACCATTTGGATATATTAAAGGAAGCAACTAGCAGAAGAATAGCAAACGATGCAATGGAGTTAAGTGTATTGATTAAGGACAACTTATACATAGATACAGTAGGTACAGCGTTGAAAATGTTTGCCAAAGCGGATTTGTACCTATATAAAAACAACTACGATTCTGCCTTTACCATTTTATCCACCATTTTAGTGGACTACGAAGGCCATAGTTTGACCGATGAAATACACTATCGCCTTGGCGAAATTCACATGAAGACAGGACAATTCGACAAAGCAATTGCCTCGTTTAAAATAGTTTCTGAAAACTATCCGCATGACATATACGGCGATGATGCCCATTTTATGATAGCTACTATATACGACCGACAATTGTCATGGGAAGAAAAGGCAATGGAATATTATTTGTCGTTTCTGACAAAATTTCCTGGAAGTTTGCACATAGCAGAAGCAAGAAAAAGACTTCGGATTTTGAGGGGAGATTTTGAAAGCCCATCTACAGAAAGTTCGTTAGAAAATTTTTAAAGTAAGATTCAATTTAATAACTTACAATGCTGATCAGGTTGTTCAGCTGATTGACCCTTACCATTTTGTTAGCTTATGAAATTTCTTTTTGACGCCTTACAAGAACAACACCAACAATTTCCCCAGGATATTTGCATAGCTCAAAAAGAAAGTGGTAAATGGGTGGAGTACAGCACCCAACAAATTGTTGAACAAAGTAGGGAACTGGCTGCGGGATTTCTTGCCCTTGGCCTGCAACCTGGTGATGCGATTGGCATAGTGGCTACCAATTGTGTGGAATGGGTAATTACAGACCAGGCCATAGCTTTATGCGGATTGATAGGGGTCCCTATGTACCCCAACGCTACTTCTGAAGACTATGCATACATCAGCGGCCATGCCGAAATAAAACTAATATTTGTAAGGAACGAGGAGATGTACAACAAAGTAGCATCTTTCTCAGATAAGCTTAATATCGGGGTGTATTCTTTTGAAATACATGAAAATATAAAATACTGGCGGACTTTGTTCGACGAAAATAACGTTGAAGACCAATTGGCAGCAATCCAATCTTCGCTTCGCGAAGAGAAGATGGCTACTATTATCTACACTTCCGGCACTACCGGCACCCCAAAAGGCGTCATGTTATCGCACCAGAATATTATTTCAAATGCCCACGCTGTAGCCGAAATATTTAATGTAGATGGTAAAAGAAAAAAAGTATTAAGTTTTTTACCACTCTGTCACATATTTGAACGTACTGCATTGTATACCTATTTGCATCTGGGTATTTCCATTTATTTTGTGGATGATTTAGAACAAATACCAGTATACCTAAAGGAAGTACGGCCCAATTATTTTGCAACAGTACCTCGGTTGTTAGAGAAGATTTATGAAAAAATAATGCAAAAAGGGCTGGCCCTTACCGGTATGAAAAAACAACTTTTCTTTTGGGCGCTTGCACTCTCTGACCACTACAACCCCAACGAAGAACCTTCTCTTATTTTTAAACTAAAATTGAAACTTGCTCGAAAATTAATCTTTAGCAAGTGGAAAGAGGCTTTGGGTGGGGAAGTAGAATTTATTGTTTCAGGTGCCGCCGCTTTGCAACAAAGGGTGAGCCGTGCATTCTGGACAGCGGATATTCATATTCTAGAAGCCTATGGCCAAACAGAAAGTTCTCCTGGAATTACGTTTACCAGAAACGACCCTACAAATGTACGGATTGGAACGGTAGGAGAAACCCTATCCAAAATTGAAATAAAGATTGCGGAGGATGGTGAAATTCTGGCCAAAGGACCCAACATTATGCTGGGTTATTATAAAAATGAAGAACAGAGCAAAGCTACGATTAACGAAGAAGGATGGCTACATACTGGAGATATTGGAGAGTTGGTAGAAGGCCGCTTTTTGAAAATCACCGATAGAAAAAAAGAAATATTCAAAACTTCAGGAGGAAAATACATTGCACCACAACCCCTTGAAAATAAAATCTGTGAAAGTTTGTATGTGCAACAAGCCATGGTGGTAGGGGAAGGAGAAAAATTTCCAGCAGTTTTGGTGGTGGTAAACCCAGAAACACTTGAAAAATGGGCACAGTTGCACAAAGTGGCTTATGATTCTGTCCAAAAATTAATTGAAGACCCAAAAGTGCAGCGCAAGTTAGAACAAGAAATAGATGTTTCCAATGCGGGTTTTGCTAACTATGAAAGGGTAAAGAAGTTTACTTTACTGGCCGAGCCATGGACCATAGAAAGCAACGAATTGACCCCAACCTTAAAATTAAAAAGGAAAAATATATTGGCCAATCACCAGGACAAAATAAAAGCCTTTTACGATTAAAAAAGAAATCCGCAAGAGCGGTATGAATCCTTTCTAGAATTCTAATGAAAGTTGGTATCTTTGTGTGCTTTATTAATACTTGATAATAAATACATGAAGGTTTCGGATTTTTTGAAGTTGTACACCCACGATGGTATTGTTAATTCCATTGCAGAATCAATCAAACCCAACGAGCACCGCTACTTAGCAATAAAAGGGCTGAGTGGAAGTATCGATGCGGTTTTGGTGGCAGCCATTCAGAAATTGAATAAACAAAATCAAATTATTGTATTACACGACAAAGAAGAGGCTGCCTATTTCCACAACGACCTTCAAAATTTCTTTGCCGAAAAGGAGGTGTTGTTTTTTCCAACATCGTATAAGAGGCCTTATGAATTTGAAGAAGTAGAAAATGCCAATATTTTGATGCGCGCAGAAATTTTGAACCGCATCAACCATAAGTCTTCTACTGGAGAACTAATTGTTACCTACCCCGAAGCACTTTCAGAAAAAGTTATTAATAAAAAGTCGTTGGTGAAAAACACTTTTTCAGCAAAGGTTGGAGAAGAGGTAGACATTCCTTTTTTAGAAGAAATATTGTCTACTTATGATTTTGAACGTTCTGACTTTGTTTATGAAGCCGGTCAGTTTTCGGTAAGGGGAGGGATTATTGATATTTTTTCATATGCGCATGAATTGCCTTATAGAATTGAGCTTTTTGGTAACGAAATTGATAGTATCAGAACCTTTGACCCATCCAACCAATTGTCTGTTGATAAAGTAAAAGATATCCACATCATACCCAACGTTCAGACCAAAATGGTGGAAGAAGAGCGACAATCGCTGATGGACTATTTGCCTAATAACAGCAAAGTTTGGATTAAGGACTTCCAGCTTTTAACGGATGTATTGGATAAAAACTTTAAAAGAGCAACTGAAAGTTTTGACAAAATTGCTGTACAAACAGGAGATACGCCTGTTGTGGCCGATCCGGAGCATTTGTTTGATACACCGGAATCTTTTATACGGTCCATTGGTAATTTGATTAAGATTGAGTTTGGAAATCGTTTCAGTTTTCCGAAACCGATGTTGTTTGATTACAAAACGAAACCGCAACCTTCCTTTAACAAAAATTTTGACCTACTAGCGGATAACTTGATTGAAAATCAAGACCAACAGCTTCACAACTTTATAGTGGCAGAAGTACCCAGACAGCTGGATCGCCTAGAAGACATTTTTGAAGAAATTGATTCCAATATTAATTTTCAAGGGATCCAAGCTAGTTTTCGTCAAGGTTTTGTGGATTTTAACCAACAAGTGGTCTGTTATACCGACCACCAGATTTTTGAGCGGTTCCACCGCTACAAACTCAAAGAAAAGAAAAGTAAGTCCAAAGCGCTAACCCTAAAAGAATTGCGTTCTTTGAAACCAGGGGATTATGTTACCCACATTGATTGGGGTATTGGTCGGTTCGCAGGATTGGAAAAGAAGGAAGTAAATGGAAAACGACAGGAGTCGTTGCGTTTGATTTATAGAGACGATGATTTGTTGTATGTGAACATTCATGCTCTGCACAAAATTTCGAGGTATTCAGGCCAAGAGGGCTCTGTACCATCTTTGAGCAAATTAGGGTCGCCAGAATGGGACAATAAAAAGAAAAAGGCAAAAAGAAAAATGGTGGATATCGCCAAAGACCTTATCAGCCTTTATGCAAAAAGAAAAAAAGCAACTGGTTATGCTTTTAATGAAGACAGTTATTTACAGGCAGAACTGGAGTCTTCTTTTGTTTTCGAAGACACCCCAGACCAGGCAACTTCAACGGCGGATGTTAAAAAAGACATGGAATCGGCCCACCCCATGGATCGTTTGGTATGTGGGGATGTGGGTTTTGGTAAAACAGAAGTGGCCATAAGAGCAGCATTCAAAGCAGTAAACGATAGCAAACAAGTAGCAGTTTTGGTTCCTACAACCATATTGGCCATGCAACATGCTCGAACTTTTGAAGCCCGTTTAAAAGATTTTCCAGTAAATGTAGAGTACATCAACCGGTTCCGGTCTACCGCTCAAATTAAAGCCACACTGGCCAATGTTGCCTCTGGCAGAACAGACATTCTTATTGGAACCCACCGGATTGTCAATAAAGATGTCAAGTTCAAAAGCTTAGGCCTGATGATCATCGATGAAGAGCAAAAGTTTGGCGTAAAAGTCAAGGAAAAATTAAAGGAGACCAAGGTGGATGTAGATTCTCTTACCTTGACCGCCACGCCTATACCACGGACCTTGCATTTTTCATTGATGGGAGCAAGAGATTTGAGTGTTATCAGCACCGCACCACCCAACAGACAACCAGTAACTACTGAAATCCATGTTTTTAATGATGTAGTATTGCGCGACGCGATAAGTTTTGAATTGAGAAGGGGTGGCCAAGTATTTTTTGTTCACAATAGAGTGGGCGACATAGAACAAGTAGCCAATATTATATTAAAACTAGTACCAGATGCAAGAATAGGGGTGGCGCATGGACAAATGGAAGGGTCAAAGTTAGAAAAAGTGATGGTGCGTTTTATTGAGGGAGAGTACGATATTTTGGTTTCTACTAACATCATAGAGTCTGGGCTTGATATTCCCAATGCCAATACCATTATTATCAACTCAGCGCACATGTTTGGTTTGTCGGATTTGCACCAGATGCGCGGCCGGGTTGGGCGTTCCAATAAAAAAGCATTTTGTTTTTTACTCACCCCTCCGACTATGGGATTAACTGCAGACGCCAGAAAACGCTTAAAAACGTTGGAAGAATTCTCGGATTTGGGTGATGGTTTTAAGGTGGCCATGCGGGATTTGGATATTCGAGGTGCTGGTAACCTATTGGGTGCAGAACAAAGCGGCTTTATCAACGATTTAGGTTTTGATACCTACCACAAGATATTGGATGAAACCGTACAAGAGCTAAAAGAGACCGAGTTCAAAGACTTGTTCCAAAATGAACGAAGTGATTTGGAAAGGCTCTCCCAAATGCTGGTGCGAGATTGTGTTATTGAAACCGACTTAGAGCTTATAATTCCAGAAGACTATGTGGGTAATATTACAGAAAGACTTAGTTTGTACACCAAGCTGGACAACATCAAAGACCAGGAAAAGCTGGATGAATTTAGAAAGGAAATAGAAGATCGCTTTGGCCCAATACCAGCATCTGTTTTTGAATTGACAGAATCTGTTAAACTCCGTTGGCTGGCCCAACAACTTGGTTTTGAGAAAATCGTGATGAAGGCTGGTAAAATGAAATGTTATTTTGTTCCATCCACCAAAGAAGCTTATTATAAATCAGATATTTTTGGAAATGTACTAAAATACGTGCAGCAGCACCAGCGAAATACCAAGATGAAGGAAGTAAAGGACAAACTCATTTTGTACATACAAGAAATAAAAAATGTAAAAGAAGCAGAAGAAGTATTGATGGGTATGCGGGGCAAAACGCTTCAACAATAAGGCCAACAATTGGAATTAATTGATTATTTTAGTTCCAACTAAAAAATGGAACGTTATGAAAAAATTATTACTTGTTCTAACCCTTGTAGCTATAACATCTTTAGGGTTGTCTGCTCAATCTTTTAGTGGTATGGATAAAAGTCCGTTGGATGTTTCTTATCTACCAGACCGATATGCACACGACCAAGAGGGGGAATTAAAAGCAAAAATCTATTACTCCAGGCCTCAGAAAAAAGACAGAGACCTTTTTGGAAGTAAAATTAAATTTGGAAAAGTTTGGCGTCTTGGAGCCAACGAAGCCTGTGAATTGGTGGTATACAAAGATTTGAAAATAGCTGGAAAAACAGTAAAACCAGGGACTTATTCTGTTTTTGCTATTCCGAATGAAAAAGAATGGACCATCATCATCAATAAGGACACCGATTATTGGGGAGCGTATTCCTACAAAGAATCCAACGATGTGGTGAGGGCTTCGGCCTCCGTAAAATCTTCTGATTCAGTAATTGAAGCTTTGTCGATTCAATTTGATGACAAGGGCAATGGATCGGCCAATATGCACATAGGCTGGGACAAAACCATTGTTTCTTTGCCTATAGGGTATTAAAAAAGTCGGAAAGAAAAAACAAAGCCCTTTTGCGTTGGTAAAAGGGCATTTTTGTATTTTAGAAGTTGATAAACGATAAAAATGTGGCGCAGAAAAGTTTAATTCTGTTGCTCTTGTGTTGGTATTCTGTGGCTGTTTCAGCCCAATCCTTAAGGCAACAACTTTTTGATTTTGTTGGCCCTTGCAACGAGGCAATTTTGGAAGGTTAGATCGAAATGGAGAAAATAAACCAGCAACTTTTGCTGAATATTGTGTCGATTAAATAGAGGATGCAGCCAATGGATATTTGTTTATTCAAGGGTCTTGGCCAACTTGTGGCGGTGCATGTAGCGCTGCTATTGGTGCCTACAAAGACGACAACGGAGCATTTACATTGTTACAATATGAAACTGGACATGCAGTAGCTTATTTGGAATGTACTCGAACCGACCAATGTCGAATGTAATCCAGCAACCTTAGGGTGGGACCGAACCAAGGCCAGCTTCTTTATCAAAGAAAAGAAGAAAACGCAATCGAATATAAGTTTCTATGATTTTTTACGGAATACCGAATGTTTCAATTTTGCCTGTTAGATTCATGAACACAAAATAAAAAACGCTCCTTTTTTATGGAATTACACGGAATGGTGCATCTCCTAATAAAAAAGCGATATGAGATACTTTTTACTATTGTTCATTTTTATAAGTGTGGGGGCATTTGGCCAAGAAAGTGCCGGAATAGAATTAACAACCTCGATTGATGGGGTCACCATTTTTCAAAAAGGAGCCTTGTTGGAGCGTTCTGGAAAAAGAACCCTTAGCAAAGGAAAAACTACCTTACTGATTAAAGGCCTGTCTCCTTACATAGACGAAAAAAGCGTTCAAGTACAAGCTGAGGGAGATTTTACCATTGTAGCAGTACAACACAAAAACAATTATCTGAGTAGGTTGAACAAAGGCAAACGCTTGGATAGTTTGGATAAAGCCATAGCAGTTTTATTTTTAAAACAAGCAACTCATTTAGCCCGACTTGAAGTGTTGGCAGAAAAAGAAAGCGTATTGGATGTCAATAAAAAGTTAGGGAGCCAATCGGTAGGAGTAAGTTTGGTACAAATAAAAGAAGCCATGCAATTTTATGATACGGAATGGACAACCATAAAAAAGGAGGCGCTTCAAATTGAGGCATCCATCAAAGTGCTTTCTTCTGAAATGGTATTGTTAGAAGCTGCAAAGAAAATGGAACAAAACCAGGAAGACAAACCATCTGGCCAAATTGAAGTAAGGGTAGAATCTGAATCCAAAACAAATGCCAATTTTAAAATCACCTATTTGACACAGCATGCTGGGTGGTTTCCAAAATACGATATTAGGGTGCAATCGGTTGAGGAGCCCATCTTATTAAAATACAAAGCAGATGTTTATCAAAATACAGGGGTTGATTGGAATGCGGTTAAGCTTAAATTATCCAATGGAGACCCCAATACGAGCGGCCTTTTACCAAAGTTGGACATTTGGACATTGAACTTTGCCAGAAATACTACTTTTATAAAGCCCAAAGGACACTACCAGTACGGGCCGATAGACAAAGTGGAAGGAAAGGTGGTGGATGCCAATGGAGAGGGTATTCCTGGGGCCAACGTGGTGGTGCAAGGCACATCGGTGGGAACCATTACGGACATAGAAGGCAACTATTCTCTTACCCTACCCAATGGCGCTCGGTATTTGAATGTTTCATTTGTTGGTTATACATCAGAAAATATTCCGATAGAAAAGCCTTATGCTACTACCATATTAACAGAAGATGTTAGCCATCTTGAAGAAGTTGTGGTAACTGCCTATGGATTGTCTGGAAAGGCAGCTGGTGTCAACTCTTCGAAAAATTATGGTTATTCCAAACCCAAAACAGCCAAAACCATAAGAACCACCACCCTAGAAAACCAAACTACAGTAGAATTTGCGTTGGACGAACCTTATTCTATTCAATCCAATGGTGAAAAATTAACGGTTGATTTAAAAGCATACGCCATTGAAACGTTGTATGAATACTATGCAATTCCAAAATTAGACAAGGATGCCTTTTTAATGGCGCGCATTTTTAATTGGGACCAATACCACTTGTTAGAGGGAGAAGCCAATTTGTATTTAGAGGATAAGTATGTTGGCCGTTCAATTTTGGAAGCCCGCTCCATGCAAGATACCTTAAATATTTCACTGGGAAGAGACAAAAGCATTGTGGTAGGTCGGGAGAAAATAGATGAATTTTCTAAACGAAGGACCCTTGGTAAAAATAAAATTGAACGCAGGGGTTTTACAATTTTGGCAAGAAATAAGAAACAGTCCGCCATACATTTGACGATTTTGGATCAATTGCCAAAAGCAGCTATTTCTGATATTAGTATCACACCAATTGACTTGTCCAATGCGGTTTTTAATGCAATAACATCGGGCCTTAAGTGGGAGCTGAGACTACCGCCCGGTGCCCAAAAAGAGTTAATTTTAAAGTACGAAGTGAAGTCACCTAAATACGAGAAAATAGTATTGGAATAACAAATGGTACTTTACCTGCCCACGTTCAAAAATGGCGGGTTTTAATGCTAAGACACTAATAACAAGGGGTTTATTTAAGTTTTTTGTTAAGTTATTGTCAATTGTAGTGTGAAATAACTAGATTGAGTACAATTTAATCATGAATGGTTGCTTAAGAACCATCAATTTTTAACACTTAATCTAGTAACATGAAAAAGGCAATTCTATTTTTTGCGGTGCTTTTCATTTTTGAAACAGGCATGGCACAACCCGAAACAACGGATGCAGAAGCCAAAGCTGCCATATCCAAATTGGCATTTATTGCTGGCAAATGGAAAGGCAGTGGTTGGATGATGGGTCGAGACCGAACCAAAGCGGAGTTCAACCAGGCAGAAAACATTCAATTTAAATTGGACAGTACGATTTTGCTGATTGAAGGTATGGGAAAAACCAACGGCACAGTCATCCACGATGCATTGGCCATAGTATCCTACAACAAAGATAAATCGGAATATGCTTTCCAATCGTTTTTGCATACCGGTAGAAAAGGCACTTTCAAAGCGGAGTTAAAAGGGGAGAAATTGTACTGGTACCCGAGTGACAACATGCGCTACATCATTTGGATCAATGAAAAAGGGCAATGGTACGAAACCGGGGAGTACAACAGAGAAGGCCAGTGGTTCCAGTTTTTTGAAATGACATTGGACAAAACGGAGTAAAATTAATTTGTTGGGACAGGCCGCTCAGGCCTGTCTTATTACTTTTCTCAGGGGATGCTCTATGAAGTCTGAAAGCAAAAGGCTTCCATTCTGATTTAATTATGAATAAATTGACCATAGAATGGAAGCCGTATTAAATTTTATGGGTACCCGGCAAATGCTGCGCTTGTTGGTGTTGGCTGGTGGTTTAATGTCCTGCGAGAACAAAACCGATTTGCAAAAAAGGGAATTGTTGGCATCTTATTATCAGCTGTACAACCAGCACCAAGACTTGGATGCATTTATGACATTTTATGATGACAACATAAAGTACCAAGACATTGTAACTGGAGAGCAGGTTATTGGTAAAACCCAGCTTAAACAATTTTTCGACTGGAAAAATCCCCATTTTACTGCGCTGGACTCTACCGTATTATTGGTAGAAAAAATACTTGTGGACAAAGACCAAGTGGTGGTGAGTGGTCATTTTACTAAATTCGAGTGGGCTGGTCAACCTTATGGGCCCATGCATTTTACCAGTATTTTTACATTCAACAATTCTGGTAAAATCATAAAACAAAGCGACTGGATTAACTACCCAAGTACCCTACTGGATTATGAAACAAGGAAAAACTCGAATGCATGGCTGCAATAACAGAGGCCATCTTTTTACAAGCAACTGCTATTTTTTACTCTAATTATGGGGCACACTTTTTAGAAAATAAAATTACTGGTGGAGAAGTGCTGGCTCCACTGGAAGTTACTTATGCCGCAATGCCTGACAGCGATTTTTTGGAAAAGGATCCCTTTGAGCTGTTGGAATAACCCACGTTTTTTATAAGTTCAATTAATGTTCTTATTTTAGTAAACAATTTCAAAACAAACACTGCACTTGGGCTTTTATAAAACACTTAGATCATGAAAATCAAAAACGGTAACATCAATTATGTTGAGTTCAAAGCCAAAGACATCAAAAGCATAAAAGCTTTTTACACCGCTTCCTTTGGCTGGTCGTTTACAGATTATGGCCCAGAATATACCGCTTTTTCAGAAAGTGGGCTAGAAGGTGGTTTTGAACAATCTGATGCACCTGTAGGCCAAGGTGCTTTGGTAGTGTTGTACCATGAGAATTTGGAATCAATTAAAAACCAAATTATACAAGCCGGAGGAATAGTGGTGCAGGATATTTTTGCTTTTCCTGGTGGCAAAAGGTTTCATTTTACCGATCCTGCTGGCAATGAGTTGGCGGTGTGGTCGGACCAATAAGCCTCGGTCGAAACCAATATGAGCACCTATGAAAACTAAATTGGAAATTAAAGACAAAGCTGCACCAACAGAAGGCATTAAGGTGGCAGTTTTTAAAAAGAACATTAGAAAAACGTCTGCTCATAAGCACAACAGTTATTTTGAAATAATATATATGACCAAGGGCAGTGGTACCCATACCACCGATACGCAAGAAGTGGCCATCGAACCGCCCATTGTTTTTACCATTCGCAAAGAACAACTGCACTTTTGGGATATTCAATCTGAACCTGAGGGGTATGTACTCATTATTAAAAAACAATTCATTGACAATTGTATGGACCAAGAGTTGAAACGGCTCATCTCCAAACTCACTGAATTTTCTAGCATGCAGCCCAAGGATGCAGCTGTAGGTGCTTTGTTTGAGATGCTGACCGCTGAATATGAGAAGGAAAAGCTCAGCAACCGGCCCATTGTGGATGGTCTTATGAAAGCTTTGTTAGGCAAACTGTTACAATCAGCTCCTGTTGAACCATTTGCAACCAATAAAAATGACAATCATTTTGTACAGTTTAAAGAATTGCTGGTTAGCCAAGAGAAGCCTGCCAATAGTGTCGCGCATTATGCTGGGCTGTTGCACACCACTCCACAAAACTTAAATGCCATATGCCGCAAAGAAGTAGGACAGTCTGCAGCGGCTGTTTTGTCGGATTATATTATTACAGAAGCCAAACGGATGTTGTTGTATACCGATCATTCCATCAATGAAATAGCCTATTTGTTGAACTTCAAAGACAACTCCCATTTCACAAAATATTTTAAAAGACACACCGGGCAGACCCCTAAAACATTGAGAAAGACCAACTAAGTTGTACCAAACGTTTTTCAAATAGACCATTAATTGGAATTTTTATTGTACAACTTTGTGTGGTATAATGGAATAAGCTTAAAACAATTGTTTGGCTGCTCGGTTTTTAATTAATACTAGACCACCATGATTGTTAAAATATAACACGAATCAAATGAACAAGAATTTAAAAGAAATTGCAGGGCTTTTTTTAAAATTAGGCTGTATTGCTTTTGGAGGCCCAGCGGCCCACATTGCCATGATGGAAGAAGAGGTAGTGAACAAAAGGAAATGGATGACCCGCCAGCATTTTTTGGATATGGTAGGAGCTACCAACTTGGTACCCGGGCCCAATTCTACTCAAATGACCATGCATTGTGGCCATGTGAGAGGTGGGTATATGGGGCTTATAGTTGGAGGGGTTTCTTTTATTTTACCGGCCGTATTTTTTACTTTGCTGATGGCCATGTTGTATGGCCACTATGGAGAAGTACCCGCCATTGCGCCCTTGTTTTATGGTATAAAACCCGCCGTAATTGGTATTATTTTGAATGCTACTTACAAATTGGGTAAAAAAGCATTTAAATCTTGGCAACTGTCGGTATTGGGCACAGTAGTTTTAGGGTTGTCTATTTACGGTTTGCACGAAGTAGCTTTGATTATTGGTGGCGGCATAGTGGGTATGATTTGGTTGGGTTGGACCCAAAAGAAAACCATTAACAGCTGGGCGGCACCTGCTATTATTTTATTGAAACCATTGGCCGGCGCGATTACGAACCAAGGCATCTTTTTTAGTTTTTTGAAAATAGCCTTCGTATTATTTGGTAGTGGATATGTACTGGTGGCTTACATTGATGCGGAGTTGGTTGAAAATTTAGGTTGGCTAACCAAGTCACAATTGCTGGATGCCATTGCCATGGGACAATTTACTCCAGGACCGGTTTTGACAACGGCTACTTTTGTGGGCTATCAGCTGGGTGGCATATCGGGTGCGCTTTGGGCCTCTTTGGGCATGTTTTTACCATCGTTTTTTCTAGTAGGTTTGTTGGTGAAGATCATACCCCTGTTAAGGAAATCCGTATTGCTTTCAAAATTTTTGGATGCGGTCAACGCATGTGCTGTGGGCATCATGGCAGCAGTAACCATTAAGTTGGGTTATGATATGAGCAGCGAATGGTACGGCATCGTATTAATGGCCTTGAGTATTTTGGTAACTTTTAAGTTTCCAAAGGTGAGTGCGTTGTATGTAATTCTAGGTGGCAGTTTATTGGGCTATGTTTTGCAGCTGATGGCATAAAATAACCCTATAGGAATAAGGAAAGTCATTGGTTCAGTCACTACCATTTAGGGTTGGACCAATGGCTTTGTTGTTACCAGCCTACATTATATTACCCGCCTCATCAAATTGCATATTTTGTTCTCCCCATACATACATGGCGTCTATGATGGGAAATATAGAGTATCCTTTTTCACTGATGGAATATTCTACTCTGGGTGGAATTTCTGCATAAATTTTGCGTGTAATCAATCCATCGGCTTCTAATTCTCTGAGCTGTTTGGTTAACATTTGTTTGCTAATACCGAATACCCCTCTTTTTAACAAACCAAAGCGATTAATGCCTGTGGAGATCAAATATAAAATATTGGGTTTCCATTTGCCACCAATGGTTCTAAGGGTATAATCTACTGGCGATGCGGAGCGTATTTGAAATTTTTCCACTTTTTTTATTTTTAACTATCTGATAATCAATAATAGTATGTTTATTATGACTAGGTAATTTTAATATAACTACTTTCAAAAGTAAGACTATAATTGGACTTTTGTATAAATCAAAATGAAAAATTATGGTACAAGAGATAACAGATGAAACCTTTAAAACTTTGGTAGATCAGAATGAGCTGCCGGCAGTTATTGATTTTTGGGCACCGTGGTGTGGGCCTTGCAAAATAGTGGGTATATCCATGGATGCTATGCAAGAAGAGTATGAAGGACGTGTAGTTATGGGTAAGGTGGATGTAGATAGCAATCCAGAACTAACCGCTAGATTTGGTATACGGAACATGCCCACGGTGTTGTACATAAAAAATGGACGCGTAGTAGACCAACACGTTGGAGCCACCACCAAACAAACCTTGGTACAAAAAATGTTGCCTATTTTATAAGAAATGGTAGCATGAAGGAACTATGCTAAGCAATTAAGAAGGGTGCTGTAGTTTCATAATGGCACCCTTAAAGCAAAGCCTGTGTTTTGTACAGGGTCTTTTTTTTGCACTGGCCTTTATTTTCCACAGTTGTTACTGTTGGTCCGCCACCGCGAATAAGTTCACTTTTTCGTCTCGACCACGCAACTCCACTGCTCCAATAGGCCTAAATTGGAATGCGCTGGGTTCGAGGAATGCGTCCGATAAATGCTGGGACACAAGCAATTCTACTTGATAATGGTTGCAGAGTGCTTGGATTCTTGCGGTAGTATTGAGCACATCACCAGAAAAGGCAATTTCTTTTTTTACCACCCCAATTTCGCCAGTAGTTACTTTGCCCAAGTGGATACCAGCTTTGAAGGTAGGAGCTACTCCAAATTGTGTTTGGTATTGCTTGGTTTTATTTTCTAACGCTTTTTTCATGTTAAAAAAGCATTGGAGGCAGTTGTTGTTTTGTAATCCTTGCTGCTTTGCCCAGGACACCACCACCTCATCGCCCACATATTGGTAAATTTCGCCTCTGTGGGCCACAATGGAACTGGTTAAATCGGCATAATAGGATCGAAGCAGTTCAAAATATTGCACGTGCCCAAGAGATTCCGCTATAGTGGTGGAATCTTTCATATCTAAGAACATAAATATGCGGTCTTCTTCCACTGGCTGGTGGTATTTTCCAGTAAAAAAATTAAGCAGTACCGCAGGGCCTAGGTTGTCGCTCACTTCCGTATAAAATAAACTCATTCCTATGCCCATGGCCATGTACATTTCAACCGACCAAAATGCGAAACTTCTAAAGAAAGCAAGGGAGTAAATGATTACTTGTGCATCCATTGGGCTTTTTTGTAGGTCCAGTGCATGGTTGGTAATGGTTATTACAAAGGTAATCGAAGCCAGGAGTAAAACGTACAATACTGTTTTGTATGCTATTTTTTTAACAAAAGTAGTTTTTTGAAACTGTCTGTTTAAATACAAAACTTCTATGGCTCCAATAAGCAAGCCGCCCACCATGGCCAACAAGCCAGAAGACCAAGGGCTGAAATGGTAGGGGTTTCCAGTAGAAGGGTAATGTGTAGCATTGCCTAAAATGCCTTGTTCAAGAAAAGAATATACCAGACCAAATAGAAAGGTAATGAACCCAAATGGGAGTACCTGAGCAATTCGTCTTTTGATAGTGGCATTTATCATACAAGCGCATTTATTGGTAAATCATTCTTTTGACCTTGGGCGTACTTTTAGATCCTTTTCCTTTTTGTATTGAAAGAGCATGAAAATGGCGTGAGGCAACATCAAAAAGGTCATACCAGAAAAAGGAATCATATAAACACCAATCAATACTACAATTAAATAGGACCAAATGAAACTTTTTGGTATTGCAGCATTGGTACTTTCTATGTGTAAGACTAAAATCCCTAGAGGGATAAGCAAAAGACCGTAGTAAAAAAACCAGAAAGCCGCGAAGTTTTCGTAGTGCATTTGACCTTGAAGCAAAGGAAATTCAAACAACCCTTCGCTAATTTTAAAAAAGAATTTTTCTGTAAAACGATTAAACTGGGTTCCGAAGGCAAAAGGTGAAACAGCCAGAAGTGCGTGGATGGTACCAAAAAAGAGCAGAACTTTTCCGTTGTTTAATTTCATGATTGAAAAAATTTGAAAGGTAGCAGAATCATCTACAATGTGCTTAAATACAGGGTTTTATGTGTCCATTGTAATTTTATTTAAATCTAACTATTGCCACTCAATTATTAAAGTACTGATAAGTTTCTTTTTTGTTTATTGATGGGTTGTTGTGCAGGTTAGCTTTGTACTTGGTACATCAGCGTTACATGTCGATCAATTTCTTCCAAGAAATCTTTGTATAAATATTTGTATTTCGGACCTAATTTTGTTCGGACATCCATCATGATGTCTTCTACTGTTTTGTTGTTTTTAATTCCACTTTGTACCTGCTTCCAAACACTTGTTAACAGTGCGGCATCTCTTTGAATTAAATACCCTGTACCAGCAATTCCGTGGCCTGTTAATACTATCTTAGGATGGAGTTGGCTAACGCTTTCCAAAGTTCGAATAAAGTTGAGAACATTGCCGTGCCCTGTAACAATGGGCATCCAATCAGAACTGAGGACATCTCCTCCAAAGAGAATCTTTTGTTTTGGCAACCACATTAAAACATCTCCAGGAGAATGGCCATCATTTGAAAAAATAAATTCTACCGATACCTCTCCGAAATTTCTTTTTAAGTTTTGGTCCAGTACGGTAGTGGGGTAGAGCAGCTGCGTGGCGCCAATGCTGCCCTTAGTTATGCGAGAGAAGAATGACACAGCACCTGGTCCATCTTGTTTCATAGTGTTTATGGTAGGTTGGCTGGCTATTATTTCCTCCACTGTTTCTGAAAAAGCGGCATTGCCCAACCAATGGTCGGCATGGCTGTGGGAGTTGACAATCCAGCGAACAGGAAGGTCTGTTACTGAAGCGATGGCATGTTTGATTTTTTTGCCTATTGATTCAGAAGATCCTGTATCAAAAAGCAGAACGCCCGTGTTAGCAACTACAAAATGACAGTTGGAGTTCCAGCCCTTGTTCTCTGGCGTTGGCAATCCAAAAGAGGGGGCAACAATGCTGTAGACATTTTTGGAAATGGGGGTTACTACCAAAGTAGTATCCTTTTTTTCTGCCCTAATTTGTTGGTTGCCTACTACGAGTAGTGTAAGAGCTAAAAGGATAGTTTTAGGGAAAATAAAGTTCGTTTGCATTGTTGAGATAATGGATAGAAAAAGGAGAATTAGTTAAAAGATGGTATTGGATCATAACGCTGGAGTAAGGGGTAAGGTTGTGGAAAATTTTTCTCTACCATTGCAATACATAAAAAGATAGGTGGCTTACAACCTGACCAGTGAAAAAACCGTAGAAAGGAGGAGATCATTTTTTAACAATATGGATACCAGACCCACTCTCGATCAAAAAATCTCTGTAATAGATTTTAAAGATTTTTATTGGCTGAAGTCAGAATTGCTAACTTTTTGTAGGGCCCAGGGCCTGAAAACCAATGGAGGGAAAATTGAAATAACCAAAAGAATAATCCAGTATTTGGAGACGGGAATTGTACTGATAGGAGAAGAAAAGAATGCATCAAAAATACAATCTAAATTCGATTGGAATACCGCTACCTTGACCCCACAAACTTGTATTACGGATAATTACAAAAGCACAGAAAATGTTCGGAATTATTTTGTGCAGCAACTAGGCAATAAGTTTAAATTCAACCTTGTATTTATGCAATGGATGAAAAACAATGTGGGCCAAACATTACAAGCCGCCACTACCGCATGGCAAACAATTGAAGAAGATAAAAAAAAGAACAAAGGACCGAAAAATGTGGCACCTCAGTTCGAATACAATCGCTACTTAAGGGATTTTTTAAAAGACAACCCGGATAGCAAGCGGGCTGATGGCATTGCCTTATGGCACAAAAGGCGGAATCAAAGAGGGGATAATGTGTACCACCCCTCAGATTTGATGTTGTTAAAAAAAGAGGGCCAATAGGATGGATTGCTGCACCTTTAAAATGTTGGTAAAGAGATGCTTAGGTGATGTAGAATTGATTGAGAGCCTGCACTCATGCGTGCTATGAATTTGAATTTAAGTTTCGTCCACTTCTGTAATCTTATTCCAATATTCCTCTATACTTGATGCCCGCCTAAAGAAAGATTTTAATATTGCGAACGCAAACACTGTTCCCCCTAAAAACATAGCCAAATTCCAGTACCAGCTAATTGTTTCTTCATTTGTCTCTATTAAGATGACATCTTCGTCAATGGTAATCAAATCTGATTCTAAAATTTGATAATCGGTGTATTGCAAATTTTCTAAGCCGACTTTCACTATGCCCCGAATGATGGTACTATCTGCGGCAATACATTTGCCATTGCTTAAACATGTTCTTGGTTGGTCATTAAGCCTAACTAAAACTTTTATAGATATTGGTTCCAATTGATTGAAGCGTTCCGCTTGTTGTTGGCTAATTAATGGATAAAGCAAATCGACATTTGAATAAGAATTAGATTCGTAGTAAAGCAAACCATCACCCACTTTGCCGTTTAGAATTTCTAAATTTCTATGGGATACTTCTTCCTTTTTTTCCAAGTCTAATATGTCAATGGTTGTCTTAGAATTATAAAGCACATTAATAATTAAACCGTCTAATCCTTTCCATGATAGGAATATAAATACGATACCGAAGAAAATTTTATTGGCTATTGTTTTCATGAAGGTTCTAAAAAGTAATGGTAATTATAGAACAAAATTGCTTGAAAAAAAATCAACCACCAAATACCTGTTGAGTTGTGTACTTGTTTTGTTCTATGCTTTCATTTATACAAAAACAATGGTAGGGTAGTTAGAGGTGCTGCAAGCTTGTATTAACTTGCAGCCATCAATGAATTTGTTTGTTGTCCCAACAATGCCTTTTAACCAATGAACCAATCAAGCTTCTACCAACATTGGCAACACCAACAGGGCCAATACGTCGGTTGTGAAATGTGCCACCATCAACAACCCTAGGTTGCGTTTTGAAACATACAAGAGCATAAACAACCCGCCAGCTACCAACACAAAAACCAAGTGGCCCATGCCCCAAGAAAGGTGGGCCAGCATAAATACGACCACAGGCAGCAATGCCGCCAACCATTTGGATTTAGTCAGTTGGTAGAGCCGTTCGAAAGCATACCCACGGTAAAGCACTTCTTCCACGATGGCTGCTCTTATTACAATCAGTAAGAGCACTGGATACGATTGACCAGCAATCATTTGAGCTACTTCCTGATTGAGCGGCAGCCCCGCAGCCTGTATGCCGGCCATAATTATTCCAAAGACAATAAAAAGGAGGAGCCCGATGCCGATGCCCGAAAGAATGGACTTGGCAGTTAATTGCTTCCACCCTATCGAAACAATGTTTTGTTTTTCTACCTTATAAACCCATAAAAGCATCAATAAAAACAAAAGCCAAAATGCTGCTTCGTGCAGCAACATTCCTTGTGGAAGTAGTTTAAAAAGAAAAGGAATTCCAAGAAAGGAGCATACGCCGATAAGTGATTTAATTTTCATAGTTCTATGGGTTGCTTGGGTAGGTGAAAGAATGTCGGTGTGGAACTTGTTGTACCTGCTGTTTGAAATTTAGATGGGTTGCTGCGCCACGGAGAAGATTTTATGTTGAGCTGCAAATCATATAAGTTGGTATTCTGCTCCATTTTAATGAATTTAATACTTACCCACTGCGCTGTTAACAAGTCGAGTGGCACGCTCTTGCTTATACCATGCTCAGGAACTACAACCTGCAGCTCATAAATGCCTGTTGTTTTCAATATGGATACCACTTCGGAATTCGGTAGGCCCGTTTTGAATAACGCCTGGGTTTCAATTGGTTTTCCATCGAGGTACACCTCTATGGATACCGAATCTATATCGGACAAATTATAAGTTCGTAGGTGCAGATTGCCCCCATGGTGCAGGACCCAATACGTTTGGCGACAAGCCAAAATCAAAACGAGCAGTACCAGTGCAGTTTTTAGAAAGGATGTGTTCATTGTATAAACATTTGGTTTGGTACAATAAACTGCTGCCGGTACCCTGAAGATGCAACAATAGACCAAAAATAACCTGAGTAAGCATTAAATCCCTACCGAATGGTCAAGTCTTGGGAGGTTTTGTGTTCCAACCATTGTTTAAATTTTGTGGACTTATACCGGCTAATGGTTTGGGTAGCGTTTTGTTGGTCTGCACCAATGGTTACGAGCAGCCGATGGTTGGGCAGTTTTTTGATTTGGGAAATTACCTGTCGGCTTACCAATATCTTTCTGTTTATTCTAAAGAAACCGCCGCTTAGTTGGTCTTCCAGCTCCCCAAGATTGTATTGGGTCAACCACTTTTTACCCGTAGTATCCACTAAGAATACAATTTTTGATTCGCTTATGAAATAGCCTATATCCTTCAGGTTGAATTGGATGGTTTCTTTAGAGGTTTTGAGGAGGATGGAATTCGAAATTGTATTTTGAATGGGTTGCTTTTCTGGCTGTTTAAAAAGAGAGGCACCATCGCTCCACCAAGACTGCCAAATTTGACTGATGGCATAAAAAGCAACAAACAACAAACTAAGACCACAGGATATAAAAAGGCCTTGAAGCAATTTGGCAACATCAAAAACGATAAGGTTGCTTAAAACGAAAATGGAATAAAAAACAAGGTAGACCGCAGCGGTTATTCCCAAGGAAGCAACTGTCAGTACCAAGGGTAGGGTTTTTGTTACTTTGTTGTTGTTAATCCTGGACTGAAGCAAATATTCTAGAACCAACCTGTTGGCAAACCAAGCACAGCAACTTCCAACTATGGTGATGCCAGATTGTAAATTGATCCAAACGGAAGTGTCGAAACTGCCGTGCTGAAGCGCTCTAGATAATAGAACCAATATGGCAATGGTCAAGCACTCCAGGTAGTAGATGGCTTGGTGTTTGGGCCACATATCGCTTTTTTGCTTCATGAAAATCTCAGACATACTACAAATATACTTTCTTTATTGCACATTAGAATGGTACGGAGGATTCTATAGCTGCATTGTGCGCTGTTGTACAAAATCACAGCCCTTCCTTTTGCGGTTATAAAGATTTTGGACCGTTCAGGAATTTCATACCGATAGATCCATTTAAATTGAAGGAACCATGAAAGGTATAAATCAGAATATAATTGTAAATTAACTATTGCAACAACCTGGACGTCGGGTTGTTATAAAACAACAGTCCAATTTTAAATTTTTACTAGTATGAAAAACAAGCCGTTTCCCAAATCGTTTTCCCACATTGGCATTACGGTGCCAGACATACACAAAGCAGTAGCGTTTTACAAGGAAGTTATGGGCTGGTACGTCATCATGGAACCCTCTGAAGTTAAAAAAGAGCGTGAAACAGCCATTGGGCAAATGTGCATCGACGTTTTTGGCGAAGATTGGACAAGCTTTGAAATTGCCCACCTGTCAACATCGGATGGCATAGGCATAGAACTGTTTTCGTTTCCGCATGGTAAAAAAGAAGCTCCGGAGTTCAACCCTTTTAATACTGGCCTTTTTCACTTTTGTGTTCAGGACCCAGACATAGAGGGTTTGACGAAAAAAATTGTAGCCCATGGCGGCCAGCAACGCATGCCCATAAGAACCTATTACCCCAATGAAAAACCGTATAAAATGGTCTATGTACAGGACCCTTTTGGGATTGTTTTTGAAATTTATACCCATAGTTACGAACTAACTTATTCCTCAGGCGCTTACCAAAGTTAAAGGAGAAGCCTACCATTTGACATTATTTAAAAAGTTTTGTTGTAAAAAAATTAGCATGAATTCGAAAAATGATTGGGCAAGAGCCATCCAGCCTTTGCAGGCTTTGGCTGATTTGTTTCTGTTTTTATCTGCAATGATGGTGGTCCGGTTGGTTCATTTTGAATCTTTAGGTTTTTGGGGAAATGGCATGTTCCGGTCTATTACGGTTGTGGCTGTGGCTACCGCTCTATTGTATTACAGGAAACAGTCTTGGAAGACTTTGGGCTTAGTAAAGCCAGAAAAGTGGTTGAAAACCTTGGCCGTAGCAGCGGCTATTTTGATTGGCACTGTTGCTTCCATTATGGTTTTCGAAATTTTTTTTAGGGAAATGCTCTTTGGACCAGAGGAGGTTGGAGGCTCGGGCAGTAGGTTCAGTGAATTAAAAGATAACTACCCCTATTTTTTTTCAATAATAGGAGTGGTATGGGTGGAGTCTTTCTTAGAAGAGCTGCAAGACCGTGGTTTTTCTTTGAATCGATTTGAAAGTCTTTTTGCTAAGGTGCCCCTAGCTACAATACTGGCAGTGCTGATACAAGCGGCCATTTTTGGATTCAGGCATTCTTATGATTTCTCACCGCGTTCCGTTACAACAGGTTTAATTGGTTTGGTTTTTGGTGCCGTATATGTATTGTCTGGTAGGAACCTTTGGCCATTGATAATGGCCCATATTTTTTTAAATACGATGTCTATGTTGGAACGGGTATAAACTGGTAGAGGTAGTGTGGGCTAGTGTGGATTTGAATTGCGCATTCCACAAGATGGCTCAATTGGCACCAACAATTGTCGTGTGTCGTCCTAACGTAAGCTGTGGATAGGTCCATTTAAATTGAAGGAACTATGTAGGTAAAATTAACTATTGCAACAATCTGAACGCTGGGTTGTTATAATACCACTTCTCAAATTTAATTCTTAGTTAGTATTAAAAAAAGATCCGTTTACCAAATCGTTTACCCACATTGGCATTGCGGTACCAGACCTGCACATAAGAACCTACTATACCAATGAAAAACCACATAAAATGGTTTATATACAGGACCCTTTCGATATTGTCTTTGAAATTTATACCCATAGTTATGAACTAACTTATTCCTCAGGCGTTTACCAATCATAGGAAAATAGCATTAAGGTAAACAACAACTCAACTCTACCTCCCTTTTTTGAAATCAGAAAGGGCAACCTTAAACGGAAAATAAATAAACGTATAGTATAAACAAGAGGTAGAAATGAAAAAAGTATTTGAAGAAAAAGGTTTAACAGCGGTTTATAACAGCGATCAAAAACGCATTGAATTTGTGGTAGAAGGTTATTTGGACATTGAAAGAGCCAAAGAAATGTACAAGGCAGTATTTGAGTTTATGCAAAGCAACCCTGTTGTTTCTTTTTTCTCGCCTTTCATTTTTCCCTGTTGAAAAACGAAACAAAAAAACATTTCCAATTTAATTAGCCCTCTGCTTGCCCCATGGCATCCTCCGCTCAAAAGCCAGCCCCGGCAGCAACACGGCTGTCTTCCCTCAAGCCGCCATAAATTGAAAACCAGCCCGCAGTTTAACTTTTATTGATGTTTATGTTTCATAGTTGTTGGCTGCATTCTTTTCTATTTTGATTATTGCAGGGTAGTATTGATTTATTTCTGAATTTGTTTTTCCTTTTTCTTTGTCTTTCATTTTTGCATGGCCAAAAACGAAACAAAAAGCCATTTCCAATTTAATTAGCCCTCGGCCAACCCCATGGCATCCCACCCTCAAAAGCCAGCCCCGGCAGCAACACGGCCGTCATCGCTCTAGCCGCCTGTAAATTGAAAACCAGCCCGCCGATACAGAATAAATGATAATAAAAGCTTCAAAGATTGAAAGTAGAATGAAAAAATGTGATAAAACCTTTTTATTACCCGACCCCTTTTAAATGGCGTCAAGAAAATAAGCCTAAGTCAAAACGATCCCGAAATTCAGTTGTTTAAAGTTAAAATCATCCAACAGCGCTGGCTAGACAAAACAGCGGGCCAAGTGAGAGCTTTGAGCGCTGAAGCTTTGTTTTGTCTTGATTTTTTGTTTCGTTTTGCATCAAGGCAAAATGAAAGTCTGGTACTGGGCCACCCCAGAAAAATACCAAACCCCCAATTAAAGAAAACCCACCACTAATAAATCAAACCAAAAAAAAACCTCTAACGCCTTCTACCCCTTTCCTTCTCAACCAACCCATCAATAAAACCATTGACATGCAACTCCTTCAACACCTGGTATTGTTTTCTATCTTGATTGGCCTTTTGTGCCCATTCATATTTCATATCCTGGTATTGTTTTCTGGCCCCATCATTTTTTCTCAAATAATCGCGCATCAGGAGGTGCCTCTGCAAAGGCTCACTGCCTTTGGGGCAGGCGTACAAGTGGTGGGCAATGGTATCTAAAACGGAGGTGGAGGAATTTTTATTTCTTTTAAAAACCGCTCGGTTTTCTATTCCTTGGTTGCCGTTGTGGTAGTAACCAATGCTCAACAGGGCAGCTTTGATTTTTTGAAATGCCTGTCCATCCTTATATATAATGTCAATGTCTATGATGGGTTTTGAATCCAACTCGGGCACCGCCGTACTACCAACATGTTCTATACCATAAACAAGCCCTTTCATTCCCCGGTCAATTTCCAGCCGGATGGCTTCAAAATCATTGATCCAAGTGGCGGTATATGGTTTAATTAACATGGTTAGGTGCTCTTTTTCTAGGGTTTGGACTTGGGTATTGAAACTTTGGTCTTTGGGTTAAGGTAGGGCGCGATATGTGTTTATAAAGTCAGAAATCCTTTAATCCAAAGTTGTAATCCCGAAATTGAAAATGTTGTGTTCAATTTGGATGCAAGTACGAACCTTCTTACTGCTTATAGTTTTTGTAAACTTCCGAAAACGTCTTCTTGCTCAAGGTCTTTCCTGTTTCTATATAGTATTTCATACCAAATAAATGCTGAACCAGTCCTTTGGCCAGCTGTCCTTTCATCAGGTACATCATAAATCCAGGAGAGCTTGTGGCGTTAGAGATCATTTTCAATTCGGTCTTTTTGTTTCCAAGGGGGGTTAATTCGTAGGTGGCAGACATATCCCGCATCATTGGCAGGTTGTGGTTGTCGGCAACCATTGTAACTCGTTTGAACTCTTCCATTTCGGTTATGGTCTCATCAAGCCAAAGCTTTTCAGAAAAGTTGACGTGTCTTTTTGAGTTCAATTCTCCTTTTGTACCGTTGTTCATGTAATGAGATGCAATCATGCCAGGGTTGTGCACATGAATCTCTCCGTACTGATTAAATAGTACGTCCCATACTTTTTCTTTTGAAGCGTTGATTATCTCGGTAAATTCTGATTTGCTCATTTTGTGTTTTTTAGATTAACAATACAAAGGTGCTGACAACCTGTGACAGCCCTATGTCAAGGGTTGTTTCTTTTTTTCATCCACCTTTGATTTTCAAATGTTACACAACGCTCGGGCGAAAATTTGTACGCCGCTTTTGGTTACAATATACTGCCAATAGTACTAAGGAGCAAAATCGAAGGCTCCATGTCTAACTTGGAGAGTTGGGCATGTCTATTGTTTTTTTGTTGCGAACTATGGCTGTGCTGCCACAACCTCATAAAATAGTTGGCTAAACCTCTAGATGAAAACGATTCGGTATACATTTTTTTAACCGATTGACAAGCTAACTTCGAAATATGAATGCCACGCTTACCACTAACTAGCCATGATTTTTATAGCATATGAAAGGGTGTTATCTTTTATACTTCCTGAAATTTAGCCACCCTACGAATGCGAACAACAAAACAAAAATGGGGATGGCTACATTTTTTTCTAATGCATCAATTTTTATCGTTTTTTCGGTTGGTAGATAGTTTTTACCATTGGTACTTATGCTGTAGATGTCAAAGTGATTCCCAATTTTATTCTTATTGTCACTAATTAGTAATTCGACCTTCTTGCCTTTTTGGAAATCAGATTCAAATTCTGTTTTATTCAAGTAATCCAAGAATTTCGCAGGTATTTTGTAATTTTTTGAATCACCAATCAGGCTTAAGAAGTAGTTGTCATTTGTTCCTCCTTTTCCATCGGGTGCTGCACTAAAAGAGTAAGACTCGAGCTTTCCTTCAATTTTTATGATAGAGTTGGGGTAACCCCAAAACCGATAGGATATAAATAGAACTGCTAATGAAAATAAGAATATACTGATTATTAAATGTCTCATTGTCTTTTTTGAATACATTACTACTTAGATTGTTATAAGTAGTAGCTTGGCCTTTTGCACACAAACTTTTGCAGAGGCTATTCCATTTTATCTGAAATTAGATGGTTTTTGTTTCAACTAACTTAGTCACTATTCGCTATTATTTGAGAATTTATTGATGATTAGTTTCCAGTCATCTGATTCTTTGCCCTTTACAAACCTTAAATCAGGTTTGTAAGGTAACATCTTAGAATATGTGGCCTCCGCTCTATGAAAACTTAGTTTCTTTTTTAAAAAGATTCCCTTTTTAATTCTTAAGCTCACTTCTGTGAAGTTGATGTCAATAGTGTCGATAGAAATAGAGCTATGGTTTATTCTATGATATTTAAGACTTCCTTGCTTTTCTTTTCTAGCAGTTTTATATAAATCTGTAAATGAAAGAAATTTGAACCTAGTATCAATTGATGAGTCACTTAACAGCTCAGATGTAATTTCATTGATTTCAAAATAATTTTCATTACTGGATGACAACAAATCATTTCTTTGATTCAAGGCAGTTATATAGAGAGTTTTTAATTCGTGCTTTTGTGAATCTAGGTTGTTTTTAAACCCTAAGAACAAAAGAGCTGTGATGAATAAGCAGACAGATTTCATAATTATTTATAATTCCATTTGGCGTATTGTGGATCTTCGGGTTTAGTTAATTATGCTATGATGAGTGGGGATTAGAAAGCACTAACCTTTGGTCTCACATGTAGCCACACCGTTGTTTAAATTTATAAATAGTGGCGGAGTTTCCAATCCCCACCAAAATATCCTGTCCTGTAAAACCCCATTCATAGCATATGTTATGGACTTTATTTTATCGTTTGAGAATTGATTTCTGGTTCATGAAGTTCTGTTGACTTGACAGTACCGTCCGTGTTGTAAGTCGTTTCGTTTCCATATTTCTTGCCAGTATCAGGGTTCTCAAAAGTTATGATAGAATACTGTTGTTTTAGAGTTCCATCATCAAAGAAATATTTATAGTCGCATTTTCTAAGTTCAATGTTGTTTATGGTTGTATCGTTACAGTTGACAATGTTTCTGAGTTCGTCTGTTTCTGTGTTGTGAACCTTGCTCATTATTACCAAGTTGCGACCTTCACTATCCCAAATTAGAGTTGTCCAGATTTCTTGGATGTTTTCTGGGTTGTATTGTTGCCATGTTCCAAGTTCATTAATCTTGAGTTCCCCATTTGACCGAAACGCAATAAGGTCTCCTTTCCAGTATTGGTATGGGTTCGCTTTACCCTTAAACGGAAAAATCAAGGTGTCACCTTCGTTCAAGTTGGAACCTTCGCTCTTAAATGCCTGCTGAAAGTAGTGCTGTTCTACCTTACAGGCTGATAAAATTAGAAGTATAAGGAAAGGGAGAAATCTACGCATTGCTTTATTGCCCATTACAATTAACTAAACACCACTGTAGCCAAACACACCAGTGCTGTTTATTTCTTTTTTAAATTTAATAAAACTTCGCGGACTTGCCATAATCCAATAAAATTTCGGATTTCAGAATAGCCCTATGTCTATTTATCTTTTGTTACTTGTCGTATTTTTCATTCTGTGAATCAGTAGTTTGTGGATTCCTAAAAACAAGCTAAACAATATCATTAGGTCAAATCAAATTATTAAATGATGTTCTTTAATTATCGTATTCCTTAGAAAGTTCTCATGAATTGTAAACGGAATAAAACTAAATGCACGTGGAGGAATAAGAATGATGTACCCAAAAAGCACAGTAATTGTTAATGATTTTCATTTGAAGTTCATGAAATGTTATCCGCTTCAATTTTATTGAGTTTTGGCTGAATCCACCAGATGCCAATTGGCCAAAAGATCATTAGAATTACATATTTGAAATATTGTCTAAATGTCGCCTTAGTTCCTTGTTCCACCGTTAGCAATGCCTTACTGGGATAAAATATAAATTGAAACATGGCATACATTAAGTAGGCAATCCAAAGAAACCCTATTAACCCGTTACTTGAATATTGTCCATTAAAAACTGCAACGATTATGAGCATCGAGATAATAATTACAAAAGCGTTCATGATAAACAGTGTTCGCGGAAGTTCAACCCTTGGAGGTAGACATTCAGTTAGTTCAAGCCCAACTGCGAAATACCAGAAAAAGTAAGTGATCAGTCCAAATGAGTTAATAGCTAAGTTGAAAAGTTCGTTATTCTCCCAGGTGAAGTTTGATGCAATAGAACCAATCAGAAGAATTAGAAAAACTTGCCAGTGTTTGAGTCTTAATATGAATTCCATTCGGGTTCTCGGTGATTTTGCTACTAGTACAAGAGACAGGAAACAATTCGCTATCTGTACCTAGCACTGATATATCTATTTTAATAAGCACCCAAACCTAACAATTGAATCGGACTTTTTATAGTATTAACTGCATGGAATGTTATGCGGATATAAATTTCTGTTGGTTTTACTGCTCTTGTACCCAAAAAGACAAGTGAAGGCACATCACCAACACGCATGGCTGCGCTTTGTCCTCCCTTGACATAGAGCAGACTTTTGGAGATACAAATTCAAAACAAAAAAAAGAAATATAGGGCAAGTGAAGGTAGAAAATCGTACCTTATAGTAAGGTAGAGTTATTCATGGAACACACTGTTGCCCCCTGGCTTTTTCTTTAATTCATAATTTGTACTACGACCACCACTAGCTTCTTTTACAAGGATCTCTTTATTTATTAAATCTTGTATATCTCTTAAGGCAGTATCCTGTGAGCATTTATTCATTTTAGCCCACTTTGATGTTGTTAGTTTTCCATCAAAATGATCTAATAATCGATTTAGTGTTTTTCGTTGTCTATCGTTTATAGAAGTATCACTGTTATCTTTCCAAAATTCAGATTTGAAGATGACTTTAGACAAAATTTGCTCAGTAGAATTTAAGGCATTAATCAAACAATTTAAAAACCAGTCTATCCAATTGGTGATATCTAGATCACCTTTTTGTGTTTTTTCTAATATGTTATAATATTCTTTTCTTTCCACTCTTATTTGAGCTGACATACTGTAAAATCGCTGTTTACTTGAATCCGATCTTGCTAATAATAAATCGGTAATAGCTCTTGTAATTCTGCCATTACCATCATCAAATGGATGTATTGTTACAAACCAAAGATGTGCAATGGCTGCTTTTAGTACATAATCCAATTCTTGATTTTGTTCCAACCACTCTAAAAACAAATCCATTTCATTATTAATGGTATCTGCTTCAGGTGCTTCGAAATGTATTTTCTCTTTACCCATTGGTCCAGAAACAACTTGCATAGGTCCCGAATCATCTTTCCTCCAATCTGCAACGGTTATCCTATATATACCACTTCTTCCAGTTGGAAATAGTGCTGCATGCCAATCAAATAATCTTTCTTTGGTTAATGGAGAGTCGTATTGTTGCGTTGCATCCAACATCATTTCAACAATTCCTTCAACGTGTCTTTCTGATTGTACCGCTCCTGCAATATCAATCCCGAGTCTTTTTGCAATTGAAGACCTTACTTGATCTTGTTCTAATATTTCACCTTCAATTTCAGAAGATTTTAAGACATCCAAAGTCAATGTGTTCAAAACAGCTTCGTTTTGCAAGTCGAAACCTAATGATTCCATTTTGCCAATTAAGCGACCTTGAATGTTTCTGGTTTTTGCTAATAAGAATGATACCTTTTTTTCATCCCAATTGAACTTAGGCCATTCTTCTTTTTGATGGATATATGGTTTTATTCTCCGCATAATATGCGACAAATATATGGTTTAATCTCCGCAAAGGAAATTATCACCGCAATTTTTAATGAGATTATACTTGTATTCTCCGCATTTTAAGTTTTTACTTGCTTGGTGGTAACGTCCAGCTATGATGAGTGGGGATTAGAAAGCACTAACCTCTCCAGCTCCTCAAAGCCACGCCTTGATTTAAATTTATTCATTGTGGCGGACTTTCCAATCACCACTAAACTTTCCTGACAGATAAAAACCCATTCATTCATAGCATATGTTAGAGCAAGTTAATTGTAGTTTAACCTTTCAAGTTCATACAATTTTAAGCTATCAATGGCTTGTTCAGAGCTTAGTGTATCAAGTGTTTTCCAAACTGTAGTCCTCAAATTCACTCCATTGTGCTTCTCGAAAATGTTTGGTTCTATAGTTTCTACATAAGTGTATAACCAAGAATCTCGTATGAAATCATATTTGATTCGTATTTGATAATAAGTTGAGTCTTCTTTCCACAATTCATACCTGTCTGATTCTTGCTCAATTTGGGCTTTAAGACCTGCAACCACAGTTTTTTCTGCATGTCGAGGCAAATCATAATCTGGATTCATCCAATTCTGTACCTTAAAATGAAGTGGGTTAACATTTTGCCAATTATCTGGGATCACAGGCAAGCTTCTTTTCATTCTTTCTTTATTGTAAATTTTAGTATAATCAGTTCCTGCCTCAAAGTAACTAAGAGCTTCATATTTTTCCACGTAGTAAAAATATATGCCAGCGGTTGCGGTGAACAACACGCAAAGTAAAATTGCTATTCCAATTAGTATTTTCTTCATGTCTGCTTACGAAAGGATTATTTGCTCTAACAATTGGCTATCTGTACCAGGTACTGATATATCTATTTTAGCCATCATCCAAACCTAACAACTGAATCGGACTTTTTATAGTTTTAATTGCATGTATTGTTATGTGGTTATAATTTGCTGTTGTTTTTTCTCGGCCTAAAAAAGCTTGTATGTACCTTAAATTGTTATCGTTTGCTTTGTTTTTCCCATCCCACATGTTGGCCCAATTGGCACTGCCAACAGTAGTGCCAAAAAAGAAATAAAAATCCAAAGAAATCAGGCGTAGAACATAAAAAAATGGGTGTAGCAAAGGAATGCGTTGTTCATGGAACCGATTGTTGCCAGTAGCTATTGATTGTTTAATTCTTTAAACTTAAAGTAGTTAAGCTTTTTTGTTAATTCGGGGTTATTAATTAACCCTGATTCGATATGGGCTGGATTATTTGTGCCTTCAACAAGCTTAAAAAAATAAGCTTCCTCTATTTGTAAACTGTCAAGAGTTTTAATATAAAATTCCAATCTTTCACTTTGATACATTTCTGTAAGCGGTTCTAAATTAACGTTTGGCCCTCCAAACTCGGTCACTATAATCGGTTTGTTGACCATAGTTTTGAAGTTTTCAAAATATATTTTCCAATTCTCAGCATCATCATAAAGATGTATGTCAACTTCGTCATAAAGGGCATTTTGTAAAACGTATTCTATTCTGTTTTTAACTGATAAAAATTCAGTGCTATTGCAATTATTATTTAAAAATTCTCTGTTGTATAAAGTCCCTTCATCATCAAAAAATGCATCAATTAGTCCATTGCATCCGGCCAAAAATCTTAATGAAATGGTGGTAAATCCTCCTAAAACGAATTTGGTTTGTGGTGAAAATTGTTGGATTGCATTGTAAACGATATTATTGGCGATGACAAATTCCTGTTCGCTACCTATATACCAAAAGTCAGATTGCCATTCATTCCCAAATTGAATTTTAGCAATTCTATTTGGATAGCGTTGTAGAATTTCTTCTATATAGGTTTTAAATTTTTGATTATCGTTAAAGACACAAGAATTATCATTCTGTTGTGGGCTACAAGCCCAACCTGGACCATTAGATTGAATTGTGAGTAAAATAGTAATGCCATTGCTTTCAGCCCATTTGATTCTTTCATCGAGTGGCGTCCAATTGAAATTGCCTTCTGTCGGTTCTCTAAAACCCCAATCTTCACCTATCCGAATATTCTCAACATTCAATTCTTTTAAGAGAGGTGAAGTTAATAACCGTTGTTCTTCATCGGCAACTGGTGGAAAAGAAATACCTAAATTAAAATCTATAGCCGCATTGCTTATAGGGGCTTCATTGTCTGAGTCACATTTGGTACAACTCAGTAATACTAATAAAGCCACTATGTTAATCATTATCTTCATAATTACGGGTAACACCCCTATAGGATTTGCACGCTTCTACTTTTCAATGACAATGAAGTATCGAAAAACTGAGAAAGTTGAAATAGCTTGGAAGCACATTCATTAGGCATTTTGAAATTATTTTTTTTCTCAGGCAGCATATTGCAATGAAACCGCATTTATATAAATAGAAACTAAAAATTTAAGTTATGAAAAAAATAAGTGCGTTAATAATTTTTGCTGTTTTAGTATCCGTTTCAACGTTTGCAGAAAAAAATCCAATTCCCGAAACAATACAAGAAAAAGCCGTTGTACATATTTACCGACCATCGAGAATTGTAGGTTTTGGTTGGGTTTTTAAGCTCAAAACCAAAGGGAAAGAATCGGCTAAAGTGAAAAACGGGAAACATTTAACCCTAGAGCTCGAACCTGGCAAAACCGAATTTAGAATTAATAACAATTTTATTGAAATGAACCTTGAAAAAGGAAAACATTACTACATAAGAGCTTCATTGGTTAGAAATATGTTCTTGGGAAAACCTGAGATGGTAGAAGTTTCAGAGCAGCAGGCAAAAAAAGAAATAGCTAATTTGTAAATTTTAAGTGTCTAATAGGTGCATGATAAATTAAAAGATCGAATTGTTGGTAGACCAAAAAATTATTACAAAGTGCATTAAAGGCAATAAGAGGGCTCAAAAGGCGCTCTTTAAAGCCTATGCGCAGAAAATGTTTGTTCATTGTTATCGGTACCTAAAAAGTAAAGAGGATGCAGAAGAAATGGTGTCTGAAGGTTTTGTCAAAGTATTCCAAAACCTGAATTCCTTGGTCTATACAGATTTGAGGAGCTTAGAAGCGTGGATTAAACGAATTATGATCAACGAATGTCTTATGTTTTTGAGGAAGAGAAAAATTTCTTTCCTAGATGAAAGTAAAGCCGTGCATGTGGCATCTGTAATTAAATCGGATGGCGAATTAGAGGCCAAAGAAATTTATGGCTTAATACTCAACTTGCCAACCGGTTATCGCACCATTTTCAACCTCTTTGCAATAGAAGGGTATACCCATAAAGAGATATCTGAAATGCTAAAAATAAGTGAAGGAACTTCCAGGTCTCAGTTGACAAAAGCAAGGAAGGTATTAAAGGAAAAGGTCAACAAAATAAATTCATAATGGAAGAATTTGACCGCCATATTAAATCTAAAATAGACTCCTTGGATGAGGTGCCAGGAGTAACATTTGATGAAAAACGGGTTTGGAAAAAGATAGGCTCAAATTGGGGCAGGAATATGACCCTCTTAACCGTTGCAATGGTTCTGCTAACAAGTGTTGTGACCGTAAATGGCTTATACAAGGAAGAGCAAAACGAGCAAGTTGTTTCTAGCATTTCTAGAGAAATTAAATCAGATCTCTCGGTGGATTCCACTGGTGTGGTAATTTCCGAGGAAGCACTTCCTAAAGAAAATTTTTCGAACAAGGAAACATACACAATTCCTAAAGTTAAAGAGCACGTTGCTAAAGCTTCAAAAGGTGGTGTTCATATACCACCTAGGTTGCTGTCAACTGATTCGGTCCAACAGGTTGAAGAAATGAAAGAGGTGGAAGAGACGGAAGAGGTCCAAGAGGTGGAAGTGGTAAACAATGATTCAGACCAATCGATCCGATCCGATGAAACGTATAGGTCTTTACCACAAGAAGAAAAAGAACCTGTTGTGAACAGAGCGCCAGGTACCGTTAATAAGGACCGCAAAGAATTGGTTTTTACCTCAGATGGTGAAAATCAGACTGTGGGAATTACCCAACTAGAAAGGTTGGACAATCGTTTTTCATTGAGCTATGGTATACAAATCAATAGGGCTAGGTACCGTCGATTGAACCTAACCGAAGGCCAAAACAAACCCGTTGAGTTCTATCAAATAGAGATTCCAGTTGGCTTGAGGTATAGTTTGCATCCAAAAAACGGACTACTTAAACCATTCCTATATACCGGATTAAAAAGCAGCTTTTTCTTAAATCCAAACTCCAATAATAGGAATTACAACTTGAGTCTTGAATCAGAATTGGGATTGGACATAAGGATTTTTACTACTAAGAATGGAAAGAAAGGGTATTTGAGGTTTAAGTATCCTTTATATAATAAAAACATCATCAACCAGGGCATACAGCGGCCAAGTCTATATGATGTATTGAAGCGATAGGTGGGTTTGGTGGGTTGTTGGTAGTGGATAGTGTTAAATGTATTTTAATGCATCTTTACATAGTGTTATGCAATTTGATTTCTTAATTCTTGTTCATCAATTCCTTTATCTTGATTGAATGACAACTTGAACTTTGGCATCCTTTTAATCAGATTGGATTTAATTCCTACTTCAGACACATTTATCAGTTTTTCAGGTTTTGATATTAATTCAAATATGCCTGTTTTGACAGTTCTGTGAACATCTTGATAATCAAACCCAATAAAGCCTTGCTTAGAATACTCTAACCAATCATCAAACCTACCTTGATCCGTTGTTATTAATTGTGCTTTAAATCTAAATGGCAAGTTTTCAATTTCAGTCAATAATTCAAGATACTCGATTCGAGAAGATTTTACTGATTCGGGGATGTATCCTCGATTAAAAGTTGAAAATACTCCTACGTATCCATCTTGGTCTATTCCAAACCAATCGAATTCTGCATCTCCAATTCCAGGAACTATAGTGTTGTTCCAAATGTCTTCACTAATCATCTTATCCTCAATTCAATTTTGCATAACAATTGGCTTAACGTCACTATGGCGTTTATTTCTTTTTTAAATCTAATAACTGCATCGGACATTTTATAGTTTTAGTTGTTTGGAATGCTATGTGGGTGTAAATTTCTGTTGTTTTACTGCTTTCATGGCCTAAAAAGGCTTGTATGTACTTTAATCCAGAACTATTATCTTTGTCTTTCGCATCCCACAAGCTTGTAGAATTATAGCGTCACAAACAAGTGAACCCACTCATGGAAGCACGGTATTTTGTTTGTTCTTCTGTTAAAGCTACAAAAGTCCTTTGCACTAAGCAAAAGGGCACATGAATGGATAACCCCAACACGCATGGCTACGCTTTGTCCACCCTTGACATAGAGCAGACTTTTGGAGAGACAATTTCAGAACAAAAAAAAGAAATATAGGGCAAGTGAAGCTAGAAAATCGTAAATTATTGTGAGGTTGAGTTATTCATGGAAGCCATTGTTGGCAGCCGTTATTTTATTTTTTGTATTCGTAAACATGCGTCATTTCTGGGTTGTTGCCTTTATTGTATTTTACTGTTTTTGCTATTAGTCCGTCACTGTTGTACTCGGTAGTCGTTCTGCCTCTGAATTCGTCTTTTTCTGTTGTCACTGCCTTCTCAATTACCCGTCCTTGTTTGTCAAGTGAAAATGTGCAGGTAATTTGTGAAGAGTATTCCCATTTTTTTTCTTTGAGATGCTTTGGGTTGCCGTCATAATCAAACCAAGTCCTTGTGTATTGGTAGTTGGTGTCGGTATAGCTGAATTCTTCAATCCAGATTAGACGGTCATGGTCATATGAACGATGTTCTTTGATTTGTCCTTTATCGTTGTATGACCAAGTGTATCGATTTTGGCTGCCCCAATGAACAGAAGGTGCGTAATACTCTGCTTTTCTACCAAGAGAATCGTATGTATAGTGAATAATACTTCTTATTGCCCATGACCGCTCTTTCTCATAATCTTCTTCTGTGATGATACAACTGCCTGGTCTCCCAAGTCCTTTGTCAACGTCCGCTCGTATTCGTCTTTCGTAGTTGTAATGTGTCTCCTTTATGAGTTGCCCGTTTTGATTATAGGATAAAATTGTCTTGGTACTATCCCCTTTGTCCTTTATTGACCGTCTTTGAACCCGTAAAGTGTCCTTGTAGTCCGAGAAATAGGTGGCATCCGAGTTGCCTGTTTGTGCTGACTCTTTATATCCCTTATAGGTCTCAGATGCGGTTTTCCCGTTCGCGTAATACTCAATCGTCTTAGTGGCTTTTTTGTTGATGCTGTTCTTTCCGCTATACTGGTAAACTTTACATCTCATTGTTATTTCTAAGTCTTTGTCATAGTCAACGACTGGTGGGTCAACTCGTAAACTGTCTTTGTAACTGGATACTGAGTCGCTTGTTTCTTCTTGCTCAGGGCGGTTATGTGTTGCGGAACAACCGATGAGTAGTACTGTCAGTATGAATATTGTTCGTGTCATTTTTAAATGGCTGCCAACGCCATGTCTAAAATGTCGTGCGGATTGAAGAGTAGTTCTCTTTCATCCCGCACTTAGCCACACCGTTTTTCAAATTTAACTCTTGTGGCGGAATTTCCAAAAAGCACAAAAGTATCCAATCCGATGAGTTAGCACGCATTTTTAGATGATGTTAGCTGTTGTTACTTTTTTTAATTCCGCGTTAACTAGTTCGATTTTGGATGTCCAATAGTTCAGATAATTTTTAATATCATCTTCTGTTTGTGTGTCAGCCCTGTGGTCTAACATATTTTGGTAATGTCTTTTTCTCTTGTCAAGGTATGCGATATAGTCTTCTTTGTTAATTGGAATGAAACCAGGCCCATCGCAACCACAAGTCTGAAACGCATGTCCAAGTTTATGCAAGCTTTGAATTATTGTCCATTCTTTTACAGCACTCATTTTGGGAGCTTTGAAGTCCATTCCCATGTTGGTCATTTCTTTTGAGCATTGAGGGCATGGATACTTCCTTCCAAAATACTTTTCATCGATCAAGTCAACAAAGGCTGAGTTTTCTTCTCTGTACTTTTCTGCCTTAAAACGATTTGGTTCATTGTAAGCCCTTCTATATTGTTCCCAGTGTCCGTCTCGAATTATAAGGTCTTCAACTGGGTATTGCTTGAAAGTCTTTCTACAATCAAAGCAAACATAGTGGGACTTATATGTATTAAAAGCATATCTGCACATAGTTCAATCAATAACAGCTAACGCCTGTGTATGGTGCCGTAGCATCCCAAAGGGTGCTATGCACTATACACCTTGTTGTGCTTTCGTGTTACTTGACTTTCTCAATTGTTGGAAACTCAATTCCTTCGATTGGTTCATACACTCTGAAAACACCGTAGAAGGGTTTGCCATTTGTGGGTAGCGCATTATCTCCTTCAGCATTTGGGTTGATGCGTATGGTCACTGTACCGTCCTTATTCTCTTTTGTGGTGTAAGAGCTTATCACATATTTGTCTTTGTCATTTGGGATTAAATAATTATCCTCACTGTTGTAGATGGTATACGACCAGTATCCTTTACTGTTTTTTGTTAATGCTTCGTTGGGTACAACTATTTCGTAATTGTCACTTCCATTAAGTGCCTTTTGGTTTTGGTCTACATAAGAAACAGCATAATCAACGATATAAAACTGAGTTCCTAACTGTCCGCGAAATACTCCGGCACATCTATCTAGATCACCAACCCCTTCATAAGCCGATCCAAATAAATTACGACCACTTTTTACAGTTTGTGCGTAATTGGCAATTATTTGCTCTGCTTGGTCTTTTTCGGCTTCTGTAAACTCAGGAATTATAAATGGTTTTGTTCCACCACCTCCGGTGATACTTATTTGCTTCGCAAGTTCAAGGACTTCTTGCTCGTTATCGACTATCACCTGCCTAGTAAATACCAATCCCTGATAGGTCTGTAAAACAATTTCATGTGCATCGACTATCGGGCTTTTTTGATGAGGCAAACGCACAACTACAGGTTTTTCTGGAGTGACAAATACTTCCATAAAATGATGCATGTCAAATACAGAGATAGAGTAATATTTATCATACTCCGGCATAGTAATAATTACTGGCTGATTGGAAATATTGAACCATGAGTAACCGTAATTCACATCGGCCTGTACAGTTACAACGGTACGATCTTCTGCTGTAACAATTCCGCTTATTTGCCACTCACCTGGCTTGTAATTCTCAAGCCACATGTCACGCATCTCAATTTGCTTTATAGCTGGATACCAATGTAGGTATTCCGAAATTCTGTAATCCTCTACTTTTTGATCAGTTTGCGCTAATAAACTGATTTCAAAGCTAAATAAAAGAACCGTCAATAAAATAATTGTTTTTCTCATGATTATATTTTTTTAATACATTGAAAATTTATGAAGACAAAGTATGAAAAAATTTAATATACCAATAATTATGATTGAATTCCTTTTGTCAAGTCGACTATTTGATTCGATAAAATACATTTAGACCATATATAAGATCATTGGTGCTAAAATCTTCTGTAGTTGTATTTCTTGCATATTGGTATCCCATCCTGATGTCTGCCCTCCAGCTGTTTTGAAAATTATAACCAACGCCTACATATGTCCTAATAACATCATTAAACTGTTTGGCGCCTATTAAGTTCCAAAAATATTCTACGCTGACGGGGATGTAAGTTCCTTTAAGATCATTAATTACATCTCCTTGAAGTTTGATATTTAATGTAAGTAAATACCTGAGCCGTAAACCGAAAGTATTGACCCAATTATCACTGTCGAGATCAAATCTTTCTTCCAACCTAAGGTAATGGCGAAGCTGAAATCTGTCTCTATCTGGCCAGTCAAGAAGATAGCCTTGATAAGGCCGAATTTCTAAGCGGTTGCTTTCATATTTATTGTCAGTGAAGAAAAATGCTACACCTGCCGATAATGATTCCTTATATCTTAAACCTTTAAACATTATTTTGGGCAATGAGAACTTTATAGTTGATTTAAAAAAGTAGCGATTCCACACCTTAGGTGAAATCGTTTTAAATCCCAGTTCACCAGAAATGTCAACCATCTCAGATAATTTGTAAGATATGTCATGACTGAGCCATAGTTGATTGGTAATGTCATTACCCGTCAATTCTTGGCTATAAGCTTTGTTGAAGCACAATGCACAAAGCAATAATGACAAAATATTTAGATGTAATCTCATCATAAAATCCAATCAATGTATTCTTATCTTGTCTCTTAATTCATGAAGCACAACGTCCAGCTATGATGATTGGGGATTAGAAAGCACTAATCTCTCGTCTCGTACATAGCCACGCCTTGATTTAAAATTAAAACTTGTGGCGGACTTTCCAATCCCCACGAAAATATCCTGACAGATAAAATCCCATTCATTCATAGCATTTGTTATAGCCTTTTTCATTTATCAAACTCCATTTCGATGTTTTCTTTTTTCGAGTCTGGAAAGAGATAAGAAGCCATTGTATTTCCTCCTGATTTTACTTTTTCAAACTCAATTATAAATTCAGCATTCGGTTCAATTGTTTCACCCTTTTCGTTGAAGTATTTCCATTGTGAAGTTGTTATCCCAAATGACATATTGTCTCCCCCTTCACAGCTTGTATTAACATGCAGTTGTTTAGTTTCATATTCACCAGCTGCTTTAAGTTGACCGTTTGAGTAAAAATATTCCCATGATCCAACCTTGTAATTATAAAACTGCTTGCATGCCCCGGAAAAACAGCACTGTATAAAGGAACCAATATTGTATTTACCCTTCGATTTTAGTTGTCCGTTTTCATAATAGCTAGTCCAATCGCCAGTTTTCAAGTTACTCAGATTCCCCTCCTTGTCGTAAGCATAGTTTCCTCGATCCATAAGTTGACCATTGTTGTAGTTGACCTCCTTCATTTCAAAATCTCCATAGAACTTGTCTTTGCGTAATTCATACTTGTGTTCATCTGCTATATAGATTCTGGATTTCAGTCGCTTGCCGCAACTGGTTAATAGAAAAATGATGATTAGAAAGATAAAATTTCTCATGTGCCTAATTGGCTATAACGGTTTGTGTAAAATGCGTTTTAATGCATTTTACATTGTGTTAGTGGCTTTTTTAATTTTTTTTAAACCAATCCATTCATGTTCAATATCCCTCATCAACAAAGCATTATCAAACTTTACGGATCCTTTGGGGAAAATATTTTCATTTTCAAAAAAACTAGATTGGACATTCTTTACATCTAAAAGAGACACTTTCCAGTTGTACGCTTTGAGTTCTAGCCCTTCAAAATCATTTTTATCAGGGGAATAACCAACTGAGCCATTTTCAAAAAAATCAGAAACACAGTCTAAACTTTCAAAAACACTTTCGTTGTTCCAGTTATTAGTCTCTTTAGCCTCAATTGACAGTGAGGTTTCATCGTCACTTACAAACGCAACTTTATACTTTCCATCTGATTCATTAATTGAAAACTCAGCTAGATGGTGAACTCCAGGAAAAATAGTTCCTCCTGCCAATGAGTTTAATTTCGAAGATGTATCTCTTCTTGGGATATATACACCCTCTTTTAGTTCACCATTTTCTATCCATTCCACAGCAATTCTATGGGCTCCGTTTTCAGATGATATTCCGATTTGTTTTGGAAGCCCTTTGGGTCTTATTTCTTTTAATCTAATTAAGCAAATACCCGCTATTCCTTTTCCATTAACCAATTTAGGTTTAAATGGCTTAGGTAAATAGTTTTCCAAAGCATCCTTGTCAACTTGATAATTGATTAGAATTCTTCTGTCTATTATTCCTTTAATCTTAGGTATTTTCATTTTGCTTTAATTGCCACTAACATTTGGCTAAACGCCACTGTGGCGTTTATTTCTTTTTTAAATCTAACAACTGAATCGGACTTTTTATAGTTTTAATTGCATGGATTGCTATGTGGGTGTAAATTTCTGTTGTTTTACTGCTTTCATGGCCTAAAAGGGCTTGTATGTACCTTAAGTCGGTACCGTTTTCTAGTAAGTGCGTGGCAAAGCTATGCCTCAAAGTATGGGGAGTAACCCGTTTTCTAATGCCAGCTTTATTCTTGCTATTCGCAAGGATCTTAGCAACACTTGTCGCGCTATATACACCTCCCTTTTCTCCTTCAAATAAGTATTCTGTAGGTCTGTATTCTTTAAAGTAAGTACGAAGGTTGTTTAAAACTTGTCGATCCAACATGGTTTGCCTGTCTTTATTTCCTTTGGCATCCCTTACTTTAATTACCATTCTTTCACTATCAATATCAGTTAATTTTAAGTTTAAAAGCTCCGATCTTCTTATTCCTGTCGAATATAAAACTTCAAGAATGCATCTGTGTTTGATGTTTTCGGTACTGTTGATCATTTTTTTCACTTCCTCAATAGACAATACGATAGGGAGTTTCTTTTTCTTTCTAGGGCGTTCAATGGCATAAAATCGGTTGGGCATTCCCATAACAACTTCAAAATAGAATTTGATGGAATTAATTATTTGGTTGATGGTAGCATCGGCTTTTCCATGTCTTATTTGAACTAAGATATAGTCTCTAATGTTTTGTTCTGATATTTCATTAAGTTTTAGATTTTTATAATGGTTGATGAACGCCTCAAAACAGGACACATAAGATTTTACGGTGTTGTCTGCATATTTGCAAATCTCTAGTTTTTGCAAGTAGTTTTCAGGGCAGCACAAATACCCAGGTTCCACTTTTCTATTTCGGTACCAGCTTATACCAGAACTGCTTTTATTATTTTGAACTGTTTTCTTAGGGAAAAAGTGAGCGCCATTGACCCAAGCGACCCCTTTAAAAGTTGAAAACAAAAGGTCAATATTTTGTTTAGAATTAACCAGATAAGGCATCCTAAAGGAATTGCTGTACTGTATCAAAGGAATTTGATGTACTAAAGCTTCAATTACTTTATCTGAGTTAAATTGAATACCAATACATTTATTTCCATCGACTAATAAATGTTTGAGCGTAATGCACTTCATTATTTCAATAGCTGATAAAACAAATGTCATTTTATTTCAGAAAATATGCTTTTTACTAAACAATTAAAATCGATTATCTCAAGCTAACAAGCTGTTAAAGATCCTCCAAAGGCCAGTCCCGCCTGCAACACGGCCATCCTCCCTCAGGCCTCTAGAAATTGAAAACCGGCCGGCATCTAATCCAATATTTGTAATAGAAACTCAATAGTTGAAAATTGAACTCTTATCCGACCTCTTTTAAATGGCGTCAAGAAAATACGGCTAAGTTTTAACGGTATTGAAATCCAGATGTTTGAGCAGGGAAGGCCTTGTGCAGGGGTGCGAGTTCCTGGATTTCCACATCGCAACAAGCCGTATTTTTAGCCATTTAAAGGAAGTCTTGATCTTTTTTGTTACTTTATTTACATCAAGGTAAAAAAGTAAGGCAAGTCCCTGGGCCACCCCAGAAAAAAACAACCCCAAATAAAAGAAAACCCACCACTAAAAAATCGAACCAAAAAAAAACGAAACTAAAAACCACGCTACCCCAAAAAAAAACTAAAAAAAAACCAACAAAACCTCCCTTCCAATCCTTATTTTTGAACCCAAACAAAAACCCCATCCATCCCCTATACCAACATATCAACGAAGTGGTCCCAATGAGCGAATCAGAATTTGACTCGGTTTTGGACTTTTTTACACCATTGCGTAGAGAAAAACACCAATATGTGATCCAAGAAGGGGAGGACGTCAACCGCGAATATTGGGTAATCAAAGGCCTGCTCAAATCTTACGTGATCGATCCAAACGGCAAAGAATATATCGTGCAATTTGCAATGGAAAACTGGTGGATCACCGACTACTATGCCTTTTTGCACCACAGCAAGGCCAGCATGCACATTGATTGTGTAGAGCCTTCTGAGTTGCTTTACATCAGCTACGAAAACCGGGAAAAAGTAAGGAAAGAATTTCCTAAAATGGAGGCTTTTTGGTCGCATAAAACCAAATTTGGATATGCGTCTTTGCAAAACAGAATCCTTTCCTTGTTACAAGACCCAGCCAAAGAGCGCTACGAAAAACTCATTCGGCAATACCCACAACTGGCCCAGCGGGTGCCCAAAAAGTATTTGGCCGCTTATTTAGGCGTAAGCCGGGAGACCCTATCCCGCCTGTACCTATAAAAAAACAGACCTAAAACGAAGTGTGATCTACCGCACACCGATAAGGTGCGCTAGCTCCTATTAGAAATTTCTTGCCCTACCTAGCTTTGTTTCAACAAACAAACAGAACAAAGTTATGCCATACATGCACATCAGAATTACCGATGAGGGTGTTTCTTCCAAACAGAAACAACAACTCATTGAAGGCAGCACCCAACTACTAGTAGAGGTGCTGAACAAAAAGCCCGAATACACCCATGTTGTGATCGAAGAAGTTCCAACCGAAAACTGGGGAGTATCCGGCCAACAATATTCAACCATCCTCCAACAATAAAAAAGTATGGAAAAGAAAACAGCAATCGTAACAGGCGCTTCGGGTGGCATAGGCTTTGCCATCGCGCAACATTTTTTGCAAGCAGGGCACAACGTGGTGCTTAATTCTTCCAATGCCCACAACCTTGAAGCCGCTTTTGAAGCACTCGGGGCACCGAGCCATGCTACCACTGTGGTAGGAGATGTGGCCGATGCTGCCACTGGCAAGGCCTTGGTACAAGCCGCTTTGGAAAAATTCAACTGCTTGGATGTGTTAATCAACAACGCAGGAGTTTTTAAGCCCAAACCTTTTTTGGATGTAACAGGAGAGGAGTTGGAGCAATTTTTAAGTGTCAATTTAAAGGGGAGCTATTATACTTCACAGGCTGCCATTAAAGCCATGTTGCCACAACAATCTGGGAGCATCATAAACGTAGGAACGGTACTGGTAGACCATGCCATAGCCGGCTTTCCGGGTTCGGCAGCGGTAGCTTCCAAAGGCGGTTTGCATGCTTTGAGCAGGCAATTGGCGGCTGAATTTGGCAAAGACAACATTAGAGTAAATACCCTTTCGTTGGGCATTGTTAGGAGCCCATTGCAGCAAAAAATAGGAGTAGAAGACAGCGACTCGCTGTCTGGTTTGCACTTGCTGGATCGAATAGGAGAACCAAAGGAAGTAGCAGAGGCGGCCTTTTATTTGGCTGATTCAGAATTTATTACTGGTGCCACCATAGACCTTGCAGGGGGCCACGTGGCAGGGCACAGCATTTAATCAACAAGAACATAAAAACAGAAAAAAAACAGAAAAGAAATGAAAAAGCAATTGATAACCACCGCATTAATGGTACTGGCCTTTTTTGGCTGCGTACCTACAAGCCAAGCACAAGAAAACTTTAAAGTATTGTTTGTGCTTACCTCCCACGATCAACTGGGCAACACTGGCGACAAAACTGGGTTTTGGATAGAAGAATTTGCCACCCCATATTACTTTTTAAAAGACCAAGGAGTAGAAGTGGTGGTAGCCACTCCAAAGGGAGGCCAGGCACCCATTGACCCAAAGAGCAATTCGGAGGCTTTTCAAACCCCAGCCACCAAAAGATATTTTAAAGACGCTGCTGCTCAGCAGGTGGTGGCCGCTACAAAAAAGCTTTCAAAAGTGAAGGCCAAAGATTTTGATGCGGTGTTTTATCCGGGCGGGCATGGGCCCCTTTGGGACCTAGCAGAAGACCGGCGTTCCATTGCATTGTTGGAGGCTTTTTATGCCACTGGCAAACCGATGGCCTTGGTGTGCCATGCGCCAGCTGCGCTCAAATATGTAAAGGCCAGCAATGGGCAACCCTTGGTGGCTGGCAGGCAAGTAGCTGGTTTTACCAACAGCGAAGAAGCAGCGGTTCAGCTAACAGAAGTAGTGCCATTTTTGGTAGAAGACATGTTAAAAAGCAAGGGGGCAACCTACAAAAAAGGCGCCGATTGGACGGCCTTTGCCGTAGAAGACAATGGCTTGATTACAGGGCAGAACCCACAATCTTCTCATTTGGTAGCAGAAAAGCTGCTGGAGTTATTGAAAAAAAGAACCCATTAAAACAAGTACTCTCGGGCGGGTGTAGTGCCCTCCCATTAACATTTACACATCATGAACAAGTTTACTAAATTATTGAAAATTGAGCATGCCATTGTACAAGGTCCTTTTGGAGGCGGTTATTCGTCGGTATCCTTGGCGGGTGCAGTATCGAATGCCGGGGGCTTGGGTTCTTTTGGGGCCAACCATTTGAGCCAACAACAAATATTGGAAGTGAACCAACAACTGAAGGCAGCAACCAAGGCGCCTTATTCCATCAATTTGTGGATTAAAAACGAGCAATATGCCAAGGAATACAGCGAGCAAGATTTTGAAAAAACGAAAGCCGTTTTTCAACCATTTTTTGATGCGCTAGGAGTTGCAATGCCGGACAAACCCGAGTTGCCAACAACCCAGCAATACGAACAACAAATAGAAGCCATTTTAGAGGCCAAACCACCAGTATTCAGTTTTGTTTATGGTGTGCCAGAGGCAGCGGTGCTGCGAGCGCTCCAACAAAGGGGCATCTTTACTTTGGGCGCGGCAACCACAGTAGAGGAGGCATTGGAAATAGAAGAGGCAGGCATAGATGCGGTGGTAGCCACCGGTTTTGAAGCAGGTGGGCATCGGGTAGCATTTTTGGATGCACCAGAAAACCAGTTGATGGGTACGTTTTCGTTGGTTCCTAGGGTGGCTGATGCAGTAAACATTCCCGTTGTAGCGGCAGGAGGCGTGGCCGATCGACGCGGCATTCAAGCGGCCCGGGCATTGGGCGCAGATGCCGTCCAGATTGGTACCGCTTTTTTGGCCTGTAAAGAATCCAATGCACCAGACATCCACCGCCGAGCTTTGTTCGGCCCGGAAGCAGAAAAGACGGTGTTGACCAAATCCTTAACAGGCCGTTTGGCCAGAGGGACCCAAGGCCAATGGGCCGAATTAACCAAAAACAGCTGGGATGATTTGGCCCCTTATCCCATTCAAGGCCTTTTCATTCGACCCTTGCGTGCGGCTGCCATTGCACAGGGCCGTACCGACTTGCTTACTTTTTGGGCGGGCCAATCGGCGCCATTGCTCAGTAAAATCGATGCCCAATCTTTGATGGAAGCCTTGACCAAGCCCTAGAGCTACCAGTGTTTGTTTCTACTGGGCCTATAAACCGTATTTTTCTTTGACTTTGTTGATGGTCGCATCGTCTGCTAGCACACCGCCCGTTTGAGAACCAAAAATCTGGTGTCCATATTTCTTTTTGTACACTCTGTCAATCAGCATTTTTAAGGGGGTGGCGGGTAGTACACCATCTACCACTCCCGCATGTACTACAGGCAAATAGAATTCTTGGTGTTCTAAGTCGGAATGTTGGATTACAGCCCACATGCTATGTTGGTATTCTTTGCCTACTAGAGCACTTCCAATGTATTTTCCATACAGGCCATAAAGCGAATCTATAACTAGAATGTTTTGTTGGTCTATGGGCAATTGTTTTGTTATATCCGTAGTTCGGTACAATTGGTCTTGTTCTTTTAGATCTGCCATGATTTGGACTAAGCCAACATCCAGTTGGTGTTTTTGGGCATAGCCAACGGGGTCTATTTTTACTTCCTCTTTGTTGGCCATTACTTGTGCGAATTGTTCCAGCATGGCCTCGTATTCGGCTTTGCTGAGATAACCAGCAACACTTTCGTGGCTTTGGTACACCAATGGAAAAATCTCAGCGGTAGACTCTAAGTTTTTTTGCTGCGCCAAATAAAACTGATCCAATACCTTTTGTTTGGGCTCCTTTAATTTAATAAATGCCGTAGCGATGTTGAGGTGGTCGCCATAAACAATAGTACCACCTTTTGCTTCAATGCTGGCATAGGTGTTTTTAAGTAGATGGGTCCATTTTCTGAAGTTTTCATCAGAGATGCTGGTATCTTGTTTTGGAATAAAACCAATTTCGGTTGTAATTTTTCTTTCTGATTCATTGCTGCAAGCGATCAGGATTACAAAGATTAAAAAATAGCAGAGGTGTTTCATAGTGTTGATTTTTAAGCCTGGCTTTAATAAGCGGCGTTGGTGTAAGTAAAAATTATTCGGTAGTTCATGTTTGGAACCTTTATCGATCTTCTGGAAAAAATATGTAAGTATCTTTTTGGGCTCGTTTTTGGCTGATATCAAAAAGGGTAATAATTGGATTTAGGTTAAAAGGTGGTCCTAGAGGCAAGTCCATTGGTGTTTGGTTAGCAAGCTGGCTTTTAACAGCGCCATAAGGTTCTTCTGCACTTAATTCTCGTTCATAAGAATGGATGGGAGTCAAATTGAAGTAATATGTGTTCTTTTCGTATATGGTGTTGGTTGTACCCGCCGAGTGTGTTTTTTCTTTAGACTCCAATAACAGCTGGCCACCAAAAAAGTAATAGGAAGTAAAGTCGCAGCCATGGTCAGAACAATAGGCCAAAGAGAAGAAACGCAGCTCCTCACCGTCCATGGCCCGTTGGTAGTGCGCTACGGTGCCTTCCTTGCCATCAACGTCAAATTCAATATTGGTAAAAGTGCCGGATGCCATGTTGTGGTTGGTGTTTTGGACTTGCTCTTGTACAAAGTCCAGCGCGCTTTGATCAGGCCTTTTTTTAATTGAGGGCAGTACCGTTTCCACTAAAGTTTCAGAGGACTCCCCTACGTAGACAGTAGCTTGTTGCCCATTAAGCGGGAGGAACAAATCTTCAGTAACCCTTCCTGTAATGGTTATTTTGGATCCATCGGCTTGTATTATGTCGTACTTGGAGGGCCAAAAATCACTGGAAATACCGTGTTCCTGCATGCTCCAGGATAAAACGCCATCAATTTTAATTAACTCAGAATTATTTTTAATGTGTTCTATCTCCGCTTTGTTCGTATGGCGAATAGAGACATTGTTAATGCATAAGTCGTGTTCGTCCAAATATTCTAAGTACAAATAATCCACCACTACTTCTTGGCCTACCATGGATTCATTGGCACCTCCCAGGCCTTCCAACACCATTGTGGTGCCTGCTACCTCCAGGTGAATTGTAGTAGGGCCCAGTTCCGGAATGCTGACCAGTTGAAGAATTCCTTTTATTACTACATGGTCGCCTGACTTTAATATTTTTGTAGTGTTTTCTTTTGTGGCTCGAGCCTTGGTTTCTACCACAATGGCCGTGTCTACAACATGGGCAGCAACCGGTTCTATGGAAACACTGTCTACTTTATTTTGGACCGAATCGGTAGCGGTGGAGGACTCTGTTTTTGTATGAGAACAGGAGGACAATAAGTAAGTGAAAATGACCAATGCAAGAGGCGCCCAATGGTGCATGCCGGTGTTAGTTATTGCTGCCATTGTTGTGTTCGTTAAGTGGGTACTTATCTTCTAGCATGACCCTATTGGTACACAACAGATAACCTATCCAGAAGTTGAGGGTCTTAGGCATTTTTATATTGTTGGTTGGTTGGGTATTCATGAAGTTTTTATACTATTTTATCTTATTTAAATAAGTTCAAAACACCCACCTGAACCCCAGTTCTATCGGTTAATTGGTTGGTCTTGAATTTTTTATAGGCAAAAAACAAGCCAATGTTGGCGTTTCACCTTAACCCATTGATGTCATACCTCGAAACAAAGTTCCAAATCAATTCAGACGTGCTCTGTCCTTGATAAGTGGCTTCAAACCAGGTATGGTCTCCTCCGATGTATTTGTAATGCTCCACCGAAACGGAATTTTTCCCTTGGTCATATACATAATGTTCTACTGTTTTACCTCCCGTATTGTCGCTGTTTACGGTGGGGTTGGTACTGGTATTATTGAAACCAATCCAATGCTGCAAGGTACTTTGCACAGAACTAAAGAAATTGTTTCCGTTGTATGGAATGACGCCGTCGGAGGTGCCGTGGAGATGTACTACTGGCATGGGGTGGTTTGTAGGCCCTATACATTCTAACATTGCTCCAGAAACCGATGCTACTGCAGCAAACAACTCACTTTTGTAGTTGGCCAGCCCATAGGCCATCATCCCTCCATTGGAATAGCCACTGGCATACACTCGATCCAGGTCTACCTTGTACTGAGCGGATATTGTATTGATTAAAGCGGCTACAAAGCCAACATCATCCGCAGTACTTTTATTGTCGGCACCTAACGGACACGGGTTCCAATGGGAAGTACCGTTCAAACAACTGCCTTGAGGGAAAACAAGAATAAAGTTTTCAGTTTCTGCCAAGGTCCGCATATCGGCTTCGGCCATGAAATTACTTGCGCTACCACCGTTTCCATGAAAATTGAATAGCAATGGAACAGCAATTGAATTGTTGTAAGAGTCTGGAATGTACAGTATGTATTCCCTTGTAAGACCGTCATGGACTAAAGTCTGTGCATTTGTATTGGAAGTGCAAGATTTTGAATTTTGCTTGACATCTTTTTTGCAACTGCACAGGAAGATCACAAGAACCGATAAAAAAAGGGTTGATTTATACATTTTTTAACCTTTTTGGGATATAAACAATATAACCACCTTTTCAAGGAAATTCAAATTTGCCTATTACGCCCGCTCCAAAACTTGGTTGGTCCAAAGGACAGTTGGTTACTCTTATCGATATCAAAATTTGTATTGAATGGTGGTTGCTAGGAAAAACACATTCTTTCCCGCACCAGTAGCTTGGATATATTTACCAGCTTCGACATAGGACATAAAAGTCAAAAAACTTAGGTTGTTGTTGGCGATGAAAAAGATGTCCAGACCGTATTGAGTGCCAATTGGGTATGAATCACTTGTTGCCCCTGGCATGGGGCGAACCTGTGTCATTCCGGGCGTATAAGTTCCGTCTTTGGTACTGGTTCGAGAAAGCCAATACCACCGAAAGTTTATAAAAAGTTTTTCAATTGGTTGTAAGCCAAAAGTAGGTCGGAGGTGGGCAATATTGCTGGGGCCTTGTGGGATGGCCAAACCATATACTGGTTTGGGGTAGAGCGGGTCGTAGGTGTTCAATTGGGTATCGTTGTTGTCATAGTCTCCAGAAACATAACTTGCGCCAAGACCTACCATGGGTTTCCAAGGTAGGGTAGTAAAAACATGCCTAATTTCGCCGGTGAAATTGAAAGCATTGATGTTCAGTGCATTAAATTTTCCGGTTTGGTACATCATCTCTGCTTCGTAAAAAAGACTTTGGCCATGTTGCCACAGACGTCCGCCAAAAGTGTGTCTCGTTTGATTTCCAGATTGGTAATTATAAGCGCGGCGTTCTGAATACAACCCGAGATAATAGAGGTCCAGGTGGTTTTTCTTGTTCTTTTTAAAGGAGGAGTAGGCACCCCAAATGGCCTCTTGGGTATGGGTATTGTCAAATACATGCGGGTGGATGATTACGGGAGTTGCTGCGAGCACTTGAAGGTCGTAATTGGCACCTTGTTGCAGATAGGTTATGCCATCGAATGGCAACCGGTTGTTGGGGCCTTCTCTTGCTGAAACGACAAGACCATTGCCGAAATCATATTCTTGCCTACCCAACCTTATTCTATTCTTATTTTCATTGCCGACTTGGCCTATGTTTAGATCAACAAAGGCTTGGTGCAAGCCCAGGCCATCTTCTATTATTTCGGGAATTTGAGGGTTGGGGTTGCCAAATTCTAAGGTGTTATTGAGTTGGGTGAAAACCCGCAATCGCTTGCTAATGTGTACGTCCATGTGCAGCATTAGCCGATGTTGTAATACGCCATTTGGATCTTGCACGTGGCCGGGTGGTAAATCTCCAAAATTGGAGTTGTGTCTTAATTCGAACCATTCTCGGATTTCTCCTCCAAAAGAAATAGTAGCTTGTCCACTTTTAGAGAGTGGTATATATTTAAACTTTTCCGTACCCTTTTTAACAATGGTATCTTGGTTTAAATAGCTAAAGTCATCGTTGTACCGCAATTGGTGAATTGGACCGAACTGCGCGTTGGAAGCTATTGGAATGCCTAGGACTACGAGAGATAGGAGGAGTAGTTTCAGATGGGATTGGCGCATACTAAAATTTGTATAGTTGTAGGATAGGAACAGCCACCTGCGTAGCTGTCCCGTTGTTTTTTTATTAATATTTTCCCGCGAAAGGATAGAAGTGTTGCATCATGATCTCTACAAAACCACCCTTGGTTTGTTCTCCTTGAAAGGCCTTTGGGTTGGTATAGCTGCGCAGCATTTCTGCTCCTGCCCCTTCCCATGTAAAAGGAATGGCCCCTGCCTGAACCATTCTATCCACGGCCATATCGTGGGCCATTGTGGTAGCGTCTCCCATGGTGTCGGTTAAAATATAAACTTCGTACCCATCTTGTAGGGCATCCAATGCGGTATAGGTAGGGCAACCCGATGTCCAAAGCCCAGTGATTAATATTTTCTTGCGTCCGGTTTTTTTCACGGCTTCAACAAGCGCTTTGTTTTGCCAGGCATTTAATGAAACCCTATCTATATTTTTTACAGATGGTTGGATATGGCTTTTTATTGAATCTACTGTTGAAGCACTTCCAGCCATTTCAACCCCAATAGTAGACTCTATTACCGGAACACCAAACAAGTTGGCCGTTTTGATCATCCCTTGGATGTTGTTGACCATTACATTTTGATCGATGTTGCGAACTACTTTAATTAAATCGGGTTGCCAATCAATTACCAACAATACGGTGTTCTCTCCAGTCAATAAATTGTCTTTCTTTGGGTCTTTGGGAACAAAATTGGCATCAGGAGTTTGCGCATGGCTGGTCCAGGTTACCAATAGAATTAGGCTAGCAGTTGCTAGGAAATTTAGAAATATTGAATTTTTCATTTTAATGGTATTTGTGTGTTTATTTTAATTGCAATTGTTTTTACTTGGTTTCCCTAGCGGTTTTTAAGGATTTTTGAAGGAGCGGAATCACTTCTTGTTCATAAGGGGTTTCTACAATCTGAACACCATTGCCTTGCAGTTCATACACCAAGGCTTTGTATTGCTCTAGATCCCAGTTTTTGGTGTCGTAGTTGCCACCCGGAATTGGCTGTTTAGCAGCACTCCATCGGCAGGCACCTGGTGCAAAGAATACCACAGACCACTTTTTTGACTTCAGCTGTTCAATGAATGTAACGTCGTCTGTGGTTGGTACGTACTGTGCATTTCCAATAAGCGGAGGCACTATTTTAGAGAATTGTAGAGAGAGTGCAGGGTCACAGCCCCTCGCCAAAATACTTTTGTTGGAATGGTCGGTTGTTGCGGTTTTATTTTGAATCAGTTCGTTCATCATAGTTTTATTGCTCATGATCGTATGGTTTTTTGTGTTGTTAATTGATTGTGCATTGCATAGCAGCGTTGTTGTTATGGTAAGTATCAAGGCCATCTTTTGAAGATGGATTATAGACTGTTTCATTTTTTTACTGTTCAATAACGCCGAATTTGCCTTGCTGATAATCTATGTGTGCTTGTTGAATTTCTTCTTCCGTGTTCATTACAAATGGCCCACCATAAACGACTGGTTCGTTGATGGGTATGCCAGCTAGAATTAATGCTTGCGAGTTGGCCTCCATTTGTAGGTTTACCTCAGAACCTTCTTGGGTTAATTGTGCCAAATGCGTAGAAAGGATGGGTGTACCCGCTACCGATGCGCTTCCTTCCATGACATATACCATTACTTTGGTTGGCCCATCAAAAGTGCCAACGGTAATTGTGCCAGCTTCTTTCGAAATAACATGCCCTATTTGGGTGGGAGCCAGTGTGTTAATTGGTCCTGTGAGTCCTCCAAGAGCACCAGAAATTACTCTAAGCTTGGTTCCGCCGTCCTCTAAATAAGGAATGGCATGGTCGGACACATTGTGGATGCCCGGTGTGGACATCTTTTGATCTTTGGGGTTGTTGATCCAAAGTTGTATCTCGTGAAAGCGTTCGGTCTTTTCATCCGAGAACATGCTGCCACCATGTACAATACCCGAACCGGCATTCATGCGCTGTACGGCACCGCTGTTGAGCTGAACACGGTTGCCCAAGGAGTCTCTGTGGTTCATTTTTCCTTCAAAAACAAACGTTAGTGTTTCAAACCCTCGGTGCGGATGGTCATGTCCTTCCCCGGTTAATTGCCAGTCGGCTCCAACTTTTTGAGGGCCGATGTGGTCGAGCATAAGAAATGGATCCGAATCTTTAAATGTTGGGGTAGGAAATGCCCTTTGTCCAATGACCCCGGGAATCAAACCAGTGATATCCGAAGGGGCTTGTATTTTTTCTATTTTTTTCATGTCGTTACTATTGTTGTATATACAATCATTAGGGCCAATAAAATGTCTTTCATATTAGCCGTTGGCAATTTCTGCAGACGATTTTTCCATGGCACTTTCTAGATTGTTTAAGGCTATTTTAAAGTTTTCTAATAGGCCTAGATCCGAAATTCCTTCTTCCTCTTTGAAATTTTGATAAAAAGAAGGAAGAGAGAAGGTTCCTTGAACAATGGCTCCTTGGTAGGGAAAAGTCATTTTTGCGGAAGATAAAACACCCATTCCGCCTCTTGCACCGGGCGAGGTGGCCAACAATAGAGCAGGTGTATTTTCCCATATTGTTCCTTCTAATCTAGAAACCCAGTCCACAATGTTTTTAAAGGCGGCAGTATAACTGCCATTGTGCTCTGCAAAGGATATAACAACCCCATCTGCGGCTAGGATTTTATTCTTGAACTCTTGTGCCAGTCGGGGGATTCCGGATTCATTTTCTCTATCCACACTGTAGATCGGCATTTCAAAATCATTGAGGTCCAATGTTTCTACTTGGGCCTTATTGGTTTGGTTGGCTGCCCAGGTAGCCAATTTTTTATTGATGGAATTTTGACTGTTGCTAGCACCTATGGCGACGATCGTTTTCATAATTGTTCTCCTTTTAATTTTATTATTAATGACTTTAATTGTACAAGTTCTTGGCTGGATAGGTTTCCGCGCATTGGCGTGTGAAAGTTGGATACTTTTTGATTCAAACCTTCTAAAAACTCTTTTCCTTTTTGAGTTATGCTAATGTCCATTTTTCTGCGATTGGAAGGACACACAACTCGAGTGACCAATCCTTTTACCAAAAGCCTGTCTACTATTCTAGTAACATTGCTGGTTCGTTGTACCATCTGTTCTTGAATTTCTTGTACGGTTATGGGCTTGTCATTGCTTCCCTTCAGAATTTTTAATACGTTGAACTGCGGTTCGGTTGTGTCGTATTCTTTTAACTCAATAGAGATTTGATCCGTGATCCAATGGCCTGTACATATGATTTGGTAAATAGATTCGTAGTATTTATTCATCGCTACAATTGTTGTATGTACAATAGTAACGGAATTAAATTTAATAAGTTCCATTTTTCACTATTTTTTTAATTATTGTTTTCTTTTTTCTTCGTTTTTCATTTTTGGATGCCCAAAAACGAAACAAAAAAGCATTTCCAATTTAATTAGCCCTCGGCTTGCCCCATGACATCCTCCGCTCAAGCCAGCCCCGGCAGCAACACGGCCATCCTCCCTCAGGCCTCTAGAAATTGAAAACCAGCGCGCAGTTTAACTTTTATTGATGTTTATGTTTCATAGTTTTTGGATGCATTAATGCTGTTCCGTTATTTGCAGGGTAGTATTGATTGATTTATAAATTTGTTTTCATTTTTCTTCGCCTTTCGCATCCCACAAGCTCGCCCAATTGGCACCGCCAATTGTCGTGGATGTACAAAAACGAAACCAGTGTTGGATTGGGCCATTTCCAATTTAATTAGCCCACCGTCTACCCCATGACATCCTCCGCTCAAGCCAACCCCGGCAGCAACACGGCCGTCCTCCCTCAGGCCTCTAGAAATTGAAAACCAGCGCGCCATCTAATCCAATATTTGAAATAGAAACTCCATAGTTAAGTATGTAACCCCAATATCCGACCTCTTTTAAATGGCGTCAAGAAAATAAGCCTAAATCATAACAATCCCGAAATTCAGTTGTTTGAGCAGCGCTAGCCCTGCGTATGGCTGCGAGTTCCTGAATTTCCACTATGCACCGAGGCTTATTTTTAGCCATTTCAAAGCAGTCTTGGCATCCCTGCAATCCTCGCCCAATTGGCACCGCCAATTGTCGTGTTTCGTTTTTGTTTCAAGACAAAAATGAAAGGCTGGTACTGGGCCACCCCAGAAAAAAGACAACCCCAAATAAAAGAAAAACCACCACTAAAAAATCGAACCAAAAAAACGAAACTAATAGGAATGAACCCCAAACCGACCTCTTTTAAATGGCGTCAAAAAAATCCGGCTAAGTTTTGACGGAATTGAAATCCAGCTGTTCGTGCCACGTTGGCCACGCCATATTAAGAAGCGGCTTAGTGCCGTTTGGTTTTTTTTATTTTGAATATTTCAAACACTCCTAAAATCAAAATTGCTATAATAAATCCATGTAGAAAAACCTTTCCAACTTCGATCAAGACAATACCAATTAATTCAAAGAATACATTTTCCATCTCGGAATTTCTTGTGACTGGCAAATGATCTCTATGCAAATAAGTCACCATTAACACAAATTTTTCGTAGTAGGTTCCAATTTTAATTGCAAAGGCTACTAACAGAACATACCAAAATTTTGTGCCCAACTTTTTAATATTGAGAGTAAAAGGCAAAACCATGGTATTAAATAAAATGAAGTAATAGGCAAGAAAATAGGGGCCATTTAAGCGGTTAATAAAAGTATATTCTTTTGGAATTATAACCACCATTCCAATAAAATAGAAAATGGATACGATGGTATAGATAAGAATTGCCCAACGAACTATGTTCAATGTTTTTTTTGTTTCAAACTTATTTTTGAAAATTAGTTCGACAAGTATTAAAGTTAATACTATTGGAACTAGGCTATAAATTAAGTTCTCATCAACTAGTTCAATAGCCCTTTTTAATAGCTCCATATTATTTTGTTCACGCGTAGCATATTACGCTATAGTAAGTTCCATACCAATCTATTTTAAATAGTCATTGGACATACAATTATAACTAAGTTTTTAATATTTGAGTGATGGTTTCTTTTTTTTGATGTATTCTTTTGCTTCAATGTTCAGGACACTTACCATAATCGGATTTTCAATTTTTAAATAAAATCGTAATGTGGTCCAAGACGTAATTTTCCAACATATACAGAGTTAGGCTGAAAAAGAAATATATCTGTTCCAGAAAATTTGCCTAGAACAGTTTTTTCGTCTGGTTAAACTATACTTGTATCTAGTTTTTTCATTCGTGTCAATTAAAAACCAGGCCCCTATTAAAACAATGATTTCAAATACACCGAATATAGACCGAAAGTAATAAATCCAATATCCGACCTCTTTTAAATGGCGTCAAGAAAATAAGCCTAAGTCATAACGATACCGAAATTCAGCTGTTTGAGTAGCGCTGGCCCTGCGTAAAGGACGAGTTCCTGAATTTCCACTATGCACCGAGGCTTATTTTTAGCCATTTCAAAGCAGTCTTGGCATCCCTGCAATCCTCGCCCAATTGGCACCGCCAATTGTCGTGTTTCGTTTTGCATCAAGGCAAAATGAAAGGCTGGTACTGGGCCACCCCAGAAAAAACCCTACCCCAAATAAAAGAATACCCACCACTAACCAATCGAACCAAAAAAACGAAACTAAAAAGAATGAACCCCAATATCCGACCTCTTTTAAATGGCGTCAAGAAAATAAGCCTAAGTCATAACGATACCGAAATTCAGCTGTTTACAGTTAAAATCATCCAACAGCGCTGGCCAGACAAAACAGCGGGCCAAGTGAGAGCCTTGAGGGCTGAAGCTTTGTTTTGTCTTGATTTTTTGTTTGCATCCCACAATCCTCGCTCGATAGGCACAGCCTATCGCCGTATCAAGGCAAAATGAAAGGCTGGTACTGGGCCACCCCAGAAAAAACCCTACCCCAAATAAAAGAATACCCACCACTAACCAATCGAACCAAAAAAACGAAACTAAAAACAGTGAACCCCAATATCCGACCTCTTTTAAATGGCGTCAAGAAAATACGGCTAAGTTTTGACGGTATTGAAATCCAGATGTTTGAGCAGGGAAGGCCTTGCGTAGGAGTGCGAGTTCCTGGATTTCCAGATTGCAACAAGCCGTATTTTTAGCCATTTAAAAGCAGTCTTGATTTTTTGCTTTGGTTTTTGATCAAGCAAAAAGCAAAAACGAGTCCCTGGGCCACCCCAGAAAAAAAGTAATATCAAATCAAAAAGAAAAACCACCACTAAAAAATCGAACCAAAAAAACGAAACTAAAAACCATAAACCCCTATTGCCTCTCCAACACAACCTCCTTCGGTTCTAACCTAAAATCCATCCATAGCCCTTTGATTCTTTTTTTATCTACACTTAGAACCAAAATAGGTGCGGAAGTGGAGCTCTTTAAAAAAACAAAATCTTCAAATTGCATCAACAGGTAATCGGAAGTCCAAAACCGGTCTGCATGTGTGTCCAAGTAAATTGCTTTTCTATCTTTCTGAAAAGTTACTTTTAAGTTGCCTTCCATTCCAAAGGTAGTACCCAAAATGGCTTCTTCAACAGATTTTATTGGAGGAGACACCTTGGTTTTAAAATGTGCAAAGGACATAGAGAAGTTGTTTTCATAAATTGCAATGGTATCCGTTTTAACCTTCAACGTTTGGGTCACGCGTTCATTTTTTAACTTAAAGCCATCGGTTAAAAAGTAATCGCGAACAGATGATTGTAGAGTTATCTCGCTGTTAGAAGTGTTTTGATCATAACCATATCCAAATACACTTACAACAGAGTCATTTTTTATATAAATAAACTCTTCAAGGTTAAATCCCATCCTTTTACCTGAATCGTTAAAAACGCCAATCCCTCTCCACAATCCATTCTGGATCTTATGTTGGGAAGCAGCAGAATAAGATACAAAAGTGCATACAATCAGTAGTAGTAATTTTAAGTTTTTCATTGTAAATGTGTTTTAAAAATTGATGGTTGAAAAAAGAACAAATTCCGCTAGCATAAGCGTTACAAACTATTGGCCTTTTACCTGTCTATCTTGTAAAAAGGGCAAAGAAACAATCGAATGCTGCGATAAATACTAAGAGCAAAACTACCAAACACAAGCAGTAGATGAAATAAGTACCCGTGCTGATTTTGTATCCGTAGGAGTACGGGGTGGAGGATTAAAAGAAGAAAGTGGGAGCAAATGAATGGGTAATTACAGGTCGGATATGAATCCGTTTTTCATACCAAATTTAATAAGCCCTACTATCGTTTTTACTTTTGCTTTTTGAAGGATATTTTGTCGGTGTGTATCGACCGTTCTTCTTCCAATAAATAGCTTGTCAGCAATTTCCTGGCTGCTATATTCTTGACAAATTAGTTGGAGAACTTCTTTTTCTCTATTAGTAAGTGGGCTTGTTTCTTCTTGAATCTTTTGTTCTTTTTTTACTTTGTTCACCATTATGGACAAAACTTCTTTGCTGTAATAGGTGCCATTGTCCATAATTTTGAAAACCGCTTCTAATAGCTCTTGTTTTCCTGTGTTTTTGAGGATATAACCATCGGCTTCGCTCATCATAATTTCAGAGACAACTTCTTGGTCGTTATGCATGGAGAGCACCAGAACTTTTAAGTCGGGGAAAGTAGATTTAATTGTTTTGGTCAACTCTATTCCATTAATACCTGGCATGCTAATGTCGGTGATAATGAGGTCTGTTGCTGCTATGTCAAGATGTTCCAACGCGTCCTCGGCACATAAAAACTCGGATGTTACCAGTAAGTTTTCTTCTTTTCGAAGCAGTGACTTAATTCCATCAATAAACATTTGATGGTCGTCAACGATCATAATTTTAACAGGTGTTTCCATGTTTAAAACATTATTTTAATTCGGATATCAGTTCCTTTGCCTTTGGTAGAATTCACTTCAATTGCACCATTTACCATAGATATTCTAGAATAAATATTGCGCCAACCAATCCCATTGCTTTGGTGGATGGTTTTGACATCAAACCCCTGTCCATTATCCGATATGGTAAGGAGAACGGTATCCTTTATACGGGTCAGTGCAATATTAACTTCATCCGCTTGGGCATATTTAAGGATGTTGTGGAGTATTTCTTGAACTACTCTGTACAATGCAATTTCTTTGCTCTTTTCCAATCGATCTTGCATTGCTTTGCTGCTAAAATTAACCTGTAATGTCTTGGTTTCATTGATTGCTCTGGCAAACGATTCGATGGCAGAAATCAAACCGTATTCCATAAGTGCGGCTGGCATCATATTGTGAGCGATGCTGCGAATCTCTTGGACCGCCTCATCTATTAGGTGCATTGAATTTTGAACCAAAACCTTGTCTTCTCCTTTTATTTCATCTTCTAGTCCGCTAATGTTTAGTTTTGCGGTGGAGAGCAACTGCCCCAACCCATCGTGGAGGTCTTTTGCAATGCGGGCGCGCTCCTTCTCTTCTGCCTCCAATACTGCCCTGAAGCGCAGTGTTTCTTCTTTGCGTTTGGACTTTGTTTCCTTTACTTTGGTTATAAAATACCCAACCATCCCGATCAACAAAACCATCCCGAAACTAAGACCACCCCAGAGTAACAGGTTGTTGTTGGCAGTTTTTTCTTCTAACAATTTTAAGTCTTTAATCAAATTGGTTTTTAATAATTCTGCATTTTTTTGCTCTTCTATTAACTTTTCATTCAAAATGCGCTGGGTTGTATATTTGGTTTCCGCAATTGTACCTTTTAGTAATTTTTGAAAGATTGTGTCTTTAAGTTCTGATTGGATTTTATAAAAGGCGGCAGCTTTTTTGAATTGGTTTATTTTTTCATAGTTGGTAGCCAACTGTCCAGCTACATCCATTTGATGGGTAGTAGCATCCAATTCGCTCGCTATTGCCAATGCGCTATTAAAAAAGTGGATGGCTTTTTGGTGCCTCCCTAACGAAGTATAGGCCATTCCCTGGCTGGTCCTAATTACCATTATTTTCTGTTTCTCTTTAATAAATGGGACCAATGCATTGGCGGAGTCTAATAAGGCGAAAGCTTTTGGATATTGTTTTTGAGCGGCATAGACAGAGCTCAAATGGGCCATGGTGGTAATGGTACCAAATTTGTCTTCTTGTTCGGTGAACATTTTTAAGGCTTCAAACAAGTAGGGGCGTGCTTCTTCAAAACGATTCTGGCCATTTAAGAAACGTCCCAGCATGGTTCTGGCTTGGGCAATTAGTTTTAAATCATTTGATTTTTTGCCTTTTTGTAAGGCTAACTCGGCAAAATCAAGCGCCTTTTCTTTTTGCCCTAAACAAAAGTAGGTATGGCCTAAACTCAGGTAGTCCAGTGTAGCCTCAGCCCAAGTGTGTTGGTCTTCCAAGGGCTGCGGTGTAAAAGTATCCTCCCGCTTTTTGGCTTGATAAGTACTGTTTGTCTTTTTTTTTGCCCCTGTTGTTAAGCTGTCTGAAACCCTGTTGCTTTGTCCTAGAGCGACAGTAAACGGCAACAGGAAAAAGAAAAAAATCCATGTTTTCATAGATCGGGATAATCTTAAAAAATAAAGAGAATGCACTGGTGTAGTAGAAGAGTTGGACATCTGTCGTTGCGTTCAAAACGTTTCCAAAAGTAGTAAAAAGGATTAACTTGTCAAGTTACTTAGTCCTTGCTCTGCTTTTGCTCTGGGCCTGGGCATTGTTTGTATTTGAGTCTTTAATGCAATGAGTATAATTGATTCTGAGATCCAGATGTTGGAGTGGAAAACACAAAAGGTAATGTTGGGGGGTTCTGGAATTCCTTAGTTCATGAACCTACCTACTCACTTGGTAGCCACCACCTATCAAAGATAAATTAAAAAGTACCTACCAACCCCGTTATATCTAACAATTCTTTCTTAAATTTAAAGCATGCAAACTATTATTTCTCCAAAAGCCAATCAAATGCCTTGGGTAAGAACCCCCGGGTTATAACGCCTCCCTGGCCATAATACTTTCGAGTCGGCTTACGACTTTATTTACAAAATAGTTTCAAACACACATTATTTATGAGCAATATTATAGTACTGGGAGCAGGCATGGTCGGCAGCGCCATGGCCATTGATTTGGTAAATTCACATGCGGTTACACTCACCGATGTCAATCCAACTGTCTTAAAAAAAGTAAAAAACAAAAATGCTAAGTTGCGCACCGAGGTGCTCGATGTAACCGATGCAGCCCAATTAAAAAGTGCGCTGGCACCTTTTGACATGGTGGTATGTGCCGTGCCAGGTTTCTTAGGTTTTTCAACCTTGACCAACATCATAGAAGCTGGCAAAAACGTAGTGGACATATCGTTTTTCCCAGAAGACGCCTTGTCATTAAATAACTTGGCAAAAGAAAAAGGAGTCACTGCAATTGTAGATTGCGGTGTAGCCCCAGGCATGGACAACATCATTTTAGGATATTACAATGAAAAAATGGCCATCACCGATTTTGAATGTTTGGTTGGCGGATTGCCCAAGGTAAAAAAGTGGCCATTTTGTTACAAAGCACCTTTTTCGCCGGTGGATGTTATAGAAGAATACACCCGACCGGCTAGGTATGTAGAGAATGGGCAAATGATTACGCGTGAAGCTTTAACCGACTGTGAATACCTGGAGTTTGAAGGAGTGGGAACCTTAGAATCTTTTAATTCGGATGGTTTGCGATCGATTATCTATACGATGCCACACATTCCTAACATGAAGGAAAAAACTTTGCGTTACCCAGGCCATGTAGAATATGTACAAGTATTGAAAAAGAGTGGGTTTTTTAATGCAGCGCCAATTGAGGTGGATGGAAAAGAAGTGAGCCCATTGGCCTTTACAAGCAAGGTGCTATTTAACGAGTGGAAATTAGGCCCTACCGAAGCAGAAATGACCGTGATGCGTGTAACGATCAAAGGAAAAGATGCCTCCGGAAAAACAACCGAAGTGATCTATGATTTGTACGATGAATACAATGAGATTACACAGACTTCTTCTATGGCGCGCACCACTGGCTATACGGCAACCGCTGCGGTTGAACTAATTCTGCAGCAAAAATTTCAAGAACAAGGCGTGTTTCCTCCAGAATTAGTAGGCAAACACGAACAGTGTTTTGAGCATTTTTTGCTTTATTTACAGAAAAGAGGGGTTATATATAAAAAGAGATAAACTGGTAAAGCCCAGTACAAGCATGTTGCGCAGGGCCGACGGGTGCTGCGAGCATTTTTTAATTATCCACAAAAAAAGCCGCTACAGCAATGTAGTGGCTTTTGATATTTTTATACCGCCTGTGGCGTAGGTAGATTCTAGTGTTTTACGTCGTGATCGTTGTCGCTGAACCATTTGTTAGGAACAACATAAGCCGAAACAATCGCCAAAACGAACAATCCGATAACAAAATAAAGTGCAAACCATCCTGACATAATCGTATATTTTTTTAATTGAGCCGTAAATTTAAACAGTGCAAGCGAATAAAAAAATGGTTCGGGTATTTTTTTATACCTCTACTTTTTTCCACTTGCCTTTTTTAAAGAAGATTATGTTTGCAGTGGCCAGTACCACTATGGCAAGTGCTACTGCTATGAACATTCCTTTAGGCCCTATTTCTAAATGTATTGCTAGAAAGTAAGACAACGGCAATTGCAAAACCCAATAACTAAAAAAGTTAATGATGGTAGGGGTTCGTGTATCGCCTGCGCCATTAAATGCCATGCCAATGACCATGCCATAGGCAAAAAAGACATACCCCACTCCAATATAGCGCAAAGACATGGCGCCTATTGCCACAACTTTTGGGTCTGTTCTGAACAAGGTTATAAAATGTTCTCCAAAAAGCAGGAAAAATACGCTGATAATGCCCAGGTAAACCATACAAAAATGGGCAGTTCTCCAAACACTTTTTTCAGCTCGTTCCGGTTCTTTTGCACCCAGGTTTTGACCTACCAGCGTAGCTGCAGCACTTGCCATGCCCCAAGCGGGTAAAATGGTGAACATGATGATTCTTATGGAAATGGTATACCCAGCCACTACTTGAGAACCAAATTCTGCACTGATGCGCATTAAAAACATCCAACTCAAGGTGCCAATCATGTACTGGCCAACTCCACCCAACGAAATTCGGATGATGTTTTTGATGATGGGCCATTCAATTTTTAAATGTTTTTTTAGTATGGTTATAGTATTCTTACCATTGCTGAGCACAAAAATTTGGTACAGTACTCCAATAGAACGGCCTATGGTGGTGGCAATTGCGGCACCTTTTAAACCAAGCTCAGGGAAAAAGCCGATGCCAAAAATTAGCATGGGATCTAGAAATATATTTAGCCCATTGGCAAGTATCAAAGTTCTAAGCGCCAAATGGGCATCCCCTGCACCCCGAAGTGCCGAATTGAAAAGAAACAACAACATAATGATGAGGTTGCAACCCAGCAATATTCTGGTAAACCCACTGCCTTTTGAGATAACCTCTGAGGAGGCGCCCATCAAGGCCAAAATTTCTTCTGCATAAGAAACGCCCACGATAGCAAAAACTACGGATACTACAAACATTATCACCATCCCTTGGAAAACAATGGACCCTGCTTGTTCTGGTTTCTTTTCACCCACGCGCCTACTGACCATGGCCATTACCGACATGCTAAGGCCCAATGCAATAGCGAACAAGATGACGATAACCGATTCGGTAAAACCCACCGCGGCTACTGCGTCGTTTCCAATTTTAGAAACAAAGAAGATGTCTACAATGGCAAAAATGGATTCCATCATCATTTCGATGATCATGGGAATGGCCAACACAAAGATGGCTTTGTTGATGTTTCCGGAAGTAATGTTTTTTTCTTTCCCCCGGATGGTTCGTACAAAAAACTTAAAATAATCTAAGATTGATTTATTATGAGGCATAATTAACGGTTTTGTAAATGATAAGAAAGTGTCGAGCGACACGGATACGAGGCAACCGTTAAGACTTCATAGGCATGGAGTGTGTTTATATTCGCCTCAAATTTAGGCAATTACTTTAGAGCTTTCAAATAGAAGGCCCAACTTTGTTTAAAAAACGGACAATCTTCTATTTTTGTTTCGGCATTTGGTTTTTTTATGCAATTTAAAGCAGAGTCAAGAACTTTAATGTGGAATTAAATTTGTGGATTGTTCTAAATAAAAAAAGACGGTATGAGCTTTTTAAAGGCAGAATGGAGAAAATTGGTTTTGGCCAATTATACCATAGACCAAGAGGTATTGGAACCTTTTGTTCCCCCAAAAACAGAATTGGATCTTTGGAAGGGCAAATGTTATGTGAGTTTGGTGGGGTTCATGTTTCTGAATATCCAGTTGCTTGGTGTTCCAGTACCTTTTCATAAAAACTTTGAAGAGGTAAACCTTCGGTTTTATGTGCGGTACAAAGATGTATCCGGTTGGAAAAGAGGGGTTGTTTTTATTAAGGAAATTGTGCCAAAGCCAGCATTGACATTTGTGGCCAACACCATTTACAAAGAACATTACCAGACCTTGCCCATGCAGCACTTTTGGAGCAGCAATGAGAAAATCAGGACCGTGGCATATTCTTGGAAATTGCATGGACAAGAACACAGCATCCGAGTAAAAGCTGCCTTGGCGCCCGAAGCTATTGCCAGAGATTCAGAAGGGGAGTTTATTACCGAACATTATTGGGGATATACCAAAGCAAATGATAGAAATTCTTTCGAATACGAAGTGACGCACCCGCGTTGGGAAGGATATGAGGTATTGGATTATGACATTAAAGTCGATTTTTCTGCAGTTTATGGGCAAGCGTTTGAAGTCTTGAACCAGATGAATCCCGTGTCTGTTATGCTGGCAGAAGGATCTGAAATTACTGTAGAAAACAAGCGGAAAATTTAGATTATTTTATTTCCAGCCCGTCTTTTTCCAGCATTATTTTAACCTCGTTATGCTCTTGCCAAAACTGGGCTTTCATGTCTTCTAGTGTTGGCCGAAATTCGGCATGAGCAGATAATTCTTGTATAATAGGATCCTTATCAAAAAATAAGATGAACCAATATAAGAATTTACCTTGTGCAGTGAATGCCTTGAAGTGTTCCATTCCTTTTTCAAAATCACCTATAGTGGCATAATAAGAGGCCCAACTCAGGTCTCTGTAAATGGATTGGTCGTTTTGAGCAAAATTTTTGTACTTTTCAAGATAGTGCTGGGCAGAATCTTTTTCTTCCAGCTGCATTAAGGTGTAGGCAATTTTAATGTCTTCACTTTGAAACACTTCAAAACCCATGGTGTTTTGTCGCTGGAGCATACGCTGGTAGTAATGCCAGGCATCTTCAAACGCTTGGTTGGTGTAACATACTTTGGCTACTTCTTGTAAGATGTCTATCCTGCTGCTATCTTTTTCTAAAGTAGAGAGAAGTTCTTGTTTGGCTCTGTCTAAATTTTGGTGGGAGGCAAGCAGTATATAAACTTTTAAGTATTGAGAATAAAGGTTGTCTGGATAAAAATCAAGTGATTTATGGATGTAAAACTCAGCTTCCTTTATAAAACCTGACTGCACCAAGGCATTGCTCAGATGCAGGTAGGAAAAACTGGTAGCGGCAGAATCTTGCTGTACCAACAAGGTTTTGATGCCTTTGAGGGCATGTTTTAAATACTTTTTGGAGTCGGGTAATTTGGTAGAATAAATATCTGAAAGTGAGTTGTGCACCCACAATGTGTTTGGGCTGTATGCCAAAACTTTTTCGAAATAATTAATGGCCAATTGGTATTGTTCATCCTGCACATAAAAAAAGGCTTTTGCGATTAGACTAACTCCAATATCTGGGTCCAATAACATGGCCTTGTCGGCATAGGTGTTTATTTCTGAGCTGTAGCGTTTGTCTTTTTTGAAAATATCTAAATAATAATAACAGATGGCGGTTAAAGCATAGGCATGGGCAAATTTAGGATCTTCTTGGATGGCGCTGTCGTACAATACAATTGCATTGTTCAGTCCTTCGTGTGTTTCTTTTTGACTTTGCTCCATTCCTTTTAAATAATAGTCGTAGGCTACTAAGTTTTCCGTCGGTACTTTTTCAATGCGTTTTTGCTCTTCTGGTGTAATTACAGCCTGTACTTCCTTGGCAATTTTTTGGGCCACTTCCATTTGAAGTGCAAAGATGTCTTCCGCTTCTCTTTCGTACTGTTCCGACCACAAGTGTTTGTCTGTTTTAGCCTCGATGAGCTGGATGGTCAACAGAATTTTGTTGCCGACCTTTTGCCCACTTCCCTCTACAAAATAGTGCACACCCAAAGCATCGGAGAGTTCTGGAATAGTTTTGTTGGCGTTTCTGAATTTTTCAACCGAAGTCCGACTCGTCACTTCTAGTGCCTCTACTTTTTGTAGGTTGTCTAAAATAGCTTCCATTAGACCGTTGATGATGTATACATTGCTGCTATCGTTGCTGTCGTTTTTAAAAGGAAGTACGGCAATTGATTTGTCCAACACCATTTCAGTTCCGACGCCATCGTCTGTCATCCAAAAAAACAAGGCGATTGATAGCGATACCAGCACCATGGCCGCGTACAATTTGCGGTTTTTGGAAGGATTCGCGTTGTCGGTTGTAAAGGGGGTAGGAGGTGTACTGGTTGCAATAGTTGAAGATTCCTTTGGTGTTGTATCGGTTTGGTGCGCCACTTTGTTGGCTTCTCCTGGGGTATAACCATATTCCTCTCTGAAACACTTGGTAAAATAGGAGGTACTGCTGAACCCAACTTGGAAAGAAATTTCAGAAATGTTCAAAGAAGGGTCTTTTAATAAGTTCTTGGCTCGGTGCAGCCGAACTTTTCGGATGTAAACACTTACTGAAACACCGGTATGTTTTTTAACTTTTCTTAATAAATTGGACCTGCTCATGGCCATACGATCGGCCAATTCGGTTACACCAAATGCCTCATCCGATAGATTTTCTTCAATAGTTGCGACTACATTATTTAAGAACGCATTGTTCTCTCTCAAAAAATCCGACATAAGCGCATGGTTTGTTTTTACAATAATCGACACGAATGGAATCAAATGCAAGCCACTTTAAAATCGATTAAGGATAGGCATGCATCATAATTGATAGGCCTTGCGCATAATTGATAGCCTTGGAGCATAATTGGAAGCTTTTGCAGCATGCTTGATTTTTGAATAAAATGTATTTACAGACCTTTGAATCAACGAAATAATCGTTTCACTAAAACAAAAAAAACGAATGAAAAATTTTAAATTAAATTATCTACAGCCCCTTTTCAAATCTGTTCTGGTAGGCCTTATCTTTTTATCCTTTTCTTGTACCGGGCAAGGTAGCAATACAAGGCAAAAAGAAGTAAAAAGCGAAAAGCCTTCTTTGGGCATCCACGAAGCGACGTTTATGGGCAATGTAACTGCTTTAAAATGGTATATAGACAACAAAGAAGGCTTAGATGATAAGGACCAGTACGGTTCCACTCCTTTGACCATTGCCTGTACATTTGGAAAAACAGATTTGGCCTTGATGTTGATAAATGGGGGTGCCAATATAAACGCATTGTCGGCCGATGGTTCTACTCCTTTGCATACAGCGGCTTTTTTCTGTAGACTTGAGGTAGTAAAAGCGCTTTTAGATGCTGGAGCAGATACACAAGTGAACAATAGTTATGGAAGCACGGCGTTGGCTTCTGTACTAGCACCTTTTAACCAAGTAAAACCAATATATGACCAACTGAGTACCAGTTTAGGGCCAATGGGATTAAAATTGGACTACGAATTTCTTGAAAAAAACAGGCCCGTGGTGGCTCAAATGATCCAAGAAAAACTTAATTAATATGGACGCACAACAACGGAGGTACGATATAGATTGGCTCAGAGTAATTGCAATTGCTCTGTTGCTAATTTACCACATTGCCATAGGTTTCCAGCCTTGGGGCATTTTTATTGGTTTTATTACCAACAAAGATACACTAGAGCCCCTTTGGGTACCCATGTCTGCTTTGAACGTGTGGAGGATCCCACTGCTGTTTTTTGTATCGGGCATGGGGGTTTATTTTGCCATTCAAAGGAGAACTTGGAAACAACTCTTAACGGAAAGAGCACGCCGCATTCTTCTTCCATTTATGTTTGGAGTGGCCATTGTAGTACCTTTACATGTTTATATTTGGCAACTTTATTACCACCAACCCTTCCGGCACCCCTTGCACGCATCTCATTTGTGGTTTTTGGGTAATATTTTGGTGTATACATCGGTAATGGCTCCATTGTTTTTTTATCTAAAAAACAAACCCCTCAGCAGTCTGAGTAAGTTTTTAAAGGCCCTTTGCCAGCACCCTTTTGCACTGGTGGTATTTATTATCCCATTTGTACTAGAAGTGGTATTGGTAAATCCAGAAAGCTTTGAAGTTTATGCTTATACCTACCATGGTTTTTGGAATGGATTCGTAGCTTTTTTTATTGGTTTTTGTTGGGTTTACGCAGGCAAGACCCTTTGGGAAAGAGCGGCCATATGGTGGTGGGTATTTTTAACCCTTGCTTTGTCTTTGTTTGTTTGGAGGGCACTGGTGTTTGAGCTTAAAAGCCCGGACATTTTAATGGCCACAGAGTCTGTGTTTTGGATTTATGCTATTTTCGGCGTTGCCTACAGGTGGCTGAACAAGCCCAGTAAAACATTGCGTTATTGCAGTGAAGCAGCCTATCCAGTGTACATAGTCCATATGTTCTTTTTGTATTTGGGGTCTTATTGGCTCTTTGGTTACCATTGGCATCCGTTGTTAAAATATTTTCTGCTCCTTGTATTTACATTTGTGGGGTGCCTGTTGTTTTATGAATTGTTTATAAGAAGAATTGGTTTTATGCGGCCTTTGTTTGGTTTGAAACCCAAAGTAAGAGATAAAAAAGTAATAGAATTAGAAAAAAAGCCCAGTGTACAGTAGTATCATCTGGGTCTTTTATCTAATTTAACTCAAAATGTAATTTTTTCAAATGATCTACATTACCCAATTAATTTTTGTTAAAGACGGACAGGAGTCGGTGTTTTTAGAGTTTGAATCTATGGCCATTCCATTGTTAGAAACATACAATGGAAAGGTACTGTATAGGGTTCGGCCCGACAAAGAAAATTTCATTGATGCCGAAGGCGAGTTGCCATACGAAATTCACCTGGTGTCATTTGAGTCCGAGCAAGATTTCAAGGCTTTTGCACAAGACAAAAAAAGGGACGCTTTCATGCACCTCAAAAAAGCCTCCGTTCGGGCCACTTTAACAACCAAAGGGCACAAAATGTGATAATTGTGGAATGGGCTACAAGCCAATGGATACCAAAACTTGAAAACAACTACTTGCTGGATTGTTCATTTAATATTGGGGGCCAACCCGTTAATATTCTTTGATAAAGGGAGGTGTTTTGTATTGTCCTGTTTTTCCTGCCTTTTAGGCTTTCGCATAACCTTTCCTCCTAAATCCAAAGTTATGGATGGGGTCTGTTCGTTAATTAACATACAGTAAATCAATTGGTTAATAAACAGATATGAAAGCCTATAGTTGCACCAAATATGGCCCACCAGAAGTTCTAAAATTAGTAGAGGTGGCAACACCAACACCCAAAGACAATGAAGTGCGGATTAAAATTCATTGCACGAGTGTGACCATGGCCGATCATCGGTTGCGGAGTTTTACCATACCTCCGGCATTCTGGTTGCCAGCCAAAATAATGTTGGGTTGGAACCGACCGAAAAAATCTATATTGGGTATGGAGGTAGCGGGAGTGGTGGATGCTTGTGGCGCCAATGTCAAAAATTTTAAGGCAGGCGACCGCGTATTTGCTGCAACGTTAGCAACTTTTGGAGGTTATGCTGAATTTGTCTGCCTGGACCAATCTGGGCCCATTGTAAAAATTCCACCAACAATAGAATATTCCCAAGCTGCTGCCATTCCTATTGGGGCACGTACGGCGCTGCACTATTTGAAGAAACTGGATATTAAAAAGGGCAAGAAAATGCTGGTGTATGGTGCTTCAGGAAGCGTGGGCACCTATTTGGTCCAATTGGCAAACCACCAAGGATATGCGGTAACAGGGGTTTGCAGCAAAAAGAATCAAAATTTAGTGCACAGCCTTGGAGCAAAAAAAGTGCTGGACTACGAGCATCCGGAATTTTTTAGACAATTGGAGGCATACGATGTTGTATTCCTGGCGGTGGATAAAATGCCTTTTGAACTTATAAAAGACCATATGGAACCCCATGGAACCTATGTAAATGTAACTGCACCTGTAAAAAGTTTTCAAATGATTTGGACAGAAATGACCAGCAAGAAAAAGATCTTGGTTGGGGAAAAATCTATAGAAACAGCAGAAGACTTACAAAAACTGGTGGATTTTGTAGAAACAGGCGAACTTAAAGTGGTAGTAGATCAGGTTTTTTCGTTCGATCAAATGGTGGAGGCCCATCGTTATGTTGATTTAGGACACAAAGTAGGCAATGTACTGGTAGAGGTGGTCGATTCTAGTAAATAATTTGTCGTTATCTACTTATTAATTGGATCAAATCAATTATCTTATTGATTTAAGTGAGCAAAATATGCCAATAGAATTTTTAAAAACGGAGGATTTAACAAAAGACGACAGACAAGGTTTGTATCATTTATGGAACAGTGAGTACCCCGCTGGAATAAGTTATGCGGCTTTATCGGGTTTTGATATTTACATACAAGGGCTTAGCCAAGCAGAACACGTTTTGGCAAAGGATGAACTAGGCAATGTACTTGGTTGGTACGTTCAATTTGTAAGAGGAGGAGCCAATTGGTTTGTTTTAATTATTGATCATAAAGTCCAGCATACGGGATTGGGTAGCAAGTTGTTGAAAATTGCGTGCAAGGAAGGAACCACCTTGTACGGATGGGTGGTGGACGATGACGACGAAACAAAACTGGATGGAACCATCTACCAATCTCCTTTGGGGTTTTATATTAAAAATGGGTTTGAATTGATGGAGGAACGGTTGGAGTTAGAAACGATATCCGCTGTAAAAATAAAGTGGGAAGGTTCAAAATGAAATGGGAGACTGGAATAAAATAGACCGGTGTTGGCGTGTATATGCAGAGGAAAGAAATTTTGAATTGGATGTTGCAGATCGCAATTATATGCACGGGGTCAATACGAGTTACCAGCTTACTTTTGGAGGAGTTGTATTAAAATCCACTATTAGGAAAAGCAATCCGAATATAATGTATACATCTGTGTTAACAATAAATGGGCCATTTGGCGGTAAAGACTATGAATTTAAAGCAGGTTATATTTACAGAAAATTTTTTATGCTTTGGCCAAAAGATCCTGTGAAAGCCTTGATGAGAGCATTTGATTTGTCTTCGTTTGAAAAAAATGAAAACCGTATAATAATTAAGATGAAGTGGATGCCTGAAACTAGGGAGCAATTTAAACAAATTGAACATCTCATTGCTTCTGTCCAAGACAAGTATAAGGCTTGAATTGCCTATGGATGCCTCAAAAACTGAACCAATGAATAGATTAATTCAGATTGTATTGTTTTGCTTGTTGTCATGTGGTTGTTCCTGGGGCCAACAAGTAGCAGACTCAACCTATTTGCCTCCCATCACGGCACCCATGTATGCCAGCAATATGGGCCCTGTGGTATACATTGATGCAGGCCATAACAATTTTCATACGCGCACCGGAAGGTACCGTTCTTTTGCCCATTTATTGGAAAGAGATGGCTACCGAGTGCAGTCATATACCGGTTTGTTCGAACAAGAAAAATTAGAACAATGCGCGATTATGGTTGTTTCAAATGCGCTCCATACAAGCAACGTAGCAGATTGGTTTTTACCTACCCCTTCTGCTTTTACCCAGTCAGAAATAAAAACAATGGTGGCTTGGGTAAAAGGTGGAGGCAGCTTGTTTCTTATCGCAGACCACATGCCAATGGCAGGTGCTGCTGAAGAATTGGCCAAAGCTTTTGGCTTTGAATTCACCAACGGGTTTGTCTTACACCGCCAGAGCCAAGGCCAAGGGCATTTTACTTTGCAAAACGGCCTGTTGCAAGCGGGTACCATCCAGCAAGGAAGGAATGAGCAAGAAAGAGTAGATCAAATCACAACTTTTACCGGACAGGCTTTCAAAATCCCCAAAGAGGCTTCGTCCATTCTAACTTTCGACCATAATTACATTAATTTATTACCCGACACGGCTTGGGTTTTTGATGCTACAACCAAACAATACCCAGTGGAGGGTTGGTCGCAAGGCGCTTCTCTTACATTTGGAAAAGGAAGAATTGCTGTGTTTGGCGAAGCAGCAATGTTTTCTGCACAACTTGCTGGGCCGAATCAAATAAAAATGGGCATGAACAACCCAGTAGCTGCCCAGAACCACCAGCTCTTGCTCAACCTCATTCATTGGCTCGACCACCAACTCGATTGAACTAAAATCAAATTAGTATTTAATTAAAATCACTTAATATGGCCCTTTTGGGTAGAAATTCTACTATTCAATAGGATTAAAAGCAGAAGACTGGAAAAGGCTATTGTCTGTTTTAATAAGAATTCTGATATTATTTGAGAAGTATTTTTAGCTACCGGTACAGAAGTATTTCGAATAAGCGATTACCGAAAAGCTTTTAAAAGAGTAGGTACAACATAAATTTTTTTACGTTATGAAACGATTGGTTTTATTAACATTTTTTAGCCTTTGTATTATGTTGGGCGCATCCGCCAATGCTGTCCAGGAAGGGCAGATGGCAGAGCCAACAGCCTTATCACTTGCAAAATTGGATGCCACCCCCAGTCATTGGAAGTCTGTGGAAACACCAACTTATAGGACCTGTACTATTTCGGGCAACGTATCCTTGACCACAGAAAGTGGCGATTGTGTAAGTGTGGAATTCACAGTAACCGCCTCCACTTGCGCAGAAGCCATGCGGGTGCAAAACAATTTGTTAACCGCATTTGAGGATGCACAGTAATTGGAAAATGAAATCAGTTTTCATTTTACTTGTGCTACTGTCTAGTGTTGTTGTGGAAGCAAAGGATGCGGTACTCGATCCAACGTTTGCAAGGGAGTGGGCTCCAATGCTCCACCCTTCGGAGGAACAAGCAGATCGTGGTACCTGCACTGTTACGATCAATATTTATTTAGACAATGGAACCACCATTTTAGGGAAGGTAGTGATAGAGGGGGAAGATATGAAATGGTGGCGGTGCGCCTTGATTAAAATCTACGATCTTTTTTCCGGCGATTTTTAAACAATTTTTGATATGTGCCATGATGGGCATGGCACATATTTTTTACCAAAATTGAACCAAAATGAAATCAATATTTATTCTAATAATAATGGGTGGAATTTTTACTTGGCCACCAGCAGAAAAGGCTCAGGTTTATTTGGAATACAGAGTAGCTACAAACGACCAGTTGACCACTGCACAGCTTTTTGTGCGCAACCAAAAGTCTATTTATTACAAAATCAACCCCGATACGATGGCCTTTGAAAACCACAGCAAAGATACGGGCAACGGGGTAGAGCACCGTGTGAAAATGGGTTCCTCGGAACGCACGATTGGTTGGGTACAAACGGACCTAGCCAACCAAAACATGCTTTCTGTGCAAAAGGTGTTCAAAGCGGGGCAATACACCACCTACCACGTTCAAGAAAACCCAGGGCCAATCCATTGGCAATTTACCAATGAACAGAAACAAATAGCAGGTTTTTCTTGTCGGAAGGCCATTACCAAACTCAAAGGGAGGGCATATGAAGCATGGTATACATCTAAAATTCCTATTGGCAATGGACCATGGAAATTGCACGGTTTACCAGGTGCAATAATAAAGGCATACAGCACCGATGGTTTTATCCATTTTGACTTGATCAAAGTTGGTGGAGAAAAAACTTTCCCACAATTTTTAAAAATCCAAGACAGCCAATCCATTAGCTGTGAACAATACCTCAAATATGTTCAGGAACAAGGAAAGGAAATTGCAAAAAAGGTGCAATCCAAACTTCCAAGAGGAGCCACTTTTAGTGTGCACAAAGCCACCGTAAAGACTTTGGAAACAGAATGCCATTAATTGCACAATACTGCTGCTTTCTTGGGGTCGTTGTTTGTAGTTTGGTTGGAACATTGGTGCCTAGTTATGCCCAGTTGGAGATCAAAGGTCAAGTGTTGGATGAGCAGGACCAAGGCTTGGAGTGGGTCAATGTGCTGCTCACCGATTCGTCGAACCAGGTAATTGGCTATACCCATACCAATGCACAGGGGTATTTTACTCTGGTAGTGAACGACAAAGGAAGTTTTGTACTGGGCTTGTCCTGTATTGGATTTAGAAACCTGCAACTGCCGATTGCGGTAAATACCAACCCAACCCAACTCAAAGGACTCATTTTGATCGAAGAACAGTTGGAGTTACAAGAAGTTGTAATACAATCGGCTCCAGCAATAATTGTCAAAAAAGATACAGTGGTAATGGACGTGGCAGCTTTTGCAACAGGCCATGAACAAGTGGTGGAGGATTTATTAAATAAAATCCCAGGACTTTCCGTAAAAGAAGATGGCAGTATCATGGTTGGGCAAAAAAAAGTAGAGCGGGTATTGATAGAGGGGGACAATTTTTTTGACGAAGGCTACCAACTTTTAACTAAAAACATGCCAGCCGATCCTATAGGGCAAGTTGAAATCCTTGAGAATTTCTCTGAAAACGCTCTGCTCAAGGGAGTAGAGCATACTGGAAAGATTGCCCTGAATCTGAAACTTAAGGAAGAAGCAAAAAGAAATTGGTTTGCACAAGTGAAAGCGGCGGTTGGGCCCCCTGCCAATTATGACGCAACAGCCAATGTTTTTAATGTAGGACTTAAAAATAAATATTACTTTTTAACCAACGCCAACAACGTAGGGCTAGACCCCTCTGGCAATTACCTTGAAAACCAACAAAGTTTCGAATGGTTGGACCAACAAGGTTTGTCCTATAAAACGACGCCATTGATCGAAATTAAACCCGATCCCATGCGGTTGGAAAACAGGCGTGTCCATTTCAATAACGACCAACTCTTGTCTGTCAATGGCATTTTTAACCCAAGCGATGTACTCAAAATCAAATCCTTTTTAAACTTAGAAAACAAAACGAAACAATACAAAAAGGAAGTAGTAGAACAATACCGGATTGGAGTGGACTCCTTTGTAACAACGAAGTCGGAGTACTGGTACCACAACCAAGCGCAATGGAGCGGCAAAGTAGAACTGGAGTATACGATGGGAACCACTGGGTCCTTGTCTTCCAAAAGTTATTGGTTGTTTGCCAATGGCAGTACAGAAAACTTGCTTGAGTTCAACGCAGTACCCAGCGATGAAAACTTGACCCAGCAACACCTAAGGGCAAACCAGCAACTGTTGTTCACCAAGCGCTTGGATCCCCAAAAGGCGCTGGAGATCAAAGCCCACTATTTGTACGATAAAAGACCGCAAAAATATGGCTATGGAGACTTTCTTTTCGACGCCTTATTTCCAGAAGTTACCGGGGCCAGCAGCATCCAACAGTCGGCCGATCACCGCATCGAATCGATGGTAGTAGAGGCTCGGTTTTTAAATAAATTCGAACAAGGAAATAACCTGGAGTTGACCGTCGGAACTGCACACAAAAAAGAATACTTTTTCAACCATTTCAGCATTTGGAATGACACCGTACAATTAGCGAGTCCATTGGCTTTTCAAAATCAAATGGAACAGAGGGCCAACAATAGTTATTTAAATTTGAAGTATCGATTGAACTGGAAAAAAGTTCAAATTCGGGCAACAGGGAAATTGAACCAGCTGAATAAGGAACTGCTATCTGAAAATTCGGAAAACCAAACAACCAACCCGTTTTATGGGACCGGACAGTTGAGCTTCAACTGGAAGGCCAACCAAAGAAACCAATTGTTGCTAAACTGGTCTAGAAATTGGAATAATCTAACCGCCATGGAAGTGCATCCACAGTGGGCTTTGACCTCCTTTCAGTCGTTTAAAAAAGGCCATAGCCCAATGGACGAGTTGGTGTCCAATGTTGGAATGCTGCACTACAAGTGGGGCAATTGGACCGATGATTTTGTGTTAAATGCATTTTTGATGCATACGATTCATCAAAATTATATTACCTATAACAGTCTTATTACCCCAGATTTTGCATTGGACCAGGCAGAATTGGTGGACAACAGGTACACTTTGTTTTTTGAAATTTCAACAGAATATTTTTTGCGGCCTTTGTCTTCCAACTTGAAGGCAAAAGTGAGCAACCAAGCGATGCACTACAGAAATACTGTGAATGGCATGGCCCGCAAGGTGGAGATCCAATATTTGCAATTGGATGTATCCTGGAGGACCGCTTTTATAGGGCCGTTTAACATGCATGCTGGTGCTAATTGGAAAAAGAACACCATACAAACCACAAGTGAAAACAGCTTTTTGGACCAGCAATATTTTGCCGACTTCTACCAAAAAATTGGTCAAAAATTGCAACTAGAAGTTAAAATGGAGTGGTACAAATTTGGTGGAACGTTGCAAAACACCATAGATCTCTTTGCAGATGCACGGTGCCAATATGCCTTGCGCGAAAACAAAATAAAGATTGGCCTGAAAATCAACAACATTTTAAACCAAACAGAAATGGTAAATCGGTTCAATAGCGATGTGAGCAGCAAATTATCGAGGTACCAATTGAACCCTAGAATGGTTCTTATTCAGGTGGATTTTAGGCTGTAACTATTCGGAGCGCTATCTGGGTTCAATTGGTATTTCCCTTTGAACTTGATAAAAGTTTGGTTTATATTTGATGATTCTAAAACCGAATAAGGATGCCTTTTATCATTGTATGAATAGTGTAAGATCCCTGTATTTTGTTGTAATGTTGGCGATGGTAGCCGGCGTTTCGTATGGGCAAGCACCCATCTACACAGATAGCTTGCAGCTTCAATTATCCAGATCAAAAGGCTTCGAAGAACAAACTAAAATATTGTGGGAAATTGCAGATGTTTACCGCCAAAGCAATTTTAAAAAAAGCCTGGAATATGCTTCAAAATCACTTGAAACTGCTAAAAAAACCCAGGACCATGAGTTGATGGCCAAGTCCTATAAAAAGATAGGAGATATTTTATTTAAAGCCGGATTGTACCAAAGGGCGGTTGAAAATTTTTTAAAAAGTAAAAGCTTATTTGAAGAGTACAAATTAGGTCGGCCTTTGATAGGCGTTACCCACAACATAGGTGGAGTTTACTACCGCTTGCTGGATTATGAGCAAGCGCTGGAATATTTCAATGAATCTCTAGGGCTGTGTTTCGATCTTCAAAATGCAGGGGATACTTTGCTGAACCATCAATTGCACACCATTTATAACAGCATTGGCAGCTTGTATGGAGAAAAAGGGGAAAACAAAACAGCAGTAAGTTATTTTGAAAAGGCTTTAGCAACGGCTTTGAAACAAAAAGACTATAGGCAGCTGGGTGTGATTTACAATAATTTAGGCAAACAAGCTCAAATTTTAGGCAACAACGACGCGGCATTGGATTACCTCCACCTTTCATTGCAAAGCAGGGAAAAGATCAACGATGAACATGGAATAGCCAAGTCCTATCTATTTATTTCGGAATATTATTGGCAGTTGGGAGAATTAGAAAAGGCATTGGAATCCAGTGAAAAAGCCTTGCTTTATGCACAAAGAGTTGGGGGGCTTTTTGAGTTAAGGGGAGCATACTCCATGTTATATGAAGTCAATAAGGCCATGCAGAACAATGTAGAGGCCCTCGATGCCCACGAATTTTACTTCCTTTATACCGACAGTCTATTCAATGAGTCGGCGGTAAGTAACATTACCAAGTTGCAAATGGAGTATGAATACAATAAAAAAGAAAAGGACAGGTTAGAAGAGGCGCAAAGGGTGCGCATGGTGTATTACTTTGTTTTGGTGTTGCTTTTGTTGGCATTGGTTATTGTAGCCCTCCTTTATGCCTTGTTAAAGATTCGGTCCAGAAAAAACTTATTGGCCAAAGAAAATTTAGAAAAAAACCTTGAAATAAAAGACAAGGAATTGGCCACCAATGTGCTGTATTTGATCAAAAAAAATGAACTGATTAGTGGGATTTCCAATCGACTAATGGATTTGAAAGCCAATCTTAAATCAGAAAATAAGGAGCCCCTGCAACAAATTATTTTTGATTTGACCCTCAATATGGACAAAGATGTATGGGAGGAATTTGAAATGCGCTTCCAACAAATCCATTCTGAATTCTACAAGAACCTCCAAGAAAAGTACCCGGATTTAACTCCTTCAGAAAAAAAGCTAGCGGCATTCTTAAGGCTGAATATGACTACCAAAGACATTGCCTCTATAACCGGTCAGTCTCCAAGGAGCTTGGAAGTTGCGCGGTACCGGCTTCGCAAAAAGCTCGGAATAGAAAGCCGAGAGATCAATTTAATAAATTTTTTGAGCAGCATTTAAGGGCTGCTTGCAATTTCCCCACAATTTTATTCGGATAACCTGACTTTAGTACTACTAAAACCCTCGGTTCTTAACTTTTGATAACCAGTTGGTTAACTAAGGCTGTTCAGTTCTTGTTCAGTTGTGTAAATAGGCTGTGCAGTTATAATTCAGTTCTTAATTCGTTCTGTTTGGTTTTTGAACAGTCTCCTTTTTTTCAAGCCTCTTTTTTTCTTCCCATCATTGGAAATTGAAAAACCTGAATAGAACAATGGACAATAATTCATCAGAGAACGAAGAATTAGAATTAAAAATTTTGGAACAACTGAGGCAGCGGGCACTAGAAACCCAAGCACTCAACAAAATATTGGCTGCAATGGAAGAAAAATATCCATTGGAGGTCAAAAACGATGGTCCAAAAAATAAGAAATAAACTCCATTAGAATCAGGATGAATCACAAAACCCAATAAGTATGGTAAAACATTTACGATTAAAAAACACCATGCTGCTCTTTTTATTCTTCAGCCTGCTGTCTTCGGCAGTACTGGCCCAAGAATACCAAGATGGCATGAAAACTGGGACCGTTCGGGTCAAATTTAAACGCTCGATAGAAGCCAAGTTGCAACAGTTGAATCTGAATACCACAGGTGCAATAGTTGTATCGGGTATTCAGGCTTTTGACCAAGTGAGCGCACAATTGCAAGCAGTGCAAATAAAAAGGGTGTTTCCATATGCCCCTAAATTTGAAAAAAGACACCGGGCACATGGCCTGGACTTGTGGTTTGAAATCACTTATTCTACAGAGTTTTCTCCCTTGACAGCAATTGAACATTATGCTGCTGTTGCAGAAGTGGAAAAGGCAGAGGCAGTACTAGAAAAGCGATTAATTGCGGGCCCTACCAAGGTCGATTGGAGCAAGGCGCTTACATCGGAGCAAGTTAATGATCCAATGTTGGCAGACCAATGGCATTATGACAACGCAGGAACATTAGAAGATTCCCAAGTTGGTGCTGACATTAATTTGGATGCAGCCTGGGAAATACAGAAAGGAGCTTCCAATGTAATTGTCTCTATTGTGGACGGTGGAATTGATGTAGACCATGAAGATTTGGCTGATAACATGTGGCACAATGTGGAGGAGATGAATGGGCAGGCCGGCATCGATGACGACGGGAACGGATATGTAGACGACATTTACGGGTACAATTTTGTTAACAACTCTGGTACCATTATTGCCCATGCCCATGGCACCCATGTTTCGGGTACTATTTCTGCTGTGAACAACAACAGAATAGGTGTAGCCGGTATTGCAGGGGGTTCAGGAAATGACGATGGTGTTCGATTGATGTCATCCCAAATATTCAATGACAACAGCTCGTCCACGGACATGGCAGCTGCCATCGTGTATGGTGCAGACAACGGTGCTGTAATCTCTCAAAATTCTTGGGGTTATAGAAACCCAGGGTATTACGAAGAATCTGTGATCGAAGCCATCGATTATTTCATAGAAGAAGCAGGCCAATACGAAGGCAGCCCAATGAAGGGTGGGATCGTTATTTTTGCAGCAGGTAATGACAATGCCGATGGTGCTTATTATCCGGGGTATTACGACAAGACCTTAACGGTTGCTTCTATGGGAGCGGATTACAAGCGGGCTTATTATTCTAACTATGGCCCTTGGGTGGATATTACAGCGCCGGGTGGAGATCAAAACAAAGGAAGCGAATATGGCGTCTTGAGTACGCTTACCCACAACCGGTATACCTACATGCAAGGAACCTCTATGGCATGCCCGCATGTATCTGGAATTGCTGCATTGGTGGTTTCCGAATTTGGAGGCCCTGATTTTACCAACGATGCATTGAAGGAGCGTTTGCTTTCTTCAACTCGAAACATTGATGCATACAACCCTGATATGGCAGACAACTTAGGAGCAGGATATATCGATGCACTGATGGCCCTACAAACTGATAATGGTTGGGCGCCGAGTGCGGTAGAAGACCTCGCATTATTGGGAATATCTCAAGATTTTGCCACCCTATCCTGGTCGGCACCTGCAGATGAAGACGATGGACAAGCACAAATAATTGAAATATTATACCACACCGATTCTATAACCAATCAGAATGTGGACTTGGCCGAGTCGGAAAAGATGGAGTTGCGCTTGGATGCAGGCACACTGTATACCTATGAGTTAGAAGGACTCAATCCAGAAACAAAGTTTTATTTTGCTATTCGATCTTATGACCGCTGGGGCAACACCTCTGGGTTGTCCAATGTGGTACAAGGAACTACCAACGAAGGGCCAAGCATAAACTTGAACCCAACGGAATTAAGTCTGACAATTGACGCCATGGCCAACCCAGTTGGAACCACTAGTTTTGATTTGATGAACGATGCCAATGGAGTATTGAAGTATACGACTTTGGTGCGCCATAAAAAGCACCGATTGTCTTATAATTCTTTGAACATCCAATATCCCGAAGTGGCTACGCTGTCGGCGTCTTACCAACCTACCATTGACTGGATGCAATTGACGGAAGAAGCAACCACAGAAGGCGTACCCAATAACGAAGTGGCTCCATTTGCCAACTTCTACGATGAGATTTACTACGGTAGATCTGGAAAATTCTTAATTGGTGAGTCGGATTTAAACCTTTCCAACTCTTCTGCAGTTCGGTACAGAGTAACACAAGAAGCAGGGTTTAATTTAACAGATGTTCAAATGTTTTTGCGCCATAATTCGGCCCATGGGCCTATGATTATGGAAATATATGAAGGCGCAGAAATGAATAAAAAGAACTTGGTACTGGTACAAGAAGTTACTAGTTATTCTCCTGAAGAGTACGAACACCAGGTTACTTTGGACGAGTTTCTGTATTTTGAAAAAGGAGCTATTTTTTGGATTGCTTTCCACATCCCAGCTCAAAATAGATTTCCACTAGGGGTTACGCCTGCCGAAGATTTTTCCATTGACCCAGGTTACAACTTGATGAGTTTTGATATGGGTAAAAACTGGATTACCATGGAAGAAGCGGTTGGTTCATCCAAGTGGGTGTGGTCTACTGTTGCTAAAAGTAAATACCAACACCTAGGCAACTACATTACCCTTACACCAAGTGAAGGAAACATGGTAGGAAATACCAGTGAAATGGTAGAAGTGGATGTCGATGCATCTACCTTAATCAATGGCAGTTACCCAGCGAATATTGTATACTATAGCAACGACGCAGAGAATAAAATCCATCGATTGCCTATTTCAATCACAGTGGAAGGTCAAAAACCAGTGTTACAAAATGCAAATGTAATCGATTTTGGCTCTGTATTTCATGGCCACGAAAAGGAAATTGTTATCCCAATTCAAAATGTGGGGTATGGTAATTTTAATGTAAAAACTACAACCTCAACGGATGCCCAGTTTTTCATCGTTAAAAAACCAAGAAAAATCGCTGCCAGAGATGAAGCGGAGATTACAATTTTATATACGCCAGATGGGGTGGGCAATGACAATGCTCAATTGCAGTTTGTCGACAAAAATGGCAACGAGCACAGCATCAATTTATTTGGGGTAGGAGCAGCGCCGGCACAAATATCGGTTACACCTTTGGATCAAACCATTCCAGACATGGCCATCGGTGGTTCTACCACAACAGCCATTAATATTGCCAATACAGGAGCCTATCCATTGGAGTTTTTGATCCCGGCTTTTGCCCAAGAAGGCGAAACAATTGAAGGCATGCCAGCGGTGCACAGGTTTGGTTATTCCTACCAAAGCAACATGGGTACAGACAACAGCGCCACCTATCTATACGAAGACATTGCAGCTAGCGGAATAGACATTACCGATGCGTTGTTGCAAATAAATGACAAATACCATGAAATCGAAATTGGCTTTTCGTTTCCATTTTATGGTTACGAACTGACCAACATCCAAATAACAAATTATGGTGCATTGACCATAGATAGGAACGGATCCCTTTTTAATTCGTCACCGCCAAGCATGAAAGAAACTACCTCCCCTCCAGGATTTATTTCTGCTGTGGGGAAAAAATTAAGCTTGGTCAATGGTGGTAAAATCTATTACCAACGCAGTGCTGGTAAATTAATAGTACAATACGAAAATGTAGAATTGGATGGTCAATACAACGTTGGCAAAAAGATGACTTTTCAAATTGTTCTTTTTTACAATGGAGACATCGAATACCGATTTAAAGACCTATCGACATGGGGTAGTTACAATGTTAAAACCAACTTGGTAGCGGTAAGCGATCCATTGTGGAAAGATGGTTTTATTGTGCACAACAAAGACAACAACCATCTAAAAACGAACGAAACCATTATAAGAGTAGTTGCACCGGGTCAAAAACTGATTTCGGCTGTTTCAGAAAGTTATGGAATTATTGCTCCAGGGGAGTCAAGAGACATTGAGTTGAGCGTCAGTACAGACCAAGTGGTGGAAGGGCAAATGTTTCAGTCCTTGGCGATTGTAAACAACGATCCGTTCAACAACCCAGAGTTTTTCAAAGTAAATGTAAATGTTAGTTCTGGCGGAGTTTTAGACTTGGCCTTGGACCAAACAACTTTGGATTTAGGGGCAGTAATGCAAGGAGGTGCCAGAAGAGGCGTTTTGAGTATTGCCAACAATGGTAGCAAGGATACTGAAATTTCAGCAGTGACTTTGGACAACAACTTGTTCCATATTACTGCTGACCTACCAGTCACTTTAAAAGCCAAATCGGCGTATTATATTTTTGTAGACATGGTAACAGACGTCAAAGGCAGCTTTGAAGATGTGCTCACCATTGAGACTACAGATGGTAGTATTTTAAAAGCCGATATTATTGGGTCGGTAGTACCGGCACCTAGCATTTTGGTGGATGTTGCTTCGATTGATGCAACAGTGGACGCTGGTAGCACTATAGAAAGAACCCTAACCATCCAAAACAATGGAGAAGCGGACTTGGAGTTGGTACCTGCTGGAAACGATTGGTTGCACATGGATTTGGTTGGAATGAACGCAATGGAATTACAACCGTTCACGTATTATGCCATGGACAGCAAGAGCCCAGAAGGCCCTTCATTTGCATGGGAAGACATCCGGAAATCAGGTACTCGAGTAAGCTGGGATTACTTCATGGAAGAAAATTTCTGGCAAGAATTGGTGTTGGATAGTTCGGTACCTTTTTATGGAGAAGAATACGATACCTTGTACATTGGTTGGTTGGGTGTTATTAGTTTTGATCGACCTACCCACAACGAACCGGAATTTCCAAAAGCCATTCCTACCGACATGGCCCCGAACAATTTTATTGCTCCGTATTGGGCAGTGCAACGATGGGACGTTAAACACCCAGACCCAAGTCAGGTTGGTGTTTTTTACGAGGAGTTTGAAGACAGACTTGTGGTTCAGTTTTCGTTGTTGATGGATCCTTTTGGAATGGGAACACCCTATAGTTACGAAGCCATTATTTACAAGGATGGAAGGATTAAATACCAATACCAAACCAGTGTTGTTTCTACCACCAACATGGGGGTAATAGGAGTAGAAAACGCAGATGGTTCCGACGGTGTTCAGGTTGCTGCTTTTCAAAATTATGTAGAAGATGGTTTGGCCGTTACCTTAACCCCTGCCAAAAAAAGAACGATTGCAGCAGGAGAAACATTAGAATTAAACTTGGTTTTGGATGCGACTTACTTAAACAAAGGCGTGCACCAAAGCAATTTTAGGTTGTTTAATAACACCCCCCAACAAGAAGAGGTATTAGTGCCAGTAACCTTAACAGTAAATGGAGAGGCAGTACTTGAAACACCAGATGCAATGGAAATGGGTACTTTAATGGCCTATGAAATTAACGAAGGGTATGGGGACATGCCAAAACCGTATTTGGTGGAGTTTACAGTAGAGAATACTGGTACGGATGTAATTGATTTTTCTAGTGTGCGCCTAAAAAATGCACAAGAAATGAAACTCGAGCGCTTGGTAATGAACAGTTCTTGGGGAGACTACACTTGGGCACAAGTTCCAGAAGCTTTTAACCAATGGAACCAATTAATGATAGGCACAGGAGAGTCAGAAACTTTTAGGTTGCATGTGAGCCCTACAGGTTTAATACCAGAATTGATGGATACGGTTTATTTTGAAAGCGCCAACCTGAATAATATGGTACAAAAAATGCCAGTCCATGCAATGGTAACCTATCCGCCAAACATGCGGGTTCAGAACGACACGGTTGCGGTTGTAGCCAATTCTAGAACCCATGTTGAAACTCGAACGGTAACCATAGACAATGCAGAGGGTATGTCAGAATTGAAATACGACCTCAGAATCGATTATTTCAGGGCTTCAGAACCTGCATCTGTTCTTCCAGAATACGTTCCAAATGCCATTGGGTCTTTTAGAATGTTGGATGTTAAAAAACTGGAGTTAAATTCAGTGGCTCCTTATGATTTGACAGAATACAATACAGTATTGCAATACGATTCTGCGAATGCACCCACCCAAGGTTTTGGATATGGTATGGACTATTCATTTTCCACTGCAACACAATTTAAAGCACCAGAAACAGGCTTCAATTTGACCCATGTTAGTACGTGGTACGATGCCGATACAGTGCTTAACTCTTCTGTTGTGGTTGAAATAAGAACTGGAGGCAGCAGTGTTGCCAATGCCAAAGTGTTGTCTACTACTTCTTTTGAAGTAAGCCATAGCGAAGCCATAGACAAAGGCCAGGTAGAAACTTTTGAATTGGAACAAAGTTTGGTTTTTTATCCTGGAGAAACCTTTTATGTGGTTTTCCATTATCCAATCGGGGTTCCGTACCCACAAGGGGCTGTTCATCCATTGGAAGAAGTACCAGGAAGGTTCTTGTATTATTCTGGTGAAGGATGGTTTGATTTAGGTTCTGCAGGTTTTGGAGACCATGGGTTTATGGTAAAAGCATATGAAGAAGTGGCCAATACCAAATCTTGGGTAAGCATTGAGGGCAATATGGAAGGTGCTGTGGCAGTAGGAGATACTGTTTCGCTTTCTCTGGTTTTTGATGCACAAGATGCGCAAGACATCGACAACATTGCCCAGTTGAATGTGCAATCGAACGACCCTTTCAACACCAACAAAATGGTAGATTTATTCTTACGAAAGAACCAAGGACCGGAGTTTAAATTGGTAGAAGGAAGTGCCGCGATAAAGGAAAACGAACTACTGGAAATGGCCTTTGTAGGCAGAGATGTGGAGGGCGATGCGCATACATTCCAATTGGAACAAGCTTACGACTCTGTCGGTTTGACCGTTGTTTCGGATACCTTGTATTTTACATACAAACCCGATTATGACGCCCAGGGAGAACAGTTATTTGTAGTTCTAGGAGAAGACGAACATGGCAATATGTCCAACTTGGAGATTGAGGTGTCGGTTGAAAATGTAAACAGGGCACCAATGCCATTGGATTTTGAAATGGAAGGATTGTCTGCAGGTGGTAAAACCTCCTTTGTTTCCATTTATGATTTGTTTGAGGACCCCGATCAAGACGCATTGAGTTTTGTAGCATCGTCTAGCGATGAAAACATTTTGAAACTATATTCCGGTACGGACGAATTGTCTTTAATGCCAATGGGCATGGGTACCGTTCAGTTGCAGGTTCAAGTGCAGGATATCCATGGCGCTACTTCAGAAAAAGTAATCGACTTAACGGTTGGCAAAATATTGTCTACCGAATCGGGCGCTACAGGCATAAGTGTTTATCCAAATCCTGCAAAGACTTCGATGCACGTTCAGTTAACTGAAGGCGACAACCTAAAACGCATTAGGGTATTGAACACGATTGGAAAAGTAATGTTGGAAAGTGGTGCACAAGAAGTACTAGGAAAAGAGCATGTTTTGGATGTTGCCGCGCTTCCAGCTGGGGTATACTGGTTGGAAATTTGGAAAAAGAACGATAAAACTGTGGTACAATTTATAAAAGAAAATTAGGTGGTTATACGTTAGTAGAGGTACATGCCTGTGTTTTTAAATACGGGCATGTTAAAGGGGCGCTGTTTGGTTGCCCCTTTTTTTATTAGTTTTGTTTTTAAATCAAGAAACAATGGCCCGATCAATTTCCAAAAACAAACGGATTTTACTTTCATTATTGCTGCTTATTGCCATAGGCATGGTGCTTCCGCAACCTACTCTAATGCCCGTTGCAGGTGCCAAGTCCAATGATTTTCATCCTGAATCTTTTTGGTACTATCCCTGGGGCAAATCTATTACCCACAAAGGAGTGGATATTTTTGCACAAAAAGGAACTGAATTGTTTAGCGCTACTTATGGATTGGTGCTTTATGCTGGAAAGATTAAAATGGGCGGCAATGTAGTAGTAGTGTTGGGCCCCAAGTGGCGGGTGCATTACTATGCCCATCTGGAAGCAGTAACAACAAAAACCGGAAGTTTGGTAACAACTGGAGCCACCATAGGTACGGTAGGAGATAGCGGCAATGCCAAGGGCAAGGCACCCCATTTGCATTATTCTATTGCTACACTGGTTCCTTATCCGTGGCGAATAGATGGTTCGAAACAAGGCTGGAAAAAAATGTTCTATTTGAATCCAATTGATTACATACAAGAATAAAATGGCTCCAACACTTTGCAAGGTGTTGGAGCCCTATTTTTATCTATAAAGCATGTCTTGGCACCCAGCAAAGGGCATTAAAACCATTGCTTTTATTGGTGCCCAGTTGTTTAATAAAAATCAACTTGGACTCTTCTATTATTAGCTCAGCTAAATAAGTGGTGTCGTTGGTGTCGTCAAAGGCAATAGCATAAATTTTGCCATCCGTGTCTTTTACCAAATTTTTAATTTGAGACAAAGCAGCACCAGCGGCAAAACCTTCTGGAACAGCGGTAGTTAATAGGGTTAGCGCGCCAGCTAGCGTGGAAGAATATACCTCTAGGTTATCCGCAGTAGTGATCAGTTCACTTTCTGATGCACCATATACCAGGGCTTTACCACAGCAAATGGAAGGGTTAAAAAGAATTCTATCCCCTACGTTGGTGGTCACGCCGGCGGTGGTGAAGTAAGCGAGCCCCGATTCCGTAGCATTTTTATACCATAAATTGCTTAAAATGGTATTGTCGGCTGTTATTAGGAGGTCCGATATACCGTACCAATCATCCCCTGGGTTTTCGTTAATGGTAGTGGCCTCAAGTGTAGCTGGATTCAAAGAGTATAGTTTACCGGAGCCATCTGCAGTAGCACTGGTGTACAAAGTGTTGTCGTTGTAGTTGTATACCATGCCTCTCAGTTTGGGTAGGGCGGCTCCAGCTAAAGTAATAGATCCTACTAGAGTGGTGTCGCCTGTTCCTCTATCAATTCTATAGAGTCCTCCCGTATCCGATTTAACACCCATCAAATCGACTATGTCTGCTACGGTTACTTCTATAGTCAAAGCGCTCGATGCAATTGTAAAACTGGCAATCGCACCATCCGTTACCGCAGGAACAACAGAAGAGCCCGACCAATCAAAACTAAAATTATCAGCGGTTAAGTCTTCTGTTCCGTTGTTTATTTTAACCAAAACGATGCTGCCTGCCAACAGCCCTGTTGGCAGCTCTTCGGTATAGTTGTTACCGGCATCCGTAGAATACAGTGCTTTTAGCGTTCCACCGCCAGTATAGGCATCGCTATTTATAGAAGTGGAAGATACTTGAAACCTTGGGTCTTCGTCTTTTTTACAACTGGTTGCCAGCAATAGAAACATGCAGCAACAACATACCATCAATTTTAAAGGACTTTTCATATTTTTAAATTTAACGATTTAAAGAAAGTAGCTAAAGTTGTGTTGCAAGCCAATGGCAACCCTAGCTACTGTGGTTTTACTTGTCAAATAGGTGTTTAGGAATCCAAGACAGACCATGGAATAAGTTTTTCCCGTCGCCACCAATTAGCTTTATATTGGTAAGTTTAGAGGCAGAAATATCAATTTCTGCGAACCAAGTAGTAGCAGTGGAACTATCATAAACCAAACAATAAATAGTACCATTGCTGTCTTTTACCATGTTCTTTATGTAATTCAGATCGGTAGCAGAAGCATCAAACCCTTCTGGGACAAGGGTGGTAATCAAATTGGTAGTACCGTTGAGGGTACTGGAATAAATTTCTAGCTCATAATTGGCGATGAGAATTTCGCTCTGTGAAGAGCCAAAAACCATTCCTTTACCGCAGCAAATATCGGTATCAAAAAGTATTCGGTCGGATAAAGTGGTTATGGTACCATCCGTATCAAAAAGAGCCAAGCCGGATTCGGTTGGATCTTTGTACCACAGGTTGGCTAATATTTGATTTTTTTCTGTTATGAGTAAATCTGCAATCCCATACCAATTGTCAAACGGGTTGTTGTTGATGGAAAAAGCAAACAGAGTAGCTGGGTCTATGGTATACAATTTTCCGGAGCCTTTTTCTTGTGCACTGGCATACAAGGAACTATCGTTGTAGTTGAATACCAACCCACGGATGTTGTTCAATGGCAACCCATTTTCCTTGATAATACCCACCCTTGTTGTATCTCCAGTGGTAAGATCCAAAGAAAAGATACCACCAGATAAAGAATTTACACAAACCAAATCCAACACATCGGCCACCGCCACCGCAATGCTCAATCCGTCAGACGCTATGGTAAAATTGGCTAGGGCACCGTCTGTTACAGATGGTGCAACCGAAGACTTATTCCAATCGAAAGTAAAGTACTCTGCTGTTAGGTCTTCGGTTCCATTGTTTATTTTAACCAACAAAGTGGAACCAGACAATAGGCCTGTGGGCATCGTTTCTGTAAAAGTAGTTCCTCCATCTACAGAATAGAGTGCCATTAAAGTGCCACCTCCAGAATACAAGTCGTTATTGATTTCTGTAGATACTACAGAGAAACGAGGGTCTTCCTCTTTTTTACAACTCGTTGTAAAAAGCAAAAAAAGTAGGCAACTGGTAATTAAAAATTTGTACTGATTTTTCATAAACTATTCACATTATCTGTTTCTATTATTTTATAAAATTACAAAACATTTTGCAATCCTAAACGGCTTGTATGCAAGCCAATGAAAGTCTAGGACATAATTGTTTTTAGTGCTTTGCAAAATAGTTGGACATCTTCCACTTTTCCAGTGCTTATTCTTGCCCAATTGAGCATTGGAGGAAATGGCCTCCCAATTTGTACATTTTGTTGTAACATTTGTTGGTTGAGCGTTTGGATGGGTCTTCCAGATTTAAAAAACACAAAGTTAGTATGCGAAGAAATATAAGGAAGCTGGAGGGAATCAAGTATTGAATAAATGTGTTTTTTGCACTCGAGGTTTTTTGCGATGCTGAATTTATAGAAAGCATCGTCTTTTAGAGCTTCTTTGGCTGCCGCAATGGCCAAAACGTTGGTCATGGCCATTACATTTTTTCTAATTCTTGAAGCTATGTCTGGTCGGGCAATTAAATACCCAATGCGCAAACCTGCTAGGCCGTAAACTTTGGAGAAAGTTTTTGAAACCACCACGTTGGCATTTTCTTTTACCAGCTCCACCATCGAGGGATAGTCAGGTTCTGTAATGAAGTCATAATAGGCTTCATCACTAAAAACGATGGTTTTTTTAGAAACAGAATGGCAAAAGTCCTTCAGAAGATTTTTTTCAATAATGGTCCCGGTGGGGTTATTGGGGTTGCAAATAAATACCAGTCTGGTTTTACTGGTGATTCTTCGGTCCATCGCTTCTAAATCGTGTTCTAGTTTGTCATTTACAGCTACTCTGTGCACATAAGCTCCAAACCCTTCTGCATAGTGCAACATGGATTGGTAGGTCGGATCGGCTGCAATAATCTCCCCTCCATTCAAACTAAAAGTGAGGCCTGTTGCTTTCAACCCTTCTGTTGAGCCTCCTGTTAGCACAATGTGTTCTTTGCTGACACCCTCTTTTTTTGCAATGCTGTCTAACAACTCTTGTACAAAAGCAAAGGGATAGCGATGGCCATTGTCAAAAGCTTTCTGCATGGCATTGCGTACATTCTTGGAAGGCCCGTAGGGATTTTCATTGTAGCTCAAAATAATAAGGCCTTGGCTGGCTACTTGTATCGGTTCAGATTCGATGGCCCAAGCCTCCGGGCCAGACAACAGGGCAAACGTTCCGGTTATTCCTATTGTTTTTAACCATTGTCTTCTGTCAAGTGTGTTCATATTTGGTGGTTTTGGCTTAAGTTTAATTTACCGATAATAAATGGTAGAATCAAACAATTGCGACCTGAAGCATAAGGGGGTGGCTTTTTGGCATTTAAAAGATTAAATTGTACTGGAGGGTTTTTTATATGAGCGAAAAAAACAAAAGGCACACAAAAAAATGGTTGGTTTCTAGAATGAAATCGTCTGGAAGTAAAAGAAGGTACTTGGTAGTTGCTGATTATGCAGAACAAAGAAACAAAAAGAAGGGCATGGATCCAGACGAATGGCCAAAGTTTGAAAGGATGAGCCCATTGGTACAGTTGGATGATAAGATCAACTACGGGCCTTTGAAGCGATTTATAAGAAAGTCTGTAGGTAAAAATTGGGAAGCAGTACATGCTGAAATACTAGAACGCATTCCTACTGCTCTTTATGACTATAAAAATGCCATTTATTGGTTTGTTGCTGACCTTACCACCGTGGTGCACGGTAGGGTTTGGGATTTGCGGGCGCAAAAGTTTCTTTTTAATGATACAAATGAACTGGTTTTTAGCAGAACCCATGCTTTGAAAGAGTTTTATGTGGACCCCAACAGTTTTATTTTGTGTGCGTCTAAACAAAGGATACAAACCATTACAAATAGTACGAGGAAGTGTAATGTTCGGCAAAACAAAGCAGAGCAAAAAAGAGCAAAATTATATTCCAAACGCGCTAAAAAGAACATCTATGTGGGCAGCTTCCAAAACACCTAAAGAGTATTGTTTAGAGACAATAAAACGAAAAACGCCTCCAAAAAATAGAACTTATTGCAGCTTTCCTACGTCTTCCTATTTATGAAAAACAAATTGTTTAAAATTGCTAAGTGGCTTGTACTCGGGTTTGCTACTCTGGCCATGTTCGTTGCCATTGCATTTTATTGGCCCATGCCGGCCTTGCCTACTCCATTTAATAATGGGGATATGGTCTTAAAAAATGTGCATGTAATAGATGTTCATACAGGAGAAGTGCAGTACGATCAAAATTTATACCTCCGATCGGGCAGAATTGTGAAAATTGATGGGGATCAAGTTCAAAAATCGGATATAACCGTTGTAGAGACTGGAGGCAAGTTTGTAGTACCTGGACTTTGGGACATGCACACCCATTCAACCCAACTCTCCCCTTGGTTGCACCATCCCTTGTACATCGCCAATGGAGTAACCGGAATTCGGGACATGTCGGGGCAGCTTGGTAGAAAAGACAGCTATTGGGCCGGAACACCAGACCGCTTGGCTTGGGCCAAAGAAATGGAGGCCAATCAACGGCTAACCCCTTTGTATGTTCAGCAAAGTAGTTATCAAATCAATGGAGCTGGATCTGTTCCAGAAGGGTTTCCCGCTTTTTTTAAGGCAGAATCGGAAAAACAAGTTTTGGAACTCCTCCAATACTACCAACAAGAAGGGACTGACTTTATTAAAGTATATGCGGAAATTAAGGCTGATTCCTACGCTGCTTTGATGCAACATGCCGATGGTTATGGTTTGAAAGTGGCAGGGCACAAACCCCTGAATGTTCCATTGGAAACTTGTATTAGGGCAGGGCAGCAAAGCTTTGAACATGGAAGAATTTTTATGTTCGAGTGTTTTCCTGGAGCCAAAGAATTAAGAGATTCAGACAACAAAGGCGCAACGTTCGGACAGCTAAAAAGCGCCATGGTCCATGATTTTGATTCTTTAAAAGCAAGTTATTTGATGGCATTAATGAAAAAGTACAATGCCCATTGGACCCCTACCTTGCAAACCGTTAAAATGAGTGCAAAGGCCCATGAAAACGAGTTTGTTAACAGCCCATATTTGCGTTATGTCCCAAGCATGAGACAATCACTTTGGTGGAATCCCGACCTGCAAAGATCGGCCGAGGCCAACCAGAAGAGCGCACTCAACCAGGAGTTTTATGCGGCCGTAGCAACCCAAATAAAAATGGCGGATGCCATGGGAGTCCAGATGTTGGTTGGAACAGATGTTACCGACACCTATGTGTTTCCTGGGTTTAGTTTGCACGACGAACTTGTAGCAATGCAACAAGCCGGTAGGAGCAACCTGTCGATCTTGCGATCGGCCACCATCGTAGCGGCCACTTTTAGTGGAAGAGAGAAAGACTATGGTAGTGTAGAAGTTGGGAAAAAGGCGGATTTGTTATTGTTGGATGCCAACCCTTTGGACGACATAGCCCATTCCAAGTCCATCCATGCGGTGGTCTTAAACGGAGCGTTATACAACAAAGAAGTTTTGGAGGAGATGCAGACTTCTACCGAAGCATTGGCTTCTACGTTGCATCTGAATGTGAAATTTGTAATTAGTTTGTTGTCGAGTCCGTTGATCAGAAATGAATTTGCAGATTAAGGATTGCTGGAAAATGACCCTTCACTTTCTGAAATCAGGATTGATCGAACCTTTAAACTCCTCTCGAAACGAATTGATTCTGTAAATTCTAATCGTTTTTCATTTACATTCACATTAAAAAATAAAAAAAGGGAAGGAGACTCCTTCCCTTTTTTTATTTTGACAACAATTCCATCATTTTAACGGCTACAAGAGTGGCAGACGCTGGGTTCTGACCCGTTACAATATTTCCATCCACCACTACAAATGGTTCAAAAGGGTCGGCATGTGAAAATATTGCACCTTGATCGATCAACTCTTTTTCGAGCATAAATGGGATGACTTCTCCAAGGGTGTGTTGCTCTAGCTTTTCTTCGGCTTGGGTAAAAGAATTGATTTTTTTACCGGACAGAAAATTTTCACCATTGGTCAAAACAACATGGAGCAAAGCGGCAGGACCATGACAAACCGCACCAATTAACTTGTTATGCTCGTAAGTAATTTTAATATATTTTTTGACCAATGGGTGGTCCACCATATCGGTCATAAGGCCTAATCCTCCAGGAAAGAAAATCCCATCGTAGGCAGTAATATCGACGGCACTTAATGCATGGCTACAATTTAGTCTTTTAAAACCTGTGCTTTCCATAAACATTTTGCTGGTTTTTTCTTTTGGATCATAGCCAACGTAAGGGGGTTTTCCTCCAGATATACTAGCAAAATCAACTGCAATTCCTTTGTTAATGAATGCGCAGTATGGATCTGCAATTTCTGAGAACTCATATCCCGCAGCATGTTGCCCGGTACCTGTTTTATTGCTGCTGGTTACTATAAATAATATATGTTTCATTTTTGGATGTGATTTGGGTGGCACAAAAAATAAGAACCCTACTTTTAAGGTGGAGTTCTTATCTTAACAGGAGGAGCATTAGTAATGCGGTGATTTCATTCCCCTGCTTGCTTCTTCGGTAATACCGCCATCAAATATTTTAGTCATAAAACTAACCCCGAAATTTTTGGCTTCTTCAGGGAATAGGTTCCAAGCAAAGTCTTGTGCGTTTTCTAAATTGTCAAACTCGTAAAAACCTCCTACAGAATTGGAGTTTATACCACTCAGCCAAGTTTTACGGACCAACCCTTTGATTTGCAACAAGTTTGGGTTCATTTCTTTCCAAGGCACCTCGTTAAAAGGGAAGGATGCTTGTAATTCTGTATACACAAAAACCTTTTTATTTAATTCACTCATAATTGTATGTTTTCATTGTTGGGCTTTGTTGCCAAACAACCATACAAAATTGGGCCCTGCGGCAAAATTAAACATTGTCATAAGACAACGTTTAAAAGTAAATTTTTTATGCAACAAAATGTGGGCTGTTTTATTCGCCAACTACAACTTGGCCCGCAACTTACTTAAGGTAGAGTTGGTCATGCCTAAATAGGAAGCAACCGCCTTGCTGGATACACGGGTCAATAGTTTGGGTTCGTGTTCCATGACCCACTTGAGCTTGTCTATGCCTTCCATACCTAAAAAACTATAGATTCTCATTTGGGAATGGATAAAAGCAAACTCGATGAATTGGTGGTAGATATTAGCAAACAAGGGAATGGTATGCACAAGTTGATAAAAATCTTCTCTATGTATAGAAAGTAGTTCAGAGGGCTCTAAAGCAACTAGAGAATCCCTAGAAGGTTTTTGTAAAATAAAGCTGGTATTGGCCGATATTATGCTGTCCTCCAAAGCAAAATAGCCAGTTACTTCATTGCCCTTTGCATCAATTTCGAAGAGCCGCAAACACCCTTTTTTTATAAAATAAAAATGTTTGCAAACCTGGCCGATGGAACATAACATTTCATTTCTGGCTGCTTTTATAGGCCTGAAAGCAGTAAATATGGCTTGTAGTTCTTTGTCTCCTATTTTGCCATGGCTTTTTATATACTGTTCTAATTCTGGATACACTGGCTATTGGTTGTTTAGTAACTAGTTGGTAAATAAAATGTATTGGCGCTTTGAAGATCGTCTTTAACCTTATTTTTTTATAATTCCGATACCATTATTTGGGATTGGAAGCCTAATGGAACCGAAAGATAACTTAAAGAGCTGACAGCTTCCTTAAAAGCACAACAGTTTGGATTGTGCAACAACAGTAAGGTTTTTTCTATTGTTCTGGTCTTAGTTTTTCTATCACCTTAGTGCTCACCCAATAAAAGTTGGACAACTCCCTTTCTTCGTTGTATCTGCCAAAAAACAAATACTTTCCATCCGGAGTAATGCTAGGGCATGTTTCAGAAAAATTAGAGTTTACCGCACTCCCAAGGTTAATTGCGTTCGACCAAGCACCTTTTTCATTCTTAAAATAGACATATATATCGCTCTTTCTTTCTTCATTTTCTTTGTTTCTGGCGTTCACCACTAAATAATCTTCCGATGGCGCAATAAATCCATGAAAACCGCCAGTTCCAAGTTCCTGTACTTCGGGGTATTTATCGTTTATTTTAGGCGCAAAATACATTTTCCTTTTGGATAGATTCGTATAAAAAAGGTCGCCGTTTTTCGCTTCGTTCGAATAAAAAACAAAATCGTCATTTATAGGGGAGTCCAGTTGTTTTGCCTCGCTCCAAGAATTCCCCACGCGGGTTACATACCAAGTTTTAACAGATTCCTTGTGCTCGGGCTTTGTAAAAGCATCGTGTGCAGCAAAATGTAGGGTAGAGCCATCTGGGCTTATAAACGGATGCATTTCTCCTACTTTTACACCCTTTGTAAAATTGGCTTTTGCAGGCTGCGTCCATTTTTTTCCTTCGAGTTTTGTCCAAAATATACTTGGATCTTGGTCTTCAAAGTTGGCACTGAAATACAATTCTTTTAAATCAGGAGAAAACGAAATACCATGTTCATACCTGCCATTTATTGAAATTGTCCCAGGGGCAAAAAGTTCAGGAACGCTACCCGGTGGTTTTTGTCCAAAGTATAAATTTTCTACCGCCGGAATAGTACTTACTTTGGTATTTGATTTTTCGGGGGAGCAAGCAGATAGGAACACAAATAATACTAGGGTCAGTGCGGAGCGTTTGACTATGTTGTTTTTCACTTTTAGAATGGTTTTTATTTCTATTAACGACACATAAAAAAAAGTAGCTGATGTAAGAGCAAAAATATTTTCAAATAGGCATTTGGGAACTACATTTGTCATTTACCATCCAACGATGCGGACCGATGCAACCCATTGGAGCCTCAAGAGATATGGGTTTAAGGCAGCTGCTGTCCAATTTAATTTTTAAAAATTGGCAATTGCGCATACCTCGTCACTAGTTTTGTATTCTTGTTATAAAACAAACGAGATTCGGTAATCCAATGCTCTGCTCTTCTAACTTCGATGCCTTGGAATGGGTCAGGTTTAATCTTACAATTATCTATACTAATACCCTGTGAAACCCCATTAATTAGCAATTCACATTTATCACCAGCAAGCTCCTGGATTACATCAAAACTAGTATGGATGGTATAACCTAATTTATTTCCAGACTCTACTGTTTTTTTAACGCAAAACTTTTGACTAAATCCCATTACCAATACATCCGTAATTGCCTGCTTGCTAAGATATCGGTTCAATTTTGTTTTGTGAAAGGAATCGGCATAGTCCTTCTTGATTCTAACCCAATTTGAAGCTCTATATTTTGTTAAATTTGGATCTGTTATTTTTTCATAACAACCCGCAGCAGCACTGTCCCATATGCTGCAGTCGTTAAATGTAATTTCAAAAACAGGGATATTTTGCTGATTGGCTTTTTGCAAAACTTCTCCCATATACAATAACTCTTGTTCTAAATCTATCCACCTACTGGAACCTTTGTCTTTATAAACCGAAGCATCGATAAGTAGGACTGCATATTTTTTTGCAACAACTGATTTTTGAGAAACAGAAGTGTTTTGCGCAGTATTTGTTGTAGAGCAGGCCAATACCAAGCTTACTATAGTAAAAGTTGAAACGCATCTTTTGAAATAATGGTCAAAATTCATTGCCTAATTAATTTAATGACGTTGGCGGTTTTGGTATGGCGGTAAGAATTAACAATGCTCCTTCCATCAAATTGCAATTTTATTTTATCAATACCATTTTTTTGATCTCCCATGTAGGAAATTTTATTTTGATTTCAACCGAATCTTCATTAGTTAATTGGTTTTTGTTAACATCCACTATGCCAACTCCATCCGCTTCGGCAAGTCTTTGGTTGTCGAAATAAAAGTCAACAATTTGGTCCATTTGATCCGACATGGCAGTTAGTATTACTTTACCTTTTATTTTTTTACTTTGTGAGTTTTGGTAATTTTCTGGTATGTAAAATGCGTCAAGCTTATTGAAAGCAATATCCTTCGCTCCAATTCTTGCATTCAGATTTGTAAGAGATTGAAGTTCAAATAACAAAATCCTTTTTTTAATTTCCTGAATTTTTAATTGATGTAGTTTCGTTGAGTCTATAAATTGATCAAAAGAAGATTTCAGTTCTAGGTATTCAGGTAATCCTTCTTTTAGTGACAGAATCAATTCTTTTTTGTTTTGATCATAAATAGAATTAAGCACTACGTTGCACTTTTCAGTCAAAATTTTTGACTTAGCAAGTATAACAGAATCTGGCCCTCTGTTTCCCTTTGCTTCGACAGTTGTTTCTATTCTTAATAAAAAGGCCTCATTGTATTCCATCAACCAGTTTATTGAAAATTCATTCTCTAATTCTTGAGGTTCCTGGGTACAGGAAAGAATGGCCGTAAAAAGAATTGTTATTAAAATGTATTTCATATTATCATTTTTAAAGTTCCACTAACACACAGCTATAATAGGTGGGGATCTGCAAATAGTAACTTACCTACTCGTACATGGACACGCCTTGTTTTTTATTTAATATTAGTAGAGGGCTTTTAGTCCGTTCTTATATTTCTTTAAAATTAAACCCTATGTATTCATAGGTTTTGTTAAGTCTATTTTATTGATTGTCTTCAGAATATTCGGGTTTTGGTATAGTATATTACTCTGAACACTTATTAAAAAATGGACCCACTCATTTTTAACTATTTTTGGATGTGTTTTTGGTTTTTATTGCAATCAAAGATTTTGTTAATCTAAAACTTTTCTCCCTGTAAATTGTTGCGTCAGGGAATAATTTCTGCATTTCATTATAACTTAACAAATTCCAATCAGGGGTTGTTTTTTTTGGCCAGAACTTGTTAAAAATACTGATGGTGGCGATTTGAATATTTCTTGGAATAAAAGCTATTAATCCAGGTAGCCATGTATGGCTTTCAATAATAAAGTATTTGTTTGGGGTTTGAACAAAATAGGATTTGGCAATTCGACGAATTTCGTTGGAGAATTCGGCTTGTCTTTGCAGGCTTATTTTCTTGAATTCTTCTGTGTTTTTAAATGTCCAAATATCTTTCTTAGGCAGTGTGACATGCTCAATTACAGAATTACAAAAAACAATATCAAACTCACTATCTCCAAACGGGAGTTCATGGCTCTCTTTTAAGCAGGATGTTCTATACCCAAATTTTTCTTTGGCCTGTTTTAAACCCGATTCTGAGATATCAGAAATTGTTACATTTTTAATCTTTTCATTATCAATGATCTGATTAAAGTGCGATCCGTTTCCCCCTCCCAAATCGAGTAATTGATCCGTCTCATTTGGTTGAAGGATTTCATTAAAGAGCGTCCCTCTTTTTTTTCTTGCATTATTAGCGTATATCTTTTGTATTTTTTTCAGCATAATTTATTGATAAATTACATCTAACAATTGGCTACAAACTGCTGTGGCTCAATACCACTTATGTGTTTACTTCTTTTCTAAATCTAACATTTGAATCGGACTTTTTATAGTTTTAATTGCATGGGTTGTTATGGGTGGATGGATTTCTGTTGTTTTGTTGGATCCTTTCCAATTTAATTAGCCCTCGGCCTACCCCGTGGCATCCTCCGCTCAAAAGCCAGCCCCGCCTGCAACACGGCCATCTTCCCTCAAGCCTCTAGAAATTGAAAACCAGCTCGCTATCTAATCCAATAATTGAAATAGAAACTTCATAGTTGAACAATGAACCATTATCCGACCTCTTTTAAATGGCGTCAAGAAAATTAGCCAAAGTAATAACGTTCCAGAAATTCAGCTGTTTGAGCAGCGCTGGCCCAGCGCAAAGGACGAGTTCCTGGATTTTCTCGCCTTTCGCATCCCACATGCTCGCCCAATTGGCACCGCCAATTGTCGTATTGAAAAACGAAACAAAAAAACATTTCCAATTTAATTAGCCCTCGGCCTACCCCATGGCATCCTCCGCTCAAAAGCCGGCCCCGCCTGCAACACGGCCATCTTCCCTCAAGCCTCTAGAAATTGAAAACCAGCCCGCTATTAAAACATTGATTTTAAATGCATCGAATATAGACCGAAAGCAATGACCCCCGATACCGACCTCTTTTAAATGGCGTTTAAAAAATAAGCCCAGGTTATAACGATCCCGAAATTCAGCTGTTTGAGCAGCGCTGGCCCTGTGCAAGAGGGCGAGTTCCTGAATTTCTAGAATGCACCGAGGCTGATTTTTAGCCATTTAAAAGCAGTCTTGAATTTTTGGATACTTTTTTTTCAAGGAAAAAGTATCAACCAGTCCCTGGGCCACCCCAGAAAAAAAGCAACCCCAATACTAACCAATCGAACCAAAAAAAACGAAACTAAAAACATTTAACCCTATCTCGACCTCTCAATAAAAGCGTCAAGAAAATAAGCCTAAGATTTAACGTCCCTGAAATCTAAACTGTTTGAGCAGCGGTGGCCAAAGCGAAAGGGCGAGTTTTTAGATTTCCACTACGCACCGAGGCTGATTTTTAGCTTTTATTTAGCAGTCTTGAATTTTTTGTTACTTTTCTTTTCAAGAAAAAAAGTAAGACCAGTCCCTGGGCCACCCCAGAACAAAAGCCACCCCAAATAAAAGAAAACCCATTACTAAAAAATCGAACTAAAGAAACGAACCAAAAAAAACGAAACTATAAGCAACCAACCCAAAATAATAACAACATCAAAAAAAATAAAAACAAAAACATGTCCAAAACCCTACCCCCCAATTGTCCTATAACCAAACCAAATATAAAAAAACATGAAAAAGTACCTACTTTTACTTAGAGACGACTTAGAAACCCTGCAAAAACTATCTCCAAAAGAAATGGAAACCCTGATCCAAGAACACATGGCATGGTCCAAAGAACTGGCCGATAAAGGCAGCATGTTGGCTGGAGATGGCTTAGAAGAAAGCGGCGCTGTTATTACCGGTAAAGAAGCCGTGGTAAAAGACGGGCCCTATATCGAAAGCAAAGAAATGATTGGGGGGTATTACCTTTTACAAGCCAAAGACATGGACGAAATGCTTGCCATAGCCAAGGCATGCCCGAGCCATCGCTGGGGAGGGTCTACCGAAGTGCGGCCCATTATGGATTATAACTAGTACCTACCATTGTTTTAAATGAAAGATAGAACTCCGGATACCGTTGAAAATTCTGAAGCTGAAAACAGTTTTAGAATTTTCTATGGTAAAATATTTTCGTCTTTACTTAGAAAATATGGCACCCAATTTACCGCGGAAATTGAAGATGCCATTCAAAATGCATTCTATAAAAGTTTAAAATCTTGGAAGCCCAACCACCAGCCCCAAAACAAAGAAAACTGGCTGTATGCAGTAGCTAAAAACGACCTGCTCAACCAAATAAAAGTAAAGAACCGGCACGTTTTTGAGGTAAATGACCGACCAGCTTTAGAAGTTGAAGCAGAGCAAACAGATAAAAGATTGGAAGTATTGCTGTGGGTTGGTGGCCATGCAGAATTGTCTAAACAGGCTAAGGTTCTATTTATTTTAAAGCATATTTTTGGGTTGCATGTAAAAGAAATTGCTTTGAATTTGTTGCTGACTGAGGAGTCCATTTACAAATCCATCCAACGGACCCAAAAGAAATTGGTTCAGTTGGATTTGGAAAAAATGGATTCGGACAGAAAACCAATTTCTTTGGCAGAAATTGAGTTGTTTAATGAAATTTTATATGCGGTGTTTAACATGGGGTTTGATTCTTTCGATGTCCAACAAAACTCCTTTGTAAATGAAGACTTGTGTATAGAAGCTTTGTCTTTAGCCAAGTTGCTTTATGTTCAAAATTCCCGCGTATCTACAAAAAATTTATTGGCTTTGTTCTGTTTCCACTTGGCCAGAATAGCATCTAAATCTAGAGGTGCCCAACTTGTTACATTTTTTGAACAGAAAGATTGGGACGCCGACATGATCCAATTGGGCTACCATTACCTGGAAAAACCACAAACATTTAGCAAGTATTATACCGAAGCGGTTATAGCCAGTAAACACATGTTGGCAACTATAAAAAACGAGCAGCATTGGAGGGGCATATATGCTCTGTACGACCAACTGTATCGACACCAACCATCGCCGGTACTTTGTATCAACATGGCCTATTGTTTAATCCAGTGCAGCGAAAATGGAAAAGCCAAAGAACTACTGGAGTCGGTAGAGCAGCAGTTGCCCAAGGGCCATTTTTATTTTAATGTGATGAAGGCGACCCTCTTAAAAGAAACGGATCCTGCAGAGGCCAAAAAAGATTTGTTGCATGCCTTGGCAAAAACCAATCAAGCATTTAGAAAAGCTTTTGTAATTAGTTATATTGAGCAACAACCCCAAACATAATAAATGTATAATTTCTATTGAACCTAATCTGTTGGTATGAAAAATCTATGGATTGTTGTACTCTTTTGTTCTGTATCCATGTTACAAGCGCAAAAGAAAAAGATGCAACCTCATAAATTTGATTTTGAGCAAACTACTTGGCAAGTAGTGAAAATTACTAGCTTGGATTACAGCGATCAGGGAGAAGCAAGGCCATCCGTTATAAAAATAAATGCGTTTGGAGAGTGGAATGCATTTGTGAAATTAAGATTTGAAGCGGATAAAAATTTTACTGGCACCCGATTAAACGGGGTTGAATTTACAGGCAAAGCAGAGGTCTTCAAAGAGAAAAAGAAGTTCCTACTCCACTATAATTTTAAAGAAATGGGATATGAGAACGCAGTGGATGCGGACATTACATTAGACAATGACAGAAGCATGACTTTGACTGCAGACTTCTGCAACGATGCTTGCGTGTATACCTTGGAGTACAAACGCATCCATTGACCACCACCTCTATTTGGAGTAGTTGTTCTCGGCTGCAGTTGGCCTGCTAACAACAGCCCCGCTTTTCAGTACAATTTATACTATAGGAAGATACGTCTTTGATAAATGTGCTAAATACCCTCCTTAATATGCGGTGGTTTTTATGAACTTTAAAGTTCAACATACGCATGAACTTTTGAAATCTTTTTGCACAGCAGTATTTTTATCTTTTGCCTGCACCGTATCGGCACAGATCGATGTAACGGAATTGAACCTGGACCACTCGGTTGCAGAATGGTTCGATGGGCAAATAGGAAGAGGCAACGCACCTTTTTTACAAGGGGAGTACTATCCAATAAAAAACCAAACCTATACACAGCATCAGTTTTTCACTAGTCTTTCGTGGCAAAAAGGAACCGTGGTATCAGAAGGACATTTGTACAAAGGAGTGCAACTATTGTACAACACTGTTCAGGACGAATTAATTACCTTAAATTTGGCTACCGGTTCTTCCGGTACCCACTCTATAAAATTAGAAAAATGGAAAATAAATGGGTTTTTAGTGCACAATAAAACTTTTGAACATCTAAGAGGGCCAGTTGTACCAAGCAATGGTCCTGGATACTATGAGTTGCTTTACAATGGGTCTAATTTGCGCATGTACACCAAGCACATCAAAACGAGCAAACTAAGTGCTGGCTCAGAAGTTTTTGACATAAGCACCAAGCACTACCTTTTCGTTGAAAACCAATTCCATTTGTACAAAGGGAAAAAAACACTTATCGCCCTTTTCCCAAATTTAAAAAATGAAATAAAGTTATACGCCAAAAAAAACCATACTGCGGGCAATAGAAGAGAAGACGCAAGTCTGATTCAGTTGTTGCAATTATGCGATCGCTTAATGAGTCAAAACCTATGAAATACACGCTGTTTATATGGATCATTTTTTTTGCCAAGCCTTTGTTGGCCCAGATAGAAGCGCCGATTGAAAAGGACAGCATAAATATGCTGGATTGTATACAGGCCATTGAAAGGAAGTTTGAAGTACAAGTAAAATACAAAACTTCCTGGGTAGAAGGGCTCAAGGTGTCAAAAAAAGCATTGGACACTCCTACACTGAACAAAACTATGCAGGCCGTTACCAATGGAACCAAACTGTCTTTCCACCAGATAGACAACGAGGTGTTTTTATTCCACAATACTATCATAATTTTAAACCCAGCATTTGCCCAGCGCAATCCAACATCCCATCAAAAAGTAGTGGACGACATCGTGTTGTTTAACAGAGAAACACCCACAGAAGGCAATACGGTGCACAACCAGTTGTTCAAAGTAGGCAATGTTAAAAATTACCAACGGGGCCAGAAAAACACAGTGGTGGGCTATATAAAAGAAAAAGACAGCAAAGAACCCGTTGAAGGTGTTTTTGTTTTCATTCAAAAACCTCTTATTGGAACCAGTACAGACGCCAATGGATTTTATACGCTTACCATTCCCAACGGCCCTCAGACATTAGAATTTCAGTCGGTTAATATGACCAACACCTCAAGAAAAATCATGTTGTATTCGGATGGGAAGTTAGACGTAGACATGGAGGTAGATGTGATCGCTCTCAATACAGTGGTGGTGCGTGCCGACAGAGAAGAAAATGTCACAAGTACGCAAATGGGGATGACTAAAATTGATACAAAGACCTTGGAGGTTGTTCCTGCCTTGTTGGGCGAGAAAGACTTGGTTAAAGTGGCCACTACAACAGCGGGGGTTCAAAATATTGGGGAAGGTTCGGCTGGGTTAAATATTAGAGGAGGCAAAGCAGACCAAAATTTGTTTTTATTGGACGGTACAACGGTTTACAATACCAACCACTTTTTTGGTTTCTTTTCTGTGTTTAATTCCGATGCTTTGTCTGGTATGAATTTGTATAAAAGTGGTATCCCTGCAGAGTTTGGCGGGCGGCTTTCTTCCGTGTTTGACATCAAAACCAAAGACCCTGAAACGGAGAAAATATCGGTTAATGGAGGCATAGGGGTGGTTACCTCGCGCTTGATGGTGGAAGGGCCCATCAATAAAAAGTTGTCTTTTATGGTGGGTGGCAGGGCCACCTATTCAGACTTGGTGCTGAACTTGCTTAAAGACTCTCCTTTGAAAAATAACAAAGCTTCTTTTTATGATTTGGTAGGAAAAATGAAGTATGCAATCAATAAAAACAACACGCTTACTGCAACAGGCTATTATTCCAAAGACAACTTTCAAATCCAATCCGACACCTTATTGGACTACTCCAACTTTAGTTATTCCAATGCTTTGGCCAACCTCAATTGGAAGCATACTTTTAACAACAATTTGTTTGCTGATTTTCAAGTATCTTGGAGCGACTATCAATACGGAATAGGGTATGATGTTTTACCAACACAGGCCTTTGACATCAATTATTCTGTTAATGAAACCCGGGTGGCAGCTAAATTCGACCACTATATCCAAGAAAAACTTAGCCTGAAATACGGTGTGGAGGCAAGGATGATCCGTGTAAACCCTGGAGATAAAGCACCCTTGGGTAGCGCGTCTTTATTGGTTCCTGATAAGATTCAAGACGAAAAAGGGTTGGATGCAGCACCTTATATTGCTGCTAATTTTAGCCCCAGTCAAAAGGTTTCGTTCGACCTGGGTTTGCGGTATTCGCTGTTCTATGTTCTTGGCCCTTCGGAGGTGAGCCAATACCAACCAGGAGCAGCAAAAAATGAAAACACCTTTATTGGTACGCAATCTTTTGGTGACAACGAAGTAGTTAAAACCTACCATGGTCCTGAAATCAGGTTTACCTCCAGGCTTAGCGTTTCGGATAACAGCTCCATCAAGCTGGGGTATTCCAAAACCAGGCAAAATACCCATTTGATAATGAATGCAGCCTCTGTTGCTCCAACCGATATTTGGCGTTTATCATCGGCCCATATCCAACCGCAAGTAGCCGATCAGTTTTCATTGGGTTGGTACAAAAACTTCTATGGAGCCAAGGTTTGGGAAACATCGGCAGAATTGTATTACAAAGACATTCAAAATTTAATGGATTTCAAAACGGGCGCCGAAACACAATTTAATAATAGAATTGAAACCGGTGTTTTGCAAGGGCAAGGAAGAGCCTATGGCTTAGAACTTTCAGTTAAAAAGAGTTCTGGTTGGCTAACAGGTTGGTTCAACTATACTTATTCAAGGTCCGAAATACAGTTGGATAGTGAGCACCCAGAGGAAGTTGTAAATGGGGGCAAATACTATCCGACCGGTTACGACAAACCCCATTTTATAAATTCAATTACCAATTACAAGTTTACGAGGCGTTTTAGTTTTACGCTTAACCTTGTATATGGAACTGGTGTTCCCATTACTTATCCCGAGGGAAAATGGAGTTTTAAATCTTCCGAAAATTTATTGTATTCCGACAGAAATGAATACAGGCTACCGGATTATTTTAGAATGGACATCGGTTTCAACATCGAGGGGTCGCATAAAAAGAAAAAGCTGGCACATTCTTCTTGGAATTTTTCCATTTACAATGTGTTGGGAAGGGACAATATATACTCCATATTTTTTAAGGTAGAACAAGGCCAGGTCAATGCTTACAAGATGTCGGTGTTTTCCTATCCAGTTCCAACCATCACCTATAACTTCAAATTCTAATGAAAAAGATACTGTTGTATGTATTGCCAATTGTTTTTTTCTGTGGTTCTTGTATTGAACCCTATGATTTTGAAGTGCCATCTACCACCCAATTGCTGGTGATAGACGCATCTTTTACCAATGAATTAAAAGTGCAAGAAGTATACCTTTCCCTGTCTTATGGGCTGGATGCATCAGAGCCGCAACCCGTATCTGGTGCTTCGGTAGTCATAAGAGAAGAAGGAGGCCGGGTTTTTAATTTGGTGGAAATAATGGCAGGCACCTACCAAACACCAGACCCTGTTGCAGGCACAGTGGGTTTACAATACCAGTTGGAGGTAACAACGGAAAATGCCACCTATGCGTCCGGTTTTGAAACCATGCAAGCACCAGTACCAATTGAATCCATTTATGGGCGGTATACCACCAAGGCGTCTAATTCTGACGGTTCTGTTGCCAATGGCATCCAATTTTTTGTAGACACCAAAAACGAGCAGTCTGCCTATTCCAACTACAGGTATGCAATAGAAGAAGACTATGAAGTTAGAGTGCCTTACCCTTCTCTTTATGAATATGCTCCAAACGACCAGTGGTATATTAAAAGAGAAGAAAGCATAGCCATATGTTATCAGAATAGACCATCGAATGAAATTAGAGTGGTTACTACCAGTGGTTTGTCGGCCAACCGAATAGAGCAGTATGCCCTCGTTTTTGTGGAAGAATACAATTCGCCATTAAATTACAAATATTCTCTAACCTTGCGCCAGTTCTCGATATCCGATCAGGCCTACCAGTATTACAAATTATTGAAGCAAAATAACGAATCTTCCGGTGGTTTTGCCGATAAACAGAAGGGATTTATAGCAGGAAATATAACAAACATTGAAGACCCTTCCGCTCCGGTTCTTGGGTATTTTGAAGTAGCAGGTGTCACAGAGCGGTATGAGATCTACCTACCTACACAGTGGCAAGCGGATGGTTTTTCTCCAGTCGATCCTTTGAACAGAAGTTGTAATTATAATGTCGAAGCAGACACCATACCAATGACCGACATTAATTCCAACCCTGCTTTGCTGAATGGAAAGAACATTTATCAATTGGCATTTCCGTTTACCAATCAAGTGATACTCATGCCAATTAATTGTACAGATTGTACCATTTATGGTTCTTTAACCAAACCAGACTTTTGGAATTAATGAAGCAAATTACAACCATATGCTTGGCCTTGTTGGCCACCTGGTCTTTCTCACTTGCTCAAAACAATGTGCAAGAACAAGTATATTTGCACCTGAACAATGAAGACTTCATTGTGGGAGAAACGATCCGCTTTTCAGCCTATGTGCAGAGTGCACAAAGCAATTTGTTGTCAGACCTAAGTAGCATCCTCTATGTAGAATTGGTTGACCCAAGTGGAAACCCGGTTTTAAAAGGCAAAATAAAAATTGAAAAAGGGGTAGGCAATGGAGGGTTCTTTATCCATTCCAAGCTTCCAACCGACCGCTACCGATTGGTGGCCTATACCAGGTGGATGCAAAATTTTGGGTCCTACTTCCAGCAAGAACTAACCATTATCAACCCGTATGCTGCACCAGTGCCAACCGAGTTAGAAGACGAGCAATTACAAATGGAAGTGTACCCAGAAGGAGGTCAATTGCTTTTAAACAGGAGCAACAACGTGCTGTTGTACTTTTCGTCTTTGGAAGGGAAGAACACAGACCATAAAGTAAAAGTTATCTCCGATAACAACGAAGTAAAGGCTTCTACCGCCATTGATTCCTTGGGTTTTGCCTTCCTAGAGCTGAAACCTTTAGAAGGCCAGAATTACCGCATTTTAGTAGAGAACAGAGCTGGTATACAGTTTTTTGATTTGCCCAAAGCGTGTACAAGTTGTTCTAATATAGCCGTGGAGTGGTCTGGCACCAACATGCGCTTGGCAGTCCAGCACAACGACACCGACCAACTGGCTCTAGGTATTGCAATAAAAGGGAAAAATTATTATAAAACGTACCAAGTGGCTGGCAATACCATTTTAGATGTACGCACTGAAAAATGGCAACAAGGCCTGTATGAAATTGTGCTTAAAAAAGACAGCCTGCCCTTGGCAAAAAGGTTGGTATGGGTGGATAACGACGCGACCTCCGAATCGCAACCGTTTAAAAAATACAAAACCAATGAAAAAGTAGTGCTGCAACTGGGTGTTTCAAATGCATCTTTTTTATCTGTTTCTGTATCAAAAGAACAACCATTCAGCCGACATGAAAAAATTACCCAGCAGCAGTTGGCCCAGTTGGACTGGGCCAATAACTACATTAGAAAACACGCTTTAAAAGCTTCAATGGACCAAGTAAATGTTTATTTATGGGCAGCAAAGAGCCGGAATGTTGGTATACAAAAGGCCCCAATAACCTTGTATCCAGAATATAGATATGGTTACGTTCAGGGGAACCTAATGGAGGCAGGCACCCAACAACCGATTGCAGGAGCACAATTGGGCATAGGGTTTCCAGGATTCGAGTTTGAAGTCAATTCAAGCAAAACCAATGAAGCAGGGGTGTTTCTTTTGCGATATGATCCAAAACATTGGATAGGTAAGGCGTACATCAATGTAATCGATAGTGTGTCGAAAGAATGGGAACTCTACCTGCACCAAGAATTTAATGGCGCATATCCTGTAATACAAGCAGCTTCGATCGGTTTGGATTCCGTTGCAATTCAGAATATGGTTCAAAGGAGCATCTACAATCAAATTGAAAACGCCTATTATGAGGAAGAAAAGGAAGTAGTTTCGATGGTACAAAACAACGTTTTAACAGGTGCCAAAACCTATGTCTTGGACGATTTTACTCGTTTCACAAGTATGCGAGATACATTTATTGAAATTGTATATGAGGTTGGAGTAAGCAAAGATGAAAACGACTATGCATTAAATATTAAAATGGACGATCTGTTGTACAAAGACCAAAACACTTCCGGGGCTTTGGTGTTGTTGGATGGTGTCTTTGTCCATGGCAAAGACATCCTAACACTATCCCCTTACATTGTCGAGCGCATAAGTGTTTTAAACAAACGGTATTACATTGGCCACTCTGCTTTTGATGGCATTGTATCGATTACAACAAAGCGAGAAGCACTCGCGGGAAAAAAGCCTGTAGGTAGGGCTGTGGAAGTGGAATCCATTCAAAGAACGATGCAAATAATACCGGGCTTTTTGCAAGACTCAAAAGCACCTAGTTTTGAAAATCAATTGTATTGGGCCAACAGCCAAGCGCTTAAAGAGAAGCAGGAGATATCCTTTTATACATCCAAAAATAAAGGGGTTTACTTAGTAAGCATAGAAGGGATTGTAGCAGGTGATCAATTGTTTAGCAAAACGGAAAGAATAATAGTAGAGTAGTACTAAGCAACATCCGATTCAATTTTCGGATTAATTTTTTGAAGTCCTTCTACAAATAATTTTTGCTCATTGGGGGATATCAATACACTATCGTATTTTCCAAAAAACACTTCCAACCTGTTAATGGAAGGTGCGGCCGAAGCCCACAAACTTCTTGATTTTTTAACTTTTGTAATGCTGTCGATGCTAATTTTCTGAGTGCTTAAGAACCCACTTTTAATGAGTAAAAATTGTCCATTGACAATGCTGTACTTAGTGGAGAGTGCAAAATAAAAAACTAAAACCAAGGTGGCCAAATTGATGGACCCAACAACCAACAAAGAAAAAGCATCTGTATTCTCCATTACCAACCACATCATTATCCCGGCCAACAACAATGTTATCGGAATTAATAATCCATACCCTTTTTTGGATCTAAAAGTGATGTGCTCTGGTATACTCATGTTGTCGTTACTGGGTAGTGGTATAAAATTAAAGTTTATGAAGAATTTATCTGGTTTAATATGATGATAGGTTGATTTTTGGGATGAGTGCATGTCGTATTTTCCATTTTTTTTAGACGAACGAAGTGGGCAAGTGCACAACAGGGTGGTTATCAATTATTAACAACATGCCATCAATCCAAAACCTGCTCTCGTCAATTAATGGACAAATGTTGGCGGGTATTGTGCAATTTGTATTTCTGTTTTTGTACGGAAGAAGCTGTTGGTGCTGGTTCCAATCCATCGGGTGCACAAGTTTGGGCTGGGAAGGACAAAACTCAAACCAACAAATTGAGGAATAAAACCTTGAATAATAGAGGCTTTTGTTCGATCCAAGCACGGAGGCATAAAATAAATTATTAAATTATGACTCGATAATGGAAATTGAATTTTAACTATGAGTGAAAACCGACTTAGCTTTAGTGAATTGGAAACAATTTTGATTGCTTTTTCGACTTTGATATCGGAAACAACAACCGAGGAAGAAGTTGCTTGGGCCTTGGCTAAAAATTGTATTTCAAAATTGGGCTTTGAGGATTGTGTGATTTACTATGTCGATAACCAAGTATTGATTCAAAAAGCTGCATATGGACCTAAAAACCCTAAAGATTATGAAATATACGACCCGATTGCCATTGCGATTGGGTCGGGTATCAGTGGCCATGCGGCACAATCTGGTATGGTTGAAATTGTAGCCGATACCTCCAAAGATGCTCGCTATATTCAGGACGATTCCCCAAGAATGTCGGAGATCGCCGTTCCCATACAAACGGGTAATAAAATTATGGGCGTAATAGATTGTGAACATTCTAGCAAAGGCTTTTTTACGGAACAACATGGGCAAATCCTTTCTGCTATTGCTGCCATTGCCGCCATAAAAATTGATAGCATTAGAAAGCGGGAGGAAAATAAAATCAAAGAAAATGAGCTGATAGCTGCTCAAAAGGAAATGCTTGCCTTGCAATCTAGGGCATTGCGAGCCCAAATGAATCCACATTTTGTGTTCAATTCCCTCAACGCCATTCAACATTTTATTACCACCAACGATAAAATAAACGCACTGAAGTACCTGTCCTTATTCAGTAAATTAATCCGCTATTATTTGCTGAATTTAGAAGCGGAGTTTGTGGATTTGAACTCCGAATTGACCATGTTAGAATGGTATTTACAATTGCAAAAACTCCGCTACGAAGATCGGTTCAACTACACCTTCGAAAAGAAAATAAACCAAAATAAAAACAACAACCCGTCTATACCAGCTTTGGTTTTACCCATGTTGCTTGAAAACGCAGTAGAACAGGCAGTAAGTGACGATTCTAAGATAGAAATACTATCGGTTCGAATTGAAGTGCAAACGGAACAAGTGGCTTTTGAAGTTCAATTCAATAAAAAGAAGGTACTGTACCAAGAGGTGGACTACAGAGACAAGATACCCGCCTGGGAAAATCAGGTAGAACTATTGAATAAATTAAAACCATATAAAATTGAAAAGTCGATAGAGATGACCTCATCCAATAATGCCAATGGTGTTCGAATCAACGTAGTACTTCCAATCCAGTAAAATGAAAAGACTTTTAACTAACTTATTGCTTGTATTGTTTTCTTTCGCTGCATTGGCGCAACAAAATGTAGTAGATAGCCTTGAAAACCAATTAAAGGTGCTACCAGCCGATACCAATCGCGTCCATGTAATGATCAGTTTGTTGCGAAAGTTGAGGCGGTCCGATGCCAACCGCTCTTTTGAGATGGGTGAAAATGCCATTGCTTTGAGCCAGGAGCTAGGATATAAGCGTGGAGAAGTAGTGGCGTTGTACAATATAGGGGTAAGCATGGGCATGAAGGGCGATTACCCCATGGCCTTGCAATATTTTAGAAACACACTGCAGGAGGCCACTGCCCATGAAGTTACGGATTACGTGTCTTCAGCACATTCAGGAATGGGCATTGTATACAAGCGCATGGGAGACTACTCGGCCGCATTGGAGCACTATCTCATCAACTTGCAACTTTCAGACTCTCTCAACGATGTAGATGGAACGGCCAATGTATATTCGAACTTAGGGGTTTTGTACGACCTCATGAAAGAATATGACAAGGCAAAAGCATCGTACCAAGAAGCGTATTTGATTTACGATGAACTAAAAGACAAAGAGGGTCTACTCAACATCAATTCTAATTTGGGTGTGCTTTATTACAACCAAAAAGACTACCAAACAGCTGCAAAAAAATTCGAAGAAGTACTGTCTTTGTCGGACAATGCCGATAAAGACGACCAATGCCTGCGGCATATGAACTTGGGTTTGGCGCTGCTGAATCTGGGCAACTATTTGGAGGCAGAAACCCACCTGCTTATCGCCTACCAACTGGCCGAAGAGATGGACTACAAACAGGAAAAGATCAATGCCTATAGAAACATGGCCGACTTGCGCTTGAAGCAAGGTAGGATAGAAGATGCATTAGTTTTTCTAGAAAAAAACTTGGAAGAAGTGAAAGGGGTTAGCAGCTACGATCTAAAAAAGCAGTCGCACGATATGGCTTCTGAAGTGTTTAGAAAATCCGGTCAATTTGATAAGGCTTTTGAACATACGCAATTGTATATTTTGTACAAAGACAGTTTGTTCAATCAAAACAAAGTAGCAGAGTTCGAAAGACAACAAGTTTTGTTCGAAACCTATAAAAAAGACCAGGAATTGGAGGCCCAACAGGCTGCTTTGGAATTGCTTGGTCAAAAAGTAGCACTTGAAAAGAATTTCCGCATTGCCTTGGCAGTGATTATTGGAATGCTTTTGCTGCTGCTTTTGCTCTTTTTATTGCGGTACAAAGGCAAAAAGAAAGTGGCCACTCTTTTAGAAGAAAAAAACACTTTGATCACCCAACAAAAAGAAGCAATTCAATTTATGAACGAAGAATTAGAAAAAAGAATGTTGCGGGCGCAGATGAACCCGCATTTTATTTTTAATTCCCTCAGTTCGATCCAACATTTTATTACCAGCGATGATAAAAAATCAGCCTTAAAATATTTAAGTAAATTCTCTAGTTTGCTTCGGCAAGTATTGGAGAGTTCCATACACTACAATGTGCTGTTGTCAGAGGAGATTAAACTTTTAACCATTTACCTGGAGTTAGAAGCTTTGCGGTTTGATAATGATTTTGAGTACAATATTGCAGTAGACCCACAATTAGAGCAAGATGTTTGCGAAGTACCGATTTTATTGGTCCAACCCTATGTTGAAAATGCGATCATTCATGGGTTAATGCCTAAAACAGATAATAGAGTTTTAAAAGTATGCTTTGAGGGGCATGAAGAATACATTCTTTGCACGATTGAAGACAACGGAATGGGGAGAAAGGCAGCAAGTAAAAGCAGCAAAAATCGTCCATCTAGAGGAATGTCAGTTACAAAACAGCGATTGGAAGTACTCAGCAGTGGCCAGGATGCATCGCTGGTACAAATATATGATTTAAAAGACGAACACGGCGCACCAAAAGGTACCAAAGTAGTTGTCAAAATACCTAAAAACTAATTTTATGTTACGGTCTGTCATAGTTGAAGATGAAAAACACAGCAGGGAAACCCTTAAAAATTTACTAGAAGAATTTTGTGAAGGGGTTGAGATTATTGGAGAAGCCGCTTCTGTAGACGAGGCGATACATGTTATCAAAAAGGAGCAACCGGCGTTGGTTTTTTTAGATATTGAACTGCAAACGGGAACGGGGTTTGATGTTATTAATGCCGTGTCGGATATGAGTTTCGACGTAATTTTCACCACTGCGTTTGAACAATATGCCATTAAAGCAATCAAGTTTAGTTCCATTGATTATCTGTTGAAACCCATCGACATAGAAGATCTACAGTTGGCTGTAGAAAAAGCAAAAGAGAGAAAGGACCAAAAAGAATACCAGCAACAACTAAAGGTATTGATACAAAATTACCACCAACCAGACAACGCCCACAGGAACATCTGCCTTTCTACTTCTGATGGAATTGAGTTTATAAAAGTAGACCGCATCCTTTATTGCGAGGCCAATGGTTCGTACACCAATTTTTATCTGACAGATGGCCAGAAGCTAGTGGTGAGCAAACACTTGAAAGAATACGAAAACTTATTGTCCGATCAACAATTTATGCGGGTGCACAATAGTTTTTTAATCAATTTGTTTGAAGTGCAGAAATATGTAAAAAGCGATGGAGGCTATATTTTGATGAACAACAATGCAACCATAAGCATTGCCCAAAAGAAAAAAGACGAATTTGTAGAGCGCATGGCATTGTTATAACCTACCGCAGGTTGTGGTCGTAGTTCAGACGGAGCAACAATGAAAGGATGTGCCCATCGAGGTGGTTGCTTCTTTGGTAGTATCCATACCGCAAAGAGATAGATTCTAAAGGCACTTTACTTTTTAGGTAAGGTGCATATTTAGCACCAAAATTAATTTTAAAACTTCGGAAACTAGAAAGGTCGAAGTCGGATGTTTGGTAGCGGCTACTGGGTTGGTGCTGGCCATACTCAGCAAAAAAATCTGCTCCTTTTTGGTTGAATATTCTAAACCCTGGCAAGACCACCCATCGTGGGTTGAGTTTAATGGCGGTTTCATTTTCGAAAGACAGTCCAGAAATATCGAATGAATCGTGGTACCCGTTAATGGTATTTTTGATTACCACTCTTCCTCCTACAAAATAGTTCCATTTGAAGGCCAATGCTCCCTTTAATCGCTCGTCGGGTAACATTTCTACTGCTTTGCTGTCGTCGTTGAATATTATTCTGTGGAAGGGAGTTGCTAGCAATCCTTTTTGATAGGCTACAATCGAAAAAACGCCCAAAACATGCCGCTTGCCAATCACCTGGGTAAATCCCATGTTCAGGTTAAACGAATGTCTCCTGTATTCGACGTGCCATTCTTTGTACCGCAACTCTACTGGATAGACCAATCCTACAGGCCGTTTAAAGTCTTTGTCGAGCCTTCCCCAGCGCAAGTCGTCGTTGTAGTACTGGATTTGCGCACTGAAACTTTGCATGCCATTTTTGGAGGCCTTGCTCATTCCTAATAAATAAGAAAACGAAAGGTAGTCGGATTCCATAGAAAAACCGGCCCCTGTGTTCAGTATTAGTTCGGAATTTTTAACGTTCCTAGCATACCCTATGTTGGTATATACTCGATTGTCTCTAGAGGAGGCCGAAGATTGAACAAAGTCTATGTTGTCGGTAGAAGCAGACGATATAACATCAACACCTGCCTGAAAAGAATACGTATTTTTGTTTTTTCTTCTAACAACATTTAAGGAAGGACCAAAAACCGTAAGAGATTCTGTTCCCCTACCTCCTGTTACAGCCGAATTGTCCCCATCTTGCAGGTAATGGTTGTATAAAAACTCAATTTCTGTTTGGTCTACTTGAACCGTACTGTCTTGTTTTTGCGCCTTCGAGAAGTAAAATGAAAAGGCGAGACTACCCAGAAGCAAATATTTTTTTTTCATGCGCCCTTAATTACATCCGCAGCCACCACCACCTTTTTGGCCTTTTGCTTCTACTGCGCCTTCTCGAATGGAGTGCTGGTAATACCCAAATTTCACATCGGCTCCAACAGAAAGTTGCATCTCTGGATCGTTGATGTAAACCCGTTCGTAAGGCTTTAATGTGGTGGCACACGAAGCCATAAAAAACAGAGAAAAAAGAACCAAACCCACTACTTTAATCGATGTGCTCATAACGAAGTCCATTTGTAAACTCAAAATTGTTCTGATCGTCCAATAGTATCGCATGGGTTTGAGGCAATTGCTCAAGAAGGGCCATGCCTTTTTTTGCTCCCATGGCATATACTGCTGTAGCCAAAGCATCCGATAATTCTGCGCTTGGAGAAAATACAGAAACACTTTTGATTCCCGTCAAAGGTAAGCCGTTTTTTGGATTAATATTGTGCGAATACCTTTTTCCTTTGTAAAAAAAGTGTTGCTCGTAGTCTCCTGAAGTGGCCGCCGCACTTCCGGAAATTGGAACAAAAAACATATTTTTAGATCGGTCGTCTGGGTGGGCAATCCCTATTTTCCAAGCATTGCCATCTGAGTTGTTTCCAAATGCGCATAAATCGCCACTGGCATTGATGTAGCCGTTGTTTATTCCTTCGGATTGCCATAGTTTTTTAACTCGATCTGCTGCATAGCCTTTGCCAATACCAGCAAAACTAATCTTCATCCCAGGTAATGGAAGAAAAACACTTTGCTCTTCCGGATTCAAAACCATGTGTTGGGTGCCTACTTTTTGCATTGCTTTAGACACTTCAGTTGCCTGTGGCATTTCGAATGCTGTGTTATTAAATTGGTACAACGCTTTGAGAGGGCCTACTGTAATATCAAAAAAGCCATTGGATATTTTATGGAGGCTGCAGCATCGTTGTAACAATTGAAAAACTTCAGAAGGAAGCACTACCGGTTCTTTGCCTGCGTTTTTATTAATTTTGCTGGTAAGAGAATCTTTTCTGAATTCCGATAACAAACTTTCGATGCGCTTAATTTCTTGGACACCCTTTTCCAGTATTCTTTTGGCAGAAACTGTTGGATTCGACACCACTCCCAATTCAAAATTGGAGCCCATCAAACGGCAAGCGTGCTCCTGTTTTTTCAATTGAAATTAGTGAGTTGAGACCGAATTAGAACTTTAAATTCTGCTCCGTTTTGGTTCTTATAGTGTATTTCTTGGTGGGTGTTGTTTTGAAGATCCACCAGTACAAGCGTAGGGAAAATACCTTGGAAACCCAATTGGTCTGCAACTTGGGCGTTGTAGGTTTTGGTGGCCTTGTCCTGCTTTTTTCTTTGAGGAAAATCAATTCGTTCTACCTGGATGTCTTCTTTTTCTAAGAACACTTTAAACAAGGGGTCGGACAATACATTTTCTTCAAATCGAATACAATTGGCGCACCAATCAGAACCTTCAAAAACTACTAGTTTATAAGATGGGTTTGGATTTTTACTGAAAGACGACAAAAGCAAAACCAACAAAGAAGGGACTAGTACAACAAGTGCAAAAGGATAGGATTTATTGGATAATAATGTCATGACACAAAATTAAAGCATTTAATTGAGATGTTCAAAAAGATCAATTTACTTTTCGGTTATAAAAATATTAAATAATCGCGTGTCAAATAATTCTTAATGTATAAATTAATAGAGAATTGTGTTTTCCAATCCCTAACTAAACAGACTGTACATGCTCACTAAAAAACATTATTCCATCAAAGACATGGCCCAATGGACGCGCTGGGAAACTTTTTATTTCCTGTTGCTTTCTACTATTGTAACCATATTATACGAGGTAATGGGTTTTTCCTTTTTGAACTTACCCTGGACACCCATTGCATTGATAGGTACTGCTGTTGCTTTTATTGTTGGTTTTCAAAACAATGCGGCCTATGGAAGAATTTGGGAGGCCCGTAAAATTTGGGGAGGCATTGTAAATGTTTCTCGTACCTGGGGCATGAAAGTGCGGGCCATGGTGAGCAACCAACACAGTGAAGACAAGTGGGAAGAGGAAAAATTAAGCAATACCATTAAAATCTTGGTGCACCGGCACATTGCTTGGATGACGGCCTTGCGTTATGCCATGAGACAACCCAAGCCTTGGGAAGTGTTTGAAGAGCATTCGACCAATAAAGAATGGGCTAATATGATTCACATACCGGAAAGGGAACAGGCCTTGGAAGCGGCATTAGAAGGGTATATCAGCCAAGAGGAAAAGGAATATATTCTTACAAAAGGAAACAAGGCCGCAGCGTTGTTGTATTTACAATCTGCCCACTTGAAGGAGTTAAAAGAATCGGGCCATTTGTGGGAGTTTTCGTTTTTAGAATTGGAGAACATTTTACAAGAATTATTCAGTTTGCAGGGCAAATCGGAAAGAATTAAGAATTTCCCTTATCCGAGACAGTATGCTACACTTTCCCATTACTTCGTTAGAATATTTTTGTTGTTGTTGCCTTTTGGAATAATTCCAGAGTTTGCAAAAATAGGAACCCAGTTGGAGGGCGCTTTTCCTATGGCATCCCATGTCATAATTTGGTTGGGCATTCCGTTTTGTTCGGCAGTGTCGTGGGTGTTCCATACCATGCAGCGCATCGGAACGGTGGGTGAAAATCCGTTTGAAGGATCGGCCAATGATGTACCAATTTCTACTATGGCAAGAGGAATCGAAATTGACTTAAGGCAATTATTAGATGAAGAGCCTGCAACAATTCCTACAGCCTTTGCGGCCCAACACGATGTACAAATGTAACGAGCAGAACAATTTAAACCATGAGCAAGTCCAAATACAACAAACAAGAAATCGGAATGGCACCGGACGAGTTGCTGTTCAGAGGAGAAGTTAAAAACGAAGTAGTACGGCTCGATTTGATGGCATACAATGGTGTTGAACTAGAGGAAAAACAGATTAAAAATGTTGAAGAAGTGATGGAATTGATCGGTACCGAATCCGTTGCCTGGTTGAACATCATAGGCCTTCACAATACGGAGTTAATGGAAGAGGTAGCCAAGGAATATGCCATAGATAAAATGTTATTGGCGGAGGTAATGAATACGGCATCCAGGCCAAAAGTTACTGAGTTCGAAGATGGCATGTTTGTCTCCATAAAGATGTTAAGCCAGGAAGGTATCAACGGTAAAATTATTTCAGAAAACATCAGTTTAATTGCCAACACAAATTTTTTAATTTCCTTTCAAGAAGTGGAGGGAGACGTTTTTGACCCCATAAGAGAACGCATTCGAAAGGGCAAAAAGAAAATAAGGCAATCTGGGGCAGATTATTTGGCTTTTTCTTTGTTGGACGCTGTATTGGATAATTACACCTATATTATTAGCAACCTAGGGGAAAAAATTGAGGCTTTAGAAGAAAAATTGCTCAGTGATCCTGGAAGAAATGTTATTGATGAAGTGAACATGTATAAAAAGGACTTGAATTTTTTGCGCAGAAATATAAAACCTGCCAAGGAGATGGTATCTGCCTTGTCCAGAATGGAGTCGGAGTTCAAGCTGGAAACAAATGCCATTTATTACAAAATTTTAATGGACAACATCAACCATGCCGACGAATCACTAGACAGCTACCGAGAGATTTTATCTGATTTGCTCAATATATGCCATACTACTATCAGCAACAAGCTCAACGAAGTAATGAAGTTTTTGACTGTGTTTTCTGTAATTTTTATACCTTTAACCTTTATTGCCGGTTTGTATGGAATGAATTTCGATAACATGCCAGAATTGCACCACCGGAATGGTTATTACGTTACACTCGCTGTCATGCTGTGCATCGGTGTATTCATGCATTTTTATTTTAAAAGGAAAAAGTGGCTGTAACCAATTTTTAAATGTATCTGCTTTTTGTATTCCACCCAACCTAAACGGAAGGAACTTAAGGCTCTTATTTGAAATATTTGTTCAAATGGGTGATTGCCCCTGGTTGTACTGGGAGCAAATGGCATAGTTTCATAACATAATCGTGCATGGCCACAATTTCTTGGTTGCTGAGCAATCGTTCTTTCCTGTAAACCAAGAGGTTTTTACCGGATCTTTCCAAATAGTAAGAATCGTTGGATTTCAAAAATTTGGTGAAGTCCAACAAATGCTGTGGCACATCCATGCGTTCGTTCTCATTTTTTAGTTTGGATTGTAAATGCCGGATGTGGTTGTTTAAAATAATGAAGTCGAAGTGTTTTTCTGGGAAGGTAAGCGTCATGACTGTCATATTAAATTCGTTGCTGGCAATAAAAATCCCATCGTTGTAGGTGACATCTGCAATTACCCAATGGACTTTGGCCCCAAACGAACCTTCTACCCTGTTTCTCTGGTATTGAATTAAGTGGTGTTCAAAAAAAATGAATTTCGAATAACTGTCCACTACCCAATTGATTTCTGGTTTGAATAAATAATGGTGTTCGCTCGAAAAATGAGATATTTGATTTTGTCTGATGGTCAACCTCTTTTGCATTGGTCTTTGTAAAACATGCAGAGCCAAAGGGTGTGCCGAAGAAGTATTGTGTACGTCCAATCCAGTAAATTCAAAATTGGTCTCTGTAAAATACTTTTCCCGATGTTCCTGAATAAAATCTAATATGCTGCTATCCACCAATTTGGTGGTACTAAAATCTACAATAAAGTGTTTTTCGTTGCCAAGTTTTGACATCAAATTGATGAGTTTTAACATGATGGCAAAGTTGGCAATACCCTTAATTTCTATGTGCACAATGTTTTTTGACTCTTCTTTGGTTGTAATATCGGTATGAATCAAGTGCCGAACAAAAGTTTTTATGTTGAGCTGAGACCGCAACCAATGAATGAGCAAGGTGGTAAAAATGCCAATAAATATACCCCAAAGAATGTCCAGGGCCAAAGAGGCAATTAGCGTCGTTAACAATATAACCAGTTGTTCCCATCCTTTTAATAAAGTGGATTGGAATACTTTGGGAGAAGCCAATTTGTACCCCGCAAACACCAAAATAGAAGCCAAACTTGCCAAAGGAATTTCTCTTATGATGTTAGGGAAAAGAAACACAAATGCCAATAAAAACAAACCATGGTAAAAGTTACTCCATTTGGTTTTGGCATGGTGCGAAACATTGACTGAACTTCTAACTATTACAGTGATAATTGGCAATCCTCCTAAAAGACCAGAAAGCGCAGTGCTTAATCCGACGGCAAAGAAATCTTTGTTTAAGTTCGTGCGCCTTTTAAAGTGGTCCAGTTTGTCAACTGCTTTGGCGCTAATCAAAGTAATAAGAGAGGCTACCAAAGTGATGGAGATAACCACCAACCAAAATTCTGGTAAATGCACTTTAGAAAAATCCGGAAAAATAATATTGTCCATTAAATTTTCAGGAATGTCTACTAGGTATTCTGGCCCAAAATAAACAGGATAATCCAATAATGTGACTTGCTGTAAACCCGGTATGCTGTCGATAATGGAAACCAAGGGAATGGACACGATTAGAACCAGCAAAGGGGCCGGGATTCTTTTTATGGTTTTATTTTTAATTTTTTGATGGAAAATTAATATGGAGAGGCTTATGAGCGAAATAAACGCAACTACTGGGTTTAGATGCAGCAAGTTGTTTGGGATTTCCAACAAAGCATTTAAGGCAGAACCACCTGTGCTTGGCACGCCCAAAGCGACACTAAACTGTTTCACAAATATTATAACTCCAATGGTGGCCAACATGCCGTTGACTACAGACGTAGGAAAAAGATCGCCTAGTTTCCCCATTTTTAACAGACCCAATAAGGTTTGAATACCACCAGCAATAATAATGGCGGCAAGTACATATGGAAAACCAGAACCATTGGCATCAGATAAGGTCTGAACACCGGTATAAATAACAACGATCAACCCTGCCGCAGGCCCATTAATGGCCACGTGGGCTCCCCTGAAGAAAGTTGTGAATACCCCGGCAATAATTGCGGCTAAAATTCCCGACATGGGTGGGGCTCCAGAAGCAATGGAAATCCCTAAAGACAATGGCAAGGCCAGAAGTGAAACCGAAATAGCGGCTGATAAGTCGTCTTTCCAGTGTTTTTTAATTCCTGCAATCCCAGTAGAAGGAGTAGTTGGTGTCAAATTTTGAAGTTTTGGTAATTAGAAATATAGATAAATTATCGACCATATCAAATTTTAGAGCCCTACACCTGTGCTTCAGTAGCTCGTGTCCTGCAACTTTCTTTAAGATTAACAAGATTGTTATATGGTATCATTTTTTTGTCAAATATGTGGTATGCTTTCTATAGAATTTGATTATCTAATCAATAGGCCGTAGGTTTGTCAAAACACCTTACAAATGGTTTCTGAAGAAGTTATATTATTGAACCTTGCGCTCATACTAGAGGCACCTGATGCGTGCATTGAAGCGACTCAAGTTGTAGACATGGAGGGCAACCCTGCAAATAATTGGGGAGAGATATTGGAGAAGCTGCTAGAAATGGACTTAATTGAAGACGAAAAAGAACGTTACTATCTGACCGACAGGGGCCATGATTATTATGATTATTACAGCAAACTACCTGCTCCTTCAGGAAAAAAGGACTTGGAAACATTGTACCGAGATGCCGTAGAACATATGGGACAAACCAATTTCAAAAAGTCTGTTTTTGTATTTTTATTCATTTTAGCTTTGGTGGCCACCATCGCGGCCTACCTTCAGAAAAAAGACACCAAAAACGACGACCATCTCAACTGGCTGGACCGAGACAAGGCAACTTTGTTATGGCAGGTTTGATCCACTGTTATTCATAATAGTAAAAACCCGTGTGCGCAACTCTGGGAGTACTTCTTTTTCGAACCAGTTGTTTTTTTTTAGCCAAATGTTATTTCTTGGAGATGGGTGGGGCAAAGGCAAATGATTTGGCAGGTATTGCGCATAGTTTTGTACTGTTTCAGTTAATGTTTTTTTATTTTTTTCTTCCAAATAATGCTGTTGGGCATAGCTGCCGATTAACAATACGAGCTCGATTTGGGGCATGTGGCTAAATAGTTGGGTATGCCAGGCCGGCGCACACTCTTTTCGGGGTGGTAAATCGCCCGATTTGCCTTTTCCGGGATAACAAAAACCCATGGGGATTAATGCAAACAGTTCTGGATTGTAAAAGCTAGTGGCGTCCACATCCAGCCAACTTCGAAGGCGCTCGCCACTTTTGTCGTCCCACGGTATACCACTTTTGTGGACCGCGCTGCCCGGTGCTTGTCCAATAATAGCAATTTGGCTCTTTGGATGGGCGGCTACAACAGGGTTAACCCCAAACTCAAGAGAGGAAGAACACAAAGTGCACTGTTTAATTTCTTGTAAGAGTAGCTTCATATTGGCACAATGCTTTTTTTCAAGTTAAGTAATCCAATCCAATTTTTCCATTTTGGATACGACTAACTACAATTGCTTTGAAAGAAATACCTAGGGCGATTGGTACCTTTCAGGTACTCTTGTTTTGGGAGGAGTATATATTTTTATGTTATATTATAAAGTTCATTTTAAACCATTAAAGATTATGATTCCGATAAAAACCAAGTGCGTATTGATTTTCTTACTTTGTTTGACTGGCCAACTGAAGGCTCAAAAAGGTTGGTTGTTGGAAGCAAACCAAATAGATGCCAACCATTATTACGGCATAACGGTGGCCAATGGTATGGTGGGGATGGTATCATCGTCCCAGCCGATGAAAATAAAAGATGTGGTGCTGAATGGGGTGTTTGATAAGTACAAGCGGGGCCGGGTGAGCAATATTTTAAAAACGTTTTCGCATATGAATATGGATTTGGAGGTGGATGGAATTCGAGTTGGACCGAGTAATATCAAGAACTTCAAGCAGGTACTAGATATGAAAACCGCACAGCTCATCACTACTTTTGAAGTAGCGGGTAAAATAAAAGTGGAAAATAGGCTAATGTCTTTGCGCAATATGCCTTATTCGGCAATGAGTGTAGTTAAAGTGACGGCCCTTCGGGAAGTGGCCTTAACAGCCTCCAACTACATAGAGGCACCAGACCATTTGAATGGCATACGCAACTATTATTCTGAAATTGACAGGCCACACGTGCGCATACCCCTGTTGGCCTCCGAAGCAGATAGCCCTGGTAAAAAGCGGGTGGCAGCAGCAACTTCTTTTATTTTTTCAGAACCACATGAATCGGCTCCGAACGTAGTGCACGAAGAGTGGGATTACAACAAACACCAAATGAAATTTCACAAACAACTCACTAAGGGCAATCCATACACTTTTGCTGTTGTGGGTTCCACCATGGCTTCGGTACACAACAAAGACCCTAGAAATGAAGTAGAACGGCTCACTATTTTTGCGCGACTGGAAGGAATAGAACGCATGTTACTTGCCCATACCAAAGCTTGGGAGGAATTGTGGAAAAGCGATATTCGCATAGAGGGTGATGCGGATGCGCAACTGGCTGTTCGATCTGCATTGTACCATTTGTATGCTTTTGCTCGAAAGGGAAGCGGGCATTCGCTGTCGCCCATGGGGTTGTCTGGTCTTGGTTACAATGGGCATGTGTTTTGGGATACGGAATTGTGGATGTTTCCTCCACTTTTGGTTTTACAGCCCAACATTGCCAAGTCGTTGTTGGAATATAGATTCCAACGATTGGAAGCGGCAAAAGAAAATGCGTTTGCGCATGGGTTGGATGGCGCTATGTTTCCTTGGGAGTCGGCAGATGATGGTTCTGAGGCCACGCCTGTATGGGCGTTAACGGGCCCATTCCAACAGCATATTTCGGCAACCGTTGGATGGGCATTTTGGAAGTATTTTGAAGTAACAAAAGACAAACGCTGGTTGGCAGACCGAGGGTTTCCGGTGCTTAAAGAAGTAGCGGACTTTTGGATAAGCAGAGTAGAACGCAATGGACCAGGCAAGTACAACATCAACAATGTGATTGGTGCCAATGAATTTGAAGAAAATATTGACAACAATGCTTTTACCAATGGGATGGTTATTACCGTTTTGCGTTATGCGATTCGGGCGGCTGAAACATTGGGGGAACCAGTTAACCCGGAGTGGGAACTGGTTGCGAGCAACATTCCAATACTCACTTTTCCCGATGGTACAACCAGAGAAAACGCCACCTACAATGGAGCCATAATCAAACAAGCCGATGCCAATTTATTGTCTTACCCATTAAAGGTGGTGCAATCGGAAGAAGCGGTGCGGCGAGATCTTATTTACTACGAGGAAAGAATTTCACCTTCAGGTCCAGCAATGGGGCTTTCTATATTTGCTACCCTGTATGCAAGATTGAACCAACCAGAAAAAGCTTATGAGCTGTTTCAAAAGAGTTACCAACCCAACGAATTGCCACCTTTTAAGGTTTTGGCTGAAGTGGCGGGTGGAAATAATCCATATTTTGCAACTGGTGCTGGGGGCATGTTGCAATCGGTTTTGTTTGGTTTTGGAGGGTTGGAAATAGGAGAAGAAGGAATAGACCAATTGGACACCAAATTGCCTAAAAAATGGACAAGCCTAACCATTACTGGTGTAGGCATCGAAAAAAGTACGTTTGCAGTTGAATAGAAAGGGATTGTGCTTTTTCTATTTATTTGCACTGGAAATATTTTCCTAGGAAAATAAATATTTTTGGCCTACCTTTATTAAAATTTTAATAAATGGCGAGTATAGACGAAGAAATCAAAAGCAAATTTATAGACGATCGCCACCGTTTTGCAGTGAATATATTGTTCACTTCTGGTTGGATAAAGAATAATTTTACCGAGTTTTTAAAACCGTTTGGTATCTCTTCCCAACAGTTCAATATTTTGAGAATTCTTAGAGGTTCCAATGAATGGCTGGCCATGTCGGTTATCAAAGAGTTGATGGTAGAAAAGGCACCCAATGCTACTAGGCTGTCGGATAAATTATTAAACAAAGAATTGATAAAGAGGCGGAGAAGTGAAACGGACCGCCGTGTGGTCTATTTAAAAATAGACCAAAGGGGATTGGAATTGTTGCAAACCATAGATGAAATGCAGAAGAAAGACGAAATGTCTTTTATGGATAAAGTTACCCAAGAAGAGGCTAAAATGGTTAGTGAAATTCTGGATAGAATAAGGAGCTAAAAAAATTTAAACAACTACTTTCCATGGAATATATAAGCATGGAGAATAAACAAATAATTATGGAAAAAAGAAATAAGATTATCTATTACGCGAGCACAGGAATATTAACTGCTTTGATGTTGTTTAGTGCCAGCATGTATGTTTTAAATTACGAAGAGGTAAAAGCAGTTTTTATTGCATTGTCGTATCCATCCCATATCATTTATCCGCTGGCACTGGCTAAAGTTTTAGGCTTATTGGCTATTTGGACCAACAAATCGGCCACCTTAAAAGAGTGGGCCTACGCCGGGTTTTTCTTTGATTTGCTGTTAGCGGCAGGGGCACATTTTAATGCCAACGATGGGGAATACCTACCAGCAATAGTGGGTATGGTACTGGTTTTGGTTTCTTATAATTTAAACAAAAAACTATTTGTAAAGTAGGGGCCTCAGCCCTTGTTTTACCAGGCTTCTTTGGCAGCAATTAGTATGTCTTTGGGTCTTAGAATATTTTGAACATACCCATGTTGGGTAATGTGGATCATGGCCAAGCCTATTTCGGTTGTGTTAACAACCGAATGGGGTGCCACCCATTTAGTAGCCAGGATCAACCATTTAAAATAACGAATCATGTTGCGGTAGAATTTACTACTGGCTTGAATGCCATTGAGTGGAATTATGGCACCCGGCCGGAACATGTATGCCTGCCTAAAACCAATTTGAAGCAGTTCATTTTCTGTTTCTCCTTTTACTCTAGCCCACATAGACCTCCCTTGTGCCGTGCTGTCTGTACCTGCCCCAGAAACATAAATAAAAACCATATTAGGCTTAATTGCAAAGAGTTGGGTAGCAAGTGCCAAGGTATAACCCATGGTAATAACCGTATACTTTTTTTCGTCCATATTGGCGGCACTTACACCCATACAATGGTAGCAGGCATCGTAGTCCTCCAACTGATCGGCAATGGAGGCAAATTCAGCAAAATCGCGATGGACCAATTCTATTAGTTTGTCATGGTCCAAACCCAATTTTCTTCTTCCAATCGAAAGCACGTCCGTTATTGCCGGGTGCTGAAGACATTCCATCAAAACACCTTTACCGACCATTCCACTGGCGCCGGTTATGATCACTTTCATATCTGTAATTATTCTGGTTTGGTACAATTAATATACGTTTTTATACGCAATTGTAATAGGATAATACAATGGTTTGGGTGATTTATCGATGAATGGTAGCAGGGTGGCTGCGTGTAGGTAATTAAAGAGCTGAATGTTGTTCTACTAAAAGAAATCTTGCTCTTTTATAGAAAGTTTATAAAATTGATTAATCCATCAATTTTGCTTTTGAATTTTTGATTAGTTTTATGGATATTCCTGGCGGAACCGAGCCTAATAGTGTTATGCGCAAAGGCTAATAAGGGAATGCAATTTTTTAGAGTTTTAACAATTCAAAACAAAGCAGAAATCATGATTTTATTTAACAATACATTTTTACTTCGTTTTGCTGTTTCCGTTATTTTGTTAGCCCACAGCGTATTTGGAATTTTTGACAATGGCATCAATGATTTTGGCAATTTGTATTTAAATCAAATTGGATTTGCTCCTTTTGGTGTACCTATTGCCTGGGCCATAAAACTGTCCCATATAGCAGCAGCTGTTTGTTTAATGATGCAAAAGTATGTAAAGTGGGCTGCTTTAACAACTATTTTCATCTTGGTATCGGGCATTATTATGGTCCATTTTGAAGAAGGTTGGTACGTAGTTGGGGCAGGTCGAAATGGGATTGAATTCAACTTTTTACTCATTTTTGTTTTACTAACTATTTTGTTGCCCAAGGGGTTTGGGCCGAGCAGAAAACATTAATAGGAAGAGCAATTAAATTGAATGGGCAATAGTTGGAATTCTTTTTGCTCCGCCAAGCATCGGAACTCACTAAAAAGGAAGAACGATCAAACTTCCACGAGCAATTTATACCCTACCCCCCGAATGTTAACAATTTTTATTTTGGGATCCATCTCTAACTTTTTCCTTAATTTGGAAATAAATACATCCAAGGTTCTACCAACATAGTCGCCCTCGTCGCCCCATACCAAATTTAAAATCACATCCCGTTCTACTGTGGTATTGATGGCCCGGTACAGTAAAAAGAGTAAATCTGCCTCTTTACTGGTCAATTCAATTTGAGTTTCATCCAATAAAAGTGTGGTGTTTTGGCGGTTAAACTGATAGCTCCCTAAATGGATAAAGTTAGGGTCCGTAACTTTTTGTTTTCTTTTAAACCAATAAAGCAAAACAACTACTCCTACCAGTACAAAAATGCCCAAAAGCCAATAATTGGCATGGTTGCTTGTGGTGGAGGATTGGCTGGTGGCATGTTTGGTCCATTGGTTATTCTGCTCTGAAGAATCTACTAATGTGAGCAGCAACAAATAACAAGCTTTCGGTTGCACTCGGGTTTTGCAAGGTATAATGTCCTCACTTTTGGTTGCAGCTACTTCAAAACTGTAAACAACATCGAAGCTGTTACAAGACAGCACTTCCACAATGTATTCATTGGCCAATTTGGTTTGGCTCATTACCTTATCTACTGTGGCAACCAATACTTCCGGTCTGAATTCAAACTCAGATTCAAACTGAATTTTGTATTGGCCATTGCTTTCTATTACTGGTAATATAAGAGAGGTAGTATCTTGAGCAGCAAGCATAATTTCATGGCCAATCATCCGCAGCGCCACTTTAATATGTTTTTCGTGGTAAGAAGATTGCGCCAAGCTGTTAAAGGCTAACAAGTAGACAAATAAAAAAAAGCAACAAACAAGACCAATAGAACGACGCATAGGACAAAGCTATTGGAATCTGGAACCAATAAGAAATGTTTTACACAAGATTTACATTAATTTACACTAATAAGCACATTGGGAGGTGCTCCAGGGCCTATATTGAATCAAAATTCAATTATAATTTAAAGATATGAAAAAGAATATTTTGATCGCTTGTATTGCTGTACTATCGTTTGGCTTGGCTGCTTTTGAATGGGTGGACATGGAAACTAAATGTGCATTGCCCTTAGACAAATTGCCTTTCCACTACAGTGCTGTTGGCAGTTTTTTAAATAACGATTCAACCCAAAAAACGTATTCAGACTTTTATTACGATTTGGGTACGCGTTTCCGGCCTGTTTTAAAAACGGCCATTGATGGAGCAACTTCCATACAGGATTTTCTGCCATTAGAAGAGACACAAGATGTTGTTTCTTATCGGTCCGTAGAAGTTATCATCATTGAAAACGATGTGCAAACTTCCGTGCGGGCAATGGGCTTAAGCGACGTTTTAACCACAGAACAAACGCAAATTTTGAAAACTTCTGGTTACTCCACCAATTTTTTGGTAAAAGCGGATTTTGTTGAAATGAATGGTGCCACTGCCAAGTTAGAAAATAATTATATTACGCCACATTTAACCATTGTTCCGGAGCAACAGGCGGTCTATCGGCCTGGTAATGAAGCATTGCTCGATTTTATCCGATCCAAGAACAAAGAAAACACAGCCAATTTGGATGAATCTAAACTGCAACCTGCAAAGCTGTATTTTACAGTCACTAAACTAGGAACCATTTCAAATGTGCGACTCGACAGAACCACCGGTTTTGAACGCATAGATGTTACGGTGTTGGATTTGATGCGCCGTTTGCCAGGCACCTGGCAACCTGCTGAAAACCACAAAGGGGAAAAGGTAGACCAGGAGTTGGTGTTGTCTTTGGGTATGGTAGGGTGCTAACTAGCACCCCACTTTTAGAGGGCTAGATTTTTAACTATCCGCTTGTAAAGCTTTTTTTGAAAGTTGAGTAAGAGTAGCGCAAAAAAAGCATATAATTATTGCTGTAATTCCAACAATCCGTTGTACTTAGCCAATTCAGATTTCTTTAAGAATAAGTCAATACTTAAATTAAAGAAAAAAATCATCAATTAATCAGGCGATAACATGGAAAGTAAAGATTGGGTAGAGTTATTAAAATTTCCATTAACCATCCTCGTAGCAATTGGTTCTGTTGTGTTGGGAAGTGTTATCTTAAATGTTAAACCCACCAACCTAGAAGTTGGAGAGCTAAAAGTGAAATTGGAAACTGAAATTAAAAAAGAGTTGGTCAATTCGAGCATTGATTACGAAGAAGAAATAAGGAAGGAGGTAGCCAGACAATTACAAAACATCCAGCCTAGTTCATTGGAATCTGTTGACTTCTCTGACTCTTCCATTTCATTGAAGCACAGCCAATTAACAGAGGATGTGGTATCCGATAAAATAGCTCAAATGGCCATTGTTTCAACGGATTCTGGAATAGAGTCAATATTCAAATCAACAGTGGGGTATATCTGGATAGGAAATTACAGCGGGGCAGTGTATACGCACAATCAAATAAATGCCAACAGCATTGAGGAAGTGCAGGTAGGACAAAGTTATTTTGTAAATGGTAATTTGGTTATAAGAGAAAGTTCGCCAGTAGAGAACATTAAATATTATAAAGGAGTAAAAAAAATAGGAGTAGCCAGAAAAGGAACCAAAGTAAAAGTGTTAGAATCACCTGAGTTGGACAAAAGATACCAACAGTATTGGGTTAAAATAGAGGTAATTATATAAAAGTTATTTCCCATCTAATTTTCAAGAACAGTAATGGTTCCTGTTCCCCCCTTTGTAAGGATAGCCTATGGTAAAAGAAATGGAACATATTGTGCAATTACTAGAAGTTAGTTTCAATGGAACTCCTTGGTATGGAACGTCGGTCATGGACCAATTAAAGGTTATGGATCACAAGGTTGTTAATGCAACAGTCCAGGGCTGTAACTCCATTGCGGCATGTGTACAGCACATAATTCAGTGGAGGGTATTGGTAATTGAAAAGTTAAAAGGAAACGTTCCGTTTAACATTGAAATGAACACAAAGGAAGACTGGCCGATGTTGGAAGTGGAGGGAGCAATTGGTTGGAAAAAATTGTTGGGCCGTTTGCAAGAAACACAAGATGAAATAGTGCACTTACTTTCGGACAAAGGAGCAACATTTTTGGATACAATTGTTGTAGGGAAATCCTATGATTACAGAACATTAATAAACGGCATGGTACAACACGACGTGTACCACCTGGGCCAAGTGGGTTTAATATACAGCCAACTCAAAAGAGCATTGTAATTAATAATCTAGTGCCAACCTCAACCTTAACTTGCATTCAAACTCTTTTAAAAACAAAGTTTACGATAGCGGCACTTCTAATTTTCGATTGGTTATTTCTTTTTTCTTAGTGCATAGATCTGTGTATATTTATTGACGCGGTTTTCAGATAGAAATTCAAAAGTTCAAAAGCCAAAACACCATGAAAAAAACAACCTGTACTATAACAATGGTTTTGTGTATGGCTTGTGCTTTTTCTCAAAGTGCAAAAGAACAACTGGCCATTGCCAATTCAGTAACTTTAAAGAGCAAGGATTTTTATCAAGAAATTAAATACCAAAATAAAAGTGGTTATTTTATTATACCTGTTACAATTGGAGGGGTTATTTATGGTTGTATTTTTACTTTGGTGTTATGTTCTTGTCGGTATTAGTTGAATGGAACCACTTTAAAAACAGATGAAATAATGAAAATGCCTGGCCCTTTAATCGAATATTTGATAACTGGATCGGTGGCTATGCTTTGGCTGCACCCCATTATCAGCAAACAAAATCTAGAAGTTGTCAATGAAATTAACCTATTAATTTTGCCATTGGCCTATGTTGCCGGAATGTGCATGGATGTGGTGGCGTATTGGCTTACCAAATATTTTAAATACCGAATTCGTGAAAGAGCAGAAAGGAAGTATTTAGGAACACCCCGAGTTGCTTATCCTGGCTATAGAAAAGCAATGTACATTGAGGTAATTACTAGGTTCCCAGAGTTGGCGAAAGAAATAGAGACGAGAAGTGGTCGGGATAGAATTGCCAGAGGCATGCTTGTAAACTCAGTACTTTTATTTTCAATGTCCTACCCTGATTTTAATTGGTATTATCTAGGGCTCCTAGCACTTTCGGTACCCATGTGGGTGTTATTTGAGTACGACAGCCATGGTTTCATTATTAGTGCGATGAAGGTTGTAGAGAAGCAGGCTGCAGAGAACAAAACCGATCCAAAAACAATACAAAAACCAGTAAAATGATTAATATTGAGGCCTATTTGGTTGGTCCTTCAAAGCAGGTTTTAGTTTTATTATGTCATCAAGCAATATTTTTCTTATTTTAATCAGTGCCCTTGGCGTGCTGCACGGTCTTTTTTTGGCAGTATTTCTTTGGCAATATAAAAAAGGCAACCGCCAAGCGAACTTGCTGTTATCTGCTTTGCTTCTGGTCCTTTCTTTTAGGGTAGGGAAATCAGTCTTTTTAGAATTTGCGGAACATTTGGATATCAAATTGATTTTTATTGGTTTGGCAACTCTAATGTCTATTGGGCCCTTGTTTTACCTTTTTGTGCAGGCGCATACCGCAAAACCATTCCAATGGCGGCCGAGTAGGTTATTGCATTTTGTGCCTTCAGTATTGGGAATTTGTTTTGGTATTTTCATTCAGAAAGATTGGCTCGAAAGAGTGCCAATCTATTATTTTGCCCTGGTATTTCTTGGTTATTATGGCCACTACTTGGTGTATTTATTCAAGGGATATAGTGCTATTTCCCTAGGCAAAAAAAACGGAGTTGGTACCCCTACCATTCAATTCTTAAAATTAGTTTTTGTAGGGTTGTTGTCTATTTGGTTGGTCTATGTTCTCAACTTATTCGATGAATTTGTTCCCTACATCGTAGGTCCTATTTTATATTCTGTAATTGCTTATTTGATTAGTTTTATAGTAATAAGAAAAGGATACATTGATAAGGCAGACACAATAAAATACAGAACTACCAAGGTTTCACCGCAACAAATAAAGGACATATACCAACGTTTTAGACAAGTGGTAGTGGAAGAAAAGGGATTTAAAAATCCAGATTTGACCTTAAAATCATTGAGCGCCCAACTCAACCAAAGCACCCAAGTTTTGTCGATGGTTATTAACCAAGAAACCAAAAGAAATTTTAATAGTTGTATCAATCAGCTGCGCGTGCAGGAAGCCATTGTTTTGTTACAAGATATAAAGTTCGAACAACATACTGTTGCGAGTATTGCATTTGAGGTTGGGTTCAACAGCATCAGCAGTTTTAACAAAGCGTTCAAAAAAGAAACCGCTTCTACCCCTATGGCTTATAGAAATGGCCTTACAAAATGATCATTTTGTTTGCTCAAATGATCATTTGAGAAGCTATTTATAACGCATCAACCGATTTTTGATTTTCAATCGAAACAAAAATTTGCGTTATGTTAAAGAAATATCCAATTATCAAGTGGTCTTTGTTGACAATTTTAAGTTTAATCGTTGTGGTGGTGGCCTTTGGGTTTTGGTTCGTTTCCTTGTTGCCATCGGGAGGAGGCCCTAAAAATTTTGAGGCGACAATGCCTTCCGACCTCCCTTATCTTAAACAGAGCTTACCAGCAAATCGCGGTAAAATCTTGGCAGTTGTAACGAGTCAAGCCGTTATGGGTAGTAGTGGAAAAAAGACAGGATACGAACTGACAGAACTGTCCAGGCCGTATTATGTTTTTCAAGCCAACGGGTTTGAAGTGGACATTGCCAGCCCTAAAGGTGGGCAGCCACCGGTGGTGATAGACGACGATGACATGGGCCCTTTTGACTTTGCCTTTTTAAACGACTCCATTGCCCAACAAAAAGCAAAAAACACTTTGCCCATTAAGGCCGTCGATCCAGCAAAGTATGAAGCTGTATTTTTTGTTGGAGGAAAAGGTGCTATGTTCGATTTTCCTAACAACAAGGCCATTCAGGAGTTGGTACAATATTTCGATCAAAACAACAAAGTAATTGGAGCGGTGTGCCATGGGCCAGCCGCTTTGGTAGGTGCTACCAATGCCAATGGCCGTCCAATTTTAGAAAATAAAACGGTAAGCAGTTTTACCAACCAAGAAGAGTTGCTTTTAATACCGGATGCCCCAGTAATTTTTCCTTTTCTATTACAGGACGAATTAAAAGCACAAGGAGCAAATTTTCAGGAGGGCCAGATGTACCTTCAAAATGTTGCGGTAGACGGCAAGCTGGTAACAGGTCAAAACCCATGGTCCACTTGGGCATTTTCAGAAGCAATGGTTAAAAAACTAGGCTACCAACCGGCAAAGAGAACCAGATCAGCAGAAGAGCATGCGGTGGATGTCTTAAATGCTCATAAGGAAGAAGGGTTGGAGGTGGCCAAAACTATGTTAGTGGCCTTAGACCGAGAGCAGAAGCCTGTCGATCGGAACCTGATAGCCATGCATAGTATATTGGCTGTAATGCAGTGGGATGTAAGTGGGTGTTACCAAAATTTAAAGCTACTTTCTTTCGCAGCCGAAATAGCAGAACAGTAATTTTTTCAAAGGCATGGCAATAATAAGCTGTGCCTTTGAACCTTTTAGCGGGCTTGCAGTGTTAAGATGGCTTGTGGACACCATTCTGCAGCAACGAAACATGACAAACAACAACAAATACACCATTATTGGAGCCGGATTGTCTGGGCTTGTAACTGCCTACCAGTTGTTCAAGGCCGGGGAAAAAGATTTTATTATTTTGGAAGCAAGGGATAGAATTGGAGGGCGCATATATAGTAGCAATGGCATTGATTTGGGCGCAACATGGTTACAATATTTCCACCGAGATTTAAACAATTTGCTAAAGGAGCTCGGACTACAAAAATTTGAGCAATTTAGAAAAGGCACCAGTACGTTGGTTTATGACGAACGGGCCATCCCGCATAATTTCGAAATTAACACCCAAGAACCTGCTGCGCACCGAGTGGAAGGCGGAACATCTGCTTTGATTGAAGCATTGGCAGCTCCTTTTCAAGATAAGATTTTTTTAAACACCCAAGTGCAGCATATTTCCGACAACGGGCAACAAGTGTTGGTTGGCAGCAACAACGGACAATTTTCTGCGAAAAAAGTGGTAGTAACCCTTCCTCCAAAATTGGCAAAACAACTTCAATACGAACCGCCATTGCCAGATGCGTTGTACCAAGCAATGTCGGGCACCCATACCTGGATGGGCAATGCGATAAAGGTCGGGATTGAATTTAATTCTTCCTTTTGGAAAACTCAGGGCCATTCTGGCACCCTGATAGGGCAAGTAGGCCCAATAAAAGAGTTGTACGACCACACCAATGCAGACAACACCCGCTTTGCTCTAATGGGTTTTGTAAATGAAAATCTTAGAAAGCTCCAACCTTCCGACCGAAAAGAGTACCTATTTAATGGTATAGAAAATGTTTTAGGCAAAGAAGTTAGAAACTACACCAATTACCAAGAAAAGGACTGGGCCCAAGATCTTTACACATCAACGGCAACACAAGAATCCAATTACCAACATCCTAATTATGGCAACCCTATTTTTCAAGCACTGCAAATGAATGGGAAATTGTTGTTTTCAGGTACAGAGACAGCGGCCAACTATGGAGGTTATATGGAAGGGGCTGTGAGCAGTGGTTTACAAACTGCACGGCGATTGCAGCAGAAAGAGTGGAATAGGTAACGGAAGGTCCAATTGGAAGGCATTTTTTCTTATTGAGTATTAATGACTTACCATGCTGTGTTATTGTTGGTGGTTACTTTATTATTACATTCGGGATTATAAATTATATTTAGGATGTCTGAATGAGCCGAAAATAGACAGTAAAAGGAGTAGGCAATTTTTAAATTTAGAGAAATGATAGTTTGGTCTGGAAGGGGAATTCTTCCCGTAATAGTTTTATTTATATCCATGGTTCTATTTGTCAAAATTTTGCCTGAAGAACAAGGGGATTGGTCTTTTGTATTCTCATTTTTTCTCGCAGCAGCATTTAGTTGGTTCATGGGTAAAAAATGGAATGAAAGAAAAACAGTGGTAGACGAGGGCTCTGGTCAGGAGTACCAAACGGAACCCAACCACAGTTTATTTTTTATTAAAATGCAATACTGGGGCCCAATTTTTGCGGTTTTAGGTATTGTAATTTTGGTTCAGCAATTTGTATAATCCTTTTTTGCCCATAGAACCCAATACACTATGGTACAAGAAATCATAATAGTAGTTGGATCGGGAATTTTTATTGCAGCAGGCCTTTACCAGCGCAATAAAAACAACCTTCTAATGGACCAAGGGGTTTTAGTAACCGCAACCATATACAAAAATGTTTTGAAACCATCTAAAAAAGGCAAAGGACATTACCATCCTGTTGTCCGGTTTTTAACAGAAGATAACGTCTGGGTCACGGAAGAGCTTAGTACAGGGTATTCTCCGGCATTAGAAGAAGGCACCCAGTTGGATGTTATTTACAACCCGGAAGATACCAGTGAGATTGTAATAAATAGAAAACTGGAGTTAGAATTGGTGCCTTTGTTTTTTATTGGAGCTGGTCTGTTGGGTTTGGCTTGGAGTGTATTGCAATATCTGGGTGTTGTATAGCCCCCAAAAATAGCTTAATTAGTGCCGTGAATATTTTTAAAGGACCAATGCGACTTTGAATCTGGTCCATATCCTATGTATTGGGATTTCAAGAGGTACTAAAAGTAAGACATACCTATATGATGTTCAACATTTCTGATTATATTCATTTTTTTGAATAAGAATAAATAAGAAATGTCCATTACAAAAGATTCTGAGCTGCTAGGAATGCAAAATGTTAGTAAGGCAGTTGGGGAAGTACTCCGGCAAATGCGTGCTTATGCAGCAGTAGGGATGTCTACTTTTGAGTTGGATGCATTTGGCGGCCGTTTGCTTGGTCAATTTGGAGCCACCTCGGCCCCATATGCCACCTATAATTTCCCAGGATTTACCTGCATCAGTGTTAACAAAGAAGCTGCCCATGGCATTCCCTCCCGTCATAAAATTTTAAAAGAAGGAGATTTGATTAATATAGATGTTTCAGCGGAATTGAATGGTTTTTGGTCGGACAACGGAGGGTCTTTTGTTTTGGGAAAAGACATTGGTGGCCACCAACCATTGGTAGATGCTTCTCGGTATTTGCTGCACGAAGCCATAAAAAGCATTCGAACTGGCGTTAGTATATCGAGTCTTGGACATCAAATTGAAACTGGTGCCAAGAAGATGGGGTTTAAGGTTATCAGAAACTTAGCGGGCCATGGTGTGGGAAGAAGTTTACATGAGGCCCCAGAAAACATTCTCAATTGTAAAGATCCTTCCAACAAAGACAAATTTACTGAAAACAGTACCGTAGCTATTGAAACATTTATCGCAACCAAATCTACCCAAGCTGTTGAATTGGAAGACGGATGGACGTTGGTAGGCAACAAAGGTGGGTACATTACCCAACACGAACATACCATCTTGGTAACCAACACTACCCCAATAATTTTAACGGAACCCAATGGGTTTTAAAAAGGCAAACTACCTTTTGTACTTTGTTTCATCCATTGCTAAGTACAACCGAGTGGCTGCGTGAATAATGCAACTCCATCCCATTTTTTGTTCCACGAGCACTCTTTTTTTACCAACAATTTGGGAGTAAAAAAGCAGTAAAACTTTTGAGATTTTCGCATCCTGATGCAGGTTTAAAAACAGCCAAACAATATAACAACTCATTTTTAGATACAGATAATTGGGAATCCAACTAAATGCTCTATCTTATAAGGAATTTGGTGTGCATAAATCAAAAATACTCTAAATAGAGTCAGGCCAAACAGATACAACAATACCTAAAAACAGAGTTTGGGTATTACAGACAATTAACCAAAAACTTTATGGCCGAAAAAAAAGATTTAGATTTTACGTATACCACTATCGACAAAATATTTCGATTGAGCATTGGAGAAACCGGCGATTATAGCGGGGCAAAATACGATGGTGATTTTTCAATGTCTCTTGAAGAGGCACAAATGGCCAAACACAAATTCATTGCGGACAGCCTCCATATAAAAAAAGGGAGCAAGGTATTGGATATGGCATGTGGATGGGCTCCTTTTACCAATTACATCACCAAAAATAGAGGAGCAAATAGTATTGGGTTGACCCTTTCTAAAGGCCAGGCAGCGGCTTGTCAAAAAAATGGATTCAACGTGCAGGTAAAAGATTGTAGAACAGTAAAGCCGGAGGATTTCGGAACTTTTGATGCAATCACCTGTATTGGAGGCTTGGAACACTTCGTTACCATCGAAGATTACAAAGCAGGTAAACAAGAGCAAGTGTACCAAGATTTTTTTCAAACACTCAACGACTTGTTGCCTGTAGGGGGTCGTTTTTACATGCAAACCATGACTTTCAGTAAAAACATGTTGCCTTTAGAAGAGATCAGTGTGGAGGCAGAAAAGGGATCGGCTTCCCATGTTTTGGCCCTAATGATAGAGGAGTTTCCTGGATCTTGGTTGCCTTATGGACCAGAAATGGTCATCAACAATGCGGACGCTAAAAATTTCAAATTGATATCCAAAAGCAGTGGTCGGTTGGATTACATCGAGACAATTGGTCAGTGGAGAAAAAAATTTAGAAAGTTTGGATTCAAGAAATACGCGCTTTATTTCAAGCTTTTGATGCGCTACTTTACGGATAAATCCTTTAGGCATCAAATTGAAGTGTTCAAAGTGAGCCCCAATCGGGTTTGTTTTGAGGATGAAATTATGGACCACTACCGGTTGGTTTTTGAAAAGACTGCCTAGAACAATAGTCCAAAAAATGGACAATACAACGGAAGCAGCTTTTACCCGTTGAAATGCATATACTGAACTGTAGAAATTGGGGTGGAATTTTGTGATGCGAAGCCCCCCCTTTTTCTTTTTTTTTCAATCCTATGCGCAAGATTCTTTTTTTACCTTTTTCAATGGACCCGCCCATGCTGCATGCGGACTTTCTAAAGGAAGGAGTTCCAGAGGCGTTATCCGGCTTAATTGCTTCTGCTGGGAGCAACAACACCATGCCTAAGTCCACTAGTGTATTTCTTTCTAAACATACCCTGTCGCTTACCAAGATCAGAGCACAATATGGAGTCGGGCATGTGTTAAAAGGCCACATAGCAAAAAAAGAAGGTCAAATTCACGTAACCATCCAATTGTTAGAAACCCAAACTGGGCAGGAGGTGTACGCGACAACAATTGAATTGTGCCTCCAAAATTGGATGCTAACTTTGTATCCTGTTGCCAACGAGCTACTTGCCGAAATAGCAGGAGCAAACCCTCCGGTTATCGTTCCAATTGCTCCTTATAAGGCCACCCAATTTTACCTTCAAGGCCAGTACCATTGGCGCCAACAGAGCTACCAAGCAATAAAGCTGGCCATTGGGTACTTCAATAAATCCATCGGAGAGGATCCAACTTTTTCCTTGCCCTACACAAAACTCGCTGAATGTTACTGCACCATTGGTAGGTTGGGGTATGAAGCCTCCCTCCCTGCTTTTAATTTAGCCAAAGAATATGCAGCGCAGTCCATTGAATTAAACGGCAATAGAGCAGCGCCTTATGCATTGGCCGCGCAGGTGGCACTTTACCAAAACAAGGACCTTGCACTGGCAAAGGGCTTCTTGAACAAAGCCTTCGCTTTAAGTAAAAATAATGCAAAGACCCACCATGTTATGGCCTTGTACTACCTATATAATGGAGGGATCAGCCAGGCAGAAAAACACGCTGGATTTGCACTAGAATTGGAGCCTTTTGCCATGCCTTATTTAGCCCGAATGGTTAAAATTCAAATTTTTAGAAATCGCATGGAGCCGGCACAGAAGTTTTTGGATATTGCTAGAAAGGTGGACGGTACCAGTCCCTTTTTATTAGAATGTAATGGCCTAGTTGCCTGTTGGTTGGGAGATACTGAACTGGCCATGGAAGGTTATTCTGTTTTGCAGGGTAGGAGTAATTTACAGGTAAATATTGGCCATGGATATTTGTCTTTGGCCTTATCGAAAACAAGCTGCTTGGAAAAGGCAAAAACGTTAGAACAAAGACTCCAAACAGCCGCTTGGCCCGATGGTTCTGGAATTATGGAATATGTAATGGCCTTGGTTAATTTCGGTTATGGCGATTTAGACGGGTTTTATAGGCATGCTAAGCAAGCAGCGGCTTCGGGTATGGCTATATTGCTGGAGGAGCTCCAATGGAACCCTATTTATGAACAGATAAGATCTGATCTAGAATTTCAAGAATTGATGCGGGCATATGGTTTGCCTGCCAACAGGCAATGTTCAAAAGAAAAAAAAGAAACATCTGTGGTCCAACTGCGCTGCGTTACCCAGGATTCTTTGACCCTAGACCCCAAAGACATTTCGTTTATAGAAGCCAATGATAACTATTGCACGGTTTATTGGTACGAGGCTGGGACTTTAAAGAATAAATTGCTGCGCGTTACGCTTAAAAAATTAGAAATACAATTGGCTACATTTGACTTCATTATGCGCTGCCACAAAACATTTATGCTCAATTTGCTTCAAAATTTATTTATTACCGGAAGTGCAAGGGCATTGTTTTTTGAAAGTCCTATCGTACCGCGTAGGATTCCCATTTCGCGATCAAAAAACAAAGAAGCTGAACTGCGGATGCAAAGGTACCAATAAAACAAAGTTGGGACTATCTAGCGCAGTACTTTCCCTCTGATTAAGTTGTGAATAAACTGGAAACAAGACACAACCGGGCCTTCTTTGGCTGAAAAAACGGTGGTCACAAAAATATATCGGAGCTATTTTTTTAATGTCTTGTAACTGTCCAAAATAAATTATTCGACGGTGGTTTGGACAAGCACCATCAGAAATTAAATTATTAAAACCATAAAATTTATAGTTAATGCGACAAAGAATACAATTAATCCTTTAAAAAGTCTGATTGTGTTGTTAGATTGTGGCTCAACATAAAAGTGAGCTTTAAAAGCTATGAGGTACCAATTAGATCAAAGTCAATTTAATAAGTTTAGAAAAACGCTATTTATAAGATTGGTTCCGGTATTGTTGGTCTTAGAAGCGTGGATTTTTGTGATAAACCACGACCAAGTATGGATAGCAGTGACTACCTCAGTGCTTTTGTTTTTAGTGTTCCTGGTGGTTTGGTTGGGTGCAATAAAAAAACAAAGGCAGGCATGGGCCTCCTTTGAATTGATTCTCCATGCCGATTCAATAGAAAGAGTGCAAGAGGGTTTCCCAAAATTATTGTTGTTAAAAGAAGAGGTTAAATCTGTGAAAGAAGCTAAAAACGGGTCCATCACTTTGGTAGCATATCCGCGCCATAAATCCATTACCATTCCTTTTGCTGTTGAAAACAAACCGGAGCTAATGCAAAGTATTAGCAGCTGGACTTCAGTAGATCAACCCAAAGGCGATTTTAGTTTTGGACTGTCCTTGTTAGGGTCGGTGTTGGGTTTGTGTTTGTTGTATTCTACCATGGTATCTACCAATTTTTATTATACCGTTACTTCTAGTTTTGCATTGATTTCAATTTTACTTTGGGGGTTTGTAGAAATCAGAAGAAATCCCAACTTCCATAAAAATGTACGGCAGGCGTCCTATGCTGGTTTTATTGTTATAGCCGTGCTCATTTATAAACTGATGCTAACTTTAGCGGAGGTTTGAATCGTTAAAATTTTGCAGAGAAATTAGCTATCATTGTAGTGTTGAGAATAGTTGTGAATACCTATCATTCATTTGATAATAATTAATGCGGCAAATATAGATTGAACCCATGTCGATACAGCGCAAAAATTTCTTTCAGTTTTTTAAATCACAGAAGGTTGGGGCTGGGTTTTGGATGATGGTCTTTATGGGAAGTTTGTTGGGAGTTGGTACAACAATATTGGAACTTAAACAGAACCGATTGCCTCTAATAGGAGGGTGGATTTTTTTAAGCCCAATTGTACTGTACTTGTTTTTCAATGCAGCAGCTTATAGGGTATATAAAAAACAATCAATGGCCATGCTTACCTATAATAACGTTGCAAATGAGGTGTTATTGAATTTGAAAGTTTGTGTTAAAAATTTTGATTTGTGGGCACAAAAAAATGTTTACAGGTCGATGTCCAAAAAAACTATATACGAATTTGATGCTGCGGATATTGTTTTAAGCGAAAAGGGCATGCTTGTATTAGGCCATGGGCAAACCTTTATAATGACGGGCTATGCCAGCCCTGTTGTATTGCTTTTGACAGATCCTCCCAATGAAATTGGGACTGCTGAAATTGTTGGTATGAAGGTGCTGGAGAACAAAAGAATTGAAATTTCAATCCGTGACCCTGCTTATAACCATGTGTTAATACTTCAATTTCACCCCAACGACAGGTTGTTGCTTTGGGTAGAATGGCAGTTAAATAAAATGGATACCGCATGAAACAAATGTTTCTAGATTAGAAGGCGGCGGCGGTTTTGGATGGAGCACTAAGCAACCATTGGAAGCCTAGTGCAACGAAGGCAAAGCAGTTCCTGTTCGTTCGACTATTCCCATGTACACTTGCATAAAATAAGCACATTGTTAATGAAATGAGCGCCTATTTTTTTAACTTTTAGGAGCCATAGCAATTGTACTTAAACTTAAAAAAAATGGAAAACCTCATCGACCTCAATGCCCAAAACATAGCGGAAGAACACATTTGTTGTGCCATTTCTGATAAAAAATGCACCGACAGCTACCAAGCAAAAAAAAACTGGCTGCAACAAGAATTTAGCAATGGTTACGTGTTCCGGCGCTTGGACACAAGAGCCAAGGTTTTTATAGAATATGGACCAGCAGAAAAAGCTTGGTTGCCAATAACAGCCCCAGGTTACCTCAACATCAATTGTTTTTGGGTATCGGGCCAATATAAAAAACAAGGGCACGCCAAACGGTTGCTTCAAACTGCCATTGACGCAGCACAAAACCAACAATTGGATGGGCTGGTAACTGTGGTGGGCACCAAAAAATTTCATTTTATGAGCGATACCAAATGGTTCTTGAAACAAGGTTTTGTAGAGGCAGACAAAACTTCTAGTGGTTTCAGTCTTTTAGTAAAAAAACTAAATGCCCATGCACCTGACCCTGTTTTCAATGATTCGGTACGGTCTGGTCAATGCCCTGAAACAAAGGGCATAGTGGTGTATTATTCGAATCGATGCCCTTTTGCAGAATTCCATGCTCTAAACTCCTTACAAGAAACTGCCAAAAAAAGAAACTTGCCCCTTTCGGTTATAAAATTGGAAACGATGGAACAAGCCCAACAAAGCCCAAGCCCTGCCACCATTTTCAGTATGTTTTACCAAGGCCAGTTCGTCACCACCGATCTCAGTGTTTGTATGGATTCTAGGTACGATAAAATAATGTCCAAAGCATTATAAGGCTGTTAGTTGCATGCTAATTAAATTATTGGCTATTTTAGAAAAGTGTTTAGAAATAGCTATAAAAGGATAGGTACAATGGGTAGGCCCAACTGGGTGGGGTACCAATGGTGTGTTGGTTTGGTATTGTGCTGGATATTGGCAGTGTGCCCAAAGGCGAATGCACAAGAAGCCGACATACCCCAACTAGAAAAAGACTACAAAAATTTATTTGGGCTGGAAAAGCTAAAAGCTTTGAATAAAATTAGTGCTTACTACTACGATAGGAGTGCAAAAAAAGCACAAAAGTACGCCCGTCAGGCGGTTACCTTATCGGAAAACATATTCGTTGAAAGCAACAGCATAATTGATTTTAAAGAAAGACATGAACAAGCTTTTGCCTACATCATGTTGGGTAAAATTTTGTTTGATAGAAAAGTGTATTTTGACGCGCAAGACAACCTACAAGCCGGTAAAGTATTGTCTGATTCAATTGAACATGTTGCCTATGCCAATGAGGCGGCGTATTACCTACAAAAAATTCAGGATCTCATCGATGCGGGAAAAATAAAAGAATCGTTCTTTTCTAAAACTTTTGGGGATCTCAAGGTAGGGGAAGCCATCAACAGCACTTCTAAAGACCTGACCATACAAACAGAAATAAAGCTCGGTAAGAGCAGGGAAAAAAAGGGAGACTACCAAGGGGCCATAGACCACTACGAAAAAGTAATCAATTTGCTGCGCAACAAAGGAGATGCAGAAGGCATCAAAGCGTACCAAATAAAAATAGCGGTATTGTTGGATTCTTTGAACGACCATGTCCAGGCTCAGAAATTCTTAAATGAGGCACTAACTGCCATATCATCCGATACAACCGAAGAAATGGCCATGGAAAAGTTGGAAACTAAGTCCTATCCAACGGACAGACAAACAGCCGAGCAGGATAGTATCAATACCGCTTTAATAGCGGATCAAAACAAGTTAAAAACGTTTAAACAGCTAGCCGACGAATATGCCCTTGAAAAGGATTTTGAAAAATCACTGGCTTATGAAAAACGCTACCACGAATTGGCCCGTAAAATGGAAACGGACAGTTTGAGAACAGTAGCAGAAAGCAGCAGAGCCGAAAGGGACATTTTGCTTTTAAAACAACAAAAGAGAATTGCAGACCTGAATGTGAATGAAATTGAAAAGGAAAAGGAAAGGCAGGTAAAATACCGAAATATTTTAATGCTGGTAGCATTTCTAATACTTTCGAGTACGGTGGTGGTATACAAATCGTATTCGGCCAAAAAAAAGGAACATAAAAAATTAACGATCACCCACCAAGACCTACAAAAAACCAAAGGGAAGTTGGAGGATGCTGAACAGAAGATTGTACAGATGTTGAAGCAGCAAGTATCGGGAGATATAGCACAGGAATTGATTCAGCAGGGAACACAAGATTTGCAGTCGAGGTGTTTTGTCTGTGTAATGTTTTTAGACATTAGAAATTTTACGGCCACAGCCGAAAAGCTGAGCCCAGAAGAGCTAATTGCCTATCAAAATGAAATGTTCGGTTTTATGATTGATGCAGTACAAGAACACCACGGCAACATCAACCAGCTGCTCGGAGATGGTTTCATGGCTACTTTTGGTGCGCCAGTTTCGCATGGCAATGATTGTGAAAATGCCTACCAAGCTTCTCTCCAAATACTTGAAGAATTAAAAGTAAGAGGAGAAGCTGGAATCATACCTAAAATTAAAATTGGTATAGGTTTGCATGCGGGGTTTGTAGTTACGGGCAATGTGGGCAACGAATCCAGAAAGCAGTATTCTGTAACGGGCAACCCAGTGATTTTAGCTAGCCGATTGGAGCAAATGAACAAAACGTATAAAACCCAGCTGGTACTATCAGAAGAAGTACACGAACGCCTAGCGCCTAACAGCCAACCTTCGGCCAGTTTTAGGAGTGTTCAGGTGAAAGGAAGAACAGAACCGATCAACATCATGGCATTTGAATAAAAATATTGGGTTAGGTCCAACTTTAATTGGTTGGGTACGAGTTTTTCAAAATTTTCAAAGCAAAAATTCCGCAAGAATCGGGTTTTTTGCCAGGAGATGTGCTGTTATTTTTGTATTATTAAAACTTCTCAAATGACAGATCAAAATACCATTAATTTCCAAAGAATTGCCCAAGCAATTGCCTTTATAAGGGAAAATTTCAAATCACAACCTTCTTTGGAGCAAGTGGCATCTCAAGTACACCTGAGCCCGTTTCATTTTCAGCGCTTGTTCCATGAATGGGCCGGCGTGAGCCCAAAAAAATTCATGCAATACACCAGTGTGCAATATGCCAAACAGCTGCTTCAAGAAAAAAAAGTGAGCTTGTTTGATGCAGCCGACCAGACTGGTTTGTCTGGAACAGGGCGTTTGCACGACTTGTTTGTGACCATAGAAGGCATGACTCCCGGAGAATTTAAAAATGGAGGAAAAAACTTAACCATTAATTACAGCCTTTTTGCAAGCCCTTTTGGGAAGTTGTTGGTGGCTTCTACACACAAGGGCATTTGTTACATGGCATTTGTGCAAGACGATAAAGAAGCTATTGGACATTTAAAGAGCCGCTATTCGGATGCCGTTTGGACAGAAAAAGCAGATGCCCTACAAGAAGGAGCTTTGGATATTTTTCACCGCGATTGGAGCAAGTTGAGTCAAATAAAATTGCACCTGCAAGGTACTGCCTTCCAACTTAAGGTCTGGGAGAGTTTGTTGAAAATCCCAAAGGGAGCACTCAGCACTTATGGAAAAATCGCTGCCGATATTGACCAACCCAAGGCATCCAGGGCAGTAGGCACTGCCATTGGCAACAACCCTATCGCATTTCTTATTCCATGCCACCGCGTAATTCAATCTTCTGGAAACCTTGGTGGGTACCGATGGGGCACCACCAGAAAATCGGCTATCATTGGTTGGGAAGCAGCCCAAATTCAAGTTTAAGAGGCTGCTATTTTATTATTACCCAAAACAAATACCAATAATTTTACTTTTTTATGATGCCAAATAGGAAAAACCCCGTGCAAAAATCGGTAGAAGCCGTAGACTGGACCTTGGCCATTGATAAGTTGCACCGCCGTGGCCATGTTACAGTTTCGGGCTTTATTAACAGGCAAGAATGTGAAGACATAAAACAAATGTACAACCGCTCCTTTGGGTTTAGAAAAGAAGTATCGATGGAGCGTTATCGTTTTGGTGTTGGCCATTACAAATACTTTGATTACCCCTTGCCTGAAACCATTCAAAACATCCGCGCAACAGTTTATCCACGTTTAGTAGAAGCAGCCAACTTTTGGATGAAAGCACTAAAAATAGGCCAACATTACCCAGCCAAACACAGCGATTTTATTCAGCAATGTCGGTTACAAGGACAGTCCAAACCAACTGCTTTAATTTTGAGATATGAAGCGAAAGGGCATAATACCTTGCACCAGGATATTTACGGTCCGGTTTATTTTCCTTTCCAACTGGTTTTGTTTTTGGACGAACCAGGCGTAGATTATACCGGCGGGGCTTTTGTAATGACCCAGCAAATACCTAGAGCCCAAAGCAAGCCCATTGTATTGCAACCTAAAAAGGGAGATATGCTCCTTTTTACTACTAACTTTAGGCCTATCAAAGGAAACAAAGGATACTATTGGGCCAATATAAAACACGGGGTGTCTGAGGTGATAAGCGGAAAGCGGCACACCCTTGGTATTATTTTCCACGATGCCACCAATTGAATTACCTTAAAAAGAGCAATGGAATTATTTGATTTTAAAGCAGATCCGGAAAAAAATTGGCTCCCAATGGATGGAAACGTACATTATTACGGTAAAATCATGGATCATGAACAAGCCAACCAATACTACCAACAATTGATGGATGGCATTGCGTGGCGCAACGACGAAGCAGTTATGTATGGTAAAAAAATTACCACCAAACGAAAAGTAGCTTGGTATGGAGCAAAGGCTTTTGAATACAGCTATTCCAATACTACCAAACTGGCCTTGCCATGGACAAACACTCTTTTAGAATTAAAAACTTTGGTGGAACAAGAGTCGGAAGAAAGGTTTAATTCGTGTTTGCTCAACTTGTACCACAATGGTAGCGAAGGCATGGCATGGCACAGCGATGGCGAAAAAGATTTGAAAAAACATGGGGCAATTGCCTCTGTTAGTTTAGGAGCAGAAAGAAAATTTGCTTTTAAACACAAAACAACCAAAGAAAAGGTGGAATTGTATTTAGAGCATGGTAGTTTGTTAATAATGAAAGGGACCACCCAAGACCATTGGATGCATCGGCTGCCTCCAACAAAAAAAATTGACCAACCCCGGGTCAATTTAACATTCAGAACCATAGAGGAAAAATAAGTAAAACAATGGTAGCTGGTTTTAATTTCTCTATGAGAAAGGGGGTAAAATTTGTACATTGCCTTAAGAAATTTTGCAAAAATAAAAGCGAAAATAAGAAAGGGTATGAAAGGGTATTGCTGCATATTTTTAGTATTGATAAGTTCTTTAGCGGGGGCACAAGTCCAACAATTGCACCCAACGTTGGTAGAGAGCTTGTCTTTTAGCCTGGAAGGAGAAAAAGCCTTTGAAAAAAATTTGGCAGCTTTCGGAGCTGTAATGGAAAAACTTAACGCCGGAACTAAGGAAGAAGACCTTAGCACAGAAGAAATAAAATTACTAAATGAAACTGACGAGGCATCTGGTGGGTATTGGGCAGCGGACAGAGCTGGTTGCAGCTGGTACTGTGGCGGCGGGCCCAACAAGGTAACGGCATCTTCTTATTTGAATGCGCAAGGAAACAACCAATATGGACCACAAAACGCCCATGATTTGGATTATAAAACTGCTTGGGTAGAAGGCCGCGCTGGATATGGTATTGGAGAGTATTTGCTGTATACTTTTGCAGCAGAAGCACCGAGAATAACCACGATAATTGTGGCCAATGGCTATGTAAAAAGTGAAGCCGCTTGGAAAAACAATTCTAGGGTTAAACAACTCAAAATGTATGTTAACAACCAAGAAGTGGCCATTTTAAATTTAAAAGACCAGCGAGCCAAACAATCTTTTGAAGTGGATGCCATTGGCAACAACAACCGGTCTGATTGGGATGCACTTAAGAATGCAGCGCCGTGGTCCATAAAATTCGAAATTTTGGATGTATACAAAGGGTTAAAATACGATGACGTAGCATTGTCCGAAGTTTTTTTTGATGGGCTGGACGTACACTGTTTTGCAGCCGGTACAAAAGTGTTGCTGTCGGATCGCAGCGAAAAAAACATCGAGGCCTTAATGCCAGGAGATTCTGTTATGGGTTACAACATAAAATCTGGTACAATGGAGGCTTATGAGATCGAAAAATTGGAGCAAGCAGCCCACAGCCACCTGGTACAGTACCAATTCAAGAGTGGCCGTACAATAACCGCTACCCATGACCATCCATTTTATGTGAAGGGCAAAGGATGGGCAGCGTTGCACCCAAAACAAACACAACAGTACCGAGGGTTGGAGCAAGTCCAATTAATTGAAATAGGGGATGAGTTGGTTAGTAGCAACGGGGCAGCACAATTAACAGGCATGGTGTTCATGAATGAAGGCCAAACAACGTACACCATTTCAAAACTAAAAGGAGGCAATAATTTCATAGCCAATGGTTTGGTGGTTGGGGTAGAAGAGCAGAAAGAGGTTGTACATAAAAAGTATATAAAAAGTACCGATTAAATAGAGGCGTTAAAGGAACAGAAGTAAATTTTTAACCTATGAAAACGAAACATTTTTTTCTGGTGGGTATGGCCACTTTGATTTTTAACAGTTGTACAGTTTCTGAAAAAGAAAAAACCAAAGCGTACCATCCATCCAGCGTGCAAGTAGCAGGAGCAATGAAAAATGTGATGCGCAAAGGTCAATTGCAAGACCGCATTGCCTTAGACACTATTAAAGATAAAAAAGGAGTGTACGGCCTTGGCCCAAACAGTCATTTAAGGGGGGAGTTGCTGGTGATGGATGGTCAAGTGTATGTTTCTAAAGTGGGCATCGATTCTAGTATGGTTGTTGAAACAATTACAAATGGCGCTGCGCCGTTTTTTGTCTATGCAAAGGTTTCGGACTGGAAAGCAGTACCAATGCCAGAGGAAATTAAGAACATCGAACAGCTGCAGAATTTTCTTGAACAGATTACAAAAGATATTAAAACCCCCTTTGCCTTTAGGCTGGCTGGGCAAGTGGCACATGCCAGCATACACATTCAAAACCTACCGAAGGGAACCCGCGTGACTTCTCCACAAGAAGCCCACCAAGGGCAAAAGAGTTATAAGTTGGTTGAAGAGCCAGTGGAGGTCCTTGGATTTTATTCCACACAGCACCAAGGGGTATTTACCCACCACGATTCCTATATACACATGCATTTGATAAACGAGGACAAGAGCAAAATGGGGCATTTGGATGGGTTGGAAATGGAGGAAATGGTATTGTATCTTCCTAAAGACTAAATAAATTCAACTACCGACTTTGGTATTTTAGTCCACCATTTAGGCTGACTTTGAAATTAAATCTCTGAACATTTCAATTTGTCTTCTGCAATTGTTAGTTTTAGTATAAGGGCTTTAGCTTCAGAATACTAAGAACTATTTTAACTATCACAAGGCCTAGCTATGATAATTTTAAATATGAGCAACAAGAATTTATTTTTTGCACTTTTTATGGTGTTGGTGCCATTGGCAACCATCCATGCCCAATCCAAAAAACAACCCAATGTGGTAATTGTATTCATGGATAATTTTGGTTGGGGAGAACCGGGATTCAATGGTGGAGGCATTATTAGAGGGGCCGCCACACCACAAATGGACAAATTGGCCAGCGAAGGCTTAAAATTAACCAATTTTAATGTGGAAGTTCAGTGTACGCCTTCGCGCAGTGCACTCATGACAGGCAGGTATGCAATAAGAAGTGGCAATGGAACAGTACCTATGGGAGAAGGCGTGTATGGTTTGATGCAATGGGAAGTGACCATGGCAGAAATGTTGGCCGATCAAGGGTATGCTACCGGTATGTTTGGAAAATGGCATTTGGGCAGAACCAAAGGCAGGTATCCAACCGACCAAGGTTTTGATGAATGGTATGGGGTGCCCAACTCAACGGATGAATCGGTTTATGCTTCCATGCCTGGCTTTAAAGAAAGCAAACTCCCTGAGACCTATGTGATGGAATCTACTAAGGGAAATGTGCCTACTAAGATTAGGCCCTACCGATTGGACTACAGGCCATTGATAGACAGGGACCTAACAGACAAAGCAAAAGACTTTATGAGCAGAAGTGTACAATCCAAGAAGCCATTCTTTTTGTATTTGCCCTATACTGCCACCCACTTTCCTACCATGCCCCATCCTGATTTTGATGGCAAGTCTGGCAATGGCCCTTGGGCGGATTTGCTGATGCAAATTGACAGTTATCTTGGTGAATTGCAGCAAAAAATCGATGAACTGGGTGTTGCGGATAATACCATCTTCATTTTTACAGCCGACAACGGTCCAGAAGCAGGCAGTTATGGTGGCACCAACCTAACCGTTGAAACAACGGTGCAAGGTTCGGCAGGGCCATGGAGGGGCACGCTTTTTACTGGTTTTGAAGGAGCATTGAGGGTACCTTTTGTTGTGAAGTGGCCCAATAAAATTAAGGCAGGTTCGGTGAGTGACGAAATTGTGCACGCCATGGATTTATTCCCAACCATTGCCAAGTTGGCCGGAGGCAAAGTGCCAGAAGACCGAATAATTGACGGCATTGAAATGAGTGACTTTTTTCTTGGCAAGCAGCAGCAGTCTGGCCGCGATGGATTTGTAGTGTACATGGGCAACGATATTTTTGGTGTTAAATGGAGAAACTGGAAATTACATTTTGCGGAACAAGAAGGGTGGAACACGGTTAAAAATAATTATACGATGCCCAAAGTATATAATTTGTACAACGACCCTCAAGAGCGCAACAATGTTTTGTTTCCGCACACTTGGGTTCCTAAAGCAGCATTAAAGCAGCTCACCAAACACGTGGTTTCTTTGAAACAAAATCCCCCTATAAAAGCAGGGCAGCTAGACCCTTACAAGCCTAAAGAATAGTTTAAAACATTAAAAATGGTCCTATGAAAGTTAAATATGGTATTCTAGTCTTTACTCTGATAATGATTTTTGGCGAACTTAACGCACAATTGATTTCTTCAGATGGTAAAATTATGGGGCAAGATTTCAAAGAATTAACCTATGAACAAGCCGTAAAAATGATTTCTAAGTATTCGTACAAAAAATCAATAGAGCATACCAAGTACATCAAATGGGACGATAGAGAAGCGGTAATGATTAAAAGCAATGCCTATGACATCCGATACGAGGGCAAAAAATACCACATAGAAATTAGAGGGCGTTCGGAACAGTTTTTATTTGAAATGTCAACCAATCGCAGCAACAAATTGGATGTGTACCAAGAAGTTGTATTGGGCCATAGCAAAATGGAGTCGCTTCCCTTCGACTACCAAGAAGACAATGTGTTGGAGATGGTAGATTCTAAAGGGAAACATTTGATTTTGCTACCCTATCAAGATATTTATGTTGGTATTGCAGGTACTTGGTTGGAGTTGAATTATGATTTGTTGGATAAGAAAAGGGTTAGTAAGTTGGTTTGGAGGAAGTAGATAGAGGGGTTTTTTCTTTTTTTATTTGGGTTAAATGTTTTTAGTTTCGCTTTTTTTTGGTTCGATTTATTAGTGGTGGGTTTTCTTTTATTTGGGGTTGTTTTTTTTCTGGGGTGGCCCAGGGACCAGTTTTTGCTTTTTTCTTGATAAAAAACCAAAGCAAAAAATCAAGACTGCTTTTAAATGGCTAAAAATAAGCCTCGTTGCACAGTGGAAATTCAGAAACTCGCCCTCTTGCGCAGGGCCAACGCTGCTCAAACAGCTGAATTTCGGGATCGTTATGACTTAGGCTTATTTTCTTGACGCCATTTAAAAGAGGTCGGAAATTGGGGTTACATACTTAACCATGGAGTTTCTATTTCAAATATTGGATTAGATGGCGGGCTGGTTTTCAATTTCTAGAGGCCTGAGCGGAGGATGCCATGGGGCAAGCCGTGGGCTAATTAAATTGGAAATGGCCCTATCCAACACTGGTTTCGTTTTTGGGATCCACGACAATTGGCGGTGCCAATTGGGCGAGCATGTGGGATGCAAAAGGCAAGGAAAATGGTACCGACTTAAGGTACATTCAAGCCCTTTTAGGACATGAAAGTAGTAAAACAACAGAAATTTACACACACATAGCAATCCATGAAATTAAAACTATAAAAAGTCCGATTCAGTTGTTAGATTTAAAAAAGAAATAAACGCCACTAGTGGCGTTTAGCCAAATGTTGTGTGCAAATGCAAGACACAGCATCGTCATAATTTCATAAGCTTGAATAAATGAATTTTCAAAAAGATATAGCGATATTAAAAATGGGATTATTCGTAACAGCAGTACATATTTATCAAAAGGATAATGAAGAGGTATCCAAAGCTCTATCGAAAATTCTGAGAAAGAAGTATCGACTAAAAGGATTTGAATCTATTACAATTTCAGATAATAATTTCGAGGATATTCTAAATGAGCAAGTATATGGCGAAAATGGATTATTTTATTTTATAATTGAAAGTAGTTCTAATTGGACTACAATTTTAGAATTGAATGTTAATATTGAACCGCCTGTTTACCTAAGTGATTTAGCAACTGGATTAAGTAAATTATTGAAATCATATACTTTGCTTTTGAGTTTACATGATGGAGATGTATTATTATATAATCTTGATTACAAGGGTAATCCAATTGATGGATATAATAGTAATTACCAGTACTTTTTTGATGATAAGGTTGATGAAAATGAGTTATTGGAGCAAAGACATGAACCTTCTGGATTTAAAGTACTTTTGCCTTTAGGCAAAGATTTATCGGATTTTCAGCAAATTTTGGATAAAGGATTTTGGCAAGCATTTGATGACAATAATCTAGATGATAACGGTGTGCCTATTCAAGAAAGATATTTTATGGATGAGGATAATCGATTAAGTGAAGTAGGTAAATTTCTAGAGATATTTTCAACTGATTCTTATCCTTTTGTTGATTGGCAAACTGATTTGAAAACTATAAATTCACCTAATTTAAAATTTATTAAGGTGACTAAGTAATAGCATCAGCACTAAATAAACCGCATTAAAACGACGGTTTATTATTAACGTTGTAGCACATAATGCAAAGATGAAGCCGATCGAATTGAATAAATATTGTCCTTGTTGCGGATATGATAGTTTTGACGCAAAAGATCGACTAGAATACTCGATTTGCCCAATTTGCTTTTGGGAAGATGACCCCATCCAATTTAATGAACCTAAATATGAAGGTGGTGCTAACAGAGCTTCATTAATTCAAGGGCAGAAGAATTTTAAAGAATTTGGCGCTTGTGAAAAAAAAATGGTTCAGAATGTAAGAAAACCTCATTCTGGAGACAATTTGAATCCAAGTTGGATCAACTAAAAGAAAAAGAATGCAAAGCCGAATCATGTACATCGAACATAAAACTGATCAGAATGATCAAGGTGAAGCATGGATTGGAATGGCAGAATTCTCCAAGTCTGGACAAACTGTCTACTTCAATGGACATGCATATAAGAAGCTCAAATCAGGTGGAACAACAGGAAACTTCTACGATATTGAAACTGGAGATGAATTTTGGATTTCCGGTGTGAAGAAGAATGGACAAGATCGACACTGGGCAGGTGGTGGCAGAATCAAAATTGAGAGAGCCATTGTTGGCGAATATCTGAACATTGTGGATTTCGGTGAACTGGACGAACAACATTTCGAACTAGTAGAACCTGAACGAACAGACAAACGGAAATTTCTAGAAATAGAAAACGAAAAAATAGAATAAACGTCCTACAACATGCTGTGATGAAATCATGCTTGGTTAGTACTAGAAGTAATTTTTCTGCATTCTAGAAGCCCCGCCAATTCGCAGAATTGGCCTATTGAGAAATGAGAAAAGTAATAGCCCATTTCGCAGAACTGGCTATTAAGTAGACGAAACACTATCTTCACCAAAACGCACGATTTATAAAGAGTCGTTAGCGAAAATAGCTATGAGGAAATCTGGATTAATATCATTGGTAGTTATTCTGTTTATAATATCGGCACTATTCTATTTGCCGTACATTGAATTTCTAGCGCAAGAACATAAGTTCAGACACGATAATCAACTGCTTGATTATTTATATCAAGATAATTTTGGCGTCAAATTATGCCTTCTAACACTCTTATTCCCTCTTGTTCTCATGATTGAATCTACTTTTTGGAATGAATCAAGGAGTATATGGAAGAGAGTTATTTTGGTGATACAATCAGCTCTAATAATTTGGGGTGGATACATAGTTTGGTTTTTGATGTCTTTTAACATTTTCACAGGAATGTACGAACTCAAAGCTCCTTATTACCTAATATTGGTATATCTAATTCTTGGAGTTGTCTGGAATATCTTACTGGCAATACCGTATTTCGACAAGAAATTAATTTCAGGAATATTTAATAAACTTTCGCTAACAAAAGATAAATAAACATAGGGCTGATCTGCAATCCGAAAGTTTATAGGATTCTAGTAATTCCACCAAGTATAATTTAACTTTAAAAATCGATCTTGGTTCGTAGGTTGGGAAAGCAGGGTGCTATTTACTTCTTACGTTTTTTAGCCAGGCGGTAGCGATCACAACGTATAATAATGGAATCAAAACTTTCATTTAACAAATTCGAAGAAACCATAACCAGAAACACTCTGCCTGGAAATCCATCAATAATGGGATCACCATTCGCTATTTTTAACATCTTTGATAATAAAGAAAAGTACTTCTATGGCGAACATATCAAGAACAGATTTAGAATTACACGTAATGCGGGACTCCTGAATTTATGTGAATTTACTATTAACGGCACGTACGCAAATTCTCAAGATGAAAAGCGAACCACTTTGGAATATACAGTTGAGCCAATTTTATTCGGTTATTGGTGCATACGCCTTGTGCCTGCTATTGCATTAATAGCGCTTAACATATTTCTGCTAGTGAACATAAGTGAAGATCGTCTATCTATCTTCTTAACTTTAAACTTATGGATCGGAATTCCTTGGTTATTAATTCTATGGTTATCGAAGATCAAGAAGAAATGGATGACCAATAAGTTTATAGAGACTTTTGCTGTTATAGAATGAAAAAAATCACTAACATGCTGTGATGAAATCATGCTCCTGTGGTTCTAGAAGAAAGTTTTCTACCTTCTGGAAGCCGCGCCAATTCGCAGAATTGGCTAATTAGTAAATGAAACATTATCTTCACCAAAACGCACAATTCATACAGAGAGGTAGCCAATTAATAAAATGGATAGAAAAGAATTTTTAATCACTGTTTGGAAAAAAGGAATAAAACCAATTCTGATAATCGGGGTAATCTTTTTCTGCAGTAAGTTTTTATACAACATCTTCGCTGAAAGTGGAACCGAACGATTTGTGACGATCTTGATTGTTGGACTCGGTCTCTTAATGTTAACAGCGCATCTAATAGGACATCTCTTCAACACTGTGACAGAAAAACTTAAAACATTACTTCCAGAACAAGTCAAAATTTGGTTTAGAGTAATTGACAGGTTTCTTAATTACATATCACCAATAATACTAGGTGCAATAATTTATCATTTTTGGAAAGAAGATTGGATTTCAGCCATGATTGTACTCGGAATAATATTGATTCAGAGAATACAAGTAATTATCAAAGAAGAAAAACAGCCTACAACAGTGGGAACTAAAAAATCATAGCTGCCCTCCTGGACAGCAACGCTTTTTAGCGGGGTCGTTGGCATACAAAAACTTGGAGAAATGAAATATTTTTTAATCGGATTACTTCTTATTTTTTTTGGAATCACTTTCTATTTTAACTAATTCCCAAAACAAATACTAGTTAGTACTTATATAAGTAATAATACATCCCCTGCACTTGAAGGTCCAAGTTCGATTGACACTTTAAAACTTTATATTAATAACACCTTTAAATGTAACGCTTGGGGAACTGGGACCTACAAAGTAAGTGGAAGTACAATCGTATTTTCATATTCTTATGATTATAGAATGTCAGAAGCATATTATAGCAGCTACCTATACCGACCACTATTTATAGGGCAGGTTAACATTAGCCTGGATAGAGATCTAAATTTCTCATACGTTAAGGTAAACTAATGAAACGAATCCAATGAATAAATATAGATTAAGACCAAGTTGTTTTTTAGTAAGAGTTCAAGTATTACTTATGGTGAGTACAAAATCTTCGATTTTGCTCCATAATTTTTTAAACGTAAATTGTATCCAAACAAAGCGCATTCCTGCTATAGTAGGCATTGTGCTCTATTAATGCAAAAGTAAAAAGTGGGAATATTCGGCAAAAATAAAGACAAAGAATCATCAGCTGAGAATAGTGAATATGCTAAAATTATTGACTGGCCTCTTAAATGGGATGTTGGTGCACCAATGCCTCAGGTTTTTGGAAATGGCCACAAGACTTTTTTATTATACATGATAAGTGAACCTGACCCAAATTGGGATGGAACATATACTACAGTTGTTGATAATTCAAGCACAAATAAATACCCATTAGCACTTGTAGAATTTGATGGTGGGACATTTAAATTTGGAATTGCAAATGAGGAAGTGTTTGGTGGCTTGCCAATAGCGAATAAAGGAATGGGCTGGTATGAAGCTCATATTGTAGAAAATTCAAAATGGATTGAGGAATTAAAAACAATCCATAAAGTACACCCTTATTATCATGAACCAAGCTGGAAAGAAAAGAAACATTATATGCTTCTTTTCCATGACGAAATGTTAGAAGTGATAGCTAAAGACTATAAAATTGAACAATTCAATTCTACATTTAAAGACCTTGTAAAGGAAGTTATTGAAAAAATGAATAAATAAATACGAAAGCCTAACTGCATGTAAAAACGCACCATACACTAATCACTGTGTAATATTAAAAGAAACATGAATTCGAAAATTATAAATACAGTTGTTTTGGGCCTGGTTATTTTAAACTTAATAGGTTGTAACGATGAACCAGACCTTTTGCCTTTGCCTACACCTCCCTCAGACTTAAATTCAAAACCATTGTCTGATACCGAGGTTGAACTGAAATGGTTGGATAATTCCAGTTCTGAAGAGGGGTTTGTTATTGAACGACAAATAGTTTTTCAACCTTGGTATATAATGGATACGGTAGCCAGTAACGAAAATACTTATACAGATACCGGACTAGAATCTCTTGAGGTCTATTACTATAGAGTGTATGCCTATAATTCAGACCATCCAATAGGCGAATATTCTAATGAATCAAGAGCCCAGACGTTTGGAGTGCCTACAGTACACAATGCATGGCCGAGATTTGTTACTTCAGATGCAATAGGGGCCTCCATTTATTTGAATGATCATGGCGGGCAACCGATTTATGAACATGGAGTAATATGGGATACAACAATGGACCCCGACACTACCTCTGCGACTACTACCAAACAAGGCCCTAGTCGAAAAGACGAATATTCATTCTATGATATTACTGGCCTGCAGCCAAATACAAGTTATTATGTCAGAGGATATGCTATCAATTCGATAGGCATAGCTTATTCGCCGAGCATACAAGTAACAACAGATGAGTAACAACCAGGGAAAATCAATGAAAAGTAAGTGACAACACAATCAATCAAATCATGCTCCTAACTTTTTGAGGAAAGATAGGAGATTGTCCCAACACACTATGCATTCTGTGTAGCTACTAGCTTGAAACCAGTACTTAACGATATAAAAAACGCAACAAGGACACATTGGACTTGGTATTAATTTTATAAAACACATGAAAATAGGCATTGTTCAAATAAAACCAAGGAAAGGGGATATACAAGAGAATATTCAAACCCATAAAACTTGGGTTGAGTTAGCGATTGCTGAAAATGTAGATTTGATTTGTTTTCCTGAGCTGTCCATTACTGGTTATGAGCCCGAACTCTGCAAGGAATTGGCCATGGACAAAAGCGATTCCAGATTGGACGATTTTCAAAAAATATCAGATTTGCACAATACTGCAATCGGGTTAGGATTACCAACCAATTCCGAACGCGGAATTCATATCAGTATGGTGCTTTTTCAGCCAAGGCAAATTCGAAAAGTATATTCAAAACAGCTGTTGCACTCCGACGAACTACCATATTTTGCGGAAGGGCAAAAACAGATCGTTTGGACCGTTAAAAATAAAAAGATCGCACCAGCTATATGTTATGAGTCTTTGCAAAAGCAACACTCAGAAAACGCAAAAAAGCTAGGTGCGGATATATATTTGGCTAGTGTTGCCAAACCACAAAATGGAATTGATAAGGCTTTTGTTCATTTTCCTACGATCGCACAAGAGCTTAAAATGCCAGTCTTAATGTCGAATTGCATAGGGTACTGTGACAATTTTCAAAGTGCAGGCCAATCTGCAATTTGGAATTCAAATGGCGATTTATTAGAGCAACTCGAATCAAATAAAGAGGGAATGCTAATCTTTAACACGGAAACCAAGGAGGTATTAAAAAAGGAAAAAACAACTGCCAACACCAAGTGACAAAACATTGGTGCCTTGGTTGTTATGGGTTAGGCGCAAGTTAAACAAATGGGAAATGAAAGCAATAAAAAGACCCATTCAGTGGTTAGTTTTAAAAATAATTAAACATACCAGAGGTGTATAGGCAATGGCGATGAACCAATTGTTACAAAATACTAAAACAAAACTCTATGAAAAGGAAGTTATTAATTGGACTTTTTCTGCTAACTCTCCAAGGGTTTTCACAATCCAATGAAACCATAGAATGGATAAATAATAACTCCATACTTATTGAAGACTCAGACCCCGATACTGAATTAAGTTCTTTTCATAAGCAAGCACCAGAAAAGTTTGTAAATGCCCGAATTTATGGCTTTGGTGAACTTTCACATGATGGGAAAGAATATTTTAATCTCAAAGCCAAATACTTTAAATACCTAGTTGTAAATCATAATGTAACTACATTTATGATCGAAGACAGTTTTAAAGCGGAAGAATCAATTAATCTTTGGATAAACAATAAGTCCGATGATTTTAATATAGTTTACCATGCATTTACCACTGGGTTCTGGTATTCTACAGAAATATATGATTTACTAAACTGGATCAGGGAGTATAATTTAACGCATGAGAAAAACCAAAGAATTAAGTTTTATACTTTTGATACACAATCATCGCAAAACTTAGACAAGTATACCTTGGAACTCATAGATGCCTATGAAATACCAGTTGAGAAAAGTCTAGTGGAGAACTTTAAAGCTTGTCAGAAAAAGGAAATAACAATGACAGCAACACCAAACTGGGCAGATAGTAAGGTTCCTCAATTAGAATTATTAAAGACCAAAATAAATGATTTTTTTGAATCAACCCATATGGATTCAATACCTCAACTAAAGGAGGTAAATAGAGAAATTAACGTGTTAATTAACTACACTGAATTTGTTCAAAACCCAACGAATGCAGTGCGAGACCTACAGATGTATGAAAATGCGCAATGGATTCTTGAAAATGAAATCCCAAATGAAAAAGCATTTATTTGGGCACATAATGAACATATTAATAAACGTGGCATGTTTTCTTACAATAGTGGAATAAAAAATTTAGGAAGCTTTTTAAAAGACACCTACAAAGATGGATATTACAGTGTTGGTTTTGATTTTGGTATTGGAAAATTGAAAGGGAATGACCCAAAACATAAATTAAACAATGGCTGGAGGATTTACAACATTGAAAAACCTTATAAAAAGACTTATTCTGAAACACTCTTTAAAGCTGAAAAAGACATTTTCTTCCTTGACATGAGTCGTGCCAAAACTACTGAACCTAACAGTTTTTTTAGTTCTGCAAATCAAACACTGTCTATAGGAGGGGGAGGGTTTAAACCGAAACCGCTTTACCGGATAAAAATGTCAAAAGTTTATACCGATGACTATGACGCACTTATTTTTATTAAAGAAATTAGCCCAGCGGATAACCTTATCAAAATAGAATAACATTTTATACTAAGATTAGAATGAAATACCTACAATACATTGGAATAGTACTCGGAGCAATTTATGGTTATTGCTATAGGTTAATTTGCGGAAGTGGGGGCGTAAATGGAATTTATGATGGTTTTAATATTTACAGCATCTCATTCATTTGGATTCTGCCAATAGTAATATCAGTTATTCCCATTCTTGTTGCAAAGAAGGAAATTATCGAATCAAGGTGGAAGCAATTTGTTTTTCCCTTTTTGAGTGTATTGCTATTTTTCATTTTCACTTTAACAAGCGGAATAGAAGACTGGCTTTGTATTTTGATAATCGCTTTTCCTTTTTTATTTGCAGCAGGGATAATTGGACTTGTTCTTGGGCCAATTATTAAAAATAGAAATTCAAACAAATTGTACTCCATAATTCTGTTGCCTTTTATTTTTAGCTCCGTTGAAACTACTATACCCAATAATAAAGAGCACCACGTAGTTAGATCAAAAATTGTAATCGCAACAAACAGCCAAACCGTATGGGATAATTTGATAGAAGTACCTGAAATAAAGGACAACGAATACAACAAAGGGTTCTTCAATTACATCGGAGTTCCTAGACCTATTCAATCAGAACTTAAAAACATTAATGGAAAAGAATATAGAATAGGACACTTCTCTGATGAATTAAAACTGTACGAAACGGTGTCTACAGTAAAGCCCTTAAAATTTGTTGGGTTCAACATCCATATTGAAGAGTCAGAATTAAGAGATGTACCAACAGACAGACACCTTCTAAAAGGTGACTATTTTACATTTGATACTATTTCTTATGAATTGATTGAAATATCCCCTAACAAGACGGAGTTGATTCTTAGTTGCCACTATACCCTGAATTCAAAAATGAATGGGTATGCGAATTTCTGGGCAAGTAGGATAATTAATGATTTTGAAAACAGGTTGTTGAGCGCACTGAAATTGAAAATTGAATAACAAACGTTACCTCCATATTACAAATCAAAGTTGGCTTTGAAAACTTTCTAAAAGGATACCATTGAAGTTTAATGCAGAAGAAGATTTTGAATAAGGTTTTGCTTTTGTAAGTATTAGGATTGCAGATGGGAAGGGGGTAGAATACATTTTTGATAAAAAGGGAATATTAAAAAAATAGAATAAAAACTGGCAACAATTTATTGAAGCAACAGCGCCTCTTTGGGGGGTAACAATATTTTAAGCCGGGCTTTCATTTGGATAAAAAAAAAGATGACCCAACTTTTAAATTTCAAAAACAAAAACCTAAGAGAATTTCCTATTGAGATTTTGGATCATAAGGAATTGTCCAACTTAAATCTTGAAGGCAATCGTATCACAGTAATTCCTGAATGGATTAATGAGCTAAAGAATCTTAGGGTATTGTATTTATCAAACAATGAGATTTCCGATATAGAACCTTTGGGAAACCTTAAAAAATTAGAAGTTCTTCATTTAAGTAGTAATAGGATAGAGCAAATACCGTCTTCCATTGGCCAATTGATTAATCTAAAAAGATTATATCTCAACTATAATTCAATCGGAGCTGTTAACGATGTTATTGCGAAACTAGAAAGCCTGACCCAACTGCTTTTGGCTTCTAACAAAATATGTTCGATTTCAGAAAATTTAGGGAACTTATCAAAGTTAGAGGTATTGAATTTATTGGACAATAAGTTAGAAGCATTGCCGAGTAGTATTGGAAAGTTGGGCCAATTGGAGTATTTGCAAATAAGTGAAAACAAACTGAAAAAACTGCCAAAGTCTATTTCTAACCTTGGGGCATTGACTAGTTTAGAATTATATTCCAATCAAATATCAAGCCTTGGTGTATGGTTCCAAGAATTGGATGCATTAAAAAATTTGAATATTGGTGACAATAAAATAAAGGAAATACCAAACCTGCCATTCAACCTGTCAAGGCTAAGCATTTATCGCAATCCTATTGATAGATTGAGTGTTAAAATTGTAGATAGGTTTAAAACTAAGAGGGAAAGTGACCTTGATGAATATTTATTTATCGATCAAATTCAGTTAAAAAAGTATAATTTGAACCAAGCAGATTTTGGTAGTAAGCTTAAGGTGGTTGATCTAAAGAATAAAACAATCCAATGGACCAGTGCCAAACACATGCCATTGGAATTACAAATTAGGTGGGGGATTGAAAGAGAAAGAATATCGAACAGGTAATACCAGTATCCAGTTATAGTACTGCAAAGCTTGCACACAAAATAAAACTATTATGGAGATGGGTATTTGACGGAGGGCATTAATTTCTGGGTTAATGAAACAGGAAATCTGTATAAATTTGTAGATTCAATTAAGGATTTTGACAACTAATTTGGAAAAGAAGGCATGTTTTCGGCCACAAAAAATCCTGTTCTATTCCAAAGGGACTTACACAGCCCAACAAGGGGATGAGGGCATTGCCCTCATCACTTTCCTTTTTAGCTTTTGCGAGTTATCAACCAACTGAATTCACCACAAAACAATCCATACAAATAAAACTATAAAAAGTCCGATTCAGTTGTTACATTTCATATAGAAATACACCAGTTGTTTATTGCCTTGTTGGAGTATAGCGAATTGTTGTGGTGCATTGCAGAAATGACATGAAAATGAAATAATATGAAATACATTGTTTATTTGGTAACACTCGGGTTTTTAATAGGATCCTGTAAGAATAAAGAAAACAAAATAACCGATTTAAATAAAAAGGAGAAACAACCCAACATATTACTCGTTATGGTCGACGACATGGGGTTTACGGATACGCAACCTTATGGGGGTGAAATTAGCACTCCTAACATCCAAAAATTAGCGGCAAACGGAATGATGTTTACTGATTTCCACACTTCCGTAAGTTGTTCCCCAACACGCTCAATGTTATTGAGTGGAACCGATAACCACTTAGCAGGCTTAGGTAATATGGGAGAATTGCTAACTCCAAATCAAGTAGGGAAACCGGGTTATGAAGGTCATTTAAACAAAAGTGTGGTTAGCTTGGCAGAAGTACTTATTGAGGCTGGTTACCATACATATATGGGAGGTAAATGGCATTTAGGTCATGGCATGAATAGTATTCCGGGAGCACGTGGATTTGAAAAAACTTTTAGCTTATTAAATGGTGGAGCTAGTCATTTTGATGATATGGCCGGACTTGCCCCTTCCGAACATGTGGAGTATACTTTGAATGGAAAGAAAATTGAAGCATTACCTAAGGATTTTTATTCTACTCGCAGCTTTACCGATTTTGTAATGAATAGTATTAGAGAACAAGAAGATGATAAGCCATTTTTTGCCTACCTGGCCTATTCGGCTCCCCACGATCCCTTGCACGTTCCAGAACCTTGGATGAGCAAGTACCGAGGTGTTTATGACGATGGATTTGAAAAATTGAGGGCTGCGAGAATACTTAAAGCCAAACAACTAGGTTTAATTCCCAAGGAGGCTAAAGTACCTGCTATGAACCATACCGGGAAGTCATGGGATTCTTTAAGTGCAGTAGAAAAAGATATAGAATCAAGGTATATGGAGGTGTATGCTGGAATGGTTGAAAATGTAGACTATCATATGGGTAGAATGCTGGAATTCCTTTCTGATATCGATGAATTAGATAATACAATCATTTTGTTCCTTTCTGATAATGGTTCTAATCCATGGGACAACAGTATGTATCCAGGAAATGAAGACGGTGTTTATTTAAGTCAATTCGATAATAGATTAGAAAATATAGGAAACCCTACTTCACATACTGCTTATGGAATTGGCTGGGCCTCTGCAGGTTCAGGACCATTAGATTATTTTAAAATGACTGCTGGCGAAGGTGGCATTAGAACCCCAATGATTATAAGTGGTCCTAATGTGTCAAAGGATGTTACGCACCGCAAATTTGTTTATGTAACGGATGTCATGCCTACGCTTTTAGATATGGCAGGAATAGAGCATCCGGATACCTATAAAGGAAATAAGGTGCTGGATATGAGAGGGAAATCCTTTTCAAAAGTACTGTCTGGAGAAGAAAATTCGCTTTACACCGATTCAGAATTTATAGCTGGTGAAATGCAAAATGGAAAATGGGTTCGACAAGGAGATTTTAAGGCCGTATTTATTCCAAAACCATATGGTCCTCAACAATGGAAATTATATGATTTATCAGTTGACCCTGGAGAAACCACCGACTTATCTGAACACAAACCTGAATTGATTAAGGAATTAATTGCCAATTGGGAAAAATATGCTGAGGAAGTTGGAGTAATAGCCATGTAATACAAACGACAACACAACAATTTAAATAGTGCATAATACCCTTTGAAATACATGGACATGGCACTTTATTATCACAAATGAAAAGAAATAGGTTTTTTGGGATTCTAATTATTTCAATTGGTATTTTGGTACTTGTTTATAAAAAAAGTAGCTATTATGGTTTTGGTGGTTATGTTGATAAGTCTTGGGAAAACATAATTATTAGTTCAATTCTAATTTTAACGGGAATACTTCTCCAAATTAATAAGCAACATTAGCTTAACTAGTTGTTTTCAACCAACCTGTAATACTCATTCTTGATTTATTGGACACAAGTACTTCATGTGGTAATTCATCGCTTTTAAAAAACACACATTTTCTATTCTCAGGAGATATCAGTTGCACTTCTGTTTTCTTATAGATCTTAAGTTCTCCCCCATTCCCTTTTACCCAATCTTCATTTAGGTATATGATCATTGAAAAAGCTCTGCCATGATCTGTCTTAAACTGATCCATATGCTTTTTGTAAAAAGCGCCTTTTTCGTACAATGCATAATGATATTCATACGACTTAATACCAGTAAAACAGGTCCGATTTAAATAAAGCACAAAAGCATCAATTAATTCAAAGAAGGCGGTTTCAGATTCCTTGAGCTCGTTTTTATCCAACCAAAAGATTTTATCATTCCGAATACTTTGCTCGATGGCTGTATTCTCCCCATTCCCAATTCCTGCCGTCCTTAGTTTTTCTTCTCCATATAGCAACTTTAGATTGCCTATTAAATCAAAAGATAATTTGCTACTCAGAAAATCATTCACAACCCCTACTCGCTTGTCTAGATAGCCGTCGATTATAGATTCAAAATCACGCCGCATCAGAATTGAATTTGGAGGGGTTAAACTTTGGGTTTAGGCTGCCAATAGTTGCCTTAGAGGGTACTAAGTTGGTAGTCCGGTGTAGGCCATTTGCATTAATATAGAGGTTCATTGTCTAAATTACTTCATGGTGCAAACAATACAGTAGAATGCACTGCACTGTGCTTCTTCCAGTATTGAAAAATCAATTAAAAGACGTATAACTCTTATCCCAAAAAGTAAATGAATAAGCCGAATGGGTGCATTGGAGAATCGTACACCAAAGAATAAATTCAGCCCAACTGAAATGAAAGATAGAAATCTTGAATTAAAGTTAACTTTAATTCCCGAACCTTTATCCTTTTAAGGAAGATTAATGCAATTAAAAAACTACAGGTTTCCCCAAGATGTAAAAACCTTTGCCTATTTAGCGTTAAAAACCTGCCATACTACTTTGCAACGAGCTTCTTACCCAACTCTTAGAAAGTACTCAGTGGCAACCCGAAACAGCCAATATAAAGCTGCGCTTTTGTACCACACCCAACGTATCTGTAAAAGGCCGTTGGGAACACCATACACCGGCTGTTAGGATGGGGTGTGCCTTCATTGGTTTGGGACCTAACAAATGGCACCACTACTTGAGCGGTTTTTCACGGTGCGAGGAACGAAGAAAAACCAGCGTTTTGTGTAAGTACTTTGTTTGGATTTTACCGAAATTTGAATTTCAGATTAAAATTGGAAGGTCAAATGAAAACGAGCAAGCAAGAAATAAAGAAAATTGGTTCGGTGGCCGAAATGCACGAGCATTTGAATGTTGCTAAACCCTCGCATCCATTGGTTTCTTTGATAGATACTGCCCAACTCGAAATCCCAGCTTCTGCCATTGGCACAAGGTCGGTGTCCAACCTGTATATGGTGGCCGTAAAAGACCGCAATTGCGGAGTAGATTATGGGCGCAATTCCTTTGATTTTAACGAGGGTTTGATGGTGTTTTCTGCTCCAGGGCAAGTATATACTACCCGGCGATCGATGGAAAAAGGCGACATCCAAGGCTGGATGTTGTATTTCCATCCTGATTTGATTCGCAATACCCATTTAAGCAAAAGCATCGAACAGTATTCCTTCTTTAATTACGATGTATACGAGGCGCTTCACTTGTCTGAAGCGGAAGAGCAGATGGTCAACAACTGCATCGCCCACATAAAAAATGAATGCGAACAACGGATTGACAACCACAGCCAAAGGGTAATTGTGTCCAACTTGGAGTTGTTGCTCAACTATGCCCTGCGGTATTACGAGAGACAATTTAATACCCGTACCAACCAGAGCAAAGATGTGGTAGCCGTTTTTGAAAGGGAATTGAAGTCTTATTACGAACAACAAAATGCTTTGGAACTGGGCACGCCGGCCATAGAAAGGTTTGCAGAAAAGGTGCACCTGTCCCAACACTACTTTAGCGATTTGATTAAGAAGGAAACTGGCAGGGCACCCAAAGACCACATCAATGATTATGTGGTAGAACGCGCCAAAAACATGTTGTTGGGCAGCGAGCAGTCCATCAGTGCAATTGCCTACGATCTTGGCTTTAACTACCCACATTACTTCACAAGGTTGTTTAAATCTAAAACGGGTCAAACTCCTTTGGAGTACCGCAACCAAAACTAATGCCTGCGTTTTGTGTTGGCCTATAAGCATTTAGTGTCTGTTCATGGGCGGTTATGATTCGATATTTGAAAATCAAAAAATCAAAAAAACAACAAAATGAACAATTCAAAACCAACCCAACATTTAGAAGCCGTTCTCAACAACCACGGTCAAAACATGGACAACAAAGTAGTGGCCATTACTGGAACCACCAGTGGCACCGGTTTCGTATGTGCCAGAGAATTGGCCAAAAAAGGTGCTACCGTATTGTTATTGAATAGGGCCAGCGACAGAGCCAGCAAGGCTTTGCAACAATTACAAGAAGCCGTACCGGAAGGAAAATTTGAGGCTGTGGTTTGCGATTTGCAGCAATTCGAAAGCGTGAAAAAGGCAGCAGAGGCGATTGCTGCTCGATTCAATACATTGGATGTATTGGTCAACAACGCAGGGGTGATGGCACTAAAAGACAACGCTACAGCAGATGGTTATGATGTACAGATGCAAACCAATGTACTGTCTCATTTTTTGCTAACAAAACTATTGTTTCCATTGCTTAAAAACAGCAACGAAGCCCGCATAGTCAACCATTCTTCTATGGCCCGTTTGGGAGGCCCTTTGGTAGCCGATTATTTTGAAGCCAAAGGCGGCCGCCTTGGGGGGGATGGAACCGAAGAGGACAACCTCAACTTTCAAGGGCCCCGCTGGGAGCGCTACCACCAAACCAAATTGGCCAATGCCAATTTTACTTATGGACTAAAAAACAAGTTGGAAGCGGCCAAGATCGACCATGTAATTCCTCTGTTGGCCCATCCGGGCTTGGCCACCACCAATCTGCAGGTAACTACCGCCGTGGATGGAGGCATGGACGGCAATTCTGAATTGATGCAACAAGCCCAAACGGCCGAAGATGGTGCTACAGGCATCATAAGAGCCAGTGTGGATGTTACGGCCAAAGCAGGCGATTTTTACGGGCCTACAGAAGGTTGGAGCGGCTACCCAGATTTGTTAGAGCCAGAAGAATTACTGACCGACTCAAACAACATGGACATCAATTGGAAAGGGTGTGAACAAGCAGTAGGAGCTTTTGAATTCTAAACTATTTTCAAAAAACATTTTTTATAAAAGCCTGAGGAATGTTTTCAGGCTTTTTTTCTACAAAAAACATTGGCCTTGTGCTAAGGGCCTTAATTTCATCACCAGTTTTTAGACGTTGGTCAAGTAAAATAGTATAAGTAGCTGTGTTCAACTAGGTTCGTTGCAGTAAAATGAACCAAATACAATGAACCAGAGACTATGAATATATTACAAGTAGAAGGGTTGTCTAAAACCTATGCCAATGGCAAGCAAGCCTTGAACAACGTAAATTTGGAATTGCGCAATGGCATGTTTGGGCTTTTAGGACCCAATGGGGCCGGTAAATCTACCTTGATGCGCACACTCAGCACCTTACAAGCACCAACGAGCGGTAGGGTTCTATTTAATGGGCAAGACCTACAAGAACACCCCCAACATTTGCGCAGCCAACTGGGGTATTTGCCTCAAGAGTTTGGTGTTTACCCAAAAATTTCTGCTTACCAATTGCTGCTACACTTGGCCTTGTTAAAAGGAGTGGGCAACAAAAAGGAGCGCCACCAGCAAGTAGAAAGTTTGCTGCAACAGACTAATTTGTACGGTGCCAAGAAACAAGCAGTCAGTTCGTTTTCTGGAGGGATGCGCCGCCGTTTTGGCATAGCCCAAGCCTTGTTAGGAGACCCAAAATTGATCATTGTGGACGAGCCCACTGCTGGACTGGACCCTGAAGAACGCAACCGTTTTTTAAATTTGCTCAGTGCAATAGGAGAAGAGCGCATTGTGGTATTATCTACCCACATTGTGGAAGATGTTCGAGAATTGTGCACCAATATGGCCATCATAGGCCAAGGGCAGGTGGTGTCCCAAGGCACTCCGGCCGCATTATTGGCCCAGCTAAAAGGAAAAGTATGGGCTAAAATTGTAGACAAAAAAACATTGGAGGGGTACCAAAACAAGCTTAATGTATTGTCGTCTCGGCTCCATGCCGGTAAAATTTTATTGCATGTACTGTCCGACCAACCACCAGCCGAGGGTTTTACGCCAATCGAAGCGGGGCTGGAAGACGTGTATTTTTCTACTTTATCCACACAAAAAAACAAAGCAACATGTTAAAGGAATTGATACAGTTCGAGTGCTGGTACCAGGTGCGGCAAAAGGCTTTTGTGGTATTTGTAGTTCTGTTTTTTGCCTATGGCTTGTTGGCCATGTTAACTCCGTTTGATTATATGGAAAGGAGTACCCAATACAACGATGGGTACAACCTTAGTTTCCTCAGTGGGTTGGTTGCATTGGCTGCTGTATTTCCAAGTATGTTTTTTTGCATCAATGCCCTATTAAGAGACCGCGCCCATCAAATGGAGGAAATAATTTTTAGCTCGGGCATCAGCAAAAAGCAGTTTTTTATAAGCCGCTTAACTGGAGTTGTGCTGATGACTTGTGTTGTTGCCACAGCAGCCATGCTGGGCTTGGTAGTAGGAAGGGTCTTTACAACTGCGGATCCTTCAAAAATGGCTGCTTTTAGTTGGTTGCACTATGGTTGGCCTTACATGGCCCTGCTCTTGCCGACCGTTGTAGTTGCAAGTAGTTTTTTATTTGCTGTTACCGCAAAAACACAAAATGCCTTGAGTACCTACATTGCTGGAGTAGTTTTGTTGGCGGTGTGTTGGCTGGTAGGCTTTTATTTGAATACGCCTATGTTGGGCGGTAGTGCCTTGGCTGCCAATGGATCGGTAGTTTTATTGAGCCTGGTGGATTTGTTTGGTTTGGCAGCATTTTTTGAACAAGTGCAGTTTTTAAGCCCGATTGAGAAAAACGAATACTTGCTCCAATTGAATGGCTTTTTTTTAATGAACCGAATGATTTGGTTGTTGTTAGCTGCTGCTGTTTTGTGGTGGGCATACCGCTCCTTTTCATTCAGAAAAACCCATTCAAAACCTAAGGCATTGGCTATAACGCTACCAAAAACCCGCACACCATACCAAGCAGTTCCTGTGGTGCATAACCAGTGGATCAAAGGCTGGTCCTTAATAAAAATGGATGCTAAGATGACCTTGAAAAGCCTTCCTTTTTTGGCCATTGTGTTGGTTTGGTTGGGTATGTTGGCCTTGGTTTTTAACAACAGTTTGAGTGGTGGTGGTATTTATGGCAACCGCTACCCTAGTACAGAGCTTTTTGTGGGCTTGGGTGTAGAGGCCTTGCCAATAATGGGTTTGTTTTTTATTGTGTTTTTTAGCGCTGAGCTGGTTTGGAAATCCAAATCTGCTGGAATGAACGAAATAATAGAGGCCCTTCCGGTTAGCAACAGCGTGTTTTTTGTTTCCAAATTTCTGGTGTTGTCTGCCATACCCATGCTGCTTATTGTTGCCTTTATTGGCCTTGGTCTGGTTTTTCAAGTATTGCATGGCTATCCCACCTTTAATTTAAAACTCTACTTATCCGTTTTTTATTTTACGGGTTTGCAATTGATCTTGTACGTTGTATTGGCCTTGTTGGTTCAGGTATTGGTATCCAACAAATACCTCGGCATGGTCATTACAGCGGCTGTATTGCTTGTTTTTGGCCCTCTCAGTGGAAGCATAGGCATGGAACACCCTTTGCTGTTGTTGAACCATTTGCCCAATATGGCGCGGGCTTATTCCAGTTTTTCGGGGTATGGTCAATACGTAGAGCCATTCAATTGGACTCTTTTGTATTGGGTGTCTTTGGGTATAGTATTGCTTTTATTGGGCTATAAAGCCTGGCCACGTGGCAATAAAAACACCATTAAGGCCTTGGTCACTTCCCATTGGAATTTCAAAGAAAAATCCGTGTTGGCCAGTGCCTTGTTATTGTTCATGGCTTTCGGCAGCATTATCTGGTACCAAACCAATGTGCTCAATGACTATGTACCTACCAACAAAGCCAATTCGTTTAATGTACAATATGAGCAGAAGTTCAAAAAATATGCGTCCTTAGAGGTGCCGCAACGGGTAGATGTAAAAACCAATGTGGCCCTATTTCCGGAAGACAACCGATATACGGTGGAGGCCAGTTTGCAGATTAAAAATGCATCGGTGGAACCCATGCACCAAATATTTATAACCACCCCAGTGCCATTAAAAAAGTTGAACATTGAAAATGCAAAGGAATTGTGGTACGATAAAGCGCTTAAAAGTTATTTGTTTGAATTAGAGGCCCCTTTGCTGCCCCAACAAACACTGAGCATGAATTACAGCTTAGAAAACAAAACGGAGGGCTTCGAAATTAATCCCAGCATCAACAGCAATGGAACTTATATTCGATCGAGTCAATTTGAGCCTTATCTGGGTTATGTGGACCACTATGAAATTGAAGACCCTGTAGAACGCGAACAGTATGGATTGCCCTTAAAAACTGGAGGCCAGTCTCCTGGTGCTCATATGAAGAGCAACAATAAGTTTAATTTCGAAAATGCTTATTTTGAAACAGAACTGTCTACCTCAATTGACCAAACCGCTTTTACCTCCGGTAGTTTGGTTAAAAGCTGGCAGGCTGAGAATAGAAATTACTACCATTTTAAGTCCAAGGGTAAAATTGACAACATGCTGGCTTATTTTTCGGCCCGTTACCAAATAAAAAAGAAAGCGCACAAGGGTACCACCATTGAAATGTATTACCTGGAAGAGCACGAACAAAACGCTGCAGAAATGATGCGAGTAGCCCAAGCAACTTTGGATTATTGCAGCGATAATTTTGGTGCTTATGCGCACGATTATTTGCGCATAGCGGAAGCACCAGGTTTTATGGGCTCTAATGGGCAGGCCATGCCAGGGGTAGTGGCCATCAACGAGAAAATCTTCAAAAAGAATATAGAAAACCCCAAGGCGTTTAATGTGGTGGCCCGGGTATTAATCCACGAAGTAGCCCACCAGTGGTGGGGATACCAACTAACCCCCAAACGAACCGACGGATACATGGTACTGAGCGAATCCCTGGCCAAATACACCGAGTTGTTGCTCATGGAACAATTGTATGGTAGAGTACCAGTAGAAAAACTAATGGCCCACAACAAAAGGTTGTATTTTTCTGGGCGTTCGTTTGCCAAAAAATCGGAGACTGCATTGTACAACTCCCAACACCAAGTGTACTTGGCCTATGGCAAAGGGGCTGTGGTTTTGGCAGCCTTGCGGGATGTAATTGGAGAGAGACAGCTCAACACGGCGCTTAAAAATATGGTTATCAAATACGGAGATGCCGCAGAAGCGACTACCCAGCACCTGATGGAAGAATTGTATGCGACCGCTCCAGCAGCACAGCACCAATTGGTCGACGATTGGATGAAAGAGGTGATTACCTATGACCTTCAACTTCTAAGCGCCAAAGCCAAAGCCTTGAAAAACGGAAAGTTTGAAATTGACGTAAGTGCACAAGCCCAGCGTTACAAGACGAATCAGAATGGTAGGGAAGAAAAAATTGGCATCGATGAGCCCATACAAGTTGTGGTCTATACCGAGGAGACAAGCGGCGGTAATAAAAGCAATGAAATTTTGTATATTCATCATTTCGATGCCACAAAGACTTCGTTTCAACTTGTTGTGGAAGGCAGACCGGGTTTTATTGCCTTGGACCCATATAACCAACGACTAGACAGAAACAGTGCAGACAACCAACGCCCAGTTACTTTCGAAAAGTAAATTGAAATGCAAAGGATTATGAAGAATAAAAAACGGTTTATTATTGCGATGTTGGCCTTGTTGCTGCTGGTATTTTTAAGCATATTTTTTAGAAACCAGCAAAGTGAATTGCCCATCTTTATAAATCTATTATTGGGCGGTTTTACTTTCTATTTACTTCTGGATTACCTGGTTAGGAGTGGTAAGCTTGGGTTTGAAAATGCCAATAAAAAGAAACGATATTGGTGGTTTGGTATCAGTATGTTCCTGCTTACGTTAGGTGTTTTTTGGGCCAATACTGCCGATGATGGCAGCCACGATAGTTTTTGGGTGGTCAACCACAACATCTGGATGGCCGATGTGCTGGCTGCCGTAATGGCCATGTTGGTATTTTACATGCTTTTTGTTTGGTCTTTTGAGCAATGGAAGGGCATACAGAACTTAAAAAATGAAAAAATTAAGGCGGAGTTGGCCCTGCTCAAAACGCAAGTCAACCCGCACTTTTTTTTTAACACCTTAAACAATTTATATTCCTTAATAAAAAAAGATCCAGATAAAGCACAGGAATATGTTTTGAAGTTGTCCGATATGATGCGGTTCACGATTTACGATGGCAACGCTGATACGGTGGCCTTGCAGGAGGAAATCCATTATTTAAATAACTTCATTGATTTGCAGACCGCTCGCTACCACAGAAAAGTAGACATTCAATTTGCCCACACCATCGAAAATAATAACACGGCCATTCCCGCTTTGATGTTGATTATCTTGGTAGAAAATGCCTTCAAACACGGGGTAGAAAAAGTGGTGGAAGAGGCTTTTGTACATATCCATCTGATGGAAAATGAAAAAGAGGTGGTATTTAAAATCCGCAACAACTACGACCCGGAGGAAAAGGCAGAACATTCGGGAATTGGCCTGCAAAACTTGCAAGGGCGCCTGAATTTGTTGTACCCTGGAGAAATGCACCAACTGACCATCGATAATCAAAACTCTGAATATTCTGTTACATTAGAATTAAAAAAACCATGATTTCGTATATCATAGTGGACGACGAAACAGCGGCCCACGACAACATTGAAGACTATGCGCAAAACTTGCCACAATTGCAGCTTAAAAAAAATTGCTACAACGCGTTTGAAGCCATAGAGTATTTGCAACAGCACCCAGTAGACCTGCTGTTTTTGGACATCAACATGCCTAAGTTATCTGGCTTCGACTTTCTAAGGTTGTTGCCCAACCCTCCCAAAGTGATTGTAACCACGGCCTACAAAGAGTTTGCTTTGGAAGGATACGAGCTCAACATCGATGACTATTTGCTCAAACCATTTGGGTTGGATCGTTTTTTAGCCGCAGTTAACAAAGTGAGTGGGAGCCTGTCGGAGAACCAGCAGAAGCCGGCCTCGGAAGAAGGCAGTATTTTTATAAAAGACCAGAAAAAGTTTTACCAAATCAAATTAGAAGATGTTTTGTATGCCGAGGCCTACGGCAACTATGTAAAAGTGCACAGCACAGACAAGACCTATTTGACCCACCAGACCCTTGCTTCATTGGAGCAAAGTTTGCCCGATCAGCAGTTTATTAAAGTGCATAAATCTTATGTAGTGGCCATCAAAAAGATCGAACTGGTAGAAGGCAATATGGTTTTTGTAGCTGGTGTTTCAATTCCTATTGGGAAGGTACATAAAGAAGGAGTAGACCGCTTGTTGGGGCGGGGCTGAGTGTGTTTCATTTTTAGTTTGTTATAGGTACATTTATAGTTTCACAATACGTTATAAAATGCTTACATTGAGCAAGTTACTTTCTGTGCAACTTGCCGGGTTTGCCGGTTTTTTGCTGAAAGTTTGGTACCACAACAGCATCCACTTATGAAAACAAGTGTTATTTTACTCAGCTTTTTGACCCTTGTGCTGATGGCCAATGCCCAGCGGCCTCCCATTGACCACCTACCAACGATGAGCCCGGAAGAGGCTGGTTTCAACCAAGATTCTATCAACGCACTGGACGATGTGATTTCTGATTTTGAGCAAAATGATTTCAGAGGGATGGTGGTAATAAAAGACCACAAAATAGTGATCGAGTACTTCTACAACAGTACCGAGCGGTCCGATATCAACGACATTAGATCTGCGGGCAAAAGTTTTACCGCTTTGCTTTTAGGCATTGCCATCGAAGAGGGTTTGGTTCAGAACTTGGAGCAAGATGTCTATTCTTTTTTTCCAAAAGAAAAATACCCAGACATCCACGAAGATTATAAAAAAGTGAAAATCAAACATTTGCTCGATATGACTTCTGGGCTCAACGCAGATTCAGACGATTGGAAAACACCGGGCAATGCTGGGCAATGGATGGGAAAAGACGAGTGGGTCCAGTATATATTGGGCATTTCGTTAGTGAGGCAGCCAGGAGCGCAATGGGTGTATGCGGATATCAATGCCGCTGTAATCGGTGCCATCATCGAAGAAACTTCAGGGATGAGCCTAAACGATTTTGCCCGAGCAAAAGTGTTTACCCCCTTGGGTATTCAAAAATACTATTGGTATACCAACCCTTCCAACCAAACGGTTGCTGCAGGCACCTTGTATTTGTCCACTTTGGATTTTGCCAAAATCGGTGTGCTAGTAGCCAACCAAGGCAAGTGGGGATCCAAGCAAATTGTTCCTGCCGACTATGTAAACAAGGTGATTACTAAAAAGGAGGTAGACATATCCAACTATTGGTCGCTTTGGGATGCTTATGGCATGCTCTGGTATAAAAACCAAGGGCAAATTAATGGGCAAACCATCGACTATGTGTGGGCCTCAGGAAATGGTGGCAACCATTTGGTAGTAGTACCCGAAAAAAACATGGTGATTGCCCTAACTTCCACGGCCTATGGATATGGTTACGCTCATAAAAGGAGCCGGGCCATTTTAAATAAACTTTTTAATGCCATGGAGTGAGCGCAACAAGTTGGTCCATTTGTCTATATTGTGCCTTTGAAGCTTGGCAGGTCATTTGAATTAAATGAAAGAAGGAGATTACATTTCAGCAAAAGAACTAGAGGATAGTTGGGAGTCAATTTTAAATTTCTACAACCAACTTATTGATGAGGAAGGGCATGCCTTAAGGCCTATGCGATTTTTGGTACGCCATATTATAGCGCAAGGGCATTCAAAAAAATACTATGGAGGTACCTCTTTATTTAGGCTCTTAATATCCCTGCCCTCCAATAATATTGTAGATTTTTCCAAAACATTGAAAATTGATTATGACCAACGAATACAAGTTGTGAATTTTAATTATTGGGAGTGTACTAGGGAAAGGAGAAAAAAAGAAAATGTTAACTGGCAATATGCTTGTCAAGCAACAGAAGTGAATGCTGCTTTTGATTTCTTTTTAAGTGAAAATAAAAATTGGGTCGATTTAGAATAATGTTGTTTTTTAAACCCGTCTTTTGCATTCAAAAACAGCAGGTATTTAGAAAGCCTATCCAGTAGAATTAGATTAAATTCTACTTGAGGAGCATTAAAAATCGGAGTATTATTTATATTAGTTGAGCGGAGTGCTTCGATTTAGAGCTGCCATCAAGACAAAACACAACTATTGAGCTGCGTTGGTTGCTGCTGAGGGTGTCACAAGCAAGCTGTTAACTTTTTAAAGAATGAAAATTTAAAAAATGACTCCATTTCGATCTATAGTATTGCTGTTTTTGCTGTTCAGTGCAACTACTGGGCGTGCACAAAATAATTGGGAGCAATTGGTTCTCAAAGAACTTCCTTCGGTGCTGGACAAACACCGAAATTTTGTAGCCATCCCCAATGTTGCTGCCAACGAACCAGATATGTTTAAAAACATAGCGTTTATACAGCCAGCGTTCGAAAACTTGGGTTTTAAAGTTAGTTTGCTGCCTACAACTACGTTGCCAGTTTTTTTGGCTGAAAAAGAGGTGGATAATAAGGCGCCCACTGTACTCTTTTATTTGCACCTGGATGGCCAACCGGCCAATTCTAATAACTGGGATCAAGAAGATGCTTTTGTACCAGTTCTAAAAAAGCAAAATGAAAATGGAGCTTGGGAAGCCATCGACTGGAACAGTGTTAACCAAACCATCGATATGGATTGGCGCATTTTTGGTAGAGCTGCTGCCGATGACAAAGGGCCCATTACCATGATGCTCACTGCTATGCAGTTGTTGAAAAATGAAAACATTGCCCTCGGATACAATATAAAAATTATTTTAGATCTTCAAGAAGAAGCAGGTTCAGAAGGATTTCTTTCTACTTTAGAAAAATATAAAAACACCTACCAAGCAGATTATATGATCATCATGGATGGCCCCGCACACCCAAGCAACCAACCTACTTTAACTTTTGGTTGTCGGGGCATTGCTACTTGCAGCTTTACCGTTTATGGGGCAGCGTTGCCCCAACACAGTGGGCATTATGGCAACTATGCGCCCAACCCTATTTTTGTTATGTCCCATCTTTTGGCAAGCATGAAAAACGAAGCAGGGCGCGTGCAAATCGCAGGTTTTTACGATGGCATTGCCATCACGCCCGAAATAAAAGCCATTCTCGAAAGTGTGCCGGACAACGAAGATGATATTAGAAAAAATCTAGGAATTTCCGTACAGGATGCGGTAGGTACCGGATATCAGGAATCCCTACAATACCCTTCTTTGAATGTACGGCACATAGAAACGTCTTGGAAAGGCCCCGGTCTTAAAACTGTGATTCCAGAGTTGGTGACGGCCCATCTCGATGTACGCTTGGTGGCAGAAACAGATGGAGCCAAACAAATTCAAAAAATCAAAGACCACATTCAAAAGCAAGGGTATTTAATCTTGGACAGAGCACCCACCGATGCAGAACGGTTGCAATACCGCAAGATTGTTAAGTTCAATAGCAACGCCGGAGTCAACGCCTTTAGAACCGATATGCAAGCGCCCTTAGGGCAAAAAATGGCTGGAGCTTTAGAGGCTTATTTTGGAGAAAAGCCCGTAGCCATCAGAACCATGGGAGGTACCGTGCCCATAGTTCCCGCCATTAACACATTGGGTATTCCTGCGGTAATAGTTCCGATGGTGAACATGGACAACAACCAGCACAACCCAAACGAGAATCTACGAATAGGCAATATGGTGCAAGGCATTCAGATTTGTATGGTACTACTGACCATGGAGCTCAAATAAGGTTTTGTAAAATTGATGGTTACAAATCTATTCTCATTACCCACAGGTTATGTCCTTACCAGCCCAATTGAGGATGGATTGATTTCCTATCATTCCCTCTAGGCTACCGGCCCCCTTCTATTCTTATCAATTGTATAGAATCCATCCGGATGCGAGCATCGGTAATCATAGAGCTAAGTGCCGTTTTCTCATCGAGTGCGCTCCTAACTTCGTCTGGTCGGATCGACTTATTGCGCTTGTACAAATAAGCCAATCGGCCAATTTCGTGGTCTAGTGTTTGGCTCATATGGCCCATGGCCTCTTTTATTGCTTCTATTTTAAGTTGCTCCGCCACTTCGGTGGCCGCCTCAATCATGTTGGGAATCACCGCATCTACCAAGGTTTCATTGTCAATAATCGGGTCGATGTTACCAGGTATTAAATTTTGGTTGAACAGTTCTACAGCATAGTCTGCGGTTACCTCCTCCCCCGAATGGTTGACCACCACGCGCAAAGGGGTATTGGGTAAAAACCTATCTACATAATGGCCTTGTTGGCCTGTTGGTTCTAGTACAAAAATGACTTCTAGTAACATTCCGGAGCCACCGGTACCTCGTAAAACACCAAAACTTGCATTGCCAGTGCCCATGCCCAGCACCATATCCAAGGCGCCAGTAACCATGGGGTGGTCCCAGCTAATAAAGGCCACGTCTTCTCTGCTCAAGGCGCGTTTGCGATCGAAAGTAACGGATACGCCTTCGTCTGGAATCGACGGAAACGCGGTATTGTTGCTCTGGGTTGGGTGCAACAAATAGGTGCGAGGGGCCAGATCTTCCATTTCAATACCAAAGTGTTCAAATACCCGGGTCATGTAAATTTCAAGGGCAAGGTTTTGATCTGCAGCTTGTATTTTATCTACCAAAACACTGGCCACTTTTGGTCTGAAAGAGTTCATTTCGAGCAGTTTGTCTCGTCCGTTGGCCAAGGTTTGTTTTAACTTTTGCTGGTATTGTGCTGTTGCAGCAATCAACGCCTCAAGTTTTGAGGCAACTTCCCCTTGGGTGTTGTGCTCCACTTCTGCACCAACGCTGGCTGCTTTTATTACCAATTGTAAACTTTTTTGGAACTGTTGTCCGATTTGATTGCCTCCTTCTATGTTGCTTTCAAAAGCATTGAGGCCTTCGTGGAACCAGCGCACCAAAACTTCTTGTGGGCTCCCTTCAATAAAAGGAATATGGATTTGAATGTCTTCGGTTTGCCCAATGCGGTCCAACCGTCCAATGCGTTGTTCCAATACTTCTGGGTGTTCCGGTAAATCCAATAAAACCAAGTGGTGGGCAAACTGAAAATTGCGGCCTTCACTGCCTATTTCTGAACACAACAAGATTCTAGCACCATTGTCTTCTGCAAACCAAGCGGCATTCCTGTCGCGCTGTACGATGGTCAGGTCTTCATGAAAAACGGCTACTTTGGCAGGGCTAAGGTTTTGCAAAGCTTTTTCCAATGCCAATACCTTTTCTTTGCTCTTGCAAATGAGCAATACCTTAGCGGGTTTCAGTTGTTTTAACAAACCGACCAACCAAGTCACCCGTGGGTCGTCAGAAAACCAAAATTGTTGTTGAACCGATGTACTACCAGAAGTATTGGATGCCAGTTTTTGATCCGCAGCAAATTCTTTTGTTAGGCGCTGTACCCATTCTTGAGTATTTTCTTTGGGTTGCAATGCAACCAAAGAAGCTTTCCGCTTCGGAAAACCCTGCATGGCCGATCGGGTATTTCTAAAAACCACACGGCCCGGACCATGTTGGTCCAACAAATCTTCTATTAAATGGTGGATTGCCTGTGCGTCTGCTTCTTTTAATTGTTCCAACCTGTCTTCTCCTAAAAGGCTGGCCAAAAGGGCTTTTTCTTTATCCTCCAACGGGTTGCCAGCAGACAAACTTTGTACCAAGTTGGCAGTGGCTTTGTGCCCTTGAGATTCATTAACGAAGGTATCATAATCGGCATAACGCTCTGGGTCGAGGAGGCGCAGACGGGCAAAATGGCTTTCAACTCCCAACTGTTCTGGAGTTGCCGTTAGCAGCAACAATCCCTTTGCTACTTGGCTTAATATTTCTACGATGGTGTATTCTGGGCTGGCTTGTTCCAACGACCATTCCAAATGGTGGGCTTCGTCTACCACCAACATGTCCCAATCTGCCGAAACCGCTTGATGGGCCCGTTTTGGGTCGGAGGCTAAAAAGGAAGTGCTGCAAATAACCAGTTGGTCGTCTAAAAAAGGATTGCCTTCCGGTGCGCTTTCGTCCAGTGCGGCACAACGGTCTTCATCAAAAATATGAAACCATAAATTAAAACGCCTCAGCATTTCAACAAACCATTGGTGTACCAAAGAATCGGGTACTAAAACCAATACCCGGCTGGCTTGGCCGCTCAGCAACAACCGATGTACAATCAAACAGGCTTCTATGGTTTTACCAAGCCCTACTTGATCTGAGAGCAGCACACGTGGGGCATGCCGGCTGCTTACTTCATGGGCAATGTACAATTGATGCGGAATTAAATCGATACGACCTCCCATAAAACCATTGATGGGAGAAATTTTTCGCATGTGGTCGTATTCCAATGTTTTTCTTCTTAAATCAAAAGCTTGAGGGTTTTCCACTTCCCCCATAAAAAGCTGGTCGTTCACTCCGTGTTTAATAGAAACATCGCCTAAATCAGCTTCCGACAATACGGAGGTTTTTCCTAAGTACAGCAGCAAGCCATTGTTTTCTTGTACTTCTTCTATTAAAAAAGGTTGTTGTTGGTTGTCTACTACTGTATCTCCAGATTTAAAAACCACTCGTTTCAAAGGTGCATTGTCCAATGCGTATTGCCTGGTTTCATTGGCAACAGGAAACGCTACTTGAACGCGGTTATTTTTGGTTTCAACCACCACTCCTACTCCTAGTTCCGGTTCTCCTTCACTACTCCACCTTTGCCCTGGAAAGAAATCTTGCATATGCTCCATTGTTTGTATTGACTTGGTATTTGCCAAGCTGTTGTGTTTAAAAAGTGGCAAGTTCTTCATTTTTTACATGCATCGCCTAATTCTTATGCGTTTTTTTTTAATAGGAGGGTTGGAGCTTCTTTTTGCATCTACCCACAAATAATCTATATTTGATTTTTTGCTCCAAACCAATTGGCAATGAATGTTTTAAGACCGTTTATTTGTTTGTGTTGTTGTTTAGTGTTTTTATGGTCTTGTACTACTAGGCAGCAGATAGTGGCGTACAACGGAATAGACCGAAATCAAGAATTGTGCGCTTTCGTATTTCCTAATCCGGCAGCTAGTATGCGTTTAATTCAGTTAAAAGAGCAGTACGATTTCGAAACCCTATTGGTTGATTCAAAATCAGAGATGGAAATAGCCATGCAGTTGATGCATTGGACCAACAGCCGATGGGAACACAATGGAGACAACCAACCTTCCAAAAACGATGCCCTGACCATATTGAAAGAAGCTGGTTCAGGCAGCCAATTTCGGTGTGTGGAATACGGTATAGTGCTAAGTGCAAGTCTCAACGCTATGGGCATACCTGCAAGGGTGATAGGGCTTAAAACAGAGGCAGTTGAAACAACCAAATATGGAGCAGGCCATGTGGCTACTGAGGCTTACATTAAAAACCTGGATAAATGGGTTTTTTTGGATGCCCAAATGAACTATGTGCCTTATGTTAAGGGGGTGCCCTTAAATGCGGCCGAATACATGCAGGCCATAATCCACCAGAGGGAATTATTAGAGCTGTACAACGCAAATGGCAAAATTAATGCTATAACTGCAAAATACAGGATAGATTGGGTAGTTAAATACCTGTTTTATTTAAATGCCCGTTTTGACGCTACCGAAGCAAATGAAAAGTGCCAAGGAAAAAGCCACTTGATGTTGGTGCCAGAAGGCGCTAAAGAACCCACGGTGTTTCAGCGCGATAACCCGATTGATTATTGTTTGTATACCCGCAACCTAAAGGATTTCTATCCAAAACCACTGGTAAAATAAACGCCTATGGGAGTGGTTTTGGATAGGCAGCGTACCTCTATCGTAAGATGTTTTATTAGAAGAAAATTGAACGGTGCAAAAATGGCCTTGGCTATTCATTTTTTTTAAATGGGCAACAGGTCCATTAAATATACCTACCTTTGCCTCAAACACAGAAAAAAATGGCCAATTCACAGGGAGCGGAAGAAAAGTTAAGCCAAGAGCAGATAGACCAATGTTTGGCAGTTTTAGAGCAATTAAATTCAGATACCAATCAGATTTTTGACATACCAAAAGACAAACGGCTCGCTTTGATCATTGCGGCAGGACAATTTTCAAGACCCGAAAAAGACGAGTTTACTAGAAGAAAGAGGGCGGCTAAAAAAGAAGAGAAGAAAAAGACCAGGTTAAAAGATAAAAAATCCAGGAATGCAACGGGCATCCGATCTGCTAGAGAATCGGTTGTTTTTGTTGCGCCTACTATGATTGCCCTTACAGGCCAAGAAAAAGAAAAGGAAGTGCCCTTAGAGTCGCCCAGAAACTGCTATGTCTGCAAAACCAAATTTGATACCTTGCACCATTTTTATGACACCATGTGCAAAGAGTGTGGAGATTTTAACTATGCCAAACGTTTTCAAACAGCAGATTTAACTGGCCAAGTGGCTTTGGTAACGGGTTCAAGATTAAAAATAGGCTACCACATTACCTTGTTGATGTTGCGCGCTGGAGCCACCGTAATTGCCACCACCAGGTTTCCAGTGGATTCTGCCTTGCGGTTTTCTAAAGAATCCGACTACCACAAATGGGGCCACCGATTAAAAATCCATGGGTTGGATTTAAGACACATTCCAAGTGTAGAGATATTTTGCAACTTTATCGAACAACAATACGACCGACTGGACATACTCATTAACAATGCAGCCCAGACGGTGCGCAGGCCAGCTGGTTTTTATGAGCATTTGATGGCCAACGAAGAGTTGCCCATGGCCCAATTGCCTACCATGGCCCAAGAACTTTTGGCCGATCACGATGCTTGTTTGAGAGAATTAAGAACATTAAGTGCGGTGTTTTCCGAAAAGGAACAGAAAAACCTACCGGTCAGCTGGAATGGCAAAGAACTCGGTGTTGGCTTGCATGCGTCGGCTCGTTTGTCTCAAATTCCATACAGCATAGACAATGCTTTGCCAACAGAAGAAGTATTTCCGGTGGGCAAATTGGATGCCGATTTGCAACAAGTAGACTTGCGCAAAACCAATAGTTGGCGTTTGAAATTAGGCGAAATACACACCAACGAGATGTTGGAAGTGCAGTTGGTCAATTCTGTAGCGCCCTTCGTATTGTGCAACCGCTTGGTAGGCATTATGAAAAAGGAAAACACCGGCATGAAACATGTAATTAATGTTTCGGCCATGGAGGGGAAGTTCCACCGATGGCACAAAGAAGACCGGCACCCACATACCAATATGGCCAAAGCTGCTTTGAATATGATGACCCACACAGGCGCCTCGGACTTTGCCAAGTACGGCATTTACATGAACGCAGTGGACACCGGTTGGGTAACAGACGAAGACCCAGCCGAGCTGGCCAAAAGAAAAGAAGATTTACATGATTTTCAACCACCATTGGACATCGTGGACGGTGCTGCCAGAGTGCTGGATCCTTTGTTTGATGGCATCAATACGGGCAAACATTGGTGTGGCAAGTTTTTAAAAGACTATAGACCGATAGATTGGTAATCTTTCAAACCGAAGGATTATTGGCTGCATTACATTGTTTATAAAGTGGATATAAATTAAGTATTAATAATACCATTTACAATGTAATTAATTATATTACGGGGTTATTTTTAAGAAAAAGCAGACCAATTGCCACTGCTTTTATTGTTTCAACCAGAACCCCATGAACATGGATCAGAAAAAGTTATTCACTTTATCATTAAAATTCAATCGGTACAATACCCAATTTGATTACGACCAAACTTCAGGTTTTATAGTAATCGGGAAAACCAAAAATGTAAAAAAGAAAATTCTATTGGTCGTTGTATTGATAAGCATAGGCATACCCATTGCATTATTGTTGTTGCTGTTTGGTAGCAAGTTGTTGTTTTACTTCCTGATAGCACCCATTATTTATGGTGTGATCGAACTCAACAAACAGATAAAAGTGGCCAAAAAAAATAAGTTCCGAAAAATAATCACGCCGCATTCTTTTCAGGTAGAATCTTCAGAGGGGATGAAAGAACACAAAACGGAAAATATCGAAAATTTGGAAATTGAAGTTACGAAGGAAGCCGAAAGTTTGGCTGGGGAAGCGAGCATGTTTTTTAAATTAAAAAACAACGAGCAGGTACAGGTTTTGAGTTTAAAAGGAGAGAAAACCAGCGACATTCGGCTGGACCTAGAGTACTTACAATCATTTTTGGAAGACTTTATGGGCCTTCAGCCAGGGCCAACCACTTCAAAGACGCTTGCAAAGTAACAATGCCAGTACAAAAGGGCATAAGAAGGTATCTATCTTATAATTTTAGTTTAGTGGTGCGCTTTAATAAGGTCTTGTGTATCTTTGATAGGCGAACTGCTAGACACGATGGACAACCTTAAAGATTTAATGAATGTGGATTTGGACACTGCCTCCAAATCATTTAAAAAAGGCAGTATTTTACAACACCAAGGAGACAAAACCCTCAATGCGTATTATGTAAAAAAAGGTTTGTTGAGGAGTTATAGCATAGACCAAAATGGGAAGGAACATATTTTTATGTTTGCTCCAGAAGGGTGGATCATTGCCGACATAGAGTCCCAAGAGTTCGATCAGCCAGCGGTTTTATTCATTGAATGTTTGGAAGACGCCGAAGTGGTGGTCATAGACAAATATGGGTTGGAAGTAGACAACCTGAGCAAAGAGCAGTTGGTCCAGCACGTTTATTTATTGTCTAGAAGAATAGGCGTTCTGCAAAAAAGAATGATTATGATGATGAGTGCTCCTGCTGTTGAACGGTATGAAAAGTTCTTGTTGCACCACCCAGATTTACCAAAAAGAGTACCCCAACGCATGATAGCGTCTTATTTAGGCATAACCCCAGAAGCCTTAAGTAAAATAAGAGGAGAATTGGCAAGGACCAAACAACAAAAAAGAAGTTCTTAATCTAGATTAATGCAAAGCTAACTTTCTTTGCTCAAATTTGTTATTAAATAAAACTGAATAACAATGAGAAGCAAATTGTATTTAATTGCATTATTAATTTTCGCGGGCACTGCAGTTGCCCAAGCGCAAAAATCAACTGTTGATACCCAAAAGTCGAGCATTGCTTGGGTGGGTAAAAAAATAGGAGGGCAGCACAATGGAACCATCCAGTTAAAAAGTGGTGCTTTAGAAGTAAAAAACAACGGCATTGTAAGTGGTAAATTTACTATTGACATGCAAAGCATTAAAAACTTAGATTTGACCAGTGACTCTTATAACAAAAAGTTAGTGGGTCATTTGAAGTCGGATGATTTTTTTGGTGTAGAAAAATTTCCAACAGCCACTTTGAACATTACAAAAGGCAGTAAATTCAAAAACAACAAAGCTTCGGTAACGGGAGCCGTCACCATCAAAAACAAAACAGAGAACCTTACGTTCGACGTAGTCAAAAATGGCAATGTTTATACTGCAACCATCAATGTAGACCGTTCTAAGTTCGATGTGCGCTACGGGTCCAACTCGTTTTTTGACAATTTGGGAGACAAAGCCATCGATGACATCTTTGTATTGGATATCGAGCTGGTTTTGCAATAGGCATTTAATCTATTATTACATCCACTAAAGCAAACTATTATGGAACAACCAAAAACTGCGGGTACCACACCGCAAATGGCGTCGTTGGAATCGGGTAAAACGTATGCTTGGTGTGCCTGTGGGCACTCAGAAAACCAACCTTGGTGCAATGGAGCACACAAAGGAAGCGCATTGGCTCCCAATGTATTCAAAGCAGAAGAGTCAAAAGATGCCGCCATGTGCATGTGCAAACACACCAAGAACCCACCCTATTGCGACGGTTCTCATATGCATTTGTAAGTGGGTTAAAAATATACCCTTGGGGCCAACAGCTGCTGTTGGCCCTTTTTTTATAAAAAAAGATAACTTATTGATTGAAAGCCACTTATTTTTATTTTATTGGCATCTGAAATTTTCGCTGCTATGAAATTATTTATTTTTCAAATTGATGCCTTTTCTAAAAGTATATTTGGTGGGAACCCGGCCTGTGTGGTGCCCATGGACGCCTGGCCCTCCGATGCTATTATGCTCAAAATTGCCCAAGAAAATGCGGTGGCAGAAACGGCTTTTTTAATTGAAGGGCCTGGTAAAATACAGTTGCGATGGTTTACACCAGAAATAGAAATGGATTTGTGTGGGCACGCTACTCTTGCTGCCGCCCACTGTCTAAAAACCCATTTGAATTATGCCCAGGACCAAGTAGTATTTGATACCGCCAGTGGAGATTTAACCGTTCGGATGGACCAGGAAGGTTACCACATGGATTTTCCTGCCAGAATGCCATCTCCTGCAGAACTGCCCGACGCCATAAAAAGGGCCATGAGCATACAACCGGTCGAAGTACTAAAATCTAGAGATTACGTATTGGTGTATGAATCTGAAGAGCAGATCAAAGCATTGGAAGTAGATAGGCAAGCCTTGGATGAAATCAACTTGGACCCTGGTGGTGTGGTTGTAACAGCCGCCGGCCAGAAGGCGGATTTTGTTTCGAGGTTTTTTACACCACAAGCCAGTATTTTAGAAGACCCTGTCACGGGCTCCGCGCATTGTTCGCTTATTCCATTTTGGGCAGACAAGCTGGGCAAAAATGAGCTGCATGCCATTCAACTTTCGGAAAGGCAAGGCACCTTGCAATGCCAAAACCTTGGCAAACGGGTATTGATTAGTGGGCACGCGGTAACGTACTCTAAAGGCATTGTTTATTTGGACGAGGAATAGTAGCCTAAAAATCTCCAACACATTGTGGTTGTTTTTTGTGTACCCCTAAGACAACCGCATTTCAAGGTCAAAGGTTTTGTAACTGCAACCGCTTGGGTAGCAACCCAAATTCCTTTTCAAAGGCCTTGGAGAAATGGCTCATACTAGCAAAGCCCAACCGCACACCAATTTCAGCAATCTGTAACTGGGAATTTAAAACCAAGTAGTGTGCTTCGTTCATGCGTTTTTTGTTAAAAAATTGGTAGGGCGTTGCACCATACACTTGTTTGAACAAGGCCCCTGCTTTGGTTGGGTTAAGCCCCACAAAGGATGCAATTTGTTCTATGGTGGGCGGCTTGTGAAAATCGTTGAACATTTCCCGAACGGCCACCATTCTTTGTAGGTATTGGTCACTGATTTTAATGGAACCTTCTTCTTCAATGTGTTGCCAGAATCCTATTAATTTTTGCAACATAAGCCTTTTGGTTTCGGCTGTTACCCAAGCCGAATGAAACAGGCTCTGGGGGTCAAATGCTAAAAGATGTTGTAAAACCTGCTGGTCTTCTGGGGTAAGCACGTCGTAGTAGGCATAAGAATCCGGTTGTTGCAACAGCTGTGCAGCTGTGCTGCCTTCCGGAGCAAATTGCATCAAATAAGCATTGTCTATAATAAAAGAAGCAGTGGTTATTTCTGCCGGCCCCTGAATGGTTACCTCCGAATTGGTTTTGAAATTGTGGAATTCCGAATTGATAATTCGGCCTTGGTTTAAATTTAGGGCTTCGAGTTCACTCTGCATTTGACCTGTGCCAGATGCCATATTCAAATAACTGCTGTTGGAGTTGTTGGCCTTTCTTTTATAACAAATGCCTTTGGCAGACTTCCAGCGCCAGAGTCGGTATTGGTAACCTTCCATTTGGGCATAGAGCACCTTGCCTTGTATGGCATTGCCCTTAAAAGTCCAGTAACCTGGTTGCACCTGCTGCACTTCCGTTTGTTTTTGAAGTTGCTCTAGCGTGTCATAAAAATCGTCACTTGGGTAAATCGAAATCATTTAAGAAAATTAGCTATTTTTTAATTATTTATAGTCATTTCTCACTCATAATCTGCGTTTTAACTAATACAACGCAAATAATAATAGCCATGAAGAAGAATGAAAAATGGATTGTCGCCTTAGATGTTAGCCCAATGGATTCGGATATTCTTCGATATACCAGGAGTTTGAGCGAAGTGTTACATCCAAAAGAAATTGTTTTTGTGAATGTGATGGAAGAAGACCATAGCAGCGCCTACATTTCCAATGAATTGATGGACTACCAAATGGTAATGGCGGAAGAAAAGCGCTTGGTTTTGCGCAGTAAAATAGATTCGGTTTTTGGAGGGCAAAAGGTGCCATATGAGGTCCATTTGTTGGAAGGAGATCCGTTTTCAGAGATTGCAGATCTGGCAGAACGCAGGAATTCCGATTTAATTATTGCAGGCAACAAACACCAAACTTCTGGGTCTGGAGTATTGTCAGATAGGTTGAGTAAGATTTTGGAAACCAACTTCTTATTGGTACCAGAGGCTTTCAGTGCCAAGTTTGAGAATGTATTGGTATCCTCGGATTTTTCTGAATATTCTGGGTTGGCATTGTACCAAGCCATTCAATTGCGAAACGAATTAGAAGATCTGAACATCCATGTATTCAATAGTTTTGAAGTGCCAGTAGAGTACTCCAAAGACCAAGATAACTACGAGGTTTTTAAAAACATTGTAGAAAGTAATACAGAGAAGATAATGGACCAATGGCTGAAAGACTTTGAACACACCGGAGTACCGGTACTTACCACCAGCGAAGATAAAACGGTAACCCAACAGTTGCTAGATGCTGCGGTAGACAAAGATACAGACCTGATCATTATTGGCTCTAGAGGCCGAAGAGGCGAGAGCAAATTGTATTCCGAAAGCCACACTTGGAGTTTGGTACAACAATCAAGCGAAATTCCGATTATGATTGTAAAAAAAAGTCTGTAAAAAAGAAGTGAATTTAATTGTTGGACACTTAAAGAAAAGTAGCCATGATAACCATAAATAATAAAGCAAAAGAAGGTATGTTGGAGTTTAAAATTCAAGGTAAAATTGACCAAGAAGGAATGGAAAATTTTTCCAATAGCCTCCACGATCAAGTAAAAAAAGGCAAAAAAATCAAGATACTTGGTGAATTTAATGAAGTACCAGGGTTTGAAAGCCTAAAAGCATTCGGCACTACCATGAAAATGAAGGTGGTGGCCATAAAAGCACTCAGCAAGTATGCAATTTTGACCAAAAAGAGATGGGTCAAGAATGCCGTAAGGCTAGCGGATAAAATGATGCCGAAGGTTCCTATGAGGGTTTTTGGACCAGATCAAAGGTCAGAGGCGTTGGCTTGGTTGGGGGTATGATTAACCGGCGTTGATCAATATAAGGGTTTGACAAAGTGTCAAACCCTTTTTTTGTTTTTTATAGTTGCGTTTTTATAGTTTCGATTTTTTTGGTTCGATTTTTTGGTGGTGGGTTTTCTTTTATTTGGGGTTGCTTTTTTTCTGGGGTGGCCCAGTACCAGCCTTTCATTTTGCCTTGATGCAAAACGAAACAAAAAATCAAGACAAAACAAAGCTTCTTCCCGCTAGGCCTTCGCTTGGCCCGCTGTTTTGTCTGTCCTGCGCTGGGTAAATGTGCTTTTTTCAACCTCTCTCTATTTTTTAAGAATTAGTATACTGTTTGCCCTGCTCAAACATCTGAATTTCGGGAACGTTATGATTTAGCCGTATTTTCTTAACGCCATTTAAAAGAGGTCGGGTAAGGGGTTCATTGCTTGCAATCTAAATTCGATGTATTTAAAACCAATGTTTTAATAGCCGGCTGGTTTTCAATTTATGGGTGGCTTGATGGATGACGGCCGTGTTGCAGGCGGGGCTGGATTTTGAGGATCTTTAACAGCTTGATAGCTTGAGATAATCGATTTTAATTGTTTAGTAAAAAGCTTATTTTCTGAAATAAAATGACATTTGTTTTATCAGCTATAGAAATAATGAAGTGCATTACGCTCAAACATTTATTAGTCGATGGAAATAAATGTATTGGTATTCAATTTAACTCAGATAAAGTAATTGAAGCTTTAGTACATCAAATTCCTTTGATACAGTACAGCAATTCCTTTAGGATGCCTTATCTGGTTAATTCTAAACAAAATATTGACCTTTTGTTTTCAACTTTTAAAGGGGTCGCTTGGGTCAATGGCGCTCACTTTTTCCCTAAGAAAACAGTTCAAAATAATAAAAGCAGTTCTGGTATAAGCTGGTACCGAAATAGAAAAGTGGAACCTGGGTATTTGTGCTGCCCTGAAAACTACTTGCAAAAACTAGAGATTTGCAAATATGCAGACAACACCGTAAAATCTTATGTGTCCTGTTTTGAGGCGTTCATCAACCATTATAAAAATCTAAAACTTAATGAAATAACAGAACAAAACATTAGAGACTATATCTTAATTCAAATAAGACATGGAAAAGCCGATGCTACCATCAACCAAATAATTAATTCCATCAAATTCTATTTTGAAGTTGTTATGGGAATGCCCAACCGATTTTATGCCATTGAACGSCCTAGAAAGAAAAAGAAACTCCCTATCGTATTGTCTATTGAGGAAGTGAAAAAAATGATCAACAGTACCGAAAACATCAAACACAGATGCATTCTTGAAGTTTTATATTCGACAGGAATAAGAAGATCGGAGCTTTTAAACTTAAAATTAACTGATATTGATAGTGAAAGAATGGTAATCAAAGTAAGAGATGCCAAAGGAAATAAAGACAGGCAAACCATGTTGGATCGACAAGTTTTAAACAACCTTCGTACTTACTTTAAAGAATACAGACCTACAGAATACTTATTTGAAGGAGAAAAGGGAGGCGTATATAGCGCGACAAGTGTTGCTAAGATCCTTGCGAAAAGCAAGAATAAAGCTGGCATTAGAAAACGGGTTACACCCCATACTTTGAGGCATAGCTTTGCCACGCACTTACTAGAAAATGGTACCGACTTAAGGTACATACAAGCCCTTTTAGGACATGAAAGCAGTAAAACAACAGAAATTTACACACACATAGCAATCTAAACAATTAAAACTATAAAAAGTCCAATGCAGTTGTTAGATTTAAAAAAGAAATAAAAGCCACAGTGGTGTTTTGCCAAATGTTAGTTGCAATTGAAAATGGCAGATAATAGAACAGAAGAAATATTGAACGGATTTCAAATCTCATGGAACGAAACTGAAGCTTTCTATCTGGATTTATATGAGAATTACAAAGGGTTTGGTTTTGTCGAACATTTTCTCGAATTGATTAAAGGACTTAAACAAAATGGTAAGAGTAAACTTTTTAGGTTAGGAACTTCTGTACACTCACTGATCATCTCTCGGTCAGTGGATTTTGGATTAAGAATGGATCAAAAGTACATTGTGATAGAGTCCATTGGAGAAACTGGTTTTGAGGTAGTTCTTAGGGATGGTGAAAAGATATATCGTGAATATCGAATTAGTAATTTGAAAAACAGAAAATTAAAACAACTGATTAAAACACTTGAAGATACTTTAATTGATTAGTTATGGCGACTCAGATTTGTCCAAATTGCAAGAAAGATTCCTTTACTTGGAGCATCGCTGAAGAAGTGTCTCCATTGACGTATTGGGGCTGTCACTTGTGCCATTATGGTGCATATGAAGATGAATCATTTGAACGTAAATGTTCCAAATGTGGCGAGAAAAATCAATCGAAATTAGAAGATGATGACAAAGAATATTGGTGGTGCTCAAGTTGTGATAGAATAGAACCGAATTAATAAAAGAAAAAAGCAACTAACAATATGTATGAAATTATGGCCGTGCAATGCAACCGCTCAACCAAAACTGCAGATTCATACATTAACCTTGTGCATCATTAACTAATGGAAGAGAGACTCAAAATAGTATACAAGGAGAACTTAAGATACTTGAAATCCCTAATCGGGCATTCCCTTGAGTCAGTCGTTCAGAAACAATACTATTTCGAAGGGCAATTGGATACTGAATCGATGGGAACATTAAAATTGAAATTATCCGATGGACAAGAATTAACTTTTGATTGTCATGTAGATGCAGAATCGCTGAATATTCGAAAAGGTGGATTCTCGGGTAAGGGAACTTTAGAGACTGACTTTGAAGATAACAGGTACAAATGGAAAGAAAAAGAGTTTTTAAGTTCTAATAAACTTAAACAGTTGGGGGAAATTACCAATGTATTTGTGGAGTTGTTGACTGCTCATTTTGAAACTATTCAGAGCGGGTGTTGAATTGAATTTACCAATAGTGACTTTCTGTATATATGGACCATGCATGCAGACAATGTCTTTTATGGGGTGAATGAAAAACCGCCTTATCTTGATTACGAAAATTTGAAAATTGAATTAGTAAAGGTAAATACGATGCACAACAATAGCTTCCATGAGTAGCTCTACTTTTCTTTAAAGTACGATTTTCTGGTTTCCTTTGCCCTATATTTCTAATTTTAAGTTCTGTAATTTTCTGTCCATAAACCTGTTCTAAGTCAAGAATATACAAGGCACGTCCATGCGTGTTGGAGTTGCCCTTTCACCTGCCCTTTTCTTGGTGCAAATGGACATTTGTAACTATAACAGACGAACAAACAAAACACCATGCTACTGCTAGTGGCAAACAAAAAGCACAGTTGTTGATACCGACATATTTAGTAGCCCTTTTTAGGAAATGAAAGCAGTAAAACAACAGAAATCTATAAGAACCTAGCAATCCATGCAATTAAAACTATAAAAAGTCCGATTCAGTTATTAGATTTAAAAAAGAAATAAACGCCACAGTGGTGTTTAGCCAAATGTTGTGGGCAATTATTTGAACGATGAGGATTATAATTTCAATATTACTGATACTAACAATAAATGGAGCGAATGCTCAGCAATTAAATATTGGCTACCGCACAGCTGCAGAAAGCAATCAAAAGCTGCACTATTTAGTTTTTATGGACAAGTCGAATTGCAAACTAAAATTTCCGCCTCAAAATCACGGTGATGCAATGTTTCCACAGACACGAGATTATGTTTTTAAGTATCGTGTTGATAATGATACAATTACCTTTTATGGGATATCTGCTGACTCAACCAATCTGACACTGGATCGAATTCTCAAATCAAAATTTACAGTGACAGATGATAAGACACTCTTTGATTGTATTTCTGGCTATACCTATGTGAACAAGGATTTGGTCTCAGACAAATACACTATTTATGCAATTGACGGAAAAGTATTTAAGCAGAAGGCGACAGAAATGGACGGTTATGGCCTAGTTCGTAAAAATTTTAAGATGAACTCAAAAATCAAAAGAAAAGTTAAAGACCTAAATGAGGATACTCATACTGTAAATATTTTGATAGGCAAAGAAGCTTATGACAAGTACGGACTGATTGGAATGAATGGTGTTATTGAAATAGAGAAAAAGGAATAAACAGCCCACAACAACAGATAAAAAAACATAGAGCTTATCTGCAATCCGAAAGTTCATCGGATTCTGGATAGTCCGCCAAGTAAAATATAAATTTAGAAATCGGTCTTGGCTCGTAGGTTAGGAAAGCAAGGTGCTATTTACTCCCTACGTTTTTTATCAAGGCGTTGTAAAGCATTAAGATTAACTAAAAATGAATAAAGAAATCTGGAATGAATGGATAAGTCGAATTGAGTGGATTCTCGGAATAGCTAAGAAAAGAAACTGGGACTATTCTGACTTGACAATCAAAAAACCAATTTCAGAAAAGGCATTTGACATCCTTGAAAAAGAACTGAATTTAAAATACCCTGAGGACTTTAAAGAAGTTCTGACTAAATATTCTTCTGGAGTTTTAATGGACTGGCAAATTGAAGGTGAAGAAACTAAGGGGGAATTTCGTGAGATATTTTGTGGTGCAGGACGCGGTTATTTATGGAATTTCGACACATTAAGAGATGACTATAAAAACATTAGAGGATGGATTACAGAATGTTTTCCTAATCCCGATGATGAATATGATAAAGTATGGTATAATAAAGTACCTTTTTTAGATGTTCCTAACGGAGATGTAATTGCGTTTGGTGATAAAACAGAATTTGGAAACCAAGTAGTTTATTTAAGTCATGAAGGGGACGACTTTCATGGACAAATTCTTGGCGAAAACTTTATTGACTTTATGAATAAATGGACTCAATTAGGTTGTGTAGGAACTGAAGATTGGCAATTTGAACCATTTTATGATTATGAAAAAAAGACCATGTTATCTAACAAATCAATGCTGAATAAATGGGTAAAATGGCTCGAAAAATAAACGCTTTACAACACGGTATATAGCAAATAGGGCGTTCGGTGGTTAACGAAAGTTCAGTGCTATTTACAAACACCGCCAAATCGTTGATTTGGCTTTTAAAGATGAATAAGATAAAAACAAAATACAACGTTTTGGCTCAGTGCAAACTTGAAAGTTTATCGCTTTCTACTGCCCTACTTGCCAGATACTAAACGTTACCTGTAATATACATGAGAATAGAGAGAAAGAAATTAGAAGGCATCATTACGCTGATAATTGCCTTATTTGGCTTACTGATGTTTTTTACAACCAGTATTTTTGCACTTTTCATGGATATGCCAATTTCAGAAAAACTAATATTTCTGTTATTCTTTATCATATCGTCTTTTGGACTTTATACTGCACGAACACCCTTAATTAAAATATTCTCAAGCAATCCTGAGTTCGAACTTTCAGACAATGAACTTAGGATATTTGACAATCCATACTTTGATAGAATTCCTTATCAAGAGATGCTAGAGTGCGATATATATCATCCTCCGAGAACAACCCTGATAGGAATAACCTTAAAACCCACCTCAGAAATTCAGAGCAATTCCAATAAGTTTCAAAGGCTTGTTCTAAGCGTTCCAAATGAAAAGTCGAAAATTGTATTTTTCAGCTTGGACTTTGCCAAGATAAATCCAGAGGACTTCAAATTAACCTTAACTAATAAGATTGAGGAGCAAAACAAAAAGTCGGCATAATACAGGTAATAGAGTAGACGGCTCTAGTCCGGTTGACTAGAGTGCGCCTCTCACACCACCGTACGTACGGGGGCAATGCCCCTCCTTTCGCACTCCCGTGCTCGTGAGCATACACGGCGGTTCACTGAATTTGAGGTTGTGTTTTTAGGTAGTAATCGAGCATTTAGATATATCCTTTGCGTCTTAGTCTTGATAAAGTAATCGTCGTTCGTAGTATCGGACTTTGAGCTACAGCCCAGCCTCCCATATTCGTTCGACTCCAAGCATAAGCTTGACCTTGCTCAATCCCTAGACGGATCAGGTTCTTTCGTTTCCGCTCAACCTTTTTCCATTCGTGCCAAATACAATATCTTAAACGATTCCGTAACCACTCATCCAGTGTTTTGAGCTTACCATGAATACTTGCCAGTCGGTAGTTATTCACCCAACCCAGCCACACTTGTCTAAGTTTTTGTAGTCGTTCTTCGAAGCTGTAGGGCAACGTTTTCTTGGTTATCTGTTTGAGCTTACGTTTCAAACTATCCCAACTCCCTTTCTTCACAACAAATTGATATTGTCCTTTCTCTCCCTTTTTGTAAGTCGGTGTAAAACCATGACCTAACAACTCAAAATCTTTGGGCCTACGAATACCGCTTTTCTCACGGTTAATAGGTAAGTCTAATTTATCCTTTAAGAACTCATAAATCTCATTACCTACCTTCTTCGCTTCTACCTTTTGACTTCGTATAAATACTGAAATCTATAATACACCCCTAAATTAGGACCACTCTGTAAGTTTAAAATAAATATTAATAACTTAGTAGAGTACCATGAAAAAGACAAGAAGAAAATTCACGAGTGGCTTCAAAGCCAAAGTTGCAATTGAAGCTATCAAAGAGCGTTCAACACTCTCAGAATTGGCGGAAAAATTTGAACTACACCCCACACAAATCACCAAATGGAAGAAGGACTTTTTAGAGAATGCTAGTGCTGCATTTGATTCTTCTGGGTCTGTTGATGAGGAGCCAGCAGTTGATGTAGATCGTTTGTATTCTAAAATTGGTCAACTGGAAGTGGAGCGAGATTTTCTAAAAAAAAGCTTAAAGAAAACAGGGCTGTTGTAATGCGTCGCTCTTTAATAGAACAACATCATGAACAAATATCAGTTCGAAGGCAGTGTGACTTATTGGATATTTCACGCAGCGGTGTGTATTACCAAAGCAGCCAAGAAACCGAGTTTAATTTATCGTTAATGCGTAAAATGGACGAATGGATTATCGATGACCCAAATTTGCAAGCTTCATAAGCGCAAATTATTTTGAAGTCAGGATAGTGATGCTCTATTTAAACTTGCAACACTTCCGGTTCTGGCTTCTGAGAAAATGTTACTAAATGTAAATGTTCTGAAAATATAGAAACACTCCATTGCCTTTTGTGTACGTCAATTCCAACATACAGGGTCTTAATTCCTGTTTTTATTGCTTTTGCTTCCATAACTCTATTCTTTACACTAATTTAATGCTTTAAGAGTTGTTACATGGGAACTAAAAATGCATTTAAAACGGATTTTACACTTAACGTTAGGGTGCATCAGACGAATATGACAAAAAAGACACTAATTTGGCTACCAATAATTGGAATCGTGATGATTGGCTTATTGTTTTTATTTAATCCATTTCTTTTCTGGCATTTAGGATCATCGTATAAAACACAAGGAATAATATTCAGAAATAAGGCTGATAAAAATATCACGATAGAATATCAAATGCAGGATTCAGGTGCTTTTGGATATAACCGAAGAATCGTAAAGGTATCTAATGGATTACTATTCGATTCAACAGAAGCTATTGACACCTCTAAAATAGATAAATCTAGATGGGATAAAGTTGATGAATATGTTAACGAATTAAGACTAAAAGGAGGATGAAAAATGATTTTTAAGATTATACTGTATTTAGGTTTAGCTTTGATAATTGGAAGCGGTGTTTATGATTTTATATTTATTGGTATCCCATTTCAAGACCCTACGCCTGAACTTATAGCTCAAAGAGAGCAACAGTATTTAATAAAAGATATAATTTGGTATTCTGGTGTCACTTTAGTCTTATTCGGCATAATAGGAGTTTTGATTGTGAAATTAAGAAAAACGACACCCTAACAAAATGTATGAGTTCATTGCTCTGATTTTCCCAAACGGAAAATCCACCGCTGCTGAACTCGAGCAGTTCACTTTTTTACTAACTTAGTGCCGAGCAACGAAACCATACGCCAAACGTTGTAACACATTATGAAAAACGAACCTCAAATATTTAGACCTAACCAATTGAAAAACTCGCTTTTATTTTTGGGATGCTCTGCTTTTGTTGCAATTGGTATTTTTATTCTAGATTCAGACCCAAAAATTGGCTGGGGTAGTATTATTTTTTTCGGACTTGGAGTGATTGTTTCTTTAATTCAATTTTATCCCAATTCCACATATTTAAAATTGACTGATGAAGGGTTTGAAGTTAAAGGTTTGTTTCGTTCTAGTTTCACAAAATGGATTGATGTAAAAGACTTCAGAGAAGGACAGATTAATGGCAATAAAATGATTTTATTCGATTATACGAACAAACATAAAAAGTGGGATAATGGAAAAAAAGTAGCTAAGTTTTTGTCTGGAAAAGAAGGAGCAGTTCAATCTTCATATAGTATCAAAACGGAGGAATTACTGAGTTTAATGAAAGAATATAAACTAAAAAGCAGGTAACGTGTTACAACAATATATAACCGCAATTACGGCGGATTCGACTACGTCCGAATCCACTCGGAATTGCGAGCGTCAGTGCTTAACCGAAAATTAGTAACTTAAAACCCGTAACTGACGGTAATACTGAGCCGTTGTAGGTAATTAAGAATTGAAGGCAACCATTTATTCAAATAAGGAAAAAATTGGAACGACATTACTAGAAGTTTCAGATAATAGTATAGGAGTCTTGAGTGGAATTTTCACACCAAATGAGAACTACGAAAAGATTCGCCATCTATTCTGGGATTTTAATCTAGAGACAAAGGATAAGGATTTTGAATTGCTTAAAAATTTAAGGCTCAATGTTCAATTAGATAATGGTTACTTTTTATTTTCAATTGGAGGAATTTCAATTTGGGATTTAGAAGATTTAAAGGATGAACCTATCCAGTTAGATATAGCGGGAGTTTTTAGACACGTAATCCTAGATTATTTCGAGAATACTGAAGCGACACCTATTTTACAGGAACCATGGGACTTTCTAACCATAGAACAAAAAATTGCCTTTGAAAATGAATTAAAAATAGAGATAGGTTCTGATGAGAAAAACGGGATTTTTGGTTTTCTAAAACGAGAAAAGGACAATCATAATCTTAAAAATATTGAAGTATCAGCATTGGCGAATACTGGAATGAATGATGATGTCTTATTTGCAATTCACAACCCAAAATTAGATTATAATTTTGTAATTGTACACTTAACATGGAAAGGGGAAAAGGAAAGAAACTCCAACTGGCCAAGTACAGATTACTATAAGGATTTTGAAGAGTTTAAGTATAAAAAAATGTTTCCTGATAAAGTAGAACGGGAAAGTTAAAACTACCTACAACACGGAATATAGCAAATAAGGCGTTCGGTGGTTTATGAAAATTCGGTGCTATTAACCAACACCGCTAAATCGTTAATTTGCTTTTAAAATGAATAAGATAAAAACAAAACACAACCTTTTGGCTCAGTACAAACTTGAAAGTTTAGCACTTTCTACTTCCCTACTTGCCATATACAAATCGTTTTATTCAATTTTGGGGAGCGATTCTGCATAAGATAAACTTGAAATGGAAAACATAACGTCAAGATTGAAAAATCAAAATATTGATTACGTTGAATTACCTGAAAAGGACTTTAGCAAGATTCGAAATTTGTGGCTTAAGAAATTTACAAATGGGTATAAAGCACCACATTTGGACAGATACTTATGGCACATTTTTAGTTTTAATGATGGATTAGCAGCTGAAGGTGAAAATGCAAAGAATGAATATAAAAAGCAGTATCCGTGCGATTTATTTATATTCAACGAAAGATTTGATTATTGCTTAAAGATTGAAAAATCAGCAATACCAGATATTAAAATGGACGATTTTATAGATGACATTTATATTGTTCATGCTAATTATCGTTGGACTTATGTGATACCGCATGAGAATGATTCAATGGGACCATATTTCAAAAAATTTTGATTAATTATTAAAAAATGATTAAATATCATTCTGATTTTAATCATTGTAACTGGACTTTTTCTTATTCGACCGATTTCAAGGACAATTCCAGATGAAAAGTTTGACCTTGTAATAACTGGACAAGAAATGGGATGTCCATGCCCTGTATTTAAAGTCATTGTCGGTAATTTGATAATCCCTGATGGTATTACGGATGATGAATTTACGCTAATTTTTGATATTGAGACTTGGAAAATAAAAAAGCTATATTCCAACTTTATGGACTTTCTCTAAAAACGGATTTATCATTTACTCAACACTAATTACTTTAGGGTTTATTTATTTTGTAATCTTGTTGAGTGTATTGAAAATAAAGAGATTGGGGAAAAAAACTACGTACAACACTATGTTCCATGAATAACTCTACCTTACTATAAGGTACGATTTTCTACCTTCACTTGCCCTATATTTCTTTTTTTTGTTCTGTAATTATCTGTCTAAAAATCTGTTCTAAGACAAGGGTAAACAAAGCGCGGCGAGGCTGTTGGTGTTGTCCTTTCACCTGCCCTTTTTTACTTGGTGCAAAGGGCAAGTGTAATTTTAATAGAAGAGCAAACAAAATAGCCTGCTACTGCTAGTCGCAAACAAAAAGCACACCTGTTGATACCGACATATTTAGTAGCCCTTTTTAGGAAATGAAAGCAGTAAAACAACAGAAATCTATAAGAACCTAGCAATCCATGCAATTAAAACTATAAAAAGTCCGATTCAGTTGTTAGATTTAAAATAGTAATAAACGCCACAGTGGCGTTTAGACAAACGTTAGCCTTCATATATACTAAAACAATCAAAATTGAATGACAGAAACTAAACATAAGCTACTAACAATAAAAAGGGGTATTCTGGCCATTGTGATCATGTACGCATGTCAACTCCTAGCCGGAATTGCTATCTCTTATGGGTTTAAGATCTTTTCACCTACTAATGAAGTTCCTCTCGAGATCTTAGGGCTCGCTTCTGCATTGCTCAGTGGCATTATGATAATTACTTTTTTCTGGTTGGATATGCGTAGATCAGGTGAAACTTTTTATCCTGAGATAGGATTTCAACCAAGTAAGATTAAAAAAAGCAACGGTCTTTTATTGGTTATTGTAGCATTGGTATCAACACACTTTTTAGCGTGGATATATAGGTCAGTGATCTTACCTGCCCTAGGGCACGAAGGAATAATTGGAGGCGGCTCCAAAATGTTTAGCTTCATCCAGACAAATGGAGGAGCACTTGAAATGTCTGGTTTTTTACTACTAGCACTCCTTGTTGGACCTATTATGGAAGAAGTCGTATTTAGAGGATATTTGCAATCTTCACTAGCAAAGAAAATACCTGCATGGGCTGCTATATTGATAACTTCTATTGTTTTTACCGTTGGCCATTTTCCAATGATATTATGGCCCATGTATTTTCTGTATAGTGCAACTTGGGGTTGGATCTTATTACGTACTGGCTCTTTAAAAATGGCAGTCCTAATTCATATTCTTAGCAACTTATTTTATGCCATTGTAGGCTTTGCAGGCTGGAATATTCTTGCCTAGGTTGAATGATTAAAGTCAATTATGGTTTATTCAAGAAGTAATATTAATAACGAAAGGCTAACGACGTATTCCCTAAATAACTCTACCTCACAATAATTTACGATTTTCTACCTTCACTGGCCCTATATTTCTGTTTTTTGTTCTGGATTTATCGGTCTAAAAGTCTGTTCTAAGCCAAAAGATAAAAAGGAGGTATATAAGCCAAACAAGTGCTGCCAAAATCATCTTCAATAGCGCTAAAAGCTGGCATTAAAAAAAGAGTAACGCCACACACTTACTTGAAAGCGGCACAGACTTAAGGCACATACAAGCCCTTATAGGAAATGAAAGCAGTAAAACCACAGAAATTTACACACCCACATAGCAATCCATGCAATTAAAACTATAAAAAGTCCGATTCAGTTGTTAGATTTAAAAAAGAAATAAACGCCACAGTGGTGTTTAGCCAAATGTTGGCAACCATTAAAAATACAGAACTCTTGAAACAACTTTTGACCATTTTATCAATTCTGACACTTCTTTCAGCTTGTTCCCAAAAAAGAACATTTAATCTTTCGAATGATATTGAAAAAGATTTGAAAAGCCTTCTTTCTGAAGGAACAATGAGATTTGAAATTATGGACAAGGTTCGACAATCACCTAGACAAATCGAGTTGACTCAAAAATTTCAAGAAGCAATAAGAGAAAACTACGATTGGTTTCTTGAATATTCTTCAAATATAGAACCGGGTAAACCAATGCCATATCATAAAAATTTAGGACTTACCGAAAATGAGTATTCTGAACTTCAAGATTTAATGAATGATATTGAATTAGTATCATCAGGGATTCTTCAATACAATGTTTCGTACTCTGATAACAGAATAGAACTCACCCCTAAGGATACAACTAGAGCAAAAACAGTATCTATCAACCTTAGCGAAAATATTGTTGAATTTGATAATCAGCGTTTAAGTTTCAAGGACACAGTTAGAATAACTGACCCTCAAAATGGATTTAAAAGTGAATGGTTTGGTTATCAATGGATTTATGAGAACCCAGAAGATATGGAAATGAGTTCTTTAAAAAACATTCAAAACCTTGAAGTACAGCAGTATAAATTCACAGTTGGTTTCTTAAAGCAAACAGGAAAGGCGTATGTCCAGATAAAGGGGCGCGAAATGGCAAATGGCTTTAAAACGGTTGATTATGCCTTTCCATTGGTAGAAAAGTAAAAACGGTTGCCAACACGGTATATAGCAAATAGGGCGTTCGGTGGTTTATGAAAGTTAAGTGCTATTTACCAACACCGCCAAATCGTTGATTTGGCTTTTAAAATGAATAAGATAAAAACAAAATAAAACGATTTGGCTCAGTGCAAACTCGAAAGTTTATCGCTTTCTACCGCCCTACTTGCCAAATACAAAACGTTAGTGACAATCAAATCAACCTAGATGAACAAACTTTCTTTATTCTTTTGCTCAACATTTATTTTCTTTTGCCAACAAGTACATTGTCAAGAGAACAATTCCATTTCACTAGGAGAAAAGGACAGTATCTATTCCGATACATTGGGAGAACTTCGGGAATTGTGGATTTATCTACCTGAGTCAGCAAAAACATCCATCAACTCTAAATACCCTGTTTTGTATTTATTAGATGGTGATGCTTACTTTTATTCTCTTTCTGGAATCGTCAAACAATTGAGTTCATTCGGTACTACTATTTGCCCAGAATCTATAATAGTTGCAATTCCAAATACCAACCGCAATAGAGATTTAACTCCACCTGATCCATTAGACAGCTTACCTAATTTAAGTGGAATTGAGATATTTACCAGTTTCATTGAGAATGAATTAATTCCATTTGTAGATAGCAAATATCCAACACTTCCACATAGAACCCTCATAGGACATTCACTTGGAGGGTCATTCGTAGTAAACACATTAGTAAATCATCAACAACTATTTACCAATTATTTAGCCATTGACCCTGGCCTTAAATTTCATGATAATCGTTTTCTGAATTACTCTATCTCTAAAATTATTAAAGGCGATTATGATAAGAAGTCTCTATTTCTAGCAGTTGCTAACACTATGCCTGAAAACATGGATACGGTTACTGCAATAAAAGACACTACATGGGTTTCTTCAACAATTAGGTCAACGTTAAAATTGGCACGATCAATCGACAATAAGCCATCAAATAAATTGAATTACTTATGGAAGTTTTACCCAAATGAAAACCATTTAAGTATCCCTACTATTTCTCAATATGATGGCCTCAAATATTTCTTTTCATGGAACTCTCTTGATCTTGACAAAATCATTAGAACGAACCCTGATATAACAGGCAAAGAGTTTTTTCAAAAACTCCAACAACACTACACTAATATTTCACTTAAGCTTAAGTATAAAGTATTACCTAATCAAGATCAAGTAAATGATCTTGGCTACTATTATCTTCAAAAAGAAGACTTTGATGGGGCATTTCAATTCATGACATTAAATGTCGAGAATTTTCCGAAGAGTTCTAATTCTTACGATGCGATGGGTGATTATTATGTAGCAAAGAACGACTTCAAGAAAGCGGCTGAATACTTTAGCAGAGCAATCAAAATAGATGGGAACTCATATTCTAAAGAAAAACTTGAAAACTTGAAAAAGGAAAAAGTCACTAACAATTGATATGGGATGCATGGCAATTAAGTGGTTAAAGTCAGTTTAGCGCTTTTTACAAACCCCACCGATTCTGTGCTTCGTCTCATGAGAAATGAAAAAAGTATGAGCCGAAGCACAGATTCGGCTATATTAGTATCCAAAACAAAGAAAATATAAAACGCCACGGCCGATATCTTGGCGTTAGCTTTCATCAAAATGAAAAAAAATGAAGCGAATACTACCAATTTTAGTTGTGTTATTAATATTCAGTTGTAATTCAAGAATAAAAAAGGAATACCTGATCAATGAAAAAGATTTGGTGCCGGAAGGAATCGCTTATTCTAAAAAAAATGATGTCTTTTATCTCACGAGTGTAGGTAAATTCAAAATTTTAGAAGTGGATAGAAATACGGGGGCACAAAAAGATTTTATCAAAGAGCATGAATTTGGATACACTCCAGGGGCTGGAATCTATGTCGATGATGAAAGAAACCTTTTACATGCCATAGGAGGATATTATCAGATAAAGGATTCTTTATCCTCCCTTTTTACTTTTGATTTAACTACCAAAAAGTTAATAAGAAAACATAATGTAGAAGATAAAGGAGAACATTTTTTAAATGATATGATTAAAGACAAAGATGGAAATCTTTATTTGACAGATGCTAAAGACTCCTCTGTATATATTTTGAGAAAGGATAATGATAGGTTAGAGTTATTTTTTAAGTCCCCAGAAATTGAACTTCCTAATGGAATTGCAATTTCAGATGATAATACTAAATTGTATATCGCCTCTAGTCCAAATGGTGTTAGGATATTGGATATATCATCGAAAATCATATTGAATGAAGAAGATAAATTGGGCGAATCTCAAGGGATAGATGGATTAGAGTTTTTTAATGGTAACTTATTCGGAGTTCAGAATAGTGTTGGGGCAAATTCATTCAACTTTCGAAAGTTGATTCTTAATGATGCTCAAAATAAGATACTTGGTGTAGAAGTGATTGATAGCCATACCCCCAAATTAAATGTGCCTTTGACCTTTTGTATAGTAGGTGATGAAGCAATAGTAATAGGAAATTCGAATCTGCAATATCTAAATCAAGAAAATTTTAGATTTTCAGAATCTGATAGTATAAATAAAACCAAATTGTTGGTCTATCAAATTGAATAATGGAAAACGCTACCTAACATTATGTTCCATATATAACTCTACCTTACTATAATTGACGATTTTTTTTGGCTTCACCTGCCCTTTTTTACTTGGTGCAAAGGGCTATTGTAACTTTAATAAAAGAACAAACAAAATAGCCTGCTACTGCTAGTCGCAAACAAAAAGCACACCCGTTGATACCGACATATATAGTAGCCTTTTTAGGAAATGAAAGCAATAAAACAACAGAAATTTATATGAAGTTAGCAATCCATGCAATTAAAACTATAAAAAGTCCGATTCAGTTGTTAGATTTAAAAAATAAATAAACGCACCGGTTGGGTTTTAGCCAATTGCTGGCTACCATTAGAATAAAGCAACCAAATGACAGGAAAAAAGATAATAAGTTGGAAAAAATACACCATTGAATTTCTATCGATTTTCATAGCTGTTATTTCCGCTTTCGCCTTGAATAATTGGAATGAAAACAGAAATAATCGAAATGCTGAAAGCAAGATTCTTTTGGAAATAAGTAATGGGTTTGAAAAGGATTTGGAAGACATTCGTTCAAATGTAGTAGGACATCAAACTGGTATGAAAGCAGCCAATTATTTTAGAGAATTGATAGCCAATAAGCCTGTTTCAAAAGATTCTTTAATGTTTCATTATTTTAATTTGACACGAGATTTTATTTCCATTCAAAATACTTCTGGATATGAAACTCTAAAATCAAAGGGGCTTGAATTGATTCATAATGATTCGTTACGTACGAAAATAATATCTGTATATGAATATGATTACAATACATTGAGAAAGTTAGAAGAAGAATACTATGAACAACAATTTCAAGAAAACTATTTTAAGGAAATTAATAAGTCCATTTCTCAAAACTTGCAGTTCAATGAAGACAAGATGATTACAGGTATTAGTATTCCCCTTAAATTGAATCAGAGAGAGGAAAAAATATTGCTAACTTTTTTATGGAAAATTCAAACTAATAGAAATTTCATACTTCAATATTATTCTGAAATTGAAAGTAAAATTGAAAAGTTAAGAATGGAAATTGAAAATGAATTAAAACGGTAGCAAGTGCAGTTTTTTGTGGTGGGGCGTTAATCCTATGGATTGACATTGTGGAATGAAAAAATACAAAGCAAACCACAGTATTGTCTTAGCAGTAAACCGAAAATTTACTACTTTTAAATCTGCCACGCATTTTACAGTGGCGTTAGTGATAAAATTATCCCACTAAATTAACATAATAAATATAACTATGAAGATTAAACTTTTAATACTCCTATCATTTTGCTGCTACATTTGTTACGGCCAAAAACATAAAACGAATGAATTAATTTACGAACATATTCAAAAACCTATCGTCAAATTAGATCGGAGTTGGGAGTATTCCATAAAAGTTAATCAATCTAACAGAGATGAGTTACTGGAAAAACAAAAGGCTTTTGAAGAGACACAAAAGTATTATGATGAGATTTTCAAAAAGGAAATGGAGTCTTATAATAATTCCAAAGCCGCAGGGAAACTACTAACAGGAAAACCTGAAAGAAAAATAGCCAAGGCTTATTTTTTTGGTTCAATTACAGATACCGACCTTCTTGAAAATACCATTTCAATTGAGGGATTCAATAAAGGTGAAGAAGAATTTGTGGTAGAAATTGTTTTGGAGGGATTTTCAATTATCTCTAATGTAAAAGTACTGGATGAAAAAAAATCAAAAAGATTTTACAAAACAACTTTTGTAAATCCAATTATGGTAAATGTTAAAGATAAATCGAATAATACTCTATGGAACAAGTCTTATTTTTCAGAGAATGGAGAACATGTTTTTTTAGAACGCTCAAGCGATGAGCCTTCTTATGAAATGGAAAAGGAATGGAAGGAAAATAAAATTTCCTTATTGAAAGGTTTGGAAGATAGAATCATAAAGGAGCATATCAATACCATTAATGAGGATATAAATGATAATATAGGCTATCCCAATAAGACCCTTGAGTTGACTTTTTTCGGTGCAAAAGGAAAAAAATTCGATTATTCAGAAATTGAAAATTCAATAACGAAGATAAAGAAAGCATTCCTTGTCTTAAAAAGTGATAATGAAATGGCAAATAAACTCTTTGATGAATCAAAAGAGATATGGCTAAAGGAACTCAGTAAAAAGGACATTGAAAATAAAAAAGTCAGAATCAATAAAAAAATTGCAACTGGATTATATATCAATCTGGGTTATGTCAACATGATCCAAAATGAATTTAAAAAAGCCAAGGAATACTCTTTAGAAGCAGAGTTAATAAGGCCAGGAATGGGCGTTTTAACCGGTGAATCAATGAAATTAAAAAAACAAATAGATTTTTTTGAAAAACGTAGTACTGGTAACTCAGATGAAGTGAAATATTAAATATCACCAACAATATATAAAAATGAATGTGCATGCTTTTTCCATTAAAAGCTAAGAGGTCAAACAATAATTTCTGAATGTTTGGAGACTGTGGCGCACAAATATTATACAAACACATTACCTGCAAACTGAAAAACGAAAAGTGAGACATGGTAGACCTACCAAAAATGAAGTAACAACAGGGCAGAAATGGAATGTTTCACAAACTGATCTTTGGGCTAATTTTATTGGGCAAAAAATAAGTGAAATTCGGTTGACTTGACTGTTACGGATAATGAACTCATGGCTCGAAAAGTGAAAATGATAAACTGAAAAAGAAAAAATGTGTTACAACAACAAATAATGACAAATGAAAACACATATCACCATAGCCATTTTGTTTTCAACAACTATATGTTGGTCTCAAGCTAATGTAAGCGTAGACTCTTCAAAAACAGCAATAAATGTATTAGGACAAAGCCCCCATGTCCCTTTTGCCGTAATCAATAACGATACTATTTCATCTGCTGGACAGTTTCATTGTGAAAAATGGGCAAACAACCGAACAGAGTGGTACAATCTTAATGAACTAGGTAAAATAGTTGGCACATCAAAAGTAGTAAGTAAGGACTTTTATGACGTTACAAAATGTTATGAATTAGAACTCAAAACTACAAATGGTATAGATGGTATTGGCTTTTATACTTCAAAGAATGTCAACTGGGAAGTTGATAGTTCTCAATTATGGTTACCCTCACAAGAAGAGAAAACAAAACTAAATACCTTTTTAATTAAAATGGATAAACTGGTAATAGATAGCTCAAAGCCCAATTATGTTGACACTCTTGAAGGAAAATCTATTTTCTTTAAAATTCCAGAAAGCGAAAATGAAGACCAGAATCATCTTTCAAACACAAGGTGCGTTGTTTTTGGAAAACGATACTTAATCATAGCTTATTTGAACGGTCAAAATGAATGGACATTGGCCCATATTGAAAATGAATACACCAATAACTACTATAAATTATTTACACCAAAAGCTTTGATTGACATTGACCAAAATGGAATTCCTGAAATCATATATCAAGACAGCTTAGGACATGCTTTTTGGGATAAAATTTTGAAGATTAACAGTATGGAAACAATAGATTCTTGGAAAGTTGAAGCAATTAGCATCGGTGGGGCAACTATTTAATAAAAACAAACATACATCACGGTATATAGCAAATAGGGAGTTCGGTGGTTTGTAAAAGTTCATGGCTAGTTACAGACACCGCCAAATCGTTGATTTGGGTTTTAAAAAATGAATAAATAAAAGACAAAATACAACGTTTCGGCTCAGAGCAAACTTGAAAGTTTATTGCTTTCTACTGCCCTACTTGCTATATACTACCGTTGTACTTAATTAAAAGAATATTTGTATGATTGAATTTACATTACCTAATTTGGAGGTTTCATTAGACTTTAATTTTCAAAATATCAAAGAAGAATCGAGAATTAAGAAATTTGTGAAATTGATAAGTGAATTTAAAATTTCTGATGCTGAAAGCTATTTTGATGCAGAATATGCAGACGGCATGAAAATGAATCAATATAATATCTTAGGTGCACTAAATCAGGTACTTGAAAAATTCAAATCGGAAGGTGACACAAAGTTGTCAATGAGACGAGGGACTTGTAAAAAACTTTGTTTTGAAGGACAAGACCAATTATATCAATTAATAGGCAATAATTCTGGACATACTTTTGACTTTGGAATAGTTGAAAAAGGTGGCATGATAGTAGATTTTCATGGATGTATGGATTTTATTGACTGTAATGGAAGTCCATCAACGAAATATCAAACTATGTGTGTTACGTATGCTCTGAAATTATCTGAAATGAAGAAATAAAACAAGTAAAAGACACAAGTCAAAAAAGCATTAAATCACTTTTTTACTTCAATTGTTATTTGTAATGTTAAAGAAACTGCTAGCATTAATATTATTGATTTCTCAATTGTCGTTTTCTCAAACAGAAAAAGAAAAAATAGAATTACTAAGCCTTATGAAACAGATTTTAATAGATCAAACAGAAAATTGAATCCCTGAAACTCAAACAAGCCTACCTTTTTATCGAAACTCAAAAAACTTACAAAATAAAATGCAATCAAGAATCATGTTCATAGAACCCGGTGGTGGGCTAGGTGCACACAATGCTCGAATTGGTTTAGTTGTGTTTTCTAAAACAGGTGAACACTTACTAAAATTCAGACCACACTAAAGTGGAATTTTTTCTTTAAAATTACTATTGTCCGAGCAGTTAAATGTGGTAAAGTCAAGGGCTGGTTTTCGCGGTTGTACTTTTCCACTGTTAACTGCTTTTTAGTAAAATTTCGTTGGAGATAGATAATCTAAACTTCCGTGGGGATCGTTGAGATTATAGTTATTTTTCCATTGCTCAATAAACACCCTTACTTCTTCCAGCCCTTCGAACCAATAAGCGTCCAAAACACCTTCCCTGAAGGTTCTATTAAACCTTTCTATGTAAGCATTCTATGCTCTGGTGACCCTTTACCTTTTTTGTAAGTCTACCTACCCAACGTCTTTCTTAGTGGCACAGTTTAAACCGAAAACCGTGGCATGGTTAGACCGATATAGGCAATATTCATAAAGTGGACAACTTTCTTTATCCACTTTTTTATGGATCCATAAATATTTTAGTTGTACCATCGAAAATATTTAGCGATTTCAGTCCTTTAAAGAAGTTGGCCTATAAAAATTCTTAATCATAAGAATTCCAATCCTATTAATACATGTTAATATTTTAATTTATTTTTAGTAATAAAACATAATTGTTATATTTAATAATACAATTATTAAATAATTAAGGTATGAATGGAGTAAATAATGACCATTCCTCTTCCATTGAATCATCGAATGGCAGTACTTTTGATAAGTTAACTCAGGAACAAGAAACTAAATCAAATGCTATCGACATCCCTTCTATCTCCTTACCTAAAGGTGGTGGAGCCCTTAAAGGTATTGACGAAAAATTTGAAGTAAACCCAGCAAACGGAACTGCAGGATTTAATTTACCCCTTCCCATATCACCAGGCAGAAACGGGTTTTCCCCATCCTTATCCCTTAGCTATAACTCGGGTAGAGGAAACAGTATTTTTGGGTTGGGCTGGGCCATAGACTTACCATCCATAAAGAGAAAAACAGATAAAGGCATTCCAAGGTATCGCGAAGGGGAAGAGGAAGATGTTTTTATTCTTTCTGGCGCCGAAGATTTGGTCCCATTCATGGAGCACGACGAAACGCATTGGCATTTAAATGAAAAACAAATAGGAAGTTTAGCAGTAAAGCGGTACCGACCACGAATTGAAGGTAGTTTTTCTAAAATTGAAAAAATCACTCATCCAGAAAAGGGTGTATACTGGAAAGTAACTAATAGTGGAGATAAGGTGACATTTTACGGTTACAGTCAAAATGCAAGAATTTCCGACCCAAGTAATGAAGAAAATATTTTTGAGTGGCTTCCGGAATTTTCTTATGACAACCAAGGAAATTGTATCCTTTATGAATACAAACAAGAAAACTTAGAGCAAGTATTAAACGAGGTTTATGAAAAAAACAGAATTAATGGGCTCGCTTCATTTTCCAACACCTACCTAAAACATATAAAATACGGTAATCATACGCCTTACTTTCCAGCTCCAAGCAATCTTTTTGATCCAATTTTACCTCTTGAAGACTCCTACTTTTTCCAGCTTACTTTCGACTACGGCGAACATCCTATGGATGCGCCCACACCCGAAGAAATCAGCCCATGGGCTTACCGTACAGATGCTTTCTCTTCTTACCGTTCTGGTTTTGAAATAAGAACTAATAGGCTCTGCAAACGGGTACTCATGTTTCATAAATTCCCAGCGCTCAACGCAGGCAACACAACACTGATTAACGCATTGGACCTTGGTTATTTACCTGCTGAGGAGTTGAACACAAAAGCAAATCGCCCTTCAAGCCTTAATTATTTAACTTCGATTACAAAAAAAGGGTATGTTATGAAGGCGGACAATTCCTACTCCATTAAAGCCTTGCCTACCATTACTTTTGATTATCAATGGCTCACTTGGAACACACACGTTAAAGAGGTTAGCGATGAAAACTTAAAAAATACGCCTACAGGATTATCGGGGAATTACCAATGGGTAGATTTATACAACGAAGGGATTAACGGTATCCTCACGGAACAATCAGATGCTTGGTTTTATAAAAGCAATTTAGGTTTGGATGATGCCGGTGCTCTACGGTTTTCTCAAGCCAAAAGCGTCATTCCAAAACCATCATTTGCTGGTTTATCCAACGGTTCCCTTCAATTACAGGACTTAGAGGCCAATGGAAGCAAACAAATCATGGTCAACTCGCCTAGTATAAAAGGTTACTTTGAACTATCGGATGATGAAGAGTGGGAGGCCTTCAAAGCTTTCACTAATGAACTTAAAGTAGATTTAAGTGATCCAAATGTAAGAATGCTCGACATCAATGGAGATGGAAAACCTGAAGTTGTAATGAGCGACCAAGGGGCTTTTTGGTGGTGGGCAAACCTTGGAAAGGCCGGTTACGACAGCCCCGAGTTGGCCACAAAACCTTATGATGAGGAATCAGGTCCGGCCATTGTTTTTCAAGACTTGGAACAGCGTATTTTTCTTGCAGACATGACCGGTGATGGGCTAACGGACATCGTTAGCATACAAAATGGTGCAATATGTTATTGGGCCAATCTAGGATATGGTCGATTTAGTGCCAAAGTAACCATGGGCAATTCACCGTGGTTTGATAGCCCAGAGCTCTTTAATCCACAATATATTCAAGTAACAGACATTAGTGGAACAGGGGCTTCTGACATTATTTATCTAGGCAAAAATGAATTTAATGCCTACCTTAACTTTAGTGGAAATGCATGGAGTGAACCTACTTCAATTGAGCCATTTTTCCCTACGGAAGCACCAAATAAAATTACAGTAACAGACTTAACAGGCAATGGAACCGCCTGTATTGTGTGGTCCTCAGGGCTTCCTTCCTTTAAAAACAAGCCCATGAAATATATCGACCTCATGGGGGGTATAAAACCGCACATCTTGAAATCCTACCAAAATGGTTTTGGTAAAACAACTGAAGTAGAGTACAAAAGCTCCACACACTATTACTTAAAAGATAAGCTAGAAGGAAAACCTTGGGTTACTAAACTGCCCTTTCCAGTACAATGTGTTAGCAAAATAGTGATGACCGAAAGTGTTACCAACGTGCGTTTTACTAAAGAGTACTCCTACCACCACGGCTATTACGACCACAACGAAAGAGAGTTTAGAGGGTTTGGAAGAGTAGACCAAATAGATTGTGAACACTTTGATGTATTTGAAAAAAAGGGAGCTAGTAATACGGTAAGCAAAGAACGGCACGAACCACCTATTCTCACTAAAACATGGTTTAATACCGGAGCTTTTTTTGACAAGGATAAAATTTATAAACAATTTGAAAAAGAATTTTGGTATGAAGAATTCAGGCTCAGAGGGTTTGAAGTCGACCCCATAGAATATCAATTGCCCAATACTAAAATATCGCCTAGCGAAACCCTCGTTGGTTTTAATATGGACTCCTTAAGTACGGAGGAATATAGAGAAGCGATACGCGCTTGTAAGGGACTCGCAATTAGAAAAGAAGTGTTTTCGTTAGACGCGGAGGACCTGACGGATCAGGCACAACAAAAAAAACAAGCTACACCTTACTCTGTTAGCACCCATAATTGTGAAGTACAATTAATTCAACCCAAAGAGCATAACAAGCAAGGTGTTTTTATTGTAAAAGAAAGTGAAGCAATAAGTTATGCATACGAACGCAACCCCATCGATCCTAGAATTACGCATTCCTTCAACATTAAAACGGATGACTATGGAAATGTCCTTGAATCGGCATCAGTAGTTTATCCTCGAATCGGAACAGAAGAATTGCTTGAAAACGATAGTGCAGACACCAATGCCACGCGCAAAGCCAAGCAACACGCAAAGCAATTACAGTTTAAAAACTGGATCACCTATGTGAAAAATGATTTCACCAATGACGTCCTAACAGAAGAACACTACCGGCTTCGAACTTCTTGGCAAACCAAAACATATGAGCTCACAGGTTTGGCCCCTGTGGGTGATTTATTCACAATAGAAGATTTTAATAACAATTTTGGTTCATTGGAGGAAATAGAATACCAACAGGAGGCCACTGCGGGTGTGCCTCAAAAAAGACTTATTGAACATATAAAGACTAAGTTTTATAACGATGGGCTAAGTGCTCCACTCAGTGATGGTCAACTTGGTAAATGGGGTGTTCCCTATGAAGGATATCAACTGGCATATACCCCCAACTTAATACAGCATATTTATACACCAAGCGACTATTCTACCTCCTTTGAAGTATCTGATGCAGATATGTTAGAAGGTAAATTCTACCAGGAGGATACCAATTGGTGGATTCGATCGGGTACAATACAGTTTTTTGCCGCTGGCGAAACCATTGAAGATCTTAAGAATCGATTTTTTAATCCTGTTTCATACACTGATCCATTTGGCACTAAAACCAACATTTTTAACGACCCTCTATACTTATTTATCAATAGAACAGTCGACCCCTTAGGCAATCAAACAGAAGTACTTGAATTCAACTACAGAACCCTTTCACCTACAAGAGCAATCGACATTAATGATAATATAAGTTCTGTAGTCATAGATGAAATAGGCCTCATAAAAGCAAGCGCAATAGAAGGAAAAGACAGCAATAATGACAATACGGGGGAAGAAGCTGACAATCTATCAGGATTTGAAGAAGTTACAAATGAAGTGGAACAAAATTTAATTGATACTTTTTTTGCTACTGCTCAAGTTCATGACACCTGTAACTATGCGCAGTTACAGAGTTTGGCAAAAGACCTTTTAAAAACGGCTAGTACCCGTTTGGTCTATAATTTGAATCAACAACCAACTGTGGTAGCTACAATCGCTAGAGAACAACATAGTCTAGAAAACCTTGACAGCCCGGTTCATATAAGTTTTGAATATACCGATGGTCTTGGCAAACTAGCTATGACCAAAGTACAGGCTGAATCTGGATCGGCTAAGAAAGCAACTAAAAACCCTGACGGTAGTTGGGACATATCAGAGGTTGACACAGAAAGCCATTTGCGTTGGGTGGGTAATGGCCGCACGGTGCTCAACAATAAAGGCAAACCTATTAAACAATATGAGCCCTATTTTTCGGTATCTCCAGTATATGAAGATGCCGCCGGATTAGTTGAAACTGGGGTATCTCCTCAGTTCTTCTACGACGCTGCTGGTAGAATGATTAAAACAGAATTACCCAATGGCTCTTTCTCTAAAGTGGAGTTTAATGCCTGGAAACAATATACCTACGACACCAATGACACAGTAAAAGATAGTACCTGGTACGCCGAACGCATTGTATTGCCAGATAACAACCCGGAAAAGCGAGCGGCTCTTAAAGCAGCGCTGCATCATGAAACACCTTCGTGTATCCTACTGGACACCCTAAACCGACCTGTTCTAGCAATTGATCATAATCGTTTCAATAATAATGATGACCAAACCGTAGAGGAGTTCTTATATACCTACTCAGACCTAGATATAGAAGGCAATGCCCGATGTATTTTTGATGCCAGAGGCAATAAAGTAATGGAATACCAGTATGATATATTGGGTCATCGCGTAGCGCAAACGAGTATGGACGCCGGCAAAAGATGGATGCTTAATAATGTCCTTGGCAATCCGGTGAAAACATGGGATGAGCGCAAACATGAGTTTTCCTTCCTTTACGACATTTTACAACGACCTATAGAAAAATGGGTTAGTGGTGGAGAAAATATTGTACCTGTGCAAGTCCTTTATGAAAAAATTATTTATGGAGAAAATTTACCAAATGATAAGGAGAACAACTGGAGAGGCAAGCCGGTAACAGTCTATGATACGGCTGGTAAAATCTCCACAAACCAGTACGACTTCAAAGGTAATTCACTCTCTTCTACAAGAATATTTACCCAAGATTACAAAACCATACCTAATTGGGATTTACCTGATCCTGATACTTTATTAGATGGATCAGAACATACTTTTGACTCCAGCATAACTTACGATGCGCTTAATAGGCCAATAAAAGTGACAAACCCAGATAGTAGTGAATACCTGCCTGGATTTAATCCGGCTGGGTTGCTTGAATTTGTCAATCTTAAAAAAGATACAGACACTACCACTTATGTAGAAAACATAAATTACGACAGCAAAGGACGACGAACAAAAATACTTTATGGCAATGGCGTCAGTACTAAATACACCTACGACCCAGACACTTATAGACTTTCAGCGCTAAGAAGCACCAAATCTGGAGGTGGTGTGTTGCAAGATTTAAAATACACCTACGACCCTTCCGGAAATATCACAGAAATAAAAGACCAAGCGATACCCACTGTTTTTTACAACAACCAGAAGCTAACTGGCAAAAAGGAATACCGCTACGATGCACTTTACCAGCTTATAGCTGCTACGGGTAGAGAACAAAATACTCATGCACCCAATTTTAACAGCAGTGATAATTGGGAAGACGGCCATGCAAAGTTTGGTCATACCTCCAATGATCCTATGGCCATGCATGCGTATACCCAAAAGTATCAATATGATAAAGTAGGGAACATCATGCAATTGAAACATATTGCTGGGCCGCATTCCTACACCCGTGATTATCTCTATGAGGCCAAGAACAACAGAATTAAAACCACAGATGTAGGAGACTATACCTACAACTACAAACATCATGAGCAGCATGGGTTTATCTCTGAAATGCCCCACCTGCAATTCATGAATTGGAATTTTAAAGAAGAACTTGCAGCTTCCTCCAAACAACACCGAACAGATGGGGGAACTCCTGAAACCACCTATTATGTTTATGATGGCAATGGGCAGCGAGTTAGAAAAATTACAGAAAACGAAGCTGATGAGGGCAATGCTCCTACAAAAAAAGAGGAACGCATCTATATAGGGGCTTATGAAGTTTATCGCCATGAAAACGGTTTAGAAAGAGAAACGCTCCATATCATGGACGATAAGAGCCGGATCGCCATGATTGATACGGAAACAAAACCTAGAATTTTTATGGGGATTCCAGTAGGACGGACTACGCCTATTCAAACCACTAGATACCAGTTGAGCAACCACCTAGGCTCTTCTTCACTAGAGTTGGACGAAAGTGCTGAGGTGATTAGCTACGAAGAATACCACCCTTATGGCACAACGGCGTACCAAGCAAAAAACACAGCCATAAAAGCCGCCGCCAAGCGATACCGCTATACAGGCATGGAGCGCGATGAAGAAACTGGGCTGGCCTATCATTCTGCTAGGTATTACCTCCCTTGGCTCGGTAGGTGGTTGAGTAGTGATCCGCTAGAATTAATTGATGGGCCCAATTTATACCGGTATTCAAAAAACAATCCGGTCATGTACAATGATCCAGCAGGCACAGATCCACCCTATGCTAATGATGGAGACGCTACGAACCCACTGAATTTTTCAACTTTTGAATCTTACAGAGCTGCAAACGCTGCCCAACCAGAAAATGTGGTGTGGGACGTATGGTCAGAAGCGTACAGTAACGATCCCTCTGCTTTAAGTTCACAATTAGAAGAACCGACCCCCACGAATCAAGTAAGATCGCAAAGCACTGGCCGAGTAATTGAACCTCCTCCTCCTGTTAGTCCAACTGACTATAGTCTTTATGTACCCCAAGGCGCTTTATACTCACAGTATCAAGCAGCTGCACGAGAAGTTGATAATTCGGATAACTCTTGGGGTATAAGGGCTACCTTTTTCGTTCTTGGTTTAGCAGCTGGACCACTTGCCTTAGCTGAAGAATATGTTGCAAGACCTATTACCAACGTGCCATTTGTTATGCACAATGCCGGAATAGGAATAGGGGAGCATGCAGGACGGGCGTATCTTTGGGCTCAACAAGACGAACCATTGGAAGCTACAGTTGAAGTGCTTCATGCTATCCAAGACACTTCTGAAGGTATGGTTGCTGGGTTGTCTGTTGGCATACCTGTTGCTGGCGCTATTGAAAGTAGACTAGCAGCCAGCACTACTACTACAGTAACAACTGAATCCAGTGTAACTTATGGTGCACCTAGAGCTAATACAGGTGCAGGTGTTACAGCTGCTGGCGAACAGGTTTGTTATGTAAATTGTCCATTTGTTTCAGCAGCCTCTTCATCCTCTGTACCACTTACGTCTTCACAAACAGCAAGTATGACAGGAATGGCTGAGGGTCGATTGTCTTTATCTGGCGTAGGACAATTGTGGGAAGGAATGGGACTTGGGGCATCGACGCCTACCGCTAGTTTTACCTCAAGACAAGCCGCACTCAGCTATATGAATTCCTTGCCTAGAAACACACGCTTCATGGTTGCCTACGAATGGCAAGTTGGAACGCAAACTGGTGGACATGTAATTACAGGTGGAGTTGGCAGGCTTGGAGGTACCTTTTTTAGAGATAACCAGACCTGGAGCGGTTTCTTTAGATCCTTAGTTGGGTTAGACAGAAACGCAACCAATGTTCATGTCTTCTTAAGAGGCTTTTAATTTGAAAATATAGATAAGTATATATCAAAAAAATTAAACCCAATGAAAACCAAGACCAAATATACCACATCACCTCAACTCCGCTTGCTCAAAGCAGAACTTGGAAAAGGCAAAGCAATAAATGAAAAATTCGACTCCATATATGAGAACCATTATGGAGACTGGAAAGCCATTATTAAAAAGCTAGAAAAAGAGCCTGAGTTTAAAGCTCCAGTTATAAAAAAATTGGAATTCACCTACCAGCTTTCAGATTTAGCTGGAAATAACGAAAAGATTATCGCACTCTTTAAAAAGGACAACAACTCCACCAAAGACATTGCGCTAAAATTTAACAAAGCCGCTCTGATAGAGAAAATTAAAGCTGCTAAAGTAAGCTCTGAAGACGAAAATCCAGAAAAGATCGCTTATAGGTTACACAACAACCTTTTCAAAATGGAGCCCACCGCTTCACTAAAGCGTATGTTGGCCGACCCAAAAGAGACACCAGTTCCGAATAAAACGCTAAGTGGCCACCTTGCTACCTTCTTAACCAACCAACCAGATGGATTTAATCTCAAGAAAACTTCTATTTATGAAGCCTTTAAGCATGATAATGCCTTTAAGGACATAGATGAAGGTAGCAAAAATGAGGTTGTCCATGAAATTAAAGCATTACAGCGGGTGGTAGTACTAAGTCCAACACCAGAGGCCCTCCCTGCCTTGCTCCAAACAAACATGACTTCGGCTTACCGCATCAGCGAGATGTCTGAAAAACAATTTGTAAAGACATTTTCTTCAGAGTTTGAAGAGAATGGTGAAGCCATGGCCCGGCAACTCCATGTAAATGCTATTAATAGTAGAGTTAGGAACGAACAAGCACTAATTGCACTAAAAGATGCTCGCAACGGTACCGGTGTTGATTTTATTGATAAATCCCTGCAAGTTAAATCGGGTAATGCCATCAAAAAAAGAAGTACTGAAGCCAACGCGATGGCGTCTTATGCTTTTGTCGACCAAGTAGACGAAGCGTTGGTAAAGAACAACCTGAGTTGGGATATGCTATTTAACGATGCCGACTTATGTGAATGTGGTGCGTGTAATTCCGTTTATAGTGCAGCAGCTTATTTTGTAGAGTTGCTTCAATACCTAAGAAATAACAACCTCGACCCCCATGCAAGCGGTTCAACTGCCATCAACCCAGACCCCAAAGATATTTCTGGTACACCTTTGGAGCAGCTATTTGCAAGACGACCCGATTTAGGCTGCCTTCAACTTACTTGCAAAAACACAAATACCGTACTCCCTTACATTGATTTGGTAAATGAAGTAATGGAAAACTATATTGTTTACCACTACCCCAAGCCCTTTAATGTTAGCGACGAAACAACAGGAGAATTACTAGCACAACCTCAAAACACAGAATATGAAGCCTACTGCATCTTACATAAAGCAGTTTACCCCTTTACCCTACCCTATCACCAGCCTATAGATGTTGCCCGCACTTACCTCAACCAACTAGAAACGAGCCGGCATGAGTTAATTGATCGATTCCGTTCGGTTAGAAAAGAGAAAACGGAACCAGATTCGGAAGAAGAAACTTTAACAGAAACAGCGCCAACATTTACAGAAACGGAACAGGAAGAACTAGATAAGTTACATACAGCCTATATCGACCGAGCAGTGGATGCCGAATACCTTGGATTAACTCAAGAGGAGTATGTAATCCTTACAAAAGAAGCTTTTGTCTCTAAAACCTATTGGGATAAGCAGTGTAAAAAAGAACATACCGACGCTGAATACCTCGAAAAAATTGGTGTAAAGCCTACCCATGCATACTATGGTTATGGAACTGAAGAAGAATTATTAGACGCGGATGAATCCGCAAAAAATGGGCTCTCTTTTGTTAAAAAACAATTTCTTAGACGTACAGGCATTAACTATTTGGAACTGGTAGAGTTGTTAAAAACACAATGTCTCAACCCTAATATTCCAACTGGGCGGGCACTTTCCCTTATGCAGGGTATTGGCTTCAGCTATCGTTTTCTGCAATCTTTGGTAGACAACGGAGCTAGCACCCCAAAAGCAAAATATCAAAAACTGGTAGATTTCCTGAATAAAACCCAGCCTCTTATCCCTTTGCTAGATGCACTAATTAACCCCGACCCCTGTGGTGAAAAACCCGACTTTTGTGATGACACGAAAGATCTTGAAAAATGGGTGCACTGCTATTTCGAAAGTGTAGGCAAAATAATAGTACTTGAAAATGGCATTTCTTGTGTCAATGGAAAACTTGTTACCAACCGCTTCAATGACTACGGAGGCATTAGCATTGCTACCATACAAAATTGTCAAATAATTAGTGCAGAAAATAACGAAGTCGTAGGAACCGTTGATAAGAATACGGGCAAAATCACTTTAGAAGATGCTAGTATTGACAACGGTGAATGGCAACAAATTACATTTATAAGTGAGGATGGAGAGAAGGGAAAGCTTATAAAAGTAAAAGAAGATCTATACCTGGTAAGCAACAGAAATGTACCCTTTTCGGTGGCTCAAGCCGATAATTGCAACCTCGAAACCGTAAGACTCATTCATTTAGATGGCTCGCCAGTTACTATTGAAGAGTATGATAAAATACAAAGGTTTATAAGGCTATGGATCCAACTAGGCTGGACTATCGATGAGGTCGATAAAGCCCTAGTTGGATTAGGAACAGAAAAAAACACTTGCCAAGATGACCTACTTCCTGATACAGAAAATTGTGGCAATGATTGCGATGATCTCTTTGAAACAACTGAAGATTGCGAAGAAGGTGATGGTGAAGAAAATTGCGGTGATATAAGTACCCGACAGAAAGTATCCTGTGAGATCACTCCTTCTTTTTTACACCAATTAGTGGCCGTAAAAAAACTGCTAGACACCACTGGTTTGGAACTCATCCAACTCCTCACCTTTTGGTCTAATATTAGCACTTCAGGAGAAAAATCACTTTACAAACGACTATTTCTGAAGTATAATTTAAAAGGTATTGACAAAGTCTTTATTGCGGATGAAAACGGCAATTACTTAACTAAGCACGCAAAAATTAGTGAACACATGCCTGTAGTCATGGCCGCACTCCATGTTTCTTCGGAGGATTTGCGTTTAATAATGGAAGCCAAAGGGCTTGAGGACAAACTAAATTTACATAACCTTTCAGTTATTTACAGGTGCCAGTTGTTATCAAAATCAATTGGTCTTAAACTTCCCGATTTCGTTGCCATATTACCATTGTTTGGTTCTCATTTTACAAACGCTCACACCACGCTTAATTTTATTGAAAATTGGGCTAAAATGGAAGATGCTGGATTCAATTACCGACAGTTAAATTATGTCATCCGGAATTATGATGACCCTAAAAAACCACAGGCCCCAACTCAAAAAGATATTCTGTTATTGGCTAAAACTATTTATGACGGATTAAACGCCATTGATGAGGAACACAAAAATATAAACGAAGAAGAGGCACTCTCCATAGATACCGTTCTTGCAAAATCAATATTACTTTTCCCCCAGGCAATAGTGGATAAATTGGCAGGTTTACTTGAAGGGACCAACCAGTTTACCACCAACGCTCCAAAAAACCTTTCTTTCACAATTCCAGATGACAATTCTCTAGAAAATAAATTACTATATAATTCAGAAAATGGGCATATTACCATCACTGGAATACTAACCTTAGCCGAATCGACAACTTACCAAACTTTAAGCAATACCCCTTTATGGCAAGAAGCCTTGGTACGAATAGAAAAACAACAAGCCAAGCTTTTCAAAGAAATACTCTTTGATGTTTTTGAAACAGAAAAAGAAAAATCACCTGACAGAAAAATTGAAGTAGAAGAAGCTGAAGCTGTAATTAAAGAAGGAGATATAAACATACCGTTTGCCGAGATACCAGAGGGAGACCCCGACCCAAATACAACCACCCAAAAAGCTCGTGCTTTTATGAAGGTGTTTTTACCCTACTTACGAGATCAATTGACCAACCGTTTTATTGTAGAAACTTTGTCTCAAAAAGTAGGTTTAGAACCAGAGGTAACCAGTGTGCTTATTTCTACCATATTGGAGGATGGCACACCAACCACCCCTATTTATGCCATTTTTGAATCTATAAAAGAAAGTGCTCAACCGGAACTCACCGACTGGAGTGGTTATTTGATTCCTCCCACCAATGAAAACTACACATTCGTGGTAAGAGATTCAGACACAACTCCTGTTATAATTCTCGATGGTATACCATTGCTGTTTGCGCAACAAGAAGATCCAACAAACGAGTGGTGGAGTACCTCAATCCCACTACAAGCCGGTAACCTTTACCATGTTCAAGTCGCGGGTAAAGATATGTCCACCATATTCTGGAAAGCACCTACCTCTTCAATTGAAAACATTCCATCCTCTCTTTTACTGCCCGATTTTTCAGCAGAACGGACTGAAGTAGCCTTAATTAAACTGGAGAAAACATCCATAATTACCAATACTTTTGAAATTAGTGCAGATGAGTTGCTTTATTTCCATCAAAATGCAAGTGATTTTAGTGCACTCGATTTTAATGCACTTAGTTTCGAGCAGTGGTTGCGACTTGAATCTTACGTCAGACTTAGAGATTCATTGCCAAAAACAGATACCAACATCCTAGATTTCTTTAGCTGGGCAAAAAACCCCGACGACCCTGCTCAACTAAGTGCGCAAATTAACGCACTTACCTTATGGGAAAAAGAAAGAATTGACCAACTTATCCATGCAGATCACTTTGATTTAAACGATTCTGAAGTATTTTATAATGAAGTAAACCTACTAAAATTACAGAAAGCACTGGAAGTTGCCGATAAGATTGAGATGGATATTGACTTGTTGTTCGATTGGGCCAAGCCAACTTCCAATTTCAAAAAAACAAGAAAAACAGCGGATAGCATACAACATGCAATAAGAGCAAAATACCAGCAAGAGGATTGGGAGCAAGTTGTAAAACCGCTTAATGATATAATTAGAAATAACCAGGAAGATGCACTCATTGCCTACTGTTTACAATTACCAGACTTAATAAGCTGGGGTGTAACAGATGCTGATGGCTTATTCGAATACTTCCTAATCGATGTGCAAATGGACGCTTGCATGGAGACTTCCCGTATAAAACAGGCTTTGTCGTCCGTTCAGTTATTTGTACAACGCTGCTTTTTAGGTTTAGAGGAGGAACACAGCGGCATTGCGCCGGATATACTCGATTCGGATAGATGGGAATGGATGCAACGTTACCGCGTATGGGAAGCCAATAGAAAGGTATTTCTTTACCCTGAAAATTGGATAGAAAGCAATTTAAGAGATGATAAAACTCCCTTTTTCAAAGAACTAGAAAGTGAGCTGTTACAAAATGACATCAACAAAGAAAACGTAGTCAGCGCCCTAAAATCATACCTCTACAAGGTAGATGAGGTAGCCAACATGGAAGTGGTGGGAATTCATATCGAAGGGGAAAAAAATGCTGGTTATCTATGGTCGGAAGGAAGCAAATTGCACATTTTCTCTCGTACCAGAAATGCGCCATATCTTTTCTACTACAGATACTTGGCCCTCGACCAGATGAACTGGTATCCATGGGCAAAAATTGAAATGGACATCCCCGTCTATGATGTGGAAAATGATGGAGAAGTGACAAATAATGGTTGTTACCTTACTCCTTTTGTATGGAGAGGTCGGTTGTTGCTCTTTTTTCCACAAATCATGAAAAAAACTAAACCAGCTGATAATGGTAGCGAAACTTATAATGATTTAGCTGGCTCCACCCCTAACGATGGTAAACCCATAGAGTTCTGGGAAATAAAGATGGGCTGGAGTGAACTTCGCAATGGTAAATGGACACAAAAACAATTGAGTAAAACAGCTATATACGATGATCCAGACTCCTCAAGCCTTTCCGATCTGGCTAATTATGAATTTGCAGCTGTATTTTCTGATGACGCTCATTCTGACAATAAACTATTAGGTATCAAAATATACTACGATAGTACAAACATAGGAACTTTTGAATTCAATGGCACCACATTAAGAGAGCCAGAAAAAAGTTACTCAGCTAATAATAACATTAGTGTAAACAGGTTTCATTACAATGGCAGCAACATAAAATCATTACAAGTAAGTACGGAGGTAAATAGCCATGTGTTCAATGACAACTCTTTCCCTAAATACAATGGGCAAAATTTCCATTTACCGCATGCCCATGTATTATTGGGGAAAATTGGTACGGGTAAGCTCGATGATTTTTTTAAATACAACCAATCAATACCCCATAAAGCGGATGCCTTCGGCGCTTTTAATCACGATGGCGATCCTAGCACCCCAGACATCTATCACGAATTAAAAAAACCATATTCACTCTACAATTGGGAGGTTTTCTTTCATACGCCAATGATGCTGGCCAATGCTTTGAGCGAGGCGCAGCAATTTGAAGAAGCGATGAAATGGCACCATTACGTATTCAAACCAATAGCCTCTGGTTCGGATAACAAGCGTTTTTGGCAGTTTAGCCCGTTCAAAGAAACAGATACAGAAAGTATTTTAGACGCCATCTTTAAAAACTTAGAGCCCAACGAATCCAACCAAGCCATTAATGAATGGAGAAGCGATCCTTTTAAACCGCACTTAGTTGCCAGGAGCCGACCTGTAGCTTATATGAAGTGGGTAGTAATGAAATACTTAGACAACCTCATCGCTTGGGGCGATTACTTGTTTCGCCAAGACACTATTGAAAGCCTCAACCAAGCTACCCAACTTTACATATTGGCCCACCATATAATTGGCAGGCGCCCCTATATGATTCCAAAAAGAGGCGAAATAAAACCACAGACCTACAATGCGCTTTTAGGAAAATGGGATGCTTTTTCAAACGCCATGGTGGAACTAGAATTAACCGTTCCTTTTAGCAATCAAACTACTTTACCCATCGGTATAGAGAATGGCGTTGTAGGCTTTGCTAATCTATTTGGATTTTCTTCTTCTTTGTATTTCTGCATACCAAACAACCCTAAACTGATGGGCTACTGGGACACAATAGACGATAGATTGTTTAAAATTCGACATTGTCAAAACATCGAAGGTGTATTTAGAAAACTGCCGCTTTTTGAACCTCCTATTGATCCTGCACTTCTAGTAAAAGCTGCCGCCCAAGGGCTGAGCATAGCTTCTGTATTAAACGATCTTAATACACCAATGCCAAATTATCGTTTCTATTACCTCTTGCAAAAATCACTGGAGTTATGCTCTGAGCTCAAATCACTCGGAGGTGCTATGTTATCTGCTATAGAGAAAAAGGATAATGAGGTACTTGGTGCTATTAAGGCTAGGCACGAAGGTGCCATGCAAAACTTGGTGATGGAAATCAAAAAACAGCAATTAGAAGAGGCTCAAAAATCATTAGATAGTTTATATCAAAATAGAAAATCTCCGGAGCAGCGGATGAAATATTACCTCAAGTTAGTAGGAGAAGATGCCAACTTAGTACCCGGAATGGATAGTGAGTTCACTGAATTGGTTAACACCATAGAAGCACCGGTTGATGAAAGTGGTCTTAAACTTATCAAATTTGAAAAAGAAGACTTGGATAAAGCTAGTAATGCTAATGACAAACAAAAAGACGCTGAGCTTCCAGAAAAAATAGCAAGTATACTTCATATAATACCTAATTTCAGTGGTAACATACAACCTTTCGGTATTGGAATGTCCATGAGTTTGGGAGGTTCAAATTTTGGAGCGGCTGCCCAAGCATTTGCCAAATTCATTACTTCTGGAGTAACCGATCTTTCTTTCCAATCTTCTAGAGCTTCCAAAAAAGGAGGGTTCTTAAGGTCCATGCAAGACAGAATACAACAGGCCAATGCCGCCGGTTTAGAAGTAAAACAAATCGACAAACAAATTTTAGCCCAGCAAATTAGAATTGATATTGCCAATCAGGAAATTGCTAACCAACAACAAATGATTGATCATTCGCAAGAAGTTGAGGCGTTTATAACCAGCAAATACACCAATGAAGAGTTATACACTTGGATGAAAGGCAACCTGCGTACTTTATACCATCAAACCTATACGCTCGCCTACGAATTGGCTAAGAAAGCAGAGAAGGCATATGGCTTTGAAAGTGGACTTAGCGCCTCCAACTTCATACAGTCGGGGTATTGGAATGCAGGAAGAGACGGGCTGCTCGCGGGGGAGCAATTGTATGTGGGCCTTAAAAAGCTGGAAGCAACCTATCAAGATAAAAAGAGCCACGATTATGAAATCACTAAACATGTTTCGCTGCGACAGATTAGCCCATTGGCTCTGGTTGAGCTAAAGGAAACTGGCAAATGTGAGTTTTACTTTCCAGAAATCTTATTTGATATGGATTACCCAGGCCATTATAAAAGGCGAATCAAATCAGTTTCGATTTCTATTCCTTGTATTGTTGGTCCATATACCGGTCTAAACGCTACCCTTAGATTGTTAGAAAACAAGTTTAGAAATAGTGCCATAGCTAAAAATGAAAACGACTATATAGAAAAAACAGAGGAGTCCGATGAACGTTTTATGGCATACAACATTCCGATCACAGCAATTGCTGCCAGTTCTTCACAAAACGAAAGCGGTGTGTTTGAGCTTAACTTCAAAGACGAACGGTATCTACCTTTTGAAGGTGCCGGAGTAATTAGCAAGTGGCGCCTAGAATTACCAGAATTCCGCCAGTTTGATTATGAAACGATTTCAGATGCCATAGTACATGTTCGATACATGGCCAATGAAGGTGGAGAACGAATGAAAAAAGCAGCTACGGATACGGTGCTAAGCTTCAACAAAAACAACGAAGAGCTAGGGCAAAATGAAGGCTTATTTTCTTATATCGATTTAAAACATGACCTAAGCAATGCCTGGCACAAAGCGATGGCGGTTGAAGAGAGCGATACTGAGCGTGTTCTTGATATAGACAACATTATTGACTATTTACCTTACTATGTACGCCTAGACAACGAAGGCAAACTCCGGGAGTCCAAAGACATAAAGATCACGGACATGGTACTTACAGCATCTGGTGACTTGCAAGCCTCTGAACTTAGCATAGTACAAGAAGAAAATGAAGTTGCTTTTACAGATGGTAAGAAAGTCGGTAACGTTAAAACATTTGCTATCAGAGAGGAAGAAATCAAAGCGGAAGACCTTCAGTTGAAAATCAAAAATGTAGATAAAGTCATTTCCAAAGCAATGTTAATTTTACGATTTATTCTGAAATAAAAACAAGAATTATGTTAAAATTAGAAATTGGTCGAGGCGCATAAGTAAAGAAAAACAAGGTGTTCTTCTATCCCTGCCCTTTTTAACAGGACCTTAGAAAGCTTTAATAAAGAGATAATGGGAGCTTGGGAAACACCAAAAGAAAAACCATGGAAGAGAAAAATGCCCCTTCATAAAAACCATAAAAACATGGCTCCAATCGTTTGCTTATAGTAATTTTAAACCTAACCGACTGGCACGTTTAATATTTAGGCGCTGCATTTATTTAAAATAACAAGAGGAACAATGAACAAAGCTTTTATTGGAATATTGATAATTGTATTAATTACTAGCTGTAAAACTGACAATGAAAAGTTAGTGGATGTAGATGGCAATCTATACGAAACAGTCAGAATTAATAATACAATTTGGATGGCAGAAAACTTAAAGGTTAAACACGATTCATCTGGAAAGCAACTGAATTACTTCTTGCCGGATGGAAAATCAACCAATGTTAATTCTTTTGGCTTGTTATATGATTTTGAAAATGCATGTAAAGCGTGTCCAAAGGGATGGAGAGTTCCCAATAATAAAGAATGGGAAACGCTTTTTGATTTTACAAAAAGGAACAGAGCCGGCCATTATAAAGACAATCAATTTTGGGAAGAAAAAGAAAACTCCAATACCACTAACTTTTCCGTACGCCCAGCTGGCATTGGAAATAACCAAGAGCATCCGAATAACTTTAATGAGAAGGCTTTATTTTGGTCGAATTCCAAAGAGGAAGGGCATTTTGTCTGGACCTATATTTTTGAAATGGGAAAAAATAATATAAGAAGAGCATCACAACATCCAACCTACGGTTTTTCTGTAAGGTGCGTGAAAGAGTAAATACAACACTTTATTCTAGGGTTTATTTTTTTTAGTTTCGGTTTTTTTGGTTCGATTTATTAGTGGTGGGTTTTCTTTTTATTTGGGGTTGTGGGGTTTTTATGGGGTGGCCCAGGGACTTGTTTTTCCTTTTTACCTTGATGTAAAAAGAAAGAAAAAGATCAAGACTGCTAAATAAAAGCTAAAAATCAGCCTTGTTGCGTAGTGGAAATCTAAAAACTCGCCCTTTCGCTTTAGCCACCGCTGCTCAAACAGTTTAGATTTCAGGGACGTTAAATCTTAGGCTTATTTTCTTGACGCTTTTATTGAGAGGTCGGATTGGTTTTTTTTGCTTTTAGTTTCGTTTTTTGGTTCGATTGTTTGGTGGTGGAAGTCATAGTATTTGGTTTCAATTATTGGTTCGATTTGTTAGTAATGGGTTTTCTTTTATTCGTTGTTGGAGTATTTTCTGGGGTGGCCCAGGGACTTGTTTTTCCTTTTTCTTGATACGGCGATAGGCGGTGCCTATCGAGCGAGGATTGTGGGATGCAAAGAAAAAGATCAAGACTGCTTTTAAATGGCTAAAAATCAGCCTCGGTGCAATCTAGAAATTCAGAAACTCGCACTTTGCGCAGGGCCAGTGCGGCTCAAACAGCTGAATTTCGGGATCGTTATGACTTTGGCTTATTTTCTTGACGCCATTTAAAAGAGGTCGAGTAATAGGTAAAATGTTCAACTATGGAGTTTCTATTTCAAATATTGGATTAGATGCGGGCTGGTTTTCAATTTCTAGAGGCCTGAGCGAGGACAGCCGTGTTGCAGGCGGGGCTAGCTTTTGAGCGTGGGATGCGAAAGGCGAGAAAATTCAGGAACTCCCGCCCATGCGCAAGGCTTGCCCTGGTCAAACATCTGGATTTCAATACCATTAAAACTTAGCCGTATTTTTTTAACGCCATTTAAAAGAGGTCGGTTTGGGGTTCATTGCTTTTAGTTTCGATTTTTTTTGTAGCTGGTTTTCTTTTATTTGGGGTTGTGGGGTTTTCTAGGGTGGCTCAGAGACTCGTTTTTGCTTTTTCTACTTGATGTAAATAAAGTAACAAAAAAGATCTGTTTAGGTAGTAAACCTAAACAGATCATCAAATTCTATTGGTTAATTCTTACTAACCAATTTACCTTCTTTAGCAATATCAGGCCCCATTGTGCTGTCTGTAATTATTTCAACCAAAGGAGTATAAGATCCATTGGAAGGTGCCTCCGCCACATAGGCACAATACCAACCAGTTCCCCAACGCAAACCAGAATCCCAAGGACTAAAAGATTGACTATCTCCTCGAAAGTCCCATTGCCAGGCAGCAATTGGGCCACTGAAAGAGTCTCCAGAAAATACGTATATTTTCCCTTGTTGTGCACGGAACGGAGCATCTTGTGACCACTTTAAAAACAGATTTCCTTGCTTTTCAAACGCTTCTAGCGTCCAGTTATAAGAATTTTTCAAAATAAATAATTTAAATTTACTCCTACTCTATTTAAGTTAGGCTTTTCGGATTTCGCCTTTGAATAAAAAAGAAATTGGCTATTCAGTCCAATTGTTTTATCCAATTAATAATCAAATTTGCACTTATATTTTGCTGTATTAATACCCCAAGAAGGTGATAATGGCGAATACCTCTTTTGGAGTCGTTAATCACATAAGAAGAGCTAGGAGAGCTTTAATTAATACCAAATAGAAGCTTACTTAGAAAGAAAAGGGACCAATCAAGAAGACCCTCCCGTGCCGTAAACCCATGTTGTGTCTCGCACAACACTCGCCATACCGTTGTCGTAACAGGTGGTTCATAAAATTGAGGTGTATTTTAAGGTAGAAGAAAAACAGTAAAACAATATAAATTCGCAACCGCACAAAATTTCATATCATTAAAACTATAAAAAGTCCGATTCAGTTGTTAGGTTTAAAAAAACACAAACACCCCTATTGCGTTAAACCTATTGCAAATGCATAATTCAACAAAAAGAAGTGAATGAACTTAAAAGCATAAGAGACCATTATAAGCCAATTCAACCCACAGTTTCGGGTAGCGAAATAAGCTATCAAGAAAGCCAACCAAATAAAGAAATTGAAAACGTTGTTTATTGCTTTTGGCAACTTAAAACACAGGCCCCATTAAACAAGGATTACAATTATCGGGTTGTTTCTGATGGCTGTATTGATATATTTTTTGACCACAAACAACCAATTGATAATTTTGTAATGGGCTTTTGCCGAAAGTACACCCAATTCCCGATTGGGAAAGAATTTGATTATATAGGCGTTCGGTTTTTGCCTTCTGCATTTCCTCTTTTGTTCGGAGTGAATGCAAAAACTTTGAGCAATCAATCCCAAGATCTCAACAAAATTTTACCCGACTTCTCCAATTTCATTAATTCAAAAATTAAAGCTGCGGATTCCTTTGCAACCATTACCAAAACCTTAAACGAAAAGATTATAGGGTTTACAAAAAGAAACACTATTCATTACGACCATCGTTTTTTAAATGCACTGAATCTTATTTTTCAGAAAAATGGACATTTAGATACTGAAAAAGACTTAAATACAGGTTTAAGTCCTCGACAACTTCGTAGAATTTTCAATTTCTACATTGGCACTACAGCAAAATCTTTTAGCAACGTGGTTCGGTTTCAGCACATTTTAAATGTAAAACCTTCAAAACAAAGTCTCAGGGAAAACAAAATCTACTTCGAGGTAGGTTTTTTTGACCAAGCCCATTTTATTAAAAACTTTAAAACCTATTATGGTGTAACACCTTCTGAAGCCTTCCGTTAAGTTTGTCCGATTTTTACAATGCTTCAACCTCTTGTCATCCTAAATTTGATATAACAAAATCTTAGACAATGAAAGCATTATTATTAACCGCATTTGTTTTATTCTTTGAAATGTCAAATGCCCAAACAACAAGTAACATGAAACTTAACGCAGGTATCATCACCGAAAAACTACAGGAGACAAAGAAATTTTACACAGAGGTATTGAACTTCGGTGTAAGTTTTGAAAATGAATTTTATCTCTTGCTTCACACACCAAATAAATCTTCAGAAATTAGCTTTTTACAATCGAACCACCCAAGTCAAAAACCCATTTTTCAGCCGGCATATAATGGAAAAGGGGCCTATTTAACAATTGAAGTTGAGGACGTAGATGAAGTTTACAAACGGTTAAAAGACAAAGGAATTCAGATGGAAATTGAAATCCGAGACGAACCTTGGGGAGATAGACATTTTGCAATTATTGACCCAAATGGAATTGGAATTGATATAGTGGCTTACACAAAGCCCAAGGAATAGATCTTTTATTTATTTAATATATTGTTTTATTTTCCGAGTTTGATTTCTTTAGTTTCGTTTTTTTGGTTCGATTTTTTTCATGGAGTTTACTCTTTTATTTGGTGTTGCCTTTTTTCTGGGGTGGCCCAGGGACTTGTTTTTCCTTTTTGCTTGAACAAAAACGAAACGAAAAATTCAAGACTGCTTTTAAATGGCTAAAAATCAGCCTCGGTGCAATCTGGAAATTCAGGAACTCGCACCCCTGCGCGAGGCCAACGCTGCTCAAACAGCTGAATTTCGGGAACGTTATGACTATGGCTTATTTTCTTAACGCCATTTAAAAGAGGTCGGATATTGGGTTAAACACTCAATTATGGAATTTCTATTTCAAATATTGGATTAGATGGCGGGCTGGTTTTCAATTTTGGGAGGCTTGCGGGAGGATGGCCGTGTTGCAGGCGGGGCTGGCTTTTTGAGCGGAGGATGCCATGGGGCAAGCCGTGGGCTAATTAAATTGGAAATGGTTTTTTGTTTCGTTTTTGGGCATCCAAAAATGAAAGGCGACAAAATTCAGGAACTCGCACCCCTGCGCAAGGCCAACGCTGCTCAAACAGCTGAATTTCGGGATCGTTATGAACTGGGCTTATTTTCTTGACGCCATTTAAAAGAGGTCGGTTTGGGGTTCATTGTTTTTAGTTTCGTTTTTATAATGAGACAGCACAAAGAAGTTGGCTCAAAACAGCAATAAAACGATTGAATTTTTAGGTACCACTTTGTTTGAAGTAAAACAATTACACTGCATAAGATGCATCGTTTGGACTATGGCTCTTGGACCAGTGTTTTTTAGAGAAGGCAAAAAAAATAACACCCATCGCCACTAACAAAAACCGGCCTCCTTTGTTACAATTAAACACCATATGAATTATAAATTCGTGTTCTATAAATCATAAGTGAAAATTATTCCTACTAATTCAGTATTTTTAAAGCCAATTAACTCTTATAACCCTAAAGACTGCAGCATTGAAGCGTAAGAAACTCTGGAAACGAATTTTTATCGTACTTGTATTAGTTCCAACAATACTAGTAACTGGCCTACTGCTCTATGTTCAGAGCAACCAATCGGAACTTATTAAAGAGGAAATCGCCAAACTCAACCAAGAACACAAAGGCCTTGTTAAGGTTGGCAAAAGTGATTTGTCCCTTTTTGGAAATTTCCCATTCATCTCCATCAGGATAGACGATGTGCAAGTTTTTGAAACCAAAGAAGACAATGCACCCATCATTATGGACGTAAAAGATATTTACATCGGTTTCAACCTTTGGGACATACTAAGTAAGAACTTTGATATACAATCTTTAGTAATTGAAGATGGCGTTTTTAATATTATCATCCACGAAGACAATACCAATAACATTCAAAATTCTTTGGCAAGCACTACTGAATCAGATGCACCCTCCGTCAATATCCATCTCAAAAAAATAAAACTAAAAAATTTAGACATCCACACTTTAGATGAAGCTGCTAGTACCGATGTCGAAAAATTCATCTACAGTGGTACAGGTGGTTTTAAGCAAAACGACAGCATCATTGCAGGGCACATCGATACCGAATTTGAACTAAGTGTGATAAAAAATGGAGATACCACCTTCATCCATAAAAAACATTTTGAAGTACACACGGACCTGGAGTTCAATGAAAAAACGGGCATTTTAGACATTGATCCTTCTGGTATCGTAATGGAAAATGGCGACTTTGAGTTAGAAGGCAGCATCGACACCAAAAACGATGTAGACCTAAACCTTTCAATAAAGGGAACCAAGCCCAACTTTGATATGCTCATCGCATTTGCCCCAACCGATGTGATACCCGTTTTAGAAAAATACAAAAATGCAGGAGACATCTACTTTAATGCCAGCATAAGAGGCCCTTCCAACAAAGGGAACAGGCCCTTTATTAATGCCAATTTTGGAGCAGGAAAGGCTTTTTTAGAAAACACGGAAAAGGAAAAAAGAATAGAAAACATGGGCTTCAATGGGCATTTCACCAATGGTGAAAAGAGAAATGCCAGTACCATGGAATTTTCTTTGACCAATATGACAGCCTCATTGGAAAAGGGAGAATTCGAAGGATCCATTTTTGTGAAAAATTTTGAATCCCCAGAAATAGACATGCAGATAAAATCCAATTTCAATCTGGATTTTATTGCTGGGTTCTTTGAACTTGAAAGCGTGCAGGATGCTTCAGGGGAAGTGTCACTCAATATGAATTTTCACGATATTATTGACATTAACTACCCTGAAAAAGCGCTACAGAAACTCAACCAAGCCTATTTTGCAGAGTTGATAGTAAAAGACTTAAACGTAGATGCCTTAGAACTTCCTGCTCCATTGCACTCTTTGAACGTACATTTGATAATGAATGGCAAAACAGCAACCCTCAACCAATTTGAACTGTTAATGGGAAATTCTGATTTACAAGTAAATGGTTTCTTATCCGATTTACCTGCCATTCTACACCATACCAGCATACCAGTAGAAGCCCATTTGAATATAAGTTCTAAGAACTTAGATATTGCCCAATTAACTGGTTTTTCGGAACAAGATTCTATTTCTACAGGGGTAAATGAACAAATAAAAGCACTGAGGTTAGGGCTGTCTTTTAAGGCGTCGGCCAAAGATTTCACCGAATCAGCCAATTTACCAAAAGGAGAGTTCTTTGTGGATAGTTTGTACGCTGACCTCAAACACTACCCACACCGACTCCACGATTTTCATGCAGATGTATTAATCGGTGACAAAGACCTAGAAATAATAGATTTTACCGGGTTTATAGATGACAGCGATTTTCATTTTGACGGGCTCATTCACGACTATGCTTTTTGGATGCAACCCGAATTAAATGGAGATGTAAATTTAGATTTTAACCTTACTTCCAATAAACTAAGACTAGAAGATGTCTTTTCTTATAGGGGAGAAAATTATGTTCCAGAAGAGTATCGGCACGAAACTTTTGATGGTCTGGCGCTGCATTTCACTTCGAATATGCACTACAAAGACTCCAATTTGCATTCCATCGACCTAGGTTTAGACAAGTTAAACGCAAAAATGAAGTTGCACCCAATGCGCTTTAATAATTTTAGAGGCAACATATTGTATGAAGAAGAACATCTGGTGGTAAAAGACTTCCATGGAGAAATGGGCAATACCAATTTTAACTTCGATTTAAACTACTATTTGGGAGAGAACCCGGAAATTAAAAAAAGAGACAATTACTTTGAATTGAAGGCCAACTACATCGACTTTGACGCCCTTTTTAATTTCGATCTAAGTGCACCACCCACTATGGACAGCAGTGCATCCAAAACTGAAGATGTAAAAGACCATGCAGAAGCGTTTAATTTGTATGAGTTGCCGTTTACAGACATGCAATTTAAGATAGACGTAGCGCACTTTATTTACCACAGAATTGACCTACAGAATATTATTGCAGAATTGAGAACCACGCCCAACCACTACCTCTATATTGATACCTTAAATATGGATGCCGCAGGAGGAAATATTGGTTTGAGTGGGTATTTTAATGGCAGCGATCCAAAACACATCTATATGAAGCCAAACTTGCTCATGCAAAATGTTGATTTGGATAAAATCCTTTTCAAATTCGAAAATTTTGGTCAAGACCACCTCGTCTCAGAAAACCTACAAGGAAAACTAACGGCCAAAATCCTAGGCAAAATTAGAGTATACCCAGACTTGGTGCCCGACCTCGACCAATCTACTATAGAAATGGATGTAAAAGTATTAAATGGGAGACTAAAAAATTACGATCCCATGCTGGCCCTTTCAGACTATATGGGCGATAAAAACCTACAAAACATTCGCTTCGACACCTTACAAAACAGTCTGGATATCAAAAACGGAAAGATTACTATACCTTCCATGACCATCGAATCTACTTTGGGCCACATCGAATTGTCTGGCTCACATGACATCGATCAAAACATAGACTATTATTTGCGCATACCTTGGAAAACTGTAAGAAAAGCGGCCTACCAGAAAATATTTGGAAACAAAAAAGAGGAAGTTAGTGCAGAGCAGGAAGATGAGATAGTAGAAGTAGATCCCAACAAAAAAACAAAATACCTGAACATTAAAGTGAAAGGGAATATTGACGATTACAAGATAACCCTGGGCAAGAAAAAGGAAAAGTAACTGGGTTATGGATAGGTACACTATTCTTCCTGTATTTTTTGTTTTCACAAGTCAATTATGTTTTAATACAAGCAGATCCAAAGAACTTAAAAAAAACAAGCTACTTGCTTACTTTAAAAATTGAGCCATGAAAGAATCAAATACAAAATACCTGTTTTTTACTGGAAAAGGAGGAGTAGGTAAAACATCTCTGGCTTGCGCTACGGCTGTAGAGTTAGCAGATCAAGGAAAAAATGTATTGTTGGTGAGTACCGACCCTGCCTCTAATTTAAAAGACGTATTAGAAAGCCCAGTAACTGAAACCATTGCACCAATAGCTGGGATAAAAAACCTCTTTGCGATCAACATCAACCCAGAAAATTCAGCGGAAGCGTACCGCAACCGAGTAACACAGCCCTTAGAAGGCGTGGCGTCGGAACAAGAAATCACAAAAATAAGGGAAGACTTATCTGGCGCTTGCACTACAGAAATTGCCTCCTTCGATGAATTTTCCCGTTTTGTATCCGGCGAAACAGAGGGTACAAAATTTGATGTGATTCTTTTCGACACTGCCCCTACTGGCCATACCTTGCGCCTTCTTGAATTGCCTGCTGCTTGGTCGAGTTTTACAGAGGAAAACCCAGATGGGGCTTCTTGCCTAGGCCCTACCACAGCCTTAAAAAGTGGTAAAGAAAGATACAATACCGTTGTAAACCGTTTAAAAAATGCTGCTTTAACCAGTTTTTATATTGTAGCAAGACCAGATAAAGCATCCTTAAAGGAAGCTTCCAGAACCAGCACCGAATTGAACGAACTTGGGATGCAGCAACAGCTGTTGTACATCAATGGTGTTTTCAAAGCAATGGATGCCAGTGACCAACTAGCAAAAAGCATTGAAAAATTGGGTGCTGAACAACTCAATGCCCTACCAGAGAACTTAAAATCTTTGCCATTAACCACCTTTCCTTTATTGCCTTTTAATGTTTTAGGAATAGAAAAGCTTCGTTCCCTTTTCAGTTATGAATTGCAAAAAAAAATAAGCGTACGAAAGTCTGCTCAACAAAACAATACACATCCATCTCTTAATGGCATCGAAACTCTAGCAGAAAAGCTCTGTGAAAACCAACAACATGGTCTCATCATGACCATGGGAAAAGGTGGTGTTGGTAAAACCCTCGCAGCTTCTGCCCTTGCCGTGTTGCTTGCACAAAAAGGACTGGAAGTTCTTCTCACCACTACAGACCCAGCTGCCCACATCCAGGGCTTTATGGAGCAACTTGGTGAACTCCCTCCTACCTTGACAGTAGAACGCATTGATCCCAAAGCAGAAACTCAAAAGTATACCCAAAAAATATTGGAGCACAAAGGGAAAGGTCGGTCTGAGGCAGACAAAAAGCTAATTCTAGAAGATTTGAAGTCGCCTTGTACAGAAGAAGTTGCGGTATTCCATGCTTTTTCTAAAGCGATTAGCATGGCCAAAAGAAAGTTTGTAGTAATGGATACAGCGCCTACAGGGCATACCTTATTGTTATTGGACACGGCTGGAAGTTACCACCGCGATATAATGAGAAACAACTTAAATGCTGGTAGGATGCGCACGCCATACATGGCCCTACAAGACCCCGAGCTATCCAAAATTGTCTTGGTCTCTCTACCTGAAACAACCCCCATGCGGGAAGCAGCTGCTTTACAGGGAGATCTAGAAAGAGCAGGAATTAAGCCATATGCTTGGTTGATTAACCAAAGCCTCTCTATGGTTCCTGGTATTACAGACCCTTTGCTTAAGAATAGAGCAGCCGCGGAAAATCAAGTAGTGGATACAATAAAAGAAAAGTATGCAGAAAACACCTTTGGTATCCCGTTTATTGCCGAAAGCAAATTGCTTCCAGCAATTTTTCAAACGCATGAGAAGTAAATAAGGAACTTGGGTTGCGATGGAAATAAGATGGATTGAAAGAAATTAAATGGAAGCTACCGTTCCTAATTGAGCTGCACCAAAAAGTATACAGGATACGAAAATGTGTATAATACATTAAAGCCACTTTCTATTGATATTTGTTGGAAACATTTAGTTTATCATAACCGGAGCAAATATGAAAACGAATCCATTTGGCCAACAAGGTTGGACCCCTGATAGAATTGAAAATTTAAAAGGCAAAACCTATGTGGTTACTGGTGCCAATACTGGCGCCGGTTTTGAAGCAAGCAAAATTTTATTGCGCAAAGGGGCAGCAGTTATTATGCTGAACCGCAGCGAACAAAAATCAGAAGCAGCAATTGCAGAGTTAAAAGAGGAACTGGGTGCCAACACCAAAGTTTCTTTCACAAAGATGGATTTGTCTGATCTTTCTTCCGTGCGCAAAGCAGCAGAACATTTAAATCAAAACGTACCCAAAATGGATGCCCTTTTGTGCAATGCTGCCATTGCGCAAGTACCCAAACAAACCTTCACAGCAGATGGTTTCGAGAGTCAATTGGGCGTGAACCACTACGGACATTTTCTGCTATGCGGCATGTTATTTGAGAAATTAGAGTCTTCCCAAGGCCGCATTGTAGTGGTGGGCAGTGAAGGATATAAAATGGGCCTTAAAACCATGCAGTTCGACGATATGAATTGGGACCATAATTACCATCCAATGAACACCTATTGCCACAGTAAATTGGCTCAAATCATGTTTGCATACGAATTACAAGACAGAATTAAAACGGCCAACCAACAGGTACAAGTTTATGTTTGCCATCCAGGTGCTTCGGCAACCTCCTTGATCAAAAACAGTGGCAGCTTAAAAGACAGAATACTTTTTGGTCTGATGTCTTTAACACCATTGGTGCAATCGGCCCAAAAAGGTGCTTATCCAGAAGTAATGTGCGCAACCGAAATCACTGCCAATTTAAACCAAAAGGCTTATTATGGGCCTACTGGCACCATGCAATGGACTGGTCCTGTGGGAGAGTGCAAATTAGAGCCACACGCGCAAGACAAAGCTGTTGCAGTAAAATTATGGTCTGTATCCGAAAAAGAGACAGATTTCAAATGGAATGATTAAATTAGTTGGTATGCAACACTTCAAAACACTATCTGCCTATTTGCATTACTTAGAACTTCCACGCCCCGAGCACCCCATGTTGAGTGTGTTTTCTGCTATTGGAGAAGGTTGCCTGCCCTGCCCTAAAGAAAGTTCACCGCCCATCACCAACGATTGTTACTCCATCAGCTTGAAGAAAGTTGTAAAAGGTGATTTGAATTATGGAAGAACCCGATATGACTTCACCAATGGTGCGCTAATATTCTTGGCCCCTAGACAGGTATTGCAATGGGACAGTAGTATGGTATTTGAGCAAAAAGGGTTTTCGATTAACTTTCATGAAGATTTTATAAAAGGAACTGAATTGGCACAACAGATCAAAAAATATGGCTTTTTTTCGTATTCGGTCCATGAGGCACTGCACCTATCGCCCAAAGAAGAAAAGCAAATTGAAGCCATAGTAGAAAGCATTGAAATGGAATACCAAAACAACCAAGATGCATTCAGCAAAGACATCATTATTTCACAACTAAGTACGCTTTTTAAATATGCCAACCGCTACTACGAAAGACAATTTTTAAACCGAAAACCACTTTCCAATAGCTTACAAGAACAATTTAATCGACAATTAGAAGATTACTTTAATGCAGGGCTATTACAAGAAAATGGAATTCCTAGCATTGAACAAATAGCAGAAAAGCTTTCTGTATCACAGCGTTATTTAAGCGATACCCTCAAAAAAGAAACTGGTAAAACCACTACAGAACATTTACAACTCTACTTGATAGACGAGTCCAAAAACATATTGTTAAACCCAGAAAAAACCATTTCTGAAGTGGCATATGCCTTGGGATTCGAGTACCCGCCGTATTTTTCGCGTTTGTTTAAAAAGAAAGAAGGCTTAAGTCCAACCGAATACAGAGAAAAATTTAAAATGAATTAGTTGCCATCTAAACTTAAACGGAAAAATCATGGCAAAAGGTCGAACCAAATATTCCTATTAAAACAAATTTATTAACCAATACATTGAACCATGGAAATATTAAAACTAGCAACCGAATGGGCAAAAGCGGAAGTTTTTTCCGCACGTTTTTTCATCTTTTTCGCCCTCTTATTTTTAACGGCCAGTATCGGATTTTGGCAGCTTGGTAAAACAGATATGGCCAAGGCTTATACCCTACCTACTTTAATAGCAGGTTTGTTAATAATGGCCGTTGGAGTGGGCATATTTTTTGCTAATAAATCTCGTATAACCAGCTTTGCCCAAGCATACAGCGACAACCCATCGGAATTTGTAAAATCAGAGATTACCCGAACAGAGCAATCCATGGGTGAATACCGCACCATTGTATTCAAGGTTATACCTTTTATTATTGTTGCAGCATCGTTGTTAATCGTTTTTATGGATAAACCCTTTTGGCGTGCAACCGCCATCACTACCATTGCCATGATGTTGGTAATTCTGTTGGTTGATAGCAACGCCAATGCCCGGTTATTAACCTACCACAAACACTTAGAACAAGTAGATAAAAAAGGGTTTTGAATAATAAATGATTGGTCTTCCTAATTCATTATATTTGTTGCAAGCATGTACCGCATGCTTTAGTTCGAATTAAGCAATAGCATAACAACATGGACGAAGCGCTAAGAAAGAAATTGGGGATTAACGAAAACAAACCCAACGATTGGTTTGAAACTTTATATGCCAATTCCAATGAAGGTGGAGAAGGTGTGCCCTGGGCCAATATGGCGCCACATCCATTGTTTGAAAATTGGCTTGCTCAGCACCCTGTAAATGTCAAAGATAAAACAGCCTTAGTTGTGGGGTGTGGCATGGGAGACGATGCCATTGAACTTGAATCCAGAGGTTTTGCAGTAACTGCATTCGATGTATCAGAAAGCGCCATTGATATTTGTAAAAAAAGGTTCCCAAAATCAACTGTTCAGTTTGTTCAAGCCGATTTAATAGCTGGAAATAAAGACTGGTGGAACAAATTTGATTTTGTATTGGAAATCTTCACCATCCAAGCGCTTCCGCCAAAATACGAGCAAACACTAATACAAAACATTTCTGATTTTGTTGCTGACCAAGGCCAACTATTGGTTATAACTGAAATTCAAACGAACAAAAGAACCTACGAAAATGGCCCACCCTGGTTATTAAATCCAAATTACATCGCTTCGTTTGAAAACTGTGGGTTACAATTGGTTTCCAGCAATAGTTACAAAGAGACTGAAGTTGGAGAGGCCATTCACCTTAGTATCTTTCAAAAAACATGAAGTTTAAAGCAACTGCCTCTATATTATTGAACGGTATTTTTATTACTACGCTGCTATTTTTTCTACTAGATGGAATGGCTGTACTAGAGATAAAGAGCCAAGCAATCAAATCATTCACCTATACTGGTACTTTGGTTTTTGCTCCATTGACACTTGTTTGGAACCTGTGGTACCCCAAAAAAGCAAATAGAAAAATTATTGCTGCCATTATTCCTACCATCACTTTAGTAGGAATTTTAATTATTGGCCCAATAAAAATTATATTTGCAAAATCGGCCTGGCACACCCAAACAATAATTTATCAAAACAAACAGCACGGGTTCAAAACAATAGAATTTCAAATGCAAGATGTTGGGGCGCTGGGGTACAATAAGAGAAGAGTTGAAGTAACTTATTGGACAGACGGCTTTATGTTAACTGCTCCTGTTAAGTCAAATATTGAACAAAATGCGGAGTGGGTCAAAGTTAACAAAGAAGTAAATGCGTTGGGGCTGAAATTCCCATAACAGAACAATCTATCGTGGCACTGTCTTAGAGTGGCATGTTGAATTGGTTGATTTTAAATCATCTTTACTCTGAATTTGCTTCTATTTTGCTAAATACCAACTTGGCTGTATATTGCAATTCAAATAAGCTGATTTTTAATCCTACTAATTCAAATGGACAGCAAAACAATAGATACCTACCAAAAAGTGAACTTTGAATCAGATTTTCGTAAATGGCTGGTTTTTAGCAACTCAGTTAAGAATGTTGAAGACTTAAAAATTTTAAAACAAGCCATTTATAATAAAACAACTGTTGCTGGCGTCACTTTTACCATGGAGAGAAGCGAAACAGAAACGTGTTACATTCTCGCAGAACAAGAAAATCCGTTGCGTTTAAAAATTGCTGAAATCCAATTTCCATTGTTCGTCCAATACTTTCAAGAGCATTACGATGCCACCAAAAATTCTATTAATGCCGTTCCGACAGAACATGATTTCCTAAATGCGCAAAACAGTAATACCCAAACAGCCAAGCTACCCAACCAAAATAAAACTGCCCAAATCCAAGTAGCACATCAAAGGAATTCCCCTCCTTTTTTAAGAAAATTATGCTCTGATAACAAAATAATCCACAGTTTTAAGTTTAGTATAGTAACATTGGTAGTTCTTCAAGCGGTATTAATACCTGGCAATCTTGGAGGATACAGTCTAGGAAATCTTGGAACATATGGCTCATTCGGCATAATGACAGTCCTCTGGGTTATTAGTGTTTTGGTCTATGCCAAGTATTTCAACTTTAACAACTCTTATAAAGAAACATTTAAGCTAACTGCCAGTTTTTTTGCATTTATTTGGCTGTTCACATATATAGAAGTAATCATTATTGATGCGATAAAAGGCCGGTTCGATATGTGGTTTTCTTTGTTCTTGTTGGTAATTGGTCAGTTTGCAGGTATATTTATTAGCCTTTTCGCTACTATGATCCTATATTTTGTTAGGGGTGGCAAAGTGGTAAATGAACAATAACTTGGTTATCCGATTTCGATACTAGATAATTTACAATCATAAAGAAACATACATTTGTTTTAGCCCGATGAAACATTTGAGTCTAATTATAATTTCATTTTTTATTTGCCACCTCGTGGGTGCGCAAGATAAAAAAGAAGTGATTAACGAATTAAAAGTGGATATCAACCCTTTGGACACCCTCCAATTTGATGCAATAATTGCCTATACCATCAATTTTGATTCCATAAAAAAAAGAAGAAATCGAAGTCAAATATTGTATGAGGCCAGTCAATATGATTTAAGCCCAAAGCAAACATCTTACAGAAAAAACGTGGATAAATCGTTGTTTGCAGATGTTGTTACCATTTTATCTGATACCTCTACCTACGGTGTTAACTATGCCGATTGTTTTGAACCCCGATTTGTATTACAATTCAAATTTCAAAACATAGAAAATTTTCGAATTGTTATCTGTGAGGGCTGTGGGCATTTGGTTAGTACCTTACCCCTACCGGCTGCCTATGTTAAATACTATGACATTGACATCGAAGAAGGCGGCCAACAAAAACTTTACAGGAGGTACCTCAAAGGGTTTAGCACAATAGGTAAATCAAAAATTAATAATTTATGTAAATTGTTGAAAATGGGATACTGTGAAATTTTAGAATAAATACCAACCATTCTAACCATCAATTAACAAACATGAGCCGTTCCCACAAAAAGAATAAATTCCAGGCCATTACAAATGCCCACTCTGAAAAACAGAACAAAAGAGAGGCCAACCGAAAATTCAGAAGGGTTACAAAATTGGCCGTCCAAAAACAAAAGAGTGTGCTTCCAAAATTAAGAGAAACTTCAAGCGTTTGGGGGTTTGATAAAGATGGTAAAACCTATAATCCGGACATGACAAAAAAGGAAATGTCCAAATAACCCGCACCATCTCGTGGGTTATTTTTCTTTCCTATACTGGTAATAATTTGCTTGATTTCATTCAATGTATTACATTCCATAAAACGAATTTTTCCATTATAAACCACTGTAAATAGGACCTTTAGGTTTTATTCATGAGTCGAAATAATTTACAGAAAATGAAAGCATGTATTAGAAGGCAATACGGCCCGCCCAGTCAAATAGAAATAGAAAGTACAAAGGAACCGGTTCTTAAAGAGGAGGAGGTTTTGGTAAAGGTACATGCAACAACGGTCAATAGAACGGACTGTGCCAATCTCACTGCAATTCCTTTTATCATGCGCTTCGTTTTAGGTCTTTTTAAACCAAAAAACATTGTATTGGGTACTGATTTTTCTGGAGAAGTACTTTCAGTGGGCAAAAACGTGCAATCGATTCAAATAAATGACAAAGTATTTGGTTTCAACGACTTAGGCTCTAAATCGCAAGCCACTCAAACCGCCATCCATCAAAAACATGTGTTTGCAATTCCTGCCAACATTGATTTTAAACATGCCGCTGCAAGTTTAGAAGGCGCCCATTACGCTTATACTTTTATACACAAAACAAAGATACAAACAGGCAATAAAATTTTAATAATAGGGGCTTCCGGTGCGATTGGTTCTGCTCTTTTACAGTTTGTAAAACAATATGATGTTACAGTAGCTGCCACCTGCAACACCAAAAACCTAGAGCTAATCCAATCTTTGGGTGCCGATAAAGTGTTCGACTACACAAAAGAAGATTTTGCTCAAGACAATGTCCGTTATGATTTTATTTTTGATGCAGTGGGCAAAAGTACCTATGGTATCTGTAAACCTTTGTTGCATAAAAAAGGCATTTATATATCTTCAGAGTTAGGTCCTTATGCTCAAAACCTATTTTTTGCATTATCTACAAAATTCACCAAAAAAAAAGTACTCTTCCCGGTTCCATTTAGTACCCAACAAACCATCCCCTACATCAGCCGACTTTTAGAAACTGGAGGGTTTAAACCTGTAATAGACAAAACGTATCCATTGGAGCAAATTGCCGAAGCCTACGAATATGTACATGCTGGTAAAAAAACCGGCAATGTTGTTGTAGCAATATGACATTTTAAAAAGTCCATTTTAAATGTTAATATTGCCCCACATTTGAATAAGGCCTTTGGGAATGGATGGCTTTTTTTATTTCCAAAACATCCAGGTTTTATTGAACCGTTTTGAATAATAATTGGTTTTTTATCAGATGTAAATAACACAACATACACCACCGAACTACCTAAAGGTGCCACCTATGGAAGACAACAAACTACTTAAATACGTCACAAAAGTATTGGACAACATGCCAACCGATTGGTTACAGCTAACCACCCACCGATTGGACATTTACAATGAAACATTGGCCAAAGTGCAGTTCTTAGAACAATTCGAAGCTTTATTTGAAACCGATAATTTCGAAAACAACGCGCTTAGCAACTTGCCAACCGCCTATGACTACATTCGCTTGGGCCATCCATTGTCTTGTGTGCTTGAATGGGCCATTGCTGGATTGAAGCATCTGGACACGGAAAATGTCATTAGTTTTGCTTCCAAAACTGCTCCCATTTTGGCCATTCTAAGGAAGAATTTATTAGACAACAAAAACACTCAAATCAACTTTATAGGAAACCTTCCTCCATACTTAGATCAGAAGGTATTCCAAAACATTTACGGATACAAGTATGAACTAAAACAAGTAAAAAGTGCTGCGGATGTAGGTAAATTTGATGGCAGCACGCTTTTAATTACAGATCAAAATGGAATCAGCGACCTCCAACTAAATTCGAATATCGATTTTTACAACGCTGTGGACGATAAATTGGGAAGTGTTCTATTGATCCATGGCAGCCAGAATGCGCAGTACATTGCTGAAGTGCAACACGTGAGGCGCAGAGAGACCATTGCCATGACTCCCTCCAACTGTGTGCTCGCATTAAAAGCCCTTTGTAAAATGTCGTATATGGTAGTAAACAAAGGCGATGAAGACCAAAATAAAAACCTTGTTTTAGAATCCATTAAAAAGATTACTACAGCGGACACCAAAGCATTGGTGGCCTCCAGTGGGCTGTCCATGCAATATGCGATTGTGATGGGGCTAATCCATGATGCGATGCTCCGGCACGAAGGGAAAGCCATAAAAATTGTAGTACCTCCCAACTGTTATGGTGGTACCAACGACCAAGCACGTAGAATAGCCGCTTGTTTGGACCACGTGGAAGTTGTTGATTTACCAGTAGATGGGGGCAACAATATGGTACAAAGCATAGACACCATATTGGACGCAATTGCAACAGAAGACGCAGTACCTTTAATAATAGCTGAAATCCCTACCAATCCAAGAGTAGAAGTACCAGACTTGCTACAATTGGAAGCAGTTCTTAGCAAAAAAAGAACCACCAGAGGCCAAGGCACTGCCATTGAACCAGTGTTTATTTTGGACCAAACTTTTTGCCCTAATACCCACTTTTTAGGAGAAAAGGATATACTTGCTACTACGCCAACCATCGCCTATGTAAGTGGTTCCAAGTTTCCAAGTGGCGGTAAATGCACGGCTGGATATTGCGTAGCCAATAAAAAAGCGGCCCATTGGATGAAGTTCGTAGATATGCACTTGCGTCTTTGTGACAACGAAGCCACCCCGCTTCAAATGGCGCTTTTGGCTGAACAACTGCCTTCAATGAACCAAAGAATCCAGGAAGCTTACCAATATACGAGAGACTTTGTCAATTTTATTCACGAGGTGTTGCCGGAAGCCAAAATCAATTTTGTTTCGGAAGAATTAGCGGCCCAAGGGTTTACTCCTTCCGTATTTTCGTTGGACTTACCAACGAAAGGCAACAGCGATGAAGAAAGAGAAGCCTATAAGAGGGAATTAAACTTAAAGCTCATCCACTTGATGATTGGTTCCATTCCCAATGAAAGTAAATTCTGTGTAAGTTACGGGCAACTAAAAGGGTGTTATTGGACCATACCAGCTACCTCTACGCAAGGCACCACCAAAGAGGGAGACAAAGATTATATTGTAAGGGTGGCACTTTCTGCCAATCTGGATTTTGAATTGCACAAAAAGGTTTTCTTGCAATTTGTGGAAAGTATTTGATCCGAAATGCAATGCATGCCCCTACCTGGTATACCATAGTAGGTAGGGAGCACAAGATTTGGATTGCAAACTTAGTGGTTGGTAGTTAGCGGTTATTAAATTCAAAAGCCTATACCCAGTTAGGCAAGGCCATTCTATTAAAAAAACAAGTGCAAGGCCTAATCTCTAGTGCTGTATCAACCTTGTGCTTCACTCCTATTTTTTAATCGAACATTTGTTGTATATTGCCTCTTCAACTAAATCTTTAGTAGGTAAAAAACATCAACATGAATCAACTATATTTGTCTTTGCTCCTTCTATGCTCCGCGAGCTTTTTAACTGCCCAAGCACAAACACCACAACTGCACTTAGGTTCCGAACACCAGCTACAATCCACTATACTAGACGAAAGCAGAACCTATTGGGTTAATTTACCAGCATCCTACCACGAAGAAGAGGCTTCTTACCAGCGTTATCCAGTGCTTATTGTGTTGGATGGGCATGCGCATTTTAAATCTATAACGGGCATGGTCAACTACATGAGTACGGGATACAACGGCAATAGGAAAATACCAGAAATGATTGTGGTGGGCATTCAAAATGTGAATAGAAGGCGAGATTTTACCCCTGACAAGATTATAACGAGAAGGGCCAATGATTCTGGAGGCGGTGAAAAATTTTTGGCTTTTTTAGAAGGGGAACTGCTGCCCCAACTAGATAAAGATTTCCGGACTTCCTCTTATAAAATGCTCTTTGGTCATTCTTTAGGTGGTTTGCTCGCTGTTCATACCTACATGAAAGAAAAGACGCTTTTTAATTCTTTTTTGGCTATCGACCCCAGTTTTGGTACTTGGGACACCCCCACCATGGACAACAAACTCGATGCCATTTCGGACCAACCCTTTGATCGTTTTATCTATTTGGCCACAGCAAATTGGGGCAAAAGAAATTTACGCAATAGAGACCGGCACATCCGGTTCTATGAAGCCATGAACAGCCGATGTACGGGCGAATTCCCTGCCAAACAGGAATATTTTGAAAACGAAAACCACGGTTCGGTTCCTGTAATTGCCTTTCACAACGGCATCAGCTCTATATTTGAAGGCTATGGCATCTCCTATCGCGACATCAACAATAAAAATCAACTCATAGATCATTTTGAAGCGATTTCAAAAAGGCTAAGTTATCGTTTTACTCCTCCAGAACCCTTGGTGAATAGAGTTGGCTACAAGTTGCTCAGAAGTAAAAACGAAGACGACCAGCAAAAAGCACTGGATTTTTTTTTACTCAACACCATCAATTACCCGAACTCTTCTAATGCATTCGATAGCGTTGGTGAGGCATACGAATCGCTCCACGACTCTGAAAATGCCCTCAAAAATTATAAAAAATCACTTGCGCTCAACCCTAACAACCAACACGCAGAAAAGAAAATTGAAAGTCTGACAAAAACCAAATAGTGGAAACACGCAAAAGAACTTTTTTCTATGCTTATAAAATAATAGTTTACCATTCAATTGTGTCTAGTAAAATAAATATTTGCTAGACAGTTTATAATCAGGTGTTTAACTTGCTCAAAAATGGACATTCAAAACCCCTCTATATTTTTTCCGCTGCTTATATTTGCCAATCTTGTTGCCTATGTTTTAAACATTTTAATTAGCAAATTGTGGAATAAGGTCAATGGATTTAAGGAAACTATCCATAAAAAGGAAATTGCAGATTCCTTGCGTATTGTTTTAATCAATATTGCAATAGCGCTTCCTGGGTATGTATTGTGGTACCATGGTGCCATCACCTTTTCTTCAACCAATCCCTGGATGTCTTTTGTAGGTATATTTTTTTTAATGGATTTCCTAATGTACGGTTTGCACTTTCTATCCCACAACTTTAGGCCACTCCATACCATACACCTCAAACACCACCAACATACCAACAGATTCAATAGTGTCAGCTTGTACCACATGTCTCCATGGGAGTCTGTTTTTTTTGGGTTGTTGCTTACTGTTGTTGCCTTTCTGTTTCAATTCAACCTATTGGGTTATATATTGTTTTTAATATTCAATTGGTTTTATGGCGTTGTTACGCATTTAAACAACAAAAAAGCTCCTTCTAGTCTTTTTATTTTCACAACCAATGCCTTTCACAAAGCCCACCACCAACGCAACAATAAAAATTACGGCTTTTATACCTTTATCTGGGATAAGGTATTTAAAACCGATGTTAAAAAGCAAACCACCAACTGACACTTAAAGGATGTTATTCGGGAAACTTCCATTCGAATAAAGAAAAAAATTAATGCGTTGTCATATTGAAACAATCCGTGTAACTAATATAGTGAAAGCTTAACCCATACAACGCTATGCACGAAAAACTGTCCTCCAACTTTGAAAAAACCATGGAGAATAACAAAAGTAAAATTTACAGGATTTGTACAATTTATGCAGTTGCCCCCATAGAGCCCGATGACCTTTTTCAAGAAGTAACCTATAATTTATGGCGCTCTTTTACCTCCTTTGCCAACAAATCAGACATCAACACTTGGGTGTACAGGGTGGCTCTGAATGTTTGCATGCGGTACAAAAACAGACTTGTTAAAAAACACGGTTCCCTTACCCGGTTGGATTCCATACGGTTTGATCCTCCTGCCACGGAATCCGACCCAGCAATGCAGGTTAAATTAAAGGCCTTGAACAGCTGCATCCAAACATTGGATTTGAAAGACCAATCTATTGTGGCACTGTCTTTAGAAGGGTTGCCCTACAAAGCTATTTCGAAAATTACAGGCTTAACCGAAAACCATGTTGCGGTTAAAATGAAAAGAATAAAACAAAAATTACTTAAATGTATCCACTCAAAATTAAATGATGATGAATAACGACAACCAAGAAATAAGCTGGGAAGAGCTGCAAAACCTATGGTCCAGCGCTGCTTCGAACAAACAAATCAGTTTACAAATGGCTGGGTTGCTCCAAGAACTAAAAAACAAAACAAGCCAATTCGAAAAAGATTTAATCCAACAAGACATGGACCTTTTAAAAGCGAGCTGGTCAGAAACTTCCACCTTGGTTTCCGAATTTGAAACACAGTCTATTCACCAGGATTTAAAAAGGATAAAACGCTGGATAAAAAAATGGCTGCACTATTTGGGTAACAAAGAATAACCGCGGGCTGGATCTCTTACCCACTCCTTTATGGGCATGTATTTTTCAATGAAACCCTTTATTTAACCGATAGTATTAATTGTCAGTAGCACAAGTTTTTTGATCTTGTTTTACGTAATTTTGTTATCGACAAATAAGGCAAAGGCAAAGCAATAGAAAACATGAAAAAAGAAGAGGCCCATGAGGCATTAGAGGATATCTACACCAGCTTTAATTCCAAACAACATTTTAGAGCAAAAGTAGATTGGGACACTGTTAAACAACTGAATGGGGAGGAATTTCTTTGGGCTGTCTTAGAACCCATGTCTTTAATGGTAGACAGTTACGAGCACGAAGCAGAAAGGGTACAACGCCTCTCTCCTGCTCAAAAAGCCTTGTATTTTTTCTGGTATTTGGATGCACAAGTAGCCAATGGCGGTTTTATTGAGTTTTATTGGAATGCCTTTGATTTCTACCTGCCTTCCATTGAAACAGGGCAAGAACTGATGCAATACGACAAACTTTTGCCCATAATAGACAAAGCCCACCATTTATACCTCCAACACGAGGACGATTTTGACAAGTGCAAAGAACAGGACGACATCGAATGGTTGTATGAGAACATCAAAGGTTTTGACCGCATAGATGAGCAGTATTATGATTTAACGGAGGAGTTGCATGGTTTTATAGAGCGTTTTGTTCGAAAGAATATTGATGAGTTTATAGAGAAGTAAAGGTTTTTCTGGGGAGGCCCAGGGACTTGTTTTACTTTTTTGCCTTGATGCAAATAAAGTAACAAAAAAAATCAAGACTGCTTTTAAATGGCTAAAAATACGGCTTGATGCACAGTGGAAATTCAGGAACTCGTTCATCGCGCAGGGCCAGCGCTACTCAAACAGCTGAATTTCAATGCCGTCAAAACTTAGCCATATTTTCTTGACGCCATTTAAAAGAGGTCGGATAAAATAAGTTCATTGTTTTTAGGTTCGATTGTTTGGTAATGAAGCCCCCCTGGTCTTAGCGGACGCTAAGACCTACTATTACGAGAGCATTCGCTCGAAACGATAACATACCATCTTAATCAACTTCCAAGCTAATTCCTAACATCAACAATTCGTACCAAACTCAACGACCGGGCGGAGACGCCCCTGTCCTTTTGTAGGTCGTAGCACCGCCGCGCTTAACCTAAGACCAGAACGGGGTAGAGGTAATTTTAAACCTCATTATTGTATGCTTTTATCATCATTCAAAATATTTAGATGTATCATCAAGGCCTATCATTTTTTTATACTCATTTGGATAAGTGAAAAGTAAATTCCTAATACCTGAATTAAACTTTCGATTTGAGCCAGTATATTGTACTTCATGCGTTTCTATGTTTGGGCTTGTCAAAATCCAAACCTCATTCACTTTTTTAAATTTAATTAACAAAATTCTATCAAATTTCTTTTTTTCTTCAGTTGAACGTATTGTTACAAAAACACAAACATTTCCCATTTGCTCATCAAAAAGAAATGGTTGATTGATTATAAAATGCTGATTAACAGAAGTAATATAGTTATTGGCTACTTTAGAAATATCCTCAAACAACATTTCAACCTCCTCATTATTCGCTCTATTTAAGTAACTAATAGTAGTTTTTAATTCTTTTGTTAAAATATCAGCATTAGATATGCTCGTTTTTTTGCTCTCTGGATTACATGAAAACAGAAAAAGTATTACTAAACCTAATAAATTATTATTCTTTTGAATCCTCTTCATATATTGTTTACGTTTCAATCCAATAACCTGCATTTCAAATGCTGGTATTCAACTTTCATAGCCTAGGTATAGGCCTCATTGCAATTGCGGCCAAGCGGGTTAAAAGTTCTTAGAAATAGCTTCTCTTTCCATTTTATTTCAATTTTTTGTAACAACTGATTCTTCTAATTGAATTACTTGTTTCGGTTTTTGCATAAATAAAATACTAAATGCGTCTTTAGGGAAAAACCGGCAAGTTTTGGTTTCACCATTTTTGTTGTTGTATTTTACCGTACACCAAGAAGACAACAAGAACCATTTTACCGCAACTATTTCTAACATTTCTTCCTCTAGACCAATAGCGTTACAACTGCTATAACGCGTTCCATTTTTAGATAATATTCTTGAACTAAAACCCACAAAAGTATACCATACCAAAAGAGCCAAAGCCCACCAAACACCACCCAATACAGTTAAGAGCTGGTTCTCTTTCCATAAAACCATTAAGAAAAAACCAGCATAAAAAATATGAGCCAATACAAATTGAAACACAAAAGTCATCACAGTATTTGATAAAACCTCATACCTCCTTTTAAAATATCTTATCATTTTTATGTAACTAGTTAAGAAAACGGTTGAGCCAATAACAACAAACATAATGGACACTGTTAATCCAGTAACTACAATTGAATTTTCATAATTTCTTTTTAAGAGAGTTAAGGACATCAATACTCCGAAAGTACCCAACAAGCTTGTTATCAAAAATATTTTCTGTTTTTTATCCATGTTAATTTAAACTCAATTTTCAAAACACATCTTTTCCAGATTTATTTCAATATTATATAACAAAAATTAATCTTTATATCAAAACTCTAAAACATTACCATTATATGCTTCCGCAGAAGTTCTGGAAATCTAAAATTGCCCTTTCCTCTTAAAAATTGAACTCGTTACGCTATGGTTTTAAATATATAAAATCCCTTTTAATAGTCCTTCAAAAACATAACGCAATCTTTCCAACATTTAAATGGAAGCTCTCCTCATAAAAAGGATCGCAGGACCGCTGCCCTTAACCTAAGACCAGAACGGGCCAAATTGTTGTATCATATTTACGCTTCAATCCAATAACCCACATTTCAAATGCTGGAAATCCTCTTTCATAGTATTAGGGCCAGGCCCACCACTTTCTAATAAAAATCCTCTTCTCGAACTTGGTTGGATTGTTTTACATATCGGTACTCTACCATAGAACCATCTTCTGCTTGAGATTGTAAATAGAGCGCACTTTCTGTTACTTTCAATATTTCTATTACTTTGCTCTTGTCTCTTGGAGCATGTTGAGGATAAAAACAACAACCTGTATTAGAAACTTCAATATTCAAGAAAGAAAAATAATTCGGCTTTGTGTTAAAGGGAACCCTTGTAGAAAGCATACCATGCTCATCTTGAAAGCCAATTTTTAAAGGCAGCACTTTACTTACAGTTTTATTATTTGTAACCCAAACGCCCAGTAACAAACGTTTTAACGAGTCGATTTTTTCACTGTTTTCTATGTGCTTCAATTCAAACTTCCCTGGAAATTCACTTACAAGAGCACCATTGTTATAAACGGTGAAAAAATTGCCCGAAATTAGCGAATCATTCGTTTTTGTAATGATTAAGTTGTTGTCAAAAGATCCCTTTAATTTAATGGTGTTCTCATTAGAGCCAGCATTCAAATGCCAACTATCAATTGTGTTGAAATTTAACTTTTGAGAATCATTTACAAACGACAACATTAAACTGTCACTTATAAACTCTATAAAACTTTCCTTTTTCACTTTGGTGCCATTTTTATTAGTCCCTTCTACCTTTAAACACCATAATTTATTTACGAAAAAACTCTCTTTAATATTTATTTGCGAATCGGGTGCCATCCTTTCCAATAACTTCTTTTTCACCAAGGTCATTTCATGTTCCAATGAAATAAGTTGCAGGGTATCTTGGCTTTTGTATTCCAACTGGTACTTTACAAAAGTATCTCCTACGTCTTGTATATAAAGTTGCTCATTCCTAATCTCCCATTTTTTTAATACTGTTTTATTATCCAAAGATTGTATTTCAGCTATTCCGTCTTGGGCAAAACTATAGGCTATTCCTGGTGAGTATTCGGTATATGCAATATTGAGCCATTCTCCTTCTATGGTATGTTTTTCATTGCAAGAAATGGAAGTTGTCAAAACCAGCAATATATTTAGAACCTTTTGAATTTCTCTTTTTAACATTGTGTTACTTTTTTGATTGGTATTTTAATGTTTGTAGTTCTTTCAAAATTCTAAGTTGCTAGTTTTCGGAATAGTATTCTACAGCGCTACTTCCTATCAATTCGAAATTGCAACACCTGGCAAAGGCAACAAATCATTGCCTTTCACTTTCATTAAAGAGTCTTTATGTTTTATAAAATACATCCCCTGTTCAGGAGTTAACATTCTACTCTCAAATAAATAAAAATACTTCCCTACCACAAACTCCAAATTTTTTAACTCCCAAACACTGCTGTCTTTTTGCATTTTTTTATAATGGTACAACGTATCCAATCCATTCTCAAGTTTTAAAAAATGACGGTAACCCGACGTTGAGGTATACAAATAATAATCCGTAATTATATACTCAGCCTCTTGGTCTATATCGATAATATGCATTAAATCAACCACGTGCTCAATATTACCAAATTTATTCGATATTCGATAAGACTGAAATGATTCATCAGCTGCTGCATTCTCAATAATCCAACCATCCTTTTTAAAGGAAGGAATTGAATCAAAATTTGAAAGAAATTGAGACATTTTTTTATCCTGACGCAGTTTCTCCCCTTGTATTGTTCCTTCTTTAGTTGCCCTATCGGAGTTGCAAGCTAAAAAAATAATAACACACGCCAATACCACATAATTTTTGAACATATTTTTATTTGAGTAGTTTCATTATTCTCCAATCTTTCTTAAAAACTTTAGAACCATAACCATTGTAAACGGAATTATTTCCATAAATGGTTAAAGTAAATGGGCTAATTATTGTTCCCCGATAATCTCTTCTTTCATCAAACCTAATTGTTAAACTTGTTTTGCTAACTTTACCTGAAACACCCGTAATGTCATACTTTTTATAATGCTCAACTTTTTTAAATTCCGAAGGCCCCATTAAGGTAAAATGAAATTTAACACCACTTTTAGTATACATCGTTTTGGAAGCGGTACCCATTATGCCTCCATGAGAAATATCATCAGTTGGTAAACCAGAAAGTATATCATGCAAGTTGTAATTTCTTTTTTTACCTAAAACACTCTTTTTCCTAACAAAAGGTCCATCATCTAAATAGGCAAACCATTTCACCAACCCATTCAAAATTTCAATAGGAGAGCCTTGTAAATTAACTTTGGCCGGTTCTTCTACCACCCAATCCCCATAATAATAATTATTTATGTAAGTCTTTCCATCTCTTTCTTCTGATGTACTATAAGCAAAATCGCCAGCAACTGAGTTCCAGGAATAGTTAGTACCATAAGCCTGTGCAAAATCAGATCTATTTTCATCCGTAATTCCATAAAAATCATTAAATGTACTAGTACTCATCATGGCAGCATTTCTTTCGAAACCTGCTGCACCTGTCGCAGCCCATGCGGCATCACTCCAATGATTTCCAGAACCAGGCCCAATTCTATTGGATTCTGGAGCCAAGCCCATAGGGTCGCTAAAATTGATTGGGTTGTTGAATGAAAAGTGGTACGGGTTGCTGCCCATCATCATTTCGGCCAATGGGTCGATTTGCATGAACCTGCCAGTTGCGGCATCGAAGCCTCTGAAAGGCATATCATATACGTCTGTAAAGTCATTCAATTCAGTACCATTATACAAAAAATCATTTTTCAAAGTCCCATCTCTTTTCCAAGAGTTAAAAGTCAACCCAAAAGGATAATAATCATCGGCTTGTACTACTGGGCCGTGTTGGTGGGTGACGGTGAAATCATCGAAATAGACTTCGTAGTTGTTGGTGGTGGCGTCATTACTGAGCCAGATGTATACAAAACCGGGCTGGCTTATGGTAATTTGTCCGTTCAGTTCTTGGTGGGCACTGTCGATGCCTGTTTCAAGCGCGGTGCTGTTTACTGCTACAAATCCACCGTCCACTGAGGCCGGGTCAAAGACTTCGTTCATCACAATCCAGTTCAAATAGGCTTGTGGGCCTCCAGAGTTGTCTGTGCTGTAATCAGGTAATACGCCTACAGGGTTGCCAACGGCTGTTCCTACTCCGTCGATGATGGTGCCCACATTGCCCGCATCCATTGCGGCTATTAGGTTGGTCATCGCTTGGCTCCAATTCGCACTTTGGTTGCGGTCCACGTATTTAGCATACACGGTCATATCTATCACATCGCCTGCTTGTACTTGCAGTGATTTGGCCAACCCTTCTTGACCCGATAACAATCGGATCGATTTGGAGGTAGCTCCTCCGGCATTGGTATGGTCAAATATTTTACTGTTGATCTTGGTCGCGTAATCATAATTTAAAAACTCAGAGCGTTCTTCTGTTGTTTTGTCATCTTCCATGGTGGCCACCGCTGTAGTGGTCTCTGGCTTGGTAGTAAACGTCAGCCTTACATTGCCCAAATGGTCTTTTAAATGGTATTGGTATTCAGAACGGTCTGGCATGATGCGACCTTCTTCGTGTTGGATAAACTGTAGCGCACGCGGCACACTTAGGGTCGTTTCATAAATGAACTCTCCTACATAATCAGTGCGCTTTTGTAATACTGCACTGGCATCGTATACTTCTTGTGCCAGTTTAATGCCCGCTGCATCGTAAATATATTGTATGTATTGCCCATCGGTTTTGGTTACTTGTGTAGGCAAGTTCAAATGGTTGTACGTGATGGTGGCGATATCTTTGTTCTGGTCGGTTGTCATGTTGCCGTTGGCATCATAAATATAGTCATTGCTGCCCACATTGCCATCTTTGAAGCCTTTGTTGATGTCTCCTGCATCGGTAACGCTCAACAATTGGTTGCCTTGGTAGGCATATTCCATGTTGTCCATGGTAGTGGTAACACCGGCTACAGTTGTTTTTCTTTTTAACCCTAAAATATTGCCATTGGCATCGTAGCCCATCAAACGGGTATTAAAATGGTCGTTGCTGTTGATCCAAGTGGTATTGGCTGCAGCTGTGTTGGCATAATCTGCGTATTTGATTCGATTGACATCGTCATATAGATACCCAAAGGCTTGTTTTTTGGCGGATACTGCATTGGCCCATTTAACTCCTGTAATATTGCCATTGTACTGTTTTTGCTCAAAACCACGGTCGTAGTACAACTCCATACCAAATAAGTCTTTGTATTGGTAGGTAGTATTGGCCTTGCTGTCCATACCCAGGCTTACATCGTTGATGCCGGTTAACCAACCTCTAATATTGTAGCGATAGTCTACCGATTGGGCAAAAGTTGCGCCGTTGTCTTCGGAGTGCAGGTCTTTTTCTATTAATTCGCCTAGTTCGTTGTAGGTGTTGGAACTCAGGAGTACAGGGTTTCTATAAAATGAAACATTGCTAATCGCYGCATCGGTTTTATAAAAAGAGATATCCAGGTACATACCTTTAGACACCTCTTTTGTAGAAGTATATAACAATGTTCCATTGTGGTAGTACTTAATTKCCAATCCTGTTTTTTCAACTTTTAATTCATCATTGGCTTGGTAATAATAAGGTGCCCCAGGAATATTYACCTTACCCCCATTTTCATACACTTGCAATTCTCCGTTGTATTTGGCATATAAAGYGTAGTTCATGGTTGTAAAGTTCTGGTCTTGGTCGTAATACGACAAACCAAACATYACTCTCTTGTCATTTTGACCAATAATAGCCTTGACCCCTCCATCCTGATTCTTTTTTAAATTGTTTTCTGAAGACAAACCGGCGTTCCAACCATCCACTATTCCAGGCGATTTTATCCATCCTCCAGCAACCTGTGTTACATTAACCTGGTTGGTCCATTGCACCGATTCATGATATTCATGATAGGTCTTCATCAATCGGTCGGCGTGTTCCCCATACGCATACCTTCTAGCAATAGTAGTGGTAGTCTCTCCTTCTTCATGTACCGTGTTCGTATTTAAAACTTTCCCTACAAAGTCATAAACTGTACTTACTCGGTCTTGCCCATCTACTTGGTTGTCTGCAACAGATTGGATCATCCGGTAATGGTCGTCGTAGTAACTCACCGTGTTCAACCAATTGGCATTGGTACCATCTAGTATTTTTGTTCTACTTCCTGTAGCCAAACTTTTAACGGAATTAAAAGACTCACCGTCCAAGCCTGCTAAGGCCGCAGCATTGTAGTCATAAGCTGCACCAAATGCCGCTAAGCTTTTAAAATCATAATTATCGTAATAAGACACAGATAAATAATCTGCTTCTACCGTGGAATTCGGATAACTATTATTTAAGGTATAGCCAATAGAACCAGAACCATCATAGGTCTCAAATCGACTACCTGCAGCAACATAAAATGCATTTATTTCTGCTTGAACCTGGCTGGGGTCCATATTCAATTTTGTTGTAATTCCTGTTGCTATTGGTCGGTTCAATGGGTCGTATTTGGTAAACAACCATTTAGAATCTATTCTTTGGTTGGCATCCTGGATCATTACCAATCGGTCATAGGAATCGTATACCATATATGTCCATTCAGCCCCAGGCACCTTTTTCTCTACCATGCGGTTGCGTCCATCGTAACGGTATTGGAAAGCCAATAACTCGATGCTGTTGTCAGGTACTGTTTGTGCAGGAATTCCTTCCACTTCTAATTGCAACATCAGTTCTGGTGGTAGCACCATGCGGAGGTTACCATACATGTCGTACACGTAATAAGTGGATAAATACCCACTTTTTTCTTCCACTTTTTTCAGAATCACTTGCCCACTTTTATTGGTGAACTCAAGCACTTCTTTACTTCTTTCGTCAATCGTTTGGTTTACAAAAAGGCTGTTGTCTGCATATACATCACTTGCTACCAGCCAATTGTTGGCTTCCATTTTATAAATAGGAATTAAACCATCTTCTGCATAGCTGTTCGAACGTTGGTTCAGTTTCATTTCATGCCCAGAACCCAATTGCCAACTCTCTCCTGGGGCGGCTTGTTTTAACACCCTGCTTAATGGACTAGCCTCTAATTCTTTTTGTGCATAAGCATAACCAGTTGCTTCTATGCTCGGGTCTGTTGGGTTCAAATAAAAACCATGTTGGTCCGTAATGGCGTTGTTTCTAAAACCATTGCCCACTATTGGGGTGGCCGTATAAGGCAAGTATTCCTTTTCTACCCTACCAAAAGCATCGTAAGCAACTGGGCTAATAATATCTTGACCAGTTGGAGAAGCCTTATGGGCCACACTTTGCAACGGCCTGCCTAGGCCATCTACATAGTTGGTGGCCACCATTACAGCTGCTGCATCGTAGCTGCCATTGTTGTAGTTGAACACTGCTTCATCGGTAGTAGCTGCCCTTGCGGTATAGGTTCTTATATAATTAAGCGGACCGCTATAAACACTGCCATCGGCCAAAGTATTTTCCTTTACCACTGCGCTGTTGTCTGGGTTGTTAATTAAATTAACAATTTCCAACGAAACTTCGTCTGAAACAATTGTAACCCCAGTTACCAAAGAACTAGAGGCCGACAATCTGTATCTGTTGCCATTCAAATCGGCTGTTGCCGTACCTAAAGTATACTCAAGCCCAGTAGCACCCGCTATGTCCACCCATTTATTAACACTGTATTGTTGCCAAACATAAGAGGTGGCCGTTCCGTGCGGTCTTCCTTTTAGTACAACCGCATCCCCAACAGCCAATTCAATGGTTTTTGCTGTCCCTTGCATTTGCTGCGGATTGTATGTTAAGGCGCCGCCATTGATTTTGTTACCGTTTGCATCCACTACCAATTCTAGGTCGTCAAAATTCAATTTATTTTGCTCCAACTTCAATACTAAGTTGGCTAAATTCGGATGGGTTGTAAAGTCTGGTAAAGAAGTTAAGTTGTTTCCATTCAACCTTACTTGTATCAAACTTGTAAGAGCATCTAAATTAATTGGTAAATTACCTGAAAATTGATTTCCAGACAAATACAAACTAATTAACAACTTAGAGGTCCATTGGTCGATATCCAAAGTTCCTGTTAAATCATTATTATCTAAATATAAATGTCTTAAATTAGGCAATGCCTTTAAAGTGGTGGGGATAGACCCGGTTAAATTGTTATCAGCAAAACTCAATAACAATAAATTGTTGTAATTCTGGAATAAATCTGGAATTTCTCCAGTTCTGTTGGTGTTGTTTAAAATGATATATTTTGGGTCGTTAAGTTCATAAATAAAAGAAGGTACTGGACCAGTATTAAAATTATTATTACCCAATATTAAATACTTCAACTGCCTCAAATCTTTTAACCAAGCTGGTATTTCTCCTATTCTATTAGTTCCTGATAAATGTAAGTAGTAGAGCTTCTCAAGATTTTGAAAGTTATCTGGAATAACCCCAGCATTTAATGAAAGATTATTCATTAAATACAAATGCGTGAGTTCTGGTAAATCCCCTAACTCAGAGGGTATTGAACCAGAAAAATCATTGTACCCCAAATACAAATAGTACATTTTTGGCAATGTACCCAAGCTAGCAGGTATTTCCCCATTCAGTTGGTTGTTATATAAATATAACTTCCTTAATTCAACCAAATTGGATAATTCTAGAGGAAGCACTCCTGTCAAATTATTACTTGGCAAATTAATCTCTGTCACATCCCCATTTACAACAGTAATTCCATGCCAGTTACCCATTTCCGCAGCAGTGGCATAATCCAGGTTGGCAATATCACTAGGCCAGCCTGTACTGTTGGTCCAAACTGCTCCATTTTCATGGGTGCTCAGCCAAAGGGCTTTGAGCGCTGCAAATTCATCACAATCTGGCACTTCCCCTTGGTTGGTCGCTGTTGTTACAGAAGAAGGGTCAATGGTAACAATTTCAGTTTCACAAGTGCTGTAGATGGATTGTCGGGTTGCAATAACTTGGTGCACAGCTTGCATGTCCGAAATTTCCATAAGAATGTCGTTGCCAGTTCCTAAAAATGAACTTACAATAGTACTGCCATTCATTAAACGGTAACCTACCCCTGTTTCAGTACCTATAAGGTTAACATACACTTTTGTTCCTCCGCATATCCACGCATCTGTAACCAAAACAAGAGGAGACAAAGTTATTTCTGTGCTCATTTCATTGCTGTAAGCACTGGTACCTGCAACCGTAGTTATTCTTCTTATAGAAGCTGTAGTATTTAATACAATGGATAGAGAAGCGCCAGATTGGCCTGCAATATCCACAAAACCACCGCCTTCATTTTTTTGCCATTGGTACGTTCCTACTGAACTGCCAGCAACGGTATAAGTTAACGTTTCTGAGCTACATGCATCCTCTGGCCCAGTCAGGCTACCACCATTCACTTGTGGAGCGGTAACCGTTTCACTAAAAGTTCTAGCCAAAGCTTCTACATTATTGGACTTGGCTTGTATGGATAAATAAACCACTTTAGAACCAGTTGATTGCCATACAACTGAACTTTGTTTGTCAACGGATACCATTGGCGTACCATCGGAATTGCTCCAAACAAAGTTATAGGTGGAAGTGCTGTACCCTCCTTCAAAAAGATAGGTGGCCGTTGCTCCCACTTCAACTGGAGCAGGAGTACTCCTGTTAATTTGATTGAACGGTATGAGTTGTGCCTGCGCCATCGGACCAGCCAACAAAAAAGTAAAAACTATTAAAAAGTGTTTCATTGTTAGATTTCTTAAACCGGTAACAAGAGCTGTCATTTGTGAATTTTTCATATCTAGCTCTGTTTAATCGTTGTACACGTATTCGTGCTTTTGAAGAATATTCCCATCGTGGTCTTTGGTAAAAAGCAGCCGGCCAATGTTATCGTATTCATAAAAAGTAGATACTCCGTTAGGATCTTGGATGCTCCAGAGCCTTCCTTTAAGATTGTATTTATATGAAATAATTGAAGCATTAGGTAGTGCCTCTCTTAAAGCCTTTATTTCAGTGTCATTTAATTCTACTCCAGAGGACATCTTTGTTTGAATGTCTAATGCCAAGGGTAATTCTGGTTGAGTATAATCGCCATTTGTTATAATAAAAAGGGGGTTTGTATCCGTATTGTTCCAAACAATAGTCTGAACAACTTCTGATTTATCTTTTTGTTTTTTAACGATGCCTTTAGAGTTATACTCCAAAATTTCTGATACTTTTTCAAAATCAGAATTACCTGAAGCAATTTCCAATGATTCTGGCATATAGGTTCCTAGTTTTTCTGTATAAGTAGATTTAGAGCTTTTGATGTGAGTTGAACCGTTGAATAACTCAGTTAGAATGGGCATTGCAATTCTAGGATGGGTTCCAGAATACTTGAATTTATCAATTATCCCTAGCTGAATTGTATTTATACCTTCCAGTTTATTTACGTCGTCGGGGTAGTAAATTTTACTTATCATTTCCTGTCCCTCTGAGTTCATACTTCTAGTTTCTGACAATAAATAATTTTTATTATTGTATTCATATTGTGTTTCACTAACTACATTACCACCAGTTAAAAAATCAATGGTTGTAGAACTAGACAACACCCTTAATCCTGAGGAATTGAAAGTATTATAATAGGCCACAACCCCTTCCATTTTCCCCATCTCAATTGAGTCTTTACCACTTGGAAAAAGATAAGTGGCAACAGATGATATATCCAAAGCTTCTAATTCTCGATTCATTTTAACATTTAAATTAACATAGAGATTTTCTATGGCTCTTATTTTTTTATATACACCTGATTCTGCACCATATATTTCCTTTAATTTTAATCTTCCGCCAGACCAACGGTCAACTTTAATTCCAAAATCACCAGGCAAACAGGCCCTAGAAGTAACTTGCCATGTTTCATGATCTGCTAAATTTGGGGTATTCCAAAAATCATCCCAATTTACATTGTGAAAAAAATCCATTCCCTTAATTTCAATGTTAGGAGGGTTTTCACTTCGAAATGAAGCATTTTCAAAATAACTTATTTCTTTTCCCATATTTTCAGAACCACTAGAGGTGAAACTGGTCACCTTATCATATGCAACAGGCGTTGATCCAAAAGAACCGTAAGTTATTTGACCGTTGGAAACCAATAGTTGGTTCACAGTGCCAGAAACCTTTATATTTTTTAAATAATTGCGTCTAGAACGGTTCGGAATTAATGAATTGACATTTTCATATTCAAAAACCTTTTTCGTGGTAACAGAGTTATTACCCGAATAATTAGTTATGTAATCTATTTTCAAACCTCCACCATACATAACTTTTTGCTGGTCTAAAAACTCCGTTTTCTCATACTTCACAGTAGCAAAAGCAAAAGGTTCAACATAAACCCCTTGTCCTCCGTAAGCACATTCTTTAGCAACCAATCTATATTGAGCACCTTTTTCTAAAGTAACTGGAACATCATAATCTTCATAATCCCAAGGTTGAGTACCCTGTCTTAAAACCTTAACTACAGAGCTAACACTATTGTCCATTACTTTTATCAATTCAATAGACCCTCGTTCTGTACAACAATTGGATTTTGTATCGTAAGCTACTGAAAAAGAAACATGCAATTGAGCATCTACATATGGCTCATCTGTTACAACGGTAAACGTTTTTTCATCTGATAGATTTGTAATAACCGAAGGCTGACAACTGTCATTTGGATACCCCCAAGCTTGTGCTGTAACATTTACTTGACTGGTCACAGCTTCTTTTTCAATACTGTTCCAACTATGAGGACTAAAACCAAAGACCGTTTTACCGCCTGTAGGATAGGTAATCGAATGCAGTGAACCTGCGAGCATATCTCCATTATTGGTGCCATTTCTGTCGGCATTTCCAAAAAAATGTACTCCCTTTGGTGCTGTAAAATGATCCCAGACACCAACTAATGTTCTCGGTATTAACGATTGATTATCGACTCCATTATAAAAACCCCATTCATCTATCGCATAGGAATTCCTATATGGCAGTGGCACCGAATTATAATCAAGTTTGTAATCTGATATTACTTTATTGTCGCTTCCAAACAACTCTACAGCATCCAATTTCAAACTTTTTTGTTCATCAGATCTAGCCATTCTATTTAAATCATGACCCGGCCAACCTAAAGAAGTTCTCAAAAAATACGATTGATTTAGAACATTACTAAAAAGCAAAGCTCCTTTATGGTACCTTTTAATATCTCTAAGCCTGGAATTTTGAGGTAGATCAACTCTATCCTTTTCATAGTTGAATTCAATCACATCATCCTCATAAATTATCCTGGATAATAGTATTTCGTTCCCTGAATAAAACGCTGATTTTTGATTGTCTAAGATGTAATTTGTTTTCGAATTAATTAACATTGTATTGGATACAACATCTGGATCTTTGAATGTTTGAGAACTGGTGTAATCAAAGACAATTTTATCCAACCCATTGCTAGATATTATTTCTTTTAAATACCAAGAAAGTTTTAAGTTTTGATAAAATCTATCTCTTGAATTTGGGTCACTTGCTGATGTTTGTGTTGAACGTTCTATAGCTTCAGTACCATCGCTTCCCTCGCCAAACACAAATGTTATACCTTCAGAAGATATGACCTTTATTTTATTTTCAGAAATTACTTTGATCAAGTAAGGCTTAGAAGATTCTATTATTGGCTCCCCTGTTTCAGTATCGAAATAAAACTTAAAATTATCATTCGGTAAAGCAACATAGAAATCATCTCTTTTAGAATCAACAGAGTTGTATATAATCCCCCTTACATAACTATAATCTACATTTCTATGCATATGCAAGTCTTCCGCACTTCTTATTGGCTGTTGAGAACTAAGCCCATCCGGTATACCATTAACCACTCGGGTTATTACACCACCAGCATTTAACGACCAACCCAACCCTACGGCTGATGAAATTTCGTTTACTCGTACTCCTTGTGAATGGTACTTCAACGATATTGGAACATTAAAAAAATTAGATTCAATTTTCGAAATGGGAATTCCAATATTTATAGTACCTGTATTTAACCCAATTGGAAATTCACCAAATTTACCAATTGACGCTGCATTTGGAGATACTGGTACGGTAAACTGAGGGTTATTTTGTGCTAAACAATAAAAATGAATTAGCACAAACATAGTAATTAGGTAAGTTTTCATAAATTATTATAGGTATAAATAGAACCACAAAACTAACCCATTTAACCCTCCTTACCAACGTCAAAATAGCACCATTAAAAAGATCCAATACACTTCTAAATATTATATAAAACCAAAATACACTAATGTTTTATGGCTCAACTACTTAATACCAAACCCCCATTTCTCCAGCACAATGATAAATAAATATTTTCTTTTTAAAATGCAATTTTCTCGCACCAATAAGACAAAATCACAAAACAAATTAGGTAATTAAATACAAAATCTATCCATTACACCCCATTGCCCCATCCTAAAGTTTTACCTATATTTGCAGCACACAAGTATACAATGGAGTGAAACAAATACTTTATATATTTTTAATTCTTGCCACTTTTCAACTGTCCTTTGGGCAGTCTAAAAAAGACCCTATAAATGCCAAGGCCATAGGGCTTGATACCTTGGCCAACCCCATGGACTCCTTGTCTTTAAAAAAGGACTCTATTCAGAATAGTTTAAAATCCAAACAAGCCGTTGTAATTGGCAAAAAAGACTCCATAGAAAATAAAGTCAACCAAGGCATTGGCAAAGCCAACGCCGTACTCCAGGCGCCCAGCAACACCACCAACCAAACGGTAGACCATGTCAATGGAAAAATAGATGGCACTGTAGGCAAGGTAGATGAAAAACTGAATGCGGGTACTCAAAAAATTAACAACACCATTGGCAAGGGCACTGATGCTGTACAAGGTAAAATTGATGGCGTTAGCAATACAATTGAGGGTAAAATACCAGATGAATTGAAGGGCAATATCAGCACTTCTCTCGACTTGCCCACAGATGGACTTGGGGCAGACAACATCGGCCTTGGAGAGCAGTTGGATGTACCTGCTCTGGATGGAGTTGATAACTTGTCGGTTGGCAACATCGACCAGCTGGAAATTGATGGATTTGATGGCCTCAACAATGTAGAAGTTGACGGGTTGGAGAACGTACAGCAAGAAATCACCAAAACATCGGGCATTATTGAATCGGTTAATACAGAAGAATATGCCGAATATGTAGAAGCCATACAAGCTGGAGACGTCCAAGGCATTGAAGACAAAGCACTAGAACATGCCAAATCGATGGACCAAGTTCAATATTTAGAATCTCAAACGGAGTATTTCGATCAGATGGAGTCCCAGTTTAACGACCTCAATGAATTGGGTTCCAGTTTGTCGGACCCAGAAATGGCCAAAAAGAAAATACTCGAAGAAGCTTCTAAACAGGCCATCAACCATTTTGCTGGGCAAGACCAAGTATTAAAAACGGCCCAAAACAGTCTGTTAAAATACAAACAAAAATACAGCAGTGTAGAAAGCATCAAGGACCTACCAAAAAAATACAACCCACTCCAAGGCAAACCTACTGGTGAACGGTTGCTGCCCGGTTTTGGACTTGAAATTTCTAATAAAAACGACATTACTGGGGTAGAAATTATGCCACAATTGGCCTACCGGCTTACCCACAACTTGGACCTTGGCGCTGGAGCATCTTACCGATTTATGTTTGACTACCAAATGAATGTTAATTCTGAAGCCGCCATTTATGGTGGAAGGGCCTTTTTATATTACAACTTCATTAAAGGACTTAAGGCCTATGGAGAAGGCAGGTATTTGAATGCCTATTCCGAAGGAGGACAAGGAATAGAAAAAGAAAGAGAATGGTACCTGCACTATGGCGTTGGCATTGCTCGTGATTTTAACGTGTATAAATCATTTCAAGGGCAAATTCTTGCCTTGTATAATTTTAATTTTGATGGATTTAAGATTCCAACCGCACAGCGTTTGAATTTAAGGGTCGTGTTCTTTTTTAGAAAAGGGAATTAGTTTTTTTTCTGGGGAGGCCCAGGGACTTGTTTTTGCTTTTTGCTTGATCAAAAACCAAAGCAAAAAATCAAGACTGCTTTTAAATGGCTAAAAATTAGCCTCGTTACACAGTGGAAATTCAGGAACTCGCACCCCCACGAAAGGCCAGCCCTGCTCAAACATCTGAATTTCGGGATCGTTATGACCTGGGCTTATTTTTTTAACGCCATTTAAAAGAGGTCGGAGTTGGGTTCAATGCTTAACTATCTTATTCTATCCTTAATGTATTCAAGCCTAATTTCAGATTACTCTTTTATAGTTGGGGTTCTTTTTGGTGTTGTTTTGGTTTTTCTGGGGTGGCCCAGGGACTTGTTTTTGCTTTTTGCTTGATCAAAAACCAAAGCAAAAAATCAAGACCGCTTTTAAATGGCTAAAAATCAGCCTCGTTAAACAGTGGAAATTCAGGAACTCGCACCCCCACGAAAGGCCAGCCCTGCTCAAACATCTGAATTTCGGGATCGTTATGACCTGGGCTTATTTTTTTAACGCCATTTAAAAGAGGTCGGATGGGGTTCAATGCTTAACTATGTTATTCTATCCTTAATGTATTCAAGCCTGATTTGAGATTACTCTTTTATAGTTGGAGTTCGTTTTGGTGTTGTTTTGGTTTTTCTGGGGTGGCCCAGTTCCAGTCTTACTTTTTTTCTTGGAACCACAATTGGCAGTGCCAATTGGGCGAGCATTGCAGGGATGCCCAAGACTACAAAACAAAGCTTCAGCCCTCAAGGCCCGCACCTGGCCCGCTGTTTTGTCTGGCCAACGCTGTTGAATGATATTAATTGAATGCAACTTTAATTTTGCGCTGCTCAAACATCTGAGTATCAAAAACGTTTTTATCTCATACTTATTTTTTTGAAGCTTTTATTTAGAGGTTGGGGCAGGATTTGCTTGAAATAGATACGATTTTTTGCTTCGGTTGCAGCAACCATTAATTTCGATTGGTACTAAACAAGTAAGAATAACCTACTTGAAATTCACTATAACCATTGTTCATATTTTGGGATTCAAAATTCACTCTGATTCTTGCAAATAATTTTCCTTTATTTTTGAAATGAATTGTACCAAGTAATTCAGGAGAGAAAGCCCACTGATCTGCTGCTTCATTGATTGGCTTACCTTCTGAAACATACCTAAAATCTCCTTCTTTTGCATAGGGATCCAAATATGTAAATGCAGTTCCAAATTCAATACTAAAGGATTTGCTTGGGTTTAAAACAACTTTGGCATCAATCCCAGAAGTGAACGTTCGTATGTTGGAATTCGTATTGGAATATACTGAATCTACCACCTTGGTATTGCTCACACCTAACACAAAATCGGCATGAAATCTAAAACTATGAGCATAAAGGCTGAAACCATTAAAAGCCAATTGCGCATCATAATTGCTATACCGTATAATTTCAATTGGGCTTACGTTTAACTTACCTCCTTCATTAGAAATAACACCCATTGACCTGTTGTTGTCTTCTATTTTCGATATTCTGAATTGTGGTGTTACATAAAGTAAAATTCCTGCACCTGTAGACCTTGTAATTTTGTTCAGTCTAGAGTTAACAGGTATTTTCCTTTCAAATTCAATTTGAACCAACCCATTAGGGTTTTCTTGGTTCACTCCAACAAAATCTGAAAAAACATTTAAACGCAACAATTCTTTTGTCGGTTCCTTAAATAATTCTTTAGAATTAGTTGGTAAGAGTGTTATTTTTTGATTTTTTGGACTATAGTCGTTCGTGCGGACATCCAATACTCTTGTGTAGGTAATAACATCATTTAACTTAACACGATAATTATCAAAATTTCTCTCGTCATAAATGAATTGAAAGTCAAGTTTCTTTATGTTTTTGCGTGTCAATATACCAATTGGATATCGGTTCGAAAATACCCGCTTTTTATTTACAGCGTCAGTACCAAGCACCATTATTTTTGTAATAAAGGCATCTTCGAAAGTAATTTCTACTTTATCTATTTTCAAAACACCTACAATAACATATGTTTTTTTCAAAAGTTTAGATCCAGAAGACATCTTGTAAATAGTAATATTCTTCTGTACCACTTCGATGTCAGCTATTTTCTGGCCTGTATCCAGGGTATTTATTGTCATTGAAATTAACTCGATGTATCTCAAGTTAGTTTCGTTTCTTAGATCTCGGTTATAATTTACCCCTGCGAATTGTGCTGGAGTAAGCAATGAGTTAGTTTTTAAAAACTTGTCTGTCAATGCAAAAAAATCAGCTGAATTTAAGTTGTAATAGGTGAATTTTTCAATGAGTGTTCCGTTTTTAAAAGTCAATTCATAACCATTCCCTTCATTGATCTTTGACATATCTACGGTTGCAACAACAAGTCCTTGAAATTTTATATCTGTGGAAACCGACTGTCCACATACTACTCCTACCGAGCCAATAACAAAAAATAAAACTATCAAACCATAATTCAAATCAGACCTACACATAATTACAATAATTATATTCAATACCTTAAATATACTAAATAATTTGAATTTCAAAAAATGAAATCTTTGAAAAAAATTGCGCAATACACTCAAAATGAGATAATTAAAAGTCAATACAAACTTAGTACTCCAATCATAGACATCTATATTTGAAACAAAGGATAAAAAGAACTACCAAGCCTATGTATAAATAAAGAAATTGACTTTAAAAGTATATTTTATGCTAATATGTTTAAAGCAAACTTCAATTTTGAAATCCCCCACCGCTCTAGTATATTCATAACATGAAAAAGATGCGACACTTACAAAGTTTACTTCTCTTGTTGTTTGTTTTGGTTGCTTGTATGGAGCAAAAAGAAACCGAACAACCAACTCCAACTGCGTCCGTTGATGTGGTACTGCAAGGTTGGCACAAGGCTGCTGCTACCGGTGATTTTGAGGGGTACTTTAATTATTTTGAGGATTCTGCCTCTATTTTTATTGGAACCGACGCCACCGAACGATGGACTGTTGCACAGTTCGCGCCGTGGGCCAAACCTGCTTTTGCGGATGGAAAAGCTTGGGACTTTACAGCATTCAACAGGCACATTTACTATTCAGATGACAAAACTCTGGCTTGGTTTGACGAAGAATTGGACACTCCAAATTTGGGATTATGTAGAGGTACGGGCGTTTTAAAATTGGTGGGAACAGAATGGAAAATTGTGCATTACAACTTGGCAGTTCCAGTGCCCAACGAAATTGTAAACGATGTCCGAGACTCTATTTTGGCTTTAGACAGCTTAAAAACTACCCAGTAAATGCAGTTTTAGTCCATGGCAAACGAAAGGAACCACTTGTTTTACAACTGCGCCTAGCTGGACTTCATTGCCGGATGAAAAGTTCGGAATTGTATGTGTGTTTAATGTACTATAGGTGTTTTAAAATGGCCAAATTCTGAATGAAAATCTATTGCTTTTGAGTATATTCAAACAATTAACAAATTATAAAAAGTATTGCTTACATGAGGGGGTTTTTGAAATGGTTTTTTGGTATTGGTTTGTTTCTAGTGCTAACACTTATAATATCTGTGTATGTGATACAGAATAAAGTGAAGTCGGAATTAAAAAAATACTTGAATCTGTCGGAAGAAAGGGTCTACGATTTTGATTACGAGAATTTGGATCTCGATATTTTTGCAGGAGACATTGTTTTTGAGTCTTTAAAACTAATTCCCAGACAACAAAAAATCAAAGACAACCACAAAAGCAGCATGCAGTTGGAGGTGGATGAAATCCGAATCGAAGGCATAGACGTATCCGAATTCATTTATAGAAAAACCTTGTTTATAAAAAACCTGGTAATCCTATCTCCAACCTATACCATATGGACCAAAACCAAAAAAGATTCAGTCCAAAATAACACCGTATATGAACGTATTTTTTCGGATCAATTTGGGGCCATTAGTTTGGAATCTATTGAAGTAATCGATGGCAAAGTGACTTTGAACAAGCTACAAGGCACTGACACTCTAAACTCTGTGGTCATCCAAGACATAGACTTGCTCACTACCAATATCACAGTAGATACCAGCACCATTCGATACATTATTCCTATTAAATACGATAAATTCCACCTGGACCTCAACGACATTCAAAGTGAAAATTTAATTAAGAACCACCATTTCAAATTGGATCAGTTAACTCTCAACGCCGATTCTGCCTTTTTCAATTTAAAGGGTCTGTCTGTAGTGCCCCAACGGTTCCAGTTCAGCAAAAACTGGCACGAAACTTTCAATTTTCAGGTTAAGAACATTTTAATGGAGGGCATTGATTTCGAACGATTCAAATACGAAGAAGTTATTGATGCAAAAAATCTAGTAGTACAAACGCCCACCATCAACATCAACGCATTTCTACACCTTCCTGTAGATTCATCTGTACTAAAAAAGAAACCTTTGCCCTACGATTGGATCCATAACAGCAAAGGCATCCCCTACCAGTTTGAAAAAGTAGAAATACGCCATGCCTATTTGGGCTATCACATCCAACAAGAAGATAAATCAGCAGCAGCTGATTTTATCATATCCAATATATATGCCCGCTCCAACCAATTGAGTAACATCGACAGCCTGTTGGGAAAACCGTATAGAATTAATATCTCCGGTAAAATGTTAAAAGAAATACCAGTATCCATGAATTATAGTTTCAATTGGAATTCTGTTAGCAAACCTTTTCATGTATCCGGTAAAATTGCGGGGTTCGACCCTAAAATATTCAATAAATTTTTAGCCAAAATGGCCAACGTCCAAATTAGAAAAGGTTACATCAACCACTCCAATTTTAGCTTTAACTCCAACCTTAGAACGAGTACGGGCCTTTTAGAAATGAGTTACCAAGACATTAAGGTAGATATATTCAAAGCTACCAAGAAAAATTACAACCGCCACGACGACTTCCTTACCCGCGTTGCCAATACCGTAATCAAAACCCATAATTTACCCGATAGAAAAAAATATGTTATTGGAAAGATCCAGGCAGACCGCAATCCGTATAAATCGGTGTTCAACTACAACTACAAGAGCATTCAAAGTGGTTTGTTGTCTACTATGATTAAGAATGGTAAATAATTATTACAACCCAATCATCACAAACGCTCCCCAATAATTTGGACTCGGGAATTTTGCCTTAAGCTGGAGTTGGGCTTGTTTGAATGCTTTTGTTTTGTTGCTGTTTTTGGCTAGGTTCTTATAAAAATAAGTCATAAGCTGTTGGGTTGCTTGGTCGTCTACTTTCCACAAACTCATCACAATTGTTTTGGCCCCAGCAATAAAAAAAGCACGCTGCAAACCGTATACACCTTCACCGTCTTTAACGTCTCCCAAGCCAGTTTCACAGGCACTAAGCACTACTAATTCTGTTCCTTCCAAGTTTAAATTCATAGCTTCAAACCCTGTAAGCACCCCATTGTCTTTTGATACAAGATCTGGCACCTGGGTATCCACCGTTTTACCAGCTCCAGTAAGCAACAAGCCCGATCGTAGCAAAGGGTTGTCGATGGCATTCTCAAAATGCACCCCAAAATTACTATTGTTTTCTTTGGCGTCCTCTAGGAAGTAACCATGGGTGGCAATGTGCAAATACCGTTTGTTCTTTTGTTTCTTTAAATTGGTCTCCGTGGCCATATCACCGGTATATTTGTTGGTTTTATACCCTATGCTTCCCAATACCTTACTAATGTTATATACTTCCGTTTTTGTACCTGGCAAATTTGCAATTTTACTTGAATTAAAAGCAGGGTCCCCAAAAAAAGCGGCGTATCGACCCGTGGAAGTAGTATTACTCTGTTTGTCCACTAAATCGCGAATATTGCCAATTCGATGAAAATCATATTTCGAAATCAAATACGCATCGGCCTTTAAAGTATTCAAATTAATTTGGTTGTATACACCATCTGGAGCAATGTATATGGTAGAAACCCCTTGCAGTTTTTCTTCCAAAAAAGCCCAATAAACGCCATAGGATATACCGTCCTCGATATCGGATTTAATGGCATTTCGATAAAACTTGAAGTTTTTGCCGTCCATGTTTTCACCATTCTCTGCCACCACCACAACAGGGTTGGCCAGGTCCTTTCTGACGATAATAAATGCGTATTGAGTCGAATTGGAAGCGGTTAAATTATCCTTTAATTTAACAACATCTACTATGGCTTCTTTCTCTTTAAGAGCAGTTTGAACGGTTTTGAAAGTGATGGTGTTTTTTTTGATGCCACTATTAAATTCACTAGATAATACAGACAACTGTTTTTCAATGGCGTTCGTGGCCTCCATAACAGAATCCAATTGAATGTTTTGCTCCTCAATTTGGGCAGGGGAATAAGCATAATACCGGACCAATGTTTCTTTGTTATCTACCCATTGCTGGTACAAATCTACCACCGATTGGTCTCCCGAATTTAGAATGGCGTTTTTAATTTTGCTACTCGAAGATAACAATATGGCCTTGGTTTCTATTTGCAGCTCCAACAGGGTTTTTGCATATGCCGGGTGTGTTTGGTGTTGGTCTATCAAAAAGCTTTGGAAACGCTGGATTCTAGGGTACAAAAGTGCCCAATACGAGGCCTTTTCCGCTTCGCTCATGGCAGGAAAATACGATTCTATAAAACCCATTGTGGTTTCCATTACCTCCTTATATTGTTCCGCTGCGGCTTCTACATTTCCAGTTTTCCAGTTAAAAATTGCCCAGTCTTCTTTTGATTGGACGGTTTCAGGATGGTCTGGGCCCAAGGAGGCAATTCGGATGGCCATGGCCTGCTCTAGCAAAGGTTGGGCCTCTGTATACTGTTTGGATATGGTAAAATAATGGCCCAAAAATGCGGCAGATTTGGCAAATGCTGGACTTTCATCACCAAAATACGACTTGTTGATGGCCATTGATTTTCGAAGTCTGCTTTCCACTTCTTTATAGGCACCCTGTTGCAATGCCAGTGCCGCCCAATTGTTGTACATATTGGCTTTGTCTGGGTTCTTTTTACCCAAACGCCCCTCTAAAAAGCTGTAAATTGAATCTGCGGATGCTTGTCCGTCTGTATTTTGATAAAGAAGCGCTAGATTCGAAATCAGTTTGAGGTGCTTGTTGGATTTTTCTCTTTGAAACGCTTCTGCCATGCTGATGGCTCTTTTCAACTGCTTAGAAGCTTGTTTATAATCCCCTGTTTTTTGTAACAACATGGCTTGGTTGTTCAATGCAATGGCATAAGACATGGAAGCTTGTAATTGGTTGGTTTCCATGATGCGCATGGCTTGTTGGAAACATGAATCGGCCCGTGTGTAGTCGGCCAAATTGTAAGCCACCACACCCAAATTGTTATAACTTGCCCCTACGCCAATGTTATCAGCGCCCAACACTTCTATTCTTTTATTCAATACAGTCTCATTCAAAGACTGGGCCTGGGTATACCGACCCATCGAAGCATACAGCAGCGCTAAATTGGACATGGTTTTTAAATACCCAATGTCTTCCGTACTTTGTTCGGCTTCGTATATATCTTTGGCTGAGATATAGCGTTTTTCGGCATAAGCAAACTTTCTGGTCGCATAGGCCAATTCTCCCATTTCCAAATGAAAACGGGCCTTGGTCTGCTCGTTCTCGTCCTGGTCTTTGTAAAACGAGGCTCCCAAGGAGGCCGTGGTAGTAAGTTTGGAAGACAATTCTTTTTTCTGTTTCATATTAAAAAAAGAAGAGGCATCACTCAGAATTAACGCATAATCAAAATCAGTTGAATCAAAAGAATCTCTTGCTCTTTGCAGGTCCGATGCAATGTCCTCTCCTACAAGCTTGAGTTTGTCTTTGTTCTTATTGGCTACTGATTTTAGCTTATTTAGTATTTGTGATTGGCCTGCTGTGCAAAGCAAAAAACCCAATGTGACAGCAAATAGAAACTTCTTGGTGCGCATATAAAATATTGATTTACAGGAGTATAAATCTATAGAAAATTAAGATGGGATAGAAATATAAAATGAACTTCCTGACCCCAACACACTTTTAACATCTACTGCGCCATTGTGTAAATCTAAAAACTGTTTGCATATTAACAAGCCCATGCCAGTGCCTACTTCTTGGTCTGTACCTGGCAAGGAGGTTAACTTCGAGTTAAAAAGTAGCTCTGCAGTTTTTTTATCCATCCCAATCCCATAGTCCTTAATTTCAAGAACAACAGATTTATTGTCAGAAACTTCATTGATTTCTACTTTTCCTTTTTTGTGGCTGAACTTAATGGCATTGGTAATGAAATTTCTGAACACCGTTTTCATCATTTCTTCGTCCGCTAAAAGCTGGGTGTTCTCACCTATGTTATTGATCAAAAGTATTTCTTTATTCTCTGCTTGGGCTTGGCAAACCTCTATACAATCGGCTATTAAGCCATACAAAGACAGAGGCTGTTTCTTAATTTTTATAGCTCCAGAATTAATGGTTGTCCAACTCATCAAACTCTCTAACAAGTTTAAAGACGTCTGTGCACTGGATACTACATGGTTCACAAACGATTCGTCAATTGGTTCCTTATTCCTAATAAGTTCCTTCATGAGCTCGCTTAACTGTACTACATTCAGGATTGGGTTTTTCAAATCATGGGAAATAACAGAAATAAATACGTTTTTATCGGTGTTTAACTTGCTCAGCATTTTGGATTGTTCTATCAATTCATTTTCAACTATCCATTTTTGCATCATCAAATACCCAATGGCATTGACCAATAAAACTAAAAATACGGATAAAAAGGAAAGCTGCTGGACCGCATTGTCTGTATAGAGCCGAAATTCATTCGTATAAAGGAAAGGTGCAACACCCCTGGCCATTAATACCATCCCATACACCATATTGATGGCACCCATTGGTTTGGAAACATTGGCGATATTTTTCTTTTTTATCAGTACATAGCCCCCCAGCACAAACATTATGGCAATAGAAGAGGATGCAAAAATGATTCGAGAGGATTCAAATACAACACCGAGAGAAGTAAACAACAGTACATATACTATGGTGAGTACTACAAACGACCTCATTGTTTTTTTCGGAATTACAATATTGAAAAAAAGTAGGCTGAGCACCTCCAAACCAAAGCCGTAAAACAGCAGGGCATTGCCAATGTAAATAGAAAATAGTGCTGGAATTATCCCACGAAACCCGAGCAACATCCAAGCCACGGATTGGCATAACTTAGCCAAGGCAAATCTCCGAATTAGTCCATTTTCCTCATTCCTTTGAAAAAACAATAAGAAGAGCAAAATAAAAAAATTGCCAAGCGATAAGTAAATTATTACTGTTCTTAAATCTATTCCTTCTAACAAAGTTTTATTAGTTGCGTCGTTAGAAGATAGAAAAAATAAAAGGAATTAGAAATAGTTTTCGGATCATATTAAATATTGTTGGTAAAAACTTTAACTAAAAAATGATTATTAATAAAATACAGGCTTAAATTTTCATTTTTAAGCTATTAATGTGTTTATTAGTGGGCACTCATAGAAGACTCCATACAATTTCCCCCGATTGGTATATGACAAAACAAAGTGAAGCGATAAAGGTATTATTTTTTAAAATTTTGGTAATTGCCTCTCTAGTTGTTTCTTTTTGCCTTTTTATTTACGACTTTTTATACGATCGACAAGACACTACCTCTTTGATAACGGAGTCGTTCATGGTAACTAATGCTTTGGTTTCCTTATTGCTTTATTTCGCTTTTAAGAAATTGGACATTGCCACTATGGTTTTTCTAGTTTTATTGGCAGTTATTTTCATTATGGAGGCCATGAAAGAAGCCGGATTGTACAATCCATATTTCATCTTATTTATTGTAAATTTTGGGTTTGTGGGCTCAACTTTATTAAAACGAGAGTTTTTAATTATTATTCACCTCTACAATTTGGCTGCCATAATTTTTATGATTATTTACCAAATCAACCACTTGGACAATTTCTCTCCCATCAGCAATGATACGCCTATTACTACGGGGATTATTTTTATTGTAACCTACACTGTAGTTTCTAGCCTAGCGTTTATGTTCAAGTTGCAATACGAAAAATCAAAAGTGGATTTACACGCCTTAAGTTTGGACTTACAAGAAAAGAACAACGAAATAGAAGCACAAAATGAAGAACTCAGACAAAACCAAGAGGCTTTAGTTAATATCAATGTGCATCTAGAAAAAACGGTGGAAGACCGAACGAGAAGAATCCTTACCCAAAACAACCAACTGATTCAGTTTTCCTTCGATAATGCCCATAAAATTAGAGGGCCTTTGGCCAGAATTTTAGGATTGTTGAACATCTATAAGATTGACGCCATTACAGACAAAGACGAGCTTATTGATTTCATTGAAAACGAAACAATAAAGATGGACGAGGTCACCAAAGAAATTAATGAAAACCTCAACAAAGAAATTGACGAAAGTATTCTTTAGTTGTCATACCCCATTACTGCCATTTGATTTTGCAGGTAGCCATCCAATTGCGTTTCGGACCAAAAGGGGTCTGGATTCTGACCAAATGCAAAACCCGAATCAAATATCTTATTATAAGACCTTACAATAAAAGGATTGTCCAAAGAACTCTCAATAGTATTGCTGACATGGTGTTCCAAGGTCATAGCAATTTCTTCCCCGATTAACCTCCTAATTACTTCATTGCTTTTAGTAAAATCTACGGTTAGCAAGGGGCGACTGTTGTGCTCCACACAATAATCAGACAACTTCTGTAATAAAATCATAGTAGCAAAACTGTCGTCACATACACCAATAAGGCCCTGGCTATCTGGGATTAGATCGTGTTCTAACAGCCAATAATATTCCAAATCAAACATCATTTGATTCATTTCATGCCTAATTCCAAACTTCTCTGCACTGATGATACCTTCTTTCAAATACATAGGCACGTGCTGTACATATTCAATTACAAAGCGGCTGACCTTTTTAGCTTCTTGAATATCTGTTGGCTTGCCATTTTTTTCCGCTGCTCTTATTACCAATTGTGCTAAATTACCTGTAATCAATTCATGTTTGATGGCTTTATTTATAATTTTTTTTATTCGTAGTATGTCCATGTTCGTGATAATTCAAATGTAATAAGTCTGACAGATTCGGTTTTTATGCAAACCAAATGGCTTGCATCACAGAAGGAGCTTCAATAGTATAAAAAATGGAAAAGCACTCTATAAGAGACATTTAATATAAGCATTTTTTTTATCAAATGTAAATTTCTAATAAGTTTTGTCTATAATAATGGGTGCACTCTGTTCTTTTACTTTCATTTTTCCATTTCAATATTTTTGTTTTAAGTTTGAGGACAATTGCACCTATGACACCCATCGCACAACATTATTTATTACCCATTTCTGAGCGTGTTCCTTCCATTCAGGACGCTTTAAATGGGCAGAACACTTTGGTGGTCCAGGCCCCACCGGGAGCTGGAAAAAGCACCCTACTTCCTCTTATGTTGCTCAACTCTCCTTGGCTACATGGTAAAAAAATACTAATATTAGAACCTAGAAGGCTCGCAGCAAAATCCATTGCCCAAAGGATGTCTGCCATGGTCCAATCCCCTATTGGCGAAACAATTGGTTATAGAATCCGTTTTGAAACCAAAATTTCCAAAAACACTAAAATAGAAGTCATTACTGAAGGTATCCTGACCAGAATATTACAAAATGACAATGCGCTAGAAGAGGTTGGTTTGGTTATCTTTGATGAATTTCACGAGCGCAGTATCCACGCAGACCTGGCACTTGCCCTTACAAGAGAAATTCAATCGGTTTTAAGACCAGATCTGCGCATTCTCGTGATGTCTGCCACCTTGGAACACGAACACATAAGCAGGCTGCTTCAATGTAAAACGATTATTAGCAAGGGGAAAATGTTTCCAGTAACCTTGGCGTATGGCCAAGGCATCGACCTCAAATTGATTCCTGAATTGGTAGCTGGCAAGGTGGTGGAAGCCATAAAAACAAACCAGAGCGGAGATGTTTTGGTATTTCTTCCTGGCCAAGGCGAAATTCGTAAATGTGAGGCCATACTCCAGGCTAAGTTACCCAGTTTCAGTATATTGCCTTTGTATGGACAACTCTCTTTTGCAGAACAAAACAAAGCCTTAAGGCCAGACTCTAATGGTAAGAGAAAAATTGTTCTGGCCACTTCTATTGCAGAAACTAGTTTGACCATCGAAGGGGTAACGATTGTGGTAGATTCTGGTTTGGGTCGTTACCAAAAATTTGATCCAAATACAGGGCTTGCACGTTTGGTTACCACCAACATATCCATAGATGAAGCCGACCAAAGAGCTGGAAGGGCCGGTAGGTTGGCCCCTGGCACTTGTTACCGCATGTGGACAAAAGCAACGCACAGCAGGTTATCTGAGAATAGAATTCCGGAAATCGAACACTTTGATTTGGCTTCTTTAATGTTAGAGTTAGCCAAGTGGGGCATCCAAGAATGCACTGAGTTATCTTGGATCACAGAGCCTCCCAAAGGGCATGTTCAACAAGCCAATGCTCTATTGGAAGATTTATCGGCGATCGATGGGCGGAGCATTACCCAACATGGCATTGCCATGCAGCGCCTACCTTGTCATCCCAGGCTGGCCCATATGCTGCTAATGGCCGAAAAAGAAGGTGCTCTGGGGCTGGCAACTGATTTAGCAGCTGTTTTGGAAGAAAGAGACCCACTAGATAACACTATTGGAGCAGACATTAACTTAAGAATAGAAGCTTTAAGAAGATTCAGAAAAAACAATGGACAAAAAGGGCCGTTTGGTAAAATTTCGAAATCTGCTGGGCATTTTAGATCCATATTCAAAAATAAAGAAGAAAACCAGGCGTTTGACCCTTTCGAATCCGGAATACTTTTGGCATATGCCTTCCCCGAGCGTATTGCGCATGCCAGGCCGGGCAACAATGCCCAATTTAAGCTGGCCAATGGCAGGTTGGCACAATTGAATTACCGCGATGACCTGGCCCAAGAAGCTTGGCTGGCAGTGGCCCACCTAGACGCAAGAGAAGGTATGGGGAAAATCTTCCTCGCCTCCAGCTTAAATCCAAAAGACCTCAGCCCCTTGGTTAAAGAAAAAGAAACCATCGAATGGGATAAAAACAAAGGCCATTTAAAATGTTGTACTGAATTGAGAATTGGAAGCATTGTACTAAAATCCATTCCTATTAAAAATTACGACAAAGTAGCAGCAGTGGCCATTGTGAGCAAAGTAGTTGCCTCAGAAGGCAAACATTTACTCCAGTTCGATCGTTCTTTTTTGTCTTTGCAAAGTAGAATTGAATCTATCAAAACTTGGAACCCAAACATTGCCTTGCCAAACGTCCATACGGATCATTTGTTAGCCTGTAACATGGATTGGTTGGGGCCATATTTCGAGCAAGTGCGCACCGAAGAGGACTTAGCAAAAATCAACTTATACGAAGCCATTCTTCCGTTTATTGGTTATGAATTAGTAGAAAATATTGAGCAAATGGCCCCTGAATATTTTGTTGTACCTACCGGGTCTAAAGTCCAAATTCAATACAGCGTGCATGGGGAGGCCCCAGTGGTATCCGTTCGATTACAAGAAATGTTCGGTGTAACAGATACTCCCTATATAAATGGGGGTAAAACACCACTCACCTTTCACTTGTTATCGCCAGGGTTCAAACCCGTTCAGATTACAACCGATCTTAAAAGCTTTTGGAATTCGGCATATTTTGAAGTTAGAAAGGAACTAAAAAGAAGGTATCCCAAACACGAGTGGCCTGATGATCCATTAAAAGCCCAACCTATTAGAGGCGTTAAAAAAAGGCGTTAATGCGGGGAAGCAACTACCAAGGAATAGGCTGTAGTATCAATATTTTTACCTCTTGTGCCTTTTAATCTTTTCCAAATAGTTTCTCTTTCTTTAATGGATACATAAGAAGCATTAAAAGCCGAACTAGGATCAATTTTTAAGGTGGTAACTTTTTGTTCTACCATTTGAACGGTGTCCCACACAATGGGAATTACTCCAACACTTCGATCTACTTTCTTTTTTATAAAGCCTGTTAACAACTTAGATTGAAAGGGATCGCTCGCCAGTGCCACCGTTTCAAAACCCATATTCTGTGCTAATTTATACCCGTAATAAACGTTTTCTGTTGAATGCTCTGCTTTAATTTCTGTAAATATACACGAATCCGGTATGCCTAATTCTTTGGCGTACAAAGCCATAATTTCTGCTTCGTAATAAGGGGAATAAACAGAAGATCCAGAATAAATTATATTGGATGCAATGCCTTGGTCGAACAAATATTTGGACCAATATACTCTGGCTTCCATTATCCTACTCCACTCCTTCCCTTCGAAAGGAACGCCGGGCACTATAATTACATCGTAGCGCTGCTGTGCTGCTTTGTTTAACAATTTTAAGGAAGCCCTTCCAGAATAAGAACAAGAAACGAATACCAACCCTGGTAAAAGAACAAAAAACACCAAAAATAGAGCGGAATAAACAATTTTTCTAGTTGTTATTTTAATTTTGATCTTCGAAGACATAGGCATTTTATTAAATGTTTTTATATTTAAAAAAGCATAACAAGCAGTTATATAACCCAAAACTTCTTCAATTGTTTTCATAACAATGGATCAAGAGAAAAGAAATCTTTATGGTACCTGAGGATCTCCTAGAAAAAAGCAATGCCACACTAGTTCAGTTGAACAAAAACAAAGTAATTTTTGATGAAGGAGACAAAGCACATTTTTATTACCAAATAAAAAGTGGTCAAGTCAAAATGTACAACTTAAATGAAGAGGGTAAGGAATTTGTACAAGGCATATTTTCGGATGGTCAAAGTTTTGGAGAACCCCCTTTGTTTTTAGAAGATGCCAATTACCCAGGTGCTGCAGAGACATCCAGCCCCACCCTACTTTACAAGCTTTCCAAAACACACTTTTTACAACTGCTTGAACAACAACCTGCCCTGCACCTCCAGTTTACAAAAATGTTGTGCCAGCGGTTGTATTATAAAGCGGTACAATTAAAAGAAATATCCTCTCACGATCCAGAACATCGAATTTTAACTATAATGGATTATTTCAAGCAATTCAAAGACAGGGAAGAACAGATCAAACTCACCAGACAACAAATTGCTGATTTAACTGGTTTGAGAGTCGAAACGGTTATTAGGAGCATCAAGCGGTTGGAATCAAAATCCCAACTAAAAATTAAGGCAGGAAAAGTTTATAGATAAAAAAAGCCACTACCTCTCGATAGCAGCTTTTCATTGGGTGTTTAATTAAATCGAATTTGGGATTCCAGCAATTGCGCTTTTGGAAACAAAATATTGTTTTCCAAATGAACATGTTTGTGCAAATCTGCTTCAAATTCTGCTAATTTCTTAAATGCAATTTGATAGGTGGTACAAGCATCTTCAGGGGGTCGGAAATCGTTGGTCAAATCGCGCATTTTCCTAAAAGCCTCCCCTTCAAAATCGTGCTCTTCGTTCATCACTGCTATTGGGTTGTCTACGGTTTCAAATGCCGGTTTTAAAACACTTTCATCTTGGTTGATGGCATTTTGAATTTGTTTGATATATGGAAAAAGCATCAGTTCTTCTTTCTTCATATGCAATTCTAGTTTCTCCAATGCATCCATCAATATATTTTTGAGTTCGAGCAGTTCAGGGTGTCTACTCCCATGGACATTGGCAATTTTTTCTACATAAAAACGCAGATAAGGAATATTTTCTTCTACGTAGGCATGGTGGTGCTTTAATATGAATTCAATCAATTCATCGCTCGACATTTCCAAATAATCTGTATTTTCACCAGCAGACTTAAGTTTTGCAGCCAATGCATCTACCACTTCTTGGGCGTCCAAACTATTTTTTCTACATGCCTCTTCTAAGGTTATACCACCACCACAGCAAAAATCTATTTTATATTTCACAAAAACATCAGAGGTTCTGTAGTCTTTGGCTACAATAGAGCCTACTCGGTCATTTTTTGTAACTTCCATATCTGTTTTTGAATACAAGGTAGTACCTGCAACCCAATAGGTGTTATGACCGAAATCATAAAGTCATTCTTTTCACAGTTGCTCCAACAAATACTTAAAAGTGGGGCCATCCATAAACCCTTGTTTTAGGTAAATAATTTCAAAATCATTGTTCAATACCACCGTTGAAGGGTAAAGTACGCCTTCATCTGAATTCGCTAATTGAACTGCCAATTCATGGATTCCCTTATTTTTGCCAGTTTGGTTGATGCTAAAAACCTGGCCTCGAATTGTGATAGGCCCCTCCTTTTCTGCATTTAAAAAAAACAAGCGCCCTTCTAATTGGGACAATATAACATCGTCTAAAAAAGTTGTTTGTAACATTTTTTCGCAATAAGTGCACCAATCGGTATGGATGAATACAACAACAGGTTTAGAACTAGTTCCTACAACTGCTTCCAAGTCGGAAATTGGTTTGTCCTGTGCCCATAAGACGCCGGAGAATAGGAACGTTATGGTTAATATCTGCCTCATTTAAAAACATTGAACCTACACCCTACCACCCCACGTATGCCTTGATTGGGCGCGTACACATAACTTGGGTCAAATCGCAAGTCATCTTTATCATCGGGGTTGTAAGTCTTCTCAAAAGGATCGTACGACCTAGATATACTATTGGCCGGAGGGGTATAATTCAAAAGATTTTTAACCCCTGCGAACAATTCTAAATTGCTGTCCTTTTTACTCCATCTCAACTGAATGTTTTGGATGCTCCACCAAGGAGAATTGTTGGGTCTTGGATCATTTTTATCGGTCTGCACCGGTAATTTCATTGGGCTGTAAACATTACCAGTGTAGTCCAAACTCATATTGATTCCTTCAAAATTGTAGGTCAGAGCCCAAGTAGCTGTAAAATTTTCTGTAAGCATGGGCCTCACTTTTTCTTCCAAGCCCGAAGTAGTGCGGCTGGTGGTATAAACATCCATTAAAGTAAAACCCGCAAGCACTTTCAGTTTATTATTAAAATCAAATTCTAAATTGGCCGACACGCCTTGTGATACGGCATGACCATCTAAATTTTTATAGATAATTTTGCTCGGATCTGTTTCGTAATCCGGAATTATTTGATTGTTGAAATACGTATGCCACAAGGAAGCATCCAGCGTAAAAAGGTGGTTGTTCCAAAAAACCTTTTTCAAATAATTCAAATTCAAATTGTAGCTTTGCTCTGGCTGTAAAGCACCTATTATCTCTACTTCTCTGGCACCTGATAAAGCAGCATGCTCCTCTGTAAATAGGTTTACCACCCTAAACCCTCTACCTGCATTCAACCGAATGACATTCTTTTGGTTCAATGTCCACTTATAAGCCAACCTAGGTGTTACAATATTACCATGATTGGAATTGTAATCGTATCGCAGCCCCAAAAGTAGTTTGTGTTTTGGATTGAATGTTATTTCATTTTGGGCAAAAACACCAGGTAACCAAGTTTTTTGAGGCTGGTTGCCTTCTTTCGTTTCTGTTGCGGTAGAGTTATCGTCGTAAAAGGTATAGCGCAAGGCTGCTCCAAACAACCAGTCGAAAGGGCCTTTCTTTTTATCCCAAGTTAATTGAGAAAAGGCAATTTTTTGCTTGGCCATATACGGTAGGTCCCCATAGTAAGAATCTTGCTCATGTTCGTTGTAGGAAAATGAAAACAACAAATCTTCTTTTACAGGCAATTGGTAATTTCCAATTACCTCCCATCGGTTGGTATAAATGCTTTCTCCGTACACATTGCTTTTGCCCCGCTCCGCTTTATTCCAATTCATTTCTCCACCCCAGCGATCTTCATACAAATAACGCGCTGCCATGGTCCATAATTTGTTTGACTTTCTTTCAAAATTCCACTTCTGAAACACTGAAATTCGATTCTGTAAGGTAACGTCCGTAAAATTGTCTCTATTATTATCTATGGGCGTATTGTAATTAAAATAATTAATTCCTGTTAGTACAGAAGCTTTGTCTTTAATGTTCGCCTTGTGTCCTAGGTCCAAATTCAATTCGTTCCATGAAGACAAGGTTGCTTCTGCCGACACCACTGGAGCATTGGTTGGTGCCTTGGTTATTACATTGATTAACCCTCCTACAGCCTCTGAGCCATACAACGAAGACGCCGGACCTTTTACAATTTCAACACGAGCAATCAAAGAACTTGGAATCCCGGACAATCCATAAACCGTTGACAAACCACTTACTATCGGCATCCCATCAATTAAAATCATGGTATATGGCCCTTCAAGACCATTTATATGAATGTCTCCGGTATTACACACATTGCAATTTAATTGAGGGCGAACGCCATTTACATTTTGCATGGCATCGTACAAAGAAGGGGTTGGGTTTTTTTTGAAAAAGGAAGGTGAAAAAACCTCTACGGGTACAGGGCTATCCATCCTACTAACCGCTTTTAAGGTACCCGTAATGACTACTTCATCCAACGAGCTGCTTTCTTCAGTCAATTCAATTTTTTGGTAATGCGCATTGGTTTTAAAAACAACACGAATCGTCTTTCGGCTATAACCAACTGCTGATACCTGTAATTGAACTTCTTTGGTAGGAATGTTATCTAATAAAAAGTCTCCATTTTCATTGGCCGAAGTACCTTTAGAAGAATTCAAAATTCCAATACTAGCAAATGGAACGGGTGCGCCATTAGAAACAACTTTTCCACGCACGGTGTACTGGGCCTGTACCCCACTCCAAAATGCAAAAAAGCAAAAAACAAATAAACAAAACCTTGACTTCATATCTAGATATCTAAAAATATAATTCAAAGATAGCTTTAATTTTATTTTTAGACAAGTCTAATTTTTAAATTAGACATAAAAAAAGGTGCATGGTATGCCATGCACCTTTTTTTTTTAAAACCATATGGTTCACTACCCTTCCAAACCTTGGATGGCATTGTATACTTCTTCGGCTTTGTCTTCCATTTTCAATTGAGAATAAATGAATTGCAAAGTTTCTAACGTCGTCCTTTCATTTGGCTTGATGCTTCTTGCTTTTTCCCAAAAAGGCAAAGCAATTTGCATTTTTTCTGCCATTGTTTTTTCCAATTCTTTTGCCTTTTTTAAATCGGCCGATGTAATACCCAACGCGTTCTTTTGTTTAGAAATCTCAACCGCTTCGTTGTAGTATAAAACAGCAACATTAAAAATTGCATTGTAATAATTGGCATCTTTCTCGATGGCTTGCTTGTAAGCTGTTTTTGCATTTTCAATTTCTCCCAACTCATCGTACATAACCCCCAAAGTAAAATACAAATTGGCATTTTCTGGCTCTTTTTTAATGGCCGCTTCCAATTTAGCTTTGGCTTCATCAATTCTATCCGCTTGTATGTAGATATTGATTTGTTGCTTAGGGAATTCAGTATTGTTTGGAAATGCTGCAATGGCTTTCTCCAACGTGCTCAAGGCTGCGTCGCTGTCTTTATTGGCATTGGACTTGATGCTTACCAAATAACCATATACTTCTTCAGCCGATTCGTTTCCACCATTATCTAAATACTTTTCGTAGTATACAATGGCTTTGTCGTACATCTGAGCATTGTGCGCGGCAAGACCACCATAATAATACGATGTAGTATCATTTTCTTTGATCATTTGACACTTTTCAAACTCACTTACTGCTTTTTCGCTGTCTCCATCTTGGAAATGTTTTACACCTTTGTTCAAATGTACTCCCCAAAACGTTTCTACCTGCGCACTCATGTATTCAGGAATAACAGATCCTGCAACGGTAATGGTATAATCACTATTCGATTTGTTCAACGCATTGGCCTTTTGAAAAGATTCCATAGCAACCTGAACTGCGTTAGGCTCTAGCGAGTTGATTTCTGCATTGCTTGTAGTATCTATAGCAACATACACCAACCCTCTGTAATACCAAGTTTTACCATTGTCCTTCAGTTTTTCATATTCTGAGGCACGGTCAATTTCATTTTTTGCAGCAGCGATATCTCCTGCTTGCAACATTTTCAACGCTTTGTTAATGTTTGGCTTTTTTGCTTTTTGTCCAAATGACACATTACTCACAAAAAATGCAACTAGAATTAATGCAACTAGTTTTTTCATATTTTCAATAATTAATAATTAAGGTTATTCTTCATTGTTATTGTCTTCCGCTGTGTTTCCTTCCTCAGCTGAATTTTCACTATTTGAATCTTCTGAAGCCGATTCTTCTCCAGTGTTTTCTTCTTCTACTATCGAATCGTCTTCCATTCTTTCAATTTTTTCAACCGAAGAAATTTCGTCAGATTCACTTAACTTGATCAAGCGCACACCCTGGGTAGCTCTCCCCATAACCCGAAGGTCTTCTACTGCCATCCTTATGGTAATACCCGATTTATTTATGATCATCAAATCATCTGTATCGGTAACTTCTTTAATCGCTACCAAATTACCAGTTTTTTCTGTGATGCTAATGGATTTGACTCCCTTGCCTCCTCTTTTGGTAATCCTGTAATCGTCGATGGCAGAACGTTTGCCATATCCTTTTTCAGATACGACAAGCAAGTTGCTGTCTTCTCTACTTACACAAACCATACCAATCACACAATCGTCTCCACCTTCTAAGGTAACACCGCGTACACCGGAAGCCATTCTTCCCATTGGTCTAACTTGTGTTTCATGGAAGTGCACAGCCTTTCCTGACCTTTTTGCTATGATGATGTGGTTGTTGCCATTTGTCAAATTAACATCCAATAATTTATCACCGTCTTTTACAGTAATGGCATTAATACCATTTTGTCTTGGTCGAGAATACGCTTCAAGAGATGTTTTCTTAATCACCCCATTTACAGTACACATAACTAGGAAGTTATTGTTAATGTAATCCGGGTCAGATAAGTCGTGAACGTTGATAACTGCCCTAACTTTATCCCCACTTTCGATGTTCAATAAATTTTGGACTGCTCTTCCTTTGGACGCCTTGGATCCTTCTGGAAGGGTGTAAACCTTCTTCCAGAATATTTTTCCAAATTCCGTAAATATCAATAAATAGTGGTGGGTATTGGCTACAAACAAATGCTCCGTAAAGTCATCGTTCTTGGTAATAACACCTTTAGAGCCTACGCCTCCTCTATTTTGAGTTTTATATTCTGACAAGGAAGTACGTTTGATATATCCTTCATGGGAAATGGTGATCACCATTTCTTGCCTAGGGATCATATCCTCATCGTTGATATCATCGGCATTGGCTACTATTTCCGTTCTTCTTTCATCTCCATAGCGCTCTTTTACCTCTAATACTTCCTCTTTTATGATGGCCATCCTTCTTTCTTCTTTCTCTAGGATGTCTTTCAAGTCCTCAATCAAGGTCTGTAACTCTTCGTATTCTTTCTCAATCTTCTCTCTTTCAAGGCCTGTCAATCGTTGCAGCCTCATATCCAAAATGGCCTTGGCTTGAATCTCTGACAATTCAAATTTCTCCATCAAGCCAGTTTTGGCTATTTCTGGATCTCTACTGGCTCTAATTAATTCAATTACAGCGTCTAAGTTATCCAAAGCAATCAAATACCCTTCTAATATATGGGCTCGTTTTTCTGCTTCGTTCAGTTCAAACTGAGTTCTTCTGATCACCACTTCGTGTCGATGCTCCACGTAATAATGAATTAAATCCTTAAGATTTAATGTTTTTGGACGTCCTTTTACCAACGCAATGTTGTTGATACCAAAAGAAGACTGGAGTTGGGTGTATTTGAATAATTTATTCAACACAACATCTGGAATAGCATCTCTTTTAAGATCATAAACCACCCTCAATCCATTTCTATCCGATTCATCTCTGAGGTCAGAAATGCCTTCAATTTTCTTATCATTAATCAACGCAGCTGTCTTTTCAATCATAGAAGCTTTATTGACCATATAAGGTATTTCGGTAACAATGATCTGCTCTCTACCAGACTTCAAAACCTCAATCGTTGCTTTGGCACGCATTACAACCCTACCTCTTCCGGTTTCAAATCCCGACTTCACGCCATTCATCCCATAGATGATACCCCCAGTTGGGAAATCCGGAGCCTTAATGAACTCCATCAACTCGTCGATCGTAATGTCCTTGTTTTCAATATAGGCGATGATACCGTCTGCTACCTCATTTAAGTTGTGCGGTGCCATATTGGTAGCCATCCCAACTGCAATTCCAGACGACCCATTCAACAACAGGTTTGGTATCTTTGCTGGTAGAACAGTAGGTTCCTTCAGGGAGTCATCAAAATTGGGTTGAAAATCAACCGTCTGTTTGTTGATGTCTCCTAATAATTCATCTGAAGCCCGTTTCAATCTGGCTTCTGTATAACGCATAGCAGCTGGTGAATCTCCATCTATGGAACCAAAGTTTCCTTGGCCATCCACTAAAGGATAACGCAACGACCATTCCTGTGCCATACGAACCATTGTATCGTATACAGCAGAATCTCCATGAGGGTGGTACTTACCTAGTACTTCCCCAACAATTCTTGCTGATTTTTTATAAGATCTGTTGTATGCAACACCCAGTTCCTGCATTCCGTATAAGATTCTACGGTGAACAGGTTTTAGCCCATCTCGCACATCTGGGAGCGCCCTTGATATAATAACTGACATCGAATAATCGATGTAAGCGTGGCGCATTTCATCCTCTATATTAATTTGAATGATATTGTCGTTCGTTCCTTCTTCTGCCATTTAATTCAATTTCCGTTTGGGTCTGAAAAAATCAAGTTGCAATTTAAGTAAAAAAAGCAAACCAGAGTGTTTTATTCACTAAATTTTGCACTTTTCAGCAACTTCATTTTATGAAACACCAAAAATACAATTTGTACTTCGTTAAATACTTGTAGCGCGCTGGTTATTCCAGTGCTTTAAAGTAATCCAACAGCATTTTTCGTTCCTCGTCTGACAACTGAGCATCGGAATGTACAAGGGAATAACTTTCCAAAGGCATCTTTCCCTCTTCCACTTCTTCCACAATCTCATGAATTTTTTTCGCCTTTCTCTTGTCTGAAAAAGTATTCCATTCCTGGAAATTCAACTCCTCTCTACCATGTTCTACATGTTCTTGAATCCAATGATTCAATGGGCTAACATACGCATAAAAAGGATAGTCGGTTTGGTTGGAATGGCAATCGTAACAAGCTTTCTGAACTATACCAGCAACTTCTGTTGAGGTAAATACAATCTCATTTTCAGCAATGGTCTCTAATTGAGGTCTTTCGGGCTGCCAGAATTGAAGCAAAACCAAAACTAGCAACAGACCTAGGGCAATTTTTTTAACAATTTTCATATGTACAATGCTTTGTAGCGTTTGAATTAAGTTGCTAACTTAAAAAGCTGCTATATCAAATGCAAATCTAAGGTTTCAATAGTAGCCAAGTTGGGTTACTTGGCCAATTTTCAGTTTGCATCAAAAAACTCCAAACTATTGACCATCGGTAAATGGTTGCTTAAACACGTCCATTCTTCTCCTGAATTAGAAGAGACATAGACATTGCCTGTGGTGGTCCCAAAAGCTACCCACTCCCGATTCAGATCCAAAGCGTGTCGGTATACGATATCAAAGGATGGGCCTTTTGGCAAACCATTTTGCAATCGGTCCCAAGTTTTTCCGCCATCTCTGGTTCGGCAAACGATGAGTTCTTTGCCAACTGCTATTCTGTTCTCGTCGCTCACTGCAGGCACTACAAAGGCAACATCAGGATCTTCAGCATCTGCCGCTATAGCAAACCCAAATTTTGCGGGTCCATTGGTTTCAGAAACTTCCTCCCAATTCCTTCCTCCATTGGTAGATCTAAAAATTCCACAGTGGTTCTGTTGCCACAAAACATCAGGCTTTGCTTGGCAGCGCACCAACAGATGTGGGTCCTGCCCCACTTCCGCATTTGGATTGGGTAAGAAGTCCGCTTTGAGCCCATTGTTGATCGGACGCCAATGGAGGCCGGCATCGGTTGATTCAAAAACACCAGCACAGCTAATGCCTACCAAAATATTATTTGGGTTGTCGGGATGTAACAAAATCGAATGTATGGCGGCATAATCCCTTCCACCTCCAAACCAATGTTCCATTCTTGAAGGGTGGTTCCAAAGCGCTTGATTTAAAATAAAATCTCTTCCATTGCTTTCTGATTTAAAAAGTCCACCAGGTTCTGTACCCATCCATATGGCATCGGAAGAGGGATCTGATGCAAAAGCCCACAGCAAACGTGTAGAAGCCCTTACTCCTTCCTTAGCAAAGGCATTTTCCGGGTAAATAGGCGCGGGCAACTCCTCCCAATCTTTGCCATTCATAGAACGGTGTACTTTGCATCCCCAATGGCCATGGTCCAGCAAAGCCCACCATGTTTTTTTTATGGGATCAAAATGAGCAAGTGTAACTGGGATTCCTTCAAAAAAAACATCTCTAAGATGCCATTTATTGTGGTGGTACTGGTACACCAACAATCCTTTTCTTGTACCCAATAAAATATTTACGTTGTCCATTTTAACCTCCTGATAGTGCTTGAATGATGTGAATCTTATCTTTTGCTGCAACTTTATCACGGAGTGTTTTGCGGTCTTGCACCATGGTTCCATTCACAAAAATATTGACATGTTTTCTCAGGGCCCCTGTGTCGTCCAACAGATAGGATTGAATACCTTGGTGTTCTTGATCCAGTCTTTCTATACCTTCTTGAACGGTGGTACATGCAATGGAAATTTGATCGATGTCCTTAAAAAACCTCTTTAGGTTGGATGTTATATACACTTGAGCCATAATGGCCTTAAGATAATCATTTATAAGCAATTACGCCAAATATTCTCAGCCAATTCAATCCATATCGACATATCCTTTGTCTAAAAATTTCTGAGGAATGTCGGCCTTAAAATAATCAATCACCCCCGTTTCTTGGTTAAAGATCTCTATTTTAAAAGCATGTAAAAAAAGACAATCCGAAACATAACTCAATGGTTTTTCTCCTTCGTAATACTTTTCTGAATACCCCAAATCCCCCACAATTGGGTACCCAAAATCGTTTAAATGTAGCCGGATCTGGTTGGTTCTACCGGTTTGGGGTTCCACGAGTAGAAGCGTTTCATTTTGTTCTTTGTTTCTTTTTAAAACCCTAAACAAGGTGGTTGCTTCCAACCCATTTTCCTCTAAACTGCGTTTGCCACTTTCAATTTTAGATTTCCCAACTGGTTTGCTGGATATGAATTGATCCTTTTCAACCATGCCATGCACCAATGCCAAATAATATTTTTTCACCAACAAATCTTTGAACTGTTGGCTGATGTAAGCGGCTTTTTCTGTTGTTTTGGCCAGCATCAAAACTCCAGTTGTATTGGAGTCCAGCCTGTGCACGAGTTTCCATGCAGTTTCAGGTGCTGCTTTCCTCAAAAATGCAATTAAGGTATTCCTGTAAAACCGCCCTCCAGGATGTACGGGCAATGGAGCTGGTTTATTTACAACCAACATAGTGGACGACTCGAACAGAACTTCAATATTATTGGCTACTTCTGGCTCTTTAACTGGAAGAGAAAAATGGGATGTAATTTGACCTTCTCTTAAAACTTGTTCTGCCTTTCCTATTGCTCCATCTACCAAAATCCGCCCTTCTTGCAGTGCTTTTTTCCAATGATGAATAGAAATATGTGGTAGCGTTTGTAGGTAAAAATCCAACAATGTTTTACCTGCACTTTTTAATTTTACGGTCAATTTATATTCTATGGCAGCAGGTGTAGCTCCCGGTAGTGGGGTAGTAACTTGTATGATTTTTTGTTCGAGCGCATTTGTGAATTCATCCATGAACCAGCAAGTACACTATTTATTTTTTTAATGAAAAATAAATTTTAAAAGTTGTTCCCTTGTCCACTGCACTTTCAATGGTAATTTTCCCACCCAAAGCTTCAATTTGAGATTTTATCATGAACAAGCCAACCCCCTTGGAGTTGGGGTCGTCGTGAAAAGTGTTTTTAAAACCGAAAATTTTGCCTGCATTTTGATCCAGATCAATGCCAGATCCGTTATCTGAAAACGTAAGAATTGGTCCTAAATCCGTCATCTCTGTAACAATATTAATAGACAAGGTTCTGTTTTTTGACCGGTACTTAATGGCATTAGAAAACAAATTGAGAAAAATGCTTTCTAGGTAGATGTGGTTGTATTCAATTTTTTTCAAATTAAAATGGAACGTTAAATTGGCTTGGGTTTTGATCAGTTGCCCCGCAAATATGTCCTGCATCTTTTGCAATACTGCTTCAAAATCAACCGACTCTGTGGACATGGTTACTTCCGACCTGATTTTTAAAGACTCTATAATCTCGTTGAGAATTTCAGACAAATGACCAATTACAATTTCGAATTTCTCAATGATTTCTTCTCTTTCAGATGGCGTATCAATTCCATTGTAGAGTTGCATCAATGCTTTTAAATTATTTACTGGAGACCTCAGGTTATGAGAAATGATATTTGAAAAATTGGCTAGTTGCGTATTCTGTTTTTGTAACTGTTCTGCAAGGTTTTGTAGTTTTTCTTCATTTTCAACTTTATCCTGAATGTCCATGGCTACGCCAAGATAGCCCGTAATATTTTTCCTTTCATCGTAAATAGGTGTCACCACCAACTGAACTTGAAAGGGTTTACCATATTTATCAATATAAGTCCATTGCGTAGATTCAAAACCATCCATTTTGGATTTATATATGAATATGTCAAAACCCGATATTTTTCTACTGTACTCCTTAGACAAGGCTTCGCCTTTTTCTTTTACCTCCTCCGGATCGTGGAACATGTACGGGGTTTTAATCCCCACCATTTCTTTGGCTTTGTACCCCAACAAATTCTCCGCTCCTTTGCTAAAATATTTGATTACTCCCTGGACATCTGTCCCTATAATGGAGACGTAACCAGAACTTAAAATTGCCAACAAATCTCGGTTAACTTTAATCAAGTTTTCTTCTATGCTTTTCCGTTTGGAGATATTTTCTATTTGGCATATAAAATGTTCGGGTTTTCCAAATAGGTTCCGGACCAAATAAACATTTAGAAGAACCCAAATAACCTTCCCTTTTTTTGTCACATACCTCTTTTCAACAAAAAACCTTTTGTGCCTGCCTTTTATAGACTTAACAATCGCTTCTTTTTCTTTGCCAATATCCTGAACATGGGTAATTTCGTTCGCATGTTTGCTTAGGAGCTCTTCTTCGGTATATCCTAATGATTCTACTATTCTGGGGTTGACTTTAAGTATTTTACCACGCAGAGCAACAATAGCCATCCCTATAGACGAGTGTTGAAACGCCTCCCTAAATTGAACCTCATTGTCTTTGAGCGATAATTGGTTTATCTGTTTTTCAAGTATTTCACTTATTTGATTGGCAACAATATCCAAACCGGCAATGGACTTTTCAAAAGACAAATCTTGCCTCTGATCCAACACCACTACCGCACCTACCAACAAAGACTTTTTAATGCGTACTGGCTCTATGTAACACCTGCAATTGACTTTTTCACCATCCATTGTCAGGAAATTAGAAGTAGGAATACTGATATTAATAGAACTAGGTTGCAATGGCAATTGCAACATCATGGAAGGATGGATGGCAATTTTGTCTTTTTTCAAGTTAAAAACAGATTGGACAACCGCCTCCTCTTTGTAAAAAAAACAAATCATTGCCGAGGTCGCTTTGCATAAAAGCGCTGACAATCGTGAGATTTCGTCTAATTCAGAAAGGAACCCCGCTTGCATGGCGCCAGATTTTTCCAAATACCTATCCCGCTCCATCCCAACATAGGAAATATTAATATCATCCATACTAGTAGAGAAAACCTAAGAAAACAATGTTAAAAAATCAGAATATTTAGCGGTATTAATATAAGCATTTTTCTATTAATTAAATATATTAATGAAATTAATGCAGTTTTTAACGCTCAATGCGCACTCTGAAACGCTCTACACTCCCATTTTCTAAACGGATATTAATTAAATAAATACCATTTTTAACACCGCTAACATTTAATTCTATGGTGGTATCATGTGGCGCCAACTGAATATTTTGAAATTGTATTTGCTGCCCTTGCAGATTCAGCATTTCATAGTACACTGGTAATGGAGAGAATTCTGGTCTTTGAATGGTGGCTATTCCGGCAGTCGGATTCGGGTACAATGCCCAATTAGAGTTTTTCATATTTGCATGCATACCCGTAACTTCCGCTACAACCACCTTCACTTGAAAAGCCAAGGTCAAACAACCTGCGTCTGTAACTTTTACTTCTATATAGGTGTTTCCAAGCATTTTTGGAGATATATTCAATACCCCCTCTACTTCCTCCACTTCTACTATATCAGGATTCTCCACCTTTGTTTCAAAATGAAGTGCATCTCCATTTGAATCTTTAACATAGTTATTCAAATCTAAAATATACTGCTCCAAATCCACTTGCACGTATTGTGTTTCCGTTGGGGTGGTCAATTCAGGAGCCAAATTGCCAGCATACCCACACACCAGCCATTCCAAGGGCTGTTTCCAAATTGGATGTACTGGATCATTGCTTTCAAATACCACGTTTCCTTTAAAAATACCAGATTCAAATGCACTTGCTGGAATTCTTAAATCTAGCACCTTGGTGGTTGCTTCTTGCAACACAGCCTGGGTCCAATTAAAACTCCAACCGGACATTTCAACCCCGAAGTTATCCAATACCACCACCGACGCAATACCCAATTCAAGGCTGCCCAAATTACTTACTTCAATACTTACCACCACTTCTGAGTCAAACATAACCGTATCGGGCATTTGAATTGTTTCTGTTTGTATTTCTGCCCTTGGTAAAACAGTTCCAACAAAACTCAGTTCAAGCGCATGGTTTACAGGGTCATCGTTGTTAATGGTAGCTGCAGCCGAAAGTGGCGCAAGCGATACGGGAATGTATTTGGCAGTAAGAACGGCAGAGCTTCCTGCCGCAATTTGTTCTTGACCTAACTCAAATTGCAAACTGGTATTGGCACTTTGTACATCGTAAATATCCAATACACCAGGGCCATCGTTGTAAATTACAATGGCTACCGCTGCGGTGTCCCTTATGTAAACAGTTCCGAAATCATAATTGACGGGGTCCACGCGAATGGAGGCATCCCCATCTACGGTTAGGTGTACTGCCAACCAGTCTTGTTGGTTTTCTGGGTCATTGGCTTTTACTTCTACATAACTGGTGTAGGTACCTGGATTTAAACTACCTGCATCTACTTGCAATTGGATTGCAGCTCCTCCTACCCCTTCTATTTCACCTGCATCCGGATTGATATTCGAAATAAATGTATCATATGTTTCTATCCTATAGGCCGTTGCACTATTTAGCGCACTTCCTTCGTTGTAAGCCATTAAAATCCCATCGGTTCCAGAAACATTTTCTAGTCCCATACTAAATTCATTTAAGAAATCTACTTCCTTATAAACCATTTCAATTTTACCCGAAGCGAACAATACCACTTGAAATGTAAATTCTTCACTCTTTAAAAACGGCCGCATATTGGTATACTGAATGGTCATTTTTTCAGCTTCTGCTACATAGTGCACGGTACCTCCGCTAGAAGGATCAAAGTCAGTCCAAAGCGGTGCAATCAGATTATTGGCTCCTGTTGGATCTGGCAGCGACTGGTGTACTGGTGTATCATAGCCCGTTCCTGAAAAACCTACAAGGCCATTGTCTCCTACTGCCACACTGGTGTAAATGTTTCCATAAAAATTAAAGGCGAATGGAAGGGGTATGGTTTCAAAATCATCATCGAATAGAGGTATCTCCGTTCCGGCCCCTTCAATCCCAACCCAGGCATACTCTATGGATCGCCAGGAGTAGCTGCCATCCATTCCTTCTGAATGCAAGGGTTTTTCTTCCAATTTGTATTTCAAGACCCCACCTAACTGATTTTCAATCGATATTTCCTCATGTGCTACGGCTCCTTGATTGACCAAAATCGAAACCGCATTGGTTGGCAACACTAGGCTTGGGGCAATTTCACTTCTTGCTTCTATTGGGATAGTAACTACACCATTCAAATGGCTGTTGGATGTAAAAATCAATTCTGTATCGTGTATTCCTACCGAGGTAGGCGCATATTCGAATCGTACGTATTGCGATGCGCCAGGAGCTAGATCCAAACTAGTAAAGTTGGCAACAAATTGAGGATCTTCAATAGATATTTGTGTAATGTTAAGCGCCGCATTGCCATGGTTGCTTATTAAAACAGAATCAACTTGAGTATAACCCAAAAATACTGTATCCATATCCATTGCTGATTTTGAAGCCACCAATAAAGGGGTGGGCAATACTTCTAATTCGACTTCAACACTGTATTCTGGTGCATTGGTTGCATTGTTGGAAAAGTGAATTTTATTCACATAACTTCCAGGAAGAAGATTTTGAGATTTAACTTTAAGTTCCAGAGGGAACTGTTCAGAAGGTTCCAATACCAGCTGCTCAGTAGGTAAACCGTACACAAACCACCTCGGAGATTCCATTAAAACAGTATAAGCATTTGGCAAACTACTAGCGCCACTTGATGTCACTACAGATTTGGACCCATTGTGGTTTTCAATAGCCAAACCATCGTTTCTAACTGTATTTACTTGTTTGTAATTGCTTTGAATGTTGCCGTTGGCATACAAAATGGCCTGAAAAGTAAAGGGGACATTGGAATCCCAATCTTTTACTGCTTCCCACGTAACCACTACTCTGTCCGATTCTACTTTGTAATATATCGTCCCTCCAAATTCTGGATTTAAGTCGTGCCACAATACAGCTACCAAAGCATTGGGAGCTGCGGCAGAAGGAATTTGACCATTGTAGCTATTAAAAGATTCAGGGTCAAAACCAATTAGACCATTAGAACTAACCAGCATGTCAGAATGTTCTCTACCAAATAACATAAACTCAAACGGCAGTGGAACGGAAAAATAACCATCATCTCTTAAGTCCACCCTTTGTCCGTTAGACTGGATTTCCACCCATTCGTAGGCGGGCCCTCCTGCTTCCAAATTATTGGACCAAGTATACCCGTGCCCCCCTCCTGCACCACCAAGGGTGGCGCTTATAAATTCATTTTCAACATCTACCAGCAAAGCACTGGAACCAGTATTTTGAATTATTGTGCTTTTCAACAGAGAGTCCCATGCGTGCAAACTTGTATTAAAATCAACAAGGTCTATTGCAAAGGTTGGTGGCCCAGGGCTTTCATATGCTACGACATTGGAAATTAAGCTTTCATTTCCATCATTATCAAAGGCTTTAATAGCGATATAATGCTGTTGGCTATAGGACAAGTCTTCCATAAAATAAACTTCATCGGACACATCATTTTGGGCCAACAACACGGTATCCAAATTGGCACCATTAAAGTTAGCTTCGGTAATCATGGCATTGGCCCAACGTATTTCATAGTGCATTACCCTTCTGTTGTCATTAGGTTTGGTCCAGTGCAATTCCAATACATTTCCTAGGGAACCGGCTATGGCAAGGTCGTTTATAAGTTCTGGTGCTTCCACATCCAGGCCTAGAGTAAGTGCGCTATGGGCATTGAGCCTACCGGTACCCAACATGCCAACAAATCCAGGATTGAGCGCATCTATATTGTCTGTGGAATAAACTAATTTGTCCCACAGTTGCTCTTTGGTAAAACCCACCCCACCAAACTCAGCTACAACCAAAGCTGCAACCCCAGACACATGTGGTGTTGCCATTGAAGTACCCTGCTTGTATCCATACTGGTCATTGGCTAAAGTACTCAGTACACCTTCTACATTTTGGTGGATGGTTTCGCCCCCAGGTGCTGCGATATCTACTTTATCATTATATACAGAATAATATGCTCTTATATCTTCGTGCGTGGTAGAGGCTACCGACATTGCAGCTGCATAGGCAGCGGGGTAATAATCCAACGAAGAATTAGAATTACCGGATGCAAAAGTAACCAAACCTCCTTGCATGGGGCCAACAGGCAAACCATTCTCGTCATACCCCGCATTTTCTACAAAGTAATCGATGCCATCCAAGGTAGACTGTTCATATACCCCGGGAGAAGTATATCCCCAACTATTTTGTGCAATCACAGCTCCGTTGTCCGCTGCATAAACCAAAGCCTCTCCAAAGCCGCCATTGCCCGCCGCAGTAAAAACAGCACAATTCATCATTTTGACTCCTGGGTTGGTACCATCCCCTCCAGCTACGCCACTTACTCCGATGCCGTTGTTATTGACAGCACCAACAGTTCCTGCAACATGTGTTCCATGTTGTCCGGGTAAAATATTGCCGGTGTTATTGGGGAAACTGTACCCATGGAAATCATCAATGTACCCATTCCCATCGTCGTCCACACCAACAAGTCCATTCACTTCTAGTGTATTTTCCCAAATGTTATCTACTAAATCAACATGGTCCAAATCTACTCCGGTGTCTATTATAGCTACAATTACTTGATCAGATCCTGTGCTAATATCCCATGCCTCTGGAAGATCAATATCCGCGTCTGTGGTACCGGCGGTCTGCCCAGTGTTGTTATAATGCCATTGGCCTGCATATTGCACATCATTAAAACTTACTGGAATATATCCTTCTTTTATTGGTTGCTTTCCTGCCTCGATGCTTTTCAAGTAAACTGGCTCGGCCATCACCACGTCGCGATGGTCCAGATACTGGTTGATAACCTTATCTAACGACCACTCTCCTTTATTTTTAAATTTCAACTCGTACCATAGATGCAAACCGTGGGCCCGATGCCTTTTTTCAAATTTGCCAGCATCTGGAAATAAGCGTTTGAAAGAAGTTGTTTCTAGTGAACGGTTGGACCAATTTATACTTGCATCTGCTGTAACTGCTATCCCTATTTCGTTGTTAACAATTTGTTTTGAGCTTAATTTGGCAGCCAATTCCTCGCTAACTTTTACCCTTACCACACGGTCTTGATAAGTTTGCCCGATCGCAGCAGTTGAAACCAACAACAGTACCCACAACAAAATGCCATTTCTTTGCATATTCAGCATGATTTACAATTCTCCCTGTATATACAAGTTAAGGCTAAAAAGTAAGGGCTAAAAGCCTTATAAAAAAAAATAGGTGGACACCAGCAGGGCCCACCTATAAAAATTGAACTATAAAATTTTATTTACTAGGTGGTAACAACACCTTGTCAATTACATGTACTACTCCATTGCTTCCATCTACGGTTGCCAATATTTTTGCACCATTTACAGTTACAGTGCCATCTTCTGCTACTTCTATTAACACGTTTTGACCATTGGCTTGGTAAATTTGTCTGCCATCTGTTAATAAGGCTCCCTTGTATATTCCGGGTGCAGTGTGGTAGTATAGAATATTGACCAAGTCTTTTTTGTTTTCTGGTTTCAATAGATTGTCTACGGTTCCTTCCGGTAACGCCGCAAAGGCATCATTTACAGGGGCAAAGACTGTAAAAGGACCATTATTTGCTAAGATATGCTCTATTTCAGCCGCTTGAACTGCCGCCACTAAAGTACTGTGATCAGGGGATTTTATTGCAATATTGAGTACGTTATTGGATTCTGTATCTACTCCGGCTTGTCCTTTGTTTGCCACTTCGTTCGATGGGGTAGTTGCTTCTGCGCCGACCTCCTCATTGGTGTTTTCTTGTGGGCTACAGGCTGCAACAAGTACAAATAACAAAGCAACCAACGAATTTTTAGTAAAATGAGTCATAGGTTTAATGTTTTTGATGTTTTCTATACTTGCAAAGTAGTTTTGTTTTTATTGTTTATTTATGACCTGTGTTAATCTATAGAATGATTTTAATCAGGATAAAAACACGGCATTGAGAGGGAAGAATACAACTTTGAAAAATTATTTTTTTAATATTAGTTTAACATTTTATATTACCATTGTAAAACAATAGCAGCAATATATTCCAATTGACGTTGTCAAAAACGCTTGTAAATGCGCGTTTATTGGTTTTTTTTTATTCAATAAAACACTATGAAAGAATACACTACCTATGTTTATAAGAAATCTAAAAACAAGATAAGAAAGAGATTTTTGTACAATTCGGCCATCGTTTTTGCCATCCTAGGAGTTATATATATGTATTTAATTGGTGTATTTGGAATAGGTTTTAGCATTGTTGGCGCAGTATTTTTTATTGGTACCTTAATTCAAATGAAATTATACGATGACAAATACATGGGTATAACTGCTTATGGTGATAGAAAAGAAAAGTTTAAGATTAATGAGCAGCAATTGATCGTTGGGAAGATTGTTTTTCCTTTTTCTGAATTAAGAAATCTTGTTATTTATGTCAACGAATATGAAGGAATGCCAAGAGATTTATTAGGTATCCATCATGGAGGCAATAACGAAATTTCTTTTAATCATTATAGCAAATCCTATGCCTTTAATTATATAATTAAAAATAAACAAGACTTCGTAAATTTGGAAACCCTAGTCGACACCATTGCAGAACAACAAAACGATCGTTTGTAATAAAACCACTTTTCTCTCTTCAAACTCTTTTTTAATGATCAAAAAACTGACTTTTATTGTATTCACCCTTTTACTTTTCACATGCACAGATAAGAAGTATCCAGTAACCACCGAACTAAACAATGGCTTGGTTAAAGAAACAACTTTCAAATATGTAAATGATGGAATAACACAAGTAATAAATTTGGCAAAAAAGGATTCTGTTCAATACTCTAAAATAATAGAGGTACATGAAACTACTAAACGGTTGCTGCATTTTTTAGAACAGTACGAAGAAACATTGGTAAATATAACTGGCGGATACAATGAAAATGGACAATACCTAAACCCCAATGAAAAACGCATAGTAAGAGCCTATATGATTCAACGCGGAGCGGGATTGGAATTAAAAACCAAACTGGACGCCTACTCCAAATTACTAGCCAGTTACCACCAAAAAGATTGGCGTATTGCGGAGGATCCTAAACAAAGTAGGTGGTTATTTAACCAGCTTAACCACCAAAGTTTATCATTTGAACAATTGCATTTTGCCAACACTAAAATGATTGATTGTATAACGATTTTGAACAACTACAGAATGAAAATTTTACTATATGAGAGCTTGACAATTAACTTGTTATTAATGGACCAAAAATAGAACAAAAACTGTAAAATTGGTAATGGAAACTCAATCAAATTTGCTCGCTGAAGCAGCTTCAATGAATCTACTCCAGTAAAGAAAATTCTATCAAAAGACAAGCAGGAAAACCACCCCCTGCTTGTCTTTTGATAACTTTTAAAATTGCGCATTCATCAATTCACCGGACAATTGCAACAATACCAATTCGGCACTTTTAGCGCTGTATTTGGCTTGAGAAAGGCTTAGCTGTGCATTCAATAAATTTATTTGTGCCTGTCTAAAAACAATAGATGTAATTTGACCTAAAGCATATTGCTCTACGGTTCTGTCAAAATTTCTTTGGTTGGTCTCTACATTTTTTTGTTCTGCTTTCAAAACAAACAATGCAGTTTGGTAGACTGTCCAGGCATTGGCTACATCCCGCTTCACTTCCATTTCTACCCTTTCCATTGAAATTTTTTGGTTTTGGTAGGCCACCTTGCTGTTTTGCTTACGAACATTGGTTGCGCCGCCATCAAATATGTTCCAAGTTATAGAAGCACCTATGCTTGGCCCTTTTTGGGTCATTTTATTAAATAGCCCAGTACCTCCAAGGTCGTTGTGGGACCAGCTATACCCTGCATTCAGCCCAAGTTTTGGTATATTAGCAGCATTATTAAATTTAATATTGTATTCTGCATTGGTCAAACTTGTTGCCGATTGCAGCACCCTAACATTGTTGTTTTCTGCTGCAACCATCAAATCGTTTAACTGCAACCCAGCAGTATACTGTATGGTCGTATCTACTGCAAAAATGACCCCAATGTCTCTTCCCAAAATTAAATTCAAATTTCGTTTTTCATTTTCAAGCAATTGGGTATTGGTAAGGTAATTGATGCTATCTGTGTTATAATCTACCTCAGCATTTAACACATCCAATTGGGTGTTTTGTCCGTAATCAAAACTGTATTTAGCCCTTTGCCAACGTTTCCTAGAAACATCCAATGTTTCTTTCTGGTTTTGCACATTGTGCGTCAACCGGGCTATTTCATAATAGCTTGAGAATATATTAATCAAAGAGTTTTCGATTACCTGTCTGGCCTGCAATTCTGTCAATTTAAAATTCTCTTGTAAAATTTTATAATTGTATTGCCTACCCCATCCGTCAAAAACTGTATAATTTAAAGTTACATCGCTGCTAAGTCTGGTGGTGGCTACGCCATTTAAATCCCTAGATCCTGCGTCTCCTACTTGGTGGTTGTCCGTTACAGCATAAGTTGCATTGCCCCTAGCGGAAACAGTGGGCAAGTACCCACTATTTTTTATGCTTGCATTGTTACCAGAAATGATCTTATCATTTTCTGAGGTTCGAATATCAAAATTATTTTCCAATGCAATGGATACTGCCTCCGGTTTTCCCAAGATCTCTTGCCCTAGGGAAAAATTAATTTTCATCCCGGCCAAAATCACCAATAATAATACTCCTCTAGTTTTCATCGATAACTGTTTTTTGTTCGATAATTGCTCTTTCAACATCTTCTTTTGCAGGCATATTGCCTTTTATCAACCAGTGCACCCAAACCTTTAATTGGTTGCCCGAAGACAACATTAACGGCAGCATGACCAAAGTTAAAACGGTGGCTACTATAATACCGTAGGCTATTGCTATGGCCATTGGAATTAGGAATTGTGCTTGTCTACTAGTTTCCAAAATTAATGGAGCTAACCCAGCAACTGTAGTTATGGAAGTTAAGAAAATTGCTCTGAATCTGGACTTTCCAGCTTCAAACAAGGCATCGTCGTAAGACATGCCGTCTTTCAAGTACCCATTGAACTTACCTATGAGTACCAACCCATCATTTACAACAATTCCTATCAAGGCAATGATGCCTAAAAACGATAGTATGTTAATTGAAAAACCATGCATCCAATGGCCCCATGCTACGCCAATCAATGAAAAAGGTATCATTAACAACAGCAGCAAAGGTTGGCTGAACGATCGAAACGTAAATGCAATAATTACGAAAATCATAAACACGACCAAAGGCAGGACCTTCCCTGCCGAACTGGTAGTTTTGTTGGCCTCTCTGTTTTGTCCTTCAAAAACGGCGTTAACATTTGGAAACTGCGCCTTCATGATCGGCAACATTTCTGTTTTAATATCGGTCATTATTTCCGTTGCACTATTTTCAGGATTTTTCAAATCGCCATCAATTCTTATTTCTCTTTTACCATCCAAGTGGTTAATGGAAATTTCTCCTCTTTGAATTTCGTAATTGGCTACCTCACTTAATGGTACCCTATCGCCCAGCGGGCTTACAATGCGCATGTTATCCAGGTGTTTCAGAGAGGAGCGCTTTTCCTTTTCGTACCGCACCCACACCCTAATTTCATCTCTACTTCGTTGGAATCTTTGTACTTGGAATCCAAAAAAACCACTTCTAACTTGGCTGATCACATTGCTTAATTGAAACCCCATGGCATACGCAGATTCTTTCAGAGTGATTTTCACCTCTTTTATACCTGCTGGATCGTTGTCTTGGATGTCCTTTAACAAGGCATTGCTCTTGAGTTCTTTTTTCAGAAACTCTTTGGCCTCTTTTAATTCAGACGTATTGTTACTCAGTAGAGAAATAGAAATAGGCTTGCCACCAAAATTTCCCCCAGATCCAAATTCAATACTTTCTGCGCCATATATGTCTCCTACTTTATCGTTAATAGCAGTGGATATCATAAAGGATGGGAAATCTCGTTCCTCTCCGGGTAACAAGTTGACCCGCAAAGAAGCAGCTGAAGATCCTGGCCCTACCGTTTTAATTACATTTTGAATCACTGGTTCGTTGCCCGTCTGCTTCGCTGTAAAATCATCGTTTACCTCCCACGCAGCCTTTTCGATTACCGAAATAATGGAATCTGTAATATGCTCATTGGTTCCTTGAGGCATTTTTAAATTGATTGAAACCCTGTCACTTGCAATTTGTGGGAAAAATGTAAACCGAATAATCCCACCACTTATGGAGCCGATGGTTAATATTAACAAAGACAATGGAATGGCAAAACCCAGCACTTTGTTTTGAAGAAAGAACTTCAATGATGGTGCATACAATTTATCCCGCATCCAATTCATAAATTGATCCGCATATTTATTAAAAACGTAGGTCTTTTGCTGGTGGGTTAAAGCTTTAGAGTGTGCTACGTGGGCTGGTAATATGATCAAAGCCTCGATCAACGATATGCCAAGCGTCAAGATTACAATTAAAGCTACCTCACTAAAAAACTCCCCTATTCTACCTTCCAAAAAGAAGAAGGTTGAAAAAGCTACCAAGGTGGTCAAAATAGCGGAGGTAATAGCGGGCACCACTTCTAATGTCCCGTCGATGGCAGCCCTTACCTTAGTCTTACCCAATTCGTAATGGTGGTAGATGTTTTCTGCAATTACAATACCATCATCCACCAAAATACCAATTACAATGATCATTCCGAACAGCGACAGCACATTGATGGTCACACCAAATTGGCCTGCAAATATAAACATGCCTAAAAACGAAATTGGAAGACCAAAGGCCACCCAAAAGGCCAGCCTCGGCTTTAAAAACAAGGCTAAAAAGAAAAGCACCAAAGCCATACCAACAACACCATTTTCAATCAGCAATTGAGTTCTTTGTACAATAGTAATTGAGGCATCTCTGGTTACACTCAATTGAACATTGTCGTGGCTAGCATTAAAATCTTCAATATATTCTACCGTTTTGGCCGCTACTGAGACTAAATCTTCGGAATTGGTAGTACTAACTTGTACGCGTACCGAAGGTTTGCCATTAAAATAAGACCTATTGGGTGATTCAGACCATTTATCATTTACAACAGCAATGTCTTTTAATCGAACTTTTTTACCCAGCTCATCGGATTTTACTACAATGTGCTCCAATTCACGCCCGTAATAAGAACGGTTGTTTACCCGGATAAGATATTCCTCTTGATCGGTTTTAATGGACCCACCTGTCACCAATATATTGGTGCTGCTCACTGCTTGGGCCACATCTTGAAAAGTTAAGTTGTAGGCCCGCATTTGGTCTTCATTAACTGCTATTTCTATTTCTTCTGCAGGAAATCCAGAAATCTCTACTTGAGAAATCCCATCAATGGCCCGTAAATCTGTTTCTACGTCTCTGGCCATTTGTTTTAAACTTAATAGAGGCACATCTAGCCCGCTTACCACAAATGAAATGGCTTCCGTCCTGAAAATATCTTTGGCAATAACAGGTGGTTCCATTCCTGAAGGAAAAGAAGGCACCTTGTCTACTGAGTTTTTAATATCTGCCAATACCACATCAATGTCGTAGCCCTTTAAAATTTCTACTCGAATGGTAGCGGAGTTTTCAGAAGAAGTAGATGTAAACCGATCCACTCCTATTAATCCTCTAATATTATCTTCAATTTTCAAAACAATGCCCTCTTCCATTTCTTGAGGAGATGCACCAGGATAGCTTACCCGGATGGAAACCACGCGCGATTCATTTAAAGGAAAATAAGATGACTTTAGGTTGGTCATCCCCATATACCCCAAAACAAAAAAACCTAAAATAACGACATTGGCCGCTACTGGGTATTTGATAAAGTGTGTTATTATACCTCTCACCTATTTCTCCTTTTGAATTTTAACTTGCATGCCAGAATAAGCTCCAGGAACACTTTTGCGTAAAATTTGGGCACCTTGAGGCAACCCTTCAACCACAACAGTATTTTGAGTTTTATGCACTACTTTCACAGGATGCATGATCAAAACTGAATCGTTAATAGCAAATACTTTGTTGTTGTCTACTAACAAAGAACGTTCGATCTCAAATGCATTTTCTTTTTCTTTGCCATTCACCACTGCTTCGAGGTACATTCCTTCTTTTAAGTCTGCACCTTTTACTTCTATAAATACCTGAACTGTTTGGGTTCCCGTATTGACCATTCCATTTACCCGGCCTATCTTGCCTTCATAACGGAGGGTGGTGTTGACAGGGTCTATTACACTTACTGTTTGCCCAACAGAAAGAGAGGGAATTAAAGACTTGCTTACCGACACTTCCAATTCAAACAACTTGGGATCAATTAAAGTACCGAGCTTTTGCCCAGGTCGGATTAAAGTACCCTGGTTCACCTGCGACTCAATTAAAATACCACTAAAAGGAGCCCTCAGCGTATATTTTTGGTAGATGATCTCTAAATTTTTAGTATTGTAATAAGTGGTATAAATGTTTTTTCCAGTTACAAAAAACTTTTCCTTGTCAGAAGTAGGTTCTGGCAAAGGTTGTATGGGCCGGTCCATTCTAAAGTCTTTTAAATAGGCATCCCAGCGTTGGTAGGCCTTGGGATAATCCAATCTCAAATCAGGTAAAATACTTGTTATCATGTTCTGAAGAACACTTTTTTGGGCTTGTAAATTGGCATAGTAGTCTGTACTTCTTATTTTGACTAAAGTTTCGCCCCTTCTATAAGTTTTTCCAGGTTTGAACTCTTTTCCTGTACCTTCCATTACCCCTTGTACTTCAGCAAATATTTCCAACCTTCTTTTGGCCATTAACCGCCCACTTTCTTTTATATTAATTGGAATACTAGCATTGTTTACTTGTTCTACGAATACAGTTGGAACCACTTTTTCGTTTTTCGGCTTCCGCTTTTTCTTACCTGCTATTATCGCCTTGGCTCCGAAAACAGCACCGATAACGATGGCAATACCCAACACTACATTAATTGCTTTTCTCATTTTATTTTTCCCGTGATTTCTTCAAATTTTGTTTTCTTCAATATTTCTTTCAACACCTTAATGGTGATTTCCATTTCCTTGTCGTCAATGTCTTGGTGGATTTCGTCGACCATTGCACTAACAATGGGAATGGCTTTACTTAATATCGCATCCCCATTTTCTGTTAAATGAATATGTTTTATCCTTCCATCCGAGGTAGAGTTTACCCGCTCCAAATATTTTTTTTGTTCTAAAGTTGATATTAACTTGGCCAGTGATGCTTTGTCTCTGTTGGTGATAAATGCCAAGTCATTTTGGGGTATTCCATTGTTTTCAGATACTACTTTTAACAAAACAAACTGAACTTTTGAAAGCCCTACTTGTTTTTCCTTAAAGGCATCCGTTATCATCAGCTCCATCCCTTTTGTCGATTTTCCTAACAATGGAAGGATGCTCTCTTTTAACATCATAGATTGTCTTTTTTCTGTTGTTTGATGTAAAAGTAACAACTAAATGTTAAAATAGTTTCCTAGGCAACTACTAGGGGGAGGTTGTAATTATGTAAGAATAAATGGGGATAAAAGGTTTTTTAAAATAGGAGATGCCCATTAAACCAGATAACCACCTTTTATCAGGGAAAATGTCTACAATGCTTTAAAGAAGGTGATGTAGTAAAGAATTAAAGGTTACTGTAACAGGTGGAAAAAATTAGATATCAATGGATAATTATTAGACAAAAAAATCCCACGGCATAAACCATGGGATTTTCTCATTTATATTCTATTGCGCAACTAAACTTCTTACTTTAACTGCAACTACCTTGTACTCTGGGCACATGGCTTCCGAATCGTGTACATCGGAAGTGATGTTGTTGATCATAATCTCAGGGAAATGGAAAGTAGTACTAACCACCCCAGGCCGAACACTTTTTGTTACCGATGCATGGATCTCTACTTCTCCACGAGCCGATGCGATGCCTACCTTGTCGCCATTTCTGATATTGTACTTTTTAGCATCTTTTGGGTTGATCATCAAAACGTCTTCTGTTAACAACTCTACATTGCCCGTTCTTCGTGTCATTGCCCCACAGTTGTAATGTTCAAGTTCTCTGTTGGTAGTTAATATCAACGGAAATTCCTCTTCATTTTCCACCAGCTCTTCACTTTCCTTAAAGGCATTGTATTTGAACTTTCCTTTGCCTTCGCCAATTTTGAAACTTTCTTCATGCAAAATCTTAGTGTCTACCCCTCCTTCTGCAACTGGCCACTGTTTGCCATTCTCTCCAAGACCATCCCATTCAACTCCCTTAAAAAATGGCACAATTTGCGACACTTCTTCCAAAACGGTAGGCCCTGTATAATCTGCTTGCTCATATCCCATGCGGTTCATAATATCCACAATAATTTGACCGTCTGGTTTGGTGCCTTCTATTGGCTCTACCACCTTATTGACCCTTTGAATCCTTCTTTCTCCATTCGTGAAAGTTCCATCTTTTTCAAGGAAGGAGGCGCCTGGAAGGACTACAGTAGCTTCTTTTGCAGTTTCTGTCATAAAAAGCTCTTGTACCACCAACAAATCTAATTTGGCCAATGCCCTAATAACCATTTGGGTATTTGGATCTGTCTGCACTACATCTTCCCCGATAATCCACATGGCTTTTAACTTGCCATCCAATGCGGCCGCATACATTTCTGGTATTTTATATCCAATCTCTTTTGGAAGGGGAACCTTATAAAACTTTTCGTACAATTCTCTTACTTCACTTTTGGAAATATCCATGTAACCGGCTCCTTGGTGGGGCTGTACCCCCATGTCCGCAGACCCCTGAACATTGTTTTGTCCCCTCAATGGGTTGACCCCAACCCCTTTTCTTCCAATATTGCCTGTTATCATGGCCAAATTGGCTATTTGCATTACGGTAAATGTACCCTGAGAATGTTCTGTAACTCCTAAACCATGAAATGACATGGCATTTGGCGCATCGGCATAGGCCAAGGCTGCTGCGCGCACTTCTTCTCTAGGCACACCCGAAACTTCTTCTAAATGGGCTAAATCCAATGCCAAAATATCCTTTTTAAAATCATCAAACCCTTCTGTTCGGCTCTCCACAAAACTTTGCGCCACTCGGCTTTCTGTTATGATGTAATAAAACATCATATTCAAAACCGCCACGTTGGTACCTGGTCTTAAAGCCAAGTGGTGGGTAGCGTAGCGTGCCATCTCCGTTTTCCTAGGGTCAATAACGATTGTCGTTTTACCTTGAATGGCATGTTGCTTGAGTTTTGCACCAGTAACTGGGTGTGCCGCTGTTGGGTTGGCACCAATCACCATTATACAATCGGTATGCTTCAAATCTTCAATGCTATTGGTTGCTGCACCAGTACCAAAGGTACGTTGCATTCCCAATGCAGTTGGTGAATGGCAAACCCTGGCACAACCATCGATGTTATTGGTGCCCACCACTGCCCGAATAAACTTCTGCATCAAGTAGTTTTCTTCATTGGTACACCTCGAAGAAGATATTCCAGCTATAAAATCTGGCCCATTTTCTTCTTTAATTTTATTGATCTTATTGGCTATAAAGTCATACGCTTCCTCCCAGGTAGCTGGTTCTAATTTTCCATTTCTTTTAATTAGAGGAGTCCTCAACCTTTCTGGGTGGTCGTAGAATTTGAACGCATACCTGCCTTTGACACAAGTATGGCCTTGGTTTACTTCAGCATCAAAAGGAGCCTGGATACTCAAAACTTCTCCATTGTGTGTGGACACTTCCAAATTACACCCTACTCCACAGTAGGTACAAATTGTTCTTGTTTTATCTGTGGCTTTAATGGCCTTGGATTGGAATACATCAGAAATGGCGGAAGTTGGGCATGTTTGTGCACAAGCACCACAAGAAACACAATCCGACTCATTAAAGGATTGGTCCAGGCCTTTTATAATTTTTGAATCGAAACCTCTTCCAGACATACTCAATACAAACTGTCCTTGTACCTCATCGCATGCCCGTACGCATCTAAAACAATTGATACACTTGGAAAGATCCGAGGTCATATACGGGTGAGACAAATCCTTTTGTCTGTCCAGGTGGTTGGCACCCTCGGGGTACCGTACTTCTCTTATTCCAACTTGAGCGGCAACATCTTGTAATTCACAATTTCCGTTTACTTCGCAAGTCAAACAGTCCAAAGGGTGGTCTGTTAGAACCAATTCAATAATATTTTTACGAAGCTTTTGAACCTCTTTCGAATTGGGGTAGATATAAGCATTTTCCATAACCGGCGTATGGCAACTGGCCTGGGTTTTACAACTTCCATTTTCCTCTAGTGCCACCTCCACACTGCAAACCCGACAAGACCCAAAAGGATCCAAATTAGGGGCATCGCATAAAGTAGGGACAGAACGTTCGCCCTTTATTCTATTGATAAAATTAAGAATGGTTTCCCCTTCTTTATATTCGTATGGCTGGTTGTCTATGTAAGCAATTTTCATGGTGTCGTGGTTTAAACGGTTAAGCAAAAAAGCCTTTTAATTCATCCTCAAAATACATTAAAGCATTTTGAATAGGAAGTGGCAATCCACCTCCAAGGGCACACAAGGACCCTTTCTCCAGGGTTTCCAATAGATCGTCCATTAGCTCTCTATCTATTTTAAACGACTCGTGCTGTGCTTTATGCAGCATTTCGGCGCCTCTAACGGATCCTAAGCGGCAAGGAAAACACTTGCCACAACTTTCATCTGCTGTAAACTCAAACAAGTGTTCTAGATACTGAATTAGAGGAAAAGCTTCTGGAATGCACACGATCGAGGCATGCCCCAACAAAAACCCTTCCTTTTGAAATGTCTCAAAGTCGATACTCAATCGATCAATTGCTGATATCGGCACCAAGCCCCCTAATGGCCCACCGATGTGCATGGCCTTCACAGGTACTTTGAAGCCTCCGCCCAATGTTTCAATTACAGTTCTTAACGGGGTGCCCATGTCTACTTCGTACATTCCGGGCTTGTTAAAGCAGCGATCCAAACTCACTAATTTGGTTCCTGAAGACTTTTCGGATCCAATGGAAGTAAATTCAGCAGCACCATGGTTTAAAATATGGTGCACCGAAGCCAAAGTTTCAACGTTGTTTACCACGGTAGGTTTGTTGAAAAGACCTTCTTGTGTTGGATACGGCGGGCGGACCCGCACTTCTGGTCTTTGCCCTTCAATAGAAGACAAAAGAGCCGTTTCTTCACCGCATATATAAGCACCTTGCGCCTTGATAACTTTAAAATCAAAATTAAAACCAGTTCCAAGAATATCGTTTCCCAACAAATTGGCCGCTCTTAATTCTTGAATGGCCTTTTCAGTAGTTTCAACGGATTCTGGGTATTCTCCTCTAATGTATACTACTCCCCATTCTGCTCCAACCATGTAACCAGAGGCCATCATGCCGTACAGCACCAAATGGGGTTGCTTTTCTAACAAATAACGATCAGAATAGGCTCCTGGATCCCCTTCATCCGCATTACAAACTATAAATTTAACATCAGAATCTGTATTTTTACACGATTCTAACTTATATCCTTTAGGGAACCCTGCTCCACCTCTACCGCGCAGCGCCGAAGCTTTCATTATTTCTATTAGCTCGTTTTGGTCTTTCTCCAAAAGGCCTTTAAACCCTTGGTACAACTTGTCAACTCCTTGAAAAGGTTGGGTTAATATAGGCGTACCATGGCAATAAACATTGTACGTATCTTCTTGGTAAGGCACTGCTTCCTTTACAATGGAAGCAATTTCTTCGTCCGTCTTATCCGAATAATTTTTGCCGTTATAATGAAAGGCACCATTCTCATGGCACCTGCCCAAACAACACATGTGTCCAACTTCCTCTTCTTTAAAGTGCTTGTTAAGAGAAGTTTTTACACCATCTTGGGTTCCTGCCATCATACAAACACTTCCCGAACAGGTGTACACCTTTTTGTTCTTGTTATCAGGTTTTAAAAAATCATAGAAAGTGGTAGCACCGTAGGTATTGGCCGTACCCATCAAAAAATCATTGGCCAGGCTTTTCATTTCATCTTCAGAAGGGGTGCCAGAGGCAGTGGCAGCATCTCCTAATTTCTCAAATAGATTGCCGTGCAATCCTTTTCTACCTGAAAGTTCGCTTAGGTTCTTAGACATAATATTCTCCTTGAATTATAAAAATAAGACTTCCAATTCAAAAAATCGATTGGAAACCCAACAAATATAGTACAAGGAGCGAAATCTAAAAGAAATATTGATCAATAATGGTTCTAAATTAGGAAGAACACCCTACCTAGATGCTGCCCGTTATTTTTTGTAATATTTCATTGCTTCGGGAACTGAAGCTTTTAAGTCTTGTATTCTTTTATCATGAGAAGGGTGGGTACTCATGAACTCAGGCTGTGCACTGCCCCCAGACATACTTTTCATGCGCTCCCAAAAGGCTGGAGCTGCGTTGGGGTCATACCCTGCCATCGCCATAAAAATTAGTCCTATTTTATCTGCTTCAGATTCGTGGGTACGGCTATAAGCCAATACACCCAATTGAGAACCCAACCCTGCAGATTGTAAAAATATTTGTTCTGTCATAGTTGGGTTAGAACCCATGGCAGACGACAACGAACTCAACCCCATGTTAACTGCCATCCCTTGGGACATTCTTTCGGCTCCGTGGTTGGCAATGGCATGTGCCACTTCGTGCCCCATTACTACTGCTACCCCAACTTCATCTTTACACACCGGCATGATGCCAGTATAAAAAGCTACCTTTCCGCCAGGCATACACCAAGCATTTACCACATCCTCTTCTATTAAATTAAAATCCCATGAAAACCCTTGAAGACTAGAAGAAGCTCCAATAGAAGCCATATACGCCTCAACTGCAGTTTTAATTTTCCCTCCAACACTTTTAATCATTGCACTTTGCGCTTGATTGGAAGACAACTTACTTTCTTTAATCACTTTTTCGTATTGTTGAAAGCTCATTGGAAAGATTTCTCCGTTTGAAACTACGTTGAGTTGTTTTCTTCCGGTTACTGGGACACTTGCGCAAGCATACAATAAGGTTATGGCCAAGGTTAAAGCTGCAATTCTTTTCATACAAACATAATTTTACTCAAATATAATCTTATCCATAGGTATTACGAAAGATTTTAAATGATTATTGAGTAAGTCAATATTAATTTTTAATCTTGTGGTAAAATCAACCCTATTATTAAAATGAATATATACGCCATAGGAAGGAATTACACGGAACACATTGAAGAATTAAACAATGAGCGTCCCAAAGACCCCGTAGTTTTTATGATGCCGGACACTGCTTTGTTGAGAAATAACGACCCTTTTTACCACCCCGATTATTCCAACGATATCCACCATGAAATTGAGGTTGTAATTAAGGTTTCTAAACAAGGTAAAAACATTCAGGAGCAATTTGCACACAAGTACTATGAAGAAATAGGGTTGGGAATTGATTTTACTGCACGTGACTTGCAGCAAAAAGCCAAGGAAAAAGGGCTCCCATGGACAATTGCCAAAGGGTTTAATGGTTCCGCTCCCATTTCCTCTTTTGTTTCGAAAACGACTGTAGATTTAAACAATCTGAATTTTTCACTAGAAGTTGATGGAGAAAAAAGGCAAAATGGCAACACGTCTATGATGTTGTTTAACTTTGACTTTATCCTAGCGTATCTTTCTAAATACTTTACGCTAAGACCAGGAGATTTAATTTATACTGGAACTCCTAAAGGGGTAAGTGCTGTTAAAATTGGTAACAGGTTGGTTGGTTATATGGAAGATAAAAAAATGTTGGATTTTGAGGTTAAGTAAATTGAGGTTGAATAAATTAATACTTGTTTTTTTTATGGTTGGTTCCTATGTGCAAGCACAGATGCCCAACCCAGGCACAGATTTTTATGCCGATGTAGATAAAGATTACTACCTTTTTCCCATTGCACCAGGCAAAATAAGTACGCTGGCTGGCACCATGGGAGAATTGAGAACTACCCATTTTCATATGGGCTTGGACATTCGAACAAACGGCACCATAGGCTTACCGGTATTAGCTGCAGCTGATGGATACATTTCTAGAGTGGCAGTAAGAACCAGTGGATATGGCTATGCTTTGTATGTAACCCACCCCAATGGAACCACTACTGTATACGCCCATTTGAACGGGTTTGCTGGAGCCATTGCTTTGCATGTACGCAACCACCAATACATTAAAAAGAGTTTCAACACCAACTTATACCTCAAAAAAGGACAATTTAAAGTATCAAAGGGCGACACCATCGCATTTTCAGGAAATTCAGGCAGTTCAGGTGGCCCCCACCTGCATTTTGAAATAAGAGATAAAAATCAAAATGTACTCAATCCGCTAAAATATAATTTCTCAGAAATTGAGGACACCAGAGCGCCTGTCATAAAAAGCGTGTCCTTCACTACGCTAGGGGATGGCGCTCGGATAAACGGTCAAATTGGTCGATTCCAATACAACCAATTGCTTTATTCAAAAAACAAAGGTTATTATTTAAAAGACAGTATCTATGCTTCTGGTTCTATTGGCATGGAAACCTATGCTTTTGATTTAATTAACCATGCCAACTTTAAATGTGGCATTACAAAAATAGAGTTGGAAATAAACAACAAAACCATATTTAACCAACAAATTGACAAACTTAGTTTTTCAAACCAGCGCAGTATTTATGCCCATTACAACTACTGGAATTACAAATCGAGTGGCGAAAAACACAACAAATTGTACATTGACAATGGGAACTTTTTGAAAATATTCAACGCAGACAACAAAGGTAAAATACAAATTGAAGAAGGCAAGAAATACCATTTAAAGGCTACTTTTACGGATAGTTATGGTAATTACACCACTTTTACCTGCAACATTAAAGGGGATAAAGACAAACTAGTAAAAACAGAAACTCAATTACAAGAAAGTTCCCTGTATGCATTCCACCAAGATTTATTGGTTTTAAAAAGCAACAAGGTAAAGGCCCAAGAATTGCCCCAAGCCTTTGACTCTTTGTATACTCTTAACGGCAACACCTATTATGCAACGCACATGGATGAGCCATTGGTGCGGAGCATCAACGAACAATTCCACACCGAACTTCAATTTAAAAACAAAGTACCAGCGTCTAGAAAATACACTTACTTTGAAGACCGATTAAAAGTAACTTTCCCTGCCTATGCTGTGTTTGAAGACCATTTCTTACAAACCCAACTTAACAACAGCGAAGCAATCGAAAGTTTTGTTATTGGTGACCCTTCTAGGTTTGCACTTAGAAAATCAATTGCGGTTCAATACACACCAAAAGGCCAGTACAAACAACAAAAGGCAGCAGTATACAGCAACAACTACAACAGATTAAGTTATGTAGGAGGAAGCTGGAACAATGGTCAAATATCGTTTAAGACAAGAACGTTCGGAACTTTCGTTATTAAAGAAGACACCATCCCTCCAAGCATTAGAGTGGTGAGGGTAGATAAAAACAGACTGACTTTCAAGATTTCCGATGACCTTTCTGGCATCAAAAGTTTTAAAATGAAAGTAAACGGAAAATGGGTGTTAATGAATTACGACTACAAAACAACGATCATAAATTCAGAAAAATTAAATAATGCACAACCATTTTCTGGGCCAGTTGTTTTAGAGGTTGTAGACAATATGAATAACAAAAAATTATACCAAACAAAACTTTAACATGGAACTAACTATTGGTGCTAATGTCCCGGCCTTTGAAATAGCAGATCAAAACGGTGAAATCATTCGACAAAAAGACCTACTAGGTAAAAAATTTGTGCTCTTTTTCTACCCAAAAGATAACACACCAGGATGCACAGCCGAGGCCTGCAACTTAAGAGACAATTACAGTGCACTTCAGGCTGCTGGTTACGAAGTTTTTGGGATCAGTTCAGACAGTGAAAAATCGCACTTGAAATTCATTGATAAACACGACCTGCCTTATTCCTTGTTGGCAGATACTGAAAAAAAAGTACACGAGCTTTTTGGTACTTGGGTAGAGAAAAAAATGTATGGAAGAACGTACATGGGAACGGCTAGAACAACTTTTTTAGTGGATGAAAAAGGGGTCATCACCGATATTATTAACAAAGTTAAAACAAAAGAACACGCCGCTCAAATCCTGTAAACAGCAGTTCAGCAAGCCCTGAAAGCGGTTTAACGATACAAAAACTAATCTGACGGAAAATACGTTGAACCGACAGATTAGTTTTTCTTTAAATTTATACTATTTTTACTACCTAATTTTATTTGGTTAAGGACAAAACAGTTCAAATTTGAAGGCATATTTATCCAAATTACTGGGGGTAAGAAAAAAAGAAGTAGGTAGGGTAGTTTATCTGCTTTCTATGGGCTTTTTCTCAGGTATTTTTATAGCTACGTTTCAAGCAAGCTCCTACGCTCTATTCATCACCCATTTTGAAGAGAGCACGGATCTCCCTATTGCCATTGTAATATCCGGTTTATTGGGCATGGTCTTCACCTATATTTATTCCAAACTTCAAGTAAGAATATCCTATAGATACCTAACCATTGGGATTCTGTTGTTTCTTTTTACGAGTATTGCTGCTTTGGCTTATGGGTTTGTCAATTTTAAGGGGTACAACAATCTCTTTTATATTGCTTTTGTATTAATTGTTCCCTTTTCTTATTTATTGATGCTCATTTTCTGGGGCATTTTTGGACGAGTCTTTAATGTAGGACAGGCTAAAAGGATTATAGGCAACATTGATTTGGGTCAGATGCTGGCCACTCTCGGTGCTTTTTTTGCGATTGCTTTCATTACAGATTCCAATTTTTTGTTCGATCAAGCGCTGCTTTCCACTGAAGATCTTATATACTTTTCATTGGTGGCCATTGGAGGGTGTATTTTTACTTTTTATTTTGTAACTAAAAACTATGAATTCAGCCAGTCCGAGATGAAATTGGTGCATGAGGATCGAAAAGAAATCACCATCCCTGAACTCGGCAAAAACAGATACCTGTTTTTATTAAGTAGCTTCATCATTGTATCTATGATTGTAGTTACATTTATTGACTTCTCCTTTGCCAACGTAATTACAGCCCGTTATACCGATCAAAATGCATTGACCAGTTTTATTGGTTTTTTTGAAGGCACTGTAATCATATTTAGTTTTCTCCTTCAAACATTGGTTACCGACAGGATCATCCACCTTTATGGATTAAGAATATCCCTACTCGTTAATCCCATACTCATTGTTGTGATCATCACTGCCTCTGTTGCTATTGGCGTATTCTTAGGGTATACACCAGAAAACAGTTACTTTTTGTTTTTCTTTATAGCCATAGCTGGGGCAAAACTATTTATTGCCTCCATCAAGGATGCCATTGATTCGCCTACATTTAAGTTGTATTTTCTGCCTATTCCAATCAACTTAAGGTTGGATGCCCAATCCAAAATTGAAGGAGTAGTCAATGCTACTGCTTATTCCATTGGTGGTATCCTCATTATTCTCATTAGTAAGATACAAGCTTTTAATTTATTGTACATCTCTATTTTTGCCATTCCATTTTTAATTCTTTGGTATGTCATCATCCAACGGATGTACCACAAATACAACGATGCCTTACAAGGAGCGCTCCGTTCTGGGATGACGGAAGAAAAACAACACGCCGAAAATTTCACGGTCAAATCCATATTGGAAAAGTCCTTAGAATCCAATACCGACCAAGACGTACTTTTCACACTAAAGATGATGGAGAGGCTCGAACCGACTTTGTTCGAAAATACCATCATCAACCTCTCTGATAACGACAATAAAAACATATCAGAATTTGTTCAAAACAAGTTGTCCCAAATTGACTTGGACTACAACGTCAATTCAGAAACCAAGAGTTTAGCAAAAGCAGCCTTAGCGGGCCAAGAACAATCCGAAGTATTGTCCATCCCCCCTAACAGATTATTAAAACTCAGTAAGTCTGTTGATTACCAAGACAGGGTATTGGCCGTAAAATATTTGCGCAAGCTCATAAACGATGACAATATATTTGTATTATTGGAATTGCTCCGAGACATTGACATACGAGTAAAAAAAGAAGCCCTCATAACGGCCAGAGTTGTAAACAGAAAGGAAACATACAACACTTTAGTAGAACAATTGTCGAGTAGCTATTTTTGTCAATATGCAGCGGATGCCTTGGTTTCCGGCGGACAACAAGCCCTTGAAATTCTGGAATCTTCTTTCCACAGAAGCGGTCAGACGGATGAAGTAATGAGAAAAATTGTCCAAGTAATTGGTCGCATTGGTGGACAACAGGCCATCGCGCTTTTATGGGACAAAATTGATTTTCCGGACAGAAAAGTGGTACGCCAGGTGTTAATTTCTTTGCGGCATTACAATTACCAAGCCAGTGGGTTTGAAGCGTCTAATATTAAGTCGATACTAGAACATGAAGCCAGCAAAACCATATGGAATCTCGCAGCAATAAAAGAGCTACCAGATGAACCAGCCTATATGGAAGTTAGAAATGCTCTGAAAGAAGAAATTAAAGACAATTACGATGATATTTTTATGCTGCTGTCGTTGCTTTATGACCCTGCTGCGGTGCAGCTGGTGAAGCACAACCTAGAAAAGGGCGACTCGGAAAGCATCACTTATGGGATGGAACTCATGGCCTTGTTTATTGAGCCAGATATAAAAGACAAGTTATTTCCTTTGTTGGACGATGTAAGTGTTGCAGAAAAAATAAGAAAACTGCAGGATTATTTCCCTAGAGAGAACTACTCTGCCTTTGAAGTAATCACCTACTTGATGTCTCGCAACTACAACCTTACCAACCGCTGGACAAAAGCTGCTGCAATCAATACGCTTATCTCCTTACCGGATTACAAAATCAACAATGAGTTGCTTTCACAACTCTTTAATCCAGATATTTTATTGCGACAGACCGCCGGGTGGGTTATTTACAACAAAGACCGAGAGAGCTATAATTCGGTAACGAACCGGCTGCTTCCAGAAGAAAAAAGAGCATTGGACGAAGCCATGTCTCAAAATAGTCTTACCGAAGGCCTGGAAGATGGTTTTTTTCTTCATTTTGAAGTATGCCAACGGCTTAAAGAAATGGTACTCTTCCGTCCATTGCCCGGGGTTATGATATCTGAAATAGCCGACAACATTAAAATGGAAAACCTTGAAAGAGGCCAAGAATACTTTATTGAACAAAATGAAGATTCTTCCGAGATTTTAATAATGGCGTTGGGAAGTGCCACCATCCACTACCCTGAAGGGGAGGCCATATTGAATTCTGGAGATGTTATTGGTGAAATAACCAATTCAGAGCAAGGCAAAGCTATTGACAAGGTAAAAGCAAATGAAACCACTGTTTTGTTTACGATTACCAACCATGATTTTTACAACATCATGGCCAACCAACACGAAATGGCTCATATTTTAATTGAGCACATTAAAGAAAACATTGAAAATATTAATCAGCATTAAAAAGCATGTCTACAAATTTTAATATATTAATCGCGTATACTAAAACCGACAACGAGAATCAATGGGTAACCAAATTCAAAGTATTCCTCGAAAAAATGCTTTATCAAATCAACGGTGTCGAACCTACTATTAACCTAACTTCTTCTGATGACCATTTCGTGGAACAAGACCTATTGCAGTACAATGTATTTGTGCCTATTCTGTCTTCCAACTACATTGAGTCTGGCAACTTATTGGATTTAGTAGAAAGTTATGTCAGTGTGCACCAGTTAAACGATGCCGGCATTTCTAAATCCATATATAAAATAGTAAAAAGTAAATTTTCTTTAAAAGACCAGCCCAGCAAGCTAGTAGGGCTATTGGGATATGATTTTTACGCATTGGATGATGCGGGCGATGAGATCAATGAATTTGATGATTATTTTAGCAAAGAAGCAGAAAAGACCTATTGGATGAAAATGGTGGATCTGGCTTACGATATATACGAGGGATCCTCTCAAAACCAGGAAGAAGAAAACGAAGGGTACAAACAGTCCATTTACCTGGCCAATACAGGGTACGACCTCAACATTCAAAAAAATATCATTCGAAGAGAATTGGTCCGCCATGGCTACCAAGTTTTACCGAACAAAGAATTTTCAAGCAATCTAGTCGAAATAGAAAAACAAATTAAAGAAGACTTAGATAAATGCTCACTATCCATTCATTTAGTAGGCAACTCCTACGGAGAAATCCCAATTGGGGCAGATAAATCGCTGGTAGATATTCAAAATAAAATTGCCACTGAAATTAGCATTACTAAGAACGAAGCGGAGCACTTGTCTTTTCAAAAGTTAATTTGGATCAATCCAAAGCTCAGCAACCTTAGTGAAAGGCAATCTTCATTTTTGGACAACTTAAAAAGAGATACCACCTCCTTAGAAAATACTGAAATACTACAAACACCTCTTGAAGACTTTAAAAACATTTTAAGGGAAGAGTTGATAGAAGTCAGAATTGACAAAGGCCTGAATTTAAGAAAAAAACAGAAATCCAATAAGAGCAAGAAAAAATCTGTTTACCTCATTTGTGATAAAGTAGACAAAGAAGCTACTGGTTTCATCCGAGATGCTTTCACAGAAGCGGGTTATGACGTGTTGTACCCGACATACGAAGGGGAATTATTGGTTCTAAGACAAATACACATCAACAATTTAAGAAACATGGATGTGGCTATTATTTATAAAGGCCAGGTAAACGACCAATGGGTAAGAATGAAATTGTTGGACTTATTAAAATCCCCTGGGTTTGGAAGAACCAAGCCTATGATGGGCAAGGCAATTGTTGTTGGGCAAGGGGCCAATTTTAACAATGCCTTATTTAGAGATCCAGGCGTAGACATTATTGAAGGTACTACTGAAGACCAAATTCAGAAGTTAGCGTACTTTGTAAACAGCATCAATAAAGATTAAATATGAGCGAAGATTTAGACTTTATAGAACAAGAAACAACCAAAAAGACTGGTAATCCTTTTCCAGGGCTGAGGCCTTTTAAAATAGAAGAAAGCCATCTGTTTTTTGGCAGAGAAGGACAAAGCGATGAAGTACTTCTAAAGCTTTCCAAAAATAGATTTGTTGGTATTATAGGCCCATCTGGAAGTGGTAAATCTTCCTTTGTTTACTGTGGCGTTTTGCCCATATTATACGGTGGGTTTTTAACAGAGTCTGGACCAAATTGGGAAGTGATTGTGGCAAGACCCGGAGCCTCTCCCATTGACAATTTAGCAGAAGCCTTTCTAGAAAAAACACCGGAATACATTGTAGCGGACGAGGAAGAGAAGAAAATTAAGAAGACCATAATTTCTACTTTTTTAAAAAGTAGCTCATTGGGGTTAGTGGAAGCGGTTAAACAAACCAAAAGAGGAGCCGACAAAAACTACCTGATTTTAATAGACCAATTTGAAGAGCTTTTTAGATTCAAAAAAAGCAGTAAAACGAACAGCGTCAATGAGACTTTGGCTTTTGTGACCATGTTAATTGAGGCTTCGAACTATGCCGATATCCCGATACATGTGGCCATTACCATGCGCTCTGACTTTATTGGAGATTGTGCTCAATTCCCTGATTTAACCAAAAGCATCAACGATTCACATTATTTAATACCACAATTAACACGGGACCAAAAAAGGAAGGCCATTACAGGCCCTGTGGCAGTTGGAGGGGCAGATATTTCTTCTCGGTTGATTCAGCAATTATTAAATGACTTGGGTGACAACCCAGATCAACTTCCTATTCTTCAGCATTCTTTGATGCGAACATGGAACTATTGGACTCAATTTGAATCCAATGACAAGCCCATTGACCTCAAACATTACGAGGCAATTGGAACCATGACAGAAGCGCTTTCTATGCATGCCAATGAAGCTTTTGATGAATTAACCGAAGACCAGCAACATATTTGTCAGGTCTTATTCAAAGCCATAACTGAAAAACGAGGAGACAACAACGGTATTAGACGCCCTACTCGTTTGGTAGAGGTTGCAGCTATAGCCAATACTTCTATTGAAGCTGTAGCACAAGTTATTGAGCAATTCAGAGAACCAGGAAAGTCGCTGGTCACGCCGGCCTACCACATCCCTTTAAATGAGGATACCATCATTGACATTTCACATGAAAGTTTAATGCGGATTTGGGTTAAACTTAAAAATTGGGTTAATGAAGAATCGGAAGCGGTACAAATGTATTTGCGCCTTTCCGATGCTGCCGCCATGTACCAAGTGGGCAAAGCGGGGCTTTGGAGACCACCTGATTTGCAACTTGCACTCAACTGGAAAGCAAAACACAAACCAACATTAATTTGGGGACAACGGTACAATCCGGCTTATGAGCGTACCATGACTTTTTTGGATTACTCCAAAAGAGAGTTTGAAACCGAACAGCGCATCAAGGAGATGCAACAAAAAAGACGGCTGAAAATTGCCCGAATAGTAGCCTTGATAATGGCCTCGATGTTAATTGTGTCTATATTTTTCTTGGTTTATGCTTTGGATCAAAAATCTCAAGCAGAATTACAACAAAATAGAGCAGAAGTAGAACGAAAAAAAGCGGTTCAGAATGAAGAGAAGGCAATACAAAAAGAAAAAGAAGCCAAGGAATCAGAAAAGCAAGCTGTTGCCAACGCAAAAATAGCAAAAGAGAAGGAACAGGAAGCCAATGAACAAACAGAATTGGCCAACCAGCAAACCCAATTGGCCAATCAGCAAACCGCCTTAGCACAACAAGAATCTGAAAGGGCCAACCGCGAAAGGGACAATGCTGAAATTGAAAAAGTTCGAGCAGATTCTGCTAAAATTGAGGCCCAGAGAAATGAAACTATTGCCAAAACGCAAAAAGAAAGAGCTGACAAACTGCGGTATTTAGCCATCGCCAAATCAATGGCTATTAAATCAACACAAATAAGAAAAGAACAAGCCAGCTTGAAAGGTCTTTTGGCCATACAGGCGCATGACTTTAATGAGAAATTTGATGGGGACCAACACGACCACGACATTTACAGTGGGCTGTACTACGCTCTAAAAGATTTCGAAGATCCTTCGGTAGCACCATTGATCGGGTATAAAAAATCTGTAAAAGCACTTACTACGAGTATTAAAACAGGGAAAATATATAGTGCTGGAGCGGAAGGAAAAATAATAAGCTGGACCCTCATTGGTGACCAAAGAATAGCGGACACCCTTTCTACACCTAGAAACGGGCACAACATCAGGGCCTTGGCGGTAGATGAAGAAAGTGGCATTTTGTTGGCGGGAGGTGATTTTCCAGAAAAAGGAGATAGCACGTCCTACATTGAAATGTACAACCTGAACAATAACAATAACAAAACCAAAGTTCCAGGCATCAAAAAAGAAGTTTGGCAAATGAGTTACCACAAAGGGAATAATACATTTTATATCCTGGACAATGGTGGCCTCCAGTTAAAATCTTTTCAAAAAGAAAGCGTGCAATCAGCATTGGTTTTTAAAGGTAGAATCAATCAATTTCAATTATCAACCGATGGGCGAAACGCATACACTGTAAGCAATAATGGCGAATTGGCTAGGTTCCCTATTAATGGAGGCAAGGAAGAAGTTTTATTCCGTTCCAACAACAAACTTTTAAGTTTGGCACTGGACGAAGACAACAACAGGATTGTAGTTGGAGACAACACTGGTATCATCACAATGGTCGCAATTGATGGGACTTTTAAACCAAGAACACTCATAGGACACATCTCCCCTATTAATGAGATTAAATTCAGTAATACAGGGCAATTTTTAGCAACTGCATCCAGCGATAAAGTGGTTCGTGTTTGGAACACCAAAGATTTAAACATACCCCCTCTTGAATTAAAAGACCATGAAGATTGGGTTTGGAGCATCGCGTTTAGTCCGGATGACAAACAAATAATGGCTGGAACCCAGAATCGACAGATCATGGTATGGCCTACTGAGATAAGTTCTATGTCTTCCAAAATGTGTCCATACGTAAAAAGGCAATTTACCGAAGAAGAATGGAAAACCTATGTGGCTGAAGACATCGACCAAACAAGTATTTGCAAAGATTAAATAAGCATGAAGTACAGTTTAATTATATTGTTATTGATAAGTTTCGGTGCTTCGGCACAGAAGTCTTGCGTACAAAAGTTAAGGGAGGCCAGGAGTGCTTATGAAGATGGGAACATTCACATTATCCCCGATCTTTTGGCTGCCTGTATCAACGACGGCTTTTCAAAAGAAGAAAAAACAGAAGCACTTAAACTTCAAACATTGGCCTATACTTATATGGATGAGTCCAACCAAGCTGATGAAAGTATGTTGCAGCTGTTAAAAACCAATCCTGAATTTCAAATGGACCCAGCCAATGACCCGCAGGAATTGATTGATTTGTATGCCACATTTAGAACCAAACCATTGTTCCGATATGGGCTAAAAGTTGGTCCTAATTTAAGTTATGGAAACGCCCATTCACTCAATGGCGCTACCAACCTTAATAATACAGAACAAGCAGGTGCCTATTCAAGTGGTTTGGGCTTTCAAGTAGGGCTCACGGTAGAAGCACCATTTAAAAACAAGTTTTCCTTAAATTTAGAAGCTATTTATGCTTCTAGGACAATCGTTTTTGAAAACAGCCAGTTGGTTCCTGGTATTTCTGAAATTGAAGCCAGTGAAGCATTGAACACCTTGGATATACCACTTTCCATTCAATACCATTTTATAGAAAGTAAATTAAACCCCTATTTACTTGTTGGTGGCAATGTTTCTTTGGCTGTTTCCAACAACCTAACTATTAGAAGAACCATTAAAGACCACCAAGAGGTAAAAGAAAATTCTTTTGATATTATTTCTATGAGAGAAAATCTTCAATACGGAATACATGCCGGCATTGGAATGAAATCTAGAGTGGGACCTGGTTTTTTTGTTTTGGAGGCGCGTTTTAATTATGGGCTCAACAACATATCCAAACAAGCCAATATTTACGATAGTCCTGAATTAATACACGATTATTACTACACCGATAGCGAACATTCTGTAAACAGCATAGCGGTTAACATTGGCTATCTATTTAATTATTATAAACCAAAAAAGCTCAGAAGATAAAATGAGGTATTTATTATTTTTAGTCATTTTGGTTGTTGCCTGCAAACCTCTCAATGAGGTAGAAGTCATTCAAAAAGATCATTTTATAAAGTTTTTTGGAGGACAAGGCAATTATTCAAGTGTTAAGTTAATAGAACATGAAGGAGGGTACTTAATTACTGGCAATACCAGCTTGGACAAAGTATCGAATATTTTTGTAAAACAGTTGGACCGCTCTGGCAATACCGTTTGGGAAAAAACCATCGACAATGCCTTTGCGAACGATATGGCCATAGGTACGGAAGCATTGTACTTCGTTGGAGATTCCATTAATATTATTGATGACACTGAAACTGTTTCTACACAATATGTGATCAAAACGGATGCGAATGGCAATGTTTTGTCTCAAAAAACTATTCCGCATGTCGGCCCAAACATAAATGAGAACGATGCCCATGGCAATGCCGTTTTAGTAGAGGGCTCTACCCTTTTGGTATTGGGAGAAGAAGAATCGGACAACGATACCCAAGATGCCGTATTGTCTTCCATTAACTCCAGTGATTTGAGCATTGTTTGGAGTAAAGTAGATGCATTAGACAACAGGAATTCAGAAAACAGCAACAACCTTTATAAAAACAACTTCAACAATTATTTGTGGGTTACTTCTTTGGTTAAAGAAGGAGAAGAAAAATTCCAATCGTATATGGCAATTCCTAGCAGGGAAGCTTTGGGAGAGCCTGTTTCTCACGATATTTTCCCACAAATAGAAACGGATACAGAAAATTATAATTCGGCTGACATTCAAAAAACATTTAGTGGCTATGCCATCGTTGGTACCAAAACAAATGTCGACAATGAAAATGGTCAAATAATATACATAGAGTCGGACATCAATGGTATATTTATAGATGAAAGCCTAATGGAGTTGGAGCCATTTTCAAATGAAGACAGGGGCCTTGGGGTACAGCAAACTTCCGATGGAGGTGTTTTGATTTTGGGAACTATTACCACCAACACCACAATTGGCAATGGCGGAACTGATTTTATTGTAATAAAATTAGACAAAGACAAAAATGTGCTTTGGAGCAACAATTATGGCGGTTCTGGCAATGAAATTAGTGGAAAAATAACCGAATTATCAGATGGAAGCTATATAATTTTCGGAACTTCGGAGTTACAAGGTGTAGCCTCCGCGGTATTAATAAAAATGGATGATTTAGGGAATCTAAATAATTAAAATATTTGGAAGCATGGAGATGAAGAAAATATACTTTTTAGTACTCATTTTTATTGTAGCTCAATTTGCAAATGCAAAGGAGTGGAACAATGGCATAACAGAAAAAAACTTTGGCGTACCAAGTGTTGTAGTAACCAATACTACTGCATCGCCTACTACTGCTACCAGTATTGTCTTTCGAGTAACTTTTAGCGAAGATGTTACGGGCTTTGGGGATGTAGATGCGGATGTAACCATTGGGGGAACGGCAGGTGCTACATCCGTAGCTTTTGCAACCGTCGACGCACAAACCTATGATGTTACCGTTACAGGAATGACCAATTCTGGCACGGTTACTTTGGCTGTCCCAGCTGCAGTTTGTGTTTCAGATGCAGATGCACAAGATAATACATCCAGCCCAAGTGATGGCACCGTAACCTTTGATACTGTGCCTACAGTTGTGGTGGATATTTCTGGCACTATGACCGACCCTACCACTGCCACATCCATTGTTTTTGATATAGTTTTTTCTGAAGCAGTCACAGGTTTTACCGATAATGTTGCAGATGTTACTATTGGAGGCACAGCAGGTGCCACCAGCGCCGCAATAGCAACTACAGGAAATCCGGCCGAATATACGGTTACCATTACGGGAATGATCAACTCCGGTACAGTATCCTTACAGATACCAGCAAATGCTACCATTCCTATTGGTGGTTCGGGCACCGCTACTTCTGCTTTGAGTAATCTCAGTTCGATCGTCTTTGACACGACACCAACAGTTACTATAGAACAAGGGTCGGGCATGTCAGACCCAACTGCAGTAACCTCCATCGTATTTGATGTGGTTTTTTCAGAAGCAGTAACTAATTTCGATGACAACGCGAACGATGTAGACATCTCCGGAACCGCAGGAGCAACCAGCGCTTCTATTGCTGCAACTGGTGATCCTTCTATTTACACGGTTACCATAACCGGTATGACAGGTGCAGGTACAGTAATTGCTTCAATTCCCGCTTCAGCTGCCAATGCACAAGGTGGGTCTGGATCTGCTACTGCAGCCAGTACTAGTACAGACAACTCCATTACTTTTACGTCGGTAGTTCCGACCGTAACCATCAACCAAGTTGGCGGTCAGGTTGACCCTGTCAACGATATTGGGGGTAGTTATAGCGTAGAATTTGATGTTGTATTCAGTGTTCCGGTTACAGGTTTTACGGATATAGTCAATGATTTAATAGTTACATTCGATGGTGGTGGGCCTGACCCAACGGTCAATTCAATTGTTGCCAACAGCAGCACCAGTTATACCATAATAATGGACCAACCCAACGGCGGTGAAGAAGGAAACATTACGGTGAGTATTCCTGCAGGTGCTGCCCAAGCAATTTCCGGTGCCAATTTAGACAATGCCGCCAGTACCAGTACAGATAACGTCGTTTATTATGACGATGTATACCCTAGTTTAAGCAGTTTATCTCCTGCAGACAATGCCACTGGAATTTCTACTTCAACTACCATTATTACTGCTACTTTTGATGAAAACATGCAATTGGATGTTACGCCAGGTACTGGTAATGACGTAACTATAGAATTATACAAAGGCAACAGCTCCGTTATTAAAATGCAGAAAACCAATGGTGGCTTGTCTGTTTCAGGAAACACCTTAACCATTGATTTGGCCCATCCTGATATTAGCGTAAGTTTGGATGGTGGTGCAACCTATAAAATAAGAGTTGGTAGCGACTTTATAGAGGACATTTCAGGTACCAATGGCAACAATTTTTCTGGTTTTGCCAAAGAAAGTTGGGAATTTACCACTTCCTCTTCTAGTGTTTCCAAGGCCATAGTTACCGCTTGCGACAACGGCAGGTATGTAACGTTTGATGATATAGTTATAACGGAAGCGGACAACAACGACTTTAACAGCTCTGGTTCTTTTACCGTTGCTTTTACACAACCTGGTTTTGTACTTGAAACGGGAGTGGGCTCTGTAACTTATGGGCCAGCTACTGGAACCGGAACGGATATTACTTCGGCAAATATCGATGTGAACCTTACTTCTATAACCGTAAACTTTGTTTTGGACGGTTCTAATAACAAAGACGATGAAATTACCATAAGTGGCCTGCGTGTATTAATGGATGGGTCCCAAACCAATACAGATTTTGACATCAGCAGCGGCGCGGCCAATTTAGGCCTATCGGACCTTACTTTAGCATCCATCAGCCAAGGAACTGTGCCTCCTACCCCGCTTGTAAATTACACGACCCAAAGTTTATGTGAAGGAGAATCCTTAACCCCTCCTACTGTTACTGGGGGTGGTTACAACTATATCACCTGGTATTCCGATGCTTCTTTGACTACTATTTTAAGAGCCAATGACGAAACACCTAGCAATGCACAGTTGGGAATAGATCCAAATGCAGCCGGCACCTACACTGTTTACGTTACAGAAACTAATGGGTGCGAAAGTGACCCAGAAACTATTACCGTTACTGTAAATTCTGGTACCACTGCCGATATTTTACTAACCAGTGGCTCCAACACAGTATGTATCAATTACTATGAAGACAAAGACGGGTTGGTTACCAATACACAAGAATCCATTACATTCGAAGCATTTCCAACGGGAGCCAACAATTATCGTTTCTTTAATGCAGGAGGTGATTTACAAAATAGCTCGAGTTCTATATTCACTACCAATAGCATAACATCTGGAAATGTACAAGTAGAAATTACGAATGGTGGATGTACCGCTACTTCCTCAGCGATATCGGTGAATGTAGTATCCGCACCTGCCGGTGTTTCGCTCACATTGCCGAGTTCTTCTTATCCAGACAACCAAGGTACTGCAGTTTCCTTAACTGGAAATCCATTACCAGGTACATTTGACGGAAACGGGGTTTTCGGAAATGAGTTTTTCCCGAATGTAGCGGGTATCGGCAATCATGTATTAAAGTTTACAAGTACCAATAGTGGCTGTGCAGCCACCATAGAAAATGAAGTAAATGTATACGATCACGTAGGTGCCATTTCCGGTTTGCCAATTCAAATGTGTGAAGACGATTCTGACATTACTATCAATAGCCTAACCGGGTCTCTTCCTATTAATTTCACTCAAATTGGAGGAACAGAACTGTTAACTTCTGGAGCAATTGTGAGCCCCAATACTTTTAAACCAAGTTTGGCTCCTGTAGGAACCTACAAAGTGAGTGTGTTGTATGCTAATTTACAAGTAAGAGAGCAAAACATAACCATATTTGCACTGCCTTCGAAACCCATCACTACCACTGGAGAAGAAAACCCTGCTTATTGCACGGGAGATAACTTTTCAAATGCTTACTTGAGTATTGTTGGAATTGGCATTAATTGGTACAGAGTTCCTACCCCAGGTGGTGCGCGCACCTTGGTCACTGGTATTCCTGATTTAGAAAATCCGAGTTTAACCAATCTTGGGCTGGTGAACAACGTAGCTAGCACTTACTATTTTGAAATCACCCAAACCATCGGGGTTTGCGAAGGCGAGGCCATGCTCATTACAGTTACAGTGAACTCAACCCCCAATGCAATTAATGCCAACCTAATTCCAGAATATTGTTCTGGGGAGGATTTGGCAAATATCACTTTAGTTAGTGGCGATTTGGAAGCAGGTGCTACTACCAATTTTTACAGTGGTTTATTGCCCAACTCTGATCCTGATGAGGCCACCATTTTAAAAAGCAAATTCCAAGGACTTACGTACGACCCTCTATTGGAATTAGAGATTGACAACGAAGTTGCTATCAACACCACTTACAAACGGTATGTTACACAGTCCAAAAATGGATGTGAAAGTGATACTAAATTGGTAGAACTTTTGGTAAAAGAAGTGCCAGATGCACCCATCCTCAACAACCCAGACCCGTATTGTCAAAACGAAACCATCAACCACATTACTATTTTAACAGGATCGAACGTTAAATGGTACAGTGACGAATTACTTAACAATGAATTAGGGCCATTTAATGACTCAAACAATGTTTCAGCAGCGGAACTGTCTATTGACAACTCAATCAGTGCAGAACATGTTTTTTATGTTACAAGTACAACAAATGACTGTCCAAGTGAAGCCACTAAAGTGACCGTTTCTATTGTAGAGTTACCGAACCCAATTATAACCAACTTCGATGAATCGGCTTTGTGTAAAACCAAAACCGAGTTTGTCATCGATGCAGAAGACAATGACGGTACCGCCAACGACGATGGTATTTGGTCCGGAACCGCATTTGCCGCTTTAAAAAACATCAATTCCATAGACGGAACAGCAACTTTCGACCCTGCCCACCCAGATTTAACCGCAGGAGGTTCTTTCAATTTAATTTACACCGTAACAGCAGCTAATAATTGTGTCAACTCTGTAACCAAAAACTTTTCGGTGAAAACAGATATAATTGCTGACTTTACTATTGATGATGCCTGTGATGGAGACAATGTTGCTATCAACGACAATAGTTCCTTGGTACCCGACAACCCAGGAGAATCCGTCGATAATTATGAATGGAATTTTGGAGACACTTACGAAATTGCTGGTTCCGGAATTATCCCTCCCGGCACCCACGACGGCAGTACTGTTGGAACATTCAAAGAGCTTACCCACAACTTTAAATTTACCGGCGAATTTGATGTCACCCTCACGGTAACCAATTCTGTTGCTTGCGTTGCTACCGTAACTAAAAAAATAAATATTGGTATTATACCGGATATTGATTTTACTTGGGAAAATGTTGCAGAAGACTTGGACACCGAGTTAACTGCTGTGGTACACAACTTGGACGTTGACGCAGACATAGCAGAATTCAATTGGTCCTACGATGGTGGAGCGCCACAAAACTTGAGCAAATCCCCTTCAGAAAACTTCCCTTTAGGGACCCATTCGGTACAATTGGAAATTTTATCTAATGAAAATTGTGCCTCTGATACAACCAAACAAGTATACGTGGTTCCAAGAATTGAGGCGATTAGCAACACCTACCAATACCAAGAAAATTTTGAAGACAATATTGGAGGCAACTGGATTATTGGAGGAGTTAACCCTTCCTGGGAAGCGGGAATTCCAACTGGAGACACCATCAATGCAGACCTCATCAAAAAGAACAATATGTCATGGGTAACCAATTTAGATGGCAATTACAATGTTGGCGAGCAATCGTGGGTACACAGCCCTAGTTTTGATTTGAGTGGTGCAGACAGGCCATTTATTCGGTTTGACTTAATAAAATTAACACAGGAAAGTATTGATGGAGCGGTGCTTCAAATCAACACTTCCAATAAAACCGAAGATGACAGCCAATGGGAAACCTTAGGGAGCATAGGCTCAGGAATTAATTGGTACAACAAATCTGGAATTATTGCCAAACCGGGCAACCAAAGTAGCCAAGATTTAGGCTGGAGTGGCAATGAAGATGGTGTGGAATGGGTAACAGCAGCCTATGCATTGGATGCTTACACTTCATTTTCGAGGGTGCGTTTTAGGTTTGCATTTGCAAGTTCAGATAACGAACTACCTACAGACCAAGTCCTAGAGGGGTTTGCATTTGACAATTTCTTTGTAGGGCAAAGAAATCGCAGCGTTCTATTTGAAAACTTCACCAACAATACATCTGCTGCTGTACTTGCAAATGATGCTTTCTATGGTGCTTTCAAACAAGCGGTAGACCTTTCTATCCCATACAACGAAATCGTCAAACTAGAATACCATACTCCATTTCCTGGAACAGACCAATTGTATGAAGACAACCAAGCAGATCAAAGTGCTCGTACTTCCTATTACGGCTTAACTACTACCTCCAAAGGGTTTATGGATGGCCAACAGATCATTGGAAATTATACTGAAGAAGCAAACGAGGCATTTATTAGAGCTAGTCTAATTCCAACTGATTTTGAAATGAGCATCCTACCAGACTTGGAGCCAACTGACAATATGATTACTCCAGAGGTAAATATTCGGGTAATTGGGGATAGTTTTGAAGAGAGCCAGTTGAGGGTGCATTTAGTTGTGGCAGAAAAACTGATCAACGACGATATAGTATTAGGATCCAATGGGCAGGATGAGTACAAATATGTTGTTAAAAAAATGCTCCCTTCTTCTGCAGGAACGCTATGGGAAGGCCCTTTTAATAAAGACGATGAGTTTTCGGTTAAAAGCGAATTTGACTTGGGCAACTTTTACAATACAGACAATCTTGTGCTCATTGCATTTATTCAAGACGAAGAAAACAAAACGGTACACCAAGCAATTGCCGTCGACTACGATACTTTTTCCGGAACCGTAACTGGTATAGACGATAAACATTCTAGTTTAAGTATTTATCCAATACCTGCAAAAAATGAACTTTTACTGGACTATCCTGGCCAAAAGATATTGGCTGGTAATATTGTGGACTTAACTGGCAAAAACATACAATCGTTTGAAGGGGTGCGTGGAGTGGAGCGGAAAGTTTTAGACGTTTCGATGTTGAGGAATGGTTTGTACCTCCTCCATTTGCAATTGGAATCAGGTACTGCGATAGTGAAGAAGTTTGAGATTAGGAAATAAGTAGGTTATTAAAATTTGCGCTCTTTGTCAAAAGACAGTTAGTAACATTTACATTTGTAAGAACATAAAAAAAGGGCGAAAATATCGCCCTTTATTTTTTTAGAAATTTATATGTTTTTTTGTAGTGATTTAAATCATCCCGTATCATTACCAAATAATACCCCATGGGCAAATCCTCCACTTCAATTTTGAATTGATACCGGTCAATAGACTCAATGTTCACCTTCATGCTATTGCCCAATATATTATATACTTCGATAGTAGGCGAATTGAGGTTGGCATTTTCTATGCTTATGTTAACAAAGTCGGTTGTGGGATTAGGATAGATAGATACTTTATTAATCCGTGTTATAGATTCTGTTTTTAACCTTAATTCAGAAACATCTTGAGCAACTGCACGGTTGTCCAACATACCTATTAAAGTAAAAATTATAACTGCGGGAAGTAATTTAAGCATCTTCATAATTCTAATTTAAGTTTTTTAACAACAAAAACTATTCCAACTAATGATAAATACGAAAGTTGTGCAAATTTGGTTGCCTACAGATAAGACACAAATAATAACAAAAAAGTTGGAACAATGTTAGGACAAAATTTTTAATGCCTTGGGCAAGGCCTGCACCAATTGGCTTGCGGTTAGCGATATCTCTTCCATTTCTTGAACATAAACATCTGCAGCCAAACCATGTAGATAGACTCCCAATGTAGCCGCCTCTAAAGGGCGCAAACCTTGGGCCAAAAACGCCAATATTACTCCCGTTAAAACATCCCCACTTCCTCCAGTAGCCATACCAGGGTTGCCAGTTGTATTAAATCTAATTCTGTTATGAGGAGCAATTATAGCTGTATGAGGCCCTTTTATCACTAACAACACCTCCCATTTATCACAAAATGCCTGCCCTTTTTCTAACATTTCTAAGGAACTACCCCAAGTGCCTACCAACCTTTCAAGCTCCAACAAATGTGGGGTTATTATGGATAATTTCGGGACCAACGACAACATGCTAGGATTGGATGCAATAATATTGATTGCATCTGCATCCAACACCATTGGCGATGGGCTTTCCATCAATAAATCTTTAATGGCCTTTTCTGTTGCACCGGCAGTTCCTATTCCTGGGCCAACGGCCACGGCACTTATCTTTGGGTCTATGGTTACTGCAGACAAAAAAGAGTCCTGGGCATCAATTGAAACCATTGCTTCCGGAACTGCTGTTTGGATTATAGTGGTGCCCCTAGATGGGACATGTACCGTTAACAACCCTACTCCTGAAAACAAACACGCCTGTGCTGCCAGAATTGCGGCACCCATTTTACCCTCTGCTCCAGCTACCAACAATGCCCTTCCTAAAGTTCCTTTGTGTGCATATTTCGATCTTAACGGCAACATACGAATGGCCTCTTCTTGGTCCAAATAAGCAAAACGCCCACTGGTTTCTTCAATCCATTTGGATGGTACGCCAATATCTACCATACTCCATTCTCCAACATAGGCATAACAGTCCTCCAAAAAAAAAGCCAATTTAGGGTATTGAATTCCGATGGTCCAGTCCGCTTTAATTATTGCCCCTTTTGGACCATTTATTGGCTCCGTGAACAAACCACTAGGGACATCCAAGGCAATTACAAAGTTGTTTCTTAGTGAAAGGTCTATTACTACTGTTTCATAAACTCCTTGTAACGCTTTATTTATACCATTGCCAAATATAGCATCAACCACCACCACTTCAGAAGAAAAATCAGGTAATTGGTTAACTACCTTATGTTTCTGTATGCCTTCTGGAAGCGCTTGAAAATTTCTTTTGTTGTCTGGACTACCCTTTTCTGTACTAAAATAGGACACCTCTACACGGTATCCATTATTAAATAAAATTCTAGCCAGAGCCAGTCCGTCTCCTCCGTTGTTGCCTTTTCCGCAAATTATATGAAATGGCACCTCCTGCCCCATTTGCTGGGTAATTTCTGAAGCCAAAGCTTGGGCTGCTCTTTCCATCAAATCATAGGAGCTAATGGGTTCGTTCAATTGCGTCAATTGATCGACCTTTCTCATTTGCTCTGACGACAAGATGTTCATAATATTATCGGTCTACTTCTCCAAGTACAATATCTATAGAACCTAAAATTGCCACTAAATCCGCAATCATGGTGCCCTTCGAAATGGCGTCGATTACAGACAAATTCACAAAACAACACGACCTTGCTTTGCACCTGAAAGGTTTATCTGATTTGCCATCGGCAATAAAATAAAAACCCAACTCTCCTTTAGGACTTTCTGCCCTAAAATATAGCTCTTGCGCTTTAGGTCTAATTTTTTTAGGAACCACTTCCTGAGGATCAAATAATTTGGAGCGTTTGTGGTCTCCATTTAATTGAACTAGGCACTGCTCAATTATCTTAATACTTTCGTTTACTTCTTGGTACCGCACCCATGTACGGTCCCAGCAATCCCCTAGTGTTCCCCGCGCACCTGTTCCAACTGGAACATCAAAATCAAGTTCAGGGTAAACAGAATAGGCATCTACCTTTCTTAAATCATATTTCAAACCTGAAGCCCGCAACATAGGCCCTGTAACACCATAATTAATGGCCAAGTCCCGATCCAAAACGCCCACATTGGCCGTTCTGTCTATGAATATCTTGTTGTCAACAAATAATTTGGAGAATTCTTCTAATTTAGGTTTTAAATAATCCAATAATTCTTGGCACCTGGCTTCAAAACCCATAGGCAAATCATAATACAACCCACCAACCCAAATATAGTTGTACAACATTCGTGCACCGCTAGCCCATTCCAACATTCTCATGATGTGTTCTCTATCCCGGATGAGCCACATAAAAGGTGTAAAGGCACCTAGGTCTAGCCCGTAGGTTCCCAAAGCAATGAAATGGGAGGCAATTCTATTAAGTTCTGCCACCAATACTCGAATGTATTCCACCCTTTTAGGAATTTTATCCGTTATTCCCAGCATTTTTTCAACACCCATGGCATAAGCATGTTCTGAATTCATGGCTGCCATATAATCCATTCTATCTACAAAGGGTATTATTTGGTTATATGGTAGCGATTCTGCATGCTTTTCAAAACAGCGGTGTAAGTAGCCCATGTGGGGTACCACCTCCTGTACAATCTCGCCTTCTGTGATTATTTCAAGCCGCAACACGCCATGGGTAGAGGGGTGTTGGGGGCCCAAATTCATTATCATCTGACCTGGTTTTAAATCCGCATCAGCATATTTAGTAGGCTCAGACTGGGTCAAATTCAAATTAATACTTTCCATTATTCGCTCCCTCCATTTTCGTCCGACATTACCTGAATACCTTGGTAATAAGACTGAACGGCATAGTCCTTTCTCAATGGATGGCCTTCCCAATCTGCTGGTAATAAAATTCTTCTTAAATCTTTATGGCCTTCAAAATAAATACCCATGAGGTCGTATGCCTCCCTTTCATGCCAATCGGCGGTCCTCCAAATTTCGGAGACCGTACCCACTACCAGAGATTCTGGGTTTTCTTCTTTGTCCAATGTTACTTTCAAGCACAAATGATGGTTGTACGGAATGGAATATAAATTGTAAGCCAATTCATATTTATTCTGATCCGGTTTATCGATGGCGGTCAGATTGGAAAGACTATCAAAGTAAAGGCCTTCTGTTCGATGCAGATAACTGCATATTTTTACAAGTCCATTTTTGTTTACTATAACAGCGCTTGGACTGCATTTTTCATCGGTACCGATTATATCCTCAGCAAATGATTCAGTAATATTTTCTAAAAGTTCACTAAACTGCATCTTGCTTCATTAATTTGTGAATGGCACTAGGCGCCATTAAGGTCTCGTTTCTTATTTTTTCTTGAAGTTTAATAAACCCTCCAATAAGTGCTTCTGGCCTTGGAGGACAACCAGGAACATAAACATCCACTGGAATAATTTTATCCACTCCTTTAACGACATGGTAGCCATGTTGCCAGTAAGGTCCGCCACAATTGGAGCAAGAGCCCATGGATATAACGTATTTTGGATCAGGCATTTGCTCGTACAACCGCTTAATTCTTTCTGCCATTTTGAAAGTTACTGTACCAGCAACCACCATTACATCGGCTTGCCTAGGAGAAGCCCTTGGTGTAATACCCAAGCGATCAAAGTCGTACATAGGTGCACCGGCACTCATAAATTCAATGGCACAACACGCCAAGCCAAAAGTCATTGGCCACATAGAAGAAAGGCGGCTCCAGTTGAGCACATCATCTAATTTTGTAATGATTACGCCACCTTTGGTAAATTCTTGATCTAGAATACCCATAATTAGTCTTTTTGGTATTGATCGTTGACCTGCTTGTACAAAGCCGTTGGTACAGGAGAATCAATTTTTTGATGCTCCACATTGGGTTTTTCCCAATTCAGATACCCTTTGCTCCATGCATACGCTAATCCTATGGCTAAAATGAGTACAAATACCACCATTTCAATCAAGGAAAGCCATCCCCAAAGTCCATCGGTTTCCAGAATTAATTGTTCATTCCCAAAAACCACGGCCCATGGAAAAAGCAAGGCAATTTCAACATCGAATAATAAAAAAATTAGTGCAATAACGTAGAAACGTATATTGAACTTTCCCCAAGCGTTGCTAACAACTTCTTCTCCACTTTCGTAGGTAGACAGTTTTTCGTCATTGGGTCTATTGGGGCGTACCAACCAAGCAGTAATTAACCCACCGCCGATAAACATTACGCCCACAATAAAAAATATCAGTATTTTACCAAATTCAGATAACAAAGTATTATTTTTTTGGTTTGATTACATTTGTTTCAAGGACTTTCCCTCCTCTTAAATATTTTATTTTAAATGAGCTTCCTCTTTCTATTTTACTCATTATCTCCATAATCTTTTCGATACTCTCTTGAGAGTCTATTCTAATATTTTCAATTTCCAAAATTATATCCCCTCCGAGCACTACTTCTTGCCCAGCTATTTCAGCAATATAATCCCCACCTTGGAGTCCAGCAATACCAGCAGGAGACAAGGGCACAACATCCGTTAATAATATACCTGCGGATTGAGGCAAATTCAAAATTTTAGCTACTTCACCAGCCACAATTATAGATTCAACACCATTCCAACCTCTGTCTTCGTTAATCAAAAGTTCATAAGCCAAATTGGTAGTGGCCGCAAAGCCAATCCCATCAAAACCACCTGATTTCGATAGTATAAAACTAACTATTCCTATGACCTCTCCTTTCATGTTGAACATGGGGCCACCGGAATTTCCTTGGTTGATAGAAGCATCGGTTTGAAAAAACTCTACTTTCATCAATTCACTTGTTTTGCTGTGTTCTTTGTGTCTGCCAGAGATAATTCCTTTGGAAAGAGAATGCCCCAAAGCAAAAGGAGTTCCTATAATAAATATATCATCTCCAATTTTTACATTATCAGAATTTCCTATCGGTGCTACATAATATTTTTTTGGCATCCATAAAACTTTAACCAAAGCAACATCTGCAGTTTGAACTGTTGAAATTATTTTAGCAGGAATTACCTCGCCATTTGCGAATTCCACTTCAACATGCTCGGCTACCTGCACCACATGGGCGGCTGTCAATATCTCGCCATTTTCACTTATTAGCACCCCACTCCCTACTCCTTCTGCAGTTGCGGTTTGTCCTTGTTTAGAAACTATCTGTTTTTGTTTTGTCTTGATAACAACCACAGAAGGGTCCACTTTTTCATACAAGCCGCTTAAGCTTTGGGCAAAACACATGGAAATTGCCAACATGTTAAAAAATAAAATAGAGGTAATCTTTTTCATAGTAATTTCGTGTAAATCAAAAATGCATTGCAAAGTAAACAGCTTTAATTTAATTCTTCACTAAACGCCCTTTAAAATTGATGCAATTGTCTTTATAAATGTGGTTTTTTAATATAATAACCAACGCATCCTTGCGGCTTTCTGCTTTTCCCAATTGCGTAACTTTTTCATCATAGGTATCAATCAAATTGATTGTTTTATCTTTCAACCATTCGTATTTATAATCCATGGAATAAATATAATTGCCATCTGCCGTTGTGGTAAAGGTAAAATCATTGTTTTCAAACAAAAACATATTACCTCCTGGGATTCTTGTTTTGGTTAAATACTTTTTTCCATTACTAGAAAGGGAAGAAATATCTGCGACGCAATCGTCCTTAAACAATGCATCGATGCTCAAAACTGCATTGTATCTAATAATCTTCCATACTCCTTTTTCTTTTTCTGCCACTGCTGTAACCGATTGAAGCGCACTCATGGCCTGTTCTCCGTTAATTTTAGCATTGGCCCTTATTGCATAGTTTATTACGCCTAAACCATTGTTAACATGTATGATGGGCTCTTTCACTATTTTCCCTGATACAGTTAAACCATCCATTGCAATAATATCCGATAACCTTTTTCTGTAAAATTTAAAATCTCCCTCTGACTCCCTGTACCGGTTATTAATTCCAATGTCAATGTATTTAAATTGTGCGTTCTTAGAAAATGCGCTTAAAATACCTTGGTAATTTTTACCATTTACTTCACCTACATTAGTTCCGGTTAATTTGTACACCAGCTTCTTAATTTCTGCTTCATCATTTTGAGCAAAAACTGTTTGAAAAGCCAAAATAAAAGAAACTACTGTTAATAGTTTTATGCTGTATTTCATGATCTATGTGTTTTCTACTTAATTTAAAAAAGAAACCCTAACCGAAGGTAACCTAAAACTTCCTCTTCTGAAACTCCTACATCGACATTCAATACAAAAGCGTTTAGTGGCGCTATCCATACCCCTCCACCGATGGTATTGTGCCATTCAGAAGAATCGTTACCCCCAACTTTACTTGGATCTTTGTCTACCCAAACGCGGCCGATATCTGTAAAACCGTTGATTCCTATCGTCATGGGTAGTATTTTGTTTTTTGATTCCAATAGTTTGAATCGCAACTCCATATTGGTAAAGGCCATCGCATCTCCAAAAAACCGGGTCTTTCGATACCCTCGCAACTCTTTTTGGTCTCCCAATATCTGGGCCTGAAAATATTCGTATTCCCCAAAATTGATTCCGCCACCAAAGCGTACCGCCCATGTTAATTCGGAAGGCAATCGCAAAGTTTTATAAAATGAAAATTCTGACTTAAACCTAGTAAATTCTGTCGCTTCTTCTCCTATGTTTTCGTACCCTCTTAAATCTACAGAAAAATGGGCTCCACTTTTTGGGTACATATCTTTATCTCGGGTATCAAAATCGTAGGACAACACCAAACCACTGTATTTTTTCCATTCAAAAAAGTTGGGGTCCTCTACTGTCTCAGCATAATCCAATATAAACCGATCCTCTCCATTGTAATCTTGCTCCGTTTTAAAGGCCTGAAAATGCAAGCCCACAGAAAATTTAGACCGACCAGAAATTTTATTGGACAAAGCGCCATAAGCAGAGACATTTCTAAACCTTACCCGATAATATTCAATTTCACTACCTAGGCCCAACGATTCTGAAATATTTTTATCGTAAACAGTTTCATTTCCAATACCAAAGAAATTGGAAGTATAATTGGGCATCAGGGCTAAAAATTCTAGATCCATTGACCACTTTTTTATTATATCGGTCCAAGTAGTTTTATAGTTAAAGGAATAAGACTGCGTTTTTGGAGCTATTTTTGCCATTACAAAATGTCGGCTTTTAAACGGTTCTTTTCTAAATCCTTGGTTTTCATAGGTAAATCCAGCACCAATAAAAAAACCATCATCAGGGTTAATATCAGCACTCAATAGTGGCATCAGTGTATTGTACTTGAATTGATTTCGATTGTAATTATTTACTTCCGGATCTTTGGAAAGTTGCAAGTTTACTTCCTTGGTTTTCTTATAACCATTGCCTTCTTTGTTGTCATAAACGAATATTTTTTTCCTGAGCCCAGCTATGTGGCTGCTGTCCTTAACCACGTCTTTTCCTTCTCCTCCAATTACCCTTACTTTTATACCCTTTTTCCCTTTACCTGTGAAAATAAAAACATCATTTCCTTTTAATCCATACAACCTAATCTCTTTGGTTTCTTGCTTATAAAAATGTCTTTTATAAAGCAATTTGGCATTTTTTCCCTTTTTCCCTTTTTTATTAATTTTGTATACCTCCACCAAAGCATCACCATTCTTGAAACGGCGTACATTAAATTCTTCATGTTTGTTAGAACCATCTACATTAACTAATTTTGCCAAAAACTCGTAATATGTATTGGCGTATTCGACCAAATGATCTCTGTTGGATCGAATTTTTCTTTCTATCTCCGCTCCATTTTTAGCATATACAGAGTCTGGCCAAGTATGTAGTGCATTCGCAATTACCTCGTCTGTTACATTCTTTTGTAATTCTTTTGCAATAGCCACCCACTCCGCTCTGGAGGGTTCATTGATAAAGTCCCTATCAAAATAGCGCCCATTAAAATTAAATTCATTTAGGTTTTTATACTTGTCATCGAACCCTTGGAACTTTGGCATGGCCCACTTTTTGCCCACAAAGCTCATAACGACCCCATCGTTTATAAAAAAAGCTTGGTCCCTGTCTCTTGGAATTGGCCGGTAATAATGCCCTTTTTTTGTTTTGAACCGCGCCCACCTCCATTGGTCATCGTGTCGGTCCCAATCGCCAATCATCATATCAAAAAGCCTCGATTTAAGTACCCAATGCTGGTCTACCTCTTCATCGTTATCTGATTTCAGCTTTTTTATTAGATCGAAAGTGCTAATTATTTTCTTAGAATCCCCGAAATTGCCTGTCCCCTTCCAATTACCTGAAGGCCTTTCTTCATATAAAAATACATCATTTGAAAAGTCGTTCCGATACTGCCCAAAACGGGGATCATGAGGCAAGTACACCGGTTGCGGGTTGGTATGGTATACTTGGGCTGCATCTGCCAATTTTGGAATTGCAAACGCACCATATGGGTGGGAAGCTGAAATTTGATCTTGAACCAAATCTGCGGCTATCGTTTTTCTTAAATCTTCTGGCACGGCGCCTTGTGCATATTTTTCAATACTTCTTAACACATATTGTTTGCCATCATCAGCTTGCAACCTCAAAGACCTGGTTTGTTGCCCCCCTCCTCTTTTAATAATTTTCAACCCACCTTTCTCTTTACCAATGTCAAAGACATCAAAGTTAACCGCAGTAGCCCACGATTTTCTGTAGTTATTTCCAAACCACCAGGTATTCATATTGTTGTATTGTGTACTGATGGGTGTTTTGTATTGGTTGGATAAAGAATCAGGAAGGGTGAATTCAGAGATGGCTTCTTTTTTCACATATTCTAGTTCAATTATCTCTTTATTGAATCGTTCTTGTAAACTTCCATCCTTCTGTAGCTCCCAAAACACCGCATTTACTTTCCCATTTTTAAAAAAATCCAACCGCCCAAATCCTTGGTAAGCAGACTTATAAACGCTAATTGCCAATTCTTTACGGTCTTTTATTTTTTTTCCTTCTTTTTCAACACTTAAACTCGTTAACAGCATCGGAAGCCCATCTACGTGGTAAACGCCTTGATAGGAATCATGAGAAGAAAGTAAAATTACATTTTTATGTTTGGTTAACTCTTTTAAAAAGTAACTGGAGTATGCCTTGTATACCGGATGGATGTACTTCTGGTTGCTCGGTATTAAGGCGTTGTAATTAGTGCCCTCCATAACCAAGGGATGGTGCATGGCCACTACCACAATTTTGTCGTAGTTCCGTTCGATGATATCTTTTAAACCGGTTAAAATCTCATCTACTCCATAAGTAGAGCAGGCTTCATTTCTTCCTGATTTATCCCATGGGTGTAAAATCCATTGAGAATCAAATGCCGCCAGTGTTATCAAATCGTTCACCGGTACTTCATACGGACCCGGACAACCCGATTGACTTGGATAAATAACACTAGAATTAAACAAAGTGTCCAAATATTCGTCCATAAACTGAACCTTTTGGAAACCTTTGTTGCCATTGTCATCCCATTCGCCTTCGCCGTTTAAAATGTAAACATCGGCATTGGACTGAATCGATTTTAAGTTTTGTATAACTTGAGGGGTATGGAAACCTGCAATTTGTGTATAATCCTTTTTATTTGGGTTAAAATTATCCCCCAACAGGAGCAAACCGCTTTTAGAAGCAGTGCGCTGCATGCTTTTTTCTATAATTTGAAGCGCTGAATCAAAACGGTCTATTTTAGAGCCATTCCCAGCAAAATGTAAACTGTACACAGGTTCTTCCTGTTGGGCGAACCCATCCAAACACATAGCACACATCAAAAAAATAAAAATTCTCTTCATCCGTAAAAGGTAAATCAATCGCAATTGTAAAAGTCATATATTCTGATACAATTGTCTAGAAATTATTACCTTTCTTTTAAAAATGAAAGCGCAGGAAGAATTATTTCTTTCTCGTTGGCAAAGGCATGGAAATCACCGAAGTAATTCATTTTAAAATATTGGGCAGTTAACTTAAAAGGAGGAAAGAAACTTTCCCACACTTTTGGTCCATCCCCACAGCTTAAGGCAGCCATGTTTTTATTCTCCAACTTTCTACCCAATTCTTTGCGAATGGTTATTAAATCGCTGGTTCGGTCCAAGAAAATCTTCATTTTAGCACTCATGCTGTACCAATAAATTGGAGAAGCCAAAATCCAAGTGTCATATTGCATTAAAACGTCTATTAACTTAAGAAAATCGTCCTGTTCGTTCCGATGCAAATAGTCGTATTCTGTAATGTGGTAAGTACCCAAACTAAAAACATCAACAACATGATGTTTTTTATATTCTTGAGCTATTTTGTACGTATTGCCGTCCTCGCGGGACGATCCATAAAGTAGAGCTGTCATGTTTTTTTTCTTGAAGGTAAAAACAGGGCGAAAAAATCTGTTATAAAAAGGATAAGCTTTTTCACTATTGGTATCAACAAAAACTATTCAAATCCCGAAACCCTGCTCTTACTTCCTCAAAAAACAATTACCACTTTCTAACCACGACCCTTTTCTTGTTCCTCTTTTTAGAAACTGTACCAACCCATACGTACTTTTTATATTTGTTGGACCAAACATAATGTCCTTTCCGTTTTACAACTTTAGTTTTTGGTCCAACTTTTTTAACAACCACAACCTTGGTGTTTGCAGCAACCACTTGATGGCTTTGTGCTTGTGCACCCAACCCTAAAAATAACACCACTAATAATGTTCCAATTAAATTTTTCATGTTTTATGTTTTTATTTATTGGTTTAGACCTTAGCAAGTATGGGAGGTTTAATGGGAGGATAGAATAAATTAAAAAAACTTGCAATAAACTTATAAAAAAGCATTGGGCATGCTGTAGTACAATTGCATTTAAAAAATGCATATCTAACCCCTAGCTGAGCCTTAGTACCAGGGAGTTAAATAGTGCATTTAGTTCTAAAACTGTAAACGTATAAATAAGATATTACAAGTGGCAAATAGTTGTAAAATAGTTGTAAATTATTTTCGTATTAACTGAATAAATTTTACTCAGGGTCCTTTTCTTGCTTACAAAATACTTTCTTGTTAATTTGAAACTTCACCAAACCAATAACAATTGGGTACCTCTATAAGAATGTTTTTTGACATTCAAACCACCGCCATTTCCATATTTGGGTACAACTTGAGCTATGTTGAATTAATAGGAACATTTTTTGGCCTATTCGCAGTTTACTGGGCTTCTAAAGCCAATATATTAACTTGGCCAGCCAGCATTATTAATGAAGCAGCATTTTTTTTATTGTTCTTTCAAGTGCATCTCTATTCGGACATGTTGCTTCAAGTATTTTTTTTTGTAGCCACGCTGTATGGTTGGTACAATTGGAAATCCGCCCCTGGTTTCAGAAAAATTACAACTCTATCCAATTTCTCCCGGTGGGTTTGGTTTTTTGTTGCCCTAGGAGGAACACTTGCTCTTGGCACCCTGGTAGCCCACATACACCAGTTATTGCCGAGCTTTTTCCCTGTTAAAGCTTCTTTCGCTTATCCCGATGCCTTCACCACAACAGCCAGTATGATCGCCACCATTCTTTTGGCTCGTAAAAAAATAGAAAACTGGTTAATTTGGATGGTTGTTGACGTGGTTTGTATTTTTTTATATTTCATAAAGGGTATCCAAGTGGTTGCGGTAGAATATTTTATTTTTTTAATCTTGTGTATTTTTGGTTGGTACAACTGGAAAAAAATAATGCGCCATGGTTAATGGATTTACTTTTGGAAAATTCCTACCCTTCCATTTAGGGCATGTAGCTTTAATTAAATTCGCACAAAAACGTTGTACGAACCTCACGGTTTTGGTTTGTGCCTCCGACAAAGAATCTATTAGTGGCGCCACTCGGGTACAATGGATTGAGAATGAATTTAAGCACCTACCATGTATAAAGGTCCAATTGTTCCAGTATTCAGAATCCTTTCTTACCAACACCTCGCATGCTTCAAAAGTGGTGTCCAAACAATGGTCCGATCAATTTAAATTAATTTTCCCTGATGCTAACGTTGTATTCACATCAGAAAAGTATGGAGAATACGTGGCGGACTACATGAACATCCAGCATGTTCCATTTGATCCAGATAGAGTGCAAACACCTATATCTTCCTCGCTAATTCTTAAAAACTTAAAAGAAAAATGGAAATTTCTATCGTTTGGAGCCAAATCACACTTCATTAAAAAAATAGTAATTCTAGGAACGGAGTCCACCGGAAAGTCCACACTTGCAGGCCAACTTGCCCAGCATTACCGCTGCAGTTTGGTAGAAGAAACTGGTAGAGTCCTTGTAGAACACAGCAACCTTTGCACTTTAAAAGATCTTATCAACATTGCACAACAGCACACCCAAGCAATAAAGCGCTCTATAGAAGAATCATTTGGCCCCCTGTTAATTTTGGACACCAATATTATAACCACACAATCCTATGCTGACTTCCTATTTCAAACGAAGCTCTCAACAACTGTAGAACAGGAAGCTGCAAATGCCGGAGATGTATACTTATACCTCAACAACGACTGTCCCTACCACCAAGATGGTACCCGACTCAATGTAAAAATGCGCAATAAATTGCATTGGTCCCAATTAGATTATCTTGAAAAAAGAAACATCCCTTACTGTTTGATTAGTGGATCTTGGGAAAATAGGATGGACCGTTCTGTCCAAATAATAGACAAACTAATGCGCAGTTCCATTGTAAGGTAAAGTATATTTCTAATTTTTAGAAAGAACAAATGCCCATATAAAACACTGTCGCATACCCGATAATACTGTTCCAACCGTTTAAAATATGAATAAAACGTAACTAAACGTATATAATTGATGACTTTTATAGTTGGTATAGGCATTTCGACCCACTAGCAAAAATAATGCACTTTTGGGCGTTCCATTTCTTGAATGATGGATTGGATTTGTTTTTGATCTTCCTCCGCCACAACAGCAACAATTATTTGGGCATTCCGCATCCCCCCAATCTCCAACTGATTTTGCATTATTTGCCCATATATTTCTTTTCCAATTTTATTTTGGTTGTTGCAAACCCAATGGAATGGCACTCCAGCTTGAATTAAAAATTGAGCCAGTGTTTTTCCTTTCTTACCTGCACCCCACAACACCAAAGGCAATGCAGGCACGTAATCTACTTCTAGGAAGTATTTAATTTTCATAGGTAAAAAATAGTTGTCTTTGTAATGCGGGTCGTTTCGGGAAGTCCTTTCTTGGTAATCTCGCCAAAAATGCACTTCTTCCGGTACTGAAACTACCGTAGCACCATGCCGGTACATCCTAAAACAAAGGTCATAATCCTCGGGATAGCTATCAGAATTGAACCCTCCTAGGGCTTTAAAATCATCCATAGCCATCATCCAACAAGGAGAAGGTACCACACACTCTTTGTATATTTCTTTAAAATGACCACTTGTACGCAACAAGCCATTGAGCCAAGATTCGTACCGCAAATACCCATTGCCTAATGGCTGTTTAGAAAAGTATTTTACGCCTCCAACCCCTATACTATTGTACCCACCTTCAATACATGCATCCAACAACAATTCAATTTTATTGTGGTGCATGATGTCGTCCGAATCCATTCTGGTAACAAAATCGCCTTTGGCATGTTTCAAAGCGGTTTGAAGGGCTGGTGTTATGCCACTGCCTTCGTTTTCCAAAACTACTACCCGAGCATCTTCCATGCTCCATTTTTTTAATATATCAAACGAGCCATCTTCGGAATGGTCGTTAACTACAACCAATTGCCACTTACTAAAAGATTGATTTACAATAGATTGCATGCATTCGTCCAAAAAAGAAGCGGTATTTTTCACAGGCATAACAATACTAATAGTAGTCATACCCGCTAATTTATGGCCATTCTTCGTAAATGTGGAATTGTTTCACATTTATTATTTTCCGTTTCACACATAAAAATCTACTATTCAATTACTTAATTATGGAAACCTTTTTAATAAGTATCCATCTTTGGTACAACAAACAACCTACATCAGTAATGAAAAAACTCAACTTGCTTTTAGCATGGATCTGCCTGCCATTTTTAATGCAGGCACAAGATTTCAATCAAACGGTTAAAGGACGGGTTCTGGATGCACAATCCAAATCGCCTTTAATAGGTGCTACCATTGTTGTAATTGGCAGCAGCCCGCTAATTGGTTCTACCACCGATATCGATGGCATTTACAAGTTAGAAAATGTACCAACGGGCCGACACACCATAAAAATAAATTATTTGGGATACGAAGAAAAAGTAGTACCCAATGTGGTGGTAACTTCTAGTAAACAAGTGGTTATTAATATTGAATTAACCGAAAACGTAATGATGACCGACGAAGTCGTCATTACTGCGGCTCCAGATAAATTTGAAACTATGAACAAATTAACATCTGTGAGTGCCCGAACATTTGATATTGAAGAAACCAGTAGGTATGCTGGTTCAAGAAACGACCCTGCACGGATGGCCTCTAACTTCGCAGGTGTTTCTGGTGCAAATGATTCTCGCAACGACATCATCATCCGTGGCAACTCGCCCAATGGTCTGCTTTGGAGAATGGATGGAATAAACATCCCCAACCCCAACCATTTTGGCGCAATGAGCGCAACCGGTGGACCAGTAAGTTTGCTTAATTACAACTTACTCTCCAACTCAGATTTTATGACCGCCGCCTTTCCCGCTGAATATGGCAATGCGCTGGCCGGTGTTTTTGACTTACAAATGAGAAACGGAAACAACGAGGAACGCGAATATTTAGGTCAAATAGGATTCAATGGTTTTGAATTTGGCGCAGAGGGACCATTCAAAAAAGGAAAAAAAGCGTCCTATGTTGCCAACTACAGGTATTCCACACTTGGGGCATTCCAGGCAATAGGTCTTGATTTCGGTACAGGATCTGCCACGCCTAAGTACCAAGATTTAAGTTTCAAGGTGGACCTCCCTACGGAAAAAGCGGGTAGATTCAGTGTTTTTGGCGTGGGAGGCAACAGCTCAATAGACCTATTAGGCAGTGATTTGGATACTACTTCTACTGATTTGTATGGCAATGAAAATGAAGATGTTTATGTAAGTTATCAAAATGCTTTTGGAGGTATATCGCACACCTATTACTTTAATAAAAATACCTATTACAAAGCTACTTTTGCTGCTTCACGGACTTGGGAAAAATTCCGGAGGGATTCGTTAAGCACCGAAGACAGGACACCCATACCACATGAAAGATCGGAGTTTACCAACAAAAAGTTTTCTACTCATGTGCTCTTAAATAGAAAATTTAATGCACGAAACAATGTAACTGCTGGTGTTATACTGGACTTTCTGGACTACAACCTTCAAAACTACCGAATTGTGCCCGGCGATTTTGAGACCATTCTTGACTCCAAAGGCAAAACCAGTATGACCCAAGCCTATGCTTCTTGGCAGCACCGGTTCAATGACAAATTAACCCTAAACACCGGTATCAACTACCAGTATTTGAATTTAAATGGGAGCCAATCATTGGAGCCAAGACTTGGCATTAACTACAAAGCCAACTCCAGTACAACGTTTGGAGCGGGATATGGCCAACACAGCCAAATGCAACCCTTAGAAACCTATTTCTATGAAGATTATAACAGCCAAGGCCAGGTAGTTCAAAACAATAAAAACTTAGATTTTGTTAAATCCCAGCACTATGTATTGTCTATGGACAAAGTATTGGGTAGCAACAAAAGGCTCAAAATTGAAGCTTATTACCAGAACATTGACAATGCTGCCGTGGACAGACAAAGCAGTTCCTTTTCAATGCTCAATGAGGGGGCTGATTTTGCCATATCCTATAAAACCGACTTAGTGAACCAAGGAGTAGGTACCAATTACGGAGTAGAGCTTACTTTAGAAAAGTTTTTCAGTAAAGGATACTATTATTTGCTCACCACTTCTCTATTTGACTCCAAATACAAAGGAAGTGATGGTGTCGAAAGAAACACTACCTTTAATGGCGGGTATGTAGGGAACTTATTAGCAGGAAAAGAGTGGAAGTTGGGCAACAAAAATAAAACATTGAACATTGATTGGAAACTAACAGTGGCCGGTGGCCGGTATTATACACCAATAGACTTTGAAGCTTCGGAAGCAGCAGGAAAAGAAATTCTTAAGGAACATTTGGCCTATTCCGAACAATTAAGTGACTATTTCCGTACGGATATAAAAATATCCTATCGTGTAAATAAAAAGAAAGTAACCCATGAATTCTCTTTGGATATTCAAAACCTTACCAATGCACAAAATGAGTTTCTTCGGTCTTATAACCCTAGAACCAATGCGGTGGACACCGAGTACCAAATTGGATTTTTCCCAATACCACAATACAGAATTATATTTTAATTTCGTTAATATTGAAACATGCTCGAAGGAGCGTGTTTCTCTTTGACCAAAATAGGAATGAACAAACCGAAGGACAGGCTTTTAAGGCTATTTGGAATACCCATCATAGCCATAATATTTACGTACATTTTTAATGCAGAGTATTTTGCTGCTGGTATTTTTCCAGTTAGAGGTTATATAGTCTCTAATGTACATGTTATTGTTCTTTGGGAACTCAACCGATTTATATTTATAAAACTCAGGGGCATATACAAGCAACCTACTGAAACCAAAAAAAGACTAATTGTTCAATTCTTTTTGGTGGTTTTGGCTACTGTATCTGCTACTGCGGTAATGGAATACTCGTTCACTTTGGTGAAAATTGAATACGAGTGCAACGTTGGTACCATCTACGAAGCAGCACTCATCAATCTCATTCCCACAATTTTTGTAGTCTCCATCTACGAATCTGTATATTTTTTTACAGAATGGAAAAACAACTTGCACCGCAGCGAGGCCTTGGCCAAAGAATCTATAAAATCGCAACTGGATGTATTAAAAAGTCAATTAGACCCCCATTTTCTTTTCAATAGCTTGAATACACTTGCTTCTTTGATTGAAGACAACAACAGCCCGGCTTTAACTTATTTGGAACAGTTATCGGATGTTTACCGCTACGTGTTGCTTAACAAAGACAAAGAAACCATTACTCTAGAAGAAGAAATGAAATTTGTGGCATCGTATATTTACCTCAACAAAACGCGGTTCCGGGATAATTTAATAATAGATATTAACATAGATGCGGCCTCCTATTCCAAAAGTATCGCCCCGCTTAGCCTCCAGATTCTAATTGAAAATGCCTTGAAGCACAACATCATTTCGAAAGAGCAACCCTTGCACATAAGTTTGTTCGCAAAAGATGGTGCTTTCATTTTAGTTGAAAACGAGTTGCAAGAAAAAAATATCGTTGAAAAATCTACCAAAACCGGTCTTAATAACATTATCAATCGATATGCATTGTTAACAAAAGAGCGCGTGCATATCATACAGAATGAAGCCAAGTTCTCTGTTCAATTGCCCTTGTTAAATCCAGCTTGACCATGGAAGTAATTATAATAGAAGATGAATTTCCGGCAGCGGAAAGACTAGAAAAACAATTAAAAAATGTAGACCACGACATTGCTGTTCTGGCTGTTTTGGACAGTGTAAAATCAGCAATAAATTGGATGAAATCCAATGAGCACCCTTGTTTGGTTTTTTGCGACATACAATTGTCGGACGGTTTAAGCTTTGAAATATTCGAATATATTGAGACCGAAAGTGCCATAATTTTCACTACTTCGTACGATGAATACGCCATTCAAGCGTTTAAAATGAATAGTATTGACTATTTGCTTAAACCCATCAAACAACCAGAACTAAAAATTTCGGTTGAAAAATTCTTGAAATACCAACACAAAACCGAATCAGCGTCTGCCACGGATTTAAAAGCTTTTGTTGGTGACATGCTGCGCATAAAATCAGGCTATAAAAACAGGTTTTTGGTTAAAACAGGAGGTAAATATGTGCCAGTGGAAACCTCCAATATTGCCTATTTCTATACTTCCAATGAATTGGTCTATTTAAAAGATTTTAGCAACCAAAAATTTGTGGTAGAATACAATTTGGAACAACTCAATCAAAAATTGGATCCGGATCTTTTCTATAGAGCCAACCGACAGACATTGGTAAACATTCATTCTGTAAAACAAATACACAACCATTTTAATAGCAAACTAAAACTGGGTTTGGAACCCAAACACGCAGAAGAAGTATTGGTGAGCAAAGACAAAGCACGTTCTTTTAAAGATTGGATGGAAAACGAAGACTAAGCCAATTGGCGGATACGAGTACGCATTAAACGTAGGAGCCGCATGGTACCACTTGTATTTTAGGATAAAAATGAGTTGGTTTGGTGCAACTAACGGAATATGCAAAAGAATAAAAAGAAAAAACTGCTTACCAAGAAAGACTGGATCATTGCCTTGTTGTCTTTTGCCGGCACCATGGCTGGGGTATCTGGTGCTTTTACTTTGGACCACATCAAAGAAAAAAACGCCATCGATAACAATAAAAAAGTCATCATAAAAAACATCCAAAAAGAAATATCTGGCAACCTCGTTGACCTACAAAAGAATATATCAGATAACAAAAATTCGTTAAAATCTCTTGTGGCCATTAGAAAGGTGCAAAACCACAAAGGTGAGATACAAACCACTCCAGCGCTTCTTCGAGCATTGAACAATACCCACCCCCAAATTTTCATTGCCAAAGACTCTGTTTTGGTAGCCAACAATACCTTCAAATACAGTGGCCAATATTCTATTTATTTAGAAATTCTGTCTCTTTCTAATATTGCTTGGGAAACGACTAAATCTATAAACATTCTAAGCGAAATAGAATTTGATTGTTTGTACAACTTGGAAGCGCTTTATAATTTACAATTGGTTGCGGTCGAAAAATCTGAAAGCATGATTCCATCTTTACAGCAAGGGAATTTCAAAGAACTCATTGCCTCCATCCAAATATTGTTGCAATATGAAAATGAGTTGTTACAGCTTTATGAACAATTGGACATCCACTATGACAAGTGCAAATAAAAAGCAACAACTCATTTTTACTTCGCAATATGATTCTAGATCCTATCAACCGGGTTAACATTGGCCGCTTTAATTGTGTGGTAGACAATAACCACCATTGCCAGCCCAAAAGAGACCAAACCCCCAATAACAAATGGCATGGGGCCAACCTCTATGTGGTAGGCAAACCCTTCTAACCAATCCGAAACAAACCAATAGGTAATTGGGATTGAAAGCAGAATGCCCATTGCCAGTTGCCGTATAAAGACGGTTCCAAGCATACCAAAAATAGAGAGCTGCGAAGCGCCAATAACCTTCCGAATACTTATTTCTTTTAACCTGCCATTTACTACCAAAACGGTCAGGCCCAGCAAACCAAGACTTGCAATTAGGATGGACAGAATGGTTGCGAAAAACACCAAACTTTTCATCTTATTATCTCCCTCGTACAGGAACTGAAGGTTTTGGTCCACAAAGCTAAGCACCATCTCTTCCTCAGGAAAAGTCTTGTCCCACTCCTTTTCAATAATAGTATGTAGGTTGGACAAATTGCTTCCTTCGAATCTAAACACAAGTTTTGGAATGGGTGAAGAGTTATAATCAAAATCGCTAATGGCAGATATAATTGGGGTCAAATTTTGAGTAATAACCAAAGGGCTAATTTTTTGATGCAGGGATTCAAAGTTAAAATCTTCTGTCACACCAACAATAACATGGTCCCCGAATTTATCACCAGGCAATTGACTCCCAATGGGGTCTTTTAATCCAAAATAGGATACAGCCGCTTTGTTGATTAAAATGCCACGAGTAGCATCGGTTTCATTGTTGGGATCAAAGTCTCTACCTTGTACCACCTTAATTTTAAAAGTATTTAAATAATGGGCATCGGTCTGTAGAATATTAAACTCCCTAAATACGTCTTTTTCGTCTGTGTAAGACCACCGTCCCCAGCCTTCCGTACCAAACACATGAGAACCATGGCCCACATCTTTAATCTGTTCGTATTGTTCGAGCCTTTCTTTTAATTGGTTGCCTTTTTGAATGGCAGAGGCGCTTAAACCTGGTAATCCGGACGCACCCGAACCAGGAGCGGGGTTGAGATCCAATGAAACAATGGCATGGTAATCATACCCTAAGTCTTTGGTATGCAGAAAATTAAGCTGCTGGTTCATTACCAACGTACTCGTAATAAGAAAAACAGTGATCATAAACTGAAGGGCCATTATTCCCTTTCTAAAAAAACCACTTTTAACAATTTTACTGTGTCCACTTAAGATATTGGAAGCTTTATAACTCGAAAGTACAAAGGCAGGGTATAGACCGGACAACACACCAATGGTTAGAAGCATACAACCATATAACAAAAGGTGCCACCATTCAAACGATAAATTAACATCTGCTCCAGTTATACCATTAAAAAAGGGAAGTAGGACATAGCTCAACGCCACACCTAGCAACAAAGAAAAGAAGGTTACCAAAAGGCTTTCGTGTAGGTACTGTGTAACCAACCCATTTTTCATAGCTCCCATTACTTTTCTTACCCCTACTTCTTTTGTTCTTTTAATGGATTGACCAATGGATAAGGTAGTAAAATTGACACATGCTGTAAGCAGAACTAAAACACAAATAATGCCCAGTATCTTAACATATTCGGCATTTCCCACTGCGGCAATTCCTACAGGAATTTCTTTATTGAGATGTATATCTGTTAAAGGCTGGAAACCAATGTTGTATTCCCCTTTTTCTACCCGCCCTTTTAAGTGTTGCATCACAAAATCTTGGGTACTTGCTTCTACGGTAGCAATGTTTGCCTTTTCTTTTACCAGGACATAGGTTTCTGGACCTACATTGAACCAAGCATTTAAGGATTCTTCTGAAAACAAACTTTCATTTATTAAATTAGACACCACGATATCACACTGTAAACTCGATTGTTTTGGGAATTCTTTAAAAACAGCAGTTACTTCAAATACCATCGGTTCATCTCCCATTTCTATAATAAGCGATTGGCCAAGTGCCGATTTTTCTCCAAAGTACTTTTTGGAAAACCGTTGGGAAATAATCAAATCTTGCTTGTTTTTAAATGCGGATTCTAAATTACCTGCTACAAAAGTGAAATCAAAAACGTTCAAAGCATCTGGGCTAATCACAGAAACTTTTTCTTCCATCTTATTTTCGCCTTCTCCTATAGTGAAGTTGGATTCGTTGTATTGCACTACCGATTCCAAGGCATCAAAACTTTCTTTGAAGGTTTTTTCAAAAACAAGTGGTGTGGTAGAGTTGAAGAAAATTTGGTCTTCCCCATAAATCTCTTTGAGCCATACTCGGTAAATTCTTTCCTTTTTGCTGTGAAACTGATCGTAACTTAATTCTTGTTGAACATAAAAGCCCATCAAAATAAAACAAGTAATGCCGATAGAGAGGCCTATTACATTGATCGCTGAATTAAATTTATCGCGCATGATGACGCGCCATCCAATTTTTAAATTATTTCTGGTCATATTGATATAAGTATTTTGAGTTTTTCTAACTACGGATGGCCGAAAGGAACGGAGCACATACCAAATAAAAGAGAATTGTGCAGCCAATTGGGACGATTCCTCACACTTTTCGAAATACAACTCAAAAAGATCTCCTTGCAAATCTTCTAAAAGGTCTGGGTCGCAGTACCATTCCAATATTTTGTTGGCCCAATTAGGCGGTTGGCGGTTCATCCTAAAGAAATGTTAAAAGCCAATTTTGGTATTTTTTGGTACAATTTGGATCGAATCTCCATAATATCATCGAGTGTTGTACGACCCGTAGCAGTTAAGGAAAACATTCTTTTTCGCCTTCCTCCCCTTTCGTTGGTTGCACCCCCCATTTCTGATTGCACCAAACCTTTTTTATCCAGTCTTCTGAGTACAGAATGTATGGCGGTTACGTCTATGGCTCTACCCGTGCTGTCTTTTATTACTTTTAAAATATTAACTGCATAGGCATCCTGGTACAAGGATCCTACCGATAGCAAAACAAGTTCTTCAAGTTCTCCAATATTTTCACCTTTCATTTTTCAACTTTTTAATTATTGTACAAAACTACAACAAAGGTATTTATTGTACAAACGAACAACTAATAAAATGGTTGCAGAAATTTTGGTTTTAAGAAGCTAACATTGTCTTCTATTCCTTATTAAGGAGAAAAATTAGGGGATAATAGTGTGTATATTATTTTTAAAAAGAGAATTTACCTAATATGCAATCCAAGTATAAAGTCAAAATTTTTCTATTGCATTATGAAAGTCAAAGCGCTACTGGAGTACCTGTTTCAAATAGTATTAATTGTATTTAGTGTTGGCCTTGCATTATTCTTGAACGAGGTTAGAACGGATAAAAAAATTCAAAACAACAAAAACCTGGCACTAATCAATTTAAAAAGTGAGGTACAAGAAAATAAGGTAATCCTCTCCGATCTTATCCCCTACCACCTTGAAGTTATCCACCGATTGGACAGCGTGATTGAAAACTACGAAGCTTTAGAAGCTATTTTGGTCGAAGGACAATTGGACCTTTTGGAATTAGCACCCAAGGGGATTTATGAACGTTTGCCTAGCAATGCCACCTGGGAAATAGCCAATTTAAGTGGTACGTTGGCAGAGTTTAGTTTTGACGAACTGCACTATTACTACTTAATTTATGACCAACAAGCCGTAACATTCAAACCAGCAGACAAAATTGTGGAGATTATTTTTAGTCGGCAATTTATGGACACATCCAAAAGCAAAGAAAATGCCATCATGATTAGAAATGGCTTTCGCGAATTAGTTGGCAGAGAACGATCGTTGCTCACTTATTACAACCAAGCATTAACGCAAAACCAAAACAATTAAGCGTAAACCTCTTTTATTCCTATCATTTTATCCTTTTCCGGATCCCAAACCTTAACATTCAAGCACCTAAAAACATCTTTGGGATTCAAGGAAGTTGTAGTAGGGCTTTGGAATTCCTTCATTTCTGTAAATACCTTTGGAAGATTGTAGAAAGGAATTTTCGCATTAATGTGGTGGATGTGGTGGTAGCCAATATTGCCCGTGAACCAGTGCATTAGCCCACTCATTTTCATATAACTAGAAGAGTACAAGGCTGCATAGACAAAGTCCCACTCTTGCTTATTTTTAAACTTTACACCTGGAAAGTTGTGCTGCGCATAAAACAAGTAAGACCCCATACTCAAACTTATCAAGTAGGGCATAAAAAACCCAATTAACAACCCAGGCCAGCCACAAAAATAGTATATAGCTGCTCCAAGTAATGCATGAAAAACCAATGCAATCATAGAATCCTTGTGCACGCCAGGCTTAGATAGGAAGGAACGAATGCACATGCCCCAAATAAAAGCAAAAATATACCCCAAGGCTATGGTGAATGGGTGCCTGATAAACAAATAAACCCGTCTTTCCGATTTTGGTGCATTTAAAAACTCTTCTTTTGTTACTATTGGAAAAGATCCAATACTCGATGTATACAATTTTGCATTGTGTGCATGGTGGTAGTCATGCGAACGCCTCCAAATGCTTTTTGGAGCTAAAATATACCAACCAAAAACTGTAAATATCAGTTCGGCCAACCATGAGCCTTGTAAAATCGACTTGTGCATATAATCATGGTATATTATAAACAGCCTAACCGTTACTAAACCAGCTACAACACCGCAAAACAATTGAAGTACAAGGTTGAAGTTATAACATGCCCCAACTAAGGCCACCAACCACAAACTAATGGTTCCCAAAAGAAGCAACCAACTCCTATTTCTATCCTCTTTGGCATACTTTCTAGTAGCCGAAATCAACGCATTACCTGTCAACATTATTGTCTTCTATTTTATTGGGGTTCTTGTGTTTCCACCTTCGGTGCGACCACAGCCACAACTCGGGTTTTCTTTTTATGTCTTCTTCCAGTTTCCTGGTATGAATTTCTGTTATCGCATCTTCCTCCAAAGCTTTGGGGTCTTCAATTAGCAATTCGCTATTCAGTTTATAGTACCCTCGTTTTACCCTATCTACAGATATATATATTACTGGATACCCCAGTTTTTTAGCAATTTTTGATGTCCCCACAAAGATAGGGGTTTCTTGGTTCAAAAAAGTTGACCAATACGCTCCTTTTGGTGCAGGAGTTTGATCTGCAATAAAAGCTGTTGCAGTCACTTCATTTCTATCTCTCACCATCCCCCTGAAGGCATCTTGCATGGGATAAAGCTTATTTCCCAGCCTCGTTCTCATATGATAAACCAATTTATCGAAGTATTTATTGCTTAATGGATGATATATTACATACAACTGATGCTCAGGACCTTGGCTAAATCTTGCCCCCGCTAATTCCCAATTTCCTAAATGGCCCATTACGATGATAACACTCTGCCCTTTTTTATAAAAGGAATCAAAAGCAGACATATCGCCTTGTTCTACTCTTTTTAGGACAGTTTTCGGCTTTATTGTTAGTGTTTTTAGCGTTTCTAACAATAAATCACAAAAATAGCTATAAAAACCATCTTGGATGGCCTTAATTTCTTCTTCACTTTTTTCGGGGAATGAATTCTTAAGATTTTCGTGCACTACTCCTACTCTGTACTTCAATACTTTGTACACTAAAAAATAAAAAAAATCTGATAGCCAATACAACACAGTGAAAGGCAGCCATGAAATAAAATAGATCAAAGGCAAACTTAAATAATAGATCGCACCGGTCATATATTTATTTTAATTCTCAAAAGCCCGAAAGCTACAAAAAAATAAATGATTTATATCTTTATAAAATGGATTTTGTAGGATAGTCCAAAAATGAATCACTCCCCTTTGTATTCACTGATCTCATACAAGTGGCCACTTGGATCTTTAAAAAAGCATCTAATTTCAGCACCCCAATCGTATGGAGGAGTAAGAAACTCCACTCCTCTTTTCACCAAAGCCTCATAAGAAAGTTGGCAGTTTTCTACCCTTATCGTAAAGGAATGCGCAACATCATCTGGGTTTTGTGGAGGAATGAAGCGGGTGTTCGGTTTGTCTTCTGTGGGTGCACCAGCTGCAACCAAAAGAACCCAGTGCCCTAAAAATTTAAGCACGATAGAACCATCGTATTCTCTAATTAAGCTCGCACCTAATTTTTCAACATAAAACTTTTTGGATTTGACGGTGTCTGAAACAACTAAAATACTGGTGAGTTCGGAATTTTCAAAAGGATTGTCCATGGTAACATTTTAAATTCACCCAAAAATAATATAAAAGCATCACATTCAATTCATTACACCAGAATTGATATAGAAATAATGCGGCTAATAATTGCCTATGCTTAACAGTACCAAGGTACAGGCATTTTCAACTTGCACCCCTCTCTCCACCAACATGGATTCGAGTTCAAAATTCTCGGCTCCAGGGTTGAACACCACCCGCTTGGGGTTCAGAGACAAAAAATATTGGTAGTACTCCCTTTGGTTTTGAGCACTAAGGTACATGGTAATGGTATGGATGCCTGGTATAGGAGGACGCTCTTGCAATACGAACACTTCATGTCCTAAAACATGCCCCTTTTTTCTCCCAATCAAAACCATTTCCATTTGGGCTTCTACCAATCGTTCAGCAGCCACGTAGGCATAACGATTTCTTTTCTCTGTGGCTCCTACCACCAACGTTTTTTTATTTTCCATAAAGCGCTACCATTTGCTCAGCACATTTTTCACCATCCATTGCTGCCGAAACAATTCCTCCAGCATATCCAGCACCTTCCGCACATGGAAACAACCCTTTGATTTGAACATGTTCGCAGGTTTCTTTGTCTCTCGGTATTTTCACAGGGGCCGAACTTCTACTTTCTGTTGCCACAATTTGAGCATCGTTGCTCAAATATCCCCTCATTTTTTTCCCAAAAGCCTGAAAGCCCTGTTTCAGACTATCGGCTACAAACTCGGGCAAAACCGAATTCAAATCTGCTGAAACCAAACCAGGTTGATACGAAGTTTTTAGCAAACTGGAAGAAGTTTTCCCTTGAACAAAATCACCCAAACGTTGAGCGGGAGCTTGTTGTGTACCTTGGCCTGGTTCAAATGCTCTTTGCTCTATCCCTTCTTGAAACTCCATCCCCGCCAAAGGTCCATTCCATCCTGCTTGATGAAAATCTTGCTCATTTACCGCCACAACTATACCCGAATTGGCAAATTCTGAATCTCGTCGAGAAGGGCTCATTCCATTGACCACTATTTCTCCGGGGCTCGTAGCCGCTGGCACTATAAAACCGCCTGGGCACATACAGAAGCTAAATACGCCTCTTTGCTGGTTGCCGCTAAAAGTCTGGTGGACCAAAGCATAGGAAGAAGCGGGAAGAAAAGGTCCTCGATCCGTTTTGCAGTGGTACTGAATTTTGTCTATTAAATTCTGGTCGTGCTCTACCCGCACGCCCAGGGCAAAAGGTTTTGGCTCAATGTAAATCTTTTGTTGTGACAATTGGCGATAAATGTCTCTTGCAGAATGACCAGTAGCCAAAAGCAAGGCTGCCCCTTCAATTTTTCCTTTGGTGGTTTCTACTCCAATGGCTCTTCCTTCTTTTATTATAAACCCGTTCACCTTCGCCTCAAAGTGCACCTCTCCGCCATGGTCCAAAATAGTTTGTCGAATCTCTTCTATTAACTTTGGTAGTTTGTTGGTTCCAATATGCGGGTGCGCATCAAATAAAATTTCCTCTCTCGCTCCATGGGCATGTAATGAGTTCAAAATTCTCTGAACACTTCCCCTTTTTTTTGACCTCGTATACAATTTCCCATCGGAATAGGTACCTGCACCACCTTCTCCAAAACAATAGTTGGAGTCTGGGTTGACTATATTCTCTTTGTTAATGGCCGCCAAATCTCTTCTCCGGGCTTGGACATCCTTGCCTCTTTCCAACACCACCGGTAAGTGGCCTAATTCTAATATTCTCAAGGCTGCATACAACCCTGCTGGTCCAGCCCCAATTACAACAAACTTCTTTTTATCCTGCCCATCTGCCTCCATTTGAATTTTTTTCACTCCCCTTGCAGCAGTTCCTTTTTCTACTAATTCAATTTCTATTGGAACGGTTACCGTTCTACCCCTGGCATCGATGGACCTTTTAATTATTTGATAGGTACAAGATCCATTGGCAATGGCAGGTACTTTTCCTTCAATAAACGCTCGAAGGTTGTTCACATCAAACCCAATTTCTGGAGAGACCTTAAATTTCATTCGGTTCTGCATAGGTTATTTTCTTTTTTTCTTGTTTTGGCTGAACATGTACCCTATGGAGATACTTACAGCAGGAGTTAGAGCAAATTTCTTTTGTGGCAGTTTTTCAAAATACACCCTGTCTATCTCATTCACCTTGAATTGTCTGTAACCAACATTAACCCCCAAATAACCATCCAAAGACCATCCTTTGTTTTTGGTATCAATAAGGTACCGGTAGCCCACAATTATTCCATATTGAAATTTGGATTCATTGGCTTGTACTTGGATGGTTTCTAAATCTAAAGGGTCCCTTTTTATTTCAGTTTCATGGCTTAAAATGTTAAACACTATTTGGTGACCAAAATACCACATACCAAATAGCTCATCTGGATTATAAAACTTTTGTTTGAAACTGAACTCCAAACCAGTTGTTCCTATCTCTCCGTTGCTTAAATTGTTGAATTGTTTGTAAAAAGGTGCTTTAATGAGTACCAGTTCTACCTGGTACCCCAAGCGCTCTTGGAAATACATTTCTCCTGTTATTGGGATCCTGCCTATTAAATGAGAGAAAGCATCTAAGCCGGCATATATCCCTACAAATTCATTAATTCCCTTTTTAAAATATTTGTTATCTTTCTTTTTATACCTGTATTTCCCGACCCCGTATTTCACTTTTGGATTCTTGGGTGCAGAAACTACGGAGGTAGGCTCGTACACCGGTCTAAAATAACCTGCCAATGTTCCATTTTCATGGTACAATTCCCACGTTCCTACTTTCTTTTCCTTGTCCAGCGTTCCTTTCATTTTCAGTTTTCCACTGGGGTAAAACCCTACATAGTTGCCCTTGTCCTTGTTATAGAGACATTCTCCTACTTTTGTGCCATTTTCGTCATAAAATGACCATAGGCTATCGTACTGATCTTCTTTGAAGTAACCTTCAATTTTTACCGAACCGCTTTCGTAAAACGATTGGTATTTACCAGTACCATTTTTGTAGGCGCCCTTGCTTTCTATTTTTCCGAACTGATCAAAGATGCTCCAATTTCCGTTTCGCTTGTCATTAGAATATTCTCCTTCTGACTTTGTTTTTCCATTTTCGTGGTAGCGTTTCCACTTCCCTTTTTTTGTTCCTTTGTTAAAAGCCCCTTCCGACTCCAACACACCAGATTCATAATAGTATTTCCAGGAACCAACTTTTTTACCAGCAGTATATTTCCCCCTTGACAAAACCGTTCCATTTTCATGGTAGTATACCCAATCCCCTTCCTTTTTCTTATTCACTTTTAACCCCACACCGTACAACTTATTGGAGTTGTAGAACTCGTTGTACAACGCTTCTCCGTTGGCGTAACTAGCACGTGCAACCACCTGTTCCTCTTCGTTGTAGTATTCCCAATCTGCCACTTTCTCTCCTGCCAAAAAACGGCCTTTGCTTTTCATTTTACCATTGTAATAGTAGTAAACCCAAATCCCATTCTGGCTTCCGTCCTGGACATTTCCCTCCATTCTTTTTTTACCTGTTTCATAGAAATAACGCCAAAACCCCTGATTTTTGCCTTCTTTAACAGGGCCTACCATTTTCATTTGTCCATTTTCATAACGGTATTCCCATACTCCCTCGGGCATGTTGTTTTTATAACTTCCCTTTTTCTCAATAGAACCATTAAAATAATAGGAAATATAGACACCGTCTAATACCGAGGTATTGCTGTCATTCAAATGAAAAACTTCATGCACCTTCTTCTCTTCCTTGTCAAAAAAAGTAGTCCTTTTTACATTTTGCGCACGAGCGCACAAAACACATAAAAGCAATGATGCGATATATATAACCCTAACTATCAAAAACTTACCTACGCATTAAGAATTTCATTAACAACCCATGTTTTACCCCATTCCGCTTTTTCCTCTTCTGACCACAATTCAGGGAAGAAAATCACTTGCTGGAATCTCGGTGGAAGGTATTTTTGCCAGTTGGTACCACCAGTAGCTGCAATGTCTTCAGGAGCCTTTTGTAAATACCGCACCGCAGATTTATAATGGGCCAACCTCCAATATATATTGGCCAGCATATCAAATTCTCTTAACAACTTAATAATCTCTTCTTTATTTTCAGAATTGCTAAAGTTGTTTTGATACAAATACCACAAATTTTTATCCATTGAATTTTCAGCGATTTCAACAAATTCTTTGTGGTATTTACCTTCAAACTGTTTCAGGGTGAGTGTCTTTTTTCCTGTAGCCAATTCAGTAGCACCCCTTTTCCAATACATATTCATCACTTTTTCGTCTAAGTCCACTTGAGACAATGCTTCTTTTTGGTCAGGAGCCAACAAGTTGTTGATGTCGGTCACCATCAGTTCTATAAAACGGTATTGGGCCGATTGAAAACCACTAGCAGGCAACAAAGACATCCTGTATTTTAAGAACTGCTCCTTGTCCATGCCATCCACCATTACAGTAAAAGAAGACTCCAAGTGTTTCAAGTACCGATTCAAGCGTTTTAACCTTTCTATATAGAGCGCTTCAGTAAGGTCCGCTTCCTGAATTTGCTCAATTTCATGTATAATTAATTTAAAATATAGTTCTGTAATTTGATGGTAAATAATAAAAATCACTTCATCTTTAAAGGGTGTTTTTGGCTTTTGAAGACTCAACAACGTATCCAAATGAATGTAATCCCAATAAGTGAGGTAATCGGCATAGAGAAGACCATCTAAATAAGATAGTAAATCCTGCCCCATTACTTCGTATTTTTCGGCTAGTAATTTTATCTTGTCAACGATTTTTGGGTCTAAATTCGAATTTGTCATGGTTTGGGCTTTAACAAATGTTTATAATTATATTAATTTGAGGTCAAATAGATAACAAATTTAAATAATATCAAAGCTAGAACAAGGTAAAATAATATATATGAAACAAATGGCAACAGATTTATTTGAATCGCCAGACTTTTATTGTTTGGATGACTTACTTACAGAAGAGCACAAATTGATTCGCAGTTCGATTCGAGATTTCGTTAAGAAGGAAATCTCACCGAGCATTGAAGATTGGTGCCAAAATGCTCATTTCCCACAAGAAATTGTCAAAAAATTTGGCGACGTTGGGGCTTTCGGACCTACCATTCCTATGGAGTATGGCGGTGGAGGATTGGACTATATCTCCTATGGTTTGATCATGCAAGAAATTGAACGCGGAGACAGTGGCATGCGGTCCACAGCATCGGTTCAGGGTTCGTTGGTTATGTACCCCATTTATAAATTCGGTTCAGAGGATCAAAAGAAAAAATTCTTACCCAAATTGGCCAGCGGAGAATTTCTAGGTTGTTTTGGTTTAACTGAGCCAGACCATGGTTCCAACCCAAGCGGAATGGTCACCAACTTTAAAGACATGGGCGACCATTATCTTTTGAATGGGGCAAAAATGTGGATTTCCAATAGCCCACATGCCGATATTGCTGTGGTATGGGCGAAAAATGAAGCTGGCAGAATACATGGTTTGATTGTGGAACGAGGCATGGAAGGGTTCACAACCCCAGAAACCCATGGAAAATGGTCGCTCAGAGCAAGCTGTACTGGTGAACTGGTTTTTGACAATGTCAAAGTTCCCAAAGAAAATTTACTTCCTGGCAAAAGTGGCTTGGGAGCACCTATGAATTGTCTTGATTCTGCGCGTTATGGAATTGCTTGGGGTGCAATTGGAGCTGCAATGGATTGTTATGATTCTGCTAAAAGATATGCGCAAGAAAGAATTCAATTTGACAAGCCAATTGGTTCCTTTCAATTAATTCAAAAGAAATTGGCCGAAATGCTAACAGAAATAACCAAAGCCCAATTAATTAATTGGAGACTGGGCAATATGATGCAAGCAGGTACGGCAACCACCGCACAAATTTCACTTGCCAAAAGAAATGGGGTTGAAACAGCATTGAATATTGCTAGAGAAGCCCGTCAAATTCATGGTGGTATGGGAATTACTGGTGAATACCCAATGATGCGACACATGGCTAATTTGGAATCGGTTGTAACCTACGAAGGCACCCATGACATTCACTTATTGATATTGGGAAAAGAAATAACTGGTATCCAGGCATTTGTTTAAAAAAGCAAAAAAAAGGGGCAATTTGCCCCTTTTTATGATATCCTGAATTTCAATATTATTTACTATTGCCACCGAACTTAAAACCAGCTGATAGTTGAAACACCTGGTTTTTTGTAGCATTGGATGCCGCTGCATCGTTGATTTCGCTAATTCCTAGATTGTACCGAGCATCTACACACAAACCAAAGGGAAGGTCCCAACCCAGTCCCATAGCAATACTGGTGTCTGATCCTTTCAACTCATCTTTAATATTTTGGTCCCCTATTTTTGCCGATGCCAAAAAACCAAATTGTGGGCCCGCCTGTATGTTTAATCCTAATGGAAGGTTTAATTTTAATATAATTGGAATGTTGAAATAGTCCAAATGGGCGTCTGAAGAACTCGTTACGTCTTTTACTGTAGCACCTTGTCTGGAGTAAATTACTTCTGGCTGAATGGTCAAAATTGGCACCTTGATGCGCAAAAATGCACCAACATGGTACCCTGTTTTTTGATCGTAGGTGGCCGAAGCAGATGTCACATCCAAATTAGCAAAATTCAAACCACCTTTAACACCTAAAGACACTTGTGAAAAACCAGCCGTACTCAAACAGAGGGCCAAGCCCAATAATAAAATAGATTTTCTCATAGCAATTATCATTTATTTTTAGTTTTCAATGTATGCTTTTAATGTAACCCGCTGCGTTGGTTTCTTTGGGTCATTAGAATAGATAACTACAGACTTCTGCTGGTTCCCTTTTCTATTCGTTGTATTAAATACTACAGTCATTTCGGTCGATTTCCCCGGATCCAAATCATAATCTTTTAATGTAATTTGCAAACAACTGCAATTGCCCATCACCTTTCTAACGTTCAATTTGGACTTTCCATTGTTCTTAAAATAGTATTTCACGGTATACGTTTGGTCTGGTTTGATCTTCCCGAAATCATGCATCAACTTAGAAACACCCAGTTTTGGTGCTTGTGCGAGTTCGTCCATTGTCATGGGCGGGAAATACTCTTCAATTGTAGCATAAACATTAAAAGACATCGGCTCGGCAATAGAGTCATTGGTTACCAAGGTGATGTTATCGGTTAAAAACCCATAATCTTCTTTCAACTTGGCATTGTAATGCACTTCCATGATGCCTTTTGTTTTTGCCTTTATGGTATCTCGGTCCAATACCACTTCGATATGTTCTGGTTTTTGGATTGTTGCCACTACTACATCTTCTTCGCCATCGTTATAAAAATCAAATTTCTTTACGGTTGCTGCTTCAGCAGTAAGTACTTTACCCAAGTTAAGATTTCTATACTTAAATCTTAATGACCCAAATTTAACCGGAAGTTCCTCTGCTATGGTTTTTTGTTTCGGATTTACAATCCCTTTAATAAACAATACCAAAGGCTTGGATTGCGCATCTGTATAAACCGTTAAAGATTTATTAAAAGGGTAAGGCCTGTTAATAGGATTGTATTGTGCCTGAATGAACCCCATTGCTCCAGGGGCTACTGCTTCTTTGGACCAGTCTGGTGTTGTGCACCCACAAGAAGCTTTTACATTGATTATCTTAATGGGTTTATCCAAATTGTTGGTAAACTGAAACTCGTAAGTTACCGGTCCATCCCCTTCTTGAATGGTTCCAAAGTCATGAACAGTTTCTACAAACTTTAATGGCTCGGATACTTGTGCCCAAATGGCGCTTGTTAGTAGGACAAAAAATAGTGTAATCGTTGCGTTTTTCATAAATGCTATGTGTAAATCTGCTGCAATTTAAGAATGAAAGCTGTATACTCATTATTCTTATTAGACTTTTGTTTAATTTTGATATTAAGAGTCTTTTTTTTTTTATTTCTTTGCGAACAAATTAAATATTAGCAAAAACATGGCCAGAATCTTAACAGGAATTCAAAGTTCGGGAAAACCACATTTGGGAAATATCCTAGGGGCCATCCGCCCCGCTATAGAATTGTCTAAGAGCGAAAAAAATGAATCGTTATTTTTTATAGCAGATTTACACTCTTTGACCACTATTAAAGATGCGGAAGTATTAAAAGAAAATGTTTACTCGGTAGCTGCAGCATGGCTCGCTTGCGGTTTTGATACAGAAAAAAATTACTTTTATAGACAATCTAGAATCAATGAAGTTTGTGAGCTCACCTGGTTTATGAATTGTTTCACACCATTTCCAATGTTGGCCAACGCCCATTCTTTCAAAGATAAAAGCGACCGGCTTTCTGATGTGAATTCTGGATTATTTACCTATCCAGTATTAATGGCCTGTGATATTATTTTGTACGATGCCAATATTGTTCCGGTCGGAAAAGACCAACAACAACATTTGGAAATTACCAGAGACATCGCAAGTACCTTCAATCATAAATTTGGAGAAACTTTTGTCTTGCCTGAAGTTAGGATAGATGAAAAAATCATGACCATCCCAGGTACGGATGGACAAAAAATGAGCAAGTCTTATGGCAACACCATTGATATTTTTTTACCAGACAAGAAATTAAGAAAACAAATAATGTCCATCCAAACGGACAGCACCCCACTTGAAGAACCAAAAAACCCGGATACTTGCAACGTTTTTGCTTTGTATAAAATTTTAGGGGATGAAGACCAGGTTCAAACCATGCGACACAATTACGAAGCTGGAAATTATGGGTATGGCCATGCCAAACAAGCTTTGTTTGAATTGATATGTGCCCTTTATGAAAACGAAAGGAAACAATACAATTACTACATGGAAAACAAAGAAGTTCTCGAAGCAAAGTTAAAAGCTGGAGAAGAAAAAGCCAGGGCCATTGCACAAACTGTAATTCAAAAAGTAAGGGAGAAATTGGGCTACGCTTAAAAGCTGGATGTTTGCCAAAAAACAGACCCCTTCTGCATCTATTATAACCATGGATGTGGAAGGGGTTTTATTTTGAAGGCCCTACTATTTTGAATAGAGGCAGTGGTTCTGCTTGTGTTGCTGTGTCCCAATAACATTTCCCTACTTATCTCAACTGACCATACCCTCTCCAGTTATAATCCAATAAGTCCAGCATACTAATCGCCTCATTATTAAAAGATTGTTAGGTGAAATAAGTAACTTGTCTTAAATTAACCACCCATTATGAATAAAAAAGAAGAAAAACTTTCCCACCTATACCAATTGTATCAATTGGCCATTGAGGATGGCGTTCTTTCACAAATCGAATTGGCTTTTATTAAAAATATAGCCGAAAGATTGGAGATTGACTTGGAAGAAGTAGAAAAATACAAACCCCATCCCAACAAATTGATTTTACCTGATCAAGAATATAAAATAATTCCTCTTTTTCACCGTTTGACTTTGTTAATGTGTATTGATACGGTTGCTACGGAAAGTGAAAAAGATTTTTGTTTTCAAATGGGTATAAGAATGGGCCTCCACCCACAAGCCGTTACAGAAACCATTGGATTAATAATTGAATATGGCACAAGTTTAACCCCAGAATCTATAACAGAGGTGTTTAACAAATTCTCAAACTAAGTAAAAAAATGAAAAAAATTGCGTTACTAAGCTGCATTGTATTTTTCTTTCAAAACGCATTGGCTACCGACTTAACAGATCCGTTGGAATGGCCAATGGAAATTAAAACTTCAGAGGGAGAAATCACCCTGTACCAACCTCAAATAGAGAAGTTTGAAAACAACCGAATGGAAGGTCGTTTGGCTGTATCCGTAAATACCAATGGCGAATTGTTGTTCGGAGCCATGTGGTTTGAAGCACGCATGGAAACAGACCTCGACAAAAGAACCGTGCATTTGATAAAAATGGAAATTCCGAATATCAGTTTTCCTAATGTTGAAGACCAAGCAAAAATTAACAAGTTAAGGAACTACCTCACTTCTCAAATTGAATCTTGGAACTTGACTATGTCGCTCGACCGCATTTTGGGCAGCATTGAAAATGATCAATATTTGCAGAAAGATGAGGCCCTTATTAACAACACTGCGCCCCATGTATTGTACCGAACTACACCTACAGTGCTGGTCAGTATAGATGGCAAACCTATTACAAAAGAAGAAAATGGTCTGGAATATGTGGTCAACACCCCCTTTTTCATCGTTAGAGAAAATAATAAAAAGGTTTACTATTTGAATGGTGGACAATTCTGGTATGCTTCAGAAAAAATTAATGGGCCGTGGTCTGAAAGCACAAAAGTACCGAGTAACATAAAACAATTTGCAGAGAAAATGGCTACCCAGCAAGAGGAGCAAGACCAAGATTCCTTGGCCAACACCTTGTCCAGCGCCCCTGCAATAGTGGTTGCCACCGAACCAACGGAATTGATAGTTTCGGATGGAAAGGCAGAATACGCCTCCATAAAAGACACCCAATTGCTCTATATATCCAATTCGGAAAACGATGTTATTATGGAGCTTAACAGCCAAATCCATTACATTTTGATTGCAGGTAGGTGGTATACTGCTCCAAGCTTAGAAAGCAATGAGTGGAAGTTTATTGAACCAAAAGATTTACCAGAAGATTTTAAGAATATCCCCAACAATTCCGATATGGCATCGGTACGGGTAAACATACCGGACACTCCAGAAGCCAAAGACGCTTTACTGGAACAAAGTGTTCCACAAACTGCAACCGTCGACCGCAAAACGGCAACGGTAGAAGTACAGTACGATGGAGATCCAAAATTCGAGAAAATTGATGCAACCAAAGTGGCATATGCATTGAATTCCGACAAAACCGTACTCCAAATTGACAAAACCTTTTACTGCATTGACAATGGTATTTATTTTGAATCCACCAAAGCCACTGGGCCTTGGAAAGTAAGTACCAAAAGACCAGATGAAGTGGACGAAATCCCTCCTTCCTCCCCAGTTTACAATGTGAAATATGTTTATATCTATGATTCTACACCAGAAGTGGTATATGTAGGCTATCTACCGGGGTACACTGCTTCCTACGTATATGGAGGCGTAGTAGTATATGGTACTGGGTATTATTACCAACCTTGGTACCACCATTATTACTACCCAAGGCCAGTAACTTATGGCTTTGGCATTCATTATAGCACCTACGGGGGTTGGGGATTTTCCTACGGATTTAGCTATGGCTGGATTGGCTGGAGTTACCACCGCCATGCCGCTTGGTGGGGTCCTTGTGGTTACCGCTATGGGTATAGACATGGATACCACCACGGGTACCGACATGGTTACAACAGAGGATACAATAGAGGGTATGCACATGGTTATATGGCAGGTAGACACAATGCCAATAGAAACGTTTACCAAAATAGAAACAACGGTGTAAGGAAGAGCATAAGCAACCGACCAAGTACGAACGATCGCAATTTAAACAACAAGTCTCGGCCGTCTACAAGGCAAAACAATGTAATGACCGATAAAAAAGGGAATGTTTACCAACGAGACAACAAAGGCAACTGGAACAGTAGGGACAATAGACCTTCCAACAAATCTGGCAACAGACCCTCAACGCAACCTTCTACCAGACCAAGCAACAAACAGCAATTGGACCGTTCTTATCAAAATAGAAACAGAAGCAATAAGAATTACAACAATTATCAAAAACAACAACGCTCAAGACCGAGCAATGTCAACCGAGGTGGTGGTAGAAGAAGAAGATGAAAGCATTCCTATAAAAAACAGAACGAATACAAATAAAAAGGGGCCGATTGGCCCCTTTTTATTTAATCATCTTTAAGGGAATCAACTGGGTTGGCGGTAGCAGCTTTTATCGTTTGTAAACTCATGGTAAACCAAGCCACCAAAAACGCTGCGGAACCTGCTACTACAAAAATACCTAGCCCAATATTAATTTTATATTCAAAATCCATTAGCCATTGGTTCATGGCATACCAACTTATTGGAATGGCCAACACAAATGAAATCATAATTAGTTTCCCAAATTCTTTAGACAGTAAAAGTACAATACTGGAAATAGACGCTCCTAACACTTTTCTAACACCAATTTCTTTTGTTCTTTGTTGGGCAGTAAAAGAAGCCAATCCAAACAAGCCCAGACAAGCAATAAAAATACATAGAGAAGAGAATACTCCAAATACTTGCATCATCCTGCTTTCAGTTTTGTACATGGCATCAAATTCAGAATCCATAAAAGTGTACCCCATTGGAACATCGGGAATTATGGATTTCCATAGTTTTTCAATATTGCCTACTACTTGATGGGCATCGGCACTACTCAACTTGACCATTGTTTTACTGGTATTGTTGCCCAACACCAATGCCAATGGCCCAATGTCTTTTTTCATAGACTCGTAGTGAAAATCTTCTATCACGCCTATTATGTTGTATCCAATTTTAGGCATTTCTCCATTTTGATCTGGCATGCCATCCCAGGTCATCACCTTCTCTTTGGTGAAGTCTTCTATTCCAAACATTTTTATGGCCTGTTCATTCAAAATCATAACGGTGGAATCCGAAGGCAAGTCTTTGTTGAAGTTTCTTCCATCCGACAATTGCATCCCCATGGTTTTGATATAGTTTTGATCCACAAACCAGTACTGCATGGAAATCATATTTTCATCCGTAATTTCTTTGCCATCCAACCAAAAACCAGTGTCATTTCTATTGGCTTTTTCAACCGGAATAAACCCGGTCATGGTAACAGATTCTATCCCTGCAATATTTTCCAGCTCATTTCTAAAAGATTCTACGTTGTCTCGAAACATATAGGTATCGTTTAAAACCAAGATTTGGTCTTTGCTGAAACCGAGTTTCTTACTCATTATGAAATTCATTTGCTCATATATAACCAAAGTGCCTACAATTAAAAAAATTGAAATTACAAATTGTGAAACCACTAAGGCAGAACGTACCCAGCCACTTTTTGTGCCCAAATTTAATTTACCTTTAAGCACTGCTATGGGTTTAAAAGCTGATAAAAAGAAGGCTGGATAAAACCCTGCAAGAATACCCACTAAAACCGCTACAGAAAACAGGATGCCTAAAAACGATATGGAATGGAATGGTACGCTAAGCTCTTTGCTCGCCAAGTCATTAAAGAAGGGCATAGCCAAATAAGCAATGCCCAAAGACAAAACCGCTGCGAGTAAGGTCATGATTACCGATTCCGTTAGAAATTGTCTAATCAAATGGGACCGATAAGACCCCAGCACCTTGCGTACCCCAACTTCTTTTGCTCTGTTTGCAGACCGAGCAGTAGATAAATTCATAAAATTAATACAGGCTATGCCCAATATAAACAGGGCAATGGCTGAAAACACATAAACATACTGGATGTCCCCATTGGCTTCCAGTTCGTGGTCCAGGTTAGAATGCAAATGAATGTCTTCCAAAGGCTGTGCAAAATAACGCATGCGGTTTCCAGAATCGTTAAATTCATCCAACGATTTACCGATTGCATTTTCAATTTGTGGTCCGGCATAACGTTGCAACATTTCTGGCATTACGGCATCCACATCTGCAGCGGTAGTTCCTTCTGTAGTTAAAATATAAGTATGGTAGTTGTTGCTCAACCAAACACCTTCCTGACCATCTTTAATGGTAGTCAAAGAAACCAACATATCAAAGTGGAAATGGCTGTTCTCAGGGATATTTTCGTATACCGCAGACACTTCTACTTCTCGCTGCCCATCCAATTTTAAAATTTTTCCAATAGGATCTTCTGTACCAAAATATTTAAGGGCACAGCGCTCGCTTATGGCAATCTTATCCGGTTTGGACAAGGCTTTTGATGGATTCCCCTTTATTAAGGGAACCGTAAAAATATCGAAAAAAGTAGAATCGGTGAAGGTTATTTTTTCGGCTGTTTCTCTAAACGATTTGTCTTGGTATTGTACGATGTAAGCCCCTCTGTTTCTAAAACGAACGGTAGATTCTACAAAGGAGTAATCTTCTACCAAGGTTCTACCCAAGGGTTCGCTTGTAACCGCCATCTTAAACTCATTCCCTCCAAAAACAATGTCTCCTCCAATTCTGTAAATCTTATCGGATTTTGTATTGAACCTATCGTAGGTAATTTCGTCCTGCACAAATAATAAAATCAGGAGGCAACAAGCTAGTCCAATTGCAAATCCTACAATATTTATTCCTGAATAAAATCTATTTTTATTCAAACTGCGCCACGCAATTTTGAGATAATTTTTAAACATAATCCTAGTTTTTGAGTTGGTTTCGTGGTAAGTGTTCCACTGAATTTTTTTGATTCTAGTAACGGGGTATTCCTTTATTACATTTTCAAAGGCATCAATAAAAGCTCGACCAGAATCCATGGCCTTTTCTACTTCGCAACAAATATGGTCCACAAATTCGTCTTTAACAGGTGCATAAACCACCCCCCTCTTTTCTATTTCGAATTGGACATAACTGACCTGTTTGTCGTTGAGTACTACCATTAGATCCCTGCTGGTTTTAAATCCAACATAGTTTCCATGGTGCGTACAAAGTCGGCAAATTCTTCTACCCTTTGCTGTACAAAAGATTCCCCTGTTTGTGTAATGCTGTAGTACTTTCTAACTCTTTTTCCGATGTATACCGTTTCCGTAGTTAACAATCCTTCAGCTTCCATTCGATGCAAATGTGGGTAAAGTGATCCCTCACTCAACAAAATTTTCTCCCCTGACAAGGCTTTAACTTTTTGGGTAATTTCATACCCGTACATTTTGTCTTCATCAGATAAAACTTTTAAAATTATTGTCTGTAAAGTTCCTTTAACCAATTCTTTCGAATGCATCATTTTAATTACCTTTTAATTCAATACATTGGACTCCAATGTATATAGATCTAAAAAAAGAGGCTTTCACCTCGAGCGCTTATATTTAAGACTCATAAAAAAGAAAAAAGTTGCACGGACCTTAAAAAAACTTATAAAATTATTCAAATCTAAACTGATACATCAAAACAAACATGCCCTTGTAGCCATCCATTTCAACTTTATCGCTTCTTTCGTAATAAATAGGTCGGAATTGATAATTAATGGCAAACCTTGACAAATGTCCTTTTAACAACCAGTTCATGCCTACATCGTATGCCAACATAGGGTCGTCCAGTTGGTTGTAGGCCGCATATTGGATGGATAGGTTTGGCTGTAACCTTCCCCTTGCTAACTCCTTGGTCAAATACCCAATTTGTAAATAAAAGGCATTGCCACTCCCTATTATCGGGTAAGCATTTCCTCTGCCGTTGAAACTGGCTAGATCCGTATCAACGAATGCCGCCGGGTTGTTGACCCCAATATTTCTAACAAAATTAGGACCAAAATCATAATAAAAATAAGCGAGATAAGCAGTAAATGCATTCTTTTCTACTGGATCGAAAGGGTGTTCGTAAAACAAATCCATGGCCATCAAGTTCATGTCGTTGTATTGCACATTGCCTTGTTCTAGGTGGTAGGTTCGGCTGCCTTCTACTTCAAAGCCTGCACCAAATGTTAACATGTCTTTTTCTCCCAAATAAGAACCTATGCCAAATGGAGTATTGTTGCCATCCTTATCTTTCATATGCCATTTAAAGTAACCAGACATTCCGAAAGACCCATCCAGTTTGGAGTCGGTAAACTTCGCTACTCCTTCTTCCGGTCCTCCAGACAACAAGCTTTCATCATCAATTACTTGGGGTTTGTAGGTAGTAATGCGGTAGTCCAGCTTGCCTTTTTGACCTTTAAAAAAGATGGATAAATTTCTAAGCAGATCGTCTGTAATATTAATAGTTGGCTGCGCAACTATAGGTACATCCAAGCTTAAGGACCTATTGGGGCTTGGAGAAGAATACCTACTCAACCCCTTCCAAGCCGATTTACCTACCCCAACATGAAGCCATGGGGCGTGTCTGAATTCAGAATAGGCATCCAAAATGTTGATGCTCGTTTTTTTGTTCGAAAGGAAGTTAACATTGTTAACGCCCATGTTAAAGGAAAAAAAAGTTTTTGAAGCTATCAAACCACTGATGCCCAACCGAAAACGCCTTAATGAAATATCGGTGACTTCGCTTGCAGGAGCATCTAGGGCAATCAAAGAGCCAGGGTTCAACTCCGTGTGTCGAAACCAAGTTTGCAAACTGCCTGTGAACTTGATATAGTACCCTTCGGCTTTATTAATATCAAACCGGAAGGGTTTGTTTTTGGTCTTAGCTCCTTCTTCCTGCCAAGAATCTTCTTGAGCAATTAACTTGAAAGAGCATAGAACCAATAAAAACACTACTGCAAATACCTTGAAGACAAGACATCGTTGTGTTCTAAAATTAGCTTTTAAGTTGTACATGGAAGATTTTAACAATACTTTTAGAGTTCGAAATCCTAAATTTAATATTTTTTTATTATGCCTGCGCATGAAACAAAAGTTTGTGAAATTTGTGGTACCAATTTTGAATGCAAAGTAGGCAATGTCACAGAATGTCAATGTTTTGGAGTAAAATTAAATCCAGAAGAGCAATTGTTTATAAAAAACAAATACAACGATTGTTTGTGTGCCAATTGTATGCAAGCAGTAAAAAGTAAATACCATGCCGGAAAACAAGTAGACAAAATGAATGCCGTCATTGGCAATGAAAGATTTAACAAAAAATGAAAACGAGAGAAATTCAGCTTAACAAAACCAAATTGATCGCATTATCGGGCGCATCTATGCTCTTTGTTGTACTCGGAATGGCCTTTGTGTGGGGTGCTTACAATGGCAATATTAATTCAAGCAACTTATTTAACAATACTACCGCCATTTTTATTATTGGTTTGGTTGCAGTCGTTTTTTTTGGCTTTGGTTTGGTTCTTCTACTTAAAAAACTAAAAGAAAACAAACCTGGCTTGGTTGTTTCTGAACTTGGAATTTTTGACAATTCAAGCGCCAACAGCTCTGGGTGGATTGCATGGGAAGATATTACGGACATACAACAACTTTCGGTTTGGGGGCAAAAATTTATAGTCATTCCAATTAAAAACCCAAAGCAGTTAATAGATGCCACCAATAGTTTTTGGAAGAAAAAAAACCTCCAGGCCAACTTCAAAAGTTATGGATCTCCTATCAACATCAACACAGGTAGTTTAAAAATAAAACACCAAGAACTTGTCCAAATTCTGGAAGAATCTTTTCTTTATTATAAAAAGCCATAACCCACTACAAATGATATTGCGCTGTATAATTTTTTTATTATTTGTTGTTCCAACACTTGTTTCGGGCCAATCCCAAAAGGCAGTAGAATTGTCTGAAAAGGCCTTGAAACTGACCAAAACGAAGGTAGTATACGATCCATCCTACTTTTCAATGGCCTATCCTGGAGGGGATGTTCCTGCCGGAAAAGGGGTATGTACCGATGTGGTTGTAAGAGCGTTCAGAGGCATGGGGCTGGACTTGCAAAAAGAGGTGCACGAAGATATGCAAGCACATTTTTCTTCCTACCCCTCTAACTGGGGTTTAACTAGAACCGATAAAAACATAGACCACCGTAGGGTGCCAAACTTACAAACTTTTTTCAAAAGAAAGGGAAAAAGCATCGCGATTACAACGCAATCCAAGGACTATCTTCCGGGGGATGTTGTGGCTTGGAACTTAGGAGGAGGCACCACCCATATTGGCATCGTTTCTAGTATAAAAAGTAAAGACGACAAGCGGTATCAAATCGTTCATAACATTGGTGCCGGTCAGGTACTAGAAGATTGTTTGTTTAGTTTTAAAATTATTGGTCACTACCGGTACTATTAATGCCATGTTCGCTGTATCAATTCCTACTTGGGTTGTACACTAAAACATTTCAAACGTGTCCCCTTCCCTTCTTTAGAAGAAGGGAAGGGACACTTCATAACTTTACCAATTAAAACTCATATGTGTTATCGGTAAATACCTTATCTGGTCTAGTACCATATGGGTCAATACCCACCATTTTTGGTTTTTTGTCTACTATAATTTTAACTGTTTTTGTATTTGAATCCATAACATGGGCTTGGTAGTAAATTACATCTTTGTCCTCGTCTGATTGGGGGTCATTTGTAAACAAACCAATGTATATAGGTTCATTAATTTCTATTTTCTTCGAGCTACCATCTTCTTGTACTTCTTCTCTGCTTGAGTTGAATTGCATTTCGACTACAAAACGGCCTCCTTCCAATGGTTTAATAGAAGCAGTTTCTATTGACAAATCATACAAAATAACCCTTTTGAGCCAATCGTCCATTAATATTTGTTGTTGGACATCTGCCTCTTCCTTCAATTCCTTGATTAAATCCAAGGAGGTGGCTGTCATTTCGGGTTGGTCTCTGAATTTTTTGGTGAAATCAAAAAGGGCCTGATTAACTTTTTTCTCGCCAATTAAATCTTTTATAGAAGCCAAAGACAACAAGCTTTTACCATAACCCAAATAAGACTCATCCTCCATTAAATAAATTGGTGGTTCCGGGCCATCGGCATAGGCTCTACCGCTAAAATACCGTTGGTGCGCTGTCCGATTTAATTGCCATTGAGACTTCTTTCCGTACATTTTATCCATTACTACCAATTCTGTGTACTTGGCAAGCCCTTCTATTATCAACAGTGCTCCTTCTGTGGAAGCCGGAGACATAATACACCCCCACCACTGGTGGGCTACCTCGTGAATGGTGCGTTTGGCAACTAAATCAAAATGAGGAGACTTGGATACATCAATCAAATACAAATTATTTTCAACCATGCTGATATTACCTACGTGTGCTGCCCCTCCAAACCCCCAATGCCCTGGAACTTCAGAAATTCTTAATTCTTTATAAGGGTAATATCCAAAATTCTTGCTGCAATACGCCAAGGCCTCGCTGCCGCTGTTTTCGATTACATCAATGTTAAATCCATGTTCCTTTTTAAAATATTGAATTAGATCGACAGAATTGGCTTTTTTGTTTCGCACTTCATATGCAGCCGAAAAATAGGCCAGTCTGGGCACGGCAATTCCAGGAACTTTGTATTGGAAGTAATTCCTCCCCTGTTCCGTCCACGAATCTATGAGGTTGCCACTTCCTATAGCAATTTGACCATTTTCCGTTGAAACTATTGTCTCATAACTTGCTTTGCTTAACCCTGCATCAAAATCGTGCATGTGGCTTTCTGAAATTGTCTCCTCCTCTTTTTTTGGAAGCCCGCGTTTCGCTCTTTCCATATTATCCATTATTTCAACTCCTGATCTATAAACAAGACTTGGCTCGAAGGCCTCATGCATTAAATAACTTCCATTGTTTACAATGTCTGTGGCCGTTTCATACCCATCCAAAGATTTAGTTAGGGCATATCCATACCCAATACTTTTGCCTGGAAGTACAGGTTTTTTAATTTCAAAAAGGTAAACACCTAAAAGATCGTTTTCTTCTAACAAAGTGGCTCCTTCTAACCAAATTGTATCCAAAGCAATTTTCTCCGTTACCATCACGGTAGCAATAGGTTCTTCACTGTTATTTTTCAACTGGTAATTCGCTGAAATTTTAACGGTACTGGTAGATGGAAAAAGAGCCACTTGGGTTTTCATTTTATCAAAATGCAACCGAGCGATATCGTCGTATTGTTCGTACAACTTTTCATAGGATTCTTTTTCATCCAAAACATCCGAGGCTGTTTTGTAGTCCATTAAAATGTTTCTATTGTAATAAACAATTGATCCCATGCCGGCAAATCCCAACAAGGCCACCAACAGTACCGTTATTTGTTCTTTTTTCCACGATCCCATCAATTGATGCAGCTTTTCTTTGTATCCAGTGAGCATGCCCCTTTGCCACAACTTAAAAGATATTAACACCATCACTGCTCCCATAGAAAACCAGTACACAACCATATGGTGGGTCATTTTAGCTAAACCTGAAAAACCAGCCATGTTGGTAAATTCAGGGACTGGAATATACCCCAATTTTAGCATTGGGTGTTCAATTCCAATATAAGAAGAGAGCGATCCTCCTAAAAAAAATATGGTTAAAGTAGTTATGCCCATCCCCAAGTATTTATTATTGACTATACTTTGAACAAACACGGCATAAAAACAATAGAACAACATGGACGCCCCTTGGAAATAATACAATGCAGCATACTGGTTCCAGTCCGGCTGAATTCTGCCATCCACCAACTGGAACAGAACTGCCAAAAATATGGCCAACGTAATCAGTACCATGGGCAGCAAGGCCACGGTAATTACCTTACTAAAAAAGAAAAAACGATTGGACACCGGTAAAACATCTACCATTCCATTAATTTTCAATCCCCTTTCTTTCCAAACTATTTCACCGCTGTAAAATACAATGAGCATCAATGAGAATATTGGCAACGGTTCTGAAAAAAGCTCAATTAATAAGTTTGTAAATGGATACCAACTATCGTTGTAAGTACCTCCCTCGTATATTCTGGAATACATTTCCATAAATACTATTACCAACCAAAAACTATTGATAGCCAAAAAAGGCAAACTCTTCAAAACATTCCTACATTCCAACCTCAACAACCGGAAGCCACTGAGCCATTTTTGTTGCAGATTGAAAGTAGTTTCCACTGCAAAGTACTGCCTATTGCTTTGATTTTTAGTTTCAATTGTCTTCTTGTTCCCTTTTGTTTTGGATACTTTAAAGGTAAATCTCCAATAGCCAAGCCCTAAAACCAAAAATGAAAAGACCATCCACCCCACTCTATTCCACAATAAAAAGCCTCCCAAATGAAGAGACAGATTGTTTTTTTCAAAAGCAGTCCAATACATAGTTTGTTCATGAAAAGCTGAAAGACCAAGGGGGTCTAGAAGGGCTGCCAGTTGCATGGACTCAGGAGATGCAGGAACGGAGCTGGCCATTATTGGTGAGTTTAAAAACGCCGAACACAATAAGTAAAGCACATAAATTAAGATAGCCGTGGCATAAACGGCCATGTTGTTTTTAGTCCAAACCCCTACAGTATATAGGATGGCTGAACAAATAAACACATTTGGAAGCACCAACAAACTCCAATTCCAAAAATAAGGAAACAGGCTAAAATGGGTTAATTTTGCAGGGTCTATTCCAGGAAATAATGTTCCTAAGAAAAAGCCAGGCAGGATAAAACTGTATACGAGCAAGCTAAAAACAAAGACCCCGATAAACCTGGATATAAAGAACTGATTTTTATTAATGGAAGTAGAATAGATAATCTCTTCAAACCCTTGTTGTTTGTCTCTTATTGCCCCACTGATTACAAAAAACATAATTATAAATCCCGAGCTCATCGTAAACAGGCCTAAGGTAAAACCAATTTGATGGCCCGAATTGATGTATACATTGGCTGGTGCGTACCCTGTACTTCCAACCATAGTCCCTAACAACAAAAACAAAATAGACAACAATACAAATGCCTTTTGTTTCTTTTGTAGGTGCAGTTCGAATAACAATAAATTCTTAAGCATGGGCAGTTTGGTTTTTATATTGGTTAAGGGCGTTAAAATAAACGTCTTCTAGAATGGGCTTCACTGCTTTGAATCCTGTTTCAGGTTGGTCCAAGGATAGCACACTAATTTGGGTTTGCCCAGAAATTAATTTAGAGGACAAGACTGTGAATGCCTTATCGTAATCATCAAAACTAGACCTTTCAATTGTTTTAGTCCATATTTTTTTATCCAAGGAATCCGTCAATTGTGAAGGCACTCCTTCCTCTACGATAGTACCTTCAGCTAAAATGGCCATTTTAGAGCACAAATTGTAAACGTCTTCCACTATGTGGGTGGATAAAATCACCACAACATTATCGCCAATGGCACTGAGTAAATTTAAAAATCGGTTCCGTTCTTCAGGATCCAATCCGGCAGTTGGTTCGTCCACTATAATTATTTTAGGATCTCCCAACAAAGCTTGCGCTATACCGAACCGTTGCTTCATTCCTCCAGAAAAAGTATGTACCGACTTTTTGCGGTGCTGGTACAGGTTGGTTTGTTCCAAAAGCAAGCCCACCTGATTTTTTCGTGCACCTTTGTTTTGTATGCCCTTTAATACAGCGATGTGGTCCAGTAATTTTTCTGCTGAAATTTTTGGATACACCCCAAACTCTTGGGGCAAATACCCCAACTGGGTTCTAATCATTTGAGGCGTTTGTGCAATATCGGTACCATTAAACAATACCGATCCTTGTGTTGGGTTTTGTAATGTTGCAATGGTGCGCATTAAAGTCGATTTTCCTGCGCCATTGGCTCCCAGAAGCCCATACATGCCATTGCCGATTTCTAGGGAGACATGGTTAAGTGCTTTTACTCCATTGGGATACACCTTTGAAAGTTGTTTGATCTTGAGCGTGTTCATTGTGTTGTTGTTTTTTTATTTCTTCAATACTAGAACGCCTTTACCACAGCAACAAAAAAGAATGACCAACAAGGGCATTTGCTCTCCCATCAAAAGTACAATAGCGTTGAATCACATTGGAAATTAAAAAAGGAGTGTTCGACTCCAAAACAATGCTGTTGGTACAAAAATTTGTAGTCTTTTGTAGTTATCCCTACCTTCGAAGCATGCAGCATGCAATTAAAAAATACGTTGGGTTCTTTTATGGATTATTAGCAACAGTTGCCATTATGGCTTCACTTTATGCCATTGGGTTCATCATTATTAGAGACTTTTACACCTTCGAAGTTGCATTTCTATTTCTTTTTTGGTGGCTGGTAATTTCCTGGCCTTTTTACAAATGGCACTATATAAAAAAACATAAAAAGCGTTATTCTAAAGCCCTCGTTTTACTGCTTCTGTTGGTAGTTACAATGATAACAGACAGCTATTTTGATACGGCAGACAACCCCTTGACAATTTCACTTTTGGTAGTATTTTGGATGGGAGTGGTATACCTAGCTTTTCCTAAATTTTTCTTAAAATACAAATGGTTCATTCTTATCCCTTATGGTATTTCTACGGCTCATTTCATATATGTGCGTGTATTTTCTGGAGATTTGGAATATTATCTCAACCATGAAAAAGGTTTTGCACTCACTTTGTTTATGATTCCCATTCCAATTGTGGTTGTTATTTGGATTTACGAGCAATACAAGTGGCTTCAATCCTTAAAAGAAGAAAAAGCAAGTACAGAACTGGCGCTACTAAAGTCTCAAATAAACCCACACTTTTTTTTCAACACCCTCAACAACCTCTATGCTTTAACAGTAAAACAATCGGAGCAGGCGCCAGCTGTGGTCTTAAAACTTTCAGAAATGATGCGCTATACAATTTATGAAGGCAAAAAAGAGCTGGTAGATTTGAACAAAGAAGTGGATTATATGAATAACTTTATTGAGCTGCATAAAATACGGTACCACAGAAATGTAGATATTAGTTTTAATGTGGAAGTAGATGGCAATCCAAGGGTTGCTCCTTTGTTGTTTATAATACTAATCGAAAATGCCATCAAACACGGGGTCGAAAGCATGTCGGAACATGCTTTTGTTCATATTTCCATGCAAGGCAACGAAAAAGCAATTAATTTTGAAATCGAAAACAATTACAATCCGTCGGAAAGAAATTCGGAAATTGGAATAGGAATGAATAATTTAAAAAGGCGGTTGGTACATACCTACAAAAACGATTATTCACTGGATATAAAAGAAGCTGACCAACTGTACAAAGTTCAACTTACAATACAATTGCATGATTAAATACCTCATAGTGGACGATGAACCACTAGCCCATGAACTAATTGAAGAGTTTTGTTCTATGTTGCCCCATATGGAACTACAAGCACATTGTTTCAATGCGATGGAGGCCCTTCAATACCTCAACCAGAACAAGGTGGATTTAATGTTTTTGGATTTGAACATGCCTAAATTAAAAGGTTTCGAGTTTCTAAGAACATTGTCCAATCCACCAAAAGTAATTGTAACTACTGCCTACCAAGAACATGCATTGGAAGGTTTTGAGCTTAACGTTGTGGACTACTTGTTAAAACCATTCAGTTTTGACAGGCTGGTTAAAGCAATAAATAAATCGATGGAGGGACCCCAAAAAACACCTAAGGCCAATGACACCATCAGCCCATCCCCAACCTATCCTTCTTTTTTTGTAAAAGGCGATAAAAAATACCACCGCATTGCCGCATCAAAAATTTTATTTATTGAAGCCTATGGCAATTATTCTAAGATATTTTTAGAAGAAGAAATGATTTTAGCCCATGAAAAAATATCCCACCTTGAATCGATGTTGCCCGTAGGTAATTTCCTAAGAATTCATAAATCATTTATCGTACACAAAGACAAAATAAGTACCATTGAAGGCAATAGAATTAAAATTGAGGACCATGCCATACCCATTGGACAGACTTACCGCAATAATGTTAATTCGTTGCTTGGGTGATTTTCAAAAATTATCAAAATAAACCATCTCCTACCTGTGCACCATTTTCTCAATATAAACCAACGGTTGGTTCACAAACACAAACCATAAGAATAGGCAACAAATCAGTTATAAACTGATTTACCTGTTGCACAAATTAACTAGGAGTAAACACTTGATGTCACTATTACGGCAAATTTCTACGCTTGTTAAGTTCTGTTAGCCAATCCAAAAAAGTGCTTGGAAAAGGGAGCCCTTTGCTAATGTTGCACAACAAACTTGAACCAACGGCCTTGATTAAAAAGAAAATAAATACCGTTTTTTAAATCACCAGTATCTATACTTCCATTCTTCCCAATGGTCTTATGAAAAATTTTACCAGTTAAATTCAAAATTTCTGTTGAAGCTCCAACAGGTTTTCCAGTAACACGTATATATTGATTGGCAGGAGACGGAAAAACCTGTAATTCATCTGCTGTGTTCTCTAAATTCAATATTATAGTTTCATTTCCTAACTTTGGTGGTTCATCCACTATAACTGTATAAATCATTAACCCTATGTCTTTGATTAATACGTTGCCATTTTTTTCAATAAACAAACGCAGGACAACTGGATATGGCCTTATTCTACTAATGCCTGGGTCCGAAAACACTGTTAAATCTACTTTTGCTTCATAATTTGGACTAATTTCTACGCTTTCATCTTTAATGAACGGTTTTATAGCAGCGTCCGCTATAATTTCATACCGGAAAGCATCCATTTGGTTCACTGTGAAACGGGTATTAAAACCCAATGTTTGGTTCGCTGTGAGAACTATTTGATCGTCGGTCTTACCCACTTCATTTTCGACATTAACTGTTAGGTCAAAATCGCCATCTTCTATTAAGATGCAAATATCCCTTATTGTAGAACTGGTATTGACATACTCTCCTTCTATTTCATGGTACCCTAATACTTTGACCGCTATGTTATAAAAACCTACCTTGATTCCATTGGTAGTAGAAAAACTCAGTCTGCCCGTAATTCCATTTAGAGTCACCCCATCTAAAAATTTGTAATTTTCAACTGGTGTTTCTACATCCATCTTAGGCGCCACCATTTCATACCGTAAAATGGTGTTTTTTTCTCCTTCCCCTAAAAAGTAGCTGCTGTTGTCACCTCCCAAATAGAATTTAAAAACTGGATCATTTAAAAACTTAAGTTTAGGTTCCAAGTTGCCATTGTGGACAAACGTGGTTTCAATATAAAAAGGAGTATTAACCGAGTTATCCATATTTAAAATTCCTTCTGTTCTGTTTTCCTCAAAGTACGATATGGTATAATTTCCATATGTGTTATAATAATGTTGTATTTGGAACACATTTTTGGAAATATTTGAATTTGGATACAGTTCTGTTGTAACTACATTATAATAGTCAAGACGTTCGCTATCTCCATCTCCAAAATCCAACATCCCTCCTCCAAATTCAATACTAGAATCGTCATTGGTATAACAGGTTACAGTAATCATAACACGATACGTAGTATTTGGGACCCTTTCATAAGTAATCTCACCTCCTAATATATGCGTGGCTTGGGCAAAAGAAAATGACAAGCAAAAAGTAAAAAATAGCCAACTAAATTTATTCATATTTTTAAAATTAAAACCAAATGTACTACTATCCTCCAATCATTACAAAGGCACCCCAGTAATAAGGTTCTTTAAAATTCGTTTTCAGTTTCAACTGTGCGGCTCTAAAAGCTTTTTGTTTGTTGCCCATCTCAATCCAATTTTGGTAAAAGTAGGTCATCAATTGCTGGGTAGCAGCGTCGTCTACTTTCCACAAACTCATAATAATGGCTTCGGCTCCAGCTACTTGAAATACCCGCTGCAAACCATAAACACCCTCACCAGACTTAATTTCACCCAGGCCAGTTTCACATGCACTTAACACCACCAATCTAGTATCCCTCAAATCTAGATTCATGGCTTCGTAAGCAGTTAAAATCCCATTGTCGTTGGAGTCTAGATCCATAGATGTGGTGTCGGAAAGTGTTTTACCAGTTCCAGCTAGTATGAGCCCTGACTTCAACAATGGGTTGTTGCCGGCATTTTCAGCGTGTGCCGCAAACACTGAACCACTGCCTTTTGGGCTATCTTGCAAAAAATAGCCATGGGTAGCAATGTGTACAATGTGGGGTGCCACCATACTTTTAACGTTAGACTCTGTGGCGTCTTTTGCCATAAACTGCTTTACTTGATATCCTCCTGATTTTAGAATTTGGGACACCCCATCTACCTCAATCTGTGTACCAGGCAATGCAGCAATCTTGGTAGTTCCATAGGTTGGGTACCCCAATAAAAAGGCGTCTGGTTCAATTTTCCGTTGGTTGTGCTGTTTTACCTTTAAAACATCTTTAGAATTACCCAATACAATTATTTCTTGGTTCTCAATCACAAACTGCCCCTTGGGTTTGTACAAAGTGTTGATATTGATTTGGTTGTAAATGCCATCTGGCGAAAAATACAACCTTTTTTTACTACCCACTACTTGGTCTATGGGTTGCCAAAACTTTTCATAGGTGATACCATCTTCCATTTGGTATTGGATGGCATTTCTATAAAATTTGGCAAATTTGGATTCCAACTCCTGCCCTTCTTTGATTTCGATTAAAATTGGATGTTCGGTGTTTTTATCCAAAACAACGGCCAAGTAAACAACTTCTTCTGTCAACTCATTTTTAAACAAGTTTACTCGAATCATATCTACCACTACTTCTTCTTCTGTTAAAGTGCTTTGAATGTTTCTAAAGTCCCATTTTTCTAAATTATAAGCACTCGCAAAATCGGAGGAGCGTTCTGATAACAATTTCTCCATTGCATTGGCCTCATTTTCTAATGCAGGCAGGTCTATGTCTTGGGCTTTTAACTTCCCTTTGGAATAAGAATACAAACGGGCCAATTGTTCTTTTTTATCTTGCCAAGCCAGGTAATCTTCAATCAATTGGTTGTCGTTGCTGTTCAGTATAGCATGCCTTACTTTGCTGGTTGCGCTAAGCAGCAATCCTTTGGTTGTCAAATGGTAGTTGAACAACTCGTCTTTCAGACTGGGGTACCGATCCTGCTGTTCCAAAGCAAAATTATAAAACCGTTGGAACCTGGGTGCTGTGATGTCCCAAAACTGTGTTTTTTCTGTTTCACTCATGGCAGGAAAAAACCTTTCCACAAAGTCCAATGTTTTGGACATGACCCGCTCGTAATAATCCGAGGCCAATTCAGGCTCTTGCATGTTCCAATACAGCAATGCCAAGTCTTCTTCATTTTTAATAAATTCAGGATGGGTTTCATGAAGCAATGCGATCCGAATGCTCATGGCTTTTTCCAACCACTTTTTTGCTTCTGAATGCTCTTGGTTGAGGCGGTGAAAATTACCCAAGTCATTGGCAGTGCGAGCAAAGTAAATGTTGTTTTCTCCCCAGCGCTTTTTATAGACATTCAATGCTTCTACCAACGGTGCACGGGCCATTTCCATCTTGTCCATTTGGATGTACAGCACTCCAATTTGGTTCATCAACCCCGCGTATTCAGCATTTTTGGTTTGTTTTCTTTTTTTATAAATTTTTTGCAACTCCAAGAACTGTTTTTCAGCTTCTTCTAAATTTCCAGCCACTTGGTACAGCATGGCAAGATTGGCTTTAAATTTTCGATTGTCCATTGATTTTTTACCCTGAAATGCTTTTTTAGGTGCTGTTTCAGTAGCCAAAAGCGCTGCATCCATTTCAGACTTGGCCTTGTCGTACTGGCCTAAGGTCTGGTACAACATGGCTTTGTTATTTAAAATCAATGCTGGCTGCATGCCCCCCCCAAACATGGCTTGGGCCCTCTCCGCTGCCTCTCCAAATTGTTTTTCCGCTTCCGTATATTTACCTTCCACTTGCAATAATTTTGCATGGTTGTTCAAGTTGGCTATGTAGGCTGCACTGTTTTTACCCAGCCTTTTTTCACTTTCTAATAAGGCTTGTTCCAATAAACTTGCTGCCTCTGCATTTTTACCTTGTGTTAGACAAATCAACCCCAAACTGGATAGGGTTCGCAGGTATACCATTTCATTTTCCAAACCATTTTTTTCCATAAAAAATTTATTCATTCTTATGGTCATTTCCGCCATTTCATACCGCCTTATGCCGTACATGCCAATTCCAATTTCTAAACTGTCCCTGGCCTTGTCCACTCTATTTTTATCTTCTGAAGCTTTAAAAGAATACAACAATTTAGACTTGGTTTCCCCTTTTTGTTCTACATCAAAAAAACCAGCCCCCTGGTTGATAGAAATGGCATATTGAAAATCAATGGAGTCCAACGCTACTACCAAAGCAGTCCCCTTTTTGCCCACTTCTTTATTGGCCATTCGTTCCAACTCTTTTAATATTTGAGCATGAGAAGGAAGCGTAAAACACAAGCACAGCAAAACACCCGTAACCTTGAGAAACATATTTTTTCAATTAAAGAATAAATTAAATTACAATACTGAATGGTATGGCAACATTAGATCCAATATAAGGTTTACTCAATTGGCTCACCTCTAGATTTCAATTCTTCTGAAATCAACTTTATGTCTGTCTCCAACAACCCTTTAACTTCATCTAGATCTGTTTTAGCAATTTTAAGCCCTTTTAAGGACTTATTGGTATTGTTGGTGGCACTAATGGACTTCATTTTTGGTTTGACATTTTTGGCATTCTCTGCTAGTCGTTTGCCGTCCTCATCCAATTCTGCCAATTTGGCTAGCAAATTTTTAACGGCAGACTGGCTTTCTTTTAAAGCTTTGTAATTTTTCTTGAGCTTGTCTACCCCAATGGTATTCATTATTCCTGAATACGTCTTTATTTCCTTGTCTATATGGGTTACATTTTCTTTTAGAGTTGCCGATTCATCCTTTACATCGAAAGAATTGTTCTTGAAAGTGTCAAAATCTGAATTCCCTATATTCTTGGGTCTTTTAACATCGTTTTGAGCCAACATAACCATTGGCAAAAGCAATAAAGCGATCAATAAGTATCCTTTTTTCATATTAATATATTTTATAAGTGAACTTAAAAATGTTGGCTCTATATAATTTAAGAAAAAAAAGTGATTAATTCTAGTTGGCTTCTTGTGCAAGTTTTAAACCCATCTCCAATATAAAAGCAACAAAACTGAGCATAACTTTAAGAACTTCCCTCTCTAAAAAATACTTCCCACCCCATCGAAAGCTCTAATAACCAAGAACTTTAACCAGTATCACTCCCATTTTCAGCCTAATTAAATACAAAAAAGAATAAAAAATCACTGCAGTAACATGCTCCCTAAAAACCATTAAAATACAAGGAAATCTATTTAATAAGCTCCAATAAAAACCAATACCAACCCTTAAAAACACAAATACACCTTCCTCCCCCCACAACCTCAAAAGAAGTTTCCCATGCTCCATAACCTTGATAATCAGATCAATACCCCACTCTACCCCTTAAGTAATTGTAGTACAACATTGGATGTATTGCAATAATGCAAAATAATTGCCCCAACCCTACCCATGTAACAAGCACAAAAGCTAGCTTTAACAGCACCATACACTATAAAAACATGAAATAATAGTACAATCAAAACCACCAATAACGCATTGAAAAAATTCAGTTTTGTCAGACTTTTATATACATTTGCCCCACAAAGCTTTTTGATAAGGATTTTGGTTTGAATTCTCTTTAGGGGAATGTCAACTTTTTGAAGAAAGCATTTTTAACGATGATTAACAATAAACAATCTAAAATGAAGAATTTAAAATCATTAATGTTTTTGGCTTTAATAAGCCTTTCAATTTTATCTTGTAAAAAAGATGAGGTGGTAATACACGAAATTAAACCTGCGGTTATTAACGCTGACAATTACACCAAAGGAGGTACGCTTTCTTTGTTGTATTCAAGTGATGCTGGTGCTTCTTACAGTGCAGACTTAGGTTCTGTTGCAGCTGGCACGCCGGTGCTAATAAAAGTAAACAATGGAACGGAAGATTTAACGGCAGAAGATTTTTCTTTTGACTGGTCAGGCACTACCCCTTCGGTTGATGACAATGCTGCTGCACAAGTTACAGTTACTGTAAATGCTGAGCTAACTGTTTCTGTTACAATAGCTGACATCAATACACTTATTGTAAGCAGTGCTTCTGATGGTCAATTTTATACCATCGATTCTAGCGATGGAGCGCTTACTAGTTTGTACCCATTCTCATTCAATGGAAACGACTTATTAGGAACAAGAGGTTTTGTATACCACTACGGACAACAAAAATATTACGCTACTACAGACAACAAAAACGGTGGTGGGTTTTATACGATTGACCCAGCAACAAAATTGGCTACCTTTATAGATGACGAAATTTCTGGGCCGTGGAACGATGCCATGTCCAACCTTGTGGTAATGCCCAACGATAGCGTTTTTGCAAGCAACTACACAAAAATTTTAATTTTTGGTACCGATGGGAACCAAGGTCGTGAATTTGACCCAGGTGATAACGGTATAGATTTTTGTTGTGGTCAGGCTATGATTGCTAACACATCCAATGATGGTGTAATTATTGGGTTCAACGGTGAAAAATTAATTAAAACAGCGCTTGTTGGGTTTGATGGTGTTTCAGAAGATGGCAGCGATATAGACGACCTAATTGGATTTCCTTCCTCAATAGAAACCAATACAGAAGAATTGTATCCTAAAGCTTTTGCTAAAGCCAACGATGGTAGTGTATATGTTTTGTTATTTAACTATAACACGAAAGACACGTATTTTGCTAAAATTGATTTTTCTGCTGCTAGCATGACCTACATTTCTACATTCACAGAAAAATTCAACTCACTGGCTTCAGTTCCTAATTACTTGCTATAATTCAATTAGCTGGTATTATAAAAAAAGCCTGAGAATATATGTATTCTCAGGCTTTTTTATAACAAGAGGTGGTTAAAAATCTTTTGGGATTTCTGTGAATAATATTGGCAATCTCCATCCATTTCGATTCTAAAGTGGCACCGTCACACCTACGTAATTTAATAGCCTATAACGTTGAACCATAACAAACTAAATAGGACTCCTAAAATAATGACAAAAAAAAGGCCGATGGGAATCCATCGGCCTTTTTTATCTATTGGTATTTTTTTATTATTCTATAATTTTAACATTCACGGCATTCATCCCCTTCATACCCTTCTCCAACTCAAAACTAACTTTATCGTTTTCTTGCACTTCCTCAGTCAAACCGTTCACATGAACAAAATATTTTTCATTGGTCTCATTTTCATAAATAAAACCAAATCCTTTTTGGTGGTTGAAGAATGCCACTTTACCTTTTTTGATAGGGTCTTCTACAACGTGCTCTTGTCTAGGAATACTGATCTCTATGTTTTTGGCTTTGATCTCCTTCTTTTTGGTTAAATCTGGAGGAGTATCAGTAATGTTTCCATTTTCATCAACATAGGCCAACATGCTCTCGAAAGAATTGTCAGCATTTGCTTTTCTCTCTTCTTTCTTCTCTTGCTTGTCTTTGCGTTTTTTTAGTCTCTTAGTTTCTTTTTCTTTCTTTTTAAATGTCTGCTGTGATTTTGCCATGTATTACTTTGATTTTTTTAATTAGAATTATTGAAGTATTAAAATCAACATGGACCAGTTTCATTACAAACTATAAAAATTCAGATTGACTATAGTGCTTCAGAACTCAAAGATAACACAAATATTTGATCTTTTTATAAATTTTATTATTCAAAGCCACATTGAATTGCTTTAATGTACTATTACAATGGATTTCCCACTACCAATCTATCCCTAGAGCTCCAGCCGTCATAGGGCCAACAACACCATCGTCGGCATCATGGCCAAACACATTGGATTGGAAATTCAACAAAGCAAACAAAGTTCTTGGACCAAAATCTTTATCCACAAACCCCTCGTAATAGTCTTTTTCTTTTAATGCTTGCTGCAGCGTACCTACCAAAGGGCCATTAGAGCCATACCTTAAGCGCGCCGAATACTTTTTATTTGGGTTGATGGCTACTTTTCTAAAATCCCTACCATTGAGCAACATATAGTTAAAACTAACCTGTTCTATATCGTAAGCATGTTTCTGAAATGCCCTCCAAGGGCCAGTATGTTGTGAATTGGCACCTCTTTTAGAGCATTTTGGAAAACCCATAATAACCTGACAACCTGCACTCGCATATTTCGGGTAGTCCATCCCTGGACACCAAGAGGCATGGATGTTGTCATATGGCCTTACAAATTCTACTCTGTCTTCTGCATCATAATCTGTATCATCGGCGGTCCTTCTGATGGGTAGTTTACCATCTTGCCTGAAGGCCGCATGGCCCGTTGGTTTACCGGCCTTGTGGTACCCTTTTCTATAATCTCTATAAAATCCCGTCATCAGCCGGTTGGTACCTACCCCATTGTTAAGTACTGATTTGCTTACATGTTTTTCATGTGGCACTGTACTAGCAGGAAATGCGGCTACTGTTTTTTTATCAATATTCCATTGCAACATGGTACAACGAAGGTGGGTATAATCTATGGCATTCAATTCCAATTCTACGGCTTCCCTAAATTCATTGTCGTTTTCATCTATTGGAGAACAGCCCCGCAACCCTACAAAGACCAAACCTGTTTGGTCTATATTAAAATGATTGAGCTGGGCAATTTGAAGTAAGTGTTGGTGGTTAAGTTGGAACATAGTTTTAGTTTTATTAAAATATACACATATAATAAAGCATTTAAACAAGTATAATCAATTTTTATTAAACTAAAACCATAGAAATTTCAACAATGCACAAAATCAGGAACGCCTTAAATAAAAAAAGGGTACCTGATGCTCCGGTACCCTATAAAAAGTATATTGCCAACCAAAAAAATACTTGTTCAATTTTTTTACTTTTCAAGTAGATTTAAAATCTCTCTCAAATCCACGACCTTAAAGTTTTGACTTTCAATAGAATCCAGTTTATAGTTGAAACCATCCTGAACTATTAAAAGCCCATTGGGAAAAGCAGTGCCTACAGGTACTGAAACAATTTCCAGTCCATCGGTTTCCTCTACTCCATCTATGTTTGGTGCATCTGTAATTTTGAAACTTCCAATGTATTGGTTGTCTTCGTTTCTCTCAAACAAAGCATACGAGAAACTGCCTTGAATCGAAGCAATTAAAAACCCCTTTTGTAAGGTATCAGCCGGTACATACAAAGACAGACCTTCAATATCGTACGCAATGGAAGAATTAACCTCTTTTGTACTAGTTTCAATCAAAGACAAACTAGAGGAGCCTGCAAGGCTGGTTTTCCAAATGCCTTTTTCTTCTTCTCCGATATAAAGCACCTGGTTCAAATCGTCTGCTACCATACCTTCTGGTTGCGAATCCAATTTCCAAGTCATTTCTTTTTCTAAAACCACTCCAGCATTTGTTTTTGAAATGGAATAGGCGTTGATTCTGCCATTTTTACCATTCACTATCGCCTGTGCTCTTCCATTCGGATCTTTGTACATGCAAAAACCATAAACTTCATCAACGGTAGTCGTATCTATTACAAAATTTTCTTGTAGCAATGGCTTCAATTGTCCATTTTTCTCTATTTGATACAGCACGATGGAATTGTCTGTTCGGTTGCTGCCCCCAAGTACGTCCAACGTATCACTACCCAAAACAACCCCTTGTCTTATTCCGATATTATTGATGGCGCCAACCTCGTAATAGGCCAACTCTTCGCCAAGCAAGTTGTAGGCATATATGCCTCCCTTTTTGTTGGTTCCAAAAAGTATGCTTTGGTTTTCTTCTGTTGGATGCAACCAAAATGCTGGGTCGTCAGCGGCATCTTCATCTGTTGCTGCGCCTACAGGTTTTGTTTCAACCTGGGGCTGCACCGCCCAAATTACTTGGTCTCTTAGGGCAAGGGCTTCTGCTAGTTTTGTAGAATCTTCTCTTGCCTCTTTGTTTCGCATTGCCTCTAAGTCTGAATCTTGAGGGCCTGTATTTTCTGAACTGTTTTTGTTGGTACAGGCTAGTATTGTGGCCAACATAGCCAGTATAATAAATCTATTCATCATTTAGTATGTATTAAATTGAAACCCGATCGGCCAGAACCAAAGCCGATCGGGTTGAAAAAATCCTATTTATTCTCCAAACAAGTCGAATTTTAGACCTAGGTTGAATCGCATGTTGTATTGTTCTTCTTGCATCGTTAAGTTTTCAGATCCTTGGTAGTACCGAAGTGCTTGGTTGGTAATGTTGTTAACTTCCGCAAACAATCGCCAGTTTTTTGTAAAAGCATAGGAACCATTCACATCTATGAAAGTCTGCTTGTCATAATACCTATCTTCGAAGGCTTCTCCCCCTAGTTCATCCAGGTAGTCGCTTGCGTGGTTCAAAGACACTCTTAGTACCAAAGCCTTGGTCTCATAAGACAAAGAAGCATTGTACATATGTTTGGCAGACCCTGGCAACTGCAAAGTTTCACTTTCTCTACCAACAATGCCATCAATTTTTGTATCGGTATACGTGTAATTTAAATACAAGCCAATTCCTTTGAATTGTTTTTGAAAACCAGCTTCAATACCTGAAACACTTGCTTTTTGCCCATTGTTAAAAGTTTTCAAATCAACAGTGCCATAGACAGGGTGGTTGTAATCATCAATTTCCTGCTCGTAGATAAAATCTTCTACATCTTTGTAAAAATAACCAACTGAAAAAAGCCCTACATTCTTAAAGTAGTGTTCGCCCATAAAATCAATGTTCATGGAAGAGGTTGGTTGCAATTCTGGGTTTCCTATTTCCAATTCTCCATCTTCTTGAGAATACGCTTCGAAGGGCACTAGTTGGTAATAACCAGGCCTTGCAATGGTATTGGAGTAAGCCAACCTTAAAATGGTATTTTCTCTGGCGTTGAATTTGAACTGTAAATTTGGCAACACATTGGTATAGTGATTCGACCCTTCCGTAGTACCAATTGCATCAGAATCAAGGTCGTAAGAAAACCCTTTATAATGCACAGATGTATTTTCCATTCTTACCCCAACTACTGTAGACAACTTAGGCGACAATTGATAATCGGTCATTATATAAGCCGCCGTAATATCTTCTTCTGCCTTGTAATTTCCAGGTACATATTCTCCTGGTTGGTCTTCTTTTTCGTACAAACTGTTATTTTTCAAATCCAAACCGCCTAAAAAGTTTTTATCGGCAAAATGGCCCGCCCTATATTGGGATCCCATTAAAAAATCAGGATTGGTTTGATCGGATACTGGTACCTCCCCTAAAGTTTCATTTCCGAATACTGGATGAGGAACATTCGTTAAGCTGTATTCAGCATAATCGTTCTCTCTTTCTTTATTTTTGCTTCTATACAATCCGCCTACTTTGATAATACCATTTTCATTGATTGGAAACTGTACATCCAATTTGCCATTGATATCTTTTTCAAATGTATATTGGTTTTCTTCCGTTAATTCGTCCAACTCCATGTCCGACCATTGGTTTTCATTGGTTGTAAACGCATTGGGTCTTCTTGTATCCGTTATATCCAAATGCATTGGAATGCCCTCACTCGTATACTGCAAATACCGTTCGTTCTTTCTTTCTTCCGACGCTTTTGCATAAGTACCAGACCAATTTATTTTTATTTTATTTTTAATAAGGTGGTCGCCTCTCAATGAAACATTGGCTGTTCGTTGGTCTTCCAATCTTTTGTTATCGATTCTGTCGTTTCCAATTCCGCCTTTTGTTTGTCTTTCTGCCGTTGCTGCAACATTGAACAAGCCATCCGATATCTTGGTTATGTTTCCATCGTCCGCAGCATCTCCAATATCTTTTGCAACAAACCTATACCTGTTTTCCCAATCGTCTCTCCAGTTGTACATACCTGAAAGCGTGATGGTATTGTTGGTGTTAAGCTGGTAATCCAACCCCAAGGAAATCGATCTTCTTATCCTTTGCACTTTGTAGGTACGCAACTGAAACTCATCTGCCAATAATCCTTGGGTTTCGTGGTCTATCCATTCCGCTTCAATGTTGTCAGAACCAAAATTATGGTTGTTGTAAGACATACTCAGTATTGCTCCTAATTTGTCCTTAGCAAAACGATCCGAAAGAATCAATGCACCTGTCCAGATTGGCTTTTCACTTAAAAAGTTATAGCCACTTCCAAGGGTCCCAGAAATTCTTTTATTAGAAGCTTCTGATCTTGTTACCAAATTTACGGAACCACCTATGGCGTCCGCATCCATATCAGGGGTAACCACTTTACTCACTTCTATCATTTGTATCATATCCGATGGAATTAAATCCAACTGTACCCTTCTGTTGTCCCCTTCCGCTGAAGGTACCCGCTCGCCATTAAGCGTTACAGAGTTAAGCTGAGGTGCCATACCGCGAATAATAATATCCCTGGCCTCTCCTTGGTCATTTTGCATGGTGATTCCCGGCACTCTCTTTAAGGCGTCTCCAATGTTGGCATCTGGAAATCTTCCAATTTGATCCGATGCAACTATATTGGAAATATTGGACCTGTTTTTTTGATCGTTTAAAGCTTTCGCTTGCCCTTTCAAACGGTCTCCCATGATCAGAACTTCATCGCCTACCATTGTAGCCGCTGTCAAATTCATTTTAACTTTGGATGTTGTATTGGATTCCACTACAACGGTTTCAGTTTTGGTCTCGAACCCCATGTAAGTTACCTGAAGCTCATAACTACCTTCTGGAACATTCAACAATTCGAATTGCCCTTTGGCATTGCTTACAGTACCTTTGTTAATTGATACTAAAACAATGTTGGCCCCGGGCATAGACAAGTTCTGTTCATCTAAAACCACTCCTTTAATAGCACCATTCTGTGCCATTAGGTTGGTAAAAGTACCTGTCAGTATTACAACTAATAATGTGCGTAAAAATGTCATTTTTTTAAATTTGTTAATTTCTGAAACAAAGGTATTTGCTCCATCATTTGGTACTTGGTTTTGAGTGTTACAAAATGGCAACAAAAGAAAAAGCAGCAGCAGCAACACGTGAACAAATCTTTTTATCACACTAATTATCAATCAGTTATAGATAATTACCTCTTTATTAAATGAAGGTTATTGTAACATTAAGAAGCCGGACAAACTGGCTTGTTTATCCAATTGCAACTTCTTTTTAAGCCGGTAACGGGCTACCCTTAGGCTGTCTTGAGAAACGCCCAAAATTGACGCTGCATCTACTGAGTTGATATTCAGTTTCAACAAGGCGGACAATTTCAATTCGGTACTGCTAAGTTCTGGATAACACTTTTTAAGGTTTTTAAAAAAGTCAACATGTAAATCTTCAAACACCCTTTGAAATTCGCTCCACTCCTCTTCTCTAGAAAAATTATAATGAATGGACTCCATTATTTTGGTTAGTCCTTTCTGCATTTCCACTCTGTCTTTTTTTCGCAGTTGTTTTAACTCCTCCTGAAGGGATTGCATAAAATTGTTTTTCCGAATGGTGGCAATGGTGTGGTTGGTAAGAGCCTGGCCTTTTATTTCAATTTCATTGCGAAGCTGGGTTTCTAATAAGCTGCTATTCAGCAATTCTGTTTTTAAATTTTGTTCTCTTAACAGCGTATTTTTTAAATCTGACACCAACAATTCTTGCTCTGTACTTTGAACCTTTTCCTGTTCCAAAAGCAATTGCTTTTGTTGCTTTTGTTTGGAAATATAATGGAAGTAAATCAGCACCAAAATAGCAACCAATAAAAGGACTGCTATAAACAAAGATAAATTCAACCGATTGTTCAATACCTGTTCTGTTTCTAAAGACTGAATTATAGCTAAGTTTTTGTCGTGTTCATAGAGGGTACGGAGTTGCGCTATTCTTCTGGCGTTTTCTTCACTGTACATTCCAGAATACAACAAAAGAGCGCTATCCAAATAGACATAGGCGGCCTCCGTTTGTCCTTTTTTAATCAGGAGTTTTGATTTGTCCCTATAGGCCGACCTTAACTGGTAGGTACTGTTGTATTGTTTTGCTAAACCCAACACTTTGTCCGCTAGCACCATAGCGGTGTCCAATTGACCTGTTTTTCTATAAATATCTGCGATATTATTCAGGTTGTTGATCTCCTGAACAACTATTTGGTGCTTGTTATGTATGGCATAGGCCTGTTCAAAAAATTGTAGTGCTTTGTAATACCTATGGGCATCCTCGTGCAAACTACCAATGTTTTCCATGATTTTTGCTTGTTCTACTGCCGAGCCCTTTAAAGGCTGCAATAATTCCAAGGCCAGGTGTTGGTATTTTATAGCGGTGTCTGGCACATTAATTTTTTCAAAATAATGACCGATCCACCCATAGGCCTTGGCTACACCAAGTGGGTGGTTGTTGGCCTTGTACAGAGCCAATGCATCCATGTAGTTGAGTTTAGCCAAAGGAAATTGCCTGGCATATTGATGGATAGCACCAAGTAAGATGTAGCTATCCGCCAACAGCAATGGGTTGTCCATTGTTCGGAATAATTCAGAAGCTTCTGACGCAAAGGAACTGGCTTGTTTGAAACTTCCTTGGTACAAATATATTTCACCAAGGATAAGTGCGCTTTTTGCTAGTAACTCGGGGTTGGAGCTTTTGTTTGCTTTAAAGTAAAGAGATTTGGCAATGTAAAAGGCGGTATCTTGCTTAACTTCTATATTTTCACTGGCGTAAGACAATTGCACAGCATTGGATTGCGCCCAATTAAATTGCACAAGCCCTACCCAAAAAATAAAGCATAGAAATGGTTTCATGGAATACTCTTTTAAATTAATAAACCCAAAACCGCATATAAATTTAAATGAAAAATCTCTTTGTTGCTTTACCGGAGTGTTATTGAATTAATTAATAATGATGATCAAATTAATTTAATATTAATCCATTTCAGTAAACAACCGATGAGCGTCTGTATAACCCACTGTTGGATTAATTCAGCTTCAATTCAAAGATCAGCGTTACTTTAATTGAATAATACAAAAACCCACTACTATGCAAGCAATCGTTTACAATAAATATGGATCAAAAGAAAACTTGAACCTGCAAGAATTGCCTCTTCCAAAACCAAAAGAAGAGGAAGTTTTGATTGAAATAAAAGCTTGCGCAGTCAATTCTTGGGACTGGGACCTGTTAAGAGGCAAACCATATTTAGTAAGAATGGAAGGTTGGACAAAACCCAAACATAAAATTCTTGGTGCAGATGTTGCAGGAATTGTAGTAGCGGTTGGAAGTAAAACGAATAGGCTACAGGTTGGGGATGCGGTGTATGGAGATATGTCTAGCTCTGGATGGGGCGGTTTCGCAAGCCACAGCTGTGCCAAAGAATCTTGTTTTGCACCCATGCCGACCAATTTGAGTTACGAAGAAGCTGCCTCGATTCCACAAGCCGCAACTTTGGCCTACCAAGGCCTCACCTTAAACGGACCAATCCAAAAAGGTGCTCAAATTCTAATCAATGGGGCAGGCGGTGGTGTGGGCGCCTATGGAATTCAATTGGCGAAAATGTGGGGAGCAGAAGTTACTGCGGTAGACCATACCAATAAACTAGATTTTTTAAAAAAGATGGGGGCCGATCGGGTCTTGGATTATACCCAATGCACTTATACGGCGTTGGGCGATCGCTATGATTTAATTTTGGACAATGTAGCTCAGCACCCGATAAACACTTATAAAAAATCTTTAAAAGACAACGGAATTTTCATTATGGTAGGAGGTAATTTCTGGTTGATACTACCTCTATTGTTATCCAGCATTATACCTCGTAACAAAAAAACAGTGATTCTACCATGGAAACAAAAATTGGAGGATTTGGAATTTTTAACTCCTTTGTTTCAAAACCAAACTTTGTTTACAGCAGTAGACAAAATATTTGACTTGTCAGAAACAGGTGCTGCTATAGAATACGTAGGGCTAGGGCACTGCAGTGGCAAAGCAGTGGTACGCTGCTAATCGCGTTCAACAACTTGTTTCCATTCTTCGGGTTTTCTGATTTTTCAACTTCTTTGTCTGGTTTTTGCCTAGCCTTTGCCTATGCCACCATGCCAATGTTCTGCAGTGAAAAAGAGGGGTTTTACCAGGTTTGAAGTGATACGGGAACAATGTACCAATGCAACCTGTTTTGGGCCCCAAATACAAATATAAATTCGCAAATAAACTCTATGGATGTTTGGGTGGACTATCCATGGTCCCTAGTCTTATAAAGTGCAGACCGTACGTAAGTTGTGAAATCAGGAAAGTGCACTATCGAAAGGAGTAATGTGGTTGCTTTTTATTTGGTATAAGGTACGTTCTTAACATTTTTTATTAATTTAAAAATTCACAATTAACAAATGGAATTTTTAACAGAACAATTATCGAATTTTTCAATTCTTTCCTTTTACGGTAAGTGGCAGCTCGTTGTTTGTAGTTTTGCTTTTATAGCCCTTATAGGAATTTGGTGGCATATAGCCCGAAAGCTACATGATTACGGTCAAATCTGGTTGGCTTTATCTGTCTTGTGCTGGAGTTTTTCTGGTGCGATTGATATTTACGAAGGGCAAATTGGAATTGAAAAAGTCACCAAAGAAATTGTAATGTTGGACCAAGGAAAAGTAACTTCCGACCCTTCTTCTACCTCCACGGCTTCCATTCAAGGATGGAAAAGTGTTTTTTCCTTGTTCAACAGCCTGTTTATTCTAATGGCATTGCCTTGGTTCAAATACATTCCGGCCTCTATTCAGCCAATGGTGCATTCAAAGTTTTGGTACGCCATTATAGGCCTCCCTTTTTTATTCTCCCTATTCCCTACTTTACACAAACTTATTGCCAACCACGACTTAGGACTTATAAGCGAACTGGATGTGTACTATGCGGTGCTGACGTTGGCATTTTTAGGGTATGTGTTGTGGTCCTCTTTCATCCATAGAAGATTGCCCATTTTAGCTTGGCTCTCTGTAGTGTGTATTGCCATTACTTTTCTGGCCCAGGTATTTAAATTAACAGAAAACTTTCAATCTGCATTGTTGCTGTCTGGCATTTTCAAAACTTCCCTAATCATGTTGTTTTTTGCTCTTGCCCTTAGCTGGGTGAAAGAATTAACGGAAAACATCATTCCAGAATCCAACAAAATATGGCTGGGATTTAAAGTTTCAAAGAACGCGCAAGGCAAATACCTTTACGCCGCCACCTTGGAAGGCATACCGAGCAAAAACCAAGGCAGCATCCGACTCACCCCTGGGCACTACGAATTGCTGTACCGCTTTGCTTCTAAGGCCAAAGACAAAGATCCTTGGCTCGAAATAAAACCTAAAAATGATGAAAGGCTTCAGCGGTCTTACGACATTCAAGACTACAATGAAATAAAAAGATTGCTTGTTTCCTTATTGGACGGTCTCTTTGAAAAAGGTTCTTGGACACAAAACAAACACTATGAGCCGCTTAAAACTGCACTCTTTGAAATGTCAGACAAGAGGGAAAGGAAAATTAAGTTGCGACTCGAACCGGAGCAAATAACGCTTAAAAAAGGAGTTTAAGTTATATTTCACTCTATTGCATCCGAATTGTCAGTAATTAAAAGTACTGACATTTTCTATTATACTCAGACAACTTCCAATCCCGTAACAAAATTTTTCATTCTTGAACAACACTTAACGTTCAATTATGAAAAATTTTTATTACTCAAAAAAGCTCGGTGTTGGTCTTGCCATCCTGCTGGTTCTTCCTTCCTTAAGTTGGGGAGCTGATTTAAAATTAGATGAATGGATCAACGAACAATTTATGCCGGTTGCCAACTGGTGGGAAAAACTAATTTTCACCCCATTGTCAATTTATAGCATACAAATCCCTATTGTACTGCTTCTTCTGGTGGTGGGTGGCCTGTTTTTCACAGGGTACTTCGCTTTTATAAACATTAGAAAATTACCTCTGGCCATTCGCATCGTGAGAGGGACTTACGACCCACCAAAATCAGCGGCAAATGCCGGAGAAGTCAGTCATTTCCAAGCTTTGGCTACCGCAGTATCAGGTACGGTCGGCTTGGGTAATATTTCAATGGTTGCCGTTGCCATATCAGTTGGTGGTCCTGGTGCAACTTTTTGGATGGTACTGGGTGGTTTGCTGGGCATGAGCACTAAGTTTGTAGAATGTACATTGGGAGTCAAATACAGAGAAATTGATGGTGCTGGAAAGGTATATGGCGGGCCGATGTACTATTTACAAAAAGGATTAAAAGAAGTAAAAAAGCCGCGCTTAGGTAAATTATTGTCCACAGTGTTTGCAATTCTCTGTTTGGGTGCTTCTTTTGGTGGAGGCAATGCGTTCCAATCCAACCAAGCCTCTGCCCAAATATTGTCGCTGTTTCCAATACACCACCCTTCTGCCGGAACCTTTTTGGGCTGCACCATTGCTGCCGTGGCCGGAATTGTGATAATTGGTGGAATTAAAAGAATCGCCCATGTTACAGAAAAGATTGTTCCTTTTATGGCTTTGGTTTATGTAGCAGCTGCATCGTTTATTTTGGCCTCCCATTTTACCCTGATAGACGATGCCATTCGGTTAATTTTAGCACAAGCTTTTACACCAGAAGCGACTGTTACAGGCGGTGTTTTTTCCGTTGTCATACAAGGGTTTAAAAGGGGCGCTTTTTCCAATGAAGCTGGGGCAGGCTCTGCCGCCATTGCACATGCGGCTGTAAAAACAGAGTATCCGGCTTCTGAAGGTCTTGTGGCTCTACTGGAACCTTTAATTGACACCATTGTGGTATGCTCCATGACTGCTCTCGTGCTGATTCTATTCAATATGCAAGGGTCCTTCGAATATGGCATTGTCCAAAACAACCAAGTAAGCCTATCGGATGGCCGCATGTTAGGAGGCGTCAACCTCACTTCTGAAGCATTTGAGACATTATTACCTGGCTTCTCTTATGTTCTGTCATTTGCCGTTGTATTGTTCGCCTTCTCTACCATTTTATCTTGGTCATATTATGGAATTCAGGCATGGAAATTTCTTTTTGGGCGAAAAAAATGGAGCGATTTGGCTTTTAAAATTCTCTACCTCACCTTTACTGTTTTAGGAGGTGCCATAACCTTGGATGCAGTTATAAAATTCTCAGACGCCATGATGCTGGCATTGGTATTTCCCAATATGATTGGACTCCTAATTTTATTTCCAAAAGTTAAAACTGAATTAAAACTATATTTAAAGCACTTGCAGCAACGCAGCAAACGGAGCAAATAAAAAAACGCCTCAAAAAATGACCTAATACGAGTCGGCTTAAAAATTGTCAAAATATAAATAGAGCGTCTTTAGGTTCAATAAAAAAGATACCCGGCCTGCCGTTTGCAGCACCGGGTATTCAAAACCTATTTATTGCCTTAAAATCCTTTTTTGATTCTGTAATTCAACCCAATGTGTTGAAAACTGTTAATTCCACTGGTATCTTCTAAACCATAGTTGAACTGATAAAGTAGCCTCCAGTTTTTATTGAGATAGAGTGCGGTATTTAAATAAATTGTATTGGACGTCCTATAACCCAAACCGATGTCAATTTTCTTTTGCAATGCCAACAACACATTTACATCCAAAGAAAGAGGAGCGCCTTGCGCATAACTGACAATGGCATTTGGTTTCAACCACATGCCATTTTTTAATGCTGCGGCATACCCTCCATTGGCAAATAAATGTGGTACCGAAGGGTTGGTCTCGCCTGCAACATCTGTTACTAAAACCGTCAAATCAGGTGCAGAAATACCAATAAAATAATGTTCATCACTTAAAAGCGCTCCTGCTCCCACTACCATTTCAGCCCATTCTGTATTAGTCTGAAAGTTGGGATCATTGGGCATATTCAAAGCAGTAAAATCTTCCTTTACATGCTTGTACCCAACCGATAGACCAAAAGAAAGTGTGCGCGGGAAATAACCCCATTTGGAATAAGATGAACCGGATTCTGTTTTTATTTTATAAGCCAAATTTCCCTTTAAGGCAGTGGTAGATTGCACTCCTATTTGATCATTGGATATTGTGGCGCCCCAACCAATATTTTTGTGGTGTACCGGAATGTTGGCTGTTGCCTGAAACATTTGTGGGCTCCCTTCCAGTTGTTGTCCGGTAAAGGCATATTCGAACAGAAAGTCTGCGTGGTTGTTGTACCCTGCGTATGCAGGGTTTAGAGGCATTGCATTGTACAGGTGGTTGTTTGGTAAAGGAAGTTGTTGCGCTGCAAGACTCCCAACCACCAGTAAACCGATAAGAGTTAAATATATCCTTTTCATTCCTTTATGATTAAATACCCTGTTCTTTTACCTTGAAATTCTCCTGCCGTCTCGATTGAAAAAAAATAGGTGCCATTGGGTAGCAATTGACCACCCGCGCCATACCCATCAAATACTTTGCTGAAATTATCGTATCCTGCGGTTTGAAAAACCACATCTCCCCATCGATTAAAAACAGTAACCTTGTTATTGGGGTACCCCTCAATGCCCTCGATTACCCAAGTGTCGTAAAGGCCATCGCCATTTGGAGATAGGCCATACTTTGTGGTTTCAGGTTCCTTTTCTGTGACTATTACTTCTATGGTTTTGGATTGCTCACAGCCACCATCGGAGGTAAATACCAACTCGTATGCAACAGACGCATTAGGTTGGCAAGTAGGGTTGAGCAAATTTGGATTGTCTAAAAACAAAGTAGGAGTCCATTGAGCTTTACCAGAAACATTCGTTTCTAGGTCAAACACCAATGAACTTCCTTCCTCAACTTGAAACGCAGTACCTCCAAAAATCATAGCTTGTTGCTCCACAACAACAAACACTGTACACGTATTAGAATTACCTGTTGCGTCGGTTGCTTTGATTTCTACTTCAATATTTTCATTTATTATGGTTCCTGCGGGTACTGATTGTGCAAGTACTACCGCACTGCAGTTGTCAGAAGCGCTTGTTGTTCCTGTTAAATTTGGTAAAGGAGCACCGCATGCAAGTACAATGTCCGCCGGACATACCATACTTGGATCTTCTACATCCGCTGCTATGTTAAAAAAAACGGTACAAAAGGAAGTATTCCCTGTGGCATCCTCCGCTTGTATGGTCACAAACATGCCAGCAACCATTGGCGATCCTGCAGCCGGAATTTGCACTAAAACAGGGTTTGGATCTTGGTTGTCTGTTACGGAAATTAATGGCAATAAATCTGGAACAAGATCGGTACATGCAACATCTTGGTTAGGCAAACAAACCATAACGGGTGGATCCGTATCTGGTAACGCTGCTATGTGCACCAAAATACTTTGACTAATTTGTTCTCCAGCTTCATCTTCTACTGTAAACACGATGGTTTCGCTGCCAAAACTAGATGCCAATGAACTAAAAGTAGCTACACCATCTACAATATCGATTTGCATCAAGGTATGCCCTGTTACGCTATAAAGCAACTGTTCATCTGTAGTTTCGGCATCTTCAAATGCTGATTTTAAGTCCAACGAAAAAGCAACAAAGTTTTCCACTAAACTGAGGTCGGCCAAAGTACTTTCTATTGCCGGTGGGGTGTTGCAACTGGAGTGCGAACTTGGCAAAACTGTTAGCGCAAGGTTGACAGTGGAGTCACAACCCTGCCTGTTTTTGAATATTTCTGTAAAAGTACCCGTAGTGGTCAGGTCTTGGGTACCAAAGGTAAATGTGTTTCCTTCGCAAATAGTAGCTGTTTCGTCCCCTTCGTATAAACTTGGGCAATGGGTTAATTCTGCCAACCAATAAAACTTGTAGCCCTTTTCAATTGTAATGTCTTCTGGATCGCTGTCTCCGCCAGTGGCACCGAGTATAATATTGCCGTTGGACTTGGCCAAAACTTTAGCTCCAAGGTTTTCATTGCTTTTCCCTATTGTTCTTGACCAAACCACATTGCCAATTGCATCCACCTGCATCACCCAGATATCCGCATTGTTATCTGTTTTGGGTACATCGCCATCGTTGGACCATGTATACCCTGTCATGGCATACCCACCATCCGGGGTAGCAGTAATATCTCGGCTCACTTCATCCCTAGAACCACCATAAGATTTTTGCCATTCTATTACATTGTTCTTGTCTAGTTTGGCCAACCACCAATCGCTGCCACCTTTGTTTTCGCTTACATCGATGTCAATGGATTTCGAATGTCCGAACACAATATATCCACCATCAGCTGTTGGCAATAAATCTCCACTCCGATCATCTAAAGACCCGCCCAAAGAACGGTCCCATTCAAGGTCGCCATTGGAATCTAGTTTTAACACCCATAAATCATACTTCCCGAGCCCTACGGTCATATCACCAGAATGGTGCTGCGATTGGCCCATCATATAAAAACCGCCATCTGGAGCAGGCCGAACACCAGATACATATTGTATTAAATGGGTGGCATATTTTTTTTGCCAGATAATATCGCCCACAGAAGAAATCTTAAAACACCAATACCCCCCATTGCCGAACCTACGGGTTACATCGAAATCATGAGAAGAAGAAGAAGCTCCAATTACAAAACTGCCATCGCTTAATTCAATAATATTAAAACCTGTATCCGTATGAGAACCACCATAGGTTCTTTCCCAAATTACATTGCCAGAGGCGTCGGTTCTAATCATCCAAACATCCCGGGCACCATGGTTATCTGCTAAATTCCCTTCGTATGAAGCTGTTTCACCAGTAAAAATATAACCACCATCACTGGTTTGGATACCACCATATAAGAAATCTCTGTCGCTCCCCCCATAACTTTTTTGCCATTCTAGTGCACCATTGGCATCGGTTTTTACCACCCATCCGTCGTAATCACCAAACTCTTCGGTTCTGTCTCCAGAGGCCCCTCTAGAGTAACCAGTTAGAATATACCCTCCATCTGCAGTAGGCTCCATGTCTTTGAGGTATTCGGTACTAACTCCTCCGTATGAAACATCCCAAACAACAGAAACTTGAGCCTGTGCAGCCAACACAAACATAGAAAACAGTAAAAAAATAAATCCTTTCATCCTCTTAAAAATTAGCCACCGTCTCAATTAAGAAAAGGTGGCTCCTAACGAATCAATACTGAATCGGATATTGATATTTTATTTATACTCCGTAAAACAAAAAAGAGGCAACGATGCACCAAGCGCCAACTGCCAAACCTGCCAAGCCCAATTTTCCTTGCATTGGAGAAAGTTTTGCCAACAATGCAGCTCCTTTTTTCTGAGCCTCTTCACTTTTTGCAAAGACCAATCTTGAAATCATGCCGTATCCCAAAAGGAAACCCAATACTGCTTGCATGATGTTTACAAGTAAGGTAGTTACCCAAAAGATTGGCCATGTCGCAAACCATCCAAGACCAAATACGCCACTAAATACAACACCGTAGATGCCCCAGAAGCAAAACAACAGACCGATCCACCCTTGGTAAGGAGCAATTTTATCTAAAATTTTTTGAGCATCTGGCTTTTTTGAAAGAATCAACGATGGAACCGCGATCAAACTCAAGATTATTAATGTAATTCCTGTAATCATAATATTTCTATTTAGTTGAAATAAGGACCTGTCGAATAACAGGTCCTACTATATTTTTATTTAGCTAATTGCGCTTTTAAGTCTGCAATGGTTTTGGCCATTGCTACACCTGGCAATTTAATTGGAGCTGCAACTTCTGCTAAGAAAGTTCCGTGTACTTCTCCTCTTTTGTAAGTTGTAAACCCTACTCTGTACAAGCCTACTGTTAATGCTTTTGTTGGGTTGCTTGCTTCGCTAGTGTATCGCAACAAAGAGTTGTAGCTGCTACCACTTGGCTGCTTTGGCATTTCACCGCTGTCATCATTTCTCTCTAAAGTTACCCAGTTGGCACTTTTTACTGC
>LS999830.1 GCA_900537185.1 Cytophagales bacterium Alg240-R148
GTGTTGGGCAATAATATAGCTCTTAAAGAAGAAAGTTTCAAAGGGTTCGAGTCCTTGAAAGACTTGGTTCCCTTAATTTTATAACATTTACTACTCGTGCATTCAAAGGTTAACTTGCCATGAAACCCCATATTTGTCTTCACACCAACCAAATTTTTTACCAAATCCATAATCCCCAGAACCTTCGTAGTTGTCTAGCGGAATCATAACCTGGCCCCCATTGGAAGAAAGTGCTTCGAACAAAGCTTGTATCTCATCTTCAGAACTGCATGAGACAAACAGGGATACTCCTGGTGTAATGGACCATGCGTGGTTGTAATTGTTTTCGGAAATCATATACTCCACACTGTTTAATGTAAAAACAGCATGTTTGATCAGTTTTGGTGTTCCTCCAGCCTCTCCTTCTGCATATTTTGTAACGCGTTTAATATCCGAATCTGGAAATAAAGAAATGTAGAAATTTATGGCTTCTTCTGCCTTTCCACATTGATCTCCTACAAAGGTTAGAAATGTTGTAGTTTTCATGTTGTTGAATTTTGGTGTCAAGTCAAAGTGTTCGGTGGTGAATTAAAGCCAATAAAGGACAAAACTCCTTAAGAATGACCTTTTACTTTATCTAAAGTAATAACTCGTACAAGCCTTTACTATTTGATTTTCGGTGAATCACTCTTTTTCAAGTTTCATAAAGCTTAAGTTAAACATTTTTAGACTTTTATGCTGTCCGAATTTTTGGTAAGAGGTCAATGGGAAAGTAGGCTGTTGCCCAAAGCCCATTATACGCTTTACCTTAACCGAATCAATACTAAAGAAAGGAGTTTATATGAGTATGAAAGACTACTAATTAAAAGTGAAAGTTTGATTTAACGTACCGCAAGTTCCCTCACGAGCAAGGGAGATTTGCCCCAGTACGCATGGTGGTGTGAGGGGCACACCGTCACCGTCGGTTATTGCTTACGGCGATTTACTCAATAAGAGGTTTTTCTATAAAGCATTTTGCAGCTTTTTTTAATGATTCTTTTTTGGTCCTATAATTATAAGTTTGTTTTTGAAACTCATCGAAGTATTTGAAAAACGAATCTCCACTTTTTATCATGAATGATTTTAGCCCAGCGATGTCGATCAATTCATATTTATCCTTTTTTTCCTTCGTGATTTCCTCAATGTTTTTCGTTAATTGCCTTAAACGGGCTTCTATATTTACTATTGACGCAAAGATCAAATGCCTTTTTTTATTAGCATGGAGGTCAGAGTGAATTATTAAATAATCTCTTTGAAGTTCGAATTTCAGTTGTGCCTCATCTAATTCGTCTTTAAAGTCAGATAAATCCTTTAAGGGAATGGAATCTCTAAATCGAATTTTAAACGATCTAATTATCTTTTTCACGTCATTATAGCTCCCGACTACTTTAGAATAGAATTCTCGTTCCTTCTCTGCAATTTCTAGTTCCTTCTTCACGATTCCTCCTATAATAACGATTGTTAACAACTGAATGAGGACGGATAGACTTTTGTATCCCGCGATGTTGATTTTACAGTAATATTCTGCTAAAAAAACTAGTAAAAGAAACAGAATTGCTATAGCGATTGGAAATAGGAGTCTTTTTCTCATAAGTTATTCATTACATCTAAAAATGCAGTATTATATACGCTATTTGCTCAATATAATTAATAGGGAGTAAAAAATGCAATTTTCCTATAAAAATTATTGTGTTTTATTGAACAGTTTCCAATGGCATATTAAATACTTTTGTACTGTGCCGACTGGTCTTTGGGTCATGGGCATTCTTTTGTGGCGAAGGGTCTTGGTTTTGGCTGTGGGTGGTTTTGTTATTAAGATGATAGCTTGACTTCGTGTTTTCATCTTATTTTTTATATGATTTTAAACATAACTTTCCCGCCTCTTTTTTGATGCAAGGTTAACAGTCAGAATATCAAATAACATTTTATATATTTTTTTCTTATAAAGGATCCAATTGGGTATGAGGTAATAATTTGCCTTTTTTACATTTAGGACATTGGTCTTGAGGTTTCCCTTTAATAATTACCATTACTTGGCTTATATTTAAACCTTAAACAAAGCCAGAAAGAAATAGGAAAAACCTAATATGTATGGGAATGAACGAAGCACTAGCCTATACCTAGAGTCGGGCTATAACTCAGAGTCCTGTACTTGGAACCACCATCACATTGTCAAGACTCAGAGGCAAAAGGTATGATTTGATGCTTTCCTACTACTTTAAACACAACTTCAAATTCAATGAATGGCTAGTACGAGAACCGTATGGCAAGTGGTGTGAGAGGCACAGTGTCACCATGGCTTATTGCTCACGGCCTTTTACTCCCTTGTGAAGTCGTTTTTCTATTTCCAAAACTCCCACCATTTTTTTGACCCTAAAAAAGTTTCCTTTTTTACATCTTCTTTTACATAATGGGTTTCCGTTTTTGGTTCTGCTATTTTTGCTTTACTAAAAACATATCTTACTGCTTTTTCATCAGGCTCAATATCCCAGAATCTTTTTCCGATTACAACTTCTATTTGATTCCAAATAATCTCAGAAGTATCTTCTGATTTATCTTCTATACCGAGCTTTTCTCCTTCATCTTGCATTCTTTCATCATTAACTTCCATAATTGAACGTTTCTCAATTCCATTCTCACAATAGTTAATATTAAAAGCCATTGAAGTTTCAGAGAGGGCAAAAGTCAGTGTCTTATTGTTTTTTAATGCCCAAGATTCGGCACACATACCCATACCAATGAACAACAAAGTTCCTTTTTCTGAAAAATACACATCACAAATACCGTCTTCTGTCCAATTTGAAGAAGCTGTTTCAAAATCAATTTCAGATTGTTTTTCTAAGTTCCAACCTAATTCTTCTTGCAGTTTTTCAAAGTCATTTTCATAACTTTTGTTAATTGCTAAACCTGATATGTTAAATCCCATATTTTAGTTGTTGTTCAGTTTTTTTTAATTCGAGCTAATGTCTCGCTAAAAAGCGCTGCCATTTTGCAAGGTAGCTTTGGTTTTTAGCATATGTGTATGCATTGAATGGTGAATATAGCGCATGAAGTTGAGTGTTCCAAGGGTGTAGGACACCCCGGGTGTGTTGGGGGCGTACCTAGAAGCAAAGTAAGTGGCCAGTATGCACGCAAAATAGAAAGGATTATAAGGTTGGTTAAGAAGTCGAAAGCGCCACTGTATTTGACATCACTGGAAAAGGCCAGAGTAAAAAGGAAGAACCTGATATGTATGGGAATAAACCAAGGAGGAGCCTATACCTAGAGCCAAACTAACCAATTAGCAAATCGTTTTATTCCTTCAACCACATTTCTTGTTTGTAATTGGGGTAGGGCAAATCTTCAGGAGTACCGTATTTGAATTCTGATTTCTCTTCGCCAGTTAACCAATCTACCCATCCCCATTTGCCATCTTTTTTAACAGCGAGCTTTGGGATTTGGTCATCTGTTATGTATCGCTTGTAATCTTCATACATACATTGAACAGATTCTTTAGCTCCTTCATTGTACGACCAATAGGACAAATAGAACCCAACTTTCCCTTCATTGAAAACAGCCGTATAGTTTCCGTTCCATGGAAAATGGTAAAGTGAATCGTATTGCATAGGAATTGCTTCAACTATCTCATCATCGAAGTATTGGTATAAACCCCACTTTTTTGATGTTGCACTTCGTGCTTTGAATAGTCCATCGCCATTGTTCCCATCCATATCAATTAGGTCAATTTTCTCTTTGTCTTTCTGATTGTTGAAGGCTTGAAATATAGCTACAGAATATTCATTAAACCCCGAGGGATCAGTTGTCTTAGGGAGGTTTTCAATGGTTGTATACTTACATTCGAAAACAAATGCTTGTTTGAACCAGTCATAGACTCCCCACCGGTCGTTATTCTTGACAGGCACATGCGTTCCTTTGTTGTTTTCCCATGCGATAGACTGGAAAAAATCTTGAGCATCCAGATAATACATATCATAGCCATCACCATATCTTACTATGATTCCTGTTTTCTTTTTAATCCAGCCCTCAGCAACCTCCGTTTTTTGTCCTTGGAGATCTTCCACTACATCACTGTCTTCCTTTTCGATCACTACGAAACCCTTTATTTGGTCATATTTCGGTTCAATGTTGGTGTGCACATAAGATACATGTGAACTGCTGTTTCCTTCCTCATCGGAATCTTCCCCTATGTCTACAGAATAAATCCCTGCTTTTTTCTTAACCTTAACTACTGCAACCCAGGTAAAGTCATCGTTCGAAGGTTCTTCCCATCGGATTACTTTCTTCCCCTTTGTTCGCTCCAGAAGTTGTTTTTCCCAATGCGGTTCTTGTGAAAAAGAAATTTGTGCAAATGCAATAAGAAGGGCAAAAGTTATTAGGTGTTTCATTTTTAACTGTATTCTTTAATTGATTGCTAATGGTATGTGATAACAGTCAGATTGATTGGGTTAATATAGGTTAATATACGTTAATTTTCGGTTTGGAATTGCGGTTGTACCTTGTTACCAATAGTTTTTTATTCATTCTTCATAAATTGAGTCACTACAGAACTTTTTTCAGATTCCATTTCACATGTCCAACTATCTATCCACCATCTTCCATTTTCGTAATGAAGTTGAACGCTGTTCAGTCCTCTACTATTAGATTCTGTATTTGGGTCCGCTCGTATTTCAAATGCACTCCAAACCTGTGCTATATTTCCATATTTGCTCACTTTTCTTTTAAGTTCCTTTTCGTAAAAATCCTTTTTCGGTGATAACCCGATTGGTATATACTCCGCTTCAAGCGTATGCGATTCCGCTTTTCCATTTTCGTCCAGTCTTGTGATTACAGCACTTTCTGAATGAATAAATTTATCTCTTTCGAACTCCCAAGGGGCATTACTAGAACCTGAAACAACATCATAATAGGCATTGATTATTGCATCTATTGATTGCACATCTTTCGCATATTTCTCTTCGTTTGTTTGTCCGAAAATTGAATTACAAGCAAAAATTAAGCTTAAGGATGTTAGAATAATTTTGTTCATTTTGATTGGTTTTAAATTTATCTTGACGGTTGGCTATGCGAAGTGTCCCGAAGGGCATTGCGTATAGGTTTTGTGTGTGCCTTGAATGGTGAATATAGCGCATGAAGTTGAGTGTTCCAAAGGTGCAAGTCCCATATGGACGAGAGTAGTTTCCTGAACAATTAACAAGTGGCAAGGTGGTAAACTGTGTATTTAGTACTGAAGGAAGCTAGATTGCCGTATCTGTATGAACACTTACTAAAGAGTCAGCAAAGGTCGTTGTAATTAACAGGAAACAAGCGGACATAGATAATCGGAGGTCACTCTCACAGGTTGGCGAAGTGACTGAAGGTCTTGTGGTAGACTTATCAAATATTTGTCTAAGAATACTTTAGTATAGCCTATGCTTAAAAGTAGCGAAAAGCAATTGCTGGTGTAAACAGCGGTAGTTGTTTGCCTGACGAACCGCCGTATATGCCCACTTGTACGGGGGTGAGGGGAGGGGGGTACCCCCGAACGTACGGGGGTGAGAGGTGTGCCGTGGGCTTATGGCGCACGGCCGTCTTCTCGTTAGAAAGCTTTTATATACCATCTTAACAACAACTGGGTACCAGCTTGTACCTCGACCAGATATTACTTTTTATCTATTCTCGGGTTAGATAACCCAAACGTGTATTACTGTTTTTGTAACCAATCAGCAAAATCACGAAAGAGTCTGTATACGATCTCAAGTGAGAAACTAGGTGACATAGGACCTTTGTCTTTTGTGTCATACTCATTCTCTATTAATCCGTAGCTTAAGAACCTGATATATGCTTCAATAAGTCCTGTATCATAATATCCAATGAAATCATTACCTCCAGGTTTTTGGTATTCAACAGGTAGCAAACTTAAAACTGCACTTCCGATACCTCTAGATAATTTAGAGTTATCATCGTCTTGTTCTCCAAAAAAGCTTTTGAAAAGTTGTTCTTCTTTATCAGTTTCTAATCCATAACTCCACTCCATTAATGAATTTCCCCATACTGATATGGCTTCTATATCGCTATCCGACAGCTCTTTTCCTTTATATTCATCAAGTTTTTCGAGAACTATAGGAACAACGGTGTAGTTTTGGATATTGAATTTTGAAAAATAATTAATTGTTTGATATACAGCTTCGAACTTAATGGAATGGCTCAAGCAATCTAGAGCTTTCGCATAATTGTTTAACGCTATTGATCTAAGTTCGTAAACTTCTGAATCATCCTGTTGCTCAATCTCTTGATCAAGTTTTATTAATGATTTTTGACTTGAACCTTCTTTTTTAACTCCAAAAAACTCTAAAAATGATTTTGTAGAATCTTTATCGGTATCACTCTTTTTGATCATACTATAAATTGTAATAATGTTAATGAGACTATGTTTAAACCCAACGAAGGTACAAATTGTAAGTTATAAGTCTACTGTTGTAGAGAAAAGCAGTGGAACTGATAGTACAAAAGGCTGATTGATTCATAATGCTCTTTATCATTTGGCTAAACACCACTGTGGCATTCATTTCTTTTTTAAATCTAACAACTGAATCGGACTTTTTATAGTTTTAATGGCTTGCATTGTTTTGAGGGTATTGTCTCTGTTGTTTTACTGCTCTTGTACCCAAAAAGACAAGTGAAGACACACCCCCAAAACGTATGGCCGCGTTATGTACCAATTTGACTTAGAACAGACTTTTTGTAGTTTAAATACAAAATAAAAAGCCATCAAAAAATAATGCAAGGTTAAAAAAATGTATTTAGTATAGAAAAAAGTTGTTCATTGAATATCGTTTTGTAGCATGGCCTATTTTAAAAAATCGGGGTCTTTATATTTTGGGTTCGGATATTTGTAAAAACCTTCACCTGAACTTACCCCCATTTTTCCTTTATCGATAAAGTTTTCTTTGATGATTTTTGCATCATCCAATTTCTTTTGATCTCCCAACTTTGTTCCCCAGAGCATGTTTATGTTGTACGAGGTTTGCATACCTACCATGTCCATAAACCCGAATGGTCCAATTTTAGTCCCCATGGAAATCATCCAAGTTTTATCAATACTCTCGACATCCGATATACCATCTCGATATAAATCCCAGGCTGCCTGGAGTAAAGGAGGAAGTAGTGAGTTTAGTATGTAACCATTGTGTTCCTTATATATGGGAATGGGTATCATGCCTATTTCTGAGGCAAACTTTATTACTCTATTAAAAACTTCAGGGCTGGTTCCATCGTGTCCCATGACTTCGCCAATATTAGCATCCCATATTCCATTCGCAAAATGCAATGCTAAGAATTTTTCGGGGCGCCCGGTAAATTTTGCATAATCACTAGGAAGGGTGGTTGATGAGTTAGTGGTGAAAATGGTTTTTTTCGGCGCAACTTTAGCCAACTCTTGATAAAAACTTGATTTTATATCGGGGTCTTCGGGTACAGACTCGCTAATAATGTCTGCATCTTTCACAGCATCTTTTAAGTTGGTTGTATAACTTAAACGACTCAAGGTTGCTTCAACATCTTGTTTTGAAACACCACGGGTCTTCATGAATAATTCAGCAAATTGCTTATGGAAATTTTTACTTGAATCTAGTCCTTTATCGAAAGCATCATAGACAATGACTTTAAAGCCCATGAATGCAGTTTGCCAAGCGATTTGTGAACCCAATGTTCCACCACCAGCGATTGTTACATTTGTTATTTTCATTTTATTCTCTATTTATTTTTTCTCTTTATATGCTACAACGTTTGGCTATGGTTCGTATTCCGCAGTGCATGCATTATAGCCGTTGTGTATGCCTAGCACGGCAAGATTATATTTCATAAGGAAATATAGTCAGATAATCCAGAGGGTGCAAGCCCCTTGCAGACAAGTTGGAAAAGTCTGTTGGTAAGTCGGAAGGGAGATAGTTGGAGTTATGCTTGAAGGAAGGGAAACTACTAAATCCAGTACTGATGAACTGGAACGCATACAGAGGCTGCTTTGGGAGGGTAAACAAGCACATCTTTACAATGCCCATATCCAACAATTCCAGTGAATTAGATGCCGCAGAAATCGGAGAAAATATTTGCGCCCTACCTAGGCAGTCCTCGATACAGATCGAGAAGTTATCAGAAGTCATCAGAAGTCATAGTAAGCAACAGGACAGGGGCCGGCATCCACCACGGTTAAAGTAGGAGTTTTCAAAGGTTAATGAACGACTGAATAGGCCAATAACGAGAGTTTTTAAATCAATTTCACTACATTGAAATGCCGCATGGTATTGGCGATAAAGTGATGTCTTAAAAGGTGTTGGTTGGTTTTGATGTTGGCACTTTGTTCTAACAAATGGTAGACATACCAAAAATGGTATATCCAGTGTTGGCAGTGGTTGACTTTATTCGATGAAGAAGATCTTAAGTAATCAATATTACTTGTACAATAGTTAACCTAATAAATTTGGTTTATTAAAGCAACCGTGAAAATGCTCAACAGGAACCACCCCATGAATCCCTGGATGATACAAACATATCGGGCTAATCCTCTCGTTGGAATGTTACCAAAACCAAGTGTGATAAAGCTGTTCAAACTTAACGTTATGGCATTTAGAAAACTGATTATTAGCCCGCTTAGCAAGTTCAAAAGAGGTTTGAAGTAGCCTTTGTCATTCTTTTGTTTAAAATCACTAAAATTGCTGATGAGATTTTTTTTGGAAGTAACATCCCAATCAGAAGGGAAGAAAAAATAGAATATAGCAAATCCAAAAATGATGTAGAGTGAGGCGACAATGGCTTGAGCAGGGCTAGTACCGTACTTGGTATAATTTCTCATCAAACTATTGAGTTTCCATTTAAAGAAATTTTCAAATCCACCCTCCCTATTATAAATCCATTTCAACCTTATACCACGCATATTCATCCACTCAATGTAACACTCATTGGCAAATTCCAGCATTCCGATAGCCTTGTAATATATATGCAAGGATGAGAAAGCCTGGGAAAACTGCTTGTACCGCTTCATATTATTGACTGTTTCATTTGCCGTTGCATGTCGCAATGTATCCCCTCCAATCAATAATTTCCCCTTAATATCAGGCCAGTCAATATCGAAAGAAACCTCAGTCAACAATTTTTCCAATTCCATCCCATCAAGGAACGTATTCTCCTCAATTGCCAATTCAGAAAAATATGCGGCATTGTAAATACTAGCCAGGGAAAAGATATTCCTCCGTAATTGAACATTTTCAAAATCTGTGTATATCCTCAAATGGTGGGCGGGCAAGACGTTATTTGTTATTCTTAATTCACCGATTTTACTGCTGCTGAAGTTTATGTTCGGTTGGTCCATTGAAACGACAAAGAATTCCGCATTTCGCTCTTGAAATGTCTGGTTTATCTTGGGTACTTTTGTAATGCCATATGGCAGTGTGTCATTTTCCCAACTTAGAAATTCGTCTAGGTCATTGCTCCAGCTATCAAGAATTGAAAATGATTCTAAATGGCTTCGTGCTACCATAATATAACCTGGCAAAGAAGTCTTTGATATCATAAAACCACCTTCGGAATCAACCTCTAGAAATATTTTGTTTGAAAAGCTACTGTAGCCTATATCTCCTCGCTGTTCAATTTTAACCTTTTTTAAAGACATGCTATCTAGAAACACTTTATTAAACAATAACCTTTTGATGGTGCTGTTTTTTACTTCCAAATAGGTAAAGGATATTTCCCGCAAATCCAGCCAATCAATCTCAACATTATTTAATTTCAATCCTTTTCCAACATTAATAATCCCATTTTCGTCAATGATCAGATTAGCACCGTGTTTCTTTTTTAGATATTGTCCGATTAAATTTCTGCTTCCACTAACAACCGACCTGATGCCGTCATCGACAATTCTAACATTTGAAATCTCATATGTTTCTCCTTTTTCCTGAACCCAGTCATCAATCAAGGTAGATAAATCAACCTCAGGTTTTTCTTGTCCAAACGACGATTTAAATGCTATTAATAGAAAGAAGAGCAATAAGCAATATCTCATATTTTCAATTTAAGTGTTATTGCAGTCTAAAACAATAATCTCGAATGTATAATGCGTGGGATTATTTGTCAATAATTAGTGCGGTCATTTTAGGATTGTCACTAACAACTGAATCAGACTTTTTATAGTTTTAATTGCACTGATTGCTACATGGGTATAAATTTCTGTGGTTTTACTGTTCTTGCACGCAAAAAGGCCAGTGAAGACACAACAACACGCATGGATCCGTTCTGTGCCACTTTGACTTAAAAAAGCCAATTTGTACCGCAACTTCAAACAAACAACCAAAGAAGAAAGGTGCGATAGAGACAGGGAAGTGATTCAGAAAAGGGGAGGGTTATAGGGTACGAGCCCAGTGGGATAGGAAGTGTTGAGGTGGCTTGGAGCGATCCATATACTGAAGTAAGCCAGAATGCGGTATCTGTACAGACGGACTAAATTAAGCCAGGTGTATTTCGAACACCATTAAAAAATGCTGATTGTGAATAAACTGGATACATAGGTAAAGAGGACGGATGAGGTAGCACACTTACTAATATATTACGTACAACGATTACTTTATCGAGACTAAGACGGAAAGGGTACACCTCCATGCTAGACTATTACTCAAAAACACAACCTGAAATTCAGAGAACCGCCGTATATGCCCACGAGCACGGGCGTGTGATGGGAGGGGTGTTACCCTCGTACGTAGGGTGGCGTGAAAGGCGCACTCTGTCTCAAATTGGGTCAGAGCTGTCTACTCGACTGGCAAATCGTGTGTTTTACTTAAGTACTTGTAATATCTAATCTTGATAATAACAACAAGAATTTTATATATTTAAAACCGCTGCGTAACTAGTCCAACTTTTAAGCGGAAAGAGCACAATAAATATTATAGTCATTATTAAATAAGGGAGATATATAAGTTTTTTGTTTAGAAATCGTTTCCATTCACTTAAAAGGTCTGCTATAGCGAGTCCGTAGATTAAAAGTGGAATAAATGCAAGATATTCGGATGGGTCCAATTTGTTTGTCTTCTAAGAAATTTTTATAACTAGTTATCTGTTTCTTGTATATGAGAATATTCGTTATTAATCAATAAATGAAGCTATTGCAAGAGAACAAAGATAATTGAAAAGCTATAAATACTATGCTGATTTTATGATGTTTGCCAACGATCAGATAAGCTCAGTGAGTATATCCATTCAAATTGACTTTAAAACTACGGTTTTGCAACTAAACTTGCTCATGGCTCATGGCTCAGTTTGCTCATTGAGCTTATCGCTTGTGTGTGCAGCGTTTTTATTTGTAATTAGGTATGTTCAGACCTAAAATCAAATCTCTGTTCGCTGTCCAAATTGCATTTTTCATTTCCAGTCGAACAATTCCAGAGCCACCTCGATTTTTTAGAGACTGCTTTTTATCTTCTGTAAGAGTTGGATCGCTTTCAAAAAGATAACTATCAATGTAATAAGGTATCGTATTCGGCTCTTTTATGTAAATGTGTATGTGTTCAGGTTCTTGCACTTCTGGATAGGGCGCAGGTCTAAAGGTGTAAAACGTGTACTCACCATTTTTATTGGTCTTGAGCCATCCTCTGTGCTGTCCATGACGTTTTTCCCATCCTGTCGGATTATCACTTGGTTGATAAATTCCATTTCTGTCAACATGATATACATAGAGAATTACGTTACTAGCTGGGGTTTTTCCATCTTTTTGAAAAACTGTTCCGGTAATTTTTATTTTTGGGTCGTTCTCATGAAAACCAGATAGAGTATCAATTGAATTAGGTGATATGTTGAGCATTTTATAATCCAATAAGGCTTCACAATCTTGGCAAGGTCCTCCAACTTGTTTGCTTTGTGACAGGGCAATATTATTTTGGAGTGTCCACAATAAAATGGTAATTAAAAATCGTCTCATAGTATTCGTTATTTAGTTATTACTTTTTTTGAAGTTATTTTTTGTAATAGGAAGTGATCCAGCGAGTATTTTCCCGCCCCCACAACTAAAAAGAAGAGATATACAGCCAAGTATAAAATACCTTTCTCTTTGACGATAAATGGTTGATCTGCATTGAATACAAAAGCGGCAACAATCATGGTGATAGAGAGCGGGATCGCAGCGATTCGGGTAAGCAAGCCGAAGATCAGGAGAATTGAACAAATGACCTCAGCGAAAATGACGAGCAGTAAACCGCTGTCAGGTCCTAATCCGATAAGCTCCGGAAAGTCACTTTGGGCCGTTGAGTAGTTCTTTAGCTTCGGCCAGCCATGCAGGCCAACCATTAATATGGAAGTACCTATTCTGAGCATAAGAAGTCCCAACCCATAGATCTTATTCTTTGAAGAATTAAGAAGGTTTGTTATATACATGCTAAACATAATGTCTTGTAAAACTCTATTGTCACAAACACTTCCTATGGGAAAAGCGTACACCTGGAAACGTTTGTTGATTTTTCTAACGCCTAAATGTAAGGACTAAGAAGAACTTGAGAGGGTAATAATTTATAAGCTGAGGAGTTTACCTTATAACCTGATAGCTAATGTAGTATGCCCTTTAAAGGCTTGGCATAGTTACGACTAAGACGAACTATTTTTTCGCCTTTTAGGGCTAAATCATAATCGCCATTACCTCGTGATTTTGAACTTTCTATTCGATCGATATTTACTATAGTTGACTTATGAATACGCCTGAAGTTTTCAGGTAGCGTGTTGATGATATTCTTCAAACTGTCAAGTATGACATATTTGTTTTCTGTGGTATGCACTTCTAAATAGGGGCCGTCAGAAACAATCCAGTTGATTTTCTGAATGCCTACCAATATTGTTTTATTGCCAGATTTAACCAGTAAAGAATTTTGGTTATTCTTTTGGCCTGTGTTTTTTATGACTTTTTGGTCAAAATGATCATAGATAAAAGTGAAGATGATGTAGAACGAAAGTCCTAAGTAGAGACGGGTTGATAGTTTTTGAGTTAATAAGTAAGTTAAAGGCCAGGGTTTTTCATTGATTTCAAATGATATGAGGTGGAGGAATAAAGAGAAAACCAACAGGTGCAAACAGGTAATTATGATAATCAAAAAGGTGTTATTCAGTAAAATCCTCTTTTTACCTTTGTTTAAGTTGTATCTATTCTTCAAACGTAGCAACAAGAAGGTAAAGGGTATAAATACAAACCAAAATAGCTTATACGCTAAGGACTGTATTAGGGAGTAATTACTGTTGTTAAGGACAGATTTGATATAATCCTGGCTAAACTCTAGAAATGCTAACAATGAAACAGTAATTGTAAGCCAAAAAAGTATCCTTTTTTCTTTGGCCTGGGGCTGCGGCAGTGAGAAAAAGTTTGAAAAAGATACTGAATCAAGAAAGCTTATCATACGATCAATAAATCTCTTTTTAAGGTAGCCAACGACGGTTTCAATTGCATTTCCATCTCCAGCTATGTTGCACAACATTTAGCTAAACACCACTGTGGCGTTTATTTCTTTTTTAAATCTAACAACTGAACCGGACTTTTTATAGTTTTAATTGCATGGATTGTTATGTGGGTGTAAATTTCTGTTGTTTTAATGCTTTCATGTCCTAAAAGGGCTTTTTTGCATTTTATGAAGGTACCAAACTCCTCGCCTTTTGTGAACCACTAATGGAAGCGTGGTGTTTTGCCCACCCTTGACTTAGAACAGACTTTTTATACAGACAATTACAGAAAAAAAAAGAAATATAGGGCAAGTGAAGCCAGAAAATTGTCAATTATAGTAAGGTAGAGTTATTCATGGAACACAGTGTTGCAACCAGTTATTTGTTTTTCAACTCACTATATTTTTTTAATCGTTGGTCAAATCTTGGGTCATTACCAAATGTATTATTTTGAGGCAACCCAAATTTTATTTTAAAATTAAGCTTTGGACATGTGTAAACTCTATCACACCCAAAAGATGAAATATCATTCCAGAGCCAAAGTCCATAAATTATTTCTCCATTTAATGTCAATATAACTGGCAATCCTTGAAGCGGGATTTCAAGGTTGTTAATTATTTTTTGTCCCAGTTCAGTTAGAATTATTTGTTGATTTTCATAATCAAATTTTTCAATGTGATAATCAGACAATAACGAATAATCGAATAAATTATCTTCATTTGGTTCAAAACAATAATAACAATCGGGTTTTGTGTTTTTAGGAAAGTCAGGAAATAAATGATAAGCTTTATATATTGATAATCCTTTTCGAATTGGCGGATTTGCATCAACCAAAATCGTATAAATTTCTTTTCTGCTAATCTTAGTTGTGTCAGTTAAATATTTTGAAAAAACTTCTTCCTCTTTTTTAAAATAATGACCGAATAGCTTAACTGTAATGCTATCCTTTGAAACATTCAAAAGCTTCATTTTTTGAATTCGAAGTCTTAATCCTTTTTTTTCATCTATTGCTTCAAGATATTGTTCTGAAAACCAATTATTATAATGGTCATCATTCCTAATCTCTTTAAAACTTTGTTTTTCAAGAAAATCAATTGTAACAGTATCAGCTATTACTTTAGAAAACTTATTGCTGCCAAATGATCCATTACGAAAGTCAATCTGAATTAATTTTTCAATTAAAGAGGAGTCAATATTTTTAGCTTCAACATAAATAATATCAGAACCATCTTGAGCATTTACCCAACTGGAAATAAGTATTAATATTATAATAAGTAGATTCTTCATTTATTCTAATTGGCATACAACACTCTTACAAAATGGACGTGGCGGTCGACCGAAGTGCAGACCATAACGTCCCCCTAAAAGTAACAAAAAGGATGGACTTGTCAATCTGCTAGAAGCCCGCCATGACGTTTAATTGTTGTTGTGGCTTGTTTCTAATCTCGTCATGCAGTCTTGTGCCAATTCTTTCAAATTCTCATCAATATCTGTTCTATTCAAAATGTCATTAAGCAATGTATCAATGTTTGAGTTGTCAATTATTTTCTCTCCTGTATTAATTATTCGACTTAACATCGTGAGTGTCATGTCTACAGGTTTAAATTTTAAAGAGTCAATTAGTTCGGATTCATAATTACCAAAATGCTCAATACCATGAATAATGCCCCATTGACATTCCATATAGTCATTGTCAAACTTTATGAGCAAATCAAACAAAGTTTTATATGCCCTTTCAGGATTCTTAGTTGTCCATAGTTTGTCAAGTAATTCAATGAATTCCGTCCAATCTCCATCAGCAGTTGGAGAAAAGTTCTTTAGATTTTCAATGATTTCGCTTTGCTTCATATGATTTTAACGATTGTTGGCAACTGAAATTATTTAATATTCCACAATTGGTTTGAATTCAAAGTGTATGTTCCAGTAAACCAGTTAATTGTTATAGCATCAACCTTAATGCTTTTACATTCATTGCATTCATTTAATTTCTCAACAAAGTTTTGGGGGATCTTATTGCTCCAGGATTTTAAGAAGAAGACAACCTTCCCATCTTTATCAACTCCTGAGATTTTAAATGCAAGTATTCTATATTCAATATTGTTATCATTTAGAAAATTTGACTTTAATAGTATTGAGTCAAGTTGTAGAGGAATTGAGTTGATATTAACTAATTCAATTGCTATGTCAGAGGTTTTTTTAAATTCTGAAGTAATCTTATCTCTTTCTTCAAGACTTTGAGAAAAGCCATAAAACGAAATAAAAATAAAAACGATTAAGATATATGTTTTCATTATTTTTTATTGTTATCAACGGTAATGCTATCAGTAGTTTTTTGGTTTGCGAGATGGCAATAGGACGAAATTACTGAAAGCGTGCACTATACCTGTTGTTGTGCTGCGTATTTCTTTTTTATTCGTTTATCAATAAACCAGTAAATCAACCAATAAATTGGCATAATGACTGGATATAGGACTATTACAAAAAAAGCATATCCATGAGTCCCACCAGCATGCTCTCCAATATAGGAGTCTATTACATCATAGTAATTCATCCAGGATATTAGAAATATCAAGGGGATCAATATGCTACCAATGATCACCACTAAAGAAAAACGGTTTAATAGATTCTTTTTTCTATACCATATAACTAGAAATAAATGTAGAGTTGCTAAGACCGCACCTGATATGTAAGCTAATCCATTTGGAGTTATATATATTAACATTTGAGCCGTTTCGGTAATTTTTGGAGTAAAGTTAATTTGGAGTATTTCTGTTGGCATTTTGTCAAACTCCCATATAGCAATTGATTTTAAATCTCCATTCTTGGTTATACCAAGATTGGAGTTCAATTCTTTCTCAAAACCGGTTGCATCAACTTTTATCTTTAGCGTTCCAATTGACTTCCAATATTTCGCAGGAGATAGGGCATAACGAAAACTATATTCATTCACCCAGTCCCATTTATCTGTCCATTTTGTAGCTCTGTAATTAACCTCAATTACATGTTTCCCTTTAGGAATATCTGTTTCAAAATAAATCATATCACGTAAACTGACATGAAATCCTCCGTTTGGAGAATCTTCTAAGAGAACTGAGTTGTAATTATTGTGAGAAGGGCTTTCAAAGAAATATGAGAAGTCTTGGAATTTTGTGTCTTCAGGAATTTTGAAATCGTAAGGAATATCATTTATACCTACTTCCTTTCCGTCAATTTTCACGGAGAATGAATCCAAATATTCAGAAGCATAGAATAGAAAAGGTATTTGAAATCCGTTTTTAGATGAATTGATATGGTATTTGACATAAAATGAGGCATATTCAAAATTCTCGTCTATTTTAATAAATAAATCTTCATGAATTACATCAACATATTCACTCACAAAAGGTCGTCCACCAAGAGTCCCTTCAATGACAGGATTTGCCATATTAGCGTAAACCTGAGTTGGAAGTAAAATGATTAATATGGTGATTAGTCTTTTCATTTGGTCTTATGCACACAACGGTTAGGCCATGATTTCGCTGCGGAAAATGTCGGAGACTTTTCCGTTTATGAAATCAGCCGATTAGTATGTTAAATTTATTCTTTTTTCTCAAATGCCACCATGAATTATTGTTCCCATTGTTAGGCACAGTTTTTTTATTTTAGTCGATTTTATTCAATTCCAAGTTTATTTTATTTTCTACCAAAAAGGCTCTAAATAAATCATAGTCATTAAATTCAGTCGTATGTTTTTTAATAATTTCAGAACTCGGTAATTGGTCATAATTATTCTTAATTACCCAATATTTAAAATCCGATTCCGCTCTTTTATTTCCAGATTTCGCTATAATCCATTCAGAGTTATTCGATATTTCTAATACAGTCATTGGAACTATTTCCGAACTTGTATTTGTACATTTTTCTGTTTTATATAAAATTCGTCTGTCCACATTATCATATTCCGAGAGATATATATTATTTCCAAGATAATTTTCTTTCGTTCCGAAACAGCACGAGTTCAGCACAATTAATAAAGTCAAATTGATAAATATTAATCTTGTTTTCATTTGTTGCTCAAATTGTGGCCAACGTCTTGATAAAAAACGTAGGGATTAAAAAGCACCTTGCTTTCCTAACCTACGAGCCAAGACCGATTTCTAAATTTATATTTTACTTGGCGGACTTACTAGAATCCGATGAACTTTCGGATTGCAGATCAGCCCTATGTTTTTTTATCTTTTGTTGGCGATAGTTTTTTGTTTCCGTGATAACCGTTCAACAACGTTCATGTAGTCTTCAGTTTCCACAAAAATTTGATAGCAGTTTGGGCATACAGAATGAAGTTCGGAGGCATAAAATCCTTTTTGTCAGTTCGAGCTTCGATGATGTACTCAATCAGATAGCCAATTTCGGATTCTTGTCCCTCAGGCATGGTTACCCAAGTTTCCGTAAATGGTTCGGAAAATCTAAGTCTGTAACCGATACTTTGGGCTAGATTCTTTGTTCGTTCAGTTATCCGTTCTTGATTGGTTGGAAAAATGGATAGGCCTGAAAAAGTCTCTTGATGCAATGTCAGTTTTTGTTCCTCTATCAGGAAGTCGATATACACGGAATCCATGTTTTGAAGTCGTTCAATCTGCTTGCCTTCAAATTCTGTTTCGATGCGACTAATGAAGAGGATCAAAAGTCCGTCATTCGCTTCATTTGATATTTGTATTTCGTTCTTGACCATGCGATAGTTTCTTCAGAATCCATATGGCGGTTCATTTGTCCGCTGTTGGTCTCTCAAAGTATTCATAAGTCGTTCGCTAGGTCTGGGTTTTCCAGTATCACCGAATTGAACATTTGCGATATAGGAGTTCGTTCGCTTCTTCTTTTTCCTAGCTATCTGTTCCTTTCTAGTTTCTTCGATAAGTGTGATTAGTTCAGGTGTAGCTGAGGGTTCTAATACCTTAATCGCTGCTTCGGATACAATTTCAACTTCATCTGAAATCAATGAAGTTAGGAGTGTTTTTATGTCTGATTGGGTTGTTCGAGTAGCAAGAAATTCAATACATTTAAGCCGAATGTTGTACATTCCGTACTCCGCAGCAAAGTCAGCTTGTCAATTGATTCCTCTCGATTCCATCGCTCAAGTTTGACTTCACTGAGCTTAAGAATTCTGTTCCGATATAGAAATCTTTCTATTGAGTTCATGTTCTTTATACGATTCGGCAATTATCGCCAACATTTAGCTAAACACCACTGTAGCGTTTATTTCTTTTTTAAATCTAACAACTGAATCGGACTTTTTATAGTTTTAATTGCATGGATTGTTATGAGGGTGTAAATTTCTGTTGTTTTACTAGTTCCATTTCCAATTTAATTAGCCCACGGCTTGCCCCAAGTTTTTTGTCTGACTTTTAAATTTCATTGGCTTTGGAGCATTGTTGTCTATTTTGATTATTGCAGGGTAGTATTGATTTATTTATAAATTTGATTTTCATTTTCTCGCCTTTTGCATCCCACATGCTCGCCCAATTGGCACCGCCAATTGTCGGCCCAAAAACGAAACCAGTGTTTGATTGGACCATTTCCAATTTAATTAGCCCACGGCTTGCCCCATGGCATCCTCCGCTCAAAAAGCCAGCCCCGCCTGCAACACGGCCATCCTCCCGCAAGCCTCCCAAAATTGAAAACCAGCCCGCCGTCTAATCCAATATTTGAAATAGAAACTCCATAGTTGAGCATTGAACCCCCAATTTCCGACCTCTTTTAAATGGCGTAAAAAAAATAAGCCATAGTCATAACGTTCCCGAAATTCAGCTGTTTGAGCAGCGTTGGCCTCGCGCAGGGGTGCGAGTTCCTGAATTTTGTCGCCTTTCATTTTTGGATGCCCAAAAACGAAACAAAAAAGCATTTCCAATTTAATTAGCCCACGGCTTGCCCCATGGCATCCTCCGCTCAAAAAGCCAGCCCCACCTGCAACACGGCCATCCTCGCTCAGGCCTCCCAAAATTGAAAACCAGCCCGCTATTAAAACATTGATTTAAATACATCGAATATAGATCGGTAGCAACCAACTCAATTTCCGACCTCTTTTAAATGGCGTCAAGAAAATACGGCTAAGTTTTAACGGTATTGAAATCCAGATGTTTGACCAGGGCAAGCCTTGCGCATGGGCGGGAGTTCCTGGATTTTGTCGCCTTTCATTTTTGGATGCCCAAAAACGAAACAAAAAACCATTTCCAATTTAATAAGCCCACGGCCAACCCCATGGCATCCTCCACTCAAAAGCCAGCCCCGCTTGCAACACGGCTGTCCTCGCTCATGCCTCTAGAAATTGAAAACCAGCCCGCCATCTAATCCAATATTTGAAATAGAAACTCCATAGTTGAGCATTGAACCCCCAATTTCCGACCTCTTTTAAATGGCGTCAAGAAAATAAGCCCAAGTCATAACGTTCCCGAAATTCAGCTGTTTGAGCAGCGTTGGCCTCGCGCAGGGGTGCGAGTTTCTGAATTTTGTCGCCTTTTGCATCCCACAAGCTCGCCCAATTGGCACCGCCAATTGTCGTGGATGGCCAAAAACGAAACCAGTGTTTGATTGGACCATTTCCAATTTAATTAGCCCACGGCTTGCCCCATGGCACCCTACGCTCAAAAGCCAGCCCCGCCTGCAACACGGCCATCCTCGCTCATGCCTCTAGAAATTGAAAACCAGCCCGCCATCTAATCCAATATTTGAAATAGAAACTCCATAGTTGAGCATTGAACCCCCAATCCGACCTCTTTTAAATGGCGTCAAGAAAATACGGCTAAGATTTAACGGTATTGAAATCCAGCTGTTTGAGCAGGGTAGGCCTTGCGCAGGGGTGCGAGTTCCTGGATTTCCACTTCGAAACAGGCCGTATTTTTAGCCATTTAAAAGCAGTCTTGGCATCCCTGCAATCCTCGCCCAATTGGCACCGCCAATTGTCGTGTTTCGTTTTTGTTTCAAGACAAAAATGAAAGACTGGTACTGGGCCACCCCAGAAAAATCACAACACCAAATAAAAAGAAAACCCACCACTAATAACTCGAACCAAAAAAAAATGAAACTAAAAAGAATCAATCCAATATCCGACCTCTTTTAAATGGCGTCAAGAAAATACGGCTAAGATTTAACGGTATTGAAATCCAGATGTTTGAGCAGGGTAGGCCTTGCGCAGGGGTGCGAGTTCCTGAATTTTGTCGCCTTTCGCATCCCACAAGCTCGCCCAATTGGCACCGCCAATTGTCGGCCCAAAAACGAAACAAAAAACCATTTCCAATTTAATTAGCCCACGGCTTGCCCCATGGCATCCTCCGCTCAAAGGCCAGCGCCGCCTGCAACACGGCTGTCCTCGCTCATGCCTCTAGAAATTGAAAACCAGCCCGCCATCTAATCCAATATTTGAAATAGAAATTCCATAATTGAGAATCAATCCAATATCCGACCTCTTTTAAATGGCGTCAAGAAAATACGGCTAAGATTTAACGGTATTGAAATCCAGATGTTTGACCAGGGCAAGCCTTGCGCATGGGCGGGAGTTCCTGGATTTCCACTTCGCAACAAGCCGTATTTTTAGCCATTTAAAAGCAGTCTTGATTTTTTGCTTTGGTTTTTGATCAAGCAAAAAGCAAAAACAAGTCCCTGGGCCACCCCAGAAAAAAGACAACCACAACTAAAAAGAATAACCACCACTAACAAATCGAACCAAAAAAAACGAAACTAAAAAGAATCAACCAACCCATCCTAATAAAAAAAGCGACCCCCAGTTCGCCAACTGAAAAAATAAATCCATCCCATCAATTGATAAATAAATTAGTAATTACTAAATTTGTTAGTAATCAAAATGTACCTCAACACCCACACATACTATAGCCTAAGATACGGCACCCTGTCTGTACAGAGACTACTAGAACTTGCGCAAAAAAACGCTATTAAAACCCTAGTTCTAACCGATATCAACAACACTTCTGCCTGCTTGGACTTTGTAAGAATGGCACCAGAATATGGTGTAAAACCAATTGTAGGAGTTGATTTCAGAAATGGCGCATCGCAGCAATTCATTTTGATTGCCAAAAACAACCATGGCTTCCAGCAAATCAATGGATTTCTATCCGGTTTGTTGCTCAAAAACACTTTTAAAGTGCCTGAAAAGGCTCCTTTTTTAGAAGATGTTGCGGTTGTATATCCGTTGGATAAACATTTGGAAACTGAAGAAGTTGCAGCAAATGAATTCATTGGGGTAAAGGCTGAAGACCTTACATCCCATCGCATGATGAATTGGAGCGGAACCGATAAATTGGTATTGCTTCAAACGGTGAGTTTTGCCAATAAAAAAGACTACAATGCCCACCGCCTGCTCAGGGCGATTGACAACAACACTTTGCTGAGTAAATTACCAGCTTCAGAACAGGGCAGTGAAACAGATGTAATGCATCCAGAATCTTCTCTAAAATCTACTTTCAAAGACTATCCGAGCTTAATAGAGAATACTAAAATAATTTTAGAACAAAGTTCCATAGATTTTCAATTCAATACCGGCGAATCTGAAAACCAAAAAAGTTATACAGCCAACCAGGTGTTGGATTTTAAACTCATGCGGCACTTGGCCTTCAAGGGTTTGCATTACCGCTACAAAAACCCTGGGAAGCGGGTATTTGTACGCCTAGAAAAAGAGCTCAGCATCATTCGAGAAAAAGGTTTTGTATCTTATTTTTTAATCAATTGGAAAATTTTAAAATACGCCCGGTCTAAAGGGTATTTTTATGTCGGTAGGGGCAGTGGGGCCAACAGCATTGTAGCCTATTTGTTAAGAATAACCGATGTTGACCCTGTAGAATTGGATTTGTATTTTGAACGTTTTATCAATTTGTACCGCAAAAATCCACCCGATTTTGATATTGACTTTTCTTGGACCGACAGAGACGATGTAACAGACTTTATTTTCAATAGATTTCCTAACACAGCCTTAATTACAGTATACAATACTTTTCAATACAAAGCAGCCATAAGAGAAATGGGCAAGGTATTTGGGCTGCCCAAACACGAAATTGATAAATTGTCTTCAGGTAAATTCAACCAATATGAATTAGACAAACTTTCTAAACTGGTATTGGTATATGCAGAATTGATCCATGGTTTTCCTAATTATTTGGGCATTCATGCCGGAGGGATTGTGATTTCAGACAAGCCCATTCATTACTTTACCGCTACCTTTATGCCACCAAAAGGCTACCCGACCACCCAATTTGATATGGTGGTAGCAGAAGATGTGGGTTTGTATAAGTTTGATATACTAAGCCAACGGGGGTTGGGGAAAATAAAAGATGCGGTGGGCATTGTGAGGCAAAACCACCCTGAAAAACCACCCATTGACATCCACGACATCCAACGTTTTAAGCGGGACCCTAAAATCAAATACTTATTAAAAAATGCCAAGGCCATTGGTTGTTTTTATGTGGAATCGCCGGCCATGCGCATGTTGCTTAAAAAACTACAAGTAGAAACGTACCTGGGCTTGGTAGCGGCCAGTTCAGTAATTCGACCGGGCGTGGCCAAATCGGGAATGATGCGAGAATTTATATTGCGCTACCGCTTCCCAGAAAAAAGAAAAGATGCGCACCCGGTTTTGCTGGATATTATGCCTGAAACCTATGGGGTAATGGTGTACCAAGAAGATGTGATCAAGGTGGCCCATTATTTTGGTGGTTTAACATTGGGTGAAGCCGATATGTTGCGGCGGGGCATGTCGGGGAAGTTCAGGTCAAGAGACGAATTTGAAAAAGTGAAAAAGAAGTTTTTTGACAATTGTTTGGACAATGGCCAAAAACTGGAAGTAGTTCAGGAAATATGGCGGCAAATTGAAAGTTTTGCGGGGTATGCTTTTGCTAAAGGGCATTCGGCATCCTATGCGGTAGAGAGTTACCAAAGTCTTTTTTTAAAAGCCTATTATCCGCTGGAATACATGGTGGCCACCATCAATAATTTTGGTGGGTTTTACAGAACAGAATTGTATGTTCATGAAGCCAGAATGCACGGGGCCGATATTCAGGCGCCATGTATCAACAATGGTCGGTATTGGAGTAGCATACAGGGAAAAACAATTTACCTAGGATTTGTTTTGATCAAGTCTTTTGAATCCAAAATAGCGCAAAAGATAGAAGTGGAGAGAACCAACAATGGGCCCTTTATTGATCTAGACGATTTTATAGATCGAGTGCCAATTTCTATAGAGCACATCTTGTTGTTGATTAAAGTCAATGCCCTGCGCTTTACAGGAAGAAACAAGCGGGAATTGTTGTGGGAATCCCATATGAAAATTAAAAAGATCAAAATGGAAGAACATGTGTTCAACCTCTTTAAAAATGAAAGAATTCAATACGATACCCCTCGGCTTTTAAGCTCTGATGAGGAAGATGCCTTTGATGCAATTGAATTAATTGGTTTTCCGCTGTGCAACCCTTTTGATTTGTTAGTTGCACCAATAAAAAAACACTTGTTGGCAGCCGATTTGCCCCTATTAGTGCATAAAAAAGTGACGGTATATGGGTATTTGGTCACAACAAAATACACCAAAACTTCCAACCATAAAATCATGCATTTTGGTACTTTTCTGGATGTAAAAGGAGACTTCCTAGACACCGTTCACTTTCCTCCTTCTGTAGCCAAATACCCGTTTAGAGGGCGCGGGATTTATGCCATTACAGGTAAGGTAATGGTTGAGTTCGATTGTGTGAACATAGAAGTAGAAAAAATGCAACACTTGGCTATTATCGAAGACCCCCGATATGCCGATGAAAAACCAAAGCAACTTAGCAACCAAGCAGGATGACCGAGCAACAGAATAGAGCAATTGTACATATGGATTTGGATACTTTTTTTGTGTCTTGTGAACGCCTTCAAGACAGTAAATTGATGGGTAAACCGGTGCTCATAGGAGGAACTTCCGACAGAGGCGTGGTGGCTTCGTGTAGTTATGAAGCGCGTGCCTTCGGAATACATTCTGCCATGCCCATGCGCATGGCCCGGCAACTGTGTCCAGAAGCTATAATATTAAGAGGCAATTCTGGAGTATATTCCAAACATTCCCAAGCAGTAACAGAAATTATAAAAGAAAGTGTGCCTTTGTATGAGAAATCGAGCGTAGATGAATTTTATATTGATTTAACTGGAGTAGACCGGTTTTTTGGTTGCCAGCAATTGGCTTCAGAGTTGAGGCAACGGATCATGAAAGAAACTGGTTTGCCAATATCTTTTGGGTTGTCAGTTAATAAAACAGTGTCCAAAGTAGCAACTGGCGAAGCCAAACCGAACAATGAACTCCGGATTGTCAAAGGCAATGAAAAAGGGTTTTTGGCCCCTTTGTCGGTACGGAAAATCCCTATGATAGGCGAAAAAACTTTTAGGGCATTGTGTGATTTGGGCATTAAAAAAGTGGAGGCTATTCAGTTGATGCCAGTAAATATGATGGGCAAAGTATTTGGCAAAAATGGTGTGGTAATGTGGAAAAAGGCCAATGGAATAGACAATTCACCGGTAACCCAATACCAAGAACGCAAGTCTATTTCAACCGAAAGAACATTTGATAAAGATACCACAGACGTACACAAATTAAAAAGCATCATGATTGCCATGGCAGAAAACTTAATTTTTCAACTTAGAAGAGGCAATAAATTAACGGCTTGTGTAACCGTTAAGATAAGGTATTCAGATTTCCAGACCTATACCCTGCAAAAACGCATTCCTTATAGTGCTTCGGATAATACCATTCTACCCATGGTTATGGAATTGTTTAAAAAGTTGTACAACAGGCGGTTGTTGATCCGGTTGGTAGGGGTGCGGTACAGCCACCTGGTAGAAGGGGGGCACCAAATCAACTTGTTTGAAGACTCCCATAAAATTATGAACTTGTACCAAGCCATGGACCAACTCAGAGACCGCTATGGTGATAGGGCTGTCATGCGGGCTTCAGGGTTTGGAGCAAAAAGCATCAGCAGGTGGAACCCTTTTTCTGGCGAACCACCGCCCTTACTTGCCAATAGGAGACAATAAAATTACTCGTCTTTTAATACATTTACAGGGTTAATATTGGCTGTTTTAATTACATGAAAACTAATGGTGAACGCGGCAATAACTACAGACAAGAAGCCAAACGCCATCATAAAACCGAAATTAAGTGCTGTTTTGTACGCAAAATGCTCTAACCATAAATTGCCTACATACCAGGCAATGGGCAAGGAAATTACAATAGCGATTAAAATTAGTAAGATAAAGTCTTTTGATAACCCGAAGATCAATTTAAATATATTGGCGCCCATAACTTTGCGGATGCCCACTTCTTTACTCCTTTGTTGAATGTGCAAGTTGGACAAACCAAATAGCCCAATACAAGCAACAAAAAGAGAGAACAATGCAGCATAATTGATCAGTGTTCTTTCGTTTTCCTCATTTTCGTAACTGGCTTCAATAGAATCGTCCATACTTTCATACTCAAAAGGGTAGTATGCCACTTGGTCTTTCCACTCTTTTTCGATTTTTTCAGTTATGGATTTGAAATTCACCTGATCGGTTTTTACAAATAAGTTATAGGTTCGATCTTGCGGGTGGATGTACATTACCAGGGGAGCTATGGGCGCTTTTAAGGACGAAAAATGAAAGTCTTTAACTACTCCTATGATAGTAGGTCTATCCATATCCGGATAATAATTAAATGGGACTTTAGTACCTACTGGATTTTCTAAACCAAGCAACTTTACAAAAGTTTCATTTACTAAGATAGAATTGAGAGAATCTGCAGGGAATATTTCTGAAAAGTTTCGACCCTCCAACAAAGTTAGGCCCATGGTAGAAATGTAGTTGGCATCAATTTTTGAATGGTTGACTATGAGTTTTTTATTTTCCCAATCTAAATCCGTTCTGTCACCCATGCCCGAATTCATTGTAATGCCTTTAACCGCACTGTTGCTGCCTAAAGTGTTTTTAACATGTTGGGTAAACGATTCTCCATTGGTTCTGAATGTCGATACTTTTATAATGTTATTGGGGTTGTAGCCCAAGTCTACTCTTGCTATATAGTCGAGCTGGCTATTTACAATGTAAATGCCACAAACCATAACAATAGCAATGCTGAACTGCGCTATTACCAAAGTTTTGGCAACAGCATTTTTTTGACCAAGTTTTATTCTGCCTTTAAGCCCTTTAATAATATTAAAATTGGAAATTTTAAAAGCAGGATAACTACCAGAAAAAAGCGTTGTGAGCAATAAAATGCCTGCAGCACCTAAGTAGACTGTAGAATTAATATTGTCCCATAAGTTCATGTGGTTGTTGGTGATCTTATTAAAAAATGGCAACGCCAGATCAGCGAATAACAAAGACAGCACCATGGAAATAGAGGTAATCATTAAAGCCTCTCCCATAAATTGAAGGATGATTTGAGGCTTATTGGCACCAATAACTTTTCTCATGCATATTTCTTTGGCTCTAGGAAATGCCATTCCAATTGAAAGGTTGATGAAATTGGTGCAGGCAATAAATAAAATAAAAACGGCTATAATGACAAGGGTGTTAATAAGTGATTGGTCTCCATTGCTATCCACTCCGCTACTACTACCAAAGTTTTCTCCCATATATATTGCGGATAGGTTTTGGGCTTTTAAAATAAAAGAACCCTGGTCTTCTGGTTCGGAGTTGCTGTCAATAATTTGATTCATTTTATCATCCAATTCGCCAATGTTACTGCCTTCTTTTAATTGGATGAATGTGCTTAGGAATAAGTCGTGCCATTGTGTTTTCCTGTTTTCTGATAATAATTTTTTATAGGTGTCAAATGCAATAATCCTTTCAAATTGGATGCTTGAGTTATTGGGAGGGTCTTTTAGTACTGCCTCAATGGTGAAAATTTCAAAATCTTCACCCAACTTAACTTCTATTGTTTTACCTATAACTTGGGTGGAATTAAAAATTCTATATGCTTCTTTCTCCGTAATGGCTATTTTTTTATCGGATGACAATACTTGGTTCAAGTCTCCAAATAAAACAGGGAAATCAAACATAGTAGCAAACCCCCGATCTACAAAGGTAATGGCCGCATTAATGGTTTCTTTTCCGTGCTGGATTAAATAATGAGATCTTCTAATCCTGGTGAATTGCTCTATTTCTGGAAGTTGGCGATGGAACTCATCTCCCATAATAACAGAAGAGGCACCAGTCTTATGCTGGTTTTCTCCAAATCGAATGGTGGAAGTTATTCTGTAGATTTGCCCCTTTTTTGGATGGAACTGATCAAAGCTGTATTGGTTGTTGCTGTAAATCCATACCAAGAGACAGACGGATAAAGACAAAGATAACCCTGCAATGTTGATCAGGCTAAAAGTTTTTTGTTTGTAAAACCTTCTTATACTAGTTAGAATGTAATTTTTGAGCATTGTTGTTGTGTTTGTAAGTGTAATGGCCAAATATGGTGCCTGATGTGTAAGTTCCTGTAAATGAGTTGGTTGGGTGTTGAGTCAAGCGCAGAACTGTCCATTTATAAAACAAGTATATGTCCATTAATGGACAGTGTTTGGCTCTGATTGGCAACTATTAGCATTTAAAAAACTGAACTTTTATGGGTATAAAGTGGATGTATTTCTTTGATGTTAAGATTGGACCATTTTAAATTCTACCTTTATCGGGCCAATACAAGCAACAAACTTGCTAATTTTCTGATTTGAAAACGAAGTGAAAAAAGAGGAGGGGAAACCTGTAATAGGGTCTGAAAAGCTAGGGTAATGCTGGGGTATCTATTGGGAACCTAGAGGTGGCAAACTTTCGATCAGGAAAGAAACTTCCATTTGCCTATGCAGCGGTGCATTTGGTTGGCTTTGTATCAAAAAAATAAAAAAAGAAGGCCCCGAAAGACCTTCTTAAGCGAATACTAATACAAATATTCTAATGCTACTTTGTCGTAGTTTCCGAATTCACCATCTTCGTTGGCGCTGAAACAAGCTAACATAATTGAATTGGAATCGAATCCTGTTGGTGTACCAGGTACGTGGTTGGCACCTACGCCAGCACTACCTTCGTTACCACCGCTTCCACAAGATAAAGATCTGTTGAAGTAGTCTGTGTGTCTCATACCCAAACAGTGTCCAATTTCATGTGTGATCACATGCTCTGTAGTGTTGGTGCCATAATTGCTAGTTCCTGATTGGATTTGAACCCACTTATAAGGGTTGCCACCTGAAGGGAATCCAGCTTGGCCACCGCCACCGCCGCTCACTTTGTACACAACAATGTCATAAGCATTGTAATTTGTTCCGTACGATAAAGTGAAATTCAAGTTCATGTTCAGGGCGTTGAAGTTGTTAACAGCCCACCCTAAAGCAGTTTGCATGGTGTTGTCCAATGCGTTAGAGCCACCTGTGTAGCCTAAAACACTAATGGTTTGCCCACCACTTACTAAATTGTTGGTTCTGTATTGCTCACCACAAACTCCTTCATGGGCAATACTACTTTTCAGCATTTCTGAAAAGTTGTCAGGGGTGATGGCAATATCACCTTCCAGAATATAATTGAACCCATTCATTTGGCCACTTATTGGGTTGCCGGCAGGTACTTTCTGGATGTCGCTGACATCAAATCCAAGCGATGTGAATTTGTCCTTTTCAGAATCCGTTATCACATTGTCGGATGTTGGTTGGATTTCATTTTGGTTACACGACCAAAATAGTAGAGCAGCCGTCATACAAGCGGCCGCAGAACGCTTTAAAGAATTTAAAGTCTTCATAGTTAGTATAGGTTATAATTAAAAAAAATGAATATATGTAATTGATAAATAAATAGAAAATGTTTTCTACATAAAAAACAACATAAAAAGTGTGATAAGTTATATTTTCATGAATTTGTATGTATATTTTTAGTGAATTGTAAAAAAATAAATTAAAATTGTTACTTTCATTTTTGAAATATATTTGAATTGTGGTGAAACGAGTACCTATAGTGTTTTTCTTTTTCTTTTCTTGCTGCTTTACTTGGGCACAAGAGGTGCCAAAAGCCTATGCCTATCTATTAAAAAACGCTGTCAGCGCCAAAAATAAAGCACTACCACATTATTTGGTTCGAAGAGAATGGGTTGATAACCTTGCAACGGATGTTGTAATTAAAAGACAATTGGATGCTGATTTTATAATTATACAACCTGTTAAAGATAAAATTCATCAGGAGAATACGTCCAAATGGACGCCTGTAAACGCTTTATGGAAACTTCAGGATATTTCTCTAATACAAGAGAAAAAAAACACTGTTGTATGGATAAAAGTGGAGGATGGCACTTCCTTTAATTTCAAGTTTAAATTCAAAAGAGCGGGTGCTCGGTATCTGCGAGCCAAACTAAGTTCCAAACAAATAAAGGCCTTAATCGAATACAATGAAGTATATTATATAGGGTACGAGGCATCGGTGGTACAAGATGAAACAAGGGTGTTGGATTTGAACTTGATTCCGAATAGGTTCAATAAAGTGCACGAGTACTTCCCTTTATTAACTGGTGGGTCTATTGTGGTTGGGTTAAAGGAAAACCAACCTAAAACTACAGACATCGATTTGTTAGACCGGGTTGTACTATCGGATTTCGCCTCTGAAGAACAGTCCAACCATGCCACAGAAATGGCAACTATAATAGCAGGGTCTGGAAATTCATTTGTAAATGGTAAGGGGGTAGCCCCATCAACGTCTCTAATATCTACGGGGTATGAACAAATTTTACCAGAAAACGCTGCCTTTTATTTACAGAATAATATTGAAGTTCAAAACCATTCTTATGGCACAACTATCGAATCTTTCTATGGCGTCGCTTCTGAGGCCTATGATTTAAATTCTAATGAGAATACAAATTTGTTGCATGTCATTTCTTCTGGTAACAATGGTGCAGCAAGTGCCACTTCCGGAAAATACGCTGGGTTGGCAGGGTGGTCCAACTTTACAGGAAACTTTAAGAATTCAAAAAATACCTTGTTGGTTGGTGCGGCGGATACCACTGGAAACACCCTTGTTTTTTCATCCAAGGGCCCCACTTTCGATGGTAGAATTAAACCTGAGGTAGTGGCATATAGCACGGCGGGAACCTCCAATTCAGCTGCTTTGGTTTCTGGTTTAGCAACATTGTTAAAGGAAGCTTATACCAAGAAGTACTCCGAAATCGCAGCATCTGCTTTAATAAAAGCTGTAATTATCAATTCATCAGATGATATTTATACCGTTGGTCCTGATTATTCTACAGGGTTTGGAAACGTAAATGCCTTCCAGGCCCTAAAAGGGTTGGATTCTAACAATTTTTATGAAGGAGACATAAGCGACAACCAAGTGGTAGAATGGCCCGTCGAAGTTCCTGTTGGTACAAAAGAACTAAAAATAACTTTGGTTTGGAATGATCCTGCAGCCCGTGCCAATGACAATGTGATTTTGGTTAATGACCTCAATGGAGAGTTAATAGGCCCTAATTGGAGTGTTTGGAAACCATGGGTACTACAAACAGAAGCAGATGTGGCTGGTTTATCGAGCCCTGCTACCAGAGGAATCGATAACAGGAATAATGTGGAACAAATATCTGTGCAAGATCCTGAGCCTGGTACTTATGTTTTTAAAATAAGTGTGGCCGATATGGTTGGTACCAACCAAGCGTTTTATGTTGCGAAACAATTAATCAAAAAAGACACTTTAATTTGGGACCATCCCATTGCAAACAGCAATTTCCCCTATGATGGAGAGACCGGGTCTTATTTTAGATGGTATTCAGGTTACGACGAAGAGGTAGAAGGGAATTTAGAAATTTCAACCGATGGTGGGCAAAGTTGGGAAATGCTTTTTTCAGGGATTGCGCTAAACCAGAAACAGTTGCGGTGGCAAAACGTTGAACATGCTGGTACAGCCAAGGTGCGCATGTGGGTAAATGGCATAGCCTATGAATCAGAATTGTTTTCGATTTCTAAAACGCTTTCTATACAAGTGGCCTACCAATGTTCTGATTCTACCTTGCTTTATTGGAAAGAGGACCCCAATGCGCTCTCTTATCAAGTGGACCAATTGGTCGCTAGCGAATTTCAAAAAATAGGCAACACCCCGGATACCCTTTTTAGAATTCCTACAAAAGACAGCGAATCATATTTCAAAGTGACGCCGCTTTATTCCAATGGAATGAGCGGTATTGGATCCTATGCTAGCCAGCCCGCAAGCCTTAAAGTGGGCTGTTATTATTCCACTTTTTACGCTTTTAAAAATAAACGATTAATAAACGTAAATGCCGATTTTAGTACTCTGTTTGAAGTGAAAGAAGTTGTACTCGAAAAAAATATAGGTGGGAATTTCGTCCCCTTACAAACCTACACTGGAATTGAATCTTTTAGTTATGAAGACAGAACACCAATAGAAGGAATCAACCAATACAGACTCAAAATTATAAGGAATAACAATGTTACAGTATATTCCGATGTCACCGAAACAATGTATTATTACAAAACAGTGGGGGTGGTATACCCCAACCTGGTAATTCCAAACGCCGACATTCAAATTAGGGCTGGTGGCCCCATGGATCGACCTAGTTATTTTTATGTTCATGCCGCAACTGGGCAACTATTGTTCGAATCCAGGTTTTACGAAAGTCAAAAATTAAAACTACCTACTTTTTTAACTAGAGGGATGTATTTTTATACCATCAAAAACGATGTAGGTACCAGCAGTGGTAGGTTGGTGGTACATTGAGTTATTCTAAAAAAAGCTGAATTTCCATGGGCAGAATTCCTTCGAATGTAATGTCGAAACTTGCGTAGTGCTGGGCCACGGAACGCAAGGATTCGTTGTTTGGGGAATGGATATGGAAATTGATTTTTTGCAATCGTTCGTCTTTTTTATTAAAAGGAGGAGGGGTTTTGCTGGTATAAAAATGGGAGGACAGGGCGATTGGACAGCTAATAAGAATGGATCCTACGGCATAGTCGTCAAAATAGTAAACTAAAGATTGGTTGATGTCTTCAAAAAAGTTTACCGTGTTGGAAAGTCTTAATCTGGAGCCCGCTTTGGATTTTCCTTTTGCATTGAGGTGTTTTAGCTGGCTTTTACCTTGTTTTTTACGCACCATATATGTTTTGAAGACTTTGTTTTCAACCAACACACCTTCTTCTACAATGCCAATTGCAGCATTTTCAGATTGAATCAATACAATTGCAAACAAAACTTCTTCTTCTACCACAGACAGCCCTTCGCTCAGATTAATATTAAAAGGATAGCGTACCTGCATGTTCCATTTTGGGGCTACCACTTCTAATACCCTTTCCTTTACATCTACTTTATAGGGATGTTGGGACAAAGCCAAAAGAAAGGCTTCATAGTCTAATGCATCAGGTTGGAGGATCATAATGTCTATTTAATTTCAAAAATAGAAAAAGATTCAAGTAATTTGAATCAAAACATAGATTATGGACGATAAGATTCAGTTGTTAATAGATTCTTTTGCAAACTCAGAAAATGAAGAAGTTTATCAAAACGCCGACCAATTGGCGGCCATTGGAACAAAGGAAGTCTTGGTGGCCATGTTGCCCTTATTAGAAAATGAAGAAAGCGCTATTAGGTACCTGGCTGGAAGAACTTTGATGCAAATGAAAGAAAATGACGGTGCATTGGAGGCCATTTTTAATTTGTTGGATAACAAAGGTTATGTGGGTTCAAAATCGGAACTTTTGGAAATCTTAGAAGGCTTTGATATCAGTAGTAAATTTGTGCCCATTTTCAAACAGTATTTGTTTGGGAGTTTTAAAGTTTCGGCCATGGCTAAAAATTTATTGGATTACAAAGAGTTTGTTCTTACACCGCGTGTTTTAAAGAAATGTGAGAAGCATTGGCAGCATTATCAAAATAATGTAAAACAAGATGAGGTATTCGAAGTTAAAAAAATTGAAGTGAATGAAATAATTATAGAAATACGTAATAATATTCAATAATTTTCACATCTTGAAAATAGTTGTATTGTTTGAAAGAATTTTGACCATTTAGTTTCTTGTTCAGTTTTAAAATCTTATTTTAAATGTTATTATTGACTTAAAATTCTGTCATTCTAAAAGTTGTTCATGGTATTAGTCGGTTATATAATAGCCTTACTTATTGCGTTTTATCTAATTGCTGAGATCAGCGATCGGTATTTTGTGGTTTCCCTAGACCACATAGCAAACAAACTGTCTATGTCCCATGAAATGGCTGGGGCCACCTTAATGGCCATAGGCTCCAGTGCACCAGAATTATTTGTTGCCATCATTGCCTTAGTAAAACCCGGAAACCACGGCGCAATTGGAGTAGGAACCATTGTCGGGTCTGCTTTATTTAATATTTTAGTAATTGTTGGTGCGGCAGCCATTGTAAAAAAAGCGGTTCTGGTTTGGCAACCCGTTTTTAGAGATTTGTTGTTTTACCTACTTTCTGTAGTGGCTCTTTACCTAGTTTTGAGAGATGGGCAAATAACTTTAATGGAAAGTAGTATACTGGTAGGGTTGTATGGCGCCTATCTAATTGCCGTTATGAAATGGCAAAAATGGTTCAAATACACAGAATTGGATCAAATTGAAGAGGTAGAAGAGGATGGGGATGAGAAAAAAGGATGGAAAGTCATTTTTATTCCTTTGGATTTTTTATTGCAAAAACTTTTTCCTGCACCAAAATATTATGTAACCACTTTTGTTGTATCCATTGTGGCCATTGCGTTTTTATGTTGGGTTTTGGTAGAATCAGCAATAGGTGTTTCAGAAATATTACATGTTCCTGAAGTAATAATAGCCCTAACGGTAGTAGCAGTAGGTACCTCCATTCCGGACATGATTTCTTCCATCATTGTAGCCAAACAAGGCCGGGGTGGTATGGCAGTAAGCAATGCGGTAGGTTCTAATATATTTGATATATTGATTGGTTTAGGACTTCCTTGGTTGCTTGTTATTGGGTATAAGAGTGAAGTGGTAGCACCAGATACAGCCAATTTATTTGAATCAATAGGACTGTTATTGGCTTCTGTGGTATTTATATTTTTTACCTTTGTACTCAGGAAATGGCAATTGGGCAGGTCGGTAGGATATATTTTGATATTTGCCTACGCATCCTATGTTTGTTTTGAGATTGTGCGGTTTTTATACGCTTAAAGTTTACATTTAATCCTCTTCTTATGCGTAAAATAATGGTGCGGAAGTTTTGGTACCATTCTCCGCCTTTCTGGATTGTGGTAGCTGCGGTATTGCATACACTGTTTTTATTGGTATTTGATTCGGGTTATACTTGGGAGCAATGGGTTTATCACCCAGTAGCCATGTACTTGGCATTTTTTGTCTCTAAAAATTGTCTGATTTTGGTGATCAAAAGATTTGAAACAGAAGCCTTCCCTCGTTATGTTGGCACTACAGTTCTGAGTCTGGTTGTTTTTTTGATACTGCAATTTGTGCTCCAGAATGGCGTGGTGCTGCTGTTAGAACGGCTTTTTCAGTTGCCAGAACACTACAGCCTCCCTCAACTCATTCTATATATGAAAGATAATTGGCATACTATGTTGGAAGCTTTGCCCTTGGCTTTGGTTTGGGTGTTGGGAAACATTGTGCTCCATCAAATGAAAGATAATGAAAAATTGTCGAGTGATTTGGTATACAGCAGGAGTGCCCTAAAAAAGGAACAACTTCAACATTTATCGATTGAAATGAATCCACATTTTCTATTTAATGCCATGAATGGGATTGTAATGAAGATTAGGTCAGGAGCCAAAGAAGAAGCAGCAGATATGCTGGCTTCTCTAAGCCAAATGCTTCGAAACACATTGTCAGAAAGAGGCAAACAATTGGTGCCCATACAAAAGGAAATTCAGCTATTGGAAAGTTATTTGTTTATCGAGAAAAATAGATTCAAAGACAAGGTTAAAATAGAAGTGGAGGTAGACCCTGAGGTACTGCATTATAAATTGCCATTTATTACCCTTCAACCATTGGTAGAAAATGCCTTCAAACATGGTGTGGCCAATAGCATAGAACATTGCAGTATTTTGATAAGCATAAAAAAGGAAAAGGACCGCATCCGGTTTAAGGTATTTAATTCTTCCGAAGATCCTATTACAGAATGGAATATGGAGGAGCATGATGGAATTGGTTTGTCGAATACGGTAAATAGATTGAAACAAATTTTTGAAGATCAGTTGACCTTTAAAATTAAATCAATGGACCAAGGTTTTGCAGTTGAATTCACTATACCCGCTGTGCGATGAATAAAATAAAGTACATAATAGTAGATGATGAATTAGATGCTCGAAATGGATTGCGTGCGATGTTGATGGCACAGAGTGATTTAGAGTTATTGGCACTGTGCAGCAACGGAATAGAGGCCATTGAAAAAATAAACCAACTCCAACCGGATTTGTTGTTTTTGGACATACAAATGCCAAAAATAAATGGTTTTGAAGTATTGAGCTCCATTGAAAAGCAACCAGCAGCGGTGGTTTTTGTCACCGCCTATGATCAATTTGCGATAAAAGCCTTTGACGTACATGCCGTAGATTATCTTTTGAAGCCGTATACCGCCAAAAGATTACAAGAATGCGTAAGCAAATCGATTCAAATAATACACTCTAAAAACAAATCTTTATCCGTTGATGCCAGGGCCTTGCAATCTACTTATTCCGGCACTAGAAAGAGGGATACAATCAACTTTTTACACCAAGACAAGTTGGTGATAAAATCAAACGGAAGCACTAGGATCCTGAACCAACAAGAGATAAGATGGGTGGAGGCCTACGATTATTACGTGAAAATACATTTATTGGACGAAACCACAGTATTGTATCGGTCTACTATGAAAAAAATGGAAGCCTTTTTGGACAAACTGATTTTTTTGCGAATCCATAAATCTTCTATTGTGAATTTGAGTTGTATCGTTGGTTTCAAACCATTAGAAAACAACCAATTGGAATTGTCCTTAGATTCAAAAATTCAATTGGTTGTAAGCCGGTCTTATAAGGCCTCTGTTTTGCAAAAAATAAAAATGTAATGCGTTTTGCTGCATTAAAATGTTCATACCCTGCATTTTACCAACCATTGTTGTGGTATGCGTTTATGTTGGTACCATAAAACTAAAAAACTATGCTGCGCAACCACCTCAAATTTGCATTTAGATTATTTATTAAAGATGGGTTTTATTCCGTATTAAACTTAATTGGTTTGGTAATTGGAATATCCTGTGGAATCATGGTTGTTTTAATTGTAAACAACGATCTCAATTATGACAAATCGCATCTCAACCACGAACGTATTTACCGTTTTAGTACACGGACAATGGCACCGGGGGTTGATTTTAATACCTGTGTAGCACCCCGACCACTTCCAGGATTGATGATGGAAATGTTCGATGACATTGAAAACTATGTTCGTTTTGAGAGTTTCGGGCAAGAAATGGTACAATATGTTGTGGGCAGCGAAGAGACTTTTTATGAAGCAAAAGTGCTGCGTGCCGATACTTCATTGTTTTCAGTTTTTACCCACACCTTGGTAGCTGGCAACCCAGAAAAAGCCTTGGAAGGTAAAAATAATGTGGTTATTTCAGAATCTATGGCCCATAAAATATTTGGCATGGCAGACCCTATGAACCAAACATTAATATTCTTTGGCGACCAACCCTATGCCGTGTCTGCTGTTTTTAAAGATTTACCGGATAATGTGCATTTGAAATACGACATGGTGCTTTCTGGTTTTGATGAGGTTGGCCAGTTCGGTGACTTGTCTGATGGTGATCCTAGATTTTCAGAGTTATTTTGGAACCCAGATATTTACGCTTATTTCATGTTCAAAGAAGGATACGACCCTCAAAAATTCGATTCTCAATTTGAAGTAGTTTACAATAAGTTTTACAAAGCTTTTGGAGACAAAATAGAAGGCAATGCCACTCCCAACTTAGAACCACTTGCAGACATTCATTTTCATTCTACCTTAGAGTGGGATGAGCCACAAGGCAATCTATCCTTTTTATACACCTTTGCCTTTATAGGTTTGTTTATTTTGATTTTAGCTTGTATTAATTATACCAACCTGACCACCGCTAGGGCGATCAATCGGGTAGGGGAAGTAGGCATAAGAAAAGCCTTGGGGTATGGGAAAAACAACTTGTTTTTCACCATATTTTTGGAAGCTTTTTTAATGGCATTTTGTGCAGTAATTTTAGCTATTGTGTTTTGTTATGCCCTTTTAGAACTGACCACATTTAATGCGTTAATAAACAAAAACCTGTCTTTGAATTTGTTTCAGGATCCAATAATTATGCCTTCAATTGTTGGGGTCACCCTTTTTGTAACCTTGTTGTCTGGATTGTACCCAGCTTTGTACATTCCATCTATTCCAGTGGTAAGTGCTTTAAAAGGTATCTTTAAGTCGGATCAACTGAATGTTAACATTAGAAAAGGACTCATTGTCTTTCAATTTGTCGTTTCCTTATTTGTTATCATGAGTACCTTAATTATGGGCCGGCAGATAGATTACGTTCGAAACAAACCCTTGGGGTTTGACAAAGAAAATGTAATGATCTTAAGGTTGCCTGGAGAGGCAGATGAAAAGAAAACAGAAACCTTAAAAGACCAGCTCTTGGCATATTCTAGTGTGTTTAAGGTGGCTTCGAGTTGGGGTGTTCCAGGCAATGGAGTGGATCATATGGTCATGCGAGTTGAAAACAACAAAGGCGAGTTGGAACAACAAGAGTTGAATACCCTGTTTACCAGCGGCGACTATTTAAACACCATGGGGTTGCAATTGGTAGAAGGAAGAAACTTTGATCCTGATAGGGCGACGGACTACAGCCTGAAATTTATTGTCAATGAAACCTTTGTGCAAGAAATGGGCTGGGGCCAACAAGCTTTAGGGAAAAAGGTGAAGTATTTTCATGGAACCGAAGATGGAGAAGTAATAGGAGTAATTAAAGATTTTAATACCACTTCGCTGCACAATAAAATTGAACCATTGATAATCATTTCAAATGAAGATTTGCAAGGGTATTTACACATTAGAATTAATTCTGAAAACATACCAACAACCATAGCAACTGTAAAAGACCTATGGGAGTCCTACAACCAAGAGAGCCCCTTTGAGTACGAATTTCTGGATGCACAATTTGATGCACAGTACAAAGCAGACCAGGACCAATATGCCTTGATCGGAATACTGTCCTTTTTGTGTATAGCAATATCTATATTGGGATTAATCGGTTTAGCGGCTTTTAATGCAGGGCAAAGAACAAAAGAAATTGGCATCAGAAAAACACTCGGGGCTTCTGTTCCAGAATTACTTGTTTTGTTTTCAAGAAGTTATGCAAAATTGATTTTATTGGCTTTTGTACTTGCAGTGCCACTGGCCAATTATATGGTAACAGAATGGATGGGTACCTTTGCCTACCAGATGGACATACCATGGTATTATTTTCTATGGCCGGGCATAGCAGTGTTTGCTCTTGCAATTCTGGTAGTTAGTTTGCAATCGTTAAAAAGTGCCAATCTCAACCCCGTAGATGCATTAAAAGATGAATAAGTAGATTGTTCTGAACCAAAAAATTAGTTTTTAACAATTTCATATAAAAATGTAGTACCCAACTTTCCTTTAAGCGCCACGTCGGATTTTGGATTAAAACTAAACTTCTTGCTGGGTTGTACGGCTTGAACCAAAGTTTGAGAAGCCAGTAAAGGTGCGTTAAGGGTGTTGCAGCAACCTTGAATTCGAGCAGCCGTGTTCAAAACATCTCCGTGGTAGGCTATTTCTTTTTTGATAATGCCTACCTCAGTGACGGTGGCTTCTCCTAAATGAACACCAGCTTTGAATTCTGGTTGTACCTGATAATTGCGGAGGTACTGTTCTTTTTTTGAGACCAGTAATTGGGCATAATCAAAGTACAAATCGAAACTTTTCTGAATGGGATCGTTGGTTTTTAGAGGCCAGCTTAAAACCACTTCATCTCCAACAAATTGGTATACTTCAGCGTCGTGTCGGACAATTACTTCATTTAAATCAAAAAAGCAATCTTGTATCAACGCACTGTACTTCAAATGCCCAATTTTTTCAGCAATGGTGGTAGAAGCTTTTAAATCTAAAAACATAAACATGCGGCGCTCTACTTTGGGTTGGTGGTATTTGCCAATTAGCATGTTGTAGAATACACCAGGACCGAATTTTTGATTTACAATTTTGATAATATTCAATAGAACGACTACCAAAAAAAAGTAAACAAAAAAGGTCCTGTAAAAAGGTCGGATTACCAAGTCCATGATGGCCGGCGTATTGATATCGACTATTGTGATTAGATCCACACTATTGGTTATTAAAAACATTAAAACCACAAAGGAGGTAAAATAAAAACCAGTTTTAAAAATGATAATTTTCCAATATGGCCAACGGGTCATGTGGGTTGAATTAAAAACCAATTCAGAAATACCATACAACAAACCGGCAAATACACTGACCATTATTTTTATCAATAATAATTTCCTGAAAAATAGGGAACTTTCTTCTATGTCGTTGATCGCAGAAGGGGCACCGTGGTTCCGCAAAAAATCATACAACATAAACGCCTCCATCCAAACTAATATGTATTTGCCAATAGTACTTAGCGCTTCTTTTAACTTGGTATTTGTCATACAGCTAATTTAAAAAGATATTGTAATTAACCACAGGATAAAGGAGATCCAATTGCAATCCAATGGTGCAATGCGGCTAGCCCGTTATGAACGTTATAAAATTTCTTTATTTCTAAATAGAGAGTTTAGATCATTTACTTTGTTCATAGACCGATGCAAATGCGTTTATTTGTATAAATTAAAAGATCAAAGTTATGGCAGTAGAAGTATTAAACGATGAAAATTTTGGCAGCACCCTTAAAAATTCTAATAAGTCAGTTGTAAAATACATGGCTGGATGGTGTGGAAGTTGTAGGTTGTTTGCTCCTAAGTTTAAAAGAATGTCAGAAGATGCACAATTCGAAAACATTAATTTTTACGATGTAGATGCCGAAAAAAGCCCAGAGGCAAGAAAAGTAGCAGGCGTTACAACCCTACCATTTTTTGCCATTTTTGAAGGGGATAAATTGGTAGACAGTGTTTCTTCTGCCAAGGAAGAAAAAGTTGTGGAACTCTTAGAAAAACTTAAGTAATATGAAGATTCCAGTTATAAAAAAGCTAGTAGAAACCTATACAATAGAAGCGTTACAAGCAGCCGAAGCAGCTTTGTTGGAAGAGCAAGAGCCGGCAATTGAAATAGAAGGAGAAGATGAAGGAGAAAAGTTAACGCATGCTTTTGCAGCTGCCTTTATATTAAATGAAATGGCGGAGGGCAAAGATTTTAAAACTGCGCTGCGCACTTACACCCAAAAAGTAAGAGGTTCGATCAGCTAACGTAGGATTTATATTGTTAAAAATGTATACAAAAAGAACGGTTTTACCGTTCTTTTTGTATTATTGGAGTATGAGAATTTTTATCAGCGTATGTTTATTTTTGCTGTGGGGGTGTAGTAGTTCGCTGCCCGAAAACCCCGATGGTCGGTTGGGTACGTCTTTCTTTCCTTTAAAAACAGGGTTTTATCAACTGTATGAGATAGAACAACGAGAATATAAATTGAATGGAGAAGTAGTGGACTCCGTATATCAAATGAAACATTTGGTGGTAGACTCCTTTCAAAACCAAAATGGGGACTATACATTTTTTATTCATAGATACTTAAAAGTACAGGAGGAATGGGCGTTTTTATCCACATGGTCCGCAATAAAAAGACCCGTGAACGTATTGCTTTACGAAGAGAGTACACCCTATGTGAAACTGGCTTTTCCTTTTGCACTCCGCAAACAATGGAATGGGAATGCTTCCAATACCTTGGACGATGAACAGTATACCATAGACAGTTTGCAACAAGTTTTTGAATACAAAGGAAGGAGTTTCGAAAATACCACCACAGTGCTGCAAGCCAATATAGACGACAACATCTTATTTAAAGATTATAGAGCTGAAATTTATGCAGAAAACAAAGGGATGGTGTACAAAGAGTTGGAACAATTAGAATACTGTTCGGACCCCGATTGCCTTGGGCAATTGATTATAATTAGTGGCATAGTTAAAAAACAAATTCTTATAGAAAGTGGGTTCGAATAAATACATTTTTACACTCCTTTTATCTATATTATTTGCTCCAGCTTGGGCGCAGGTCAATCGGTATGTCGTACATCTGAGTGATAAAAATAATTCACCTTACTCTGTAGATGCTCCTTTGGTTTATTTGTCTCCAGCGGCAATTGACAGAAGAGAAAAGCCAATTGCAACAGAAGATTTGCCAGTCAACCCCAGTTATATCAACCAAATTACGGATCTAGGGACAACCTACCTATACCAAAGCCGTTGGTTTAATTTGATTTTAATAGAAAGTACAGAAGCAAAAATCACTGAGGTTTTGGGCCTTCCTTTTGTGGTTGCCGCAGAAGAAGTAGCTTTAGGCCCGAACCCGGGAAGAAAAGAAGATAAACTGGATGTACTCGGTACAGAAGAAGCATCGGATGCTCAGAATTACATGATTGGTACCGATTGGTTGCAATCAGAAGGAATCACTGGGGAGGGAGTAAAAATAGCGTTTTTGGATGCAGGGTTTAGAGGTATCAACAGCGTTGCAGGTTTTGAATACTTAAGAAACAACCAATTAATTCGACATACTTACAATTTTGTACACCAGCAAGAGAATGTGGACGGGTACAGTGACCATGGTACCAAAGTAGTATCGACTGTATCTGGTTTAGAATCCATGACCTACCAAGGCAGCGCCATCGACGCAGCAGTTTATTTGTATGTAACGGAAGATGTGAGCAGCGAACAAAGGGTGGAAGAATATTATTGGTTGTTTGGTGCGGAAATGGCAGACAGTGCTGGTGTAGATATAATAAGCAGTTCTTTGGGGTACAATACTTTTGATAATCCAAGCCACGATTACACACCGGACGACCTCGATGGTAATACAACTGTAATCACCAAGGCGGCCGACAAAGCTTTTGAAAAGGGTTTGGTTGTTATTACCTCTGCTGGGAACTCCGGAAATCAGAGTTGGAGGACGCTAACCGCTCCTGCCGATGGGGTTAACGTACTTACAGTTGGGTCGGTGACAGCACAAGGAGTGAGAAGCAGCTTTAGTTCCTTTGGCCCGTCGACAGATGGGAGAGTAAAACCCGATGTGATGGCTATGGGAAGTGGTGTTATGGTTTTTAATGGGGTTGGTAATTTGGTAGGGAGCAATGGGACTTCCCTGGCCGCACCTCAAGTTGCCGGCATTGTAGCTGGTCTTATGGGAGAATACCCCTCTCTTACCAACAAAGAAATAATTGAACTTATCCGTTTCACAGCATCCAACTACGACCAACCCAACGAAGCAATTGGTTATGGGATTGCCAATATTGAAAGGGCCATGTTATTACTGGGCAATGAAGAACAAGAATTGCCAGTATTGATATATCCGAATCCAACCCTAGATTTTGTGGAACTGAAGTTCAAAGATCCAATTGAAAACCCAACCTTTGCTTTGAAAATATATTCTACAGAAGGCAGGTTGCTGCGCGAATTAGAACATGCCGTAAGTTGGTCTACCAACCCAATGCGCATAGATTTTAATAGTTTTCCAGTTGGTGTCTACCTGATGCAAATAATATCAGGAAATGAAATTACCAAATTGAAGGTGATAAAGCAGTAATATTATATCTTTGCCCTTTATTTAACTTACACCGAAATGAAACCAGTAATTGCACCATCTATTTTAGCGGCAGATTTTGCCAATATTCAAAGAGATGTAGAAATGTTAAATGCCAGCGAGGCAGATTTAATTCATGTTGACATCATGGATGGTATTTTTGTTCCCAATATTTCTTTTGGCATTCCTGTTACGGAGGCTATCCACAGACATGCTGAAAAACCATTGGATGTTCATTTAATGATTGAAAAGCCAGAAAACTATGTGGAGGCATTTAAAAATGCTGGAGCAGAATATATTTCTGTTCACATTGAAGCTTGCGAACATTTGCATAGAAACCTGCAGCAAATAAGAGCACTTGGGTGCAAAGCAGGAGTTGCTATAAACCCACATACTTCCGTAGGTTTGTTAGAAGATGTAGTATCGGAAGCTGATTTTTTTGTTTTAATGTCTGTAAACCCCGGCTTTGGAGGCCAAAAGTTTATTGAAAATACGTATAGAAAAGTAGAAAAATTGAAGAATATGATTGTTCAATCGCATTCAGATGCGAAAATTGAAATTGATGGTGGTGTTACTTCATCCAATGCCAGACAGCTTTTGGATGCAGGAGCCGACATGTTGGTGGCAGGGAGCTTCGTCTTTAAATCTGAAAATCCAATAGAGACAATAGCGGATCTAAAATCCATCTAAAGATTATGCCAAAACTGATATTTTTTGTAGCCTTATTTTTTGTAGGAATATGCCACGCACAAGAGGTAGTGGTACGGGGTACAATTACCAATGAATCAGGAGAGGCAATTGAAAATGTAAATATTTTAATTGCCGGAACAAGGGTTGGGACTTCCACCTCTAGTTCCGGTACTTTTGCTATTCCCTGGCCGGAGGGAGTGGAGCAAATAACCTTACAATTCAGCCATTTGTCTTATCTGGACAATAGTGTTGTTTTGGCTGCCTACGAAGAACCACTTCAAGTGGTGATGATCAATTCCCAAACCATTCTAAAAGGAGTAGAGGTGCAAGGAGCCGAAGCGGGTGGAGATATGCCATCTGTTCAAAGAATAGATCCAAAACGATTGGATAATTTGCCCGTTCCTTTTAATGACTTTAACAGCATTTTGGCCTCCATGCCTGGCGTAGTAATGAACAACGAACTTTCCTCTACCTACTCGGTTAGGGGAGGGAGTTACGATGAAAACATGGTCTTGGTGAATGGCATACCAGTTTACAGGCCTTTTTTAGTAAGCAACGGACAACAAGAAGGTCTAAGTTTTGTGAACCCCCAAATGACCTCGGAAGTTACGTTTTCAACCGGAGGATGGGATGCTTCTTTTGGAGATAAAATGTCATCGGTTCTCAATGTCCAATACAAAGAACCTGCCTCGTTTGGCGGGGCTGCTCAACTGGGCCTTTTAGGTGGTTTTATTCAATTAGAAGGAGCTAGCAAAGACCAACGTTTCACCTGGCTGACTGGTTTTAGGCACAAGAGAGCAGGATATTTATTAAAAACATTGGAGACAAAAGGTTCGTACAAACCAAAATTTTCCGATTGGCAAAATTACTTTAATGTCAAGTTAGGAAAAGAAAATGACGCGGGCCGATACAAAACCAATCTTGGTATTTTGGCTTCTTATGCACGCAATAGATACCAGGTGGTTCCTGAATCTAGAGAAACTGAATTTGGAACATTCAACCAGGCCTTAAAGTTTTTTGTAGCTTTTGAAGGGCAAGAACAACTGCAATACGATACCTACCAGGCCGGGTTAAATTTAGAGCATTATTTTGCGCCAACTTTTAAAACCAATTTTATTGTCTCCACGGTTCAATCCCGCGAACGTGAAGTGAAAGATGTGGAAGCGGCCTATTTGCTGTGTGAATTGGATAAAGATATTAATTCCAACACCTTCAATGAATGTTTGGTGGAAAGAGGAGCAGGAGTGAATTATGATTACTCCAGAAATTTTTTAGAATCAGCTCTAAACTCTGTAGAGTTAAAAAATGAAATTTCTTTAATAAATGGAGGGCAAATTAAGTTTGGTGTAGGAGTTAACAGTTATAATATCGATGATGACATCAACGAATATACCTATGTCGATTCAGCGGAATACACCACCAGTATCCGTTTTATAAAATCTAAAAATACGGTAAACCACCAAGTTGTGCATGGGCATTTTTCTTTAAAAAAGCGGGTGGGCAATGGTCTGGTGGTTACAGCTGGATTAAGAGGAGTTTTCTGGGATATCAGCGAAGAATTTGTTGTAGAACCCAAGGTGCAGCTGGCCTACATGCCTTTAAACTGGAACCGTAAAATGACTTTCAAAGCTGCCGCTGGAACCTACCACCAGGCTCCGGTTTACCGAGAAATGAGAACGCCTACAGGAGCGGTAAACCGGAACATAAAAATGCAAAAGGCTACCCATTTTATTTTGGGAATGGATAGAAACCTCAAAATATGGGACAGAGACTTTAAATGGTTTGCGGAAGGTTACTATAAAAAAATAGACAACCTTATACCGTACGACGTTGACAATGTACGCCTGCGGTATTATGGAGACAACCTAGGTACGGGGCAAGCCTATGGAATTGATACCCGTTTAAGTGGAGAATTCATAAAAGGTGCAGAATCTTGGTTCAGTTTGAGTTATCTTTCTGCTAAAGAGGATGTTAATTTTGATGAAAAAGGATATATTAGAAGGCCTACCGACCAACGGGTGAGTATGGCAATCTTTTTTGAAGACCACATGCCCAATGCTCCAAGTTTGCGGGTGAATGTCAGTGCTATTATTGGTACAGGGTTGCCATTTGGCCCTCCTGGTGATCCAAATAATAGAAATGCGCTGAATGGAGAGCTATACAGGAGGGTGGACATAGGCTTTTTAAAAGTGTTTAATATGGAAAAAAGCAAACGCATTGACCAGCTCATGTTTGGACTTGAAGTGCTGAACATTTTAGGGGTTTCGAACGTTATTTCTTATTCGTGGATTGAAGATTATAGAAACAACCAATATGCAGTGCCAAATGATTTGTCGGCAAGGTTTTTGAATGCCAAGTTAACAGCTTACTTTTAATGTAAAAATTCATAAAATGAGAACTTTAATTATTTTGTTTTTGGGGGCTTCGCTACTGCTGCAGTCTTCTTGTGCTAGAAAAGTGTCCAGAGTAGATCCGGACCAACAAATTGACTTATCTGGAAGGTGGAATGACAGTGACTCTAGAGCAGTGGCTGCAAAATTGGTGTCGGATTTTCTTTCGAGTTCAAGGTATAGAGAGTTCGCTGAAAAAAAAGGAAGCAGACCGGTTATAGTGGTAGGCCACATTCAAAATAAGACATCCGAGCACATCGATGCAGATAATTTTGTAAAAAAGTTTGAGATGGAAATATTCAATTCTGGCTTGGCAGATATTGTAGAAAGTAGTGCTTTTAGAGATAAATTGAGAGAAGAAAGAGTAGAGCAACAAGAGTTTTCAGACCCTGCCACGGCAGCCAAATGGGGCAAAGAAATTGGAGCGGATTTGATTTTATTCGGCACGATTACTTCAGAAACAGACGAATATAAAAAAGAGAAAGTAGCCAATTACATTACAACTTTGTTTTTAACTGACATGGAAACTGCCAAACGCGTTTGGTTTGGGCAAGAGGAGATTAAAAAATACGTTAAAAACTAGGTTGTTTGATGTTGCGGTCCCTAAAAATTTTCTTGTTACTAATTGTATTCGTGGGATGTGCCACTTATTACGAAACAACGTTTAAATTTAATCAAGCATTTGAAGAGGGGGATTTGCAAACAGCGGAAGCTGCTTTGGATGGAATAAAAAAAAGTGAAACAGGAAAAGACAGGCTGTTGTTCTTTTTAAATAAAGGAACGGTATTGTCTCTCCAAGGCAAGTACGAAGAAAGCAATGCATATTTTGAAAAAGCCTATTTATATGGAGAAGATTATAGGGCAAAGGCTGGGCAGATAGCGGCTTCCATTTTAATCAATCCAATGGTGAAGGATTACCCTGGAGAAGACCATGAGCACTTAATGCTTTTGTATTACAAAGCGCTCAATTATGTCAAAATGGAGCAGTATGAAGAAGCTTTGGTGGAGTGCAGGAGGATGAATATTCGACTGAACCGCCTTGGGGATAAATACAAATCGGATTTAAAACTAAAGAGGAATGCCTTTGTGAATAATTTGATGGGCATTATATACGACGCATCCAAAGATTACAACAACGCTTATATTGCTTATAAAAATGCTTTTGACATATACGATAAAGAATACACTGATTTGTTTGATTTTAAAGTACCCACACAGTTAAAGTTAGACATTATAAGAACTGCTTATAAATCAGGTTTTCAGCAAGAAGCAAGAGCATATGAAAAAAGATGGGGGCTGAAATACAACAAAAACAAAGATACGGGGAATTACTTGATGTTTATCTGGAACGATGGTTTGGGGCCAGTTAAATCGGAGTGGGGCATAACATTTGCACTTAGCCAAGGTTCTGGAGGCATGGTTAATTTCCACAGCGATGAGGTCAATGCTAGTTTTGCTTATAATATTTACGATTATGGTTACAACGACAGCGACAAACGCGGATTAGAAAAAGTTGAGTTTATACGAGTGGTTTTCCCAAAGTACATTGAGCGAGAATTGTATTTTTCAGGAGGTACATTGGAAATGGGAGCGAACCAATACCCTTTGGATAAAGCAGAAGATGTTAATTCCATTGCCTTTAAATCTTTGGAGCAAAGAATGTTAAAAGAATTTGGAGAGGCATTGTTGCGTGTAGCCATTAAGAAGGCTGCGGAACATGCCGTTAGAGAAGAAGACCAAGGCTGGGGCACTGCTTTGGGCGTTTTTAATGCCCTTACTGAAAAAGCGGATACTAGAAATTGGCAAACCATTCCACATACGATTCTATACAAAAGAGTTCCACTGGAAGAAGGGGATAACTCCTTGGTTTTTAAAACCTATGTAGGGCCCAATAGACTAGAAGGCAGCGCATATGAGTTGAACTATTCCATAAAAAAGAACCAAACTATCTTTCATAGTTTTACCTCTCTGGAACACCAACCCATCGGCAGAATAAATCGATAAAAATGGAGCCCCATTGTTGTTTATTCAACAAAAAACTCGTTTTTTAGTGAAAGTTGAAATAAGTTGTAGTTATTCAATATAATATTACCCTGTCCCTGCTATGTTTTCAGAAAAAGAAATAGACACTTTGCTTCAAATCGAACCAATTGCCAATGGCGTAGCTGAAAAAAGGAAGCGCTTTTTATTGGCTGAAGCACCATATATGGAAATCAGCGAACATGATTTTCTTTCATTAATTATCATGACCCCAGCGGTTGGCATATGTCTGTCCAATGGGAGTGTTAGTCTTTTTGAGGAGTTGGCTTTAAATAAAATGGCTCGAAAAATGTCAAAAGGTGGTTTTTTTATGAAAAAAGATCCTGTGGCCCATGCAATGAAATACTTAATCAAATCGTTTGAAAATTGGGAAGACGAATTTTATGAGGTTATTTCTTCGTGTATAGAGAATACATGTAATTTGGAGTTGTGTGAGAAGGTATCGGTAGAGTTACCAGCCTACGATTTGGACTATTTTGCTAGAGAATTAATGAAAATGCCATATGGCTTTGTGAGCATGCTTTCGACTATGATAATCAATGAGGAGGCCGATATAGTAGAAATCAGGCCCATATCCTCCCACGAGTTTGAAAAGATAAAGGACATAGGCAAAAGAATGAAATTTTATGATCTTCCAATTTTTAAGGCATTTTTAAGTACCTTTGAGGTCAGAAATTAATTTTATAACAACCATTGAATGGCATTGATGCTCAAGAACTGGAATAGGAGTGAACTGTGGATGAATCGGCTAACAAGGTGTTTCTTTCTTATTGTGTTTTCTGTATTTTTCACATCCAATGTTTTCGGACAAGATGAGGGTGGCGGGGATGTTTTTGTAATTGATCGTTTTTACAACCAACCCGAGCCTAACAACTTTAGAACATTTCTCAACAAGTTTTCATTTGGATTTGCAACCGGATATGGCCGTACTTTTTACAAGCATTCCTTAGAAGGTTTTGGTATAGCCAATACGCAAAATGGGCAATTTATTTTCCCAAATTCAGAATACAACGGAGGTGGTACGGTAGCCAACGGCTATGACCAATGGTTCAGCGACATCAAGGGCAGTAGCAACCGCACCATTGCAGGCAATGATTTTGTTGCTAAAAGCGATACAACCCAATTGATATTTAAAGGAGGCGGTACCTCGATTCCTTTATTTTTTATGTTGCATTTTGAGTTTAATAGGTACCGCATAGGAGGAGGGTTCGGTTTGGAACCTCATTTTATTGGCAAATTTAAGCCTGTGAACCACAAAAACGAGTTGGCCAATTACGATCCAGACCTTAAGTTTGCTATGTTCAAAAGGTACTTTCTTTCGCTCAGTGCTAATGTTGTGCAGTACTACGAATATAAGTTGAATTTAGATGTACAAATTGGCAAACTCAAACTAGGCAATAAATTTAATAAAGCTTTAATCTCCCAAGGCGTATATTATAATTTTGGCGTTTCTGCCGAAAAGCAATTGTCGGAGTTTTTGCATGTTTATGTTAAACCGGCCTTTGAGCTTAAAAAATATACCATCTCCATCCCGGAATCCAGCAATAGCATCGTACACAAGCAGAATACTTTTTTTATTCAAATAGGGTTCCACTACAAAATCCCGAATCCGCCAAAATGTAAAAGGAGGCAGTGCATGACCCAGGTAAACCATACCCATGGAGATTACAAAGAGGTCCGGAGCAGGGCCCACCCAGTTTACAAATGGCAGAACCCGCACTATGGTCAAAATTATCCTAGAATGATCAAATACAAAAGGAAAAACCGACGCAAAAGAAACCCATATTAGACTGTAGAAGTAGACCAAATGAAAACGGACATAACGAGCAGAGCGGATATTGAACAATTGGTTGTAACGTTCTACAGCATTATTAGAAAAGATGCAGTATTGGGTGATATTTTTAATAATGCCATATCCGATTGGGACCACCACATTCCAAAAATTGTTGACTTTTGGGAAACAAATTTGTTTTTTAAACCAGTTTACAAAGGAAAGCCAATTAAAAAGCACATAGAACTAGATGCAGACAACCATCATAGTTTAGAAGAAGCACATTTCAAACATTGGGTGGCCATATGGCAAGATACTGTAAACGAGCTTTTTAAGGGTGAAAAAGCAGAATTAGCAAAATACCGGGCAGGGAATATTGCCAACATGATGTATATAAAAGTAGTAGGAAGTAGGAAATAGAACCATTTAGCAAGGTATTGCATGGTTTTTTTTATTATTCTTGCAAATTGAATTGGTACATATGAGGGTAATAGTGTTCATTTTTTTGGTATCTGGGATGATTTTTGGGTGTTATAATCCTGTGGAGGAAGACGTCCATCCCTATGTTTTTGTAAAAGGAAGCATTGTAGATTCCTTCGGAACACCGTTAGAAGATGTCAGGGTAATGGTTTTTGATGCCTCTAACGACGAGCCTTATGCTGTTGCTTACCATACAGATAGGATGGGAGAGTTTAACATAGAACTACCCTCTGGTAATTATTACTTTAGACTTTCTAAGCAAGGGTTTTACGACGTACCCGCCAAGTTACAAAAGCCCAAAGTGCAATATATAGGGATGGAAGCGGCTTTGGGTTTTTCGATGTATGCTTCTAATCAGAACATTCAAGAATTGGGTATTATTACTGGTCGGGTTTTAGATGAAGCTGGCGGACCTTTAACAGGTGCTTTGGTGGTAGCCAAGGAAACCAATTCGAATGACTCTTTTTCTGGATATACCGATGCGGATGGTATTTTTGTTATTAACAACGTCGTCAATGGCAATTTTGAAGTGCAGTCTTGGAAGGCCAATTATGTATCGTCTACAGTGGGGCTTTATTATGATTATAGAGAGCTGGAATCCGTTATAGATATTACAACGAGTAGCGCCAATTTACAGTCGAGCAGTATGGCTGTACAAGACAAGTCGGGCTTTGGATGGAATACAGATTTTTGCTTATTACATCCTGAAACAGGCGAATACATTCCAGGGACTTGGCAACAAAGTTCCGATGGTATAATGGATGTCGTTTATTCGGAAGCAAATGAATATAAGTTTGACTATGGCCTAAGCGATTTAACACGTACCACACAAATCGATTCTTTGCTGTCTTATCGCGGAATGAATTTTGATGACTTCGCAGCATTGGGTACCCCCTTGATACTTTCAGAAGCTATTGCCATAATTGCACCTAGTTATGACCCATCCTTCGATTTTCCGGCTACTGCAACCACTGTTTTGCCAACGTTTTCTTGGTTTCCGGTAACCGAAGCCACCAGTTATTCCATAGAAGTTAAAGACCTAACAACTGGAGCTCTGGTTTGGGGCAATATTCAAAACGAAATGGGTGAACTTATAATGGCAGTAGAACTACCGTCTACCACTTCAAGTATTCAGTACAATTACGATGGGTCTGCAAGTTTCCCAACTTTAATTAGAGGCAGGACCTACAGCTGGCGTGTTTATGCAATTGGTTTGAATGCCGACAGCCAACCATACCTATTGGCTGCTAGTAACCCTGTGGCTGGTACTTTTAATGTTAACTAACATTGTCCCAAAAATTAGAAGGTGCTAAGAGTAGTGGTGGAAGTTGCCATTTGGTTGAAGTAAACTAGGTTGGCAAAATCTCATTGGTTACTTATTAAAAACAAAGAAAACTATCAAGTGGTTAAAAAGTGGTGGTTACACCATTTACTCTGCATGCCTAATAGTATAACTATCTTATTATCAGTTAGTTTCATTCCGTTGTAAATAAAAATAAGAATGCGTTTTTTGTTTATCAATTCCCTTTATAAATTTGCTGTCATATTTTAACCCTGAGCGGAAACTTTTATTATAGGCCAGTGTTATTATGTTGACATCAGTTATTAAAATTTAAGTATGACCAATTTCAAAGAAAATAGGATCAGGGAGGGTAGGACCCACTATATGGCCAAAAATATAACAATCTATGGGTTGATCCATGTTGTTCCATTTTTAGCCTTTTTTACTGGGACCAATAGAATTGACTGGATTATTTGTGCGGTATTGTATTTTGTAAGAATGTTTTTTATTACAGGAGGATACCACAGGTATTTTGCGCATAGGGCTTTCAAAACATCCAGGGCTTTTCAGTTTTTCTTAGCTTTTATGGCACAAACTTCTGTTCAAAAAGGAGTTTTGTGGTGGGCTGCCAACCATAGGGTACACCATCGGTACAGCGACGAAAATGAGGATCCCCACTCTATGAAGTTATTCGGCTTTTTACATTCTCATATGGGTTGGTTGTTTATTGACAAATACAAACCAACGCGATTGAAATTAATAGGAGACTATGCTAAGTTTAAAGAATTAGTATGGCTCAATAACAACCATTTGGTGCCACCATTTTTTATGGCCCTTACTGTATTTTTAATCGGAGGTTTCACTTCTTATGATGGCGTGGCCATGAGCACTTTTTGGACAGGAGCTGCCTCTTGTTTGTTTATTGGTTTTTTCTTGTCTACCATCATATTGTACCAAGGAACTTACTCTATTAATTCGTTGATGCATTTAATAGGTAGAAAGCGATACAAGACAACAGACAATTCTAGAAATAGTTTTGTACTGGCCTTAATAACCTTAGGAGAAGGTTGGCACAACAACCACCACCACTACATGGCATCGTTGCGCCAGGGATGGTTTTGGTGGGAAATTGATATCACCTTTTACATTCTAAAAATATTTTCTTGGATGGGATTAATTTGGGACATAGTTCCAGTTCCAGATAAGATAAAATTTTCGCATAAGGACAAATAAAAAAAGGGCCATGTGCCCTTTTTTTATGCATGATTATTCTTAATAAAAGATTGCCTGTGATTTAGAGGAGTAAAATAAGTTAACCCAAGTAAAATAAATTTCATTTGCTTGATTAAAGACCTTTTTTATAGTGAATAGAGGGGATGCGAACACCCTAATTAGAAAAAGATTACTCGCTTGATAACTCTTTTATTATGTCGTCGAACTTGTTTTCAAAAGATTGGTAATAACTTCCGGTGGCAGGTCCATTGAAATAACTTTGAACGTAGCGTACAAAACCGGATTTATCAATGAACACTAGAGTAGGGAAAGCCTGAATTTTCTTCATAAATGGAAAAGCCAAAGCAGCATGCCCTTTGTTGAGTGGTCCGCCTACAATCATGGTATGGGACAAACCGAGTTCCTTTTTATAATCTTCAATTCTTTGGAGGCCATAGGCCAACGAATAATTGGCTTCGTAGTTAACAGAAATTAAGTTGATATTGGAATTTGGGTGTGCTTCCAACCAATTTTTCAAGAAGTTGGTTTGGTCCAGGCTATTAGGGCACCAAGTACCAAAGAGCTGGATAACCACGACTTGATCAAAATAGTCATCTCCATCCAATTTATTTGCTTTGTCCGCTGATAATATGTCGTAATACGGGCGGTATTTGTGCTTTTCTATTTTTTGGAACTCGAAGGGGTCTACCAATGCAGCAGCAGCATTTTTTTTCGCAGTCCATTTTTCCGAATAAGCATTGTCATAGTATACCTTACCTGTTAATTCCCCTTGTAACAACCGACCTTTGAATAAAAAGGCATGCGTACCGTCAAATGCAGAAAGCAGCATGGAGTCGTTTCGTACGATCCCCTCAAGGTACCTATAGTCACTTGTTTCGGTTAATACAGTGCCTTCTAAAAACTGTGCTTTTTGGTTGAGAATTAGCACGCCGTCGTAGGGCACGGATCCACTTGGTTCAAAAGTTATGCTGTATTTACCATTGAAGTCTGATGGAGTAGATGGTAGTTTGGATTCGAACCTTGGTTGGTTGTAATGGGCAGTAAATTGGATAGGTTTTGATTTGTAGTTTTTAATCCAGACGCCTTCTATGTTAGTTGGTGTATAAATTCCTTTAATCTCGGTGTCAAATACTGGTAACTCTACCACTATACTGTCCCCAAAAAGCTTCAAATTTTGTATGTCTATCAATTCGGTGCTATTGGTTATGGTCATCTGAACGGTACCGTTTGGGCCCTTGTAAAATTTAAAGTCAAAAGGAACTTTTGCATCTTCATAATAGACAATTCCTTTCCAATTACCCATTTTTAATTTTTGGGCAACAATAGGAAAAGATGTAATGGTGCAGGTGAGTAGAACTAAAATGAATCGGATCATACAGTAAAAATATAATTTTTATTGTCAAATCCAGATGGTTTTCAGACAACATTGTTTTCTATAAATAAAAAAAATGTTATTTTAAATTAATGGGCGAAAAAATGGATCAGGGTAGAATAAATGAAATTTTGGATAAAATAGCTGGTTTGGCTGCTCTTGACTACGACAGCGAGATTGATATCAAGGACAATAATGATGAATTGGCAGCAATAGCAGTAGGGCTTAATATGTTGGGAGAAGAATTGAAAGCACAGGTGGTCAGCAAAAACCAATTGACCAATATCAATTCTAAGTTAGAAAAATTTGCTTATTCCACGGCACATGATTTAAAATCACCATTGAATGCCATTGCTGGTTTGGTTTCCTTGATAGAACTTTATAGCCAACCGGAAAACGACGACCTTAAAGCATGTATAGGCCAGTTAAAAACTGTCGTTTCCAATATGAAAAACATGGTTATTGGCATATTAAATTATTCGAGAAGCGATTCCAACGAATTGGATTTTGAAAGGCTCAACCTGCATGAATTGATTCAATCTGTAATCCGCCAAGATGGGTTTGGGGATCTCGCTCAGATTTCGATTAAGGATCAGTTACCGGTGGTTTGGTTCAATAAAATTTCTGCTATACAAGTGGTGCGCAATATTTTTGACAATGCAATTAAATACTGTGACAAACCCTTGTGTGAAATAGCAGTAAATGTTTACAACAAGGAAGCGCATTATGAAATTGAAATTAAGGACAATGGTCCCGGTATTGACCCCAAAGACCAGAGTCAAATTTTCGATTTATTTAACAGCTTAAATCAACCCCATAATTCAGAAAGCTTTGGCATAGGGCTGGCCAACGTAAAACAAATTCTACAATCCAGTGGAGAGAAAATTTGGGTTGAATCTGAATTAGGAGCAGGTGCTACCTTTATATTTACCTTAAAAAAGGAAAACCATGTACAGAGAAACTGAAAAGATTAAGTTTACAATGTTGGAAGGAGGGATTCTCAATACTGAATGCTTTCCAAAAACCACCATGACTTTGGAAGATGGGATAGAAAGTACTCGAATATCAGCAGAAATGAACGAAGGACAAGAATTGCCACTGTTGTGCGACATCACCAATGTTGTGAAAATGTCACAAGAATGCAGAAAACATTTTGCCGGGGAAGAACATGCCAAAACATTCAGCAAATGTGCCTTGATAATTTCCAACCCCATAAGCAAAATAATTGGTAACTTTTTTATGGGATTGAACAAGCCATTAAAGCCGACCAAGCTGTTTACAAACAAATCGGATGGGTTGCAATGGCTTCAAAAGAGCTAATTCTTTTTCAAGTTGGGCAAAATCAATACAAAAGAAGTACCTTCATTTAAATTGCTTTTCACAGAAATTTCACCTTGCAAAGCTTCGGCGTATTTTTTAACAATGGACAAACCGAGCCCTGTTGATGATTCATTGCCAGTTGGTTTGGCAGATAGTTTTTGAAACTTATTGAACAACTTTCCTTGGTCTTCTGGGCTAATTCCCGGTCCGTAATCCTTAATTTCAATTTGTACATCGGTATTTTCCTTTTCTATGAAAATGTCAATTTTACTATTTTCGTATGAAAATTTGATTGCATTGGATAAGAGGTTGTCAATTATTTGAATGAAATAGTGTTTGTCCATTTGAAAATTAAGCCCGTTGTGCATGGAGTGTAAATTTACTTGGATGCCTTTTGGTGCAGTTACGTTGCTGTAATTTGAAATGATGGTGTGCAGTACTTCAATTATATCCAACTGCTCAATTTTAAGTTCTATTTTTTGGGTATCAATAGTACTAATGTCCAAGATCCTAGTGATCATTCCATTTAAGTAATTGGTAGCTTCAATCATTTTATCGGTATACTCCGTTACCGATTTGTCTTGAGAAGTCATTGCGGTTAATTCAGCAAGGCCCTTTACTTGATTTAATGGACTGCGAAGATCATGAGAAACTACATTGATTAGATCGTCTTTTTCTTGGTTGATCACTTTGAGTGCTTCATTTCGTTTTCTCAATTCTTCTTTTTGAATTTCTATCTCTTGTGTTCTTTCTTTTATTTTCAGTTCCATGTTATCGTAAAGAATGGCATTGTTTAGGGTTATGGCCATCTGACCGGATAACAATTTGATCAACTCTAGCCTTTCAACTGTAAAGGCACCTTTTACTAAATTGTTTTCCAAATAGATAACTCCTAACAACTTGTTGTGCAATACAATTGGAATACACAAAATGGACTCTGTTTTATTTTGTTTGATATAAGGGTCGCGGGCATATTTACTGTCGGCATGCGCACTTTCAATTACAATATTTTCTTTAGATCGTTTGGTATATTGTATAATGGATAGGGGTACTATGTTCTGCTTAAGAACTTCGCCAGAATTGATGATGCGCACTTTGTTGTTAATGGTGTTGCTGGCTGCAAGTTTTAGCTCATCGTTGTTGTTGAGTAAAAATAAACCGTTTTCAGCACCGGCGTTTTCAACCACTATTTTTAAGAGGTTGTCAATTACTTTTTCAAGTTTTATTTCACTTGATATGGTCGAAGAAGACTTAAGTATGGTGGTCAGATCGAGCAAAGAACTGCCCGCTGATAAAGTGCTAAATGTTTTCGCATTTGAAAACTCAAATTGTTCTAAAAGAATATCTGCATATTCTTTTTCAAAAGCAGCTACTTTGGCGCCAGCCCCCCACATTTTATAAGCTTCATAGGCCTTTTTTAAATAATAGGTGTGTTGTTCTTCGTCTGCTTCTTTTTCATGGTGTCTAGCAAATAACTCCAGAGCAATGGCATGTTCATTGGTGTATCCATTTTCCGATGCAAGCAATATGGCTTTCTTATAGAAATTACAAGCTGCTTCGTTGTTCTCTAAAACAATAGAATTGTAAATTCCGAGCAAGGTTAATCTTTTGTGTTCAAAGTTTTCTGGAGAATGAGCAGACCAATTCTTGAGTTTTTTGAGATCCGTTTTGTACCATTGTTTTATTTTTGACTTTTGCTGTTTCGAAGCAGAAGGCCAATAAGAAATACCAATAAGAGATCTCAAATAATGGAAAGACGGAATAAACGCGGTGGAAAGCGCAATGTCCAAATGGTTTTGAAGATTGGCAATATTGTCAAAAGCCAATTTATGGCTTCCAAATAAAAAGCCGAGAAACACTTTGCCGTAATAAATATGGAATAAGGCAGTCTTGTCTTTTTTATAAGTTCCGTTTTCCAGCCCTTCAAAGTACTCCTTTTCACTAAAATAAGGTCCTTCAAGTTGGGCAGAGCTACCATTGTCTTGGAAGACATTAATAGTACGCTGTAAAGATATTTTGCTGTATAGCGCATAGGTGACCTGACCCATTTGATCAATTTTTTCATGGAACTCCTTAATTTTTGGTATGGAGTGGTTCAGGTCTTCTCCTAATAAAAAAGAATGGTAGGCATGAATAAAAAGAGAGGATGCTGCATATTGTGGATCTCCTGTTTCCATTGCTGTGAAATAAGATTCTTTCAGCATGGGGATGGACTCTTTTAAATGCCTTTTCCAGTGGTTGATAAATCCACTAAATATTACCTGCGTCTTGGATTTTATTTGCTTGGCATCTGGAGTGCTTTTTAAAAGATCTAACGATAATTCTCCAAATTCGAATCCCTTTTCAATTTCACCGGTTACGGCGCACAATATGGTTCCGTAGCCACCATAAAAAGAAATTAATTGTATCGAGTTGCCGTGTTTAACCGCTAGTTGTATGGACTTGAATATGGTAATGGGAAATAGCTCTGGAGCATTGTGGTATCCTGCCGTACTCAAGCTAGACAACGTGTTGATGGCCAAGTTTAGTTTTTCCTCTTCCGTAAAATTCAAATCTTTGAAAAAGGAAATCTGCTTTTTCCCAACGATGAATTTGGTTTTTAGCAGTTCTGTGATCACATTAAACTTGTTAGGGTTGGCAGGTATTTTAATCCCTAAATTCTGTAAAATGTCGATTCCAATTGTAATTACTTCATCGTGTTTGTGGGCCGCCAGGTAGGCGTAAATATAAACATTTTCCACCTTAACTTTATCCGTTATGGATTCGCAATGTTCGATCATTTGGTCTCCTGTAGACTTCATTAAATCCAATTGACCAATCAAATGTGCGGCTTCTATGTACCTTAAATGCACATCGTACATGAGGTAGTAATCCTCTTCCCAGTATTTTTCACCTAGGCAATCCTTGGACCTTTGAAAGAAATTAAAGGCAGCGTTGTAGGCAGAGGATATTCTTGCTCTTAAACCAGCTTTGTAGTTGAGCATGGAAAGTTGCTTGATTTCCACATCGGATTTAATATGTTCAGCGCCTAAATTAAGGTGGTGAACAATGTCAAAAAGCTCTTCACGGTAGGACTCCGTTTTTGAATTAAGTAAAATGTTTTTACCGATGTGTTTGTGGGTAGTACTTTTTTGCTCCGCGTCCAAACTTTCGTAAGCAGCCTCCCTAACCCGGTCATGTGCAAATTTATATTCTTTGGTTGGGCCCTGATCCAGGTCTCTTTCATCAGAATCTATTCCAATTTCAATAATGAATTGCTCTTCAATAACTGCTTGAAGCAATTGTTCCAGTTCTTCGGTTTCTTTGTTACAGAGAATACCCAAGTCATAGGAATTAAATTTGATTCCAAAACAACTTGCTACTGTAATAATTTCTATGGTTTGAGCTGGTAAGTTTTTAAGTTTTAGAATAATAAATTCCACCACATTGTCCGTGAAATCCATTTTTTCCATTTCGGCCACTTTCCAGTCCCATTTTCCGATGGAATTGACTTCATCGGTTTTAAAGAAATTGAAAAATATGAAGCGCTGTTCGTACATCGAACGCAGAAACTGGTTTAAGAAAAACGGGTTGCCCCCAGTTTTATCAAAAACGATTTTGGTCAATTGGTTGCTTTCAGATTCAGTTGTTTTGAAAGTGTCATTGATTAAGGACTGCGTATTCTGAATGGATATGTCCTTAAGTTTTATTCTTTCAAAATCAACGGCAGCATCGGCTATGGCTTTAATAGCATCTGTTAATGGGTGAAGAGGGGGTAAGTCGTTGCCTCTGTACGCGCAAAGCAGTGTAATGTTTTTTATGTCTGGATCTAATATGAGTTTTTCCAACAACTGTGTAGAGGCATAATCAGACCATTGCAAATCGTCAATAAACAATATTATGGACCTTTCTGTACTGGTTATTCCTTTAAAAAACTTAAGAAATACATAAATTAATCTGTTTTGGGCTTCGTTGATACCCAATGGGCTGAGTTCGGGTTGTTGTCCTATAATTAGTTCTAAAGAAGGAAACAAGTCGGTCATTATTTTACCTTCATTGCCAATGGTATTCAGAATGATGGATTTCCAGTTGTTTAATACCGATTCTTTTTCTGAAAGTATGAAATCAACAAAGGAGTGAATTGCTTGGCCTATGCCGAAAAATGGGGTGTCACTGAAGTATTCTTCGTGTTTGCCATACAATAAAAAGCTTTTTTTGAGTAGAAAGGGTCGGGTCGCCTCCTCTATTAAAGTAGATTTGCCTGTACCAGCGCTACCTTCTGTAAAAACTACTTTTTTCTTAAGACTACAATTTTTTATAGCGCTTTTGATAATATCCATACTGGCATCTCTTCCATAAAGCTTGTTGGAAAGGATGAGTTTTACAGGAACATCGTTTTTACCTGTTTCAAATAGAGGGATGTCAATGTTTTCTATTAAGGATTTCCTACATTTTTTAAGGTCTGCTAACAACCCACGTGCAGATTGGTAGCGTTGGTCGACATTTTTTGCCAATAATTTCAAAACAATATCTGAAACAACGCTAGGCAGGCTTTGGTTTTTTTCGTTGAGGGGCGTTGGTACAATGGCCAAATGAGCGTGGAATATTTCAAGTGGTTCTTCATGTTCAAATGGCAATGCATTGGTGAACATTTCATACAACATGATTCCGAATGAGTAGAGGTCGGTTCTATGGTCTATTGGGTGGTTGGTCCTGCCAGTTTGTTCTGGAGATATGTAGGGCAAGGTGCCTTCGTTGAATTCACTAACTTTTTTAGTCGGGTCCCCAACATGAAATTTTGAAGCAGAACCAAAATCTACAACTGCTATGTTCCTGTCGTCGTTTATTAGGATGTTATAAGGGTTGAAATCGCAGTGGACGATCTCATTGGAATGTATGTCTGCCAGTGTTTTGCATATTTCTATGGCAATATCCAATTTCAAAGAGAACGAATAAAATCCAGATTTGAGGGCTTGTTTTAATGTAATTCCATCAAAATATTCTAGCTCTAAAATCGGTGCACTGTCAATATTTTTAATGCTTTTTACTTTTCTAACATTTTCAATATCGATGCCATTCAGAACCTCGTATTCATTCTTTATTTGTTCAGAATACGGGAAATGGTTTTGTTTGTCTTTTAATTTTTTTACAATAGAAAAGTCAGCTGTTTTTTCATTCTCAACCAACAGAATAACCGAGTTACTACCTTCTGCTATTTTCTTGCCTTCAAAATTCTTACCCATGTTCAAAATTCTTAATATTCAAAATTAATCATTTTGACATGGAAAGCAATTGTCTGATAAACGAAAAATACACTAGTACTAAGCGGCAATGATGTAAGAAATTACGGCAGCAGCGAATATCCAAAAGCCACCAACCAACCCAATTCCTATTGAAGTATTGGTGCTTTTTTTAGTGGCATAAACAAGCAAATAAGGCAAAGAAAATGATATGAGGGCCTCACAGAGTATCACGTAAATAGGTGCATTCATGAACATTTTTGTGTTCAATTTGTAAAACCACCAGCCTGCATCTTTCGCTAAATGCTCGTAAATTGGGATGTACATTCCTCCAGCAATTGCAATCATAATGGAAGCAGGAACTGTTCCTTTCCAACGTGAAAGCAATAGACTGTAGTACCCTAATTGGATTAAAACGTTGCACCAAGCAAAAGGCATATACAATGGACTGCTCCAAATCATTAATTCACTCTTCGGATAGACTAATGAATCTACCGTACTCACTAGGTAGTGGTCTGCCGCAAGTTCCACAATACCCGCGACCAATCCAAAATAGATCAATTTGGTGAGCAGGACGTTTTTTGTGAACCAAGCGTAGCCTACAAACATGGCAAATAATGCAAAGGTTAATACAAAAATTGAAAACGGGCCAGTAGCCAAAAAAGAGCTGGCGATGGACCAGATCATCATCACTATTTGGGAGAAAACGACTAAATAGGTAAGCCGTTTGGTTACTTGAGGTAATGCAAGTGTAGAACTCATGTGTTTATTTTTTTTGTTGCCAAGCCAGGCGATTTCCTAATATATTCGGTGTAATTACTTTTCTATCGACCCATTCTTCGTCTAATTTCCAGTTTTTCTGTAAAGATGGAGGAATGTAGAAATGCACATTTTTTCCTTTGTTAAAGTGTGCTATAATGCCTTGAAGGAGGATTTTGTTGAACCTTCCCGATAAGTGTCGCATCAGTTTGGAATGGTCCTGAATGTTGTCGACTTCCCCAACCAACAATCGAATAATGAAAGTGACCGTTTTTGAAGTCATGTCTTTGTGGTCATGGACGCCAATCATACTAGACAAATCCAACCCTGCATCTTCCGATAAATCCTGCATAAAATACCAAATCATATATTCGGGAATCGAGTCAAATTTATTTCCTGGTATCAAATACTTTAAAAAGTTGATGCAAGAGGTAGTTAATTGTACCCCATCTTCAGAAAAGGCAGACTGGTGTTGCAAGATTTTAATGGCCAAATTCCTGCCATCTTGGAAGGTGTCGGGAAGAAGGTCTTCGTCCAATCCCATTAAATAGCCAATTACTTTCCAAATATGGCTGTATCCAGCTTCTTGCTCCTCCGTAAAGTCAATGTTTAATTTTTTGAGACCAGAAAGAATTACAGGAGCAAAAGACATGAGGGTTCCAGCTAAGTCTTCTTGGTTAATTGGTTCACCCAACTCCTGAATGTCCCATTCTATTTTGCTTTTTAAATAGTACCGAATGGAGGCATGGATGAGTCTAATTTTTTGAATGGTTACAACGCCATTACCATCTTCAGAAAAACTGCCAGGACTTAATACATTGGTAACCATTTGTGCTGTTTCCATAAGCCTTCTAGCCAATGGGTCAATATCGGAACCACTTTCATGCAACCTACCTGTTGTAAACAAAACCTTAGCACCCTTTGCACAAGTGTAACACAAGGGCAGTGATTTTACGTTGAGTAACATGAATATTTCTGGGCCATACAAACTGAAAACTTCTTGGCCCTTGTCTATTAAGGTCCTGTCTGCCCAAGTGGGTAGGGAGTGGCTTTCTGCGAAGTAACCTACCACCGCATTTTTAATGTGGCTATCCAACCCTTCAAAATGGGATTCCGAATAATCGTGGTTGCGCATTAAAGTACCAAGTACTTTATTCACCTCTTCCTGAGAACCGTTTTCAATTATGTTTTGGATAACCTGATCTGCTAATGGATCTGCTTTTAACCTCTTATCTGCTAAAAACTGAGTAGTAATTTGCTCTATATCAAAATGCATTGATGCTGCTTTAAAAATTCAATTGGCTCTAAAAATAGGAGATAAATTGTAAATATTTAAATTTCAAGCCAATATTGTTTCAAAATTGCAAATTAGTAGATTTTATGTACATCATTTTCAATGTCATGCGTTAAAGACTTGACCTTGTCTAACAACATCGTGATTTTATGTGGGTCTGGGTTGTTTACAATAAATGCACTTAGAAGTTCTTCTGTTGCACCGTTTAAATCGTGCACCTTATGCGATAGATGAGGGAAAATTTTTCTTTTATAAGCTCCTTTATCAAGGATGTTACCGTAGCCTTCTGAGTCCATGTCACTTGATTTTATGCGTCTTATTAAGATAATAAATTTTGTTGAATTTAGGAGGGCTAGAACAACAATTCTTACAAATGATTTTTGGTTGAAAATAGCATTTGTAATTATAAATATATGTGTGTTAGTTGTTTGTGATATTTGTGTTTAAGTTGGGCTTTATAACTTTTGTATTTTAAGCTTTTTATTTTCAGTTTTGTTTGACGCATGTGATTTTCAGAAGAATAATTACAGTATTATTCAGGAAATTTTATGTTATATTCAATTTTTTAAATGCGAATTCAATTGTATGCGGTCTATTGTACTGTTAGTATTTGTTTTTTTTATTTGGTCTTGTGAGGGCAACCCCATTGTTTCAGAAAAGCCGAACTCTATTAACCTTTTGGTAAGTGGTATTGAATTTACGGAGGTAGAAACCGAATTAGTTTCGTTGGTGCACCCAGAACTTTTGGATGGTATACAGTTATCTGAAGGCCAAATGGAAGTACTGGTACAAGCAGGTGATGGATATTATACGCCTAGTTTAGTTGGGGTAGATAATGGGCAATTTGCAGTACAACCTAGTAGCAGAAAAGTTAATTTTTCTAAAGGACCGGTGGTCTTTACAATAACGAACCTTAATGCGCCTTACCAAGAGGTGACCTATGAAGTTAAGGTTATTTTTAAATCTGATAATATTGACAACGATGGGTAGAATTGTTCAGGCTCTATTTGGGCTTATGTTTTTTAGTTTGGTTCTTTTTTCTTGTGTTTTTAATAATAAAAAAGCCATTTTCTCGCGAATTAAGGATAAATATGGCTGCTCGGTTAAATATGTAGTGGATAATTTTAATGAATCTGAAAAGCGCAATTTAAAATACTACAAACTAATTTTAAGCTCTAGTAGTGAGTTGAATGCCTTAAATGACCACAACGTAGCCTCCAATGTGGCTCTAATGTTTTATCCTTATTTAGAAGATAAGCGAGACAAATATGCTTCGCTTATAATCATAGTACCGCAATTGATAGATGGGCTTCAATTGGCTTCTGAAATAGAATTTGACATGGAAGACGTAGCAGCGGCTTATAGTAAAATTGAATCAATTCAGTTGTTGAAAGCTAGTGTGATCGATAATGACCATGCCGAAAACGAATTGTTCGCCGAAGGCGTAAGCGAACTTATGCGTTCTAAGTTTGGAAAATCGTCTGAAAACCTGACAGATATTCGAATAGAAGGCTTTAACATAAGCGCCGGAGACCAACTTACAATCAAAACCGTTTTGGAAGGGGAGGCTACCACCATAGACATGGATGTGCTTTTCTCCAGAAAACTAGACGACAAACAGATTCATGGGCTTTTTATACCATAAACTAAAAACGATACTACTTGTACTGCTATTATGTAGCAGCTTAAATACTTTGGCCCAGCAGAAAAAAGTGGCTTTTACCATAGACGATGTTCCCAATTTCAGGGAATATAAAAAGGCTGGTAATAATTCGGTGCTTTTAGAAAAGATAAAACAAGCCAATATTCCCGTTACAATATTTATCAATGAGATAAATTTGACAAGGTTTAAGGACGGCGAAGGGGTTCAGCTTCTAGAACAATGGCTTAAAGACAAAAACATCGACCCAGGGAACCATGGTTATGCGCACCAACGGTATGTTGGCCAAGGTTTTGAAGCATATAAAAACGAGGTAGTTCAAGGCGAAGTACAAACTAATATCCTTTTGAAGGAAGGCGGAAAAACACTGGACTACTTTAGATTCCCGTACAACTGTTTAGGGGAGGACTCTACGGCCCAACACAAGATTCGAAATTATTTAAAGAGCCAAGGGTATGCCATTGCTCCATTTACAATAGAAAGTTCCGATTATATTTACAACAAATTATATTTGCAGGCGGTTGCTGCGGGAAATACTGCTGAAGCTGAATTAAGAATAACCCAATATTTGGAGCTCACAAAAAACTTGCTCTTGTTTTACGAAGGTTTGTATACCAACCAACCTCCGTTGGACCATATTTATTTATTCCATGACAATGCGCTCAACGCTGCTTGTTTCGATCAATTGTTGTTGGTTTTTAAGGAGATGGGGTATGCATTTGTAACAATGGAAGAAGCAATGCAAAATCCGTATTATGATCAGGATAATTACTACCATGGCCCACATGGCTTTTCTTGGATATACCGGTGGATACCGGAAGACGAGAAAAGAAATGCAATAATGAAAAGAGAACCATGGGTGGGGAAAAAACTCTACTCCCTCTATCTTAAATAATAGTACAATATGATTCCCTATAACATGCTTTTCAGCCAACTCCATGTTTTTGAAAGAGAACTGGAGACCCCAACTTTTCCTATCAATATAATATCCAATGTTTCTGAAATTATTCAGAATAAAATTAACACTTGCCCATCCGAATTTCAAATAAAGAATGGCGTGGCCATTCATAAATCGGCAGTGGTAGAAGAGGGAGTAGTACTAAAGGGGCCGGTCTTAATTGAAGCGGACAGCTTTGTTGGTGCCAATGCGTATTTAAGGAGTGGCGTGTATGTTGGTCCGAATGCATCTGTAGGTCCGGGGTGCGAGGTGGTTCGATCTTTGTTGTTAGATTCTTGCCATTTGGCACATTTTAATTATGTTGGGGATAGCATACTAGGGGCTCGGGTCAATTTGGAAGCAGGGGCCATAGTAGCCAACCATTGGAACGAAAAAGGGAACAAAGAGATTGTTATTCTATGGGAAGGGAAACAACACCGTTTGGGTGTCAATAAAATGGGGGCTTTGGTAGGGGATGGCTGTAAAATTGGCGCCAATGCAGTTTTATCACCAGGTACCATATTAAAACCGAATACAATAATTAAAAGGTTAGAATTAGTGGAGCAATTATCAGAATAAAAAAAAGAGCTTTAACTGTAATTTTTTATTGCCATATGCTGTTATTCTAATGTTTTATTTTAATACCTTTGCAAAATTTTATTTCAAAAGGACAACATTATGGCTCAGATTCTTAACGACATTTCCAGGACTTTTAGCGAGTATTTATTGATACCAGGTTTAACTACTGAAAAGTGTGTTCCAACTGGTGTAAACCTTACCACTCCGCTGGTTAAATTTAAAAAAGGAGAGCAACCTGCAATAGAAGTTAATGTTCCTTTTGTTTCGGCCATTATGCAATCTGTTTCAGATCATGAAATGGCAATTGAACTAGCTAGAAATGGAGGGTTGTCTTTTGTTTTTGGTTCACAATCAATAGAAGGCCAGGCAGAAATGGTTAGGAAAGTGAAGAAATTCAAGGCCGGGTTTGTAACGAGCGATGCCAATTTAACTCCAGAGCATACCCTTCAAGATGTAATCAACCTAAAAGCCAAAACTGGTCATTCTACCATTGGTATTACCCATGATGGTAGTTCTAATGGTAAATTGATGGGTATTGTAACCGGCCGGGACTACCGTCCTAGTAGAGATTCGTTATCCCGCAAGGTGAAAGAATTTATGAAACCATTTGATCAATTGATCATAGGCAAATTTGGAATTTCTTTGAATGAAGCCAACGATGTCATTTGGGAGCATAAGTTGAATTCTTTGCCAATCATAGATGAAGATAACAACCTAAAATATTTTGTGTTTAGAAAAGATTATGACAGCCATAAGGAGTACCCAAATGAGTTGTTGGACGATCATAAAAAACTAAAAGTAGGAGCAGGAATCAATACAAGGGATTATGAAGAGCGTGTACCGGCACTAGTAGAAGCAGGAGTGGACGTATTGTGTATTGATTCTTCAGATGGCTTTTCTGTATGGCAGAAAAAGACCATCGAATACGTGAGAGAGCAGTATGGCGATGCGGTTAAAATTGGAGCAGGTAATGTCGTAGATAAAGATGGTTTCTTATATTTAGTGGAAGCCGGTGCGGACTTTGTTAAAGTTGGAGTAGGTGGTGGTTCCATTTGTATAACAAGAGAACAAAAAGGAATAGGAAGAGGCCAGGCAACGGCATTAATTGAAGTAGCGGAAGCTAGGGATGCTTATTTTGAAAAGACAGGGGTATATGTACCCATATGTTCGGACGGCGGCATCGTACAGGACTACCACATGGTACTTGCACTGGCAATGGGTGCAGATTTTATGATGATGGGCAGGTATTTTGCCAGATTTGATGAAAGCCCTACTAAAAAGATGATGGTCAATGGTAATTATGTTAAAGAGTATTGGGGAGAAGGATCCAATAGGGCTAGAAATTGGCAGCGTTACGACCAAGGAGAGAACGAAAGTTTGAAATTTGAAGAAGGTGTTGACAGTTACGTGCCCTACGCTGGTAAATTAAAGGACAACTTGGATGTGACAATTGGCAAGATTAAATCGACTATGTGCAGTTGTGGTACCATTTCTATTGAGGAGCTACAAAAGGATGCCAAAATTACTTTGGTGTCTTCTACCAGTATTATTGAAGGTGGAGCCCACGATGTGATTCTGAAAGAGACAAAAATGTAATTGGATATATTACGTTGAATTGGAAAGGCTTTGCTAGTAGCAAAGCCTTTTTTTTGTGCTTTTTGAAATAGGAAATGGCTTTTGGTAAAACAAATTACCGCTTAGCTGGTTGTACCCACAGGAGCTTGGCATAAGGGGTTGGGTTTGCGTGGGAGTCTCTTTTTATTTATATTAAATCAAAATATTAGCCGACTATGAAAAAAATATTTATTGTTCTGATGACTAGTTTTATAACGCATGGTGCCATCGCGCAAACCCAACAAATTAAAACTAACGATGGGAAACTAAAAATCACCCCCGTTTTACATGCATCTATGGTGCTGAAGTGGAACGATAAGACAATATTTATTGATCCATATGGAGGGGCTGAGAAATACAGTGCATTTGGCAACCCTGATTTGGTAATAATAACAGACATTCATGGCGATCATTTGAACATGGAAACGCTTCAAGCATTGGACGTATCCTCTGCTAGTTTTATTGTGCCTCAGGCAGTGGAAGATAAAATGACATTACAGAACCATGGAGGTATCACAGTGCTTTCAAATGGTGATAAAAGTAATTGGAATGGGGTAGAAGTGGAAGCATTACCAATGTACAATTTGCCAGACGATGCCACCTCTAGGCACAAAAAAGGCCGTGGCAATGGATATGTACTAACGATAGGGGGTAAAAAGCTCTATATCTCAGGAGATACAGAAGATATTCCTGAAATGAGGCAGCTATCCGGTATTGATTATGCGTTTGTTTGCATGAATTTGCCGTATACCATGACAGTGGATGCTGCCGCAGATGCTGTTTTGGAGTTCCAACCTGCAACCGTTTATCCTTTTCATTATAGAGGCAAAGAAGGTAAAAGTGATGTTAAAAAATTCAAGTCTCTCGTGGATGCTGGAAACAAGAACATCAAAGTTGTTTTGTTGGATTGGTACCCAGAATAAGTTTTGTTATTTGTCTAAAATCCGCTTAAGCTCAGAAAAATTGGATTTGACCAGCTCTAAGTCGCTTGGGTTGACTTGTTTTAAGTAACCTTCCTTTACTTGCGCAGCATATTGCGCTTGTTCGGGTGGTAATTTTTTGAATTCTTCTTCCATGGCACAAATGCTGTAAGACATCGCAATGGTGCCTACTTTTAAGAAGTATTCTTCATCCCAACCGTATTTCTTTAATATCGCCATGGCCTTTTCATTGCCTGCAATGGCGTTGGCAGCAGCGTTGGGGTCCTTTTCGAAATCCATTTCCAGCTGCTTGAATTCTTGGGTCATTGGATCAAAGGTTTTTATGAATTTGGTTACATCACCGGAGCCCAGAACTTTTTGAGGCGTGTTTTGAGCCTGCAGAGTATTAAAAGAAAGCAATAGGATAAAAAACGTGGTAATAAAAGGTAACTGTTTGTTGGTCATAGCTTTAAATTCTAAATATGTAGTCAAATTTACAAACATTAGTAGGGATTGAGACACCAAAATTGAAAAATATTTACATTTTCATGCAGTTGGGGGAATTTATGGTTAAGTTATCTATCTAAATTGCCTGATATGAAAAAAGTTTTGCTTTCATTTTTAATAGTTAGTAGCGTACTAACTCTAGGAATTGCCCAATCCGATTTGGATTCTAAAGCCTTGTTTTATGCGAAAAAATCCTCTCCTGAACTGTATAAAATGTTGGCCTTGCCAAATGATGCACATTATTTTGAACAGGGAATGTTAAATGTGCGTTGGGCGCAAAGTGCCTTTGAAAAACGTGGATTTCAAGTGAAGCATTTAAAAACCACTGTTTTGCCCATGCTTTTGGCAGAAAAAAGAGTGAAAAATGCTGCTAAAACAGTTTTGGTCTATTTGCAAATGGATGGGCAACCCGTAGACACATCAAAATGGGACCAATCCAACCCATGGGTACCTACCCTGAAGAGAAAAAATGCGAACGAAAAGTGGGCCGAAATTGCATGGGACAAATTGCAAAAAGATTTTAATAAGGAAGATAGGATATTTGTTCGGTCGGCCTCTGATGCAAAAGGGCCGGTGATGATGTTGCTAAAAGCAATGGATTGGATGTCCGATGAAGGGCAAGAACCCAATTTTAATTTAAAAGTTATATTGGATTTTGAAGAAGAGCTGGGATCGCCTAGAATTAAAAAAGTGGTGGAGACGTATAAAAAGGAATTGGCCTCCGATATGTTTGTTATTTTCGATGGTCCTAGACACACCAGCAACCGCCCTACGCTTACCTATGGGGCTCGGGGCATTGTTACCTTGACATTGAAAGTGTTTGGACCAAGGGTGCCCCAACACAGTGGGCATTATGGGAATTACGCACCGAACCCGGCATATAATCTTTCTAGATTGTTACACGATATGAAAAACTCCAATGGCAAGGTAATCATCCCAGGGTGGTACGATGGAGTAGTGCTCGATGCAGCAACTAAAGAAATACTTAGACAAGTACCGGATGATGAAGAGGAAATTAGACGCAAGATAGGGATCGCTGGAATTGATGCGGTTGCGGATAACTACCAAGAGGCGATGCAATATCCTTCCCTGAATATTTTGGGATTACAATCTGGTTGGGTAGGCAACGAAACAAGAACCGTTGTGCCTGCTACGGCTACAGCCGAAATGGACATTAGGTTGGTAAAAGAAAGTGACCCAGAAAGGTTGGTAGGCTTGGTGCAACACCTCATCAAAACAAGAGGGTTCCATTTTGTAAACGGAATGCCAACAGAAGCAGAACGATTAGAATATAAGAAACTTATTTCTTTTGAATACGATATTAATTATGGTGCTTTTAGAACGTCTTTTGATTCTGAAGTTGGTGCCTGGTTAAGGAAGGGGATGTTCAAGGCATTTGGTTCCGTTCCAATACAGATTAGAACAGCAGGAGGCTCTATCCCAATAGCACCATTTGTAAATACACTGGATGTTCCAGCGGTTAGTGTTCCTACCGTAAACCCAGACAACAACCAGCACAGCCCTAATGAAAATTTGAGGTTGGGCAACTATGTAGAAGGCATCAAAACCATCTATGCTATTTTTACTACCGAAATTTAACGGTTTGGTGCGGTTTAAAAGGTAAAGGTGGATCGGAATTGACCTTTGTAGTGGTGAATTGAGTTTACTTGTCCTTAAAAAAAGTAATTATGAAAACGATTTATACAATATTTATCTTGATGTTAGGAAGCGGCTGTTTGGTGGCACAATCATGTCCGGAGGGAATGGATGCTTTTCAGGCCAATGATTTTGATCGTGCGGTTCGCGCATTTAAGGCATGCCATGAAAAAGACAACAAAGAGCCTACCGTGTTGTTTATGCTTGGTTATAGTTTAACTTCCAATCAAGCCTATGACGAGGCCATTCCTTACTTAAAAGCAGCAATTCAAGCCAAATACAAGTCGGTTGGAAATGCTTATTTCCAGTTGGCTCGGTGTTATGCCGCCAAAGGTGCCTTGCAAAACGCTTTTACTCAATTGTCGCAGGCAGCTGATGCGGGCTTTCCTGCAGTGGGTCGGTTGGATAGTTCAGAATTTGATGTGGTTAGAAATTCTACAGAGTTTATTTCCATTCAAGAAAAGATAAAAGCCAATGCTTTTCCATGTCTTAAGAATAAAGAAAATGCTCGTTTTGATTTTTGGGTTGGAGAATGGGAAGTGTATTTAAAAGGAAAGTTAATTGCAAAAAGTACCATTCGCAAGGCCGAAGGAGGGTGTGCAATTTTAGAGGATTACCAAGTGTTAAATGGTTCTTACTCCGGGCATAGCATAAGCTATTACAATGATAGGGAAAAACGATGGAATCAATATTGGGTTGGTAGTGCAGGGGATAAGTCGGAATATTATGAAACTGAAAATTACGAGGATGCCCTACAATTTCTTACCAAGGGTGTGGATGCTAAGGGAGATGTTGCATGGACCAAGATGTCTTACAACCAAGTGGATGAAAATACAGTGGTTCAAAAACTAATGGTATCCAAAGACGAAGGGGTTACTTGGAATGCAGGGTTCTCGGGTACTTACAAACGGAAAAAATATGTAAAATGAAGGGTGGGAGTTTGTTCATAGGCTTGTTGGTTTTAATCTTTAGCGCAAAAGGACAAACCATCGAAACGCTCCATACGGCGTTTGTGGACGGAACTTGTTCTAAATTGATTTTGAACGAACAGCCCAGCTTAGCTGAGGATGCTGAATACTGGTACCTGTTAGGGCTTTGCGCCCACCAGAATCAAAATTACTCCCAGTCGGTTGCATGTCTTAGAAAAGCAGATTCTTTGGGGTTTGCCAAACAAAAAGGAAGGTTGTGGTGGTATATGGCGCGGAGCCTGTCCCAATTGCACCAAGTAGAACCAGCCTTGGCGGGTTTGGAAAATGCCAGGCGCTTTGGTTTTCTTAACTATACAAACCTGCAAATCGAGGAATTTCATATTTTAAGGGCGGATCCGAAGTTTTTGGTATTGGAAAGTGTTCTTAAGCCCTCCTTTGATAGTTGGACGGCACTGTTTTTATTTGTGGTGATGCAGGCAATTTTTTTGTTGCTGGTATTGCTGGCCGTAAAAGGCAATAATAGATATGGGAATGTTATTTTGGCTGTGTTGGTTTTGACTTTTGCCATTACGTTGTTCAGTTATGTTTTGTATTGGACACAATACAACGCCTATTTTCCTTATTTGAATTATTGGTATGAAGTATTGATGTTGCTTGGTGGACCTCTATTTTACTGTTATTTATGCAGCAGACTCTTGGAGGCACCAACGGCAATCAATCTTAAATACCATTTGCTTTTTCCTTTGTTTGTTGCGCTTGTTCTGTCACCATATTTGTTTTTCCAGTATTGGAGAGTGCAGGATTCTGGCCTTTGGCCTTGGATGTACAATTGGATGTTGTTGGTCAGGTTGCCAATTACCAAAGTGCTGTATTTGGGATTTTACCTCGGCTTAAGTATCAGGGCTTACATGCGATCGGATTGGGAGCATTCTTATATGAAAGTTTGGTTTAACTACTTATTGATTGCGTTTTCTGGTTATTATCTGAGTATTGTTTCTTATTATGTCTTAATAAATTTTAAGTTTTTTGATGTTTCTTGGGATTACGGTATTTCTTTTGCCATGTCATTTTTTATTTTTTCAATTAGTTTTTTGGGTTATGCCTACCCACAGGTATTGTTGGGCCAACCCTTGAAGGCAGCACTGACACCTTTCAAGTATAAAAATGCTGGACTTACCGAACAAGCAGAAGTTTTAATAAAAAACAAGCTGGTGGTGTTGATGCGGGAAGAGTTGCTATTCACTAAAAACGACTTGTCATTGGACGATTTGGCCAATGCAGTTGGAAGCAGTAGACACCACGTTTCTTTGGTGGTTAATAAATACTTTGAGCAAAACTTTTTTGACTTCCTCAATACGCATAGGGTGGAGTATTTTAAGCAGCTTTTGTTACAACCTGAAAATGACAACATCCCAGTCATACAATTGGCCTACGATGCTGGGTTTAATAATAAGGTTTCTTTTAACAAGGCCTTCAAGAAAAACACGGGAACTACACCAGCGGTTTTTAGAAAGGAACAAGTCTGTTAATAACCCTTGGATAAATGCCAGGAGCTGCCATGGATTAGTTTATAGGTTTTTAATCAGATAATGTAATTTATCGTTCTAATAGCCGATATTACTAATTATCGGATTAATGAACGATATTTCTTGCGTCCAAAGAAGCAATCGAGTATATTGCTGTTCATGCAAAAGAATAAGAAAGCAGTGATAACAGGAGATGTGATCAACTCCAGAGCAGGTAATATGCAAGACTGGAACCAACCATTAAAAATGGTGTTGCAACAGTATGGTCAAAACCCAGGGGATTGGGAAATGTATAGAGGGGATAGTTTTCAACTGGCCATGCCACCGGAACAGGCTCTTTTTGCAGCCATACACATCAAGGCTGCTATCAAGCAAATTAAAAATTATGATGTGAGAATGGCCATAGGGGTAGGAGAAGAACGAGAAGTGTCCAAGACAATTACAGAATCAAACGGAACAGCTTATGTCTATTCAGGGACCAGTTTTGACCAACTTAAAAATAAAACGTTGGCTTTTAAATCCGGCCACAAAGAATTAACAATAGTATTAAATTTAATGATTAATTTGGCTATGTTGGTGGCTAATCAATGGAGTAATACGGTGGCTGGCGTAATAAAGAAGTCCATGGAGCACCCTGAACTTACACAAAAGCAACTTGCGCAATTGCTCGGGAAGTCCCAAAGCAGCATCAGCGAAGCCTTAAAAAGGGGAGGGTTTGATGAAATAATGAAGTTAAACGATTTTTACCAGTCCCAAATTTTTTAACCATGAGTGTATTTTTATTAAAACTTTTAATCGCCCATTTTTTAGGCGATTTTGTGTTGCAACCAGATCGGTGGGTACAGGAGAAATTGAAATACAAACACAAATCTGTTTATATGTATGCCCATTTACTGGTGCATGGAGGGGTGTTGCTGTTGTTGTTGCAATTTGAAATGAAGTATTGGGGTGCAATTGGTGCAGTAATTTTGAGCCATTTTGTTATAGATTGGATAAAGCTGAGCTTAAATGAACGGGCCAACAAACAATTGCTTTTTGTGCTAGACCAAGTTGCCCACCTACTGGTTATTGTTGTTTTGGCTTCGATTTACGAGCCATTTAAATTTAGTGTTGATTTTTTACTTACCAAACAATCTCTATTGCTGATCATGGCCTTGATCTGTGTTACGTTTGTGGCATCAGTTGTGATGAAAGTAATTATGGGGAAGTGGGATTTGGATGAAGATGATGCCAACGACTCACTAAACAATGCTGGCAAGTATATTGGAATGCTGGAGCGACTTTTTGTATTTGGGTTTATTTCAATAGGCCAATGGCAAGCCATCGGGTTGCTCATAGCTGCTAAGTCGGTGTTTCGTTTTGGCGATCTTTCAAGGGCAAGGGATCGAAAACTAACAGAGTATATCTTGATCGGGACCTTGCTTAGTTTCGGGATTGCCATGTTGCTAGGAATAGGGTATCAATATGCGGTAAAGCAATGGATTAATTAATAGGCAGCCATTTCCTTCCACAACTTGTCAAATTCTCTTTGGTATTGTTTGATAGGGCCCTTTTCTCGACTTAATAAAATGTTTTCATGGTTGTATTTTTCGGCACTTCTAGTCCAATTGTAACTTCCTGTGATTAAAATAGAACTGTCCATAATAGCAAATTTGTGGTGCATGTGGTTGCTGGTGTTGTCTATTTTTACTGGAAGTCCTTTATCGGCTAAATAATCGATATCCGATCCACGGTCTTCCGTTTTGTCGTTGTCGGTTATGATTTTTACAGAAATACCTTTTTTGTGCGCCGATACAATGCCGTCTCTGATGTCATTGTCGCTTATGGTGAAAACACAGATGTCTATGGTTTTGATGGCCGAATGGATGTTGTAAAGAATGGCATTTTTACAAGCGGATCCAGGGCTAAACAAAACATCAGACTCTTCTGTTTTGTTGTTTACTATAAGCGCTTTATTGGCTTCTTCCAGCCAACGGATTACCAAGCCATAATTGTCCGAATTTACATGTTCGTTGGCGATATCAAACACTTGCCCTCGAATAAAATTGATTTGGTGTTGGTCCAAGCCTTCATTTTTGATCATGGACTTGAGGTTTCTTTTTTCAGCCCTGCTAAACAACTGGTCTTCTATGCTCTCTTTAATGTGGTTGATAATGTCGTCCATGGCGTTATAGTAGTTGTGCTAGTTTTGTTTGAATGTCTTGTATTTGGTTTTCTAAAATCATAACCTTTTCTTCTAACATTTTAGGAGGGTTTAAATAGGTGCTAAAGGCACCCTTAACAACCCAAAGTTCGGTAATTTCCTTTACAACAAATGTTTTGTCCTGGTAATTGGGGTCGTCACAAGCAAATATTAATTCTTTTTTGCCCACCTGTTTGAGCCTTTTGGTGGTAATGTCCTCTTTGTCGACTATTACATAAACTGCTCCTTCTTGTAGTTGCTCGGCTAGGACGTCCACATGTTGGCACAATAGAATGTCGCCATGGTGCAATCCATTTTGGTGGTATTCCATTTCACTGCCATTCAACTCAAAAGCCCTGCTGTTGCCTTTGAAATTTACAGGTAATTGAATGCTAGGCAAGTTGTTTATGAAATCTTTACTCTTGTAATTAACAATGTATTCTATGTAGTAATCTTCCTTCACCAAGTGGATGCCGCCCACCTTGTCTGCCTTTTTTATCTCTGTCTTGAAATGGTGGGCTTGGTCCATTTTCTGATTGAGAATATTGAAATGATAAAGTTCGTTTGTAGATAATTCCTTACTTAACAAAATGTCAATTGACAAGCCAAAATAATTAGCCATTTGAATAATAGTCTCAATTTTAGGTTCAGCTCTTCCTTCTTCATAAGCCCCAACACTACCTCTGTTTAGATCGAAAATTTCCGCTAATTTAGCCTGACTGAGCTTTTTAGCTGTTCTTATCTTCTTTATATTTTTACCTATGTGTGACATAATTTTAAAATTAATTGCTAATTTTTTTTGCAATTCTAAAACTTTTAGTAACTTGTTTACGTAAACATAATTAAAATCTTACATAAATTACGAACATAAACAGAAAATGAAACAAAATTTTAGAGCACCGCCGAACTTTTTTATATGAATTAAATCAAATATATAAATATGCTGAAATTAAATATTTAAATTTGATAACAACAATGAAAACTTTTGTAATCAAAACATAAACAACCATGAACAATTACTTTGCTAAGGTTAAGGACTATCTAATGGACCTGGAATATGACATTTCCTATGAAAACGAAGAAGACGGTGTGATTGTGGTGGAAAGTGAATCAAATGGAATAAAAAACTTGGTCTTAGGCGTGGCAGACCCTTTGTTGATCATAGAACAATTTATATTTGAAATTCACAACCCATCTCAAGACATTTACAAACAACTCATGATCAAGAGCCGGGACATCATCCACGGAGCGTTTGTATTAGATGAGACAGGCTCTAAGGTTATCTTTAGAAATACACATGAATTAGAGAATCTTGATTTGAATGAAATAGAGGCCACATTTAACTCGCTGGCTTTGTTGTTAGGGGAATACTCAAATGAATTAATCGAATTATCTGAAAATTAAACTACATAAAAAGATGAACATATTTAAAAGAATATTCAAAATAGGAGAGGCGGAAGCACATTCGGCAATTGACAAATTGGAAGATCCAATTAAATTGACAGAACAGGGGATTAGAGACTTGAAAGCAGATTTGGATAAAAGTTTGCAGGCATTGGCCGAAGTTAAAGCCATGGGCATCCGTTCTAAGAATGAAGTGAAAACGAACCAAAGCAAGGCTAAGGATTACGAAAATAAGGCCATGTTGTTGCTTAAAAAAGCCGAATCTGGCGATATTTCTGCATCCGAGGCCGATCGTTTGGCCAGTGAGGCATTAGTAAAAAAGGCCGAGCATGAAGGCCACACGGCAAGAGCCAAAGAAGAACAAGATCGCTTTGAAAAAAATGTTTCGCAGTTAGATACCAACGTTAAGAGAATTCGTTCTACCATATCCCAATATGAAAACGAATTAAAAACGTTGAAGGCCAGGGTAAAAGTGAGTTCTGCAACTAAAAAGTTGAACAAACAAATGGCCCAAATCGATGGGTCGAGCACTGTGTCGATGTTGGAAAGAATGAAGGAAAAGGTAGCTGAAGAAGAAGCATTGGCTGAATCTTATGGCGAAATCGCGAACGAAAGCAAGTCTGTAGACGACGAAATTGACAAGGCGTTAGAAGGTGGTGTGGCAGAAGCCAGTGCCGCAGATAGTTTGGCCGCTTTAAAAGCCAAATTGAATAAAGATAAAAACAAAGAGGAGTAGTCCTCTTTGTTTACCCAAAACTTAAACTTTAAATAACTACTATGAAAGAATTGTTTGAAGCGGCTATGGCTTCCTATAACATTGCACCAACTTTTTTAATGCTATTTGTGTCTTTTTATTGGATCATAGTCATGTTTGGAGCAATAGATATGGATGCCTTGGATATAGACATTGATTTGGATGCAGATTTGGACGCAGACGCAGATGTCGAAATCGGAGGAGTGGCTTCAACGCTTTCATTTTTTAACATAGGGCACATGCCCTTTATGGTGTTTTTAAGTTTTTGGGCATTGCCAGTATGGGTCATTGCCATATTGTCCAACCATTACCTAGGGAATACCAGTTTGCTGATAGGCCTGGCTTTGTTAATTCCCAATTTTATTGTGTCATTATTTGTTGCAAAAATACTGACCACCCCCATTGCCAAATTTTTTATGAAACTCAAAAGGGAAGATGAAGCAGTCCGCCCAGTTGGTAAAATGTGCACCGTGATATTACCAATTGTGGAAGACAAAATAGGTCAAGCCGAAATCAAAGTTAACGGAACTTCGGTTTTAATCAGTGCCAAAACCAAAGATGGCTCCAGCATGCTAAAAGGAGATACTGCCTTGGTTATTGAGCATCAGAAGGAAAAAAATATATTCATAATTGAATCATACTCAACAAAATAACTAATTCAAATGATAGAGAATCTTGGAATAATAGGTCTTATTTTTATAGTCGGAGTAACATTTGCGTTGCTGGTAATGCTTGCTAGGATGTATAGGAAAGCGCTACAAGGAGAAGCCTTGGTCAAAACGGGTTTTGGAGGCACAAAAGTGAATTTTAACGGCATGATAGTACTTCCGGTTATTCATAAATTAGAAGTAATGGACATTACGGTTAAAACCATTGTAATTTCCAGAACAGCCAGTGATGGCCTGGTTTGTAAAGACAACATGCGAGCCGATATAAAAGTAACTTTCTTTGTAAGGGTTAACCAAACCCATGAAGATGTCAAACAGGTAGCACAGTCCATTGGGTGCCACCGTGCATCGGATCAGGTGGCATTAGAAGGGTTCTTTGATGCTAAATTTTCAGAAGCCCTTAAAACGGTAGGTAAGCAGTTTGATTTTGTAGAATTGTACAACTCAAGAGATGACTTCAAAACGCAAATTTTGAACATTATTGGTACCGATTTGAACGGATATGTATTGGACGATTGTGCCATTGATTATTTGGAACAAACGCCTATGAGTTCTATGAATGAAGACAACATCTTGGATTCAGAAGGTATTAAAAAAATCATTCAATTAACATCGGAGCAAAAAATTCAATCCAACTTAATCCAAAGGGAAAAAGAGAAAACCATTACCAAGCAAGATGTGGAAGCACGAGAAACGGTATTGGAATTGGAAAGGCAGTTGGCAGAGACAGAAGCCAAACAAAGAAGAGAAGTGCACTCGGTACAAGCACGTGAAGAAGCAGAAACCGATAAGGTAAGGGAAGAAGAACGTTTGAAGGCCGAAAGGGCCAGAATAACAACAGAAGAGGAACTACAGGTGGCCGAAGAGAACAAACTAAGAGAAGTTGTCATTGCTCAGAAAAATAAAGAACGGGCCGATGCGGTGGAAACAGAAAGGGTGCAACAAGCCCAAATGTTGGAAGCAACTGAAAAGGAGAAACTCGTAGCTTTGGCTCAAATATCAAAGGAGAAGGCTTTAGAAGAGGAGCGCAAAAACATACAAGATGTAATAAGAGAGCGGGTTTCAATAGAAAAAACTGTGGTGGAAGAAGAGGAAAGTATGAAGAACATCAAGGCCTTTTCTGAAGCAGACAGAACTAAGAAAGTAGCGATTACTTTGGCGGAAAAAGATGCAGAAGAGGCATTAGTGAAAGAGATTAAGAGTGCTGAAGCAGCAAAGAATGCTTCGGAACACTTGGCTAAAAAAATACTTATCGATGCCCAAGCAGAAGAAACTGCTGCCGTGCATTTAGCAGAATCTAAGAAAACTATGGCAGATGCACAAGCCTCAGAAGCAGCAGCTATTGGGATGTCGGAGGCGCAAGTAATGGAAGCCAAAGCAGCGGCCTTAGAAAAAGAAGGGGATGCGCAAGCGTCTGTTATTGAAGCCAAAGCAGAGGCTGAAGCAAAAGGCATTGCCATGAAAGGCGAAGCAGAAGCACAAGCCAACGAGAAAAAAGGATTTGCGGATGCTAAAGTGAACAAAGAAAAAGGAGAAACTGAAGCGCATATCATCGACATTACGGCAGACGCCGAAGAAAAAAGAGGATTGGCAGAAGCCAAAGTGATGGCAGAGAAATTCTCAGCCGATGCAGAAGGCATCAAGGAGAAAGCCAACGCAATGAAGCAGTTGGATGGAGTAGGCCAGGCCCACGAAGAGTTTAAGCTGAAGTTGGCCATGGAGAAAGAAGTTGAATTGGCACGCATCGAAATTCAAAAAGAAATTGCAGAAGCACAAGCCCATGTTATCTCAGAAGCACTTAAAGCAGCCAATATTGATATCGTAGGAGGAGAGACCATGTTCTTTGACCAAATTGTTGGTTCCATCACAAAAGGTAAATCAGCAGATCGTCTGGTGCAAAGCAGCGAAGTACTCACCGATGTCAAGGACACTTTCTTTTCAACCGAAACTGGGGGCAACTTTAAAGACAAACTAAGGCAATTTGTGGATCAATTTGGAGTATCAACGGAAGATGTTAGAAACTTGAGCATCTCTGCTTTGTTACTGAAACTAACCAGCCAAGCAAACGATGAAGGTTCTCGGGGTGTGTTGAAACAATTGGGTGTATTGGCCGAGTCGTTGGGCATCTCAGGAAACCCTGCAAGTAGTTTAGGCTTATAAACTTGATTTACAGCAGAAATAATTGAACTGTAAAACTGCGCATGCGCAAACATGAAACAACTCCCGGTGATGGCCGGCACCACTGGGAGTTTGTATAGTCCTCAAGGTTTTGAGGTATCAGGAGGCAGCCATTCAAATAAGTTGAATTGAGCTGGCTTTACACAGGAAGTATTTTTAACCGTCTAAAACTCATTGTTATGAAATCTGACGTTCAAATACACCACCAAGCCAAGATTATGATGGCCGTGTTGGTATTGTGTTTTCCTTTGTTGCTCGGGTCGGCTTTTGTACTCAAAAATGACAGTTTGGTGTCATCCAAACGCAAAAAGGAACACGTTGATAAATACAGTGGTTATGCCGCAATAATTTGCAGCAGCCCACTCGCTTTTTTAATCACAAAGAAAAAACTCGCAAAGTAATATGTCCGAAGACCAATCAACACATAAAGATCAACATTTAGAAGGTGGTACGTATGAAGTACTACAAACCAGGTTGCAAGCGAGCAGCCAAAAGCTTCGAGATCAGTTGAACTTGCTAAATGATGATCGGAAGAAAGTTTTTGGATCGATTGAAACGGCTCTTTCAGGAACAGAAAGGGTAACTACGGAACACAATTGTATACCATGGGACATGGTGCCCATTGGCAAACAATTTATTTTCGGATACAATGTTCATATTGGTTTAAAAACTGAAACTACCGTAGAGGATGTCTTTTCTGTATACCGGTATGAAGACCATGTATTCCATAAAGAATCGATGGATCTGGTTAATAATGCGACGTTCTACGAGGATTTTCAGAAACTTTATAAATATTATAAAAACACCCATTTTGTTCGCTTCGCTGAAAGGGGCAATAACCTTTTTATGGTTTTTAGAATTGGAAAAGATGTAGCCGATATAAAAACCTTTAAATGGGAAGTGCAGGGTAGTAAATTGGTATACAAGGGCAATCGAAGCGACCATGAATTTGAGTACCCAGCGCAATTTGATTTCGAATGGAAAAAATGTACCAGAGAGAATTACAGAGAAGGCCGGTTTTCTCATATCTCGATCGAAAATAAAGTGTTTGTAGAAACTCTGGGTGGCGATTTAACCATTAAAATTGAGGACAATACCGATTCTGGGAAGGGTATTTATAGTGAGCCTGTAGACCACAAAGACCAAACATTGGACGATGCCGAAGTGTATTACTCTGTTTTGGGCAATGTGATTTTACTTAAAATAAGGCCATATCAAGAACTACCACGTTTTTTTGTGTTTAATTCTAAATTAGGAGAAGCCAAAAGAATAGATGAATTAAAAGACTCTTGTATTTTATTGCCAGACGACCACGGCATTATTTTTACAAACGGCTACTATTTGCAAACTGGTGAATTCAAAAAGTTTGAAAACGATTTGGAAAGCATGATGTTCGAAAAGCGCATTGCAGCACCAAATGGTGAGGATTACTTGTATATTTTTTACAATAGATTGTCTGGAACTTATTTGCTTTTGCATTATAATTTAATTGCACAAAAAGCAGAAAATCCTACCATTTGCCACGGGTATTCTATTTTCGAAAATGGAGAAATGTGTTTGTTCAGAGCAGATGAAGAACAAAAGAAACACCACGCCATTCAAATATGGCAAACGCCTTATACTGGAGCAGATTATCAGGCAGATACGAGCCATGATTCATATTTGTTTAAAATTGGCAACAAAGACATTGTTAGGGCCATGGCAGAATGCCATGAAATACTGACCCTTATTGGCAAGGAAGATTCTTATGCCAATTTGTACCTTGATTTAATCAAACAAGCACAAGACATTCTAGACAGCTACCATTGGTTGGCCAAAAAAGAAGTGCACCAGGTCAACATTCCTTTGGTGGAGATCAAAGATACTGCCGAATTGGCCGTAGAGGAGTTTGAAAAGGTAATCAAAATAAAACAAAATACTTCTCAGAAAATTGCAACTGTTTCTGAAATGGCAGAAACGTTGATTAAAAACATTAAAAAAACTCGAGCCAAATCGATCAACGATTATGTATTGAATTTGGCTGAATTGAGAAAGGTAAGAGGCGAAGTAATCTCGTTAAAAGAACTGCGGTATACGGACTTTGAACTAATCGAACAGTATGAAAGACAACTAAAAGAATTCAACGACACTACGTCGCAAAAGTGCGTGTCCTTTTTACTGAAAGAAGAAGCTTTGCAGCCTTATGCAGAAAAAGTAGAAGAGCTCAATCAAAACATAGAAGCAGTTGCGAAGGTAATTGATGCTGATAAAACGGAAGAAAACATCAACCAAGTAGCAGGAGAATTGGAAATGTTGATTGACATTGTAGGCAACCTGGATATTGAGGATGCTACGCAGACTACTAAAATAATAGACAACATATCAGAAATTTATGCCCACTTTAACCAACTGCGCGCTGCGCTTAAAAAGAAACGCAAAGAACTGCTCGGTGTAGAAGGCAAGGCTGCTTTTAATGCACAAATGAAGTTAGTAGACCAGGGCATTATCAATTATTTGGATGTTTGTGATACACCTGAGAAATGCGATGAGTTTCTAACAAAACTGATGGTGCAATTAGAGGAATTGGAAGCAAAGTTTTCTGAATTCGACGAATACATAGAAAAAATATCGGTTAAAAGAGAAGATATTTACAATGCGTTTGAAAATAAAAAGCTGAACCTAGTAGAAGCAAAAAACAAACGCGCTAATAATTTATTAGAGGCTGCCAACAGAATTATTAAGGCCATTCAAAGCCGTCTATCTCGTTTTACTACTGTAAAAGAGATTAATGGTTATTTTGCAGCAGATGTAATGATTGAAAAAGCACGTTCCATTATTTCAGAATTGGAAGAGATGGGCGATACAGTCAAATCAGAAGATATTCGCAGCCGATTAAAAACTGCAAAAGAAGATGCAGTAAGACAATTAAAGGACAAATCTGAGCTCTATGTAGAAGGGGCCAATATTATCAAGTTTGGTAAACATCAATTTACCGTCAATACCCAGTCCCTGGATCTGACCATCGTTAACAAGGGCGAAAACATGTATTTTCATTTAACAGGTACCAATTTCTTTGAACCCATTCAAGACGAAGAATTTACTTCTTTGCGCCATGTGTGGGACCAGCAATCGGTGTCTGAAAACGATGAGATTTACAAGGCAGAATACTTGGTGTACCAATTGTACAAAGCCATGGAAGCCAAAGAATTGGAACACACGTTGGATTCCCTCTTTAATGCAACAGAAGAAGAAATTCAAGACCTTGTGTCGCAGTTTATGTCGGTACGTTTTAATGAGGGGTATGTAAAAGGAGTACACGACTACGATGCTGCGCTGTTGTTTAGGGCGCTGATCAACATTGTTCATTCGGCCGATTTGTTGCGTTTCTCAAGTAGATCAAGGGCTTTAGCGGCAATGTGGTGGAAAACCATTGCTGGAACAGAAGAGAAACAAGTGTTGAACCAACAACTAAAAGGAGCAGGGCTGATTTTAAAAGTATTTCCGGAAAGCGATGAGTTTGACGAAATTATAGAAAGCATCCAAAAAAGCATTGAAAATTTTGTTCAAGACGCAGGCATTTTTAGCAAAGAGCTTAGCGAAGAGGCAGCAGAATATTTATTCTTAGAAATTTCTAGAGGAGATAAGTTTGTTATAGATAAAGTGGCAGACGACTTTCTTGGTGGGTTCAACCAGTACCTTAAAGAAGCTAAAGCAAAGAAGATGTATGAAGAATCCTTAAAAGGATTAGAAGGGCCTGTTCTGCGGTTCCACCAAATAAAAAACTGGGTCAGTGCGTATTTTAAATTGCATGGTACCACACAATGGCAGTCGTATATTGAAGAAACATCTGTTTTGCTTTTAACCAGTGATTACATCAGTTCGCAAGTAGTACACGTTTCTCTGTTTAATGAATTGGAAGGGTTAAAAGGAGACCATACCATACTTGAGGATTCTAAATACAAGCTTGATTTTAATGGCTTTGTACAAAAGCTTACACACTACGATAAGGTAGTGAAGCCACAGTTCGAAGCGTTTCAAGAATTGAAAAAAGAATTGACCCATGGGTATACCGAATCTTTGAGGCTAAACGAATTCAAACCTAGGGTGATGGCTTCTTTTGTTAGAAACAAACTCATAGACGAAGTGTATTTACCTATGATCGGAGCCAATTTAGCCAAACAAATAGGTGCGGCAGGAGACCAAAAGAGAACAGACTTAATGGGACTTTTGTTATTGATATCTCCTCCTGGTTATGGTAAAACAACATTAATGGAATATTTAGCCAATCGATTGGGTATAATATTCATGAAAATAAATGGTCCAGCATTGGGCCACGACGTGGTGGCAATCGATCCGGCTCAAGCACCCAATGCAGGAGCCAAAGAAGAGCTGAATAAACTGAATCTTGCTTTTGAAATGGGAGACAATGTGATGATTTATTTGGATGACATCCAGCACTGTAACCCAGAGTTTTTACAAAAGTTCATATCGCTTTGCGATGCCCAGCGGAAAATTGAAGGAGTCTATAAGGGCAAGAGCAAAACCTATGATTTTAGAGGTAAAAAGGTGTGTGTGGTGATGGCAGGTAACCCTTATACTGAAAGTGGGGATAAATTTAGAATTCCGGATATGTTGACCAACAGGGCCGATATATACAATTTAGGAGATATAGTAGGAGGCTCAGACCTTGCATTTAATCAAAGTTATGTTGAGAATTGTCTGACCTCCAATACTGTTTTGGCAAAATTGGCAGGCAAAAGTCAGAAAGATGTGCACGCAATGATCAAAATAGCAGAAACAGGCAGTAGGGAAGGTGTTGATTTTGAGGTTAACCACAGTGCGGAAGAAGTTAAAGAATACATCAATGTATTAGAAAAACTGTTAAAAGTAAGAGATGTTATTTTAAAAGTGAACCAAGCCTATATATTGTCAGCTGGCCAATCCGATGCATACAGAACCGAACCTGCATTTAAATTGCAAGGCTCATACCGCGACATGAATAAAATAGCAGAAAAGATCGTTCCAGTAATGAACGAAGAAGAGTTGCAACATTTGATAGACAACCATTATAAGAGCGAATCACAGACTTTAACAAGCAATGCGGAGGCCAATTTGCTCAAATTTAAGGAGATGATTGGTACGATGACTGCAACTGAAAAGGACCGTTGGGACGAAATTGTAACTGCCTTTATGAAGCAACAAAAAATGGCAGGATATGGCGAAAACAACCAGGTAGGTTTGGTGGTAGATCAAATGGCTGGTATTTCTAAGAACCTCAATGGCATCCGGGAAGAAATGTTGCTTTTAAATTTAACGCAAAAGAACAAACACGATGAGTGATGTTGTAAAAATTGGGTTGTTGCTGGTGCTCTTAATTCTGGTGTTCAACTTTGTGTTCAAACTGGTGTTTAAAATTGGTCTGATCGTACTAATTGTATTAGGAATACTATATTTATTGAAGAAGGTAGCTAATTAATAAATGAGGTACGTAGTTGGTTTTGTAATAGTGGTTTTCTGTTTAATAAATGCTGTATTTGCACAAGATATAGATAAAGATCCAATGTCATTTTGGAATTCAAAGCAAATTTTATTGGATAAGGGGCAATACGTGCAAAACCAAGATCTAATTGAAATTAGAAAGTTGCAGGACGAATTGAACAACAAATATAAAATTGACTTTCGTTTTATTGTTTCCTCTAAATGGAGTAGTGAAGTTAAAAAGGAACACAAAAAGTATATGGCCAAAAAAACGCTGGATAGAAGCAAAGTATATATGTTGGCCGTTGTTAGTATGGAGGAGGGACTTGTAGAATTGTACTGTTCCAATATTAATAAAGTGAACTTATTAGGTCCAGTAAATAGAATGTCACGCAGTTTTATAGAGGAGAATCTTAAAAAAGAACATAGTGCTTCTCTTGGAAAAGGCATTATATGGTTCCTATCTGCATTGGTTAAAAGCGGTAATTTGGATGCGGAATTTAATAAAAAAGAAGAAGCACTGTATGAGGAATACCTTAAAGGATATGATTTGTATAGATATTTCTATTTCTTTTGTTTGTTTTTTATCATTTGGCATAATAGGGGCTTAATTCTGCATTTTAAACACTATGGTTACAAGATCGATGCCTACCCTTTAACTAGGTTGCCTGTTTTTTTTAGGAATTTTTTATGGTTAATCAATACTATTATAATTTATTGGGTTGCGTATAATAATGGCTATTTTTACAACAATTTCGAACTTGCAATTGTAATTTTTTTGTTTGTCTCGGTTCCAGTTTATTATTTTAATATTACTTTTCTTTGTTTTATAACAGATCTGATAGTTGTTTCAAGACAACCATTAAAACGGGATATTTCTAAAAACCTGTATCCTGCGGAGGTAAAACTGCTAATTAACCACAAAACCCCTGCCATAGAGATGTTGGAGGCTCAGTTTTTTGAGTTGGTTTTAAACAACATATTGGTAATTGAGCCGCATGAAAAGTTGTACAAGAACGGAACTTGCAAACGCTATTTCTTGGTATGTCGGGGAGAAGAATTTGAAAACCACCCGAGTACTAAAATAGAAGAACCTTTTGTGTCGATTTTAAGAAATTTGGAACCAGGTGAGGGGATTTATTTCACCCACTACATCAACGCCGTTTTTAAAAATATACGAAGTTTAAAAACTTTTAAATACAACTTTGTGGCTAAGTCATTGGTTGAAAAGGGGTATATCAACCCTTATCTATGGGCTTTTGGTATAATAAAAGTGAAAAATAAAGCACTTGCCTTTAAAAAAGACTACAAGCAGGTCAAAACTGAAGTAGGACTGAAAATTGAGAAGTCTTTGGAATCGGTTGTTAAGAATGCTTCAATACTAATAATTCTAGATAGTTTTACGAGTAGAATAAACCAAGCAAAAATAACAAATGCTGTAACAATAGAAGGGGATCGGAGTAGCTTAAAATATCTAATCAATACAAATTTTGATTTTGAATCCATTGCTGCATTGTTTAAAAATACAGGGCCTGGGGAGTTCAAAGCTAATAAATGGCCAGGTACCTATTAAAATTAATATAGGAAGAAAATGAAAATACGGTTTAGTTTGTTTTTAATTTTAGCTTGTACATCTCTGCATTTGCTGGGGCAAAAATTGGTGGTCGATCCACCGGCTTTAATACATGAAACAGATAAAAAGGAAATTAATGGAGCAATAAATCAAATTAGAGAGACCCATGGTATGGATGTGGCAATATGGGTTCGCGATTCTTTTGAAGTAGACATTAGTAATGAAAACAGGGAATTAATCAAAACCATATTGGATGTAAACCTGTATCTTAATGAAATGTTGGTGTTGGTAGACATGAGCAACAAACGTGCACAAGTATTAATCGGAAGACTCGACAGATTTGGATCCAAAGTTGATGTTTACCAATTAAATAGGAATTACCTATTATCCAACTTCCAAGAAACCAATTCTGTTTCAATGGGTAAAGCATTGTTCTGGATGTTAGAAGGGTTAGACAAAGAACTGAAGTTGGCCCAGTCTGTTGAAGCACAAATCATTGAGGAAGATTCTTCCTATGGCAGAGATTTTTGGAACTTTTTGTATCTTCTTCTCCCTTTTTTGCTGTTAATTCTAGCTAGCAACTTTTACAGGTTGGCAACAAAAAATAAAGATGGTAATCGTTTAAACCTAAATTCGACTTATGGCATGAATACTTCCGTCAAAATAGCATTGTGCATAACATTGTTATTTATTACTGGCTTTTTTGTTTTTATTTTGTTTTGAACCTTGTGTATAGTACCCCAATTAGTTGTTTTTGGCTATTATGCCCTATTGGGTTGACTGTATATATTAAAAACAAACGATACAAAGGAAGTGCCGTTGGTGGTGCAAAAATTGTTGCAAATCCAAGGATTTCGGGATATGAATTGTGTGAAGTTCAATTTATGCAAATGCTAAAGGAAAATAAAGTTGGTTTATCATTGGTTTGAAAATAGATTAGGAGTGCACAAATACGAAATGCGATTAACCAAAGGGGATAATTTTAGATTGGATGAAGAAGATTACCTGGAATATGTAATGCTGTCCTTTTTTAAGGATATTGAGGAAGAAGGAGTGGGCTATTATCCAGAACGATATTTTGAGCATTTACTTGAACATTTTGGAAGCTTTAAAACCTTTAAAAAACACTATGTTGGAGAATATGCAGTTACCCACGGTTGGATAAATAAAATATCTTGGTTGGCCAATTGGTATGTGGTAACGGACAAAGGAAAAGAACAACTCGGCGCTATAAAACTAAGGAAGAACAAAATGCAAAATTTGATGCACAGGTTGAAAAATGAATCAAAATTTGAGGCTTTGAGAGAATTATCAGCGGATGTTGTGTTATTGGATGGATTTCATGGAAACGGTTGGTTCAATGATTTCGTTAAACTAATTAAAACGCATTCCTTGGATTGGATCAATGAAATAAACCTAGCAATGTTGTTCCAATATGAATTTCAATTTGCTTTTTTTGACGATTACTTTTATGACACTAGATTGGTTCTAGAATTAGAACCGGAGGAATAAATAAAAAAATAAGAATATGGGACTATTTGATTTTCTAAAGAAAAAAGAAACACCAAAGTACGATGTGACCAACTTGTCTATTAAAGACTTGGATCAAGGTTTTATCTTTGATTATGACATGAAATCATGGGTGGTCAAAGAAGTGTACCAATACGATTGGGGAAACAACAATATTTCTAAGGAATTCTTAATTGATTCTGGAGAAGAGGTTGGTTTTTTGGGTATTGAAGATAAGGGAGAGCCATGGATAACTTTCACAAAAACCATCAAAATTAGAGATTTAGGAACGGACATCATCGATAGAACGGTGGAAGCCAAAAGCCCTCCAAAAATTTTAGTCTACCAAGCAAAGGAATACCATTTGCACAACGACAGTGCTGGTTATTTTAATGACATAACCAAAGGAACAGACGATTGGGAAGAGCTGATTGCATGGGAGTTGTACGACGATAATGAAGAAAATTTAATAGGTATAACCCAATGGGGAGAACGAGAATTTGATGCAGTGGCAGGAGTTGTAGTTAAGGAGTTTCAAATCTCCAATATAATTCCTGGTACTGATTAATATGATAACTTTAAATTAATGGTATATTTAGGTCAAATTTTACTCTAATAGGATGAAACTTAATAAATTATTCGGTTTGCTGCTGCTTCTTTTGGTAGTATCAAGCTGTGGAGAAAAAAAATACGTTAAAAATAGAATGGATGTGTTGGTACGGGACATGCCCTCCGATAGGGTGTTTTCGATACTATTAAATGACATGGACGTATCCGGAACATTTTTTCACGAATACCACCACCAATACAAAATCATTGAAGAAAAAACGCCAGGCAAACCAGAAGAGTATACAACTGCTTGGTTCGAAGTGGATAAAAATACTTTTAACCAACATGTCAACGACATGGGCATGGAATTGATGTCCAGGGGAGAAGATGGTAAATTGGTGAAGTCAGTAGGCCCTCCAGGATACAACAACTATGTTGGCAATGAAAAATATGGCCATTGGGAAAACAGAGGTGGACATTCATTTTGGGCTTTTTACGGTCAGTACGCTTTCATGAGCAGCATGTTCCATATGATGGCCTATCCAGTCAGAAGATCGTATTACAACGACTACAGAAGGTCTTATTACGGAACAGGACGTTCCTATTACGGTCCTTCTACCAATGGTAGAACTTACTACGGTACCAATAGCAATTATACTTCTTCTACTAGGCCGAACTCCAACTGGAGTAGGAATAGGTCTTCCTTTAAAAATCGGGTTTCTGGAAGGACCTCTAGGTCCAGTTCTAGGTATGGAAGTTCTTCTAGGTCAAGAGGGGGCGGTTTTGGCAAATAATAACCTTTAAAGATTACATTTATGTTAGAAATTTTAGATGGTATCTTGGCCACGCTAAGTTATTTAGCGGCGTCATTTGTTCTTTTTTATATCGGAAAAATCGTTTATCAGTTGTTTCATCCAAGGGTTAAAGTGGCCTACGAGTTGGTTGAAAATGATAATTTTGCATTTTCTTATGCCTATGTTGGGTATTACGTTGGGTTGTTATTGGCCATTGGCAGTGCTACCATGGGAGAAAGCAGTGGCGATTTATTGCTGGATTTAATGGACATTGGTATTTATGGTGCCTTGGCCATATTGCTTTTAAATTTGTCTATTAAAATTAATGACAAAGTAATTTTGAATAAATTCTCCTTAAAAACAGAGATTCTAGAACAAAGGAATATTGGCTCTGGTATTGCGGAAGGAGCAGTTTGTATTGCAACGGGTTTAATAATATTGGGTGCCATCCATGGAGAAGGACATGGTGATGGAGGGCCAATTTTAAATGCTATAGCCTATTGGTTGTTGGGCCAGGTTATAATGTTTGTTACAGCTTGGGTGTATAATTTGATCACGCCATACGATATCCACGAACACATTGCCAAACAAAACATAGCGGTAGGAGTTGGATTTGCTGGCGCAATAATATCCATAGCAATTTTAATTTCCTATGCCTTGATGCACGATTTTGAAAGTTGGGTTGTTACCTTGGAAGACGTTGGGATTGATGTATCCATAGGCTTGGTTTTTCTGCCGTTGGTGCGGTTCATGACCGATAAAATACTTTTGCCGGGCCAAAACTTAACAGATGAAATTGTCAACCAAGAAGTTCCCAACGTGGGAGCCGCTTTGGTGGAAGCATTTGCCTATATTGGCGGAGCCATTTTAATTACTTGGGCGCTGTAACCAATAAGAATTTTGAAATCTAATGTGTTAAAATTAGCCCTGTTTGCAACAGGGCTTTCGGGCATTGTAGGAGAATACATACTTTCTACGCTTGCCACTTACTTTTTAGGAGACTCCGTATTCCAATGGACTATGATTGTGTCCATTATGCTTTTTGCAATGGGCTTGGGCAGTAGGTTGTCTCAATACATTAAAACAGAATTGTTGGTGAAATTCATATACATTGAGTTTACACTTTCTATTTTAACTGCATTTGTTTCCGTTCTCACTTACCTTACTTCGGCTTATTACGGATACACTGGATTTGTTATTTATGGGTTGAGCATTATAATTGGGTTGCTCATTGGTATGGAAATTCCATTGGTAGTGCGCTTGAACGATGAATTTGAAGACCTCAGAATCAATGTGTCTTCTGTAATGGAAAAAGATTACTTTGGAAGTTTGTTGGGTGGGATATTCTTTGCGTTCGTAGGTTTGCCTTATCTCGGTCTTACTTATACTCCATTTATCTTAGGAAGTGTCAACTTTTTGGTAGCTACTGGTTTGTTTATAATGTTAAGGGGCAATTTACCAGCATCTTCAGGCAAACAATTGAATTTGGCACTGGTCGGTACTTTTCTATTGCTTTTGGGGGGTACAGTATTTGCGGAGCGCATCATCAGCTATGGAGAGACGGCTCGATACAAAGACAAAGTGGTATACGAAGAACAAAGCAAATACCAGAAAATAGTTATAACCAAATCGAAAGAAGATTTTTGGCTTTTTATAAATGGGAACCAACAACTTTCCTCAATAGATGAGATCATGTACCACGAACCCCTGGTGCATCCGGTGATGCAACTCTCTGACCATCCACAACATGTGTTGGTGATGGGGGGAGGCGATGGTGGTGCCGTAAGGGAGATATTAAAATATCAGTCCGTTGAGTCCATCACATTGGTCGATTTGGACCCTGCCATGACCGAGTTGGGTCAAAAACATGATTTGTTGGTAGCTATGAATCAAAATGCAATGAACCACCCAAAACTGACCATCCACAACGTAGATGGGTTCAATTTTTTGGATGACAACCAACAATATTACGATGTAATTATAGTGGATTTACCGGATCCAAAATCAGTGGAACTAGGCCGGTTGTATTCGTACGAGTTTTACAAGCTGTGTTACCGACAGCTTCGCCCTAATGGCTTGCTAATAACCCAGGCCGGTAGTCCGTATTATGCAGCGAGGGCTTTCAATTGCATTGATGCAACCATGGAGGCCGCAGGCTTTTCTACAGCACCCATACACAACCAGGTAGTCACGTTAGGCGAATGGGGGTGGGTGATTGGAGCCAAAAGTAGCAGCAAAGAGAATTTAAAAAAACAATTGCAGCAATTGGAATTTAAGGAGATCGCTACCAAATGGATCAACCAAGAAGCCATGACTTTAATTACTAGTTTTGGAAAAAAAGTGTTTATAGAAGATGGTATGGAGGTGGAAATCAATAAAATTCACAACCCAGTGTTGTATCGTTATTATTTGAACGGAAAATGGGATTTGTATTGAAGCCACGGCAATTGTAACTTTTATAGAATACTTCAATAAAATAAAAATACGCTACATGGGACTTGAAATAGAAAGAAAATTTTTATTAAAAAATGACAACTGGAAAATAGAAGGTTTGGAGTCCGTTTTTATGCAACAGGGGTATTTGAACTCTTACAAAGAAAGAACGGTAAGGGTTAGAATAGCAGGAGATTTGGGTTTTTTAACCATCAAAGGTAAAACTATAGGGCTAACACGAAAGGAGTTCGAATACAGTATTCCTTTAATAGATGCCCAGAGTTTGATGCAGATGTGTGAACAACCTACAATTGAGAAAACTCGTTTCATAAAAAAGGATCGGGGTAATGTTTGGGAAATAGATGTGTTTTATGGTGAAAATGAGGGATTGGTTCTAGCCGAAATTGAACTAGAAAATGAAAACCAAACCATCGATTTGCCCACATGGGTAGGAAAAGAAGTATCCTCTGACCCCAAATACTTTAATGCTTCCTTAATTGCAAATCCTTATAAAAACTGGTAAGGTAAGTTGTTTGGATTGTTTTAAAATTAAATACAAGCCTATGTTCTATAAATTATTTGCATTGGTGGCGGTGATGCTGTTTAATAAAACTGCTTTTGCTCAAAAACAATCTTCGATAAACGCAGTTGGCACGCAAGTGAAATTCACTTCAGAAGTGCTTGAAGACGAAAGAATGTTTACCGTTTATTTGCCTTCAGAATATGAAGCAACAGATAAAAGATACCCAGTTTTGGTTGTATTGGACGGTCAACGGTACTTTTTACACGGCGTTAGTTTACAAAAGTCATTTGTCGAATTGAAACAAACACCTCCCTTTATAGTGGTAGGGATTCCAAAAAAGGATGGCGACCGCAACCGTTATTACAGCAGCCATCGGGCCCAATACCAAGAATATTTGGAAAAAGAAGTGCTTCAATGGGTGGATGCGCATTACAGGACCTCAGAAAAACGATTGCTTTTTGGTTGGGCGTATGCTGGCGGATTTGCGCTAGAAACCATGATGGAAAAGCCAAGTTTATTTAATGCTTTCATAACCTCAAGTCCTTTTCCTGTATACAGTAAACTTTATAAGTTGGATAGTTTTTTTATGGAAAAAAAGGCCTTCAATAAAATGTTGTTTTTTACTTGCGGTACAGAAGAAGGAATGGTTAAAGAAGGTGCCATTCAACTGGACTCTTTGTTAACGAATAGTGCACCAGAATTATTCGATTGGAAATATAAATTACTGGAAGGAGAGCAGCACAGGTCTACGCCATTTACCAGCATGTACCATGGTTTAACCCACTATTTTAAATACTACCCAGAATTACAATTCAGTAGTTTAGAAGCTTATAAGATGGCAGGAGAAATGCCAAATGTTCTAGCGTATTATAAAAAGCGGTCGGAGCAATTTGGTTTTTCCCCAGAACCAACAGTCTGGACAAAATTTACCTTAGTCAGAAATGCTATGAGGGCCAATGATTTTGAGCAATTTGAATCTTTTATGAATGACTTTGAACAGTCCAATTGGTTGGTTGAGTTGAGAGTAAATAGAGGGTGTTCAGTTGCTCAGTTTTATTCCGAAAATGGGGCTGATGAACAGGCTATCCTGTGTTATGAGCAAATTGCAAAAATCCATAAAGAATCCAGCTTGCCATTTGAAGGCCTTTCTAGGGTTTACAAGAAACTTAATAAAACACAAAAAGCGAATGAATTTGCAAGAAAAGCGCAAGAACTACAAAACTAAAATGGTATGAAGGTATTTCTTGATAAGCTTTTTTTGGCCGCACAATATACCTGTCTTGTGTTTCTTTTGTGTTTTATTTGGGTACTCCCAAAAGCAATGGGGCAAAGTAAGGTAACACTCCATACCGCAGTAGAAATAGGAGGCATTCAACAATGGGTAGGAGCCGTTGGAAAGGACCAAGGCTGGCCTTTGTTGCTGTTTTTGCATGGTGGTCCGGGATTTTCATCCAGGAATTACTCCAAGAAGTTTATTAAATACCTACAGGACGATTTTATAGTTGCCCAATGGGACCAAAGAGAAACTGGTATTACAGCACATTGGGGCCCCTACCAAGACAGCTTAACATTGGACTTATTTTATCAAGACACTGAAGAAGTAATTGCCTATTTATTAAATAAGTATTCTAAAAACAAACTCTATTTGGTGGGCTTTTCATGGGGTGGCCTTCTAGGTTTTAACTATGCGCAGAAACATCCAGAAAATATCCATGCCTATGTGGCAGTAAGTAGTATGGTACACAACAAGGCAAGTGAATTGTTAACCAGAGACTGGTTAATAGAAAGGGCCCAAAGTGAAAACAACAGGGAGGCGCTAGAGGCATTGGAGACGACCATATTTCCATACCAATCTTGGGAGGGGTTGTACCAGCAGCGAAAATGGATGCATCAATTGCTGCTTCAAGGTACTTCGAAAAAAGAGTATCCAAAAAATTGTTTCAATCTTGGTCAGAAAAATGGATGGCTCTGTATTTAGAAGCCTCGATAGTGGACCTAAATATAGAAGTCCCAGAGTTGAATTGCCCCGTATATTTCTTTTTGAGTACCAGCGATTATGTGGCCAATTATCAAGTTGCTGAGCAATATTTCAACCACTTACAAGCAGAACATAAAAAGCTGGTATGGTTTGAGGAGTCCACACATGAAATCCCCTCTCAAGAACCTAGAAAGTTTGCGAAGGAACTGTTGCAATTATTATTAACCGATTAAGTATGGCCTTTTTTTTGTAGTCTGAGATACAAAAAAGTCGTCAAAAATAGGTACAAAGTGATTTGTCTTATAATTGTCGGCCTAATTACGCTAGCCAGAACTTATAATAATGCTTAATTGGAAATAAAAAGAATATGAAACTTATTGGAGAGATTATAGTTGCAGAACGAAAGTCCAGGGGATGGACACAAGAACATTTAGCAGAATTGAGCCAACTAAATTTAAGAACCATACAACGAATAGAAAACAATAAAAATACGCCAAGAGGAAGTACATTAAAAATGTTATGTGCTGTCCTAAGTTTGGAATATTCAAGTTTTAAAGAAACAGATAAATATCCTTCAATTATTGCAACAGCAAACAAAGTGGTTGTCGGGGTGTTTTTATTGTTGGGTAATCTAGCAATCATGGGTGTTTTTGGGTACTTGACATTGGATTCTGCAGCTAATACGCACAGTAGATTTGCCGCAGTATTATTGAGTTTTTTTATCCCTTTGTTTATCACACAACTTACCTTTCAACTAACCAGACTGGAGCGGATGCTGAAATTTGGGATGGGTATGTTCTGTTATGTAATAATGGTAATTGTTTTTAACAGCTTTGTAAACGGCTTTGTAAGTGGGCTTTTTGTATGTGCACTAATTCATTTGACTATTTTATACTTTGGACCGATTGTTTTTTGCAAAAGAGATAGCGTGCCATAATTTATATTGCGACATTGCCAATTAGTTTGGAGTGATAATCAATTATTTAAGCAAAACATATGCAGTTCAGGGCAATTGACAAAAAGGATTTGGAACTAGTAGCGAATTTATTGGATGGCTACAGAGTGTATTACAAAAAAGACTCAGATTATGAAGGTGCTAAGGCTTTTTTAAGCCAGCGCATACAACAGCAAGATTCCAAAATCTACGTTGCGGAAACTAAACCGGGCACCCTTGCAGGTTTTGTCCAATTGTACCCTTTGTTTTCTTCTACTAGAATGAAGAAACTGTGGTTGTTAAACGATTTGTTTGTAGCGCCAGCATTCAGAGGGCAAAGAGTTTCTGTTGGCCTAATAAATAAGGCCAAAGAGTTGGTACAAACTTCGGGGGCATGTGGGATGTTTTTAGAAACCGAAAAAACCAATAAAATTGGGAACTCTCTGTATCCAAGTGTAGGGTTTGAATTGAACGAAGGTTCAAATTTTTACGAATGGAACAACCCGTCATGACAGCCAACAACGACGATTTTTATTTATCCAAATCAGAACCCAACAAAAGTTGTTTGTTGGCGCTGAAAACCATAATTTTAAACCAAGGAGAAGAGGTGTCGGAAACAAAGAAGTATGGAATGCCTTGTTTTTGTTACCGGAATAAAATGTTTTGTTACCTATGGGTAGATAAGAAAACCGATGAACCTTATATATTATTTGTGGAAGGCAACCACCTGGAACACCCATTGTTAGAAGGTGGTAGTAGGTCCAGAATGAAGATTCTGAGAATAGAGGCAGCCGATGACTTGCCATTAGAATTAATAAATGAATTATTGGCCTTGGCTTTGGGCTTGTACAGGTCGGGTAAGATCAAAACAAAGTAAACAATATGTTTCTTTGGAATAAAAGTAGTTCACTCCGTTTTAATTTTTTGCGCATATGTCTAGGAATCCAAGCTTTAGAATAATTGTTATGGCAGGAATGGTTGGTGTTGTGTGGGCTTTTAATACCATGTCTGGGTGGGTGCCATACAAAGACGAAGAAGCAGGGTACGCACTACAATTTCCAGGAGAACCAACCGAATCTTATTATAGTGATTCTTCAACGGTGGACGCTTCAAAAATGAAATTTGTATACTATGATGCATCCAATAATGCTGCGGATAGCAATTTGTATTATATGGGCGTATATAAAAAATTACCAGCTGGTATTAGAGGCACCAGCCACCCAGATCGGCTTAAAGGTTATTTCAATGCAGCGGTTGAAGGAGCAGCAAATAATGTGAATGGTGTGTTGGTTACCCAGAAGAAAATAGGCTACCTGGGCCATCCAGGGCGAGATTTTAAAATTCTTCTACCTGGGGGTGCCCAAACCATTAGCATGCGGTTTATCTTAGTAAAAGATAGGTCTTATTTGTTGCAAGTAATAGCAAAAACAGAATACCAAAACAACCAACACATCCGTCGTTTTATGGGTTCATTGGTTTTATTAGACCAACTAGATCCTTAATTTAAAGGAGCGTAAATTAGAGTAGTATAAGAATGAAGGATAAAATATTGGCAGCATACGAAACCATGGCCGCAAGTTACCATGCCAAAATTGATCATAAACCGCACAATGCTTATTATGATAGACCCAATACGCTCGCTTTGTTGGGAAACCCCGAAGGGCTTACTATTTTAGATGCAGCCTGTGGGCCGGGTAAGTATGCCGAGATTTTAATAAAACAAGGTGCCCAAGTAAGAGGTTTTGATTTAAGCCCAAAAATGGTTGGGTATGCCCAAGAAAGAAACCAGAACAACGCGACCTTTTACGTGCAGGATTTTTCTAAACCATTAGTGAAAGAAAAAGACAGTGCATACGATGTGGTGCTTTGTGCCTTGGCTTTGCACTACCTAGAGGATTGGCAATTAACTGTTCAAGAGTTTAATAGGGTTTTAAAAAAAGGAGGAATTTTGGTGGTTTCTATTGAACATCCTTTTTTCGAATACAACTATTTTCAATCAGAGCATTACTTTAGAACAGAAGCAGTTCAATGTACTTGGAAGGGATTTGATAAACCGGTGGAAGTACATAGTTATAGACGTTCTTTAGGCAGTTGCATAGAGCCATTTACCAACAATGGATTTTATGTGGACCAGTTGGTTGAGCCCAAACCTGTAAAGGAGTTTGAATCGTTGGATCCCAAGCATTTTAAAGAACTAAATGAGTTCCCGGCTTTTTTGTGTATAAAAGCAGTTAAAAAATAGATGTTTATTATTAAGAAACCTTAATTTAAGTTGTTTATGAGTGTTTTTCATTATGCATTTAAAGTAAAAGATATACCATCCACCCGTAAGTTTTATATAGACATGTTAGGGTGCAAGGAAGGCCGGTCTACTGAACACTGGTTGGACTTTAATTTTTTTGGCAATCAATTGTCGGCCCATCTAAGCGAAAGTTTGCCTACCTTGGATTATTGTGGCGATGTAGATGGGATTCAAGTGCCCATACCACATTTTGGTTGTTTGGTGTCCGTTGCTGAATTTGAACAATTGAACCGAACAATGGAAGCCAATTCTATCGAGTTTATTGTAAAACCACAGCAGCGGTACGAGGGCAAAATTGGTGAACAACGCACCATGTTTGTTTTGGATTACAGTGGAAACCCCATCGAATTCAAAGCCTTTTCAAGAGAAAATGAGGTGTTTGATTCTTAATCCACCCAATTAAAAAAAATAAAAACAAATGAATTCAAATATTGCAGTTCTAATTGACGGAGATAACATCCCATCTGCTCCAGTAAAAGAAATGATGGAAGAAATTGCCAAGTATGGAAATCCTACCATAAAGCGAATTTATGGGGACTGGACCAATCCTCATTTGTCGAAATGGAAAAACCTGTTGCTTCAAAATGCCATTACCCCAATTCAACAATATGCCTATACGACGGGAAAAAACGCAACGGATTCGGCCATGATTATTGATGCCATGGACATCTTGTACTCAGAAAAGGTCAATGGTTTTTGTTTGGTATCGAGTGACAGCGATTTCACAAAATTGGCTACCAGACTTAGAGAAGCAGGGATGCAGGTAATCGGAATAGGAGAGAAAAAGACGCCAACGCCTTTTATTGTGGCATGTGATAAGTTCATCTACATCGAAATTTTGAGCAAACAAAACAGTAAAAAGGAGGATGTCAGCATCGAAGATACGGCAGAGGAGAGCATAGAAAAGATTACCCCAAAAGTTATCAAGCTATTGTCTACCACTATTTCGGATTCTTCTGATGAAGATGGTTGGGCTTTTCTTGGAGATGTAGGCAGTTTACTTCAGAAAAAACAACCTAATTTTGATTCAAGAAATTATGGTTTTGAAAAACTGACCCCATTAATAAAATCAATTGGCAGATTTGAAGTGGAGCAGCGAGAAAACGCCAAGAGTAAAAACAAACTGATTTTCGTGAAAAATAAAGAGAAACTTTTGAGCAAAGCAAAGAAATCGAAATTATAAAACAAGCACAAAAAAGGCCATACCCAACCATGAACCGTCTGATTTATATCCTATTTTTCTTTTAATTGGTTTGGCTATGCCCAAGAACCACTAGATATAAGCTAGTCAATATTTTATTTATTTAATCCTTTGGTATAAATTGCTGGTCTTTTAAAATCTGTGCTTAATTTTTAAAAACGAATGAAATTAACTTACACAATATTATTGGCCCATCTCTCTTGGATCACAGGGGTTATACAAGCGCAAAATAAAACAATTGTGGTGCCTGGCAATACCATCCAATTGGAGGTCAAAACCAGTTGGACAGTGGAGTCAGAAGAGGAGAGTGTTCTAATTAATATGCACCCAATAAAAGGAAATATAAATGTGTTAGAACTCATTTCTTATGGACCAACATTGGAAGATAACTATTTGGTATATGCTGAAAAAGTTATTCCAAATGCATTGGAAAATGTAAAGGAAATTGAAAAAGGTTCTTCAATAATTAATGGTAGAAAATATTTATGGCTTATTTTCGACAGTACCAATCAAGGTATAAACTTAAGGCAATGGTTTATAATTTCCAGTTTCGATAACCAATTTTATTCTTTTTTGTTCACTACTTCCAGAAAGAAATTTGAAGGTGCTCAGGACGAAGTTTTAAAATTACTTCAATCGGTTCAATTGGTCGACGCAAAAAAAGGAATAACAGGAGCAGACCCGTTGTTATCTAAATTATTTAACAAAAAATGGACATTGTCCTCCGCTACTGAAGAAGGGTTGCCATTGACAGACAGGGCTCTATACAAACATTATTTTTACATAGGGGATGATGGAAAAATTAAATTTTATTATAAGACAGGAGAGTTGATGTTGTCGGGCAACTATACTTATGACTCCGTTTCAAAAACATTGAGATACAGAAGAGAAACAAGGGAGGAAATAATGAAAATAGTTTCGGTTTCTGAGTCTCTTTTAAAACTAGAAGGGTTGGATTATTTGAAAACTTCATGCAACAGGACCTACAAAGGAACCCCGGAAAAATAGACCATTTAACACCCTATAGAGCGATTAATTTCTGCGAAGCTTGTAAACACCAGAAAAAGACAGCGCAAGGGCCATTGTGTCAAAGAGATGGGCTTCCACCTAACTTCGATGATTCTTGTGATCATTTTCAACTTAAGGAAGGCATTAATTTGCATGCCATAAAAACGACATTAGAAAAAAAATTAATGCATAAGGCCAATTATGGAGGGGATTCTGGGCGCTACTTTCCACTTTTAGACCTTGCTTATTCGGGTAATGAGGACATTTCAGACCCCAATGGGCAGGTTAGTTTGGACCATAAAGGTGTTTTTAAAATCACAAGAATAGTGCTTGTGGGATTTCCCATTGCAGTACTATCTGGCCTAATATTTAGGAACGAAGAAGGCTTTCAAGTGGAGTGGTTATTTTTGTTATTGGCTTCCCTGTCATTGTTTTTTTTAACTAGAAAAGAATTAAAGAGTAAGGACCGGAACAGTGTGAACCGACAAGGGCTAATTTTGGATCAAACTGTTTATTCTTGGAAGGCCATAGAGGGGGTGTATTTTCTAGGTTCAGATGAATACAACAGTGAAATTATCATATTGTTACAATCAGGAATTAAATACCACCACGACGTTCATGATGTTACTTATATAAGTACGAATAGATTAAAACGCCTTATTAATTCCTATAGAAGAATTGGTATAAATGATCTGTATTAAAGCGATTTGGTGGTAGGTAGTGGTCTTTGTTATGCCTTAGATTGTTATATTTGTTGCTTATTAATATTGGCCGTTTATAATTTTTAACACCCGTCGTTTTTTATGTTCCAAAACCAAGACGTTGCAGATTATTACAATACCACACAAAACCACTATGAAAAATGGTGGAACCTTAAAAGGAACCTCTCTTTGCATTATGGTATTTGGGATGAAAACACTCGTACTTTTGCAGAAGCCCTTGCCAATACCAACAAAATCATGATGGAACAGGCAAAAATTTCTGCAAAAGACCATGTCTTAGATGCAGGTTGTGGGGTAGGTGGCGCTGCATTTTATGTGCACCAATACTCCAAAGCGCAAGTAACAGGTATATCGCTGAGTACCAAACAAGTGGACTTGGCTACCCAATTGGCACAATCAAAAAAGATAGCCAACCAAGTGGTATTTGAAATAATGGATTACACCAAAACTTCTTTTGAGGCCGGCTCTTTTGACGTTATTTGGGCCTGCGAAAGTGTATGCCATGCCAATAATAAAACGGATTTTATAAAAGAAAGCTACCGGCTGTTAAAAAAAGGCGGGCGTTTGGTTCTGTGTGATTTTTTTAAAACAGAGGGCGATCAAAAAGATGGTAACAATTGGATGAGAAAATGGAAGGATACATGGGCCATTGATGATTTTGCATCTATCCAATATTTTAAGGAATCCTTAATTAATGGTGGGTATGGAGCTATTGAGTCTGTTGATTTTACTTCCAATGTATCCAAAAGTGCCCGTCGGATGTTCGTTTCAGGATGGTTGGGTGCCTTGCCATCAGAATTGTACAATTTGTTTCACCCGAAGGTTTCCACTTTTGCAAAAAACCACTATAAATGTGGTATATACCAGTACAAAGCCCTCCAAGAAGGGTTGTGGACATACCAGATGGTGTCCGCTGTGAAAGAGTAAAGCATTTGGATCTTTAATACAACCAAAAAGCAGGATAAGGATGAATTTAACTACACTATGAAAAACCTTTGACGCTTTGGAATATTTCATAGGAACTTTCAATGAATAGTTGTTATTTAAGCCCTACCAAAACTATATAAGTACGGCGAAAAACGCAATGGCCGTAAATAAGTATTAATTTTTACAAACATGAAAAATTTCTGCACCCTCTATGCACATGAATTGTGTTATGATTCAATTTTGGAGCAAATACAAACTACTTTTCCGAAGGCAAAAATTACTCAAAGTCAAGAAGAGGACAATAAGCTCATTTTGGTAGAACACAAACAAGGTGTATTAAAAGGAAAAAAGACGTTTCAAGTGCGCTATCGAGAAAAAGCCCAACCGGGGTATCAGATTAAAACGATCGATTCTGTGCTCACTCAAAATTTGGCTGCTATGGCTAATTTTGTTTCGACTTTGCCCACTAGTAATAAAATGATACAAGAACTGCTCATCCAAAAAATACAGACTATTAATAGTGAAATAGCAATTCTTACAGAAGATGACCTAAAAGAGGAACTCCAACGCTTGGTTAAAAAAATTACGGCGGCTATCGATGGGTTTATCTTTTGTACGGGCCCAACTTTGAGCGATAATGTTGCATCCGCTCAATTTCTAGACCAAGACCTTAATGTAATTCAAGACAGCCAAGGGTTTTGTGAAGTGGATTCAGTTGAAGTTAGTATTAATTCAAAGTATTTCGATGCCGACCAAAACAATCCTGAGGAAGACCAAGAGAGTCGAAAACAAACAAATGAAGAAGTTTTAAAACAAAATGGTGTGAAGGTAAATGCCAACCTGCCACTTACCAATTCTGAAGCAGATGTTGCATTGAGAAGCCCTAAAGAAATAGCAGAAAGAGTGGTTGTTTTGGCCGTTACTAATATGGTTGCATTTAATACTATGGAAGGAGCGCAAGCTTTAGAGTATTTGGAGCATTTTGAGTTGCTAGACAAAGCCACACCCAAAGAAATGGATTTCCTAAAGGATCCAACAGAAGAAAAGAAAAGTTATGAAACTTGGAAATGCGAAGGTATATGGGTGTTGATGTGGGCTTTGCATAAAGTGTCAGAATTAGGTTTTCCTAATAAATTGGCTGATTTGAATCAAATTGCAGCAGATGATTATCCAATTGCGGAAGGGGCTGACCCCAATGAATTTATTGCTTCAATAGAAAATGTTAGAAAGAACCGCGAAATAATGGACGCCAATGATTTGTATTATCGTTTGGATTGGGCGTGTGTAGATGCTAGAATCAATGGACAAGAAATGGAAGCTGTACATCCAGGGGTGGTTTATGAAAGACATTATGCGCTCAATTGGCTTATTCATTACCAGGACCAGGAATGGGATGATGTTACCTGTGACACGTAAGTTGCTGGTGGAAGAATTGAGATAAATTTGAAACCCTTAATTACCTACTGTTTTTAAGGATAAAAAAAACAACTTTTATGACTTTAAATGAACTTTTAGAACGGGCACTTTTTTATTCGCGGTCCCAACAATGGGACAAGGCCATGGGGTATGCCAAGGAGGCTGTTGAAAAGGCGCCCAACAACTTTTTAGCACAAAAAAGGCTGTCCCTAACTTTGTGGTATTCTGGGCACAAACAGGAAGCCTATGATGCCATGCATCAGTCTGTTGATCTACAGCCTGATTTCGCAAGTGCCCACTACAACTTGGCGTGTTTTTACGCCAGCGACCAACAAAAGGAAGAAATGCTCTTGCATCTTCAAAAAGCCATTGAGTTAGAAGAATACTCCGATTATAGAGCCATGGCACTGGAGGATAGTGATTTTGATGTCTATGCCAATGACAATGATTTTCTAGAAATTGTGGAAGCTCTTAAAAAGGAAGGGAAAAAACTTTCCAATGTTTTTAATTCAGATGATTTTGAGCTTATTTCTGGTGTCCTACTCAAGATTGATAATGAAATCCCAGTAGAAGCCGTTGAATGGGACTACGAAGAGGATGGGAAATGTGTTACAGATGTTTTGGAAGCCGATGCGGATAAAATTAGTACAGAGGCTTTGCAACACCTTTTTAAGGTGACCACCAGCAACCCTTCTGTTGGTTATTACGATGGTTTTACGGCTGTATTGGACCAACTTAGGGAAAGATTGAAGAAAGACTTTGAAACATTGATAATTAAAGCTTGGAACGATCGCTATGCTTGTACGGATGCTGGACATTTGGATACAGTAGATAGAAGGTTGTTAGAATATATGGAAGAAATGCCTGTAGAGCCTATTGCCCAATTGGTTTTAACTGGACTGAAATCCCATGGTGCTGATGCTTTGCAAGATTTTGAAAATTTGAATGCCAGTATTTTTGAATCCTTGCCCAAAGACCACCAGCTCAGAACGGAATTGGTAGAAGTTTTGGATCGGTATTACCACAAAGATCGATTTATTAAAGAGTCACTAGAGGCTAGAGAAAATAGAATTAGGTTGAGAATGCCAGCTCCTCCTCTGGACTATGATGAAACTTCAGATGATATTTGGGCTTATCAAAAAGCAGCCATTAGGCATTTTCACCCCATCCATGTATTGAATGCAGCTTCTCATTTGTCGATTCAAAGAAAGCCTGAAATTGTGGATATAGCAAGAACGGCCTTGCCCCGCATTTATGAATTTGTGTTGGACACTTCTTTACCACTTGACCTTAGAATTGATGCCATAAAAAGTGTGTTGATGCGAATAGGAGAGGAACAAGGGGTGAAAAAATTAGGTCCAGCTCTATTGGATACCTCTTGTGGTTTGTTGGAAGCGCTGGGTGAATTGTTTAAAAAATTCAAGGTTTCCGCAAAAGAAAGCCGTCAAGCCGTAGATTTTCTTTTGAATGCAAGTGAAAAACAGGACAAAGGAACTTACGACCTATACGATGTTGTCACGGCCATTTCTTGGTTTCAAGACGATAGAATTCCTGGATTTTTAATGTCTTTGTTGGACAAACACCCAGAACCAGTCAGACGAGAGGCCATCAAGGGACTAGGACAACAAGGCGCTGCAACAGCCATACCACAATTGGTAGTGCAACTTCGGCGCGGTTCAGGACAATGTGTATCTGCCGCTGCTAAAGCATTGAAACAAATAGGAGGGCGTGCGCTACAAGAGTTGAAAAATGAAGACAATTACCGTTTGGTTCTAGAAAGAGCGAAAAAAGAACCTAGGTGGGCCATAAGAGGGCTGGTTTTGTTGGATATACCTGCTTTACATGATGATTTAATAGAATTATTAAAGACTACCAAAGAGTATGAAGCCTACGACCATTTGTCTGGAGGTTTGGCAAGACTGGCCCATGAAAAGGGCATACTAGACTTGGTGCAGTTAGGAATGGACCGTTATAGTGCGAGCAATATTGGAGGCAGGCATTTTGTGGAGGTATTTCGAGCCATTGCAAGGAATCGAAAGGAGCCGGATCCAATGGTAGTAGAACAAGTTAGAAGCTTGTTGTCTAAAGCAGAACCTTTGGATGTAGATGGGTTTGTACAAGATATGGTTAGGGACGGTACTTATATGGCCTTAGGAAAACCTACAAAAGAAGAACGGCAAAGGGAAATGTTGTTTACTAAAGTATACAAAGAGGGTTTGGAGGGAGTTGTGGAGTACCCAGAAAAATTGGCCCAAGCCATGTTCTTAGGACAGGATAGGGGCTAATATAGGTGCGTGGAAAATACTTGCTCAACCTCGCACTGCAATGGTATGTGGTGGTATTTTAACTGCCAATGGGATCTTATTCCACATTTCCAGGCAATATTATTGGCTCGTGTACCCAGCTTTCAGCAGAAGGTGTTACTTTGCACCTATAATTATTAAAAAGAATCTATGACTAACAAACGTTTAAAAATTGGAGAAGGGATTATCAGTGGGTATGTTTCTATATTTCTAGCCACACTTTCTCTTTTAGGGATTTTGTGTTTCAAATTTCCAGAATGGCTCACGACACCAGAGTTTAGAGAAGTTTACACTGCGGAGATGGTAGAAAACTTGATGTTGGTGGCCATTATTTTGTCTTTTGGTTTTGCATTATTAAGCTTTTTTCTAAGTAAAAATAAACGGTATTCGGTAATTGCTCTGGTATTGTCTGCAGCCACCATTGCATTGGGAGGTTTTACAGTAGATGGTAGGTCTGTAGAAAAAGTGAATTGGAGCATAGGATTGGACTGGTTGATATTGGATTTGTTTCTAATGGCTTTGATTTTTATTCCCATAGAACTGGCTTTTCCTAAAAGGAAGAATCAGTCGCGTTTCCACCCAGAGTGGCGCACAGATTTAATATATTTTACAGTGAGCCATTTGCTTATTCAGCTTTTTGGGGTGATTACCAGACAACCTGCAACCGTGTTTTTTGGCTGGATGAACTTGGATGGGGTGCAGGCTTGGGTACAAAGCCTTCCTTTTGTGGTTGAATTGTTCATGGCCTTGTTGATTACGGATATTTTTCAGTATTGGGCACACAGAATCTTTCATTCACACAATTATCTGTGGCGGTTCCATTCTGTCCACCATTCTACACAAAATATGGATTGGTTGGCAGGTTCTAGAACCCATTTTGTAGACATATTCTTTACCCGTTCCATGACGTTTATTCCGCTGTATGTGCTCGGGTTTTCTTCTCTTACTTTTAATATATACATTGTTTTTATAGCCATTCATGCAGTTTTAATCCATGCCAATACCAATATTAATTTTGGGTTTTTGAAATACATCATCACAACGCCTCAATACCACCATTGGCACCATTGTGAAGACCCCAAGTACTATGGGAAAAACTTCTCAGTCGTTTTTCCTTTTATAGATATGATTTTCGGTACTTTCTACTTACCTGGCAAGGAGTGGCCAAAAGGCACCGGTTTGCACGAGACTTCTTTTCCAAAAGGTTTTGTGAAACAATCCATTTATCCGTTTAAAGCCAACCCGTTTAAAAGTACTTTGCCCGAAGAGGAGAAAAGCGAACGGTAGGGTATGGGTAGATAGGGCCAGTTTTATGATTTAGAAGTAGTTACATGTTATTCATTCACAAATGCGCCAACACCTATAACAAAACAATCATGAAAAATTTAGTCTTGGTATTTTTTCTGTTAGCTGTTTTCGCTTGTAACAAGCCAGCAAAGGAAAATTCGAAAGTTGCTTCCGACTCCATCGATACAACTAGTAAAGTAAAAAGGAAAATAGAAGCGATTACAGTATTATCCGACACCATTTACAGTACGCCATACAGCAAAGGTGATTTTGCTGATAAGTTGGAGCAAGCAAAAGTTACCTTGGACCAAGATCCTACAAATGCCAATGCCATAATTTGGTATGGGCGGTATACGGCTTATACAGGCCAATATAAAGATGCCATTCGGATTTATACCGAAGGAATAAAACAACATCCCAACGATGCTCGATTGTACCGGCACAGGGGACACCGCTACATCAGTATTAGGCAATTGGATAAAGCAATAGCCGATTTCGAAATGGCAGCAACTTTAATCGAAGGAACTGAAGATCTGGTAGAGCCAGATGGCATGCCCAATGCCATGGGCATACCGGTTAGTACTTTACACGGTAACATTTATTACCATTTGGGCTTGGCTTACTATTTGAAAAATGATCTGGATAATGCGCTTCGCGTGTATCGTTTGTGTGAAAAATCTTCTAAAAATGATGACATGGTGGTGTCAACAGGGCATTGGTTGTATATGACTTTGAGAAAATTGAATCAAAAAGAAGCTGCGGATAGTGTGGTGGCAAACATCAACCTAGATATGAATGTTATAGAGAATGGGATTTATCAGAATATGTGTTTGTTTTACAAGGGTACTTGGGCTGAAGGTACTCTTAAAAAGGCAGTAGAACAGGCCCCCATAAACGATGTAGTTTTGTATGGGTTGGGCAATTGGGCTTGGTACCAAAACAAAGACAAAACCACAGCCAAAGCATACTTTGAAAAAGTACTCCAAGAAGGCAATAAGTTGTCCTTTGCCTATATCGCAGCGGAAGCAGATTATTATAGGTTGGTTCATTCGGAATGAGAGGAACTTGTTTAAGAAATACCAACTTTAAACAGCTCTAGAGGAACAATTCGTTTTAAACCTACTTGTTGTAAAACTTTTTTGTAGTTGTAACCATCCGTAAAAAGTGCGTGCAAAAAAAGCAAGTACCAGGATAGTTTAATACAATACAACAACAAAAGGAACAACAAAAACATGAAACGAATAACTGTGCTCATGCTCTTACTCGCAATAGGTTTGCAAGGAAAAGCACAAGAAAATAAGTTAAATTATAGCGAAGCTTTTAAGCTAATAGAAGTCTGGTTGGACGCCCAAAAAGATTTTGAAAACATCCCCAGCATAACCGCTATGGTGGTGAAAGATCAAAATGTACTTTGGACAGGTTCCTTTGGTTACGCCAATATTGAAAATAGAACACCAATGGACACTGCTATTGCGTGTAGTATTTGCTCCATTACCAAGTCATTTACAGCCGTGGCCATTATGAAATTGGTTGATTCAGGGCAGCTGAGTTTGGAAACCCCAATAAAAACAATACTTCCTTTTTACAAGGTGGAAGCAACTTTCCCTGGTGGTGCTCCGGTAACCGTTCGAACATTGTTGTCGCATACATCTGGTTTACCTGGTAATACCAACCACAGTTATTTTACAGGGCCAGATTTTATTTTTCCAACGCAGCAAGAATTCCGAACCGCTCTTGTTGGTATGGCACACCAAGCAGAAGTGGGAGCCGACATAAACTACAGCAATGTTGGATATGCCCTACTTGGGGAAATAATAGAAAAAGTATCCGGAATGCCCTACGACACTTTTGTAATGCAAGAAATAATCAGCCCTCTTAAAATGAACAAAACTTTTATGGGTTCCAACCACAATTATAAGACAAAACCTCGGGCCACAGGATATACGGCTATTAATAGAGACCGAACCAGAGAGGTGGTTAATTTATTTGATACCCAGTCCATGCAACCAGCTATGGGCCTTTGGAGCTCTATAAATGATATGGCAAAATTTGTTACCTGGCAATTTAGGTTGCACGATTCGAATTCTGCTGAAATCCTCGAACCAGCCACTTTAAAACAAATGCACCGCATTCAATCCACCAATAAAAATTCCAAAATGCACTGGGGGTTGGGCTTTGAAATAATAGAAAATAGAAATGGCGATGTATGGGTTTCTCATGGAGGTACTTGCCCTGGTTTTGTATCTTTGATGCAATTGAACCTCAATACAAAAATTGGTTTGGCAGTTCTGATCAATGCCAATAGGGCTTACTCTTTTAAATACCTCAATGGTATCAAACAAATATTAAGTAAGGTAAAGGTGGAGGAAGAACAAAGCAATGGCAACCACCTTAACTTGGAAGACTATGTTGGTTACTACAACATGAACCCCTGGAACAGCATGGTTTACATTGCTACTTGGGGCAATGGTTTGGTAGTGTTGCAGTTGCCTGAAAATTCACCCAAATATGGCATGCGGTTTTTTAAACCTATCAAAGGGGATAGTTTCCAAGAAGTAAAAGAAGACGGTGGGTTGGGAGATGTCTATGTATTTGAGCGCGATAATGCAGGAGAAGTTTATAGGTACAAAGACGGAGGTAATTATAAAGTTAAGTTGAAGGAGTAGTTGTTGTGATACAAAGCATGTTATGGATAAAAAATTTCAATGGTACCTATGTAGCTCATTCGAAAACCGTTGTAAAAGGAGAGCATGAAATTTGTAGAGGGAAATAAATGTTATTATATTTAGATCTAGTGTAAGTGGTTTATTATCTGATGTTTATGGTGTTTTTAAAAACTAATGTAAGGTATGACTGCAACATTATTTCGACCCTGTTTGTAACCGAAATTAATCTTAACTTTAATTGAAAATGAGATTCAAATGGCTGCTGATTCTGTTGGTTTTTCTTACTAGTTGTGAAAAATCTAACGACGACAATGAAAACTTGAACGTGGCATTGGGGCCAGAAGGTCAAAAGCTCGATAGTCTGTTAACCCCTTATATAAACGATTTAAGATGGTTGACGGACAATCAAGCCGGACTGGCTATTGGAGTGAGCAAGGGAGATGGTATTATTTATGCACATTCGTTCGGCTATGCGGATTTAGAAAAGAAAGAAAAAGTAAACGCCAATACCTTATTTCATGTTGCTTCGGTTTCTAAGCCATTTGTGGCTTTTGCCATTGCCAAATTAATAGAACAGAAAAAAGTAAGTCTAGAAGATAAAATTGTAGAATTGATTCCAGCCTTCGAAATGAAAGGAACTGGGTACAAAGATATAACTGTACAACACATTTTAAACCATACTTCAGGGATACCAGCTAATCTTAGCCCGGACGACTGGACCAACCCTTCTTTTGGAGACAGTGCCTTAGCAGAAAACATATTGGCTGCAAAAGAACACGAACTTTTGTTTGAACCAGGTTCGCAATTTAGCTATAGCAACTCAGCCTATGATATTTTAGGACTTGTAATAAAACGAGTGAGTGGCATGCCATTTTCTGAATACATTAATTCCTATGTTTTAGAACCGGCTGGCATGCTCCAAAGCACTTATGAAAAACCCTCAGTTTCGAGTACTTCCAACTGGGCCAAAGCCTATTCCTACGGAGTTGAAACACAAGAATGGCAGCCCTATCCTTATAATGAAAAGCTATTTCCTAGTTCTGGTTTGGTTACCAATTTGAACGATATGATGGAGTGGGCACAACTACATTTAGGAAAGGGCATTATAAATGGAGATACCATACTCCAAGAAAATTATTTTAAACTTTTATTGGAACACCATTTCGAAACACCCTGGGGAGACTCCATTGGTTTAAGTTGGTTTTTACAATCCTATATGGACAGACCAATCATCATGCACCAAGGGCAGGATACAGGGTTTGAGTCTATTGTTTACCTATATCCAGAAGAAAACGTTTCCATTGTGGTGTTGGCCAATAGAGATTTTTCAAGAACCGGACGGATCATAAATGCAGCTTCTGAAGTTTTATTTGGATCAACACTTAAAGACTATACGATTTCAGCCAAATACAAATTTGCTGAAGCTTACAAACAGAATGGCATAGAACAGGCAAAATTGCTATGGGCTGAACTCAAGACGGATACTACTGATAGGTACCACAGCTATGATGGAGATGTTTTGAGAACCGGATCCATACTAGAAAATGCCGGAGAATGGAAAGCCACCAAAGAAGTACTAGAGTACTACAACACGCTGAATGATCGGTCTACCTATTCGTGGCGATTGTTGGGCAATGCCAACCCAAATCTTGGCGATACACTAAAAGCTTTATCCAATTATAAAAAGTGTCTGGAAATAAACCCCAAATATGTTAAGGCCAGTTTGGCAATTGAAAAGATTCAAAACAATAAGAATTAGGGAAGTGCATTGCATAGAAAAGACTCCATTAATTTTTGTTTCAAACCTGAAATTTAACAAAGGGTATAACCATCGAATATCGAACGAAGAAATAACTGATATAGCAGGTTGTAAATTGTTATAATTACTTGCATTGTTATACAACAATGTTTTATTTTAATCTTAATTGGTAATAATGTCGTGCAAATGGCGCAGGATTGTCGTACCAAGACCTACTAAGAAAACCTATTTTTACAATGGACAAACATAAAAAAAAAATGATTGCAACACTTGTAAGAGAGAATAGGAATAAGTTGAACTATACCCAGCAAGATTTGGCAGATATCTCCAATATAAGCCTGCGTTCTATCCAACGAATTGAAAAGGGGGAGGTAGTTCCAAGAAAGTTTACACTCAAAGCACTTTCAAAGTGTCTACATTTTTCATTGGACCAACTCCATCCAATGGACCAAAATAATTCAGGCTCCACCAATAATTTAACGGATAACTTCAAAAAAACAGTACTATCTTTCATCGCCATACTCTTACTAGTTTTGGTTGCGTTAGCCTATGTTGCACAGTCGAGCTCCTTTCCAGAAACGGATTTTGAATTGCTTGTTTATGGCGCTTTGGTATTACTTATTGCATGGTTGTTATTGGTGCAGCTGTGGAGCAAAGGAATAAATATTTTTAGGACCAATGCACCTAAGAAATAACGGTGTTAGGGATTGTCGTTATTTTATGTGTTTCTTGGTTATTATTACACTTCTTTGAAAAAAGAAATTTAAGTGTGTTGGGGGGTACTCCGGTCAAGAAAAGACTGTTCCAGTTTTTGGTAGGGTTCCTTTTTGTCGTGCTAATAAAACTCCTTATGATTTTTATAGGTACGCAGGTAAAATCGATTGATTGGCAATACAATACAGGATTCGAGATCAATATGCTCTTTATGGCTGCTTGGTACCATTTAAAATCAGCTTTAACAGAGGATTTGGTGTTCCGTGGTGCCATTTTGTTTATTGTAATACAAAGACTTGGGGTTCAAAAGGGGCTGCTTATATCTTCCATTGTTTTTGGGGCATACCATTGGTTTTCTTATGGTTTAATTGAAAATGGCCAACTTGTTCCTTTGTTTTATGTACTGGTAGTTACTGGTTTGTCTGGTTATGTATGGGGACAGTCTTTCGTATATACCAAATCAATTGCCATGCCATTAGGGTTCCACCTGGGGTGGAATTTAACTAGTTCTTTGTTCTATGAATCTCAGCCTTACGGCGAGCTGCTGTTCCGTGCCCAATCCATTGCGGAATTGACAGAATGGAATAGATTTTATTTTGCTCTGTTCGATGGCATAGCTCCATCCTTAATAACACTGGCTTTTGTTTATTATTTTCATTTTGCAGAGAATACCAAAAAACTGGACCGCACTAAAAAATCTGAACTTTGAATACTTAATTTGATCCACCATGAAATTTAAACAACCGCTCCTAGATATTTTAATTATCAGCTTTGCAGCTGTATTTCCTCACTTGGGATTCATTCCTTTGTTTGGTTATACGCTTCCAATTATTATTGTTATAGGGTTAAGGTTAAAATACCGAGGTGAAAAATTTTCGGATATTGGTTTTAGTTTCAAAAAATTTAGTTTTAAAGCCTTGTTGGTGGGAGCGGTATCTGCTTTGTTAATTCTGGGTTTTATGCAATTGGTCTTTTTTCCGATTTTAAACAAATTTGTGACTTTTAGTGAAACGGACGTAGGCATCTATGATTTCATCAGACAGAATATATGGAGTTTGATATTTATGATAACCATGGGCTGTCTTGTAGGTGGGTTGTATGAAGAAATAGTTTTTCATGGTTTCATATTTACCAAGTTAGAAGGGATGATAAAGGGCAAGGGGCGGTTTTGGATTTCATTTGTCATTACCTGTATCATTTTTGCCGGTTATCATATTCAGTTGGGCTGGGCCGGGGTAATAAATTCATTGGTAGTAGGGGCAGTATACCAAGCCTTATTTTTGTACCACCAACGCAATTTATGGTATTCCATTTGCTGCCATGGGGTTTACAATACGCTGGTAATGGTGTTGGTTTATTTGGAGTATTTGTAGAAGTTGGTTTGGCCTATCAATTATACCATTCGAAAAGTTTGTAACCCTACATGTTATTCGGTTTTTTAGTTATTAACTAGTGCATGGAGCATTAAATTTGTTTAAATTGTTGGGAATATCAACCAAAACCCCATCCCCTTTAAAACACACTTATGCTGCATTCGATTAACCCCAAACTTCCCATGCGCAACAAGGCCATGACCCGAGCTTTTTACAGCGAAAAGCTCGGTTTTAAAGTATTTGGTAGCGCAGAATATGATGGCTATTTAATGATGGAAAAGGACCTCGTTCAACTTCATTTTTTTGAATTTTCTAACCTTAACCCAGCTGAAAACTATGGACAGGTGTACATTAGAACTGACGACATTGAAGGTTTGTACCAAACTTTGTTAGACAACAAAGTGGGGATTCATCCCAATGGGAAGTTACAACTCAAGCCTTGGGGACAAAAAGAATTTGCAGTGCTCGATCCAGACAACAATCTATTGACCTTTGGTCAAAGTGAAGTAGGTTAGCGGCTTGTAAAAGTTATTTGAGGTGTTTTTGGGCCATAGATTTTAAGTATACATCGATTCTTCGCTTAAGCTCCTACATATTTCTTATATTAAATGAGGAATCAGAAGTTAAGACTTCTTCAAGACAGTCATTTAAATAACCATACAATTCAAACGATGAAAATAGCAGTTACAGCGGCCAATGGACAACTAGGCACAGCCATAGTCAAAGAACTTAAAAAGCAGGTAGGTGATAAAAACATTATTGGTATTGTAAGATCTCCAGAAAGGGCAGGTCACTTGGGAGTTGAACTCAGGCAGGCTGATTACAGCCAGCGCGACACATATGATGTTGCATTAAAAGGGGTAGACCGAGTAGTGTTAATTTCGGGAATGGACGACCCTCAAAAAAGAATAGAACAACATAGAAACGTGATACAAGCGGCTAAACACAATGGTGTTGAAAAAATAGTCTATACCAGTATAATTGGCAATGAAAATAAAACAGCCTTTAGTGCTGTGGTGAGTAGCAACCGACAAACAGAAGAAGATGTTAAAAACTCTGGGCTCAATTGGGCAATTGGTAGAAACAGCATTTATATTGAACCCGATTTAGAATACCTAGCTGCTTATGTTGAACAAGGGGAAATAAGAAACTGTGCGGGCAATGGAAAGTGTGGTTATACGAGTCGCAAAGAATTAGGTGCCGCATATGCGCAATTGATTTTAAATGAGCAACTCAATCAACAAACCTATAATTTGGTAGGAGAATTGATCACTCAAACCCAGCTAACCCAACTTATCAATGAAGAATTTAATACCCGCTTAATATACAAATCAGTACCACCAGAAGAATATGAAATAGAAAGAAAAGCAGAGTTGGGTGATTTTATAGGTACTGTGATAGCCGGGATTTATAATGGAATAAGAGTAGGAGTTAACGAGGTGCCTTCAGATTTTGAAAAAGTGATGGGCAGGCCCCATAAAAGTGCTAAGGAAATCATTCATGCATACAAAGAAATGATTTAACTCACTGAAAAATTGGAGGTTTCGTTTCATAGGCTTAAAAGTAAGTCTTAAGCAATTTGTTAACATTGTGATTTTGGTCTACCAATGGAATGTATTGCCACTTGTCAAAAGTAAGGCAAGGGACGGTTTTGGATTTCATTTGCTGCCATAGGGTTTACAGTACGCTGGTAAATGTGTTGGTTTATTTGGAGTGTTTTTGTGTCAAATGTAGGTAAAGTTATTAGTCGAAATATTAGTTAGCAACTGTTTTCAGCCAACCGATTGGTTGTTAATTTCTGGCTATTCAAGATAAGTATTAAAAATGCATTGGGTAAATTATAATTGCTCGTGCTTGAAATGTTCTCGAGAAATGGTATAATTACTGTTTTAAAATTGAGACAAAAAAAATGAAGCGATGCGTGTATTTTAGGTCGTTTTAAGGTTTGCTTTTGTCCTTGCAAAAAAAATATGGAGTTTAAAACAATAGCTACTTTCTCATTGCCTTCCGATTTGTATGTTGCCAAGTCGAAATTGGAGTCCGAAGGAATAGAATGCAGAGTTTTGGATGAACTGACCGTACAATCGTACCATTTTTTATCAACAGCAGTAGGAGGGGTTAAATTACAGGTTGTAAGCAAAGATGCTGATAAGGCCTACTCTTTATTGTTAGAAGGCGGGTTTGTTAAGGCCGAAGCACTAGAGCAGTCCTATGTGGAAAGAAAATTTAACAACCCTGCTTTTCTAAAGCGATTTAAGTTTATTGCCCTATTATTTTTTGCTTTTATTGCCCTTTTGGTGCTTTTATTGCCCTTTTGGTGCTTTTTTTAGGATATAAGGCCATAAAGGAAGGCGCCTCAGTTGAAGCAAAGTTGATGAATAGAAAGTGGTGTTTGGAGTACGTGGTATACCGTGGAATCGAATACATTCCCAATACTGTATCGGGAAAGTATTCTTTAACTATACTAGGAAAGTGCAACTCTAAACTGAAACTGAAAGAAGAGGGTGTAATTGAACTTCCAGGGTTTGAATCTAGAGCCATACAGGGCAATTGGGAAATAAAAAATGACAGCATTACCATATACAACACCGATACTATGAGTCAAATCTTGGAAGGGATGTACGCTATAGAACTCGATAGAAACAGGCTTACCTTACAATCTGACTCCATTCAAATGTTCTGCTCCCTTAGGGATTAAATGTTCAATAAATGAAACCAGAATTTATTTGTCCTAAATGTAAATCGATTGAAGTATCAAAACCAAGATACACTTTGAAACAAATGGCTGTAATCTTATTGTTGTTAGGGTTTCCACTTCCTTTTGTTTCAAAAGAAGCCCATTGTTTTGGATGTGGAATGGAAGCTCCAATCAGTCGGTTTCTACCAAAAAAGAAATAAATGCATGTTTCTTGCCACTTTAAAAGTAAGTCTTAAGCAATTTGTTAACGTTGTAATTTTGATCTACTAATGGAATGTATTGCCACTTGTCAAAAGTAAGGCAAGGGTGGGAAACACCAAAAATAACAATATCTCCAACCGATGGTTGGTAGGTGTCTTGGTATTGCATATAAGCGTGTTGGTCGTTAATGTTGGTGAGCCGACTTTTTTCCAAAGGAATAAGTTGTTGTTGCGTACGGTTGTAAATGGCCTTAGGAAGGGGAAGGCCTGCATCAAACGACACGTCCCTTTTGCCCATGTTAATGATGGCCAAATTGGGCTCGGGTAGTGACTGAATATAGGCCATAACTTCAATGGCTGGTAACAGGGTTCCTTTTGTTTTCTGGGCAGCTATGTCTCTGGTTTCAACTGCTTCTTGTAGCTCTTTGTATATGCCTTCATCGTGGGTGAGATAACACCCAGGTCTTATTACTGCCCGAGTAGTAAGGCTTAATGTAACATTTGAAAAAACTTTCGCTACTATGTCGTAATAGGCAGAACCACCTGCAGTTAGAATAATTTCTTCCGCACCAAACATTCCTGCTGCATCCAATTTTCTGGCCATTTCTACAACGCTTTCTAAAAATAACTCGACTTTTTTTGGGGCCTCAGGGCCATTAATAACCCCTTCAAAACATTCTAGACCCCACAATTGGATGTTGTCGAGTTGCTCAATGCATTGGGCCAATTCCAATGCCGCATCGTATTGTCGGATACCCGCACGTCCATTGCTAGGACTAATCTCAAGGAGTACATTTAATTGGACACCCTTGTACTGTTTTAATTCTTGTGACAGTTCCAGAACGTTCGAAACGTTGTCAACCAAACAAAAAAACTCCAAGCTGCTGTCTTGGGCGAGTTCCTTAAAAACGCTGTTCATGTTCTGGCGCCCAACCAGCTGATTGGCCATCAAAACTCTTTCAATACCAGAACTTCTAACCGCTTGTAGCTGATAGCTATTGGCAACTGTAATGCCCCAGGCCCCCGTATCAACCTGTATTCTGAACAGCTCCGGTATCATGGTAGTTTTTCCATGGGGGCACAAACTGACCATGCTTAAATCACTATAAGCTTGCATCCACTTCACATTATTGAACATTTCTTTTTGTTTTACAACGGCCACCGGAAGCATCAGGTCCTCCGCAAGTAAATCGTGTTTCTTATTGGGGTCATACCCTTCTACTGGCATTGATTTGAAAAACTCAGAATTGTCCATGTTTGGGATGTTTTTTGTGTTTGTTAGTAACAAATGTATCAAAAATGAGTTAAAAACGTATTTAATATTTGTTATTTTATAACATTTGCATATTTTTATTTTTATTAAAAAAAATCAATTTTATATTTGACTAACAAAATTCACCCCTACAATGGCCTACGATTTTGACATAATAGCAAAGATAAAGTCCTTAGAAACCCAGTTGAAACCGTCAGAAAGAAAAGTGGGAAAGCTCATTCTTGAAGACTTACAATGGGCCGGGAATGCCAGTATCGCAGAGTTGGCTGAAGGAGCAGGAGTAAGTGAAGCGACGGTTACTCGGTTTGCTAAAGTTGTAGGTTGCACCAATGTAAGAGATTTAAAAGCGAAACTGGTGTCCAGTTTTGCGATAGGCAAGCGGTTCATAGATGGGCATAGCGAAGCAATAGAACAAAGTACTTTTGGTCATATTATTCAGGGTATACAAGAAACCCTTACCAGTGTGAGCAGTCAAATTTCAGAAAGAGCTGTAAAAAAATCGAGTAGCCTAATCGATGGATGTGACAAACTGGTGGTCTTTGGTAGTGGTGGTGGATCAACTATTGTAGCACTTGAGGCGCAGCACCGCCTGTTTAGATTGGGAGTGACGGTCACAGCTTACCACGATGCCATTATGCAAGGAATGGTAGCAGCCACCTTGGATTCTAAATCCGTAGTGCTAGCAATCTCTACTTCTGGAGAGCTCGCAGAGATCAATGACAACGTGTCGGTTGCCAAACAATATGGTGCGAAGGTCATTGCCATAACCCGCTCCAGTACCACTTTATCAGATCTTAGTGACATCCACCTACAGGTTCAAGTGCAGGAGTCAGAAGGAATATTCAAACCAACTCCTTCTCGGTATGCGCTATTGGCGGTAGTGGATACGCTGGCATTGGAAGTTGCCAACTTGAGACAAAATACTTGCAAAGAAATGTTGAGGAAAATTAAGTACAATATGGATTCCAAAAGAGATAGAAAAAACAGATACCCACTTGGGGATTAGAAAATATGGACAAGCTGGATGTAAAATTTGTTGGCGTATTGGTAGTGGACGGAACAGGCACTGAACCTTACCTATCTGATGTTGGAATTGCCCATGATACCATTGTGGATATTGGAGATTTGTCTGTTGTGGAGGCGGCCAAAACCATAAATGGGAATGGCAAAGTACTCTGTCCAGGTTTTATTGACGTACATACACACGACGACAATGCCATATTAAAATCTCCAGATGCCCTACCAAAGATTAGCCAAGGGATTACAACAGTAATCGTTGGAAACTGTGGTATAAGTTCGGCACCAAGTAAAATAAAGGATACTCCACCGGATCCTTTGAATCTTTTGGGTAGAAAGGAAGATTTTGTATTCCCTACTTTTAAATCCTACATAAATAAGATTAATGAAATGGAGCCTGCGGTAAATGTTGCGGCTTTGTGTGGCCATATTTCCTTGCGCAACAACGCAATGACCGACCTTTACAGAACTTGTACAGAAGAAGAACTGGACGTTATGAAACAAGAATTAGAGCGCGCAATGGAGGAAGGGGCCATTGGTTTCAGTTCTGGGTTGGCTTATGGCACGTCCAACCATGCGTCTACAGATGAGGTGGTAGCACTAGCAAAAATCGCAGCGGCGCATGGCGGGATTTACACCACCCATTTGCGCAATGAGTTTGATAAGATAACAGAGGCATTAACAGAATCGTTTGCAATTTGCGAAAAGGCGGATTTGCCAATTTTGGTATCGCACCTGAAATGTGCTGGCATAGAAAATTGGGGAAGAAGCAAGGAAGTGCTAGAAGTGATAGAAAATGCGGAATGCAACAGCCAAGTACATATGGACTGTTACCCATACGTGGCTGGATCCAGTACATTAGATTTAGAACAGGTAGATGGCAAAATAAAGATTCTGATAACTTGGTCCGATGCCTATCCAGACATTGCTCCAAAATATTTGGATGCAATAGCAAAAGACTGGGGCATGGAGCAATTAGAAGCTGCTAAAAAATTGCAACCAGCTGGAGCGGTATATTTTAACATGCAGGAACAAGACATGCAAAATATATTGAGCAATGAGAAAACAATGGTTGGCTCTGACGGCTTGCCACATGATCCGCACCCACACCCTAGACTATACGGTACGTTTCCAAGGGTACTTGGCAGGTATGTTAGAGAATACCAGTTGCTTACCCTCACGGATGCTATAAGAAAAATGACTGCTCTACCTGCAGCAAAATTTAAGTTTGAAAAAAGAGGAAAAGTGGCAAAAGGATATTTCGCCGATGTAGTCCTATTCGATCCAGAATCCATTCAAGATGCTGCTACTTTTGATCGGCCCAAACAACTTGCCAAAGGTATAGAATATGTATTGGTAAATGGTGCAATTAGTTATTGTAAAGATCGATCCATTGCCCACAGAAAGGGCCGTTACTTAAAAAGAAAAAACAATTAAATCAATCAATAAAAACTACAAAAATGAGTGATATTAAAAGATATGGAACCTCCAAATCTGGAGCTGGTGGGCAAAACCTCCCATTTGCAAGGGCAGTAGAGGCCGATGGATGGCTCTATGTTTCTGGACAAGTAGCCATGGAAGATGGGGAGATTATTGCCGGTGGTATTGTGCCGCAAACTAGAAAAACAATCGAAAATTTATTGGCTATTTTAGAAGAAGCAGGTTATGGCAAAGAACACATTGTAAGGTGTGGTGCATGGCTGGATGACACCAGGGATTTTTGGTCGTTCAACAAAGTATATGCGGAGTATTTTGGAGGGGAGCATGCGCCGGCCCGTGCCTGTGTGCAATCCAGTATGATGGTGGATTGTAAAGTAGAGATTGATTGCGTGTGTTATAAAAAACCGAAATGACAGTTTTAGCTTTTCTAGGAACCAAAGGAATCGATTCGGGTATATTTTTACTCGTTTTTGGACTGTATGTTTTGGGCATGATTGGTCTAAGCGTATTTATTTCTAGAAAACAACGGAGCGGAGAAGACTTTTTGTTAGGAGGTAGGAGTGTACCTCTCTTATTAATGTTAGGAACAACCGTTGCCACCATGGTGGGAACGGGTTCCAGCATGGGGGCAGTTGGAAAAGGGTACTCTACCGGATGGACCGGGGCATTTTATGGCATTGGCGGTGCAATTGGAATGCTGTTGCTGGCCTACCTTTTTACAAGTGCTAGGAAACACCGCTTCATGACTATGTCTGAAGAGGTTAGCTATTATTACGGAGCCAACAAGACCATCAAAAATGTGGTGGGAATTTTGACTTATATAGCGAGCATAGGTTGGCTTGGTGCCCACATTATGGGTGGTGCTAAGTATTTGTCTTGGATTGCTGGTTTGGACTTGCTCTACTGCAAAATGTTGATTACCATTGGTTTTTCAATTTATGTGGTGGTAGGAGGGTACATGGCCGTAGTCTGGACGGATACCATACAAGCCTTAATTTTATTTTGCGGCTTTGTATTGATGGGGTATTACAGTTTGAATCAAATAGGAGGCAGTGATGTGTTATGGGCTGTTGGAAAAGAACAGGCCCAGCATTTTTTTAATGGGTCTATGTTACCCGCTGTTTCTCTAGCGGTTGCTATTAGTGTATCTGTATTGGCTACTCCCTCGTACCGACAGAGAATTTATTCGGCAGATTCCGTAAAAACCGTTAAAAAGAGCTTTCTTCTGACGGGTGTTATTTATTTGTTTTTTTCGTTTTTCCCAGCAATTATTGGGATGGCAGCTTATAAATTGAACCCAGGTCTTTCAGACCCTGATACCGCTTTTATTTATTTAGCAAGCGATGTACTGCCACTCGGAATTGGTATTTTAGTCATCATTGCGGGGCTCAGCGCTACTATGTCTTCTGCCAGTTCGGATGCCATTGCCGGTGTTTCCATTTTGTTAAGAGACCTTTACGCCAATGGGTTGGGTCGTTTACCAGAAAAAAGGAATCCTATATTTTTATCTAGAATTGGCATTGTACTCACTACCAGTTTGGCCTTGATTTTCACCTTATTTTCTGAAAACATTATTGGGTATATCAACGGTATGATAGGAATCGTTTTTTCTGGATTGTTTGCTTGTATACTATTGGGGAAATTTTGGCAGCGGGCTACCTGGCAGGGTGGGTTGGCTTCAATAATAGTGGGGTCTGCAACAGCAATCACTATTAATTTACACAGCTCTTGGGAGTCGTTTTGGGGCAATTCCGTTGTGCCGTCCGTTGTAATGGCATTATTGGGTGGTATTGTAGTGAGTTGGTTTACACCTGCGCAAGTAGTTACTGCCAATGAGGCACTCGCAATTCTTGAAAAAGAAAGAAAACAGTTAGAATAAGTGAAGGTTTCAGTGTTTGAAACTAAAAAAATAGGCATGGCACTTATTAAGTGCTATGCGATGGTTAAATTAAAAATTCAATCCATGAAAAAAATAATTTTTGTAGCAACCTACGTGTTGTTAGTTTCCTGTACAAGTCAAAAAAAGGAAGTAGTAAATAACAAGGAGGATTACCAGATTATCCCACAACCTACTGAGATGACTAGGAAAAACGGCCGTTTTTTGTTGGACTCTACTACTCAAATACTATGCAGTTCTAACTTAATGGGCGAGGCTGCGTTTTTATCGGATCTGATAACTGGTGCCGCAGGCAAAGGGCTGGGAATCAGTTTTTCTGGAAGTGAGAAAGGGAATATACTTTTACAAATTGACCCAACAATAGAATACGCTGAGGGGTACCAACTTTCCATAACACCCAATGGCATAGTAGTTTCTGGTAAAACTAGCGTCGGTGTTTTTTATGGGATACAATCGTTGCGACAATTGTTGCCAGCAGAAATAGAAAACAATGGAATGGCACAAAAAAATTGGAGTCTTCCAGCTGTAGAAATAAGCGATAACCCAAGGTATGCTTATAGAGGCATGCACCTAGATGTTGGCAGGCATTTTTTTCCGGTTGCCTCCATTAAAAAGTACTTGGATTTAATCGCAATGCATAAAATGAATACTTTTCATTGGCACTTAACTGAAGACCAAGGCTGGCGGATAGAAATTAAAAAGTACCCTAGATTAACTGAAATCGGCGGATTTAGAGAAGGTACAGCAATAGGGCTGGCTGGTACAAGAAATGCACCCTACACCTACGATTCGGTTCGGTACGGAGGGTTTTATACCCAAAAGGAAATTAAGGAAGTAGTGGCCTATGCAAAAGCGAGGCACATTACGGTTATACCGGAAATAGAATTGCCAGGGCATTCTCTAGCTGCATTGGCAGCTTATCCGCAATTTGGAAACACCAAGGGTCCTTACGAAGTAGCAAAACGGTGGGGGATTTTTCAAGAGGTGTATGCCCCTACAGAAGCCACTTTTGGTTTTTTGGAGGATGTCTTAACAGAAGTTATGGAGTTGTTTCCGAGCCAATACATTCACATAGGAGGCGACGAAGTTTTAAAAAAGGAATGGAAAGAAAGTGCTTATGCACAGGAAGTTATAAAAAGAGAAGGTTTAAAGGACGAACACGAACTGCAGAGTTATTTCATTAAAAGAATAGAAAAATTCTTGAACAAAAACGGACGAAATATTATTGGTTGGGACGAAATTCTTGAAGGAGGCTTAGCACCCAACGCAACGGTAATGTCCTGGCGTGGTGTGGAAGGTGGTATTGCTGCTGCCAAACAACAACACGATGTGATAATGACGCCTGGAACCCATTGTTATTTTGATTATTACCAAGTGGATGAGGACGCCCAGAAAGAAGAACCACTTACAGGTAGCAAAAGGCATACTTCAGTAGAAAAAGTTTATTCTTATGAACCTACACCTCCTTCTTTATCCCCACATGAAGAAAAATTCATAAAAGGAGCACAGGGCAATGTATGGACGGAATACATGCCGACTTGGGATATTGTAGAGTATAGGGTATTGCCTCGAATGACAGCCTTGTCAGAAGTTGTTTGGTCTGCAAAAGAAAATAAAGACTGGGAAAGCTTCCACCATCGCTTACAACATCTTTCCAAAAGGTACGATGTGCTTGGGTATAATTATGCGAAACACAGCATAACAAAAACCGACTGAGGCTTTTAAAACTGAGTAAAATTATCTGAGAAATTGGACGATGAATGGAGAACGAAACTGGTGCCAGAAATAGAGGCGTAATTCAATTGGAGCATTGAAGAAAGTGTATTTCTGGCAAAGTGATAAGTATATTTAAAATTGGACTATTCACGCAGCATTTAAAACAATCGCCATGAAAATAAAAATATTGGCCTTACTTTTTATTCATTTTACCACGCTTGCACCAGCACAAAACTATTCTATTAGCCGTTGGATGGACGGCAAACGATCGGCTATTGTTTTGACCTTTGACGATGGGACCTACGACCATCCCAAACATGCCATCCCCATGCTGGATCACTATGGTGTAAAGGGAACCTTTTATGTAAATGCTGCACAAAATTATGTTTGGCATAAAAAAGCATTGGCCAATGGCCATGAAATAGCCAACCATACGAACAGCCATCCGCATTTACTTTCCATAGCGGCAGATTCTCTAAAAGTTGAAATTTCAGACTTCAAAAAGGAACTTCAAGCCCAAATTGGTGCTCAAGTAACAACGTTTGCCTACCCTTATGGGGAAGGCTCAGAAATGAATCCAGTTGCGTATGAAGTGCAAGATACTGTAGCGAATGGGCACATTGCAGGCAGGGGGGTATATTCTCATGGTATTAGCGAATTTCCATATGACTTTGCCCCAAACGAAAGAGCTTATTATAAACTGCCAACATTAACGGCGGTTTCAGAACAATGGTATTATTTGGTGGACCAATGTGCCCAAGATGGTGGTTTGTTGCCTATTATGTACCATGGTATCGGAGCTCCAGAAATTTATGAGAACATTTCATTAGAGCGGTTTGAAAAACAAATCCAATACTTAAAAGCAAAAGGAGACAAGGTCTGGTTGACCACCCTGGCCAATGCAGTCAAATACCACAGAGAAAGAAAGGGGGCAAAGTTGACCGAGATAAGTGCACCGTTTGCCAGAGATAATAATTGGGAACTGGTACTTACAGATACCTTAAGAGACGATTGGTATGACTTTCCGCTTTCGATAAGATTGGCCATTCCCAAAGAAGTAACAGCAGTAATGGGCATAAAACAAGGGGCTCAGCCACTTTCCTTTCAAGTGGAAGGCGATACCCTGTATTTTAATGCTGTTCCGGATAGGGGTAATATTCATTTGGACATCCTTAATTGCCAGCAAGCGGAGGTGGAGTTAAATATAATTGGCAAGGATACGGTTTGTTTGCCAAGCAAAGTGGCATTCAAACTGGCGTACGACAGTGCTTACGCCTATACCTGGTACAAAGAGGGTTGGGTTTGTGCTAAGGGAAACAATACCTTTTACCCAAAAGAATCTGGTAGGTACCATGCAAAGGTGGAGTGGAATGGCTGTCCGTTGGAAACAGAAAAAGTAGATTTGGTTGTTACTGGTGAATGCGGTGTTCCCAAGGTCGACTTTGTAACCAACCGATCCTTTCAATTCAGGGATGAACCAGTGGTGTTTTTAAGCACTTGCTCTAATTTGGAAGGGACAGAAAAATTTTATTGGGATTTTGGCTCTGGTGCTTCCTTAAAGCCGGGATATTATGGCCCAGGACCAATAAAAGTCCGCTACACTAGTGGTTATAAAAATGTTCGTTTGGCTGTGGAAGGGCGCTTGCAAACCGTGGAAAAAACCAAAGTGAAGGTAGTGCAGATTGAAGACTATACAGCCTGTCATATTTTTAAAAATGACTATACCAATCCGCTTAAAACAGATTTTATGGAAGGCTGGAATAATTTTTCTTTTTTACAATCAAATGGTGTGTTGAGAATTGAAACTAATGCCAAAGAACCGCATCAATGGCATGCTGTAGATTACCGCATTAACAATGGTGCCGAACCAAAAACATTGGATTTTTCAGAACCTTTAACCGAACCTGTGTTTAAACTAAGAATGAAGGCTTCGGATACCTGTAGGGTAGCAATTACCTTGATTGATGCCAATGGGATAGCCACAGCAGGTGCAGAGGTGCATGCAGCAGGTGGATTGGATGTAACCCAAGTCTATCAAGAATTTGAAATTGATTTTTCGGGTTTGTTTTTTCATAAAAATAGAGGCCTTGATTTGGACTCAACGAGAATAACCCATGTAAGGATTGCCATCAATCCAGGATACCAAAGCCACCCGGTAGCCAATCGGTTTGGAAAAGTTATTAATTCAAATTTTGTAGGCCAATTGGATATAGATTGGATGTCATTTGGAGCCAATTGCCGACCAGAAACAGCAGATTTAAACAAACAACAATGAAGGTATTCTTTCCTGTTCATTAACTTAGAAAACATCAGTGGATGGTCAAAAAAAAGCCATTGGTGGTCGTTGGCTAAAAATTATGTTTTATTTTCAATAAAGAATTGGTGTAAAAGGGTATAAGTGTTTGTGCCACTGGGTTTTATAACCAAAAGTAAATGCATTCCGTTGTTATGGTTTTAAACTTGTTATGAAAAATCTACTGCTTACATTGTCCCTTTGCTTATCGGCATTTAATGCTATGGCCCAAACAATACAAGAACCTTTGGATTTCAAATTTGAAGAATCGAATCTAAGCGGAGTGTTGATGATGCCCGAAAATAACCAACCAAAAGGCATAGTGCGCATCGTACATGGTTCGGGAGAAACTAATGCGGTACAGCAAGATTGGTATCGGGATGTAAGAGTGCAGTTGGCAAAATCTGGATATGCAACCTATATGTGTGATAAAATGGGGTGCGGTAAAAGTGAAGGAGTGTTTGATTACAACCAACCAGTTCAAAATAGTGCGGATGAAGTAATAGCCGCCATCCAATCTCTAAAGAAACAAAAAGTGAAGGGGTCGGATGTAATTGGACTTTGGGGTATTAGCAGAGCTGGCTGGATCAACCCCTTGGTGATTCAGCAATACCAAGATATTAATTTTTGGATATCCGTAAGTGGGGTAGATGGCAAAGAAAACTTTAAATACTTGTTAGAGCAAAACCTGAAAATTGAAGAGATACCCCAAGACAGCGTCCAGTTGCTTGTGAAAGAATGGCAAGCAGGCAATAGAATATGCCATAAGGGGGGTGGTTTTGAAACATACCTACAGGCAACTTCCAAGTTAAGGTCGAATGCTTTTTACAAACGATTTGTTGGGGGTGCTGGAACTGCGGACGGCTACTATCAATTTCAAAAACAATTGATGCACCAACCATTAGAAGAAGTTACAGCATTGCCCATTTATATAGAAAATTTCGAATCAATATTAAATGGGATCCAATGCCCTGTTTTGGCATTGTTTGGAGAAAAGGACAGGAACGTTGATTGGAAAAAGACCAGAACTTTGTACCAACGTACCTTGGGTACCCATACCAACTTGGCCATTCAAACATTTCCTGAGGCCAACCATAATATGTACCAATGTAAAACTGGCGGTTTTTATGAATTTCAAGACAATAAGTTGCCCTGGACACGTTGTGAAGGGTTTCTAGAAGCCATGAGTGAATGGTTGGAAAAAGAGGGGGATTGACCTGTTTTGAATAATAAAATTGGTATTTTTATTCTTTTCAAGTAAAAAACCAATGACAGAAATTGAATTAATAATTGACTTGCACAAAAATACCAAAAGGCAAGGGCCGGGGAGCGAAAGAGATACCTTGCGCGCATTGGATTTTATTGCGCTAAAGGATCCAACCAAGTCAAAAATGACTGATATTGGCTGTGGATCTGGGGGCCAGACTTTAACATTGGCACGGCAATTCCCAGGTACAATTGAAGCCGTTGATTTGTTTCATGAATTTTTAAACGACTTAGATTCTCAGGTGAAAAAGGCCGGTTTGGAACAGACAATAACGACCACCCAAGCATCCATGGATGCGCTTCCATTTGCAGCCAATAGTCTGGATGTTATATGGTCAGAAGGCGCCATCTATAACATAGGCTTTGAAAATGGTATTCAACAATGGCGTAGTTTTTTGAAGCCAGGTGGGTATTTGGCTGTAAGTGAATTGACATGGATTTCCAACACAAGACCAAATGCAATTGAAACTTTTTGGAAAACTGAATATCCTGAAATTGATACCGCAGCCAATAAAATTAGAATGTTAGAAAATAATGGGTACAGTTTAGAAGCTTATTTCTATTTGCCCGAAGAAAGTTGGATGCATAATTATTACCAACCCATACGTGCTAATTTTGAAGAATTCTTAAAAAGAAATGGAAACTCTGATTTGGCCTTGGCAGTAGTAGATGGGTATAAAAAAGAAATAGAGATGTACCAAAAATACAAGGCCTACTACAGCTATGGGTTTTATATAGCTAAAAAGTGTGCATAAGTTTTTTTGATTCATCGAGCATCATTTATAAAACTATTTCACAGCCATATTGGGTGCTTTATTGAAGCTTTTAATGGAATGTTCCATGTTTTTTGAGTTGGGTAATGGATTGATTAAATGGCATTTATAACATGAATTTTACCTGGATCGGTTGTGTAAGTAGTCTTTGAATTGTTTGTTATTGCAATAAGGTATATTTTGCTTTCAGAAGTCTATTACAAACTGTTTTTTACTAATTATAAAACGGTTTTGACTGTAGAAAAGTCTGGTCCCAACCTATTGCCTTTTGAATACAATGGGGTTTTTACTAACATTTATCTGGAGTGTGATATGGATAGGATTGCTCCACTAAAGGGGATTATAGAGAATTGAAAAATGGCAGAAGAGTTAAGGATTCATAAAACGCTTGAAAAGTTATTTGCTAAGCACTCTTTGACGTTTAACAACTTCACTGAAGAACTCGAAAGCAAGGAATACAAGGCCTGTCAGTTTACTGTAGACAAAGGGATAGTTATTTGTAGAACAGCCAAAATTACTCCAACAAAAATTGGTGCTTTTGTAACATTCTGGAAGCGAAATAGACCAAGTGCACCCATACAACCATTTGAAGAAACTGATGTTTTTAGTTGGTACGTTGTTGTTGTAGAGTCTAAAAACAATTCTGGATTCTTTGTGTTTCCAAAATCAGTATTAATCAATAGAGGGATCCTATCCACGAAAACAAAAGAAGGCAAACGCGGTTTTAGAGTTTACGCACCTTGGGATGTGCCAAGCAACAAACAGGCCGTTGCGACTCAGAAATGGCAGATTCCCCATTTTTATAATTTCAATAACACTTCTAATGTATTGATAATCAAGAGGTTGTTTGGGTGTCATTTCCACATGTAGCCAAACAAATTAGAGAAAAATTTGGTATTGAAGTAATCGAAATGCCATATGAAAAGGCGGTAATTGGTGGTGGAATGAGGTGCAGTTACCACCCCATAACAAGAGAATAAAATACGGCACCACCTAAGTACTTTGTGGCCTATTGGACCCACTCCAATTGTGGTGAATAGTATAAATATTGCTTCCTATAAGTAACAAGTAATATATTTTTCTTTAGATTGTGCACAGATTTTAGACCCTAAGAAGCGCTTAGGGAATTCTTATATTAAAATATCGACTTTTATGCGCAGCAGTATAGTGTTATGGATGGCTTTTTTGTTAAGTGTAAATGTATGGGCACAAGAGGGGGAAATACCGCCACCACCTCCCCGTGATTTGTCCAACGTTAACCTTATTGATTACATAAAAGAAGTTCAAATATGGGGAAAGGATGGAAACGATATGGACTTATCGTTTTGGCTGCCCAATAATTATTGGGAGATAGCCTTAAAGGACAACCCAGATGTACCTAGAGAGGTCATAGACCAGCTTTCCTTGGCTTTTGAAGATTATGTGGTTATATGCGCCTTGAGTATGAAGGTGAGTAATTCAGGCAAAACGGACTTTATCGATGAACAGGCAATTTTTAATTCAATGTCGATAGCGGTTGGAGAAAAGAAATACCGGCCCTTGACGGAAGATGCTATTGGAGAAGAAGCTAAGATGGTAACTGAAATGATTAGGCCAATGTTTGCACAGATGTTAGGGCAAATGGGGGAAGGTATGTATTTTTATTTTTTCAAAATTCAAGATGAAAATGGAAAAAATTTGATTGATGTATACAGCGACGGACAATTTGTTGTGCACCATTCAGATAAATCCTTTGAGTATTCATTGCCAATTAGCAGTTTGTTACCCAATAAAATTTGCCCAGAAGATGGTGGCTTTATGAAAGGCAATTGGAGTTTTTGTCCGTTCCATGGTACGGCGTTAAAAAAATAGATGTTATTTTCTTATGCATTCTAAAAAAAGACATGGTTGCGTAACGGCATGGTTGGCCTTGATGATAGTTACCAATGCAATGACTGCCATTGCCTATTTGTTTTTTGATGATAAATTGTTTCAAGGGTTGGAAAATCCTATGTCCCAGTCCACCTTGTTTTTATTAACCTGTACTGGGGCCGCCAATTTGTTTTTTGCCCTCATGTTACTGCAGTGGAAAAAATGGGCATTTTGGGGTTTTGGTGCATCTAGTGTTGTGATTTTAATAGTGAATATGTCTATTGGTTTGAGTTTTGGTCAATCCGCAATCGGGTTAATAGGAATTGTCCTTTTGTTTGCAATTCTTCAGATTAAAGAAGGTGGTGTCTCTGCTTGGGAAAATTTAGAATAAGCAGAAGGAATGGTGTAGCGTTTCACAGCAAAAATAATTTCTGTTCAAGCATAAAAGAAATGGAGTCCGGGTTTAACCCTATAAAACATAAAATGAAGCGAGTGAAATAAATTTTTTATCGTATTTTAATAACCTGCTAATCAATTCCTGGATTTAGACATAACATAGTAGCTTCCTGTGCACGATAATCCTAAGAATTATTCCTGTCTGCTCTTGTTTTGTCCTGAATCCGTTTGAACCATTAAACAACAGACTTATGAACAACAAAAAGAATAGTGTTTACATCGCTACCAGCATAGACGGCTTTATTGCAGATAAAAATGGTGGAATTGAATGGTTGGATATGGTGGAGAATCCAGAGCAGTCCGATATGGGTTATTTTGATTTTATGAATAGAATTGATGCGCTTGTAATGGGGCGCAATACTTATGAAGTGGTTTGTGGTTTTGGAATAGAATGGCCCTATGAGAAACCTGTTTTTGTTTTAAGTAATAACATGAAAAAGGTGAGGGAGGAACACGATGGCCTAGTTTTTATAGTTAGTGGAAAGCTTGAAAAGGTTCTCAAAGAAATACATGCGCTAGGTCATTTTAGGTTGTACATAGATGGAGGCAATACCATTCAAAGCTTTTTAAAAGAAGACTTAATTGACGAATTAATTCTTACTAAAATACCGGTGCTTTTAGGACAAGGAGTTCCTCTGTTTCAAGACAATGTGCAATCTTTGGAGTTTATAATGAAAAGTTGTTCGGTACATTTAGAGCAATTGGTCCAAATTCATTATGAACGTAAAAAAGTATAAAGCAGAAGTAGATAAAGTTTTATTACATGGTAATGCGTGTTGTAATCATAACTCCAAAACTATAGTATGTAACAATAGAAGGGTAGTTTTGTATGTGTGGAATCAAGAGCAACATAAGGTTGTGTACATAGTATTATTTTTTTATTTGTATATTTCTTTTTACACATTAATTCTTTAAATTGTATAAGTGGCATATAAGAAGCTTCAACAAACTTCAAGTCCATCAACTACCTTTATCTTCATTGTTTGCCGCCTGGTGTGGGGCTTTGCTCGTTGCATACCATTGTGTTTATTGTCAACTTTAACCTTACTATTATGAAACGGAGTAAACAACTGCGTACTTTATTAATTATATGCTTTGTAAGTATATTTCAAGTAACACATGCCCAAACGAAGGAGGACGCAGCGGAGGTAGACAATTTACTCGACTTGTCTTTGGAAGACCTGATGAATATTCGAGTAGAATCTGCTACTAAAAACAGTGTGTCCATACAAAAGGCTCCCTCTGTGGTTCGAGTTTTTACAAAAAACGATTTTCAAACCCATGGCTTTAACACCCTACAAGATGTACTCAATGCAGTTCCAGGCATTCAAGTACAAGAATACAGAGCCGGCCATCAATTGCCATGGATCAGAGGGGTGCAAGCCCGTTATAACAATAAGATTTTGCTTCTAATTGACGGGGAGCCCATGCGCGATTCTTACTACGGCAATTTTAACATCGATGAAATGATACCGTTGGAAAAAATTGAGAAAATAGAGGTGTTAAATGGCCCTGGGTCAGTACTTTACGGAGCCAATAGTTTTGCTGGTGTGATCAATATTAGCACCAAATCAGAAGGCAGTTCTGCTCGAGTAGCCTATGGCTCGTTTAATACCACAGAAGTTTTTGCAGACTATGGCAAAAATGGCTTGTACGTTAGTGCCAAATATTTAAAGTCAGATGGATTTGAACCTGAATTAATGTCCAATGGTTTAAAAAGAAACATAGACCAAAGCCGAGAATTGATAACGGGCAATATCAAATATTCAAAAAATGATTTCTCCGTAAACGCGAGTATTACCAATTACGAATACCCTTATCGTTATAGGAGTACCGATAAAAATTATCGATTCAAAAGAACGCCAATAACAGTTGGTGCTAGTTTTGCTCCTAAATTAAGCGATGTAAGCAGCCTCAAAATATCTGCCTATTTCAATCAATTTGGATTTGAAAGAGACAAAACTAAATATGTGGATGAGACTAGCAATGTAATCAAAGAGCATGCAATAAACGATTTGGATACACGGATGTTAGGTGCTGAACTAACTTATAACTTGGATTTAGAAAAGCATTCTATAGTCTTAGGAACTTCTTTTCAACAAGATATGGCCACCGACATGAAAGAGGTTATTGATTTTCATATTGATGGACAAGATGAGTTGGGTACATTTGATGTTCTAACAGACCCCAATATCAGCAGGTCTTATGTAGGGGTTTACGCACAAGATTCTTATACGATAAATGAAATTTTTATGCTTACGGGTGGCGTCCGGTATGATGCCATTAGTGGGTACGACGGACAATTTAATTACCGGTTGGGCTTGACCGGGAAACGCAATAACTTTTATGGTAAACTATTATATGGTACCGCTTTTAGAGTGCCTTCCTATAGAGAATACCTAGATATTGATGCTCCAAACCCCGATTTAATGCCAGAACACCTCAATACCCTTGAATTTCAAGTGGGGTACGTTAATAAAGCCCTGGATGTGAGTTTGACGTTGTACAACAACAGTTACAATGATTTTATTCAAGAAATTGTAGTCGATTCTGTCAACGCTGATGGAACTTTTGTTGAAATAGACGATGAAATGGCTTTTAATTTTGACAGTAGAAACATAACCGGTGTAGAGTTGGATTTTAAAACAGAAATTAAAGCAAAGTTGAGAATCCATGCAGGTGCCCACTTTTTTATCAGCAAAAAAGAGAAACTGGGAGAACTAGATCCCAATGTTTATACCAGTGAAGCCATTGTGGAGGGAGAAAATGATTTGACTTTTTTAAGCAACACTTCGGGTTTTGTCAACTTGTCTTATCAACTCAATAGTAATTTGGCTTTTGGTTTGAATAATCTAATTTCAGGGTCCCGAAGCGTCCCACCCAACTACCAGGCCGGCGTGCCCTTGCCAGTTATGAATAAGTCAAATGCTGACGGATTTGTTAAAATGGATTTCTATGCAAGGCTGTCTTTGATGTCTTCCAAAAAATTGGTAATTACGGCCAAAGTCAACAACCTTTTGGATAACAAAATTTACAGCCCACCCTATGGAGGCAGTTCTGGATATGATATAGAATGGCCTGGGCTAACTTTTAGAGCCGGTATAGGGTATTCGTTTTAATGGCGCTTTTGTTGTGGTGATGGCATAATATCTGCTTCTTTTTTATGTTTGCCATGTTGCTTTAAAACAGCATGGCTTTTGCTTTAGAGGAGATTAATCTTTAGATTGTATCTTATGGCTAAAAATTTAAAAAGAGGTTTTTTGGTACTCTTGACCTTGCAGGTAGTGCTGTATTTTTTACTCGGGGCAAACCAATTAGAAGATATTTTAATTAAAGATTTTAAGTTATTTAATGAGTCGCGGATGGCCAATCCATACAATCAATTTGTAAATGAAGAATATTATGTTTTGGGATGCGGCAGTGCGTTGGTTAAGAGCCCAGGCAAAGTTGAAAGTATGTTGGACGGGCGGTATTACACCATGTTTGATTCCACTCGTCATTACCGAAACATTAAATATAAAAATGATGGTACAAAATACACATCTGTCTTAAAAAACAATACAACAAAAGAAGAAGATGTGAATTGTATTTTTTTTGAATCTTGTAGAAACAATTATTTTCCAGCGCTTTTTGAAAATATCAGCATAACAAAGGGTTTCTCCACCCACACAGATTTCCATGTTATGGAATACAACAAGCAGCTTGAAATGCGGGAAGTGGTATTTGTTTGGGTGTTGGTTCGCTGGGTGCAAATCGAAAACGGTAGGCTTACTTTTTAAATCAAAACTCAATTGATTTTTTAAACTGCTGAGGCGTCATTAATTCCATTTTTTTAAATTGTCTGTTGAAGTAGCTGGTGTTGTTGAACCCTGCCTTAAACGCAATCTCGCACATTCTTGAATCAGAACAATCTTGTATCAATTTTTTAGCAAACTTTATTTTCTCAGAATTTATGTAATCGATCGGGGAGATGCCCAATGTGTTTTTAAATTGTTTGTGAAAGTGGGAAGTACTCATATAGGCCTTTTGGGCCAAAATATCCACTGTAAGATCTTTATTAGTAAGGTTGTCTTTGATAAATTTAATGACTGTTCCAATTCTGGTATCACTAAAAATATGCTCGGTGTCATTTAAAATCAGCGATTTTGCTTTTGTTTGCAACAAGCGCACGATGAGCTCTTGAATCATCAAATTAAGCAGTACATCTTTGGATTTATTGTTGTTGGTGAAGGTATAAGTGAGTCTTTCAATCAGGTGGTTCACTGCTTCATTGTTCAAATGGTGCGAAGCATTTTGGTCTAAGTTCCAATTGTTGTTTTCATTCTCAATGGCCACTTGGTGGTTAAATTGTTCAACCACTTCTTCAATTTTCAAAGCATCTATGCCCAGAGCCAAACATTGTGTAGGGCTGCTTTCTGTAGCCAAGGGGAAATCAATCACCATCTCTTTGTTGGTTGGCATAACCACGGATTCTCCAGGGTAAAAATCAAAAGAGTCCAACCCCTCAATGTGCATTACTTTTTTACCGGTAAGCATGCTGGCAATAATAGGGAAATTGAAAGTAAGTGACACTTGTTCGGCAAAGGCGTGGGTTTCGTAAATGTTTAATTCTGCGTACTCCGCGTTATAAGTAGTTCTATTTTCAATTAAGGTGCTGAGCTTTCTGTTGGATCGATGTTGATTTAATAACTGACTCATAACCAATTATAATAAAAAATAACCTGAAAAACAGGTGTTATAATAGATATGTTCAAGAATATGATACTTATGTTCAATCTATTTTAAAATAGAAGGAATAACTTGAAGAAGATTATAATAAGAATAGCGCATATAAAACTAACCAATCCTTAATTAATTACCTATGAGTTATACCAAACCAAAATTCAAAGAAAAGTATGCCAACTTTATCAATGGTGCATTTGTTCCTCCAAAAGGTGGACAGTACTTCGACAATACCTCGCCTGTTGATAACAGTTTAATTGCCCAATACCCAAGATCACAAAAAGAAGATGTTGAAATGGCTCTTGACGCAGCCAATGCTGCTAAAGAAGCTTGGGGTAACACTTCTGCAACCGAAAGGGCATCTTTGCTCAACAAAGTGGCCGACATAATTGAAGAAAATTTGGAAGAGTTTGCAGTTATGGAAACTTGTGACAACGGCAAACCTATTAGAGAGACAATAAATGCAGATATCCCTTTGGCAGTAGACCATTGGCGCTATTTTGCAGCTTGTATTCGGTCTGAAGAAGGCAGTGCAACGGAATTAGATGCCAATACCTTGTCTATGAACATCAAAGAACCATTGGGGGTAATTGGGCAGATAATACCCTGGAATTTCCCTTTGTTGATGTTGTCTTGGAAACTCCCACCAGCCTTAGTAACAGGCAATTGTGTGGTTCTGAAACCTGCTGAACAAACGCCATCCACCGCAACCCTGTTAATGGAAAAAATTGCAGATGTTTTCCCTCCTGGAGTAGTCAATATCGTGCACGGTTTTGGCCCTGAGGCGGGTAAACCTTTGGCTTCTAGCCCAAGAGTGGACAAAGTGGCGTTCACTGGCGAAACAACTACTGGCCAATTGATTATGCAATACGCTTCTAAAAATTTAAACCCAGTAACCATGGAGCTTGGAGGCAAGTCCCCCAACATATTTTTCAACTCCGTGATGGATGCAGACGATGCTTACTTGGATAAGGCCATTGAAGGGGCGGTGTTGTTTGCTTTTAATCAAGGGGAAGTGTGTACTTGTCCTTCCAGGTTGCTGGTACAAGAGGACATCTACGATGCATTTATGAAGCGGGTAGTAGAAAGAACCAATGCAATTGTACAAGACAACCCGTACGATGTTGGTACCATGGTAGGAGCACAAGCATCCAATGATCAGTACGAAAAAATTAAATCCTATTTAAAAATTGGTAAAGAGGAAGGAGCCAAAGTACTGGCGGGAGGAGATGCCAACCAATTGAGTGGTGACTTTTCAGATGGTTTTTACATACAACCAACAATATTAGAAGGACACAATAAAATGCGGGTTTTTCAGGAAGAAATATTCGGCCCTGTGGTTTGTGTAACCAAATTTAAAGACGAGGCCGAAGCATTGGAAATTGCCAACGACACCTTATATGGGTTGGGTGCAGGCGTTTGGACCAGAGATGCCCACCAATTGTATCAAATACCAAGGGCCATTAAGGCTGGTAGGGTTTGGGTTAATTGTTATCATGCTTATCCTGCACACGCACCATTTGGAGGTTACAAAAAGTCTGGTTTTGGACGAGAAAATCATGTCATGATGTTGAACTATTATCGACAAACAAAAAACATGTTAATCTCTTATGATAAGAATAAGTTAGGGTTCTTTTAGAAAATGAATACAATCCAAAAGGCCGTTTTATACTGTAATTCGGCCTTTTTTAATTAAATTGTAGGTATGGAAAGAGTAGAAATAACCGAAGCAGCCACAAAAGTAGTCCGTCAACTCCAGCAAAAACACGGCCCGTTATTATTCCATTTAAGTGGCGGTTGTTGTGACGGTTCGTCTCCAATGGTATTAGAAGAAGAAGATTTTTACATCGACGAAAGCGACGTGTTATTAGGCGTAGTTGCTGGGCTCAATTTTTATATGAACCAAGACCAGTACGAGTATTGGAAACACACCCATTTGACTATAGACGTTACCAAAGGACGTGGTTCTAGCTTTTCGTTGGAAATTCCCCTAGGGCTTAGGTTTATTATCCATTCTCGGTTGTTGGATGAAAAAGAGTCAAAAATGCTACTTTAGGACATTTTTGAAAAATTATGGACATAAAAAAAACCTGTTATTGCTAACAGGCTTCCCTAATATCTTAATATTAAAAGTAGATTATACTACTTTTACATTAACTGCGTTTAGTCCTTTTTGACCTTCTTCAACATCGTAGCTTACTTTGTCTCCTTCAGCTATTTCATCGATCAAACCACTTTGGTGTACAAATACATCTTTGTTACCATCTTCAGGTGTAATAAAACCGAATCCTTTAGTATTGTTGAAAAACTTTACTGTTCCCTTATTCATAATAAATTAATTAAATTAAACACAAATGTAATAATTTGGGATTACTTGTAGTTAATAATTTTCTGTTTTTTTTTAAAAAAAAATAAAATTATTTAAAAGATACCATAGAAATAGGTTTTTGACCCATTTATGCAACGAAAACAAAAGTGCTATTTGTGTTACTAGCACTTCATATCCAATGGGTTAAGCATACTTTTCTCTAGGGACAATAAATTGCGGGTTCTATCACCAACTACCGACCCTATCGTATTAATTAACATGGATCAAGGCAAACCATATTTGGTTTCGATATTTTTGTTCTTATTCAATTCCAGAATCTTCCATATGAAAAATCTCAATTTACCAGAACTTCCCTATAAAATGCCAGTATTGTTTATGGGGCATGGGAGCCCAATGAATGCCATTGAGGAAAATGAATATACCATCGGCTGGGCACAAATTACCAAAGACATACCAGAACCAAAGGCCATTTTGGTTATTTCTGCCCATTGGGAAACGAAAGGCACAAGAATTTTTACAGGCGAGCACAACCATTTGTTGTTTGATATGTATGGTTTCCCAAAACCGTTGTACAATGTACAATATACACCACCTGGAGCCCCTCAACTGGCACTGGAAGTAACAAACCAGCTTCGGCAATGGCAAGTTCATTCTTCAGAAACAAGGGGCCTAGACCATGGTGCTTGGTCGGTTTTAATCAAAATGTATCCTGATGCCTCCATCCCTTGCTTTCAAATGAGTTTAAACCGCTCTTTTGGGCCGCCATCTCATTATGAGTTGGGTAGAGAATTGCTGCAATGGAGAAAAAGGGGGGTGTTGGTATTGGCCAGCGGCAATATAGTGCATAATTTAAGCTTTATGGCCCAAATGAATTTGCCTGCTCCAGATTGGGCCTTGGATTTTGATCATTTTGTTGAAGAAAAGATTATAGAAAGCGACCACCAGGCCTTAGTAGAATACCATAAGTTTGGTGCCGCGGCCCGTACCAGTGTTAATTCTGCAGAGCATTACCTTCCATTGTTATATTGTTTGGCAATGCGAGAACGGGAGGATTCAGTTGTTTTTTTCAACCAAAGTAAAGGAGGAAGCTTAATGGATTTATTGATGCGTTGTGTTAAAATTGGGTAATTCCAGTAATATTGAAGTTGTAAGCAACTGTATGTTAATCGTGTGGTCTTTATTATAAAAAACTAATGACGCTCTACCAACGCCTTGTGCTTTTAGCTCTTTTTATTGTTTCATGCCAGCCTGATACTACACCAGTTAATCCATTAAATGGTGTCTGGAAATCGTTGGGTTCAGGTAGAATGATGTATATTGAAGACAGCAACTACCACCTGTATGATTTAACCCAAGTTTCTTGTTTGAGCAATAGGATATCGTCCATACAGGAGTTTGGAGATGCACTAAAGGTTGAAAAGGATACCTTGAACATTACCATTGGGATAATCACCTACCAATACATTAGAGCAGAACAGCTACCGGAGTTATGTTTTTTTGATATATCTCCGGCCAAGAAAGAGGACCCATTGTATAATTTTGAAGTTTTTGCTGCGACCATTCAAGAACACCATGCTTTCTTTGATTTGAATGGAATAGAATGGGACAGCATCTATTCGGTTCAGAGAAATAAATTGACCCAACAATCAACTCCTTTGGAATTATTCGAAGTAATGGAGACCACCCTTGCTTTAATAAAGGACAACCATGGGTTTTTAGAAGGGGACGATGCACTTTATGCCTCCATGGAAGAGCAAGCAGAGAAGTTAAGCGCTGAAAGAGGGAAGCATAAAGAGGTAGAATCCAATGAAATGGAGTCTTCGATAAAAGAATATGGAGATTTTGAAATTGCTAAAATGGTGGCAGATCATTATCTGAAAGAGGATAAAACAAAAGATTCTTGGTTGATGCAATGGGGGCTAATGGAAAACAATATTGGCTACATACAAATCAAAGCCATGTGGTTGTTTGCTGATTTGAACCTTAAAAAAGAGGCCATTGAGCAAAATGGGTATGTTTCGGCCTATGTTGATGCCTTTCATGAATTGAACGAGGCAGATTACATAAAACGGGAAGCTGCTGGAGTTTCGGTTTTGATGGAACAAATAATGAAGGACTTGCAAAGCGCAGATCAAATTATTTTGGACATTCGATTCAATGGAGGGGGACAAGATAAAGTGGCACTTGAAATCTTAAGGCATTTTAACGGTATAGATAGGGTGGTAGCCCAAGAGAAATTAAGAATGGGCAATACCTTTTCTCCAATACAAAAAATAGAATTAAAAGGGTTGGAGAGCGCTTTTACCCGGCCAGTGTTTTTACTAACTTCTCCTCAGACAGGAAGTGCAGCAGAGGCAATGTCCTTGGCCTCTTTGGAAATCCCTCATATCAAAAGAATTGGTTCCCCAACCGCTGGCGCTTTATCTACTGCTTTAGAAAAAAAATTACCGAATGGTTGGGATTTTGCAATTTCAAATGAGTATTACATGGGTTTGAACGATCAACTTTACGAAAATATAGGGGTTCCAGTAGATATAGATATGCACTACGCCAAAGACCGACAGGCCTTTTTTAAGTCTATTGCTAATGATTTGGACAAAGACAAACAACTCGTATTGGAAGCAGTAGATGGATTGTCCAAAAAAGAATAATTTTTAACAAAAGGATTCGCCGGAAAGGAGTACTGTTTCCTACTAATTATTTGGATCATTTCTACTATCTTTGAATTTATTATTATCGGATTAAAACTTTGAAAGACCTTTTATTAATTACACCCCCGTTTACCCAACTGAATACACCTTATCCTGCAACCGCATACTTAAAAGGGTTTCTTAATACAAAGGGGATTTTGTCCTGTCAAGTGGATTTAGGAATCGAGGTTATTTTGGAGTTGTTTACAAAAAACACACTTTCTGTCTTTTTTGAATATGCCCAGGACATGGGTACCATTCAGTCTGACAATAGCATTAGAATTAATAGTTGGAGAGACAGCTATTTGCATACCATAGAAGATGTAGTAACTTTTTTACAAGGGCAAAACCCATCGTTAGCGCGACAAATTTGTTCGGACAATTTTTTACCTCAGGCCTCTAGGTTTGATACTTTGGATGATTTGAGTTGGGCTTTTGGAACCATGGGCATGCAAGACAAGGCCAAACATTTGGCTACTTTGTACCTCGAAGACTTGTCTGACTTTATTGTGGAGTGTGTAGACGACAATTTTGGGTTTAGTAGATATGGCGAAAGATTGGGCAGAAGCGCCAACGATTTTAATGCCTTGTATGCGGCTCTTCAAGAAGATTTGAGCTTTATAGACCAATTGACAGTTAATTTATTGGATTTAAAAATGGAAACAAACCAACCGAAGTTGGTTTGTTTGTCCATTCCTTTTCCAGGCAATTTGTATAGTGCTTTTAGATGTGCTCAATTTATTAAAGCCAACTACCCAGGTGTTAAAATAGCAGCTGGAGGAGGATTTCCAAATACAGAATTGCGTTCAGTTTCTGATCCGCGTGTATTTGACTTTTTCGATTATATCACATTGGATGATGGAGAATTACCAATTGAATTAATTTGGAATTCCTTAAACAATAAGGAAAATGAGCCCTTGCTAAAAAGAACTTTTCTTCTGAAAAACGGCTCTGTAGAATATAACAATCAATCTAAGTCGGCAGATTACAAACAAAGAGAGGTGGGTACGCCGGATTACTCTGATCTATTTTTATCCGAGTACATATCGGTGATAGAAGTGGCCAACCCCATGCATAGTTTGTGGAGTGATGGGCGGTGGAACAAACTCACCATGGCCCATGGGTGTTACTGGGGGAAGTGCACCTTCTGTGATATTTCTTTGGATTATATTCAACTGTACGAACCCATCGCCGCGTCGCTGTTAGTGGATCGTATGGAAGAGATAATAGAACAAACAGGAGACAAGGGGTTTCATTTTGTAGATGAAGCAGCACCACCTGCACTTATGAAGGCTTTGGCTTTAGAAATCCTAAAAAGAAAAATAACAGTCACCTGGTGGACCAACATAAGATTTGAGAAAAATTTCACGAGCGACTTATGCCAATTATTGAAGGCATCAGGCTGCATTGCAGTTTCGGGTGGTCTGGAAGTTGCATCGGATCGTTTGTTGGACTTGATTGATAAAGGGGTATCCGTGGCCCAAGTGGCCCAAGTTACCAAACACTTTACAGATGCGAATATTATGGTTCATTCTTATTTGATGTATGGCTATCCTTCTCAGACTGTTCAAGAAACAATTGATAGCCTAGAAATGGTGCGTCAAATGTTTGAATTAGGAATACTTCAATCAGGATTTTGGCACCAATTTGCATTAACTGCACATAGCCCAATTGGTTTGAACCCAGAACAATATGGCATTGAACCAAACTATAAAAGCATATCCTTTGCCAACAACGACATCGAATTTGTGGATCGTAACGGTATCGACCATAACAAATTCAGCCAAGGTCTCCGCCAATCTTTATTTAATTTTATGCATGGCGTTGGTTTTGATCTGCCACTGCACCAATGGTTTGAATTTAAAATACCCAAAACTACAATAGGTCCGGATTTCATAAATACTTGCTTGCAGGCCAACCCATTGGAATCCATTAAACCCAATGGGAAAATTGCCTGGTTGGGCGGGTTACCTTTGAACAAAGGGACCAACAAAAAAGGCAAACTGAAACTTCAATTTTTTAATAAACAAGGGACTTTTGAAATTGCTGTACCGCAGAAGCAAGGCGAGTGGCTGTTCGAAATTTTACCAGGTTTGCAGCCAGGGGATAACAAATTGCCTACTGTTAATGAAATTAAGAACAATTTTGAATCTGAAATGGAAAACTTTGAGTTGTTTTGGTATTCCAAACCAATGCAGTTGCTCAAGGACAACGGATTGTTGGTTCTGTAAAAACGCTATTAATTGGTAAGCGGATCAAAAACTGAAAATGTCGGAACGCATTTGGGTTGTTGTTAGGAATGGAACTGGCCTTAAAAATCTCTATGAATAGAAACAGATACATTTATATCCTTTTACTCCTGGTAGTAATTGCTTGTGGTTTAATTTCAAGATTGAACTTCATTCCACTTTTTATATACCCTTATTTAGGAGATTTTTTTTATGCCATTATGGTGTGCGTGTTGGTAGCTTTAATCGCTAAGCAATACCACCCTAAACACATCGCATTGTATTCAATTCTCTTATGTTTTGCAATAGAACTTCAACAACTGTACCAGGCCAGTTGGATATTGGATATTCGAAATAATGCATTGGGAGGACTGGTGTTAGGGCATGGTTTTTTGTGGAGCGATTTAGGTGCCTATGCCTTGGGTGTTCTTTGTTTTTATGGGGTGGAACTATATGCATTCCGACGGATTAAGAAATTGTAGCAATTGGGTAATGCTTGGGGAGGTGTTGAGTGGTTGGGTCGGTACCTAGTATACAAGGGTAAAAATAGAATGCGCAAAAAAAAAATCAATTGAATTGTCATATTTTTTTTCTACACAGAACTAAGTAAGGTAAAAGAAAAATAATCTTAACCTAAAAAAGTTAATGGTATGAAAAACGCGATTCAATTGTTTAGCAGAATACAAATAATCAGCAGCATAGTTTGGGCTTTGGTGATGGTTTCTAGCTATTTTATTTTGGAAACCAACAACCAACAATTTAATATTATTTTGCTCTCGGGCTTTTTTGTTGAATTTTTGTTAATCAATACTTCTAAAAAACAAGTTAAAGAACAAGATAATTCAAGTATTTAAGTGCTGATCCATTTTTAACCAATCCAATGACAAACAAACAACAAGATACAGCATATTTTCAACAGGTCGTAGAGGACAACAAACACTCTATTCTTAGAATTTGTACAATGTATGCAGTAGCGCCATTAGAGCCTGAAGATTTATTTCAGGATGTGTTGTTCCAAATATGGCAGTCCCTAAATAAATTTCAAGGTAAATCAGCGCTGTCTACCTGGGTATATAGGATCACGTTAAATGTTTGCATGAAAGCAAAATTGAAATTGGAAAAAACCAATAACAGGACTACGCCTTTTGATTCCATATCATTTATGCAAGCTTCAGAAACAAATGAAGTCGTGGAAAACGAAAAATTGGAATTTCTAAAACATTGTATTGCGGCGCTAGAGGAAAGCGATAAGTCCATAATTGTATTGTTTTTAGAAGATCTTTCCTACAGAGATATTGCGCAAACAACAGGTATCAGTGAGAACCATGTTGCGGTTAAAATGAAAAGGATTAGAAAGAAATTATTGGGTTGTATTACTCCTAAATTGACATAACAATGGAAGATAACGAATTAAAACAATTGTGGAGTCAATCCACCTCCAATGTCGAAATTAAAGTGGATGTTACCACATTGGTTGTGGAATTTGAAACCAAAATTACCAAGATGGGACAGGTTATAAAAACCAGAGATACCAGAGAGTATGCAGCGTCTTTATTTGGTATGGTAGTATTTGCGTATTTTTTGATTGAAATACCTTTTCCTTTAACCAAAATTGCATCGGGGTTGGCCATAATATGGTTTGGTTATGTGGTATTCAAGATTAACAAAACCAAAAAGTTATCCAGTAGAGTAGGAGCTGAATTACCGGTTTTGGCACAATTGCAGTTGGAAAAAAGTGCACTGTTAGAACAAAAAAACTTGTTAAAAACAGCAGCTTTTTGGTACGTTATTCCTCCTTTTCTTATGAATCTGTTGTGGATTACAGGGTTGGGAAGCCCCGTAGATTACCAATGGGAAACTTGGGCCTCCGCCTACCTACCTATAAGCACAAACACCAAGTTGTTTTGTGTTTTGGGTTTGGCCGTATTTTATGGGTTTACCATATGGATCAATTTATATGCAGCAAAACACAAATTTGAACCTTTAATTAAAAAGACAGAAATTCTGGAGGCACACCTTGGTTCCATTGAGCAAGAGAAATAAAATCAGTTTTTTGTATAGGAGTTAGGCCTACTATAATACACCCACTTTTTTACTGTTACATTTGTATGTGGTTGATGTTTTCAAATGGGGCAGGGAGGTCTGCTTCTTTTTCGTCAATAAGCTGTAGAATATCCCTTGAAATACCTCTAGAAATGTTGGAGATCGGAACGTCATTGGGAGACCCTTCAAATGGGTTTTCTCCTGCCAACCCTATTCTTAACATAGTGTTAAACACCCAAATAACTGCTACCGAAAATGGGATATTGAACCAAACGAAGTAAGCGCCTAAGAATGGGTTGGTTTCCGAAATGGACAACCCCATTCTTGCAAAGGTTGGAATCATAGCCATCGGCAACAACCACATAAAAATATGGACAAAATGGTATCCGACACTTCCATATTGTTTGGGGTATGGAAAGTTTTTTATGCGCTCTGTTTTGCCTTGGTAGGCAGTTAAATCGTTTAATATTTGTTGTAAATTTAAAAATGAAAAGTCCCATAACACCTTTTTATCTGTTAACTGCCGGAGGTGTTTGCCTTGAAGGCCCATGATCGCATTGGGTTTGTTGTCTTTAGACATTACATATTCGTATTCTTCTTTCGAAAGGTGGGGTTTGATCTGTTCTTCTAGTGGGCTATTGTGTTCTGGCACGTTGTATTCATATCCCTTTGTTTTTTTGCCCCCTTCATAGTCACTTTCCCATTGCTTTTTAGTACGCATGGCATAACGCAGTGCAGTTAACCATGCTATGTGCCGGTTGGCAATTAACTTCAAGGTAGTTTCCTTTTCTTGCTGGTTGGCTTCGTGATGCAAATAAAAGCTGTCTTTTAGTGTTATAATTAACGACCGAGAAGAATTTACAATACCTCCCCATATTTTTCGGGCCTCCCAGATTCTGTCGTAGGCTGCGTTGTTTTGGAAACCAATCATAAAAGCAACTGCGGTACCGATAAGGCCAACTGGGGTAAGCGGTACTTGCAACCATTTTACATCTACAAGGTCGTAGAACACCGTATAAATGGTAGCCAAAAGGATGAAAAATATAAGTTCATTCTTAGTCCATACGAGTAGACCTTTAAAGGGAAACCGTCTTTGCGTGTACATAGTGCTTTTTTTAAGAATCTTTGAGCCAAATTACCAAATAATATGCAATTAACTTTTGATTTTTGTCTTTCTTTATTCTCTAAATGGAAAGAGTCTATTTAAGAATTTAAAAACAGCCACAGCCTTATGTTTATTCAATATGGACGAACTGAGAATTCTATTTTATTTCAAGAACGATGCGAAATTGTTAAGACCAAAATTCTTAGAAATATAGATGTGTTAAGATTTGAATTTAGAAGATCTTTATAGATTGGAGTGTAGACTGATTGACTAGGAAAGAATAACTTTGATAGGTTGTACAACTCAAAATGAAAGAAGAACTTTTGTATTAACTATTTATTGACACCAATTGCCTTGGAATCGAATGTATGGATTTATTTTTGCAAATTCTTTTGAAGCAGGTCACCTTTGTTCCAAGGTTAAGCAATTAGTGCTTGTACCTAAACGAATGGATGCCTTGGGCAGCACATTATTAACGCAACTTGAAACACCAGTACTATGTCCTTTTATAAAAAAATAGCAACTTTAGGATCGAAGTTTATAGGCAAACACCATTTGTTCAAACATGGGTTTAATTGGTCTCCTATGTACAGAAGGAGCACAGGAAAGGTGGTGGATATTTCTAAAGACTTAATGCAAGTTCGGATAAAAGTGCCAATCAGTTATAAAAATCGAAACTACGTTAATTCCATTTTTGGAGGCAGTATGTTTTCGGCAGTAGACCCCATTCCTATGGTACAATTGATTAACATTATTGGAGAAGACTATGTTGTATGGGATAAATCGGCAGAAATTCATTTTAAAAGACCGGCAAAAGAACATTTGTATGCGGATTTCACCTATACCTTCGAGGAATTGGATAACATAATTAATAGGGTACAAAGTGAAAATGAAATCGAAATAACCAAAGTAACTACCTTAACCAACAAAGACCGCAACATTGTGTATTGCGAAATAAAAAAGACGATTTATATAGCAAACAAAAAGTTTTACAAAGAAAAACGAAGGAGGAAAAAGTAAGGGGGTTTGGCTCTAAGAGCTTGAGTCATAAAGGGCTATTTGTGCAGCTAATTTGAACTTTTTCCTTTTAATCTAATAGAAGGTTGGGTTGAACTTTTAACATACCATTGTGCTATTTGGAGTTAAACTTGAAATTCATAATTTAGGAGACCTGGTATGGTATTAACTACCAGATATACTAGTTTAGTAAGCAGGGGCAATCGAAGTGCCTTGGTTTGTAATTATTAAAAAAACATTAACATTCATATCAATATGAAATCTATAAAAACTGGTTTTTGTCTGTTGATCTTAATTTTATTCAACACTTCAGGGTTCGCACAACAAATAGTGGCTCCGAAAGGGTATGCGCCGGAAATAGGAAGCATGGTCGCCATGTTAGATGATTTAAAGGCTAGAGTGAGCTACAGCGTATCCAATTTAGATCAGAAATCAACGGATTTCTTATTAGACGATAAAGCGAATAGAATTGGAGCGCTTATTTACCATTTGGCAGCTACTGAAAAATACTACCAGTTGTATACTTTTGAGAATCGAGGTTTCAACAAAAAAGAGAAAAAACAGTGGGAAACGGCCTTAAATTTGGGGATACCAGCTCAAAAGGCTTTTAAAGGAAAGCCCATATCGTACTATTTGTCTATTTGGGAAGAAGTTAGAGCAGAAACCAAACGTTTGTTAAAAACCAAAAATGATAAATGGTTCAAGTCGGATGTGAAAAGAAGCCAAATGAATAACCAATGGGCCTGGTTTCATGTAATGGAGCACCAGGCCAACCACATGGGGCAAATTCAACTGATTCTTAAAAGATTGGACCAATAAAAATAACAATGAAGCACACCCAACATGGAAGTCCATAATCTGCCACAAGACTTATTGGGCAATAGTTCAGAGCATTTTAATGTAATGGATTACACCACAGAGCAATCTTGCAAGAATCAGAAAGTTTCGTTGCAGCAACATACCTTTAGCTTTTTACAAGAAGGGAGCAAAGGGGTGGTGTTTGATAATAAGGCTCTGACAATAGAGAACACAGAGTTTTTATTGATGCAAAAAGGCAATTGTTTGATGACAGAAACGCTTGCCAATACAAATGCCAACTACCACAGCATTTTATTTTTCTTTTCAGACCAAATATTGTCTGAATTTATAAAGAAATACAAAGTAGAAGTTGTCCAAGATATTGTCAGAACACCTTTTTACTCATTTGAATACGATCAATTTTTAAAATCTTTTGTGTTTGGATTACAAGAAATATGCAAAATGGGCCCTTCCGTGCAGTCCAAATTGTTGCATGTTAAATTTGAAGAATTAATGCTCTATTTATTGGAGAAAAATGGCGTCAGTATTCTCAGTAGCTTTATTACAAAAGAGAGCAGCCGATCCCAACATTTATTAGAAATTGTGGAGTCCAACAAACTCAACAAACTCACTTTATCTGAACTTGCATTTTTATCTCATATGAGTGTGTCGTCCTTCAAAAGAAGCTTTGAGAACCATTTTAAAGAAACACCAAGCAAATGGTTTCAGAACCGGCGCCTAGAACATGCTGCTTATGAGTTGAAAAATACTTCTAAACGGGCAAGTGAAATTTATGAATCTGTGGGGTACGAAAGTCTATCGACATTTATTCAGGCTTTCAAATTGAAGTATGGGAAAACGCCCAAACAATACCAATCCAATTGAACTAATTCCTACACTTTTTGAACAAAAATCAACACCCTGTAGCGACCATCTTTGCGTAGGTTTGTACAAACAAAAACAAGGATATGAAATTTTTATTTATAGTAACAATGGTATGGTGGTCCGTATCCAACGAGTTAGTGGCACAAAATACTTTTACACTTCAAAGTAATAGTTTAGGTGGCCAAGCAACAAATGTGGAAGAGTTCAATGGTTTTGGTTGTACAGGAAAAAATCAATCCCCTCAACTGTCTTGGGCCCATGCACCGGAAGGCACCAAGAGTTTTGCCATAACCATGTACGACCCTGATGCTCCAACAGGCAGCGGCTGGTGGCATTGGCTGGTATTTGATTTACCCGCCAGCTGCAATAGTTTGGCTCAGGGCGCTGGAAACTTGGAAGCCTCTACCATGCCGGCAGGAGCCATTCAAAGTATTACCGATTATGGAGTTGCCGGTTACGGTGGACCTTGCCCTCCTGCAGGCCATGGCCTACACCAGTACATAATTACAGTTTATGCATTAAAAACAGAGCAACTGGGGTTAAACAAAAACAGCAATGCAGCTGTTGTAGGCTACTATCTTTCCAGTAATACCTTGGCAAAATCAAGTATTGTTGCGTATTATAAAAGGGACAAACAGTAGCACTTTGTACCCAATAAAAAATAGGAAAATAAAAGTGCCGACGCATGGTGGGCACTTTTGTTCCAAACAAAATGTTTGTAACCATTCTGTTTTTAATGGATAGAAAGGATGCTTTGTGTGCTGTTAAAACTAGATTTTTGCCCTTAAAACCCAAACCTCGGTTTGGAGTATCTAACGATGGTCATCCAGTGGATGTAGATATTGGTGTCGCAGTAAAAGTGCTTAATTAATGGGGTAATCTATGGGTAATTCTTGAGGATCTTTGTCCTACTTAATACTGGAAGTGTATTTCTTCTGTCTTATTTATTTCTATTTTTGAAAGAGATAACAAATTTCGATTGATTGTAATACCTTGTAGTAATTAAGTTCCAGTTAAAGACATTAAAAGTGTTTGGTAAAATTATTCTTATTTTTTTTGTAAGTACAGCGCTGGTACATTCGGTTAAAAGCCAAAAAATCAAAAAACATTTCATTGACAGTACAGACCACGCATTGGATGTAAGTGGTTTTCTTAATACAGAGGCAGGGTTTTTACCTGTACCAATCACCATTACAGAACCAGCGCTAGGGTTCGGATTAGGGCTGGGCGCCGTGTTTTTTCATAAAAGTAAATCCACTCCGTCTGGAAAATCAAAGGGTCAGTTGCCTCCAATAATGACAGCAGCTGCCGGTGCTTATACAAGCAATGGAACTTGGATGGTTATGCTGGCCCACCAAGGCTCTTATAAAATGGACCGCATTCGATATACGGGTGCATTGGGCTATTTGTCTGTAAACCTGGAATATTATGACAGAACGATAACAGGAGATGATTCCGGCCTTAAATTCAATATGGAAGGGTTTCTTGCGTTCCAAGAACTTTTGTTTAGACCAAAAAAGGAAATCCCAGCTTTTATTGGGCTAAATTATCTGTATTTCACGAATGAGGTTCAATTCGAGCCAATATTGGATTACCCAGAGTTGGAAGAAATCCAGAGAAAAACAAATTTGGGTGGGATCAACTTTGTAGCATTGTGGGACAGCAGAAATAATTCTTTTACGCCTTATAAAGGCGTTCATTCCGCTCTAGAAATTGGCGGGTTTTCAAAGTATTTGGGAGGAGACAATGATTACTGGAATTTTATTAGTCGAAATTATGCTTATTTGCCAGTCATTTCGAAAAGGCTATTTTCAGGTTATAGACTTAACTTAGAATCCAAATGGGACGATGTTCCATTTTATGAGTTACCCTATATTAAATTAAGAGGTATTCCTATGATGCGGTACCAAAACCACAATATTGCAGTAGTAGAAACCGAATGGCGTTATAGGTTTTTCAGGCGTTGGAGTGCCGTTGGTTTTATTGGCACAGGGTATGCCATGAAAGACTATTCAGACTTAATTAATGAAAAAGCGCGTATAGCAGGAGGAGGTGGCTTGCGGTATTTTATAGCAAGAGATTATGGAATTCACGCTGGTATAGATGTAGCCAAAGGACCCGAGCAATGGGCTTGGTATTTGACTATTGGAAGTAATTGGTTTAGGTAGTGGACAATTGCTGCGGATAAAAACAAAAATTTAGTTGAGATGTCTGTATTAATGAACTTAACACAGTTATTTTAATTTTAATTGTATAGATGATATGAAAAAAATATTGGTAATAGGGGTATGCTTGTTCCTGGTGTATTCTGTTTCAGCACAAGAAGAAGGTGGTATTGATGCTTCCAAACCAACCAATTTCTATTCCTTTTTAGACAATACACTAGAAAACACCAGTTCTCCCGGACAAAATCTAATGGGGTACAGAGGGAAAATAACCTATGTGCCATCAGAAGCGCACCTGATACTCGGAGAAGTTCCCTTGCTTTACAACGATAGAACCGACAAATTTGGCGTTGGCAATATAAGAGCCCGTTACTTTTTTCTTCCTTATAAGAATTACGATAAATTTTTTGGGGCTTTCGGCCCTTCGGTCGATATTTTTGCACCAACAGGAAAGTTTGAAGATGGGTTGGGCAATGGCCGGTGGTTGGTTTCCCCTGGCCTAACCGTTGGGTTGATGGCGGCAGATTGGATACAGTTCTTTCCAATATTGTCTTATCAATATGCCAGTAAACCCGTTTACAGCAATCCAACTGAAGCTGAAAATGTTGCAACACATGGCCTTACGTTTCAGGTTATTACGCCAATTGTGTTTTCCGAAAAGTTTTTTATTCAAGTAACACCCATTATTCAGTTCAACAATATAGACGATGAACGAACAGACCGGTATGTTCAAGAATTGTTTGCAGCATATGCACTACAACCCAAATTGCAGGTTACGGCTTTTTACAATGGCAATTTTGAGGACGATATACACCAAGTATCTGCAGGGCTAACCTTCTATTTTTAAAACACTCTGGTGTTACAGAACTTATTGCTTCAGTAAACAATAGAAACGAGTATGGATAAAACGGAGGTTATTGAGGCAATAAGCAAACATATTACTTTTTTAAGTGCAGCTTGTCAGGCCGAACTTGTATCGGTTTCTTCAATTGTTTCAGTTCCTAAAAATACAATATTGGTAAAGGAAGGGCAGTTTTCGAATAAAGCTTTTTTTATTGTCCAAGGGGGGGCAAGATCGTATTACCTGAAAGATGGAAAAGACGTAACGGATTGGTTTGCGTTTGAAAACGAATTTATTGCAGCAATTAAAAGTTATTTCCAAGTAGTCCCGAGCCCTAATTACTTAGAAACCCTTGAGCATACGGTTTTGCTTGTCCTAAGCAAAGAAAATAGTGAAAAAGTGTCGAATTCTTTTAATGAATTTGAAAAACTGCAACGCATGGTGGTAACACAAACGATGTTAAAACTTCAAGAAAGGGTAGAATCCATACAGTTTCAAACCGCGGAACAAAAGTACGATTACTTACTTTCAACATGTCCTGGCATAACACAAAGGGTCCCACTGACTCACATTGCTTCTTATCTTGGAATCACTTTAGAAACCCTTAGTAGAATAAGAAAAATAAAAAGTCGAATTTGATCTACATCAAATGAGATGATTGGGGTTTGACTTTCCTTTGTTTAAAAACAATGAAAAGAATCCATTACATCTCAGGAACGGTAATTTCAACTTTTATACTGCTTCATTTGTGCAACCATTTATGGAGTCTGGCAGGAATAGAAGCACACATTGCTTTAATGGAGCAGCTCCGGTTGGTTTATAGAAATGTTTTTATTGAGTCAATAATAGTTTCAGCTGTACTGGTTCAAGTGGTATCTGGGATTAAACTGTTTTTAAATCGGAACAAAGGTGTTTCTACTCCATTTAAAAAAATTCAATTGTGGAGTGGTTTGTACCTCGCCTTTTTCTTTTTGGTACATTTATCGGCCGTTTTTATGGGAAGGTTGGTTATGCAATTGGATACCAACCTCTATTTTGGTGCCGCAGGTTTAAATAATTTTCCATTGAACCTTTTTTTTATTCCCTATTACGTCTTGGCAATTGTATCTTTTTTTGGCCACCTATCAGCACTTCACCATTATAAAATGAAACATTCCATACTGGGTCTATCAACAAAAAATCAGTCCTATGTTATTATTGCAATAGGAGTAGGGACTGCCACAGCCGTATTAATAGGGTTGACCAATGGATTCAAAGGGATTGAATTGCCAGCAGTTTATGAAGTGCTCCTAGGTAGGTGATGCCTCATGGCACTTTTTTATGGAAAAAATATTGAAGAAGCCTTTCAACTTTCTATATTGTCCCAAATTGATGCCACAACCGTATGATAAAATACTTGCTATTAACCTCTGTATTATTCAATAGTTTATTATTTGTTGCTTGCAACAATAGTTCAAACGAATCAGAAAAGGAGGTTGCAACACCTACAGATCTTGAAACAAAGGAAGAACAGGAAAGTGTTAAGCCGCTAGAGGCAGAGGCTCCAATCGAAAACCAAGAGCAAGCATGGTTAATTGGGTACTGGCAAAGTACCGAGGACCCCAAAAGCATTGTTGTTTTCGAAGCAAATAATAGGTACAGTATTTACGATGGGGTTAAGGAAAAAGCCCAATCCTATGTTTTGAGCAACGCGTGTCAAAATTCCTCCGACAAATCTTCTAGCAATGTGGAGGGTAATGAGTTTTATATATCTGTTAATCAGCAAGATATGTGTTGGTTTGTGTTGCATTTGTCTGATAAAGAACTTGCCTTATCACTGGTAGGAGGAAGAGGCAATACACTCCGTTACCATAAGGTTCCAAACCCTGCGCAGCATTCAGGTAATCCATCCAGCAGGGTAGAAGGTGTTGTGAAAAAAGTAATTGAAACTGGAATATATGGGTTGTACGGTTTGGAGTTAGAAATCAACGGAGTCTCGAGGTATTTTAATTACCATGTTGAAGAAATGGACCCAACCAAATGGGAGCAAAAAAATGTCATTTTGCAATTCAAACAAGTGGAAGAAGTAACAGAAGTAGATTTGCACTTCAATGGCCAATCCATTTACGGAGACTTGGGTGCCATAAAAAAGGATGCAGAGAATTTGGAGGGCGATATCCAAACGGTTCAAGGTGTTTTAAACATACTAGAAGTATCTGGGGACACACCGGGGTTGTATTCGGTTGCACCAGGTTCAGGTGAGACAGATAAAATAAATGTAATCGCTTTTGTTTACGATGAGCATGAAAATTTAGAAGGCAAAGAGGTACGGGCTTATTATTCCGTTGGTACTGTGGATTATGTCCAGTCCATTCAATTAAAGAGAAGCAGCAATACGGAAGATCGAATTGTTTACATAAGAGAAAAATTTGCCCACATTACAAGCGGCATTAAATCAGGAACTTATGATACAACCCACATCCAACATGCCGTTGGAGGGGAGTTTGCAAATTATGAAAGGGCCACTTTTGAAGATGAAATTCGGTTTATGTCTGTAGCCTATTGCAGCGACCATGGCTGTGTTAAAACCTCTTATTATTTCTGGGAGGGTGCTTTAATTTTTAAATTCGTTGAAGATTCTCATTGGGTGATGCATACCGACGAAATAGTAGAAAAGAGAACTTATTACGACAACGAGCAAGAAATTAAATGTTTGGAAAGAACGGCCAAAGGCACTGGTGGCTACGAAGTGATAAAAAAGAAAATAGGAAAAACGAAACAAAATGAAATCCCATGTTCCGATCGATTGGACAGAAGTTCAATGGAGGCACTGTTGCAACTGACAAAGGAAACGGCCGATCAATTGTATCCATCCAACTAGTGTATTTTTTTGTTTCGTATTTTATTTACGGATCGAATAATTTGATTGGCTATTATTTCAATTTCAGATTCGGTATTAAAACGACCAACTCCAATCCGGATGCATTCATTGGCAGCCTTGGCGTCCAGCCCAATAGAAGTAAGTACATAAGAGGGTTGGTCACTTCCTCCACTACAGGCAGAGGTACTGGATAAGAAAATATTTTTTAAGGATCCTATGAGCCTTTGGTTGTGTACACCCGCAATTCTAATGTTTAGGTTTCCAGGGTGTATGTTGTTTAAAGCTCCATTCCATGTTATGTCTTGTAAATTACTGACAATCAATTGATAAAGAGCATCTCTTAAGTTTTTGATTTGAATAATATTTTGTGTTTGGGTAGTCAATGAACAAGCTTTTCCAAAGCCAACAGCACCAGGTATGTTTGCAGTACCGGAGCGAAAACCTTGTTCTTGTTTTCCCCCGAGCAATAAGGGAGGGATGGGATGTTTTAGTTTGTTGAAATACAAGGCTCCAATCCCTTTAGGGCCGTACATCTTATGTGCTGACATACATGCCATATCGATGTTTAACTTAGTAACTTCTGGCCGGGTCCAACTCAAAGCTTGGGTAAGATCACAAAAAAACAAGGTGTTTTTTTGTTTGCAGATCTTCCCAATAACTTCCACTGGTTGAATGGTTCCAATTTCATTGTTGGCATACATGATGGCAACCAACAATGTGTTGGGCCGGATGCTATTTTGTAATTGAATAGGATCTATGTACCCGTTTGAGTCAACTGGAAGCCTCGTAACAGCATAACCTTGCCGCTCTAAGTGTTCTACCACTGCCAGTACAGCAGCATGTTCAGTTACTTGGGTAACAATGTGTTTTTTATTGGGGTAAAGTTGAGCGAGCCCTAACATACCAGTAGTAATAGACTCTGTTGCACCACTGGTGAAAACTATGTCGTTGGCACTAGCGTGGATGCACTGAGCAACCTCCGTTCTAGCAACTTCCAGTGCTTGCTGGGCTTTCCAACCATTTTTATGTTGGCCATTGCCATAATGTGTTCTATAAAATGGCAACATGGCTTCTAAAACCGATGGTTCTACTGCTGTAGTAGCATGGGCGTCTGCATATATGTCTTTCATGGTAGGGCTCGCTTTATGGTTAAAAGGATAAGGTTCTGGCACCAGAATCAATCCAGTCGAGCATTGGACCAGCACCAACAACCTGACAACCATCGTATGCTTCTTCGGGGTCCAAACCATGGTTGTTAAAACACGGTGCACAGGTCCACAATGTCCCTCCGCTGCTGATGAAAGAGACTATTAACTCTTTTAGTTTTTTAAATGGAGGTACATGGGTGTACTCCGTTCCATTTTCTCGGCTTAACTCCACTGCATCCGAAGTTAGGAAGATGCCTACTTCGAAGCCTTTTGCGATGGCCGCATTGCCAATAGTAAATGCTACACTGGAGGCATCGTTGTTGCTGCCTTTTTTTAATACGATTACTAATTTTTGCTTTTTCATTGTAGTAGTTGTTTTGTTTGGTTGGTATTATTTTTTGATTGCTAAAACGGAAATACTTTTTATGCCGTATTCGGCAGTAGCACCTGCAGCACCTTTGGAAATAAATGCATAGGGGTTTTCTTTTATTGCCATTATTTCGAGGCCTTGGGCCTCAATTAGTTGGGTGTAGTCACTTTCGGTGATGGCACCGCCAATACAAGCAGCCCAATAAGTAGAATTACAAGAAATGCTTGTTGGTAGTACCGAAGAAGAAACTATATCGGACAGAACGAGTCGGCCGCCTTTGCGTAAAACCCTTGCAGCTTCTTCAAAAACCCGTTGCTTGTTGCTAGATAGATTGATAACGCCATTGCTAACTACCACATCAATAGAACTGGAAACAATAGGCAGTGCTTCAATATGCCCCTTTACGAAAGTTGTATTGGAAGGAGCAGAGGATGCTTTTAGTTTTTTTGACTTGTTCAATTGGGCATCGGTCATATCCACTCCAATTACTTCCCCGGACATCCCTGTAAGTTGGCTGGCGTAAAATACATCCATTCCAGATCCACAGCCTAAATCGACAATGTGTTCTCCTTTTTGTATGCTTGCCATGTCGAAATAATGGCCGACTCCAGCAAAAGAGTCAATGGAGGCCGCCGGAATTGCATCTAACAATGCTGGCTGGTACCCCAAGTGTTCTGCAAGTTGCCGCCCCATTTCAAAATGGTATTCTTGGTGTGGATGCAAAGCTACGTCGGTGTACATTTGTTTTACTTTTTTTTCCAAATCCATTGGATCAACTGTTTGTGGTATTGTGCTGGTGCTGTTCATAATTGTTTGGTTATTAATATGTTATAAATAGTGTTATAAATAGTGTTTTAAATTTTTTTGGAATGGGATGCAGCGGCGTTACGTACTTACCAATGTTGCACCTTTTAAAAGGATGCTCCCCATATGTTTGCGGTCCTAATGCAGTTGTTTGTTTGTGTTTTACAAAGTTGGTAGATGTTCCAACAACAAGGGTTAACACAGGTTTCAAATGCATTAAATATTGATTCTGACCATTAAAGATGGTTGTATTATGGGGTGCAACATGTTTTAATATGGCATGAAAATATACTGCTAAAGCCATAGGAGAGAGAGTCGAGTCAATTGGCTCCTTCTTTGTAAACTGCTTTTTTTCAATTGTTTAGGAAGGCATTTTAAAGGAAATGTTTATATTGAAAAGCGATGAAAATAAAACAATGGATTACAACCATAGGCGAGATTGGTTTTAAACCAGATGACTCTGAGGAAGAAAAGATCAAAAAATACAGTCTTTCCTTGATGTCGTTGCCCTTTGCTTTGGCAGGTATCCTATGGGGGATTTTGTATTTTTTGTTTGACCTGATTATTCCGGCACTCATACCTTTTTTGTATGGTGTACTTTCGTTGTGTACCTACTTTTATTTTGCAGTTACAAAAAGGTACCAATTTTTTAGAAACAGCCAATTGTTTCTTATTTTGATTCTACCGTTTTTACTCCAGCTAAGTTTAGGAGGGTTTGTTCCCTCAAGTGCGGTCATATTATGGGCATTCATCTCACCAGTTGGGGCATTGGTGTTTTTTAAGTCCAAAAACACCTTACTTTGGTTTTTTTCCTACCTCTTTTTACTTTTTATAGCTTGGTTGGTCAACGACCACCTCCATGTTTGGATTCCAGTAAAGACTACAGAAAACTTTATCAATACTGTGTTTTTACTAAATCTGGCAGCGGTTTCAAGTTTGATATTTGCCGTTCAGTATACCTATGTTGGCAAACAAAACGAATTAAAAAAAGCGATAGAACAGCGCAATGAAAAACTCAAGGAGATGGACCAACTAAAAACTAGGTTTTTTGCGAATATTTCCCATGAATTTAGAACCCCACTGACTGTCATTTTAGGTCTTGCCGAAAAACAAATTGAAAGTGCAAAAGGAGCGCAAAATGAAAAAGACAGTCGGACCATAAAAAACAATGCCAACCGCTTGTTAGAATTGATAAATCAATTATTGGATATTTCTAAATTGGAGTCGGGAGAAGCACGTTTAGAATTGCACCAAGACGATTTGGTAGCATGTATGAAACGGAATTATTCCATTTTTGAATCCATTGCGAGCAGCAACAAACAATTTTTACTATTTAACGGGAAGAAATTCTCTGATGGTTCCACAGACGACCCAATTGTCTTGTTTTACGACCAAGAAAAAATCCAAAAGATAATAACCAACTTGTTATCCAATGCCATCAAGTTTACGCCAGCGGGTGGTATTATTGATGTCGTAGTTCGAGTAGTGCAAGATGAATTGCACGTTTCGGTTTCCAATACAGGAGAGCCCATAGACGCAGCTGCATTGCCCCATTTATTTGATCGGTTCTACCAAGTAAATTCAGAAAGCACCAGGGAACACGAAGGAACAGGTATAGGTTTGGCTTTGGTTAAGGAATTAGTTGAAATTCACCAAGGAACCATTGAAGTACAGAGTGGCCATGGCAAAACGGTTTTTACATTTAAAATCCCTTTGGATTATGATAGCGAATTTAAAAAGGGTAGCTCGAACAAGGAAGTAGAACCACCTTTGGTAATTGCCCCAACGAGACTCGCTGCAAACACCAATTCAGACACATTTGCAGAGCCAGATGAATTGTTGGTACTCATTGTAGAAGACAACCCCGATTTGCGGCAGCTCATCAAAGCGATATTAGAAAAGGATTTTGTTACCGTTGAGGCAGCAGATGGATTGTCGGGGCTTGATATGGCAACAGAACTCATACCAGACTTGATTGTGAGCGATGTCATGATGCCAAAAATGGATGGGTTACAATTGTGTAACGAATTGAAATCCCAACAAAAAACATCCCACATACCAGTAGTGCTTTTAACTGCCAAGGCTAGTTTGGATAATAAATTAGAAGGGCTTAGCCAGGGTGCAGATGATTATCTGATCAAACCATTTGAAAAAGCAGAATTGTTGCTTCGCATAAAAAACCTTATCCAAATCCGTCATAACCTTCAAAAACAATTAAAGGACAACATTTGGTCGCGCCCGATGCAGCAGGAAAAGGCTAATTTAAACGATCAATTTTTGCACGGTGTAAAGGCATGTACCGAAAAAAACTTGGACAACAATCTTTTTGGAGTCGAAGATCTTGCAAAAGAGCTGGGGATGAGCCGGTCGCAAGTGCACAGAAAATTAAAAGCATTGACAAATAAGTCTGCCACCACCTATATTAGAAACTATAGGTTGTATCGTTCGGTGGAGTTATTGGAAAAGACTACCGATACCATTTCAGAAATTGCATACCAGGTGGGTTTCAGCAGCCAGACTTATTATAGTTCTTCTTTTCAGGACTTATTTTCAAAATCACCTTCAGAATTTCGATCCAATAATGGATAGGGAGTTTTGTCCTAACACTTGTATTTATTGAGTGGAAGGCAGCTTATTATAATAACTAATATTGGCTTTCTGTGTTGTAGTAATGAATTGTTTATTTTGAACTATAAATGAGATCGCATATGAAATTTTTTATTCGTTTTGCAATTGTAATGACCCTTCTATTTATTTTCGGATGTAAAGAAGGAAACAATGGAACACCGGTAGTGCCCACTTTTGCTAACATCGAAGGGAGCGTCAATTTGTACGATGAAGGCGTAATTCCCGTAGACAATGCAGAAATGAAAATTGTGGTTGAAGGATTAATTCCTGAAATTATGGCTATAACTGATTCAGAAGGCAATTTTTCATTGGAAAATGTTCCATTTGGGACGTACACGTTGGTTTATACCAAATCTGGGTACGGAACTTTTAAAAATGTGAATATTGAACATATAGATACAGGAGAGGCAACTCTCCTTACAGCCGCCCCTTCATTGGGCTCCAAAACTTCCACTTCAATAACCAACTTATCTGTGAAAGAAGAGAGTAATGAAGTATTCCTTTCTGCCTCGATACATCCAGATGCTTCCATATCTAGTACCAAGTTCTTGCGCTTTTTTTACTCCACCAATAGTGCGGTAGGTCCGGACAACTATCTTTACTATTCCGATGGGTTGGTCGCTCGAATCAACCCCTATGAATTGGTCTTAACTGCCGACCAACTTCAAAGTTATGGGTTTCCAAGTGAAACAGTGGTTTATGTAAAAGTATTTGGTGATTCCTTTTGGAGCAATGAATATGTTGACAGCGCTTTAGGTAGAAAAATATTTCCCAACTTAAATGAAACTGCCTCTGGAGCGGTATCTTTTATAGTACCTTAAAAAGAACTCACCTAGTTAAGCAGTTCAAAATAATCGATAGCAACGTTAAAAAAGAAAGGGATTTGTTGGCAACATCAAGTCAGTTTAGAAACTTAAAATGGAGATAAATACTGGGTTTTCGCTCTGAAGTCGGTCCTACACTGTATGCCATGTAACCTATTTACTGGTAAAGGTTTTGTTGGTAACCTGAGTCCCATGCACAACCCGTACCATTTGTATGAATTTTCTAAAACTACCTTTGAAAAATTAGCGCCTCGTAGTGGTTTTGAAATTGCGCATCACGACTACAGCGTTTGTCAAACATTTTTACCTCCCGTTTTTGATAAAGTACTAAAACCCTATATGAAAATGACCAATACAGGTATGGAAATTAACGTTTGGTTGAGAAAAATATAATAGATTATAGAAGACGGAGAGCAGGTGTTCTTTTGGCTTTTTTGGGTAGCAACATTATTAATGCCGACAAAATAATTACACTTGTTACCATTATCAAACATGTATTTTGTAACAAAGCATCTCCACCTGGCAACAGTTGTTTGTTATAAATGCCCCACAAACCCCAAGCAATTGTCAAAGCGGAGGTTATCCATTTTTTGGAAAGGATCAAAATCCAACTTAAGATGCCAGCCACTGCTACCAATACGATGCCCCAGACAGGCTCTTTTATACCCATTCCATTCCAACCAGAATAAGTAAAATAAACTGCTATATTCGCAATGGTAGCAACACAAATCCATCCCAAATATATTCTAAAGGGCCATTTTATAAGCCACTCTGTTCCATTCAGCCTCCAATTTATTTGTATTAAGGTAACTAACAAAATGGCCATCATAAGTAAGGTTAATAAGAAATAGCCATAGTGCCAGGCAAGTATCCAACCAATGTTGGCCAAGCCGTTGATACAAAAATATAGGCCTATGGCCTGTGGTTGGTATTTTTTAGAAAAAAATTGGTAGATGGCAAAAATAAGTAATCCTATATAAATGATGCTCCATATAGAAAAAGTGAATCCTGCAGGTGTAAAGTAGTTGTCGTATTGAGCAGACACCTGGCCAGTGTTTTGTCCATTTATTGGCAATAAATTGGCCATTGCGTTGGTGAATACAACCAACAATAAGGTGATTAAGTTTAAAATTTTCATATTGGATATAAAATCAAGAATTTTGCAACAGGCCTTTACAAAAGACCTGTTGCAAAAAAAAATTATTTTTTCGGTGGTAAAATTACTTTGTCAATCACATGAACCACTCCATTGGAAGCTTGAACATCGGCTGCAATAACGCTAGCATCATTTATTTTTACACCCTTTTTGGATTTATCAACAGTAACGTTGGCACCATTAACCGTGGCAGCATTTTGACCGTCTTTTAAATCGGCGGATTGTACTTCTGCCCCCACAACATGGTAGGTCAATATGGCCACCAATTGGTCTTTGTTTTCTGGCTTCAAAAGGCTTTCCAGGGTACCTTCTGGAAGCGCAGCGAAGGCTTCATTGGTTGGAGCGAAAACCGTAAAGGGCCCATCTCCTTGCAGCGTTTCAACCAACCCTGCTGCCTTAATAGCGGCCACTAAAGTAGTTAAATTGTCGTTTTCTACTGCTAGGGATACAATGTCAGAATCCTGTGCTTTTACTGTGTTGTTGCCTATGGCAATGACCACAAATGTCAAAATGGTTAATAACTTTTTCATTGTTGTTCTTTTTAATTGATACAGAATAACAACAGGAATCCCATCTATTTGTTTAAACATGTATTTAAAAAATTAAACAAAAATAAGAGTAAGTAGGGTAATATATAGCCTATTAATCCACACGCTTGTCTGTTCTTTAGGATGTATTCAACGGTATGTAATTAGGTTTAACTTACTATATAATAGTGTTTTACAAAAATATATAGTATTTTACTTTAATCTAATATAATTGGAAATGGAAGAAGTGAAACAAAGACTTCAACCTAATTAACATTTTAAAATTATAGATAATGAAAAAGCTATTAGCAGAATTCATAGGAACATCTTGGCTGGTTTTGGGTGGTTGTGGTAGTGCAGTTTTGGCTGCTGCATATCCAGAATTGGGAATAGGTTTTGTTGGTGTTTCCATAGCCTTCGGCTTAACAGTCCTAACAATGGCCTATGCAATTGGCCATATATCTGGCTGCCATTTGAATCCCGCGGTTTCTGTTGGTCTGTATTTTGGTGGTCGTTTTGATAAGAAAGATTTACTGCCTTACATAATTGCACAGGTTCTAGGGGCAATTACTGGCGCTTTTGTTTTGTATTTTATTGCAACTGGCAAATCCGGTTTCGAGTTGGGTGGTTTTGCGGCCAATGGTTATGGAGAACATTCTCCAGGAGGATACAGTTTGGGGGCAGCTTTGGTAACTGAAATAGTCATGACTTTTATGTTTTTAATAATCATACTAGGAACCACTCATTCCAAAGCGGCTCCAGGTTTTGCAGGCATGGCAATAGGTTTGGGACTTACGTTAATCCATTTGATAAGCATTCCGGTAACCAATACTTCGGTGAACCCTGCACGAAGCACCAGCCAAGCATTGTTTGTAGGGGATTGGGCCATTGGGCAACTGTGGTTGTTCTGGCTGGCACCAATTGTAGGTGCGGTATTAGCTGGTTTGGTTTATAAATGGATGTCTCCAGAAAAGGAATAAAAAGCACTTTTTATCTAAAAACATTAAGGTGGTTGTTTTTTTGTTCTTAGTACTATTTGTGTTCTTCTTTTGGCGGGGCGCATACAAAGTTATTCTGTTATCAACGTTATCAGTATGGTACCGAACCGAATAAAAAAATGAGAACCGATATTTCTTCTGGTAGGCTAATTAATTGCGCCAATAACAAATATTAATACTGGGCTTCGTTATTAATTTCTTCTACGTTTAAACTTTCTTTTTCAATAGTAGAAAAGGTTAAATCAATTAAGCGAACTTGGAATGATAAACTACACTTTTGAGTAAGGTCTCCTATTCCTCTGCTTACTATCTTTGTGTTAAATCAGATAACAATGGACAACAGATATAGCAGAAATAGAATTTACTTAACACCCGAAGAACAAGATACCATAAGGAAATGTCCTGTCATTCTTGGTGGGTCTGGAATTGGTAGTGTTATAGCCGAATGCGCTTTGCGACTGGGTTTCGAAAATTTAACCATTATTGATGGGGATAAGGTAGAAGTCTCCAATTTGAACAGGCAAAACTACACCCAAGAAGACGTCGCTTCAAGCAAAGTTAATGCTTTAAAAAAACGATTGCTTTCTATTAATAAAAGTGCCGAAATAACTGTTCACGATTGCTTTTTAGATGAAGGCAACATTGAGGAGCATATAATTGGTCATAAAATTGCCATTAATGCATTAGATTTTACTACAGATATTCCTTTGTTATTTGATGAGGTCTGTCAAAAAAATAAGATTCCAATATTGCACCCTTATAACCTAGGGTGGGGAGGTTTGGTTACTGTTATTACACCAAAAGGTTTGACTCTCAACTCCATTGATAAACCCGATGAGAAATTTAATGAATTAAAAATGGTGGAGTATGTGGCGAGTTATTTGAAATTTTGGGGAACCCCACACATCTGGTTAGAAGAAGCAATAGAAAAATTTAAAAATGAAAAAGCAACATTGCCACCACCACAGTTGTCTATTGCATCATGGACTTTAGGAGCGATGTGCACCCAATTGTTGTTTGATATCGCTATGGAAAATGAAATTAAAGAATTCCCTGAATTTTATCTTTCTACTATAATGAATCACTAAATAAGTTTGTTATTGGTTGCAAAGGTAATGGCTTCAGAAATATTGGCCACACTCAGTTTTTCAAACAGCTTTTTTCTATGGAATTTAACGGTGTCTGGAGATACAAAAATGGCCTCTGCAATTTCACTTATCGTATAACCTCGAGTAGAATATTGTAGAATTTCTTTTTCTCTACTGGTTAACTGAACAACTTCGGTTTCCTTCCAAAAATCACCTTTTAAATTATAGTGGAATACTTTTTTGTTTTTTTTATTGATGACCTTTATGTTGCCAGATTCGTTTTCAGATGAAAGTGAAACCATTGCGATGGCCTTCCATAATTTACCTTCTGTTGTTAAAAATAATGGAGTCATTTTATGGTTGACGAGAGTTTTATCCCCTTTTTTATTAACTAGGTGGAAGTCATATGAAATGGTATATTCCTTGCGTTCGTCTATTGATAATCTTTCATAAAATTCAAAACCAATTGTATTAATCTTTAACAGAAGGTTTAAGTCGGATTCTAGAACGTGTTTAAAGTAAAATGCGTACCCCATTTGCTGGACTTCCTCGGCTGTATTTCCACAAAGAAACAAAGGGTTTTCGGATACATAATCAAAGCCCTTTTTTTTATAGTCAATGACATAGACACTGATATATGTGGTTCTCGCAAATGCATCAATGGACTCTAAATAATTGTCAGCTTGTTTTTGATCCTCTTTAGAAACATGATCTACTTTATTTAAAAAAGAGAAAAAGTCATTTATATCCGCCATATCAGAAAAAATTTACAACAAATATAAATTTTTTTCAAAATAAAGCTACCCATTGAGGTGGTTTTTTAACTACCTGTTTGTGTGGTTTACTTATGAATACCTAAATACTACCCGAATGGGTGGTCGCTTGTAGGGGCATTCTATATAGATTTAAGTATCAAATACTTATAATATTATGCTCACACAAACCTATATTGAAAAGCTCCAAAGGGAGGAACTGCTAGAATTAGCAGAATTTGTTGTCACAGAAAACTACAACCACCATTTAATGAGTAGTGAACCCGAAGGATACTTTGGGGAAATACAGGCAATTTATAAAGAAGAATCAATTTTTTTTGACAATTCTGAAGTGTTTACAACCAAGGATTACACAGGATCGATTTTAGGTACCATTCGTGTTCTTAAATGGAATTTTATTGACCAACTACCCATTCAAAAGATTTTTGGTATTTACCCACTTTTAGCAATTAATAAGGAGCATGTAAGAGATGTTTTTCATGTAGGGCGGTTTGCAGTAAAGAAAGAATCTTGTGATGTTAATTTATTTAAAAGACTACTCATTTGTGTGGCAGAACTTATTTGTAAGCAAAAAGACAACGTTGCCTTTGCAGAATGTGATAGCAAATTGTTACGAATGCTTAATCTTTTAGGGGTGAAGACAACAATATTAGGTGAGTCAATCGATTACCTCGGGTCAGAAACAATACCTATAGCCATGACATATGATGGTATCGTGGGTTTCTATAATAAAAACAAACACCTGGTCCATGACTATTTAAACAATACTCCAAAGATTCCTTATAAAACAAGAGAAAACAATTTAGAACAAATAAGTGCATAATTAATATGAATTTAGAAAACATAGGCAATTTGGATTCTTCTGAAGTTTTAATGCAACTAGTTAAAGAAATTAAAGTACCATTAGAATCTATAATTGAAGCCAACAAAAACTTGTCAGGACCCAGTAACGTGCTACAGGGACAAGACAATACCAATGAAATAATATTTACCAGCAGCCAGGAAATTGCTAGCTTGATAGAAGAGGTAGTTAAAGTTGCGAAACGAGAAAGTAGCAATGAAAAAACACCTTTAATCTATCAAATATTTTCAACTAATGAAAAGGTGCAGTCCATGTGTAAAAAAGAAATTAACCCAAGTAAAATTTCTAAACAAGAAGCAACATGGCTAATGGAAATGGAATCGGAGGTCTATAAGAACATCAAACATAAAGATTTGAACCTATACGACTTATCTTATAAGATGGCTGTTAGTGAAAGGCAATTGCACAGAAAAATTAAAAGACTGCTGCATTTAACGCCCAATAAATACATAAGAATATTGCGTATGCATAAAGCCAAACAGTTCATAGACGAATATATCTATGATACAATATCCCAAATTTCTTATTCGGTTGGTTATTATGATACCCATTATTTTTCGAAACTTTTCAATCAGCAATATGGTGTCCATCCAAACCAATTGCTAAATGAAAAGAGGTTTTAAAAGGGACATTCGTTATTGGTTCAATCAATATTCTTTTGAGCAGTTCTTGTTATTTAATAACGATTTTAAGAACCTAATTTTATAATTACATCCCTTAGTAATAAAAGCCATACAATCGTAATCTATAACACATTCTTTCTTTTCATTGAAGTTGATTAGGGCCAAATGGATTACAAATTACTTTCTTAAAAGAGCTTGAGTTATTGGTCCTATACGACTGATTATTTGGCAGTTTTGAAATTAAAACAATACATAACTTGTGTTTATAAAAATAAATTCAAAACATATGAAACGAGTATTATTTTTGCTAGGCCATTTAAATGATTTGGATATTGAATGGATGATTAACAATGGCAACAAAGTCGAATTAGAAACAGGAGACAGGCTTATCCGAAAGGGCGAAACAATTGAAAGTTTGTTCATTGTTTTATCTGGACAATTGTCCATAATTGAAGGGGCCAGTCAAAAAAATATAGCCTTAATAGGGAATGGAGAAATTGTTGGAGAAATGTCTTTTTTGGAATCTAGACCTCCCTCAGTCTCTGTAATTGCTACACAAGCTACTTCAGTATATAGTATTTCTAGAGAATTAATGAATAGTAGATTGGCAAATAATTTGGAGTTTAAAGCAAACTTTTATTATGCCATATCATTATTTCTATCTAATAGGCTAAGAAAAACAACCAACCAGTTGGGGTACGGTAATCCAGAAGAGGAGGATTTAATTGATGAGAATATTTTGGATGGTGTCGCCCAGGCAGGTTCAAGGTTTGGAAAAATACTTCAGAAATTTTCAGAGGTCTAACCCCTTTTGTAATGGTGTATAAGATTCTAAAAATAGTATTGATTTTACAGTTAGGAGCCATTTATGTTTATGGACAAAATACTGTTCCCGTAGACTTGGCAAAGTTATCCAAGATAACACTTTCGAAGAGTCCAGTTGTTAAACAAAATATACTAACCGTTAGCCGAGAAAATGGCAATTTACAAGTGCAAAAAAGTGCTTTTGATTACCGGTTCAATACAGGGATATCCTTAAATAACAATGCTCTGAACCTTTTTGAAGCAGACCCGAGAAATGACTTGGTCAACGAGCAGTACAAGTTAAAGTCTTCCGGTGCAAACATTGGCTTACAAAAAACATTTAGATCAAGCCTTATGGCCAATTTAACTGTGGATTATGGTATGGCCTCTGACAACCTACCTTTTAATAACTTTAGTGAAAATGTGGGAGCCTATATGGAAGACCATAACGTTTCGAGCACTTTTTCACTAACGCAACCCTTATTGAGAGGCAGAGGCCGGACAATGGTAACAGCCTTAGAAGAAACTGCCAAGTTAAACTTAGAGAGCACGGATAGCAATGTGCAATTTGCCAACTCGTTTGAATTGTATCAGATGAGTTCCGCTTATTGGCAATATTTAATGTCTTATAAAAACTTAATGATATTCCATGAAAATGAAGCTAGGGTAAGACGGGTGTTAGAAATAACCAAGGAATTGGTAAATTCTGATAAACGACCAGCAGGAGACTTGGCCCAAGTTCAAGCGGACTTGGCTAATCAGGAACGCCAAACAAAAACAGCAGAACAAACCCTTTACAGAGCACAACTTAACTTGGGGCGCACTATTGGTTTAAGCAAAGAAGACAGCAAGTTAATTGGAGACCCCCTAGATGAGTTCCCAACCATCGCGGCATCGGGTTATGTTGAAAACATACAGGAAGCACAAATCATTGCAATAGCACAGCACAATCGTGCAGATATTGAAGCGACAAAAAAAATGGAAGAGGCTTTAAAACTTCAACTAAAATTCACAGAAAACAATATTAAACCACAATTGAACCTAACTGGATACCTGAATTATGGTGGCATGAGCATGGGCAATGGGTTCAACCGGGCCATAGAATCGTTTTATAGAAAGGAAGGTAGCAACCTTGGATACGGTTTAAGCTTAAATTTTGCGTTTCCGTTTAGCAACCATTTGGCAAAAGGGAATTTAATTCAAAGCAAAGCCGCATTAAAGGACAGGGAAATTAAAACTTTGGACCTCCAAAGAAACATAGAATTAAATGTGTCTATTGCCCTTAACAACTTGAACAACAGCGTAGAAGTATTGGGAAAAGCCAAAGAAGCATTGAAGTTATACCAGGAGGTATACAATAACGAACAAGAGAAGTTTAAAAATGGCTTAACCATATTATTAAACCTCATTCAATTTCAAGAAAGACTGACATTTGCCGAATTGGATTACCTAAGAGCACAACAGCAATTTGCTGAAGCCATTCTAAATATTAGGTATGAAACGGGAACCTTGCTTATGGATAAATCAAAAGGAGCAAGTATGGGCAAGGAAGTATTTATTACAATACCAGAATAGTAAACATAAACACACACACTCATGGCAGCAGGATTTTTTAGAAAAGAAGCACTGGAAAAATTATCAACTCCAGAAAAGTTGGACCAACTTATAAAAGTTACAAGCCCTAAAGGGTGGATAGCATTATTTACCATTGCATTGGCATTAGGGACAGGAATAACCTGGTCCGTAGTAGGTAATGTAAAAACCAAACTAAATGTGGTGGGAGTTTTACTTGGAGGTGAGATCCATGAAGTGGTTGCTACTTCTCAGGGGCAATTAATTGATCTCAATGTGCAGATTGGTGAAGATGTCAAGGAAGGAGATGTCATAGCCACAATTGAACAACCAGAACTTTTACAGCAGATTGAAGAAGTGAAGGCCTCATTGGTAGAGCGTGAGTACGATTTAAATCGCTTGTTATCCTTTGGTAATCAAGATGCGCGCTTACAAGAAGAACTGATACAGCAGCAAAGAACGAGTATCGAACTAGAAATACTTACCGAAAATAAAAATTTAGGCTTTTTATCCACTCAACTAGAAACCGAAGAGGGTTTGTTAAAACAAGGGTTGATTACAAAATCCCAACTGATTAATACAAAACAGCAAATTGATGCTTCAAAAAATGCCATTGAGAGATTAAAAAGTCAGTTGGTCCAAACATCAAGTCAAAAATTAAATATAGGCTTCGACCTTCAGCAAAAAATTGATATTAATAAACAACGCATAGCGGAAACTGAAAGGCGTTTAGAACACCTTGAAGAGCGGTATGACATCCAAACCAATATTAGAAGCTCCTACACAGGAGAAGTAGTGGAAGTGTTAACAGAAGCGGGTATTGTAGTGGGCCAGGGAACGACCTTATTTAAATTGAAAAATGAACATGATATAGTTACCGACGGAAAACTAAGAGGTGTCTTGTACATCCCTTCTTCGGATGGAAAAAAGATAAAGGAAGGGATGGAAGCGCTGGTAGTACCTTCCACTGTTCAACCCCAAGAATATGGTTTTATGAAAGGGAAAGTAACCTATGTTTCAGAATTCCCTATTACTCAAAAGGGAATGATGTTAACGGTGAAGAACGATCAATTGGTGTCTGGGTTGTTATCTATGGGCGCTCTTTTCGAAGTATACGTAGAGTTTGAAGAGGACCAAGACACTTTTAGCGGGTTTAAATGGACATCCGCTCAAGGACCTGATATTGAAATCAATGAAGGCACTTCGTGCATGGGTAAAATTACGGTCAAAAAAGAGCCACCATTGGCCATAGTTGTACCTGCCCTGAAGAAATTTTTTGACCTGTACTAAGACCTGGAAACAATGAGCAAGAAAACAAAGCCAATAATTGAAAAGAAAGCGCGTCCTGTAAAGACCCCTTCCATTTTACAAATGGAAGCAGTGGAATGTGGAGCAGCCGCATTAAGTACCATTTTGGGGTACTATGGAAAGTTTGTTCCTTTAGAAAAGTTAAGAATATCATGTGGGGTTTCGAGGGATGGATTAAAAGCGACCAATATATTAAAAGCAGCAAGAGAATATGGTTTGGAGGCCAAAGGGTATTCCAAGTCAATTGAGAAATTGATGCAATTGCAAATGCCAGCAATGATATTTTGGAATTTCAACCACTTTTTGGTTATTGAAGGATTTACCAAAAACAAGGTATTCTTATGTGATCCTGCTCAAGGACGGTACCAAGTTAGTCATGAAGAGTTTGATGATGGATTTACCGGTGTAGTGATGACTTTTAGCCCTGGTGAGAAATTTATAAAAGGGAATGAAAAAAAAGGCTTAATGAATGCGCTCAAGGTAAGAGTACAACATTCCAAAATGAGCATTACCTACATTCTGTTAGCAAGTCTCTTTTTAGTTATTCCTGGGCTTGTTATCCCTTCATTTACGAAAATTTTTATCGATAAATTCTTAATTAATAACCTATCCGAATTTATAATGCCTTTGCTTTTAATTATGGGAGTGGCACTTCTGGTCAATTCTGGCCTAATTTACCTGCAACAATATTATTTGCTGAGGCTAGAAACAAAATTGGCACTTACTACTTCTAGTAAGTTTCTTTGGCACGTATTTCATCTTCCCATTGCATTTTTTACCCAGCGATATAGCGGTGAAATTGGCAATAGAGTTTCTTTGAATGATAAAGTAGCAAAACTATTGAGTGGTGAACTGGCCAACTCAGCTTTAAACGTAATTGTAGTAATTTTTTACGCTTTGTTGATGTTGTCCTACGATGTTACACTGACCGTAGTAGGCATTGTCATGGCTGCATTAAACATTGTAGCGTTGCAGTTTGTCTCCAGTGCTAGGAAGGATGGAAATCGCCGTTTTATGAATGAAAATGGTAAACTTTTAGGAACCACAACATCGGGCATTAGCATGATAGAAACTCTAAAGGCATCTGGTAGAGAAAATGATTTTTTCACTACATGGACAGGTTATTTGGCAAAAGTAATGAATGCACAAGAAGAGCTAGGGTGGTTGACAGCTCGTTTAAATATAATACCCCCATTGCTCATGTCATTAACTACAACCATTGTAATTGGTACAGGAGCAATGCAGGTCATGGACGGTCAGATGACATTGGGGACTTTGGTGGCGTTTATGTTTTTAATGAACAATTTTATGGGGCCAGTCAACCAATTAGTGAATGTGGGCAGAATGCTTCAAGAAACGGAAGGGGATATGGGGCGCATAGATGACGTGCTGGATTATGAAGTTTCCAGTGAATTCAATCAACCATCCGAAGAATCTAATAATGCAGATAATAAAGCACCGCTCAATAAACTAATTGGTCATTTTGAGATGAAGGACATCACTTTTGGGTACAATACCACAATGGCCCCATTAATAGAAGGCTTTAGTTTAAAGTTAAAACCGGGAAGCAGGGTGGCTTTGGTTGGTGGTTCAGGAAGTGGGAAATCAACCATTGCAAAATTAGCATCAGGATTATACCAGCCCTGGCAAGGATCCATTCAATTTGATGGGAAATTTAGAAAAGAGCTTCCTAGGCATGTCATTACTGAATCTGTTGCTGTCATAGACCAGGAAGTTTTGATGTTTAACGGTACAATTCAGGAAAACATAGCGTTTTGGGATCCTAAAATCCCTGAAAAACATATAATTCAGTCTGCTAGAGATGCTGCAATTCATGATGTGGTAGCGGCTAGAAGCAATGCATATGAAAGCGAAGTGTTAGAGAGGGGTTCAAATTTTAGTGGTGGTCAACGCCAACGGATTGAGATTGCTAGGGCATTGGCACTTAACCCCTCCATTTTAATAATGGACGAGGCAACTAGTGCCTTAGATCCCAAATCTGAAAAAACTGTTATGGACAACATCAAAAAGCGTGGATGTACTTGTTTGATAGTAGCCCATCGCTTGAGTACCATTATGGATTGTGACGAGATTATTGTGATGGAGTTTGGGAAAATTGTAGAACGAGGCAGCCATGCCGATTTATTAGATAAAAATGGCACTTACGCAAAGTTAATTGACTCCAAATAGGTAAAGGGTATGTTCGAAAACAAAAAAATTAGACTAGAAGCCAATCAATCGTTAGTACTTAACGAATATGATCGTTTTTGGATGGTAACATCTGGTGAACTTGATGTTTTTTATGTTCGTATAGATGGTGATGGCAATTATTTAAGTACGTTAAAATACTTGTACAGTGTAAAATCTGGCCAACTGCTGTTCAGTCTACTGACTTCTAAAGAAGAAGAAAAGGACATCCAACTATTACTGGTGAGCAAGGGGGCTTCTTTGTTGGCCATTAACAAAAACAAAATGCTTGAAATCGACCCACTTTATTTAAGAAGTATGGTCGATAAATGGGTGTTAAATACCTCTGAAGTTATAAAAAATGTTATTGCACCTAGGTTGTACAGTCCCTTAACTTCATCCAAAGTTACTACATTAAAGAAAGGTGTGGTGGCTTATCCAACCAAGGGGTTAATTTGGTGTTTTCAAAAGGAGGGTGAATTTTCGAAATACGGAACAGACAATACGCCCCATTCAAAGGAAGAAGTTAAATACCCTGTAGCAGTTTCAAACAATTTATGGATACAACCACTAGATAACCTAGCTGAGGTAGAAATACTAAGCACAAGAGAAGTACTAAAGGATGAAATCTACTTCATGTTGTCATTGAACGACTTACAAAAACACCTTTATGCAACTCTAATTAACAACTACTACCAAGAAATTGAAGAGGAACAGCGTTACATAAAAGATAAAGTAAGTTCGGAAGCGTCCATATTAACCAAAACATTCAATAAACTTCGCAATATTGTAAACGAGAAAGACGACAACCAATTGGATGGCCCGTCTGGAAATAAAACGGTTAACAACCATTTATTCGAAACCTGTAAGTTAGTAGGGGATTCGGTTGGATTTCAATTTGAGGCCCCAAAGTATATGGAGACGTACAGTACTAGTACAACCAATCAATTGCATGCCATTGCGCAAGCATCCAAGGTAAGGGTGCGCAAAATTATTTTGAGAGGCGCTTGGTGGAAAGAAGAAAATGGACACTTACTAGCGTTTCATAAAGAAAACAAAAGACCAGTAGCATTAATTCAAGACACTTCTACTACTTACCTTCTAAAAGACGTTTCTACTCGTGAAGTTATCAAGGTAAACCATAAGGTTGCAGAAAATCTAGAGCCAATTGGTTATATGTTTTTCTATGGTTTTAACGATGCAATGACATCGTTGAAAAAGATTGCAAATTTTGCGTCTCAGGGTATCCGAAAAGATTCGAGGTATTTAATTATGGCCGCTTTTTTGGGGAGTATTATTGGGTTGTTGGTACCTATATTTTCTGGAATTATGTTCGATGATGTAATTCCAACAGCAGATAAATCTCTTCATTTTGAAATTTTTGCAATCATGTTAGTTTTGGGGTTGGTAACCGCTGGTTTACAGCTGGTTCAAGGGGTTTTACAGCTAAGGGTAGAAACTAAGTCAAGTATCAATATGCAAGCCGGCGTAATGGACCACCTTTTGCGATTGCCTATTAATTTTTATAAAAAATATTCAGCCGGTGATTTGACCAATAGGGCATTAAGCATCAATGGTATAAGACAAATATTATCTAATACCGTTATGACAGCGGTATTAAGCGGGGCATTTTCATTGGTAAATTTGGTATTGCTTTTTTATTATCAATCCAGTCTTGCCTGGATAGGCGTTGGGTTGGCAGTGCTCGCAGTAGTGTTTATGACCCTTGTGGGTTGGTTAAAGCTAAAATACGACCGTCAAATTTCAGACATTCAAGGCCAGCTACAAGGTTTTCTTTTCGAGTTTTTGTCCGGTATAACAAAAATTAGAATAACTGGAGGTGAAAAAAGAGTATTTGCTTTATGGGCAGAAAAATTTTCACACCTAAAACGTTTGGCTTTCAATTCAGGTAGCTATCAAAATTTTGTAGAAGTATTCAACAGCTCTTATCCCTTGTTTACTAGCATTTTATTTTTTGCTTTTATTTATCAAACAGTCAACAATTCATCTGCAGCAGGTAGCATGATTTCTGTAGGTGCATTCATGGCTTTTATTAGCGCCTTTAATCAATTTTTAAGGGATTGTTTGAAAATGAGCATGGCGTTGATCACTTCTTTGAACATCATCACTTTATACGAGCGGGTAAAACCCATTTTAGAAGAAGTGCCAGAATCTTCTGAACACTGCACAGACCCTGGAGAATTGGTAGGGGCTATTGAAATGAATTCTGTTTCTTTTAGGTACCAAGAAAACCAACCATTGGTTTTAAAAGATTTGTCGTTTAAAATTAACCGCGGAGAAATGGTAGCCTTTGTCGGTGCATCAGGTTCTGGTAAGTCTACCGTAATGCGTTTGTTGTTGGGCTTTGAAGATCCAGAAGCGGGCTCGATTTATTTTGATGGTGATGCTTTCGAATCAATGAATAAAGATTTAGTTAGACGGCAAATAGGAGTGGTGTTGCAGAATGGCGCTTTGATGTCGGGTAGTATATTTGACAACATAGTAGGGAATTCAGAATTAACCTTGGATGATGCCTGGGAAGCAGCGCGCATGGCTGGAATGGAAGAAGATATAAAGCAAATGCCCATGGAAATGCACACAACAATTTCTGAAGGTGCAGGCACTTTTTCAGGTGGGCAAAGACAGCGGCTCATGATCGCCCGCGCGATAGTACACAAACCTAGGCTTTTGTTTATGGACGAAGCCACAAGTGCATTGGACAATAAAACCCAGAACATAGTGTCAGAAAGTATTGATAAACTTCAAGCGACTAGAATCGTAATTGCCCACCGTTTAAGTACAGTGATAAATGCGGATCGAATCTTTGTAATGGATAAAGGAGAGATTGTAGAGTCTGGTAATTACGAGGAATTAATGCAGAAAAATGGTCTATTTACCAGTCTGGCCAAAAGACAAATAGCGTAACGTTTCGATATGAATGCATCAGAAAAACGTTTGTTTCTAAACGGCTTAGTCAATAGTAAGAAAGCCGTAGAGGAACTTTTAGCGTATACCTTCAATAAATTTATAAAGTCAGATTCTTCTTTGCCTACTTTATCCGAAGAGATGGTTAAGACTTGGAAATACTACCACGATGAATCTAAAGAAAAAGGTTGTTTCAATACTTTGCAAAAGTATTTGGTGCAGTTACAATTCCCTGTAAAGGAAGGAATTTCAAAAACTGAAGACTACATAAACACCACCTTGAAGGGCAAAAAAAAGAAGGGCAATGGCTGTTTAAAATTGAATAAACCCAACGAAGTTATTTTAGATCTTTACCAGAGTCCGTTGATTGGAAAAGTACCGATAATAATTGTGCCTAATAAAGAAGATTTTAGAATCATCATTTGTGCTGTTTCCAATAAAAATGAACCCAAGGAACTGCCCAACTCTATGGGCGCTTTGATTATATCCGGAATCAATAATTGGGATAGAATACAAACACTAAAATCGGATTGGTTAAAAGACAATCCTTTTGGAAATTGGAACGCGGCTTTTAAAAAGAATATTTTACCAAATACCAATTTGTACAAAGATCAAATAATAGTACTAAGTTTTGGCGGTTACAGCGGTGTTATATCGGAACAGGTTGGTGTTAAAGAGTCTGAATGGAACAACATTTCCCTTGAAATTCGGAGAGAACATGAGTGTACCCATTTATTTACAAAACAATATTATGGATGTATGGCCAATAACATGCATGACGAAATTGTTGCGGATTATGCAGGCATCACTAAAGTTTTGGGTCGATTTAATATAAGCTGGTTTTTACACTTTATGGGGTTGGAGAACTACCCCAGTTACAAACAAGGAGGACGTTTACAGAATTATAACGCTCCTGTTAATCTTTCCGTGGACGCATTCGATGGGTTAAAGAAAATAGTATTCCAAGCGGCCAAAAACATTGATAGTTTTGATGAAGCTTTAGGCAAGATAGGTTCTTCAGAAGAACAATTGACAAGGATAAAGTGCATTTGCGAGGTGGATTTGATCTCCATGGCCTCCCCAATGGGAGTTAAATTTCTAAGGCAAATTTACGAAGATAAAAAAAGCGTTGCAGCAATATGCTAAATAGGAATGAAAAAGTATTAAAGGAAATCAACTCTGTTTTGGAGCAAATATCCAAAACTATACAAGCAGAGCGCAGCTTGTTTTTTATCTTAAATAAAGACCAAGGGCAATTGGAGTGTTTGCTTACTCAAGGAACAAAAAATGTTGTATGGTCTGTTGATCCTGAACAATTAAGGACAGGATCTGTGTTATCAACGGGTAAATCCATGGTGGATAACAAGGTTCCTTCCGACCCAAAAAACTCAGTAGACGTATTTTTTAATTTTACAACTAAGCGGATACTTGGGGTACCCGTTTTTGATGAAAATGGTAGTGTTTTAGGCGTGCTTCAAAGCACCAACAAGAAAGAGGCAGATTTTACTGAAAAAGACATCAAAATTCTTACAAGTTTTGCATCGGCAATTGCTCTGATTATTAAAAATAATGAGCTATACCTTGCCAGTGAACAAATAAAAAATGACTTTTCAACATTACTGGATGTTTTTAAGGCCATTTCGTCAGAATTGAATTTAAATAAGTTGATTCAGGTGATCATGACAAAAGCAGCAGAAATAACTGATTCTGACAGGAGTTCTTTGTTTTTATTAGAGGAGGCTACAGGCGAACTTTGGACCATGTACGCAAAAGGGCTAGAAGACATTGTTGTACGAACTAAAAAAGGCGTAGTTGCGCAAGTTGCTACAAGTAAAAAGCCCAGCATAGTCAACAAACCTTATGAAAACCCCCACTTTGACCCTTCTATAGATAAAAAGACCAAATACAGAACGAAGTCCATTTTAAGTGCGCCTGTATATGGAGCTAATTCTCAATTATTAGGGGTAATTCAGACAGTGAATAAAAATAGTGGGGTATATGACCAGGCAGATCTAAATATACTGACTGGTTTTGCTAGTCAAATACGGATTGCCATAGAAAATGCGAAATTGTTTGATCAAATTCAGGGGGTTAAAAACCACCTAGATATTCTGGTGCAAAACCTAGACAATGGCATAGTAACTGTTGACCGTACCTTCAGAATAAGTACAGTAAATGATACTTTCGCTAAGATGTTTGGTTTAAAAGATGTACAGGATTTAAACAACATTTCCATCGATGCCCTGGACAAGGAGTTATTGCCGCTGTTTAAGTATTGTAAAAAAACCATAAAAACAGGGGAGAAAAACTACTACCAAGAACTTAAGGTAGTTTCTCGTAACAAACAATTAATTACAGTAAATTTGAGTGTTTTGCCGATGCAGGACGCCAAAAAAAATATCATAGGTGCTATTGTGGTGTTCAATGATATTTCTAAAGAAAAGCGGATTCAATCAAATTTGAGCCGGTACATACCACAGCATTTGGTTAAAGATGTTATGAACCAAGAAAACTTGTCCTTGTTAAAAGGCAATTTTTCTCAATGCAGTATCCTTTTTTCGGACATTAGAAATTTTACCACCTTAACGGAAGAATTTGGAGCCATTCAAATTGTGGCACTACTTAATAAATATTTTGAGGCCATGTTAACTTCAATATACAAATACAATGGAGTTTTGGACAAGTATATTGGAGATGCCATAATGACTGTTTTTGGTGTGCCCTATGCCAATATTTCGGACGCAAAAAATGCGGTTAATTGTGCTTTAGATATGTTTTTGAAATTAGAGGATTTGAACCAGAATAATCAAACACAACCCGTTTTACAAATTGGAGTAGGTATTAGTACCGGAAAAGTGGTGTCTGGTAACATTGGTTCAGAAAAACGCTTTGAATATACTGTAATAGGTGATTCTGTAAATTTGGCGGCGCGTTTGGAGAGTGCCACAAAGCAATTTGGAGTACCACTTTTAATATGTGAAGAAACCTTCAAAGAGGTAGAAGAGGACTTTTATTGTAGAGAAGTAGATGATTTTTATGTAAAAGGAAAGCATAATCCAGTCCGGGTATTCTCTGTAATGGGTAAAAAAACAAAACCACTTTCTATTAAACAACAACAGTTTCTTGAAAATTATAAAAAAGGTCTAAGTTCTTATAAAAGGAAACAATTTAATTTGGCCTTACAATTTTTTCAATTAGCTGATGCTCTTATGGCCTCCGATGGCCCGACAAAAGTTTTTTTGAATAGGTGCAAAGAGAAGCTTCAAAAAACATATTCTTAACTTGATTCAAGCTGGGTATGGCCAGGTACCATATCAAAAATTAAAAATTGAAAAGTCCTTTATGGTATACGAAACGCACCGTTATAGTCCATTTGGCCTTTTTTGATACCTTCATTCCACTTTTTATACAACCATTACCTTGTCCATAATTTTGGACGAAGCGCTGTATTCCACACCATCCATTGGATGTCGTAAAAGTTGGTGTTCAAGGACGGCGTCAAACATGGTGTTTTTGTCAGTCTTTTTGGCGTTTTCTTACCTACAAAAAAGGGTAATTTTAAATAGAGCAAATAAAAAACCAAATAACATTATGGAACTAACAAAAGAACAAGGATTATTTCAAGCCGTTGTACAAAAAGCATGGGAAGATTCGGAGTTTAAAGCAGCTTTGGTATCAGACCCGCAGGCTGCTATCGAGAACTTAATTGGCAAAAGCATTAAGGTGCCAGACGGTAAGCAGTTGATAGTAACAGACCAGACCGATCATTCCACTTTTTTTATCAATATCCCGGCAAAGCCGTCTTTAGAAGATATGGAGTTGACCGATGAACAACTTGAAATTGTAGCGGGTGGTGGAGATCCTACCAAACCAATTTTACAAAATGCAATTAACAACACAGATCCATTAAGCGAACTAGGCGATATTTAAGGTGGACGTACAACTTGAAAAAAGAAATGTATTACCAGAGAAGCAATTTACAATAATGCTTCTCTTTTTGTTATTCAATTTTTTGAATGCAAACTGTCAAAACAAAAATGACATACAACCTGATAAAAAGCAAGCCGATAGTTTGTTTCAGTATAGCAAGGAAGAAATGAAAAAGGGAAATTATGCCCTTGCTTTGCTGCCTTTAAAAAAGAGCCTTGTTATTTATAAAGAATTGAAAAATAACAGGTCAATTGCAGATTGTCTTAATCAAATGGCTAGCATTCATTTTTACCAAAGTGACTTTAAAAGTGCTCTTAACTATTTTGAGCAGAGTAAAAGTCATTTCGAAATAATCAATTATAAAAAAGGAATTGCTTCTGCTACCAACAATATGGGGGCCGTATATTATTATTTGGGCAATTATCCCAGGGCAATAGAAAATTACAAAAAAGCACTCCAAGTTCATGAGAAACTCGAAAATAAAGTCCAGGTAGCAGGTACTACCCAAAATATAGGCAATATTTATTTAGAGCTCGAAGACTTTAAAAATGCAAAAAAACATTTTAAACTGGCGCAAAAAGCATATCAAAAAACAGAAGATCGCGCTGCATTGGCCTTGGTATTGAGCAGTTTAGGTAAACTATTTTTAAAAGAAAAAAACTATGATAGTGCACTTCATTACTTTACCTCTTCTTTGAGTTTAGTAAACAAGGAAGCGGATAAACAAACCCATGCCGAAATAGTATACAATTTGGGTAAGCTTTATGAAGCATTAGAAGACCATACCCAATCGCAGCAACTTTTTAAACAATCCCTCTATATTGCTCGGGAAGCCAAAAGTATTCTTAGAGAGAGTGCTGCTTTAATCGCTCTTGGTAGAGTGTACCATCAAATTGACCAGCCAAAATATGCCATAGAAAATTGTGAGGCTGGCCTGGAATTAGCAAAAAAGATCAATTCAATTTCAATTCAGGAAGAAGCATGTAAGTGTTTGTATGATGCATATAAATCCAGCAATAATATAAAAAGAGCGCTGTTGTATCACGAGCAAATATACCTACTAAAAGATAGCTTAAATTTAAAACAAGCTTCAGACAAAATACTTAACATGAAATTTGAAAGGGAAATGCTTTTGGACAGTATAACACATGTGGAAAAAGAACGCGTTGCCGAAATAGCCCATCAAAAAATAGTTGAAAAAAAGGAAAAACAACGCAATGTATTTATTGTAGCAGGTGTTTTTGCATTATTTATAGCAGCTGGTATATTCAGTAGATTAAACTTTGTGAAAAAATCCAAAGCAATTTTACAAGTTGAAAAAGACAGATCGGAACATCTATTGCATAATATATTGCCAGAAGAAGTGGCCCAAGAGCTTAAAGAAAAAGGATGCGTGGATGCAAAGGATTTTGATACAGCCAGCATTTTATTTACAGATTTTCAATCTTTCACTGAAAAAGCATCTCGTTTAACACCACAAGAATTGGTAGAAGAAATTAATGTTCACTTCAAAGCATTTGATCAGATAGTTGAAGATTACCAAATTGAAAAAATTAAAACCATAGGCGATGCTTATATGGCAGCTGGTGGTTTACCTAAACCAGATGTTAAAGCTGTAAAAAACACCATTTTAGCTGCCCTCGATATGCAGGCTTTTGTGCTCAAAAGAAAACAGAAAAATGCCGTTTTGAACAAACCTTATTTTGAAATGCGCATTGGCGTTCATGTGGGCCCCATAGTGGCGGGTATTGTTGGGGTTAAAAAATTCCAATATGATGTATGGGGAGATACCGTGAACATAGCAAGCCGTATGGAAAGTAACGGAGGAATCGGCAAGGTGAATATTAGCAGCCATACCCATTCTTTGATCCAAGAAGATAAAGACTTGGCTTTCGAATACCGAGGTAAAATTTCTGTTAAAGGTAAAGGGGAGTTAGATATGTTTTTTGTTAGCAAGGCCATCAAAAAGAACCATTCTAACAAAAAAAAGGAGCCAATAGCTTCTGTTTATTCTTAACCCAATACTCCTACAAAAGACCAAGGGTATTTTGGTTTTCAAAGGAGTTAATGAAAAAACCCAACATAATCAGTTTTATCAGTTTTATCGGCATTTTTCTCATTTGTCAAGTAGTTAAATTTACAATATAGGATTTAGAGATAGAAACAAAACGATTAGAATATGTTTGATTCAGAACAACAGAAAAAAACGCTAGAAATTTTGCAAGCAATAATAAAAAGGGCTTGGCAAGATGAGGCATTCAAACGTGCACTAATTGAGAACCCTATAGAAACAATTAAAAAAGTCACGGGGGCGCAGGTAAGTTTGCCAACAGGCAAAACCTTGGTTGTTAAAGACCAAACAGATGAAAACATCCTTTATATCAATATTCCTGCGGTGCCAGATGTAATTGCTAAGAAACAAGGCGAAGTAGAACTTAGTGCTGCCATTAGAGCGGTATTGGGTTTTAATGTCCTACTGGACCAAACGGCGGCCTCTGCTTAAGAAACCGAAGCATTTAAAACGAAAGAATTATAAACAAATATCAACCTTTAAATTTTTACTTATGAAAAGTACACAAGAACAGAAGTTATTCCAAGATGTCGTACAAAAGGCTTGGGAAGATGCAGATTTCAAAAAAGAGCTAGTTGCCAACCCGGTTGCTGCCATTGAGGAATTAACAGGCGTAAAATTGAATTTACCAGAAGGGAAGACCATTGTGGTAAGAGATCAAACAGATCAGTCTACTGTTTATGTCAACATTCCTGCTCAACAAGAAATGGATGACGTAGAGCTTAGCGAAGAGCAATTAGAAGAGGTAGCTGGTGGGTTATTAGCATTGCCTATCAAAGACATTATTTGGCCTCCGTTTCCACCAATTGATTGTTTCCCTAAAGACAAAATACTTTATTAATACAGCTAAAATATAAATTATACAAACATGGAATTTACTAAAGAACAACAAGAAAAAGGTCAAGAATTGTACAAAGAGATAGTTGCGAAAGCTTGGGAAAACGCAAATTTTAAAGAAAGTTTGGTTAAGAACCCAATGGAAGCAATAAAAGAAGTGATGGGAGAAGATTTTGAGCTTCCAGAAAACAAAAAGTTGGTTGTATTGGACCAATCTGATGACGATACCATTTACTTGAATATTCCTAAAAAAATCAGTGTAGATGATTTAGAGCTTACCGAAGAGCAATTAGAAGCGGTTTCTGGTGGTCTTGTTATCTCTGGCACTATAGCCCTATACGCTTTGGGTGTAGCTGCTTTTGGAGCGGGAGTAGCACTTTATGCAGCAGTAAAAAATTAATCATTTAAAAAGACAAACGAAATGAAAATTACACAAGTACAACAAGAAAAAGTTGAGAACTTTTATAAAGGGATAATAGATAAATCTTGGGAAAGTGACACTTTTAAAGCCAGCTTAATAGCCAATCCTAAAGCGACAATTAAAGAATTTACTGGAAAAGAAGCACTTCCAGATAACATTAACGTTGTGGTAGAAGACCAATCTGACAGCAATGTAATTTACCTCAACATACCACGCCAAGTGGATATGGGAGATTTAGAATTAAGCGATGAGCAGTTGGAGCAAGTTGCAGGAGGTTTAGTTGTTACAGGAACAGTAGTAGCTATTGTAACGATTGGTTCATTAGTTGGTGGTTTTGGAGCTGCTGCATTGTTAGATAAGTATTTTTAAAAAAAATGAACTTTACAAAATAGGTTTCTCAGCAAAATTAAATTTTGTTGAGAAACCATTGTATATTTAGGAAGATTCAAAAATAAAGTATTCGCTTTAAATTTTTCAACATGGATAATGATAAAATTAATATTTCTGGATTTATATTATTAGGCATATTTCTGACGGTAGTTGGTAGCTTATTGATAGTGTTTAAATACTATGTGATTAGTACCGCTATTTTGTTTGTAGCCATAGCCTTGATAATAGTTGGGATTATGAAAAGGAAGCAAGCATAAAATTGAATTGTCCTTTCAATTTTATATGTAGTGCAACCTAGTTTAGTACTTGTTTTCTGCCAATCACTCAGTGTATAATGATTTTCTTTAAGACCATTTTTTTAGGAAAGGTTAATTAATCATTCTAATTCAAAGGAAAATTCTAAATACACCTTTTTCCACTGGAGGAATTTCGAATCTTCGATCACCTTGCATGCTCAACGCTTCAATTGAAGGCATTTCACAAAAGAGCCAAGTCCACCCAATGATGGGCGCATGCTGATTGATAAATATGCCTAAACCACATCCAAACAACAACTCGAATCACTGGGACATTTTTATGGAACTGGTCCAAAGGTTGGAAGAAAATACACCAATCGATTATAAAATGTTGGACGTATTAAGAAAGGAAACAAAAGGATCAAAATCTTCTTTAATATCCATAACCCAATTTGAATATGCCCTTTCTAGAATAAAGTCGTGCGCAATCAGTTTAATCAACAAAATTATTGAGAAGAGTAAAGTGTACTCAAAAAAAATGTAAGAGGTTTTGTAACATTTTAATTCTTTTTGGATCAAAGGGCCATAGAAAAAATCTAAAGCTTAAAATCATGAAAAAGATAGGAATGTTATGGGTATTGGTGTTGTCCATCCAATTGAGCCAAGCTCAAAACCCAATTGTTGTTGAAAAATCTGGCCAAGGAGCACCCATTTTATTTTTACCCGGATTTACTTCGCCAGGGTCAGTTTGGAATGGTACTATTTCCAATCTCGATGGCCAATACGAAACGCACCAGGTATCGTATGCTGGTTTTAATGGTCTTGCACCAATTCCGACACCCTGGTACAGCCCAATAAAAGATGCACTCATTGAATATGTGAAAAACAATAAATTGAAAAACTTAACTGTTGTGGGCCATAGCATGGGAGGGAATTTGGCAATAGAATTAGCAGCTGGTTTGCCAGAACAAGTGGTAGGGGTGGTTCTCGTTGAATCTATTCCATGCATGAGAGAATTAATGATGCCTGGAGTTGCTGCCAATACCTTGCAATACGATAGTCCTTACAACAACAGAATTTTGAATATGGAAGCCAAAGAATTTGAGCAAATGGCCAATGGAATGGCTCAAAACATGACCAATCAAATGGATAAAGTGCCTATGTTAGCCCAGTGGTCAATAGAGGCCGATAGAAAGACCTATGTTTATGGTTATACAGATTTGTTAAAGCTGGATTTAAGACCGACACTTGCTGGTTTAAAACAAAATGTGCTGATCTTGGGTGCAGATTTTCCTAATAAACAGATGGTACAATCCAATTACGACAAGCAATACAGTAATTTGAAAAATAAAAGCATTTACTTGGCAGACGGAAGCAGACACTTTATTATGTTGGACCAACCTCAGTGGATGCATACAAAAATAAATAACTATCTGAACGCCAATGCCCAATAAAGAAACTCTGTTTGAAAACTTGCACAAAGAATACCATCCCATGGTGCATCAACTGTGCCTAGGTTTTTTAAAAGGTGACAATAGTTTGGCACAAGATTTAACACAGGAAGTTTTTATCAATACATGGGCAGCATTAAAAAACTTTAAAGGAGCAGCAAGTTATAAAACATGGATTTACCGAATAACAGTTAATACCTGTTTGAAATTCATTAGAGATGCAAAAAAGAACCAACACTTGCCATTGGACGAATGGAATAAAACATTGGTAAATACAGAACCAAAATCCAATTCAGAATCCAATCCATACCAACCTTTGTACCGAGCAATCGGGCAGTTAAAAGAAGTGGACCGGTTGTTAATAATGATGGTATTGGACGGATTGGAGTATGGGGAAATAGCGGAAGTTATAGGCATACAATTGGGGAATGTAAGAGTCAAAATACATAGAATTAAAAAAACCTTAAAAAATATTCTGCAAAATGAGTGATGGATTATCGGATTTGAAAAATAAATGGATGGATGCAAGAGAAGCGCAGTCTTTACAAATGCGTTCGGAAGAAAGTCAAAAATTGGTGGCTCTTTCCGCCAAAAAATTGAAATTGTCCATAGTAGAACATGTCAAAACGATTGTAGTATTGGTGTTGACATGTGTAGGTATCACACTGTGTTTCATTTACATAACGCCATTTAAAGAAGTTTTGAGCCAAATAGGTATGTGGTTGATGCAAGGCGCATTGGTACTCAGAATCGCAGTTGAATTATACAGCATTGTACTCTCTTCCAAAATTAAATTTACTGATGCAGCAGTAAAAAGTAACAACATGGCCCTAAGGTTTTATCAATTTAGAAAGAAGGTACACGGTTTGTTTACATTGTTGGTGGTATTGGTCTATTCTTTGGGGTTTTATTTGTTAACACCTGAGTTTCTAAAGTATTTGGATGGAACCCAAGTGCTATTAATAGATTTGTCTTACTTAGTAGGCGCCGTAATATTTACATTTTTTATACGACTCGCCATAAAAAAGGAAATGATGGTGTTGGATGACTTGAAGGCTTTAAACGATCAAATGGGAGAAGGATAGAGCGGAGTTAATTCTAATAAGGACCAACAAATAGATTCAATATAGGGAGGGCATTTAGATGCCATGGTATGGTTATAAAAAGAATTGGCGAACCAACCTTTAATTAAAATGATTACAAAAGACTGGTGTATTTATCGTTACCCAATAAGGAGTCTATTGCTACTGGTGTTCCTGTAGCCGTTGCGTAACCAGGTGTTTGGGTGTTTAGTGTAATTACGCTGGCGCCAATATCCTTTAGTTGATCCAGAGGTATGGCTCACAATAACTGCAACAATGCCTATTAAAAGTCTGCTATTGTTTATAAATTTAGGAGCACTGTAAATCATATAAAACGATGATCCATAGATTTTTACTAGTAACCAGCTTCTGTTGCCTTTTATTTTCTTGCTTTGAAAAGGAAGCTATGGAGCAAGCAGACATTATTTATTCTAATGGCAAGATATATACGGTTAACGAAAAACAAGCGTGGGTTGAAGCAGTTGCTGTTAAGGATGGCAAAATATTGTTGGTTGGGTCTATGGCTGAGTTGGAAGCAGTAAGAGGGGATAGTACTACGGTTGTTGATCTTGAAGGCAAGTTTGTAATGCCTGGTATTGTAGATGCGCACATTCATCCAATGGATGTTTATATAGATGAAACTTCTGGCAATCTATTGTTTTCGGACCAGTTGGATGCAGAAGGCGTAGCGGCAGCTATCAAAAAGTTTGCTGCAGACAATCCGGATAAAGAATGGATTCATGGTAAAAAATATGGGTTGGGCACCTTCCCGGGTGGAAAATTGACCAAAAACTGGTTGGACCAAGTAGTTCCGGACCGACCGACCTATATTATAGACGAAACAGGGCACAATGGCGGAGCCAATTCCAAAGCATTGGAAATTGCAGGTATAACAGCAGATACGCCCAACCCACCCCTTGGTATGGTAGACAAGGACCCAGCCACCGGTGCACCTACTGGTTTCCTTTCAGAAACTGGTATGGGATTGGTAGGCAGACACTTACCCAAACGTACAAAAGAAGCGCACAAAGAAGCCATTGCTAAATCGTTAAAACAAATGACGGCATGGGGTATCACTTCTTTTAACGATATGATGGTGAATGTGGAAGCTACAGATGCTTATTTTGAGCTGTTAGAGGAAGGGAAACTGCCTTTTAGAACCAATTTGTGTTTGGCCATGAATGAATACACCGACCAGGTAATATTAACTGCAGAAGCCAGAGAATACTTGCCAGAGTTTGTAAAGCGCAGTACGGAAAGAATTAGAACCAACAACTTTAAGTATTGGGCAGATGGCACTCCTTTAAGTTATACCTCTCTATTAAAAGAGAAGTATGCCGACAAGGACACCCATGGCAGTATTACCATGACTGAAGATATGCGGGCCGATGCGCTTCGTTTTTTAGGAGAAGGCGTCAATGGCCATGCACATTGTATAACCGACGGTTCTGTACAGTACATTTTGGATTTGATAGAAGAAGCCCACAAAAAATATCCAGGCAAAGTAGGTAGGTTCCATATAGGACACAATTTTTTAATTGACCCTAAAGACTATCCACGTTACTTGGAACTCGATGTTGTGGCAGAATTAGGACCTGCCATGTGGTACCCTTCTCCTGCGCTTGAATTGCTAAAAGAAAAATTAGGAGAGGAACGGGCCAATCAGTTGTGGGACTTTAGAGGTTTGATGGACAGCGGTATACCGGTAGCATGGGGAAGCGACTGGCCCGCAGGTACACCCGATGCCAACGCCTTGCGGGGTTTAGAAGCCATGGTAACCCGCGCCCACCCTTGGGGAGAAACAGAGGATTCTTGGGGTACCCCAATTTCGGTTGAAGAAGGTTTGAAAATATTAACAAAAGGCGGCGCTTATGCCTTGCAAAGGGAAAATGAAATTGGCTCTATCGAGGTAGGGAAATTTGCCGATATGATTGTTTTGGACCAAAACCTTTTAGAATTGGATCCAGCCGATATAAGTGATGTTAAGGTAATGAAGACCATTTTTGAAGGAATTGTGGTTTATGAAAGGGAATAAAATCACCCATACCAATTATGTTATGGCCTACCTATTGAAAGTTAGGAGTAGATTTCGGACAACAGGAATGGCCATTAAGGCATGAAAACTAAAATAGACTTTAAAAATACAAGCTATTTGCAACAGGGAAATGCCAAACAAAGGCATGCCTACCAAGTGTTGCACAGGCATAAAGTATTGTCCATTCTTAAAGATTTTAACCCTGTTCTTATCGGTACCATTCCTATTGAGGTAGACATTGAAAGCAGTGATCTGGATATCGCATGCCATTTTGTAGATCGAAAGGCATTTGAAAGAGTATTGAAACAAGCCTTTTCCGAAAAGCAAGGTTTTCAAATTTGGGAAAATACCTCCTCCGAACCAAAAGCAACAATTGCGAAGTTCATTTTAGAGGATTTTGAAGTAGAAATATTTGGGCAAAACCTTCCTACAACCCAACAACGCGGATACCGGCACATGCTTGTAGAGCATAGGGTATTAGAAAAGCGCGGAGAACATTTTCGACAAAGAATAATTCAACTTAAAAACAAAGGACATAAAACAGAGCCATCCTTTGCAATTGCATTGGGCTTGGAAGGCGATCCATATGAGGCGCTCCTGAAATTAGAATAACATGTGCGTTCAGTTGTTTGGAATTTGGAAGGCTAGTTTGTTTCCAGTTGTTGGTCTGTTTTTATAAAATTCAAACTTTAATTCTTAGTTTTAAAAAAAAATTGTGGATCAATTGGGAGAAATTTAAACCCAACCCCCACAACAAACAAATAAACTTGGATATGAATAGCTGGATATTGTTGGTTTTGTGCTGTACCCTTGGCTCTCAACAGAGCAATAATAATGTTATTGAATGTTCCGATGCGGCTTGCCAGGGAACTTATACAGGAGCAGAGTTTGTGAATGGGGATGATGTAGCCCATCAATTTTCTAACAAGATGTCGGAACTTGTGGGGAAAAAACTTAAAGCATTATATGGCACTGGTCAGTATGCCAAAGTGGACTTCGAACGCTTAAAAATGACAACAAAAGGCATGGGCTCAGGGAGCGTTCAGTACTACCTTTATGTCCCGTTCACACAAGTGAACAAGCCATGTGATGCATTTACTTCTTTTGATCATGTAGGTGGATGGAACCACCGACCTGCTCTAGAAGAAAGGAAAAAACAGTTGAGCAAGGCCTTGATGCGCCACCATACCCTCGACATCAGCAGTTTGCAAACAACGCCCGAAGGATTACAAGAATATTGGATTCAGTGGAAAAATAAAAAAACACAAGCCATGTACGAATAATAACTAGTTTGGATGTTTAATAGCTTTTGGTATAGGAGGAAGTAAATTGGAAATAAGAATTAATCTTTGAAAACATGAATTTGTTTTACAGAACTTTGTTGGCACTATTGGCTGGGCTTTGTGGTTATTTCGTTTATACTTTTTTATACGAGTTTATCAATACGAACACCTATGCTATCGATCCCCATGGAAGGGAAATACTTGCTAGAAAAAGCCAACTATGGATATTTGTATTGGTCATGGGGATGTTCCACTTGATACAAATTCTAATTTCCGTTCTATTCATTTCAAAAAAGAAGTTAGAATCAATGGGGGTTGGTTTATTATCCGTTGCCATGATTGAAATTGTTTTTAGTGGAATGCAAATACACGCCCACTATGATCCTTCTGAAAGAGTGGTCCAATTTAATAAAAAGGAGTGGCAAGAGGCCGATAAAAAGCCGATAAAAATGGCGCGAGATATATATTTGAATTGGGGAAGATGTAAATCAAAAGAAACCATAATACAAGCATTAGGCACTCCACAAAAGCCAAAAGAAATCCAACATTTTGAAGAGGGAATTATACAAGAGTCGGATCAGGTTATTTACTATTTAACGGATGCCGTGGACCAACAAGACGAATGTTATTTGGTATTTTATTTTGGGAATGAAACAGAAAAGGACTGTAACAGCATAGATTTGTGTACTTTTGGAGAGAACAGTGTGTATTCTTTTAACCCTTATATAGAGTCTCATTAGTGCAATCTTTAATTTAGAAAAACAAAATAGAAACAATGAGCAAATGAATGGAAATTTGACTTTGCATTTTGGAAACGGTAAATTGTATTGGTACTAAGCAAGCCAAGCTGTTTTCGGATGGCATGCAATACTAGAATTCAATCCGACGAACTATGGGAGTCAACAGGTGTTTGTTAACAGTATGTATAGGTTTAATTATCGTTTCTTGCGCTTCTAATAATGCGCCAGAGCCTATTCTGTATCCATCCTTTGGTGCTCCAAAAGAGGTAGCCATACAGGGTTTAACATTTGATGCCATGGAACCATTTATTTCGTCAGACGGTCAAATGTTGCTTTTTAATAATTTGAATGATGGTGTGAACACCAAGTTGTATTATACTACCAAAGTGGACGATGCAACTTTTAATTTTGAAGGAGAATTACAAGGAGCCAACCAAAGTACACCACCTCATTTGGATGCGGTAGCTGATTTGGATGCACTCGGTAATTTTTACTGGACTTCCACCCGGGATTATCCTGCACAACTGAACAATTTATTTCATGGTAGTTTGGATGCCAATACAGGTACTGTTGACAACATAGGCAGAGTGGCCGGTGATTTCAATAAAAACACACCTGGGTGGCTGGTTATGGACCATGGCATCAGTTTGGATGGGCAGTTTTTGTATTTCAACAATGCCCGTTTTGATGATTCCAGCTGCCAAGGACCATGCGAAACCACGCTTGGAGTAGCGCAAAAAAACAGCGATGGCAGCTTTACAACTTTACCCAATTCATCCGAGATTCTACAAAACATCACCGATGGTGCTTATATCTATTATGCTCCTTGCATCAGCAGCGATAATTTAGAACTGTATTATACTAGATTTGAAAAAGGGAATGTAACAGCGGAAACCTTATTTGAAATATGTGTAGCGGTGCGCAGCGATTCAAAAGGTGTGTTTTCTGTTCCAAAAGTATTGTTTTCAGAAACAATTGGAGAGCTAATAGAGGCCCCAACTCTAACCATTGATAAATCAAAAATGTACTACCATCAAAAAGTGCCTGGCTCACATAAAATAATATTGCGGTATCGAAATTAAAGCAAGCTCTGATTGCCAAATGCTTCCATAAGCAGAATAGAAGTAAGTCCCATACAGCCCTTGGCATATGCCAAGTTTTATTAATTTATCAGATTAGATAATATTTTAACTAATTGGTTCAACTGATTAGCAGCCAGAGCATAACGCCACATTTGTTGCCATTGGCGCCTAATAATGGTGTTAATGTATCATGGGGTTGATATAAATATTTGAAGCAATTCTTTATTTTATGTATGCCTGTAAGTATATTGTGTGCAAATTATATGACTTTTCTTATTTTGTACTTGAATCAGTGGGCAACTTTTATAGGCTCAAATTTTTTAACAAAAAAAAATAAGAAGGGTGTGTACAACATTACTTTTAGAAACGATTAAATAAATAATAATTTTTTAAAATATGAACAGGAAAGAACAACTGGTGTTTTGTAAAAAATGTACCAATAGGCAAATGGATGCCCAACAAGGGTTTATTTGTAGCCTTACAGGAGAAAAAGCTAGTTTTGAAATGGAATGTCCGGACTTTAACCTGGATGAATCAGTTAAAGAGGTGCCTAGAGTAAACGAACCCATTGCCCAAGAAGATGTGGCACTTCAATTAAGCGAACAAGCAATTGGAAAATTAAGATTGGAGCAAAACTTTTCTAAGGCCGTTCTATTTGGTGTTGTAGTTGGGGTAGTAGGCGCAATGCTTTGGGGATTGGTTACCGTTATTACCAATTACCAAATTGGGTACATGGCCATTGCGATTGGAGCAGGGGTTGGTGTCGCTATGAGAATAGGTGGACGCGGAATCGATCCTATTTTTGGTTTTACAGGAGCAGCTATTGCGGTTTTAAGTTGTTTCATTGGTAATTTTTTGAGCATTATCGGTTTTTTTGCCAATGAAGAAAGCATGGGGTATATTGAAACGTTACTGCAATTTGATTATGCCTACTTTTTCCCTTTGATGCAAGAAACATTTAGTGGAATGGACCTTCTTTTTTATGGAATAGCTGGTTATGAAGGGTACAAGTTCTCTTTTAGAACCATTACAGAAGAAGATGTTGAAGCTTTGGAAAAATAAAATCTAGACACCTGAACCATTAAGGCTCAGAAGTAATTCTGAGCCTTGGTTTTTTGATGCCATCAATAGATTGTTGCTGTGGCGGTTAAAGCATATTGAGTTTGTGTTTCAATATACTTTTTTTGGTGTTAGATTGTCAGAAATTAGAAATGTGCTTGGTCGAGATGCTAATCAAACCCATAAGTTGTTTTCTGTCAAATTATTTTTAGATGAAAATTTCAAGGCAATTAAAACTGGATTTCCAAAAAGTGGCGTTGATTACAACTGCCTATGTGGGGATAAATTTGTTTTTTTTCTTTTTTAATTATGCTCTGTTAAATTCGCCGTATTCAAAAGGCCCAACGCCACAATTTATAGCTATAAATTACTTTTATACCAACGTTTTTATTGGCGTTATAGCGGGGTTGCTTGGTGGTGTTTTGCTAGTAACCATCAACAGCCAGGTTTTTAGAAAAAGGTCGTTCAAGTTTGCGATGCTCTCCACGCTTGTTTCCTATGTTTCCATTTTTGTTTTGGTAACGTTGGTAGCCACCTTCGTTAATACAGCGGTAGAAAATGGCTGGCAAAATACTACTTACAGCCAATTCAAAACTACTTTTGGGTATGTGATGGACGCAACATTGTTTACTTATTTTATACTTTGGGGGGGCATCACACTTTTTACATTGTTTTTGTTACAGGTCAATGATAAATTCGGTCCAGGAATTCTGTTTAAATTTCTAGCAGGAAATTACCACCACCCGCAAAAGGAAGAAAGAATATTTATGTTTTTAGACATGCGATCTTCCACTACCATAGCAGAAAAAATTGGAAATGAACAATACTTCAATTTATTGAAAGATTTGTTTTCGGATATAACCGATACCATTTTGAACAAAGAGGGGGAGATATACCAATATGTTGGAGATGAAATTGTAATTTCTTGGCCTATCCATAGAGGAGCCCGGCATGCCAATTGCCTACATTGTTTTATAGAGATCAAGGAGAATTTAAAGGCGTTAGGCCAACACTACCAGCAAAAATATGGGTTAGTACCAGAGTTAAAAGCAGGCATCCATTACGGTTTGGTTATGGCTGGAGAAATAGGGGTTATAAAAAAGGACATCATTTATTCGGGAGATGTTTTGAATACTACGGCGCGGATTCAGGAACAATGCAATCCGTACAACGTAGATATCTTAATTTCTAAAGAAACCTTCGAATTGCTTTTAGGAACAGAAGCATTTGAGTTGCTGCCCTTAGGGAGTATTGAGTTGAGAGGAAAGGAAAATAAAATAGATTTGAATACGGTAAAGGTTTTAACCTAGGTGCCAAGCACTTTTTTGAACGGAGCAATGGTACTTCTAAAATTGTATGGTTTTAAATAAAATCCACAGAAGCTTGGTTTAATTCAATCTATTTAAACTCTTCCATTTAAATTCGTCATTTAAATCCCTCTATTCCAAGTTTATAGGTATAAGTATGTAATGCAATTACAAAGGTAAATAAGTGCAATTTTATCCTAGTAAATTTTTGTTTTAATAGTATATTGTGGTACAAATTAATCAAAGCCTTTACAGCCAGAGTTTCATTGGGCGCAAGGGCAAGGGTACAAAAAGCTACTGAATTGTTATGAATACTTTAAAATTATTTTTTGCTACCAATCGCAACCACGAAGGCAGTAACCGTTGGAAACCAAAAGGTTATGGAAAAAAATTCAGTGGAGATGGACATGAAAACCTAAGGTTTGGAGAGCTTACAATGGAAGCGGACCAGCCAACCATTCAAAAACATTTGACAAAAAAATACAAAGATAATCGTGTAGGAGATGGGGAAGGTCTGTCAGGATACTTAAGTAAATGTGCTAAAAACGCAAAAATTACAGCATATGAGGACAAAACTTCGGAAGCAAAAGCAGTTATAGCACCAGACAAAAATGCATCGACACAGTTTTTTAGAAATCTAAAAAATGTTATGATGGAATCTTCCGATGTAATGGTATTTATTCATGGGTACAATGTGAGTTGGGAAGAGGCAGTAGGTAGTGCGTTGTCTTTGCAACTGACATTAAACGTCCATCGAAGTAAAGAAGATGGTTCCTTGGTTGTTGTTTTATTTAGTTGGCCTTCTGAAGGCAGTATGATGCCTTTTGCAGCTTATAAATCAGACCGTTGTGATGCGCGGGATTCTGGTAAAGCAGTGGGCAGAGCTTTACTTAAATTGCGTCATTTTTTAGCACAGTTACACAAAGACGCGGCCGACAACAATGAAGAACTTTGTAACAACGACCTGCATTTGCTTTGCCATTCCATGGGCAACTACGTTTTACAAAAGAGTTTACAAAATAAATTAATAGGGTATAGTGGAGATGGCGTGCTCCCTAGAATGTTCCAACATGTGTTTTTGTGTGCGCCAGATGTTAACGACGATGTTTTTGAATCAGGAAAAGGGATGTCGCGTTTGCATGAAATGACCCGCCATGCAACCATATACTACAACCGAGGGGACATAGCCATGACCACTTCCAAATACACCAAGAACCTACAAGAACGCTTGGGTGGTTCAGGAAATGCACATCCAGCCTTGGTGCACAACAAAGTACATCAGGTAGATTGCAGCGAAATTGTTCATGGATTGGTTGAACACAGTTACTACCTTTGGGCAACTGTGAACCAAGATATTTGGCAAAGTGTATCTGGCGTAGGAATGGATGCGAAAGAGAGAAACCGCAGAAGAACGGCCCAAAACAGAGAATGGATAATGGAATAAATACTTTTTTTCCAGGGTTAAGAGGTAGAAAATCAATCATTTAATAGGTAATAGTTGGATTGCATGCGCGGTGTTACCAAACAATACAATTATGGATCGACCTAGATATGGTATGTTTGTCTTCCAATAATGGAATGGTTCTTCGTGTTTTATTGGCAGGGCACGGTATCTTTATGGTTTATTTTTACATTTGCCAAAAGCAATAAAGTATGGTTGGAATTTTTATAGGATTAGGTGCCATCTCTATAGTAGTACTTGTCAATTTTTTAATGTATTTGTGGTCGGGAAAAAGGGGTTTCAATTCGTTTTGGAATTTGATTTTGGATGTAGCTGCAGTGGTAGGCATGCCCTTGCTGTATTTGTCTGTATTGGATTTTGGCATGGACAACGATTGTTGCGACGAAAGTGCTACATTTTCTCCGGAGCATCGATGGAGCATTTATGTGTTGATTGGATTGGCCATCGCAGCTTATTTTTATTCGGTCTATAAAAAAAATGTAGGACCTCCAATTGTAGAACTCTTGGTACATGTTCTTTTGTTAGTGGGGATAGCCCTGAATATAGTTTTGATGTTCCATTTAGACATCTTTATTGCATTGTTTGGAAACCCATCTATTATTCTCCTTTTTACTCTGGCATTATTGGAAAACCATAAAAAGTTGTTGCATGCTACGCGCAATTTTAAATCCGAAAACAATTTCTTTTTGTTGTGGATATGGAAATTGTTGCATGCAACATGGTGGGTGAAGTATCCAGTATTATTGGGTTTGGCCTTTCCTTTTATGTTGGTTTTAGCGGTAGTTCTGTTTCTTTTTGGCCACCAACCAGATGCTTTTATTTTGGCCTTTACCGATACGTACAAACATGGGTTGTCGGAGCTAGATCATTTGTGCGAAAATGTAACCTGCGGAGGGCATTACCTATGTTCTGTAGCTGCCAATGGGCATCCAGTAGTAGTGCAGCCGACGCGTTTGGGGGTCCGTGGAGGGCGGCGCATCATTTGCAATAGGCAGCTGTTGGTATCCAATGCTTTTGAAGAGCTAATTGAGGAAAGGGCTCCAAAGTTTCATAAGGTTATTCGGCGCCATTACAATAAGGTAGGGGATTTGGTGCACAGATACTATGCTGTTTTTAATAATAAATTGGTATCGGATGTAGTATTTGTCATAATGAAACCAGCCGAATGGTTTTTTGTTGTTATGCTTTACCTGTTCGATACAAAGCCTGAAAACAGAATTGCCCAGCAGTATTTGAACCGACAAGAACGCAAAGCAATACAAGACAACCTTCTGGGCCTGCCAGCGGTGGATAGAAAAGCGAAGGCGGAATCTCCAAAGCACTAATAAAATCAACTGAAAAACAAAGAAGTGAAGAATGTTCTGGTTCCTATAACCCGTTTGGGGTAGAACATTTTGTAACGCCTCTTTTTTATCCAAGTTATTCTACCGCTCACATAAATCCGTTTCAAATCTTCATTTAAATTGAATAAACTAGGTGTATAAACTATATGTCAATTTAAATTACTACAACTTGAAACGAAGAGACTTTATGCAAATGGCTGGAATGGGTACTGCAGGTGCAATGTTGCTACCATCCTTCCCAACGATGGGCAATCCCATAGCCGAACAAGCGCTGCTCTCCCCCGGGATTGAGGTTGCCGCCAAGAAAATATTGGCTGATGTTGCACTGAATACTGCTAAATCCAGTGGCGCGTCTTATGCCGATGTGCGAATAGGTAGGTATTTGAATCAGTTCGTTTTCACAAGAGAAGTGAAAGTTCAGAATATTGTAAATACAGAATCCTTTGGAGTTGGAATCCGCGTAATTGTTAACGGTACCTGGGGCTTTGCTTCCACCCATAACGTTACAGAAGAAGGAATTAAAATAGCAACCAACCAAGCGGTGGCCATTGCCAAAGCCAATAGTAAATTACAAACGGAACCAGTTCAACTGGCCCCGGCTAAGTCTTATGGTGAAGTAAGTTGGAAGGCCCCAATAGAAAAAAATGCTATGGAGGTGCCAATTTCAGAAAAAGTAGATTTATTAATGTCTGCCAACAATGCAGCCATGAAAAATGGTGCCAATTTTATTACTACGGCATTGTTTTTTGTGAATGAGCAAAAGTATTTCGCTTCAACGGATGGGTCTTATATAGACCAGGATGTGCATAGGTTGTGGCCTTATATGCAAATTACTGCCATAGACAGAGAAAACAATAAATTCAAAACCAGGCAAGGCCTAGGTGCACCAATGGGTATGGGATACGAATACCTTTCGGGCAGTGATAGTGGTAAAATTGATGGTGGTGCCGGGTTGAAAATGTACAAAGACTCTTACGACCTAGTAGAAGATGCTACCATGGGTGCGGAACAAGCCAAAGAAATGTTGTCTGCGCCTTCTGTAAAACCAGGGAAATACGATTTGGTATTAGAACCAAACCACTTAGGGCTCACCATCCACGAATCGGTAGGGCACCCATTAGAGTTGGATAGGGTATTGGGATATGAAGCCAATTATGCCGGTACATCTTTTGCCACCTTAGATAAATGGAAAACAAAGAAGTTTAAATATGGTTCAGACATCGTAAATCTTGTTGCGGATAAAACTCAAAAAGGGTCTTTAGGAGCAGTGGGTTACGACGATGAAGGCGTACAGTGTAAAGAATGGGATTTGGTAAAAGATGGAGTATTGGTGAACTACCAAGCCATTAGAGACCAAGTGCACATGTTAGGAGAAGATGAAAGCCATGGCTGTTGTTATTCTCAAAGTTGGAACGACGTACAGTTCCAAAGAATGCCAAACGTGTCATTAAAACCTGGGGAAGACAAATACTCGGTAAATGATATGATCAAAGATGTCGAAAAAGGTGTTTATATTATTGGACGTGGTTCTTATTCTATTGACCAGCAGCGGTATAATTTCCAGTTTGGAGGGACTTTGTTTTACGAAATTGAAAACGGAGCCATTAAAGGCATGCTCAACGATGTAGCATACCAATCCAATACCCAAGAATTCTGGAATTCTTGTTCAAAAATATGCGATAAAGATGATTACAGATTATTTGGATCATTTTTCGATGGAAAAGGGCAACCTTCACAGGTAAGTGCTGTTTCCCACGGCTCCTCGACCACAAGGTTCGATGGCGTCAACGTAATTAACACTGGAAGAAACATTTAACTTTTGAATTATGGCTATATTATCAAGAGAAGAAGCTAAAAAAATAATGGAAAAAGCATTGAGCTTTTCCACTGCAGATACCTGTTCGATTTCTTTGTTTGGATCTGAATCTGGCAACATACGTTATGCCAGAAATTCAGTTTCTACTAGTGGACACCAATCCAATATTTCCTTGGTGGCTACTTCAAGTTATGGCAAGAAATCAGGAACAGCCACCATCAACGAGTTGGATGAAGGGTCGTTGAAAAAAGTAGTAGAAAGGGCACAGGAACTGGCTAAGTTGGCACCTGAGAACCCAGAATTTATGGAGCCTTTAGGGCCTCAAAAATATGCGGAATCAAAAACGCATTCCAAGGCAACGGCAGATGTTAAACCTGCTTTTAGAACTCAAGTGGCGGCAGACAGTATTTTACCTGCCAAACAAAAAGATGTGACGGCAGCTGGTTTTTTAAACGACTCGGATTCGTTTAATGCGATTATGAATTCGAAAGGACTATTTGCTTACAATAAAAGTACTAGTGTCAATTTTACCGTAACCATGCGTACCAACGATGGAAAAGGTTCGGGTTGGTCTACTAGAGATTACAACGACGTAAGCAAACTAGATGCTGCAGAAGCGTCTAAAATTGCCATTGACAAGGCAGTTATGTCAAGTGAGGCCAAGGCCATTGAGCCTGGAAAGTACACAGTGATACTAGAACCTGCTGCTTCGGTACAATTGTTAGGCAACATGTTTGGGGCTTTTAATGCTAGAACTGCCGATGAAGGTAGAAGTTTCATGAGCAAAGAAGGCGGTGGCAACAAATTAGGAGAAAAGATTGTAGACGAGAGAGTGAACATTTATTCTGATCCTCAAAATGCAGAAGTACCAAGTGCGGCTTGGGCTGGCAATGGTTTGCCACAAAATAGAGTAGATTGGATCAAAGGTGGGAAAGTTGAAAACCTATTTTATAGCCGTTATTGGGCAGAAAAGCAGGGCAAAGAACCAATGCCTGGACCAAGCAACGGAATTATGGATGGTGGTAAAGCTTCTTTGGAAGACTTAATTAAAAGTACTAAAAAGGGGATATTGGTGACCAGGTTATGGTACATCCGTACTGTGGACCCTCAAACCTTACTGTATACAGGTTTGACACGCGATGGAACTTTTTTCATAGAAAATGGTAAAATCAAACACCCTATCAAAAATTTCCGATTTAATGAAAGCCCAATTATCATGTTGAACAACCTAGAAGAACTAGGGCAACAAGTAAGGGTGAATGGCAATTTGGTACCTTATATGAAAATTAGGGACTTTACATTTACAAGTTTATCTGACGCAGTTTAATTAGGAATACTTAACAGGTTGTGTGTTATACACAGCCTGTTTTTTAAAGAAGTAATTTGTGGGAAAGGAAATAAAGTATTCTAAAAAATTCTTTTTTACCCGTATTCAATACGAATCGGGAGATTGGGATACCGATCAGAGAATGCCATCCAACATTCTAAATTCTTTAGTAGAATATACCACCATCGACATTGACACCAATGAAAATATTGTTGCATTGGATGGCGATGGCATATTTACAGCCCCATTTTGTTATTTAAGCGGGCATAAATTGGTTCAATTTTCAAAAAAAGAAAGAAACAATTTTAAAAAGTATGTTGAAAACGGTGGGTTTGTGTTTGCAGATGATTGCAACCATGATATCGATGGTTTGTTTGCCAAATCTTTTGAAATTGAAATGGGTAAAATTTTTGGCACATCGTCTTTGGTTAAGATTCCGAATGACCATGAATTATACAACTGTTTTTTTGAATTTGAAGATGGTCCACCCACTACCAGTCAGGAATTAAATGGTTGGGGAGACGATATTGTCCATGATTATCTAAAAGCCATAGTAGTGAATGGTCGAATCGGGGTGTTGTATTCCAATAAAGACTATGGTTGCGAATGGGACTACGATTTCAGAAACAAAAGATGGTATAAAATTGACAACACAAAATTTGGCGTGAATATCATTGTTTACGCACTAACAACATAATAAATGGATATTGAAGCAGTAGAAAAGGATGTCTCTGTTCTTGTTGAAAAGGTAAAAGCACTTAGAAAAGAACTTTCTAAAGTAATTGTAGGACAGGAAGACGTAGTAGAGCAAATGCTAATTGCCCATTTGGCAGGAGGACATGCGCTTTTGGAAGGCGTGCCAGGCTTGGCAAAAACATTGATGGTGAAGTCTTTGGCTTCTGTAATTGGTTCTGAGTTTAGGAGGATTCAATTTACTCCAGATTTAATGCCATCGGATATTATAGGAACAGAAGTGCTGGAAGAGGACCACTCAACTGGCCATAAATTTTTCAAGTTCAACAAAGGTCCAATCTTTTCCAATATTGTTTTGGCGGATGAAATAAACAGAACTCCCCCCAAAACGCAGGCTGCTTTATTAGAAGCGATGCAGGAGTTTTCTGTAAGTTATGCCGGCAAAACCTATGACTTACCAAAACCATTTTTCATTCTGGCTACCCAGAACCCTATTGAACAATCTGGGACTTTTCCACTGCCTGAGGCACAACTAGACCGTTTTTTACTGTACATAAAGGTGCAATACCCAACCGAAAGGGAAGAATTGGACATATTGAAAATGACTACCTCCAAACAGTCTAATCCGGTAGAGGCTCAGATAACTGGGGAGGAAATTGTAAAATTACAGGCGTATACCAGAGAAGTATTTATTAGCGACGAGGTGTTGACGTATGTAAACCGATTGATACGCATAACCAGACCCGATACAAGCGACGCTGAACTAGTGCAGCAGTGGCTGAGCTGGGGAGCAGGCCCGAGGGCTGGGCAAGCATTGATATTAACAGCAAAAGCACGAGCACTCCTCAACAACCGTTATTCGGTAACTAAAGAAGACATTACAGCCATGGCCTACCCGGTGCTTCGGCACCGCTTGGTGCTAAATTTTAAAGCAGAGGCGGAAAACAAATCAACCGACGATGTGATTGATGGGCTATTGAATTTGGTTTAAGTGCAGGCTTTTCAAGAACTATACAATCCAGAATTGCTCCAATCGGTAAAAGGACTTCAATTGTTGTCCAAATTGATACAGGAAGAGAGCGCCATGGGGCTTTCATCTAGTATCCGAGTAGGTGCTGGTGTGGAATTCAGTCAGTTTAGAAGCTACGAACAGGGGGATGATCTTCGGTTTTTGGATTGGAAAATGTACGGGCGTTCCGAGCGGTATTATATCCGGTTATCGGAAATAGAAAGCCACTTAAACACCTACATCATTTTGGATGGGTCGGCAAGTATGCTGTACGAAGAGAACAAAATAAAGAAGTACGATTATGCCAGAATATTGGCTGCTGCCTTAATAAATATTTCTATTGACCAAGGAGACAAGGTAGGTTTGATGCTCAACCAATCTCCAATTTCTTTTTTAAACTCCAAAGATGGCCCGAAATACAAATTACAATTGATGCACCAATTGGTCCAGAAACAAGCCATGGGTGCATGGCAAAACATAGAACCAGATAAATTCTTTTCAACGGGTAAAAAGTCGTTGTTTGTTATAATATCGGACTTGTACAACCACCATTCAGAAATTATTGATTTCTGTAAAAAAATTAAAACGAATAGGAGTGAAGTATTGTTTTTCCATTTGTCTGGAGAAAGAGAAAGAGCGTTTAATTTTAAATCAGCCAGTGCCCTTCAAGATTTGGAAACAGGTACCACCATTCCTTTTAATCGAAACAAAGATGCGGGCAAATTTAGTGAAGTGTTATTGGAACAAGAGGCTGCAATGGTAGAGCAATTAAAACACAATAGAATTGCCTACGCCCATTGTGATCTTTCCCAATCCCCAGGTCAATACATCCATAATTTCCTGTCTAGCAGACATAGTTTGTATTAAATGGAACAATTGTTAACCATATGGCCCCTTGTTGTAGTGAGCGCGTTGGTACCAATTGTGGTCCATTTGCTATCCAAAAAAATAAAAACCGTTCAATTGATTGGAAGTACCAAAGGTCTGGAAGATTCCAAGACTCAAAAATCTAAATCGATTCAGTTGAATGAAAAGTGGCTGCTTGTAAGCAGGTTGGTTCTGTTGGCCATGTTTCTATTGGCTACATTGGATTGGGTAATGCCGGTGAATAAGGAGCGTACATCGTATTTTATTGCCTCGGAGTACTTGCGCCATGACAAAGTAAAAATTTTGTTGGACACTATTGATCCAGAGCAAGTGCAACAGTTTTCTTCGGGTTTTTCTAAAAATTTAAACTCTGTAAAACATGGTACTTACCAAGAAGATTACAGCCGTTTGTATGCCCACCTTCAGGAGGTGCCAGGGCAAAAAGTAATTATTGCACCAAAACGAATGAGTAAGTTTCAATCTGGAATTCCAAATAGAAGCGATCAAATAAGATGGTTGAATTTGGATGAGGATACTTCTTTTTACATAGGCAGTATATTCCATAGCGATACGTTGCAACTGATACGTTGTGTTGGTAGTTTGGACCATCAAATTTTGGAGTATAAGCCAGTGCAAGCTGATTCCTATCAGCAAGAAAACGATACCATATTGTGGCGGGGTTTAAAACTTCCTTTGCTTACAAAAAATTACAATGTATTTGTCGATTCTAATTTAGAAGACTCCATACAGGTTAAGATAGAGGCATTGTTGCTGGCTACCGAAATGGTGTATGGGGTTCATTTTCAGAAATCCAGTCAAGGTGCTGCTGCATTGGTGTTTAGTTCAGAGAGTAGTAACGTAACAAATTACGCAACTAACGTTTTAATAACTCGAAGTATGCTGGGTGGGTTGCACCCAATCAAAGAAGGTTTTATAGTTGCTGAGTCTGATCTCAACACACTCAGCCCATACCTTATCCAAAATTTGTTTGAACAAAACCTAGGGGTACACAATAGATGGGAAGGAGACCGTTCAGAAATCACTTTAGGACCTGTATTAAAAAAAACGGAGCAACCAACTAAAAAAGGTGGATTGTTAGTAGAAGTGATAGAGTTTTGGTACTTGCTGTTGTTTGTATTATTGTTGGAACGGTATTTAAGTTATAGAAAATCGCTATGACCCAACACAAAGACATATTACAACTGTTGCGGCGCTTGCAAGTAAGACAAGCCATAAGGGTGATGCTCTTGTTTTTGATTTTAAGTACGTTGGCATGGATGTGTTGGACTTTGGAATTGTATAACAATTGGGTTTGGCTGGTAGTAGAAACTATATTGTTAATTCTTATCGGATGGTTCTCTTGGCGTTCTAAGGAGGACTACCAAAATTGGAGCATTCAACTGTTAAATGAACACTTTAAGGATGTAAATGAGGCCGCAGAATTGTTGTTTTTGCCAAAACCTACAAGCCAATTGGCTCAACTACAACAAAATAAACTTGTGTCCATGCATTTTAACACCAAGGGTTTGGTGTCCTACCATGTGGTGAAAAAACTGCTGTTATTGTGGTTGGTTTGTCTGGTTTCAGCGTTGGCAGTTGCCTTAAGTGCAAGGACAAGCAGCAAGCCTACTGCCATTCAAAGTGTAGCGGTAGAAAAGGCTATGGTAGATAGTATACAAGTTAAAAATAATGCTTTGGTGTTGCAGGCAACCATTCAAATTAAGCCACCGGCATATACGAGAATGGCACCTTTTTCTAGTTCTTATCGAATAGAAACCCCTGAAGCAGCGCTGGTAGATTTTCACTTTAGGGCCAACCAAACACTCAAGGAGCTTGGTTTGGTGTTTACGGGAAGTGAAGACACGCTCTTTTTTCAAAGTGCTGATTCTTTGCTCTTCCAGACCAAATTTGTAGCCAATAACAGTGGCATCTACCATTATTATTTCAAAAATTCTGATACCACCTATGCTTCTCCGTTGTATAACCTGCTGGTTATAAAAGACAAAGCCCCAGAAGTAGACATTCAAGAACCAGGACAGTACCTTTCCTTTAAATACAATGAAGCACAGCAATTTGTAGTGGAAGCTGTGGTCCTGGATGACTACGGCATTGACAGCATTTCGATGGTAGCTACGGTGAGTAAAGGCTCAGGAGAATCTGTTAAATTTAGAGAAGAAATATTGCCCATCGATAACATCCGCGGGAACCTCCAGCAAAAACAACTAGTTAAAAACCTAGATTTGCGCCAATTGGGCATGGAAGCGGGGGATGAATTGTACTATTATTTCTATGTGGAAGATAATAAAAGGCCCGAAAGACAGTCGTTTAGAAGTGAAACCTACTTTGCTTCTATAGAAGATACCACAACGGTTACATTTTCTCTTGAAGGCAACCTAGGTATAGATTTAATGCCAGAATATTTTCGCAGCCAGCGACAAATAATAATCGAAACAGAGCAATTGATTAAAGATAAAAATAAACTTTCTGAAAAAGAGTTTAACCATAAAAGCAATGAGCTTGGTTACGATCAAAAGGTATTGCGCCTTAAGTATGGACAGTTTTTAGGAGAAGAGTTCGAATCTGGCGTTGCAGAACACGACCACGAAGCAACAGAAACAGACGAACCAGTAGAAGCTCAATTTGGCCATGTGCACGATGGGGAAAACGAACACAATTTGGTTGAAGAAGAGGAAGAACACGAAGATGATAAGCCCACCGAAAAAGACTTTATGCACGACCACGGAGACCCAGAAGAGCATACCTTTTTTAAAATGAGTGTACGGGCTAAATTAAAAGCAGCCATGACAGAAATGTGGGATGCCGAGTTGTACTTGAGGCTTTACGAACCTGAAAAGTCGTTGCCCTACCAATACAAGGCACTTAAATTGATAAAGGAAATAAAAAACCACGCCCGGGTATATGTCCATAGAATTGGTTTTGACCCTCCACCAATAAAACCGGAAAACAGACTCAAAGGAGAACAAACTGAAATCAAGGGGCTTGAGTTGTCTTCTACATCTGAATCTGCTCAATGGAATTGGATGCTAGAACAGCTATTTGTAGGTATAAGAAATGAAATTCATAGAAATGAGCCTCTTGACCAGGCAGTTTTGGAAAAAGCAGGAGTCTATTTTAGTACGTTAGCTGCGGAAAACCCATTGTTGTACATCGATGTTTTAAACGCATTGAAAACCCTTTCCGAAAACAGCACGACTTTAGAAATAAGGAAACAAGGACTCAAAGATTTGGAAATTAAATTGTTGGTTTTACAAGAATTGCACACCCAGCGCACCGGATTGCAGCCTACAACTAATTGGGAATTTCAAAGAATTTATAATCAAAAGTTAGACTCTTTGCAAGAATGATGGAAGTCAATTGGATTTTTATACCGTTGTTGTTGGCCGTAGGCGTATTGTTGCTTTATTGGGAATGGAAACAATACGCCTGGAAAAGAATGCACCGGAAATTGCTCTTATTGGGCATATTACTATGTCTTTATGCGTTGAAGTTTCCCCCAAAAGTGGATTCGAACCAAAAACTAGGCCCAACCATTGTAGTTACTCCTGGAGTAACTAAGGATCAATTAGACTCCATAACCAAGTCCATACCAAACGTCCAAATGATTTCTTTAATAGACAGCAGCGCACAGCCTTTTGCACCAAAACGTTTGCTGCATTTCCCCGATTCTTTGTACAAAAAAGCGGTGCAAATAGCGGGGTATGGGCTGCACAAAGAAGACTTGGTACAACTAACATTACAAAATAAAAGGTTTTTGGATATTTGGGATTTTATTGGGATTTCCCAATTAAAATGGCAAAATAACACTGTTTTAGCAGGGGAATCCAATGGCTTACAGCTAGAAATATTTGGAGCGGATCAAGATTCTGTTGTTGTAACATTTGAAAATAGAAGTAAAACCATTCAAGCAAAATCACAAGTTGTATACCTGAATCCATTACAACCGGGGCTTTCTGAAGTGGATTTAAAATACTATGGCGCAGGAAAACTTCTGCAGCAATACATATTACCAGTTTCTGTAAAAGCAAAAAAAACACTGTCGGTGGTGGCCTACCAAACCAGCCCTTCTTATGAAATGAACACTTTGATAAAACTGTTGGCTGAAGAAGGACACTACATTAGATCAAAAGTGAAAATCGCTAGAGACAAACACCGTTACAATTATTTCAATGGTGCAGAACGACCTTATAACACATTCAATACAACCTTGCTCGAACAATCGAATATGTTGGTTTTGGATGGTAGTTACCTTCAGCAGCTATCTATTAGAACCATAGAGCGCTTGTCTCAATTCATAAAAAATGGGGGCGTGATGGTAGTCTTGCATCCTGTAAATTCTAATAACCTTAACTTGTTGGCTAGTAGTAAAATAGAGGTAGGGACTAAAGTAAAAGAGTATGCGCTTGAGGCCAACGGGGCCTCTGTACAATTCTTTTCAGTTAACCAAAATCCAAGTTACAATAAAAAGATGGGCAATGGCGGGTTGGTTGTTGTAGGATTGGAGAATAGTTACTTACTTAATTTTAAAGGACTACAAGAAGCGTATGCCTCTTTATGGAATGGTTTGCTAGCCGATGCCACAGAACAGAAACAGCAGCAGGGTTATTTTTCTAGTAACAATAACCTGAGCAATACCAGAATTAGTTTGTTAGTGGAAGCAGAAGTGAATCCCCGAACAATAAGAAAGGCACTTGGCCCAAATTTGCATATACAGGAACAGCTTGGAACCAATATTACTAGTATAGATTTTTATACGGACAGCATTGGGTGGAATAGTTTTAAAACGGATGGAGATACATTACAAGTGCATGTAGCAGATAGGAGCCAGCCCAACATACCCTATTTTAGAAACCTACAACTCATAAACAAGAATTTTGGGTTTTCTACCAATCCAGATAAAATGCCCACCGATAACACAAATTTTTCTCAGCCCATCAATAAATATTTTTTTTATATGATTTTGCTGCTATGTTTTGCAATTTTGTGGGTAGAACCCAAATTAATATGAATCGGAGTAAAAAGATATTTTTATTAGTTGCTGTACTATTTTTATTGTTGATGTTGTGGGTAAGTTACGACATTTCTTCTCGAACTACTTTTCCGGGTTCCAAGCCCCAATTAAAGGAAAGATTAAAAAATAAATAAAAAAAGCAGGTGTTTTTTGTGTCTAAGTGTATGGTTAATAAGTGAATAACTGCACTGATTTTTAATTGATGTTTAAACACGCATACTATGAAAAACACATTTTTATTTCTTCTGATAGTTGTAATTGTATCTTGCCAAACTTCTGAAGAACCTATTCCGCCAAGTTGTGACAATAGCACTTTGTCTTTTACTCTTTCCAATATACAGCCCAGTTCTTGTGGTGCCGACGACGGTAGTTTTGAAGTAAAAGGATCCGGTGGTAGTGGCAATTACCAATATAAATTAGGAACCAATGGGAGCTATGGCAACTCCGGTATATTTACCGGTCTTTCTTCTGCCAATTATACTGTATTTGTGTCGGATGGCACGTGTGAAACGCAAGGGCCTGTGGCGATAGGAAATGGAAGCGGATTGTCCATTAATTCCGTACAGATTGATGCCAGTGGTTGTGGGGGTACCAATGGTGCTTTAACAGTCCAAACAACTGGGGGTGGCGGTAACGTTCAATTTAAAATCAATGCGCTGCCGTTTCAAACCGAATCAAGTTTCAACAATTTAGAAGCTGGCGAATACACCATACTAGTTCAGGACCAACAGAATTGTAATACCTCACAAACGGTCCGCGTTGGCACAGGAGTAACTTTTTCCGCTCAAGTTTCTAACATTATTTCTACCAATTGTGCGGTATCGGGTTGTCATGTTGCCAACCAACCCAGGCCAGATTTTACTATATTTAGCAATGTACAAAGTAGGGCTGATCTGATTAAAACAAGAGTGAATAATGGTAGTATGCCACCTTCTAACTCGGGGTTATCCTTATCACAAAGTGAAATTGATCTTATTTCTTGTTGGGTAAATGATGGAGCCGATAATAATTAAAAAATGAAGCATATTATAATTTTAGCTTGGCTGGTAGCAGCGCTACCAAATGCTCTTTTGGGTCAAAAGAAATTGATAAAAGAAGGTACTGCCACTTTTTATTCCTCGGCTCCACTAGAGGATATTGAAGCGCACAATAACAAAATCAGCAGCATCCTAGATATGTCAAATGGTAATATTGCATTTTCGATCGCCATCAGTGGCTTTGTCTTTGAAAAAGCGTTGATGCAAGAACATTTTAACGAGAAGTATTTGGAGAGCCACCTGTTTCCAACCGCTACCTTCTCCGGTACTTTGCAACAGTTCGATGCCGACAATCCATCCCGTACCACCTCCGCCAAAGGTAAGTTAACCATTCATGGTGTTACCAAAAAGGTAGAGGTACCTGGTACTGTGGTAGTAACCGATGGAATTCTAATTATTAACGCCAGCTTTTTCGTAGATTTAGAAGATTACAAAATTAAGAAACCGAAAATGCTGTGGCAAAATATTGCCGATTCTATTAAAGTAACCATAAACGCTCAATATGAAATCCATTAATTACCTAATACTAGCCTTTACATTGTATTGTTTTGCACCTGTAATGGCCCAAGATGATTTATTAAACGAATTGGAAACACCGGAATCAGAAACGGTTTTACCAGCCTTTAAAGGCACCAGAGTAGTTATTTTGCAATCCACCAAAATGCGCTCGAAAGGGGAGTTTGATTTTATATTCCAGCATAGATTCGGAACCATTAACAGTGGGGCCTATGAATTGTTTGGGCTGGACGACGCTTTTGTTAGAATAGGTGGAGAATACGCCTTTTCTGACAATGTAAATATTGGTATGGGCCGCAGTAGTGTCGACAAGTCCTATGATTTATTTGGTAAGTTCAGGCTGACCCAACAAAGTGATAAATCTTTTATGAATACTGTTTTGTACGGTAGTGTTACGTATAGATCTTCTCCTAAAAAGGAAGATGACCCTAGCGTTACAACCAACGACCGGTTTGCCTATACCACTATGGCTTTGTTTTCTAGACGCCTCAACGATAAATTATCGCTGCAGTTGAGCCCTGCTTGGGTTTATAAAAACAGAGTAAACCCAATTGAAAACAACCACAGCACCTATGCGGTTGGAGTAGGCAGTCGGTATATGATTTCAAAAAGCGTTGCCCTTACGGCAGAGTATTATTACCGAATGAATGTTCCATCTACTTCTTCTACCCACAACCCTTTGAGTATTGGTGTTGATATTGAAACAGGAGGCCATGTGTTTCAGGTGCATCTAACCAATTCACTTTATAGTTTTGAACGGGGCATATTAACGGAAGTACAAGACGACTTTTTTAATGGTGATATTCGATTGGGTTTTAATGTAACCAGAACGTTCCAATTTTAATAACAGCTAAATAATGTTATATTTAGTTCGGTAAAAGTTATTTTCATTTTAAGAACTAAATAGTACAACTATGCGATTTTTAACCATTGTTTTAATTATGATGGGATCTTTCGCTGTGGCTCAGAATCAAATTCAACTGAACTATACAGTAGATCCTACACAAAATTTGGATACATTTTATGTAACTGCTCAGATTATAGGATTGGTAGATGAAAACAATATTTACCAGTTTGCATCCACGGCGCCAGGCACTTATCAAACCATGAATATAGGAAGGTTTGTAAGTGATTTTAAGGCTTTGGATAGAAAGGGCAAAGAGTTGAAAATTAACAAGTTATCGGTTAATCAGTACGAGATACTTAAACCAAAAAGAGTGGCTAATATAAGCTACAAAGTGGCAGAAACTTTTGATACTCCAGTACAAGAGTTTCCAGTTTACCCCATGGCCGGTTCCTCCATAGAAGAAGACCACTGTCTTTTGAATCCTCATACCGTTATAGGATATTTTACTGGTTTACAGAGCCACAACATATTGTTGAAAGTGAGAAAACAATCCGATTGGAAAGAGGGGAGCGCCATGAGCAAAGCAGGTGGGTTTTACTATGCAGAGAACTACGACCACTTGGTGGATTCTCCGGTATTGTTAGGAAAACTTACTACAGCAGAAACCATGGTGTCGGATACCAAAGTACAATTGTTTACCTATTCTAAAAATGATAAAATTACTTCGGAAGAATTACTTTCTCATATGCAGGACATGCTGCAAGCTACTGAAAAGTTTTTAGTAAAGCTGCCGGTTCCTAGGTATACCTTTTTATACCATTTTGAACCGGATGTACCCCAACCGGCCGGGGCATGGGAACATTCTTACAGCTCTACATACACCCTAACAGAATCCAATTTTAAACCAGACGATATTGAAAGAGTTGCCGATATTGCCTCCCACGAATTCTTTCATATAGTTACCCCTCTTAATATTCATAGCGAGGTAGTGGAATCCTTTAATTTTGTGAGTCCAACTCCTTCCAAACACCTATGGTTGTATGAGGGAGTTACCGAATGGGCAAGCAATATTCTAATGATGCGCGGTGGTGTTGTGCCTTTGGAGTCGTATTTGAATACCGGTATAGCGCAAAAAATAATGGTCAATGAATTTTATTTTGATAAAACTTGGAGTTTGAATGACTTAGCGGAGCAATCTTTCACAGAAAAAGGGGCCAAACAATATGGGAATATATACTACAAAGGAGCATTTGTAGCGTTTATGTTGGATGTCCGTTTATTGGAATTGTCCGATGGTAAGAAAGGACTCAGGGAAGTACTTTTAGAATTGGTAGAAAAGTATGGCAAAGGGAATCCAGTATCGGAAGAGAATTTCTTTGATGACTTTACCGCTATGACTTATCCGGAAATGGCAAGCTTTTTTGAAACTTATATGATGGGAAGCGAAGCACTTCCGTATGAAGAATACTTAAATAAAATTGGTTTAACCAAAAATATTGAGGGTAAGAATGTGACGGTTAAAGAACTTTCCGAAAAGACCGAGGAGCAGCAAAAATTATTTGATGCTTGGCACAAAGCACTTTAAACAGAAGCATTGTAATCTTTGAAGTTTTGATTTAAGATTTTAAAATCGAGCCGGCCTCCAACAGCAATTAAATGTTCGGCAATTACTATGGCCTTGGTGGTTCTGGTTGCTTCTTTTTTTGGTTTATTTACGATATAGAGTAAATTTCGCTTTTTACCAGGGGTGAGTTGGTCAAAGAAAGCTTCAGCTTCTGGGTATACCTCAAAAACAGCAGTAAGTTCAACAGGGAAATCCATGCCGTAGGCACTCGTATCTTCTTGAACTTCTACTTGAATGGTGTCTCCTACAGATAGCCCATAGGCATCCCGCCTTTCTTTGTTCAGATTAATAAACCATTGGCCTTTTCCTGCAGGCAACAATGGGGCATGAAAGGGTTGGTGTCCATTAACCGAGCACAGAACCCGTTTGTTTGCTTTGTTGGCTTCTACAACGTTCAAAGGGACTTCAAATGAATAAGACCAAATGGTGGACTCCAATACTTGAACTTGACTCTTAAATACCATCCTGACAACCACTCTATATTTTAATTTGAAAATAATATTTATATTTGAATAATCTAACCGATCGGCATGAAAAAGACAATCTTACTTTATAGTTTGCTGTGTTGCATATTTTTTAAGGTTAAAGCACAAACTTTTAATTGTGCAACTTTAAAAAATGGCGTATATGAAATTCAAGATGCCAAAGCAGGTACCTACCAGTTAATACGCAATGGAGACAGTCAAATTGAAAAAAGTAAAGATGGACAATACGAAGCGACTTATGCCATTAATTGGACCAACAAATGTACTTATTCGCTGCAGTTAGTAGAGATTGTAAAAAACAACAAGAACATAGACATCCCGCAAAATGTACTGCTTACCATAAAAATTTTAGAGGTGCATAAAGGGTTCTATACCCAAAGTGTGCAATCCAGTCAAGGAAAGCAGATAAAAAAACAAAAAGTACTAATAATCAAACCTTGAATCGGTAAGTGAAGAAAAACCGAAAACTACCCACACTGTAGCTAAAAGTGGAATCGTCACTAGGTCCCAAAACAAAAGTATCCATTACCAATTGTAATCCGGATTGGAACCGAATGCTGTTGTAACCAGCAGCCAAGCGTGTATGGACCTTGGAGGTACCATAGGTGTTTTTATTGATTTCTTTGGTTATGAGGTTGTGTGTTTCATTGGTTTGCCCTCCAATGCCTAAAGATAAAGCCAAGCTGGTATAGAATTTTTTTAATACTAAGGTATGGGCATAGCCAAATTGTAATCCAATTTGTGTAAAATCTCCTTTGTTGATTAAGGAAGCTTCGTTGAAATCATCCCTAAATTTAGGTGGTACCAGGCTGCTGTCACTGGCAATGTAACTATGGCTGAAATACAACCCAGCAATGAAGCTGCCTGCACTTTTTAACTGCCTTTCGTTGTGCAGATGGCTTGCCCTAAAGGAGAACTTTTTGTGGTTAAATATATAAAAAGCACTGGCCCCAGTAACCCCAGATTTCAAATCGTTGTCGATAATTACTTCCGGTGCATTAAAATCATCGGAATTGGTTAAATAATAACCTTTGTAACGAACAAAAAACAAATCAATAGCAAACCTTCTCAAGTACATATTGGCCAACAAATCAAAAGACTGTGTTCTACCATATACCTCGGTGTCTTTTTCAGACGATTTGTTTTTAAAAGCAACATCCAAACCCAACCACTTGTAATTGCCCCCAAACCCTATACTGGAGAGCGCATTGGGTTTGTAGTGTACGGACCTGTTTTTTTTGTCGTCTTCAATCTTCAGTTCATTAAACTTTTGTTTTATAAACGTACGGAGTACCAGCTGATCTTTGTAATCGACAATATAAACCGAATCCGTTTTGTTTTGTCCATGTGATAAAAAGGATGCCAACAAAAATAAGGAAATAAGGACTGCGTTTCTGGTCACTTTTTGATGTCTCTGTTTGGTATTGTTAACAATTTAGCCAACTTTTTTAAGGGTGCCATGTTTTGGGCCAAATTTATAAGCAAAGGAATGGGAAATCGAAGTTTATTTTTTTTAGATATTCGTACTGTGGCTTGATGAAATTAAAATAATCCACTATTTTGAATAGTAAAGATTTGGAGTTACCTGAACAGTTGTAGATGTACATTGTTATTACTGTAAATAAGCCCATTATATGTTATCAATTTATTACATTTTAAGTTTGTTCATTGTAGGTATATACATAGCCTCAACATTTAACCAAGTATTCTTATTTTACTTCAAAAAGTCAAGATTGCATTTGTTGATGGTAGCTCTAGGCATAGTGGCTTCTTTAAACCTATACAATTCATTGCTTTTACATGAAACCAGAAATGTTCAAGAGTTTTCGGCTTTACTAAAATTGAATGTCGCCTATTACTTGGTTTCAATGGTTTTATTAGTGTGGATCTTATTTATTTATTGTGGCAAACATTTCAGATGGATGTTTAATGCTATGGTGGTTTTTTCATTGTCTATTTTTGTTTTAAATCTGGCTTTACCACATGGAGTGATATTCGATACTTTGATCAATACCATATCGATGGAATTTGTTTACCATCCTAATTATAGATTGCCAGTGGGGAAAATAAATGCTTTTTACCCTTTTTTATCGGCAGTGTATTATTTGATGTTCGTAGTTTTCCTTGGTGCAAATGCCAAGTGGATGTGGTCACAGAAAATGGCTAGAAAAGTATCCGTTCTTTTAATTCTTCTAACTTTTTTTACATTTGTTAATATTTATGACGTTTTGATTGATATGAACTTAATAAGAAGTGCTTATCTAACGGAATTTGGAATGTTACCAATAATACTTTTGTTCAATTTTGAGACGGCTTATGAGTTGATAAGAAAGGAAAAGGTTGAAAAAAAGTTACAGGAAGTGAGTGGTAACTTCAATACGCTTATAACAAAAGTTCAGCTTTTGGTAGTTGGAGTAGATTTATATGGCAAAATTAATTACAGCAATCCATTTTTTAACAAGTTGGTTGGGTTTTCAGAACAGGACATTCTTGGAGCAGATTTTATAGATAAATTTGTTCCAGAATTTCAGAAAACGGAAACAGAAAAAGCCTACATAGAATATATGAATGGTGATGGTTCAGATCAATACGATATTCAATTAGTAACTAAAGACAAAGAACTTCGTTATGTCGCTTGGTCCAATGTTCTGTTAAAAAATGAAACCAATGAAGTTCATGGTCTACTTTGTATTGGTGCCGATATTACAGAAAGAATGCACAGCAGAAAAAAGTTAACGCAGGCTTACAAAGAAATTAAAGCAATCAAAATACAATTAGAAGAAGAAAATTCATATTTGAAGAGTTCTGTTCAGGAATTTATTAACCAACCCACCTTGTTAATAGGGAAAAGTGATGCCATGCAATATTTAAGGAGAAATATTGACGAAGTGGCCAAAACAGAATCTACCGTTTTAATAGAAGGAGAAACAGGGGTAGGGAAAGAACTAGTAGCGCAAAGCTTATTCGAGTTTAGTTTAAGAAATAAAAAGCCATTTGTAAAAGTAAATTGTGGAGCACTGCCAAAAGAGTTAATAGAAAGTGAGTTGTTTGGGCATGAAAAGGGTGCTTTTACTGGTGCATCTCAGGCGAGAAAAGGAAGGTTTGAATTGGCCGATGGTGGCACCTTATTTTTGGATGAGATTGGTGAACTACCATTGTCATTGCAACCAAAACTTTTAAGGGTGTTGCAGTCTGGAGAGTTTGAAAAGCTGGGAAGTGAAAAAACGAGTAAAGTAAATGTGAGAATAATTGCAGCAACCAACAAAGATTTAAGAAAATGTGCACAAGAGGGTAGTTTTAGAGAAGATCTTTATTACAGATTGTCTGTGTTTCCAATAACAGTACCACCGTTGCGACAACGCAAGGAAGACATAGAGGAATTAGTTAAGTATTTCATTGCCAAATTTTGCACCAATGGTGACAATAACAAAAAGCAGGTTTCCATGGCTGTTATTAAGAAATTGAAAGAGTATTCTTGGCCTGGTAACATCAGGGAGCTTATGAATGTAATGGAAAGGGCCGTAATTACTTCTACAGGCAATAAATTAGTTTTAAGGGAAAATTTGGAAAATACACAGTCGGAACTGGACAATGTTTTATGGAGTCTTGAGTCCATAGAGAAGGAACACATTTTAAAAGTACTTACAGAATGTAATTGGAAAATAAGTGGTTCCAATGGAGCAGCTGGCATATTACAACTCAACGAGAGTACCCTTCGTTCAAAAATGAAAAAGTTGGGTATTGAAAAACCTCAAAAAAGGGAATTCATTTTGAATTGATTGGATAGGAACGCCGCTTAGTGGTACACAATAATTTTTTATACTGCTTTTTCATTTTTATTCCACTACTTCAAAGAAGGTTATTCGCATTCAAAAGAGTATTTAATTAACATACGTGCACTATGTTTTGAAAAAAACAGCATGTCTTCTACCATTCTAATTTCATTGTCCCACCTCACAGGTAGTATGGATTTAAATAATGCAGGGTAATTGCCTGGTATTCAGTAGTTATATCTTTTTTATTAATTGACATTTCTTCAGTTGCAATCGCTTCTTTTTAAGCCAATTGATAATTTTTCGTGAAATACCACGAAATACGTGAAATGTAATGTGATTGAATTCAAAATGGACCAATCCAAAATCAACCTTAAACACCTTAAAGTGTTGTTAATCAGTTAGTTATAAGCTAATATCTATTTGAATAATTTGTGGCATAAGCTTTGGTATTGGGTGCAACAATGAAATATTACAGACTCCAATTTATGGTACAAGTAAGCAGTTCCAAATACAGGGAATTTGTGAATCTGATGGAAAAGGAAATCCAACTCAAACCTATGGGTTGCACCCATAAGATGATTGGTCAATCCCTTGATGATTCAAATGTTTTCGACTACAGCATACATTGGTCTAGCTACAACAATTTGGAAGAGCATATAAACTCTGTTGAATTCAGATCTTTAATGGGGGCTGTTAAGGTCTTAACGAGCATTTGGAAAGTACATGTTGAAGAGTGCTCAGAAATTGAAAGCATTCAGTTATAAGCAAAAAAATAATAGCAATTAATCGAATAAGTTAATTATGAAAAAAGAAATCAAAAAATACCCGGCGGTGTCCAAAGAACGGTTGGATAAGTACCAAGATCTTTGGAAAAACTCAACCAGTAGAGAAGGGGTACATCCCGATTTGAAAGCCCACTTTGAACGTGTAAAAACAATGGGGGATGGCAAAGGGATAGAGTTTTTAAGCAATATAAACAAGGATTATTTGGGTGCCTTTATGGCTCCTTTTTCACAAAATGTAGAAGAAGCAGATATAGCCGTAATTGGAATGCCTTTCGAAAAATCGGCACCTATGAATGCTTCCCATAAATATGGTCCCAAAGTGTTAAGAGAGCTATCCAAAAATTTTATGGGTACTACAGAACCTTGGATCAATGGTGAGTTCGATATTCCCTTTGATTTTGCCAATATAATTGATTACGGGACCATAGATACTTATGGACAATTTGATCTTTCTGGTGAAATGGAATACGCTTTGGAGCATTATAGGAAGATTGTTGTAGAAAATCAGTGTGTCCCTTTTATGTGGGGTGGAGACCATACAGTATCCGTAGCACCATTGACAACTTTGGGAGAACTATGGGGTCCGTTGAGTGTCATTCATTTTGACGCACATTATGATTTAGTTACAGAAGCTGACTTTCCTTACCCATACCATTCAGGAAACATGTTTACCCAAAATTTTGCTAAAGGCAATGTAGACCCTGAAAGGATGATTCAAATTGGAATTAGGGGTAGAATGACCGGCCTTGTTGGTGGGCACGCTAAAAACTTTGGCACCCATGTATACTTTGCTGATGAAGCGCGAATTATGTCTCCTCAAGAAATGGCGGACAATATCATAAAAGTGGTAGGAGATGGCCCAACCTATATATCCCTGGACCTGGATTGCTTGGACCCTGTGTTTAACAGTGCCAGTTCGGCGGTAGAACCATTTGGTTTGGATGCTAATTGGATTTACGATGTATTAAAATTGGTACGCATGAGTGGCAAAGTTAACCTGGTTGGTGCGGATGTCGTAGAATATGCGCCTCAAAATGACCCAGCCAAAACATTCGGATACATAGCTGCTGGTTTAAGTTGGAAAATATTGTGTTGGTTGGCAGCAGATGTGAAACGACGCAATGGAGGGGTAAACCACCCTACAGTTTGGGACATGGCCTTGGGTAATGTGACACTGTAATTAATTAGTTATTCAATTAAAAAAAATATAAAATGTCAAGTTTTTTTTCATTAGAGAATCAAGTAGCCGTAGTAACCGGAGGAACTTCAGGTATAGGGCTAAAAACGGCAGAAAGGTTTATTGCAGCAGGAGCAAAAGTTGTAATATCTGGCCGAAAGGACGGAACAGAAATAGCCAATAAAATAGGAGCAAAGTTTGTACAATGCGATGTTGGCGATCCAGACTCCGTAAAAGCTATGATGGAATTTACCTCTAATACCTATGGTAAAATTGATATTATAGTTAACAATGCCGGGGCCAATTTTGGATATGACACCTTGATGGACACCGAATTGGAGAACTTTGATAAAAATTTTGGAATCAACACCAAAGGAGTGGTGCACGGAATAAAATTTGGCGTGCCCCATATGAATGATGGCGGACGCATTGTAAATGTTGCTTCTGCTGCTGCTGTGCAAGGCGTAGCTTATTTAGCGCCATATGTTGCCAGTAAATGGGCCGTAGTGGGTATAACTAAAACCGCTGCAGTGGAGCTCGGCAGTAGAGGAATTCGAGCCAATGTAATTGCTCCAACGTCCGTTAATACACCAATGGCCAATACAGAAGATGGCCAGCCCCAGCTTAGGATGGAACACAAAGCTGTTCCTCTTGGCCGCATTGCAGAACCAGAAGAAGTTGCTGCACTGATCCACTTTTTGTCTTCAAAAGACTGTGATTTTGTTAATGGCCAAGTCATTGGAGTGGATGGAGGGTTCACGGCAGGTATGAGCATAGATGCTTACAATACCCTGGCAGCAGAATAAATAATTTGTAAAAATTTAAATCGAAAAAATAATGGGAGCACCCGGTAAAACTAAAGAAACCAATGCAGACTTTTTACGGTATGCACTAAAACGAACATGGATGGCTGCTGGCGCCTCAGAAGAGCATGGAAATGCGGTGGCCAATGCTTTAATGTTGGGCATTCGCCAAGGTAAATTAAACCAAGGTCTTGGAGTATATGAGGCCATAGATATCATGCATCAGAAAGGCTTATTAGATATTAAAGCCGAACCGGCTATAGTGGGTGAAGGAGAAACTTGGGCATCTTTTGATGGAAAAAAATCTTCAGGTTATTGGACCCTCACAAAAATGGCAAATACAGCTATAGAAAAGGCTAAAAAGCATGGTATTGCCATAGTATTTGGTCACAACCACAACGATGCTGGATCCTTTGGTTCCTACACATGGATGGCCAGCCAAGCGGGGTGTGTAGCACTTGCTTCCAATAATTCAGTTCCAATGTGTGCGCCTCTAGGAGGTATGAGCAATACAATTTCTGTACCTCCTTTAGATGGAATAGGCCCTGCAGGAGATAAACCACCTGTTTGGATGTCTACAAAGTTATGCGAATGGTATGATGCCGATACTGCCCAGGCGGTGTTACAAGGAACCAAGTTGAAGGGAGATTATGTAATAGACCCTAAAACCGGAGATTTGTCGAATGATTTGGCGCCTTACGCAGAACCCATTGAAGGATATGGTAGGGTATACAATCAATCTGCATTCCAACAGCTGGGTAGCCCAAGGGTATACATGCTCAACTTATTCAATGAATTGTTATCTGGAATAATTAACCCAGGAGGTACTATCACACCTGAAGTACCATCTTTGGGAGACATAGTAGATGGCAAGGCTGAAGGAACTTCAGTGGGTGGTAGTTATTTCATCTGTATTGACCCTTCTAAATTTGGTCCTTTAGGAGATGTTTTGGCCAAGTCGGATAGGTTTGCCGAAGCCATTGAGGCGTCTCCAGCCCGACCAGGTCAAAGAAAACCAGGCATGCCAGGGGCTAGAGGGTACCAGTCCATTATAAAACAAGAAGAAATAGTAGAGGTTTTGGATTCCCATTGGGAACCCTTCTTTAAAACCCAAGCAGGAAGGTATGGTATGAGTGAAGAAAGCCTTAAAAAAGACTGGGAAGCTCAAAAGTAATAAAGGATAAAAGCATTCTACTGGTTGGATTTAGCTCACTTTATTCTGACCAATAGGCTGTTTATCCATACAATGAAATTAATATAACGTTTTAAAAGATTTTATCTATATGAAATTATTAGAAGGCAAAGTAGCAATGGTAACGGGTGCCACCAAAACCAAGGGCTTGGGCCGAGCTATCGCAGAAAAACTTTCAGAAATGGGCGCCAAAGTAGTTTTGACCGGACGTTCCAGTTCAAAAGAAGGAATGGAACAAAACGTAGCTGACATTAAAGCTACAGGAGGCGACGCTATGGGGGTATTGGTGGATGTTTCCAATCAATCCGAAGTAGACGATGCCATAGCCAATGTGGTTCAATCGTATGGCTCCTTGGACATTCTGGTAAACAATGCTGGTGTAGGATTCGGATCTGCCATTTTAAATGAAAATGATGACAAAGCCTGGGATGCCAATTACGCAGTTAATGTAAAAGGAGCAGTAGCCATGTGCAAAGGTGCCATTGCTGCTATGGAAAAATCTGGTGGCGGAGCAATTGTAAATGTGGCATCAACTGCTGGAATTGGGGCAAGTGCAGGAATGCCTTACCCTTATGTTGCAACCAAACATGCTTTGGTTGGAGCTACCAAAGTGATGGCCTTAGAACAAGCACCAAAAGGAATTAGAGCCAATGTAGTGGCTCCGGGAGCAATAAATACCGATATGCTGCAACAAGCTTATGCCGCTATTGCGGAAGGCGCAGGCATTTCTGTAGAGGAAGCAGCTAAAGCTGAAAATGCAAGTATTCCATTAGGCAGGCCTGCTGAACCTGCTGAGATTGCTGAAGCAATTGTTTATTTGGCTAGCCCAGCAGCTAGTTATATTACTGGTATTGTATTGCCTGTAACAGGAGGTATGGCACCTGGAATTTAAATCCCTCTATAAAAAAATGGATAAACCAGAAATACATTTTGATGAACCTAAGTTTAATTACGAAGAACTTGAGTTGCAATTGCAGTCTTATGAAAAAAATCCACAAGGATTCCAGCACGATGGCCCTTCTATAATATCAATTAAACAGGGGATTAGGGCAGGTCGTGCTGGTAGTGTGGCTGTTGGTGGTTGTTTACTGCATCACGATAATGTGATAGCAGAAAACATTTCCAAAGCCAATATGCCTTACCACCGCTTGGACTTGCATGCAGAAATGGTGCTTTTAAATGAATTAGAAGACCGTTTATGTGACAATAAAAAACCAGGTATGAGAAATTATACTCTTTTTACTTCTCAGGAACCTTGTCCTATGTGTTTAGCAAGAATATGTTTTAGTCAGGTTGGCAAGACTTATTACGTTTACCGAGATGCACAAAGCCCTGAAGCTGGCGAACTTACCAATTTTGAAAGGATGCCAGAGGGCTTTCAAATACTTGGCTCTCGCTTGGTGGTGGAAGAGGCAGATTGTTCACCAGTTTTAAAGGAAATAGCTCGTCAAGTCTGGTTAAATTCAATAGATGGGTGTGTAAATGAATGGTTTGAAAGATATTAATAGCAAAATGAAAAAAGTAGCATTAATAACTGGCGCTGCACAAGGAATTGGTCTTGAAACGGCAAAAATATTGGGTAAAAAGGGATATTCCGTTGTTTTAGCCGATATCCAAAGTACCCAAGCAATAGCGAATGCTTTAAGTAGTGAAGGCATTGAGGCGCATGCACAATACTTGGATTTAAAGGATGGACGTACATTTGATGCAATAATAAAATTTATAGAAAACGAGTTTGGCCATTTGGATGTACTGGTTAACAATGCGGCCATATTGGTTGATATGGGTAAAAACCCGAGTGACTTAGAAGAAAAAGAATTTAGGAATATAATGGAAGTGAATTATTTGGGCCCATTTTTTTTAACCCAAAAATTAGTGCCGTTACTAAAAAAATCCAAAGCGGGAAGAATTGTGAATCTTAGCACACAAGTAGCGCAATTAGCACAACTTTCCGATATGAATTCTCCAATAAAAGACGATATCTGTGCGGGTTATCAAAGCTCAAAGATTGGTGTACAGGCTATGACTGTTTTGTACGCAAAGGAACTAGAGCCCTTCGGTATCAAGGTAAATTCGTGCTGCCCGGGTTGGGTAGATTCGGCTATGAATACCGATGAATTACCGGAGTATGGAGAAGGAGCCAGGCCAAAAACACCAATAGAAGGAGCCGACACACCTGTTTGGTTGGCAACCTTAGAAAAGGACGGACCAACAGCAGGTTTTTTTACAGATAGAAAGAAAATTGATTGGTGATGAAAGTAACCATAGACCGGCATGCCGTTCAAGAGTCCATAAGAGACTATACCTTCTTTTTAGAATACATAAAGATTTTAGGCATGGTATTATTTGCTATCAGTCTCACCACACCGGTGTTGGGTTTGGTAGTGTTCGATGTGGATTCTGAAGTAGCGGGAAAACAAGGAGCGCTTGCCCAGCAATTAATATGGGACAAGCCTATCTTACCCTATGTTGCTGGCTTTGTAATACTTATCATTCAATGGTTCAAATTTGTAGAAGTACACCACCATTTAAAAACAACTAATTTGAAGCACATACTAATTGTTATGGCCTTTTTTTTTGTTTTGTGTTTGTATCCATTTTTTGAGATGAACATAGAGTTTACTTCTGATCAACCCCATTCTAGAGCAGTGTTCAGTTTTGCCTGGGGCCTGTTGGGCCTGTTTCAATATTGGCAATTGCATTATGCTTTCCAACACGGTTTGTTAAAGAATGGCTTGACCAAAGGAAGAGCCGATGCTATAAAAAGGGAAGTTTTGGCAGACCCCTTGGTGGCACTTATTTGTATTGCCTTATCCTATACTTCGCTTTTAATTTGGATTGCAGGTATGATCGTTTTGGTGCCTGTAATGAATGTTATAATGGCAAAAATCAGTATAAAAAAAGGACATTAATTAATGAATATGAAAAAGTTAGGGATTACATTTTTGTTTTTACTTTTATTGTGTGTTGGGTATGCGCAGGAAGCTATTGATGCTTCCAAGCCCACCAACTTTTATACGCAAATTAATACACAACTGGAATACAACGCTAGAGAAAGCGGTGGTAATATCATAGGGTACAGAGGGGAGTTGATCTATGCACCAAGCGAGGCCCATTTGCTACTTGTAGAATTGCCCTTGCTTTATAACGATCAATCGACAAAATTTGGGCTAGGTGATGTTCGAGCCCGCTATTTCTTTTTACCCTATAAGAACTACGATAAATTTGTTGGCGCTTTTGGGCCTTCCATTGATGTTTTTGCGCCAACAGGCAGTTTTGAAAATGGATTGGGTTCAAGTAGCTGGTTAATACAACCAGGCATCACTGTTGGGTTGATGGTAGCAGATTGGATTCAAATGTTTCCAATATTATCCTACCAACATACTACCAAACCCGGTACGAACCTCATTCCGGAAGCCAATAAATTGGAACAGAATGGGATCTCGTTTCAAATTATTACTCCAATTATTTTTAGTGACAAGCTATTTGCACAAGTTACTCCCATTTATACTGCAAGTAATATTAACAACGATCGAACCGATCGGTACATACAAGAGGTATTCATGCAATACGCCATGAAACCAAAATTACAGGCCAGCCTATTTTGGAGAGGGGTGTTGGAAGACAAAGATCATACATTAAGAATAGGGCTAGTCGCCTTTTTATAATTGAAAAAATTAAAATTGAACAAAATGAGCAACATACAATTAAACCCACTTTTAAGCATAAGAAATGGCAATTTATATATCGAAGATGTCAATACCGTTGACATAGCACGTGAATTTGGTACGCCATTGTTTGTGGTTTCAGAAAATATTTTGGTTAACAATTACAAAGCTTTTCGAGATGGTTTCCAAAAATACTATCCAGAAGGAAGAATCCGCGTTATGGCAGCTGTTAAGGCCAACCCAACAGTAGCAGTTAGAAAAGTGCTTTCAAGGGAAGGGTGTGGTTGTGATACTTTTGGTTTTGGAGAGTTGGAAACAGCTTTAAGGGGAGGGGTTCCCTACGAAGACATAGCGGTAAATGGTTCTATAAAAGGACCAGAAATTATCCGAAAAGCCATTGATTTAGGAATTCCTATCATATTGGACAACATGGACGAATTAGACATGTGCCAAGATGAGGCTAAGAAAATGAGTAAAACGGCTTTGGTATTATTGAGAATTAAACCGTATATGAAAGATTTAGAAGAACCCTCTGACTTTTTTCCACAGCGCTTAATTCGAGATATGACGCAGTCTGTTAAGTATGGAATTCCTACTTCTGAGGTGATTCAAATGTTACCAAAATTTGCCAACATGCCCAATGTTAAATTGGAAGGAGTGCATACACATGCTGGTAGGCATAGTAAAAAACCAATTTTTTGGAAATCGCTTGTTACCTCCATTGTAGATATGATTAAAACAATTCACGACGGGGTGGGTAACAATTGGAAGCCAGAAATTGTAAGTGTTGGGGGTGGTTTTCCTTCTGACATGGACAAAGAGTCTCGTGTGGCAGTAACGGATTACCAAACGCCGCATATTGAAGATTTTGCCAAAGTGATTACAGAAACATTCCGTCAGGAAATGAACAAACATGGGTTCAGTACCAAAGGGATAATTTTGGAAATAGAACCAGGGAGAGCCATGTACAATGAAAGCGGCATCCATTTGTTTAAAGTGCACAATATGAAACATGAAACTGCACATGGTATGGATTACCAATGGGCAGAAACCGATACTTCAGAAACATTTTTAAGCATTGGCGGTCTAAATGTAACCCCTCCCTTTGATTTAGTGTCTTGCAACAAAGCGGACAAGACCTATGATACCAAAGTGGATGTGGTGGGTATTACCTGTAACTACGACTGTTTAGCGGAGCAAACCAAACTACCGCAACTTGCAAAAAATGATATTTTGGCCTTTTTAAATACAGGCTCCTACATAGAACCTTATACATGCAATTTCAATGCATTGCCTAGACCAGGCATGGTCATGGTCAATGGGAGCTCATGTGAATGGGTGAAAAGGCCTGAAACCCAAGAGGAAGTATTCAGCAGACATGTGGTGCCAGAGCGTTTACAAAATATTTAAGTGCTCGTTTAAATACTTCTTATTTTAAAACAATTTAACTGTTATAAAGCACTATAAATACGGCATTTTATGAGCAATAAAGAACCAATGAATTGGAAGCCATTGATTACCATTATCTTTTCAATGATCATGATGTACATTACGTCTTTCAGCATCAATGTATTAATTACACCAATTGTAACCGATTTGAATTGGTCCGTTTCGGGCCTTCAATTTGTTATTGTAGCTGCCTCTCTAATTGCAGGAACTCTCATGGTTACAGCTGGAAGGTTGGGAGATAAAATTGGAAAGAAAAAAGTGTTTCTATTTGGCTCTATTATTTATACTGTAGGATTATTGATTGTAGTATTAAGCCCAAATTCAACCATTTTTAGTTTGGGGTGGGCAGTAGTCTGGCCTTTGGGTATGGTTATGGTTATCCCAACGAGTGTTGCGCTCATTATGTACTTTTATGAAGGCGCGCAACGCGCTACTGCTTTTGGAATTTATGCGGCTGTTTTATCCGTGGTTTCAGCGGTTGCTCCCTTGGTAGTGGGCTATTTGGCCAACGTAATTGGATGGCGTTTGTCTTTGTCTTTGTCTCCATTGTTTGGTGTCGTTACCATTATTACCGCTTTCTCTTTACCAGAAACTTCTAAAGATAATAGCATTAAAATTGATTTTATAAGTGTTTTATTGTCTGTTTTGGCATTTGGTCTTTTTTTAATCACCACCATTATGGCAGCACAATATGGTTGGTTCTTTGAAAAGCGACCTTTTGTACTAGCAAATACTGAAATCCCACTTTTTGGTCTTTCCATAGTTCCTTTTTTATATGCATTATCCATTGTTTTGATGTTGGTATTCTTCAAAAGGGGCAATGGTTTGATTAAAAAAGGACAGGCCCCTTTACTCAATGCTGCTATTCTCAAAAACGGTTCCTTTACAGTAGGCATGGTGGTCCAGGCATTGTTATATTTCTTGGTAGCAGCGGTTCTATTTGTTGTATCCGTATTTGTTCAATCGGCTGCAGGTTTTGACTCTTTTTCAACAGCACTCACTACCTTACCTGCATCTGCTGCAGTGGCTATATTTTCGTTTTTCACACCAGGTTTGGGTAAAAAAATCGCACCCAAGTGGATTGTAGTAGGAGGGTTTGTTATCATTTTTTGTGGTATCTATTTATTGGGTCAATCTGCAAGTGTGGATATGGAACCATTTACAATTCTGGCCGGAACATCCTTGTTTGGAGCAGGTTGCGGCTTGGTAATGGCGCAAATTGCTACTATCACTATGGTTAAGGTAACACCAGAGCAAAACGGTGAAGCATCAGGACTTTCAGAAACATTAAAAGAAATAATAGGGCAGGGTTTTGCCATAGCCTTTGCGGGCTCCATTTTATTTGGCGCTGTGTATTCTTTTATGACGGAAGGGTATGAGCAAGCAGAAGGATTAGAACTTTCTGGCATTCAAAAAGAAGAAATAGTGGTGGAATTGGAAGACACATTTCAAGAAATTACGGCATTAGGTGAAAAAGAGTTTGTAGCAACATTACCTGATAAAACTCAAATGCAATACCAGGAAATAGTAAACGATTCTTCCGAAAAAGCATTCAGCAAAACACTTTGGGTTTTGAACCTATTTGTTGGCATTGCCCTGGTTTTAAGTTTGTTTTTGCCCAGTAACAAAATGACAGAATAAACAACCCTTTATGTATCAAAAAATATGTTTTTTAGCTTCCGGAAGTCCAAAAAGTAAAGAAGCTTTATCAGAATTTGAACAAGAATACAATAGTGTGTCTATTGAAGAAGCCGATGTTGTGGTTACTTTGGGTGGAGATGGTTTTTTATTAGAAATTTTACACAAAAATCCTGATTTAAGAAAACCTATTTTCGCAATGAATCGTGGGACCATCGGCTTTTTGTTAAATGAATTTAAAAAAGAAAACCTACTCGAACGCATCAACCACAGCAATGAAGTTAAATTGTGCCCCATTCGTATGGAAGCCACGGATCAACTTGGTAAAAAACACAATTACAAAGCCTACAATGAAGTATCCGTAATTCGGTATTCAGCACAAAGTGCCAACTTGAAGGTTTCAGTAAATGGCAAGGTGGCACTCGAAAGCTTGTCCTGTGATGGGGTTTTGGTGTCAACTCCTGCTGGCAGTACAGCTTATAATCTTTCTGCTCATGGTCCAATTATACCTTTAAATTCAAACTTATTGGCGCTTACCCCGGTTAGTCCATTTAGGCCAAGAAGATGGAAGGGTGCGCTTTTGTCAGATGATTCCGTTATAACCATTGAAAACCTTGATCCTGTTAAAAGGCCCATAGGCTCGGCAGCAGATTCCAAAGAAATTAAAGACGCTCAGACAATAAAAGTTTGGAAAGACAAATCGGACCAGCGATTGCTTTTATTTGACAAAGAGCAATCATTGGAAGACAGGATTATGTTAGAGCAGTTTAATACTTAACAATTTGAAAAAGTTAACAGCTTTTTTATTGCTTGTTCTAAATACGAGTCATTTGCTGTTGGGGCAAAGTACCACTGTTGATAGTTTAATTCAATTGAATGGCATTGAGGGCAAATTTGAGCAATTGACCGATGGGATATTCCCCAATACTGACAGCCACTTAGGCAAAGGCCTTTTCCCCTTGCCTGACTATTACAATTGGAAAAGAAAACTATCGGCTAACACTGGTTTGGATTATGTTATTACGTTTGCTCCCATCTATCAAATCAATTGGCAAAACGGGAATTCCACTGCTAATATAGAAAACGACTGGATGGGAAAATGGCGCTGGATTGAAAATGAAAAATCAAAAGGAAATATTTCCTTTTGGCTCATGCATGTTCATAATTTCTCTTCCTTGTTTACTACGCAGTTTTCACAAAAAGAGGGGCTGTCTTTGGATACCAATTACGGAGATATTCCTTATCAGGATTATGTGGCAATTATGGGCCTTTGGTGGGAACAATCTTTTTTTGACGATAAATTACTTTATAGAATTGGACATATCAATTCCAACATGGTATGGGGCAACAACCAATACATCAATGATGATCGAGATGGGTTTATGAACTCCGTGTCGGCATCGCAACAAGGAACTTCTTGGGTGGGCAATAGGTCATTGGGTGCTCAAATGAGTTTTGTAAATAAAGGGTATTATCTAAGCATAGGGGCGCAAAGTGCTAACAACGATCAGCGCTTTCCTGATTTTGAGGGATTAATGAACAACCCTGCCACAGTCTTTTTTGAATTGGGTTGGACGCCATTAATGACGATGGGGTCTGGTAAGTACAGCATTACATTATCCAATGTAGACCACCCATCTGGTAGCTCCAATACTTCGGTTTTGGTTAACATTAGGCAAGAGCTTGTTCCAGGTAAAATTGCAGTATTTGCTAGGTATGGACAACAATCTATACCTGTTGGGCCTTCAGTTCCATCCGCTCTTACAGCCGGAGTGTATTGGAACCAAGTATTTAATTATTCATCCGATGCCATAGGGGTAGCTTATATAAATGCAGAGGCTTCTGATTCATTAATAGGGCAAGACCAAGGGTTGGAGGCCTTTTATAGAATGCTGCTGACAGAACGACTGGACTTGACAGTGGACGGCATGTATTTTTATCAAAAATCAAGAGAAAGCGAGCACAACAATAGCCTTATTACCAGCATAAGATTAAGGTTTGTGCTTTAAATCAGTGTATGAATAAAACAAAATAACAAAATGAAATACTTCAGTATGATTATTTTTCTTGTTACTAGTTCAATGGCAACCGCCCAATTAATGGATAAAATAAAAACTAGATCTGGAGGGGATCCAGCCATACCCACAGATTTATTTACAAGGTACGATTCTCATTTTGAAGCTAGTTTTGATGCTGAAACTTATTTGGTAGGCAATATATGGTCCATTGCTTTTGCTTTTAATAACAAATACCAGGTGAATGCCAATGCGCCATTGGCTTATAGCGGAAAATCAAACAAGTTTGGATTAGGGGATGCAGAACTAGGTTTTGTATCGATACCTCTATTGGATTCAGCGGCTTTTTTAACGGCTCTAGGGTATAAATTACAAGTAAGTATTCCTACGGGCAGCTTCAATAATAATTTGGGAATTGGAGCTTTTAGAGTAGCCCCAGCCATAATCGCCAACTTTAAATTTTCCGAAAAATTCTATTTGCTTCCCGAATTTATTTACTTTTTCACCTCAAAAGTGCTTCAAAGTGTCCCTGACCTACCCAGCAATTCCGATCAACACGGGTTAGATGCATCGATTAAAATGGTATATAAACCAACAGATAATAGCTGGATCTGGTTAACGCCTTCACTAAATACATTTGATCTAGCCGATTCCAATACTGATTTTGAATTAGAGGTATTATACGGAGTGAAATTGTTAAACAGAGTAGGTTTAACCGCCTATATTAGAAACAACTTTGACAACAATACTTTTATTTTTCAATTTACAAATTCAATTTTCTTTTAATATGTATCTACTCGATCTAGACTGGCCAATATGTAATTATAGGATCGTATGAAAAAGGAACAGCAACTTTTACAAATTTCATCATTCTGTGCACTTGGTATTGGATTAATGGGGCTTTCTTGGGGGGTAGTAGTGCATTCAAATGCCATTTTATTCGATGGGTTTTATTCTCTTCTCAGTACATTGCTGTCTTTTGGGGCTTTATATGTTGGCCGCTTGGTGCTTCAAGAAGAAGACAGGGTGTTTCAGTTTGGAAGAAATCAAATAGAGCCCATCTTTATCCTTTTTAGGTCCATAGTTTTTATTTCTTTGTCTGTTTACTCTTTAGTACTTAACACTTCCATTTTGTTAAAAGGTGGGCGCTACATTCCACCTGAACATGTTTTGGTATATGCAGTGGTTGCTCTTGTTTGTAGCTCGTTTGTGTTTTTTAAACTTAACTCCAGTAAAAAGCAGATGTATAGCGTGGTTATCGACGTAGAAACCTTACAGTGGAAAACCAATGCTTTTCTAAGCGCTTGTATTTTAATCGTTTTTGGTGCAGGTTGGCTGTTCCATGACTTGCCTTTGTATTGTAAAATTAAATATTATATAGACCCAGCTTTGGTGGTTGTATTGTCCTTGTTGGTTGTAGGTTATCCACTAAAAGCGTTTAAAAAGAATTTAAAAGAGCTTATGTTAATTGCTCCTAATGACTCCCTTGAAAAAGAGGTCAATAGAATAACAGAGGAACTTGTAAAACATCATGGTTTTGAAGACTACCGGGTAAGAGTAGTTCGATCTGGAAGAAAATATTTTATTGACGTAAATATTTTGGTAGATGCAGCCTGGGATATTAAAAGTGTTTCCAGCCTGGATACTATTAGAAATCAATTTTACCATCAAGTTGATAAAAGTGGTTTGGAACCTTGGGTTGGATTTTCCTTCACAACTCAAAGAAAATGGTTGTGATCCAATAAACACATCAAAAGTCATCTTTGGCATTGAGTTAAATCATAGAATTTAAGCATACTATTAAGTACCTTATAACAAGCGCATATTTCGTTGATTTGGCACTTTTGGTGTCAGATAGAGCACAATACCTATCCAACTATCCACTACAAATCTAAAACAATGAAAACTATATTAGTGCCAACTGACTTTTCTAGTTGTGCCAAAAACGCCACCACAATGGCTATTAATATAGCCAAGGAGAACCAAGGATCCATTCACTTTCTCCATCTGATGGATGTACCTTCCGATTGGATGTCTTTAAATAGAGAAAACCAAATGGAAATGTATGCCGATGTGAACCGCAAAGTTCGACAGGCCGAAAATGAATTAAAAAATTTGGTTGAAAAAGCCAGGAGGGCAGGAGTAGAAGCCCAGTTTTATTTGCATTTTAACAAAGGTGCAGAAAACATTGTGGGCCATGCAGATAATTATGAAATGGACCTAATTGTAATGGGGTCCAATGGTGCTGTTGGAGCGAAGGAATTCTTCATGGGATCCAATGCCCAGAAAGTTATTCGAACAGCCAATGTGCCGGTAATTGTTATAAAAAATGCCTATGAAAAACGAACCTTTAATGACTTGGTGTATGCATCAGATTTTGAACACTACAACATGCATGGTTTCGAAAAGATAGTCAATTTGGCAACCTTATTTGATGCTAAAATACATTTGTTGTTCATCAATACCCCAATGAATTTTACAGATACATCTACTTTATTAGAAAGAGTAGCACCCTTTCAAGAAGCAGGAGTGGATGTAGTGGCCTCTTTTGACATATATAATTGTTATAATTTTGAACAGGGGCTGAAAGAATTCAGTCAGGAAAAGGGAGATATTTTGGCTTTAGTGACAAGTGGAAATTCTGGTGTGAGTCGGTATTTTTCAGGGAATATTACCGAATCCATTGTCAACCATTTGGATTTCCCAATTTTGAGCATCAACGATTGAATACCCAAGGCCTGAAAATTATTTTCAGGCCTTTTATTTTATTATCTAAACGAGTTGGTACTATTTTAACATGTCAGGTTTTTGAATAACACTTTTTTGTAACTAGTTAATTTACAATTAATTAGCTTGCTATTCTTAAAGTTTTAATGGTGCAATGGATAGGTACTTTTTGGCCTGTTTCTAACATTGTCTACAAATTTATTCGTAAAAAATTTAAGAATTATTTGCCACTTGGTACGGCACTCTTATTATATTTGTAAAAGAATTAATAAAAGTAAATTACCTATAGAATGGAGTTAACAGCGAAACTAGTACAGTTGCTTCCGTTACAAACGGGAGAAGGAAAGAATGGACAATGGAAAAAACAGGATATCATTGTAGAGACTTCAGGTCAATATCCTAAAAAGATATGCATCTCTATTTGGGGAGACAAAGTGGAAGAGTCCAAACTTCAGATTGGAAATGATTTGAATATTTCGTTTGATGTAGAAAGCAGAGAATACAACGGCAGATGGTATACCGACGTAAAAGCATGGAAAATTGATGTAGCTGGTGGTGGTGCAGGGCCACAAGGGGACATGGGACACGACCAACAAACACCACCTCCTGTTGAAGAAGGAGAACTAGATGATTTGCCATTTTAGATAAAAGCAAAACAAAATTTAAAAGCCATGAACAACTCATGGCTTTTTTTGTTTAAAACAAAACTATTGGTGTACCATCAATTTAAATGTGCAATGCTTCGGTTTTATAACATAGCTTGTTACATTTATACTTAAATATTTAACGTTAAACAACTTACACGCAGTTATGAAAAAATTACTAGGATTATTTTTAGTCGCAATGACGGCAACAGCTTTGCAAGTTTCGGCTCAAAACAACAACGACCACATGGAAATGTCCAGGGACGTTTTGAAAATAGAGAAAAAAGCCGCTGTGGCTGAGGCAATGCAGTTAAGTGAGGAAGAAAGTAAAGTCTTTTGGCCTGTTTATGAAGCCTACACTGCGGATGCATCTGACATTCATTCTAAACAAATCACGTTGATAAAAGAATTTGCAGATAAATTTGAAAACTTAAGCGATGAAGATGCCGACAGGATATTGACCAATTATTTGAAGGCAGATGGCGAAATTATCAAACTTAAAATGAAGTACTACAAAAAATTTAAGAAAGTAGTTTCTGCTGGAAAGGCGGCCCGTTTTATGCAAATTGACAATAAAATTGAAACTTTAATCAATGCTAGTTTGGCATTGGAAATTCCATTAATGGAAGTTAAAAAATAAACCAGAAAGACCTTTTAAAAAGCCAGTTCAAAAGAACTGGCTTTTTTTTGGTACAAAACGCCAGCACCGTTATGCTGAATTCCACCAGGTGCAGTATTTTAAAAAGAAGCCGTCCAATTGATTTTTTGGTTCTTAAATAAATGGGTATATTGATTCATAGACTACTGTTTTTGAATCATGATCCAACCTCAACCTATCCTTGGTATTGTGCGCAATGCCCTTTTGATTTTATTGTGTTTTTCTGCTTTAACATCCTCAGCCCAATCGGAAAGTGATGGTGCACAGCAAACATTGCGCAAATTCTTTAATGAATCTGATTTTAATATTTCCGGAGCCCAGATAAAAAATGCTTCTGGCCAAAATAAAACGGCTTCTGGAAACGTCTCCTTTTTTGGCGTCCAGAATGTTGGGTTGGATTTTACTTTCAATCCAGAAACAAAAGAAGCGGTGTCCCTTCAGTTGGATTTTCCGGCTTCATCAAAATTCAACCTTGCTTCAATAGCCAGGTTATCAAAAGGCAATTTTAGGAGGGCATTGCCAAATAATTTTGCGCAAAGCCCAAGTATACTGATCGAAACTCTTGCGGTTCAGTTTGAGGGTGGGGCAGCAAAAACAGTCGAATTGAACCTACTTTTAAAGGAATGGGATTTCTTAAACTTTGGCCAATTCAAGTTAAATGCTGTCAAGGCTTCCATGGCTTTGAATCCTTCAAAATCAAAAGTAACGGGCTCAATCAAAGGGTTCGTTTCTACTAAAAGCGGTCAGTTTGATATTGCATGTGCCATAGACGAAAAAAAGAACATACGCTTTGAAGGTGCCGTCAAACAAAGCACCAGCGTCAACGATATGCTTCGCACCATCGTAGGCCAACAGGTGTTAAACGAATTCTATGGTTACTTGCCAAGTGCCATGTTGGATGGCGTATCTTTTAATTCAGCTTCTTTTGTGGCCATACCCAACGAACGCACCATCACCATTAGCGGCGCTTCTAGCAAAGGCAATGCCTTGCTTCATGTCAAAGCGGCCGGTGCTAACAAACAAATTGCCATGGAAATCCAACCAGGCAAAATAAGTAATTTGGTGGACACCGAAATTCTTAATATGGTAGATGCAGTGAACCCGACTATAGTAGCTACCAATTTTAAAAAAGCCAATTACAAAAGTTTGCTTATTCCAAAGGCAGGAGAAGAAAAGATCCAAGAAGGCATCAATGTTATTAGTACAATAGATTTAGGTCCTGACGCGTATAAAATATTTAAAATCAGTCAGTTAAACTTTACTGGTTCAATTGATAAAAGCAAGCGGGTAGACCTAGCTGCTAAAACAAAAATTGAAGTTCCATTGGGTTCTGATAAAATCTTATTAAAAGAATTTGGTTTTGGTTTAAGTTCCAACCCTTCTCCAGAATTGAGAGGTGCAGGGCTTATTGATATTAAAATGTCTCCTAAAGAATCGCTTCTATTTGGTGCAGAGTTAAATGGTAAGCCACTCACCATGGAGTTAGGAGGTAAATTGGGCCTCATAACAGACACAGAAGATGGTATTTGGAGGCAACCCTTAGGTATTCCCGGTATCGCCATTTCCGATGTTCAGGGTGGTATAAAAGTATTTCCATCGGCCCCATTCATCTCAGAGCTCTCATTAAAAGGCAAAGTTTACCTCGGTAAACAATTTGATAACTTAGATCGTTGCATAGCAGGCACCTTAGATATGAACGTTAGCATTACCAACCCCTACGAATCGCACTTCGTTGGGGAGTTGCGCAATGTTAACATAGGATCTTTTGTTACGGCCTACACCGATACCAAGTTAAGCGGAGAATTGAAAAAAGTACTCGGCACCGGTATTGATCGATTAAGATTGGAAGTGGTTCCAAAAGAGCAACGGTTTTTGGCTCAAGGTGATTTTGATGTCCTCGGATTAAAATCGAATGTATCCATAGCAATGAACAAAGGCAATTTGGCCATTAGTGGTGCCATGGATCCTTTGGTTATTCGCTCCGGGAATTTTGAAGTGTTTTCTATTACGGGAGTAGGCCAGCCCAGGGCGAGTTTTGCTCTGCAATTAGGCGCGGATCCCTTGTTCATCCTCAATGGAAAAATTAGAGCTTTGGAAACCATGGAAGCATCCGCCAGTATAAAAATAGACAAAGCAGGGTTTGATCTCAATATGTCTGGCAAAATATTCAATGGCGGGTTTTCAGCCGATCTCAAAGCACATGGGAAAATCTTGCAATCCGGTACGCCCTCCATTTATGCGGAGTTAACAATGAAACAGGATATAGTTTCTAAGTTTAAAACAGAAATGACTGCTTTTATCAAAGGACAGGCCAATAATTCGGAACAAGACATTTTAAAAGCACGCAACTCCATCAATTCGGGATCTTCCTTTTTGGATGACGTAGCCAAAGGGTCTTTAACTTTTGTAAATGGATTACAAAATGCGACGGCAACTGCAGGTGTATTGGTAGTAGAAGGGCTAATTCCGGATATACACAGCATAAAATTGAAGGGGTCTTTGGATAAAGTTGGGGTAATGGCCAAAGTAGAGGTAGATTATTCCATTGGCAAACAAAGAATGCAACCCTTTACTTTTGAAATAAATTTGAAGGGAAATGTTGCACAGGAACTTAAAAGAATGGCCGAAGCGCTAGGCAAACAAACCCTTAAAGCATTTGAAGCACTTGGAGAAGAGATAATTAAGGCTTCTGGTGAGGTGGTTAAGTTTTTTGAGAATGTGGGCCAGGAAGTTGTAAAGGTAGCAGAAACTACTGGTAAAACTGTAATACATGTGGTGGGCGCTATTGATGAAGCATGGAATGGAAAAGCTTTGCCACGGCCTTTAAATGGACCCGCATTGGCTTCTGTTAAGCCAGGCGTGAGACATTACACGGTGCAATTAAAAAGAATTCAAATGGTACGGGCCGATGACAAAGCCTTTCTTGGTGATGCAGCAATTGAGTTGTACGGTGGCATTTACTTCAGAACCAACGGCATGCAGGCGAGCCCAGGCACCAACGACATTGTTTTTAGTGTCAATAGAACAAGTGCCCAGTCTTGGGGGACCAATGCGAGTAGAAATTACAATGTGTCCAAGCACTACTATGCCACCGATAGAAGCACCCATGGTGTAACCATTCAAATAGCACTATTGGATTCTGATGATGGCGGAAGTGTAATGGAAGACGATAAATTCAGAGGGAGCAAATACATTAATTTGTCTGGGTGGAACTGGGCTTCGGGAGCTTCCCAATCTTTTGTTGTGGATGCCTACGAGAGCAGCAGCCATGTCCGGATTTCCTGTACCATCACACTAGAAAGAAAAATAGGTGTGCAGGATTTTAATGCTAAAATTGCCAGTAGAAGTACTGCACAAGTGAAACAATTGATCAATCTTGGCGGCAACATAAAAGAAGGATGTTTGTTGGCAGGCGCGATCAAAAACAAAGACTACAACATGTTGCGGTTTTTATTGGCCAACGGTGCTGCAGTTTGTGGAAATGACTTGAACATGGCCATGAGTGCTACCTATTACAACGAAAGCATAGCCAAGGCTTTGCTTATCAGAAGCCAACCACAAACCAGCCATTTGACACAGGCTATTGCAATGAACAGCAGTAGTTTAACTGCTTTAATATTGTCCAAAGGAGTGCAACCCAGCAACCAAGACCTCAAAAAGGTATTGGCGAAAAACCAAGCCAACAATGCCAGGCTCTTATTGGTGCATGGGGCACCAGTGCTTCCGGAAGACTTCACAACAACCATCAACCAAGGCAATGTAACGATGGCGGCTGTTCTAATGGAAGCAGGTCAAACGCCAACAATGAGCCAACTGCACCAGTGCATTCAAAAAAAGGATAAGAACATGTTGCGCTTGTTTTTGAACAAAGTAAATCCAGATGAACTGGCTTTTACAACTGCAGTTGCAGGCAATGATTTAGAATTATTGGACATAGTAGGTGCTTCAGGGGTTTTGATAAAAACTGGCGAACCGGCTAAAAAAGCCATAGACCTAAAACATATGGCTTTGCTCAACAAAACTTTTGATTATGGTGCAGATCCGAGTACTGCCATGGAATATGCCGTTGCCAAAAAAGACATTACCTCCATCCGAACTTGTCTGGCTGCAAGAGGCAGTGCTACCTACGCATTAGATTATGCTGTAGGGGTAAAAGATGTTAATTTTTACACGGAATTATTAACCCAGCACAAGGCCAATCCAGCACATGCTTTGGACCAATCGGTGCTTGCCAACAACACCAATTTTGCCCAACTGGCTATTAACAATGGAGCAAGCAACGTCAACAACCACTTGCAAGAAATGGCCAACAAGGGCAATGAACCAATGGTGCGGTTGTTGGTAAACAACAATGGAAATCCAAATTTGGCTATGATGGGATCCATATCCAATAACAAACCAGCTTTAACACAATACTTAGTTGAAAACGGTGCGGATTGTGTACCACCTGAGTATCTATTAAAAACAGTTGAACTTAAATCACTGCCTTTAACAGAGTTGTTGCTGAAAAATGGGGCCAGTCCAGATGCAGGGATGGACAAAGCAATTGCACTAAAAGATTATAAAATGATCGAACTATTGCTGCGGTATGGTGCAAAACCCAATAATTATATTGCAGCAGCAGCAGTTGCAAATGATTTGAACCAAGTGCAACTCTATTTAAAATATGGTGCAGATGCCAATTTGGGCATCAAAGAAGCGGCGAATAAAGGGCACTTTGAGGTAGTGCAAGAAATGTTGGCCTATGGCGCTTCTGTAGGTAAATTAATTGCAGGTCCTGCAGCTAGTGGGAATACTAAAATGGTCCGACTGTTATTGGAATATGGGGCCAATCCTTCAGAAGGAATAAAAGGTGCCGTAAAAAACAACAAGACTGAAACCGCTAAATTGTTGTTAGAATATGGCGCGTCTACAGAAGGCATCATGAAAACAGCAGCCGGGTTCGGCAATAAAACTTTGGTAAGAATGCTGCTAGATAGAGGAGTAGATGCCAATGAAGGCATAAAAGTAGCGGTGACGAACAACCATACCGACGTATCCTTGCTATTGTTGGAGAAAGAACCAGCAATTACTGGACTAATCAGCATTGCAAGCCGCAATGGCAACCTAGAGATAGTAAGTAGATTGTTGGACTTAAAAGCAAATCCGCAAGAAGGAATATTAGCAGCAGTGGAACACAAACATCAAAAAGTAGCTGAAAAGTTAATCCAGAGTGGAGCAGATGTTACAGAACATATTTATTTGGACAAAGCCATAGCCAATCTACAAACCAGCATGGTTGTATTGTTGGCAGACAATGGTTGCGATGTCCAGCATACCAACGACAAACAGGAATCCTATTTGCATTTAACAGCGAAGATCAAAGGGCAAGATGTTTTGGTCAAGGCCTTGATGGCCTATAAGATAGACCTGGAGTTAAAAGACAACCTGGGCAATACAGCACTTCACAAAGCAGTGAAGGAAGGAAAGAAAAACTTAAATACAGTGATGGTTTTAGTAGAAGGTGGCGCCAACATCAACGCGGTAAACAACAAAGGAAAAATAATATTCAAAGAGGCCAAAGGGTCGAAAATTAAAAAATATTTAAAAGAAAAAGGTGCAAGTAAGAAATAGTGATTTTATTGCATTTTTAACTATAAAATCTATTAGGCCATTCAATTAAGTTAGTACAACAACCAACAACGAGTTGGTTGTATGGCTCCTACCCAACCTTTAACAATAGGAGTATTAAAAGAACTATTGCTATAATTCATCCAGTTGGTATGGCTTTATTATATTGGTAGTACTCTGCATTGAACTGCCAATTCATTGCATGGATTGGCGGCCATCTAGCTGCTTCAACTTAGAAATGATTCTTAGGAGCGTACTGTTCGTGCATTTTTAACCATAAAATTATCCGCTGCCCTTTTTATATTTGAACGTCGTTCTTGTCGAAGATTACAAACACTTAATTAACTATGTCTTTTATAGATTACACCCAAAGCAATATCAATGTAAAAATGGGAAAAACAGCCATTTCTAAAACCAAAGGTGGTTTGGTTTGTTATGGGCTGGGATCTTGTGTAGGCGTATACATCCATGATTTTAAGCTGAAAATTGGTGGTGCTGCCCATGTTTGGTTGCCTTATGCCAAAAACACATGTATTCTTACGGAATTGATCCATAAATTAATGGACATGGGGTGTTCTAACTCTACCATGCAAGTAACCTTGGTAGGTGGGGCCAAAGTTGTGAAAGAATTGCAACAAGAAATTGGTTCCATGAATGTATCTTTTGTGAAAAATGTACTGGCTCAATTTAATATGTCGATTACATCCTATTCATTAGGCGGTCACCTCAGCCGTACGGCAAAAATGGATGTAACTACTGGGCTCGTTGCCATCAAAACCAGAGCAGGTTTGGAAGTACTCAATTAGCAGCTTGTTTCTGTTCTGTTTTCAATCCATTTAGAGTGAAAGAAAGTAGAAATCTCACCCATTTCATAAAAATATCGACTTTATTGAATAATTTTGACCGGTCATTTGAAGCAAGCAAACCGGTATGAAAAAACTAATCTTATTTACAGCAGTATCCATTTTTACAGTGGTTTCCGTTCAGGCGCAATATATTGTAAAGTGGGAAAAATATAATTTACAATACGAATCGCCAGTTGAAGTATTGCGCTACCAAACGGAATCAGATGCAGTATTTGGGTACGATGCCCTATCTTTGGCCATTGACATTGAGGTATTTCCTTATAAAGAATATGCACAGGAGCATATAAAAGACCCTGAATTGGGTGCTTTTACCGTAGCGGGATGGATGGGTTTTAAAGACGTGAAGTCAGGAGGTAAATTACCGAATATTAAAAATGGTTTTTATGTTACAGGTACCAGCGCAGATATTGATGGCACGATTTACCCAACCGCAATTATTGTTATTGTAGACAAGGAAAAATCTTTTGTTTATGAGGCAACGGTAGACTGTTACGATGGCAAGATAGACCATGCAATAAAAATTGTGAACAGTTTTCGATACACAGATTAAGAGCTTTGGAATAGACTAAGTCTTTAAAATTATCTTTTTGTTTTGTTAAAATGTATGAATTATTCCTAAGTTTATTGTTCAATAGAAGGAATTACCTAAGGAATAGATAAAACAAATTGCGTATGATTGCCCCAATTTTTCCAGCAAATGAAAAGTTAAGACAAGCAGCGGTTGAAAAATACCAGTTATTGGATACAGAATCAGAAGAGAGTTATGACAACATAACAGCTCTAATGACCTATGTCTGTGATACTCCTATTTCGCTGGTTACCTTGTTGGACAAAGAAAGAAATTTTCTAAAGTCCCACCATGGCATTCCTTTTAATGAATCGCCGAGAGAGATTTCTTTCTGTGGGCATGCCATCAATTCGGAGGATGTAATGACAATTGTAGAAGACGCTCGATTGGATGAACGGTTTCACGACAATCCTTTGGTGACCGATTTTAATGCTGTCTTTTATGCTGGAGTGCCGTTGGTAGATTCCGATGGCTTTAAGCTGGGCACCTTGTGTGTTTACGATGTTCGACCAAGGCAGTTGACAGAGAATCAAATCGGGGCGATGGTATCCATGGCCAAACAGGTGATGCACTTATTAGAGCAACGCTACCAGAATCTACAACTTGTAAAGTTTCAAGATAAGTTAACCAAAAGAAACGACGATTTAGAGCGGTTTGCGGGAATTGTTTCGCACGATTTAAAGTCGCCCTTATCCAACATAATAGCACTTACGGAGTTGTTGGAAGGGGATAATAAAGGCAAATTGGACGCAATGTCTTTGGAATACCTAGAACATTTAAAAACTTCTTCCAACAACCTTAAAAAATACATAGATGGACTGTTGGAATTTTATAGAAGCGACAATTTTATTGACCTCAAAAGGGAGTTGGTAAAAATCCCAAGCCTAATAGGAGAGGTTCAAAAGATGTTGGCCTCGGAAGATAAAAATGTAAGGATTCATTGTACTGGTTTGAAAGAGGAGATTCATGTAAACAAAGCTGCTTTGATGCAGGTGTTGATGAATTTAATAGGCAATGCCTTAAAATACAACTCTAAATCGGACCGGCAAATAACCCTGAAAGCATCGGAAGATGCATTGTCTTATTCTTTTGCTGTAATGGACAATGGAGATGGTATCGCCCCCGAATACATCGAAAATATTTTTGATCTTTTTACCGTAGGCAGCAGAACCGATCGGTATGGCAATGTGGGTACTGGCATTGGGTTGGCTACTGTAAAAAAGATGGTACACGAAATGGGTGGATCGGTAGCAGTAGAATCTATTGTAGACGCTGGAAGTACGTTTAAGTTTTCAGTTAGAAAAGCATAAGCATAAAAAATGAAGCGCGCATTGGCCAATTTTTTTACTACCAGCCTTGTTTTATGGACGCTATGCAATGCAGTAGTCATCTTGCAAAACCCTTCCTACGCACAAGAAATTGATCCGTCTGATACTACCAAAGTGGAAGCCGTCTTGCAAAAAAAAGATACCTCAAGGGCCCAGGTAAATTTCAGTCCAACCGATTCTGTCGTTTTTCAAAATGATACAATAAGAGACATCCATAATGATGTAAGCCCTTTGGACATTGGTAGCAGCCGTGGTATTTTCATTCTATCCTCCAATCGATTGCTTCAATTAAGGGTTTTGGGTTCTGTACGTGCCAATTTTAGTGCTAGTGACCAAGATTTAAAAGATTACCAGACCTTTAACCCTTACTTTGTGCCCACTGATGTTGGTGTCAATACGCCGGTTTTTTTTGGCGGTATCCAACAAACTAGACTTGCCTTTGAAGTTACCCGGCGTACAAAGACCATGGGCGACTCTTTTATAAGAATTGAAGGGGATTTTAAAAATGATAATACGAGTTACAGAATTAGGCATGCATATGGACAAATTGGTGGGGTTTTAATAGGGCAGACGTGGTCTTTGATGAATAACGTTAGTTACCAACCAGCGTTGGTCAGTTTGGATGGTCCGGCAGGAAGTATTGGGTTGCGCACCCCCCAGATTAGGTTTTCTAGGTCCATTAATAATACAAAAAGCATGTGGAGTGCGGCCATCGAGTATTCGCTACCCAGTTTTAGTATGCCCGACTCTATAAATGGAGAAGCTTTACAGGTATTACCTGATTTCACGGGAAGGTATTCGCACTTTACGGATAGGTTCTCTTATCGCGTTTCTGCCTTGGTTTCAACAATTTCAGGCCGAGTGGAATCGGACGACATTACGTATTCTTTTGGATATGGACTTTCTTTTGCCGGTTGGTTGAAAACCAATAAGAAGTCAAAGCTCTATTTGACTTTAACAACAGGTCAGGCGACTTCGCATTTTGTGGATATGTTTGCTGGAAATAATGAAGATATGATCTACAGCCCCATCAGCAATCGTTTTGTGGCTTTGGTTTCTAATAGTGGTTTTTTGGCCTATGATTATGTTCTGAAAAAGGATTTTTCTGCAAGTATTGCATTCGGGATGGCTTCCATATCCAATCAAAATTTCCAAACGGATGCGGCCTATAGTTATAGCTACAATACCCTGTTTAATTTATTTTGGGAGCCCATTAATGGTTCTCGATTGGGTATGGAATATGCCACTGGTCAACGGTTCGACAAAGGGGGAGCAAGAGGGAAAGCCAATAGGGTGTCCATATTAATGTACTATGATTTTTAATTGACTCGATAAGCAGCCTGTTTGTTAAGTTCAAAAACAATTGGCCATAAAAAAGCACCCCCATTGTTACCTAAAGTGGATAGATTGTTGAAATTGATTAACTTAGGTTTTTCTTTATAATACCAAACACTATAAACACAATCGATGCCCAATAGCCATGTTTTGTTAAGGACCAAGTTGTACCGTCCAAAATTGCCAACTAACCACTTGAAACGCAATGCTTTAATTGAAAAATTGGAAGCTGGTGTTGAATTGCCTCTGACCTTGGTTGCTGCATCTGCGGGCTACGGTAAAAGTACGTTGGTGAGCAGTTGGTTAACTAAAAATAAAACGCGTAGCGCATGGCTCTCTGTACATAAATCTGACAATAAATTAAACCTTTTTTTCCGAGCTTTATTGGGGGCTATAAAAATGGTTTTTGACGGATTTGGTAAAGAAACAGAACTGTTGTTACATGCGGCGGAAATGCCTCCGTTGGAGGTGCTGTACCACACCTTTATTAATGAGTTAACCCAGATCGAAAAACCGTTGATAATCACCTTGGATGATTACCATTGTATTGAAAATGAAGACATCCATGGGTTTATAATAGAATTATTGCAACACCCAATTGAAGGCATTCATTTGGTTTTAATTTGTCGGTTTGATCCACCATTGCCTCTTTACAAATACCGGGTAGATGGAACAATCAATGAAGTTAGGACCGAACACATTTGTTTTTCACAAGCTGAATCAACCCTGTTTTTAAACCAGAATATTGAGTTGGATTCCAATTCAGTGGCTGTACAAAAGATCGTAGCAAAAACAGAGGGGTGGGTAACAGGGTTGAGGTTGCTGGTATTGTCTCTAAAAAATACGACACAACCAGAAAAGAAAATTTTAAAAATGGAGGAAGAGGAATTATATTCTCTTGAATACCTCAGTGAAGAAGTGCTCCAACAATTGACCTCCGAACTTAGGGAGTTCATTATAAAAACTTCAATCTTAGATGAATTTAACCCCGCTCTTTGCGATCATTTGCTCGGAACGGAATCTAGCCAGCAACATTTAAAACAGCTAGAAGAATTAGAGTTTTTTATAATTCCACTGGATCATCGGCACAACTGGTATCGGTACCACCATCTATTCCAAGATCAAATGCTTGCGATGCTTCATAAAAACTTAAATGCGTCGACTATTGAAACGTTACATGGCAGGGCAGGAGATTGGTTGGGCAGTAATGGCAACATGTCGGTAGGGTTTGACCATTTGGTGCAGGCCAATCAAATGGATGTTGCTATTGAGTTGTTCAAAAAGCACCGCAAGGATTTTATGAATAAAATGATGTGGGAGCTGTTTTATTCAACCATAGAAAAGATACCCAATCAAATGATCAAGCAAGATCCAGAATTAATTTTGTGCTTGGCTTGGACGGATGTTTATTTGGGAAAAAGAAAAGACGTTTTTAAACAAATAGTAAATAAAGGATTTCAACAGAAGATATTAAATACTGAAAACCAGCTACTAATAGGGGAGTTGCACGTTTTTTTAAGCTACCACCGGTACATTGGTTTCGGAGAGACAATAGATTTTAACGCATGTATTGCTCATGCAGAAGCTGCTTTAAAGCTGCTGGATCGGAACCAAGCATTTTTGAGAGGCTTTGCATGGATATTTTATGGCGGTGCGTTAATTGCCCAACAAAAAAACCAGTATTTGTTAGACCTTGGCTATGAAGAATTGTCTAAAAATGCACCAAGGTCTGAAAGGTTATCACTTCATATGATAATCAATTATGCCAATTGGTTTGATGCAAATCTTGCAAAATTAGCATTGAGCTCCAAAGTATATTGCCAAACGGCCAAAGAATTATCCGCAGAAAGTGAATTTGGGACGGCTTCCACTTTCCTTGCTTATTACCACTACCAAACCAACAATATAAAGGAGGTAATTGAAACTATTGTTCCAGTTTACCCGCATCGATTTCTGACCTTGGCCACCCACCATGTGTCCATAGTAGGCGCATTGGTACTGGGCCATGCGGAATTGGGCCAATTTGATGAAGCAGAAAGTTTTTTAGACGCTTTAAAGCAATTCACTATTTCTAAAAACAATGCTGCTTTGTTGGTACTTACCTATGCCTTGGAAGCAGAGGTTGCTTTTAAAAAAGGGGATAGATCGATGGCTTTCCAGTTATTAAACCGGGTAAAAGCGGAGGACTACGTAACAACCATTTCAGATTTTTATTACCACAATACATCTTTTGTTAAAATGCTGCTCTATGCAGGAGGAAGCGAAAACTTGTTGCGAGCAGCAGCCTTGTTGGATCGATCTGAAAAATATTTTGAGCAATTCAATTACCAATTGTTTTTAGCTGAGAATTGGGCATTAAAGGCCCTGCTTGCGAAAGAAAATAAGGATGTAATGTTGGCCCAATGTTATATCGAGAACGCCCTTCAAATAACAAAACCAAGCGGCATGATTCAGGTATTTATAGATCTGGGAGATAAAATGAATACCCTTCTCCAAACCTACCGATTGACTGTTGATCAAGATTATTTTGTAGACAGGGTATTAAATGTTTTCAGTGCGAACGAATTGGATAGGATTAAAATCACCACGCCTTTTGATTCCAATTCTAACCAAGTATTGACCCGCAGAGAAAATGAAATTCTTGGTTTGTTAGCTGAGAAATTGACCAACAAAGAAATAGGGGTTCATCTAAATATATCTGAAGAAACCGTAAAGCGGCACACCAAAAACCTTTACCAAAAACTTCAAGTAAAGGGCAGGCAATCTGCTGTTACAAGGGGGGTACAATTGGGTATTATTGTTTGACAATTGACCCTGTGAAAGCTATGCTGATGGAATAAGGCGTTTTAAACAACTCCAAAATAACTCCAAAATAACCCCAAAATAACCCCAAAATGACCCTAAAAAATATGTGATTTCTTCTATTTTGTTGCGAAATTGGTACCAACTATTGTACCAAAACATGCTGACCAACAATCACTTCAAGTCCATTACACAAAGTAGCCCTGCGGTGTATCAAATCGTAGTGAATGGTGCAGTATGTTTGGATCATACCCCTTTGATTGGAGGCATGCAAATCATTGTTGCTACCACTTCAATAAAAACAAAACAAAGTATACTTACTGGAAGACTATCCGACCAGGCTGCCCTCCATGGCGTACTCAACCATTTGTACAACATGCGTTTACCAGTTATCTCGGTTGAGGTGCTCGGTTCGTACCAACAATAATCAATGTTAAAACACCATATAAATAAACAAATGAAAACTAATCAAAAAAATTCAACTCCAATAATAGAAGAGAAAACCGGAATAGACAGGAGAACCTTCATGGGCTACTCGGCAGCAGGTATTATTGCTGCTGGGCTTTCTGGAATTAGCAGCTGTACTACAAAAGAAAGTGCTGCACCAACAAATGAAGTTGTGGCCACTGCTTCTAATGCTGTTAAAAAAGAGTATGCAAAATACTACTTTCCTTACCACAAAAAACCTGCTACCGTTCTAGATTTCGGTTTAACGCCAGAACAAGAAGACAGAGCAAAAGCTTTACATGCGAGTCTGTATGTTTTTGATTTTGAGCCAGAAGTGGATTGGTACGAAGGGTTGTTTGATAATTTCTTATCCGGTGGTGCAAGAGGCGTTGGTGGTAGTTTTACCATTGATGCAGTGAATTGGGGCAAAGTTCATGGGTATGAAGATCCTGCCGATTTTGAGGTGACAAAAGAAGACTGGTGGACCAGGGGCAATATGGATGACAACATTGCTTTTATCAAAGAACTAGAAAAAGGCGGTAAATGTATGATTTGCCTAAACAGTGCCGATCTAGAAAAAGCAGCGAAAGCAGGAAAAGTAGCCATGATGCTGGATGCGCAACATGGTTATTTTATAGGCAACCAATTGGACAGGCTCAATGAGTATTATGACAAAGGGCTTAGGCGGGTACAATTGAGTTATAATAGAGCATCTATGCTCGCCACAGGTTGCATGGATCCACGCGATGGTGGTGTTACTACTTTTGGCAAGGAGGCCATTGCAAGAATGAATGAAATAGGCATTTTGGTAGATACAGGCCATTGCAGTTCCTTTACACTGTTGGATGCCATAGACGTTTCCTCAAAACCCATAGCGTGTTCGCATGCAGGGCTCAGAAGCATTTCACCCCGCAATCCCAGGACCCATAATGACGAAGGACTAAAAAAACTAGCAGACAATGGCGGAGTGTTTGGTGTGGTAGGAAGCCCAGGCACCATGGGGGAAGACATGCCACAAGCAGCGGACGTAAAGGATTTTATTCGATGTATTGATTATGCGGTGAATTTGATGGGAGAAGACCACGTAGGTTTTGCATTGGATCAGGTTCAAGCCCCTTCATTCAAAGAATTTTTAACTTCTCCAGATTGGCCAGCGGAAGCAGTAGCCAGTGTCAATGTAGAATATTGGCCTTGGTCCGATATTTTCAAAGGAATGGAGAACCAATCCGGTTATCCCAACCTCACCAGAGGCATGGTTGCACTGGGTTATAGCGACGAGAAAATAACAAAAATCATGGGAGGAAATCACATGAGGTTGGTGAAAGAGGTAATTGGGTAAACTGAAATAACATCGGCGAGTCTGTTTTTTTTGAATGGACTCGTTGGTTTAAACTTTACAATATGAAAAAGCTAATACTCCTGTTATTTATCGCCTTTGCATATCAAGGATTTGCACAGACGACACTCATTAAAAACGTCCATATTTTTGATGGTAAAAGTGACAAACTCATCCTAGGTCAAGATGTACTGATTGAGAAAAATTTAATCGCTAAGATTGGCAAGAATTTAAAAACCCCTAAGGGAGCCACGGTTATTGAAGGGGGTGGAAAAACCTTAATGCCAGGACTGCACGATACCCATACCCATATATCAATTTTCCGAGAAATATCTGAAACTCGACAGAATTTGAGTTTACTTGCCCATGGTGCTGTAACGGCGGCCAGAGTAGAAGGCATGTTGATGAATGGGTTCACGACCATTGTTGATGTTGGTGGCCCTGCCAAATACATGCAAAACATAGTGGAAGCTGGTATTGTACCGGGCCCTAGAATATTCTCTGCCGAAGCTTTGATTACCCAAACATCGGGCCATGGCGACTTCCGGAGTTTAAATGAGAAACCGCCTTATATGACAGGGGGTACCAACAATGATTACGATTATTACGTCACCTATTTGGCCGATTCTCCCGCAGAAGTCACTAGAGGCGTAAGGGAAAACCTTAGAAAAGGAGCCACCCATATTAAAGTGGCAGTTAGCGGGGGGGTTAGCAGTAATTTTGATCCTTTGCACAGTTTGCAATTTTCGCCTGAAGAAGTAAAAGCTGCAGTTGATGCCGCTGCGGCATGGAAAACAGTGGTAATGACACATGCCTATACAGATGAAGCCGTAAAAATGTCGGTTGAAAATGGCGTCAAAGTAATTTTACATGCACCTTTAATTTCGGATGAAACAGCAAAATTAATGGCAGAAAATGGCATTTTTATGAATCCAAATCTAGAAGCTGTTTTAGGGTTATCAGATGAAAAAGCACTTTCCATGTTGTCTCCAGCGGCCTATAAAAAATGGAAGAGCTTGGCAATGGCCTATCCGGATGCCGTAAAATCTGCGGTGAAATACAAAGTTAAAATGGTTTTTGGGACAGATCTTTTGGCTCCATGGGACCAAACCATTGAATTTGACGACACAGCAGGAAGAGATTTTTTACAGTTGGTAAAATTTATGTCCAATGCCGAAGCTTTAAAAATGGCTACTTCCAATGCGGCAGAAATGGAAAGGTTAACTGGCCCTAACAATCCTTGGCAGGAGGGCCCATTGGGTGTTGTACAAGAAGGGGCCTATGCAGATTTATTATTGATTGATGGCAACCCGCTTGAAAACATAGAACTCATGATTGACCCAGACAAAAACTTCAAGATTATTATGAAAGACGGTGTTATTTATAAAAACGACTTGTAACCAAACAGAACAATGAAAAACTAATACCCCTACTATTCTCATAGAGGGGTTTATTTCTAATTCAAAATAAATTCTAAAACATAACAAAATGAAGTATTTGTTGTCGCTTTTTATTTTAACAATTTTGAGTAGTAGTTTGATGGCTCAGGAGGAGGAAGAAATGTCAGTAGATGAAATCGCCAAACAAATGTCAAATCCTACATTGCCGTTATTCAATTTTGCTGTTTTTTATGATTACCAAAAAATGACAGGAAATCTTCCAGGGGCAAGTAGTCAGAACATAAACTTGTTTGCTCTTCAACCACCGTTGCCGTTCCCGATGAAAAATGGAAAGAATTTGATCATACGCCCGTTAATATCTTTGAATTTTTCTGCTCCTGTTTATGGGGAGAATGGTTTTGAATCTGCTGGGGGCTTGCATTTTGGTGATATTCCTATTGACATTCTCTATGCAGGTACCAATATGGAAACGGGTGTCCTGTTCGGTTATGGTGCTGTAATGAATCTTCCAACCGCCTCCTCTAAAGCCTTAAGAGGTGAATTTAGAATCGGTCCCTCTTTGTTAATTGGTAGGATCAAAAAAATGGGAGTAGTATTGGTGATTAACAACTCATTCCAATTGACTGGGGAAGGAACTAAGCAGCATATATTAGGTGGGCAATATGTCTTTTTTGCAGGCTTAGGAGGCGGATGGCAGTTCGTGGCTTCTCCACCTTGGTCTTACAACTGGGAAACAGGAGGGTTGACCCTGCCTATAGGAGGTGGCCCATTCAGAACTTTTATGGTAGGAAAAACACCCGTAAAAGCTGGGCTGCAATTCAACTACTATGTATCTCAAGAAGATCCGTTTGGGCCCAAATGGGGTTTGAGGTTCAATGTAACACCTAGGTTGAAAAGACCTTGGTAATTTTAATTAACTTGATCAGCCAATCAAGTTGTTCCTGATTTAAACTATGAAATTTCTATATACATTTCTTCTTTTTATTATTACCAGCACCGCATGGGCCCAAAAGCCGGATTCTATAAAAGTGGATAGAGATTCTACCTTGTCCGGATACAAAGCAGATATTCCTTTTGTTAACCCCACCAACAAAGATGTGGAAATGGCCTATCAAGACAGGAAGGCATCGGAGTACCGGTTTGACCCGAACCACACACAACCTTGGTTCGATTTTAAACGCCAATTGAATGAGGACACAGGGCTCCAAATAAGCAGCAATTATACCGCTACATTTATGGGGGCTTCGTCTACCATTGAGGCTGGCGGTCAAAAAAATGCCATGAGTGCCATTTGGGATTTAACATTGAAGTGGAATGCCATAAATAGAAACAAAGAAGGATGGAAAGGCACTTTTGTTTATTGGATTGACAGCCGACACGCCTACTACGATGATTTTCCTGTACAGAACCTGTACCAAGAAACGGGATCAGCACTTATTCCAGCATTAAAGTTTGGGAAATGGAGTTTGCGTACTTTGGAGTTTTACTACCAACAGCAACTTTTTAGTCGATTGGCGGTAGTAGTGGGTAAAATTGATATGGCGGATTGGTTTACCTACAATGGTTTGTTGCACCCCATGATGCATTTTTCTGACTTTGGATTTTCAGTTAATCCGACTGTCAGTTGGTCCAATACTGGTTTGGGTGTTGTAGTTGGTGGCTGGTTGGATAAGAAAAAGCGCTTTGGGCTGGTGGCTGGGTTTAACGATGTGGCTGGAGACGATATCACCCAGAACAACTTCTTGGACATGGGGGCTCCATCTTGGGGTGCAGGGAAATTCCTTAAGATGGCTGAATTTAACTATAGCCCAAAACAAGGTTTGTATTATTTCAATCGACTGAGTATGACTGTTTGGCATTCGGATGCAGGAACTCCTGATGAGACTGGGTGGTTGACCACAGATGCCAACCAAGGGTTTAGCGTACAAGGCACCTGGTTTATAAACAACCAACACATTCCGGTTGTTACTTTTGGCTATTCTGAAGGAGCAGGGGCCAATCGCCTTTCTAAATTGAATGTGAGCGCTATGTATGGCAGAGTGTTTGAAAACCATGATCTTTTTGCGATAGGCTTGAACTATACAGAGTCGGCCATCACAGACAGGTCCCAGTTGCTTAGTGAAATATTTTATCGGTATACCATATCCAAGGCTTTGGTGGTTACGCCAGTAGCTAAAATTGTGTTGAACCCTGCATTGGACCCAAATACCAACAGGTTGTTTTATTATGGATTAAGAACCCGCATTTCTTTTTGAATCAATTATTGCCAAAGTAATTTATTGAACTCCTGCATAGGCAATACCCGTCAGTTGGTGCATGTTGTAATCTAGGGTAGAAAGATCGTTGAAGTTAAACTTGTTGCTGTGGTTGTGCCCACACGAACGGGCGATGACCTTGAGTAAGTTGTTGGTGGCCCCAAAATAATTGGCCAATTGTTGGGCGGATTGTTCCACAATGAGCCTACTTCTGAGGGTTTCTTTTTGTGTAGCAATGCCAACCGGGCAATTGTTGGTGTGGCAGGCCCGCATGCCCAAACATCCTATGGCTTGAAGGGCCGCATTGGAAACTGCAATGGCATCGGCCCCTAACATCATGGCCTTGGCAAAATCATCTGCCACGCGCAGCCCACCTGTAATCACCAAGGTGACGTCCTTAGCACCTACTTGGTCCAGGTGTCTTCTGGCCCTTGCCAATGCAGGAATTGTTGGTACATTGATGTTGTCCTTTAGTACTTTGGGGGCCGATCCTGTACCACCACCTCGGCCATCTAAAATAATATAGTCCACCCCAACTTCTAGCGCAAAATCTAGGTCTTTTTCAATGTGAGATGCCGCAATTTTAAAGCCTATTGGAATACCCCCGGTCTGGGCTCTGACTTCGTCGGCAAATTGTTTGAAATCTTGTGCGGTGAGCAAATCAGGAAAGGCAGCAGGGGAGATGGCTGTTTCTCCTTTTTGTAAACCACGTACGGCGGCAATTTCTTCGGTTACTTTGTGGCCAGGGAGATGCCCACCAGTTCCTGTTTTGGCACCTTGCCCGCCTTTAAAATGGAAGGCCTGTGCTTTTTGAACTTTGTCCCAAGAAAATCCAAATTTACCCGAAGCCAGTTCATAAAAGTAACTAGAATTATTTTCTTGTTCTGCTGGCAACATACCACCTTCACCGCTGCAAATACCAGTACCAGCTAATTCAGCTCCTTTTGCCAGGGCCAACTTGGCCTCTCTTGATAAAGCCCCAAAACTCATGTCCGATACAAATAGTGGCATGTCCAACTCTAATGGTTTTTTGGACGCAGGCCCAATAATTACTTTTGTACCAACAGAATCCTCATCTAAAAGTGGTCTACTGGCCAATTGCGCGGGTAAAAATTGAATGTCTTCCCATTTGGGTAGCAAATTTCGGTCTACGCCCATGGAAGAAGAAGGACCATGGTGGCCATGGTGTTTCAAACCATTTTGCGCCAAATCTTTGATGTATCCGGTATAGGGTTCCGTAGCTTCTGGATGGGTGTCTGCATAGGCACCTAGGTATTTTTCCCTGTCAAAGGGTTGCGGGTTATTGGCTATATACTCGTTAATTTCATTTTCTTCCACACATACCCAGCCATCCTGTACAACAGAGGTGAATTTATGCAGCTTTTCACTGTTGTTGTATTCAGATATTCCTGTGTCTAAGCGGTAGTCCCATCCGTGCAGCCCACATATCAGGTTGTGTCCGTCTACATGGCCATTGGCCATAAGTGCCCCACGGTGCAAACATCGACCGTAAAAAACCGATACCTGTTGGTCGAATTGCACTACCACCAAATCAAGGCCATTTACTAAGCTGTGTTGGGGAGTTCTGTCTTGTAGTTGGGTTGATTCTATTAGTTGGAGCATGAAAATACGTTTTAGTACGTTTTGTAAAGGTTGAAACCGAGACGTGGATGTTGTTCTGTATTAATAATTTACAGCTTACGCATCGATTTTCCAAGAAATTGCTAGGAGAGGGGCTTGTCTTGGAAAGAAAATAAAGGATAAAAGTGGGCTTTGTCGGTAAGGATACTTTATCTACGCCAGCTTATTGTTTAAAATCTTGTAACAATTGCTGGTAATGCAGCCAATCAGGATCTTCCCGAAAGGTAATTTCGATTGGGTAGGCTGGCTGGTTGCTCAGTGCCGTTTTTAAATGTTCGAGAAAGTCGTTGGGAGCAGCACAATAGGCAACAATTTCTTTAAGGTGGTTGCCGGTGCGGCTGTAAGCATAGGCACAGTAGCCTTTGTCAATCATTAATTCTTTAAAGCTATGTTCCAACGTGGCCATCTGGTGGTTGGTGGAATCTTCCGGCATACCGTTTTCTTTTCCGTTGTATTTCCAAGCAATGGTTACCAGGTTGGTAAATCTATCTAGTATGGATTTGTTCGGAAGTTCGTTGATGAACTTAACCGCCACTTGTAGATTGTTTTCGGTGTATTGGCCCAGCACCCCTTGGGCAGAACTTGAATAATTTTTCATTGGTGGTTCAATAAGTAAATAAAGCTTAAAGTTGTTCAATTACCTTAATTACGATCTCCTCCTTAAAGACTTGGATTATTACCCAAACAAAGCTACAAATAACAATGCTAAATCCAGATATAATCAAGACTTCCATGGCCAAAAGCTTTTTTATTGTTGTAGAATGACAACCAAGTTTGAACAAGGTCTTTAGTTCATTGGCTCTTAATTTTAAAGATAAATAAAAGATAAGTAAACAAGCTAAAAAAGTAGTTATGGCCACCACACCGATAAACGTATCTAACAATGCCCTAATTTTAAAGATATTCTCCAATAACTTTCCTATTACAGCCTTAGGTTGGACCAATTGAATATTTAAATCGTTTGCAACAAACCTTCCCCTCAGCAAGGTTTCGGACTTTTTATCTTTCGGAAAAACCAATACGGAAGTCAGCGGATAATCACTAAGGTCTCCATGGAAATGGAAAGAATAAAGGTTCTCTTCATTAATTTCATTGTACTGCAATAATTTGGCTGTTGCAGTAACCACAGAATCTTTTGATTGGTATACCAAAGAGGGATCTTTGATGGTGGTAACATCTTGATGCCCATGTCCTAACCCTTGAATGATCCATGTAGTTTTTATATCTACAAACACTGCAATATCATCAAAAGTATGGCTTGTGTTCAATACGCCTACGATTTTCATTTTTAATGGGTAGATTCCCGCTAAATCAAAAACACTTTCAGGTGAAGTAATAATATGGTCACCAACATGTAAATTTAATTTTTCAGCCACCTTTGCACCCAAAACACATTCCCCTAAAATTGTGAACTTTCTTCCATATTGTAAATCTAAATTTCTTACTTTAAAATAATTGATGTTGGTTCCAACTACTGGGTAATCTCTTGCGCTAAACCTAGCATACAATGGAATTGACTCGGCCAGATCTGAGTTATTAATCTGTTCCATGCTTTTGTTGTCAATTAATTCGGGTAAATCATTGCTGAAATACAATGAATTCATACTTAAGTCTATGCTGCTCCCTTTGGCTCCTACTATTAAAGGGGTGTTATGGGCCCTTGAAAGCAATTGAAGTTCACATTCTTTCATTATTACGTTCAAGAAAATGGGCAGGGCTATAATTATTACCAAACAAGTAATTAAGATTATTGATTTTGCTCTAAAATACAAAACGCTTCTCCAAGCCAGAAACAATACATCTTTCATGATAAAAAATTATTAAAGTCCACTACTCTTTGAAATTTTGGAAGGAGCTCATGGTCATGGGTAACTAGTATTAAACTAGTATTTTCAAATTCCATTACATCAAAAAGAAGGCGCATAATTTCTTTTTTATTTTTAGGATCCAAATTGCCAGTTGCCTCATCCGCTAAAATTAGTTTGGGTTGGGTTATAATGGACCTGCAAATGGCTACGCGTTGTTTTTCACCTTGAGACAATTCATTTGGCTTTCTACCTATTATTGAACCAATATTCAACCTGTCGGCCAATTCTTTGGCCCGTGTAATAACGGTTGAATCTAATTTAAGTGCACTAGATATTCGATAAGGTAAAATTATGTTTTCAAAACCATTCAAGTATTCTAAAAGCTCGAAATTTTGAAAAACAAAACCAATGTTTTGGATTCTAAAATCTCGTCTTTGGTTGTCAGATAAAGTGTTTATTTTATTTTCATTTACTACAATGGACCCTTTTTTAGGAACTAAAATGCCGGATATCAAATCAAGAAAAGTTGTTTTACCCGAACCACTTGGTCCAATAACCGCCACTTTTTCTCCTTGATTAACATGAAAATCATTTATTTTCAAAGAAAAATCATTATTTCCATAACTAAAATTTACATTTTCTATTGCAACCATGGTAAAAACAGTTTTTAATTCATTATAAACACATTATAAAATACGTTTCTCTTCTAACAACTCAATATTCAGGATTTTCCAAGTGTTGTTTACTACAGCAAAAGTGATGTTGGCTCTATAATAATTTTGTCTGTAATGCGTATGTCCAAAATGATCAACAGATCCGCCAATTTTCCATTCAACATCGGCTATGATATGGTCTCCGTTTTTTTGAATTTGATGAATGTTTTTTACGTCAACATAGTCTACAATGGCCCTGGCACCACCTCTTTCTTCAAATTCTAAAGCTTTTCTATTACTAAGGTAAATATTGGCCAACTCCTCACCACTGACGGTTCGCGACAATCTATCGTAAACGACATTTTCATTTCTTGCGTCAAATGATTTATAAACATTGGTTAACATGGAGGTCAACACCCGCTCCGTTCCACCCTCCAAAAAGCTAATTTGACTAAAGTGGCCCATATTTATTCTTAAAACTGGAAATGTAATTAGTGTAATTACGGTTAAAGAAATGATTGCTACAGTATTTTTTAAATACTGATACCCAACCAGGAATAGGATCAAAAGCATAGAAATGTAAGAGAAAATAGGAACTCCTAACTGATCTACTTTAATCTTTTCTATTGCAGCTTCTTGGTACCCTTGAATGACACTCTTCCATTCAAATAAAGCATCTCCTTTTTTTAATTCAACTGTTTTGTTACTAAAAGGATCTACAGAACTTACCTCAATTCTGTTGGCTTTTTCCATAAATGGACTCCAATCTAGCTCCATCTTATCTGGAAATGCGGACAACTCATAGACCATACTGACACCTATAAGCCCCGTTTCTATCCGTTCAACTTGAGGGTTGGTTTTGTACTGCACACCCGAAGTGGATAAAGAAACGAAATCTGCCGCAACCCTATCTGTTTTCAATCCTTCTTTCCCAATTTTTATGGCGCTATTTTCCTTGAAATGGCTGGCCATTTTGGAACAGATGACAAATTGATCTGCAATGGGTATGGTGTCCTGATAGGATTCAGAACCTATGATTTTTAATGCCACTTGGGTTTCTACCAAAATTTCGTGTTTTAATTCATATGGAGAAATTGAAATAAAAGACATGATTGGCGCAGTCATCTCAGCTTTTCCAATAGTTTTTTTTACGTTGTTGGCAGCGTTGAGGTCTACTGGCAATTGGTTTGTAGTTACCCGATTGGTCGGAGCATAATTGATAACATGTGTCTCACCGGTTTGTACATACTTCATAAAAATAAAAAGGATTAAGAAAGTGATGCAACCACCAAGGCCAGTAACAACTGATTTTTTGTATTTACTTAAGGTCTTTTTAGAGAAGTATAAAAGGACTACAACTGGCAAAGCATTAACCAAAAGACCACATAGAAAGCCTACAAATGCAATGGACAACTGAGATTGGCTATCATAATAGGGAGTAATCTCCGTAACAAAGGAGAAAAAAAATAAAAAGCTAGAAAAGGACAAAATACCGAAACTAGTTTTGCTTTTTATATTATTGAGTAGAACCGAATTTGAAATAAGGAGCAAAGCACCTAGAAAAATAAGTATGGAAAGCAAAAAAGGCACTGGCGACTTAAAGTAGTCGTTTAATACAATGGCAATGACACAACCGAATAAATATGCCAATAAGTAATGGTTTCGAGTAGGGTTGTTAAAGGAACAAAAAACTAGTACTAAAAAGAATAAAGAGATACCATTGGAGAGAATATGGCTAATCCCTTCAATAAAATTTGCTTTAAATACTTCAGCGGATGAAACCTCATAATTCATTAGCATATGCAACGGCACAACTATTCCGCTGGTAGTTTGTATGAAGAGCGCTTTGTTTATGGAACCGTCGATCCACCTTGCTGTAATATCGGCACCATTTCTTAACCAAGGGAAAACTATCACATCCTTATGGTTCAATGGTGCTCCTTGACTGATTACCTTCACCCGAGCAACATACCACTGGCCTTGTTCTATGTATTCCATGGGCCCTACTTTAAATCGATCAGGGAAAATTGGCGGTTTAATGGCCCATATAAATTTTTGCGGTACGTCTACATCAATGATATAGGTGGTGTCGTTGGCCTGAAAAATTCTAGTTTTATGAATTCCAGGATCATCCGCAATGCAAAACCCAATAAAAAGTAGATTAAAACAAATGAATATAAAAAAAGTTTGTACTCTAATTAGCATTAAGTTCTTCAATTTCAATGGTGTATTGATCCATAAGTACTTTTATCTTCTCGGCCTGCATTTGACGCGATTTAGTGACAAAATAATCACTTCTTAAATAAGATTCGATAATCTCAAATTGTAGCGTATCAGGAGCATGTTTTTCAACTAATTTAATGTATTCAATCCCATTTTTCGCTATAATTGGGCCCATCCAGCTATTTAATTGTCCTGAGTGAACGGAGTCGGCAAATTCCCTTCCATGTTCCAAGGACATTCTTCTAAATTCTCCTTTCTGAATCAAATTACCATATGGTGAGTACTCGGATAGTGCAAGAGGGTTTATTGCGGATTGCAATTTATTTTTGAATTGTTCAGGGTTTTGAGGTGTTTGTTTACTATTGAAATTAAAAAACACGAACTGAACTGTATAGGATGTGTCCGTTAGGTACTTAGTTAAATTTTCCTCGTAAAAGGCTTTTAGTTGTGCATAGGAGGGGTCCGGAACTTGATCGGTTAAAGAACTTCTCATTAAATTTAAAAGTTGTTTTCTTACTCTATAATCTGTAAGGTGAAAGCCTCTTTTATAGGCTTCTTTTAATAGAACTTCTTCTTCAATATGGTTTTCAACTACACTGTTCTTAGATTTTTCGTCCAAAGGCAACATTGTCACATTCTCTTCTGCCCGAATTAATTCATTTAATGTCTGTTGCTGCACCACTATTGTATCTTTAGGCGCTGGCAAAACCAACAGGTACAAACCATAAATTGCAACACCAACTAAGATAAATTGTAGCAGCGGGGTGTTCATCTTTATTTTCATATTTTAAGCAAAATTCGTATGGAATCTAAAAGATAGAAATAATTGGGTAAAGAACGTTTAAAATTCCTTTTTAGAGTTCTTCCGTTGGACTTTAATTGGTACCCAAGTCAATGGCCTCGTTTAATTTTTGAATGTTTCCTTCCATTTCCTCCAAAAAGTCTCCACTCGATGCATGACCTGTATTGAGTATTATGGGTATTATGTTTTGAGATTTTAAAAAAGATAGGTTGGCTTCGGTGGTTGGACTGTCCCAAATAAAATACTTTGATTTTAGATTTCCCTGAATTTGCTTAAAATCTTCTTTCATATGGTCATTTATCGCTTTTTTTGAAGACCAATTTATTGTGTGGCCTTTTAATGAATAGCCAGACTTTAAATATTCAAACTGTACACTAGAAAATATAAATGATTTTTCTTTCGCCCTTAAAGCAACCTGTTTCATTTCTTTATGCAGCACTTCAAGTTGTGACTTCAACTCAGAGAAGTTTTTTTCGAATAACGGTTTGTTTTCAGGATTAAGATTTTCCAATGCTTCTTTTATTGCCTGCGCTTGAGAAAGTGCATGAGAAAAGTTCAGCCATGTTGTAGAAGCTGTTTTATAATGGGCATGTGCACCTTGCCCACCATGAGAATGCGTTTCAACTTCTTTGACTTTAATTAATTCATTTTCAAAGCTCAAAGAAGTGTTGACGATAATAGAAGTTGGTAAAGAGTATTTTTTTTTCCAGGACTCAAAACCGGCACCATTAAAAACAATTAAGTCAACATTTTGAAGTTTTGCAACGTACTCGGCGTTTGGAGACCAAGCGAGGGAGGCTGTATTGTTAAACTCTGGGTGAATAAAGTTAAAAGTTGAATCGCCGGCAATTCTTGATGCGAAATAGTACAATGGGTAATTTGAAACAAAAACCGTTTTTTTATCCGTTAAAACCTCCCTGTTTTTCTCTTTTGGGGTATTACAACTTATTAAGGCTAATAAAAATAATGGTATTGTAAAATATTTACGGTGCATGAATAATTAATTTAATGGTATTGTTTAACATTAAAAATGCATGCTTTTGTATTAAAAGCATGCATGGAATGAATTCTTATCGTACTGTTGAAATTATTTTTTATTGTTTTTTAACATTTCAGGGGACACGTAGTGTGGGTCTGTAATTCCTTGTTTTCGTGCTGCAAGTGCAGCTAAGAAATGCCTCATTAGTCTACTTATGGTATTGGCAGTATTATACCTTCTATCATCCAAAAGAGGGGAGTATTCTACAAAATCAATTAAAACAACTTCATTTTGAAGTGCTAAACCTCGCAGCATTTTCATTAATTGTAGGGTTGTAAAACCACCAATTTCAGGGTTGGAGACTCCTGGCACATGGGCAGGATCTAAAACATCCATATCAATTGAAATGTATATTTTTTTACCTTTAACTGATTTTAAAACTTTATCCCAAGTTACTTCAAAGCCATCTCTTTCAAACTGTGGCATAAAGTAATATTGAGTCCCTTTTTCCCACATAAACGTCATTCTCTCCACACTTTCATAAGCTCCTCTTAACCCAATGTCATACATGTCTTCTGCTTTTAACCAGCCTTGCTCATGTGCAAAGCGGCGCGCAGCTCCTCCATGCGTAAACATCCCCAATCTGCCATTAGGAGCAGCCAAATCGGTATGGGCATCGAAATGGACCACAGCAAAATTTTGAGGACCATAATGATCCACCAAGGCCATTAAAGAGGCTACTTGAGTTCCGTGTTCGCCACCTATTACCATAGGCATAGAACCAGCATCTAAGATTTCTTTAAAAACGAGTGCTTGGTTTGCAAAGTTCTGCATCATCAAAGAAGGGTGGGCGTTGGCGTTCCCATAATCGACAACATTTAGTATGTCGAAATAATGATTGTTGAACCACATATCATGACCAGCACCTGCAAAATCGTAATTTCTAATAAATCTAAGTTGGTTTGCGGCCCATCCTGTACCTTCTGAAGGATTAAAATGACTAGGAGCTCCAACGATTGCCACATCTACTTTTCCTACTTTTAGGTCTTCGGTAGTCATTGCTATTGGTAACCCAAAATAGGTTGGGAATGCGTGCTTAGTAGGAACCACTTGGTACCTTTGTAGGTCGATCGGGCCTGCCTCCCTTTTGGGGTTGTCTTTTATCATCTCCCGCCTCTTGTAATAATAATTCCAACCTGGATCCAACAACTGCACATTTGGATTGTCTTTGTCCCTCCATGGCTGCATACTTGCCGGCAACCCATCTATTTTGGTTTCAGAATCCAAATCTGGTTTTGGGTTATCTTGAGCTTCCACAAGGGCAACCAAAAACAACAAGGGAAATACAGATAAAATCTTATGTAAATGCTTTTTCATGTTATTAACTCTATTAGTTAAACACCTGATTAGAAAACTAAGGTTTTCCAGACACTCTTGGGTTGATATATTTAGGGTCAATGCCATCTTTTTTCATTGCAATACCTGTTAAAAATTGCAACAATACCCTTCTGCAAAGTCTTGCAGTTTGCTGGCCCTTATTGTCGTAAAAAGGGTTGAATTCAACTAAATCGAAACCCACAATAGTTTTTGTTGCGGCCAATTCTCTTAACATTGGGAATAGGTCATTGGGAGCCATGCCAGTAGGGGAGCTTGACCCTGTACCTGGTGCATAAGACATATCAAAAACATCAATATCAAAAGAAACATAGATCAAATCAATGTCCTTTAGTTTTTTCATCATGTCCTCAAATACAGCTTTTACTCCATCCCTACGAATTTCGTGTAAATGGTATACGGTTCCGCCTTCTTTTAGCACTTGGTCCCAGTCTCCTTGATCAAAAACTGGCGTAGACATGCCAAATTGTATGACATTTTTTCCATCAACCAAACCTTCTGCTACCGCCATCGTCATATAGGACCCAGAATGATAATACGCTCCAAATTTCCCTGTACCTCTATCCAAATGGGCATCAAAATGAACAAAAGCTACATTTTTACGTCCGTATACATCAACAATGCCTCTAAATGTTCCGTTTGGAACAGAATGGTCTCCACCAATTACAAAAGGAATGGCTCCAGTTTGCGCAACCTCTCTAGTTACTCTTCTGATTTCTTCCAAAGTGTGGGCTTGGTTGTAAGGGTTTGTTCCAATGTCTCCATAGTCCACTACATTCAGGGAAGCCATAGGGTTAATCAATGTTTCATATTCTATGAAACTTAAAGGAAAAGACCCAGCACCATAAGCGCCATAATCCCTTGTGTGCCTAATTTCTGCTGGCGCCCAAAAATTTCCTGCAGAGTGGGGGAGTGCACCCGTTGGTGCTCCCATAATGGCTACATCCACTTTGGATTTCACTAAATCTTCTGGTGTCATTACCACCGGCCTTTGAAAAAATGTTTTTATACCAACTGCCTCCAGTTGAAGTTCGTACCTTTGTACATTCATTTGACCAGGAAGTATTTTTGATCTGTCTATTTCAGTACGCCAAATATCGGTTGAAGCGTCTCTTTTGATTTTCATTACAGAAGAATCACCTTTGACCTGGTGCGGCATAGGTGCTAATTTTTCTTTAGGAGCTTTTTTTACCAGATCTTTGTTAATCTGACCATACATACTAGTAGATACTAGTAAAAGTAGGGCTAGGGTGAGTTGTGCTTTCATATTTTTTATTTTTACGAAAATATACGTGTTTATTACGTGTTTATTAAATATACGAATTAATTTTTAAGTTGAAATTAACCCATTGTTTTACAATTCATTGTATTAAAACCGAATCGATAAACGACCATAGTTCAACGAGTAATTTAAAGACTGAACCCAATGGTGATGCCAGTTGAAATGATATCTTTTTCATCCGAAAACACATCGTACATAACCATTGGCCCAATGCTGATGTTATCCAAATGGAAATCGTACAACAAAACACCTCTATAGAACTCTTTCCATTTTTCATGGCTGTATTTTGCTCCAATACCTGCAGCAAAAATCAAGGGAAATTTGAATGGGTAAAACGTAGCACCAGCAGAAAGTCCAAAAATTTGAAAATCAGCACCGGTGAAATCAAATGTGCCACCAAGGCCAACATGGTCGTTTATACGGTATTCATACTCTATACCAAGTTTAAAGCCATTTTTGCCTTTGTAATCGGAAGTGAAACCTGCAAAGCCAGATAAATGGTAGTGCTTGTCATGGTGTTTTAATTCGTCGCTTTCATTGGATGTTGATTGAGCCAATAATTTGTTGGGTAAAAACAATATACAAGCCACAAAAATGCTACAGAGTATGCATTGGATATTCATGTTAAGATATTTTAGAATTTCATTTTGTTAACACCTCGTAGTTTTACAAAACAAAGGCGCAGTCAAGAATATTGGTATACTTTTTTTCATAGCATGCTTCCTTGGTATATCGAAGTTATAAAAATCAAATTTAATTATAAAGTGTTGGTACTTAGACTTACTGTAATTCTTTGGTTTTAGTTTTTAATGGTAGCTATTGGGTATCAAGGTCTTTAACAATCCAACGGCAATAATGTTTTGAAGTTTGGTATTTCAAGCAAAAGAGGATAAGGTTTCTATTTATGTAATTTAACATAATATAAATTATATAACATAATTAGTGTTTTCCGTAATACACAAAGTGTATTTGGCATAATTGCAGTTATAAAGCGCCAGCTGTATAACGTCAGCAATTATGTCAAGGGAAACACGGACTATGGAATATAGAATGAAAACAAAGTATTGTATGAAATTAAAAATGCGGAACGGTTTAACAAATTTACATCCATACGCACCATACCTATTTACATTTGGCATAATTGCAGTTATAAAGCGCCAGCTGTATAACGTCAGCAATTATGTCAAGGGAAACACGGACTATGGAATAAAGAATGAAAACAAAGTATTGTAAGAAATTAAAAATGCAGAACGGTTTAACAAATTTACATCCATACGTACCATAATTATTTACATTTGGCATAATTGCAGTTATAAAGCGCCAGCTGTATAACGTCAGCAATTCGGAAACTAATAATAAAAAAAATTGCAGTTATAAAGCGCCAGCTGTATAACGTCAGCAATTATGTCAAGGGAAACACGGACTATGGAATAAAGAATGTGATTCCAATTCTGCTTCATTCCAATGGCTATTAAGCTATATACTTCTCTCCTATTTTAATCTTTATAAATTCTTTTAATGGTACCATAAATATTAAAATATTAACCAACGCAAGCCCTGGCAAAACAAACCCTAACCAACTCAAAGACACCGGTAATGGCATCGGTTCTATGATTTGATAAAGCGCACTGAAGGACCAAAATAACATCGCTATTAAAGATAAAATTTTTATAACCTCAATATATATTTTTTTACTATATAAATAGTACAGTAAAAAGAGTGCTATCACAAGTAAATTAAAACTGAAATAATTATTTAGAGCAAAGAGAGACCAATTAATAGTTGGAACACCTTCTGTTATAAATTCACGCCAATTAAATTGAAAAGGAATAAAAAAATGGTACACAGCAATTAAAATGGTTTGGATAGCTCCAATTTTCAGAAGATTTAAGTGTATTGATTTCATTTTATTAGGTTTTAAATTAATTCTATTTAAATATTTTTTGAGAGTACTAGCAATTTCATTGCTTATTTAGAAATAAATTCAAAAACAACATTTTCATACTTTGACATGTTCCGGTCAGAAAACACATTGTGTGCTGTATTGTCAAAAATCACAACCTTACTTTCTTTATTAGTAGAATAATCAATGAGGGTTTTGGCTTCAGAATCAATAATTGCTGTATCCTTGTCTCCAATAAGTAAGAGTATAGAAGTATTTGAAATATTTGCTAGTGCAGCATTGATGGGTGCTTCGCTTATTTTTGGTGCATTAGGCATTCTATATTGTCTTTTGAAACTTTCACCTAGTTGATATGGTGGCGATTCTAATATCACTTTTTCTACATTGCCAATCATGCTCGCTCCAAAAATGACAGCTCTTCCTCCATGGGAAAAACCATAGAACGTAATATCTCCATAGTTCGCAAAATTATTTTTATAATGGTTATAAACCTCTGCAACTTCAAATGCATTTTTACTGCCAGTGCTCGCTTTGTTGCCACCACTTTCACCTCTTGCTCTTAAGTCGAGTAATAAGATAGAGTATCCATTTTTATGAAAGAGTGAAGCACGTTTAAGCATATGGCTTTTATTCATGTTAAATCCATGTACCATTAGCACAGTTCCTTTTTTTAATTCATTAGGAATGAACCATGATGCTACATTTATACTATCCATCGTTGTTACATTAAATACCTCATAATTTAAATTAATATCATTGGGCATGACACTCATAGTATCTAAAGAAGGTCTTCTTTTTTCAAAGCTAGATTTCATTTTACTCAAGTCCGTAGTATTTTGTGCCCAAACACTTAAAGCAAATGCAAAGCACATAATTAATGTTGTCGAAATTCTTTTCATCATTTTTTGTTTATTTTAATTAATACTAATTTCTAAGTGGTTGATTCTAAACCTTTTAATTTTGGTTCAATGTAGAGGTTTTATCTAGTAGTTTTGAAATATTGTTATGAGTGACCTACTTTTGACACCAATGAATTACAATTGTTACCAAATACATGATAATGACATAAGATGTGTTTACTTTTGGCTAGAATTTTAATAAAGCACTATTTTGAATTTGATAATAAAAAAAATCAAAGATCCATTTCCTTACACTCGAGGTTTCTTGCCAGAAGTTCTTTCGACTTTAAAAGTTTGCTTATTAGCAACTTTAATCTTCTTTTTTTTTAAACCTTTTGGTTTAGAAGCAGCAGCTGCATCAACTATTATGGGTTTTGGACTAATCGTATTCTTATCTGCAATAATGAATATTTCGATTTCATTATACGTAATCAGTCCCTTTATTAATCAAGAAAAATGGTGCGTGTGGAAGGAAATTGTTAGAGCTCTTCTTTATTTAGTTATTAATATTTTTGCCATAATCCTTTTTGCAACATATAGTTTTGATATGAACCTCAATGTGCTCACCATTTTCAAATTTATAGGTTTTACTACTTTTCTAGCAATTATACCACTTAGCATAAGAGTGGTTAGTGTTAATAATTGGTTATTAAAAAATAAACTTAAAGAAGCACAGCATTTATCTGAAACATTAAAAGATAAAAAACTTGAAATTGATGGTGTTGCAATTCAATTAAAATCAAATATTGTTAATCATATTGTTAAAACAAATACTAAAGATCTACAATTTATTGAAGCCGAAAAAAATTATATAACTATTGTCGAGTTTAAAGGATGTGAACCAAAGAAAAGTTTATTACGCTTGTCTATAATTAAAGCTATTGAACAAATTAAAGATGAAAACATTATTCGTTGTCATAGATCTTATGTTGTGAATCTAAATGCAGTTATTAGTGTGACTGGGAATTCTCAAGGGCTAAAATTACATTTAAACGAGAGTTTAAAATCAATTCCAGTATCTAGATCCTATAAAAAAGCCGTTTCGGAAAAATTATCATTATTAAAATAATTTCAAATTCAATATAAAAACTTTGTTAAAATACAACTTTACCACTATAGGTATTTTATTAGGTCCACTTTTTTAATTAAATGCAGACATTTTAAAATATGCTACATTATGAATGAAAACAGAGTGTTGAATGAAATTAAAAACGCGGAATTAAAATATTCTCACCGCTTCGTGAGTTAAGTGTATTGTGATTTTGCTGGCATCCTTGCCCCCACCATAAGCTATTAATAATTGTTGCGTTTTTCACATAACAACATAGTACTCCATTGTTCTCTAGAAAGTAGTAAACTTTATCATACATAATCGAATCCCTTGTACACTCTTCTGCTGACAAAGAAATTCTTTTAATGTTAAGATCATGCATTTGTTCTTCAATTGATGCATAACATAATTCACTAGGCAGTCTTTTATTCTCACTTTTACAATTGTAGAATACCAAAGAACCATTGTTAGAAGGCTCCAGACTAAAAGCATAGTCTACAGTTGCTTTATGTAGTTTTATAAACTTTTCCTTATTAATTTTAAAATGCTCCATACCATATTAAGCATGACAAGAAAACAAAAAGGCAATCCAAGCTGTGACTATTTTTATTGTTACTCAACAACAAGACATTTAAAAGGTTAAACTTAGTTCATTAAAGGAAGCGCTAAACTCAACCGCCCTCAATACAAGTGTTGGGCGATGGGTATACCTGTATAATACTCTATTTTTTGTCTACTCTTAACATCAAATTCACGTGTTCTTTCATAAGGTGTATCATTAACAACTAATAACTTTTCATTACGTTTGTAAAGAATTGATACTTGGCGGTCATCAATATCTAATATACTTTTCGAATCTAATCTATAGGTGGATTCAGAATAATTCAATATTATCAATGAATCTCTTACCAACCATTTTCCTTTTTCATGAAATAACCCAGGCTCATACTCGAATATAATAGAATCGCTTTCCACTGGTTTCATTACAACAGTAGACAATTTGTGAAATTCACAATTAGAAAACAATAAGACTTCCACAGATCCAATTAAAATAGAAGTATCAATCTCTACAATTCCAGAATTTGGCTTTTCCCAATTAACCTTTTCAGGAATCCAACAACCTTCTAAAGGTTCTAGCAATTCACTGTTTTGAACACAGCCTTTTTTATCACTTTTACAAGTCACTATCAAAATTACAAACAAGATATACAAAGCCTTTTTCATAAGTGTCTTAATCAATTAATCTATATGGAATATTTACGGCAAATGGAACTTTCCCTCTAATCTTCATTCCCTTTCTAGACGACCAAAAGTAATTAAATATTTTCTCTTTCTTATCACAAACACAGCCATGAGTTCTTCTATACCAAGCATGCTTGCCATGTAAATAATAACCACGATCCCTTTTAGGAGCATAATCAAAATTATCGTCAACTGGAGTCATCCTTATTCTTCCGTTTCCATAATCATCATTCACACTATGTTTTGTGCCATCTGGCATAATTATTTCAGTATTATCTGGAATCTTTTGTTTTCTGCTATTTCTTTCTGAGAAAGAGAAAAATCAAGCTCTATTAAAATCTTCAATATTGACGCTTTTCTTTAAGTAATATCAAACTTCGCACAAACTTTCTGTAGTTTGATTTCATTCACTTTTGTGACTTTTTATACAAATTAACGGTTCGTTATATCTTTGCTTCATTAGGACTAGGGTTTTGCTTATTTCTTAAAAAAATCCCCACCCCTAAAAAATTCCCCCCTCACCAATCAAATGTGCCCACCTCTACCGTTTCTTTTTCATTTTTCAATTGTAGGGTGATGGATTTTTGCTTTTGGTTTTTACGACCATAATTTGTGAAAATTGTTACTTGTAAAGTGGTTGGTCCGGCAATCTTCTGGACTCTTTCATCATAGTACTCCACTTCAATTGTATATTCTCCTTGCTGTGCATTTTTAAGGAGGTATTCTTCTGGTCCGTACCCATCCATATAATCCTCCACCATTCGACCGCCATTCATCGTTAGCATGTTTTTGTAATAACATTTTTCTCCGTTAGGTTCAGTAACCCAAAGATCCAAGTCAGTTACTAATGTATTCCATTCTAATACCACTCTGATATCCAATGGCATTGGTTGGATGAATTCTTTAGAAATAACACTTAAATCAAGCTCTTTTGCATGCAAGCTGATAAGGTTGTTCATTTCACCAAGTACGGTAGAATGCATCTTTGGAAATCGCTCTTCATCATCCGACCAGTTGGTTAATAGGATTTTATTAAATAACGCCAGTGCCTTCTGATAATCTCCTTTGGCCTGGTAGGTCAAGGCCAAATCTCTCAAGGAATGTGGTTCACCTTCTCGGATTTTAGCAATTTTCTGGAACAAATAAATGCTTGCTTCCATCTCTCCCAACTGTCGGAATTTATGTGCCAACATTTTGAGCAGTTCATAATTTTCCAAATCAAGCTCGGCAAGATTAGAGAGAATGCGCAAACCTAGTGTTTGCTGCCCTTGGTTCATAAAAAAGGAGCCTACCGACAAATAAAAGGATGGCGTATTGGCGTAAGATTTTCTAAGTTCAAGATAGGTAGTATACCGATCTGATATCGCTGCGTTTTCCAGTGTGTCTAGGTAGGGCTCGTCAGGTGACCAATCTTTAATTACAAGGGTTTGTTCAAAAAGGTTGGTAATGGAGTCTGGCAATTGAATTTCCCGCTCCAACGCATCTTTAGTTGTAATTACAATTACTCCATCCGCTGCTTGTGATCCATATAAAACTGTGGCGTTGTCTCCTTTTATAACATTCATAGAAACAATCTCTGCAGGGTTGGTACCATCGAATTCCGATTGATCCACTACCACTCCATCGATAACATAAATGGGTTTCGAACCTACTTTTACAGAGGTATTTCCTCGAATAACTACTGCGGCATCTTTGATTTGTACGCCTGCCATCTGGCCTTGGAAGTTTGCATTTACTTCCGTTACGGAAAAGCCTAAAGATTGTTTGGATCTTTCTACTCCAATAGCAGTAACTACAACTTCACTTAATTCGGTTATATCCGAACCAAGTGCAACGTCAACAACCGCTTTGTTGCCAATGTCTAATTGTTCGGTCGTATAGCCAATAAAGCTAATGACCAATTGCTCGTGGTTGTCCATAGCGATATGAAACTCGCCATTTATATCAGTGATGGTCCCCCTTGCTGTTCCTTTAACTATTACATTAACACCGGGCAATAGGCTTCCGTCTTCGCTCGAAGTTATTGTTCCAGTAACTATTTTATCGTACGCACCACGGTCCGTCGGTTCTACAGAAACTTGACTTGCAGTTGAGGGGTTTTCTAATGGCTCTTCTGCCCTTGTTTCTGCTTCAACTGCTGCTGTATTTGGTTCATCGTTATGTCGCTCAGTTGTTACTTCTGTCCCACTGTTTTGGTTGCCCGAAGAATGGTTGGACCCACCTTGGTTATTTTTTGGAATGTGTGGGGTGGAATCTTTTAAATTTTGAGTCCACCATTCTACTCTTTCCTCATATTCTTCTAGAACCGCTTCTGAAAGTTGTGAATTGGACAATGCAACCGCTTCTTTTTTAAGGGCGATCAGTTGATTGTATTTATCTTTCAATTCATCGGGTGGTACTATGCCATATCGGACATAATCTTCTACCCTATCCAAAACAATAAGGGAAGTATGTGGTGTTACCAGACCATATTTTTTTCCGATGCGAACAATCGCTTCACTGTTGTCCAACGGATGTTCTGAAAGCGCAGCAACCTGTTTGTGCGCCCATAGACGAGAAAGGGATGCTCCATCGTACGAGTGATCGATCCAAACTTCTTTGGTCTCTAAGATTTGACCCCCTACACCAAAATTTAAAAGTATAGCAGATTTATAGTTCTTTTTTATCCTTCCACTAACGCTAAAAGTACTGTTTGGAGGGATGTTTTGGGCTTGACTTGGAAATACTTGACTGATTTTTTCATCGTTAAAGGTTGCGCCTAAGAACCGATAGGACTTAGAAGTTAATAATTCTTGGGCATCTTCAATGGAAGTATGGAGCAGGTTCACAAAGCTACCACCAGTGGTATTTGCTAAGTATTTTAATGTTCTTACATCAGAAACAGCACTGGAGCATATCGTATTAACAACACTCTTTTTTGAATTGAAATCTAGAGCACCCAAATTGGTAATGCCATCCGAAAACAATAAGATTTCATCCCACTCGAGTTGGCTAAAGTCTATCGAGTTGAAGTTGGTTCCACCATCATAAATAACATTTTTAAGCGCAGCAATGACTGGGTCAAAATTTCCGTAAACCACTTTATGGTTGCTTTGTTTTCGCAACTTATCACTAAACTGAATTATAGTAACATCCAATTTCTCAAATCTATTAAGGTACTTTTCAAGTAGTTGGATTTCTTTATCTAAGTCCCTGTTTTGGGCAGAACTTGAAGCGTCCCATACTATGGCAATGGCAGCAGGTTCTTTCTTCTGTAATTGCAAGACTTCGGGATTTAACAAGACGTAAAAGAAGTCTCGATCTGCTCCCTTTTCTCTATAAACCACTTCCTTTAAAGTTTTTGGAATTTCAAAGCTTAATAACCCAGATGCTTTATGTTTTTTCGCTTTGTATTCGGCAATAAATGCCTGGTTCCATTGCTTAAATTGAAAATTGACTAAGTCGTTGTGCTTTATTTTGGGTTCGACGGTTTGTTTTAACACTTCCACTTTGATGTGAAAATTACCAACTTTTCCATAGTTTAAAGCGAGTTGGTATAGCGGTTGTGTTGTATATTTCAATTCTTCCTCTACCCCAACCACTATAGTTCTTGTACCCTTAGCAGGTATAGGGTAAATTCTTGCTTTGTAGTTATTGCCAGCCGTCATTTCCAATAAAGCTGGGTCAATATTTTGTCTTACAACACCTTCAAATGCCCTTCTACCTTGGTTTTTCTCCACCGCAACCCCTTCCCTAAGTTTACCACCAATATCCAATGCAAAACGGAAAACACTTTGGTTTTCTGCTAGCGGAAAGTTGAGCTCGCCCTCTAACACTCGATCGTTGGGGTTGTAGAATGTCATTTCTGTTACTGTAGTAGCAATATTGCCTACAATTTGAACAGATACGTCCACAGTTTCAAGAACGATGGTTGCGGTATCATTTTGAATTTTGATAACCTCCAACTCTTGGGAGTAAACTGTGCTAAAACAAAAAAATAGTAGAAGTGGTATGGATCGCATCATAATCATCTTTTTTTATAGAGGATGCCATCAAGTATAGTTTTCCATAATATTTTTTTTAAAAAACGAAAATAGTGCCTTAATCGCTTCTACTAAAACGAGACAGAAGTCTTCATAAAAACCGCTCCCATTCCTTTTTTGATCAAGCCATTCCCCTCCATTTCCCATGCCCACAAACCCCTTTATAAATTGGATTTAACTCCCCCATAATTAAGCACTTAACATTGTTAATAAGTTGTTAATCTCTATTGGTTGTTGGCAGTTTTAAAAAATGTTCAGCACTTTGGGTTTTGAAACTACGATGTACCTAATTCCTATGAAGTCCTATTTTTTCCTTTTCCTGCTTTTATCGGCATTTGTCTCTTGTACAAAAGCGCAAACTGAAAAAGATCCTATTAAACAAGTTCCTTCCAAAGCAGCTATAAAAGTAATAAACGACAAATTCAAACTGCATTCTACCCTACTTGGAGAGGAAAAAGAAATATACATTTCTTTACCGCACAAGTACCAGGAACATGTGCAAAATTATCCCGTTGTGTATGTTCTAGAAGCAGAATACCTCTTTGATGCTACTAAAACCATTACCGATTATATGGCTTCTCGTAGCAAAATGCCCGAATCTATCGTAATTGGCATAGCCAATGGTGCTTATGACAAGCGCCATGAGTTCAATTACGAACGGTGGAATGGCAAACCCGACAAAATGCTGGCATTTTTTGACCAAGAACTGATACCCTATATCGAAGAGCACTACCGTGTGAACGCACACCGGTCCATCATTGGGTTGTCCCCTACTACCGGCTTTTTATACCAATCCTTTTTAAGGCAGCCTGCAATGTTCCAAGGGTATATTGCTTTATCAGCGCACTTAGAATGGGATAGGGTGATGGGAACAAAAATAATAGATGAAATAATGGCGAAAAATAACAACTCCAACTACCATAACACTACTTTTTATTTAGGAAGGGCTGCAAGTGATTTCCCAGATTATCCAGGTTCAAAAGAGGCTTTTGAAGAAGCGCAGCAGAAATTACAAAACTACTCACCCAAAAATGTTGCAATAAAAATAGACATCATTAAAGACGATGAACATTATTTAATGGCATTAGCAGGAATACAAGCTGGTTTAAAGGCCATTCACCCCAATAGTTTGTGGCGGAACCCCGGGTTAACTGGCTGGCAAAAAGATCCTAACTTTGCACAAAGCTATTATAAAGCATATTACGATAAATTATCTACCCAATATGGTTTTACTATTTACCCAGTGGAAAATGCGCATGGTTATGGTTTCAGCATTACTGGGCACCTGCGTTTGGCCCAAAAATGGAAGCAACCAGAACAAGTAAAATCACTTGCTTTGCTGGGCACCTATTATTTTCCCAACTCCGCCACCATGCGCATGGCTTTGGCGGAAACTTATAAACAAGAAGGAAAGCCAGAGTTGGCCCTGGAAGAAGGGAAAAAAGCTTTGGAATTGGTACGGCAGTACAACATGGAGGCTTTCGATGGATTTAAGGAGCGATTTAAAGAATTGGAGAGTCACTAACAGATCTCGGGGTTTACCAATTATTGGATACAAATAATTAAGGGGCAACCAGCGTTTTTCAGCAAAATACAAATTATAAATCCCATTTTTGTTTGCTTACCAAAGTGATCGAATGCCAATTTTATACCAAATGATTGTGCTATACAAGCAAAAAATCCATCAATATAGTATCTTGCGAAAGTTTTCAAAACAAAACCATTTATTATGAGGCGAAAAATCCCAGAATCAACACTACCAAAACTCAATCGTTCGCAAATGATTACTTCGCAAGGCTTGCAAAAGTTGAAGGAAGAACATGACCACTTGTGGCGAGTGGAGCGTCCTGACGTGACGGCTAAAGTGTCATGGGCCGCTAGTCTGGGAGATCGTTCTGAAAATGCCGATTACCATTACAACAAAAAGCGCCTTCGAGAAATTGATAACCGCCTTCGGTATTTGCGCAAGTGTTTAGACAACTTCAAAGTGATTGAATACCAGCCCAACCACGAGGGAAAAGTGAATTTTGGAGCTTGGATAGAAGTTAAAAACGAAGCGAAAGGCTTTCAAAGGCGCCTGCGCATTGTAGGGTACGAAGAGCTTATTGGTAATCCGGACCACATCTCAATGGACTCCCCCATGGCCAAGGCTTTAATGAATAAAGAAGTGGGCGATGTGGCCATTGTAAAAACAAAAGTAGCCGAGTTTGAATGGAAGATTATGAAGATAGAGTATGTAAAATAAAGTAGGGGTTGATAATTAAAAACACATGAATCCAACGGTATTTGAACACAGAAAACTATGCTTCCAAGGAAAAATAATTTTTGGTAAATATGTAATGGGTGCGTTTGATAGAATTGAAAAGTTCTTCCAACAAGATGAAGCCTGCTTTATGTTCATTGACAATGGTGATATGATTTTAAGAACTCCAGAGCAGACCATTCAAATTAAAAATGGTGAAGGGTTATTTGCTAAATGCGGAAATTATTATTTTGAAAGGCAAACAAGCAAAAAAATGACTTTGGTTGCGGCCTATTTTTATCCTGAAATCCTTAAAAAAATTTTTACTTCAGACATTTTAACATCAAAACATGAAACAATGTACGATGCAAAAAAAGTGGTGGTGAATAAATTATTGTCTGATTTCAAAGAGAATATTTCCTATTTATTAGAAAACCCTGAAGTTGTTGATGATTCTTACTTGCTTACAAAATTAAAAGAATTTGTAATTATCTTATCCAAATCGGAAAACGCTCCGTCGGTTATAGATTTTGTAGCGTCTTTTTTTAAGCCCTATGAATACGATTTTAAATCAATAATAGAAAAAAATAAATACGCAGATTTGTCATTGGAGGAATTGGCAAAGCTTTGCGGAATGAGTTTGGCTTCTTTTAAAAGAAAGTTTAATACGTATTACAATACCCCTCCTAAGCAATATCTGGTTGCTGAAAAGATTAACAAAGCCCAGCAAATGTTAAAAATAAAAGAAAATAGAATTGTGGACATTGCCTGCGATTGCGGTTTTGAAACCGTTACTGCTTTTAACAGAAATTTCAAAAAAATAACCCACCAAACACCAACCGAATTCCGAAATATTTCTGTTTGAGCTGAAATAGCTCGTTTGTGAGCCAAAGCAACCAGCTATCCGCTGTCCTCCCTCCTACATTTGTAATCAATCAACCATAACAAACGATATTATGAATGTATTTAAGCTATCTGCGGCATTGGTGTTTTTGCTGGTTTCAAATGCTCAAGCAAAAAAACAAGAACCAACCATAATTATTCAAGAAATCATAATGGATGCGCCTATTGAAAAGTGTTGGGAGGTTTTAGGCCCGCAATTTGAAAACCCTCAAATTTGGGCATCTTCTATCCAACATTCTGAAGCCCTAAACAACGAATCGTTAAATGGTTCTAAATGTACCATAAGGGGATGCACGGTAGTTGGGATCGGAGAAATTAAGGAAACACTATTGTCCTATTCAATAGAAGACCATTCCCTTTCTTACGTAATAAAAGAGGGAATGCCAAAAATGGTCCGACACGCTTCTAATCATTGGCAATTGATAGACTTGGGAAATGGCCAAACCAAACTCATCACCAAAATAGAAATGAAAACTGGAGGCTTTATGGGGTGGCTAATGAGAGGTGTGATGAAGAAAAAGATGACCAACTTATCCTTTGAAATTGCAGAAGAATTCAAGTATTACGTTGAACAAGGAAAACCCCACCCAAGAAAAACAAAGGCAAGTAAATAACTCTACTAGAATGATTATAAAAAAAGAAATAACCATAGATTCTGATATCGATAGTTGTTGGGATGTTTTGGGGAAAGATTTTGCAAATCCTTACAAATGGGCCTCTTCCATACAACATTCAGAAGGAACTGGGAATGGCTTTAATGGAGCCCCTTGTTCCGACAGGGCTTGCGATGTACAAGGAATGGGGGCTTTAAAAGAAAAATTGCTTGTTTATTCTGATGTCACCCATTCTCTAAAATATGAAATCATTGAAGGGCTTCCATCCATTGTGAAAAAAGGAACAAACAGTTGGTCATTATCCACTAAAGAAGACAATAGAACAACATTGACCATGGAAATGTATTTTGACAACAGCAGCTTCATTGGAACATTAATGAAGCCTATAATGAAATTTCAAATGAGTAGGATGGCCCATCTTTTTTTGGAAGAATTTAAATATTACCTTGAAAAGGGCACACCACATCCAAGGAAGTTCAATACGTCAAAACACAAGGCAAGGGCTAAAAACAGGTAAAACCAACCACTCATTAAAAAGCATGAACCAACAAGGTTTGTGCTTTTAGTGTTTTTGTGCTTTTAATAAATGCAACAACATATACAACATTAGATAACACTGAATAAGACTCAATTTCCTTCTGAGCTTCAATCAAAATTAATCACTTCTAGACTTATCTTTTATTCCTCCACAACCATAGCCACCTATCCCCACCCTCACTCTGGCACATAAATTATTTCACCATTGTCCAGTTCATAGGCCACCCCTACCCGTTTGCCTTTTTTACCGCCGCTCTTGGTATCTGAATTGGATTTGTAGCGCAGTACTTCTTCTCCTTTTTTGGTAATTATCTCCATATTGTCTTTTCCCGGGTTCTTTACCATTGTGAAATCTTCTTGCGTAAAGAGTTCGGATATGTTGAACCGCGTGACCAAGGCAACCATAAGCGCCACTGCAAATACCATGGCCACATCAAATAAGTTGGCCACCGAAGAAATTGGATCATCATCGGCTTGCTGGTTCAAAAAGCTATTTTTCCTTCTTCTCATTTTCTTCAGTTATTAAGTCTGTTATATAATTGAGTTGAGAAAGGTCTTTGGCATACCATCGCTGCTTTACCTCTGTTAGCGTGTACCCTATTGCTCCTACAATTAGGCCTACAACGGTGGTGGAGAAGGCCACTTGCATGTTTTGAGCCATGGAGGCAATGTCTCCTGAAGCCAGCCCAACTAAGGCAGGTCCCATAGGGATTAGGGTTCCCATCAAGCCTAAAACAGGGCCTAGTTTGGACATTTTTTTGGTAGCTCCTAAGCGCTGGGTCATGGACAATTCAAAGTCTGCCAAGGTTTTTTCTCTATTAACTTCTGACTCCTTGTGTTGCATCAGTTTACCTAAATATGCTAAGACTTGAAGTTTTCCATCTGGTATTTTGCTAGCATTCAGCCCTTTTTCTGCTACTTTTTTAAGGAATGGTGCCAATAGTTTGTTGCCTTTTAATTGGCTTATATAGTCTCCATAAAATCTACCTACTGCGGTCAATGCATATATAAATAAAAACAGTAGCAGTACCACTACGGGCAACATCAGACCTGTGGATATCCAATAAAGAAGTTTGTTTAATATTTCCATTTAAATTTTATTTGTTTAATTATTACAGATCCCACCCACCCTAGTAAAACGGTGCCAAGAATTATCGCTGTGGCTATAAAGAATGGGAACCATTCAAAAGAAGTAGTCATTTTGGGGTACGTGAGCCCTTTGCATAGAACGGATATTATAATACTCCCTAACAGAAGCCCGAAATTAAGTAGGTAGCGCATTTCCAGTCTTAGTATACGTTCGGGTATGAGCCAGCGAATGACCATAGGGCACACCACAAAGGTGCAGGCAACACCAATTGCGAAATACCTACCAAGTGCATCAAAATCAACAGTAGAAAAAGTATAAAAACATTGCATTTGAGCATACAAAACAGCCACAATAATGGCGACGCCAGGAAAATAACGGACATAGGCCATGGCTTTATTAATGGGCTGTCCTAAAAACTTTTTTAGCAATGACAAGTCTGCCAAAACAAATACGAAGGTTTCGATCAGTAGCAGTACTGCTGCATGCTGCATTTTCTCAGGATCATCGAACCATAGGGTCAGTTGGCTTTTATTTTGTTCAATAATCCAAGGGTAGGTGCTATAAGCGATTACTGCAAGCACAACAGCCAAAACCCACCCAATATTTTTGTTCCATTGGCTCAGTTGAAACATGGAGTTCAGGGCTACCAACACCAATACCACTAGTGCAATCCTCTCCATATTAGGACTCTTTTCTTCTCCTGATTATTAAGAATAGAAACATAGTAAATACAATGCCAACAAGGGTATAAATTAACCACGACTTATTTGTGGCAGACGTTGCGTTGTTTTGTTTTTCGGAAATAGTTTCTTTTTCCAAGACAACACCAGTTTCCTCATTTCCAGGTTCTTTTACAGTTTTCAGTGCAGCTTCATAATTCTCCAATGCTTCTTTTGTGAGGCTTTCAGATATAAATGCTTGTAATTTGTCATTGTTGCATACAAAACCGCTGCACCCTGCTTTGTGTTCTTTCATAAGATCGGTGTGCAAAGTAGTAAGTGTTTCTATTTGACCGTCTGATGCTTTCCAATAGCCCTTTCTAATGGTTTCCAGCATAACTGCCGACATTTCTTGAAGTGCATATGGGTTTTCTCGTTCAAAGAAGTCCTGTACATTCAAGTTCAAACCATCTTCTACATAAACAGCATACAGGTTGTTCCAGAGTGCCTCATCTATTTCAGCGGGTTTCATGACATTCCAGCCATAGGTATTCCGAAAAGTTTCTGCAAAAGTCTCTGCCGATGTTGCACCGCCTTTCATGTATTCTGATATGTATTTGGGATTGAGTAAAGTGGACCGCGCTTCTACCCACAACGCTTCTTTCAAACTTTGAACTTTGGCTTTGTTCGGGTTTCTAAAATCATTGAAATAGGCATCCGGGTCTTTGCCAGTTACAGATCGCACAGCCAAACTTAACCCACCCATAAATTCATAAACATGGTCCAAACTAAGACCACCCCATGTATTGCTCTCTCTTGGTTGTACCACTACTTCGGTGTTTTGTAATGCTGCCTCGAACACTCCTTTTTGAAAGGCGCCCCAATTTTCTCCTTCTCCATAAATGGCGCCCATGTTGTTGATATAAGTATTGGCCACTTGCGCTTCCTCTTCCCAGCCATTGCCCTGCTCTACCATTCCCATTATATTGGTGCCATAGATGCCATTTACTCCACCAAAAACACGCTGGGTGGACCATTCTCTGGCCTGTTTAGGGGAAAGCCCTTTTTCTTTCATGAATTCCTCAGATGCTAGTACACCCGCTTTCACAAAGTTGTCATCCACGTCTTCCGCTCCTGCCGCCATTTTCACTGCCTTGTTAATTAAGTACATCCGAGAAGCAGCTAAATCCCGAAATTGACCAGCTGTTTGCGCTACAACATCAATCCTTGGTCTGCCTAATTCCGAGAGAGGGATTAATTTTATATCCACTACCCTGTTGAATGGGTCTCTTACAGGCTCAACCCCTAATAGATATAAGATTTGCGCAACCATGGCCCCTTCTGTATCAATAAAATCTCCTGGCCATAAGGTGAAACTTACTTTTTTAGGATAGGTGTTGTGTTTTTTGTAATGGGTTTCCAATAGGGTTTTGGTGAGTGCAACCCCAACGTTCCATGCTTCTGGAGATGGTGTTTTTTCTGCATCTATGGAGTACAAATTTCTACCAGTTGGCACAGTAGCCGGATTGGTAATGGGGTCTCCACCAGAAGAAGGGGCAATGTATCCACCACCTAAACCTGTGTCTATAGATTTTAGTTCTTGAGACGCGCTGGTGGCCAAGTTGTGGTGGTATGCTTCGATGGACTTTATTGCCATTTCAATATTGAGAACCGCCCTTGCGAATGCAGCTTCTTTTCTTTCTGATGTAGAAATTTCTAGTTCTATTTTGCCAATGGTACTTTTTAGAGTAGGTTCAAAATTTTCATTTTGCCAATACTCTGACAATACAGCGGGTTGCTTTTCCTCCACCAGCGGCCATTCTTTTTGGAATAGTTTTAATAGGGCCAAGTTGTTTTGAAGTGCATTGCGCTGTATCGGACTAAGATTATTGGAGTTTTTAGTTAAGCCAATGGCTGTAAGCGCTTCATTTTGTGTTAGTTGAGAAATAATCTCTTTGCTCGCAATTTCTTTTTGAATGGCCACCTGTTCTTCCAAACTCTCGTCTTCCAAAAATTCAAAAGTCAATTGCCTAATGGATTCATTCTGCATCTTTTTGAGCAAGGCAAAAACATCTTCTTGCTGTCCAACCTCCAATGCTTTGGCCATGGCTGGAATGGCCTTAGCCACTGTTTTCGCTTTTTCCAGTGTTTGAGGATCTAGAATGCCGGAGCTCTGTTTGAACTGCTTATCTGATTGTAGGTTTTTTATAAATTCTACTCGATCTGGGTAAGGTGAAATGGCAATTACCAAGCGCTTTACCTCCGCTATTTCTTGGTCATTTGGACCAGAGTCTTTCTTTTTTTTCTTAGCATGTGGATGCGGCTTTTGGCTTTTTTCATCTTTCATTCCAATAAAACCGCGTATTATATCTGCATCTGACATGCCCTTGCTTTGTTCTTGCCATATGGTTGCCTTGTTTATATCTTTTTGTGGCACCAATTGAAGCAGTACTTCTTGAGTCGACAACTTATTATTCCTTACTTGGTGAATGGCCTCTCTCGCACGACTGCGGTATTTTTTGTCAAAATACACTTGGTTGTCCAGTTGTTTTTGAGTTACCTGGCCTTTCAAATGGTCCAAGCTGGCCAAACTGTAGGCTATTGGATCTAGGGCCATCAGTTCAACTGTATTGTTTCGTTGTGCATCGGTATAGGCCTTCCCCATAGTATAAAGCCCTCCAGTAACTTTTGCAGTTCGAACTTCTTCCATGTGGTTGGACAGGTTGAAAATGGTAGTATCGCTGTAGTGGCCTGTACTATCCAAACCCAAATCAACATGCAAGTCCAACTGCAATACCAATTGGCCAATGTTTTTGCGGTATTGTTCACGTACGGCACCTTTTGTACCCACAAAGGCGGTGAGTTTATCGCTGAGTTGCTTAAGCGGTCCTTCTACATCCGCTTCCATAAAGGGCGGCGTGAGGTAGCTCAAAGTGGTGGCATAACTTCTTCTTTTGGCTATAATTCCTTCTCCCACATTGCTTATCGTATACACATAAAAGTGTGGGGTAACCCCTATCAAGGCATCCGTCCAATCGGACCCAGAAAGAGCCACCTGCTTGCCAGGAGTAAATTCAAGGCTGCCGTGGGTGCCCCAATGGAAAATAGCATCCGCTTTAAATTCGTTGCGCGTCCAAAGGTAGGAAGCCAAATATGGATGCGGAGGAGCCGCTTTGGTACCATGCACAATTTTAAAAGTATCATCGCCCAAACCGGCCAATGGTTGCGGGAGCAACACTACATTCCCAAATTGCAACCGGGCTACCGCTATATAGCTGGTATCTTCCTTGCTCAAAGACAAGTAGTCGCCCGGGGCATCTCCAAATTTATCCTTGACCAATTGGTATTGATTGGGGTCGAGGTCTTTTGCTACCCATTGTTCATAAAGGGCAGTTTCTACCAAGGCTGGGTCTCCCTTTTTCAAGAATTCTTCAAAAGCTCCTTTGGCATAAGGTCCTAACACGGCCCCTTGCACTTTTATCATTTCCCAAAGTTCTTCTGCAGAGGCCGGTAAGTTGTCTACTTGGTAACCTTCCTTTTTTAATTGAACCAATGCATTGTAAATGGAGGGTACTACTTCCATATTGGCTGCCACCATGGCATTCTGACCTGGCCCTTTGAAATAGTAAATGGCCACTTTTTTATCTTTGTTGGCTTTTTCTTTTAGTGCAAGCCAATGTTGCACCATATCTCCAAATTTTTCGAGTCGGTCTGGAATGGTTTTAAAGGAAAGGTACCCTTGTTCATCTTCGTATTGAGCGATGATTGCATAGGGGTTGATGCCACCGTCTAATTCGGGCAACACGACACTCATAGAAAGCAAGGGTCCGGCAAAACCTTGTGGGTCCTCCACCCAGTCTTCATAAGGTTGGAAAACGCTAAGCGGATTCAACAATGGAATGTTTTTTTCTTTGAGCCAAGCCACGGCTTCTTTTCCCTGACCAAGGGTGAGCCTACCATGTGGCATTAATATTACAAGATCGGGATCTACCTGTTTTAAAAACTCCAGCCTTTTGGTAGCTGCACTGATAACAAAAACGTTGAGCCCTCTGCCTTCCAACATAGTTATGAGTGCATCAATTTGTTCTCGATTGGCATTAAAAGGCCCAGGAACACTAGTTAGTAAGGCTACATTGGCCTGTTTAGGTTTATAAAAACCACCTTGTACAAGGTAATTTTGATAGGCATCAAAGTTGTCAAAAATAGCACGCTCGTCTGAATGTATAAAAACATCTCTAGGAATGGACTTGGGTGCATCTATTGAGTCAACAAACCAAGATTTGCCATCCATGTTTTTTCGAACATAACTTAGTAAATTGGAATAGTTCTCAGTTCCTCCAAAATTAAAATAATCCGATACCTTATCCAGGGCTTCTCCTTTTAAGTTGGTCACATCCACGTTTGGATTGGTAGCAGATTCTACAAAGAGATTGACTCCTGCGTACCCTGCATTCTGCAGTGACTGCATTTGCTCAGGAGACATTTGAAAACCTCGGCCAAATATAAAAACAGCAGAATAGTCGCGGGCCTTGTCCAACTCATCCATAGCCAATACATCAATTTCTACCCAATTGTTTGTGTTGGATTTGCTTATGCGCGAAAGTTGAAATTCTTGGTAATTGATAAAAGCAATTTTGGTGCTGCTTATCTGCTTGTTGAAATAAATATAGCCTGATGCGGCGAGTACTAGTATTAGAATAACAAGACTAACTATCTTTAATGTTTTTTTTATGGACCGTTTTTTCATTTTTAGAAAAGTAAAACCAGCCAAGGGGTTTTGGCTGGTTTGTTATAAAATCAGAATTCTATTCTGTTATTAATTTGTATTCGAAAGTGGGGTATCCGTTTTCTGCGTTATTGCCTCCTTTATAAGCCAAAAAGCGAACTTTGTAATGGTTGTTGTCTTGGTCTTGAACGATATAAGTAATGAAATCATATACTTCGTAAACCCCACTGCTGTGCGGTGCCAATATTTGAAGCCAGGTCCTGCCTAAGGCATCTGCCGAAGAAGAAGCTCCTAAGTCGTTAAAATCAGACAACTGCATTGTTTCATAACTGCCATCTTCCATTTCTTTTTGATTCTTTTCAGAAGCAGGGTCATCGTTTTGCTCCAAGTCTTTGAAAGGGTCGTGTTTGGCCACTTTAATGCCGTCATAATTGTTGGTCATGGCCGATGCAGCCAAGCGGTAAATATCACAATTGATGCCTGGTATGGCCCCCTTACCTAGGGCTGCACATGGAGCTCCAGTTCTTACAGAAACTGCTGACAACACAAAGTCCCATGCGTCTGGCTCTGCTGTTACGGACTCATTTTTTATAAGTGAAAAGAAGGTGAAATTCCCATCTCCTTTTGTAATCGTTTTGCTAGTTTCATTGCTTCCATCCAAATCTGCATATTGAATGCGCACACTGGTGGTTGAGGATGACGTTATCAGTACTTTTTTCTTTCCAAGGGCATTGCCATTGGCATCTACCCCTAAATCAACAATGTAGGCTTGGTTTATTTCCCATCCAGCTAGTGCTGTTTTACTCAAATCTCCGTCATCTGAATCGTAAACATACTCCAGTCCGTCGTCTGAAATAATATCGTTGTAGTTTTCTGCAGGTGTTGCTACTGCCACTTTTTTGGCTGAATTGGTTCTAATCGCATTTCCGTTATTTTCAAAGGCCAATTCCCAGGTGTTGACGCTAACTGTGGTTAATGTTCCTTCGCTTAAGTCAACATAAACCTGATTGGATAAGTCCGATCCCATGTTGGCAGTGAGTGTGGCGCCCAACTTTATATCCTGGATCGGATCGACAGTGTCTTTGCTACATCCTGCTATAAATAGCATTACCAGTAAACCAAAAAAGAGTTGTTTGTTCGTTTTCATTTTTTAATTATTTAATAGAAAAGTTAATTTTGATAAAAATTGTTCTGCCCCAACTAATGGGGTAAAAAGGTTCCCTACCTGTTTGTAACACCAGGCCTTTGCTTCCTTCGCCTACCAAACTTATGTCGGTAACGTCCAAGACATTCTTCACTCCTGCTGTTGTAAATAATTTACCTTTTAAAAATGGCCTCGAAACACTAAAATCCATGGTGTGGTAATCGTCTAAAGTGACAACTCCAATGCTGCCATCTTGATTTCTAGCGAATTCAGAAATTTGTCCATTGTATTTATAGAATAGATTAATTTTTGTACCCAGTTTTTTTAGAAAGTAGTTGGCATTGAGGTTGGCTTCGTAACTTGTATAGAAGCGGTCATCGGCTTCACTACCAGAACGGGCCAGTAGACCCAAACCTGGGTTAATGCGCAACCCATTTTGAAGCACTTGTTCAGAAGTTAGGTTGATGCCATAAGATTTGAAGTTGGGTATGTTGGCATAAACCCGTGCCACTGGTACCGTTTTGGGTACTTCGTCTGGTAAAGTAGACCGGTCTAAAATCTGGATCAGGTCGATTTTATTTTCAATTTTAGAAAAGAATACGGATGCCGTATAGGATGCAATTGATTTTTTATTGGTAGAACGCCAAGTAGCAGAAGCATTGAAATTGTTTCCAACCTCTGGTTTTAGTTCCTGGTTGCCCACAATGTAATGGTTGGCATCTATAAATTCATAGTAAAGTTCTCTTACGGAAGGTGTTCTAAAACCTTGCCCATAGGAAAGGCGCAAATCGAATTTTTTACCATTCGAATACAACAGATTTAATGAAGGCAATAAGGGTAAATTGGCATTAAGGAAATCAATTTCTTCGGTGTTATAGCTGTTGCTGTAGGTATACCGCAATGCCGGTTGTACCTTAATTTTTTCTCCAATAGGCAACTCTAGAGCGGTAAAAAGACCCAATTCATTTACATTGCCCTTGGCATCCCCACTAATTCGACCACCCGAAGCACCGTTGAGAGAAACCTCATACCCAGCGGTAAGAAAGGCTCCTTTGTCTTTGTTTTTATCGCCATAAACATAAGTACCTCTAAAAGTCCATGTGGTAAAACGGGTGGTGTCGTGGTCTTCCATATTTGAACTCAACCATTTCATGTCGGCTTCCACATCTTGCAAAAACCTTCTACTTCCTTGTTCAAATGTTGAAATGCCGTTAACTAGATTCAAATAGTGTTGGTCGGAAAACCTTGATTCTATTATAACCGCTGCATTGAGCCGGTCGGTATCGACATAATTGTCTCTGGCTATCTTGGATAGTCGTCCCGTTTTATTATTAAAGGCACTCGAGGCTTTGCCGTGGCTCACAGAATTTTGCCAAAGCTTGTCGATGGAGGCGGTAATATCTATTGATTTAATGGAAGTTTTAATTTTGGCGTTGGCCAAATATTGGGTCCTGGGTACCCAGTTTTCATTGCGTTCGCCAGTTGAAGAAAACCCATCAAATTGGTTCCTGGCCCCACCAAAACTCAATGATGTGTTTTCCCATCCCTTGGCTACTGATAAGTCAAAATTATATTGGCCCACCGTTTCATAATAACCACTAAGGTTGGTTATAAAATCACCTTCCGTATATGTTTTGGTGATAACATTTATAGTTCCAGCCAATGCATTGGTACCATACTGCACCGACAATGGACCTTCTACAATCTCAATGCGCTCAACATTGTTCATGTTAATTTGGCTCAGATCAAATTCACCTCCCGCTCCGTTGACCAATGGTACCCCATCCACTAACATTTTCACATTGGGTCCGGATATGCCTTGCATCACCAAGCGGGTACCCAATACGTCGTCCTGAATGGTCTTTAAATTGAGTTGGGTTTGCAGAACATCACTTAAATTAACTGCACCCCTTGCTTCAATAATGTTGGCATCAATTTTTTTTACTTTGTATAAAGAACGTGCACTGGTGGTGGGTGCAAACGCACCTGTTACAACAACGCCTTCTAGCCCTAACACATCCTCTTCCATTTTAATTGTTCTATTGATTGTGCTTGGATGAAGCATTTGTACTACCTCAAAAAAACCGACATACCGTATGGTCACTTCTGTTGGTTCGACTATATTTAAAATGGCCATTCCATTTTTGTCTGTAACCCATCCTGTGGTCGTTTTAACTTGGGTTGGAACAATGGTAGCCCCAACCAAAGGGGTGCCATCGGTTTTGGACACTATTGTTAAAACGGTTTTGGTTTGAGCGCTTGATTCTATAAAGCTGATCATCGCAATAAAAAGGCAGCACAGCACAATCAGCCCATTGGCTTGTAAACTTAATTTCATACTTGTTTGGTTGAGTCTAGTGACCAAAAAAAGGTGTAAAACCGGACTCTAAGAAGTCGTTTTTACTTATTGAAATACCAAAGCTGTTGTCATGGTACCCTACTTCCATACAGGCATAGGGCTACATCGTAATTAGAAAAAATGAAATTCGCCTTGGAGTCTTAAGAAGTAAAATTGGGAGGTCCTCTAAGGGTGGTAGAATTGGACGTGGAAAACGTGGCAAATACTAGTAAAGATCCTTTGGCTAAAGGCAATTTTTTGATTGAAACTGTACCACCATAGATATGGATAAACGAGTCATAGGTTAAATAAAGGTCGCAAAGGGAACAACTTTCTGAATCATTGTCAATTGTGATTTCAGCATGGCGCTCACTTTTATGATAAGCATACGCTTTCGAATTTTTAGAATGACTGTGTTGTTGGTTGTGTATACCATAGAATAAAACTGGCAACACCAACAAGTAGAGGGCCATTAGTTTTACCAGTGTATGTATCAACGTTTTCACAGAGGCGAAGGTAGAAAAATTATCGGTAAACGCAACATTGTTGCATTAATATTGCAACAATGTTGCAAAATCTATCAAAATATGCTTCGTATTGTCCTACTTTGTATAGAGTCCTATTATTTAGTGCGTCGTTAAAACTGTTTTAAGAAGGTAACTTTTCCTATAAATTGTTGTTCCTGATAGGGTTTTTCTAAAGCATCTATTTTGGTATCGTTAAAAACTAAGTAGATAAAAGAAAGCGGCCGGTATTCCCAACTCGCTCTAACATTCCACCTTCCCCTATCATCAAATGTGTTGTACTGATAAAAAGCGGATAGTTGAATTCTAGGATTGAGAGCAAATCTTGAACCAATTGTGGTCAAATGTGTACTTAGGTTTTCCTTATTCACTCCCAAATTGTTCAATTGATTCCTTTCATAATCGAGGGTAAAAGAAGCATGCGGTATGGGGGCCACCCGAATGCCACCTTCTAATGTGCTCCTTTGGCCATTATAAAAGCCGCCCCAGTTGATACTTCCCGAGAGGGAAACTTTTGCAGATCGATCGGTATAAAAATTAACCTGTTGTCTGGTATAATAATACTGACCTTGGGGTATTGGAATTCCCAATGGTGCGAAATCAAAGTTGATATTCTGCCAGGTTGGGAAAATGGCATATTGTAAAAAACTACCATCCGTAAAAAACAAATAAATTGGAAATAGGTAAATACGAGCTTGTTGAAATTTTTTTGGATTGGTATAATCATGGTAGAAATTAATGAAGGCTCCTGGGTCCAACCTTCTTATCCAGGGAATTTTTTTGGGTCTCCAAATATAATACCCTCCAGGGTTGTGTTCTATAACATTTTTTTGATAAACAAAGCCCATTTCAGGGTTGTAATCTTCTGAAACAAATTTTGATTCCCAGCCTACATAATATTTATTGGTGTTGCGACCGGCAAATAAGGTACCTGCAACACCCAAGCTATCGTTGGAATTATCTCTTGACCCAGACAACATATAAGAAACACTCCATTCATCGGTTGGTCTAATAAACCCATCTAACGTTACCGTAGTATTGTTGTTTTGTTTGGTGTTTAAAGTCTCAGATTTTTCATCCAAACGGTGCGTAACCATGATGCCAATGTTATTTTCTTTTCCGTAGTTTTGGAGGTAGCGCCCTACCATAAAATTGGCAGCAGCGGAATTATTGGATCCTGCCTGGTTGATGTACATGCCTGCAATCGCTTGGTCTTCATTTCGCATGGTATACCGGCCTCCTGCATTAATTTTTGCAGGTTCCGCATTGAAATTTCCTTGCAGACCAATGGTTCGACTAAAGAAAGGCACAATGGATTGACCGCCTGCCCCAGCCCAAATACCTGAATTCTCGAGAAAAAACTGTCGCCTTTCAGGGAAAAATATATTGAACCGTTCCAAATTATTAACCGCCCTATCTACTTCTGCTTGAGCAAAGTCGGTATTAAATGTAAGGTCCAGTACCGAATTAGGATTGATGGCCCATTTGATATCACCACCCATTTTAAATGCTCCATCACCGGTTTTGTTGCCATTTTCCTTTACTTCATCCAATTGATACAGCATAAAAGGTTCAATCCTAACATTGGTGCTGGGCTTGGGCAACTCAATACCGACCAACTGAGCTGCGTAGGTCATTCGATAGGGAGAAAAAGACTGAGGTATGGCTGGAAATACTGTTCTTTCATAATCGCGCCTGGCCAAGCGACTAAAGGTTATACCCCAGGATGCTGAAGTTCCAGGTTCCACTTCTTCATAGCGAAGAGATTTAAAAGGTATAGCAAACTCAGCGAAATACCCCGAATCCGTTCTGTGGGTTCGAACAGACCACAAGGAATTCCATTCGTTGTCTCGGTTGCTATCATTAAAGGCCTGCAGGTCTTTTTGGTTGCCATAGGGTGTAGTTTGGTAGGAAACGCAGTACTGCTTTAAGTTTTGAGGATCCAACTGAACCATAAAAATGTCGTTTTCTCCTCCATCAAAGTCCCTTCTCAAATCTTGTACCCTTGTTCCTTTTTTGCCAACCGAATCTGCACAAAACACCCCTACGTATAAGTTTTTTTCATCGAAAATTACGCGTACATCTGTCCTATAATTGTATTCCCCTCCCTGTCTGGGTTCCAATCGAAAAAAATCAACCGTCGGTTCTGCCATTTTCCATTCGGGCTCTAATAATTTTCCATCTACTTTAATCGTACCCTTTACTTTGGAAGCAATTACTTTAGGTGCAACAGCGGGAGGTGGAAAGTTGGAACCTTCCTGAGCAAACAGGGGTTGGTCCAACAAAAGAGTGGTTAGGACCAAACCAAACAATGCAGTTACTTTTAATAAAAAATGTGCCATAATAAATTTTCTTTTTAATCCACCAATTCCATTTGATGCCTACCAAACATTTTCGCAAAAGCTTCCTTTTTTAAGCCTCGTCCAATAAAAACCAACTTCCCAGTTCTGTTGTTAGCGTTTTCCCATGGGGTTCCGTCTGTGGCAATAAAAGTGCTCCTGGCCGACTGTAAAATTACTCGATTGGGATAGTTGGGAATGGCAATAAAACCTTTTACACGGTAAACTTGGTCTCGGTACAAGTGTACTATTTTATTGAGGTCCAGTTGCAAGTGGTTTAAGTCCAACGGGTGGGGGAAAGTCAAGGTGAAAGTGGTGATTTTATGGCTGTTGTTCGCACCATGTTCGTGGTGGTGGTGTTCGGCCTTGGCCGACTTTGGCTCTATGGATTCTGACTTGATGGTACCCATGGACATAATTTTTTGAATCGGAAAATTTCCATGGTGGCCATATAAAAGCATTGCTTGTGGGTTAATACCAGCCAGCAATGCTTGCACTTTTATAAGCTTTGATTCGGACAAGGTGTCCACTTTATTAACCAACAAAACATCCGCCACCGCTATTTGTCTTAAGGCTTCCTCTGCTACCTCCAACCAACCTTCTACTTTATCGGCGTCTATTAAACAACTTACTTGCTGCAATTCATAAGCTTTCTGAACTGCCGGGTTTTCTAGAAATACTTGAATGATGGAGGCAGGATCGGCAATTCCCGTCGTTTCTATGATCAACCGATCGTATTGCTCTCGGCGTTTATGGGCCGCCTCGAGTACATCCATAAGGCCGTCTGCCAAGGTGCAGCAAAGACAACCAGCCGACAACTCCACTACTTCTTCTACCCCCTCCATAACCAAAGCGCCATCTACATTGGTAGCACCACATTCATTTTCTATTACAAAAATGCGTTCGGGCAATCGTTCTTTTATAAAGTGGTTTAAAAAAGTGGTTTTACCAGCTCCTAAAAATCCAGTGATGATGTGTACAGGGATTCTAACTCTATTGACAATGGCCTTCATTCGTTTTTTTCATTTACCAAATAAGTTCGGTACATGGTTGAATTTATTTTACTAAAACATTTTTAGTTGCTTTCCTATATTTGTTGTTGCATCCAACAGAAACCATAAGTGGATGGGTTTCATATCGGCCAGTCATCTTGATAAATCGAACCATCTTTCATTTTAACAACCTCAAAACCATTTAGTAGGCATTGGTCCAGATCTGATGTGATCTTTTCTTTATCCATATCCTGCCCAATAAACACGAGTTCCGTCATCCTGTCTCCCCAGTCAGTGTCCCATTTTGCCTGTATCATTTCTTGGTTTTCTAAATAAGACTCGCTTACAGCCCGTTCTTTTAGAGGTACACTTGCCCACCACCTCCCAAAGACTTCTGCTTTAAGCGAGCCTCCGGCTTGGCTCCAAAGTATGGCATTATCTGGCCGTGAGGCCATCCAAAAGATGCCTTTGCTCCGGATGATGGTATTTGGAAAAGCTCGGCTCACGTAATTTAAAAATCGCTCCGGATGGAAAGGTTTTGCGTTGCGGTATACAAAGGAAGCTATTCCATACTCTTCAGTTTCTGGGCTGTGTGCAATTCCTTTTTGTGCTAATTCTAGTTCCTTTTGCCAACCAGCAGATTGTTCGGCATCTTCATAATCGAACATCTGGGTATTAAGAATCTCAGATGGGTCGATTTTGCTGTGGGTAGTTCGAATGAGTTTTGCTGCTGGGTTCAGTTTGTATATAGTCTTTTCTAAAACACCCATTTGATCTTCAGAAACTAGGTCAGATTTGTTCAAAACAATCACATTCGCAAACTCCACCTGGTCGGTCAATAGATTGACAATGGACCTATCGTCTTCCTCATCATCGGTCATTTGTCTGTCGATGATGGTCTCTGCACTTGAAAAATCCTTAAAAAAATTGAAAGCATCTACCACTGTTACCATGGTGTCTAACCGGCTTATTTTACTCAAATCAAGCAATTCATCGCCGGTCGCAAAAGAAAAGGTTTGTGCCACTGGAATGGGTTCCGAAATGCCCGTGCTTTCTATTAGTAAATAATCAAATTTCTTCAGTTTAGCGAGTTTTGTAACTTCTACCATGAGATCTTCCCTAAGTGTGCAACAAATACAGCCGTTGCTCATTTCTACAAGTTTTTCATCCGTCCGGGATAGATTAACGCCATTCGCTACTAGCTTTTCATCAATATTGACTTCACTCATGTCATTGACAATTACTGCTACCCGCAAGCCTTCTCGGTTGTTGAGTATATGGTTGAGTAAGGTGGTCTTTCCAGCGCCAAGAAAACCACTTAGAATGGTCACTGGCAACTTGTTTTCTTTTGTAAATTGGTTCAACATGGAATCGTATTTTCTTTTGTTAATTGAGTTGATGTAAAAAGCGTTGAATAATAATTATTCAATAATTGAGGCTTCCTCTAGAATGAAAACCAGGTGATCATAATCGTTTTTATTAAGCTTTAACCGGCCTTTTACAGTTATTATTTCATCGCCTTCTAATGGTTTTAGCTCTTTTATAAAGTTGACTTCAGCCACAGACTCTTGGCCCACGCCATTGCTACAAAAAAAACAGGAGGAATAAGTGAACTTGGAAAGAATGATGGTGTTACCATTCATTTTAAGGGGCAAGTAATGGCCAGTTAAAGTAATCTCCTGGCCATCCAACTTTTTTATTTTAGCATCAAAAGTGGGCACCTCTACTTCAGCTCCTAACTTTTCTTTCCATTCCCACTTAAATTTTGTGTTTTCGAATATTTCCCACCCTGATACCTGTCCAGAAATGGCCATAAATAAGCTAAGGAGCCACAACATACCGCTTCCATTTTAAATTTTGAACATGGGCGTATGCTATTACCATGGAGCCAGCAATTGTAAGCGTTAAGGAAACCCATGTAGTTACCACCGCCTCACCATTAACCAAAAGTAAAAACCCAGCTACATAAAGTACTGGTACGTAATGTTGCCGATGGGTAATAAATCCACCCAAAAAGGAAACTATTCCAATTACCAAGGCCAACCCGATGATGGTCCATTCGACCCATTCCTGGTTAATACTGCGCAATACCACATCCATTCCAAATAAAAGAAAAACAGGGATGGACAGGCAGTGCAGCAAACATACAACGGAAGTACATATGCCAATTTTATCTAAAACATATTGTAGTTTGCTCATAGTTTTTGTTCTAATTCTTGAAGGTCTTGAAGGTTAAATTCTTTGTTAGAAAAAATGCGTGCATAGTACAACTTTTTAAGGGCTGCATGGTAGGCACGTACTTCTTTCATAAATTGAAGATGACTGGCTCTATCGGTATTGGAAAGTTCTGATAATTGCGCCTGTACCATAGCTGCAGGTGCTAGCCATATCCACTTGTCTATCAATGCATTGCGTTGCATTACTTGTGTTTCGAACGCAACATCCAAAAGCACCGCTTTTTTGTCAAACAATGTAAAACTGGCATAGTACCATTTGTGAAAATTCGTTGTATCCCCATCGTTTAATTCCGGGTGGTCTGCATAGAATTCCTTTAGAACATAGGACTTTGGTTGGCCCCAGATTTCGCCATTCATTTCCCTATAGGTATGCAGCATTTCAGTTCTATTAGGCAGGGTTTCGTTGGCCAAAACAAATAAGTTGAGCATTGCAGGCAATACCAAGGTGCATAACAACCACACGCTGAGCCCGATCATGGCACTCAGTGCAGAATGCAACCGAAACCAAACAATGCACGCCATAACAGCGGCCCAAATCAAACAATACATACTTATAATAACCGCCCATTGGGAGAACAAACCGAGGTTGTTGGCAATGGATATGCCTTGAATCCAAAAACCAAGTGTCAATAAAATAGCGGCCAAACCCCACACGATCAGTACCCTAACGATTCCTTTGCTCAAGAAAAGGAACCACAAAGAACAAGACTGTGCTTGTAAAATTGAAAGTGTACCGCCCTCCTTTTCTCCAGCATACAGATTGTAAAACAATGCAATGAGTAACAAAGGGAAAATAAAAACATATACGTAAGAGAGGTCGAAATTTCCAGATAAGAGTTTCGTGGGATTGGCCAATTCTGCCGTGTTAACTTGCCTGGCAAGGTCCGAAACATTAAATGCATAATATACTGGGTAGAGATCTCGCTGCCCCAAACACAGCCCAGCCCCATCCGAGGCTTGGTGGGTCTTAAAATATGTGAAATGTTTGTTCCAACCAACACCTACTGGTGATGCTGCTTGCTTCCACTTTTGTTTGTTTTGGATGGACGTGGTATCCAATTGAACCCAAGCCATAAGGCTGTCCATTTGTTGGATTTCATGCTGCTTTACTTGCTCAATTTTTTGTTGTTGTTTGTCAATTTCGAATTTACCGAAAAAGATTCCGTAGATCCCGGCTCCAAGCACTATAAGTAAGAGTGTTTTAAGGGTGTTGCTCCTCCAAAGGGACAACCATTCGAAGTAGGTTATATGCAAAAATAACTTCATATTGTTGGTATTTTATTGGAGTATATAGTGGACAATGCCAATAGAACTAACATCCAAAGCCCGAGCGCCGTTATACTGCGCCACTGCCTGCTTAAAATACTGGATGTTGAGGGTAGATCGTACTCAAATTCAGCTGTGCTGGACCACATCTCTTCCCCCACTTTGTAATCAGAATAAGCTATGGCTGGCTTATGGTTGACTTCCATATCCTTGTTCATTGTTTTTACAAATTTTCTGCGGTGGCTTTCTGCTGCTCTTGCAAAGTTCGTGTGGTGGTAAAAATTAGTACCCGCCAAAGCCATGGATAAATTTCTTATGGCCAAATAGGGATTGATAAATCCAAGCCATTCGGTGGTGTTGTTTTGTTTGGTAAATATCTTCTCAATTTTAGCAAATTCTGCATCGTATACCTGATCGGTATATTCTTCCCCTGCCTGCATGGCAATCCCACTCCAATTGATTGGCAATTCTTCAATGGTCTCCACTCCATATTCTTTCAAGACCTTTTGCTTCAATTCATTTAACCTAACATCGGAAGGGTTGTGACCATCCAAGCCGTTTTTCACCTGCTCCTTGATATTGTTTCTGAAGTCAAATTGGGACGGCGCTGGGTAGAGCTTGTCGGCCATGTTCGCGGCAGCTTTTGGCAAGATCACACAAGAGCTAATCCACATGCCCAACAGAACCAACAACGACAAACCCGAGGAACGTGCAAAAGCAGAAACCAAGACACAGAGCAGAACCAATATCAAAAAGTAACTTGCATAGCTGCTTGCCATCCATAAAAATTTAGAAGTTAGGTGGGTGTCCAAAGCAGCCGAATCTTGATCGAGTAAACAATAGGCCAGCACAATAACCGGAACAAATAAGAACAGCACCATCAAGAAAGTTCCTAGCACTTTACCAAAAAAAAGTTGTCTCATGGATAGGCCTTGTGCATGAATTAATTTTAACGTGCCTTCTTCTCTTTCTTTGCTAAAAATATTGAAGGTGAGAAATATTATCAGCAATGGTAATAGAAACTGTAAAACAAGGGCAGCGGTCATTTCACCAAACCTACTCATGCCGTTGCTGTCTTGTGCTGCACTAAAAAGCACTTCGTTTTGTTTGTGTGCTTCCAAAAAAACCGAAATACCAGTAAAATTATCCAATCCAATATCCAAAAAGCTCAGTACTGGCTTGGGCTTAAATGCAAATTGACCAAAATGTGCAGCGCTATGTGGGTGTTTGTTGCCTTGACTAAGCCATTTTTCTTGCATTTCAGCCTGGGCATTTGCTCGTTGTTGCTGTATTTTTTTTTGCCCTTGTTTGCCTACCAGCACTGCTGTTAACATGAGTACAAGAATTACTGCTCCGGATATTTGCAAACGAATGTCCCGAACTGCCGTAAGGAATTCTTTTTTAATGACTATGCGCAACATGCAATTGGGGTTTCATAGTTTCAAGATACAAGTGCTCCAATTCAGAAAGGGTTATTTCAGTAGACTCCAAAACATGGACTAGCTTACCCGCCTTCATTATGCCGATATGTGTCCCAACCTCCATGGCTCTAAAAAGATCGTGGGTGGTCATTAGGATGGCGGTTCCGTTTTCGCGCATGTGGTTTAATAAGTTGGAAAATTCATTGCTGGCTTGTGGGTCCAAACCAGAGGTAGGTTCATCCAATAACAGATTGTCTGCTTTTTTTGCTTTCGCAATAGCAATGCCTACTTTTTGCCTCATTCCTTTAGAATATTGCGCCACTCTTTTGTTAAAAGCGGCCGTTTGTAAGCCAACGGATTCCAACAACGATGCAGCAAATGCATGGTCCGGCTTGTTTCCATTCAAACCAGTAAAAAACTGAAGGTTTTCGATACCTGTTAGGTTGCCATACAAATTGAGGTTCTCAGGTATGTAGGCCAAATGGGCTTGTGCTGTTCTAGGTTGTGCATGCAGGGCCACATCGTTTACCTTAATAAGTCCGGAATCTGGTTGGATAAAATTCATGAACAAATTAATGGTGGTGGTTTTACCTGCTCCATTGGCGCCTAACAAACAAAATACCTCTCCTTGGTGCACTTGAAGGTTAAGGTCTATTAGTGCTTCATGCGCACCATAATTTTTAGATAATTGAATTGCCTCTAACATATCGAGAGAAGGGTTTAATATATAAATGGACATACTGGTTCTACCTCTTGGTTCCAATGGACTAGAGGGAATTATAATGGACCACTATAAATGGTTCAAATGTATAGGGACTTAAACTGTTGGCGGGCCTCGAAGAGATTGGAGGACAAGCACGCGGTCTACCAATCCAACTTCTAAAAACTGGAGTGTTACCTGGAATTTGTGGTAATAAGCGCTTGTTGTGGCGATTTCTTCTATTGCAGCATGCAAATAGTACAGATCGCAAACCGAACAGCTTGTTTGGTGAAATTGGATGTCGCTTTTTGGACTGTCTTCTTGTAAATGGAGGTGTTCTGCGTGGTCCAAAGAATGGATACCAATTAACATAGGCATAGCGAGCAAATGCGCCAATAAAAATAGAGCCTGTATTTGGTAAATGTTCTTCACAGCACTAAAGTAATAGGCTATTATCACAAATGCAACATTGTTGCATTTATATTTCACTTTGCTCTAAATCACTATCTCATGTATTATCAGCATAGCGCTTTGCAATTAAAGTCTAACCACACAGAAAATTCTACCTAATTATGAGGTTTTTATTTTGGTCTTAAAGTTTCAATTATTGCTGCATCAACCCAATAAATGTCCACATTGTTATCGTCAATGCTTCTATTAAAAAGCAAGTATTTGCCATCCGGCGTAACAGTAGCATAGGAATCAGATCGAGCAGAATTAATTTTATCGCCCATGTTGATGGCCGGACCCCACGCACCATCTTTTTGTTTATAGCTGATGTAGATATCTGCACCACCATACCCGCTTTCTCTTTGGTCATCCCAGATTATATAAGACTCATCTGGGCCAATCCAAGGGTGTGCGTTGTGTTTTCCAAGGTCCAAGTTCAAAGTTTTAGGTTGTTCCCTTTCCCCATTTACCAATCGGGCATATCGGATGGGCTCTTCTCCGGCTGTATCAAAATAATAAGTCCCTTTTGTGGATACAACCAGGCGCATAATGGCCATGTCTTCGTAAGGGGCTCCTAGGCTTTTGACTTCCGACCAACCGGTACCTACTCGCTCCATATACCGTTTTCCCAAATGCATGGTATTGCCATCCGGCGATATAAATGGCTCTCCTACCCTTGGTCCGACCGTAACTTTGTACCACTTATCGTTTTGGGCATACAGCTTGAACATACTTGGTTGATCCTTTTCATCGTAGCGCACAAAGTAAAACTCCTTCATGTCGGGGCTGAATGCGCTAAAAAGTTCATATAAATGGGTAGAAACAAGGCCTGGAGCAAACGTTTCAGCAGTTGTACCTGGGGGTTGCAGCCCTAAATAAGGCCCATTTATAGGTGGGAAATAAGGATCTGCCTGCTTATTTTCTTGCGCAAAGATAAGGTTGGTTGAAAAGAACAATAAGAGTACTGGAAGCGTATTGAATTTCATGGTTTTCTTGTTGGTGTTAAACAATTGATTTTGTACTAATTATATATTTCATTTAGTTGGAAGCATGGAACCAAGCCGGTTGCCACCCATTAGAGATAAGTTTTTGTTCTGATGATCCATCTATGTTTATTTTAAATAAACCAGAATGCTCCTCTCGGTTCGATTGAAATACCAATTGTTGGCCATCAGGAGACCAAGTTGGACCATAGTCATCATACGCATTGTTGGTCAATCTTTTTTCATTTGTTCCATCCACATTAATAATATAGATTTCATGGCTACCATGCCTATCTGAAGTAAAAGCGATTTGTTTTCCATCAGGTGAAATTTTGGGGTCCCACTCTTCGGCTTCGTTGTTTGTAAGGTGTATTATATGGCTACCATCCGCATTGGCGATGCTTATTTCACTTTCTTTGTCTTTATATTCGGAGTGAAAAACGATTCTACCATCCGGCATAAAACAAGGGCCACCCCCTCTAAGTGCTTTCAATTGGGTTTGTTCCCTCCCATCTGCATTCATTATCCATATTTCTGGATACCAATTTTTTGCAGAGTCTTTGTATTCTCTAGCGAATACAATTTTTTTCCCATCGGGAGACCAAGATGGCATATTGTCCCATTTATTTTTCACATGGGTTAGCCGTTTGAAGTTGGCCCCATCTTTATCGATGGTATGAATGGACCATGTTTTTTTCCCGTCGTGGTAGGCATATATGGCGAGGTGTTTTCCATCTGGGGACCACGCTGGGTACCCATGGCTACCAGTCGTAAGTCGAACGTTGGAGCTGCCTTCTAAATTGGTTAGGCAAATACCATCGGACCCATAGGCAATGGTAAGGGAAGCTGTTGGCACATTGTTGCTGTTCTGTCCATAGGCATGGAGAGACATACATACCAACAAAAAGGTTAAATTCTTAATGTGTTGCATTGTGTTGTTGTTTAGAAGTGTTTATTGTTTGGGCCTAAAGTGTTCAATTACCTGAACGTCTACCCAGTAGAGTTTTCCTTCCCAGTAGCTACTTCCATCTACTCTCTTTTTCCATTCTCCCCTTGAAAAGAATAAATATTTACCGTCGTGCGTTACTCTTGGAGCGCTTTCTTGCTTTTCTGAATTAATCTGAGGTCCCATGTTGATGGCTGGCAACCAAGCACCCTCTTTATCTTTAAAACTGATGTAAATATCTGCTTGTCCATGTCCATCTTCTCGAACTACATCCCACATTAAATAGGATTCATCTGGTGCCACATATGGGTGGGCAATCTCTTTTCCTGTATTAATCTCAGCTCCCATTTTTACAGGTTTTTCGTATTTACCATCCAAAAAGCGTGAATAGCGGAGGGAGCCCTCTTCTTTGCTGCCCTTTTTATAAAACCCAAAATAATAAGTGCCTTTTGAAGAAAGCGAAATACCATGTGCTTGGTTTTTCAAAAATTCTCCTTGAGGCTTGGGTTCCGACCAACCAGCATCGGTTTTGACTCTATATTCTTTTCCACCGTATATCATTGTACCATCTTGTGTAAAGTTGGGCCACTTGATGTCGGTTTCTGTTTCCTTTCCCCAAGCCTTGTTCTGGTATCTAATGACAAAAAATGTCCGTTTCTCATATTTTCCGTTCTTTCTAGAAAAATAAAAACTCTTCATGTCAGGGGAAAAAGTACCCCCTTCAAAAAGTCCATCGGGAGAAACTATTTTAGGATCAAACAGTGCAGGTTGTAAGCCTGGAGGTTTTTCTCCGAAATAATCATTGGCTAATGAAGGCTGGTGCACCGCTTCGTTTGCTTTGTTTTGCCCTTTTCCCACCAATGGGATTAGGACACAGGTTAATACCAATAGTTTTGCTAGTTTCATTTTAGTATTTGATTTTGTGAAGAAAATTATTGTACCAACAGCAGGTTAGTTGGGCCTAAGTTGCTCTATGACCTGTGCATCTACCCAAAATATATCCACATCGGGCAATGCCTCTTCCTTGCCTTGCTGGATCAACCGATTAAAAAAGAGGTACTTACCATCTGGTGTTACACTGGCCGCAGCGTCCCAACCATTGGTATTTACTTTATCTCCAAGATTGATGGCATTGCCCCATGAGCCATCTTTTTGTCGGAAACTCACATAAATATCAGAATCTCCATGCCCTTCTTCTCGTTTTGCGTCCCATAACAAATAGGACTCGTCCGGTGCTATAAAAGGATGGTTCATTTGCGTGCCGGTATTGATTGCTTTGCTTAATGCACGCGGAGCTTGTCGTGTCCCATTTTCTAAAGTAGAATAACGTATTGGGAAGTCCGGGTTGTTTTCGTCGTAGGTATCAAAAAAGTAGGTGCCTTTGGCTGAAACTGAAAGCCGCATAATAAAAAATTCATTAAATGGAGCATTTAATAATTGTACATCTGACCAACCCGTTTTAGTACGTTCTTTAAAACGCCTGCCTAAGTGCATGGTTTGTCCGTCAGGAGAAATAATAGGCTGCCCTGGGCGAGCAGATACAATGGAGTCGGTCCATTGGTTGTTTTTTTGGAATACCACAACCAGTTGTTGTTGTGCAGCGTCTTGGTCTCCACGTAGGTAATAAAACTCCTGTAAATCTGGTGTGAAAGTGCCCCCATATTGGTATGCAGGCGTCGAAACCAAATTGGGTGCAAAGGGCACAGGCGTTAAACCCGGAGGTACTTGACCAAAGTAATTGTTTTCTAATTCGGTCGGCTCCGTTTCTTTCTCTTTTTCTTTCTCTTTTGTGTTGGACTGGCCAACGTTGCAGGCATTCAATAACCAAACAACCCCCACTATTATCACATAATTTCTTTTCATGGTATTCCTTACTGTAATTTGAATTTTTTGAACAATGTTGTTGTGTATAACTTTTAGGACTAGCTTTAAATCAAAAAACCTTCCTTGTTATATGCTTACTAAATTGAGTGGTACCCCTTGGTTATCCAATACAAAATTTGTGAACTGCTCTATACTTTAATGAATTACCCTAAAAACAATTCTAGATTACTTAAATTGCATTTAAAATTAGAACGCCAATGAATTGGAGATTTTTGCTGGTCCTTGCGGTAGTGGCCCCTTTGTTTTTGATAAATTCTTGCACAGAAACTCCGGTTTTTAAAGAAAACGAGACCTTGTTTAAAATTGGGGATCAAAAAGAATGGGCCAATAAACACTTCAACGATCAAGACTGGAACCAAGGCAAACCCAAGATGGACGATGGCCAGGTTTTTTGGTTCAGAACGCCAATTGATATCTTGCAAAACAACGAAGACTCCAGCCCTTACGGCATTCGGTTAGAGGTTTACGGTGAGTACGAGGTTTTTTGGGATGGTGTATTAATTGGGAAAAACGGAAACCCAGGCCAGGAAAAAAAGTACGGCCCAAAGGGAAAAATGTGGACCACCCACAGTATTCCGAGTGCCCTAACTGAAAAGGGTCAACACATGCTTGCCATACGTGGGAGCCTTTATTGGTTTGCGGATCATGCAGGCATCTGGAGTTTGGACATCAATTATTACGACAAATTAGTCACCAATCGTCTTATTGAAATAGCCTTTATGCATGTTTTGGCTGGTGCTTTTTTAATTGCCTCCTTCTATTTTCTTTTTCTATTCTTGAGCAATAAAAAAGAATACCCAATGCTAATTTTTAGTGCCTGTTGTTTTCTTTTTTTTGTTTTAATAATCGCTGAATTTAGCGAGGCCTACCTCCCTGTGCATTACAGCCAGCACCGGCTTCGTTTGCAGAGTATAGGTGTGCTAATGTTGGGGATTTCCTTTTTGATCCCGTTTTATTTTTCCATGCTTTTCCCCTTTCCTAAGCGCCAAATTTACACGACCCTATATGGAGCTGTTTTGTTGTTCATTTTCCTTATCAGGTATGATTTCTTTCTGTTAACCGCCCGCTACATGGCAACGAGTATGTGGTTGTATGCTTTAGGAATGGTAGTTTATGCAGTATACAAAAAGAAGAAAGGGTCCATAACCATACTTTCTACCCTGCTGCTTTGCGTAGCGATCAACTTAATTGCTACTTTTAACATTAGCTTTTATTCGGGGTTTGGTTTAATTTTATTGGGCATGTTTTATTTGCTATCCAATAGAATTAAAGAACAACGCCTGGCTTATGAAAAGTCTTTGGTGCAGTCTACCAGGTTGCGTTTAGAATTGCTAAAAAAAAATATTCAGCCACATTTTATTATGAACACCCTTACCTCTTTGATAGATTGGGTGGAAGAGGCACCGGATAAAGGTGTTTTGTTCATTGAAGCTTTGGCCAAGGAGTTTGACCTTGTTAATAGAATTGAAAATGAAAAATTGATACCGATAGAACAAGAAATAGCCCTCTGTAAAGCACATATTGAAATTATGGAATACAGAAAGGAGATCCATTACACATGGGAAGATGAAGGCATTGATGCCGGGCAAAAAATTCCACCCGCAATTCTACATACTTTATTAGAAAACGGAATCACCCACAGTTTGCCTTTGGTAGATAATACCATAAAATTTAAATTGATTTTTGAATCGAACGCCCAATACGTTTGTTATACCTTTTTAACGTATGCCAACCGTGTTAGAGCCGTTCCGAGCAAGATTCAAGATGGTACGGGTATCCAATACATAAAAGCCAGGTTGACGGAAAGTTACCAGTCCGAATGGGAGTTTAGTTCCGAACCAACTGATTATGGTTGGAAAAACATAGTTATACTATACATTCAATAAGATGCACTTATTAATTGTTGAGGATGAAGCCAGAATAGCCAAAAGAATTGAACGCATGGCCCGCGCAATTGTTGGAGAAGGTATGCGATCTCTTGTACACAAAGACAACCTCCAAGATGCACTGCATTATATCAAAGAGAATACTTTGGACCTCGTGCTTTTGGATTTAAATCTAAACGGAGACAACGGTTTTGATTTGCTCACCACCGCTGTTTCCGAATCTTTTCATACCATAGTTGTTTCGGCGTATAAAGAGCAGGCCATTACGGCTTATGAATATGGGGTTTTGGACTTTGTACCCAAGCCCTTCAACCAAGAAAGGTTGCAACTTGCTTTTAGCAGAGTTGGATCCAAAGAAAAACTAGAACCCAGCAAAGTCAAACATTTGGCCATTAAAAAAAGAGGACGCATTCATCTGATACCCATTGAAAAAGTATTGTATGCCAAAGGTGCAGGGGTGTACACCGAGCTTTATTTGACCGATGGCATCAAAGAACTACACGATAAATCTCTGGAAAAACTGGAGCAACTGCTGGCCCATTCTTTTGAAAGAATACACAAGTCGTATCTAGTTAAAATGTCGGAGGTAAAACAAGTGATTGTAGAAACTGGAAGTAAATACAAGGCAGAACTTAACAATGGCGAAATTATTCCAGTAGGAAGAACCAAGTACAAAGACATAAAGTCCAAGTGGTTATAGGCCATTAATTATAATTCGGGGTTATTCAATAATTTGTATTTTTTGAGTCTTTGATAGACTGGGGCAACCATTTTGAGTAACGGTTGCAGTAACCTCGACTTCGCCAACAACTCCAAGTGGAACTAATGTTATAGTTGATTGGGTGTTGTTGTAAATAATTCGTTCATCTATGCGAACCATTGTGTTATCATTTGTAGTAAACTCCACTTGAATTCCATCAGATACTGGCTTTCCGTTATTAGACAATATGATATTAGCTGTACTCCTATCAGCTTTAGCCAAAGACATTTCCTTTGTACTTAAATCAAAATACAATAGGTTAGGACAAACTTCTGTAAATTGAAATAATTTGGTTGAAACCATGTTGTTAAGGTTTGCACTTAATAGAACTTTATCGTTTGGTTTTGAGCTTGATACAAGAATGAAACTAAAAGACTTTCTATTGGGCACCACATTCAATGTTTTAGATCCTTTTGTAAACTCTGAAGCTGGAAATTCTAATAACCCACCTGCAGAGGTGCTTATTACAACTTGCTGATTATCAGATAATAATCTTTGAAATTGTAAAGTTACTATTACCCAAGAAACCCCATCTGCCTGAATAGAACTTGCATTGTTTTCGAACAGAAATTCCGGTTTTTTGCTTTGAGTCGTATCGAAGAGGTCTTTGCATGAGGTTACTATTAACAAAATTGCGAGTAGTATGTTGATTACAAAATTTTTCATTTTAATTCTAGTTAAGTTTTCCTTCTGCTTTGATTTTTCCAACTATATTGCTAAAACTGAACCCAATACCAATATAAAATGGGCTTTGTCCTTTCACATTAAAATTATAACCCCCTGTGAAAAACAGTTGATTTTGCCATAATCCTATTATGGGCCCTGCTCCTATTTCAAACGTTTCTTTTATATCAAAATCAAGAAACGAAACATTGATACCAAAAGATGGCTCCACCCATCTTAAAAATTTCTTAATTTTCTTTCCTCGAAAATCATTGTGATAGGTCCATATCAACGAAATTCCTGCTGTTGGTTTAAAATTTGATGGAGACTTGTCTACAGTTACAAGGTCTTCGTTAATCCTTTGAATCAAGAGAACAGATTCAGGTGTGTTTATGTGCCAGCCTGTTTTTTTTATAAGAAACTTTGCTGTGCTTAGTTCTACTCCTTGTTCCGCATCAGTTGTGTTTTCTTCAAAATTATACCACATCACTTTTATCTCAAGAACATCTCCATCTTTAGCCAAAGCTTTTTCTAAGTCAATTGTGGCAAACAACATGCCGCTAAATATTTTTAACCCAGCTCTTAAGGCCACATCGTTTTGTATTTCACGGTATGTACTGGGGTCTTCGAGTCCTTTATAAATAACTCTTGTGATCTCAACTGGTTTTTCAGGATCAATTTTCTCCATGCCGTCAATTTTCATTTTCATATCATCGGTCAAAACGGCGTTTATTGCATGACTTAATTGGAGTATGGCATCATTGAGTATTTTTGTTCTAAAATTTATATTAGTATAATTTTTACCAAATATAATTTTCAGGTCCATACCTTCTCTTTTTAATTCATTTAAATTAAATTTTATGGTTTCATATAAATTTTCGAATTCAATTCCAGAAACTAAAGAGAGGTTTAAAAAGGCATCCATTGATTGTTTGCCAGAACTTCTGAAATAATTCATGTATTTCAAACACAATTCAATGTTTTTAATATACCGTCGGTAGCTAGTGGTATTGTCATTGGTTATCATAAATTTTGGAGAAACAATACTCGAATCATTCTCTTTATTATATTCTTTTAAATTATTGATTAGCCTTGTGATTTGACTAAAAGTTAATTTATCATTCATTAATTTATTAAGGTCAATTGTTGTGAGGTGATTTTCAGCTAATCTGTTGGTATATGGCCAGATTAATGATTTAGATATTTTTTGTATTTCGATTAATTTTATACTGTCTAAACCCTTTTTTCTTTTTTCAATTTTCTGCATCAACTCACGTTGATCCAGAAAAGAACTTTGCCCTCTTGTTATTATGTTTTTTAGATCTAGAATGGTGTTATTACTTGTTTTTATCTGAAAGTTGTTAATAATATTGATCAGAATAAGACTGTCAATTGTAGTCGTCAATGGTATTAATGAGGCCAATTTTTCATGAAGTTCTTGATCTAAAAAATCAGCAGGTATTTTGCTAGTATCCTGTAGCATTGAAAATTCACTAATTTTATCAACTAACGTCCTAATCTGTCCGTTCAATCTTTTTACAACAATTTGTTTAGGTTTGGTAAGGTCTGTTTGTTCTTTCTCTACAAAAAGTCCTTTTATTTTATTGTAATCATTCATCACTTTGTTTCCTTCAATCATTAGATTTAGAAAGTTATTGGCAATTTCTTTAATGGGTTTACTATTAACTCCGTAAGATTTTTTATCCTTTCCAATCAAGGTATAAGGGTTTACTTCTATGAGTTGGTCGTTGATGGTTGCAGCCAATGAAATATTCCCATAAAAATCTATATTTCTTGCGAGCATTTCATGGTCAAAACGAATTTCTAATGTAGTCTTTGTGTCCACTACTTTTTGTTCCTGTACAGGGTAAAATTTTCTAATAAAACCAGGTTCAAATTGAGTGTCGAATGGAAATTTAGATTGTACGAGTTCATCTTGTTTATTCTTCAACCACCATATGGGTACAGAAGACTGATTTGCTTGCTGCTTTTCATAAATTGTAACATATTGCCTCGGTTCAATTTTTGCAGTTTTCTCTGCAACCCATGGGTTGTTAGAAGGCAACCCAATTGACCTTAAATAAATAATTTGGTTATTTTCTTTGCCTAGGAATTTAAGGCCGATTCCTTTTTCCATAAAAAGCAGGGGACATATTTTATCTTTTAGTCTGTGTTCCCACTGCTCATCTTTATAGTCAGAAACGTTGTTATGAGCTTTCTTTAAAACATCAATTAACCTAACAAAAATTGCTCCATCAGTTTTGTTATTACCTATTAATGATTTTAATGCTATTTGATGGTTTTTACCATCAAAATTCAATGGAGATTCAATTTCCACATAATCATATTCTGACAATTGAAGGAATATACCTATATTAAACAGGCTGGGACAATCAATCACAGATTCGATTTCTCCATTCTCATTAATAAACATAGGAATTCGGCTTGTCATGTATTTTTGTCTTATAGTTGAAATTCCATTTGAGTTTTTAAACCATTCAGCAACTGGCCCTTTATTGTTAGGTTTAAAGTATAAAAAATGAATGTTTATTTTTGAGGTTAAGGGCACTGTTTTTTGTATTTCAAGTTCGGTTTGAACGCCTTCTATATGGCCCAAATTCTTTAAAGGAATTGTATCATAATTGCTTTTTTTGTCTCCGGCTTGACACAAAACACATATTACAAGACAAAAGAAAAGAAATATTGAAGTTTTCATGACAAGTATATTTAATATGAAGTTTCAGGTGTTTTCCTGATAACATTTCAAATATCCGAATCATAACTTTCTAAAAACATGGGGGTTATCCCATTTAGGGGTGGGTATTTTATGAAAATAAAAAGGGGTGAATAAAGGGCAATACTTTGTGAAAAAGTAAACTATAGGAGGTTAAAAAGTTGGTGCTTTAGAATAAAAAGTACCAAACCAGTTTTCGACTTAATAGAAAATTTTTCAAAAATTGACTCACGATAGCCGTCTACTGTGCGGTGTTGAACATTCATAATTCCCGCTATCTGTTCATATGTGTATTCATCTTCATGACATACAAGTTTCAAAAATTCTCTTTCTCTTAACGAAAGTTGGTCCAAGACTATTTCTTGTTCAGATTGTTTTTTGGGTTTAGACTCATTGCGCAATGAATATGTTAAGAATTCATTGTGATAATAACCACAACGAAATATTTCATCTAGGGCTTCCTTCATAGTATTGGCTGTACAATTTTTCAGTAAATATCCTCTTGCCCCTAAACGAAATAATTTTAACATCCGCTCGTCGTCAGAATTTAAAGTAAGAATTAATACTGGCACTTCGCAACCTGCATCATTTAATTTACCCAAAGCTTCATCTCCGTCCATTATTGGCATAGTAAGGTCCATAATAATCAAATCTGGTTTGGTATTAAATGGCCAACTATTTACTAAATTGGCGCCATTATCAAACTGTTCCTTTATTTGATACGGACCTATTTTTTCTATTAACGCCTTTAAACCATCTCTAACTACAACATGGTCATCAACCAGAATAATGTGTTTCTTTTCCATATCAATTATTAGATTCGTTGGTTTTTTTTGTAATTGTAATACTACTACCATCCCCCAATATTGATGTGATTTCACATTTCATCCCAATCAATTCAGTTCTTTTAAGTATGTTTTGCAAACCAGATGCTTGAGCACTATTTAATATTTTTGTTGTTTCAAACCCTTTTCCGTCGTCTTCAAAAACAAGTTGGAAATTTGGTTCTGCACTGCAAGATATTTTTAACTTTGAAGCATTCGAATGCCGAAGAGCATTGGAAATTATTTCTTGGCTTATTCTAAACAAAATTAGTTCATTATTGGTGTCAACAAGGAGCCGATCTTGCTGCCTGACCCATTGTATTTCTAATTTTCTTAATCGCTTTAAACGTTCTACTTCTAGATCCATGGCAGCATAAAAGTCTAATTTTTCAAGGAAATCAGAATTCAGAGTCCTACTGAGTAATCTTAGCTGGTCTGATGTTTCCTGTAGGTACTGATCTATTGATGTTATGTGACCAATTAATTCTGGATGATCTAATTTTTTATTTTCAATTTCTAGCCGCATACAAGTTAATAAATGTCCAACATTATCGTGAAGCTCTTGTGCAATATGCCGCTTTACTCCTTCACTTAGCTCACTTTCTACTTTTCTCAATTCTTGTTCGTAATTTAAGTTGGCTTGTGTCAAAATAATCTCTTGTTTGGACCGCTGTTGCCCCACCATAAAAAATGATATAATAACTCCTATAATTAAAATGAAAATGAGCAGGGTGGTAAGAATAATTGACAATACAATTTCATTTCCCATTATGTAAGGAGTTCAGTGATGTTTTTTGTTTTGAATATTTCCAGAAGCCAATTGCAACCATCAAATATCTCACATTTGTGAACAAGCCTGTAATTAACCTATATAAAAACTTGTTGACCTCTGGTGAGTTGGTCTGTAATGAGTTGAAAAATGCGATGTATGGAGTGATACAAGCAAAATAGAGTATGGTTCCTAGGCATATCCAAAACTCTGGCAAAATTGCCTGATTTCTCCTCTTCTCCACAATGATTAGGTACAAAATAATAATATAAGCAGTTACTATTGTTATGCCACCTATTAAGTAGGAATAACTTGCGAATTCAAAAAAACTGGCTGAAGATGTCTCATAGATAAATGAGAAAATACAACATGCAAATGCCAATACAATCAAATTCGTAATTCTTTTATTATTTGCATAAACAACCGCTGCCCATAAAAGAATAAATAACTCTAAGGGCATATAAACATTATAAACCCATAGATTTTTCTTAACTAAGAATATGGGGTATATATCTTGACTTGCTTTAATTATATGGGATTCTACGTAGATGATTAAGTAAACCAACAACTGAAACAAATGAAGCAGATAAAACTTGCTAAAATACCTCGAAAAATATAGCCCAACACAACAGGCTATTAAAAATACGAATATTTCAATAAAAACATTAAAAAACATATTAAACTAGTAAATAACAGCGTCAATAAATATAAGAAATTTCATATACAATTTGAATTTATTTACTAGTTTATATAGTGTATACTATTTTGCTTTTTTGAATTTCACATCCTCGCCATCACAACTTGGGGGACACATGTTACCTAAGTTGGCAACATCTCCAGGTTCAATAGAATGGAGAAATTCATTGGTTTCCTTGTTTCCATTCGTATAATTAAACATTACAGTATGCCTATTTTTCAGTTTGACTAGACGGGTTGAGCCCTTTACTTGTAAAGATCCTACATCATAAACAATATCGTTCACTTCCTCTTTAAATTTGCATTCTTTTTCTAATTTTTTGTCGTTATAATTAACATGAAAAAGACAGAAAAACTCTTGAAATGGTATAATAATGCCTTTGATGTCCAGTTTGTCTGGATTGTATTTTCTAAGGTTTACGAACCAATTTCTAATTCTTATATGAACTTGGTATCGCAGTATTTTGTTTTGTGCTTGTGTATTGTCTATAGTGGTAAAATCTGTACCTCCGTTGTACAATAAAAAGTGGTCTGAATTTAATATTTGAACTTTTCCTTTTAAATATTCACCTTCGGTTTTTAGAATTTTTGTGAACCCAGTCTGCAACAAAATTTCAGATTTATTGTCTTTGTTTAATCCCATGTAAAACATTATAAATGTGACATATTTATCATTATGTCCAACCAAGTTTTGAACCATGGAATCAGTGCTTTTATGCAAGTCCCTAATACAGCTCATCTTTATCTTGTCAATTACATAATTGATTTTTTCTTTATTTGATAACTTGATTTTTTTGTAAAACCTTTTGTTGACTTTTTGCGCTTCTTCTTTACTTTTAAAAACAGCCTTCATGTTTAATTCTGGTTCGTTTTCAAAACGCTTAAGTTGAGCTTTACCCTTTTCAATTGAAAAACAAATGAATACAATTAGAACGAGCATTAGTTTTTTTACGTTGTTCATGATCTTTTTATTTGAAGTTAGATCATTATTTTTTTTTGATAAAGGTGAGTTTATGTAATTAATAAGGTGAAAACCACCCTGGTGATTAGGGTAAAACACCTTGATTGGGTTTTGATATAAACCGTATATTTATAAACAATGACAATAAATTAGTCAATAAAACTCAAGATTTTGCATACCGCTTTTGACAACTCATTTTGGACTTTTGGACTTTTCGTATTCTTTTTAACATTTGTCCATGTGGTTATTTACTGCTTAGTGTTGTTTAGGATTATACTAGAATTGCACCAGCAATACTTTTACCTATTACTAATCCTATTATTGGCAAATGCTGTTTTTTTCACAGCCTGTTTGGTGTTTCTCATTAAAGAACAAAACTTGTATATAATTATTTCATATGCATTAGAAATTGGCAGTAACTTGGTTTTATTGTTTATGCTTTTTAGGCTGAGGTTATTAAAATCTTAACTCTATGATTTCAACACTAATAAAAAAATTAAAAAGTGCTGCATCAATAGGTTAATCCCTAGAGAATCTGGTAGTAAATACAGCCTTGGGCTAAACAACAATACAATTATTCCAGTAGGAAGAACCAAGTACAAAGACATAAAGTCCAAGTGGTTATAGGCCATTAATTATTGCGGTAGACTCCTTAATTGCTATTGAGGCAAACTTACATTTCTTCTGCTTCCACTTCTTTTTTGGCTTTTCTAAGCAAGTCTTCTAAATCCCTTATGGTATCGTCCATTTGTCCTGCTAAAATAACGGCACCAGGACCATTCTTTTTTAACAGGTCCTTTTTAAAGCGCAACAACCGCTCAATTTCTTCTCTGAAATTTTTATCAATTAATTGCAGGGCAGCTTTACTGTTGTTTCCTTTTACTACTTTTGCTTCCTTTCCTAGGGCTTCACTTTTCTTTTTTAATTCGGCCAAGTCCTCTTCTAATTCCTCAATCAGGCGTTCTATAATCTCCTCTTGTTCTTGGTTTCGATCGGGCCATTTTTGCATTTTTTCTAGAAGGGCCTTTTTATTTTTAATCTTTTCCTCAAGTAGGTCCATTCTAGCCATAAAACTCCCGAATTTCTTATTGAGAAGCTCAATTTTCTCTGCCTTTGCAAGAGCCAAATAAGACACCTGTTCTTGTTTCACTTCACAACCATACATACCGAACCCGAGCAGAAACAAGGCTAGTAAAATTTTAGATGAAGTTCTCAAAGTAAACTGTTTGGTCATGGTTATAATTTATTCTATTTCAATTTCGATTAAGATCCTATTAATTTACTGAATAATCCTATTAAATGAAAGTGATTGGATAAGATAAACTGTTGAAAACCAAAGGTATTGTTTTTTCGAACGCACTTTTTCTGCATAATTCAAATAAGTACTATTGAATTGAGATTATGCCCATGAGTCTAATTATTTAAAATGAATTTATTTAGCGCCATTAGATAGTGTTTTTTTCTCTTTTGGAGCCAAAAATGTATTGCCAGCAAATGGGTAAATAAGAGCAGCAAACCGACAGACAAACCTTTTAAAAACTGGGTATCCAATATAAAAAACATAACCATAGACAAAACAAGCAGCAATACCCAAACCATCTGACAAATAGAATATAACTTTTTGATTTTTAGTGACCTGTCGCATTCATTCTGAATGGTTTCTTTGGACGAAAGAGCATATCTAACTGTGATATTTTCCAAATATGTTTTTCTTGTAAATGCCAGAATACTTCCATATCCAACCAATACACTTATGAGCAGTCCCAATGGTATTAAAGTTGCTCGTAAAAAAATATCCTTTTGGTAAAAAACAAAATAAGCCACTAGCATCCATACAAGCCCGGTGTACAACATAATTTTACCTTGAAGCCTATCTCCATTTGTCCATTTTGATGCCTGTTCTATGAATTTCATCGGTTATACTTATTGGCGGTGTTCCAATCGCTCTTTTAGATAAAATCTTAGTTTTTTATCTGTCCACTTAAGCTTTTACTATGAACAGATATACTCCCATTATTGTTTTGCATTTGTTGCTTTGGATAATTCTTTTGTGCCACAACAAGTAAAACTTGTTGCCGTGCTTAAGTGTCTATTTAAAAAGCGTTTGTAATTTTGAAAATCAACAGGAATTGAATATTCGGATAATTGTACTAACTTATATAAAACACAAATAAAAGCAGTATGGATTTAGGACAATTCTCTATAAGTCTGGCAGTTAAAGATATGGATGCCAGCCTCCAATTTTATCTCAACTTTGGATTTGACATCATAGATGGAGGCCATATGAACGAAGGTTTTCCGGATTCAGAAGCAACCAGTTGGCGCATCTTAAAAAGTGGAAATACAGTAATTGGTTTGTTTTATGGTATGTTCGAAGCCAATATTATGACTTTTAACCCTAAAGATGTTAGGGGCATACAACAACATCTAAAAAAAGAAGGTATTGCTTTGGTTAAAGAAGCAGATGCAACTACCATTGGCCCGGAACATTGCATTGTAATGGATCCAGATGGGAATCAGATTATGCTGGACCAACACCAATAAAATTGACCCTCAAGGGCTTGGTTGCATGGGTATTTTTAGTACCAAGGTGGTCAGCCCATTTTCATTGGAATGCACTTCAATACTGCCTTCAAGTTTATCGGTTGCTTTTTTTACTAGGTAGAGCCCTAAGCCATTGCCATGTGAATTGGCACTCCCTCTGTAAAACATTTCAAACATTTTTTCTTTTACTTGGTCGTCCAATACTTCACCAGAATTACACATTTTAAGTTCCATAGTGTTCTTGTTTTCCTCCACCTGTATAACAATGTAGCCTCCCATTTCGTTGAAAAATATGGCATTTTCAAATAAGTTTTCTAAAACGATCTCCAACAATTGCAAATGTACTTGTAGGTTTTGAACCACTGTAGAATGGATTTCTACTTTAATCGACTTTTCTTCCAATTGCCCATGGAACTTTTGAACCAAAGTTTCTAATAAGCGGTTGATGGAAAACTCTGTCAATTCCATGTTTTCTGCTGCCACGGAAGTCATGGATTGCAATTTTCTTAACATTTGATCTAGGGCATCGGCATTGTCTTTTACTTTTTCAAAGAGAGAAAGAGCAGCTGGATCTTTAACAGTAACTTTTGCCACTTCGGCCAAACCTAAAAAAGTTGTCAAAGGCCTTCTAAAGTCGTGGGAGGATCGGTAAAAGAAGGTGTCTAGTTCTTGTAAGGCTTCTTTGAGCTCCTTCGTTCTTATGTCCACCTTTTTTTCCAAACTTTCGTTTGTACTGGTTATTTTACTATTGGCAAGGGTTAATTCTTTAGATTGAGCCTGTATTGCTTCTTTTTGCACTTGAACTTCGTTGTTTAATCTTTTTAAGGTATCTCTGGATTTAGAAATTTTCTTATTGTAAAAATACAGGACTACCAAGAAAATAATAAAAATAAGAACCGTTGCTACCGTTAGCAGTATAATAACCTGTTGCTGTGCAAGTTGTTCTTTTTGAGCTGCAAGTTTTTGCAATTGCAACTCCTTGTTTTTATTGAGTTGGATTATTTCATTTTCCTTTTCCTCCAGTTGGTACAAAGAGTTGAGTTGCAAAGATTTATTCAAACTTTCCTCTTTATAAATACTATCGGTTATATCTATATATTCTTTGTAGTATTGTGCTGCTTTTTCGAAATCATTCAGCTCCGAACTTACTTCTGCTAAAAACTTAGCATTCAGTTGTTTGTTAATAGGAGATCGAACACTATCCAATATATACCTCGCTTTTATTAAATAGTCTTGGCTTCTTTTAAGAAAACCCATTTTTTGGCTAATTTTCCCTAAGTAATTATACGAAATCACTCTTCCTAATGGATTATTTAATGTTTCTTCAATAACTAAAGCTTCCAACTGCAGCTCATAGGAGTCCTCTAATAGCCCTTGCGCTTCATAAACCAAAGCAGAATTAAATAATAAAACGGACTCAAATCGTTGCCAGTCACGACCTTCGGTTAGTTCTAGTGCTTTATTAAAATTAAGCAGTGCTTTGGTATATTCTTTCCATTCCAGCGCTATGGTTCCATATAGATTATACGCCCTTGCGATGCCTCTTGTATAATCAATCGCTTGATACAAGCGAAAAGCCCGTTGGGCATATTCCTCAGACAAGCCTTTGTTTTTCTCATAATAATAAACCCAACTCAAATCGACATATATATCTGCTTCTTGTTTTTGGTTCATTAAACTTTTATTCAATTCCAAAGCTTCAAATAAAAGTTTACTTGCTTTGTCAAATTCCCCTAGCTCAGCATAAATTTTTCCAAGCGTATTGAGTATTAGAACATGGTACCGCTTAAAATTGTGTTGTTTTAGAATATCCAAAGATTGGTTCAAATGTTCAATTGATTGTAACAAAGCTCCTTTCTCGTACAGGACTTGCCCAAAATACAGCGTATAATACATTTCCAACTCTGGATTGTTGTAGTGGTCTGCTACTGCTTTGATCTTTGTAAGGTAAAACTCAGCACTATCGTATTGTCGTTTGTCTAAATATACCGTACCCAGCCCTCGCCAGGACTCCGCCATTAACAAAGTGTCTTGTAGGGCAGTGCGCAGTTCTAAAGCTGCTAAAAAATTGGTAGATGCTGCGTTATAATTGGCTCTGGACAACCAAAACAACCCTAAGTTGTGGTAGGTAGATGACATCGCCAACCCAGGTTCTTGTCCTTTTAAACTAACGATTGATAAATCGTAGTAATGCAAAGCAGAATCGAAAGCACTTTGTACTCTGTGCAAATTCCCTATGCGGGTTAAGGTATACCCGGGGAAATCTCCTTTTACTTTGCCATCTAATGCCTTTAATGCTTTCCAGTAATATGTTTGTGCTTGAACATAATCTCCTTGGAAATAGTAATACAAACCCATATTGGTATTGCCCTGTGCCATTCCTTTTGCATCCCCCAAAGACTCGGCCAGTGCCAAACATTGTTGGGCATACTCCAGACCTATTTCAAAATCAAAGTCCCAATATTCTGCACCCAATTGGTACAATAAATCCACCTTTGCAGTATCATTGGTGCTTTCCTTCAATGCCTTCTTTAAGGAGTTGATTTTTGGTGTTTGCGCATTTACCCAGGGAAAAAGAAAAACTTTTCCTAAAACCAACACCAATAATATCCTCTGTAATCCTCTTCGCATCTCCATAAAACTACAAAATGAAACTATCAAACAATAACCGTCTGTAACATTTACACTCCGTTTAACCTTCTTGTTTTTAGTTGTTTATAAGATCACACTAAAAGTTGGCTTTAAATGTATTAAACCAAAGCTATCCGATAGCCATCTGCCTTTTTTTGAGATGTTCTTTGAAAAGTTGTGCAATCCCTAACAATATTCTGGCCCAACCCACCGGGCCGGAGGCTATGCGAATACCCCATTGAATAACTGTTTTAACAAAATTCAGGGAAGGATAAACCGCACGAGCGTGCTCCTGCACTAAGGATGCATGTAAATTCATATCTTCCTGAGTAGGAATGGTTTTAAAACGGGTTATACCATCAAAATCAAAGTCAAAATCTGTATGTATGGTACTGCCAGTTGAAATGATGCGCTTGCCAAACACAAATTTCATTCCTTTGACAAAACTTTGAAAGGCTTCTTTGATTTCATTAAAAATAAATTCTACACTCTTTTTTAAGAGTCGTATTAACTTTTGAAACAATTTCACCAGTTTACTGAAGGTGTTTTTCGCCCACTTTAGAACCTTGGAAAACAGTTTGCCAATTCCTTTCTTGGCTTTGTACTGTCTAACGCGCTTTCGAGGGTGAATAATGGAATCTGTCTTGGTTAGGAGTTCCTCCTGAAGCAACGTTTCCATGCCGTTTCGTTTATCCTTTAAAGTTCGCGCTTGCGTTTGGCTATAACCATGCATTGGGTTTTGGTCCTCTAATACATAGTTATAAATCTCTGAAACAGAAGTGGTTTCCTCGGACTGAACAGAAGATTCCATCGGAATTAAATGTCCCGTCAATAGGTGTTGGATGTTGAGCATACATTGGTCCTTCTTTAAATTGAAAAGTATCTTTCCTAATTCCTTTTTACCAGCATCATCGTTGTTCAAAATGGTAAACAAAAGGTCTGTTAGTGCTTTTATGGATACCGGACCAAAATCGTGGTCCAACTTCCCTTGGTACAACCCCATGGTCCACAATTTCACTTGTAACATCCTTAAAAGGAATACGTTTTCCTTGGCTTCAATATAAAAGCCCACTTGTTTTTGTACCTTTTCGGCATTTCTTGATTCAATAAGGCGTTTACTGAGCGTGCCTATCGGATTAGATAAAAACGTACTTAAAAACTTGACTTTCTTCCGAATGGCACCACCTAATTTTTTCAACTCGTTACGGGCTTCTTGTGAGCCTACAGGAAAGAACAAACACGAACCAAAAATTTGTTTGTTGAGGTGGGTAGATTGTAGGCAAAATGAGGAAAGCGCATGCTGGTTGGCCAATAAACCTGCAAAAGACAACCAATTGCCCTGGTATCCAATTCCTTTAGCTGCTGTTTCTAGTTGGCTACATAGTGCCTCGTCCAAACGCTGGCTAGGTTTTGTTGGTGCTAAATCGAAAATTCGGTATCGGTACAGCACCACCCTAGAAAGCAAACTGGTTTTACCCATTTGTACTTTTACTATTTGAAACTCGTCGTCCAAGCCCAAAATTTCTTTTAACAAAGCAACTTCCTGTACAGATAAGCCTTGCGCCGCCATGGGTGCAACACCTTTTATGGAAGCAACTTCCTTTTGAATAGCCGCTAGGTTGCTGCTGTTGGTATCGGCTAAGGCCTCCTTTAATTCTCGTCTAAATTCAAGAATGCCTGTTTTCAATTCAACTGAATCTATCAAGCCATCTTCAAATGCAGCATCTGGTAAATAAGACAGATCCGATAACAACTGTACCGTTTCGGATTCGTCTTGTTTGTCAAAGGCCAATGCAAGTTGTTCTCGGACCTCTGGTTGGTCTATAACCTCCCATGAATCTATCATATCTTCCTTTTAAACCAAGCCCATGCTTTTTTCAACAACAACATGCCCTTTCTAATTCTGATGGCCAAATCCAAATTAGCGGGAAGGGCATCACTTGGCCCATCTTCTCTCAATTCAAATTGATCGTAAGGCAAAACAGATGCATTTTCTACTTCATTTTCAAACCATTGCTCCAATTGTTTTATTTCAACAGGTGGTGGTGTTTGAGGCTTGAACTTAAACAAAGAAACTTGAGGCATGTTGGCACTTAAGGTTTAACTACTTTTAACACAAAGTCAAAAAAGTCCTTCCTTGATTTTTGGGCCCCTTCTACCATGGCATTATGGCCTTCAATTAAATGTTTTTTATCCTCTCCTAAATCACTATTGAGATAGTTCATAGCATCTCCTTCTACTTCAAATCTTGAATAACCAACCAATGTAGAGCTTACTAGAGCAGCTTTAATAGTTTTAAAAACTTCTTTCGGGTTGTTGTTGGTATTGGACAAATCAATTTGTGGGCCAGTAAAAGAAGCTACTTCCAATGTTGCTAAATCCTCTACTGCTGCGTTGATCTTTTCTTGTAATTTGGCTAAACTCATACTATTAATTTTGTTTGATACATTCTATTATAAATTGAGAAATACCCGTTCTTGCCTCTGAAGAAGCAAGGAATATGGTATTAAAAAACTCCAATTGTTGGGCAGTAATGTTTTGTTGCGCATTGAGGTGGACCATACTATCTCCCTCTATTTCCTGCACTCTATACAACAGTACGGCATTGGATTCTTCCAATACAACAGCATGTTCTAAACTGGCAATGTCTTCCAATGCAGTTTCTAGCTTGTCTTTGACGTCGTTAAAAAATCCCATTTTCCTATTCCAAATATTTTTTTAAGTAGGTGCAAGATTGCCAGAATTTCTGAACGTTCTGCTAAAAAATGAATTGGTATACCCAAATAATACTGTTTTTTACTACGCAACTATATTAAGTTACTAAGGCAATCTAAATTATAATATTATACCAAACAAATTAATATAAATTAAAACATTCTCCTCGATATTTACCACTCCTCCTACTTCAATTAATGGATAGGTTGCTAATTAAATTGCTTACCCATTAGATACCTGGTTATTGGTACATTTGTGTTACACATCTCACAAACTAGGTTTAATACCTTTTTTTTCTTATTTTGTTATAAATTTGAATAAGTTTTTTCAATCGAATTTGAATTTAAGTTGGCATTAAATTGGTCCGGAGTGTTTTCTATTGATATAGAACATACGGTCTGAAATTACTATGGATTGGCTTACAACACAAGGGAACATATCGATTTGGGTTATGGTATTACCAGTGGTACTGGGTTGCTTCTTTTTCAATAAGTTGGATTTTGATAGCAAACTCATTCTTGGGGTGGTGCTTATTGGGTTTTGCATCCAATTATTGCACTATGTTTTGCACCAAAAAGTAGTATTAAATTGGCTTTACAACATTTATACCCCTATTGAATTTGTAGCGTTGTGGTACTTGTTTAAAAAGAAATTGCTGAGCCTCCAACGAAGGAATTTCATGGACATTTCGCTGTTAGTATTTGCGGTAATTTCAATAGGGTTGGTGCTGACATTTGGTCTCAACCAACGGTATTTATACGAATGGGCCATAGTTAAAAACATTGTACTGATTTACTGGGTTGCCTTGTGCCTATTTGAGTTCTATTTTACCAGTTATTTAAAAATCAACATCCAACAACCCTTTTATTGGTACCTCTCTGGCATTATCTGCTATGCCTCTTGTACCCTAGTTTTTTACTTAATGTGGTACCTGGTAAGGAAATACGCAACCCAAGACTTTTCAGGACTAGCCCTTTGTCATTTGGTTTTCAACACCATTTTATATTTGTTATTTGCCGTTGGTTTGTTTAAAAATTACCAGCACCCCACTCCCTTTCGGTTTTGAAAGGGTAGGATTTGATTTTTCTATAAATGGGATTTTGATTTCAAGTTGCAATTTTAAGCTTTTAAGCTAATTTTGTATTTCAATTTTTGAAACATGACAGAAGCAAACGAATCTCTTAATTTTATTGAACAAATTATAGAGGATGATTTGGCCAATGGCCTAGATAAAAAACAACTCAGATTTCGATTTCCACCAGAACCAAATGGTTATTTGCACATCGGGCATGCCGCTGCCATTTGTTTGAATTTTGGGCTTGGGCAAAAACACAGTGCACCAGTTAATTTGCGCTTTGACGACACCAACCCATCCAAAGAAGAACAGGAATATGTAGATGCAATTAGAAGAGACATCCAATGGTTGGGGTTTGAGTGGGATACAGAGTGTTATTCTTCTGATTATTTCCAACAAATGTATGACTGGGCCATTCAATTAATTAAAAACGGAAAGGCCTATGTAGATGGGCAATCCTCTGAATTAATGGCAGAACAAAAAGGAACCCCTACCGCGCCGGGTAAAGACAGCCCACACAGAAATCAAAGTATTGAAAAAAACCTCGATTTGTTCGAAAGGATGAAAAGTGGCGCATTGGAAGAGGGTTCTTATGTTCTAAGGGCAAAAATTGATATGGGTTCTACGAATATGCTCATGCGAGATCCAATTATATATAGGATTATAAAAAAGGAACACCACAGAACGGGTGGCAATTGGTGCATTTACCCATTGTACGATTGGGCACATGGGGAGTCGGACTATATTGAACAAATATCACATTCTATTTGTACGTTGGAATTCAAACCACATCGGGAACTTTACGATTGGTTTTTAGATCAAATCTATGACAATAGCAATTTAAGGCCAAAACAAAGAGAGTTTGCGCGCAGGAATTTAAGTTATACCATTATGAGCAAAAGAAAATTGCTTGAATTGGTTCAAAATAAAACTGTACATGGCTGGGACGACCCTAGAATGCCTACAATTTCGGGTTTAAGAAGACGGGGGTATACACCAGAATCTATTACTAAATTCAGTGAAGTATCCGGTATTTCTAAGCGGGACAGTGTTACAGATGTATCTTTATTAGAATTTTGTATTCGGGAGGACTTAAACAAAACAGCCACCAGAGTGATGGGGGTATTGAATCCAGTTAAATTGGTACTGACCAATTATCCTGAAGGAAAAGTTGAAATGCTCCAGGCAGTTAACAACCCAGAAGATGCCGCTTCTGACACGCATGAAGTTCCTTTTTCGAAGGAGTTGCTGATAGAAAGAGAAGACTTTAAAGAAGAAGCCGGCAATAAATTTTTCCGCCTTACCATTGGCAACGAAGTTCGTTTAAAAAATGCTTATATCATTCAAGGAGAGTCGGTTGTGAAAGACGCTTCAGGCAACATAACAGAGATTCATTGTACTTGTGACCTGGACTCTAAATCTGGCAGTGGAACGGAAGCAAGCACCCGGAAAGTAAAAGGAACTTTGCACTGGGTATCCAAACAACATGCTTTGCAGGCAGAAGTACGGGTGTACGACAGGTTATTTCTTGACGAAGCTCCAGACAGCCATGAAGAGAAAAGTTTTATGGACTTCATCAACCCAGCTTCTTTACAGGTTATTAAAAATGCATATGTAGAACCTTTTTTAAAGGATGCCTCAGTGCAGGATAAATTCCAATTCCAGCGTTTGGGTTATTTCACATTGGATCTGGACAGCTCTAACCAACAACTCATCTTCAATAAAACTGTAGGTTTGCGAGATTCTTGGGGCAAACAAAACACCAAATCTGCTCCAAACAGTTCCAAACCTCCTGTTCAAAAAGGCATAGACCAAAAGAACCCTTTGAATGAAATAAAGAAAATTAGCAAGAAATACACCAACTTATCCGGTGATAAATTAAACACTGCACGCACCAACATTGCAAAATTGGCAGAAGAAGTGTCTTTCGAAGATATTGAACCCTTGTTGGCTACTGCTGCAAAAAAAATAGGCACGCGCATTGGCGTAACAATTGCTTTGGGCGTTCTCTTAAAAAATGGGCAGCAAAGAACTGAGAACATCAATGCCTTTATTGAAAAAGCCGTTCAAGATGCTAACGAACTACTTAGTGAAGAAGCAAAATCCATACAATAATTGATTTAAAAGGACCATACACTACAACGTGTTTTGGTCCTTTGGGAATTTTAATTCAAAACTGGTTCCAATGTTTAACTGACTCTTGACGCTAATAGAACCTTTGTTGGTATTAACAAAATCTTGTACAAGCGTGAGTCCCAAACCAGTTCCCTTCTCCCCCTTCGTTCCGGAGGTCACATATTGGTTGTCCATTTCAAAAAGCTGTGTTAAAGCTTCTGGACCTATCCCTACGCCATCGTCTTGCACTGTAACTACGGTCCAAGTATCGCCTTGCACGGCGTTTAACTTTACGCTTCCGCCTACCGGTGTAAACTTAAGGGCATTGCTGGTTAAATTGCGTAAAATGGCCATTAAGCTGTTTTTATCCGCCCAAACTTGCGAACCTGCAGCGGACAAATTTACCAACTCTATGTTCTTGGATATCGCATGGGACCGCAATACCTCTATGGTCTCATTTATGCACTTGTGCATATCCAGAAGCTCCGGATTGTAAAGCATTTTACCTTCTTCTTTTAATGCCCAGGAAAATAAATTATCTAGTAAATTGGTAAGTTGGTCGCTTGCATATTTAAGGTGGCCTAACATTTCCTGAAGTTCTTGGTCCTTTTGTGCACCGTACTTTTCATTCAAATGAAGTTTAATGAGGTTGAACATACCAAAAAAGGTATTGATTGGGGCCCTTAAATCGTGGGATATAATGGAGAAAAACCTCGATTTGGATTGATTTAATTTTTCTAGTTTGTCTTTATGCTGGCTAATTTCCAAATTGTTGGTGGTCAACCAATGGTTCGCCTTCTTTTTTAACTGGTAATACCGAAATAATATAAAAACAATTACTAATAGTATACCCGCACCGGCAATGGCCATATACTGAATCATTTTTTCTTTTTTAAGCGCCTCACTAATAAGCAACTTTTCTTTTTCATTGGATAATTCTGTTGCTATTCTTTCTTTTTCAAACTTATACTCCGCCTCCAATAAAGTCAATTTTCTAATTTGTGCCTCATTTCTTAATGTATCAGATAACGTTTTGTGCTTTTTTTGTGCCTGAAAGGCCGATTTGTAATTGCCCAGTGCATATTCTACCTCCGCCAACATATTGTACCCTTCCATTTCAATGGATTTTAATTGGGCCTGATTCGCGATTTTTATGGCCTCCTGGACATGTGCTTTTGATTTTAGCCATTGCTCTTGAAGGAAATAAGCTCCTGCGACCCCCATAAGTGGATAAACAGAGGATGCCTGGTCTCCTATTTCGCGGTATATCTGCAGCGCCTTTTGGTAGTATTCCATTCCTTTGGCATGTTCTTTCAAATGATCCGAATACAAAACGCCAATGTTGTGGTAATTGCGGGCAACATCACTTTTGTTTCCAAGTTCCAGATTTATTTCCAAACATTGGTTGTAATAGTTCAAGGCACTAGAGTAATCCGATTGTGCCAATAACACAATACCGATGTTGTTGTAACTGACAGCCAATTGTCTTAGATCGTTGCTGGCTTTTCTAATTTCAAGTCCTTTGGTATAATATTCTAATGCCCTTTCATAGTCTTTTAATGTATAATACAAGACGCCTATGTTGTTAAAACTAGAGGCAACTCTTGGTTGGTCCTTTAGCGCCTCCCGCAATTGCAGCGCTACTAAGTGGTGTTCTAAAGCCGCAGTAAATTTCCCTATATTGCGATTGGCATCTCCCAAGCCATTGTGGGCATTGGCTTGTCCCTTTTCATATTGTGCACTATCTGACAATGCCAACACGGTTTCAAAAAGTTCTATTGCTCGTTGGTTATGACCAAAGGTCATGGTTACCCAACCAATGGCGTAGTAGGCATCGGCCAATCCTTCATTGTATTGAATTTTTTGGGCCAAGTCTATAGCTTGGCGGGTATATTCTGCGGTCTTTACGGAATCGAAAGTGAGGTATTTAAACGCTAGTTGGTTGTAGGTATCTACTTTTTCCTTAGCAGTAATATTTTCAGAAAGATGTTGGTGTAGGGAGTCCAAGGCTGGTGTTTGGGCCTGTAGGGAAGTAACAAAAAAGAACAATACTATTGTAACCAATTGTTTTATCATAGAGCAAGTTGTTGGTATGCACACAAACCTCCAATCACTCCTCCGTTTATTGCCAAACAATTATTTACAAATGATCTTCAGTATACCCATTGGCCTTCTTACTAGATTATAGACCACGAGTTATACAATATATAAAATATTTATGCCTTTATGTTCAATTTCACCACTATTTCACCACTTGAACCTTCCCTTTGTATTGCACAATTATTATAGTATAGCAATGTGATATTATAATATTCCGTACTTATTTTTGGCGCATGCCACTTAAACCACACGGGCACCAACCTCTCGAATCACCTCCAATAAGTAATCGGTACTGGCCTTGGTTTTGCGGTGGTTGATAAAACACGCCCGCAATACAAAAGTACCATTTAACGAAGTACTCGTAATGAATACTCTGCCATCTCTTTCTAATGCTGGTACCAATTGTTTGTTAAGAGCCGTTATGGCTGCAGCATCCTTTAAACCATTTGTAAATCGAAAACAACTAATTGCTAAATCAGATGCTGCAACCAATTCAAAATCAGAAGAATCTGTAATTTTATTATTTAAATACTTCGTTAAATCAATGTCTTTTTGGATCATAGATTTAATTCTAGTGAGTCCATAAGCTTTGATACTCATCCATACTTTAAGAGACTTTGCACTCCTAGACAATAAAAAGTGATGCTCATTGAATTCTAATCTACCTTTTTCTACTTCCAGGGATTTATCCAAGTAGGTGGCTTGTTTGAAATAGGTTTTTTTAAGGTTCGACCAATTTTTAACCAGCAAACAGCCAACTTCAAAGGGCTGGTAAAGCCATTTATGAAAGTCGAGTGCTACAGAGTCTGCATGTTCAATTCCTTCGTACAAACCTTTAAGCGATTCAAGAGAAGATGCCAGACCGCCATATGCACCATCTATGTGCAGCCATAACCCATACTTTTTTGCCATTGTTGACAATGCTTTTAAATCATCAATGGCGCCAGTATTAACCGTACCTGCGTTACCAATTATACAGAATGGTTTACAGCCATCACTTATGTCGGCTTCAATTTGGTATTCTAAAGCTTCCAAATCGATTTTGAATTGATTATCCACTGCAATATGTCTTAATTGGTTGTTGCCAATACCCAACAATTGTACACTTTTATCTACACTATTATGCGTTTCACTAGAACAATAGACCGTCATTGGGGCCATTCCAAACAATCCTTTATTTCTGATGTCGTATTTCTCAAAAAACACGTTTCTGGCTACGGTTAACCCATCCAGATTGGCTGAAGAACCACTTGACCCTAGAAACCCACCTACGTCTTTGCCAAACCCAATCATTTCAGATGCCCATTGTACTACCCTTTTGTCTATTTCTGTAATGGCAGGTGCCAAATGCCATTTGGCAACATTTTGGTTGATAGTTGCAGCCAATTTTTCGGCAATAATACCTACTTGGTTGCCTCCAGCCATAACATATCCATACATATTGGCACCCAAGTTTCCTGTAGCTGTTTGGATAATTTTCTCATCTACTTCCTTAAGCAAAATATCTACTGGCATGCCGTGGTTGGGAATTGGCTCATCGAACCAACCTTCGATAACCGATTGCCCTTTGTGGTGGAAACCTTTTTTCAAGGCAATTCCTTCAAATTGTTGGAGCACCAGTTCGCTCGATTGGTTTAACAAGGCTTCAAATTCTGCTGTATTAAAATCCAAAGATTCTTCCATACTACTATTGTTTATCTATAAGGCCGTTAATAAATGAATATCATTCTATCTCTGATACTGCATGTACCAGCACCTCTTTTCCTTTTCCCTTTAATGGTACTTGTCCTATGGTTTCAAATTCGAACCCGCTTGTTTCCAATTGCTCTTTAAGGAAGTTCGATACTAAAAACTCTTTTTCGTATTGGTTGCACACGCCCTGAATGCGTGCCGCGGTATTAATGGTATCCCCATGGTAGGCTATTTCCTTCTTATACTTGCCTACTTCTGTAACTGTTACCGTGCCAGCATGCAAACCTGCCTTAAAAAAAGGAAGAACCCCATAATTCTGTACGTAGTAAGCTTTTTTTTCAAGTAAAACAGCTTTAAACATGAAAAAAGACGCCAAACAATTGTTGTTTTTCAACCCATTTTTGAAGCTCCAACTCAATATCACTTCATCGCCTACATATTGGTACACTTCTGCACGGTAGTCGACCACAATCCCCAAATCATTAAAACAATCTTGTAACAATTTACTGTATTGTATGTGGCCCAGTTTTTCTGCCAAAGAAGTAGAAGCCTGTAAATCTAGGAACATAAAAATACGCTCTTCTTCTCTAGGCGTATAAAACTTGCCCCTTAAAACTTTCAACAAATTCCCTTCCCCCAACATCAGATTCACTTGCCTTAAAATAACCAGAAAAAAATCGAGTACCAATATATAGGTATAGATGGCTGCACTACCAGGTTCTATTAAAAAAACAAAAAAGTTAATGGATATTCCAAACAAAAAAATCACCATTAAATAAGACAAACCAACCAAAACAAATAGAAAAGCCACCGAATATAAAAAACGATAAAGCGTTAGTTTGTATATGGGAACACGCTGGTAGTACCGTTCTTCCATAACTATTTGTGCTATTCCCGCAATAGATCCAAAGGCCGGTCCGAAAGTGAAAGCCACTAGAATGGATTTCCATAATTCAAACTGAACTGCACCTTCCTCTATTGTACCCACGCCACGTATGATGCTCATAAAAACAAAACCCAAAGTCCAGCCAATACTGAAATCTCGGATTATTTTCCATCTTCGAAAAACTTTGCTTTTCATTTGTTCAAAACAACTATAACCATTATTGGGTATTGAAAATTCTCCGTTTAATAAAAAAACGAGAAAAACCTGAAGTAGCAGCTTCAGGTTATGGAAGAAAAGGCAGTAAAAAGGCCTTTTCTTCCCTGTCCTATTTTTTCGTTATTGGAATGGTCACTCGGGTATCGTCCCAATGAATGGACATATTCACTGTTCCATCAGATTCCAAGAAATTGATTGTTAATTGCTCCATAATTTCTTTAGTAGTTTCTACCGGAACTTGAACAGTAGCTACGTCAGTGGCTTTGTCAGGTGCAAAAGCACCCCAATACCCTACTGCTGAGTTCAAAGTCACACTCCATTCGGTTGCTCCTGGAACTGCATACAAACTATACCGACCAGCAGGAACTGCAGTTGTACCGAATTGAATATCTCTAGAAAATTCTATTTCAGTAGCATCATTGGCCCCAACTCTCCAGTATTCTCCATTGGGTAATAATGCTCCTTCAGATGCTTCCCCAAAAATGTTTCTTTCTTTTTTAAAGGGTTGACAATAGGCAACTAATATGTCCAAATCATCTCCAGCGTAAATAGTTTCTTTAAATGGAGAATGGGATTTTGTATTCAACAATGCATAGCCAACATAGCCAATAGCAAACAATACAATTACAGCGATACCAATAAATATTTTCTTTTTCATAGCAGTTGATTTTTTATACAGCTAAAAATAGTCAAAATATATTTATTCAGCCTGCAAACCTTTAACCGGATTGGATTGAAATACTTTTTTAACTTGGGTAGCCACAACCAGTAATAGCACTACAACCAACACAACCAATGCCATCAAAATACCAGAATAATCCAAAGGCATGGGATAGGCAAAAAGCATGTCCAGGTAAGCTTTTGAAACGATATAGCTCATTGGGCCTCCAACTAACAAAGCTATGGTGGTTAACCACACATATTCTTTCAATATATTGGAGGACAAATGTTGTAACCCTGCTCCCAGTGTTTTGCGAATACTAAATTCTTTTGTCCTTCCTGAAACGTTCAACGAAACCAAACCATATAAGCCCATACCAGCTAAAAATACTGCAACAACAGCAATAATTGCATTGAAGTCTTTGGCTTTTTGAATCATTTCAAAAAAGACTCCCCATGTTTCTGTCTGATGTCCTCCATAAAACGGCAATTCTGGGTTTTGTTTCAGCCATTCTTTCTTCAACAAAGACAAGGCCTTTTGTTCGCTGCCCTTTTCAGTTCGTAGGACAATATAGTCAAACTTTGTTTCCTCGGTCAGTTGCATTACCATAGGTTCGATTGTATTAAAAAAGTTGTGAAAATGAAAATCTTTCACCACTCCAATTACCTCGTATTTCACATTTTGGATGGTCAACAATGCGCCAATTGGATTTTTGAGTTGTAGGTTTTCAACCGCTTTTTCATTGAGCACCAACGCCTGTTTGTCACTTTCTTTTTTATCAATAAAAGAACGGCCCGCTACCAATTCAAAATTTAGCGTTTCTATGTAATTGGGGCCTACCGACATACTCGAAACCTCGTATTGAATTGAATTATGGCTCAACACCAATGCATCAAGTGTTAACCCTACATGCTCTTTTGCCCCTACCACAGTTTGGATACTTGGGTGTTTTTCCAATGCAATTTTTAAGTTTTCGAACGACTTCGTTTTTTGCAGTGCACTGTACAATAATTGATCTGGTTGATATCCCCATTGTTTTTGAGATTGATAGGCGTTGTTTTGGGCAACTACAATCCCAACCGCAATGGTGGTACAGGCCAGCACCAATTGTACGCCTAAAAATGCTTTGGTTACTAAGTTGTTTTTACCGAATTTTTGGGCCCCTCTAAAAATTGAAACCGTGTCAAATTTAGAGATGTAAAAGGCTGGATATATACCGGACAACAATCCGGTGGCTAACAATATGCTTGTTATAAACAACCAAAAGTCTGAAGACATAGTGTTTAATTCTAAATCCCATCCAGTGAAACCAATAAACCATGGTAAAAATAAAAATATACCCATTCCTACACCCAAGAGCATCGCAAAAGAGGTAGTGACCATATTCTCCAGTAAAAACTGAACAATAACCTGTCTTTTATTAGCGCCAATAACCTTGCGTACTCCAATCTCTTTTAAACGTTTGGATGCCGTTACAATGGCTATATTGATATAGTTTAAGCAAGCCAATGCCAACATTAACAATGCTATTACTGGCAGCCCTATTCTACCCTCTAAATTGTCATCATAAGAAATGTCATTTTTTATTCTTCCTGAAACCTTATGCAAATCTGCTAATTTTTCAAATTCAAATGAATGGATGGACCAATCTGGCTGTGCCTTATTTTGTGCCATCCTATACCCTTCCATAGACTGTTTTATTTGAGGTATTTGATTTATGTCGTCTACTTGAATAAGTGTAGCACTAACAAAAGCACCCCAATCGTCATCTGAAAACTCTGGTAATGCCGTTTTTAGATTTTCGTAATGCACTAAAAAATCAAATGCAATGGCATGGGCTTTTGGGAAGGGAGCAGCCACTCCTACCACAGTAAATTCCTTTTTGTTATTCTCCCCAAAAATTACTGTAACCAGTTCTCCAATAGGGTTGTTTTCCCCAAAATATTTGATACCCATGGCATGGCTTAAAACAATGCTATTGAGATCTTCTAGACCTTTTTTATTTCCCTTGGCCATTGGAAAAGTAAAGAAGTCTAAAAAATTTGGATCTACGTAGCGCAACTGTTCATTAAAAACCACATCTCGAAACTTAATTATCACTGGTCCGTCGTCTACCCTACAAACTTGTTTCACTTGTGGCATGTCTTGGGCCATTAAGGCGCCTAGTGGCCTTGGTGTTCGTCCGTTTTGTTCTAAGTCACCATCTCTGTTAATATAGGTGGTAGCCAAATAAACTTCCTCTTTTTTAGTATGAAATTGGTCAATGCTGTTGTCCCAAGCTAAAAAAACATAAACCAACAAACAGATACCAATGGCAACTGCCAACCCAAAAACATTGATGAAGGAGGTCAATGGGTTTTTGAATAAGGAACGCGTTGAAGTTTTGAAATAATTTTTAAGCATTACCCAATGGAGAATGCTCCGCAACGAAGTTTTGGGTTTTACATTCCACAACTCTTCTTTGGCCACAGGTTCAATACTACCAAATTCCTCTACTGCCTGTTCGAAAGCTATTTTTTCTGATACGCCCTCTGCAACCAATTCTTCCATATGGTCCCGAAGATGAAGCTCCATTTCTCTTATGCTCCCATCGTCGTAAAAAGGATGTTTTCTAAACTGTTTCAACCACGCCTTGATGGCTTTATCTGAATTAAAGTCGGTCATTATTGTATCTCCGTTTTAGGTTCCCATATTTGATTTAGAACAGAATTAACTTGTGCCCACTGGCTTTGTTCCTGATGCAACGCCTCTTTGCCCAATGTTGTAATTTCATAGTATTTTCTGGGCCTTGTTTCATTTTTCAAACTCCAAGAAGACTCTATCCAACCGTCTTTTTCCATTTTGTGCAGCACCGGATACAGCATTCCATCCGAGTATTGCATCTTTCCTCCAGACAATTCTTTGATTTTCTTAATGATTAAATAGCCATAACTACTCCCCTGTTTAAGAATACCCAATATTATGGGTTTGGTGGAAGCGGCTGTTAAAGTTTTTGATATCATAATGGGTGAATTTACCTAACACATTCTATATACATAGAATTACAAAGTATAACGATTGTTCTAGGTAATTGGTTGTCCTGTGCCTACCTTTTTTGCATAGAAAATTTAAAAAACCCTTTATACTGATGACTTTTAAAGGTTTTGAGAAAAATAAAACAGGAGATTTTAATTACTCTGTAATCAGAATTTGGAGATGGGATAGAAAAGGAAAAAGGTTGTTCCCGTTCCAACCAGCTTTTGCCTACAACATACATTTCGGTTGCAGCAAAGACTTAGGTAAAGGAATTATATGGAGGGAAACTACAAAAAAATCGAAAAGAAACTGAAATAGGTAGAAAACGGGAGCTGGTTGACTGTATCCACCACTTGGCCAACTCCCATTGTATCTTATTCCGTTCTTAAGCCTTCTACTACATTGGATTTATTGGTCTTTCTTACCTGAGACAGAACAGTTGCTACTAGTACTACAACAAGCAACAAAACAGCAAAAAGGACGCTATAAAGACTCATTGGAACGTGGTAGGTATAAACCGAATTAAAGAAAAAGTCTATCAGGAAATAACTTAATGGACCTCCAACTCCTAGAGCTAGAACAAACAAAACGACATATTGCCTAACAATATTATTGGCCAAATTACTCGATTTTGCTCCCAACAATTTCCGAATGCTGAATTCCTTTACCCTACCCGATACATTCAGCGTGATTAGACCATACAATCCTAGACCAGCCAACACCACAGCAATCATAGCAATCACATTCCAAAAAACAGCATGATTGCCTATCTCTTCAAAATAATTGCCCCAAACACCATCTTGGTGCCCACCCTGAAAAGGAATTTCTGGATATAATGTGGCCCATTGGGTTTGTAAATTCCTATATACCTCCATTTCTTTTCCACCTGTCACTTTTAAACTGAGATGCAATACTTCATGGTCTTGAGCCAGTCGAAAAATGGTTGGCTCTATGTTGCTAAAAAAACTATACATATGAAAATCTTCTACTACCCCAACTATTTGGTAGTCCATGCTGTCTATTTTATAAACTGCACCTATTGGATTGCCCACCTTGGTGTTTTCTACAAACTTTCTATTTACAACTATACTATTCCGATCTGCAGTAGAGTTTTCAATAAAAAAACGCCCTTCCATCAATTTCAAATCCAGCACCTCTTTATAAGCCGCATTGGCCTTAATTTCATTTACCTCGTACACCTTTGTGCCTTTTTTAACGATGGCGTTGCCATGATTTTTACCAATGTGCTGCACAGAACCGGCAATGGAACCTACATTTGGATTGGAAGACATCGCTGCTTTCATCTGTTCATATGCATGCTGGTTGTGTACTTTTATGTACAATGCTCCATTGGGTTGGTACCCCCAACTTCTATTGATCAAATAATTGCTGTTTAATGTGAACATGACAGCGCATACAATAGTAATGCACGAAAGCACCAATTGAAAACCCAAAATCACTTTGGTTATCATATTGTTTTTTCCAAATCTTATTTGCCCTTTGAATATGGATACGATATGAAATCTAGAGATATAAAAAGCTGGGTAAAGACCCGATGCCAAACCAGTAAACAACAACACTGCCCCTAAAAATAAAAATAAGTTGGGGTCTAAAATGTTAAACCCCATTTTAAAATGATTCAATTGTTCAAAACCGGGGATAAACACCTGGGAGCCTAATAAAAACCCTATTAACAGCGCTATGGATGTAACCAGCATATTTTCAGTCAAAAATTGCACAACAACCAACTGTTTGTTGGCACCAATTGCCTTTCTAACGGCTATTTCCTTTAATCTTTTGGCTGCTGTAACAATGGCAATGTTGATGTAATTGAAACAAGCTAGGGCCAACATAAAACAAGCAATTATGCTTAAAATAATGGTGGATTTGTGATTGGACTCGTAGCCACCGTAGGTTATGTGGTTTCTAATCTGGCCCGCATTTTCATATAGTGTTTCGATCGATTCAAAATCAAATGCACTAATCGCCCAGTCTTTGTCTGCCTTGTTTTGAAAGTCCATATATTTGTCCATCCCTTCTTTTATAGCCAAGACTTCTTTAGGGTCATTTACTTCAATTAAAGTGGCCTTAATAAATTGCGCCCAATCGTTCAAATTCAATTCTGGGCGTGCCAATTTAATATTTTCAAAGTTGATAAGACAATCAAACTCGATGGCAGAAGCATCTGGGAATTTTTCAACTACTCCAGTAACTTTAAATGCTTTGCCTTCTTTTTCATCAAACTTTATTAAAACTTCTTCCCCCATTGGATTCTCATGTCCAAAGTATTTTATGGCCATTTCTTGGCTTAAAATAATGCTATTGGGGTCACGGAGAGACCCTGGATTGCCAATGACCAAAGGGAAGGTAAACATGTCTAAGAATGAAGGGTCTACGAGCCGCACTTGCTCGTGGAATACATTATCTTCAAATTTAACCACAACGGATTTATCCTCTAATCGGCAAACTCTTTTGATTTGATCGAAGTCGGACTGTATGGCTTCCCCTAAAGGCGCTGGTGCCATTCCAAATTTTTGATCTGCACCATCTCTATTGGCCACAAACGTGCTTAGAAAAACGACCTTTTTATTGGTATGGTGCTGGTCTATGGTTTTGTACCATTTGCCGAAGCCATAGACCAAAACGCAAATCCCTATGGCCATGGAAAGGCCAAAAAGGTTGATAAATGAGCTCAATGGATTTTTCATTAAGCTTCGATATGAAGTTTTATAGTAGTTGTTGAACATAATTATTGTTGAGTTATTTTGAGTGTTTTTCCAGGCGTATGGTTGAAAACAACGCAGTACATCCCAAACATAAAGCCATTTGGCTTTGTTGGGGCCATAGTGCTCCAAATTGTCATAAAACAATTCTTGAAGATCTCCTTCAAGTTCCTCGTACCTATTTTTTTTGCAGTACAATTTAAAAAATCGTTGCGCTGCTTTTGGAGGTTTTTGTTCCATCGTCAATTATATAAAATCCCATTTAAACGCCAGGTCTGGTATTTTGTTTCTTAGAGAATTGCGCAATTCTATAGATTCGTCTAGTGTTTTTTTACCTATGGGGGTGATATTGAACAACCGCTTGCGCTTGCCTCCCCTTTTGGATTCTGGATCTCCCATTCTAGATTTAAGCATGCCCTTGTTTTCCAATCGATAAAGTGATTTGTGGACTGCACTTACATTGACTGCCCTTCCGGATTGTTCTGAAATTTCCTTTGTAATGGCTACTGCATAGGCATCGTCATACAATACACCAACCGTTAAAAGTACTAGTTCTTCGAATTCTCCTATGTTGTCCCTACTCATGGTTATATTATTTCCTTTTGTCTGTAATATACGGGACTTCCTTTATAAAGTTTACTTTTGTCTATAAAATAAAAGATCGTCTGCCTCCCACTACCCAAACTCTGCCAATCTACTGGCCCTTTCTTTTCTAGAAAAAAGGCGCAAAAATTGGCTATTTCAACGATTCCTTTTAAATTACATAGCGCTGTTTAAAATGGATTTGGAGGTACATGTTATTTAAATTACGGCTAGTAGTTTTGTTGTTATCAATTATTTGTTCTCTCAGAGCACATGGACAAGACATTGTATTCCAATCCCAATTGCGAGCCATAGACAATTTCTCCCTTAAAAAGTGGTCCATCGAAGATGGGCTACCGCAAAACACCATTACCGATATACACCAAACCCGAGATGGGTATTTATGGGTGACCACTTTTGGCGGTTTGGTCCGCTTTGATGGACGGTATTTTACAAATTTTAACATTGGCAATTCAAAAGGGCTTGTTAGCAACCGCTCCATTCAGCTATTTGAGGACCACAACAACAGGCTTTGGGTTTTGCACGAAAATTTTGGAGCTTCTATATTCCAAAACGATTCTTTTATTGAAAATTCTATTCTGCAAGAATTGGCAAATGAAGATGTTAGAAGTGTGGTAAACACAAAAAACGGTAAGATTTGGATTGGAACAGCCAAAAACCTTTATATAGAGGAAGAAGATTCCATTTCTTTATTTGCTAAAGACTTGTTCATCAACAAACTGATCAACATAGGGAATAATAAAATTGCAGTAGTGGCGGGTGAAATTGGATACGACCAACGCGAACTTTTTCTCACAAGTGGGAATAAAATTCAAAAAATAGGGACTTTTCCTAAAACATGTAAATTTTTCCAAGGGGCAAGCGATTCCGAACTTTGGATCACTTCGAAAAACAGATTATACCGACAAAGTTTGAAAAACATCCACCATAGGGATACCTTAAATTTGGATATTCAAAACCTTGTTATTTTAAATGTTTTTACGAGCAAAGAAGGCAATGTTTGGCTCAGTACCACCAATGGCGCATACCGCTACCCTCCTTTCACAGCAACCAACCAGCATACCATTTCCCAATTCGATGTACATGTATTGGAGAACAACACCATCCGAAATGTTTTTGAAGACAAAGCGCACAACATTTGGATTGGAACAGAGGGCAACGGGCTCTATTATATGAAAAACCGCCCCATAAATCGTTTTGAAATGCCACAAGCAACCCACTACAAAGGGTTTGATCCTATTGCAACAGATGGGCACGGCGGCATGTGGGTAGGGTCGCCATGTGAACTATTGTTTCACTATCGCAATGGAACGTTTAAAACAATCCCCACTCCAAAAGGATGCATAGGAGCATTGGTTTATGACCCTAAGAATGACCGGGTCCTTATCAGCATAAGCAACAAGGTTTACAGCATCCAAAACGAAACATTTGAACTGTTGTTTCAATCTGATGTGGTAGGATATGAAAACCAAATTAAATCCTTATTTATTAGCTCTAAAGACGAAATATGGATGGGTACCGTTGGCAATGGAATTTTAAAGTATGCACAAGGAAAAGTAAACAAAGTCCTGCCGAAGGAAGTTGTAAAAGGAAGGATTTACACCATCGTAGAAAGAAAAAATGGGGACATACTATTTGGTAGCGACAATGGAATTATTCAATATAACCCAGAAGGGATAAATTTAATAAATGTGCAGAATGGCTTATCACCGGGAGCCATTCGCTCCATTTACGAAGACAAAGACGCTGTTTTATGGGTGGGATCTTATGGAGGAGGAATGTCAAGGATAAAGAAGGATAGTATTTTTGTTTACGATGATGGCAATGGGTTAAAAGAAAATGTAGTGTCAAGAATTCATGAAGACCAACAGAACAGGTTGTGGATTCTTGGCAACCTTGGCCTTTATGCCATTGACAAAAGCAACCTTAACGACTATGCCAAACGCAGTACATCTAGAATTGAAACCATATCTTTTGGCACCAACGAAGGTATGACGGAAGGCAATGGTGCTGGAGTGGTAACTACCACCTCGGACGGATTAACTTGGTGGCCTACTATCAATGGCATTGCCGCCATTGATGTAGACAAATTTTTACCTGAAAAGTCAGGTCAATTGGTCAAAATAGCATCTGTTCAAATCCAAAACCAACGTCTGGACTCCATCCCATTCGAATTGGTTCTAAATTCGGAACAGAGAGATTTCCAGGTATCTTATACTTCTCTTAATTTTACCGCCCCTGAAAAGGTCCAATACAAACACAAGTTGTTGGGTTATGATGCTGTATGGATTTACGACGGCACAAAAACGGACATCAATTATACCAATTTGCCTCCTGGTGCGTATACACTCTTAATTTATGCAGCCAACCAATATGGTATATGGGGAGATGTACCGCTCTCTTTGAATATTTTAATAAAACCCAAATACTATGAAATTACTTGGATAAGAAACCTTTCATTGGTTGTACTATTCGCCATGTTGTTAACCTTTTATAAATGGAGGACCAGCAATCTAAAAAGAAGAAGAAAAGAGTTGGAGGCTTTGACTTTGGAACTTTCTAGTTCCAACAAAGAACTGGCCCAATACAATACCAAACTGGAACAGTTCACTTTCATCACAGCACATAATTTCCGAGGGCCAATTGCTCGATTGTTGGGTTTGACTCACGTTTTTAAATTAAACGGTTCCGACAATACCGAAAATTTAAAAATAATAGACCACATCATGGAATCCTCCCAAGAACTGGATCAAATAATTACAGATCTAAACATGGTGCTTGAATTGCGATCTGGTAAAGAACAAAACATAGAACCGGTGCTCTTAAGTGATAAATTGGAGGAAGCAAAAAAAATGCTGGCCACCAAAATAGAATTTTCCAAAGCTACCATACAAACCAATTTGAATAATAAAAACTACGTAGATTCTATTGGCCCTTATATTGGCAGTATATTCTTTAATTTATTGAGCAATGCTATAAAATACAAACACCCAGATAGACCACCAGTAGTTAAGGTGCATTCCTCTTTAGAAGTGGATATGGTAAAAATCACCTTTGAAGACAATGGCTTGGGTATGGATATTGAAGCGCATGCCGATAAACTTTTCAAATTATACAACCGCTTTCATGACCATGTACAAGGGAAAGGTATGGGGTTGTACTTAATAAAAACACAAGCAGAATTGCTTGGTGGTTATGTTAGAGTAGAAAGCAAAGTTGGGCAAGGAACCTCGTTTTTTGTATATATCAAGAAATCTTTAAGAGAAGGTATTGTATCTGATAAAATGGAGTAATATTAGGCCCCTTTTGTTGGATAATATCAAAAGGGGCCTGTTATTCCCTTATTCATCTCTAAGCGCATCCACTGGATTGGCCATGATCACCTTATAGATTTGTGTTGAAACTGTTGCTAAGGCAATTCCGAATATTATAAAAGTAGAAACTACAAAAGGTGCAGCTGTTAGTGGCATGTGGTATTCGTAAATTTCTGTAAACAACATGCTCACCATAAAATAACTGATTGGAATTCCTATTATGCAAGCAATGGAAATCAACCAGATGTATTGTTTGTTTATACCATTAAATATTGGATAAACTCCAGCGCCCAATACTTTTCTGATGCTAAACTCTTTCATTCTGGCAGCCACGTTAATAGAAACCAAACCAAACAGCCCCATGCAAGACAAGATAATGGCTAGTACTGCGGTAAAACCCATGATTCTACCATGTCCTTTTAATTGTTGGAAGTAACGCTCAAACACTTGGTCTTGGAAAAAACCGGTATATGGAGAGTCCGGTACGTGCTCTTTCCACAAAGCCTTAGCCTGTTCTTCTGTAGAGTTTATTCCTCCTTTTTTTACTTTTAGAGATAAAAAATTATAATCTTCTTCTTTGGCCATAGCAAAATAGGCCGGTTCAATTTTGTTATCAAAATTGTAGTAATGAAAATCTTCTACTACGCCAATTACATTGTACTGTATGGTGTCATGGCTGAATTTTTGATTCAAGGCATCCTCCCACCCCATATTCCTTACAAATGTTTCGTTCACGACAACATTTTCATCTAGGTCTGTACTTCTCCCTTGTTCAAACAGCCTTCCTTTTTTTAGACGAATGTCAAATGTTTCCAGGTAATTGTGGCCTACTCGCAAGCGCCTTGTTTCAAATTTGTTGTCATGAATTTCTATCACGCTCATCCCTGCGGACTTCCCTAAGTGGTTTGCAGAACCTGCCAAACTGGCTATGTTAGAGTTTTGACTAAACGCGTCGAACATCAATTTATAGGCTTGTTCATCTGCTACTGGTATAACAAGTGTTTGTGCTTGGTTGTACCCCCAGTCTCGGGTTTTTTGGTATTCTGCATTCTGAGAAAATGTAATTCCAAATACAATGGTGATAATGGAAAGAACAAACTGAAATGTCAAAAATACTTTGGTGAAAACATTTTTTCTAGCAATGGTCTGTTTCCCTCGCAAAATACTCACTGGGCTAAAAGAAGAAACATATAAGGAAGGATAAGCACCTGAACCTACCCCTGTTATCAACAGCAATAAGGTCATGAACAGCCATGCATTAATATTCTCATAAAAATTTAGTTCTAAGCCTATATCAAATTGGTCGTTGAACCAAGGACCAAATAAAGTTCTAGCCCAAATTGCTCCTAAAATCAAAGCAAAAAAGCATATAATCAGATTTTCACCTATGAACTGAAAAATCAATTGAAAACGGGTTCCACCTATTACTTTTCTGATCCCTATTTCTTTAAGCCGTTTGGAGGCAGTAGAGATTGAAATATTGATGTAGTTAAAACAAGCCAATGCCATCATAAAGCCTGCAATGGTTAGTAATACCATTCTCCCAGTTGGGTCATCCCCTCCAGATATATCCCCACTTATCGCATGAGAATTCAAAGACAAGGTAGTCATTGGCTCAAAAGTATAGGACTTTGCTGGCCAGTCTTCATCCGCCTGGTTTTGAATTTGGATATATTTATCCATATTCGAACTGATGTATGCAATATCATCGGGGTTGTTTAATTGAATGAAGGTCGCGCCAATAAAATCCGTCCAATCATTTCGATCTTCCTTTTCGTAAATACTAAATTTCTTTTCAAAATTAATAAGCACCCCAAAAGCAAAACTGGCTGATTTAGGGAATTTTTTCGCAACACCTCCTACTACAAACGATTCTTTTTTATCATTGGCAACGATCTCCAACACTTGGCCCAATGCCTTTTCTTTGCCAAAATACTTTTCGGCCATTTTTTTACTAATGATGACTTTGGAAGGATCTTCCAATGCCTTAGGATCCCCTTCTTCTAAGGGAAAAGTAAAAACTTCCAGAAAGGCAGGATCGGCAAAACGAACGTATTCATTGAATATATTATCGCCATTTTTAATTACAACATTGCTGCCATCAATACGCACCAAGTGTTTAATTTGTGGAAAATCTTCCAACAACATTTCTCCAATGGGAGCTGGAGAATCGCCCCAAACTTGTTCTGCACCATTCCTTGAAATGGTGTTTTTTAATAAAAAAGTACTTGCTCTATTTTCATGAAAGGTATCTTGGTTGTAAGCAAAATCAACAAAAACATATACTACCAAGCTGCAACCGATGGCCAAAGAAAGTCCAAAAATATTGATAAATGTTGTAAGTTTGTTTTTGCGAAGAGAGCGCAACGCAGTTTTGATAAAATTTTTGACCATAGCATAGAGTTTTTGTTGTTCTCCTATTAGACTAAATATTAGTCTGAAAGGTTGCGTGCGGACTTCAGGTTTTTTTAATAAAAATTCAATTGTTATCTAATATTGCCTATAACTAGCTGTAAATCAAATTGAAATGAACAAGTATTTGAAAATATTTCTTCTGGTTTTGACGCTTATAATTGTGTCGTTGGTAGTAGCACTATGGTACCTACAAAACAACAATTCTCCAATTACCAATGGAGCAGTAACCTACAATGTCGCGTATAAAAAGGGGCTTCATCTAGATGTGTACCATCCATACCAATCCCAACAAAGTGCTTCTCCTACGGTTGTTTTCTTTCATGGTGGTGGTTGGATTGGCGGCACCAAAGAAGCTATTAATCTCAATCGGTTTCACACCGTGGTAGACCAACTAAGGCTTGCAGGGTACACCATTCTTAGTGTACAGTACACTTTAGCCGGGCACAAAACCTCCCCCTTCCCAAATTGTATAGAGGATGGACAAGCAGTATTTGGTTGGATAAAAGCCAATGCCGCACAATACAATTTGGACCTCCATCAGGTCGGTGTTTTTGGAGAATCTGCTGGGGCCCATATTGCTATGATGTTGGCTTACGACAGGAAATTCAAAATAGCTAATGAAAATGGAATGGATATCCAATATGTAGTAGATGTATATGGTCCGTCCGATCTTCAATTACTAACCCAAGCTCCAATGTTAGACTCTTTGAACTACCTTCTACACCAACTGCCTGAAAAGTTGCAATCAAGTTTGGAACCAAGCCAATATATTTTTGGGTTTGATCCATTAGAAGACAGTGTCAAAACGGCTGAATTTATCCAGCAATACTCTCCTCTAACCTATGTTTCTGATCAGGCTCCAGCTACATTAATTGTTCATGGCACTGAAGACGCATTGGTTACTATAGAACATAGCATCCGTTTAAAAGACAAATTGAGTGCTTTGAATGTGGTATATGACACTTTGTTTATTCCCAACACCGGCCATATTTTCAAAGACATAGAAAACCTAGATAAACAACACATGGAAACCAAGATTATTGAATTCATTCAAAAACAAACCCCACCCCCATCCATTTTAAAAAATCAATAACCCCAATATTATCAACCTTATGGTTGGTTGTTTCGTATTTTAAATACTATGGAGACTCGGGATATTTTCTTGGTTTTTAGTGCCATGGGTGCCTTCCAAAGCTTCTATCTGGCTCTAGAAATGTTCCAACAAAAAGACAAACACAGAACTTCTTCTGTGTTGTTGTCTATGTTGTTTTTTTTCTTGGGCATTAGAGTGCTCAAATCAACTTTATTTATTTACACCAGCAGCCATTTTGAGTGGTTGTTTAATATTGGATTTGCAGCGCAATTGGCAGCAGGGCCCTTGTTTCTTTTATACGTATTAAGTTCTGTTTTCAAGGCACGATGGAAGCCAGTAAATTGGTTACATTTTGCTCCTGTCACTTTTGTTTTATTGGGCCTTTTTAATTTGACTGTAAATAACTTCTGGTACGCCGGTGGCTACAAAATATTGCTTGTCCATTCTATGGTCTATGTTATTGTTGCTTTTGGGTATATTTTAAAATCCACTTCAGACAACAGAATTACCGCCCTATGGCACTATTTGCTCACAGGGCTGGTATTCACTTTTTTCCTTTCTTACTTTTTGAACTACTTTTATCATTGGGTCCCATATAATTACGCCCCAATAATATTTGTAGGGTTCATTCAACTAATTAGCGTTTTTTGGCTGCTTCACAAAGGTCAAATTGGATCATCGGTGCTTGGTAAATACAAAAATGTTAATTTGTCTAAAGATAGACTGGAACATTATAGAGTTAAAATTGAGGCGCATTATCAAACAAAAAGCCCATTTTTGGAGAGTGATTTTTCATTGTCCAAATTAGCGGACTCCATACAAGTTCCTAAATATTTGCTTTCGGTAATTTTCAGTAGTTCCTTTCATATGAGTTTTGCAGACTATACCAACTACAAAAGAATAGAATTGGCCAAAAAGCATTTAAAAACCAACCCCCAACAAACCATTGCCAGTGTTGCCTACGACTGCGGTTTTAATTCTTTATCTGTTTTTAACAATTCCTTTAAAAAATTTACCCATACCACCCCTTCTGAGTTCAAGAAAAAACTGAAGTATTAATTAAACTGGTATACTTTTTAATAAAACCAACAGTGTTTAATTATAATTTTGAAGACATTCCCCAAATGGTATCGAATGCAACCAAAATTACTTTGTCCAGTTTTTTTCTTATGGCCGCCCTACAAATATGCAGGGCCATTAAAGACATAACCGCATTGCGTTGCGATTTAAACACCATGCATTGGCTGATGCTTTTAGTGGTGGCTTGTAGTTGGTTTATCCCTTTCACTTTTAAGTTGATGGGGGTAAAAAACAAACTTTTGGCCTACTCTATTGTTTTGGTATTTGCCCTTTACTTTGGGATTCAAAAAGGGGTTTCCACCACTATTGCCTCTTTGTGTTATGTTTTAACAAGCAGTTCTTTGTTGCTTATGATTTCTCAGTACTGGATCCGATGCATCCCTTTGGTGCAACAAGGTTCTGTTAGTATGCAATATTCTAAAACAGTTTTAATGGGCATGTTGGGAAGTTTACTGGGACCATTTTTAATATTAATTTCCTTCCACCAACACTACTTGTTGCTTTCATTTGTTGTCTTCTTTCTTTTGGTGGTAAACTATTTAACTTATAAAAAACAACCAACAGACGCCCAACCTATAAGTCATTCTACCCTTTCCATCCTTTCAATAAAAGGAAACAAAACCCTTTTTTATATGGCCACATTTATATTGTTGTACGCCAGTACCGCAACGTTTTTATACTTTTTTCAGTTGGAGGCTGTGGCCCGAACCCATCAGAACCAACTCCTTATTTTTGGCATAAGAGATGGAATTGTTGCAATAGTTACTATTGTAGTCTACTTACAAATGAAACATCTAAACCTAAAAACACCCGTTTCCTGGAGTGCGTTGCCTTTTATTTCTTTGTTTTTATTTGTGCTAGTTGGCTTTTTACCACAATTGACCATAATTATTGGTTCGATAGTCTTTTTTAGGGCTGGAAACTTTATTTTCACCAAACCCCAAAAAGAGCTACAATATTATAAAAACCCTTCACTTATCCCCTACAGACCCTATTTAGATGCCAGCATTTATCGTTTGGGCGACCTTCTTGGCGTTTGCATGTTCACCACCTTAAAATATTTTAAAGGCAACCAGGCTGGGATGGCATTTATGATGCTTCCATTAGTTCTATTGTGGTATGTTATAAGCAGACAAATTGATATATTTAATAAACAAGTATGAAACGTAGAGAAAATATAAAAACATTGCTGGCAATGGGGCTTTTATCTTCTTTTGATTGGGCGCGTTTATTGGCTATGGATTTAAAAAACATCCAAACGCGAATTATACCTAGTTCTAAAGAGGCATTGCCAGTTATTGGAGTAGGTACTTGGCAAACTTTTGATGTAGGCTTGGGTGCTCCAGAATTGCCCCAGTTGAAAGAAGTACTCCGTTTGTTGCTGGAAAAAGGTGGTAAAGTAATAGACTCTTCTCCAATGTACGGACGTTCTGAACAGGTAATAGGGCACTTAACTTCAGAAGAAATAGTTTCAAAGCAATTGTTTATGGCCAGCAAAGTTTGGGTTTCCGGGAAAGATCAGGGCATTGTACAAATGAACGAGTCGATGAAAAAAATGGGCAGAACCAAAATGGAATTAATGCAAGTACACAACCTTCTAGATTGGAAAACGCATTTGACCACCTTGCGGAATTGGAAAAGTTCGGGTAAAATTAAATATTTAGGGATTACCCACTACCACCATTCGGCTTATTCCAAGATCGAACAACTTTTGAAAAATGAACCACTGGATTTTTTACAAATTAACTATTCCATCTTGGAAAGAGAGGCTTCGGACCGCATCTTACCCCTGGCACAGGAAAAAGGTGTAGCAGTACTCAACAACCGACCTTTTGGTGGTGGCGGTTTGTTTTCTAAAGTAAAAAACACAGCGGTGCCAGCATGGGCTAAGGAATTTGATTGTACTTCTTGGGGACAATTTTTCTTAAAATTCAATTTATCCCACCCAGCAATCACCTGTGCCATACCTGGCACTTCCAAACCCAAACACATGGTCGACAACCTAGGTGCGGGCTACGGCCTTTTACCTACAGAAAGGCATAGACAAAAAATGATTCAGTTTATTGACCAATTATAAATCTCCTAGTTGCTCTTCAATACTTTTAGTTATTTTGGAGTCGACAGTGCCAGTATGTTGGGTTGTTTTGGTTTCTATAAGTAAGATGTGGCATTCTTCTTTAGAAGACACTCGGTGGTTGACTCCCTTTTCCACCACAAACAGATCCCCTTGGCGCAAAGTAGTGGCCGGTTGGTCTTCCACCTCCATGAGCAAAGCTCCTTTTATTATATAGAACAACTCGTCTTCGTTTTCATGGTTGTGCCAGGGAATATCCTCTCCTTTAATTTTCGCTAGTTTTACGAATTCATTGTTCACTTCCGCGATTACCTTTGGTGAAAAATACGCAGAGATACCTGAGTAGAGTTTGTGCAGTTCCAGCTTTTTGTTTTTCATAATTCAAAATACGGAAAGCGGTTGGGATTAGTTTAAAAATTATAAATTTGTTTGTTCAATAAAACGCAAATTAAGAAACATGTTTCCAATTCAATACGATGAGCCAGTATTTAGGCCACCGAGTGAAGGCAATTCACTCATCCTACAAATAACAATAGGCTGCTCCTATAACGAATGTTCTTTTTGTGAAATGTACACCTCTAAACAATTCAAACCCAGACAACAAACCGATATATTTAAGGACATAGAGGCATTTTATCCTTATGCCGATCAAATACAAAAAGTCTTTTTAGCAGATGGTGATCCAATGGTACTTTCTAATAAACGTTTGGTTCCAATACTGCAAAAACTAAAATTACAATTTCCGAACCTAAGAAGGGTTTCGGCCTATGCTACTCCTGCCAACTTGAACAAAAAGACCTTAGAAGAATTGTTAGAACTAAAAATGAATGGACTCAGCTTGGTATATGTAGGCATAGAATCTGGAGACAATGCTGTACTGCAACTAATCAAGAAGGGAGAATCCTATGACTCCATTGTTTCTGGTTTGAATAAGTCCAAACAAGCTGGTATGGATGCTTCCGTAATGGTTATCAAAGGGGTTGGTGGGAGAAAAAACAGCCGCGAACATGCTATTGAGTCGGCCAAAGTTTTAAACGCAACCCAGCCAAAATTCGCCTCTACCTTGGTGCTAATGACACACAAAGGTATGGAGCATTACACCAACAGACTGGATGGTAGTTTTGAACCCATGGAAGAATCCGAACAATTTCAAGAATTAAAAACCTTTGTGGAACACCTCCAACTAGAACACACCATATTCCGTTCTGATCACGCCTCCAATAGATTGGTCCTTAAAGGAACACTGGGCAAAGACAAAACAAAATTTATAAGGCAAATTGAAGAGGCCATCCAACATCCTAATAAAAACAACTTAAGGCCTGATGCGTATAGAGGCTATTAATTCTTTGGATGGTTGTTAAATTATTCGCTATTTTCACACAATGGAAAGTTGGATGGGTTTGCCGTGGGCACTGATGTTGTATACTGGTGTTATTGCGCTTAGCGCGATGGTGTTATTGCCGTCGTTCAAAAGCAAATACCCCCTTTTCAGATGGTTTGGTGCTTACTTTTTATGCAATGTCTTGGCATACCCTGTGCTTATTGGGTTGGATAGTCCTGTTGCTGGTTTTCTTTTGACTGTTTTAGCTGCGCTACTATTGTTTAGAATAAGCAGTACTTACATTTCACAAAAAACAAGATTACCATGGACCTCCTATCTACCTGGAGCCCTTGTTTTATTGCTCTTAGCAGCAAGTACTACTTTTCTTGAAAATTCTCCTTTGTTGCAATGGTTTGCTGCTAGTGCTTGTACCTTATATTACACAGTTAAAGGCTGGCTTAATTTACTGGGGGAAGCTAAAGAAAGAGGCATTCAATGGCGAAGCCCAGGCAAAAAACTGCAATGGTTTAGAATATTCTATGCGCTTGCGTTGGGCCAACAGGGCTTGTTGTTGGTCTACTACTTTATCCCTTCTCCACTTTATTTTTTAATGATGGAGGTCCTGATTCTGTGGTTCACGGTACATGAAATAGTCCAAAGCTCCGACTTTTTCTTGCCTCGAACGTCCGTTGTAAAATATAAAAAGTCTTCTTTAACACCAGAGATAAAAATAGACCTTTTAATGAAACTAGATATTTTATTAAAAGAAAAGAAAGTTTATAAAAAGGAAAGCCTAACCCTGCAAGAAGTTGCTAAAATGGTAGCAACTACCAGCCACCACTTGTCTCAAGTAATCAATGAAAACAAAGGAGTTGGCTTTCAGAAGTTGTTGTCCAAATACAGAATAAACGAGGCCAAAGAAATATTAAGTCAAGAAAAAAACAATGCATTAAAAATCGAGCACGTTGCAACGGATGTTGGATATAATTCAAAATCTGCGTTTAATGCCGCCTTTAAAAAACATACAGGCCAAACTCCTTCCGAATTTAGAGAGCAAACAGTAGTGCGATCTTATAAGATCACACAACTAGCCGATAAACCAGAACCATCGCACTACAAAATAACACCACCTTCAGGAAATGTTATACACAAAAAACAATTTCTGACTATGTTATTTAATTTTTTCACCGTCTTCAAAAGGATCCTCCTAAAGCACAAAGTAGTGGCCCTTATAAATATTGTTGGGATTACAGTTGGCCTTAGCTGTATTTTATTGATGGCACCCTATGTTGCCGATCAACTGGGTTACGACACAGAACTACCTCAATCTGAGCAATTGTACAGAATCACCTATTACGATGGGAGTAACTTCCAGTCTACAACATCCCATTTGCTCAGTTACGCCGTTGCCGAGCAATTTGACAATGTTACAGCAGCCACCAGTATTTCTCCTTTATCAGGAAAGGGACAATTGGCCCAAAACCATGTGCTAGCCAATTCTACAAAAAGCATTCAAAATAAAGAATCCGGTATTTTGATGGTCGATTCTACCTTTTTAGATGTATTCCAATTGGATGTAATTGCTGGGGATCCAAAAGCTTTGTACAGCCCTTGGAACTTGGTAATCACAGAAACCATGGCAAACAAATATTTCCCAGATACCACAGCCATTGGTCAAGAAATGTTAATGGACGAGATGCCAATTCCAATAGCAGCCGTAGTGGCGGATATGCCGAGAAAATCCCACTTCCATTTTAACGCTTTGTTTTCTTATGTTACAATAAAAACCATTGGGCCTGACAACCCGATTTTTAATTGGGACAGCTTTGAACATTATAATTACCTCAAAATTAAGGGCGATGCTACCAATATAAAAACAGGTCTAAAAGACTTAATTTACCCACATTTAAAATGGAGTTCAGAAGATTTAGCTTCTCTACAGTCTGGAAATAAGTATTTTGATTTACAGCCTATATCGGACATCCACCTCTATTCCAACGCTGCTGATGAGTTAGAAGAGAACAGCAGCATCCACCATTTATATATGGTTGTTTCAATCCTGTTGCTTTTGTTAGTTACCGTTGGGGTCAATTATATCAACCTATCTGCTGCCATGGCATCGGATAGATCAAAAGAAACTGGAGTGCGTAGAACTTTTGGTGCGAGTCCATTCAGTATTTTCACCCAGCATTATTTAGAAACCACGCTCTATTGTTTGTTGTCCTTTCTTTTGGCTTATGGGTTGGTTTTGACTTTGTACCCGATTTTCAATGAAGTGATGGCTTTTAATTATGGACCAAAAGATTTTATAAGTGCAACGGTAGTAGGTACTGGATTTCTATTGGTGGTGGTGCTAAGCATAACATCCAGCGCTTTTCCATTTATTGTTCAGTTCAACAACAGCGAAAGCATTCATTTTGACCTCAAAAATAATACGGTTCTTATTTACCGCAACTTCCTGATTGTAGCACAATTTGGCATATCCATATTATTACTTGTAGGTGCTTTTGGTATTTACGAACAAATTAACTTTGTTAAAAACAAGCCATTGGGGTACGAAAAAAATGGGATCTTGTCTTTCGATATACCCAAGAGTGTTGAGTTTGGAGGAATAGAAATTGCCAAACTAGAACAGCTTCATTTGTTATTTAAACAGAATATGCCTGGAACAACCACTGCCACAACCTCTTCTTTACCAGGCGGAACCATTGAATACTCCATTGTTTCTAACCCTGCCAAAGATTGGAAGCAAGTGGAAACCGAGCACCTTTTTATCGATAGCAGCTTTTTGCAAACCATGAACATTGCAATGGTCAATGCCCATCGATTGGGATTACAACAGACCACTAATGATGTGGTTTACATCAACCAGTATTTAGCCAATTTGATTGGTAAGGAGGCACTCCATTCTACTATTAATATTAACTTCATGGGCCGTGATTATACCAAGACTATTGTTGGAGTAGTTGCAGATTTTCATTTTCATTCTTTGCATAGGCCCATTGGACCTATGGTTTTAGAATTAAAACCAGCTATGATCAACAAATTTGTGGTTCGATTGAACAGTTCCAACCTGCACGACCAATTGGTTCTAGTAGAAAGTATGTACAAAAAAGTATACCCCAACATGGACTTTGAATATACATTTTTAGACCAGCATTTGGCCTATCAATATGCTTCAGAACAAAGAACTTTTAAAATTTTAACCATTTTAAGCATTGTAACCTTGCTCTTGTCCAGTTTGGGCTTATTTGCCAACGCCATGTCTATTCTAAGAGAAAAAACCAAAGAATTGGGTGTTCGGAAAATATTAGGAGCCAGTCAATGGTCCATTATCCAACTGGTTTTATTTCGGTTCTTAAAATTAATCGGACTCTCTTTGTTGTTGTTTTTGCCTCTGGGATATTGGTTAACCAAAGATTGGTTAAGCTATTATAGCTACCAAGCTCCCCTATCCATTACCACCTATTTATTGGCCGCATTAATAGTTGTTCTAGTCGCACTATTGTCCATCGCTCATGTAGTTGTAAAAAGCGGAAGGTCCAATCCTATACAAGCCTTAAAATCAGAATAATAGCTTTAATTTCTCTTTTTTAATGATAGAACTAATGAATAAACAATTATTACTTATATAACTGTATGGCAGAGATTTAAGAAAAATTAAATACCATCTTTTTATCTTCCTAATTAACAAGGTTCAATAAGTAAAAAAAGCCAAGGTAATTGGTATGTAGCATTAACATTTGCTTAATTTTGTTATATTGTATCCGACAGACATTATTATGAAATGTTTTGCAATGTGTAGTGGAAGATTATCTTAATTATTAATGACATTTAAAACCAATCCCATAGCCAACCAGTTAAGTCCTAAAGATTTTAGGATCTATAAAATTTTCAATATCATGTTGTTGATTACTATGGTAATTACAACAAGCTTTGCAGTTTTTTTAATGAGCCTTGGCTCTTATAGTTCTGTTGCAATTTGTATTGGCGAAGTTTTTGTTTTTGCTTTGATGTATCAGTTTCACTTAAAAGGACATTTTAACCTTACCCGTTACTTGTTTTTTTTGTTTGCCATTCTGATGCAAATGTATGGAAGTTTGTTTCATGGTGAGAACGGTGGGTTTGATTTTCTTTTTTTGGTTACGTGTTTAACCCCAATACTTTTTTTCGAAAAAAAGAAACATTATTGGTCGTTGTTTTTCATAAGTCTGTGTGCGTTTGTAAGTGTAAAGCTGTTATACAATGTAGTGGAGCCGGAAATGCCATTGGAAACAAGAACTGCAGTGCCCTATTACATGAACATAGCCATAAGCGTCACCTTTACCTACTTGGGATTCATTTTGTTCAAAAATGAGCACTTGAAATACGAAGAAGAATTACAGGTGCAAAAACAAAGAATCAAAGAGCAAAATGCTGCTTTAAACAATGTGAAGGAGCAATTAGAAAACCTATTGCAAGTGCGGTCCGCACAAATTCAAGAACAGAATGAAGATTTCGTTAAATACGCATTTCTTAATTCCCACAAAGTACGAAGCCCTCTAGCGAGAATTATGGGGCTCATAAACTTATCAAAGTATGAAGATTTTGACGAAGAAGAGAAAAGACAGTATTACTTTGATGAAATGAAACTCAATGCCGAAGAGTTAGATGAAATATTAAAAGAGATCAACGTGCTCCTGGACAATAATACCAACAACTGATATTTATAAATTATCTTTTGATAACCTTTATCTATTGTTTTTCTTATTGACTGCAGATCAATTTTTATACTTTGAAACAAAAAGTATGAAACTCAATCAAATTACTGTTCCATCTTTGGATTTAGACAAAGCCCTTGTATTCTACGAAAAGATGGGATTTGAACTTATTGTAAAAGCTTTGCCGCATTACCTACGGTTTATTTGTCCAGATGGTGTCGCTACTTTTTCTGTTCACTTGGTGGACGATTTACCAGGCAAAAACGGGGTAATGGTTTATTTTGAATCGGATCATTTGGACGAATTGGTTGCGCAGTTAACCCAAAAAGAATTTATTTTTGATCTTTTACCCACAGACCAAAGTTGGTTGTGGCGGGAAGCTCGGTTGCGCGATCCTGACGGCAATCTTCTCGTCTTGTACCATGGAGGTGAAAATAGAACCAACCCACCTTGGCGAGTTAAATAATAAATTGTCCTTTCGATCCGATTACTTTTCTTCGAAATTTTGGTCTTTCTCTACCGCTCCAAATTCTTGGACTTTGTTAGCTGTAGAAGAACCTGTACCCTGAGATTTCCTTATGTATTTTTTACATAGGACATACACCATATAACAAAACAATAGGCCTGGAATAAAGGAAACAACTTCTACAAGTGTCAATGATATTTCTGTAAAAACAAAGGCATCCAATAACTCAATGACCACCACAAATGTTATAGTTCCAAAGTAGTAGGATACTACTCCAATGCATGCCAAACCCCAGGCCTGCCAACCCTTCCCCTGAACTAAGTTATAAAACCATCTGCCTATAAAGAAAATAAATAACAATCCAACCATAGGGCAATTATAGTAAAAAAAAGAAGCAAATGAAGCAGACGTTTGGTAAATGCTATTCCAGTATTAAAGAAAAAACAAACACCGGCGCTGCAGAATCATCGTTTATGTTTCTGAATTAGTGGCTTTAATTGGGGTTAATTCTTTAGGAGATTACCCTAATCCGCCGGTGTTGCTACTCTGAACCTAGTCTATAGTGATTTTAATCTTTTTAAATATATGGTTGGAAGCATTGCCTACATACACCCAATAGGCTCCCTTTTCAACTTCCATGCTTTTGGTTTTAACATCGTAATAAGTAAAGGAATCGGTATTCAAATGGATGTTTACTTTTTGCTCCTCCCCTTTATTTAAATGTATCTTTTTATATCCTTTTAACTCCTTTGTTGCCCTTTCGACGGCCGATTTGTGTTTGCCAATGTATATTTGAACCACCTCTGCCCCAGCCACAAGGCCGGTATTTTTAATGTGAAAGGAAATGCTCATTGGTTCCTTTTTGGAATACTTGGTCTTGTCTACCTTTATTTGATCTACTTCAAATTGAGTGTAACTCAAACCATGTCCAAAAGCGAAAGCTGGTTCTATATTTTTGGTGTCGTGCCAGCGGTACCCTACCAATATCCCTTCTTTGTATTCTTGGTTAATGCTGTCACCAGGATACGACATTGCTCCAAAGGAATGGGCTGCATTGTCGGTTAACTTTTTAGGGAAACTGAATGGAAGTTTGCCGGAAGGATTAATATCACCTGCAATCACATCGGCCATGGCTGTTCCTGACATACTTCCTAAATACCACGCCTGTATCAGTCCTTTAACATCGCCCAACCAAGGTGTTTCTACCGCATTTCCACTGACCAAAACCACTCCTAAATTGGAGTTTGCCTTGCTTAATTCCCTTAAGAGCGCTGACTGGCCAAATGGTAGTTGGTACTCCAGTCTATCGCCACCTTCACAATCTTGAAAATGATTTTTATTCAACCCACCAAAAAACAATACAACATCCGCCTTTTCAGCCAAATGAATTGCTTCTTTTTTTAAAGAATCGGCATTGTATGGTGAAGGAACTTCCTTCCCATACGCAGCCGGTCCTGATCCATACCCCAGTGTATGGACAACGGTAGCATTTTTAAAGCGCTTTTGAATACCCTCCAAAGGCGATATTTCAAACTGAGGTTTGAGCTCGGAAGAGCCCCCTCCTTTGGTCATCGCTCTGGTGGCGTTTTCGCCAATAACCGCAATGGTTATTGGTCTTGTAGCATCAAGAGGAAAGAAGTTGTCATCATTCTTCATCAGGACTATGCCTTCCTGGGCGACTTTGCGCGCTACTTCGTGGTGGTCTTTAGTGTTTACTCTTCCAAGGGGTCTGTTTTCGGATAAACTGGTGCGATAAATTAACCTTAAAATACGCTTTACTTTATCGTCTAAAACAGATTCTTTTATTTCACCCTTTATAATTTTTTCTTTAAAAGCACTGGCCAAGTAATAATTGTCATAAGCATTGGTTTCAGAATAAGTCAACCCATTGGTTCCAGTTCCCATTTCAATATCCAAACCATACAACGCTGCTTCTTCGGTATCGTGGGCACCGCCCCAATCTGTTACCACCACCCCATCAAATGCCCAATCCTTTTTCAGGATCTCGTTCAACAACAGTTGGTGGTGACAACAATGTTGCCCTCTAAACTGATTATAAGCCCCCATTATGGACCAAACTTGTCCTTCTACAACCGCCGCTTTAAAAGCAGGCAAATAAATTTCGTGCAAAGCCCTATCGCCCACATTTACATTGATGTGCCCCCTCCAAAGTTCTTGGTTGTTCAGGGCATAGTGTTTTACACAAGCAGCTACTCCATTTTCTTGTACGCCTTTTATATACGGGACAACCAATTGAGAAGCCAAATAAGGGTCTTCTCCCATGTACTCAAAATTTCTTCCATTTAACGGGGTTCGATAAATATTGACTCCGGGCCCTAACAAAATGTCCTTTTTTCTATACCGGGCTTCTTCTCCAATGGCCCTACCATATTGGTAAGACAATTCCTGGTTAAAAGTGGCCGCCAAACAAGTAAGTGCAGGAAATGCCGTTATAGAATCATTGGTCCAACCAGCATACTTCCAGCTGTCCCATTCTATTTCTGCCCGCACTCCGTGGGGTCCATCGGACATCCAAATTTCTGGAATTCCAAGCCGTGCAACTCCTGGCGAACTGAACTTGGACTGTGCATGGACCATTGCTATTTTTTCATCCAAAGACAACTGGGCCAATACACTGTCTAAAAACACAGTGCTTTTTTCTTGCCCTATTGTAAAAAAAGGTAGCAACAAGCCAAAAATAACAGTCCATATTTTGTTCATCCGAATTTGTTTGTTTTGCAATTCATTCAACGCCATAAATGTAGTAGCTTGCCATCGGTTTAAGGCACGGCAATTGTACCAAACAAGGTAGACATTTTATGCAATACGCTGTTATTTATGGAGACTCTAGCACTTACTACCTTAAAAATCAATTCGTTACAAAATAATGTTACTTTTTTTTGAAAATGACTTATGGAAATGACGACTTTTATACATCCTTCTAAAAACAAACTCATTTTGATATGAAGTTATCGGTCAAGATTACATTTTTTATGGTTTTTCTGGCGTTGCAGTTACACGCACAGCGTTACGATTATAATGGTGCCTGGAAAAAGGTGCATCAGCTAGAAATAAAAGGACTTCATAAGTCCGCACATTCTTCGGTAGAGGCTTTGTACACGAAAGCACAAAAAGATAAAAATGGCGTTCAGAAGATTAAAGCGCTGTTGTATCTTTCCAAATTTACCACCCTCCTAGAAGAAGAAAGTGAAATAAAAGTTATAGACATATTAAAGGGAGAAATTAAGGCGGCCAAAAGCCCGGATAAAGAAGTACTACAAAACATTTTAGCAAATACTTATTGGCAATACTTTAAAGCCAATCGATGGCGATTTTACAATAGAACAGAGTTAGAAGAACAACCCGAACACAGCGATTTTCGATACTGGGATGCTGCAACATTGTTCAAAACGGTCCAATTGCATTTTCAAGCTTCATTTCAAAACAACAAAACAACTAAAAAAACACCATTAGAAAATTACAACTTAATTCTTGACCAAGCACGTAATTCAAAAGACAGAAGGCCAACACTATACGATTTCCTAATCCATAGCGCCTTGGACTTTTATAAAACACCAGACTCTAGAATGAACCATCCACAGAATCAGTTTACAATGGATGATCCTCGTTACTACGAATTGTTTTTTGATGGCTTTGACATTGCCAAGGACTCTTTCTCTACCGAATACAATGCCTTGTTGTTGTTCCAACAAATAGAATCACATTATACCACTACCAACAATTTGGAAGGGCTTATATCTACTGAATTAGAAAGGTTAAAATTTGTACACCAAAATGCTTATAGAATTAGAGACAACAACAAATATTTAGAAGCGCTTACCAACATCCAAAATAAATACCCCAATGAATCGGTAACAGCCGAAGTAGTTTTTGAAAAAGCGAATTTCTTATATCAAAACGCCCATATTGGAAGCTTTGTTACTGGCCAAAATAGAATAAAAGCATTGGCCATATGCAATACCATATTAGAGAAATACCCAGAGAGTTTTGGAGCAGAACAAAGCCTTGTATTAAAACGGAAGATCGAAAGTATCCAACTCAACACTGAAATAGAAGAGATTATTCCTACCAATCAACATGCAAGGGTCAAACTAAACTATACGGGAATAGATAAAATATTTAATGCAATATACCCAATTGGCTACAGTGCCCAACAACAATTTTTAGCTACCGAATACGACTCTGTTAAACTGAGCTTGTTGCAACAAATTAAACCCATTAAATCTTGGTCGACAGAAATGGTGGGGGAAACGGATTACTTCACCCATAGTACAGAAATAGTATTGCCTCCATTAACCGCCGGACAATATCTACTAGTGCAAAAAGTTAACGCTACGGAACCAAATGCTGCCGATTTATATACCCATACTGCATTCCAGGTTTCAGATCTTGCCCTATTGTACAATGAAAATGATGGTGCCTACAAACATTTTCAGGTTATCAACAGGAACAACGGCCAACCAGTTGCAGGAGTTGCCCTTTCCATTACAAGCCTGGACGACAACCGGCCATTGGAAACCACTATCACCACCGATGAAAATGGAAGGACACAACCAAAGCTCGATTATAACTACATAAGAACCAAGGTAGTAGGGTTATTCCAAGGAGACACCATCAATTTCTCTAATCAATACCTAAGCAAACAATACAGCGGAGCCAAAACAGATCCAATGATTGTGAAACCCTTTTTATTTTCGGATCGGGCCATATACCGGCCTGGCCAAGAAGTACATTTTAAAGGAATATTGATACAAAGACAAGGGATACGCTCTTCTGTTGTACCCAACGAATATGTAGAAGTTTATTTGGAAAATGTAAATGGAGAAGAGATTGGGAATATGCGGTTAAAATCGAATGCGTACGGCTCTTTTAGTGGTAAATTCGTGCTTCCTACCTCAGGACTAACCGGCCGGTTTTCTTTGCATGTGGAGGAAGATAACGAACAAAATAGTGCTTTCTACGACCAGGAAATGGATAGCTTTTATAGCAACTCACTTTCCTTTGTGGTGGAAGAATACAAAAGACCAAAATTTGAAGTTGTTATAACGCCAACTACCCAAACTTTTGCATTGAACGATACGGTTAGCGTAAAAGGTGTTGCTACTGCCTATGCAGGAAGCGCCATTAGCCAGGCCAATGTCGTTTACAAAGTGTTTCGAAAAGTCCGGTACCCCGACTGGTATTATTGGCACCGGCGCTATTACCGTGAGTCCGAAGGTATGGAAATTACACATGGCACTACTAAAACAGATGACAAAGGTGGTTATGTTATCGATTTTGCTGCTTTACCAGACCTTTCAGTGGACAAAACCGAACAACCAATCTTTGAATACCAGGTTTCAGTAGATGTTACGGACATCAATGGCGAAACCCGCTCGGCTACAACCGTAGTAAAAATTGGTTACCATACCATGACCGCGCAAATTGAAACAGCAGCAGAATGGGCAGTAGAGCAAAGAAAACAAACGATTGCTATCCATTTAAAAAATCTCAATGGGCAGCCTGTAGAGGGAAAAGGGAAAATTAAAATATTCAAAAAAACAGGAAATTCAGAAGTAAAAAGAAACCGCCCATGGGAGGCCCCAAGCCACCCAGTTTTAGATTCCGCCACTTTTAACAAGCTTTTCCCCAACGACTATTATGGCACTGAAACTGAAGCAGTGCACAAAGAATTGGTATGGGCAAGCAACTTTAACTCGCTCGATGGCACCGAACTACAAGCCAATATCAAAACCTGGGCCCCGGGAGATTACGAAATAGAATTCGCTACAACCGATTCTATAGGCAACTTGGTAGAAGCCAAATCCAAGTTAAAAATTACTGACAGCAAAAGTACCAAGCCCAGTTCCAAGCATATTTTTCAAATTAGCACCAACCAGACTTTGTACCAACCTGGGGATAAAGCGGTCATCTCCCTTTCCACTGCCCTACCCGACCTATATGTAACCATAGCTTTTAAGCAGAAGCACAAAATCGTTAGGCGAGAGATTATTCATTTGCAAAATGAAAAGAAAAATATTGCATTTTCACTTTCAAATACCGACTACCCTGGCGTAGCCGTTTTTTACCATTTATCTGGTTTGAATCGATTTGAAAGTGGCTCAAAAGTGCTACAGGTAGCTTTGCCTGAAAAAAAACTCTCAATAGAGACCATCACATTCAGAGATAAAATACAACCAGGAAAAAAAGAAAGCTGGAAATTCAAACTTAAGGGTGCATCAAAAGATGCAGTTATGGGAGAAATATTGGCGAGCATGTACGATGCCTCCTTAGACCAATTCACCCCACACCAATGGCAATACAACTTTACACCTAGGGACTATTACTACGCCCACAACACCGTAAGAAGTAATGGCAGTTTTGGTAAAAATCATGGCAGAACAGTAAACAGTAGATTTTTCAATGGCCCAATACCAGTTTTCAAATACGACCAATTGAATTGGTTTGGTTTTAATTTAGCTGGAGGTCGTTACAGCCAAAGATATTATTTGAACCAGATCAAGTTAGACGCCTCTTATCCTAAAATCACAAAACAGGTTAATACAAAAGTTAAAAAGGGACAAGTACAAGGATACATAACAGACCAAGATGGCACCCCCCTCCAAGAAGTAAGCATCCAAATTACTGGGAACAAACGGAACTACCAAGTAAACGACAATGGCTATTTCTCCATAAAAGTGGACCGCAAGGACACCCTTCAATTCAGTAGAAGTGGTTATGTTACCATAAAATATGTTGTAGAAGAACATTCATTTCTGGATGTAAACATGGTGCTAGAGTCTAACGTTTTAGAGGAAGTTTTAATAACTGCTCAAGATTATTTCAAAAGTAAAAATAACTTGGCTAATTCAGTATCGCGAACTAGTCGTAAAGAACTAAGCCTAGATTTGGAGGTAGAAGAAGATGTTGATCTAGCATTTTCGGTTTTAGAAGAAGAAAATGTTGCTCTAGAGGGCAAGGTAGCTGGAATAGCAGCCGAAGCTGCACCTGGTACAGCAGATAAAACCATTATTAGAGGCAACAGCAGTTTAGGGGCCAATAAAAACATACTTTATGTAGTAGATGGTGAAATAGTGGACAATTTTGAATTGGAAAAAGAAGCCATTCATTCCATAAAAGTGTTAAAAGGAACAGAGGCCGTTACGCTTTATGGTGTTAAAGCGGCCAATGGGGTTATAATCATACAGACTAAAAAAGCGCAGGCAGCTTTAAACCAATTGCTAGCCTCGGTAAAAGCAAGAAGTGATTTTAAAGAAACCGCGTTCTTTTTTCCTCATATACAAAGTGACCCAGCAGGCAATTTTGAATTCAGCTTTGAAACGCCAGAATCTTTAACCCAATGGAAATTACAATTGCTGGGACATACCAAATCCATATATGCAGGTTATACCCAACTCAGTACGGTTACCCAAAAGAATTTGATGGTAATTCCTAATGTGCCTCGATTTTTAAGAGAAGGAGATGGAATTGTTATTTCGACCAAAATAAGTAATTTATTGGGACAACCTTTGAATGGAAATGCGGCCCTGCTTTTGACCGATCCAATAACTGGAGCGTCGTTGGATGTAAAATTTGAAATTAATTCTTCTCCGCAAGAATTTAATGTACAAGCCAAGGGCAACACCGAGGTGCAATGGAAGCTTCAAGTACCACAAGGAGTAGATGCCGTTCAATATAAAATTGTAGCAGTAGCTGGCAACCACAGCGATGGGGAGCAAAACTATTTGCCCGTTTTAAAAAATACTGCATTAGTAACAGAAGCTTTGCCCATCTTCCTTTCAGGATCTGGTAGCAAAAAATACAACTTTGTAAACTTGCAAAACACCCAATCAACTACTTTGCAACACCAAGGCCTGAGTTTAGAATTTACTGGCAACCCTATTTGGAATGTTATTAAATCCATGCCCTATTTAATGGAATTTCCACATGAATGTTCTGAACAAACCTTTGCTAGGTATTACAGCAATGTTTTAGTGCACCACATCCAAAACAAACACCCCGAAATCACAAAATTGATAGAAGGCTGGGCAGCCTCTGGCCAATTGATAAGCCCGTTAGAAAAAAACGAGGCCTTTAAATCTATGTTAATTCAAGAGACTCCCTGGTTGCGCAATGCACAATCTGAAACCGAAAAGCAACAATTACTAGCTTCTTTGTTTGATATGGACCGCGTGGCAGAGCAACGGGCCAATAGTGCCGAAAAGCTGCTTGCCATGCAATTGCCTGATGGTGGATTTCCTTGGTTCAAAGGAAGTGGAAGGTCCAATAGGTACATTACCTTGCACATAGTTGCTACTTACAACCGCTTAAAAAAATTAGGGGTATACGCAGAAAATGACTCTGAGTTAGAAGGTGCCGTCCACAAAGCCTTGGGTTATTTAGACAATGAGTTGGTAGGCCAGTACCAAAAACTGTTAAAACAAGTTGAGCAATATAAAAAGAACAGCAAAGACAAGAATGAAGCAAAACAAAGAGCGGTAGAATTTATGAACGCGGTGCACCTATCTGAAAGCATCATTGAACATTTAACGCTCATCCAAGATTACAACAGAAATAAAAAGGATAGTGTATTTCTAGAAGCCTTGGCTTATTACGAAGAACAAGGTCAAACCAAGTGGATGGATTTAAGCCTGTCTTCTAAAGCAAAATTAGGACTGTATTTTGATTCAAAAGGAAAAGATGCCACTGCGCAGGCCATCATGAACGCCTTGTACGAGAACAGCATCACTAATGAGGAGATGGGTATGTATTGGAAAGAAAACCAATCCGGGTATGGCTGGTACCAATCTAAAGTTGAAGTGCAAGCAGATCTGTTGCGGGCTTTTATGAAAGTAAAAATAAAATCCATCTCTACCTCGGAACAGCAAAATTGCACCAACAACATGGTGCTTTGGTTGATGCGTCAAAAACAAAGCAACCAGTGGAACACCACCAAAGCTACCACAGCCGCCATTAGTGCTATTTTGGAACAAGATTTAAAAATAAGCGATGGTCCCATTACCATTAATTTAGGAAAAGAGGAAGTAGAATTAAACGCTAGCAACGCACAAGAAAAAGGGCTCAATTACATTCAAAAAACTTGGGATAAATCAGAGGTAAATGCTTCAATGGGCAGCATTGAAATAAAAAAGACTGGCGAAGGGGTCGCTTGGGGTGCTGTTTATTGGCAGTATTTTGAACAACTAGATAAAATAAAGGCATCTACCTCAGCCCTACAAATCCACAAGTCCTTTTATGTAGTAAAGAATACAACTTCAGGTGAGAAATTAATTCCTATTGATACCAAAAACCCAGTTGCACTAGGCGACAAAATAAGAGTTCGTATTCAAATAAAAACGGATAGGGATATGGAGTTTATTCATTTAAAAGACATGCGGGCAGCTGGGTTCGAACCAATAGACGTCTTGTCTGTTTACAAATGGCAAGATGCTTTGGGGTATTACCAAAGCACAAAAGACGCTAGTACCCATTTCTTTTTTGACATTATCAGAAAAGGCAATTACGTTTTAGAATACGATCTAAGAGCCAACAATAGTGGCGATTTTTCTAATGGAATTTCCAACATTGAAAGCATGTATGCTCCTGAATTTAGAAGTCAAAGTGCTGGAGAACGGGTGATAATAAAATAAATTGAAACAACAGGATGGCCAACCATTGCGCAAGCCATCCTGTTGTTTTTACACGAATTGAACCATATGAAGTTCCATAAGCAATATATGAAAAGGCGTGCTCCTGCCCCACCACCAAGTGTTGTATAAGAACGACTGATTCCACCTTTGTTTTTAGGCCCAACTTGGGATTCCTTACCATATAGTTTTGGATGGTATTGTTAATTTAATTCTATTTGTGTCATGAAGGTTTTAAAAGCGCACCATTGTGAATTGTGTCAATTGCGAGAATATGATGTTCAAGTAGGAACCCATTGTTCTTTAACCCATCAGCCTCCAGAATTCGGTCTAAAATGCAGCAATATTGATTTCCAAGAATTTATTTTACAGCGGTATGAGGCCCTCAACCAAAATCAAGTAATTTTCAAAAACCGCAGCATTCGAATTTATACTTTGGGCATACTCAAGATATTTATTGGGTTGGCTCTATTACTAATTGGGTTTACAATTTTTTTATTGATCAATAATATTATCCTTTTGTTGTTGTTGGATATGCCCCTAGCCGCTACAGGTGTTGGATTGATCTACAAATCTTATGACGAAATGGTAGTGTTCAGACAAAAACAAAACGTTGCTGTTGCAAAATTTTCTAGGTTGCACCACCTATTGGCGCTTTACCAATACCGACCCAACCAATAAAATGCATTGGAAAATGTTTTATTCCGGTTTGTATCCCACCATCCAGCCGACTCCAAATTGATCGATACAATTCCCAAAATAATCGCCCCAAAAAGTATCTTGCATAGGCATTATCACTTTACCATTGTTGGATAGTCCAGAAAAATAGAGGTCCGCTTTTTCTTTGTTATCGGTACTTAGTGAAATAGAAAAATTGTTTCCTTGGTGGAACTCAGCTGCCCACTGGCCACCAGTATCGCTGCCCATTAAAACCGTTTCAGCGCTAATGGGCAAAGAGATATGCATGATCCGATCTTTTTCTTCTTCTGGAAAATCAAACCCTTGTTCTTTCGGCATGGCAGAATACCTTCCTACATGTGCAAATTCTCCTCCCAAAACAGCTTTGTAATGTTCAAAAGCTTCTAAACAATTGCCGTTAAAAGTTAGGTAAACGTTGATGGTAGACATAGTAGCGTTGTATCAAGTTAAATTCAATTTTTTTGTTAAATTTTTAAATCTAGGATCCTTTTGCAACGGCTTCCAAATGGGACTTACCTTCAAAAAAACTATCGATCCCAACCGTTCTTCAAAACACTTATAAAGGTACTCAAAAGCTTGGTCATATTTTTTTAGGCCAGTGTAAATAATGGCAAAATCATAACTTACGGCATCAGCGCTATTTTGAAGCTTTTCTAAATATTCTAATGCTTTGTCTGTATTCCCTTGCAGGGCATAGGCATAGGCAATCTGAGTAAAGGGCTGCACTGCATGAGAAGATTCATCGCCCAATGAAATAAATATTTCTAAAGCTGTGTCATAGGCACCTTGCATCAAATAGGTCCATCCCTTAAATTCTTTTGCAGCCAAAAATTGAGGGTCTTGGTTCAGTATTTCATCGTATAAAACATGGGCTTTGTCAAACTGTCCATCAAAGTAATAAATATCCGCTAATGTTCTTATAGAAGTAATGGAAATGGGATCTATCGCATGTGCTTTTTCAGCAGATTGAATGGACGCCTTCAAATCTCCTTTAATAGAATAGTGCAAAGCAAAAAGTAAATGTGCTTCAGGGGCATTTGGATTGATTTCAATGGCCTTATGTATATAATACTCCCCCTTGTCCCAATCCCAATCATTGAAGTATTCCATAAAAGACATAGCCAAGTAGGCATCTGTGCTGTTAGGATCCAACTCGATCGATTTAGTTGCGAAAATACGGGCCTTTTTGGCCGCTTGCACTGGGTCCATAAAACCTGTTGAAGACAACAAAGTATAACATTTGGCCATTGCGGCATAGGTAGGAACATAACCAGGTGCCTCGGCAATCGCTTTTTCAAAATGTTTAACAGCCAACAATGCATTGGCAGGAGTCCATTTATTATAATAATACAGCCCCAACAAATAAGCGTTGTAGGCTATTAAATTATCTGTAGGATAGGCCACAAGCGGTGTAGACTGTTCTTTCAAAGAAAGTTTGGTCCTTAACTTTAAGGCTATGGTTTGTGATATTTCATCCTGAACTGCAAATATATCCTCTAAATTTCGATCAAAATTTTCCGACCATATATGGAAACCATCTACGCCATTGATCAACTGTGCGGTAATTCTCACTTTATTACCTGCTTTTCTAACACTTCCTTCTAATACCGATTGTACATTGAGCAGCTGGGCTATTGTCCTTACATCTTGGTTTTTCCCTTTGAATGTAAAGGAAGACGTTCTGGAAGTAACACGAAGGCCTTCTACTCGGGTAAAAGCATTGATTAATTCTTCCGTAATACCATCGCTAAAATATTCATTGTCTGCATCACTGCTCAAGTTAACAAATGGCATTACCGCAATGCTCTTGAAGGATTCTTTAACTTTTCCTTTTAAATCCTGTGGCCGAGGCACCACCAAACCATCGTTGACAATGGCATACACTTCCACCACATCGCTTACGTTTTTTAATTCAAACTTGCCCATGGACAACGCTTTATAGGTAGGGTGGTTCTTAATTTCATCAAAGACTTTTCCAGAAATCATTACAGATCCTTTTATAGCCAAAGATTCAATTCTTGAAGCAACGTTCACACCATCTCCAAATGCCCCTTCGTCGTCCAATACTACGTCTCCCAAATGGATGCCAATTTTCAAAGGAACTACAGGTTCTTGCAGAGATTGCAACTGAATTCTCATAGCACAATTAACCGCTTCCACCGCACTCTCAAAGACGTTGAGCGAACCATCTCCATAAAATTGAATAACTTGACCATTGTGCCGTTCTACCTCTGCCTGCAATAACGCCCGGTGTTGGTCCCGCAAAAGTTTTGTCTGTGGCTCGTCTTCTTGCATCATAGCAGTATAACCCACTATATCGGCAAAGAGTATGGCGGCTAACTTACGCTGTTTGTTTGTCTTGGTCGTTGTCAATTTTTACTTGTTTTATTTCTTATGGTTACAAAAGCCAAAACGCCACCCATCGCACATAAAATGGCAGCCAACCCAACCACTTTATTAAAAGCTTTCACAAAACTATTTTGGTATATACCCTTCACTTGTTGGGCTGCCGATTCCTTTAAGGATGCTGGAACCTTTGCCCCAATAAATTGGTACGTCTCCATTTCAATTTCGGTTGTAATATTGGGTGAAAGTCCAATTTTATTGGTTGCCTCAAGAACACTGCTCCTATATAGATTCAATGCCATTACACCAAACACCGCTATGGCCAATACGCCTGCTGTTCTGGCAACCGCATTGTTCACACCCGAAGCCACTCCAGAATATTTTTCACCAACCGCCCCCATCACCGCGGCCGTTAAAGGCGCCACCGTTGTACCCAAGCCTATGCCTATAGCCAGTAAACCAATAAAAAAAGTACTCCAATATTGGCTGGGCCCAGTGGTAATGCCAATAGTGGTGAAAAAATAAAAACCCAAACTAGTAACGAGTGGTCCTATTGTTAAGGGCAAACGAACACCATTTTTATCCGCAAATTTTCCCGAAATAGGAGATAAAATGGCTACGGATAGGATGATGGGCAGCATGGACAACCCAGCGCCTAATTCAGAATACCCTTGAATGTTGATTAAATTTAATGGCAAAAAGAAAATGGTTCCACCCAAAGCAGCATAAACAAATAAGGTCATGGTATTGCCACCGCTAAAAACACTAGATTCAAATAAATGAAGGGGAACCATAGGGTTGGTTTTATTCTTTTGCACCCAAATAAAAGCCAGCAAGGCCAAAACACCTGCAACCAAGGCCAATTGAATGTACTTGTTGTCGAAACCCCATTCAGCAGATTCAACCAGCCCAAAAGTAATCCCGGCTAAGCCTAAAGTTACTAAAACAGCTCCTATTATATCCAGTTTACCTGCTTCTGGATTTTTTGTTTCTGGTATTCTTAATAAAAACACTGTAAATACTATTATACTCAGTGGAATGTTTAAAAAGAAAATAGTACGCCACCACCCCATACCGGCCAACCAGCCCCCTAAAACAGGTCCTAACACCCCTGTAATTGCACTAAATGTAGACCACAACCCAATGGCTCTTCCTCTATTGTTTTCACTAAATTGAGCGCTTAAAATGGATAAACTTCCTGGAGTCAACAGCGCCCCACCTATTCCTTGAAAACCTCTAGAAACGATCAACTGCATCGGTGTTTGAGACAACCCACATACCAAAGAAGACAGCGAAAATACCAGCAAGCCAATTAGGAATACCTTATTCCTACCGTACAAATCTCCCATTGCACCCCCCACCAGTAAAAGGGAAGAGAGAAACAGTGCGTAGCCATTAATCACCCATATTAATTGTGTTCCCGAAATCCCCAGATCCTTTTGTAATGCAGACAAAGCCACGTTCAAAGCTGTGCTATCAATAAAAACCAAACTTGAGGCTAATATTGTAGCCACCAAGGTCCATTTTTGTGTTGTTGTAAACTGGGTTGCAGATGCTGCCAATGTCTTTTGAAATTGGTTGATCAAAAAGATCGTAAATTATTATGGCATTCCCTTTATATATTTTTTATAAATTCCCGAATTTTATTACAATGTTAATTGCTAGGTGTTTTGCTTTTTAATTCCTCCATTTGGTTCATAAAAGCATCAGAAAAAACATATTGTTTTTTGTTTTGAATTGCAGATGATTGGTACAACTCTATAAAACCAATGGGATCATTGTAAGTCTGAACCAAGGTATCCAGGCCATAAACCTGTTGAATTAAAAGCGCCATGTACAACCCATTGGGGTGTCCTCCAAATTTCAAAAACCCATTAAATTGTTCTTCACTTTGTTTGAAGTCCAATTGTTTAGAAGCAACAGATAAAGAGTCCAACGCCTTTAATTTTTCCCCGGTGCTGAAAAAGGTCGCATTATACAGGTCTATTACTGCTTCGGGGTATAGCCCATTTGCAGTTATTGGGGGCAATGGTTTATCAATTAAATCTGCTAGGCCTTCTTGGTGCAATTTGTTTATTTGTTGAAAGACAGGGTCTTTTATAGAAGGCGTTTTTAAATTCCGGTAATTGTGGTGGTATTCATGGGCAATTAGCTGCATTATTTCTTGGTATTCTAGGTGCATAATAGTATTCAAATCAAGTACAATGGCATTGCCGATCACTTTCCCGTCTGGGTCCGCACATAAGATGGATACTTCGAACAATTTATCTCGCCCCCCATTGTTAGCAGGAATAAAAGTTTGGGCAATAGAATCCGCTCCTTTAAAAATGGATTGAAAATCAGTATCCCTTAAAAAGGACTTTGCCAAATCCATATTTTCGTTGATTGCATTAAAATTGTTAAAAACAAGAAACTCCATCATATTGGAATTTAAAGGGATTGGCAGTTGAAGTAAGCTATCCAATTGGCTTTTGTTTTTAGGATTAAAAACAAGGTCCATACAACGCATAACCTGTTCTTTTTTATAGGAAGAATCTGAATAACTTAAATAGGTTTGGTATCCTTTCGATTGAAACAAACCATCCCATTCTTCTTCACCAATGGTATCTCCTTTTTTAATTTTTGCGCCAATTCTTACAAACCACTCTGCCGATGTGCTGTTGTAAGCATAAAGTTTGTTGGTTGGTTTGCCCTGGTTACAAGAACAAACTACTCCTACAACCAAGACAATTTCCAGTATTGTTTTTAATTTTATTATGCCCATTTCATTTTATTTTAATATAAAAATACGCTCCGTTTTTGGTCTTTATTGTTGTATTCAAGTTAACGGAATGCACCAAATAAAACAGGCGCCATTGGAGCTGTCGGACTACTTCTAGACGTAATGCATGGATGGCACTACCAACTGGACAATTTTATAGAGTAAATCAACGACCTATAAGAGGTTTTAAAACAGAAAATTAAAAAAAAATAAGTAATATGCGTTCTGATTTATTCCTAAACCAATCCAGTAACCATGAAAAAGCTGTCCATCCTATTCTTTGTTATATTAACAATTGTTTCTGTATCCTTCGCTCAAAAAGGGAAAACTGAGAAGAAAATTGTCAAAACAATAGACCAAAACACAGCACAATCTCAAATTTTATTGGAAAAACTGGTCAATATAAACAGTGGCACCATGAATTTGGAAGGGGTACAAATGGTTGGGAAAGCGCTCCGTCCTCACTTTGAAAAACTAGGATTTGAGGTGACACTAACCGATGGCAGTGGCTATGGCAGAGCAGGCCACCTCATAGCCACTCGTAAGGGAAAAAAAGGTCCAAAAATCCTTATGATCGGTCATTTGGATACCGTTTTTGAAAAAGACAGTCCATTTCAAAAATATGAAGTTGTTAATGATTCAATAGTGAAAGGTCCAGGCATAGCAGATATGAAAGGCGGTGACGTTATTATTTTAATGGCCTTACAAGGTTTATATGAAGCGGGTGTATTGGATGACATGTCGATTCAAGTAGTAATGACGGGCGATGAAGAAAAAAGTGGTTCCCCACTCCACCTTTCAAAAGAAGCTCTGGTGAAAAGTGCTGAATGGGCTGACATAGCCCTCGGATTTGAGAATGCAGATGGAGATCCAAAAACCATTGTAGTTGCAAGAAGGGGTTCTACTGGCTGGTCATTAAAAGTAAAAGGCAATGCAGCCCATTCGTCTCAAGTATTTACAGAGCGTGTTGGCGTTGGAGCCATTTATGAAACATCTAGAATTCTCAATGCTTTTTACAAGCAATTGTCTACAAAAGAAAACCTCACTTTCAACCCTGGTGTAATTCTTGGTGGAACCAAAATTATTGAAGACCCTACTATTACAGGCGGAGCTGCCTACGGCAAATCCAATGTTGTGGCGCAAGAAGTGGTGGTAAAAGGAGATATCAGAGCCGTTTCATTGGAACAACTAGGAATGGCAAAAAAAGAAATGATGGCAATTGCTGGTAACAACTACAACGGTACCACAGCGGAGTTGGTTTTTGAGGCCGATGGTGGGTATCCACCTTTAACCCAAACAAAAGGCAACGTGCAGTTACTGGAACTTTACAACCAAGTAAGCCAAGACCTTGGGTTTGGAAAAGTAATAGCTGTTAACCCTAGAAATGCAGGAGCAGCAGATATATCCTTTACTTCGGGTTATGTTGGTATGGCCATTGATGGCATGGGACTGAGCGGAGACCACGACCATACAATAAATGAATTTGGCATCATTACCAAGTTGCCACAACAAGCTAAGAGAGCAGCGGTGCTTATGTACCGGTTAAGCCAAAAATAGAATTGGAGTAGTTTTATTGATTTTAGTCTGAATAGCGCATTAGCATAGTTGTATATGAAAGTTTGTATTGCGGAAAAGCCAAGTGTGGCAAAAGAAATAGCACAGGTAATTGGTGCTAACGCTAAAAAAAACGGCTATTTCGAGGGCAATGGGTACCAAGTAACTTGGACATTCGGACATTTTTGTACCTTACTTCCTCCAGAAGATTATGAAAGCCATTGGAAACGTTGGGATTTGAGTACTTTACCCATGTTACCCAAACGATTTGACACCAAATTAATAAGCAACGATGGTGTTAAAAAACAATTCAGCGTTATCCAGCAATTATTTCATAATGCTTCGTTGGTTATCAATTGTGGAGATGCTGGACAAGAAGGGGAATTGATCCAACGCTGGGTATTAAAAAAAGCCAATTACAATGGAGAAGTGAAGCGCCTATGGATTTCTTCGCTCACAACAGAAGCCATAAAACTAGGCTTTGACAACCTCAAGCCAGCCAAAGAGTTTGACAACCTTTATTTTGCAGGAAGTTCTAGAGCCATTGGAGATTGGCTTCTGGGGATGAATGCAACCCGCCTTTATACCTTAAAATATGGCGGCTACAAACAAGTGCTTTCCATTGGGCGCGTACAGACGCCAACTCTTGCCATGTTGGTAGAGCGTTTTCACGAAATAGAAAACTTTGTTCCTAAACCTTATTGGGAGCTCCAAACCAAATACCGTTCCACAATATTTAAAAATACCGAAGGTAAATTCTTAAAAAAAGAAGATGGCGAAATTCTCCTATCTCAAATCACAGGACAAGAATTAGAGATAAAAAAAATCACCCAAAAAGAAGGAAAAGAATATGCCCCTAAACTTTTTGACCTTACTGGACTGCAAGTTTTTTGCAACAACAAATTTGGGTTTACAGCTGAAATTACGCTTAAATTAGTACAAGGACTTTACGAAAAGAAAGTGGTGACCTACCCAAGGGTGGATACTACATTTTTGCCTAACGACCTATACCCTAAAGTGCCAGGTATTCTTAAAGGTTTAAAAACCTACGCCTCCTTTACTGCACCAATTCTAAACAAACCCATAAGGAAATCGGCTAAAGTCTTCAACGACAAAAAAGTTACCGACCACCACGCCATCATTCCAACGGGAGAACAAAAATCTTTGAATACAGAAGAGCAAAAGGTATATGACATCGTAACCCGCCGATTTATAGCAGTTTTTCATCCCGATTGTAAGGTAGCCAAAACCCAGGTAGAGGCAGCAGTAACATCGGTTCAATTTGTAGCTAAAGGAAAAGAAATTCTTGAAGAGGGTTGGCGGGTTCTTTTTCCAAAAGAAAAAAAGAATGCCGAAGGGGAAGAGAAGTCTGAAGAAGAAGAAGAAAGCATATTACCTTCTTTTGTGGAAGGAGAAAAAGGACCCCATGAGCCTTCTTTTTCTGAAAAAACAACCAAGCCTCCAAAAAACTTTACAGAAGCTTCCTTGCTGCGCGCAATGGAAACTGCAGGCAAACAAGTGGAAGATGAAGAATTGAGAGATTTAATGAAAGCCAATGGAATTGGGAGACCATCTACTAGGGCTAACATCATTGAAACATTGTTCAAAAGAAAATATACCGAACGGAGAAAAAAGCAAGTATTGCCCACGCCTATGGGTGTCCAACTCATTGGAACCATCCAAAATGAACTACTGAAATCTGCTGCTCTAACAGGACAGTGGGAAAGGCAACTAAAGAAAATTGAAGATGGGGAGTTTGGAGCTGGTGAATTTATTGTCAACATGAAAAAAATGGTCAATGAATTGGTTTTCGAGGTAAAAAGGGAAGCCTATAAACCCCGCTTGTCTGCGGTAAATGAAGCTCCGAAAACAACAAAAAAGACAGCAAAAACTTCCGCCAACCAACAGAACAATACTTGTCCAAAATGCAATAAAGGAGCTATAGTTAAGGGTAAAAACAGTTTCGGTTGTTCCAACTGGAAAGCTGGCTGTAAGATGAGAATTCCTTTTGAATACAAAGGCAAAAAACTAACGGATAAACAAGTAGAACGACTGGTAGATAAAAAATCGACAACAAACATCAAGGGTTTTATAATAGACGGGAAGAAAAAGGAAGGCAAGCTATTTTTCAATGGTGATTTTGAACTGCAACTAGAAATGAAGCCGCCCAAACAGGACAAAAAAGACAATAAAATGCCCAGTTGCCCTAAATGCAATACCGGTACATTGATTAGAGGCAAAACAGCTTATGGTTGTTCTGAATGGAAAAAGGGTTGTGATTTTAAATTTACTTTTGACAATTTGAAACGGAAAGCTTCCGGGAAAAAGTTAACCAAAGAGCTGGTTCTAAAAATAATTGCTGGGCCCAAATAAAAAAAGGGACTGTTAATAAAACAGCCCCTTCTTATGGGTGTTATTTTTTTAGTTTTTTTATTCTTTTCCTATGGTTTATTTTATTGTCTAAAAGGCTTTCATACAGCGAGTTTATCCAATAATTTCGAATACCTTGCCCTCCAGGTTTGCCTTCCACTTTTTCGCTTAACAAAATTTCATTGGACTTTAAATCAAAATACAAAACCGAATATTTTCCAATGTCCATCTCCTTACTCAACAATTCGCCTACAATCAAAATACCCACACCATTTTGGTGTTGTTCGGATGAATAGTGTTGCACCAAAGCTTCTTTTTGTTGCTCTGTTACCACATATTCTTCATTGCCAATAATACATCCTTCTGTTTGGTAATTGTTATTGCGCCTATCACTAGAATCTAATTCAATTACGTACTCATTTACATATAGCAATTCTTCTAGATCAAACTTGTTTCTTTCTATGACAAACATTTCATTCCATTCCTTGAAATATTTAAACGTTAAAGACGCACACAATTCGTTTCCATTCCTATTGATGAAACCTTTGTTGTGGACCAACTTAAGGTGGGTATAATCAATTCCAAAATAAACTACGTTTTTAGAATTGTATACTTTTGAAATACCCTGCTGGGCCATAGCAACTAAGCTGCACCCAACCAACAATAGTGTTGCAACAAATAATTTCATTTTCATGTCCCTATTTATTGAGTTTTTTCAGGTATTTCCCAAAGTAAGCCGCGCTCTGCATAAGTGCTACCTGAACTCTCATACCTGTAGTAGGAGCTGTGGGCCCTTGTTGCACACCATGGATTTTAGGAACGTGTACTTTAGCTATTACTTTTCCTGTTTTGATATTTTTTAGGAATAGGTTCAATTCTACACTTGATTTTTTTATTCCTGTTCCCGTTTCAATTCTAGATGGTACAACCAGCATTTCATAATCTGAATTGGGATCGTCGGTTGTAAATACAAGGTTGGTTTTTTTTGATTCTCTGGCCAACATCTTAACATATGCATTTACGTTATTTTTCTGATCGTTTTTCCAAGACATTTTCCATTTATCCGCTTTTTCTTTGGTCTTTTTCTTTTTCATTTTATACTCGATATACTCTGCTTCTGTTTCCAAACCATCAACAGACATCTTAGAATAATCAAATTTAACCAAATAGGATTTTTTCCCTTTAAATACACTAGTTGTTCCTTTGATGAATTTAATTTTTGGGCCACCATAAAAATTATTTTCTTTGTTATTGAAAGAGCTCAACAACAAAACCGCTAAAAGTGTTGTAAAAACAACATTAATCTTACTCATAATACAATTATTTGATTAGTTATAAATAAAGCTAATGACAGAGAAATTGAATTAAAAACTAGAAAGGATATAATATTCTTTAAAAAAATTGAGACCCATACGATGGTTTGCTCGAGGGCCAAAAATGCCAATTTTAACAATAACGAAAAGTACCATATCAACACAAATATCCTGTGATTTATTGGAATTGTATAATTAAAGCAGGTAATTCATTGTATACCAATTACCTATATGGTAATTATAAATTATATTTGGAATGGGTCTTATTCGAAGATTCGACCATTATTTTCTTTAATATAACAAGGTCGATATCTAATAACTTTTTTACATAGAGGCAAAATTTTCCAGTTTTGTGTTTGCCCAATTGTTCTAATAAATCTGCCTGCCCTTTGAAATTGTTTAAAACATACAGTACCATGTGTTGTTTTCTAGGGGAAAAGGCCAAAACCGGCATGTCCCCTTCCCTACCAGATTCGTATTTATAATGATAAGAACCAAAACCTACGATGGACGGGCCCCAAATCTTTGGATCCTCCCCTGTTATTTCTCGCATCAATTCTAATAAAACTAGAGCATCTTGTTTGCGAACAGGAGGATTTATTTCATTTAAGAAAGTCTCTACATTGGTGGAGGTGGGTACTGTTTTGTTTTCAGGCATAACAACTTGGTTGGTACTACTTATTTAAATTTACAAATAAATCGAAGCCAATGAAATTTAAATAAAACTCTGTTGCTCAATAACCATCGATTCTCGTTTACAACGAGAATATTCTTTGGGAACCTATAACAACCCAACATTTGGTTGCCATTCGCTACATTTTATAACATCGCTGTGCCAATAATTTATCCAAAAGCGCATCTGTAAGTTGCTTTGGGGCCTTTATTTTATTAGCTATAAGCGATAATTTTCTAAACTGAATGGGTTGCAATTCAATCGTATTCAGCTTTCCATTTTGAACAAAAGGTTCCACTACCGTGTTTAACGCGCAGCTCAGACCACTGCCCTGCCCTTGTTGAAAGAGCACCTCAAATTCATTAGGAATGATGTAATTGGGAATAATAGATGGCCTTTTTTTATTAAACAATTCCATCCAGAACACTTTAATGTACCCGGACACAGCGTCATGCGCATACCACTTGTATTGGTTCAGCCAACGTTCTGCTTGTTCTTTGTCTTTCGCATATAAATCTCGAATTTCCATGAGATCAATATCGGGAGTAGCTGCCAAAACCATTCGCTGGTCATACAAAGGAAAATTTAATGCATCAAAAGTATTCAATTCACCTGGTATAATGGCATAGTTGATAACTCCGTCTTGGACATCCCGTATCAAAACTTCCTTTTCTGCAAATTTAATATGCACATATGGGCCCAACTCTAATACTTTATTGCACAACGTTGTTTTATATAAATGCGGAGAAATTCCAATGGTTAAAATATTATTCAGCTTAGAACTTTTATTGGAAATGTCATTTTCTACGCCCTCCAAAACCTCTAAAGAACCAGCCACCATCGTATTTAACAACTTGCCTTCGTCCGTTTCCACCACGCCTTTTGATTTTCTGGTGAAAAGTTTTTGCCCTAAATGGGCTTCAAGTGTACTAATTTGTTGGCTAACTGTTGGTTGGCTAACCGCTAGTAAGTCCGATGCCTTGCTCAGAGATTTAGTTTTGTATACCGCCCTGAAAGTTCGCAACCATTCTAAATTTATCATGTTATTTGTTTTTCAATATCACTACTACAAATATATCATAAAAATTTATAACACTTTATACTTAGGTTTACGTTTGTAAAAACAAAATCAAAAAATAAACAAATAGTATTATGTCAAAGACAACAATTAACCCGGAAGGTAAAACAGTTTTTATTAGTGGATCGAACAGAGGCATCGGAAAGGCCTTGGCTCTTGAATTTTTGAGTAATGGAGCCGCAAAAGTATATGCTGGTGCAAGAAACCCCGCATCACTAACCGAACTGGCCCAGCAATTTGAAGGCCGGTTGATTCCTGTCCAATTGGACGTAACCGACGAACAATCTATTGCCGCTGCTGCGCAACAAATTGATAAGGTAGATATTTTGGTAAATAACGCCGGTATTTTTGCCATGGGAGGCATTATTAACGGGGATGTATTAGGTAGTTTAAAAACAAACTTAGATGTAAATGTTTGGGGTGTGGTAAAATTAACCAATGCGCTAAAAGATAAGTTAATTCAACCCAATGGTGCTATTATTAATATTTCATCGGTAGCAGGTCTTGGCAACATGCCAATGGCAGGTACTTATAGCGTTAGTAAGGCTGCGGTACATAGTGTAACGCAAGGGTTAAGAGGAGAATTGGCCAATGAAGCTTTTTTGGTAATGGGTGTTTACCCCGGACCGATTGATACAGACATGGCCAAAGACATACAAATGGACAAAGATTCACCAGAAAATGTAGCTAAGAATGTTATTATTGGGTTAAAAGAAGGCGTAGAAGACATTTTTCCGGATGCAATGTCATCGGAAATCAACAAACTCTACTCTAGCAACCCAAAAGGACTGGAACAACAATTTTCTGCTTTTGTAGGATAAAAAAAGCGGCCGGTTCATAGCCGGCCGCTTTTTATTATCAATCATTTTTTAACACTTCAATTGGTTCTATTTTACTCGTTTTCAGCGCATGATGCACAATTGACAACAAGAGTACCCCTACCATAATAAAAATTGTAAGAGCTGGTATGCTGCCGTTTAGCTGAACCTTGTAAGCAAAATTTTCTAACCATTTTTGCCCCGTGTATACCAACAAGGGCAAGGCAATAGCAAAGGATATTGATAATATCCAAAAATACATTTTACCTAGTTGAAATATCAAACCCAATTGGTTGGCTCCTAGTATTCTTCTAATACCGAATTCTTTTGTTTTACCATTTAGACTAATTCCTATCAAGCCAAAAAGCCCCATGGCTGCAATTATAATGGCCAAGATAGTGGACACTGTTAATATTTTTTTCCAGCGTGAATAGGCCCTATAAAAAGAGGCAATATCATCTGCCATAAAGGAATACTTCATTGGCACATCTGGTTCTATTTGTTCCCATTCTTCCTTTATAACTTGCAATGCCTCCTGCGTATTGCCAGCTTCAATTTTAACTATTATGTTCTCATATTCCGACTCTTCTGGGTCCATAGACATCAAAGCTGGTAATGGCCTGTCTTCTAAGCTTTCAAAGTTAAAGTCTTTAACCACCCCTACTACCACCGGATCTGGTTTGTCCCCGTCATAAAACCCTTCTACCACTTCTCCAATACCATTTTGCCAACCAAAGGTTTTTACAAAAGCTTCATTAACTACTACTGCTTCCGTAATATCAGTTGTCAGTTCAGGGTTAAAATTGCGTCCTCGAAGCAATTCAATATTTAATGTGCTTAGATAGGTAGGGTCAACCCTAAAATAATGGAAAGACTTGCTTTCCCCTTTGTAATCTATTCCGTAGGTCATACTGCCTTTGGCAAAAGCTCTACTGGTTGCACTTGCAGATGCAATACTGCTGTGTGTCAACAATTCATTTTTAAATGTTGTATACAGCAAATCATTGGCTGTATTTAAGTCGATAACCAGTACATTTTCAGGATTAAAGCCCAACGACTTTTTCTGTATAAAACTGAGTTGTTTGTTCATTAGCAATACAAAAGACAACAAAACAGCGGCGGCTGTTAATTGAAACCCTAACATGAATTGAGTAAAAGTGGAGGATTTTCCAATTTTAGCGTTCGTTTTAAAAGCTTTGGCCACAGGCAATCGAGCCAGTAATATCGATGGGTACAAGCCAGCAATAAAACCTACAACTAAACCAAAAACACAGACAAACAAAAATAAGCTTATTGAAAAATAAGCGGTCATCCCTGATTGGTTAACTAATGTTCCAAAGTAGGGCAATAACAGGTAAGAAAGAAGCAAACCTACCATGGTAGAAATCATGCTCAACACCATGGATTCTATTAAAAATTGTGTCCTAATTTGTCCTTTTGAGGAACCTATCGTCCTTCTCATGGCAATTTCTTTTAGCCTATTCGACGACCTTCCAATGGTAATACTTACGAAGTTGACTCCTCCTATCAACAAAATTAGCAATGCTACCAAACTTAGATAGACCAACCTCATTTTTCTGCTGTCATCTGTTTTTCCATCCCAAATAACTCCATTCAAATGAATGTCTGTAAACAATTGTAATCTAAAACCTGCCATTGCTTGGTTTTTATTGCCCCACTCTCCATCTTCATAAAGGCTTTTGAGGTCCTCACCAAAATGTTCCAACCACAACTGTTCTAGTTTAACATTAAAGTCCAACGGGTTGCTCTGTGGACGCAACAAACAATAGGTGTTTAAAAAACTGGTTCTCCAAGAATTGCCAGAATTGGAAAGCTCTTTGTTAAACTCTAAAGGAAGAATTGCCATTGGCACTATTATTTGAGGTTGTAGACTGGAGTTTATGGGAGCAGATTCAAATACACCTGTCACTTCAAAAGGTATGTATTTTTTGTTCATTCTAATTTCCAAAGTATTGCCTACTGCATTCTCATATCCGAAAAACTCTTGGGCCATTTCTTCCGACAACACGACTGAATAGGGCACATCAAATAGGTGTTTTTTATTGCCAGAGGTCACTTTGAACGAAAACACATCAAAATAAGAAGGATCGGCTATAGTGATGCTAATTTTGGATTTGTTGTTTTTGGTTTGAACAAATCTCGAGAAATTAAAAGAACGGGTGACATGTTCAATTTCTTGAAAGCTTTCTTGAAGTGCCGGTGCCAACGGCAACATAGTAGCAGTCCCTTCCTGTTTAATTGACCCATTTTCTTCAAACTGCAGAGTATTCAATCTGTAAAGGCGTTCTTTGTTCGATAAATGTTGGTCGTAACTTAGTTCATTGTAAATGTAAACCGCTAATAAAATGCTGCACATAATACCTAGTGAAAGGCTCAATCCATTGATACCAGCATAAAGTTTTTGGCGTTTTAAATTTCTAAAGCCAATAATGGCATAGCTTTTAAATAACATATTGGAAGAGGTTTTTATAGGGCTTCTTTTGAAATTAGAAAAACGAAGAAATTTGAGCCCAGAAGTTATATATTTAAATTTGGCCTTTTTGATGGAATAAAGGCTACAATTATCTTGATAAGCCTCGTATAGATCCCCCAATATTTCATCTTGAATGGATTCGATACATAAATATTCAATGATCCGTTCTATCCATTTTGGCGGATTGGGCCGATTTTGTGGCGCTACATCCATATTAAAAACTTTGGGGTACTAAATTCCACAACCTTAGGCGGTTATTTTTAATTTCTTCAATAGCCCTTTTTCCCGTATTGGTAATATTAAAAACCCTTTTTTTCCGTCCTCCCCGTTCTTCGCCTGCTTGGTGCAAGGTAGAATTAACAAAGCCTTTTTTTTCCAATCGGGTTAATACCGCATGAACCGCACTTAGCGATAATTTTTTATTCATGTGTTCCTCGTATGCCTTAACAAGTGCATAGGCGTAGGCATCCTCTTCTGCAACTACTACCAACAGTAAGATACTTTCTTCAAGGGTTCCAAGACTAAATTCCATATACTCAACTTTTGTAGAGTATAAAGGTAATAAAAAAAAGTATATAATCAACACTTGTAGACTATATACTTTTTAGTTTATTGCGTGAATGCAAGTATAAACCCAAGAACTAACTATAGAAGTATATAAAAGGTTAACGCCTCAGCTTACTTTTAAAACGTGGTTCAACCAATAAAAAAAGCACCCCGGCAATCAATGCCAACATAGTGAGCGTGAGCAACAAGGTATCAAATCCAAATTGGGCCGACATATTAAGGCCTAAAAAATGACCAAAAGTATGGGACAATGAAAATGTCATCGTATAATAAGCCATGTACCTAGCTTCGTTGCCTCCAGTACCCCGTTGCATGGAAATGGAATTGGTTAATGGAAAACACAGCATTTCTGCTACAGTAGCCACCAACATACCTGCCACCAATATACCGTTCCAGTCAAAAGCCCACATCAACCAAAAACTAAGCGACAACAGCACACTGCTCCAGGCTATAATTTTAAATTTCGAAAAATTCGGACTATCCAAAGCATAGATTAAAGGCATTTCTATTAAAAATATCAAGGCGCCATTAATAGAAAGTAACCAGCCAACTTGGTCTTCTGTTAACATCCTAATGTCTTTGTAATATACCGGTATGGCAGAGAAATACTGAACAAAAACAAATGAGAACAACAAAACAGCCACTAAAAAAAACATAAAAGGATAATCGGACATTATTTTCTTATGAGAATGTCTTGCAATCTTTTCGCTTGTTGGTCTTGCCTCTTTTTTAGGCAAGACTACCCAAATTAAAACACCTGCTGCTATGCAAGTAACAGCATCCACAACAAACAGATATTGGTAGCCAATTCCAACAATGATCAAACCTCCTAATGCTGGTCCAACTGAAAACCCCAAGTTGATTGCCAATCGTATCAATGTAATGGCCCGTGTTCGATTTTCAGGCACGGCGTAATCGGCCAATGCTACAAAAACAGCAGGTCTAAAAACATCAATTACCATTGCGGTAACAAACATACCGGCACAAAACCACTCCAAAGTTTGAAAATATCCCAGAAAATAAAAGCAAATGCCTCCTAAGACCAAACTACCAATCATGGTTTTATATGCCCCTACATGCGTAGAGAGTTCTCCTCCGATCCATGCCCCACAAAAGGAGCCCATTCCATAAAACAACATCACGATTCCGACTTGCCCCATTTCAAAGCCTAAAGCACTGGTCAGGTATATCGATAAAAAAGGCAACACCATGGCTCCTGCCCTGTTGATTAAAGAAGCCAAAGCCAACCACCATACTTCTTTGGTAAACCCAGAAAAGGACTTTTTGTAGTATAAAAAAGCCTGGAGCATGTGTTTCATAGCTTTAAAAAATAAGAAGTGAAACTATACCTACGGTTTTCTACATCAAGGGTTGGCAAAAGATAAATAATTATTAGTTAATCTTTTGAATAACAGGGTTGAACGCCTTAGAGGCCACTCGAACTTTGTCGCCGATTTCAATAAAATTTGCTTCGTGGTGCGTTACCACCACTTTGCAAGCCTCATTATTAATTAGAACCGTAATTATATGGAGTATACCGGATGGTGTTTTATCCACCACTACACCATTAAAACTGAATTTACCACTAATGGAAGCGGTACCATATACCTGATCCGCCGTTCCTTCCTTAACAACAGATCCTTTGTCTAATTGAATAACTTTATCGGCTAAAATATAGGTTTCTGCTATGTCGTGGGTAACCATTATTGTGGTTAATTTGTATTTTTTATGTACTTCAGAAATATACTGCTGCATTTTAGACCGCATGGCGTGGTCCAAAGCACCTAATGGTTCATCTAGGAGCAATAATTTTGGTTGCCGACACAAAGCCATTGCCAAGGCTACCCTTTGTTTTTGTCCACCAGACAAATGACCAGGCACCTCTTTCAATAGATCTTGAAGTTCCATTATAGACACCAATGTATCTTTTAATGTTTTGTTCTTCAGCTTTCCAAATGCATAGTCCATATTCCCTTCTACTGTCATATTCGGGAAAACTGCGTATTCTTGGAAAACGTAGCCAATATTCCTTTTTTGAGCTGGTACCAACGTTTTGGTCGACTTATCGAACCAACAATGGCCATCAAAGTGGATAACCCCTGCATCTGCCTCCAACAGGCCAGCCACAATTTTCAAAAATGTAGTTTTCCCAGATCCAGATGGCCCCACCAAACAGGTAAAAGTCCCTTCTTGAATGGTACACTCCATTGTCAATTGGAATTCAGCGGCACCTAGTTTTTTAGTAATCGCTACATTCATTTTTTAAAAAATTTAAAAAAACTGCCTTTGTTGAGTACATTAAGCACCACCAATATGCCAAAACACAGTGCAAACAATACAATGGAATATTGATGGGCACTGTTATAATTTAAAGATTCTACTTCATCATAAATCGCGATGGATGCCACCCTTGTAACCGAAGGAATATTGCCGCCAATCATTAAAACCACGCCAAACTCCCCAATTGTATGGGCAAAAGACAACACCAAACCAGTGAATATTGCAGGTTGGATGTTGGGCAGTAAAACTCTAATAAGAGTGGTAAACCTTGATTTACCTAACACATAACTTGCGGTTCTATACAATGAGGGCAAAGACGAGAAACCAGCTTGAAGGGGTTGTACCATAAATGGAAGGCTGTAAATAGTAGAAGCAACGATTAACCCCGGAAAGGAGAAAACCAATTGAATACCCAAGGTATGTTCTAACCAAGCACCTACTCCCGATTCCGGTGAAAACAGCAACAACAAATAAAAACCAATTACTGTCGGAGGTAAAACTATGGGCAAACTAATCAAAGATTCGACTAAGACTTTCCACTTACTATTGGAATATGCCAACCAATAAGCAAGAGGAACAGCTACTACAAAAAGTATGATAGCCGTGAAAAAAGCCAATTCCAAAGAAAGCAATATAGGGGACCAATCCATCATGAACCGATCATAATTTCGTTGGATTTTATAAGGGCATGAATTTGTTGATCGGGTTCTATTCCAAGGTCTTCGAGAACGGAGTTGGTGACTACCGCAACCAATTCCGCATCCTTAACTTGCAGCTGTACCAAACTCATTAATTGTCCTTTTTCAATTGCAACCACTGTTGCAGGGATTTTATTTCTAATGCCTATACCCTCTACTGATTGGGTACATATTATAATTTCCGTCTCCTTGAAAAGCAATTCAATTTCTTGGCCCTTGGTATACGTTTCTCCTCCTTCTATAAGCACTACTTCAAACGCAACGCCATGAGACCGTACATGTACCAATCCCAAAGCTGATTCATTTTGTATGGAACTTATTGTACCCTTTAGTTTATTCATGTTTGGAAGGTACGGCATAACCGTATTGAATGAAAATTTCTCTAGAAATATCCGATTGTAGAAAATTAAAAAAAGCCAGTGCATCGGCATTTTGATTCAGTACCAATGCGCCTTGCAACAAAGGTTCCTGTTTTTTATTGTTGACAATTTGAACATTCCAATGTTCGAGGTCAATCAAATGTTTTGTTGAAGCCGCAGTAACAGCCATTGCAACAGTGCCTGCAAACATAAATTGGTTTACTTGCCCCACACTCTCTCCAAAAACCAAACGCTCGAGCCAAACCGAATCTTTACTACCTTGTAAGTATTGGAGCGCTGCACGACCATAAGGCGCAGTTTTGGGGTTGGGTATGGCCACTTTTCTATTGCCCTGTTCCGCAGCAATCGAATTTATATTTACACATAACAGCAATTGGCCTATGGCATATACCTGTGGGTCTTTTGGATAATTTTTTTTACTTTTTAGGTATTTGGGGTATTCCATATCCGCAGATACAAAAACATCAAAAGGTGCTCCTTGCATAATTTGCGCAGTCAATTTCCCTGAGGAACCAGCCGTTATGCCTACTGCAATTCCGGTCTCTTGTTCAAAAGCATCCGCAATTTCGCGCAAGGCAAATTGGGCATTGGCAGCTACTGCTAATTTTAAATCCGGCGTTTTATTATTATTACAAGAAAATAATACCAACAACAGAAAAATGGGCCAACATTTCAACATATTACAAATATAAAAGTACAGCCCATTTTTAAACCCATTAAAAGGAAATTAATGTTTTTTATAACTCCACATGTTGGATTGTTGGAATTTATAAAATTGGCTTGTATGTTTGAAATTTAGCCAACCTTGTGATATGCCTGCTTGTTATAATTGTAATCGCCCAGTAGAAGGTAATTTTTGTTCGAATTGTGGACAATCCATGCAAGTCAAAAGACTTTCCTTCAAAAACTTATTCCATGATGTTCAGAATAAATTATTTGGGATTGATAACAAGTACTTCAGAACCATTGTCGATTTATTCGTACATCCAGGCGTTGTATTTAGGTCTTACATCAGTGGAAACAGAGTTAAATACACTGGGGGAGCTGGATTTTTCTTCATTTGTATTACCATACTAGTTTTGCATATGTCCTTTTTTGGAATTGACTTTGCTGCCTTTATTGATGCAACTGGCGCGAATGCTTTGGGAGATGAAGTATACCAAAAAAATGATTTTTCCATTTGGATGCAAAGGAAGATCAGTCAAAATTTTAGAATATTTAACTTTTTGCAAATTCCGATAATGGCATTTAGTAGCCTTTTATTTTTCAAAAAACAGAGGCTTACTTTCTTGGAGTTTATGACTTTTTCATTTTACTACAGTGGCCTAATTGCGCTGGTCTCATTTTTGGATGTTTCTATTTACCACTTTTTTGGTCTTTTCTTAGGAGTTGAATGGATGAAAATTGCATTTAGTGCTTTGTTGGCAGGTTGGTTTGCATACTCGTGTTTTGACGAAAAAAGAAAATGGTGGACTTTTACCAAAGGTGTGTTGGTTTCTATGTTGTCTACTTTTTTCTTTATGATGGCCGTTATGCTGGCTATAGTAGTATATTTAATAACCAACCCTGAATTGGTAAAAACCTTAAAACCATAATAGATTTAATTTTATTGCATGACATCCAGTAATTAAGCCTTTTAGAATTTTGATTCTGCAGAGGCAGTATTACCAATTATAATATGAAAAGAATTCACCTCAACCAAGATTTATCCATTTCTCAATTTGTACATGGCCATTGGCGATTAATGGATTGGAACCTTTCTGAAATCCAACTCCAGAATTTGATTGAATCACTACTTGCATTGGGCATAACAACCATGGACCATGCCGATATTTATGGAGACTACCAATGTGAAAAAGAGTTTGGTAAAATGCTTAAAAACGCTCCTCACATTAGGAAATCCTTAGAGATTGTTACAAAATGTGGCATTATTTTACCTGGTAAACTATACCCCAACACGCCTATTAATTACTACAACACCAGCCAACACCACATCATTAAAAGTGTAGAGCGTTCGTTGTCCAATTTGAATACCGAATACATCGATTTGCTACTCATTCATCGGCCAGACCCAATGATGGACCACCAGCAGGTGAATGCCGCGTTTAACCATTTGCTTGAAACGGGAAAAGTGAAAAATTTCGGAGTTTCAAATTTTACTGCCGCACAATTTTCAAATTTGAACAAAGCCTTGGAGGTAGAGTTGATTACCAACCAACTAGAGCTTTCTCCTTACTGTTTGGATCATTTTGAAAACAATAACCTAGATTATTTAACTGCCAACCAAATAAGCCCTATGGCATGGTCCCCATTTTCTGGCGGTCAAATATTTACGCCTCAAGATGACAAAGGCATTCGGTTAAAATCAACTTTAGAATCTGTAGGAGCTTCCATTGGCGCATCTGGTATGGACCAAACCATTTTAACTTGGTTGCTGGCCCACCCTTCAAATATGGCTTGTATTCTGGGCACAGGGAAATTAGAAAGGATTAAATCAGCGTTAGAATCCTGTCAATTGGAAATGAATGCCCAACAATGGTTTGAGATTTTTGTTGCTTCTAAGGGAGAAAGGATGCCTTAGATCTTTTTACAGGTTAACAAGGTGTGGTAGCTATTGCCGATGAGCGCATCCGTTTTTACAATTTTAAACCCAGACTTTTTCACCAACAACTCCATTTCTTTGAGGGAATACATTTTGCTATTCCCATTGGCAATGGCAGTAAAATACAAAGAGGTTCCGGTTAAAGAATAAGCTGCTGCAGGAAATTTTTGGTTGTCATGGAATGTTTCTAGTATGTATACTTTGGTGGCATCACTAGATGCTTCGTGTACTTTTGAAAGTATCAACTCTATTTCTGCTGCTGAAAAACAGTCTAAGAATTGGGACATCCAAATCACATCCGCCCCCATTGGTATTTTTTGGAATTTATCCAACATATCCGTTTGGTGGAAATCCACTCTATTTAAAAGGCCATTGGCTTCCATGTTCTTTTTAGCCATCTCAATTTGACTGGGCAGGTCCAATATCTTTACTTGGACATCTTTGTTGAAAGCGCAACACGCTTTTGCCCACTTCCCTGTATTGCCTCCTATATCAAACAAGTATTTAGGGGCATCTTGGAACACCAACTCCAAAGCATAAGGAAACGCATCATCAGAATAATAGTGATCAAATTTAAACCATGAGTCCTTTACTTTTTCTGGAAGCTGGCTCAACCCTTCATAAACGGTATCCCACTCTCCAAAGACCTTAAGGCCTTCTGGTTTGTTGTTTTTTATACAATCCGTAATATACTTTGAACCTTCATAACAAACATCATTGACAAAATTGATATTGATCTCTGTCATTTTATCTGAATTGATAAAAAAGCCAATTTTTGTAAGCGTAATACAATCGTTTTCATCTATATGGATCAAATCGGCATTTTTTGCCGCATCTAACAACACCCCGACTCCATAAACTGTTAAATTCAAAGTGGAAGCAATCGTTTCTAACTTAATTCCTTTGCGATTGGCTGCAATAGTTTCCAAAATTTTCAATTCTCTTAGGGCTACAATAGCTTGGAAGTAAATTGGTCCAAAAGCCAATTTTTGGGCTTCAAATTTTGCCTCAATCGCGGAAATAGATGGTTGCATAAACTGTATATCTTAAAAATTTGCTGAATATATCAACTTGATTAGAATAAAAAAAGCCATTCCTTAAATATAGGAACGGCTTAATTGGTTAGGGTTAGCGTTGTGGTTTATATTATTCTATTATCCACGATTTATAATAATCTTCTACTTGCATTTTCAAAGCTTCTTCTGTTAGTTGCATTGGTTGGAATGGGTCGATCATTACCGCCAATTCTTCGGTGCCTTTTTTTCCTACACTTCTTTCAATCGCACCAGGGTGTGGACCGTGTGGAATACCCCCTGGGTGTAAGGTAATCATCCCTTTTTCGATGTTGTTTCGACTCATAAAATCACCATCTACATAATAAAGAAGTTCATCTGAATCTACATTGCTATGGTGGTAGGGTGCCGGAATCGATTCTGGGTGGTAGTCGTACAGCCTCGGAACAAAAGAACACACAACAAAACCTGCCGATTCAAAGGTTTGATGAATTGGAGGAGGCAAATGAATTCTGCCCGTAATTGGTTCAAAGTCATGTATGGAAAAAGCATAAGGATAGTTGTAACCGTCCCATCCTACGACATCAAATGGGTGGTTGCCGTATACATACTCCCAAAGCATTCCTTGTTTTTTGATTTTCAAATTGAATGCACCTTTTTGATCTATCGTTTGTAAGTTTTCTGGGAGACGAAAATCTCTTTCACAAAATGGAGAGTGTTCCAACAATTGACCGAAATTATTTCTATACCTGTTGGGTGTAAATATTGGGCTGAATGCTTCTACAAAAAGCAATCTATTGTCTTTGCCATCAAAATCAATTTGGTAGGTTGTTCCTCTAGGAATTACCAAATAGTCACCGTATCCAAATTTTATACTACCATACATGGTATGCAAAGTACCAGAGCCCACATGCACGAACAGCATTTCATCCGCATCCGCATTTTTATAAAAATAATCTTTAGAAAAAGTCTCTGGCGCCGCCAAACCAATGTGTAAATCATTGTTTACAAAAAGCGTTTTTCGACTCTTGATATAATCTGGCTCGGGCTGTATACTAAATCCCTTAAAGCTCAAAGCTTTCATATTTTTTTCCACCCCAATTTTAGGGGTAACATCTACAGGGGCTTTAGACTCTGTAACCACCGTGGGTGGGTAAAGGTGGTATATTAATGAGGACATACCGGCAAAACCAGCTGTTCCAAATAACTCTTCTTGGTATAAGCTTCCATCTTCCTTTTTGAAAGTGGTATGTCTTTTTTTAGGGATGCGACCCAATTGGTGGTACCTAGGCATGTTTTTGTGTATTTAGTCCAGAATAATTGTGGTCAATCAAGCTACCACAGCTCTATTAAAGTTAAAAAATTAAAACTCTAATATAACAGGTCACCACCTTAAAAAGGGGCATTATTCTACATTAATTAATAAATACAGGAGATTAACAAACAAAACAACCACAATACAGAAGATACCACCATAAATCCACTGTATTTTTGATCTAAAAAGAAAAATCCTATTAAATTTTAGGTCCCACCTTATTTATAAAGCTCCAAGCGTTGTTGGTGCACTTCTTTTGTACCTCTAAAACAATACTGGCGTTCTTCTTGGAAACAAATCTTCTAATTCTGGTGGAACTGGTCTAATTTTATTAATAAAGTCTTCCAAGTCGTCTTTGGTTTTTTCCGAAAGCACTTCGCTCATTTCATTGATAGCTTGAAAACCTACTGCCACAGGCATTCTACCAACTACCATGCGGTCACCGATAAACTCCCCTTGAATTTGGTATTCTACATCTTGCCCAATTGATGTTCCCTTTACCATACAGTTTTCTATCAAATAACTAGCATCGTCTTCTTCTGGGTTTACCACTCTAGCAGGAGGATTTTGCGCGTACAAATATTCCATTAGGCTTTGTTTGCTTTCTTCGGACAACACATTAAACGCTTGGCTCATACATGGTTCACAAATAGCATATTCAAAAATTATTTCTTGGGTTTTGTATTCCACATAGTTCTTCACTGCCTTTTCTACGAAATAATGGCAGTCGTCTTCTAGAAGTGATTTTCCGCAATCTGCACATTGTTCAAAAGGAGCTTTGGTCTCTGAATTAAAAAATGCTGGTGCAATAGGCTTGTGGTACATAATAGTGTTATAAAGAATTTAAAGATTTATCTGAAATAGAAGAAAAAAACAAATCTAAGTTTTTTCTACAAAAGAACTTCACCATGTCCTCCCCTTGGTTATGCGCAGTAATAATGGAACCATAGAGCATAGACAATAGCATGTTGGTTATATCTTGTGTGTTGGACATTTTGGTTATTTCACCGTGCATCATTGCTTCTAAAACAGAAGCATCAAACAATTGTTTGATGGACCTAATTTCAACAGATTCAATTCCTTCCAATGAAGGGAAATGCAATTTTTTCTCTGCCCTTTTAACCGGGAACGGTGCAAAAGAATGGTTCATTAATGCTACATGGCCAATAAAAGAAACTACCATCTGAGGGTATTGAGCATACAAATCAGAAAAATTATCAAAAATAAAAACAACTTGTTTGAAACCTTTAAGTTCCTTTCTTTTTATGTCTTCCAACAATTGCAAACACCATACGCGCATGTAATATCGCAGAACATCTTCTTTATGAGGAAAATATTTGAAAAACGTAACTTTTGAAATTTTGGTATCGGCACATAGGTCCATTACATGAATTTTTTCAAAAGGTTGTGTACCGATTCTTTGTACAAATGCTTTATAAAAAGAATACTTAATTAGGGCTGATTTTTCCTCTCTTAATTTGGACTCCATTGCAAACAGGTTTACTCAGGTAAATTAAAATAATTATAGTGTTTATTTAAAGTTTTTCTATATTAATATTTCTTAAACCTAAACTTCATGAAAAAATATTTGATATACGCTTTCTTTTGGATGGCCTTATCCTGTTCAGACAGAGAACAAAAGATTGTTATTACCGGCCCAGTTGCCAACAAAGCTATGGTTTCAACTGCCCACCCTTTGGCCACCCAAGTTGGCGTTAGCATTTTAAAAGCTGGAGGGAACGCCTATGATGCTGCGGTTGCGGTACAATTTACTTTGGCCGTGGTATACCCCAGAGCTGGCAACATTGCTGGAGGAGGTTTTGCAGTTATAAGAGAGGCCAACAAAAATGTTTCTACCTTAGATTTTAGAGAAAAAGCTCCTGAAAAGGCACATAAAGACATGTATTTGGATTCTTTGGGAAATGTTGTTCCTGATTTATCTACCTTTGGACACCATTCGGTTGCTGTACCAGGGTCGGTAGATGGCATGTTCGAATTACACAACAAGCTCGGAAAATTGCCATGGCACCAATTGGTGCAACCCGCCATTCAATTGGCAAAGAATGGTTATCTCTTAACTGAAAAAGAGGCCAACAAACTGAACGATTACCAAGAAAGTTTTTATGGTGCCAACGACAGCAGTATGGTATTCCTCAACCAACAAAGCTGGAAAAAAGGAGACCGCATACAACTGCCTCAATTGGCTCAAACCCTTACCTATATCAAAGAAAACAAGAGAGCTGGGTTCTATACTGGCCCTGTAGCAGATGCCATTGTAGATGAAATTGAAAATGGGGGTGGTATTCTCTCTAAAGAAGATTTAGAGCATTACCATTCTAAATGGCGCGACCCCATAGTAGGCACCTATCGTGGACATAAAATCATTTCCATGCCACCACCTTCCAGTGGTGGGGTGGCCTTGATGCAACTGTTACAAGGAGCAGAAAAATATGATATAAACAAATTAGGGCACAATACTACTAACGGCGTTCATGTTCTAACGGAATTGGAAAGACGCGTTTATGCCGATAGAGCCAAATACTTAGGCGACCCCGATTACTATACTATCCCAGTCAATATGCTCCTAGAAAAACAATACAACGAAGACCGTTTTTCTACTATCCGTTTGAATACCAAAACAAACTCTGAAGATGTGATGGAAGGCAAAGTCAGTGTTATTGAAAGCATTGAAACAACCCATTTTTCTATTGTGGATGAAGATAAAAATGCAATAGCCATTACCACTACCTTGAATGGCAATTATGGTTCGAAAGTTTTTGTAGACAAAGCTGGTTTTTTTCTTAATAATGAAATGGATGATTTTGTGTCCAAAGCGGGCGAACCCAATCAGTTTGGTTTGTTAGGTGCAGAAGCCAATGCCATTGCACCCAACAAAAGGATGTTGAGCTCCATGACTCCTACCATTGTTGAAAAGGACGGAGAATTGCTGATGGTGGTTGGGACTCCAGGAGGATCTACCATAATTACTTCCGTATTTCAAACCATTTTAAATGTTATCGACCATGGTATGGGCATGCAGGAGGCAGTTAATGCTACAAAAGTGCACCACCAATGGTTGCCGGATATGGTGTTATTTGAAAAAGGAGGATTGCCGGACTCTGTATTAACAAATCTTCAAAAAAGGCAACATGTGATGCGAGAAGTGCCATACATCGGTAAAATGGACTGTATTTTGTTGCTTCCTGATGGGAAATTGGAAGGTGGAGCAGATCCAAGAGGCGATGACCTAGCCGATGGGTACTAAAAAAACAGAAATTTTCTAGAAGAATTGATGGGTTAAAAAGGCCCCCGCCCAATAGTGGGTGTCTTTTTTGGTATTAATGCCAATTATCTTTTTGCACCTTCAATGGCTACTTCCAACTTTTCAATTTTTCTAGTATCCTGTAGTGTTACGAAGAGCGTTTTATTGTCCTTCCCACCAAATGCGACATTGGTAGGCCTCTGGCCATTTAATTGCACGCTTTTTATTAATTTTCCTTCTGGCGACAATACTGCTACTTCCCCCTTGCCATACCGCGCAATATACAAATTGCCTTTAGCATCACAGCGCATGCCATCCATACCGAAATCTTCAAATTCGTGCAACAAACGTTTGTTCGAGATGGTACCATTGTTGTTAATGTCGTAGGCCCATACTTTTCTTTGTATGGATTCATTAACATACAATATGGAATTGTCCGGACTGACTTCCACGCCGTTGGTAGTACCCATGTTAGACTCTAAAAGTTTAAATTTTCTATTTGCGCCTATGTACCATAAATTCCCTGTAGAGTCGGCCCAATTCGGATCGGATGCAAATATATTTCCGGAGGCGTCTATGGCGATATCGTTGGGTTGGTTGATTAATGAATCTGTATGCGCATATATTTCTACAGCTTGGTCGTCCATGTTTACCTTAATGATATTATGCCCTAAGTAATCTGCCACAAACATGGTTTTTTGATCCTTAGAAAATCGTATGCCATTGCCTATACTTCCTTCTGGTAATGTTACAAACACCGACACATTGCCAGCACTATCTACCTTACCAATGGTACCTTCTTTTTGAAAGTTAACTACATACAAAAAGCCTGAACTGTGGTATGCGGGCCCCTCAATACCTTCTGTAAACACATCTGATGTCCATTCCTTAGACTCATACAAAGCTTCTTCCTTTGTGTTTTCCGTTGAAGAGCAACTAAAAACGAGTCCTGCAACAAACACAACACAGTATATTCCGGTCCATTTTCTCATGCTTAAAAGTAAGGAAACATTATGTATAGAATTATTTTTTTCTCCAAATAGCATAAAAACAACTCTTAACCGCTCATTTTTCAACCTTTCTTAAAGTTTTTAATGGTATATGTAAAAGACAACATAAAATATTGTTGCAAAGCCACATTGCTTGCATCTTCTAAATAAGATTCTGTGACACTTCTTGTGATACTTTGGTTTTGGTTGAGCAAATCATAGGCTTTCAACATCAATTCTCCTTGTTGGTTTTTCATGAATTTTTTGCCAAAACTAGCATTCCATAACCAGAAATTCTGATTAAATGCTTCTGAAAGACCGTGGTAACTTTGGTACGATGCATTGGTTCTGAACACCAAAGATTTGGCAAGAATTACATTTAGTTTAAACTTCGTATTTTGGCTGTAGTAATTGTCTTCTGAATTTTGTTCCAAATCGTTGTGTACTACATTATACGCCCCATTATGGGAGAATGTAAAATCGACGTATTGGCTAATATTCGACCCCACTACCGCACCCATGCTAAACGCTGTATTCTGGGTAGTGCTTTGCATCTGGTTCACTACCCCAGGAGTGCGGGTATACGTTACCCCGGCACTTATATTCAAATTAGATTGAATGCCACTTATGGGTACACCATGCGTACCGTATAACTTCACATTCCAATGGTTGTTTACATTAACCGGTTGCGTAAATTGAGCTCCCTTATTAAGTACAATACCATCGGACAGCACCGTATCCTTTCTAGCAATATAAGAGGCATTGCTTATGTAATTTTGTGTGTTTTTGGCATATACCAAAAGAAATGTATTTTGTTGTTTGGTGGTTTTAGTAAGAGAGAATCGACCAGTCAGTACATGGGCGTATTCTTGTTTTAGATCTGGGTTACCAGCTGTCAACAGCAAGCTATTAGAGTTATCAATAACATTTTGAAGTTGGCTGATGGATGGTTGGTTGGTGGTAGCACGGTACATCAAGAAAATGTTTTTACTTTTACTCAAACGATTTCTATATACTACCATCGGTAAGAAATTAGAAAATGATTTTTCCAATTCGCCTTGCATCGGGTCAATTTGTTTGTTTTTGAGTGTAGCATGTTCGTAATGCATTCCTGCTGAAAACATTTTACCTCGTTTTCGGGAACGAAAACTTATCCCCCCACCCTGTGTGGTATAATCACTTTTAAAGACATTCGACAATTCAGGTGTGTAATTGCTATAATCCGAGTCTGTTTCATCAAAACCAAACACTCCTTGGTCGGCATTGTTGTTGTTTTTATTGAAGCTGTATTGGAGCATTAGTTGTGAATTTTTACCAACTGGTTCAGAATAGGCCAACCTTCCATTCCAATTCACACCATTCTGTTTAGAAATTGTTTTTTGGTTTACAGTATCTTCAATTATGGATGCATTCAATTCATTGAATGCCATCATGAATGATTCTCCGTTGCTGTCGGTAAATGTAGACCTTATATTGGCAGAAAAGGTTCTGCCACGCTTCGAAAATCGGTGCCTCCATAACAACATATTGCTCACATTGTAGCCGGTTATTTTATTTTCAGAACTGTTTACAGATTTATTCAATATTTCCGACTCATTTGTAAAATTCTGAGCATAGAAATTCTCGTTGTTTACATTTTTTTGAAATTTTATTGCAGGAACCAATAGAATAGAATTGTTGTCATTCAACTTATAATCCATTCTCACATCGATTCTATTGTTGTAATTTATTGCGTTCGCCGAACTCAGTTCTTGATAGTATTGACCAGAGTCGGCACTCAACAAATACCTTCTATTCAACACTTCGTCATTTTCATTGTCGGTATTGTTGTACAAGTAACTGGCTGTCAGCTCCAATTTTTTTCCAATTTGATTGGTATAGTTGCTACCTATGGAGCTTGTGGTGGTCAAACCATTTTGATCTCCAACTAAAAAGTTATTGTTATTTCCGGATCGTCCGGGACCACCCCGGCCCCTTCCTCTTCCCCTCCTATTGGATGTTGAACTGACTACTCCTAAAAGGTCTTCACTTGAAAAATTCTGAAGGTTAACATTGTTCCCAAGCCCTATAACGGAAAACCGCTCAGCACCACTAAATTTGTTTATATTACCACCTGCCGAGTACCTAGAATCCGTTCCATACCCTGCGAAAACTCTTCCAAACGTTCCATTTCGGAATTCTTTTTTAGTAACGATATTGATGGTTTTTGTTGTATTACCGTCATTAAAGCCAGTAAAGGCCGATTGCTCACTCAATTGATCAAATATTTCCACCCTTTCTACTACTTCTGCAGGCAGGTTTTTAAGAGCAGCATTGGGGTCGTCCCCAAAAAACGGCTTGCCATCTACCAACACTTTTTTCACCTCTTCCCCCTGGGCTTCAATTTTACCATTGTTGAGCACTACACTTGGCATTTTCTCCAAAAGATCTTCGGCAGTTGCATCGGGGTGTGTTTTGTAAGACTTAGCAAGAACCATAGTGGTATCTCCTTTGAGCATTACGGTTGGCGCCATGCCCTTTATTTCTACGCCACCCAATACAATCGTATTGGGTAAGATTTGTACCGGCCCCAACTCTATGTTTTGATCGATTTGCAATGTGAATTCAAAGTCATGGTAACCCAAAAATGAAATTTGAACCTTGTAAGAGCCTTTTTGTATACCCTCGATTTTAAATCCGCCAGATTCATTGGTAGTAACAAAATACTTTATGGCTTCATTGTTCTGGTGCACTAACAATACAATTGCTCCCGGCAAAGTTTCTTTGCTTTCCTGGTCCAGCACGCCTCCTATTATGCTTGCGGTATCTTGGCCAAACAAATTAAAAAAACTGAAACAAAACAGTCCTATTAAACACCACTTACCCATTGTCCTTGTTCTTCTGGTTGCGTTGCTGTCCTCTCTCTTCTCGCTGTTTTTTTCTTAAGGCCTCGTATTGCATTAATTGACTTGGGGTTAACACCTTCTTTATAGCTTCTTCCCTATCTTTATTCAGTTTTCTCATTATTGGGCGGATGGCCTCTCTCGAAGTGGCCTGTTCTCTTTCCTGTTGCAGGCTGGTTACAAATTGTTTGGTGTAACTTTCAATTTGCATTTTTTGAATGTCCGTCAGGCTATCTACATTGGCGTAAATCTGTTCTAAGTCTTTTTGGATTCTTTCGGCAGGATCTCTAGGCGGCCGTTTTTGTGCCAAAGAAAAAGTTCCAGTCATAACCAATAGCAGTACCAAAATGGCAATGCCCATTCTACTATGATTCAATCGTTTCATATTTCTAAATTCCGAATAAAATCCCAAGAAATAAAAAGTATTCAACCAATGTACCTATAACATCAACCAACAACCAATACCTTTCATTTATCCATACGGAAAAGAAGGACCCCTGCCGAAATCAAGGTTACAATGGCAATGACTATTATAGAAAAGTTGAGATTGTAAAAATCAGCCAACCAACCAGTCAGGATAGCTCCAATAGCGTAACCCATGTCGCGCCAGAGCCGGTATACCCCAACACTTTTAGCTCGGTCTTGAGGGTGGGTATGGGCTGCAATAGCAGATAAAAAGGTGGGATAAACCATGGCGGTTCCCCATCCCAAAAGAATGCAACACAGAATGTAATGGTTGAATTGAGTAGACCAGCTTAGTGCAAATAAGGCAAGCGCTTGAAGCACCATTCCAACAAACAAAAATATTCTTTTGGGAAATTTATCCGACATTTTACCCGTAAACAACTGACCGACTCCCCATACTCCAGGGTATACCGCAGTGAGCACGCCTATTTCTCCCATATTAAATCCTTTTACGGATAGTAATATAGGCAAGACTCCCCATACCATGCCATCGTTTAGGTTATTTACCAGCCCAGCTTGGGTTACTGCACTCAAATTCTTATTGCGAAAAGTAGTATCCAGAAATACATTGGACAACCTCGTTATTGCGCTGTCTTCTGATTCCATAGCGACATGATGGACCGTATCTTTTACAAAAACCAAGGTGGTAATTAAGCCGATAATGGTTAGCCCAATTCCCACATAAAAAGGGTATGGTCTAATGCCATAGTTGCTGGCAATCCAACCTGTTACAAACGCTACCACAGCTACAGACAAATATCCGGCAAATTCATTAAGCCCCATTGCAAAGCCCCTGTCCTTTTTACCTACCAAATCCATTTTCATCACCACCGTACTAGACCAAGCCAAACCTTGGTTCAGGCCCAAAAAAACATTTGCAAGAACAACCCAATTCCAATTGGGGGCATACATGAGCAACAATGGTACTGGTATAGCAAACAACCATCCTATAAGCAACAAATTACGCCTACCAATTTTATTGGCAAAGGCACCCGCATAATAATTGGTTATTGCTTTAGTGATTCCAAATACAACAATAAATGAAAAAACTGCTGATTTGGCCGCTATTGCAAATTCTACTTCTGCTATTGCCGGCAATATGGTTCTTTCCAAGCCTACCATACCTCCTACAAAAGCATTAACAACTACTAAAATTGTGAACTGCTTCCAGTTTTCTTTAAGCCCTAATTGTACTTTATGCATTCCTATTTTCATTAGTTCTGAGATAGCGAGTTCTCAAAATATGCTCGTGGAGTTTTGCCCATTATATCTTTAAAAGCCTTGTTGAATGTTGATTTTGAATTGAACCCTGCTTCTTCCGCTATTCCGATAAAAGTAAGGTTTTGTTTCTTTCCAGACTCAACTATCTGAACAAATTCTTTAATTCGATAATAATTTACAAATTCGAAAAAGTTCATCCCGAAGCCTACGTTGAGCAACCGAGCCATATCGGGGGCATTAATCCCTATTTGCTCGGCTAACTCCGCCTTTAATAATTTTTTATTCAAATAAGGTTTTTTATGCAACATGAGCGCAACAAGGTCCGATTTAAGTCTTTCCAAATCTGAGGTACTCAGCTTAGAGTGTTGGTATTTTTCTGAAGGTGGATCCATTTTTATTTCAAATATCTCAGGTTTTGAAATAAGATAGAAACCTAAAAATAAGATGATAATACTTATACTAAGCCAAACAAAATTATAATAAAATCTAGGCAAGAGTTGTTGGTTGTTTATTGTAAGCAACAACAAAACAAGCCACAATATTATTACCAGTCCCATCAGGTACAAGAATGACTTAAAGAAATCCAATTTAATAGCATAACTAAGCTCTTTTTGCAACTCCTTAGCAAACTCTTGAAGTATATTCCATGTCCATAGCCAGTACACAACATTATAAACCCAGCCCAAACTTCCCATTATTAAAACAATATGAAACAAGGTACCATCCTGGAACCTAGCATTCAAAACCGCATCAGACACCCCAATAAATTGAACCAACAAATAGCTTATGTGCAGCACTCCTGGTATAAAGTGTAACAAATCCTTTTTTTGAAAGCCTCTGTGGTAGAGGGCAGAAGTCGTAAACAACATAAAACTAGGCCCAAAAAGAAACAACAAGAACTCGGAAACAGTAATTAGTCGAGGGTTTGCATCCAAAAAATCCAGTATAAATAGAACCCTTCCCAAGAGCCCAAAAAGAAGCATGCAAAATAAAAATACTAAATAGTGGTTGGTACTTTTCCTGATTTTCGGCGATTTAAAATAAATCAACAACAAAAAAACACCTTGGAACAAGCCAAAAAACGTAAAAGCGGAGTACAATTTTTCCATAATAAAAACCCAGAACAGTAGGCTACTATTCTGGGCGATCAATTTCAAGTTTTTTTTTATTTAATCAAAACGGTTGTTACCCATTGATTGGCGTTGGATACTCCAATTTCATTGCCCTTTGTCTTCGCTACAAACTCGTTAAAGGCTTCCATAGAGGGCCACTCCGAAATGCTTACTACATCTGGTTCATACTGGTACCCCTTTGGAGAATGTCCCTTGCCCAGTACCAACAAGGTTTTGCCTTTTAATTGTTGCATCAATTTGGACCGCGCTTTGCCCCCTTTCTTGTAGTTCCCTGTGTCTTTTAGCCAAAAACAAGAAACTGCATACAACCGGTCGCTTCTCAGCTCCAAAACTACATCTTTTTCTATGTTGTTGTATTCAGTCAAATTAAATACCGACCATATTTTCTTTCTTTCTTCGGTATATCGGTAATCCAACTGATTGGCGTCCTTCCTAAATCTTTCTCTAGCCTTGGCGTCTGGCCAACTCATTAAGCTAAAAAAGGAAGGTTGGAAATTGCCTTGAGCGGGAACAGTAGCAGGGATAAAAGACCCATTCAATTGAAAGCCATGTTGCTTGGCAAGCGGGAATACTTGAGCAAAATACTCGTTTAATTGCGCCTGTGTGTTGGGCTTTTGAATGGCTGAAAGCAGGTCTATACTTTGCCCTTTTTTTAATGTAATAGTTAATTTTTTCGGGTCAGTTATTTCTTTTTGCTTATTTTCTTCAGGAGAAAAACCAAATAATAGTAAAGCAAAGAATGCAAATAAAATTTTTCTGTGTTGGTTCATTTGTAAGTTTTTATTGGTGAAACATGTTCCTACAAACGGACGACCAACCTTCGAAAGACGTGAAATTCTACTGTAAAAGGTACTATTACCGTATTCAGACAACAACACCCACCTGGATACTTAACCAGATGGGTGTTTTTGTTAGTTTACATCTGGTTGAGGCGTCATTCTCAAATACGGTTTCACTTCTTTAAAACCTTTTGGAAACAACTCAGCAGCTTGTTCGTTGCTGACTGCAGGAACCACAACACAATCTCCACCTTGCTCCCAGTTGGCTGGCGTAGCTACTTTGTGGTAAGCAGTAAGTTGTAAAGAATCGATAACTCGCAACAATTCATGAAAGTTCCTTCCCGTAGAAGCTGGGTAGGTGATCATTAACTTAACTTTTTTATCCGGTCCAATAACAAATACCGAACGCACAGTTAATTTACTATCTGCATTGGGGTGGATCATGTCGTATAATTCGGCTACCTTACTATCTTCATCCGCAATTATCGGGAAGTTAACTTCGGTGTTTTGCGTCTCATTGATGTCTTTAATCCATCCATTGTGTGACTCCAAACCATCCACACTCAAAGCTGCTACTTTCACATTTCTCTTTTCAAAATCTTCCTTAAATTTGGCCACCGTACCGAGTTCCGTGGTACACACTGGTGTATAATCTGCAGGGTGTGAAAACAATACACCCCAGCTTTCGCCCAACCATTCGTGAAAATTGATTGTACCAGCTGTGGTAGAGGCATTAAAATTTGGAGCTTCGTCTCCTAATCTAATAGAATTCATATTTGTAATAATTTTAGTTTATAAAATATTTTCAGATGGCATATGCTTAAAAATGGAAGCGTAAACTTCTTGCTTTTGCTCTTTTATAAAAATTAGTCCGGATCCGACTTTATTCCAGCAAGTTATGGATAAATATGCAATCGTTGTAATTATTTCTTATCAAAAAATTGAATGCTCGTATTATCCAACGCAGTCTTAAAAAATAAGTTCATTTTTCTACAAATATATGCAAGTCAAATATTTTTACCCTTGAATAAAATCGGTTATATTTATTTGATGCTTAACCGTTTAATAAATAAACAAACACCATAAATGAAATATTTTTCAAAACTATTGACAAAAAATAAAGTCGCAGCCATGTTGTTGCTTTTTTGTTTTGTAGGGGTTACTACCACCTACGCTCAAAAGAAACAACCCAATATTTTAGTGATCTGGGGAGACGACATTGGAAGATCCAATATCAGCGCCTATACAATGGGAATGATGGGGTACCAAACACCGAATATCGACCGGATTGCTAAAGAAGGTATTATTTTCACTGATTATTATGGAGAACAATCTTGTACTGCAGGACGGTCCTCTTTTATTATGGGTCAAAGTGTGTTTAGAACCGGCCTTTCAAAAGTTGGATTGCCAGGTGCTGAAGAAGGCATGAATGAAAAAGATCCGACCATTGCTGGCTTGTTAAAAGACCAGGGGTACGCAACTGGTCAATTTGGAAAAAACCATTTAGGAGACCAAGACAAACACTTACCGACCAACCATGGCTTTGATGTGTTTTTTGGTAATCTATACCATTTAAATGCTGAGGAAGAACCAGAAAATAGAGATTACCCTGGAGACATGGTTATGGCAGATGGAAAAACATTCCGAGAAAGTTTTGGCCCAAGAGGGGTAATAAAATCTTCGGCAGATGGTAAAATTGAAGATACCGGCCCATTGACCAAAAAGCGAATGGAATCTGTTGATGATGAAACTTCCAAAGCAGCGATGGATTGGATCAGAGAACAAACCAAACAAGGCAAACCTTGGTTTTGCTGGTGGTCTGGCACTAGAATGCATTTTAGAACCCACGTCAAAGACGAGTTGAAAGGGATTTCTGGACAAGACGAATACAGCGACGGAATGGTAGAACACGACATGCACATTGGTATGTTTCTTAAGTTATTAGATGAATTGGGTATCGCCGATAATACCATAGTACATTATTCAACTGACAACGGCCCCCATTACAACACTTGGCCAGATGCTGCTTCTACCCCATTTAGGGGCGAAAAAAACACCAACTGGGAAGGTGGTTGGAGGATTCCTGCCATGATCCGTTGGCCTAAAACCATCCCAGCAGGTTCTATCAGTAACGAAATTGTGCACCACATGGATATGTTACCAACTTTTTTAGCCGCTGCTGGCAAAGACGACATCAAAGAAGACTTATTGGACGGTTATAAATCAAAAGCACTCAATAGAGAATACAAAATTCACCTGGACGGGTATAACATTTTGGATCATTTAAAAGACTCTAAAAAAGTAAAAAGCTCCAGACACGAAATTTTCTATTTTTCTGATGATGGGGATTTAACAGCGCTGCGTTATGATGATTGGAAACTTATTTTTATGGAGCAACGAATTGCTGAAACATTAGAAGCTTGGGCCAATCCCTTTACGCCTTTAAGAGTTCCTCTAATTTTCAACTTAAGAAGGGACCCATACGAAAGAGCCCAATTGACCTCCAACACTTATTACGATTGGCTGATTGACAGAGTTTATTTATTGGTGCCTGCCCAACGTTATGTTGGCAAGTTCTTGGGTACTTTTAAAGAGTATCCTCCGCGGCAAAAGGCAGCGAGTTTTAGCCTGGACCAAGTAATGGACCAACTACAAGAAACAGGAAATAACTAACAAAAAAAGGCCAGAATACCCATCTGGCCTTTTTACTTTCCCCTCATACATTTGCACCACAATCTTTCATCCCGTTTTAATCGACTTCATATATGCAAGGAACCGATGGTCACGACACCCTAGCATAAAGTCCTGCGCATTAATACTTTGCAACATCCAATTGCACCAAATACGATGATAATTGATTACAAAACTATTGAGTTGTTTGGCCAAACTCTTTTTACATGGATTACCGTAAAGACGCCCATGAAAGAAACCTTTCCTATGCCGGATAACGAAGCTTGTTTTGCTTATATATTAGACGTACAAAATCAACCACTCCATACGGCGGAATCCATACTAGCACACCCCGGTCAAGTCGTCCTTTCTAAATGCGGCCATTATGTATCTGCCCAGATCAGGGGAAGTTTGGAACCGAAAACAATAGAATTACCAGAAGGAAAGGTCAGCTCCCTAATTGTGCATTTCAACAAAAAAACTTTGCGGGAATTATATGGTCGTGATTTTCCTCCATTCGTTCAAGACCTTCGGCAGCCATGCACCCACCACATGGTGCAAATGGCAGCTTCCAAATTAATCAAAAACTACTTTGAATCGGTCGCAACCCATTTTGAATTTAAGGAAACCATTTCGGAAGCTATTCTTATAATCAAGCTAAAAGAAATCCTCTTCATACTCTCAAAAACTAAAAATTCTGAAGAGATAAGCACAATTTTAAGCAGTATTTTTTCGGAGCGCACCTTCACATTTAAGGAAATTATTGAGGCCAATTTGCACCGTGTTAAGAGAGTGGAAGACCTTGCCATGTTGTGCAATTTGAGTTTGTCCTCCTTTAAAAGAGCATTCAAAAAAAATTACCAAATGACGCCAGGGCATTTCTTAGTTGTTAAGAAATTGGAAAAAGTTGCCCAGATGCTAGAATTAAGTGACGAAAACATAACATCCATTGGGTACCAATGTGGCTTTTCTAGTCCTTCCAACTTGTCAAAAGTGTTTAAGGCCAAATATGGAAAATCACCCAAACAATACAAAAAGGACCTTATAAACAAGTAAATGAACCATATAAACAAGACTTTGCATTCGCCACCCCTTATATTTAAAAAAAAATGAACCTTATTGGTATTGTACCGACTTAAGGTTCAAGTATTTGTAAACCAATTTAGTGATACAATGAAAGTACTAGTTTTTAAAACCAACATTGTTACCGACCAACACATTGCCAAAGTAAGAGCCGTATTGGATCAGTTAAAAGTGGTATCGGAATGGTCGGTAGATACAGAAGACATTGACAATGTCCTGAGGATTATCCCCTCCCAAGAAATTAAAGAACATGAAATCATGTATAAGATTGGCAAAGCTGGTTTTATATGCGAAACATTAAAATATTAATACCAAAACCTAAACTGAAAAACAAAAACACCCATGGTAGCTGAACCAACTTGGGTGTGGCCTTTGATTTGTAATGTTCGATTATAAAAACAAGTAACATGACCAACAAACTCAATAGTGCACTCGATATTTATAAAGAGGAATTAAAAAACATGCTCCGCCAACCGCTTAAAACCAATGCCAAACAATGGTTTTTAATGGCTGCTGGTCAAGCCTATTTTTCTTTAGATTTATTCCAGAAATCGATTCCTTTTTGGACCGAATGTCTTAACAATGTTGAATCCCAACAAAAGGCATTTATCTACTACATGCGCGGTAAGTGTTATTGCGAATTAAAAAATATTAAAATGGCCCAAAAGGACTTTCATGCTGCCACTATAAATGAAGGTTTTAATTCGATAAAAATTGAAAAAAAATACGAAACATACCTAGTACACCCTAGGCCTTAATCTTAGTAGATAAGTCCAAATTCTGATACAATACCATAACACACAAACCCCTTAAAAAACCCATCAAAATAAAAAACATACATTTAAAATTAAATCCTAACATTAAAACACACCCAAACAATCAACATTTAACACAAATAGTAATCTTTTTGCTAGAAAATGCACCCTATTTTTATTAAAATTGCATACAATTAGATGCTTATGACCAAACACAGCTACAACTTCGGATTAATTGGAAATTGTTCTTTCCAAGCACACATAGGAACTGACAGCAATATTGCTTGGATGTGCTGGCCAAGGTTTGATAGCAGTTTTATTTTTGGCAATATATTGGATAAAGAAAAAGGAGGCTCCTTTAGTATATTACCGGAGTCTACAATTGAATCAAGCCATCAGTATTATATAGAAAACACCAACATCCTTTGCACAGAAATAAAAAGCAAACATGGCCAATACCGGATTACCGATTTCGCCCCCCGTTTCAAACAATACGACCGGTATTTCAAGCCATTGATGTTGATCAGAAAAATTGAGCCAATTGCAGGCATGCCACAGGTAAAAATCACTTGCGACCCTAAAGGCGCCTATGGCGAAAAAAGTGCAACCCAATACGAAGCCAGCAACCACATAGAATATTTGGGCTTGGATAAACCGGTTAGGTTGACGACCAATTTCCCTTTGTCTGCAATAGTAGAACAACAGGCCACCGTTGTGAATGAAACAAAATATGTGGTTTTAACCTACGGTGCACCTTTAGAAGCCAGCCTAGCGGAAACTTGTGAGTCATTTTTGGACCAAACAAAAAAATATTGGCAAGCTTGGGTTAAAAACATGAGCGTTAGCAACTTTCATCAGTTGGAGATTAACCGATCCGCATTGGCATTAAAAATTCACCAATACGAAGACACAGGTGCTATTATTGCAGCGGGCACTACCTCGTTGCCTGAAGCGCCAGGTAGTACCAGAAATTGGGATTACAGGTATTGCTGGATGCGAGATACCTACTACACCCTAACGGCTTTTAACAACATAGGTCATTTTGAAGAGTTGGAAAAATATTTCAATTACATCGTCAATATTTCCATGAACGAAAAAGAAAGGTTCCAACCTCTCTATGGCATAACCGGCACCAAAGCATTGGACGAAAAAACACTTCCTTTGAAAGGTTATTTGGGCAATACGCCTGTAAGAGTAGGCAACCAAGCCTATACCCATATTCAAAATGACGTTTATGGGCAAATTCTATTGGCTTTGTTGCCCTTGTACATCGATAGAAGATTTATTAATTCTGAGCGGGCCGATTCACTTGATTTGGTTTTGGGAATTCTCAAAAGAATAGAAGCTTTGATGGATGAACCAGATGCCGGACTCTGGGAGTTTAGGAACTTAGCACAAAAGCACGCTTATACTTATTTGTTTCACTGGGCTGGAAGCCAGGCCGCTGCAAAAATTGGCAGAACGTTCCATAATACTGAAATTATTGATCTGGCTCAAAAATTACAAGATTCCGCTTCCAAAATGATTGAAGCTTGTTGGGATGCAGACAGCCAAGTGTATGCCCAAGCAATTGGCACCAAAAACTTGGATGCCAGCAATTTGCAACTCATAATCATGAACTATTTAGATGGGCACTCCGATATTGCAAAAAAACACCTACTTGCTATTGAAAAAGAGTTGAAATCTGAAGATGGGTTGTTCCACCGCTACAAACATGTGGATGACTTTGGCGCACCAGAAACAACTTTTTTAATATGTGCATTTTGGTATGTAGAAGCCTTGACTTGTGTAGATAGAACAGAAGAAGCCATAGAGATATTTGAAAACTTATTACAGTATTCCAATCACCTAGGGTTGTTGAGTGAAGATGTCGATGCCAAGACAGGTAGCATGTGGGGCAATTTCCCGCAGGCTTATAGCCACGTTGGGCTGGTTAACGCCGCCTACAGAATAAGCAAAAAGCTGGACAAACCTAACTTCCTTGAATAAGGTCTTGCAACAATTGCCGCACTTGTTTGGGGTTTTTAAGTCTATAATTGGCGTCTGAAGACAATTCGCCTACCTTAATCGTATAGGCGTTTTCTGGCATGGCTCGAAACATGTCTTCATCTGTTTCATCATCGCCAATAGCAATAGAAAAGTCTCCCCAAAAGTCCTTCATTATTCTTGAAACTGCCTTTCCTTTGCTTACTTCTCTGCTTTTAATTTCAATTACTTTATTACCTTCTAATACCTGCAAATTCATATTAACAGCTAAAAACTTCAAATGGCTGATAATCTCTCTTGCTCTGGATTCACCGAGACCGGTATCCACCTTTCTATAATGCCACGCCAAAGAAAAGTCTTTTTCCTCTACGGTTGATTTTGGGGTCCTGTCTACATATTCTTCCAAAACAGGAGCTATGTGTTCCTTCCAATCTCCATTAAGCGGGGTACTCATTTTCCATTCTTCATTTTGAAACTTTGACCACACACCATGCTCCGCTACAAAATCAATAGCATGGTGGCCCAACCATTTTTCCAAAGTATGTCTGTCTCTGCCACTAATCACCACTACTTTAACATGTTCAAGCAAAGCCAATCCCTTCAATAATGTGTGCAGTTCATCGTCTGGTTTGGCATCTTGAGGGTTTTTAGAAAAAGGTACTAAGGTTCCGTCGTAATCTAAAAAAATAATGGCGCCACTGCTATTTTTGAACCTATCGATCCATTCTTTTTTATGCAATTTGTCCACCATTTTTGTTTCCATTTCAACCTTTTTGTTTTGCACTTCTGCTAGCCGATCCATAAACATCTTTACCCAATGGTGGATGTCGTACTTCTTGATGGTATCTTGCATTATAGCCATATGTTCCATTTGCTCTTCTTCAGCCATCGTGAGGGCCTCATAAATAGCGTCCCTTACCTGGTGTTTGTCGTTGGGATTAACTACTAGCGCTTCCGAAAGCTCTTTAGAGGCACCAGCCATTTCACTCAGAATCAACACTCCTTTTTGGTCTAATTTGCTTGCCACATATTCTTTACAAACCAAGTTCATCCCATCGCGCATGGGAGTAACCAGAGCCACATCGGCCATTCTATAATAGGCAGACAAATCTTCTATGGGAAAAGACCTATAAAAATATTGGATGGGAGTCCACTGCGTTGAACCGTATTTGCCGTTGATTCTTCCAACCAACAAATCCACTTCTTCCTTCAAGTCTTTGTATTTCTCCACATTGTCTCTTGACGGAACCACCACCATCATCAGCGTAACTTTGCCAACCCAATCCGGGTATTTCTCCAAAAACAAATCAAAAATTTGCAGCCTTGCTGGTATTCCTTTAGAATAATCCAGGCGGTCAATAGACAACATAACTTTTTGATCTGTCAGGTTTTGTTTGTGTTTTATTTCTCTGGATTTAGCTTCATTGGAAGCCGCAATACCAGCATATTTCTCATAATCAATACTAATAGGAAAGGAATCCACCACAACGGTTCTATTGTGGGTGTTAATTTCACCATGCACATTGGAAACAAAACAAATCCTACTTGCGGCACTTAAAAAATGGCGCATGTCGTCGTAGGTGTGAAATCCAATTAAATCCGCTCCCAATACGCCGTCCAGCAGTTGTTTTCTCCAAGGCAACAACCTAAAAACTTCATACGATGGAAAAGGAATGTGCAGAAAAAAACCAATGCTAACGTTTTCCACCTTTTTACGCAATAGTTGCGGCAACAGCATCAATTGATAATCATGAATCCAAATAGTGTCTCCAGGCTGTACCACTTCAATTAAAGCATCACAAAATTTTTGATTTACAATTTCGTAGCTTTTCCAATAAGACTTTTTATACAAGGCATATTGGTTGAAGTAATGAAAAGTGGGCCATAAAGTTTCATTAGAAAAGCCTTCATAATACAAAGTGATCTCTTCTTCAGTTAAAAAAACAGGTTTCATGTTTTCTTGGAACAAACTCGATGTTATTGCCTCTTGTTCCGCAGCATCTTCTGTAAACAAACCGGGCCAGCCCAACCATAAATTGTCAGCATTTTTATAAATGGAACCAAGCCCAGTGGCCAAACCACCTTCGCTAGGTGTAAAAAGCATGGAACCTACTTCATCTTTACTTACTTTAACCGGTAACCGATTGGAAACTATTATCATCCTGCTCATACCTGAATTAACAAAATTTAGGTAGACCGAACAAGTAGAACAATGCAATTGTGCTTCGATTTACAAAGAATGAAAAAAAAGGGGCAAAAATTAAAAATCCTTCTGTTCCAAAGAACGGCACAGCTCAACTGGAGCACTGGTTACTCCATGGACTTCTGCTGGTTCATTTTTTCGTATTCAATTTGGAATTGCTCCCAGTGTGCTTCACTCTTTGGGTTTTTATGGTACGCTTTGTAAGCAGCTGCAAAATCAGGATAAACCCCATACCTCCAATCTATTAAATCTTCAGAATGCACTGCAGACATTGCGGTCCCTAGAAGCAATAACACTACTATTCTGACTACAAAAACTTTGGCAAATAAAGATTTCCGTACCAAACTAAATAGGACAAGCAATACCACAAATAAAAGCATATACCCCATACCTGCGGACAACATAATACCCGCACCTGGTAACAATTGAAATTTAAATAAAACACCGACAAGTAAAGTAGAAGCGGCTAAACCAAACCCAACTCCAGACAATATTCTCCACTTGTTGGTACTAGTATAGGAAGCACGCTTCAAAACACCTTTTAACGGTATGTCATTAACAATGGCAAAACTTAATGCAAAGTAAAAACTAGCCAACAAAGCAATGCCTATTCCCAAAACTGCTCCAGCACTTCCAGAACCTGTTGCACTCATAACGACTCCCATCAGGACCAATAAAGCTCCTGTCATTTCAATTTTCTTCATATTTTAATCCTTATTGGTTTATAACATTTAATACTTCTTTTCAATTTTGAGGCTTTTTACTTCGACTGGGCAAAAAGCCAAGGCAAAATTGCTGGATTATTCCACGCTTTATGAAAGGTTGGTGTATGTTCCGTATTTTTATATTCGTCGTAGCGGACCATACTCCCCTCTTGTTTTAACAATTTGTACATATTTCTAGAGCCTTGTACCGGGTTGTATTGGTCTTGGTCTCCATGAAAAATCCAAATAGGTAGGTGTTTTATAGAAGGAACAATGGTGGGATCGGAATACCCGGCCATAGGTATGGCGGCTGCAAACAACTCGGGTGCTCTTCCCAAAAATTCCCAAGTACCAAACCCTCCCATTGAAATACCGGTTAGGTATACCCTTTTCTCATTTACATGGTGCGAAGACACAATCGACTGAATAAGTTCAAGTGCAGCAAAACCTGAAGCAGAGGGCGTTTCGGCCATGGTATAACTACCGTCTTCACCCAAACCAAGCCATGGCGTTTCTGGTGCATTGCCCACCCATTTTGCCCATTCTTCATTGATTGTTGTGTCCGAGCATTGCGGTACCAGTACAATGCTTCGAAATTGGGCTTGCATATTGGGGGAAACAATGGAACGTTGCCCTGCAAACAATGGAATATTGTCAATCATCTTAGATCTGTTGTCTGAACCACGCTCTCCTCTACCATGCAAATACACCAATAGTGGCAGCGATTCTGATTTATTAAACCCCTTCGGTAAAAACAAACGGTAAGGCATTGTCATGCCATTAGAGGCATTAAAACTCTGTTGTAACATAACCGAGTCCAATTTTTGAGCAACCCAATCTTTATTTTCAGCAGGAGTAAGTTTGGCCCTTTCAACAGCCACTTCTTTTTCAGTCTGTTTTGGATTGATACAGCACACCAAAATCGGCATCCATACACCAAATAGGTACAAATATTTCATCTTTAGTGGTTATAAATTAGAAACTAAGATAAACAAAATAGTCATAGGAATACTAATCCTGTAGCAGTGAAAAACGAGCACAATGGAATCTCCTCCTTTCTTGCTACCTAGAATTACATGACATAAAAGTCCTCGTTGTCTTCTATTGGCTTGTCGTATCTTTTATTTAACAATTCAGTTAAATTTTGCTCTATAGTCCGTGCAATGGCAGTTACAGAAGTATCGGTAGGTTTGTTCTCAAAGGGATCTTGTAACAATTTGGCTGTTCTTTCTAACAATAAAAATGGAGAAGACACAAAAAGTAACAATAAAATTTGATAAGGTCCTTCTACTTCAGCAACAGAAATGGATAAAGTAGCCAAAAATATGTAGATGAAAAAATGTAAAAACAAGCGGTATGTTTTAGGAAACACCGTATTTTTAATTCTTTCGGACTTCCCCATGGAATCACACAAACGTTGTATGGTGCTGTCCAATTGAATTTGTTGGTAATCGTTGATCAACCCTTTGTTATGCAGGCTTGCTATGTCCCTGGTGTGTCTGTTGAGCAAGCCTAGAGGAACATTTTGTTGGGTTCCCAGCCATTTAATTTCTTCTTCATTAATATAGGCGTGCAAATGCCCTCTTGGATCCAATTTCCTTAAAGCTTGCCCCAATGAAAAGCACCACGCCATCTGCCTGTGGGCAATAGTGTGTACTTCTTGTACTTCTGAATCATAACTGTTGGTAAACTGTAGGCTTTGGTTTACCAAAGTTCTAGAGTCGTTTACAATAGCACCCCATATCTTTCTTGCTTCCCACCAACGTTCATAAGATTGGGCCAATTTAAAAGATAAGATCAAAGTAATGGCGGTGCCTAAGAACGAAGGAATGCCAATCGGCATTTCTGGTATGTCCATCACCTCACTCAACATGTAGACAAATGCTGAAATTATAAAAACTATCAGTAGGTCGTACCGAATGCCTCTCATAACATACAATACGGGTATTCTTCTTTCTAATAACATAGGGTATACTATTTTGCGCTTGTTACAACATCGGGCTTAATTCAACTCTTGAACCAAGCTGTCCTTAGAAGGCAGCAAATCATAAACTAAATTATGAATTCTCGGCCGGATGTTCAACTTATATATGGTGGCATTATTTCTAGTTGGATGTACTCTGTTTGATAAGAACACAAACAAGAGGGCAGCATCTGGATCGGCCCACACCAAGGTACCTGTATAACCGGAGTGCCCGTAGCTATTGGGACTGGCATTTTTAGCGACCGAGCTCTTTTGTTCGTCGTATTCCAATAAAGGCTTATCAAAACCCATTCCTCTCCGATTATCGTTTTTTGGATATTGTACCTTGGTAAACTCTTTAATTGTGGCAGGTTGAAGGTACTTGACTCCTCCAAAACTCCCATCGTTGAGCAACATTTGAAAAACTTTGGCCAGATCCATGGAATTGGAAAACAATCCTGCGTTTCCAGAGACTCCAAGCATCATCGCTGCACCTTCGTCGTGCACAATACCGTGCAACGTATCCATTCTAAAATAATCATCCACTTCGGTAGGAACAATGGCCTCCCTTTTAAACTTTTTAAGAGGTGTAAAACACAAGGTACTGGCATGCATTGGCTGGTAATAGGTTTGGTCCAAGTATTGCTCCAATGGCATACCCGACAAGCGTTCAACCAAATCTGGAATCAAATAGAAAAACAAACCGGAATAAACGTATTTTTTTTCTTCGCTTAGTTCCGACTTCTTGATCATTTTGTAAATTTTCTTCTTTTCATAATCTTTGTACAGAAACAAAGCACTGTCCGACAAACGGAACGGGTATCTATAAGAAGAATCAAAGGAAACGGTTTTTTTCTTGTATCGACCATTTTTCTTTTGGGCCGTTTTATAATAGGGAATCCATGGTTTTAAACCTGCCTGATGGGCCAAAATTTCGCGGAGAGTCAAGTTGGCCTTGTCTGTTTTTGCCAAATAAGGAAAATAAAAACCCAAGGTTGCATCAGGATCTAACTTGCCTTCTTCGTATAATTTCATCAGAGCCAATGTGGCTCCAACTACTTTTGTAATAGAAGCCAAATCATAAATGTCAGAATTTAAAACAGCGGATTTTTTTGCATAGGTGTGGTAACCGTACGACTTTTCAAAAAACACCTGACCGGACCTGGCTAGCAACACCTGACACCCTGGAAATGCCATGGAATCCATCGCTTCTTGTATTATGGCATCGATTCCTTGGTACAAACGCAACGAGTCTATACCCAAAACACTAGGGGAAACATGGTCCAGTTGTTTGTATTCTGCTGTTGGTGTCGAGGGTTGGGTAGCACCTACAAACAGGTAGCCTGTGAGTGCAGTTGATGCCAACAGGAACATATAAATTAAAGCCTTCTTCATTCGAATTTTATATACCCAAATATATAAAAATACTTGAGCCAATCCCATGCTTTAGGTATTGACTTAAATATTTAATTCATAAAATCAGGGTAGCCACTAGTTTAAATTATCCTTTACTGTATCGTTTACAGTGTCGTAAAGCTCTTTACTGATGGCCCTAACGATACTATCCATTTCTTTGGATTCTTTTTGAATGATCCCAAAACACTCCTTAGAATTTTGATCAAAATTAAGTTCTATCAAATTAAGCAAACCCAAAATTCTGGCCAACGGACCTCTCACTTTATGCGCATTATCAAAAGAATATTTAAGCAATTGTTCATTTCTAAAAGACAGTTCTTCGGTTCTTTGGGAGACGAGTTTTTCAAGGTTTTCATTCACTTTATTCAATCTTTCATTCAATTTCACCAATTCTGCAGCCTGAATGGAAATTTGGAAATTTTTCTCCTGTAACTCAACGTTTTTAGTCTCCAATTGTTCGGTTCTATCTTTAACCAAAATCTCTAACTTCTCTTTGTGTAATTCCAATTCTTTTCTAACCGCTACCCTTTCGCTGATATCAAATCCAAACCCTAAGAAATACTTCCCTCCTCCAATTTCTACAACTCTTGCCATTAAAAAATAAGGTATTTCTAACCCCGCATTGGTTGATATGGTTAGTTCAACAATAATTTCTCCTTCCCTTTTGATGGTCTGAAGCGCAGACATGGCTTTTTTTACATTATTTCCTTTGAAAAAAGACAATGGATGTGCTCCATTAAGTTGTTCAGCACTTAGATTAAAAACTTTTTCATGGTTCTTATTCCATTTAATCAGTCTGATTTCCTTTTTCATTTCGTACATAAAAAAGATTCCAGGGAAAGACTCCAACATGGACTCATTAAAACCTTGTTGCTCTTTTAGCGCCTTTTCTACCTTGCTTTTCTCTTGTAATTCTTGTCGGAGCTGATGGGTCCTTCTGTTTACAGTTACTTTTAAAGTCCAAGACCAGGAAAAACCCAAAACTACCAATACGCCCAATACACCAAGAACCCAATAATAATACTTTAGATCCACAGCTGCTCCAACTTGTAGCCATTTCTCTTTTATTGCATTTCTCTCTTGTTGAGAAATACTTAAAATAGCTTTATTAAAAATACTCAGCATCAATGGTTCGTCGTTTCTGAGCGCAACCTGCGAATACAAATTATTGAATTCTATTTCATTGATGTGCAAATTATTGAGGTTGTTGGATACAATAAAATGGTAGAGCGGTGCTAAGTCGTCATAAACACCTTCCACTTGATTGACAGAGAGTAGTTGCAACCCCTCCTCCAATGTATTTACTTCCACAATTTTAACCCCTGGATAATGCTCTTTTAAAAATTTAAGCTGGGTACTATTCTGTTTTGCAGCTATGGTTTTAGTGCTATAGTCAAACTTTTCTTTTTCAATGGATTTATTGGTAACTAGGGCTTGAGGATCTTGGGTAAAAGGGAAGGTAAAGTTTAATTTAGTTTTTCTCTCATCGATTTCTGTGGCATTGATTACCCCGTCCACTTGGTGTAACATGGCTTTATTCAGAGCTTCGTCCCAAGTAGAACCTTCGAGCTCTATGCTCAGCCCGGTACGCTCTTCTACCAGCTGTAACAAATCAATATTCAACCCAACGATGTTGCCAGTTTCGTCTTTGAAATTTAATGGCGCATAGGTCTGATCCACAGCCAAACGAATGGTTGGGTGCTCTTCTATCCATTTAATTTCTGCATTGGTTAAATCAAGGCGCACAGTACTTTCACAAGACCATTGCACCCATACGAATACAATCGCGGCAAACAGAAAAAGAAAGGGTGGGTTTTTTGTTGTCATCTTATAATTTTCAAACCCCAATTTAAAATCAGAAAACTACAATAATATAACACTTTTAACACATATTTCTAAGTGTTTCACCCAATTTTAATACAAAAGGCATTCCAAACAAAGTGTCTCCACTAGGATGTAATAATTTTAACCAGCCACAAAATGAGGTAAATCCCCAGTCCTACTCCAAAAAACAATACCCCTATTACAAAAGCAATTCTTATAACGGTGGCATCTATGCCCATTTTACTTCCAAGCCAATCAGATACTCCTAAAATCATATGTTCTTTTTTTTAAAATAATATACGTCAAAATTTCAATTTTTGATGCATTAGTCTCCTTTTTTTTACCAACAAAAATAACGCAACCAAAACATTAAGAACATCTTATAGTAACAATTATAGGTTACTTTTATGAAAATATTATGGACTATGGAATCCTTGCTTCTCGTATACAATTTCTTTAAAAATATCCAATTGAAAGTAGAAAGTTTGATTGTACAATTACTTTTAATAGTATTCAAACCACTCCATTCTCCTTTTAAGTCTAGTTAACCCACTTTTATGCATTCAAGTGAATTTGGTGCTTCATTTAAATGGGGCACATCTACGGCCGCTTACCAAATTGAAGGCGCCTACAATAGTTATGGCAAAGGACCATCTATATGGGACGATTTTGTACGCTCTCCAAAAAAAATTAAGGACAAATCGAACGCCAACATTGGATGTGACCACTACCATCGATTAGAAGAGGATTTACAATTAATTCGATCTTTAAACATAAAAAACTACCGGTTTTCAATATCTTGGTCTAGAATTTTACCAGAAGGAGAAGGCCGTGTCAATACCCAAGGAATTGATTTTTACAACCAATTGATTGATACTTGTCTTGAAAATGGCATCGAACCTTGGATCACCCTTTACCATTGGGACCTACCTTTTGCGCTTGAAAAGAAAGGTGGGTGGACCAACCGAAATATTCTATATTGGTTCGAAGACTATGTTGCGCTTTGTCTTCGCAATTTCGGTGATCGAGTACGGCATTGGATCGTATTAAATGAGCCAATGGTGTTTACTGGTGCCGGGTATTTCTTGGGCTACCATGCCCCAGGGAAAAAAGGAATCAGCAATTTTTTAGCCGCTATGCACCACGCCACCCTTTGCCAAGGCATCGGCGGGCGTTTAATTCGAGACCTCTACCCAACTGCAAGTATTGGAACTACTTTCTCCTGCTCACAAATTGACCCTTTGGTTCCGAATAAAAAACATAGTAAAACAGCGCAACGTTTTGATGCGCTCCTCAACCGATTGTTTATTGAACCTAGCCTTGGGCTTGGATATCCGGTAGAAGACCTTCCTGCTTTGGGAAGGGTAGAAAAATTTTTTTGGCCAAATGATGAGAATAAAATGGCTTTTGACTTTGACTTTATTGGCTTGCAAAATTATACCAGAGAAATTGTAAAACACAATTTATTCATACCCTATATGAAGGGTAAAATTGTGGATGCTAAAAAAAGGAAGGTTCCCACTACCACCATGGGGTGGGAAATACACCCTCCTTCTATCTATCATATGATAAAAAAATTTGACGCCTATCCTGGTGTATCTTCTATCATTATCACCGAAAATGGAGTGGCCCTACCCGACCAAATAAGGGACAATCGGGTACAAGATCCTGAGAGAATTCAATTTATAAACGATTATTTGCAATATGTTCTAAAAGCAAAGAAAGAAGGGGCCAAAGTAAACGGCTACTTTGTATGGTCATTAATGGATAATTTTGAATGGGCAGAAGGTTATACGCAACGATTCGGACTTGTCTACACCGATTATAAAACAAAAAAAAGAACCGTTAAAGACTCGGGAATATGGTATTCCAAATTCCTGAAATCTGAACCGGTTCAACAGTTGGTGACCATGCAATAACGCCGGGACCTATCCCTAGATCCCGGTAAACATTATTTTTTATAAAACTTGCCTCTCACAATTGCATTGCCCATCCGAACTTGGTAGAGATAAAATCCTTTTTTTAATCCACGCAAATCCGTTCTCAATTGCTGTTTTCCTGTATGCATTGCCTTTTGTTGTAGTTCTTTTACTTTCTTTCCATTGAAATCGTACAAGACTACTACCACTTCTTCTCCGGCAGGAGCTGTCCACTCGAAACCAACTAGGTCCGATGCAGGCGTTGGGAATACTGCAACTTGTGAAGTAAGTGAAACTGCACATGGGCCGAGCAACTCCCAAACTGAGGCAACTCCTGGTTCTTCTCCTTGTGTCCACCATTTATTGGCATATTGCATGTTGTTGTGTACCACCTCGGTACCTGCAACATTGTATACTGTGCCTACTTTCCAAGGAGTTCCACATGGGTTGGTAGTACCACCACCACATTCTTTTACAAAATCCCAAACATCTGCTATCCCTGGAGTTTCTCCCTGTGTCCACCATTTGTTTTTGTATACCTTTCCTTCATACGAAATTAAAGTGCCAGTAGTAGCATAAACTGTGGTAGAAGACCATGCAGGATCGGTACAGGTAGTAGAAGTGGTTTCTTTTACTTCAAATGTGAAATTTACAATGCGCTGGGCTCCTTCATCATCCGTTGCATGCACTGCAGCATTGTAGACTTGAAACATGGCAGGTGTAAAGCTGGCAACATACTTGTTGCCACTTAAAACAGCTGGGTAATCCACCCCCTCTACTGCAAATACAACTGAAGCAACTGCTTTGTCATCTTCTACCATGGCAGACAATTCAATTGGGCTTAACGAAGCCTGTTCCAAAATTGTACCATTGGATGGACTCAACTCAGAAATGATAGGGGCAGTATTGTTAAGCATTTGTTTGATTTCAAACCGAACCTTGGACGAATCCGATGCTCCCTCGGCATCTGAGGCAACAACAGTAAAGTCGAAAATATCAAATCCTGTTGGTGTCCAGTTCAAAGTGTAACTATTGGAAGCCGAAACCACAGGGTAACTGGTACCAGCAATTTTAAAAACAACCGATTCCACAGATTTATCGTCTTCCACCGTTGCTTCTAACACAATGGTGGCAAGTACATTTTGGTTTATAACAGCACCCTCAAGAGGGTTTCCAATGGATACCACAGGAGCAGAATTACTACCATTGTTAATTGTAAATGTTATAGTTTGGCTGGTGGTTGCCCCTGAATTGTCCGTCGCGGTTGCCACTGCTGTTTGCAAACCATATTGCAATGGTGTATAAGTAGTGCTATACAAATTGCCTGTTGTGGCAGAAGGAACCAACACAGTTCCGTTCACATCCAATTGTACGCTAACAATGGTTCCATCTGGATCACTTGCCTCCAATTCAAGAGGGATCGGACTTAAAGTATTTTGAACAATAACTTCTTGGTTGTTAGGGGAAATCCATTGAACCAAAGGGTTCAAATTTCCTCCTCCATTGCCTACCGCTGCATGGATGGCCCGCATGATACTATTGGAACTACCGAAAGCCAAATCTTGTGTCATTTCCCAAACAATAACACCTTGGTGTCCAAAACGATCTGAATACTTTATTTTTTCAGCCCCAGTTTTTGGTGTATTGTAGTAGATTCTCTTTCCATTGCCTTCCACATAACCATTCATATTATTTACGTCTCTGCTATCGTAACTCGTTGCAGCATTTGGAAACTCGGCAATTATATTCTTATAAGGCGTGTATACAAAGCCATTTCCCGCTGGTTTTGTATTGGCCATGTCGTACCCGTACAGCGGCACCCCCAATACGAGTTTGGCCTTTGGAACATTAAAACCACCATCGTGGTTCCAAGCTGGTTCTGCCATCCCCATCCAATACTCTAATGCATCTTGTGCGGAGTAAACAGGATTGTCGGCTGTTTGTCGTGGGTAGGTGTTCAGCGGTAATTTATACAAAGACGAATGCGGGCCTTCTGGTGAATCGTCCCAAGAACCTGTAAAATCGTAGGTCATTAACCCCAACCAATCTAAGTGATCCACTAGACCATCGTCGTAATTGTTTCCATACCATGAGGTTCCAAATACTGCGGCTGAAATGAGCTTATTAGGCATTTTTGCCCGCAACTTAGCGGCCAATTTGGTTAGTCCAATTCCTGCAGGGTGGGCGCCCACATCTGTTCCGCCCCATTTGTCTCCACGAATTCTTCCTCCTTGGTCCGTTGTACCGGCTATCGCTGGATCTGCCCACCAACACTCCATATCCAAGTCGACCCCATCCAAACCTTTAGTTTGCACATAATTGGTTACCAAATTGGCTATTTCCTCTAATTTTTGATCGTTATTATAGTATTGGCTCATCAACCAGACAAACGCAAAATCTGTTGCGCCTCCCAGAGCAATTGAAACTGTAACATTTTTGGCTTTGGCATCTTGTAATACACCCAAATCAAAAAGCACCGAATCCACTTTTCTTTCGTGAAAAGGGTCGAAGCTAATATTGCCAAAATCATTGCTATTAAAATCGTTATTGTTTTGCTGAAATAATAAAAAGGCTATATTCAAGTGGGTTACAGAAGCAGGATCAAATTCGTTTTTGATGTCAAATCCTTCTACCCAATAAGGCAAATACCCTATTATTCTTTGTGGACCAACATAGTCATCTCCCAAACCGCCATTCCCACAGCGGCCCAAACTTTCCCATGGTCCTCCGGCACCTGGCCGGTCTGAGGTCCACCATTTACATCTGTAATTCACTCCGTCCAAAGACACTTCCTCCCCCTGGTTGTAATTGGCTTGATTTGGATCCCATGGGGTGGCACATGCTGGGAACTGGTATTGCGCTTGACTTAGCAGTGTTACCAACAGAAACACTACCAATAGTATATATTTAATTTTCATTTGATTTAATTTTATTCTTTGATAATTCTTCCAGAATGGATCGACCTCGAACCACTGGTAATTTTATAGAGGTATATGCCTGGCTCTAATGCATCCACACGAGCAGAAATACTATGGGTTCCATCTTTTAAGATGCCTTGAAATACCAGTAATTTAAGTTGTCCATTAACATCATAAACTTTGCATGTTGTAGGCCCCGTTTCATTTATTGAAAACTTAAAATGCAGCTCATTTTTAACCGGGTTGGGGTATACCAACGTTTCTACTTTGTATTGAGTTGGAACATATTGGTGTGCTACTGCAGCGGAGCCACAATTCCTTTTGTACTCCCATACGCCACCATTGGTTGGCAAATCGCCTTGGGTCCACCATTTGTTGGCAAATATTTTACCATCGTAGGATACTTCCGTCCCTTTATTGGCATACGTTACCGATGCATCCCATGCAGCAACCCCACAAAGAGCAGGATCAAAAGCGCTAACCGTAATATCTATGGCATCTATGGTAATTTTACCATCGTTGTCCACTGCTTTGGCCTCGATCCGGTAGGTGCCGAATGAAGGCGGCAACCAAGATGCGGAATAATTACCTCCAGACCCATTTGGCACAATAGTGCCAGTGGAAGTTACCAACTCCATGCTGCTAATGGTTCCGTCCAAGTCCCAAGCAGCCATCTCAAACACTATTGGTGTTAAAACTGTTTTCTGCAACTCCGATTGGTCTTGGGGGTTCAATATTTTCACAACCGGTGCACAACCACCATTGCTGCACGGGTTGTCATTGCCCGTTCCATATTCTTTATCCAATGGTACCGCACCTCGCTGGTAATAAGCCTGAACTTTTTGTATCCAGAAATAATCGTCGCTGGGTGGAGACCCTACTCCGTCTGTGGAAGAGTTTACTCCAGCGCCAAACAGGACACTTATGACCCCTGCCGCCTTTGTGGCAGCCATATGGTCTTGCCAGGTGATGGTATTGCCAGAAATACCGATACGAGCATCGTTGTATAGGTTTTGCGCAAAATAATTCTGCCTCAAAGCAGAGCCTGCTACAAAACTATCTCCAAGAAAGAAATCCGAAGAACTATCTTCGTATTTGGTATCTGTATTGGGTAGGTCTGTAAATACCTGACCACTGTATGCACTGGTGGTGGTGGTTCCATTGATATGGCCTACAGGCAATTGCCACAAAACAATTGGGAATCCTGAAGTCAGGTGCATATTTTCTACAAAATAAAGATAATTATTCCAATGGTCGTTGTTAAAAAACCACCTCGACTTGGATGGATCCACATCATTGATATGGCCCATGGCGTCTAGACCGTATTTATCAATTGAAAGAAAATTAGCACCGTGTGTCAGCGTACCTGAGGCAATGGCAAATAAGGTAGTTTGTTGGGCTGCTTCTTTAATTTCTTCTCGTCCAGCATCGTATCCTTTGGTATCTGTAATTCTTAAGACTCCTTGCCCTGTTCCTGCATTGGGGTAGGCCCATAAATTTAATTGCCAACCATAGAAAATATTGTGTCCTAAGGTTCTTTTGTCGTCTATCGTTTTGTTGATCCGCTCCACCAATGTTCGGATGTTTCCAACGTTGGGGCTTATATTGGTAGCATTAACTGCCGTAGCAATCTGTGTGGGATCATTGGTGCCACTTTGTTGTTGCATATAACCCAAGAAATCCGGTTCCAAAATAATGCCGTACAAATCTCCATTTACTACTCCTTCCACTTCTTCCATAAAAGTGTTGATGTCAATGAAGTATTCTGTCATATAGTGCACATCTCGTACATGGGCCAGGTCGCCTTCATAACTTTCTCCATTGTCCGGAATATTGTAATAAACAAAAAATGGAATCAGCCCCAAGCGGACACTATTTTCAGCAAATTTACGAGGTCTGTCTGGCCCCCAACTTCTCCAGCCTCCTATAGCACCACCATTGATGTAGATGTAACGAATATCCATTTCCTTATTGGTGAAATCGGTATCCAAATCTTCCCAAAACGATATATCAGCGGCTTTATCTTCGGATACCGATCCGATTGACAAATGTTGCGGCAACCCCGGGATGCTCCCATCGGCTTTATTGACCCGCAACCCCATGTAGTAACTGACACCTGAGGAAGTTATTTTCAAACCGGTTCGACCAGCCTTAGTGGCCTGAATGGTTATAGAATTGCCATTGACAACAAAATTGGCCACTCCCCTATTTCTAGACAACACGGATTCTATTGGGGCATCAAATGTGTATGCCACACTGGTTCCATTGTTCTGATTGATTTGCAGAGGCAAATTGGCCAAAGAAAAATCACTTGTTGCCGGGCCAACAACGGTTATTGTCGCTGCACTGTAAGCAGTAGCTCCTTCGTTGTCTATGGCAACGGCACGCAGTTCGTGTACGCCTTCTGATGCTGTATTCCAGGTAAAAGCATAGGGGCTAGTACTGGTCTCGTAAAGAACAGAATTGTCCGCTAGGAATTGAACTTTGGCAATACTGCCATCTGCATCGCTTGCATTGGCCGTAAAATGAATGGGTACACCCACTTCAAAACTTGTATTATTGCCTGGGCTCGTAAGCTCTACTACGGGCAATAAATTGCTCCCCCCACTTACCACTACATGCACCGTTGCCGCAGTCGATAAACCACCAAGGTTATCGGTTCCAACGCCACTTAAAGCAAAGTTCCCAGCATTATTACTATTCCAAGTCACTTCAAAAGGTGCTGAAAAATCTTCTCCAATTAAAATGCCATTGGAGTAAAATGAAACTTTTGCTACTGTTCCATCAGTGTCGTTTGCATTGGCTGATACGGTAACCATATCTCCAACCACAAAATTGCTACCTTCAGAAGGTGCAGTTAATACAGCGGTAGGCAAATCATTGCTTCCCGCGCAGGATCCGTTCTTACTCCAAACCATCCACTGACCAGAATTAAGGGCTGGATCATCCCCTTGGGTCCACCAATTGGCAGTATACTTGTTTCCACTGAATACGACTTGGTCGTTGGTATTGTAAATTGACGCCGCCGACCATTCAGGAATATTATTGCAATCCACTTGTTGTGCTTGGGCATAAAAAGCCATGCAAGCCACCAAAAGTGTGCTTATAAATTTTAATTTCATCATGTTGGCTGTTTAAAAAAGCCGCTTGCCAAAGGGCAAGCGGCAATTGAATTAGTGTTTAAGCATTTTTACCGTTTCCGTAGATTGGTCCGTGGTAATTCTAAACAAATAGATCCCTTGAGGGAATTGTTGCGAATTGACAAAAAACTTATGCCTTCCTTTGCGCAGATAACCTGAAGAAACATTTTGAACTACTTCACCGAGTTGGTTCATTACAATTATTTCAGTTTTACCTTCGTAGGACAGTTCAAAATCAATGGAAACTTCTCCGCTCATTGGATTAGGGTAAACCAAATAGTTGTTGACAGATGGAAGCGGTGTAGAAACATTTGTTGCCAAACTGCTTGTAACACCTGCAGCAGACCCGCCATGTAAAAATGCGGCATGTGCATTTGAAAAACTCAACCCAGTAGCAGCGTCCCAATTGATCGACCACGTCATCAATCCTCTAAAGTTTGCATACCCTGAAGCATTGCTTAACACATAGGTACCGCCAAATGAAACGCCATTGATTAAGTAATTCATGGCTTTTTGAACATCTGCATTCGAGGTATAACCGGAAGATGCAGCTCCAGTAGAAGCTGGAACACCAAAAGCTACCTGATCCGCTCGCAATGCAGGGAACCGATTGTTTTCATTCCGTGCAATTGGAAAACCAGTTAAAAGCATATCGGCCATGGCCACATGGAAATCAGCTGTAGCAGGCTGGTAAATTTTATTATCAGCCCCATACATACTACCTGTATTGTAATGTTGTACGTGGATATAAGTCATTCTATCTCTGAGCGCATAAATTACTGGTAAATACGCCCCTGCCCCATTGCCGTAGGAGTCAAACCCAGCTTGAACATAAAAGGTTTCAGGAGCCATAGTAAGTATAAAATCTGAACCAAAATGGTTTACTATTTCTCTTGTAGCCGTTATTAGGTTGTTGATCTTAACTGTTGTTGGATTCTTAAAATCCGTATCGCCAGGATCCAAACTAACAGAACTTCCTTCTAAATCTATGTCAAAACCATCGAATCCGTATTCTGTAATTATGCCAATCATGGAACTCACAAATTTATCTCGATCGGCAGTTGTCTTTAATTCTACCGGATCATTGGCTCCACCAATAGAGATCAAAACTTTTTTCCCTTTGGATTTTAATGCTGCCATATCCGATTTAAAGGTAGCTACCGTTACTTCTTCTGGGTTGAATACCATGGTCATATCTGAAAAGGACCTAGGCACTGCAAATGAAACGTTCACAACATCGTAATTATCCGACACTTGATTCAATCGAATGTAGGGGGCACTGTTGTTTTGCCAATTGTGCCAGTATCCTACCAAAATTTTACCTGGAAGCCCAGGATTACCAGGAGGGCTGGAACTGACCGATGCGTTTACAACACTGGAAGTAGTGGATTGATTTTCATTGTCAAATGCGACTGCGGTCAAAGCATGTACTCCAACCGATGGGTTGGCAATGGTATGGCTGTAAGGATTGGTTAAATCTTCTCCTAACAACACCGAACCATCATAAAACACCACCTTTGTAATGCTTCCATCTGCATCCGAAGCATCGGCAGTAATTAAAATGTTCTGACCTGCATTGAACACTTGGCCTTCGCTTGGCGATGTGATCGCAACACTAGGTAATTTTGGATCTCCTCCTGGTCCGCAATCTCCAACCAAAGTCCAGGCATCTTGCCAATACATACCCGCACCAGGTTCGTAGGCCCAAGCCGCGCTAGAAGAACACCAGCCCCCTTCTTTACAGTTGTATTCCTTTCCATTGTTTTGAACATCCGCACCAGTGGCATAGGTAGTTCCTGCAACGTATTGAGGCGAAGTACATCCACCAGTAGTAGCCTCTTTCACCTCCATGTTGGTTACTGAGGATGTTCCTGTTGCTCCAGCATTGTCTGTTGCTACTGCTGTAAGCGCATAAGTTCCTATGGCTGCATTGCTCCAAGTCCATTCGTACGGCGCTGCATTGTCTGTTCCCAGCAACACAGATCCTTGATAAAAATCAACCGAACTTATACTTCCATCTGTATCAGTTGCCGTGGCGCTTAAATTGATAACATCTCCTTCTGTAAATTGAGCATTATTGGAAGGGCTGGTTAAGGTTACTACAGGTGCCGCATTGCTTCCATCCACTATGGCAATAACAACAGCCATTGAAGTTGTAGTAGCATTTTTGTCGTCTGTGGCAACTGCGGTTAAACTATAGTTGCCAACTGTTGCATTGTTCCATACATAACTGTAAGGGGCAGCAGTCAAAGTAGCCAATAGATTGTTTCCTTCGTACACTGCAACCGAGGTTACAGTTCCATCTGAATCCGATGCATTTACAGCAATAGGTACCGCCGTTCCTAAGTCAAAATTTTGGTTTTGACTTGGGCTACTAATGCTAACTGTTGGTGGTATGTTGCCACCCCCTGGGCAAGGCCCGATGTCTGTCCAAACACCCCACTCTCCTGTAGTGCCCGGTTCTTCTCCTTGTGTCCACCAACCATTTTGATATTTTCTACCTTTATGGCTCACTATGGTTCCGCCAGCAGCATACACTTTTTCTGGATCCCAAGGTTCTATTCCATCACATCCTCCTGATGCCGGACTGACCACCACAGCCACTACAGCTGAAGTTGCTGTTTGGCCCTTACTATCCGTTACAACTGCGGTCAGGTCGTAATTTCCAGCCAATGCTGTATTCCATGCATACGCATAGGGTGCGGAAGTATCTTCTCCCAATAGTGTATTGCCTTGATAAAAACCAATTTTAGAAATCGAGGCCCCAGTCGCCGTACCTTCGGCTGTTATTGCAATAACGGCACCTTCATCAAAAGTTGCACCATTGGCAGGGCTGGTTATTGAAACAGTAGGAAGTACATCAGTACCCACAGTGATGTTGGAAACATTGGAATTGGCCACATTGTTTTCATTATCTGTAGCTTTCGCCGAAAGCGCATAACTTCCTTCTGCAACAGCCGGCCAGACAAAGCTATAAGGAGCGGTTGCATCTTCTCCTAACTTCAAACTCCCATTAAAAAACTCCACTTTGGTAATACTGCCATTGGCATCGGACGCGGTGGCGGTTAATGTTATATCACTGCCTGGGTTGAATTGTGCATTATGGACCGGTGCGGTAAGTGTAACTTGTGGCAATCCAACACTCCCTTGTGCAAACACTTCATTGGTCTTATTGATTAATTTAGAATCAACAGAAGACCACCGTTTAAGTTTGGTACCAAAATTAGTCGCAGATCCAGAAAACTCCAAATCTCCATAAACTGTCCAAACAATAGCTCCAGCCAAACCGTTGTCGTTAATAAAATTGGCTTTGTGTTCGATCGACTCTTCGTCATCATACGATAAAAAGTAATTGCCATTGGTCAGGTAGGGCACCTTAGCCTGGTCGTCCCAATGGCGGGTCCAACCACTGTTTGCCCCAAGTGCCTTTTGTTTAATGAAAAAATAATTTGGTGTGCCATCGTAAACCTCCTTAGGCCAATTCGTATAGTCTGCACAAGTTGTTATTGGCCCATCGGGCTGCACGGTCTCTTGTCTTTTGTTGGTGGCACCATTTAGAGCGGCAGCTCCTTGGGTTACAACACCTCTTCCGTAGAAAGGCAAACCAAAACAAATCTTATTCATTGGGACGCCCAGTAATTTTAAAGCATCCAAAGTACTTTTCCAGTTGAATTCAGGTGCTTCGGCACCATCATAAGGGTAAAGCGGTGCATTGTGCCCAGCAATATTGGACCAACCACCATTAAAGTCATACGTCATGAAATTGAAATAATCCATGGTTTGGCTCAATTGGCCCCATTCCAATCCTTGAATTTTCTGTGAAGAAGCAGAAAAAGCGGCTGTAATTAATTTGTCTGGGCCAATGGCCGTACGTATTTCTTGTACTAGGGTGGTGAAATTTTGAAAATCAGCTTCTGATCCGGTGAAATTCATTCCTGCATAAGGGCCTGGGTATTCCCAGTCCAAATCAATACCATCAAAACCAGAGTCAATTAGTTTTTTACAATCTGCTATGAATTTCGCCCTTTTCACAGGGTCTGCAGCCATTTCAGGGAAATGTTTGCACATAGACCATCCACCTAAAGAAGCCATCACCTTTACATTATTTTGATGGGCCAAGTCCAATAATCCTGGAGCCCCGCCTTCTTTTTTCAGAGGCAATGGAAGCGGTCCGGAAAGCCCCCACCCTGGATGGGTCCAGGTGCTAGCGCCAACTGTAACCTCAAACCCCTGGGCTTCTGCCCTCAATTTGATGTCTTCATTGATGTAGTTGACATTTTCCAATTCCCCAAAAAGAATATGCAAATCCCAACTGCTATAAACATCCGTAAAAAATATGTCTGCGGGTTCTTGGCTAACGCCTTCTTTGTAAATTTGTTTGTTTCTGTGGTCTCCGCTGTGTAGAGAACCATCTTTGGCTACCCCAAAAAAAGAATAGTTCAAAATAGTGTATTTTGAATAATCAATATTGAGGTGGGTCAAGGCACCTTGTGCTGGAACCCCCGCTTTGGTGTCTTTCCAAGCGTCCCAGTTGGTAATATAACCGATCATTTGTTTGTTATGATCAGACTTGTTCTTGGTTCCACCAGTATTAACTTGAGCGAACCCAGTTAATACAATGAAAAACATGAACAGCAGCAAAATCGATTTCCTAATAAAACCGACACTTAAAAGACGATGAAGTCTTGCATTTGTAGAAGTGTACATTATAATTTAATATTTGGTTAGTTACTACTTTACAGTATCCCTACTCAAACCAAATACTAACTAAAAACCTGCACTCAACTTAGGAATTAAAAATGCTAATGCTTCATTTTTTATCTAACCAGATCGCATTGATCGCTGAAATGTATAATTTTAAATCCGTTTGACATACAAGTACAATTTAATTATGAAAACAAAACATTTAATCCATATAATTATTTTTATAATTCAAAACTTATGCAATCCAACAACATGCTGAGTTCCATTTGTAATATTGCGCTACCTCCTCTCACAAGTTTACAATCGACCAAAGTTGGATCGGTTCCCAACCACTGTTCGCATCTCTACCCAATAGGTGTTGCAACAATTAAACTGGGATTCTTCTATTTTTGAAGGCTTTTATTAGGCGAGATGCCGTTTAAACAAAATTTTATTTCAAAAAGACAGCAATAATTATAGAGCGTTTAACTTCAAAAATTCCATCCTAATTTGCTTCAAACCTAGATATGAACAAAAAAGGAAAAAATAATATTGCTCTCAGCTATGTGTCTGCTTTAAGTTCTTTAATGGATTGATTTTTATTTTGACCTGTAAGCCGTAGTTTTGCACCGTTGTATTGATCTACCATAACCTATATACATAGTTAGTGATAAAAGTTATCGCCCCATTTTTTTTCTGTTTTCTTCCTTTTATTTCTTTTTCACAAAAGCAGACCCCGGCTTCCGTATTTGCTCACGTAGAAAAAATAGAAAAAACGGACCCCGAAAGAGCGCTTAAACTTTTGAATCAACACAAAGTACAACTAGAGAAAACAAATTATTATTTTACTTACTGCACCTTAAAAGGAGCAGTTTTTCAGGAATTGTCTAATTTGGACAGTTCTCTATATTACCTAAAAAAAGCAGAATCCATTGTTTCCACCCAATCAAAAACAACTAGAACGGCTTTTTTTTACAGAAAATATGGCAATTACTATTACATGGTTGGAGACAACGAATTGGCCTACACTTATTATGTAAAGGCCAATGAAATTGCGGAGTTGGTAAACGATAAGTGTGAACTGTATTTGATTAACAATAATTTTGGTTTAATATTTTTACAACAAAAGTACTACGACAAGGCTATTAACCATTTTTACATCAGTCTTCAAAACACAGAAAAATCACATGAACGCATCACCTTGCTGAACAACCTAGGGGTTGCTTATAGTGCGAAGGAAGATGAAATTAATGCCTTGGCCTACTACAAAAAGGGGTACGCTGAAAGTGCATCCGCTGGATTCAAAAGAGCGGGCATGAGTTCGATGGAAGGACTATCTAACGTTTATCTCAAACTAAACATAGTCGACTCAGCACTATATTTTGCTCAAAAAGTGAAAAATTTACAACTGGAATTAGGAATGGACACCCAGCTGCTCATAACATACAATAGGCTGGGTATGATTTACACCAACCTAGAGCAGTTTGATATCGCCATTCGATTTTATAAAAAGAGTATTAAAATGGCCGAAGACCAAGAATCTCGGCATCTTCCCTACATTCACTCCAATATTGCGGACACCTACAAGGCCTATAAAAAGCTGGACAAAGCACTGGAACATACCATCTTGTTTTATGAACTTAAAGACAGCCTTTACTCTATTGAAAAAGACCAAAGAGTAGAATCGTTATTGGCCAAATACGAATATGAGAAAAAGGAAAAACAAATTGTAGTCTTAAAAAATGAGCAAAAACTTAAAACTTCTGAAATTCAAAACCAACGAATTTTATTTGAAAAGCAATTTTTAAAACAACAGTTGAACCAACAAAACCAACAGTTTCAATTAGAAAATAGAGCCAAACAAATTTCCATTTTAAAAAAGGAAAAGGCGCTGAATGCAGCTATTTTAAAAAACAAACAACAGGTGATCGAAAGGGATAATTTAATTAAGAAAATTGCCATTGCTGCCTCTATTCTCATCCTTACTTCCGTCATTTTTCTGATCTATTTTTACCAACAAAAAATCAAGAACCAAGAGTTGGTCGCAATAAAATCAGAAGAAATTAACAACCAGAACACCTTAAAACTCATAAAAGATTTTGAACTGAAATCTGCAAAATCCAATATTGAAGGACAAGAAAAAGAAAAAGAAAGGGTAGCAAAAGAATTACACGATGGAGTAGCCGGTAGTTTGGCTACCATTCAATTGCAGCTGCAAAACCCTAATCTTACAGAAAATGACAATTTAGATAGGCTGTTGCGCAATGTCAACAATTTATACCAAGAAGTGAGAAGCATTTCTCACGATCTTACCCCACCTGCTATACTGTTCGGCAGTTTTGTAAAGTTCTTAACCGATTACATAGAAAGTTTTGACAAAGCGGCTCCTTTTAAAGTCCAATACTTCCCATTTATCAAAAATATAAAAGCATCTATTCCAGACAATTACAAAGTAGAAGTATACAGAATATTACAAGAATTACTCAACAACATTATCAAACATGCCGGAGCCAATACTGTGGATGTGCAATTTAATGTGAATGATGATGGAATCATACTTATTGTAGAAGACGATGGCGTTGGTTATGACGCTTCCGATACCCGAAAAGGATTGGGCCTTACCAACATTGAAACAAGAGTGATGGCTTTAAATGGCCATTTAGAAATTGACAGCCACTTGCAACGCGGCACCATTGTCTCTATTCAACTACCTTTAATACCCAACTAAGTCCCACTATATCCCCAATTATGAAAAAGAAAAACAAAGTTGTAATTGCCGATGACCACGAAATGTTCCTGGATGGAGTCAACTCTATTCTTTCTGATCAGCAGCATATTGAAGTTGTTTTCAAAGCCAAAAATGGTTTAGAAGCCATTAATTACATTAAATCCAATCCAGTTGACTTGTTAATATCCGATATCAGCATGCCTACAATGGATGGAATAGAATTATGTAATTTAGTAAGAAACAAGCACCCGGACATCAAAACCCTGATTTTAAGCACCCACAACGACCCCATTTTAACTGATAAGCTTGTAAAAAGCGGTGTGAACGGCTATTTATTGAAAAACGCAGGCAAAACGATGTTGTTAAAGTGCATCGACGCAGTCCTTAAAAACGATCAGTTTTTTGATGCGGACGTCAAAGAAAAGTTTATTCAGCACACCTTCGAAAATAAAAAAACTGAAACCATTCAATTGAGTAAAAGAGAAAAGGAAATTCTAATTCTGATTACAGAAGAATTTACTGCAAATGAAATTGCCGAAAAACTCTTTATAAGCCAAAATACAGTAAATACCCACCGAAAAAATTTGCTGAGCAAACTCAATGTTAAAAACACTGCAGGGTTGGTACGGTATGCCCTAGAAAACAATGTAGTAAATTAAGTTTTCTACCCTACACAGAAGCTGATTGGCTGTCATCACCCAATGGTGGCCATTACAGCTTCTCTGTTGTATTTGCTTCTGTATTCAATGGGAGAAAGGCCAGTGAATTTTTTAAATATGTTTCTAAACGCTTTATCGTCGTTGTAACCAACTGAATGCATCACTTCGCTAATGTATTGGGAGGTTGATTCTAAGCGGTGTTTGGCGGCTTCTACTTTGACCCGCTGCACATATTCCAAAGGAGTATTAGAAGTCGCTTTTTTGAAGCGACGAACAAAATTGCGCCTGCTTATTGCATATTTATTAGCCAATTGCTCTACACTAATTTTGTCCTCAAAATGACTTTCAATATAGAGCTGCGCTTCTTTCACGGGCGCATCGCTGTGCTCTTTTTGGCCCTTAAATATAGAAAATTGGCTTTGATCGTTTCTATTGAACTCGATTTCAAACAATTTGGCTGCCCAAATAGCTGTTTCTTTGCCACAGTATTTCTCAACCAAATGCAAAAGCAGGTTTAAAAAGGAATAAGCACCACCGCTAGAATAAATGCCATTGTCTTCGCTAATAATCTTTTCTGGTAATAAATTTACTTGTGGGTATTTTTGTTGGAACTCCTGGTGGGCGATCCAATGGGTTGCGCATGCCTTCCCATTTAACAAGCCAGTTTCTGCCAAAAGGAAGGCTCCTGTACATAGGCTGGCTACCTCCGCCTGGTGTTGTGTGCGTTGTATTTTTATCCACTCTATGATGGGGGCATTAAGTGCTATTGCTTTATTAAAATCCCCAAAAATGGTGGTAATCACGATTAAATCTGTTCGTTTTACTTGTTCTAAGGTTTTGTTGGGATTTACCTGAAACAAGCCTCCATACAATTCATTTTTTTTATCGATTCCAACCAAATCAATTTCAAAGAAATTTTCTTCAGAAGATCGGCTGGCCTTCCAATAATCATTTACCTTATTAAATACTTTAAAAGCACCTACAATAGAACTTAACACCGCTTCTCCTTTAGGCACCAAAATGCTGATGTGTTTCATACCTTTTGTTTTACACCTTTTGTTTAATTCAAAGGTAAAAAGTTATGGTGGCACAAACAACCCCTCTACTTGTCGGAAATTACACCCAGCACAAGGGCATTTATGCCATAAATTTGTAAAAACAGATACGGTGACAGACAGGCCTATGCGTGCGCATACTTGTCCAATACACTTGTTATCAGGTAGTTAATCTGCTCAACAAAAAATACAACATTAAACTAAAAACAAATTGTTATGGACAACAACTCCAACTCCCTTAATTGGTTCGAAATACCGGCAGTAAACATTAAAAGAGCCAAGTCCTTTTATGAATCGGTTTTCGAAATTACAATGGAAGACAATGCGATGGGCAATGCTCAAATGGCTTTTTTCCCATGGAAACCAGGTTCTGGAAAAGCAACCGGTGCCTTAGTCCAAGGCCCTGACCACCAACCCAGCACCAACGGCGCTATACTATATTTAAATGCCAACCCAAATATGGAAAATACCTTGACCAAAGTAGAGGCCTCCGGTGGTAAAATTTTAGCGCCAAAAATGAGCATTGGAGAACATGGCAACATCGCTTTTATTTTGGATACCGAAGGCAATAAAATTGGCATACATTCTATTGAATAATTCAAACTCAAAAACAAATACTATGAAAAACTTTATTTTAATTTACCATGCACCGGCGGAAGCCATGAAAAGGATGGCTGAAGCTACGCCAGAACAAAAAGCAGAAGGAATGAAACCTTGGATGACTTGGAAAGAAAAAATGGGTTCTAAATTAACCGACTTAGGAACTCCTTTAATGCCCGGAGTCAAATTACTTCCCGATGGTTCTACGCAACATTCGGAGAAAGAAGTTACTGGGTACTCCATTATCCAAGCCTCTGATATAGAAGAAGCCAAAAATATTTTAAAAGACCACCCCCATTTAAATTGGTCCGGTGGTTGTGACATCGAGTTGCATGAGTGCATTCCTTTAATGTAACCTTTTGTTTGGCCCAATACAATTACACATTGTGAGGGGCCAAACTTTTTTTAACGTTCTGTTTCTTTTTTAACCTTCCCTCCTTTTAAATAGAGTCTTTTCTAATTACTCAATGCCTTTAACTTCAAGTACAACAGGGTATTTCACCGCCAAGCAACAAAATTGGGTACAATAAAAGACTTGTTGGTTACATTGCTCTTGTTGTAATTTTATTACTATCAACTACATCGATTGAACACGCAACTTAAAACACTATGAAAGGAAAGGTATGTATGGTTACTGGGGCCAATGCTGGTATCGGTTTTGAAACGGCCATGGCATTGGCCAAATTGGAAGCCACTGTTGTATTGGTTTGCCGGGATGCAACCAAAGGAACTAAAGCTTTGAACACCATCAAAAAAGAAAGTAACAATAATTCCATCCACCTCTACATAGCTGACCTATCTTCTCAAAAGTCGATTCGCCAAATGACGACCCAATTCCTAGAAAAATTTGATAGATTGGATGTATTGATCAACAATGCCGGAATTATTGTACCTACCAGGCAAAGTACAGTGGACAATCTCGAAATGCAATTTGCAGTAAACCACATGGCACCTTTTTTATTATGTCAACAGCTTCTGAATGCGCTGCAAGCTAGCCCCGCTGCCAGAATAATCACTGTTACTTCCAATGCACATACCAGTGCTGCTCTCAACTTCAATGACCTACAATCGGAACATTCTTACAACCCCAAAACTGTTTACCAACAAACTAAGTTGTGCAATGTCCTTTTTACTTATGAATTGGCCAAGCGTTTAGAAAACAGCAATATTGCGGTCAACTGTTTGCACCCAGGTGTGGTTAAAACCAAACTATTAAACGAATACAACGGCGGTAAAGGCGGGTTTCTAAACCAATTGTTTTACAGCAAGCCTGCCAAAGGCGCGGCTACTTCGGTTTATTTGGCAAGTTCTTCTGAAGTAGAAGGCATCTCAGGACAATATTTTGCTAATAAAAAACCAATACCTTCTTCTAAGTACTCCAAAGATGCATCCGTTGCTTCACAATTATGGGAAATAAGTAAAGGGTTGGCAAAGGAAACCATATAATATAATTTTCATTAGACGTTAAGGTGTATTGAATATCATAAAATTGAATGTAATTTCACACCTACTTTGTTTATAACGGGTTTGGCGTACTTACATTACTTTTCAAACACATAATAAAACATAGCCAACTCCATTTAGGGAAACCATGAAAGTTTGCCCTATATTTTTTATATTAAATTGATTTTTTAAACCAACATTACCGTGGACTATAAAGCAATATTAGAAAAAGTTTACAACCAAGTTAGCAAACAAGAAGACAAAGGCGCATTGGCCTCCTACATACCAGAATTAGCGCGGGTAGATCCCCTTCAATTTGCAGTACATGTAAGCAACATTTCAGGGGACAGTTTCGGTTTGGGCGATATTCAGACCAAATTTTCTATTCAAAGTATGGCCAAGGTGCTTTCTTTTTGTTTGGCTTATAAAACACTGGGGGAGTCTATTTGGAAACGCCTGGGGGTAGAACCTTCAGGAAATGCTTTTAATTCTTTGGTACAATTGGAAAATGACCAAGGCATCCCCCGGAATCCTTTTATAAATGCTGGTGCAATTGTTATTGCTGACATTCTTATTAGTCAATTTGAGGATCCCAGCCAAGCCTTATTAGATTTCATAAGGAGTTTGTCTCCGAACCAAGACATTGCCTTTTCTAACACCATATTCGAATCAGAGAAAAACCATGGCTTTCGCAATATCGCTCTTTGTAATTTTATTAAATCATTTAATAATTTAGACAACGAACCAGAAGAAGTTTTAGACTTTTATTTCAAATTGTGCTCTTTAGAAATGAGCTGTACCCAACTGTCCGGTGTATATCTTTTTTTGGCCAACAACGGAAAAGCTTTGCACAACAACCAAACTATTATTTCCAAAAGCCAATCCAAAAGAATAAATGCCCTGATGCAAACTTGCGGGTTCTACGATGAATCTGGAGAATTTGCATTTAAAGTTGGTTTGCCCGGTAAAAGTGGTGTTGGTGGTGGCATTATAGCCATTCACCCCAATCAATATGCCATAGCGGTATGGAGCCCCAAACTAAACAAAAAAGGAAACTCTTTTAAGGGCATGTTATTTCTAGAACAATTTACTACCGCTTCAGAACTCTCCATATTTTAGGGGTTTCTACACAATGAATTAAAAAAAATGGAATGGAAAGAGCCAATGGTAGGTTCCCATATATTAATGAGAGGAACTCCACAGAACTGTTCATTAATTAATATTTTTGTATAAACACACATTCCAAGGCTTTGTTTATGGTATAATATTAAGATAGACTATGATATGTACCCTTTTGTTATTAGATTATCGCTACTATTTCAATTGAACCCGTTCATAATCAAACCATTACAACCATGGAACTCAAATTGGAAGGCGTTGTTCCGCATTACTCTAAAAATAAATACTATCTTTTTGGAAACAGCCACTATGGTAGGTACAAACCTAAAATAGGTTTGGATAAAAACTACCCACGCCATGTATCTGAAGCCTGGAGAGACCTTTGGGAACGCTTTCCTGGGCCCTACGATGCCATTCTTGTAAAATCTGATTACAAGGCATACTACTTTTTTAAAGGAAATAAATATGTACGGTACCAAGTAGGTAAAGGTATTTATAAATCGGATTACCCTTATAACATCGCCAACCACTGGAGGGGGTTAACCAACCAATTAGCGCCCCCTTATGATGCTGTATTTTACCGACCCATTAAAGGGAAATATTATTTTTTTAAAGGAGATCAGTACAGCCGGTATACTCCGGGTGATGGCCCAGACGATGGATACCCTAAATCTATTAACAAGGAATGGCGCGACTTATGGGAAAGATTTCCAGGGCCCTATGATGCAGTTTGTGCTCACATTACGGACCCCAAAATCACTTACTTTTTTAAGGGAGGGTCTTATGTACGCTACAAACATGGAACAGGGTTGGACGATGCCGTAGCCAACGGGAAATGGGCCTATCCTCAATCTACTGATTACAGATGGAAGGGAGCCTGGACTCTTAAACAATATTCAGCTTTTACCTTAGGTGAATTCTTACCAGCCGGCCCTACTTTTTCCATAAGGACCTTGCAAAACTCCCATTTGGCCCTTGTTCCTTCCGGTCAATTCAGATTAAAATTATTGGCCACCACCAACAACACCCACCTACCTGGTGTTACCAGGCAATATTGCATCGAGGGCATGACAGCTGGTTCTGTTCAGGATTTTGAACTGCATTCAGGAGCGGATAAACTTCTAGAATTCAAAGCCAGACACGCACCCTTGCCTTCCCAGCAAACACCTTTCACCTTTGCAATGGGGTCTTGTTTAAACGATGCTGAAAATAAAATTGACTCTGTCCCAACCATTGAGGCAATGCTCCAAGACCAACCAGAATTTATGTTATGGAATGGGGATACCAGTTATTATATAGGAGATGGTTCTACAGGCGAAGGAACAGTGAAAGACAATGACATGAAAGACCAAAGGCGCATGTTTCTTAGGATGTTCACAACCAGACACCAGCCTTCCGTCGTAAAAGCAGTGCATAATATTCCGGCCATCAGCACTTGGGATGACCATGATTTTGGTTTCAACAATTCCAATAAGGACAACATGAGTAACTCCGAAATTAAATTGGCCACAGAAGTTTTTAAAACTTGCTGGCCGAATAATTATAATAATTTAACCAATTACAACTCAATAGAACACAGTTTTAGATATGGAGCAACTGAAGTTTTCTGCCCTGATACCAGGACCCACCGATCGCCCAGTAGAAAAGTAATTTTAGGTAAAATACAGGCCGAACTATTAATTGCAAAGATGCAAAAAAGCAATGCTGCACTCAAAATATTGGTGTTAAGCTCTCAGTTAATACCTAAAAAAACGGAAGGAGAAGGATTTTATAATTGTGCCAAAAAAGAACGAAAGAAATTGCTTGAACAACTGGCCGATGAATCAATATCTGGAAGGGTACTCATTTTAAGCGGAGATGTACATTACAGTGAGCTGTCATTTTATGATGAAGGCAATGGTAGGCCTAAAATTATAGAACTTACTTCTTCTCCAACCTTGAAAAAAAATAGATCCTTTTCCTCCCCCCACTCTAGTGCAGAAAAACAGCGTGTTTGGGGGGCAAAGGGCAACACCTACGCCCTGCTCCATGTTACTTACGTCCGCAATAAACCGGTAGTGGCCATGCACATCAAAGATGAGTTTGGAAATACAGCCGAAATACATGCCTCAAGTGGGGGTCGCGGTGCAGGGTGGGGCCAAGCTGCAGCAAGATGGACAGACGATAACAGAATAACTGAAATTCTTTAACCACACAAAAATCCGTTAATAACTTTAACACAAACCAATCAAAATGAATACCAATAACAACCAACTGCAAATATTTACATTGTTACTTCTAATCTTAACTAGTTGCAACACCCCACCCAGCAATGATCAAATGAAGCAATGGGAATCCGAAATTGTAGATACCGAAAAACAATTCAGCGACCTGAGTCAAAAAGAGGGATTGGTAACTGCTTTTCAAACTTTTGCGGCAAATGAAGGTGTAATAAAACGAAAAGGAAAAATCATTAAAGGAAACAACGCGATTACCGAATACTACAAAAACAACCCCAAACCCAACCAAACCCTAAGTTGGAAACCAGATTTTGTGGAGGTAAGTAAGTCAGGAGATCTAGGATATACCTATGGAACTGCCATATTTGCAACTACCGATTCGGTGGGTCGGGTCACTGAAAAACAAGGGAAATTTCACACCGTTTGGAAGAGACAACCCGACGGCCAATGGAAGTTCGTGTGGGATTAAACATCAACTTTTTTTCACCATTTTAATTGGAGTAAACCGAGATAAAAACAACTGTGCAGCCCTTGCTCGTTTTACTCGAACCAATCAATTAACTTTTAAAACGGCTTCCTGTTGTTGTTCTCAACTAATAAATTTACTTCAAAAATTGCATTCAAAGCGGAGTTGGCTACTTTTGAATAAAAATTGCGTTTTGAAACAATTCAATAAATACGACACTTTTACTCCTCGGTTGTACGCAGGGGTTATAGACGGACTATTGGTAATTCCTATCCTTCTTTTGGACAATTTCATTTTATCAGAGAGCAGAAGTTTAACTATGGTTTTGCCTTGGCTCTTATTCAGTTACAGTGCCTTTTATATTTACACAGTAGTTTGCCATTGGATTACAGGCCAAACATTGGGTAAAAAGGTTATGAAAATTCAGGTTATGGATGTTTCTGAAAAAAAGAAACTGACTTTAAAACAAGCCGTTTTAAGAGAGTCTATTTACATAGTGGTAGAAATAGTGTTGCTGGTCTCCTTGTTCTTAGTTGTTTTACAAACGGGTAGGTACCAGCTAACCGGTACCACTCTTCTAATTACTACTGCATTCCAATACGCCAGCTTGGGTTGGTTCTTGATAGAGATCATTTCTCTTTGGACCAACAAAAAAAGAAGGTCGGTACAAGATTATTTGGCGGACAGTGTTGTCCTTAATATACTTTAATGAGCACCCAGAAAAACAGACTGATTGTACTTTCAGATATGTGGGGGACTGAAAATGCCAACTGGTTGACAGAATATACAAAAGGGTTAAACAATCACTTTGAAGTTGTACTATATGATTCTTGTTTACTGGGCAAGGTTACCCCTACTCCTTCGAATCCAGACTACACCCACCAACAGTTTACTGAAAATGGTATCGATAAAGCGGTGCAACAATTAATTGAATTAGAGCCCGATCCGGTGCATGTTTTGGCTTTTAGTGTTGGCGGTACGATCGGATGGAAATATGGATTAAAAACAGACAACATCAAGGCGCTGTGTGCCCTCTCCTCTACTCGATTGAGAATGGAAAGCACCCAACCTTCTAGTGAAATTTTGCTTTACTTCGGTACAAATGATGTATTTAAACCAAATTCATCCTGGTTTAAAACTATGCATATTGATTTCCAATGTAGGAACAACATGGGGCATGCGATGTACAAAGACTATGATTTTATTAAGAAAGAAACCCCTCGAATATTTAATTTTTTAAAAAACAAGTAGCCCACAACCTTGCACTAACTCGGAAAACCTTGTGCTCGTTTATTATAAGCACACTAAGCTCCCCCCGTCCAATACACCAATGTAGTACACAGTTTATTTTTTTATAAGGATGCTCTTAAAGTCAGAGTGGTTGAATTGAATCATTTGTTTCGATGTTTGTATTATCGATTTCATGTAAAAAACTGTTAACGAGATGTTAACAGCTCCTTTCAGTGCTTGGTTTCGTTCCATTATTTTGCAATTTCAATGCAATTAATACCAAGCTACCTTTTCCAACACCGATCCACTATGCAACCACACTACATAATTACTTTTTTATTGTTTTTTGCAGTCTCTTACACACATGGCCAAGAGCAGCCTGATGAGTTGATAAAAAAGGCCTGGTCCTTGTATGAAAACAAACAATACACACTTGCTGGACAAACCTACAACCAAGCCATTGCCATACTCCCTCAAGATGCGCCTACAACTGCCAAACAAATCAATACTAGGTTCAATGCTGCTTGTGCATGGTCATTGGCCAAAAACAAAGAGGAGGCATTTGGCCAATTGTTCGTATTAGCCAACCAGAGCCATTTTGACAACCCAGACCAATTGCGCAATGACACCGATTTACAATACTTGTATGCTGACCAACGCTGGAACGAATTGTTAACTATTGTAGATAACAATTATGAAAAAGTAAGGCCATTAAACAAAGAAGAATTAAAAGTTGTTTTTGACGCCTACCAAAAGAGTTATAAAAAGTTATTTGCTAGTGGCTCTACCATTGGCGACATCGATTCTCTCTACCATTTTTATACCCAGGATTTTGTTTACAACCACCCCAAATATGGTGGCAATTACTCCCGAGAACTGTTGTACAACAACACTTTGAAATACCACAAAAAAGGCGCCTACAACAACAGCCCAGCCCGTACCATAACCAATGTTATCTATGGTTTAAACGCAGTAATTTTTGAATTTATTGAGGAGGGCAGTACCGATAAAATGGTAACACTCATGAAGTTCAGAAAAGACAAAATTTACTACATAGAGGAGTTTTGGTAAGCCAGCATACTTTGTTCAAAATAGGAACCAATTAAATTGTTGCTCCCTCACTTATTATTCAACCAATCGTTTGTTCATTAAATGCCGCTGGTTAATCTTAAATCCTTTTTTTAAATAAAGATTTTTTGCCCTTTCGTTGTGTTTTTCTACTTCTAGATGCAATACTTTTATACCCATTTTTGTGGCTATGGATATTACCTGGTTCATCACAATGGCCCCAATCCCTTTGTTTCTATCGGCCGATTGAATATAAAAATCGTCTATAAACGCATCCCGCCCCATGTATTCCATGCTAAAACCTAGGCTAAGCACCAAATACCCCACTGGCCGACTGCCTTCACAGATTAACCAAAGCTTACCCAAGTTGTTGTTGTCAATCAAGGCCTGCAAACACTGGCTTATTTTATTGGCATCAAAAGGATATTGGTCAATGGCATAAAACTCTTCTATAAAGGCGATCACCTTTGGAAGGTCTTGTTTTGTAGCTTCTTTGAGTTCAATTTTCATTTTTATGTTATTGGCATTATGCTTCTATAATTTCAATAACATAATTGGAATATCAAATAGTATTGCCAGTTATTACTTACAAAAATTGCTGCATTTTGTTTGCGCTTCAGATCTTTGTTATATTGTACTTCTACAGAGCAACTGTATTTTTTATTGTTCTAAAAATTTACCCAAATGAACAAAATTAACAGAGAAGACCTCCACAACATTAGCCGACACAGCAACTTAACAGAACATCAATTGGCTGCGCTACTGAACAACGAGGTTTACAACAAAGCACCAGCCTGGAGTAAATTTCTGAGGTTGTTTTTTATGGCTCTCGGTGTTGGGTTTTCTATAGCCGGGATTCTTTTCTTTTTTGCATACAACTGGGCCGACTTGCATAAATTTGCAAAAATTGGCCTATTACAAGCGCTATTATCCGCAATGCTTCTAGTGGTAGTGTTTTCCAAATTAAAAACCGACTTCAAAAACATGGTACTAACAGGGGCATGTGTATTGGTGGGCGTTTTGTATGCCGTTTTTGGTCAAATATACCAAACCGGGGCAGATGCCTATGATTTTTTTATGGCCTGGAGTCTATCCATTTTAATATGGGTAGTGGTTGGTAATTTTCATGTTTTGTGGCTTTTATTTTCTGTATTAGTCAATACCACTTTGATTTTATATTTTGAACAATCCAACCACCAACTATCGGACCCAAGCCTATTTACTTTGTTTTTTGTATTAAACGCTGTTTTCTTGTTGTTTTTTATGTGGGGATCCAAAAAATTTTTGCACCTCAACGCCCCCAACTGGTTGCTTTATGTACTGGTTTTAGCCGTTTTGGGTTTTGGTACTTTTGGAGTTATTGAGGGCATATATTCAGAAAAGGAGCCTATGTTTATTGTTTTGCTTCTATTGGTGGTTTCCACCTATGCAGCGGGAATTTACTATGGTTATACCTCAAAAAACAGCTTTTATTTAAGTGTTATTCCAACCAGTATCATAATTATTTTAACTGCCTGGTTTCTAAGGTTATCCGACGATGGCGGCATGTTTTTCTTCGTTTCTTTGTTTGTAATTGCAAGCGTAACCGTAGTAATTAAAACATTGATGGACCTTCAAAAAAAATGGAAAAATGAATAAAGTCGAATCCATAAAAAAACATCTTAATAGCTTAGAATTGGACCCAGACCAATCTTTTGAAGTAGATTTTGAAAAGCTATCTGCAGAATACAAACAAAAGGAGGACAATGAAAGCAGCTTGGCCATAAAAATTTTATCCATTTTTGGTGGTTTGTTTTCCACTTTCTTGTTTCTTGGTTTCTTAGCCATAACCGGTATCTACAATTCTGAAGAGGCATTGCTCTTTTCTGGGGTTCTGTTTATTGCCGTTGCCATCGGTCTCAACATATCTTTTGACAAGCTTTTAATAGACACTTTTAGTATAGCGATTTACATTGCAGGTTTTGTGTTGTTGGGTATAGGAATAATGGAGTTGGGTGCCAACGAAAATACAGTGGTTAGCATATTCATAAGCATGGCTTTGCTCACCCTTGCGGTTACACAAAACTACATGTTATCTTTTATTGCTACGCTAACCATAAGTACTAGTATTTTGGCTCTTATCCTATTCAATAATCACAATCAACTAGTTACCTTCTACATCGCTATCAATATCTTAATTTTGGTCTTTTGGTTTCTTAAAGAAGCCAAGATTGTGACGGCCCATTATAAACTATCTAAGCTTTACTTGCCCATTAGAATAGGACTTTTCTGTTCGGTTATTCTGAACTTTGCTTTTACCATTGTGAGCAGAAAAGGATGGTATGGTGCACCAATTGATTCTATGTGGCTTCCTTCTTTGGTAATCATACCCTCCATTTTATTGGTGGTACATAAAGTTATTGCGATCCGCCAATTGGAAAAACAGCAGGTCAAAATTTTTGCACTTACTTGTTTGCTGTTGGTGCCAACCGTTTTTACTCCTAGCATAGCCGCTGCCATGTTGCTGGTATTAATAAGTTTTTTGGTCCATTACAGAACGGGATGGGTTATGGGCATAGTATGTTTGGTTTATGCTGTTTCACAATACTATTACGATTTACATTTCACGCTACTAGTTAAGTCTTTTATACTTATGGCATCGGGCTTGTTGTTTCTTGTGTTGTATTATTTCATCAAAAAAAGTACCGAAGGACATGAAAAAATATAAATGGGTTATCATTTTAGTCAATTTTGTGTTGGTAATTGGCGTTTTTAATTATTCGATGTTTAAGAAAGAGTCTCTCTTATCGGACGGCAATCTTATTTTATTGGAATTGGCCCCGGTAGATCCCAGGTCTTTGATGCAAGGGGATTATATGCGGTTGCGTTACGACATTTCCTCTGGGCGCAATTACGACAGTCTGCCTAAAAAAGGGTATTGTGTTGTTGCGCTGGATTCTAATGGGGTAGGTAAAAAAGTTAGGTTTCAAGCCGGGACCACTCCTATTAATTCTGGTGAATACTTGGTGAAATATCGAAACAAAGGTTGGAGGCTCAACATTGGTGCGGAGTCTTATTTCTTTCAGGAAGGTGAAGCAGAAAAATACGACTCTGCTCGATACGGAGGTATAAAAACAGATAAAAATGGAAATAGTTTGTTAGTTGGTTTGTATGATGTGAATCGGAAGATAATTAAGTAATTTTCATTAAAAACAGGTAAAAGTCTTATACAACCCCCAATCAATCCAATAGAAGGAAAGGGTGTACAACCCATTGGGGTATAGGGTGTTTCGCGCAGTTATTGTAACTAATCTTGAAACAATTATTTATACCTCATTTTAAATACTCAACATGATAAAACATACTGTTTTGGCTTTTTCTATTTTGCTTTTTATGGCTTGCCAGAGTGGCAATTCATTGAACCAAAAAATGTACAATGCCGTACCTGAAGCATTTGATGCTCAAAAAATGAAAGTAAAAGGTCGTTACGCTCGCAACCTCAGTTATGGCAATTTTACAGCAGAACAAATCAAGCGGGGTGCTACAAAAGGCAGCACGGGCTTGTTTTTCCCTTCGGCCAATAAAAATGCCGACCTTAGTAAAAAATCAAGCTTCACTCAGAAAAACCAGAATGGATCTAAAGCCCAAGTCAATCTATTAGAAGAATATTCAAGAAAAGGATTCAGTTTGGCTCTAAATGATTTTATTGAAATTGACAACTCAACTGTCTCACATCATTTGTATTCAGGTATTATACAGTTAGAAGATGCTGCTAATTGGCAATTTTCGATAGACCTCAACCAAGCAGGGCCATATAATGCCAAAAATGAGGAAGGGCAATCCATACAGATTCAATTTACCGACTATGGCTGCGATTTCTTAAAGAACCAAAAAAAAGTAGCTGGATATGCAACAGGTGTTTTTATAAAGAACTGGACTCCCCTGGCTGATTTTGTTTGGATCGACACTGCTCTTACCAACAACGAGCAACTCGTTTTGGCTGGTTTGGCCACAGCGCTATTGAGCCGACAAGGCATAGACCTTAACGAAGACGAAGAACAGGACGACGACTGGTAAAAACACCGTTTTTTTTTTCTGGGGTGGTCCAGGGGTTTGTTTTTCCTTTTTACCTTGATGTAAAAAGAAAGAAAAAGATCAAGACTGCTTTTAAATGGCTAAAAATACGGCTTGTTGCGATTTGGAAATCCAGGAACTCCCGCCCATGCGCAAGGCTTGCCCTGGTCAAACATCTGGATTTCAATTCCGTTAAAATTTAGCCGTATTTTCTTGACGCCATTAAAAAGAGGTCGGTTTGGGGTTTATTGTTTTCGATCTATATTCGATGTATTTAAAATCAATGTTTTAATAGCGGGCTTGTTTTCAATTTCTAGAGGCCCGAGCGAGGACAGCCGTGTTGCAGGCTGGGCTGGCTTTTGAGCGGAGGATGCCATGGGGCAAGCCGTGGGCTAATTAAATTGGAAATGGTTTTTTGTTTCGTTTTTGGCCATCCAAAAATGAAAGGCGAGAAAATCCAGGAACTCCCGCCCATGCGCAAGGCTTGCCCTGGTCAAACATCTGGATTTCAATTCCGTCAAAACTTAGCCGTATTTTCTTGACGCCATTAAAAAGAGGTCGGTTTGGGGTTTATTGTTTTTAATTTCGTTTTTTGGTTCGATTTTTTGGTGGTGGGTTTTCTTTTATTTGGGGTTGGTCTTTTTCTGGGGTGGCCCAGGGACTTGTTTTTGCTTTTTGCTTGATCAAAAACCAAAGCAAAAAATCAAGACTGCTTTTAAATGGCTAAAAATAAGCCTCATTGCAATCTTGAAATTAAGGAACTCGCACCCCTGCGCAAGGCCAACGCGGCTCAAACAGCTGAATTTCGGGAACGTTATGACTATGGCTTATTTTTTTTACGCCATTTAAAAGAGGTCGGTTTGGGGTTTATTGTTTTCGATCTATATTCGATGTATTTAAAATCAATGTTTTAATAGCGCGCTGGTTTTCAATTTCTAGAGGCCTGAGCGAGGATGGCTGTGTTGCAGGCGGGGCTGGCTTTTGAGGATCTTTAACAGCTTGTTAGCTTGAGATAATCGATTTTAATTGTTTAGTAAAAAGCATATTTTCTGAAATAAAATGACATTTGTTTTATCAGCTATAGAAATAATGAAGTGCATTACGCTCAAACATTTATTAGTCGATGGAAATAAATGTATTGGTATTCAATTTAACTCAGATAAAGTAATTGAAGCTTTAGTACATCAAATTCCTTTGATACAGTACAGCAATTCCTTTAGGATGCCTTATCTGGTTAATTCTAAACAAAATATTGACCTTTTGTTTTCAACTTTTAAAGGGGTCGCTTGGGTCAATGGCGCTCACTTTTTCCCTAAGAAAACAGTTCAAAATAATAAAAGCAGTTCTGGTATAAGCTGGTACCGAAATAGAACAGTGGAACCTGGGTATTTGTGCTGCCCTGAAAACTACTTGCAAAAACTAGAGATTTGCAAATATGCAGACAACACCGTAAAATCTTATGTGTCCTGTTTTGAGGCGTTCATCAACCATTATAAAAATCTAAAACTTAATGAAATAACAGAACAAAACATTAGAGACTATATCTTAATTCAAATAAGACATGGAAAAGCCGATGCTACCATCAACCAAATAATTAATTCCATCAAATTCTATTTTGAAGTTGTTATGGGAATGCCCAACCGATTTTATGCCATTGAACGGCCTAGAAAGAAAAAGAAACTCCCTATCGTATTGTCTATTGAGGAAGTGAAAAAAATGATCAACAGTACCGAAAACATCAAACA
>LS999831.1 GCA_900537185.1 Cytophagales bacterium Alg240-R148
CGTTGTAATAAAATTTAAATGTTATTTGAAGATTAAGTGACGGAATCTGTGGTTTTAAACCTACTTGAATAAATCCAAGCAGTTTTTGTCTACTATCAAGTGTGCACAGCTTTTCAAAGAACTTCCTGTGGGTCCCTAGCAACGTTGCTAGTTCTTCACAATGTGACTACAATCTTTCATCGCAATCTGGTATTATTTTTTCAATCTTGTCAACCCCTCTACTTCCTTTCTTTTAGACTCTTGCTCCAAAAGCGAATGCAAAGGTAAGTGACTCTTTTGCTATCTCCAAATTTATCTTGATGTTTTTTTGAGAAAATTTTAAAACCCTTTTTCGTTTAAAATCTGCCTCTCAGCTTCTCAAACCATCAAAATTCATCCTGTCAATCTCTTTATTTTCAACCACTCTTCTGTGATTGGGGATGCAAAGGTAAGAAGCTTTTTTTATCTTACAAGCACTTGTTGAAATTAATTTGTTTTATTTTTTTTGAGCCTTTTTTCAACCCAATAAAACCATCTCAACACATCAATTCACCCTCCGTTTTCCGCTTAAGCTTCTCAAAAGCGGCTGCAAATATATGTTAACTAATCCCCCAATTCCTAATCTTATTTAATATTAATTTAACACAGCTCTATAACTGCTTGGGCTGCTTGTAGATAGGGACAGTACTGCACGGTTCTCCATACATAATACTTTTGGCGTTTTTCAAAAGTACCGTAGCAATTTTAAAATATGCTTCTTCTGGGTTGGGAATATTCGAACAGCCTTTGACAACAACTTTAGCTTCATTAAAGTCTTCTGGGCTTAATAAATCCAGTTCAGAAAACAACTTTGCGCGGTCTATGTCTTCCGCATCCTTGGCTACTGCAACAATTTTTGCAAGCCCTTCCAGTTTGGTCGACAACAACATATAGGCCCATATCGGAATTATGGCATCACAAGAACAAGTAATTACCACCTTCTTATCCGCATATTGGGACCAATCATGTGTCTTAATAAAAGATCTAAAATCTTTCTCTTTCAAAATCAGACCTTGGAACAACAAGGGCTCGATATCAAAAAGCAACCAATCTTCTGCTTTCATTAACAGCTCCATGTCCAAACTTATCAAACCACTTTGTTCCACACGGTTCACAATCTCCGAATCACTCATATTAACTTCTTTGGTTTAATGGCTTTGAATTCTTTTAAATAATAGGGATCAAAATAGGCTACATCCTCAAATTCGGCTGTTTTAAACCGTTCAATAGCTAGGAGGCCAACTCCTTTTGAAAACTCTACCACTTCATTTAACACAATGGCGTTGTTATGTTGCTTTAAAATTGGGGCACATTTTGGGGCCCCGTTTCCAAAAAAGACAATTTTATGTTTGTCCAATAACTCCTGAAATGCCCCTCCTTCTACAACCTTTGCATGGGTTGGCATTACTGCTTCCCCTTCTGCATTGTAAATAGCACAATACACCTCCATTCGCCTGGCATCAATCATAGGGCAAAACAAATACCCTGCCCCCCATTCAAGTGATAACTGAGCAGCCATTGCCTCCAATGTATTAACCGCAATCAAAGGAAGATCCAAACCAACACATAAGCCTTTGGCTGTTGAAGTTCCAATTCTTAACCCAGTATAACTCCCAGGTCCTTTGGCCAGTGCAATTGCAGACAGGTCCTTTTTATTTGCACCAACCACTTCAAGCAGTAAATCTATTATTTTCAATAATTTAGTGGCATGGGATTTCTCCCCTTTCAAGTTCAATGAACCCAACAATCCACTTTCGTTATGCAAAGAAACAGAACACACTGGTGTTGAAGTTTCTATACTCAAAATCAAACTCATTTATTCTCTAATACAGCACTATATGCTTCTTCTTTATTTAATAATTCCAACGCTCTTTGTATCCCTTCATCGTTTTTCAGCCCCGCTAAAATGCCTCCGGATTCATTGAAATACCGCCGAGCCACCTCAATATTTAAAGCCTTCAAAATCTCTTCTTTGTTCATTTCAAATTCCTTCCCCTTGTAATCCTCAATAAAGTTTTCAAAAACACCGACTTGCTCCTGCAACACTTGTTTTCCAAATTCTTCCTGAATTTCAGTCTTAAAATCAGAAATGGCTTCATCTAAGTCTGTTTTTACAACAAAGTCGTTTTGATTTAGCCAGGTTATAAATTCTTTGTAATCCGATGTTCCCAAATTAATATCCATGCCGCTTTTAGGCTTTTCATGCCCAGCACAATAAACCGAAGCGTATTTAAAAATTTGACCAGTAGCCTGAAGTTGTTGGATCAGACCAGGACTTTTGCCTCGCTCAAGTACAATATCTGGCTGGAGCCCATTGCCACTCCACACCGCTCTTCCATTCTTAGTTTTAAATTCCTCCGACCTATAATTTCTTAAACTATCGTCAGAAGCATAATTGATGGCCTGTATGCAGCGGCCACTAGGTATGTAATATTTTGCAGCGGTTACTTTCAGCTTTGCGTTAAACTTTAAAGGTCGAGTGGTTTGCACCAATCCTTTTCCAAAAGTATTGGAACCAATCAATACGCCTCTGTCGTAATCTTGGATCACCCCAGATACAATTTCAGAAGCGGAGGCCGATTGCCCGTTTACTAGCACTACCAATGGCATTTCAGTATCAGCAGGTTCATTGAGGCTCTTATACACTTTATTCCAAGATGCCACTTTACCTTTGGTGGATACAATTTCAGTTTTTTTGTTCAAGAAAACCCCCGCAACATTGATTGCCTCGTTCAGCAACCCACCAGGGTTGCCTCTCAAATCCAACACCAACTTGGTCGCCCCCTCTGCTTTCAACCTATTCAAAGCATTTTCTACTTCCACTCCTGCCCCCGTTGTAAAGTCTGATAATTTGATATAACCAGTATTATTTTCCAAAAGTCTAACAAAACTGACATTGTCGATTGAAATCCTCTCTCTGTTGAACTTCAGCTTTCTAACCTCATCTTGCAAGCCTTTCACTTCGAGCTCCACCAAAGTTCCCGCCTCTCCTTTTAATAAAGTACTAATTTCAAAAGTTTGCTTGCCTTCCAGGACATTGCCATCGATGGCTACAATTTGATCGCCACTATTCAGTCCATTTTTAAAAGCAGGGCCATCTTCTCTCGGGATATCTACATAAAACAAATTGTCCAATTTCAAAATTGTTATGCCTACTCCAGCATACTCGCCAGTAGTTAGCGATTTATAGGCTTCCAATTCTGACTCAGAAATATATACAGTATAGGGGTCCAGTGAATTAAGCATGGCGTCTATGCCCACGTTCATCAATTCTTCTGGATCTACTTCGTCGACATAGAATGCATTAACCTCCTTAAATAAGGTGGCAAAAATATCTATGTTCTTTGTTATGGCAAAATAATCTTCATTTGGTTTAACAAACGAGACCATAACCAACCCTCCTATTAAGCACACTGCTGCGATGCTAAATTTTACTTTCATTCTCAATAGCTTGATTTACTTCATTACTCAAACGTTCAAGAGATTGTTTTAGTTTTTTTTCTAAAAAAATATATTCTTCAATCTTACTTGAAGTATAAATATAACCAATAACTAGATTATTTTTATTGGAAAGTAAATGTTTGTTGTTCCGGTAAGCCTCTCGGAATAACCGCTTGATGTGGTTTCTGTCCACAGCTCTTTTGAAGTTTCTTTTAGGAACAGTGAAAAGTACTTGTACTCCTTGGTGATCGGAATCTTGGGCAGGTAAAAATTGGTACACCATTTTAAATGGGTACAAATAAAAATAGGAACTTTTTTTAGCAAAAAGTTCCTTTATTAGATTACGCTTAAAAAGCCGTTCTTTCTTTTTAAATGTTTTGTGCACGAGGAAAGTGGTTTTCAATTAACAATTGAACATCCTCCAATCCTTTATTGCAAGATGTTAAGACTATTTATGTGTCTTTTCGTCAGAAACAGTAAGTTTCTTTCTACCCTTGGCTCTTCTTCTAGCAATAACTGCTTTTCCGCCTACTGAGCTCATTCTTGACTTAAAACCGTGCTTGTTTTTTCTCTTCCTTTGAGAAGGTTGAAATGTTCGTTTCATCTTGATATTTCTTTAACAGGGCTGCAAAGATAAGATAGGTTTTTTTTATTTCCAAATACCTTTTTATTTTTGTCTAACAAAAAAGCAAATGATCTATTCTTTATCCTTTCCTAACCCTCTGTCGCGTTATGTTCTTATTGAATTAAAGTTCAAAGCTAATGCATCCAATTTAATAATACAAATCCCAAGTTGGAGACCAGGCCGGTATGAAATTGCAGATTACGCAGAGCGGGTTAGATTCTCGGGCAAAACCGCACATTCTTTGTCCAGAATCAACAATAACACCTGGAAACTTAAAAATAAAAAAGACGAAGATATTGTTCTTTTATACGAATACTATGCCAACCACATGGACGCGGGCAACAGTTATGTTGACGAAGAACAAATTTACATCAATTTTATAAACTGCCTTATTTTCCCTAGTGAGCATCAAAATGAACTTTGCACTGTTTCAATAGATATCCCTACAGATTATTCCATAGCGACCTCCCTACCAGGCACTGGGTCCTTTCTCACCCAAGGAACACTAACTGAACTATTTGACGCTCCAATAATGGCGTCGAAAAACATGCACTCCTTTGCATATACCGTTCAAGAAACTGTGTTCCACCTCCATATCAATGGCAACAACCCAATGGACATGCGGCGTGTACTTACTGATTTTAAGCGGCTTACAACTACTCAATTAGAGCTATTCGGAGATTTCCCGAGCGACAACTACCACTTCCTTATACATAGTCTTGAATACCGCCACTACCATGGAGTCGAACATAAAAACAGCACGGTAATTACCTTAGGGCCTTCCAGTGCTCTACCAACCACATTGTACCCTGAACTACTAGGGGTAGCTTCTCATGAATTATTCCATGTTTGGAACGTATGTACGATAAAACCAGCCGCATTTTATGGCATCAATTATACCATGCCAATTTACACCGACTGTGGTTTTGTTCTAGAGGGAATCACCACCTATTATGGCGATTTGATGTTGTGGCGCTCCGGAGTATTTAGCCAAGAAACATACTTGCAGGAACTCAATAAAATACTGAACCGACATTTAAGCAACCAAGGAAGGCACCATACTTCTCTATCCACCTCTTCGGAAGAGTTGTGGCTCAATGGCTACAAACCTGGAGCTCCTGCTAAAAAAGTATCGATTTACATGAAAGGGGCGATTTGCGCGTTCTTAATGGACTTAAAAATTCGATCTTTGACTAACAACCAACAAAACTTAGATCAAGTTATGCAGCTTTTATGGGAACAATACAGATCAAAGGGCTACGATAAAAACGCGGTATATGAAATTTTCGAAACAGTTGGAGGGCCGGATATTCGTCCTTTTTATTTGGAATTATACGATGGTGTAAAGGATCTTACTTCCTTTTTAACGGAACAGCTGCCATTGTTTGGAATGTCTTTGGAAAAACAAGCAAACAAAGAGCCCGTTGCTTCCTTTTTAGGTATCCAACTATCCGATTACAAAAATGGCGGTAAAATTATTCAAGTGGACGAGCAAGCTCCAGCTTTTAAACTACTAGCCATGGACGACGAGCTTATTAGCATAAATGGAAAACAAGAAAACTGGAAGATAGAACCCGGTTCCCAACCGATAAAATTGGAGATAAAAAGACAAGGAAGACTGCTTTCGATACTACTGCCTGTAACAGCACCCGTTTATTTTCAAGCGTACTACATTGCAGTTCAGAACAGTGCTGGGTATGAATTCCGTTAGCCCAGTATTGGGCATGACCTTTATTAAAACTTTTGAAAGGCCATAAAAAAAGGCCGATGCAACCATCGGCCTTCTTAACAATATTTTCAAACCACTATTCAAAAATTGTGTCCTTCAAATTAGAATTGACCTTTACTTCAACTAACTCTGCAGTAACGGACATTCCTGGTCCAAATGGAATTTTTATTTTGGAAGGCACTTTTACACCTCCCTCTGAAGTATATTCCAAAATATCTGTATTCAACACCATATCACCAGAAGGGGTGGCAGCAGTTTTAGACTCTCTAACAAGCAGGCCTGTTTCTGCATCAAAATAGTGCGTGGAAACCTCTTCACCACTTTTATATTCCAATCCATAAACAACACGGCCATTTATTTTATCTTGGTTTTTGATAGATACTTGTATACCGGCACTTTTGAAATCAAGCTCTTGAAACAAAATTGCCTCCTTTGCCATAGAAGCTTTCATATTGTCATCTATTGGCAAAGCATTGCCCATTTGTTGGATACTTGCTTTTCCTTTGTTGTATTTTTTCACCATCATTGGGTTGCCGTTCATATTGACAATTTGAGACAATTTGTCATTGTCTTTTCTTGCAAAAGTTAATTGCATGGCCATCCCGTTGACTTCGGCGTTGTATTTTAAACTAATATCCTTGACACCAGCCAATACTGTTTTACCTCCCAAAGACTCCAGGTACTTTTCGATTACGCTTTCTGATGTTACTCCTTCCGGTAAAGTCATTTGATCTTTTGGATCATAGGCTACACCATCTGTATCGTAGTATTGTACCTTTCCAAATTTTTCAAGACCAGTGGCTATCTCTGCACCTTTCCCTACTACCAATATATAAGCGTTGTTTGGACGAATGTATTTCTTAGCCATGGCTTGTACATCCTCTAAAGTTACTGCTTCTAACCTTTTCAAATAACCCGTATAATAATCCTCGGACAAATTAAAAATAGCTGTATTGATTGCAAAACGGGCAATCGTTTGAGGGCTCTCAAGCGATCTTGCAAAACTCCCCATAATAGACGCTTTGGCGGCATCCAATTCTTTCTGGGTAACACCGGACTCAACTATTTTATTCAACTCGTACATAAACTCATGTACTGCAGAATCGGTCACTTCATTTCTTACACTAGCCGAAGCCACAAACGAACCTACCAATTCATTGTTCGCAAGGGACGACCTAGCACCATAAGTGAAGGCCTTATCTTCTCTAAGATTTTGCATCAAGCGCGAAGAAAAACCACCCCCCAATATTTGGTTCAGCACCCTCGCTTTGATTACATCTGGCGTTCCAGGTTTAAGGTCCAGCGGGTAGCCAATTCTAATTGTAGATTGAACTGAGTTGGGTCTATCTACGAGCGCAACAAATGTTTTTTCAGGCGCCATAGGCACCTCATATTTAAAAGAAGGTACCGTTCCACCTTCCCAATTTTCGAAATGTTTCTTCACCAATTTTTTGGCTTGTTTCAGCTTGATGTCTCCAACAATTGCCAAATAGGCAATGTTCGGTTTAAAGTACTGCTGGTAATAAGCCTTGCAATCTGCTACCGTTATGTTGTCAAGAGATACTTCCGTGGTGTTTTCTCCAAAAGGGTGGTCCTTTCCATAAAACAAAATACTTTGCACATTGCCGGCTATGGCACCTGCATCTTCTTTGTTGGCTGCGAGATTGGATTTATTCTGTTTAATTATTTTCTTAAGTTCTTCCTCTGGGAAGGACGGATTGTACAACACATCTGTAAACAAATCCAATAACTTCTCTGAATGTTTGGTTAAGGACGATCCGTACATCCCTGCTGCCGAAGTAGACAAACTGGCACCAATAAAGTCAATTTCTTCGTCCAACTGGTCTTTGGTTCTTGAGTTAGTCCCTCTTCTTAGCAACTCCCCAGTTGCCGACAAGTAGCCCACTTTTTCTTTTTCTAATAAATTATCTCGTTTTAATGACAGAGAAAAAGATACTCTTGGCAATTTATGATTTTCCACCACATAGACTTTCAGTCCGTTTTTTAGTGTAAACATTTCGGCCTCGGCTATGTTAATGGTTGGTGCGGGAGCCGGTTTGGGCGGTTTAGAACGATCAATTTGTGCTTCTGCATATAAAAATGCAAACACAGCTATATATAAAAGTGTTAGTTTTTTCATTTTGTAAAGTTTAATGCAAGCTTAATTAACGTCTTCAACTTTGGTTTCGGTAGGTTGTTTTTGAGCTGATTTTGGAAGGTAGTGCAGCACAACCCGGTTTTCAGCTTTCAAGTATTTTTTAGCAACCCGCATCAAATCTTCTCTAGTTACTTTTTGAAACCTGTTTATTTCCGTGTTGATTAAATTGGCATCTCCATAATAAACGTGATAATTTGCCAAACTTTCTGCTATTCCGGCCATGGTGGCATTCCCAGAAATAAAGTTGTTCTCTATCTGGTTTTGTACCTTTTCGAATTCTTTTTCAGAGACCAACTCCTGTTTCACTTTTTCAATTTCAGCGTTCATAGAAGTTTCCAAATCATCAGCAGAAACCCCCATATTAGCGATTCCCATTGTCAAGTACAATCCAGGGTCTTCAGAAGCAAAAGGGAATGCTCCTGCGAACACCGCTTTTTGTTGTTCATCTACTATGGACTTGGTCATTCTAGAACTTTGTCCTCCCGATAAAATGGTACTTAACATGGACAGGGCGTAATAGTCGTCCGTACCTTGTGCTGGCATGTGATAAGCTTGCACTACAGCTGGCAATTGGATGTTATCGAACACCACATCCCTAATTTCTTTCTTTTGCTCAGGTTCTACGATAGAAGGACGCGGCACTTCTTTTTTGCCTTTAGGAATTTCAGAAAAGTACGCTTCTACTAGCTTTTTTGCTTCTTCGATATCCAAATCTCCGGCAATAGACAAGGTGGCATTTTCAGGCACATAAAATGTTTCATAAAACGCTGTGAATTCTTCTAGAGTTGCAGCGTTTAAATGGTCCATAGAGCCAATGGTAGCCCAACGATAGGGATGCTCGGTATAGGCCCTTTTGAGCACTTCCTCTAAAATAGAGCCGTAAGGGCGGTTGTCTACTCTTTGTCTCTTTTCCTCCTTCACTACTTCTCTTTGGGTATCTACCCCTACTTGGTCAATCTTAGCATGCATCAAACGTTCTGATTCCACGTAAAGCCCTAATTCCAGTTGGTTAGATGGCAGAATTTCATAGTAATAAGTACGATCGTTGCTTGTATTGGCGTTGTTCACTGCGCCCGCATTGGTCATCAATTTATCAAATTGCCCTCTTTTAATATTTTCAGATCCTTCAAACAATAAGTGTTCAAAAAAATGAGCAAACCCCGTTCGATCTGGATTTTCATTTTTGGATCCGACATGGTACATGATGCTCACACATACAATAGGTGTGCTGTTATCTTGGTACAGGATAACATGCAAACCATTGTCCAATTCAAATTCTGTGAAATCAAGTTTTTTTGTTTGGGAAAAAACCTGACCGCCCATCATGAGAATAAGACAGAATAAAATAGACTTCTTCATTTTGTTTAGGTTAGTTATAAAAAATTTATTTTTCAAATAGATGGTTGAGAATTTCTTTTGCTTGGTGCCACTCCAACCTTGGACCAAATTTGGCTACAACTTTGGACGAGGCCAAACTGGCGATTTTACCAGCTTCCGCTAAAGAGTGCTCATGGGTAATTGCGTATAAAAAAGCTCCGGCAAACATATCTCCGGCACCATTGGTATCCACCGCCTCTACTTTATAGGGTTCAATATCAATAAAAGTGTCCCCATCAAAAATCATGGCCCCATTGGCTCCTAAGGTAATCACAAACCTTTTGGCTATTGTTCTCAAGTATTCTCTAGCCTCATATATATTGTCTTTTTGAGAGTAAAGCATGGCCTCTTCTTCATTACAAAATAACAAGTCAACTCCTTCTCCAACAACCCCCTTCATTTGAGCGTTAAAATATTTGACCATGCTTGGATCAGAAAATGTCAAGGCCACTTTAACATCGTTTTCTTGCGCTATTTTTTTAGCGTATTTCATTGCTTCCACTCCATTGCCCGAAGTGACCAGGTATCCTTCTAAATAAACATATTCTGAGTCGATCAAAGCTGCCTCGTCAATCTCATTTGTAGAAAAGTCTGCAGTAATTCCCAAGAATGTGTTCATGGTTCTAGCGGCATCCGGCGTTGTCATTACCAAACATTTACCTGTAATACCTTCTGGCAAAGATTCTGCGTTCAAACTTGAATCTACCCCATTGTTTTTTAAATCTGATAAATAGAATTTACCAAAAGCATCATTTCCAACTTTACAGGCATAAAAAGCACTCCCACCAAATTGACTCGAGGCAATAATTGAATTGGCCGCTGAACCGCCACATTGTTTGTCGCTGTTGACATGGTCAATGACCGACATCAAATGGTTCTGCCTGTCCTCATCTACCAGTGTCATTAAGTTTTTTTCAATTTCATTGGTTTGCAAGAAGTCATCCGAAACTTCTGAAACTATGTCTACTAGGGCATTGCCTAGTCCGTAAACGTCGTATTTTTTTTTCATCTTTACTATCCTTAAAACTTTTCGCCCCTTTTAGGGGATACCAATACAAACTTAACAAAATGCATGGATACTTCACTTATCAACCCGCCTTCATTTACCCCTCTTATCTACTACTAGCCATACAAACACTATGAAAATACAGCAGAATTGCTGGCACAAATGTGATAAGGATCCTAGAAATATTGTATGGCTATTGAATAAAAGGTATTATTTCAGGATAAAATCACCCAAATGGAGTGATGAAAATCAAAAATACATGTAAGACCTTTGTTCTATCCTTCCCCTCTATTCATGATTACAGTTAGGTTTAGGTTAAAAAATTGTATCAATCACTGGGGAAGGCCTTTTTTGAGCATCGTAATTTTTTCAAATGCGCGTTGTGCAGGCTCAACTATTCTTTCTTTCTTCGTTCCATGAAGAACAACCACACTTTTGCAAGCTTTGTTTTATTATTAGGTGCAGTACTTTTTTCTTTGAAGGCAGTATTGGTAAAACTGTGCTACCAATACGATGCAGAAGCCCTGCATGTACTTACCTTGCGCATGTTGTTTGCCATGCCTTTTTTTCTTGTTTTCACAATAAAAAACCAAGCCTTTTTTAAAGGCTTACCGCAACGGATTTGGCTGAAAATTATTGGCTTGTCGTTTGTTGGTTACTATTTAGCCAGCCTTTTTGACTTTTTTGGTTTGATTTACATACCCGCGGGAATAGAAAGGCTAATTTTATTTACCTATCCCACCATTATCGTTTTACTCAATAGAGTATTCAACCAAAAAAAGATCAGCCACAAACAATTAATAGCCTTGTTATTAACTTACATTGGGATAGGCATTGCTTTTCTTTCTGAACTTGAACAAGGGGGAGCAGGACGAACTGAGATTCTTACAGGGGGGGTGTTGGTTTTGGGTAGTGCCATTGCTTATGCTGTTTATATTTTCGGAAGTGGCAATATCATCCCTACCATTGGGTCCAAAAATTTCACTTCCTTGGCTATGCTTTTTAGTACATTATTTGTTTTGACCCACTTCGCATTAACCGACCACCTACCAGATTTATTACAATATGAATGGCCTGTGTATGCCTACACCCTTTTAATGGCCGTATTTTCGACTGTTATACCTTCTTATCTGATATCCTATGGCATCCAACACATCGGCTCCAACAATGCAGGTATTATTGGAAGCATCGGTCCAATTTCCACTATAATAATGGCCTATTTGTTTTTGGGTGAATTATTTACTTATCTTCAAGTTTTTGGAACAATTCTCGTTCTATCAGGAATATTATTAATATCATTGAAAATCAACAAAAATGGGTAAAGTAATTCTTATTACTGGCGCTACATCGGGCTTAGGCGCCGCTTTAGCGCAACACTTGTTAAACAAAGGCCATGTTGTTTATGGAACTAGTAGAAAGGAAAGTGGAGAAAAAGAGGGTATTCACATTTTAAAAATGGATGTTGGAGACCGCTCTGCGGTGTTGGCTGGGGTAGCTTCCATTATAGAATCGCATGGTGCAATTGACGTTTTAATCAACAATGCCGGATTGGGTATTGCTGCACCAACCGAAGAAATAAACTTTGAAGAACTAGAGATGGTTTTTAAAACCAACATTTATGGTGTTTTGAATATGGTACATGCCGTTCTACCGCATATGAGAAGTAAAAAATCTGGCCATATCATCAATATTAGTAGTATTGGTAGCGAAATTGGGTTACCATTCAGAGGATTGTATTGCGCCAGTAAAGCTGCGGTTGATAAAATTACAGAAGGACTTCGATTGGAAATGCGAAAATTTAAAATTGGGGTTACTTCCATACAGGCAGGCGACATCCAAACGAATATAAACACCAATAGAGTCCGCCCCACCGAGTTGTCTGAAACTTATAGGGAAGATTTTGAGCGCAGTTATGCGGTTATCAACGAAGAAGTAAACCACGGGGTGCACCCAAGAGTTTTTGGACCTGTGGTAGATAAGATAATGAACACAAAAAATCCTAAGCGTTGTTATCGGGTAGGCAAGCCACTACAGCGCTGGGCTCCTGTTTTAAAACGACTCTTGCCAACAGCATTGTTTGATTCGGTGCTGATGAAGGACTATGAATAAAACACTTCAATTGGGTCAGGCTTGTTTTCTGGCCCCTCTTTTCCGTCTTTGACGCAGTTCTTCTTCTATTTTAAAGTCCTCCGCTGCCTTCGTATACCCCGCTAAGTTGCTTTTAATTTTAGCTACTGTTTTCACATCGTACCTTCCTAACATTTCTGCTTTTCTTAAAAAGCTTTTCATTCCTGTGATGTCGTCAGAAGGAATTGGAATTTGCCCCTTGCTATCTTCATATTTCTTCACCAATTCTCGCACTTTCATCATTACTAAAACAATTTCATTGTCCATATTTTATATTTTTCTTGTCATCTATTTTAGAATATAAGCATTTATTTAACATTTAAGTAAAAATACCAATAGTAATTACACCATTTAACTCAATTTTTTTAACATATCTGAGTATTTTATGTATTTTTTAAATAAAATATAAAACAAAAACAATAAAACTCCAATTCCAATCTATGGATTATACCTCTGGCAACCTCCAATTATACTTAACAACCAAAAGCCTAACTACAATCATAGCAGCAATAGACAACCAGGTACAATAAACAGAAGCCATACCCAGTTGCGCTAAAACCAAATACAAGCCACCTCCAAAAAGGCAAATAGTAGCATAAATTTCTTTTCTGAAAATTAATGGGACTTCGTTGCAAAGTGTATCGCGGATTACGCCTCCCATGACGGCTGAGACCATACCCAAAATAACTGCAATTACTGGAGCAAATTCATAAGAAAGTGATTTTTGCAATCCCAATATGGTAAAAACAGCAATCCCAATGGTATCAAATAAAAACAAGGTGTTTCTAAGGTGGCTGATGTAATGTTTGAATAAAAACGCTGTAGCGACACCTCCGGCAATAATCCATAGGTACAAAGGATTGTTCATCCACCCTAATGGATGTGCATCCAAAAGTAAGTCGCGCAAAGTACCTCCTCCCACTGCAGTAATAAACCCCATAATAACACCTCCAAACAAATCCATTTTCTTTTCAGAGGCAGTGGTAGCTCCGCTTATAGCAAAGACATAGGTACCAATAAGATCAAGTCCTTCAATAATCTCCACAATTACAATATTTTATATTCCTTAAAATTAATACTTGAAAACAATTCTTCCCCTATAAAAAAAAATAAAACAATCGGAAACTTTTTTCATATGAAAACATGTTCATATGTTTGAATATTAAGTACAAGTATGAATGCTGAAAAATTAGAAAAAATTGCCCACATACTAAAGACAATTGCCCACCCTTTGCGGATTGGTGTTGTTGAATTGTTGTCTAGAGAAAAGCAACTGTCTGTTAACCAGATATGTGCATACCTCAACACAGAACAATCCTTAACTTCACACCACCTGTCCAACATGAAATTAAAAGGAGTTTTGGGCTCTTCAAAAGAAGGAAAACAAGTATTCTATTTCTTGAAAGTAGAAGAAGTAGTAACCGTATTAAATTGCTTAAGTAAGTGCGATGCACAACTGAACCTATAACAAACGAAAATGAAAGTAGAACAAATTTACACGGGATGTTTGGCCCAAGGCGCTTATTACATCCAGAGTGCAGGAGAAGCCATCATTATAGATCCATTGCGCGAAACGCAACCCTATATTGAAAAAGCCAAGGCGGATAAAGTAAAAATAAAATACATACTAGAAACACATTTTCATGCCGATTTTGTTTCTGGCCATGTGGACCTCGCTTCTAAAACTGGAGCTACCATTGTTTATGGGCCTAACGCTACTGCCGATTACCAATTGCACGTAGCAAAAGATTCAGAAATATTGAAGGTAGGAAATGTACAAATTGAAGTACTGCACACGCCTGGGCATACCATGGAAAGTACTTGTTACTTATTGTACAATGAAGCAGGTAAACCAGAAGCACTTTTTTCTGGAGACACTTTGTTTATAGGGGATGTTGGCAGACCCGACTTGGCCGTCAAAACAGATTTGAGTAGAGAAGATTTGGCTGCCCATTTATACGACAGTTTGCGCAATAAAATAATGCCCTTGCCAGACAACATCATAGTATACCCGGGGCATGGAGCTGGTTCTGCTTGTGGAAAAAACATGAGCAAAGAAACATTCGATTCTTTGGGAAATCAGAAAAAAGTGAACTACGCCCTTCGACCAGACATGAGCAAAAAAGAATTTATTGATGAAGTTTTGGATGGTATCTTACCTCCTCCTCAATACTTCATGAAAAATGCCATGCTGAACAAATCGGGATACCAAAACTTCGAAGATGTTTTGGAAAAAGGTCTTAAAAATTTGAATCCCAATGATTTTGAAATGTTGGCCAACCAAGAAGAGGCTTTGATTATTGACACGAGAAGCCAAGCAGATTTTGTAAAAGGTTTTATTCCAAATTCTATCTTCATCGGGCTGGGTGGTACTTTTGCACCTTGGGTTGGCACCCTAGTACCGGACTTGAAACAACCGATATTACTGGTTACAGACGCAGGCAAAGAAGAAGAGGCCATTACTAGATTAGCAAGAGTAGGCTATGACAACACACTAGGGGTTTTATCAGGAGGATTTAAAGCATGGGAGGAAGCTAAAAAAGAAGTAGATTCTATCCAGTCTATTTCTGCTTCGGACTTGGCTTCCATACACAAAAAAGATGCTACCATACAGGTATTGGATGTTCGCAAGCCAGGTGAGTTTGCAGCAGAACACATAGAAAACGCCACCAACGCACCGCTTGATTTTATCAACGATGAAATGCAAAATATAACCAAAGAGCAACCCTATTACGTGCATTGTGCAGGAGGGTACCGGTCGGTAATATTTGCTTCTATTTTAAAAGCTAGGGGGTTTGACCAGCTTATTGATGTGGCTGGAGGCTACAAAGCCATTGCAGCTACTGACCTTCCAAAAACAGATTATGTTTGTCCGAGTACTTTAAGTTAATTTATTATGAGCAAATTTAATGAACTGATTAATGGAGCAACACCGGTATTGGTAGATTTTCATGCTACCTGGTGTGGTCCCTGTAAAATGATGGCACCTATTCTGGATGAAGTAGCCAAAGAAGTGGGTGGAAAAGCCAAAATCATCAAAGTAGATGTTGACAAAAACCCTGCAGCAGCAAGTAAATTTGGTGTAAGAGGAGTGCCTACTTTGATCCTGTTCCAACAAGGAAAAATAATTTGGCAACAATCTGGAGTGGTACAACCTAGTGTTCTGAAAGAACAGATTAATAAAATAGGATAACAAATAAAACACAAAAGGCAGTTCTTACTCGAACTGCCTTTTCTTTTAAATATTCATTGGAGAAAGAGCACCTTCCGGCTTCGGTGTGTCCATAACCATATTCAGTAGCTTGATTTTATAAGGAGCATTTGATTCATGGTGTACTTCCAGCTGAAGCCAACTGCCTTTGGATCCTTTTAAAGTATACACCAATTCCAACTTACTCTTTCTATACACTTGGTAGAGCACTAGGCTGCCCATCTCTTTTTTTATATCATTTGGCAAACTCTTTGCCAACTTTTCTGCTCCATAGGCCTCCACAAAAGTGGATGAAAAAGTTTTTCCAATAAGGTCCTTCGTAAACGCTTCAGACCCCGTATTAATCGCATGGATTAAGGCAATACCTTTTTGCCCAGCTGGTGATTGTTTTAATTGCTCTGCTTTTTGCAGTCCAACTTCTGGTCTGTTCTGAGCGGAAGCCCCCACCGTTAAAAGAGCCAACATTGCGGTACATAAAATAAAATATTTCATAGTGTTACATTTTGTTTTTAAGGTAAATGGTTCGTAAATATTTCAACAGATTAAACGATTTGTTCTTTAATACTTCCCCTATATACAAAGTACTTCAAATCGGATTACCAGTTTCGAATTTGCGGTTAAGATGTGTTAAATCTTGTTAAGGAATGTTAAAACCTAGTGTTTTGACTATTCATGGGGCGGTTTATAAAACAAGTGGTCCATTGGAGATATATTTTTTTGCAAATGGCCTAGATAGAGCTTAATATTGTACCTGCTTAAAAAAATTATATGAAGAAATTGGATGTTTGCATGAGCCCAGAACTGATACACTTGTATGAGCTAGAGGGACGCACTGTTGTTATTGTGGATATTTTAAGAGCCACCTCTTGTATGACCGCCGGAATAGCCTCCGGAATACAATCGATTCAACCTTTTGATGACAAGGACAAGTGCCTTGCTATGCGACCCAAAGGATATGTTTTGGCAGGGGAACGCAATGGGGAAAAAATTGCTGCCTTTGACATAGGGAATTCTCCTTTTCAATACATGCAACCAGAACTAAAAGGAAAAAAAGTAGCTGTAACTACCACCAATGGTACTCGTGCCATCGAAACTTCTAAAAAAGCAGATAAAATTATTATTGGGAGTTTTTTAAACATTTCTGCTGTAGTGAATGCCTTGCAAGAAGACGAAAACGATTTGTTGGTATACTGTGCAGGATGGAAGGGCAAGCTAAATCTCGAAGATTCTTTATTTGCTGGTGCCTTGATAGAACGCCTTGGAGACAATTACGAGTCTGCTTGTGATGCGCCACTGATCGCAAAAGCCATTTATAAAGAAGGGAAAAAGGATATGTTTGCCTTCCTTTCTAATTCGTCTCATGTAAACAGGCTCAAAAGGTTGGGAATCGAAAAAGACATTGCATTTTGTCTTAAAGAAGATGAGTTTGATGTTGTCCCGTACTTGCACCAAGGAAATATTATAGCATAAAAAAAGCCGGCTTTTCAACCGGCTTTATAGCGCTTTTAACATTTTTTACAATCTTCTAAAGAGGGCTTTCATGCCTTCTAAATCGATTTTATTCTTCCAATCCAATCCCAATGCATGGTTCCACATGTGCTCCAATTTGTAAGAAACTTCAGCCATTTGAGTAATTTGTTCTTCCGTCCAGTTTTTGGATAAATTTTGAGGAAGGTCTATATTATGTTGTTGCACCATTTCTTTAAACTCCCCAACAGCATCTCCATAAAACTCTTCCAAATGATTAAATGCCAAACAATTGGCATACCCATGTTTGGTTCCAAAAACGACCGAAAGCCCATAACTCATAGCATGACAAGCACCTACTTCTGAATAAGTCAAACTCAACCCACCCATCAGCGAAGCTACCATGAGTTTTTCATCATTTTCAGCACTCTGACCTGCACCTTCGTTGATAAAAACATCCCGACAAAGGTCCAAAGAAGCATTTGCATAGGCTGTAGAAAAAGTATTTTTATAGATACCCGATTCAGACTCAATACAATGTATATAGGTATCCATACCAGTGTAAAACCACTGGTTAGTAGGCACCTCTTTTATCAATTCAGGATCAAGCACAATTTGATTAAAAGGGGTCCATTCACATTTTAATCCAAGTTTCTTTTCGGGCCCAGTTAGCACGGCAGTTGTAGAACATTCTGCACCAGTTCCAGAAACCGTTGGCACACCCACATGGTAAATTCCCTTTTTCTTAATAAGGTTCAACCCTTGGTACAACTGTGAAGACCCTTCGTTTGTAAACATTAAGGACACCGCCTTGGCCACATCCATAATGCTACCACCCCCAATTCCGATAACTCCAGCAGGCAGACCATTATTCTGCAGCACCTCATCTCTAATGGCATCTATTTGCTCCGTTGTTGGTTCGTGTTCGTCAATATCCACAAACAGCACAACATCTCCACTTTTACTAGGAACTGAAAACTTCTTCCCTTCAAAATACTTATCAATAACAAAGAGCATGAACCCATCATTTTCTGCCCTTTTGGGTTCTAAAATGGAATCCAGCTGCGCATAAGCGCCCCGCCCATAGACAACTTTGTCAACGTTGGTGAAATTCTTATGTAACATAATATTTTAAGCTAGTACTTTTTTAATTGATTCGGCCATTTTCTCCCCTTGTTCCTTGGCTTCTTCGTCTGTCCAAGTACATCTAATACCTAGGGAAATTAATTTCCCCACAACTTCTTGAGATTTAGGCAAATCCAAATTTTTATAATCTTGCGGTGCACCTAACTCATGAATAGGCAATTTATAAGCCGCTTTTAATTCATGAACGTGGTCCCATTGGTTGATGAAGTGGTACATGTTCGTATACCAATAGTTATTGCCTCCAACACCGTCCTCAGCAAATTGTGCCATCACTTTTTGTGCCGTTGCCGTATCTTTTAAAAAGAAGTTCAGAAAAGTTCCAGAATCCCCTTCTGGATCTGGCATACGCCTGAAAGAAACACCTTCTATTGTAGATAGAATATCTTTTATAATCTTCTTGTTTTTCAAACTTTGACTTCTCACTTGAGCCACTTTTCTCATTTGCGCTAAACCTACCGCAGCGTGCAACTCAGATATTCTATAATTAAAACCTAACACTGGATGTTGTTCCATTCCTCGGTTGGCACCTACATGGTCATGACCATGATCAGAAAAGCTATCGGCAATTTTATAGGTATTTTCATCATTCGTAACAAAAACGCCTCCTTCTCCCGCTGTTGTGATTTTAAAAAAGTCAAATGAATAGGCCCCTGCTTTTCCAAAAAGCCCGACATGAGTCCCTTTATAACTGGCACCTAATGCTTGCCCGGCATCTTCCACTAAGATCAAGTTGTGCTCTTCACAAACTTCGGTTATGGCATCCATATCCGCCGCTGCACCACACATGTGCACCAGCATTACTGCTTTTGTCCGAGGGGTAATAGCGCTTCTAATTCCTTCTGCGCTCAAACACAATGTTTCATCAATCTCTGCAAACACGGGCAACGCTCCTGCAAACAAAATGGCTTCGACCGTAGCCAAATAGGTAAATGGCGTCACAATGACTTCGTCCCCATATCCCAATCCAGCTCCAGCCATTACACAAGCAACAGCAGTAGAACCACTGGAAACAGCATGGGCATATCCGGCACCAGTAAAGTTTTTCACTTCCTGTTCAAGGTCCCTTGCTTTCCATACATTATTTCTTACTTCATCGTGGTTGAAACGGAACATAATTCCTGTTTCCAACACATCGTTAATTTCCTTTTTTTCTTCGTCACCAAATAATTCGAATCCTGGCATGATGTAGAAATTTTGTTTATAATAAATTTTAAAGTCAAAAACATAAAAAGCCATTCACAACGCTTGCGAATGGCTTTTTAATTATTCCTATATTTTTTAAACGTAGTGATTTAACATTACAGGCATCACCAACATTAATATATCTTCGTTATCATCTTTATCTTGAGGCACTATTAATCCAGCCTTATTAGAAGCTGAAAACTGAAATTCTGCTTTTTTAGTATCTAGGTTGTTCAACATTTCAATTAGATATTTTGCATTGAACCCAATTTCGATGTCCTCCCCGTCGTGCTCGCATGACAACCTTTCATTTGCCTCATTGGCAAAATCTAAATCTTCTGCAGATATTTGCAATTCGCTACCCGTAATTTTTAAACGGACTTGGTGGGTAGTTTTATTGGCATATATCGCAATCCTTTTCAAGGAACTCAACATATCTTGTTTGTCAATCACCATTAGGTTGTTGTTGTCAGATGGGATTACATTTTCATAATCCGGGAATCTTTCATCGATCAAACGACAGATCATTTTTATATTTCCAAACTGAAAAAAAGCATTGGATACATTAAAAACAACGGATACATTGGTGTTTTCAGATGGCAATGTAGACCGCAATAAGTTCAAAGCCTTTCTTGGAATGATGATGGCATGGCCATTGTCAGATGCAACGTCTACTCTTCTATAGCGGATCAGTCTGGTTCCATCGGTTGCTACAAATGTTGTATTGGTTTCTGAAAGATTCACATATACCCCAGTCATGGCCGGCCTCAACTCGTCATTGCTCGTTGCAAAAATCGTATTGTTAATGGCACTAGACAATACTTCGGTTGACATGTCTACAGAAAAATCATCGGATACTTCTGGAACCTTAGGAAAATCAGTTGCATTTTCTCCGGACAATTTATACCTACCATTATCCGAACTAATTTCAACGCTATAAGTTTCCTCATCTACAGAAAAGGTTACTGGTTGTTCCGGTAAGTTTTTTAAGGTGTCCAATAATATTTTCGCAGGAACTGCAATGCTTCCGCTTTCTTTCGATTCTACTTCTAATTCTGTTATCATAGAAGTTTGAAGGTCAGAAGCAGTGATAGTCAATTTACCTTCCTCTATTTCGAAAAGAAAATTCTCCAAAATAGGTACAACCGGGTTGGTTGTAATAACGCCGTTGATGCTTGAGAGCTCCTTTAACAGGGTCCCTGATGATACTATAAATTTCATATGTCCGTCTAAAAAGATACTTTTAAAAACTCGGTAAAGTTAAAAATATTTCGTTGGTCTGTATACTGTTTGCAATGATTTATTCTTTATTATTTCTTAATTTCCAAGAAACCTTCCAATTTGAGGTTTAGGTACAAATTTTTCACCTATAAAAATATAAAATTTTTATTTTCACCCAGCTTTTCACCTTTATTAATTAATCCAATGAAAATTTCTATCGCACAATTTAGGCCTGAAACTTTGAATATAAAGTCTGGAATAGAAAAAATGATCCATATACTTGAAAAAGCAACAAAAGATGGTTCGGATGTTGTTGCTTTTGGTGAAACCTGGCTGGGTGGTTACCCTGTTTGGCTCGACCACTGCCCAGGAATTGCACAATGGGACAACCCAATAGCCAAAGATGTTTTCACCTCCTTTCAGCAAAACGCACTCATTTTAGACAGCAACAATTTTAAGACCATAGCGCGGGCTTGTAAAAAGCTGGGCACTCCAGTGTTGTTTGGGTGCAACGAAAGGTCCAAAAGTGGTAAAGGAAGTGTTTTTAATAGTCTTTTTTTAATTGATGCCAACGGAGAGACTCAAATTCACCATAGAAAGCTCATGCCAACCTATACTGAAAAATTATATTATGCGCTTGGGGATGGTGCTGGATTACGAGCATGGGAACATAAAAAAGGGAAGGTAGGAGGGTTAATATGTTGGGAACATTGGATGCCGCATAGCAGAATGGCGATGCACCTTCAAGGGGAAGACATTCATTTTGCACTTTGGCCAATGGTGCATGAAAAACACCGGATGGCCAGCCAACACTATGCTTTTGAAGGGCGCTGCTTTGTTGCGGCTTGCGGACAACTCATGGATGAAAAGGACATCCCAAAATCTCTAAATTTAAAACACAAAGGGTGGCTACTCCAAGGTGGTAGTTGCGTTATCGACCCAGCTGGAGATTTGATCACAGAGCCATTGCTCGAAAAGGAAGGACTAATCACTGTCGATCTGGATATTTCAAGGTGTGTAAGAGAAAGAATGACTTTGGACGTCACAGGCCATTACAACCGAACCGATGTATTTAGTTTCGAAGTCAATAAAAATAGAAATGTCGAATAAAGACCAACACCATACAACCCAATCGCACAGCGCTGGCCTTTAGGAAAACCAAAAACTATGCAATAAAAGTAGTTTTCAAGTTTAAATAAACCAATGACATACAACAACCTTGGAACTGATATTGGTCAGTGGTGTTTTATTTTAAGATTAAACCTGGCCTTCTCACTTTTACTATAGGCGCTATTTGTTTCATTCCAAATAATGCCAACTGCGTGGAATCGATCCTACCTAGCGCAAAGGCATCCTCTCCTATTCTATTAAAAAATTCTATGGTGAGTTTTTTTCCAGATAAATCTTCTACCACCACCTGATAAGGTGGTTGGGTCTTGGATAAGGAGTCGTACTGTTTGAATTCATTTTTCTCAATGTATTCTGCTACCTGTAAAAAAGATATTCGTTCCATTAAGCCATACATTTTAGCCGTGTCCAAATTTTCAATTCCATCGATATAATAGTTGTTCAAACCATGCTCTATTGTAAAGCCATCAGAAGGTCTTTGTGTAAAACCAACCGCCATCTTTTGAAGTGTAGACCATGCATTCGCAAACACAAAGCTATTGCGCCAATCTTTTTCTTGTAAATCAAAATAACCAGCAATATAGGCTGCATAACCCGGTATATGGGTTACATAATATTGTCCATCTTGCTCAAAATAAGACAAAGTATTGCTTTGATTGCCCACCACCTTGAAAGATTGGACCAAGACATCCCCAGCAAATACACGAACCGTTTTGAGTGGAACGCTCCCTTTTACAATTTGTTTGTTTTCCTCTAATGTTGCGGGTCTTTGGGCTTCTACTTTGCCAATAATCGAAAATAACACGTCTATTCTCTGTGGATCCGCATCAAACTTGTCATTCACCCGCCACTTTCCGTTGTCAAAAACGAGCATTGTAGCTACACCGCCTCCTTCTATTTCTATTTTATCTACTACCGAAATGTCCTCTACTTTGAACATATCTTTGTCTATTACTACATTGCTTGAAGATTTTTGTAGTACAAACGGCGTAGCAGAAACTGCGGCAATTAACAACAACAGCAACAGCAATAATTGGATGTTCTTTTTTCGTTGTATCATTTTTTTACCACAAATTTTCTTTTCCTTAACTGGTATTTCAAAACACCGAATAACCCTAAAACCAAAAGCGGCAATACCATATTAAGTACTTGCCAAAAAAGCCTCTCCTCCACGATTTTCACTTTGTCCAAAGGTCTAATCTTTACTTCTTTCGTTCGAGAGACTATAATCCCCTCGTCATCCAACAAGTAAGAGAATAAATTCATCATTAAATCTTCATTCCCATAGGCCATTTGAGCATACGGGTCGTAACCCAGTTGATAGGGTTGGCCCGTTTTAGGGTTTACAGCATTCTTTACCAAATCGCCATCTGCTACTACTACAATTTTTGTATCTACCCCTTCCTCTCTTCTGTTTTCATCGCGTATTCCTTCTGGTAAGAATCTATTTTTATAGAGGGATGTAAATGCCCCTTCTAAGAAATACCCTACCGGGATATGTTGCCTATTAAATTTCTCAGGGGTCAGTTCTTTTCGCAACATGTTCATGCTTACATTGGCAGGTGAAGGAACTGTCCTCGAGTAATTAGAAGTCAACAAAATGGGTGTTTTCAGAATTCCACCTACCGCTACTGTATCCATGGAGCAAACAAACTTTAGCATTATAGCATCCAAATTCTTGACCGCAGTATGGGAGCCAAAATTATTTATTAATGGATAATATGGCCAAGGCAATAAATTTATTTGTGGTTGCCCACCGCTCATACCAGTTACCACAGGGTGCGGAGCGGCATTTTGATCTTGTACCAATTCTTTGTTTAATCTTATACCATATTTAAATAGTAAGTCGTCCAAACCCAACTCATATGGTATGGATAAGTTCGTATCCATGCCAATGCTATCCATATTGGCATCCATGGCATCCAAAAAGAAGGCTACTTTTCCTCCATTCATTATAAACTGATCCAGCTTGTATTTTTCTTGTTCACTAAAAGACCGAACAGGCTTGGCGATTACCAAGGCTTCATACCCTTCTATTCTTTTTTTGCCGTCGAGGTCCAACTTATTGACCAAATATTTTTCTAACAACAAATTAGTAAAAGCTGCAATTTCTATTGAATCTGGCTCTCCATGTCCAACTACATACCCTATTCTTTTTTTATCGGTGTGCACTAATAAATCAATTTTGTTGGCCAATTCAAACTCCAACAATTCTATAGATTGGTTAATCTTTTCTTGTGCGGTGCCTTGGCTGTTCCCTTTCAACAGCATTACTCCAGACTCTTTTGAGCCGTAGGTGATGACGGCCCCTGGGAAAATTAGCTTTTGCTGTCTGCTACCATTCACATTTTCAAATACAGTAGTTGGCGTAACTCCTTTTCTAGCCAAATTGCTATAATACTCGTTGCGTCCTCTCTCTGATACGGCTCTTGTCGGATCGGTAAAAGTATATTGCACTTTATTATTGGAGTAGATGCTAAACTCTTCTAGGGTTTCCGCGATGCTTTTTCTCATTCGCTTGAAACCTGGGTTAAGTGCACCTTCTAAAAACACTTCTATGTAAACGACATCTTCCAACTCAGCCAGCAGCTTTTTTGTTGGTTCCTTAATGGTAAACCTTTTTTCTTCGGTAAGGTCCATCCGAAAGAAAAAATGATTGGCTAGCATATTCAGCCAGAGCAACAACACCAGCCCTATACCCAACTTCAACCAACCTTCGGCTTTTTTTGTATCCAATATCACCATTTTCTTGACCCTAAAATTGTTTTAGTGAATAAAAGCATCATTGCAATTACACTAGCAAAATATACCACATCCCTGCTATCTATCAGTCCTCTACTCATAGATTCGTAATGGGCGTATATCCCTAACTGACCGATTATGTGCGCGTAGGAGGCTAGCCCTTCCATTTGAGCAACAGAGTTCAATCCTGAAAATAAAATAAAACAGGCAAACACTGCAAGCACGAATGCCACAATTTGATTTTTAGTAATAGACGACGATACTATACCTACAGCACAAAAAACAGACCCAAGACCAATAAGCCCTATATACGAACCAATCACTCCAGAAGTATCAATGTTACCTACCGGGTTGCCCAGTTGGTATACCGACCAGTAATAAAGTAAAGTGGGTATTATTGCAATTACCATTACAGTTACTACAGAAAAATATTTACCTAAAATTATCTGCCAATCTGAAATGGGTTTCGTGAATAACAATTCAATGGTACCGTTTTTCTTTTCCTCAGAAAAAGTTTTCATGGTAACTGCAGGAATCAAAAACATCAAAACAAATGGCCCTAATGAAAACAGTGTTGCCATATCTGCATAACCATAATTTAATACAGATGTATCTGGAAATACCCAGGTTAGCAAACCAATTCCAGTTAGAAAAACTGCAATAACCAAATAGGCAATTAAGGAATCAAAAAAAGAATGGACCTCTTTTAAATATACACGTATCATGGTTGTTGTTTGGTAAGTAACTGAAAGACGTCTTCCATTGTTTTTTCTTCTTGTTTCATTTCAAGAATTGCCGCATTGGCTTGCACCAAGGCTTTGGACACCTCTGCTCTTTTGTCCAGACCATTTTCAATTTTTAATTTCCATTGGTTGTGGCCATTGCCCTCCACTTCTAACACACCCTCTATGCCATCAAAAACACTAGATGGCACCGTTTTGTCTACCTCCACGGAAAGTAGAATGTATTGTCCTCCCCCTCCTTTTAATCCATCAATTGTATCGTCGGCCACTATCTTTCCGTGGTTAATCACCAATACCCTGTCACACAAAGCTTGTACTTCTTGCATAATATGGGTAGAAAAGATCACTGTTTTATTTTTACTAATAGACCGGATGACCTCCCTAATTTCAACTAGCTGATTTGGGTCCAACCCTGTGGTAGGTTCGTCTAAAATCAAAACTTTTGGGTCATGTAGAATGGCTTGTGCAATTCCTACCCTTTGTCTAAACCCTTTCGACAATTCTTCAATTTTTTTATTTTGCTCCTTACCCAAACCACAAAGATCCACCATTTCTGCCACTCTTTGTTTTAATTTATTGCCCCGAAGCCCATAAAGACTGCCTGTAAACTGTAAAGACTCATGGACATACATGTCCAAATACAAAGGATTGTGTTCCGGCAAATACCCAATACACTTTCTTACCTCTAATGATTGGGTTTGAGTGTCAAAGCCACAAACCCTCAGATCACCAGAACTTTGAGGTAAAAAACAGGTGGCTATCTTCATTGTAGTAGACTTCCCTGCTCCGTTTGGTCCTAAAAACCCCAAAATCTCTCCCTCTTTTGCTTCAAAGGAGAGGTTATCTACCGCTTTTTGGGTTCCGTATATTTTAGTAAGATTGTTTACTATTACTGACATATAGTTTTTCAAAAGCAACAAATCTAATCCTATTGGCCGAGGAAGACAATTATTTTTCGATGAAACAAAAAAAATTCCTTCTTGTTATAGTATTTCAAAGCTATTTGACTTGTATATTCCATTTACAAATGAAAACGCACTAAGAATTAATAAAATATTTATGATGCATCTTTCCAAAACAATTCTCTGTACTGTTTTGTGGATTCCGCTTGCCTTTCTGCATGCTCAAGACATTGAATACGACAAACAACTTGGAGCGGAAGGCGCCAGAACTGTTTTAACCCAATACGGCATTGACGATTCAAAAACGTCGGAATATGTAAAAAAAGTAGGAGACAATTTAGCGGGTTCTTTGACCGAACCAATTTTTGAATACCAATTTAATATTGCTGATACGCCTGAACCCAATGCTTTCGCTTTGCCCGGTGGTTATGTATATGTTACAAGGGGGCTATTGGCAATGGTCAACACCGAAGATGAGTTGGCAGGAGTGATGGGACATGAGATAATCCATGCCTACAGGCGCCACTCTATAAAACAAATGAAGAAAAGCATTCTCCCTTCAATTTTAAAAATACCTGGTAATATCATTGGTGCTTTCAGCCCAAACTTAGGCAGCATTATCAATGCCCCAAGCAATCTATTTATAGCAAATTATAGCCGCAAACATGAAAAAGAATCGGATGAACTAGGCGTAGGATTGTCGGCTGCAGCCGGTTATGACCCGTATGCCTTAGCGCCAATTTTAGAAAGACTTTCGGCAGAGGTGGAACTTTTAACAGGGCAGGAAGAAAAAAAAGGTTATTTCAGCGACCATCCATATACTCCAGACCGGGTAGATAACATCAACCAAATTGCCGGTTCTGCTAGAAAAGGAACCGACAATAGAATTGCGCAATCTGACAACGAATTTCTACAACAACTCGATGGCATGTGGTTTGGAGACAACCCTGCTTATGGTACGTTTAATAAAAGTCGCTTTCTACATCCAACATTAAAAATTGGACTTCAATTCCCGGAAAACTGGAAAACCATTAACTCTGCTCAAGCAGTTGGCGGGTTTTCAAAAGACAATAAGGCAGTTTTTGTCCTATCCATCCCGCAACAACAAATGAGCCCCGAAGCATACAGTAAATTGGTAATTGAAAAGCTTCAAAAAGAATACAAACTCGAACCAGTTAAAGCAGAGCCAATTACAATTAATGGACTAAATGGATATACGGTACATTTGTATAAGGAACAAAAAAAACAAGAAAGCATCGGAATCAACTTAACTTGGCTGGCTTCCGACGGCAATACTTTTCAACTAGCAAGTGCCTATACAGACGACAACCAGGAGGTTACTAAAAAAATTGAGAATAGTTTTTCTGCTTTGTCCAATAAAGAAGTTGCCAACATTATAGGGCATCAAATAAAGATCATTGCGCCTAAAGAAGGAGAATCATTGGAAGCCTTGTGCAAAAGAACGCAAAACACCTGGGATGTACCATTCACCGCAATGGCCAATGGCCTATCCACTTCTCAACCTCTGTCCTCCAAAAGAAAGATTAAAATTTCAGTAGAGAAAAAGTTTATGGTGGAAGATAAGTAGGGAGATTGATCCAAATGGTGTATTAATTACCAAAGACACAGTTCAAATCACCTGTGTTTTAAGGAATTAGGATTCCATTATCCTGTTTATTTATCGTTAATCAAAAAAAGAGACGGCCTGGCCGCCTCTTTTTTTTTACGCTTCTAAGTAGGATTTGAAATCCGCATAATTTTTAGACATTGCAACCACCTGTTTTTCTTTGTCCAAAAACTTTTGCAGGCGTTCTGGTATTGCAATACTTTCTTGAATTACCCCATCTACTATATCTTTAAACTTTGCTGGGTGCGCAGTCTCTAAGAATATACCCTGCCAATCTTTGTTGTTCTTCAAATAATCCTGCAACCCCAAATACCCTACGGCTCCATGCGGGTCCATGACATAATCCCTCGTACTTTTAACTTGTAACATTGCAGCCTTAGTTTGTTCATCGCTATAACTAAAAGCAGAGATATTTTTTTTCATACCTTCCCAATCTCCTAACAAAGCTTGCATGCGCGGAAAATTATTTGGTGCGCCAACATCCATCGCATTTGAAATTGTAGCCACGGAAGGAAGCGGCTCGTACTGCCCGGTTTCTAAATAATTAGGAACACTTTTGTTGGCATTGGTACTTGCTACAAAGTGGTGTATGGGCAGCCCCATGGTCTTGGCCAACAATCCTGCAGTCAAATTCCCATAATTACCACTTGGCACCGACACAACCACTTTTTTTGATTTATTTCTTAGTTGTTGGTAGGCGAAAAAATAATACAACGATTGTGGCAACAACCGAGCGATATTTATAGAATTAGCAGAAGTTAAAAAAAGTTTTTCGTTCAATTCCAAGTCCGAAAAAGCAGTTTTCACCAACCTTTGGCAATCATCAAAATCCCCATCTACCTCAAGGGCCTCTATGTTGTTACCATTGGTAGTCAGTTGTTGTTCTTGGCTTTTGCTTATTTTTCCCTTAGGATATAAAATTACCACTTCTACTCCTGCTACCTTTAGGAAACCCTGTGCCACCGCGCTGCCAGTATCACCGGAGGTAGCAACAAGCACTTTAACCTTGCCCGAAGCAGGTCTACATTTTGAAAGACACCTGGCCAAAAATCTGGCGCCTACATCTTTAAACGCCAAGGTAGGTCCATGAAACAACTCCAAAGCATATACATCCTGCTCCACTTCTACCAATGGAAAATCAAAATTAATAGTTTCACTAATAATTTCATTTATGGTTGCATTGTCAAACACCCCTCTCAAATAGGGTTCCAAAACTGCAAAGCCAATCTCTTCCTTACTTTTGGCTTCAATGTTATTAAAAAAATCCGCTGGCAATACGGGAACTGTTTTGGGCATATAAACCCCTTGGTCTGTAGCCAAACCCTTAAGAACAGCCCGGTCAAAAGACAATTCTTCTGCCTTTTTATTAGTACTATAAAACTTCATATCTTTAACTAAAGGAGCGTCACCCCACTTTGATTTACTTTTGAAACAATTATTTCATACGGAATCTCAACAGATTCATAAGCCTCTTCAATAGACTTTTTAACCACCTTTGCTGCTGCACTTCCTTTGCAAAGAGCAAAAATGGAAGGCCCACTACCCGATATGGAACAACCCAAAGCACCAGCTTGTAATGCTGCTAACTTAACATCCTGAAAACCGGGAATTAAAAGAGATCTATTTGGCTCAACAATTACATCTTCTAAAGACCGGCCAATCAAGTCGTAATCCTCCTGGTACAACCCACTGACCAACCCAGCTAGATTACCCCATTGGGTTACCGCGTCCTTCACCGATACTTGCGACCTTAAAATTTCTCTTGCATCTTGGGTTTTGATTTCAATTTGTGGGTGGATCACCACACAATGCAATGCTTCTGGTGTATGCAATTTTACAACATCTAATGGACTGTAACTTCTTACCAGGGCAATACCACCCAAGAGTCCAGGAGCAATATTATCAGCATGGGGCACTCCCGAAGCCAAGCGCTCTCCTTCCATGGCAAATGGAATTAATTCCTGTCTGCTATAGGGGTTACCCAACAATGCATTTACTGCAACAACAGCACCAGCTGCACTTGCCGCACTCGAACCAATACCACTGCCTGGTTTTATCTTTTTTTGGATTTCGATTTCAAAACCGAAGTCCTGGTCATGGATTTCTGGAATGGCCATTGCGGCCACACCTGCTACATTCTTATCAGCCTCGAGTGGAAGGTTTTTTGCACCTTCCACTCTGGTAATACGCACACCAGGCTGATTAACTTTTTTCACGGTCATTACATCCCCGGCTCCGTCTAGAGCCAGTCCCAAAACATCAAACCCACAAGCCAAATTGGCGATGGTGGCTGGACAAAAAACTTTAACTTCTTCCATATCTATATAAGTGAATTGGCGGCTCTCATAATATCTGCAAACACACCAGAGGCTGTTACCTCTGCCCCTGCACCTGCACCCTTTACAGCCAACGGTTGCTCTTTGTACCGATCCGTGTTAATCAAAACAATATTGTCTTTCCCGTCTAAATGAAAAAATGGATGGGCACTGTCTATCGATTGTAAGGCCACTTCTGCCTTCCCATTTTCAAAAGAAGCTACTACTTTTAATTTCTCCCCTTTTTCATCTGCTCTTTTTCTCAATTCAGAAAAATGACTTTCGTTGTCCTGCACTGCTTCCATAAACGCTTCGACAGAACCCGCAGCATCACAAGCAGCTGGCATGAAGCTTTTGGATTTAACCGCTTCCATTTCCAATTCTTCTCCAGCCTCCCTTGCCAAAATCAATATTTTTCGCATAACATCCGTTCCGCTTAAATCAATTCTCGGGTCAGGTTCGGTATACCCCTCTTCTTTCGCTTTTAAAACAACATCATAAAATGAATTGGCTGCATTGTACTCGTTGAAAATGAAATTCAAACTACCGCTTAAGACCGCTTGAATTTTTATAACTCGGTCCCCGCTTTTCACCAAATCGTTTAAAGTATGTATAATAGGCAAACCTGCCCCTACATTGGTTTCATAATAAAACTCGGCATTGTTTCTTTTTGCCAAATCTTTTAAATTTAAATACCTACTGTACTTACTAGAAGCAGCAATTTTATTCGGTGTAACAATGGACATACTGGCCTTCAGAATAGCTTCGTATACGTCCGAAACAACACTGCTCGCCGTATTATCTACCACAATGCTGTTCCTTAGGTTCAGCGCTCTTGCTTCTTGCACAAAATTAAGCGGGTCATTAGAATTTTCACTTTTCAATTTGGATTCCCAGTCGTTCAAATCAACTCCAAAAGCATCCAAATACATGCTTTTACTATTGGCCAAACCTGCCACCTTCAAATTCAGGTTGTATTTACTCAACAAGAATTGGTGCTGGCTTTTTAGTTGTTGGATCAAAGCTTTTCCTACCAGGCCAACGCCAATAATAAATAGGTGGATGGTTTTGATGTGCGACAAAAAGAAGCTTTCGTGTAATACATTAAGCGCCTTTTTTTCATCTTTTGCTTCGATGACAACAGAAATATTTCTTTCGGACGACCCTTGTGCGATGGCATGAATGTTTACAGCATTTTGCCCTAAAGCGCTAAAAACTTTTCCAGCAATCCCTGGACGGTGTTTCATTTTGTCGCCAACGATGGCCACTATTGCCAATTCTTTTTGAACATCTACCGGCCGCACCTTACCCAGGTCCAACTCATATTTAAATTCTTTTTCAATACTCTTTACAGCCGTTTTTACTTCACTTTCATTGATAGCCACCGTAATACTATGCTCAGAAGATGCCTGTGTTATTAAAATAACATTGACTTCCTTTTTAGACAAAGCAAAAAACAACCTCCTAGCAAAACCCGGAATCCCTACCATACCAGAGCCAGTCAAACTCAGCAAAGCTATTTTATCTATACTAGACAATCCTCGAACATCTTGTCCGTTGGCACCAGTTTCATTGGAAATAACGGTTCCCTCGTGTTTTGGATCAAAAGTGTTTTTGATTAAAACAGGGATGTCGGATTTTAGAACGGGGTGAATAGTAGGAGGGTATATTACTTTTGCTCCAAAATGGGACAACTCCATTGCTTCTTCATAAGAAATACTCTGTATGGGCATGACGCCATCCACCACTCTTGGGTCTGAAGTCATAATTCCGCTAACATCCGTCCAGATTTCTAATGCATCTGCTTCAAGTGCTGCCGATAATATAGAGGCTGTATAATCCGAGCCTCCCCTTCCAAGCGTAGTAGTATCGTTGTTTTCATTGCTTGCGATGAACCCTGGTAATAGCGCCACGCCCTCAAATCCCAGAAAGCGTTCCTTTATAAGTTGGTTACTGGATTCAAAATTGACATTGGCACTGGTATAATTATCATCTGTTTTAATTATCGTTCTGGAATCAATCCATTCACATGGTATCCCACTGAATACAAAAACATTGGACACAATTAAGGAAGACAAACGCTCCCCAAAACTCAACAACCTATCTTTTGTCTTTTTGGTTAGTTCCTTTGTCAAAAACACGCCACGTGCAATATCTTCCAATTCGTTCAGCAGAATTTTTACTTGCCCCAAAATTTTACTTTGGTTGACCGGTTTAACCAATAACTGCACTTCTTCGATGTGCCTGGTTTCAATTGCCTTTAGTAAAAGTAAGTAAGCCTCGTCTCCTGAAGCAGCTTTTTTACCTACAATTTCCAGTTGGTCTGTAATGCCTTTTAGAGCAGAAACTACTACTGCAACAGCTTTATTTTCGGAATGTTTGTGCTGAACGATGTCAACAACTTTTGAGATGGCCTCAGCATTTCCTACTGAAGTTCCACCAAATTTGAGTACCCTCATTTTTTACTCAGATTAAAAATTTAAATTTATACCAGGTTATCGGACAAAAACTATTACGCGGACAATATGTAAGACAGAACCCCCTACGGGGTAATAGTAATAATGGTAATAGTAATAATAGAAGTAATTGCCAAAGCAATAGTCATCGCCTGAATAGCTTGGGTGCTATCGGTTGAAAGAATGGCGATATGAGATAAAATCTTCTTCATTGATTTACTGATGCAATACTAGTGACATTATATATAAGTTCCAATGGTACCACATTATATTTTGAATAAATTAATTAATTCGGATTTTCATTGCGGATTTTACGAAAAAAACAATCTAATATTTCATATAATACAATATCACCAAGGTTGCGGATTGTAAAAACACTCCTAGTAAAAGCACCCTTACGGTCGAAAGTTTAAAAGGTTATGCTTTTATCAAAAAAAATTGATTTATTTTTTGGTTAATAAAATATTAAGCTATATATTTAATCTCTACGCAAAACTTTCCCCTCTACGTAATATTTTCATAAAAGTTATCTGTACATAATTTGTACAATCACCCTTCGTTTTCGAACGTTCCTTCATACCCACCAACACTATAAACACCTGAAAAACAAGTAGTTACATCTTTGGCATGCCTGTTGTATAATGAGTAATCGGTCAAATAATTCTCAAAATTAAAACAACAATATTATGAAAAAGATAACAACAACAATTACTGCAGCTGCCATGTGTTTCGTAATGCTTTTCAGCACTTCTACTGTTTTTGCCGCAAACAACAACAATACAGAGGACATTATAGTAGAAGAAACTACGGCAGTAAAATATTCTATCAACCCATTAAGCGAAGTAGAAACAGTGGCATTTGGGTTAATGTTAAAAGAGAAGGGAAATGTTAAAATAAACATCCTTAACATGAACGGCGATGTGTTGCACACATTTAAACAATCCAAAACGGAAGGCTTCATGGGCCAATTCAACTTAAAAGCGCTTGGAGAGAAAGAATATGTTTTTGAAATTACTGCTAATGGACAAACTTTTAAGGAAAAAGTAAGTTTCAAAAAACAAGACAACACCGAATTAAACGCTTACATATCAGATGCCGAGGCTTCTAAAGTTAAACTTTCATTTTTTGAGCCAGAAGGTTCTGTATACTTAAAAGTAAAGAATACCGATGGAGAAGTTATTTACAGCAACAAGTTAAGCGAAAAATACAGCTACTCTGGAATCGTTAACCTTGAAGAATTAAAGAAAGGATCTTACACAATTGAGTTAATAAATGGAGAAAAAACCATGTCAAAAGCTGTAATTGTAGGATAAAACATTTTTATAACAACAAAAAAAAGGGGCTAATGCCCCTTTTTTTATTTTTTCTTTACGCTTATTATTTCACTTTCCTCGTTAAAAAGTAAAACATAACGGTCGGTCCCAATCATTCTTTTTCCTACTTCTACCTCGTATGCAATGGCATTGACCGTTTGAAATAGTTTGATTTTTCCTACCGTCCAGTTGGAATAATCACTTGCACTTAGCGCATCTCTAATTCGATCAGGGAGGTTTTCTGGTGGTAGCTTCACCTCTGAAGTGATCCATTTTCCTCGAGTGGAAAAAAACACTTCATAAAAGTTACCTTCCAATTCAAACTTGATTTTTATTCTAGAATCCACAACAGTAGATATAAAATCCCCACTTCTATTGGGGTACATCAAACCCAAACAATAATTGATGCGAGCTTCAGCTGTTGGGAAATCACTTTTTTTACTTTTACAAATTTCAACACTTTCGGCGCTAATAGGGTCTCCTACCTTTTGTTCGTTACAACCAACAAAAAGGTACAAAGAAAAAACAAGCAGCAAAGTGTCTCTGGTTTTCATAAATCAATTCTTTCTATGTTGGCCCCTAGAGCAATCAACCTCTGGTCAATATTTTGATACCCTCGATCAATTTGCTCGACATTTGAAATTATGCTGGTTCCATCCGCAGACAAAGCTGCAATTAACAAAGCAACTCCTGCACGAATATCCGGCGATGTCATTTTAATACCTCGCAAAGCCCTTGAATGGTTGAGCCCACTCACAGTTGCTCTATGTGGATCACAAAGAATAATTTGTGCCCCCATGTCAATTAACTTATCCACAAAAAACAACCTGCTTTCAAACATTTTCTGGTGCACCAAAAGCATGCCTTTCGCTTGGGTAGCCACGACCAGAATTATACTGAGCAAATCTGGTGTAAAACCCGGCCATGTTGCATCCGCAATTGTTAAAATAGAACCATCAATATAACGTGCTATTTCATATTCAGATTGTTTGGGGATGTAAATGTCGTCTCCTTTTTTTTCGAACTGAATACCCAACTTCTTAAATGTATCTGGAATGATACCCAACGCTTCGTAAGCCACCGATTTTATGGTAATTTCCGATTGTGTCATTGCAGCCATTCCTATAAAGCTTCCAATCTCAATCATATCTGGTAACAACCTATGGTCCGTCCCTCCCAAATCTTTCACGCCCTCAATAGAAAGTAAATTAGAACCCATTCCAGAAATTTTCGCACCCATGCCATTAAGCATCTTGCACAATTGCTGAATATAAGGCTCACAGGCCGCGTTGTATATGGTAGTAGTCCCTTTTGCCATAACCGCAGCCATAATCACATTGGCTGTACCAGTAACAGAAGCTTCATCCAGTAATATATAACACCCGTTAAGGTTGGTAGCATCAATTGAATAATTGCTACTTTTATCGTCAAAAGAAAATTTAGCGCCTAACTTTTTAAACCCTAAAAAGTGCGTATCCAAGGGCCGTCTACCAATTTTATCTCCACCTGGCTTCGGGATATTTGCCTTACCATAACGCGCCAATAATGGGCCCAATATCATAATGGACCCTCTCAGCCTACTGGCCTTCTCCTGGAACTCAGGAGTGGTGAGGTAGTCTATGTTGATGTTTTTACAAACAAAACGATAGCTTTCTTTACCTAATTTAGTCACTTCCGCCCCTAAATCTCCTATCAACTCGATTAAGTAATTGACATCTCTAATATCAGGAAGGTTGGAAAGGACAACAGGCTCTTCTGTTAGTAAAACAGCGCAAACTACCTGCAAAGCTTCATTTTTTGCACCTTGAGGAATTATCTCACCACTCAATGGCGTACCTCCTACAATCTTAAATGCGCTCATTAATTTCTTCTTCGTCTGTTGTTGTTGTTGGAACGGCCTTTAAAACCTTGGTTGCGGTTGGAGCCCGTTTTAGAATTATACGGTTTCTTTTTTGTTGCTTTATAAAGTGTATTGAACCCTCCAAAGTTTTCTTTGTCTATCACTAATTTACCTTTTGATAAAATGCCAATCTGCTCAATAATCAGGTCATCTTCTACCACATCTTTGTTCCACGTGGTATAAAAACTTTTCATCAATTTACCTATGTATTGAACCGCAGATGCTTTCGCTTCTGGCTCTTCAATGGCAATGGCCCTGTTGATTAGCAACTCAATATTTTTCCCATAGTGTTTAAAACGAATATCGTTTTGAGCGTACCCAACCTTTTCTGGTTTCTTTTCCAGCACATCTTTTTCTGGAATAGGGAATGGGGCATCTACGTCCAAAGTAAATTCAGACATAATGTGCATGTCGTCCCATAACTTTTGATTGGTCTCAGCCACTTCTTTGTTGGCCGGAGTTAACCTTTTTACAAGACCAACTAAAGTATCCGCCATTTTATTTCTTTTCTCTCTATCTTCGATTGTTTTAAGAAAATTCACTAGTTTCTGCACATTTCTACCATATTCTCTTAGTACCAGTGGATCTCTTTGTGTGTTGTAGTCGTTCATTGCGGTATTGATATAATATTTAGTTGTTCAATCTATGAATGTATCTTCAATTTAGCAAAGCTCAGAAGCAAAGTTTTTTCTCCAAAATTGGCGAAATTCACTTTTGCTTTTGTATTAGCTCCAGTTTTATCCACCTCTACTACTTGACCGAAGCCAAATTTTTGATGTTCTACTTGCATTCCCGCCTCTAAATTGGAGGTGTCGCTTGGAGCAAAATCAGCAGAGGGCACATGTTCTTTCAGCTGGCTTTTTTGCGCTTGCTGCTTTTTCATGCCTTGTACTAGCCCCTTAGCATACCCAGCCCCATTGGACACAGGAGCTGGTTGCCTTCCAATTTTTGCCGGCATAAATTCAACCGGCTTAGTTTGCAGCCTTCTTTCCATTTTAATGTACTTGGCGTCTATGTCGTCAATAAACCTACTTGGTTCACAATTTTTAAGCCTGCCAAAGCGGTACCGGCTCAAAGCATAAGACAAGCTCAACTTGGTTTCGGCTCTTGTTATTGCCACATAAAAAAGCCTTCTTTCTTCTTCCAAGTCTTTCCTGCTGTTCATCATCATTTGGCTTGGAAAAAGGTCTTCTTCCATCCCTGCAATGATTACATTTTTAAACTCCAACCCTTTGGCCATATGGATTGTCATGAGCGTCACCTTATCCGGGTCGTCGTCTTTGTCGTTGTCCACCCCTGTTAACAAGGTTATTTCTTGTAAAAACGCCTGCAAAGATTTGTCTTCGTTTTCGGAGTTTTCAACAAAATCTTGAACTGCGTTCATTAATTCTTGAACGTTTTCATACCGGCTAATCCCTTCTATGGACTTATCGGCGTACAAATCTCGGAGCAAACCAGAACCTTTGGCGATTTCCATTGCTGCCTGGTAAGCATCTTTCTTTTCTACTTCAATCTTGAACCGTTTGATCATGGTTGTGAAGTCCAATATCTGATTGGCCGCCCGCCCTGGTACAAATTGGTTGCTGTGGTTCAACGCTTCCCAAAGAGAAATATTTTGTTCTTCCGACCCCACAATGATTTTATCCACTGAAGTTGGGCCAATGCCCCTCTTTGGAAGGTTAATTATCCGCCTAAATGAAGTCTCGTCATTGGTGTTTAAAGTAAAGCGCAAATAGGCCAGTACATCTTTAATTTCCTTTCTAGAATAAAACGAAAGCCCTCCAACAATTTTATATTTGATATCGTTTCTTCTCAGTGCTTCTTCAATGGCTCTGGACTGTGAGTTGGTCCTATACAAGATAGCAAAATCCATGTTTCGAAGTTTATTTTGCATCTTGTCTTCGAAAATCGAAGCGGCAATTAACTTGCCTTCTTCATTGTCACTTGCCGCTTTAATAAGCGTGAGGAGCTCCCCTTCTTCATTGGTAGTCCAAACATCTTTTTTTAGCTGTGCTTTGTTTTTTTCTATTACAGAATTAGCTGCCTCTACAATATTTTTTGTAGATCTATAATTTTGTTCTAGCTTAATTACTTTCAGATCTGGGTAATCCTTTTCAAAATTTAGGATATTTTGAATATCGGCACCTCGAAACGCATAAATACTTTGGGCATCATCTCCCACAACACAAATATTTTGTTTGACTGCTGAGAGTTTTTTGGTGATTAAATATTGAGAATAGTTGGTATCTTGAAACTCATCTACCATCACATGTTGGAATTGATGCTGGTATCGGTTGAGCACATCGGTGTGTTCTTTAAACAATCGGTTGGTATTGAAGAGTAAGTCATCAAAGTCCATAGCGCCCGATTTAAAACACCTTTCGCAGTAGGTCTTATATATAACCCCCATCTTGGGCTTCATATTCGATTCGTCCTCCGCTTTAATATTGGGATTTTGCAAATAACTCTGCCAAGAAATCAATCTGTTTTTTGCTCCTGAAATTCGGCTATACACCACATTGGGTTTGTATATTTTATCATCCAACCCCAGTTCTTTCACAATGGTCCGGATCAATGACTTGGTATCGTCTGAATCAAGAATCGTAAAACTAGATGGGTACCCCAAATGGTGTGCTTCTGATCGCAAAATTCTAGCAAATACCGAGTGAAACGTACCCATATACAAGTTCTTTGCTTCGGCTCCTACCACCTTCTCGATGCGATCTCGCATCTCCTTTGCTGCTTTATTTGTAAATGTAAGCGACAAAATATTGAATGGGTCTACCCCCTTCTCTCGGATTAAATGTGCAATTCTATAAGTAAGCACCCTCGTCTTGCCGGAACCAGCACCTGCGATGATCATCGTGGGGCCCTCTGTGTTCACAACTCCTTCTCGTTGAGGCTCGTTTAAATGCTCTAAATATTCCATTAAAATTTGTTGGTATAGCCTGCAATTTAACACATCCAACTGGGATATTTTAACGATCGATACATTTACTTTTTAATTGATAAATCCTTGCGGTAATAAATTGATAAAACTCAAGTATTTTCCTACATTAGATTTTTGATACTTCGATTCTATGTCTCTAACCAGCGGTAAACTTTTTGACGACAGCCTCCACACTCCAGTAGTGAGATCGGGCACCTACCTCCGCTTATTAAAAACCACTGAAACATTAAAGAATACTATCTTCAATTACCATTTAGAAGGTAAAAAATGTTTCGTTTTTAGATTTGGAGACGACCTCGGTTTTATAAAAAACCCGGATGAACTGGTGTTCGATACCAGCCTTCGTTTGATGCAAATGAACAAACTGGTTTCGAGGTACTTTTTCCACAACACCAACGAACAACACCTCCTTGCACTTAAAGCGCGAATAAACCGACATTTTAAATACCAAAACCCTGTTTTCATTCGAGACGAATTTGATCTATGGGTTTCCAAACTTCCTTTGTATATCTCCAACCCGCTGGACAAAAAAACATCTTTGATAGCCATAACGTCCATGGAGTTTTTAGAGCAGAACCCGACAATTTTATCTACTTTCTCTCAATTGGGTTTTGAAATAATCTTAATCAAAGAAAGCGCCACCCAATACGACGACAAAAAACTACTTTCATTTAATTACTACGCTACCACCCCAGCAAAACATTCTGAATTCATCATGCGGTACAACATTGATTTAGAGGACAACCAAAATAGTCCAGTTGGAGACCGCAAAGCATTGGGTTTCAAATTGTATTAATATCCCAAAAATAATAACTAGCTTTGCCTTCTAATTGAGTGGATTATGATAGAGCACGGAAATACCATCCTTTCTGCAGATATTAAGGAAAAACAGTTTGTTTGTGATTTAGAAAAATGCAAAGGAGTATGTTGCGTTGAAGGAGATTTAGGTGCTCCACTAGAAGTAGATGAACTAAAAACATTAGAAGAAATATACGATGTTGTTCAACCGTACATGGACAAAAAAGGAATTGAAGCCGTTAAAAAAGAAGGGCTTTACATCTATGACGAAGATGGTGAGTACTCCACTACCACCATCAATGGCAAAGAATGTGTTTTTGCCTTTTATGAAGACACTGGCATTCTTAAATGTGCAATAGAACAAGCACACCTAGACGGGAAAACTGACTTTAAAAAACCAATATCATGTCACCTATACCCTATAAGAGTAACCAAATACGAAGAGTTTGACGCCTTAAATTACGACCAATGGCACATTTGTAGCGACGCTTGTACGCTTGGAGAAAAGCTCGGTGTAGAAGTGTACAAATTTCTAAAGGAACCTCTAATAAGGAAATATGGAGTAGAATGGTACAACGAACTGCTTACCATCATTGAAGAGGAAAAAAACCTCCCTAAATAAACTTCATAAAAGACAATCTCACACTCAGTAGGTTGTCATTTTTGTTATTTCCTGCTTGGGCAATGTTGTCCAGGTATTTTGTCATGGTGTTTTTCAATCCAATTTTAAGGTCCAAGCCAATATTGTCATTCAAAAAATAAGAACCACCAACCGACAATGGCAGAATTAAAGTTGCTGTGCCATAAGATTCTGATGGAAGCCGAGTAGTGGGTTGGTCTGCAAGTTTATTATTCAAGTTGTCATAAGGGGTGTAAAACAAAACACCCAATCCCAAACCTGCATAAACCCAATATTTGTCTTTTTTTACGAAGTGGTAGTTAAGCTCGTAATGGAGGTAAAAGTAGTTTGACTTAAAAAATTGATTTGGAAATACTCCTGGTGTCGAGGATCGGAAATTAACATCCTCACCTGAAATGGAACCAAAACCAATATAAATACCGCCATTAAGCTTTGGTTTGTTGTTTAATTTCAACCCAAGATCAAACCCTAAATCGGCTTTGCCAAAATTAGACAGTTCTCCTTTATAGCTGTTCATGCTGATGCCCAACTGCAACAAAGAAGTAGGCTTTTCTTGTGCCCTAGAGACAAAAGACAACAATACTGCACAAAAAAATGACACAAACCAGATTTTCATAACTGAAATATACTAAAATAAAAAAGCCCCATAAAGGGGCTTTTTTATTTATAATTTTGAAAAATCAAAGTCTTCTAAAAACTTAGTAGTAAAATTACCGCTTTTAAAATCCTCATCTTCCATTAGTTTTATATGGAAAGGTATGGTGGTTTTAACCCCTTCAATAACAAATTCTTGCAGGGCCCTTTTCATTCGAACAATCACTTCTTCTCTAGATTGCCCACTTACAATAAGCTTACCAATCATAGAATCGTAGTTTGGAGGAATGGTATAACCCGCATACACATGAGAATCAACCCGTACACCATGGCCACCAGGAATATGTAAATTGGTGATTTTACCAGGAGACGGTCTGAAATCATTCAGTGGGTCTTCCGCATTAATTCGGCATTCCATGCAATATAGGTTCGGAAAATAGTTCTTCCCTGAAATCTCTACTCCAGCAGCTACTTTGATTTGTTCTTTAATCAAATCGTAATCCGTTACTTCTTCTGTTATCGGATGTTCTACCTGAATTCTTGTATTCATTTCCATGAAAAAGAAATCCCCATGTTTGTCGACCAAAAACTCCACAGTTCCAGCTCCTTCGTATTTAATGGCTTCAGCTCCCGCAATGGCTGCCTTACCCATTTTTTCTCTGAGTTCTTGAGTTACAATCGGAGAAGGTGTTTCTTCCACTAACTTCTGGTGTCGTCTTTGGATAGAACAATCTCTTTCCGATAAATGACAAGCCTTGCCATTTTTATCTCCGACAATTTGTATTTCAATATGTCTAGGTTCTTCAACAAATTTCTCAAGATAAAGCGCATCGTTTCCGAAGGCCGCACCCGATTCCATTCTAGCATCATCCCAAGCTTTTTGAAATCCATCGGGACCATGAACAATTCTCATCCCTCTACCTCCACCACCAGCAGTTGCCTTAAGAATTACAGGGTATCCCATTTTCTCAGACATTTTCAACCCTTGTTTAACAGAATCTAACAATCCTTCAGATCCTGGAATGGTTGGCACGCCTGCTTTTTTCATGGTTGCTTTGGCTGTCGCCTTGTCCCCCATCCGGTTGATCATATCTGCGGAGGCACCGATAAACTTTATATTGTACTCCTCACATACAGATGAAAACTCAGCGTTTTCAGCTAAAAATCCATAACCAGGGTGAATGGCATCTGCATTGGTAATTTCAGCTGCCGCTATAATATTAGGAATGTTCAAATAGGAATGGCTGCTTGGCGCCTCACCAATACAAATGGCTTCATCTGCAAATTTTACATGCAAACTATCTTTATCCACTTTGGAATAAACAGCAACCGTACTGATGCCCATTTCTCGGCAAGTCCTAATGATTCGAAGTGCTATTTCACCTCTATTGGCAATTAATATTTTTTTAAACACAGCAAATAATTTTGGTAAAACTAATTAATCGTGAATTAAGATGGGTCAACCAAGAACAATGGTTGGTCGTACTCTACAGGCTGAGCATTCTCAACCAGTACCTTCACTATTTTACCAGAAATTTCTGACTCAATTTCATTGAAAAGCTTCATAGCTTCTACAATACATACGGTCTGACCAGCAGTTATTTCGTCTCCTACGGACGCAAACATTGGTGAGTCTGGATTGGCCGCTCTGTAAAATGTACCAATCATTGGAGACTTTATTTCCACATATTTACTTGATTCGTCTGCTGCTGCAGGTGCAGCATCAGCTGGTGTAGCCACTGGTGCCGCTGCCGCTGCTGCTACAACCGGAGCCGCTGCCACTGGAGCTGCAGGAGCCGTTGACTCTACTACTTGGGTTGTAATTGCAGGATCTCTTTTGATAGACAGTTTTAACTCTTCAGTCTCAATATTCACTTCATTAAGACCTGACTTGCTAATAAAATCAATTAAATCTCTAATTTCTTTAGTTTTCATACCAATTTGTATTTTGAGATAGGTTTTGGTTCACTATTTTACTCTTTCAGAGTATTCACCCGTTCGAGTGTCTACTTTTATTTTTTCATCGTTGTCGATGAATAGGGGTACCATGATAGAAGCACCAGTTTCAAGTTCGGCAGGTTTGCTCGCATTCGTAGCAGTATCGCCTTTTAAGCCTGGTTCTGTATAAGTTACTATTAATTCTACGAAGGCTGGTAGTTCACAACTCAGCACTTTGTCTGTTTCTGCATGAATTAATATTTCAACGTTCTGACCGTCTAATAAAAACTGTGGTGCATTGATTACCTCTTCTTGAAGCGCTACTTGTTCGAAAGTGTCGTTATCCATAAAGTGATAACCAATGTCGTCTTTATAAAGAAATTGGTGTGCCCTGCGCTCTATTCTAGCGGTAGTCACTTTAACGCCTGAGTTGAAGGTATTTTCAATTACCTTACCTGTATTGAGGCTTTTTAATTTTGTCCGAACAAATGCAGGCCCTTTACCAGGCTTTACATGTTGAAATTCAATTATTATGAATAAGTCGTTGTTGTACTCGATACAAAGACCATTTTTAAAATCTGACGTAGAAGCCATAAGAATGAATCAATTAATATAAGTTGGCAAATTAATATTTTTCTTCGAATTATTTAGAGTCATAAGCCCATTTAAGATAGATCGCTCCCCAGGTGAAACCACCACCAAAAGCAGCAAGTACCAGGTTGTCCCCTTTCTTTAGTTGTTTTTCATAATCCCATAAAAGCAATGGAATTGTCCCAGCAGTGGTGTTCCCATACCGCTCAATATTCATCATCACTTTATCTTCACCAATGCCCATTCTATTCGATGTTGCATCTACAATTCTCTTATTTGCTTGGTGTGGAACAAGCCAATCTACCTTTTCTGCAGTAAGGTTGTTTTTTTCCATTATTTTTGCAGCGTAATCTGCCATGTTGGTTACGGCAAACTTGAACACAGTTTTTCCGTCTTGGTAAACATAATGTTCATCATTATCTACAGATTCATGTGTTGCTGGGAATTTACTTCCTCCAGCCTTCATCCATAAATACTCTACTCCGTTGCCATCACTTTTGTGGATAGAGTCCACAACACCAACATCTTCTGTCGATGGTTCTAACATTACAGCACCGCCACCATCACCAAAAATAATACAGGTAGCCCTGTCTTTATAATTGATAATTGACGACATTTTATCGGCACCCACAACAATTACCTTTTTGTAATTACCACTTTGGATGTACATGGCTCCTGTAGTGAGTCCATAAATAAACCCTGAACAGGCAGCACTCATATCAAAACCAAAGGCATTAACACAACCTGTTTCTTTTGCAATTAAATTGGCCGTAGCCGGAAATACATGATCAGGAGTTACAGTGGCACAAATAATTAAATCAACTTCTTCGGGTTTGGTTCCTGATTTTTCAAGGATTCCTTTTACAGATTCTACTCCGATTTTAGAGGTCCCAACCCCTTGTTCTTTAATTATTCTTCGTTCTTTAATACCGGTTCTGGAGGTAATCCACTCATCGTTGGTTTCTACCATTGTTTCCAATTCCTGATTGGTAAGTTTGTAATCAGGCAGGTACCCATGAACAGCCGTTATTGCAGCTCTAATCTGACTCATATAAATCGAGTTTATTATTTAGAAAGTAATTCTTTTATTTTCATATACACATTGGACTCTGCCATTCTTTGTCCTTGCAGCACCATATTTTTTATGGCTAAAGGGCTGGACATTCCGTGGCCAATCACAACATTGCCGTTAACCCCTAAAATAGGGCTCCCACCAATAGCTTCATAGTTAAATTTACTAAAAAAATCGTCTTTAAGATTTCGCTCACCAAATATATCGTGAATGGATTCCGCCATTTTCAAGATTACGTTACCCGTAAACCCGTCACACACAATTACATCCGCTTTGTCGTTGAATAAATCACGCCCTTCGATGTTGCCTATAAAATTGATGTTTTTGTTGATCTTAAAAAGCTGGTAAGCAGCCTGTGTAAGCAATGTGCCTTTTTTCTCTTCTTCACCCAAATTCATTAATCCAACTTTAGGCTGGTTAATATTGAGTACATGTTCTGCATAAATTGTGGCAATTTCGCCAAACTGCAACAACACATCCGGTTTACAATCCGCATTTGCTCCGACATCCATTATCACACCGAAATCACCCGACAGCTTGGGCATAAAACCAGCGATACCCGGTCTTATAACTCCTTCTATTGCCTTAATTGAAAACATTGCACCAACATGCATTGCACCAGTATTTCCTGCACTGCAAAACGCGTCGACTGCTCCTGTCTTCAACAGCTTAAAACCAACATTGATACTTGAATCTTGCTTTTGAGAAAAAGCTTTTGTGGGGTGTTCATCCATGCCAATAACTTCTTCGGCATGCATAATTTCTATTTGTGGGGATGTGAAGTTGTGGGCATCCAATGCTTTTTTCAAAACATCTTCCCTGCCAATCAACACCAATTGATGATCGGCAGGGAATTCTTGGATTGCCAACAATGCTCCTTCTATTGTGGATTGGGGGGCGAAATCACCACCCATCGCATCTAAAGCAACCTTCACTTGTCTTAAAAAGTTATGCTAAAACTTCCTTTTCCATTACAACTTTACCTTTGTAGTACAGTTTACCTTCGTGCCAAAAGGCCCTGTGCGGTAAATGATACTCTCCTGTTGTTGGACAAATCACTAAGTTCTTAGCCTCTGATTTGTAATGGGTTCTTCTCTTGTCCCTTCTCGATTTCGAAATTTTTCTCTTTGGATGAGCCATTGTCTATTACTATTTTAACTCTTATTTATTCTTATTTTTAATTGAAATCAGTTTTTCCCACCGAGGGTCAACCGCTTCGTTTTCTTCATTCTCCTCTAAATCATCTTCTTCTGGCTCCTCGCCTTCCAAAGAACTGTACACCAATTCATCTTCTTCTTCCATATCATTTTCAGAATCTGAAAATTTCGGGTGCAACTTTTTCATTGGCACTTCTAACAATATAAACTCATACATATAATGAGCAATATTGATTATTTGTGCATCTCCTGGTATCACTACCAGTTCTTCGGATTGCTCTTCATACGCCGCGCCATATTTGAACCAGACCTTTCTTTCTGATGCCACTTTGTGTTCAAACACATCCAAACTTCTGTCACAAACCAACTCCAAAACCACGTCTATGTTAAAAACCATGGCGATGTGGCTGTCTGTTTTTTCAAGTGCAACAAGGACTTTCCCCTTGCCTGTATCAATTGGCGTATTTTCAAACATTTCAAAAAAGCCAGCATCCACATCAAACGCATACTCATGCTCTTTATTACTGAGCTTAAATATATGGATATCGTATGCTTTGTTTGCTTTCATCAATGCTCCCGCTAATCAACAAGTGCGCAAAGTTACGAAGATAATTTTTATAATAAAAAGAATGTAAGTTTTTAACTGGGAAAAGATTACAAGTATTTCTCTAAAACCTGCGATTTAACGAATTCTCTGTCTTTTATTTGATAATCCGCCAATAAAAAGTCAATAACATCTGCATGAAAACCGAGTTTCACAGCAATTTTTTTGCTGAAATTGATTTCTGCATCAAATACTTTTTTGTCGATTAAGATTAATTCAACCACGCTCAAGAGGTAGTCCAACCTTTGGTCTGGAGACAAGGCCCCTAAACTTTCAATTGGTTCTGGATTCCGAATCAAAAAACGAACTTCATCTTCCGGGAAATTGTTTTCTTTGGCAAGCTCAAAAATCATCTCCCTTTCAGCAGACGCAAAGTGCTTGTCAACTTCAGCAAGTTGAATGAGTATATTTAACTGAGTTCTTGTTATAATATCCATACCTATTTTATCCCAGCCTAGCCATTAGAAGATTCAAACATAATCCCTTAATCGTTAGTAACCAACTGTTCCGTTCTGTTTTTAACAATATCTATTGCAAGAAAAACAGCAGAAAGCAATGATTTTTCATTTGCGGTATTCTTGCCTGCTATTGAATATGCCGTCCCATGGTCTGGAGAGGTCCGTACTGCAGACAACCCTGCGGTGTAATTCACCCCTTCGTCAAAAGCCATAGTTTTAAAAGGAATCAAGCCTTGGTCGTGGTACATGGCCAAAACAGCATCGTACTTCTTATACTGACCGCTACCAAAAAAACCATCCGAAGGGTATGGCCCAAATATTAATTGCCCTTTGTTTTTAAAGTCTTCTACAACGGGGGCTATTATGTCCACTTCTTCTTTGCCCAAGAGCCCATCTTCTCCCGCGTGTGGATTAAGCCCTAGCACAGCCACTTTTGGCTTTTGTATGTCAAAATCCTTTTTTAGAGTTTTGAATAGGATCTTCAACTTACTCTCTATTTTTTCTTTTGTCAAAGCGACAGGCACGTCTTTTAATGGAATATGTCCGGTAACTGTACCGATCTTTAAGTCGCCATCCACTAAGAGCATTAAGGAATCTTTGGCTTCAAATTTTTCCGTAAAATATTCTGTGTGCCCAGGAAAACTAAAGTCTTCACTTTGAATCAGTTTTTTATTAATGGGTGCTGTAACTACAGCGTCCAACCGCCCTAGTTTTAAATCCTCCGACGCTTGCTCTATGGATTTCAAGGCGTAATCGCCTGCTTGTTTCACTTCTTTACCAACATTGATTTCCACTGCTTCTTCCCAACAATTAACAACATTGATTTTTTTGGTATGGAAGGAGTCTTCTCGGCGCGCCTGGTTGTAGTTGAAGTCTTCCATCTTAAACAATTTCCTATAAAAAGAGAGTGTTTTGGAAGAACCATATATAACCGGTGTGCAAAAATTTATTATCCGATTATCATTTAGAGCTTTCATAATGATTTCTGGACCCACACCGTTGATATCGCCAATGGTTATTCCTATTACCGGTTTGTTATTTTTTTTGTTTGTCATACCATCAACTTTCCTCGGGTGTAAAGATTTTATATTTTTGAACTTCCTTTTTACAACTTCTTTTTGCAAAAAGATAAATTAATGAAACAAAGTTAAATATAACAATCAAAAAGTTATTTAATAGATTTGCAATAAATCAACAATGCAATGCCCATGCGCTATGTCAAACCCAAAAAGAAATTTGGTCAACATTTTTTAACCGATGAAAACATCGCCAAAAAAATTGTTGATGCACTAGAAAGTTCCAACGGAGCAGTTTTGGAAATTGGACCGGGAACAGGTGTTTTAACCAAATATATGGTGGAAGACGCAACGGACCTGCACCTAATTGATATTGATAAAGAATCAATTGAATTTTTAAAAAAGGAATTCCCGACATTAAAAAACAGGATCATTTTTGCCGATTTCCTGCAAAAACCAATTAGCGATTACCCAGACCCCATCCGGATTATTGGCAACTTCCCTTACAACATAAGTTCTCAGATATTCTTCCACGTTTTGGACTACAAAGACCAAGTTCCAGAAATAGTAGGTATGTTGCAAAAAGAAGTGGCGGAGCGATTGGCTTCCCCTCCTGGAAATAAGACCTATGGCATTTTAAGTGTATTGCTACAGGCTTATTACGACATCGAATACCTTTTTTCGGTTCCTCCGGATGTATTCAACCCTCCACCAAAAGTAAATTCAGGTGTAATTCGCTTAAAAAGGAACCAAACCAAAAAGCTAAATTGTGACGAGAAGTTTTTCAAACGGGTAGTAAAACAAGGTTTCCAAAGTCGTAGAAAAACCTTGTGGAACGCTTTAAAACCTTTAAATTTACCGGAAGCACTAAGAGAAGAAAAAGTTTTCAGCTTAAGAGCTGAACAGTTGTCTGTAAATGACTTTGTAGACCTCACCAATAGAATACAGGAAAGCAGTGAAAATCATACAATTTGAATTAACCAAAGATTATTTAGAGCGCCTCAAAGAGGCAATCGAATTGGACGACATCGGGTTCATCAAGAATTCTTTGAAAGAAGTCAATCACGTCGACATTTCGTCTATTTTAGACGAATTGGAAACACCCGATGCCAAATTCATATTAGATTTACTCCCCGTGGAAGTTGGTGCAGAAATCCTCAACGACCTAGACGATGACATCCAGGAGAAATTCTTAAAGGAATTTAATGTAAAAGAAATTGCTGGTTTTATAGACCAACTCGATTCGGATGATGGCGTTGATTTGTTGCATTTACTCCCTTTAAAAGAGCGCGAACAAGTTTTATCCCACATTGCCAACGAAGAAAAGCAAAAGTATTTATTGGACTTATTGCGCTACGAAGAAGACTGTGCCGGTGGTTTAATGGCGAAGGAACTGATCAAGGCCAATTTAAACTGGAATGTTGTTCAGTGCATTGAAGAAATCAGAAGACAAGCGGAGAAAGTAGAAAAAATATATTCCGTATATGTCGTAGACGATGAAGACAAATTATTGGGAAGGGTATCTTTAAAGAAAATCATCCTTTCTAACGATACAACGCGCATTGCGGCCATCTACGACGAAGACATTCACTCGGTTCCCACTTTTGTCGACGAAGAAGAGGTAGCGGCCATCATGCAAAAATATGATCTGGACGCAATTCCTGTTGTCAACCTCAACAATCGCTTGTTAGGTAGAATCACCATAGATGATATTGTAGATGTAATTACAGAGAATATAGATGAAGAACGACAATTGATGGCTGGTATTAGTGCGGATGTAGAGGAAGATGACAGCATTTGGGCCATTTCCAAGGCAAGACTGCCCTGGTTGGTGGTCGGAATTGTGGGGGGTATGATCAGTGCCCGTTTCATGGGCCTATTTGAATCTGACATCATGGCCATGGCCGCAGTGGCTTTTTTCATTCCTTTGATCCAAGCAACTGGTGGCAATGTCGGCATTCAATCTTCCTCCATAGTGGTCCAAACACTGGCCAACCGTTCGGCTTTTACCGACCCATTAATGAAACGGCTTGGCAAAGTGCTTATCGTGGCTATTTTTAACGGGCTGGCCTTAAGTTTATTGGTATACCTTGGTCTATACTTAATGAACCAACCCATGGAATTGGCTGGAATAGTATCCTTTGCACTTTTTTGTGTGGTCATAGTAGCTTCCTTAATGGGTACTGTAACCCCTTTGCTTTTAGACAAGGCGGGCATCAACCCTGCACTTGCCTCTGGGCCATTTATCACCACAACAAATGACATTATTGGCTTGGCCATTTATTTTTTAGTTATTCATTGGCTTTTATAATAGTATGAACTGGAGATGTTTAATAATCGACCCGATGCACGCTTCCATCGTCCAACTTCTTGAAACAGAAGGCATAGAAGTAACCTACCTTCCCAATATTAAAAAAGAAGCGGTTGCAGAAGCACTTAAAGAAAAAGAGGTTTTAATTCTACGCAGCAAGACAACTGTAGACCAATCTTTGCTCGCCCATGCTGCTCAGTTAAAGTTTGTATTGCGAGCCGGTGCGGGTATTGAAAAAGTGGATTTAGACTATATAAAATCCAAAGGCATAGAACTTTTAAATGCACCTGAAGGCAATAGAGATGCCCTAGGAGAACATGCAGTTGCACTTTTGCTGGCAGTACTCAACAATATTATTAAATCCAACCAGGAGGTCAACCAAGGCATTTGGGACCGAGAAGGCAATAGAGGGATCGAATTGATGCGCAAAAAAGTGGGCTTAATCGGTTACGGGCATATGGGATTTGCTTTCGCCAGCCGAATCAAAGCTTTTGGTTGTAAAATTTTTGCCTACGACAAATATAAAACTGGCTTTTCCGATGCCTATGTTACGGAAGCAGAACTAAATACTATTTCAGAAGAATGTGACATAGTCAGTTTGCACATTCCTTTAACAGATGAAACAAAAAACTTCATCAATACAGACTTTATTCGCTCCTTTAAAAAACCATTTTACCTTATCAACACTGCAAGAGGAGAAGTTTTGGACCAACAAGCACTCCTAGAAGGGTTGCAATCTGGTAAAATACTGGGGGCCGGCCTCGATGTCTTAAATAATGAAAAATTAAAGACTCATAGCGAAGTCGAAAAAAAACAACTAAATTACCTATCTACCCACCCAAATGTGGTCCTCACGCCTCATGTAGGCGGATGGTCTTTTGAATCTTATATTAGAATAAATGAAGTATTAGTAAAAAAACTAAAAAACAAGATCCAGGAATTGAAAAATATTTCTTAGATTCAACAAGTTGCACTTAAATAATCTGTTTTTCTTTAATGAAGTTGAAAGTACATATAAAAAGGATAAAAGAGGGGTTTGATTACATCATTGAACGCCCCATTGTCACTTCTTCAATGGTTTTATTGTTGTTATCCGTGGTTGTCATAGGGCTTAGTATGCCGTTTTACATCGATGATTTCAGGGGTTTTATACAGCAAGTATTGGCAGAAGCCCATGGTATGTTATTTGACATTGCCGTGATTGGTATCTTAATCTTCTGGATGAACAGAAGTGGAGAAAAAAGACAAAGAATCAGGATGTACAAAGATGAAATTGATGATTTCCGCCTTTGGGAATCTGAAGAAGCAGCATTTCGTACGGTGGGTAATATTAAAAGACTGAACAGACACGACATACATGAAATTAACTTAGTTAATTGTTATTTAGCCAAAACCAACTTGAACTATGTAAAGCTTACTGGTTCGAATTTAAACTCCGCTAATCTGTCCAATTCTTTTCTTATTGAATGTAATCTATCCAATACAAGGCTCAACCAAACCAACTTAGAAAACACCAATTTAAATCAAGTCAATTTATCTGGTGCATTTGCAAGTGGAGCCAACTTCAATGATGCTTATTTAATTAAAGCCAATCTAGAAAAAGCCTTTCTTATCAAAACCAATTTCAAAAATTCATTTTTAATGGAAGCCAACTTGCAGGGCTGTTACCTAACTGGAGCTGATTTCGAAAATGCTTCTTTGTACAAAGCAGATTTAAGAGGAGCTTCTGGTTTAACCATTGAACAGCTATCCAAAGTAAAAACACTTTATCTTGCAAAAATGGATGATGACATCCTCCAAGAAATCAAAAAAGAGGCACCTGAATTGATTGGTGAGTAAAATACTATTTTGAAGTAACTAAATTATCTATTAATTTTGTATAACAATGATATTATCCGATAACGGTTTTTGTAGAAGGACCGTTATTTTATTTTTATAACCAAATCAAATACGGAAGATGGGACAGGTTAAATACTATACACAAGAAGGATACGATAAATTAAAAAACGAACTTCACGATTTAAAGTCAAGAGGCCGAAAAGATATAGCCAAGCAAATTGCAGAGGCAAGAGACAAAGGAGATTTAAGTGAAAATGCAGAATACGATGCGGCCAAAGATGCACAAGGGCACCTAGAAGCTAAAATTGCTCAATTAGAAGGTGTGGTAGGCAATGCGCGCATTATTGATGAATCGTCCATTGATACATCAAAAGTATCCATATTGTCAAAAGTGACTATCAAAAACAACCAAAACGGAGCACAATTCACTTACACCTTAGTTTCAGAAGAAGAGGCGGACCTCAAACTTCAGAAAATTTCTTTGTCCTCTCCCATAGGAAAAGGCCTTTTAGGAAAAAAAGTAGGAGAATCAGCCGAAATCATTACGCCTGGAGGAAAAATGACATTTGAGATCAAAGAAATTTCAATGTAGGCGGATGGCTTCGATTTTCACCAAAATAATCAACAGAGAAATTCCTGCCCACATTGTTGCAGAAGATGAAAAGCACATCGCATTTTTAGACATCAATCCTTTGGTTAAAGGCCACACGTTGGTGGTACCGAAGCAGGAAGTTGATTATGTATTTGACTTAGAAAATGATGCGCTAGCTGATTTAATGCTGTTTTCAAAAAAAGTAGCAGCACAAATTGAGTCTAAAATAAATTGTGAAAGAATAGCGGTTTCTGTGATTGGAATTGAAGTACCCCATTGTCACTTGCATTTAATACCACTAAATACAATGGACGATGTAAATTTCAGTCGACCTAAGCTTCAATTATCCCAAGAGGAGCTTCAAAGTATTGCCAACAAAATTAATGGGTAGTAATAAAATAGGCATGCACATGGTAGAAGGCTTGGTTTATTTGTGTTCTTTTACCAATATTCCTTCTTGGTACCTGAAAAATTCAGGGGAAACACTTTTGCGCGTATCCAGATAATCTTTGTAATCGCCTTCAAATTGCATTCTTTTTTGCACTACTGATTCAAAATTGTTTTGCAATCCAATAAGCAACTCACAAATTTCTCTTATCCCATTACTCTGCCCGTCTACAGAAGCCTGGTAATCTACTAGTTCCTGTTGCTGCACATAACTATTGAATAAGGGTGCATTTTTTCTAGGTAAAAAACATCGCAGCCCTACGCTTTTGGCGGTATTTAAGTCTAAGATATCATCAAAAAAGAATGCTACTTCTTTTTCCTCTACCCCATTTTTATAACAAAAATCTTGCAGTGCCGTTCTTTTATCAGGCACTTTATAATACACTTGATTAAAGGATTCTCTTTTAGAAAAACCAAAAGACGAGGTGTTGTTTTCTCCGGTTATTACTGCAAATGGCGGTATATTTTTGCCATTGTTTAACCACATACTAAATCGAAGCATGTTCAACCCCATGGAGTCCGATTCACTAAAATCGCTCCCTAAATCCGAAGCTATTTTCCTACCTCCATTGAATACACCATCCCAATCAAAAATAAATGCTTTGATGCCTTCCAATTTTTTTTGTAAAACAGAAAGAGGAGTATTAAATACTCCTCCCATCTCCTCATATATTGAATATATTTCTTGTGCCGTTGGCATTAGTAACTCTTCAATTCTTGGATGTCCAACATTCCTACTGGCTTACCGCCTTCTGTAACCAGAATAGTATCCACCTCGTGTTGGTTGAATAAGTTAGATGCCTCAATCAATAGATTATCGGCTTCCACGCTTACTGGTGTTTTGTACGTTAATTCTGATAAAGATTTAGAGATAACCCCTTGCCCTTCAGACTGAATCAACCTTCTTAAATCACCATCTGTAAACACACCCAAAGCTGCGCTACCATTGTCGCCCACCGTAATGGCTCCATATCCAAACTCTGTCATTTTCACCAAGGCTTCACTCACTGTCAAATTAGGAGCAACAATTGGGTTGACATCTTTTAATGCATCCTTAACTTTCACTGTCATCAAACGCGTGTGCTCAAAAAACTGATCCGTTCCAACTTTAGTGAAGTTGTTCTCGGTAAGTTGTTTCATCACTTTCCAAGGTACAGTTATCGTATGAACGCCTAAACTAAGTGCATTTTTAATGTGCTCTGCATAGCGCACAGAAGAGAACATGATTTTTGTATCATATCCATAGTAATTTACTGCTTCTACACATTGTTCCACAAGCCCAAGTGCGTCGTGCCCTTGATCTTGAAGACGGCCTACCAACGGACAAACATAGGTAGCACCTGCCTGCATTGCCATGTAGGCTTGTTGCAAGGTATACACCAAATGAACGTTTGTCTTTATGTTTTGATCCGATAATGCCTTACAAGCTTTAACACCTTCCATAGAAACTGGAATTTTGAAAACTGTTTTTGCAGGATCAAGACCAATGCTAATCAACCTATGTGCTTCAGTTACTATTTCTTCAGCGGTTTTACCCAAGGCTTCTACTTGAAGAACAGGTACAATTTCGGCTAATTCTAAAATTAATGCATCTACGTCGGTCACTCCATGGCGGTGCATGAAGGTTGGGGTTGTAGTAAGACCTGTTAAAAAGCCAAGTTTAAAACTTTCTTTTATTTCATTCAGGTCTGCAGAATCAAGGTATAATTCCATTATGATCTATATTTAACTTCTAAATTATGGATTTCAATTAAAGGCTTCAAAAACTCTTCTAAGTCATCAACACACAGTTGAGAAGCCGCATCGCAAAGAGCCTTTGCTGGCTCTGGGTGGGTTTCAATAAAAACACCGTCCACACCGGCCGCAACACCAGCTCTTGCAATAGTAGGAAGGAATTCTCTAGCACCGCCATTGGGATCAGCACTTGGAATACCGTATTTTCTAATCGAGTGGGTAATATCAAAAATTACAGGGAAACCGGTTTCATTCAGGTGGTAAAATGCTCGTGGGTCCACAATTAAATCGTTGTAACCAAAAGTATACCCTCTCTCTGTTAAAAGAACCTGATCATTACCGCTATCCAATATTTTCTGAGTCGGCTTCATCATGTTTTCAGGTGCTAAGAATTGGCCGTGTTTCAAATTCACAACTTTTCCCGTTTTAGCAGCTTCCACTACCAATTCACTCTGCATACACAAGTAAGCTGGGATTTGAATGATGTCCAATACTTCACCAGCTGGAGCAGCATGGTGAGAATAATGTATATCCGATACAATAGGAAAACCAAAATCTTCCTTAATCTTCTGCAACATTTTCAAACCTTCATCCAACCCTGGTCCATTGTAGTATTTCAATGAGCTGCGGTTGTCTTTTGTAAATGAAGATTTATAAACGATCTTGATATTCATTCTTTCCGAAACTTTTTTCAGTTTCTCAGCGGTTTTCATCATGATACTTTCTTCTTCGATCACACACGGACCAGAAATTAAAAAAAGTTCATCCGAACCACACTGAATATCACCTACTTTTACAATTTTTTTAGTCATAGATTTTTTGGTAAACCTGTTGTTCTAATATGGGCTCAAAATTAAATGAATAAAATGTATTAATCTAAATTTCAAGTTCATTTATTAGTTCGAGGTAATATTACCTCGTTTTTTACTGAAAAATCGATCCAATTAGGCATCGATCATTTTTCTAATCTTCTCTAAATCTTCAACCGTGTCAACAGGATAACTATCGAAACTGGTAATGGCAACATTAATTGTATTCCCATTTTCTAACCAACGAAGTTGTTCCAAACACTCACTTTTCTCAAGAGCTGACACCTCCATCGAAGCAAATTCTTCTAGCGCTTCCAAAGTATAGGCGTATAGCCCCAAATGTTTGTAGTAGGTTTGGTGCTGGAGCCATTCCGTTTTTGGCACCCCTCTTAGAAATGGAATTACAGCCCTACTAAAATATAGCGCCTCGCTTTTTTTATTACAAACTACAAACACTTCCCCCTCATTTTCTAAATCAGTTGGATTTGACACTGGAATAATTAGGGTAGAAAATTTGTGTTTCTTTTCTTCAAAAGACTGCAGCATGTCTTGTAATTGCCCGGGATGTAACATGGGCTCATCCCCTTGAATATTGATGATAACATCAAAGGACACTCCAAATTTCGTTTTAACCAGCTGGGCTGCTTCCAAACATCGGCTTGTTCCATTTTCGTGGTCCACTGCTGTTCTCACTACTTTTCCTCCAAATGAAAGCACTTCTTTCTCAATCCTATCATCATCGGTAGCGACATAAACCTCTGATAACACCTTTGATGTTTGTTCATAAACACGTCTTATCATAGTTTTACCCGCAATATCCACCAATGGTTTGCCAGGTAAGCGAGTAGATGCGTAACGCGCTGGTATAATCCCTATAAATTTCATTTAATTACTTTAGTCAATATAATACTGCTGCTTTCTAGCGACAAATTTCACCTTCCCTTGAATGGTTTTGTTCCAATAAGGAGAATTTTTGGAAGCAGATTTATTGGTACCTGCATTCAACTCCCATTTTTCAAGAGGGTCCAATAATGTAAGGTTCACTTCACTTCCAACTTCAATTGTAGGTATGTCGAGTTTCAATATATTTCTTGGGTTGGAGGTCAGTGCCGCAATTAATTTTTCGATCCCTACATCCTGCATCAATTCAACCACATTGGAAGCGACTGTTTGCAAACCAATAATACCGGCATCTGCAAGGTCAAATTCCAAGTTTTTTGATTCCTCATCATGTGGCACATGCCCAGAAGTTAAAACATCAATGGTACCATCTTTTAAACCTTTGATAATTGCTTTTTTGTCTTTTTTCTCTCTGAAAGGGGGCGATACCTTTAAGTTGGTCTCAAAACCCGTCAAGTCCTGGTCAACAAAACTCGTTTGGTAGGAGCTTACATCACAAGTTACGCCCAACCCTGCTTTTTTTGCTTTTCTAATTAAATCTATGGAATCGGCTGAGGACATGGCGGTTAGGTGTAGGTTGCCTCCGGCATATTTTAATAATTCTAAATCTCTGAGCACCGTGATGGTTTCAGCCATGGCAGGAAGCCCTTTCATACCCAAACTGGTACTCACAGGCCCTTCGTGCATTTGGCCAAACATATTGAGCCTTTTGTTTTCTGGCTTGTGTATTAAAATGCCGTCAAATTTCTGAAGATACATCAAAGTGCGCATGAGAATGTCTTCGTGTTCTATGGTTTTGTAACCATCTGAAAACGCTACTGCTCCGGCCTTTTTAAGGTCGTTCATTTCGGAAAAATCTTCTCCTTTACAATCCTTAGTAACCGCTGCAATCGGATGCACTTCGGTTAGTGCACGACTGGTTTGGTTTTTAACAAAAGCGATGTCGTTTTTAGTTTGAAGAACGGGTTCTGTATTGGGAAACAAACTTATCCCGGTAAAACCACCTGCCTTAGCGGCTTCCAAACCAGTATCCAGAGTTTCTTTATATTCCAATCCTGGCTCTCCAAAAAGCGCCCGCATGTCGTACCAACCTATTGAAAGGTAACAATTGGTTCCGTCTATTGTGGTGCCAGTTTTTGAAAGCTTTTTATCTATTTTTTTAATTTTGCCATTTTCAAGCAAAACATCTACTACTTGAAGGTGCCAAGTAGAGTTATCATCAACAATGGTGGCGTTCTTAATTAAAATCTTCATTATTTAACAAACCTTATAATTACAATCTCCAATGCGAAAAACAATAATGTCATCAAAATAGCATATTTCCACAAAGGTACACCTAAATATTTCTCTTTTAAGGTTTCTTGAAGATTTTGCATGTCTGACTCTGTAAAATGTTCTACTTGCATGCCTTGTTTTTGGAAGCTTTCTACAACCGCTTCAATAGGCTTTTGTGCAAGTATGGATTCTTCATTATCCAAATTAAATGCTATAGTAGTTACGATGTCCGTCCCATCCGTTAAATCATAAAAACCGCTTTTGAGTTCTTTTGAATCAATTTCAAGCATCAGTCCATCCTGTCCTTTGATTACAACTGGAATCACCTCCAACTGTTCACTTTTCAGTTTAAGTACATCTTCTTTGTTGTAATATACATTTCTTAGAATTGCCCTGTTTTCTGATAATTTAAAAGACAACGGGCCATTGGACTTCAAATTGCTCATGGCCATTTTATAAACTACTGGGACGAAAAGTGCATTTTTATGAAGATCTGTGTAAGCGTCTTTCATTGGTACGCCCAATACATAAACGGAACCGGGGTATTTAAAAAACGATAAAAAAGCGGCGCCATCTTGCTGGGTTAACAAATTTCTAGCTATTGGACTCCAAGACCACATTTTCTTTGATTTTGGTAAGGCCAAGTTTTTATCCGCACGTTCAAAAACTTGTTCAAAAAAAGGATCCTGTACGTTTGGTGGTTTCAAAGCCACATACCTACTTGTATCCATTTTACTCAATTTAAGAAACGGAAAAGCAGTATTGTAGGAATCAACATCTGCATTTTCGGACGGAATGATGGTCAAAACACCATTGTTACCAATGTAATTGCGCAACACATTTTGAAGAGAAATAGAAATGTTATCTACCTCATTAATCACTACATAATCAGAAGACTCTAACACATCATAACTGATGTTTTGTTCACTGAAGGATTTAAAATCAAATATGGCATTATTTCCAAAAACAGCATTAATCTTTGAGTTACCATTAATTCCATTCACTACTGCCACTTTGATTTTCTTTGCCGCATCCAACACAAAATAATGTTCATCATCAAAAGTGACAGGGAAATCCTCTATTTCTATTTTATAGTTTGCTCGCGTTGCCTTGTTTATTGGTATGTCAATGTTGATCTTTTCGGAAGAATTGCCTTCAATATTAACAGTGGAATTGGAAACCTGAACACCAGATTGGAATAATTTTAAGGGCATTTCTTTCACTTCTTCGGCTCCCCCATTTTTTAACACAACGTGGAGCACAACATTGTCAGCTTCTGTAATTAAAGGCGATTCGATATAGGCAGAATCAATGTAAACATTGGAAGTTTTTGCAAAATTCAAAGGCAGTAAGTAGACCTGATTGCTGCTGTCTAAACCCACTTCCAACTGCCCAAAAGTACTGGCCTGAAAATCTCCAATCCAGAAAATATCAACAGCAGAATTGGAACCATGGATTTGTTTAATTCTAGAAAGAACTTCATTAGCCGAACGTGCTTTCGGTGCGTATTTTACTTCTGTCAGTTTATCTGAAACTTGCTTCAAGGATTTGGACCTGTTGGCATAAGCATCAAAATCATTGGTCAACAACTTAACTTTACTGCCTTTGGGGTAGGCTTGGATTATACTTTCCGCTAAGCTCAGTGCTTCATCCAACCCATATTGACCATTGAGCAGCTCATTGGAAATGGAATAGGAGTTGTCAATAAAAATAACTAGTTCATTGGATTGCCCCGCACTGTCCTGGTTATTTTGTACTGGTTGCGCAAAAGCCAAAACCAAAAAGGTGAGTGCCAACATTCTACAGAGCAAAATCAGCAAGTGTTTGATCTTTCTTTTTGCTTTGGACACCAAATTGGCTGCTGTAAGAAACCGAATGGAAGAGAAATAAATTTTTTGGGTTTTTCGGAAATTGAATAAGTGCACTACAATGGGTATGGCCAAAACGGCAAGTCCGAAAAGAAATTGTGGGAATAAAAAGTTCATTGTTAACAAAAGTATCATTTTTTGATTTAAAAAAACGCATTCTGTGACCTTTTTAAGACAGTTCCATTATAATAATAAAACCCTTCAAAAAATGAGACAAAAACAAACAGTAAACTCCGGAACAATGGCCGATATTGCCTTTTTGTTGCTCATCTTTTTTATGGTAACTACAACGATCCAATCCGAAAAAGGGTTGTCTATTGTTTTACCTCCAAAAGTGGAAGGGAGCCCTCCTACAGTTCCAATTAATAAAAGAAATAAATTTGATGTTAGCATCAATAGCGAAAACAAAATATTAGTCAATAAAGAACTGGTAACAAACACAATAGAAATAGAAGCCAGCCTAAGAGACTTTATCTTGAATTACGGAAAGGACCCCAATTCATCTGATGCACCCAAAAAAGCAGTGGTTTCATTAAAAGTTGCTCGAGGCACTTCCTACAAAACTTACATCCAAGCCCTCAACAGTTTGCAGCGCGTATATTACGGTATTTATGCTGAAAAAATGAACTTATCCAAGCATGTAATTTTGAATGAAAACTTTCAATCGCACCCGCGCTACCCCGAATATTTAGCTTTGAAAAAAATAATCCCAATGAATATATCCATTGCGGAACCAGCCAAATAAAACCATTGGACGCCAAGCTTAACCAACCACATGCCATCCATCCCTTCCCTTAGGTATTGAACTAATACAATTTAATCTATTAGTTGTTCAAATTTTATGGGAAATTTCGTAATTTAACTTAGGGCTACTTAATAAAGATTCAATTAAGTCGAAAAGCCTTAATTGGTTTTCATTTCTTTTTCAACTTCCCCCAAAATCACCAACCAACTGCAACGCGATGAGGTTTGTCTTATTTTTATTTATTCTTATTAGTACATTGGAGATACGTGCGCAAACCCCAAATACAAAAGAACAACTGACAGCACAACTTCTTACAGAAAGAGACAAATTGGTTCGAGCCTCTATTTACAACCAACTTTGCACGGAGTATTGGCATTTGAATACAGACTCCGCTTCTATCTTTGCTGATTCTGCCTATAACAATGTTGCGCACCTGCCTACTTCTCCCACCAAAATTGATGCTTATCGGAACATTGGAATTGCCCAATACACCAAGGGCAACTACGACAGTGCTTTAGAGCTGTACAACCATTGCATTGATTTGAGCACTTCAATCAATGCCCCACATACAGAAATCACCCACCTAATAATGACCTGCTACAAACGACAAGGCAACCTTTACAAGGCGATTGAATATGGTGAAAAGCTCTTCGACAGTATGGCGTATGACGACGACGACTTTTTCCCTTTAGTTTTGTCCCTCACAGAATGTTACACAGAAACAGGAGAGGTATTAAAAGCTAAAAACCACCGAGACCTACTATACAACAACCCGGAAATTCTAAAAATACCGGAGTATGCTGGCAATTTCCAATTATTAAAAGCGGACATCAATATTTTAGAAGAAGATTATTTAAAAGCGATAGAAAACATTGAGGCAGGACGAGAGATATTTGCCAACAATGCGGAGCCACTGGAAATAGCTAAATCGCAAACTAAATTGGCCATTGTGCACAGCTTATTGGGCAACTACGAACTAGGAAGGGATTTGCTAAGGAACAATTTAGAAATCTACAAAGAGAGCCCATATTCTTTTGGTTTGGCCCAGACATACAAAGAATTAGGCAAGATTTATGTAGAAACTGGAAGTTTTGAAATATCGGCTGATTACTTTTTCAAAGCTTTATACATTTACACAGAGCAAAATAACTTACTTGAAAAAAGTGACACCTACCAAAGCATTGGGTGGATTTACTATTTAAAAGGGGTCTATTATAAAGCCGAAGAATACATTTTAAAATCGATTGAAATTACCAAACGAATTGGTGGCCAGCGATCGGAAGCAGCCAACTACCACAACCTTGGCATGATCAAATTGAAAATGGAACAATACGACTCGGCTGTAGCGCTTATGAGCCAGGCCATTGAGATTAGAGAAGAGTTGAACTTAGCCAGCGAAATGTCTAAATCTTACTTCAGGCTGGGGAGTATATACGATGCACAAAATAAAAAAGACCTGGCTTTAATCTATTACTTAAGGGCTTTAAATATTCAAACAGAAACAGGAAACAAACTGGATTTGGCTATAACTGAGAATGCACTGGGTGCTTATTACTCCAAAACTGGTATGTATGCAAGGGCCGAACAGTACTTCAATAACGCAAGGCAACAACTCATGGCCATGCAATTAAAAAAATACCTGCTGGACAATTACATCTTGACCGCCCAACACTATAAAAGAAATAACCAGCCCAAGTTATCCAACGACTTTTACCAATCTTATTTTTTGTTACAAGATTCTCTAGATCATATACTACACGGGGTACAAATTCTTGAAATGGAATCCAAATATGAGATATTAGCAAAAGAAAAGGAAATTGAATTGCTACAATTAGAAAACAGAGGAAAAGAACGGAATTTAAGTTTAAAAGAAGCCACCATTAGCAGTCAAAAACAAATGATATTAATCATTTCAGTTGTGGTTGCTTTGATATTGTTTTTATTGTTTACCACTACCCGCCTATTAAAACACAAAAACAGAAACAACAAAAAGCTCATCGGGCTAAACAAGAAAATAATAGACCAAAAAGAAGAATTGCAAGCCCAAGCAGATGACATTTCAAAGGCCTACGCGCAAATCACTTTATTAAATGAATCTTTAGAGTCTGAAGTACAAAAACAAACCGGAGAAATAATTGAACAGGGCAAGGAATTAGATACTTTTTTTTACCGTTTGTCTCATGACTTCCGAGGGCCTATCGCTACTTTTCAGGGGCTGGCCCAATTGGCCCATGCTTTAACAAAAGACCCTCAAATTTTGCAACTTTTTGACAAGGTAGACTCCACTGCGACCTATATGAATTCTTTAATTAAAAAATTAGAGATTGTAAGCCTCATAGCTTCAGAATCTGTTGCAGAATACACCGTGGACTGGTCGAACATTTTAGCCACAATACAATTAAAATACAAAACCTTAATTCAAGAAAAAAACATCCAAATAAAAGAAAAAACCACCCTCTCTCAACCAATCAAAAGCAATGCTGCTTTGCTTACCATCTGCTTGGAAAAAGTTATTGAAAATGCCATTTACTTCTCAAAAGAAGGAGCAGACAGTTACATTGAAATCCGAATACAGGACAACGAAAAAACCTTCACCATAGAAATTGAAGACAATGGTCAGGGCATTCCCCCTGACCACCATCCCCATATTTTTGAAATGTTCTATAGGGCCAATGAGTTTTCCAAAGGCAACGGGCTCGGCCTTTACCTAGTTTCCAAAGCAACCCAAAAATTAAATGGCTCCGTTAGCTTTACTTCTTCTTTGGACCATGGCACCCACTTTGTATTCGAATTTCCTATGCATTAGTGTTTTAACAATCGCAGTACTTCCATTCCATCTGCCCAATATACTTTCACGTAATACACCCCTTTGGTTTGATTGGACATGTCCAGTCTTGGCTGCTTGGACTGTTGCACTAAACCGCCTGTACTGTTGTAAATTTCCACTTTTCTAATAGTATGAGATGACTCTATTTGAACAGAACCAAAAGTCGGGTTCGGGTATACCATTGTGCTGGCTTCAAAGGTAGGCAACGTTGCATTCACAACCCCTCGGCCTTCACCAGCCAAAATTTTCTGGCCTGGATTTTCATTAAACCCATAATCGTGGACTACAAAATAAGCGCCATCTGCATCCACCGTAACGGCAAACCACCCATACAGTGTTTGTCCTTCTGAATTCAAAAAATTAAACCCTATGTACCCAGATTTGCCCATCCATGGGGTATATTGTGCATTGGCCAAGTGGTGTTCATCTGGATATTTTCCACCTGCTACCCAACTCGAGCTACCGTCAATTACATCTCCATAATTCAGCAGTTGAATATTCCGCGTCCCATCCAAACAAATTAATTCCTTTTCATAAGTCTCAAAACGCAAATAAAAGACTCCAGTTTTTTCTTCTATCCAAGCGCCATAATTTCCATTTTGTCCGCCTATATCAAATGGTTTCCAATTGTTGGTAGTCGTTGCTTTAATGTCTGCCACATCTACGTACTTAATTCCTTTTTCATCGTTAAAGTTGATGTTAAATTCCATCTCAGTTCTAAGAACATTCGTTACATCTAGGTTGGTTACACCATTTTTCAATGAAAACACAATACCTACGACATCGTCGAGGTTGTTGTGGTTGGCGGCGTTTCCAGTAATGCTCAGCTGACCAGTAGAGGCATCTTCTATTCTCACATTTAATTCAAGACCTTCTGGCACTTCGCTAATTTCATAATCAACGCCTTTTTCCAATACCCCAGTTTTAACAAAAGACACCCCGTTATTCGTTGTCAATTCTATTATTTCTTGGATACTCCCATTGTTTTCCATCCCCTCATTCCAGATGTGGTTGGTATAAGACAGGATTGCTTGGTTGGAGGCTACCACGCCTGTGGCCAATAAATTGCTTGCCTGCCAAAGAGAATTTCTAGCTTCGTGGTACATGGAGGCACGCATTCTATCCACCTGGCCCTTCGTAAACATCTTGTAACAAGAGGTATAATCCATATAATTTTCAAAATTTGGGATGCCAGCATTTGCACAGGATTGGCTAGCAGAACAGCCATTATTTTCTACCGTTGCAGGTGTGTCGTCTACACGGTCTCCTGGACCATCGCACCCGTTGTTAAAAGTATGTGCCAAATTTAAAAAATGACCAAATTCATGTGTTAAAACCGAAGCAAATTCTTTATCTGTGTTGCCAAACAAGTACCTACCGTTGTACACCACACGGGCCAAATTGTTATCAGACATGTCCGTATCGGGGTACCAAGCAACTCCAGAGTTATTGGTCTCCCCATCGTTGTATAAATCCAACATGATATAGACATTCATATACTTATAATTGTCCCAGGCATGCTGCTGAATTAAATGGTCGTACCCAGAACCATTGCCGAACCCGGCATTGTTTGGGTAATAATTAATTCCTGTAGTAGGTTGGCCGTTAGGATCCTTTCCAGCCAACTGGAACGAAACGTCAAATGCTTTTTTTCTTTCTACAAAATCAGCATGAACTGCATCAAAATCATCGTTTAACCCCTGAAAATCTTCATTTGTTTTTTGCAAGGCATTGATTATAGTCTGATCAGTTACAGATTTCCCTGCAAAATCGCTCCCAAACACATGAAAAACCACTGGTATTACAAATGCCGTTTCTGTTTTATTCTCTACCCCTTGCGAAGCGATAAACTTTTGAATAAAATATTCAAAAGCTTCTGCTTTTTTACTGGATTCTGGATTTTCAACTCGGTGCAATTCATTCAAATGATCGGACTGACAGGACTGTGGCACTTCTTGAGCAAATGCTGCCCCGCTTGCTAACAACAAAAAAATAAATAGTATTCTTTTCATAATTTTTTAATTATTAAAATAGAGGAGAAGACATAGTGCTCCCCTTTCTTTATTTCTGAAATAAGAATTGTTGTTAGGTGGGGTTGCTCTGCACCAATTCAGTACATAGAACAACTTCCAAAAATACTACATTTTACTGAGCCAACTGGTAGGGCTTGTATTAAAATAACAATACAATATTTACTGACTTTTATACGATTTTGATTTCTGGTTGGCGTCTGTTTCAAAAACTAAAAATAATGCTGCTTTTGTTTTCAACAATTGGGATTGGGTCAGCGCTTTTTGACGCTCTAGTTCAGTTTCTAACACTTCGGATTTTAATGCATATTTTTGGTTCATTTCTTCCAATACGGTAATTAATCCTTGGTATTTGTTGGCTTCATTTTGTTTCAAAAAAGAAAATACAATAAAAAACACATTACTCGCAAATAATGCGATGATCATCGTTTTTCTCATAAGACTTTGGTTCGTTTGTCGGAATAATCTTCCAAAAGTACCACTATGCTCCCAGATTTTTCTACCCCAAAATGAGTGATTAAAACGCAACAACTGGAATGTAAGAACAAAAAAAGGGGACATGTTTGAACATGCCCCCTTTTAGTTTTTTGACTATTTAATTATTTCTTTGGTACCCCGGGAACATCTTTGGGCGCAGTATCGTGCCAGAAAAACTTCATCGCTTCTGTTTTTTGAGGATACTCTTGAGACAAATCTCCACCGTTGTACAACCTTCCGTTCATCATAACTTGATGGATGGTATTGGTATTTCTAATATTTTCTAAAGGGTTCTTGTCCAGTATTAATAAATCAGCCAATTTACCTGTTTCAATGGAGCCAACATCTTTGCTCAAACCAATGGCCTTGGCCCCCAATATGGTTGCTACTTTAAGCGCATTGTGCTCCGAAAGACCTCCAGACTGCATAGACCAAAGTTCCCAATGGTAGCCCAATCCTTGTAATTGGCCATGAGACCCTACGCCTGCAATACCACCTTTTTTCACTAAATCATTAACAAACTCCGCATGGCGTTCAAAAACATGCTCTTCTTTCATGAACCAGCCTCTTCTTCTTCTAGATTTTTGATCCAATTCTCTTTTTGGAGTAAAATAATTCAGCTTCTCATCGTAATTGACTTTTTCAGTCGCATAGTAATAATTTTCTGCCCATGGACCGCCATATGCTACTAATAAAGTTGGTGTATATGCCATTTGTAAATCCGAAACAAAATCAATCACATCGTCGTACAACGGGTAAATTGGAAAACTGTGCTCATGCCCAGGATACCCATCGAGTGACTGTGTCATGTTCAATTTAAAATCCAACCCACCTTCTGTAGTAGGCATTAACTTTTGCTCTTTGGCAGCCATGATAATCCACTGTCTTTGCTGCCTGTTGCCTGTTAAATACATTTTGATGGTTTTGGTATTGTAATATTCAGAGTATTGTTTCAATACCTTGCTCGCATGTTCTTTACTCTTGATATTGTACATCCAAAACCCAACGCCAGGTCCAGTAGAATATATTCTTGGACCTTTTAATTCTCCAGTTTCAACCATATCCGCATAGGTCAAAACATCTGTAGTAGCCGTCTGCGGATCCCTTGTGGTAGTAACCCCATAGGCCAAGTTTGCGGTATAAGCCCAAGTATTTTTGTTGTGCATCCCCCACAATGGCCACATATGGGCATGGGTATCTACAAAACCCGGTACAATGGTTTTACCGGTAACATCAACTACTTTTGCCCCACCTGCTTCCAAGTTGGTTCCTACTTGAACAATTCTATTGTTTTCTATCAGAATATCTCCTTTTTCTATAACTTCATCTCCTTTCATAGAAATAATTCGAGCACCCTTAAGCAGTATTTTCCCTTCCGGGATATCTCTGTTTACTTTTACTTCAATCCTTTTTTCTGAAGGAGTATATCCTTTCTTTTCTTTATCATCCTTTTTATCTTCGTCCTTTTTATCCGAATCTTTTTCATCCGAATCTTTATCTGTTCCGTTTTCTTTGGCTTTCTCTTTTTCCTTCTTCTCTTTTTTAATGCGTTCTTCGTCGGCTCTTGCCGCCGCCAAGTCATAAGAAAAATGGGCGTTGCCAATAGACCAATTGATGTGTTTACCGTCTGCTGACCAATATGGAAATTGGCCTCCAATTTCGGTCAATTTTCTAGAAGGAAAGGCAGAGGACGCTGGGTTAGCAACTGAAATACTAGCCGCTTTTCCTGCAATTTTTGGAATTGTCAACCAATACACATTATTGTTAATCAGGGCCAAGGCCTCTTCTCCTGTTGGGGATATATTAAGATAAGATGCATTGGATGGTTTTGTTGGCGCCGTTGGCCCAGCAGATTCTGGCAACATACAATGGTTTACGTGCTCTTCTAAAGCAGACCCAAAAGTAGTAATTCCTGAAACTTTCAAATGCGATTTTTCATCGGTTCCATCCCACTTTATGGACACCAATTCTCCACCTCTTTTATACAAGTATATTCTCTCTGAAGCTTTGGTAAAATGCGGGGTTCCACGGCCCTGTGATTGCGCAATCAAGGTACTTCCACCACCAGCTGCAGGAATCCATGCTATTTCTTCAGCACTATTAAAGGAAAATAGACCGATGGCTTTATTAAATTCTTCATCGCTGCCCTTCATGAAAACAATTTTACTGCCATCCTTGGACCAAACAGGTTCGGTATACAACGCCGACTCAATGGTCAATTTAACTGGCTTCGCTTTCCCTTTGGTGTTCACTTTATACAAGTGGCCTTGCCCTTCGTCCCAGGTTGAAAACACGATACTGCTTCCATCCGGTGACCATACTGGCATCGCTTCAACTGCATCAAATTTTGTTAACCGCTTAGGGCTTCCATCTGGATAATCCATCACGTAAAGTTTATCAAGCGCAGTAAATGCCAACCTTTTACCATCAGGAGAAAGCTCCGGATCCCTTATTTGATTTACAATCATTTCTTTTTCATCCGAAATTGGATAATCAAACTCCAAGCGTGGGCCAACCATCAACTTTTCCTCCACTTTAAATGGAATATTAACTGCCCCTCCTCCGTTGATAGGAATGTTGTATATTTTACCTCCATAGGAAGCCACTACATTTTTACTGTCTGGGGTAAAAGCCATAGCAGGCAACACTCCCAGCGGTGCAATAGACTCCTGCTCATCCCTTTGTACCGGGTAGGCCAACCAATTTTCTTCTCCTGTCATTAAATTCCTTAACATCAAACCAGTTTCCGTATTGTACCGAGTACCATATACCAACCACATGCCGTCTGGTGACAAGGTCGGTGCAAAGGAAGAACCGTATTGATTAACTTTCATATCCAACTTACCTGTTTCTCTATCCAAGGTCCAAATACTATATTGTGGCAATTGGGCATTGTAATTCCAAGCATTGGCTCTTCTAGAAAACCATATATATCGGTTGTCTGGAGCCACTACGGGTTCAGACATTTTCATATTATCTGGTTTGCTTACCAACATGGCACCACCACCACCTTCTTTGTGGTACATCCATAATTTAAAATTTCTTCTACCCCTTGATACAATTAAGTAATTGCCATCTTTCGTCCATGCCGCAGCTTGATAAGTTTCATTTTTGCTTTTTGTAATCTGCGTCTTTTCTTTCGTTTCCAACTCCATCAACCATAGGTTGTCGGATCCACTTTCATCTGAAATATACGCGATGCTCTTCCCATCGGGGCTGAACCTAGCATGTGTGTCAAATGCCAACCCTTCTGTTATGCGCTCTGCTTTTCCTCCCGCAATTGGCAATAGGTATAAATCACCAAGCATTTCAAAAATTATTTGCTTCCCGTCTGGGCTAACGTCCAAAGATATCCACGATCCATTGTCGGTATTCACCTGCAGCTCTCTTGTAGCTTCTAACTCCAGTGGCTTTTTCTTTTTGGGCTTTTTAGCTTTTGTGGTATCCGTCTTCACAGTATCCTGTTGAAACTCAACAACCAACCCTAAAGAATCCGCTCGAACTTCCAATTGCAACGCGATGAAAAAAAGCGCTGCCAAACATAAATATTTTATTTTCATTGTGACTTAGTTTTATTGTAGATCGATAAATATAATAAAAGTGGGCAGATGGACCTTTACCGTTCATAAAAGACAGCAAAAAAAATTCTAGCAAACGCACCTATACATCATTCCATTCTTTATTTTAAAGTAAAAAATAGGCTTAAGTATGGTGACCACTCCAAGCTCCATGCTCTTAAAAACAATTTGTTTTGATTAGTACATTCTTAATAATTCCTTTTCTATATTCCCTGTCTTCGGCCCAACCCAGGGTATGGGTTACAAACCATAATAAATAGAAATCTAAAAACAAATTGATACAAAATCATAAGGTGTTTGGCCACGTTCAAAACACAAAGTGCATTTGGTTGTTGGTTACTTGGTGGCATACTTGGTATTTGTTGGCATGTGCAGGGTATTGTCTGTGCGCAAAATAAGGACAACCAATATCAAGCAAGTCCGGATTAGAAAAATAACCAATTGTTGTATAGAGTTCTACTGCACATTAGCACAATCAGCAATAATTTTTTAGTTTAGCATATTGTAAACAATACCCCTTGCATAAATGAGCACAACCATACTTTTAGTAGAAGACAATGAAATGAACCGAGATATGTTGACCAGAAGACTTATTAAAAAAGGCTTTTTGGTGGAGGTAGCTGTAAACGGTCAAGAAGGGGTGGACAAAGCAGCTTCGCTGGCTCCAGATTTAATATTAATGGATATGAGTTTGCCGATATTGGACGGATGGGAGGCCACTCGCAAAATAAAATCCAACCAGACCACGCAAAAAATCCCAGTTATTGCTTTAACAGCACATGCAATGGCTGGCGACAAACAAAAAGCATTGGCAGCAGGGTGTGACGATTATGACACCAAACCCATAGACTTAAAGCGGTTGTTAGAAAAAATTAATGGACAATTAAGTAAATAAGGAAAAATGCCGAATTCAAGACCAAACGACATACCTTTTGAGGCCATTTTTAATGCGGCACCGGATGCGGTAATCATTACCAATAACAAGGGGAAAATTGCGCTTATAAACAAACAAGCGGAGACCATGTTTGGGTATTCTCAGAAAGAATTAGAAGGAGCAGCTATTGAAACCCTAATACCAAAACGCTTCCATAAAAACCATGGTCCGCACCGGGATAAATATGCCAAAGAACCTAAATTTAGGAGTATGGGAGCCAATCTCGATTTATTTGGCTTACACAAAAACGGTTCGGAAATTCCTGTTGAAATTAGCTTGAGCCCAATCACCCATCAAGGAGAAACTTGGATAACCAGTGCCATACGGGACGTTTCAGAGAAAAAACAAATTGAAAGATTAAACAGCGAACAAAAAGAAAAAATCAACAATATCTTTCAAAATGTACCTGGTACAATTTACCGATGTCTTTGTGAAAAAGAATGGCCTATGGTAATGATTAGTGAACAAATCCAGTCATTAACAGGGTACAAACCAAAAGATTTTATCGGAAAAAACGCAAAACCTTTTGTAGAAGTTATACATGAAGACGATCGACTTTTGGTAGAAAATGCGGTAATGCTTTCTGTAAGCAAAAACCAAAGCTACAATATGGACTACCGAGTAGTCCATAAAAATGGTTCTGTTAAGTGGGTAAATGAAAGAGGGCTGGGCATTTACAAGGACAACGGAGAAGTATTGTTTCTGGATGGTGTTATTTTCGACATTACAGAAAGAAAAGAAATTGAAGATGAGTTGTTGCACAAACAAGCTATATTAAACGAAGCAGAAAGGCTTGGTAATTTTGGTGGATGGGAATACAACATCGCTACTCAAAAAATTCATTGGTCCGACCAAGTATATGCAATTCACAATTTCAATAAAGAAGAAAACAAAGATTGGATCAAAGAAAGTATTCAATGTTATGCGGAAGAAGACCGCTCCAAATTAACACAAGCATTTTTAGATTGTATTGAGCATGGCACGCGCTACGATTTAGAGCTTCGGTTTACACCGCTCAACAAAGAAATGATGTGGGTGAGAACAGTGGGCATACCGCTGTACGATGAAGCGGGCAATGCCATCAGTATAATAGGCAATATAATTGATGTAACAGAATACAAAACGGCTAGCGAAGCACTGTTCAGGGCTAAAAATGATGCGGAAGCTGCAAACAGAGCTAAAAGTTCCTTTTTAGCCAATATGAGTCATGAATTGCGGACTCCTATGAATGCCATCATTGGCTATAGTGAAATGCTCATTGAAGATGCCGAAGATTCAGAGCAAACCGAGTTTATTCCAGATTTAGAAAAAATTAAAAATGCCGGTAAACACTTATTGGAATTGATAAATGACGTATTGGACCTTTCCAAGGTGGAAGCCGGAAAAATGGATGTTGTCTGGGAAAGGATCAACCTGTCCGAATTGTTGGCCGAGGTAGAACAAACTGTTGCTGGTTTGATTCAAAATAATGCAAACACCTTCATTATAAACAACAATGTATCCCAAGAAGATTTCACGGGGGACTACATTAAAATCAAACAAGCCTTGCTTAACATTTTAAGCAATGCGGCCAAATTTACTCAAAACGGCTCTATCACATTGTCTTCTACTTTAATTGAAGACCGCATCCATTTCGAAATTTCAGATACAGGGATTGGTATTCCGGAAAAGAAACTCCCTCTTCTGTTCGAAGAGTTTACCCAAGCAGATGAAACAACCACTAGAGAATATGGTGGCACTGGTTTGGGGCTTGCTATTACCAAACGTTTTTGCGAAATTATGCAGGGCAGCATAACAGTAAAAAGCGAATTGGGGCAGGGATCTACTTTTACCATTGTTGTTCCGGTAACTCCACATATCGAATCTCCTACTGAAAATAAAACACCAGCTGCAACCCATCCATTAAATGAGAAAATAAGACCAGTTTTGGTTATTGAAGACGACCCAGATGCTTCTGCCTTAATCCAAAGAATTTTGTCTAAAGACGGCTACAATGTTGTAATAGCAGGCAACGGAGAGGAAGGGCTGGAATTGGCTAAAAAGCACCAGCCGTTCGCCATTACTTTGGATGTAATGATGCCAGAAAAGGATGGTTGGTCTGTTTTACTGGACTTAAAAGCAGATCCAAATCTCAACCAAATTCCAGTGATCATGATTTCGGTTCTGGATAACTTGGACTTAGGGTATGCGCTGGGAGCAAAAGGGTACTTAACCAAACCCATCCAAAAAGAATTATTGTTGGATACTATTGATCGTTGCATCCCTGAAAACAACGAAAGTAATGGACCAGTATTAATAGTAGACGATGAAAAAGAAGCCCAATTGTTGTTGGACAAAATTTTATCCAAAAAAGGATGGCATACCCAAGTTGCCAACAATGGAAAAGAAGCACTGGAAGCGGTATACTTGACCCCACCTTCTTTGATTCTATTGGATTTGATGATGCCTGTAATGGACGGCTTTACCTTTATGGAAGAACTAAGGAAGTTTGACCCGAAAGCAGAAATACCGGTAATAGTGATCACTGCAAGGGATCTATCAAAAGAGGAAATACTAGAGTTGGATCAAAACGTACAGCAAATTGTACACAAAGGTGCTTACGAAATTGATCAGCTTATGCAGCAAATAAAAAATTTGGTAAACAACATTAAACAATAAAATGGCAATTGTATTGGTAGTAGACGATCAGGAACAAAACAGAGAAATCCTGAGAAGAAGATTGGAACGAAAAGGGCATACCATCGTGGAAGCAGAGGACGGACCAGAGGCTTTAGATAAAATAAAAAAGCAGCCTTTTGACATTGTATTGCTCGACATCCGAATGCCAGGGATGGATGGCAATGAAGTGTTGGAAAAAATAAGAGCAAACTGGAACCCCATGGAACTTCCAGTAATTATGGTAAGCGCAGAATCAGATTCAAAAACCATGGTCAAATCATTGGGGCTTGGTGCCGATGATTATGTCACAAAACCGGTAGACATGCCAGTTCTTTTGGCCAGAATGGAAAACAAATTAAAATTACGCGCCAACCAGCAACCAAAAGAAACGGCCGCCCAGTCTCTCAATCCAAAAGAAAAAATTGAGGCTCTTTTGACTACAGGAGAAAACAACCATGTGGAGTTTAAATCTACCCTCAGATGGAATATTCATGCTGGTAAACTGGGTAAAGAAATAGAAATTTCTTGGATGAAAACGGTGGTGGCATTTTTAAATACTGAAGGCGGCACTTTGTTGGTTGGTGTGGACGATACTGGAAAGGTCTTGGGAACCTCTTTGGATAAATTTAAAAACGACGACAAATACTTACTACATGTCAACAATTCAATAAAAGACTTTATTGGTCTTGAATACATCAGCCATATTGATTTTGACTTGGTCCAAATGGAAGAGGAAAAAGTGCTTTGCGTAGAATGCCGCCCAACCAAAGAAGCAGTTTTTCTTAAAAACAATGGAGAAGATGAGTTTTATGCTCGTTTTGGCCCAAGCTCAAGAAAACTATCTACCAAAGAAGTTTTGGGATATATGGGAGGTAAAAAACAAAATTAACACACTTGTTCCGTTGCAGGTTGCTTTGCAACGGAACAAGTTAAACCAATTAATGCGGCAAGCGATCTTTTACAATACCGTATACGAAAGTCCCCAACACGGCACTAAATACCACCACCAACATGGCAACAAAACCATTTCCGACCAGAGTAAACATTGGACCAGGACAAGCCCCAGTCATGGCCCACCCAAGTCCAAAAATTATTCCTCCAATCAAATACCTGGGAACTGACATTTTTTTTGGCATAAAATGAATCGGCATGCCATCTTTACTTTTAAACCCTGTTTTTTTGATCCAAAAAACCATCAAGCCACCTAAAACAACGGCCGAACCAATGATTCCAAACATATGAAACGACTGAAACTTAAACATTTCATAAATTCTATACCAAGAAATCACTTCCGCCTTCGTCATAATGACTCCAAACATGAGGCCTGCTAAATAATATTTTATTTTATTCATGGGTAGTTATTATAATCTTAAAATTATGGGTAGAAGAAAAAAAGTCATGAGCAATCCTCCAATAAAAAAGCCAACGACAGCAATAAGTGAAGGGACTTGAAGGTCCGAAAGCCCACTAATTGCATGTCCAGAAGTACAACCCCCAGCATACCTGGCTCCAAAACCAACCAAAAACCCACCAAAAACCATCATCACAATACCTCTTAAGGAAAATAAAGCGTCAACACCAAACAACGACTCTGGCAGAATTCCACCTCCTTGGGTGTCAACACCCAACGCATTTAACTCGGAAACTATCGCCTCCGAAAGTTGAAGGGGATGTCCGTTAGACAAATACTCTGAGGCCAAATACCCCCCAGTAATAGTTCCTAGAACAAAGACCAAGTTCCAAACCTGACTTCTCCAATCAAAATTAAAAAACTCAGCATACTTACCTGCGCCTCCAATGGCGCACATGGTTCTTAAATTGGCTGACATGCCAAAATTTTTACCAAAGTACAGCATTACAAACATTACCACAGCAATCATGGGCCCAGCGACATACCAAGGCCATGGTTCTTTTATCAATTCCATCCTTTATTATTTTTTTGAATAGGTTATTAGCGGCCTAAAAATATGGTTGACTAAAGACGTAGCTTCACAACCGGAAAGGGCATAACCTAACTTTGATTTGTTCTTTTTTTCTATAGCAATGATGTCTATTTCCATCGCATGGCTAGCATCAAAATTATTCGAGAAATTTAAAATTCCAGATTCTTTTGAGGTATCATTGTATACATGGAACTTGGTGTTTTCCATCCCATTATGCTCTGCAAAACTTCTCATCCTCTCCATGGCATCCGATGTTGTGGTATAATGGGAAGAGGTATTGACCCACAAAAGGTGCATGGTAGATTGAAACACCTTTTGCAAGGCTTTTAATGTAGTTAGATCAACCTCCTGCCCAGTATCAAAATCCCCAGTGATTAAAAAGTTTGAAAAGTTAAGCCCCTCTCTGTTGCATTTTAAAGACAAAACCGGTACTTCCGATTGCAACACCACTTGTTCTGTAATAGATCCAGAAATAAATTCTTTCAAACCAGACACTCCATGGGTACCCATTATGATAAGGTCAATGGAATTTTCTTGCACATACGCTTGCACAGTATTCAAAAACCGACCAAATACCACATTGCTCCTAGCCTTGCACTTCAAATCGCCGCACCATTCTTCCATTGTATGCTTGGACGAGTCCAACTCTTTGGTCAGTAGTAATACATCGTCGGCCATTCCCTCTTCTAGATCTCCAGACCGAGTTAGTACTACTTCTGATGGCACGTCCACCACTTTTAAAACATGCAGTTCCGAGCGGGTATGGAAGGCTACTTGGTCTGCTAATTGCCGTGCATAGGACGACAATTCTGAAAAATCAGTGAGTAATAAAATCTTATTCATTCCAACTAATAGTATAGCGCCGCAAATGCGGCGCAGTTCAATTATAAAACAACCGGTCCGTTCCAAGCCATCATTCCACCATCCAAATTATAAATGGATTTGAACCCTTGAGACTCCATGAAACCACTAGCAGAGCCAGACCTGTTACCACTTCGGCACACCATAAAATAAATACCGTTCTTATCAAGTGATTTTATTTTTTCTGAAAAATCCGGAGCAAACATATTGATGTTTCTTGCGCCTTCAATCCTACCATCTTGAACTTCTTCTTCGGTTCTCACATCTATGATTACCCCATTTTTATTTTTCTCTATCAATTCCTTGAATTGAGTTGAATCTACATTGTGAATCATTTTTTTTAAATTAAAGTTGTTGGACAAACATATTCTGTACAAGCAATTGCATTTTCTTTTATCGCTTTAAACCCGCCTGCTACATCGATCACCCTATCAAACCCATTCATTTTCAAAATAGAAGCAGCAATCATGGATCTGTATCCACCAGCACAGTGTACGTAATAGGTTTTGGACTTATCCAATTCAGGCAAATGCTCCCATAGTTGGTCCAATGGGAAATTGGTAACATTAGAAGCGGCTACATGTTCGCTTAAATATTCGGTGTTTTTTCTTACATCTAAAATGACTTTTTCTGTTTCCAGGACCTGAGCCAACTCTTTGGCATGAATGGACTGAATGGATTCAACCGAAAAACCAAAATTTTCCCAAGCTTGAATGCCTCCTTCCAGAAAGCCCAATGTATTGTCATAGCCAACTCTAGAGAGCCGCGTTACTACCTCTTCTTCACGACCAGGCTCTGAAAGAAACACGATGGGCTGTTTTAGATTAGATACCAAGGCACCCACCCAAGGAGCAAAACCACCATCAATTCCAATATTTATACTGCCAGTTATAAAACCATCTTTAAAATCCTGAGGCGGACGCGTATCCAACACCAATGCCTTTTCAGCAGTTTTTATATCGTTGAATAAAGACGGAGACAACGGAATGTTTCCTTTGGATAAGATAGCATCTATATTGGCATACCCCTCTTTGTTTAATCGTACATTTTCAGGGAAATATTGAGGAGGAGCAGACAAACCAGTTGTTACTTCTTGGATGAATTCTGCCTTGCTCATATCTGCTCGCAATGCATAATTGGTTTTTTTCTGATTGCCTAAAGAATCAAAAGTCTCGCTGCTCATGTTTTTGCCACAAGCGGAGCCCGCACCATGCCCTGGATACACCAATACATCCTCAGGTAATGTCATGATTTTTTGCCTTAGAGAATCATATAAAAGACCGGCCAAATCCTCTTGACTTAAATCAGACTTAACCGCTAAATCTGGTCTCCCAACATCTCCAATAAACATGGTATCACCTGAAAATATGGCATGTGGCTTTCCATTTTCATCCAACAACAAATAGGTTGTTGATTCTTGCGTATGCCCTGGAGTATGCAATACTCTTATTGTAACCGCTCCTACCTTAAATTCTTGATTGTCTTGAGCAATTAGTGCATCGTAACTTGTTGTAGCCGAAGGGCCAAAAACGATGGTCGCTCCAGTTTTTTCTGCCAATGTAACGTGGCCAGATACAAAATCTGCGTGAAAGTGCGTTTCAAATATATATTTAATATTAGCTCCTTCACTCTTTGCTTTTTCCAAATAGGGCTTACTTTCCCTTAAAGGGTCAATAATCGCCACTTCACCTGCCGACTCAATGTAATAAGCGCCTTGAGCCAAGCATCCTGTATAAATCTGTTCTACTTTCATTTCAATTGCTTTTGAAACAAAACTACAACAGCATTCTCCAGATTTCTGTGACAGGTATCACAGAGGCAACAAAAAATTAATAAGCCACTACTACAACGGCATTCAAAGTATTGGAAACTTCCTGCCAAGGCCCAAACACTGAGCTTTTCCTATAAGTCTTAAATTTTTCTGTTTTTTTGCTCTTCCCCGTCTCGACCATCAACCCCGTAAAGGGAGGAAAATTTGGCCACCCGGGCCAATTCATCATGTTGCCATGGTATTTTAAATATTCTTTTTTACTGCCATCGGGTCGCTCTAAAACCATTCGTTCTAATTTGGAATTGCCTCGAACGTATTCTTGTTTCTTCCATTTTTCCCAGGCTTTAAACCCCTCCATCATTTTTTCTCTTGTTGCACGGTCCTCCATCCATTCGAAGGCTATGTATACTTTCTTATATCGGGTTTCTAACCCATACTTTTCCATATCAAACCGCAACCAACCATATTTTTGCTCTTTTTCCAGAATTATTTCTTTGGTAAGGATCTCGTCTCCTGGCCCGTCCATCGCAGCATTTGGGACCAAAATATGGAAACGAAAGCGCAAAGTATCTTTAGAGTTGTACATCAACCGCACCATTACTTTTTCAATAAATACTGGAGTTTCGGGAAAATTCACTTCCATGGCTACCATGCCCCCTCCCGCCAAAGTGTCAAAAGGTAGCATGCCATCTCTTCCTTTCATCCATCCAATTCTAGCTCTTTTAGTTCGCTTTCTATCTACAATTTCAACTTCTTCGAGCAAGAACTTTTCTTCAACCAATTGGACGGTTCCTTCTTCAAGTAAGTCTTTGGCTCTTATTTTTTGTTTTTTATAACCCAACAAAACCAAAGTCAGTGAGTCGTACATTTTATTGGGGTCTATTTCCAGTTCAAAGGAGCCATCCGGATCTGTTAGGGTACCCATAGATTCGTTTTCGAACCCCACCCCTACATAGGGCAAATTTTTAGCACTGAATGCATCTACTACCTTACCAACAATCTTTATGCGTTGTTTCTCTAAAGTTTTGCAAGTACTTTCCTCCAACCCAAGGCGCTGCACCTCCTTTAATGTATAAGTGCAATTGCCCGCACCTACCAAGGCAACTACATCAAGAAGAATTTCGCTTTCAAAATTATGTTGGAGGTAAACCCGAATAGCCTTGTTTTTCAGGTCATAAATATTGGAATAAACAGTTAAATTGCCTTGGTGGGTAGCTTCCAATACGTTTTTCACATTTTGCACCGAGACACCAGCGTGTTTTCGCAACATTTCTTGGCTTTTTTGGTACCGCCAACAAACCGCATCTTCGCTTAATTCTGGGTGCCAAGGGTTAAAATTAGTTTGTACCAGATGTCCTCCTCTGTTGTGCTTAATTGCAACTTGATTGTTTTCCACCCCCAACACCACACTTTCTCCTGAGGCATCCGCTAACACAATATGGGCTTCTTCAAGGTCCTTAAGTTGGTAAGGTTGAATGAAGCGAAGTGCCTCTTCGATATTTTTGCAGTTGTCCAGTACGGCTTGCCAGATATACCCGGGAAAATCTTTGCTGCCTTTTTGGTAGTCTATTCCCTGAAATGGTGTATAGGTACCATCAAAAAACAGGCCTTGGTCATTCATCCCTCCTTGTGCCCACCCTTCTTTTTCAAAAGTAAAAACCACGGATCCATACCGTTCTGTAGTTTTTTCAAATACGCGGATGGCGGCATTTTGATCGAACCAATCCTCATGATTGCCTACCAATACTTCATTACCGTCGCTTAACACAACAATCAAACAAGCGCGCACTTCAGTAAAAATCCAGCACAGCAAAACAATTAAAAAGAGTCTTTTCATACATTTCTAAGATGTCGAAAAAAGAAAAATGGTTGCTTGTATGTGATTTTTTTAATCCTGAACCTCTACAATAAGTTCTATTTCACACGCAATATTGGAAGGCAATGACCCCATTCCAACTGCTGCCCTGGCATGTTTGCCTCTTGCACCGAAAGTTGCAACCATTAAATCTGAAAATCCATTAATTACTTGAGAATGCTCTGTAAATTCCGGTGTTGCGTTCACCATGCCCAATACCTTCACAACTCTTTTGACTTTATTCAAATCCCCTATTTCAGCCTTTAACACCCCTAGTTGTCGTATTCCCACTTCGCGCGCTGCATCGTATCCTTGTTCCAGACTTAGGTCTTTTCCAAGCTTTCCTTTTAAAGAAGGTCCTTTTCCTGCCAAAAAAATTAAGTTACCAGTTCGAACAGCATGAACAAAATTGGCTTTCGGTACCCCTGGTACTTCCAACTTAATGTCCAATGCATTTAGTTTTTCTTCAACATCATAATCATACAATGTTTCAGTTTCTTGCTTGGCCGCATCGGGCTGCGCTTGACAGGACAAGAAGACCATTAATAAAAGTGCATAAAATTTCATTTTTCTATCTATTGCTCCTGTACCAATATACAAAAACTAAAGTAGCTTAAAAAAATGATGCGTTCATTCACAACCAGTAATGGCTTCCAGTCTGAATTGGCCCGACCTAATAGAATAAAGAAATTCCTTCTTGTGGTGCTCCGTTGTTCCATCGCTTTGAACATCAAACTCTAAGTTAACATCCACCAGACCCGACTCCCCTATGGGTACCATTTCTGAAATTATTATGTTCTTAACTTCTGAGCCTTCGTGCATATCCAAACAATATCCTTCCGACAATTTAGATTTTACATCGTGAATTATTTGTTCGTTAAAATTTGGGTTGCCTATGCACCCAACTATAAAAAAATTAAAAAAAATGGCGTAAAAAAGAACAGAATTCCTCATGCAGATTGCGCAACATAAACATATAAATTATGGCTTATGTTATATATTTTAGGTTAAAATAAATTAATATGCTATTTCAAACCATTATAATAATTAAATCCTTAAACATAACAAAGTTTAAGAATAAAAAAAGGTTCTATTCTTTCAAATTTCACGAACCTTACCTATCGCACACGGTAGGTACTTGCATACCCACCATACCTGGCAATCCGAAATTCTGTTCCCCTGAGTTCTGCACTTAAACAACACCATTGAAAAACGAAAAATGCTTCTTCTTTGCCTAACAACAGTACCGTATCTTATCTCCGATCTAACATTTAGAAGGTACGCCACTTCCCTTGTTAACTAAAAATAAAATACAATCCCCTTTCAAATATTACGTATAACGGGAAATACTAACTTTCGCTAACAAGCGCTTAATACACTCTTTAACAACGATTTAAAAGGCATACTTAAGACCGTTTTGGTCAATAATCTATGCTTTACCTATTTTTTTATTTCATTTTCTACAAAAACGCAACACAGCTAATTGATAAATCCGAGGTCATTTTTTTCATATATTCACAAATTTTACTAGATTAATACCATAATTGTGAGAGTTATCTATGCAAGATAAAATATTACATAGACAATTATCACATTAAATAGATCCCATTTACTATTTACTAAATAAAATTAACTATGAAAAAGCTATTATTAGTGGCCGCAATTTTCATGACGATCCTCACATCCTCATGTACCAACAACGACGATGAATCCATCTTCAATTCCAAACTGGAAACGAACCAGAAAAGTACCACAGGAGACGACGAAGGTACTGAGGCTGACCCTCCTACATCAGTTGAAGAAGGATCATAATTTATAATAAAAAAAGGAGTTACATACTCCTTTTTTTATTTATATCCCTATATTGCATTATTAATATTAATAGTTGTATTTTAAACTACATGAAGCGAACCACACTCATATTATTTCTTTCATTCTTATATTTTAAGTTATTCTCTATGGGTGAGCCTGTTTTAAATGACAGTATTGAAAGCCCTGAAAAAATTGGATATGATTATTTTGTAAAGGCCTACCACCAGAGCAATAACGACTCTCTTAAAGCTTCTTTGTTCAACTATTATATGGCACTAGAATACTATAAGTTGGCCGGAAAAAAAGAACAAATTAGTTCCTGTTATAAAAACATAGGGGTTTTGTTTGACCACTGTGGTTTCCATAAAAAATCTCTAGAATTTTTCAAAAAAGCACTTAAAATAATAGAGGTAGCTGCTCCTGGCAATAGATCGCACGCGGGTACTTTACGGAATATTGCCCGCCAGTTCCGTTACTTAAAAAAATACGACAGCTCTTACTATTATTACATAAAATCCAAAGCGGCATTCCTTAACTTGAATGACATTAAAAAAGTGGCCACGATTGAAAATGAAATAGGTCTGTTGTATGTCGGGCTGGAAAAATTTGAGGACGGCAGAAAACAATACTTAAAATCCATGAAATTGGATACCAGTACCTATAGAAAATCGGTGGCGTTTAACAACATTGGGGATTCATATTTGAACAGCAAAGATACTGCTACTGCATTAGAATACTTCAACCAAGCACTGGAGTATTATTACGCATCCAACGCGAGCAAAACTAAAATATCACTTTGTTTGCAAAATATATCGGAATGTTATTTTTCTGACTCTAAGATTAGAGTAGAATTCTTGGAAAAAGCATTGGAATATGAAACCGACATTGACCTACAACACCACATTCTGATTTTGCTTTCCTCTCTTTACGAAGACAGACAAATGAACTCAGAACTCAGAAAGTCCCTATTGGATATTAGAAATATTGGTGAAAAAATAAAAGAAAGGAAAATAGTATTTGACTTAAAGTTTCAAACCATGCAAATGGAATATGCTTTATTAGAAATTAAAAACACAGAGCTTCAACAAGAACGGCAAACCGATGCCAACACCAATAAAAACACCTTATTGATGATCTCTGCAGTTTTTGTTGCTCTTATTGTCTTATTTTATGTAAACCAAAAAAGAAGGAAAGTCCAAGGCAAATCATATCCAACAGCCTCCTTGCCACACTTAGGATAATATCTCAACCACCAATCGCACCGCAAAACCACTTCCAATCTAGTACCTAATAGTAGTTTTACAGTTAAGACAACTTGTGAAGGATTTTTTGAATGGCGCCGTCAATTTCTTGCATATCCAATGGTTTGGTGAAAAATTGTTGAATTACATCCTCTTTGAGAGCCGAATCAATTTCTTCATTGAAGTCAAAGCCAGTTAATATGAAATAAGCTATGTTCAAATATTTTTCTTTCGCTTTTTTAACAAACTCCACACCATTCATCAAAGGCATTCGCATATCACTTATCACTACAATTATATCATCGGCATAACTGCTTAACTTCTCTAACCCTTCACTTCCTGACTGTGCAGTTAGGACATTGTATTTTTTTTCAAACATTTTCTGAAAAATAAACAAATTGTTGAATTCGTCATCAACATATAAAATGGTTACGTTATTACTCATAATACAATCATTTAACTGGTAATTTAACAATAAATTCTGAACCTTTCCCTACTTCCGAATCAACTTCTATGACACCTTCATGGTCTTCTACAATAGAATAAGCAATAGACAGACCCAGACCAGTACCTTCTCCAACATTTTTAGTAGTAAAAAAAGGTACACTTATCTGGTTTATATACTTTTCTGGAATTCCCTTGCCTGAATCTTTAATGTTTATGATAATATCATTAAAGACAATTTTTGTTGTAATACTTATCATTCCATCGCCTTCTATGGCCTGTTCTGCGTTAGACAGTATATTCAAAAACACCTGGTGCAGTTTTCCCGTGTTTCCAATTACCTTGCGTTCGGACAGTTCATAATTTTTATGCACTGTAACTTTGTGTTTGAATTTATTGTAAAGAATCACCAAACAGTTATCTATAATGTCATGTACATCGCAAACCTCTTCCATAGTTCCTGATTTCCGAGAAAAGTGACTCAAACTTTTTACGATATTAGAAGCCCGCTTAATTCCGTCTTCTATAATTCCAATCAGGGCCTTTAATTCATCTCTATCTGGGTCCCCATCTTCCATTAGGGTTTCTATGGCCTGAACTCCACCTTTAATATAATTCAACGGGTTGTTTATTTCATGCCCTACACCAGCTACCAACACCCCTAAAGAGGCCATTTTATCCGATTGGAATAATTTGTTTTGCGTTTTTTCAAGATTGGCCAATGTATCCTTCAATTGCTCATTGGATTGTTGCAGTGCTTTGTTAGCACCACCTAATTCTTTGGTTCTTTCCTTAATTAGTTTCTCCAAATTCACTGTATAATCATGAAGCTCTTTTTGTGCCTTTTTTAAGTCGGTCACATCTCTTCCAAATCCAATTACCTCTACAAATTCACCTTTTTTATCATAGAGGTTGAAGGAATTCCAAGATATTATTTTTTCGTGTCCATTTTTCTCCACCAATGTCATTTCGTACTCCTCTACTTGGCCATTTTCAAGCTCAGCAAACAACCGTTCTACTTGTTCATAGTAATCTTTTGGATACAACATGGTCCACCAGTTTTGACCTACTATTTCTTCTTTTTTATACCCAATAGTTTGTATGGCCGTAGGGTTGACATATTTACAAATCCCTTCTAAATCTATGCCTACAATAACCGCAGGCGAACCTTTTAATATTTGATCTGAAAACTCCTTTTCAATAAAAATATCCTCCGTATACTTTTGTTCCTTTTTCTGAAGATACCGAAACCCAATAATTGTCAAACCCATCAGTACCAAGTAAACCACTAGTACCCAACGTGCCTTATCAAAAAAACCTGCCCAAAGCACATTGGTTTCTGCAGTAATTACAAAGTAGTGTTCCAAACTTCCGGCATTGGTAGCCACTGCTAGTACTTTTTGATTGGAATAAGTATTGGTAGCGATAAACCCAGTATACCGCCCTATTGGAGCCACATAACTAGTGTCTTTGTAAATCCCAGCAGATTTCCCTAACAGTACACCATACCTTTCTTTTTCCATTGGGTAATAAAGCTGGGTAGTATTAAAAACATTATTGATAAAATGAATTGTAATATTCGAATCAAACTCGAACCCAGACAAGTTATCATTCAAGCTTTGGTAATCGATAGCAGAGGTATTCAGCCCCAATAATTCTCCATCTTCATTTCTCAGTGGCACCCGTATGGGTAGAATCCAACTTTTAATTGCCTCAAAAAAATAAACTTCACCGATTACAATTCCCTTTGCTTTTTTAGCTTTTACAAAAGACCTTTTGGATGCTTCAGAAGCGATCAAACTAGGGTTGGGAACCCCCTCCTGCTCACCGGTAAAAGTTGTCAACTGCCCCAAAGTATCGGCCAAACCAAAAGCTAAAAACTCATTGTAGTTTTTTAAAGATTTGCGCGCATACACCAAACGCAAAGAATCTTGACTGCTGCCTTGGATATCCAAGAGCCTGGATCCAACACTTGCCAAGCTTAATTCTCTGTGGTAAAAAGTTAAAGTATTGTAATTGTCTAACACCGAAGCAGTATAGGACAAGGATTCAAACTGCTCCTTTCGTGCATCCAACCACAAATAGGTGGATATCAACAACATCAATACCGTCATGCCGCTTAATATCCAAAGTTGGATTTGTTTAATAAATGAAAGTTTTTTCTTCCTATGCATTGTGAGCAGTCTCCATAAAAAAAGTCAATATTTCTAAATTTATTTAAAATAAAAACTTATTGGGAGGATGGCTAAAAATTTCACTAGAATTCAAAGCAAAATTAATTTGAAAGCAAAAAAAGATGGTTCTTTAACGGATAATATACAAAAAATACTGACTTGGTGCCTTTTGTAAAGGCGCCAAAATTCCCATAAACTTTTACCAACGCAAAAAATAATGGCTCCTTTTGAAATGGTTTACCGCATCACCTTAATGAATATACTTTATACGATCGCCACCATCAAAAAGAGTGAATTACTTACTTAAACTAGATTCCTATAAACCAAATCTAAACTGTAAACCAGTCATTACAAATTTTTGATCATCGCGATACCCCACTTCAGCTCTGTACATCCAATGCTTGGATAGTTCTAGATTAAAACCAATTTGGGTGCTCCAATTGTTCACTATCTCTTTCTTAATGCTGTAGTTGATTGCATTTGCAGTCTCCACTCTTTCGCTGGCATCTTGAAGTCTCTGATCTCTTGCGTACAAGGCTTCCAACTTTTCTTCTACACCAGGTGTTGGAGGCAGGCCTTCATAAAACTCAATTTGCTGATCGTTTATAGCTGTAAAACCATCAATTGCCCTTTGCATTCCCTCGTCCAGAGCAGGAACTCTAATAGAGCCTGTATTGTTTTCTTTGTTAACAAAATCCCGGTACATGGCGCCTATATAGATGGCTAATTTCATATTTTTCTTAAGCGGGATTCGTTTGCCAATACGAGCAGAGCCCACAAAGAATGTTACGGTTTGTTCCAGTAAATCAGAAGTTGACCAAGTTATATTGCCATCTACATTTACAAAATATTGGTCCCATCCATAAACTAGTGTAGTACCTGTGCCAAATGAGTTGGTATGAAACTCTACTGGTGGCACATCTATTGGTTTCACTAAGGTTCTAATCTCCTTTATATTTCCATTAGGTCCCAACCCTGTTTCCACCACTTGCGGTTGAAACGATACTTTTGTAGTCCCTAAATTTCTTGAGTATAAACCGTACACATTGATAAAGGGCAATATCCAAGCATCGGCTCTAATATTAACACCATTTGCTGTAGCGACCGTCTCGGTAAAATTCAGCGTTTCTGGGTTAATGATGTCATCTAAATTTTCACCGTCATAAAAATTCATGCTAAACTCTGTTAGTTCCAGCGTCATTTGATTGAATACGTAGTTGACATTAAACCCAAAAGGCAACTGCAAATCAATGTTCCTGTCCATTACCTTTTGCCCCCATATAGGCAATACATATGGGTATTTTTCTTTCACGATTGTTGTATCCAATTTTGAAGCTTGCACCTTATCTTGGGCAAAACATGCCAAAGTACAAAACATCAAACACCCTATTATTAAACCCGTTTTTCTCATTGTAGTCATAGCTTCAAAATTTACACAGTCAAAAATAAAACAAATAAGTTCTTCTCGGAAGAGTTCTATAAAAAAAGTAAATAACTAACTCCAAATAACAATAAAAAGATGCTAACACACCAATTGGATGGCATTTAAAATAGATAAACAACAAAGGAATAGACAATAAGGGTGGAGAGAAGTCAGTTGAATCAAGGAGGTTAATCCACTTAGTTATTAGCAACAGGGACCAAATGGAGGCCATCTTTTCCCTACTGACAACCCTTAATAATTTTTAAAACAATAAGCCCAATGGTTATCAGAGGGCTTACTGTTGGTGGAGCCGGCGGGAGTCGAACCCGCGTCCAGAGAAGGGTCATAGCGGATCTTCTACATGCTTAGTCTTTTATTAATTTTCGAAATAAACCTGAGAAAAGACACTCCAATTTATCCTTATTTGTTGGGTCTCACTGAAATTTAACAACATCCTTCCAGCCAGTCTTAAATTACGTCACGCCAAATCCAGTCTCTTAAGACGGAAGACCGGTAGCGTGTTAGCCGGGGAACTCTAAGTTCAACCCAAAAGCTCTATCCAACATTTCGTTAGATTAAGCAGCTAAAGCGTAGTTATCTTCGCTAACTATTTTTTGGAACTATCTTTCAAGGCTCTCATCCCATGAGCCTACATGCTTACATACGTACTCACACATCCTGTCAATACCGGTCGGCCCCAAAATGTAAAGTGACGACAAATATACAAGGGTTTTTGAAAACAGTACCCTTGTTCACTGCAAATTTAAAACAGTACCTGGTTTTTTTTGGTTCCAAAGTACCCATGCCAATGGTTATTCATGGGCATCTAGCAGGGCTTCCTTTTTTACCCATTGAAAAAACTATTTTTTTTTTTGAGTTTAGAGGCAGATATTTTTCCAATCTTTTTATCTTGCGTGCCAATGGATAACTTTATTGTATCAGCACGTAAGTACAGACCACAGGGTTTTGATGAAGTAGTAGGGCAGGAACACATTACCACTACTTTAAAGAACGCTATCGACAACAACCATTTGGCGCAAGCTTTGTTGTTTTGCGGACCTAGAGGGGTAGGAAAAACAACTTGTGCAAGAATTTTGGCTCGAATGGTAAATGGATTTGACGATCCGGATCAAAACAGCCTTAACATTTACGAACTCGATGCAGCATCCAACAATTCGGTAGACGACATAAGAAACTTAATCGATCAAGTGCGCTACCCACCGCAACAAGGCAAATTTAAGGTATACATCATTGATGAGGTGCACATGTTATCCAATGCAGCTTTTAATGCCTTTTTAAAAACCTTAGAGGAACCTCCGGCTTATGCCATATTTATTTTGGCGACTACGGAGAAACACAAAGTTATCCCTACGATCTTATCCAGGTGTCAGATTTTTGATTTTAATAGAATTCAAATCTCGGACATGACACATCATCTGCAAAAAATCGCCTCTTCTGAATCCATTGATGCAGAAGAACAAGCTTTGCATTTGATTGCCCAAAAAGCAGATGGCGCTCTTAGAGATGCCCTTTCCATTTTTGATTTGATCGTAACGTTTTCTTCTGATGGCAACATCACGTATAAGAACACAATAAAAAATCTGCACATACTGGACTATGACTATTACTTCAAAGTCACAGACCAATTGTACCAAGAAGACCTAAGCCAAGCACTCTTGACTTTTGACGAAATATTGAAAAAAGGATTTGATGGGCATAACTTTTTAACAGGTTTAAGTGGTCATTTTAGAAACTTATTGGTTTGCAAAGACAACGCAACCATTGCTTTATTAGAAGTAGCGGACAACATTAAAAAAAGATACCAAGAGCAATCTAACAACATCCCTACTGGCTATTTACTTACGGCTATTAACATTGCCCACCAAGCAGACATTGGCTACAAAGGCAGCAAAGACCAACGCCTCCACGTAGAACTGGCCATAATGAAAATTGCCAACATCAACAATGCTGTAAATTTGGCGAAGCAAAATTTTGATGCGCTAAAAAAAAAAGTAAGCTAGAGACTCCGCAGGAAAGACCAACCAATGTGGCCACAAAAGCTGCTGCTCCAACAAGCACCGTTGCTACAAGTACAGAAAAAAAGATTAGTAATTTTAATGCTAAAAAGACGGTACAACTACCAAAGTTTGGTGCTTTGCCTACTACTGAACCATCCAAGGAAAAGGAGCAAACCAAAGCCAAAGAAGTTCAAGTACAAAAAGTTACAGAAGAAGAAAACTTCAGTGAAGATGCATTTAGGAAATCTTGGAAAATTTTCACAGAACAATTAAAAAAAGACGGACACCAGCATGCTGCCATTGCCCTTGATTCAGACTTCATTTTGGAAGGCACCTCTGTAACAGTCCATTTAGTTAACCCACTACAAGAAGAGTTTATACTCAAAGTTAAACACAAACTGCTCGGCCATTTAAGACAATCCATGCGAAATAAAAACATAGACGTGCACACTGTCTTTAATGAAGTAATCAACAAACCAAAGGCCTACACAGAAAAAGACAAACTCAACCTATTGATAGAAAAATATCCAGTTCTAAAGGACTTTAAAGAGCGATTAGGACTGGATCCAGATTTATAATCTATTTTTCGTCTTCTTTGTGACCAAAATTAAAAGTCAAACCCACATTGAGCACATTGCGCACCTGTAAAGTCGGCCCTATTGGGTTGTCGTTTTCATCTTTCAATTCTATATCTTCGTCGTACAATGTCTGCAAAGTGAAATTCGCTGTGATCAAATTATTTACCTTCATATCCAAAAACAAGTCCCAATTCACATCCACTGCACCTAGGTTGTCATAGGCCCCGAACAATAGTAGGTTGGATCTTAACTTAACATTCTTCATAATTTCCTTTGCATACGTACCAGTAAAGTTCCACCCTTGTTGCGATCGAACCTTATCTCCAGCACTTACACCAAAAGCCCCTGCATTCGATAAAGAATCGTCCAACACAAAAGTTGTTTTATTGGCCAAGGGGGAAAGAGACAACTCTAACCTATCTTTTATTCTGTAGCTGATACCAATTGCAGGGGATAAATAGCCTGGAGCCATAAAGTCAGAAACGCGCTCCCTTTGTTTGGTAGGGTCGTCATCAAAGTATTTATACCCTTGATCAAATTGCGTTCTAAAATCCACTGAGACTGCAAAAGACCATTTGTCACTCAATGCTCGGTTGTATCTACTGATGAACAATAACAAATCATTGTTTTTCCGGAAATTATCTTTGGACGATCGCCCTTGTTTTTGAGCACCATAAGCAGCTTCTAACACATTTCTCCATTGGTGCGCTCCTTTTTCATACTTAGCAAACAAGCTAAAATTAGCTCCAAAAGAGGTGGAAGGATCCCCACCAGCAGACCAATTGGAAAGGCCTACGTTTTGAAAAGTCACACCAAATTTACCACCAGATTTCCAATACTTGACTGTATCTGCTGATTGCGTACTGTCATTCTGCGCCAAAGCAGCATAAGACAAGATTACCAGAGCAATAGAGAATATTTGTTTCATTTTTGAGAAATAAAAAAAGCCTGCATTCATTTTTGCAGGCCAAATATAATCAATTGATATATAATCTTTTATTAAATATTGTTAATCTTTATTTCGTCTAACGCGGATTCCGTTAACGGTTTTGTAATGAACTTTATTACGTGGTCATTATTAACAATTTTATCAATGTCCCTTTTGTTGTCAGAACTACTCAATATGATCACTTTGCATTTGTTTTTGATGTTGTCACCGAATTTTTCAAATTCATACAAAAACACAAACCCATCTACAATTGGCATGTTAATATCCAGAAATATCAAATCCGGAAGTGCTTCGAGGTTGTTTTCATTATCTCGAAGATAGTCCAATGCCTTTTTCCCAGAGTTTTTTACTTCTACGGCGTTTGAAAACTGAGTTATTTCAATGATTCGCTTGCTGATAAAATTATCAGTATCGTTGTCATCTACTAGCATTACCAAATCAATTACCTTCTCTCCCACCATTTATACTTTTCTATTTTTCTTAATAAATCCCATTTTCCTTATATGGTCAATTTTACAAAGAATATTCTAAACAAAAAATTTAATAATTACTTAAAAAAACGTATTCTCAACCAGACCCAAAGTTAAACTTTACATAGTATTTAAAATATTGCAATATTTAAATTCCTATTGTCTGTAATATATCAGGACTGAAAATATAAAAAATATTCGCTTAATCAAAACAGATTGCTAATCTTTACGCACCTTAAGATGCTCTCCAACCGTTAAATTAAATTCATTTTTACCATTCCACTCCATTAGCTGTTTTAATGTCACATCATATTGACGTGCAATGCTATACAGAGTTTCTCCCTTTTTAACCACGTGATCGATGTAAGAATTATTTCCATTTTCTATTTTTACTTCCTGTTTGTCGTTTTCGCTCTCAGTATCAGAAATTTTAATCCTTAATTCTTGCCCTATGGCAAGACCATCTTCGATTTTAAGGTTGTTCCATTCCAAGATGTCCATCACATTAACCTGGTACATTTTGGATATGGCATACAGACTTTCTTTCTTTTTCACAAGGTGCACAACCTCCTTTTGATTGGCATCCGTGGCTGCGTTGTTCTGGTCGACAGGTCTGCCTATAGGTTCTTTAACCGAAACTGAATTTCTTTCTGTTGCCTCGTCTATTTTTGCAGGCTCTGAATCTGTTTTCGGCACTTCATCCGTTCGTTCTTTTTCTTCTCCTTCTTGTTTCAAAACGGTGGTTGGTTCTTCCTTCACTTTTGGTTCTGTAGGTTTTTGTGTTGCTACCACCACTACTTTTGGAATGTCCACCTTTTTGTATTCAATTGCAGTGGATGCAGGTCTTTTTTTCTTAAGCCAAAGAACCCGACCAGTTTTAAGTTCGGCCCCACTTTCCAACCGGTTTTTTTTCAAAAGACTTGCCAACTTTATTCCATATTTCTGAGAAATACCCCAAACCTCTTCTCCTGGCTGGACTGTATGGTAATACACCCTTGCCTTTCCTCTTTTGGCTTTCAAATAATAAACTTTACCAGCTATTATTTCATCATCAATTTCGATGTCGTTGTAAAGTAAAAATTTGCTTAAAACCGCTCCGCCCCTTTCAGACAAATCCACCGCTTTTTCATTTGGCTTGGCCACTATCCCCGCCAGACCATTGATCGTCACCAACAGGTTGCTATTGGATACGGATTTAATATCGGTTACTTCAGGGTAGCGGTCTTGTTGGTTCTTAGTGATAGAAGTTGTTTTAATTTTCGCCACAGGGTTGACCAACCCTTCTTGAAGCGAGACCCTTTCTAAACTTTTTACAGGAACCAATACTTGGTAGCCTTTATCATCATTGGGAATTTTATTTCTTCTGATCCATTTATTATACAGTTCTAATTCAGATTCCTGCACTTCAAGTTCGGAGGCAATTTGCCCTAGCGACTTTCCTTTACCGTTAATATAAACAGACAAATGAACCCCCCCTGTTTTTTTACCAACAGCATTTTGAAATGCGATTTTGTGGGCTAAAAATTTCCTCACATACCAATAGGTTTTTTTGTTAATAGTGATGCTTTTTTGCCCGTATAATTTACTGTCAACGGCATCCATTGTAGCACCCGCCCCTTGCTGGTAAGATTGTAAGGCATACAACCAGTTATTGAAATAGAAATTACTTTTTTTCAGGTATTTACAAGCTCCGCGGGAAGCGGCAATTATGTGCATTCTTTCATCCACCTGCTTGTCAATTCTCATCCCTACTTCCAATGCTGTAAAGTCTTTAAACTGCCAATAACCAACGGCATTGGACGAAGAAACAACATCCCCTTTAAGTGCACTTTCTTGCAAAGCCAAATATTTAAAATCGTCTGGTATGCCTTCCTCCCTAAATACTTGCTCGATAATGGGGAAATAAGTATCTGCTCGGTCCACCAAAATTTGAAAATGTCGTTCACTTCTGGTCAAAGCATCCACATCTTTTTGAATCAGCCGCCTAGCGTCTTCCGTAATTTTCAGTTTAACGTCAGCAAATGTTAGTTTGGCGGGCACTTTTGGCCCTGCCGCTTCTGACCTAAAGGATGCAACTAAAAAAAACGCTGTCCAAACAACCGTTTTAAAAGCAAATTTACTTAAACACATATTCTATTTTTTTCTTACAACCATCAAGCCATCTCTTATTGGAAACAGGACATTTTCTACTCTATTGTCTTCTTGAATATATTTATTGAAATGCCTTATTGCCTCGGTATCTTTGTCCGTTTTATCACCAACCACTTTTCCACTCCACAAAACATTATCAGCAATAATATAGCCACCTGCATTTACTTGGTCAAAAACCTGGTGGTAATAATTTAAATAATTTATTTTATCAGCATCAATAAAAACCAAATCGAAGTTGGTGTTTAGCTGCGGAATTATATCCATTGCCTTTCCTACTTTCAGTTCTATAGAGGATTCAAACCCTGCCTTTTTCACATAACGTTGCACCAATTCTTCCAACTCCTCATTTTTATCAATAGTCACAATTTTGCCATCAGTTGGAAGCCCTTCGGCCATACAAAGTGCTGAATACCCTGTATACGTTCCAATTTCAAGAATATTGTGGGGTTGTATCATTTGCACCAACATTTTCAAAACCCTTCCTTGCAAATGTCCAGACAACATTCTGGGCATTAGTACTTTTAAATGGGTCTCTCTTTCGAGTTCGCTTAAGTAGTCCGGTTCTGTTTGTGTATGCCCTCCAACATACGCTTGAATATCTTTAGGTAAAAAGTCCATATCATTCAGGAGTATAAGTCAAATAACTAAAATAATTTGAATCCAATATTTCATTCGCAACTTCTAACAAATCGGAAGGGGTTATTTTTTCTATTGCCTTAAAAATAGTTTCCAAACTATCAATTTTATTCAAATCAAGCAAACTTTTCCCCATCATGAGCATCAAACCAGAATTGTTTTCTTCTGCCATAGCGAGTTGCCCCATCAATTGCATTTTAGCACTGTGCATTTGGTTTACGCCTAGTGGTTTGTCCATTAATTTTCTCAACTCTCTTTTAACCAAATTAATACTTTTCATTAAATGCCTTGGCTCAGTTGCAAAAGAGATACTAAATAACCCAGTATCTGTAAAAGGCAAATACGAGGACTCCACGGCGTATACATAACCATGTTTTTCTCGGAGGGCCAAATTCAATCTTGAATTTAGCGCCGGCCCACCCAAAAGGTTGTTCAAAAGAAAGAAATAAATGCGTTTGTCATTGTTCAGCGAAAAGGCCGTTCTGCCCATAACACAATGTGCTTGGGAAATGTTTTTTTCTTTTCTAAAAGTTATTGGATATGGAGGGTTAAATGAAAAACGTTTGGATTGACTGGATTTAGAAGCCAAATGCCCAATGTATTTGTCTGCCAATTTTTTCACTTTGTGAAAAGCAACGTTACCTACTACAGAAAATACAATTTTGTTGGTATCTACCTTATCTTTTAAAAAATCAACAAAATCCATTTGAGAAAATCTTCCAACAGTATTTTTTGTTCCTAGTATATTGTGCCCTAATGGATGTTTGCCAAATAACACTTGATCAAAATCATCCTGAATGGCATCTTCTGGGTCATCTTCGTACATCGCCATTTCTTCCAAAATCACCTTGCGTTCTCGTTCTATTTGGTTTTCAGGAAAGGTAGATTCAAATGTTATATCGGTAAGTAACTCGAGTGCTTTTTCAAAATGCCCGGATAAGATGGAGGCATAGAATGTTATTTTCTCCTTGGTCGTATAGGCGTTGAGTTCGCCTCCAACCGATTCCAATTTATTTATTATATGAAAAGCCTTTCGTTTTTTAGTTCCTTTGAAAGCCATGTGCTCCCAAAAATGCGTGATGCCTTGTTCCTCTGGCAATTCGTCTCTACTGCCAATATCTAAAATAAACCCACAATGAACTATTTGTGTGGATGTTACTTCTTTGTGCACCACTCGGATGCCATTGGCCAATGTATATAATTGAAAGTCTTTCATGCAAAAAATCAATGAGCAAAGGTAAAATAATTTTGTGATTAACTGCCTGCGTACTTCAAAAATTACCATTCGTTTTATTCCCATTTCCGAACATAAAACGATCGATTCCGCACAAAGCACTGGGGTAAAACAGCCCAAACACCAACTACAAGCCTAAAAATATGGCACAACAGTTGTAATATACTAAGGCAAGCCGGGAAAGAGATTTTGTACAAAATATTAAAAAAATGAAAACGGTTGAAACGACATTTGTATTGTCTTATACAGAAGAGCAATATGCAAGAGCAAAAAACTACATTGAGGACATGAAAAACCACCGCAATAGAGTTTATTGGCAAGGCAAAGAAGGTAAATCCGATGAAGAACTTATAATATCCCACATCGCCCACCGGATTCTTTCTGGTTTTTATAAAAATTACGATCCATTTTATGCCACAAGACAAATCATGGATATGAAAAACAAAAAGAACCTCAACCCCTAAAGTCTATCTAATACTTTAACAATCAAAGAATCTATGGTTTTATTGGGATTGGAAGAAAACTTATCTGTAATCCTATTGGCTATAATCGCATTGACACTTAACATGTCATGGCCTAATAAATTGGCCATGGCATAATACCCTGCCGTTTCCATTTCAAAATTTGTGAGCCAAAAGTTTTTATAGTGAAAAGAATACAAATCTTCTATTAAATTGGGGTATTGAAGTTTGGTCCTCAATTGGCGACCTTGAGGTGCGTAAAAACCTGGGCAAGTAATCGTATTACCAACCACCATTCCCTCTCCTACTTTCTTCAATAATTCTTGTGAACCTCTTGCCATGTAAGGAACAAATGGTATACCCGTAGCATCTTTTAAACCTTGAGTTATTTGTTTTTCAAAAGCATCTTGGTTGTGTTTGTAAAAAAACATTAAGGTATCCAATCCAACGGCATAATCTGAAACCAAATGAGCATCGAGAGGGAGGTCTTCTTGTAGTGCTCCAGATGTTCCCACTCTAACTATTCTCAGCTTCTTTTTTTTCTGCTTTTCTTCCCTAGTCTTTAAATTCACATTAAACAACGCATCAATTTCATTAAAAAAAATTTCCACATTATCTGTTCCCATCCCTGTACTAATAACCGTAATTCTCTTGCCCTTGTATTGTCCAACATGGGTTATGAACTCTCTTTTATTCATTTCGAATTCTACATCATCAAAATGTTGGCTTACATTATGTACGCGACCAGGGTCCCCAACCGTGATAATGGTATCGGAGATTTGGCCAGGTTTTAGGCTTAGGTGGTATACGCTTCCATCCTTATTTAGGATTAAATCTGTATTTAAGATTTTACTCATAATGAATTGTTCCACAGAAATATAAAAAAATAAACCTGATTTTTATAAAAATCAGGTTTATTAAAAAATTATTTTACAGCCTTCTGTTTATTCAGTCCATTTCACTCCTTTATACGGGTTGTAACCGTTCAATTCTTTCGGATAAGCTCCATTGCCAGAATAGGGCCGTTTGTTTGGATCGTTTTTACATGTTTCAGAACAAGCTCCTTCCAGTTCGTTACCACAGGCTTCACAAATCGCTACGTGAATGTTGCAAGTCGGATTGGCACAATTCACCATTCGATCGCTACTTTCTTGACAAACATAACATTGGGATACCACCTTTGGGTTTACCTTATTCACATCTGCTACTACTCTGTTGTCAAAGACGTAACATTTACCATCAAAATCTTCTCCTCCCTCTTCAATTCCATATTTAATAATGCCACCATGCAATTGGTATACTTGTTCAAATCCTTGTTCCAAAAGATACCCACTTGCCTTCTCACATTTGATCCCTCCAGTACAGTAAGTGATTACTTTTTTGTCTTTGTATTTTTTTATTTCATCTAATTTGGAAGGAATGTCTCTGAAATTATCAATGTCCATGGTTACTGCACCTTTAAACCTTCCAACTTCATGCTCGTAATTGGATCTGCAATCCAAAAGTATGACGTCTTCGTCGTGCATCATTTTTTTAAATGCATCTGGCTCTAGGTGTATTCCAGTCTTTTGATTAGGGTCGATATGTGAAAAACCAGAATGCACAATTTCCGATTTATACCGGACATTAATTTTTTGGAATGCATGTCCATCAGACGCCTCAATTTTGAACTCGGTTTTTTTAAACCTAGGATCCGATTTAATGTAATCCATATAGGCCTTACAATCTTCTTTCAGTCCAGTTACAGTTCCGTTCAAGCCTTCATCGGCTATAATGATGCGCCCTCTAATGTTATTTTCTATGCAAAACAAATGGTGGGCTTCCCTGTAGGCCTCCGCATCCTCGATGGGGGCATAACAATAGTACAACAGTATTTGATGTGATTTCATAACGCTGCCTTGTTTCAGCAAGGTGTTATTAATTATAAATTATGTATTAAATGCTTTTGCAGGGTTTCCAAAAACCGTTTCACCAGCTTTAACGTCTGCAATAACAACTGATCCAGCTCCAATTCTTGCGCCTTTCCCAATTTTCACCCCGGCAATCAAAATGGCCCCACTTCCTATAAAAACTTCCTCCTCTACTTCCACTTCAGCATTCACGACGGCGCCAGCTCCAATTTGAACAAAATCGGCAATTCTCGCCCCAAAATCAACCACTGCATTGCTATGTAAAATACAATGAGCCCCAACTTTTGCATTGGCCCCTATTACCACTCCATCGTTGACAAAGTTCCCATAGGATATTTCTGAAGAAGGTGCGATACTAGCACCGGAGTGTACAGCATTCATTGGCTGTACTTTCCTTTTTTTATGAAGGAGGTTTACAATTGATTTTCTCAATTTATTGTCATCCACCGCAACAAAAGCTTCACATTTTTTTCCAATGTATTTTAAATAACCGTCGTCATCTGTTTTACCCAAAACCGAAACTTCATTGATTTCCGTTCCGTGTTTGGATTTGTCGTCATCTAAAAAACAATAGACAACAATTTGGTGGGAATTAAATACTTCCTGTGCAGCTTTCCCGAGCCCTGTAGCACCAAATATTATTACCGGATTTTCCATAAATTTTAAATTGGACTGCAAAGGTAGTTGATAATCAGTTACCTTCAAACTTCATCTTTTTAATAAAACTTACCTTGTCAATTTGTTTTATTAATAAAGGATGGTTCTGGAGTGCTAAAATCCATATAATATAAGCATAATAAGATTTGTAGCGAATCAAAGTTCCGAGTACAGGGGTTGAAATGGTGAACAAAAATGTTACGACTAAAAATATTCCAACAATAATTTTCCAATCAAAGGTATTGTTACCTAACAATTTTAGTTTTATATGTTTCCAATTGCTAACCAATAGAAACAGCAACAGAGCGTTTTCGATAGAGGCCAAGTGCACCAGAAAATTTCCCTTTTCCCATATCCACGGTCTAAAAATTCCTTGGATGATAATTTCTATGCCCAGCTGAAATGAATCCGCAACGGAGGGCATCAATTGCACCAAGTTAATGCGGGGCCCATTTACTTCTAATAGGTCATAAGCCTTGTAATTTTCGATTAAGGCCGCAAAAAAATTGCTATAATGTAAATTAGGATTGATCCATTGTATCATAAAAAGACACAAACCCAGTGCTGCCATGGAAGTGATGAAAGTCTTAATACTTCTTTTTTTATTCAAGTAGGCCAGAGCCCCATATACTACCAAACCAAAAACCAACAAAGCAAAAACATAGTATTTGATTTTTAGAATTAGCAGCCCCATTACCAGCAACCCAACCAACAGCTTAACATCCAACTTTTTATTGTTCTTGAAATAGATCAAAATCCCAAAAACATAAAATAGAGCCCCTACCACAACAGGCTCTTTCAGCACCCCTGCACTCCAAGTAGCTAAGGAAGGAACAAAAAGAACCAAGGCCATGGTTGCAATAGAAAGCGTTCCGCCCTTGTGGTATTTTGCCCAAATCCGAAATGCATAAAACGAGCCCGAAAAACTAAAAAAACTAAAATAAGCGCCAGCTATCCAATAATTTCCTGCCGCTAACAAATAAACACTGCTTAATATTTTAATGAACAACAAGGTACGGTTGTTCGCAATTTCGAATGGAATAAGTGCCTGGGCAGTGGGCAAATCAGCGAATAGGAAGTCGAGGAAGAATCCAAAGTTTCGACTTGTTTCATTAAAAACAGTAGTTGCCACCCCATCGTAGTAAAGGGTATCTCCTACGCCATAATAATAGAAATATATACACCCTAAAACCACGCCAAAAGCCATCTTACAAATAAAAGCAGCCAAATAAAGTGTTCTATATTTCGGTGGATTCATAAAAAACCCAAAGGTTACAAAACCCATCAAACACAATATCCCAAACATTTCGTACATCATTCTGCTTGTTAATTCATAATAGCCACCCCAATATTACAATAAAGACACTTTTTTTTCATGCAAAATTCATTATTAATTTCAATTAATCCTTGAGAATCATACGCGCGTTTGGATTGGAAGCCTGCCAATTCTAATTCTCGAGTTATTTTATTCTGCTCAGGCGGCATCTTTTCTAGTATTGAAAGTGCTCTGTTGATGTATTTTCTATCCCGCATGAACAGTCCATATGCCACCAGCACTGGCACAAAAAAATTAATTTTTAAATGCTCGATAGATTTTTTACCCATTTTACTGCTTTTAATACTAGAAGTTTGACCAAACTTATAATGCATTGTCCAATATTCAGACAACTCGAGTCCAAACAAAAAATCCAAAGCCCGCACTTCCTTATTGGCTACAACTGCATTGAATAAGTGGGGTTGGTCTGCTATTATAGCCGCCAATTGTGCAATTCTTAAGGTTGGAAAATTATTGGGCCTCAACCTCAGAAACTTCCACTCCTGCTCATTAATCATAGGAGTCAGGCCGTATTTTATAGCCAGGCTGTCAAACTCATTTTTAAGTTTATCATGGTATGGGTCGTAAGTATGGTGTAAAAAACCAGCCATACCAAACAATAAGGACTCTATTTGAAGGGTATTGTTAGAATGCCTTTTTAGAATCTTATAAGGCAACGAAAGCGCCAATTTTTTGAATGGACCACTATTCACTGTTAATCCAATTTTCTGCACCAATAACTGATAACAAGTTTCTTCCCAATCGTTGTTGTTTTCCTGTAACGCCTCTAATACCTCCATGCCCTTCCTTTGAACATTTCTTACGGATGATTTTTCAATCATGGTTAGTTTGGTTAATGGTGTTATCATTGGGAGCTCCTTTTTGCAAGGAATAGGATCTGTTGTGGACAATATATTTTGGAATTTCTGTACCAAAGTAGTTTCCACATAGGGTTTTAACTCCAAAATAGGTAAGCGTGTTGCCTCTTCATGGTACAGAATCTGGTCGTGTTCCCAAACAACACAAAGAATGGAGGGCTCCTTCGAAGAATGGGGAGTTGCTGCTGGTTCGGTTCTATGACTACTCTTCAAGTACAGAGCAACAGTTCCGTTTTGCTGATTTTTGCCAATTGTAAGTTTTGCATGTAAAAATTTCAAAGGACTGTAGAGACTTTGAACTCCCTGGTGGTGGATGTGCAGCCGCTCCCCCCCTACTAAACGCAAATGAAGGCTTGAAAAATTACAAAATTTCCACAAATAGTTTATAAAATCCGGATGCATGCATAAAAATAAAAATTTTATACATATTCATTCAAATATTTATCCATTTCTTGTTGAAGGTCCTCTGCTTTTTGTCTCGCCATGTTTCCAAAGTCTCGTTCGCTTGAAGCATAAATTATCCCCCTCGAGGAGTTTACAAGAAGCCCGCCATCCGCATTTAAACCAGCCTCTGACACAGCTTTAAGATCCCCTCCCTGGGCACCAACTCCCGGAACTAGAAAAAAGTTATCGGGCGCCAAGGATCTGATTTCTTTTATTTTATCTGCTCTAGTGGCGCCAACTACAAACATTAATTGGTCGGCGTTGGCCCATCCAATACATTTTTTAATTACGGACTCATAAAGTGGCTTACCATCCGACTCCAACACTTGAAAGTCTTGAGCACCTGGATTGGAAGTGTGCGCCAAGACAATGATCCATTTATTTTCAAATTCTAAAAATGGCATAACAGAGTCTTTTCCCATATAAGGCGCAACCGTAATAGAATCAAAAGTCATTTTTTCAAAAAATGCCCTTGCATAAAGTTTAGAAGTATTGCCTATATCCCCTCTTTTTGCATCTGCAATTGTAAAAATCTCCTCTGGTATGTATTCAAGGGTTTTGTTTAAGCTTTCCCAACCTGCGGGACCAAGCGCTTCATAAAAAGCAATATTGGGTTTGTAAGCAACACAAAAGTCAGCAGTAGCATCTATTATTTGCTTGTTAAATTCAAAAACTGGGTCTTTTTCTTTCAATAAATGCTTGGGTATTTTATGCAGGTCTGTATCCAACCCTACGCACAAATAAGACTTCTTTTTTTGAATTTGCTCTGTTAACTTTTGCTTTTCCATCCCTTATTAATTTATTTTTTTCAAAAATAAAAAAAGCCGAACAGAGCCGGCTTTTTTTACAGATATATTTTTTATTTTAATTCAAGTTAACCACTTCTATTCCTGGGTACTTGGATACATCAAATACGAAAAAATTATCCGACACTTTAACCGAAGGGTCAAATTTAGAAATCTGATAAACATAAATGTTCCCAGATTTTTCGTGCATGGACCACTCTTTTAACGTTTTAGTTTTTTTGCTGATAAACAGTTTGATTTTGAAAATTTGCTTGTCTTTGGCCTTTTCAGGAATCAAATCAATCTCGTCACAGCTTTCTCCACCTATTGTTTTGCTTCCAACTAAGATATACTTGTACCCATTGGTATATTCACTGTATATTTTAGAAGGTAGTAGCTCATCTTCTTCCGGATCAAAATCCGACATTGTCACTTCATTGATTTCCGGTAGATAAGTCCAAACAGTTTTTCCATTGTTGATGATTTCTTGCTCATCCAATTTCAACCAAAACATGTCTCGGCTTACAGTTATGGAACCTTCAAAATGTTCTGAAATGTCATCCAATTTATTTTGAATAGAGTATTTTATATTCGCCTTATAAGCAGGTATGTCTTTGTACTTAGCACTCATAGCATCCAAAACTGTTTTGGCTTTTGGGTCGTACTGCGCTTTGGCTCCAAAAGCCAAAATTACTCCCACAATCAACATTAATACATTCTTCATTATTCCGTTTATTTAAGCATTCGAATTTATATCATTCAATAATTGTTCCAAAGCGTATTCATCTGCGACCAACACTTCTCTGGCCTTACTTCCTTCGAAAGGTCCGACTATCCCAGCAGCTTCTAACTGGTCTATTATTCTTCCCGCTCGATTGTAACCCAACTTCAATTTTCTTTGTATGAGCGATGTACTACCTTGTTGGTGCAGTACAATTAACCGAGCGGCATCGTCAAAGAGCACATCTCTTTCGGCCAAGTCCACATCTTTTCCATTCCCTCCTTCTTCGTCTCCAACAAACTCTGGCAAAATGTATGCCGAACTGTATCCGCGCTGATCTCCAATGAAATCACAGACTCGATCTACCTCCTGGGTGTCCACGTAAGCACATTGTAATCTAGTTATTTCCGACCCTTGCGAAAACAACATATCGCCCATCCCAATTAATTGGTCTGCTCCCCCTGTATCCAAAATAGTTCTTGAATCAATTTTAGAGGTTACTCTAAAAGACAATCTTGCCGGGAAATTCGCTTTTATCACCCCTGTAATCACATTAACTGAAGGGCGTTGTGTTGCTACAACCAAATGAATGCCGATGGCCCTGGCCAATTGTGCCAGCCTGGCTATAGGTGTCTCAACCTCCTTACCTGCAGTCATCATTAAATCTGCTAACTCATCAATTACAAGCACAATATAAGGTAGGAACCTGTGGCCGTTTTCTGGGTTCAGTTTTCTTTGAACAAATTTCTGGTTGTATTCTTTTATATTTCTTGCCCCTCCATCTTTCAGCAAATCGTATCGCTTATCCATTTCAATACACAACGAATTCAAGGTATTAACTACCTTTTTAGTATCGGTTATGATCGCCTCGTCATTGTCCGGTAATTTGGCTAGGAAATGCCTTTCAATCTTATTGAACAACGACAATTCTACCTTTTTGGGATCTACCAGCACAAATTTAAGTTGAGAAGGGTGTTTTTTATACAACAAACAAGTAAGCAATACGTTCAATCCTACCGATTTACCCTGCCCTGTTGCACCTGCCATCAAAACGTGAGGCATTTTTGCCAAATCAATTACAAAGTTATCATTGGAAATGGTCTTGCCTAAAGCAACAGGAAGTTCCATTTTAGAACTATTGAATTTTTCTGAAGCCAAAACGGATCGAATGTCTACCATCTCTCTATTTTTATTAGGTACTTCAATCCCAATAGTTCCTTTGCCTGGTATTGGCGCTATTATCCTTATACCCAAAGCTGCCAAACTCAAGGCGATATCGTCCTCTAAATTTTTTATTTTTGAAATTTTCACTCCTGCCTCTGGAATGATCTCATATAACGTTACTGTAGGGCCAATCGTAGCCTTAATACTGGATATTCCAATTTTAAAGTTGGTCAAGGTATCTACAATCTTATTTTTATTGATTTCTAATTCTTCTTTGGTAACCTTAACCTTTGAATTATCATACAGGTCCATTAAATCCAATGCAGGGTACTTGTATTCTGCCAAGTCTAAGGTTGGGTCATAGGCTCCAAACTCATCCACCAAATCTTTGGCGGTATCTTCTGGCTCTTTTAATCCAAAAGGTGCTGGTTCTTCCGTTTCATTGCTCGGCGTTGCAATCTCTACTGAGAAATCCAGATCCTTGGCGGCATCTTCCTTTGAAAGAATTGCTGGTTCGTTCTCTTCAACAGGTAAGTCTTCCTTTTCATCTAAGAATAACAAAGCCTCATCCGAGCTTAATTCTTCATTTATCGCCTCTGACGGTTCTGTTTTAGAAGGCTCAATACTTTCAGCACCCTCTGGCACTTCTATGGAAGGTTCTTTTTTAGAAGGCCTCTTTTTAGGCACCTCCGGATCGGGGTTGCCGGTACTTTTAGCCAAATTAACCACCTCAGATAAAGAGGTTATATTAAAAAAGTAAATTAAAAACACCAACAGTGAAAATGCAAGTACTAAAAATGTTCCCCATCCTACCAAACTTTCAAACAATCCTGCTAGGAAATACCCCATCCCGCCACATAAAAAGGCCCACTGGGTATACCCATCTGATTTAAAAACGAAGTATCCCAGTAACAAACTCAGCCAAATAGAGGTAAACAAAGTGAAGTTTATATAGCGGTATATTGGAACGAGTTCTTTCAAGGTTAATATCTTATACCCAATAAAAAAACACAATGGAGGGATAAAAAAAGCAGACAACCCAAACCATTTATATATAAAAACAAAACTGAAAAAGGCACCGTAATAACCCAGCCAGTTTTCTATTTCTTGTCCAACTTCTACCAAACTATTCTCGGCCATAGTAGAATCTACTATACTCTGGTCGGCTTTACCTGTGAAAAGATAGGATACAAATGCGGTAAGCAAAAAAACAGACATTAAGATCAAAAAGAATCCCAAAGCTAGTTTTATTCTCTGGTCTTTGAGTGCCTCAATATTCAATTTAAGCTTCTTCTTTTCGCCTTTTTTAACTGGTTGTTTAAAAGTATTTGTTTTATAGGTGTTTTTCCCCATAGATATAGTAGTATTCTTATGCTAATGAATCTCTAAAGATAAAGAGAAAATTAATTAATCATTGGTAAATGTTCAATTATGAACGAAGCAACTTTTTATTTATTTTTTTCACCAAAGAAGGACCTTCGTAGATAAATCCAGTATACAATTGTACCAAATCTGCTCCTGCCTCTATTTTATCCAAAGCATCTTGCGCAGTCATGATACCACCAACACCGATGATTGGGAATTCTTTACCCATTGCTTTTCTAATTACAGACAGCACTTCATTGGACTTATTTTTAAGGGGTGCCCCACTCAAACCACCCATTCCTATGGCATTAACTTTGTCTGTTGTCGATTTTAAATTGCTTCTATCAATTGTGGTGTTGGAAACGATCAACCCATCAATATTGGTTTCTTGTGCAATTTCAACAATATCCGTTATTTGTCCTTCGGTAAGGTCTGGAGCAATTTTTAAAAGAATTGGTTTGGCGCACGCCTTCTTTTTATTGGCCGACATTAGAGACACCAACAAGTTTTTCAATGGTTCCTTTTCTTGAAGTGCCCTTAAATTAGGTGTATTGGGAGAACTAACGTTGACCACAAAATAATCAACATAATCGAACAAAGCCTCAAAAGACTTTAAGTAATCACTTAATGCTTCTTCATTTGGAGTCACTTTGTTTTTACCGATATTGCCTCCGACTACCACCTTACTCTTTCTCTTCTTTAACCGCTTGACAGCAGCCTCCATCCCATCGTTGTTAAAACCCATTCTATTGATAATCGCTTTGTCTTCAACCAATCGAAACAACCTGGGCTTTTCGTTGCCCTCCTGCCCTTTTGGCGTTACGGTTCCTATTTCAATAAACCCAAATCCAAATGCATCCAAGGCATCTATCATTTTGGCGTCTTTATCGAATCCGGCTGCCAACCCAACAGGGTTCTTAAACTTTATACCAAACAACTCTTTTTCTAACGAAGGGTGGTTTTTAGAATACAAAGAAGAAACGATGGTCTTTACCAATGGGATTTTAAAGGCAACTTGCACCATACTATTGGTAACATGGTGTGCTTTTTCAGGATCCAAACTGAATAACAATGGTCTTATAATGCGTTTGTACACGATGAATAAATTTGAGGCAAATTTAGAAAATGTTCTATACAATACCGCAGTTTTCTCAACTTCGAGGATGAAATTCCTTAATTATTTGCTGCAGGTAGTTTCTGTCTAGGTGGGTATAAATTTCAGTTGTTGTGATGGATTCATGCCCCAGCATTTCTTGAACTGCTCTTAAATCTGCACCTCCTTCTACCAAATGGGTAGCAAAAGAATGCCGGAATGTATGGGGGCTTACTCTTTTTTTAATAGTGGTTTCTTTCACTATTTTTTTTATCAACATAAAAATCATTTCTCTGCTGAGTCGGGTGCCTCTGTTGTTTAGAAAAACTATGCCCGCCTCTCCAGGTTTGGCTTTGGACGAATCTCGGTGGTGTTCCAAATAAATATTTAAGTGCTTTTTTGCAGAGCGCCCCACTGGAACCAATCTTTGTTTGTTGCCTTTACCCAATACACGGATAAAACCGATTGTCTCTGAATCTAAGAAGAGCGCGTTCATCTCCAGTGTTACCAACTCTGTCACACGCAAACCACAGCTATAAAGTAATTCTAGCATGGCTCTATTTCTATGTCCAAACGTTGTGGATAAGTCTATTGCTGCAAATACTGCATCAATCTCTTCCAACTCCAAGGTATCCGGAAGTTTCCTACCCAATTTAGGAGCCTGAATCAATTCCATAGGATTTATTTCGATCAACTTTTCGGCAAATAAGTATCCAAAAAAAGACTTTAAACCAGAAATAATTTGAGTTTGGGTATAAGACGAAAGTCCCATTTCCACAATGTGTTCCAGTAAATCGTGAATGTCAATAGTTTGTATCTGATCCGGGTTTTTTTCTTCAATAAAATCAGCTAAGAAACGTACGTTATAAGAATAAGCTTTTACCGTATTATCGGACATACCTCGTTCCAATTTTACATAAGTTTCAAATTGATCAATTGCGGTCTTCCAATTCATGGGTTGTTTTTGTTGTAGTACTCAGGTTACTTTAGCTCAATAATTAAATTTTAAGTTAATTAAACAATTGAATTTTTATTATTCTTTTAACTTTGGACAAACAAAAGAAATATGAAACTCATCGTTATCAATGGCCCCAACTTAAATTTACTTGGCAAAAGAGAACCAGACATTTATGGCAACCAGGATTTTGACAGTTATTTCAAAACATTGCAATCCAAATATAAAGACCATTCTTTGGAATATTTCCAGTCCAATCACGAAGGCCAACTTATTGACAAGCTTCATGCAGTAGGCTTTGATTGTGATGGCATCCTAATCAATGCAGGTGCTTTTACCCACACCTCTTTGGCCCTTGCCGATGCTGTTGCTGCCATTCCAGCACAGGTGGTGGAAGTACACATATCCAATGTGCACCAAAGAGAATCTGTGCGCCATTTTAGTTACCTAAGTCCCGTTGCAAATGGTATTGTAGTTGGATTTGGATTAAAAGGCTATGAGCTGGCCATACTTTCTTTAATTGATGGTTAGTTTCTATCCCGGCCCCTCGCAGATTAACCCTGAAATTCCATTGTTTGTGCAGCAAGCGTATGAAAATGGAACCACCAGCTGCAACCACAGGAGCAACCAATTTATGGACCTGTACAAAGCAACACTTCATACTTTTAAAAAAAAATTAAACCTTCCTTCAGATTACACCCTTGCTTTTGTTTCTTCCGCCACTGAATGTTGGGAAATCATAACGCAATCTTATAAAAATTTAGCAACAACCCACTTATACAATGGCGCCTTTGGCGAAAAGTGGGGCCAATACAACCAAAACTTGGGGGGTAAACCGAACCTATTACCTTATGCCTTAGATTGGACACCAAGTCAAGTTTTTGATCGATTGGAATCGACGGAGCTAATATGCATTACACCAACAGAAACATCGAATGGAACACAATGGCCTGTTCAGGACTTACAAACCCTCCGCAACACTTCGGATACTGCTCTAATAGCAGCAGATGCAACTGCATCGCTCGGCGGTATACACTTGCCCTTTGAATTGGCTGATATCTGGTTTGCATCTGTACAAAAATGTTTGGGGCTACCTGCAGGTCTAGGGATTTTAATATTAAGTCCTAAAGCCATAGAAATAGCACAAAAGCAACCCAACACCTATTACAACGGCATCAATAACATTGTAAAAAACGCGAATAAATTTCAAACCACCCACACCCCCAATGTGTTGGGTATCTATTTGCTCAATGCTGTATTAAAATCACGCGACAACATTGTTAAGATTGAAAAAGAAACCAAGGCCAAGCAAAAATTCTTTGACAACTTTTTACAAACCATACCCCACCTCAACTACGCTTGTTCCAACCCCCATGTGCTTTCACCTACTGTATTTGCATTGTTAACCAAAGAAGCCAATACAATAAAAGAAATTTGTCTCCAAGAAGGAATGGTAATCGGGAATGGTTATGGAGAGTGGAAACACAATACCATCCGAATTGCAAATTTTCCAGAGTTAAAATTGGAAAATTTTAAAGCTCTTGCTGCTGTACTTCTCCGTATTTTAAAATAAATTTGTTATGTTAGCTGCGTTTGGTCTTAATTATTAAAAAAGTCTGTAATGTTAAACTTTAAAGAAATATTCTCGGTGTCCTTGATATTGTTTTCAGTCATTGACATACTAGGCTCAATTCCAATAGTAATTGAACTTAGAAAAAGGGAGGGAAAAATTCACTCGGGCAAGGCTACTTTTATTGCCGGGGGGCTCATGATTGTATTTTTATTTTTAGGCCGGTCCATTCTGAGTTTATTTGGGTTGGATGTAGAGTCTTTTGCAATTGCAGGTGCCATAGTCATAACCATCATAGCTATGGAAATGATATTAAATGTCACATTAATAAAAATGGACCCCAGCCATACAGGAACTGGTTCCATCGTACCGTTGGCATTCCCATTATTGGCTGGTGCCGGTACGCTTACTACCATTTTATCTTTAAGGGCTGTGTACGAAGTACCCAATATTTTAGTTGGCATTTTGCTCAACCTGGTATTTGTTTATGGCGTATTAAAATCTACCACCTGGCTAGAAAAGAAAATTGGTCAAAACGGCTTTGTTGTACTCCGCAAGGTTTTTGGGATTATTTTATTGGCCATCGCGGTCAAAATTTTTAAAGAGAATTTTTCATTTACTTAAATGATAAAAATATATACAGACGGTTCTTCTAGAGGGAACCCCGGCCCTGGTGGCTATGGGGTAGTGATGCTCTACCAACAACACCGCAAAGAAATGTCAGAAGGGTTCCGGTTAACCACCAACAATAGGATGGAACTCTTGGCGGTTATTGTTGCTTTAGAATCAATTAAAACAGATAAACTACCTGTTACGGTATACTCCGATTCAAAATACGTAGTGGATGCCATTTCAAAAGGATGGATATGGGGGTGGCAGAAAAAAGGGTTCTCCAAAATCAAAAACCCAGATTTGTGGAAACGAATGATCCCAATCTACAACAAATTAAAACCAAAGTTTGTTTGGGTAAAAGGACATGCCGGAATTGCGGAAAATGAACGCTGCGATGTGCTAGCGGTAAATGCAGCAGAAGGAAGTGGATTAAAACCAGATATTGGTTATGAAGCTGCCAATTAATCAAAAAAGGCTCAGTAGCCTATTAAAACTCATCCAGGAAGACAGGTCCAAAGCACACAGAGATTTTCTCATCGACTTTCTTAATTCCAACCCACCTTTTTTTACAGAATTGATATTTCTAGCTTTTGGCAACGACCCAAAAGTTAGACTACACGCCAGCTGGGTTATGGACAATGCCCTAGAGCAACACCCCCACTTGATGGGCAAATTATTGCCCTTGTATATATCATTGGGCATAAAATCCAAAGACTGGAGTGTAAACAGAGCTTGGACTCGTTCGTTAACCCGGTTAGAAATTCCTGAAGAATTGCAAGGCCAATTAATGGACTTGTTATTTGGTTGGTTGTTGTCGTCAGAAGCGCCCATTGCCGTCAAAGCCCATTCCATGGAAAAGCTGTACCAATTCTCTTTGCTTTATCCAGAAATTAAAAACGAACTTAAAGCAGCCATAACATCTATTCTACCCTATGGTTCTGCTGGAATCAAATCCAAGGGCCGTAAAATACTTGGGGCCATTCAATAAAAAAAGGCAGAACGTTCGTCCTGCCTTTTTGTGCGTGCATCAAGGGAAAATCCCTTATTCGGGTAAATTTCCAATCAACCTCATATAAAATAACGCTTAGAAATAGCCAGCATGTCGCCTTTTACTTTAAATGTTCTGAACAACCCGAAATCATGTTATTCATCCTTATATGTTGTAACATTAATATAAATAATAACCAGCTGAAAACCAACTTAATGCAATTATAATTACCGCAACAATCACTCATCTTTCATAGCATCTGTCGGGTTTGCATTGGCCGCCTTCCATGTCAAACCACCTACAGTTAAAAATGCAATTAAAAAAGCACTAGTTCCTGCAATGACGATGGTACCGACCCTAATGTTGGTATGGTAAGCGAATGCTTCTAGCCAAGACTGCATCAGCACCCAAGCAATTGGGATGGCCAAAATAAAACCAACGGCGACTAGAGAAATAAAATTTTTAGTTAGAAGAAATATTATTTGATTGGCATTGGCACCCAAAACTTTTCGGATTCCTATTTCTTTAAAACGCTGTTCGGCAGTAAAGGAAGCAAGCCCCATCAAACCCAAACAAGCTATAACTATTGCCAATGCAGAAAAATAAGTTCCAAGTTCTATCAATTGTTCTTCTTGCTGGTACAACGTATTAAACCTTTCGTCCAGTTTGAAATATTCAAATGGAAACCCCGGCATTAAATACGCGTATTGCTCTTGTAAAAACTCTAAAGTTTCTGTTTTTAATTGTGGGTTCACATCCACTACCAGGTTGCGTGAACGGCCAGAAGTTACCAAAAACACTACTGGGGCAATACTTTGTTTTAACGATTCAAAATGAAAGTCTTCCACTACTCCAATTACAAACCCATTTCTAGACCCATAACTAAATTTTTTATCAATGGCCTCTTCCGCATTTTTCCAACCAATGGCCTTTATTGCGGCATGGTTCAAAACAAATGCTTCTGTTGAATCGCTGGCTCTCTGGGCATCAAAATCCCTTCCAGCTATGAATTTGGTTTCAATTAAACTTAAGAAATCAAAGTCTACATGCACATCGGCCACTCTAAAATTGATGTTCTTCATTTCTCCTTCTACCTCCGCTTTTGTTCCTTGAGAATCTAAAAGACTTCCAGAAGGAACCCGCGATGCAAGCCCTACTTGTTCTATACCGCTTTCTTTTTCAAATTGTTGTTTGATAGAACTGTATTGCCCCAACATTGTCCTATTCATGGGTAAAACAATTTTATTCTCGCTTTCGAAACCCAAAGATTTGCTCTTTACAAAGTTTATTTGGTCTTTGATTACGCCAACAGAAATAATAAGTAAAATAGATATTAAAAATTGAACTACTACCAATACAGAACGAAGGTTGAATTTTCTTCCTGCCTTTTTTCCTTGGCTCTTTAAAATCTGAGCTGGATCAAACTTAGACAAATAAAAAGCTGGATAACTTCCTGCCAAAACTCCAACGACAATGGTTATCCCTAAAAGCATCAAAGGGATAAAAGGATTCCCTAAAACATCCATAGACAACGACTTTCCAGAAAACTGATTGAACCATGGTAAAAACAATACAACCACTAAGATGGACAACAGCAAAGCCAACAAACTAAATACGGTGGACTCCACCAAAAATTGTTTGATTAACATAGATTTCTGAGCCCCCATCACCTTGCGCACACCTACTTCTCTTGCTCTTTTAACCGATCTTGCAGTGGTAAGGTTCACGAAATTAATACAGGCTATGATCAAAGTAAATAAGGCAATTGCAGTAAATATGTAGACATATTTAATATCGCCATTGGTTTCTGTTTCAGAATCCAAATGGGAATGTAAGTGAACATCGGTAATGGGCATTAATTCTAAAAAAGTACTTTTACTTGGTAGCACATCGTTGAACATCGGAACGTGTTTGTCTATAAAAGAAGCCATGCCCGCTTCTACTTCTTCTGCACCATGCCCATCGGCAAGAAGCAGATAGGTTCCAAAATTGTTGCTACCAAAATTACTCATAAAAGCTTTTTCACCACCATAAAAATCAGATACAGGCGCCATGCTCGCTATAAAATCCATGGTGAAATGAGAGTTGTCTGGCATGTCCTGCATCACTGCAGACACCGTTAAGTCAAATTGATTGTTGTAACTGAGGGTTTTTCCTATTGGGTCTTCCTCCCCAAAAAATCTTTTTGCAGCACTTTCTGAAAGAATTAAATCGTTTGGGTTTTTTAAGGCCGTAGAAGGATCTCCCTTGAGTAATTTCCAGTCAAACACTTTTAAAAAAGTTTCGTCTGCAAAGAAAAACCGCTCTTCTTTTATCTTTTTTTCTCCATAAACAATCAAAGGATCATCGTTCATGAACCGAACACTTTCTTCTACAATGCCATCAAAATAATTTTTTAGTAGGGGAGAAAATGGCGGGGCAGTATGGCCCAAATGCAAATTAATGGAGCCATCCGCGTTGTACCACCCTCTTGACACTCGAAATATTCGATCTTTTTTGGTGTGGTACTGATCAAAAGACAATTCATGCTGGACAAATAACATCATTAATATTGTTGCAGCCAATCCGAAAGAGAGGCCTATAATGTTGATTGCAGCATATCCTTTTTGTTTAAGGATGTTGCGAAAGGTGATATTGATGTAGTTTCTTAACATAGTTTTTGACGTTGTACTCCTAAAGACCTATGCCCATTCAAAATAGTTGCATATTGAGCAAAAAAAAAGGGCATGCAAAGCAAACCCTTTTCTAAGTATTTTTAAAAAAACTAGTCGGTCACCGACTCGTCTTTCTTTGATTTTTGATTGAAGTTAAACCCTAGGGTTATTCTCAAAGTTTCCGCCAATGGATGCTCTTGTTGTTGCGGCACTAAATATGCAGCATCCAAACCAAACACGTTGTATTTGAACCCTACTCCCATTGTGAAATATTTTCTATTCCCCTTGTCTGAGCTTTCATTGAAATACCCCGTACGCACTGCAAACGCATCATTGTACCAATATTCCAACCCAAATGACAACATGATTTCCCTCATTTCTTCAGAAAAACCGTCAGGAGCATCCCCGAATGAACCAAAGATACCACTTAACAAAGATTGGTCTGCACTGCCCGGTTGTGGGGTAGGTACCAATAACTTATTAAAGTCGAATGCAAAAGTTAGTTTATTAAAAGGATCCAATTCAGAAGTAAGTGCCGTTCCCAAACGCAAGTTGGTAGGAATAAAATCCCTATTGTCTTCATTGGAATAAGTTATCTTTCTTCCAATGTTCGAAACAACTGCTCCGAATGCCAAGTTGCTATTCTTGCCGAACACTACTAAGTCGCCATTGTAATAATAACTTAAATCCACTGCAACACTATTGCCAGGTTTAGCATCCAAACTGTTTCCTGCAGAAAACTGCCCAGTTAAATTGCTATAGATATACCTCAAGACTACTCCAACTCCCATTTGCTCGGTGAGCATTCGAGAATAAGTAGCGTCTATGGCCAGCTCTCTTGGGTTAAAATTACCCAATTCTTCATTTTGATCTCCTTTAAAAAAGATCTCACCTAAATCAAAGTACCGCAATGAAACAGCTACTGCCTGTTCTCTGGTCAACTTGTAATAACCAGATAGATAAGACAAAGACATATCATTGATAATCTTTGATAACCATGGAGTATACGATAAACTAAACCCTATATCAGACTCAATAAAAGCCAACTTAGCAGGATTCCAGTGCACAGAATTCGCATCTGGTGATATCGCAGCCCCAACATCTCCCATACCTCCAGATCTTGCGTCTGGTGATATCGTCAAAAAAGGAACAGCAGTGGTAATTACGCGTCGTGTAGTATCTGCACCGGTAATTACTCCTGATTGTGCCAAAGCAAATTGCCCAGAGCACATCAACATCAAGGCCGTTCCGACCAACAAAATTTTACGATTTATTAACATAATCCAATTAACAGAATATTCAAATATAATTATTTATTTATAATTAACCGTTGATAGTACTGGTTTTCTGTTCCATCCAGAACAGACCTAACTTTTAATACATAAATATAAATGCCATTTTCAAAAGTTTTCCCACAAGGACAAGTCCCATCCCAACGCATCAACTCGATTAAAGATTCACTATTGTATACGGATCCCTCAAAAAGGGTAACTGACTGGCCCAAAACATCAATAATATCCAATTGTAATAACAAATCATCCCCCGTTTTATTGTGCTTGAAGTAAAAAGTAGTTTCGTTGCCCACCGGATTGGGGTAGTTGCCCAATTCCAAAATGTTAATTCCACTCCCTTCTCGTACCTCCAAAACAATCTTTTCCGAAGAGAAATTATTTTGAGTATCCCAAGCTTCCAATTCTATGGTGTGTTTACCTGGCTCCAAATTATTAATGGGAAAGCGCAGCCAACCTTCTTGGTAGCTTCCTACTTCATAATTGAAATATTCGGCCACTTCGTATTCTTTGGTTCCATCGACAACTACCCTCAACTGATTCCCAACCCCCATTGAAGACAAATTAATGCCATTTTCATCCGCAATATGGGCTAGAAACAAAGCAGAACTCCCAACTGGGTCTCCATTCACAAAAGTTGTGTCATTCATAAACAAAGTTAAGCCGGGCCCAGCCTTGTTTACTTCGTACCCGGGATTGCTACCTCCAACTACAATTTCTTTGCTGCCACCATTGGCATCCACGCCGGTTTCAGACAAGGCATACATTACAACATTACCCTGTCCTAATGTGTAGTTAATGTTTTTGGTTACAATAAATTCAATTTCAAAAACACCAGCCTCGACTGCTACATTGCCTTGGTACAAAGTATTTTCAAATTCTTTATAAGCAAACGGCGTACTTTCGTCCCCAAGTGTTTTTTTATCCACCGGTTTGTCTTGAATTAAAGCGTTTAATATACCTGTAAAACTAGTTAGTAGCCCGCCTCCAGCATCTACCACCTTTCCTTTCAACACCACTTTCTCTAACGCTTTGATTGGTGCTGACCCCACCGGAAGTCCATTGACTTGCTCCAGAACAATTTGGTATTCTGGGTAGGCTAAGGTCTGGGAAGGATCCCCCAAAAGAGAGAAGTTTCTATTGGAAGCTCCTTTAAGGCTGTTATTTTTGGTATCCTTAAAAACCTCTCCTAATGTCTTATAGCGTCCATTCAGCTTTTCAAACACATTTTCATTAAAAGCTTTGTTCAACTCAAAATTATTGGTACTTATCACCGGCCGAGAAGTTGTAACCAATGCAATCCCTCCCCCATTTGGATTGAGTATCATCTTTTCACCTCCACTAATTCTGCTGGGGTCGTCGTGTCTTCCGAACTGACAAGTAGCTGTTACAAACAAAGGTAGGTTGTGCCTGTTTTCCCAAGCTTCTATTTCAAATTCATCCAACAATTTTTCACTGGACCACCCAAATTCTGCACCATGCCCAGTATAGTTAATAATTAAGGCACCACTGTGTACTTGGTTGTACAATGCAGTATTGGCCTCCGGCACTTTTTGTCCTCCTGGGCTAGTGGTCTGTTCATATGCATCAATAAACAGTCTTTTTGGATAAAAACCGGTATAGTTTTCTTCAATCTTCTTAGCCAAATAGTCGGCGTCTTTACTGTGTATGTTGTTGTCCCCATCATCGGCCACAAAGACTACTTCGTTGCGCCATTTTCCCTTAGCATTTTTAGATAGATCGTAGTCAATAATTTTATGAACTACTCCTGCCGCTTCCATTGAAGATTTCACAGGCAATCGCCCTACTCCAATATCCATAGTATGGTCTCCAGCAATGGTTTCGTCCCAATAACCCTTGCCATCTTCCAAGAACCCAAAGTAATCATCGGAGCTATACGTTGTCAATGGATGAAGAGAACCCCTAGATTGATAAATTGGTACAAATGTATTGTCTTTTGCTTTTACGTTTTTATAGTCATATGTCCCTTTTCCCAAAAGCAATAAGTATTTAAATTTATTGTTGTCTCGGTCATAAAAATACTTCGCACAGTCTCGAATTGCTGTTACATCTTTACTGCCTGAGGCGAATTCGTTGAATACTTGTTCTGTTGTGACCACATGAACTACCATGGAGGAATAGGAACTTCTGTGCGCCGCCAATTCATTGGCTTCAGCTAAAAAATCTGGATGGCTTACGATTAATAAATCAGGAACAGAAAGCCCTTTTATGTTTTGGTTGGGTACCTCAGATTCCCAAATTATATTGGTATTGGCATTTGCTGGGTCAAAAATTGTGTATGTTTTTAATGCAATAAGATTGTCACTGAATAGAAGGTCCTCTCCAGAAGACTGGGTTTCTACCGCCAAAGGCTTCCTAGGGCTCGACACATCCCAAATAGCAGTGGCATTATTTCCATTTGCAATTTTAAAGGTATAAAAACCTGTGCCACTTGCACCGCTTGAATTAAAAACGACAGGAACTGCTTCAAAATCTAATTCTCTAACATATTGCAGCACAAAGTTGTCCAAGTACCCTTGAGACAAGGCCGACGAATTTTTTATGTATTCGTATGAAATGGAGTTCAAACTGCCATTGTTAATAAACCGCAGGGTATCGGATTTATTCCTACCTTTCAGATTATAAGAGGTAGAAGAGACAGGTGCTATGGCTTGTTCCATTGTGTGGGCACCATCTATAGCAACAGAAAATTTTGAAGGCTCGTAAGATTGCCCCATTACATTTGAAACTAGTACGGCCTCAGTGCCCGCAAGTAGACCAGTTGTTTCTATGGGGTATTGATAATTTAAGGTGGTGTTAAAATAATCTCCATACCAATCTCTTCCTGAAATCAGGATATTGTACAAATCTTCTTCCCAATACAATGCCTCTTTGAAAGACTGTACCGTACTAAAACTGCCCACAATTGGGGTTCTTTCTTCTATCCTTTTCCCATCCTCTCCATCAAAAGTTATAAAATAATAGGACTTGTCTTCGTATATGTTGTTGCGGTATTGATAGGCATCCAAACCAACTTGGTACACCAACAAATCAGGAGATTGCCCGTAAAAAACTATATAATCATTAGATCCAAAACTGGATGAACTGCTTGAAACAACATCGATGTAGAGCTCTTCTAAATCCGAACTCCGAGGCAAGTCGTTTTGTTGGGGCAAAACCTGACCACCAGAACCATAAATTTTAATTTTTGCCGGGTTGATTTTACTGATGTCCACGCCGTTTTGAGCCAACATCTCACCCGTTATTTTATAAACGTCATTTTTTTCTAGGCTAATCTTATACCATTGGCCAGAGGACAGTACCGAATTTTGTGCAAAACAAGACAATGCCCCCACCATAAACAGGGTAAAAAAGGCACCGTATATTTTATTTCCACTAAATTTCAACACAACTTAATCTATTTTTCCGCACTCTATCCAATGTAAATATGGCCATCTTTTATTTTTATTAATTTGAAAAACAGCTCTTATTTAGACAGATGTAAGGTATTGTTAATAACTGAAGTTAATATATATAACAAGATCACCAACGGTAACCCTCCCGCTTGGAACAGAATTAATAATGCCAAAGACAAAACTAAGAACAAGAACCTAACTTCATTCCCCTTCCATTTAAAGTGCTTGAACTTTAAAGCCAGGAGTGGAAAAGGCGCTACTAACAAATACATTGCTAGAATACAAATTGCTGCAAGCACTAAGGGGTTTTGCAAAACAATTTCAAAAGCGGCCCATTTTTCGGCTAAAAATGGAAAAGAAGTAAGCAGCAATGCCATCGCTGGGGTAGGTACACCAATAAATTGGTCGTCTTGGTTGGTGTCTACATTAAATTTAGCCAACCTTAGAGCAGAAAAAACAGCAATTCCGAAAGATAAAAATTTTAAATATGCCCAATCTCCTTCGGGAAAGATGGTCCCTATATACATGGCCGGGAGCACCCCAAATGTGACCATATCCGCTAAAGAATCCAATTCTTTGCCAATTGGGGATTGAACTTTTAGCATGCGCGCAGCAAATCCATCAAAAAAATCAAAAACAGCTGCAGCCCAAACCATGTAGGCTGCATACTCAGGGGCACCATTAAAAACTTTATAAATTCCAAAACAACCACAAATTAGGTTGCAACAAGTTATTGTATTGGGAATGTGTTTTTTCAAAACCTTTAAATTTTACAAAATGGATTGGTTAATTTCTCTTTTCCAATGGTGGTGGTTCCACCATGACCAGGGTAAACGGTCATCGCATCAGGCCATTGAAACATTTTTGTTTGAATGCTATTAATTAAGGTATCAAAATCGCCTCCTGGTAAATCCGTTCTACCAATGCTGCCATCAAATAAAACGTCTCCTCCAATGCAAATATTTTGTTCTAAATTGTACAAAGCAACATGGCCTGGTGCATGTCCTGGAACAAAAACAATTTTAAATTCCGATTGACCAAACGCAATTGTTTCTCCTTCTTTCATAAATTGGTCTGGCAAAACTTCTTGGTATTGTGCAAAGCCATAAGGAGCCGCATAAGTTGGAACAGCTTTTAACGTTTCCAAATCTTTTTCATGGATTAATAAGGGCACCTGGTATTTGTTTTTAATAAAATAATTCCCCAAAACATGGTCTATGTGGCAGTGGGTATTGATTAAAAGTTCAACTTTTAAGTTTTCAGCGTCAATGAAAGCTTCAATTTCTTCCTTTTCATGAGGTTCGTAGCATCCCGGATCAATAATTACACAGGCTCCAGAGTCGTCATAAACGACATAGGTGTTTTCCATAAATGGATTAAAAACAAAAGACTTAATTTTCATGAGATATATATGAAGTTTTAGCAAATTTGTACTTTATTCTTCAAACTACAAAATCAAGAAGCCGATGTCAGAAGATTGTTATGATTATATAGTGGTAGGCCAAGGCATGGCCGGCTCTTGTTTGGCACACCAATTGCTTGAAATTAATAAAAAAATACTCGTTTACGATGTTCCCGAAAATAATTTTTCTAGTACAGTAGCAGCTGGAATATACAACCCAATAACAGGACGGAATTTAGTAAAAACCTGGATGGCAGATGAACTATTTCCTTATTTGACCCAGTTTTACTCGAGCATTGAAAAAGAATCCAATACCCGGTTTTTAAATGATAAAACAATTTACAGACCATTTTTAAACCCTGAAGAACAAAACGACTGGATGGGAAGAAGTAGCGACCCATTGTTTTCGGACTATATAAAAAAAATAGATTTACAGCCTAAAGAAGGCAATAAATTCAACGATGCTTATGGAGGCTTGTATTTACAAAAATCGGGGTATTTGAACATTCCGATATTTTTAGGCGTTATTCAAAGTAAGTTGCAAGCAATTGGAGCTTATAAAAGAGAGTTTTTTGAAGTAGAAGCATTAGAAATAAAAGAAGAAGAAGTGGCATACAAAGGCATTCGATCCAAAAAGTTGGTGTTTTGTGATGGTGTAGGAGGAGCAAAAGTACCCTATTTTGAACACTTGCCTTACAAACATGTAAAAGGAGAGTTACTAGAAATAGAAACGGAGGGAATTCCAGAATATATTGTTAACAGAGGCGTTTTTATGTTGCACAAGGAAAACAACACCTATAAAGTTGGTGCTACCTATGAAAACACCGAGCTGCACAATGGTATTACAGAAAAAGGCAAAAATCAGTTAGTAAAAAAGCTTGCTGAATTGTATAAGAATAAATATAGAATCACGAACCACCTATCCGGGATTAGACCTGCCACAAAAGATAGAAAACCTTTTGTTGGCTTGCATCCAAAACACAAAGTTTTGGGTATTTTTAATGGCTTAGGAGCTAAGGGTGTATCTTTGGCTCCATGGTTATCAAGCCATTATGTACAACACTTGGAATTTGGTTCAAAACTTAATAGAGAAATAGATATTATTCGTTATCTTAATCTCCTTATTTAATTTTTTTTTCAAACATATGAAAAGAGTTATTGTCAGCTTATTCCTTTTCTTTACAATAGGCTTTACATTGTTGAGTAGCACAGTGCATGCACAACAGTCTAGAGAATCTTTTGGTAAAAACAGAAAACAATACAAGGATTTTGAATGGAAGTACTATTACACCGATAATTTTGACATTTATTATTACAAAGACGGGGACCAGAACGCAAAAGAAGTGGCCCTGTTTTTAGAGTCAGAATTTGATAGAATTACGGATGTACTTGGGTACCACCCGTACTCCAAAACAAAAATATTTTTATACAATTCGATTTCGGATTTACAACAAAGTAATGTTGGTGTTGGCGATGCACAATTTTCTATTGGTGGGGAGACTAAAATTAGCAAATCACATATAGAAGTAGCCAACCCTGGCACCATGTGGCAACTAAAAAGGGAGCTTTTACTAAAAGTATCCGAACTTTTTGTGGACGACATGTTGTACGGGGGTAGTTTAAAAGAAATGTTTCAAAGCACTTATTTAATGAACTTGCCACAATGGTTTGTATTGGGCGTTTCTGAATATGTGGCAAAAGGCTGGAACGAAGACATGGATGACTACATTCGTGAAATGATCAACTCCAAACGCGTAACTAAAATTTCTCGTTTCGCTGGTGAAGACGCCAAAACCATCGGCCATTCGTTTTGGAATTATATTGCTGAAAAGTACGGTCAAAATAACATTTCAAATATTCTAAATTACACCAGAATAATGCGAAATGAAGAAAAAAGTATTTCGGTAACTCTTGGAGTCAATTTTAAATACATCGTTGAGGGCTGGTACAGCTTTTATTCGGATCAAGCAGCAATAGTAAACAAGGTGTATGCCGACCAAGAAGAGTTGCAAATGGTGCATAAGAACAAAAGGCGATTTTATTTTCACAATGTTAAGATTAGCCCTGAAGGAAACAAAATTGCCTACACCAAAAATAACCAAGGCCGTTACGATGTTGTAATTATGGATTTGGAAACCCAAAAGGAAGAAGAGGTTATTATTGGAGGCAATAAAGTTATCAACCAAAGAATTGATGAGGAAGTCCCTTTGATCAGCTGGGTAGACCAACAAACACTTGCAGTAATTACAATTAAAAAGGGGATTCCAGTGTTTTGGCTCTATGATTTTGAGTCCAAATCAAAAACACCACGTCCAATGGACAGGTTTTCAAACATCAAAAGTATGTCATTTTCGGATAACGGTAAGTTGGCCATTATTAGTGCCGAGATAAATGGTAAAAATGATTTGTACTTGATGTCCACTAGAAGAGACCGGTTTAGGAGAATAACCAATGATGTTTATGACGACTTATTCCCTTCTTTCATTCCAGGGACCAATGCCATAGTTTTCACTTCCAACCGACCATCTGACACATTAAAAACAAAGAAAAAGCCGCACTTTAGTGATGCCGACAAGTACTACAATTTGTACGTATACGATTTAGATACAACAAAAAATGTACTGGCAAAAATCACGAATACTGTCAGCAACGATTTTAGACCTTTGGCACTTTCAAGTGAAGAGATTTTTTATCTCAGCGATCAAAAAGGCATCACCAATGTTTTTAAATATTCTTTGAAAGATAAGACGTACAGCCAAGTGACTAATTTCAGAATGAGCATCCGGGATTACGACATAAGTTTTGATCACAAAAAACTTGTATTGGTTTCGTTAAAAGGTAGCAAAGAAAGGATTTATCTAGACGACAATTTTGATTTTAACCAATCAAGATTTACAGTTCAAAGCCCTAGAATGCAGGTGAAGCAGGCCAAGTTTCTTATCGAAAGAAAGAAAAGCCTTGCGGATATAGTAAAAAATAACAGGGCCATCAAAAAAGAACCAAAAGATACCACCAAGATAAATTCCGATCCCAACTTCATAGATACTGATAATTTTGAGTTCAGTCCCCAGGTCAAAGAAGAAACGAGTTCCAAACCACTCATTTCTCTTTTCACTAAAAAAACCAAACAAACCGAACTGGAAGGACCATTCCCATATGAGACCAAGTTCAGTACCAACAATATTGTTACTTCTTTTGAAGTAGACCCTATTAGAGGTTTCGGACTTCGTTTTGAAACACAAATGAATGACCTCCTAGAGAACCATAGGTTTTATGGCGGTATAATGGCCAACCTCGACTTTAAGAATGGCGATATATACGCCGAATACCAGTACTTAGGAGACATTCTGGATTACAGCTTCCGGTTTGAAAGAAGTGTCTATAAAATAGAAAAAAACATAGAGGGATCTTCTCCTGCACAGTCCAATGTGTTAAAAGAGAAATATGCAAGCAATAAATTTGAAGTTGGTATTTCTTATCCATTAACTGTCAAAACCAAAATAGAAATAAGACCATTTTACATGCAAGCACGGTTTGATGATCAGACTGCTTATGTGAACATAGCGCCTCCCGGACCTGGCTTTAAAGATGCTCAATTGTCTCGCTATGGTGGTGCCCATTTGAATTTGGTGTACGATAATGCTATCGTGAAAGAATTGAACCACATCGAAGGTTCTAGGGCAAAACTTAGTGTTACGCAACAACAAGGAATATCCTCTAATGCTTTAAGTTTTTCTAGAATAACATTGGATGTGAGGCGGTACCAAAAAATCCACAGAGAAATAATTTTAGCGGGTAGGTTGTTTTACGGCAATAGTGCGGGTGCCAATCCTCAAAAGTTTTTATTAGGAGGAATGGACAATTGGTTGTTCCAGGATCTCAACACAGACGGGGTAGAAAATCCTTTGAATATTCAACCGGAAGTCAACAACCAAGAAATACTTTTTACTGAATTTGTTACTAGTTTAAGGGGATACAATCTAGCCCAAGTATACGGCAAACAAACTGTACTGCTCAATGCAGAATTAAGAATGCCCTTAGTTCGGTACTTGCATAGTGGTCCGATATCTTCTAACTTCTTCCGAAATTTAATGTTTGTTGGGTTTTATGACATAGGAACAGCTTGGAACGATGACTCTCCTTTTAATGAAGACAACAACATCAATGTTACAAGGAGTAGAGTTGGCAACTTTGACTATACTGTCAACACCTATGAAAGCCCATGGTTGCAAAGTTATGGACTTGGGTTTAGAACCATTATCCTCGGATATTACATGAAAACAGATGTGGCATGGCCATTGGTAAATGGAAAGCCATCCACTCCCGTGCTGCATGTCAGTTTGGGTTTCGACTTTTAAAAATAATACACAATATTTATATGGTAAAATCAATGACTGGCTATGGGCAACACAAAGAAGCCTATGGTGAATTTGAAATTAATGTTGAAATAAAAACGTTGAACTCGAAATTTTTCGACCTTAATTTGAGAATTCCAAAACTTTTTTCCCACAAGGAAATTGAAATTAGAAAAATACTAAACGATCAGTTGGTAAGAGGGAAGGCCAGCGTATCCATAGAATTTAACAGAACGGGTGTAGAATCTACTAACATTCAATTCAACCAACCACTTTTCAAACTGTATTATGAACAGTTACAGCAGCTCTCTGAGTCAGTGCAAGCCCCTCAGGACGATCTGTTTAGAATGGTGATGAATTTTCCAGAGGTAACCATTAACAACAACGAACACGCTAGTGGCAGTGAGTGGGAGTCTTTGAAAAATGTACTCCAAATAGCCATGGAGCAGAATAGCAATTTTAGAAAATCAGAAGGAGAAGCTTTAAAATCTGAGTTGGTATCTTATGTGAACAGTATTGAAGAGAACTTGAAAAAGGTAGAAGAAATTGACCCTACTCGAGTAGATAAAATTAAAACTAGAATAGAACAAAATATAGGTAAATTTCTAAAAGAAGAGTTTGACCAGAATCGCTTAGAGCAAGAAGTTATCTACTACATCGAAAAATTAGATATAAAGGAAGAAATTGTTCGGTTAAACAACCATCTTCAATATTTTAAAACTATAATTGGTGGCAGCAACGTTTCTGGAAAAAAACTTGGATTTATTGGCCAAGAAATGGGCAGGGAAATCAATACAATCGGTTCCAAAGCCAACGACTCCGACATTCAGATTTTAGTGGTTAATATGAAAGAAGAACTGGAAAAAATAAAAGAGCAGGTACTTAATATATTATAAGCACCCAGTAGGCACAAAAAAAGCTGTTGAATTGAATTCAACAGCTTTTTTTTGTTGGTATTATTTAATTATCCCAATTTAAATGTAATTGGAAGTATAATTTTTTGTTTTACAGGCTTCCCTCTTTGCTTACCAGGCTTCCACTTCGGATGACTCTTGATCACACGAACAGCTTCCTCATCGCAACCAGCTCCAATTCCTTTTACAGATCTTACAGCTGTGATGGTTCCGTCTTTGTCTACAATAAACTCAACAAACACTTTTCCTTCAATACCCATTCTTCTTGCTTGCGCAGGGTATTTCAATTTCTTTTGAACAAACTTATAAAAAGCTTGCATACCACCTGAAGGTGCTGCGCTTTCTTCAACAATAGTGAAAATTTCATCAATGTCTTCTTCTTCTTCCACCTCTTCCGTAACCATTTCTTCGATTACTTCATCTTCGGTGATTTCCAAATCCAAATCAACTTCTATTTCTTCTTCTATTTCCTCTTCATCCGGCACCTCAATAATTTCAGGTTGCTGAATTTTTGGTGGTGGTGGCGGTGGCTGCTCGGTAGGAGGTATTTCAATTAAGTCATCAATAACATCAGTAACCTGTCCCAAATCTGCCAATTCTTTATCGTCATACGACGGCCATTCGAAAGCCGCAAAAATAATTGACATTGTCACAAGCAATCCAATGTTAAAGTAAAGACCTGTCTTATTTCCTAGATCAGCCTTATTGGATTTTTTTGCTTCCATACTTGAAATTTATTAAAATATGCGTTTTTAAATTATTGCTAAGTCTCAAATATAACAAAGAAATCTATATTTCTACAACTTTTTTAACCAATTACCTTACTTTAACTAAAAACTTCGTTATAAACCCAACTAGGAGCCCGGAACCGTTCATAAAAAAATCCAATAAAGACGCAGAACGGCCTGGAATAACACTTTGCAACAACTCTAGCCCAAACGTTAGCAATAATACCAAAAATAGATCGGTGTTAAAAAAGTTCGGTTTTTCTTTAGCCAAATGATTTTTATACTGATAAAAAGCACCCAGCATAAAAAAAAGTACAAAATGGACCAACTTATCCAACCCCAATAATGGTTTTGGGACAGTAGATTCAAAAAAAAAGCCAGGCAATAGTGTTAAGGTAACAACCACCAATGCCCAGCCATAAAAAATAATTTTTGATACTTTAGGTTTATTCACCTATAATGTCTTTGTAGTCAGCAGCTGACAACAAACCTTCTAATTGTGATGCATCAGAAAGGGTCATTTTGATCATCCACCCGTCCCCATAAGGGTCAGAATTAACCGTTTCAGGCTCACCTTCTAATTTCTCATTAATTTCATCAACTGTTCCGGATAATGGCATGAAAAGATCTGAAACTGTTTTTACAGCTTCTACTGTTCCGAAAACATCCCCTGAAGCCAATTCTTCGCCTTCAGTTTCAATTTCCACATATACAATATCTCCTAGCTCTTTTTGAGCGAATTCAGTTATTCCAATGGTTACAGTTGTTCCTTCAACCTTGATCCATTCATGGTCTTTAGTGTACTTAAGAGTTTCTGGTATATTCATACTTCAAAAATTTTGACCAAAAATACATTTTATTTTTTAACAAGTAAAATTTTATTGGGCCAAACTAAATCTAATTTGAACTCCAAAGGCTGTAGTAGATCGCTTAAATGAGCTCGAAATTTTCGGATCATTAATCGTACGTTCAAAATACACCTGTAAATTTAATTTTTGATTCAGAACGTAATTTATATTTGGTCTAAGTTTAAAATTTCGATTCCCGTTTGTAATGGTATTCACTTCTTCAATCTTTCGCTGTACCGTTCTGGTGTCTTGAATGCCCAGTGTAAGCCTGAATTGAATGTCATTTTCTAAGGTGATTGTTCTGCCGTTCGATTTAAATGGGAGTTTCATCTTTGCTTTGGTATACCCAAATTCCATAGAAAAATCCGAGCTGTTCAGCTCCGTAATTTGCGTATTGGAAACGTTCAGTGCAATGTCCCGTTGCGTTTTATATTCCACTTTTATGCTCATTCTACTTTTGGTGCGCACACTGACGCCTATCAAAGGTGAAAATTGTTCTGATACTACTACCTGACCAATGTTGTAAATAGGCATGGCCAAACCATCCGAATTGGGTTGGGTACCAAATCGATCCACATTGTATTGCTCAATATTATTGTTCAATTCAAACCCCGCGTTGGAGGTGTAATCTAAGTTATTCGTGAAACTTGTTATAGAATACTCCGATTTGTAGCCATGGGTAATGTTGATCGACCGGAACTTGTCTTTAAGCCCTTTTGCTTTACCCAAACCTGCATAGTCCAAGCGCCAATTGGGAATTGGGAACTTAGGAAAAGGAGACAAGCTCACTTCCGAAGCATCTTTACCGGAATAGGCTGCAATAAAAGATGGAATCAATACATCCTGTGAGTTAAGGGAATACTCTGCCTGGGTTGTATTTTCAAATCTCGATTTAACAATCGCCCTATTTTTCTCAAATTGCTGAAATGTAGGCGAATTATTTTGCCCATCGTCTTGGACGAAAGCCGTTTTGATACTCAAAAAGGACACACTATACCCTCCAGACCTACTTGGAGATAAGGAAAGGAATAAATCTTGTGCGTCGTCGTACCGGAAAAGCTCTTGGAACATTTCTGACTTCCTTTTATTGGCATCCAATTGCACTTTAAAATCTTTAAATGGTTCTATGGTAGCGCGCAACGATAAATTTTTTGTACTGGTTTGGGTAAAGGGATTGGACAACAACGAGTTCTCTCTCAACCACCCGTTTTCTTCTGCCTTGGTGCGTATGCCAGGGTTCTGGCTACCAAATACAAAGTCCCATCCTGGCGCACTAAAAGTAGAGTCCATTCCAAACAAATAGGCCCTTTTGTTAAAACCAGGTAAAATAGTGCCATCGTTTACGGAGTAATTAAAGTTTACCGAACGAACACTCATTAACAACCTTAAAAATGCCTTCATCCCTTTGTTCTCCCCTCCAGTTTTAACCGTATCGGCTTGGGCCGAACGGCTCCTACTTCTGGAAGATCTACTTCTTCTTGGACTGTTGATACTCTTCAAATACTTGGACTTATTGTATAGAGAAACAAAATCAAATTTACCTGTTAATGTTTGGGTTCTATTGTTTTGGATGATATTACCAAAATTCAAGGTGTCCACCACACCCACTTGCCCAGCCTGCCAATTGTATCCTGTTTCGTAGCGGTAATCTCCTTTAATCCAATTGGTCAATGGCAACTTATCTAAGGGTAATTTGTAATTCACCCCGACCGTTTGATCAAAGGTTTTCATTCTTCCCAAATTCCTGAAATTACTCCAAATCTGGTCTCTTTTTTCGTCGCTGTCAATATCACCATCTGGTTCGTCGACTACTGCATGTACCCTTGAGAAATAGTCGACAGACAAGGATTTTGAAAGGTTCCATTTAAAGTTGTAGGTCCTATTGAAATAAAAATATTTTTCAAAGTTATCCTGTGTGTTGTCGGTGTTTCTGTACACCCTTTTTAGAAATTGCCGATCGACATCCCCCCTAAAACCTAGGTTGCTAGGAACAAAATTCAAATTAAAATCCTTCAACCATTTCAAATACGGACTTTTCATTGATGCCCCTTTAAAAGGTTCCCAATAATTTGGCTGCGGACTAAAATTATAAGCCAAAGAAGCCCGGTAGTTTTCTTTTAGATATTGTGCGGTATTGAAATTGGTTTGGTTGACATCACTGTACGCATAAGTAATAGAGAAATTTTCGATATCGTATATGCGACTTCTTTTTTCAGGATTAATTTTAACAAAACGCACGTTGCTAAAATTAAAACTTCTTCTTTCGGTGTTGTCCTGGACAATGTTGAGGTAGTCGTTTCTTTCTTGTACGGTCTCAAACGAAGCCAACGTAGCTTCCATGGTAATATCTGGATTGGCCGGGTCAAACTGCGGATTCATCTTAGATTTTTCGTAGCTAACAAAAAATGGCAATTTCAGACCAGAATTACCTGGAATGAATTTATCTAAATTGAGGCTGGCAGCAATATCATATTCTGTTGTTTCCTCTCTGGTTCTTTCACTTATCTTACTCTGCACACTACCAAATCCAAAAGAAGTATACCTCGTAGAGGCTGTTACGGTTCCTAAATCTGCCAATTTCGCATTGAGCGAGGCGTTGGCCGCCCACCCAGCATTCTTATCAAAATCTGTCACCCTCAATTCATTGGCCCAAATACACACCGACTTGGAGGCGCCATCTTGGCTAACAGGATTTCTAATGCCAATCATGATTCTTCTTACATCACTCAGCTTTGGACTTCCCAATACTCTAATTTTATGTTTGCCTACAATTTTGGGTCCATTGAGTGGGTAGGGTTTGTCAAGCGCTGCACCCTCCCTATTTCTTGCTGCCTTTAGTGCACTCAATTCTTTGAGAGCCAAATCAATTTGGTTTTCATCTGGCCACACATCGTCGGCCAAAGTTGCCTCCGGATTGGTGATTTTTAACGGTATTTCTATTTCATAAAAATGGTCTTTGCTATCGGTACCCAACCGCAATACTGCTGTGGTTTCATCGTCCGAAATATTTTCTCCGTGGGCCGAAATATACATTTTAATCTGACCGTAATTAATCAAATCTAGGGTCACATCTTTATAAGCTGCTCTGGCATCGCCGTCATTTAAATCATCCACACACAACTGCAAAGATTGCTCGTTTTGTTGTCTGTCTACCGCAGAGGTATTGTCTCTATCTCTGTTAATTCCAGGAGGCAAGACATACCCAGGTTGGGTTTCATTTTTCTCAGAATTTTCCTCGATATTGACAACAGAAATATTAAAATTAAAAGGGTCGTTTTCAACAGCATCTCCCCAGCTTGGCCCATCAATACTCTGGGTAAAACGCCGCCACTGGCTACCAACAAAACGGAAATTGGCCATTCTCAAAACGATCGGTTGCTCAAATTCTGTTAAGTAGGTTCTAATGTATCGAATGGATTTAAAACCACTAATGTTTCCGAATTTTTTTCCTTGATTGATCGGTACTCGAAACAAATACCAAGAAACATTCTGACCATTGCCATTGATGTCTGGAGCATCAATTTTATCCACGATATAATTTTGTCCTACCTGCATATTAGCAGGTTTAATTTTCATCGTATACTCATAGTACTCTTCTAAATCACTTAGCGTATTATCAGAGTTTAAATCTTCATTGTCTGGAATGGTCCTACCCGACCGAACCGTATTGCCATCGGATACAGGAGAGTTTTTTTCCAATCCGTTAAAATCTTTGTACCGCTCCAATATTTTGGCATCTCCTTGATCAAAACTAGCATCTAAAAAGTGCCTAAAATTATCTGCCGATGGATCTGCCTCTACCGTTGGCCACACCGTGCCCGGAAACTCCGCTTCGTATTTGGCCTTTTCTCTGTCTAAATTAAGCCCATCCAACCCTACATCTTGGTTGTCCCTTGCGCCAGAAGAATTATCAAAAGCATTGGTTAAATATTGTTGTTCGGTCACATTACCCCAAGGACTGTCGGTATTCACATTGTCCAAAGACCCGTCTACTGGAAGTCCATTTTCAAAAGCATGCCGCCCATCTTGCATCACATCCTCATTGATACTTCCTAAGTTGAATACCAATTCCCCACCCGTGTTGTTCTCTATCCATTCTTCTCCATCGTAGATCATTCCATCTCTATTGCCTGGGGTATTATTGGAAAGATTGATGAAAGGATCCATCAACCAAAATTCTAAGTATTCAATATTTGCTTTATCAAAATCGACCTCCGTGCGCACAGAGCTTACCATACCACCCCAGTTGCTTTTAGGGTCCGGTAGTTTGCCATCGACCCCCAAACTCGGGTTAAAATTATAGGGCCCTCTTTCTGCTGGGTAGTAGGCCAAATCCAATATTGGCTCATTGGGGTTGACCACATCAGGGTCTCTATTTCTAAAGATTTCTTGCTGTTGGACCTCTCGTACAAAATGGTTTTTAAGGTCTTCATCGGATATATTCCCCGGCTTGTTTTTATCTGAATTTCTGTAAAAAAGGTTGTCAATTTGGTACCATGCCAACTTTCCCCTTTTATATCCTACGGCCAGGTCATTTTTCACATTGCCATCCACTACAGAAAAGCGGTTGTCGGTGGTTTGTGGGGTAGAGGCCAAAAACCAATTAAAAGGATTGCCCATATTGTACGGCGTCGCAGAAGCTTCAAAATCATCAATATAAGAAGTACCGGTGCCCTGCACTTTATTGGAAGTGCCAGGAATGAGCTGTGCAAATTCTGCCGCAAAATTGACGGTCGACTTTTCCTTGGTTTGAATTACAGGTAAAAAATCTACCATTTTCGTTAAAAACCTAGATTCTTTGTTCACATTGACATCAAATCCATATTTAATATTCCGAGCAGGTTCACTACCCAAACTCACCCGAGAAACCAAAGGCCGTTCATTTAAATACAATAGGGTTCCCCCAAAGTTCACATCTTCATTGAGTCTGTAATCCAACCGGGTTCCCAACAAAGTTCTTGTTTGAAAATTAAATAAATCAGCTGTTTCATAATTGATTGTAATTTTCTTGCCAGAGTTCAAAACACCCTGATTGGTAATCCGTACTTTACCAAAAGTATAATCTACTTGGTAGTCTGTTCCTTCTATTAAAGGAACACCACCTGCAAATACCTTCACACTCCCTTCGGCAATGTTGAACCCACGAAGTGAAATTTCACTGGACGAGCCAGACTTCATCTCACCTGTAATAAAGTATTTGTTTTTACTTGCTACTAATTGCGCATCGGCTTTAGTAGATCGATAGAGCGTATCGTAAACATATTTGTTAACCAAATAATCTTCATTTGGATCTCCTTCAAACCCATCTTTCAGGGGTGTATTAAATGGTTCTAACAAAGGGAACATGATCAACCCAGAGGCCGGATCAATGGTTACACCCTCTACATAATCAAAATTACCATCTTTTTGCCTGTCTCTGTTTCTGTTCAGTCGGTCCAAGCCCATCAGCTCAATGAGTGGCGTATTCTGAAAACCACCCTCTTGAAGCGTTGGGTTGTCCAAACCAGAGTTGTCATCGCGGTAGATCACCCGCAGTTGAAAACCTTCTTCTTCTACACTTCCGGCATTCAAGTTATAGATGTTTTTCATCATCAGATCCCAAGAAGGAATCACCTTGCCCACATTGTCTCGGATATTGATTTTACGAGGCCGCAACATTTTCATGTAAACCACCTTGTCTTTTTCTCTATTTTGAAAATCTTCTGTAAGTTCCCCTACTTTGCTGGTTTGACCATTGTAAGTATACTGGTAGGCCACGGCCAGCGCTTCATCATTCTGTAGTTTCCTGTTTAATGTAATGTACCCCAGTTTAGGGTGCACCGTATATTCATTTTCTGCTAATTTTCTGGCACCGGTAATTTTCTCATAGTCTACTCCATTTTCCAATCCTATGGCCTGCAAAGTTCCATCTACTGATATCGCATCGTCATTTTTATTAAGCTGACCAAAAAGGTCGTTGCCATCGTTGTCATTGGAGGAGTTGGAAGGGGCAGTTGCGTTGATGTTGCCATTGTAAATTCTTCTGGGTTCTGCCAAATCCAACAACCCTACGACATTGAGCAAGGTAGCCGTGTTGTTCTGTCTGTTCAGCACATACACTTCCACACGGGTCACATTAACACCACTGGATACTTCTGGAATTAAACCCAACCACTTCTCGTAATTGTCTCTAAAAAATTGTCCTAAAAAAAAGTGCCTATTTTCGTCGTAGTCAGAAGCAATCAAGTCAAATGGCCTGCCTTGGCCTCCACTCCCTCCTTCAATTACCATAGATTCAGCTTTACCCCTTTGCGTGGAAGCAACACCGGTAACATACAGCTTTCCAAATTGCAATTGCGCTTTCACTCCAAACAAGTTTTGCGCTCCGCTTATCAAGGAGTTCCTCAATGGCAAACTTACATTACCCAATTCCAGTTTTTTGATTATATCTTCTTCGTACCCCGTATACTCTACTTTCAGGTTGTTTTGAAAATCAAATGAGTTGTTGTTGTCAAAATTAGCGGTAACAGATAGTTTTTCACCAATCTTACCCGTAACATTCATACTAATTTGCTGGTCAAACTCAAAGCCTCCAGATTTTTGCTGTCGAATGGGTATGGTAGGGTTGTTGATGCGTTGCCATTTACCACCAAAATCCAAGGTCACAAATCCCCTTGGAATAATCTCGACATAACTTCCGCCAAACAACCTATCAAAAAAAGGGCTTACATGAAGCCGTGGAATTAAGCCTCTGTTGCTCACAGCACTCTCGCCATCTAAAGCTGCCGATTTTTGTTTCCAATAACTTTTGAGTAGGTCTCCTGTCTGGTAATTGTTGTAATCTTGAAAAGACATTTTAGAGGGGGGTCTGAAATCAAGCCCTCCCATCTTCTCGTAAATCGTATAATTTATGGTAGTATCAAAGTCAACCCCAATCCCCAATTCGGTTGGATCTTTTAAAAGCAGTGGACTTTTACCTCTATAGTCGTTGTAGGGATTCCCGAATCTATAGCGCTGGTTGTAAGTAGGTCTTCTAGTAGGCTCGTAAGGCTTGTAACCGGTTGTATCTTGGCCATTGGTAATGGTAGTATCTTGTTCTTGAAAAAAATATGCATTTCGTTCTTTTTCAACACCAATTGCAAATACGTCAGGTTTAGGGCTTAAGAGACTAAAAAGAACTACATAGGTTAAAAAATAATATGTCTGTTTTGCTTTTGTCGTCATATCAGGCAGATTTCAAAGCCTGCTTAATTAATTCTTCCAAAGTAATACTATTCCCTGAATTTTTTAATATTTTATCAATACTTTTTTCAGCTGATGCTTTGGCAAATCCCAATGTCATTAGAGCAGATAACGCTTCGTTTTTCACCGTATTGCCCAATACTACATTTTTAATTCCGTCGCCCTGCACCTCGTATTGTTCTTTGGCCATTTTATCTTTGAGTTCCAACACAATTCTTTGTGCAGTTTTGGCTCCTATGCCCTTCACCATCTGAATTGATTTTGCATCGCCATTGACAATGGCCGATTGAATTTCTCCTGGACTCATAGAAGACACCACCATCAACCCAGTACTCGGCCCTACACCCGAAATGGAAATCAAATGTAAAAAGACTTTTTTCTCCTCCAAAGAGCTAAACCCAAACAAGGTTTGGGCATCTTCTTTGACATGAAAATGGGTGTGCAAAATACAGTTTTCTTCTTCTTTAATCTGAGAATACGTAGACAAAGATATGTTAATGTGGTACCCTATTCCATTTGCTTCTAAAACAACAAAAGTTGGTTCTTTTTGAACCAACTTTCCTTTTACATATGCAATCATTTAATTTCTATTTTCAGTTTGAGCATCCACAACTGCCACAGCAGCCATGTTCACAATCTCCCGCACCGAACTACCAAGTTGAAGAATATGAACGGGTTTATTGATTCCTAAAAGTATGGGCCCAATGGCCTCCGCCCCTCCGATTTCCATTAACAATTTATAAGCGATGTTACCGGAAGCAAGATTAGGAAAAATAAGTGTATTGACATTCGAATCCACTAATTTACTAAAAGGGTACATATCCTTTTGTATGTCTTGGTTCAATGCCACATTGGCTTGAATATCCCCATCGATAATTAAATCTGGATATTTCTTTTTGGCCATTGCAACCGCTTTCATTGTCTTTTCGGGCACATCTCCTTTAGAAGAGCCAAAATTGGAATAAGAAAGTACCGCTACCTTAGGCTCCATGTCAAAAAACCGAACTCCTCTAGCTGCTAGGCCAATAATATCCACCAATTCCTCGGCAGTTGGATCCACATTTACTGTTGTGTCCGCAAAAAAGAAACGCCCTTTTCTTGTGTTGATGATGTACATCCCCGCAACCCGCTTCACTCCTTCTTGCACCCCAATACACTGAAGTGCCGACAAGATAGTTTTTGGGTAATCCTTCGTAAGCCCAGAAATCAACGCATCTGCTTGGCCAAAATCCACCATCATCGCTCCGAAGGTAGTCCTTCGAAGCATTTGTTTTTTAGCCTCATCCAATGAAAGCCCTTTGCGCTGCCGTTTTTCGTAGAAAGCCTCCGCAAATTGCTCCACTCTTTTCTTTTCTTCGTAGGGGTTGAGTATGGTCGAACCTGACAAATCCAAATTATTATTTTTCGCCAAGGTTTCTATTTCCTCTTTGTTCCCTAACAATATTGGCAAACCAATTTTTTCATCCAAGATGGTCTGAGCAGCGGTTAAAATTTTAACGTTGTTTGCTTCCGCAAAAACAACCCGCTTCGGATTCTTTTTGGCCCGCGTGATAACCCTGGTCATCAACTCCTGGTCAATCCCTATTCTTTTCTCTAATTCCAGGTTATAGGCTTCAAAATCATCTATTTTGATTCTGGCCACACCAGAATCCATAGCTGCTTTTGCAACAGCCGGAGAAATTGCAGTGATTAGGCGCATATCCAAGGGCTTGGGGATTAAATAATCCCTACCAAATTGAATGGTACCGCCTCCATAGGCTTTGCTTACCATTTCAGGAACAGCTTCTTTTGTAAGTGCTGCCAAAGCCCGCACTGCTGCCATTTTCATCTCTTCATTAATGGAGGTAGCCCTCACGTCCAGTGCACCCCTAAAAATATAAGGAAAACCCAACACATTGTTCACTTGATTCGGATGGTCTGAACGCCCCGTGGCCATGATGATATCACTCCTTGTTTCCATTGCAAGCTGGTAGTCAATCTCGGGTTTAGGGTTGGCCAAGGCAAATACGATAGGGTTGTCATTCATATCCAACAACGCCTTAGCATCCAAACTATCCGCAACAGAAAGCCCTAAAAACATATCGGCACCCTTCAAGGCTTCTTCCAATGTGGAAACTTCTACCGCCCGTGCAAACAATTTTTTCGATTCGGTAAGATTCGGACGGTCTGTTTTGATCACCCCTTTGCTATCGCACATAATCAAATTGTCCTTTGAAGCACCCAATGACACATAGAGCTTGGCACAAGCAATTGCAGCCGCCCCTGCTCCATTTACAACAATTTTTAGATCTTCAATTTTTTTGTCTACCAATTCTAAGGCATTCAACAAAGCTGCAGCAGAGATGATGGCCGTGCCGTGTTGGTCGTCGTGCATCACTGGGATGTTCATCTTGTCCTTCAGCTCTCTTTCTATCTTAAAACTTTCAGGAGCCTTGATATCTTCTAAATTGATCCCACCAAAAGTAGGCTCCAAAGATTTAACAATTTTAATGAATTGATCTGGATCCTTTTCGTCTATTTCAATGTCAAACACATCGATACCAGCAAACTTCTTAAAAAGTACGCCCTTGCCTTCCATTACCGGTTTAGAAGCCGCAGGACCAATATCCCCAAGGCCTAAAACAGCTGTCCCATTGGATACAACGGCCACCAAATTACCTTTAGCAGTATATTTATAGGAATCATCTGGATTCGCTTCGATGGCTTTACACGGTTCCGCAACTCCAGGAGAATAGGCCAGAGCCAAATCGATTTGTGATGACAAAGTTTTGGTTGGTACCACCTCAATCTTTCCAGGTTTGTCTTGAGCATGATAATCCAGCGCGTCCTGTTTTCTAAACTTGATCGCCATGATGTAAAAAGTGGTTTTAGTTAATTATTTTTCTTTCGAATTTAATTCGTAGTCTGCCTTAAAGGTAGAAAGAATTACCCTCATTTCCCTCATATATTCTCGCTGAGATTTACCAGGGCTGTATACGAAGCCTTCGATAAAATAAAGCCTGTTCTGCTTTTCGTCCACAAACACATACGACAAAAACGGACCACCCATTCTGTCATCGTTGGATTTCCACAAGCCTTTCAATTCCAAACCGAACCTATTAAAAAAGTTTATTTCTCTTTTTAGGATGGGTGCTTCAAATTGAAAAGTGAGATAGGAGTCTGCATCTGCAGGATCGGCAAACAAATATTGTTTGGTAATGGATTCTCTTAGTGCTTCGATATTGTCCAGCTTCAATTGTTCTTCACTGGTATAGGGTTGGTAGTGTATGAAAACATTTTTGTCTACATGGGACTCCATTTTTCTTAACCAAATAAAACCTGGTACGTTGTCAGCAATTTGATAGCTTCTAGGGACATCAATAAAACACTGGTGTTCTTTCAATAGTGTTTGTTCAATTCCTGTTGCCCCAGCTTTGAATAAGGTTTCCTTCAGTCGGTTTTCTTCCACTTGGTTGAAATGGTTCCTTATTTTATCCATGTTATTTAATAAGTTCTCGTTAAGCTCTGCTTCGTCCCTACCAAATAAGTACATGACTTCCTGGCCTTTGGCAAATTCATCCTGAGCTGTAAAAAGAAACATTTTAGGATTGGCATTGATCTTATCCACACTCTCTTGGGTAAAATAACGCTGAACAATCTTGGCTCCTTTCGTTTTTTTATCAAATGAGGTAACGAAAACCAAGTTACTAACCCCCTTTAAAGTAGAATTCAATTTTCTGGGATCAATGTGTATAACAGAAAAGAGCTTTTCTCTTCGAGGTAGCTCTATAATATCTGCATTAAAAACTTTACGAACACTTTTTCCCAATGGACCCTCCCATTGTGCTGAATCCATCACCAATACCATTTCTCCTGTTTTACCGGCCGCGCTAGGCAATAAAATAGAGGACTTTCTTTCATTGCTACTGGTAGTACAAGCAAAAGTAGAAATCAAAATAAGTAATGTTAATAATTTATTCATGGTGTGCAAATTCTTATCCTAAAATTAATTTTTGACCTGGTTTCAACTTATCCGAAGTAAGCCCATTGAGTTCTTTTATTTTTTCAATGCTCAGCCCCTTGTACTTCAATGAAATATCCCATAGGGTATCTCCTGGTTGGACATAATAAATAATTTTACCATCAATTTTTTGAGGAGTCTTTTGCACTTTGGAAGATGCCACTTGCTTCTGAGTGGTGGATTGGCTCTGTTTCGGTGCTTTTCCGTTGAGGTAAATGTTCAACTTCTGCCCGGACCGTATCATGTCGCTGTGTAAATTGTTCCAGCGTTTGATGCTGGAAACCCGTACATTGTATCGCATTGCGATCTTTCCCAATACATCTCCGCTTTTAACCCTATAAACAATCTTATTTTTGCCATAGGTACTGCCCATATCATTTTTGGCTTTGGCCAACAATTCTTTTTTGCCAACTTTTGAAACCGTATCCACTATTGCGGCTTTGTTGGCTCTAAATACTTCTGCTTTATCCGCAGGTATGTGTATGGCAAAATGTTTGGCAGTTTTGGGCTTTGCAGTATACCGAATTCCTGGGTTCAATTGGTGCAATTCTTCTGCACAAATATTCAATTGGTTGGCCAAAGTGGCAAAATCTACATGTTCTTTTAGCATGATGGTGTCCTTTTTTACAGGGTGTTGCAACTCCACGTCCATGAAGTTATGGTCATCAGCATAATGCATAACATAGTAAATAGCCACAAATTGAGGGACATACCCTCTTGTTTCTCTGTATAAATTGGGGTAAATCTCCCAAAAAGATTTTTTATAGCCTGATTTTCTAATCGCTTTTCTAACGGCTCCAGGCCCAGAATTATAGGCTGCTAAGGCCAATTCCCAATCGCCAAACATGCCGTATAAACTTTTCAAATAACGGCAGGCCGCATCGGTAGATTCTTCAGGATCCATCCTTTCATCTATAAAATTATCTATGTGCAAGCCATAGTATTTGCCAGTGGCGTACATAAATTGCCATAACCCAACTGCTTTCGCTCTTGATTTCGCTTTGGGGTTGAGCCCCGATTCTATTAAAGACAAGTACTTTAACTCCTCCGGTAAGTCATATTTTTTTAAATATTTTTCAAAAATCGGAAAGTAATAAGCACTTCTTTCTATCATTCTTTTGGTATATACCCTGTCTTTAACAGCAAAATAATTGACAAACGCATGCACCCGTTCGTTGTAATTTAATGGCATTTCAGAATCAATGCACTGCATTTTATCTTCAATTAAATCAAAATTGTCAAATGCAGGTATAAATTCTTGGTTCGATGTAGGGTAAAACAAAACTTCTTCTTCCACCGATTGAGATTGAGCCCAACTTACTAATGGTAAAATACCAATGGCAAAAACTGTTAATAACAACCTCATATGCTCCTTCGTTTAGTTCATTAAATATTTCGAAAAAGAAAGTAGTTTACTTTCTTCAAAGTCATTGGCAATGGCCTGCACTCCTATCGGCATACCGCCCTTATCTTTACCGTAGGGTACCGATATCGCCGGAGTACCTGCAACAGAAGCGGGTACAGTAAATAAGTCCGCTAAGTACATTTCCAAAGGATTTTTAGTGAGCGCTCCTATTTTAAATGCGGTTGTAGGAGCTGTTGGTAACACTAAAAAATCATGATTGGACAACAAGGCCTTTAACTCATCGCGAATCAAACGCCTTACTTTTTGAGCCCTTGTGTAATAGGCATCGTAGTAACTTGCGCTCAACACAAAAGTTCCTAACATTATCCTTTTCTGCACTTCTTTTCCAAACCCTTCTGAACGAGATGCTTTGTACATCGATTCCAGATCCACGCTTTTTTCACTTCTGTGTCCGAACCGAACCCCATCGTACCTCGATAAATTGGAGCTGGCCTCGGCAAAGGTTAGGATATAATACGTTTCCAGTGCATACCGCAGCATTGGAAACCCAACCTCTTCCACTTCGTGCCCATCGTTTTTTAAACGTTCAATAAGGTCAGTCATTGTGTCTTTAACCTCGGGCTGTAGTCCGTCTGAGTCCAAAGCCTCTTTAATATAGGCGATTTTATACTTCTTATGAGGATCAATTTGAGTGGTATAAGTGGGGACTGGTTTTTTAGAAACTGTTGAGTCATAAACATCTGCTCCCGCAATTACTTCAAGCATTAAAGCATTGTCTTCCACACTCTTGCTAAATATTCCAATGGTATCAAAGGAGGAAGCATACGCTGCGAGCCCATGCCTAGAAATTCTGGAATAAGTTGGTTTTAAACCCAAGACTCCACAAAATGAAGCGGGTTGCCGTACAGATCCGCCGGTATCGGTTCCCAAAGAAACCAAACACGTATTGGCCTGAACCCCTACTGCTGAGCCCCCAGAAGAACCTCCTGGAACTCGGGTCGGGTCCGCTGCATTTTGCACTGGCCCAAAAGAGGAGTTCTCATTGGACGACCCCATCGCAAACTCATCACAATTTTGTCTTCCAATTACAATGGCATCCTCAGCCAATAATCTTTCGACAGCTGTACCGTTAAATTGAGACTCAAACCCATTTAAAATTTTACTACCACATTGCAAACCATGTGCATCATGGCAAAGGACATCTTTTAAACCAACTACCATTCCTGCTAGTTTGCCTGCGGTATTATTTTTTATTTTTTCATCTACAACAACCGCTTTATCCAAAGCTTCAGCCTCATATACTTCTACATAAGCATTTAAGTCTTTATTTTGGGCAATGTTGTTGAGATAGCCTTTTACTAGGTCAACACAATTGATCTTACCGGCATCCATATCTCTATGAATCTCCGCAAGCGATGTATAATGTTTCAAAGTTTAGTCTTTTTTCGGTGACTCTTTAGGGCTGTCTTTCACACCCTCTTCAATCTCGTTTTGAATTCCTTTTGTGGCATCTTTGAACTCTCTAATTCCTTTTCCTAAACCTCTTGCCAATTCAGGAATTCTCTTAGCGCCAAAAAATATTAACACAACCAAGACTACAATTATCCATTCCCAGCCTCCTGGCATTCCAAATGCTAAAATAGTATTCATATTAATGTTGTTTTTATATAACTACAAAGATAGTGCATAATTCTTACGTTTTTAAACTAATTCTTTGTAAATGCTTAACGAGGGTTTAACCACTGTTGTGGATTCATCCTTTCACTTTTCTTCCATATCTCAAAATGCAGTTCTGAAACCCCATTTTTGTCGGTCATTACCACGCCCATTTCATCTTTTACATCAATGGTCTGACCAGATTTAACCGAAACGTTCTTTAATTTGGCATATACGGTAAAATACTCCCCATGTTGCACCATAATAAAATTACCCATGCCTGGAGCATACCCTACCGCATTCACTTTTCCGCTGTAAACGGCCCTAACTTTTTCGCCTTCGTTGGTTTGAATGTCTATGCCATTATTTTCAAACTGCACCCTTTTCAACACAACATGCCGTTGTACGCCATAACCCTTGGATACAAACCCTTTTTCTACAGGCCAAGGTAGTTTTCTTTTATTGGATGAAAAGGCACCGGTTAACTTTGCAACTTCCGGTGTAGCAGTAACTTTACTATTGGATCCACTATTCGCACTTGCCGTTTCGGCTGCCTTGGCTGCCTTGGCCATTTCTGATTTAATTAAATTGTCGATTGTAGACTCCAATTGAACCACTGCATCTTTGTAATCCGCAATTTCATCTTCCAATTGTTTCTCCTTTGCTTCAAGTGTTTTAACGATGGCCGACTGTTTGTTTTTTAAATTGGTCAGTTTGATGTTGCCTTGGATTTGTTCTTCCAATAACAATTGTTGGTCTTTTCGTTTTTGCTGTATCGACTGAATCTGACCCTTTAAAGCAAATTGCACTTTTTCAATATGATCTGCTTGTCTTTTTCTGGCCTTGGAATACTCTTCTAGGTATTTCATCCGCAACATAAAATCAGAAAACGAATCGGATGCAAATAAGAATGTTATTTTACCATGCCCTCTAGAGCTTATATAAGACGCTCTAAGAATGGTAGCGTACTCTTCCTTTAACTGTTCCAAATCCTCCCCCAAAGATTGAATGATTTCATCCGTGTCCCGGATATCCAATTCTATGATATAAATAACCCCCTTAATTGAGTTGATTACTTTTTTACGCTCTTTTATTTGGCTATTTAACGCATATAATTGACCTAAATCCGATTTTTTCTGACCAGCTGTTTCATTTAGTATTTTCTCAACGTCCTGAATTTTCTTCAGGCTTTCTCTTTTCTCTCTCTCCAAAGTATTCCTAGACTTATTTTGTCCTGAAACACTGAAAACAGTAAGAACCATTAAAAACAAACAGGTAAAAAATTTACTTGCGCACATACCTTTTAGGAATATTGAATGGGAATTTTAGTGGCTTTTCTTCAATAACAGTTTTGTTGTACTCCAGGTCGACATAAGTATACACCGTACCCTTGGTATTTTCAAAAGTCAGGTCCACTAAAATCTTAAATGGAAACGAAGCATTGCCAGCTGAGTGGTAATCTTTGTAGTCAATTTTCAAGTTGCTTTTTTTATCCTTACCTGAAATCTCTACCTTTTCAACCTGCTTGGATTCTTTATTGATACTGGTGGAAAGCAAAAATTCTCCCTGCTCTTTTTTTACTACAAACATACCGCCTTCACTCGAAACTTTGTCTTCAGGAGACAATGCAAATGGCAACTCTCCAATTATGATGTCTTCGATAATATTGTAATCAATTTTGAAATTGAACTTTTCTGTAAATTCTGAATAAGTGTATTTGTAGTACTCCTTTTTTACAATGTTTATCATGGAAATGGAGTCTTTTGTAAACAAACAACGCGCTCCTTGAATGCCAACTGCCGAAAAGTTAATCCATATTAAACTGTCTTTTTTTATCCTAATATTGGCCTTGGCTTTTACATCTTGGCGGTTGTCTTTGAAGTTTATTTTGGCCTTGGCTGACAAATACTCAAAGTCCAACTCCTTTACTTCAATGTGTTTTTTACTTATGGTGCTCCTCCCTATTCCTTTGAACCTCTTGCTACAAGAACCGAGCGTTATTAAAACCATAAGAAAAACCAAACTAAACTTATTCATATAATTTTTTATCTTTTATTTTAAGGTCGATATGCTCCAAAGACCCATCCAATTCCTTCGCCTTCTCCCATTGCTCCACTGCTGCGCTTACATCTCCTGCCTTGAACAAGACGTCACCATATTTGTTAAATCGTTCCGCTAGGCTACTATCTATCGCAATGGCTTTTTTAAATACATCTTTGGCTTGTTCATATTTTTCAAGTTTGAACAACACCCAACCATAAACATCCAAATAGGTAGGGTTATCAGGTTCTAGTTGAAGCAGCTTTTGAGCCATGGATTCTGCTTTCGACAATTTATCATTTCCCAAAGAAAGATAATAACTGTAATTTTTCAAAGCAGATTTAGATTCAGAATTAATTTGTAGGGCCTTTTCAAAACAAGAGTAAGCTTCGGGAAGCTGGCCTACCTCCGCAAGTGCCACCCCTTTCAATGGCAAAATCACCAGTGCTATTTCTTTATTACCTCTGGATATTCTTTCGCCCTGTTGCAAAGAATACAACGCTTCTTCAAATTCTTTCAATTCTATTTGCCCCCATCCCAAATAATGATAAATTTCTGCTTGGTTTGGGAAAACTTCAAGTGCCTTGTTGGCCACTTGAACCACCTCTTCTGGTTGCCCAGCGGCTTGTGCTAAAATCAAAGTATTTTTCCAAACACTATAACGATTGCCCTGCAGCGCAATCAATGCCTGGTATGCTTCTAGAGCTCCTTTGTTGTCTCCAGACAGGTATAATACATCAGCATATGCGGAGAGTACTTTCACCTCATCGGGATACTTCTTTTTTAAGTCCTTCGCCATTTTGACCAACTCCAACAGAGAGGCACTGCTTGGTTTGTCCTCTTTTTGAACTGCTTTTATTTCAGCTACCAAAAGCTCCAATTTCTGATCGACGCTCAAAAAATCACCATAAAATGCAATTTTACTGCTTGCAGCAGCCTGCTCCTTTTGTCCTGTTGTTCTGTACAGATCCGTTAATACCACCCAACTATATTGCCCTTTGTTGGTCTTCAAAAATAACTCCAGCACCTCTATTGCTTTGTCCGTCCTTTTCGCCTCAAGCAACATTTCTGCTAAAACTATAACATAACGTTCTTCCCCTGGGTTGGCTTGAATAAGCCGCTCTCCCGTACTCATAAGGCGCTCTACATCTCCTTTTTTTAAATAAACTTTTTGCTGCTGAACAATATTTTCTTCATTAACGCCAAAATGGGCTTCGGCTTTTTCATAATAAATCAAAGCCTTATTCAATTCGTTCATATACAAATACAACCCACCAATATTATAAAAGTAATTTTCATTACCGGGCACATTTTGCACCAGTTTTTCATAAGCCAATGCCGCCTCATTAAGTTTCGAATGTTGGGTGTAAATATCAACTGCAAGCAAATAAAAATAAGGGTTATTCTGTTCAATATTCAATGCTTTTTCAATATGTTCTTCTGCCTCTTTCAAATTGCCTGATAACATAGCAAGTTCGGCTAGTTTGTAGAGCACCGTTGGCTGATTGGGTTTTTTCTCTAGGCATTCATTAAACAACTTGTACGATTTGCTATAGTTTTCTAAGAGAAAATACTTTTCTGCTTCAGAAAACAAATAAGCCGCTTCTTGTTCCTGTTTCTCCTGTTTTTTTGAGTCTTTCGATTTTTGAGCATAGGATTCTGTTGCCCACCCTGACAAAACAACGGTGCAAAAAACAGTTAGAAACCAAAGCTTAAAAATTTTCATATCAACAAAATAACACATTTTTTTTAGCTAACACCATCCCCCTATTTAAGGTTTTTTATTAAACAGCTTTTGTAGGAGAACGCCTAGTAATTTTTCTTTCACTAAAATTAGTAACACAAACGCTACCAACATAATCTGATGCCAAACAAAACCAGCCGGCGTACCATTTGGAACAAATCTAAACCCAATCCAAATGAACAATGCGGCTATAATTGTGTAAAAAAAGAATGGCTGCAAAGCATAGTTTATAACATAGTGTTTTCTACTGAGCACATAACTTAGGAAAGCCATTAACCCAAAAGAAAGGAGGGATACTACCGAGCTTCCTTCGTAACCGTACAAAGGAATTAACACATAATTGAGCACAATAGTTACAACTGCGGCAACAGCAGTAATGATGGTGCCAAAATAAGTTTTATCCGAAAGCTTGTACCAGACCGAAAGGTTGTAATAAACACCATAAAAAAAGTTAGCAAAGAGCAATATGGGTACTACATGCACCCCTACTCTAAAATCCTTACCTAAAATATATTGGATAACATCCAAGTTTAGTGCTACCCCTACGCATACTAGCATACCAAAAATAACATACCAATGCATCACTTTAGCATACAAAGCTTTGTTATTTTTATTTTCTGCTTGTTGGAAGAAAAATGGCTCCGCTGCATACCGGAATGCCTGTATGGCCAAATTCATAAAAATTGACAATTTAAAAACAGCTCCAAAAACACCCAACGCTTCTTCTTTGGTCATCCCAGGATAAAACCCATCTGGCAACCAATACTTTAATACCACCCTAGACAACATCTCATTGGTAGCGAAAGCCAATCCGGTGATTAATATTGGAAACCCATAAACAAGCATAGGCTTTAAAAGTTTAAAATCCATTTGAGGCCGAAATTGCAACAAAAACTTGCCCAAAAATAAAAACAAGGCAGCATTAGCAATTAAGTTGGAAATAAAAATGTATTCAATTGACCATGCCGGGTCATAAACCTTTGCCACATAAGAATATAAAAAATGATCCGTCCCAACCTCCCACACCATTGGGCAAAATTTAATAAAGAAGAGGTTAAGGCCTAGATTCAGCGCAATATTGGAAAGTTTGGCCGTGGCAAATAACTTTGCCTTGTGCAATTGACGCAACCTTGCAAATGGTATGGCCAAGACTGCATCTATAGCAAATATTATGGAGAACCATTCAATAAACGCACCCTTGGAGCAATACCCTATTGCACATGCAATACTTTCTGCATTAAAATAAAGAAGAGAAGACAACAAAACACTAGTTGCAATAACTGAAGTAGCTGCAACTTGATAGACTTTTTTACCCTGTTCTTTGTAGATGTTTGAATATCTAAAAAAAGCGGTTTCCATCCCATACACATACAGAACATTGAAAAAAGCTGCATATGCATAAAATTCTGTAACAATCCCGTATTGGTCCTGCCCCAGCACTCTGGTATAAATAGGCACCAAAAGGTAGGTCAACATCCTACCGACAATGCTGCTTACCCCATACACTGCAGTATCACTTGCCAGCTTTTTTAATACACCCATTCAGATTATTCTCCTTTGAATTCCGGAGCTCTTTTCTCTATAAATGCGGTAGTTCCTTCTTTAAAATCTTCTGTATTGCAGCATTGCGAAAACCCGTTGGCCTCCGTTAGGTATCCGTCTTCACCATCTTTGTAATACGAATTCACGCTGTCTATAATTCTTCCTATTGCAATAGGTGCCTTTTGTGTAATTTTTGACAAAATGGAAATGGCTTTTTCCATAGCATCTTCTTTGGTTGGCTCAACGTAATTAACCAAACCCAGCGCCAAAGCTTCGGGGCTTTTAACCATATCGGCTGTCATCATCAACTCTAGTGCTTTGCCTTTCCCAACCAATTGGGTAAGCCGCTGGGTCCCCCCATAGCCTGGTATTAAACCTAAATTCACTTCCGGTTGCCCAAACCTTGCCGATTCTGTAGCCACCCGAATATGACACGCCATAGCCAGTTCACATCCTCCACCAAGCGCAAAACCATTTACCACTGCAACTACTGGTTTTTCACAGGACTCAATTTCATAAAAAATTTCTTGCCCGCTTTCGGCAAATTTTCTAGCATTCACTTCATTCAAACCTGCAATTTCTTTGATGTCAGCTCCTGCAACAAATGCTTTGTCCCCACTGCCAGTCACCACAACTCCTTTGATTTCAGAATTGTCATTCACTTCATCAAAAGCTATTTTGATCTCCTCTAATGTCTGTGAATTCAAAGCATTCAAGCTTTTTGGCCTGTTGATTTCCAAAAAGGCAATGCCCTCTTTTATATTCAGTGTAATGTTTTCCATAGTCCTGTTTATATTAGAACAAATGTATAAAAAATTACAAGTATTGCCTATTATGTGTAACTAAAGTGGCCTTCTAACTCGATAATACTCCGCACATCATTGGAACTATATAAACAAAAATTTGTATCTTAATACAAAAACGAGTGTTGACTTCAAACAAAGTTTATTTAACAATAGCCCTCCTCCTCTGCGCAAGACTTTTGGAAGCGCAGTCTTGCTCCATTACCATCAATGGAACGGTAAATTTCAGCACTACAGTGAGTGGCGATTGGACCGCGGCAGGTGGTGCAACTTGCCCGCCCACTTCCACATTTAATGGAGATGTAATCCTAGACATAGGAAATAACGACACTTTTATAATGGATACAGACCTCATCGTAAATGGCAACATTGTTGCCGACTTGGCTAACAATTCCATATTGAGAATCGCTGCAGACATAGATGTTATTGGCACACCAGTTCCAGACTTGGGTGGGACTGGAAACTTTGCATTGACCAACAATGGTAATTCAACATTAGAAATTACAGGAACTGGAGATGTTAGCGTCCAAGGTGACATGGGAGACCCTACCAACAACAATGTCACTTTTGACGTGGATGGTCTACTTCAGGTAGATTTAACTTTGTTTTCTAAAAATGGTACGGTTTTTCAAGGGTCCGGTAGTGTTGGTGGCGGTGGGTTGGAAGTAGGCGGTGGGTCCTGCGGGCCTGGAGGATGCCCCAATTTTGGATTTGACACCTGTGTTGGAGACACAGACTTTTGCAACAATGAGGTTTTGCCCGTAACCCTGGTGTCTTTTTCGTATAAAACCAAAGACGAATCAATTTTATTGCTTTGGACAACGGCCTCAGAAGAAAATTTTGATTTCTTTATTTTAGAACATTCTAGAAATGGCATTGCCTTTACTCCTGCAGCAAAAATAAAGGGAAAAGGGGGCTTTGAAGTACTTACCAATTACTCTTATGTTGTGGACACCCCACAGGAGGGTATTACCTACTATAGACTACAAGCAATAGATTTGGATGGAAAGTCAGAAGTTTTCCATCCTATTGTCACAAAGTATTCGTCTAACCTAACCCTTGATTTCGATCTATATCCAAACCCAAGTTTGGAAGAAGTAGTGCTACAATTCAATTTTACGCCATCAAAAAACAACTCAATTGACCTATATTCTCTACAAGGAAAGCTCCTGCAAACTATTGTTGCAACCGGTAATAAGATAATTCTTCACAATAAGATTGAAGAAGGAATTTATTTGGTTCATTACCAAGAAGCAGGAATTTCAATTGTGAAAAAAATAGTTATCGAATAAAAAATGGGCCGAGGCCCATTTTTTATTCAACTTTTTCCAATAATTTCTTAAGGTTATTTAACATGGTTTGGGTCATTTTATTCAAATCGTATTTTGGAGACCAACCCCAATCTTTTCTTGCAAAACCATCGTCTATCGACTGCGGCCAACTGTCCGCAATTGCCTGCCTAAAATCTGGTTTATAAGAAATTTCAAAGTCAGGATACGTTGCTTGGATCGATTCGTGCAGCTCCTTTGGAGAAAAACTCATGCCTGCAATGTTATAACTAGACCTGATTTTCACTTTGTCTTTAGGTACCTGCATGATGTCGATGGTAGCGGAAATAGCATCGTCCATGTACATCATGGGCAACTTAGTATTTTGGCTTAAAAAACATTTAAAAGGAGCCGATTGTACAGCCTTATGGTAAATATCCACAGCATAATCTGTTGTACCTCCACCTGGCAAAGTTTTATACCCTATGAGCCCTGGGTATCGAACACTTCTAACGTCTACTTTATATTTTTCATGGTAATACTCACACCACCGTTCACCTGCTTGTTTGCTAATGCCGTAAACTGTGTTGGGGTCCATTGTGGTATGTTGTGGTGTGTTATCAGCAGGGGTATTTGGACCAAAAACAGCAATAGAACTTGGCCAAAATATTTTATTTATGAACCTTTCTTTTGCTAAATCCAAAACATGAAACAACGATGTCATGTTTAAATCCCAACCAAAAACTGGATTTTCTTCTGCTTTTGCAGATAACATGGCAACCAAGTGGTAAACCTGAGTTATGCTGTGTTTTTGAACAACCGATAACAAAGCAGCTTTATCGGTAGCATCTAGTATTTCAAACGGTCCTTCAGCCAAATCCCCTTTTGGTTTGTTTAAATCTGAGGCTACTACGTTGTCTGTTCCAAATGCTTTTCTCAAGGCCAATGTGAGCTCAGAACCTACCTGGCCACAAGCGCCTAGAATTAGAATTTTTTCCATCCCTGTTAATTAATTTGTGTGCGTGGCATCAAAATAACAACAAAGACCAAGCATTTGCAACCTAAGCCAACCAAGTTTTATATATTTGCGCATTATGATTAGTGAATTCGAACAATACCTGGTAAATAAAAAGATTGATCCTGAGCGATTTCAAGCCTCAGAAGTAGAGCGATTTAAGGAGTGGGAATTATTATTTGACCAGGTGCATGAGAAAAATTTCACCATGCAAAAGTTAAATTTGATTAATAACATACGTAGAAATTACCCCTATATAGAAGCGGTGAAGGCTGATGTTACCAAGCCGAAACCTACAAAACCTATTATCAAACCCAAAATTTAGACTATGTACGATAAGTTGAAACCAGAGCTTGAAAAACAATTGTCAGAAATTAAAGCTGCCGGATTGTTTAAGTCGGAGCGCATCATTACTACGCCACAAGGAGCGGACATCAAAACATCAGAAGGAAAGGAAGTAATTAATTTTTGTGCCAACAACTATCTAGGGTTGTCGTCCCATCCGAAAGTGATAGAAGCTGCAAAAAACGCAATTGATTCTCATGGATATGGCATGTCTTCTGTACGTTTTATTTGCGGGACGCAAGACATACACAAAACACTAGAAAAAAAGATTTCAGAATTTTTAGGTACCGAAGATACTATTTTATATGCAGCAGCCTTTGATGCCAACGGCGGTGTTTTTGAACCGATATTAGGCCCAGATGATGCCATTATTTCAGATGCATTGAACCATGCCTCTATCATTGATGGGGTGCGGCTCACCAAATGTAAAAGGTTTAGGTATTTGCACAACAACATGGAAGATTTAGAGGTCCAATTAAAAGCCGCGGATACAGCAGGTGCCAAACAAAAAATAATTGTAACGGACGGTGCATTTTCTATGGACGGTACGGTTGCACAGCTGGATAAAATCTGTGATCTTGCCGAACAATACAATGCATTGGTTATGTCAGACGAATGCCACTCCACGGGGTTCATGGGAAAAACTGGGCGAGGAGTTCACGAACTCAAAGGCGTAATGGACCGAATGGATATCATTACTGGTACCCTTGGAAAAGCGTTAGGTGGAGCATCTGGAGGTTTCACTTCTGGAAAAAAAGAAATTATTGAAATGTTACGACAAAAATCCAGACCTTATCTTTTTTCAAATACCCTGGCTCCTTCGATTACAGGCGCTTCTATTGCAGTTTTAGATCTACTAAGTGAAACAACCGAGCTCAGAGACAAACTAGAAGCCAACACACAATATTTTAGAGAAAAAATGACTGCAGCTGGATTTGACATCACGCCTGGCATCCATCCGATCACTCCAATTATGTTATACGATGCGGTGTTGTCTCAAAAATTTGCTGAAAAACTGCTAGAAAAAGGAATTTATGTGATAGGGTTTTATTTTCCTGTAGTTCCAAAAGGGCAAGCAAGAATTAGAGTTCAAATTTCAGCAGTGCATGAAAAACATCATTTAGACAAAGCCATAACCGCCTTTACGGAAGTAGGCAAAGAGTTAGGAGTTTTAAAATAAAGCCATGGTTAAAGTACTTTTTGTTTGTTTGGGCAATATTTGCCGGTCTCCACTCGCTGAAGGCATTTTCACAAAAAAAGTGGAAGAAAAAGGTCTGGCAGATTGTTTTCATATTGACTCTTGTGGCACCTCCAATTTTCATATTGGTTCGGCGCCAGACGAACGCACCATTAAAAACGCACAAATCAATGGGGTAGAACTCAACCATTACGGCAGGCAATTCTCCAGCCAAGATTTTGACCGGTTCGATCACATTTTGGCAATGGATAGCAGCAATCTGAGCAACATTTTAGATTTATCCATAAACGAATCCGAGCAACAAAAGGTAGAGTTGATGCGCACTTACGATGCGGTAGATGCGGGTACGGATGTCCCAGACCCTTACTACGGAGGCCCTTCGGGGTTTCAAAATGTTTTCGATATTTTGGACAGAAGTTGTAGCCAGCTTCTAGAGGACTTAATTACCCAACACCAATTGCTTTAACCCTTTTCATAAAGGACTCGATAATTGCTCCTAGACCTTTGTTCTAGGAGCAATTTTGATTTTGGAGTGAATTCTTTTAATACTTCATCGGTATAATTTTTAATGGTCATCATCTCCAAGCCCGTATTAAAGTATATTTCAAATTCACCACTTAGTTCTTGTACAAGGGCCTCTAGTTTTTCTTGGTTGTAATCAAAGGTAACAGAAATAGAAATGGCCGAGTTTTGCATCAAATTAATTTTGATGTTTTTCTCTGCTAAAACATGGAATATTAAATGCAAATTGTGCTCATTTACAAAAGTGAAATCCTTCACCTTTAGCGATACCAGGCATTGGTTTTCTTTGTAAATGATGGAAGGTTGGTGCACTGCATGGTGTACATCATAAATGACTGTCCCCCCTCCTTCAGGAGCATCGAAACAGCGTACGTGCAGGGGAATGTTTTTATTGGCTAATGGTTTGATAGTTTTAGGGTGTATTACTTTTGCTCCATAATAAGTAAGTTCAGCCGCCTCCACATAAGACAACTCTGGAAACAAAGTAGCCGAGTTGATTATCTTGGGATCTGCATTCAGAATCCCTGGGACGTCTTTCCAAATGGTTACATTTTCTGCTTCCAGGGCACAAGCAAAAATAGCTGCCGAATAATCAGACCCTTCTCTTCCCAGAGTAGTAGTGGCCCCATCGTGGGTGCTCCCAATAAAACCTTGTGTAACCACCATGTGTTTGGATTGCAAAACTGGCTGTACAGTACTTTTTATAAGCTCCGTTGTTAGTGGCCAGTCAACAATGCCTTCTTGGAATACGGAAGTAGTCTTTACAACCGAACGAGCATCTTGCCAACGGGCCGGCAAACCAGAAAAATTGAGGTATTCACTTATTATCTCAGAAGAAATGAGTTCTCCTATGCCTACAATTTGATCGTAGTACCAAGAAAACCCCTTGGACTTATCTGGCTCAAATGCTTTGGATTTTAATTCATCTATCCACATACCCAGTTTAGAGCTTACTATGGCATGCACTCCGTTGAACAAGTTAGAACAAATCTCTTCATGAAATATTTGAAACCGTTCGACTTCCTTCACGCAACTTTCATTGTTCCACGACAACCGGATGATTTCTTCTAAAAAATTAGTGGACTTTCCCATGGCCGAAACCACTACTACCAAACGCTCCGTTTTATAGTGGTTAATTATAGACGCCATGTTCTTGATGGCCTCTACATTTTTAATGGAAGCACCTCCAAACTTAAAAACTTTCATATGTGTATGCAGACAAAATTGAAATCGTTCTCAAAAATAAGATGTAATTTTTTAACTTTGGCAAAAATTAAAGGAGATTACTACATATTATGGAAGATTCGAGAATTGCTTTGCCCATAGGCACAGCATTGGACCGCTTTATAAAAAAGTACCAGGACCAGTTTAAATATGCCACAGGAGAACTTTCGCAACTATTGCGTGATTTGGCTTTGGCAGGAAAAGTTGTTAACCGCGAAATAAACAAAGCGGGGTTAATGAACATTGGCGGGGCTTATGGATCCATCAACCCACAAGGAGAAGAACAACAAAAGCTGGACATTCTTACCAACATTCGATTTTCCAGAGCCTTAACCAAAGGTGGAGAAGTTTGTGGTATTATTTCCGAAGAATCTGAAGAGATTATTTATACTGGCAACCACGACGGAAACTACGTGGTAGCAATAGACCCTTTGGATGGGTCTTCCAATATTGATGTAAACGTTTCAATTGGAACAATTTTCTCTGTATACCGCAGAAAAAGTAAAACAGGCATGCCTGTAACTATGGAAGACATGTTACAACCTGGCAAAGAACAGGTGGCTGCCGGGTATATCTTATATGGTTCTTCTACCATGCTGGTATATACCACCGGGCACGGCGTTAATGGATTTACCTACGAGCCTTCTCTTGGAGAATTCTTTTTGTCGCATCCGAACATGACAATTCCTGAAGTAGGAAAAATTTATTCCATAAATGAAGGATCTTATAACAGTTTTGAACAGCCAGTTAAAGATTTTATAGAACATTGTCGGGACAACAACTATTCGGGCAGGTACATTGGCTCCTTGGTAGCTGATTTCCATAGAAACTTGCTAAAAGGAGGTATTTATATTTACCCAAAAACTGAAAAAAGCCCAGAAGGCAAATTAAGGTTGATGTATGAGTGTAACTGTTTGGCGTTCATTATTGAGCAAGCTGGTGGAGCTGCATCGGATGGTGTCAATAGAATTATGGACATCGTGCCTACAGAACCCCATCAAAAAGCACCTTTCTTTGTAGGTTCGAAGAATCTAGTAGAAAAGGCAGAATCAATGTACAACCAACAAAGCTAGGAGCGGTATTGCAATCGAGTAATGGCTTTTTCCATTTCTCGTGCAATTATCATATCGGCAAGGTTGGCTGATAAATTGTCTGGGTTGGAGTTGGAAAGTACTGCTTTGAACTCGGTTTCATTCAAGTCAATCCGATATGCCACCAACAATAGCTTTTCCATATCATGATTAAGCAAATGATCCAGTACCGGGATCATTTGCTTTTTTAATGCGTCTTGGTTGTCTACCTCTTCTAGAGGGTCTGCCAAGTTAAAATCCTTTTGCAACAGTGTCCTAGTGATTTCTAAAGCCTTATTGGCCATCTGAATCCGGTTTTGTTTCTGTTTCTTCCTTACCATCCAAAGATTTTTTCTCTGTTGTTTCTGTAGCAAACAAAGAAGGCGCTTCTTTTAGCAACACGTTGTACCAACTGATAATTTTTTTAATATCAGAGTTGTACACTCGGTCGGCGTCGTAATCGGGTAGAATGAATTTGAAAAAAGAGGCCAATTCTTCATTGGATGCAGAACGATCTACGCCTGGATCCTCTCCAAATTCTTGGTTGATTTTTTTCATTACATCTTCTAAAGGCACAGATCCTTCCGCAGTATTGGTGTAAATCGAAATTTCATGCAAAATTGACACCCTGTGGTTAATTCCAGCAACAAGTTTTGCCTTTTTACTATCCAAAGACTCAAGAATAACACCTGATCGTGTCGGTTTTAACACTTTAAACAACCCTCCCTTACCGGATACTGATGCAATATCTTTAAATTCCATTCTTATTAAATTTTGATTTTAGACCGGCAAAATTAAAAATTTTATACCTGAAATGAAGCATTAATTTCACTTATAAATTCAAGTATTTCTTCTTTTCCCATTTTTTTCTCAGAAGAAGTCACAAAAATATCTGGTAAATAGTCCCAATCTTTTTTCATTTCCTTTTTAAATGCAGCAACTGCGCTATCTGTTTTGTTTGGGGATTGCTTGTCCGCTTTAGTAAAAACCAGACTAACAGGCATTCCTTTTGATCCCAGCCATTGCAAAAATTCTAAATCTATCTTCTGTGGTGGCACCCTGCTGTCAATTAATAAAAATGTACAACACAAGTTTTCTCTTGTCAAAAAATAATTTTGAATCATCTTTTCCCACTTCTGCTTTTCCGTTTTACTCACCTTCGCCCAACCATAACCCGGGAGGTCCACCAGAAACCAAGCATCATTGATAATGAAATGATTGATAAGCTGCGTCTTACCAGGTCGGCCAGAAGTTTTGGCCAGACTCTTTCGGCCAGTTAACATATTGATTAACGAAGACTTACCAACATTGGACCTGCCAATAAAAGCATATTCGGCTTTTTTTGGAGGAGGGCATTCTGAGGCCTTTTGACTGCTCTTTACAAATTCTGCCTGTTTAATTTTCATAACTTCAAATCAATCAATTTATTACGCCTTATTTTTGCTAAAAAAAGACATTTATTTCTAACTATCCAACCCATTTAACAGCCGTTTTCACCCTATAAAAAATTCAAAAACTCTTTGTAAATTAATTGTTTAGCCTATATTTGTTAAATTAATACAGAAAGTAAAACTAATTCTATTAATACGATTAATTACAAATTAATAAGAATAATGTTAAAAAAGATCAATTTTATTGGGTTACTCGTTTTGATTTTTATTGTTGGCAACAATGCATTTGCACAAGACGAAGAACCAAAATCAGACAAAGAACTTGCGCAAGACCGATTGGACATTGGGGATGAAATAATGAAGGCCACCAACGCCCTTGAAGAAGCAAGAGACATGTACATCGGTGCGGCAGATTTGGACCCTGACAATATCAGAGCCAATTGGGAAGCAGGTAATGCCATCATCAACACCATCAACAAAGAACGTGCGGTAAGCTATTTTCAAAGGGTGTACGACTTGGACCCAAAATATAGGTTTGACATTTCTTACTGGATTGGCCGGGCCAATCAGTACGCCATGAATTTTGATGAAGCTTTAAAGTATTTAAACATCTACAGAGACCAATTAGTGGAATTGGATGGCTATAGAGGCCGAGACAAAGTGGCGCTCCGGGTGGTGGATAGAAACATAGAAGAATGTCGCAATGCAAAAGAATTTATAGAAAACCCTGCACATTTTGCAATTGTAAATGTAGGCAGTGCCATCAATACTGAATTTGAAGACTATGGCCCAGTAATTAACGCGGATGAAACAGAAATGGTTTTTACCTCAAGAAGACGGGAAGGCAACCTCAATGAAAACGTGGCGGATGACAACAAACCGTATGAGGACATCTTCATTTCGGTTAAAAAAGATGGTCAATGGCAGCCAGCTGAAAATATTGGATACACAGTAAATACTTTGTACCACGACTCCAATACGGCACTTTCATCGGATGGTAAAATGCTTTTCACGTACAAAGACGAAAACAATGGAGACATTTATTATTCCACACAAAACGAGGATAAAACTTGGACAGAGCCTATTCCAATAGGGGACAACATCAACTCTAGCTTCAAAGAAGGATCTGTTAGCATATCCAGTGATGGGTCTATGCTTTTCTTTTCTAGTAACAGGCCTGGACACGAAGGAGATGAAGAAAATTTAGACCTCTATTTCAGTGTGAAAAACAAAAAAGGAGAATGGGACCGACCAAAAACCCTAGGACCAGAGATCAATACCGAATACGACGACGATGGCCCGTTTATTGATTACGACGGTAGAACTTTATACTTCAGTAGCAAAGGCCTAAAAGGCATGGGTGGTTACGACATATTCAAGTCAGAATACGACTCAGCAAATAACGTTTGGGGGCCTCCAGTAAACTTAGGTTACCCCATCAATACTCCGGATAACGATATTTATTTTGTAGGCACCAAGGACGGTAAAAGGGGATATTATGCTTCGGTAAGAGAAGATGGCCTTGGATATACGGACATCTACATGGTAACCATACCAGAAGACGACAACCAGCCACAAGAAGTAGCCTCTAAAGATCTTACAGAAGCTGTTGAAGATCCAAACCAAACTGAAATTACAGGAGTAGACACCGATGTTTCTAAATTAAAACCTGTTGTTCTTACTGTAAATATTGAGGACAATGAGAGTGAATTACCGTTGGATGCAAAAGTGGGATTTAAGACTGCCGAAGACAACATTGTAATACCTGTTTCACGTACTTCCGTAGGAACCTACAAAATTGAACTTATTAACGTAGAATCAAGAGACTTCATGTTAGCAATTGAAAAACCAGGGTACATCTTTCAAAATTCGAAGGTAACATTGGCTGCTAGCAAAGCTGATGCGCCAACGCAAATCACTAGAACTGTGCATTTGCAAAAGGTAAAAAGCGGGGTGGTTCGCGTATTGAGAAATATATATTTTGATTTCGACAAAGCCACTTTCAAGCAAGTTTCGTATGAAGAATTAAACAAACTCGAAAAGTTGATGGCCACCAACCCTGGGTACCAGGTGGAAATACGCGGGCATACCGATGTAATCGGCTCAAAGGCCTATAACAAGCAGTTATCTGAACGTCGGGCACAAGCTGTAAAAAGCTATTTGGTGAGCAAAGGAGTAGATACCAGGCGGATCACAACGGTTGGTTTTGGATCGGAGCAACCTTTGGCTTCCAACGATGACGAGAACGAAGGAAGAGAGTTAAACAGACGGGTTGAATTTAAAATTGTAAAGTAATCCCAACCCATTGAAAAAATTATAAAGTTAAAAAAGGAGGTAATTATACCTCCTTTTTTTATTGCATTAAAGATTAGCAACCTATATTTGCAAAAAATTTGTTTACAATTATGGCAGTTTTACCCTACAAAGACCATCAAGGCGCTAAAAAAGAACAAGTAGCTGAGATGTTCAACAACATTTCCAAGAATTATGATTTTTTAAATCATTTTCTTAGCATGGGTATTGATATTCGCTGGAGGAAAAAGGCGGTGAAAATCTTAAAACCTTTGCAACCAAAGAATATTTTGGATATTGCTACAGGTACTGGAGACTTTGCCCTTGAGGCCTTATCTTTAAAACCGGAAAAAATTATCGGGCTGGATATTTCTCAGGGTATGTTGGATGTAGGCAAAGAGAAAATGAAGAAAAGAGGAGTGGAAAAAACCATTGAAATGGTTTTAGGAGATTCTGAAAATTTACCTTTTGAAGACAATTCCTTTGACGCTATTACTGTCGCCTTTGGTGTGAGGAACTTCGAAAACCTAGAAAAAGGGTTAAAAGAAATGAACCGGGTTCTTAAACCTGGAGGTAAAGCGGTTATTATTGAATTTTCAAAACCTAAAAAATTTCCATTCAAACAAGTATACAATTTTTATTTTACAGCAATTTTACCTAAACTAGGGCGTTTAATCTCGAAAGACAGTTCGGCTTACACCTACCTTCCTGAAAGTGTACAAGCATTTCCTGAAGGTGATAAATTTTTGTCCATCTTAAAAAACACTGGTTTTTCAGAATCTAAATGCAAACCATTAACTTTTGGAATAAGCTCCATCTATACAGGCACAAAGTAATTCTTGGGTTCGTTTTTCTGTTCCTTTCTTTTTCTGCTTTTGGGCAGGGAGATTACCAAAACAGAAAGATTATTCACAATCCAAATTACGACAACAAGAAAATCAGTTTTGGGTTTTTGATTGGGTTGCACCAATCTACCTATAAATTGCGGTATTCGGATGATTTTGTTTTAAACGAATTTGATACCGTACACAGTATTATCCCACAACGAAATATGGGCTTTTCACTTGGGTTTATTGTCAACCTGAGTTTACATGATTATTTTGACCTGCGTTTTATGCCCAAAGTGGCTTTCTATGAACACAATTTAGAATACAACTTTACCAATGCCAATAGCCAAACCCATTTGAAAGAATCAACTGTAGTTGAATTTCCGCTGTTGTTAAAGTACAAATCCAAAAGAAGGGGCAACTCCAGAATGTACTTAATAAGCGGCATCAAACCTGGGCTCGAGGCCTCTGCAAAAAGTAAAATTGCCAACGAAGAACAGCTGATCCCAATTAATAAATTCAATTTCAGTGTGGATTTTGGATTTGGATTTGATTTGTATTATCCCCTTTTTAAATTTTCCCCAGAATTGCGTTTTTCTAAAGGGATCCCAAATATGCTTGGCAACGAAGTAAACGAATACTCACAAGGAATTGACCGCTTAACCACCAATACAGTAACCCTATACTTATTATTCCAATAGTATGAAAAAGACGGTACTTATCACAGGCGCCACATCGGGCATTGGCAAAGCCACTGCAGAACTTTTGGCCTACAAAGGATACAAATTGATACTATGTGGTAGACGCAAAGAAAGGTTGGAGGGGTTGCAAAAACAACTTGGAGAAATAACAGAAGTACAAACCCTCTCTTTTGATGTAAGAGACCAACATGCAGTTCAATCTGCTTTGGCTTCTATCGATGCCGGTTCTATCGATGTGCTTATAAACAATGCAGGCAATGCACACGGCCTTAGCACCATCGACACCGGGGACACAGCCGATTGGGATGCCATGATTGACATTAACGTTAAAGGACTGCTCTATGTTTCTAAAGCCGTTATTCCGGCTATGGTGGAACGCAAGGCTGGTCATATCATTAATATTGGCTCTATTGCCGGTATAGAAGTGTACCCGAAAGGAAATGTTTATTGTGCCTCTAAACACGCAGTAGATGCCATTACAAAGGGAATGCGACAGGACCTCAATCCGTATGGCATAAAAGTTAGTGAAATCAAACCGGGTCTAGTAGAAACAGAGTTTTCAATGGTTCGTTTCAAAGGAGACCAAGACATGTCGGACAACGTATACAAAAACATGCAGCCGCTTACTGGAAAGGATATTGCTGAAATCATAGAATTTATGTTGTCCAGGCCAGCCCACGTTGTTATTGCGGATGTATTGACACTCCCGGTAGCCCAAGGCGCTTCTACTTTGGTACAAAGAGACTAGTTTGCAAAGTGCTTAGAGCCGATTGGTCAATTACATGCCCACCTTTAAAAGAAATCGTTGTTGGTTGTATGTTAAGTTGTTTTAGATAAGCATCTTGTTCCTGAAATTTCTCATCATTTAGATAGGCATCCGTTTCTCCATACACCCAAAACAACTCCTTTCCTTGCAACCGATCGGCACCCAAACCAATATTCATATCATAAGGCAGTATGCCAGCCCATAACACCAAGGTATCGAAATGCAATTTTCCTTGCACGGCCCAACGCGTAACAGTTGCTGCTCCCTGTGAAAAACCTAACAACCTTATTTTCAGATTTGGGTTGGAGCAAAGAGAAGTTGTTGCTTCAAAGACGGCATCCAAGAAAGAAACATAGTTTTTGATGTCGGTTTCGCGGTCTTCTTTGGTCATCCAAGTACTGCCAACTCTACCAGTATTCTGTTTTAAATAAAACCTATTGGTTGCTTCCGGTGCTACAACAGCAGTAGTACCATTTCCAACGGATTCAAAGTTTCTTAAAAAATACCGGGCCAATTGACCATACCCATGAATAACAAACCAAATTTCCTCTGTTGATTCGTTGAGAGGGCCTAGGTGGTAATACCTATTTTCTTGTAAAACAGCAATTCTATTTTCGTTCATGACCAATTGTACAATATGGTCAAAGCTAAAAAAAAATTATCTCTTTCTTCTTTTTTTGGAAGGACTCTTCCTTTTATAAGAAGACTTTTGTGCCCTAGCACGCTTTTTATAACTAGGACTCTTTTTAGATTTCTTTAATTTTCTTGAGTTGGGAGATTTGTTATAGCGCCAACTTGGTGAATACCGTTTTACTCCTTTCTTGTTTTTCTTACTTGCCGCTTTTGGCCCTTTTGCTCCTACCCTTCCTTTAGGCGAACTTAAGGTTTTCCGCCTATAAGTCATGGAGCTTTTATAGTCGGTTCTGTATTTTTTCTCGTAATTAATTTTGTTAAAATCGAACCTTAAAGTGAATTCATTGGAAGCGCCTATATCGGAACCAATATCGTTGTTAACAAATTCATAGGAATAGCCAATTAGAAGTTTATCCAATATTTTAAACCCTGCAGTAGCACTGATAACATCCCCTTTTCTAAGCCCTCCTCCGAGAACAAATAGGCCATCATAGGTGTAGAATAAACCAACCCCCCAAGTATTGTTAATATCTGAATATTTCCGAAAGTTAAACAGCGGCTCTATCAGGTCTTTCCCTCCTCTTAAAGGCAAAGTTCCTTGCACATAGGCGGTATAGAAATTAGACAACAAATTCGCATTCTTATCAATACCAAAACTGGTGGCCAATCTGTTAACAGACAGTCCTACTTTTAAATAGTCATTGGAGTAATTGGCACCAAAAGAAAAATCATAGGCAGAGTTGGTCTCGCTCAATACGGGGTCTTCCAAACTCCCTATTACATTATTAATATTGTGCCCAATCCTGTTGAATTCGGCTGATACTCCCATCGACAACATGTCTGTCCCATTCAAACGGATGTGGTACGCAAATGCGCCAGAGGCATATAAATTAGAAACAAAATTCACCTCCTCTTGGAATACATTTAACCCCATCCCAAATCGATGTCCTTTTATAGGGGTATGAATGCTCAAAAAATTACTTTTTGCTGCCCCCTGAACGTTCCCAAAAGACTGTCTGTGGGACAGTGTCGCAGACCCATAACTATTTCCTGCAAAAGAAGGGTTGTAGATAAAGGCGTTGGTTAACTTTTGGCTAAATAAAGGAATGTCCTGTGCATTTCCACTGGACAGCAACAGTATTAAAAAGGACACTATACATAAGAGTCGTTGCTTCATTTGGCCACAGTTACAGTTTGCTTAATTGTATTTTCACCACCATTGTACTTGAAAATGCAGATATAATTTCCTGGTGGAAGAAAAGTAAAGTCATCTCCAGGAAGCCCAACTTCTGGGACCGGATTGACATAGTTTTTTTTCTGATAGACCGCTACACCCCACCTATCGACCAACGTTATTTCGTTTTCTGGATACCGGTCTACATTTTGTACAAACAAATAATCGTTTACATTGTCGCCATTGGGTGAGATAATATTGTGTACCAAAGGCGTTTCACTAATTACTCTTCCCACCATAAAATAACCAGTGGACCCTGGGTTTCTAGATTGCACATTGTCGTCTGCTATGGAGCCACTTAAAAAATCGTTGTCTAAATTAACAGCCAAACCCGAGGCGTCCACCTGAAGCACAACTGGGCGGTCAAAAGTGTTAAACTCCGCTTTGTCCTCCTCCCTAAAAGGCAATACAATCTGCCCCCCAGAAAAATTATTGTTTTCATCTTCAATTTGCCAGTACCAATTGGAAGAGGCACTTCCTACCTCCAATGGAAGGTTGATTGGGCTTACTTCCGATGCAAAACTTCCATTACTTACCGAACCTACCACCAAGCTTCCAGAGGAGACTCCTTCCACCACTAGTGGTGCATATCCAACCCCGTTGGCATTGGAACCGATGGGAAATGTCAATGTACTGGAAACATCTGTTGCGGTACGGTCATAAAAAAACTTGTCCAAAACAAAAGACAATTCAGACGCATTTTCAATTAAACCAGGATCTCCTGCAAACCCAAAAGCATCCTCCGCAAGGATGTGCCCCTCGGAAAGATCCAATAAAATTTCAACGGTAGTCCTATTAGTAAAACGCTTGAGCCCACCACCTAATATGGTAAGGCGTTTTATAACAAATTCATTGGCAGTAGTAATGTTTTGATTCTCTCCTACCAATACCAAGCTCGCCGAACCTAGATTGCTCAAGTTACTTTCAATAGATACATCTGCATTCGTGCTAATTGTGGTTAGGTCTCCGCTCGCAAATTGATCGGTAGCAACCGTTATTTGTGCACAAAGAATTGTTGGGGACAATAAGCCTAAACCAAATAATATGTAGAAAACAATTTTCATAATAGCCGAACAGCTAATATATAAAAAAAGTCGACAAATGCATCACAATACTAAGAAATCATTGACCAATAGCGGCAGTTTTTTAAATTCTGTTCCATTTTTCAAAAAGTCCATAAAATAATTTCTTGGTGGAAACTGGGAGCGGTGATTGTTTTTGTAGCCCAACACCCCGGAGGTTGTGTTGGGCAAAAAAATAATCTTATATTCGAATTTTACAAAGCCCATAAAAATTTGAATCACAAAGTATTATATGCTGCTTTTGACCTTTTCCCAACTGCAAAAGGCGCTTCTACGCACATCGAAGTTTTTTCCAAACGAATGTTTCAAGTATTTGATGGCGGCATGTTGTTTACTTTGGGCAACATACTCTATGCGCCTTCCGAAGTAGAAGGAACTATCGAAATTAAGCGTTTTGTAGAACAAATCCCTCAATATATGGAAAGGGCCAATGCTTACGGAAAAGCCTTGTCCAAACAAATCGAGCAAATGCCGCATTTGGAACTGGTTCATTTTAGAGATATTTGGTCGGGGTTGGCCAGCCTACATCCAAAAAGAACCTACCGCTGTATTTACGAAGTAAATGGCCTACCTTCTATAGAGTTGCCCTACCGGTACCCTGAATTAAAAACCAAAACGATACAAAAACTGAGACAATTAGAACTTCGTTGTTTAATGGATTGTGATCGAATTATAGTGCCTTCAAAAATTATTTTAAATAATTTAGTCCAATTGGGTATTGCTGCATCAAAAATCAGCCACATACCCAATGGGGCTTCCTTGCAACCTGAAATCCAGGACAAAGTTATTTGCCCTTCTCGGTACCTCATTTATTTTGGTGCCGTGCAAAAGTGGCAAGGGTTGGCAACCTTGCTTAAAGCCATGGCCTTGTTGAAAGATTTTGAAGATCTTAAATTAATGGTCTGTTCTTCCAACAGAGAAAAAGAAACCAAACAACTCCGCAAACTAGCCAACAAATTGGGCATTGCCGGGTCCATCATTTGGAAATACCAACTTGAAAAAGCTGAATTGAATGCGTATATTAGGAATGCTGAATTGTCTATAGCTCCATTAGCCGAATGCAGCCGAAACATTGCTCAGGGGTGCTCTCCACTTAAAGTTTTGGAGTCGATGGCTGTTGGAACAGCGGTAATTGCGTCTGATCTACCAGTTGTAAGGGAGATTATTGACCCTGGTATTAATGGGAAATTAGTGCCTCCAGATAGGCCCCAGGAATTAAGCAGAGCCATTCGGGTATTACTGGAGTATCCCAAAGAAAGAAAAAAATTGGGACACAGCGGCATGCAAAAAATAAAAAGTGAACGCAATTGGGACGCTATTTTACCTCAACTTGATGCGGTCTATTCACAATTGATGGCAACACCATGAATAAAAAAAAACAATTGGAACGGTTGCAGAAAATCCAATCTGAATTGTCTCCAGAACAAAGAGAAGTCTTAAAAACAAGGAAACTATCCGGGCGATATTCTACGTTGAAATGGATGAAAATCATGAAAAAGCTGGCCTTATTCGATGAGTTTGGAGATCTGCTGTATGCCACCATTAAAAAGAAAAGAAATTGGGCCATTGCCTTTATGATTTTCTTTTTTATAGTCGCTTTGTTATTCAATGAAAATTTTTCCGGGGTACCAATGGTTGCCTTTTTTGTTTTGTCCTTGGTGTCTTTGGTTCTACTCATTGTATGGTCTCGATCCATGAAAAAATTAAGATCAAATGATTTAGACAATGGCTTCAGAAATTTAGTTGTTCCATTGGTTGGTATATTCAATGAAGAAATAAAATCGGGAACAAAGCTCCTGTTGGAGGTGGATGCCGGAGACCCAATGCGGAAAGAAAACTATACCGACACACAAAAAAAACAGAGCTTTCATGGACGCACCTTTGTAAACTATTATTCTGAATGGTTAAAAGGCAACCTTATTTTAGTAGACGGGGCACAATTGTATTTTTCGAGCGTTAAAAAATGTCAAAAAATTAAGATTACCAAACGCAGTAGAAGTGGCAAAACCAAATACAAAACAAAAATCAAATTGAGAGAAATCAACCAATTTAAATTGGTGCTCCCAAAAAGCAATTACCAACTACAACCCGATCAATACCCTCATATTAGAAAACAAGAAACCGAAACTGAAATTGTTTTGAAAGCTAAAATTACTAGAAAGTCCGCTTTAATTGACAATACCTCTTTAGAAGTATTTTTAAACACCATTCACGCCATGTACAACACGGTAAAACCCCTTGCTTCATGAGTAGTTGTCAAATGAAAAAAGGTATTTTCGTTCAGAGAGCCTGCAACCGCCCTACCACTGTACAGTGTACACAATGCCAAACCCCAGTTTGCAACCACCATTACAAACAATCTGAACAAGGGACGCTTTGTTTTAGCTGTTATGCCTCCCAAAACCAAGAAGGAGAAGTAGAAGCAGAAGAAAATGTTATGGTTCACCACTACCACTGGTGGTACTGGAACACTAGAAGCCATTACCACAGCACCTACCACGACGATTATGTAACCTTTGATGAATCGGACTATGAAGGTTTTAATACCCATGACGGAGACAGCTACGATAGAATGGACCAAGATGATGATTTTTTCGATAGCTGATGCGGATATTGTGGATTACTGAAAATTACCCCCCACAGCGCGGTGGTATGGCCCAATCGTGTGATCGAATTGTGGCGAATTTAAGAAAAAGAGATGTTCATATAGACGTTGTACATTTTACAAATAAAAAAAAGCCTTTTGAGTCTGAGTTAAAAGTTATGGGCAGCTATACTGCACTACCAAAAACAGTTGACATGGCCCACGGGCTCAATTTAGCTCTTACCCATTTAGAACAGCACTTTGCAGAACAATCGGACCTTATTGTAGCGTTTGGAGGTGTTTTCCCAATGACCGCCATTGCTACCTTCAGTGCAGTACTGAACATTCCTTACTACTTATGTTTGCGGGGCAACGATTTTGACATTGGCCTTTTCTCTTACAAAAAAAAGTACTTGTTGGACCAAGCCATTAACAACGCACAAGGTATCTTTGTTAATAGTTTCGATAAAATAAGGCGGATTGAAGCCATTTATAATAAAGCTGCTTATTTCACACCCAACTCGATTGACCTAGAGACCTGGACCCCATTGTTAAGTGAAAAAGAAAAAGCAAAGGTATGGAGAGAAAAACACCTACCACCCAACGTGCAATGCATTGGTCTTTTTGGGTTTTTAAAAGAAAAAAAAGGGGTTTTGTTTTTTCTACAATCCCTTGTAAAAAGCGGCACCAAAAAAAGCGTTTTTTTACTCTTTTCAGGCACATTAGAAGCAGAAGTAGAAGCCTTTCTAAACGCTGAAAATATAGAATACCTGCAAACTCCATTTTTAGAAAGAATTGCACTCCTCCCTTATTATTTAATGTGCGACTGGGTGGTAATCCCTTCTTTTTATGAAGGCATGCCCAATGTATTGCTTGAGGCAGGAGCGTTGCACCTGCCAATTGTTGCCAGTGCCATTGACGGCATGAAAGATGTCATAAAAAACAACCAAACAGGATGGCTATTTCAAACCAACAATACCAACGATTGTGCCGAAGTAATTCGGCATGTAATTGGGCTCAGCCAAGAACAAAGAAAGAAAATAGGCGCTGCATTATTTGCAGATATCAAATGTAATTACACCTTAGAAAAAGAATCTAATAACTATTTAAATGTCTTTAAAAATGATGGATTTTAAACACAAAATACTCGCAATGGCATTGTTGTTATTTTTGTGGTCTTGTGGTACTGAAAACAGATCAGAAAATGTGGCATCAGCGGAAACAGGACAGGAAAACACTGCTACAACCGGCGGCAGCCAACAAGAAATAAAAATTATTGCACAAGACAATGTAGCCATTGCTACCATTACCATTGGAGAAGCAGTGAACATTAGCCTTGGCAACGACTTCATTTATTCCAAAATTGGGTCTTCTGGTAAAAGAAAATACATCGGCGGCAGCGAAACTACCTTGGCAAAAATCAACCGATACGACTATGGGTTTAAATTAAAAACTTTAGAAGGGGCCGTGCTCTGGAAGGTGAAAAATGAAGAAGGACATATTAAAATTGCCAACAACGACGCAATGGAGAATGCCTTTAAAATTAAGAAAAAATCAAAAACAAAAATTTATAAAAACGAAGAAGAAGTTGGGCATGCCAAAAAATCTGATGCATTTATTACTGTACAGGGCAGTGCAGGCTCACAATTAAAAGTAGTTTCGGAAAACGAACTTATTGCTGCGGTGATAGGCATAGAAGAAATCCCAATTGCGGAGCGTTTGATTATTCTGGCCGAACTGCTGCAATGATATTGTATTATGCCGTTGGTGGAGGCCTTGGACACCTCTCCAGGGCCAGGAAAGTATTGGATAAGCTGAAAATCACGAACTTTATGGTCATAACAGGCATCCAAAACAACCCGGTTTTTGACCCAAGTAGAAGCATTTTAATTGAAAACAAGGACACCAACACGTTGCAATCAGAACTGCGCTTTTGGACCAACAAAGCTTCCATATTAATTGTTGATACATTTCCAAACGGTGTTTTAGGAGAATTAAGCAACCAAGAACTGTCCATTCCCATTTGGTACATAGCCCGAAGCCTTGACATGCATTCCTATGGCAGTAAATTACAACCTGCACCATTGGATAGAACCTTTGTTATGGAAACGCTTCCTCCGTTACAAGCAGCATTTGTTCAGAAGTACTCCAAAAAAATTGAAACCATGGCGCTGCAACCCCTTAAAAACCCAAAGGACAGCGCATTCACTTCCAAACAACCATTTTGGTTGGTGCACCATTCTGGCCCAATAGAGGAGGTAATGAGCTTGTACGCCTATGCAAAAGACATTGCTGTTGTAGAAAAAAAGAATCCTAAAATTGTGATTAATACCCAATGCGCTGCCGATTTATTGCACGCTGTACCCGCTGTTATCACCCACTTTTTTCCTATTCACCAACTATTGGTTTCAGCCGAAAAAATAATTACGGCCTGTGGTTTTAATACCATGTCAGAAACAGAGCCATTCGCCTATAAACATCACTTTCTTCCATTTGAAAGAAAATACGACGACCAGTTTACAAGAGCCAAAATTAGAAATCAAAAACAAATCAACAAGACTCGATAACCACCCCATCTCAGGAAAAAATTTCATTTTCACTTTTTCATCTTATTGATTAATAGTAGATTAACAAATAATTCAACCCTAATATATTATGCGACCATTGCCCGTATTATTAGTCCCCTCTATTGGTTTGTTGCTGTGTTTACTCCTGCTACAAAACTGCCAAACAAATGAAAACAAAGCAGCGAAACAGCCAACCGACCCTCTACCTTCTTGGAATGAAGGGCCAAGAAAACAGGCCTTACTCCAATTCGTACAAGAGACCACTGATGCTTCCAACCCGCAGTATATTGCGATTCCGGACCGGATAGCAGTATTTGATAACGATGGTAATTTATGGGCTGAAAAACCAGTTTATTTCCAATTGTTTTTTGCCATGGACCGGGTTAAATCCATGGCTTCGGAACACCCAGAATGGAAGGAACAGCAACCTTTTAAAGCGGTCTTGGAAAATGACATGTCAACCTTGATGGAGCAAGGAGAACATGGCTTGCTAACCTTGGTCATGAGCACGCACGCCGGTACTACCACAGAAGAATTTGAAAAAATTGTTTCTGAATGGTTGCGCACTGCCCAGCACCCACAGCTCAACCGGCCTTATACAGATTTGGTATACCAACCCATGTTGGAATTATTGACATTTCTTAGGGCCAACGATTTCAAAACATTTATTGTTTCTGGTGGAGGTATTGAATTTATGCGGCCTTGGGTAGAAGAAGTGTATGGCATTCCAAAAGACCAGGTGATTGGCAGCAGTATTAAAACCGAATTTACAATTGAAAATGGAATACCGACAATCAAAAGGTTGCCAGCCATCGACTTCATCGACGATAAAGCAGGCAAACCCGTAGGCATTCAAAAATTTATTGGTCGAAGACCGGTTTTTTGTTCTGGTAACTCGGATGGAGATTTGGCCATGATGCAATGGACAGCAGCTGGAAAAGGTCCAAAAATGATGTTGTATTTACACCATACGGATGAAGCACGAGAATGGGCTTACGACAGAAACTCTGCAGTCGGCCGCCTGGACAAAGGACTTGACATTGCTACCAACAATGGGTGGCAGGTTATAGACATGAAAAAAGACTGGAAAACGGTCTTCCCATTCTAATGTTACCTAGGCCAAAAGCAGGAATAATTATATAATATATCAATAACATCAAGATTCATTTTGTACATTTGTTAGGACTAACATTTAAATAAACACAAAATGATTAAAAAAGTATTCTCAATTGCGTTGGCAGCAATGGTTACGATCCTATCGTGCAAAGACGACAACAAACCTATTTTTGAAATTAATGAGTTTGAGATAAACACAGACAATTACACCAATGGAGAAGTTGTTTTTATGGTATCCACAGATGGGGGCAACACATTTTCGACCAATATTCCAACCAGCCTCGAAGAAGGACAAACCATTACGGTAAGGGCTACAGATGGTTTAGACCCATTGGACACAGAGCTGTTTGATGTCGATTACAGCGCTTGTATTCCTGAAGCAACCTCAATAGATGGTGCCGATGCTACATTTAAAGTAGAGGGAAGTGCCATCAGTGTGAAAGTGGTCATCGAAGACATTCAAACTTTGGTTGCAGTAAACAAAGGCACAGCTGTTTTTCATACAGTTGATATGGAAAATAAAAGTTTAACTGCAGCATTTACAGTAACCGAAAATGGTGATCCGCTGACAGACATCCGATCATTCATTTACAACAGATTCGACAAGAATTATTACATTACTAGAAACACAAAATCAGGCGGCGGCATCTACAGCGTGGATCCAGCAACCAGCGCAGCTACTTCAATCAATGACAATGCAGACAACGACTGGGATGCCATTGCTGACCTAGTCTTGATGTCCAACGGCGATCTATTGGGCAATATGTGGGTCAACAACGACCCAGGTGGGCATTCATTGGCTCAAATTAAAACGACAGGTGAGGTAGGGACCATCAATAAAATTTTCGACAACACCAATGATGACATTTGCTGTGGAATGGGTACGATTCAAGTTAAGGGAACCAACAATTACATGATTGGAGACCAAAACTTAAAAGTACACATGGTTGGTATTGATGGTCAAGGAGAAACCCTACAGTACACTTTAGATCCAGATTTTACTGATGTTGTAGTGGGCGATGTGGTTATTAAAAGCCTTACACAAAACCACGATGGAACAGTGCTTGGCTTATTGTTCAACTGGAACGACAGCAAGTCTTATTTAGTTGCTTTTGATACAACAAACAAAATAGTTTCTAAAGTGATGGCGTTGGAAAAAGACGGCGAGACCAATTTTCAAGCATTGAAATACATTCCAAAATACACTCTTTAGTTAGCTTTAAAAAAAGGCCCAACTAAAATACAGTTGGGCCTTTTTTTAAATATATTAAAGGTCTCGGTTAGTCTCTATCCAATAGAATTGTAGAGGCCTTAACACAGTCGTTTACGCTATCTGATACGATCCCGCCGCCATTACTTAATATGGAGATTTAGTGCTGCAGAAGCCCATTATTTTATCGGAATTGGAGTTTTAGCTACTGCCAAAATCAATGGTGTTTCATCAATTATAAAGGAGATCACTCCTTTTTGGTCTGTATCGACCCACAATCCCATAAAAACACCTTCCTTATTATTCGCTTGGAGATTGTATATGGTGATGTAATCCTTTTTTATTTCCCAATACCCTTTTTTTAATTGCATTTCAGGGAATATTGAATAAATCTCACAGGCACCATCGGAAGAGAAAGAAAACCTAAAAGATTCAAATGCAGGTTTCATATTTTGCAAAGACTCGGTCGCGGATTTTGGAAAGTCAGCACTCTGGTACATTTTAACCTCTTGCACCGTCCATACCCCTGGTATGTCTTTTGTATTTTGCCCTGAACCTAGGAAGGGAACGCTTAGCAACAACACCACTATACAACATGTAAAACGCATAGGCAGACTTTTTTAGTGAATCACTTTGTTTATAATGGCACCAAAAAAATTCCGAAGCAAAACCCATTCACACTCGGTATAATTATATTGTTTTCAGAAGGTTACTCAATTAAAATACAAAAAATACACTTAATTCTAGTTAATATTTAACTATTTTTTATTCGAAAACAAGAAGGAATTCAAAATCAGAAAGGACTGAATTAGGCGTTTTTAGAAAAAATTGAAATAGAAAAATAAACAGCCTAGTTCCGTGCAACGATTGGAGGATTAAAAATAGGGGGTTAAAAAAAAGACAAAAAAAAAGCAGTCTTTTCAGACTGCTTCTAGTAGCGGGGACAGGACTCGAACCTGTGACCTTCGGGTTATGAGCCCGACGAGCTACCAACTGCTCCACCCCGCGATATATCTTAATGGCTAATTTTTCTTTAAAAATTTGCCTTTGTTTCATTTGGGAGTACAAACGTAGAAGTATTTTTAATTAAAAACAAGTACCTTTGTAAAAAAAAATAAAATGGAAGGTAAACACAAGGCAGGATTCGTGAGCATCATTGGCAAGCCCAATGTGGGTAAGTCTACCCTGATGAACCAGTTGGTAGGAGAACGTTTGTCCATCATCACTTCAAAAGCGCAAACCACTCGACACCGCATCATGGGCATCATCAGTGGAGATGATTTTCAAATTGTATACAGTGACACTCCAGGTATTTTAAAACCAGAGTATGAGCTGCACAAATCCATGATGCGCTTCGTCAACACATCCTTGGAAGATGCCGATGTAATTTTGCTCGTATCCGACCTTTATGAAAAATACGATGATGATTTTATTCAGCGCATCAACAACATTAAAGTACCAATCATATTTATTCTCAACAAAATAGACCTGGCAAAAGGCTCTCAAGTAAAGGATAAAATGGATTACTGGAAATTACTGGACAACATTACCGAAACAATAGAAGTGTCTGCACTTAATGGCGACAATGTAGACCAAGTGTTTGATGCCATCGTAAAACACCTACCGGAACACCAAGCGTACTTCCCTAAAGAAGAAATGACCGATAAGCCAGAGCGGTTTTTTGTGGAAGAAATTGTCCGGGAAAAGATATTTTTAAATTATAAGAAAGAAGTTCCCTATAGCACAGAGGTAGTGGTCAGTGAATTTAAGGAAGACAATAAAATCATTCGAATTAGGGCGGAGATTTTTGTTGAACGCAAAAGTCAAAAGGGCATTATCATAGGACACCAGGGAAAAGCACTTAAAAAAGTAGGTGTGGAAGCACGGCAAGACTTAGAAAAGTTTTTTGCCAAACAGGTGCATTTAGAAACCCACGTGAAGGTAGAAGCGGATTGGAGACACAAAGAATTTAAGTTAAAGGGATTCGGGTATAACCAATAAAAAGGTACAAGTACTGCACAAAAAGAAAAATAACCGGATGTTTTTTGTATTTTTGCCCCCTTTACTGGGAGTTAGTTGAATTTCCGGATAAAAAAAAGCATAGAAAACAATAAGAAATTGGCAAATATAGTAGCGATCGTAGGTAGGCCCAATGTTGGGAAATCGACTTTATTCAACCGTTTGGTTGAAAAAAGACAGGCCATCATGGATGATGAGAGTGGGGTTACCCGGGACCGTCAGTATGGGTATGGAGAGTGGACAGGCAAACATTTTACCGTTGTAGATACCGGTGGTTATGTAGAAGGGTCGGATGATAAATTTGAAGGAGAAATCAGAAAACAAGTGCGCATCGCCTTAGACGAAGCTTCTGTCATTCTTTTTATGGTGGATTGTTTTGCAGGATTGACTGGGCTGGATCAAGATTTTGCCAATATTTTAAGAGAAGTTAAAAAACCCATATACATTGTTGCCAACAAAGCGGACAACAACGAGCGCAGTTTTATGGCTACAGAGTTTTATTCTTTGGGTTTCGAACATATGTTTCCAATTTCGGCAGTCAATGGCGGTGGAACAGGAGACTTATTAGATGCGGTTGTCGGTCATTTTGAAATGGAAGGGGATGAAAGCCCAATGGAAGGCGTACCCAAAATAGCCATTGTTGGCCGTCCCAATGTTGGGAAATCATCTTTTATAAATGCCTTGCTTGGGGAGTCTAGAAGCATCGTTACAGACGAGGCAGGAACAACAAGAGATTCCATCAACACCCATTACAAACTTTACGGCAAAGACTTTCTGCTTACAGATACCGCTGGTATCCGAAAAAAGGCTAAGGTCAAGGAAGATATAGAATTCTATTCCGTAATGAGGGCCATCCAATCCATACAAGACTGTGACGTTTGTATGATGATAATTGATGCCGAGCGAGGTTTGGAAGCACAAGACATGAATATTATTGGCTTGGCCAACAAGTACAACAAGGGCATCATGATTATGGTCAACAAGTGGGATTTAATTAAAAAAGATACCATGACTGCCGATGTCTATAGGAAGCAGATCTATGAAAAAATATCTCCAAATGATTTTATCCCAATTATATTTACATCTGTTACCAACAAACAAAGAATTTTTCAAGCCATCGAGTTGGCAATGGAAATAAATGATAACAGACAATTAAAAATATCGACATCCAAACTTAACGAAACACTCCTTCCTATTATAGAAAGGCAGCCACCTCCCTCTTTAAAAGGAAAATATATCAAAATAAAGTACATCACGCAATTACCAACGAAAACGCCAACTTTTGCCTTTTTCTGTAATTTACCACAGTATATTAAGGTGCCATACGAGCGTTTTCTAGAAAATAAGTTGAGAAAATCGTTTTCTCTTACAGGAGTTCCAGTAAAAATCTTTTTTAGAAAGAAATAGTTTTTTATTTTGCACTCTTATTCATTCAACAAAAACCAAGAATTATGAAAAAGTTACTAACATTATTCATGAGCGCGGCATTCATTTTTGCTGTTGCTGCATGTGGCGGTGCTTCAGAAACTACTGAAGGCGAAGCTGAAACTACTGAAACTACTGAGACTGCTGCTGAAGAGCCTGCTGCTGAAGAGCCTGCTGCTGAAGAAGTAGAAGTGGTTGAAGAAGTTGCTGCAGATTCAACAGAAGTTGAAGCGGACACTACTGCTGCTGAATAATCAGATAGCAAAAAATATAAAAAGGGCATCGATTAGTTTCGATGTCCTTTTTTTTTGACTCTATTTTCCTTTTTTTTATCAAATGGAAGATAAATGGCAACTGTTTGTTGATACGGGAGGTACTTTTACCGATTGTATCGGAATTTCCCCAAACCAATCAACAAAAAGAATTAAAGTGCTTAGCAGTAGTACACTAAGAGCACCAATAATAGGGGTTAAACAAAACAAAATAGCCATACACAACCCTTGGAAAGTAGCGCCAACCATTTTCAAGGGATATTCCGTTCGCCTTTTGGGCTCTGAAAACTGGGTGAAAATCGTCCAGGTAGAAGGAGACCAATTCCAATTAGAAAAACCACTACCGCTTAAGAAGGGAGACGCCCTTGAACTCACTGCATTTGAAGAAGTGCCGTTGTTAGCGGCAAGGATGCTTACTTCTACCCCTCTAGACACCCCCTTCCCTCCATTGTATTTAAAACTGGGTTCCACAAGGGGCACCAATGCCCTATTGGAAAAAAAGGGAGCCAAGGTATTCCTCCTCACCACTGCCGGTTTCAAAGACCTCCCAAAAATAAGAGACCAAAGAAGAGCGCAATTATTTTCTTTAAATGTAGCACAGCGCGATTCTTTAGCACATACCACTTGTGAAGTAAAAGAAAGAATCCATTACAATGGGGCAATAGAAACCAAACTCAAAAAAGAAGACCTGGACGATATTTACAAAGCATACCAAACATCCGAATGCCAATCGGTAGCAATTGCTTTGGTCAATGCCCATAAAAACAATGCCCACGAAGAAGAAATTTTAAATTACCTACAAAAAAGAGGGGTACAATATGTTTCAACCTCCACCCAATTGAGCAACAGCATTGGATATTTGATGCGGTTAGAAACCACACTTGTAAATGCGTACCTCAAGCCGGTTATTGATGCCTACACGAGCAACATAAAGGCAGGCTTAGGCCAACACCCCTTTAAAATCATGACCTCTTTTGGAGGGCTTATCGATTACGAACACTTCGAACCTAAAGATTGTTTGTTGTCCGGACCTGCAGGTGGCATTGTGGGTGCCGGTTTGAAAGCAGAAGAGTCGGGTACCAACAAAATTTTGACATTGGACATGGGAGGAACCAGTGCCGACGTTGCCCTCTACCACGAAACCCTCGATTACCGCTACCTACAAAAGGTAGGGGACGCTGCAATAGAAGCCCCCTGCCTTGCCATTGAAACCATTGCCGCTGGCGGTGGTTCCATTTGTTCTTTTGATGGAAAGAAGTTTCAGGTAGGGCCAGAAAGTGCTGGAGCCAACCCAGGACCAGCCTGTTATGGAGCAGGGGGGCCATTGACCCTTACCGATGTGAATTTATTGCTTGGTAAAATGCAAGCGCGCGCTTTTGGCATTCCAATTCACATTGAAGATGCCGAAGAAAAAGCCAAGGAAATTACAGAATTCATTAATAAAAGTACTGGTGAGACTTTCAACATACAGGATGTTCTAAAAAGTTTTGAACTCATCGCCAATGAAAAAATGGCTGAAGCCGTTGGCAACATGGCCATCAACAAAGGGCACGACTGCAAAGAACACGCACTGTTGAGTTTTGGCGGTGCTGGTGGTATGCACGTATGTAGCATTGCAGAAATATTGGGTATTACCTCTGTTTTAACACCTTTTGAGGCAGGATTGTTAAGTGCGTATGGCATAGGACATGCCCAAGTTGAAAGAATGGTGTCGCAACAATTGCTAACTACTATTGATAACAGCAAAGACATCGAGGGTTTAATTCAGGATTTGTTTGAGTCCGCCCAATCGCGCTTAATTGAGGAAGGGTACCAACCGAAAGACCTACACAACAAACAGTGCCTTGTTTACCTTCGGTTTGTGGGCCAAGACCATACTATTGAAGTCAATTACGAGCAGGGAATGGACTTAGCTGCGGCATTTAAAAAGAAATACCTTCATTTATTTGCCCATTGGATAGAAGGAAAAGCAATTGAAATAGAATCCATAAAAGCAACAGCTGCCACCAAACACAAGGGCGGTGAAAACACAACACAAAAACCGCAAAAGTATACACCCACTACCTCCATGGAGGTTTTCAACCAAGTTTACCAACAAAATATACCCACCTTCTGCTGGGAAGAACTCCATAGAGGCGCCACCATGGTAGGTCCAGCAATTCTGTACAGCAACAATGCTACTTTAATGGTAAACGACGGGTGGAATTGCACCATAAATGAACACAATACTGCTTTGCTGCATAACAACATTTCAAGTTCCGCCCAACAAACTCCAACTATTGAGTCCGCTCAGCTAGAGCTTTACATCAATCGGCTGAACGCCATTGCCAATGATATGGGCAGCATGTTACAAAGGGCCTCCTTCTCTGTTAACATCAAAGAGCGGTTGGATTTTTCATGTGCCATATTAGATAAAAAAGGGCAGCTCATAGTCAATGCCCCGCATATTCCTGTCCACTTAGGCAGCATGGGTATTTGTGTGCGCAGGGTAGCCGAACATCTGACCATGGAAGAAGGAGATGTTGTAATAACCAACCATCCCGCCTTTGGTGGCTCCCACCTTCCAGATGTAACATTGATCAGTCCATTTTATTACCAAGGTAAATTGGAAGGTTACTTGGCCAACAGAGCACACCACGCCGAGATTGGAGGATCAAGACCAGGCTCCATGCCTCCCAATGCACAATGGCTAACAGAAGAAGGAGTAATTATTGCTCCATACAAGCTATTATCCAAAGGAAAAGCCAATTGGGATGCAATCGAATCGATGTTGAGCAATGGCCTCTACCCTTCCCGTTCTGTACAAGAAAATATTGCCGACTTAAAAGGAGCACTGGCCTCTATCAATTTAGGACAACGCCAAATGCACACCTTATTCGAAAAACACAGCGCTTCTGAAGTGCAACGTTATATGCTTAAGATTAAACAATACGCAGCTAATCTCTTGGCAAAAAAACTACAATCCTTCAATAAGCAACACTTTTATGCAAAAGAAAGGTTGGACGAGGGCCAGCCCATTGTAGTGGCAATAGAATTACAAAAAGGACGATTGTCCATCAACTTTTCTGGTTCCGGTGGAGTAAACAACAACAACATGAATGCCACGGAAGCCATAGTACATTCTGCTACCCTTTATGTGCTTCGATTGTTGGTGGATGAAAATATCCCACTGAACGAGGGGTTGCTCGAGCATGTAAAGATCCATTTACCACATGGTTTTCTCAACCCTAACTTTGGTGCACTAAAATCAAAATCTCCGGCAGTTGTTGGGGGCAATACGGAGGTGAGCCAACGCCTCACGGATACGTTAATAAAAGCCTTTGAACTTGCTGCCTGTAGCCAAGGAACCATGAACAACGTTGTTTTCGGTAATGATAATTTTGGCTATTACGAAACCATTGGTGGTGGGGTTGGTGCAGGCGATGGATTCCATGGCGCCAGTGCAGTACACCAACATATGACCAATACAAAAATTACGGATCCAGAAATCATAGAGCTCCGTTACCCAGTGGCTATTAAAGAGTTTTCAATTCGAAAGAATTCTGCAGGCAATGGCAAATGGCATGGAGGTGAAGGTTTAAAAAGAGTTTTTTCTTTTAGAGAAAAGGTGAAAGTTTCTGTAATTACACAACATAGAAAAGAACAGCCTTTTGGATTAAAAGGTGGTTTACCTGGTAAAACAGGGCAACAATACGTTCAAAAAGCCGATGGCACTTACATTCCGTTAAAAGGCATCGATGGCATAGAAGTGGACAGCCAAGATTTACTAATAATAGAGTCACCAGGAGGCGGGGGGTATTTGCCTCCTGGCAAATAATGTTGCTCCTTTTGAGCCACACCAAGGTCCCTTTAGGAGTGGGCCTCTCTTCTAATTTTAATCTCCGTCGTTGTCATTAAAAACCACCAACAAACCGAGTTGAGACATCATATCTGTTTTCAGTAGCACAAGCAATTGATTGATCTCTTCATAAAGCAATTCCAAGGTGGTATAATCAGAAATTAAAGCGGTCTGCAAGGAGGGGCCCATCCCTTTCAACAGGCTCAATATGCTTTCCATTTTTATAATAATTTTTTCAGACAGCAACCCATTGGCATCTTTTACATGCAATGCATCCAGGTAATCATCCAAGCCAAGTCCATTTTGTCCTGTAAACACGTTTTTCATAGCTGTAACATTACCAGACAAACCAGACAAAGACATACTGGCATATGGTACCTCTACCAGTTGTGGTGCAATGGCTTTGTTGTGCAGCACACCCATTGGGACACCCAACTTTTCATTTTTTAATACTTCTGCTAAAAAAACCAATTCATTGGCCAGCAAGGTCATCGATGCATCTGCTGCATTGTCTATTCTTTTAACGAAGGAACCATGTTTGGACCACGCTTGCAGTACCAACTCTATTTTATCGACCAAATCGTTGCTATAAGCAACCAACAACACCCGTCTGTTTTCCTCCTGCAGTAGTTCAAAAGCACCCGGTTGAAAAATCAAATACTCCATTGCCGGAAGCCCCTTTTTATTGCTCCCCAACCCTTCTACAAAACCAGGACTTCCATCGTACGTTTGCAGCAGCAACTCAATTGCATTGCTGTTGGTTGGCCAATTATCAAAACTGGTAGTCCAGCCCAATTGGTCTATGGGGCCAAAGTTATATACCTCGGCTTGTTTCCATTCCAAAAATGCATGTTTCCACTTATCTTGGAGCGCCAAATAATTGCCACCACTTGGTAATGCACTGAAATCCTGTGTGCTCTTTTGCAACTCCAAAAATGCCAGCTTGGTTTGTTGGTACTGAGGAAGCAAAAGGTTGTCTTGAATATTTCGGAGTAACCCAGACCGGTCAAAAGCTTCCTGCCCTTCAAAAGAAGTACAAGCTACTAGGACCATACAACACAAAAGGATGGATTTTTTCATAGCGATTCTAAAAATTTGATAAGATTATTTCTTTCCATTTGGTTCAAATTCATAAAATTCTTTTTGCTTTGTTCGCCTTCTCCACCGTGCCATAAAATTGCTTCTTCTAGATTTCTTGCTCGACCATCATGTAAAAAAAAGGTGTGTTGGTTTACTGTTTCAATCATGCCTATTCCCCACAATGGAGGCGTCCGCCATTCGCTGCCATTGGCCAAACCATCGGGCCGGTGATCGGCAAGTCCCTCTCCCATGTCGTGCAAAAGCAAATCTGTATAGGGCCTTATCTCTAAATTATTGAACTCGGGTATTTTTTCGTGTTTGCCAGTGGTAACCTTCGGTTTATGACATTGGACACACCCAATTTGATTGAAAAGGCCTTTGCCTACAAGTACTTCTTGATTTTCCCAGTTGCGTCTACCCGGAACAGCCAATGTTGCAGAATACAAGTCGACTCTATCCAAAATGGCATCAGAAAGCTCCGGATCCCCTCCATCCATTGCATTTTGGCAATCTATTTGACCTTCCGCACAAGGTTGGTCCGGAAATATGCTAGTAGAAATACCAATATCCCCTTTAAAGGCGCCTGCCACTTGCTGCCTTACAGTTGGCTGATTGGCTTTCCATCCAAAACGACCTATGGTTTGTTTCTTTTTTTCGATATTGTAAACGTAATTCGGTCTGCCAGAAATTCCATCACCATCCGAGTCATCAGGGTCAGCAAAAGACTCTAAAGTTGCGGCATCAATTGCTTCCAAAAGCCCTAGACCCACCATGTGAGGCGCAATGCGAGGAGAAATTTGCATGTCAGCAGCAAAGGGCCCATAATTCAAATCATAAAATTGGTAGGTTGGTATTCTTAATTCAAACGGAGCACCATCTGCATATTCTCCTTGGGAATAATGGTATACAACTTTGACCTTTCCCTCTGGTGGCACCCCTAATACAGACAAATGGTTGAATTGCCCTCCATACATAACATCGGGAATCGACTCCCATTCTACCACCCCAGGCCGACTCAAACGAAATAATAAATCCACAGGTTCTTCTTCTGGAGTCAGGGGTGGTGCGCCACGACCATCTAGCTCATGACAACTAGAACAAGATCGGGCATTAAAAACAGGTCCAAGGCCATCCAAATCCACGGTCGATGCTGGTGATGACACCCAGTTGCGCTTAAAAAATGCATTCCCAGAAACAAAAATCAAGTCTTTATCCCCCGTTAAATTGGGTGCAGCATGGCCAAACGCATGCACAGATTGATCAAAAACTGTCGCTTGAGCACCGCTAAACTGCTCTCCCTCCTCCTTCCATTCTTGCCCAGGTTGCTCTAATTCATTGGAACATGAAAAACCAAGAACCAAAATTATCCAAATGTAATTTTTCATTTTATGAAATTCCAAAAACACGCCCACCCAAAAGGTCGGCGTGTTAAAAGTTGTTGTCTTCCATAGAAGACTATAAAGTGTTTACTTATTAAATGGCACTAGGATCAAGCGAAAAACCAAATAAAGCTGCAGCTTCTGCTAACTTATCTCCTTGTGTTCTTAATTGATCAATGGTTGTTTTTATCCTGCTTCTTCCAGGTTCTGCTAAAAATTCTTGATCAAACGGTGCTTCAATAAGGCCCGCGCTCTGAACACTTCCCGACATTATACTTTTTATTTCGTCTGCCAGTTCTTGGTTTTTAAGTGCTACCAAATCATAAATTCCCGCCCCTTTTAAGGTGGTTCCATCTGTTTTGGTGTACGTGCCTAAGTATACATTTTGTATGCCTTTGGCATTGGTTACAACATCGCGGTGGGTGTTGTCACTAAAACAGGAATGTTCGTCTTCTTTTGATTTTAGATCATAAGCAACAAACATTCTTTCTCCAGCAAGCTCTCCCTTGCTAAGCTTTCCCAAACCACTTAATATTTTTTCAAGAGAAATGGTCTCTTGTCCTGCAGCCGTAAAAGAAGTACGGTAGTTTCCATTAACTGTCCATTCTGAGACTAGATATTCTAAATCCTGCACCAAAAGAGTACAGGCCGCTTTCAAATAAGTAGCCCTTCTATCTTGGTTGCTGTTGGTGCCTGATCCGTCGGTAACATAATCGGTATGCGAGCGTTCGCCTCCTCCTGCACCAATGCTAACATCCTGCCCCCAAAGCAGGAATTCAATGGCATGATAACCAGAACTTACATTGGTTTCACTTCCATTTTCATTTCTTGAAGCTATAAAGTCTGAATCAATTGTTGGAAATTCTTTTGGGTTGTTAATAATGTTAATGCCACTAGATGGGTCCCCGCCATTGGTTGCTCCATCCACATAATCGATATAAGATTCATCCAATGGCCATGCATTTAGTTGTCCTTCTGGCCCGTCGGCATCGTCTATTGGCCCACCATAAAAACGAAATGCCTCCGTTTGACCATAAGATTCTCTTGCTTGCAACCATTTTAACTTACAGTTTTCCAACCCAGCTGCCGTAGGGGTTGCGGTAAAATTGTCTAATGCAGTTTGTAAAGATTCAGCATCTGCCAATGCGTCCCTATAGTTTGCCTCCACCAGCTCTGCATAGTGGTTGATGGCAAGTCCTAGAGTATTTTGATAGGTATCATCCGAATCATTTTTACAGGATCCTAGAAGTGTTAATACCATTAATAATGTTAGTATTTTTTTCATTGTAGTATTGTGTGTCGTTTGTTCCGCAAAATTCAGAGTTAAAAACAACTACAACAATAGCCAACAATAGCCAATGACATCACTAGTACTAGTGACTATCTAGAGAAATATTGAACAAAAGCATACAAACCCAAAGCCAAAAAAATAAAGCCAGGAATGGCATTAATTGCCCTTTTGTGTTGAATAAAGTAATGGGCAACTTTGGAGCCTGCTAAACCCAGTAGGGCCAACAAAGCCATGGTACCTAATGAAATTCCTACAACAAAAAACCATATATTTTGGTTATTTATTTCTAGCCAACGGTTGGTTCTAAGGTAGGCAGTTATTCCTATCCAAAAAGGGATGGCCAATGGGTTTAAAACACTGAGCAGCACGCCCTTCCTAAAACCACTTTCCAAAGGCACAATAGTATTGTCTTTTTTAGAAGGCCATAAATTAACAACCCCTAACAACACCATTACTACAGCAGCTATCAGTTGAAAATTCTTTATTATAAATGGGTTTGCAGTGATAAATTGTTCAAATTTCACAGCAATTAAAGCGTAGGGAAACTCCACCAACCCCGCCGCAAGAGCAAACCGCAGTACTGCTTTTTGTTGGTTCGCTAATGCCAACTGAACGATGCTTATGTTTAGGGTTCCAGGTGGTAAGGACCCAACAAAACTAAAGGCGAAACCAATGAGAAATGGCCCCATCATTGTATTACTTTTTTATACGTGCGGTATATTCCAATGCCCTCTTTAAGGGAAAGAAATTTATATCCATTTTTTTTATTCACCATGGCAATTGTGAACATCATTTTCCAATGACTAAATAAGGAACGGTAAGCCTCTGCTATTGGGAATCCAGGATTGTAAATATGCGCTGGTTCTGCACCGGCACCATTTAACTCCATAATTTGAAAATCGCCCTGGTACAAAGCATCGATGCTTTCCGATCTCAAATCGTACCGACCATAATAAAACCCCTCTACTTGCAAACTCAATTGATCAAAAACACCTACCAATTGGTCATTGATAATTTCATTCCCATTTTTAAACTTCGTGCCCAAACAATGGTTGCCAATAGGTACCAACTGCATGCGCTCATTTTTTTTAAGCACTAGGGCCATATCCGTCCCTTCTTTTTCTAGTCTTTCTATTTGTAACCTGGCCCTATCCGACTTAGACATCAAAGTTTTCAAGTTGTCCTTCCCATTTCCAGTAACAGATAAAAACTCCTTTATGACTACAGAACTAACAACCCCTGTATTTTGCCCAGGCAATCTGTAGTAAAAAATGCCACACTCAAACGGCATATCCAGGTATTCTTGAATGATATAAGCGAATTTGGAATCATGGTGGTATTGAATTAAGTCTTGTGGGCCTCGTATTATTTTAACCATTCTACCACGTTCACCAACATCTGGCTTTGCAATAAAAGGAAAGGCTATGCCTTCCAAGTCCCGTTGGCTTGGGAGTCCATTTTTGGGATCCACAAAAAGCATTTTAGGCCGGAATTGTTCTGGAATTAGTTCTAATATTTTAAATTTTGACTCCCCAAACATACCGCCGTTTTCAATCCCAGGATTGGACCCAGTAAAAAAAAGCAAGGACTTTGCTCGCAAAGAAAGCATTAGATAATACAGCGTGATTGGAAAATAAACCACGAACATGGGCCAGTATTCCCAGCTCAACAGTTTAATAAGAAATTTTGACTTCATTTATTTTTTTGTCTGCTCCTTATTTTGATTCCATGGAATCTTGGTACCTTAAAGTAGAAACAGCTACCCCGAAATCATCTGGAAGAAGGATATCTTGGCGCATTTGTTTGACACCAATTTTGATCAATGCCATGTGGTGTACAGCATGTTCAATATTGTAAATTAATTCTCTATACAAATTAGTGTCCACTTGAACCAAAACATCTTTGTCTCGATCGTAATTGACCTCCAATGTAAGGTTATGATTGGATCCTGTAGAAGTCAGAAAATCCTGAATGGCATTGATGGCGTCCATGGCCAGCCCCCTGTTGGTTTCAAGTGTAGTATCATGATCTCTGTTGTCATAATTAACACTACCACTGTTTGCTCCAGATTGTAGACAAATGTAAAATTCCAGGGTATGGCGGATGTGCTGGCCTAGTGTAGCACCATTTAATACCGAAATTGGTTGCACAAATTCTTGGTCTGACAGTCTTTCAATAAGCGATTTTAATTGGTCTAAAATCGAGTGGTTCGCTACAATAACTTCCATATTCTACACAATAAAGCAAGCAATATAATAAAATTACCCCAATATTAATCTTGTTAAAAATGATTTATCAATCCAACAACTTTTTTTCTTTCCAACCATAGCAATACCAAGCTACAAAACATAACAACAAGCCCCAATACAAACAAATACCCACCATCTGCCATCACCTCTACTCCAATTACTGTAAGGTGTACCAGCAGAGCTCCTGCCATGGTACCCACACTTAAAAGTGCCCCAAAGACCGTTGTTCTTGGTATTAATAACAACACTGCTGCAAATAACTCTACAATTCCAGAACCAATTCGCCCCCAGGGCTCTGCTCCAATCGCAGAAAATATGAACACAGACTCTTCGGCACCAGTAAATTTAAAAAACAAGGTTTGCAACAATATTATCGCTGGAACTACCCTCAAAACCCATACCATAAATTGTTTCATTCCTCTATTATTTTCTTCCAAAATGCATCCGCTGCCTTTTTTAAAGCTGCCTCCTGCTTGTTCCAATCGTGGAGGGTATTGTATCCTCCTTGGTTATAAAATAAATATAACTTATTGTCTACAATTTTATAAGTGTGGGGGTTGATTTTTACTTTAGAACCATCTTTTCCCATGGCATAAGCACACCACCCGCCATATTGCGGTAGGTATTGGTTGGGGTTGGCATCAAAAAGAGCTTTGTTTTGAGCTGTTGCAAATAAGTACTCTATGCCTTTGTGCTGGGACCGCAAACTGAGCAATCCCTTTTTCACCTCTTTTTTAAAATAACCCACGGCATCGTAACCTTGCAAGGCCAAACCTTTTTTTAGGTTGCTCTTTTTTGCACCATCTTGCGCATATAAAGACGATGTAACAAAAACTAAAAGAATTAACAAACCACGCATATCCACTCTGTTTAAATGATACCTTTAAATAAAGCATTTTTTGAAATGTCAATTTGTCTGTCTTATTACAAATATCCTTTTTTATTTGTTAATACTCCTTTAACACCTCCCAAACAAGCCATGGCTCAAACCCTCTGGAAATAGCATAGTGCGCTACTTTTTGTTTTTTTTCGAAATCGGAGCGAGAAGCCACCCCGGTTATTTTTTTTTCTATAAGCAAGGTTAGAGTTTCGCGGTAGGATACATCGTCTATTTCTTCCAAGCCTTTCTTAATACAATATTCCGAAATGTTGTGTTGTTTAAGCCCTTGTAAAATTTTGTTTCTTCCCCAGCCCTTCATCCTAAACTTTCCTCCTATGTAGGCTTTAGCAAAGCGTTCTTCGTTTATAAAACCGTCCACGATCAAATCGTATAGGATTTCCTCCACATCATCAGAATTTAGATGGTATTCGTAAAGTTTTTTACGCACTTCTTGCTGAGACCTTTCTTGGTAAGCACAATAGTCGGCTGCCTTTAGTTTGGCCGCTTTAGGAGTTAAGGCTTTGGATTTTTTTTTAGAACTATCGTATTCAATAGGCATATGAAGGCAATAAAAAAGGCTATTTGAAATAGCCTTTTCTTTTTAATATTGTATCAATAAACTTAATGTCATTCTCGTTATTAAAAACTTTAAATGGCAAGTGGATTATTTGTGCTTTGTTAATCACCAGTAAATAAAAGTTCTTCCCTTTGCTAGCACTTTTTACTTGGTCCCACTTCAATGGCATACCTTGTTTTGGATTTATTTTCATCAGAATTTGATGGCTTCCAATTTCATAAGACATTTTTTCGAACAACATTTTACCTTGTTCTAATTGAGACACTCCTGCAAACTGAATCACCCAAAACAACCAATACAATGCATAGGCAATTCCTGTCCCGATAAACCACCAGGCCGATGGTGCAAGAAAATAACCACAACAAAGGGCTATTACTATTAAAATCACCCACCATTGATCTCTTAAAACATTTTTAAGACCAAATTTGATATACGTGTTTTTATCTAACTTGAATTTTTTTGTTTTAACAATCATTTTTCCCTCTTTTCAATATTTTTTGCAATGATACGGTTTTTAGTTGTGATTTCAGACAGCTTATACAACAAAATGACTTTAAAAGGCCTTCAAGCTCATGTCCAAGCTCTTATAAGAATGGGTCAAAGCGCCAACACTAATAAAGTCAACACCACATGCAGCAATGGATTCGATCCGTTCTAGGGTAATGCCTCCACTTGCTTCGGTAGTCATTCTCCCATCAATTAATGCCACGGCCTCCTGCATTGTATCGTTGCTCATGTTGTCCAACATGATTATATCTGCTTTGCCATTTTTTAGCACTTCTTTTACCTCCAGCAAATTGCGTGTTTCCACTTCTATTTTCAAGTCCAATTCATTGGCCTTTAAATAAGATACACTTTTCTCAATTGCTTGGTCGATGCCCCCTGCATAATCCACATGGTTGTCTTTTAACATAACCAAATCGTACAACCCAAACCGGTGGTTGGTGCCACCTCCTATGTGCACCGCCCATTTTTCTATGATTCGAGCGTTGGGAGTTGTTTTTCTAGTATCCAAAATTTTGGTATTGGTTCCTTCGAGTTTTTGGGCGTATTGTTTGGAAAGTGTAGCAATACCACTCATTCTTTGCATGCAATTAAGCACCAACCTTTCAGCAGTTAGAATAGTTCTTGCAGGCCCCTCTACTTCAAAAGCAACATCTCCATTAGAAACTTGACTCCCATCCTGTATATGCACCGTCATTTTTAAAGTTGGATCCAAACGTTTAAAGATGTATTGAGCAAGCTCAATTCCAGCAATTATCCCTTGGTCTTTCACCAATAATTTTGCTTTTTTAATAGCATTTTGGGGAATAGACGATAAAGTTGAAAAATCGCCTGGTCCGATGTCTTCGGACATGGCCGCATCAATAAATTTATCCAATGCAGCAGATGTTAAATATTCTGGCTTCACAGCACAAAATTATAACTCTGTTGGTACAGATAAAAGGAAAGTCGAAATCTTTATTAAAGAATATTATTTTTTAAGGGATACTGTACAATGTTTACTCTTCATCGATGCTCATTTCATGGACCTTGTAGGAACCTGCCGATTCTTTGAGCCTAATCCAAACCCTGAATTGTTTGTTCCCGCTTTTGTATTGCCCAATGGCATAAGGTTGCCCTCCTTTGGAAGCTCCATAGTGTTCAATCATAAAATTGGATGGAGGGTTTTTTTTAAAAAAATCTTTTAACACAAATTCCGATTGGGCTTTGCTGTAGGTTTGGGTGTCATTTTCAAAAGTAAGGTCTACAGAATTGTTAAAATATTTTACCATCTCTTTAGAAGCCCCGCCTTTTAAAGCCAAGCTTATTTCATCTAGGACATCTTTTTGAGCATAAGAAGTAAATGGAAACACCAACAACACACCAAAAGCCAAAACTATCATTTTTTTCATTGCCATCATTTTTTGATATCATTTGTATTAACAATCCACTAATTTAGTGCCAAGTATTTTATAAAGATTGTAAAAAATTAAAATTTAAGTTAATACAATCTACATAACCATACAAACATCAAACTCTATATTTATATTTGTTACTTGTAAGAAAAAAGTGAAAATTAAATTTTATGAGCAGGAAAGTAATTTTAATGATTTTGGACGGATGGGGAATTGCGGTGAACAAGGAAGTGTCCGCTATTGATCATGCCAACACCCCATTTATGGACAGTGTTTATACACAATACACCCACTCAAAATTGGAAGCATCGGGATTGGCAGTAGGTTTGCCAGAAGGACAGATGGGCAATTCTGAAGTAGGCCACATGAATATTGGTGCAGGTAGGGTGGTGTACCAAGACTTGGTTAAAATCAACAAAGCGGTTGCAGACAAAAGTATTTCTGAAAATCCAACATTAAAACAAGCTTTCGAATATGCCAAAACTGCCAAGAAAAAGGTTCATTTTATTGGTTTGCTTTCAGACGGAGGGGTGCATTCCCACATCAACCATTTGAAAGGCCTCTGCTCAGCGGCACACCAAGAAGGGTTAAAAGATGTATTTGTACATGCTTTTACCGACGGCAGGGACACCGACCCCAAGGGCGGCTCAAAATACATTCAGAACTTGGAAGCACATATGGCCCAAACCACTGGCACCATTGCATCGGTTACAGGTAGGTATTTTGCCATGGATAGAGACAACCGGTGGGAGCGCGTAAAACTGGCCTACGATGCCATGGTAAAGGGAACTGGACAAGCACATAATACGGCGCTCGAAGGCATAGAAGCTTCCTATGAGAAAGGGGTTACAGATGAATTCATTGAGCCAATAATTTGCACCAACGGCAAAAACCAACCTCTTGCAACCATTCAAGCGGGAGATGTAGTGTTGTGTTTCAATTTCAGAACAGATCGCGGTAGAGAAATCACCCAGGCTTTGACCCAAAAGGATTTCCCAGAACAGGATATGAAAAAGTTGGATTTGCATTATGTAACCATGACCAACTACGACGAAACTTTCGATGGCGTTGAGGTTATGTTTGACAAAGACAACCTAAGCAATACGTTGGGAGAGGCACTTGCCAAACAAGGCAAAAACCAAATCCGAATTGCCGAAACTGAAAAATATCCCCATGTAACGTTTTTCTTTTCTGGCGGGAGGGAGTCCGAGTTTAAGGGAGAAAAAAGGTTGTTGTGCCCATCACCGAAAGTAGCTACCTACGATCTACAGCCTGAAATGAGTGCAGCAGACATTAGAGATGCCATACTACCAGAATTAAAGGCGCAATACCCTGATTTTGTTTGTTTGAATTTTGCCAACCCAGATATGGTAGGGCATACAGGGGATTTCCAAGCTGCCATTAAAGCGTGTGAAACTGTTGACCAGTGTGCTCAAGAAGTATGTGCCACCGCCTTAGAGGAAAAATACGATGTTATAATTATTGCGGACCACGGAAATTCTGATTGCATGATCAACCAAGACGGCAGCCCTAACACTGCACATACCACAAGTCTGGTTCCCTGTGTTTTAGTAACGAATGACCTCAAAGGAAAAATGAAAGATGGCAAACTAGGTGATTTGGCTCCTACCATTTTATCAATTATGGGTTTAAACATACCAGAAGAAATGACTGGAAATGTAATTTATGAATAAATCGAATTTCTATATTTTAATAGTTCTATTTGTTTTGGGCGCATGCAATCCACCTGCGCCCAGCAACAGAACAGAAGCTTATTTTGATTTTGAAAAACTACTATCAGATCAACAACTGAAGCTTGCAACCAAAAACATATTGTTACACAAAACCATATGGATGGGAGACAGTAGCAACACAGAAATATATGAAACGGATTCTTCCACTTGGGGCAATGAACTGGCTTTGTTCCAAGACATCAATCTCAACAACCCTGTTTTAAGAGGGCAATACAAAGTACAATTATCCAAAGACACCGCAAGTAATTTGCAAATAATGCAACACCGGAGTTTGGACAAAACACTACCTATTAAAAAACTGGATGTTTTCTACCTATCCGACCCTGAAAGACCGAGGAAAATAGAAATTGAATACAACGAGTCCAATCTAATTTACGACACTTATAGAGTATTAAATATAGAATTTGACACCATATTCAAAGACCTTGTGGTAGTAAAATACGGAGCCAAAGGACATCAAAAAATGATATTTAAGGACAGTCTATCCTTCTCTTTTGAATCCCAACTCCAATTTAGAAATCTGGCTGAGTAACCAATTGTATAGGCAAACGCAGCTGCTCCAGTGGCTTTTGTAACACTTTGGCATCTCCAACCACCACAATAGCCAAATGCGCCTTGTCAACATGCTTTTGCATCGCTTCCATAACATCATCCGTTGTCATATCTTGTATAATGGCCTTTTGTTGCAAAGGGTAATCGCTGCCCAATTGAAAACGCAACATATTCTTTAAAAAGACAGCCTTTTGCCCCTTTGAAGCAAACCGCAGTGCCTCTTTTTGAAGAAAAGCATTTTTCATAAAGGTCAACTCTTCTTCGGTGATCCCTTGCTCTAGGTAGAAGCTCAGCTCCGTTAATATGTCTGTTATCGCTTCAACAGTATTGGGCGTATCCACACTCGTACTAATCAGAAACCTCCCAGAGTTCTCATTGGAGTTAAAACCCGATCGGATGCCATAGGTAAACCCCTTTTCTTCCCTTACTTTGTGATTCAATCTAGAATTAAATGCCCCTCCAAAATTATAGTTGGCCAATTGTGCCTTGAAATAATCGCCAAGAGGATCAAACAAAAGCGCTGTTTCGTGGCCAATTCTTATTTCAGATTGTTTCGAATCTGGAATATCCAAAAGGTATATGGTGCTCGCCCTTTTTTGGATGGAAGAAGCAAGTATGTTTTTCACCGATTCAGGTGGAGTAAGTTGGTCTAAGAAACCCAAAGGGTTTACAATTTCCTCTGCCTTTCTATCCGATATAGAAACCAACTCATAGTGGTTGTGGAAAAACTTATGTTTTAGTTTATTTACTTCTTCCAGGGTTAATGCTTCTACAGTTTCCCTTGTACCGTCCACCGAATGGTGTTCAATTTTACTGGAATCAAAAATTGAAGAATTAAACAACATACCCGCTAGAGAACTCGGTCGTTTCCGATTGGCCGAAATAGCTTCTAATTGCTGTTTTTTAATTTTCTCAAAACTCTCTTCGCTCAAATCGCTGTTTTCCAAACAATCTTTGAAAACCGCTACTGTTTGTTCATAATTTTTAGACAATGAAAAAAGAGAAATACCCATATTGGTTTCCCCTTGGCTGGCTGTAATTCCCGAACCCAACAATTGGAGTTCGTTGGAAATGGTTTCCGCCGATTTGCCGTTGTATCCCTCCAGAAATGTAGAAGCTACAAAAAGACCCGCTCCTAGAGGTACATCTTTTTTATTTTCTAGCCTGTGTCCACCCTTAAAATACAAATGCAAATGGGCCACAGGAGATTTGCCATCTACGCTGTGCATGTATTGGCCATCTTTTCTAACACCATGTACGATCTCTGGAACTTTAATTACTGGTGAAGCTCCAGAAGGTGGGCGCAAACTTCTATCAAACTCAGAAATTGGTTCTGGAACTTTTTGCTGCGAGTAATTTAAATTCAAAGCCGCCCCTATGCTTTCCTCGAGTTCAAAATTATTTATCGCGGCCGGTGTAGTCTCTTTTTTGTCCAAAACCGAAATAGTAATGCCCTTTTGGTTGAGAATGTACTTTTGGAATGCCGCATTCAATGTCTCTTTGTTAAGTGCAAGGTGGCGGTCGTAGTCTGTTTGTAAATAATTGGTCGAATCAGCGAAAGTAGCATAATGAGCCAACAGGCTTACCTTTTGGTGCACATTCTCTACATTTTTGTACATTCTACTTTCATAACTAGAAATATAACGCCGTACTTCCATGTCTGTAAACCCTTCGTCCAAAATGGAAACCAGTAATTCGTTTAATTCATTTTGAATGGCAGGCAGTTCCAACCCTGCAAATGGTAGTACAAAAAAAGTGAGTTCGCCTGCATGCTCATAGGAGTAATGGAACGCACTTGCCTGTATGGCCTTCTTCTTTTGCACAAAGTATTTGTACATTTTAGAAGTTTTATTCTTACCCAAAATGCTACTCATACAATCCAATACTACTTCATCTGGGTGAAATTTTGGAACCGTTAAATAGTTCACCAATAAAGCTGGGAAATGGGCTTTGTTGTCTACATAGCTAAAATATTTTTCCGAACCAGGCCGATCTACCGATACTAAATCGTTTTTTGCCAATGGTTTTGCAGGAATTTCACCAAAATATTTATCTACCCATTCCAAAGTTTTAGCCCTATCGATATCACCTCCTATAGTTAAAACTGCATTATTGGGTCCATACCACTGGTCGTAAAACTGAATAAAATCTTCAATGGAGGTATTTTTAATATGATCAATTGATCCAATGGTCAACCAAGAATAAGGATGGGCATCTGGATACAACCCTCTGCCTAAAAATTCTCTCCAAAGCCCATATGGCGCGTTGTCGTAGCGTTGCAAACGCTCGTTGATTATGGTATCGCGTTGGTTTTCAAAATTCTCAAAGGTTATCCCCTTTTTAAGAAAACCCATTCTGTCGGACTCCAACCATAAAACAGTTTCTAAACTGTTGTTGGGTACCGTTTGGTAGTAGTTGGTCCGATCGCGAGAAGTGGAACCGTTGAGCACCCCTCCTACTTCCGAAATGACTTTAAAATGCTCTTCTTTTTTTACATTTTGTGAGCCTTGAAACATCATGTGTTCAAAAAAATGGGCCAGCCCAGTTTTACTAGGTACCTCATTGGCTGATCCGACGTGGTAAGTAACATCCACATGGGCTACTGGTGCCGAATCGTCAAAATGTAAAATTAAAGTAAGGCCGTTTTCCAACCTGTATTTTTCGTATGGTATAATTAATTTCCCATCCTCAGGATATACCTTTTCTATCAACTCCATATCAATCGGGTTCTAATTATAATATGCAGCTCCGCTTTGGAGTTGCCCAATATGTAAAAATTACAATTTCAACAATGCTTCGAAAAAGGACAGATTGTCCGCTTTGTTTTTCACTACTAACAAAGGAATTTTATTGTTGATTAATGTCATTTTCTCAGCAAAACTACCAAGAATAAAATTGGCCATAGAAGACCGGCCTTTCGAGGCCATTACAATCATATCTGCTTTTATATCCTCCGCATTGTTAATGGTATCATCAACAGAAACAGAATGCTCATTCAACTTTAATAGGCAAGGGATGGCATCTCCATCGATACCATTTTTATTGGTAAATTTTTTATAATCGTTAATCGCATGGCCCCTCATTATTTCTGCGAACTCATCGTAACTCTTACCTGTTGCATGGTAACCGGTAGGCACTTCGTACGAATGCAAAGCTACCACCTGTATGTCCTTCTGGTCCGAAATCTTGGTTGCCATCTTAATGGCCATGGCCGAATTGTTGGAAAAATCTACAGGCACCAAAATCTTTTTACATTTGGCTTCAAAGTTTTCTGGAACAAACAACAAAGAACAATGCAGTACTTTGGTCAGCTTTCCAGGTAAGACACCAGATCCTTTTAAAGAGGTTTTTCGACCCATCACAAGCAAGTCAACCTCCTTAATACCAGACCATTTAATGATTTTTTCTGTCGGGTTCCCTTCGGCTACTAACACCTCATACTCCACCCCTTTGTTATTAAAAAAAGAGTCAATTTTATGTTGAATTCCACTTTTTATGCTTTCGTCCATTGGCGCCAACAAATCTGGGTATTTGTCTCTTGTTTCCTCCGGAAGCTCTAGTGTTTTTGCAACATGAAAAAAATAAATCTTCTCTAAAGGCAAAATTTCCGCCAATAAATTGCAGTATCCGATAAGCGTCTCATCCAATTCGCTTAAGTCCAATCCTACCAAAATTCTTTTAAAATCGTACATCTATTATAATAAAGTAAAATGATCTGACCGTATAAAATTAGGGTTTAATTTTTTAACTCAATAACTTTGCCGTGTTTTTTCAGTGAACATACTAAAAATAGGTGGAATGGCTAAGCGCAAATCAAGAAAAGGATTGAAGGAAGAGGAGAAAAGAAAGTTGAATAAGGAAAACTTATCAAAATTGGGTGGAATATTCAAATTTATCCTGCCTTACAAAACAGCATTTATATTGGGAATGATCTGTTTGGTACTCTCCACTGGTACCTTAATGGCCTTCCCGTATTTGTTAGGCAAGTTGGTTGACGCTGCGTCGGGCAAGGCGGATTGGTACCTCAACGACATCAATGGAATTACAATTGCGTTGGTGTTGGTTCTTGTATTGCAAAGTATATTTTCCTACTCAAGGGTTTTATTGTATGCCCACATGAGTGAAAAGGCCATGGCCGATGTTCGCATAAGCCTCTATTCGAAGCTCATGCGGCTTCCTATGTCATTTTTCGATAAATCGAGGGTGGGAGAATTGACCAGCCGAATGACTACAGACATTAGTTTGTTACAAGAAACTTTTTCTACCACGTTGGCAGAATTTGTAAGGCAAATACTAACCTTGGTGATAGGCACCTCTGTTTTGTTCGTTATGGCCACGGAACTGACTGTCTTTATGTTATCCATATTTCCAATTATCATAATATTTGGTTTGGTATTTGGTAAGAGAATCCGTGCCTACAGCAAAAAAACACAGGATAAATTGGCTTTGGCCAACGTAATAGTAGAAGAAACATTTCACGCGATTGCCACCGTAAAATCTTTTACCAATGAGGGGCTAGAAATTAAAAAATATAAAAACGGAATCGGCCAAGCAGTAAAGGCCGCACTTAAGGGAGCTGGATTTAGAGGAGCCTTTATTTCCTTTATCATATTTGTTGGTTTTGGAGGGCTAGTAGCCGTTATGTGGTATGGAGCCAACCTGGTTGCTTCAGACCAGATGGATACTGGTGAGTTGTTCTCATTTGTATTGTTTACTGCGTTCATTGCGGGATCCATAGCTGGTTTAGGAGACATGTTCGGTCAAATACAGAAAGCCATTGGTGCTTCTGAAAGAGTATTGGACATCCTAAGCAACGAGCCAGCTGAAGCCATGGCAGAGGCCACCAACATCACATTCGAAGACCAAATTAATTTAAGCAATATTGCCTTTAGCTACCCTTCTAGAAAAGAAGAACAAGTATTAAACGGACTGAGCCTTAGCATTAATAAAGGGGAACGCATTGCACTGGTTGGGCACAGTGGTGCTGGAAAATCTACCGTTGTTCAATTGCTCATGCGCTTTTACGATGTTAATGCTGGCAGCATCCGCATAGACGATAAAAACATTTACGATTACAACCTCAACAGCTACCGACAGCTTTTTGGTATGGTACCGCAAGAGGTGTTACTTTTTGGAGGAAGTATCGCAGAAAACATTGGATATGGCAACCCTGATGCAGATTTTAACGCGATCATGGCAGCAGCCAAAAAGGCCAATGCCCTGGATTTTATAAACGACTTCCAGGATGGTTTTGAAACCATTGTTGGAGACAGAGGAACCCGTTTGTCCGGTGGTCAAAAACAACGCATTGCCATTGCCCGCGCCATACTGAAGGATCCAGAGATCCTTATTTTAGATGAAGCAACCTCTGCCTTGGACTCACAGTCCGAATTACTGGTGCAAGGCGCTCTTGACAATCTGATGGAAGGAAGAACCACCATTATGATTGCGCATAGACTCAGCACGATTAGAAAAGCGGATAAAATTATTGTGTTGGATAAAGGGGTTATTGTTGAAAGCGGGATCCACCAAGAACTTTTATTAAATGGTGATGGAATTTATGCCAACCTTGTTAAATTACAATATGAAGTAAGCGAATAATAAAAGATTCAAAAAAGTTTAATATTATTGTTGTATGAAAACTGCGGTTAAAAATTTCCTAAAAGAACACGCCCTCAGAAGCACCCACTGCCGAAGTGAGATTCTCCGTGTCTTTTTAAAAAGAAATGAAGCCTTGAGCCATGCAGACCTTGAAAAAGAAATTGATGAGGATATTGACCGCGTTACCATCTACAGAACACTCAATACATTTTTAGACAAAGGAATCATCCATAGAGTATTGGATTACAGTGGCAGTACCCGGTACGCGCTTTGTAACGACTGCTCCCTGCGAGACCACAACCACGAACACGTTCATTTTAAATGCCGGATATGCGGCCATACTAGCTGCCTCGACCCGGTTAAAGTACCCCAACTAGAACTTCCAAAGGGCTATGTCATCGGAGAAGTTAATGTTTTAATAGAAGGCCGTTGCAACAAATGCAACAACGTAAATTAAATTTTAAAAAAAGGGTTACTAAGTCATGCCAAGACGCATTTATACAAAAAGTTAATTTTTATTAAAAAGATTACATCTCCAAGCTTTTGAGTTTAAGTTAATTTCGTATTTTTGAACAACTTAAGGGCCAACAAAATATAATTAATCAAGCAAAACACATGACTATTGCAATAACGATGACAATTGCAGTGTTTAAAGCATGTATTTTAAAACAGGATGGCATTGACAAATATATTAAACAGTACAGAATCTTACCTCTTCGTCATATTCGGACTGGTTATAACCATATTTTTGATTTTCGATTTAGGCTTTTTCAACAAAGAGGCAAAAAAAATATCTACGAAGTCGGCTTTCCTTCAATCCATATTTTGGATTTTAATATCGATTACTTTTGGCGCCCTCATTTACTTTTATGATGGTGGCAGTGCGCCAGCATTGACCTTCTTTTCTGCCTATTTAACAGAATACGCACTTTCAGTAGACAACATTTTCGTAATCCTGATCATCTTGCGCTATTTCAAAGTAAAAGACATTTACTACCACAAAATACTATTTTGGGGCATACTAGGTGCCATCGTTTTCAGGGCAATATTTATTTTCTTAGGGGCGATTCTCATTGAAGAGTTCCATTGGATACTCTACATCTTCGGAGCGTTTCTAGTGTATACCGGCATAAAAATCTTCTTTGAACAGGAAGAAGATGAAATAGACCCAGAGGGCAACCTAGTCCTAAAGTATTCAAAAAAATATTTAAGAATTACAGAAGACGACCTTGGTGGTAAATTTTTCACCTGGATTGACAAAAAACTATATTTTACTCCGTTGTTTTTAGTTATTATATTAATCGAAACTACCGATTTAATATTTGCCGTTGACTCCATTCCAGCAGCATTTGCCATAACACAAAGTGAATTTTTAATCTATACTTCCAATATTTTTGCGATTTTAGGACTGCGGGCCAAGTTTTTTTTACTAGCCGGTGTAATAGAAAAGTTTTATTTATTACAGAAGGGCCTTTCTTTTGTTTTAATATTTATTGGAGGCAAAATGCTACTTGAAATTATAGACATCCAAGTGCCCATATTCTGGTCGTTCATGGTGATCATATTAACTCTGTGCCTTTCCATTATTTTCTCACTGATTCTACCAAAAAAGGAAGAAAATCCTGCTTAATGGATATCTTTTAAAGCCTCATTAGGCAGAATTTGCATCAACAAAGGCAAGCTTAAAAACGATTTTGGCAACGCAACCACAACAAAGGTAGGAATGGCCTTTAAAACAAATAAGATTTGAGACTGCACATAATCAATTTCTTCCAGGGTCAATTCTTCTTCTCTCATTTTCAACATCAACTTGGTAAGCAACCTATTGGCTCTAATGCTTTTGTTGATTTTGCCTACATTTTTACTTGCAATGACAGACATCCGCTGTATAAATTGTTTGCTTATATTTTCAAAATCATCGCTATGCAGGTGGTCCAATTGGCTCCAATTTTCCAATACAAAACCTTCAATTGCCATTAGGCTTTGTTCAAAATCGTCTTCCGAAAAAACCAAAATTTCGCTAAAATCTTTCAAAAATTGCATTTCCTGGTCTTCGACTTTTTTATCCGACCAGATGGTCAAAATAGCCAACTCCAGAAAAAACTTGCGAAGGATCCAAGAACTCTCTTGCAGGTATTCTAAATCCTGCACGGCTACTCCTTGTTCCAAATAAACAAAGGCTTCTTGTTTTTTATCACTGGATAACTCAGAAGAACTAATAAAAAATTCGAAGAGTTTCCTTTCTTGCGTTTCGATCGTACTATTGGCATGAGCGGCAGCAGACATCACCCGGACCATATTGAACCGCAGCTGCTCCTTTTGATCTCTAAAGAAATCGGCAACGATTTTATCGGTATTGGTATGTACCCATTGACCAAAGAAAAATATATCTAAGAACAGCAATGAATTTTGAAAGAAATCTACCCAATAATTCTGGGTGTGCTTGCCATGCAGCTTAAGTCGCTTTTCAATTATTTGTTCTGCTATTTCAAGTGAATCTCGCTTTTTACCAAAAAAAGTGCGCGTTGAGGTGGCTATTTCTGGGTAAATTGCATTGTAAAAACTGCTTACATTTTGAATGGTTTCAAAAAGCAAGACATTAAACTCCTCCTCGCTCTCCGGCCTTTTATTTTGAAACAATAAGGCACTATTTATAAACGATTCTGCCAAAAGGAGCTGGAGCCTCTGTTTGTTGTCCATCATATGAACATCCCCCTCTTCTTTTACAGGGTGCCCATACATCAGTCCAGTAGGCTGAAGCAATTGGTATAGGTTTTCATCAGGGTGCCGGGCAATCGTAAACTTCCCACCTTCCACTTTTCCGAAAGTGGTTTTTCTGTAATCTATATAAGCCTGCAGCCAACCTTTTCCCGTAAATTGCATATCTTTATTTTTTGTCGCCAAAAAAACAATCCTATAAATTAATAATTTAATATATGGAACAAAAATCAATTTTGATGGAACAGCAATATTCTTGTTTAAAAAACATTAAACAGCGGTAAAAGAACATCTCCATAATGAATAAAGGATACAACAGACTGTATATTGGAGTTTTTCTGATCTTCATCAGCTTGCTCACAGGCGTCATAGGTTATACCACAATAGAAAATTTCAGGTTAATAGACGCCTTTTATATGACTGTAATTACCGTCTCTACAGTAGGGTTTTCTGAAGTGAACGGCCTGTCGGATGGTGGTAAAATTTTCACCAGTTTATTTATCATCATGAATATTGGTATTTTTGCTTATGCCATTTCTGTGATTTCAACGTTTATCTTTGAAGGAGAATTTAAAAACATTATAAAAAACATAAAACTCGGGTACCAAGTGTCAAAATTAAAAGATCATGTTATCATTTGTGGTATGGGCCGTAATGGCCTAAAAGCGAGCGAAGAACTCAAACACACCAAACATAAGTTTGTGATTGTTGAACACAGCTTGGAAGTGGCTCAAACCAAACCACATGCCGACAACTATCAAATTCTCGTTGGAGACGCCACCTCTGATGATGTCCTAATTCAAGCTGGAATTGAAAAAGCCAAGGTGTTGATCACCACGCTACCGAAAGACTCGGACAATGTATTTATTACCCTCACTGCTCGAGAGATGAACCCAAACATCCGAATTATCTCCAGGGCTTCTGAAGAAAACTCTGAACGGAAGTTATTAAAAGCAGGGGCCAACAATGTCATCCAACCGGATAATTTAGGCGGGTTGCATATGGCTCAATTGGTTACAAAACCTTATGTAATTGAATTTTTAGAGATTTTAAACGGCATTGGCACCAACACTTTGAACCTTGAAGAACTTAATTTTAAAAACATTAAAAGTGAGTTCAAAGGCAAATCACTTGGTGACCTCAACATCAGAAGAAAAACCGGCGCCACTGTTATTGCATATAAAAATGACAAAGGTATTTTTGAGTTCAATCCAAAAGCTGAAATCGTAATGGGGGATGAAGACGTGTTTATTTTACTTGGAGATGAAAACCAAATTAGCAACTTTAGAGAAAACTTTTGTTTGCATTAATCCAAAGGAAACAAAACTACCAAGGCCCTGTCCGACGCATATTGTTCGATGGTATACAACTTCAGTTGTCTTCCTAAAGAATCGGCAACCTCCAGAGCACCTGCCCTAACATTTTCTGGTTTGGGCATAACAAAATTGTGCGCACCGATCGTGGCCCTGACCACATCCTTTTCCTCAAAAATTGTCTTTTCCAAGCCGGGAACCGCTGCCGCTTCCGAGTCAAATGATACACCTACCAATTGATGCACCAAACCATCTTTCTCAGATTCTGTATCCAGGCGGTAATTGACTACGGTTAACATGCCCTTTTCGGGGCTTTTGTCTACCATTGTCTTTATTTCGTAAAACAACTTTTCTAACTCCTTGCTGTTGTACTTTCCCTTGAACGACTTGCCATAAACTACAATTTTGTTGTCTACAACATGGTCGTATTCAATTTCATCCAACCCTCCTAAATTTACAAAATAAAACCCCGAAACTATTAATATTAGCACCACTGTTATTACAATGGCCACAACTGATTTCTTCATTTTTAGTCAATTAATTGCATCTGATGCAAGTTATTATAAAATCCTTCTTTTTTCAATAATGCAGCATGCGAACCTTGTTCTTTTATTTCTCCTTGGTCCATCACCACAATGTTGTGGGCATTCTGAATGGTCGACAAACGGTGCGCGATGACAATGGACGTTCTGCCAGTCATCATTTTTGCAATAGCGTTTTGGATCAATTCTTCTGTTTCCGAGTCAACGGATGATGTGGCCTCATCTAAAATTAATATTTTCGGATTGTATACCATGGCGCGAACAAAAGAAATCAGCTGTCTTTGTCCCACGGACAAAGTGGCGCCTCTCTCCATCACGTTATAGTCCAATCGACCTGGGAGTTTATTGATGAATACATCCGCCCCTACCAATTGGGCCGCCTCCAATATCTGCTCATCGGTTATATTCGTATTTCCAAGGGTAATGTTTTTTCTGATACTATCTGAAAACAAGAAAACATCCTGTAAAACAATCCCAATATTTTGACGCAATACTTGTAACTGAATCGATTGAATGTCGACTCCGTCGATGGTTATATCCCCCCTGTTGATGTCGTAAAATCTATTCAACAAATTAATCACAGAAGACTTTCCTGCACCCGTGGCCCCCACAAGCGCCAAGGTTTGACCACTTTCCACCTTAAAATTTATTCCTTTCAAAACGTAATCGCGTTCATTATAGGCAAACCAAACATTCTTAAACTCTACCGCTCCTTTAACCTCCTCCATTTTTTGTTCGCCTTCATCTGAAATATAGGTGTCATCATCCAAAAGTTTTAGAATCCTTGCGGTACTTACCAGCCCCAGCTGCAAGGTATTGAACCGGTCGGCAATCATTCTAATTGGCCTAAAGAACATGTTTATATACATAATAAAAGCAATCAGCTTTCCGATGGTAATACCTGTTTCTTCAAAATTTACCACCCCTTTGGCACCAAACCACACTAACAATCCAACTCCAGCTGCTCCTAGTATTTCTGCAACGGGAAAATAAATGGAGTAGTATTTTACGGTTTTAATGTTCGCCCTTTTATGTGTTTTGTTTATTTCTTTGAATTTTTCAAGTTCTGTTGCTTCACTGCCAAATATTTGAACAATGCTCATGCCCGTCACATGCTCTTGTACAAACGTATTTAAATTGCTTACTGCATTTCTTACTTCGTTAAAAGCATGTTTTATTTTTTCCTTAAACACATACGTGCTCACCAGTAAAAAAGGCAACATGGACAAACTAACCAAGGCCAGTCTCCAGTCTTCATAAAACATAACTGTTAAAATTAAAACCAATTGCAGGGAATCTCCAATCATAGCAGCCAAGCCCTGAGAAAACACTTCTGCGAGTGTTTCTATGTCTGAGATAGTCCGTGTAACAAGCTGTCCTATGGGCGTATTATCATAGAACTTCAATTTCATTCGGAGCACATGGGCATACAACTTTACCCGCATGTCTTTGATAATTTGTTGGCCCAACCACCCAGATGAATAGGTGTGAAAATATTGAATCAAAGCTTGAAGCAACAACACCGCAACCAACAATAGAATCATTTGAACCAGCCCGTTGTAATCGCCGGCAGCAACATCATTGTCTATGGCGCGTTGGATTAATATCGGTCGTAATGGGGCCACAACAGCTAGAGCGATGGTCAGAAAAATAAGCAAATAAAATCTGATTTTATAGGGTACCACAAAGGCCATCAGCCGGCGCAGTACTTTAAAATCCAATATTTCATTACTTTTACTGTTGTCCTTTTTCATTGATTTTATTGCTCTAAAAATATTGACTCTGGATATTGAACCTGACACAGGTACAAACCCTCAGCTGGCACCGCACGTCCAGCTAATTTCCTATCCTTGTTGCCCAACACTTCTTGGATGTTGTCCAGGTCTCTTCTGCCAAGCCCTACTTCGAGTAAAGTCCCCACCATACACCGCACCATCCCCCTCAAAAAACGATTGGCTTCTACATTAAATAATAAAAAAGCACCATCTTCTACCCATTCTGCCTTGTACAAGGTGCACATAAAATTATTGACTTCTGTTTTAACTTTACTAAAACTTTCAAAATCTTGGGTACCCAGCAGCATTTTACAGGCTTCATTCATGGCCCGAACGTCTAATTTTTTATCGTAGTAATAGGCCAATCCTTTGATAAATGGGTCTTTCCTTGTGCTTATTTTATACTGATACGCACGCAAAGAAGCGTCAAAACGAGCATGGGCCTCCTTGTTTACGCGTAGGATGGATTGTATGGAAACATCTTCCGGTAAAAAAGCGTTCAGTTTGTACTGCAAACTGCGCCGATTTAATTCTTGGTTGGAGTCCAGGTGAAAATACTGTTGCGCACAATGCACCCCTTTATCTGTCCTACCGCTACCCGTGATATTCACAGACTGTCCTAATAACTTGGAAAGACAGTTGTTGATTACCTCTTGTACTGTAGTGGCATTATTTTGAAGCTGCCAACCGTGGTAATTGGTTCCTTTGTAAGCAACTTCAAAAAAATATCGAAAGGGTTCTTCGTTTTCTATCATCAAAGTTTTTCAAATACGATGGCCGCTCCTTGCCCGACCCCAATACACATGGTTGCTACACCATATTTTACATGGTCTCTTTTTTGCATTTCATGTAACAAAGTGGCTGAAATTCTTGTCCCACTACCACCCAAAGGATGCCCAATAGCAATAGAACCTCCATTTACATTGACTATATTGGGATCAATTTGCAAGTCCCTGATACTCGCAATGGATTGCGCAGCAAATGCTTCATTGATCTCAAAAAGCCCGATATCATTGGTTGTCAATCCTGCCCTCTTAATTGCTTTCTGCGTTGCGGGAACTGGACCAATACCCATGTAAGCCGGGTCAACCCCAGCAATTGCTGAAGATACCACTCTAGCCATGGGTTCGAGATTGAATTTTTTTAGAGTAGCGCCATCCACTATTAAACAAGCAGCTGCGCCATCGTTTACGCCTGATGCATTTCCTGCTGTTACTGTCCCATCTTTTTTAAAGGCAGGTTTTAATGCTGAAAGTTTCTCTATACTCGACAATCTTGGGTGCTCATCTTTATCGAATACAATGTCCTCTGCCCTTCTTTGAGGAACCGACACAGCTACCAATTCATTCGAAAAAGCACCTCTCTCATGGGCCTTTTGGTATTTTAATTGGGTAGCATGCGCAAATGCATCCTGCTCTTCCCGGCCAATCCCCCACTTTTCTGCTACGTTTTCTGCCGTCTCTCCCATGCTGTATGGGTGGTGCAAAGCAGACAATTTTGGATTAATAAAACGCCAACCAATAGTAGTGTCAAACATGGTCGCATTTCTGGAATAGGCATTTTCTGCTTTGCCCATTACAAAAGGCGCCCTGGACATGCTTTCTACACCACCTGCAATATAAGCCTGCCCTTCTCCAACCATAACCCCCTTTGAGGCATCCATTATGGATTGCAAACCAGAAGCACACAATCTATTGACGGTAACACCACCTACGGTGGTCGGCAAACCTGCCATCAAACCTGCCATTCGAGCAACATTTCTATTGTCTTCACCAGCCTGGTTGGCTGCTCCAAAAATCACATCTTCAATCAAAGACAAATCCATTTGTGGGTTCCTTTCCATTAGGGCTTTGATAATATAGGCTGCCAGGTCGTCTGGTCTTACTGTTGCCAATGTTCCTCCGAATTTGCCAACCGGGGTCCTGGCTATATCAACTATGTATGCTTGGTTCATATAAATTGTGGGTTAGGGTAAATGATTTTCTTTTTAGAAAAGCATTTCTCAAACAAAAAACATATTTTTGCAGTCGCAATTTAAATCACTTAAATCATGTTACAAAGAATTCAATCTGTATTTCTGTTTTTAGTAGCAGTTAGTATGATAACCATGTTGTTTTTACCCTACTGGTACAAACAATCAGAAGACAAATCTGAAACCCATACACTATCTGCCTTGCACTACGAAGCAATTGTTGTAAACAGCGAGCCTGTTCAACAACAGTTCCCTTATATGGCAGTTGGTATATTTGCGGTAGCCATTGCTACCATTGCCCTTATTTCTATATCGAAATTCAAAAATAGAATGTTGCAAATTAAACTAGGAGCATTGAATAGTTTGCTTTTAATAGGTGCATTAGGAGCCGCTTTTTGGTTTACAAACAAAGGACAAGATGAAATACTACCAGAAACACTTGGACACTTTGGATATGGTTTTTTCATGCCAGCCGTTGCCATGGTATTCAATTCGCTAGCCAACCGATTCATTCGAAAAGATGAAAAGTTGGTGCGGTCTGTAGATAGAATCCGATAAAATATAAAAAGCTGTAGTGTATTTTGCATTGCAGCTTTTTTTATAGCCTTGTGCCAAAGTGTCCAAATGACAGAACCCATCCAAATTTGTAAATCCCCAACCCTCAAAATGCTGTCAACATGACATAAAACTTCCAAGAACACTTAATTGGAACGCACTTTGATCAACCAAATTCAAAAAATAAACTAATACATAGATATGAAAGAGAAGGGAACAATTTCAATTCATACCGAAAACATATTTCCGATTATTAAGAAATTTCTTTATTCGGATCATGAAATATTTTTGAGGGAATTGGTATCCAATTCGGTGGATGCTACTCAAAAAATCAAAAGACTTTCGGCCCTTGGCGAGATTGAAAATGAATTGGGTGACACCACCATTGAAATAGGTGTTAACAAAGAGCAGAAGACCATTACCATTTCTGACAAGGGAATTGGAATGACTGGTGAAGAGGTTAAAAAATACATCAATCAAATCGCTTTCTCAGGTGCCACTGAATTTGTTGAGAAATTCAAAGATGCCAAAGATGCCAACGAGATTATTGGTAAATTTGGATTGGGCTTTTATTCTGCATTTATGGTCGCTTCAAAAGTTGAAGTAGATTCCAAGTCTTATCAAGACGCTCCTGCAGCATTGTGGACTTGCGATGGATCAACTGAATTTGAACTAGGAGAAGGAAGTAGAACCGAAAGAGGCACTACCATCACCCTACATATAGCGGAAGATTCTGAAGAATTTTTAGAAGACCAACGCATTCAAAACATATTAGACAAATACTGTAAATTCTTACCTGTAACCATAAAGTTTGGGCAAAAAGATGAATCAGTAGAGGATGGAAAAGACGAAGAAGGCAATCCAAAATACAACACGGTAAAAGTTGACAATATCATCAACAATACCAATCCAATTTGGACCAAATCCCCTTCTGAACTCAGTGATGAAGATTACTTGTCTTTTTACAAGGAACTATACCCTTTTTCAGAAGATCCTTTGTTTTGGATCCATCTGAATGTAGACTACCCTTTTAACCTTACTGGGATCTTGTATTTTCCAAAGGTTAAAAACGATGTCGAATTTCAAAAAAGTAAAATTCAACTTTACTCCCGCCAAGTATTCATTACTGACGAAGTAAAAGATGTTGTACCTGAGTTTTTAATGTTGCTCCACGGTGTGATCGATTCTCCAGACATTCCATTAAATGTTTCAAGAAGTTACTTGCAATCGGACGGAAATGTTAAAAAAATCAACAGCTACATTACTAAAAAAGTAGCCGACAAGCTGGGTGAGCTTTATAAAAAAGACCGCAAAGCTTATGAAGAAAAATGGAATGACATTGGTTTGTTTGTGAAATATGGCATGATCAGTGAGGAAAAGTTTTATGAGAAAGCCAAGGATTTTGTTTTGCTACAAAACGATGAGAAAGCCCTTTTTAATTTAGAAGAATACAAAGAAAAGGTTGCTCCTAATCAAACCGATAAAGATGGAAATGTAGTTTATTTGTACACAACAGATACAGACAAACAACACACGTACATAGATGCAGCCAAAAACAAGGCATACGACATCCTGGTGTTTGACCATATGATTGACCCACACTTTATCAGCAACATCGAACAAAAACTAGAAAAAGTAAATTTGAAGCGAGTAGATGCGGATACTTTGGACAAACTAGTAGACAAAGATGAAAAAGCCGAAAGTGTACTTAGTGAAGAGGAGTCTGAAAAGGTAAAAGGCATATTTGACAAGGCCATCAACAACAAATCGATGACCGTATCTGTAGACGCCGCAAGCGCCGATGGAATGCCAATTACGATCACCATGTCTGAATTCATGAGAAGAATGAAAGAAATGCAACAATCTGGTGGCGGTGCCATGGGTATGATGGGTGGATTTCCGGACCAATACAATGTAAGCATCAATGGCAACCACGAGGTGGTCAGAAAAATATTAGCTTCAGAGGACGAAGGCAAACAAGCTGATTTAGCCAAACAAGTATATGACTTGGCTCTTTTGTCTCAAAACATGCTCAATGGAAAAGAACTGACGGACTTCATAAAAAGAAGTGTTAGTATTGCTGGGGCATAACCAAAGCAGAAAACTATAAGAAAAGGCGGCCAATTGGCTGCCTTTTTTAGTATATATCGCTTCTTAACTCAAACTTCTGGTTGTTTTGAAACCAATTCCTAGCTGTTTTAATTGCTTGTTCTTGATCCTCTACCTCTAATACGCCTGCACCATTCACTTGCAAAGGAAAGCCCTGTACTACCGGAGCAACATGTTCCAATAAAGGGTAGGCACATACTCCATTCTGGCCTGGACTCTGGTTCGCGCTTTTACAACCTTTATTTTCACTTTTTATGATTTGAATTAAAAAGCTTACCACTCTTTCGCTCCGAGTATAAAGCATTTTTGGTGCCACTTCATGGATGAACTCATCGTTCACTTCAAGTGCCATGGCTTGCATTAATACAGCATTGGCCGCTTGCTCGTCTCCCATTCTGGCTAAGGACAATTGGATTTCCTCCCTGTCTCTTCCAGTCGCTCGACTCAACTCACTTTCGAGCAAAGGTTTTGCACCATCCGTTTTTAAAAACCCAAGCAAAAGCGCACATGCTCCCTTATTTTGCCCAGTCCTGAACTCCTCCAACACGGCATGCTGGTGTTTTTCCACAAACTCATTCCGATGGAATAATTTCAAACTTTGCAGACAAAATGCCGACACATCGTCATCGATATCTTTCAAACCATTTACCAACTGTTCCAAACACATGCTCCTAAACCCGGCTTCGTCGCTGCGCAGCCCCAACTCAAGCAAAAGTTCCAAGCTTTTTTGGCGTACCAACTCATTGCTGTCTTCACAATAAGGTACAACGGTATTGTAAATTTTATGGCAATTGGCTTTTAAAAGCTGAGCGGGTACTGCAACGTTTGTTTTATTGCGCACTTGCTCTATGTATCCTTCTACAAGTTCTTGCTCTTGTTGGGCAAAAGCGAAAAAAACAGAAAAACAAAATAAGGAGGTTAGTACTTTTGTCATTGATTAAAAATTAGAACAGAAAAAAGTTTTTAATCAAAGCCACTATATAGAAAACACAAATTATAAATAAATTCTGTGAAAACTAAATATATGCCGCTATCTATGAATTTATTACGCCCTATAATTCAGCAGTTTATAAGAATGATGGCTATTATTGGTAAAAAACACCCAATTACTGCTCCTTTGTCCTTTGCTTCTTTTTTAATCCAGCCTTAATACTTCTGTTGGCCCTTCATATCCGGAATAAACACTTTCTCCATTTACTTTTAATGTTTTCAACAATTCTAACATTGTAATAAAGTTCTTGTCCATTCCTTTTACACCCGATGAAAGGTGGAGCTCAAGCAACTCGTCCTGGGTTTCAGCAATTATCAGATAATTAGAAAATTTATTTGTATTGACACTCACAATATAATTCAAAAAATAATGGCTTCTTTTGGCTCTTTTGAATAAATACCCGCTTTCGTGGGACACCACATGTTCTCCTCTTAGCTGGTTTCTATACCTACTAAAGTAATTATTTAGATCCACCTTCGTGCCATTCTTTTTAAACCGCTTGATAACAAAAACATCTTCTACAGTAGGATCTTCACTTTGGTAGCGCGCTTCAAAAGCCTCCTTGGAATCTTTTTTTTCTTCCCATGATGCGGGCATGCTAAAGCTTAATTCTCCGCTTTGATCTGCGACAATATCCCATTCCATTTCAAAACCCATGGCCCGGTTAACTTTATATTTCCATGTTCCTAAGTTTTGTCCTTCCCTTAAATTACCTGCATATAGGGTATCGTTGTAACGCCCACCGATATAATAATGGCGCTTCGATTCTAATTTACTTAGAAGAGATAAATCAAATTCATGCTGCCATGTACGAAGCCCTCCGTTAAAAATTGAGTGGTATTCGTATGTATATTCTTTTTTACTTTCACACGCGCCCAAGAAAACCAAACACCCCAATACAACAAACAATCTTTTCATAATCCTCAATTTCAGTATTTTTATAAGCATCAGCGAATTTAACAAATCCTTTTTATTACCAAAACACGTACCTACAAAATTTCTATGGGTCAGTTGCTTCCTTCCATGGCCCATTTGGAAAAATTCACCGAACACAATTAGCATTTACACCTTCTTTCATGCATTTCAGCAGTGTTATGCTGTTGTTAAGATATTATTTTTCATATTGATCTACCCAGCACTTACATTAGGTTAATAGAGAAAACGGTCATCGGTTTTTTACCGGTTTATAACTTAAAAAAAATATGAAAATGCGTCCTATTTACTGTTTGGTGTTGGTACTTTTTATACTTAGTTGCACAGAAAAATCAACTGTCCCATCTTACAATACTGGTATTAACATAACGCCAAAGCCCAATTCCATTCAACTTTTGGATGGTGGGTTTGAATTCAATAAAAACAGTACTATTGTTTTAAACACAGAGTCAGCTCGACCCATTGCCACCTTATTAAATTCAAAATTGATAACAAGCAACGGGTTGGAATTGCCAATTATAATCTCAAAGGAACCCAAAGACGGCAGTGTATTTTTTGAATTGGACTCCATGTCGGCCCTACCAATGGAAGGGTACGAATTAAATTCGAATACAAATAATATTACCATTAAAGCAAGTACCCACCGCGGTCTTTTTTATGGCGCCCAAACTTTATTGCAGCTGCTTCCAGCTGAAATCGAATCCAAACATAAAGCCAATAGTCCGTTAACAGTGCCCAATGTAGCCATTTCCGATGCGCCTAGTTTAAAATGGAGGGGTATGATGCTCGATGTTGGTCGACACTTTCTATCCATCGAATTCATAAAAAAACAATTAGATGTAATGGCCATGTACAAATTGAATAAATTTCATTGGCACCTCACGGAAGACCAAGGGTGGAGAATAGAAATAAAAAAATACCCAGAGTTGACCGCAATGGGTTCTACTAGAATTGAATCCAATGGCACCACCCACCAAGGTTATTACACCCAAGAAGAAATCAAAGAAGTCGTTGCTTATGCCAAAGAAAGACACATAGATGTAATTCCGGAGATAGAAATGCCAGGACATGCACTTGCCGCCATTGCCGCTTTCCCTGAATTATCTTGCACGGAAGAACACCACACCCCAAGAATTATATGGGGAGTAGAAGAACACATATTTTGTGCAGGAAAAGAGGGAACCTTTACTTTCATAGAAAATGTGCTGGATGAAGTAATCGCCTTGTTTCCCTATGAATACATCCACATCGGAGGAGATGAAGCACCAAAACACCAATGGGAAAAATGCTCTCTTTGTCAATCCAGAATAAATTCAGAAAATTTAACCTCAGAAAATGAGCTCCAAGGGTATTTTGTTCGAAGAGTCGAAGACTTGCTTAAATCCAAAAACAAAAAAATGATCGGTTGGGATGAGATCTTAGAGGGAGGTGTTTCAGAAACCGCCAGCATCATGAGTTGGAGAGGGGAAGAAGGAGGTATTTCGGCTGCCAACAAAGGCAACGACGTAATTATGACGCCAGCTAAATACACCTATTTAAATTTTTATCAAGGCGATTACAAAGTACTCCCTATTGCATTTGGCAGTTATATTTCTACCGAAACATTATACGAATACAATCCAATTCCAGATGCAATACATGCGGACAAAAAAGAACACATTTTAGGGGCTCAATGCAACCTCTGGACGGAATACATTTATGCGGACAGCATGGCTGAAAACCAACTTTACCCACGTCTCTTGGCACTAGCAGAAACTACATGGACCAACGCTGAACAAAAAGATTACAACGACTTTAAAAGAAGGCTGGCCAATCAGTATGTACGCCTAGATGGGCATGCAATAGACTATTTTATTCCATACCCAGAAGGAGGAAGCAACCATGTGGCATTCACAGATTCAGTAGCTCTGCACTTCACCACACCGCTTCCAGTTGCCAAAATGGTATATACTACAGACGGCAGCAACCCTTCAATTGGTTCTGCAACCTACACAGACACTTTAACATTCCGAGCATCTACGGAGCTCAAGATAGCCGCAGTATTGGCTAGCAACAAAATGGGACCTATAAGAACCATCAACATTGAACAGCAAAGTTTACTTCCAGCCCACACCGTTAAGAACGCCCAGCCAGGGTTAAAAAGCAAATCGGCATACGGTAAGTTCTTGACAATAAAAGACCTGGATCAAACCAACGAATGGAAGAACGGAACGGTGGACTCCATTGAACAAGCCAATACCACACTAAATTGGGGGCATTATATAGATGAAAATAATTTCAGAGCTGTTCAACTTACTGGATACATCAATTTGGAAAATGACGGTGTATATTATTTCTCATCAGACCAAGAGCAGGTTTGGATAGCAGACAAACTCATTGTAGACAATAACGAAGAAATTAAAAGGCATTCTCGAAAAGATGGTGCTATTGCGTTGGCGAAGGGGAAACACCCTTTAAAACTACTCTATTTTAACAATATATATGGAGGTTGGGCTTCGGACTGGAACACTGTTGAGTTGCGATACAGACATGAATCAGACTCAGTTTTCCATACCGTTGGTGCACCGATGTTAAGTTATTAAACAAATATTTTTCAGTAAAAAAGGGCCTTTGAATATCAAAGGCCCTTTTTTTAATTCGTTTTTTTTAGACAAAAAAAAAGCTGCAAAAAATGCAGCTTTTAGGTGTGGGCGCTGAGGGATTCGAACCCCCGACCCCCTCGGTGTAAACGAGGTGCTCTGAACCAACTGAGCTAAGCGCCCTGGTAATTTTGTTAACTCGATTGCTAACGGGATGACAAAGGTATAAACAAAAATATTATATGCAAATTGTACCTTCATTTTTTTAAAATTTTTTTTCAAAGGCATGAAAAACATACAAAGCTTACTTAAAATATCGTTTTCAAGTTATTAATTGTGGACTTATTTTTAACTTGTTCTCGTTTTGAACTTCAAGCACCTTATAAAAAAAATTGGATTCTATTCTTTCCTGCTTGCCCTAGTATTGTTGGTAAGTGGTACAGTGGCTCTATACCTATACAAAGACAGAATCATCAACCAAGTGGTACGGGAGTTGAACAAAGCACTGTTGGTACCAGTCGACGTTGAAAAAATTGACATAGAGCCTTTCCAACATTTTCCTAAGGTTGCGGTTTCATTCGAGAAGGTTTTCATAAAAGACCCTTTGTTAACTTCAGCAGACACCTTGTTGGCGGCTAAAAAAATCTCCCTTTTATTTTCAATAGTGGATATTTGGGAAGGCGAAAATTCTTTTGAAAATATTGTAATCGAAAATGGACAGGTCAATTTATCTGTCAATAAAAAAGGACTACGCAACTTCAACATTCTTAAGAAGGAACCCTCCTCTGGAGAACCTTCCAGTTTTAACCTGAAATCCATCTCCATTAAAAACGTTGCGTTCAACTGGACCGATGCCACTAGAAATAGCCATTACAAACTTCATTTGAATGCCATCGGTGCCGGGTTATTTGTAACGGAAAAAAGTGTGAAGATAGAAGCAAGGGGAGGGCTCTTTGCACATTTTATGAAAACAGGTCAGAACGTTTTCCTGTCCGACAAAAACATTGCCATCAACAACCGCATTACATTTGAATTGGGGCAGCAAAAAATGGACATTCACCCAGGGGAAATAAAAATCAACGAAGTGCAATTTTTGTTGGGAGGGTTTTATCAATTTAGTACCCCATCGCTTGTAGACATTACCTTGCAGGCAGAAAAGACGAACCTGAATGAAATTATTTCCTTACTACCAGAAAACACACAGCCTGCTCTTTCAAGTTATAACAGCGATGGAGGCCTATACTTCACGCTTCAATTAAAAGGGCCTTTGGGTCCAAAGCAACATCCTAGCCTGGACGTATCCTTTGGCTTCATCAACGCCCGTTTGTACCATCCAGATTACGATGTCCAACTCAACAAAATAAACCTCACAGGCAACTACCATTTGTCCAATTTAGGAAGCCCCACATCAGGAAGTTTAAGCTTAGAAAACTGTAGTGGTATTTTAAACGGAGAATCTTTCAGCGGCTATTTAAAAGTGGCAGATTTTAAAACCCCATTTATGGATTTTAAATATGAGGGGTTAATTGATTTGCATTCCATTTTACAATTCTACCCTATTGAAGGCATAAAAGCGGCAGGTGGAAAAATAGACTTGGACATTTCGGTCAAAGGCAGAGTAGAAGATTTGAAAAAGAAACAAACTGTTCAGAGAATATCTACCTCTGGTGAAATAGAATTAATTGGAGTCCATGTTGCCCATGAAAACCTTTTGCCTATTGACCAGCTCTCTGGAAGTTTAATTTTCAACAAAAACGACTTGGCCATTAGCAACTTAAAAGGGAATTATGGTGCGAGCGATTTCCTTTTGAATGGTTTTTTCAGGAACATCATATCTTTCATTTTATTCGAAAACCAGCCGCTAGGGATAGAAGCGGACATGCAATCTTCCTTTTTAGATGTTGATGAGTTATTAGCTAAAAGCAGCAACAATAGTAACGAATACAGCTTCTCGATTTCACCTCATTTAATTCTAGACTTCAATTGTAACATTGACCAATTACAATTCAGAAGGTTTACCGCCAGTAACATCAGTGGAGATTTAAAAGTTAAAAAACAAAAGGCTGCTTCTAAAAATATTAAATTCGAAAGTATTGGCGGTTTGGTGAATTTATCTGCCTTGGTCAATGCTTCTCTACCAAAAGCAATTGCAATCAGCTCCAATGCAACTATGTATGACATTAATATAGATAGCGCTTTTTATGTTTTTGAAAATTTCCATCAAGACTTTTTATTGGACAATAATTTAAGTGGTCAAATTAATGCCAACGTGAGCTCTAGCTTCTACCTAAGCAACCAACTGAATTTGATCCCATCTTCTTTAACAGCAGATATCAGTACCAGCATTCACAATGGAGAACTCAACAACTTTGAACCTTTGCAAAGGTTGAATAAATTCTTAGATGGCGATGGCCTAAAACGGTTGCGTTTTTCTGAAATCCAAAACAACATCCATATTGAAAAAGGTATTATATACCTCCCAGAAATGAACATTAGCACCAATGTCACTTCTTTAACCATAGGTGGCACCCATGCATTTGACAACAACATCAACTATCGGATTATCACCCCAGTAAAAGGGAAGAAAAAAAGAGACAAAGATGCAGCTTTTGGAGCCATTGAGTCGGATGGAAATGGCAGAAGTATGCTGTTTTTAAAAATTACCGGTACAACAGACAACTACCAAATAAGCTACGACACAGAATCGGTGAAAAAGAAAATTATGTCTGACCTCAAAAAAGAGGTTACCGAACTCAAAGATGCTTTTAAGAACAAACAAAAAGAGACAGAGCCAGACATTGAATTGGACGATGATGATTATTTCGATTGGTAGTTTATGAAACTGCTACATTCAAAAAATCAATAAATCCGTGCATGGTCTTAAAATCTTTTTTTATAGTTTCCGTAAAATCCCCTTTTAAAACTGCTTTGTCTTCTACTTTGTGCAAAACCAAAAAACTTTTCATTTTCAACATCTCAATAGAAGGGTGGTCTTCAGCATATCCCTTTGGAGCGCGCTTCAACTTATCCCCTTCAATGGTGCCAAATGTGCTTTTAAACGCTTTTTCGTTTACGATCTTTGCCAATTCGGAGGCATTGTAATCAATCTCCTGCCTTATTTTAGCCAGTTTGGAGGATTCTGGCATGTGCATGCCACCTGCAATGAAAGATTCATTTCCAGGCTGAAGATGAAAATAATACCCTGCATTACCCGTTTTTTTACCACCTGGTACAATGTAAACACCAAAATTATTTTTATACGGGCTTTTGTCTTTGCTGAAGCGTATGTCTCTATTAATCCTAAAAATTGCTTTTTTAGGATCCAACCCTTCGATATCCGGGTTAAATTTTGATACTGAATCAATCAGATCTGTAGCAAGCCCTATGAATTCTTGTCGTGCGGCTTGGTACGATGGTTTGTTGGCATCCATCCAATCTTTGTTGTTGTTTTTTTGAAGTTGCCCTAAAAAGTTCAGACACATTTTAAAATCCATAGTTGCTTTGTAGTTAATTGTTTTATACTCCTTATAATAGTACGAAATTTATCCGTTAAAGATACGCCAACAAAGACTCCAAAGCCATGCCCCGAGACCCTTTGATTAAAACCAAAGTACCTGGTTCTAAGGTTAAGTTTTGAAGGTATTCTACAGCGGTTTCTTTTTCTTTAAAAAACTGCCCATTAGGACAGGCCTTTTTAGCATGCTGAAAATCTGGCCCTATCAATATCGCTTCATCTAGTTGCATGGAACCAACAAGGCTGCCAATGGCTTGGTGTTCTTTGGCGCTTTCACTACCCAATTCAAACATATCCCCTAACACCAGCACTTTGTGTTCTGCTTCCATAGAATCTATGTTTCGAATAGCAGCTTCCATGGACGAGGGGTTGGCATTGTAGGCATCTAGCACCACTTTTAGACCAGATTTCTCAAGTACTTGCGACCTGTTATTATCCGACTTGTACGAAGCAATCGCTTGGCAGGCTGCCAAGTGGTCTACTTCAAAATATTTTCCAACTGCTAATGCAGTTGCGATATTTAGAAAATTGTACGCCCCTAAAATATGGGTTTCTACTTCTCTGCCTTCAAAAGACTCAAACCGAACATAGGGATTTGCCGACAGCAAGGTACAAGGAGCAAAACTATCTTTGTGGGGGTAATACAACGGGTTTTTCATTCTCTTGGACATGTTCATGAGCACTTCGTCCAATTGATTTACCCAAATTACGCCTCTATTTTGAATTAGGTAGTGGTACAATTCACTTTTAGTGCGGATGATATTCTCAAAACCACCAAATTCGCCCAAATGGGCTCGCCCAATATTGGTTATTAACCCGTGGGTGGGCTCCGCGATAGCACATAATTCTGCTATGTCCCCAACATGGTTGGCGCCCATTTCAATAATAGCCAATTCGGTAGACTCCTTTATGCTAAGCAGAGTAAGGGGCACTCCTATGTGGTTGTTCAAATTGCCGACGGTAGCAACAACATTAAGTTTAGTAGACAAAACATGGTGCATCAATTCTTTTGTGGTGGTTTTACCATTGCTTCCAGTTATCGCTACAATCGGAATATTCATTTGCCTTCTGTGGCTAGTTGCAAGCTCCTGGAGTGCTTTCAGTCCATTTTCCACCACTAGATAACGATCGTCTTTTTTGTAATGGGGCTCATCAATCACTACCGCCACCGCACCGCGCTCCAATGCTGCATCGGCATAGGCATTGCCGTTGAAATTATCTCCCTTTAAAGCAAAAAACAGGTTGTTCTTTTCAACTTTTCTGGTATCTGTAGAGATGCCTGTACTATTTAAGAATATACCGTATAAACTTTCATTCATGTTTGTCAAATTATAGATGAATTTAAATTTATATTTTAACATAGAAAATAAAATGTATTCACTAATTTGATTTTTATTTAAAAGTTGCCCATGAAATCCCTTTTTACAAGCTCTTTTCTTCTTTTTATCAGCTCCATTTGTTTTTCCCAAACAACATTTCAATATGGAAAGGATGTTGCGGTTGTCCTAGATGGAGTAGAATTAAGTGAACCTTGGAATGGAGGGCTTAACTCTGCTCAGTTTAGTGAAATTGACTTAGATTTGGATGGGACACTGGATCTTTTCGTTTTTGATAGACACAGCAATACCATTGCTACTTTTTTATACAAAGACGGCGCTTATATTTTTGCTCCTGAGTACGCATTGTTGTTTCCACCCGACTTGCAAAGCTGGGTTTTACTAAGAGATTACAATTGCGATGGCCAAGCCGATATTTTTACTTATACGGCTTTTGGAGTGGCCTTGTACGAAAACACTTCTGACACCAATCTTTCTTTTGAGCTGGTAGTGAATCCCATTTTATCTTTAGGGTTTAGCGGCAACATCAATATAAAAATCAACCCGGACGATGTACCGTTAATAGAAGACCTAGATGGAGATGGCGATTTGGACATAGCCAACTTTAATTTTTCTGGCACAGGAGGGATAGAATTCCATCAGAATATGAGCGTGGAGAACACAGGTTTGTGTTCCAATCTAGAACTGGTCAGAATCAATCGTTTTTGGGGGGATTTTAAAGAGTGTGGCTGTGGCGTTTTTGCTTTTAATGGCGAAGACTGCCCACCTTCCGGAGGAAAAATTGAACATGTTGTAGGAAAATCAATGTTCTCTTATGACTACAACAAAGATGGCGTTTTGGACCTTGCTTTTGCAGAAGACGGCTGTGGCACCATGTACATATTGCCCAACTCCGGTAGCAATACCGTTCCAAAATTCACTAAAGCTGCAATCAATTTCCCCTCTGCCAACCAGCCAATTTCTGGATTTTCTTTTCCTTCTGCTTATAAAATCGACCTCGATCACGACGGAGATTTGGACATTGTTGCTTCGCAAAACTCCAGGTTAGAAAACACTTTTTATACCAACCACGAAAAATCCATCCATGCCTATTCCAACTCAAATAACAATTATACATTAGAAACCATCGGATTTTTGCAAAACAATGGCATTGACCTTGGTTCCCACGCTTTTTCTCAATTTTACGACTACGATGCCGATGGGGATTTGGACCTTTTCGTATCCAGTAAAAATCGAGCCTTTGGCAAACCTGAGAACGCATCTATTTCGCTTTTTCAAAATGAAGGGTCTGCTATTGCACCTAAATTTGTTTTAACGGTGGAAGATGTGTTTAATTTTTCGTTCTCAGGCATAAGCGATTTCCAGTTCTTTTTTAAAGACATTAATGGAGATTCCAAACCCGATTTCATATTAAAATCGAACTGGCCCAATGGAGCAAGCAGTTTGAATTACTTTGAAGCCATCCCCTCAGAAAATTTTAATTTTGATTTTCGTACTGCTTATGAAATTGAAATCAGCACAAGCAGGTGGGACAATATTTTCCCATTCGATGTGAATTCGGATGGTGTACTAGATTTTCTTGTAGGAAAAAACAATGGAAGTCTGCATTTGTACAAAGGCCTGAATGCGTCCAACCCGAGCTATGTTCTGTCCACAGAAAATTATTACGGATTTGAGTTTGATTTTCTGAAACGAAATCTCAACCCCCTGGTTGCCGACGTAGATGGCAATGGAACGGCCGATTTAATAGTAACACATGCTCAGGGAACAATAGAGCTTTTTCCAGATTTTCAACAATCCGTATCCAACCCAAAAGAACCCATCCTTCTTTCTATACAACAGGAGAATGCAACCTATTCTTACTCAGGTGGGCTTCAAAACTACCTTGCAGTGGCCAATATTAAATCGAGCAATACGCCGCAGCTCTTCATTACAACCATGCAGGGTGGCATCCACTACTTAATCAATACAGAAGAGAAAGGTGCTGGAAGTGCCTTAGAACCGCAAGTTTATGTATACCCCGTTCCAATTTATGCAGGCCAGCAAGCAATGATAAAAGTAGGCGTATCTGAATCCATGTCTGTTGTGATTCACGATCTCCAAGGAAAACAAATCACCTTGCCCAACCAAATCCTATCGGGTGAAGAAAAAACAATCGACGCCAGTACTTTGCCTTCCGGTACTTTCATAATTTCGGGGGTTAAAGATGGAAAAATCATAGCATCTGAAAGGTTAATAATATTTAGGTAATGCTCATTTACGTTCAGATAAAACCTAAGAATGCCATAGATTTTGGTTGCCCTGATATTTTAAAAACAATCCATGAAACCATTGTTGAATTTGACTCGCATTCCGACCCATCTTTACCCAATGCTGTAGCGCAGCAATTACTTACCAATAAAACCAAGGCCTACTTAGTGGTAGACGCCAATGGCAATGAACCAACAGGAAATGTCCTTTCATTTTTAAGCAAAATAAAAGCCAGACCTCTTTTAGAAATCTGGCTTGTTGGCGAACATAAGTCGCTGCAACAATATTGTAAATCGGTAGGAATCACTTTGAAAGTGGTGGATTCCTTAAAAGCCATAAAAATTTAGATATTTTTGAGCTTCTGGGCCATTTCTTTTGCATGATACGTTAATATGATATCCGCTCCTGCTCTTTTAATACTCAGCAAGGTTTCTTCCATTACCTTGTCATAATCCAACCATCCTTTTTCTCCAGCAGCTTTTAACATTGCATACTCCCCACTAACATTGTAAGCCGTAATTGGCAAATTACTGTGTTGTTGAAGGGATTTGATGATGTCCAAATAAGCCAAAGCGGGTTTCACCATTAAAAAGTCTGCCCCCTCCATCTCATCCAGCTCGGCTTCAATCAATGCTTCTGAGCTATTGGCTGGGTCCATTTGATAGGTTTTCTTATTGCCAGATTTTGGGGCTGAATCCAAGGCGTCTCTGAACGGCCCATAAAAAGCCGAAGCATATTTGGCTGTGTAAGACATAATGGATACATGCTCATGCCCGTGGGCATCTAAAACCCGCCGAATGTGCTCTACTCTACCATCCATCATATCAGAAGGGCCTATTACGTCTGCACCCGCTTCTGCTTGTACCAAGGCCATTTTTCCTAAAACCTCTAGGGTAGCATCGTTTAAAATGACGCCATTTTCGTCCACAATCCCATCGTGCCCATCAGAAGAGTAAGGATCAAGCGCAACGTCGGTCATCAACGTAATTTCCGGAAAAGTATTTTTTATTAGAGCCAACGACTTTTGATAAAAGAAGTTGGCATCAAAACTTTTTGTAGCTGTTTTGTCTTTGTAATTTTCTCCCACTACTGGAAAAACATCAAATGCATGTATGCCCAATGCAAGGCAGCTTTCAATTTCTTTTAACAAGAGGTCGGTTGACAACCTAAATATTCCAGGCATAGAGTCCACTTCGATCTTTTTCTTGCTGCCCTCCAATAAAAACAAAGGGAATATCAAATCATTAACACCTACTTGGGTTTCTCGTACCAAACTTCTTACAGAAGCCGATTTTCTATTTCTTCTTGGTCGTTGAATCATCCTTATTTCTTCGTAAATGCTGCTATGGTTTTTTCGATGATGTCACAGCAGGCATCGATTTGCTCTGCCGTCATTACTAAAGGAGGAGCAAAACGGATGATATTGCCATGGGTTGGTTTGGCAAGCAAGCCATTTTCCTTAAAAGCAACGCACAAATCCCAAGCGGTTGTGCTGTCTTCACTGTCGTTTATCAAAATAGCATTCATCAATCCTTTTCCCCTCACTTTAAGCACCAAGTCTTGCGTAGCTATAAAGTCGGTAAGGCGTTTCCGGAATTGCTGTCCTAAGGCCTCGGCTCTTTCTGCTAGCTTTTCGTCTTGTACCACTTCCAAAGCCGCTACGGCTACCGCACAAGCCAATGGGTTGCCACCATAAGTAGAGCCATGCTGACCAGGTTGGATCACCTCCATTACCGGGTTGTTTGCCAACACTGCTGACACAGGATAAACACCTCCTGAAAGCGCTTTTCCTAAAATCAACACATCTGGCTTTACATTTTCGTGGTCTACCGCCAATAACTTACCAGTTCTGGCAATTCCAGTCTGTACTTCATCTGCAATAAACAAACTATTGTATTTGGTACAAAGTGCACTGGCTGAGGCGAGATAACCTTCATCCGGAACAAAAACCCCAGCTTCTCCTTGGATTGGTTCCACTAAAAACCCTGCTACGTTGTCTTGGCCCAAGGCTGCCTCTAAAGCTTCTAAATCGTTGTATGGTATTCTTATAAAACCAGGGGTATAAGGTCCGAAATTTTCATATGCCACTGGATCATTTGAAAACGAAATTATGGTCGTTGTGCGCCCGTGAAAATTGCCATCGCACACAATAATTTGAGCCTGGTCTTCTGGTATGCCTCTTTTTTCATACGCCCATTTTCTGCAAAGTTTGATGGCAGTTTCTACCGCCTCAGCACCAGTATTCATGGGCAAAACTTTGTCAAAACCAAAAAACTTCGATACAAACTCTTCGTACTGTCCTAACACGTCGTTGTAAAATGCCCTTGAAGTAAGGGTTAACTTCTCTGCCTGAGCAGTCAGGGCCTTTAAAATATGGGGGTGGGAATGGCCTTGATTTACCGCACTATAAGCAGATAAAAAATCAAAATACTCATTGCCCTCTACATCCCAAACTTTTGCTCCCTTGCCTTTTGAAAGCACAACCGGAAGTGGGTGATAATTATGCGCACCGTACTTATTCTCTAAGTCAATGGCTTCTTGACTGTTTTTTATAGTAAACTCCATAGGTATCGTTTCGATTTAGAATGCAAAGGTAATAATAATTCATGTATGCACCCCTGCAATGATTCGGAAAATCACCCCTGTAACTCTCCTATTTGTTCGAATCTTCCAAAAACTTTTTCTTCATGCGGGGCGTCCTTTAATTCGCTGGTTAGGTCTTGGCCTGCCCAGTGTTCGTAGTGCTTTCCGTTTCTCCACATCCTTGATTTAGTAACATCGTACACCCGACCTTTGTACGCCACCCAAATTTCTTCTTTGTCCTGCCCATTCCTTAAGGACAGTTGTTGCTTGCTTATTTTTTTCATGCGCACCGAGCAATTTTTACCACATATAAGGAAATTATTACTTCTATGTATTAAAAATTGTCTATCTAAAATTAATCTTATATTTTTTCTTTTTTTCCAATCGCACCGCAATATACAGAATCATGAACAAATCAAATGTTATCATCACCCTCCTACTACCATTAATTCTCTTCGCTTGTGGCGAATCTACTAAAGAAACCGAAACCGAAGCAACTACAACAACAGATACGCTGGATCTCAAAACTAGAGCCCAGCAATTGGCACACAACAACATCATAACCGATGGACATGTAGACCTGCCGTTTAGAATGAAAATACATCAATACCGATTAAAAAAAGAATGGATTGATGTTTCCAAAAGAACGGAGGAAGGTGATTTTGATTTTGTAAGAGCAAAACAAGGAGGCCTGGATGCCCCTTTCATGTCCATTTATATACCAGCTAGCTACCAAGAAAAAGGTGGCGCCAAGGTTTTTGCAGACTCCTTGATTAATATGGTTGAAAAAATAACAACCGAATACCCAGACAAATTTGCATTGGCTGGTTCACCGAAGGAAGTAGAAAACAATTTTGAAAAAGGTATTATTTCTTTGCCAATGGGCATGGAAAATGGCGCACCTATTGAAGATGACATCAACAATGTTGCCTATTTTCACGAAAGAGGGATACGCTATATAACCCTTACCCATTCCAAATGGAATCAAATATGTGACTCTTCTTACGACCCCGAAAGAAAATGGAACGGACTCAGCCCTTTTGGGGTGGAAGTAGTTGCAGAAATGAATAATGTCGGTATCATGGTTGATATTTCGCATGTTTCTGACAGTACATTTTATCAGGTGATGCAACTATCCAAGGCGCCAGTGATAGCCTCCCATAGTTCTTGCAGAAAGTATACACCGGATTTTGAAAGAAATATGAGCGATGATATGATTGAACTGCTAGGAAAAAAAGGTGGGGTTATTCAAATCAATTTTGGATCAGGTTTTTTGGATGCTGAAGTAAAAGAGTTCAACAAAATAAATCGAGAAGCACTCACAAACCTGCTAGAAGACCAAGGTTTATCGTATTCAGATTCTGCTGCTAAACCAATTATAGAGCAATTTAAAAATGAGACTCCAACTTTATTTGCCGATGTAAAAACGGTAGCCGATCACATTGACCACGTAGTAGCCTTAGCTGGTATTGACCACGTTGGGTTGGGATCCGATTACGACGGCGTTGGTGATTCTTTACCAACTGGCTTAAAGGACGTATCCATGTATCCCAACTTAATTGAAGAATTGTTATCAAGAGGATATAGCGATGCGGACATCAAAAAAATATGTTACCAAAACGTATGGAGAGTTTGGAATCGGGTAATAGAGGTTGCAGAGAAAGGCTGAACGAAATAATTTAACTTTTATTATAAAATAAACCCTAAATCATTAAATTTGGGGTTTATTTTTAACATTATCAGCAAAACTTACCAAAAAACCGATGCCTTCATCAGATAGGTTTATTATTGACAAACAACGCAACTTCGGCGATAAGGTGGGGGACACTTTTAGTTTTTTAACAGAAAATTTTAAGCCTTTATTTAGTGTTTTGCTGTATGTTTCAGGGCCTTTTTTAATTTTAGGCTCCTTGTTATCCGCTTACTCTCAGAGGTATACCATCAACATTACCAGTTTTAGTGAAAAAGAAATCCAACAATTATTAGAACCGGAATTTCTTGTCTCTATCATCATCATGATCCTTACTTTTTCACTTTCTACGCTGCTCTCTTATGCAGTGGTTTTAGAATATATAAAGTATTACAAAGAAAACGATGCCATCGGCACCATCGACCAAATATGGCAACAAGTCAAAAAAACTCTATTTAAATATTTTCTCATCTCGCTTTTTTCTTTTGTAGTATTTTTTGGCTTAGGTGTGGCCATGGCGTTGGTGGTGGGGCTATTATCGGAGGCTGGCAACGGATTGGTCATTGCACTGTTTATTTTATTTTATATTTTCTTCCTTCTGTACGCTATGTACACCCTCTTTTTAATTTATCCAATCGTTACTTTCGAGGGTCTAGGACCAGTTCAAGCCACCAAAAAGTGTTTCAAACTTTTAAAAGGGCATAATTGGGCACATTTTGGATTGTTAACCGTTATCCTCATCATTTCTTATACCATTTCCCTGTTCTTTTCCATTCCAAACATCGGAGTGGTTTCTTTTGTCACCTTCCAAGAGGTTACGGGTACGCCCTATGACAAACCTATTTGGTTCCAAGTAGTTTTTACTGCCACCCACCTAATTTCTACTTTTGGTAGTTTATTGGTAACCGTTATCCCTTTGATAACCATCACGCTTCAGTATTTTCACTTGTGCAACGCCGGGACTGCTAAAACCGACCAAATTTTAGAGTAAAGACGTAGTTAAGACCTTCAAAATCTGAGCTTGCTGTATGTGCCAAGTTTAAGTCTTGTACAAATCGTTGTGAAATACCTGTCCCAATTCTGAAATTTTTCGCAACATTCACTTCAATCATCACACTCGGCTCAACATACCAAAACACGTCGTCACTTACTAAGTCTGTAGAATTGTTGTTATCGTCCCAATCTTGGCTGTATCCAAACCATCCTGCGCCACCTGAAATAGGGAAAGTTAAATGAACCACCTCATTGCTAAACACAATGGGCTCTATGAACATACCACCGTATCCACCAATCAAAACAACATTTCTTAATGGATCTATGCCACTGTATTTGGCAGACGGGATGACCCCTTGCCCTTCAAAACCAATGGCCAAAACGCGGTTAATAATCCAACCACCTTTCACTCCTACCATCACATTGGCCTTGTCTTTAATATCAGTATATTTAAAGTTGACCCCAAAGAATCCACCATTGTGGCTATGTTTGCCACCAATAGTTTTCATTTCCTTTTCATCATTTTTCTTATTGGAAATTGTAATGTAAGTTGTCTCATCCTCAATTTCCACATTGGTTGAGTCATTTTCTTGCGCCAATATTGCGCCCGTCATAAAGCAACACAACATTATTAGATAACACTTTTTCATTCTTTTTTTAGTTTTCTACCAACTTATAGACAACCCATTTATATAAAGGTTTCCATTACTGAACACTTTTCATTTTTTTTTTTAGTTTAAGAATTCACTATTTTCGAAAAAAAAATAATATGTTCGGTTGGTTTAGTAAAAAAGGGAAAAAGAAGAAAGAAAGAACATTTCTAGATTTAAATCAAAACCCAATTCAAATTGGAGACAAAGTAAGATCATTCCGATACGATTTGGGCATTTGTGAGGTAATCGAAGGAGAAAATGGAGGGATTTCTTACAAATCCACTGAAAAAGATAGTGTTGTAAGTTGGATTAAAATGATAGATGCTTCTACGGAAAATCAAAAAGTCGAGTTAATAAATAAGGAAAATAATTAAATTTACTCGACCTTAGGACATCATTTTTAACTTTACACAGAGCAAAATTCATTTGTTCTTTTATAACTTAAGAAAAATGCAATTTAAATCACTTGCTCCAAAAGACACTTTTTTACGTTGCGCTTTGCTTTTCTGGGCGTTTGGAGCCTTCCTTATGCTCGCAACAGATAAAGGTGCTGTTGTTTTGTGGATAAACGACAACCACAGTACTTTTGGAGATTTCTTTTTCAAGTATTTCACCCATGTTGGAGACGGGTTGGCGTTGGCTCTAATTGGCATTTTATTGTATTTCAAAAAATTTTATCCGGCTTTGTTTTTCACATTGTCTGGAATCCTTGCCGGTCTTTTAGCTCAATTATTAAAACGGAGTGTTTTTAAAGGCTGGCCGAGGCCCGTAGCCTATTTTGAGCATATCGATTTGAATTTAGTGGAAGGTGTCAAAATCAATCATTTCGAGACTTTCCCTTCTGGGCATACCGCAGCAGGCTTTGCAATGGCATTTTCGCTCTTCCTTATATTTAATAAAACAAAATATACTGGTATACTATTTTTTATCGTTGCTTTGCTAATAGGTGCCTCTAGAATATATTTAGCACAGCATTTCTTTATAGATACTTATTTTGGGAGTTTATTAGGCGTCCTAGGAGTTTTTCTTGCTCAATTTATTACCAAAAAAATCATACAAAAAAAACCTAACTCAAAAGCTTATTTTAACCCTTCTATTGTTTTACATACCAAATAATGTTCAGCAGCCCTTATAAAAAAAAGATACTCTGGTTAATTGCGATTGCTTCCATTGTTAAATTAATAGTAGCGGGCTCTATCGAATTAAGCAATGATGAGGTTTATTATTGGCTTTATGCCAAATACCCAGCGCTAAGCCATTTTGATCACCCACCAGTAGTAGGGTGGGTAATCCAACTTTTTACGTTGGACCTTCAGCTGGACGGAGCATTATTTATTCGGTTAGGGGCAATTGTTTTTTCTGCATTGAATGCTTGGATATTGTATCATTTGGTAAAGGATTGCATTGACGAACGCAGTGCTTTTTACAGTGCTGCTCTTTTTCTTTTTTCTGTATACTGCAGCATCATTGCAGGGCTTTCCATATTACCAGATTCTCCTCAGTTGTTCTTCTGGCTACTAACCATTTACCTGTTGAGTAAGTCCATTCTCATTTCTGAAAGCCAGCCCAACAAAAAGGACAAGCAGTATTTCCTTATAGCTTCCGTAACCACGGCCTTGGCCATCCTTTCCAAATACCACGGCGCCATTATTTTGGTCGGCGCTGGGCTCTACATACTCCTTTACAATAGAAAATGGTTAAAAGAACCTGTTTTATATCTTGGAATTTTTATTGCACTATTGGGCGCCCTTCCGATTCTAATATGGAACTATAATGTAGACTTTATCAGCTTCACCTACCATGGCAATAGAGTAAATATGTTTGATTCTGGTATTAGACTGGACTACTTTTTCACACAATTGGGTGGCGAAGCTTTGTACCAAAACCCCTTCGTTTATTTTGTTATCGTACTCGGGGTTATCTTCGCTTACAAAAAACTCAATACCTACAAAGTATTTCGGTTGTTGCTCTGTGTGGCATTGCCCTTATTGGCCGTATTTTGGTTTTTCGCATTGTTCAGAAGCACATTACCACATTGGACTGGTCCAGCATATGCTACCTTAATTCCATTTGGGGGCTACTTTCTAAAAGAAAAGTTTGGCCCTGAAAAACTTTTTCCTTGGCCATTAAAAGCCGCTATGGTATTACTCGTTACTGCACTAATTGCTATGGTAGTGCTGGTAAACTTCAACCCCGCGGGTATGCTTCCTTCGGACAACAACCCCATACACAAAAAAGGAGACAACGACCCCTTGTTGGACATGCAAGGCTGGAAGACTATTAAAAAAGAAAGTGAAAAAATAATAGCAAAAGACCTAAACGGAAAACCGATTCAAGGCTGTACGCTCTTGGGTTATGCCTGGTTTCCAGCGGCGCACACCGATTACTATGTAGCGCGTCCTTTGGGCATGAACCTCCTTGTAAAAGGAAGCCTAGAGTCCATTCATAAGTACTACTGGATCAACCAGCAGCGCCCAAGTTTGAACCCTGGTGACAATGCCTACTTCATCAACGTAAGCAACTACTACAAAGACCCATCGGAACTTTTTGCAGAAGATTTCGAAACCATTGCGGCATTAGACACCATTGCTGTTTACAGAGGTGCTTCGATAGGTCGTTATGCTATAGTATTTAAATTAGCTGGATTCAAACAAAATAAAAATGGGACCTATTAGCGGAAAATTTACACTCAATGAAATTCTCAGAATATTTATTCCAGGAGTATATACAGTATCTTTTTTCAACCTTGTATTTCAATCCATCCCATTTTTAAACTTTAAAGATGCCAACACTGTTTTGCTTGGATCTATCATGAGCATACTGATTGGCTCCTTAATTTATGCATTTGACGTGCCTAGAAGTTTGTTTTTCTATAAAAAGCGGTTACCTACTTTCCTTTTACAACAACAGCATCCAGAAATTAAAAAAAGCAAAATTCACAACCAGTTTTTCAAATTCTACGACACCTACTCCGTCGAGGCTCGTTTCAAATTGGAGCTGTACGTTGGCCTATACCACCTTATGGTAAATTTGGCTGTTGCTTCGTTGTTCTGCAATAGTTTGTTTCTATTTCAGTCGGTAAACACCGTATTGGTTTATGGCAACATGGGCATCACCATTATAGCCCTGGTATCTACTCAAGTTTTATATTGGAAAAAAATAAAATTCGCATTTGAAAGACAACTGGATGCTTTTTATGATTCCACTCAATACAAGACCCTTCTCGATGCGTGAAAATTTCTTCCAAGATGTTTATGAAGTAGTTAGGCTAATACCAGAGGGCCGTGTAAGCACCTATGGTGCCATCGCCAAGTACCTTGGATCTGCTAAATCGGCTAGAATGGTAGGTTGGGCTATGAACGCGTCGCACCACATAGACGACGTACCTGCCCACCGCGTAGTCAATCGCATGGGCATACTATCCGGTGCGGCCCACTTCGACCCTCAACACCCCATGCACACCTTGCTGGAAAAGGAAAACATCCGACTAGAAGGAGATAAAATCGCTAACTTTAAGACACTTTTTTGGGATCCAAACGAGGAGCTTCTCTGATTAAAAACAAACCAAAAGTGGTGATGATTCCATTGTAAATTAATAATTCAAACCCAATAGAATAGTTGGCGCTAAGAAAGTAACAAATTATAGGGGAGAGCATACAAACCCAAGGTACCAATCGGTCTTGCACTTGGTACTTCGAAAACATACCAAAGGCAAAAAGCCCAAGCAAAGGTCCGTAGGTATACCCTGCAAGCGTAAATAGCTGCTTGATCACACTGTCGTCGTTGATCCATTTGAACAGCATAATAACTAGGAACAAGACTATTGAAAAAGCCAAGTGGACAATTTTCCTGTTTTTTTGTTGGGAAGCAGAATCCTGGTGGATATCAAACTTTAGAAAGTCCACACAAAAAGAGGTAGTCAAAGAAGTTAATGCCGAATCGGCACTAGAGTATGCAGCAGCAATAATCCCAAGTAAAAATGTAATCCCAGCTATCAATGGAAAATTGTTAAACGCCAAAGTAGCAAATAAGTCATCTGATTTTTCTGGCAATGCAATTCCCATTTTCTCTGAATAGATGTACAATAAGGCCCCTAATGAAACAAACAACAAATTGACTACAACCAAAATGGTACTGAACCAAAAAACATTCTTTTGCGCATCCCCCAAGCTTTTACACGTCAAATTCTTTTGCATCATGTCTTGGTCCAAGCCAGTCATAACTATGGCAATGAAGGCCCCAGAAAAGAAATGTTTGAAAAAGTTATTTTTTGCAGACCAATCCCAAACAAAGGTAGTGGAATAATCACTTTCAAAAACCACATGGACCAATTGGCTTGGAGTAAAATTAAGTTCCAAACCAATTAGATAGATGGATACCACTACTGCCAACAACATAAAAGCAGTTTGTAAGGTATCAGTCCATACAATGGTTTTAATCCCCCCTTTAAAAGTGTAAAGCCAAATCAAGGCAATCGTGACCAATACGGTAATGGCAAAATGCACCCCAAGTTGATCAAATAAAAATATTTGCAAAACGCCAGCCACCAAATACAACCGGAAGGAAGCGCCAATTACCCTAGAAACTAAAAAAAACGATGCCGCCGTGGTATAACTTCTTTCTCCAAACCTGTCTTTAAAATAAGAATATATCGTAACCAAGTTTAATTTATAATACAGCGGCATCAACACCAATGCTATTACGGTATAGCCTAATAAATAGCCAAAAACCATTTGCATATAAGAAAAATTGGTCGTTCCTACCCACCCAGGTACCGATATAAAGGTTACACCTGAAAGGGAGGCCCCAATCATTCCGAAAGCTACCACATACCACTTCGAATTTCTATTGGCAGTAAAAAAAACAGCTGCACTAGAATTTTTGGAAGTAAAATGACTTATGGTTAATAAAACTAAGAAATAGCCAACTAATATAAATAAAACGAGTGCTGAAGACATCAAATTTTAATTTGGTTTTACAAATGATGTTATTTTTTTTTACTTTTGGAAAATTAATTTAAAAACTATGGAATATAATTTCCAGGAAGATGTACTAGAAGAGATAGCGGAAGATGTTAAATCTGCTGACACGAAAGACTTGGTAGTTTTCAATGATGACTTTAATACTTTCGAACATGTGATCAACACCTTGGTCAAGGTATGCAAACATTCTGCAGAACAAGCAGAACAATGCACCTGGTTGATTCACTTTAAAGGAAAGTGTGCTGTAAAAATGGGCACCATCGTAGAACTTAAGCCGATGCAAAAGTCTATTTGTGAGGCAGGGATTGATGCCAAAATAATTTAAACCTGTTCCAACTGCTCTCCACGTTACCATTGCCGCTTTATTTTTAAAGCGATTAGGACATTATTCACTCTATACTTTTCATACTGAATGGAATTTTCTTCAAAACTTATAGAAACAGCAGTTACAGAAATTTCAAAACTTCCGGGCATTGGTAAAAAAACAGCACTGCGTTTGGCATTGCACTTATTAAAATCGGAGCAATTCCAGACAGAACAATTGGCCAATGCTTTGGTGAAATTGAGAAACGAAATAGTTTATTGCGAAAAATGCTTCAATATTTCAGACGACAACATTTGTGGCATTTGTTCTAGTATAAAAAGGGACAAAAACATTTTGTGTATAGTGGAAGACATAAGAGATATCTTGGCCATAGAAAACACAGGCCAATACACCGGCCTTTATCATGTGCTAGGCGGCGTAATTTCTCCCATTGAAGGCGTTGGACCAGAACAACTCAACATTTCCGCTTTGGTTCAAAGGGTCCAAACAGAGCCTGTAAAAGAAATCATTTTTGCGCTTAGCCCAACCATGGAAGGGGACACTACCACCTATTATATCAGTAAAAAAATTAAAGCCTTGGATATTAAAACTTCTTCAATTGCACGAGGAATACCGATTGGCGGTGATTTAGAGTATACCGATGAAATTACTTTGGGTAGAAGTATTCTTACAAGAACCAATTACACCACAGAATAATTTATTTTCTTACACCCCAAAAAACAGAAATGTACAAAGTTGGATAAAGGCTGTATTCGGTTGAACTGGCCATTAAAGGGATGGGTTTGGTGTAATAATCCGCTAATACCCCAATTTCAAAACCAGTCACATTATTTTTAAAAGCACCATATTCAAATTTCAACCCTGCCTTTAAATTTACTCCCAAAGCTACATCTGATTCAAACAAACCTTGGAACAAGTATCCAGTACCTGCAATTTTTTCAAAAGGATGCTTTTTAGGATCATAGGGTTCCCGTATGGAGTTAAAACTATTATTTCCATCTCCTATCTCTACATAGTACGGTGCTATTAGCCCTATGGAAGGACCTATGGTACCAGTAAAAGAAATTTGCACACCTTGCTGGGGTGCCTTTTTAAACAACACAATGTCCCTTCCATATTGCCCTCTTATCGCATACAAATAGTTGGTTTTACCATATATAAATACATTGCCTATGTTGCTCACATATTTGGTTTCAGTAGGGTGCTTCACATTGGTCAATTCCAACCCTAGTACTCTGTATGATTTTTCATTAATGGCTTTCGAGCTTCTCAAAAAAACATGCCCTATTAAACCACCATAATTATTTTTACCAATCCCCCAAATAAACTCTTTAGAATAGGTATAGCTGTCCTGCGTTTGGCCAAAGGCCAAGGCTGGTAATAAAAATGCCATACAGACAAAAAATCGTTTCATTTAATTTATGTTTCTTCTAAAATAGTAATTTAATCATGCAACAACAACACTGTACATTTTGTTTTTATTATCCTCTCAAAAATTAAGCCAATTGCAAGAGGGTTTGAGCATTGATGCCCATGTGAGAATTGTCATAAACACAAGACCCATTTTCTATCACCAATACTTGTGGAGATTCATGGCGCACACCAAAACGCTCTTCTATAGCGCTGGATATGTCCCGGTGCGCAATTAAATCCAACATATTGATATCAAACTCTCTTTGTAGCGCCTCCATATTTCTTGAAAACCGATCCAATACCATGCTGCTGATACTACACCGCGTACTGTGTTTGAAAATAATCTGTTTTCTACTTTTAGATTTCTCAATTATGGAATCCAATCCACTCAAATTATCTAATTCTATCATTCGTTCCATAGATCTTTTTCCCTTTTATCGTACCTCGGTGTTCTCGTTTTCTCCTTTAAAACCTCAGGCTGGCTTTCATTTTTCTTAAACAATTTGGCCCACCAAATTTTAAATTTAAAAGTTTTCTCTTTGGCTTCTTTGCCATTCTCTTTTTTATGGCTGCCGGTATAACGATAACTCGGGTGCGAATCGTTCACCTTGCGCTTCTTTATTTTTATGGTACCCGTGTATTTGGCCTCGTCGTAGTAATGTTTTTGAGGGTGCACCGCCATCAGCGCTTTTTTGTCTACATTAGGTGCCAATTTTCTTTTTCTTTTGTCTTTGAACCTTCCCATCGAATGCATGGCTTTGTCATGCACACTTCCTGGGTCCTTTTTGTTCAAGGGCTTTCCATTGTTATTCCAACTGGCTCTGCTGATGCTTCCGCCACCTTTAATTGGTTTTTTTCTTGATTTAAGCTGGCCTTGGTACCGAGCTGCAAAGTACGTTTCAGGATTTACAGACTTCTTTTTTAATGGCTGTTCATCGTTGTTCCAATTGGCCCGTGACAAACTACCTCCTGCGCCTTTAAGCGGTTTCATGTGTTTGGTTTTACCCTGATAAGAAGCACTCACGCGCCCTGTGCGAGATTGGTCTTTCCGGCGCAAGGCCTGGCGGTTGTTGTTCCAACCCAACCTGCTTACACTACCACCACCTTTTTGCGGCTTACCTCCTTTCAAATTGCCCTGGAAAGAAGCACCTCGCTTTTGGTTGTTAGAAGGCTCATTTCTTCTCATGGCTTGCCCAGAATTGTTCCAGCCTTTTCTACTAACACTTCCACCACCCTTCATTGGCTTTTTAGCTCCTTTTCTGAAACCTGAAAACTTGGTAGTGGAATAATGAGCGGCAGGGTTTGCAACTGTTTTCTTTCTTAGAGCTTGGCCTCCATTGTTCCATCTCTTACCGGAAATGCTACCTCCACCACGCAAGGGCTTGTACTGTTTTTGTTTGCCCCTAAAAGAAGCACTGTTCCTTCCGTTTTGAGAATAGTTTCTCCTCGTTGTAGCAGCACCACCATTGTTCCAGGTTTTACCAGAAATGCTTCCACCACCTTTTAGTGGTTTGTATTGTTTTTGTTTGCCTCGAAAACCAGAACTGTTTCTCCCGTTTTGAGAGTACTTTGCTTGGGTAGTGGCCCTTCCACCGTTGTTCCAAGTCTTGCCAGAAACACTGCCCCCACCTTTCAGTGGCTTGTACTGCTTGCTTTTACCCCTAAAGGCGGCACTATTCCTTCCATTCTGAGAATACCTTCCCTGTGTTGTGGCTCTTCCACTATTGTTCCAAGTCTTGCCAGAGACACTGCCTCCGCCCTTTAATGGCTTGTACTGTTTCCTTTTGCCTCTGAAAGCTGCGCTGTTCCTTCCGTTTTGAGAGTATTTCGCTTGGGTGGTTGCATTGCCTCCGTTGTTCCACCCTTTGCCAGAAACTGAGCCGCCAGCTCCCTTCATTTTCCCTCTTGACTTGAGTTTGCCTTGAAATCCTGCAGATGCAGTTGGTGCTGGTGAATTTCTTTTACTTAATGCTCGGTTGGACCGCTTGTAACCCGACACACTTTGGTTGCCCCTTGAATTTTTTAAAGCCCTTTTGTTAGCCTTGTCTCCCGTCCCTCTTTTATTCTTTAAATAAGGACTTGTTGCGCCATGTACTGCTCGATTTTTAGTGCTTGTATTTCTATTTCTAACAGAGCCACCAGAAATGCTGCCCTTCCAAGCTCTATCTTTATAGTTGGGTTCTGATCGAGCAATATTTGCTGCGCCTTGGTACCCTTTGTCTTTGCCTCTATTTTTTCTTCCGTAATATGGATTGGCCGTAGGCCGCGTTATCACCCTAGGTTCGCTCCGCTTCGTTTTTTTTCTTCTTCCTATTAAATCTCCTTTATGCGCTCTTTCTCCTCCCGCAGACTTCTTGCCATACCTTCCCTTCCTCCTTGTTAAATAAGGTTGAGAAGAAGTTCTTGGCGACACCCGCCTCCGCTTCTTTTTGCCTTTGTCATTTCCTGAAACGCTTCTTATGCCACCAAGTTGTGGGGCATTGGAGTAACTTCTATCCCTCTCTTTCCTTTCTTTTCTACCGGCATAAGGAGAAGAACGGTTGTAGGTTTTAGACTTTTTAGCTTTAGGCCTATAATTCGGGCTTCGAGTATAACGGGTATTCCCAGATCTTTCGCCTCTTTTAGATGCAGAAGAAGGTTGTACTTGGCGCGGCTTCGCCCGATCTCTTTCCTTTTGTCTTTTTCTTCCAGCATATGGATCTGGATCTGCTACACCGGAAAAACTGGGTCTAGGAGATTTTTTATTTTTCTTTCGGACACTTCTTCCTGTAATATCTCCTTTGTGCGCATTTTCTCCCTTTCTCGCCCGTTGTTTTACCGACCTTTTTTGTTTTGCATTGGACTTAACTTTTTTCCTCTTCCCAGGTTTTCGCACCTTTGTTTCTTTCTTTGTTGGCTGGTCTTGGCCTTGCGAAATAGCAGGCAGCATAAAGCCCAACAAAAAAAGCAGGAAAAAAATTGACTTTAGATTTTTAAAAACCCTAGCCAATTTCAAAAGATTATATATTGTAAGTCGTATCAAATTCTTTTTTAAGCACAGGCTATACGCCTATGAATTACACCTATCTCCAACATACAAATGTAGCTAAAATTCAGCTAATTGAAGAATTTTTTTCTTTAACCGCCCTTTAGGAAGGAAATTTTGTTCCAAACTAGGGCTAAAGGGAACTGCTGTATCCAAACTAGCCTCCCGCATAATTGGCGCATCTAACATTTCAAAACAGTGTTCTGAAACCCAAGCGGCAATTTCTCCTCCAATACCTCCAGTCATGCAGTCCTCGTGTAATATTAACACTTTTCCGGTTTTATTTATTGTTTTGGACACCGCTTCTTTATCCCAAGGCAATAATGTCCTCAAGTCTAGAATTTCAATGGATAAATCTTCCAGTTCCTTATTTAATTCTTGTGCCCAATGCACACCCATTCCGTACGTTATAATGGAAACTTCGTTCCCTTCTTCCACCACCTTGGCTTTTCCGATTGGGAGACTGTAGAGTGCATCAGGTACTTCCGATTCTATGGAACGGTACAATGCTTTGTGTTCGAAAAAGAGGACAGGGTTGGGGTCTTCTATGCTCGCCGCTAATAACCCCTTAGCATCGTATGGAGAGGAAGGATACACGACCTTTAAACCAGGTGTATGAACGAACCAAGCCTCATTGCTTTGAGAATGGTAAGGACCAGCTGCCACTCCTGCTCCTGTTGGCATCCGCACTACAACATCCGCATTTTGCCCCCATCGGTAATGGGATTTGGCTAAATTGTTTACTATTTGATTGAACCCACAAGTCACAAAATCTGCAAATTGCATTTCAATTACAGCCTTTTGCTTCTTGATAGACAAGCCCATTCCAATACCAATAATTGCCGATTCACAAAGCGGCGTATTTCGGATTCGTTCCTTTCCAAATAAATCCATGAACCCTTCTGAAATTTTAAATACACCACCATAATCGGCAACATCTTGCCCCATAAAAACCAATTCAGGAAACCTTTCCAAGCTTTGTTTCAACCCGTCTGACAGGGCGTCTACAAAGCGTTTGGCGCTGGTGTTTTGATCGTTGTAGGATAATGTCTCCAGCTGATGCGGCGCATACATATCCCTAATCTCATCTTCTGTACTAGCATTTGGTGCTCCAAATCCATAAGACACTTCCAATCCTTCCTCAATGTCGGATTGGACGGTGGCCCGTAGGGCATCAATTTCTTTTTGAACGATTAATTTATTTTTCAACAAATAGGATTCAAAATTCTTCAAAGGGTCCTTTTTAGCCCAATGTTCCATTAATTCTTTGGGAACGTATTTTGTGCCAGAAGCCTCCTCATGCCCCCTCATTCTGAAAGTCATGGCTTCAATAATATAGGGCTCTGGTTTTTTCCTTATTTTTTGAGCAACCCCTTTAATAGTGGTATATACATCCAAAACATTGTTTCCATCTACTTGCAATGCTTTGATGCCATAACCAGGCCCCTTATCAACGAAGTTTTTAAATCTAAACTGTTCGTTGCTAGGAGTAGACAAACCGTACCCATTGTTTTCAATCACAAAAATTACTGGCAGTTGCCAAACAGCAGCTACATTGAGGGCTTCATGAAAATCTCCTTCACTTGCCCCTCCATCTCCGGTAAAAACTAATGTGGCTTTACCCCGCTTATGCAACACATCCGAAAGGGCGATACCTCCTGCTACTGACAATTGAGGTCCCAAATGAGAAATCATTCCGACGATGTGGTGCTCGTTGGTGCCAAAATGGAAAGACCTATCTCTACCTTTGGTGAACCCTTCTACTTTCCCTTGCCACTGGGCAAACATTTTGCTATAGGGAATATTTCTACCAGTGAAAACCCCCAAGTTTCTATGCATGGGTAATATGTACTCCTCGTCTTTCAATGCCGCAACTGCACCAACCGAAATTGCTTCTTGCCCGATACCCGAAAACCACTTACTTATTTTCCCTTGTCGCAATAATATCAACATCTTTTCTTCTATCATTCGAGGCCTCAACAAACCCTCGTATAATCGATGCAACAATGCACGCGAGTAATTTTTTTTATCGAATTTCATTATTCTCCAGTATGGTTCATGTATTAAATCTCAAATTTAAACTTAAGATTAAATTGCCAAAGCGCATTCTAATAAATTATTTATTTTGAGAACGTTATTTTGTTGTTTGCTTAAAATTCTTAATTGTCCTAAAACTGGACAAATGCTTAAAATGTTTCTACTTTTGTTTAAAAAAAGTGAAAATACGAACAGGATTTGGCTACGACGTCCATCAATTGCAAGAAGGTGCAGACCTATGGATAGGAGGAATTAAAATTGACCACAGCAAGGGTGCCGTAGGACATTCTGATGCAGATGTTTTGATTCATGTTATTTGTGACGCATTGTTAGGAGCAGCCAACATGCGCGACATAGGCTTCCATTTTTCTGATCAATCAGCAGAATACAAAGGAATAGACAGCAAAATACTTTTGGATCGGGTTATGGTATTGCTCCGAGAAAAAGGCTGGTCCATAGGCAATATTGACAGTACCATCTGTTTGCAAAAACCAAAAATAAACCCCCACATACCGACCATGAAAAGCTGTCTGGCTAAGGTAATGCATATTGAAGAGGACGATATATCCATCAAAGCGACCACTACCGAAAAATTGGGTTTTGTTGGAACTGAGGATGGAATTGCAGCTTACGCAACAGTTCTGATTGTAAAAGCATGAGTCCTTTAAAAATTATTAAAACAGAAGATGGCTCACACTCTCTCTACAACCAAGAATTAAACGAGACCTACCATTCCTTTCACGGTGCTGTGAACGAATCCAATCACGTTTTCATAAAAATGGGATTGGAACATTGGACCGCCAACAACAAAGGCCCGTGCCGCATTCTGGAGGTGGGCATGGGCACTGGACTAAATGTATTCATGAGCGCGATTTGGGCCATCCAGAACAAGGTTGTTCTGGATGTTACAACCCTAGAAGCATTCCCTTTGGATCCAAAAACCATTGCATCACTTAACTATACGGAGAAATTGGGATTCGCTGAAGTGTTTGACAAGATACACCAAAGTCCGTGGGGCCAACCAGTAGTTCTTAACAACTGTTTCACCTTGCATAAAATTCAAGACCAAATTCAAAATTTCAAAAGTACAGCTTTCTATGACTTGGTATTTTTTGATGCCTTTGCACCAAACAAACAGCCCGAAATGTGGACAATAGAAATCCTTCAGATGCTAGCAGATACCATGAATGAAAATGGGGTATTTGTTACTTATTGTGCAAAAGGCCAGTTAAAAAGAGATTTGAAATCCGTAGGGTTAGAAGTTACCACCTTACCAGGGCCTCCGGGAAAAAAAGAAATGGTTCGGGCGTGCAAAAAAGACAATGGTTGATCTCACCCAAAGACATACTGCGTGTACGGCGTTAGACATGCATTTAATGGAATATCATGCGATTCAGAATAAGGGATATTGTCCAAAGGAGTAGACAAACTCAACCCAACAGTTTTGCAACCTGGCTTCTTTTGTGCTAAAAATCGGTCGTAAAAACCCTTCCCATAGCCTATTCTAAAACCCTTTCTATCAAATACAATTAGAGGAACCAGCACCAAATCCAGCGCTTCAACTGCAACCAACTGCCCAGTCTGAGGCTCAGGAATTCCCCATTTACTTGTTTTAAGTTGGTTTTTGTTTTCCAAAAGATAATGTTCCAAATGGTTGGAACCCGGCACTACTTTGGGCACCACCACTTTTTTACCCAATGCCCAACAACGTTCTACCAATGGCCATGTATTGACTTCCTTGTTCTTGGCAATACTTAAAAACACATGAACCATCTCTATTCTAGAAAGGTCAATTTTATCTGTAAATTGTTCGAGCAACGCTTGATTTCTATGGGTGTATTCTGTTTTTGTCAAAAAATTTCTTTTTTCCAGATACACTTTTCGAAGAACTGATTTATTCATCTGGCTCTGTAAGAATATTGAACTTAAAGTTAAAAGGATCAAAAAGTTCAACAAGATGGTCGATAAATTTTTCGTCGGAAAGATAAAAACGCATCATGTTTTCTTTGCGCTCTTGAGGCGTGCCATTAGGGAACAGGGCCTCTTTTACAGACAGTATTTGGCCTACTTTGGTTTTATTTTTCTTCTTTTCGGCTCGAATTAGTTTGGATTCAATATTATCAAGTTCTTTATTGGCCCTTGTTAATACAGAGTCCACAAACTGTAACAAAGATTTGTCTATACCTTCGGCTTTGTTTTTTATTTTTTCAAAAGTCTGCTCCACTTCCGACCTCTGTTCATCCAAATTAAAATCCACATCTTCGTCATGCACTAAAAAGTCCTTTATCAAAACATTTTCGTTACTGAAAAATGAAGTAGTGGGCAAGCCTGTTTTTTTTATTTTGCGGTTTACGTAAGAAGGTACCACTAGGGCAAAGTTTCTTGGCATCAATATCGGAAATGGAACCTTGTAATGACCGAACATCTCAGAAAATTGCAACCAGTATACCATTTCCGCAGGGCCGCCGATATAGGCCAAGTTGGGCAAAATAGTTTCTTGGTACAAGGGCCTTAGCACCACATTTGGGCTTAATTTTTCAGGTTCATTGTCTATGATGTCTTTCATTTCGGCTTCTGTGAAGCGCAAATCAGTATGCAGTATTTCGTAACCATTTTCGTTTGCAACAATCCGTTCTCTTATGCCATTATCTAGGTAGAAAAAATTTATCTCCCTGGCCGAAACCTGCGTTTTATAACCCGCCTCTTTGATGGCGGCGGTTGTTGCATGTACCAAGCGTTCTGCACTGTGGTTCTGAAGATCGTCCAACATTACCGATTTAAAAGAAGCTTTAAGCAAGCGGTTGTCTGCATCTACCACTACTACTCCTTGGTCTTTGAAGAGTGCATGTACATACGCTCTTACGGCATCTGCCAAACAGTCATTTTCATGGTAAGCATCGTAAAATACTTTGGATTTTCCTGGAATTTTTTCAGACAATTCGCTTAATCCGTTTACCGAAAACCTACCAACAGCCCCTTTCTGATCTGTATTCCAACTATATTTTTCACCTTCCAAGAAAAAATGGTTAATTTCTTCAAAGTCGTGGTCCTCACTTGCCATCCAATAAACAGGAACAAAATTATAGTCGGGGTGTTCCTTCTTAAGCTGTTTGCAAATATTAACAACCGAAACAATTTTATAAATAAAATAAAGAGGCCCTGTAAAAATATTCAATTGATGGCCCGTGGTAACCGTGTAGGTATTGGGTGCTGCAATGGATTGGATGTTGTTCAAAACCTCTGATGAATTACCTACTTGGGTATATTGTTCTTCCAACACATTCCGCAGTAAATCTCTTTGTTCTTGGGTAAAATTTTTGTGTTTTAACTGTTCCAAAAAAGCCGAATGACTCGGAAAACGATTATAGAAAGGTTTTACCTGGTCATTTTCGTTTATGTAATCCAAAAAAAGTTTAGAAAACATCTCCGTTTGCTCAAATCCAATACAGTTAAGTTCCATTTTTGTTATTTATGTCCAACTACTTTACCAATTAAATCAAATTCTGAGGCTGCATCAATTGTAACATTTACAAAATCGCCAATTCTCAAATACTGGGATTTTTCATCTATGATTACTTCGTTATCCACTTCAGGAGAATCAAACTCTGTTCTGCCAATGTACTTCCCACCTTCCAAGCGATCAATAAGAACTTTAAACACTTTGCCAATTTTTGCTTGGTTCAGTTCCAGTGAAATGCCCGCCTGTAATTCCATAACGGCTTCCGCTCTTTCCTGTTTCAATTCTTCGACAACATCATCTTCAAAAGAATGCGAATGTGTATTCTCTTCATGAGAATACGGGAAAATACCCAATCTGTCAAATCTAGATTTTTCGACGAAATCCATCATTTCCTGAAAATCCTCTTCTGTTTCTCCTGGGTGCCCTGCTATCAAGGTAGTTCTAATGGCAATACCCGGAACTTTTTCTCGAATTGTTTTAATTAAGGTTTCTGTTTTTTCTCTTGTAGTACCACGGCGCATTTTTTTGAGCATTTTACTAGAACCATGCTGAAGGGGTATGTCCAAGTAATTGCAAATGTTATCCCGTTCTGCCATTACCTCCAACGCATCCAAAGGGAATCCAGTAGGAAACGCATAATGCAATCGAATCCACTCCACTCCGGGTATGTTACTAAGTTGGCGGAGTAATTCTGCTAACTTGCGTTCTCCATAAAGATCCAATCCATAATATGTAGAGTCTTGTGCAATTAAAAGCAGTTCTTTGGTACCATTCCGAACCAAGTTCTTAGCCTCAGTAACCAATGCTTCAATAGGCTTCGATACGTGTTTGCCACGCATCAAAGGAATAGCACAAAAGGAACATGGTCGATCACACCCTTCCGCTATTTTTAAATAGGAAAAATGGTTGGCTGTTGTCGTAATTCGTTCCCCCAACAATTCATGTTTAAAATCAGCATCCAACTTTTTTAACAACAACGGGAGCTCCATTGTACCAAAAAAAGCATCTACCTGTGGTATTTCATCTTCTAGGTCGTCTCTATAGCGTTGTGAAAGGCAGCCAGTAACATAGAGCTTTTCAATCAGCCCTTCGTCCTTTGCATCGGCATATTGCAAAATGGTATCTATTGATTCTTGTTTGGCGTTATCGATAAAGCCACAAGTGTTCACGATTACAATGTTGGCATCATCCTCTTCCATTTCGTGCCCAACTTCTATTTCATTTCCCTTTAATTGGGTCATCATAACCTCGGAGTCCACAATGTTTTTGGAACATCCCAATGTCACAATGTTTACTTTATCTTTTTTTAGTCCTCTCGTTTTCACAATTCTTATTTTTTTCAAAATTAGCCAATTATAAATTATAATTGGCGTTTGCATACATAAAAGCACTACAATCTGAAGTATTTAATTAAAAAACACTTAGGAGCAATACATTATATTCTATATTTGTGCAAAATTGAACAGAATTGAAAATTAAGTTACTATTATTTTTAGGCTTGGGATTGACTCTTTCAAGCTGCTTTGAGGAAGGCAACTGCCTTGAATCAGGATCTAATATTCTGAAAATTAAATTCATAGATGCTACCGATGGCAGTGATTTAACTTTAGACATCCAAGCCATCACGATGGATGGAAGCGAAGTACTTTATTATGAAGGTGTCAGTACCAATGCTGTAGATTTGCCCATGAACCCTGGTGCTGATTCTACTACCGTCCATTTTATTTTTTCAACGGACAACCAAGTGGCTACTTTTGAATACGAAGCATACCCTCAAATAATTGCACTGGATTGCGGTATTGATTATGATTTCCAAAAATTGGACACATCCAGCACCTCATTTGATAATTTAAAAATCGTTAATACCATACTCAATCAAAGCACCACCACCAATGTTGAAATTCGCAGGTAAATTCGGTACGACTTTGTTTTTAGTTGCCATGAGCACAATCTATGCCGTGGGACAAGAATCTGCATCAGATTCGCTAATTTACAGTTGGAAATTAAGAGAGTTGCGGTTTGGAACAGATTTAATAGGTTTGGGCAAAACAGCTTTTGACCCAAAAAAGACTGAATTTGAATTAAATTTCGAGGCCAACATAAAGCGTTTTATTTTAAATGTAGAATTTGGGCATTTAACCAACACCAGAAACAACGACAGTACAATAGAATACCATACCAGTGGCAATTATGCCCGCCTAGGCTTTGACTTTAATACCGTGAAAAAAGACATTGGTGGCAGTGCTATCTTTATTGGAGTGCGTTACGCCCAGTCTTTTTATAAAGACAACATCCTTTACAAGGACAACAGCAACCAGCCATATTGGGATGTAATAGAAGATACTAAATCCAACTCCAACTTATCTGCTTCTTGGTTTGAACTAGTGGGCGGTATAAAAGTGCGCATATGGAAAGACCTTTGGATGGGCTATACTGCTCGGGTTAAATTTGGACTCAACCACGACAAAGGCAGTTTCAAATCCTACGAAATTCCTGGCTACGGTCGCAATACCAAGAACACCTATTACGGATTCAACTACCAAATATATTACAACATCCCTTTTTACTAGTTTTTATTAAAAAAGGAATCTACAAAAGTTGCTTTGTTAAAAACTTGAAGGTCTTCTGGGCGCTCTCCAACACCAATGAATTTTACAGGGATCTTAAATTCATCAGAAATACCAATCACGACACCACCTTTGGCGGTTCCATCCAGTTTGGTTATCACCAAACCTGTTAAATCCGTCGCTTTGCTAAACTCTCTTGCCTGAATTACGGCATTTTGACCTGTACTGCCATCCAACACCAAAATAGTTTCATGAGGAGCATCGGGCAATACTTTTTGTATCACTCTCTTTATTTTACCCAGTTCATTCATGAGGTTGACCTTGGTGTGCAATCTACCAGCAGTGTCGATAATTACCAGGTCCGCTTTTTCCTCTACGCCAAGTTTTACAGCATCAAATGCCACGGCCGAAGGGTCCGTATTCATTCCATGTGAAACAACAGGAACACCGGTTCTTTCCCCCCACAACTTTAATTGATCCACCGCAGCGGCTCTAAATGTATCTGCAGCACCTAAAATTACTTTTTTTCCTTCCGCTTTAAACTGAGTGGCCATTTTACCAATGGTTGTTGTTTTACCAACACCATTGACACCAACCACCAACAAAACATGGGGTGTATTCGTTTCAGGAAGTTCAAACCCGATAATATTTTTTTCATCGTTGGTGTCCAATAAAGCTGCAATCTCTTCTTTTAGAATTCGATCCAACTCCGACGCATTGATATATTTGTCTTTGGCAACACGGGCTTCGATTCGCTCAATAATTTTGATTGTCGTATCCACTCCAACATCGGAAGTCACCAAAATCTCTTCTAGTTCATCAAGAACTTCGTCGTCTACTTTGGATTTACCAACAACAGCCTTACTGAGTTTCCCGAAAAAACTTTCTTTGGTTTTTTCTAACCCTTTGTCTAAGGATTCTTTTTTGTCTTTGGAAAACAAACCACCAAAAATACCCATATGAAATAATATTTAGCAGGTTTACTATAGCAAAAAAAGTCCCTTAAAAAGGGACTTTCTTGTCAATAGGAAATATTTTTAGCTTTAAACTATTTTAAAGCCGCTTTAACGCCATCTAATGGCACAATTTCTTCTTTAAAAGTGTAAGCACCTGTTTTTTCAGATCTTACAGCCTTTATTACTTTGGCGAAGTTTTTACCTTCACCTTTCTGAAGGGACGCAACTACTTTCTTAGCCATCTTTATTTAATTTCTTTGTGAATAGTATATTTCTTAAGTATAGGATTATACTTTTTTAACTCCAATCTATCTGGAGTGTTTTTCCTGTTTTTTGTGGTTACATGTCTAGATGTACCAGGAAGACCGCTGTTCTTGTGCTCAGTGCACTCTAATATTACTTGAACTCTATTGCCTTTCTTCGCCATTTTTCCAGTCGTTAATTTTTTGGAAGTGCAAATATAGACAAGAAGTATATATTTGCCAAATATATTTATAATTGTTTATCAGCCCGACATGGGCTAATTACCAAACCACCTTCCAAAACAGTTTTTTAAAGTGAGGGATCGCAGCAAACAACTAATATGCTCACACCAAACTCAAACTACCTTCCGACAGAAGAGCCTTTAAAAAACAAACCGGATTGTGTCTGGTCATCCGAGAAAAAACAAAGCCCGATCACACTTTTCATGTGGCCCAGGCTTTATATTTATATTCTATTGTTCAACTAAAGCGTATAGCTTTTGTTAAACAAGGATGTTTCCGTTTTCTCTAGCTTTCTTTAGAACAGCAGTAATACCGTTTTTATTAATGGTTCTAATAGCCGAAGTAGAAACCTTCAAAGTGATCCACTTTCCCTCTTCCGGAATGAAAAATCTCTTTTTCTGAAGATTTGGATAAAACTTTCTTTTAGTTTTATTATTCGCGTGAGACACGTTGTTACCCGTTCTCACTCTTTTTCCTGTTAATTCACAAACTCTGGACATAACTTTCTTTCGTTGTATAAACCCATTTTTATCAGAGACCTGCAAAAATGGACTGCAAATATCGGCAATAACAATTTAAATTCATAATCAGAATATAAATTAATTTTAATAAATTACCTTTTCATTCGGGTTTACCACAAAAGAATAGGTTTTCTGGGGCATTGACGTCTTAATTCCACCACACGAAACTCAAAAATACTGATTGCACTACATAACATCCAATAGTAACAATGATAGCGATTGCAGATTGCGGCGGCACCACTTGTGAGTGGAGAATTAAAACAGACAAAGGAATTGAGCAACTGTCTAGTGCAGGCTTTAACCCTGTCATAATGCCCTACGAACCGTTTGTTAAGAATTTAAAGGAAAAATTTGTTGCCAGGGAATCCGTCAGCCAATTAGTTTTCTATTGTGCGGGCACAATTGGTGCGCATTTGTTGAAAACCTCCAAGGCATTGGAAAACATTTTTCCAAATGCCACCATTACCGTTGAAACAGACCTCCTAGCATCGGCACGTGCTTTGTTTGCAAAGGAAGATGGTATCGCATGCATTTTAGGAACAGGTTCCAACTCCGCTTTATTTCAATCCGGCCGTATCGTTCAAAACACACGGTCATTGGGTTTTCTTTTAGGAGATGAAGGCAGCGGGAGCCATCTTGGAAAAAAACTATTACAAGCAGCAGGGCGAGGCCAACTACCTCCAGACCTCCTAGAGGCATTGGAGCTTTACAGCGGCGCTTCTATTGACGGTACCATAGAAAGTGTTTATACTGCTGACTTCCCCAATCAGAGGTTAGCAAGTTTTGCTGACTTCCTAGCCTCGCATAAAAATAGACCGGAAATATACTTATTGGTTTACCATTGCTTTTCTGATTTCATAACCGAACACATTAAAAGTTACAGAGGCTGGGAGCAATTGACTGCATCCTTTTCGGGCAGTATTGCGTATTACTTTTCAGACATACTAAGAAAAAGTTGCAGCGACAATAATATCAAAACCGGAAGAATTATTCAAAAACCAATCGCTTCCTTAAGCCTTTACCATAAACTGGTTTAAATTTCTAACTTTGTCTTGTTACCTAAATAGAATCAGAACAAAAACACTCCATTTTGAGTACGACAGAATCCAACTCCAATTACAACAATTTAGAACAAATGTCCATTAAGGACTTGCTTGTTAATATTAACACGGAAGACCGGTCTGTACCCCTGGCAGTATCTAGGGCCATGCCGCAGATAGAGGCCTTGGTTGGGGAAGTTGTCCAACAGATGAAGAAGGGTGGTCGGCTGTTTTATATTGGGGCTGGCACAAGCGGTCGTTTGGGCATTTTAGATGCCTCGGAAATACCTCCAACTTTCGGTTTGGCGCACGGCAATGTTTTGGGTTTGATTGCTGGGGGAGATACAGCCATTAGAAAGGCGGTAGAATTTGCAGAGGACAATGCAGAACAAGCCTGGAAAGACATGCAAGAACATCAAATCAACCACAAGGACGTAGTAATAGGAATTGCGGCTTCAGGCAATACACCTTATGTAATTGGCGGGGTAAAAGAAGCCTCAGAACGCGGTTTGATTACAGGTTGTATTACCTGTAACCGAGATTCTGCTTTGGCAAAGGCCGTCACATTTCCTATTGAAGTGGTGGTGGGCCCAGAGTTTGTAACTGGCAGCACCCGAATGAAAGCAGGAACAGCTCAAAAATTAGTGCTGAATATGATTTCTACTACTACTATGATTCAACTTGGCAAAGTAAAAGGCAATAAAATGGTAGACATGCAAATGGCCAACAACAAGTTGGTAGATCGAGGTACCCGCATGTTGATGGAAGAGCTTTCTATCAGCAGGTCTGAAGCAGAAGGGTTACTAAAAATACATGGATCCGTCAGAAAAGTCATTGACCACATCAGAAACAATGCACCTGATTGAACCATATTACCGTTGGCTACATCTTTACGACCCTGCTTTAGATGCGCAATCTCCATTTTTTGGTAAAGAATACAACTACGATCTTTATTCAGAAACGATATACGGCTACTACATTCACCCAGCTTGGGACAACATCGGGTCAGAAACCTTGTACATCAAGCTCTTATTTGTAGATTACCAACAGGGGTTTGTCATTATTGAGCTAATGGGCGAATGGAACGATGCAGTGCACAACGACATCATGCATTTTAAAAGAAATATTGTCGACTTCTTCAATAAGTTCAATATTACAAAATACATTTTAATTGGGGAGAATGTTTTAAACTTTCATGGATCTGACGATTGTTACTACGAAGAGTGGTTTGAAGACATAGAAGATGGATGGATAGCCGCCATCAACTTTCCTGAACACATCCTACAAGAACAACAGAATTACAATATCGATAGTTATATCAATATGGGGGGCACCTTAACTTTAGAAAAATGGCGCCCATTGCCTCCATTAAAACTCTACCAACTCATAGAAACCTTGATTACTAGAAGGTTAGAGTTATAAAAAAAGGCCTAGCATACGCTAGGCCTTTTTTTATTCGATAGAAACAAGTTGAAACTATTCTTCAAACTTGATGTAATCGCCTCCTGAAAGAACAACTTTTGTTTGCCATACTTCATTTGCCCCAGAATACACATTGTATACACAAAGGTATTTCTGTCCTTCTTCCGTATTTGGAAAGTTGTTTTTAAGAATGGTATTCAATTTGGCTATTCTAGCTTCTTCGGTTTCATCATCTTTGCCTGGTCTAACGTCAAAGTTGTTGTATTGTCCGCTGCCTACCAATTCGTAATCTGCATTGGTCAACTCATACTTGATGGTATTGTCTGGAACCCAAACGGTACCATCGTGTCCGAAAGAAATTGTATTGGGTGCAACAGACTGTTTCGCAGCCCATGAAGTTCCGTCGAAAGTATACTTTAAGGCAGTTGGTTCCATATCGTCTCTGTCATAGTTGTATTCAACCGCTTGCTCTTGCCCTTCTACTGCATAAGGAAGAACCAAAGCCAAATACTTTCCAATTTTAAACTCTGCCTCATCTTCAGATGAGAAATACATTTTCCCAACTCTTTCTAAGTTATCATAGTCGTCCTGAACTAGGATATAGGGGTTGTACCAAGTACCATCAAAATACACCATACCTTTGGTTACTTCGCCGGTAGAAGAACCGTTGTACCAGTTGTAGGTTAGGTCCACTACCATTTTATTGTAGGTAGCTTCTGGATACTTCCATTTCAAAAAGCCATCGATGTGTTTGTCAGAACTAAAACTCTTGTAAGTAAAACCCAATTCTGTGTATTCCGCATCAGTCACGGTATGCGTGTCCAATGTATCGCCTAATCTAAACGGGTTGTACAGGTTGTATGTAACTTTTGCCAAGGAACCTTTTCCCAAAGCTGGGTATTTTGAATCGAGTACATTTGGAATTAATTCTTTTGCCTCATCATCACTTCCAAAACTTTTGAAATTTTCTACGTTTTCATCTCCCGTTAGAGCGTAATCATCATCCGACATTTCCAAGTCAATTTCTCCAACTGGAGCGTCCTTTGCATTGTCTACTTCGTTATGAATATCAGTCATCGGTTCACAGGCAAAAACTAGCATTGCCAAAGAAACCATCAATAATTGTATCTTTTTCATTACAAATATTTTTTAATAATTAAAATCTTATTCTCATGCCTACGCTGTAGGTTCTTCCAAACCCATAATACACTAGTGCATCGGTAGCGTTGTGTAACGAACCATCGTTGGCATCTGAAATATATTCTGTATCAGTTAAATTGTATACATTGGCAAACAACGATGTATTCAAACTAGCTACCTTGAATTTATAAGTCATATTGACATCAAAAGTAGCATAGTTTGGAACTTTCCAAGACTGAACACCCTTTTCATCTTCGTTTCCTCTATCCAAAGGATCGTAATCTGCATATAAATTATCAAAGTAATTGTAGTCCAATCCAAACTTAAGCCCTTTCATTAGCTCGTAATCCAAACCAATGGCAGCCGTTGTTTGCGCAGCATCTCCTACTTTAAGACCTCCTATAAACAAATCAACACTTCCAACTTCAGTCTGACCATCAAATATTTTTACATCTTTCAAATCATTTTGCCATTTCCAATCTCCTATTGACAACATACCTTTTATGGTCATTTTGCCATTAACAGTATACTCACCGTCGAATTCAATTCCACTATGCGTAGCATTCACCCCTAATATATTGGCAGTTAAGTCTTCACCATCCACGCCCTGCACGGTTCTTGTAAAAGTTCTGTCTTTCCACTTCGTGGTATAAACATTGACATTGGCTGTGAAATTTGACTTTCTAAACCCATAGCCCAGTTCATAACTTACAACTTTTTGGTTTTTCACTCCCTCGTTGATATCATTTTGAAAATTCAAGAAAACGGCATCAAAAAACGGCGCCTTTTCGAAGTAACCCACATTAGCATAAACGTTGTGCGTTTCAGTTAAATTGTAGTTGGCTCCACCCTTTACACTATATCCAAAAAAGTTTTGATAGTCCGTCTCTCTATTTGGATCAGAATCTAAGTAGTTGAAATAATCAATCCTTTTATAAGAAGTATTGGAGGCAGCCAATGAAATAAAAGCAGCCAATTTATTTTTGGTATATTCCAACTGACCAAAAACACCTTCCCATAGTACAACACCATCGTTGTGGTAACTCATTTTATCTCCTACTTGCAAAGCAGCATTGGGGTTGTTTTCATCGGAGTCATCCAAAAAGAAATGACCTCCTAATAAATCGGTTACTTCTCTGTAGTGAGAACCCTTGTAATATCTTAGGTCAATTCCACCCAACAATTTCAAATCATCGTTTAAATCTTTATCCAAGGTTGAAAGTATACCATACCACTTGTGGTCGTTTCTAGAGGCTCTTAAAATGGACTCTGATCCAAAACCATTGGCACTTGTAGCTTTATTCTCTTCAACAATTAGATCCAAATCAATCAACCCGCCTTCTCTGTATGCACTGTTTTGATCCAACGCATAACTAAATTTTGATGTTTCACCTGCAGTACCGCCGCCGCCGCCAGTTCCGAAAGAAGCATAGGCAGAAGTTGATAACTGAGTGGTGTTGTTGATCGTCCAATAGTGGTTCAAAGACAATTGAGGTTTGTGGTAAAAATTGTCTTCCACGTGAGTAATTTGTCCTTTTTTATACCCCCAATCGGCGTTGTATTGTCTGCCTCTTGATTGGTCTCTATAATCTGAAATTCTCAATCTATTTTGTCTTTGGCCGTGTCTTTGTTTGGACCCCAATGCTGTGAAATTGATTTCATGCTTTTTGTTAATAATTTTTGCGATGTTGGCAAAATAAGAATAACCAACAAATTCAGTTCCATCTACCCACATAGCGCCTTTAGTCTGCGATGCTGAAACCGTAAAAGCCCAACCTTCATCGGTAAGACCAGAAGACAATACCAAACCTACTTTTTGGTACCCGCTGTTGGCGTGTCCTAAATAGAAGGAGCCTCCTGACTTGGCATCCGACGCTTTTGAAAGAATGTTGATTGTTCCTCCTACTGAAGGAACCGCTACTTTGGAAGCACCCAAACCTCTTTGCACTTGCATGCTGTTGGTTGCATCTGTTAAACCTGCCCAGTTGGACCAGTACACGCGGCCATTTTCCATATCGTTTACTGGAACACCATTAATCAAGACGGCTACGTTTTCTGAATCAAACCCTCTTAAGTTGATTCTTCCATCTCCATAACCACCACCTGTTTTTGTAGCATAAACGCCAGGGGTTGATTTTAAAATCTCAGGAAATTCTTGGGTTCCCATTTTTGCTTCAATCGCATCTGCTTTGATGTTTGAAACGGCAACAGGTGTTTTCCTATCAATGGCTACAGAAGCGATAATTTCGATTTCTGCAAGTCCCACTGCACTGGAAGAAAGGTTTACTTTGCCTAAGTCAACAGTTCCACCGTCGGTAATACGAGCTGAAAGCTCCAAATCTTCATATCCTATATAACTCACAACTATTGTTGTAGCACCTACAGGAAGGTCACCCAACGTAAAAGCACCATTCACATCTGTGACAGTACCTTTGGAGGTTCCTTTTAAAATAACATTGGCTCCAATCAGAGCTTCTTCCGTATCTCCATCATAAACCGTTCCTTTTACTGAACCGGTTTGAGCAAAGACCGCTGTAGACAATGCGCACATCATCAACAACATAATGGTTTTTAGTAGACCACGTTTCATAATAATAGATTAGTTAATTAGTTTCTGGCAAAAGTAGTTAAATTATGCAAGCATACTATTAAAATAATATTAATCATTCCATGAAATGGACTCATTAATTTAACGGTACTTGCTTTGATTATTGGAAATGAATATAACAAACAATCTTCTTTGATCCGCATTTTATCCCCCAAATTTAGTTATTGCTGCACATATGCCTGTTAAATAATTGAACTGGCATATGAATTTAAGGTTACCACTCACATAATTTCATCTGTATTAAGTGTATTAAATAAATTATAATTGAATAAATTAACACTTATGAAAAGAATTTGGACCATCCTGTTGGTATTGCTTTCATGGCAATTACCGGCGCAAGAACTTAGTTATTTTTTACCACAAGACATTCAGTACGATTCCAAAATACCTACTCCTGAAGAGGTTATTGGGCATAAAGTAGGGCAATGGCACGTCACCCATGACAAATTGGTGCAATACATGAAAGCTGTTGCCAAAGCTTCTCCAAGAATTTCATTGGAACAATTTGGAGAGACTTTTGAAAACCGTCCTTTGCTCTTACTTACAATCACCGCAGAAGACAACCACCAAAATATTGAAGAGATTAGAACCCAACATTACAACCTAACAATAGCTGGCAAATCGGACCCAATAGATACCCAAAACCAACCAGCTGTGGCCTATTTGGGGTACAGTGTTCATGGCAACGAACCTAGCGGTAGCAACGCATCCTTGGTATTGGCCTATTATTTGGCTGCCGCGCAAGGGGAAGCGATTGAAAAAATGTTAAAAGAAACGGTAATTCTATTGGATCCAAGCTTCAACCCAGATGGCTTGAATCGTTTCGCTAGTTGGGTCAACAGCCATAAAAGCATCACGATGGTAACGGACCCCAACCACCTTGAATTCGAAGAAGCTTGGCCAAGAGGCAGAACCAATCATTACTGGTTCGATCTGAACAGAGATTGGTTGCCAGTTCAATTACCAGAGTCTCAAGGAAGAATTGCTAATTTCCACAAATGGAAACCCAATGTGTTAACAGACCACCATGAAATGGGCACCAATAGTACTTTCTTTTTTCAGCCAGGAATACCCAGTAGAAACCACCCACTCACGCCTAAAATGAATTTCGACCTGACCAAAAAAATAGCGGGATACCATGCAAAGTTTTTGGACAAGATCGGGTCTCTTTATTATTCAGAAGAAAGTTTTGATGATTTTTATTATGGCAAGGGATCTACTTTTCCGGATGTAAATGGAGGAATAGGTATTCTATTTGAACAAGCCAGCTCTAGGGGCCATGCCCAAGAAAGCATACACGGTGTTTTGAAGTTTCCATTCACCATAAAAAACCACTTCACAACTTCTTTGTCTACTATTCAGGCCGTGCATGAAATGAGGGTAGAGTTGTTAAATTATCAAAGATCCTTTTTTAAAAATGCGGACAAAGAAGCTAGTTCGGATGCTCAAAAAGCATTTGTATTTGGTAATGACAAGGACCTGCAACGCGCCAATAATTTTATTGACATCCTGAAAAGGCATGATATTGACGTTTACAAATTAAAGAATGACCATGCACAATTTTCCAAAGAAAATAGTTTTGTTGTTCCGTTGAAACAGCAGCAGTATAAATTAATCAAAGCCATGTTCGAAAAAAGGACCAGTTTCCAGGACAGCCTTTTTTATGATGTTTCGGCTTGGACCCTGCCTTTGGCATTCAACCTCGATTACAAAAGCCTTACGTCCAAAGACTACAAATCAAGTATGTTAGGGGAAAAGGCGGGAACGGAGATGAAAATTCAAGGCCAAGCAGATGCAAAAGCAGATTCTTATGCCTATGTTTTTGAATGGCACCAGCAAAAAAGCCCAAATTTCTTGTATGCTTTATTGGCAAAAAATTTAATAGCCAAAGTCAGCTTAAACCAGTTTTCCATTAAGGGAGGAACTTCTTTTGATCGCGGCAGCATATTAATACCCGCTAGCAACCAACCAATTTCTCCTGAAAAAGTTAATGCTCTAGTCAACCAACTCTCCATCCAACACGGGGTAAAAGTGCACGGGCTTGAATCTGGATTTACAGCTGGAAACAATTTAGGCAGTCCAACTTTTGTAAAACTCAACACCCCAAAAGTAATGGTACTTGGTGGCCCTGGGGTATCGAGTTATGAAGTTGGGGAAGTATGGCATCTTTTTGACCAAAGATTAAAAATGCCACTTTCCATTGTTACCATTGATCGATTCAACAGCACCAACCTCGACCGGTACAATACAATAGTTATGGTAAACGGACGCTATGGAAAATTAAACAAAGACAAACTCAAAAAATGGTTGCAAAAAGGCGGGAATTTAATCTCCTCTAAAAGTGCCTCCAAATGGTTGGCAACGAACGCTATTAGCAAGGCAAAATTCAAAAGTTCCGAACCTTCTGATTCCAAACAAATGCTTCCCTATAACCTCCAACCGAGGTACCAAGGCGCGCAAGTGGTAGGAGGTGCAATATTCGAAGCTGAAATCGACTTAACCCACCCACTGGGATTTGGATTGAGCAGGAACAAAATAAGTTTGTTTAGGAACCACACCAACTACATGGAATTGGATAAAAACCAATATGCTAGCCCAATTCGCTATACCAATGCGCCGCTCCAAAGTGGGTATATCTCCAAGGAAAACTTGGAACAACTGAATGGTACGCCGGCTGTGAGAATCAGCACTTTTGGTGGTGGACGCGTCATTAGTTTCACTGACAACCTCAATTTCAGGGCGTTTTGGCAAGGAAGCAGCAAAGTTTTTGTAAATGGTGTTTTCTTCGGGAAAGTTATTAGAGGAAGTTCTGGTAGATAATATTTTAAAATAAAGCCTCCTGATTTCAGGAGGTTTTATTTTTATTGTATATTTTTGTACCTAAGATATGGCGATGACTAGAAAATATTTCCCGATGGACAAGAATTATATTCTTGAAGAAGCACAGGTGGCTGTGCAGGAAGAGCTTATGAATTGGCTCATTGAGGAAGTAAAAAAGAATTATTTGGCCGTTTCTAACCCTTTAGGGCTTATTGATGACACCGTTTTGCGCATCCAAAACCATCAATGCCAACACAGAGATGAAATAGAAGACTTTTACAACAACCTTGCTGGGGTATACCGGTATAAATTTGGTGACAACCAACTCGAAATTTTGTTCGATGGTTCCAATCACTTCATTAAATATAAATACGAATGGAAATATGCTTTCCAAGTATGGGTCCGAGAATTTTGTAGAAATGAATCTTTTATAAAATCTATGTTGGGCCTTACAGTATTTAGAAAAGACGATCAGAGCACCGTTTTGCTCTCCTCCAAACTCCAGCAGCAAGTCAATAAGTTTTTTGCCATTCGCATGTACAAAAAAAGGGGCATCGTCAGCATGAAAATTGCCTAGTATCTGATTTGAAAATCAACGAACGCTTCTTCTAAAACAATTGTTTCCATTTCGAACCCATCCACCTTTGCCAAAGGAGGTCCTTTTTGCAACCATTCCAGAAATTGTTCTTCTTGAGGTGCACGCATAAAAGTAGTTGCTACAGAACCATCTGCATTGTTTTTGACAAAACCCTTAATACCCAAGCGTTCGGCAGCCTCCTTTGTAGAGGCTCTAAAAAATACACCTTGAACTCGTCCGGTTACAATTACTCTATACCCTTCCATGATCTTTAACGATAATTATTCCAGAGGAAGTACCAATTCTATTGGCACCAGCTTCTATCATTTCTTTGGCTTGTAGGAACGTTTTAATACCCCCAGAAGCTTTGATCCCAACTCCTTCTGAAAGATGGTTGTGGATGAGGCGAATATCTTCAAGGGAGGCACCACGAGGGGCAAACCCGGTGGAAGTTTTAATGAAATCTGCTCCTGCAGCGCAACCCATTTTGGTCATCGCCACAATTTCTTCCTCCTCCAGATAGGCTGTTTCAAGGATCAATTTCACTACCACATTGCTTTCGTGGGCCAATTTAGTGCACTGTGCCAATTCAATTTTGGGCCAAATCATTTCTGCCTTTACGGCAGAAACGTTTAACACTACATCTACCTCATCTACCCCATCTTTAATGGCTTGCTTAATTTCTTCCAGCTTACTTTCAGTTTTTTGATAGCCCAATGGAAAACCAATTACTGTAATTAATTTAACGCCACTTTTTCCAATATCTCTTTTTGCTTTTTTAACCCAAAAAGGAGGCAAACAAACACCGTAAAATTGGTATTCCTTTGCCTCCTCAATTAACTTTTCAACATCGTGGTGTGTAATTTGAGCAGAAAGGTTGGTGTGTTCTATGTACTGGTTAATTTTATCTCTATCCATAATAGAGTTAAAAATAATCAATACATCAATGAACTATACCACACTCTTTGCAAAATTTCCGCTTGGAAACACTTCTTTTTTTAGGTGGTCTTTTGTGACCAAAATAAGAAGCATCTGAATACTGCGGCTTTTGTTTTAGTTTTTGCTCCTTGCGGTATTTCTTTTTGTTGGCTTCCATTCGCTTTTCAAACTCCACAATTTTATTGTCCAAACTTGCCCGATAGTAGGCATGCGTCAACCTTTTTTTTGATTTGGATTTGACCTTGGCGTAATTGGACTTTTTAAAATTGTCTGCAGGAGCAAACGCATTGCTGCTTGGTACGCCCTCTTTGTTTTCACTTTTACTGGTTTGTGAATAAGTAAAAAAACCAAAGCAAAGTAAAAAAATACATAGCACTGTCTTTTTCATAGCTTTTTTATATTAAAATGAAAAAGACAGGCCTTTATTGCCGCAACATCGGCATTTTGCTGTTCACAAAGTTAAACGGGGTAAAAAGTCCGTTGAGTTGGAAATTAGTAAAGACTAGTCGTTGTCTCCGCTGTCATCAAAGAAGCGGTCCGTATCATCTTCTGATTCGTTTTCTTCCTCTTCTTCGGTTGGTTTGGCTTTTAACTTCGACTTATCAACTTCCAGAATTTTAAATTCGGTACGCCTGTTAATTTGATGGATTTCTTCTTGCAAAAATTCATCTTCAATAGACTCAATAAAGCTCTCCGTCAGCACTTGCCCTAACTTAAGAATAGGATATTTTGCAACATTGGCTGCTGTTGCTCTAAACGGTTGCTGCTCGCCATATCCCTTTGCGATCAATCGGTCTGGATCAATCCCTTCAAGAATTAGATAATCTACAGCCGCTTGGGCCCTGCGCTGCGACAGGCGGTCGTTGTAGTCGTCTGGAGCTCTAGAATCCGTATGGGAACTTAGCTCAATCTTTATATCAGGGTTGTCTACTAACAATTGGGCCAGTTTATCCAGCTCAATTCCTGCGTCGTCTCTAATTTTCGACTCATCCAAATCGTAGTAAATGTTGTCCAAAACAAAACGCTTGTTCAGTCTCTTTTGCTCCAAAACCATTAACGTATCAAAATACACGTTGGTCACCAGTTTGGTCAACTCTTCTTGCGGCACTGATTTACCCACCGTGGTATACAACACCCTGGTTTTGAAATAGGTAATTTCGGAGGTGGTTTCTTTCTCTCCAATTAAGTTGTAATGTTCGTGCTCGTATACCCTAAACTGAAATTCCCCCTTTTGGTTTGACTTTACTTCTTCTAAAGTTTGCCCTTTAAAGTCCAAAAGCTGAACTTCTGTATTGGGTAATACTATCAGACTGTCCTTCTCGTTGCGCGTCATGGTAATCCCTTTCAGGTAATAATTGACAATTTTAAGGTTGGGATCTTCGTTTACAAAAGTGTAAATATCATCATCGCCAGAGCCACCTTGCCTATTGGAAGTAAAAAACCCTCGATCTGGTTTGAAAAGGAACATTCCGAAATCGTCCGCCACTGAATTAACCGGCTGGCCCATGTTTTCTACATGCGTACGCCCATTGCTTCTTTTTGCAATAAACATATCCAACCCACCATAACCTGGATGGCCATCAGAAGAAAAGTACATGTGCCCATCGTCTGAAATATAAGGAAACATCTCATTGCCGGTTGTATTGATGTTGGGGCCAAGGTTTTTTATTTTAAAAAAACGACCCCTGGAATTCATTTTTGCTGAATATATATCGGTACCTCCATTTCCACCTTTTCTGTTCGAAGCAAAATACAATGTTTTGCCATCTCTACTAAAAGCAGGAGAGGAATCCCAAGCATTGGTCACATTTACTTTACCGCTAATCAACTGAGGCTCGGACCATTCGTTGTTTCTATACCTGCTGATATAAAGATCCACGTCTTGCCTCCCCTTTTTCTTACCAGAATTGCCCCTAGCAAATACCATGGTTTTACCATCTGGGGTAAAAGTTACCGAGCCTTCGTTGATGTTGGGGTTGTTGAATGCCCCTCCCAGCCCTTGAAGCGAGCTTTGGTCCACTTTGGCTCCTTTCGTTTTTACCTTGTAAATATTGGTGAATGGTGTTCCTGTACCCTTGTATATCTTATTGGAGGTTTCTCTTGAAGAGGTAAAATAAAGGGCACCATCAAAATAAACAGGTGAATATTCTGCAGCTTCCGAATTTATAGCAGCCAGATTTTTTACTCTAAAAAAGCTCTTTTTGTCCTTAAGGTTTTCGAGGTATACCAAGTTCTGCAATTCATCCTCTGCTCTCTTTTTATATTTCTCATCTTCAATTTTACCCACCCCACTTTCCAACACTTTGATTGCTTCATCGTACCGTGCATTGGCTTTTAATGCAAGTGCGTAATTCAGCGCAATTGAATCGTTTTGTATCCGATTGAAAGCTTTTTCATAATAAGGAGCTCCTTCACCTACTCTATTAGACTGTCGATAAGCCTCGCCCATCATCATATTGGCCTTGCTATTTCCCGCTTCTTTCTCCAATACAGTTTTATACAAATCGATGCTTGTCTGGTACTCTCCATTCCTAAAAGCAACACCTGCCTTTTTTTCAACACTACAGGAAACAGATACAACCAACAGAACTAAAAATAAAGATAACTTCCTCATATTCTATTAAATCAATGCAAATAATTAGTAAAGTAATAATTTGTAAGTAGGATGTAAAACTAATTAACTATTAATTACTTCCTTTTAGGTTTTACCTATACTTTTTGAGAATAATACCTTCCCAACCAGGTATTCCCTACCTCCTTAGGCCACTGCTGCTGCATTTCTAATTTAGTTGTAATGGTATTGTCGAATACCAAGGTGTCCGGAGGCAATGTTTCGGATTTAATCAAAGATTTCACCTCCTTTAGTGATTTTGATTCTACAGAATCGCTGGTTTTTACCAGCAGATTCAAACGATCAAAAAACGAATTTCCAAGTGCTGCTTCCAAATTTCTAATCACTCCTACCGATGCATCAATAGAACATCCACTTGGCAAATGGTGTGCTTCTTCTAAACCAATTACAATGAATCGGTTGTATGCCAATTGTACGGATGCTTTTAATTCACTGCCATGGGCATTCCAATTATCAATAAATTCCTTTAGTGCTTCAAAGGATTGTTGGCACTCCTGGTCTGTTAGCGCTCTGTCCGATTGGTAAATCCAAATTCTTGCATCGTTCTGAAGCTGGTCAAAATCTATGTACATTTCGTTGTTTTTTGATAATAACAAAAAAAGCAGCTAGAAAAATTCTAACTGCTCCAAATTTATACTATTTTTTTTTACTTTACGAGGCTGCCCACTTAATAGTACACCCTATGGCTTTGGTTTTAGTCTCTTTTACTTTATCTCCATTAAGTACGGCATCCACAGCATCCTCCACATATCTTTTTGAAACTCCTTCGCTGCTTTTTGCATTGTTATCTATTGCGCCAATGTACTGCACAACATTGCCCTTTTTAGTCTTTTTTAGAACATATACATGGGGCGTATTGGTTGCACCATATGCCTTGGTAGTGGTTTGCGTTTCGTCGTACAAATAAGGGAAAGGATAGTTCTTTTCTTTGGCCAAATCTACCATTTTATCAAATGAATCACCTGGTGATTTTATCTTATCATTTGGGTTAATAGCAATCACAGGCATTCCTTTCGATGCATATTTATTGTGCAAATCGATTATCCTTTGTTCGTACATCACCGAGAAAGGGCAAGTATTGCAGGTAAAAACAACAATAAAACCCTTTGCTTTTTTGTAATCCTTTAAGGAAACTGTTTTCCCATCTACATTTTTCAGACTAAAATCTGCCGCCTCATCTCCAATTCCAACGCCGTCACCGGTAAACGAAAAAGATAATGAGGTCATAATAAGTATCGATAGCAACAACACTTTATTTTTCATAGCTTTTAATTTATGGTTTTAATAAAATTATTTAGTGCAACGTTGAGGCCATTTTCTTCAAATTCGCCTTCGTGTAAAAGTTGGTTTTTCCCAGATTTTCCAACGAAAATGGTTGCCGGTATGGCACCACTCCAATTTTTATCCACCTTGTCAATCCATGTATTGTAATCCGTCTCATCTAATAAATAGACCTTAGACTTCAAACCTTTTCGCTCCACAAAATGGGATACCTTGTCCACTTTCTCAGCAAAATCCAGGCTTATTAGAATTATTTCTAATTCAGCACCCGCCTTTTCTTGCAACGCAACAAACTGAGGCATTTCTTTAATACAAGGAGCACACCATGTAGCCCAAAAGTTAATTACTTTCACTTTTCCGTTAGGAGCGTGCATGAGGGATTTTAATTGATCGTATTTAATTACCTCTACTTGTTGGGCAGAGCAAATTCCAATTGTCAAAAACAACAGGAGTAATGTTACATTTTTCTTCATGTCTTTTTATTAAGCTCTACTAATTTAAAAAACTATAGGAAGTAATTAAAATATTTTCGACAACATGTAATTATCAATTTTTATAAATTGTATTTTTCCAATAATCACGCCTTCCAACTCTTTCTCTAGTCAAAAGATAATTTGTTTATTATCGCTGTGTTATCCCAACATTACCAAATAATGATTGGCAAGTAGGATCTCAGGTATATTTACACATTTTATTTTTGAGCAAGATAGCCGCATTTATAAATCTTTCCGACCAACAAAACAGAAGGAAATTCGCTTCAAGTACAACCTAACAACCATTAGGCCCTTTTGTTAGTATTTATACTTTTTACAGATTCCAAAAAAACAACAAAAAGTTATCAACAAAATGAAAAAGTTATCCACACACAATTAGCAATCAAGCCTAAGCACCTCTTTATCAGGTACTTATAAGGCTTTACTTAAATTTAAACTTTGTGGACAACTTTAAAATTCGCAGCAATAATTTGATTTTTCCCAGAAAACCACCGAAAATATCCATTCAAATAAATGGAAAAATATCGCCAAAACGTCTAATAATCCTTTAAATTGACTTTCAGGCAGTTTAATCCTTATCGTGCCGCTGAAGATGGGTTCTATAGGTATTGAAAATTCGTGACTTAGATAAAAATCCAATGTACCTATTTTCATCAATTACAGGCAAATTCCAGGCGCCTGTTAACTCAAACTTACTCATTACAGTAGACATTGAATCATTTGAAGAAACATGTGCTGGCGGATCATGCATTAGAGAATTGACTAATACCGAGTTTCTTTTCTCATCATTGAACATTATGTTCCGCACATCATCTAGGGTTACAATCCCAAGCAAACGCTCTTTGTCGTCTACAACCGGAAATATATTTCGCTTGGAAATCTTAACCAAATTGGTCAAATCCTGCAACGTGGCCTCTGGCCTAATTTGCAACAAATCTTTCTCAATTAATTTTGAAATATCTATCTGACTTAAAATTAACCGGTCCTTTGTTTTGTGCATGTCTCCACGCTCAAAAAGGTGTTTGGTATAGAAGGAATGTTTTTCAAAAAAATTGCTCGTGGTATAAGATATTGCAGATACCAACATCAAAGGTACAAAGAGTTCATAACCACTGGTAATTTCCGCTATTAAGAACATGGCAGTTAAAGGGGCATGTAAAACACCACTCATGACACCACACATACCTATTAACGTGAAATTACTGATACTGACCGAATCAGAGAAAAAACTATTCAGGACAAAGGCAAACAAGAACCCTGTTACCCCACCCAAAAACAAAGAAGGAGCGAATATTCCTCCGCTACCTCCACTTCCAATTGTAAGAGCTGAAGCCACTGGTTTAATCAATACCAGCCCCAACACAAACAAAGTAATCGACCACTTATTGTCTTCACTGGCCAAAAAGGATTCTACGATAACGGAGTTTTCGTTGCCTGTCAGCAACAATTTTATAGTCTCATATCCCTCTCCAAATAATGGTGGGAAAATAAACGCAATTAAACCCAATGCAATGCCTCCCATCAAGACCCTTGGAAAAGCGTCTTTAACATTGGTCAGCATGGCTTCAATTTTAAAGGTAACCCTCGAAAAGTAAACAGAAACCAACCCACTAACCACACCAAGCAAAATGTAAAAAGGAGCATCGGATGCTTTAAAGTCGTCGGTCAACCTAAATGAAAACAATACATCGTCTCCCAAAAGTGTCAATGAAACCAGGCTAGCAAATACAGATGAAATCAAAAGTGGAATAAAACCTGCAATGGTCACATTGGACAAAATTACCTCCATGCTAAAAATCACACCAGCTACTGGCGAATTAAATATTCCAGAAATGGCTCCAGCGGCCCCACAACCAATCAGCAAAGTTCTTTTCTTATAATTCAAATGCATGATATTGGCAATGTTAGAGCCAATAGCAGATCCGGTAACAACAATGGGGGCCTCCAGACCTACAGAACCACCAAACCCAACGGTGAGTGCAGAGGTCACCATCCTAGAGATCATCTTTCCTTTGGAAATTATGGACGACTTTTTTGAAATGGCATATAGAATGGAGGTTATGCCGTGCCCTAATTTTTCCTTGAAAACATACTTGGCTGTAAGGACTGTGAGGGAAATACCCAAAAGCGGTGCTAAAAGGTGTGCATACTTGTTTAATACAAAAACCTCGTTGTATAATAAGCTGTGAATGAAATGTACAGCTCCTTTAAGAGATACTGCAGCAAAGCCCGATATCACTCCTACAAACCCAGCAAGAATCAAAACAAAGCTTTTATCTCTAATGTGGCGCATCCGCCATATTAGAAATTTCACTAAAGCCTTTTTACTATGTTTTTGAAAGAAATGAAGCACTAATAATTATTTGCTTGCAAATTTATAATTCTTATGAAAAAAAAATTAACTTTTCGTCATTAATATACAATTAGACTAGCAATTTATGATTGGAAATGAAATAAAAGAATTGTTTGGGATAAAATACCCAATAATTCAGGCCGGAATGGTATGGTGCAGTGGGTGGAAATTGGCATCAGCAGTAAGTAAAGCTGGCGGTCTAGGGATAATTGGAGCAGGCTCCATGCACCCAGAAACTTTTGAGGAACATATTAAGAAATACAAAGCTGTTTGCAACCGGCCATTTGCTGTAAATCTGCCCCTGCTATACCCAGAAATGGACTCGATGGTTGCTATTATAGAAGAACAAAAAGTACCCATAGTTTTTACTTCAGCAGGCAATCCAAAAAAATACACAGCTCATTTAAAATCCAAGGGAATAACAGTGGTTCATGTAGTGTCCAGTCTTAAATTTGCATTAAAAGCGCAAGAGGCGGGTGTTGATGCGGTAGTAGCAGAAGGCTTTGAAGCGGGCGGGCACAACGGCAAAGATGAAACCACAACTTTTTGCCTCCTCCCATTGGTTGTAAAAAGTTTGGACATTCCTGTAATAGCAGCCGGAGGTATTGGTGACGGAAAAAGTATGCTTGCAGCTTTTGCTCTTGGTGCCCATGGTGTACAAATAGGAAGCCGTTTTGCCATAACAAAAGAATCTTCTGCCCATCAAAATTATAAGGATGCTGTTGTAGCAGCTGGGGAGGGTGCAACTGCACTCACTTTAAAACAAATAACCCCTGTGCGTTTAATCAAAAATAAGTTTTATCAACAAGTGGAAGAAGCGGAAAGCAAAGGAGCTTCTACTGAGGAACTTGTACAATTATTGGGAAAAAGAAGGGCCAAATTGGGCATTTTTGAGGGTGACTTAGAGGAGGGGGAACTCGAAATTGGACAGTTCAGTGCAGCAATATTGGATGTCCCATCTGCCTTTGACTTGGTTAAAACGCTATGGGAGGATTATGAAAATGAAAAATCTTCGTTTATAAAAAGACTGTCATGACCATTCAGGGTATCAAAGAAACTTGTCTATACGCCGAAAACTTGGAAGAAGTGAAACAATTTTACCACAACGTTCTTGAATTTCCAATACACAGCTACATTCCAGGCAAGCATGCCTTTTTTGTTGTCGGCAACCAAATGTTATTGGTTTTTAATCCAAAAGACTCCAGTTTGAAAAAAGAGCTACCAGCCCACTACGGGAAAGGGCCCCTCCACCTTGCTTTTGAAGTTGCTGCCAACGAATACCAACAAATAAAAACCCAATTGATCGATAAAAAGATAGTACTAACTGCAAGTTACAGCTGGCGCCCTGGTGTAGAATCGTTTTACTTTGAAGACCCGGCAGGTCACGTTTGTGAAATTGTTCCAGAAGGATTATGGGACAAATAATTTTTGTTCAACACCAAACAGTATAACTTTGTCAGCAGAAAAAAAATATTATGAAAAAATACATCGAAAATAATAAAGACAAATTCATAGAGGAACTAATTGAGCTTTTAAAAATTCCTTCTGTAAGCGCAGATAGCAAATTTAATGCAGATGTAGCGCGTGCTGCTGAGTTTGTTAAATCAAGCTTGTTAGATGCAGGAGTAGATACTGCTGAAATCTGCCCTACCAAAGGCCATCCTGTTGTTTATGGGGAGAAAATTATCAACCCCGATTATCCAACCATATTGGTATATGGGCATTACGATGTACAACCTGCCGACCCATATGAATTATGGGACTCTCCCCCATTTGAGCCCGTAATAAAAAATAATAAAATTTATGCTCGAGGTGCAGCGGACGATAAAGGGCAATTTTACATGCACGTTAAAGCTTTTGAAACACTTTTACAATGCAACGCACTACAATGCAATGTAAAATTTATGATAGAAGGTGAAGAAGAAGTTGGATCCGAAAACCTTGCCATTTTTGTACAAGAAAATAAGGAACGATTAAAATCTGATGAAATATTAATATCGGATACTTCCATGATTTCACTGGATACTCCCTCCATCACCACTGGTTTGCGCGGATTGAGCTATATGGAGGTTGAAGTTACGGGTCCTAATAGAGATTTACACTCTGGCGTATACGGAGGTGCCGTTGCCAACCCGATCAACGTACTTTGTGATATGATTGCCAGTCTGATTGATGAAAACGGTAAAATTACTGTTGCTGGGTTTTATGATAAAGTAATAGAGCTTTCGAGCGAGGTGAGAAACAAAATAAACGACGCTCCTTTTAGTCTGGACGAATATAAAAAAGATCTAGACATCGATGAAGTTCAGGGGGAAACAGGGTATACCACAGTAGAACGATCGGGAATAAGGCCTACATTAGACGTAAATGGCATTTGGGGTGGCTATATTGGGGAAGGGGCCAAAACTGTTTTGCCTTCCAAAGCATATGCCAAAATTTCTATGCGATTGGTACCGGATCAAGTTTCCTCTGAAATCACCGCTCTTTTCGAAAAGCATTTTATGAGCATCGCTCCTAAATCTGTAAAAGTTAAGGTAACGCCACACCACGGAGGAGAACCAGCAGCAACTTCAACGGATTCCAAATCATACAAAGCAGCAAGCCGGGCATTTGAGAAGGTATGGGGCAAAACTCCAATCCCAACAAAAGATGGTGGAAGTATTCCAATTGTAGCCCTTTTCAAAGAAGTATTGGGGCTGGATGCACTCTTAATGGGCTTTGGTTTGAACAGCGATGCCATCCACTCTCCAAATGAACACTACGGCATTGAAAATTACTTAAAAGGTATTGAAACGATTACAGCTTTTTACCAGGAGTATGTAAAATAACAAAAAAAAAGGAGCCTTATATTGAGGCTCCTTTACTTATTTAAAATGTTTCAATTTCGATATTTCTTTTGGATTCAAAAGCCTCCACTTGCCTCTCGGTAAATCTTTTTTAGTAAGGTCGGCATACATCACACGGTCCAACTTTTCTACCTCATAGCCTAGGTGTGCAAACATTCTTCTTACAATTCTATTTTTTCCTATGTGAATTTCTAGCCCAACCGTGCGTCTGTCTTCTGAAACAATAGCCGCCTCATCTGCAAATGCCAGACCATCTTCCAATTCCATCCCTTCTGCCAACGATTTTAAATCTTCCTTGGTTATAGGTTTATCCAATTCAGCTTGGTATATTTTTTTTATCTTATGGGATGGGTGGGATAATTTCTTAGCCAAATCGCCATCGTTTGTAAACAACAACAATCCTGTTGTAGGCCGATCCAGCCTGCCCACGGGGTAAATTCTTTCTTCACATGCTTTTTCTACAAGATGCATTACCGTTTTTCTGTCTTCAGGATCATTGGTAGTGGTAATAAACCCTTTGGGTTTGTTCAGCAATACATATACAAAATTCTGCGGAACTATTTTCTTTTTCTTAAAGCGAATCTCATCGGTTGAATTCACTTTATAACCCATTTCCATTATTACTTTACCATTGACAGTCACTTCCCCTGCTTCGATGTGTTTATCCGCTTCTCTGCGAGAGCAAATACCACAATTGGCTATGTATTTATTCAGCCTTGTATTGTCAATAACGGGTTTAGAGTTTTGGGGTACGGTTTTATCCGCCTTTTCTTTTTTTGAAAAGCTTTTTTTATTTTTTTGATTTCTCATGCAGTATCCCTACTGTAAGGGTTGGTTAATTATCGGTTGGTTCTCCTATAGAATTTTCTTCTTGAGAAAAATCTTTTGGCAAAGGTAACTCCTTTAAACTGTTAATACCAAAATACTCCATAAACTTATCGCTTGTACCATAAAGCAAAGGGCGGCCCACCTTGTCTGACTTACCTCTAATTTCTACCAAACCTTTTTCCAGCAACTTATGAACGGTATAATCACAATTAACCCCTCGAATTTGTTCAATATCACCTTTAGAAACAGGTTGCTTGTAAGCAATAATGGAAAGGGTTTCCAACGCGGTGGTAGACAATCTCTTTTTTGATTGTTGTTTCAATAAAATTTTTATACTGGCCTGGTAGGCAGGTTTGGTTAAAAACTGAAAACCACCTCCAATGTGTGCCAACTCAAAAGAAAAGGCGTCGTCGTTGTATTTTTGAGTAAGGTCCGCGATAACCACTTCAAGGTCTTCCATTGCCACTTCGGCATCGTACATTTCAGCCATACAACTTTGAAGCTCTTTGATTTTTACTGGTTTCGGCGAGCAAAACACGAGGGCTTCAATATGGTTTTGAAGAAAATCCAATACCTACTACTTCTTCTGGTTCAATTTGGCCTCGATCGAATGCATGGTATGAGGAACTGCTCTCAGTCTTTCTTTGCTAATCAATTTACCAGTATCCACGCAAACACCATAAGTACTATTTTTTATCCTAACCAAAGCATTTTCTAGGTTGTTAATGAACTTCTGCTGTCTTGCTGCTAGTTGGCTTATGGCTTCTTTTTCCAATGTATCCGCACCATCTTCAAGCACTTTTGAATAGCTATTGGCCCCGTCACCACCAGATTCGTTGTTTCTACTCAACGATTGCTTTAACATATTAAGTTCACCGCGAGCCTTATCCAATTTTTCATTGATTAAAACTTCAAATTCTTTAAGTTCTTCAGGTGAATATTTATTCTTTTCCGTGCTCATATTTAATCGCTTTAAATCAAATTCACCCAAAAATAAATTTCTTATCAAAAAAGCAAAAGTTTTAGACACATATTTATTAAAAAAAACGACGAAATGTCGAATTTTTCTTTTATCCATTAAAAAAACACGCCTGAAATCACTTTGGTATTTTTGTCCACAAACTTATTTTTCCATATGTACTTTCCGAATTCTCCTGTTCAGAGTATTCATATCAATCGCAATGTGGTAGCGCTTTTTGAGGTATTTTATGATGGCTTCCTTTTTCTTACCCTGCTTCAACAGGAGCTGAATCACTTTTCCTATTAAATCTTCCATAACCTTCATTTTAAGTTGAAACAAAATTCAGTTTTAATAAGTTTGTTTTCCTACATTTTAATACGCCACTGAGATGGGTTCCCTTATAGTATGAACCGACCCATCGAGCCCAACAATTACCATTATTATGGCATATACCCCTTTTTTTATCAACCCTCCATTGCTCCTTCCGTCCCATGTTAACTTCCCCGATACTCCGAGCAGTGCGCCATCTAAAACCGTATGGACCACCAAGCCGTTGGTATTTACAACCTTTAGATGCCCAACAAAACCAGGGTCAGGTAATTCAAAATGGATTTCCAACGCGTCCTGTATTGGATTAAAAACACGTTGCTTCAATTCCACTTCAATTTGGTCTGTTGCTAGTGTCCTTTGTGAGTTTTCCCTCCCTGGTGTAGCAAACCTATCGATAGAGGATGCCGAAATCCATTTTGCCTGTTCCTGATAATCCTGCTTTTTTCGGTACCTTTCTAAGGATACTCCTTTGTGGTCTTGCAAAGTCCAATGGTGCATATTTTCTGCGTAGTAAACCGAATCTATAGTTTCCTTTCCCAATTCTAATACAACAATACCGTCGGAGTTGCGCATGGCAGGCAAATCAAAAGAAAGCCAGGAAGACTCTTTTATGGTTCCATAGAAGGATTCCAGGCCTACCTTTGACTTGGAAAGCACTAAAAATTGGTCTGGATGAACCAATACATGGTTTTCTATGGGTACAGATTTTGAGTTTACTTTAACCAACAATCCCTTTAAATCTATCGACTGGTCGCCCACATGGTGCAGTTCCACAAATTCAACACTCCCAAAATAAGGATCAAATAACACTTCACTGATCCATAATTTATTTTTAGAAGGTGCAATCGGTACGGGCAAAGCAATGGGCCCGGAACGCATTGTGTTGCCCATACAGTCTGCCACTCCTAGAACCTCCACCAATAGAACTTGATTTGGTTTAATTGTAAGGCCAACTTGCAACACATTGTATGCACTCTGTTCTACTTCGCAGGACTGGCTCTGTACCAACACTTTGAAATCCTTTTGCAACGAAATGGCTTCATCAAAGACCAAAAACAACTTCCCACCTTCTATATAGTGCAGTACTATTTGGGGTGGGTGGGAGTCTACCAAAACAGCTGCAATCGAGTTGGTTTTGCCAGGAGTTCCTCCAGACGGGTCCAAAGATGCATTCCAGTTAACCTCAGAGGTGCACCCAAAATTAGAATCAATCCTTTCTAACGCCACCCCTCCTTTTTGTTTAATTTCTGACCGGTACCAAGAAAGAGTATAATAAAGGCTGTCCAATACCATTCCTTTGCTTTTTAAACAGATAACATCCCGATCGTTGTTCAATGTCGGCCAGGAAGTCAACCCCATAACACCGGGAATCTTTTCGAAAGCAGCCTCGTGTTCTTTTTTTGTCAGCAATACAAATTGCCCTGGCCCAACCCGTAAGTTTTTTAATGGCACCGTAGTAGACAGATCCGAAATGCTTAGCCCTCCAGTTTCCAAAATTTTATTACTCGTATTTAACAATTCTATGTATTCTGTTTCTACCAAACCAAGGGGCGGGCTTGGATCGGCCATAAACTCATTGATCTTCCAGTCTCCGAATTCAAGTCTCTCGGCATAGTAAAAGGAATGGTGCAATACAGTATCCTTTTGCACATTTCCATAGTTATCAGCTATATTTTCAATCATAAGGACCAAATCGGATCCGTTTTTGACTTCTTCTAATGGGCCAACCCGTACTTCGTTGTTGCGTTCGTGTACAACTGCCACTTCCTTCCCGTTTATTTTAAAGGTGGAGGCATTGGTCAAGTTTATAAATTCATTCCAGTGGACATCCAAATATGTCCCATCCTGAGTGTTAGCAACATATAAAACAGTAGGTGGGCGCACATCTTGCTGACCACTTCCCACTACTTCAATTTCTTCAAATAAAAACTTGTCTGCTCTAGTCTTGGTGTACCGGCAATCCAGAATTAACTGATCCACAACTCCATTAAACCCTTCATAAGAAAAAGATTGGACAATTGTATCCGAAGAAAGTTGCAGTGCAAATACCCAAGTTGAATCGTGCAGATAGCGCAAGTCGAGAAGGCCTTTTACTTGAGGCAAGTCGAGTAGGCCGTTGTTAGTTTCCATTATGAGTTCAGATTGGCCAGCATGCCGGTGGATCAATTGAATGCCATCCCTTTTTCTACCAACTTGAAGGGTTAGCGAGTCCTGTACTCCGGCCACAATTAAATTAAAATAATTGGAACTGCTTGGGTTAAATTTAAGTTCAAATTTCAACTTCCACCAAACATTGGTGCTAGCACTAGACTCCGCGTACAAGCGAGACTGGCCGCCACGCGTTGTGTCGTTCAATTGTAAGCTGCCTTGGTTTATTACAAAATGGGATCTGTTACCTTTCCAGCGGTCGTGCAAAGAATCCAAATCAAAGGAATCGTAAACTTGCGCCCGCAATTGTGTTGAAATAATGGCAACAAACCCGATCAATAAATAAAAAAATTTCATTTTAAGAATGATTTTATTGAAAACAAAAAATGGTTTGCAGGTTTTCATCAATAAAATACATAATATTGCATCTATTTACAATAATAAATATTTAATTCTATGAAAATCGCAGTAGTAGGGGCCACAGGACTTGTAGGCCGCGAAGTATTGAAAGTAATGGAAGAGCGAAACTTTCCATTTGATGAACTTATGTTGGTTGCTTCTGAAAGATCAGTAGGTAAAGAAATAAAGTATAAGGGCAAATCGTATAAGGTAATTGGACTTTCTGATGCAGTAAACGCTCAACCTGATGTTGCGATATTCTCTGCTGGGGGCAGTACTTCTCTTGAGTGGGCACCTAAATTTGCAGCCGCCGGCACCACTGTAATTGACAACTCTTCGGCTTGGAGAATGGACCCAAACAAAAAATTGGTTGTACCGGAAATCAACGCCCACACCTTAACGGATGAAGACAAAATAATAGCGAACCCAAATTGCTCTACGATTCAAATGGTAGCGGCATTGGCTCCACTCCATAAAAAATACAAGATACAACGCATTGTTGTTTCTACTTATCAAAGTGTAACGGGTACCGGTAAAGCTGCCGTAGCACAACTCAATGACGAAAGAAATGGAGTGGAAGGGGAAAAGGTTTATCCGCACCCAATTGACATGAATGTCCTTCCACACATAGATGTATTCATGGACAATGGGTATACCAAGGAAGAAATGAAAATGATCAATGAAACCAAAAAAATCATGGGGGATGACAGCATAGAGGTTACTGCAACGGCTGTGCGACTTCCTGTTATTGGAGGGCATTCTGAAGCAGTCAATGTGGAGTTTGCAGATGATTTTGACGTGGAAGAAGTAAAATCTATTCTTCATGCAACGGAAGGTATTATTGTTCAAGATGATGTTCAGAACAACTTGTACCCGATGCCAATCCATGCCCACAACAAGGATGAAGTATTTGTTGGAAGAATTAGAAGAGACGAATCAAAGGAAAAGTGTTTGAACATGTGGATCGTTGCAGACAACCTTAGAAAAGGAGCTGCCACCAATACGGTTCAAATAGCGGAGTATTTAAAAAAAGAAAGTGTTTTGGCTTGATCAAAGATCTTTTACATAAAGAAATACAAAGTTTTATAATAGAAAACGAGTCGGCTTCAGTAGAACACTTACTATTGTCGGCCCGTTTTCCACCTGGTTGTCCAGCTGCCACGATTGCAGAACAAATTGCTGGAAGGCAAATTGCCAAAGACAAACTGCCTCTTTGGTATGGTGCCCCTAACATTGTTTATCCCAAACAGCTTTCGCTTGAACAGTGTTCCTCTGAAAAAACGGCAGTTTTTAAAGCAAGTTTAATAAAAGGAGCTCGATTTGTAGATCTTACCGGAGGTTTTGGAGTAGACACCACAATGGTCGCGCAAAACTTCAAAGAGGCGATATATGTAGAGAGCCAACCCGAACTCTGTGTTATAGCCCAGCACAACTTCAAACAATTAGGTAGAACCAATATTCAAGTACACAACACCTCGGCGGAAGACTTTTTATCTGGCAACGATACGGCATTTGACTTCGTATTTATTGACCCTGCCAGAAGGGACCAATTCAACAGGAAAATGCATTCTTTTAAAGACTGCACCCCAGATATGCTGGAATTAAAATCAACCTTATTGCAAAGATCTGATACTATTTTAATCAAGGCATCCCCAATGTTGGACATTAAAAAAAGCATTGAGGAACTGGAGTCCGTGAAAAAAATATGGGTAGTTGCCGTTAAAAACGAATGTAAGGAAGTACTTTTTATGTTGGGCAAGAACGGTTCCGACCAACCATTAGACGTGCATTGTATCAACTTAAAACAGGATACAGAGGAATTCACATTTAATTACAAGCACGAGACTGAGCTCCCCAATACATTGGGCAAATTAAATACTTATCTCTACGAACCCAATGCATCCATTTTGAAAGCCGGTGCTTTTAAATCGGTTGGAGCTGCCCACAACTTGCTGAAACTACACGCCAACACCCATTTATATACCAGTGGCAAATTGGTGCATAAGTTCCCAGGAAGGATATTTAAAATTGAAGGCATCAACCCAGCCAACTCCAAAACCATCAAGAAAAAATATTCTGGAACACAGGCCAATATTTTAGTGAGGAATTTTCCTTTAAAACCAGATACTCTGTTTAAAAAATGGAAAATAAAACCAGGTGGAGAAAATTACCTTATGGCCACTACTTTAGTAGACAACAGCAAATGTGTTTTAGAATTATCTAGAATTAAATAGAAAACCAATAAGAAAGTAAATAGAAGAGCAAGGCTGCACTTCCATAGTATTTTATTACTTTCATTCTATACTGTACGTCTTCCCACCACAATACGATGACAGGTTTATACAAACCAATCAACAACAACACAACAAAAAAGTAGGAAGAATATAAAAATAACTTGCTGTACAAAAGCATAAAAAAAATTCCGGCCTTTCGACCGGAATCATTTATAATGTTCGTTTTACTTCTCTCTGTTCGTAACTTTCAACGACATCTCCGTCTTTAATGTCATTGAAATTTTTAATGCTCATACCACATTCAAAATTCTGCTTCACTTCCATTACATCCTCTTTGAATCGCTTCAACTGCCCCATTTCGCCAGAGTACACCACAATACCATCTCTAATCAATCGGATTGGGTTGTTGCGTTTAATTGTACCATCAGTGACCATACAACCAGCAACAGTACCAATTTTAGAAATCTTAAATGTTTCTCTGACTTCTAAGTTACCCACAATTACTTCTTCAAATTCTGGTGCCAACATACCTTCCATGGCATCTTTAACATCATTAATTGCATCGTAAATTATCGAGTACATTCTTATTTCAATCTCTTCGTTCTCGGCAATTCTTTTCGCTTGAGCAGATGGTCTTACTTGGAAACCAACAATAACAGCATCCGAAGCGGAAGCCAACAACACATCGGATTCGGATATTTGCCCTACTCCTTTGTGTAATATGCTCACTTGAATTTCATCCGTAGACAGTTTCAATAGTGAATCGGAAAGTGCTTCCACAGAACCATCCACATCCCCCTTCACAATAACATTCAACTCTTTAAAGTTTCCTATTGCAAGCCTACGTCCGATTTCATCCAACGTAATATGTTTCTTAGTTCTTATCGACTGTTCTCTCTGTATTTGCTGTCTTTTAGTTGCAACTTCTCTTGCCTCACGGTCAGAGTCCATCACATTAAACTTATCACCAGCCTGAGGTGCTCCATCCAATCCTAATAACAATACAGGAGTAGAAGGACCAGCTTGTTCCAACATTTCACTTTTGTGGTTGAACATGGCTTTTACTCTACCATAATAAGATCCAGCTAAGATAATATCTCCAATATTCAGCGTACCACTCTGTACCAACATGGTAGAAACATATCCTCTTCCTTTATCCAACGATGCCTCTACTACAGTACCAACAGCTTTCTTCTCAAAGTTCGCTTTTAGGTCCAACAATTCTGATTCTAAAATTACTTTTTCTAGTAACTCTTCGATTCCTTGCCCTGTTTTTGCAGAGATTTCTTGGCACTGGAATTTACCACCCCAATCCTCAACCAATATGTTTTGGTTGGCCAAAGCCTCCTTGATTTTATCCGGATTGGCATTTGGGCGGTCAATTTTGTTAATAGCAATAACAATTGGCACATCCGCCACTTGCGCGTGGTTAATGGCCTCTTTTGTTTGTGGCATTACATCGTCATCTGCTGCAACAACAATAATTACAACATCGGTAACTTTAGCACCCCTTGCACGCATCGCGGTAAACGCTTCGTGACCCGGTGTATCTAAAAATGCAATTTTTTGACCACCTTCTGTAGTTACATCATACGCTCCGATATGCTGGGTAATACCCCCGGCTTCTGAAGCGGTAACTTTTGAATTTCTTATATAATCTAGTAAAGACGTTTTACCGTGATCCACGTGTCCCATTATGGTAACAATTGGCGCTCTAGATTCTAGATTGGTTTCGTCTTCAACTTCTTCTACAATGTTTTCTTCTTCTTCAGACGAAGAGAACTCTACATTATAATTGTATTCATCTGCAATAATGGTAATGGACTCAGCATCCAACCTTTGGTTGATGGATACAAATAAACCCATAGACATACAAGTTGAGATTACATCGTTCACAGATACGCTCATTAAAGAAGCCAAGTCACTTACAGAAACGTATTCTGTAACCTTCAATACTTGAGAATCTTCCTGTTCCTGCTTCAGTCGTTTTTCTTCCGCATCTGCAATAGCAGATCTTTTCTCTCTTCTGTATTTTGCACCAGTTTGTTTTTTCTTACCACCACTTAATTTGGCAAGTGTTTGTTTAATTTGCTCTTGGATTTCCTTATCGGTAGGCTCCTCCTTCTTGGCACTAATTGGTCGTTTTCTCTTGCCTCCTTGGTTGACAGGTTTGTTCCCAGGACCCCTTCTGTTGTCCTTCCCTCCATGACCACCAGGTCGGTTGCCTCCTTGGCCGCCAGGACGGTTGCCCGGTCCACCAGCACCTTGAGGGCCATCTTTTTGAATTCTTTTTCTAGGACGTTTCTTTTTCTTGTTGTCCTTATTTTGATCTGAAGATGCAACAGGTTTGCTCTTTCTTTCGGCAGGAAGTTCTATTTTACCTACTACTTTTAATCCTTTGAGCTTGTCTGCTTTTGCTTCAATCACCCCACTTGAAGATTCTTTCGATTCCTCTGCAGGCGTTTCTTTTTTAGGAGTATCTGCTTTCACCGGTTTTTTTGGTTGGGCAGGAGACTCTGAAGTTTCCTTTGGCTTTTCCTCTGGTTGCTCCTTTTTGTTTACTTCTTTTATAACTTCTTCTTTCTTTTCTTCTTTCTTTTCTTCTTTCTTTTCCTCTTTTGGAGTTGGTTGAGTGGCAGGCTCAACTTTTTTCACTTTCTCCTCTACAGGTTTTTCAGCTTTCACTTCCGGTTCGGGTTGCTCCACCTTTGGCTCCGTTGGCGCAACAGTTTTTGGGGCCTCTTGCTTTTCTTTCTTAGGCTCCTCTACTTTCTTGGGCTCTTCAACTTTTTTGGCAACTGGCTTTTCTTCTTCCTCTTTTTTAGCAGGTTTTTCTTTTTCGGTTGAAGTGCCTTTGTTTTCCAAGTCTATTTTGCCCAGTACTTTTATACCCTGAAGCTTTGGTGCCTCAGCTTTAGTTGCTTCTTTTGCTTCTGATTTCTCCTCTGGCTTGGCTTCGCTACTTGATGGTTCTTCTTTTGCAGCTTTTTCAGCCGCTGCCGTTTCCCCTTCTTCTCCTTCAGAATCAATAGACATATTTTTAATAAATATTTTATCGTCTTCGTCTTCCTTCTTTGGATCTTGATGTGCCTCTATTACCACATTCTGTTTGTGCTTTGCACCAATTTGTAATCCTGAAGCCTCTTCCTTCTCGTGGGCTGAATCGGCATATTCCTTCGCCAACATCGCATACTGCTCCGGGGTAATCTTGGAATTGGGATTACTATCGATATCGAAACCTTTGCTGGCAAGATGATCAATTATGGTACTGGTACCAACGTTGAGTTTTCTTGCAGCCTGACTGAGCCTCATCATTTTTTCTTCTGCCATATTACTAGCCCTTGTTTCTACTAAATTTAAAAATAACCTGCATTAATTATTATTCAGCTCCAAAATTATCATAAAAATTCTGAAACCATCACTATTATTCGAATTCCTGCTTCAGAATTTTGAAAATTTCCTCTACAGTTTCCTCTTCTAAATCGGTCCTGCGAACCAGTTCTTCCTTATTTAAGGTCAACACACTTTTTGCAGTATCCAACCCAATCTTTTTCAGTTCAGAGATAATCCAAGCATCAATTTCATCATTGAATTCTTGCAAATCAACATCTTCTTCCTCTCCAAGTTCTTGCTCTCTAAATACGTCAATTTCCATCCCGGCAAGCTTACTCGCCAACTTAATGTTTTGTCCGCCTTTTCCAATAGCCAAACTTACTTGGTCTGGTTTCATAAATACCGAAACCCTGCCATCTCCTTCGTTGATTTTCATGCTAACGATCTTAGCTGGACTCAAAGACCTGGAAATAAACAACTCTTTATTATCCGTAAAATTAATTACGTCTATATTTTCATTTTGTAATTCTCTAACAATGCTGTGAATTCTAGACCCCTTCATTCCAACACAAGCCCCTACTGGGTCAATCCTGTCGTCGTAAGACTCCACTGCTACTTTTGCCCGCTCCCCTGGCTCCCTTACTACATTTTTAATAGTAATTAAACCATCGTACACTTCAGGAACTTCGCTTTCAAACAAACGTTCTAAAAAAACAGGTGAAGTTCTGGAAAGAATTATTTTAGGATTTCCATTGACCATTTCAACTCGATCAATTACCGCTCTCACGTTTTCTCCTTTTCTAAATCTATCTTTTGGTATTTGCTCATTCTTAGGCAATGAAATTTCATTTCCCTCCCCATCAATAAGCAATACTTCTCTATTCAAAGTTTGGTATACCTCACCCGATATAATTTCACCGACTAAGTCTTTGTATTTTTGAAAAAGAACTTCTTTCTCCAAGTCTTTGACCCGCTGAATTAAAGTTTGGCGGGCGGTCATTACTGCTCTTCTACCAAAATCAATCAAGGTTATTTCTTCTGCTACTTCTTCTCCAATTTCAAAATCGGGTTGAATTTTTTTGGCTTCAGAAAAACTAATTTTATCGTGGTCCCAAATATCTTCAGAGTTATCATCTACGATTTCTCTAAATCTCCAAATTTCCAAATCTCCTTTATCAGCATTAATAACGATATCAAAATTGTCGTCTGTGTCGTACTTTTTTCTAATCATGGTACGAAACACATCCTCCAAGATACGGATCATGGTTGGTCTATCTATATTTTTTTGCTTGGCAAAATCCGCAAATGATTCTATTAACGTAGAAGTATCCATCGCTTTTTCTTTTATAACCTTTTTAAAATCTTATTTCTACTTTTGCTGTTTGAATCGAATTCAACTCAAATTGCTGATCAGAGAAAGTTTTGTTTTTACCTTTTCCCGATTCAACCTCTAATACTATATCCCCCTCAGTTACGTCTTTTAATTTCCCGACAACTGGCCCTTCGGGTAGTTCCAGTTTCAACCAACGCCCTATATTTTTTTGAAATTGTCTTTCGGACTTCAACGGATAATCTACTCCTGGAGAAGAAACCTCCAATGTGTATTGGATATCCACTAAATCTTTTTCCTCTAAAATACCGGCAACAGTTCTAGAAAGTGAAGCACAAGTGTCTATATCAATCCCCTCATCTCCATCGATCAAAATCTGAATTTTTTTTGGTCCTCCTCCTGCACTAATCAATACATCCACTAAAAAATGTTGTTCATTTTCTAGATTATCACCTACTATCTCCGTTATTGTATCTGTCAGTTGCATAAGAAATAAAAGAGGGGACTTTATTGTCCCCTCAACGTTAACCTTTTATATTTGACGCAAATATATGGGTAAAATCAAACAAATACAAAGCATCTGCATTAATATCACTTATTTTAATTGAATATGTTGCCCAAACATATTTTTTATAAATAGGTATTTACTAATTTTGTTTTATGATCAAAGAACTAAGAATTACCAATTCCCTAACAGGTCAGAAAGAAACCTTTGAACCACTGGCTCCGCCCTTTGTTGGAATGTATGTCTGCGGCCCCACAGTTTATAGCGATGTTCATTTAGGTAATGTAAGAACCTTTTTAAGTTTTGACGTGGTGTATAGGTACTTGCTTTTTCTTGGATACAAAGTGCGGTATGTGCGCAACATTACTGACGTAGGGCATTTGGTCAATGACGCAGACGAAGGGGAGGATAAAATAGCAAAGAAGGCCAAACTTGACAACCTAGAACCAATGGAGGTCGTTCAAAAATACAGCAATGGTTTCCACGATGTATTAAGAACGTTTAACATCATTCCACCAAGCATTGAACCATCTGCCACTGGCCATATTGTGGAACAAATAGACTTGGTTCAAAAGCTTTTGGACAGCGGATATGCCTATGAAGTAAATGGCTCTGTTTATTTTGACGTGAGCAAATACAACACCGACCATGATTATGGAATTTTATCTGGCAGAAAAATCGAAGAGCTCATGGACAGCGGTAGGGATTTAGATGCGCAAGATGAAAAGAAAAATAAAATTGATTTTGCGATATGGAAAAAGGCCCTTCCAACCCATATCATGAGGTGGAAATCCCCTTGGGGAGAAGGCTTTCCTGGCTGGCATTTGGAATGTACTGTTATGAGTACCAAGTACCTAGGAGAGCAATTTGACATACATGGCGGTGGCATGGATTTAAAGTTTCCACACCACGAATGCGAGATAGCACAATCAGTAGGTTCAACGGGAAAACCTCCTGTTAAATATTGGATGCACACCAACATGCTCACTGTAAACGGGCAGAAAATGAGTAAGTCACTCGACAACTCGTTTTTGCCACAAGAACTATTTGAAGGCAAACACGACTTGCTGGAAAGGGCTTATAGCCCTATGACTGTTCGTTTTTTTATGTTGCAATCACATTATTCTTCCACTTTGGATTTTTCTAATGATGCACTTACTGCGGCATCTAAAGGATACAAGAAACTGATCAATGGGCTCAGGATTGTTAAAAACCTAAGTTATGAAGGCAACTCAGAAGTAGAAGAAAACAGCAAACAAATTGATCAAATCAACAAGTTGATTGACAATTGTCACAGCGCCATGAACGACGATATCAATACTGCCTTGACAATAGGACATTTGTTCAATTTAGTAAAGAAAATTAATTCCATTCAAACCAAACAATTGTCTGTGGCAGAGCTGGGAGAGGCCTGTTTCAAAAATCTAAAATCGACTTTTGTTAGTTTTGTAGAAGATGTTTTGGGCCTCCAAGAAGAAAAACTAGAAGAACAAGAAGGTTTGTTGTCTGCTTTAATTGAACTTTACCAAGATGCGAAATTCAATAAGGACTACGAAAAAGTGGACAAAATAAGAGGCGCTTTAAAAGCACAAGGAATAATACTAAAAGACATGAAAACCGGAATAGATTGGGCTTATGAAGAATAATAAAATCATTTTTATACTACTCGCAAGTTGTGCTATTTGGATGTCTTGCGGTAATGACAAAGAAAAAGCAACCAGCAAACCACCCAAAGTAGAAGAAAAAGCTTGGGTTAAAGCACCATCGTTTTCTTCAGATTCTGCCTATGCGTATATCCAGGCGCAAGTAGCTTTTGGCCCAAGAGTCCCAGGTACCCAAGCACATAAAGATGCCGGGGATTTTTTAGTTGGCACATTAAAAAGTTATGGCGCAAAAGTAACCGAGCAAGAATTTGATGCAAAAACTTTCGACGGAGTAGAGCTGAGGCTAAGAAATATATTTGCTTCATTTTATCCCGAAAAGAAAAAAAGAATACTTATAGCAGCCCATTGGGACACTAGGCCTTTCGCAGACAAAGACACCGAACGGAAAAACTTCCCAATCGAAGGTGCGAACGATGGCGGAAGTGGAGTTGGGGTAGCCTTAGAATTTGCTAGGCTGTTGGAACGAGAAGCTCCTGCCAACGTAGGGGTAGATATTGTGTTTTTTGATGGAGAAGATTGGGGAGAATTGAACGACGGACCTCGTACCCAACCTATTGACTACGAATCATGGTGGTGTTTGGGCTCGCAGTATTGGAGCCAAAACAAAGGGGGCTACAGCGCCTATTACGGCATACTACTGGACATGGTAGGCAGTGGCAAGGCACAATTTAATATTGAGGAAACTTCTAATAAATATGCACCTAAGGTTGTAGAGCGCGTTTGGAGCACAGGCCAAAAACTGGGCTATGGTCAATATTTCATCAACCGTGTACAACCTGCCATTTTGGATGACCATGTTTTTGTAAATGAAAAAGCAAGAATCCCAATGATTGATATTGTCCATTACGACAACGAGAGTGGCTATTTTGGCGACTTCCACCACACCCATCAAGACAACATGGACATCATTGATAAGAACACATTAAAAGCGGTTGGCCAAACCATAGTCCAAGTAATTTGGAACGAATAAAAAAGACTGCATAACAAATACAAAAAAAGGGCCTGTAAGTAAATTACATGCCCTTTTTTGGTTCTCTATATATTCCAGTGCTTTTATCAAGCAAAGGCAAAGAATATAATCCAAGTTAAAATGTACAAAGGCAACAAAAATGGAATTGAAAAACGAATGATGTACCCAAAGAAAGAAGGCATCTTAATTCCTACCTCTTCCGCTATTGATTTCACCATGAAGTTAGGTCCATTGCCTATATAAGTAAAAGCTCCAAAGAACACCGCTGCAACAGATATTGCTGTCAGGCTTAAGATGGAATTTGAAAAAGTACCCCCCTCCGAAAATGCTACGACATCAGACATATTCGAAATGGACCCTCCTTGTGCAGCCAAGGCCGCCGTTAAGAAATTCAAATAAGTTGGTGCATTGTCCAAAAATCCTGATAACATACCAGTTCCCCAGTACAAAGTGTTCGGGTTGATCATTTTTGCCCCTTCGGGAGAAGAAGCAAAATTACTTACCAACTCCAATGCTGGCATCATGGTACCAAATATTCCTACAAAAATAAAGGCCACTTCTCTAATAGGTTCAAAGCTAAATTGATTCTCCTTTATTACTTCTTTATTGGCCAGTTTATAAGACAAGAAAGCAACCGTTAACATGATAATTTCTCTTAAAAAAGAAAATTTCTGGCCGTGGAAATTAATGGCCGGCACCCAGTCAATTACATTTGGATCCAGAAAAACGGCTCCAATAACCAAAGCAAGCCAAACAAAATTAACGCCTCCTTTTAAACTAATTTTATTGCTGAATTCTGTATTAACATCATCAAACAATGCATTGCCCTTGTTTTTTTTATCGAAAAAATAAAAAATTATGGCGAGCATAATTAGCGCGAACGACCACGGAACAAAGTTGTGGGTGAGCGTCCAGAAAAAAGGCACTCCTTTTAAAAAACCTAGAAACAAGGGTGGGTCACCAATTGGTGTTAAAGACCCACCGACGTTGCTAACCATAAAAATAAAAAATATGATATGGTAAGGTCTTATCCTTGTTTTGTTCAGTCTTATAAAAGGCCGAATTAACAACATAGAGGCTCCGGTTGTACCAATCAAGTTGGCCAGTACCGCTCCTATTAACAAAAGTGCTACATTTATAGAAGGGGTCGCCTTTTTATCTACATTAATCATAATTCCACCCGAAGCAATGTACAAGGCTGCCAAGAGCGCAATAAACTGCATATACTCTGCAAGAGCATGTACTGGATGGTGGGTGTCGTGTAATCCGAATATGTAATAACCCACTACCAAAGCCGCCAAGGCTACTGCTACAGCAGGGTAATTTTTATGCCAAAAATGTTCGTAAAATAAGGGCCCTGTTGCGATCATCACAAGCAAGGTTACAAAAGGAATGATGCTCCAAATTGGAATTTCATGTTGGGCTTCTTCCGCACCTGCTCCGGCCTCCATTATAATGGTAGACGATTCTGGAGATAAGGCGGTCTCGGCAAATGCTATTCCGAAAAAACCTATAATAATAACTACAATTAATAAAAAAACCTTTTTCACACACAGATAATTTTCACCCTAAATCTAAATGAACATTGAATCGCAAACAAATTTATTGATTTAAAAATTTATTAATAATTTTCTGACTTGCTGATTTGCAACCTTTTATCGGCCAATTATTGTTCCAGCAATTGAATCGCTTTCTGCACCGGTTATTCTGCGGTCAACATTAATTTCATTTCTTATTTTTAACAAACCCAAAAAGCCAAATATTATTGCTTCCTTGAAATCTATAATTTCTTGGTCTGGAACAAGTAACGAAAGTCCTTCCTTAAGTTGTTTTTGAATTTCACTTATTAAAAAGTGGTTGTGGCTCCCTCCTCCAGTAACTAAAACCACACCGTTATTAATATGGCCATTTAAAGCCTGTACAATTTGAGTGGCAATGTGGGCTACCAAAGTGTGCAATTGTTCCGACAAACCTATTTGCTTATTTATCTTAGAGAAAAAAAACTTGGACACCTCTTCCAAGCCCAAAGACTTTGGCAAAGGATTGTTATAATAGCTGAATCCCTCCAATTCTTGGAGCAGTGTAGCAGACAAACTTCCTTCTTTCGCTTTTGCCCCGCCCGCATCGTATTCCATACCGTACAGCGAGCACGCGTAGTTGAGCAGCATATTGGCAGGACATATATCATATGCAAAAAACTGGTTGTTATTTTGCACGGTGACATTGGCTATCCCGCCAAGGTTAAGGCAGCCAGCATAACTTGAAAACAATTGTTGGTCCCCAACAGGCACCAACGGCGCCCCTTGCCCACCCTTTAAAACGTCCAAAGTTCTAAAATCATTGACAATGGGTACCCCTGTTATTTGATGTAAGACAACGGCATTCCCAATTTGTAGGGTCAGCCCTTTGTTTGGCTGATGGAATACGGTGTGCCCATGGCATGCAATCGCATCTATTCCGTTCAAGTGTTCCTTGAAAAACTCCATAATTTTATTTCCAACCCAATGCCCCCAGTCCAAATCCAACTCGGTTAAGGCCTCGCCGTCTAATTCTACTGCTACTTTCAATCTTTTTTGCAAATCCGAACTATAAGGTACTGTTTTGCATCGTATTGTATGGAAACTCCATTTCCCTTGCACCAGTCGATATCTGCACAAAGCCATATCCAATCCATCCAAGGAAGTTCCAGACATCAGTCCCAATATTGTATAGTTCATACTTTGCTCTTACTTTATTTTGAATGAAATTTATACAATCTTTACAAAACCAAACCCATATAACCCAATATTTATATGAATCTAGTTGTTGACATTGGAAACACATTTGTAAAGGCTGCCATTTTTAACCATAAAAATGAAAGGATTGAGAAATTCCAACTGAACCACCAGGACTTACCTGCATTTTGTGCCGACCACCAAAACGCAAACAATTGGATTATTAGCTCAGTTAAAACCAAAACAGACAACTTAGTCGATAAATTTAACAACTGGGGGTTGGTGCTTGCTGCAAATACGCCCCTCCCTTTTAATTCAAAATACGCAACACCTGCAACTATTGGCTTGGATCGGTTGGCTGCGGTAGCTGGTGGTCTTCAATTTTTAACCAGTAAAAAACAAGCCCTGTTGTGTATTGATATTGGAACCTGCATTACATATGAAGCAATGGACGCCAACAGAAATTACCTGGGAGGTAGTATTTCACCAGGTGAAACACTCCGGATTCAGTCGATGCATAATTTTACGGAAAACTTACCGTTGTTAGAAAAGATCGGCACTCCTCCGCTTATTGGTGACAGTACCCAAACATGCATGCAAAGTGGGGTTTATCACGGAATAATGGCAGAAATTAAAGAAATCATTAGAATGTATGAGAGTAAATTCGCACATTTGCAGATTATTATATGTGGAGGAGGGTCTGAAAAGTATTATTTGAAACAAAATAATGTTTTAAAAGTACCTGATCTGGTACTTTATGGACTGAACGGAATATTAAAGCACAATGTTAGGTAAGAAAATTTTTTTTATGCTGCTTATGGTTGCCATTAGCGGTAACGTAATAGGCCAAGATGCCAACTCTTTATTTTCGAAATTAGGAGTTGGACAACCAATAAATCCTGCCCATTCTCATCAATTTGGTATGGGCGGTGTAGGGCTCAGCAATTCAGATTTGCGCTACATCAATTTGCAAAACCCCGCATTATTAACCTACAATTCCATTTACACCTTCAGTGCCGGAATGAGGGGCGAAAACAGAACAATTAAAACTAAAAATGCTTCTGAAAATGATGTGAAAATGAACTTGGCTTATTTGGCCTTTGCATTTCCCATCAAACCTGGCAAGTGGACATCGGCTTTGAGCATTTCTCCATACAGCCTTAAAAATTATGAGTTTACTTATACCACAGACATTGTAGGGCACCCAGGCCAATCAACAGTAAATGAAAAAGGCAAAGGAAGCATCAACCAATTGACCTGGAGCAACGGATTCAATGTATTTAAAAATTTCAATCTTGGGATAAAAGCATCGGTTATGTTCAGCGCCATTACTTCTGAATATAAAAACGCTGTTGTAGACCCGGATATTATTGCAGTTTATGCACCTAGTGTTATTAGCAAAGAAGCATATAGTGGAGTTGTTTTTGGCGGTGGGTTTTCCTACAGAATCCCATTGAAAGACAAATTAGATTTGAATATTGGTGGTATATATGATTTTAAGAAAGATCTAAAAACTACCGTCACAAGAACTTTTGAATTACAAGATGCTGGATCTGGCTCAACCATTGATGTAGATTCACTGGCCGTATACGACAGCAGAACAGGAATTCCTTCCAATTATGGGTTTGGCGTATCGATTGGCAAGCCATTCAATTGGACGGCTGGAATTGATTTCAAAGTATCCAATTGGTCTGAATATTACAACATTGATGGGGAATCAGAAAACATCAACAACAGTTGGTCTTTGGCCCTTGGCGGGGAGTTCACACCAGATAATGGCTCTACAGACAACTACCTTTCGCGGGTTACTTACAGGCTTGGAGCACGTTACGAGAAGACACCATACAATGTTGAAAACAGTGTTGTTAATGATTTTGGCATAAATTTTGGTGTTTCATTACCAGCAGGAATTTCAAGTATTGATATTTCAGGACAAATAGGAAAAAGAGGTAATTTGAATGCGCATTTATTCCATGAAAATTACTTTAAATTTATTTTAGGTATAACGTTTAACGACAGAAGATGGTTTGTTAAACGAAAATTTGATTAAAATACGAGTTATTATGAAGTTGAAAGTTGTATTAGGATTTGTTGCAGTTACAGGGTTTATCTTTTCATCAATGTCCGCCAGTGCTCAGTGCAAGGGTTGGAATTGGCCAGAGGACAAAGCCGCTGCGGAAGAAAAAAATGTATTGTTAACTGACGATACCAAGGCAAAACAATGGAGAAAAGCTGTACCATCTTTTCAATGGTTGTATACTACAGCACCAAAGTTGAACACCTCTATCTACCAAAGAGGAGAGAAGATTTATGACAATCTTGCAAAAGTTGAAAAGGACCCGGTAAGAAAACAAGAATTAGTTGATTCTTTGTTGTGGATTTACGACCAACGAATTGCTAATTGTGGACAAGAAGGGAAAGTATTGGATAAAAAGACATTTGCAGCCTATAAATACTACATCAAATCATCCGACACAGCTAAAACTCGCGTGTTGTACAATTTATTTGAGAAAACGGTCAAAATGAATGGCAACAGCATGAGCATCAACAATGCTAGAGGGTACATGTATGTAGCAGCTTTTGGTTCTACAAAATTAAAAATGTACGGCCAAGAAGGAATTTTGGAAAGATACGACGTGCTTTCTGATATTATAGCACACAACATTGCCAATGGTTCAGAAAAGTACAAGTCCAAATGGGAAGATACCCAAAAGGTTGCAGATGGTATTTTACACCAAGTAGTGAAGTTGGATGACTGTGAGAAAGTTAAAAAAACGTTTGGAGAAAGATTTACTGCTGAGCCAGACAACGCCAAAGTAAACAAATGGGTATTCACTTACTTATTAGCTAACAAGTGTACAAGCGACCCAATGTGGGTGGAAGCAGCACAAAGAATAGTAAAAACTAACCCAGACAAAAAACTATACGAAGTATTGGGCAACAAAGCCTTACAAGAAGGAGATTATGCTACTGCAGAAGAATATTTAAACAAAGGGTTGGCTATGTCGGAAGACGATGCATCTAAAGCCAACTTCCACAAACTACTTGGGCATTTAGCTTTGAAAAAAGGAAGTAAGTCAACTGCTCGAGCAGAATACAGAAAAGCATTGAGCTTAAATCCTTCTGAAAATTCTTTGCACACTAAAATTGGCAACCTATACTACAATTCTTACAATACGTGTAAAAAAGGAGAAGACAAAGTATTGGACCGATTGGTATTTATTGCCGCATACGATGAATACAAAAAAGCTGGAAACTCTTCCATGATGGCAAAAATGAAAGAACAATTTCCATCTGTTGAAGAAATGTTCCAAAGAAACTATTCTAAAGGTGAATCTAAAACTTTAGGGTGTTGGATCAACACTACAGTTGTATTGGACACAAGAGATTAATTCTAATAAGACATTACAAAAGAGCCATGCTATCAGTAGCAATGGCTCTTTTTGTTTAAACCCAATGCCATATGAAACCTTTTCTTGGGATTCTCTTAATCACACTTTTTGCGGCCTGTACCAAGACCAAAAAAATCGATTTCAGTCAGTACGAAGGGCCGATGATGGAAGCAGAAGATGTCGCTTTTCAGTACAGCGATTCGGCCGTACTAAAAGTTAAAGGAAATGCAAAACTGCGACTTGAATATGAAAATGGGAACCAAGACTTTCCCAATGGTCTTTACCTTGAGTTCTACAACGATTTAGGGGTCAAAACCTCTTTTTTGCGAGCCAACAATGCCGTCTATTTGGACAAAGAAAAAAAATGGCGTGCACGAGAAGATGTAGTGGTTTTTAATTTTGAAGAAAATGCCCAACTGAATACAGAAGAATTGTTTTGGTATCCAAAGGATGAAATGATCAAAACAGAAAAATTTGTTACCATCAAAACAGAAGGAGATGTTTTGTACGGCAGAGGCCTAGAAGCCATGCAAGACATGAGCTCTTATGAAATAAAAAATACCGAGGCAGAATTTGACATTAAAGAAAACGAAGACTTATGAGTTTAAAAATGTCCGTGTTAATTGCAATAGCCACCGCTCTATTTATCATTGGTGTGCAACAAACTATAATATACAATAGCTTAGAATATTCTTATGTTTTTTTTACATTTAGTGCTGGAACAGTTTTATATATCAAATACCTAAAACAAAAACGTAAGCGTTAAACAATTAATGGAATTCTCTTATTTATTTATTGCTTTGGTTTGCTTGTTTTTATCCGCACTTTTTTCCGGGCTAGAAATTGCATTCATTTCATCTGATAAATTACACATTCAACTCCTTGCCAAAAAAGGGGATAATGTTGGGAAAATTCTATCCAAATACGTAGAAAAACCTTCCTATTTCATAAGTACTATACTGGTGGGCAATAATTTGGCCTTGGTGTTTTTTGGCACCAATATGGCCTTTTTAATAGAGCCCTTTTTAACTGCCAACCTCCCAGCCATCATCAACAATGATTTTGTTGTTTTGCTGTCTCAAACATTGATTTCTACTTTTGTAGTACTTTTCACTGCGGAGTTTTTACCAAAGAGTATTTTTATGATCAACCCGGAGCGCATGCTTACTGTTTTCGCGTATCCATTTCGGGTAATTTCCTTTTTAATGTATCCAATTGTTGCATTGATCATTGCACTTTCTAAGTTTATGATCACCAAAGTTTTTGGATTGTCGTACGAAGAGAACAAGCCCGTTTATGGTCTAACGGATCTTAACAATTTCATAAAAGGCACTTTGTCCAATGTACAAAAAGAGGACAGCGTGGTAGACCCCAAGATATTTAAAAATGCACTGGATTTTAAAAAAATAAAAGTGCGTGAATGTATGATACCTAGAACAGAGGTGGTGGCCATTAGTTTGGAAGAGGATGTAGAAGCGGCGAACAATATATTTATTGAAAGTGGCCATTCCAAAATAGTGTTATACAAAGAATCCATTGATAACATTATCGGCTACTGCCATTCTTTGGAGTTGTTCAAAAAGCCTTCGTCTCTAGAAGAAATATTAACTCCTATACTAATTGTACCAGAAGCCATGCAAGCCAACGATTTGCTGGTTAAATTTATTGATGAGCACAAAAGCATGGCATTGGTAGTAGATGAATTTGGAGGTACATCCGGAATAGTTACCGTAGAAGATATTATAGAAGAAATATTTGGAGACATACAAGATGAACACGACAATGAGGACCTGTTAGAAAATCAAATCAACGAAAACACATGGGAACTCAGCGCCAGACAAGAAGTAGATTACATCAATGATAAATACGGTTTAACCTTACCCACTGGTGATTACGAAACCATCGGGGGTATGCTTTTAACCATCAATGAAGAGCTGCCTAAAAAAGGGGACAGCATAACTTTTGACAATTATAGCGTGCAAATTTTAGACATGATTGATACGCGCATTAACCACATTAAACTTTCTATTCACAGAACAGAATAAAAATAATTCTATTTAGCCAAAACTAACGTTGTTTTTAAACTTTAATCTCGTTAAATTTGGCGCTTTTAAAATTGGATATTTATGGCAGTAATGAATACACTTAGGGATAAAATGGGCAAAATTGTCCTTTTCACTATTGCGCTCGCAATGATCGCATTTATCGTAGGAGACATTTTTGGGAACAACTCATTTTTATTTGGGAGGGACGATAAAATCGGCTCCATTGCCGGTGAAGAAATCAGCCAAAGTGCATACGATGAAGCAATCAATGAAATGAAAAATAATTTCTTGACCAACGCTGGTAGACAACCATCGGAAAGAGACATGGTGTCTATTCGCCAGCAGGCTTGGGACTTATTGATCGCAAAAATTGCCTTCGGGAAAGAAATTGAAACATTGGGTATCACAGTTTCGGATGATGAACTTTACGATATGTTAACAGGTAAAAATGTTAACCCATCCATCAAACAGAGCTTTGTCAATCCGCAAACGGGGCAATTCGACAGGTCTTTAGTGGTCAACCATTTGCAAGCAATTGAAAGAGGTGAAATGCCACCTCAAGCTAAAATACAATGGATATTGTTTGAGCAAACGCTTAAACCTGGAAGGGAAAGATTGAAGTATGACAACTTAATGTTGGCCTCTGCATATGCCACGCAAGCTGAAGCACAACAAGAATACAGCTACCAAAGCGATGTTGCCGAAGTAAAAGTTCTTTATGTGCCCTATTACAGTGTTACTGATTCGATTGACATAACAGAAAGCGCTATTGAAACCTATTACAGCGAGCACAAACACGAATATGAAGTGGAGGCAAGCAAAGATGTGAAATTCGTAACGTTTGACATCCTCCCTTCTGCAGCCGACTCTGCTGCAGTGATGGAAGAAATCGAAGAAATCAAAGCTGAATTTAAAACCATTCAAGATGATTCCTTGTACGCAAGATCGGAAAGTGATGGCAGCCAATTCTACCAAACCTATGTAAAAGGAGAGCTTCCAGTGATATTGAGAAGCAACATTGACATCTTAAGCAAAGGAGATGTAATCGGACCATACAGCGAAGGAAACGGCTACAGATTGTACAAAATTTCTGACATCCAAGAGGACACAGTATTCAGCACCAAGGCAAGACATATTTTGATCAAGCCTACTGATGACAGCGATGAAGCAAAGGCAACCGCCAGAAAAGATGCTCAAGACATCCTAAATAAAATCAAAGCTGGAGAAGACTTTGTAACTTTAGCCAGAGAAAACGGGCAAGACGGTACGGCTTCTAGAGGTGGCGATTTAGGCTGGTTCACTCAAGGCAAAAAAATGGTTAAAGAATTTGATGATGCCATTTTTGCTCAGAATTCAAAAGGCTTGATCAACCAATTGGTTGAAACCAACTTCGGTTTTCATATTGTTGAATTAACAGAAGACCCTACCAATATTGTATACAAAATTGCAATGGTGGATAGAGAATTGATATACAGCACTGCAACACAAGACATGATTTTAAGACAAGTAGATGCTTTTTCTAGCAAAAGCAAAGATTTGACTTCTTTTCAGGAAAATGCTGACAATGCTGGGTATACCGTATTAGAAGCAAGAGGTTTAAAAGTAGCCGATAGAAGAGTTGGACAAGCTGGTGAAGCCAGAAGCGTTGTGCGCTGGGCATTTAATAAAGAAACATCCATCGGAGATGTATCGGAAGTGTTTGATCTGGACAATGGATTTATAGTTGCAGTGGTTACAGCAGAGCAAGATAAAGGAACTGCTTCTTTAACTTCTATTCGAAGCCAAATAGAAGACAAATTAAAACAACAATTACAAGGCGAAAGAATCATTAAAAAACTAAATGAACTGGGTGCACAACCATTGGATGCGCTTGCTTCCGCCTATGGTAGCGACGCTAGCGTACACAACAACGGCGATCTTAAATTTAACGCTCCATCTATTCCTGGTGTAGGGTATTCTCCATTGACTTTGGGAATTGCATTCGGATTAGAACCAGGAGCAAAATCTAAAGCAACTCCTGTTGAAAACGGAGTGGTTATAGTGGAATTACAGAATTTAACCGCTGCGCCTGAAGTGGCCGATTACACGAGTTATAAAACTCAGTTGGAACAAAATTATAGAAACAAGTCTTCTTACAACATCAACCAAGCCATAAGAGAGTTTGCAGATATTGAAGACAAACGATATAAATTTCAATAAAAATTGAAGCGAGGTTTTTACCTCGCTTTTTTTTTCTCATAAAATTAAACGGATAGCCAAATGGAGGAAGGAAGTATAGAATCTTTTAGAGAAAAACTGGACGACCTATACGATTGGCCAGCCTTGTACAAATTCAAGTTCATTGTCCCTAACTTACAAGCCAAAGAAGTAAAAGGTATATTTGAGACCGGTGAAATGAAAGAAAAAGAATCGAAAAACGGAAAATACATTAGTGTTTCTGTTCAAATTATGGCCCAATCCAGTCAAGAGATTATCGATTATTACATCAAAGCAAAAAAAATAGAAGGTATTATTTCCCTTTAGGTCAACTGATTAAAACCATGGCATTATGTGGATAGAAGCAAACAACCAACTTTCGAAAGCGTTTAAATTTAATGATTTTTCCGAAGCATTTGCATTCATGACCCAAGTAGCGTTCTTAGCAGAAAAAATGGACCACCACCCCAATTGGAGCAACGTGTACAACACGGTGCAGATCCATTTGTGCACACACGACGCTGGCAATATAGTAACCGACAAAGATCGGGATTTAGCAAAAGCGATAGACCAACTATTGGCATAATGGAAACCTCTCTTTTTGTTGTTCCAACCCCAATTGGAAACCTTGACGACATTACACTACGTGCTATTTCCGTTCTGCGCGATGTTCAAGTAGTTTTGGCTGAAGACACCCGCACTTCAGGAAAATTACTCAAACACCTAGATATTCAAAAACCATTGTGGAGTTACCACATATTCAACGAACATAAAAAAGTGGATGAAATCGTTGCCAAAATGAAAGAAGGGCAGCGTTTTGCATTGGTATCGGATGCCGGTACACCGGCTATTTCTGATCCTGGGTATTTATTGGTAAAAGCCTGTTTGGATGCTGGAATAAAAATTGAATGTTTGCCTGGTCCAACAGCATTTGTACCTGCCCTAGTAAAATCTGGCTTGCCAACCGATCGATTCGTTTTTGAAGGGTTCCTTCCTCATAAAAAAGGCAGAAAAACCAGATTAGAAATCTTATCTCAAGAAAAAAGAACCATCGTATTGTACGAATCTCCCCATAGGATTTTAAAAGCACTGGACCAATTCATAGACCACTTCGGGCCTGATCGACCAGCATCTATATCCAGAGAATTAAGCAAAAAGTTTGAAGAAACAGTTAACGGAACCCTTCTGGGCCTCAAAACCCACTTCACTAGCCACACAATCAAAGGAGAGTTTGTAGTAGTTATTGGGGGTGCGAACTGACCTGAGGAATTATTAACTTAATTTCCCCTGCTTTTCTTAATTAAACAATAACTTGTATTTCAAATTGGAATAATACTATAGTATTAACTTGCACCAAAAGTTAATCCTTCAGTATGAAGACTGACAATAAAAGAGCCGTTGAAATTGCGGTAATATCGGATGTTCATTTGGGCACCTATGGTTGCAGAGCCAAAGAGCTGTTGCACTACCTCAAATCCATCAATCCAGAAATTCTAGTTTTAAATGGAGATATCATAGATATCTGGCAATTTAATAAACGCTACTGGCCAAAATCACATATGAAAATTGTGAAATACCTCACCAAACTTTTAGGCCAGGGGAAACAAATATATTATATCACTGGCAACCACGACGAAATGTTGAGGCGATTTAATGGTTTCGAGTTGGGTGGTTTAAAAATTGTAAACAAATTATGCCTGAATTTAAATGGCGAACAAACCTGGATTTTTCATGGCGACGTTTTTGACGTCACCATGCAACACTCCAAATGGTTGGCTAAGCTAGGAGCCGTTGGGTATGACATGCTCATCCTCATCAATACGATGGTCAACTACATCAGCGCTTTAATGGGCCAAGGAAAGCTCTCCCTTTCTAAAAAAATCAAAAACAGTGTTAAGTCGGCTGTGAAACACATCAATAATTTTGAACAAACCGCTGCCGATATAGCCATTGAAAATACTTTTGACTACGTAATTTGTGGCCACATCCACCAACCTGTAATCAGAACGGTTTCAAATGAAAAAGGCAGTGTCACTTACCTCAATTCTGGAGACTGGATAGAGAATTGTACCGCATTAGAATACTACGATAAAAAATGGCACCTCTTCCACCACATTCAAGACGACAAAGGGACAGATACAGAGGAGCACCAATTTGAAATAGACTCCAATTACGACGTTATATTTTCTGAGCTCATAAAAGAAATCAACCCATTAACAGCCAACCAATGAAAATTTTATACGGCATTCAAGGAACTGGGAATGGCCACATTACTAGGGCCATTCAACTCATCCCCCACCTACAAAAGATTGGGAAGGTCGACATTTTAATTTCCGGACTCCACCATGATATCCAGCTTCCTTTTGATGTGAAATTCCAACAAAAAGGTTTTGGATTTTTCTTTGGTAAAAATGGCGGCATTGACTGGTTAAAAACATTAAAAAAGCAAAATTTCGGAAGGTTCATGAATGAACTACAGCAAATCCCAGTAAACAGGTACGATGTAATCCTTTCTGATTTTGAACCAATTACAGCATGGGCAGCCAAAATAAAAGACATTAAATGCCTAGGGTTGAGCCACCAGACTGCTATGTTATCCAAAAAAACACCTAAGCCAAAATCAAAAGAATACATTGGGGAGAATGTTCTGAAACACTATGCTCCGGTATCGGATTACATTGGTTTTCATTTTAAGTCTTACGACAAAAACATTTTCACTCCAGTTTTAAGAAATAAAATACTTGAATCGACTCCAAAAGAAAAAAACCATTTTTCGGTATACCTTCCCGCCTACAGCGATGCGCGCATAATAAAAGTATTGCGGCAAGTTAAGGGCGTTCAATGGGAAGTGTTTTCTAAACACAGCAACAAAACGTTCTCTGTAGACAACATTCAGATTAAGCCGGTCCACGAAAAACAATTTACTAAGTCCATTGTTAATTCCAGGGGCATTTTGTGTGGCGCTGGTTTTGAAACACCTGCCGAGGCCATGCACCTCAACAAAAAACTAATGGTTATTCCTATGAAAGGGCAATACGAACAAAAATGTAATGCCGTAGCCTTAGAAAAATTAAAGGTGCCTACTTTAAACAAACTTTCTAACAGCAAAGTAGATCATTTGCGTGAATGGGTAGCTTCCGATATCAGTTATCAAAAAGTACACTATTCGGACATTGCAGAAAACATAGCCAACCTCGCTGTGCGCCAATATTTATCTTAGCCGTGCCTGCGATTAATGTGTTAAAAGTTATTTAATGTTTTATCTTCGTAAAAAAAACATTAACCCATTTTGAAGCACTCCATAATCAATGCCTTAGTATTGTTTGTACTGATTTATGTTGGCCAATATTTTCATTGGGTACTTTCACTTCAGTTTGCATGCATATTTTGCAGTTATTTTATACTAGAATACAAAAATTCAGGTAGGTTAATAAATTACATCCTCCCTGCCTTGTTATTTGTAACGGCCGGATGGCTGCATGGCTTATGGAGTGGCGTGCCCACCCAACTATTACCAATGGCTTTAAGTTTTGGTACAGCCCTGCTGGCTTTTCTTCTTTTTTATATTAGCCAAAAGGTAAGGTATAATAAACTGGGTTCCTTCAATCTTTTGCTTATTTGGACCACCATAGAATATTTATTGTTTCAGTACCAATATGCAAGCTTGGAGTACAGCAGTTTTGGTCTCATCATTCAAGTGGCCAATAAGTGGCCAGCCTTGCCCTACATAGGGATTAGTGGCGCGTTTTTAATGTTGTTATTTGTTAATTGGATTTTATCCAAAGCACTTTTAAGCCTCTACATTGTAAAAGAGTGGAAGTTCAAGTGGAGGAGTCTCCTGGCCTCAGCCCTATTCGTTGGCATCATTGCCCTAACCGTACTTTTTCCATACGAAAATACGGGTTGGATTTTTCTAGACCCAGAAACCGAAACAACTAGTTCATCGGTTCCGTTTTATTCCAAACACGGCGAATGGTTTGGCAGAACCTTGGTTTGGGTCATGGTTTTTCTATCCTTTTATATTGTCACAAAATACAAAACATCTAAAAAGTGAATTACGCCCTCATTACCAAAGAATTAGCGCTTTTGTGCAAGGAAGTAAGCAAGTTTATTGCTTTGGAAGCACAGAATTTTGATAACTCAAAAATAGAACACAAAGGACTCAATGACCTAGTGTCCTATGTGGATAAAACAGCGGAACAAAAATTGGTCAAGGGGCTTAAGCAGATTTTGCCCGAAGCGGGTTTTATTACCGAAGAGAACACCGCTAACACCAAAGGCGAACTTTACAATTGGATCGTAGACCCACTGGATGGCACCACCAACTTTATCCATGGCCTACCTGTTTACGCCATTAGCGTCGCACTAATGGAAAACCAAGAATTGGTCGGCGCTGTGGTGTACGAGGTTAACCGGGAAGAGTGTTTTTCCGCTTCAAAAAACAACGGAGCTTACTTAAATGAAGTTCAAATTTTTGTTTCATCCACTCCAAAATTAGCTGACAGTTTACTGGCAACAGGGTTTCCTTATTACGATTTTGACAACATGTCTAAATACCTCAAGATTCTGGAAGACCTCATGCGGAATACCCATGGCTTAAGAAGAATGGGAAGTGCCGCCGTCGATTTAGCGTATGTCGCTTGCGGACGATTTGAAGGATTTTTTGAATACAACCTCAATGCTTGGGATGTTGCCGCTGGGGCTCTGATTGTTCAAGAAGCAGGAGGCCAAGTTAGCGAATTCAACAGAGGAGCAGATTTTGTTTTTGGAAGAAGCATCGTGGCCTCAGGTTCTATCCACCATGCATTGATCGAATCCATACAGCGGCATTGGTCTAGTTAAAGCACCAACCGCTGCGCTACCGATTCAATAATTGCATTCGGTGGGCATCCAATTTTATAAGTATGAATATCAGGATTGAAAAAGACCACAACGAAGAGCCTCCATAACTAAAAAAGGGCAAGGGAATACCAATTACCGGAAACAATCCTATGGTCATCGAAATGTTTAATGCAAAATGCATGAGTAAAATACAGGCTACTGAATAACCATATACTCGAACAAATCGCCATTTTTGGCGCTCTGCTAAAAATATTACCCTTAAAATTAAGCCTACATACAACACTATAAGGAAGAAACTGCCAATCCAGCCATGTTCTTCTCCAATAGTACAAAAAATAAAATCCGTACTTTGTTCTGGTACAAAGTCTCCTTTTGTTTGGGTTCCTTTTAAATACCCCTTTCCAGTTAGTCCCCCAGAACCTATGGCCAACTTGCTTTGGTACAAATTATACCCTACTCCTTGTGGGTCAAGTTCTGAATCGAATAACACCATAATCCTGTTTTGATGCCTTTCTTTTAATACCTTATTAAAAACAAAATCAAAACTGTAAACCATTCCAGCCAGAATGAAGAAACCCAACAAGCCATACAACCCTCTTTTAGTAGTTTTTTTACCCAATAAAAAGAACAAAAGTGCTAGTCCAAAAGCTCCTATGTATAAATACAAGTCTTTGACCAGCAAGGTCAATATAAATACGATCCCAAAAACCAACGCCAACACAATTGGTACTGGTGTTAAACCTTCTCTAAATAAAACCAAAACAAAAGCAAAAAACACGAGCGCAGTTCCTGCATCGGGTTGTAACAGTATCAAGGCTACAGGAAATAATATTATACCGGCTATTTTTAATAAAACCTCCGACTTATCCAATCGAACATTATGATCGGACAAAATCTTAGCCAATACCAAAGCTGTAGAGAATTTAGCAAACTCGGATGGTTGCAGGCCCAAAGGGCCTATTTGAAACCAAGATTTGGCCCCATTGATCTCCTTGCCAAAAATGAGTACCGAAACCAACATCAAACAAAAAATGATATAAAAGCCTATTCCAAAGTTTTCAAAAAACTTGAGGTCTATCGTTAGGATGGCAATCAGTAAAATAATTGTCACTAGAATAAAATAAAACTGACGACCAGAATTTTGACTGGCGTCAAAGATACTTAAAACGACATCATCACTGTAAACCGCTGCATAAATATTGAACCAACCCAGAATTACCAACATATAGAATATGCTTAAGGTTATCCAATCAATGTTGTTCGATATATTTCCTTGTTGTCTCAATTTAAAAATTTACCCTTTCTAACATACTGTTCAATTCTAGGCCTTTCCGTTGCTCCAATTAAATATTTTTCTATCATCAAACTGGCAATAGATGCTGCCGACCTCGCCCCTTGACCTGCACTTTCCACATACACCGCCACTGCTATTTTGGGATTTACCTTTGGCGCGAATGCAATAAAAACGCTGTGGTCTGGAAGTGGGTCATTTTGTACGGTACCCGTTTTACCACATACCTCAATGTTCTTCAATTTGGCCCTGTACTGCCCTGTTCCTGACCGCACCACTTGGGCCATGGCCTCCACGGCTATTTCAAAATGGGCTGAATCCACCATGGTAAAATGCTTTTCAGCATATTTGGGCAATGGTTTGCCAGCCTCTCCTATCCCCTTTACCAAATGCGGTGTATAATAATACCCTCTATTGGCAATTATCGCTGCCAAATTTGCCATCTGCAGCGGTACTACTAAATTTTCTCCTTCCCCTATAGATATAGAGTAAATATTGCTGTATTTCCAAGGTCTGTTGTTGTAGGCCCTGTCGTAATATGCGGAATTGGGTACCAGCCCTCCTTTTTCGTTTGGAAGATCCACTCCTAAGGGCGAACCCAGGCCGAAACTAGCAATGTACTTGCTCCATTTGTCCAGCCCCAGGCTAGTATCTTCGTAAGTATCCTCTGACACTTTTTGATTCACCACCCGCCGCATCACATTGTGAAAATACGGATTGCAGGAGTGGGTAATTGCACCCTTCAAGTTTTCATTAGAATGAGGACCATGGCAACCAATAACGGACCGGTTACACCGGATCCTAGTATCCTTGGTAATAACACCTTCCTGCAACGCCACCATCGATTGGATTATCTTAAAAATTGATCCAGGCCGGTATTGGGCCATCAAAGGCCGGTTAAAAAGCGGCTTTAATGAGTCCACACTCAAGGCGGTAAAATTCTCCCCAAATTGCCTTCCGCTTAGGTCTTGAGGGTTGTAAGTTGGTGCCGATACAAACGATAAAATTTCACCAGAAGATGGTTCAATAGCAATGATACTCCCTTGTTTCCCCTCCATTAACCACTCTCCATATTGCTGCATTTCGGCATCTATCGTTGTAACAACCTCGTCCCCTTCAATGGCTGCAATGTTGGATTCACCCCCATTAAAATCATCAATTTTTAAACCGTGTTTGTTCACTATAAAATACTCAATACCCCTCTTGCCTCTTAGGTAATCTTCATACATGGACTCCAAACCACTCTTGCCAATGTAATCTCCTTGGCTATAATAATTGGAGCTATCTTTTGAGAGTTCATTTTTCGAAATCTCACTAACATAGCCCAAACCATTGGCCATACTAGCAAAGGGATAAAACCGAATGGTTCTAGGGCTTACTTCTACTCCAGGAAAATCTACCAGCTGGTCTTGTATTGCTGCAAACCGCTCTAAAGACATTTGTTTAATGAAGTCCGAAGGTTGGTAGGGAGAGTATTCGCGTGCCACTCTTAATTTTTCTCGAAACTCCTCTATCTCCAGAGAAAATAACTCCAGAGCGAAGGCAGTATCTTTAACAACAAAATCCCGAGGTACGATTTTAAGGTCAATAACGGTTTTATTGTCTACAATGGTCTTTCCATTCCGGTCTTTTAACAAGCCTCTAAATGGGTATTGAATCACACCTCTTCTCGAGATCCTCTCTGCCTTATAAGTATACTCTTTATCCAAAATTTGTAAGAAAAATAATCGAGAAAGAAATACCACCCCTATTCCTATAGTGGTTAATTGAATGATGAATTTTCTACTGTCATTCATTATCGACCCTTTTTAGAATAAAATAACATTTGAATTAATACGAGCAACAATGTATTAATTAAAAAGGACACCAGTACATTTGAAAGTGTGAACCAAAAGTTGGAAGCACCACCAGCTTCAATAAAAAAAAGCACCAAATGGTGTACCAAAACCAAAGGTGCCAGATAAATTATGAACCAATTAAAGCCCATCGACCCAATGGAAGGAATGGCTCCTAGGTCATATCCGCCTTGGGGCGTTATGACATTTTTCCACCATTCTCTTACAAATATCAAAGTAAGGCATGCCGAGGCATGAATGCCTGGACTGTTGTAAAAAATATCTACTATAAAGCCAAGGCCAAAGGCTATGAACATAGCGGAAATTACTCCAATTTCTAAGGGTAAAAAGAGTAAAATTGCGATATAAAGCAACAAGAACCCGGAATCAAATAAATTCACTTCTTTTAATATCAATATTTGAATTAAAAAGTAAACCAGGCCTGCGCCAATTATTTTTATGTGATCAAAAATTCTCATCTCTCGTTACTACAGATTCTAAAGAGTCTTTTTCTAGTCGCAATTGATTGTCAATTATATATACATAAGAAAGGTTTCTGAAGTCATTAGAAAGTGCCACCTTGATACCAAGGTAACTCGCTCCCTCCCCCTTTACAACTTCTTTTACCACACCGATTAATATATTTTTAGGGAACACAGAATTAAAGCCAGAGGTTACAATTGAATCGCCTTGGTGCACATCAGAACTGATTGGGACATACAGCAAATCAATTTGAGAAGGTTCTTCCCCAGACCATCGAATGGTACCCAACGCATCGGTTCTTTTAATTACCGAAGAAACCATCAAATCTCGATGCAACAAGGAGGTCACTACCGAATAATTTTTGGATACTGCATTTACTTGACCAATTGCTCCATTTTGATTGACAACCCCCATTCCTTTTTGGATGCCGTCTTTGCTTCCTTTGTCAATAGTAATATAATTAGCAGTCCATTTGGTAGAGTTGTTGACTACCCTTGCGTCCTTGTAAATGTATTGTAAATATCGAATGGAGTCCACCAGAACGGTGTCTACTTGCAAATTAGCAGGTACATAATTTCTATTCAATTGTTCTTTTAACAATGCATTTTCAGAAGCCAATTGTTGGTTAATATCCTCCAGTTCAACAAAGTTTGAAACATTGTTGGATATACTTAATACACCAGCCACAGCACTATTAGAAGAGTTAAAGAAAAGCGCACTTTGGTAGCTATTATTTTGAATAATGAGTACTATACAAACAATTTGCAACAATACAAACACCAAAAACGCGCGGATCCTGTAAAGGAACAGGAAAAGTTTTTTCATTGAATAAAATTATTTTATGTCATCAAAACAGCTTTGTAATTATTCAAATTTTTGAGGGAAAACCCAGTTCCCCTAACTACTGCTCTCAATGGATCATCTGCCACATGTATTGGCAGTTTGGTTTTTAAAGCCAGTCTTTTATCCAGCCCCCTTAACAATGCCCCACCTCCAGTAAGATGTATTCCATTGTCGTAAATATCGGCGGAAAGCTCTGGGGGTGAAATTTCAAGTGCTTTTAAAACGGCTTCTTCAATTTTTGAAACAGATTTATCTAGAGCAAAAGCAATTTCAGAGTAAGAAACTTTAATCACTTTTGGTATTCCAGTCATTAGATCCCTACCTCTAATCTCAAAATCCTCTGGTCCATCATCTAATTCTGTAAGGGCCGAACCAACTTCTATTTTTACTTTTTCTGCAGAGCGTTCTCCTATAAGCAAATTGTGTTGCCTTCTCATGTAGTCCAAGATATCCCTGTTAAAGGTATCTCCAGCAACTCTAATAGATTGATCGCAAACAATACCAGACAAGGCAATCACCGCAATTTCGGTTGTACCCCCTCCAATGTCCACAATCATGGCTCCAACTGGTTGCTCTATATCCACGCCAATACCAATTGCAGCGGCAATTGGTTCATGAATCATGTACACCTCTTTGGCTCCTGCATGTTCGGCTGAATCCCTAACGGCCCTTTTCTCAACTTCCGTTATTCCCGAAGGAATACAAATTACCATCCGGTGAGAAGAAGGGAATAATTTCTTTCCAGTATCAATCATTTTGATCATGCCCCTAATCATCTGCTCGGCAGCATGGAAATCAGCAATCACACCATCTTTTAACGGACGAATGGTTTTGATATGCTCATGGGTTTTTTCATGCATCTGCATGGCTTCGTAACCTATGGCCAATACTTTATTGGTATTTTTATCAATTGCTATAATTGATGGCTCGTCCACTACAATTTTATCCTTGTGAATAATTAATGTATTGGCCGTACCAAGGTCGATGGCAATATCGCTAGAGAAAAAATCAAATAAACCCATATATACTTTAAGGAATTTCGAATTATAAATTAGATATCTGGAAATTTACAAATTTGTTTATAAATACAAGGTGTTTTTTCCTTTTAATGTTTAAAATGTCTATAACCTGTAAATACCATCGCCATGTTGTTTTCATCGCAATAATCTATGGACAGTTGGTCCTTGATAGAACCACCAGGTTGTATTACTGCTTCCACCCCTTCTTTGCGTGCGATTTCGACGCAATCAGGAAACGGAAAAAAAGCATCAGATGCCATCACAGCACCTTTTAAGTCAAAACCAAAGTGCTTGGCTTTTAAAATGGCTTGGTTCAGAGCATCTACTCTTGATGTTTGCCCAACTCCACTTGCAAAAAGCTGCCCATTGTTGGCTAAAACAATGGTATTGGACTTGGTGTGTTTTGCCACTTTAGATGCAAAAATTAGGGCTTCATTTTCAGCGGAAGATGTACTTCTTTTGGTAACAACTTTTAAATCTTCAATTGCATCTGTTTTGACATCTCTATCTTGCTCTATCACACCGTTCAACAGTGTTTTCATGAGCTTGTCTCCTTTCAAATGGCTTGTTTGCTTCAATAAGATTCTGTTCTTCTTTCCTTTTAAAACCGCCAAGGCTTCTTCTGTAAAATCAGGCGCTATTAGAATTTCGAAAAACAAACTGTGCATGGCTTCTGCTGCTTCCAAATCAATGGTTTGGTTGCTGATTAAAACACCTCCAAATGCAGACAGTGTATCTGCCTGGAAGGATTTTTCGTAGGCTTCTTTAACAGACCCACCCAAGGCAACACCACAAGCATTGGTATGCTTCAATATGGCAAAAGCAGTAGCACCTTGAAATTCTTCAATTAAATTGACTGCTGCATCTACGTCTACTAAATTATTGTAAGACAGCGCTTTGCCATTTAACTGCTCAAACATATCCTCCAGGTTGCCGTAAAAAGTGCCTTGCTGGTGTGGGTTTTCCCCATAGCGCAAAGTACTACCTCCTTGCACGCTTACCTTCAAATTAGGTTCCCCTTGTTCTTTGTTAAAATAGTTGAATATTGCCGTGTCGTAGTGGGAAGATATGTTAAACCCTTTAGCTGCGAATTTTTTTCTTTCCTCCAATGAGCTGCTGCATTGGTTAGCAGCAAGAAGTGCCTCCACCTCTTTGTATTGGTCTCTGGAAGACACCAACAAAACGTCCTTAAAATTTTTAGCGGCAGCTCTTATAAGTGAAATCCCTCCGATATCAATTTTTTCAATTATATCTGCTTCGCTTGCTCCGCTCGCCACTGTTTCTTCAAATGGGTACAAATCCACAACCACCAAATCAATGCCCGGGATGTCAAATTCTGCAGATTGACTTACATCCCCATCATGCCCTCTTCTGTATAAAATTCCACCAAAAACTTTGGGGTGTAATGTTTTTACACGACCGCCAAATACGGAAGGGTAGCCTGTTAACTCTTCCACTGGTTCAACAGGGACATTTAAGTCTTCAATGAATTTTTGGGTGCCTCCTGTAGAAAGAATCTTTACTCCATTGTCGTTCAATAGTTGAACAATAGGTTCTAGGTTGTCTTTATAAAAGACAGAAATTAGGGCGGTTTTAATTTTCTTTTGTGACATGATTACAGACTATTCATTTAAAGTGCAAAAGTATAAAACTGTAGCGACAATTGTATTGAAAAGATTGCAATAATATTAGGTCAAAACCGATTTTTATTGAATTTTTCTAATGTAGTTGTCAATTACTTTAGGAAAGTGCGCATATTCCAGCGCATGCACTTTAGCAGCAATGTCTGAAACAGTGTCCGTTGGAACTACAGGAACAGTGTCCTGGAACAGCACAGCCCCTTCGTCGTATTGCTCATTTACCAAATGAATGGTAATTCCTGTTTCTTTTTCCTTTGCACTTTTCACAGCTTGGTGTACTCTGTCTCCATACATGCCTTTTCCTCCATATTTGGGTAACAAAGCAGGGTGTATGTTGATAATTCTATCGCTATAACTTTGCACCAATATTTTTGGAACCAAAAGCAAAAACCCAGCTAACACAATGAAATCTATGTTGTTATCTTGTAGCACCTTGATTATGGACTTTTCACTATTAAATTCTTTTTTCGTAAAAACGTAAGAATCAATATTCATTTTCTTAGCTCTCTCTAAAACATATGCAGCATTATTATTAGATAGTATTAATTTAACATTAACGTCCTCCACATTTGAATAGTACTTTGTTATGTTTTCTGCATTGCTTCCACTTCCTGACGCGAAAATTGCTACATTAATAATTGTTTTCATTTTTTGGATTTATTGTATTTATCTTATAAATTTAATTAATAAAACAATTAATATCACTGAACAAAGAGTATAGCACTTTTTTCTAATTAGAGACAAAAATGTTTGTTCAAAAATAAATAATATTGTAGTCACATCACTATTCAAACATCTAATAAATTTATTTATGCGTAATTACGGGTATGAGAAATGGAAGAAGATTAAATTTAAGAGTGGGTTTAATTCAAATCAGAACTATCAAATAAGTAATTTTGGAAGGGTGAGAAACATTCTCTCCTGTGGTGCTATTCAAGTCAAAAAACCAATCCTATATCAGAATCAATTGATATACAGGTTTACTTTTCCAGAAAAGTTAAATGATGGTGTTCGTTTGAAATTGCACCAGAAAGCAAGCCATCTTGTAGCCAAACATTTCTGCAAAAATTACTTCAAAGGATGTTATGTAGTATGGGAAGATTACAACAAACTCAACAATTATTATAAAAATCTTTTGTGTTTGGAAGAGTCCCCTGGGCGGTCTCACGCTGCCAAAGGGCGTTACAAAAACATAGAACAGGTATTGGTACTTCCAAAAGAAAAAGAAGACACACCGGAGCGCGTGGATGGCATTCAAAAAATTGAAATTGATGACGCTTATTACAAAAGGATGCCTGCATATCCCAATTATGAAATCAATAGATATGGAGAAATAAGAAGGTTTAAAAGTCCTTTTAAAGGCCGCATCATGAAACAACGCCTCCATCCGGATAAGTTTTATTTTTTAGATCTTATCGACAAAGATAAAAAAAGAAGAACCGTGTACCCGCACAAAGAGGTGGCCAAGGCTTGGAACATCAACATTGACGCCGAACATAAAACGGTAGTAGTACACAAAGATGGCAACACTTTAAACAACCATTCCGACAACCTAGAATGGATGACACCATCTGAAGCAATCAAACTTCAATTCAAACATAAAAAGAAAGACAATTATAAAGTTTGGGAGACCAGAAAAAAACGGTATGGCAATGGTTTCAAGTCAAAGGAAAACGTAACAAGCGGAGAAGAAGTAGCAGCTTAAATCCACAAAGCCATACTCAAAACACCAAGCAACATGATGATCTTGGTATAAACCGTAATTTTCCTAAACTTCTTCCTGGTGTCCGCTTTTAATAAAAAATAAAATATAAACCCAACAGGCAGAATTAGCAAGCTAGTAAATGCCATTATTTGAATGTCTTGGTACCAAGCGGTTAGGCCTAATAACGTAAGGTAATATACTCCTGTAACCCACAGCATAAACCTTTTGGTTTTGCGTATGCCCCAGATAATAGGAAGGGTAGTACACCCAAAGGTTTTATCGCCTGACATATCTACTATGTCTTTGACAATTTCTCTTATTAAATTAAAGAAAAAGGCAAACAAAGTATACAACAATAACAGCATTGAAAATTTTGAATACAACAGGCCAACAATCCAAATGGACATGCCAGTTAACGCTGCTACTACTACATTTCCAATAAATGCCTTTCGCTTGAGCTGATTGGAATAATACCACAAAGCAAATGCACTTGTTAGGTTAACCAGGGCAATTTTCCAAGACAACAAGGCTCCAATGGCTATGCCCATAATATTAAACAGGGTATGTAGCGCCATTGCTTTCCTTCGTTTAAGGTCCTTGCCCACCACCACCTTTTCAGGCTTGTTGATTAAATCAATCTTAATGTCATAATAATCGTTGATAATATTACCAGCTGCCGCGATTGCGGCTGTAGAAAACATCAGCAACCACAACCGCTTGTTCATAAGGCTGCTTGCCATGGTTTCACCTGAAATCAAAAAAGCGGACGCCAACAATTGGGTTAATGCTATGATCAACAAATTTCCTGTCCTTGAAACTTTTATTACCGCCTTAACTAATTTATAATGCATGGTAAAAAAAATGGCTCACAACCCTTTTATTTTGAAAAATCAACTATAAAACTATCTGGAAAATCCGCTTTTATTTTGGTTTTGTATTCATTTGCTTTTGTATAATTCTTAAAAGGACCTCCTATTAAAGCAAACACCCGTTGTCCATTGATTTGTTTTACTTCTACAAAAACCCGCTCCTTAATGGACAAGTTTTCCGTAAAACTCAATAAGTTGGATTGGTCTTTGAAAGTGGCCAGTTGTACACCGTAACCTTTTGGCACCGTTTGCTCCACACTTATTGCATAGTACACAATATCGTTTTCTGTTATTTGATCCCTAGGTATACTGCCCGTTTTGCCTTTGCCATCACCAGCATCCAAAATTTCAATTTTCACATCTGCCAAACCTTGGTTAATAAAACCTAATTCTCGTGCAGCAGATTTAGATAAATCAATCACCCGTCCTTCAACATAAGGGCCACGGTCATTCACCACCACTTCAATGCTCTTTCCATTGGCCATATTGGTCACTTTAAGTTTGGTTCCAAAAGGCAAAGTTTTGTGTGCCGCCGTAAGTTTAGAATGTTTGTACTTCTCTCCACTTGCTGTTTTTCTTCCTTCAAACTTATCGGCATAAAAAGAAGCTTTTCCGGTTTGGACTTGAGCATGAGAAAGCTGACAAAAAGATAAAGCCAATATAAACAGGGTGCATGCGTATACTTTCATAGGGTATGTTTTTCTTTTGATCGATCTAAAACAAACATAGCATTATTTCTTTTTAACAGGGATTATATAAGTGTTAATTTAATCAAATCGATAATAAAACTTTAACAAAAGCAGCATTTCAAACAAATAAATTAACACAAAGAAAATAAATTGCACATTTAATAAATTGCCTATTGTGCTACCTTTGGCTTGCCAAATAACGCACCAATTATTTGTTCTTATGCCTTCTAATCCAAACAAAATATTATTTGAAGCACTTACTTTTGACGACGTATTGTTACAACCCGCCTATTCAGAAGTACTACCAAAAACCACTTCCACCCGCACCCGGTTAACCAAGGAAATTGCACTCCACATCCCCCTACTTTCGGCGGCTATGGATACCGTCACTGAAAGTGAGCTTGCGATAGCCATGGCTCTAGAAGGCGGTATTGGCTTCATTCATAAAAACATGGACATGCAAAACCAAGCAGCCCAAGTCAAAAAAGTAAAAAGGTCGCAGAGTGGTATGATATTGGACCCGATTACGCTAACTCCAGATGCCAGTGTTCGCGAAGCCAAAGTTATAATGAACAACAACAAAATTGGTGGGATTCCTATAGTAGACCGCCACAACACACTGCTCGGTATTGTTACCAACCGCGACATACGGTTTCAAAAAAACCCAGAAGCTTATCTTGGCGACATCATGACAAAAGAAGGCCTCGTTACTGCGAAAGAAGGAAGCGACCAGCAGGAAGTTGAAAAAACCTTGGAAAAGCACAAAATTGAAAAATTGCCCATTGTCAACGAACAAGGTAAACTTACCGGTTTGATGACATTTAAAGATATTTTAAAGAAAAAAGACAAACCCAATGCATGCAAAGACCCGTTGGGACGGCTGCGTGTCGGCGCTGCAGTTGGGGTATCTTCAGATTTGATCGAGCGAACGGCATTATTAGTAGAAGCTGGGGTGGACGTTGTGGCATTGGACACCGCCCACGGGCATTCTAAAGGCGTGATTGAAGCTTGCAAGCTGGTCAAAACAACCTTCCCGAATTTGCCATTGGTTGCTGGTAACATAGCCACTCAAGAAGCTGCCTTAGCATTAAAAGATGCAGGAGTAGATGCAGTAAAAGTAGGGGTGGGCCCCGGAAGCATATGCACCACAAGGATAATAGCAGGAGTGGGAATACCACAATTATCTGCAGTACAACAAGTGGCACAGGCACTTCAGGGCACTGGCATCACAATTATAGCCGATGGCGGCATTCGATATTCAGGAGACATAGCAAAGGCAATTGCAGCCGGAGCGGATTGCGTTATGGTCGGGTCGCTCTTAGCAGGCACGGAAGAGGCGCCAGGCTCCGTTATTATTTTTGAAGGAAGAAAATTTAAATCCTATCGAGGAATGGGTTCCGTAGAGGCGATGGAAAACGGCAGTAAAGACCGGTATTTCCAAGATATGGACACCGCTACCAACAAACTAGTACCAGAAGGAATAGTAGGACGCGTGCCATTCAAAGGAATGGTTTCTGAAGTACTCTTTCAGCTTATCGGCGGATTAAAAGCAGGTATGGGTTATTGTGGCACACCGGATATCCAATCTCTACAAAGTGCAAAATTCGTAAAAATCACAGCTTCAGGCAATAAGGAAAGCCATCCACACGACATTACCATTACTAGGGAAGCACCTAACTACAGCAGGTAACACTAAATTTAACCGGTTATCATCATAGTTGGTTTTTTATTTTATTTTAACCGCCAATATACTATTTTGCAGGCCAATACTTTTTTAAATCACGGTTAATGTTATCTGAAAAGGCCATAGCACGTCTAGGAGCTGTTTTTGCGGTTATTTTATGGATCTTATTGGTTGCGACAGACTTGTCGTTGCAATTCAGTAGAACCAACAATATCAGTATTGGTATCAGTAGTGAAGTGCCTGTCATTTTACTCAACGCTTATATTTTCTGCGTTTATCTATTCTACAGATACCGAATCAACCGCGTTGAGGGGCTCAACTTTGTTGATTTATTGTGGAAGGTATTTGTTACCGGACTTCTAACCACTGTAATTTCCCTTACGTTAGAGCTCTTTAGTTTTTTATTAGGCAATACAAGTTTGCAACAAAATTTGCTGCTAATAGATTTTTTCTACCTAATTAATTTAGGGGTAGTAATCATTCTTTTGGTATCCACCTTCATTGTTTGGAAAAGGCTCATCCTATATCAAAAATCAAAATTTTTGCTGCGTTTTTGGAATATTTTCGAGTATGCCTTGTTGATCAGTTTGATATACAACATTCTACCATTTAAATTTTTAGAGGACTTTTACATACCTTATTTGGTTATGTTGGTTTTGATGGGGCTCTTTTTATCTGCTAATATGAAATGGGTAGCCTACCTCAATTTCAAACAAAAGTGGAAGAGCATTTTGTTGATTGCTCTCACCATCTTATACATGGGGTACTTTTATCGGGTACTCAATTTATTCCTCAAAAATGACGAGTTGATAAGCAACTTTATGAGCAACGTTTTTCTACTTGCTGTAATGGTGTTTATTTTAATATACGCAGTATTTTCGCTGTTGGTGATCCTTTTTAACTTACCTACCAGCTCTGTGTTTGAGCAAAAATTAGAAGAAGTACTGAATTTTCAGCGACTAAGTCAGACCATTCAAACAGAGCAAAATGAAGAGCAAGTTTTTGATGTGCTCTTACAAAGTTCTGTCAGTACTGTTTTGGCGGATGCAGCATGGGTTGAAGTTAAGAGCAACAATGGGCAAAGCGACTATTACATGCACAAACTAAAAGAAACGGATGTTGCTAAGGTCAAAGACTACATTGTAAAAAATAAAATTAAAGGGGTATTTGAATCGGATTCAGACAGAAGTTTGAGGGTCGACAAGCACCTTTCCAAACTCAAAGGCTTTCATTATCGGTCCATTATGGGCTTTCAAATAATTGTTCAAAACGAAGTAATAGGTACCCTAGCACTCCTCAAAGAAGTTTCAGATGGGTTCAACAAAGAAGCTGCAAATATTATTAAAACTTTTGTAAGCCAGGCGGGAGTTTCTATTGAAAATTTCCGATTACTTGAACAAGCGATAGAGAATGAACGTTATAAAGAAGAACTTAAAATTGCGAAGACAGTCCAAAGCAGTCTATTGCCAGAGAAGCTAAACGGCAACGAGTGGTACGATATCTGCGGGTTCTCACATGCTGCGGACGAAGTAGGAGGAGATTACTACGACACTTATCAAATTGATGAAGATAGAATGGCGCTAATAATTGCAGATGTTTCAGGAAAAGGAACCTCTGCTGCTTTTCATATGTCTCAGATGAAAGGGGTTTTTAATAGCTTGTGTCAACTGGACATTTCTCCAAAAGAATTCATGACTCGGGCCAATGCTGCTTTAAGTGTTTGCTTAGACCGGAACTCTTTTATTACTGCTTCGTACTTTATAATAGATACAAAGAAAAAAGAATTGGTTTTCTCTAGGGCTGGACATTGCCCTACCCTGCACTATTGTGCAAAAGACAACACTTCTACTTTCTTCGAAGACAAAGGATTAGGGCTCGGAATTTTAAGAAATGCCCATTACGAAAACTATGTAAATGAAAATAGTATACAGTACTTACAAAACGACATCATAGTGTTGTATACCGACGGAATTACAGAAGCGCAAAACAAAGTGCAAGACGAATTCGGTTACGAAAGGCTCAAAGAAGTAATAAACAGTAACAAAGATAAGGGTGCGGAAGAAATGAGTAGCTTGGTTTTGGATTCACTTTATGAATTTTCAGGCACCCAAGCCATCGATGATGATTATACGATGGTAATTATAAAATTTAAATAACCCAATTAGAATTAATTCGTTTAAAACTATGATTGATATAAAAAGCCTTATTGAAAACGAATATTTATTAATGAAGGTAATAGGCCAAGTAGACGCTAGTTCTTCCATATTTTTGGATGATGAAATAAATAAAGCGATTGAGGAGAATCATAAAAATATTTTAATCGATTGTACCAATCTGAATTATATTGCTTCAGCAGGATTAGGGGTATTTATGTCTTACATTCAAGATTTAAAGGCCAAAGAGATAACAATGGTTATTTTTGGACTTAATGAAAAAGTGGGGAGTGTGTTTACAATGCTAGGACTCGATCAGTTGTTAACCATTGTTTCTGATAAGGAACAAGCAAAAACACATGTTAATGCAGTATAGTTATACCGTACCTTGTCTTAAAGAAAAGCTGGAAGACATCAGGAACTTCATTAGTGACATCCTGATCAAACACGGCCTTTCTGAAGTTGACGCAAACACCTTGGTGCTCGCCATTGATGAGGTATGTGCTAATTTAATTATTCATGCCCATGAGGGCAACCCTAATGACACGCTGGAAGTAGATGTCAAATTAGAAAAAAACAAAGGCGTTACCTTTAAAATAATTGACACTGGCAAAAGTTTTGATATCAGAAACTACAACGCCCCATCACTGGACGAGTTAATCAAACAAAAACGAAAAGGTGGAATTGGACTTATTTTGGTCAAAAAGATAATGGATGAAATAGAATACAAAACCATTAACAACAAAAACACCTGCAAACTTTTTAAGAAAATAGAAATCCATTAATTGGATCCCTTTCTAATTTTTCTGTTCAAATAAAAAAAAGATAGTATCTTTGCAGATTGTTCTCCTAATATTACAAAAGAAATGCTCAGATTTTTTATCTCCACACTCCTTTTTATAACCCTCTTTTCTTGCGCTCAAGTACTCACACAATCCAAAGAAAAGGACCCTATCTTATTTTCTGTTGCTGGAGATCCGGTTTACAAAGATGAATTTGTATACGTTTATTCAAAGAACAACCAAAACAACGAAAAAGCCTTTCGTGAAGACGACATCCGAGGGTACTTAGATTTGTTCATCAACTTCAAATTGAAAATAAAAGAAGGCGAGGCCCAAGGTTTGGACACTACCAAACAATTCAAACAAGAGTTCAATTTATATAGAGACCAACTGGCCCGACCGTACCTCTACGATGGGTCAACAATGGAAGCATTAAAAAGAGAGGCCTATGACAGGTTAAAATCTGAAGTTAAAGCATCCCACATATTACTTAAAGTTGCGCCTAATGCCAGTCCTACAGATACTTTGCGCGTGTACAACAGCATTTTGGACTTGCGCAACCAAGCGCTGAGTGGAAAGAATTTTGATTCCTTGGCCTTTCAGTACTCTCAAGATCCATCTGCCAAATCCAACAAGGGAGATTTGGGTTATTTTACTGCTTTTCAAATGGTGTATCCTTTTGAAGATGCCGCCTTCACCACGAACAAAGGGTCCGTATCCATGCCCATTCGAACAAAATTTGGCTACCACATTATTAAGGTAGTAGACAGAAGGCCGGCACTAGGAGAAGTTCAAGTGGCCCATATAATGGCTGGATTTAGAAAAGCAAAAACCAAAGAAGACTCCATTGCCATTCAGGAAAGAATATTTGAAATCAACGACCAATTAAAAGGAGGAGCGGATTGGGACTATTTGTGCAAGCAGTATTCGGATGATGTCAATTCAAAGAACAAGGGAGGAATACTCAACCCCTTTGGTGCCCGGCAATTGCCCCCATCTTTTGAACAAGTTGCATTTGCCCTGTCTACACCAGGCCAAATATCCGACCCTTTCACCACCCCTTTTGGATGGCACATTGTAAAACTGATAAAGAAAATTCCCCTGGCTCCATATGACTCTTTGCAAGAAGAGTTAGAAGCTAAAATAAAAAGAGATGCCCGTGCGAAAAATGAAAAATCCGAACTTATCAAAAGAATAAAAGCAGAAAACGGATTTGTTGTCAACAAAGATTATGCTTACAAAGCATTCAATCAAATGGACCCTACATTGCTAAAAGGACAGTGGGTAGCCCCATCTGAAGTTCCTAACGACAGCTTATTTGTACTTGGCGATCGCGTGTTTTATACGAATGATTTTTTCAATTTTGTAGTCAAAAGTCAAAGAAAACAAACGCCTTCCATTTCACTCGAACAATACATTTTTAATCTATATGAAGCATATGAGTCTTCTACAGTTATTAACTATGAAAAAGACAACCTTGCCAAAAAATTTCCAGAATACAAACACTTGGTAACGGAGTACAGAGAAGGCATCATTCTTTTTGAACTAATGGAAAACGAAGTGTGGAACAAAGCCGCACTCGACTCCGCTGGTCTTCTCAACTACTACAATAAAAACAAAAAAGACTACCGCTCTAATAAAAGCGCCCAAGGGCTCATTCTAGAATTTACCGATTCGCTACAACAGAAAAAAGCAATTCAAATGCTTACAAACAATCCAAAGTTGACTAAAGATTCTATTGAAAATACGTTTAATGGAAATTCTTCGTTAAGTTTACGGATATTAGAAGGCAACTTTGAAGAAGAAGAACATGTTAGTCTGTCCAACGTTGAATGGACCAATGGCGTACACCATTACGAGACCCGCGATATGTTTTACGTTGTAGTACTGCACTCTATTAGCCAGGAAAAACAAAAGGATTTCAAAGAAACTAAAGGTGCAGTAATTGCCGGCTATCAAGAAGTAGTGGAGAAAGAATGGATTAAACAGCTCAAGAGCAAATATTCAATAACAAGAAATAAAAAAGTGATCGAAAACACCATCAATGAAATTAAAAAATAGCCATATAATTATAGCCCTTAACGGCCTGCTGTTTTTGGTCAGTTGTGAACTTTTTCAAATAAAAGAAGAAGCCCAATCAGAAGAAGACAAACCAGCAATCGCCAGGGCCAACAACGCATATTTATACCCTGAAGACTTAGAAGGCATTGTACCCCATGGCATGAACAAAGAAGACAGCCTGAATAGAATCAATGGGTATATCAAAAATTGGGCTAAAAAACAATTGTTGATCAATGAAGCTGCTACAAAAATTGAATTCAATGAGGCAGAAATTGAAAGAAAAATATTGGACTATCGGTATAGCCTGATGGGGTATGAATACCAGACCTACTATATCAATAAAAATTTGAACACTACGGTTTCAGAAGATGAAATTCTGAGTTACTACGAAAAAAACATTGATAATTTTATACTGAAACAAAACATCATTAGAGGAAAATTTTTGGCCGTTTCGAAAGAAGCACCGAATACAGGAGATGTTAAAAAGTTAATTACTTCTAGAAAAGAAAAAGATTTAGAAGATTTAAAATCTTATTGCTTGAGTTATTCCATTGCTTTTCAAATTCAAGATTCTACTTGGATCAATTTTGAGGAGTTAGTAGAGGGCACTCCATTTGTAGAGATACCGAACAAAGTTCAATATTTGAAAAAGAACAAATACGCGGAGGCCGAAGATGACAAACATTTGTATTTTCTTGTTATTTCAGAATACAAGATATCCGATGAAATTTCGCCCTTGGAGTTTGTTAAAGACAGAATTGAAACTATTATAATTAATAAAAGAAAGATTGAATTGGCCAGCCAGCTCGAAAAACAAGTATATGACAAGGCTGTCCAATCCAAAGAATTTGAAATATACCAAAATTGAAATGAGCAGGATATTGAAGGGAGCTTTGATGCTGGTAATGGTACTTAATACAGTAACATCCATAGCCCAAGACACAAATGACAATAGAATATTGGTAGACGAAATAATCGCTAAAGTAGACGATTATATAGTATTGCGTTCTGAACTGGAATTTGCCTACCAAGGCCAACTTGCCAACGGACAATACTCAAAAAACCTTCGTTGCGATTTACTTAGAAGTATAATGAGCCAAAAACTCATGGCTGCCAAGGCTGAAATTGATTCTGTTGTGGTAAGCAATGCAGAAGTGGACAACAACCTCGACCAAAGAATCCAAATGATATTACAATCTTATGGAGGATCGGTGGAACGGTTGGAACAAATATACGGCAAGAGCCTAGAAAGAATCAGAGAAGAACTAAGGGGCCGTATAAAAGAACAGCTTATTGTTCAAAGGATGCAAGGACATATCACAAAAGATGTTAGTGTAACACCGGCCGAAGTTCAAAAATTTTTCAGACAGATTCCAAAAGACAGTTTGCCATTAATATCTACCGAAGTAATTGTTTCACAATTGGTAAAAAACGTAACTGTTAGTGAAGCTCAAAAACAAGAGACAATTGCAAAGCTCAATGATTTAAGAAGTAGGGCTGTCAAAGGAGAAGATTTTCGCGCTTTGGCCAAACAATATTCTGAAGGGCCTAGTGCCAATTACGGTGGTGATTTGGGTATGGTTTCCAGAGGATCCATGGTATCTGCCTATGAAGCGGCGGCTTTGGAAATGGTAGCAGGTGAAATCACGGCTCCTATTGAAACTGAATATGGTTTTCACATCATCCAAATGATTGAAAGAAGGGGTAACGAATACCATACTAGGCACATTTTAATCTCACCAACTCCTTCCGAATTGGACACCGAAAGGACCAAAAAATTTGTAGATAGCATAAGAACCGACATACTCAATGAAGCCTATACCTTTGAAAAGGCCGCTTCTTTGCATTCGAATGATAAATTGACCAACACCAATGGTGGTTATATGAACGCAAGAGACGGCTCCGTAAAAATATCAACAGAAGAACTCGACCCAGTGGTCTCTTTAACATTGGACACTTTGCAAGTAGGGAATATTTCGCAACCCATGACTTTTAGAACCGATGATGGCAAAGATGCTATTAGAATTTTATATTTTAAGGAAAAAATTGCTCCGCATGTAGCCAATCTCGAAGCAGATTGGACAAAAATAAAAGGGGCTGCCTTAAAAGAAAAACAGGACAAAGTGATGGGCAAATGGTTTGATGAAGCAAAAGACGATGTTTTTATTCGAATCGATGAAAAGTACGATCAATGTGAGATCTTAAAATAAATCCTTTTTAATGGAAGTAAACAACAATGATGTAGCGCTTGCGAATGAGTTTCATGCAACCTACAATAAACTTAAGAAAGAAATATCCAAAGTTATAGTGGGACAAGAGGAGGTTGTAGACCTTTTGCTTACTTCAATTTTTTGCCAAGGACACTGTCTTTTGGTTGGTGTCCCTGGGTTGGCCAAAACCTTGTTAATCCAGACCATTGCTTCCACTTTAGACCTCAATTTTAACCGCATTCAATTTACGCCAGACTTAATGCCTTCTGACATTTTGGGCGCTGAAACATTGGATAAAGAACGAAACTTCAAGTTTATTAAAGGGCCAATTTTTGCCAACATAATTCTGGCGGATGAAATAAACAGAACACCACCAAAAACACAAGCTGCTTTATTGGAATCCATGCAGGAATATGCGGTTACTATTGCAGGGAAAAAGTATGATTTGGACAGGCCGTTTTTTGTTTTGGCTACGCAAAATCCAATTGAACAGGAAGGTACGTACCCGCTTCCAGAAGCCCAATTGGATCGGTTTTTATTTAATGTTCGGCTCGACTACCCCTCTTTTGACCAAGAAGTGGAAATTGTTAAAAATACTACAACAGCAGAGTTACCGGTTGCCTCCAAAATAATGGGCGCAGAAGACATCATTAAGTTTCAACAACTGGTTAGAAAGGTACCTGTAGCAGACAATGTAATTGAATACGCCGTACAATTGGTGCACAAAACAAGGCCCAACGGGCCCAACAGTTCTGAGCTAACAAAAGACTACCTAGAATGGGGAGCTGGCCCCAGAGCTTCACAAAACCTCATACTGGCAGCTAAATGCAATGCCCTTGTTCATGGAAAATATGCTCCTGACATAGAAAATGTTAAAAACGTAGCGCTGCCCATCTTAAGACATCGGATTGTAAAAACATTTAAAGCAGAAGCAGAGGGCAAAACGGAGGAAAGCATCATTAAAGATTTGCTCTAATACTAATAGGGCACTTTCTTTTTGGAAAGAAGCATGGCATTGCTCTTTTCAATGCGGTTTTGTCGTGTTGTTTCTTTCTTGGCATCTTCCACCCATTCTACAAACTCTTTTTTGGAGCTGTAAGACAAGGTGTTAAAAAAAGATATAGCCGTTTCTTCTAAAGCTGAAGCCATATCTGGAGGCAGTTGTACTGTTTTTAAATTTTTATCGATGTATTGCGAGACTACCTTTTTATGTTTTACCTCATCGGCAGGTCGAAACCGCAAGGCAGACCAATCTGCATTCAATGAAATTTGTGTAACTGGCTTATAACCCAAATTTATAAATCCTTCCCAGCCTTGGTCTCGGTTTATATCAGCCTTCAAAGCACCAGACTTTTTCGGGTAAGCCATCCACAATACCAGGCCTTTTTGCAATGCCCCTCCAACCTTTTCTACAAATTCGTCAATATCTGTCTTTTTATAACAAAAATAAAGCATAGCAGCCCCCATATCCTCATCCGACATTTCGTTAACAAAGTAGGTTCCTTCGGGCTCGTTGAGTACCAACACATTGGAGACTTTATCAAACAACAACTTCTCTTTTAATAAATTTAAATCAAGCATAACTTATTTATATGTTGTACATTCATCTGTAAAATTAGATCATAAATAAATGAAAAACACTCTTTTTGTATTGATTCTATTGGTAGTAGCTGCCTGCCAGCAAAAATCAAAAGACAGCCCTTCCTCTACATCAAAAAATGATATTACCCCTATTAATCCAACCAAACAGCTCCATGTAGGTTTTGTAATAGTAGAAGGTGTGTACAATTCAGAATTAGTTGCACCCATGGATATTTTCCACCACACCATATTCCACCACGACAAAGGCATGAAAGTATTTACTATCGCGCCAGAAAAAAAGCTTCTCACTACTTTCGAAGGATTAAAAATACTCCCTGATTATGCCTTCCATGACCCTGCCCTCCCACCGATTGATATCTTAGTGGTTCCGAGTGCAGAATTTAGCATGACTACGGACTTAGAAAATGACAAGCTTATTGACTTTGTTAAAAAACAAGGTGTCCTAGCCCAATACGTTATCTCCCTCTGTGATGGTGCCTTTGTTCTGGCACATGCCGGATTGGTAAATGGGAAACACTCCACTACATTTCCGGGAGATGTAGACAAGTACAGAACCATGTTTCCCAATCTTTCGGTACATGAAAACGTAAGTTTTGTTCATGATGGCAGTTTGATCACTTCTCAAGGTGGCGCAAAATCATACGATCCTGCACTTTATTTATGCCATTTATTGTATGGGGAAAAGGCAGCCAAAGGCCTAGCTGGAGGCCTCGTAATAGACTGGAACTTAGACAATTTAAACTATTTAAATATTAAAGAAACCGTTGAATAATTTCAACATCCCCTTGAATTATCTCCAATTTCGCTAACAAAAACTCTCTTAAAATTTGAATTCAGTCTTTGATTGCTGTATATTATGAGATCGATTTTTAGAGAAATGAGTCTCAAGACAAGCAATCAGAATACTTTAGAACAAGAAATTTTAAAGAATAACTTTTTAAAAACACCATTTTTTGAAAATAGCCCGGACGGGATATTTGTGTTTGATAATCGTTTGACGATTTGCGCCTACAATAAAATGATGGCAGAAATATTCTGCCTAGAAGAAAGTTGTGTAGGAAAATTATTGGTGGATGCGTTCAAGTTCATCCCCAACAACGACATCAGCCAGATTAAGAAAGTTAAAGACGGTGTGCCATTTAAAACACTTTTGGCTTTTAAACATCCATCGAGGCACGAAGAACCCAAAGTTTATGAAATTTCATTTTTTGCGCATTATGAAAACAATGAAATTTTAGGTGGTTATGGCCAGACTAGAGAAATAACCACCATTTCGAATTCGCGTTCCGACAATGCCAATAGCTTTAGAAACTTTACAATGAACATCCCTGGTGTTCTATATGAGTTTATCATAGAACCCAATGGACATTATTATTTCCGGTACATCAGTGAAGGCTGTATGGATATGTTCGGCTACAAACCGGAAGACATTCGGAAAAACCCAGATTTGTTACCGGGCTTAATATTCCATGAAGACCGGGATTCTTACAACCAATCTTTTAATCGAGCCAATAAGCTAAAAAGTGCTTGGGAATGGGAAGGCAGATTTGTAGTTAAAAATGAAATCAAAAGAATTAAAGGAAGCTCCAAACCGGATCGGCGCATCAATGGCTCTATTGTACGGTACGGCATTTTAGTAGATGTTACCGAGCAGTGGAAAACACAACTCAAACTTCAAAGAAACGAAGAGTTATTTGGAAACCTGTTTGAAAACTCCCCCTTAGGGATAGTGCTGGCAGATAAAAATTACAAAGTCTCGCGTGTGAACAAGGGATTTGAAAACATGTTCCAATACAACCGAGAAGAGATCATAGGTAAAATCTTGAACGATTTTATTGTACCGGCAGAGCACAAAGGACAAGCCATTAAAATCAACCAAGTAATAGGCAACGAAGGGGAAGTAGTAAGTGTCGAATCCATACGAAGAACAAAGAACGGCAAATTAATACCGGTCATCATATATGGCGTACCAGTTACCCTCAACAATGAGGTTATAGGAATTTTCGGGCTTTATGTCAACATTTCGCACAGGAAAAAAGCAGAAGAAGAACTACAGGTAAGAAATGAAGAGCTGGATAATTTTGTTTACAAAGTTTCCCATGACTTGCGGGCGCCATTGTCTTCTGTAAAAGGCCTCATTAACTTAGCTCGATTAGAAAATGAGTCCAAAAACCTTAATTTCCCTTACATCGACAACATCGAAGAACGTATAAAAAATTTAGATAATTTCATTTCTGATGTTTTGAGTCATTCCAAGAATTTAAAGTTGGACTTGAACGTGGATAAAGTAAATTTCGAGAAAATTGTTGCCCAGTGTTTCAATGATTTGGACTATTTGAAAAATGCTCAAAACCTCGAAAAGAACATCACCATTAAATGCAGAAGTTTTCATTCCGATGCCTGGAGGATTACTGAGATTTTTAGAAATCTAATCTCCAACGCCATCAAATACATAGACACCGAAAAACCTACTTCCAAAATATCTATTTGTGTAGAACAAAAAGCCGACATATTAGAAATTGTCATGGAGGACAATGGAATAGGGATTCCTGCCGAACGCCTTCCAAAAATATTTGACATGTTTTATAGGGCAACAGAATCCTCCGATGGCTCTGGTATTGGGCTCTACATCGTAAAAAATGCGGTCAACAAAATTGGTGGAAAAATAGACATAGACAGCAAAGAAGGCATTGGCACTAAGTTTTCCATTTTACTTCCTAATTTCGTCATTAGCTCCATAGATTAAATATTTCATTTAATCTTTCTTACCCTCGTAAAAATAAAAGTATATTTACCGCTTAATACACCCGTACTTATATGCAACTGATTGAAGTTACTACCCAACAGGACAAACTAGATTTTATCAAACTTGCCATAAAAATCTATAAAAACCATCCAAATTGGATTCGTCCATTGGACAAAGATATAGAGGCATTTTTTGACAAAAAACTGAATAAAACATTCCGAAACGGAGAATGTACCCGTTGGATTATTAAGAATGACAAAGGAGAGGCTTTGGGAAGAATTGCAGCTTTTGTTAATAAAAAGACTGCAAAAAAGAACAAGCAGCCAACTGGCGGCCTAGGTATGTTTGAATGCATTGACGATCAAAAAGTAGCTTTCGAACTTTTTGACCAAGCCAAAGTTTGGCTGCAAGAAAGAGGCATGGAAGCCATGGATGGCCCTATTAATTTTGGTGATAGAGACAAGTGGTGGGGCTTGTTAATTGAAGGGTACGACAAAGAACCGAATTACAATTGCAACTACAACCCCCCTTATTACAAAGACCTTTTTGAGGCCTATGGTTTTCAGGTATATTTTAACCAATTGACATATGCCCGTAAAATGCGCGATCCGTTTGATCCAAAAATAATGGCCAAAGCAGAAAAAGTTAAAGAAGATCCTGATTACCATTTCGAGCACCTCAAAAAAAACAACATTGCCAAATACACAGAAGATTTTAGAAATATTTACAACGAGGCATGGGCCAGGCACGCTGGTGTAGCAAAAATGACTTCTTTGCAAGCAAAAGCTGCTATGAAAAAAATGAAGCCAATAATGGATGAAAAGATCATCTGGTATGGCTATTATAAAAATGAGCCTGTAGCTTTTTACATTATGTTACCGGAAGTCAACCAAATATTCAAATATGTTAATGGAAAATTGGATTGGATTGGTAAGTTGAAATTCGTCTACCATAAATGGAGGAAAAGTTGCAACAAAGCGCTCGGTCTTGTATTTGGTGTGGTACCCAAACACCAAGGCAAGGGGGTAGAAGGTGCCTTAATAATGGCCGCTGCGCAAATGGTACAAGTAGATTACGCACGGTATGACAACCTCGAGATGAATTGGATTGGTGATTTTAACCCTAAAATGATTCGAGTCGTAGAACAAGTAGGTGGATATGTTGGTAAAAAACATGCTACTTACAGAAAGTTATTTGACGAAAACCAACCTTTCGAAAGAGCACCAATGCAGTAAAACATGAGCATTAATTCAAAAACCAATTTCTTTTTAAAAAATTTATTGCGCGGAATTCTTTGGCTAATTGTAATTGTAGCAGTTTACTTATTGGCCAGAAAATTCAACATTATAGATGAAGAATGGATGGCTCAAAACTTAAGCCCAGCAGCCGTATATACACTCTTTGTAGGAAGCGAAGTAGTTTTCGGAATCATCCCACCCGAGTGGTTTATGTTCTGGTCTATTAAAGTAGGGCTTTTTGACTCTTATTTTTTAGATGTTGCTTTTCTGGCTGTATTGTCCTATATCGCCGGCGTTTTGGGTTATTTTATAGGAGCAAATTTATTGAACATCAACAAATATACCTTCCTTCAAAATAAAGTTGGAAAGTACAGACCAATGTTAGAAAAATACGGTGGATTTTTGATCATTGTTGCCGCCATGACGCCATTGCCTTTTTCTGCCATTGCTATGTTGGTAGGTTCTGCAGATTATAAATTCAAAAACTATTTATTATTTTCATTGTTTAGATTTGTACGCTTCGGAATGTATGGATACGTCGTTCTGCAAGCCAATACCATAACATAATTCCATGGAGATTAAAAAAACAGGTGTATTGCTAATCAACTTAGGCACACCAGACAGTCCTAAAACAAGTGATGTACGCTCTTACCTTTTTCAATTTTTAAATGATAAAAGAGTAATTGATTTACCATTTTTATTGAGAAAATTTCTGGTCAATTTTGTAATAGTTCCTTTCAGAGCACCCGGTTCTGCCAAAGAATATAAAAAACTATGGGATGAAGAAACGGGTTCACCACTGAGGCATTACAGTGAATTACTCAGCAACAAACTTCAAAAAAACCTAGGTGAAAAATACCATGTTCATTTGGCCATGCGGTATAAAAACCCGTCGATTACCAATGTTATGGAAGACATGAAGTTGCTGAATTATGAACGAATAATCGTTTTGCCTCTTTTTCCGCAATATGCTTCGGCCAGTAGTGGCTCGGCCATTGAAGCCGTAATGGATGAAATAAAAAAATGGTGGGTGATACCTGAACTGGTTATTGCAGGTCCTTTCTTTGACCACCCAGATTACATCAATGCGGTAGTAGCCAAGGGCATCCAACACGACGTCAATGACTACGACCATGTTCTTTTTTCATACCATGGACTTCCCAATCGACACTTAGACAAGGTATACCCTTCAGGCCCCTGTAGCCACCACAATTGTGAGGACAGCATTACAGAAGACAACTACTTTTGCTACAAGGCAGAATGTTATGAAACTACGAGGCAAATTGCCAAGCGCATGGGGATCCCCAAAGACAAATACACGGTCTGTTTTCAGTCCAGATTGGACAAAGACTGGGTAGAACCATTTTCTGACAAAGCCATTGTACAACTTGCCAAAGAAGGCAAAAAAAGGTTATTGATGTTTTCTCCTGCCTTTACAGCGGATTGTTTGGAAACGATAGTGGAAATTGGCGAAGGGTACCAAGAATTGTTTGTAGAACACGGAGGTGAAAAAATTCAATTGGTAGAAAGCCTAAACGACTCAGACGAATGGGTAGAGTGCCTAAAAAATATAATATGGAAGTTTTAATGAATTCACATTAAAAACTTCCATACAATGTTTATAAAAAGGCCTCCAATGAGGCCTTTTTTATTTAATCAATCGTATCAAAACCACAATAAGGCACCAAAACATCTGGTATTTTTATACCTTCTGGAGTCTGGTTGTTTTCTAGTATTGCAGCTAATATTCTAGGCAACGCTAAGGCACTTCCGTTTAATGTATGCAGTAGGGTCGTTTTTTTATCTTCTTTGTACCTCAATTTTAACCTGTTGGCTTGGTAGGTTTCAAAATTACTTACTGAACTAACTTCCAACCATTTATCTTGGGCAGCAGAAAACACTTCCATGTCAAAAGTCTGGGCAGCGGTAAAGCCAAGATCTCCTCCACACAGGTTCAATACTCGGTATTCCAGCCCCAATGATTCTAATAACATTTGAACATGCCCGCACATTTCTTTTAATCGATCGTATGAGTTTTCTGGCAAATCAATTAATACAATTTCTACTTTGTCAAATTGGTGCAAACGATTCAAGCCTCGCACATGGGCACCCCATGACCCTGCTTCTCTTCTAAAGCAGGGTGTAAACCCAACATGTTTTACTGGTAACGCTTCCTTCTTTAAAATTACATCTCGGTACATGTTTGTAATAGGCACTTCTGCAGTAGGAATAGCATACAAATCGTCTTCTGTCATGTGGTACATTTGCCCATCTTTGTCTGGAAGCTGCCCTGTTCCCAAACCAGATTCTTTGTTGATGAAAATTGGGGGTTGTACTTCAACAAACCCAGCTTCCACGGCCTTGTCCAAAAAGTAATTTTTCATAGCCCTTTGCAACCGAGCGCCTTTCCCTTTATAAAAAGGGAAACCAGCTCCTGTTACTTTATTACCCAATTCAAAATCAATGATGTCGTACTTTTTCACCAACTCCCAATGTGGCAAGGCATCTGCTCCTAAAGCAGGGCTGCTCCCATGGTTGCTCACTATTTCATTGTCCTTTTCAGAACGGCCGCCTGGTACAGCCTCATTCGGAACATTTGGTATGGTATACAACAAAGATTGTAAGGCAGCCTCTGTTTTGCTCAGCGCTTCACCTAACGTTTTACTTTTTGCCTTTAAGGATGCTGTTTTGGCCTTCACTGTTTCAGCCTCTTCTCTCTTGCCGTCTTTCATCAACATACCAATTTGTTTGGACAACCCATTGGATTCGGAAAGTACGCTGTCGTGTTCACTTTGAATGGACCTTCTTTCTGTATCCAAGTCAAGTACTTTTTTAATAACATTTCCTGCATCAGGAAAATTGCGCTTTTCCAAACCAGCGACTACCTTATCTGCATTGGTTTGAATAAATGAAATTTGTAACATGAGAATTATATTTTTACCGCAAAATAAGTTAAATTTAAAGTAAATCTGAACTGTTTCTTAAGAAGAAACTTTCATAACGAAGAAAAAAGGCATTTATATTTGTATATTGGCCGTTGTTACGTTATAATTGCATAGAAGAACTGATAAGTCATTCGCTATTTCAGATCTGAAATCAGTATCTAAAGATCATATAGAATTTCCACAGAACTTTTTTCTATTAATTAATTCAAACTAGAAGATTAAAGATTACTTACAATCTCAATTTATTTTATGTACACCATTGAGGAATTGAATGTCAGACTCCTTTCAGAGCTAAAGGAGATTGCAGAAGAGTTAGAGGTTAAGGGGTATAAGCGCCTTAGCAAAAAAGAACTCGTTTATAAAATTCTTGATTATCAAGCTGTTGCGCCAGACGACAAACTGCCTACCAAAAAAGAATTCGCAAAAGAACCAGAAGAAAAATCTTCTAAAAACAAAAGAAGTAGAGTGAAAAGAGTAAATGTGGAAGATGAAAAAAAGGCCAATTCGGCCCCTGCTTCGGAATCCTCAAAACCTGCTAAACCAGCTAAATCTTCGAAACCAGCCGATTCAAAACCAGCTGATTCAAAGGAAGGTGAAACAGAACTTTCTTCTGAAGAGTTGTTACAGTCTCTAGATTTTGATGTTGACAATGACTTGGTTTCCTTCGGAAAAGAAGAGAGCAAGGCCAAAGACAACAAAAAGACCGAGCGGCCTCGAAAGAAAAACGCTGAAAATCAGCCCAAAGAATCTAAACCTGCTGCTTCTGACAAACCAGAAAGAAAAGACAGGGGAGAAAGACCAGAAAAACAAGAGCGCAGCGAACGGCCAGAAAGAAATGAAAGACCGGAAAGAAGCGAACGGCCAGAGCGCAGAGACCGAGCGGACAAACAAGACCGCGACGATCGATACAACAAGAAAAAGGACAATGACATTAAAGAGTTTGACGGTGTAATTGTAAACGAAGGTGTTTTAGAAATCATGCAAGATGGGTATGGTTTTTTAAGGTCTTCCGATTACAACTACCTTGCGAGCCCAGATGATATTTACGTTTCTCCTTCTCAAATAAAACTGTTTGGATTAAAAACAGGAGACAGTGTAAAAGGTCAAATCAGACCTCCTAAAGAAGGGGAAAAATATTTTGCTTTGTTAAGAGTGGAGTTGGTCAACGGTAAAACTACGGAAGAAGTAAGAGACCGAGTTCCTTTCGAACATTTGACACCTCTTTTCCCAGAAGAAAAAATCAATTTAAGTACAAAAGCAAACAACTATTCCACAAGGATTTTGGATCTATTTGCTCCTATAGGAAAAGGACAAAGGGGAATGATCGTTGCACAACCTAAAACTGGTAAAACTGTTTTATTGAAGCAAATTGCTAACTCAATTGCAGAAAACCACCCAGAATGTTACTTGATGATTCTTTTGATTGATGAAAGACCAGAAGAAGTAACGGACATGGCGCGAAGCGTTAACGGTGAAGTAATTGCTTCAACGTTTGATGAACAAGCCGACCGACATGTAAAAGTTTCTAGTATTGTGCTTGAAAAAGCGAAAAGAATGGTTGAATGTGGCCATGATGTTGTGATTTTGCTTGACTCGTTAACCCGATTGGCAAGAGCATACAACACAGTGGTGCCTTCCTCCGGTAAAATTTTATCTGGTGGTGTTGATGCCAACGCCTTGCACAAACCAAAAAGATTTTTTGGAGCGGCCAGAAACGTTGAAAACGGTGGTTCACTCACCATTATCGCTACTGCATTAATTGAAACTGGCTCTAAAATGGACGAAGTAATCTTTGAAGAATTCAAAGGAACGGGTAACATGGAGCTGCAATTAGACAGAAAACTTTCTAACAAACGAGTCTACCCTGCTATTGATGTACCTGCATCAGGAACTAGAAGAGAGGACTTGTTGATGGACAAAGAAGAGCTACAAAGGGTTTGGATACTCCGCAAATTTATGTCGGATATGAACTCAATCGAAGCCATGGACTTCCTTTTAGGAAAAATGAAGGGCACTTTGAACAACGGTGAATTTTTGATTTCCATGAACGGATAAATTGCATAAAAAATAAAATTTAAAAGCCAACAGGTGTACCTGTTGGCTTTTTTTATGCCAATAAAATCATTCCCCCATTTCAAATGATTGCTTAAATGGTCCGGTTTTGCTATATTCCGATATAAATACAATCTATTTATGAATAATCAGGTCGTTGCGGTAAAAAACTACATTGCTAGGAATTACTATTACATTTTACTCTTTTTAATTCTTTTGTTAATTGTTGTAGGGTTTGTTTTGACTTTTAGTCTTAACAACAAACTGAACAGCTATACGCGCAACGCTGCGATATACGAAAAAATTCAAACCGAAAAATCGGACATCATGGCAAACATTAACAATGTGGACATGAGTGTACGAGGTTACTTGCTGGTTGAAAACCCGGCCTTTCTCAACACCATTAAAGACAGAAAAGTACTACAACGAAAAAGTTACATTTCCCTGGATACCCTATTCGAAGAAATTGGCTACGATAAAAGAAAATTTCAAGGTTTGAGAATTGAAGTAGACAGTTATTATGCCCTGATGGAAGATGCCCTTGCATTGCACCGTGCGGGCAATAAAGAAGCTGCTATTGCTATTATAAGAAAAGACAAAGGTACCGACACATGGTTAAAGTGGAAAGAATTTGGTGAAGAGTTTGATCCTTTCGTGAAAAAGCTTTCAGAAGAATCGAAGAACTCCTATGACGAACTGCTTAATTTTACTATTTGGTACCAAATTATAATGGCCATATTTGGAATACCCACCTTGATTTTTGTGATATGGCGCATGAAACACAACGAAAGCAGAAGAAAAGCGCTTTTCCTTAACTTATACAACCAAAACAACGAATTAATTTTCAATTCCAACGAAAAGAAAACTTTTGCCAATGCTGCCCAGGTGGTGGAATTGATCATTTCCAATTTAAAAAAAGCTTCCAATTTTATTCAAAACATAACCCAAGGCAATTACGATATTAATTGGACCGGGCTTACAGATGAAAATGCCCATGCCAACCAAAACAATTTGGCTGGAGAATTGATCAAAATGCGAGAACAAATGATCAAAGTCAGAAATGAAGAAGACAAACGCCGATGGGAAAACGAAGGACTCAATGAACTTACTTCGATAATAAGAAAAAATCAAAATGACTACGACGCATTAACAGATGAGATCCTATCATATTTGGTGAAATATGTGGGAGCAAGACAAGGTGGGTTGTATGTCACTTTTGAAAGCGAAGATGGAACCAAAACATTAAAATTAGAAGGGTGTTATGCGTATGAAAGAAAAAAACACATCCATTCAGAAGTTGAAATTGGAGAAGGCATTATAGGCCAGGTATACCTTGAAAGACGGGTCATGCACTTAGACAACATCCCCAATGGTTATACCACCATTACTTCGGGCTTAGGTCAATCTACTCCAACCACCTTGGTAGTTGTGCCACTCAACTTCAATGAAGACACAGAAGGAGTATTGGAAATTGCATCCTTTAAAAAATATGAACCTTTTGAAATTACTTTCTTACAAAAAGCCGGAGAAATCATTGCCTCCTCCCTTATCAATATCCAAACCAATGAAAAAACGAAAAAGCTTTTAGAATTGTCTCAGTTGCAAGCCGAGGATATGAAAAACAAAGAAGAGGAGATGCGGCAAAATATGGAAGAGTTAGAGGCAACGCAAGAAGAAATGCAACGGAAGGAGCAAGAAATGCAGCGCATTATAGAAGGAAAAGACAAAAGCCCTGCAACTGAGGAATAAAAAAAGCGCTGATAACATCAGCGCTTTTTTTATTTTATTTTATTGGTTCATAATCCTTAAAAGGTGAAATTTCTACCTTTTCCATATTGGATCTAAACGTTTTCCATTGGCTGTTGTAAAAAGTATTGACTTTGTCAATGGCAGCCTCTACTGCTTGTTTTGCTTGCTTTTCCAACCTCTGGGCTGTAGGCCCTGGTGCATCCAAAGAGCTACCAACATAATAGCTGGCGTTGCCTATTCTGGACGAAACCGTCGGGTTGGGCGAACGAATAATCCCTTGCTTTTTACTATTGTCTTCTCCGATCAATGGTACTAACAAGGCGTTCAGCGAATCTTTTATGGCTTTGGCTTCTTTAATCTGTTCTTCGTAAGCCTTTTTATCTTTGGCTCCCATCTTTTTAATGTACTCATCCGCTATCTTCTTAGACTCTAAAATCCTTTTACTAGCCTCATATGCCATGGCATTGTACGATTCTAATCTCTTTTGAAAATCCTGCTGCGCTACCAATATTTCGCGACCTACCTTTACTCTTGGATCCATCTTTACTTCCATTTTCACAGAATCTCTTTGGTCTCCATAAGCCACTTTTATAGTATAGGTTCCTGGTAATACTGAAACCCCACTTGGTTCTGGCGCATTTTTTCTTGCCGGTCTTCGCGATGGCCTTTTTACCCCTTTCTCATCAAAATACCAATACACTTTAAAGGTTCCACTTTTTTTAGGCGCCACTTTTTTCAAGGTCCTAATTAATTGGCCGGTAGCATTGTAAACCTGAAAATGTATGGAATCATATAGCACCTTTTTTTCTTCTGGCTTCGCCTCAGTGCCAGCAGCCACCTCTTTTTTCTTTGATTTCTTTTTCTTGGAAGAAACTTCTTCTTTTTTAGGGGTTTTCTCTGGTTTGTTTATCCAATAGGTAATCATGCCTCCCCCTTTTCTGTTTTCTCCATTAAACATGGCATTTCCGCCAAATCGAGTGCCTGTTGGCTGTTGGGTAATGGTCCTATAACCTGTTGGTGGATCAAATACCTTGAGCTTTTGGTTCCATACGCCTGCCCCTTCTTTGGCCAAAGCCCTTAGCGGTCTAATATCATCCATAACATAGGCGGCCCTTCCGTACGTTCCTATCACCAAATCGTGCTCTCTAGGATGAATAACCAAATCCATTGTTGGAACATTCGGATATTTGTTAGTCCATTGTGTCCAATTTGCTCCAGCATCAATACTTACATAAAGCCCACCTTCTGAACCTAAAAACATTAGATTAGGCTCTACTGGGTCTTGGACAAAAGCAAGTGTATAATTCCAAACTTGGCTTTCTCGCACCATGCTCTTCCATGTTTTTCCAAAATCGGAAGTCATGAACAAATACGGTTTAAAATCAAAATTTCTGTAATTATTAACTACAACAAATGCGGTTCCTTCTTGGTGTTTGGAAGCGGTTATTTGCGCTACCCAACCAGCCTCGGGCATACCAGTAATATTGGCCGTTACGTTTTCCCAATTGGTACCTCCATTTTTCGAAACATGCACCAGCCCATCGTCTGTCCCTACCCAAAGCACTTCCTTTTTAATGGGGCTAGGAGCGATGCACAATATGGTAGTATTGTTTTCAGCTCCTGTAGCATCCATGGTGATACCACCACTCAAGTGTTGTTTTTGTTTTTCTGGGTCGTTCGTGGTTAAATCTGGGGATATAATTTCCCAACTATGTCCTTTGTTAGTACTCTTGTGCACAAATTGACTCCCAAAATAAACCGTAGCATTATCGAAAGGATCTTGTGCAATAGCCGAATTCCAATTGAACCTAAGTCGCATGTCAGAGTCCGGGTGCGTAGGACGCACAATTCTTTGGTGCCCAGTTTTTCTATCATAGCGTACAACAAAACCTTGCTGTGACATGGCAAACCCTTTGTTTGGATCGTCCTTGTCCGGAACTACATCAAACCCATCGCCAAATGCCAATTCTTGCCAATAACTGTTGCGGACCCCTTGTGCTTTCCAAACGTATGCCGGGCCAATCCAACTACCATTGTCTTGCATGCCACCATACACATTGTATGGGTAGTCATTGTCCACATTTATATGGTAAAATTGTGCAAAAGGTAAGTTTTCTACAAAACGCCAAGTTTTGCCACCATCCTGTGTGATGTTCAAACCACCATCGTTTCCATCCATCATAAAAAGCGGATTATCGGGATGGATCCACCAAGCATGGTGGTCTGGGTGTACCCCTTTCGAGGTACCATAAGCTGGCATCAATTGCGAAAAAGTTTTGCCCGCATCTTCACTTACGTTTACATAAGTAAAAATGGTATACAGCCGGTTCTCGTTTTTTGGATCTACATAAAGTTCCGAGTAATAAAATGGTCTGTTCCCTATTTGATTCGGTTTATCGTTTACTTTTGACCATTTATACCCGCCATCGTCCGATTTGTAAAGGGCATTCTTTTTAGATTCTACCAGTGCATACATTCTACTTGGTTTGCTCGGTGCAATGGCCAAACCGATCCGACCTAAATCGCCATCCGGTAACCCTTCCTTCTTTCCTAATTTTTTCCAATTTTCACCACCATCAATGGTCATGTAAAGCCCAGATCCCGGCCCTCCAGATTGGAACGTCCAAGGTTTTCTACGGTGTTCCCACATGGAAACCATTAATTTATTCGGGTTGCTAGGATCCATCACCATTTCTGCTGCACCGGTTTTAGGGTCAACATACAGGATTTTTTTCCAAGTCTTACCGCCATCTATAGTTTTGTAAACCCCTCTTTCGGTATGTTCGCCCCAGGGAGACCCAATGGCTGCAACGTATACCGTATTGGGATTTTTAGGGTCAATTTTAATTCTGTGAATGTTTCTGGTTTTCTCAAGCCCCATTAAACTCCAGGTTTTTCCTGCGTCCAATGATTTATACAACCCAAAACCACCATTGAGGCTGTTTCTAGGATTTCCTTCTCCTGTGCCTGCCCATACAACATCAGGGTTATCTTGTTGTACCGCTACTGCGCCAATCGACAACACCTTTTGTTTGTCAAAAATAGGCTCCCAAGAGATGCCTCCGCTTTCAGACTTCCACAGCCCTCCAGAAGCGGAACCAACATACATAATATGTGGTTGGCTATGTACTACATCTATAGAAGTAACCCGACCACTCATTCCCGCTGGCCCGATGCTCCTCACATCAATTCCTTTTAGCTTGTCCATTTCCAAAGTCTGTGCTTGTGAAAAGCCCACAAAACCTATAAGAAAAAGCAAAAGTGTTGTTCTTAAATGTTCCAATTTCATATATATAAATTTAAACACTGAAAGTCATAAGATATATGGAAATTGCCAATTGAAATTTGATAGACGGTAGAACTAAAAATGGCCTGTAGTTAACAGGCCATTTTTTTATTCCTTCCCTTCTACATATTCTTGAAGGTAGGTATAATGGCTGTTTAATTTGCCATCTGCTGTAGTGATTGAAGCTCTATCAATAATAGCATCTGGGTCTTCTAAAAGCAATGCAGGAATCACATTGTCGATTAATTCTCGTCCGAAATCTTCTGAAGCATTTCTAGGTAACTCACAAGGTAAATTATCGACCGCCATTACCGTTATGTTGCCTTCCTCTTTAAATGCAGGCTCCTCTACGCGCTCTGTTGGGTTGAAATCATATACTGGAGCATCAATAGTACTAGGGCGTACGGTCGAAGGAATGGATCCTTCAATGTCACAAGTAATGTCTGCTATAACTTTAATCTTGAAACCAGGTTCTACCATATCCTCTACTTTAAAAAGGACTGGCGATTGGGGGTTCCAAAATGCGCCTGCAATTAAAACATCGGCTACGGAAGAAAACTTCAAAAAATCACTTTCGTAAAGCTCAGGGTGGCTATAAAAATGGGTTCTTTCAAACCCCTTATCATCCGATCTTTTGTTGTAATCTCTAGAATTTAATTGTGTAAAGACGGGTTCATTGTATTCTTTTTCAAGGAACTCGATAGGGGATACCCTTTTAATACCCATTCCAAACAACACCTCCATGGACCCTTTAGAAACGCGCCCTCCACCTGTTAACACAATTTTTATAGGGGGCAATTTCACTTTATTAAACTCCGTTTTAAGGTCTTCTAAATCAAAACATTGGTGTGCTGGTCTCAAATCAAATAAATTATACCTTTTCCCAAAGGTTAAAATACCGTTGTATGCCCCTACAATTCCAGCATACCTACCAAACGCCACAATCCTAGTCCCATTTTTACTAGTCAGCGTTTCGTAATCAATTAATTGGATATTTTTCTCTAAAACCTTGTGGAGCAACTCCCTGTTGTAAGCCTGTTTTTTAATAGTATGAGAAAAGAAGAAGTAGGTCTTATTTTCCATCAAAGACTCCAACGGAACTTCTTTGACCCCCATTAAAATATCACAATCTTCTACACTTCCATTAACAAGAACTCCCTGTTTGTTGTATTCTTCATCGCTAAAACACCTAATATTTGAGCTTTGACACTTTACTTCTACATCAAACTTTTCTTTCAGTTCTTTTACTTGTTCTGGAGTAAATGGCACTCTCCTATCGACAGGAACCTTCCCTTCCTTAATAATTCCAATTTTACGCATAATTTTAGATCGTTCGGTATCTTAAAAAACAAAAATCAAAACTTATGGGCGTTTTTCAAATAAGAATGATAAATTAATGCATGGAGCTTTTGTACCAATTCTTTTCTTGGGCGATATATTATTTTTTCCATAGCTTTTTTGCAGATAAAAATATAAAAAAAAGACTCCAATCTATTCTTTTCAAAACCAAACAGCAATACAGGCTGTTTTACACAATGGTTGCCTTACTGACTCTGATTGGCCCCATTATTACCTCCTTACATTTTGGATTAAACCCCCTCTATGTTACACAAACTTGGAGTACAATTATAGGGGTTGTATTGGTAATTTTGGGGTTGTTGGTTCTTTATTTTAGTTTTCAACATTTTTCACCTTCTGCCTTTATCGGGCTTCAAAATGAAAAAAAAGAGTTGGTTTTGCACACCAATGGGCTTCATCGGTATGTCAGGCACCCTTTGTATAGTGGAACAATTTTGCTATTGGCCGGACTTTTTTTTATTAAGCCAATAGAAGCGGTTTTTGTGTTCAACGTTAGCACTTGGCTCTATTTGCCTTTGGGCATCCGGTTGGAAGAACACAAACTACTAAAAGAATTTCCCGGTTATAAAAACTACAAAAAAAAGGTACCAGCTTTGGTACCTTTTTTCTAATCTTCCGATTCAGATGGTTCGTCGGAATCAGTTTTATCCTCTCTGTCGATCAGTTTTTTATCCTCGACATTTTTGTCCAAAAAATCGTTGATCTTATCTATTTCAAAATTGGTAACGATTTCTCCAAAAGAATTAATTTCAATATTAAAACCTTCCAAATCAGAATTCACCTTTGGAAGTTCTTTTTCTTTTTTCGATTTAGATTTCTTTTTGGACATGGTTATTCATTTTTTAATGGAATGGACTCTATGGCGTTGCCTATGCGTTCAACCACCGCCTCTTTACCTAATATACTAATAATTTCCATTAGATCGGGCCCAGCTCCGAATCCAGTAATAGAAAGCCGTACAGCAGGCATCACTTTTCCCATAGGAACCTCCAACTGCTCGAGTACCTCTACCAATAATTCCTTGGCTTTATCTGCTGTCAATTCTTCCTGCAATGCTCCAACCACTTCTCTATATTGTGTTAAAACACCAACTGCGGTCTCGTTCCACTTCTTTTTAACGGTTTTCGCATCGTATTCGTTTGGCGAACTAAAGAAAAATTTACCCTGTTCAAATAAATCTTGAGGATAGGTTGCCCGCTCTTTCATCAATTCAATAATTCTTTCAAGCTTTTCATCCGATGCCGATAAATTATTTTGATCCAGCGCTTGTTTTAAAAACCCTGTTAACTCTGAATTTGGCTTTACTTTTAAATATTGTTGGTTGAACCAAATTGCTTTATTTATATCGAATTTAGCCCCAGACTTACCAACTCTTTCAACAGAAAAAGCCTCTACCAACCCTTCCATATTAAATATTTCTTGTTCGGTACCAGGATTCCAACCCAACAATGCTATAAAATTTGTAAAGGCATCTGGTAGGTACCCCGCTTCTCTGAACCCGTTAAACTGTTCGTTATCTCCGTCCTTATTTGGGAATGTACCATCTATGGGAAACACAGGAAAACCATGTTTGTCTCCATCCCTTTTACTAAGTTTTCCATTGCCATCGGGCTTTAACAGCAAAGGCAAATGGGCAAATTGCGGCATGCTGGATTCCCAGCCCAAATATTTGTAAAGCAATACATGCAATGGAGCGGATGGAAGCCACTCTTCTCCCCTAATCACATGGGTTATTTGCATTAAATGGTCATCGACTACATTGGCCAAGTGGTAGGTAGGCATCCCGTCGGACTTCATAATGACTTTGTCATCCATCTGAGAAGTATGCACCATTACCCAATCTCGGATCATATCTTTTAAGCGAACCTCTTCTTTTCGAGGAACTTTTAGTCGAATCACATAAGGTGCTCCACTAGCTAGCTTTTCTTTTACCTCCTCTTCTGAAAGCGTTAAGGAGTTTTTCATTTGCATTCTCGTAATGGAATTATATTGCGGTTGCGCAACTCTTGCTGCTGTTAAACGCTCGCGCATCGCAGTTAATTCTTCAGAAGTATCAAAGGCATAATAGGCATGGCCGGCATCCACCAACTGTTGTGCATATTCCTTGTACATTGGTTTTCTTTCTGATTGCCTATAGGGGCCAAAATCCCCCCCAGTGCTTGGGCTTTCGTCCGGCACAATACCTACCCAATCCAACGCTTCAGTAATGTATTGTTCTGCACCTTCTACAAACCTTGTTTGGTCCGTATCTTCAATCCTGAGTATAAATTTACCCTTGTTCTTTTTTGCAAAAAGATAGTTGTATAGTGCTGTTCTTACGCCTCCTATGTGGAGTGCTCCAGTTGGACTTGGCGCAAAACGCACCCTTACTTCATTTCCCATTTTCGAATTACAAATAATTTTGAGCAAAACTACAAAATCTTGTAACAAATAGCAGCACTGGTCTAGATGTTTGACAAGAATTGGTCAAAATGAAGTTTTGCTTCTTGGGATTTTCTTTGGTAATTAAAAAAAGAAAAAAAATAGTTCGTCAATCCGAAAGCTAGTGCGGTTGCACCATAAGAAACCTGATGCTTCATAAAGAACAAGGTCGTGAGCCCCAAACAAAAAATAGTCCAAAATGAAATGTACAGTAGCGTAGTGTTGTGGTACCTATATTGAAGGTATAAAATAGAACCAGAACCAGTATTTTCCGATTTTCCCGAAATTAAAATGGAAAAACTGTCTGCTCTTTTTGTTTTTAAAAACACTTTGAAATGCCCTACATGCGCTTCTCCATCTAAGGTTGGGTTATCTGCGCTTTCAAGTTCATTGTTAAGTGCTAAAAATAAATCCTCCCGCGAGTAAGGGAGGATTTGGGTTTCTTTTAGGTGGAAAAACCACTGCATTATTTAACGGCTATGCATGAAATCTCTACATTCACATCTTTCGGCAATCGCGCTACTTCCACTGTTTCACGCGCTGGCTCCATTCCTTTAAAATAGGCCCCATAAGCGGCATTGATGGTTGCAAATTCATTCATGTCTTTAACAAAAATGGAACATTTAACTACATCGTCATAGGAAAAGCCGGCTTCAGATAATACCGCACCCATATTTTTCATCACTTGATGGGTTTCCTCTTCTACGGTTCCCTGCATCAATTCGCCAGTGGCAGGATCCAACGCAATTTGACCTGACATATACAGGGTAGTTCCTGCTAAAATGGCCTGGTTGTAAGGGCCAATGGGTGCTGGAGCGTTTTTGGTTTCAATTATTCTCTTTTCCATAGTATAAAAATAAAGGTTAATTATAAATTTGTAACTATAAACGTCAGATCACAAATTTATCATGAATATTTTAGTCAGAGGCAATGAATCGCAATTAAATATTATCAAGGAAAAAATCTCTGGTGGCCACCAGGTATTTCCATTTGAATCAATAGAAGAAAACAAGCCCGATGTTATTTTTGATTTTGAATTTGCGGACTATCCCGACAACTACGAACTCTACCAAACACTTGAAAATGTAGTTGTATTGGCCAATACAGTTAAAACTTCTTTGGCAGAATTTGCGTTTATTCATGGTCCTGCCAATTTCCAATTCTATGGGTTCAATGGACTCAACACTTTTGTCGAAGGCCCGGAATTAGAAGTAACGTGTTTATCAGACGAAGCGGAACCTCGTTTAAATGGCCTGTTAAATGATTTGGGAATCTCCTTTATAGTGGTTGAAGACAGAGTGGGGATGGTAACACCTAGAATTGTCACGATGATCATTAACGAAGCCCATTACACGGTTCAGGAAGGCACGGCCACTAAAAAGGACATAGATTTAGGTATGAAGCTGGGCACCAACTACCCCTACGGACCCTTTGAATGGTGTGATTTAATCGGGGTGCAACAAGTATATGAAATTTTAGAAGCCTTGTACGAAGACAGCAAGGAAGAACGGTACAAAGTTGCTCCGTTGTTAAAAAAACACTACCTATTGCACGCAGAATAAACGAGCGATTTGACAATTCTAATAGAATTTGTTATTTTTCTTAATGAATAACCTTAAAAACCACAAATCACGAGGCATGGTAATATTTGCGCTGGTGCTCTTGGCGCTTGGTGTTTTATTCGTTGTCGGCTCTAAAATTACCCTGGGTACTGTTTTAATTATTTCAGGAGCTCTCTTTATTATTTTTTCTCTAAAATTCACCAACTACAACAGCGAATAACCCCCTCTTTTCTTATTAATATCGGGCAAAACGAATATATTCACTATCCATTGTAAACTTGATGGAACAAACCAATGACGCCCAATTTTAGAAAACACCTATCTAAAGTCCGCCACGAGGTTTTTTGGCCGCCTTTTATCTTACTTATTGCTGCATTGTTATGCAGTTTATGGGACCGCTCTTTGTTTCTAACTGTTACCACTGCCACCAATAATTTTATAATCGATCACTTTGGATGGTGGTTCAGTGGAGGGTCGTTGTTGATGGTTCTGACCTGTTTCGCTCTGTTGTTTTCACCAATAGCAAAAGTTAAGATTGGGGGTCCTAAAGCCACTCCTATTCTGAACAAGTGGCAATGGTTCTCTATTGTTCTTTGCACTACCATTGCTACAGGAATCATATTTTGGGGTACGGCCGAACCCATTTTCCACTTGATTTCGCCTCCAAACTTCTTGAGCAATTCTAATAACACCGACGGTGTAAACGCACTTTCGCTGGTTTTTTTACATTGGAGCTTCACCCCCTATGCCATTTATTGTATTCCTGCCTTGGCATTTGCAGTGGCTTTTTACAACAAAAAATTACCCTTCTCTCTTCAATCCACTTTATTCCCGCTTTTCACTAGTAAAAACAAAGTTTTTGCTAGCGTTATCGACGGCATTTGTCTTTTTGCATTAATTGCCGGTATGTCGGCATCGCTTGGCGCGGGGATTTTGACCTTGTCGGGTGGCATCCATTCGTTGTTCGGCTTTACTTCCGAAGCACTTACCGCTCTACTAACTATTTTAATTGTAGCTGCCTTTATTATTTCAGCCATTTCTGGTTTAAATAAAGGCATCAAAATTCTCTCCGACATCAACCTACGGGTTTTTATATTGTTAGGTATTTTTGTTTTTTTTAGTGCTGATTTTCTTTCTATTCTTTCGCTTGCAGGTTCAGCACTCCAACAGTATGTTACAGAATTTTTCAATTACGGAACATTGGCCATCCAATACCCAGAAGATCCTTGGCCTAAAAGCTGGACTACTTTTAACTGGGCCAATTGGATGGCTTGGGCTCCTATTACCGCTTTGTTTTTAGGTAGAATTGGGTATGGGTATACGATCCGGCAGTTTTTAATCTTTAATTGGATATTGCCAGCGGTTTTTGGATTGATTTGGATGTCCATATTCAGCGGTATCTCCATTGATTTGGCCACTGACAAAGGAGTCAATTTACAACAAGTTTTGCAAGCCGAAGGAGCAGAATACATTATTTATTCTATATTTGAACACCTGCCTTGGACCCAATTGGTGGCCGTTTTATTTTTGGTAACCGCCTTGCTTTCTTATGTTACAGCAGCTGACTCCAACACCGAAGCCATGAGCGGTCTTAGCGCCACGGGAATTTCACCTGACGACCCCACTCCGCCCATTGTGGTAAAGATCATATGGGGTATAACCATTGGTAGCATTTCATACATTATGCTTGAATTGGCAGGAATAGAGGGCATAAAGATGCTGTCGAATATAGGAGGCTTACCAGCATTGTTTTTGATTACTGCGGTTACCATAGGTATGGTAATAAATTTAATAAAAGGCAAAATATAGAATTCTATAACGTTTATATCATGAAAACTACTCTATTAACTATAGGAACAGTACTGATTTTGTTATCCTGCAATACAAATTGGATCGACAATTCCAACCAAGATACTGTGGAGCAATTAATTGAAAAACAACAATTATTTAAAGCGTTGGAACTTGTTAATGAAAAAATTAAAACGTCCAACGAGGACCCAGACCTCTATTTTTTAAGAGGTACGATCAAGACCAAACTATACAACTTTACTGGTGCAATTGAAGACTATCATACAGCCAATATGAACAGCATGAAAACCATTTATATGTTTAACAAAGGTGCCGTCTTTTCGGAAATGGGTAAATATGACCAAGCTGAGGTTGAATTTAATTCTATTGCAAAGTTTATGGACGAAAATGTCCATTTTTATATAGAGTTAGCAAAACTAGAAGCTAGAAAAGGAAATTTTGAAAATGGCAAAATCTATTTAACCCGGGCCAACCAACTTGAACCAAACCTTCAGGACACCTTTTACGCCGGAATTTACTTACTACTTTTAGAAAAGAAATACGCGGATGTAATTGATATTGTTGATAATTATGAAGGTAGCCTTGGGGACTCTTATTTGGGGTATTTAAGAGCAAGAGCATTGTACGAAACTGAGGAATATACTGCGGCACTGGATCAAATTATTTCGTCTTACCAAATACTTCCAGATCCCAAATATTTAGTTTTAAAAGCCCAAATTTTGAACAAAAAAGGCCAAGCAGAAAAAGCCATTGCTATGCTCAAAAACGTAACAAAAAAATACGGAAATTTTGGTGAAGCTTATTATTGCCTCGCTACCATTTATCTAGAAAGAGAAGATCAAAAAATGGCATGCCATTTTAAGAGAATGAGCGAAATAAATGGGAATAATAGAGTAAGTTTTCTTAAATTCAAGAAATGCCTATGATCCAACACAACTAAAAAACCTTATGAAAAAGATAGTTTTGCTCCTTGTCTTCAGTACAATATTTTCATTGGAAGCGCTGCCTCAATCCAAAAAAGAAAAAAGAACTGCAAAATTTACTGAAATTAAAAATTTGGCCAAAAGCCAACATTTCCAAATGGAGGCCATGGATGCTACCACTCAAAAAGGCCGAAAAATATCCTTGATCGGTAGGTCCAATGACTTCAAAATGGAAGGAGAGCAAGCCAGTGCAGATTTAGCCTATTTCGGCGCAGCACAATCAGCATCTTATGGCGGAATGGACAACGGCATACTGTTCAAAGGAAAAATGATTGATTACAGCATAGAGGTCTCAGACAAAAAAAGAAAAATTGTAATCAAGTTCAGAAATAAATCTCCCAAAGAAACATTTGACATAATACTTACTCTAACAGACAGCGATTATGCCACCTTGTCGATCAGAAGCAATAAAAGAAATGGCATCCGGTATTATGGTAAAGTGCAATCTTTAGAGTAATATTGTTTTCATGGATAAAAGTCTACAATACATCTACCTACCTGCCGTTTTAAGCCTTATCACCACTTATGTTCATTTATACACTTCTGCCAATTGGGTGAACAAACAACTGGGCCCCTTGTATTCGATTTACTTTGTTCCCCTTATAATTTTGTTGTTTTTCTTAATGGCCTTTTGCTTTTTTTCCCCTAAAAAACTATTGGTATTGACTCATTTAAAGCTAAAACTGCTATTTGCTTTGCTCATTGGTTACACTCCAATTTTTCATATGTGGTACATGGGCTTGGCAACAGGACAAGTTGCCAATTAATTTTTGATGGGGCGGTAGTTGGAAGATTCGAATATAACCTGTGCATTTTTTGTGCGCATTAATTCTTGAATTGGTATATCTTCTTTATCCATGTACTGCTCTACTATTTCCCAGCCTAGCCAACGCCCAATTCTACCCGGACAATCTTCTCCTATATCGAATGTCTTTGGCCGCTCTCCAATGTATTTCTGTTTGATAAAATTATTGGTTTCATACAGCAACTCGTTGTCTAAAAAATGTGCCCATACAATATCTTGGTTTGCAATACTCCCTTGTAATTCTTTAGCTGTAAATTCCATGAGCACGCTGTCTGCCAGGCACGGCATCAATTGCTTGGCCATGTAATAAGACTTTCCGTAAAAAACCATGTCTGCCAATAGCGTTTTGTCTTTCAGGTCTGTCGCATTGATAGCAGGACTACTTGCGTACAAAAGCATGCAGGAAGATACAATGTACTCTTTAGCATACCGTTTCTGTATGTATTGCGGTGTATTCAACGGCCTAAATTTAGCCCCTTCTCCAAGGTAATAATCAAGCCCAATAACAATGGTCGAATCTGAAATAATCAAGTCCGTATCAAAACCAGTAGTGACTGTATAAATTTTGGGAATTTTAAAATTGGGATAATACAGTTTTAAATAAGAAAAAGCCCTAGAAAAGTCCGCTTCCAATGTTTCCAAAGAAGGAAAAACCCGCTCCACTTCCATCCGGAGAGAATCCATGTGCGGATTGTTGAATCTATTGACCAAAACCTCCAATAACACAGAATCACTAGGGTAAGCCCCTGTTCTAAGTGCACTTTTGGCAATGCTAGGATAGCGGTTGATGAAACCCCTGATTTGTTCTTTAGTTTTGCAGGCCAGCAATTCTTTTTCCAATCGGGTGATTGCAATGGAAACCTTATTTTCCTCCGCTATTACTGGCGCATCGATACAAGCCTCTTGTTTTTCAGCACAGCAGTACAATACAATTACAACCAACAAATACCAACTTAACTTTCTCATACAATTGTTTTACTAAGACGCAAATGTAACGAACACTTTGAAATTCTGGTATAAAGTCTACTTTAAAAAGAAATTTTTGGTCCTGAATAGTACAATGCAATGGCCTTTTTCGTTAATTTTATCACAAGATAAAATGTTATGAAAAAAATTTCCTGCCTTGCTTTAGTAGTTGTATTTGGTGTGTCCATGGCTTTGGCACAAACCCAGCTTGGATTTAAAGTAATTCCTTCCATTTCTAGCAACCGACCCCATACCAATGCGGACACTTTAGAAATATCCCAGCACAATACCGCTTTTAGGGTGGGCATGGGCTTGGTTGTGGACATCCCTTTGTCTGAGTTCTACTTCCTACATACTGGCATTAATTTTATGCCAAAATACCTGTCTTTAACAACTACGGACTTAGAAAGCCAACAATCGAGCACCGAAACTTTTAAAGCCAACTACCTTCAAATTCCATTTGGACTAAAACTATATACCAATGAAATTTCTGAGGGATTTCAAATGCACTTCAAAGTTGGTACTTCTTTGGATATTAAAATATCAGAGATAAAAGAAAAAAAAGGCCAAGGATGGATAAAGGACATGAACGACTTGGACATGACCATGCATTTAGGACTAGGAGGAAAAAAGAAACTAGGGGAAAATACCGCTGTTTTTGGTAGTTTTGTCTATTACTACGGCCTGTTTAACGCCATCAATAGCACTATTCCTGTTCAAAGTAAAATTGTAAGCAAATTGGACATGATGGCTTTTGAAATCGGCATCATGTTCTAAAAACAAAACGGTGTTGGTTAGCTGGTTTCATTGGACATGTCCAAAATCTGTTTTGCCGACTGAAAAGGACTATAAGAAGTGTAAAACCCAGAAAGCACTTTGTGTGCAATATGTCCTAAAATCAACTCTTCATCCGACTTGCCTTCTTTCCCCAACCAATAAACTCTTTTAGGGTGGTTTTTCATATCCCTCACGTATTCCACGGCACGCAGGTATTGGTCTTCAGTAAAAGAAATTTTAAAAGTTGTTTCTACAGTTTTCATAAATATTGCTTTTAATACTTCAATATACAATTTTTGTTAAAATGAGTCAACTCCTCCTTTTGGGGGATTTTTTAATGCTTACAAAATATTCCATTCGGCAGCCATACTTTTTTTATGGTTGGAATCATAAAACCAAGACCAACCACTGGATCCGACATAATTACTTCTTTTGTAACATTGCCTTTCAAAATAAGGGTATTCCCATCGCTATTTGAAAATTCCCCTTCCGATACCACATTGCCTGTGTTCTGTAACGCTTTTATAAAATCATCGTGCAGTTTAAAATAATCATCTGCCAAGCGAACATTAAACTTAGTGATGTAGGTGTCAAACTTCACAAAAGTATACGGCACAAACTCCATTTCTCCGTTAATAGAACACAAATTGCCTATTCTTTGTTTCCAGTAATACCTTTCAATTTGCAACTGCCGTTTTTCGACACCCCTATGAAGCGATAAAATACTGTCGATGGCTTCTATTTTTAGGACTTTAAAAATGGCCAGCCCACCCCCACCTTCAAAAGGGCCAGAAACAAGCAAATTGCCAGCTTTGTGTTGCTTTTGGACAAACTCTTTGTGGGATAAAATTAAGTCTTCTGAAACTGCTTGTGTAGCCTCAACTCGACCTTTAAAAAAAACCACCACATGTTCATACCCTTTTACTTGGGCCAACGAGGCATGCGCCATGCAACACAGTGCGATTATTAACCCCTTCATTTTTGCAATTGAATTATGAGGTCTGTTAAGGCCTCCATTTCTGAAGCTCTATTAAAAACATTTACAGATACTCGAACCGACTGCCCTCTAATGGAGACATAAAATTGTTCTTTCACTAATTCTGTGGCCAAATGTTCAAGAGAGGTTTGTTCCGAAAGTTTGATTCCGAAGAGGTGCGGGCTTATTTTGGAATCCATTGCCATCATTCCGTGTTCTTTTAACCGCACCATGGACCCTTTTGTTATTTCCTCACAATAGGCAATTACATTGTTGGGTTGCCATTTATTTAATACTTTTAAAGATTCCAAAAGCATTGGAAGAAGAGCAAAGTTTGATTTTTCACCAACATCAAACCGTTCTGCTCCAGGTGCGTATTGGTCCTTATAATTAACCAATCCGGCAAAATCTGAACTGTCCTTTTTTGCAATCCAATTTTCCTCTAGTGGCATTCCAGCGTTAAACGTTGGACTGTAATACGCTAGCCCTATGCTATAGGGGCCTAAGAGCCATTTATATCCAGCACAAACCAAAGCATCTACTTGTAACAGCTCTTGGTCAAACGGCAATGCCCCTACTGATTGCGTACCATCAATTACCAATTTTGCACCAACTGCTGATGTGGCCTCGCGTATGGCTTTCAAATCGAACAACGTCCCGTCTGCCCAATGGACATGTGGAAGGGCCACCAGTTTTGTTTTAGAATGGATGGCATTCAAAATATTTTCATTCCAGGAAGATTGGCGGTCTTTTCCTTTTGTAGGACCAATAGATATTAGTTTAGCTCCCGTGTTGGCACATTTGGATTGCCAAGAATAATAGTTACTTGGAAATTGCTCTTTGGCCACCAGCACCTCCTCTCCTCGTTCTAAATGGACATTTTTAGCCACTGTAGCGATGCCATAAGAAACAGATGGTAGGATCGAAACCTGTTCAAAACTAGGGGCGTTTATTAATTTTGAAAATTCTCTTTTAACCGCTTCTGGTAAAAGAAAAAATTCGTCCTTTCCAATTTCCCAAGGGCGTTGTTTCAATTGCACACCAGCAATGCCTTTGTCCACAACAGAATGCATGAGTGGTGCCATGTAGGCACAATTCAAGTATTTAATACTTTCAGGGATGTCAAATAAGTGTCTTTGGTCTTTCATATCAATAGTTTCCTAATTGTAAAGAGTCGTACCATGGCCGGTCCTCATTTTTATTTTTATTCCAATAGTCCAACAATCGTGTAGCTTTTAATCGGGCTGATGTGGTATGGGTTTGTCCATTGTCAGCATATTCCGTTTCCTTCCATCCTGTGATTTTGTGCGGGAATTTACTTTCAAAATAAATAGTGACCACCCTACTACCTGACGCGTAGGCCATGGTATAATGTTGTAGGCCGTCCACAGTTTTCAGTTCCAGCTCCACTGGCTCGGCTTCTAAGCCCTTGTGGTTCATTCTGGTTGCAAACAAAGCCGGGACCATATTGTGTTTGCCTAGGGGTAGTAAGTTTGGATTGAGCTTTATTATATTCCAAATTTCATCTTCTAAAAGCGCAGCCTTTATTTGTGCGGAAACATCGCCTTCCTTTTCAAAATAGGAATAACCCTTCACATCGAAATAACCATTTCTTCTATTTAGTTGAGCATACACGTGCCCACACCATTCTTGAGAAGACATAGTGAGTTTGGTGGTTTGACCTGCCAAATCCAGCGGCGTAAAAACTGACTCCATCATTGAATAAGGGTAAATCCCTGTTCTAAATTTTTTAATAAAGTTTAACTTCAATACTTTTTGAGCAGTATGTGAAGCAGCTGGGTCGTCGAGTTTGACTTGCTTCTTTTTTGAAAAATCTTCTGTAACAAAAATCAAAACTGCTTCTCCCGGTCTAACGGACCCATACCGGGACTGTTTCAATTCATACGCATTTATTTCTGCTTGTCCGGCAAACCAATAGTCCTTAAATGGCTGATCATAGTTTACAAGAACCTGTTTTTTTTTCGTTTGAGATTGGCAGCTTGTTACTACCAACACAAACAGTAGTATTCCTAAATACTTCATTTCTCCGCGCGTTAGTTAATCCAGTAACAATATAAAAACAACCCCTGTTTCTATTACCACGTATTAAATCATTTTTTTACCACCCATAAAAAAATGGTCCCTTTTTTCCTTATATATAAATACCTTTCTAATAAACCTAAACTTAATACCAATGCGCAAACTTTGCACCCTACTGTCTATTGTATTGTTACTTGTTACAATACAACTTTCTGAGGCCCAGAAAAAAAAGTCCAAATCAACTCCAAGCATAAGCTTTTCCGAAACAATGTATTCTGGATTAGAATGGCGCAATATAGGACCTTTTAGAGGGGGGCGGTCTGCTGCGGTAACCGGAGTTCCCGGCAAAGCCAATTTGTATTATTTTGGATCCACAGGTGGTGGCATTTGGAAAACCACAGATGCTGGGAATAGTTGGGAAAATATTTCTGACGGCTACTTTGGAGGTTCGGTTGGAGCGATTGCAGTTAGCAGCTGGGACAACAACGTCATTTATGTGGGAGGAGGAGAAAAAACAGTTCGAGGCAATGTATCTTACGGATATGGTGTATGGAAAAGTGTAGACGGCGGCAAAACATGGACTGCCTCTGGGTTAAAAAATTCAAGACACATATCTAGAATCCGAATACATCCCAAAAACCCTGATATAGCATATGCTGCGGTTATGGGCGATTTATATACAGCATCCAGCGAAAGAGGAGTCTACAAAACCAGCGATGGAGGCAAAACTTGGGACAAAGTTTTATTTGCCAATGCCGACGCTGGCGCAGTTGATTTGGTAATGGACCCCGAAAATCCAAGAACTCTGTTTGCAAGCACATGGCGGATAAGAAGAACCCCATATAGTTTGGAAAGCGGTGGCGCTGGATCGGCTTTGTGGAAGAGTACCGATGCTGGAGCAACTTGGGTAAACATTTCTAAAAACAAAGGCCTTCCGAAAGGAACCTGGGGCATCAGTGGTGTGGCTGTATCTCCCAAAAACACGGACCGTGTTTGGGCCATAATTGAAAACAAAGATGGAGGTGTTTTTCGATCGGAAGATGGCGGAGACACATGGAAAAAAATTAATTCGGATAGAAGTTTAAGACAGCGGGCATGGTACTACACAAGAATTTATGCCGACACGGAAGATGAAGACATGGTATATGTTCTGAACGTTCGGTACCACCGATCCAAAGATGGCGGAAAAACTTTCTCCCCTTATGTGGCACCACATGGTGACCACCATGATTTGTGGATAGACCCTAGTGACAACCAAAGAATGATCATTGGAGACGATGGTGGTGCTCAAGTTTCTTTTGATGCTGGTGAAAATTGGTCCACTTACAACAACCAGCCAACCTCTCAATTTTACAGAGTCACTACAGACAACAGCTTTCCTTACAGAATTTATGGTGCCCAACAAGACAATAGTACCGTTAGAATTGCCCACCGCACGGATGGTTACAGTATTGGAGACAAGGATTGGGAATCTACCGCTGGAGGAGAAAGTGCGCACATTGCCATTGATCCTAAAGACAATGACATCGTTTATGGAGGGAGTTACGATGGATTTTTGACAAGAGTAAACCACAAAACTAAAGAAGTGCGCGCCATCAATGTATGGCCGGACAACCCAATGGGACATGGCGCAGAAGGCATGAAATATAGATTTCAGTGGAATTTCCCTATCTTTTTCAGCCCCCACGACCCAAACAAACTGTACACCGCCTCCAATCATTTACACGCCACTACCAACGAAGGACAAAGCTGGGAAATTATTAGCCCCGACCTGACCACCAATGACAGCACCAAATTAAAATCCTCCGGTGGGCCTATTACAAAAGACAACACCAGCGTAGAATACTATTGCACCATCTTCGCTGCGATCGAATCTCCGCTAGAAAAAGATTTATTATGGACAGGGTCTGACGATGGCTTGGTCCATGTTTCAAAAGATGGCGGGAAGAATTGGTCCAATGTCACCCCTCCTAACATGCCAAAATGGACCATGATCAACAGCATAGAAGCCGATCCATTTAAAAAAGGCGCCGTGTACATAGCTGGCACCAGGTATAAAAGTGGAGATTACGCTCCATATCTGTACAAAACTGAGGACTATGGTCAGACATGGAAAAAAATAACTACTGGGATTGACAATGGACATTTTACTAGGGTACTAAGAGCCGATCCTAAAAGAAAAGGATTGTTGTATGCAGGCACGGAAAGTGGCGTATATGTATCCTTCGATGATGGACAGCAATGGAAGCCCATGCAGTTAAATCTACCGGTAGTACCCATTACCGATTTGGCGATAAAAAATGACAACCTAATTGCCGCTACCCAGGGTAGAAGTTTTTGGATGTTGGATGATTTAACTCCCTTGCACCAGTACCAAACTGGGTTGGAGAAAAAAGCATACCACCTGTTTCAGCCAATGCCTTCTTATTTAATGAGAGGGGGAAGTTATAAAGGATCTAAAACTACAGGAGAAAACCACCCAGGCGGTGTTATGTTCCATTTTTATGCACAGGATACCGTATCTAGCGATACTGTAAAAATTCAAATCAAAGAAAAAGGAGGCACCCTAATTCAAACATTTTCAACCCACCCTGATAAAAAGAGCAAAGAAAAGCAATTGGCCGTTCAAAAAGGTTTCAACCGACTGGTTTGGGACATGCGCTACCAAGGGGCAGAAAAATTTGACGGCATGATCTTGTGGTGGGCCTCATTGAATGGTCCTAGGGCGCTTCCAGGCACCTATGTAGTGCGTCTTGAAAATAATGGAAAAGCTGAAGAAACGACTTTTGAAATAGTAAAAGATCCTCGCTCTTCAACCAGTGATGCGGATCTTCGCGCACAGTTTGTGTTTTTATCAGAAGTTAGAGACAAACTCTCTGAGACCAACGAAACGATAAAGGATATTAGATCGGCAAGAAAACAAATCAACGCAGCTGTTAAAGGAATCAAGGGCGAGGAATACAAAGAACTTATTGCTTTAAAAGACGACATTTTAAAAACAATGAAGTCAGTAGAAGAAGCGTTGTACCAAACGCAAAATAGATCTGGACAGGACCCTTTGAACTTCCCGGTGCGGTTAAATAATAAACTAGGCCATTTAAATTCATTAGAAAGCATTGGAGCCTTCAAGCCTACAGATCAGGCGATCGCTTTCAAAAACGAAGTTACAGCGGTAATAGATGCAGAATTAAGCAGATGGGACAAAGTGAAAACGGAGCAACTTCCCGCTTTGAATAAGCTTATTAAATCGCTGCAAGTAGATGCAATTAGGTTAATTGAGTAATATAGGTTAGAGAGGGCCAGCAGAATACCGTTGGCCCTTTTGTATGAATGTAAAAAAGCGCAGACTCGATTGACATGCGCTTTTTTTATGGGTTAGAGTTGTTGGTTCTTTGCTATCAATTCTGCGATATCCAACACTTCAATTTCGTTTTCCTTGTTTTTATTTTTTATTCCATCCGACAGCATCGTCAAACAAAATGGACATCCAGATGCAACAATTTTAGAACCAGTCTCCAATACATCTTCTGTTCTTTCTACATTTATATCTTTGTTGCCCTCTTCCGGTTCTTTAAACATTTGTGCTCCACCAGCACCGCAACACAGCCCGTTGGTTTTGCACCGTTTCATTTCCACCAATTCAGCATCCAATGATTCGATCACACTCCTAGGCGCTTGGTACACATCGTTGGCGCGACCCAAATAACAAGAGTCATGGAAGGTGATTTTTTTACCCTTAAAAGGTTTCCCATCTGCAATAACCACCTGACCAGAATCAATGAGTTCTTGCAAAAACGTTGAATGGTGGATTACATCGTAGTTACCACCCAAATCAGGGTATTCATTTTTCAGTGTATTAAAACAATGGGGGCAGGCTGTAACTATTTTTTTAACCTGGTAGCCATCCAATACTTGGATGTTTGCCATGGCTTGCATTTGAAATAAAAATTCATTCCCAGCCCTTCTAGCAGGATCTCCAGTACAAGTTTCTTCCGTTCCCAACACTGCAAATTTTATTTTGGCGGCGTTTAATATTTTAACAAACGCTTTGGTAACCTTTTTGTACCTATCGTCATACGAACCTGCACAGCCCACCCAAAATAAAACATCAGGTGCCTCTCCTTTGGCCATATATTCGGCCATTGTTGGTACTTTAATTTCCATATCACTCATACTATTCTTAATTTTTTGGGTTTTTTAAATCTTCTGACCAGTTGAACCTATCGGTTGGTGCAAATTTCCAAGGTGAAAAGCTTGTTTCAACATTTTGAAACATAACATTCCAAGATTGAGGAGAACCAGATTCTTCCATTGCGATGTACCGCCTCATTTCCAAAATAATATCCAAGGGGTTAATCATAACCGGGCATGCCTCTACGCACGCATTACAGCTCGTACAAGCGTTGATCTCCTCTTTGGTGATGTAATCCCCCAAAAGTGACTTGCCGTCGTCTAAACCCTTGTTTCCCGCCTTTATATTTTTACCAACCTCTTCCATCCGGTCTCTGGTATCCATCATGATCTTTCTTGGGGATAATTTTTTCCCTGTAATATTGGCTGGGCATTGCTGGGTGCAGCGACCACATTCAGTACAGGTATAGGCGTCCATTAAGTTTTTCCAACTCAAGTCGTTAAAATCTTTTGCCCCAAACCTACTAATTTCTGCTGGTGGTGCAGCGTCTGCTGGCAACATGCCCAACATGGACTTTACTTCATTGGTTACGGCATCCATGTTGTCGGCATGCCCTTTAACGGATAATTTCGCAAAATAAGTATTGGGAAAGGCAAGGAATATATGCAAGTGTTTCGAATAGGTTACATACACTGCAAAAGCCAAAATGCCTAGGATGTGGAACCACCAGGCTGCTCTCTCAACAAACACCAAAGTTCCATCAGAAAAGTTGTCCATTAAAGGAATAAAATGTGCACTGAAAAACAAAAAACCAGTGTCGGTATAATGAGCAACTCCTCTGGATTGTAATATTTGATCCGCAGCATTCATTTTTAAAATTGCAAACATCAATACTACTTCCGTAATTAAAATCAAATTGGCATCCAATGCTGGCCAACCATTCATTTCTATTTTTTTAAATCGATCAATTTTCAATACGTTCCGTCTTATCAAAAACACCAAACAACTAATCAGGACCATTACCGCTAAAAATTCAAAGATGTTCATCAAAACGGTATAAAACGATCCGAGGTAAGGAGCAAAGATTCGGTGCGTTCCTGCGACGCCATCTATTACAAATTCCAGCACCTCCAAATTAATCACCAAAAATCCAACGTATACAAAAAGGTGCAATACTGCGGGGATTATTTTTTTAAACATTTTTTGCTGCCCAAAAGCAACAAGCACCATGTTTTTAAAACGGGTGGATTTGTCTCCTGAAGGTTCAAAATCCTTCCCCATTTTAATATTAGAGCGTATTTGAACTACTCTTCCAAACAGAAGATAGCCTGCCACTCCAGCAATTATTAGAAATAGAATTTGTTGTATGTAGTCCATGGGTTAAAATTTTTTACAATATTTTCATTTTTTTATTTGCATCAAAAATATTTTTGCATACTTTTGCACGCACTTAAACGCTGGTGCTGTAGCTCAGTTGGTAGAGCATCGGACTGAAAATCCGTGAGTCGGTGGTTCGAGCCCACTCAGCACCACGCAACAAAAGCCTCTCAATCGAGAGGCTTTTTTTATGTCCAACATTTTTTAGTTCTCCATTCATTGTTATATCCAGATAAGAATAAAATTTAGCTCTAAAAATAATAGAATAAAACATTTTAGTATGCATGCATACTAATAAAAATCTTATTTAGAATTGTTATCAATAATTTTCTTCAAAGAATTTGATTAAGACCTAAGCCTCGGCACTTCGTTTTTGCAACCAACTAAACCAGCTGGCCAATTGCGCATCCAAACTGTACTTAGTTTCCGCTAAAATGCGCGAACATTGTTGGGCATTTTTAAGCAACTCTGGCCTTTGTATATAGTCCTTTAGTTGTTTCAAACAATCTTCTGGGTGGTATGGGTGGTAATAAAATCCATTATTGAACTCGGTAAGGTCCATTTCAATCCAACTCCTAAAGTTAATCACAATCAATTTTCCGGCTGCCAATGCATCAAAATATTTGTTTGGGCTTCCGGTACCAAGTATTGCGTAATCCGCAAAAGAAATATATGCAACATCCGTTTCGTCCATTAATTTGCGTATGCTCTGTTTGTCTACATGGCCCTCCATTCGTACATTATCTAGGCCTTGGGCCAGCACAAACGCTTCCAATGCTCCTGCTTCTTTCCCTTCGCCTGCTATGATAAATTTTATTGGCAGTTGTTGCCTTTTGCTCTCCAAGGCTACATCCAGTAAAAACTGCACTTGGTTGGCCACACCCAATGCCCCAAAATACCCGATAGTGAGAGCAGTGTTCGATTGCTCCGATAACTGGTACCCATTCGTATCCGCTAGGTTGAAAGTAGTTTGGATACTAACCTGTTTGGATACTTTTTGGACATGCTTGGCAATTGGTTCTGACATGGCAACCACCCCCAATGCATTGTCATAAACCATCTTCTCTAACCTATAAAGTAATTTCCTTAAGGCCCTGCTTTTAACCAGTCCCATTTGAATGGGAATTTCTGGCCAAATATCTCCAACTTCAAAAATAAATGGCGTTCCTTTGGTCCATTTCTTTGCCAATCCCAATATCCCGGTAGACAGTGGTGTCGAAATCACATAATAAAGGTCTGGTGTATCCAATAAGGACATGGCTTTAAAAGCATGTAACATATAGCTCAAAAAAGCCTTTTTCCTTTTATAAAATGAATAATTATTGCTATATCCTATAGGCAAATAATGTATTTCAATACCTTCTACCACTACAACAGCCGAATGGCCTTTGTTCCAAGAAGTAACTACCTTCACCGAACAGCCTTGCTCCAGTAAATACTTGGCCAAATAAAAAGAACGGATGCCTCCCCCTTCTTCAGGAGTTTTAAAGTATTGATGGATAATGGTAATTTTCATAGGCTTCAAAGAAACAAATTTATCAATTATTTCTCACCGGACAACCCGTCTATAATTAAATAAAAAAAGCTACAAGAGACGCTCGTAGCTTTTGAATTTTATAAATGAAATTAAAATTTATTTTTCCAATCCACTAAAAATCAGAGGCAACATCTTCAATAGCTGCTTCTTTTTCCTGTTTCAGTCTAAGAGGTACTTCGTACGACGTATAAACAAACTCAAGTCTCCCTTTTTTATTTGCTCTGTAGCTCAGTTTTAATTTTTTCCCATCCCAAACATACCGATCAAACCGGACTGAATATTTGGGCTCTCCATAAATCTTCTTCAAACCTTTGTACAGTTTGGTATCATTGTCCGTGGTCAGGTTTATTTGATAAATATAGCCCTTGTAAGTCACCACTTCCATCGACCTTATTTTCACTCCGCCAATATCCTCGTAATGGGCTTTATTTCTTTCATAAATATCCACCTCTGGAAACTTATCATGGCTCTCCGATTTTTTATAAACCAAGCCAGGGTATTGACTGGCATCAGAATCCAAAACAATATCCTTAAACCCTTTTTTGGTATCCAAAGCACTTTGATCCTGACCCAGCAGCACTTGGGAACACAGCCAACATGCAACTATTAAAAACTTCTTCATTTCTCCACAATTACGCCATAAAGTTATTAAAACATGGGCAATTTTACGATTATTTTTCAATAGTTTCTATCAGGCTGTTAATTACATCAGAGTCCAGATTTCTATCCAAATGATTGAACGCAATATCGGAACGAATGGCCTTTAACCCATAAGCTCCAGGCAAATCTTCTAACTCATGAAGGCTGTGGGTGCCATTCAAATAACCTATAGACTGAAGGTATTCTATGTATTCTATGTATTCTTCTTTTTCTCTATCGTTGGTAAATACAATCGCCAGTTTGTTGGGCTGCGTCAGACGTTCGTTGGTCCCTTTGATATAGGCCTTATCAATGCGCTTTTTAATAATCTCATACCGCATATTATAGGCCCCGTCCACATCGAACTTTTTCTCTTCTTGCCTGAACCTAATAGACAAGGTATCGGAATGCACCAACACCATAAATGTCACCTCTAGGTCCATTGGAAATAGGTCTTTGATGTCATTGATTCTGTTGGCAATTTCACATAAATTCAACAACTGCCATAACCTAAAATTTTTTAAATATACAGGGTCAAATTGCTGCCCTTTTACCATGCTACTTCCAATATACAAATTGTACTCTACCCCGTCGGACTTGTACTTTTCAAAATAATGAGGGAAAATTTCTTGTGCCTTTTCTTCTGCCTCTAATAAAAATAAAGAAATAGTGTCGTTGATTATGGTAATGGTATCTTCAAAGGCTTTTCTTCTATTGTAAACGATACCAAAGTCTGTATTCAATTGATCGTAATAATCACTAATTACAATATTTAAATCCGGGTTGGTAATTTTAAAATGATTCAACAACGGGTTCACCTCTTTCTTAAGAAATGCTGTAATATCAGATTCTTCTCCTGCATGCAACCCATCTTGAAGCATGAGTTCCTTTTTCCCAATCCGAAATAAAAGCTCATCTAGAATGGGCATTGGCTTGTCCTTTAGGATGTTGTTTACAACACCCTTTACCATGGATAAATTTTCCATTAAATCATCTCGAATGGCTTCGTTTCTGGCTTTGGAAGAACCTCGAACATCCACCATTCCATATAGAGGGTACACATCTTTGAAAGTTACATCCTTAAATTCTGTTTTTTCGCCATTGGATTGCATGTCCCAAATCTTCATCCCTTCTTCCATGAACTTCCATTCTACTGTTGGGTGGATAGAAGTGCAGCGTTCCTGAATAATGGCCCGCACTTCATTTTCATATTCATCATTTACTCGCTGAATAGCCAAACAAAACATCGGTAAAATATCCAAAAGTCGAGCCGCATTTACAATATTTATATCTCCAGGTACTTCTGATGATAGCTCTAAAAAGCCTAAAAATTCCTCTTCGTATTTTAAACTGGCAATGGCAATATTTTCTACCCCTTCTGAAATCAATTTTTGTTCAATAGGGGTTATGTTGTCCAGCTTTTTTAAATCCTCAACGACATGCATGGGCTTGGTCTCCAACAACCCATAAACCGAATTTTGATAATCCCCACATTCAGATTCATCCATGGCATCCAACACAATGCTTTTCCAGGTAGCTTTGCTCCTGTAGGTCAAGGCCTTTTTATGTTTGTTAAACATGGCCACCCCTAGGGTAATGTCTTTTAAGCCAAAAAGTGCTCTTACGTTGTCTTGAATGGTATCAAAAGTATCTTGTTTTAATAATGCATTTTTTTCCAACAAATCATTTTTAATTGCCGAGATGGACTCTTGACCTGTGATATCTACAAAGTCAATGATTAGCAAACCGGTGAAAATATAATTTTCAGGTTTTAAATACTTCACCAATTCATCGGCATCCAAAGGATTGTTTAAAAGGTGTTGCAATACTTTTTCATCCAAAGGCTCTACATCCTTTTTAGGTATAACCTTATAAAACCTTTCATCATGGTCCATCTTAAAATAACGGATCAACCCTGTTTCTCCATCTCTTATTGTAAAAATAAGTGGACGATTAAAATGAATGTCCTTCTTATATATTTGATTCAGAATACTTAAACAAGCCTTTACTAACTTTCCCTTGCCTATGTCTTGCCCAACAATATTGTTGCTGATTTTTGTATTTTGATTTTGAGGCATTAATTCCATAAACCTTTCTGTTGCATAAATAGGCTCAAAAGAAAAAGGTCCCAATGCTGCAGAAAAGTGGTTGTTTTGTGCTCCAACAGGAAACACTACCGTGAACAAAATATCGAGCATTTCTTTGTGCTCTACCAATAAAGCAGTATCCTTTATCGGCTCAAACAGTACTTCTGCCGATTCTATCTGCTCTAAAAGACTTTGCCCTATTTTACCAGGAAAAAATTTCCCATCTTTAATTTGATCAATGCAAAAATTTAAAAAGTAGGATAAATCAAGTTGTACATCGTACGGAAATGAAATATCGAATGGCAAGTCCTCGATATTATTTAGTAATTTATCTGACATAAAAAGAGAATTTTATTTATGGTTGCAACGTTAATTGTACATATAAAGTTTGTTCTATCACCAAAAATGTTTCTTATGAAAGCTTGTTCCTTCTTAATTGTATTCTTGTTTGGCAGTATCCATTTGGTTTTGGCACAATTGGAAGGCCAACCTTTTCCTGAAATGAACACAACTACTTTAGAAAGCGAACCCATCCAGATGCCAAAGGATGTAAATGGAAAATATACAGTCCTTGGCTTGGCCTATTCTAAAAAATCAGAAAAAAGCCTCAACACATGGTTCCAACCTATTTTTAATAAATTCATACCAAAAAAAGGTGCCACAAAGAACGTTTTCAGTTCCTTCACTTATGATGTCAATGTATATTTCATTCCTATGTTCACCGGCATTAATACAGCCGCGGCAGGTCCAGCCAGGAAAAAAGCCTTAAAAAACATTGACCCTCTTTTGCACCCCTATATCCTCTTTTACAAAGGAAAGTTGAAACCCTACAAAGAAAGTTTGGATTTCGAACGAAAAGACACACCTTATTTGTTTGTTTTGGACCAACATGGCAAAATTGTATATGCTACCTCTGGCGCTTATACAGAAGACAAAATGGATGCGGTAGAGGCATCCATCGAATAGCTATCGAATTTCAAAAGAACAAAAGACTGAGGCTTCTATTGTAATTTTTTGAAAAGCAACGCCTGGAACAAAATCGATATTATCCAGATCATTTTCTTCTTTCATTCGCACTACAGTATTGTCCATGCGCGGCTGGTAATTTCTTTCAATTCTAATGTGCACGGGGCCACCCAATTCAGCACCAATGGCCGCCACCATATAACTCGCCTTTTCTTGCGCTGCTTGAATGGCTTGGATCCTCATGGATTTAAGGGTCGTCGTTCTTTGTGAATAGTCGACATGGTCCAATGATACATTGCTGATGTCATGCGCAGCACACTCCGATAAAAAAACACCCAGTTGTTCCGCCGTTTGGAGTTCGACTACATAAACTTTGCTGGCCTTCCTTCCTTTTTTAATCCAGTACTTAGTAAACGCACTGTGTACATCCTCCAAATAGACCTGCTCTTTTGAAATCTTTAAATTGTTCAGAACTTTATTAAATCGCTTTTCAAGTTGATCCAAATTTAGGCTGCCTTTGCTCTCCTTTTCTGCCAAAACAACTTTTAAGAACAGCTGGTCTGGCACCACTTCTATTTTGGCTTGCCCTGTCACTTCTATGCTTTTTACTAGCTGTTCTTGGGCTTTAACTACAAAAGCCCAAAGGCTTAAAAAAAATACTACACTAATTGATTTCATGCTTTTTGGTTTTGTTTTGAATTAAATAACGGCTAAAAATAGACAAATGTATAAACTGATAAGGATAGTTTCCGTAAGTTCAAATATGGAATTATTAATTGCACTTCTTGTACTGGCCCTAGGCATTCAAATTGGGCTCTTTGTGATGATTCGCAAAAAGAAAAAAAAAGAGCGTGAAAACAACGTGGTATACAAATACAACATTAAAAACAGTGGAGATGCTTGGCGTCTTTTAAACGACCCAACCATAGAAGAAAGCGACAAAGCGTTAATTCAAAAATTATACGATGGGGAACAATAAAAAAGGCCGTCGCAATGGACAGCCTTTTTTTATTGGTTTACTTCAATTTCTTCACCGAATTTATCGACGAACATAAACTGGGTAATTGCAAAAGATGAATCTTGCACCAGTCTTATTTTTTTGTAGTACTTAAAGAACCATTTTACCTTTTTCGAAATTAATCCTTTTGTAAAATAGGCGTGCAAATAAGGGTGCAGTACCACTGTTATTTCCTTTTCATTTTGTTTGGTAATCAAATAGTCAATATGCTTTTCTATCTGACCACTGGTCAAAATGGATGCTGTTATTTTTCCTGTACCGTTACACGAAGGACAAACCTCTCTTGTAACTATGTTCATTTCTGGTCTTACCCTCTGGCGGGTAATTTGCATCAAACCAAATTTTGATAATGGAAGGGCCGTGAACTTCGATCGATCATTGGCCATTTCATCTTTAATTTTCTTATACACGAGTCGTTTATTATCGCTGTTTTTCATATCAATGAAATCAATAACGATAATACCCCCCATGTCCCTTAACCTTAACTGCCGCGCGATTTCTCTAGCTGCTTCAAGGTTGACTGACAGTGCAGTTGTTTCCTGGTTTTCCTCTTTGTTCGATTTGTTCCCACTATTTACATCAATCACGTGCAATGCTTCCGTATGCTCAATAATGAGGTAGCCCCCACCTTTTAGGCTAACGGATTGCCCGAATGCAAATTTTATTTGCTTTTCAATGCCATAATGTTCAAAAATCTTTGCTTTCCCTGAATACATCTTGGCAATTTTCTCCTTGTCCGGAGCAAAATTACGTATGAATGAACGCACCTCGTTGTGTACAGCTTTATCGTCTGTCACAATTGAATCAAAAGATTCGTTGAGTATGTCTCTAAGCAAAGCAGAAGTTTTACTAACTTCTCCAATCACTTTGTCCTTAGGTACTGCTTTTTTCAATTTTGCAATACCATTGTTCCAGGTATCCACCAGATTGCGCAAATCCGCATCCAGTTCTGCCACTTCTTTACCTTCGGCTACTGTACGGATAATGACGCCAAAATTGGCTGGTTTAATAGATGTCAATAAACGTGAAAGGCGTTTCCTTTCATCACTATTGGTAATTCTTTTTGATACATTGACCGCATTTGAAAACGGTACGAGTACCAGGAATCTTCCTGCAATTGACAACTCACAAGAAAGTCTAGGCCCTTTTGTTGAAATCGGTTCTTTTACTACTTGAACAAGCATCAGGTTGTTTCTATTCATTACCTGATTTACCTTGCCATGTTTGTCAATGTCATGTTCAAGTTTAAATTTATCCAGCTTCCCAGTTGGTAGCTTTTGTCCGCGAGAGACTTTAATATATTTCTGTAGGGACTTGAATTGTGGACCAAGATCGTGGTAATGCAAAAATGCATCCTTTTCATAGCCAATATCAATAAATGCCGCATTAAGACCGGGCACTACTTTATTAACACTACCTAAGAATATGTCCCCTACATTGAACTGATTACCCAAAGTCTCCTGGTGGTATTCCACCAAAGACTTGTTTACTAAAAGGGCGAGTCTACTTCCTTCCTGAGTTGAATTAATAACTAATTCATTGCTCAATTCTTTGGAATTTAATTTAGATTTTTTTTTGCTTTACACAAAGCAACAAAGCCGTAAGTAAATGTTACTTACGGCTAATAATGATTTTAGAAAATTAGACTACTTCTTCTTGTGTCTGTTTTTTCTTAGTCTTTTCTTTCTTTTGTGTGTAGCAATCTTGTGTCTTTTTCTTTTTTTACCGCAAGGCATAACATTAAGATTTTTGGGGCCATAGGCCGGTTAAACAATATTTTTATTCTATATTTTTCAGATAATTATCAACAGCCATTTGAAACTGCTCATTCTCATCCAATTTTTTCAATAATTCGAGCTGCTCTTTTGCCGCTGATTTTTTTCCTAAATCAATCAAGGTAATGGCGTAAAGCAACCTACCCTGAATGTGCAACGAATCCACTTCAACGAGCTTTTTCAATCTAGTTTCTGCTTTGTCCATTTGGCCTGTTTCTCTAGAAAACATACCCAAATTGTACAAGGCCTCCACATTTTCAGGATCCTCTTCCACAACAGATCTCAGCATCAATATACCCTCCATTGGGCTTTTTCCTGCTATCACCGTCATTGCAATTTTAGTTTTCAAGTCCAAACGGTCCGGATGGGCCGTTAATATTGGTTGCAACAAAGTAGCACATTCTTGTCCTAAATACTGGGCTCTCGCCCTATCCGTTGCAAAACTAAACGCTTGGTAGTAATCCAATCCAGCACGTTCATTGTGCTCCTCGTTTGGAGCATTTTTAGCAATTAATCCGGAATACCGCGCCACACTATCGTACTTGCTGTATTTACCGAAAAGGATCGCTAAAGAATCCGCAAATATAAGACTTTTTTCATTAAAGCTACTAAAATCAATTTTATTTCGAAATTTATTGATTTTACCCTGGTCCTCTTCTGAAATTTCAAGTCCATGCACAAATGCACTTTGGCCCTCCCCATGGCCTTCACCGGGAGCGTGGTTGTGCCCTTCGTGGCTTTCTTCTTCAGCACTTGCCCCTATCGATTCATTTTCTGTTGCATTGTCCACTACAACTTTGGGCAAACTAAAAAGCACAGCTACCATCGCAGCTGCGCTTAATATTAATATTATTCTAGTTTTAAGCATATTGCGGGTATTTTAACCGCGCAAACTTAACAATTTAAAAGTTCAAATTAATGCAGAGATTAGTTTATCTTTGCACTTCCTTTAATCTTTTCAACGAAAACTTTCGACGGCTTAAAACTGGGCACAAAATGTTCATCAATTACAATTGCAGTATTTTTAGAAATATTTCTAGCAATTTTACGAGCTCTCTTTTTATTCACAAAACTCCCAAACCCTCTGACGTAAATGTTATTACCTTCTGCCATGGAATTCTTTACTACACTAAAAAACGCTTCAACTGTCGTCTGAACATCAGACTTGTCAATCCCAGTAAGATCCGAAATCTCAGTAATTACTTCTGCTTTGGTCACTTTCTATTTAATTTTGGTTTCAAATATATTCAACAGTATGCATGCAAACCATTTGATTACAAATTTAGACTGACTTGGCCGATATAAAAATTGAATAACGCCAATTATATCACCTCCATAACTACTTGAAAACTAAACGACAAAAATTGTGCAGATCCCTTCTTTTTCAAACACGATAATTCAATGGTATAATCAAAACAAAAGGGATTTACCTTGGAGAAACAACAAAGACCCATACTCCATATGGTTGTCTGAGATAATTTTACAACAAACCAAGGTGGCACAAGGCACTCCTTATTTCCTGAAATTCATTGAAAACTTCCCAGATGTGCTTTCACTTTCCAAAGCAAAAGAAGAAGAAATACTGCGTTTATGGCAAGGGTTGGGGTATTATTCAAGGGCACGAAACTTACACAAATGCGCCAAAATATTGGTAGAAGAATACAATGGCATTTTCCCTTCTGACTACAAAACTTTACTGAAGCTACCAGGTATAGGCAAATATACCGCCGCCGCAATTGCTTCAATTGGATTCGATGCCCCTGTGCCTGTGGTAGATGGCAATGTTTACAGGGTCTTATCTAGGATATTTGGCATGTTTGATGATATATCAAATGTTTCAACATTTAAATTATTTTTCAACTTATCGCAAGATTTATTACATCCTAAAGCCTCAGGCGCTTACAATCAGGCAGTTATGGAATTGGGTGCCTTGATTTGTCACCCTGTTGCGCCCCAATGCGAAGAATGTCCCTTCCACAACCAGTGTTTTGCTTTAAATGAAAACAAGATCCAACTGCTCCCTGTTAAAACCAAAAAAGTAAAAAAGCGGAGCAAAACAATATACTACATTGTTTTAAAATGGAACAATCAAATTGCACTAACCATAAGAGACCAAGACGGCATTTGGAAAAACTTATATGAATTTATAAGCATGGAGACAACAAAAGAGCCAGATGAAATTGATTTGTTGGATCACTTAAAGACATTGTTCCATGGCCTACCTTCCATTCACTCTATTGGGCCAATAGGTGCCAATATGCAAAAACATATTTTAACCCACCGGATCATTTATGCCAACTTTATTGAAATTGAGCTCAACTCTACCAACGCAGTTGCGTTTAAAGATAATAAGTTCCAGTGGTACGGCATTGAAAAAGCAGATGAATTGCCAAAGCCCATTTTGATCCACAACTATTTGAATGAACACTTTTTTTAATTAGATTTATAAAAGTTTTAGTTAGCTTTGTCTTTAAATTTTTAAATAATATGGCAGGAGTAAATAAAGTTATTTTAGTAGGTAGATTAGGAAAAGATCCAGAAGTTAGACATTTAGAAAGTGGTGCTGCTGTGGCCAATTTCACCATGGCGACCTCAGAGTCCTATAAAGATAAAAACACCGGTCAAAGAGTAGAGCAAACCGAATGGCACAACATTGTTTTGTGGAGATGGTTGGCAGAAACAGCAGAAAAATACCTACACAAAGGGGACATGGTATACATAGAAGGCAAGCTAAAAACCCGTTCATGGCAAGATAAAGATGGCAATACAAGGTATACAACCGAAGTAGTTGCAGATAACATGACCATGTTGGGAAAAAGAAGTGATGGAGACCAAAGCAATGCAGCTCCTGCGACAACAACTGCACAAAACAGTGGAGTAGCAGCAGCGCCAGGATCCACCCAAGGAGCATCTGATATTTCTTCAGAAGGAGAAATGGACGATCTTCCATTTTAAATTGTTGTACGAAATAACAGATTTTTGGAAACTAATATTGATGAACCTCCGAGTCAGGTGCTGAGTGCACTTTTAGAACAAAACTATTTGGGGTTTTATGTGCTTATAATATTGGTGCTTTTAGTATTGTTAGGCCTATCTGCATTGATTTCTGGTTCGGAAGTAGCCTTTTTTTCAATGAGCCCGAATGATGTGGATCAAAGCAAAAAAAAGGAAAAGAAAAAAGACCAATCTTTGGTTTTTCTACTTTCCAATCCAAAAAAATTATTGGCAACCATATTAATATTAAACAACCTTATCAATGTGGCCATCATTACTTTGGCTACTTATTTGTCTATTAACATTGTGCTTGAAACAGGTGTTAATAAATTTTTCGGAATTATTTCGACTCTTTCTTTAATCTCCTTAATCACTTCCTTATCCATCATCTTTTTTGGAGAAGTTATCCCTAAAGTATACGCTACTCAAAACAGCTTGAAATTTGCAAGAATGGTGGGTCCTTCGCTTAAAGTAGCACAAACCATATTGCAGCCCATTTCTTGGCTGCTCTTAAAATTGAGCAATATCATTGAGTCGAGGTTTGAGAACAAAGGGTATGATGTTTCATTAGAAGAATTGAACCACGCTTTGGATATAACAACACAAAGCAGCGAGACAACAGAAGATGAAAAAGAAATTTTAAAAGGAATTGTGAACTTTGGTTCTCTTTCTGTAAAACAAATTATGAAATCCAGAATGGACATAGTGGCATTCGATTCTACCATGGACTTTCATGAATTGATGAATAAGATTAATAAATCAGGGTTCTCAAGAGTTCCCATATACGAAGAAACCATTGATAAAATAAAAGGCATCCTTTACATCAAAGATTTGTTGCCACACCTTGAAAAAGAAGAAAAATTTGAATGGAACGCATTGGTACGACCGCCTTTATACGTTCCGGAAACTAAAAAAATTGACACCCTATTAAAAGACTTCCAGCTCAAGCACATCCATCTGGCCATAGTAGTAGATGAATATGGTGGGACTTCTGGCTTGATTACCTTGGAAGATATTATTGAAGAAATTGTAGGCGAAATAAGAGATGAATTCGACGACGATGACATCGATTTTAAGCAACTGGACACCTCAACCTATATCTTTGAAGGGAAAACGAGTCTGCATGACTTCTGTAAAATGATTGAAGTTGACTCCAATTTATTCGAAGAAGTAAAAGGCGAAAGTGAGTCTTTGGGGGGACTACTTTTGGAGTTAAACGCTGCCATGCCACGAATTGGAGAAAAATTGATATTTGATCAATTTGAGTTTACCGCTGTGGCATTGGATAAAAAAAGAATCAAAAAAGTTAAAGTACATATTAAAAATGAAGCAAAAGCAATATAACAAGGTTCTAATATTTGGTATTCTTTTACTTTTTATTGTGGCTTGTCAAAATACATACAACCCCAAACAAAAGGCCTACAATCGTTTTGACTTACCCGACCACCGCTACCAAAACACGCCAGATTCTCTGCCGTATTTTTTTGAGTTCAGCCAACATGCAGATCTTCTAAACGATTCAAGTTGGATTTCAGATAAATATTGGGTCGAAATATATTACAAAGAATTAAAAGCCAACATCCACATTACATACAAAGAAATTTCAAGTGAAAAAGAATTGAAGGAGTTATTAAACGATGCCTACTACCTCACCTCCAAACACCAAATAAAAGCACATGGGATCAACGACATCCTCTTAACAACGCCTTCTGGAAAAACAGTTTCCATTGCAGAAATAGAAGGGGACGTTCCAAGCCAATTTCAGTTTTTCACCACCGATTCTACAAAAAACTTTTTAAGAGGCGCTTTGTATTTTAACACCCAAGTAGCCAATGACTCGCTACAACCATCCATTGCGTATGTCAAAAAAGACATCATTCACATGGTTAACACCTTAGAATGGAAGCATTAGAAAGGAGCTTTAATGAATTCCGATTTACAAAATCCAATTGAATTTCTTAAAGGGGTTGGCCCTCAAAAAGGAGCCCTGCTAAATAAAGAAATTGCTGTTTTTACTTTCAGCGACCTGTTGCACCACTATCCTTTCCGGCATGAGGACAGAACAAAATTTTATACGATTTCTGAAATCAATCAATTTAATACATTTATTCAACTCAAAGGGAGTATTGTATCCAAAAAAGTAATTGGCGAAGGCCGAAAAAAGAGGCTTACTTGCATGCTCCAAGACAATACTGGCAAAATAGAGCTGGTCTGGTTCAAAGGTGTAGATTGGGTAGCAAAAAAAATCGCCATTGGGAAAATATATGTGGTTTTTGGAAGGCCCACCCTTTTTGGAAGCACTTACAACATCGCCCATCCAGAAATAGAACCAGTAAATACGAAAACTGCAGAAGGCCCTGCCTTGATGCCCGTTTATTCATTAACTGAAAAGTTAAAAAATAAGTTTTTGGACTCTAAAGCTATAACAAAGCTCAATTTAGCATTGCTCAAAAACTGCTACCAATACATCAACGACCCACTTCCAGTTTCGGTAATCAAAAACTATGGCCTCATTAGCAAAAGAGAAGCACTTAAATATTTGCATGCGCCCAGGTCTTTAGTTGAAATAGAAAAAGCCAAATACAGAATTAAATTTGAAGAATTCTTTTACATTCAACTTAAATTAATTCGGAGTAAGAAAATTCGCTTGGTTAAAAACAGTGGTGTCGCATTGACCAACACAAGTTTGTTAACCACCTTCTATAATGAACACCTTCCTTTTGACCTTACCGGAGCGCAAAAACGGGTAACGAAAGAGATTTATAAAGACTTTAAAAGCGGGTTTCAAATGAATCGATTGTTGCAAGGGGATGTAGGAAGTGGAAAAACTATTGTAGCCTTTATTTCAATTTTAATTGCTGTCTCTTCTGGTTATCAAACTGCCTTGATGGCTCCAACGGAAATCCTAGCTACCCAGCATTTTCACGGGTTGGATGCGTTTGCCCAACGAATCGGAATAAAAATTGCCCTACTAACAGGCTCCACTAAAAAATCTGAAAGAAAAAAATTAGCTCAGGAACTCGAAAGCGGCTCCTTAAATTTATTAGTTGGTACCCATGCACTAATTGAAGACACCGTGGTATTTAAGGCTTTAGGGCTGGCTATTGTAGACGAACAGCATAAATTTGGAGTTGCCCAACGAGCAAAATTATGGAAGAAAAACAAAAATTTCTACCCGCACATTTTGGTAATGACTGCCACACCCATTCCTCGAACGTTGGCAATGAGTTTGTATGGAGATTTGGAAATATCCACCATTGATGAACTTCCAAAAGGTAGGAAACCCATCATAACCATGCATAAATACGACTCCCATCGACTTAGAGTAAATGGACTTATAAAACAACAAGTAGAGGAGGGAAGGCAAATTTACATTGTTTACCCACTCATAGAAGGATCTGAAAAATTGGACCTGAAAGACTTACACGATGGCTATGAAAGCATGAGACGCGCATTTCCGGAATACCACATTAGCATAGTGCATGGTAAAATGAAACCTGCCGATAAAGAATTCGAAATGCAGCGTTTTGTAAAAGGCGAAACTCAAATTATGGTAGCCACTACAGTAATTGAAGTTGGCGTGAACGTACCAAATGCAAGTTTTATGGTGATTGAAAATGCTGAGAGATTTGGCTTGGCCCAATTGCACCAACTGCGCGGGCGTGTTGGCAGAGGGGCCGACCAGTCGTATTGTGTTTTAATGAGCTCTTTCAAACTCAGCAAAGATGGCAAAATAAGATTAGAAACAATGGTCCGCTCAACGGATGGATTTGAAATTGCAGATGTTGATTTAAAATTAAGAGGGCCTGGAGATGTATCGGGCACCCAACAAAGTGGGCTGGCAGGATTGAAAATGGCGGACATTACGCAAGATGGTGCTATTTTGGAACAAGCAAGAGCTGCTGCCAAAGAACTATTAGAAAAAGACCCTCATTTAGCTGATCCAGAGCATAACAAACTGCTCAACTATTTACTCCAACAAAAAACGGGGCAATTAAAATGGGAGCAAATCAGCTAACAACGGCTGAAAACACCAAAGGAATTTCCAAGAAAAAACTAGCCCCTTTTTCATTTTGTTCGTCTAAGAACAGCTGACCACCCAGTTTTTTTGCAAAAGCCTTGGACAATGCTAGGCCCAACCCGGTAGAATTTTCTCCATTGGTCGGTTGAGAGCTTAACACTTTAAATTTCTTGTAGAGCATAGGCCGATCAGAAGGAATGATTCCAGGGCCTTGGTCTCTGATGTTAACAACCAAAAAGTCGTCCTTTTCAAAAACGTCCAAAAATACTTTTTTATCAAACGGCGAAAATTTTATAGCATTGGATATAAGGTTTTCCAAAATTCTCTTAAAATATTGTTCGTCTGTTTTTACAATGGCACTCGGCACATTGATAGATTTGACCACTTCGATTCGCTTGGATTGCGCAACTCCAGAAAAAGAACTGTCAATTTCATTGATAACCGCCTCGATATTTACATCGTACAAATCTATGTGCCGTACGTTTTCATCCAATGCCCTGTAATCCAAAAGGTTTTTAATGAGATCCATCCCGTCCAGTACAACCTGGTTCATTTTTTCAATATAATCCAGCTGTTCTTCCGTAAGGCTTTCGCTTTCCATTTTGATAAGGCTGGTCAGCGCATATATTCTATTGAGCGGTGATTTTAAATCGTGCGACACCACACTAATTAGGTTGGTCTTCTCCTCGTTGAGGTCCTTTAAAAGTTTATTCTGGCCTTCTAATTTTAGGTTTTTTCTATGAATTAACCTGCTTTGTTTTTGAATCAAGAGGTTTTTTTGTTTCATTTCTTTATTGGCCCGCCATTTTTGCTCCAAACTCATAAAAATAATGAAACCGATTACCGCTAGCAAAGTGAGCAAGACAATGCCTGTATTTGAATCTAAAATAGCTGCCAACATAAAAAATTACATTTAATATTTAATCTTTTCTGAATATTCAACAGGAATCTTATAGCCTATCCCCAAAGCCTTAATTTTAATGTTGCCCACGTACTTAACTGTCAAAGATTTTTTACTCATGATGTTAAGGATGCTGCCCAATATTCCCTTCCCTGGGTCAAAGTCAACTTCCAAAGGTATCAAAAAATCTGATTCTCCATCAATTTTTTGATTATATTGCTTATCCAGTGTCCCTACCTTTTTGTTATCGGCATATACTTCTATAAAAGCCGATTTTAATTTAGCGCCCATTTTATTAGGGTTATAAAGACTGGCATCTGCTTTCAGCAACATCTTACCGTCTGCACCAACTACCACCTCAATTTTATTCAGTTTTCTTAAAACAATAGGCTCTTGAGGCGCACAATTAAATAAAAGAAACAATGTCAAAACAGTCAAAAAATATCTCATTTTATTTTGGAAATAAGTTGGAATCAATACCCGGTATTACCTTCAAAGCATTTTTATAGTATATTTTTTTAAGCACTTCATCGCTTAAGCCCAAGCCATACATCCTCCAAAAAGCATGGTACCTCTTGTAATACGGAAAATAATCATCTTCCGATTCAAGTACTCTAAAATAAGTAGGATATTCGTCTGGATTCCAGGAGTCCTTTCCAAAAAGGATCCTATCCTGGTATTGGGTTAAAAATTTATTGGCATACCTCGGTTGCCGCCCCAACTCTGCAATTACAGCTCCAATCTCGGCGTACATATTGGGGTATTTTTCAAATAGAGTTCCTAAATGTGGCAGATTGTTGCCGTACCAACCCAAATGGGCATTTATAAATTTGGTGTTTGGATGTTTTTTAAAAACATCGTGTTGTTCTGCAATAATTTGCTCCCATGGAACAGGATTTTCTTTGGACCTCTTTCTTCTAGGTTTTAATTTTAGCTCCAACCAACGTTCGTTGTTTTCGTCATGTGGCTGCCAAAATTGGGCAGGATCTGCCGAATGGATGAGTACCGGTATGCCTAAGGCACCACATTTAGCCCAAATTGGATCCATTCTTTTATCGTTGACTGCCACTCTATTTCCATTTTGATCGGTAACAGATAATCCATAACTTTTATAAATTTTTAACCCGTTGGCTCCTGCAGCGACATCCTCTTCCAGCTCCTTTACAGTTTTTTCTACCCAGCCTTCTTTTCCGAAGTCTGCAAAAGATAGGTTAGTAAAAATTATAAACCTTTTAGGGTAATTATCTTCCACATTTTTAAGACCTTTTACCAGGTAACTTTGGTCATTTACATCAAATTTATTCCCAACTCTTTTAAACCCTCTTCCAGATAAGTTCACCATAACCGCCATATTCAGACCATCCATGTCTTTTATCAGTGGATCCAGCTTTTGGATAGGCATTTGGTATTGATGTCCATGTACATCGATAAAAGGAAACTTGGCTTTTGAAATTGGGTTTTCTGGAACAACCAGTGTGGAGGGAGGATCGTAGGCTTCAAAGTCCATGGTTGGCTCTGGCTTTTTCTCTTGTGCATTGGTATGCATAACCAATAAGAGCAACATAACAATAGGTGCGTATTTCATAAATGTGAATTAAAAATCCAAGATATCACAATATATTGAGATACCATAATCCTCATTTTAAGAGCTTTCTGCATAGGTATACACTTGACAACCACCCATATACTTTCAAAAAAACACGAAATTAGCAGTTACCTTTTCCATTCTCATCATATTCAGGTTATAATGATGATGTATTATTTTGATCAAAAATGTCAATTTTACGGCGTTCAAAATAGCAAAGTCTGAATTATCTAAGGTTTACAGAAAATTGTAAATTCAATCATTCAGACATTCATAAAACGTTGATTATTAGAATAAAATGAAAAAATTAACCATTTATTTCAAATTTATTAACAAACAAAGCATTTAAAAGAATGATATTTAAATGTCAAAATTAAAATAACAGTACAGGATTATAACATATGTAACATTTTATTATTATCTTTGACATCTTAGTTGGCTTTATAAAATTGTGCTCTCAAAGCTCAAGGACAGGGAAAGCCATCTCAAGAAGTTAAATAATTTAAATGGAGATGGAGAAAATATTAGTAATAGACGACGACGAACCAATTAGCTTATTAATAGCAAAAATCCTTAAGAAGGAGTTTGACGTGAAGGTTTTTACTAACTGTTTTGAAGCATTTTCGGAAATGGAATCGGGGTACATTCCCGACCTTATCATTTCAGATATAAAAATGCCTTCGTTTAACGGGTTGGAGTTTCTTGACAATCTTAAAAAAAGTGGAATTTACAGAGATATACCATTCATCATATTAACAGGATGGGATTCTCCAACACAAAAAAGATTGTGTCTTGACAAAGGCGCCGCAGACTACATCATCAAACCATTTAATCCTGAATCACTGTTGTTAAAAGTAAAAAACACCGTATACCAGGAAAAAATTAAATTAAAAAATTAAGTATTAGTTAGTTGGCCATGAGTACAGTTTTATTAGATTATCCGGAGCTACTAGATACGCCCAACAAGTCGATGGGCCTGTCTCGAAAAGCTGATGAGCAAGTGATTGCTCACGAAGAAAAAAGCATTTTATACATTGGATACAACGCAAAAGCGTTTTGTCAAGGAATGGTAACATTGGGGTTTGGAGGCGTTTCGATGCCCACCTTCAAAAAAGCCATCACTTGGTTAAAAGACAGTGCATCCAAAGGCATGGATTTACCACATGCCATTATTTGTGATTATGCTTTGCCGTTTGACAATATCGAAGGGGGTATTGCTTTTTTAAGAAGCAACGATGCCACGAAAGAAATCCCCATCATTTTGATAACGTCTGAATACAAAGACGAAGAAAAAGAAAAGGCAATTAGTTTGGGTGTCAACGATTATTACGACATCAACCTAGACACCAATGATTTAAAAGATAGAATTTCTCTTCTTCTTAGATTAAACTCTTGGAAAAAGACGAACCCTACTGCTAAAAAAGAGCCAGAATTAGACATTCCTGAATTGAAAATGTATTCCATGAAGCGTTTTCTGGATATTTCAGCTTCTTTTGTAGCGTTGTTGCTTTTAAGCCCATTGTTTTTATTAATTGCAATAATTTTAAAATTAGAATCCAAAGGCCCCGTTTTTTACGTTTCAAAACGAGCGGGAAGCAACTACAAAATCATCAACTTTTACAAGTTTCGGTCTATGAGACAGGGAGCAGACAAAGAAGTTAACAAATTGTTGCACCTCAATCAATATACAGATGGTATAGACGTAAAAGATGAAAAAGGGGGTAACCCTGCTTTTTTCAAAATTAAAAATGATCCTCGAGTAACTACTTTCGGAAAATTTTTAAGAAAGTCTAGTTTGGATGAATTGCCTCAGCTTATCAATGTCTTTTTAGGAGATATGTCGTTGGTGGGCAACAGGCCTTTGCCTTTGTACGAAGCTGAATTGCTTACCAAAGACCAATATGCTTTGAGATTTCTAGCTCCAGCGGGGATTACAGGCTTATGGCAAGTTACAAAAAGAGGTAGAGAAGAAATGTCGGAAGAAGAAAGAATGCAATTAGACATGGACTACGCCCGACACAATTCATTTTTATTCGATTTAAAAATTATTTTAAAAACAATTCCTGCTTTAATACAAAAAGAGGAAGTCTAAATATGATACTTTTAGAATTGGTACTAATAGGATACTTTATTTATACAGTATCCTATTCTTTTTTTCTGGCCGTGGCGGCTCTGTTTTATAAAAACCCAAAAGCAATTCAAAAACCCAAATTCTTAAATTTTGCGGTTTTAATTCCAGCCTACAAAGAAGATGTAGTAATTCTTGAAGTAGCTGCTACTGCTGCAAGGTCCAACTATCCTAAAGATAAATTTTCTGTAGTAGTTGTGGCAGATTCTTTGCAACCCAACACTATTAGAACGTTGCGGGCAATACCGGTGGAAGTAGTAGAAGTTAATTTTGAACAAAGCACAAAAGTAAAATCGCTCAATACTGCCATGGCAGAAATTGGGGACAATTTCGATGCTGTTGCTATTTTAGATGCCGACAATTTAGTTGGTCCGGATTTCTTATTAGACATGACTGGTGTCATGGAACAAGGCTTCCATGCTGTCCAAGGGGAACGCCGCCCTAAAAACAGCAATACAACACTGGCTTTCTTAGATGGTTTAAGCGAAGCCATCAACAACAACATTTTCCGACAAGGCACCACAGTTTTTAAGGGCGCTGCCTCTTTAAATGGTTCTGGCATGTGTTTCAACTACGCCCTGCTCAAGGGTATATTAAAAAATATGGAATCCGTAGGAGGGTTCGATCGGGAGTTAGAAATGATTTTAATGGAACAAGGCGTAAAATCCATTTATCTTAAAAAAGCGTACGTATTGGATGAAAAGACTTCCAATTTAGGCAATTTCAAAAACCAACGAACCAGGTGGATTTCAAGCCAGTTCTTTTACTTAAAAAAGTACTTTTCCAAAGGGATTCGCTATGGTTTAAAAGGCAACTTCGCCTACTTAAATAGTTCCATTTTAAGAAACATTCAACTCCCTAGGTTGTTGAATTTGGGTTTCCTTACAATTTACACGCTTTTGAACGCAGTTTTTTACAACTTTTTTGAATGGAGTAATGTGGTACTGATCCTATTTGCCATCAACACTTTCACCTTTATGATCAGCATTCCAAGAAAGTCGTACAACATGCAAATGTTGAAAGCCATACTCTACCTACCCAAGGTCTTTTTTCAAATGTTCTCTCTTTTGTTCAAGCTGAAGGGGGCCAACAAAAAGTTCATTCACACCGCTCATGGTCAGAGCGAAGTAAAAAAATAATTTGTATACTCCATGCAGGAAGAACCGTTAATTTCTATTGTTTCCATCAACTACAATACACTAAAAGACACTTTAGAATTGTTGGAATCTTTAGAGCAATGCAATTATAAAAATCTTGAGATTTTTATAATTGACAATGCTTCTAGAGAAAATCCTGACAAAATAATACAGGAGCGATACCCCAACATTAAATTTATTAGAAGTGATAAAAACTTAGGTTTCGCCGGAGGTAACAACCTAGGTATTGTCAAGGCTACGGGAGACTTTGTGTTTCTTTTGAACAGCGACACCATCGTGAAGGCAGATTTCTTTCACGTTATGGTAGATTTTATGTTGGATCGGCCAGAAATAGGAATAGCATCTCCAAAAGTATTGTATGCTGAAAACAACATCATCCAATATGCCGGGGCAAAAAAAATAAACTTGTTAACCGGAAGAGGCAAACGGTTGGGTTTGTATGAAAGCAATGAAAACAACCCATACAATGAATGTTTTGAAACTGATTTGGGCCATGGCGCGGCTTTAATGTTAAGAAAAGAAGCCATTGAAAAAGTCGGCCTAATGCCGGAAATCTATTTTCTTTATTATGAAGAACACGATTGGACAGAGCAAATAAAAAAAGCCGGGTACAAAATGTATTACATTGGAACTACCGACATCATTCATAAGGAGTCTATTTCTATTGGAAAAGATAGCCCACTTAAAGTCTATTATTTAACTAGAAATAGACTGATTTTCCTGAGGAGAAACAGTTCGGGCTTCCAATTTATATCTGCATGCCTTTTCTTTGCGGTTTTTACTTTTCCAAAAAATACATTAAAATACCTTTTCAAAGGTGAATTTGTACTATTGAAAAATTTCTTAAAAGGTGTTTTTTGGAATTTTAAAAATAAACTAAGCCATGGGTGAGATAAAACAGAAATTTCAAAAATTTAAACAGGAATATCCGGAAAAATCATTTTTTGGAATCCTACTTGCATTAATAGTACGTGTAAGCAGGGTATTCTTAGCCAAGTGGTACCTCAGAAGTTGTACCAAATTAGGACGCTACGTCTCAATTTACGGCAAACCTAGAGTAGAAAATTTAGGCACCATGGTGCTGAACGACGAAGTAAGGGTTTGGTCCAAAATCATTCAGGCTAAATTGTATACTGGAAAAAATGGTGTCATGAACATCGGTAAAAACTCAAGAGTGAACGGTGCGCATATCGACGCACAACACAGCATAACCATTGGAGAGAATGTTAGAATTGCTCCTTATACACTTATTTTAGACAGTGATTTTCATGATGTGAACAATCACTTTTCTGACGGGGTATCCAAACCAATAGTTATAGAAGACGACGTATGGTTGGCAACCAGATGTACCGTATTAAAAGGTGTTACTATTGGAAAAGGAGCTGTTGTTGCTACCGGCGCTTTGGTAACCAAAGATGTTCCTGCTTACAGCATAGTAGCAGGAGTTCCGGCAAAAGTAATAAAAACATTAAAATAAAGTAACATGTGTGGATTAACAGGTTTCGTAGATTTCAACAAACAGTCTGACAAGGAAACAGTTTCTAAGATGACATCCGTTTTGCATCACAGAGGGCCAGACGATGCCGGATTGGATTTTTTCGACCAGGACTCCTACAGCATTGGGCTTGGCCACAAACGATTGTCCATTTTGGACCTTAGTGCCTTAGGCCACCAACCCTACCATTATGAGCACTTATCCATGGTATACAATGGTGAGATTTATAATTTCAAGGAAGTACGAGCAGAATTAGAAAAATTGGGTGAAACATTTGTTTCCGATTCTGACACAGAGGTAATAATCAAAAGTTTTGCACGCAAAGGACTGAGTTGTGTAGAAGACTTTATTGGAATGTTCGCCATCTCTATCTGGGACAAAAAAGAGGATAAAATCTACCTCATTAGAGACCGAGCAGGTGTAAAACCATTGTATTATTACTGGAAAGACAACTTGTTGCTCTTTTCTTCTGAACTAAAAAGCTTCCACGAACACCCGAATTTCCAAAAAGAATCGGACCAAGATTCCGTCTCGCTTTACTTGCAGTACAGCTACATTCCAGCACCTTATACAATTTTCAAAAATTGCTGGAAATTAAAGCCTGGACACACACTTGTAGTGGACCTCAAAAACAAAGACATTAAAGAATTAAAATATTGGGATGTCAATGATTTTTATAACAAAGAAAAGTTAAACATTTCTGAAGGCGAAGCCATTGAAGAACTGGAAAGCATTATGAAATCTGCATTTGATTACCGAATGGTTTCAGATGTACCGGTAGGGGTGTTTTTGAGTGGTGGTTATGATAGTTCTGCAGTTGCTGCCTTGTTACAAAAAGACAGAACGGACCAGATCCATACTTTTACAATTGGGTTTCAAGAAGATGACTTCAATGAGGCGCCTTACGCTAAAAAAGTGGCTGATTACTTGGGCACTAAGCACACCGAATATTACTGTACCCCTCAGGAAGCAGTAGATATCATTCCGAAACTGCCAGATATATACGACGAACCTTTTGGGGACAATTCTGTAATTCCAACCGTTTTGGTTAGTGAATTGGCGCGCAAACATGTGACAGTTGCTCTTTCAGCAGATGGGGGGGATGAAATTTTTGCTGGCTATCCAAAATTCCATATGGCTCAGAAGTATACCCAAAAACTTCCAGCTTGGTCTCAATACTTATTGAGCAGAGGAATGGACCTTGTTAACCCAAAACGATTGGGCATTGGCAACGGTATGTATAACTTTAACACCCGGTATGATAAAATAAAAAATATTTGGAAGAACGGAACTGCAACAGAAGCTATGAAGATTATTTCTCAGTTTCATACAGATTCCGAAATGAAATCTTTAATTGAATATGATTTCAACCCTAAAAAAACGTACTTTGATGGGGCGCCTGAGCTTATGGACCACAACGACGACCTCAATAAGATGTTGGCCATCGATTACAAAACCTTTCTTTTGGATAACAACTTGACAAAAGTTGACCGAGCAACCATGTCGGTAAGTTTGGAAGGAAGAGAACCGCTATTGGACCATAGAATCATTGAGTATGTAAGCCAATTGCCATCCAACCTGAAAACAAAGGACGGTGTAGACAAATATATTCTGAAAACCATCGTCCACAAACACCTTCCAACCGAATTAATGGAAAGAAAAAAAATGGGGTTTGTTGTACCAATTATGCGGTGGTTCAAAGACGATTTAAAGGACCTATTCATAGATTACCTCAATGAAGATACCATCAAAAAAAATGGTATATTTAACGCAAAGCGCGTGTTAGAAATGCGCGATAGTTTCTTGAATGGCAAGGGAGAAAATGTTCAAAAACTATGGCATTTGCTCTTATTCCAGATGTGGAAAGAAAAGTGGGACTAAATAAAATTTTATGATTCTAAGGCTGACCGTATTATTATTGACTATATCAACTGCTGCCTTTGCTCAGCAGGCTACCTTTATAAAAAACAGTGTGGCTACTCGGGCCTATGAACTAGGAGACATCAATTATTTGGTACATTTGCCAAAAGAAGACACTAAAAAGGAAAAAAAACCTTTGTTGTTGTTCATTCACGGCTCCAATCAGACAGGTGGTGATATCAATAAAATTACTAGTCTTGGTCCATTGAGTTTGGTAAAAGACGATGGTGCGTTGCCCTTTATTGTTGTAGCGCCACATTTGCCTTATAAACTGGCTTCAAAATGGCCAACACAATTAATATATGACGTGCTTCAGGATGCGCTAAAAAAATACCCCATCGACGAGACCCGTATTTACATTACCGGCGTTTCAAAAGGTGCTGCTGGCGTGTGGGCTTATTGTTCAGAATACCCTGAAACTGTTACTGCAGCAATGCCCATTGCAGGCTATGGCAATAAAGACAAAGTTTGCAACATGAAAAATGTTCCTGTTTGGGCCTTTCATGGAGAAAATGACAAGTACATCCATGTAAAATCGAGCCGGGATTTGGTGCAAGGATTAAAGAGATGTGGTGGCGATGTCCTGTATACCGAATACCCAAATGGCAACCACGATATATGGGTTGAAACCTACCGAAACCCAGTTGTTTTTGACTGGATGATGAATTTCAAAAAAGGACAAGCACCTTTAAAGCCATCCGCCGACTTTATCAAAAGCAATTTAAAAACTAAAGCATCTAAATCTTACAAGCTACCAGCGGCCTTGCACGAGATATCGGGAATGGTTCGTTGCAAAAATGGTGATTTATGGGCCCACAACGACAGCGGAAACAACCCGGCTATTTTTAAATTTGACTCAACCGGTCAGGTTCTACAGTATGTGAAAATTATGGGTGCTGCAAACAAAGACTGGGAAGACATGACCTTAGACACTGCTGGCAATTTGTACATTGGCGATATTGGTAACAACAGCAACGACAGGAAGTCATTTCAAATCTACAAACTGGACTCTAGCTACCAAGAAGCTACTCGTATTTTTGCCAAAAGGATAAATTTCACACTCCCAGACCAGCAAGACTTTCCTCCCAAACCTTCTGAATTAAACTTTGATTTTGAAGCCTTGATCTGGTTCAAAGGGAATTTGTATCTGTTTTCGAAGAACAGAACCATTCCATTTAACGGCCTTTGCAACATCTATAAAATCCCGGACCAACCTGGAGACCACGTGGCAGAGTTTATAGGCAGCCTACAACTAGGGAATGAGAACATGGTAGAAAGTTGGGTCACAGCTGCCGATTACCACAGAACTACTGGCCAATTGGCTTTGTTATCTTCCAACAAAATGTGGCTCATCAACCAATTTGATGCAGACCACTTCCACACTGGAAATATAAAAACAATTGAATTCAACCATTTTAGTCAAAAAGAAGCCATCAGCTTCCATTCTAATGATCAATTTTGGATTGCAGACGAAACTTTTATGAAAATATCTGGAGGATACCTTTATTTCATCCAAATTTCGAAGTAATATTTTTGGCGATAACGTTGGTTTTTCAAATCCCCAACCAATAATATGGTCGCACTATCTAGAATTTTGTTTATTAATCATTTAATAACGCACATTTAAATGGTGTACCTTTTTCTATCACAATTAAAATCGTTATTTTTGTGTCGTATAGCCAACGACAATCCACACTATGAGCAAAAAAAAAACGATACACAAATACCCGTTTTCTAATTTTAACATTCTCTTAACCGCAATTTTCTTAACGGTTTTTTTTTCTCCTTTATTATCCAACGCACAATGTGGGTGTGATTACAATGTTCCCGCCAATCAATTTGAGGTAGATGGAAACAAGCTAGGGTTTCAACCAGGGGATGTAATTTGCTTACCAAGTGGGAGCGTCGGCAACAAACATTTTAAGAATATCAATGGGACCAAAGACAACCCTATTATTATTAAGAATTGTGGTGGACAATCTAGGCTAGTATTGGCCAGCAGCAAATCTTTTGGAATTAAAATTTCTTATAGCTCGCATTTTAGAATCACGGGTAGTGGCGATCCTGGAACGGAATACGGCATCCTCATTGACGGGCCAAGCTTGGGCATCACCATACAGGATAGAAGTACTGATTTTGAAATGGATCATTTCAGAATTAACAACACAGGTTACGCCGGTATCTTCGGAAAAACAGACCCTTCTTGTAACCCCGCTACTTGGCGAGAAAACTTTACGATGTACAATGTTTCTTTCCACCACAATTACGTTACCAATACAGGGGGAGAATCTTTTTATATAGGGAATTCTCATTACCACAAACCCATTACCAAAACTTGTAATGGCAAATCCACTAGTATATTAGAGCACTCTGTAGTGAATGCTAAAGTTTACAGCAATAGGGTAGAGAATGCCGGAAGGGATGGCATCCAAGTTGGCGCTGTTATTTCAGGTGGTGAAATTTATGATAACTATGTCTACAACTATGGTATTGGAGATCCTAACCACATCAATGGCATCCAACTCAACCCGGGTTTTAGTGGGGTAGTTTATAATAACTACGTAGAAAAAGGTGCTGGATATGGTTTGTTTAGCTTAGGAGATGGTGTAAGTCTTTACAACAACATTGCCTATAATTGTACCAATGGCGGTATTTTTTGCGATGACAGAAACACTACGCCAGGGTCCTCATTTAAATTTTTCAATAACACACTGGTTCAAAATGGCCGGTACGGCATTTACATGCTCAGTGATGATTCTGATAACAATGAGTTTTTTAACAACATTATTGTTTCGGACGGTTCTACAGGTTTTAGATATGTTCGTTTGAACAGTGGTAGCATTGAATGGACAGAAGGCAATAATGTTAAAACCAAAAACATCAATGACTTAAAGTTTGCCAATGTAGGCAGCAAAGATTTTCGAATTGGTGCTGGATCAACCGCTATTGATGGTGGCAAAGATCTATCTGGACAAGGCGTTACCCACGACTTTGATTATTTGGCCCGTCCACAAGGAACTGCTTACGACATTGGCGCTTTTGAACTTTCAGTAGGAAACCCAGAAGCAGAAGCTGGTGATGATAAAACTATCAAACTGCCCATCAACACTACCATCCTCAATGGTTCTGGCACGAGTGACAATAGCACCATTGTATCGTATGCTTGGACAAAAATAACAGGTGGAACTGCTACCTTAGTAGATGCAGATACGGAGAATTTAACACTCAATGACCTAGAGGAAGGGGTATACCAACTTCAACTTGAAGTAACAGACGCCAATGGCCTTAAAGGAACAGATGTGGTAAAAGTGACCGTTTTAGCTGCGGTGGCCAATCTTGCCCCTACTGTCGACGCTGGGGACGATCAGTCCATAACCCTACCTACCAACGCTGCTAATTTCACAGCGGTTGCCTCCGATTCGGATGGCACCATTGCCAGTTACTTATGGGAAAAAGTAAGCGGCCCAGACATCACCTTAGCGGGAGAAACAACCGCAGTTTTGTCCGTTTCCAATGCTGTTCAAGGCACCTATATCTTTAAAATTACTGTAAAAGACAATTTAGATGCTGTTGGAGTGGACAACGTAGAACTTATTGTTTTACCTGAGGCCATCAACCAAGCACCTAATGTAGACGTCGGAGATGACCAACAGATATTTACACCAACCAATACCATCAACTTAACAGGTACGGCTTCCGATGCCGACGGTACAATTGCCTCTTTGTTGTGGGAAAAAAAATCGGGACCTGCCGCTACTTTGGTCAACGAGACCACTACCAGCTTAACGGTCAATGACATGGTAGAAGGCCAATATGTTTTTAGTTTAACCGCAACAGACGACGACGGAGCTGTTGGTTCGGATGAGTTAACAGTGGATGTTATCAATTCGAATAAAGCGCCAACGGCCGATGCAGGATCTGACGTGACCATTACATTGCCAACCAATGCAACCAACATCACAGGGTCCGGGTCGGATTCCGACGGTACCATTGCAGCCTATTTATGGAAAAAAGTTTCAGGGCCAACCGCCACCATAGTCAATGCAGACAAGGCAACGGGCACCTTTCAAGATTTACTGGAAGGCACCTATGTTTTTTCTCTAACTGTGACAGATGATGATGGAGCGATTGATACCGATGAAGTGAAAGTTATAGTTAACCCAGTTCCAGTAAATGAACCACCAGTAGTAAGCGCAGGAGACGATCAAATTCTAAGGCTGCCGGACAACTCGATTAATTTAACAGGGACAGCTTCAGACGATGGGGCAATTGCCGCCATTTTATGGGAAAAGAAAAGCGGCCCCGCGGCTACTATTGCTCAAGAATTTACTTTGACGCCGAGCATTACAGGTTTAGTGGAAGGCACCTATGTATTCACTTTAACTGTGACAGATAATTTAGGTGTATTCACCCAAGATGAAATGACCATAAACGTGCTTCCAGAAGGAAGCAACGCAGCACCAATAGCCAATGGAGGGGGAAATAAATTTTTAACTTTGCCCACTAACTCTATAACACTAAACGGTACTGCAATAGATCCAGATGGCAATATTGAAGGGTTTCTTTGGGAGAAATTAAGTGGTCCTGCGGCCGATTTATCTGGTGCCACTACCACCACTTTAAATTTAAGCAATTTAGTGGAAGGTCAATATTTGTTCCGGTTTACGGTTGAAGACAACGAAGGTGCAACCGGATCCGATTTGGTTGCTCTAACGGTGAGCACGGTAAACCAAGCCCCCATTGTAAATGGCGGAGATAATCTAGTTCTTTTTTTACCAGACAATAGTGCCCAATTAAATGGGCAGGCACAAGACCCTGATGGGAGCATTCAATCTGTTCTTTGGGAAAAAATTTCAGGGGGCAATGCCGTATTATTTGGAGTCGATGAAATGACCTTAAATATTTCTGATTTGGTTGCAGGAACCTATGAGTTCAGAATTACTGTCACCGACAACGACGGGGCATCTAATTCTGATGTTGTTTCCGTCACTGTAAACCCCGATACTGGCAACGTCTTACCTACAGTTTCTGCTGGAGACAATCAAATTATATATTTACCAACCAACTCTACAACTTTCAAAGCCATAGCATCCGATGCAGATGGAACCATTGCTACCTATGTTTGGAACAAGGTTTCAGGCCCGAGTACTACGCTAATTAACGAAAATACTTCAGAAGTATTGGCAACCAACTTGTTGGAAGGTGTCTATGTATTTAAAATAACTGTAACCGATAATGAAGGTGGTCAAAACATGGATGAGGTGACATTGAATGTTTTGCCAGCTTCCAGCAACCAATCGCCAGTGGCCAATGCAGGCAGCAACATCAATATTGTGCTACCCACCAACAGTGCGGTTTTAAAAGGAAGCGGCTCTGATTCGGACGGTACCATTAGCGCCTATTTGTGGACCAAAAGCAGTGGTCCCGCAGTAACCCTATCCAATGCCAATACCGCCGACCTAACCATTAGCAATTTGTTAGAAGGCATATACTTATTCCAACTCACGGTAACTGACAACGATGGAGCAACACATTCAGATGAGGTAAAAGTAACTGTAATCCCAGCTGAAATAAACAAATCACCTATTGCCAATGCTGGAAAAAATCAAACCATCGTACTTCCATCCAATTCTACCAATTTAGTGGGAGTAGGGAGTGATGAAGATGGCACCATAGTATCTTATTTATGGACCAAAGTGCAAGGCCCTGCCTCCTTTAACCTGATTAATGAAACCAATCCTGTTGTTACCGCATCTGACCTTGTAAAAGGAACTTATGTATTTCGTTTAACAGTAGAGGACGATTTGGGAGCTACTAGTTTTGATGAAATAGAAGTAGCAGTTGTAGAAGAAAGTGCCAACCAACCACCCATTGCAATAGCCGGGGGAGACCAACTCATTAAACTTCCAATCAACACCATAAAACTATTTGGACAAGGCATTGATAGCGATGGAAGTGTAGTAGGATTTCAATGGTCGCTTGTTTCTGGTAACAGCGTCAGCTTGGTAGATGACACAACTCCCAATTTGACAGTAAACAACTTCACTGCCGGGGTATACCAATTTAAATTGACCGTTACGGACAACGAAGGCGCTACCAATTCTGACTTTGTAAAAGTTACAGTACTAGCTGAAACTACCAATTTACCACCAATTGCAAATGCCGGTGGAGACAGGCAAGTGTTGTTAAGTGATATAACCGTTTTTGTGGCTGGAGCTGCCAGTGACGCTGACGGCACTATTGTCAGCATGTTATGGGAAAAAAAGTTGGGTCCAAATATCACCGTGGCCAACGAATCGACTACCACGCTGAAACTTTCTAACTTAATTGAAGGCAATTATATTTTCAGATTTACAGTAGAAGACGACAAAGGCGCTACGGATTATGATGAAATGTCTTTAACAATTTCTTCGGATGTTGCCAATGTCGCTCCAACAGTTGACCTGGGAGCAGATTTTGAAATTTACTTACCTCAAACTACGCATACTTTCAACCCCACCGTTTCTGACAGCGACGGAAGTATTGCTGTATACTTTTGGGAACAAACTTCGGGTGGCCCCATTACCATGGCCAACCCTAGCGAAGCCAATTTAGACATTTCTGATTTGGTAGAAGGGTCTTACCAAGTTCGGTTGGTTGTTGTGGACAACGATGGCGCGTCCAGTTCGGACGATGTTACTTTCAACGTTCTTTCTGCTGCTGCCAACCAGCCACCAACTGTAAATGCTGGCAATGACATTGAACTTCCATTTCCTGAAACAAGTACTTCGATTACGGCGGCAGCCAACGACAACGATGGTACCATCGCCTCAATTGCTTGGACCAAAATTTCAGGCGGCAGCTCTTCTATATCGGGTGCTACCACCTTGACCCCGACAATTTCTAGTTTGGTGCCAGGAACCTATTTATTTCAAATTACGGTAACAGACGATAGAGGGGCAACAGCAATCGATCAAATTCAAATTGTTGTTCTTCCAGAGCCACCCAATCAATTGCCTATTGTTTTTGCTGGTTCCAACCAAAATATCATCTTGCCGGTAGGCACCATTGAATTAGAAGGTACGGCAACAGACGAAGACGGCACCATTGTTAAAACTGAATGGAAACAAATAGAAGGGCCAGCAGTAACCATGACCGACAAGGGCAATGGTAAAATTGCAATAGATGGAATTGCCGAGGAAGGCGTTTTTGCTTTTCAATTCAGTGCCACCGACGACGATGGAGAAACTGCTTCTGATGACATTCTAATTTTTGCTTTTAACGACAATGAGAATGACCTTATCGCTCCTATCGCTTATGCAGGAGAAGATGTGGTAATTGTCCTGCCTGACAATAGCTTTGAAATTATTGGAGAAGCTGTGGACAGCGATGGAACAATTGAAAACTATACTTGGTCACAAACAGGAGGGCTGTCCATAGAATTTAGTGCATTGGACCAAGTTCTTTCAGCCAACAACGTTCCGGAAGGAGCTTACAAGTTTACCTTTACCGTTACGGATAATGACGAGCAATCTCATTCGGATGAAGTAGAAATTATTGTAACTGAATCTGGTGGTTTTATTAAAGTAGAAAAAATATTTACACCGAATGGGGATGGAAGCAATGAATATTGGGAGATTGAAAATGTAGAATCAATAGCTGGTTGTAAATTAGAAATTTTCACCAGAACCGGCAAAAAAGTATATGAAACCACCAATTACCAAAACGATTGGGATGGGCAATACAATGGGAACCCACTGCCTAAAGGGGATTATTACTACATTATTAATTGCTCAGGAAAAACAATAAAAAATGGCGCATTTAGAATCGTTCGATAGAACAAAAATGCTCCTTTCAAGTAACAAGACATGCAACAGATAAAATATACATCAGTAACCATACTGTGCCTTTTGATAAGTGCAGCTGGTATCGCGCAGCAGATGCCTCAATTTAAATTATATGTTTTTGATCCCTACATCATCAACCCATCTCAAATATCCAACCATTCCCAATCAGAAATCAACCTAACCTACCGGCAACAGTGGGCTGAAATTGAAGATGCACCAACCTCTGTCAATCTAAATTATCAACACGCAACAGACAAAAACCTGCAATATGCATTTCAGCTTATCCACGATGAAACCATTCTTTTATCTGGAACAACGTTTATGGGAACATTTGGCTACAATGTTAGGTTAAGTGAGAAGAATTTGTTGCGATTTGGTTTATCCGCTGGTGTCATATCAAACAGAATTCAATTTGAAAACATTGAAGACCCGAACGACCCTGCGCTAGAAAACTTGGATGAAAACAACATCCAGGCGGATGGACAATTTGGTGTAAGTTTTGAACACGATCGTTTTAAAGCTGGTTTTGCCCTTTTGCGATTGTTCGAAACAGATGCTTTTGTAGGCAAAGACTTTGAAGATGTAAAATTTGGTCAGTTACAGCACAAGGTAGTTCATGCCAGCTATGAATTGAATTTAACTCATAACCTTAGTTTCAAACCTTTTTTATTGTACAGGTTTTCTGAAGCTGACCTTAACACTTTTGACTTGAACGGTATATTCACCTATAAAAACGTGATATCAGTAGGTGGAAGTTATATGAATGAAATTGGTCCAGCAGTATTTACAAGATTCCAACTGAAAAAGAAATTTGATTTGGCTTATGCCTATGAATTTCCTGGGAATGCTTCTACCAACTTTACTGGTTCCACTCATGAAATTCAATTAAAAATCAGATTGGGAAAACAACCGGAAGAAGAACTAACCGAACAAAAATCTACCACTACCACTCCTACTGAATACCAAACCATCACCACAGTTTTAGAAGAAGAAACCAAGCAAGAATCTGTTGAAGAAACTGAAGAAACGCCAGTAACGGCACCGGTCAGGGCAGAGCCAGTTGAGGCAGACGAGCCGGTAGTGGAAGAAGATCCAATTGTAGAAGAAGAACCCGCAGTGCCGCAAAGAAACCCTTACATATTTGTAATTGGTGCTTTTCAAGTGCAAAACAACGCCGATAATTTAGCTGCAAAACTGAATGCAAACAACAAACCGGCCGAAATTCACTTTAATGAGGAAAATGGCTTTTACTATGTGCATTTGGCCGACTACAGTGTGAAAACCCGTTCTTTAGACAAACTATTGTACCTAAGAAGTGCCTTGGGGCACCCTTCGGCTTGGTACTACAATAGAGGGCAATAAGTTTACAGTTTCAGCTTTACAAAAATAGCCTCAGGTATTGATTTTATGATCCACATGACAAAGCGCCATTTCCAAGAAATGTAAATGGTGCTTTTTTTCTTTTTTACTGCTTGGAGGATGGACTCAGATACTGTGTTTGCGGAAACCGTCAAAGGCCCTGGTAAATCGAGGTCTGCCGTCATCTTGGTAGATACAAAGCCAGGTTTTACTGTCAATACCTGAACGCCATAAGGGTGCATGTAATTCCTTAATCCATCCAGATAAGCCGAGAACCCAGCTTTTGAACTTCCATAAATAAAATTGCTTCCCCTGCCCCTATCACCAGCCACAGAACTTACCCCCACAATTGAACCGGTTTTTTTGGTCTTGAACACTTCTGCTACTTGGTTCAATAATACCACAGCTCCTGTATAACAAGATTGCACCACTTTTAAAGATTCCGTACTGTCTTGCAAGGATTTTTCATTGTCCCCCATATAACCAGCAAAATACACCACTAAATCGGTGTTGGCACAGATTTCTTTTACAACATCCAACGTGTCAAATTGGGTCACATCCAACTCTAATAAATCAACCGATACAGAATAGCGAATACTTAAATTCTTTTTATGTGGCGCCAACCGCTCTACCTTTCTACTCGCCAAACACAAATTGGTGCCTAATGCAGCCAACTGCTCTGCCATGGCAATGGCCATATCAGATGTTGCGCCTATTAAAAGTGCTTTTTTCATTAAATTATGTTTAATCTTTTGCTCAGAAAAGAAGAAAATTTTCCTTTAGAATTGTACTTGCTTATAATAGATTTGATTTCTTCTGCATTCTTATAGGTTGCTTTGTAAGTAGATAAAGACATCCTGGCATCCTTTGTTAAATAAAGCCTGCCCCCGAGAGCAATTACGATTTCATCCAACTCTTCTAAAAACTCAAACAGCCCTTTCTTAATAGCAAAATCCAAGGCCAAAGTATACCCTTCCATTGGGAAAGAGACAGGGCTATCTTGTTTACCAAATAGTTTGAGCACAGCTAAAAAAGATCCAAAACCTCTCGCGTTAATTTTTTCAAGAATTTTTTCAAGTCCCTCATAGCTCGACTCCAACGGCAATACAAATTGATACTGAACAAACCCTTTTTTACCGTACATCCTATTCCAATTGTAGATAGAATCCAGTGGGTAAAAAAAACTGTCATAATCCACAAATGCATCCACCTCTTTTTTTCTCTGTTTGTGGTAGTACAAAAAGTTAAAAATTTTAATAGAAAGTTTGTTGAGTACAAAACCCGGGAAAAAAAACGGAATATTCAACTTCTTTTTGTTGGGCAATGCCAATGGGTCCTTCGTCTTTGGGATTTCACTTTCCAAGGCATGTTCCCCCATCATTATGATACTTCTACCTCTGGTTTTTTCCGAACTTCGATAACAATCTATCCAAGCCATGCAATAGGTATAATGCTGGTATTGTTCGAATTTTTCGAAAGCTTCTTTTAAATTTTCAATTTTAATGGATTTGAATTTAATTTTAGAAGTTTCAATTTTTTTAAGCCGCAGGGCAACTCTTAAAATTACACCTGTTAAACCCATTCCACCACAGGTATAAACAAACAACTCTTCATTTTCCTTGTTACTGCAGCGCAAAACACCCTGGTCGGTTTGCACTTCCAAATAGTCTATATGCTCCGAAATACTCCCATCAAAATGATGGTTTTTCCCATGTACATCTGATGCTACGGCTCCGCCTAAGGTGATGAATTTTGTTCCAGGGGTAACGGGTAAAAACCACCCTTTTGGAACTAAAAAATCAAGCATATCCGATAACAATATACCAGATTCACATACTATTACTCCTTGGTCTGCATCAAAGGATAAAATATTTTTATAGTCCAAGGTCGATATTATGGTATCGGATAAGGACGCATCCCCATAACATCGCCCGTTGCCTCGTACAATTATTGCCTCTTCCTCGTTTACCAATTGTTCAATTTCACTATCAAAATTGACGTTGCGCACCTCAGCTTCTACAATAGGATAATTTGTCCAGTTTGTTACTTTCCTTTTCATAGTGTCTATTTCCTCACGTAAACTTCAATCAACTCTGTAGTGCGCCTTCTTGGAGCCTGAAAAACATCCACTCTTCGGTAATTTTCTTTTAGCTTATCTTGCAATTCATAGGGATAAAAATTATTTAGGTTCGGGATAATTTCAAACAATACCACATCGTAGTAATCCTCTTCAATCCTTTTACTAAAAATATCCAGCTCTCTATCGAACATACCAACATTCATGTGGTACCAAAGCGGCAAACCGGTTTCCAATTCATACCCCATTTCATGCGCCAATGGGGTAAGTTCAGACATATTAAACATTTTAAGCTGGGTTCCTTTTTCTTGCACCACTGGAAGTTCCAACAATTTCTGAATTCCTGTTATTGTTTCTTCTGGCATATAAACACCATCAAATGCTTTATATGGAGACAATTTCCATTTGGACTTATCCAATTTTGTTGAATCTTCTTCTAGCTTGTAGGTATTAATGGAAATGACCTTCTCATTGTCCACTTTTCGCTCCATTTTAAATACCCGTTTTACAATTCTTTCGGTGTATTTCCAATATACTCCGGACCACCAGAAAAACACCAAAAGCCCTACTAAGGATACTTCCAGCAAACTATTTAATTTGATAACATCTTTAAGAGACCACAAGATATACACCATGGCAAAACTGTGAAAATAGATATTGCCATCTAGAGGAGTATAACTCGTTACTTGCAAAACGGCCGCCTGTAAAAGGATGGCCATTGTAAAAGCAAAAAACAGTACTTCAAATTTGTCTTGAAGTACGCCTTTAAAATCTTTCCTACACTTGTTATAAAACAAGGCTATAACAATGAATATATAAAATTTTAAAAACAAGGACTTTCCAAAAACCTCCTTTACAATATCAAAACTGTCAAATCTTGAATAGTGGGGGGCCTGTCCCAAATTAAACCAATAACCAATATCATGTGCAAAAAAGGGTGCAGCCATCACCAAAACTGCCAAAACAATGGCCCCTGCGTATGTTAGTAGTTTGGTGTAGTTTTTATTTAACAAGCTGTACAGCACTACCAACCCTCCACCTATTAGCACTGCCAATGCACCACCATCTTGTTTTGTGAAAAAGGAAAAAAACAAGGCCAGCCCTCCTGCCGTCAGGTAAAAATACTGTCGCTTCCCTTCTGAATAAAGCCCTCTTAACAACAACGCCAAGCCGAAGAATTCATACACTACAACACTGTGGTTGTACCAAGGCCAAAAATTGAAAAAGGAAAAAGATATTACAAACAAAAATACCCCGATCAACCTTAGGTGTGGGTTAACCCCAAATGTCTTAAAAATAGATCTAAATGATAATCCGGAAATAATATTGATGAAGGCTTGTGCCTTTACCAAAGTAGAAAAGTAAGGCCCAAATATTTTAAAAAACACTGCTGGAATTACCCAATACCCATACCCCATAGGCAATCCAAAATCTTTATAAGGTATTTGGCCCAGGTACATTCTATAGGCCCCTTCCCAAGACAAAAAGATGTTGATTCTGAATGGGTAAGTAAAAAACAACGGGAACAGCGCCAGTAATACTATAATGGTGATTTCTAAGTAGGTCACCACCCGTTCTGGTATTGCACGAGTAAAAATTGAATTTTTCATTGTTTTGCTATATGAACTTTATTTTTTTTTAAAAATGCATCGTCTTTTTTATGTCGTTTTCCATGTAAAAAGCTCCCTATTCCATTGTAGCGAACAAAAAAATGGTAGCTAAAGAAGCAGGCAAACAAAGCCCCTATACATACAATCCAAAACCGTAAAAAACCAGGGATGGAAGAATCAAACAACAACATTTGTAGGCCCACTACAAATGGAATGTGAATCAAGTATACCCAATAGGCCGAATCTGATAAATACCGTAAAAACGAACTGTTCTTATTGAAAATAGTATTAAAACAACCGATCATACCAAAAACCAACAAATTACCTTGCAATGCATACAACAATTTAAACAAAAGTACGGCAATTGTAGGCTGCCCTTCTAAATTGTTTAACCAAGCCAGTAAAAAGACACTCAACCCAGTTCCGAGTACTAGGTACAACCAGAAATTTTTGTTGAAATTTTCTAAGTAGAATACATTCCTGTGCAAAAACCATCCTATCAAAAAGAAAAAGCCATAATATAAGAGTTGTGGGTTTTGCGGAAACAATCCCGTCCAAATAAATGGGATGGGAGAGTCATACAACATCACCACGCCTGCAATAGGCAAAGCACTTAAAAACACAAAAACATGGGGTTGGTTTTTAAAAACGTGGAACAACCTATCCAGGAATTTAAATTTTGATGATATTTTTATGTAGTGGTTCAATACCAAACTCACCAAAGCAAACACATAAAGCACAATTAGATTGTGTAAAAACCAAAGGTGCATAATCCCTTGGTAATCCTTAAATGTAAACCAATCTACAAAAAACTGCAGGCTCATGTTTTTACTCTCTTCAAAACTTAAACCTTGTTCATAAAATAATTTACTAAAATAGAAGGGAACCACCGTAATTGGCAAAATAATTATCAAGCTGGCAACAAATGGTAAAATTATTCTTTTGATCCGGTGTATGGAAAATTTCTTAATACCAATTTTCAAATACAACAAGCGAGCAAAAAAGCCTGCAAGAAGAAAGAATGCAGGCATTCTAAAGGAGTTAACCCAAAAATATACAAAGTCATAAAAAAACCCATTGTGGGTTGCGTCCTTTACCCAATACCCTTGGTGGTATCCTACTTTATACGCTATGGAAGCATGTAAAAATACTCCCAAAATCATGGCAATAGCCCTGAGTGCGTCTAATCCGTGAATTCTTCCTTGTATCATATCCAATAAACAAAAAAATAGGCCCGCAATAATTAAGAATTATTACGGACCTATAAATATACTGTATTAAAGATCTATTTTTTAATTATTCGATAGACATTATTTTCACCAGCTTCATTGATAATATTGAGCAAGTATATGCCTTTTTTCAAGTTGAACTGCTTCAAATCCAATTGGATAGCATTGGCATCTACTGAACGTTTTTGGTTTACAACTTTCTGGCCATTGCTGTTAAACATTACCAATTGTACCGAACCTGTACCTCCTACTGCGTTAAGCTGAATGTTTAAAGCATCAGTAAATGGATTTGGATAAACCAAAGCATTGTTCACATCCACTATATTTTCGCGGTTATCCGCGCCTAGCTTACTGGAAGCCGCTACTTTCGAACTTGCACTTTCAGGCAAACGAGCTGCTTGGATAATAAAACCATTGAGGTAGCCAAAATTTGAACCGGCTGAGGTAGCAATTCTAATTTCAACATCTCCATTAATATCTGGAGTAATGTCTTTTAATTGAACTGTGTTGGTCGTATTGTAACTCGCATTTAATGTAACAGTTTGCCCGTTAACGGTGTAATCCGTATTTCTATTTCCACCACCATCTCTACTGGCAATGAAACTGATGTTGTATGAATGTACAAAGGACAATCCGGACAACTTGATAGTAGCAAATTGACCAGGATCCAACCAATAAGAACTGTTTAATACCGCATCAGGCACAACACCAGAATTGTTTCCAGTATTCATTCCAAATGAATTATCCCCTTGGAATTCTTGTACCATGGTCATGGATATATTGGTAGGGTTGCCTAAATCATCATTTAAACCATTTACAACATCACCTGTCACCATGTAGGTAACGATATTGTTCCATGGTGCTGGCGCGCCATCAAAATCATTCATATTTACAAATACTGCATACTCAAATGTGCTTGCAGAAGTCTCATTAGAATAAGGAGAATTAGAAACTCCAATTGCTCTTACTTTGTAAACATAAGTGGTATTGGATGTTAACCCAGTATCTTCATAACTTGTTGCATTAGCAGCCAAGGTGGTTAACAATTGGAAATTAGAATTATCTCCAACAGAACGCATCAATTCATATCCTGTTTCATTGTTGGCGTTGTCATCCCAATTCAATTCAATCGAACTTTGTGTTAATACGTCCGAAGTCAAATTGCTCGGTTGTATTGGTATACCGCTGTCTTCATATTCTTTTATGACCATGGCATTCAAGTAGAAATAAGCAGCAGAAGCAGATCTTCTAATTGCAACCGTGATTTCTCCTCCACTGGAAGATAAACCAACAAAATTGGCCGTATTGGAACTGTTATAAGCAGCGTTAACCGACTTTTCTACTCCGTTGATGTTGAAAATTGTTGTTCTATCTCCATCTCCAGCTCTACTTGAGAAGAAATCCAAATCGTACAGCTTATTATTTTGTAAGCCACTAATTACCATTGTTCTATTCACATTGGTACTTTCCCAGAATGCTGTTTGCATCACATTGTCAGGGTATATCCCAGAATCATCCCCTGTAACAACACCAAGCGCATTGTCCCCTTTCCATGCCTCTACCATTCTTATAGAATATCCAGCGTTGCTTCCATCTTCGTATAACAAACCAGAAACTGTCGCATTGGCATTAGGCGCAGCATTAAAATTATTCCATGGGGATGGTTCGTTAGATCCATTGTTGAAATTCACGTAAGTGATTAATACTTCCGTATTGGTAACGGTTACATCAAAGCTAGCAACAGTAGTTGCAATTGGTTGGTTGCTGCCATCCAAATCTATTGCCCTCAAAGTAACTGGGAATGTTCCCAAATCATCAACACCAGGAGTTAAGGTGACACTTGCAAGGCCCGAGCCTGGAGCACCTGAAACAAAAGCTGCAAATGCTGGCCCAGATTGTAGTTCGATATTTACTGCGTCTCCATCTTTGTCTGTTGCGGTAATATTTATTACTACATTGTTGCCTTGAATCATTGCAACATTGTTCAAATCAACAAATGCAGCTGCATTGTTGTTGGTAATAGCTTCAATCGGTGCAGAGTAAGTATCTCCGTTGTCGTTAAAAGAAGCTACTCTATAACTATAAGTGGAATGGCCTAGAGCGGTTGCATCGGAGTAAGATACAGCGTTGGCATCAATTGTTGCTACCAATTCTTCCGCTCCATTTAAAATTGTTCTAAAAATTTTATATCCCGACTCATTGTAAGCAATGTCATCCCAGGTTAAATCTACATTGTTCTCGGCCGATACTGTAGCCATCAAATTTTCTGGTGCTGCTGGAGCCGTTCCATCCTGGTAGACAGATTCAATTACTACAGCATTCATATAAGAATAAGTTGCAGATGGCCCGTTGGTCACTGTTACTAAAATTTCTCCATTCACATCAGCAGATAAGCCATTAAGAACAGCCAAATTGCCAGTATTTTGTGTAGCATTCACGGATGCAGATGACCCTCCAGAAGCAAACGTTGTTGTTCTGTCTCCGTTTGAATTTCTACTAGCCATGAAGGATAAGTTGTACAAATACCCAGCGTTCAATCCAGATATTTTTACTTGTTGTGTGCTATTTGTAAACCAAACATAGGATTGCATTACAGCATTGGGATAAACTCCCGGTGTTTTACCACCTGTTGTGGAAGCACCACCCCAGTTAGACTCTAAGGATACCGCTATGTCGGTTACAATATTGTCTTCATTTACCAAATTCGATAATGTAAACCCTGAAGCACCATCGGTTGTCATGGCATTGTTCCATGGACTAGCCGCAGGAGAATTATTTCCAAAATTCACGTATACCAAATAGTTAGGATCAAAGTCTTGCACGTCGATGGTTAGTATTTCAGAATCAACCCCACCTTGACCATCTGAAACTTGTACTGTGATTTCAAATGTTCCAGCATCCGTCAAACCTGGCGCTACTGTTATTTCCAATTGGTCTGAACCATTTTCGGCATAAGTAACAAAAGATGGTTCGTTTTGTAAAGACCATGTTAAGTTATCTCCATTGCCATCTGTGGCAGATATTACCAATAGTCCATTTTCTCCTTCTTTCAAAGCAAGGTTGCTGAAAGGATCCATTACTGGAGAATAATTAGAGTTTACTTCTAGGTTGAAATTTTCAACGGAAACACCACCAAAACCATCGATGGCTTCGATACTCAAATTATTGTACACCCCAACTGAACCAGCATCTGGTGTAATAATCAACTCCCCTTCTCCATCTCCGTAATCAAAAAATTCGGCAAAAGCAGGTAGGTTGTTTGAATTCAATGCCAGTGGGTCTCCGTCTGCATCTGTAACGGTAAGTACTATGTTCTTGTTTTCATCAAATCGAACAGTTAAATCGTCAATAGATGGTATAACTGGCAAAGAGTTAGTAGTTGCAACACTCAATTCGTTAGAATCGGCAGAGCTTCCACCGACATTTTTTGCCAATACTTTATAGAAATATTGGGTATGAGGAAATAACCCTTCATCTGTAAAAGAGGCGGTAGCACCGTTGGAAGCAGGTACTTCTGCTTGCAACACAAAGTTGCTCGCATCTCCAATAGAGCGGTATACTTCAAACCCTGTTTCATCAGAAGAATTGTCATCCCATTGCAAAGCAAGTGTCATGTTGGTTTGCTCCGTCGAAATTAAATTGCTCGGTGCAAGAGGAGCAGGTGGTAAATCAAAAGTTGTAGCAGCGTTGTGGCTTCCGCCGATAAGACTTGCTATTTGATCTCCTGAAAGGCCAGTATCAAATGCATAAATTGCATCCATCAATCCTTTGTAATATACCCCTTTAGTGCCAAAAGAATTCGACCCAGTGGTTTTACCTAGTTCAGAACTGTTGGTATGCCTAGATACTTTTGCATAACCCGTATCGGCATTTTCATCTGCTAAAACGCCATTGATAAACAATTGGAAAAGCCCATTATCAAAAACCATGGCAACATGTGTCCAAACGTCCAGGGCAGCTGGAGCTGATAAATTTCGCTGAGACCCACCTCCACCATTTCTAACAGAAGCCTCGACATTACCATTTTTTAACCTTATTGCAATACCATTGGTGGAACCGCCTTCATCGTATAATACCGCTTCATTGGAAATATTATTTGGTTTGATCCAAAAGGCAACAGATCGTTCATAAAATTCATTAATAAAGAATGCATCCCCATTATTGTTCAATCGAGCATAGTCATTTGTTCCATCGAAACTTAAGGCATGGGAGCCTTCTTTACTATCTGTGCTAAACGTTAAGCCATTTCTCAACTGAAGTATCTGGCCTTCTCCTGAATCGTCCACAACATTGTTGTTCACATTCCAATTGGCCCTGGACAATAAGAAAGGCACCAAACCGGAAGATCCTGTACTTGATGTAGACTTTAAAGCATATTCATAAGAGGTTGAAGGATCCAAGCCTGTATCGCTATAACTTAATTGAGCAGCAGGTACTGTGTTGATAATAGAGAAATCTGTATCGCTAGCACTCTTTCTGTATATTTCAACATTTTCTGCTGAAGCGTTGGGCAACACCCATGTCAAATCGATGTCTTGATAAGACACTGCGGTGGCCACAATGTTTTGTGGAGCAGCAGGAGGTGTTGGGTAAGTAAATTCTTCTGCAAAAGCTGAATTTGGAATCAGTTGCTTCGATATTGAATTGCTCTTCCATCGTACTTGCAAAGAATTTCCAGAAACACTTTCAAAATAAATGACTCTTATAGAATGCAAACCTGCTGTCAAATTGATGGTACCATTTCTTTCTCCAGCACCATGGGTTCCATCGTAATTTACAACCACATTGGATTCTTGGATTCCATCAATGTACAACCTACTGCCGTCATCCGATTTCAAATAAAATGTATATTCTCCATCTTCTGGAATGTCAATCGTCCCATCAAATTTAAAACCAAAATGATCCGCAGATTCTGCTGGCGACAAACTAAAGTTAGGCAATGACCCCGTTTTTATAGGTGTCAATGCATCAAAGTTTGGTAAGTTGGTCCATTCTCCTTCATAGTACGAATAAAGCAATCCATTTTGAATGGCTGCACCCACTACTTGTTCTGAGGCAACCGATATATTACCAGATTCATCCCTGGCTTTTACTGAAAATGCATGTACAGATTGGTTGGCTAAACCGTTAACAATGTAGGAAGTGTTTGGTGTTGCACCGAACTTCACCCCATCCAAATAAACATCGTATCCAAATACTGCCACATTGTCTATGGATGCATCCCATTGTACTGTTACAGTAGTAGAAGTAGAATGCATCACGCGCACATTGCCTGGAGCAGTAGGTGCTTGTTCATCCAATTCAGAAACTGCTACAATTTCTTCCGAAACTGCCGCCGCTGCCGTTCCATTGATAGCTCGTGCTATGTAATAATAAGTAGAATTTGGTTCTAAGCCGGTATCTTCAAAAGAATCAGCATCCTGATTAGCAATACCAACCATTTGGTAAGGTCCACCCGTGGTTTCAGACCGCAGTAATTCAAATGCGGTTTCATTAAAACCAGGTGTTGGGTTTTGGTCCCAAGTTAAAACTATACTCGTTTGAGAAGAAGCCGTTCCTTTAAAATTCGATAAATTATCAGGAGCATCAGGCCCATTGGCATTCACAACAGTGAAAGCATCGGAATAGACACTGCTACAACCACCAAACTCAGCAACCGAAGCAATATAATCTCCTGGAGTTGAGGTCGTAAATATTCTCTCTGTTCCCAGTACTGTTTCAGAACCAACTTGTTTCCATACATAGCTGGCATAACCCTCTGGCAACATCAACTCTACCGATGAACTGCCATCAGCAGATGGAATAACATGGGATTGTAACCCATTCACTTGGATTGGTGGCGTAATGGTCGTTTCCTTTTCGCCTATTTCAATAGGATCAGACCAGTCTGTCCAAACCGCACCCCTTCTAAAACGGGCTGTATAGGAACCAAAAGAAGTTGCGGTATAATTGTTACTAGTAGCTCCAGCAATTAAAACACCATCTTTTCTCCATTCATAGCCAGAAAAGCCGCCTGTAAAACCCATCTTTATGTTAACAGGATCTCCAGGACATACCTTAGTGAAACCTCCAAAAACATGTAAATCATTCTTTTTCTTCTCTAAAAACCAAGAATAAAAATCACTGCGCTTGTAGACAGGATTCCAGGTAGAGTGTCCGTTGGTTGGATAGTAAAGGTATTCCATATTGCCGCCATTGGCTTCGTACAGCTCTACTAAATCATCCGCTTTATCTGGTGTAGGGTTTTTGTCCAAGCCACCTTGTGCCAATCGAACCGGAACGTGTATTGCGTTCTGGCTAAAAAAACTACCACTAGCTCCAGAAATAGACAAAGTAGCAGCCCAAATCTCTGGTCTGTCTCTTGTAAATTCCCATGTCATGGTGGCTCCTCTAGATCTACCAGAAGCATACACTCTGTTTTGGTCAATGTTCAATTCTGCAATCAAACCATTTACCAAAGAAGCTATTTTATCTGCCGATATATATTGCAACTCGGTTTGCCAAAATACAACGAAACCTGGAAAATCATCCGAAGCAACTGCATTGGCTAATCGTTGTCCAATATCATTTTTCTTTTTAAGCTGTACTGTGTTGTCCATTCCACGACCACCAGCACCCATGGAATACACCATCAATGGATATTCTTTGGTAGGGTCATCGTAAGACCATGTATCATTTTCAGAATTATAATGGACTCCATTTGGAGGCACAATTCTAAACTGAGTTCCCTGGTAAATGAATGGCAAATAAGGTGAAGTGTCCCATCCCTGGTTTTTATCTTCGTAACCCCAAGGACTAATCTCGTTGTACGGAGGGGTTTCTGTTGGGAAAGGAACGGATTGGGCGAATAAATGCCCTGATGTGGTGAGTAACAGCAGCACCAATACGATGCTTTTTACTCGTGCGAAATTAGGCCAACTACATTTCATAACATAAGTTTTTTAATAAACTTTCTGTCTTTTCGTCCCCCTTTTCGACCCTCACACAACAGACAATTTATTACATAAATACCTTTTTAGATTTTTTATCAACGTAAATATCGCTAATTGCCTACGCATAACCAAACTATAACATAAATAATTTTACATAAAATCCTTCATTTAATTATATTCTATTTAATATTGAGCGTTCACAAAAACAGCAATTAATAGGATTATTATCATATTTTACGTAGTTATTCAATAAATATAGCGTATTACTTCACTTTTTTTATATAAAGTAATACGCATCTATTGGTGCGCACCTCACAAGGGCAACTTGTTTGCTGCTATTAAGAATCTTGCAAAACATGGTAGTGCTAATCAGATGATTTAATTCACAATTTATTAATAAATGTTAATAATCATGTCAAACATTACATCATAACCACCAGTTTCTTACCCTTAACTCTAACTAGGCGCTTCCATTCATTGGAACTGCCAATTGAAATTGGTTGAAAAAAACTGTTGGTGGTTCTCTTTAGATCAATGACCTGAGTGTTCTATAGTATCTACACTGTAATTGCAACAATGGTAGTCTGGAGCAAATTGTGGGCACAAAAAAAGGGGAAGCGTTACCACTTCCCCTTTTTCAATGTTAATGAATTTCTATTTTTTTAGTACTCTAAGCAGCTTTTGCTCTCCAGTACTGTATTGCATGTTCAGGATGTAGATGCCTTTGTTTATATCCAATGCATTTAAGTCCAATTCAACCTTGTTCATTTGGCCTTTACTCAGAACAAACTCATGGCTGTATACTTTAACACCTTTCGTATCCAACATTTCCACCACAACACTTCTACTCTGGTTGTCAGAAAGTGTGTTAATTGTTAGTGACTCTGTAAATGGATTAGGATATACCGAAATGCTATTCGTCATTTCTTCCGATGCAGAACCAGCAAGTGCTTCAGATCCGCCAATTTTACTCTGCGCATTGGCTGTTTTGGTAGCCTGAATAATCAAAGCGTTCAAATAACCGTAAGATGCACCCGTAGCCGTACTAATAGTGATGTCTACACTTCCGTTGATGTCTGGCGTGATGCCTTTCAACTGCACTATTTCTGAAGTATTATAAGCAGCATTGGAAGAAACGGTTTGCCCATTTACAGTGTAATCTGTAGTTCTGTTTCCACCACCATCTCGGCTTGCAAAGAATCCAAAGTTGTAAGTGTGCAAGAAGGACAATCCAGTTACACGGATAATTGCAGACTGACCTGGATCCAACCAATAAGATCCTTCCATTACTGCATCCGGTACAACACCGGAATCTGCTCCGGTATTGACTCCACTAGGATTGTCTCCAGTGAATTCCTGAATCATGGTAATTCCTAGGTTGGTCAAACTATTTTGATCGTCTTTTAAGTTGTTAACTGAAACACCAGTATTCATATAATTGCTAATGTTATTCCATGGTGCTGGTGCTCCATTAAAGTCATTGAAGTTGACCGACACCGCATATTCGTAGGTACTCGCTGACGATTCGTCTGAATAAGCAGAATTACCATTGGCAGATTGCGCTCTGACTTTGTAGAAATAAGTAGAGTTGGTAGCCAAATTCGAATCTGTATAAGTTACTGAGTTGCTACCCACATTTGCTAACAAAGCGTAGTTCGTATTATCGTCCTCTGACCTGAAAATTTGGTACCCTGTTTCATTCGAAGCATTGTCGTTCCAAGTCAACTTAATTGCACTCTGTGAAATTACCTCTGTTACAAGACTACCCGGTGCATTTGGCAACCCATCGTCTTCGTATTCTTTAATCTCCATGGCATTTAAATATCCATAGCTGGCTGTCGCTCCTTTTTTCACAGCAACTGTGATTTGGCCTCCAACGGATTGCAACCCAACAAACGACGCAGTATTGCTGCTGTTGTACGCTGCATTCACCGATCTTTCAACACCATTGATGGTGAATACTGTTGTTCTGTCTCCACTTCCATCTCTGCTTGATGTAAAATCAAAATCATACAATAAGTTATCATCTAAACCGGAGATAGTCATTCCTTTTGAATTGGAAGTGCTTTCCCAATAAGCGCTCTGTAACACATTGTCAGGATATACACCTGAATCGTTTCCAGTTACAACACCCAAAGTATTGGATCCTTGCCATGTATCGTTCAAGGTTACCGCTATTCCAGAATTAGCTCCTGATTGATCCAATAACCCTGAGGCCACTAAACCTGCATTTGGAACGCCATTCATATTGTTCCATGGGCTTGCTTCATTGCTTCCGTTATTGAAGTTTAATTTGATAGAAGTAACTTCTGTTGCAGTTACTGTAACATCAAAACTTACTTGAGTAGCTCCGAAGAACCCTCCTTGACCATCTTGGTCTTTAGCTTCTATAACAATCGTATGAACACCTACATCTGCTAATACTGGGTTCAACTCAAAAGACCCTGTGCCATTAGACACACCACCTGTAAATACTGCAAAACTAGGCGCATTAATTACTTCTATGGTCATCAAGTCGTTGTCGCCATCGTTGGCTGTTACACCAATCGAAGATGAAACTCCCTGTAACACAGATGCATTAGGAATTACATCAAATACTGGTAGGTTGTTATCTACCACTATTCCTGCTAAAGAATTGCTTGCCTGACCATTGTCATTGGAAGCCTCTATTCTATAAGCATAAGTAGTATGGCCTGCTGGTGCATCTACGAAAGCAGTAGAATTGGCATTTAAATTAGAAACCAATACCTCGTTACCACCGTCTTCTGTTCTATAGACATTGTAAGCCGATTCGTTATAAGCAACGTCCGTCCAGCTCAATTCCACTTCATTATTGGAATTCACTATCGCGGCTACATTGCTTGGTGCTGCAGGTGCTGAACCATCGTTGTAAACAGCTTCTACCACCATCGCATTTAAATATCCATAACTTGCGCCTACACCGTTGCCGACTGTAACCACTACTTCTCCTCCAACCGTTGGACTAACTCCATTGAGTACAGCCAGCTGATTGGTATTTTGTGTGGCGTTGATCGACTGCGTTACACCGTTAATAGTATAAGTAGTAGTACGATCTCCGTTGCTATTTCTACTCGCTAAGAAAGAGAAGTTGTACGTGTTATTTGGATCCAACCCTGTTACTCTCATTGTTTGAGTTGAGTTGTTCATCCAAAAATAAGAATTCATAACATTGTTGGGATAAATTCCTGGTGATTTCCCACCTGTATCACTCGCGCCACCCCAATTGGACTCTAGTGTTACACCAATATTGGTAGTTACACCGTTGTTGTTGACCAAACTTCCATAAACATTTCCATTTACTGGAGTTGCAGTAAGGGCGTTGTTCCATGGGCTTCCTTCGGCAGCTGTACTTCCAAAGTTAACGAACACTAAGAAATTCGGATCAAAGTCTTCTACCTCTATGTTGATAAGCCTAACATCTTGTCCGCCTTTGCCGTCATTCACTTTTGCAGTAAACTGATAACTTCCAGCATCGGTCAAGCCTGGAGCAATACTCAATTCTAAATTCCCTGACCCATTCACTATGTAAGAAACAAAGCTAGGGTTATTGGACACATCCCAAGTCAAAGGATCTGTATTTTGATCGGTTGCAGTAAGCACCAGGTCTGTAGATTCTGATTCTTTAAGGGCTACATCCGATGATGGGGCTATAATTGGAGAATAGTTGTCGTTCACTGTCAAATTAAACAGTTCAGAACTATTACCGCCAAAACCATCTGTCGCTGTAATTTCTAAGTTGTTGTAAACTCCTTGATTGGCAACTGTCGGCGTAATAATAATTTCTGCTTGTCCATTGCCGTAATCCACCAACTCTACAAAAGTTGGGAAATTTACAGAATTGATTGCAACTGGGTCTTGGTCGCCATCCACTACTTGAATAACGAAACTCTTATTTTCATCGTATCGAACCGTCAAATCATCAACTACATCAATAACAGGTGTGTTGTTCGCGGTAGACACGGTAAGCTCATTTGAAAACACAGAACTTCCACCCACATTCTTACTAAGTACTTTGTATTTATACGAAGTATGCGGAAACAATTGCGTGTCTTCGAACACTACTGTTGCACCGGCACTGGCAGGTACTTCCACTAACAAATCAAAAGTGTTATTGCCTTGGGCCTTATAAATTTCAAAAGCATCTTCATCGGCACTATTGTCATTCCAAGTCAACTCAATAGTTGTTCCCGTTGTATTGGAGGCAATTAAGTTGGTAGGTGCCGCCGGAATTGTTGGCAACACAGCAGTTGTTGCAGATGCAGAAGCAGACAAAGCAGACTCCCCATTTACTCCAATACCTCTTATTTGGTATTGGTAAGAAGTGGAAGGTTCTAAATCAGTGTCTTGGTAGCTACCATTTGCAGCCACAGTTGCTACAATGCTAAAATCGCTTTCGCCGGCTGCTTTTCTGTAAACTTCAACAGAAGTGGCGTCGGAGTCAGTCCAGGACAAATCGATTGTATCGTATCCGCCGGCTACAGCTGCTAAATTACTTGGGGCAGCAGGGGCAGTTGGAAAATTAAAGTCTTCTGACAACATGTTGTCAGGAATATAAGGTGCGTGGTAATAAGCATTGGCGCCGTCGTTTACATCCGTATCCAATCGGACATACAAAGTATTGCCTCCGCCTCTTTCAAAATAGGTCACTGTGATTTGGTGCGCACCTGCAGACAAAGTTACTGGCACATAGGTGTTTCTTCCACAATTATCAGTAGGGCAACCTCTATAACTGGTTCCTTGTAATTTATCATTCCAAACAACTTTTACACCATCTATAAACAATTCACTACCATCGTCAGAACCTGTCCAGAAAATATAATCCTGGCTGGCAGGTAAGTTGATATATCCTTCGAACTTATATCCAAAATTGTCATTGGATCTAGAGCCGTAGGCATTTACACTAAAGTTATTGGTGTTTCCTGTTGCAACCGGAGTTAAAGCATCAAAGTCTGGAAGTTTTGTCCAGCTACCTTCGTAGTAAGAATAAGTAAGACCGTTGAAAATAGTAGCAGCAGTAACTTGTGCACTTGCTGGCGATACATTGCCTGACTCATCTCTAGCTTTTACAGAAAAAGCAAATTGAGTTTGCGCTGTTAAACCAAATGCGATGTACGATGTGTTGGTAGTGGCACCTAACTTCTGTCCGTTGATATAAACATCATACCCAAAAACACCTACATCATCGGTTGCTGCATCCCAAGCAAGCTCTACGCTGCTTTGAGAAGTTTTTACAACATGCAAATTAGTTGGTGCCGTTGGCGCTACTTCATCTACCATGGTTACAATGGCTGGCTCGTTGCTCAAAGCTGCCGCACCATTTAAATTGACTGCTCTAACGGTATAGAAATATTCTGTATTCGGAATTAAATTGGCATCAACAAAACTAGAAGCATCTGCCCCACTTTTATGCACCAAGGCATAACCAACTCCAGAAGTTGTTGTTCTATACACCTCAAAAGAAGTCTCGTTGTTTATCGGTGTTGGGTTTTGATCCCAAGATACCGTTATACTTGTTTTGCTATTGGCTACCCCTCTCGCATTCACTGCAGGATCCGGCGCATTTACACCATTGGCATCCACTACCTTAAAAGCATCAGAAAAGCTAGAAGTACATCCACCAAATTCAGTAACAGAAGCAATGTACTCTCCTGTAGAATTGGCTACCAATGTATTGGAGGTTCCAATAACAGTTTCAGAACCAACCTTTTTCCATACATAGGTTTCGTATCCCTCAGGCAATTCTAAAGTAACATCTGATTTCCCATCTGGTGCAGGCAATACAGAAGATTGCAAATCGGCAGCATTAATAGGCGGTGTTATTGTAGCATCTTTAATAGATAAAACAACCGGAGTAGACCATGGGGTCCATTCAGAACCTCTTCTGAACCTACCTTCGTAAGACCCAAATTCTGTTGCGGTGTAGTCGTTACCCGTGGCACCCTGAATAACAACTCCATCTTTCTTCCACTCATATCCATCAAATCCAGCAGTAAATCCCATTTTAATACTCACAGGATCTCCGGGGCAAACTTCCGTTAAACCACCAAAAACGTGAATATCATATTTTCTTTTTTCTAAAAACCATTCAAAAAAGTCAGACAAGTTGTAACAGGTATTCCATGTACCATGGCCCAACCACGAGAAATAGAAATATTCCATATTACCACCAAGTTGCTCATATCCATTCACCATATCATCGGCTTTATCTGGAGATGGGTTTTTATCCAAACCACCTTGGGCCAATCGAACTGGTACGTGCATGGAAGCTTCGTTTACAAAAGAACCACTGGCAGAAGACATTGGAAACGCAGCAGCAATTAATTCTGGATAGTCTCTTAAAAACTCCCATGTCATGGTACCTCCTCTAGAAAGACCATGGATGTATACCCTGTCTTTATCTACTGGAAGGTTGCTCGTTATACCCTGGACCAAAGAAGCCATCTTCTCCGAAGAGATGTAGCCTGATTCTGTTTGCCAGTACAAGCAAAAACCATTGAATCTACCGGAAGACACTGCATCTCTATGCTTTTGGCCACCATGTTTCAATTGTTTGTTGTTGTCCAAACCTCTTTCCCCTGCTCCATGCTGGAACATAATCATTGGGTATTCGGCATTGGGGTCGTCGTATGTCCATGTGTTAGTAAGTTTATTGTAACTAACACCGTTTGGTATCAACAATCTGAACCAAACACCTTGGTAAATAAACGAATGGAAGGGAGAAGTATCCCAACTGGTTCCCACCTGATCATAACCCCATGGGCTGATCTCATTGTAAGGAGGGGTTTCTTCAGGGAATGGCTCGGATTGTCCATTCACATTAAAGGCAATAAATAGCATGGCCAATGACATGGCGAGCCATTTGTAAATTCTTTTAAAGTGCCAACTTTGTTTCATATCAATTCAATTTGGATATTATGTAAGAATACATGTGAATATTACTTATGCAAGAGAAGTAACCAACGTAAAAGAAATTTATTTTCTAAACAAAACTTACTTCGCTGACATTTTTAGTAAAATCGCGCATAAATATCGTTAAATAATTTTCAATTAACAAGTTGGGATAAGTAAGAATGCTATATTCCTTTGTAATTAAACAAGTCGACCTGTTTCTACTTCATCCAAAAATAAGCCAGTAATCCTGCTATTAATCCAATTAAAACAACAAAGGACACATCTAAACATATTATATAATAGAAAAAATGAATATAATTATATGACTCCATAGTGTTTGAAAAAGGATTTGTTTTTTTCTGTAGCAATCAGAGGTTCATGGATTTGAAGGATGTGAACATCGGGAGAATCGTTCGCTTCAAGGATCACAAAACCCTCCTTATTGACAACTAAATCCCAACCGATGTAAGGACAAAAATGACAAAAACGTGCAATTTCTTTAATTTTATTACACACAGAATTCCAATTTGGAACTTCAATTCCAGAAATTTGCTCTCCAGAATCCGGGTGCTTTTCAATCCATTCTAGTGGTTTTCCTTTTGGATTGATGGCACAGTTACCTATCATTCCAGTTTCCATATCCAATGCAGCGCTTAAGCCTCCACTGGTCCAATTGTCTGCTGGTATGGTATTTATCCCGCCAAATCGTTGGGCTGCGCCCCCTAGATGGACTTCCCCTGTAATAGGGTCTAACATGGTTACCAGCCGGATGGTATTGACGGTTTGTGGAAAGATCTTATGGGCATAGCCCGTTTGAACGATCTTCTCCATCACTATGTAATCATGTAAGGAAAGCAACCAGGATTCAATCTTTCCTTCTTCTATAGGCTCCTGGTTGACCCAATACTGCTGGTCTTTGTATTGAAATAAAAAAATACCCAACCCCCCATAACCACTTTTAGGTTTAATTATTACATCTTTTTGCACTTTCATAAGCGCAAGAAAATCCTGAATGTTTTGGGGTACAAACTTATCTGTAAACAGTTTGTTGTTGCGAACGTAAAAAAATATTGGAGCCAAATGTTCCGAAAACCGATCAAAATAATCGTTGAACATTAGTTTATCGGCCAAGACAATCCCGTATTTAGCATTAATCACAGGTACCTTCATCCAGCGCTGGCTGTCCGACATAAAATCTCGATATTTGGAATCTCCTTCTTCACCAAAATACTGAATGGCACTATCGCTTAAAAACCCTTTGCGCCAGTAGCCCATTCGTTGGAACAAACCTAATTTGGTTTTATATCTTTTTTCTTTTGAAAATAAAATACCAAAAGCCGCGATTCTGTCTAAGAACCCGCGACACCATTTTATTTGCCTGTAGACGAAACTTTCTTTGGGCGCATTATTTTTTACCATAACCAAGAACGGACAAGATGCAGAGCAATTATAAAAAGACGAAGTACAAAAAACGTATTAAAATACTTCTTCTAGTTTTAAACCTATTAAGAATTCGAGGTCATATTTAGCATTCAAATATTGCGTTTCAGCTATGATCCGCTCCTTTTTTTCGCCATTATAGCGTTCCAAAGCCTTGTTGTACTCATCCAAAGTTAATTTGCCATCTTTAAAATTTTGTTCGGACAACAAAAAATTGGAATAGGAATCATCCGTAATTTCAGACTGTAATTTGTAGATTTCAGCAAATTTCAATAGATCTTGATGCGACTTTAACACCAATTGCCGGATCAACAATTTTTGCTGGTTCATTTCATGTTCAGCAACCCGAACCCTTGCTTGGTTCTCCCTTCTTTTTGCAGGATTAGAAAATATTAATCCAAGATCCAAACGACCGGAAAAGTTATACTTTGGATAAAAAGCCGCTCTTCCTGCTGTTTCTTCAGTAGGATTCAAAGTGAACTCATTAACGTTTCCAGAAACAGCAAACCCTTTTAACCAACCCAACTTATCACTTTTCAACTTTTCTTGACGGGCAACAACTTCTTCTTCGAAAGTCCGGTTTACGGGTTGATTTTTCCAAGCCAATTGAACCAAGCGCTCTTGAACTTCCACATCTTGAAGATTGGATGGAAGTATTACTTTGTTAAAATCCACCTCCTGAGAGAAGGCGCTAAGCACAACTAAAAAACTAAAGCAGAATACAAGTACCTTTTTCATAATAATTACAAATTTTTTGCAATATATAATTAAAAAAGAAAACTAACATTCAATATCTTTTAATTTAGCTAAAACGGCCATTACAAAGGCTGAAAATATCCCAGTTGGTGGTACTCTCAAAGCCTCTTGGGGGTATTGTGCTACAATTATCAGGTAGAATATTGCAATAAATGTGGCGTAATATATTTTCCTGTTTTCATCTTTTACCTTAAAGTAGTTGATTAGGCCTTGTCGGAACATCAATATTAATATGATGAACCAAAGCAACAACCCAACCCAGCCCGTTTCAATGGCAATCCGTACATATTCGCTGTCTGGAGGGAAATGGCCTAACACCGTACCTCGATTGAACTTTCTTCCCCAACCACCGGTTGAGGCCAAGCCCCACCCCAAGGGTTTGTCCAAGATATAAGGCCTAATAAATTTTTGGTTTTCAGACCGCACATTCATAGAAGGATCATCGTTCCCTTGAAAAGCGGATTTGAAAATATGCATGGAACCTCCTCCTCCTGGCATCAATACCACCCCGATACCAATCACCATGGCAAAGCCCATCAAGGCCAATACTTTCTTATTCATAGAAACTAGGGCAAAAACAATCATTCCCAGTGGCAATAAGAAATAAGCAGTTCTGGTGGAGGTCATCAGCAGAACATAGAGCAACAGCCCTAACAAAACCCCCAACATCACCTTAACTTTTGTTTTTAGTTTGGCAAACAAAAGGCCTATATTCAATATGATAGAGTAAACAACAATTATCCCAAAGGACATCGGATCATTCAAGAATGAAAACAAACGCAGTTTGCCCCAGGTTATGTACAAATTACGCCGCAAGGGGTCGTCATATACCAAATGGTACTCTGCATTGGATAGTCCAAAAAACTTTTGTTTTAAGGCATACAAACAAGCCAAAAACATGATGGTGCACCAAATGGTTATAACCCGGTTCAGGTACTTCATGGAATCCAGCGCATAATAAAACAAAAAATACATCATAATGATGTTCAAATTGTTTCTTACTGCATATATCCACCCCATTTTTGATGGTGCATATGGGTTAAAAAACTCCAACATATTCAAAATGAGCCAAACTAAAAGGCCAATATTCATGGCGTTGCCTTCAAACTTGTAAGCCCCTTTCTTTTTGAGGCCCAACAAAAACCCTATCACCATTAAAATCAGCAGAAAATCGATCACCATACCCACCGGATAGCGGCCCAATTTTAATTCTCTGGTAGAAAAGGAAATAAAAAAGGAAATTACCAACGTAGCAATCATTCCAAATTTCACATCGAAAGCGGTGAAATAAATAATTACCAAACCTGCTAACGCCACCATGATCAAACCGCCAAACACAAAGCCTTTCGTGGCAATTACAAAAGCCGCTGCCAAACCTATCAGTAAGGCAAAAACCATCACAAAACCTGATTTAAAAGTGTTATCCGTTCTTAAGCCCATGGTTACAATTTAAAGAAACAACATTTTAAGGTAAATCACAGCGCAGGTTATGATACAGACTATAGTAATAAAAAATACCAGCAATTTTTCGTTTGGTGTTAATTGGTCTTTCATATTCCTTCAATTTGTAGGCTCTTCTATTAATTTCCAAAATAATTGGATTCGATTTTCCCAAGAGTTATCCACCGAAGCTTGAATCCTGGCTTCTTTTCTTGGTTGGTTGTCATCGCGCATGGCTTCTTCAATATAATTCAAAAAAGTGGCATGGTCGTCTGCCTTGTAAACTACTTGTTCAAACCGGTCTAAGTCAGGAGAAAAATTGGTCGTTACCACCGCTTTCCCTCCTGCAAGGTACTCATTAATTTTAAGAGGATAAATGCTTTTAGTCAGGGCATTACATTTAAAAGGCATCAATGCACAATCCATATAATGCAAATAACTTGGCAATTCACTTATATTTTTTGGACCTATAAAGGTGATGTTGTCAACCGCATGCAAATCGTGTTCGGTGTATTTTGTAAAACTATACGGCCCTACCATCAACAGCTGGCAATCTTTAAATCGGTTGGCCACTTGAACCAACAAATCATAATCCACCCGCAAACCGATATTCCCTATATATCCAATAATTTTTTTATCTGTTGCAATACCGCTTGGCCTCTTTTTCGGCGCTTTTAAGGCCTTCTTAAACAAACTGGTATCGGCACCGTTTGGAAAACAAATAAACGGGTGCTTTGGCCTGCTTAGGATATTGGTTAAGTCCGTACTGGTCGCTATTCTAATATCTGCCTGTTCTGCTACATACCGTTCCAGCTCCGGCCCATGTTTTTTTACATAATTAGAATTGGCAATGTTGTCCCTAGATTGGTACACATAATAATCTGGCTTAATACTTTTCTTTAAATCAAATCCAAAAAAAGGATTGTAGGAATTAAAATAGATGTAGGAACTTATATGGTTCTTTCTCAATAACTTTTTAAGGGTTATTTGGTAAATTTTATTATTCAAACGACTCAAAAAATTGAACATTCTACCCTTTGGCAACCAATTAATGGGAAAAACTACAAACGGGGTCACGGCCTTCAGTTCTGGGTATTGCGCATCAATACCGTATTGGTAATTAATTCCAAAAAACAAGGGCAACAACCGCCTGCGAATATTTTTTTGGTATCCTTTAAGCAACACATCTTTTAAGGTAAAAGGATGGTCCACATAAAAAGTTGGAATCTCTTTAGAAAATTCTTTCGCCAAGGAAAAGGAAGCCGAAGACAAAGGTTGGTCCCAGCGCGAAACCGCGTGCATCACAATGGCCTCGTATGTTTTGTTGTGCTTCATTTTTTACCTTGTATTTTTTTTACCACCATTTTGCCCCCTTGTTTGTAAAACGATACAATCAATCGGAATATATTTAGAATGTTAACGCCCAAATACCGGTTCAGAAAGATTTGGTTCATTCCCAGTATGATGATATAGGTACCCAAGGTACCATAAGCAGCACCAATGGCGCCTACCTTTTTTATAAAAACGTAGTTCATTACAATGTTTAAGACCGCCGCCATCAGGGTCAAATAAAAATTAATAAATGGCTTCCCTATGGCATCCAATACCGTTCCTGATTGCCGGATAAATGGGACAAAAAGAGCAAACAGTATGGTAATGCGCAACATATCTACCCCGCTCAAGTACTGTTTGCCAGCAATGATCAAAATGAAAACTTCTGGAAATACCAATACGACGGCAACAATAGGCAAAACAAATAAAAATATTACTGCTACAGATTTTTCATAGATCAAGCGCAATTCTGCCTCGTCTTTTTCTTTGGTGAGCCCGGATGACTTTGGTAACACAATGCTGGACATGGCATTGGTTGGAATTTCAATCAGGTTGGTTATCCTTATGCAGGTATCATAAACGGCCACTACGGCCTTGTTAAAGAAAGCCCCGATCATAAAACGATCAATATTTCTCAACAGCATGGCGCTCATGGTTGTACCAAAAGTAAATACTCCAAATTTAAATATTTTCAACATCCATTGGGCATCCAACGACTTGGAATACCGTATGAATTTTTTTCCAAAAACGAAAGACACCAACGTACAGGAAACAATTGAAACCAATTGGAAATACACCAAGTTTTCTAAGCTAACACTGCCTTGAAACAGTACTGCTGCTAGGATTAAAATGAGCAATGGCGCCCTTCTAGACATTGCCGCAATAAAACTTCCTTTAAAGTCAAAATTGGCATGTTGCAGGTTTTTAAATTGGCTGTAGAAAATCAATAAGAAAAAGGAAGGGATGTACATTAAAAACATCCATTTTAATACTGGCGCATCCCACAATACAGGCCCAACAAAATAGGCCAATGGCAATAAGATCAGCAACAAACTCACAACAAAGAACAGCACCCCTAATACCAAAGAAGCCTTTTGAATTTTAGCCTGGTCTTCTTCTCCATTAGAAGCCAAAAAACGAATGAGCGCGTTTTTGATCAAACTCCCTCTCCCAAGTTCCAACAGGGTAGTGGCTCCTAAAAACAAAATCCAAACACCAAAATCATCTGGCGCCATTACCCTTGCTAGAATCATGAAATTGACCACACCAAAAGCTTGGTTGGTAAGTAACTCTAGCGTAGAAAACGCACCAAATTTGAGAATGAATTTTTTATTAAAACTCATTTACATCAAATATCAAGATCCTTGATGTCAAGCTTGTTAAGAACACTACCAAATAGGCGGTCTCCCAGCGTATTTAAAAACACAATGGACTCCTTGTCTTTTTGCTGAATGACTTCATCCGCTGCGAAAACAGGGATCACCTTATCTACATACCCCACCAATTCTTTGGTGTCCGAATGTTCGTTCATGGCAGCACTTTCTAAAAATATATAATCGTAACGCTCACTTAAAATGTCCAAAAGCGACTTAAAATCTCTTTCCATCAATATTTCTGAAGGAGAAAGCGGGGATACCACCGAAGCAATTACATCAATGTTTTTATATGGAGTTGGAGACACAATCCCTTTAAAAGATTCGTCTTCCAAGTTATCGGAATTCCTTACTATCAATTGCACTGACTCATTCTCTAACAATGCCTTTGACTTTGGGTTGGCCACCAAACCAGACAGGTGGTTGTTCTTAAAATTGGTATCTACAATCAGCACTTTTTTATGGATAAGGCTCATAGAGTAGGCCAATGTACTTATCAGAAATGATTTGCCATCTCCTTTCCTTGTACTGGTAATAAGAAATTTTTTCGAACCGGACTCTTCTAATTCATACCGCAGTTTTCTTACCAAGTGTTTGAAATTTTCACTTTCAACGTTATTGGATTTATTAAACAATTCTTGCGGGTCGGGGTTCTTTGCTTTGAGCATGTTTACCGAACCCAGGTACTTCAGTTTGGTTAAGCTTTCAAAACGTTCCGGCGTTTTAATAGATAAATCAAAATACTCCAATAGTACTATAAAAAACACACAAATAGAAAAACTCGTAAGCCAACTAAAAACTGTAATAATTACTACTTTTCTTGACTCTGGTTCCGCTGCTGGCTGGCCGGCCATTATTTGCCTTAAGGCATTACCAGAAGCCAGGGCCTTATTGCGGGTTTCATTGTATTTGCTTTGTGCATCCAAATACTCTTGGGATGCAACTGAAACTTCTCTTTCTAAGTCGGCAATGACCGCTTCTTTCGATGCAAAATCCGACTTCTTATATTTAGAATAACGCAGTCTGGACTGAGTAGAAGAAAGGGCCGATTTAGCGATTTGCAAATCCACTTCCATTTTGTCCAATTGGACATTCAAGTCTGCTACACTTTCCGTTTCTACCGCCGTAGCAGCATTGTTTAATTTTTCACTTTCAATTTGCAACTGGGCCCTTAAAGTACTTAAGGAATCTAGCAACTTTTGATCGCTTCTGCCACCAACAATGTACTGTTCATTTAAACCTTGTATCTGTTTTCTTAAGTTTAATATTCTAATATTACCTGCATTGGAAGTGGTAGACCCGGACCCTGAATTGCGGGCAAAGTTGATGCGTTCTTTTAAATTGTAAATAGACAATTGGAGGCTGTGCACATTGTTGGTAAGCTCTTCTTCTTTTGTCTCTAATTCAGATATTTGGCCCAGCTGGGCTTGTGATTCTAAGTCCACATCAAAAAACTTATTGGTGGACTTAAAGTTTTTCAATCGGTCCGATTTCTCGTCTAACTCTACTTTTTTCTGATTGACTAAATCCAAAAAGAAATTAACCGATTCATCCGACCTTTGTGCGGAGTAATCTACATTAAAGCGGATGAACTCTTCACACAATTTGTTCACCACATAGGCCGCCAAATAAGGATTGTCTGTTTCGTAGGATACTAAAATATAATCCGTAAAATCAAGCCTGGAAACTTTTAGATTTTTTTTAATGGCAATATGGTCATAACCATAATCTTTTAACAACACTGAAAGCTCCCTATCGTAGTCATTAAAATTGGATAAGACTTCCATTTTTGCCAACTTTTCTTTTATGGTTGCTTTCGCTTTTTCCAGTGCCACTTCATCTCCATGCCAAGTACTTTTCCTTTCTTCTGGTTCTATGGTTGTAAAAGGCCGAATAGAGTCAAGGTCGTGCAGGATTAAGTCGTAAGACACCAATGTGACTACCTGATCGGAAGTCATGCTCTCAATCAAGTTGCTAAACTTTATTTGAACTTCACGAAAATTAAAACCTTCTTCCGTTATTCTGATATTGTCTTTGGTGGTAATGGAGGTCGCTAACTGCGCTGAAGACTTGAACTTGTAGTCCGAAGTAAAAGCAATATAAAAACCGACTCCTGAAATGATCAGTGGAATAATGATAAGAATCCACATTTTTTTCTTCAGCAATCGAAAAAGATAAAACAAATCCATGAAAATATATTAATTTATTATCTAGTTTTATAATTATATAAAAATTTTATGTGTCATTTGCCGTAACACCTTAACTTTAAGGCTCAAATGTAATTCATAATTCGTTCAAATGAAGAATAAAACGAAAGAAAAAGTAAAATTTTACTTATATAATATTGTTGTAGTATTAATTTTTTTAAGCCTTTTTGAAATCCTTTCAGGTTTCTTACTTAACCATCCAGAAAAAATCCCAAATAGCTTGCGCAGCGCATTCAGTAATTTTTACAGAGAAAGCGACCGTGCTACCATTCAAGTGATTCCGGAATGCGCCCAATACGACCCTGATTTATTTTATACGCTAAAACCAGGCAATTGTTATTTTAAGAACAGAGAATTTAACAATTTAATTGAAGTCAACTCAATCGGCACAAGAGACAGCGAAGCTGCTTTGCGCTTTCCTGAAATTGTAATGACAGGCGATTCATTTACAATGGGCTGGGGAGTGGATGCAGAAAAAAGCTTTCCTTCGGTAGTTAAAACTCTAACGGGAAAACCACTTCTTAATGCCGGGATTTCTTCTTATGGTACAGCGAGAGAAATGCGGCTGTTGGAAAGGGTACAATTGGATAGTATGAAGGTTTTGATCATCCAATACCATCCCAATGATTCTACTGAAAATAAAAAGTTCATGGAAAATGACAACCAGTTGGTCATTTCGGATGAGGCGAAGTATTTGGAAGCCGGAAAGATGTCAGATGACAGAACTTCTTACTTCTTTGGCAAGTATACTGCCTTGATTTTCAAGCAAATTCTTAAGGGAAAGTTAAAAAAAGAAGAAATTATCAATAAATCTGACAGGAATGAGGCAAAGTATTTCCTGAATTCATTAGTTCATAGTAACTTACGGCTTGAAAATGTTCAGATTGTACTGATGGAAATGAATAATGCCAATGAAAACGACGATGTTTTCTTAGATGAAGTTGAAAAACAAGTCTCGGCCAATGACTTTCCTCTATACATTAAAAATATAAAAACTATTAGGTTGGCTAACCTCCTTTCTGAAGATGACTATTACATTCTTGATAACCACATCAACGAAAAGGGCCACGAAAAGGTGGGCCAAAAACTTTTTGAGTACTTACAAAAACTATGAAAATTCTCGGAATATCAGCTTTCTATCATGATTCTGCCGCCGCAATCATCGAAGATGGAAAAATCATTGCGGCCGCACAGGAAGAAAGATTTACAAGAAAAAAACACGACCCAGACTTTCCAACCAATGCCGTTAAATACTGTTTGGAGTATGCCGGCACCAGCATTGACGAGTTGGATGCCATCGCGTTTTACGACAAGCCCCTTCTTAAATTTGAACGTCTTTTAGAAACTTATTATTCCTTTTCTCCAAGAGGGCTAAAATCCTTTATTACTTCCATTCCTGTTTGGATAAAGGAGAAAATGTTTCTTAAAAGACTGATTCACGAAAGTCTTGCAGAAATTGAAGGTTACGATAAAAAGAATCTTAAAATGCTCTTCCCGGAGCACCATTTGTCTCATGCTGCCAGTGCATTTTACCCTTCTCCTCACGAAGAAGCGGCTATTTTAACCATTGATGGGGTAGGGGAATGGGCTACAGCTTCTATTTGTCATGGAACAGGTAAAGATATTAAAATACTAAAGGAGCTTCGTTTTCCGCACTCATTAGGTTTGCTCTATTCTTCTTTTACCTACTTCCTAGGTTTCAAGGTCAATTCAGGGGAATACAAATTAATGGGGTTGGCTCCCTATGGAGACCCTAATGGAGAAGACGTCAAGCGGTATGAAAAATTAATCAAAGAACACCTCATTGATATTAAAGAGGACGGATCTGTTTGGCTCAACCAAAAATATTTTCAATATGCTACTGGCCTTAGAATGGTTAGAGAGAAGCTATGGGAAGATTTATTTGGGATGGAAAAAAGAAATTCAGAGTCGGAACTAGAACAAAAACATTGCAACCTAGGGTTGGCCATTCAAAATGTAACAGAAGATATTGTTATTGCTATTGCCAAAGAAGCACAGCGACTAACTGGGTCAAAAAACCTTTGTTTATCTGGTGGTGTTGCCCTGAACTGCGTTGCCAATGGCAAATTAATTACAAGCAAAGTTTTTGATAATGTATACATCCAGCCTGCTTCTGGAGATGCGGGAGGATCTTTGGGAGCTGCACAAGCAGCGTACCACATCTTCTATGAAAAAGATCGCGTAGTGGATGCTAGCAAACAAGACGCCATGGAAGGTTCTTATTTGGGACCAGAATATTCCAACCAGGAGGTAGAATTGATGACTCGAAAATACAAAGCGACTTATAAATTATACGACCAATACGAAGAGATGTACCCAGCTGTTGCTAAAAAAATCAGCGATGGGAAAGTGGTAGGCTGGATGCAGGGTAGAATGGAGTTTGGACCAAGGGCTTTAGGTGGTAGAAGTATTTTGGGGGACCCAAGAAATGAAGAAACTCAGAAGAAACTCAACCTGAAAATCAAATACAGAGAATCGTTTAGACCCTTTGCACCATCGGTGCTTGCCGAAGATTGCCAACTGTATTTTAAACATGAAGGAACTTCTCCTTATATGTTGATTGTGCAGCCCGTTGTAGAAGAAAGACGCAAAAAATTACCAGACAACTACAGCGCCTTGGGGTTAAAAGAAAAATTATACCATTTAAGGTCGGATATTCCGTCCATTACCCATATCGACTTTTCTGCTAGGATACAGACCGTACACAAAGAAACCAACCCTAAGTACTACGATCTGATCGATGCTTTTAAAAAGGAAACCGAATATGGTATGTTGGTAAATACCAGTTTTAATGTCAGAGGGGAGCCTATAGTTTGTACTCCAGAAGATGCTTATAGATGTTTTATGAGAACCGAAATGGACTACCTCGTAGTTAACAACTTCGTTTTCTCCAAAACCGAACAGCCAGAATGGGAAGACACTGATAACTGGAAAGAAGAATTTGCATTAGATTAAATCGAAAGAAAATGGAATTTATTAAAGACTTATTCAAATTTATGGCCGAAAGAAAGAAATGGTGGTTAACCCCCATCATTATCTTGTTATTGCTTTTAGGCCTACTTATCGTAATTGGAGGTGGCTCCGCATTTGCGCCGTTTATTTACACCTTGTTTTAGCAGAGAAAAATGGAAAATAATCTAAAAAAATATAAAAACATTCTGGTGATGGTGTCCGGTCTGATACTGGTCAGTTTCATTTTCAGAAAACACAACATTCCTTATTTAGTTGAAATCGCGTGTGGCATCGGGCTTCTGTCTGCTTTGTCTTCGTGGTTCGCTGAAAAAGTGGATTGGTTGTGGTTGAAATTAGCCCTCGGTTTGGGTTGGGTTAATTCAAGAATCTTATTGAGCATCGTATTTTTTGTTTTCTTAATGCCTTTGGCATTTTTACAAAGACTTTTTACCAAAGATGGTATGAGGCTTAAAAAGCAAAACAATTCCTTGTTTCATGAAAGAAACCACACGTATACTAAAAAAGATTTGGAAAACATCTGGTAAATGAAATTGGTCTTTAAGTTATTGAGGGTAAAACAATGGGTTAAAAACCTATTCCTTTTTATACCTGTCTTTTTTGCTGGTCGCATGTATGATTTCGACTTGTTGTTGCACACGTTTTATGGTTTTATAGCCTTTAGCTTGGCTGCCAGTTGTGTCTACATTTTGAATGACCTCAAAGATGTCAAAGCAGACAGAATCCATCCTTCTAAGAAAAAAAGACCAATTGCCTCCGGACAAATATCAAGCAGTGCAGCCATTGCAATAATGGTTGTGCTGTTCTTTATTGCTTGTGCTTTGGCCTATTTCGTAGACCTCAAATTTTTCTATTTAGTCGTATTGTACTTGGGCATCAACATTGCCTATACGTTCAAATTAAAACAGATTGCCATACTGGATTTATTTTTGGTGGCTTCCGGGTTTTTGATCCGCGTAATGTCTGGTGGTTATATTGGAAACCTTTACGTGTCCAACTGGTTGATGATCATGGTTTTGTTATTGGCCCTGTTTTTAGTTACTGCCAAACGCCGAGACGACTTAATTTTAAGCAAATTGATGGGCACAGAAGTTAGAAAGGCTTCTGCCAACTACAACTTGGTTTTCATCAACGCTTGTATGACCATGCTTTCTGCAGTTATCATTGTAGCCTATATTAGTTACACACTTTCGGCCGAAGTTATTACAAGAATAGGAAATGACAACCTGTGGTACACCAGTATATTTGTAATTGGTGGTGTGATGCGGTACATGCAAATTTCTATGGTAGAGGAGGATTCTGGTTCTCCAACAAAGGTACTGCTCAAAGACAAATTCATCCACTTTACTCTCGTTCTTTGGGCCATGGCCTTTTTTGTGATTTTATATTCTTGATATTTTTACTGTGGACAACAAAAAGCTGGCTTTGTTCGATTTTGATGGTACCATTATTACAGGTGACTCCTTTTTGATATTCATCCGGTACTACCATGGGTGGGCGAAGTTTTTAGTTGGAATGGGTTTGCTTTCACCCATTCTTGTACTATTCAAGTTAGGGTTCATACCCAACTATGTTGCCAAACAGCAAGTTCTAAAATGGTTTTTTTCTGGTATAAAAGACAAAAAGTTCAATGAAAAAGCTACTGCTTTTTCTAAAACTATCATTCCAACTCTTATTAAACCCAAAGCATTGCAAAAGTTGCAAGAACATCGCAAAAATGGGGATACCATCGTTGTTGTATCTGCCTCACCTGCCAATTGGATCCGGGCATGGGCAGAACAAAACAACTACCTGTTGGTTGCCACCCAACTCCAAGTAGTTAAGGGCCGCATAACTGGAAAAATATCTGGAGAAAATTGTTATGGTCCAATAAAGGTCAAATACGTAAAACAAGCGCTTGATTTGACGCAGTATTCAGAAATATATGCCTACGGCGATTCTAACGGGGACAAAGAAATGCTGGCTTTTGCAGACCACCCAAATTACCGCGTTTTTTAGCTTTTTTTATTGCCAAACTTGATTTCGACAACCGTTTCCGCAATATCTTCATCGGGTTGTTGCACAATAATTCTATGTGCTGGGATGCCCAAGTTTAAAAACTCCAATTTTACCAACTCCAATTGGTCCTCCGGAACCACACCCATGGTATTTAAGATAATAACGATCCTCGCTTTGGACTTTAGTTTGTTGGCAAGAAAAAATATCAATTCTCTGTTTTTTGTAGACAGCTCTTTTTCCTGTTCCTCAAAAATCAATTCAGGTTTGAATATAAAGCCCAATGCCTCCTCCATTTCAGCATCTGTTAAGTAATTGTATTTTACTTCGGCGATGTTGTCAAAATCTTTAATTAAAAACTCTTTAAAGTTCGTTTTATACAACTGGGCAAATTTAGAATACTTGTTGGAAGCGAAATAGGCCGTTGAGTCTGGTAACATAACAAAATATCCCTCAAATTTTTTAGAATTGATTTCTTTTCCAAGGTTAATTGGCTTGCTCCAAACGTCCCAAGAGTTGTACAACCTTTCGGACATGAATATATCATAACTTCCAAAGTTTTCATGTCCCTCCGACGCAAAAAACAATTGCTTCCCATCAAAACTTAAAAATGGACTGATCTCATTCTTAGAGGTATTGATAGAGACGGCCAACTTTGTTGGTCGATCGTATTTTAAATCGGAGATTTTGTTCGATATATAGAGATCAAAATGATCGGTTCCCTCTACTTTAATACTCAAAAGTATTTTATTTTGTTTTTTGGCTATAAAGGCGCTCACAATTTGTTCGTTGTCTACCCCTTTGATTTCTATTAATTCGGGTTTGGTCCATTTGCCTTTATAATAACTAGAAAAACATATCCCACTTTTCTTAAAATAACTATTGGTTAGGTAAACCATTTTTTGATCTTCCGAAACACCGACAATTACATTGTTGCCCTTGTTGTTCCATTCTGGTGAGGCCTTTTCTGCGTTTTGCCACAAGCCATTTTCATCTGGGCTACACACCCAAATATCAGAGCCATAATAGGCACCTCCTACGTTGTCCTTATGAAAACTCCTTGCAAAATAAAGCTTGCCTCCTATCCTAAAGGGGGCCGATTCTTCTGCATCCGAATTAACATTTTGATTCATTTCTATTGCCCTAGAGAACTTAAGCACTTGTGCGTTAGAAAGAACAGGTAAAACCACCAACAGGATAAAAAAAATATTTTTCATAATCTACCAAAAACGGCTGTTAGAATTTGAAAATTTGCCAAGCCTTAAATTTAAAACAAATTCATGTGTATTCTGCTCATATATGGACTGCGTATCGCTCACCATGTCGTAGGCATAATGCAAGCCAAATATATCGTGCTTAATACCGAATAAAATACTAATACTCTCCTTATCGGAATATGCTGTTCCGAACAAAACCTTGTTGTTGATAATTCCCTTTGCTTGTGCTCTGTACCCTATGCCATCGTTTTGATTCTGAAAAGCCATCCCATCAAAAGAAAGATCAAATTTTGCCGAAACAGGAATTTTGTACCCCATTAATGCAGTCAGTTTTAAATCCGAACTATTCTGAAAATTATTTTCGTTATCGATGGATTTAGACAGCACAGGATTCCCAGAAACACCGAGGTATAATCTATCGCTATAAAGCCCCAAACCTAGGTTCAATTGCAAATAGTTTTCAATACCATCCGTACCAATAATTTGTTGGTAAAGAGCGTCGTTATCCGGGTCTCGCACAGTCAAATTTTGCACATCAATTTTCTCTCTTAAATAACCCACCCATGTGCCCATAGATAAAAAGTACTTTTTACTTATTGGTAAATGAAAGGCATAAGAGGCTTTGACTTCTGTAAACTCATACCCTCCCACTTTTCGAATCTGTACATAACCCGCTATCCCGTGTCGTTGTGAAAAGGACTGGTTCTGGCTGGCTATAGAATCGTAATAATCGGGATTGCTCATCACCACCCCTTGGTTTCTAAAATCGGTAGGGTTGCTCCGTCTTATTTTACCTTCATAGCTGAAAAAATTATTGCTCGCCCCGCCTTCCAAATCCGCGAAAGGTTGTTTGTATCCAAAATTTAACTCTGAATAGTTTTCTACTCCTGCAAAAGCAGGGTTAATTTTTATCAACTGGCTGTGGTAATTGGTATAAGAACCAGATTCCTGCGCAACAGCTGCATAGGACAGCACCAATAATAGTATCGCAATTAACTTTCTCATAACAACTACCTTAATATATTAACTGTTCCTTTAAATGACCTTTGGCCATCATTTACTGAAATAAAATAAACATATGGCCCTGCCGGTAATGAATAATTCCCTTTGGTGCCATCCCACTCTTCTAAGTAGCCATCGGATCCAAACACCAAATTGCCATCTCGATCATAAATTTTCACCAATACCGCTTCGTAATATTCCAACTTTTCAATGTTCCAAGTATCATTAACACCATCTCCGTTGGGTGTAAACGAATTGACAATATCCAAATCAGGAAAAATATTCTCAATCTCAATGGTCCTTTCCGTCTCGGTGCCTTGGTCTATGCCATCAAAAACTGAAAAAAGCAACAACTTCGTTTGGTCCGTAGTTCGTTTCAAGTTAGTATTCTGAAATTTAATATTCTTTAATACCACTTCATAATTGGACTTAGATTCTACTCCCACTACTGTAAGTGTTCCTGTATTACCATCAAAACTACTTTGCAGCAACAATTCGTTGTCTATGTCTACTGATAAAAAATCTTCTCCTTCTATATACCCTTCTCCAATTTTAACTTTGAGCTCCTCAACTTCGGCATTGTCTACATCGGTGATGGTTGCTAATTCTGTAATATTGATGCCAACGCTGCCTTGAGAAAAAACCAACACCTCGTTTTCAATATTATCGATGCTGGCCGCATCGTTAACTGGATTAATTACAATGGTTACCAAGCTCGTATTGACGCTTTCATCGTAACCATCAAAAGCCACCCAAGTAAAATCATCATTGCCATGAAAGTTTTCATTTGGATTAAATGTAAAATTCATTGCGCTGGAGTATTCCATCCATTGGTTCTCCGGAACAACGTTCCCATCTACTTTCAATTCGCCGTCGATAGGCAATTGAATAAACTTAATTCGAGCAATTGCGTCATCATCCGAATCTATAAATGCTGCCTCCAACTGATCATTTCCTATTGCAACCGATTGGTCTTCGTTGGTGATCAAATCAAAATTCTGCAACTGCGGTGCTTCATTGGCAAATAATACATAGGATTGTGTCGCCATTGCATTTTTGTCGTCCCTTACTTCAATTACAATGTTGTCCGACTTAAAACTTGCCGGAACGGTTCCGGACAACAAAGAGCCCTGAAGCATCAACCACGAAGGGCCACTTTTTAATGCAATTGTATGGGTATCGTCGGTGTCCACGTCTTCAAATACCACAATATATTCATAAAGACTTCCTATCACCGCTCTTTCTTTCGGTTGAGAAGTAATAAAAGGCTGGTCATTGACAGGATCCACAGTTACTTCAAAGGATTTGGTGATGGTATTGATGTCTTCTGCCCCATTGTCTTGTACTATTACATTAACGAAAGCTGTCCCATGTGCATTTTCTTCCAAGGTGATTTCCATAAATCCATCTACTTCAGGTGAGAAGTAATTGATGTTGATCGATTTTATCAAACTCGTATTATTGGTGGTTGCCGAAACGGAAAGCACTTGGGCCCCATCGCCTCCATCCGAAATCCCTGTTAGATTAACAACTACAGGATCGTTGTCTTCGCTCAACACCAAGTCGGTGAAATCATCAATGGTAGGTTGAAAGTTTTGAATTTCTACAGTCAAATCATATTCTTGCACCGCTACAGCATTGTCTTCATCTGATACTTTTATCTTAATTGGGAATACAACGTTGACATGTTCCAATAAAGGCGTTCCAATAAGATTTGCCCGCCCATTGCTCACTTCCACCAATGCCATCCAATCTGGAATGTTTATAGCTTCGAATGTCAACTGGTCATTTGCATCTATATCTTCAACGGTCATTTCATACAAATACTCGTTGTTTTGTTTGGCCAACAAAGTTGGCGAGCTTTTAAAAACCGGCTCATCGTTAATGTTGTTCACAGCAAGTATAAAATTTTGAACTGAAGAAGCACCCGATTTGTCATCCACTTGTAAAATGATTTGGTGGTTGCCAACTTCGTCGTTCGACGGTGTCCCTTGTAACACTGCTGTTCCGTCTCCCTGGTCATTGAAAGTCAACCAAGTAGGCAATGTCAATGCAGAAATGACCAATACTTCATTGGCGTCTGCATCAAATGCTTCAATATTGTATTCGTACAACACATCTTCATCTGTATTGGTAATCGGAATGCTTATGAACTCAGGGTCGTCGTTGGTGTTGGCCACTTCAATCTGAAATTGTTGCTCTATTTCTGCCCCTTGTAAATCTGTAACCGCTATAACAACCAGGTGGGTACCAAAATCAATGTTGGCCGGGGTACCCCTCAACAGGGCATTGCCATTGCCATTGTCTGTTAATGTCAACCAAGCAGGTAAAGTTTTTTGACTAATCGAAATTACGTCTCCGTTGTCCACGTCGCTGGCCTGTATGGTGTATTGGTACTGTGCATCTTGTACTGCACTTAATATTGGAGTAGATTCAAAAAACGGCGCATCATTTTGATTGACAACCACTATGTTAAATGAAGTACTTGCACTACTCAAGGCCAAATCCGTAACTTGAATTACGATGTCATAATTACCCACATCATCGTTGTCCGGTGTTCCGCTCAAGATCGCGGTCCCATTCAGCTGGTCTTCCAGACTTAACCAAGCTGGTACAGACAACGCACTAAAAGATAATATATCTCCATTGTCAGGGTCTGATGCTTGAATTAAATAATTATAAGGGCTGTCCTCATTAACCGAGGTAATAGGTGTACTAATAATAGAAGGAGGATCATTGGCATTGTTAACCACCAAGGTAAACTCTTGGTATACCTCTGTTAGCGTATTGTCTTTTACCGAAAGGATAATTTCCACGGTACCTAGATTGCTGTTATTAGGCAACCCCTGTAATGTGGCGGTTCCATCGCCATTGTCAATAAAGCTCAACCAGCCTGCACCTTGTTCCAATTCAATAATCAAATTATCTCCTAAATCCACATCCAAAATGGTTATATCGTAGATATAAGGACTTCCTTGGAAAGCAGCTGTTACCGGTGCAGAGGTAAATTCAGGTAAGTCATTGGTGTTTTCTACCACAAGAGCAAATTCTTGCAAGCCAAAAGCGCCCAGACCGTCTTCCACTTTTAATATTACATTATTAACTCCAACAAAATCATTGGTCGGTATACCACTCAACTGACCAGTACCATTACTGAAATCTGTAAGCGTCAACCAAGAAGGAAGGGTCAAAGCCGACAAAATCAAGTTATCATCGGTATCTGGATCTTCTGTAACAATATTGTAGGTATAAGCATCGTCTTCATTTACGACCAATAAAGGAGTAGAAGTAAACGCTGGATCGTCATTGGCATTTTTAACGTTGATGCTAAAAGATTGAATGTTTTGAGCCAAATCTTGGTCCATTACTACTATGCTCACTTCATTCAACCCTAAGTTGGCATTGGTAGGGGTACCTGAAATAGTAGCCGTACCATTGCCGTTGTCCACAACATTCAGCCAAGTCGGTAAGGTAATGGCACTAAAGTTAATTTGATCACCAAGATCTTGATCAAAACCCATTATGCCGTAAGAATACTCCACATCTTGTAATACACTGGTTGGAGGTGTTGAGGTTATAATTGGGGCATCGTTGGTATTCGAAACGTGGATGGTAAAACTTTGTGTCACTTGAGAACCGAAATTATCTCGAACCAACAAAACCACGCTGTTATCCCCTACATGGTCGTTCAATGGGATACCCGAAATCAAAGCGCTGCCATCGCCATTGTCTACTAATTCCAACCAAACAGGTAGTACCATATGTTCTATTACCAACACATCTCCTATATCTGCATCTTCCGTGGTGATGTTGTAGGCATAAGCAACATCTTCTATTGCCGTGGTAACAGGCGAACTGGTAAATTCAGGATCGTCATTTACATTGTCTACATTGATAATAAAATTTTGATCTACAAAAGCACCAGACAAGTCTGTTACTCTCAAAACAACATTGTTTTGTCCCAAATGGGCATTGGTAGGAGTCCCTATTAGTTCGGCACTACCCGCACCATTCGAAGTAAAAGTCAACCAAGAAGGCTTTGATACTACAGATACGACCAACGCATCTCCAGCATCTTCGTCTCCGGTGAGTATGCTGTAGGAGTATTCAATATCCTGGATAGCAAAAGTTAAAGGGTTGGAAACAAAAAATGGTTTGTCGTTGGTGTTTTGAACAGTCAATGTAAAATTCTGATTGTCCGTTGCACCCAGCGCATCCTGAACATTCAACACTACACTATAAGGGCCCACATGCTCGTTTAGTGGCAAACCAGAAAGCACCGCTGTGCCATCGCCATTGTCTACCAAATTCAACCATGCTGGTATCGATAAAGCCGTTATTTCTCGGGTATCGCTCGGATCCGGATCGGTAGTGGATATATTGTATTGGTAGGCGATGTCTTCATTAGCTGTTTTTTGCGCCGTACTAGAAAAGGATGGTGGATCATTCGTGTTGGTAACTTGCACCGTAAATGTTTGGATGCTAAAAGCGCCCCCCACATCGGTAACTTTCAACTCTATGTTATTCGGTCCTAAGTCAGAATTATCTGGAGTCCCTGAAAGCAATGCCGATCCGTTGCCATTGTCTACCAAGGTCAACCATACCGGTATATTTACTGGTGTAATGGACCTAGTATCTCCTATATCTTCATCATCTGTTAGGATGTCATAGGTATATTCTTGGTCCTGGACTACAGCAAGGGAAGGAGAAGAAACAAAAAATGGATCATCGTTGGTATTTTGGACAGTAATAGTAAAGTTTTGGCTTTTGTTGCCTCCATTCTGGTCGTCCACGTTTAAAACAATAATTTGTTCCCCAACATATGCATTGGTTGGAATACCACTGAGTCTACTTTTACCAGGTGCTAGGTACGTCAGCTCCAACCAATCAGGAGCCGAAAGAATTCTTATAAGCAAAGTCTGGTCCACATCCTCATCCTCAACTTCTATGTCGTATTGGTACAAAACATCTTCTACCGCTGCCACCACCGGTGTGCTTACGAAAAATGGTTCGTCGTTTACATTGGTCACTTCTACATCAAATTCTTGCACACTTAGCCCTCCATTGCCATCCGCAATGCGCAACAACACTTCATTAATACCCAAATCCGGATCTTCAGGGACGCCTTCGATAATTCCCGTTCCATCTCCGTTGTCGACAAAACCCATCCAAGTTGGTAAAGTCACCGCCTCTATGGACACAGCATCCCCATCAATGTCTAAGGTTTTAATAATGTAAGTATAATTCACACCTTCGGGTGTAATTGTAAGTGGTGTCGTAATAAAAGTGGGTTTGTCATTAACATTGGCTACTTGCACCTGAAAAAATTGAATGTCCTTGTTGTTGTTGTCATCTACTACTTCCACTACCACCGTATGGTCTCCAACATCGCTGTTATTTGGAATTCCCGACAACAGCGCATTGTTGTTGTCTGTTTGATTGAGACTCAACCAACTAGGAGTTAAAGCTGAAAAAGTTAGGACATCACCTGGATCGGCATCCGAAGCAATTATGTTGTAATTGTAGGCAACCCCTTGGTCCACATTTAATATTGGTGTTGATTCGATTATTGGATTGTCTTCAACAGAAGCCACAATTATTTTAAAAGAAGAGTTAGTTTTCAGCCCCCCTTCATCGGTAGCGCTCACCACAACCTGGCTGGTACCAAATTGATGCTCCACTAAAGAAATCTCCAGATTACCAGTAGCAGGATTGATCAAAAATTGATCAAATAAACCCGGATTGTCATTGCTTTCAACTAAATAGTCCAAAACGCCATCCGCTGTAAAATCATCTTCAAAAACATCATACAAAGGCACAACAAAATCTATGGCATCTTCATTTTTAGTTACATCCGCAATGCCCACATCCGTGGGAAATCCATTAATCCTTAGGTTATCAGCAGCCGAACCAATATAGTTATTGTCTTGTATGGTTACTTCAACAGTATAATCTCCTGCTGCCGAGGGTGCATTTGTACTTCCATTGTAAGTGAGTGTATAAGACAGTCCAAATGGATTGGTCAATACAGTTACAGGTTTGGCTCCTCCATCAAAGTTTTGTGTAAGATTGGTTACCACAACCTGTGCCACGGCCTTGTTGATGGTCATGTCCGTAACTAGGCTGCCTTGGTAGTTGGTTGCATTGATCGTCGCTTCTACTGCATACGTCCCAGCATTGGTTGGTACCACCGCGCTGCCATTGTAGGTGACATCTACTGCCAAACCGCCCGGTGTCGTATTCAAAACTATCGCTTGTGCACCGCCAGTATAGGTAAAAGTATTCGTCGTGACGCCAACCGTGGCAACCGCTTTGTTGATGGTCATGCTGGTACTCAAGCTGCCTGTATAATTGGTCTCGTTAATCGTCGCTTCCACTGCATAGGTGCCGGCATTGGTTGGTACCACAGCGCTGCCATTGTAGGTGACATCTACTGCCAAACCGCCAGGTGTCGTATTCAAAACTATCGCTTGTGCACCGCCAGTATAGGTAAAAGTATTCGTCGCGACGCCAACCGTGGCAACCGCTTTGTTGATGGTCATGCTGGTACTCAAGCTGCCTGTATAATTGGTCTCGTTGATTGTCGCTTCTACTGCATAGCTACCGGCATTGGTTGGTACCGCAGCGCTGCCATTGTAGGTGACATCTACTGCCAAACCGCCAGGTGTCGTATTCAAAACTATCGCTTGTGCACCGCCAGTATAGGTAAAAGTATTCGTCGTGACGCCAACCGTGGCAACCGCTTTGTTGATGGTCATGCTGGTACTCAAGCTGCCCGTATATGTGGTCGCGTTGATCTTCGCTTCCAATGCATAGGTGCCGGCATTGGTTGGTACCGCAGCACTGCCATTGTAAGTAACATCTACTGCCAAAC
>LS999832.1 GCA_900537185.1 Cytophagales bacterium Alg240-R148
GGTGAATATTCCTGGGGCACCTTATTATTACCAAGCCAATGATGAATTAAAAGTTGAAAAAACAGGATTGGCAATTAAGTACTACCACAATGGAACATTGTTATATACTTCTACAAAAGAGGTGTCTAAAGGTATGTACCTGGATATCTCTTTTTATAAAACCGATGCAGCGATTAGCAATGTTTCATTTTATAGAAACCCTGTACTCCTGAGTTCCAATACCTACAACGAACTAGGCGAATTAATAGAAAAAGACCTGCACTCCGAAGACAACGGTGCCACTTTTGCCCAATCGGTAGACTACCGCTACAATATTAGAGGTTGGTTGACGGGCATCAACGATGTAGGCCTAGGCATGGACAGCAAGACCAACACTACCTACCAGTACAAAGATTTGTTTGGAATGGAGTTGTTCTACGATTTTGGCTTTCAAGAAAACCAATTCAACGGCAACATTGCAGGTGTACAATGGGCCAACGCTGTATCCGCTAAAAAACAAGCCTTTGGTTATGTTTATGACGACATGAACCGAATCCAATTTGCGGATTACGGCAATACCGCAGTGAATAATACCCTGTGGGTCAATTCAAATGATCATTTTAATACGCATGTACAGGCATATGATGCCAATGGTAACATATTAGGGTTAAAAAGGTTTACTACCGAAAAGGACCTTACCAGCGTAATGGATAATATGGCCTACAGCTACCAAGGCAACCAATTGTTAAGCGTTACCGACGCAGGGGATATTAACCAAGGCTTCAAAGATGGAAATATAAACAGCAATGACTATATTTACGATGCCAATGGCAACATGATCACCGACCACAATAAAGATATCGCCACCATCACGTACAACCATTTGAACTTGCCTACACAAGTAACCAAAACCGATGGGCAATACATCCAATATATTTACGATGCTGCAGGGATTAAATTGGCACAAGAAGTATACAATGCCAGTGCAGTATTGCAAAAACGCACCGATTATGTAGGGGAGTTTATTTATGAAACAACACCATCTGTGCCACGTTCGCTACAGTTTATCCAACACGAAGAAGGCCGCATCATGCCAGCCCGTTCCGAATACCAATACCATTTAAAAGACCATTTGGGCAATGTAAGGCTGACGTTTACTACGAAGCCAGAGACAACTACAGCGGTGGCCACCATGGAAGATGACAAAACAACAGAAGAACGCTCTGAGTTTTTAAATTACGATTACGCCACTAAAATAAACAGTGAAATATTTGACCATACCAATGCCGGAGGAGCTACCTCCAAATCGATCCGATTGTTGTCGGGTCAAGAAGGGTTGGCCAAATCACTACAAGTACAAGCAGGCGATGTGATCGATATGACGGTATTTGCCAAATACGTGGACCGCAACCAAAGTGCGAATTGGAGCCAAGCGATGACCAACCTTATTGCCGCCATGGATGCGGGCAATGTGGGCACCATCATCGACGGAGTAGGAACAGCCGTTGGCAATCCAGTAGGCGTATTACCTGATTACAGCACAGACAATTCTGGAGGCCCACAAGCCTATTTGAACTGGATAGTGATGAACGAAGACTTTGACCCGGCCTCAGTGGACGGTGGATTTGTAGCAGTGAACAGCACCGCTTTAGAAACAGGCATCGACAGTGCCCACCAAGAACTGAACGGACAAATTACCATAACCCAACCCGGTTTTGTATACATCTGGCTGAGCAACGACGCCACCACCAACAACTACGAAGTCTATTTCGATGATTTCACAGTCACCCAGCAACACGGCCCAGTAGTACAAGCCGATGATTATTATCCTTTTGGGTTGAGTTTTAATAGTTGGAAGAGGGCAGGGATGTTGAAGAATGACTTTTTGTATAATGGGAAGGAAATGCAGGATGAGTTGGATTTGGAGTGGTATGCATTCGGAGCTAGGTATCACGATGCCTCTCTGGGGAGGTTTTTTAATTTAGATCCTAAAGCGGAAACGTATTCATTTCAATCCCCTTTCGCTTATGGTGCAAATAATCCTATTAAGTATATAGAAGTAAATGGAGAAGGACCAGGAAATCCATTGAGGTGGATTGCGGAAGGTTTTAGAAGGGTAGGCGATGCAGCTCTAAGTTTATTTACAACGAAAGCTAAAGTGTATAAAAAATCAAAAAAGCATACCGCAAGGATTAAAACTCCTGTTGTAGATATAAAAACTGCAGCTGTTAATGAGACATCAGCGTTTGTAAATGTTGATTTTTCAAGCTGGTTAGATTATAGTGGTGATAATAATTGGTCTTATCCAGAGGGATCAGTTGATGCGGGCATTGAGTCCAAGTCTTCAGTAGAGAATAGTGTTACAGTAAAAGGTACAGTTGAAGGGGTTCCTTTGTATATTGAATTGAAAAATTCAGCTTCACATAAAGGTGAAATAACAAATAGTGTAGAAGGGGGTGTGTTAGTCGAAACATCTAACACACAATCAAAAGCATATGTTAAAGCAAGTAAAAAGGGTGGAGAAGAATCAGAAGTTAAAGCAGGTGTTACGCATGAAGTTAAAGTTTTTGATACTGGGAAGGAAACTGTTTCATTTGGTATTAATTTAGAAGTAACAAAAAAAAATGAAAAATGAAAATACTGTTAAAATTGTTGATAATAATTCTATTGGTTGGATGTGAAAAGAATATTGTTTCATATGAGTATAATACCTTTTATAAAGGTAAATTAATAACTTGGAAACAGAACTTTGAAGGAGTTGATTTAAAAACCCTTGAAAATGCCAATCATTATTTTTTAAATGAAGTTAATGATACGTTGATTTCTGGGAAACTGAATAACGGATATAATGTTGGACTATGGAAATATAACACAGGTAAGGAGAATGTTGTCAAAATTGAATGGAAACAAATTAATTCTGTTAAAAGTGGAATAAGCTTGAGTATACCGATTGATTGGCAAAAAAAGGAGGAATCTGAAGATCAGTTAATATTTGATTTCAATTACACTTCAAAAGAACTAAAACAGTTTAGTATTGGAAGAACTAAGATTGGTTCATCAAAATTGCAAGATGAATTTGAATTGGCAAGAAAGGAAATCTATGAAAAATTTAGTGTAAATGATGAAAGTATATTTTTGTTTGAAACTAAAAAATCTAATTTTTACTTGACTTGCATTATTCTTTTAAATCAAAAAGGAGAACAGGAAGCTTACTTTATGTTGTTTGGAGAGTTTAATGAAGAGATTATTGATATTGTTTACACTTCGAAATATGAAGATTTAGAAAGGAAAATTATTATTTTATTGGAACTTTATAAAAGTTTACAAATTGAAAATACACGTGTGTTTCCACCTTATAATTCGAATACAAAAATTATTTCTTTAGATAGTTGAGTTGGTAGTAGCTTTTAATATTGAGAACTTAGGGGAAAAAGAATATAATGACAGGATTCAATACCATTTAAAAGACCATTTGGGCAATGTAAGGCTGACGTTTACTACGAAGCCAGAGACAACTACAGCGGTGGCCACCATGGAAGATGACAAAAACAACTGAAGAACGCTCTGAGTTTTTAAATTACGATTACGCGACCAAGATCAACAGTAAAATATTTGACCATACCAATGCCGGAGGGGCTACTTCCAAATCGATCCGATTGTTGTCGGGTCAAGAAGGGTTGGCCAAATCACTACAAGTACAAGCAGGCGATGTGATCGATATGACGGTATTTGCCAAATACGTGGACCGCAACCAAAGTGCGAATTGGAGCCAAGCGATGACCAACCTAATTGCCGCCATGGATGCAGGCAATGTGGGCACCATCATCGACGGAGTAGGAACAGCCGTTGGCAATCCAGTAGGCGTATTRCCTGATTACAGCACAGACAATTCTGGAGGCCCACAAGCCTATTTGAACTGGATAGTGATGAACGAAGACTTTGACCYGGCCTCAGTGGACGGTGGATTTGTAGCAGTGAACAGCACCGCTTTAGAAACAGGCATCGACAGTGCCCACCAAGAACTGAACGGACAAATTACCATAACCCAACCCGGTTTTGTATACATCTGGCTGAGCAACGACGCCACCACCAACAACTACGAAGTCTATTTCGATGATTTCACCGTCACCCAGCAACACGGCCCAGTAGTACAAGCCGATGATTATTATCCTTTTGGCCTGACTTTTAACTCTTGGAAAAGGGGTGGGAGTAAGGAGAATGATTTTTTATTCAACGGGATAGAAAGGGAAACGGAATTGGACTTAGGTTGGGATATGGCATTTTTTCGGAGTTATGATGCTGCAATTGGGAGATGGCATCAAATTGACCCAAAAACTAGTGAGAGAGAAAGTCCCTATGTTGGTTTTGCCAATCGACCTAATTTCTATATAGACCCACTTGGTGATACAATTAGAGTTAATGGATCAGATGAATTTAAAGTTCAGTACCAAAAAGATAGAGAGAAAATTGCAGAGACGGAAAAAGGTAAAGAATTATTGAAATATTTGGATGAGAATGATAAAACCATTTATATAAATGAAGCAAAGAGTGTAATTGGTGGAATAAAGAACTTTTTTAGTGAAGGGTCTGGAGATAAAGATCATGTTTTAGAATCAAATACTAATGTTGGTATGAGAAAAGATGGAGAATATGATGCAAAGGTAGAATATTCCCAAATAGAAGGTGTAGAGGTAGATGGTATTGAAACTGAGTCTTTTACAACTTTGGGACACGAATTAGTTCATGCTAAAGATATAGTTAGTGGAGATGCTGTGAAAGAATCACGCAGTATGGGAGAAGGTAAGGCAAGAGTGGCTTCGGAAAAAAGGGCTGTGAAATTTGGTAATTACTTAAGAAATAAAGTTGGTAATAAACAGGTTAGGACTCACTATGGAAATCAACAAGTAGTTCCTTCTACGGTCGAGTTAAAGAAAGGTGATGGGAGAAATAGAGACTATTAATTAAAGAAAACTTTATTATGATAAAAATTGTCAAGACTTTAATTTTTTTAGCCTTAGGCTTTTCCGTTTATTCGTTTTTAGAAATAGTAATGATTCTGTTAAGTTATTCTAATTCAGGTGGATACGATGTGCTAAGCTTTGGTTATCCAATTACGCTGCAATGGAGGATTTTAACTGCGATTTATTGGTTTGTTTTAATTGTTGGATTAATATTAATAGGATTAAGGAAGAAATTTGGTTTATTATTTACGAACCCCTTATTGATACTTTTATTAATCTATTTATGTATTAGTTGGTATAATAACTTTTCTAGTGAATTATTTGTTGTTCAAATAATTCTGGTTTTATTATTGTTCATTTTTTTGAATATAAAAAGTACATTGAAGTTATTACAATTATCTCCAATTCGGCTAATGCACCATTTGGTTAGTGTAATAGTGTTTTTAGTTTTTGCCTTACTGTTTTTATTTTTAGACAAGCATTAAGTCCATCACCCTGCACTTGCAGTGAGGGCGATTGAGATTAGCGTATGTTACGCTATTAAATAAACAAACAAATCAAGACCAGCTTTCCATACAGGGGAGCTGGTTTTTTTATTATGCCAGTTTTTGAATTTTCTTTTTGGTTATAAAAGCATCGATGAGTTTTTTACACTTTTCTCTTTTGCATGCACGATATGCAACCAATACCAATTAAGAAATGCCTCATTTACCTATATTTACGATGCCAACGGCAACATGATCACCGACCACAACAAAGATATCGCCACCATCACGTACAACCATTTGAACTTGCCTACACAAGTAACTAAAACCGATGGGCAATACATCCAATATATTTACGATGCAGCAGGAATTAAATTGGCACAAGAAGTATTTGATGCCAGTGCAGTATTGCAAAAACGCACCGATTATGTAGGAGAATTCATTTATGAAACAACACCATCAGTGCCGCGTGCGCTACAGTTTATACAACACGAAGAAGGCCGGATCATGCCAGCCCGTTCCGAATACCAATACCATTTAAAAGACCATTTGGGCAATGTAAGGCTGACGTTTACTACCAAGCCAGAGACCACTACAGCGGTGGCCACCATGGAAGAAGACAAAACAACAGAAGAACGTTCTGAGTTTTTAAATTACGATTACGCGACTAAAATAAACAGTGAAATATTTGACCATACCAATGCCGGAGGAGCTACTTCCAAATCGATCCGATTGTTATCGGGTCAAGAAGGGTTGGCCAAATCACTACAAGTACAAGCAGGCGATGTGATCGATATGACGGTATTTGCCAAATACGTGGACCGCAACCAAAGTGCGAATTGGAGCCAAGCGATGACCAACCTAATTGCCGCCATGGATGCAGGCAATGTTGGCACCATCATCGACGGAGTAGGAACAGCTGTTGGCAATCCAGTAGGCGTATTACCTGATTATAGCTCAGACAATTCTGGAGGCCCACAAGCCTATTTGAACTGGATTGTGATGAACGAATACTTTGACCCGGCCACAGTGGATGGTGGATTTGTTGCAGTAAACAGCACCGCGCTTGAAACAGGCACCGACAGTGCCCACCAAGAACTGAACGGACAAATTACCATAAGCCAGCCCGGTTTTGTATACATCTGGCTGAGCAACGACGCCACCACCAACAACTACGAAGTCTATTTCGATGATTTCACCGTCACCCAGCAACACGGCCCAGTAGTACAAGCCGATGATTATTATCCTTTTGGGTTGAGTTTTAATAGTTGGAAGAGGGATGGGAGTTTGGAGAATGATTTCTTATACAACGGAAAAGAAAAGCAGGATGAGTTGGACCTTGATTGGATGGATTATGGGGCGAGGATGTATATGAGTGATATTGGAAGGTGGGGAGCTGTTGATCCGTTGGCGGAAGATTATTTCAAGTGGAGCACCTATAATTATGTATTGAACAATCCGTTGATTTATATTGATCCAGATGGACGTGGCGTTTATGGTTGGGTAGAAGGACCAGATGGTGAAGTTATATGGGTTTCGAACACAAATTCACAAGAGGAGTTCGAAAAGAACTATTCAGGACAAGATGGCTATTCTTATGTTAGTGATGAGGACAACCCCAACAGTTATACGCTTCCAAATGGTGATGGTAAATTGGTTTTGCACGAATTTATAACATATGATGCTCAAGGAGGGGTCACTTCCCCATCAATAGAGATGGAATTCATTCCGACCGACACGGAGGCAACAAGTGGGTGGTTTCAGACGTTTACTTCAAATATTCCAGACGCTGTAGCAGAAAACATATATTCAATTCTCCCTCAAGAAAACTCAGAGGAAAGACTGGATATAGGCTCTGGGAAAGGTTCAAGAACTGATGTGAATAATGCGAAATATTATGGTAGTAAAGATGGTAATCAGCCAAAAACTAGTTTGTATGATTGGCCAATTCGAGCAATGAACGGAGATGGTGCTGTACATTGGGATGCTCAATCGTCGATGGTGATAAATGGAGAGAAATCGTTTTCAGTAGGTTGGGGCTTTTCCATTACAGGAAAAGAGTCTGCTGAATTTAGAGCACCTAAACTTCTGAAAACAAATTCTAAATTTCATAATGAAGCTATTAAATATTTAAAAAAATGAGACTAGGATTTATTATAATGTTTTTGTTAATGTTTGCATATAATTTGGCTCTCTGCCAAACACAGGTGTTTTTTGGTTTACCTAGCGTAAAGATTGAACTTAAGAAGGACGATTCTATCATGTTAAATATGTTGAGAAATTTTGATGGTAGAATCTTGGAATCAGAGGATTTAGATAAGCTCAAAAATTACTTAAGTTATAATGAGCACCGACAGTTCTTGTTAGAAATGTACATAACGCAAGGGTCCGAAGAATTCAGAAAAAATTTTGCCCAACATTTGGCGAGAGATCTGGAACAATCATTGAATAAGGCAGGAATCAAGAACACCAAAATAAGAGGGATTGGGGACAAACAATTTTTGTTTTGTGATGAAAACGAATATACGAATAAGTTTGGATGGTTGAAAATTAAAGTTCTTTAAAACGTCTCCCCCTATCCCCCTGCACTTGCAGTGAGGGCGTAACGGGACTAGCGTATGTTACGCTATTGAATAATCGAACAAAGTAAGACCAGCTTTCCAAACAGGGGAGCTGGTTTTTTTATTGTGCTAGTTGTTGAATTTTCTTTTTGGTTATAAAAGCATCGATGAGTTTTTTACACTTTTCTCTTTTGCATGCACGATATGCAACCAATACCAATTAAGAAATGCCTCATTTACCTATATTTACGATGCCAATGGCAACATGATCACCGACCACAACAAAGATATCGCCACCATCACGTACAACCACCTGAACTTACCAGCGCAGGTGACTAAAACCGATGGGCAGTACATCCAATATATTTACGATGCTGCAGGCATTAAACTAGCACAAGAAGTATACAATGCCAGTGCAGTATTACAAAAGCGCACCGATTATGTAGGCGAGTTTATTTATGAAACAACACCATCTGTGCCACGTTCGCTACAGTTTATCCAACACGAAGAAGGCCGCATCATGCCAGATCGTTCTGAATACCAATACCATTTAAAAGACCATTTGGGCAATGTAAGGCTGACTTTTACTACGAAGCCAGAGACCATAAGTTATTTGGCCACCATGGAAACTGAAAATGAGCAACAAGAAACCCAGGCAGAAGGATTCCAAATAACTGCTTCTGCCCGATACAATGGCATAGAAGAATTGAACCACACACCAGCCGACCAAATAGGAACGGCAGGAGAAGTGCTTAGGTTAAATGCATCGCGCGGGGTTGCAGCTGGTTTATCGAAATCATTGCAAGTACAAGCAGGCGACAACCTTAGTTTAAAAGTATATGCCAAATACGCCGATTTACGAAACAACCAGTCCAATGTAGGAACTGCTTTATTGTCCTTATTGGCGTCAGGCGCTTATACCACACAGGTATTGGAAAACGGCATGGTAGAGTTGTTTGATGGGGCAGGTACTTCCATGGGAGTCATGGGTTCCAACAGCACCCCAGCAGGTGATGTGCCAATGGCTTATTTGAACTATACTTTATTCGATGAAGACATGGTGCCAATCCCTGACGCAGGCGGTTTTCAGCAAATAAGCAAGGCGGCATTGATTGATCCATTGACAGGGCTCAACCAGCCCCACGAAGAAATAACTTTGAATGTTCCAGAAATAACACAAGCCGGTTATATCTACATTTGGGTAAGCCATGACGGCACCCAAAACTACGATATTTATTTCGACGACCTGAGCATAGACCACCAACACGGCCCAGTAGTACAAGCCGATGATTATTATCCTTTTGGGTTGAGTTTTAACTCTTGGAAGAGGGATGGAGGGAAGGAGAATGATTTCTTGTATAATGGCTTTGAAGAACAAACAGAGTTAGATTGGGGAGTATACGATTACCAAGCAAGGTATTACGATCCTGCCACTGGTAGATTTTTAAACGTCGATCCAGCAGCAGATCTAATGAGAAGATATTCTCCATATGTATATGCATTTGATAATCCGATAAGGTATATTGATCCTGATGGGATGGTGCCATTAGATAATGTTTACTTAAATGAAAAAGGAGAAGAAATAGCTAGAGAAGAAAATGAGAAACCCAATAGATATTTTGTGATCAAAACCACAAAAACTACAGATGAACTATACCCAGAAGGAACAGATCCAAATGAAAAAGGTAATTCAGCGGGAATAACAAAAAAAGACGCAAAAGAAACAGAAAAGAAATTAAAAGAAGAAAATTTTGAAGGTGAACACATGAATAATTTAGTAGAAATTAAGGATACGCCTACAAGAAAAGCGTATGACGAAGTTTCTAAACAAGATGATGGTAAAGGAGGTAGCTATAAAAAAAGGCCACAAAATAATGTTGAATACGGTGCAATTATGAGGGCCAAAGGAGTACAGAAGGGCAAGGGTATTCCGAAAGCAGCAGGAGGTTATATTAGAGGGGATTGGGATATGCATACTCACCCTAGTGGATCGACTACGATTGGTGGAGTAACATATTCATCAATGCAACCACCGTCTAAAACAGACATTGAAGGGGCGAAGGGTACACAATATGTTATAGCTAGGCGATCAAAAGCAACAGTTTATGTTTACAATAATACTGGAGTATTAGCAACTTTACCTCAAAGATATTTTGTTAACCCTAAGGAGAAATGATGAAAGTAGTTTTAACTTTTTTAATTGTAATATTGTTTAGTCAAGTATTGGTTGCGCAGAAAGTAGTGAACGAAAATATGTATTCTAAATGTGTAGAAGAACATGTTAAAAAATATTACGAGAGCACCAAAGAGATACTTTATATAGAAAGGAGGTTTGGTATAACGGATTATTTACCTGACAGCATTTTAAATTGTAAATTGGTTCAGGTTGACAAGAAACAGGTAAAAGAAATGGCAAGAAATAAGGCGTTTGCGATAATTGATGTTTCACCAATTCATATTGAAAACAACAAGATAACATTAATTATATCTGTGTACAGCGTGTCATATAAGAAAAAACATGTTTTTTATGTGAAAGTAGGGTATAGTGAATTTTCAATAGATAAAGTTGATAATAATTATTCTATAGTGGATGAATACCATGGAGGGATATAACCCCCTCCCAATGGTTGAGCATATTTTATCGTCCTTGCTTGAGCTTTAACGGAAGCTGCCTGTTCCGAGAATCGGGAAGGATGTAATGAGATTAGTGCACCCCGATTCTCGGGACAGGTGCAGCGCTGTTGTACAAACAAACAAAGTAAGAACAACTTGCTATACAGGGGAGCTGGTTTTTTTATTGTGCTAGTTGTTGAATTTTCTTTTTGGTTATAAAAGCATCGATGAGTTTTTTACACTTTTCTCTTTTGCATGCACGATATGCAACCAATACCAATTAAGAAATGCCTCATTTACCTATATTTACGATGCCAACGGCAACATGATCACCGACCACAACAAAGATATCGCCACCATCACGTACAACCACCTGAACTTACCAGCGCAGGTGACTAAAACCGATGGGCAGTACATCCAATATATTTACGATGCTGCAGGGATTAAATTGGCACAAGAAGTATACAATGCCAGTGCAGTATTGCAAAAACGCACCGATTATGTAGGGGAGTTTATTTATGAAACAACACCATCTGTGCCACGTGCCTTGCAATTTATCCAACACGAAGAAGGCCGCATCATGCCAGCCCGTTCCGAATACCAATACCATTTAAAAGACCATTTGGGCAATGTAAGGCTGACTTTTACTACGAAGCCAGAGACAACTACAGCGGTGGCCACCATGGAAGATGACAAAACAACAGAAGAACGCTCTGAGTTTTTAAATTACGATTACGCCACTAAAATAAACAGTGAAATATTTGACCATACCAATGCCGGAGGAGCTACCTCCAAATCGATCCGATTGTTGTCGGGTCAAGAAGGGTTGGCCAAATCACTACAAGTACAAGCAGGCGATGTGATAGATATGACCGTGTATGCTAAATACGTGGACCGCAACCAAAGTGCGAATTGGAGCCAAGCGATGACCAACCTAATWGCCGCMATGGATGCGGGCAATGTGGGCACCATCATCGACGGAGTAGGAACAGCCGTTGGCAACCCTGTAGGCGTATTACCTGATTACAGCACAGACAACTCTGGAGGCCCACAAGCCTATTTGAACTGGATTGTGATGAACGAAGACTTTGACCCGGCCTCAGTGGACGGTGGATTTGTAGCAGTAAACAGCACCGCGCTTGAAACAGGCATCGACAGTGCCCACCAAGAACTGAACGGACAAATCACCATAAGCCAACCCGGTTTTGTATACATCTGGCTGAGCAACGACGCCACCACCAACAACTACGAAGTCTATTTCGATGATTTCACCGTCACCCAGCAACACGGCCCAGTAGTACAAGCCGATGATTATTATCCTTTTGGCCTGACCTTTAACTCTTGGAAAAGGGATGAGAGTAAGGAGAATAAAATGAATACTTTCCAAGACCAAGAAAGAACAGATGAACTAGATGTAGATTGGGTGCAGTTTAAGTGGAGAAACCATTATGCTGATATTGGCAGGTTCTTTAATGTAGATCCTTTAGCAAATGATTATGTTTATAATTCGCCTTATGCCTTTAGTGAGAACCATGTGACAGTACATGTAGAGCTAGAAGGGTTGGAGAAATTATCAATAAAGAGAAAGAAGAATGAAAATGGTACAATAACAACAACAGAACATGGTGCTGGTTTTGTTGAGACTACTCCAAATGGTTCAAGATTTTTTGGTCATAAAGGTTCGATTACACATGAAACTAATGTAAGTTCAGCAAAAGCAGGCGCTTCTGGTTTTTCAGCAGGTTATGAAGGAAGTGTTGGGGAGTCAGATATACATGGATCTGCTGACGCTTATGCAGCCAAAATTGAAGTAAAAGCAACTTTAGGTTCTGAAGAAAATAATGCTCAAGTTAAAGCAAAGGGTACAGCATTAGAAGCAAAATTAAAAGGTGACGCCGGAGTATATACGGGTGAAAAAGGGAAATATGGAGGAGAGCTAGGGGGTGAAGAAGGAGCTTTTATTCTCGAAGGCGAAGCGGAATTTAGTTTTTCAATTGGAGGCTTGAAAATAGGTGTTACAATTGGCGGTTCTGCAGTGAGTGCTCATGCTGGAATGAGAGGGGCTGCAGTGTATGATGAAAAGAAAAAAGAAGGAGAAGGTACTTTAATGGTTCATGCAGGATTAGGAGCAGGATTTAAATTAGGATTTACAGTAACTAATGCTAAACAAGAAAATAATAAGAAAAAATGATGGACTATTTTATTAATATAATATTTTTTGGGGTTCTTAACTTTTTGATGTATCAGTTTTTAACTAGGAAGCTAAAGTTGAATACAACTGTAGTTTTAGGGTTATTTGTTTTGCTTTTTCTTGTATTTATAGTGATACAAGTTGGTTTCATAGGAGGTATGCCTCAGAATAAGTTTTATTTATTGATATTGTTTAGTTGCTCTTTAATATTGTTTCATTTTGGTAGTGCAAGTGTGTTATGGATTTTATCTAAAATCAATCCTAAAATTAAAGATCATTTTGTTTTGGTGTTATTTAATTTTCTTCGTTTTTATGTTGTTTATTTTTTAATTTATATTTTTCAAATTAGCTATATCTTTATAGGGGATTATTGAATTCTTCATTATCCCCTATCGTCCTCGTTTGTAACAGCCTGTCCCGAGAATAGGGAAGTATGTAATGAGATTAGCGCATCTCGATTCTCGGAACAGGTGCAGCGCTATTGTATAAACAAACAAAGCAAGACCAGCTTTCCATACAGGGGAGCTGGTTTTTCATTGTGCTAGTTTTTGAATTTTGTTTTTTGTGATAAATGCATCGATGGTCTTTTTACACTTTCCACTCTTTAGCATGCACGATATACAACCAATACCATTTAAAAAGGACCTCTTTTGCTTATATTTACGATGCCAACGGCAATATGACCACCGACCACAACAAAGATATCGCCACCATCACGTACAACCATTTGAACTTGCCTACACAAGTAACCAAAACAGATGGGCAGTACATCCAATATATTTACGATGCAGCAGGGATTAAATTGGCACAAGAAGTATACAATGCCAGTGCAGTATTTCAAAAGCGCACCGATTATGCAGGGGAGTTTATTTATGAAACGACCCCATCAGTGCCGCGTGCCTTGCAATTTATCCAACACGAAGAAGGCCGCATCATGCCAGCCCGTTCCGAATACCAATACCATTTAAAAGACCATTTGGGCAATGTAAGGCTGACGTTTACTACCAAGCCAGAGACCACAAGTTATTTGGCCACCATGGAAACTGAAAATGAGCAACAAGAAACCCAGGCAGAAGGATTCCAAATAACTGCTTCTGCCCGATGCAATGGCATAGAAGAATTGAACCACACACCAGCCGACCAAATAGGAACGGCAGGAGAAGTGCTTAGGTTAAATGCATCCCGCGAGGTTGCAGCAGGTTTATCGAAATCATTGCAAGTACAAGCAGGCGACAACCTTAGTTTAAAAGTATATGCCAAATACGCCGATTTACGAAACAACCAGTCCAATGTAGGAACTGCTTTATTGTCTTTGTTGGCATCAGGCGCTTATACCACACAGGTATTGGAAAACGGCATGGTAGAGCTATTTGATGGGGCAGGTACTTCTATGGGAGTCATGGGCTCCAACAGCACCCCAGCAGGTGATGTGCCAGCCGCCTATTTGAACTATACTTTGTTTGATGAAGACATGGTGCCAATACCTGGTGCAGCAGGTTTCCAGCAAATAAGCAAGGCGGCATTGATTGATCCATTAACAGGGCTCAACCAGCCCCACGAAGAATTAACCTTGGTAGTGCCTGAAATTACGCAAGCAGGTTATATCAACATTTGGGTAAGCCATGACGGCACCCAAAACTACGATATTTATTTCGACGACCTGAGCATAGACCACCAACACGGCCCAGTGGTACAAGCCGATGATTATTATCCTTTTGGGTTGACATTTAATAGTTGGAAGAGGGCAGGGATGTTGAAGAATGACTTTTTGTATAATGGGAAGGAAATGCAGGATGAGTTGGATTTGGAGTGGTTTGCATTTGGAGCTAGGTATCATGACGCTGCTCTAGGGAGGTTTTTTAATATAGATCCCAAAGCGGAAACGTATTCATTTCAATCCCCTTTCGCGTATGGCGCAAATAACCCTATTAAGTATATAGAAGTAAATGGAGAAGGGCCTGGAGATGTAGTTGTTAAGCGTCGTACAAGGTTTAACAAACCTGATAAAAATGGAAATTATAACATTAAAACAATTCACGATCTTGGACATACCGGAGTGGCTGGTTTTAAAAAGAATACGGAAACAGGAAAAACGGAAGTAGTTTTAGATATAGCATATAATAATAGGTTTGTTGATGGTCCATTCAAAACAAATAACCCTAATTCAAGATTAAATAAGGATAATCCAGGTCTGTTTGATGAGGTTCAAGCTCATGAAGAAGGGCATGCAGATCAGTATGAAGATGTATTAAAAAACGATGACACTTTCAGTTATGGCGACTATAAAGGGAGTATAGTTGAGGTATTTGATAATGCTTTATCAGATATTCAATCTAATCATCAGGGCATGATGGACAACGCTAAATCTGAGGGCGAAGCGAACGATATTAAAAAGAGCTTCGCCAATTCCGTATCGACCCTAGTTGGATCTTTAAGTAATCAAACCTATAACAAAGTTCAAGGTAAATATAATGGAAAAACTAATACCGAAAATGATGCGAACAGAAGAGCGACAAGTAAATTGAGAAGCAACGGGAAAAGCATAAACTATATAAATAACAACAAGAAAATAATGTATGATGGGAAACCACTTGAATAATTATACGCTGATTCTAATGATCACCTCATTTTTACTGGTGAAGTGTACACCTAAAGAAACAAAAAAGGAGATTAACTATGAACTAGACTCCATTTGGGAAAAAGATAGTGCAACTGGAGACTTAACTTACTTCCCTTTTGAAAGACAATTTGAAGAAATAGTCGAAAACCACCTTGAGAAAGTTGACAAATTGGGAGAAACGAAATTTTTGTATAACACTCAATTAGACACTCTGTACAGATGGTATAATAGTGCATATCGTCCAACAAAATCAGTAAGAGCGGCAATAATCAGCAAAATAAATAATGTTGATTACTTAAAAGATCTATTGCATGACGACGATTTTATTAGGGTTTGGGAAAAGGCAAAACAGGACTCAGCTAATTTAAAGACTAATGTTGAAATGATAACAGCAAGACTGAATAAGTTAGAATCAGAACTTTAATTTTTTGTTAAACAACCCTCAGTTAGAAGGACAAACTCACCGGCTCTACGACCCGTTTTAACAAATTACTGGTGATTATAAATGCAGTATTGGCATTGTTCGGAATTAGTGTGTTATACTTTGTTTCTCTGTTTTGGATGGGTAGTAAAGAAGAATATGAAGAATTGGTCAATAACTCGTATTGGTCATTCTTTGCTAACAGATTACTTTTCAATATTCTGGTAGTACTTGTAATTATTGTGCTTGTAGGTGCAATTAACTGGTTGATTCAGAAGGTTACAAAAGTTAATATGAGAGTTAAAAGAATATTGACCATCGATTTTTTAATATTTACTATTTGCTCGATTGTCTTTATTGCTATACAGTTGTCTTAACAAGAAGTAATTAAGAAAGGAAACAAAAGCCCTTGCAGAGATGTGGACTTTTTACTTATAAGCCACTCTGGTTTTAGCATCTCCCTTGCAGTGAGGGCCTTTGAGATTTGCGCATGTTGAGCTCTTGTACAAACAAACAAAGTAAGACCAACTTGCCATACAGGGGAGCTGGTTTTTTATTGTGCTAGTTGTTGATTTTTCTTATTGGTTATAAAAGCATCGATGGGTTTTTTACACTTTTCTCTTTTGCATGCACGATATGCAACCAATACCATTTAAAAGGGACCTCTTTTGCTTATATTTATGATGCCAACGGCAATATGACAACCGACCACAACAAAGATATCGCCACCATCACGTACAACCACTTGAACTTACCAGCGCAGGTGACTAAAACCGATGGGCAGTACATACAATATATTTACGATGCAGCGGGCATTAAATTGGCACAAGAAGTATACAATGCCAGTGCAGTATTACAAAAGCGCACAGACTATGTAGGCGAGTTTATTTATGAAACAACACAAACGGTTCCAAGGGCTTTGCAGTTCATCCAACACGAAGAAGGTCGCATCATGCCAGACCGTTCTGAATACCAATACCATTTAAAAGACCATTTGGGCAATGTAAGGCTGACGTTTACTACCAAGCCAGAGACCACAAGTTATTTGGCCACCATGGAAACTGAAAATGAGCAAGAAGAAACCCAGGCAGAAGGTTTCCAAATAACCGCTTCTGCCCGATACAATGGCATAGAAGAATTGAACCACACACCAGCCGGTGAAATAGGCACTGCCGGGGAAGTATTGCGATTGAATGGTTTTAGAAAGGTGTTCAAAGGATTGTCCAATGATTTACAAGTACAAGCAGGCGACAACATTCAACTAAAAGTATATGCCAAATACGCCGATTTACGAAACAACCAGTCCAATGTAGGAACGGCCTTGTTGTCGCTTATGGCGTCAGGCGCTTATACCACACAGGTATTGGAAAACGGCATGGTAGAGTTGTTTGATGGGGCAGGTACTTCCATGGGGGTTCTGGGTTCCAACAGCACCCCAGCAGGTGATGTGCCAATGGCTTATTTGAACTATACTTTATTCGATGAAGACATGGTGCCAATCCCTGATGCAGGCGGTTTTCAGCAAATAAGCAAGGCGGCATTGATTGATCCATTGACAGGGCTCAACCAGCCCCACGAAGAAATAACTTTGCATGTTCCAGAAATAACACAAGCCGGTTATATCTACATTTGGGTAAGCCATGACGGCACCCAAAACTACGATATTTATTTCGACGACCTGAGCATAGACCACCAACACGGCCCAGTAGTACAAGCCGATGATTATTATCCTTTTGGGTTGAGTTTTAATGAATGGAAAAAAGATGGAAGTAAGGAGAATAAAATGAATACTTTCCAAGACCAAGAAAAAACAGATGAATTGGATGTAGATTGGGTGCAATTCAAATGGAGAAACCATTATGCCGATATTGGCAGGTTCTTTAATGTGGATCCTTTAGCAAATGATTATGTTTATAATTCGCCTTATGCCTTTAGTGAGAACCATGTGACAGTACATGTAGAGTTAGAAGGGTTGGAGAAGGTATCGATAGTATCAATAGGGGCAGATGTGGAGTATCGTGGTAAAAGAATAGCAAATAAAGTAAGTGGCTCTTCTCATACAAATATTAGTTCTACTGATAATGCAGCTGAACGAGTAGTAAATACCTTAAAGTCAGAAAGTGCAAGTGATCCAAAGGGTATTGGGTTTTTGGGAATCTTTTCACATGGAGTTGCTGATAAAGTATTTGGGAAAGGAGGCTATTTTAATGGAATGACTACTGCTGATGTTGAAGATGTGTCAAGTGGGGTTACTTCGGGAGAAATTAAATTTGCAGACGGTGCTGTGATTTACTTAGGAGGCTGTAACGCCGGTACTGACTGGAGTGGGAATGGTTCTTTTGCCCAAGAACTTGCCGAAGCAACTGGTGCCTTGGTAGTGGCTGCTGATAATGATCAAGTAGGTCTTAAAGATGAATCAAATGGCAATATGGTTTATACGACAGCTTATCCTGCGGAAAATGAATTTAATGTTTATAAGGCAGGACAATCTCCTGTTGGTATTGGTCCAACAGTCGATGTTAATGTGCTAATGAATGCTGCCGAAAGGCGCACATCGGAAACACCTAAAAAGATTGAGCCAATAAAAGATGTTGAATTATGAAAACTAGACTATTAATATTATCAACAATCCTGATTAGTTGTAGTACCTCAATGCGAGAGGACAACAATGATAAAAAAGAAATCATTTCAGAATCAAAAAGTACAGAGGAGAAAGTGACTGAGAGTTATGACAAGCCCACAGATTTGGTAAAAACAGACCATTGTTTGAATTTACTGAATAATGTGAATAGAGCAAAAATCAAAGAACTTACAGGAAAGTTCACAACTAGCACAATATTGAGCAGTGAAGAAAGAAAGGACTATTCAATTAGTAGTGATACAGGAACAGTTGGTTTATATAATTTATTCTATGTGAATAACAATGATATAATAATGCTTGGAGAACTTGTTGTCTATACGGAAAGTGATCCAACTTCTTGGAAAATGTTTGAAGAAAACGAGCAGATATTATCAATTGAGTTAATGTCTCCAGGCTACGATATTGACGATATTATTAAAATAGGAGCTAAAATTGACATAATACTTGATAAATATAGAGCCATCAAGAAATTTTCAACTGATTTATATACGTTCGAAGATGATTGTGAAAGCTTAGTCATAAAGACTCGCAACGAAATTGTTTTAAGTATTAAAGTAAGCATGAAATAATAAGATTACAGCTATCCAAAGCTTACAATCTAAATTTGTACCTAACTGCTTTAATACTTGGACCAGTTTCCAGCTAAAAACGGAAACAAATGATCACAATGACCCAATATCCGACCTCTTTTAAATGGCGTCAAGAAAATACGGCTAAGTTTTGACGGTATTGAAATCCAGATGTTTGAGCAGGAATGGCAGCATACTAATTCTTGAAAAATAGAGAGATTTAAAAAAAAGTAAATTTACCCAGCGCAGGCCAGACAAAACAGCGGGCTAAGCGAAGGCCAAGCGGGAAGAAGCTTTGTTTTGTCTTGATTTTTTGTTTCGTTTTGTATCAAGACAAAATGAAAGGCTGGTACTGGGCCACCCCAGGAAAATCACAACCCCAAATAAAAGAAAACCCGTTACTAATTAATCGTGCCAAAAAAATGTAACTAAAAACTATGACTCCCTCCACCAAAAAATCGAACCAATAAACGAAACTAAAATCATGTAACATTTATCCGATCCTATAGAAAGAAGATAAATAAGATAGTTTTAACCACCCCCAACTACGCTAAACATACTACCTTCATCTCCTTTTTTTTAAAATAAAACTCTAAAACTACTAGCAATAAAACCTACCTTAGCAAAACCAGAAAATGAAAATAAAAACATTCAACCCAGCTCATTTTAAAACTACCCAATGGGAGGGAGGCAGCACTACAGAACTATTCATCTGGCCACAAAATGCTCAGTTTTCAGAAAGAAAATTTGATTTCCGTTTGAGTTTGGCAACAGTAGAAAGAGCGGCATCTGAATTTACACCCTTGCTCGGTATCCACAGACAATTAATGGTACTTAAAGGGGCTCAAGATTTGACCCACCAAGATCAGCACAGCAAAGACTTAAAACCATTGGATGTCGATCAATTTGAAGGAGGCTGGACAACCAGCGCCAAAGGCACTGCTGTCAACTTTAATGTAATGACCATGGGCGAGGTACAAAGCCATTTGTATGGAATGGAACTTCCTGCCCATCAACTCAAAAACATACAACCAACTTTAGCGGCTACTTGTATGGCCCTATATGTGGCAGAAGGCAAGGTGCAATTAAGAGCAAACGGAATAGAGTACATGCTAGAGCAAGGAGTCCTAGCCATCGCCCAAGCTCCATCAATTACCAACATCACAATAATTCCAGATTTACCAAGCGAACTGGCCATTACCGAAATTAAATTAAAGCAAGTTTCTGTTTGAGTGGATTCATTTTCTTTTCACATCACTTCAATGCCGCCCTATAGTTTTAATTAATCCTTATTTCCAATTTAATTAGCCCACGGCTTGCCTCAAGTTTTTTGTTTGGATTTTATATTTCATATACTTAGCTTCTTTTTCTCGGTTATGTTATATAAATCTAGTATCAATAATCATCTATTTTCTTTTTCTTTGTCTTTCATTTTTGGATGCATTTTTTTCTATTTTGATTAATTCAGGGTAGTATGGTTTTTCTATAATATTATGCTCTTCTTTTTTCTCGCCTTTCATTTTTCCCTGTTGAAAAACGAAACAAAAAAACATTTCCAATTTAATTAGCTCGCGGCTTGCCCCGTGGCATCCCACGCTCAAAAGCCAGCCCCGGCAGCAACACGGCCATCCTCGCTCAGGCCTCCAGAAATTGAAAATCAACCCGCTATTAAAACATTGATTTTAAATACATCGAATATAGACCGAAAGCAATCAACCCTCAATCCGACCTCTTTAAAATGGCGTTAAAAAAATAAGCCAAAGTCATAACGATCCCGAAATTCAGCTGTTTGAGCAGCGCTGGCCCTATGCAAGAGGGCGAGTTCCTGAATTTCTAGATTGCATCGAGGCTGATTTTTAGTCATTTCAAAGCAGTCTTGAATTTTTTGTTACTTTTCTTTTCAAGAAAAAAAGTAAGACAAGCTCCTGGGCCACCCCAGAAAAAAGGCAACCACAAATAAAAGAAAACTCTCCCCTAAAAAATCGAACCAAAGAAACGAAACCAAAACGAACAAAACACTAACCCTTCACCACTCTAACCCCATATGCAATAACCACCCCTCCGGTTAAAAACATAATCAAACTATAAACCGCAGGAGCAATCGCATAATTATCATTCATTAAAATACCGGTAGCTATCGCCATGGCCATGGTGCCATTTTGAATGCCCGATTCGATCGAAATGGTAATCGATTGGGACAAACTTAACCTTGCCAAACGGGCTGTTGCATACCCTACAGCCATGGAACCCGCATTGAGTGCCAAGGCCATCCATCCTGCTTGTTGCAGAAACGGGATCAAATCTTCTTTTTTCTTGATCACCAAACCTACTATAACTAAAAACAACACCGCAGCCGATGCTATTTTGACGGGTTTGTTCATGCGGTTGGCAAAAACTGGGTGGTAGGCTCGGATGGTCATTCCAGTAGCAATAGGAATTATCACGATGGCAAATATTTGCGCAATGGTTTGGAGTTTGTTGAGCTCAATCATTTCATTGGCCTCCAAAAAATACTGCAGCGAAAAGTCCACTACAAAAGGAATGGTTAAAATGGTAATCAGGCTGTTCGCAGTGGTCAAAGAAACTGACAAACCTGCATCGCCTTTGGCCAAAAAAGAAATTAAATTGGAAGTCGCCCCACCAGGGCAAGCTGCCAACAACATCAAACCAATAGCAATGTCCGTTTGTACTTCAAAAATTGCAATTAATACAAATGCAATAATGGGAAGCAAAATTATTTGATTGATCAAACCCACTACCATGGCTTTGGGTTGCTGGAAAAGACGTGTAAAATCCCTTCTGACAAGGGATAAACCCATTCCGAACATAATTATAGCCAATGCCGCAGCAAGAATGATGGTTCCTATTTCCATAGTAGTTGATTGGTTGTACGTTTCAATCTAATAAGCACGTAGGACTTTATAAAGAATAAACTTTGATTTATTTGTTAATATTTTTGTGGAAAGTAGTTAAAACCCAGAGTTTTATAGGTCAATTGTAGCAGGGGATTTAAAAAAACTATCCTCCAGTGTTTTGTGAGGATAGTTTAATAAGTAAATGGTTTTTATTTGGATGTTTGGTCAATAAAAGCATCCACATCCTTTTTAAATTTCTCCATAGAAGGAAGGTGGGTGTACATCATGTGACCTGCTTCGTAGTACTTCATAATAATATTCTTTTTTAAGTCAGGAGTTAATCCCATGTGGTTAATAGAATGTTCCACTCCATAAAAGACGGTAGCCAAATCATAGTAACCGTTTAAAATTAGTATTTTAAGATTGGGGTTCCTTTTCATGGCAGCCGTCATGTCGGGCAACGTACTAATTACGGCTTGTGCGTTCCAAATAACATTGCCTTGGTGTTTCCAGTCCCACTTAAACCCTTTTCTGGAACCAGCACTGGTGGTGTAAGTTAAGTCGGCGCGCACATTTAAATCATTGTACAAGTAATCTTTAAAAGCGGCAATGTAGGGTGGAGATATGGCATCACTTTGAGGGTCGGTAAAAGAAAACTGAGAAAGCAAATCTTCATTTTGCCCAACAAAACGGCTATCCAAACGGCCAACTGTCAGACCTTTGTCTCGAAGCAACTCTTGAAAGTATTCGTCTGCAGTTACGCGCAAGTCGGCTTTTAACCAGAAAGTTTGGCTGAGCCCCGAGTAATCCGCTAGTTTTTGCGCCATTGCCTCTTTTTCTTGGGGCGTAAGCTGGTCTCCTTTGAGCAGTGCTAGGGCGTATTCGTTTTCGGTAAATTTTCGAACCCCCTCTAAAAACTCTTCTAAAGAAGCCCCTTTGTTTTTGACTTTGTTGTGGTACCAAGCCGTGGAGGCATAAGCAGGGAAGTGTATCAGATAAGAAACATCATTGCCAGGGCCAAACAACAAATGTTGGAGGTCAAACACAGCAGAAACCATTATAACGCCATTCATGGCAATGCCCTTGTCTTGTAAGTGTTTTACTAGGGCCGCATTTCTAAAAGTCCCATAACTTTCTCCAAGCAAGTATTTTGGAGCGTTCATTTTATTGCTTCGGATCAAAAATTGCTCAATGAACAAACCAATGCTCTTTACATCCTGGTCCACACCCCAAAAATCTTCCCATTTGGCTTCTCCTACTGGCTTGCTAAATCCCACTCCAACCGGGTCTATCATTACCAAATCTGCTTTGTCTAAAATAGAAAATTCGTTATTGACTACTTGGTAGGGCGCTGGTTGGGTATAATCTGGGTCATTGATGGCAATGCGTTTGGGCCCCAGTACTCCAAAATGCAACCAGAAAGAAGCCGAGAGCGGCCCGCCATTAAAAGCAAATACTATGGGTCTGCTGTTTTTTTGACCTATTTTGGTCTCCGGTTTTTTGTAATGTGTAAAACCAAACAAAGCAATGGGTTTGTCGTTTGCATCTCGAAGTACAACCGTACCGGTTTCCGCATCTAAATTAATCGTTTTGCCCCCTATGGTTACTGTTTGTTTGGAATGAAAAGTTTCTCCTCTAATCTTTTCTGGATTCGTTTTTATTTCTTTTTCCTGTGCGTAAATGCCCATGGTGCACAAAGCAAGGAGCATGGCAATGAGTGTGTTTTTCATTTCAATAGGTTTTGGTTAAGAGGATGTAGGTTATCTTTTGTGGAATATACTAAATCTGGTTTGATTAAGTTGGGCCATTTCCAATTTTATTAGCCGACGGCCAACCCCAAGTTTTTTGTTTGGATTTTATATTTCATATACTTAGCTTCTTTTTCTCGGTTATGTTATATGAATCTAGCATCAATAATCATCTATTTTCTTTTTCTTTGTTTTTTGCATCCCACAAGCTCGCCCAATTGGCACCGCCAATTGTCGTGGATGTACAAAAACGAAACCAGTGTTGGATAGGACCATTTCCAATTTAATTAGCCCTCGGCCAACCCCATGGCATCCCACGCTCAAAAGCCAGCTCCGCCTGCAACACGGCCGTCTTCCCTCAAGCCTCCAGAAATTGAAAATCAGCCCGCAGTTTAACTTTTATTGATGTTTATGTTTCATAGTTTTTGGATGCATTTTTTTCTATTTTGATTAATGCAGGGTAGTATTGATTTATTTATAAATTTGTTTTCCTTCTTCTTTGTCTTTTGCATCCCACAAGCTCGCCCAATTGGCACCGCCAATTGTCGTGGATGCCCAAAAACGAAACCAGTGTTGGATAGGACCATTTCCAATTTAATTAGCCCTCGGCCAACCCCATGGCATCCCACGCTCAAAAGCCAGCCCCGGCAGCAACACGCCATCCTCGCTCAGGCCTCCAGAAATTGAAAACCAGCCCGCAGTTTAATAAAATATTTGAAATAGAAACTCCATAGTTGAGAATCAATCCAATATCCGACCTCTTTTAAATGGCGTCAAGAAAATACGGCTAAGATTTAACGGTATTGAAATCCAGATGTTTGACCAGGGCAAGCCTTGCGTATGGGCGGGAGTTCCTGGATTTCCACATCGCAACAAGCCGTATTTTTAACCATTTAAAAGCAGTCTTGATTTTTTGCTTTGGTTTTTGATCAAGCAAAAAGCAAAAACGAGTCCCTGGGCCACCCCAGAAAAAAGACAACCACAAATAAAAGAAACCCACAACTAAAAAGTCGAACCAATAATTGAAACTAAAAACAATCAACCCCACCAAAAAATCGAACCAAAAATCGAAACTAAAAACAATCAACCCCACCAAATAATCGAACCAAAAAACGAAACTAAAACAACCAACTCCACCAAAAAATCGAACCAAAAAAACGAAACTAAAAGCAATCAACCCTCAATCCGACCTCTTTTAAATGGCGTCAAGAAAATTCGGCTAAGTTTTGACGGAATTGGAATCCAGATGTTTGAGTAGAATAGGTAGTATACTAATTCTTAATTAGTAGAGAGATTTTAAAAAAAGTAAATTTACCTAGCGCAGGCCAGACAAAACAGCGGGCCAAGCGAAGGCCTAGCGGGAAGAAGCTTTGTTTTGTAGTCTTGGGCATCCCTGCAATCCTCGCCCAATTGGCACCGCCAATTGTCGTGTTTCGTTTTTGTTCAAGCAAAAAGCAAAAAGCAAAAACGAGTCCCTGGGCCACCCCAGAAAAAAGACAACCACAAATAAAAGAAAGCCCTCCACCAAAAAATCGAACCAAAAAACGAAACTAAAAACAATCAACCCCACCAAATAATCGAACCAAAAAAACGAAACTAAAAGCAATCAACCCTCAATCCGACCTCTTTTAAATGGCGTTTAAAAAATAAGCCCAGGTCATAACGATCCCGAAATTCAGCTGTTTGAGCAGCGCTGGCCCTGCGCAGGGGTGCGAGTTCCTGAATTTTCTCGCCTTTTGCATCCCACAAGCTCGCCCAATTGGCACCGCCAATTGTCGTGGATGTACAAAAACGAAACCAGTGTTGGATAGGACCATTTCCAATTTAATTAGCCCTCGGTCAACCCCATGGCATCCCACGCTCAAAAGCCAGCCCCACCTGCAACACGGCCATCCTCCCTCAAGCCGCCTAAAATTGAAAACCAGCCCGCCATCTAATCCAATATTTGAAATAAAAACTCCATAGTTGAGAATCAATCCAATATCCGACCTCTTTTAAATGGCGTCAAGAAAATTCGGCTAAGTTTTGACGGGATTGAAATCCAGATGTTTGACCAGGGCAAGCCTTGCGTATGGGCGGGAGTTCCTGGATTTCCACATCGCAACAAGCCGTATTTTTAGCCATTTAAAAGCAGTCTTGATTTTTTGCTTTGGTTTTTGATCAAGCAAAAAGCAAAAACGAGTCCCTGGGCCACCCCAGAAAAAAGACAACCCCAAATAAAAGAAAACCCGCCACTAATAAATCGAACAAAAAAAACGAAACTAAAAACAATCAACCCCACCAAAAAATCGAACCAAAAATCGAAACTAAAAACAATCAACCCTCAATCCGACCTCTTTTAAATGGCGTTTAAAAAATAAGCCCAGGTCATAACGATCCCGAAATTCAGCTGTTTGAGCAGCGCTGGCCCTGCGCAGGGGTGCGAGTTCCTGAATTTCCATTGTGAAACGAGGCTGATTTTTAGCCATTTAAAAGTAGTCTTGATTTTTTTTGTTACTTTATTTGCATCAAGGCAAAAAAGTAAGACAAGTCCCTGGGCCACCCCAGAAAAAAGACAACCACAAATAAAAGAAACCCACAACTAAAAAGTCGAACCAAAAAAACGAAACTAAAAACAACCAACTCCACCAAAAAATCGAACCAAAAAAAACCAAAAAACTAAATATTCACTTCTGCAAACCCCACTGCCTTCTGTTCCGACCAATAATCTGGAGAAGTAAAATTGGGAAAACCACAATGCCCTCCTGCTTTAGGAGTAAGCAAATGGAACAACTTATTAGAACTTTTATAAGTAAAACTTTCTTCTGATAAAAAACTGTCATTTCGAGCATTGATCATCAAAAGAGGTACTTTAATGCTGTCAATAAAGTGGATACTGCTATTTTGGGTGTAATAGTCTTCCGCGTCTTGGAACCCATGGATAACAGAAGTGAAATGTTCGTCAAACATTCTTATGCCATCTATTTTTTTGAGCAGATTCAAATCAAAGCTACCGGGTAATGCAGCTTCCTTGCGCAACACCTTAGATTTCAAACTTTTTAAAAAACGCCTGCTGTAAAGGTAATTGCTGGGTCTTGCAATGGCATCACAAGATCCGCTAAGGTTTATTGGAACTGAAATGGCAATGCCCGCTTTTAATTGCGCTGGTTTTGTTGTGGTTTCACCTAAGTATTTGGTGGCAAGGTTGCCTCCGAGGCTGAACCCAACTAAAACCATGTGTTCAAACTGATTGCTCGCTGCGGCATGTTGCATCACAACGTCCAAATCATAGGTTGCACCACTGTGGTAAAATATTTTTTTTCTATTCAATTCTTCTCCGCAACTTCTAAAATTCCATAGTAAAACAGAATACCCTTGGTTGTAAAAAGCCTTGGCCATGCCTTTCATATACGGCCTTCGGCTGCTGCCTTCTAAGCCATGGCAGACCACCGCCAGCTTTTTGGAACCGTGGTTAAGGACCCAATCAAGGTCTAGAAAATCACCATCTGGGGTGTCAATTCTTTCTGTTTTAAACTCCAAGCCCTCTACTTTTCTGAACAAAGCCGGGTAAATGGTTTGTGCATAATGGCTACCAAAAAAAAATGGAGGGTTATAGTCATCAATCAATTGCATCATGATCAAAAATATAAAATCTTTTTGATTATACTCGATTGTGCAAACAAAGGATGTATTGGTTCTTAGTTAGGGATGGAAATATCGCCTCTATTCGGTAAAAAACCCGTTTAAAATTAAATAGAACATAGAGGGAACAAAAAATAATAGAATCCGTCTAATTCATTGATAACTAACTTTTAACCCCATTTTCACCCACCATATTGGGTGATATTCAATTTTTTTTGAATAGGATAGAAACCTTTGCGTTTGGCTTCTGTCTATTCATTAAACTTAAAACAATAAACGAAACAATGCGACAACTATTTTTAACACTTTCATTTTTGTCTTTGCTCTTGACGGCTTCGGGGCAAGATAAATTTACCCTCAGTGGGTATGTGAAAGATGCTTCTACAGGAGAGGAACTCATCGGGGTAACCGTTTGGGTAGACGAGATCAAGAATGGAACCACCACAAATTTTTATGGATTTTATTCTGTAACCCTTCCAGCGGGTGACTATACTTTGAACTATAGTTATGTTGGATACAAATCCATTCAAAAAACGGTAACATTATCGGCCAATACAGAATTTAACATTGATCTTCCTTCGGAGGCTTTGGAAATTGATGGGGTTGTAATTACCGACAAACCAATTGATGCCAATGTAACGGATATCAAAATGAGCCGAAATGAGCTGAATGTAGAACAAGTAAAAAAACTACCAGCTTTGTTCGGAGAACCAGATATAATTAAAACGGTCCAGATGTTGCCCGGTGTAATAACTGCTGGAGAAGGAACTTCTTCCTTTTTTGTAAGAGGTGGTAGTGCCGATCAGAATCTAATTTTGATTGACGAGGCGCCAGTATACGATCCTTCGCATTTGTTTGGACTGTTTTCTGTTTTTAATGCAGATGTTATTAAGGATTCTGAAATATACAGAGGAGGGATCCCGGCCCGATACGGTGGCAGGTTGTCTTCCATATTGGATGTAAGAACCAAGGATGGCAACAATAAGAAATTTGGAGGGTCTGCTGCCATTGGAACTTTGGCTAGTAAAATCATGCTAGAAGGGCCTATCAAGAAAAATGAGAGCTCTTACATTGTTTCTGCAAGAAGGTCGTATGCTGATTTATTCTTAAAAATGTCAGGAAACAAAAACACCGTATATTTTTATGATGTGAATGCAAAAGTAAACTGGAAATTCAATAACAACAACCGCTTGTATGCTGCTTTTTATAAAGGGCGAGACGATTTTAGTTTGGATGGAACATTTGGGTTTGACTGGGGCAATACTACCGGAACCTTGCGCTGGAACCATTTGTTCAGCGATAAGTTGTTTTCCAACACCTCGTTAATAGCTTCCAACTTTGATTACATTACTAAGTTTGATGATGCAGCACAAGGGTTTATTTGGAATGCCAATATGAAAGAATACAGTTTCAAACAAGATTTTAACTACTACATGAACCCGATGAATGAATTGCAATTCGGGTACCACCTGACCTACAGAAAAATTGCCCCGGGCAAGATAGCACCGAGCCAAGAAGGCACTATCTTTAAAGACACCGAGCTTGCCAAATTGTATTCTTTAGAACACAGTTTGTATTTGAGCAACCAGCAAACGGTTACAGACAAATTGTCTTTTGAATATGGATTGAGGGTTTCTATTTTTCAAAATGTTGGTAAACAAGACGTTTTTGTTTACGAAGACCCCTACGACAATATCAACATAAAAAGAACAGATACGCTCAGTTATGGAAAGCTTGAAAACATCAAGACTTTTGTAAACTGGGAACCTCGTTTCTCTGCGCGTTTGATGGTCAGTCCAAAAAGTTCTATCAAAGCTTCTTATAACAGAATGGTACAAAATGTCCATTTAATAAGCAGTGGAACAGTGCCCTTGCCGTTTAATACTTGGCAACCAAGTGGCCCATACTTGAAACCACAAATAGCCGACCAATATGCCATGGGGTATTTTAGAAATTTCAAAGACAACACCTACGAGGTGTCGGTAGAAGGGTATTACAAAGACATGCAAGACGTAACAGATTTTGCTGACAACGCAGAGATCTTTTTTAATGACGATTTATCAACAGAATTCCGACAAGGAAAATCCTGGTCTTATGGTGCAGAATTTATGGCACAGAAAGTGAAGGGAGATGTAACTGGTTTTGTTTCTTATACTTATTCCAAGACACAAAGAGAAATTCCAGGAGTTAATAGAGGAGAGGCATTTAATGCCAATTACGACAGAAGGCATGTTTTTAATGCTGTTGGAACCTATGAAATGAATGATAAATGGACTTTTGGAGCCAGCTTTACTTATACTTCGGGAAGGCCAACGACCATTCCTTCTGGTCGCTATGAATTTGGGTCTAACTACAACATAGATTTGATTACCGAACGAAATGCCTATGTACTGCCAACATTCCACCGTTTGGACTTATCGGCTACCCTCAACCCAAGAGTTAAAAAGGATAGAAATTGGAGAGGCCAATGGGTGTTTTCAATTTACAATGCCTACAACCGTTCCAATCCATTCACAGTTTATACCAGAACAGTCCAAAACGATAAAGGAGAGGTCATAGACCCTAATAAAAAGGAGGCCAGAATGGTTTATTTATTCCCAATTCTTCCTTCTATAACCTACAAAATTAAATTTTAATCCAATGAAAAAGCTACTATATACATTATTCGCGTTGGCTCTTGTGATCACGGCATGTGAAAAGACCATCGTTTTGGATCAAATGCAAACAGAACCTCAATTTGTGATTGAAGGGCTGGTAGTCAATGTAGATTCCACACAGTATGTAAAAATATCTAAATCTGTTGATTTTTATGCCGAAGGCACAACGCCACGAGTAACCAACGCAACCGTAACTGTAAAAGACAGTGAAGGCAATGTGTTCAACTACGTGCACAATCCATGGGGTGTTTCAGTATACGATGGGGTGTATGCATCTGAAGTGACGTATGAAGGGATTGTTGGTAGAAGGTACAATCTTACTGTGGAGGTAGATGGCGAAACCTTTACTGCATCAGACGATTTGTACCGCGTAACGCCAATCGACAGTTTGGTGCAGGAGTACGACCCGGAAATTGACGAAGAAGACCACCCAGAAAGGAAGTATTTGGTGAAAATGTATGCCAAAGAACCACAAGAAACAAAAGATTACTACCTGTTTAAATTCTATAGAAATGGAGAGGAAGTGAACAGCGATGGTGGCGAATTTTACTACGCCAATGACGATGCCATTGCCGAGAACATCAATGGAATTGAGGCGCCCGGTTATTATGCACCGGACGATACAGTAACCATGGAAATTTTGTCTCTATCTAGACTGGGCTATTTATTTTATAACGATGCCAATTTACTGATTAACAGCGATGGTGGTATGTTCAGTCCTCCTCCAGCCAACCCAAGAAGCAATATAGAGGGTGGCGCCGCTGGGTTTTTTCAGACCAGTGCAATTGACACGGAGAAAATAGTGATCAAAAAATAATAAACTTGAGTTTTAAATAGGAAGAGAAGTCCTTCGGCCCTTGTGGGTTGGAGGGCTTTTTTATTTTAAAGGCTATTTTTTGCAAGGACAATTCAGTTTGAAAACCTACAATTTGTTATATTGCTGCTTCTTAAACCAACGAGCCTATGAAATTAAAAACCCTCTTGTTCTCCGCATTGTTGTCTGCGTGTACAACAGCCCAAATAAATTCTACCTTGGGTACCGTCAATGATGCTTTAAATGAATCGGCAACCCCTACTACTTCAGAAGTAACAGGAGGTCTAAAACAAGCTTTGGAAGTTGGTATCAAAAACAGCGCGCAATTGGCATCTGCATTGGATGGGTATTACAAAAATCCCAAAATTAAAATTCCTTTTCCGCCAGAAGTAAAAGAAGTGGAGACCAAACTAAGACAAATCGGGCTTGGCAAAGAAGTAGATAAATTTGTGGTTACGTTAAACCGCGGTGCGGAAAACGCAGCCAACAAATCAGTCCCAATTTTCGTAAATGCCATTACTTCCATGTCCATCAACGATGCTTGGGGCATATTAAAAGGAGAAGATTTGGCAGCGACCAATTATTTAAAAAAAGCTACTTATGCACAATTACAAGCAGAATTTAAACCTGTAATGAAACAATCCTTGGACCAAGTGAATGCTACCAAATATTATGGCGACCTTGTTTCGAACTATAATAAAATTCCTTTCGTTAAAAAAGTCAACCCCAACCTAGATGATTACGCCACCGAAAAGGCAATTGATGGTTTGTTTTATTTGGTAGGAGAGGAAGAGAAAAAAATACGCAAAGACCCAATGAAACGAACCACAGAATTATTGAAAAAGGTATTTGCACAGCAAGATTAGTATACATTATAACCCTTACATACATGAGTTTTTTTGAAAAACATGAAACCCTTATAAAAAAGGCAGTTAATGCCTTACACGAACGCACTTTTTATGCTCAATACCCAGAGCATCCCTCACCAAAAATATATGGCGAAACTGCCGATGTTGACGGTAGAAAAGCTTTTCAATCTTTGGTTGGAAAACCTTATGAAGCATTGAACCAAACGCCAACAGATGGTTGGATAGGAGTGGAGGAATCCCCATACATGCAGGATCCACTGAACATTACCTATCCCAATATTAATGTAGAAACATTAATAAACCGTTCGGAAAAAGCCTTTCATGAATGGAGAAAAGTACACTACAAAGAGCGCGCTGCGATTCTCGTAGAGTCCTTGGAAAGAGTAAAACAAAAATTCTTTGAAATCGCCTATGCTACCATGCATACCACAGGGCAGGGGTATATGATGGCCTTTCAGGCTTCAGGCCCTCATGCCGCTGATAGAGCTTTGGAAGCAATTGCCGCTGGTTTTGAAGAAATGAGCCGATATCCAGAGTCAACTGTTTGGGACAAGCCCATGGGCAAATTCAATATCCAACTAGACAAAAGCTGGAGGCCAGTACCTAAAGGAGTAGCCTTGGTTATAGGGTGTTCTACCTTCCCTACTTGGAATTCAGTTCCTGGTTTGTATGCTAGTTTGGTAACCGGAAATAGCGCCATTATGAAACCACATCCTGGAGCCGTGTTGCCTATTGCAATGGTAGTGGCTGAGATAAGAAACGTTTTGGCTGAAAGTGGTATCGACCCAGAAGTATGTCAATTGGCGGTAGATACCTTTGATAAAACCAATACAAAAGAATTGGCAACCCATAAAAAAGTTAAAGTGATTGACTTTACTGGTAATTCAGAATTTGGAACTTATTTAGAAGGTTTGCCAGGAAAAACAGTGTTTACTGAGAAAACTGGAGTGAATTCTGTTGTTTTAGATTCTGTTGCGAACGTAGACAAAGTGGCCGCTAACTTGGCTTTTTCCGTAGCATTGTATTCTGGTCAAATGTGTACCGCACCACAGAATTTTTATATTCCGGAATCTGGTATTAGTACACCCGACGGTCAAGTATCTGTTGAAGAATTTGAAGAGAAATTTATAGAACAAATAAATGGATTGGTGGACAACCCTAAGGCAGGACCATTTGTACTGGGCACCATCCAAAATAAAAACACAGTCAATAGAATCGCAGAAGCTGAAAAACTTCCTGGTAAATTGTTGTTGAAATCACGCAGTATTGAAAACCCAATGTTCAACAATGCGCGGGTGGCAACCCCTGCTGTTTTAGAAATGGAAAGCAAAGACAAAGAACAATTTTCTAAGGAATTGTTTGGTCCTGTAGCACTAATTATCAAAACAAAAGACACCAAGGAATCGGTAGCATTGGCCCAGGAAATGGCCGAAGCATACGGTGCTTTGTCTTGTGGGGCATATACTACAAATGCCGATACAAAAGAATTTATTGCAGATCAAATGTCTTTGGCGGCCACACCGGTGAGTTTTAATTTAACTGGTGGTATTTACTTGAACCAACATGCTGGTTTTTCTGACTTCCATGTAACTGGTGGCAACCCTGCTGGAAATGCATCTTTTACCAACCCGGACTATGTCAATAGAAGGTTCACATGGGTAGGTTTTAGAGAGCCTGTAAGCAAATAATTGAAAAAAAAGGAGCCCAGTTACTAGGCTCCTTTTTTATGTTTTAATTTCCGAATTTATTTCTTCTGGCTTTTATAATTTTGGAATAAGACTTCAGGCCAGCGTAAAGGCTTCCAATCCAATAGTTTCTAACCCCAAAGCCCTTGGGCTTTCCTTCTACTACATCGGTCATTAGCACATCCTTGGTCTTGGTATCAAAGTATACAATAGAGTATACCCCAATCAATAATTGCTTACTAAACATTTCTGGAATGATAATAAGACCAATTGGATTTTTATCCGATTCGGTATTGTATCCTTTTAAGACCTCTGCAGCCTTACTTTTGGAAATATGGCCTGGTATATTCTCTGAAATACAATTGGCTCCTTCGAATGTGCTTTTTAAGTCTTCTAGGTTCTTGGTATTAGATTGCTCTAAATTGATGGAGTACCTCTTGAACCCCAAAAACTTGGATAAATCGTACTTTTTTCTTTCAATTTGCATCATATTGTTCCAAGCAGGGAAATAAGTATCGCGCATCTTGTCGCAAATGGGTGTACCCTCCGCATCGTAAAAACCATCTTTGTGGACCAATTGAAGTGCTGAGAAATCAAGTCCATAAAATGTGACATCCTGAGCATCCAACACTTTGTTGATTGAATTTTGCGCTTGGAGCATAGAGTGGAGGCCAAAAAAAATTAAAAAGCAGATCAAACTATTTTTCTTGTTCATTTTACTTTTGGTTTGTATAATTGACTGGTTTATAAGGTATTGATGGAATAAAAGTACACAATTGATTTTTAATATAAAAAATGAATAACAACCTTTTAATGGCATGGTTATTTTTGTTGGCTCCTATTGGGTTAATACCAAGCGTATAACTAACTTTGTCGGCTGGAATTGATTCCCTGGTTATGATAGATATTTTTGTAAACAACGAGACAGCCCATTTAGAAACAGTTGTATTGGGTATCCCGGATAAAATGGGCGGTGTTCCTAATTTGGAAATGACCTACGACCCAAAATCTAGGGAGCATATCATCGCAGGTACTTTTCCAACGGAGTGGGCTATAAAGTCAGAAATGGACGACTTTGAAGCTGTTTTGCTGAAACATGGGGTGAAAGTATGGAGACCATCGGTATTGGATGGTGTCAATCAAATTTTTGCCCGGGATATAGGTATGGTGGTCGAAGATAAATTTATAGTACCCAATATCATAGAAAAAAGAGGCAAGGAAGTGGAAGGAATAGAACATATTATTGCGGAGATCCCTTCTCAACAAGTAGTTAAGGCTGACACAGGAGTAAGGTTAGAAGGTGGAGATGTTATGCCTTGGGGTAAACAACTATTTGTTGGTTATTCTAAAGAACCGGACTTTTCTAATTTTGAAGTGGCAAGGACCAATGAAGCAGCACTCTCTTTTCTACAAAGGCAATTTCCGAACAAAGAGGTAATCGGGTTTGAATTGCAGAAGTCCGACAACCAGCCCAAAGAAAATGCTTTGCATTTGGATTGTTGTTTTCAGCCAATTGGCAAAGACATGGCTTTGTTGTACGCGGGTGGATTCAAAAACAAAGAAGGATATGAGTTTTTGGTTAATTATTTTGGTGCTGACAAAGTAATTGACATTACCCAAGAAGAAATGTACTACATGGGTTCCAACGTGTTTTCTATTAACGAAAACATCATTGTTTCGGAAATAGGATTTTCACGGATTAACAGTGTTTTAAGAGAAAAAGGGTTTACAGTAGAGACCATCAAATACAGCGAAACAGCTAAGATGGAAGGGCTTTTGCGTTGTTCTACTTTGCCTTTAAAAAGAAGGAAATAAAATGCAAACAACAGATACATTAATGATGGTGCGGCCGGTTAAGTTTCGATTCAATGAACAAACCGCTGTTAACAATTACTACCAACAACAAATTGAAGGGCTTACTTCGGATCAAATTAACCAAAGAGCAACCCAAGAATTTGATGGTTTTGTAGAGAAGTTAAGGAACCATGGTGTGGATGTAGTGGTGGTAGACGATACCCTTGAACCCGATACGCCAGACTCTATTTTTCCGAATAATTGGATTTCATTCCATCAAAACGCAGGAATAGGTTTGTATCCAATGTATGCCGAAAATAGAAGGTTGGAAAGAAGAAAAGACTTGATAGACCAAATGGCCGTTGATTTTGAAGTGCAGGCCGTTCACGACTTGTCGGTATATGAAAAAAAAGACCTTTTTTTAGAAGGAACTGGGAGCATGGTGTTGGATAGAAGCAATAAAATTGCCTATGCAGCACTGAGCCTTAGAACGAACGAAGAGGTTCTGGATGCCTTTTGCAGTACTTTTGATTATCAAAAGGTAACGTTTGTAGCCAACCAAACGGTGGAGGGGAAAAGGCTTCCAATTTACCACACCAATGTTATGATGTGTGTAGCAGACCAATACGCCATATTGTGCACAGACAGCATAGATGACCCGGAAGAAAAGAAAGCGGTGTTGGCTTCTTTGCGTAATACGGAGCACGAAGTTATAACCATATCCGAAGAACAAAAACATCATTTTGCCGGAAATATGCTGCAAGTTAACAATAAAGATGGCGACAGATTTCTAGTAATGTCCCAAGCGGCCAAAGATTCGTTGAACCAAGAACAAGTAAATAAAATTGTGCAGTACAATCCCATTATAAGCAGCTCCCTTGCAACGATTGAAGCCTTGGGTGGAGGCAGTGCGCGGTGTATGATGGCGGAAGTTTTCCTTCCTAAAAAATAAATTTATAAAGAAGATAAGTAAATACCATGAATATAAAGGCTGAAATAGCGGCGAGCATTGCAAGTGCTTTTAAAGAATTGTTTGACGCAGAGTTGGGCCAGGAGGCCATTGTGTTACAACCCACCAGAAAGGATTTTGCTGGATCGCACACTTTTGTGTGTTTTCCATTTTTAAAACAAAGTAAAAAGGGACCCGAGCAAACTGGGGCAGCTTTAGGGGAATTTGTGAAAAATGAAGTAGAAGCAGTTGCCAACTACAACGTAGTGAAAGGTTTTTTAAATTTTGAACTGAGCGATGCAGTATGGATAGAGCAGTTCAATGCCACTTGCGCCAATAGTAATTTCGGTCAATTGCCTGTATCTGGTAAGGAAATAATGGTGGAATATTCTTCTCCTAATACCAATAAGCCCCTTCATTTAGGGCATTTGAGGAATAACTTCTTAGGGTACTCTGTTGCAGAGATATTGAAGGCCAATGGACACAAGGTAAGCAAAGTACAGATCATCAACGATCGGGGCGTGCATATTTGCAAGTCTATGCTGGCTTGGCAAAAGTTTGGTGCTGGCCAAACGCCGGCATCCTCTGGTAAAAAAGGAGATAAATTGGTAGGCGACTACTATGTGAAATTTGATCAAGAGTACAAGAAAGAAATAGAACAATTGGTGGCCGACGGGGTGGACCCAGAGCAGGCCAAAAAAGAGGCGCCTTTGATACAAGAAGTCCAGACCATGCTGAAATTGTGGGAAGACCGGGATGAGGCGGTAGTGTCGTTGTGGAAAAAAATGAATGGTTGGGTGTACGAAGGTTTTGATGCAACCTACAAACGAATGGGAGTGGATTTTGACAAGCTTTATTACGAGTCAGATACTTATTTATTAGGCAAAGACGAGGTGAGTAAAGGAATTGACAAAGGGGTGTTTTTCAAAAAAGAAGATGGCTCTGTTTGGGTGGATCTTACAGGTGATGGGCTGGATGAAAAATTGTTGTTAAGAGGAGATGGTACGTCTCTGTATATGACACAAGACATCGGAACTGCTATTTTGAGGTTTAGAGATTGCCCAGCACTCTCACAACAAATATACACAGTTGGAAATGAGCAAGAATACCATTTTAAAGTCCTGTTTTTAATTTTGGATAAGTTGGGTTTTGAGTGGGCAAAAGAATGTTACCACCTTTCTTATGGCATGGTAGACTTGCCAAGTGGCAAAATGAAATCTAGGGAAGGAACGGTTGTGGACGCAGATGATTTGATGCAAGAGGTGCACGAAGCAGCCAAAGAAAGAACCGAAGAGCTAGGTAAAATTGATGGGTTTTCGGAGCAGGAAGCAAATGACCTGTATGAAACCATCGGATTGGCAGCATTAAAGTATTATTTGTTAAAAGTGGACCCAAGAAAAAGAATGATGTTTGACCCCAATGAATCGGTTGAGCTGCATGGAAATACGGGACCTTTTATTCAGTATGTACATGCTCGGACATCGGCTGTAGTTAGAAAGGCTACAGAATTGGGACTGTTTGAATCCATAGAATCTGGTACGGGGGTCGCAGATTTGCAACCAATAGAACAAGCCCTGATTCAACAAATTGTAGGCTACGAGGATAAATTAAAAGAAGCAGCAAAAGAGTATTCTCCAGCCATTATTGCGCAATTCTCGTACGAATTGGCCAAAGAATACAATAAATTTTATTCGGAAGTAAGCATATTCAATGAGCCAGACCAAGAAAAATTAAAATTTAGAGTGTTGCTTTCAGCGGTGGTGGGTAAAACATTAAAGAAATCTATGGCCTTATTAGGTGCTAATTGTCCGGATAGAATGTAAATTATGAAAGAAGGGAAGATAAAAATTTGGATGGAAGCCTTTAGGTTAAGAACCTTACCCTTGGCTTTGTCTTGTATAGGTATGGGTGGCTTTTTGGCTGCCAATAACCATGTTTTTCGCTTGGATGTTTTAGTGTTGTGCATGTTAACCACCATTTTTCTACAAGTCTTGTCCAACCTGGCTAATGATTATGGCGACACAGTAAATGGTGCAGATTCAAAAGAAAGAAAAGGGCCATCGCGTTCTGTTCAAATGGGCAAGATTACCATGAACCAAATGAAAACCGCCATTGTATTGTTTGTTGTGCTTTGTTTGGCTTCTGGGGTATCGCTTTTGTATTTGACCTTGGGTTTTAATTTATCTTCTTTTTTCTTTTTTTTAATATTGGGTGTGCTTTCAATTTTGGCTGCAATTACTTATACCATGGGCAAAAGACCATATGGTTATGCCGGATTAGGAGATTTTTCGGTGGTGTTATTTTTTGGAGTCGTTGGGGTGATGGGTACCTATTATTTGTTTGCCGAAGAAGTCAATGGATTGTACCTACTACCAGCATTGAGCTGTGGGTTTTTTGCTACAGCCGTTTTAAACGTCAACAACATTAGAGATATTGAGTCCGACCAATTGGCAGGTAAGTTTTCAATTCCGGTAAGAATCGGTCGTAAAAATGCGATAAGATACCATTGGTTTTTAATTGGAGGAGGTATTTTTGCTGCATTGCTATTTACCGTGTTGACTCTGCAGTCTTATGCTCAATTCTTGTTCTTAATTTCTGTTCCGCTTTTGGTAAAAAATGGTATGGCGGTTCAGAGCAAAGCAGAGCCAGACGAGCTCGATCCCTACCTCAAACAAATGGCCCTAAGTACTTTGATTTTTGTGCTGACTTTTGGTATTGGCTTGTTAATTTAAACTGGTAAAGCAGAATAAATTTTTAAAGGTGCCGCTTTCCCTTTTAAGGTAATGTTGTCTATTTCGTGAAATTCAAAATTTTTAAAAGCAGCAGCTTTTTCGTAGAAACTTTGGGTAATAAGAATTGGCTGGTCGTATTCGTTGCACAGGTGTTGTACGCGCGAAGCGGTGTTAATGGCATCACCATGGTACGCCAATTCGCGCCTGGTATACCCCACCTCTGCAATGGTGATAACCCCTAAATTAATGCCGGCTTTGAATTCAGGGAAAAAGCCATATTTGGACTCAAACCAAGTCTTTTTCTTCAATAATCTTTTTTCAAAATCAAAAAACAATGCCATTGGGTGGTTTATTTTATTGGAGTTTGGAACGTTCCATGTGAGCACCACTTCATCCCCGATGTATTGGTAAATTTCCGCATCAAATTTTTCAACGGATAAGTTGAGTATAAAGAAACACTCTTGAAGCAAGGAACTAATTTTGAGGTGTCCTAGTTTTTCGGCATAGTGGGTAGAAGACTTTAGATCGATGAACATAAAAATCTTTTCATGGGCCTGTGGGTAGTAGTATTTTCCGAGAACCAGGTTGATGAGGTGGCGAAGCCCAAATTTGTAGTTGACCTCTATTAAGAAGTTGATGAACAACACAAAGGCAATAACCGACCCGCCAATCACAACTATGAGCATTGCAGGCACTTGCGTTTTCGAAAAGTCTTCAATTAAATCTTTATAAACATGTTCGTATTGCGTCATTAAGATGGCATAAATTACCAGAGAAACGATGCCCATAGCCAATACATACATGCCAGTTTTAAGGATGGTCATTTTTAAAAATGACATTTGTTTGCGCCGTATTTGCTCAACAATTAAAAAAATGAAAAAATGAAATATACCAAAAAATAGCCCAAATAAAAATGCTTCCAATAATTGGTAGTTGGATTGGTAATAGTGCGCTAACGAGCTGGTGTCTAGTGTGTACTGAAGTTCTGTAAGGGTAATAAAGTACTTTATATTGTATATAATGGTGACCGAGTACAAAAAAGAGAAAGCGGTCCACATAAAAATAAAAAAAGCCAAATACCCTAATTTGGATTTTAAATTCATCTCCTTGTCAATTTAAAAGTAATTTAGAAGAAATTGCATTATTCTCTAAGAGCAAACGGATTTAATTGCGCCTTGTCTTATTTCTTTTCTAAATTATCCTCCAATGGCCGACATGGATTCGGAAATTGGCCGGTTGCTGCCTCTGTCTTTTTCAGCGTCAAAGCCATTTTTATGCCTATTTTGCGTGGACTCAATAATTACCTTTTGAATCTCCTTTTTGCTGGCGCCATTGGATAAAAGTTGTTTCAAACTAATGCCGCCATTGTCGTACAAACAGGTTTTTAACATGCCCTTTGCGGTTACCCTCAACCTATTGCAGCTGCCACAAAATGTTCTGCTCCAGGCAGGAATAATGCCTACACTGCCTTTGTATCCAGGTACTTGGTAATTCAAGGAAGTACTGTGCGGAGCATCCGTTAATTTTTGAATTGTAGGGTGTAGGACCTTAATTTCTTCCAGTATTTTTTTATAGGTCCAGTGGTTGTCGTTGTCAAACCTTCCAGAACCATTGAAGGGCATTTCTTCAATAAAGCGAAGGTTCAATAAGTTGTTTTTACTTAATTCAAGCAAAGAAGGTAAGTCATCCGTGTTTTTGCCATACATTAAAACCGCATTAATTTTAAGGTCGAATTCATTTTTAAGCAAAGCATCCAATGTTTCCATTACTTGAGGGAAAACATTTTTTCGTGTAATGTCATAGAACCGCACAGGGTCCAGTGTGTCTAGGCTTAAATTGATGGACTTTATATTCAAGCGGATTAGGTCGTCAATATATTGGTGGGTTAAAACACCATTGGTTGTAATGGCTATTTTTTTGAGGCCTTTAATTTTACTGGCTTCTTCTAAGAAATAAACCATGTCCCGTTTTAAAAAGGGCTCCCCTCCAGTTATGCGTACTTTGTTTATCCCTATTTCGGATGCTGCCTCCAACAAAAAAAGCATTTCTTCATACGATAGAAGGTCTTTGCGGGGAGAAAACTTCATGCCTTTTTCAGGCATGCAATAAAAGCAACGCAAATTGCATCGATCAGTTACAGCCAAACGCAGGTAGTTGATGGGCCTTCCAAAATTGTCCAATATGGATGGGTTGCTAGTCATGTACCAAATATACTAAGAGATGCAGTCAAAATCTAACAGTTTGTTAAGGTGAGGTGAGAAAAGGATATGATTTTTATCATTGAACATTGATTTTAGGCCTTCAACCGTTTTTTACTAGCCAAAACATTATAAATTAGCACTATGAAATTGGAGGTATTATTATTTGGGGTAGCTCGGGATATTTTTAATAGCCCAACTGCCCAAATTGAGTTGGACTCTAGCAGCAATGTAGGCACCTTAAAATCACTTTTGGTGGCACAACATGCAAGTTTGAAGGCATTAGCAGGGTTTGTGGTGGCCGTGAACCAAGAATATGCCACAGACGACCTCACTTTGAAAGAAGGAGATGAAGTAGCAATTATTCCACCTGTAAGCGGAGGATAATATGATCGAGCTATCGAACCAGGTCTTGGACCTAGAAAAAGCCATAGACGCCGTCCAAGACGATCAAGGAGGTGCTATCAATGTTTTTGTGGGTACAGTACGCAACAAAACAAAATCTAAAAAGGTGCTTAGGTTGGAATTTGAAGCTTACGAACCCATGGCTGTTAAAGAAATGCAAAAAATTCTTGACCAGGCAAATCAAAAGTGGCCCATATTAAGAGCAGTTTTGATGCATCGGGTTGGGGTGTTGGCAATTGGTGAAGTTCCTGTGATAATTGCAGTGGCAACTCCACATAGAAAAGCTTCTTTTGAAGCGTGTGCCTATATTATTGATACCTTGAAAGAAACAGTGCCAATTTGGAAAAAGGAGATATTTGAAGATGGAGATGTTTGGGTAGCCGCCCACCCATAAACGAATCTATTGGTTTAATGGAAAGGCGATGGCTTCGCCCTTCCCAATATATTATCCAAATACTGCCGAAGATATTGCGGATAGACCCAATATTACGCCTACGGCAGCCATTAAACTTACTAGAACAATGATCGACAGGTCCCTGACGATGTGGTTTTCCTCCATGTTCTGAACGTGGTTGTGATCGGTTTTCATATTTTTGTGTTAATAGCCTAACATTAGATTAATTCAAGATAGCTATAAAAATCCCTAAAAAATCGACGATTAATTTTTAAAAAGGACTTGTACTTTTTTGGGAATTATTTAATTCTATCAAGAAGCGTTCCATAAAATACCTATTTTTTTATACCTTGAAATTGAAGGAGCTAAAAGATTTAACTTTAAGAAGTTAGGATGAAATGCTTAAAGCATTTGTTTGAAAGTCCCTTTGTGGGAATTTTGTTTTTATGGGAATGCGTGTAATTCTTATGAAAATTCAAGCGCAATTTTGCTCGAAATATATTCGTAAATCATTGAAACATTACATGAGGTAGCAACCGTTGCTAAAATCATCCAAAAGAACACCATTGATGCTGACAATTTGGTCGAGGCGATAGGTATTGCCTTCTTTGGTTGTCATAAATTCCACACTTTCAGAGCTATAAAGGTCGGTTATGACACAGTTGGACAAGGTAGTGGTCTTACTTTTTTCTATGATTTGTAAGGTGTTTGGTCTTTTTAATACAACAGCTTCTTCCAGAATGTCATAAAAGGTACAATTAACGGGTACATAACGTTCAGACATGATATTGCTTATTTTTTGGTTGCTTTCCGGCGTATTAACATTTATTTGTCTTAAAGGGTTCAAATGTTTAATTACCGAAAAGGAGCTGTTATTTTTCAGAATAACCTGGCGCAAAGAGCCACCCCCTTCTGTTATGTAGGTACGAAGCAAGGGCAATAAGTTTTTGGAATACCACCCCAAGAGAGGGTCTGGTTTGTTTTGGTCGGAATCTATAAAACAACAGCCTAAAGTACCTTTGGTTTTGAGCAATCGCTTAAAATCTTCGGTATAAACCATTGGCATGTCAATGGGCATACACAACCAATCAGAATTGTATTGGCTCATAGCCGAAAACAACCCATTTACAGGAGTAGGAGGTCCGGGTTGGTCCAGTACAACTGTCCCATAAGGTGCGTACAATTCTGCCTCTTCTTTTTTGCAAGAAATGAATACAGCTTCGCAAAGATTTTCGAGAAGTTCAAGGCAACGCACAATTTGAGGGCGTCCTTGGTATTCCAAAAAAGCTTTGTTGCGGCCCATTCTGCTACTTTTGCCTCCTGTAAACAACAACCCTTTCATCAGACGTTTAGGTAGTCGGATTTCCCTCCGGTTTTGGATAACAATTTGATGTCTGTAACCACCATGTTTTGTGATAGTGCTTTGCACATATCATAAATCGTCATGGCTGCGGTACTGGCCCCTACGATGGCTTCCATTTCTATTCCAGTTTTACCTGTTGTGCTTGTCGTGCAATGGATGTGTACCTTGTTTTTAACCAACTGAATATCAATTTTGCAATTCTCTAGTGGAATAGGATGGCAAAAGGGGATGGTTTCCCAAGTCTTTTTTGCACCCATAACGCCGGCGATAATGGCGGTGTGAAAAACGGAGCCTTTTTTTGTAACGATGTCGCCATTTTTAAATTGATTCAGCACTTCAATAGGCAGTACTACAATGGCTTGGGCTTCAGCCGTGCGCTTGGTTATGCTTTTTTCTGATACGTCCACCATGGTGGGCTGGCCGTCCTTATTTAAGTGGGTGAAATCCTTTTCTTTCGACATCTTAATCTATACTTTTGACTGGTAGTAAAGTTAATCAGCATATGATAAGTGTAAAAGAAGCAGAGGAAATTATTTTAAATAATTTAATACTATTACCAATTGAACAAGTGCATATAAAGGAGGCTTTGAATAGAGTGTTGGCCGAGGACGTGCTGGCCGATCGGGATTTCCCGCCTTTTGATCGCGTTATGATGGATGGAATAGCCATACGACATGCTGATTGGGTTACTGGCCAACGGGCGTTTACTGTGTCAGCGGTAAATTTTGCAGGAATGGCTCCTGTCGACGCTATTCCTGTAGGTGCATGTGTAGAAGTAATGACGGGCAGTGTATTGCCATCCGAAGTGGATACAGTAATACGGTACGAAGATGTATCCATACAAGATGGAGCAGCAACTATTGGTTTAGCAGAATTAGAACGAGGAGCCAATGTTCATCCAAGAGCAGCCGACAAGAAAGAAAAAGACTTATTACTTGCGAAAAATACAGTTATTTATGCTCCAGAACTTTCATTGCTTGCCACTGTAGGAAAATCGTTGGTGTCTGTGTATAAATTACCAAAAGTAAGCATAGTAAGTACTGGAGACGAATTGGTGGCGGTAAACGAGCAGCCATTGGAATACCAAATCAGGACGAGCAATGCCTATGCTATTCAAGCAAGGCTAAAAGAATGTTATCAAGTGGAGTCAGAAGTGTTTCACATTGACGACGATAAAACAGCTTTAACAAAGAAAATACAACAAATTGTTAGCGATAGTGATGTGGTCATAATGAGTGGGGGAGTGAGCCGTGGTAAAAAAGACTATGTGCCAGAGGTTTTAGAGTCTTTAAATGTTGTAAAACACTTTCATAAGGTGAAGCAACGCCCAGGCAAACCTTTTTGGTTTGGAACATTGAAAAATAAAGTTTTTTTTGCCTTGCCTGGCAATCCAGTGTCTACTTTTCTCTGTCTCAATAAATATGTTTTGCCTTGGTTGGATGCGTGTTTGCACCAAGCGCCAATGGACTTTACAGCCCAATTGGCAGAAAAGGTGGTTTTTGATAAGCCATTGACCAATTTTATGCAAGTAAGGGCTGCCATTGAGAACGCCACTTGTGTCGCCTACCCTGTAAAAGGGCAAGGTTCAGGTGATTTGGCAAATTTGGCGGAGGTCAATGCGTTTGTTGAGTTAGAAGAAGCACACAATGAATTTGAATCAGGGTCTATACTTCGGTTGATTCCCTTTAAAAAAATTGTTAACTAAAGAAAGATTTTAACCAAATTGGGATGAACTAACAAAGTATAATGTTATTTTTGCCAAAATTTTGATGTAGTATGTTTGATAATCTTAATTATAAATTAGAGAAAGCTTTTAAGAATCTTAAGGGCCAGGGGAGTATTAGTGAAATTAATGTTGCGTCTACCGTAAAAGAAATTAGACGGGCACTAATAGATGCGGATGTTAACTTCAAAGTGGCCAAAGACGTTACAGATAAAATTAAGAGCAGCGCATTGGGTAAAGATGTGTTGAATTCAGTTTCTCCGGGTCAATTACTGACTAAAATAGTTAGCGATGAGCTGACCATTTTAATGGGAGGTACCAACGAAGATATCAACATAGAAGGCAACCCAGCAGTTATCCTTATTTCCGGTTTACAAGGGTCTGGTAAAACAACTTTTACGGGGAAATTGGCCAATTACCTCAAAGGTCAAGGGAAACAAGTGCTTTTATCTGCTTGTGATATTTACAGGCCAGCTGCAATAGAGCAGTTGAAGACACTAGGAGAGCAAGTTGGGGTAGAAGTTTATGCCGAGCCTGAGAATAAAAATGCAATTGAAATTGCTTCCAATGCAATCGAACATGCCAAATCCAATGGCAAATCTATAGTTATTGTGGATACAGCGGGCCGATTGGCAGTGGATGAAGAGATGATGAATGAAATTGAGGCGTTGAAAAACAAACTCAATCCTTCTGAAACTTTGTTCGTCGTAGATTCTATGACAGGGCAAGATGCTGTGAATACCGCCAAGACTTTCAACGAACGATTGAATTTTGATGGGGTAGTCCTTACAAAATTGGATGGGGATACCCGTGGTGGTGCTGCTTTGTCGATTAGGACCGTAGTAGATAAACCAATCAAGTTTATCTCCCATGGAGAAAAAATGGAAGCCATCGATAAGTTTCACCCAGACAGGATGGCCAATCGAATATTGGGGATGGGAGATGTTGTTTCATTGGTTGAAAAAGCGCAAATGGCGTTTGATGAAGACGAAGCGAAACGACTAAACCAGAAGATTAAGAAGAATCAATTTGATTTTAATGACTTCCTTTCTCAATTGCAGCAGATTAAAAAAATGGGTAATATCAAGGATATCATGGGCATGATACCTGGTATGGGCAAAGCCATGAAAGGGTTGGATGTGGATGATGATTCCTTCAAACCGATTGAAGCCATTATTCATTCTATGACCATCCAAGAACGGGAAAACCCAGATCTTATCAATGGAAGTAGAAGAAAGAGAATTGCAACCGGAAGTGGTACTTCGATTCAACAAGTGAACCAACTACTAAAGCAGTTTGGTGAAATGAAAAAGATGATGAAGACGATGAACAAACTAGGAGGTAAAAGAGGGATGTCCGCTCTTAACCCTTTTGGAAGATAGGAACGGTTAAGTTTCAATAAAGACAGTTTAAATATTGAAAAGGGGAGTCCTATGGGCTACCCTTTTTTTATTCGGGCCGCATTCTAAAAGTGATGGGCAATATTAGTTTTTGTTTTACAGGGTTGCCTCGCAGCAGGCCAGGGTTCCATTTGGGCATGGATTTTAAAATTCTTTCGGCTTCTTTATCGCAACCAGATCCTATCCCTTTAATGGTTTTAATATCGGTAATAGTACCTGTTTGATCGATTACAAATTCTATGAAAACTTTGCCTTCGATGTTGTTGTCAATGGCTTCTTTTGGGTATTGAATTTTCTCCTTAAAGGTAGTGTAAAACTCCCGCATGCCCCCTTCAGGGCTTGCAGATTCTTCCACAATAGAATACACCTTGTCATCTTTTATAAAAGCGTCCTTTTCTTCTAATAGGGTTGCATCTATTTTTTTTCCATCATACGATTTTATAGAAAAAGCAGAGACGATAAACAACAATGAAAAGGTAAGGATGCTGATAACAGCTGGTTTTGCTGGTCCGGCTTGTTCTCCTTTTAACATAGAGATTCTCCTCAATAATTCTTTAGATTTGAACCTACTGATGGGCAGCCCGCTAAACTCAAGGGTTTGACAGGCTAAAAATGAAGTGTAACGCTTTCGACCTTCGCTTTCGGCAACACTATGGTCGGCCAAAAACTCATGGTTTTCAATTAGAGAAGATTTTAATTTCCAAGCAAATGGGTTGAACCAAAATACAGAGGTATACAATTCTGCAAGAATTCTATCCAAACTGTGGTATTGATTGATATGGGCCCTTTCATGTTTTACAATGAAATCTTTGTATTTGGTTTGGTTGTCTTGTTCATTCCAAATAATAAAAGACAAAAAAGACGAAGTATGTATGGCTTGTTCTGTTTTAATGATGGTAATGCCATCCTGGCTGGATTTTTGGCCGGCATAAATTATTAGTCCAATTTTAGTTAAATTAAATATAAGCATGCATGAAAAAAACAGCAAGCCTAAACCGTACAAAAACAGAAGGATGGTAATCAAATTAAGACCATCTGTGTCCGCTAGAGAGGATACGGCAAAACCTTGCAACATTTGTTCAGGCAATGTTTCTACACCATTTACAAAAGAGGAAGTAAAGGATATATGAAAAAGTGGAAATACAAAAGAAGCAAATATGGAACCCAGTAGAAACCAGCGGTTGGTATTAAAACTAGCGTTTTTCCTTAAGAACAAAAAGAAAACCACATAACACACCATGCTGATGATACTGGCCTCAATAATATAGTTAATACCACTATTCATTCTTGTTGTCTTCTTTTAAATCATCTAATGTTGAAAGCAATTTGTCTATTTCATTGATGTTCATATCGTTCTTTTTAGTGAAAAAAGAAACCATATCTTTAAACGAGCCTTTGAAATAGTTTCGTATAAATTTTTTTAAATAAAAATCAGAATATTCTCCTTTTGATACAACAGGGAAGTATTGATGGGTTTTTCCATAAGCATTATAATGCACAAACCCTTTTTTTTCCAAGATGCGCACAATGGTAGACACTGTGTTGTACGCAGGTTTTGGTTCAGGAAGGTTCTCAATAATTTCTTTTACAAACCCTTTTTCAATCTTCCATAAAATTTGCATGATTTCATCTTCAGCTTTGGTAAGCTCTTTTAATTCATCATTGCGCATGTTATATTTCTGTTAGTTTAAAGAGAATCAATAGTTTAAAAGTACAATGCCGAAAATTTTCGATTCCTTTTTATATTTTCTGACCTACAATATAAGTATAGAGACACAAATTTCAAATATTAACGACTTGAAAAAGCAAACGAAATAATATTCGCGCCCATCTTTAATGCCTGTAATCGCACGCTAGGAGGGTCGTTGTGTACGGTTGGATCTTCCCATCCATTGCCCAAGTCCGATTCGTAAGAATAAAAACATACTAATTTGCCTTCGTAAATAAGGCCAAACCCTTGCGCAGGCTTGCCATCGTGTTCGTGTATTTTGGGTAGGCCATTGTTGAACTTGTATTTTTGATGGTAAATTGGGTGGTTGAAAGGCAGTTCAATGAATTCCAATTCTGGAAATACTTTTTTCATTTCAAGTCGAACAAACTGATTCATTCCATAATTGTCGTCTATGTGCAAAAAACCACCACCAATAAGGTATTTTCGGAGGTTTTGAGCTTCTTCTGCCGTAAAAACCACGTTGCCGTGCCCAGTCATGTAAATGTAAGGGTATAAAAATAATTCTGGTCCCCCTACTTCTACTACCTGGTCTTCTTTGCTTATTCCCGTTTTTAGGTTGCTGTTGCAAAAATCAATTAGGTTGGGCAGGGCGGTTTTATTGGAATACCAATCCCCTCCTCCGTGGTACTTCAGTTTCGCTATTTTTAATTGCTGAGCAAAAGAAAACTGAGCTGTTGTAAGCAGGAGGATCAATAAAATGCGCTTCATATCTTAATGGTATAAAAATCAATATTACATTTTTTAACGGAAAAAAAATGCAACTGGTGCTTACTTTTTAACCTTTTGTAGAATTAATTTATTACAACAATAGACCAACGATTAAACTTGTGGTTCAATATTTGGTCTAATGAATAAAAAAACAAACGGACTATGAATACATCAAAAATTAAATTATTAAGTACACTGGTTATTTTTTTAAGTGTTTTAGGAGCTTGTCAAAATGACTTAAAGGAGTTGGGATCCGGTGATCTGTCTATGGTAGAGACAGAAGTGGCAATGGACGAAGCATTTGAAGAAGTGGATGATTTGGCATTTACAAGTATGGAATTGCAGGGAATTGATGGCGGTAGAATAGTTTCGGACGATCGGTTTTCGTGCCAAAATGTTTCGATTGTACACGACCCGGATAACAACAAACTAACAATCGATTTTGGTGACGGCTGTGAAGGTCCAAAAGGAAGAGTGCGAAAAGGGATTATGGAAATAGTATACCAAGGCAAACGATTTGTTCCTGGATCTGTTGTAACAACCAAACTAATTGATTTCTACTTGGATGATTTAAAAATTGAAGGTACCAGGGTGGTTACCAATGTGGCAACCTCTTTAGAAGACCACCCTTCCTTTAATGTGGTAATTACTGATGGAAAGGTTACTTGGCCCGATGGAGAGTTTGCTACAAGAAATGTGGACAGAACCAAAACTTGGATACGGGCAGCGAACCCAATCAACGATCAATTTGAGGTGATAGGAAGTGCCAATGGCACCAATAAAGAAGGAGTTGCTTATACCTCTCAAATAATAGAAACCATCGTATTTAAAAGAAGTTGCCGTTCAGAAAATGTTTTTATTCCCGTGGCTGGAGAAAAAACAATTAGTACCGACAAAAGAACCATCTCCTTCGATTTTGGAAATGGGGCATGTGATAGACTGGTAACGGTATCCGTAAACGGTTTTACAAAAGAAGTTACATTTTAAATCTCAATAAAAACGTGACGAAGGTGTGGGCGCAAGTTTGCACCTTTTTTTTTGCTATTTTCTGCGAAATTTTTGAAAATACAAGGGGATACAAGTGGCTTATTTTTTTGCTCACTTAGTGTGTAACTAAAAGCAAAGGCCCTTGGGCAAATTGTATTGTTGCTTGGAATTTTTTATTTTATGGTTGAACCAAGCTTAACTGTTATGCGCTATTTACTATTAACCTGTATTGTGCTCCCATTATTTTGCAATGGACAATCCGCACAAGAAAGACTAGAAACATCACCCAGACACCACGAATGGGTAGATATTACCTACAACAATAGAACTGTCAAAGCTTTTCTAGTGTTTCCAGAAGTTTCTAAGAATGTTCCTGTGGTGGTGGTGATTCATGAAAACAGAGGGCTCAATTTGTGGGCAAGATCCATGGCGGACCAAATAGCAGAGGCTGGTTATATTGCTTTGGCACCGGATATGCTCACGGGTGCTGGCCCAAATGGTGGTGGTACAGATTCTTTTGAAAATTCTGATGCAGCACGCACGGGTATTTACGGACTTACCAAAGAGCAAGTTGCTTCGGATTTGCAAGCTACAATTGCTTACGGGAAAAAAATTGCTGCTGGGAACAAAAAAGTGGTAGTGTTGGGGTTTTGTTGGGGAGGAAGTCAAAGTTTTAATGCGGCTACAAATAATTCGGAAATAGAGGCAGCTTTTGTTTGTTATGGCACAGGCCCAAAACAGGCTAAAGCCTATAAAAACATACAAGTTCCTGTTTATGGATTTTATGGAGGCAACGACAACCGTGTCAATGCAACCATAGAGCAAACTGAATCTTGGATGAAAGACCAGAACAAACAATACGAACCAGTGGTTTATCCTGGAGCTGGACATGGTTTTTTTAGGGCGGGTGAATCAGAAGATGCTTCAGAAGCTAATAAAAAAGCAAGGGAAGAAGGTTGGAAGCGCCTAAAAAGCCTGTTAGATGCTATATGATCCAAAAGAACCAGAGGAAGCCCAATGGCCTTCCCCTGGTTTTTTTTATTTCAGTTCGTTGTATTCTGGATTGGTGCATTGGTCTCCCCAAATGGAGTACATGAATTGCAACCCTTCAATTGATTCTCGGTTTTGCCCTTGGTCTTGGGTTGTTTGGATCCATTGGGTTAGTGCATTGCGGTGTTCCACCAATGCCTTTTGAAACGATGGATTTTGAGCTAAATTAATAGTTTCATGTGGGTCGTTGGCAAGATCGTACAATTCTTCAGCTGCTCTTTCTGCCTGCCAATGGGCAGCCTGAATGGTATCCAACTTTCCATCTTCAAAGTCTTTTCGGATTTTTTTAGTAATGTCCCATGCATCTCGGTAGTTGCCTTGCATGGCAGGTCGGTCTAATTTGAAATTCCGAATGTATTTGAACTGTTGGCTCCTAACCGAACGAATTCTGTCAATAGAAAAGTCGCAACGGTCTCTAACCGAATATACATATTTTTTTGGTGTGTAATTCTTGGACAAAACAGCTTGCCCTTCGTAATAATCGGGCACTTGAATTCCAGCAAGATCCAAACTGCTCGCACTTATGTCCAAACCACTTACCAGGTCGTCGAAGGTTTGCTGGTTGTCCAGAGGAACCAAAGAAGGTTGGCCAGAGGCATCAAAATAGGTGAGTAGTAGCGGCACTTTTATGCCACCTTCGTACAAAAATTGTTTGTGCCGCCACAAGCGCATGCCATGATCTGAAAAAAAGAATACATAGGTGTTTTGAAGCATCCCTGCTTTTTTAAGAGCTTCTAAAGATGCCCCTACTGCTTGGTCTGTTAATTCAATAGACTCTAAATAGGAAGCCCATTCTTGTTTCATATAGTCCGTTTCAGGGTAGTAAGGAGGCAATTGCATGGAGTCTGCAGGGATCTCTCTTAAAACCTTGTTTTTAAAATCTTTGCTGTAAATGTACTTGTTTCCGTACAGCTGAATTTGACCAAAATAAGGCTGCTGTACTTCGGACCAATTCATTGCGGTTCCAACCTTCCCATACATGCCATTGTCGCGATATGGGCCTTCGTACAAACTGTCGCGATGGTATGCAAAGTTGTAGTCATCTTTGCCTTGGTTGAAAGTATAGTAACCATTTCTTTTAAAAATTTGCGGTAGGGTAGTAATGCTATCAGGAAGTGAAATGGCCGATGTTTCCGTTCTGGAGCTGTGGTGGTTGTGGGTACCAAATGTGGTAGGCATAGCACCAGTAATGAGTGCCGACCTTACCGAGGAACATACAGGTGCAGGCATAAATACATTGTTAAACTGCATTCCATTTTTGGAAAGTGCATCAATGTGTGGCGTTCGAACAAGGGTATCACCGTAACAGCCGAGGTTAGGAGAAATATCTTCCACCAGCAACCATAAAATATTTGGTTTCGGAAGAGGAGGAGCCTCGTTTTTAATTTTGAAACAGCCATGGCACAAAAACATAATTAGAGCAGCACCGGCGATGGTTTTAAATGAATTCATAGTTGTATAGGGGTTAATTTTATTATTCCTGATGGCGGAACCTCTATGCTTCGAACTTCTGTTTTGAGGGTTGTTTGTTGTTCTTTAACAAGGGTTCCGGTACAATCGAATACCTGCATTTTGTACGGCTTTTCAAGGCCTTCAATAGCGAGTACCAATTGCTTTGAATTGGTAGCATTAATGATGTCAAAGGCCTGTACTGTGTTGTCTAATGAAACAATTTGTTCATTGTAAACTGCGGTTATCACTTTGTTGTCTTTTTCGGCTTTTAAAATGGGGTAGTTCAGCAGTGGATTGCCAGGAGTGAAAGCCCCTTTTAAAAGAATATCGCTGTTTTTTACCCAATATTCAGTGTAGAATTGTACCATTTTAAAATGGTCCGAAGGTATGTCATATAACCGCACAGACATCTGGGGTACAGCAAAAAGTACATTTAGAAATTGCAAAGCTGCTTGTTCTACTGGCTCGTTGTAATGCCACATCAACATGTCGGCATGAACATACGTATGCTGGCTTAATAATTTAAGGTCGGTGGTTTGGACTCTGTTAAGAAGGGCTACATTTGGGCAGTCGCTGGCCCGCATCATATTGCCGTACTGCAGCATGGAAGGTCCGGTGTAGGGCTGCCGGAATTCTACTAGAACCTCCGGATTGATTGCCCTTAATGCCAATAAAAGCGACTTCATTAGAACATCGGTAGCTTGGCTTACTGAGGCAATGTCCCGTCCATTTTCAGCAGTTAAAACGATGTTTTTATCTGCACGGAAACGCCCAATGAAGTCTAGTTTGAAGCCATCTAAGTTCCATTTCTTAAGTGCCGAAGTGTAGGTTTGTATAATATGGGATCTAACTTCGGGGTATCTAGGGTCCATTATATAGGCACCTTGGCCATCCCAATACCGCAATACTTTGTCTTTCATTTTTAGGTAGGCCTTCGATTTTTCTCCTACAAAAGGAACCGCATACCACAACATCACTTTCATATGCATTTTGTGGACCGAGTCGACCAATCTGCCTATGTCTTGGAGCCGCTCAGGCTCCCAGTCTCCAGTATAAGCATATCCTCTGTTGCCATCTAAGGTTTGCCATCCATCGTCAATAATAAGGGTTTTGTACCCCATTTTAGAAGCCAAGGAGCAAGTAGTAAGCAGTGCATCGGTTTGTAGGTTTTGGTGGTAGCTGTACCAAGTTGAATACACTGCATCCCCAGCACTTTTGGGTGCGGGTGCAGCAGGGAACTTACTTTGCCACCAATTGCCAACTCCTTGTAAGCTTTGTGCATAATGCAATGGCCGTTGGTCCAGCCTAAATTGGAACTCATAGGATGTTTTTGCTTCTGTGGCTTCTGTAAACAATTGCACTTCATTGTACACCTTGCCATTTTCTTCTTTTATGCTGGTACTGCAGATGACAAGGTCCCTAATTTCATCTACAGAAAAAGTCTGTTGGTTGATTTGATCATGGCCAAAAAGAGTGATTACTGGGGCATGGCGGGATATAACCGAACGCACCGTGGATGGACCCCAATTAGGGGCAATGGTTTTGTTTAGAAAAGCCTGTGTCGACCAATAACCAGCAATGTTAGAAGATGGTAAAGACCATTTGATAGACAAAGGGCTTGGTACCTTTGCGGTAGTAGAAGTTAACTTTAGGGTGGCTAAACCCAATTGTTCACTTGGTTCTTCGATGGTAATTTCTATTTCGAAATTGGCATCGGTTGTGACCAATTCAATAGTTTGGTTGTGGAGTTTAAATTGCTTTTGTGTCTGTGCTATTGCGGTGGTGGCCAAACACAGAAAGCTACAGATGAGCCAATAATATTTGTATTTCATTTTTATAGTGGTTTTGGCAGTAATGGATTGTTTTTTATTGTCAGTAGATTATTAGAAGTAAGGCAACATAAGCCTACCCCTAAATGGTTGTTCAAAAAAAAATAAAAAAAATGAAGGTAAAAATTTCGAGCTTTTTGTCCTCTTTTAAATATCAAGACAAATCTTGGTACCACCTTATACTTTATTACCGATTTCCTGTATTATATTGATTTGTAACAACTTGAACTGATTATTCTAAAATCTTTTATAATATATTGACGCCAATTTTTAACAACATGGTTATAAACGAGCTTACCGAACAAGAACTCCTAGAGATGTTGCGCCAGCAGCAAGGCCATGTTGCATTCAAAGCACTCTACAATCGATTTTGGGAGCAAATGTTTCGGCTGGCTTTGAAAAAATGTAAAAATGAACTGGCAGCAGAAGAAATTGTTCAGGAAGTATTTATTAGTTTATGGGAAAGGCGAAAGGTAGTTGAGATTGCAAATATACGGTCTTGGTTGCTGAATGCAGTTAAGTACAAAGTTATCAATTACTTTAAGTCCCAAATCATACATGAAAAATATTTGCTTTACTTGAAGCACAATTATTCCGATAAAACATTTTCTACGGAGCAATTGGCTGTCATGAACGATTTGAAAAAAGCCATAGACAAAGGCATTGCCATGATGCCTGCTAAAACCCAAAGGGTGTTTACCTTGAGTAGACAGGAGCAGCTTTCCACTAAAGAAATTGCAGCCAAACTTGGAATCACAGAGAAAGCTGTGGAATACCATATAACCCAGTCCTTGCGCCATATGAGGCTTTACTTAAAAGATTATATGATTGCTGCGGCCTTAGCAGTAAATATTTTATAATTTTTTTTTAGGGGAAGCGTGCCCAAGGTTTACTTATAAAAAAACCAAAAGCACAAAAATGAGTCAAGACGGATTTTATAGCCTACTAAAAAAATACCAAAAGGGCAGATGTTCCGCAGAAGAACAAAAAATAGTGGAGCAATGGTACGAACAGCTGGGAGAACAAGAACCAATTGAAACCATTGATCCAGAAAAAATTCAATTGATAGAGCGCCGCATTTGGAATCAAATTGAGTTAAAAACCACCACCAAACAGAACAACAAACGACTACTATGGCCACGGTGGACGGCCGCCACCGCCGCAACAATTGGTTTGCTGCTGGTTCTGATTTGGGGCTTGAACCGAAGTGCCCAACCGGAAGCGCATTACTTTTCGTCTGAAAATGTGAGCAGCATAGAACAGTATGTTAACGATGGAACGAAGTTAAAAGAAATTAATTTACCCGATGGTTCTTTGGTGCAGTTGTATCCTGGAGCAAAAGTATCTGTTCCATCTAGTTTTCAGGGCAATAAACGGGAGGTGTTTTTAATTGGTACCGCTTTTTTTGATGTGCATAAAAATAAAAACAAACCATTTTTTGTATACAGTGATGCCTTGGTGACAGAGGTAGTAGGAACGAGTTTCACAGTAAAAGCGGACAAGGGATTAAACGAAGTGGAAGTAGCAACCGGAAAGGTATATGTATCCAAAACTTTAAGCAAAAAAGTGCTAAGCAAAGGCAATCTTCCTGAAAATGAGAAAATAATGTTGACCCCCAATCAAAAAGTGGTTCTTGAAAATTCAGGACAACTAAAGGCTGGAATTGTGCAGGAACCAAAAGTACTGGCCAACCAATCTTTTCCAACATCTGATTTCAACTACCAGGCCATTGGGTTGGCCGATATTTTCCAAGATTTGGAATTGCATTATGGAATAAAAATTGAAATAGGCGCGAATTTAATGGCGTGTTCTTTTACAGGTGACCTCAACCAGCAGGACTTATTCAGTCAACTATCTCTTATATGCGAAACGATGGGGTTAACCTATCAAAAACAAGGAATTAAAATAATCGTTTCCGGACCAGGATGTGATAATTAATGTACAACTATAAAACCAATATTATGAAAGAACTCTACCACATACCATAGTTGAAAGTTACGCCCATCTAAAACACAAAAACCGGCAATGTTGCAGCATCACCGGTCTCGCTCCCCGAAGGGGAAAGTGTTTTAAAATTCTCTTTACAAGAACAAAACTTTCAAATATATGAAAAAATATCGATTTGTTGCGCTAATAGCAATAGCAATGAAACTAACCTTTATACAAATGATACTAGCCGTTACTTTTGGTTGTGCAGTTTATGCACACAACCTCGGTGCGCAAAATTTGGATACGCCAATATCATTGAGAAGCCATGGAGAAAACTTAAGTCAGGTTTTAAATAGAATAGAGACGCTCACGGATGTGAAATTTGTTTACAGCCCAGATGTAGTGCCTGTAGAAGAACGGGTACATTTGAAAATCAAAAACTCTACTTTAGGAGCCGTATTGGAGGAACTTCTAGAACCACATAGCATTGATTTTAAAGTAAGCAGTGGAAGAATTATTTTGTATGAAAAACTGCCAAAAGAATTGGCGCATGCGCCGCTTACATTGCCGGTTTTAGAAATGCCAGATAGGGTAGTAACTGGAACCATTACCGGACCGGATGGAATGGGCATTCCAGGGGCCAATATATTAATTAAGGGAACGGTTATTGGAACAGTTTCTGATGCAGATGGGGCTTTCACCCTGAATGTTCCAAGTGCCCATGAACAAGGCATTTTGAGCATTTCCTTTTTAGGGTACAAAACCCAAGAAGTAACATTAGGCAGCGTTTCCAACTTTTCTATTGTACTCGAAGAAGATGTTACTTCCCTCGAAGAAATTGTTGTAGTCGGGTATGGAACACAAAAGAAAAAAGAAGTTACAGGAGCAATTGCTACTGTAGATGGGGCTGAATTAATAGAGAAACCTATGTCCGATGCGCGGCTTGCGCTTCAAGGAGTGGCACCGGGGTTAACCATTGTAGATAGAGGCGGTGTGCCTGGTAGCGAAGATCTCAGCATGCGCATCCGGGGTATTGCCTCGTTGGGAGCAGGGAGCGATCCTCTGGTACTAATAGACGGTGTACAGGCAAGTTTGTCTCAAGTAAACCCCAACGACATTGAAGATATTTCTGTTTTGAAAGATGCCGCCTCGTCGGCCATTTATGGTGCGAGGGCATCCAATGGCGTAATCCTTATTACAACAAAACGTGGAGCAGACAACAAACTTTCCCTCGGGTACCACGGATATGCTGGTTATCAAAAGGCAGCTACCTTACCCGAATTGGTTTCAGCTAAAGATTATTTGACTTTGGTCAATGAGGCTTTGGTTAACGCTGGCGGGCAACCAAAATATTCGGACGACTACATTGCCAACACGGTGAATGGAACAGATCCAATACAATATCCTTATGTGAATTTATTTGAAGAATTATTCGATAAGGGTTTTGTTCAAAACCATTCCTTGAGCATGACTGGAGGAAATGAAACAATAAAAACCATGTTATCATTGAATTACCTAGACCAAGAAGGGTTGTTGCCCAACACCAATACCAAAAAAATTGGACTTAGGTTAAACAATGACTACCGCATCAGCCCAAAAGTGGCAATTAGAAGCAATGTATACTTCAGCAACCGAGTTTCAGAAAGTCCGAACAGAATGTGGGAGGCCATAAGCGCCATGGTGGGTACTTCGCCTGCTACAGTGATGCGTTATCCCAACGGAGCTTACGGATTGAACAAAGACAACAATAGCGCCCTAGCTGGGTTGGAAGTTGGTGGTATGAATACCAATACAAGGGAAGAAATGAGTATCAACCTGGGCTTGGATTACGAAATTATTTCCAATTTAATGCTGAAGGCGGACTATTCTTATATTCGGAAAAATTTTAGAAATAAGTCGTTTAAGGCTGCTTTTGATTTTATTGACCCTGCAGATGCTTCCAATATTGTGTATGCATGGAACCCAAATAAATTGGATGAAGGTCGATGGGAAGAAGGACAATGGAATTTTACAACTTCCTTGGGGTATGGTGTGGACAAGAACGAACACCATATAAAAGTATTGGCCGGATTTGATGTGCTTGAAAATACGGCCTACAGCTTAAATGCCAGCAGGCAAAATATTTACAACCAGACTACACCAGAATTGAATCTAGGGGATGTGCAGTCCAAAGACAACGCTGGGTATACGCAAGATTGGGCGCTAATGTCCTTTTTTGGTAGGGCCAATTACAATTACAAGGGCCGGTACATGTTAGAAGCCAACTTTCGGTACGATGGGTCTTCCAGGTTTGCAGAAGGCAATAAATGGGGGGTGTTCCCTTCTTTTTCGGCTGGATGGGTAGCTAGTGATGAAAACTTTATGTCAGAAATTGGTTTTTTAGATGATCTTAAGTTTAGAGCCTCCTGGGGCCAGCTTGGGAATCAAAACATAGGCCTTTACAGTTTTTCTTCTACCATTTATCCTTCTTACTCCTATAGTTTTAACAACAACCAAGTAGATGGGTATTCTCAGCGCAACTATGCCAACCAGGATATTTCTTGGGAAACCTCGGAAATGACCAATTTTGGAGTAGACCTGGCTTTTTTTAAAGGCAAATTGTCGGCCAATTTTGACTATTTCATCAAAGATACCAAAGACATGTTAATGGTGTTGCCTATTTCTTATTTGGTTGGTTTGGATCCTTCTGAAATAAACAGGGGTTCTATGAGAAATAAAGGATGGGAAGCTGCTCTGAACTACCGAAGTTCCATAGGGCAATTCAATTATAGCGTTGGTTTGAATATGGCCGATGTTCAAAACGAATTAACAGATTTTGGAGGCAAAGAACCTGCTATCCAGGGATGGAACATCAACAAAGTTGGGGAAGCGGTAAATTCATTTTACGGATATAAATCAGCTGGTTTGTTTCAAACAGAAGAAGAGATTCTGAAACATGCCACCCAACCCAACCATGCACAGCTTAAACCAGGGGATATTAAATTAACGGATATCAATGAAGATGGCGTGGTTGACGATGCAGATAGGACTGTTATTGGAAGTGCGCTGCCGCGGTATACGTACGGAATAAATTTATCGGCTAGTTTTAAGAACTTCGATTTTTCGGCTTTCTTTCAAGGGGTATTAAAAGCAGAAAATTATTTTTATGGTGCACCCAATGAAGGGCCGGCATTTGAGATTTTCACCACCACAAGAGTGCTGGATCGGTGGACCCCAGAAAACAAAGGGGCGTCGTTTCCTAGGTTAGAAGCTGCGTCCAACAAAAACAACTATTTATACAGTGACTTCTGGATACGGGACGCCTCTTATTTAAGATTGAAGAACATTCAATTGGGGTACACATTGCCAGAAACCATGATGGCCAAAGCTGGGATCCAATCTTTGCGGTTGTATTTGGGCGCTACCAATGTTTTTACAATTACAGATGTGGAGTCTGGGTTAGATCCGGAAACCTATGATGGGCGACCGAGTTATTACCCACCAGTAGCTACTTATTCATTTGGAATTCAGGCAAATTTTTAACCATTAAAAGGAAATGAAGATGAAAAACATATTAATATTAGCACTGTTTTTAATGGTTATCTCAACCAGTTGTGAAGACTTTTTAAACAGAAAACCGACCGACCGGCTGTCTACTGAATCTTTTTTTAAGAATAAAAAAGACTTAGAAGTTGCCCTAAATGCAGTGTACCACGAAATAGGGTTTAACTCCTGGAATAGAGATTACGGTAAAGGTACCGACATGTTGCGCATTGAAGCACTGACAGACAATGCATTGGACCACCATTCTTGGAACGCCGGATACCGATTGGCCGATGGAACCGCATCCACTGATGACGGTTATTCCACTTACCGCTGGAAACAAAGGTACCAGGGCATCCAAAGGGTCAACAGAATTTTTGAGTCTGTGGAGGGAATAACAGACATCGATCCTGCTTATAAAAAAAGGTTGCTGGCGGAAGCTGCTTTTTTAAGGGCCTATTTTTATTTTGACTTGGTTTATTTATTTGGAGATGTTCCTTTTCTAACCACCAGTATCAAACCTGAGGATGTAGAACCTATTGGAGACCAAGCAGCAGAACTTGCAAAGCGCACGGATAAAACTGAAATACTGGGTGCCTTGCTAACAGACTTACAGGCAATAGAGGATGCTTTGCCCATCCAGTATGAGGACCAAAATAAAGGGCGTGTAACAAGAGGAGCAGCTTACTTTTTGAAGTCCAAGATCTATTTGTACCAGAAAAAATACGATGCCGCAGCAAAGGCTGCAAAAGATGTAATGGATTTAAATACATATGCACTATACCCAGCATATAAAAATTTGTTCACTTACGAAGGAATTGGAAACCAGGAAGTGATTTTTGACATTCAGGTGGTCCAAGACGTTGATTTAGGAGAGTTTTATACTCAAAATTTTGGGCCGAATTCAGTGGGCGGATGGAGTAGCTCTTGTCCACTACAATCGCTAGTCGATGCTTACGAATGTACCGATGGACTCTCCATAAATGATTCTCCGTTGTTTGATCCGAATAATCCTTATGCAAATAGAGACCCAAGATTGGCGTATTCTATTTTGTTTCCTGGAACTGAATGGCGCGGTGGGGTTTACAATTCAATACCGGGGGCAAGTTATCCTGGTGGTGTTATTGTTCCTGGAGATGATTTGACCGATGGCACAGCTGGAGATTGGAATAAGACAGCTACTGGTTATAATTGGTTAAAATACATGTCCAATAAAGACGTAGACGAGTCCAATTATTGGGATGGGGGCGTACATTTTATTTTGATGCGGTATGCAGAAGTTTTACTTACGTATGCTGAAGCAAAAATTGAAGCCAACCAAATTGATCCAACAGTACTTGATGCAATTAATGAGGTGCGAAGCCGAGGAGATGTAGGCATGCCAGCAATTCCAATTGGTTTGTCTCAAGATGAACTAAGAGAGGTAGTTAGAAATGAAAGAAGGGTAGAGTTTGCTTTTGAAGGGATACGATTATTCGATATTAGAAGGTGGGAAATAGCAGAACATGTGATGCCGGGAGTGCCCAAAGGGCTTACCTACCAAGATGGAGGAGGAAATGCCGTTACATTTGAATGGTCAGAAAGAATTTTTAACGCCAACAAACACTATTGGTGGCCCATTCCACAATCTGAGATTGATGTAACTAAAATTGATCAAAACCCTAACTGGTAATTGATATAGGTTCAAAAATGGAAAAGGCAGTTAGCTGCCTTTTCCTAATTTATAGTAAAAATGCAAATATGGCCAAATTGAAACACCTACTACTATTGGTGCAAGTCTCCGCTTTTATGCTGTCTTGCTCCGTAAAAAGCACACCAGATAACCAGGCTTCCTCTCCAGAATCAAGTCCTTTAATGGCGCTTCGGTCCAATAAAGAATGGCTTAACAATGGTTTTAAATGGGCCCAGTACCAAGCAAAAGCGTATGTGCAAGACGAAGCACCAGTAGGCAAATGGTATGAAGCAGGGCTTCCGGGTAGGGGGTCCTTTTGTATGCGCGATGTATCCCATCAAATTGTGGGAGCCCATTTTTTAGGGTTGGACAACCATACGACCAATATGCTTCAGAAATTTGCAGCGAATATTTCCGAATCAAGAGATTGGTGCAGTTACTGGGAAATAACAAGAGACAACAGGCCAACACCCGTAGATTATACCTCAGATGATGATTTTTGGTACAATTTACCCGCCAATTTTGATGTAATGCGGGCGTGCTTTCAAATGTATGTACTTACTGGAGAGGAAGTCTATATCCAAGACCCAGTTTTCCAGAAGTTTTACGCCATAACTGTAAATGAATACGTCCGACAATGGGACTCCAATGCAGATGGTTTATTGGATAGCCCGAGTGAAAAAGGCAGGAGAGGGTTGGGCTCCTATTATGAAGATGCCAAAGAACGCATTTTTACTGGTGCAGATTTGGTTGCTGCACAATATGCCGGGTATACTGCAATGTCTAGTATTTTAGAGGCTTCCGGAAAAGATGGAATAAAATGGACGCAAAAAGCAGACAGCCTGGCCAATCGATTTGATCAGGAATGGTGGGATAGGGAACAAAATGCGTATTACCCATACTTAAAAGAAAATGGTGAAATGGCAAGTGGCCAAGTTATTGGTATTCAGATTTTGTCCGCTTATTTCGGTTTGATAAAGGAAGAGGCTAGGCTTCAGAGCACCTTGGATCTTATTAATAAAGGAGGTATGAATGTGGAAGAAAACAGTTACCTGGCCGATGTGTATTACCAATACGAAAGAGATGCATTGGGAACCATGAATTTAAAAGCCAACTTGGACCCTTTTTTAAACCGAAAAACGTACCCGGAGGTTTCTTTTGCTGCGGTAGGGAATGTTTTAAACGGTCTGTTGGGTATTCGACCTAATGCACCTGAAAATATTTTGGAAATAAAACCGAGGTTGAGCTATGGGGTGGAAGAAGTAGAACTGAATAACCTCGCCGTTTGGAACGCCTTGTTGGATGTCTATTTTTATAAAAACACCACGATCACCATTAAGGTGAAAAAAGGTAGTTTCAAGTGGCAACCTGTGTTCAAAACGGAGGTGGATTTTCTATGGGTGAATGGAGTAAAGACACCAACTTTTAAACGGGTGAATATTCGAGGTAAAACGGAATCGTATGTAACGCTTTGGGTAAAACAAACTGAAAAATACACGGTTTCTATGCACCAATAACCCTATAGAACAAGGCGATGTTCTGGTTGGGTTGAACAATGGACTTTTTAATTGTACAGTCAAAAATACAGCAAACGGACTATGTCCATAAATTAAAGCTATGAAAAAAATATTCCTTATTACTTACTTGCTCGTTTTAATCGGGCATGCACATGCCCAGCAATACCAGTTGCAATCTCCTAACAAGAAAATTAGCTGTTTGGTTTCTGCCCAAGAAGGTATTAGTTACCAGTTGTTGTATGAAAACAAGCCCATAATTAAAACTTCGCAAGTTTCAATTCAGCTAGAAGGCAAGGAAATTGCGGAGGCTTTTAAAGTGAAAAAAGCAGACAGGCGAACTGTTAACGATGTTATTAGCCCCTTGGTACGTCAAAAAAACACAACTATTCAAAACCACTTCAATGAATTAAGATTGCAGTCTAAAGGGATAGCGATAGTGTTTAGACTGTACAACGATGGCCTGGCGTACCGCTGGGAAACAAATTTGAAACAAAAAGAACTGGTTGTGCAACAGGAATTGGCTGAGTTTAATTTTGAGAACAACGTCAAGTTGTGGTTTCCGAAAGAAAAAAGCATGTATTCGCACCAAGAAAGAAAATACTTGGAGAGTCCCATTGAATCTGTAGAGCAGGAATCATTTGCTTCTACTCCTCTTCTTGCCGTAAACGACGCAGGGCTACATGTTCTAATTACAGAAGCCAATTTAAAGGACTACCCAGGTATGTTTTTAGAGAAAAACACCAAACACGGATTAAAAGGCAAGTGGGCACAGTACCCGGATCAAACAGAACAAACTAGCGATAGAGATGTGAAGGTGGTGTCGCGTACCAACTACCTGGCCAAAACACAAGGCCGCAGAACCTTTCCATGGCGGGTAGTGGTGCTTAGTGAAAAGGCAGGGGGCCTAGTAGAATCCGAGCTGGTATTTAAACTGGCTCCTCCACTTCAAATTAAAAATCCGGAGTGGATAAAACCAGGGAAAGTTGCTTGGGATTGGTGGAATGCTTTGAATTTAAAAGGGGTGGATTTCAAAGCTGGAGTGAATACCGCCACCTACAAACATTATATTGATTTTGCCGCAGTCAACAACATAGACTACATCATTTTGGACGAAGGCTGGTACCACCTAGATGATGTAATGAAAATTAAAAAGGAAGTAGACGTAGTGGGTATAATTGAATATGGAAAGCGTAAAAATGTTGGGGTAATCCTTTGGGTAACCTGGAAGGCCTTAGACGATCAACTCGATCTTGCCTTGGCCCAATTCCAATCGTGGGGTGTTAAGGGTATAAAAGTAGATTTTATGCAACGAGACGACCAATGGATGGTGAATTATTATTGGAAGATTGCCAAAAAATCTGCTGAACATCAGTTGTTAGTCGACTTTCATGGTGCGTACAAACCAACCGGGTTGAGAAGAGCCTACCCGAATGTAATTACAAGGGAAGGAGTTATGGGCTTGGAACACAATAAATGGTCGGCCAATGCAAGTCCAGACCACAACCTGACCATACCCTTTATCCGAATGGTAGCCGGTCCGATCGACTATACACCGGGTGCGATGCTCAATGCTAATGAAAAAAATTTCAACCCCGTATTTGAAAGACCCATGAGCCAGGGTACCCGTTGCCATCAATTGGCGATGTATGTTGTGTATGAAAGTCCATTGCAGATGTTAGCCGATAGCCCTTCCCATTATGAAAGGGAAAAAGAAAGCATGGCCTTCCTAAGTGCGGTGCCCACTGTTTGGGATGAGACCAAAGTGATGGAAGCCAAAGTAGGCGACTATATTTTGATGCGGAGAAAAAGAAAGGAAAATTGGTACGTTGCTGGTATGACGGACTGGAACGCCAGAGAAATGGAATTGGATTTTTCCTTTTTAGAATCCAATAAAAAGTATGCGATCACAATTTGGAAAGATGGCCGCAATGCAGACAGAAATGCCAGTGATTTTGCTGTGGAAGAAATAGAAATAAATGCTGCTTCCGTAATGAAAATTAAACTGGCACCTGGTGGTGGATGGGTAGCAAAAATTGCACCATTGGATTAATTAGAAAGAACCCTCAAGGATGCGATTAAAATAGGTAGTATGGACAGGTGCTTTTAAAGGGCCTGTCCTTTTTTTCTTCTTATTGAGAAAGAGAGAAGGAAGAATAAAATAAAGTCGACAAAATTACCTGCTTTGTATTAACTTAATTGTTTCATTTAACAATAAGTTATTTAAGAGCATGTTTGGGCTATTTAAAAAGAAAGAACCAAAGGCAGCGGAAGAATACTGCGTTTATTACAACCAAATTGGTAAGTACAGGCAGTTGGTAAAAGAGCTTAAGAATCAGTTGGAACACCACCAAAAAGCTTTTGTTTTCTGTTTTTTTGATGATACAAGGACTGAAATGAAAAGGCTGCTGGAGTCGGCTGGTATTCCTTTTACAGAAGATATGGAAGGCCATAAAGACGCTGTGTTGTTATTGGACCAATTACAGGCCCTTCCAACTATAAATTTTAATGGTGTCCCCTTGGTTTTACCAGAAATCCACCCGTTGAGAAGTTTTACCGAAAACGTACTATCGGCAGTTGGTCCTAGCAACGCCATGCTGTGTTTTACTTCTTTGGACAGCCCTTTTTTTAAAATTTTTGGCGACGGACGACTCATGCACTTGATGCAAAAGATGGGAGTGGAAGAAAACGAAAGAATCAGCCATACCATGATTGATAAATCCATTCAACGCGCTCAAAAAAAGACAGAGAGTAAAGTTTTTCAAGAAAAGCCAGCAACTTCGTTGGAGGCTTGGGTAGCAATCAATTTAAATAAATAAAGAACTAGACCAACTTTTTTTAATAGAAAATGGATTGGGTAGAACATTGTTTTATCTCTACTTCTTTGTCTTTTTGAGGGGAAGGATTTACCGAACACCGACTGCCAGAGCATGTTGTGACAACCAATATGGCATAAATATCGTGGGTGCCGGTAGGTAAATCAGAAGTTTTAGTTTCTCCAGCAGGTACGCTAATGTCTCCTATACCATTCCCAGATCTAGGAGGGGTGTCGATGTATACCTGAAGAGTTCCCTGAGTAAAGTTGTTGGTTACCTCCATTGTTCCAACGTTTTGTGTAGCACAAAGTGGGGATTCTTTTTCGCAAGCCAATGTTAAGAAAACGAGAATACTGAGTAGAATAAACGTCCGCATGCACAAATTTACAATAAAATTGTTGTTTTTTTGTGTTTTAAAGGCAGTATGTTGTAAAAATTTGTTTATTCATGGATTTGTTTGTTGGATATTTGTTGCATTAGGAGTTGGTTTCCAACCACTGAAGTACTTTTTCTAATTCTTAATTTGTTTTAGGTTTAACTTGGTAATTACTCTCCTTTCAAGTGTGCCGTAGGATTGGAATTGGCTGCGGTAAAGGTTTGGCTCGCTACTGTAACAATGGCAATGGCCATTGCCGCGATACCAGATAAAATAAAATGATATAGCTGTAACTCAATTCTATAAGCAAACTGTTGGAGCCACCCTTCTAACAGCCAATACCCTAAAGGAATGGCTTGTAATATTGAAACCAATACAGTTTTAGAAAAGCCATTGGAAAGCAACCATACCAGGCTGGCCCTGTTGGCACCTAATACTTTTCTGATGGCTATTTCTTTGGTTTTTTGTTCTGCTGTAAAGGAGGCCAAACCAAACAACCCAAGACAAGAAATAAGAATTGCCAAACCGGCAAAATAAGAAGAAAGCAAAGCAACTCTAGACTCCGATTGGTATTGGGCATTAAATTGTTGGTCCATCCATTCATATTCGAATGGGAATTCTGGATTGTGCTGTTGCATGAATAACTTTATATTGGAGAGGGTACCTCCATAGTTTTCAGGTGCAACTTTTACCATGAAGTACTGGGTGTCTTCCAGGGCATGCCGAACAACCATGGGTGCCACTTTTGTGTGTAGGGTTTCTGCGTGAAAGTCTTCAATTACGCCTACAACGGTACAATCCTTTCCCCATAAATTAATGGTAGACCCAACAGGGTCTACTAACCCCATTGTTTTTAGGGCGGTTTGGTTGATAATAAGTTCGTGGTTGGCCAAAGAAGAATCTGCAGAAAATGTTCTGCCTTCCAACAGCCGAATACCCATGGTAGCAATAAAGTTTTTACTCACCGTAACATTAGAAAATCGAATCATGGTGTCCGGGTCTTTTCCGGGCCAAGTTACCCCAGTTGTATTAGGGCCACCATCCACCAACCTGTGGTGGGAAGTAGTAGCATCCACAACCCCTGGTAATGCTTTGAGCTGTTCTACGAATTGATCGGTGTTTTTAGTGGCATTGCCTTCTTTAGGAAGCACTACAATTTGCTCTCTATTGTACCCCAAATTTTTATTTTGAATATAATCGAGCTGTTGATGGACTACAATTACAGCAATAATTAAAAGAACTGACAAACAGAATTGAAAAATAACCAGTCCTTTTCTAGCCCAAATGGCCTTCCAGCCAATATGGTTCGATTTGAGTGCTTCAGAAGGCTTAAAGTTACTCAAATACAATGCCGGGTAACTACCAGCCACCAAACCCGTAGCCAAAATACCCAACAACATAGCAGAAAAGGAGGTCCAGTTAAAATGAAACGCTAGTGTCTTGCCAGTTAAAACATTGAAGGAAGGAAGTAAAAGCAATACGATTAGCCAAGCGAGTAACATAGAAAAAAATACTACCATGGTAGATTCAACAATATATTGGTAGATGAGTCCGGAGCGTCTGGCCCCAATGGTTTTGCGCACTGCAACTTCTTTTTTTCTGCGCATGGCCCTTGCAGTCGACAAGTTCATAAAGTTGATGCAGGCAATGATTAATAGGACTATGGCGACACTACCAAGTATTCTTATATATACAATTCTCCCTCCAGATTGTATGCCCGCTTCGTAATTTTCATAAAGGTATTTATTGGCAAAGGGTACTATCTCGAGCAAACAATTACTGCCAGGTGCCTTTGATTCTAAAAAGCCTTTCAGTTTTTTATTGAGTGTGGTTGTGTTGCTGTTTGGCTGTGTTTTTATATAAGTAAAGGCATTGTAATTATTCCAGTGGGCACCTTCCCCAATAATTTCTGTATAGGCTTTGAAGTGCAATACAAAATCAAATTGATCCGTAGCGTTAGAAGGTAGGTCTTGGAATACACCAGATACAACAACTGGCTGTTCCAAATGGAGCAGTTGCCATTCCAATGATTTGCCTAGAGCGGCTTCCGTTGAGCCAAACAAGGAGGAGGCCAAAGATTCTGATAATACGATGCTATTGGGGTCTTTTAAAACCGATTGTGGGGTGCCGGCAATTAAAGGGTAGGAGAACATTTTAAAAAAATCTTCTGAAGCAAAATGACCTGTAGCTTTTTGGTGCAAGGCACTGTCTTTTAACATAAAGGCACCAAACCATTTCGGGTCTGTTCCGCCAACGGCAAGTTCAATCTCTGGAAAGGAAGTTTTAAGCGCTTCTGCCATGTGTATTGGTGTTTCATACATAGTCTGCACTTCGTTTTCATGTACTTGGTGGTTGATAACCCGGTACAGCGTTGTGCTGTGTTCATGAAAATTATCTTTTTGCAATTCATCTCCAATCCACATGGCAATAAGCATTACGCTTACCAATCCTGCGGTGAGTCCTATGATATTGGTAATAAAACTGGTTTTAAACTTTTTGAAATTCCTTAAGGCTATTTTGATGTTGTGGGTTGTCATGTTGTGGTGCTTGGAGTGGCTGTTTTTTATGGCAAAAGGTCGGATGTAGTGCAGTACTTGTTTCCAATACATTAAATTGCACTTCCAGCGGGGGTGGAGGTGGTATTGGTGGAGGTAATACTCCTCTAAATCACCCATTACTTCTTCCAATAAATCCTCTTTTAAAAAAAGAGATAGAAATTTTTGCGCTATAATTGGTGGCTGGTTCATGGTGTGGACTCTGAAGAAAATGCTGGAAATTGGTTCCAAAGAGAGAGTTTTAGATTTCTGCTGTTTTCCAGTGCCTGTTGCCCGCTACCCGTAATTTTATATACGCGTTTGCGCCGGCCACCGCGCTGTGCCGAACCAGCTTGCATTGCAGAAGTTAAAAAACCTTTTTCCTCTAGCCTACTTAAGGTGGAGTGAACGGCGCCTATTGAAACAGCACGCCCTGTTTGCAATTCAAATTCTTCTGCCATCCTAAATGCATAGGCGTCTAGGCCAAGTATGCCTGCAATAAGCAGTAAAGTTTCTTCAAAATCTCCAATTTTGGTTTCTTTCATTTTATTTGTTACTAGATTGTAGAGTAAATATACGCAGCTAATTTTTATTTGTTCTACATTTTAGTAAGTTTATTGATAAATCTTATCTTTTACCATTCTATTAGCCGAAAAAGAGCGTGTTCAACGTTTTATTCACTTGGGTAGGCTGCGCAATTAGTCTTCTTTTTTTATTATTTTTGAAATATGAACGAAGTCTCTCTTTTAATATCCCCTTCAGAATTGCACAAAATAATGTTTGATCCAGAATGTGTTGTTTTGGATGCAACGGTGCCCAACCCAGTAAATAAAGAAAAAGCTCCTGGGCCCAATAAAATAAATGGTGCTCGTTTTTTTGACTTAGACGGAGCTTTTAGTGACCTGAGCCAAAATTTACCCCATATGTTGTGTTCTGAAGACCAATTTACTGAATCAGCACAACAATTGGGGCTGAACCAAAACAGCCAGGTAGTAGTGTACGACGACCATGGTGTGTTTTCCTCTCCTCGTGCGTGGTACATGTTAACCGCCATGGGACTCAAAAATGTCAGGGTTTTGAACGGTGGTTTGCCGGCATGGGAGGCAGCAGGCTATGCCGTTGAGCACAAGCAAGTGGCCATAAATTTATCTATTGGAAATTTTATAGCCAGCTACCAACAAAATAGTTTTATTAACGCGCAGCAAGTGTTGGACTCCGTCAAAGATGTGTCTTCCACTTTGCTCGATGCCCGTTCCAAACCTCGGTTTTATGCCGAAGCACCAGAACCTAGGCCAGGACTAAGAGGAGGGCACATTCCAAATTCTATATGTCTTCCATTTACACAATTGGTACACCAAGGCCACCTGCTTCCCAAAAAAGAGTTGGTAGCAATTTTAGAGACCTTAGTACCGAGTAAAAGCCAACATTTGCAATTGAGTTGTGGTTCTGGGTTAACCGCCTGTATTTTGGCTTTGGCAGCCAAAGAAGCTGGTTATAATTCGATAGCAGTGTACGATGGTTCTTGGAGTGAATGGGGGCAACCGTCAGAGCTTCCCGTAAGCACCAAGTAATTGTATGGGAATTAAATGCCGAATAACTTATGTTTTATAGCATACAAGACCATTCCTGTTCTGCTTTTTACATTTAACTTAATAAAAAGAGCTTCTCTATACCCGTCTATAGTTTTGGGGCTTAAATTCATTTTATCTGCAATTTCTTTGTAAGTCATTTCTGTACAAGCCAATTCCAAAAATTGCAATTCTCTTTGTTTGAGCTCATAGTCGTGCGTACTTTCTTTTACAAAGCTGTTCATTAAAGTGGCAGTTACTTTTTGGTTGTAGTATTGGCCTTTGTCAACCACATTATTGAGCGCATCCAAGAGTTCATCGGGCGAAATGTCTTTAAGTAAATAACTTTTGGCTCCTTCTTTTAGCATTTTTATTACCAAGTGGTCTTCATCCATCATAGACAAAGCGATGACTTTGCTTTGGATTTTATTTTTGTTGAGCCATTGCAGCGTCTCCAGACCGTTCATTACAGGCATATTGATGTCTAATAATATGATATCGGCCGTGTGTTCTGGGTTGGTCTCCAGGTATTTAATTAATGCTGCACCATTGTTGGCCCTAAAAACCACTTCGTAGTTGGTGAAGTTATTGATCAGTGTTTCAAGGGCACGTGCAAATAACAAATGATCGTCTACAATGATTACCTTATGTTGCATGTGTATTATCTTTGAATGGATACTCTAGGCGCAAACAAACACCGCTGCCAAAACCGGATTGTAAATTAAAGGAAGCCCCTACGAGAGCCGCCCTACTTTCCATGTTGATCAAACCGGATCCCTTGTCTATGGTATCCGCATCAAAACCAATACCATCATCAACAGCTTCTAATAACAAAGATTGTCCTGTGTAGTGCACGTTTACTTTTAAGTTTTCGGCCTTAGAATGTTTGATTACATTGGATAAAAATTCTTGTAAAATTCTAAACAAAATGATTTCGTCATTGAATTCGATGGGTGCAAATTTACCAGAGCAGTTAAAATGTGCTTTTAGAAACTTTAGGCGGTTGAACCTTTCAGTTTCAATTTTCAAGGCCTCTGCAATACCTATGTTTTTAATGACTTCTTGGTTAAGCGTTTTAGAAAGGCTACGAATGTCTTGCATGGAGGTACCTACTAGTTCATTTATCTCTTTAATGGAAGATAATTCCGGGTGGTCCTTTTCCAGCAAGTTCAAGTGTATTTTTGCAGTGGATAACAACTGCCCAACATTGTCGTGCAGCTCCCATGATATATTGCGCAAACTTTGCTCTTTTATTTCGATTTGACTTTTTATCAATTCTGCTTCCATTTTTTCGGCATTGCGTATTTTATCCGTTATAAAAGCATTTTTTTTGGTTTGAAATATGCTAAACAGAATTACCAACATAGAAATGATAATGAGCAATATGAAAGTGGTTAAAAATATTATTTCACTTTCCATTGCCCGTTATTTCTCGATGGCTTTTGATAAACCCAATGGCAAAACTTAAATACATGAAGGCATTCAAAAAGAAAAACAACCAACAAATTACATCCGAACCCAATAAGTCAGGCTTGAAATTAATGCTGTAAACAAACGGTAGTATACCCGTATTGAAAACTATAAGACCCAAGCTAATCCAAAATAATAAATTGTAACTGATGTTGATAATTTGTTCGGATTTTAAAAGATCCAAAAAAAACAAAAAAATGGATAGAATGAGCAATACAGCGCCTACCGTAAATGAAAATGTGTGGAATGGCGTTGTAGAGTTGATTTGTTGCAACCATATTAAATTGTAAGCAACGGCTATGGCGTATACAACAAGAATGCAAAAAGAGATGGTCTTCAGACCTGGCCGTTTCATAAATTTATAATAGACCAATAAAAAAAAGAAATGTTGGGTCACGTTCAATAAATTATAGAGGTAATTGTTTTGAAACGTTATGCCATAGTAATGGCGCATGGCCCAAATGCTAAATTCCAAAAGCACCACGAGCCACAGAAGGGGCATCAAAAATTTTAAAAAGGTCGATTTGTATTTTGAATAGTGTACAGTCGCTAACAGCGCTGTACCTAACTCAAAATACTTTATAAGACCAAGGTATTCCATGTTTAAATTTCCCCACAATTTGGTTTGCACATTTCCGCCATGTTGCCAACAGAACTATCAGTTCCGTCTATATCCGTTCCAGCACCTGCACCCAAAGCCATTGATTTTTTCTTGTTTCTTCTGTTTTGAGTGAGGTAACTATGAATGTCCATCGGAGTACCATCAGGGCCTATGTGCAAAGGGTCAAAAGCTACATGTTTTTTATGTTTTTCGTTGAAGTAGGTAGGTACAAAGAAATAGGTTTGCTGCCCAGCTTTGTCTTTGTAAGGAGGTGTATTGGGGTAAGCGGCATAGTACATCCGTATACCAGATATTTGGTATCCATGTTTGGCTGCTTCTTGTTCTAAATAAGCAATATAGTTTTTATAAAAAGAGAACGAATGCCAGCCGTATCTGGCTTCTTCATCATGTTTTAGCTCTGATAATACTTTGTGTCTTTCGTTGTACTCATGGTACATGGCACGGGCCATTTCCAAAGTGATCGTTTCGTCGGGTTTTTTAGCAGTGGTACAAGTGCCATGTTTGGTGTTTTGGTAATTAATTACCGCATTTTCTATGTTCACGTTGAACTCCATAATTAGTTTATTTTAATCCGATAGCAATCTAAATAATATCAATCAATATTAAAAATAAACTAAAATATGTTATAATAATTATATATAATTTGGTATAATATTCCAACTCAGATAATACCCTACTGCACTCAAAAGGAGTCATTTGGGTGCAGCAGGGGGAGGCTTAAAATTTATAAGAGTATATAGTTGTTCTATCTTTTCTTAAATAGACTTGTCCTGTAATGTCGTCTACAGCATATTTCGGGTCTTTTTCTTTACCCAAACCAATACTGCCCATAATGGAACCATCGTTTTTACTAACTTTTAATAGTAAATTGTTTTTGTCCTGGTTCGAGAGAATAATTAAAAAATCACGGCCTTCTTGTGTAGCTTTGAACCTTGCATTGGCTTCTTGAAAGGAGGAGACTACAAAGTCCGATGCTGCATTGCCAAGATCTTCGTACATGTCTCCAAAACCTTCTACCATGGCGCCTGCAACCGCATCTTCGCTTTTAACCTCTTGCTCTACCGATTTTAATTGGGCTGAGGCATAGTAGGCATTGGCTCCAATATATGCCGCTCGAATACCCTGTGCATACATCAATGCCCTTTTTAACCCAGATTCTCTAGGTGCTGGGTAGTATTCCCAAAATTTCAGATTTCCATCAAAATCAACCAATGCCACGTTTTGATCGGAATTAATAAATATACCGTTTGCTCTTATTTCAATATCTTTGGGTACTTCTTTCCCTTCAAATTTTATTGGGCCTTTTGATAAGTTGCGGACGCTACCGGAGGCAATATCTATTGCTTTGATGGTTTTGTCTTTTAAATCAAAGGCGTAAATTTGCCCATCTTTTTCAGCTGTTAAGTTGGGTTGTGTATTTATGGATTTTGGAAGTACCAGACTTCCAGAGTTGGTATTGAGTAGGTTGATCTCTTCTGTTGTGATGTAGACGATGCCCTTATTGGAAGGAATGGTGCCCACTACACGGCCCTTTATTTTTACTGGTTTATCGAAAGTCAATTGTCCTAATTTTGAATCCAAATAACTCAAGAAATTGTTTTGTCCGTTGCTAGTGATTAATAAATACCCATTGTCTTGAGAAACATAATCGTACACCCCGCCTTTTACATTGATACCTTTGCCTTTTTTACCCCATTTGCCTTTAGAAGTGGTATAATCGTACAAATTTATTTTTGATTTGCTGCCATTGTCGGGAAGCACTAAAATACCCCCATCGAGAAAAGTTACTTGGCCTAGCTTCCCCTTTGCTTTAAGAGGCTTGTCCCAAACAAGACTTCCATCTTTTAAATTGAAGGCATTGTACTGATTGGAATAGTTGACAACAGTAGAGGAGGAGGAGCTCATCGAAGATTGTTCTTCTGATTCTGAACCGATATAAAACACGTCTTTGCCTGCTGGCTGATAAAACCTTATATCAAATTCCATGTCTTCGGCAGCATTTTCAGCCATTTGTTTCATCAGTCCTCCAAATGCACCCATTTTTTCTACTTCAGCAACCTCCTTTGATGTGTCGTTTTTCCATTCAATATTGCCATTGGAAGTATTTATTTTGTAGATTTTGAAAATTGTAACGAGGAGTATTTCAGTTTCAGATAGTTCATTTACCGCTATTATTTTTCCAAACTTCTCTTCAATATTCCATTGTATACTTCCGTCTGACATATCCACGAATATCATAAGCGGCTCTTTAGCACCAACCTTGATGCCATCCACTAAAATGCCATTGTTTCGGTAAAGAAAATGATAGGAATTAATAGTAGCAATTCCGGCCTTTTTAGAATCAAATAAAATTGCACCATTATAGGGTTCTAATAAATAGATTCGGTCTCCTTTTTTAACTGAAATGAAAGGAGAGTTGGCCACCGCTTTGTAAGAAGATTGAGGAAGAGAAGCAAATTCTGCTTTGCTCCAAATGACCTGCCCAGTAGCAATATCTATACCCGACAGACCTGTATCGGTGCAAACCACCAATTTACCCAGAGAAGTTACTTCTTGCCATAATACATTTCCTGAAGAGGCATGTTCCCAAACTTTATTACTTTGTCCAAAAAGAAACAAAGAACAAAAGAGCACCATCTGCCCTGTGAGAATAATTTTTTTTGTAATAGTTGTCATAAGAATTTGTTGTAATTATAAAGTATAAGAAGTTACGAATAAAAGTTTGTTGGATTAAGAATATCGAGACTAAAATTAGGCATATGTTTTTAGTATTATTGAAAAAATGGTGCCAAGTTTTTTATAAAATAGACCAATGGCATAACAATTTGGGTTTGAAGCTCAAAACTGATATCTTCAATAAAAAAACAGGATGAAAAAATTAACTCTTGCTCTGATTATTACTTTGTTTTGCTCTTGTTTGGTGCAAGCGCAGCAAATTCAATCTACTTATTATTTGATTCGCCATGCAGAGAAAATGCAAGACAGCGGAAGTGATCCAGATTTGACCGAAGAAGGAAAACAAAGAGCAGCAACTTGGGCTGAAGTTTTAAGCCAAGCCAATTTGGACATGGTATACAGTACGGATTATAAAAGAACAAAAAATACTGCTACCCCTTCCGCTCTGAAAAACGGGTTGGTAGTGACAATATACGACCCAAGAAATTTTGATATAGAAGCCTTTAAAAAAGAAACTATGGGCAAAACTGTTCTGGTGGTTGGGCATAGCAATACCATTCCTGCGTTGGCCAATGGTTTGATAGGGGATTCCAAATACAAAGACATAGACCACCACAACAACGCCAACCTGTATATCATTGATTACATCGGAGATTTGGTGCTCGATAAATTACTGCAGGTCGATTAGTGGAAATTGCATGCCTTCAAAACCGACTTGATAACCTTGTTGCACCACCTCTCGGTATTGTTTGTTTTGTTTGGAAAGCAATGGGTTGCTGTGGTTGAAATGCACAAAAGTGATCTTGTTTTTGTCTTTTTTTGATAAACCTTTAAACTGTTGAAGGCTTTCGACAACAAAAGGGTGGGGGATGGCGCTCATGTCTCGATTGGGCAGCTCTTCATTATCATAAAATGCGGCATCCAGTAGAGCATAGTCTACTTGTTCAACATATTGGTTGATGGACCGATCCCAAACATCCCACTTGTTAATGTCCGGAATAAAAAGCAGCTTCTTTTGTGTGCTTGCAATAATAAAACCTACCGTCTCACTGTATTCGTCTCGGTGTGGCACCAAAATGGGTGTAACCGTAATTTCTTTGGTTAATTGAATGGGTTGGTCTTCTTTTATTGGCTTTAGCAGAATATTGTTCAATGCAACCAATTGTTCCCAAGGTCCATTTGTTTCTAAATAAGTTTTCATTTTGGGCATGGCGTAAACCGGAACAATGGTACTGCCCATGGCTTCTCTTCCCAAATGCATTAGGCCAGTGTAATGCCCTGTATGGGCATGTGTAAGGAATATGCCATTAGGAGGTGTGTCATTTTGTGCACCACTCAATTTATTTAATGCTTTTAATTGTAGTTTGAAATCAGGTGTAGCCTCAAACAACCATTTTTGATTGGTTTCTGGGTCAATCAATCCTAAAGAAATTACTTTTTCAGCTTTGGCCTCGCCGTTCCAGTAGGCACCGCAACATTTTTTGTTACAACCGGCTTGTGGATAGCCAGCATCTTGTGCAATACCCAACAAAGCCACAAAAGTACCTTGTGGTTTAAGAGGTAGATCCTTTAAATTTTTACTTTCTGGTTGACAGGCAATAAAAACAACGGATAAAATGGCCAATAAGCGAAGCAACATAATGTAAAGTTTATACCATTATAATAAAAAATTACCAGCAATAATACTATCCAGGTTATTCCACTTGTTCGCTTTGGTTCAGAATGTACATCAAATGGTCCGGGTCGGATTGATTCAACTCGAAGGTGCCTTCTAAGGTGATTTTGTCTTCTGTAAAACGGATCGCTTCGGTCATGTTGACTTCAATTATAGTCTCTGGGCCTGCACCGCCACAAAAATAGCAGCTGTTGTAGGGGAGTTGAGAAAACACAAAATTCGATTGCGATCCCAAATCACTTAAAGGTAAAATATACCCAGTTAGCTGAATTCTATTGTTGTCTATTTTTTTTAAAGTCTCAGAAAAAACAGGCTGTTCAATGGGGTGGCCATTTTTGTCTTTGGTGTTTTTAAAACTTACCAAGGCCAAGGTTTTCCATGAATCAATTGTCTGAGTAGTAAATGCCAAGCTCAACGCTGTGCAGAAGAAAACGAAAAGGTAATTTTTTGTAGACATAAAAAAAGAGGCTCCTATTATGAGCCTCTAATTTATATAAAATATATTAAAATCTAAGGTATTAAAGGATATGGTAAATCATTTCCTAAATAATCATTTGGATTGGTATATGGAATTTGTGCTCCGAATTTGGAATTGATTACTTTTAAAAATTCGTTGGCCAGATAAGCATAGGCCCTAGTGTTAGGGTGTACACCATCCGGTGAAAATGCTCCAAATGGAGGAATAATGCTGGCTACTAAACTAGAGCCATTCACACTAACACCAGACAGTTTTAATTCTTCCAATACCGCATTGATGTCTACTAGTGCTAACTGACCGCTGTTGTCGTCTACTGCTTTTTGTATTACAGCATTGTAGGCGTCTACTGCCATGCCAATTTCAGTGATCTCAGAAGGGACCAATGCATATGCATCTCCTATGGGCCAGTTCACTCCGTAGGTGGTGCCTGGTGCAGGACCAGCTGTACCCAATACCGTGGCGGAGGTTAAGGTCAATAAATCTTCGGAGTTAGCCAATCTAGCTTGTCGGTAAGGATCAAGCTGTGCCCGTTGGGTTGGCGTCATTTGTCCGCCACCAACTAAAATATCCCAAAAAGGACCCAAGTCAATAGAACTTTCGTCGTTTAACATGGCGCCATTGGCCCCAAGAATCCAAGTGAGTTCTTTTTCATCTGCTTGGTCTTGTGTTAAATAACCATTGCCTACTGCTGCCGTTAGCGTTGCATTAAAAGCTGCAAAGCCATTGTTCAAGGCATCCACTGTCGCCACATCTACTGGGTCGTTGGGGTCAAAAGCAATGGAGTTATAGGGTACCGTTGAGAAATACGGTATGTCGGTAACGTTCGGAATATTGGCCAAAACGCCTTTTGCATCCGGGCCAGCTGTTAGTACAGCGCTTACAGCTGCGTTGTATGCAGCGGTAAATGTATTGATGTCTGTCAAATCTGCTGGGTCTACGGCTCCAGAAGTAGCATACCCCAAAACATCGTTGTTGCCCAACCACATGGTGAAAAACGTTCCGCCATTGGTAATGGCATCGGTAGCATCTCCTAAAACAGTGGCAGTAGGGCTGGACATAAACCTACCAAAATAAGGGTTGGCTTGTCCGTATCCTGGCACTTGGGCATGGATTATTTTCATGCCTGGTACTCCAAAATTATTTAACTCGCCTAATGCACCAGTGTAAGCCGTAATAGGGTCTCCAGAGTTGTTGGGTACACCTAAGCCAGGAAGCCCAACAGGAACTGGGCTTGGCCCAGAACCATCGTCTCCAAAAACCAATCTTCCGAAAATTATCGGTCCGTTTTCACCACTGTAACCGTGTTCCGATTCTATATCGGGCTGGTTAAAATCGCCACCACCTACCATGGCAAATTGCTGCGCGAGTATCGCGGGCAATGAATTGTCTTGGCTGTTGGTGTATAAAGATTGTGCTTGGTAGCCTGCTGTTAACGAGTTTCCAATGGCCACATATTTTGTGAAGTCCGCAGAACCAGGGTTGTCCTGTGTTTGAGGCGGAAATTCATAGGTACATCCCCATGCCAGTAAAACAGTACAAAGGGCTATAAGTTTTATATTTAGTTTCTTCATTGTTTACTAGTTTAAGAATTGATCAAAAGTAAATGAAACGTAGTAAATAGCACCCATGGTAGGCCCACCGTAGTTCATCACATACCGCTCGTTGGTTAAGTTGGATCCACCCAATTTGATGATCGACTTAATGTTCTTTAATTTATAACTTACCATAGCATCTAAAGTACCAATGGCCGGAACATCGCCTTGTGCAAAAGAAGCTTCCCATTTAAAAGCATCTTGCCATCTATAAGTGATGTTGAATCCAATGTTATCGGTTAACTTTCTGTTGGCAAAAGAAAAATTGTACTTGCTTTCAGGAGTGTTGAATTCGTTGATGTATTCTTCACTTACCGCTTCATTTAATTTGTTCCAGTTGTAGTTGAACCCTAAAGAGTACCCTTTTGGCAAGTTGTAATCTGCTCCAAAAACAAACCCTTGTGCTACCACCTTGTCTTTGATGTTGGTATAGGTTTGGAAAGTGTTTTCTTTGCCCGGTGTTGTAATTGGTGTTAACAACGTTTGCGCGTTTCTGATATTGGATTCTGTTAGGAAATCAACATCTTGGTCAATTACCCCAGCTGCTTTTCTAAGTTGCACTTGGGTAATAAAGTTTTTGTATTCGTTTCTGTAGTAAGCAACATCTAAAAATAGGTTTTTACCTAAGATGGCTTTGTACCCTACTTCAATAGACTGTACCTGCTCCGGAACTACCGGATCAAATTGATCTGCAGGAACTAATAAAGCTAAATTTGCTGGATCTCCTAAGGCGGTAGCATCTCCGGCAGTTGCAACGGCTCCTACAAATTCGTTAACCGATTGCATGGTATAGGCGTTTTCATAAATGTTGCGGGCTTGTGCATATTGTGGCAAACCACCCAGTAATCTAGCCGAAACAACGTTTAAGTCTATGTGCTGCCCTTGTGTGGTTGGGTTTCTAAACCCTGTTTGGTACGACACTCTAATGTTGTTGTTTTCTGCAACGGTAAATACACCGGAAATTCTAGGGTTCAATTGCGCATCGAAATTTTCATTTTTATCGTAACGCAAAGAACCAGTCAATTTAATTTTGTCGTTGGCAAATTTCTTAGACAATTGCGCATAAGCGCCAATTTCTTGAATGGTAATGTCGTTGCCCGTGGTATCCGCAAATACAGTACCGTTAGAATTTAGATCGTATAATTTGTACGAAGCGCCTACTTGTAAGCCCATAAAGTCAATTTGATTCTTAAAATCGTATTGTCCTTCTACGTGGTACAACTTGGTTTTATCATCAAATTTTGATCCAGTAGGTATGGTGCTACTGGTTGCAGTGTTCAAAGCGCTGTTGAAACCTTCAGAACCTGGTTCTAGTCTACCGGTATCTGCAATTCCTCTTGCAAAACTATGTGCACCAGCCTGCACATTTGGATCTGTTGGATCGTTGGAACCTACGGCGCCAATATACGCCGCAGCATATTCAACAAACCAATCCGTGTTGCTTTTCCATGCGTCGTTTACCAACACACCAGTTAAATCAGCAATGTAAGAATCACCAGAATTCTCTATGGTGGTATACCCCCTCAAAAAGAAGTTGTCTGCCTTTAATTCTAATTTGTGCTGCTGGATGTTGAAGTTTTTTAAGCTGTACCGCTGGGCACCCGTATAAACGGTCGTTCCAGATCCATAATTTAAATTGTACAACAATTCGAATCGGTCTGATAACCTATAGTGCAAACCAGTATTGATTTTTAAGTTTTTCGCACCGTAGTCTACCAAATCTTGTTCCATATAAGGCGTTCTAGACACAATATGGTTGGGTAACTTGTCCAATTCCGATTGAGGAAAAGCACCGGCTAAACTCAATTTAAGCAAACCCAAGTCGTTGGCTACTTCATCGCCATAGGCGTGTACCAAATCGGACCCAGGGTTGCTGGTAAAACCTGTTGGTGTTCTGTTAGATTCTTTGTCTTCGTAGTTGGTGCCATACCAATCGGTAGCATCGCTGTAAGCGAAGTTCACTTTAAAAGCGAATTTGTTGTTGAATGCCTTGGCATAACGCAAGGCTACTTCTTGTGTCATTTTACTGGATCCTGGGCCAATTTCTCCTAAGCCTTCAGAATTGAGATCGGAATCGCCAATGTGGTTTACGCCCAGTTTAACTGTACCACTAAAACCTTGGTAGTCAAACGGACTTTTACTGTTGATCAACAATATCCCGTTGAATGCATTCGGACCATACAAGGCCGAAGCAGCACCGGGGATTAACTCAATACTCTCCACATCTAAATCGGAAGGTCCATTCAAACTACCGATGGGGAAGTTTAATGCAGGAGCCTGTGTGTCCATGCCATCAATCAACTGCACAAACCTGGTGTTACCAGTGGAGTTGAACCCTCTCGAGTTTACGATTTGAAAATTAATACTACTAGAAGACATGTCTACGCCTTTCAAATTGGCGATGCTCTTGTAGTAAGAATCAGATGCTGCATTTTGAACTGCTAAAATGTCCATTTTTTCAATGGAAACTGGCGACTCAAGAATAGATTCCTCTACTCTCGATGCAGATACTACTACTTCTTCTCCTAAAATGGTACTCTCTTCTAAAGTAATTTCTATACCAGTGGTGGTGGCTTCGGTAATGGCCAATTCTTGGGGTTTGTAACCTACAAATGAAAAGACCAAAGTCAATGGGTGTGGGGTGGAAATGTCCAACTGAAATTTTCCGTTAAAATCGGTAATGGTGCCTACCACCTTGCCTTTAACGAGAACATTAACACCAGCTAATTCCTCACCGTTTTGCGAATCTTTGACTACACCAGAAATGCTTGTTTGTGCAAACACACTGGACGACAGAAAAAGAAACATAATCACAGCGAAAAAACTGAATCGTGTAAAAGATTTTGTCATAGTGTATGGGTTTATTTAACTACTATAAATGGTTAAAACGTATTAAAAGTATTTAATTAAATTTTTCAATAACCCTTAAATTTATAAGAATTTGTCAATAATTAGTAGGTATGCATACTTTTTTTTCTGATTTTTTTGGTTTATACCAAATCGAATTTTGTCTATTGATATTATAATATAAAGTATTTTTGTTATAATATAAAGTAGAGTGCTGAAAATCAGGAAGTTTTATGGAGCTACTGGAGGATATAGGAAGATGGGCTGCGCTATTGGTTGGTTTTTGATAGGAGGTGGGTAGTGCCTAACCGTATTTTATTTTCTGAAGGCCTATATAGAACTAAAATAACAGCGGTTAATTTGGTGCAATGAAAAGATCGGATTTGGAGGTATAAACTATAACTATGAGCAATAGAACATTTTTTTTGGTGTGTGGGGTGCTGGTTGCCCTAACAAGATGCACAACAAAACAAGTTTCCCAAGAAGTGCCCAACCAACCACCCAATATTATTGTAATCTTAGCGGATGATCTGGGGTATGGAGACCTTTCTTGTTTTGGGCATCCAGAAATTAAGACTCCAACGTTGGACAAACTGGCAAATGAAGGCGCCAAACTTACCAATTTTTATGCAGCGTCTCCTGCATGTTCTGCCAGCCGGTATGGTTTGCTCACAGGGAAATACCCTGCTAGGTCTGGTTTTGACTGGGTGTTGTTTCCAAATGCCTCTCGGGGGTTGCATCCAAGAGAAACAACCATTGCCCAAGCACTTAAAAAAGAAGGGTATGCCACAGCCATTTTTGGGAAATGGCATTTGGGTTCTACCAATCCATCTTTTATGCCCAACCAGCATGGATTTGATACTTTTGTAGGATTGCCCTATAGCCACGACATGTTACCACCTGTTTGGGATGAGATCCCGTTGTTGCAAAACAGCGATACACTTGCGCTCCATCCAGACCAAAATACATTAACAGAGCTTTTTACCAACAAAGCCATTGACTTTATAAAAAACAACAAGTCCAACCCATTTTTTCTTTACTTGCCATATTCCATGCCCCATGTACCGCTATCACCTGGAGCAGCATATGCTGGAAGATCCAAAAGGGGTGCTTATGGAGATGTTGTGGAAGAGATAGATGGGCGGGTTGGGCAAATAATAGAGGCACTACAAAACCATGGTTTGTCAGAAAACACCCTAGTTTTGTTCACCAGTGACAATGGTCCATGGACTGATCAGGGCGCAGCGGGTGGTTCTTCTGGTTTGCTGAAAGATGGCAAGGGCAGTACCTGGGAAGGCGGTGTGCGGGTACCTGGAATTGTTTGGTGGCCAGAAAAAGTGCCAGGCAATCAAATTTTAAGCATGCCCGTCTCTAGCTTGGATGTATTTAATACCATTTTAGACGCAGTACAATCAGAACAAAAAATAAAAAATGACGGCATTAGTTTTATGCCTTTATTAAAAGGAGACGAAGCGGCATACAATGGAACTGACCGCAGTTTGGTGTACAATGGTTTGCACAACCAAGCAATGGCCATTCGCAAGGGAGATTGGAAATTACATGTAACAACTTACAGCCAAAGCAACCAGGTGTTTTATGATACACTGCCCTTGTTATTCAATTTGCCGATGGATCCAGCAGAACAATACAACCTGGCCAACCACAATATTAAAAAAGTGCTGGAGTTGCAGGTAGAGCTTCAAAACTACCAGGAAGCAATAGAGCAAAACCCAAATTATTTTATGCAAGATAGAAAGCAGGAGCTTCAGGAGCACATGCTGTTGGATCGTTTGCCTTTAGAAATGAGCATAGCAGACAACAACTGGGGCAATGTGACCAATGGAATCTTGGAAGAAGCAGAAGAATTGGAGGAGTTGCCTGTGCAGGAAGAGAGCCTGCTGCTCACTTATGATTTAAAATCCGAGCGAGATATTGAATCCATCGAAGCTCGATTTTTGAGAAACCAGTTGCGTTGGGTTTTCCTTCCTACGTTTGTAGAATTTCAAATAGCAGGAGAGAACAAACATTTTGAAACGGTTGCTACCTTCTCCCACCAAACAGTGAAAGGAAGGCCTGCACAAAGTTTTAAAGATTTTGAAGTAGAATTAGAGGAGCGTGCTCGGTACATACGAATCAAAGCAGAAAATTATGGAAAATTACCTGTTTGGCACAAAGCGCATGGCAATAAAAGTCTGTTGGTTGCATCTGAAATTATCGTGGAGTAATTTGATTTGCCATTAACTTGTTCATCTCTAGTATGTTAAATTATTTTTTACTTATAGAGGTTTTATTATGACTTTACTTGTTTGACTTGTGTGAATTTTCATTTATATTAAAATAAAAAAACACAATTTTGTATCGTATTTTATTGCTTGTAAGTGCTTTTATAACCCCTTTTATTAGTATTGGTCAAACAAATATTGATAGTTTACTTATTGAGTGGAATAACGAAACACGGTCCGATTCTCTTCGGTTGTCTTCTTTGTCTGCCGTAATTGAATATTGCATGCACAACAATGTAGACAGTGCGTTGTATTACTTAGACCTGCACCATGCGTTTGCACTGGAAGCAGAAGATACCTACTGGGAAGCTTATGCCGTTCGGTTAAAAGGAAGAGGCGATAACAAAAAAGGAGACATAAATGCAGCACTAGAAAAGTATTATCAAAGTTTAAGCATCAGCGAAACCAACCAAGACACTTTTGGTATGGGCCGCAGTTATAACCACATTGCTGGGGCGTTGGTCCATAAAGGAGACTATTTTGGGTCGATAAAAATGTTCAGCAAAGCGCTAGATTTGGCTCGGTTGTCTGGAGATAGTGTGGAACAAGCTTTTATACTCAATAATTTGGGCTATACTTCCATGTTACAAGGAAGTGATGTAGAAGCTACCCATTACTTAGAAGAAAGTTTGATCTTTAGTGAGGCCATTGGCGAAGAGCGCGGATACGGTTTGGCTTTGCAAAACTTGGCTACGGTGTACATGAAAGTGGGGATATTCGATAAAGCAGAAGCCTATTACCACAAAGCAAGGAAGTACATAGTAATGGGCCAAGACAAGATCAATGAAGCAAAATTACTGGGCGAAATGGGTGTATTGAAATTGGAAATGGACCAATTGGATTCGGCAATGTTGTATGTCAACCAGAGCTTGGCAATTGCAGAGAATATAAATTTTTTAGAAGGCATCGCACTGGGTAAAGGTTTTTTAGGAATGGTATATATGAAAAAAGGCCAGTTCGCAATTTCGTTGCAGCATTGTTTGGAGGCCAAGAAAGTGGCAGAACAAATTGGGTTGACTTACGAAATTCAAAGGGTTTCTTTTACTATGTATAAAAGTTACAAAGGACTTGGTGCCATGGAAAAAGCCCTTGAAATGCTAGAATTTCATGGGCAAATAACAGACTCCTTGTACAAAGAACAAAATAGGCTCGAAATGATGCGCACCGCATTTGAATATAAATATAAAAAGAAGGCGGTGGAAGATAGCATCCAATACATCAACCAAGTAGAGTTGGAACAATTGAAAATTTCAAAACAACAAGCCCAATTGGATTCTGAAAAAAAAGAAAGGTATGTGTTGTATATGGGGATTTTTGCTTTGGTATTGGTGGTATCCATGTTGCTGTATGCCAAACGCCGGTCCGATAGAGATGGAATGTTGATATCAAATCAACACCAAGAATTAAAAGAAAGAACCCGAGAGATTAGGCGCATTAATGTAGAACTTGAAAGTCAAAACCAGGCCATTATATCTTTCAACGAAAGTTTGGAAGAACAAGTAGAAAACAGAACAGAAGCACTTGGTAATTCCTTAAAGCAATTGCAACAATACCAATGGCAGCTTTCTCATAAAATCAGAGCGCCTCTCACCACTCTGATGGGTTTGATTAATTTGGTGCAGCGGGGTAACTTGAACAGCGAACACAACGAAAAAATATTTGAAATGCTTTCAAAAAACAGCGAAGATCTCAACCAGCTGCTTAAAGAGATGAGAGAAATTCTAGACCAATAGGCAATTAGTTTTCTTTCATTATCTTTTCAATAGCTGCTTCAATCATTTTGTTCTTGTTTCTCTTTTCAATTACTGTAGCTGGTTTCACACGCTCATTGCAGTTCTCAATGGCACAGCGTTCGCACGTTATACCCACTTCTCTCTGAGCAATGGTCTTATCTTCCAGAAACGTTACTTTGTTTTTTAGCTGGTTGGACAGCAACAAGCCTATGTTGATACTCCGGTTGTAGTTGGATTTAAATGGGTCTGGTGAAACCGTAGAAATGACCAAGTATTGCTGCTGCGTTTCTGGGTATTCTGAGATTTGAATTTCGGTTTGGATTTTTGAATCAGAATCAAATTTATCTAATATATCTATGGAGCTCCAACGCCTACAATAGTGTTCATGCACTTCATTGGCATGTGGAGCCTGTTGTTGCGTGATGTGCAATTCTTTAGAAAGATAATAGGCTTTGCTTTCTTTTTTATTAGTAAACCGAAGGAAAAATAGGTTTTTTAAGTTGAAAAATTTAGGTAGAATATTGGTCAATCTATGGAAGAACATTTCTGGAGATTGCCCAAAAGATTCCATGGTTTCAATGAAATGGGCACCGTTCCATTTTTTTTGATCGAATATAGAATGAATGGATTCTATTATTCGGGTTTTGGGAATTAACAAAGCACCTGCAAAATAAGAAGCAATAAAGTTGTTGTGGACCTGGTCAAAACTTTCAAATTTAATCCAAGAAAAGGTGTTCAATCGGTCTGCAATGTTCAAATAATTGTAGGCGAGTTCTTTGGAGTAAATGAAGGCAATTTGTGAATCACTGATTTGATTGCTTAATAGGAGTTTTTTTTGTTTTGGAATGTAAACCGACCTTATTTCCTTTAGCTCTTTGTAAGGGCTCAAAGCATCTCGTACAATGGTGTAGCCATATTCTTCGGTTAACACTTCTTCTAGTTCTTCAACTTTTATGTTTTTTGTTAGATCCAGTTGGTAGGCCTTAGCAAATTTAGTTACCTGCTGTTCAATGTCCTCAAAATAATTATCGTTGGCTTCCTGGTAGGAGCGCAGGGCAGCTAAGAAAAAACTTTCTCTGGATAGGTTGTAGTTCTTTGCAATTTCTATTAAAGTGGAAATAAAGGCATTCACTTTCGCTGGTGCATTGGAAATTATATCAATTAGGTTGCTTTCTTGAATTCCAAATAATTCTAAGGGGATTTCCTTTAGTATATTGGAGCGCAATATTTCTCCAAGTGGCGCTAAGTTTTTGTCTAACTTTAATGAAACCATTTGATCGTATGGCACCTCCAAATGTTTCGCCAATAGAACAATTTTGTCAGTTTTTGGGAATTTCTTTCCTTTTTCAATTTCGTTTAAATAGGACTTAGATAACCCTGTTAATTTGGATAAACCAAATAAGGATAGATTGTTCTCAGTCCTTATTTGCTTTAATTTTAGGCCAAAAATGAGCCTGACGTACTCTTCTTCTACATTCATGTTGCCAAGCTAACAAAAAAAGCGGACAAAGAAAATTTTATGAATTTCGCTCAAAAAGCGAACGTTCGCTTGCAGAGAACGAATTTTTTATTTATCATTGTAAAAGGGGCAAACAAAACTATTATGGAAAATACAGAATTATTGTTGGGTGCTGTTCGCGTAGAAGCTAGAAGCGAATACAAATCCGTTATTACCAAAGACGCACAATCTTTTTTAGAAGCATTGCATGCCAAGTTCAATACCAAGCGGTTGGAGTTGTTGGCAGAAAGAAAATCTGCACAGGAATTTTTTGATAGAGGGGGCTACCCTTCCTTTCCTGAAGAAACCAAAGAAATTAGAGAAGGAGACTGGTTAGCAGCACCTTTACCAGAAGATTTAAAAGATAGAAGGGTTGAAATTACGGGCCCAGTAGACCGCAAAATGATTGTCAACGCGCTCAATTCAGGTGCAAAAACATTTATGGCTGATTTTGAAGACAGCAACGCGCCATCTTGGGATAATTGTATGGAAGGACAGCTTAATTTAAAGTTGGCCATTGACAAGAAAATAGATTTTACCAATGAAGCGGGTAAAAAGTATGCTTTAAAACCCAAAACGGCGGTTCTAATGGTGCGCCCACGCGGGTTGCATTTGGATGAAAAACATTTGACTTGTTATGAAGAACCTATGTCTGCATCACTCGTTGATTTTGGGCTGTTCTTTTTTCACAATTGCAAACAATTATTAGAACAAGGCAAAGCGCCTTATTTCTATTTACCCAAATTAGAACATTACCTAGAAGCCAGGTGGTGGAATGAAGTATTTGAGTATGCTCAAGAATTAATGGGCATTCCCAACAGGACCATTAAAGCAACCGTGCTAATCGAGACGATTACGGCAAGTTTTCAGTTGGATGAAATCATTTATGAGTTGAGGGACCACATGGCAGGGTTAAACTGTGGCCGCTGGGATTATATTTTCTCCTACATAAAGAAGTTCAGAAACCACAGGCATTTTATGGTCCCTAACAGAGACCAAGTAACCATGGCAACTCCTTTTATGGAAGCATATTCACTGCGTGTAATACAAAGGTGCCATGTTAGAGGTGTGTTGGCTATTGGGGGCATGGCAGCTCAAATACCCGTAAAAAATGATGAAGAGGCCAATCACAATGCGTTTTTAAAAGTTCGAAATGACAAGATCAGAGAAGCCAAAAATGGCCACGATGGCACTTGGGTAGCCCATCCGGGTTTGGTTCCTGTGGCACTAGAAGTTTTCAATGACTACATGCCTACAAAAAATCAAATGCATGTTAAACGAGAAGGGGAACATATTACCGAAGAGCAATTGTTAGAAAAACCCTTTGGTGAAATAACAGAAAAGGGGCTTAGAAAAAACATCAATGTTGGTGTTTTGTATTTAGAGTCTTGGTTGAGTGGTACAGGAGCTGCGGCATTGTACAACCTTATGGAAGATGCAGCAACTGCAGAAATTTCAAGAACACAGGTCTGGCAATGGTTGCATAAAAATGGCATTCTAAACGATGGAAGAAAAGTAACGGTGGCACTTTACCTTGAATTAGTAGAACAAGAATTGGTGAAAATCAAAATGATGGTTGGCCAAGACGGGTACAATAAGAGGAAATTTGAACTGGCCGCCAATTTGTTTAACGAGTTGGTACTCACCGCAGAATTTGAAGAGTTTTTAACCAATAAAGCTTACCATTATTTATAAAAAAATAGCCACCAAGGTAAACCGCAAAATTTAGTCAAGGTGGCTGATCATCAATTTTAACATCAATGAATTCGCAAGTTATGAAAAGAGAAGAAAGAATACAAAAACTTATGCTCGATTGGGCAACTAATCCAAGATGGACAGGTATCCAACGACCGTATTCTGAAGAAAAAGTAGTCCAGTTGCAAGGGTCTTACCCCCAGGTGTATAGCATTGCTGAACGGGGCTCAAAAATACTGTGGAAAAAGTTAAATAGCCAAAACTTTGTAGCCGGTTTGGGTGCTCTTACGGGTAACCAGGCCATACAAGAAGTAGAGGCAGGGCTTGAAGCAATATACCTCAGTGGGTGGCAAGTAGCAGCCGATGCCAACTTGTCTGGCGAGATGTACCCAGACCAATCCTTGTACCCAGCCAACTCGGTGCCCTCTGTAGTAAAGCGAATTAACAATGCGCTGCTCCGAGCAGATCAAATCCAATGTTTGTCCGATGCAGAAAATAAAAAGGACTATTTAGTGCCCATTGTTGCCGATGCCGAAGCGGGGTTTGGTGGTAATTTGAATGCATTTGAATTGATGAAATCTATGATCCAAGCGGGAGCCTCAGGAGTTCATTTTGAGGACCAATTATCTTCCGCTAAGAAATGCGGCCACTTAGGTGGAAAAGTTCTGGTTCCAACACAAGAGGCCATCAATAAGTTAGTGGCGGCCCGTTTGGCTGCAGATGTTACGGGCGTACCTGCCGTAATTGTGGCAAGAACAGATGCCGATGCCGCCAATTTAATTACCAGCGACATTGACAAACGAGACCACAAATTTATTACCGGCGATAGGACACCGGAAGGGTTTTACCATGTTAATAGTGGAATCGAGCAAGGTATTGATCGTGGATTGTCTTATGCGCCCTATGCGGATCTTCTTTGGATGGAGACCTCTAACCCGGACTTAGACCAAGCAAGAAGGTTTGCAGAGGCAATCCATGAAAAATACCCTAACAAACTGCTGGCCTACAATTGTTCACCATCGTTCAATTGGGCTGCCAAACTTTCTGTTGAAGAAATGGAAAGTTTCCGAGAAGAATTGGCCGCAATGGGGTATAAGTTTCAATTCATTACATTGGCTGGTTTCCATGCTCTAAATACCAGCATGTTTGAGTTGTCTAAAGCCTATAAGGAGCGGGGCATGGCCGGGTATTCAGAATTACAGGAAAGAGAATTTGCACTTCAAAAAGAAGGTTTTAGAGCTGTGAAACATCAGAGTTTTGTAGGTACTACCTATTTTGATGCCGTTCAAAACACCGTAACCAACGGTATAGCTTCCACGGTAGCTATGAAGGGCTCCACAGAAACAGCACAATTTTAATACCCAAATATATCGAAGTTAAAAGCCGGTTTATAGTTGCCGGCTTTTTTTATGCTGTTTGGTCTGGTCTAGTAAATACCCAATCATTTTCCTTAGAAAGGTCTTTGTTGTACAAGTACCCACCCAAATCAAAACTTTTGATGTGTTCAGGGTCTTGGATGTTGTGTTGTACGATATAACGGGTCATACTGCCTCTGGCATGTTTGGCAAAAAAGGAAACCATTTGGAATCCGTTGTTTTTTTCTTCTTTGAAATGACAAGTGATTACCCTTGCTTTTAATTTTTTTAAGTTTACCGCTTTGAAATATTCGTTGGATGCTAGGTTGATCAAAGTACCACCGTCCTGGGCTATCTCGGCATTTAACTGATTGGTCAATTTATCTCCCCAAAATTTATATAAGTTGCTCATTTTAGGAGTAACGGCAAACTTGGTACCCATTTCAAGCCTGTACGCTTGAATTAAGTCTGCTGGTTTTAGCAACCCATACAGGCCGCTCAATATTCTTAAATTTTGCTGCACATTAACCAAGTCTTTGGGTGAAAAGGATTGCGCGTCCATACCGATATAGGCGTCGCCCATAAAAACGGCTAGTGCCGGACTGGCATTTTCTTTTGTAAATGGAAGTTGCCAATCTTGGAATCGTTGGTGGTTTAAGCTTGAAAGATTGTCACTGATGCCCATTAGTTTGCTGATTTTTTTGGGAGATAGTTTTTGAAGCTTTTTCACCAGCCGTTCACTTTCATTTAAGAACATTGGCGTGGTGGTAGATTCAAAATTTAAATGGTTATTGAAATCAAGTGATTTAGCAGGTGACAATACTATTTTCATAATTCTAATTTTGTTCGAATTTAACTGAGTTTTATTAAAAAATTCAGTCTTAAAAATAAAAAAAATTGATGGGGTGATAGAAAATAAAAGTAGGTAGGGCAGAAGCAGGTGCTACCATTGATTTTTTTAAAAAATGGCATCCAGAAAAGGGGGGTAGGTGTACCGTCTAGCGCAACAAATTTCCTTTTTAAACTTTTGAACTTCAACAACCTGGTGGCTTGCTTGGCAGTCTTATCCGGCCAGGCTACAGAAAGTCGGATAAAAATCTATTATTTTCTTATGAAAGAAAGAATGATCCATTGTTTATTAATAAAATTGCTTTACATTTGTTTTTAATTATTATCAATAACAATTTAATGAAAGAAGGTAAAGTAAAATTCTTTAATGAGTCTAAAGGTTTTGGATTCATTATTGATAACGAAACGGAAAAGGACATTTTTGTACACGTTTCAGGTCTAATTGACGAAGTAAAAGAAGGTGACGATGTTACTTTCGAAGTTCAAGAAGGAAGAAAAGGTTTAAATGCTGTTAATGTTAAGCTAGCATAGTTAACAATATTAATGAAGTATTTATTGCAAAGGGCTACCCATAGGGTGGCCCTTTTTTTTGTTACACGTTGTACTGTCTCCAACGCCGGTCTTCATTTTTTATACGCGTTTCAAACTTTAATGGCCTTTCTATTTTACAAAGTATGCGTTGAGCAGTTTTTGGGTGATCAAAAGACAGCCCAATGGATGCCAAAAACAACCCTTTTTTTTCCAAAATCAACCCTTTTTTGCCATATAGTTTGTCTCCTAAAATAGGCCATCCAGCTTCAGCTAAATGAACTCTCAATTGGTGGGTTCTTCCAGTTTTAGGGTACAGCTCAACTAAAGAAAGCCAGTCGTTTTTAATAGACCTAGATTGGCTTATTAACTTGAAGTCGGTATGGGCAGGTTTTGAGCCGATTGCGGCATCGAAACTACCACTTGGGTCTACTTTACCAATGCACAAGGCATGGTAGGTTTTTTGTATAGTTTTTAATTCGAACTGCTGCCCAAGGGCTTTTAGAGCAGAATGGGTTTTAGCAATTATTAAAAGACCGGAAGTGGCGGCGTCCAATCGGTGCACAGGCCTAGGCCATTGTAGTGCATCTGTTTCAGTAGATTCAAATTTACCAATAATCGCATTTTGAATGGTCCTGTATTTGTTTCCACTTACCTCTATACCCGCCGGCTTGTTTATGATTGCCAGGTGTTGGTCCTCCATGATTACCTCCAGCGCCATGGTATAAGCCTTGGGAGCTGTTGTTTCTGGGTCTACAAAGTGTATGGTATCTCCTTGTTGGATCCACTCACTGCCATCCGCTGGATGGTTGTTGAGTATAAAACAGCCTCTTTTTAAAGCTTTTTTTATACCTTTTCTACTGGTGATGGCTTCAATTTGACCAGGTAAAAAGTCGTATAGCCGCTGTGGTCTAACTTGTTCGGGAACGGTATAAGTTTTTAATATGACCATGGAGTGCTAAAGGTACTGTTCTAGATTTAAAAGTGCCGCTGCTGCTCTGAATTTCTCTTGGAATGGGGCATCTATTTGGACGGTGTTTCCATGTACGGGGTGCTCAAAATTTAGTTGCTGGGCATGTAAAAGCATGGTGGTCATACCCCATTTACCTTTGAATAACTTGTTTTGTTTGTTGCATCCATGTGGTCTGTCGGCAATTATGGGGTGCAGTATGTGGGCAAAGTGTTTTCGGATCTGATGCATGCGTCCTGTTTTTGGTAAGACCTGAACAAGCGAATACCTGGAGGTTTGAAATTTTCCGAAAGGTAGCGGTATTTCAGTATGTGCGAGAGTAGAAAAAGCGGTAACAGCCTCTTGCTTTTTACCACTGTCCGTAAACAATGGGTAATCAATACTGCCTTCTTTTTCTGTATAACCTCTTACTATGGCAACATATTTTTTGTGTACCAGGCCTTCAGCAAATTGTTTTTGCATTTGCTTGTGGGTTGTTTCGTCAAGGCCAAACAACAAAACCCCGGCAGTTTTTCTATCCAATCGGTGGATAGGATAGACTTTTTGACCAAGCTGGTCGCGTAAAATTTGAAGTGCAAATTGATCCGCATCTAGTGCCAATTTTGTTCTGTGAACTAAAAGCCCATGGGGCTTGTTGATGGCAACTAAATGCGAATCTTGGTATACTATTTCTAGTTCCAATGTTTTATGATTTGCTGTACAGTGCTTCTTTTTGAGCCATTACAGTTTCACTGTTGGTGTACTCATCGTAAGTCATCAATTTATCCAGCATGCCATTTGGCGTAATTTCAATAATTCTATTGGCCACAGTTTGTGTGAATTCGTGGTCATGAGAAGTGAAAATAATGGTGCCAGGGAAATCTTTTAGTGAATTGTTAAATGCCGTAATAGATTCCAAATCTAGGTGGTTGGTTGGTTCATCCAACATCAAAACATTACCACCTGCGAGCATCATTCTTGAAACCATACAACGGACTTTTTCTCCTCCAGATAGTACATCAACCGTTTTAAAAGTTTCCTCACCAGAAAACAACATTTTTCCTAAAAAGCCACGGATGTATACTTCGTCTTTATCGGAAGAGTATTCGCGAAGCCAATCAATTAAGTTTTCTTTGCTTTTAAAATACCCTGCGTTGTCATTGGGCAGGTAAGCAGTTGTAATAGTTTGTCCAAATTTGAATTCCCCAGTGTCCGCTTCTAATTTATTGTTTAAAATTTCAAACAAGGCAGTTATGGCCACACTGTCTTTGGAAATAATGGCTATTTTGTCATCTCTATTAACAGTGAATTCTATGTTGTTAAACAATTGGCGTCCTTCCAAACTTTTGCTGAGGTTGGTAACCTCTAAAATTTGGTCTCCTGCTTTTCTGTTTTGATTGAAAATAATGGCTGGGTATTTTCTTGAAGATGGTTTAATGTCTTCCAAACTGATTTTATCTAACAACTTCCTTCTAGAGGTAGCTTGTTTAGATTTAGATGCATTGGCACTAAATCTGGCAATAAATTCTTGTAGTTCTTTTTTCTTTTCTTCCGCTTTTTTATTGGACGAAGAACGCTGGCTCAATGCCAATTGACTCGATTCATACCAGAAAGAATAATTACCTGTGAATAGTTTGATTTCGCTAAAGTCTATGTCTACAATATTGGTACAAACCGTATCCAAAAAGTGCCTATCATGTGAAACAACAATTACAGTGTTTTTAAATTCCAATAAAAAGTCCTCTAACCAAGTAACCGTGTGGATGTCCAAGTCGTTGGTGGGTTCATCCAGAATTAAAATGTCTGGGTTACCAAACAAAGCCTGAGCCAATAAAATACGTACTTTTTGATTTCCACTCAAGTCTTTCATCCTACTGTAGTGGGTGTCTTCCGTAATACCCAAACCAGAAAGCAATGCGGCTGCATCAGATTCAGCATTCCAGCCGTCCATTTCAGCAAATTTAGCTTCTAGTTCTGAAGCCAATATCCCGTCTTCTTCCGAAAAATCAGGTTTGGCATAAATGGCATCTTTTTCCTTCATGATTTTCCATAAACTGGTATGTCCCATCATGACGGTGTCCAATACATTTACTTCATCAAATTCGAAATGATTTTGACGCAAAACAGCCATTCTTTTACCCTTATCAATGGTAACTGAACCAGAATTGGGGTCTATATCACCTGCTAAAATCTTTAAAAAAGTTGATTTTCCTGCACCATTGGCACCTATTACCCCATAACAATTGCCTTCCGTAAATCGGATGTTTACTTCGTCAAAAAGGATTCTTTTACCAAACTGTAAAGAAATGTTATTTGCTGAAATCATAATTCAATTAAAATTTGAAAGTGCAAAAGTACGCTTTTTAAATAATAATGTAGTTACAATCAATAAAAATAGTAGGGTTTTTGGTTAAAACTGATGCAGTACAGATTACAGGGGCAAGGCTGGAGCTTAAATAGGTTTTTACTGTACAGTCTTTTTGGCAGAACATTTTGGACCCGCTACTCAAGATAACCTCACAATTTCTCATGCAATTGATGAATCTTTTGTTATCTTCAATAGGTTGCCAGTGCAGAGCTAATTGGGTCCGAAGGTACTGAGCGCCAATTGATAAAACTTTGAACTATGAAGAATTTCTTATTAATCTTATTGGTCTTTTCCTGTTTGCTAGCGTGCCAGGATCAAAAAAAAACAGTTCCTTCCTCAACCGAATACTTACCTTATGAATACAGTCTGTTTTTTGGAGAAAATGAAGCTGGTTATTTTAATAGTAGTAGAGATGCAGAAGGGGCGTACCAATTTGTATTTGAATTCAATGATAGAGGCAGGGGCCCCCACTTAGAAGAAACGGTTCAATTGGATGGTATGGGTTGGATACAATCCTTACATATTGTTGGACATAATTATTTGAAGGATACCGTAAATGAGTCGTTCCAACTCAACGAAGGAAGAGCCAATTGGAAGAGTACTTCGGAAACAGGAGATACAGAAGCAAAAGATGCTTTTTTCATAGGCGTAAACAGCGGGTTGGGCAATACCGAGTTGTTAATTCGCAAACTGTTAACGGCTCCCAACCAAGCGGTGGACCTTTACCCAAGTGGTTCGGTTAAAATATCTGAAATAGAAGCGTATACCATTGCAGATAGTTTGAATCTGAAATTAATAGAATTTACAGGCATCGCCTTTGAACCCAATTACATTTGGATGGACCAAGACAATCGATTTTTTGCTGCTCCTTCTACGTGGTTGTCTTGCATTCGACGAGGGTACGAAGAAATAAGCGAGGAATTATTGGACAAACAAACAGATAAACAAAAAGCTTACTATAAAAAAATGGCCAATGCATTAACAGAAACTCCAGAAGGAGAATTGTTAATTAAAAATGTTGGAGTATTTGATTCTGAGTTGGGTGTTATGGTTCCCAACCAATATGTACTGGTTTCGGGCAACACCATTCAAGAAGTTGGAACCGGGGAGGCACCGGAAGCTGCTCGGGTTATAGATGGTACAGGGAAAACGTTGTTGCCAGGGTTGTTTGATATGCACGGCCATTTGTCGCGGTCGGATGGTATTTTAAATTTAGCTGCAGGCGTAACTTCGGTAAGAGATTTGGCAAATTCTTTTGATTTACCCGAAATTAGGGCTGAATTTGATGCCAACACCGTAATGGGCCCAAGGATTCAAATTATGTGTGGTTTCATTGATCAAGCGGGCCCTTATGCAGGTCCTATTGGTAAAATTATTAACAATTTGGACGAAGGACTGGCCGCAGTGGAGTTTTACCACGAGAGGGGGTACGAACAAATAAAACTCTACAGTTCTATTGATCCTTCTTGGGTGAAACCGCTTGCAGACAAAACACACGAGTTGGGCATGCGCTTGAGTGGGCACATTCCTGCCTATATGTTGGCAGAAGATGCTGTAAGGTCGGGATACGACGAGATCCAACATGTCAATATGGTAGCGCTTAATTTTATGTCCGATACCATCGATACCAGAACCCCACTTCGGTTTTCAATGATTGGAGAAGCAGCCCACACCATTGCGGTAGATGGGGAGGATTTTAAAAACTTTGTAGCTTTGTTAAAAGAGAAAAATACAGTAATAGATCCTACCGTATCTTTTTTTGAAGGGATGTTGTCTACCAAAGCAGGAGAACCCGATCCTCAGTTTGAAATGGTGCTGGATCGCTTGCCAATTCAGGTAAAGAGGGGGTTTTACTCCGGAGGGTTGCCCATTCCTGAAGGCAAGGAACAAGACTATAAAAATTCATTTTTAAAACTACTGGAAATAACCAAGGCTTTGCATGATGCTGGCGTGGTTATAGTTGCGGGTACGGATGCCATGGTTGGCTTTGGTTTGCACAGCGAAATAGAAAATTATGTTCGCGCAGGAATACCTGCAAACGAAGTGCTACAAATTGCTACTTTTCAATCTGCAGAAGTAATTGGAATTCAAGACAAGTTTGGGAGCATTAAAGCAGGGAAATTGGCAGATATGATTCTTGTAGATGGCAACCCGTTGAAGCGAATCGAAGACATACGAAGGGTGGAGTGGACCATTAAAAATGGGCAGTTGTACAACGCTAAAAAATTATACCAAGCGGTAGGGGTAGAACATTTTAAATAATATAGTATGTGCAGGATATTGTTTTTTTTAGTAGCTGTTTGCCATTTTTCCTTTGGTCAAAATAAGGTGAATTTTCAGTTGGATGCGTATGAAATTAGTCAATTCAGTTATTGGTCCATCGAAGCGGCAGAATACCAAGGAACTTTTTACTTTGGGTTTTCGGAAGCAGAGTGGAGCATGCATTTGGTTGCAGCAGACGGGGTAATCAGTGCGCAAACCGTTCGAAGGGAGTGGGTGTTGGATGCCCAAGGCAATGCTGTGGGAATGAAAAATGTTGTTGAAACGTACAATGATTTGTCCATACGAGATGGTGCGGTATATACGAGTTCGGATCGGCTGCTGCTCCGATTTGCAATTTTGGACAATGCAGAAAAGGCTTTTAATTTGAGGGATTACCCGGATCAGATTGTTGGTGTAATGTTCTACAACAGCAATTCGATTGAGTTCGGAGAACAAGGCGATGCAGAAAAAATGGATGGCGCATATCCCAACACCTATTGGCGCTTGTTGGACCAGAAAGAACTGCTTCCTTTGACTAAAAAACAGCTGCAAATCATGAGAAATGAAATATTTGCACGTTATGGGTATATTTTCAAAAAAGGTGGCGCTATGGATTTGTATTTTAGAAAGGAGTCGTGGTACCGTCCAGCAATAGAGGATGCAACCCCTTATCTCACCTCTATTGAAAAAGCAAATATTGAATTGATACAAAGCGCTGAGCGCAAATTAAAGTAGATTTTTTGTTAATAATGACTTGATTAGTAGGGTTTTATGTTTATTTGTAGTAATTAGTTCAGTTACTGTTGAAATTTTAATTTTTTTAAGCCTTCGATGATGCAATTTAAAATCAGAATATGCCTTTTTTTGTTGCCAATTGTATTGCTCTCTTGTAAGAAAAGCAACCATACTTTAGTAGATGTTCATGTAGACCTCAGTCTTAAAACAGATGTAGGGAAAGATTTGTTGGACCCTGATAACCCAAATGGTTTTGATGTTGCGGATATTCAGCTGTATTCCAAACAAGACGGGAAGTTAGTGCCCTACAGCCAAGGCAACTACGATTATCCAAAGGGTTTTTTTATTTATACCAAAGCCAACGACAATGTAATTAGGATTTTTCCTATGGATACTCATTTAGGAGGTCTTTCTAAAACTTATATTAAATGGTCTGATTCAGATATAGATACTTTAGAATGTATGGTTAATAATTCCAATAATTTTACGCGAGTTACTGCAGTTTCATTCAACAATCAATTGATGTGGGAAACCAAACAACAAAGAGAAAGATTGATTGAAATCATTAAAAAATAGACCGCCTTGGATTGTTTATCATGGTGCGAGTAGCATTTGGTTTTTGGTATTAATTTTTGAGCAAATATCAAATTTGCATAGGTTGTTGCAAATATTGCATCAATTGAAATCGTTGCCGAGCTTGTGTGGTTAAAATAGTACCATGAGTGGGATATTGCGTATCATAATTTGATTGCATTATTTTATAAATTGGTTGAACATTTAACCAAAATTATAACCTATGGTATAAACTCTACTATCTTGCCAAGGGCAATGCCCACTTTCTGAACATTTCCTTCACCTAACAACATTTTTTTAACATTTCTTTAACAGCATATTTCTATTGCTGCATGAAATTGTATGCCCTCTGTTTTCTTCAGAAAGTGCGCGTTTGGCGCTTAATTTTTAATATTAACCTATAAACCAATTGTTATGAAAGCTAAATTGACTAGCCGTCTTTTGAATGGACGCTATGTGCCTATTTTGATAGGTTTGCTGATGACCATTCAAATCAACTTACACGGTCAGACCGTACCCAGCAGGGTACCCAATCCAACAGACCACGAATACTGTTCAAGGGTTACCCATGAACACAATGGAGTAATTCCTATTTCCAACAACAATTTTATCAAAAAGAGTAGCACTGCTAAAATAATGGCTACTTGTACCAATGAGTCCAATGCAGATTGGGCTGGTCTTTCAACCAGTGGCCTTGTTGCCGCTTTAAAATCACAAACAGAATATGACTGTTATCGGGCCATGTTCTCCTTTCAATCTGGATATACGCCGTATATTTTCTCCAATGAAAAAGTTACCGCTGTTGCCAATGAAATGTATTACAATGCTTCTAACTACAACGGAACCTATTCTAGTGGGTTTTATGGCATGGCCATTTACATTCACATAGCGGTGTACCACAACTTTTACCAATCTACAGTTACGCTCAACGATGCTACTTGGACGGCCATTCGACGGGCCTACAATGCTTTGTCGACCAATAGCAACATGCTCAGCATCAATGCAGAAGGGTTAAGTATTCTGAAAGAAATTCTGATTACTTGTGGAGAGCCTGAGGTAAGAAAAGAGGCCAGTGTCGTAAATTTTCTTGAAGACGTAATTCAAAATATAACCGTGACACAGCCCTGGAAAACAATAGCAGATGAAAAATTGAAGTCCAATTATTCGGATGCGGTGAATTCTATGTACGATGCATTTTATAGAGGGTATTCAGACTCTAACCTGCACACGAACATACTCAATACCAACATTGTTAACCTTTTGGGGCAAACAGCAACCAATCAAGCTTTGATTGATGAAGGAGGCGACTTGGTTTATTTATGGCAAAATGCATCAGGTGCACTGGCTTTGCTGGCGCAAGGCGCTCCATTAATTAGTAGCATTGAGCCGGAATTGGCCAAAATCATCAACTTTCATCCAAGAATGAGCCCTTCATGGGTAAAAGCAATGGAAGCCTTGAATAAATACGGTGATTGTACTCCATACAATCTTTGTATGCATCCCGATGCTTTGCGATCAGAATTACAGGATTTGCTCTTCCCAAAACAATTTACTTATGACGATGGCAAGATGGTTGTAAAAACACCGATAAGTGATGAGAAAGTTCAAAACCTTTACCATGCCGCCAAACAAGTCCAAAACCAATTTTTTAGGTTGTTGCAAACGGATGAGCCCGTTACTGGGGATACCAATGAAACCATCAATATGATTGTATTTGGATCCAAACAAGAATACATAGACTATGCACCTATTTTGTACAACATTGCTACAGACAATGGAGGTATGTACATTGAAGGAATATCCACTTTTTATACTTGGGACAGAACGGTAGGGGTAGAAAGTTCACTTTCCTTGGAATCGTTATTCAGACACGAATATTGTCATTATTTACAGGGTAGGTATTTGGTTCCAGGCTTGTGGGGACAATCCACTATCTATGAAAATAGCAGGTTGGTTTGGTACGAAGAGGGTATGGCTGATTTTTTTGCCGGCTCAACAGATATCGAAGGTAGTAAGTTGTTAGCGCAAAATTCAAGCGCCATAACCAGCGCTGCAGAATGGCCAACGTTAAATACCGTTTTTAACTCCAGTTATACCAGCGGTAATTTTTTCCACTATACCTATGGCAATGCAGCTTGGTACAATTGGTACCTCAATGATTTTTCAAAACTCAAGCAGTTTTTTGATCTTACAAGAAACAACGATGTAACAGGTTTTGATAATCTTGTAAACAACTTGAGGAGTACTGGCCAAACTTCATACAATACATTTTTGAACAATGTTAAAAATGGAAGTATCGAAGGATGGCAACCGGAAACACCATGGTCCGATGACAATTACATTAGTATTGGAGACCCTGCAGATATTAAAACTGAATTTGCAAGCATTACAGGTAGAAATGATGTGACAGCTGGCATCGAAGTAACCGATAGTTATAGGCGCTTTAAAATCACAGGAAGTATAAGCGGTACGCAATACACCAACAACAATACAGATGCTGCCCAGCAAATTCATACTGCTCTAAACGCTATGTTAGTGGATTTAAGAGGAAATGAGTTGGTCAATAATTTTCAATATACTGTAGCTTATTTTAAAAATCTAAACTATAGTGGAAGTGTACCAACCGCTGATTTCGTTTTAACCGGACCGTTAAAAGATGCTGTATTGAGCGATGCGCCGCAGGCTAATTTTAGTGCTGCGGATTTAACCACTGTAGTTGGAGGATCGGTTGCTTTTACTAGCGAAACTACGGGGTACATCCAAGGCCTATCTTGGAACTTTACTGGTGGATCTCCTGCACAAGTTTTGAACAAACAACAACCACTTGTACAGTACAACACAGAAGGAACATTTAATGCGAGTTTAACCGCAACCGGAAAAAACTCAACTTCAAGCAGTAAAACTAAAAATAATTTGATTCGAGTTTTTGCAAAAGGACCTTCTAACTATTGTGCAGCAGACAATACTGGTTCTGGCAGCAACTTTTTGACTCGTGTTCAATTCGGAACTCTGGACAACGAAACAGGTTCTGAAGGTGGCTACAATGATTTTACAAGTCGCGTAGCCATTGTAAAACCAGGAAGCACCAATAAATTGACATTGTCTACTATTTTTGATAGTTGGTCTTACAACGCTCCCTCAGTTTGGATAGACTGGAACCAGGATGGTGATTTTGAAGATGCCAATGAAGCGGTTTACAGCAAATATGGGCCAGGCCCGTTTGAAACCAATGTGACAGTGCCCGCAAATGCTCTGATGGGGACTACCAGAATGCGGGTGCGCATGTCTTATGGTGCAGAATCTTATATCGCCGCTTGTGGCACTCAAAACAGTACGGGAGAAATTGAAGACTACTCATTGGTAATTACCAACGAGTCGGGACCTGCCAACCAGGCACCATCTTTAACCATAATTAAGCCTACGAACGGCGCAACATTTGTACAAAAAGAAAATTTGGTAATTGAGACTTTGGTAGAGGATGATGCAGGAGTTGAAAAAGCTGAGTTGTACATCGATGGTAGTCTGTTTGCTACGGACACGGAAGCACCATTCCAATGGGGCAATTCCAATGCATTGAATTTGCTGGATCCGGGTACTAGGAATTTGTCTGTTACCGCCTACGATGCTGCAGGATTATCTGCAACCCAAAGTGTCTCCATTAACATAGAAAAAGCACCGTTAGTTTGGTGCGATGCCAGCGGAACCAGCGACAGCCAGCACATTACAAAAGTGGCTTTTGGATCAATCAACAACAGCACTGGATTTGGAGGAGGTTATAGTGATTTCACCAATCAAAATACGGTATTGGATGCCTCCGGAGCAACTTTAACCATTAATATTATCAACGAACATTGGACCTACAATGCCATCGGAGCATGGATTGATTGGAACCAAGATGGTGATTTTATAGACAACGGAGAGGAAGTGTATCGCCAATATGGTGCAGGTCCTTTTACAACCTCTATTGTGTCTCCTTCTGGAGCACTGACCGGAGTGCCGTTAAGAATGCGGGTGCGCATGGCCTATGGTTCTGAAAATTACATAACATCGTGTGGTACTATTTCTGGGTCTGGTGAAGTAGAAGATTATACTGTTTTTGTAAACGGAACAGGCAATACAGACTTGGAGCCTCCAACAGCACCTTCTAATTTAACTGCCAGTAATATTGGACAAACTTCTGTTGATTTGAATTGGGTAGGGTCTACCGATAATGTTGGAGTAAAAGAATACAGGGTACTCAATGGAACAGCCGTTTTGACGACCAATACAAGTACCAGTACGACCATCAATAATCTAACAGAAGACACAGCCTATAATTTGTCTGTAATTGCAGTGGATTCTGCTGGGAATAAAAGTACGGCCAGCAATTCGGTTGTAGTAACTACATTGCCACCAACACCTACTTGTAGCGATGGCGTACAGAATGGAGATGAAGAAGGTATTGATTGCGGTGGAACTTCTTGTGTGCCATGTGCCACAGTGAGTTATTGTACTGCATCTACCGCAGGAAACACCAACTATATTTCCAATGTGACTTTTGGAGATATCAACAACAACTCTACCCACCAGAGTTATAGCAATTATACCAATGTATCAGCCAATGTAAACAAAGGAGATGTAGTTGCTTTGTCGGTTGGTACTAATTTGGATAGCTGGACCTACAATGCGGTTGGGGTTTGGATCGATTGGAATAGAGATGGGGATTTTACTGGGGCAGGAGAAGAAGTGCTCCATCGATATGCGGCAGGGCCGTACAGCGCCAATGTGACTGTTCCTACCGGGGCTGTAACAGGAGCTGGGCTCCGGATGCGGGTTCGTTTGGGTTATGGTGCAGAAAGTAAAATAACACCATGTGGAACGGATACTTACTTTGGTGAAGTAGAAGACTATACCATATTTGTGGGTGGACAAGGCAATGGCGATACCCAAGCTCCAACAAGTCCTACTTCCTTACAATCCAGTGCTGTAAGCTCAACTACCGCTAATTTGAGCTGGGTTGCTTCTTCGGATAATGTTGCTGTGACTGGGTATAGTATTGCAGTAAACGGGAGCCAAGTGGGTACTACCACTTCTACAAACTATGCTTTGAACAATTTAACAGCAGCAACGAACATCACAGTATCTGTAACAGCCAATGATGCCGCTGGAAATGTTTCTTCGGGAGCACAAATTGCGATAACTACTTTGGCCTATTGTGCAGATGGAATTCAAAACAATGGAGAAACTGGAGTAGATTGTGGTGGTACGTGTACGCCTTGTTCAGGAGGCAACGCTGGAGTTGTGTATGTAGATATAACGGATGAGGTAACCAACAGCAGCAATACATGGAACTTCTTTAGAATAGACATTGGAGACGATAACAGCTATGGCGGTTGGTATACTGGTGGTACTTTAAAGTTAGAAACCTACAACAAAGACATGGTGGCTGAAGGACAAACTTCTAATTTAACTTTGTTGGGCAATAATGTGGAAGTTGGAGCCAATAGCAACTTTGTGGATGGGTTCAACCAATATACAGTTGCCAGCAGCAGCTATACTGCATCTAATGGCAAGGAGGGCTACCTCGGTTTTAAAGTAAACGTTGGCAATGATGTGCACTATGGTTGGTTCCATATTCAGGTAGCATCGAATGGTGCCCAGTACACAATATTGGATTATGCCTACCAAAGTACCGCCAATACTTCTTTGAATACCGGGAACAATGCAACTGGCGCAGCAGGGGTGGAACTAGGTGGCTTAGGCGCAGCCGGCGTATTATCAGTATATCCCAACCCAAGTGAAAACGAGTTCCAAGTAGCATTGGAAGGGGACCGTGCCTTTGAATTGTTGGTTTACGACGTGCGAGGTAAGTTAATGGAACAACGCCACTACTTAAAAGGCACCCGTACATTGACGTTTGGAGCTGATTTGCCATCTGGAAACCAATACATATTGAAGTTGCGTTGGCAAGATCAAGAATACAACCAATTAATATTTAAAAAATAGAAGCTTCTTAAAGAAGTTATAGTACTAAAAGAGCCGGTTCGCCGGCTTTTTTTATGGCTCTTTTTGGGAGAGGAAGAATTTGACAAAAACCGTATAAAACAATGGGGCAAAACCAATTGCCATTAAAATGGTAGCGCCTTCCAAGTGTTGGATTTTTAAAATAACTAGCAAATAAAAGCCCAAACTTCCTATTTCTGCTGCTTCGAACAACTGTTACCCGCGGCCCCTTCCAATTCTATAATGCTGTTGGTGTATGCCAAAAAATAGTGCGGCCATGCAATAACCCGCAAAAAAGGTTATACAAGCGAACACTAAGGCAAAAGTGTAGGTTATTCCCATAATTTATTTATTAAAATACCACCTAACGGTAAAGTCTTACAAAAAGAAGAATTATTATTTGTAATCACAAACTTAAAGAATAGAAGGAACAAAGAAAGAGTTGTAGCTATAGGGTGCCACTCCGAACGCTGGTACATTACTAGCTGATAATGAGGAGGTAATACAGTTTGTTGGAGGGTTGAAATGGTAGAGGATAGAGAGCAGAAATAGAGGTAATTAATACTGTTAACAGCAGAAATTGTGCTTCGATTATTGGTCATTTATTTTATTAAATCAATATTTAATATAATTTTAGGTCACAAATTTCTACTGTTTATAATTTAAAAAATTCGTATTATGAAAAAGTTAATGTTCGTTCTAGCCCTGTTGTTTGTTGTATTGGTTGCTTGTGATTCAAGTGTTGAAGACAGTGTTTTTGATCCACTTCAAAGCGATCCTCAAACCGAAAGTTCAAGTTGTTGTCATGACGATTCTCCAGTAATTCCACCGACTGAAGATTAGGTATACGTTTGCACATAAAACAGCGGTTTTTCTGTTTTATGTGCAAATTATTAATATATTTGTCTTACAGTATTGATAAATTACACTTTTTAATTGAAGACATGCAAAAACTGGTGATGGTAGTGTTTTTTTTGATGATTGGAACGGTTGTATATGCTGGTGATTTTGACGATTTGGAGTCAAAAGCCAAAAAGAGTAAAGACCGAAGAGAATCATTAATGCTATCACAGCAGGCTTTAAATGCAGCAAATACGCTCAAACAGAAAAATTCGGCTTATTATCTATTGGCATACAACTATCAAATGTTAAAAGTTAATGATAGTGCAATGTTTGCTTACCACCATGCGCTTGAGGGGTATATGAAAACGAAGAATGAAAAAAAGCTGTCGGATTGTTATTACAACATGGGAATCATTCTCTCCCAATGTAAATTCCATTCTGAGTCCATCACTGTATTAAAGAAATCTTTGGTTTACAAAGAAAAGGAACAAACCAATTCTTATTTTCATGGGTATACCTTAACAATTTTGGGGAGGCAGTACGCGCGATTGGCCAATGCAGATAGTGCTATTTATTACTATGAGCGAGCAATAGAGGTGTTTAATAATGGAAACATTAGCGAAGGAGTAGCATCTGCCTTAAACGACTATGGTAAGTTGGCTTTGGATTTTAAGGATTATGAAATGGCACGAAGCTATTTTAAAAAATCTCTTGAAATAGAAAATACGAGCATAAGGAAGGCAAAAAGCATGAACAATATTGCTTGCAGCTACTTTATGAACCAACAATTTTTACCTGCAAAAGAAATGTTTATCAAAACACTGCATCAATACCAATCCTTAGATGGGGATGCAGATATAATTGGGGATTGTTATTTAAAAATAAGTAAGTCGTATGCCGGTTTGGGCATATCGGATTCAGCCATGTATTTCTTTAACAAAGCCGAAGGGTTGGGGGTTATTTTAAACATCAAAGAGCTGACAGAATTGGCTGATATTTTTGAAAAAGCTGGTGAAAAGGAAAGTTTGGAAAAAATTGCTATCAACATATATAAAAGCAACAAAGACGAACTCGAAGAAAGCGCTCAATTAAAAGATAGTTTTAAACAATTAGAGCTTCAAATGGCTTTCCAAGAAATAAGAGCAAATGAAGCTCAAGAAGTGCATTCTAAAGAAAGATACTCAATCATTTTAATCTCCATCGGGATAATAGCGGTTGTTGTGTTGTTGTGTGCATTGTATTATGTTTCGCAGCAAAAAAGAAGGGCAAAAGCAAAAAAGATTATTTTGGAGCATACGAGAATGTTAGAATTAGAAGTGTCTGATATCATGAGGGGGTAAAATATCCTTGTCCATAATCACTGTATGTTTATCTTTTTTTAGTTGGAGTCTTGGTACCAGCTTAATTCTGGCTTTGGATAGCTTTTCTTTTTTTAGTTGGAATCTTCGTATTTATATGTTTTTGGTTGGTTAAGATGGGACATTGTTCCACCAATTTACCGATTTGAATGTTGGCTATCCCTGCTTTAAACCGTACAAATTCTATTTAATTTTGTAGGTTTGCAATAAGAATTATTTCGGCATACCGTGGAAGCACTAGTGCCATTGAACTTATTAAGTTGATTTATGCAAGCCAATAAAGTTATTATTACTACTGTACTCATTTATATTACAGCTTTTGTAGTGGCAGCCATATCTTATTCCAATACCAAGTTTACAGGAAGTGATGCAGCAGGAAATGGCATGGCCAAGGGGCTCACCTTGTTTTATGGAATTGGAATATTTTTTATTGTTGCCTTAGTACTAACCGTTATCAATGGATTTTTCTTTAAAGGCATCCATACGGGATGGATAAAGATTTTGTTTTTTGTGCCTATAGCGCTACCTACGTGCGTTTTTCTGTTTTACTTTTTTGAAATTGGAAGACCACGGCAAGTGCCCATCGAAAAACAAGCCCACAGGCTTTCTTTTGAATTGAGAAGCACGCTGGATCTTGGTGCTGCCACGTTTGGTTTTAGAAGTTCTGGTGGAGGCTCGGGGAGTCGTTTGAAAATTGATAGAACAGAAAATGGTTTGTTTTTTTATAAAAGTAACAAAGCTATATTTTATGAAATGGATCGCAAGTTTTCCGTGCATTCAGATGAATTTGAAACAGAAGATTTTATGCTCAGCGATATCCCTTACCAACCAGAAGTAATTCCGTACACAGAATGGCAAACCATTGTTGGCGTACGGAAAGATATTCAGGATACCATCAAGATTGATTTTCGATATAAAATAACCAAATAACTTAAGCAGATATTTGATAACAATTATAACTAGTGTTACAAAGGTTGCCAAACTTGGTGCGCGTATTCCCATTGAAACACAAGCACGTTAATTGGTCCCTTAATACCTATATCGGAATGTAGTTGTTTGGTTTTAACTCATAATCAGGTGTTTAATGTGTGCTTTGTTTGGAGGTATAAAGCGATGGGCATGGTTTTTTCGATAAGAATCTCTATTTTTATTGAATGCGTTTTGCATCCAAACTGGTAGGTACCAAATTCTTGAGTTCTTGCTGGGAATGGTGCCATTTTTCGAAGGCAGCATTAAACACCACATATATGAACTATTTTAGAACAATTTTACTGTGTTTGCTGGTAATTAGTATGGCATGCAGCAACAAGGAGCAAACCTCTTCGATTGCAGTCTCCGATTTGGATTTGAAACGTGGCGATATAGCGTTGTGTGGCAATCCGGAATTTGGGCAATTGAGTTTTTCATTGTCTTGCCAAGTAAACTCTCGTGCTTCTTTTGATTTGGCCTTATCATTATTACACTCGTTTGAATACGCAGAAGCAGAAAAGGCATTTGTTAAAGTTATTGATGCGGATCCAGAATGTGCTATGGCATATTGGGGAGTGGCAATGTCTTTGTACCATTCTTTATGGGCGCCGCCAGGAAAAGAAGAACTTCAAAAAGGGGCTGAGTTGTTGAAAATTGCTGCAGATCTTCCACAATCTGAAAGAGCCGCGGCATATATAGAGGCTCTAAACGCATTTTATTGGAATTGGGAAACAGTTGACCACGATACCCGTCAAAAACGTTATGAAAAGAAAATGGAGGCCATTTATCTTAATCAAAAAAATGATTCGGAGGCAGCCATCTTTTATGCCCTTGCTTTAAGAGCGTCTGCTGACCCATCCGATCTAACTTTTTCTAAACAAAAGGAAGCAGGAGAGTTGCTGTATAAATTATTCGAAAAACAGCCCAACCACCCTGGGATTGCCCATTATATTATCCACGCCTATGATTACCCAGGAATTGCAAATCATGCGCTTGTAACAGCCCGGCGCTATGCTGAAATTGCTCCGGCATCGGCCCATGCACAACACATGCCTTCTCATATTTTTACTAGATTGGGTTTGTGGCAAGAATCAATTAAAACCAATATTAATTCTGCGTCTTCTGCGGTTTGTTATGCACAGGGTTCTGGAAACGAAGGCAATTGGGCTCAAGAGATTCATGCAATGGACTATTTAGTGTATGCCTATTTACAAATTGGAGATAATAAAAAAGCATTGGAGCAATACGATTACCTCTATTCCATGAAAAAAATATTCCCATTGAATCATTTTGCAGTGGCCTATACAGCCAATGCCATCCCCGCAAGAATTGCACTAGAAAATAAAAATTGGGAGCAGGCTTCACAACTGACACGTCCAGCATTGGATTTTGACTATGCACCGTTTCATTGGGAACAGTCGATTTTACATTTTGCTAGGGCCATGGGTTTTGTTCGATTGGGCAATGTGGATACTGCAACTGTTGAATTGAATCAATTAAAATCTTTTCATCAAAATTTAAAGAAAGATAATAGTGCCACGGCTACTTATAAAGCCAATCAAGTTTTAATAGAAGTGAAAACTGTCGAAGCGTGGTTGGAATATGCAAAGGGGAATGCAGAAGCTGCAAAAGTATTAATGGCCGAAGCAGTTGCGCTGGAATCCGGAACTTCTAAGCACCCAGTTACCCCTGGAGAAGTATTGCCAGCACTCCAACTACAAGGAGACCTATTAATGGAATTGTCGGATTACCAAGGTGCTGTCGCAGCGTATGAATCTGATTTAATTCGCCACCCCAATCGTTTTAATAGCTTGTATGGCCTTGCTGTTGCGCACAAAAAACTTGGCTACAAAGAAGAAGCCAGCAATTATTTTGGTCAATTGTTAGATTTGGTCGGTGGGGTGTCGAGCGAAAGAAAAGAAATAGAAGAGGCTAAATTGTATTTAAATTTATAGGCTTGCATAAAACAATAATTTTATAAAAAGTAAAGTGCAATGAAGGGCTATTGTTAATGATTCTGTACTAATTTTTTAAAAAAAACACTAGCTTTGTTATTTTAATAAGGAGGAGTTTATCTTATTGATAATCCTATAAAAAATGGTTAGTCACTTAATTTTTTGAATAGAAATGAAAGGAAGCGTGATATTGATGGCAGTTGTTGGGATCTTTGTAATGGATTGTATTTATGCTCAAGAAAATTTTGTACCAGGATATATTATAACACTAGATGGAGATAGTTTAAAAGGGCAGGTAGATTATAGGGATTGGCGAATAACTCAGAAGTCGGTGTCATTCAAAACAAATTCTAATTCAGGACAGAAAGACTATTTCCCAATAGAAATCAAAGGATTTGGAGTTCAAAATGAACATTTTATCAGTGAGATTACAGATTTAGAAGTAAGCCCAACTAAAGCAGAAGAATTGACAACGGAGATTACCCCTAATTATAGAAGGGACACTGTGTTTTTAGAAGTACTGTATAGGGGTGATAAAAATCTTTATTTACATGTCTCAGATAAGAGCAAATTAAACTTTTTTATTAAAAACGAGTTAGGTGTTGAAGTTTTGGTTTATAAGAAATTCATAAACATCCAAAAGGGTAAGCATGTTATTTCAGAATACAATAAATTTATCCAACAGCTAAAAGATTATTTTCCAGATTGCGAAAGTATTTCAAAGTCCATTAAAAACACATCATATTCAGAAAAATCACTTAACAAACTATTTACATCTTATTATAAGTGCACTAATAAAAAAAGTGAATTCGTGAAGAGTAGAGCAAAGGGAAGGGTGGATTTTGGAGGAATAGTCGGTGCTTCTATCACTTCGTTAAATTTTTCTGGTAATGGATTTAAGTATTTATCTGAAGCAGACTTTAATGTATCTACAGATGGATCTGTTGCTATATTTTTTGATTTTATCTTACCAAAAAATCACGGGAAGTGGTCTTTTAACAATGAGTTGATGTATACTTCTTACAGTGCAACAGGGTTGTACGAAAATTATATAAATTCCAATGAATATAGTAGGTCTAAAGTGGAGATAGGTTATTCTTATTTGAAATTAAACAACATGCTTCGATTCAAATACCCAATAGGAGGTATTCATTTTTATGTTAATGCTGGTATTTCTAATGGCATTGTTTTATCTGAAGTTAATAAGAGGACACAAGAACTGAAATTTTATTCGGATGAAATAAAGAAAGAAGGAGAGGCAATAAATAATTCAAGAGCTTTTGAGCAAGGGTTGTTGTTAGGTCTAGGTGCTAAAATAAGAAAGATGTCTTTGGAGTTTCGTTACGAAGCAGGTAATGGGATGTCTGATTATTCTGCTCTTAAATCTTCCGCAAACCGGGTGTTTTTTCTTTTTGGATATAGATTAAATTAATGGTATCTAAAGAATACGAAAATTTCTATTAATTTCCGGTATGTTAAAAATTGGCCGGGTTATATGTTGTATAACATTAATTGCTTTCTTGGTAACTTGCTTGGATTGGTACCAGTATTGGAGCAATAATGAGATGTACTTGGTGCAGAGAATTCCCTTTGTAGTACCTGCTTTGCTAGCCATTCCAGTCGTACTATTCAAAAACGTTTTTAGGTATTACCTGTTATTTCTTTTACCATTGGTCTTGCTCAATGTTATTGGAGTAAAAGCTTTGATGTTGCATGGTGGCATTGTAGATGTCAATTATATGGCCTTATTAATGCAGGCCTCCAGTTTGGAAAAACAGGTGTATTGGTCTTCATTCGGAAGTAATTATTTGTTTGTGCCTCTTATGGCTTCCATTTTCTATGTTTTAGCGGTGTTTGGTTTGCCCAAAACACTTAGTTGGAAACAAGCCGGGGGTGGCAGTGTACTAGGAGCGATTGTTTTTGTTCTCGCTTTATTTTCTTTTGATGGAATCTTAAAAGGCAATTGGTATTTTAGGAATTACTATTTCCCATTTTCAAGTATCCAACAAATTAGGTATGTAAAAGACCTTGAAAAAACGGTTGCCGCTCACGAAACAATCAAGGAAAACTTTTCCTTTGAAGCAAAAAGGAGTCAAAATCCGCAACAGGATGAACTGTATGTGTTGGTTATTGGTGAAACTTCCAGGTACGACCACTGGGGTGTTTCAGGTTATCATCGAGCAACCTCTCCTTATGTAAGCAAGGATTCAACTATTATCAGCTTTTCAAAAGCTTTTGCTTCTGCTTCTCAAACTGCTTTGTCGGTGCCCATCATGATCACCCCCGCAGAACCAGAAAACCTAACCCAACATTTCCAACAATTAAGCATGCTCAGTGCTTTTAAGGAGGTTGGGTTCCATACCAGTTGGATCAGCAACCAGGAAATTGTTGGTGCAGGAAATTATAGAATACACATGCATGCAGCCGAAGCCGATACCCTACATTTTTTGAGTCCTCAAAAGGGTATGGAACGGCCTTATGACGCTGCACTTTTACCAGTATTGGAAGGGATACTAAAAATGGGAGGGAAACAGCTTCTCGTTGTGCATACGTATGGGAGCCACCATCATTTTGCAGAGCGATACCCTGAAAGTTTTAATGCTTTTCAACCAGCAATTAAGGGAAAAACCAATTTCGGTGATGAGCATGAAAAAATAATCAACGCTTATGACAACAGCATCTTGTACTCAGATTATATACTTGGGCAAATAATTAAAAAATTAAAAGCAGACAATAGAATGACTGCCATGGTTTTTATGCCGGACCATGGAGAAAATTTAAATGACAACGGAAAGGGCCTTTATTTGCATTCTAATGTCCATACTAAAGCCACTGCCCATGTCCCATTGTTGGTTTGGCTGTCAGAAAGTTATCAAAACAAGTTCCCTTATAAAAGTGCCCTGATACACCAGCGAAAAGATAACCCCGTTAGTGGTAGTCATATTTTTCACTCTATGTTGGGAATGGCTTCTATTGATACGCCATATTATCGAGATAGTCTTAGCTTGGTCTCAGACACCTTTTCTAGCACGCCTCCCTTACTTTTGTCTGCGGGAAAAGTGATCACGCCAGATGCCATAAAACAATAAATGCACTATGGATTGTTGCGTTTTAATGCCGCGGGTTGCAATATTTTTTTATCTACGATAAAGGTGCCAAAGGGAATTAAGGATGCCAAGAGCACCCAAAACGTTGAAACAAAACGCCATTTGTACAAATACCAACATTGGGCAATGGAAAAGAAGCCAGCACCTATTTTGGGCTATTGATGGACTTGGTAGGCGCTGTTGATAGTGATCGCATAGAATTAGCAGAAGCTAAAAAATATTTAAACATTTAGGTTAACCTACAGAACGTAGGTGTTTAGGGTGCTACAGAGGCCATAGAAAAGCAGGTCTTGTCCAGTATTGGAGGAAAGTCCAGTATATAAAAAATGGCGCTATAGAGTAGAAAAAATATCAAATAGGTGCAATAGCATACCTTAAACATTTCGTATGGCTGTTGTTGGTAGGTGAAAATTCAAAATCTCTGATTTTTTTATATAAACTGAAGAAGAATATTTAGTAGCAACCATTGGATTTAGCTTCTATAGATTCATCAATTTTTAATCGTACATGGTAGTATCTCCTACCAACTAGTATGGCCCATTTTACCAGGAAGGACTACTAATAATACAGCACCGGAAAAAAAACTAAATCCATCCACCTCCCTTCCATTAATAAATCAAAATTCTGATAATATAAATAGGAGGGATGGAAAACTAACATTTTCGAGCCAGCATAAATATACATTCGTTCTAGCCCTTAACTGCAAGGGGAATTGTAGCATCTTGTATCAATAATAAATAAAGTACCTATAAAAAACTGTAAGATTCTATTACTCAGCAATTTATTTTGATCAAATACATTTTAAATATTGATTAATTACAAATTTATAGATAAATTATAATATTGTAATAATTATTGTTTTTTAATCAATAAAATTATGGTCAGAAATACTAAATGCACAGTACATGTCTGCAACTGACGGCAGCTGGGAGGCACCAGTAGATTTCAAAGTACCAGATCAAACCAGGTACGACCGCAATGGTAATAATGTGGTGACAGACAAGCGTGGTCTTTTTGTTCTCCATTCTTGTCTGCTGCATACGGGTAGAGTCCTTGTTTTTTGTGGGCACGTAGAAAGTGCAGATTATGGTGCCGATGGTGGCAACCCGATGGGAGCCTCTACTTCTGATTACAGGGGTGTAAGTTACGTGTTTGACCCTTCGCGCCCTAACCTACAGATGACTCCCAAGTATTTTCCTCCTGGTGTGGATTTATTTTGTTGCCATTATGTTCAAATGTCAGACGGTCGAATTCTGGTGGTAGGAGGATCGGTTGATTTTCATGTGCATGGGAGTATGGGAGCTAAAAACATATGTTATTTTGACCCCAATACAGAGTCATGGGAATTAAGTAAAACTGGGTCTAGTGTAAATTATTTGGACCAAGGACGCTGGTACCCAACAGCGGTCATGACTGGAAGAGGCAAAACGGTGGTTTTTTCTGGCAGAGATGACCCTTCAACTTCTGCGGCCTCCCCTTTTATTGCCGATAAGGTAGAGATCATTGTTCCTACTCCAAGTTCTTCCAGCCAATACCATGCATTGGTGGTGTCTGGTGCAACTTTTAAACTACCCATTTATCCCGGTATGCACCTGGCTCCCAATGGCAAAATATATTTTACAGGTACCAATTGGGGGCAAGAAATAAACAATCCTAAAACCAGGGCGTTAACGGTAGATTTGGACACCCACACAGGTGTTTGGGAAGATTTTAGCAACAATGTTGAGCCCAACCAACCCAGAAGAGAAGAAGGAATGAGCCTTCTTTTGCATCAGAAATTACCACCTGCTGCACCCGGTAAAATTTTGTTGTTCGGTGGTACCCATGCATTGGACAGTTCCAACCGCATCATCATGCAAAATGGAGGACCTTCAAATTTTGATAAGATTAACAATGTTACAGATACGAAAAGTGCTGAAATACTAGATACCAACCAAAACCCACCCACTTGGACAGCTACTAATAACAATTTATCCTTTGGTCGGGTCAATGGGCATGGTGTTTTACTGCCAGATGAAACAGTATTAATTGTAGGTGGACACAATTTTTATAAGTGGAATACTACTGCTAATGGTACCAGGCCTTCTTTGGAATGTGAGATTTTTGATGGTACTAATTTTCGCACAGTCGCCTCATTGAGTTTTCCTAGAATGTACCATTCTACTGCATTGCTTTTACCGGATGGACAAGTTATGGTAACAGGAGGAGCACATCCAGATGAATTGGAACCGGCTCTGTTTCAAAATCCGGATGGTTCACCCAAAAGATTCGTACCACCATTGAACCATCCTACAGCAGGATTTGAAAGACCTTACCCCGATACTTGGGTTGGTCCAGTTTATGGTGCCATAAGAAGCGCAAATGGAGCCTACTTTTCAATAGCGCTCAACCGAAAAGATTATGAAATCTACAAACCACCCTATTTTTTTAAGGGGCCTCGACCTACCATTGCAGATGTTAAAAGAAATGGGGTGTCCAACGCGAGTCAATTGTACTATGAAGAATCCTTTGTAATTGAAACTCCTGAAGCTGCCGATATAACCATCGTGGCCTTGATGCGGCCTGGTTGCCCAACCCATCATACGGATTCTGAACAGAGGTACGTAGAATTGGAGTTTACTACCAATGGCAATGAGCTTACTGTAACCATTGGTGACAACCGAAGTTTGAGTCCACCCGGATACTATATGCTTTGGATTATACGTGAAGCAGTTGCGCCGTTAACCGGATTGGTTCCATGTGAGAGGGCTAAATTCATTCATTTAGTGGACCCTGTAATGTACATGGATCCTGTAACTGTTACTGGTAACAAGGGCCCTTGTATTATTGCTACCACAACAATGGGATCAGCCAACCACGAGATGGTTTTGTACCTTCAGAATTTGAGAACATCCATTCAGACTTCTTCCGACTATGGTGCCCGGTTCATACACACCATTAATGCTATATACTATTCCTTTAGCCCTCAAATTGCTACCATTCTTTCTAAAGATGATGCCGCTAAGAAACTGGTAAGAACTCTGGTGGTACGGCCCACAGTACGGATCATACGATCAACGGAGCAATGGGTGAATGGCTTTAAAAAAAGCCGTAATAAAAAAAGAAATTTAGTCCACCTTTTACTAGCTGAATCGCTTTTGTCGCTTGTGTTTATGCCAATTTTAGGGCTGATTACTTTAAAATCAAGTATCCAACAAAAATTCAAACGCAATGGCAGAAAATAATTCAGGAACAATTGAAAGAATTGCGTTAGAGCTTACCCAAGTATTAACGCCTTTAGTAGACCGCCTGCACCATAGAAGGGTACTGGATTTATTCGCTGAATTTGGCTTGGTATTTCCACAATCCCAAGTAACTCCTGCATTGCAAAATTCTTTTGAGCAAGCAGCCACATCGGCCATTGCACTAAAAGAGTTGGCTGAAGAGTTAATTGAAGCAGTTGAAAATGAAGAAATTGAAACTGGAATTGCCAAGGGACTAGAAATAATCCAACAGATTAAACTTCTGATAGAAGCCATAGTAGGTATAACCGAAGAAGTAGAAACTATTGGTGTTAAAGGTGGTATGAGCACGGCGGAGTTTGAAGGGTTTTTGCAAAATTTTTCTGGCAGAATTGCAGAAACTTTAGTAATTGAACACCTAGAAGGGTATTATCCAACGCTTTTTAGGATTATGGAATTATTTGGGCTGATTACCCTAGAGCCTAAAAATCAAGGTGGTACGGATACCCTAGTGCCAACCTATGTAGAGAAAAAACTTCATCTAGAATTGTTGTCTACATTTCTAGATAACCCATTGTCCTTATTTGAACAAGTATATAAATGGGGTTCTGATGATTTGGAAGCGGACTTACTGATCAACAGATTGTATTACGTTCTGAATTCTTTTGGTATTCCAATCACAAGAAAAATGATTGAAGATGGTGATTCAAGGATGGCCTTAGAATGGATGTTATTTTCATTGACAAGGACTTCTGGAATTTCACCAAAGGGTTTAGAAGCCACCGTGATGGTGGACATAGGCAAAGAGCTTGATTTTAGTTTTCCATTGTCAGATGAATGGGCCATAGAAATAGCCATTGGTTTATCAATGGATGCCTCAGCTGGAATTCGAATACAACCCCCGGCGGAATTGTCTTTGGTGCCTGTTCAAGGAGCTCCACAGGGCAAAGCAACGGTGAAATTGGTAAAAACTAGCCCCAATGAGGGGGGGCGTCTTTCTATCTTGAACCTAGGAGGGAGTAGTGGGATTTCTGCCAATGCTGTTAGCGTGGGCATGGCCACCACTTTTATTTGGGACATTCCAACCAATGAGGCTAAAGCTTCTTTTGGAATAGAAGCTGGAATAGATGGAGGAAAAGTTCTTATTTCGAGCGAAGGTTCAGATGGTTTTCTGGCCAATTTATTATCAGGAATAGAACTTGATACAGATTTTGACATAGCGGTTGGTTGGAATTCAGAAAATGGATTTTATTTTACTGGAAGTAGTACTTTGTCCATTCAACTGCCTTTGCATGTCAATTTAGGACCAGTAGAACTGGATGCCTTGACCTTGGATATTGGATTTGCCGATGGCGGTTTTCCAATAGAATTCAGTACCAACATAAAAGCCGCCCTTGGTCCTTTGCAAGTGGCTATAGAACGCATGGGAGTTTCGGCAACCATAACCCCTGTTTCAGGTTTTAGTGGGAATTTAGGTATGGTGGATATGGAAACAGGGTTTAAACCACCTAACGGATTAGGTCTGTCCATAGATGCGGGGGCTGTTAAAGGGGGAGGGTATCTGTACTTTGACTTTGACAGAGAAGAATATGCAGGTGCACTGGAGTTGGTTTTTTCAGAATGGATAGCATTAAAAGCCATAGGCATTGTAACCACAAAAATGCCGGATGGATCCAAAGGGTTTTCACTTTTGGTCATAATTAGTGTTGAGTTCGGTTCTGGAATTCAGTTGGGTTTTGGATTTACATTACTTGGAGTGGGTGGGCTTTTGGGCTTAAACAGAACTGTTAAAATTGAACCGCTCGCACAAGGGATAAGAACAGGGTCAGTAGAAAACATAATGTTTCCTCAAGACATTGTAGCCAATGCACCAAGAATAATCAGTGACCTTAAAACATTTTTTCCTGTTCAGCAAGACCAATTTTTAGTTGGACCTATGGCAAAGATTGGATATGGAACTCCTACTTTAATTAGTTTATCCCTGGGCGTAATTATTGAGTTTCCTACTGTAAGCATTACAATTTTAGGGGTGCTCAAAGCCATCTTGCCGGATGAAGACGCAGCTGTTCTTAAATTACAAGTTAATTTTATAGGGCGCATAGAACCTAGCAACCAATTGCTCTGGTTTTATGCAGAATTATTTGATTCACGAATTTTATTTATAACAATTGAAGGAGGAATGGGCTTGCTCGTTAATTGGGGAGACCAAGCCAATTTTGTTTTAAGTATTGGCGGGTTTCACCCCAGGTATACGCCACCGCCCTTGCCTTTTCCAGCCCCACCTCGATTGGCCATTAGTATTCTAAATGAAAGTTATGCCCGCGTCAGAATAGAGGGGTATTTTGCGGTAACCTCTAATACGGTTCAATTTGGTGCACGAGTAGAAGTGTATTTTGGTGTTAGTGCCTTTAATATAGATGGCCATTTTGGCTTTGATGCCTTATTTCAGTTTGATCCGTTCTATTTTATTTTCGAACTGTCTATGAGTCTTTCGGTGAAGCTATTTGGAGTTGGGCTCTTCAGTGTTGGTTTTTCAGGTTTGTTGGAAGGACCAACCCCATGGCACATCAAAGGTAAGGGTAAAATCTCACTTTTGTTTTTCAAAATATCAGTTCCATTCGAAGAAACTTGGGGCGACAGCAACCAAACAGAACTGCCTCCAATAGAGATTTTACCTCTCATAGAACGCGAGTTTGAAGCCTTAACCAATTGGGAAGCGGTATTGCCTAGCAGCAATACTATATTAGTAACGTTAAGAAAGTTAGGAGAGCCTACAGAAGAGACAGGGACCACCACTTTGGTTTTACATCCGGTAGGAAAGCTTAAAATTAACCAACGAAAAATGCCTATCAATTTGGAGTTGGATAAACTAGGAAATCAAAAACCGAGTGATGTAAACAAATTGTCTGTCAGTGCCGAAATAACTGGTGGAGATGCCCTATCAACCTCCCTTGTTCAGGAAAAGTTTGCTTCAGGAGAGTTTAGAAACTTGGACGAATCGAGCAAATTATCGAGCCCAGGGTTTGAATTGTACGACAGTGGTTTAGAAGTGAAACCAGAAGGAGAGCAGCTTAAAACAAGTCGGGCTGTAAAACGCATCATTCGGTACGAAACCATCATAATTGATAACAACTTTAAGCGCCATATCATTAGGTTTTTCTCTACTGTTCATTTGGTGTTTACTAGTTTGTACAGCACCTTGTTTGGTCATTTTTTGAAAGGCAATGCGGTTAATAAGTCCATTGTGTCCAATAACTACAAAAAGAAAGTGCAGCCTTTTAATTCAGTGATTGAAGTACAACCGAATGAATATTCTGTAGCTTTTGATAGCAACAACAAACCAGTGGATGCACAGGCCATGTCTTTTAAGAGCCATGCTGGCGCTGTGGATTATCTAAGAGAACAAAAAAGGAAAAACCCAAAGGCAGCCGCTGGAATGCACGTACTGCCTAACACAGAAATAAATACTGCGGCATGAAAGACGAATTAGCTACCTATACGTTCTTACCCTGGGTCAGGCAAGGGATTGCCAATCAAATTTCGGGTCAATCAGGCAACCGTGCTGTAATACCGGTTGCCTTAACTGTAAAAGGAGACAACGTTTCGGGTACAGGTGAAACCAGTACAACTGTATCTAAGGATATAGAAATATACGGGCCTGGTGATATAACGGGACTAGATTCCAAAACAATAGTGAAAGTGGAACCTCAAAACTGGATCACCAATTTTGAGCCCAATTATCTTCCTTTTATTGACTTTTATGATGAAGACCTGCCCTGGAGGTATTCTCCAGCTACACCAAACCAGCACCGGTTGAAACCTTGGTTGGCACTGGTAGTGCTCAAAGAAAGTGAATTTTCGGATGATAAAAATGCAAAAGACAAACCTCTTCCAAACATTGTTTTAAATGCGGATGCCCAACTCCAGAGCTCAGAACAGCTATGGGCATGGGCCCATGTTCATGTTAACAGAGACCTCATTGAAGAGGGTTTTATGGAGGATGAAAATGGCAACAGTGCCATTGCCAAAGCGTTAGGGGAAGTAGTAGAAGAGAACCCGGATTTGGCACATTCTAGAATTGTTTCTCCGCGTAAATTGGAGGCGAAAATGACGTACCATGCATTTTTAGTACCTGTTTTTGAAAGTGGGCGATTGGCCGGGCTAGGGCAAGACCCTACGGCCGCGGCGGATGCATTGGCTACTTCTTGGCAGGACGGTGCTAATATGGATGGTTTGCAATTACCTTATTACCATCGGTGGTCTTTCCAAACTGGTACTATTGGTGATTTTGAATACCTAGTTAGATTATTAAAACCCCAACCTGTCGATAAAAGAGTAGGAAAGCGGGACATGGATGTCCAGAAACCCGGTGCCAATCTAAAAGGAATAGATGGGGCCGATGCACTAGAGGGGGTATTGAAATTGGGTGGGGCACTTAAAGTACCGGATCTATTTTTCTCAAACGAAGAATTTGTACAGGTTCAAAACTCCGAATATTGGGCATTTAGAGGGGACTTAACTGAAGAACAAATAACTGCCCTTTCAACAGACACGCAACCTGTTAACATCAGTGATTTTCATGTTTTTCAGAAAAATATAGCCGCCTTTATAAATTTATCGGATGGGTATAAAAAGGACAGCGCTCTTTCCGTCCATCAATCATCAGGTATAGAGGAGTTTGAAGATACCAATGATCCGGATTCAGCTTATAACATAAATGAAAACCCTGATCCACTCCTAACTGCACCCCTATATGGACAATGGCATGCACTTACCCAACGTTTGATAAAGGAAACAGACGACAGCAACATCAACCCCAACTACAATTGGGTTCATGAGCTTAATTTGGACGCCAGGTGGCGGGTTTCCGCAGGTTTTGGAACTAAAGTGGTCCAAGATAACCAAGAGCCTTATATGAAATCGGCATGGGATCAAGTAGGAGCAATTGTAGAGGCCAACAATAAGATTAGGCAAGCGCAGTTGGCCAAAACGGTGGCACAAATGTTCCATTTTAAACACTTGGCACCTATAAAAGAAAAAAGCCAAGGAACGTTTCTAAGCTTGGCTGCTCCGTTGCATGGCCGTGTCTTGAATGAAGGGGTTACAGTTTATCATGAAAAGAAATTGAGTCTGATGTCTTCGGCTCCCTCTTCTACTAATATGAGGAAATTAATGAGGCCTAGAGGCAAGCTAATGAAAAGGTTGGCTTTTGATGAACCATCCCCATTGGGTGGTTTAATTGAACGGGTTAATTCTGGAGAAATAAGTGCTGCTCCTCCAAAGACTACTCCAGAAGGGTTGGTTACTACCGATGACCTCATAGAAGCAACAAAACCAACCAATATTCCTGGTTTTATTGACAGTTGGCTCGATAAGTACCGTTGGCTCCAATGGGTTCCGTTGATTCTGGCTATTATAATTGTATTATTGCTGTTGTTGTTGAGGCCTTCTGGTGTTGTATGGGCCATCGGAGTTGCGCTAGCCAGTGTATTGTTGTATTTCTATAATTTGCTTAACAAATGGGGCAAAGCCAAAGCCGCCTATGAAGGGCTGAAAGAAGAAAACCAAACAGAAGCGTCCGTTGATAACCTTCCCAAAAGCCCTGATTTTGAAATTACATTTCCTAGAATGTCGTTTTTACCTAGTTTTGGTACGACCGACAGCGCAGAGGCTACCAAGTTTAAGTTGGCCCTTCAACATGTAAATGCAACATTCCAAGAAAGTTTGAATTTAGGTGTGATTCGGCCAAGGCCTACTTTAAATCTTCAGACAATAAATAATGTGGTTTTTGATGGTTTGCACCCCAATTTAACCATACCTAGATGGGTTTTAAATGGATTTGTATTACCCCCTATTTTTGAAGCACAGGTGAAAGAGGTATTTGTTGAAGCGATGGCTTATCCAAAATTTAATCTACCAATGTACAAACCATTGGTAGAGCATTCAGCTGAGTTGTTTTTACCCAACGTTAATTATATCGCCCAGAATAGCATTTCAATTTTAGAAACCAATCAAAAATTTATTGAAGCGTATATGGTTGGATTGAACCATGAATTTGCTAGAGAATTGTTGTGGAGGGAATACCCTACCGACCAGCGTGGAAGTTATTTTAGACAATTTTGGGATGTAGACGGCTATTTGGATACCCACCCCATTGAGAAAAATTCTGTTGTCGAGCGGTTGAACACCATTTTATCGGTTCAGGAAAATGCGGAGTTACAAGTTTATTATGATCAATTGACGGGCAGTGCAGGTCCCATCGACGCGGCTTATTTACTTGAGGCCCACCAACAAGTGCTTCACGAGGAATTAAAAGATATAAAACCACTTCATTATTGGGAAAAGGCTTCGAAATTAGGGGAGCATGACAACCGAGAGTCGGGTGAGGAAGACCAAGAAGAAGTGGTGCTGGCCATTCGAGGAGAATTACTAAAAAAATACCCAACTGCCGTAATTTATGCGCACAAAGCGGTTTGGCAGGACGAAGACAATCAGCCGGTATTGAGCAACAGCCAAACCATAGATCCTACCAAAGAACGAACGCTGATGCCTTTGTCAGAGGACCAGCAAAATGAGCCCCCAGCAACTTTGATGAAATCACCATTGTATGAAGCCAAGGTGGACCCAGACATCTACTTTTTTGGGTTTGACCTAAACGTGTGTGAGTCCAAAGGCGGCACAGGTAAAGAATCCGATGAGGTAGAGGAGCGCTGTGCCCAAGAAGGGGTGCAGTGGGATGATGCTGGATGGTTTTTTGTCATTAAAGAACGACCAGGAGAACCTCGATTTGGGTTGGATATTGGCGAGGGTGGTAATATTGAAGACAACAAGATTGAGTTGTGGAATGATTTGAGCTGGGGCGATCTTAAGCCAGCTGTACCGAGCGGTGGCTTCATCCAAATTACAAATGAAATGAATGTCACGGCCGATCAAGAGTTGGAAATCGATGACAGTGAAAAAATAAACCAGCAAAATGACGACAACAACATCAGTTGGAACAAAGATATGAGTGCGGCTGAATTGGCCTATATATTATACCAAGTTCCTGTTTTGGTAGCCGTTCATGCTTCAGAAATGTTACCTGATGTTCCATCTTCATAAAAAAAACAACTATGGCCAATTTTAAAAATATTCAGGATGCACTTCAAGAAGCAAGAGGAAACCAAAAAGGTTCTGAGAATGCCTTGTTGCTGGCCAAGGAGCAATTGAAGAAGTTGAAAAGAGAGAAAGACCGGGTATTCAGAAGTTCTGCAACGAATAGCTCTGAATATTCCGAACTTGAGAATAGGGAAGCTGTCTTAAATTCTAAAATAGCAGAACAAGAAGCACTTTTGCAGAATGCCTTCTTAGAAACCACTAATATTCTAGATCAATTTGAAGTTTTTTCAGACCCTCGTACCAATATTTCTCAATGTTCCGATAGCGCTCCAATTATGCTGTTCCCAGTCAGAATGGAGACGAGGTTTAAAAAGGTTGAATCAGGTGCTAGGGGTGTCCGACACCAGCTATGGGTACGTATTTTTCCTGACGACTGTTCTATTGATACCTTTGAGAATGTACTGTCTATAGCTGAAGTAGAAAGAGCCAGAAAGTATTGGATGGCTACCTGGAGTGCAGGGCAATCCAACGAAGAAGGGTTGAGGGCATTCATTCAAAACAAAAAAAAGGGAGCTTGGAAAGGCTTGTTGAGTAATATGCAAGCTGGAAGAGCATACTGGATCACTCAAAACTATGTCCCAAAAAACACTGAAGATGAACCTGAAAGGCTGTCTGAGTCGGATGTTATTTTAGTAATTCCAACCGAAACTTTACCAGATGCAGCAACACAAGCTGCTTTGAGAGATTACTGGACAAAGGTTTGGCTGGCCAATAAAGATGCTGTGGCAACAACAGCTGCTTTTGATGAAATCCAAGCAGTTTTAGCCTTGGATACTGCCCAAACTCAGGAAATGGTAAAGTCTTTTGTGCCATACAATTTCAAAGAAAGTTCGCCTCCATTAACAGCGCCGATGCCAGCTATTAAAGTTGTTTTTGTGAATTTTGAATCTTCAGATCAACAGGTTTCTAAAACCTCAGCTTGGTCCCAAGCGGCAAGAATTACTTCTTTGCCAGATAAATTCGTTTTAATAGGACACAAAGGGAAAGACGAAGACGGGCAGCCAATAGAAGTAATGAGTGAATTGGGTCGGCCCATACCAGACCCACTTATTGTAGGTCCAAATCCATCATTGGATACCACTAAGGTTCTAAAGTCCGCAATGGCTTCTTTGTTCTTGGCTTTGCCAACAGAAGAATCAAAAAACGAAAAGTTAAAGGAATATTACGATAATTTTAAAGACGAAGTTACTACTGATTTGACATTTCAGGAGTTTTTTGATGACTTTATAACTGCCGTTGACGCGGCGGACGTGGTTGCCAAATTAGAATACGTTTTTGACAATTTGAAAGATGAAATTAAAGCAGCGGAATACATTAAATACTTAAGCCAGCAATCAGAAACCAAATGGTTGTTTGATTTTGAAGCCGCTGTAGACCTTGGGATGGGTTTTAAAGTAGACTTATCTCCAGATGTATACCAAGCTGGTTTTGACAGACTTTTTGTTTTGGGAATAAAGTTGAGTGCGGACGCGCAAGAAGGAAAAAGGCTAATTGAAGATCTTTTTGCTCACCATCATTATGGAAACACTGGCTTTTCTATAATGGCCCAAGGCACTGCTACCAACAATACCGAAGACGAAGGCACCAATTATTCTGAAAATGAAGATGTTGATGAGACCTTTTCTCGGTATATTCTTCAGCCACAAGAAGACGACCCAGATTCGGTTGAATTCAGAAAGGATGGTAAATGGCTGAGCACGCTCTTAGGGATAGACCCAGAGAAGGCATCTTTGTACCGGGCTAAAAATTATTACCACACCGACCAAAGAGAATCTCGAGCCATGAATACCGCGTTATGGTCGGGTACATTGGGTTATTTTATGGAGAGTATGATGGGGCCCGTTTTTAGTAAAAGAGAGGAAGAAGTAGCACATATGTTTTTCACTAATTTTGTAAAAGGGCGAGGCAATATCCCGGTCATTAGAATTGGAGACCAACCTTATGGAATATTGGCTACCAATACCATATCCAACCAAAATTGGCTTTATCAAGATGGACGTCAAAATATATTGTCTACCAGTTCTTATTCAGAGGAGCTACCTACCCTCCAACAAATGGGACAAGTCCTTAAAAAAATTAAAGAAGATTTTATGGAGTTTTCAGCTTCGGCAGCCTATGTTGGTAAAGAAGGGGATCCCCACGAAATATTATTGGAGGCCATTGGGTTGCATGCATCGTCAGTAGAATTACATCAGCGTTATGCAAAAAGTTTTGCACACCTTTACAACTTATGGTTTTTTTATTTAACCCCATCTTTGTACAATATTTATACAAGCGAAGGGTATGAAAATAGAGGGTTGGAACTGCTGAGTAGTTTGGGTTATGCTCATTCCAAAAAAAAGGAAGAAATTCCAATTCTTCAAAAATTTTTCTTGTCGAGTTCCAACCTTTTAAAAGGGGATTTAATTGATGACAAACCCCTTTCTGAAACCAATAAGATTAGAGGCTATGCTGCTCCAGAGACGGTTGGAGACCCATCTTTGAACTACATAGAATGGTTGATTCAGAACGCCTTGTCGGATCATGATAAAATTAAAAAACAAGAGGGTTTTACAGACAACCAACCCAGCGCACTGTTGTATCAAATGTTGAGACATGCAGTAGAATTGGAGTTTTCAAACACGGCACTGAACCTTTTTCAGGAATCCAACCAGCTTACCGCCAATCATGTTAAAATGGCCAAGGTGGATGTAGATTTTATTGGTATTAAGGACAATGTTACCACTATTGAAAGCAAATACGACTATTTGTCTGCTCAAATAGACAACAGCGGCATTTCGGCAGCTCGGCAAATTAGCGATACACTCCAAGCAGGGATTCAATCGTTTAACACCAAGAGGCTTTTTGGAATTGTAGAGGCGTTAAAATTATTAAAAGATGTTCCAACTGCTCGATTGGAGCGGGTTTTTATGGAACATTTAGACAGTTGTACTTACCGTTTGGATGCTTGGTTGTTAGGGCTTGTCAATATGCAATTGGAAGCTATGAGGAAACAAGAAGGGGCACATGGGAATGAGCCAATAACTACAGGTACCTACATTGGAGCCTTTGGTTGGGTAGAAGCGCTTAAAGCAGACGAAGAAGTACTGTCACCTGCCAATTTGCCGGAAAACTTACAAAATGTATTTGATCCCGACGGATTGAATGACATTGTAAAAGATAATTTAAATGCCGGGTATGTCCATGCACCCTCTATCAATCAGGCAACAACAGCTGCTGTGTTGCGCAACGCTTACATTTCCAATTCGGCGTCAGATAACCCTGAAATTTATAAGGTCAACTTGTCTTCAGAAAGAGTAAGAATGGCCCATGGGGTAATTGAAGGAATGCAGCAAGGGCAAAGTTTAGGAGCCTTGTTAGGGTATCAGTTAGAGCGAGGCTTGCACGACAGGTACCAAGAAGAAGAAATGGATTCTTTTATATATGAATTAAGAAAGGCATTTCCTTTGGTGGCCAACCGTATGAAGGATACCCAACAAGAGGCAGAGAATTTTGATTCTATTACTCAAATGGAGGCCAGAAATGTTGTGGATGGATTGGCATTGGTTAACCACATTTTGCAGGCAACAGCTGCATCCGATAAAGTATATCCTTTTGGTAAAAATTTGACACCTGCTAATTCGGACCAATCCAAAATCATCAACTCGGAGGTGGATAGGGTTTTGAATATCAATGATGCATTAGCAGATCTGGCTACAGCCGATGGAATTCACCATGCGGTACAAGCCAATTATTCAAGGGCTTCAGCAACATTAGATACTTACAGTAAAGGGAGTTTTCCTCCCACTCCTGAAGTTACTAAGACGCCAAGAAGCGGTGTTGGATTGACCAACCGTGTAGGATTGCATTTGAATTCGTCTGCTGTTGCTGGAGTTGGGGCCAACCCTAGAGAAATAGCCGAACCAGGAATCAACAGCTTTTTGAGTGATTTTTTTCCGGCCATGGCTGATGTTGCTTGCTGTGTCTCTTACCATACACCTTCTTATATAGATGGCGTGGACAATCCAACTCATGAAGTAGAAATAAACATGCAGGAAATGGGCTTGAGTGCCATCGATTTACTGTATTTAATGGATGTTGGAAGTGATAAAAACCTGAGCGCTTTGGATGATTATATTTTGAAGTTTTTACATGAACTCAAAGCTCCAAGACCTGATGCTACTGTAGAAATTAAATACACACAGACGGTAGCCGGTAAAACGTCTGTTTTTGAATTGGCTCCACTTGTGGCCAACATGCGGACATTGTTATTGGCCTCACGACCACTTAAGTCATCTGATATTGTACTTCCAAATGAAGGAAATGAAGGGGTTGATGTGTTTGGCTCTATCGATTTGAACCGACTAACCTCGGCTTTTAATACTTACAAAGATAATTTTCTGGATTCTACTAACCCAAGTTTGGGAATGGACATCACCCAAGATCCAATAATAAACTTAATACTCGAAGATGATTTTGAACAAACATTTGAGCTTAATAAAGTAGAAATAATCAGTAAAATCGATGCATATGCAGCAGCATTCATAGGCCGCATGCACAGTTTAAATCAATTTGGGATTCCACAATCTGGTTTTGGGTTTTTATACGATCGGAAATCTGATATTTATGAATCGGTATATAAGAAAGTAATGGCATTAAAACAACGCTGGGAAGAGAAGAAACTTAAATACGATGCAATACTTTTAGGTGCCGGGGCGATGGCCAGTGACGACGAAAAACTGGAGGCTTTGAAAAAAGCAGAACGGGTTATTGCTACCAGTTACACTACATTGCTCTCTCCTCCTCCTGATACTTTATCAGATTTTGATGTCATGCTTGCGGCCAAACGGGTGGATTTTGATGATAAGTTGGGTGAAATTGAAACTTGGCTCAATGGCAACCATATTTCTTTTTTGGCCTTATTTGATGCCGTGAATCAATTAAAAACAGGAGTAGGATCAATTACTGGCAAGCCTTTGTCAGATTTTGATTTGATTGAGCTGGATTGGGAAGAAGAAGAAAGGCAAATAGTGGTGCTGGCCGAAGATATGAAGGTTCAGGCCATTCAGATGTACCAGGTGTTGGTGGAAACAACAGAAAACGTTAATGGTCTTTTGGATGAACATGAACTTGAGGTTTCTTCAGAAAAACAAATAAAGCTATTGACTTCAATTGGTGAGGCCATGTTTGGAGCTGATTTTAAACTTATACCTTCGTTTCAATTGTCATCGGTGCAGGCCGGAGAAATAGACAATTGCATTGCTAAAAAAGACCAGCTTTTAGATTATCAACACACCTTAGGCTCAGATTTTCCAGTAGATGATTGGCTGTACGGAGTAGGGCGGGTGCGAGACAAAATGCGCCAATGGGAGAGTGCAGTAATATTGTCGGAAGGTTTTGATCAACCAGACAAAGACCTTACGCCGCTCCAATTTCCGTTTGTAGAAAATGATAGTTGGCTGGGCTTGTCTTACCCAGAGGAGCATGAAATTGAAAGTGACAAGCTATTGTATACCGCATTTTTGAATGGTTTTAATGGGGCTTCGACACTTTGCGGATTGCTCATCGATGAGTGGACGGAGGTAATCCCTGCCAAAAAAGAAACTACTGGTTTAACTTTTCAATACGATCAACCCAATGCAGAGCCACCTCAGAGCATCCTTTTGGTTACCCCATCCTCTTTTACTGGACAATGGGAATGGAAAGAAGTTGTGGACACCATGCATGAAACTTTAGATTTAGGGAGGTTGCGGGCAGTTGAACCCAAACACATCGACCCTACAGCCTATGCTCAATTTTTACCGGCTACCGTTTCAGCCGTAACTTCTTCTCCGTTAATCACAATTGCTTTAAATTATGCAATCAACAACGGGCTCAATTCCACATTAAATACAGACGACAATGGCTAAACAAGAATCCCATATACCAAGTGCTTTGTTGGCAATTCCAACTGCCCAATACCTACCAACCATTGTTACATGGAACCGACTGGAAGGAAGGCCACGGACAATAAATTTTGATCGGGCACTAAGAGCAGAAATACGGGACCCATTATGGTTGCTTTCAAAGCAATGGCAAATGGGAGAGTTTCAAGGAGAAGATGCAGCTTCAGTGGTATTGGCTCAGGTACAAATGAAGCGCACTGCCCTTACCAAATACCAACCTGTAGATGGTAATACAAGTTCAATGAACTATGAAGTTCCTTTGGAAGTAAAAGTTGAAAACCAAAAAATACCCTTCCAGGTGGGCGCCCAAGCCATTGCTTATGACATGCGTTTATTGATGGGCAGACATTGGCTTAAATTACTGAAATCAAAGGGGTTTAACTTAAAATCGGAATACAGAAATGACTATGGCTTTACCGCTCCTAACCCTAATGATGAGGGCAGTGTTCAAATCACTGCTCATTTAGAAGTATGGCAACACAGCGCGGCCATTGCCCAACGCAACATTGATGGCCATACCCTTTATTTGGCGTTTAAATCCAATGCAGATACCGTGGTGCCTCCGGTAGGAAAAGAGGTGGAAATGGAAGCGTTAAGAAAGAAATTTATAAAGTGGTTTGAGGAGTTGTTTTATCAACCAATTGAAGAAGACAATAAATCATGGAAACCGTCGTATTTGGAGCACCAATTTTCTTGTTCTGCCCCAAATGAAGGAGAAGAGAAAGTGCTTATAGCTGATGAGTATTATCATGGTCATTTGGATTGGTACAATTTGGATGTGCACAACGAACTAAATGAATTGGGTGCTGTTGGAGGTTTACCCAATCCTGCAACTATTGAGAACCGATCCTCCTATTCTTTTATCCCTTCTCCAGTAACATTTCCAGGTATGCCCCACAATAGGTGGTGGACGCTAGAAGATTGGAAAACCAATTGGTCCAATATCAATCCGGATACTACGGATTTGCAACAATTGATGTTGTTGGATTTTAGCCTTAATTATGCCAATGATTGGTTTATGGTGCCTGTTACTTTACCAATTGGTAGCATTGCAAATGTAGAAGGATTGGTGGTAACCAACGTTTTTGGGGAAAGAACTTGGGTTGAAGCAGCGGGCAAAGGGCAAGATGAAGATTGGAATAAATGGGGCATGTACAACCTAAACGTACGGGGCGATATGGAAGTGCCTACAGATTTGAGCCTGGTCTTATTGCCAGCTTCACCAAAAGTTCTTGAAAGTAAGCCAATCGAAGAAATATATTTATTGAGGGATGAAATCGCCAACATGGTATGGGGTGTTGAATCCAAAGTGCCCTTGGCCAATGGAGGTAGTAAATCAGGTAGAGAAGCAGCCACTGAATTGAAAAATAAATACCAACAATTGATGGATATGGTGGGGCCTGCACCTCTACCAATAGTCGCTCAAAATGACGCAAAAATAAGGTATGAAATTGTAAACGCTGTTCCAGAAGAATGGATTCCGTTTATACCAACTAAAAAAGCAGGAAGCAATAGAGAAATTCAATTACAAAGGGCAGCCATGCCTAGGATATTAGAAGGGGATACCACTCCTCCGGCCAAAATTGAACCACGGACGAGCTTGTTGCGAGAAGGGCTGGATTTAGCAGTAGCTCAACCATATTTTTTACACGAAGAAGAAGTGTTGAGGGCAGGAGTTAAGGTTCAAAAGAGCTACCAACAAACCCGTTGGCTTAATGGCAAAGTGTTCAATTGGGTTGGGTTCAAAAAAGAAGTGGGCCGAGGAGAAGGATATAGCGGCTTGGCATACGATCAGATAATTCCGGTTAAAAAGGAATGATCCACTGCTTTTAAGGGAATAAAATTTGAGTCTAGATTTGCCCACATGCATCTTACAAATTAGATAATGAATTGCTATTCACTTCATTTAAAAGTAAGGGTTCTTACACGGTAACTGAAAATGGCTTTGGATTTTCTTCGGTTGGAAGTTTAAAGTCTATAGCCAAAAGAAATTATTTATTATTGGGGTATAGAATTAAATAAGTATTAACTGCTCCATTAAATAATTTCTATTAATTTCCGGTATGTTAAAAATTGGCCGGGTTATATGTTGTATAACATTAATTGCTTTCTTGGTAACTTGCTTGGATTGGTACCAGTATTGGAGCAATAATGAGATGTACTTGGTGCAGAGAATTCCCTTTGTAGTACCTGCTTTGCTAGCCATTCCAGTCGTACTATTCAAAAACGTTTTTAGGTATTACCTGTTATTTCTTTTACCATTGGTCTTCATTCGGAAGTAAATATTTGTTTGTGCCTCTTATGGCTTCCATTTTCTATGTTTTAGCGGTGTTTGGTTTGCCCAAAACACTTAGTTGGAAACAAGCCGGGGGTGGCAGTGTACTAGGTGCGATTGTWTTTGTTCTYGCTTTATTTTCTTTTGATGGAATCTTAAAAGGCAATTGGTATTTTAGRAATTAYTATTTCCCATTTTCAAGTATCCAACAAATTAGGTATGTAAAAGACCTTGAAAAAACGGTTGCCGCTCACGAAACAATCAAGGAAAACTTTTCCTTTGAAGCAAAAAGGAGTCAAAATCCGCAACAGGATGAGCTGTATGTGTTGGTTATTGGTGAAACTTCCAGGTACAACCACTGGGGTGTTTCAGGTTATCATCGAGCAACCTCTCCTTATGTAAGCAAGGATTCCACTATTATCAGCTTTTCAAAAGCTTTTGCTTCTCAAACTGCTTTGTCGGTGCCCATCATGATCACCCCCGCAGAACCAGAAAACCTAACCCAACATTTCCAACAATTAAGCATGCTCAGTGCTTTTAAGGAGGTTGGGTTCCACACCAGTTGGATCAGCAACCAGGAAATTGTTGGTGCGGGAAATTATAGGATACACATGCATGCAGCCGAAGCCGATACCCTACATTTTTTGAGTCCCCAAAAAGGTATGGAGCGGCCTTACGACGCTGCACTTTTACCAGTATTGGAAGGGATACTAAAAATGGGAGGGAAACAGCTTCTCGTAGTGCATACGTATGGGAGCCACCATCATTTTGCAGAGCGATATCCTGAAAGTTTTAATGCTTTTCAACCAGCAATTAAGGGGAAAACCAATTTCGGTGATGACCACGAAAAAATAATCAATGCTTATGACAACAGCATCTTGTACTCAGATTATATACTGGGGCAAATAATTAAAAAATTAAAAGCAGACAATAGAATGACCGCCATGGTTTTTATGTCGGACCATGGAGAAAATTTAAATGACAACGGAAAGGGCCTTTATTTGCATTCTAATGTCCATACAAAAGCCACTGCCCACGTCCCATTGTTGGTTTGGCTGTCAGAAAGTTACCAAAACAAGTTCCCTTATAAAAGTTCCCTGATACACCAGCGAAAAGATAACCCCGTTAGTGGTAGTCATATTTTTCACTCTATGTTGGGAATGGCATCTATTGATACGCCATATTACCGAGATAGTCTTAGTTTGGTCTCGGACACCTTTTCTAGCACGCCCCCCTTACTTTTGTCTGCGGGAAAAGTGATCACGGCAGATGCCATAAAACAATAAATGCACTATGGATTGTTGCGTTTTAATGCCGCGGGTTGCAATATTTTTTTATCTACGATAAAGGTGCCAAAGGGAATTAAGGATGCCAAGAGCACCCAAAACGTTGAAACAAAACGCCACTTGTACAAATACCAACATTGGGCAGTAAAAAGAACATACACAACAAACAAGATGCCGTGTAACATGCCTATTACTAAATTGGGTTCTAAGATGTTCCACTGGTACTTCAATGGCATCGTTATGCCTAGAAGTAAATAACTTATGCCTTCCAATATGGCCACTAACCTAAGCCGGCCCAGAGCATTGTTTAAGTTCATATTACCTTGCCTTCTTCGTTTTGAAATTGAACCGAATCTCCAACGCGCATTTTCTTACGGACCCGAAGCTCTACTGCACCATTGACTTTTATTTCTTCTTGTTTGATTCTAATTTTTGCCTCTCCTCCAGTACCTACCCATCCCAATTGCTGCAATAAATTGTTGAGTTCAATGTATTCTGCTCCTTCTCTAAGTTTAAATTCTTTCATTTGATAGATTTTATCCGACAAATATACTAGGAAAAAAATTATAGAAGTTGCTAGTCCATTAAAAATGGGAAATAAGAAATGCATTTCGAGATGGCATTTAATGGTAGGTGTTTTTTGTTTGTAGTGTTCCATGGCATCCAATTGAAATTAAACGGGTACAAACGTGTATGTGGAACAATTGTCTTGGTATTCTTTGAATAAATAATGCGTATTTGTAGTATTTATATAAATAAATTGATATTTTTAATTAGGGTCTCTGCATCCTTGTGATTAAGTTGAATATTGTAATAGATTATTGTAGGTATTTAAAGTTTGTGCGTGCTCTCTTTTGTTGTATACCACTAATTCATGTTTATTAATTATGAATACTAGTAAGAATGTTTATTTGGTGGATGATGTTCAGGAGAACTTGCAGGTTTTAGGTAATATATTAAGAGAAAATGGGTACAATATTGCACTTGCTAAAACCGGGCAACAAGCGCTGAAAGGTATATGCAAGATGCAACCAGATCTTATTCTACTAGACATATCCATGCCCGATATGAATGGTTTTGAGGTTTGTGAACAACTTAAGAAAAACGAGTGTACGGCGGATATTCCAATCATATTCTTAACTGCAAAAACCCAAACAGAAGACATCATTGAAGGCTTTAAAGTTGGAGGGGTGGATTATATTACCAAACCATTTAATTCAGAAGAACTGCTAGTTCGAGTAAAAACCCATGTAGAATTAAGAAAAGCTAAGCTGCAATTAGAAATGCTCAACAAAACTAAAGATAAGTTCTTTAGTATCATTGGTCATGATTTAAAAGCCCCATTAAATACCATTAAAGGATTTACCAAACTATTGCAAACAGGTCTGGATAATTTTGATCAAAAAGAACTCGAGCACTATATCAATAAACTGGATGTTTCTGCCCACAACACTTCAAAATTGCTCCAGAACTTATTGGATTGGGCACGTACGCAAACAGGTGCCATACGATACAATCCCATAAAATCTGATGTGGAAACTTTAATTGGAGGTACAATTGATTTGTTTCAGGCAATTTCTGAACAAAAGGGCATTGAAATAAAATACGAACACCGCGGGCTCCCATTGGCAGTATCGGTTGATAAAAACATGGTCCAAACCATTGTTAGAAATTTAATCTCAAATGCTATAAAATTCACAGAGCCTGGAGGAGTAATAACCGTATTTACAGGGCAAGAAGATGCTTGTTTGTGTATAAAAGTAAAGGATTCTGGAGTTGGAATGAGTTCGGTAGATTGTGATAAAATTTTCAAACCTGATATCCATTTTACTAGAAAAGGTACCAATGCAGAAATAGGAACAGGGTTAGGGCTGTTGTTGTGTCAAGAGTTTGTGCAATACCACGATGGCCACATTGGTGTCAATAGCACTGTTAATAAGGGAACGGAGTTTACGGTTAAACTCCCAGTTTAAAGCTTTTTTATTTTGAACCTAGAAGCCGTTTATGTACTTACTTGTGCGCTAATAGTCAACTTGATTATAAGCCTTTTACTGGCATTAAATAACATCTTTTTTAAAAGCAAGGAAGAATCTTCATGGCTTTATGTAGTCGCTAAATTTCTACAAACGTTGGCCTTAGTAGGTTTTGTTGCAAGCCCTTCTGATCCAGTAAATCGGTGGCTATTGATCGGTGGCTTTATTTTATTAATTACCGGAACAGTACTAGAAAACCAAGCCTTTTTGTTTACCTATAAAAGGCGGTCTAAGTTATTGATGTATTCGGTACCATTTGTTGCAATTTTTGGAATTGGGACCATGCTGGTGTTGGCAATTTTGCAAATTGAATTGAAGTATTTTAGAATTATTATTTCACTTTATTTTGGATTGTTGTATTGTTCCAGTGCCTTGTTATTCTTGATTAAGAAAGGGAGTAAAGTCCATAAAGTGGTAGGAACGGCTGGGCTTATTGCTGGTGTTCCATGGATGTTTAGGGCTTTGTATGTTATGTTATCGATGGAGAGTATGCAAGATAAGGTACTCAACCTTACCATAATGTCGGTTTGTTATGCCTATTTTTCTCTTTCACTGATATGGCCGGTACTGTACTTGTTGATTGTTGAAGAACAACAAAGAGGTCTAATTAAAAAGCAAAAGATGGATTTGGAACAACAGGTAAAGGACAATAGCAAAACTATTGTGCACCAAGAGAGTTTATTTGCACAGTTATTTGCACATATGAGCAGCAAAGTGATCATTTTTGATTACGATTTCAAAAAGGGAGATTTTCGAATAAAAGATGTAAATAAATCCGCTGCGCAACTGGTCTCTAAAGAACCAGAGGATATAGTTGGTTTGTTTTTTTCAGATGTATATTCTTTCCTTTTTTACAGTGAAGTTCTTGACAAACTCAAATACGTGCACTTTACAGAAAACCCATTAAGTGAATCTTTTGTTAATTATAACTCTAAAAAGGAATTGGAACTTTGGTTCCAGAGTTATTTGTATAAGTTACCCTCAGGTGAAGTAGTAGGTGTTTTTAATGATATTACAGAAGAGAAAAAACATGAGTTAGCTACAAAGAAAGAGAAGGAATTCTCAGATATGTTGTTGAATTGGTTGCCTGGTACTTTTAGTTTGTGTGAATTAGAAGGAGATCTTCCAAAATTAATTCGTTGGAACAAAAACTTTGAGAAACAAACAGGGTATGGGGCGGATGAATTGATGGGGAAAATACCATTTGAATTTTTTAATACCAAAGAAGACTCAGAACAAGTTGAAGAAAGTTTTAAAAAGTTGCGTGAAGATGGTTATGTCTCTACTACTATTAATATTTACAACGCCAAGGAAGATTTTTATACTTACAACATGTATGAGGCCCACTTGTTTGATTATGCCGGTCGCAACTACTTTTTTGCAATTGGTATTACCATTGACAGACCGCAAAACAATGCAAACAGACCTAGCGCAGAAATAGAAGAAACAACTCAGAAATTAGCCCAAGACAATTCGGTTTTAGTAGAAAAAATGAAGAACAGGACTTTGGAGTTAAATAGTGTCTTGAATCAACAGAGAATTATATTAGAAAACATAAAGTTTGGTATCATTTTTGTAAAAAACAGAAAATTTGTTTGGACCAATAAAGGCATGTCCAATATTCTTGGATACGATCGCAATGAATTGGATGGAGTGAGTACAAGAGTATTGTATAGAAATGAAAAAGAATTCCTTGAATTAGGTACTATGGCTTATTCCGAGTTGAATAGAGGCAATACTTTTACTTTAGAGTACGAAATGGTTAAAAAAACGAAAGAAGTTTTTTGGGCTCGAATCACAGGTCGTTGCATTGATAAAGGACATCCAGATCAAGGGTCTATTTGGATAATGGAAGATATAACCCAAAGGAAAAATTTTGAAAACCAATTGAATGAAGCCAAGGATAAAGCGGAATCTGCTAATAGAGCGAAGTCTGAGTTTCTAGCCAATATGAGCCATGAAATTCGAACGCCTATGAATGCTGTGTTGGGTTTCAGTGAAGTTTTGAGCGAAAAACTACCGGAATCTCCGGAATTACAGGAATACATTAAGGGCATTCAAACTGGGGGAAAGAACTTATTGAGGCTCATAGATGATATATTGGATTTATCTAAAATTGAGGTGGGCCGAATGGATATTCAGCTAGAACCAGTAAACCCCCACCAATTAATAAAGGAGATAAAACAAATTTTTTCTTTAAGAATGAGAGAGAAAGGACTCGACTTTATTATTGATTTAAAGCAGGAAACACCAAGCATTGTAATGTTGGACGAAACAAGATTGAGGCAAGTTTTGTTTAATTTGGTGGGAAATGCTGTGAAATTTACTAGTTCTGGTTCCGTAACCTTGGGGCTGAGTGAAGAGGTAAGTGGAAAAGGTAGTTCTGTTGAATTAATTTTTGAAGTCAGAGATACAGGAATTGGAATTCCCTTGAATCAAGTAGCAAGTGTGTTTGAACCATTTAGGCAGCGAAAAGGTCAAAAGAATAGATTCTACAAAGGGACTGGCTTAGGACTTTCAATTTCCAAGAAACTAGTGGAAATGATGAATGGTTCTCTTTTACTGGAAACGAAACTGGACCATGGATCTTCCTTTAAAGTACACTTGAGAGAAGTAGAAGTTTCTACCATTGCAGCGGATTTCCACGATTTGGAAACTTCACAAGAAGATGTTCAAATTAAATTTGATCGGGCCAATATATTGTATGCAGAAGATATATTATCCAATAGACAAGTAGTGAACGCATATTTAGAAAACTATAATTTAAATATAGTAGAGGCTGTTAATGGAGAGGAGGCATTATCCTTTTTGAATAAAGTAAAATTTAGTCTCATACTAATGGACATAGAAATGCCTGTTTTAGATGGGGTGGAAGCTTCTAAAAGAATAAAGTCAGATCCCAGGTTCAAGCATATTCCAATAATAGCATTAACCGCTTCAGCTATGAAATCAGAAGAGCATGATATTTTGAATTTTTGCGATTTATACTTAAAAAAACCAGTGAGTAAAAATAGATTGATTAAGGAATTGGCGAATTTTTTACCACACGCACAAATTGGGAGTGAAAACAGCAATAACCAGTTCGATGATGGTATTAGCCTACTAAGAAATGAAATTAATCACCTTTCTGAGGAAGGTATTGATAAAGTTGGTTTTCACTTTTCAGCTGAACTAATTGAATTATACGAAGTACTTAAAGAGACCAATGCAATATCGGAATCCGAGAAATTGGCGGCCATGCTGATTGAAATCGGTACTCAAAAAGGCTGGGGTGTTGTAGAACGGTTTGGATTGGAATTGAAAGAAGCTACAAAAAAATTAAGAATAACAGATATTGAACGTTTAATTAACCTTTTCCCAAGTTTGTATAACAAAAATGGGCCAACCAGTTAATGCACCTTCTATTTCATTTTCCTTGCAATTTTGTAAGCCACATGTATGGAAGGATTGTTAATTTGTCCTAAATTCGTTTTACCTAAAAGAAACACAATGAAACACAATAGAATCTATTGGCTTCTTGTTTTAATGTTTATTAACTCTTGTAAAAGCCATTATGCGCCACTCTCTCAAGAAGAGATTAAGTACCATAACGATAGTGGATTTGTTAATGCCCCATCAAGTGGGGTTATCTACGAAGTGTTATTAATTGGAGATACCGGCAGACCCGCTATACCTCTTGATAGAGAAAAGTATCCAGATGAATATCCAGATGTTGTTTTTTCTTCTCTTGTAAACCATTCTAAAACGAATAACAATAAGGGAATAGACAATGTGATCCTCCTCTTAGGGGATAATATTTATAAAAATGGGTTGAAAAGGGGGGGGATAGGTAAAAATAGATCAAAATTAATACTTCAGACACAGGTAGATTGGTTGAATCAAACTAAAAGTGATGCTTTTTTTATTCCTGGGAATCACGATTACAAATTCATTTTGGGTAGCCCAGCCCACAACCGGATGAAAAGACAAGCGAAGTATTTGAATGAAAAAGAAGATAACGTGTTTTTAGCACCAGATGTGGTGGCAAAAGAATGGTACCAAATAAAAACAATCAATCAAAAAGGAAAAGAAGTTGGGCTCGTACTTTTTGACAGCCAAGCATTTTTGAATTGGGGTAGAAAGTCAGAAAAAGAGAGAACCTTTGAGTCCTTACAAAAGGAAGTTATGAATCGGTCCGATATTCAAACATGGATCCTGGCAACCCATCATCCCATATTTTCGGCGGACGAACATGGTGAAAAAACAGGAGGATTCGCAAAAAGCCAGCATGTAAACGGAGGCAAAAATTATAAGGAATTTGCAACCAGGTTAAAATCTTTAATCGATGGCATGTCTGTAGAGGATAAACAAATTGTTGTCGTGTCTGGTCATGACCATTCTTTACAATTGTTAAAGGGAAAAAATTATTACCAAGTGGTGTCTGGAGCAGGAGTAAAGGTGTCCCATGAAAAACTTAATTGTGGGAAACTAATTTTTGGTCAGCAAAACAAAGGGTATGCCGTACTTTCGATTTACGAGCAGAATGAAATTTGGATTCAATTTTATGGGGCTTTTACTGCCAGAGAAGGTGATTTTTTACTGTTTTCTAAGAAATTGTTTTAATATTTATTTCTGTGCAATCTATTGATAGTTAGTTGTTTAAGCTTGTGATGAGCGCGGTTGTGCAAATTGTTTACAAACATATTTATGGAATTCTTACGGAGTCTGCATCCTTAAGGAAAGTACATAGATATGAAAAAAAATGTAGCACTTTCAATTCCCACTCCTTGCTCAGAGCAATGGGGTGATTTTTCGCCAACCCCTAGTGGTGGTCATTGCAGCGTTTGTACTATTGATGTAGTGGATTTTACAATGATGTCCGATCAAGAGATTGTTGATTTTTTTGTGGAGAACAAAGGGTTTTCATGTGGAAAAATGCGTCCGGAGCAACTTAAATGCTATGGAATTCCACAAATATCCTGGGCGGCACGAGTTTCGAAATTCCTTAAGGTTGGATTGCTGGGGATAACTTTGTTGGGGTGGCAGCATACAGCATACACCAAGGAGTTACCAGAAAAGCAGTTTTTCAAAAAACAACTTACATTGTTAACCAATCAGGACACCGTTGCAGCCGCTTCTTATGAAGGCATGGTAATAGACGAAATGAATGGTCCACTCCCTGGCGTAAATGTATATGTGAAGGGTACAACGAATGGAACGGTTACCGATATAGATGGGCAATTTAAAATAAGCCATGCACTGAAGGAAGGAGATGTATTGGTTTTTAGTAGCATAGGGTACAATACCGAAGAATTGTTGATTACGGCAGAAATGCCGGCCTTGATAACATTGGAAATGAAAATGTATGTAGCGTTGTTGGGTATGGTAGCAACCGAGGATATATATGTCAAGGAACCTTCTAAAATAAAAAAGTTTTGGAGAAAAGTTAAAGGAGTATTTGAATAAGATGGTGGGGGAAAGGAACTGCTGCAGCTTCTGGATTTTTGTAGCCATTTTTATAGTGCCCAGTGTGCTGTTTGGTCAGAATGTTTCTTGGAAGGAATATGATTTTTCTAGAGCAGATGAGGTGGCGAACCTTTACCCCAACTACCCTATAGGCAATCCGAAAAAGTTGGCTGACCTATTAACTGCCGGACTTCCAAATGAACAAGAAAAGTTTAGGTCCATTTATAAGTGGGTTTGTTCTAATATCCAGTACGACCAGCAACTTTATTATAAAAATTTGAGACAAAGAAAGAAAAACAAAAACAATACCACCGCCCAATTACAGTGGGAACGGAAATTCAGTAAAAAGGTATTTTCAACGCTTTTGGAAAAACAAAAAACAATATGTTCTGGATATGCTTATTTGGTACAAGAGCTAAGCTACCATGCAGGGTTGGATTGTAAGGTAATTCACGGTTATGGTCGGACAACCACCGAACCCAACCCCAGTAACCCCAACCATTCTTGGGTAGAAGTGAAAATAAATGGGGTGTCGTACGCAGCGGACCCAACTTGGTCTAGTGGTGTCTACAACAACAGCACAGGACAATTTGTACACAATTTTGATGCGACGTATTTTTTGGTTGACCCATTGATTTTAGCGCTCAACCATCTTCCTAGAGCAGACAACAAAGAAAAGGAGGCCAACAACGAAAGATTGATTCATTTTAATGCAAAACCATTGGCATACAAATATGCCGTTCAAAAAAATGTGACTTTATCTGAATTGGAAGGTTTTGAAAAGGAAGTGAAAAGGGGGGGACAATTGGTTTTGCAATTTGAAAGCGACAAGCTATTGGATGCCATGATCACATTGCGCTTGGTGAAAAATGGAATTTTGAAAGTGGTGGTACCAACATTAGAACATTCAAAACGACTTTATACTATTTCGGAAGTCATGGATAATAAAGGCAAATACATGGTCTACTTGTTTGAAGGAGACCAACCTCTGCTTTCTTACCAAGTGCAGGTTAAATAATTCGGATTAAATTTTAGATGCGCAGATATAATGCGTAGTAATAGATGTCATTTGAAACAACTTTAAACTAAAGGGATTAATATGCAAATAAAAGATAAGATTGAAGCAGTAGAAAAAGAAAGCGGCGTAAAAGTTTTGATGGCCTCAGAAGCCGGTGCAAGAGCTTGGGGAGTTGAATCTCGTGATAGTGGTTATGATATACGGTTCATTTATGCATCGAAAATTGAACACTACCTTTCTTTTAAAAGGCAACAAAATACCATGGAGTTGCCAATGGATGCTGGTCTTATCGAAATGAATGGATGGGACATCAACAAGGCACTGGGATGGATGTGGAAATCTAATGCACCTTTATTTGAATGGATACATTCGCCAATAATTTACTATGCAGACCATAATTGGCTGCATGAGTTTAAGTCTTTATCTGTTCAATACTTTTCGCCCATGGCTGTGTTTTTTCATTATTTTAATATAGGTGCTACTGCTTTGGATTTTTGCAGAGGGCCTCAATACAATCTGAACGAACTTTTTTATGCTTTGCGCGCTCTAACAGCTGCAAAATGGGTGGCGGAGCAACAAACACTTCCACCTGTGGTATTGGATGAAATATTAGAAGGCATCAATATGCCAAGAGAAGTAAAAGACGGAATACTTTTTCATAAACAATTGAAGGCCCAAATGACCGAACCGTATGCTGTGGAAGCATCGGAAATAATAAGAGGGTATATGTTGGAAGTCTGGCTGGATTTAAGAGGGAAGTCCGAGGGTTTATCTGGACACCAAGGTGGAGTAGAAGCATTGGATAAGTTTTATAGAAATACAATCTTGTGAATACAAGGTTTTTGAGAACCCAAGACTTCATGGAGTTGCTTTGGATTGGTAGGAGAAAGTAGCAAGCACCAGCTATGGAACTACACCAAATACAGTTGAGCTCCTATTAGGGTCTTGTTGTATACAGTAGAGTTATTTTTAGAAAAGGGGAATTTTTCACAACCTTAATAGAATGGATTCATTAGGGTTGGCCCATCTTTTTATTGTTTGTGTATTTTGTGTGCCGGGATTCAGTACTTTATTAGCAATAATTGAAACTGTTAATACACACTCAGTTGCAAAAACCCACCCTTTTTACTAGCTTAGCCTCAGTTAATTAGCCTGCTTTGTAGCGGGCATACCAATTAATAACCTTGTTAATCACAAAACACTATGCTTAAGAAATTGTCCGTAATGCTAATGGCGCTCTTTCCATTGGCCATTTTTGCACAGGAATTTGATCTACACGTTCCTAGAGAAATTAAAGAGGCTTATAAGAACGGAACCCGTTCTTTAGACGGTAAGCCAGGTGCCAATTATTGGCACAACACCGTAGACTACAAAATGGAAGTAGAGGTGGAACCAAGTTCAAGGGCCGTAAAGGGTTCGGCTACCATTGCCTATTTGAACAACAGCCCAGATGCGCTTAATACCATTGTTATACGTTTGTATTACGATGTGTTTAAAAAAGGGAATGCCCGGGGCATGCAAGTGAATGCCGAAGACATTGGAGACGGAGTAGCACTTTCTAATTTAAAAGTGAATGGGCAGGCCATGCCCATGGACAATCCGAGGATGGTGAGAAGAAGAGGAACCAATTTGACTATTAATTTATCTGCTCCTTTAAAAACAGGGGAGAAAGTAGAGGTTTCTATGGATTGGGAGCAGAAAGTACCTTTGACAGTTAGAAGAACAGGTGCGATAGACCCAACATCATTTTTTATTGCTTATTGGTATCCTCAAATGGCGGTGTATGATGATGTTTTTGGCTGGGACCGAATCAACTATACTTTTGATACGGAGTTTTATAACAATTTGGGAAATTACGACGTGAAAATTACAGCCCCAAAAGATTTTTTAGTTTGGGCTACTGGAGAACTTCAAAACGCCTCCGACATTTTACCAGATCCAATTTATAAAAAGTACAACCAAGCCAAAACAGCTAACGAAACAATTCATGTGGTAGACTCTTTGGACCTCCAAGGATTGGAGTTGAAATCAGGAACATGGCACTACAAGGCATCTGAAGTCTCTGATTTTGCTTTTGCAATGTCGGACCACTACCTGTGGGATGCAGCTTCTCAAGAAGTTAGCGGGAATCCTGTTTTAATTAGTACGGCATTTCCTAAAAAAGATGCTGCAGGGTATACCGAAGTAACCGCGATTCAGCAAAAAACAATGAAACATTTTTCTGAAGACATACCGGGAATTCCCTATCCTTACCCAGCTTTCACCACATTTATTGGTTTAAATGGCGGGGGCATGGAGTTTCCCATGATGGCCAACAACGCAGGCCCAGGTAGAGGGGTAACCATCCACGAAATGTACCATACTTATTTTCCAATGTATGTAAGGATCAACGAGCGTCGTTTTGCTTGGATGGACGAAGGTTGGGCTGATTTTATTACCGCTTTGGTGACGCACAAATATTTTAAATCCGAAGACGACGCTTCTTCTTTGTTTTCAAGTATGAAAGGCAGCATGGACCAAATGTCTGGAACCATTGGTGATTTGCCTACTGTTACTTCTAGCCAGTATATGGCGGGTAACTATGGGTACCATTCGTATACTTTGCCTTCGTTTACTTATGCCATGTTGTACGACCATTTGGGAGAAGAATTGTTCTTAAAATGTTACCAAGAATACATTAGGAGGTGGGCAAAAAACTCACCAACTCCATACGACTTCTTCTATACCTTTGAGAATGTATCCGGGCAAGATCTTAATTGGTTCTGGGAGCCATGGTACTTTGGGTTTGGTTACTCTGATGTAGCTGTAACCGGTATGAACAAAGGCACCATATCCATCCAAAACAAAGGCACAAGACCAGTACCGGTAAGTATACAGGTAGAATACGAAAACGGCACAGTAGACTATAAGACGTATAGTGTGAAGTCTTGGGAAGGTTTGAACGGAGATTTTCAAGTTAAAATTGATAACTATAAAAAGGCTAAGTTTATTTTGGTGAATGGTGATATAGTGGATGTTGCTTTTGATGATAATTTTTATCCAAGCTTAGATGATATTTACAAAGACATTAAAGTGTCAGAGCAAGTATTGGGCAACTATGCAATAAAGGAATACCCTGTAACGGCGCAAATTATAAACGATGGTGGGAAAATTAAATTGGTTGTGCCAGAGGCTGGTATAGAATCCTATTTACGACCGAAGGGAGACAAACATTTTGTTAGTATTGACAACAGCATGGATGTGCAACTGTCTGGTACGGGAGATGCCATTACCGATATGGTTTTAGAGTTGAGAAGCTTTGGAGTTACAGTGACTGGAACTAAAAAATAATAGTGAATTACAACAATGAAGGCCATCCCTTTGTAGCGGGGTGGCCTTTTTTATTTTGGAAAATATGGATTCTAACATTGTGTTAAAACTGTGCTGTTGTATTGGCGGCCTTTTATTGACAGGCTGCCTCGATTTTGGAAGGAAAGTAGATTACCATCCTGAAGACCATGAAGGAATAAAAAGCGTGTCGGAGGTGTTTCAGATGGAGGCCAAAATTATGGATGAAGTCTACTTTTATGCAGACCAGTCTGGTATTGATCCCTTTTATTATGCTAAATTTAAAGTTCTAACAACAGAGAAAGAATTTCAGGAAATGCATTTGTCGGGTTACGATAGCGTTGAAATTGAGGAGGATTTTAGTTTTACAAGGGATACACCTGCTTGGTTTAACCCCAACTTAAAAGGTGCATTTCAAGTTTATTCCAGCGACTATGTAGGAGGATCCTATACGCTGTTGTGGTATCCTAAAACAAAGCAGGTTTTTGTTTCACTTTACACCAATTAACAAAAAAAAGCACCAATGAAAATTGTAGTCTTAATACTGTCGTTACTTGTGTTGATTTTTTTACTTCTCCACTTGTTTGAAGTAGTAAGCCATCCAATGATCCCTATTGTATGTTATGGGGCAATGGCTTTTGTAATGGTATTGCTGTTATTTAGGACAAAAAAATAGATAACAAAAAATGAAGGAAGCCAAAAGAAATAAATGGTGGAGGAATACTAATAATTCCTCCATCTTCTAATCCCAATGGCTATGCTGGTCACCTTTTGACTCCAATTAAGTTTTTGAGTTTCTCAACTAGAACAATTACTAGCACACTAATGCCAAATAGTGGAAGTAACACACCCAATATAATAAGTGTGGCTATTAAGAGTTTGTTGAGCTTGAAATGCGCTGGAACACTTGGAATGCTCCAGGACCCTTTTTTCTTCCTATAGGCATAAGATAGTAAAGCGGCAATGCTTAGAAAGGTCAAAGCAAAGGCCACCAAAAGAACCAATATCCAATTCCAAGTTCCGAATTGGCCTTGGTGGAAGGCCATGGCCCACAACCTGGCTTTCATTAAAATTCCAATGTCTTTCCACGTTCCATGGTAAAGTTGTTCAGTAGAATACTGATCCAAGTGGTACATGTTTATTTCGGATAAATCACTGGTTTGATTGGAAATAGAATAAACACTGTGTTCATTTTGTGGCAATGTTATGGTCACTTCCCCTTTTAATTGAAGTTTTTTGGCTATTGCCACGATACCATCTAAAGCTGCGGCCTGTCCATCTGGCTGGGAGCGAAAGGAATGGCCTTGCCATTCAGCTGGAAACCCAGTGTTGGTGTGGGTCTGGATGGATTTAAAACCTGCACCCCAAACATCAGTCCAGGGCAAACCACCGGCTAAAAGCAATAATAAAAAAATAGAAAACCAAAAACCGGTTACTGCGTGCAGGTCTCTAAAAAATAATTGTTTTGGACCTTTCGTTCGAATGTGGAACAATCCTTTCCACCCCTTTTCTTTAGGCCAAAACAAAAAGACTCCAGAAACGATCAACACGACCATCCAACAGGCAATTAGCTCTACTATTTTAGTGCCAAAAGAGCCCATCAACAATTCACCATGCAATTTTCTAACTTTGTGCATGTCCGTAGAATTGTGCTCAATGCTGCCTGTCGATTGGCCTGTAAAAGGGTCGAGGTACCAACTGGATTTGTTTGAAAATCTCCCAGAAATGAACTCTGTGGCTTCTGAACTGTGGGCTGGCAGCAAAATACTAGTAGGTTGTTTACTCCAGTTTTGTTTTGTTAGAGCCCATTGTGCTTGGTAACTCAAGCGTTCAGATTGTTCGGTTACATTTTTTAGGGCTTGTTTTTTAGGTTGTTCAAAGTCATCTTTGAACAAGTATATGGTTCCAGTCACAGACAAAAGCAGTACAATTGGAAGGCTTACCAGCCCTCCAATAAAATGCCATTTCCATATCCAATTATAAGTTTTGGCCTTCATAATTACTTTCGATTTTGTAGTTTAATAGCCAAACCTAGGGTTATGTTTCTTGGTTTACCAAGGGAATAAGACTGCCCCCATGCGGTGGCCCGTGCAACTGTAGAATACAATTGGTTGGATGCATTCATTACATTCGTCCATACCTCGAAAGACTTCCAGTTGTAACCCATTCTGAAATTAAAAATATCATGTCCTTCATACATTTTGGTATTGGCCTGGTCCATGTAGTAACCATTTACATGCTGCCATTCTAAACTGGCTCTAAATCCATTTAAAAAAGAAGGCTGGTAGGTGATCTGAGTATTGGTGGTCCACTCAGGGGCCTGCGGCATTTTATTGCCTGAATAGTCTTTTCCAGCTTCATTGAATGCATCAAATTTGTGCAGGGCATGGGTGCCACTGACCCTGAGTGAAATTGCTCGGCTAGGATGCAAGTGCAATCCAAATTCAATGCCTTCGTGGGTGGTTTTTCCAGCATTTTTTCGAATGGTAGATCCGTCATTTTGAAGCACGGAAATGATCTCGTTGGTGCCGTCCATTTTGTAAATACTTAGGTCTAGTTTTGCTTTCTTCTTCCAAAAACCTACCCAAGTTCCAATCTCATAATTATTGTAGTAGACTGGTTGCAATGCTGGTACTGCATTGCCTCTATACAACTCAGAAACTTGTGGAGGAACAAATCCTTGACTGAAATTGGCATAAATCCCTTTGTTGTTTTTAAGATCGTAGGTGAGGCCCACTTTAGGGGTGAATTGACTGAAAGTGTTTTTACCATCCAGTACGGCTGTGAACGCATTTACTCCGAGGTGGTTGTCAAAATTATAGTTGAAATGGTCGTAGCGCAAAGCGCCAATTACATTCATCCCTTTGATGGGCTGAAACTTGAGTTGAAAATACACTGCTGCATTCATTAATTTAGCCGTGTAATCGGCTAATAAACTATCCGTTTTAATAAAAGCATCGTATATACCAGCTTCATTTTTGTTTATTTTGATGTAGTTGGCCTGGTAGGTGTTGGGGCTGAAATCAAAACTACCTCCAGCAATGATATTGCCCCTTATTTTTACAATATCTTGTTTGTGCTGCGCGATAATGCCCAAGCTTTGAAAGCTGTTGTCATTAATTTCGCCATGAGCCACTGTTGGATCCCCAGAAGGAATCCATGGCTTAAAATCATCCTTTACTCGATAAGAAGGGTTTTGTTGGACGGAATTGGTTCTGAAATAACCTGTAATTGTTGATTTGGAACGATCATTCCAATATTTATTAAAGGCCAATTTGCTTCGGTAGGCATTTACTTTTCGGTTGGTGAAAGTTTGATTGGACTCATAGGTTTTGTTATGAAAATCTGCACTGTCCAGTGAACCTGACATATCCGAATAATAATCAATTAACGTGTTGGACCAAGTGATATCAGAATTATCAGACAAATTGTAATCCAACGAAAGGCTTAATGCCAATTTGTTAAAATCTGAATGGGCAACAATGCCATTGTGTTGGTTGGCATAATACCCTGACAATCGCACCCCTAGTTTGTTTTGAAAAGTATTGGAAGCGTAAAAATCACTTCTTTTATATCCTATGTCATTTCCCTGAACGCTCAGTCCGGCACTGGAGTGTGGTGACGCCTTTTTGCTTATAAAGTTGACAGCTCCTCCTATGGCTTCACTGCCATACATACTGGATGCTGGGCCTCTAATTATTTCAATTCTTCCGGTATTGGCCATGTTAATTTCTAACAAAGCATTGTGGTTGAAAACGCCAGATGCTCTGATAGGGACGCCATCTTCTAGGTACAAATACGAAGCACCAAAATCAATTGGTCTTCGAATGCTCATGGTATGTTGCTCGTTCCCTAAATCCACCATGTTAACTCCAGGTGTTTGGTTTAGAACTTGGTCAATTGTTGTAGGCTTGTTCTCCTGAATGGTTTTATTAGAAATAGACGCGATGGCAATTGGCGCTTCGGTTCGTTTTTCTTGTTCCCTATTAACGCTTATTACCACCTCATTCAAGGTAAAGGAAGTTGCAGTTAAACGAATATTTAAAGTTGGTTGGGCCAACACCGTTTTGCTCTTGTAGCCTAAGTAACTTATTTTCAGAGAATCAATACCTGCAGTAGCTTCTATACTGAACTGACCGTTGAAATTGGAACTGCTTCCCTTGGATGTATTAATATTGTATACGGATACATATGCTAGGGCTTCGGCAGTTTGTTGGTCGGCAATGCTGCCGTGTATTTTTTGTTGGGCCATGGCAAAGAGGCTTATACATACCAATGCCACGCTTAAAATGGATTTTTTCATTTTTAAGTTGGTTAAGAAGTACAACCGCACTTGTTGTGCTTGCTGTAGTTAAAAAAGTATAGTTGTGTGCTGTATGCTTTCCATTAGAAGGAAAAGGAAATAATTAAATTTAGCGTACAGCAAATCCAGAAAAAATTATGAAAATTGAGGGGGTTTGAATATGCGGTCCAAATGGTTGGCGGTATAGAAGAATGTGTAGTGGTCCAAATCGCTAGGTTTTTTGACCGGAATCCAACAGGTGGTCGTGTTATTGAAAAAAGCCTCTACAAATAAGGTTTCTACTTTTTCTTGCTGAGGTGCTTGTTGCTCTTCGTGTTCTTCCTGTTTTTGTAATTGCTCCGCAAGATAACATCTACCGTTACAAATGGTGATGGTTTTTTCTTTGTTGATACAAAGCACTTCTGCAATAAAATCTTGGTTGATTTTAAAATCAATAAGTACCCACACTTTGCTGCAATTAGGCAGCAAGAATACCAATACCAACGCTATGGAAATTACCTGTTTCAAAATTGAAGGGCGAAGGTAATCCATAGATTATTAATTTTTGCATTATTTCTTATGAATTTTTATTTTGTTAACTCCTTGTAAACCAGTGTTGCAACAGGGGTTTTATGCAGGTTACATTAAAATGTTGTTTTTAGCTTTTATAGCGGGTGGTAAGTTGGTTTCTCCCAAAATCTCTCGAAGATCAATTTCAATAGTCCTGCACAACGATAGCATAGGAATGTCATTGGCCATGCCTTGAAAGGGGTTTTCAGAATAGTCTCCAATTACCTCCATCATAACATAGACCCATCCAATTAAGGCAGATATGGGGATGGCAACCCAAAACCCAAAAGGCCCGAGGTTGAGTAATTCTGGAACCATACTAAAAGGCAAGAGCAATATGAAAATGCCAATGAAATATCGGCTTATGTTGGCATATTGCCGAGGCAATGGGAATTTTTTAATGCGCTCACATTTGCCTTGGAGCTCGTAAAATTCAGAAAGTTTTCTGCTCATTTCTAAGTGCCTAAAATCATCAATAAGACCTAACTCTTTTAGTTTTTGAAGGTCTCTAGATTGTTCGTTGATGATGTGCGTGGCACTATTGGCGTGGGACATCAACCTTTTATACTCCTCTTTCGGAATGAAATTACTAACCTCAATTCTATCTTTCTCATCTTCAATCAACCCGATGCCATGGTTTTTTTGGTAATATTCGGCCGCTTTTGAAATGTGGTTTTTCTGGCTGATGTGCTCCCAAGGTGTTGGTATTAGTAATTGCTCTCGAAGTTGGTACAACCAACCAATGTGCCGGTAAACCAACCTTTTTTTTATTATCTCAATTTCATGTGCCGACGAATTTTTGGGCGTGAATTGATTGCTGATGAACCCATCTACATACATGCCCCATGTCCGGCTACTATTTACAATACCACCCCATATTTTTCTAGCTTCCCACATTCTGTCGTAGGCTTGGTTGTTTTTAAAACCCACATAAAAAGCTACTGCCGTACCTATGATGGAAACTGGCAACCATGGTAAAACGATTTTTATCCAATTGAGTTCATATAGAATGGCGGCGCTTGCCATTAAAGCCAAGAGCCATACTATGTGGTGTGCAGTCCATTTTAGAACATTTACAATGCTAATGTCTTTTGAAGTAATCATAAGAGTTTATAATTGTTGTTAAGAAGGCAAGCCATCCTTACCAAGGCAGAAAGTTAAGTACATTCATTTTTGGATGGAGTTTCGTTTGTTTTATAAAAAAGGTGCCCAATTACAACACTTTTTCATCTACAAGTATTTGAAAAGCATCTTCCATGGTTTCTTGCATTGGTCTAAAGGCAATACCCAGGTCGTTTTTTATTTTAGAGTTGTCTGCCTTCCATTCTATGTTGACGTTGTTGCGTATGAAGCGCCGCGTAAATAATTTGTTGGTAAAAGGCCCAACTAGCATTAGGAGCCATTTTGGAAGCGGTTTTGATGGCAGCGGGTAATCTTTTCCAAATTTGGGAAGCAATATTTTGCTCATTTCAAGAAAATTAGTGTTGTGCCCTGAAGTGATATACCGGCCCTTAGCCGAAGGGTTAAATGCTGCCTGGTAGTGTGCCTCTGCCACATCGCGCACATCCACCATTCCCAACCCTAGTTTAGGAGCTCCCATCTTCATGGTTCCATCTCCCAGTTGTTTTAGAATTGCAAAACTTTCTGAAGTGGTCACTTTTGGGTTCATCCAAGGGCCAAGAACCAAGCTAGGGTTGATCACTACAAGGTCCCATTGTTCTTGGTTTTCACATATTGTCCATGCCTTTTTTTCAGCCAAGGTTTTGGAGAAGGAATACGGTTGGTAGTCTAATGAAGAGCCGTTGTTCCATACTGCTTCCGTTAATGTGCCATTGGGTGCGTGGAGGCAGTCTATTGCATCGTTGTATACAGCGGCACAACTGCTGGTAAGTACGATTCTTTTTACCGATGCAGTTTGACTGGCAGAGTCCAATATGTTTTCTGTACCTCCTACGGCAGGGTCTATTAAATCTTTTTGAGGATCTTTAATTTTTGATATAAAAGGGGAGGCCGTATGAAAAACAAGTTCACAACCCTCCATGGCTTTTCCGTAAGAACCTTTTACGAGAAGGTCTGATTTGAAATAGACAATATTCCCTTTGGATTGTTCAGCCATTGTATTTAAATGGGCAATTTTGTTGGTTTTTTTGGGGTCTCTAACTGCTGCATGGACTGTTAATCCTTCATCCAGTAGTCTTTTTATAAGCCAACTGGCAACATAGCCCGTTGCTCCTGTTACCAAAACAGGTCTGGAGCTGTCAATATTTGTCATAACATTAATTTAGGTTGTTATTAATTTACTAATTAACAAGGAGAAAAGAGAGGATTCTAAGTTATTCTCATAGCACCATGTTACTATTTAGTGTTACGGTCGGTACATAAAAGAGGGAACAGAAACAAAACATACCAATAACATGGCCCGGGTTATTTGCGGCACTATTTTTTTAAAAATTAAAATCCGGAATTGGGGAAGAAACATCAATAAGGGTTCCGTTTGGATCGTACAAGAGCAATCGCCGCTGTCCGTAGGCTGTGTCTTTTGGAGGTTCAGCGATCCCAAAGTTGTTTTCTTTGGCAATTGCATAAACTGCGTCCGCACTTTCCACAACAATTGTGATGTAAAACCCGTTGGGCTCCGTTTGTTGTTGGAGTGGTACCAAATCGTTGCTACGCTCAATAATGCCCAGTTCTAATTGTTTGTCTTTGGAGACCAATTGAACAAACCAATTGCTGTTGTAGGCAATTGAGAAATCAAAAAGTGTGGAATAAAAATTTTTGCTCATTTCTAAGTCTTCTGAACAAATATTTACCATCATTCGATTTATGCGCATTTTATTTAGTTTATTTAATCCTTGAATTACTTAATTGAGTATCTGCATGTGCCCAGATAGTCTCTAACAAAGTACCTATTCTGTTTTCACTCTTATCCTCATTAAGATTGGAAAAAGCTTTTTTCATGCCATGCAATGCCCAACCATTTTTAGGAAGAATATTCAAATCATCTTGGTATGTTTTTATCGCTTCATGGTTGCGCCCAGCTTCAACTTGAACGGCGCCAAGGTGGTGTCGAACAGAGAAAAACCAGTCCGGAGGCTCTTGGTAGTCCAAAGCGTCCTCCAAATCAACCGCTTCTTGGAGCAATTTTATACTAGAGTCATACTGGCCCTCAGTAGCCAATATCTCTGCCTCTAAAACCCGCTGTGCAATTTGCAATAAATCATGTGTGGAGTTAAATCCCCAAATTGTAATTTCTTTGAATTGATCCTCAGAGGCAAATTTTTGTAACAATTGGAGCTCAGATTTGGCTTGTTTCAAATTTCCTTGGGCATTAAAGGCCATGCCCCTCGCAAAACTTTTTATGGCCCGTGGGTAGGGCAATGCAACACCGGTGTTTTCTCGTTTTAAAATAGCCTCCCATTTACCAAATTTAACCAAAACAAACCATGGTATGGTGTAATAATGCTGGATGGTTCCCCAACCGGGCTCCTGCATCAATTGCCTGTTGGCATGGTTCGCAACTTTTTGAGCTGCCTCTATGGCTATGGCACTGTTGCCTTCCATGGTGGCTGTTGCGGTTAAAAAGTGAAAATTGTGAGGGTACAATGTCAGTGGGTAGGTGCCTTGGGCATGGCAACTGGTTAAATAGGCACTGTCTACTTCTAATGACCTAAGGTTGGCTAAGGTTCCTTTGTGGTAATCGCCTGTTCTTATATAAATGTGTGCAGGCATGTGCACCAAATGGCCAGCGCCAGGCACCAGGCCTTCGTCATACAGTTGTGCACTTTTGAGTCCTTTTTCTGGGGTGGAAGAAGCTTCTATGGCATGGATATACAAATGGTGTGCTCCGGGGTGTACTGCATCCAACTCAAATATTTGATCAAAAATGGCTAAGATCTGGGGTGTCCATTCTTGAGCAGCTCCATTTTTATCCCAAATATTCCACGGGTACAAATCCATAAGGGATTCGACGTACAAAGTGCCAATGGTAGGGTCGTCAGGGTATTTTTTGAAAACAACAGCCATTGCATCTGCATAAGCAACATCCAGGGCAAACCGGTCTTCAATAGGTTCGCGTACATACCTTTTGGCCATTGCAGCAATTAAATCTTTTTCTTTAGAGTTGCTGGTGGGCAATTGCAATGCTTTTTGAATCGCTGCATAGGCCCTTTCATAATTGTCCGGTTCCATTCCCGCATTGTAATTCGGGCCAAGCACATAGGCAAAACCCCAAAGTGCCATTGCTGAAGTAGAGTCCAGTTGAGTGGCATAGTAAAAAGAACGGGCCGCTTCAGCATGGTTGAATCCAAAAGCCAACATCAAACCCTGATTGAAATAGGTTTGTACCAATTCGTTTTCGGTCTGGATTTTCCAATCCAGAACATCTAATCCTTCAATAACAGGTGCTTTGGATTGAGTTTGGAACCATTGCTTGTCCGATAAAACAGGAGCACAAAAAGCAATTTTCTTTTGCAAATCAATTGTTTCCTTTTCTTTATTGGATGCCTCTTTTTTTGTGTTTTTAGAATGGCAGGCTAATAAAGTAAGGAGCAGGAGCAAATATAGATATTTCATGGACTAGAAAAGGGGTTATATGCTGTGACAAATGGGAATCGGATGGTTGCGTGCATTTCAAAAACTGGGAGCAAACAGTAGATGCATTTTTTTACTTTTGGTATTTATTGTTTCAATCTACTATTCCTTTGTGACATTTAATAATTTTGAATGTTATAATTGCCTTTGAATCAAGGGTTTTGTGTGGGTATGGACAGCCAGCTTGGTACTTTTTTAAAAGCAATAGAACTTAAAACACAAGGGCTGGTTGCAAATGACTGGATTGCCTAGTATCTTTCCAATACCAAAACCATTACCAATTGAAGCACATAGCATTTTTTGATTCAGGCGTTGGAGGGCTCACCGTATTGAACGAAGCACTTTCAAAAATGCCACAGGAGCATTTTATATACTATGCAGATACAGACCATGTGCCCTACGGTACTAAATCGAAAGAAGAAATATTGCAGCGCGTTTTGCAGGCGGCTGAGTTCCTTTCAAAATTGGAACTAAAAGCATTGGTTGTGGCTTGCAATACCGCTACTAGTGTGGCCATTAACAGCTTACGTGCTTCCTATGATTTTCCGATCATTGGCATGGAACCCGCGGTTAAACCAGGGTTGCAAATGGTAGAAGAGCGCAAAGTGTTGGTTTGTGCAACCGACCGTACTTTAGAAGAAGAAAAATTGCATGCGTTGGTCAAAGATTTAAAAGGGGAAGCATACACAACATTTTTGTCCTTACAGGCCTTGGTGGGCTACGCGGAAAATAAAAAAATTGGAGAACAGGAAGTTGTACATTACCTTAAAACACAGTTTAAATCATTGGATTGGAGCCATTACGATGCTTTGGTTTTGGGCTGTACCCACTTCTCTTATTACACCAAGATAATAGAACAAGTAATACCAAAGCATATAGCGGTTTTGGATGGCAATGCAGGAACGGTTAAACACCTGATGTCTCAAGTTACCATCCGGCAGCAAGGTGAAGGCTCCGTTGGATACTACCAATCCGGTAAAAAACAAAAAGAAGCAGCTTTTGATTGGTATCTAGACCAATTGAAAGCTGCTTCTTTTTAATTTTCAGGAAGAAATAGGAACCCTTCTTCGTCCATAAAGGCGTTAATGTCCGTGGATTTCCATTCACCAGTTTCCGTACAAACGCCTTTTATTTGCAATTTACCTGTTTTATGTGCTTCTTTTATCTCTTTCCCTTCGCTAGAAAGCAGTTTTACGGCATTTCCAGGTAAAGGCTTGCCTACCGAGTTGGTTTTCTGCCCTTTTTGTGAAAAGTTTTTTCCGGTTAAGTCCTTTACTTGAATATCCGGAACATTTACAGAAACAATGGCGTCTTCTACAACGAGGCTTTCGAAAACCTCCACACCGAGTGCCGTTAGTTTTTCTTTGATTGTTTCCATAAGGGGACCGTTTACAAATATCCTATCAATAGAACCAAAAGACTTCAGCTGTGCCAAGTTGGAAGCCATAGGGGCATCACAAAATATTATCTTTGCATTGGATTCTTTTATGGTGCCTTGTAACAGTGCAGGGTCCAATGGACCAAGGTTTTGAATGTTTAGATGCTGGGAAAGCCCTTGTGTGAGCAGTTCAGTTAATTTACTCTTTCCAGGAAGCAAATTTATAACGGCAGCATTTTCTCTTATGGTCATAATAGACCTTAAAGTAGTTCTCAGTAATTCTTCTTTGTTGGTGGTGCCAGAATTCATTTTCCTTAGTACCGATTGAGACTGCAACTCTTGTACTACTTGCCGCATTTCGAAAGCATTCGGTTTGTCCGTTCTCGGTGTGCCTATGTTGACAATTATCTCCTTTCTTTTTAACGAAAATTTAAAATTGAATTTGCCTTTTTCGAAATTAAAAGTGAGCAAGGAATTGTTCAGTCCTTCCATGTGCATAGGAACTATTGGTTTCGAAATTTTTTCCGCAATATGGTTGATGCCCTTTTTGAACCCTTGTAACTGTCCATTTCTGCTTAATTCTCCTTCAGGAAAAATACAAACCACATGACCCGCATTGATCTGATCTGCACAAGCCTGGTTAAAAGCTTCGAAACCATTTTTGTTTCTTGATCCTGGAACGGGAATCATATTCAGTTTTTTAAACCAAAATTTAAACAATGGATGGTCATAAAGTGCTTTCATCATTACAAAACGCAAGTTTCTAGGTACAGAAGCTACTATAACAAAAGCATCGAGCAAAGAAATGTGGTTGCAGATTAACAATGCGCCAGATTCCGTAGGTAGATTTTCACGGCCATGGATTTTCACTTTGTACAGCAAGTTGGCTGTTATGAAAAATACAAATCGAACCATCAATGCCGGAATTCTAAATAAAATAACCAAAGTAATGATGGCGGTTATAATCGCAGTTAACTGGAATACTTGATACGAATTGCCAAAAGAAGTAACTGCATTGAATATTCCTGCTGAAATTAAAATAAACAAAAACAAAACATTGTTGTTATAGGCCAACATCTTTGGCAATTGATCAGAGGGAACTCTTTCCTGAATCCATGCATTTAATGGTACTTTAAAAAAGCCTGAGAAAAAGGCGGTGGTGGTTATTAGTACGATAAAAGTTGTAAGCGAAACTTGTGCGAATCCCAACACCAACAAACAAATGGTCATTCCAATACCTCCAATTGGTATCATACCGATTTCAACCCGGCCTTTGGCGATCACTCCGGCAATCCAACACCCAACTCCAATACCAACGGCCATTAAGGCCATCACCAAGCTGGTAGCAGTGTTGTCTAAGTTGTAAACGTCGGGGTTGGGTAAATGGATGATGATGTTCATTTGTAACAAAGAGGCTATCAACCAAAAACAAGCCAAACCCAAAACGGTATAGTTCAATCCTTTAATTTTTTTAGCGGCAAAGAATGCATCTTTTACAAACACAAAGGGCAATACGGAACTTTTGATGTTTTCCTTCAGTTTGATGTCTGCCGCTCGAATTCTTTTGCTCGAAACCCAACCTGTAACAGCAAAAAACATTAAAAGAGCACTCAAAATTTCATTTTTATAGGCTGCTACATCAGAAATCATCCCTGCAACAAAAGTTCCAATTAAAACCCCCATAAAAGTGAGTAATTCCATTGTTCCTGAACCAAAAGAAACGCCTTCTATGCCGCCGACGTCTTTAATCAAGCCATATTTTGCTGGAGAATAGAGTGCGCTTTGTATCCCCATTAAAAACAGGGATACAATTACGAGCACAACATTTTCATTATAAAAAGAGAAAATAGACAAGCCCATTATAGGAATCTCAGCCAATTTTGCTAACTCGACTACTCGGGTTTTAGGGTAGATGGCGGATATTCTACTTGCCAATGGAGAGAACAATAAAAAAGGTAGCACCAATGCTGCTGTAGCAATAGAAATTACCAATTCTTTATTGTCTGCGCTCACCCAAAGAACAGAGATAAATACAATTAGGTTTTTTAATAAATTGTCATTCAATACACCCAGAAACTGAGTGGTAAATAATGCCATCCATTTTTTAAATTTAACCATAATCTATACTTTTTGATCTTCTAACTCTTTCGTATTGGTATCTTCTGATAAAAACCGGTTGCTAACATAGGATATTAGAAGCGTAATGCCTCCTAATAAAACTAAAAATAGCACTTTTTGAATGGACGCAGCTCCTTGTAAGTCAAGAAAAAACACTTTAAGACCTGTAATTATTATGACAGCAGAAGATACGGTTTTGTACAATACATCTTTTCGGTATACTCCCCATAATAAGATTAACAGAGCATACAACATCCACATAGTAGACAAAACCAAGGGCAAACCTACCGACTGTATATCGTAAGCATCCCAGGTGTTTTGCGTTTGAATGGTTAGCAAACCACCTACTACCAAATGGCTAATTATAGCAGACACCCTAGATAGTGGCATCATTTTCTTGTCAGATAACTGAGCCGAATAAGCAAAGCCAATGGCTGCAAAGGCCATCCATACCAGGGCTCCAGGGTTAATAAAAGGTATAAATTTAACACCAAACCAGGCAACCCATTCTACGTCCCAAGCATGGCTCAACCAAAAGGAAAGTAAAATCCCCATGGCTACCATGCTGCCCATCTGCATTTTTTCAGACTTGATAATCTTTGCAACCACAAAAGCTGCAAGGATAAGAAATTGCCAAACCGCTGTAATGATTACATATTTCATGTTGCCGAAATTAAAATGCATTCCAAGGTCGCCACCAGCAATGGCTATCACTACAAGCCCAAGCCCAAAGTACAAGCCCGAAGATAAAGCACTTTTTTGTACTAATTTATGAAATGCCAAAGCAGTCATTAAAAACATTAACCCTGAAATGATGGTGGGTACTGCATAGGAAACTTCAAAATCGGATAAAATAAAAACAGACCACATAACGTAGTGTATGGCATTAACAAGGCCTAAAAATACATTGACTACTGGTACGTTGTCTCGTTGTATAATAGCAGAAAAAAAGAGGCCAATGTGGTAGAGGATGAAGAATATTGAAATATAGAAGAATGGTTGTTTCCAATGTTCCGGATCAAATAAAACATAGTAACAGGAGTAAATGATAAGGGTGATTATAAAAGACATAATACTTAACTCCTTCCACTTATGTAGGGCACCCAATAACAACGCCAAGCTGTTTAAGGTTAATACAAAAAAGAACAGCAACCATACTTGTGATTCGGCAGAGGGAATGAAAATGGGAGCCAATAATCCGCAAAATATACTTATGAAAGTCAAAATACGGAGTTGGTAGGTATGTGCAAAATATACAATGATTCCGGTAATGGCTGTCATTGAAATAATAAGGGACTGTGCCGACCAAAGCAATTCTTCGCTTAGTGCAGCATAACTTAAGGTGGCATAAAGGATGCCAACGCCCATTCCTGAAATGGTTTGGGCTGTAATATTCTTTTTGTTTTGAAAAAAATACAAACCTGAAAATACTCCAGAAATGCCAAGGATTAAGCCAAGGGCAACTCTAACTACAGGAGGAAGCCAGTCCTGCTCAATTGCATGCTTTAAGAAATATAGAAAAGCAGCGAAGATAAAACTAATACCCAGGTACATGACCCAGTTTTTCTTAAATGATTCCATCTCGTTTTTTTGTTTATGTTACTCAAAACTATAGCAGGTTTATTTTAGAAAACATTCATTTTTCGTGTTATTCGTATTTTTTTAAATTTTAATTTGTTTTGTTTATTTAGTTTTAATTCATGTTTTAAGTTATAATTGGTATATTTGTTTGTGGACAACTTGAAGGCTTTATTGCGTAATTTAACTCCGAAAATGGCAGGTGATTTTCAAGATTACTTGCAGAAGTATAAAAACAAACATGGACGAAAGGATTTGGAATTGTTGGATTTAATGCAAAATGAATCCTTGCCTAATGCTAAAGCTTATACCGAACGGCTCTATGGAAAACACAATTTAAATGGGTACCAAGGGCTTAGAAAAAGGCTGTTTAAAAAACTCTCTGTTTTTCTTTCTCAGCAATACATGGACAACGATCAATCGGCTGTTTCCATGCTCTCTGGATACATTTCAATCATACGGTACTTACTGGATCAGAATGAATTGAGACTGGCATGGGTTTTTTTGAATAAGGCAGAAAAGTTGGCAATAGACAACGAACAGTATGATTTGCTCAACACCATTTACGGGATTCAAATAGAACATGCAGGAAATGGCTCAGAAAAAAGTTTGCAAGCCATTATTAAAAACAAACAATACTACAGAAGGCTGGCAGACCAGCAAGAGGAGTTTTCGTTGGTATGCGCTTTGGTCAATGAACGGCTAAAAGCAGTAAAATTTAGAGAGTTGAATACTTCTATTGAGCAATGGATTGGTCAATTAATGCAGGAGTACCACATAGACAAAGATACCGTATTGAACCCGAGATCGGTTTTCCATTTGCTGTCTATTACAAGGAGTGCAGCAATTGCCAATAGAGATTTTGATGCCTTTTTACCTTACTTACTTAAACAATACCAGAAATTGGAAGCAGCCCAAGTGTTTACAAAATCCAACCACCTTTATAAGTTGCAAATTTTGTTTATGGTGGCCCATACTTTGTATAGGACTAGAAATTTCGAAGCATCCTTGACTTACCAGCAAACACTAGAGAATGAAATGTCTAAGTTCAATAATTTGTATCAGAAAAGGTTTTATGTGCGCCTCGTTATGATGCAGTCTGGTACCATGGCCTTCAAAGGCGAAGCCGTAAAAGCAATTGAACTTACCGAAAATTTATTACAGGAATATAGGTTTATCGAAGAGACCGACCGTTTGGGAGCTTTGTTGAATTTGGGGCTGTATTATTTCTTAACTAACGATTTGAACAAAGCCAATCAGGTGAATTTGCGCATTGGGCATACCGATAACTATTGCATCAAAAAAATGGGTAAAGAATGGACCATGAAAAAGAACCTGATGGAAATAATCATTCAATATGAATTGGAAAATGATGAAATTGCTTTGCAAAGAATAAAACTTTTTAGAAAGCAGTACCATGATTTGTTCCAGCAAAAGTTGTACAGCAGAGTAAAAGACTATGTGAACATCCTTCAAAAAACCATTACATCGCCTTTTTCTATGCAAGGGCACCATGAAATTGAAAAGTCATTGGTGCTAGTACCTGTAGAAAAAGAAGATTTACAGGCCATGGCTTTTTACAGTTGGCTTAAGGCTAAATTCAACAAAACGAGTTATTACGAGGCTTTGTTGGATACCGTTAATTAAGGCAAAGTTTTTTCGATGTGCTTGGCAATTTGTTTTGGTAGCGTAGTGGGGGCAAATCGTTTGATAGGTTGCCCATCTGGGCCTATTAAAAATTTTGTGAAATTCCATTTGATGTTTTTACCAAATAACCCGGGAAGTTCTTTTTTCAATGATTTAAACAAAGGGTGGGCATCTTTGCCGTTTACATTTACTTTGCTAAACATCGGAAAGCTCACCCCATAATTAAGCTGGCAAGCCTCTAGAATTTGATCTTCGTTTCCAGGTTCTTGGTTTTTAAATTGATTGCAAGGAAAACCAAGAATTACAAAGTCATCTTTTTGGTACTGTTGGTATAGTTTTTCAAGTCCTTCAAATTGAGGCGTTAACCCGCACTGAGAAGCAGTATTAACTACCAATACTGTTTTGCCCTTGTAATCATTAAGTTGTACTTCCCTTCCTTTGATGTCTTTGGCTTCGATGTTTTCGAAAATATTCATGTTGTGGTGCAGCTTTCTATAACGTGAAAAAAATGATTTATCCCCTATTTAACAATAGATGGAGAATAAATGTTTTTAGATTGTTGTATGGTATAACCGAATTCTCTGGATTTTTAGTAAAGGTGTAGGCTTGTACCGTTTTAAAACTCGGGTGGTATTAGGCTAAAAAAGGAAATAAGGTGTGCTTAAGAAATATTTAAAAGTACTAAACGCTGCAGAAATAAATGATAAATTTGAATCTAAATATTGAATGACTATTGTATTGGACAAATATATTAGAAACATGAATAATATAGAGTTTGTTGTAGGTAAATATGGTACGAAAGCAATAATTAAAAATCAATGGCAAGAGGCTTTTCTAGAACAACTATTAAGTAAAGGAGTAGTTGAAATTGAGCTTAATGACGGCAAAGGGTGGAGTGGAGATAATGTTGGTTTTATTAAGTCATTTCCAAATTTGGAGGCCCTAACTATAATTGATCTTAGCATAAAATCAATAGATTCAATTCATTGTTTGAAAGAGCTGAAATATTTAACTCTGATTACTTATTGTGAAAATTCGATTGACTTTCATTGTTTTCCGAAACTCGTAGAATGCTCGTTTGAATGGATTAAAGGATCAAGTTCTATATTTGAATTACCAAACATTCAAAAGCTTTTCATCAATAGGTATAATGAAAAGAGTAGTGAGAATTTTTCAAGATTAGTTAAATTAGAAGAATTGTCAATATTAAATTCTACAATTGAGAATTTAAAAGGGATATCATTTCTAACACACTTAAAATTTTTGCGAATAGGTAATTTAAGAAAGTTAACGTCACTCCAGGGGTTGGAAAATCTGCTGGAGCTGGAAGTGTTGAAAATCCAAGGCTGTAAAAGAATTTTTACAGTTTATGAAGTTTTTAGTTTAACTGGTCTTAGAAATCTTCAATTTTTAGATTTAGGGGAAATTGAAAGTATTAAGGGAATTGAGAATTTATCAAAATTAGAGGGCTTTTGGTTTTATGATTCTACAAATATTGTAGACGGAGATATCTCACCAATTTTAGAATTGAAGAAACTTAAGAAAACCTCATTTCAAAACAGAAGGCATTACACAAATAAAAGAGAAGATTTTGATGAACTGTAATATTAATTCTTATATAAGTAAATGTAATATCCCCCTTGGCCTCAGTTGCAATGAGGCCTAAACCTATACTATGAAAGTTGAATACCTATAATACACCTCTAAATTAGGACCACTCTGTAAGTTTAAAATAAATATTAATAACTTAGTAGAGTACCATGAAAAGACAAGAAGAAAATTCACGAGTGGCTTCAAAGCCAAAGTTGCAATTGAAGCTATCAAAGAGCGTTCAACACTCTCAGAATTGGCGGAAAAATTTGAACTACACCCCACGCAAATCAACAAATGGAAGAAGGACTTTTTAGAGAATGCTAGTGCCGCATTTGATTCTTCTGGGTCTGTTGATGAGGAGCCAGCAGTTGATGTAGATCGTTTGTATTCTAAAATTGGTCAACTGGAAGTGGAGCGAGATTTTTTAAAAAAAAGCTTAAAGAAAACAGGGCTGTTGTAATGCGTCGCTCTTTAATAGAACATCATCATGAACAAATATCAGCTCGAAGGCAGTGTGACTTATTGGATATTTCACGCAGCGGTGTGTATTACCAAAACACCGCTCTCGTCGTCAAATAAATACAGCGATTTTAGAGTAGATGCTGGGAGTAGCCTTGGAAGTTAATTTTTTGGTGAAATATCGTTTCGAGCGCTCTCATAATAATAGGTCTTAGCGGACGCTAAGACCAGGGGCGGTGAACATCGTGCGATTAACTATCAGAAAGGAACTCCTTCTTATAAGTATACAACTGGATATTTTAAAAACACGTTTTTACCATGGTATTGGAAAGAAACTTCAAAATAGCATTAATATCCTTTTTTCTTCTCTGCTCATGTGCTAGAGAGAAAGAAGTCAATTATGTATTCAAACCTAGTGTTATGGATGTTGAATTTGTTGCTGATGTAAAACAGGGAAGTAGCGATAAAGTTGATTTAAAATTAAAATTCACCAGTATAGACTCAGTTCAGATTTCACTGGACGCTAAGTCCTTTACGACTGAATGTTACTATTATAAAGATAAAAAGCACTTAGATTCTTTTACTGAAGGAAATAATAGAAATATAAATGCTTTATGTAATTCATTTGAGTATTCTCAAGTTCTGATTGAAAATACCCGGGGTGAATTGAAATTACTTTCTACAGTTACTGAAAAACGTACTGTTAGAGATTTTAATACACCAGACTGTGTAGGTTCATGGACAGAAACTAAGAAAGGGAAATATATTGAATTTGACGTTTCTAACATCTACATAGAGGATTTGCAAATACGTGAAGATGATAATGAATTGAGATTATACTATTTATTTAAAGGCGATTCCTTAAATAATACAGCTATATCTTTGAGGTCGACTTGGTTAAAGCTGTAATGTCCCCCGCTTGCCTAAGCATATTGCTTGTTCTGCTAAGAACTAGATATGGAAGCCACTGAGCTTCCTTTTTTATGCGTATGCCTTTTTAGTTTTGGCATCCCTTACAAAGGCATCGATTACCGAGATGATATTTTGTTGATCATCTTCAGAGAGCTTTTGTATCTCCTTGACACGTTGCATCATTTTGGTGCCAATATTTATTTTGGCTATTTTGGAAAAAAAACTAATTGATTAATTGAAATGAAATTGATTAAAATATTATTCTGTGTAGTCATCGTTATTGGCCTAAAATCATGTAAAGAAAAAAAACTAATTAGAAAAAATGTTAGAAATAAGGATGTAGGTGTTACAGTGTATTATTATAGTTATATCTCCAACATTTCACCATATAATGTAGAGCTTAAAGAGCTAAATACAGATTCGACGGTATTAGTAGCTAAAATAACTCAAACAGTAGTTGATGTTGAAATAAGGAGTGATTCAATAATTATAAGTCATACAGGTCGTATGGTTCAAAGTGACTATATTATTGGTGGTAAGGTTTTTGATTATAACATTTTAATAAAACAAGTTGATTCACATCAGTTGCATATGGATTATATGAAAAATAAAAAAGATTCTTCTTCTAACGAGTGAAAAGTAAATGATGAAAATGAGTCACTTACGAAAGTGCGTGCAAATCCTAATGCATAATGCGGGTTTAATGAGTCTAGCACTTACCGACTATCGGGACAAGTGCAGCGCTATTAGATAAACAAACAAACAGAAAGCCAGCTTTTCAATACAGAATAACTGATTTTTTTGTTTGAATCCCGAAATGGATTTTAAGCACATTGCTTAACTTATGTCTTCGTAGGTTTGAGATATTCCCCCCTTGGCCTCAATTGATACTGTGTTAAAAACCAAGGTTAATTTTAATAATTTTCAATATATTTGAACTACCGAAAGAGAACTCAGTATGATACTTTATACCGAAGTTCATCTAGATTTGGACGAGATTCATCTCGTCCATTGTTTTGTTTGTTAAAACCGAAAGAGAATCTAGTATTTTCTCATTTCCCGAATTTTGTATATAGTTTGAAGAGAACAGAAATTAAATAGATGAATATTAAATATTTAAAACCGCTGCGTAACTAATCCAACTTTTAAGCGGAAAGAGCAGTCGCAAGTTCAGTATGCTATAGACAGGTGGAAATTGCAAGGAGAGGTAAGAGGTCGAATGGGTAGGGTTGGTCAAGCTTTATCTGAGATTGAAAAACCAAGGTGGAAGCAAACGATATAATACACCCCTAAATTAGGACCACTCTGTAAGTTTAAAATAAATATTAATAACTTAGTAGAGTACCATGAAAAAGACAAGAAGAAAATTCACGAGTGGCTTCAAAGCCAAAGTTGCAATTGAAGCTATCAAAGAGCGTTCAACACTTTCAGAATTGGCGGAAAAGTTTGAATTACACCCCACACAAATCACCAAATGGAAGAAGGACTTTTTAGAGAATGCTAGTGCTGCATTTGATTCTTCTGGGTCTGTTGATGAGGAGCCAGCCAGCAGTTGATGTAGATCGTTTGTATTCTAAAATTGGTCAACTGGAAGTGGAGCGAGATTTTCTAAAAAAAAGCTTAAAGAAAACAGGGCTGTTGTAATGCGACGCTCTTTAATAGAACATCATCATGAACAAATATCAGCTCGAAGGCAGTGTGACTTATTGGATATTTCACGCAGAGGTGTGCATTACCAAAACACCGCTCTCGTCGTCAAATAAATACAGCGATTTTAGAGTAGATGTTGGGAGTAGCCTTGGAAGTTAATTTTTTGGTGAAATATCGTTTCGAGCGGGGGGACCCAAAGCTTAACAGTTACTGGTTAAAAACTACTGACAAGTTCAAGAAATTTAATATAGAAAGACATGATGATTACATTAAGGATGGTAACTAGAATTGCTATACTGAATATTTGTCTTTTAGCTAATATTCAGTGTGCCTCTCAAAACACAGAAGCGATATTAATGTCAAGAGTTTGGGAAGTTTCTTATAATAAAAGCCTTTTTTTTAATGATAATTATTATCAACGAGGTATAGAGCCACAATTAAAGTATAGATTAATATTTTTGAATGACTCGGTGGAAATTGATGGTGGTATTTATTATGTGATTAGTGATGAGAAATTAAAAAATCAATATCCGTACGTTTACTGTGGTAATAAAACAACATATGCACTTAATGGCTCGGAATTAAGTTTGTATCATCCAGGTTATAAAATTTGGAAGAAATTTAACATACGAAAAATCAATAACGATTCATTAGTCCTCGAAGATCATCATGATACTTTTGATTTTATTGGTGTTCAAGAAGTCTCTCCTTCTAATTTGGTGTTGTTTAAAAAAATTGAAATAAATTACTTTGATATAGAGGGGTATGGTGTGTGGTATAATATTGCAATACTTCCCACGGATGAATTACAATACACTGAAAGACCAAAGGATGAAGGGAGTACTACGATAAATATTAATTTACCTAAAGGTTATTTTGATGATGTCACTAGTAAATTAAATAATGCTAATATTATGGATTTAGATAGTTTATATGTCGAGATGGAATCAGGGTCAAGAAAAATTGAACTGATTTTGTCGACATATGAGGGAAAGAAGAAAAGAGTGAAATTATATGGCAATGTTTTTCCTAATAATTTAAATCTGGCATTAGTTCCCATCATGTATGCTCATCATAAATATTTATACAATGATTTGCCTGCAGAAGATATGATGGAAAAAACCCACTAGTCTTCGTTTGTAACGAGGATTGCTATTGTTGAAAATGATGAGCAGCGAAAAATTCACACTTGTAACAGAACGTATTGTAATAAAAAATAAAAGGTTAGATATTTTTTATCAGGTGATGCTTGGTTTTATTGCATTGTCCATTTTTGTTTTGGCGTTTGTAAGCATGCCATTTACCACTATTATTATGCCCGGTTTAGGTCAAAATGATGAGCCTTTGGTCGGTTTTTATGAGGGTTTGATTTACATTTTTATTTTGGTTGTTATACTTATAGTTATCTCGAATGCAGGTTACAAAAACCGTTGTTTGGAAACAGTTAAAATTGAAATTGTAGATAGAAGTATTTCATTCCTGGGCGATTTTGGACACTTCGAGTCTTCATTAGACAAGATTAAGTTGTTACAAATAAATGAAGATGGGACCCTCTTTTTTTCCTGGGGTTATGGAAAAGCTTATAACCTTCAATGTTTAGGTCCTCTCAAGGATGAATTAAGTCAACTAAATGAAATGTCTAAGGATCTTTGTGAAGTAGAATTTGTTAAGAACGACTCAAAATCGGCAATAGAGTAGGGCTTTAATTGAAGTTTCGACTTGGTCAAAGCATCAAAATATTCAAATTACTTTTACCTCTGGGCCTATAAATTTTATATGAGAAAATAAACCAAGTACAATAACCTACCATTCAGGCAGTTTTGAATTAAACTAGAGGGTGGGTTTTGTTTTTTTTGCATTACAATTTGAACCCCCACGCTGGTCGTAGGTTAAGCGCAGCGGTCCTACGACCTAAAATAGGATAGGGCGTCCCCGCCCGGTCGTTGAGTTTGGTACGAATTGTTGGTGTTAGGAATTTGCCTGGAATTTGATTAGTTGGCATGTTATCGTTTCGAGCTGAAGCTCTCGTAATAGTGGGTCTTAGCGGACGCTAAGACCAGGAGGAGTTGTAGGAAATGATACCACATATGTAACTAGAAATGGCTTTTCAATTCATGGAGGGGACGTCCCTGGTAGTGCTGGTTGTATAGATTGCCATAAATACGCCCCTTATTTTTTTAAATTATTGGAGCGAAGCAAATCTAATAAGATAATTCTCAATGTTCATTATGGGTACTAGACGTATATTTTTTAGTAGAGTAGTTATTGTAATATTTATAGTGTTAGGACTTATTACAATGTGCACAAGTGCAGTAGATTTATACTACATTGCTTATAATAAGGCAGAATATCAATTAATCTATAGTTTTACAGAAAATGACTCCCATTGGCAATTTCAGTCAAGTACCAAATTCGTTATTTGGAATTTAGGTTGGATGACTTACTCCTTTTTGATGGTGTTTTGTGCAATTAAAAGTTGGACAAAATATAAAGCTAGTTTTGTTATTATTTCTGCTTTAACTTTATTTCTAATTTTAAGATACTTTTCACTATGGCACTTGTCTGGATATGATCATTACCCTGGTTTTGACCCTTATATATTTTAGTATATTATAAAGAATATTAAAAAAATCAACTCTTATTAGGTTGATTTTTTTATGCAGTAGATCCAAACACGGGAATGGATACAGGGATTTAGGTATAGGCCTGGCTTGTCTTAGCGAACATTAACAAGGTGCTAAATTGATATGCTTTTTATTGGGTTTGTCCCCCTTGGCCTCATTTGATACTGTGTTAAAAACCAAGGTTAATTTTAATAATTTTCAATATATTTGAACTACCGAAAGAGAACTCAGTATGATACTTTATACCGAAGTTCATCTAGATTTGGACGAGATTCTTCTCGTCCATTGTTTTGTTTGTTAAAACCGAAAGTGAATCTAGTATTTTCTCATTTCCGGAATTGCTATTGTTGAAAATGATGAGCAGCGAAAAATTCACACTTGTAACAGAACGTATTGTAATAAAAAATAAAAGGTTAGATATTTTTTATCAGGTGATGCTTGGTTTTATTGCATTGTCCATTTTTGTTTTGGCGTTTGTAAGCATGCCATTTACCACTATTATTATGCCTGGTTTAGGACAATATGATGAGCCTTTGGTCGATTTTTATGAGGGTTTGATTTACATTTTTATTTTGGTTGTTATACTTATAGTTATCTCGAATACAGGCGACAAAAACCGTTGTTTGGAAACAGTTAAAATTGAAATTGTAGATAGAAGTATTTCATTCCTGGGCGATTTTGGGCACTTCGAATCTTCATTAGACAAGATTAAGTTGTTACAAATAAATGAAGATGGGGCCCTCTTTTTTTCCTGGGGCTATGGAAAAGCTTATTACCTTCAATGTGTAGGTCCTCTCAAGGATGAATTGAGTCAACTAAATGAAATGGCTAAAGATCTTTGTGAAGTAGAATTTGTTAAGAGCGACTCAAAATCGGCAATAGAGTAGGGCTTTAATTGAAGTTTCGACTTGGTCAAAGCATCAAAATATTCAAATTACTTTTACCTCTGGGCCTATAAATTTTATATGAGAAAATAAACCAAGTACAATAACCTACCATTCAGGCAGTTTTGAATTAAACTAGAGGGTGGGTTTTGTTTTTTTTGCATTACAATTTGAACCTGTTGAATAGCGGTAGCATTGTGATTGGATTTGTTCATGTCGATGGATTATTGTACGTTTATTCCGCAATTAAACAAGTCCAACTTTTAAGCGGAAAGAGCAAAATATCAATTAATACAATGAATATAAAGAAGCAACCTTTGGATAAAGTGTATGAATTTGAACTAGTCCAAGAAAAACGGTTTAGTTTTAAAAGAGCAATTTCAAACTTTGTTTTATGGATACTGCAATTATTTTTATTGTTTGTTATAACTATTTATGAGATGATGGCAATTGGTGTTGTCGTCTTTTTTGTGTTTTATGTAATTGTATTAAATATTAGGTATTTTAATCAATATAAAACGGTTGGAAAGATTGTTTTTAATATGAAAGGAATAGCAGTTTTCAATTTAAATAATGAACAAGAAATTAATGCGTATACTAACCTCAATCAATTGCTATTTTCCTTTAACAAAAGCATTTTTTAGGCAAAAGTTTTCAATAATGGCCTTAGTGCATTAAGTTATTTTAAATTCAAATATTCGGTTTATGATAACCAATTGAATTTTTTAGAAATTAATAACAATCGATACTATATAAAACTATCAAAAAAAAGAGAGTTTGATGCCATAGAAGAGTTATTGGAACAATTAAAAGAGAGTTGTGGACTCCTACAAATAAGTTACTTTTAGTAGGTTCGTAATGCAACGAGGTGGGCTAGTTGGCGTGGCGCATATTGGAGGTTTGAAAAACCTTAAAGATAGTCCTTTTGATGAAAATATATATACTAGTATGGCAATTTGGAATGATAGGCTAATGAGGAAAGAGGATTGGGGAATTTTAATTATGCCGTGATGGGAAGGGCTTTTGGTTTTAGTCAGGGTTCAATCATTAGACTTATAAAATATGCGAGATTTTATTAATACTTTCTTGTTAGTTCACCTATTGTTCGGTTGTGCTTCAAGCGATGAAGCAAATCGGTCTATTGAGTTGTCAATTGAAGAAATTAATTTGATTTCAAAAAATATGGAATTTTTTGATGAAATGTATTCTGACCTTAATAGGGAAGGTGTGCCACTGCATAAATTAGGGTATGCTGTTACAGGTAATGGTGAAATTTTTTTAAAACACTGTTTTGATATGGATAAAATGGTGTACCTGCCTTATAAAGAGTGTAATTATCAGCAATTTAGTAGTATTAATTTTAATGAGTCCGAGGTTATTTCAAAGATATATGAGCTTAGAAAAATTGGGGTAATAAGTTTAAGCTATGAAGCATCAATATATAGACATGTTGTTCAATTCTATAGACCTTATAACCAGTATCAAGATAAGGAATACTATTGTATGAGAAATGATTTAACAGATTCAACTATCAACATATCTTATCTTGAACTTTATGATGAAAAGCATGGTTTAATATTGCTTGGAGCCAAGAATAACTAGAAATTGTATTTCTTTCTGGAATTAGCCCCCATGGCCTCAATTGCAATGAGGCCTAAACCTATACTATGAAAGTTGAATACCAGCATTTGATACTGTGTTAAAAACCAAGGTTAATTTTAATAATTTTCAATATATTTGAACTACCGAAAGAGAACTCAGTATGATACTTTATACCGAAGTTCATCTAGATTTGGACGAGATTCTTCTCGTCCATTGTTTTGTTTGTTAAAACCGAAAGAGAATCTAGTATTTTCACATTTCCCGAATTTTGTATATAGTTTGGATCGTATTTTTGTCCAGATTTCCATAAAGAATAGATCAATTTTAGTAGTTTTTGTTCCAAAGCAATTACGCCAATTTTTTTAGAGGGTTTATTTTGATTTACACGCTCATAGAATACTTTCATGTTCTTATTTCTACTAGCAGCTAGGGCTGGCATGTAAAGAGCCTTTCGTATATGGCTATTTCCTTTTTTAGAAATTCTAGTTTTTTTATTTAGACTTGTTCCTGATTGTTTAATCTGCACATCAAGCCCAGAGTAACTTACCAGTTGTTTGGAATTTCTGATAAGAGAAAAACCATTTGTTTCTGCTATAATGATTACAGCAGTAGTGATGCCAATACCAGGAATTGTGGTAATTTTTTGCAGTTTTTCATCTAAAACATGGTGTTGTTTTACGAGTTCCTCGATGTTTTTTTCAATATCCTGAATCATGGAATCGAAGAATTTGATTCGTTTTTTAGTTCTAGAGATAGTTTTTTTGTTGATTTCATAGGCGCAAGCATAAGCGTGTAGCTGATTCAAAGCTTTAGTTTTCTCCTTTTGAAGTTGCTCCCTTTCTCTAGCCAAGACCTTCAGTTCACGTAAAACCGGGTCTTGGGCATTCCATAAAGCAAGCTTTCTTTCCAGTCCCATCTTAGCAAGAATAGCAGCATCAATATTATCTGTTTTTGATTTAATATTATGACTGGAAATAAATGCACTTGCTTTATTAGGCAGTAGTACAGCAACTTGAAAAGAACAGTCAGTCATTTTATATGCCAAATTTTCAAAATACACCCCGGTAGCTTCCAAAACGAAGACAGGAGTTATCTGCTCAATGTGTAGAATTTTGGCCCACTTGATGAAATTTTGAATATCAGCAAGAGTGTTTTTAAATGTTCTTTTAGAAAGTGTTTCAATGGAGAAATCATCAAATAAAACACTGCAATTGACAACGAAGGTTAATTTGGAAACATCAATTCCAAAAGCTTGTTTAAGGACTTTTTTCGAGTTTTTCATAAGAATGTTCTTTATGGATTTTCACGTAAATTATACGAGATCTAATAACTTTTGCATTAGTCTCTAAATACTGTTGTGCCTATAAAGACAGAGGAAAGGAGTTCAATATCAAATGCGCGATATCATTTTGTAAATGTATCATTAAATGCGTCTTCCTATTCCTCATTTCATATATAAAATAGCAATTATTCACTTATATTGTAAACATACGTGAAATGCGGGTTTAATGGCGCGGCACATGTAAACTTGTCAATGAGCGCGATCCACAGCTATTGGTGACACCTTTTGGCATCAGTCGCATTGCCGGTAATCATTGTTTGGGATAGGATAGAATAGGAAGATTTTAAAGGGCAATTTGGTTTTGATTGGATTAGGTAGCCAGCCGTATTAAAGTTCTTAAACCGGAAGGTGGGTTTTGTATTAATGCGTGCAACTAATACAATCGTGATTGGAGCCATGCATTACTCAATTTTATTTCGTAACTTAATAAGCTTCGAAAATATAACCCGCTGTCTCGCTCACTTGCATGGAAACAATGAAGCCAGTACTCGATAAATTCTCTCAGAATTCAGGTGCCTATAAAAAGTTTAGGCCCGAGTACCCAGCGCGGATGTTGCAAAAATTTGTAGATTTGGTGGAGGTCAAGGGCGTATGTTGGGACTGCGGTACTGGCAATGGTCAGGTAGCGGTACAACTGCACGGGCATTTTGATACCGTTTATGCCACTGACATCAGCCAAAACCAAATAGATCACGCAGCGCAAAAAGACAACATCCAATACATCCATTGCCGATCAGAAAAAACACCTATACCATCCAATTCAGTAGATTTAATAGTAGTAGGGCAGGCCTTGCATTGGTTTGATTTTGATGCTTTTTATAAAGAAGTAATTCGGGTGGCCAAAGAAGGGGCCATCCTAGCAGTGTTTGGTTATGGGTTGCTGCGGGTAGATGTTGTAATCAACCATTATTTGGACTTGTTTTATTACAATCGAATTGGTAAGTATTGGGACGCAGAACGCGACCATGTAGATGCCCACTATAAAAGTATTCCTTTTCCTTTTGAGGAACTGAAAATGAAACAACAATTTTTTATTGTAGACCAATGGAACCGGAGCCAATTGGAGGGGTATTTGAACACCTGGTCGAGCGTGAAGAAATGCATAAGTGTGGAAGACCGCAACCCTGTGAACGAGTTGATCCAAAGCCTTGAAGAGCGCTGTACATGGAAAAAAGCTGCTATCAAAGATATTAAGTTTCCGATATTTTCGAGAATCGGAAAAATTAAAAAGCCCAGTTAAACAACTGGGCTTTTTTTATTCATTCAAAATAACTCTACAACAGTACTATTGTTGCTCTACATTGATTCTTTCTACTTTGTCGTATCCAAAAATCTCCTCTAAAGACAATTCTTGTATATCGCCATATTGCTCTAAGTCTTGAAAGTTGATTTTCTCTTTGTTACCTATCAAAACAGTATTGTACTGTTTGTCTTTAACATATTTGGCGTGGAAGGCTTTTAGATCTTCAAAAGTCATGGTTTTTACCTTGTTGTAAACATCCTGACGCAAATCGTAATCGATATTGAGTTTTTTAGCACTTTCGTAGTTCCATAGAATGTTGGCTTTGGTAATGCGCTCACTTTCTATTTTGCTTAATATCGCTTGTTTGGAAATACCAAAAGCACTTTCTGATTCCGGTAAGTCGTTCAACAAGTTTCTCATGGCCTTCATAGCTTCGGATTGTTTGTCTGCTTGGGTTCCTACATAGGCAAACAACAAGTCGTTTTTGTTGGCATCGCTGGCCTTCGAATACGACGAAAATACCGAATACGCCAAGCCCTGTGCTTCTCTTATTTCTTGGAAAACGATGGAATTCATACCACCTCCAAAATATTCATTGAACAAGGCGGCTTCAGGTCCTATGTTTTTGTCGTATTTAGGCCCTTGGTGCATCATTAAAAACTCGGTTTGAACCATGTCGTAATTGGTCCAATATACTTTCGGATCATCCGTTGACAAAGAAGCGAATTCTACCGGAGCAGGAGTAGCTTGTAGTGTCTCAGGAACAATGTGGTTGCTGTTAATGGCTTCTGTAATTCCGGCCAAATCCCTTGGTCCGTAGTACAATACCCTGTGTTGCATATCGGTAATACCCTTGATTTTTTCTACCAAAGCAGCAGGATCCAACTCTTTTAGTTCTTTATTAGATACTACGTTGGTGAATGAGTTTTTAGCACCGTATTGTCCGTAGCTCATCAAACCTCTAAAGAGTATGTTGCCCTTGTTTTTCTTGGCGTCTTCTCTGGATTTGAGTATTCTGTCAGTCAATTTATCCAAAGCTTCTTGGTCTGTTTTTGGGTTTTTAAGCAAGTCTTCGAATAAAACCATAGCAGCTTCCATGTTTTCATCCAACCCATTTAAGCTTACATAGGTTCTTTCTGCCGTTGCAGATACGTTAAAACTACAACCCAATTTGTACAATTCTTTTTTGAAATCTTCTGCTGACAATTGGTCGGTTCCTAAAAACTCTAGGTATTCCACGGCAATTTTCATTTGCGGATCGTTGTTGCTGCCAATGTCCAAAAGATAAATTAAGTTGAACAACTCATTTTCTTTGTTTTTGGTCATTAAAACTTCAATGCCATTCTTAGCAGTTCCTTTGATTACATCTTTGTCGTAATCCAAGTATTTCGGCGTTAATTTTGGGCTTTCTTTTGCCAATATGGCCTGGTGGAAATCAGATTTCTGGTCTCTGTTTAAAGGCACCTTAGTAATCTGAGGTTTTTCAACCTTTTGTTTGTTCGGATCTTCTCCATTCCTTTTGTAAACAATGGCGTAGTTGGTGTTATAGTGGTCGTTGGCAAATTTTACAATTTCTTCTTTTGTAATTTTTTCCATTTTATCCAGGTTGCTGATGTAGTCGGCCCAACTCATATCATTGGTAAATGCCATTACCATTTTGTTGGCTCTAGATCGGTTGCTTTCCAAAGACTTCATATCGTTTTGTTTCAAATCTGTAATTACAGCTTTGATCAACCAATCCTCAAATTCACCTTTCTTGATTTTTTCAATTTGACCCACCAATAAATCCCTAACTTCTTCTAAAGTTTGGCCATCTTTTGGGCTGCCATACATCTGATGGATGCTATAGTCGTTCATTTTGTCTACATAACTACCTGCTTCTAAAACTTTTTGGTCTTGTAACAAGTTGATGTCAATCAAACCAGCTTCAGAATTGCTCAACAACATGTCTATTAAAGAAACCATGCGCACTTCATCAGAGCTTGTTCCATCGAAACGGAAACCCATTGAAATATTTTCTGCGTCTGGTCCAAATACTTGGGCTTCACGTGGTGCAGTAATCGGCGCTTCTTCAATTTTGGTTAGTTGAGGCAAAGCATCGTTTGGTTTCCAATCACCAAAATATTGGTCTATCATTTGGATGGTGGCGTCGTAATCCAAGTCTCCACTCATACAAATGGCCACATTGTTGGGCTTGTAATAGGTGTTGAAATAATTTACGATTTCTGTAATAGAAGGGTTTTTCAAATGGTCGATGGTTCCAATAACCGTCTGTGTACCATAAGGGTGTTTTTCAAAGGTAAGGTTGTAAAGCTTTTCATAAGCTTTCCATCCGTCGTTGTCTAAAGACCTGTTTTTTTCCTCATAAACAGCTTCTAATTCTGTATGAAACAAGCGGTTCACAATTTTAGTGAAACGAGCAGATTCAATTTCTAAAAACTTCTCCAATTCGTTAGAAGGGATGTCTACTGTATAGACGGTTCTGTCTTCAGTGGTATAAGCATTAAGGCCTTTGCCGCCAATGCCAGCAATCAGCTTGTCGTATTCATTGGGGATTGCTAATTTGGCTGCCTCATTAGATACCTGGTCAATTAACTTATAGTATTCTTTTCTTTCCTGTTCATCGGTTAAAGAAGCGTAGTGGTTGAACATGTTCTCAATGCTGTCCAGTAACACTTTTTCTTTTTCGTAATCCAAAGAACCGAATTTGTCATTGCCTTTGAACATCATGTGCTCTAGGTAATGCGCCAACCCTGTGTTGCTGGCAGGGTCATTTTTACCACCTGCTTTTACAGGCATGTAAACTTGTATGCGGGGTGCATCGGTGTAAGCCGATAAATATACTTTTAACCCATTGTCCAAAGTATATACCCTGGTGTTCATGGCGTCATTGGTTACGTATTCATAACTGTAACCGGCAGCTTCCTTTGTTTGTGTTTCATAAGCAGCTTCTTTTTTCTCTTCAGGTTGGCAAGAGATAAAAAGAAACAAAGCAAGCATAAAAAATAGTGATAGTGCTCTTTTCATAGCGTAGTTGGTTGTTTATAAAATTAAATATATAGGAATAGGCAATCGAAAGCCAAATACTTACTAGTTTTTGGTGTTTTATTTATATAAGTGGATGAAAACATCCGTGAGTAAAACGTGGATGAAAACAAATTGTTGTAAACCGTTTAGAAGACAGGTAGTTATGTAAAGTTCTTTCTGCTTGATGCTTCTGAGTTAGAAAACAGTTTCTTATTATAAAGGAATGTTTCTCTTAAAAGCACAGCCAAAATCTATAAAGGATTCAGTCCGCATGATGCCTTTGATGTTGTCAATTTTGTCGTACAACAAATGGCGCATGTGTTCGTTGCTTTTGGCTACAATTCGTATGAATAGAGTGTAGTTTCCAGTAATGTAGTAACATTCCGTTATTTCAGGAATCGCTTCTAGTTCGGCTATGATGGCCTTGGAGTTGGAATCCTCTTTTAAGCTTAACCCCGTAAACGCGCTCCATTCATAACCGAGCTTGCGTTCGTTCATTTTAATAGTGGCTTGTTCCAGTATGCCCTTTTTTTGAAGGTTGGCAACCCGTTGGTGCACCATGGTGTTGGAGACATTTAAGTCATTGGCAATGGCAGAAAAGGCTTTTCGGCCATCAAGTTCTAAGGCAGAAAGTATTTTTATATCCAAATCGTCAAAACTCTCTTTGTTGTTTTCCATGGTTGGTTGGTAGATGTGAGTCAAATATAAATAAATTCAGTGGAATAGTTTAAAATTAACTTATATTTTGTGATAAATGTTTAAATTGACTATAATTGCACTGGTAAAGTTTAAATATTAAACAATTACTGGTACTATTGTTTAAATTCTAAATAAAAATTGAAAGAGATGATCGCAGAATCTAAAACAGCATCAGAAGTATTGATCGAAAAAGAAGACCAATACGGTGCGCATAACTACCATCCAATGCCTGTAGTGTTGGACAGAGGAGAAGGTGTATTTGTATGGGATGTAGAAGGCACACGGTATTATGATTTTCTTTCTTCCTATTCTGCGGTGAACCAAGGACACTGCCACCCGGACATCATCCAGGCTTTAACGGAACAAGCAAAAAAATTAACACTGACATCCAGGGCTTTTTACAACAGCCAATTGGGTGGTTACGAAGAATACATCACCAAGTTATTTGGTTTTGACAAAGTGTTGCCAATGAATTCTGGTGTGGAAGCAGTGGAAACTGCCATGAAATTAAGCCGAAAATGGGCTTATAAAGTAAAGGGAATTGAAGAGAACCAAGCAGTGATTATTTTTGCAACCGGTAATTTTCATGGACGCACCCTTTCGGTTGTATCGGCATCCACCGACCCAGATAGCAAAGCTGGTTTTGGACCCTATATGCCCGGAATGAAAGTTGTGGAATACAACAATATTGAGGCACTTAGAGCAGCAGTCCGAGATAAAAATGTTGCAGCGTTTATAGTGGAACCAATTCAAGGGGAAGCTGGTGTAGTGGTGCCGGATGATAACTACTTGAAAGACGCACTAGCAGTGTGTAAAGAAAACCAAGTCCTTTTTATTGCAGATGAAATTCAAACTGGTATCGCGCGTACAGGCAAAATGATTTGTTGTGACCACTACGATGTAAAACCGGATGTTTTGCTGTTAGGCAAAGCCCTTTCAGGAGGGGTTATTCCGGTATCTGCAGTTTTGGCAAACGATGAAGTGATGCTGACCATTCAACCAGGTGAGCATGGTTCTACCTTTGGCGGCAATCCATTGGCTTGTGTAGTGGCCCAAGAGGCTTTGGAAGTAGTAAAAAGAGAAAAACTATCAGAGAATGCAGAAGCTTTGGGTGCTTTTTTTAGAGCAGAAATAGAGAAGTTAATGGAAGAAACCGAGTGGATCACTTTGGTGCGAGGAAAAGGATTGTTGAACGCCATTGTGATCAACTGCCCTGAAGACTCTTCATTGGCTTGGGACATTTGTGTAAAATTCAAGGAACATGGTTTGCTTGCAAAACCAACCCATGGCAATAAAATTAGATTGGCTCCACCATTGGTAATAACCAAAGAGCAAATATTGGAGTGCGTTGCAATCATAAGAAAAACCATTTTGTCTCTCTAATAAAGATTCAAAAAAACCACAATAACCCTTAAACCATATTTTTAAATGTCAATTACCATAATTGAAAACCATTCTGAGATTGGAGCCGGAACACGCGGCTCCAGTCTGGGAGTGGATGCCATCAAAGCAGTGGCTTGGAAGCAAGACTCTAAAATATTTTCAAGCTTTCCTACTTTAAAAGTAAGGAACCAAAACAAAGCGTTGTTGCAAGAAGAGCTGCCCGCTGCTGCCAAAAGAATCGAGGCTATTGCGGAAGTCTACAACGATGTGTCGGGTACGGTCAAAAATGCATTGACCACCTATCAATCCTTTCCCATTGTTCTATCTGGAGACCACGCTTCTGCAGGAGCTACTATAGCAGGTATCAAAATGGCCCACCCAGAAATGAAACTGGGTGTAGTTTGGATCGATGCCCATGCCGATTTGCACACGCCCTATACTTCGCCTTCTGGCAACGTACATGGAATGCCCTTGGCGGCAACCTTAGGTCTGGATAACCGAACAAAACAAAAGAACGAGCCTACTACATCTGAAGTAGTGCATTGGGACCGTTTAAAAAATCAAGGAGGTATTACTCCTAAAATTGAACCAGAGAACTTGGTCTTTTTTGGTGTGCGCGATACAGAAAAAGAAGAGGAACATTTAATGGCTTCTTTGGGTATTAAAAATGTTACAGTTGCGGAATTGAGAAGCAAGGGGGTAGAGGCTTCCGTTCAGGAGGTTTTGAACAACCAGCTAAAAGATTGTGATGCTATTTACATTTCTTTTGATGTGGATAGTATGGATTGTGATAAAGTAAGTTATGGTACTGGAACACCTGTTCCCAATGGTTTCGAAGTAGAGGAAGCCAATGCTATTATTATGAATCTATTCCAAAGCAATAAAGTATGTGCCTTTGAAATCACAGAAGTGAACCCATTGTTAGACAACCAAGGCAACAAGATGGCCGAAGCGGCCTTCGAAGTATTACAAAACGTTGTTAATGAAATTAGTTAGTAACTAAATAATGTCCCAGGAGTAGCTATAAAGCTACTTTCTGGGATTTCCCACTTTTTTAAGGACTTTAAACACCTGCTTCAACCGTTAACGTCCTTTTAACTTTTTTTTTAAGTTAAATTTCGTTTCTTTACTTTGAAACAAATTCCAAAAACATGAAAATACCAACTTGGGCATATATTGTAGGCATATGTATGATTTTAGTAGGAAGTTGTAGTATTACAAACAACTACAGTACTTTAAAGATCAAAGATGAATTCACGAAATTTGAAAATGGAGAAGATACTACTATAGAGTTTAATGTTGATGATGGAGAAGTTGAATCAATTGAAGTGGAGGGCGATAGTAGTAAAACAAGTTTGTTTGAATCTATGAGAGAGTTGGACTCGATCGAACAAGTGAACAAAGAAAATAGGGGAGACACAGCAATAACAAATGCTAACAATAAAGTGGCAGCCGAAAAAATTAAGGAAATGTTGAATGTTTCAGATGAGACAATGGATTTGATGATATTATTCTCAAAATTCGGCATTGGTATTGGTGTACTTTATATTATAGCAGGTATAATGCTGTTTATCAAAAAGCCCTATTCTTTTAAAATCACATTGGGTGTTTTGATTTTTAGTATAGCGTTTACGGCAATAAAAATGTACATGATGATGGGGGATGATGATTTCAATGTCATGTCCGTTTCAACCTTGATATCAGGTGGGTTTGGAGTTTTTGTAGATGCGGTATTTCTTTTAATAGTAGGAGTGTCAGACAAATTGGCCTATACTTTTACCGGTTATGACGATGAGTAGTACCATGGGTATATGTTAAGAGGATTTGAATATTAGTGACAGAAAAACATTCTTTAGTTGGGTAGCTGGGGGATTGTTAATAGGTGGTGTTCTTTTTCTGCAATGTGCTAGTAGCCCCAATAATATAAGGAGTATGGAAACTATAGAATGGCGCAATATTCAATCTAAAAAGGAGCGAAATATAGCGGTTAAAATTATTGACACTGCGCTAAAACTGGAAGGGGATTTAAAACAATATGGAAACCTTTCAAAAGGTTTAAAAGACCTTTTGAATTCATTTAAAGTTACCGGGATAGACCAAGAAGATAGGTACTTGGTTGAGGTAGTTTCGCTTTCCTTGTCTGGTCATGATTTTTTACTAGTCATTGACAAAAACACGGGTACCATAACAGATTGGGTTGTAGGCAATTTGGTTCCAGAGCCAATAGACCTAGACTGAGTAGAATAAGGACATAAAAAGAGGGGCAATACAGAAATGTATTGCCCCTCTTTTTGTACTGGTTGTTTTTATAAATTATTCAGAATCGTATGCTTGGGCAATTTTACCTGCTTTGTAGCCTTTAACAGCAAACCAAAAGATGTACAAGTAACAAATGATGCATATAACAAATGAAAACTTGTACCCAATAGAGTCAGCTATCAAACCTTGTAATAAAGGTAGTACGGCACCACCCACGACCATCATGACCATGATGCCTGAGCCCTGTGAGGTATGAGTACCCAATTTGGCTATACCTAATGGGAAAATGGATGGCCACATGACAGAATTAAATAAGCCTACTAAGATCAAACAAAATGCAGCTACAGGAACATGTACGGGTTCAAAATTCATAGCAAAACCACCTTCCGTTTGAATCACCATTACCGGAATGTCCATCCAGTTGTTAAGCGCAATACCGGTCATACTCACGACCACCAAAAGCAAAGCTATAAATGCAACCCCACGCAACAACAGTTGGGCTTTAATACCTTGCCCTAGTGCACTTCCAACCAAACGGCCTATCATTGCAGAACCCCAATAGTATGCCAATAGTGAAGACGCTAGTTTTTCATCAATGGCCCCCATGGAATCTTCTGCCAAATATAAAATCAGGATGGACCCTATGGCTACTTCTGCACCCACATAAAAGAAAATTGCGCCCGCTCCGTATATTAAATGATTGAAATCAAAAGCAGATCCCGTTGTTTTTTCAGTCGTTTCATCGTCCTCACTAGAAATTTTAGGTAATTTCATGAAATAGAGCAATATGGCTATACCAAAGGTGACGGCGGCCAAAATTACATACGGTCCTTGAACAGCCTCAGCTTTGGCCATGTTCATGGCTTCTACACTTTCGTAGTCCGTTAATAAAAATTCTTTGAGTATATAAGCCCCTCCAATAATGGGACCTAAAAAAGTAGCAAAAGAATTGAGTGCTCCACCTAGGTTTAGTCTAGATGCGCCGGTGCTTTCAGGCCCCAAGGCAATGATGTACGGGTTGATGGCCACTTGCAAGATGGTCAAACCACTGCCAACTACAAAAAGAGCAAATAAAAACACGCCGTACATTTGAACCATGGATGCAGGAACAAACAATAACAAACCAATGCCCATTACAGCCAAGGCGATGGTCAGCCCCATTTTATAGCCCACTTTCTTTATCAAAATTCCAGCAGGGTAGGACATTATAAAATATGCCCCGAAAAAGCAAAATTGAATTAACATGGCCTGCCATGCTTTCAAATCAAATATTCCCTTTAAACTTGGAATCAAAACGTCATTCAAAACTGTAATGAAACCGATCATAAAGAACAAGGAAACCATTAAAGCTAAAGCCATGCCATAACCTTTGTTATTTCCGTTGTTGGTACTCGTAGTATTGGTGGATATAGGACCGCCTCCTGCCATAATTGTAAAAATTTTGGTTGAAAAATTGAATCAGAAAGGTCCGGTGGATGAATTATCGAGTCGCAATATAATAAAAAGGCTTAATAATCAATGGGAGGCTTTACAATTTTTTGTTTAATTGCAACGGATAAGCAAAGTTAAGAGGCATGCAAAATGTACAATTCAGATCTTTAAATGATTTCTATGACTTCTTACCCCAAAAGGAGTTGGAGCTGGTAGAATATTTGATGGGGGTGGTGAAGGAGTGTTTGCCTCAATACAAAGAAAAATTGTCTTACAATGTCCCTTATTATTCCAACCACAAAAGAATTTGTTTTATTTGGCCTTCTTCCATTAAATGGGGCAATGTCAAAAGTGATGGGGTTATGTTGGGCTTTTGTCAAGGGAATTTGTTAGAGGATGCAATTAATTTCTTAGAAAAGGGAAAAAGAAAACAAGTCTATACCAAAACGTATACACACCTAGATCAAATTAATGAAGAGGAGGTTTTGCTTTTGAAATCCTATTTGGAGGATGCTTGGGCAGTAGATAAAAATTTCGAAAAATAACAAATGGAAGTTCCTGAAAAATTTTTAAAAACGGTGTTGGTCTTGGGGGCCAATTCAGACGTAGCAAAAGAGGCTATTAAAATGTATGCGAAAAAGCAATACTTTGTGCTTGCAGCATCAAGAAGTACAGATGAACTCCATCAATTTGTACAAAACAATAATTTAAAAGAAGCGGTGGAGGTGGTTTATTTTGATGCCATAGACTTTGTTTCTCACGCTTCGTTTTATAAAAGCTTATCGGTTGCCCCGCACATTGTACTGTATGCGGCTGGTTATCTAAAAGACAATGTTGAAGCCATGACCGACTGGCAAGGGTGTTTTAGAATGATGCAAGTGCATTATTGCGGAGCGGTTTCTATTATTAATATTATTGTAGAAGACCAGCAGAACAACCACTTAGAACAAATAATTGGATTGTCGTCCTTGTCTGGAGTAAGAGGAAGAAAAAGTAATTTTTTGTACGGAAGTACCAAATCTGCTTTTACTCAATATTTGACAGGGTTAAGGCAGTATGTTGCCCATCGTAAAATTAAGGTCAATGTAGTGGTGGCTGGGTACATCAGAAGCAAAATGACACAAGGTTTGCCATTAACTGAATCGCTGATGTTGGAACCAGCTTTTATCGCCCGGGCCGTGGTACATGCAGGTAATAAAAAGGTACTTGTTCCCGGCATTAAATGGAAAATTATATACTTCATATTAAAAATATTACCCGAGTTTTTGGTTGCAAAATTGCCGTAAACACAATAAAATTTTGTTTCTATTTGTTTTATAGCTGTATAATGTTAATATTTATATTAAATATTATATTTTTTGACTATAAAGGAATCAGAACAAATGGTTGAGAATAGTAATGAGGAAATTTTGAATGATAATGCAAAGGAATTTACGGCTAGTTTGATAGCAGAAGGGCATAGCAAAGCCAGTGTGGTTAAATTTCTTGAAAAAGATTTTGAGTTAGAATCGGATGCTGCCGTTCATTTATATCTATCAGTTAAAGGTGTTTTTGTTAGGTCCAAAAAAGGGATGGCGAAACGAGATGTTTTGTTTGGCATGCTTTGGTTGTCTATTGGCTTGGTGTTAACTATTGGCGGGTATGGTTTTATTTTTTGGGGCGCCATCGTATTTGGTGTATTACAAGTTTCCAAAGGGTTGTACAGTTACCTCACCTTAAAAGTATAAGAATTGCATATTTGGTTTTCGAGAATTAATTTTTTTTCAATAATAGGTGTTGTTATGGGAGAAGCATCGATAGAATTGTCAAGATTTTGGTAGGTATAAACAAAAATTTGAAAATAATTTTTTGTTTTAATAAAAATGATTTTACATTTACAGCAAGAAGATGAAAAAACACAATTCAAATATGCAATGTTGGTGGCGCTTATCGCAATGAGATAGGTGATCCGGCATGGTATATGAATTTTAAAATATAAAGGCCTGTGTATCCCACAGGCCTTTTTTTATGCAAAAGAAATGATGAAACTAAATAAAATAAAACAGTATTGGTGGTGGCACTTATTAAAACATAAGTGAATGGAACCGTAGTATACAGTTAATAAAAGCATCGAAAAAAAGGCTTACCATTCATAGGGTAAGCCTTTTTTTTGTGCAAAAAAAATTAAATATATTTATAAAATGAATTTTAAAGTAATAAGTAGGACACTTTTAGCGGATACACTAACACCAGTTGGGATATACCTGCAACTCAGAGATAAATTTGCAGGAAGCATCCTGCTTGAAAGTTCAGATTACCACGGACACGAAAATAGTTTGTCGTACATCTGCTGCGATCCGATTTCAAGTTTTGAGGTAAAAAACAAACAAATTGAAATAGTTGACCCGAACGGTACAAAACATACTAAGTCCATCAAAGACAGGTCGGATGTATTGTCGGCTTTGCAGCAATTTGTATTTAAGTTCCAACCCGAATTGGAAGGTGATTTTGGCAAAATTAACCCGCATGGGGTTTATGGTTATATCAGTTACGACGCCGTACAGTATTTTGAGGATATTGAGTTGGAAAACCCAGAAGACACCATACCCGAAATTCGATACCATTTGTACCGGTACGTTATTGCAGTGGATCATTTTTCAAACGAATTGGTAGTGTTTCAAAATATGTTGGGCCAAGAACCCAAACATTCCATTGACCAATTGGTTACGTTAATTAAAAACCACAACTATCCGGATTATGATTTCAGTTCGGTAAATGGAGAAACCTCCAACTTAACAGACGAGGACTACCTATCCATGGTGGAAAGCGGGATCGACCACTGCCACAAAGGAGATGTTTTTCAGATTGTACTGTCTAGAAAATTTGAAAGAGAATTTACAGGAGATGAATTCAAACTGTACAGAGCATTGCGGTCTGTTAATCCTTCTCCTTATTTGTTTTATTTCGATTTTGGTTCTTTTAAGCTTCTTGGCTCTTCTCCAGAAGCACAGATTGTGATCCACAACAGCGAAGCAAGTATCTTTCCAATTGCTGGTACCTTCAAACGGACGGGCAATGATGAGGCAGATGCGGAATTGGCAAGATCATTGGCCAAAGATGAAAAGGAAAATTCTGAGCACGTCATGTTGGTTGATTTGGCACGCAATGATTTAAGCAGAAGTGCCGAAGATGTTCGGGTAGAAGTGTTCAAAGAAGTCCAATTTTATTCGCATGTGATCCATTTGGTATCCAAAGTAACTGGGAGGGTTGAAAGCGATAAAGATCTGTCTCTAGTAGCAGCCACTTTTCCTGCAGGTACGCTTTCGGGGGCACCCAAACACAAGGCCATGCAATTGATTGATCAATACGAGCATACTGGTAGGGCCAACTATGGTGGGGCCATAGGCGCCATTGGATTTGATGGCTCATTCAACCACGCCATAATGATCCGGACATTTTTAAGCAAAGGGCAAACAATATCCTACCAGGCAGGAGCGGGTGTAGTTGCAAAATCGAACCCTTTAAGCGAGTTACAAGAAGTCAACAACAAGTTAGAAGCATTGAGGAAGGCCATTCAATTGGCTGAAAAATTATAACCATGAAAATTTTAGTATTAGATAACTACGATTCGTTTACCTATAATTTGGTACACATCATTAAAAAGTTGGGTTTCGGAGAAGGTTTGGAGGTCATTAGAAATGATAAAGTCGAATTAGAATCGGTTGGCAAGTTCGATAAGATATTGCTTTCGCCAGGGCCTGGTGTACCGGAACAAGCCGGTGTGATGAAGGAATTGATAAAGACGTTTGCACCGAACAAAAGCATTTTAGGCGTTTGTTTAGGACACCAGGGAATAGCAGAGGTTTTTGGAGCTGAATTATACAACATGAAAACGGTACAACACGGTTTGAAAGGAAGGTTGCAGGTAGGCCAAGACGATTATTTGTTTCAAGACATACCAAGTCAATTTTCTATTGCACATTACCACAGCTGGACGGTAGACGAAACCTCTATAAACGGTGCTTTAGAGGTAATTGCCCACGATGAGGAGGGTAAAGTTATGGCCATTAGACACAAAGAATACGATGTGAGAGGGCTACAATTTCACCCAGAATCGATTATAACAGAAAATGGTATTCAAATTATTGAGAACTGGATAAAGCATAAAGCATGAAAAACATATTAAACACCTTATTTGAGTATAAAACACTGGACAAAAACACGGCCAAAGAAGTACTGACTGCCATGGCACAAGGAGCCTACAACAACAGCCAAGTAGCAGCTTTTTTAACTGTGTATATGATGCGAAGCATTACCGTTGAAGAATTGGAAGGTTTCAGGGAAGCCATGTTGGCACTTTGTCTTCCTGTCCGAATAGAGACCTACGATGCCATTGATTTGTGTGGGACTGGGGGAGATGGTAAAAACACCTTTAACATCTCCACTTTGGCATCTTTTATTGTGGCAGGTTCGGGGCAGAATGTAGCCAAACACGGAAATAATGGCGTGTCATCTGTTTGTGGATCTTCCAATTTATTGGCCCATTTTGGAGTGGAGTTTACCAGCGACCAAAATGCCCTGGTTGCATCCCTAGACAATGCAGGTATCTGTTTTTTACACGCACCATTTTTTCACCCGGCAATGAAAAATGTTGCCCCCATTCGTAAAGATTTAGGTGTCAAAACATTTTTTAACATGTTGGGGCCTATGGTCAACCCATCTTTTCCTAAAAAACAGCTTGTTGGTGTATTTAATTTGGAACTAGCAAGATTGTATGGGTACCTGTATAAGAAATTGGACAAACAGTTTGCAATAGTCCATTCGTTGGATGGTTACGATGAAATTTCTCTTACCAGCCCTTTTAAAGTTATTAGCAATGATGGGGAGCAGCTAATGCGCCCCGAAGACATTGGTTTGTCCACTATTAAACAGTCCGATATTTATGGAGGAGAGACCATAGAAGAAGCAGCCAAAATTTTCAGTAACATATTAAACGGAAAGGGGACAAAAGCCCAAAACAATGTAGTGGTAGCCAATGCCGGTCTGGCTCTGTATTGTGCAGACCCATCTTTGGGTATCCAAGGGGGGATTGAAAAAGCAAAAGAAAGCTTGGATTCGAAAAAAGCCCTGAAGTCATTTGAAACCTTAATAAGTATTAACCAACAATCAATTTTAGAAGCATAGCCATGGACATTTTAGAGAAAATAATAGCGCATAAAAGACAGGAAGTCGAAAATAACAAGTCAATTTATCCTGTGAAATTGTTGGAACAATCTCTGCACTTTGCCGCTCCAACGGTATCGATGAAATCGTATATTAGAAATCCAGAAAAATCGGGCATTATAGCAGAGTTTAAAAGACAATCTCCTTCCAAAGGGGTGATTAATGAATTTGCAGAAGTTGAAAAAACAACCATTGGATACATGCAAAGTGGGGCATCTGCATTGTCCGTTTTAACGGACACCCAATTTTTTGCAGGTAAAAATGAAGACCTTCAGGTGGCTAGGAAATACAATTACTGTCCCATCTTGAGAAAGGATTTTACCATTGACGAGTACCAAATAATTGAGGCCAAGTCCATTGGGGCGGATGCGATTTTATTGATCTCGGCCGTTTTAACTCCCGATGAAATTAAAAGGTTTTCGGAACTAGCGCAATCCTTGCATATGGAGGTGCTGATGGAGGTACATAAAAAAGAAGAATTAAATGATAAGCTATTGGATAGTTTGGATTTGATTGGGGTTAACAATCGAAATTTAAAAACATTTGAAGTGAGCCTCGAGCATTCGAAAACCATTGCGCCATTAATTCCAGATCAATTTGTGAAAATATCGGAGAGCGGCTTGAAGAGCCCAAAAGAATTAATGGAACTTTTACCTTTTGGATTTGAAGGGTTTTTGATGGGGCAGCAATTTATGGAACAAAGCAGACCATCACAAGCGTGCTTTGACTTTGTACAGCGGTACATGAACCTTAAAAAAGATTACCATGCTAATGCTTAAAGTTTGCGGGTTGACCAATCCAGAGAATATTCGGGCAGTAAGTGCGCTACCAGTGGATGTCTTGGGGTTTATTTTTTACAATCCATCTCCTAGAAATGCCAGTGTGGAAGAATTGAAAGATTTTTTCAAGAACCACCCTCTGCCTCAGAAAAAGGCGGGTGTTTTTGTGAATGAAAATTTAGAACAACTTCTGGACATAGGCAAAACTTTAAATCTGGATATCATTCAATTGCATGGAGACGAAACACCCGACTATTGCAACCAGGTAAAACAAGAGGGTTATAAAGTATACAAAGCTTTTAATCTGTCCAATGATTTTGATTTTACTATTCTTGAACCTTATCTGGAAGTTGTAGACCATTTTTTGTTTGATGCCAAGGGCAGTGCAAGAGGGGGTAATGGGGTGTCTTTCGATTGGAGTTTATTAGATTTTTACCCCTATGATTTGCCTTTTCTATTAAGTGGTGGGGTGGGGCCCGATGAAGTGGGCGCCTTGAAAAATATTTTGTCTACGCCAATTTTTGGTATTGATGTCAACAGTAAAGTTGAAATTGAACCAGGCTTAAAAGACATCGAGAAAATTAAACTATTGACAAAAAAATTAAATCAATACAAACATGCAATTTGAAGTAGATGAAAATGGGTATTTTGGGCAGTTTGGTGGCGCATTTATCCCTGAAATGTTGCATCCGAATATCCAGGAATTACAAGACCAATATTTGGCTATAATTGGGTCAGATCAATTCAAAAAGGATTTTGATCATTTGTTAAAAGATTATGTTGGGAGGCCTTCTCCATTGTATTTTGCGAACCGCCTTTCCCAACAATACGGCACACAGATTTACCTCAAAAGAGAAGATTTGAACCATACAGGAGCCCATAAAATAAACAATACCATCGGACAAATTTTATTGGCCAAAGCGCTTGGGAAGGATAAAATAATAGCAGAAACTGGTGCAGGTCAACACGGCGTGGCAACTGCAACCGTTTGTGCATTGGCTGGTGTAGAATGTATCGTGTATATGGGGGAGATAGACATTGCAAGGCAAAAACCCAATGTAGAACGCATGAAATTACTTGGTGCAACGGTAGTTCCCGCAACTTCTGGAAGTAAAACTCTAAAAGATGCAACGAACGAAGCCATGCGCCATTGGATCAACCATCCGGATGCACATTACATTATTGGGAGTACCGTTGGCCCACATCCTTATCCAGATATGGTAGCAAAGTTTCAATCGGTTATTTCAGCAGAAATGCGGTTGCAGTTAAAGGAAAAAACGGGAAACACTAATCCAGATGCTATTATTGCCTGTGTTGGTGGGGGAAGTAATGCTATGGGCGCCTTTTACCACTATTTAGATGCAGAGGAGGTGCGATTGATTGCTGTAGAAGCCGGAGGGCATGGCGTTGCTTCTGGCGCAACGGCTGCAACAACTCAAATTGGGAAGTCTGGAGTATTGCACGGTAGCAAAACTTTGTTCATGCAAACAAAAGATGGGCAAGTAGTAGAGCCATATTCTATTTCTGCCGGTCTGGATTACCCCGGTATTGGCCCATCTCATGCCCATTTATTCGAAACAAAAAGGGCAGAATACATCAGCATTAACGACGAGGAAGCACTTCAAGCTGGGGTGGAATTGTGTCGATTAGAAGGAATCATTCCAGCTATTGAATCGGCCCATGCTTTAGCAGCTTTGTCCACTATTAAATTCAAAAGAGAGGCTGTAGTAGTAGTCAACTTGTCGGGTAGAGGAGACAAAGATTTAGAAACTTACATTACAAAAGCAGTATATTAAAATGAACAAAATCATACAATTATTTAAAGAAAAGCAGAAGGATGTATTGGCTGTTTATTTCACTGCTGGATACCCTGCTTTAGAAGACACCCTTGATATTGCTACAGCAATTGCTAACAACGGTGCAGATCTTGTCGAAATTGGCATTCCATTTTCTGACCCTGTGGCAGATGGTCCAACCATTCAGAATTCTAGTAAATTGGCACTAGACAATGGCATGAGTGTGGAAAAACTGTTGGAACAACTAGAAGGTGCCAAGAAAGGGATAGAAGCTCCTGTTGTGTTAATGGGGTATTTGAACCCTGTGCTCCAATATGGAGTGGAAGCATTTTGCGAAAAAGCGAGTAGTGTAGGGGTGGACGGCCTTATTTTGCCAGATTTACCCTTGGCCGAGTACGAGTCAGAATACAAGGATATTTTTGAGCGATATGGGTTGTTGAATATATTTTTAATTACCCCACAAACCTCTGATAAAAGAATCCGTCAAATTGATTCTATATCGGAAGGTTTTATTTATATGGTTTCTTCAACCAGTACGACAGGAGCCAAAACAGGAATATCCAAAGAACAAGAGGCGTATTTTGAAAGAATTCAGAAAATGAACCTGAAGAACCCTACCCTAATTGGATTTGGGATATCAAATGCAGCCACTTTCCAACAGGCCTCGCAATTCTCCAACGGAGCCATTATAGGGAGTGCTTGTATTAAGGCAATAGAAAAAGAAGGAAATGCCGCGGTACATGCGGCCAAATTCGTAAAAGACATAGTAGCATGATTATACAATTAGAAAAGGACATCGATAAAGCGTTTGTAGATCAAATCGTTGACAAACTTAAATCTTTAGGAATAAAGGTTACACCTGTAAATACACAACAAGGCAACTACCTCATAGGAATTAGTGGAAAAGGGTTTGATATCCGAGAAGTAGGGGGTCTTGAAGGAGTTCGAGACGTGCATAGGGTATCAGATGATTATAAACTTGTTTCTAAGAAGTGGAAGGTCAAACCTACCGAGGTGGATTTGGGAGATGGGGCAACCATAGAGAGTGGGGGGCTGGCTATTATGACAGGGCCATGTTCTATTGAAAGTGAAGAGCAAGTAGATAGCATGATACAACACTTGGTTAAAAATGGAGTGAAAATTATGCGTGGCGGGGTCTACAAACCAAGAAGTTCCCCATATTCCTTTAGAGGCCTCGGTATTGAAGGGCTTAAAATGTGGCATGAAAAAGCGAAGGCCAATGGTATTAAAATTATTACAGAAGTAATGCAAGTGTCCCAAATAGAACCGATGCTACCCTATGTTGATATTTTCCAGGTAGGAGCCAGGAACACACAAAACTTCAATCTTTTGGATGAGCTGGGCAAGGTTGATAAACCCGTTGTTATAAAAAGAGGGATTTCTGGAACTATAGACGAATTGTTGCATTCTGCAGAATATGTTTTCAGTGGTGGCAATGAAAAGTTGATTCTTTGTGAAAGGGGTATAAGAACTTACGAGAAAGCAACCAGGAATACATTGGACCTCAACGCTATTCCAGTATTAAAGGAAAAAACACACTTGCCTGTAATTTCGGATCCTTCCCATGGAATTGGCATTCGCAAATTTGTTGAACCGATGGCTTTGGCAAGTATTATGGCCGGAGCAGATGGAATAATATACGAGTCCCATGAGGTGCCACAAAAGGCTTTTTCGGATGGCCAGCAAACGCTCAACTACCCAGATTCGGATAAGTTGATAAAAAAGATGCAAGCTACCTATGCTTTAAGAAAATCTCTTGATTTGGAATAAATTAGAATAAAAAAAAGAAGCTCAGCAATGAACAATTGCTGAGCTTTTAATCTATTTGCCGTCTACCCAGGCGCCATTTTTCATTTCGCCAAGTTGGAGGACAACTTTTGTTTTTTCATATTGTTTTACGGCCATTTGCATCATCTCTTTGGAGTTTCTCCTAATTTTAATTCCGGATTGTGCTCCTTTATTTCTAACTTCAATGTAAAATCCGTCTTTTAGCTTTATTGCTTTCGTTGCTGGTCTTGCCATAGTATTTTATTATAGTTTTACATTTAACCTACTGCTTGGTCGGACATTATCCTTCCTAGCAATTCTTTCAAAATTTTGCTGGCGACAATGGAAGTCATCCCATTAATATCTCTTGATGGGTTGTATTCTACAATGTCTGCAGCTATTATTTTACCTTTTAATTTTTGTATGGAGTTTATTGCTTCTCTGGTACTCATGCCTCCTGGTTCGTGGTGTGCCACACCCGGTGCAAATGCTGGGTCCAACACATCGAGGTCAAAAGAAATATAAACGTCGTTATTAAAATTTATTGTATCGATACCTGAAAAATCCTTCATTTCTATCACTTCCACATTATAACGCTCAATTTGCCTTTTTTGTTCCGGAGTAATCGTTCTAATGCCAACTTGAACCAATCTTTGCACCAACCCTGCCTCCATAATTCTTGCAAAAGGGCAGGCATGGGAAAAAAGATTGCCTTCAAATTCATGGTACAAATCTGTGTGTGCATCAAAATGAAGTAGATCTATAGGTCCCTTTTTATTCCTAATCGCCTTAATCAATGGGAAGGTTATAGAATGGTCACCCCCAATGGATACAACATTGTTGTACTGTTCCATGAATGTTTCCAGCGCATTGGTGATGGATGCATAATCTACATTCCTACCCAACGACTTAGATTCTATTTGTTCTGTTCTTATGTCCACACCCAGTTCTGAGTATGGATTGTGGGCATCCGCATACATGTTTTCTATAATGGTCGAAGTACCAAGTGCACAACCGCGCATATAGGATGAATTATTGTCAAAGGGAACTTCTAATATCAAAATTTTCTGCATGTATACCGATCAAAAGTGGCAGAATACCAAGTAACTCAGGTTAAGATATTGATTTTCAATGAAAAATCAAAAAATGACTGATTTATTGCTGGTATTTGGTGATTTAATATGGAAAAATAGTCTCTAATTTAGAATGTTGGAAGGTTTTGAGTATATTTCGTATTGATTTTTTATGGCGGAACCGAAAAGCCTCACGAGTAGGGCAAACCAAACTAACCAATAAATTTATGAAATGGTATTTAAAAGTAATGAACAACTATGCTAATTTTAATGGAAGGGCGCGCAGAGAAGAATTTTGGATGTTTCAATTAATTAATATATTGATTTATGTCGCACTAACTGTTGTTTCTTTTGCTCTTATGAGTGTTACAGAAAGTGCAATGGCCTTTGGCTTAATTTATTTGTACGCTTTCGCTATTTTAATTCCTTCCCTGGCTGTTTTGGTGAGAAGGTTGCACGATATTGGTAAAAGTGGCATGTTCTTTTTTGTGTCCTTTATTCCAATTATAGGTGGGATTTGGCTGTTGGTAATGGAGGTTACGGAAGGAGATAAAGGAGGAAATATGTACGGACCAGATCCAAAAGAAGAAGCTTTTTAAAAACGACTATATTTAAAAAAAGAGTCCTTGTGGGCTCTTTTTTTTGCCCAAAATTAGGGGCATATGACAAGGAATGTTTAAAGTAAATGCTGCGTTAAAGGATGTCCTATCTGGCGAAGTTTCTGATTATAAAAGTGCATTTTGTTTTATACTTAAGTAATTTAAAACTTACATAGTCAAGGTTTTTTTGGAATTAGTTTTTTTATGCTTTACAAATAGGTTCATTTTGGAACAACGATAAATAGTGTTTTAATGACAAGAAATATATTCTTCCCATTTTTTCTGTTGTTGCTGTCCCAATTTTTTGTTTTTGGACAAGAAAGAGAGCCCATGGTGTTGGAACCACATACCTTGGGCTGGTACCAGCAATTTTTCAAAGAAAATAATGATAAACCAATTGAGGCCCAGCTTCAGGGCGGTACCAAAAAATTAAATGATGCCATTGACACACCAGATTTAATGGATGATGTGGTTGGGTTGAAAGAAATTGGTCTCCTACATCTCACCAAAACCAATAATTATGAGTTGGCAATGGGTAACTTTATCAAAGCTTTGGCCATTGAAGATTCGATTCAGGCGGAATTGCCTAAAATTTATACATACCTCTCTATTGCAAGAGTATTCGAACAAGTAGGAAATTATTACCGGGGAGCGGAGTTTTTGGAACAGGCGTTGAAAATAAGCACCATAGAAAACGATAAAGAGCTGAGCGCTCTGATTTTAAATGATTTGGGTAAATTGAGTGTGCTGATGAACAATACCAGACGTGGTTTCGAGCTATACCAGCGTGTATTACTCATGGAAAATGAAATTGACGAGCGTCAAATAGCCCAAACTCTGTACAATATGGGGCAATTGTACATTCAAGAAAAACAATATACGAAGGCATTAGAAGAACATAAAAAAGCATTAAAATTAATAAGAGCATTTAGAGACAGGAAATTAGAGGCCCTTTCGTTGAATGATATTGGCCATTTGTATTGGCAAATGAAAAACCAGGCGCGATCCTTGGCCAATCATGTTGCAGCCCTAGAAATAAGGCAAGAACTCCAGGATCCTGTAGGTACGGCCGAATCCTACAACAACATTGCGGCCATTTATTATTACCAACAAAAATATCCAAGAGCAATTGCCAACTTGAACATTGCTTTGAAGCTTGGATTAGAAGCGCAAGCCAAACATAAAATTAAGAACAGTTACAAGTATTTGAGCCTGAGTAACAAAGCCCTAGGGCAGTACAAAGAAGCATTGGATTACCAGGATTTGCATTTGGCAATGAACGAGTTCATTCAAAATGAAAAGGATGAACACCAATTGTTAGAAATCCAAAACCGCTATGTCATCGATAAAACTGAAACGCAAATAGCTGGGTTAGAAAAACAACGGGAAATAAAGGAATTGGAGCTATCGAAAGAAAAGCGCTACAGCAGTTTTTTATTCATACTCATAAGTTTTGGTTTGGTGGTTGGGATGCTCGTATTGTATGGGTATTTTATCAAAAGAAGGTCCAATATGGTCCTCAAAGTAGCCAATAAGAAGGTCAGCGATCAAAACACAGAGCTCAACGAATTGAACGCAACCAAAGACAAGTTCTTTTCAATTATCAGCCATGATTTGAAGGGGCCTCTCAATTCGCTGTCTTCCTTTTCAAACCTGTTGATTAATTACACCGAATCGTTGAGTCCAGAAGAAATTAAAGCGCTGGCAACGGATTTGGATAAATCCATTAAAAATTTGTTTTCGTTACTTGAAAATTTATTGGAATGGTCCAGGTCGCAAACAGGAAAAATTGAATTCCAACCAGAAAATTTTGATTTGGCCGAATTGTTAGAGGAAAACAAAACACTACTCGAGGTTCAGGCTGGAAATAAAAACATACAATTGACCAATACCAATCAGGAACCAATCGAAATACACGCCAATAAAAACTCTATTAATACTGTCATTAGAAATTTAATATCCAACTCCATTAAATTTACTCCTGAAGGAGGCAGCATTACCCTAAGTAGTACAATCAAACCTGGAAGTGTTCAAGTTTCAGTGAAAGACACTGGTGTGGGCATGAGCAAGGAAGTGATAGAGAAGTTATTCAGAATAGACACCAAACATTCTACAAAGGGAACGGCAGAAGAAAAGGGGACTGGTTTGGGGCTCATTTTGTGCAAAGATTTTGTAGAGAAAAATGGCGGGACTATATGGGTAGAAAGCGAACTAGAAAAAGGGTCGACCTTTAGTTTTTCGCTGCCGTTTCCTACTCCGTTATAATCAATTTGCTGCTTAGGCTAGGTTAATGACTTATTAGCCTGTACCTTTGTGGCCCCAACAAAGTAGAAGCAGGGTTAGGAATGGAAAGAAAATTTAAGAAAAAGCCGGGAGCAAAAAGAGGCAATGCAAAAAGATCTCCCCACCGAAGTGGCTCCAATAAGAGAAAAAAAGAAGAACAATTAGACCCTTCTTTATTTGTTAAAAAAGCAGTTAAGAAGGCAGAAGAAATGAAGTATGAATCGGACCGTACTTACGATGCTTTTGAATTGGTGCCCATCCTTAAGAAAAATATTAAAGATAAAAAATACAGCAAACCGACGCAGATTCAAGATGGTGCCATCGAGCCGATATTAGAAGGCAAAGATTTGCTGGGTATAGCCCAAACAGGAACTGGGAAAACGGCGGCATTTTTGATTCCGTTAATCAATAGGTTTTTTACGACTAGAAAACATTTTAGAGCCATTATAATTGTTCCAACCAGAGAATTGGCTTTGCAAATAGAAGAAGAGTTTGTTTCCTTGACCAAAGGGATGCGGCTTAATTCAGTTTGTTTTATTGGTGGGACCAACATCAATAGAGATTTGCGCGTGGCGCCTAAACATTTTGATTTATTGATTGGTACGCCAGGCAGGATTAACGATTTAGCAGACCGAGGTGTTTTGAAGATGTCGAATTTTCAAGTACTTGTTTTGGATGAATTTGATAGGTTGTTGGACATGGGTTTCAAAAAGGATTTGAACAAAATTGTAAACAACATAGGCGATAGAGATCAAACTTTGTTGTTTTCAGCGACTATTGAAAAAGAACAACAGAAGTTAATTGATGAGTTGCTACACTATCCAGAAGAAGTGAGAGTGAGTAGGGGCGACGTTACAGGAGACCACATCGAACAAAATATTGTAGAACCAGAAGAAGGGCAGAGCAAAATTAATAAGCTCATCCAAATGGTGATGGACGATTCTTTCTCGAAGGTAATTGTATTTGCAGAAACTAAAAGGTGGGTCAACACCGTAGCTAAAAAACTAAACCAAGCCGGGATTGACGCGGGCCAGATACACGGAGATAAATCTCAAAATTATAGGGTGAAGGCTTTAAAAGCGTTCAAAGATGGTAAAGTCAAGGTACTTGTGGCTACAGATGTAGCTTCTCGAGGGTTGGATATTTCTGAAGTTACCCATGTGATCAACTACCACCCTCCAAGATCTTATGATAGTTACATTCATAGAATTGGAAGAACTGGAAGAGCGGGAAAAGGAGGAATGGCCTTTACTTTTATTACTTAAACCCATTACAAAATACTACATTTAAAAAGCCCATTGATTTGGGTTTTTTATTGCCTTTATTTTATTAAACTTTCAGTAAGTTTTGAAAGTTTAATTTTTTATTGTAGGTTTGAGACATGGATTTAAGTGAAGGCAAACACCAATTTATACAAGCATGGGGTACACTAGGAACGAGCTGGGGTATTAACAAAGCCATGGCTCAAATACACGCAGTGTTGCTATTGGCAGAAAAGCCATTGTCCACTGAGGACATCATGGAAGCTTTGCAAATATCTAGGGGAAATGCGAATATGAATGTCAGGAATTTAATGGATTGGGGTATTGTGAACAAGGTGTTGGTACCTGGTGAAAGAAAAGAATATTTTGCAACAGGTAAAGACATTTGGGCGTTGGCCCGCCAAGTTACAGTAGAAAGAAAAAAGAGGGAAATAGAGCCTATTTTAAAAGTACTTGGCCAGATGAAAAATGTGGAAGGGGAAGAATCAGAAGCATTGGAAGAGTTTCGTCAGGTGACTAAGGACATTGAAGATTTCACCATTAAGGTAGACAACGTACTAGATAAATTTTACAAATCAGATAAGAATTGGTTTTTGAAATTGCTCATGAAAATGTAAGCAATTTTTTTTATCTCAAACTTTCATAAAATTTTGAAAGAAATGAAATTACAGAAAGTAAAGTAAGTTTAATATGAAAGCGATTAAAAAAAGAAAATTGTATTTAATAATAGCCACCTTGTTTGTTACAAGTGTTGCTTTTAGACTGATCACTGGTTTGCATTTTGGTCATACCTCTTTGTTGTTTGTTGGTTTGCCTACCGTATTGGCAGTGACTCTGGTGGCTGCTTCTAAAACAACCAAAACCATGATGGGACTTATGCTGAAGGTAGTAACATTATTTCTGTTGCTTTCCGGTATATTATTGGGCGAAGGTTTGGCATGTATTATTATGGCGGCGCCTATTTTTTACGGCGTAGGTGCTGTTGTAGTTTGGTTGTACAACCACCGCAAATACAGCAATCGGAGTCATTTTTTTTCATTAAGTCTGCTGCCAATGTTGGTGCTGGGGCTTCAAATTCCACGCATCAATGAAGCGCCACAATGGAGAACCATCGAAACCATTCAAACCATTTCCACAACTAATAACATTGAGGTGCTTGGCCATCCGCAATCATTACCTGAAGAATTGCCTTTGTTTTTCCAACTGGGGTTTCCTAAACCCATTGATTGGAAAATTGATGGGGTGTCCGTAGGAGATTCCAGCGCAATTGTATTCGATTCTTCAACAAAAGGGCTGGGTACTATGCTGCTTAAGGTAGTTGAAAGAACTGAAAATTCGGTGTTATATACCTTCATTTCTGACAATACCCATATGAGCCACTGGTTGACCTTCAAAACCGTGAAAGTGTCAATAAATACCTTGGAAAACGGCCAAAAGCAAATACAGTGGCAAACCACTTATGCCTGTTCTCTGGGGCCACAATGGTACTTTGAACCCATTGAAGATTTTGCAGTCGGCTTAATGCAAGCACACTTAATACAACATTTTTTTATATGAGTTTGGTAGAATACTTCCGCATGGTACTGGTCGGGGCGATATTGATGGTGGCTTGTTTTTACGTTACCCGAGAAAGACAAGATAGATCGCTTAATTTTGCCCTGTTTTACGCTTTGTTATATACTGCCGTTTCGGTCGTTTTTATACATCTATTGGCTGTTAAATTAGGTTGGTGGTATTTCAAAGACGCCGATAATTGCATTCAAATGCCCTGGGATATCTATTTTATTTGGGTGTTGGTGTGGAGCGTGGTGCCTGTTTTTCTGATGCGCAACAACCGGTTTATTGTCGTTCTAATTTTTGTAGCTGTCCTAGATTTTACTTTAATGCCGGCAATGCATCAGCATGGATGGCTGGTGCTGGACGACAATTGGTGGATCGGTGAAGTACTCCTGCTTTTGTTCGCTTTTACACCGGCCTATTACTGGGCTTATAATAGTTTGCACGCTGGCAAAGTCTTGCACCGGACCTACTTTCAAATAGTAGTGGTAGGGCTGTTGTTTTTCTTTTTGCTGCCCTATGTGCTTTATTACAATGCTAAGCAAACCTTCTTTTTCGACGACTTAAATACTTTGGAATGGCAGTTGTTGTTGGTAGCGTCCATCCCCGGATTGCAAGCATGTATGGATCTTTCCCGAGTAGGATTGGGAACTCCCTTTCCATACGACCCAACAACGAGGTTGGTGCGTTCTGGGGTATATGCCTATTGTAAAAATCCAATCCAGCTGTCTTTTGTTTTACTATATGCTTGTTTGGGTCTGGTGTTTCAATCCTGGTGGTATGGTCTGGCCATTGTTATTAGTTGGCTGTATGCGTGCACGGTATCTGATTTTCAGGAAAAAATGGATATGGAACATAAATTTGGTTTCCCCTGGATTACCTACAACCAGCTCGTTCCAAATTGGTTCTTTTTGTGGCGACCAACAGTGCATGCTCCTGGCACATTGTATTACGATTCAAACTGTGGCGTTTGTTCCCAACTCAAACAATGGGTGGTGCAACAAAAACCAATTGAATTAAATTTTAAGCCAGCATCAGAATTTGCTGGTTGCATTACCCAACTCACCTATATAGATCCATATGGTCGGGCTTATAAAAGTGTTAGAGCGCTTGCCAAAGCATTGAACCATACCCATCTTATCTGGTCATTTTTTGGCTGGGTAATGTTTTTTCCGCCTATCAATTTTCTCCTTCAAACCATTGTCGATTCTATTTTTGAAAGGGATTTGGCAGACGCTACCTGTGAATTATGAACCATCCAATAAATAAAAATTAAATAATACAAACCAAATCAATTAAGTTATGAATTATACAGTTATTACCTATTTGCTCTATTTACTACTTACAATTGGCACGACTATCTGGGTAGCAAAAAGCTTGTTTAAAAATGGTCAAATTTTCTTGAATGACATTTTTAATGGGAATATTGGTTTATCGGAAAGCGTCAATAACCTATTGCGCACGGGTTTTTACCTCATCAATTTAGGGTATGCCATATATACTTTAAAAGTATATGGAAGTATTTTAGATTGGAGAGAATTGCTCGAAACCTTAAGTGTGAAGTTTGGAATCATCATTTTGATATTGGGCAGCATGCACCTGATGAATGTATTTGTGTTTTTCAAGTTGCGAAAAAGGAGCATGGAATCTGCTGAAAGCCAATCCCACTCGAAACCAAATATTAAGGTAATTGACCCTACAACCAATTAAATTATGCTGAAGCGAACCAACAAGACCAAGAAGCGGCGGAAAATTGTATTAGTAGGAGGGACTGGTTTTCTTGGTTCGCTACTAACAGAATATTTGCTCCATAATGGGGATATGCTCGTTGTCATTGCTAGAAAAAGAAAACCCAACCCAAAGTTTTTGTCCATCCTTTGGGATGGACAAACTTTAGGCAATTGGGTGCAGCATATAAACGGCGCAGACGTATTGATTAATTTAGCGGGCAAGTCGGTAGACTGCCGGTATACAAAACGAAACAAAAACAAAATATTAAAATCTAGGGTGCATTCCACGGCACTTTTAGCAAAGGCGGTAGCCTTGTGCCAACCACCACCACCCCTTTGGATGAATGCCTCTTCTGCTACCATTTATTCAGAGAGCTTTGGTGCAGCACATACAGAGAATAGCCCCATACTTGCGTCGAATTTTTCTGAACAAGTGTGCGCGCAGTGGGAAACTGCTTTTTATGAAAACCAGATTCCTGGTGTTCGTTATGTCGCGCTGAGGCTCGCCATAGTTTTGAATAATAACGGTGGCCCTTTTCCAGTTTACAAAAAACTGGTTCGATTTGGATTGGGAGGTACCCAAGGCAAAGGAAACCAGTTTTTTTCTTGGCTTCATAGCACTGATTTTTGTAGGATTGTCCAATTTGTAATGGACCATGACACATGCCAAGGGAATTTTAATTGCGCAGCTCCAAATGCCTTAAAGAACCGTGAATGGATGCAATTGCTTCGGCACATAAACGGAATAAAATTTGGACTGAATTTGCCCAAATGGTTGTTGGAAATTGCTGCGTTCGTTTTGAGAACTGAAACAGAACTGTTATTAAAAAGTAGGAGGGTTGTGCCAAAGAAGCTGACGAGCAATGGATTTAAGTTTGTTTTCAATTCTTTGGATGAAATAAGGTTCTAAATTGAAAGCCCATTTTTATTTGACATAGCATTTTTTATATTGCATCTACAGCATCAAAAATACCCAATGAGATATTTTAGTTATTTTGTATTGGCCTTGGTTGTACTTTCCTGTTCAGAACAAAAAGAAAAGAACGTATTGGACAACAAATTGGTGGAAGACGCCGAGCTTCTATCCAATAATGGCCATATGTGGAAAGCCAACCCTGGGATAGCACGCCATATGCACCACATTGATTCCATTTTAACTCAGTATAAGGGTACAATCCCAGAAGAATATATGGGGCTTGGGTATGTATTGTCCATTCAAACGGATAGCATTGAGGTGCACAATAAAATTGTTGGAGAGGGATACGAACAGTTTCAGAGAGTTTTCCAAACCATTCTAACCAATGTAGAAAAGCTTCAAAACAGCCAAAGCAGCGCCGAGGGTAAAACGGCTGTAATGGCCATTAGAAAACGCTTGGATATTTACAAAAAATACTTTTATACAGAAAATTAAAGGGCTTGCAGCTAGCAAGCCCTTTCTAAGTAGTATTATTTTTTATACACTTTCCCATTTTTCATTACAAAACTTACGGCTTGTAGTGTTTTGATATCTTGTAACGGATCAGAATCTACGGCAATAATATCGGCAAATTTTCCCTTTGCAATTGATCCTAGTTTGTTTTCTGATTTAAGCACTTTGGCATTGACAATAGTGGCGGCTTGAATTGTTTTTATTGGAGTCATCCCAGCATCTACCATTAATTCAAATTCTTTTCCGTTGTCGCCATGCGGAAATACGCCTGCATCGGTTCCAAAAGCAATGGGAACCCCGCGCTTTACTGCTTTTGCAAATGTAGCCGAAATCTGAGGTCCAATTTCCAAGGCCTTGGGCACAATAATGGCAGGGTAGTAGCCTTCGATTTTTGCTTTTTCTGCTACAAAATTTCCAGCGGACAAAGTAGGAACATAATAAGTGCCTTTTTTAATCATTAAGTCCATGATTTCATCGTTCATCATGGTACCGTGCTCTATGGTCGTTATTCCCGCTTCAACCGCTCTTTTCATGCCTTCAACGCCATGGGCATGGGCAGCTGTAATCATTCCATAATCGTTGGCAGTACTTATAATAGCATTTAATTCTTCCGGAGTAAATTGCGGGCCAGAGCCATCTTTGGCTACGCTCAATACCCCACCTGTTGCAGTGATTTTTATAACATCTGCACCGTTTTTATACCGTTGCCTAACCGCTTTTTTGGCATCGTCCGCGCTGTTAATAACACCATCATCTGGTCCAGGATCCCCCATCAAGTCTTTTCTGTACCCATTGGTAGGGTCTGCATGACCTCCAGTGGTTCCGATGGCCTTGCCTGCGCTAAATATTCTGGGGCCATCCACTACGCCTCTATCTATTGCATTTCTGAGGGAAGTATTGATTCCACTTCCTCCTAAATCCCTAACTACTGTAAACCCTGCCATAAGCGTTCTTTTGGCATATACAGTGGATTGAAATGCAACATCTGCTGGGTTGTCAGTAAATCGCTTGATGTATTTGTTCTTGCCTGTTTCACTTTCAATGTGCACATGCATGTCAATCAGGCCTGGCAATACATATTTGTTCTTTAAATCGATGTAGGTGTCTTTTTTATTTTGTTTGATATAACCGTCTACAACCGACTCTATTATGTTGTTTTTTACTACTACACTTACTTCGGATCTCATTTTTCCAGTTTCAACATCCAGTAAGTGGCCGCAATATAAAACAGTGGTTTGCGCCATTAGTTGAGTAGCCGCCAAAGCGAAAAATAAAGAGAGTACAAATTTTTTCATATCATTGTTCTTTTTGATTAGTCCAATATACAATTTATATACAGCCATAAAAAAACTACTGTTACAAGCGGTAATTTTGATATCCTTATTTAGAATGAGTTTAAAAAAGGGCTTAACAATTGTTTGATATTGAATTGGGGACTAACTTTGAACAACTTATTTTACTAAACCATAAATAATGAGCTGGTTCACTAATACACTTTCAAGTTCTATCGGAAAAAAACTGCTAATGTCACTTACAGGATTGTTCCTGATTATGTTTTTAGCAGTACATTTGGCGGGGAATTTACAATTAATTCTCCCGGATGAAGGAAAATCCTTCAACCTTTACGCACACAATATGGCCAACAACCCTTTGATTCAGGTTGTTTCCAAGGGTAATTTCTTTTTTATCCTATTGCATGTCGTCGTATCCATACTTTTAACTAGGAAAAACACAGCTGCCCGACCAATTGGTTATGCTGCGTCAAAATCTGCTTCAAAAGCAACGTGGGCTTCTAGGAATATGGGCGTTTTAGGAACATTGGTTTTAGTTTTTATTGTGCTGCACCTAAAAGGGTTTTGGTTCGAATTAAAATATGGAACCACACCAATGGTGGATTACGATGGAGAAACGATTAAAAATGCATTTCTAATTGTTAAAGAAGCGTATCAAAATCCATTGTATGTATTGTTTTATGTGATCAGTATGGCCTTAGTAGGGTTCCATTTATCACACGGTTTTCAAAGTGCTTTTCAAACCTTGGGGTTGAATCATGTGAAGTACACTCCAATTATTAAATTTTTGGGTCTTGCATTTTCAATTGTAGTGCCAGTGCTATTTGCTCTGATACCTATTGTGATGTATTTGCAAAACAGCTAACCCATTAATTTGTTACTATTAAAATGACAACCATGAAATTAGATTCAAAAATACCTAAAGGGCCGATCGATAAGAAGTGGTCTCAATATAAATCAGAAGTTAACTTAGTAAACCCGGCCAATAAAAGACACATCGATGTGATCGTAATTGGTACTGGACTTGCAGGAGCATCGGCTGCTGCTACTATGGGAGAACTAGGGTACAATGTGAAGGCATTTTGTTTTCAGGATTCTCCTAGACGGGCCCATTCTATTGCGGCGCAAGGGGGTATCAACGCTGCCAAAAACTATCAAAACGATGGAGATAGTGTTTACAGATTGTTTTATGATACCATTAAAGGGGGTGATTACAGATCGAGAGAAGGCAATGTACACCGTTTAGCAGAAGTTTCAAGAAATATCATTGACCAGTGTGTTGCACAAGGTGTTCCTTTTGCTAGGGAGTATGGTGGATACTTGGACAACCGATCTTTTGGTGGGGTACAGGTTAAAAGAACTTTTTATGCCAAAGGGCAAACGGGGCAGCAATTATTATTAGGTGCCTATTCTGCTTTGGCCAGACAGATCAAACAAAAGACTGTTACCATGTACAACCGACATGAAATGTTGGATGTGGTGATTGTAGATGGTAAAGCAAGAGGTATTATTGCCAGAAACCTAATAACTGGTGAAATTGAAAGACATTCTGCCCATGCGGTTGTATTAGCAAGTGGAGGGTATGGCAATGTATTCTTTTTGTCTACCAACGCGATGGGGTCCAACGTAACCGCAGCTTGGAAAGTACACAAAAAGGGGGCTATGTTTGCAAACCCTTGTTATACACAGATTCACCCAACTTGTTTGCCAAGAACAGGGGATTACCAATCTAAATTAACTCTGATGTCGGAGTCACTCCGAAACGATGGTAGGGTTTGGGTACCTAAAAAGAAAGAAGATGCAGTAAGGCTTCAAAAAGGAGAAATTACTGCTAAAGAAATAAAAGATGAAGACAGAGATTTTTATCTAGAAAGAAGGTATCCTGCCTTCGGAAACTTAGTACCTAGGGACGTAGCTTCAAGAGCAGCAAAAGAACGTTGCGATGCTGGTTTTGGAGTCAACAAAACGGGAGAGGCTGTTTTCTTGGACTTTGGCTATGCCATTAAGAGAATGGGTAAAGATGCAGTGGAGGCCAAATATGGTAATTTATTTCAGATGTATGAAAAAATTGCGGATGAAAACCCATACGAATTGCCAATGAAAATTTACCCTGCTGTGCATTATACCATGGGCGGATTATGGGTTGATTACAATTTAATGACCAATGTTCCTGGTTTGTATGCCACTGGAGAATGTAATTTCTCCGACCACGGTGCCAACCGCTTGGGTGCTTCGGCATTGATGCAAGGATTGGCTGATGGTTATTTTGTATTGCCTTATACAATAGGTAATTACCTAGCAGACGACATTAGAACAGGAGCTATTTCAACAGATTCCAAAGAATTTGATGAAGCAGAAGCCAACGTTAAAAAGACGATTGATCAGTTGGTCAACAACAAAGGAACCAAGTCGGTAGACCATTTTCATAAGAAGTTGGGCAATGTGATGTGGGAAAAATGTGGAATGGCAAGGAATAAAGAAGGTTTAAAATCAGCCATTGAAGAAATTCAGCAAATCAAGAAGGATTTTTGGGCCGATGTTTTGATTCCTGGTACTAATGAAGAACTTAACTTGGAGTTAGAGAAAGCACTTCGAGTAGCTGATTTTATAGAATTAGGAGAGTTGATGTGTAGAGATGCCCTGCAAAGAGAAGAGTCTTGTGGCGGTCACTTTAGAGAAGAGCACCAAACAGAAGAAGGCGAGGCCTTAAGAAATGATGATGATTTCGCATTTGTAGGTGCTTGGGAATACAAAGGAGAGGGCACTGAACCAGAACTTCACAAAGAAGAGTTGGTTTATGAGAATGTTGAAATGAAACAAAGAAGTTATAAATAATCCGGTTGAGGTATAAAAAAATATAAGAACTATGAATCTTACACTTAAAGTTTGGAGACAAAAAAACGCCAGCGATAAAGGAAAAATAGTTGAATACAAGGTAAACGACATATCACCGGATTGTTCTTTCTTAGAAATGATTGATATTTTAAATAACAATCTGGTAGAATTGGGTGACGAGCCAATTGCGTTTGATCACGATTGCCGAGAAGGTATATGTGGTATGTGTTCAATGTTTATCAACGGGCGCCCACATGGACCTAGTGATGAAATTACTACTTGTCAGTTGCACATGCGTTCTTTCAAGGATGGAGATACCATCTTTATCGAACCTTGGAGAGCAGAAGGTTTTCCGGTTATAAAAGACCTTACAGTAGACCGTACTGCCTTTGATAGAATAATTGAGGCGGGTGGGTATGTTTCCGTTAATACTGGATCTGCTCAAGATGCCAATAATTTGCCAATTCCAAAGATTGATGCAGATAAAGCATTCGATTCTGCAACTTGTATTGGTTGCGGTGCTTGTGTGGCAGCATGTAAAAATGCCTCCGCCATGTTGTTTGTGAGTGCTAAAGTATCTCAGTTGGCTTTATTGCCTCAAGGGCAAGTAGAAAGAAAACAAAGGGTAGAAAACATGGTGGCTCAAATGGATGAAGAAGGTTTTGGATCTTGTACCAATACCGGCGCATGTGAAGCAGAATGTCCTAAGGGCATAAGCATTGAAAACATTGCTCGCATGAACCGAGAGTACTTTAGTGCTAAAATTAGCTCTGACAACGTTTAGTAAACAATAAAAAAATTAATTTTAAGAGGGATCATTATGATCCCTTTTTTTATTTATCTTAAGGATATGCTATCAAAAGATACTGAAATTGTAATTACCTGTGCGCCAAAAATTAGCTCTTTTTTGGCCGAAGAAGTTAGATCTCATGGATATGAAGTGGTCAAACAAGAAGGGAAGAGTGTTATTACCAAAGGGAGTATAGAAGATTGTTACTACCTCAATTTACACCTGAGAACGGCCAACAGGGTGATGCTTTTGATTGAAAAATTTGATGCGCCCACAGAAAAGGAGCTTTACAGTGCCATTAAAAAAATAGAATGGGAGGAAATTATTCCAATTGCAGGTTTTTTTGCTATCACTTCTTATGTGTTTAATGATACCATAAAAGATACAAGGTTTGCAAATTTACGAGTAAAAGACGCGGTTGTGGATCGGTTTTATGAAAAGATGAACAGGAGACCGAATTCTGGTAATTCTTATGATAAAACAGTGCTTTTTTTACATTGGTTTGAAAACAAGGCATCGATCTATTTGGACACTTCTGGAGAGACCATATCCAAACATGGTTATCGAGAAAGACCATTCAAAGCGCCATTGATGGAATCTTTGGCCTGTGCCATGATCATGGCCAGTGGGTGGGATAAAAAATCGCCTTTTATCAACCCGATGTGTGGGTCTGGTACTTTGGCCATTGAAGCAGCATTGATTGCTATGAACTACGCTCCGGGGTTGTTCCGAGATAACTTTGGCTTTATGCATGTAAAAGGCTATGATAGTACTTTGTGGAGTCAATTAAAAAGTGCAGCTCTTCTTAAAATAGACAAAAGTAAGATGCCAACCATAGTAGCATCCGATCATAGCGACGATGCCATGTCCTGTGCTATTGTGAATGCTAAAAGGGCAGATGTCAAGCGTTTTATCAAGTTTCAGGAATGCGATTTTAAAGAAACCAATATACCAGAAGAGCCAGGTACCATCATTTTGAATCCGGAGTACGGAGAGCGATTGGGGAAAGAAAGTGAATTGGGCGATACCTATATGGAAATAGGAGATTTTTTCAAACAAAGTTGTACCAATTATACGGGGTTTGTGTTTACAGGTAATATGTCATTGGCCAAGCGAATTGGATTAACAGCCGCCGAAAAAATTGATTTTAACAATGGAAGAATCGATTGCCGCATGTTCAAATATGAAATGTACGAAGGATCTAAAAAATAGTTGATGAACCAAGCAAAAAAGGTGTTGCACGATGTGTGGTTTTCTCTGCCTCTGCAGTTGATGGTAAACCACGTGCGGAAAAACATCATTTTATTGCTTTGTTGGGGGTTGCTTTTTTTAATGGTCAGTGGAAGCGTGGGGCAATATTTAGGCATTCCCTATTTGTTTTTAGATCCGGAGTATTTAAATGAAATAAGTTTTACCAGTTTTTTTATTATTGGGTTCGTATTGGGAGGTTTTACAGGGGCCTTTAATATAGCTTCTTATATTATGGATGGGTACCGGTTCTCTTTTATTGGCACCATCAAAAAACCATTTACAACCTTTAGCATGAACAACGGCATTTTGCCCTTATCGTTCTTGTCTTACTACATTTATAAAATACTTGAATACCAAAAACAAAATACATTTTCTTCTTCCAACGACCGTTTGATCTATGTAGCAGGTTTGTTGTTGGGGTTTGTGTTGATGTTGTTCATTTTATACGCTTATTTTTGGTTCACCAATAATGATATATTGAAGTATGTGGTGTGCAAAGTAGATGAAAAGTTGAAACAAAAAGTGCGCGTAACCAGAGCCAGTGCCATGAGGAAATTACGAGTGGCCAAAGCAAGGGAAGAAAGGGTAAGTGTATTTTTAAACTACAAGTTGCACATCAAAAGACCACACAACGGCAAAGAATTTTACGACCGCGCTTCGGTAATTCAGGTTTTTGATCAAAATCATTTTAATTTGGTGACCATTGAGGTTATTATATTTGTTTTGGTTTTATTTTTGGGTTGGTTCAACGATGTTGCATTTTTTCAAATTCCCGCTGCAGCGAGTTTTATTTTATTTCTTACCATTTTCTTAATGTTTGCTGGTGCTTTTACTTATTGGTTTGGCAGGTGGTCGGTGACCGGTGCATTTGTACTGTTGCTTTTGCTCAATACCTTTTCAGCCAATGATTTTTTTACGAGAAAGTACCAAGCATTTGGGCTCTCCTACGACCCGGTTACAACCGAATACAACCTGAACAATATAAAGGAAGTAATCAACGACGAAGTGGTGGCCGAAGACAGGAAAAATACGTTGGCCATTCTTGAAAACTGGAAAAAGAAATACAAAGGAACGGGCAAGCCAAAAATGGTTTTTGTTTGTACAAGTGGGGGTGGGCAACGCGCTGCTCTATGGACGATCACGGCGCTTCAAAAGGTAGATAGCCTCACTAAAAGTCGGTTTTGGGACAGAACTTTTATGGTGTCTGGAGCATCGGGCGGTGCAGTTGGAGCGGCGTATTATCGAGAACTTGTGTTGCGCAAGCTGAACAACGAACCAATCAACCCATTGAGTAGAGAACATTTGGTAAACATATCCAACGATAATTTAAACCCAATAATGTTTAGCCTATTGGCCAACGATTTATTTGTTGGATTTGAAAACTATAAATATGGCGATATTGTATACAGAAAAGACCGGGGTTATGCTTTTGAACAGCAATTGAATAAAAACACCAAATATTTATTAGACAAACCTCTAATTGATTACCGGCAGCCTGAGTTGGACGCCAAGGTACCGCTGTTGTTGTTGGCGCCCACCATTGTTAATGATGGTAGAAAACTGTATATCTCTGCCCAAAGCATGGCCTATATGTCCATTATTGAAGAAAATTATTCCAATAGCATTCGCTCGGTGAATGGAATAGATTTTATGCGTTTTTTTGAAAAACAGAACAGTGAAAACTTAAGTTTCCTGAGTGCCTTACGAATGAATGCGACATTTCCATACATAACCCCTAATGTTACCTTACCATCCAACCCACCTATTGAAATTATGGATGCAGGAATTACCGATAATTTTGGAATTACGGACGCGATGGATTTTATCTTTAATTTTAAAGATTGGATCCATGAAAACACCAGTGGGGTGGTATTGGTTTCTATTAGAGATTCAAAAAAATTCTTGGGTATTCAGAAAAATCAACACCGAACGTTGCTTCAGAAATTTTCAAATCCAATTAGCAGCATATATTTTAATTTTGAAAATTTCCAAGATATAAAAAATGATGCGTTGGTAGAGTATTCTAAATCTTGGTTCAAGGGTTCTATTTACCAAGTGAACCTAGAATACGACCCTGCCTTTAACCCCGAAAATGTGAAACGGGCTTCACTTAACTGGCGCTTAACACCCAGAGAAAAAATGAGCATCATTGAAAACATCAACAGTGAAGTAAATAAAAAGGCACTGGAAAGAATATCGGTGCTTTTGGAGGATTAAAAATGCTTACAATTAAAGACAAAACACCTCTTTAATTAAGGAAATCCACATTTTCTAAAATAATATTTTGCCATACCCTTCTGTTGCCAAATGGAAGCTGCAAAAATTGGAATTAAAGCATGAAAACAGCATATTTTTAGTAATTTTACCTTTAACCCAAACAAAGTTATTTTTGAAATGATACAAGCCGATCCATATAAACCAAAAAATAAAGTTAGAATTGTAACCGCTGCTAGCCTCTTTGATGGCCACGATGCTGCCATCAATGTAATGCGGCGGATCATCCAAACAACTGGTTGTGAAGTGATCCATTTAGGGCACGATAGAAGTGTGGAAGAAGTGGTGAACTGTGCCATTCAGGAGGATGCTCAGGCAATTGCCATGACTAGCTACCAAGGTGGGCACAACGAATACTTCAAATACATGAAGGATTTGCTCAACGAAAAGGGAGCCGGCCACATCAAGATATTTGGTGGCGGTGGTGGTGTTATTCTTCCAGAAGAAATCAAGGAGTTGATGGCGTATGGCATTACAAGAATATATTCTCCAGATGATGGTCGTGAACTTGGTTTACAGGGCATGATCAATGATTTGGTGCAACGCAGTGATTACCCCGTAGGCGATCAAATGAATGGAGAAGCCAAAAGCATTGCTAAAAAAGAGAATGGTCATATAGCCCGGTTGATTTCTGCTGTAGAAAACTTTCCAGAAGCATCCGAAAATGTGTTAAAACCAGTATACGAAGCAGCCAAAAAATCTACCACTCCTGTTTTGGGTATCACCGGTACTGGAGGGGCAGGTAAATCCTCTTTGGTGGACGAATTGGTGCGGCGTTTTTTAATTGATTTTGAAGATAAGAATATAGCCATAGTTTCGGTAGATCCATCCAAAAGAAAAACAGGAGGTGCGCTGTTAGGAGACAGGATCCGAATGAATGCCATTAACAACAGTAGGGTATACATGCGTTCTTTGGCTACCAGACAATCCAACTTGGCCTTGTCCAAACACGTAGGGGAAGCCCTACAAATTTTAAAAGCAGCAGCTTTTGATTTGATTATTTTAGAAACTTCTGGTATTGGGCAATCGGATACGGAAATATTGGATTTTAGCGATGCTTCGTTGTATGTCATGACCCCAGAGTATGGAGCTGCCACCCAATTAGAAAAAATTGATATGTTGGATTTTGCCGACATCATTTCATTAAACAAATTTGATAAAAGGGGTGCACTGGATGCATTAAGAGACGTTAAAAAACAATACCAACGCAACCACAACAAATGGGAAGAAGACGTGAATACCATGCCAGTGTTTGGTACCATTGCCTCTCAGTTTAATGACCCCGGCATGAACAACCTCTACCAAGCCATTGTTCAAAAAATCAATGAAAAAACTGGAGCTGATTTTAAATCTTCTTTTGAAATTAGTGAAGAAATGTCGGAAAAGATTTTCATCATCCCTCCAAAAAGAACTAGGTACTTGGCTGATATTGCCGAAAATAACAGAAAGTACGACGAAAGGGTTATGGATCAAAAAGAAGTGGCCCAAAAACTTTATAGCCTCAAAAAATCGATTGACACCCTGAGCGAGCTGGGAGAGGAAGAGGATGTTGTAAAAGTGCTTCAAGCTACCTATGATAAAATCACCTTGGACTTGGACCCCCACCACATGAAGATTATTGAGGGGTGGGACGAGAAAGTGAAAAAATACAAGGATGACATATATTCATTCCAAGTAAGAGACAAGGAAATAAAAATACAAACCCATTCGGAGTCTTTGTCGCATACACCAATCCCGAAAGTCACCATGCCCCGATACGAGGCTTGGGGAGATATATTAAGGTGGAGTTTGCAAGAGAATGTACCAGGAGAATTTCCATATACTGCCGGTATTTATCCATTCAAAAGAGAGGGAGAAGACCCGACCAGAATGTTTGCCGGTGAAGGTGGGCCAGAAAGAACCAATAAAAGATTCCATTATGTAAGCAAAGGGTTGCCTGCTGCACGTTTGTCAACTGCCTTTGATTCTGTAACATTATACGGAAACGATCCTGAATACCGCCCGGATATTTATGGGAAAATTGGAAATTCTGGGGTGAGTATTTGTTGTTTGGATGACGCAAAAAAATTGTATTCCGGTTTTGATCTTTGTGCACCTTCCACTTCCGTTTCAATGACCATAAACGGACCAGCGCCTATGTTGCTTGGTTTTTTTATGAATGCAGCCATAGACCAACAATGTGAAATTTACATTCGAGAGAATGGATTGGAACAAGAAGTGGAAAATAAAATCGCCTCAATTTACAAAAAGAAGAAGACCAAACGCCCATCTTATCAGGGGGAGCTTCCGGAAGGCAACGATGGTTTGGGATTGATGTTATTGGGTACAACTGGAGACCAAGTATTACCAGAAGCGGTGTACCAAGAAATTAAAAAGGATACTTTGTCCAAAGTACGAGGAACGGTTCAGGCAGATATTTTAAAAGAGGACCAAGCCCAGAATACCTGTATTTTTTCTACAGAATTTGCGCTGCGTTTGATGGGAGATGTGCAGGAGCATTTTATAAAAGAAAATGTTAGAAACTTTTATTCTGTGTCTATATCAGGGTACCATATTGCAGAAGCAGGAGCCAACCCTATTTCTCAATTGGCATTTACTTTGGCCAATGGTTTTACTTATGTAGAGTATTACTTAAGCAGGGGCATGGATATCAACAAGTTTGGGCCCAACTTGTCCTTTTTCTTTTCGAATGGGGTAGATCCAGAATATGCCGTGATCGGTAGGGTTGCGAGAAAAATATGGGCCAAAGCCTTAAAAGAGCGGTACGGTGCTAACGCAAGAGCGCAAATGTTGAAATACCACATCCAAACTTCTGGTAGGTCTTTGCATGCGCAGGAAATTGATTTCAATGATATCAGAACCACGCTACAAGCTTTGTATGCCATCTATGACAATTGCAACTCACTCCATACCAATGCCTACGATGAAGCCATTACCACGCCTACAGAAGCGTCTGTAAGAAGGGCCATGGCCATTCAGCTCATTATTAATAAAGAATTGGGCTTAGCCAAAAATGAAAACCCTTTGCAAGGCGCCTTCATAATTGAAGAACTAACCGATTTGGTTGAAGAAGCAGTTTATGTAGAGTTTGATAGAATAACAGAAAGAGGGGGAGTGTTGGGAGCAATGGAAACCATGTACCAACGAGGTAAAATACAAGAAGAAAGCCTGTATTATGAAACTTTGAAACACACTGGAGAATACCCAATAATTGGAGTGAATACGTTTTTGAGCTCACAAGGCTCGCCTACCGTAACACCTTCCGAAGTGATCAGAGCAAATGAAGAGGAAAAAGAATACCAAATTAAGATGCTGGCCGAGTTGCACCAAGGCAATAAAGAAACAGCTGCTTATTGGATCAAGGAAATGAGACTTGCTGCGGTCAACAATAAGAATATATTTGAAATTTTGATGGAAGCTTGTAAATACTGTTCTCTTGGGCAAATTACCCATGCACTTTTTGAAGTGGGCGGCCAGTACAGAAGGAATATGTAAACATAAAAAAAGAGGCCCAGGCCTCTTTTTTAGTTTTAATTTAAGTAGAAGGTAAATTTGCTTTTAATCTCCTGGTCGATGAGGGAGTTTTTGTACTTAATGAGCCTAAGTAAGTGCGCTTGCTGTTGCTGCTTCGCTTTTAATTTAGAAAGGTTAATCTTGTCATCAGTAGAAAGATCAAGGGATTTTGCAATGTCATAAAAATTGACAGTGCCATTGTCAAAATTGTCCGGTGTTAATCGGAATTGATGGGCGTGATATGCGGTAAGAATGGTATTGTCCACCGCGTAGTTGTCGTGGCTGGTTTCTACTACAATCTTAGCACCTGGGTATTCTTTTCCATCCATTTTGGAATAAAATTTATCCAAAGAGAAGGATTTTTTTGCTTTGATTCTAATATCAATTTCACCATTGGGGTATCTTTTGATCACCCGGTCTAATTCTACCAATGTACCCATCATATGTTGGTAAAATTTCCTTAAACAGAATATGCCAAAAGGCATGCCTGATTTAGCGACATCGTTAATCAGGTACTGCGATCTAAAATCCTTTAGATGCAATACTTTTGTTTCTCCTGGTAAAAGAAAAACGTTCATGGTTAGTAAGCCAATTTTGTCAGCTGTCATATGAGTATAGTCTAGAGGTTGTGCGTGCTTCCAATAGCCATACGAAAAAGAATTCCCATAGGCATAACAATGCCCTACCGGATTTTTTCCGGTCCTAATAATAAACTTAAAATGAAATGAATAACGGCCTATCTACCCTCAAAAATCTGTGAATTGTTATCCATAAGTAATCAGATCAAGGTTGTACCTTTCTATTCGTATTTTTTGGGACTTAAATCTGTAGGTTGCTCTGTTATAACTGTCTGTTGCCTACTATTATAAAACAGATGTAAAGTCCGATTGTTTAATTTAATATAACAAAAAATGTTCAGACATCCAAAATAATCAAATGTCGTGTAGCTTACATTTCATTTATTAGATATGGGTGTTATCTTTGGATACAATTAAAAAGAAACCTATGAAATTGATTACGGATTGGAAAACAGACGAAGTATACCAGGCTACTAACGATAAAGGAGTTCAAGTAACCATGGACATGAGCGATGTCGAAAAAAAAGAAGGACAAAGTCCGGTGGAGTTATTGTTATCGGCCGTGTCTGGTTGTGTAGCGGTGGATGTCATCATTATGTTGAAAAAGAAAAGAAAAGAAATAAAGGACTTTAAGATTGAAGCTACTGGCGATAGAAAAGACACTTTCCCTAGAGGGTTCAAACAAATTTATTTGAAATTTATGCTGCAATCGCCCAATACCAAAGAAGAAGAGTTACACAAAGTTATACAACTGGCCATAGACAAATACTGCTCCGTGGCAGATTCTTTAACTGCACCTATTGAGGTTAGTGTGGAGATTAGTGAATAAATGTAAAACCAATAAAGAATGAATTTTAGTGAATCGAAGGGTTTTTCAAAAAAATGGACGCTTATCAGTTACTTGGTTTTTATTGTAATTGAAATCCTATTGGGAGGCCTCATAGGCCAATTTGTAGTGGGTAAATATATGTCCATTTCCCTTCATTTTATGTTGCAAGGTTTATTGAATCTAGTTAGTTTTTTTATTGGCGGATTTTTAATCGCAGCAATCTCGCCAAGCATCCGGATATGGGAACCAGCAGTGGCAGCATTTTTTGCCGTCACCACGCTGTTGGTCCTGACCTTTTTTACACCGTATAGCTTCCTGCATTTCAGCTTTACAAAAATGATAATAGGAGGTGGTATTGCTTTTGTTTTGGCAATGGTAGGGGCCCAAATGGGCGAACGCATTACAGGGCGCAAAAGACGGTGAGTGAGGGATTTTATATATTTAAAATATCAGAGTTACAAGTCAAATTTTTAAGCGGAAAGGGAAATATGAGAGTTGTAGTACAAATTGTTAATTCTATTTTGTCATTCATAACAACAATGTTTTTATTGTTGTTCTTGTTCTTGTTTTTTTTGTCTTTTGGAGATAACGAGCGATCTGGTGTTTTGGTAGATGTAGTTACCATAGGGTTCTTTGTTCTGAGTATTGTAATTTCTGGATATTCAAGTTTTAAATTGTATAAATTTAAACTGACATTAAAACATCAAAGTCTATTGTTATTCGCGCAACTACTAATTTTATTGGTTTTTGTGCAGTTAATTGATGTTGTGAACTATGTTCTTTAAAACATCTTCCCGTAAAGCCTCATACATGCAATGAGGCGTAATCCTAGGCTATGAAAGTTGAATGCCAGTATTTGAATGCGGGTTTTAGAGGTGTATAGCATTGCTCTTCTAAAGTTATAGAGTATGGCATTGCAAATGCCAAGTTTAATTGCGTTCACATTGCGCTATGATATGGGTACTCAAATTTTCACCAAAATTGGAGCAAGCAATTCAGCTCTGTATAAAATGATGTACAAAAATGAAATGCTTAAAACTTTCAATGGTACAGGTGGGGCTGCTAACTACGGGGAACCTAGGGGAATGACAAGGACAGAAACTAGGACAACTCAAGTACCGGGCAGTGATCACAAACCACAACCAAAGAAGTAAATGTTTATGATAAAGCATATTACAGACCTAAAAATTAATAGAATGAATAATTTTAGAATCATATTAGTTATATCATTATCACTAATGACATTTGGAAAAATGATGTCTCAAGATTTAATAGCACTTTCCCCTATTAATTATCCAAAGATTGAACGCGAGTTAGTAAATGGATACACCGTATATACCAATTATAATATTAAGATCAGTAAGGAGAAAGAAATTTACGTTGGGGACGATTTGGTCTATAAATGTGAATTTCCAGAGTATTATGAATATTTAATTGAGTTGTACAAAGGAGAAAGAAATTTTTTGTTGGTCAGTCCTTTGTCTAGGACAAATTACGGAGGTGTGGCAACACCATATAATATTGATAGAGGGCTACTGTTGGTATTTGATTATGAAACTGGTAAAAAATATTATGCCAGTTTAGATAGTATTAAGAGAATCCAAATACCAGAAGCATTTAATCATGCAAAAAATCAATCTCATGCATTTATGATAGAAAGTATTGATGTAGTAAAATCCAAGATTAAAGTATTGCAAGGTGGTGTTGAGGTTAGTGAGGTATATATAGATATGTATCAATTTTAATTGTGTTAAACCCGAAGACGCCACCGCCACCGATGGAGTGCAGTTCTCTTATGAGCAGATCCATTCTGGATCGGGCACTGGCCATACGCTTCTTGAGCTTCCCGAGACGTTCGCTGCTAAATCCCCGCTCGTCGTAGGTTAAGCGCAGCGGTCCTACGACCTATAATGGGTTAGGGTGTCCCCACCCGGTCGTTGAGTATGGGAGGAATTGTTGGTGATGGGAATTAGCCTTGAAGTTGATTAAGTTGTTATGTTATCGTTTCGAGCGGACGTATCTCGTAGTAGTAGGTCTTAGCGGACGCTAAGACCAGGCGGGGCCTCCAGAAATTGAAAACCAGCGCGCCATCTAAACCAATATTTGAAATAGAAACTCCATAGTTGAGTATTTAATCCCCATCCGACCTCTCAATAAAAGCGTTAAAAAAATGGGACTAAGATGTAACGTTCCAGAAATCTAAACTGTTTGAGCAAGGGAAGGCTAGAGGGCAGTGCGAGTTTTTAGATTTCCACTTTGCAGCGTCCCACATGCTCGCCCAATTGGCACTGCCAATTGTCGCATTTTTAGCTTTTATTTAGCAGTCTTGGCATCCCTGCGAACCTCGCCCAATTGGCACCGCCAATTGTCGTGTTTCGTTTTGCTTCAAGACAAAAGGAAAAACAAGTCCCTGGGCCACCCCAGAAAAAAGGCCACCCCAAATAAAAGAAAACCCACCACCAAAAAATCGAACCAAAAAAACGAAACTAAAAGCAATGAACTTATTTTATCCGACCTCTTTTAAATGGCATTAAAAAAATAAGCCCAGGTCATTACGTTTCCGAAATTCAGATGTTTGAGCAGCGCTGGCCCTGCGCAGGGGTGCGAATTCCTGAATTTTCTCGCCTTTCGCATCCCACATGCTCGCCCAATTGGCACCGCCAATTGTCGTATTGAAAAACGAAACAAAAAAACATTTCCAATTTAATTAGCCCTCGGCCAACCCCATGGCATCCTCTGCTCAAAAACCAGCCCCGCCTGCAACACGGCCATCTTCCCTCAAGCCGCCAGAAATTGAAAACCAACCCGCCATCTAATCCAATATTTGAAATAGAAACTCCATAGTTAAGTATTTGACCCAATATCCGACCTCTTTTAAATGGCGTTAAAAAAATAAGCCTAAGTCATAACGATTCCGAAATTCAGCTGTTTGAGTAGCGCTGGCCCTGCGCAAAGGACGAGTTCCTGAATTTCAAGATTGCAACGAGGCTTATTTTTAGCCATATAAAAGCAGTCTTGAATTTTTTGTTACTTTTCTTTTCAAGAAAAAAAGTAAGACAAGTCCCTGGGCCACCCCAGAAAAAAGGCAACACCAAATAAAAGTAAACCCACCACCAAAAAATCGAACCAAAAAAACATTTTCAATTTAATTAGCCCTCGGCCAACCCCATGGCATCCTCTGCTCAAAAACCAGCCCCGCCTGCAACACGGCCATCTTCCCTCAAGCCGCCAGAAATTGAAAACCAACCCGCCATCTAATCCAATATTTGAAATAGAAACTCCATAGTTAAGTATTTGACCCAATATCCGACCTCTTTTAAATGGCGTTAAAAAAATAAGCCTAAGTCATAACGATTCCGAAATTCAGCTGTTTGAGTAGCGCTGGCCCTGCGCAAAGGACGAGTTCCTGAATTTCAAGATTGCAACGAGGCTTATTTTTAGCCATATAAAAGCAGTCTTGAATTTTTTGTTACTTTTCTTTTCAAGAAAAAAAGTAAGACAAGTCCCTGGGCCACCCCAGAAAAAAGGCAACACCAAATAAAAGTAAACCCACCACCAAAAAATCGAACCAAAAAACCGAAACTAAAAGCAATGAACTTATTTTATCCGACCTCTTTTAAATGGCGTCAAGAAAATAAGCCAAAGTAATAACGTTCCAGAAATTCAGATGTTTGACCAGGGCAAGCCTTGCGCAGGGGCGGGAGTTCCTGAATTTCCACTACGCAACGAGGCTTGTTTTTAGCCATTTCAAAGCAGTCTTGAATTTTTGGATACTTTTTTTTCAAGCAAAAAGTATCAACAAGTCCCTGGGCCACCCCAGAAAAAAGACAACGCCAAACAAAAGAAAACCCACCACCAAAAAATCGAACCAAAAAACCGAAACTAAAAACAATGAACCCTACACCAACTCCCCATTCAAAACCACCTCATCAATACAATCCGTTCCAAAAGCATAAGGAATAAAGTCCAAAGAAGGAATCTCATCTGTGATAATCAAATTAGCCACCTTCCCTTCGGTAATGGAACCATGGCTATCGGATAAGCCCATCGCATAAGCTGTATTGATGGTACATGCATTGAACACCTCATTTGGGGTCATGCGCATCTTAACACAAGCCAAGTTCATCATGGTGGCCATTCTGCCACAAGGGGCACTGCCTGGGTTGTAATCCGTTGCTATGGCCAGTGGAAGCCCAGCGTTGAGCATATCTCTTGCGGGAGGATATTCTGTATTTAAAAAATAAGCAGCACCGGGTAAGGCAGTAGGCATCACCTCACTGGTACTTAAGGCATCAATCTCTTCTTGCCCCATGCATTCTAAATGGTCTACCGAAAGGGCTCCTGTTTTAACCCCAACCTGAACCCCACCCGAACGGTTCAATTGATTCGCATGGATTTTTGGAATTAAGCCATGGGCTTTGCCTGCCTCCATGATTTTTTCTGTTTCTTCTGCTGTAAAAAAGCCATCTTCACAAAAGGCATCGATGTAATTGGCAAGTTTTTGTTCGGCAACTTGTGGTATCATTTCTTTTACCACCAAATCGATGTAGTCTTGTTTGGAACTGTATTCTTTGGGCACGGCATGGGCTCCTAAAAAGGTGGTTTTGACAGTTAAGGGTGTTTCCTGGCCAATGCGTTGGGCCACTTTTAACATTTTCATTTCATCTTTAACCGTAAGGCCGTATCCGCTTTTGATTTCGACCGCTCCAGTGCCTTGGGAAATTATTTCCCAAGCCCGTACAATTGAGCGTTCGAACAATTCATCTTCTGAAATTTTTTGGAGTTTTTTAGCGCTGTTGAGTATACCACCTCCCTTAGCGGCAATATCGGCATAGCTGGCTCCTTTAATCTTCATTACAAACTCTTCCTCTCTGCTGGCTGCAAATACCAAATGGGTATGAGAATCGACATAAGAAGGCAAAACAAATTTGTTTTTCGCATCAATGGTTGCTTCCACCGCTTGAGAAGGGCAGTCGGCCATTTTTCCAAAAGAATGAATGTGTTGGTCTTGGATTAATAAATAGGCATCTTTTATCATGGGCAATACATCCATATCAGCGCCGGATACTTTTGAAATTCCTTTGGGTCTGACTTGTGCCAAGCCTTTGATGTTCTTTATTAATGTAAACATTGTTATCGGGTTAATGGGTAAATGAGTAAAAGGTATAAAAAAAGGAGGACCTTTGGTAAGATCCTCCTTGCAAAATAAAGTCTTTTTGGTCTTATTTCCCAAAGGCTTCTACTTCATATTTTAATCCGGTAGAATAAATTGGGAAGCTGAATTTTAGAGCGGCATAAAATCCTCTGTTTTTAACACCAGGACGGTAACCTATCTCACCGTTGTATCCCCATGACAGTTCTCGATTGAACTTTCCTTCCAAGCCCAATCGGAATCCGACTTTGCTTAAATCAATAGGTTCAGTGGAATAAGTTCTGGTAATCGGGGCGCCTCCATTTAAACCATCTTCTGTATAAATGATGTCTTGTAATGTAACAGAAGGGGCAAATAGTACATCAAAATAAGCGGTAAGAATTAAGTCGTCTACACCTGCTTGGTATTTATTATCAAAATCAACCGCAACATTTCTAATCCATGTCATCGATGCACCGGCGTAAATTCCTTTCACATCAAAATTGCCGTAAATTAAATTTTCTTGTTCTCTTCCATCTGCATCGGTATAAGTTGGAGGCAGTGTTGCACCATTCGGATCCTTAATCTGGTCGAAGCCAACCCCTTGTTTTTCCATTACCCTGTTGAGGTTGGTAGTAGCATCGTAAAACATACCTCCCAAACGGGCACCGTATATTTTTCTGAGTTTGCTCGGTATTTTGGCAACTCTTGGTACTCTTGCTGCCCATTTGTCTCCTTTGTAACTCTTTCTGTACAAATACATCTTGGTCTCTGATTCTGTTTCAAAGTCTTTGATGTGGTAAGTAGCACCAATTTGGAAGTAGTTGTAAATGTTTGGTGTGTTGTCTTGACGCCCTGTTTTTACCGCTTGGTCCCTCGATAAATCAAACGATTGGGAATAAGGCTTTCTTGCCTGAACATTAAAAGTGAACTTGTCGTCCCACATATAAGTGGCTTCCATTCCAAAACCAGCATTGATGTTGGCCGTCCAAAATTCCCCATAAATGGGTTGGAAATGGATAAACAATTTGTTCAATTCATATGGTGCATCGTATAACTCTTCGTAAGTAACAGGAGAATTGTCTGCTTTGGAACGCCGTTGTCCGTGTGACTCGCCTAGGGCGATAACTACGGAGCAAAAAAGAAATAACACAATACCTTTATTAATAAAATCTTTGTATTTCAACATAAAAAAGAAAATTAGCTCTCCAAATTAGTGATATATTCTAACAAAAATCAAATGGTTACCGACTAAAAAGATAATATATGTAATTTTAATGCAGAATTAATAAATTAATTGCAGTATTTATGCTTAATTAAATACGAATTATTAGCTACTTTTGCCAAACATAACACTTGTGAAGTTGTCCGTTAGGGGTAAGTAATTTATGAAGAACATACGTAATTTTTGCATCATTGCACATATCGACCATGGAAAGAGTACCTTGGCCGACAGATTATTAGAACATACCAACACTGTAGCTGGCAGGGACATGCAGAGCCAAGTGTTAGATAGTATGGATTTGGAAAGAGAAAGAGGGATCACCATTAAGAGCCATGCCATTCAAATGGATTACGTCCTTAACGGTGAGCAATATGTCTTCAACTTAATAGATACACCGGGGCACGTTGATTTTTCATACGAGGTATCCCGTTCGATAGCGGCTTGTGAAGGTGCCTTGTTAATTGTAGATGCTTCGCAAGGAATTGAAGCCCAAACGATTTCCAATTTGTATTTGGCCATTGACAATGACTTGGAAATCATCCCGGTATTGAACAAGATTGACCTCCCTGGTGCCATGCCAGATGAGGTGACCGATCAAATAGTAGATTTAATAGGGTGTGATCCAGAAGAAGTAATCCATGCCAGTGCCAAAGAAGGTTTGGGTATTAAAGATATTTTAGACGCCATCGTCGAACGGGTGCCTGCACCAAAGGGAGACCCTGAAGCCCCGTTGCAAGCGATGATTTTTGACTCTGTTTTCAATTCTTACCGAGGTATAGAAGTGTATTTCAGAGTTTTCAATGGGCAAATCAACAAAGGAGATAAAGTTAAGTTCATCAACACGGGTAAAACCTATGATGCAGACGAAATTGGTATCTTGCGATTGGAACAAGAACCTACCGAAACAGTAAAAACAGGGGATGTAGGGTATTTGATATCTGGTATAAAAGTGGCCAAAGAAGTGAAAGTGGGGGATACCATCACCCATGTAGACAGGCCATGTGATCCAATAAAAGGGTTTGAAGATGTAAAACCAATGGTGTTTGCGGGGATCTACCCTGTAGAAACCTCTGAATATGAGGAGTTAAGAGCTTCCATGGAAAAATTGCAACTCAACGATGCGGCTTTGGTTTGGGAACCTGAAACTTCGGCGGCCTTAGGCTTTGGTTTTAGGTGCGGATTTTTGGGCATGTTGCACATGGAGATTGTACAAGAGCGCCTCGAAAGAGAATTTGACATGACCGTGATTACAACAGTGCCTTCGGTTCAGTTCCATGCAGTTCTAACAGATGGTACTTTGTTGGAAGTAAATGCACCAGCGGATATGCCGGAGACCACGGCAACGGCACATGTGGAAGAGCCTTTTATTAAAGCCCAAATCATTTCAAAAAGCGATTATGTAGGGGCCATCATAGCCCTTTGTATGGACAAAAGAGGGGTGATTAAAAACCAGGTATACCTGACCACCGACCGAGTGGAATTGACATTCGAGCTTCCGCTAGCAGAAATTGTATTTGACTTTTTTGATAAATTGAAAACCATTTCGAGAGGGTATGCTTCCCTTGATTATGAATTGATTGGGTTCAGGCCTTCGAATTTGGTAAAACTAGATATATTGTTGAATGGAGACAAAGTAGATGCTTTGTCGGCCATTGTACACAGAGACAAAGCATACGATTGGGGCAAGCGACTGTGCGAGAAACTCAGGGAATTGATCCCACGTCAAATGTTTGAAATTGCCATTCAGGCGGCTATTGGTAATAAGGTGATTTCCAGAGAATCGGTTAAAGCACTAAGAAAAAATGTATTGGCCAAGTGTTATGGTGGTGATATATCCAGAAAAAGAAAACTTCTTGAAAAACAAAAGAAAGGTAAAAAGCGCATGAGACAAGTGGGGAATGTCGAAATACCGCAAGAAGCATTTATGGCAGTACTTAAATTAGATTAATAAATATTAAAACCCTATTCCCATTATGTCACAACCAGTAATCCTGGACGGTAAAGCCACCGCCGCTCAAATAAAAGAAGAGCTAGCCAATCAAGTAATTGATATAAAAAGTAAAGGAGGTAAAGTGCCGCATTTGGCCGCCGTTTTAGTTGGAGACGATGGAGCGTCAAGGACTTACGTAAATTCGAAAGTGAAGTCTTGTGAGAAAATTGGGTTTGACTCTTCTTTAATACAACTCGATTCGGGTATATCTGAAGCAGATCTATTGGCGAAAGTGAAAGAACTTAACGAGGATGATTCGATTGATGGGTATATAGTACAAGTGCCCCTACCAGAGCACATAGAGGAGCAAAAGGTCACTTTGGCCATTGACCCTAAAAAGGATGTGGATGGTTTCCATCCCGAAAACCTAGGTCGATTGGTTTTAGGACTGCCTACGTTTGTATCCGCCACTCCCAATGGAATTTTAGAATTGTTGAAACGGTACAACATCGAAACCGAAGGGAAACACTGTGTTGTAATTGGAAGGAGCCATATAGTAGGCACTCCCATGAGCATTTTGATGGGACAGAACAAGAACCCAGGAAACTGTACAGTTACTTTGGCACACAGCCGAACCAAGAATTTAAAAGAAGTGGCGGCTTCGGCTGATATTTTAATTGTGGCAGTGGGTAGGCCAAACTTTGTAACCGCTGAGATGGTGAAAGAAGGCGCAGTGGTAATTGATGTAGGCATCCATAGAATTGAAGATGCTAGCAAGAAAAATGGATTCCGTTTGATTGGAGATGTGCAATACGATGCGGTTGCAAACAAATGCAGCCACATTACACCGGTGCCTGGAGGCGTTGGTCCTATGACCATTGCAAGCCTCATGCAAAACACCTTAAAAGCGATAGAATTAAGAAAATAATGGAAACAGAATTGTCTGAAGATATATTAAAAGGTGAAAGGCTTCCAGTTATGGAGGCCTTTTATACTATACAAGGAGAAGGTTTTTACCAAGGCTCGGCTGCTTATTTCATTAGGTTGGCTGGTTGCGATGTGGGCTGCCCGTGGTGTGATGTGAAAGAATCTTGGGAAACAGATGGGTATCCAGTGTTGTCGGTAGCCGAATTAGTCGAGAAAGCTGCAGCGTTTCCTGCAAAAATTGTGGTGATTACTGGAGGCGAACCAATGAAATACGATTTGGGGCCACTCACCAAGGCCTTGCAAGCAGCGGGCAAAAGAACCCATGTAGAAACATCTGGTGCACACGAATTAAGTGGTGTGTGGGATTGGGTGTGCTTTTCTCCTAAAAAAATGAAAGTACCGTTGCCGTCGGTAATCAATGCCGCTGACGAGTTGAAAGTGGTGGTATTTAACAAGTCAGACTACCGCTGGGCAGCGCAATTCAAACAAGTGGTGCCCGATTCTTGCCGGCTTTACTTACAGCCAGAGTGGAGCAAGGCAGATACCATTACCGCTGAAATAATAGAGTATGTAAAAGATAATCCTCAGTGGGAAATTTCGTTACAAATGCATAAGTTTATGAACATACCTTAATATTATATGCGGAACATTCTTGTTGTATTGTTTTTGTTTTCTGGTTTTATTTCATTCGGACAAGGCTTTTCAACCTCTTCAAAAAAGGCCATTGACTTGTACATGCAGGCCGATAATTATTTTGTTAGAAGGCAATACAACCAGGCCAATAGTTTATTGGATCAAGCCATAAAAAAAGACAAAAACTTTGTAGAGGCCTATATAAAAAAAGGAGTAGTTTATAAAAAACAAAGACAGTACTTAAAAGCACGTACCTCTTTAGAAAAAGCCAATGAATTGTCTCAAAAAACAAGACATTTTTACGGTTTGGACTTTGAACTAGGGGAGTTGTATGTGCTTTTGGAAGAATATGACTTGGCAGTACGTTTTTTAGAGTCTTACATTGACTCCAACTATGCCAAAGGCGATAAAAAGAAGATGGCAATACAAATGCTCCAAAACGCTTCTTTTGCAAAAGAAAATGAAAAAATGATGGCTGAGTTTAAACCCCGACCATTGAGCAGGGTGATCAACCAATTTCCTCTACAATACTTCCCAATAGTGACCATCGACAACCAAAGTATTATATACACCCGGCGCATGGGCCATAGGTCGGAGCACGATGAAGACTTGGTTGTTGCTACTAAAAACGAATCTGGAGAATGGCAACAGCCCGTTTCTTTTTCAGATGATATCAACTCTAAAATAAACGAAGGAACCTGTACACTATCAGCCGATGGAAGGCTGATTATTTTTACGAGTTGCTTTGGAAGGAAGGGTTTTGGTAGCTGTGATTTGTTTTTTAGTGTAAAACATGGTGATAGATGGTCTAAACCACGGAATATGGGTGCCAATATTAATTCTCGCCATTGGGAGTCACAACCTTCTTTATCGGCGGATGGGAATACTTTGTATTATATTTCGGACAGACCTGGTGGATTGGGCAAAACCGACATATGGGTGGCTACAAAAGATCTTGATGGCGTTTGGAGCAAACCTAAAAACATGGGGGCTTCCATTAATTCAGCCAAAAGGGAATACTCTCCATTTATCCATGCCAACAACTCCATATTGTATTTTGCTTCCAATGGGCAGCCTGGTTTTGGAGGGTTTGATATTTATTATTCAAAAAAGGAGGGGGATGCATGGGGCAAACCAACCAATATGGGAAGCCCTCTGAATACCGGACAGGACCAACTCTCGTTGTTTATTACAGGGGACGGAGAAAAAGGGTATTATTCTCATGAAGCCATGGGCACAACAGGAGCCACACAAAGTTTGATCTACGAGTTTGATATTCCGGAACAAATGAAAGTGGGCTTTAAGGTGAATTATGTACGAGGCATTGTAAAAGATGAAAAGACAAAAGAACCTTTAGGAGCACAAGTGGTTTTGTACAATGTAGATAAAAATGAAGCCATAGCCCGGGTAGCAAGTGATTCCATTACCGGGGAATACCTAATGGTACTGCCAGAAGGAGCCAATTATGCCCTGTACACCAATGCGGTGGGGTACCTTTTTAATAGTTCTAATTTTAACTACAAAGCTTCGGCGCAGCTCGATCCTGTGTACCTAGATGTTTTATTGGGCAAGGCAGAAAAAGGGGTGAGCATTGTACTCAACAATATATTTTTTGACCACGATCAGTTCGATCTTAAAGAGGCGTCCAAAACAGAGTTGGATAAAATTGTAGATTTTTTATCGCAAAATGCCGGTTTAAAAGTCGAAATTATAGGCCATACCGATAGTGTAGGGGATCCGGCGTACAACAAGCGTTTGTCTCAAAAACGGGCCCAGGCTGTGGTAGATCATTTAATAAAAAACGGTATCTCCAAAAATCGCTTGAGAAGCAAGGGCATGGGCTCTGACCAACCTATTGAAGACAATAGTACCGAATTGGGCAGGAGTAAAAACCGACGCATAGAGTTCAGTATCCAAGATTTTTAATATTTCATTATTTTATTTTCAAATTGATTGTATATTTAGGTAAACTGAAATATCAATTAATAGATAAAGAATGAAACTAAGAAGCAAACTATTAATAGCCTTACTCGCAGTGAGTGTTGTAATTTATGTAATGACAATTGGCTATTTTTCCTATAGTTTGAGAAAACATTCGATCCAAGAGGCAAAGTCTTTAGCAGATACTTATGCAGAGCAAAAAGCAAATGAAGTTAAGTCTCGATTGAATGAGGATATGGGTATTGCACGTTCTATGGCGCAATCGTTAAAAAATATTCAAAAAATTCCATACGAGATTAGAGGCCGTGTTGAAAGTGAGGTTTTGGGAGAAGTATTAAAAGGCAATCCACAATACGACGGAACTTGGTTGAGTTGGGAGTTAAGTACAGTAGATTCTTTATGGACATTGCCTTATGGCCGAAAGAGGATTACCTATTTTAAAGAAGGGGGAAACCTAGTTCAAGATATTGACACATTAGATACCGCTGGGGATAACATCAACGGTATTTATTATAGAATAAAAATAAGTAAAAAAGAAGAACTAACAGAACCCTACCCATATGAAGGTTATAAAGATTCGACTTTAACCATTCTCGGATCCTCCGTTTGTATTCCTATTGTGAATAATGGACATTTTTTGGGTTTAATAGGATCAGACTTCTCACTTTCGTCATTTTCGAGTATTACGGAAATATCGGATTTTGAAAATAGTTATGCTTTCTTAACTTCCAATAATGGGGCTTTGGTAGCGCACCCCAATCAAGGTTTTATTAACAGAAAATTGGATGAGCTTAAACTTACGGACGACGAAAATTTGAAGTTATTAAAGAATGTTAGAGAAGGCAGAGGTTTTTCATTTGAAGGTTATGATTCCGCTACAACAGAGAAGTTATACGTGTCTATAAAACCTATAGAAATTGGACGTTCTGAACTGCCATGGGCAATTGGAATGGTAGTCCCTTACAAAGAAATAACCAAGGCTTTTGACGAGATATTAACCATTACAATTGCATTGGGAATTATTGGCTTAGCGGTGTTGGTGTTTATCTTGTGGCGCGTAGTGGGCAATGTTACCTTTGCTTTGAACAATGTGAACCATGAGTTGGAAAAATTGGCTTCTGGTGAAGTGGATAATAAATCGGAAATAGTAATTGGGAAAGAGGAGGAATTGGCCGCTATTTCTAATCTGGTGATCCGCCTAAGATCTGAATTACAAAAAAAGGCAGATTTTTCAGAAAAAATTGGAAGTGGGGAGTTAGAAACCTCATTTGAACTTTCCAGTGAAAAAGACCATTTGGGTAAATCCTTGCTTTCCATGCGCGACAGCCTTAAAAAGTCGAATAACGATGACCAAATTAGGAGGTGGAACAACGAGGGGGTTGCCAATTTTGGAGAGTTATTAAGGGACAACACCGACGATATGAAAGAGTGGGGTGCCAACCTCATTTCGGAAATGGTAAAGTATTTAAAAGCGAACCAAGGCGGGTTATACATCATTAACGACGACAACCAAGACGACAAGTTCTTAGAACTTATGGGGAGTTATGCCTACGACAGACGGAAGTTTATTAACAAAAGGTTGGAGTTGGAAGAAGGTGTTATTGGCCATGCAATATTGGAGAAAAAAGAAATATACCTTGAAGAGATCCCGCAAGAGTTTGTGGACATTACTTCTGGACTGGGAAAAGCCACACCAACTTGTTTGATTGTGGTGCCAATGATATCGAATGATGAGGTTTATGGCGCATTTGAATTGGCTTCTTTTAATAAGTTAGAACCCCATGAGATTAGTTTTTTAATGCGCTTAGGAGAAAGCATTGGATCACATGTGAGCAGTATAAAAATTAACCAGCGAACAAAGTTTTTATTAGAGGAGACACAAACCAACGCCGAGGAAATGAAGGCCCAAGAAGAAGAAATGCGGCAGAATATGGAAGAGTTGCAGGCAACACAAGAAGAAATGGGCAGGAAAACCAACGAGTCGGAACAAATCATGGATGACTTAAAAATAGCCACTACTAATTTGGTAGCTATTTTGGATGGAATGGCCGATGGCGTAGTGGTATTCGATAAAAAAGGTAAAATTGAAGATGTCAACAAAAAATTTGAAGCACTTTACAACAACAGTAAAAATAAAATAGAAGGTAAAAATGTGTTTGATATTTTTAACGATGGGCTAGGCAATGTTCCATTAAATGAAAAGGTATCACTTTCTATGGAAGCCCACAATTTAGGGCAAAAGGTGGTGCATGTAATCAAAACTAGTATATTGAAAGCGAGTGGAGAAAAGTATATGTTGACCATATCTGAATAATATGAGAAATTTTAAACTGGCTACTGCCCTTTTGTTTTTATTAGGGTGCCTTCCTTTTTTTGTTGAAGCACAACACTTTTTTCAAGATACCACTACCATCGAAATTACAATTCGTTCGGATTTTAAAAAATTTCGGAAAGAAAAGTACAAAGGTGAAAATCAAAAGGCCCAACTTATCTACGTCAACGAAAAGGGGGACTCTACTACCAAGGATATAAAAATTGAAGCACGAGGAAACTTTAGAAAATCGTATTGTTATTACCCACCTATTAAATTGAATTTTAAAAAAGCTGACTTCAAAGATCCCGAGGTGGATCGAATCAAAAAAGTGAAGCTCGTAGGCGCCTGTAAAAATGGAAAATCCTTTCAGCAGTATGTTTTTAAGGAGTATTTGGCTTATAAAATGCTGAACATGCTTACCGATAAAAGTTTTGGTGTTAGAATGATGAAGATCAATTATGTGGATACCAATCCCAAAACTAAAAAACCGAACCATACCGAATATGCCTTTATGATTGAAGACGACAAATGGGTGGCAGAAAGAAATGATTGTATTAAAATAGAAGTGAAAAATGTCCATCCGTTGCGAACCAATAAAGAACAATCGAACATTATTGCAGTTTTTAATTATATGATTGGCAATACGGATTGGTCCATACCAGGTTTACATAATGTGAAATTGATCAAGTCCAATGACTTCTCGGTAATGGAGCCTTACGTGGTGCCCTATGACTTTGATTATACAGGCCTAGTTAATACACCCTATGCTATTCCACATCAAGATTTGGGCATTGAGTCGGTACGGGAGCGCCTGTTTCGAGGTTTCTGTTATGAAGAGGAGGAGTTTGTAAAAACGTTCGAAGTTTTTGCAAAGAATAAACAAAATATTCTCTCCCTAATTGAAGGATACAACCGCCTGCAAAAAAGCCACAAACGTGAAATGATAGATTATATCGATTCTTTTTATGCAATAATAGAAGAACCTTCGCTTTATCGGCAAAGGATTGTTAAAGCTTGTCGGACGAATTAGATTTGTCTTGACTTCTCAATAATTCTAGCGCTTCTTTTTTACTGAGCTTTTTAACAAAGTGAAAATGCTCTTCCAAAAGTGTGGAGGTAGCAGATAGGATTTCTACATTTGGATACGCATTATCTTTACAATAATGTACAAACTTAAGTACTTTAAAACAGTCTAAATACCTGTAAAAAGAAGCCAGAAAGGTTTCCGGTGATTTTGTGTTTTTATTAATTTCTTCCACTTTTTCCAAAATACCATCTTGTAGAAAGAATTTTTGAATGCTTCTTGGCATTTTTTCTATCCATTTTGTGGCTGCATCACATTTGTACAGGTTGGGGACTATTTGAATAAATGATTTTAGGTCTCGAAATATTTGGAAATGGTAGGTGTCCAAAGTTTTGTTTTCAAGCCAAGTGCCAATGGCTCTTCCAGTACCAAATGGCACTCGGTCCGATACGCGTGGGGAGGGATAAATACAGGTGTTTTTTAATTCAGAATAATGTCCTAAAAGAATCATCTTGTTAATGAAGTAAAAATCTTCCCCCGCCTTTCTTTTGTTCATTCCCCCTTGTTTTTGGTAGGCTTTGCTCTTGGCTGCCATCGAGGAGCCTATGGCTTGGTGGGCTGCGGGGTAAGCACAAAACCTTAAGGCATTAACATAATACCTTAAAAATAACTCGTAATCTATTATGCCGTTATAAACATCATCCGGTTCAGGCCCTTGTAACGGGTGCTCAAAATGGATGGTACAAGCAGGGGATTTGGGGTGTAAATCGAAATGTTGTTTTAATGCAACGAAATAGTTTTTGGAGCAAGTGCTGTCCGCATCAAAACAGGCCAAAATTCCATCTTTGTTCCAGTACTCAAACCGATGCACGGCTTCGTCCATGGCAATTTTTCGGGCCAGGCCAACTCCTGCATGTTTTTTTGGCAATGGTTCGGGTTCAATTAAGTGAAAACGCAACCAGTTTGGCAATGCAGTTGCTACAAATTTTTGAAACTGTTCGACACTGCGCTGGTTGCAATCTATTACTTCTTGTTCAGCAATTTCAGACCTGTTGAGGCAGATGATTACTTCTACAGAAAAGCCGGGTGCAGTGCATTCGGCTAAAGATTGAAGAGCAGGGATTAAATCAGGTTCCTTGAAACATGGTAGGCACACAATTATTTCTACATCTTCCGCTGGTAAGGTGTCAATATAGCGCGTAGGATGCCCGTATCGGGATAGGTAAAGGTTGTTGGTCACGGTGCTAAACGCATAATTTTCCACTTGTTATCACTTTCTAGCATATACACAATCCTATCGTGCAGACGGGAAGCCCGTCCCTGCCAAAATTCAATTTTGTTGGGTACAATGGCATAACCGCCCCATTGAGCAGGTCTTGGAATGGCACTGTTTTCTTCGTATTTTTTTTCAAGTGTTTTGACTCTTTCTTCCAAAATGTCTCGGTTCTTAATTGCAGAGCTTTGAGGAGAAGCCCAAGCGCCTATTTTACTTCCATACGGCCGGCTCTGAAAATACTCTTCGGACTTCTTTCCATCTATTTTCTCAGCAATTCCTTCAATCCTAACTTGTCTTTCCAATTCAGACCAATAAAACATCAAAGCTACATGTGGGTTTTGTTCAATGTTTTTTCCCTTGTCGCTTTGATAATTGGTGTAAAAGACAAAAGAATTATCTTCAATGCCCTTCAAAAGAACAATTCTAGAGGTAGGTTTGTTGTTTTGAATAGTGGACAAGGTCATGGCATTGGGGTCGTATACCTCCGCTTTGAGCGATTCATCAAACCACTGTTGGAATTGAACCAAAGGGTTGTTGTTAACATCTTGCTCATCCAAAGATTTTTTGGTGTATTCACGTCTGATATCAGCAATGGGCTTGTTCATAAGTCATTAAATTTGAAGTAAATTTAAGAAGCTTCTTTGTAATAACTGCTAACTAATGTCATAAAAAAAGAAGGTTATGGTCATTTGCGAAATAGATATTATGCAACGGAGCTGGCAGTGAAAATATGTTTATAATTAGAGCGAAACACTTGATTTTTGACTAAAAAATAAGCATTTTAAGCCAGGCGATTATAGAAAACCGTACACTGCTTTTATTATTGGAAATAGATTTTGAGTTGAAGCACATTAAAAGTTGATTTATATGGATTTTTTTGATTACAACAACAACAAGGAGGCTGCCAAAGGGAAATTATTAGTGTCTGAACCGTTTTTACCAGACCCTAACTTTGGCAGAACAGTGGTGCTATTGTGTGACCACAACGAGGATGGTTCTTTTGGTTTCGTTACCAACAAACAAGCCAACCTAAATTTGGATCAATTGATTAAAGAAGTAGATGTTGTGGATATACCGGTATTTATTGGGGGGCCAGTAGAGCAAAACACCTTACATTATATTCATTCACTTAAAGAAATAACCGGAGGAATTGAAATTGCAGAGAACATATATTGGGGCGGCGACTTTGAAGAAACCGTAGAAATGGTCAATAACAAACAAATAACCAACGATCAAATCAAATTTTTTGCAGGTTACTCAGGATGGGGAGAAGGGCAGTTGGCTACCGAATTAAAGGAAAATAGTTGGATTGTATGTGATTTAGCTAAATTGGATTGGGTTTTTGCAAGAGAAAATATTGAAATTTGGAAGGAGGTTTTGAAAAGCCTCGGAGGCAGATTTGATATATACTCTAATTATCCAGAAGACCCACGGTTAAATTAAAAAAAATGCTAAATTTACAGTTCAGTACTATGTAATATTTTTAAGATGAACAACGATAACGCTCTAGGGCAAGACGAAACGGTACATCAGAACCAGGGCCAACCTGCAAGTGATGTTGAAAAAAAGGAGGAAACTAAAATGGTAGAAGATCAACTCAACCCAGAAGAGGAAAAACCTGTAAACAATTCAGATGAAGAAAAATCTCTTGCAAACACAGGAGAGGAAAAGGAAACTGAAAAAACTGCAGACCAAGATCCTGTAGAGAATGCAACGGAAGAAAAGTCAACGGAGGTAGCTGCAGCCAATGCGGTACCGGAAGAGAAGCCTGCTGGTTTAAATTCTGAAGAAGATTTGAAGGAGTCTGGTACACACCACGACGATGGGCACGAAGAACATGAAGAACACGAAGAAGAAGTTGATTATTCTCAGTTTACCAAAGCAGAGCTCGTAGAAGTTATTAAAGAATTAGCCCAACAAGACGACGTCGTCAAAGCAGACAAGGTTTCCAAAACTATAAAGCCATTTTTCGATGAGATATTTAAAGAAGAGAGGAACAAAGCACTAGAGAAGTTCAAGGCAGATGGAGGAGACGAAGATGATTTTAACTATAGACACGACGAATTAGACGATAGATTTGAAGCGAATTTGAGATTAATTCGAGACAAAAAACATACCCACTTCAAAGAAAAGGAAAAACAAAAGGATAGTAATTTGCACCGAAAGGAGCAATTGCTGGAAAAACTAAGGGAATTTATAGATTCAGATGAAACCAATATTAGTTTTAACAAGTTCAAAGAACTCCAAGACGAGTGGAAAGTAATTGGAGCAGTTCCTGCTAGCCATGCCAGAACGTTATGGGCCAATTACAATGCATTGGTGAACCGATTCTACGATAATAGAAGCATCTATTTTGAATTAAAGGAATTGGACCGAAAAAAGAATTTGAAGGGAAAGCTGGAACTGTGCGATAAAGCGGAAGCTTTAAACAATGAAGAGAATATAAAAGAGGCTGTTAAACAATTGAATGAATTGCACCACGAATTCAAACATTTGGGTCCTGTACCGCAGGAGCAGCAAGAAGAAATTTGGCACCGTTTCAAAGCAGCTTCGGATGCCATATACGAAAAACGCAAAGATTTTGTTAATGTTCTAAAACACCAGCTCGAAGAAAATTTAAAAAAGAAGAATGTGTTGGCCGATCAGGCCCATGTATTTATAGAGTATGATTCAGACAAAATAAAGGAGTGGAATCTCAAAACGAAAGAGATATTGGCCTTGCAAAATGAATGGGAAGCGATTGGCGGTTTGCCCAAAGAAAAGGCAAAAGATGTGAACAAAAGGTTTTGGGGATACTTTAAAACTTTCTTTAAACACAAATCTGCTTTCTTCAAAAGACTGGACAAGCAACGCGAAGAGAACCAAGCGCTCAAACAAGAATTGGTCGATAAAGCCAATGAGTTAAAAGACAGCCAAGAGTGGGACAAAGTAGCAAGTGAACTAAAAAAGTTACAGAGCAGATGGAGAGACATTGGCCCGGTTCCAGAAAAAGTACGAGACAGCATATACAAAGAGTTTAAAACAGCCTGCGATACCTTCTTTAATAACAAGAGAGAAAACCAAAAGGTAGCAGAATCTGGTTTTGGAGATAACTTAAAGAAAAAGGAGCAAATTTGTGAACAAATTACTGCTTTGGCTGAGCATGCTGACGAAGAACTAGAAAAGTTTTATCAGTTAATGAACGATTTTGCTGATCTAGGTTTTGTTCCTAAAAAAGATATTGGGGCCATCAGAGACAAACAAAGTGCTGCAGTAGATGCTTTTATTGCAGGGCTCAAGGATTATTCAGAAGAAGAAAAACAAGAAGTTCGATTGGAAGTTCAGATTAGCAAATTCAAGAACGACCCCAATGCAGATCAGAAAATCTACAGGAAAGAGCAAACCATTAGAAGGCAAGTTCAAAAACTGGAAAATGATATATCCTTGTGGAACAACAACATGCAATTCTTTGCTGCCTCTAAACAAGCAGATAAAGTAAGAGAAGAGTTTGAACATAAAATTGTTGAAGCACAAGAAAAGTTAGCAAGCTTGAAAGGGCAGCTTAAAATGTTGCGAAAAATTTAATTAAAAAATTGATTAAAAGATTTGCGAGGCAAAAAATAGTCTATATATTTGCACTCGCAATTCGCAGTTAAGCCTCCATAGCTCAGCTGGCCAGAGCAACGCACTTGTAATGCGTGGGTCGTTGGTTCGAATCCGACTGGAGGCTCCAATTGCACAAGAAAGGGTACTGATTGTTTCAGAACCCTTTTTTTATGGCTTGTTTTTTACTAGCTCTAAGTTCTGCAATCAATCCCAAAGCCTATACTATGTCTACTATTTGCATTCGAACTTTGTGCTGTCAAACAACTGAAAAGCCAAGTAAGTATTGGTGTTAATTGTGGGATGGCAATTGTATGGTGAAAATACTTCCTTGCCCTTCTTTGCTATTTATGCTAAAAATGCCATTGTTTTTTTCAACAAACTCCCGGCTCATAATCAGACCAAGGCCAGTCCCTTTTTCATTGTTTGTACCCAAGGTGGTGTGGTGGATGTCTTTGCTTAAAATTTTGTTGAGGTTTTCTTTCGATATACCAACACCGGTATCTTCAATGCAAATTTTCACATGCCCGTTTTTTACTTCTGTAAACAAAGAGATAGCGCCCCCCTTCGAGGTGAATTTAATAGCATTGGAGAATAGATTGGAAATAACGGAGGTAAGCATGTTGGGGTCACAAAATACCTCTGTCTTACCAGAAATGCTGGTGGTAAGAATTATTTTTTTATTCCTTGCAGCCATTTTACTAACGGTAGATATTTTTTGAACCAATGGCCTTAGCAAGGTTAGTTCTGGTTCTGGGTTAATTCCATGCAACTGGGCCTTGGACCAAGTCAGCATTTCATCCAAAGAGACATGCAATTGGCCTACCTGTTTGTTTAAATCAATGCTAATTTTTTTAAATTCTTCTGGAGAAATGTGCTCATTTTTTAACAGCTCTAACATGGATTTTAAAGAACCAATTGGGTTTCTTAAATCGTGGCTAATAATAGAGAATATCTTGTCTTTGGTAAAGTTCAGTTTTTCCATATCATCTCTTTCTTGGGAGAGCTGAATGGTTTGCTGTTCCGCTTTTCTTTTGTACCTATTGGTTTCTTTTCTTAAGAAGAATAAAGTTGCAAAAAGGGTAGAGAAGTAAATAAAAGTTCTAAATTCCAATCCATCGGCAGCACTGGCGATAGAAGGTGTTTTGTGAATGATATTGGAAGCTGCAATGTAGAACAACACTACTTGTGAGAAATACAAAGGAAGAATAACCCTCCAATCATTGAAAACAACAAAAATAAAAGCAGCAGTAACAAAGTAATACAATTCAGTCCGGAAGGGTTGCTCTAAAAAAAAGCTGTTAACTGTATTGAGCAGACTCACCGTAACAATGATAAACAATCGTGCGAGTATGTAAAAACCATGCTTATTGAGCAGTAAAACAGGTATGCAGTACAAAGCAATGCCCAAATGAAAAAAGAGGAAGATTCTTTCCGTTTCAAAGTCTCTTTGGGGCATTGTAAAAGCAACATATAAAAAATACAAAACTGCCAATAAAGAAGTGACAATGGAAAGCTGGTTCGAAATTCTAATTTTACTTCTGGTATCAGAAGTAAACTCCTCGCGTGCACCTATATTCGAATATTTGTCCCACAAACGCTTCATTTTGTATTGTAACATTAGGTTTAATATACTGTATTTTTTTTATAGTTCGAAATGTGGGGGACATTGATTTAAAAAATTTAGCCTCCTGTTAAGTATTTTGTTTTGGCCAAAATTTCATCCATGCAGCCTTTTCATTGGCTTTGAAATTCGTTATTTTAAATAAAGGCAAAATGAACTTGGCGGTGCCGCAACATGTTGCCGATTTTCAATGTTATATAGAGGAAAGTATTTTAAAACGATTTATGAAAGGTTGGAAAGTCCTAATAGCGCTATTGCTCCTTTGCTGTGCAACCCAGTTGGTGGGTGCACAATCGCGTGGGGTTAAGCTTTATGGTGTGGTGGTAGACGCTGCAACAAAGGAACCTTTGCCTTTTGCCCATATTGTAGTAGGAAATGGAGGCCAAGGCGGTGCATCCAATGACAATGGTAAATTTGAATTGCGGTTGCAACCGGGCCAATATAAGATAACAGCTGGTTATTTGGGATATGCTTCCAAAACATTAGAAGTAACTCTTGTCAAAAACAAAGAAGTAGTTTTCGAATTAGAAGCTGTGATAAAAAAGTTGGACGAGCTGGTGATTCTTGAGACACAAATGCCAATCGAAAAACAATTGCAGCATACCAACATGGGGATGCATACGATCGATAAAAAAACCATGGTTTTGATACCTAGTTTAGGAGGAGAACCAGATGTAGTGAAAACTTTTCAATTGCTTCCAGGCACTACCAAAGGGGTGGAAGGAAGTACTGATTTTTTTGTGAGAGGAGGAGATGCCGACCAAAACTTGGTGCTGTTAGATGGTGCAACAATTTACAATACTGGACATTTGCTTGGTTTTATGTCGGTTTTTAATTCTGATGCAATTGATCAGGTAAAAATGATAAAAGGTAATTTTCCTGCACATTATGGTGGCCGATTGTCTTCGGTGTTGGACATTAAAACAAAAAGGGCCATTGTACCAACAACGGAGGTAGTTGGGAATATTGGATTGATTTCTTCTCGTTTAGGGGTTAATGTACCCATTGTAAAGAACAAACTGGATGTGAAATTAGGAGCAAGAAGAACTTATATTGATAGGTTGTTGCGTGTTATTGATGATCCGGACATGCAGTTGCCATATTATTTCTACGATTTTAATGCTTCTTTGAATTACCATCAGAATGAAAAGAATGAATTCTTCATAAGTACCTACCTCGGAACGGATATATTAAACTTTGATAAAGTTTCTGGTAATAGAAAGGAGCGTTTTAATTCCAATTTTGATTTGACTTCTTCTTCCATTTCGGCAGGCTGGAATAGAAATATCAACCAAAAACAACTGTCCGTGTTGTTTTACAAAACGGATTATAAATACGACATCAGCAATGTTGTTTCAAGTGATGAAGAGCCAGACAAGATTAGGTTGAAGTCCGATATTGAAGATTTGGGTTTAAAACTGAGAATTGTAAATTTAAATGGAAAAGGCTGGTCTTATGGGTTGGAGTCCGTTTGGCACAATATCAGTCCTTCGCTGGTAGAAACTTCTGGTTTTATAGAGTCTTTGCTGCCTTCCAGTAGGAGCAATGGCTTGGAAACATGGGAATGGGCCGCCTACATTAATTATAATTTTAGAATGGGCAACAAATTGGAAGGGGATGTTGGATACAGGCATAGTGCAAGTTTGAGCCGAACCACTGCTTATAACATGCCTGAACCCCGCTTGGGAATTCGGTTTACCTTAAGTGAATTACAATCCCTTAAATTTGGGTATGCGCGCAATGCGCAATACATGCACCGCGTTTCAAGTTCAAGTGTTTCTCTACCAGTCGATTTATGGTATTCGGTTACGGATAAAATAAAACCCCAGTCGGCAGACCAGGTTTCTTTTGGGTATTTTCATTATTTTCCTAAGAAAGGAGTCATTTTAGAATCGGAGGTGTACTACAAAAAAATGAGGAACTTGACTGAGTACGAAGAAGGGACTAATTTACTTTTTAATACTGACTTTGAGTCTTCCTTGATTCAAGGGGATGGCCAGGCATATGGATGGGAAGTATTATTAAAAAAGGAGGCTTCGAAATTATCCGGTTGGGTGAGTTATACACTGTCCAAATCTGATCGCCAATTTAAAGATTTGAACGATGGCGTTGCGTTTCCTGCCAAATACGACCGCAGGCACAATGTGTCGGTAGTGGGGTATTATGAGTTAAGCAAACGGGTAACAGTATCGGCTATCTGGGAATATATTTCTGGGTCAAAATTTACCCCGGTAATTGGACAATATGCTGCCTTGAACCCACTCAACTTGGGTATTGATTTGTACAATATTTATTCGTCAAGAAATGCGGTGGCACTTTCAAATGCACACCGGTTGGATTTGGCTATTAGCATTAAAAATAAACCTCATAAGAAAATTCAGAGTACTTGGCAATTTGGTGTTTACAATGCTTATAATAGAACCACACCAGTTTCCTTATTAATTGTACAAGACCAACAAGGAAGGTTTAAGTACCAGGAGCAAGGGTTGTTTGGCGCCATGCCTTTTTTTTCTTATTCATTTGAATTATAAAATCGGGCCAATGAGAAAATTAAAAATAAAAGGGAAGGGGATGTTTTTAGGTGGGATGTTTTTGGCAATGGTATCTTGTTTTCCAGAGCCCATAGAGGTGCAGGATGTGCCCCAAGTGCCCCAAGCAATAGTAGTATCTTCTGTATTGATACCAGACGAAGGCATTTCTGTAGTTTTGTCCTATACTTTTAGTGCTTTGGAAAGAGGGGACAAAAATGACAGTGTGCTGTTGAAAGAGCTCTTGCTTGAATCTGCTTTGGTAGAAGTAGCGAGCGCAGATCAATCTTTGGTGTTGGATAAGTTAGATGCTGGTGTTTATGCATCTAATGGCTTAAAGGCTAAACCAAACACTGATTTTACCCTGGATGTTGCGGATGAAAATACGCCTTTGGTAGCGACCGCAACAAGTAAGTTGCTGCCCCGTGCGTTTTTTGATGCCATGGAACTTCGGTATGAACACAACAATGAAGAAGTTATTCCTTATATAGCCTACCAGTTTAAGGATCTTCCAGGAAAAAACTATTATGTGATTAATGTTCAAAAATTGATACAAAGAAACGCTTCTTTAGAGGAGTTAATTAATGCAAAAACTTTTTCATATTTGATTGAGGACGATGAGAGCCAAGACACTATTGAAGGTTCTTTTAGCATTACCTACAATAAAGATTATGAAATTGGAGATACTTTGATGGTCTCGTTGGGCAATATTAGCCCAGCATACTACGATTATTTGGACAAAAGAAACCAGAGTTTTTTTTTAATAGATGTGGTATCTGAGCCTTACAATTTGCCGACTAACATAAATGGTGGGTATGGTTTTTTTGAACTGTTTGTACCGGATAGTTGGATAGAAACAATGAATGTTGAACGCAAGTAATTGAAGCTGGGATTAAAAGCAAAACGTCCCGGGGATTAGAACTTCCAATCGAACTTTATTTGTGCATAAGCTATAAATGAAAAAGGCCCCGGTATACCGGGGCCTTTTCTTATTAACTTCTAAACGTCAATTAGTCTTGAATTGCCATTCTTCTGGTTACAGTTCCATCTTCAGTTATAATTTTATAAAGGTAGAGTCCTTTTTCAAGGCCTTGTCCATTAAAATTAATAACCTTAGAACCTGCATCCAAAGTAGCATCCACTAATACCGCCATCAAATCTCCTTTGGTGTTGTACACTTCTAAACGTACTTTTTGAGATTTGTTTAACTGGAACGAAATGTTAGTTGCTCCATTAAACGGGTTAGGGAAATTACCCAAAGCTATGTCTGTACTGTTTGGATCCAAAATGGTTACTTGGAACGTAGCAGTTAATAGACCACCATTGTTGTCTGTAACATGTACTACTACATCGCCCTGACCAACTGCCAGCGGCGTCAACATCAATTGGTTGTTGTTGTCTATGTAGATGTCCAATGCATTGTCGTCCCATCCATTTACAGTGAACGCCAATGCGTCACCATCAGGATCTTCAAATATGCTGTTCAGATCAATTGTATGGGTGTCATCAGAAATGTCCATCGTAAGGTCTTCCAAATCTCCAGTCAAATGTGGAGGGTGGTTTGGCAAGCTTACAACTACATGGAAGTCGTCCATTGTATAAGCATTTTCTGAATCCATTGCTTTTACCATAACATCAGAATTGCCTTGGGCAAGACCAGAAATGGTTAACATTGTTCCATCCATACTATAACCTACAACATCCATATCCGATGCGGTAATCTCGAAAGTTAGATTGTCTCCATCAGGATCAACAAAATACTCCCCAAGATCAATAGCAGCGCTACCACCGATCGCACTAAATGCGTGGTCTTCGAGGGCCATAACCAAAACAGGAGTTCTGTTAACATTTTCAACTACTACGTTGAAGGCATGTTGCAAAGAGTCTCCCATGTCGTCTATCGCAACTAGATTAAAAGTGTAATCCCCTGCTTGAGTAAAATCAGGATCAAATTTGAATACACCTTCGTAATTGCTAGAAGAATAATAGAAATCTGTATTTTCAACGTCTTCCAATAATTCCACACTTACTACATGACCATCCATGTCGTCAAACAAGAAAGTAGCCATTAAGGATTCATTTTCATTTACTACCATATCAGCAGGGCTGGCATCCAACAATGTTACAGTTGGCAAGTAGTTGATGTGTGCTTCAACCGCAACATGAACCACAGGGGTTTCAATGTCATTGCTTTCAAACACTAAGTTGAAACTGTGGTCTCCACTGCTTTGGTTGGCAGCATCAAATTGTATGTCAACCGCTTCGGTCAATCCAGAAGCAACTGTACCGTTGTCTGGTGTAGCCGTAGCCAAAGCATTTTCTGAAATTATGGTGTATTCCAAATCTGCTTCACCAACATTGCCTACCGCTAACGGAGCCGATGTTTGCTCGTACCTTCTTAAGTTCAATACAATTGGCGCGTTAGGCGTTACTTCAATAATGGCAGGGTTCACGCCTTCTCCTGTTAAGGATACAAAGTGATTTGGTGTGTCAGGATCGTTACTTTGGATTACTAATATTCCATTTCTTAATCCCAACTCTTGTGGCGCAAATAATATACTTAAATCAAAAGACTCACCTGGTGCGATGCTGATTCCACCTGTTTCAATTGGGTGAAAATCAATACCACCGACCCATGCTACAAATATCTGAGATATTTCAAGGGTTTTGGTTCCTCTGTTTTCGATCATCAAGTCTTCACTAGTAGTATAAGCAGAGTTTCCTACATAGGTGCTACCAAAGTCTAAACTGTCCGTACTGTAAATGTCAGGAACACCTAGTACTGTTAACGTCGCAGGAATTTCTACAACTGGCGTAACAGGATCATTTGACTTAATCGTAACGTTGTGTTCGTAAACACCATCGTAAAGATTAGAGGCGTCAAATTTAACTGCTACTTTTTGAGAAGTACCAGGAGCCACTTTGTCGAATACAGGTGGTACAAAACTAACTGCTAACTTGTCTTTAATATAAGCGGTGTTGAATGCAACGTTAATACCATCGGTACCATCTAAGTTTTCAATTCCAACTGTTCCACTTTGGTTGAAAGTTGCCCCTTCAACATCTTTGTACTGAAATTTGATTTCTCCATCAGCATAAAGAATTACTTGGAAAGTTACGGTTCCACTGAAAGACCCGGAGTAGTGCGGTACGTTGTCGTATTGGAATACTGCTTTGTCCGCATCTGCTTCGAAAAACAGTCCATTGCCACTTGCAGGTTCAATATCATCCCAGAAAGGGGCAATAACCGCATTAGGGTTACCCGATCCAGGAATGGATTGGTTAGAGAATGCACCAAATGAAGCTGTAATTGGTTGGAAAGATAACAATCCGTTAGCGCCAACATAAATGCTGTTGTGGGTTTGACCGTAAAAATCAAAATCAAACGGCATGTTAATTTGTACAACACCGTCTCCACCTACTGGCAAGCTTGCTCCAGATTGGCTGATATCCGTCCATTTGTAAACGGCAGCACCGTCTCCATCTTGGTTGTCTTCCCAGGTATACCCATAAGTATTATCGGCACCTGCACCATTTTGAACAGGAGACCCTATGCGATCATCCAGCGCTTCTTTGTTAAGCAATACGCGTTGGCCTTCTAAATTGCTTTGGGCAACCGTAGGGTTGAGCCATTGCGTAGCAGACATGGAGTATCTTAATTCGTAACCTCCTGTATTTTCGATAGTCAACGTGTCGTATCCTTCGCTTCCTGCATCTAAAGTTAATGCCAATGCACTTGGAGAGGCGTTGATTACTGGAGGGTCCACACTAACACCAGAAAGGTATACTTTAACAGCATCTCCTGCATTGTTGTTGAGCACAATAGAATCCATATCCGTAGCTGGATCAATTGGACTGTACACGACCGTTACGACAGCAGATCCACCAGGTAATATTGCAAGTGGTGCTGCTTCAACAATGGAGAAAACACTATTGGAATTGCTCCAATCTGTGACTTCTAAAGTTTTTGTTCCAGGGTTGGCAATCTCAAACTCCATGTTGCTTTGCAAACCAGTAAACAAGGTGTCAAAAACAATGTGGTCAGTCGATACTTCAATAGCCGGCTCTCCAATCACAGTTAAAACTACGTTGGCTTTTGCCGGGCTGTTAATTGGGTCGTTACTAGAAATATCTACATTATTCTGATAAACACCGTCGTTTAGTCCTTCTGCACTAATGCCAAGGGCTAATTTCTGGGTTTCACCAGGTAGTAATACCCCTTCAAGTGGGCTAACCGATGTGATGAACTGTGGCTGCGGCTTGATGAATCTAACTACATGCTCATTTTTAAGGTAAGCATTGTTGAATACTACTTGTGCACCATCTGTTCCACCGGAGTTTTCTATACCGATGGTACAGCTATTGGTGAAAGACGCACCTTCAACATCGTTGTATATGAATTCGATGTTACCATCGCTGTACAATACAATCTGGAAAGTAACTGTTCCTGTTTGACCGCCACTGTAATGTGGTACATCAGAATACTGAAGAATGAATTTGTTTCCAACCGTTTGGTAATGCAATGTTCCATTTTGAGGTTCAATGTCATCCCAGAAAGCAGCTATTAAAGCATTAGGATTGTCAGAGTCAGGGATTTGACCATTTGAAAAAGCTCCAAAAGAAGCTGTAACAGGTTCAAATGTAACAAAACCGTTACCAGCTATGTACAAACTGTTTTCAATTTCATCGTAGAATGGGAAGGCAAAAGGCAAAGCCATTTCTACTACGCCATCACCACCTATACTGATTGGTGTACCGGTTGCACTAATATCCATCCAAGAATAAACAGGACCACCTGTTTCATCTGAATCAATCCACTTATAACCATATCCAGAATCTACACCTGCTCCTAAAACTACCGGGTGGCCAACACGGGTATCCATGTCGTCTTTGGTGTTTAAAGCCATTGTTGAGATTAGAGAGGTGTTGTTTAATTGGATGTTCGGCTGGTTGAGTAGTTGGTTCACTGCTACCTCAGGAATTGAGTAGGTTAACGGGTACGCACCTTGGTTTTCTATGGTCACTGTATCCGTACCTATTTCTCCAGCATTCAATGTTTTTTCTAAAGACTCAGGTAAAATGGCAATTACAGGAGGGTTAGCACCTGTACCAGCCAAAACAATCTGAATTTGAGCATTAGAAGGGTCGTTGCTAGCTATCGTTAATTTACCACTTTCATTGCCAACTGCAGTCGGAGAGAACTCTATCTCTACAGACATTACACCGCCTGGGTCAATAGTACCTGCTGCCGCAGAAGTTGAATAAGCAGGGTTGCTAAACGATAAACTTTGGATGTCTAAAACACCAAGTCCATTGTTGGTAACATCTACCATCATTTTGCCAGTTGCGCCTACAAATACAGAACCGAATTCAACAAAATTGCTGGAAACCTCAATAGAAGGTGCTTGTCCAGAAACTGTAATCTCAGCTGGTATTTGAATGCTCGGCATATTGGCATCATTGCTTTCAATTGTGATGCTGGCTTTGCTTAATCCATTTTTTAAAGAAGAAGCATCGAAAGTAACCTCTAAAATTTGCTGGCCGTTGGCAGGAACTACACCAGAAGCAGGTGCAATGCTAATAAAGCTGGTGGTGCCATCCGTCGAAGCACTTAGAGCACGCGTTTTATAAGCAGTAAGTGGCAATGCACTTTCTACTGTACTCCAAGTTGCGCCATCATCTCCACTGTAGTAAAAGATTCCTTCAACTCCTGAAATGTTTTCATTGACTCCTTGTGGGAACGCAATGCCATTCGGGTATTTGAATACAATCCAGAATACATCTCCTTGACTAAAGTCCAAGGCAGCGTCTAAAGGAATAACAAAGAAGCTTCCATCCGCGCTGGCCTCTGAAAAGGTTTGAGTATGTAATAAGGTGCCATTGGTAGGTAAAGTTCCGCCACCATACACTTCAATTACTACCGTTGGGTTCGCTAAAGTTAACGTTCTGTGTAGGTTTTTAATGTGGGTTAGTTTGAAACTGCTTTGAGATACAGTGAATTTACTACCTGCTCCAAAAGGTGCTCCAGAACTAAACCCAACAAAATCGTCTTCAACTTCGCCAACATCGTAAAACAAAGAATCAATAATTCCAGTCAATTGTGGTATGGCTTCTTTAGAAGATCGGCTAGAAAGAGCACCTGATTTTTCTATTTTTAAATTATCTGTATTGCCTAGCCCGTATAAAGAACGGTCAATGTTTAATACCGTATTTGGAACGGCTGCAGTAGAAAGGTAGGCAACAGAAGTGGAGTAGTCCAGTTCACCTGTTCCTAAATTGTCCATCACGATTTGTTCTGTAATGGTTGTCGCAACCTGTACGTCAATTGCAGTCGAAATACTGCTTGGTGTTACGCTTATTTCAGGCCCATCAGTAGTGGTAGCTTCCAATACATTGGAAAGGTCCGAAACATTGCCAAAGACATCCGCCGATTTCACAGCAAAGTAATACATAGTAGAAGCAGAAAGTCCTTCCACTTCCACAGATTCCGTTTCTCCTGCGTTAGAAGCGGATCCAGCAGGGTAGCTGGTGGCATCTGCAAAATTGGCTGCGTCAATTGGAGCTGTGGAATACCTTAAATCATAACTTGTAGCATTGTTGTTGTCTGCATCTGCAGGTGCAGTCCAAGTAAGCATGATTTTATTTTGTGTCGAGCCATCAGATGATAAGTCGGTAATGGCGTCTGGTGCAATGCCATCGTCGTCCATCAGTGCAGCGGCAGCATTAATTCTACCAATACCTAATTTTCCAATGTAGGCAGCATTGCCAGGTTTGTCGTCCACAAAATCTGCAGTACCCATGATTCTTCCGCGCACCTGATCGGGCGTAATGTTGCCAGCGTATTTAGAAACAATTAAAGCCGCAAGCCCTGAAACATGAGGACAGGCCATGGAAGTGCCTTGGAAGTAGCTGTAGTTGTTGCCTGGAGTGGTACTCAAAACACCTTCTTGTGCCACTGAGTTAGTTTCTCCACCCGGTGCAGCTATGTCTACCCATGTTCCGTAGTTGGTGTACCAAGATTTTTCATCTTTGTGGTTCAGCCCGGAAACAGTGAAAATAGGGTCGTAATAACCTGGGTAATATTCGCCATCTGCATTGTCATTTCCAGCGGCAAATATTACGATTCCTCCTTGCATTGGACCGATAGGGTTGTCGTTTTCATCGTAACCTGCATTGGCTATGAAATAATCTATACCATCCAATACGGCTTGTTCTACAACCCCTGGGCTGGTGTAACCCCAGCTATTTTGAGAGATTATAGCGCCGTTATCAGCAGCATATGCATAAGAATCAGCGAAGCCGTTGTTGCCGGTAGCACCAAAAACAGATAAAGACATCAATCTAGTGCCATCGCCTATTCCCGTACCGCCAGAAACTCCAGATACCCCAACACCATTGTTGTTTTGAGCAGCAACTGTTCCTCCAACATGTGTTCCGTGAGAATCTGCAGGGATCGGACCGCCGCCATCTCCAAAATTGTAGCCATTGTAGTCATCAATGTAGCCATTGCTGTCGTCATCAATTCCATTGTTCGGAATTTCATCGGCATTGATCCACTCATTTCCAGCAATGTCTTCATGGGAAAAGTCGATCCCACCATCATGGATAGAAACGATAACATTGTCTGTTCCAGCAGTTTCCATCCAGGCAGCTGTCAAATCAACATCTGCATCTGGTGTTCCACCTGTTTGGCCAGTGTTTTCGTAGTGCCACTGGTTTCCAAACAATGGGTCATTAACAGGGTTGTCAATAGTTCCCAATACATCCTTGTTGATTTCAGTACCAATTCTTTTTACTTCATAAGTTGGTTCGGAAATTTGAACATAAGTTAAGTTCTGATATTCGTTTAGTAATCGGTTTAATTCAACTTTGTTGTTGTATTTAATTTCATACCAAAGGTGCAGGCCGTGTCTTTCATGCTTGCTTTCAAATTTACCAGCCGGTCTGAAAACTCTTTTCATATCGGTAACTTGGTAGGTTTGGTTCAATGCATCAAGAGCACTTAACCCAGTAATAATTTCTCCCTTTGCACTGGTTCTCATCTTCATTGTTTTAAGAGAGGCCGTTAGCGTTGGTTGAAATTTAATTCGAATGACCCCTTCATCTGGTTGGGGGTTCTTTTGGGCCATAAGGGCTCCATGGGTAATCATCAGGCAAATGAGTGCAAAAACCCATCGACCTAAATACATGTGTTTGTTTTTTTTCATGTTGGTTATAAATTAGTTATGTAGTTGGTGTTCTATGGTTGTTTATTAATTTAATATATTGAAATAGTTATATTTTTAAGGCAAGGATACCGTTGCACCATTGGTGCATAATAAATAGGGGTACAGTACTAGTTTGGTATTGTGGAGAACAGATGTTGGGTATCTGTATACTTCTTTTATGGAATAAGAAGCGAAGCGTTCATCTTTGGATAATAAAATGTTCAAAAAATGATTTGAACTTACATCGTTATGTGGGGGCTTGAAGTAAAAAAGTCATTTGTTGCTTTTATAGGTTTAGGACGTACGTTGGTTACTTTATTTACAAGGTAACTAATTGTAAAACAGTCTCTAAATTAACTAAATTGATTTGTTAAAGTCAAATTTTGTACGAAGAATTATTTGATCTAATAATATAATTCAAAGAAAATATTAAACAAAATGTTTGAACATCCTTTTTAAAAACATCTGTTTTTTGATAAAATATTACGTTCGTATATCGCTTTGATGTGCTAAAAATGAAGATAATACTACTTAAAGCGCAATAATTTTAACAGTGCTGAAGGGAGTGTTTTTTTATTAAAAAAATAAGTGTAAAATAAAATGCAGGGCAAAAAAAAGCCTGGAAGAACCAGGCTTGAAAATTAGTCGTAATAAACGGCAATATCGTCGATGGGTTTCCTTTCTAAATCCGGAACATAGGTTTCTTCAACCGGGTAGCCCACGGGGATTAACAGAAAAGGTCTTTCGTTCTCCGGTCTTTTTAAAAGTTTGGTTAAAAAGTTCATAGGAGAAGGTGTGTGGGTGAGTGCCACCAAACCTGCTTGGTGGACTGCTGTCAAAAAGAATCCAGCAGCCAAACCAACCGATTCGTTGACATAGTAGTTGTTCTTTTTTTCTCCGTCCTCACCAAATTCAAAGGCCTTTTTAAAGATAATGACCAAATAGGGGGCAATTTCTAAAAAGGGTTTCTTCCAGTCTGTTTGTAATTTTTTGAGATCTTCGAGCCATTCTTCACTCATTCTATTGTGGTAGCTTTCGAACTCTTCTTTTTCGGCTGCTTCTTTAATCTGTGTTTTTAATTCAGCACTGGAAACAACGCAAAAAGTCCAAGGTTGTTTGTGTGCGCCAGAAGGAGCAGAAGAGGCGGACAAAATTAAGTTGTCAATTACTTCTCTCGGAATCGGTTTGTCTGAAAAATCTCTTACGGTTCTTCGAGTATCCAGCCATTGATAAAACTCTTTGCTTCTTTTAATGCATTCTTCTTCTGTATAGACATCCCTTTCATAATTTATGAAGGGATGTCCATTGAAGAGTTTGGTACGTTTCTCACTCATATTGTTCTCGTTTAAAATCGAAATATAGTAAGAAATTTGCTACTTTTTGTGTCTTTCTTTTAGAATGTTGTTAATATCGGTCAAGTTGAACCCTTTTGCGTTGAGAAGTATCAGATAGTGAAAAAGCAAATCAGCTCCTTCATTCAGAAACAAGTCATCGTTATTGTCTTTGGATTCTATTACCATTTCTACCGCTTCTTCGCCCACTTTTTGGGCTATTTTATTGATGCCTTTATCAAACAAACTCGCTACATAAGAAACATTGGAATCCATGGATTTTCTCGATTCAATTACGTTCTCCAAATAAGCGAGGTCAAAAGGTTTGTTATTGGTTTCATTGAAGCAAGTATCAGTCCCTTTGTGACAAACGGGGCCAGTAGGGGAGACTTTAACAAGCAGCGAATCTCTATCACAATCTACCAAAATATCCTTTAAAATCAGATAATTTCCAGAAGTTTCCCCCTTAGTCCAGAGCCTTTTTTTTGTTCTGCTAAAAAATGTTACTTTTTTAGAGGATACTGTTTTTTCTATTGCCGCTTGGTTCATATATCCCAACATCAACACTTTATTGCTGTCAACATCTTGTATGATACAGGGAACCAATCCATTAACTTTGTCAAAGTCTAATTGTTCTATAATGTTATTCATGTTAGTCTGATTGGAATGTTGTGGTTGTTAAGGAATTCTTTTAATTTTTTTATTTCTATTTCTTCGAAATGAAAGACACTAGCAGCTAGGGCGGCATCGACCTTTCCCAACTTAAAAGCATCTAAAAAGTGCTGCATGGTACCGGCACCTCCGCTTGCAATGATTGGGATGTTGCAATGTTCTGAAACATAATTGAGCGCATCATTTGCAAACCCACTTTTGGTTCCATCGTTGTTCATCGATGTAAATAGTATTTCTCCCGCACCTCGCTTTTCTAATTCTATTACCCAATCGTATAATTGGATGTCCGTCGCTTTTTTGCCACCATGTGTGTGTACCAGCCAAGTGCCCTCTATGCACTTTGCATCCACTGCTGCCACAATACATTGGCTTCCAAATTCAGCAGCCAATTCATTGAGTAAATCTGGCCGCTTCACTATCGACGAATTTACCGAAACTTTATCAGCCCCAGCCTCTAAAAGCCGTTTGACATCTTCAATGCTGTTGATGCCCCCTCCAACTGTAAATGGAATGTTCAATACTTGCGCAATGCGCTCTGCAATTTTGGCAAGCGTAGCTCGTTTTTCGTTAGTGGCAGAAATATCCAAGAAAACCAATTCGTCCGCACCAAGTCTTGAATAGGCCTTGGCCAATTCTACAGGGTCTCCAGCGTCAATCAAGTTTTCAAATTGAATGCCTTTTACCGTTCTGCCATCTTTGATGTCCAAGCAGGGTATAATTCTTTTGCCTAACATAGTTTTGATAAGTCTTTGAGTTGGATGCGCCCTTCATAGATGGCTTTGCCGATAATAATACCATCCACAGTTTGATCGGATAGGAGTTGTGTGACATCTTCTAAACAGCTTATGCCACCACTTGCAATGGTTTTTAATTGCGGCATCTGTTGTTTTATTTGTTTGTACAGTGCAAAGTTGGGGCCTTCCAACATGCCATCTTTGCTGATGTCTGTGCAAACTGTATATTGTATTCCTTTTTCAATCCAGTCTTTCAAAAATTGATTCAATTCTAAATTGGAGGATTCCATCCATCCATTGGTAGCAATTAGGCCGTTTTTGGCGTCGGCTCCTAGAATAATTTTTTCACTCCCATAGGTTTTGATCCAATCCGCAACTTCTAAAGGAGACTGTACCGCAATGCTGCCACAAGTTACTTGTGTGGCGCCAGCATTCAATGCCGATTCCAAATCACTTTTGGATTTTACGCCCCCTCCAAAATCTATTGTTAAATTGGTTTGGTTCGCAATTGTTTCTAACACTTTTAAGTTTTGAATTTTCTTAGATTTGGCACCATCTAGGTCTACTATGTGGATGTAGCGCAAGCCAGCATCCTGAAATTGTAACGCAGCATCCAAAGGTTGGTCAAAATAGGTTTTACTAGTATTGTAATCCCCTTTAGATAATCGCACACATTTTCCATTGATAATGTCTATTGCCGGTATAATTCTGCTCATAACGATAGAAATTCTTTTAAAATTAACTCCCCTATATCTCCAGATTTTTCTGGGTGAAATTGAGTAGCGTAGAAATTGTCTTTTTTCATAGCAACACTGAATGGTTGGATGTAATCCGAAGTTGCAGCGTTCCATTGGTTGCTCTCTACATAATAGCTATGAACAAAATACACGCTTTTATTTTGCACACTGCTAGGCAACCAGCTTCCTTCTGACAATTGAATGCTGTTCCATCCCATGTGTGGTATTTTATAACCCTGTTTAAATGGGAACTTTTTAACACTAACATTAAATATGCCCAAGGCATCTGTGTTACCTTCCTCGGTATGAGAACAAAGTAATTGCATACCCAAACAAATCCCTAGCAAGGGTTGTTGGACCTTTTTAATTGTCTGGTCTAGCCCTTTGTTTGTTAAAAAAGGCATGGTACTGCTGGCCGACCCTACTCCAGGAAGTATGACTTTGTCGGCAGCTAAAATTTCCGTTTCATTGTCAGAAATTGAGTAGGACCACCCCAAACGCTCGAGGGCATTGGCAACCGATTTCACGTTGCCCGAATTGTATTTTATTATAACGATCTTCATTATAGAATGCCTTTGGTGGATGGTATGCTGTACTGGTTGGTTTGTCTGTTTTTGGCCATCTTAATTGCTTTGGCAAATGCTTTGAAAATAGCCTCTATTTTATGGTGCTCGTTTTCTCCACTGGCTTTAATATTTAAATTACAAAGAGCGGCATCTGAGAAAGACTTAAAGAAATGAAAAAACATCTCAGTTGGCATATCACCAACTTTTTCCCTTTTAAATTCAGCTTCCCATTCTATCCAATTGCGACCGCCAAAATCAAGTGCAACCTGAGCCAAACAGTCATCCATTGGCAGGCAAAACCCATACCTTTCAATTCCTGCTTTATCGCCAAGCGCTTTTTTAAATGCCTCACCTAAAGTTATTCCTGTATCTTCAATGCTGTGGTGTTCATCAATTTCTAAATCGCCATTTACTGCAATGTTGAGGTCCAGATTGCCATGTCTTGCAATTTGTTCTAACATGTGGTCAAAAAAGGGGATTCCAGTTGCAATATTAGCTTTTCCTTCCCCCTCTAGATTTAATTCTACCGTGATTTTAGTTTCCTTTGTATTTCTAGAAACAGTTGTTTTTTGGTCTGGATACAAAAGAAATTGGGTGATAACATCCCAAGAGTTGGTGATAAGCACACAGCTATCTGCATATACGGCCTCGGACAATTCTGTACTTAGACTGCCATCGTTAATCAATATGCCCTTAATACCCATGTTATAAGCCAATTCAATGTCTGTTAACCGGTCGCCAATAACATAGCTTTTTTCTCTGCTGTACCCATCTCGTATGTAATCGTTTAACAGACCGGTTCGTGGCTTTCTTGTTGGCAATTGTTCTGCTTCAAAAGATTTGTCAATTTTTACTGCATCAAACACAATGCCTTCATTTTCCAAAGCCTCCATCATTTTATTTTGAACTGGCCAGAAATCATTCTCAGGAAAGGAAGTGGTGCCTAACCCATCTTGGTTGCTGACCATTACCAGTTCAAAAAGATTGGAATTGGCTATTTTACCCATGTTCTTAAACATGCCAGGTAAATACGATAACTTTTCCAAACTGTCTATTTGGTAATCCTCAGGTTCGTTGATGAGGGTGCCGTCCCTATCTATAAATAGTATGTTTTTCATTTGAATGACTTTAACAGTTTTATTAATTGCTTATTTTCATTGGCGTTGCCTACAGAAATTCTCAAACACCCTTGGCATTGCATTTGTTTGGATCGATCTCTTATTACAATTCCAAACCCTTTTAGATACTTAAAAACTCTCTCAGACGATTGGAATTTTACCAGTAAAAAGTTGGCGTCGGAGGGGTGGATCTTTAAAACACTTTTAACTTCCAATAGTTCTTTTTCAAGCTTGCTTTTCTGAGTTTTTATATCCTCTACCCATTTTTCCATTTGGTGCGGTTGGTTGACAACCTCTAGGGCTTTTTCTTGGGCAATGCTTGATATATTATAAGGAGGTTTGATTTTGTTAAGCAGATCAATCACTCTTGGGTCGGCCCAAGTCAACCCTACTCTTAATCCAGCCAAACCCCAGGCTTTAGACAGCGTCTGTAATATAATGAGATTGCTGTTAGAACCAAGCTGGTCCAATAGGGATTCTTCCGGACAAAAGTCAATGTATGCCTGGTCTACCACCACCATACCCTTGAAGCCTTGTACCACTTTTAATAGTTGTGTTTTGTTCAAAATGTTTCCAGATGGATTGTTTGGAGAACATAAGAAAATTATTTTTGTTTTCTCATTTACAGTTGCCAAAAGTGCATCTGCATCCAATGCAAAGTTTTTAGCCAGTGGCACTTCTACAACCGCAACGTTATTGATGGAAGCACTTACTTTGTACATGCCGTAGGTTGGAGCAGTAATAACGATGTTTTCAAGTCCCGGTTCACAAAATATACGCAGCAACAAGTCGATTGGCTCATCACTTCCATTTCCTAAAAAGAGCGCGTTTGGATTGCCTTTGTAGTAAGCAGCCAAGGCCTTTTTTAGATTGTTTTGATCCGGATCCGGATACCGACCGAATTTTTCCGAATAAGGGTTCTCGTTGGCATCCAGTAATATCGCATCCAAATTTTCGTTTTCATGCCTAGCAGAGGCATAAGGCGCCATGTTTAATATATTTGGCCGTATAAGTTGCTCAAGCATTCTTCAAGTAATTTAATCGTATTGAAACAGCATTTTTGTGCGCCATGAGTGCTTCGGCCTCTGCCATTACCTCTATGGTAGGGCCTAAAAGTGCAATGCCTTTTTTATTAATTGTTTGGAATGTAATGCGTTTCATGTAAGAATAAGTCGAAACACCACTGTACGCATTCGCAAAGCCATTAGTTGGTAAAGTGTGGTTGGTTCCTGAGGCATAATCACCAGCTGATTCTGGTGTGAAAGGACCTAGAAATACACTTCCAGCATGGCGTACCATGTCCGCTGTGTTATCCAAATTTTGACATTGGATAATTAAATGTTCTGGTGCGTAAAAATTACTAAAATCCATACATGTTGGGATGTCCTTAAAAACAAGAAACCTACTATTGCTTATGGCTTTAGCAGCCATTTCCTTTCTAGGAAGTTCTTGGATTTGCTCCTCCAGAAACGACTGTACTTCTTTTAGTAAAGATTCTGAATCTGTACACAGCACCACTTGGCTATCCGGTCCGTGTTCTGCCTGAGATAGTAAATCTGCGGCAATAAAGGCAGGATTGGCACTGGCGTCTGCTACAACCAGAACTTCTGAAGGGCCAGCGGGCATGTCTATGGCAATACCTTCGGCTGCGATAAGCTGTTTGGCTCTTGTTACAAATTGATTGCCTGGTCCAAATATTTTATCTGATTTTTCTATGGTATCGGTCCCATACGCCATTGCGGCAATCGCTTGTGCCCCACCAACTTTATAAATGTTGCGGATTCCGGCGAGTTGGGCAGCAAAAAGTATTGCAGGGTTTATATTGCCAGCTGCGTCAGGAGGTGTACACAACGAAACCGACTTGTTTCCAGCTATTTTTGCGGGTATTCCAAGCATTAGTACAGTAGAAAACAAAGGGGCTGTTCCTCCAGGGATATACAACCCAACCTTTTCTATTGGCAGCCATTTGGCGGTGCATTCTACTCCAGGTGTTGTTTCAATGGTTACAGCTTTTTGGTCCAATTGATGGAATTTTTCAATGTTATCCGCCGCTGCTTGGATGGCATTTTGCAGTTTTTTTGGTATTAAATTAACTGCGTTTTCAATAGAAGCAGCATCTACCTTCAAGTTATTGGTAACTACTTTGTCAAATTCAAAGTTGTAGTTCTTGATGGCTTCGTCTCCATTTTTTTTCACATTGTATAGGATGTTGGCCACCAAGGAAGTAATGGTTGCATTGTTAATGGCTGGTCTTTCCGATAACTTGGCCCAATCCTTTTTTTCTGGGTTGTAGGTTGTGTTGATTTCCATTTTATAAAATCATTTTTTCGATTGGAAGAACAAGAATTCCTTGAGCGCCAAGCGATTTTAATTGCTCAATTTTTGTCCAAAATTCATTTTCATTTACAACGGAGGATAAAGAAGACCAATTTTGATCTCTCAAAGGGGTGATCGTTGGGCTTTTCATACCCGGAAGCACCTTAGAAATAGAATCTATGGAGTCATTTGGAGCGTTGAGTATTAAATATTTGTTGTTTTTGGCTCTTTTAACTGCTTTTATTCTGAAAAGCAATTGTTCGATTAGTTGTTTCTTTTCTTGGGCCATATTGGAAGATGCCACCAAAATGGCCTCTGAACTGCAAACGGTTTCTACTTCTTTAAGGCCATTGCTCATTAAAGTGGATCCAGTACTCACAATGTCACAAATAGCTTCTGCTAAGCCAATTCCAGGTGCTATTTCTACAGAACCAGATATTTCATGAATTTCGGAGTTGAGGTTGTTCTCGTTTAAAAAACGTTGTACAATAACGGGGTAGGAGGTGGCTATTTTTTTATTGTTGAGCCATTCAATCCCATTGTAATCAGAGGTTTTGGGCACTGCAATGCTCATGCGGCATTTGGCAAAACCCAACCGTTCTATTTCTTTGATGTTTTTCTTTTTTTCGATGAAAACATTTTCTCCTATGATGCCAATGTCGGCAACATTGTCTTCCACATATTGAGGAATGTCGTCGTCTCTTAGAAATAATATTTCGGCAGGAAAGTTTTGAACCAGTGCTTTGAGCTGGTTTTTACCATTTGAAATATTGAAACCACATTCTTTTAATAGTTTAATGGAGTTGTCCTGAAGTCTACCCGATTTCTGAATTGCTATTCTTAAATTTGTCATTATTAATTGGTTGAAAAAAGTGTATAAAACAAAAAAGGCTTGCCACATGGCAAGCCTTTCGAACTTATATAGGTAAAGTATATTTCTTATTGAGGAGTATACATAAACCTGCCATGCATCAGTTTTGAGTAAAAATGATGATGATGATGATGGTTTATGATAATTGTGTAGTTCATTGTTCTTTTCTTGTTTGCAAAGTAAGATAATTATTTTATTAGAATCAAAATTATCGTTCTATATTTTCAATTATTTTAATAAAGGAATAAAATACCTGACATTTTAACAATAGAACCCGTGGTTTGTTTAGAATATCTTTTCTTTTAGAATGTGTTCGAGTTCTTCTTTGGCGCTTAGAAACTCTTCTTCGAAATGTTGGATCATACCCGGTAAGTCTTGTGTGTTTTTTGATTCTTTGGCGTTTACCTCAATTTGTTTTACCAAAGGTTTCATCGTTTCTATCCCCATAAAGGTAATCGATGGTTTTATCTTATGCGCTTCGTTGCCAACTTTTAACCAATTGGATTGGCTGCTGGCATTTTTAATTATTTCGAGTGATTCTGGAGTGGCACTCAAAAATGTTTTGATCATTTCTTCAATAAAACCTTTGTCGTTGCTGCAAACGTTCCTCAGATAGGAGAGGTCAATGTGTTGGAACTCATTTGAAGATTTTGGTTTCTCCAATGCTGTGGTATCTTCTACTATTGTGGTTTTATGAGGTGTTTGAAGGTAGTACTTGCTGAGCAGTTTATGTAAATCTGAGGGGATAAAAGGCTTCGTAACATACCCTTCCATGCCAACCCCTTCCGACTTAGAATCTATTCCTTTTAAGGCATTGGCTGTTAATGCAATAATTGGAATCGCCGATTTCTTTGGTGAAGCGCTTTGTTTGATGGCCTTGGATGCTTCATAACCATCCATAACTGGCATTTGAATGTCCATTAAAATAATGTCATAATCATTTTTTTGAACCTTTTCTACCGCAATCAAACCATTCTCTGCCATATCCACATGACAATCCCACCTTTTTAATATAGTGGCCGCGTACATTCGGTTGATGTCATTGTCTTCCACTAAAAGTACTTTCATGCCAGGAAAACTAAACTCATTGGTAATATTGGAAGACCTGTTTTCAGGGTAATCTTTATCTTTCAAGTCTTCTTCTGATCCAATTCTGTAAGGAATATCAAATGTAAAGGCGGTTCCTTCATTTTCCTTACTAGAAACGGTAATGGTACCATTTTGAAGCTCTACCAACTGTTTGCTAATAGCCAGTCCTAAACCTGTGCCTCCAAATCTTCTAGTTACACTTACGTCTCCTTGGTTAAAACTTTCAAAAATGGATTCCAATTTTTCTTCCGTTATACCAATTCCGGTGTCCACCACTTTGGTTTCTACAAGAATTTGATCGTTTAGCTTTTCTTTTGCTCGAACTAGAATCCTTATTTCTCCCGTTGGTGTAAATTTCACTGCGTTGGAAACGAGGTTGATCACAATCTGGCTGTATCGAACAGGGTCTCCCAGGATTACAGTATTGAGCTGGGCATCAATAGAATAGGTGAGCTGTATGCCTTTTTCTTTTGCTTGGTACAAAAAGGTCTCAATAACACTGGGCAAGTGGGTGGCAATATTGAATCCAATTTGTTCGAATTTTAATTTCCCAGATTCAATTACAGAGAAATCTAAAATATCGTTGATAATAACTTTTAAATTATCCGTCGAGTTTTTAATTGCATTTAAATATTTTTTTTGTTCGGGCGTTACAGCCGTTTCTTCTAACAACGTAATCATCCCTGCAATACCATTGATTGGGGTTCTTATTTCGTGGCTCATATTGGCTAAAAACTGTTCTTTCGACTTTCTAGCCCTTAGGAGTTCTTCGGCATTTTTCTTTCTTTCTGTAATGTCCCGACAATCCAATAGCAGCCCTTCAATGCCACTTTTATGGTATATGTTAACAGAGTTAAATTCTAAATATTTATAGGTTTTATCTTCGCATAAAAACTGGAATTCAACCTTATCAATATAGGGTGTTTTGGTGCATTCTTTGAATTTCTCTTTTAACTTGTCTAGGGTTTCTGGAAATATGAAATCAAAGAAATTTTTGCCGTTTAAAGCACTGGGTTGGTGCCCCAAGGTGTCTTCTACTGAAGTATTGCTGAAGTGGATAATGCCGTCATAGTCGACAATGAAAATCATATCCGAACCATCTTCCACCACGGTTTTATAGAAAGCGCCTTTGTTGATGTATTCCGAAAGTTGTTCTTTAATGATCATTACAACACATTTTCATCTTCCATTTCCTTAATATACCGATAAATGGTAGATTTTCCTATATCCAAAATGTCGGCAACGCGCAGCACATTGTTGTCATATTTTTTCAGAAAATGCAAAAGTATTTTGAAGGTGTATTCTTTAAGAGTAAGCTCTTCGGTAATGATGTTATCTTCTTTATTGGGGCTTGCAAATATTATGTCCTCTTCCTGGATCATATTGTCGTTACACATTACCGCAGAAAGTTCAATGATGGACTTCAATTCTCGAACATTTCCCGGGAAAGAGTATTTCAAGAGCTTTGATTTCGCATCTGGACTGATGCTGATGTCGGCCATTTCATTTTCTTTGGTAAACTCACTGAGCAAATGTCGGGCAATAATGATGATATCATTGCCTCTGTTGCGCAGTGGGGGCAGTTTTACTGGTAAGCCTAACAAACGATAATATAAGTCTTCTCTGAATTTTCCTTGTTTCACTTCTTCTGCAAGGTCCCTGTGTGTGGCGACAATTACACGGGTATTGAGTTTGATGATTTTATTTCCACCTATACGGGTTACTTCTTTCTCTTGTAATACGCGCAACAACTTGGCTTGGAGGTTCAGATCCATTTCGCCAATCTCATCCAAAAATATCGATCCCCCGTCGGACTCTTCAAATTTTCCTATTCTTCGGGTGGCTGCGCCTGTAAAAGCGCCTTTTTCATGACCAAAAAGTTCACTTTCTATTAATTCGGTAGGGATGGCTGCAATATTAACAGCAACAAAATTTTCCTTTTTCCTATTGGAATTGTAGTGGATGGCCTTGGCAACCAATTCTTTTCCAGTTCCTGTTTCGCCAGTAACTGAAACAGTTATGTTGGTTTTGACAGCCTTTTCTAACATCTGAAACACTTTCTTTATTTCTGAGCTCGACCCAATGATGCTGTTGTCAAATTCGTATTTACCAGTAATTTCCTGTTTTAAAGTGTCAATCTCTTTGATTAAAGAAACCTTGCTTCTTGCATTATTAATGGAGTTGAGTAGTCTGTCTTTGGTTTCTTCATCTTTTGTGATGTAGTCAAAAGCGCCAAGCTTTAACAATTGAACCGCCGTACCAATTTTCTCTTGAGCAGAAACAATAATGACATTAATAGAGGCATCAAAATCTCGAATGTCTTTAAGTACTTTTTCTCCGGGTAAATCTGGAAGTGTATAATCCAGGGTGATTATCTGTGGTTGTTGGTGTAAATTTTTAATACAGTCTGTTCCATTGTCAAAGACCACAACTTCATAATCAGGGTTAAGACTCAAAACATATTGCATAAATTTTGAGTAAGACGGATCGTCTTCAACGACAAAAATTTTAACAGGATCTTTTTCGTACATAGATTGATTCCAGAGTTTTAGGTTTTGTGCTAAAATAGTACAATATATAAATATATGGTAGCTTTTGAATAAATCTTTGGTTCTATTCAGTTGAAATTCAATTAAAAGTATCCTATATTTCTGGGAGTCTATTTATTTTTAAAAACAGGTGATATGATTGCAGAATTTGAAATCTTAAATGAAGAAGAAAGAGAGTTGATGTTCAAGGCTCCAATATTGGTAAGTATATTAATTGCAGGAGCAGACAATAAATTTGAAAAATCCGAATTGAAAAAAGCGGTAACTATTTCACAAAATAGAAAAAATGCTGCTCGAGAAGGTTTGATTGAATTCTACCAAATGTTATCGGAAGGGTTCGAAGACAAATTGATGGTTACAATCCAAAACTATCCAATAGAGGCTAAAGATAGAACCCCCTTATTAGTAGAAGAATTAGCAGGGCTCAATGCAGTATTGCCTAAATTGGAAAAAGTATTTGCCATAGAATATTATGAGTCCATTCGGGACATTGCTAAAAAAATTGCAAGTGCTTCAGGTGGAGTTCTTGGGTATATGGCCATTGGATTTGAAGAATCTAAATTGGTTGATTTGCATATGGTCAATAACCCAGCTTAATGGATGGGGGCATCAAAAAGTCTTTTTTCTAGCGCGGTTGTACCCTTTAGATTTGTGTTTTTAATGTGGGTGGCTTTCTGCATGGACTTTTTATTGGGGTTCCACCTTAGTAATTTGGGAATTACCCCAAGAACTACCTATGGCCTGATTGGAATCGCAACTGCCCCATTGTTACACGCCAATATACCGCATTTGGTTTCCAATACCATCCCAATGATCTTTTTGGGAGGCGTACTGTTTTATTTTTACCCAAAAGTAGCCAACAAGGTATTTATTAGTTGTTATTTTTTCACCAATGTAATGGTTTGGGTTTTTGCGAGAGGTGGTTTCAACCACATAGGAGCCAGTGGCTTAATTTACGGCTTGGCTTTTTTCTTAATGTTTTTTGGAGTATTTAGAAAGGATATGAAATCAATTTTCATATCCTTGGTGGTGATTTTGTTGTACAGCGGGTTGTTTTTCGGTCTTTTTCCTACCATCCCAGGGATTTCATGGGAATCCCATCTGTTTGGCGGAGTTGTCGGAGTAATTGCTGCTTATTATTTTAGCAAATCCTATCCTACTAGTTCAAAATAAATTGAATAGAATCGAGTTGACCATCAATAGATTTTTTGTCGTAATCCAATTGTAGTATCTCTGCAATTAATGGGTAAATGTGGGTGTTGTTGATAGGACGGTCATGAAAATACCCCTTTTTGAAGGCAGGACCGTATGCATACAAAATCCCTAACATTTCTTCATTTTTATAGGGGTCAAAACCATGGGTACCCGTTGGTTGTTTGTAGGCGCTCACATGGAACCAATGGGGTGCATTCGCTATAACCATTAAATCTGGAGAATTTTTGCCTTTTAGAATGGAAGCATGTTCAGGGAAGTTGGTAGGATCGTATACTGCATACCCTTCGGATTGTTTTTGTTTTAAGGTGTTTTTCCAAGAGTTAATTTTGGTAGTATCATCGTTGTAGATCAAGTAGAAAACGTTGCCAGCAATGATTTTTCCTGAGGTGTCTTTTGTTATTTCTTCTGGTAAATTTATGCCCATACTCGGATCCAGATTGCTCATCCCGTGGTCCGATACTAAAACAATGCTGGCATAGGGATGCTGCTGCTGGATGGCCATTAGTTCTCCAACTACCTGGTCCAAATCGGATACTGCCACGCCAGTCTCATCCGAAAGGGGCCCGGAATTGTGCCCAGCATTATCCACTACAGAAAAATACAAGGATATAAACCGAGGCGGGTCTTTTTGTTTTAACCAGGATCTTAATGTATCCAAGCGGGCGCGGTGGCTAACGGACCCATCGTACTTTTTGTAAGAATCTGGGTAACGGTTGTTGATGTTGGCTTCCGAACCAACCCAAAAAAAACTAGCCGATTTAACACCTTGCTCAGAAGAGAGGTTCCACAGTGGCGTGCCTTGGTACCAACTGCCATCTGTAACTACTTCTTGGTTCCCGATAGAATAAAGCATTTGCTTTTCTTTTGACCAAAAAGTATTGGCAATCAAACCGTGGTTGCCCGGTAACAATCCGGTAATAATGCTGTAATGGTTGGGAAATGTTTTAGATGGGAAACAAGGCCTCAGTCCTTCAAAACTGCTTCCCTCTGCTTTTAATTTTAATAAATTTGGCGTCTTGTGGATGTCGATATAGTCGTTTCTAAATCCGTCAAATGATACGAGTATCACTGTGGGAGGTACTTTTTCTTTAGTTTCTTTAGAACAAGAGCCAAAAAGCGCCAGAGCACTGGCAAGAATTAAAATTCGAAACATTTTTTATTTGCAATTAAAGCAATGATCCGCCTCATTTCTGAAACGGATCATTATTGTTATGTTATAGATTAGTCTATAAGGTTTATCTTTTGAATGACGTCTCCTTGTCGGATGTCATCCACAACATCTACACCTTCTACCACTTTTCCAAAACAAGTGTGGTTTCTGTCTAAATGTTGTGTGTTCTGTCTGCTGTGGCAGATGAAAAACTGGGAACCCCCTGTGTTTCTTCCAGCATGTGCCATAGACAATACACCTCTGTCATGAAATTGGTTGTCACCATCTAATTCACAGTCTATTGCGTACCCTGGTCCACCGGCTCCAGTTCCATCCGGGCACCCACCTTGTACAACAAAGTCTGGAATTACCCTGTGAAAAGTTAATCCATCATAAAAACCTTCAGAAGCTAATTTAACAAAGTTGGCTACCGTCTTTGGTGCGTCTTTTTCATAGAATTCAACCGTCATGGTGCCTTTGTCTGTTATGATTTCTGCTTTTTTCATTTTTAGTCGCTTATTTTCGATTTAAGTTAGATACTTTTTTTTATTATATTCGGTTAATAAAATCCCATACTATGAAACTTTTTTCTGAGGTAAGAAGGTTACCGCTAATGACCAAAATGGCAATTTCACTTTTGTTTTGGATATTGCTTCACTACATTTTGATTGAATTTAGAAATTTCCTTTATCCAATATTCCTGGCCTTCTTATTCTCTTTTTTACTCCTTCCATTGGCCAATTTTTTTGAAAAAAAAGGGCTGAATCGAGTGTTCGCAAATATAATTACAATTCTAACAGGTATAGCAATTTTATATACCTTAATATTTTTTATTTACTCTGGCTTGAAGGGGTTTGTAGTCAATCTTCCTGAAATGCAGTCCCAAGCAGTTCACAATGTACAAAACATACTAAAACAGCTCAGCTTTTTGAATGGATCCTGGGAGTTCATAACCGAGCCGGAGGTAAAAGAAATGATTAAAAATTTATTCCATTTTAGTGGTGATACACTTAATGTGCTTATATCTGCTACTACCAGTACGGTGTTTAGCATTTTTATATTGCCAGTTTATATATTTTTTACACTGTTTTACCGAGACAAATACAAAAAGTTCATCATCAAGTTGGTGCCAAAAGGAGAACTTCAAGTTGCGGGGAAGGTGATAGACAAAATTTCACTTATCACAGGCAAATACATGACTGGTGTATTTATTGTAGTACTAATTTTATGTGTATTGAATAGTGTTGGATTTTATATTATCGGACTCAAATACGCGGTGCTTTTTGGTATTATTGCAGCTGTAATCAACTTCATTCCGTATTTCGGTACTATATTGGGTTATGCCATTCCGTTTTTATTTGCTCTATTAACAGGAGAAAGTCCGCAATTGGCATTGGGCGTTTTCATCCAGTTTGTTATAGTACAATTCACCGAAAACAACATTTTAACTCCTAACATAGTTGGCCAAATGGTTAGAATTAATCCATTTTTTATAATAATAGGAGTAGTGCTTGGCGGTAATATTTGGGGTATCCCAGGTATGTTTTTGATAGTTCCAATTTTGGCCATTGCCAAAATTGTTTGTGACCACATCCCATCCTTAAAAGCCTATGGGTTTTTACTTGGTTCGGAAGGAGCTGAAGAACATTCCATTACCAGGCATAAATTAAGAAGGTTTTTTAATATGCGGAAAGAGTGATTATTGGTCTTCAGCAAACCATTCAGAATAACTATTGGCAGTTTCCCTTAAAAATACAGTGTGCAATTGTACAAAGCTCGGAAGGTGTCGCATTAGAATTTGGACTATTTCGAGCATCATATTTTCGCAAGTTGGCTGGTAGTCGACGTAGCGAATTCTTTCATTTTTCAACTCCAGCCCTTTAAACCTGCTGTCCGATCTCAGTATCAATCTATGGTCGAAAATTGGTTTTATCTGCTCTTTGATAATGGCCTTGAGGTCTCCAAAGTCGATTACCATGCCACAATCTGCTGCGTTGCTGTCTGTTTTTGGCAACCCGAGTACGGTAACTTTGAGGTGGTACGAATGTCCATGGATGTCCTTGCACTTGCCGCCATAGCCATCTAGCGCATGGGCAGTTTCAAAATCAAATTCCTTGGTAACCCGTACTTTTCTCATTTTTTTTGGTGCAAAGCTACTGTTGAAATTTAATTATTACACCTTTTTAAGCCGATATTTTTTTAAGCAAATACATCTGGTAGGTCCTAATGAACCAATACAGATGAAAATAATTGATAAAACGACTATTTTTTGACAATTTGTGGAAGGATGGGTGCCGTCAAAAATGAAAAGGAAAAATATATACAACGTCGATTCAATTTTTATAATTCTAGGAATAGTAGTAGTTGTGGTCGGCCTTATTTCGATTTTCGCAGACCCTAGAACCTATTACGATTATACCATATGGGATGATAGAAGTTTCAGCTTTGAAAATGCAGAGGGGAGAAGCATGGAAGTGCTGCAATCCGAATTAGGTTCCTCTCTGGTAATTGTGGAAAATGGTTTTCCCTTATTCCGCACTATAATTGTGCTAACAGGTGTTTTGTTTATGTTTTTTGGCATAAAATACCGACGCAGGGAAAACAAGATTATTGCCATATGGGATGCATTGGAACGTACCGGTGAAGCCCACCTGCAACCCTTATCCATGGCGCTGAACATTCCTCAGAATTTCATTTTAAAACACCTAGAAACCATAAATGCCCAACAAGATGCCTATTTCGTATGGCTACCAGAAGAAAAAAAGATAATGGATGGTCGTTTCAACGTACCCTATAAAGTGGCCATTGATTGTGCAGGTTGTGGCAATAAAAGCAACCAGGAAATCACTTTAAGTATGCAATCGGCTCCTGAATGTGCTTATTGTGGTAGAAGTGCCTCTACTCATTTGATCCAAGATTTGAAGGATCAAGTCTTGGCACAGCAGATGCACCAGAAACAAAAAACGAAATTCAATGTTGCGGTTTTTGTAATTTTATTACTGCTTTTTTGGCCTGCTGCTTTGTTGTATTTGTTTGTAACGAAATCCAAGGGAATCCAAGCACATGCTGGTTTAATAAAAGGGGAACTTGATAAATTAATGGAAGAACATAAAAGTAGTTCAAGTAACTCACAAAGTGTTTAATTCTATCCTGTTATAATAGGTTTTGGTGGTACCTGCTTCTAGTATGGGGGATAAGAAATTGTCTTGGTTGATGGCATTCGGGAAATACTGTGTTTCCAAACAGACACCACTGTGTTGGAGGTGTGTTCTTCCGTGTTTGCCCTGGAATGCACCGTCCAAATGGTTGCCAGTATACACTTGAACCCCAGGCATGGATGTGTAATAGCATAATTTTCTTCCAGTAGTGTGTTCCGATAGAACTGCAGCCAGTTGTAAAGTCCCATCATATGTTTCTATTTTGAAATTGTGGTCCAATCCCTGAATGAAAGCATTACTACAATGCGAGAGGGCATGATGCAGGTTGGTTTTGTGTTTAAAATGCAAGGGAGAGTCGGAGGTGTTGACCAATTTTCCCGTTGGTAGCAACTCGGCGTTTGTTTCGGTATACCAATTGGAGTTGAGTTGTAAATAATGGTTGTTTAGGTTGTTGGATTTGTATCCTGCCAAATTAAAATAACTGTGGTTGGTTGGGTTGCAAATGGTAGTCAGGTCTGAGGTGGCTTCAAAATTTATATCCAATGCATTATTATCTAGGAGCTTATATTGTACCTTTATCTGTAGGTTACCAGGATAGCCCTCTTCCAAATGGGCGCTAGTATAAGAAAGAACAACCGCATTGCATTGGTGGCTTTCTATGCACCATTTCTTTTTGTTGAACCCTTGGTGCCCTCCATGGAGGTGGTTGGCCCCGTTGTTGCACTGCAATTGGTAGGACTTTCCCTCCAATTTGAATTGTCCCAAAGCAATGCGGTTGGAGCAACGACCAATGTTACTCCCCATGTAAAAAGGGTCGTTTAGATAATCCTCCAAATTGTCATAACCCAGTACTATATCATCTAAATTCCCCCTAGAATCTGGTGCTAACAAGCTTACCAAAGTAGCGCCATATGTACTTATTAAGGCCTCCAGGCCATTTTTATTTTTAATAGTTAAGAGCTGAATTTCCTCAGAATTTAGTTGCCCAAATGGAATGGTTGCAGGCGTTGTGTTGCTACTCGTCATTTTACAATGCGTGTTTTTAATGGTTCATAGTTGAATTCATTAGAGGTTGGTGAGGGAAATTTTGGTATCGGCAAATGCGTTGTCAGAACCAAATTTAACAAAATATTTTTCATACGGAAAAAGGAGTATAAGAAAACGTTCTCAACCAAGTAATTTGTCTCATAGCGCTTAAATAATGTTGTTATAAATTGCTTTTAAACGGCTTGCACTTTGTTCTGCTGTTATGTCCCTTTGCGGGTCACCAAACATTTCATACCCCACCATAAATTTTTTGATGGTAGCTGAGCGCAGCAATGGAGGATGAAAAATCATATGCCAATGCCATTCTGGGTGGTTGAGGCCATCCGTGGGGGCCTGGTGAATGCCAGCTGAGTAAGGAAAAGAATGGTGGAATAGTTGGTCGTATATCTTGGTGATGGTACCATAGGCATGTGCAAATGCATACCGGCCTTCTTCATTCAGACTTGCAATATTCGGTGTTGGTTTTTTTGGTATTAAGTACGTTTCATAGGGCCATACGGCCCAAAATGGAACAAGGCATATAAAATGGTCGTTTTCAAAAATGACTCTTTCGTTTTTTTTCAACTCCTTTTGAGAATAATCTTCTAAAAGAGTTGAGCGGTTGTGTAAGAAGTACTCGATCTGATGGTCTTGTTTTTTTTTAGGGATGCTAGGAATGCTATTTTGGGCCCATATTTGACCATGTGGGTGGGGGTTGGAGCATCCCATAATACTGCCCTTGTTTTCAAAAATTTGAACGTGGTTGATCTCGGGATTGGCACCAAGTTGCTTGTATTCTTGGATCCAGAGGTCCACTACTTTTTTAACCGCAGCAGTTGCCATTTGGGCTATGGTAAGGCTGTGGTTTTTGGAATAACAAACCACTCTGCAAATGCCCTTTTCGCTTTTTATTTGAAACAAGCTATTGGTAGTACGAAGTTCGGGAGTTTGTTCTGTGAGTGCACTGTAATCATTGGTGAATGCGTAGGGGGCATCGTAATTAGGATTAACCGATCCGTTAGACCTGGAATTGCCCGGGCACAAATAGCACGCCGGGTCATAATCCGGTCTCTCGTCTTTGGTGGTTAATTCTTCTTGGCCTTGCCAAGGACGCTGGGTCCTGTGTGGTGAAACCAATACCCAATCACCTGTGAGTGGGTTGTATCTTCTGTGCGTATGATTTTTTTGATCAAAAGCGCTTTGTTGCATAGGTTATGGATTGTTTATTAGGTAGTGGAGCATTGCCAGCTTTACCCTAGGCGGATAGCCCTTTTTTTTAAGATAAAGGTAGGGTGGGTTCTCAAGAATTGAAGGGATTTTGCAACTTATTATGGTTTCTTAAAAAAGGGGTTCGGTAGCAAATTTTGACCGGATAGTATAGGTAATGGGTTGATTAGTAGGGATTAATGTGAGTAGGAGTGGCCTATTGCAAATCCCAAAAAAACGATACCAATCCAGCGCAGTACAGGAGTTATTATGTTGGATTAAATATTGGTTTTAATTAAAATTGCTCCAAAATGAATTTTATTAGATTAATGATGGGTATTTAAATAAAAATAGTCGTACTATTGTATATACAACAATTGTAATAGTATAAATGGAGTATTATAGAACCATTCACGAAATTATTAAAACCGGACATTGGATAACAGACCAAGTAAGCATTGTTTTAAAACCTTTTGATATTACCGAACCCCAATACAATGTTTTAAGAGTTTTAGAAACCCAAAAACCAAAGCCTTTAACGGTGGCTTCCATACAGGAAGAAATGGTTCAAAGAAGCAGCAATGTTACTAGGATAATCGACAAGTTATTGCTAAAAGAGCTGGTGGAACGAAAGGAATGCGTTAGTAATAGAAGAAAAATGGACATTACCATTACCGAGGAAGGAAGCAAATTATTGGGGCTTTTGGATAAGGCAGTATATGAATTTAATGCCCCAATGATGTCCAACTTGTCTGATAAAGAGTTAAAAACCTTGCGCCAATTGATTAAAAAATTAAAAGCAACAACATGAAAAAAATAGTAGTATTTGCAGCGAGTAGCAGTTCAACTTCAATAAATAAAAAATTGGCGGAGCATGCAGCGCTACAATTGGAAGGTGTGGAGTTAGTCCAGTTGGATTTGAACGATTTCGAAATGCCAATTTTCAGTGTAGATAAAGAAAAAGAGTTGGGTATTCCTACAGAAGCCAAAAAGTTCAAAGCTTACTTGGCCTCTGCCGATGGGCTCATTATTTCCTTTGCGGAGCACAATGGAACATTTTCTTCTGCCTTTAAGAATGTTTTTGATTGGGCCTCGCGAATGGAACGTTCTATGTGGTTGGATATCCCTATGTTGGCTATGGCCACTTCTCCTGGAGGCAGAGGAGGAAAAAGTGTTCTGGATCATGTTGTAAATGATTTCCCACACCGTGGAGGGAATGTTGTAGCTTCATTTTCACTACCGTTCTTTGCGAAAAACTATTCGGAAGCAGAGGGTATCCTAGATATCGAACTTCGAGAAACGTTTGGGAAAGCCATTGAGCAGTTTAAAAAGAACTTGATATAAGGTAGGCTGTTGCGCCTAAACAAACTGCAATAGGTAGATGCTAATGGATTGCCTGTATTAAGAGAGGATTAACGTACTACAAAGGTGGTTTGTGACGGTGTTGGTAGCTTTGAATTAAATCTAGTCTAAGCATAGTAAAGGTGTTTTGTTAGAGGTGTAAAGGTGTAGGTACAATAGTTGTATTGGTCGGATGATGGGTTAGGTAGGCATTCAGAAGTGAGAATTGCGAGGCTTTTTTGTTCAATTGGCAGCACAATGCCTTCAAGGTTGGAGGTGGTTCTTATGATGATAAGTACTAGAAATAGGAATGCTACAAATAAAAATTAAAACAGAAATTTGAAAATATTAGAATAAATGGAAGAGAATAAAATTTTAACTGGCAAAACGAGCAGCATGCTAAGCAGCATGAGTGTGCCAATTAGTTTGGGTATGTTGTCTACTTTTTTATTTCAAGTAATTGATACCTATTTCGTAGGACAATTGGGCTCCTCAGCCTTGGCTGCCTTGTCTTTTGCTTCTACTGTATATTTTATATTAGTAGGCCTTTTTATAGGGCTCGCAGTAGGTGTGTCTATATTGGTAGGCCAGTATTATGGGGCCAAAGAACTTGGCAATGTAAAGTCAATTGCTTGGATAGGGGTTTGGTTGAGCTTGGTTTTGGCAGTTGTACTGGTTGTACCTGTGCTGTATTTTTCCGATGCAATTTTTTCAGCTCTAGGAGCTGGAAAAGAAGTGTTGCCTCTTATTTTGGAATACTTGATGCCATTGTTAATGGGGATTCCTATGCTCAGCATCGGTTTGATGATGGGAAGTATACTACGGGCAACGGGCTGTGTAGCTCCTCCCGAAATAATTATGGGCGTAGCAGGAGTTATTAATTTGGTATTGGATTACGTGCTGATATTTGGTCATTTTGGAATGGAACCGATGGGCATTCAAGGTGCGGCAATTGCCACCGTAGTATCGTGGTTGTTTGTATTGCTTGCCATGTTATTCTTAATGTTCAAAAAACGGTTGTTGTCTAGCCGTATTGGGGAAAAGCCATTGGTAATTCAAGTGAAACAAATTGTTTTGGTAGGGCTGCCTACCATTGCAACACAAATCATTGGCCCTTTAACTCAAATGTTTATAACCTTTCTTTTAGCAACGCAGTCGGCAAAAGCTGTTGCAGCTTATGGCGTTGCTTCAAGAATAGAAATGCTACTTTTAATTGGGATAATGGGAGTCAGTACGGCAATTACGCCTTTTATTGCACAAAATGCTGGAGCTGGTAAAAAAGAACGCATCGATGAAGCCATTGCTTATGGTGGACGCGCCAGCACCTACATAGGCTTACTCGTAGCAGTGTTGCTGCTGGTTTTTATACACCCAATAGCTTCTTTATTTAGTACAGATGCTTCTGTAGTGCATTTAACAACACGGTACTTTCAGTGGATTAGCTTTACTTATGTGTTTTATGGGCTTTTCGTTATTACAACATCGGTATTCAATGGGTTGCAATTGCCATTCAATTCTTTGAAAATTATGCTCATAAAAACACTTTTATTTACACTTCCTTTAACATTTGTAGGTTCTTACTACGGTGTTGTTGGCATTTTTGCAGGCATTGCGCTTGGTAATGTTTTGGGCGCTTGGTATGCTGCAAAAACCATGAAGACACAAATGAAAAAATTAAACTCAAGACTTGCAGAAGTGCGTGTTCTGTCGGAGTACAAAAAAGATTTAATGAATCTGGTACAATTTATTTCAAAAAAACGCTAAAAAAACGTTAAGACTGGTATTAATTTAGTTTGCTAACTGTATCATTGTGTTAGAATAAAGAGGATTGTTATGATTGATATCAAAACCACCACTAAGGTGCCAAAAGACAAAATAATTAGTCTTTATAAAAGCAATAAATGGAGTGCAGCAGACAAACCAGAATTGTTATACAATGCTTTGATTGGTTCTCATTTTTTAGTTTCTGCATGGGCAAGTGACCAATTAATAGGTATAGGCAACGCTATATCCGATGGCCACCTTGTCGTATACTATCCACATTTACTTGTGCATCCGGATTACCAGGGCAAAGGCATAGGAAAGAGGATATTCGATAAAATGCAAGAGAAATATGCTGGTTTTCATATGCAAATGTTAACAGCCGACGGTGGTGCTATTCCCTTTTATGAAAAAATGGGATTCGAACGCGCAGGAGATACAGTTCCAATGTGGATATACAGCGGAACGGAACATTAATTATGGATGAGATTATGTGTAGCGTATGGGCTTTTCTAAGCCCTGGAAGGTGGCAAATGTAAAATAATGAGGATTATATAAACAATTTTGCACCATCCATCGTTATCCTACTATATTTTAAAGCCAACTTGACCGGGTCTTTTCTGAAGTTTTTTATAAGGAAGAACTAATGAAGAGGTTCGGTTTTTTTAATTCCATAGACTTGGATGGCCTTCTTTTTACCTTTTAAAGTAAGGGCATTCATTGCGATTAACTGATTTTTAATCCCTTCACTTAACAATTCGTACGCTTTTTTTGAAACCAACATATCGGCTTCTAATTCGTTGCACTTAGATTGAATCCGAGATGCAGTGTTCAGCGTGTCTCCGTGGTAAACAATTTCACTTTTTAATTCTCCAACTTCAGCTACTGTTACATAACCATAGTCTACCCCTGCTTTGAAGTAAGGCGTATGGCCATAATGTTTTTGGAAATGGGATTGGCGGTCAAGAAGTAATTGATTGAACTGCTTATAGAAGAGGAAATAATTATTGTCGGCCTTATTGTCTTTCACTGTCCACGTAATGACCACTTCATCTCCAACATACTGATAAATTTGCCCCTCATTGTCCAATAAAGGATTGGTTAACAAATTAAAACATTCTTGTAATAATTTGCTGTATTGAATATGGGGGATGGATTCTGCTATTTCAACCGACCCTTTTAAATCCAAAAACATAAACAATCGCTGCTCTTCCTTTGGGTTGAAGTACTTTCCAATAATGTATTTTATGAAAGTGCCCCGGCCCATTTTTTTACTCATTTGACGAATAAAATGGTACAACAAGCTTGAAAAAAACAAATGGACCATAACTACTAACACCTCTTTTTTGAATACATACTGAAGCGCAAAACCCTGCTGGTTTCCAATGGAAGCAGTTAAGAATATTGTGATATAAAATAGAAGGCAAAAAATGATGGTGTTCAAAACAAGTATAAAAGCAAACGTCTTTCTTCTTTTAAGACTTTTTTGGATGAGCCGATCAATAAAAGGAAATAGCAAGCCTATTACAATGCCTGAAAAAGAAGCTTGCATCAATATGTCTAGGTACAAGGGCTTCTGGATTGAATCGTTTTGTGCAAAAAAGCGAGCAAAAACGAAGTAATTGGTAGAGGAAACCCAAAAAACAACAGACAATAATATGGACTTGTAAAATACTTTGTTTTTCATTTGTTAGAATACCAGTGTAACAACGGTACAAAAATAGTTTTAGGATTAAAAATTTATTGTCCAAAACTAATGGCGTTAGCACAAGCCTTTCGCGTTTTCTACTGTTGGTTTTATTTGTTAAGAATCCATATAACCTCTGGATGTTTTACTGAAAAAAGGTAGAATGAATTTAGAATAGTTTTAAGAAAATAATTATCTTCATCACATCAAATCTGGAACACTAAATCGAGGCTTCTTATTTATGTTACTTGCTTGTCTTTTATCATTAAAAGACTGGTGCGGAAAATGTTATGCTGTTGTTTTTAGAATTTTTATTAAAAAGCAACGTTCTTATTTTTTGTTTTTGTACTTCTATTTATTCCATTCGATTTTTTGGTAAAAGAAAACTGTTATTGATAACCCCAAGATGAAAAATATAGATTTTTATAAATCGGTTAGATCGAGAACGGAAGCATTAATTGCACCCTTGGAAATTGAAGATTTTATTCCTCAGCCAGTAGTATTCGGAAGCCCTCCCAAGTGGCATATTGCCCATACTACCTGGTTTTTTGAAGATATGATCCTGAAAAATCACTACCCTGGATACAAAGAATTTGATGCGCGTTTCAGTTTTTTGTTTAACAGCTATTACAATAATATTGGGGACAGAACCGATAGGGCCGAAAGGGGGGATATAACCAGACCAGGTGTTGAGAAAGTGTTAGAATACCGGACTTATATTGACCAACACATGTTGGCATTGATGGAGATGGATAGCAGTGTCGAATTGAATGACTTGATCGTTCTTGGGTTGAACCATGAACAACAGCACCAGGAGCTTTTGATTACAGATTTAAAGTATACTTTCTCTCTAAACCCATTTTTCCCTGTGTATTCAGAGGATTTTAATTTATTGGCAGAGAAAAATGCTGGTTCCGGTTGGGTAGAATTGGAAGAAGGCGTTCGAACAATAGGGTTTGCCGGTAACGGGTTTTGTTATGACAATGAATTGTCGCAGCACAAAGTATATATCCCAAAAGTACAAATAGCAAAGACTTTGGTTACAAATGGAGCCTATATGGACTTTATCGAGTCTGGAGGGTACGAAAAGTTTGATTTGTGGCTCGATGAGGGGTGGAGTTGGGTGGTGGCAAACCAACAAAAAGCACCGATGTATTGGCATAAAATAGAAGGGCAATGGTACCAGTATACACTCGCTGGTCTTGTATTGGTAGATCGGGAGGCCATTTTGTGCCATGTGAACTTTTATGAAGCAGCTGCGTTTGCTAATTGGAAAGGCATGCGCTTGCCTACAGAGTTTGAATGGGAAATTGCCTCGGATCATTTTGAATGGGGGCAACGGTGGGAATGGACAAACAGTGCTTATTTGCCTTATCCGGGTTTCAAAATTGCAGATGGAGCAGTTGGAGAATACAATGGCAAATTTATGATAAATCAAATGGTTCTTAGAGGAGGCTCCGTGGCAACCGCAAAAGGACATAGTAGGAAAACATATAGAAACTTTTTTCACCCACACTATCAATGGCAATTCTCGGGAATAAGATTAGCGAAGTAAGTGACTCCGAATTGGAGTTTGAAATGGATGTTTTGGAAGGGTTGTTAAAAAGCCCCAAGACACTACCATCAAAGTATTTTTATGACAAAAAAGGAGATGCCTTATTTGTTCAAATTATGAACATGCCGGAGTATTATTTAACCGATTGTGAAATGGAAATATTCCAGCGACAAAGCGGTGCAATAGCAAAGGCAATGGACATGCCTATAAACGGATTTGATTTAATTGAGTTGGGGGCTGGAGACGGCAGCAAAACAGTACATTTGTTACAAACATTGTTAACAACGCACCAATTCAGCTATCGACCAGTTGACATTTCCTCCAATGCGCTGAACCAACTTTCTGACGCGCTTCAAGACCAATTACCAGAATTAACGGTGGATGGTTTGATTGGAGATTACTTTCAAGTATTGGAAGAATTGAAGTCTAGTACAAGACCCAAAGTGTTTTTATTTTTAGGGTCTAATATTGGGAATTTAGAAGATGAACAGGCTGCTGCCTTAATCCATAAAATAGCTTCAACCATGAAAGAAGGGGATAAGATACTCATGGGGGTGGATCTGAAAAAAGACCCCTCCATAATTTTACCTGCCTACAACGATGCCGCTGGCATCACCAGAGCATTTAATTTAAACTTGCTGGAGCGCATAAACAGAGAGTTGGGAGCAGATTTTGATAGTTCCAAGTTTGAGCATACACCTGAATACGATGAAGGTGTTGGGGTGGCTAAAAGCTATTTAACTAGCTTGGAAGACCAGGAGGTGGAGTTGACTGATATTTCCATAACTTTTAAGAAGGGGGAAAAAATTCATACAGAAATTTCTAGAAAATACGATGCTACCACTGTTCAAAATATCATAAATGGTGCGCAGCTGACAATTCGAGCTAATTTTAACGATTCAAGAAACTATTTCACTGATTTTCTCATTGAAAAATTATAACTACCAATTAAAACTAATTTTATGAAAGCGATTTGGAATGGGGCCGTGTTGGCCGAAAGCAATGACACAGTTGTAATTGAGAACAACCATTATTTTCCACCAGGATCTATCAAGGAGGAGTATTTCAAACCTTCCAGTACCCATACGGTGTGTCCCTGGAAAGGTACAGCTTCTTATTATACTGTAGAAGTAAATGGAGAAAAGAACCAAGACGCTGCTTGGTTTTACCCTGAAGTATCGGATATGGCCAAAGGCATCAAGGGCTATGTTGCCTTTTGGAAGGGTGTCGAAGTCTCGAAGTAAAAAATTATTTTCCTAAAGCAGACATGACTTCGGTCATGTTTTTTTTTGTCAAAATTTACGTAATTGTGCGCATACTAAGGAGCAGGGGGAGCCCTGTTCGTTGCTAAGCGTTTTATTGAAATAAAGAGGCATCAATTGGTTGTGAGCAAGACCATCGACTTGGTAAATCGATGGTCCCTCTTTGTTTTAATTTTTAAAGCTGTCGTTGCCTAATAAACTTGGTTGGTTCAATCTACCTTTTTCATCTTTAACTTCTAAATTTAAAACACCTCGTGGGCAAACAGAAGAACACACTCCACACCCCACACAAGAGGACCTAACAATGTTTTGGCCCCGCTGAGCATACCATCTTACATCGATTCCCATTTCACAATAGGTGCTACAGTTGCCACATGAAATACATTGTCCGCCGTTGGTTGTTATGCGAAACCTGGACTTAAACCTTTGAATAAGACCAAGGTAAGCAGCTAATGGGCAGCCAAACCGACACCAAACCCGGTTGCCCATCAAAGGGTAGAACCCAGTCCCGACAACACCAGCGAATGCAGCTCCAATACCCGCTCCGTACCACTCTCGTATTTTATAGGTACTTATGCCAACCACTTCAGCGGATCCGGTAAAGTAGGTGTAGAGTACTCCTGCGGTCATTACTATGGCAAATACCAATACGCTGTGGATTGAAATTCTTTCAAACTTCCAGGCTTTTACAGATTTATCTGACAATTGGCGGTAGGGATCTCCCAAAGTTTCAGCCAAACCGCCACATCCGCAAACCCAACTGCAGTACCAGCGTTTGCCAAAGAAATATACACCAACAGGCACCGCAACAATGGTAAGCGCAAGCCCCCAACCAATCATAAACAAACCCAAGTTGCCATTGGCAATCAGTGTATTGAGTTCGTTGTCAAAGAAAAAGTCATAATCCAATGGCCAAATATTCTTGAAATCATAATATGGTTGGTTGAGTCGAATGAGAATTTCTGGAATTAAAAAAGCAAATGCGGTTTGAAAAAACATTACCGAAATGGTTCTTGCTACCTGGTACCTACTATGTCGGTATTTGATAATCATTCTCACCCCCATAACCAAAATACAAAGCGTATAAAGGAATCCATAAAGAAAAAATTCACCTGCAGGTTGTCCTTTTAAGAACATACTGATAGGATCTACCATGAGGATCCAACTGGTCATGTGTTCTTTGTAAAAGTATAAAAATACGTAAAATAGAATGAGGTAAGAACCAGTTAGAATGCCGAGCCAACCTTTGTTGCTCATTGCATTATGGTAAATCCCATTGTTTTTTATTCCAGGAGGCTCCATTGAAGTTTTGGGTAAAATGTACAAGGAAGCACCGATAATTGACAATCCAAAAGTCAGGAACAACATCCAGTAAGGGTAGTCTTTTACAGGGCCCTGGGCAGAAGTTTTTGTTAGGGCATAGAGCAAGTATTTACTTTTGTATTGATCAAACCCCTTGGAAGAAACAATGCCATACTGGGCAATGTTGTTTGCTACACCTTGCAGCGCTTCTTGCATTTCCTGTTCGTTGTTAAAGGCTCGGCCTTCCAACCAATTTCCGTAGGATATAAAATTAGACTTTTTAAATGCTTCTGATTCCACGGAATCGTTGTATACCTGGTCCAAAGATGCCAAAGAAAAGGTAAGCCCTTGGTTGTGTTGGACAATGGAATTGATTTCTTGTTCTGTTGGGGTTAAGTCTTGCAATAGCGAATTGTTGACTTGCTCCATTACAGATTGAAGAAACTTAGTGAACGCAAAAGAATTAGAATATATTTTGCCGTGTTCCAACTGTTTTTCTTCAAAAAGAAGCTGTTGTTTTTCCGTTAAATGTTGGGCCAAACCCTCCTTTGATAGGACGTACTCGTTGCTAAAGAAGATTCCAGAAAAAATTCCAAAACCTATTATAAATAGCAGCAATCCTATTGTTCTTAATATCTTCATTACCCAAATATTTTTTCAATTAAACTCTTTTTTCCATTCAACTTTACAGCTAAGTTTTGGTTTTCTGCATTAAAAGCCATTACAATACTCTCTTCATGTCGTTTGAAAAATTCTGGATCAAAATTGGCTGCTCTCAAACCTTCCATCACCTCCATGATACGCGCACCTTTTTGCAGCCATTGATCCAATACTTCGTGTCTTAAGCGAATGCCAAAACTATTAACGCCAACGAACTTATTGTCTGCACTGTTCCAAATGAAATGCATGCAGAAATTACCGGATTCATGTTCCCAATAAAATTCTTTTTGCCCTGCTTGTAGCACGTTGGAAACTACCCCATAGGTCTGGTATTCCAAATCAAAAAACTTTGCCGAATTGAACCATGGCCCTGGTTGGTAAGTGGTTGGGTTGCCGGTTATCGTAGCTGCTACCGTTTCTCCCATCATTCTTCCAGTGTACCAAACTTGTTCAATTGGCCTTCGGTTGGGGGGAGGCGTTCGGTGTTCTGCACAATCTCCAATTGCATATATATTGGCCATATTACTGCGCAAATATGGATCCACTAAAATTCCTCTATTGGATTCAACGTCAGAATCTTTCAGCCACCCTATGTTTGGGCTAACGCCTGCTGTTAATCCCACAAAATCACAAGGTATGTTTGTTCCATCGACAGTTTCAATGGATTGTACCCACCCTTCACTGTCCGCATGAATGCATTTTAATTCCGACTCTAGCTTTAAATCGATGTGGTGCTTTTGTATGAGTTGGTTGATCAGGGCCGATTCTTGACTTGGAAGAACATTGCTCCAAAAAGACTTTTCCCTTACCAATAAAGTAACTTCAACTTTTTTATACAACAACATTTCAGCCAACTCAATGCCAATTAAGCCACCTCCAACTATAACTGCTTTTGTAGGGGTTTTTTCTTCTAGTTTTTGAAGATCTTGGTAAGAGTATAGCCCTTGAACTCCTTGGAGGTCTTGCCCTGGCCAACCAAATTTGTTGGGAACAGAACCGGTTGCAAGAATCAAATCGTCATAAACAACTGAATCATTATTTTGGAGGGTTAAAGTTTTCTTGTTGTTATCAATTTTGATTACCAAGTCTTGTATCAAATCGATGTTGTTCTTTTCCCAAAAATTATTTTCATAGGGTTGGGTATGTTCAAATTTCATGTGCCCCATATAGACATACATAAGGGCGGTTCTTGAAAAAAAATATTTTGTTTCAGCCGATATTACTGTGATTTTATAAGCACTTCTTTTTCTAATATGCCTTGCAGCGGTTATCCCGGCTACACCATTTCCAACAATCACGATGTGTTTCATATATAGTACAGGTTGCTTTTGGTTGCTATTTCATTGTTTTGTGTGCTACCTTTTGTCGTACTATTGACAAAACATGCATAAGAGATGAAATAACGGAACAAGTTGTCTTCTGTTTTACGTTTATTAGGGCAGTTGAATGAAGTTAATTAAAAAATATTACTATCAAAAACCCTTGGTTGGCCCTGCGAGCCAAGGGAACTTCTTTAGCTATAAACATGGATCAAAACAAAAGACAAATGAAACTGAACAAAGTATTAGTACTGATATGGATGGCTTGTATGCCATTCATGGCCCAAGCCAATCTAAAAGCATTTTTCAATGGTTCTAACACCTTTTTTGAAAGGTATGTTCGTTCTGGTAAAGTAGACTATGCTTTGGTCAAAAAGAACTTTTCACATGTTGATGTTTTGTATAAACAGATTGGAGAAGAAGACCTGAGCCAAGCATCTTTAGAGGAGAAAAAAGCTTTTTATATCAATGCGTATAACATCATCGTTATTTATCAAGTTAGCAAATACTATCCTCTAAAATCCGCATTGGATCAAAGTGGGTTTTTTGATAAAGTAAAACATAAAGTGTCTGGAGAAATGCTTTCTTTGAACGCCTTAGAAATAAAAAAGCTACTGATTCCTTTTAAAGACCCTAGAATTCATTTTGTTTTAGCATGTGCTGCTATTAGTTGTCCGCCTTTGGCCAGTTTTAGTTACCACCCAGAAAACTTGGAACAAAATTTGGAGAAAAGAACGATAGGAGCGATTAACGATCCAAATTTTATAAGGGTGAGCAGTCAAAATAAAGAGGCTCAGATTTCTCAAATTTTTAAGTGGTACAAGAAGGATTTTGATAACAATTCAGGTTCAGTTTTGACATTTATCAATAAATACAAGAAGACTGCTATTTCATCTGACTATAAAATTTCGTATTATGAATACAATTGGAGTTTAAATAAGCAATAAAAATGAAGTTTTTAGTTTTAGTTCTTTCCGTTGGTTTTTTAGCCACCCCCTCAGTAGGTCAGGATATGACCATGGACGTATTTTATAAAAAGGCAGATGTATTTCTTTCTAAGAATGTATCCATGAGCAAAGTAAATTACAAAGGGTTGCATGCAAAACCAGAGGAGTTAACAGAACTTTATAGTGCAATAGAAACAATGGACTTGTCAACCGCTACAGAAAATCAAAAGCTGGCTTTTTATATCAATGCTTACAACCTTTTGGTCATCCACCAAGTGGTTAGTAAATACCCAATAAAAAGTCCAATGGAAGTGCCTGGGTTTTTCGATAAAATGAAGCACCAGGTAGCAGGCAAGGCAATGACCTTAAATGATTTAGAGAAAGGAACACTGTTTGTTGAATTCAAAGATCCGAGGTTGCACATGGCCTTGGTATGTGCCGCCAAAAGCTGTCCACCCTTGCGAGAGGGTGCCTATTTTGATACTAGAGTGGAAAGACAACTGGATGAAGCTATGATATCCGCCGTCAATGACAATGATTTCATTAGGGTCAATTCAAGTAAAAAAAAGGTGGAATTGTCCATGATTTTTGAATGGTACAAGGATGATTTTAAAAGCAAAAAAAATAAAATGGCCTATATTAATTACTTTAGAAAGAGTAAAATACCATCCAATTATAAAGTGGGGTACTACGAATATGATTGGTCCTTAAACGAATGATACCGTCCTTCCCGGACAGCCCTGAAGGAAACTTCAGGGCTTTTTTTTATAACATTTTTTAGACTTAAGTAAAAACAGTAGTTTCGTGGGAAATCGTGTACTTCGAATTTAGAATATGAAAAAAGAAATGAAGTTTGCAACGAAAGCAATTCACGCTGGGGTAGAACCAGACCCCTCTACAGGGGCTATTATGACACCGGTATACCAAACCTCTACCTATGCACAACCTGCCCCAGGTGTCCACAAAGGATTTGAATATTCAAGGTCCCAAAACCCAACCAGAACGGCACTTCAAAATAGCCTAGCGGCTTTGGAGAATGCCCCATATGGGTTGTGTTTTGCTTCCGGGTTGGCTGCCATTGATGCGGTGATTAAATTGTTGGAACCAGGAGACGAAGTGATTTCGGCAAATGATTTGTACGGTGGCACCTATAGGATTTTTAAAAAAGTTTTTGAAAAATATGGCATTGTCTTCCATTTTGTTAACATGGAAGACACAAAAGAAATTGAGTCTAAAATCAATGCCAAAACTAGGTTGGTATGGCTGGAAACACCAACCAACCCCATGATGAACATCATTGATATTCAGGCCGTATCTAAGTTGGTGGAAAATAAAAATATTTTGGTGGCGGTAGACAACACATTTGCCACACCATATTTGCAACAACCATTGGATTTAGGAGCAGATATAGTGATGCATTCCGTTACCAAATACCTAGGAGGACATTCTGATGTGGTGATGGGCGCATTGGTGGTAAAGGATGCCACTTTAAACCAACAATTGGCTTTTTATCAGAACAGTTGTGGTGCTGTTCCTGGGCCTCAAGATGCTTTTTTGGTGTTAAGAGGAATTAAAACCTTGCATGTTCGTATGGATCGACATTGTGCAAACGGAGCCAAGGTGGCCAACTATCTTCACAAACACCCTAAAGTAGCCCAGGTTTATTGGCCTGGTTTTGCGGAACATAAGAACCATGCCATCGCTTTAAAACAAATGAAAAACTTTGGTGGCATGATTTCGTTTACTATAAAAGGAGACGACCAACAAGATGCCTTTGGGGTCATGGAAAAGTTTGAATTGTTTACCATTGCCGAAAGTTTGGGTGGGGTAGAATCGTTGTGCAACCATCCGGCTACCATGACGCATGCCAGCGTACCAAAGGAAGAAAGGGTTAAAATTGGTTTATTGGATTCTCTCATACGATTAAGTGTAGGCATTGAAGATGCCGATGATTTAATTGCGGATTTAGAACAAGCACTAAAATAATATGAAATATATCATCCCCTATATGTTTTTTGCAGGTCTGTTATTGCTGGGTTGCAGTGGAGAAAATACAAAAGAAGCCGCACATAAGGAAGTGCCGACACAAGAGACCATAGGAGATTATACTTTGTCTGTTGTACCATCAAGTGAGGATACCTATGGTTATGTCATTTTAAAAAACCAGCGGTTGTTCATAGAGCAACTTCAGGTGCCTGGTATTCGTACCGAACAAGGGTTTGCAAATGCCCAATCGGCCATGAGTGTGGCCCGTCATGTGGTTTGGAAAATGGACCACAATATTTTGCCTCCCACCATCACCAAACGAGAATTGGATAGCCTCGGGGTTACTTGGTAGTGCCAAGCAACTATTATTTATGCTTCTTGCACCTTGCTGACAATTAAATTGCTGCAAGCAAAAAAAAGGGGCCGCTTAAAAAAGTACGGCCCCAAGGTAATATAGGTTAGGTTATATTCTTATTGTTTAACTATTTTGTACACTACATTGTTCAAATGATTGGACAATTGGATGGAATAAATTCCTTTTTCTAGAGTACTGATATCTATTTCCATTTCCTGGGAAGCTATTTTACCAGTTTTAACGGACTTGCCGGATACATTATAAATTACAAAGGTCCCATCCTTAAAAGCCCGTTGCTTTAAATAGAGGATGTCCTGTGCCGGGTTTGGAAATAATGAAACTTGGCTCAATTCAATTGGCTCTGCTGTAGTTTCAGATTGCACCAATGTTTGTGGTGTAAAGGACGCGCCCCCAACACAGAAGTTTTTGGTTTCAGTTGAAGTAAAAGCACCTCCAGATGCCAAACTTGTGCTTCCAGCGCTTAAATCATAACTTCCATTGCCATAGGAACAGCAAATTCCATCCCCATAGGTATCGTTGATAGTGAAATCATAACAACCAGGGGCAAGAGAGAAATTTTCAGTAATGGTAGCATTGTTGGTACTGTAGTTACTACCAGACCCTATTGTACTGCCTCCATTGTCTTTTAATGTCCATGAGGTTTCACTTGCATAATTGTCAAGCACCAAGGTTAACGTAACGTCTGTATCTGTCGGTGTTCCACCTCCACCTGTTGTAAGGCTTAATTTGTCTACCGCCATATCTCCTTGCCAAGTAGTTCCTGTGGTACCATTGAATCTTAATTGAACAGTACTTCCTGCGTAAGAAGCCAAATCAACAGTTGCCGTGAGCCATGCGTTGCCATTGTTGCCACTTGCAGACCAAACTTGGGTCCAAGTAGAACCAGTTTTGGCTTCTAATTTTAATGAACCCATACTAGAGGATCCATACATGTGGTATTTAAAACTGAATGTGGCTGAGGTTTCAGCGGATAGGTCGAAACAAGGGCTATTGAAAATACTATTTTTTGTAGAATAATTAGGGCTGGAAGATTCCATGTACATGTAGTATGTCCCATCATTTGCAGAAGAAGGGCCTGTGTTGGAAGATGGCGTACCTCCCGAATTTCTGGACCAATCAAAATCATCACCTGAAGCTTGAGACCACTGGCCAATGCCAGATTCAAAGCTTTGGCTGTAAGGAAATGTGCTTATCGTAGCAGTACAGTTGCCGCCGTTTCCTCCACCGGAGTAGGCACTACCCACACCAACAGCGTGCCAAGCATTGGTTACAGAGATCTCTTCTTGCGAAGCAGCTCCGTACAAATCAATTGCTGATTGTATAGAGTACAACCTAGCGTCGGCAAAGGTGGAACTGGAAGACAAATAATTGGACTCAGTTCTGTAGGCTACAGCTCCAGCTTTTTCTATTCCAATAGCTGTTACCGAATAAGCGTTTCCAATGTCGTTGGTGCCGGTCCCGCCTACCGTAGTAAGGTAAAACCAAAAATTAAGAACACCACTATTGGTATGAACACCACAATAATCGTTGTTTCTTGTAGGTGTTCCACAATTAGGATTTTGCCAGTATGTACCACCATAAGTGTCTGGCTGGTTTTCACTGTTAGGATCACTCATAGACCTTAAAGCCGCATGACCAGCCCTTCGTTCAATGTCTTCTCCTATGAGCCATTCGTTTTTTGAAGGCGCTGCAAAAGCTTCTACTGCAGCACCCCAAATATCGGAATACCCTTCGTTCAAAGCTCCAGATTCTCTTTGGTAAACCAAGTTGGCCGTGCTGGAACAAACCGCATGTCCAATTTCATGTGCTGCCACATCCAATGAAGTTAAAGCATCAAAATAGGTTCCGGACCCATCTCCATAGGTCATTCTTACACCATCCCAGAATGCATTGTCGTAGTTGGAATCGAAGTGAACATAACTTTTAATGGTAGCCCCAGCATTGTTGTAGCTGTTTCTGCCATGTTTTTGTTGGAAATAATCATAGGTCATTTGAGCACCCCAATGCGCATCAATTGCTGCATTGTCTTTCTGTGCATTGTTCCATTCTGCTGCAGACCAATTGTTGTCATTGTCTACAAAGTCTACTGCATTGTTGTAATTAGTAGAGGTGTTCATGTCGTAGGTTTCGATGCCATTGCCTCTAGAGTAATCGCGCAAACGATAACTTCCATTGTAACTATCTGTTTTGATATTAAGCGTGCCACTGTACCTTGAAGCACCGGTGCCATTGGCTTCTGCCGGGGCTGGTGTTAAAGCGGCAGCATGTTTGATAATAGCATTGGACAATACAATTTTGCCAGTTTTGGCATCCACGTAAATATGGTCCCTGCTTACAGGTGTTGCAGCGTAAATGTCAAATTTATACGCTAATACAGGACGCATTCTTTCAGCGCCTACTTGTGTGAAGTAATTGGGAACATACACCAATTGACCTTTTGGTTCATATGCTTTGCCTTCTGTTTCCCATTTGTATTGTTTGGCATTTACAAATTTTAAAGCGGCATTTAGGGCAGTAGCTTCATCAAGGGATGGTGATTTGGCAGCAGCACTTGTGAAAAATTTGTTACCACTCAAAGAAACAGGGCTTCCATTTCTTGAATGTACGCGGTATTCGCTGAATTCAACTTTGATGTCATTGTAGTAGTGTTGAAAAACTTCAAATCCCGTTCCGTTTTTATCGGATTCTGTTCTCGTTTTTACATAGCGGTCTCCTTGCTCATGCGGTACGTAGTCCAAGATCATTTGATTCGAACTCACCTTAGAACTGGTACTGGTTTGTATGGAGATAAACTTTGGGGAGCCATTTTCGTTGTTGACTCGCTGCGTGATTTTTTCTTGGGCCTGGGTAGTGCCGACAGAGCATACCAAAGCCACTAAAAAGTAGAGGTACTTTTTCATAAGTAATTGAGTTAGGTTAGGTTATAATTACTTTGCAAAGTATGGATTATTTGTGAAAACCATAATATTATTTAGAGAAAAATGTTAATAAATTTAAATAATATGTATGGATCTAATGTTTACTTGTTGTTGACGGGGTAGTGACACTAAATTTTATTTGGATAATTATCGTTTATACCAAATTAAAATTTATATATAAGAAAAAAACATTGTAAATGCCTTGTGGAAGACAGTTTAGTGGAAAAATATAAACTATGAGGTTAGTTGAATAACTAAGGATATCGGGGTGATTGGCATTCTGTATTGATTGGCTAATTGGGTTGTAATATATTGATATTTGCCATTTTAGCATATTTAGAGTGTCTTTTTGAAAATGGTATTATTCTAATAAGGGCGAGCGGTTGCCCGCTCACCCTTTAACCAACTTTAACCGATTGTATTATTCAACAATCAACCTTTCGGAAGTAACCTTTCCATTGATTTGAATAATTATTAGATAAACACCTTTTTTTACACCTTTTAGGGAGATGGTAGGATGGTACGATCCTGTTTGTTTTTTTGTAGATAAAATAACGCGCTCGTTGTTCCTGTCTATGATATCGATAAGCTTGACACTGATATCAGCTTCTTTGTCCAATACCTCCAAATTTAAGGTAACGGATTCCCGAGCCGGGTTAGGATATGCTATAGGGGAAGGTTTTTCTTCCATTAGGTTTCCTTTAACTCCCCTGTTTCCCTGGGTAATTAAAAACCTTTCTCCTCCTTCAAATTCCCCTGTTTTGGTATCCGCCTGAATTACATCCAGTAATACTGTTTCTTTTGCATCCATTTCAACATTGAAACTAAACCGCAAGGCATGTGTGATTTTTGGGTGCAATTTCAAATTTCTGATGGAAGCTTCTCGGTTCGTAATTAACATGTGCTTGCTGTCAATTTCCTTTATACCTTCTATTTTTGCCGCTTTTAAGACTTCATAAAATTCTGGTTCGTATTGCACCAATATTTGCCCACCTCTATCAAAAAATGGTTTTCGAATTCTATCTTTAAATCCTCTGTCAAAAAAGAATAAATCCGCATATTCCCAACTTCGACCATTGCCTCGAACAAAAAGCCCCGTACCAGCTTCATTGCTTATATCGTTGTCGTACACAGAAACATTCTTCCAAACAATGTTGTTGTTTCTTCGAACATTCCCACTTACCCCTACATTGAGTTGTTCATTGAACATAGGATCCGCTGGAGATACAATCCTTGCCAGCAAACAGAAGTGGTGGATGTCAACCGAAAAATCAGCTGGATTAGGCGGGTACCATGGCACTTCTACGGTATAGCTGCCCCCAGGTAATATTGGTGGAATGAGCACGGTGTTGATGAGGTCGCCATGGTCGGTGCCGCTGATGCTGTAATTGTTCCAATGGTTTGGCCAGTGGAGTCCGGTAGAAGCTTTGGAATAATAAAGAGCCAAATTGGCACAATTGCTAACAATGGAGCTGTTGTTTCTAATTTTTATATACACCCCATTTGGAGAGAACATTTTAAATTCTGGATTTTGGTGTGTCGTGCCTCCATCCAAGTTTTGTCTTACCCATATATCTTCGCTGATCCACATCGGTCCCGTATCAGGATTGGGTTCTGCGCCAGTATCGTACCAGCGGTCTCTAGAATACAAATCAAACGAAGGAGTGTTCGGCAACATGGATTGTGCTTGGATAACAGCCGCTTCGGCATCCACTAACCCATAACCCATTTCGTTGTTCCAGTCGCCATTAGGGCGCCCACCTGTAGCAGTGTAAGTGTAGGAGCCAACTTTTTGTGCGGACATTTCAATGATGTCTTCCACTTCATCGTGGGTTAAACACGGGTTTACCGATAAAATCAGTGCTGCCACCCCTGCTACCATTGGACATGCAGAAGAGGTTCCATTAAAAGACGCTGTATAATCTGTAAGCGAATACCCATTGCCTCCTTGTCTGTCGGTAGTTGAAATTTTTACTCCAGGTGCCATGATGTCCAATTCAGGTCCATAATTGGATCCCCACCCTTCACCATCACAAGAGGTAAAGGATTTTCTTTCGGCGCATTGGCTCATTGCCCCAACGGTTATAATGTCAGAATTACTGCTCGCTGGGTAAATCACACTGCCGTTGTTGTTTCCAGCGGCAAATACTACTATGGTCCCTAATCCACCGCGTCCACTATTCAGTGCATTAGAAATTGCATTATCGATGAGGGCACTTGCCAATGAGTTATGGCCCCATGAATTGGAAATGACTTCAGCGCCATTCAACCAAGCCCAGTTGATGCCATCGGCCAATTCTTGGTTGATGGTTGGAGATAGAAACAATGCATTGCTTATGGACATAAGTTGGGCATTAGGTGCGATACCTGAAACACCTGTGTTGTTGTCTTGCGTAGCAGACACAATACCTGCACATGCAGTTCCATGGCTCCCTAACACTTGTGAAGGGCTTGTACCAGAACCAGTATCAAAACCAGTTCCAAAAGTATTGCCAGCCAAGTCTGGGTGGTTCATTTCAAATCCATGGTCCAAAACAGCCACCACAACGTCCCTGGAACCTGTGGTAATATCCCAAGCTTCTTCGGCGCGCACATCAATTCCTACTGTTCCGCCGTATTGCCCGGTATTTTGCATGCCCCATTGGTCTGAATACAAAGGATCATTGGGCGACTGTTCAAAATAATCTGCCATTAAATCTGGTTCAGCTACTTCAAAATTTCTGCTTTCGAAGAAAAAGTTGGCATTGTCCAATGCATTACCCACTGAATTTTTGTCACACTGCAACGTATACCACTTTGGCATGAATTTGTTTTGGCCTACGATGGTAACCTTGCGTTCTTGTGCCATCTTCTGGAGCACTTTTAAGTCTCCCTCATTTATAAGTTTAACATAAAAGTACTGGGATAGAGCAATTTTATCCTTGCCATCCGTGGTGAAATAAGGAGCGGCATATTGTATGGAAGGGCTGCTTTTTAAGAAAGTCAAATAACCGGAATATGCTTTGGATTGCATTTTTTCTGCTATTTTCAATTCTGCCCAATAACCATTGCTACTTTTGGCACCTTCCACTTGCTTTAATTTGGCCGCCGTGTTGTCCAATTGGTATTTTGAAAGAACAGGGGTGCTTTTTAGCCCATTTCGAAAAGCGCTGGCTTTTTCTTTGTTGTCTTCACTTACTACATACACATATTCGGTGTTGAGTTGAAGAGATTTTTTTTCTCCTTTATAATAATAAAAGTAGTCCTGGGCTGATACTTTTAACCCGCTGAGCAAGAAAATGCCAATAAAGAAAAGCATTCGCTGCCATTGGTCGCTTTTTATTTTTGCGACATGTAATTGTAGTTGCATAATTGGTTTGTTTAAGTAATACATATTGGCTGTAATAGTATGTTCCAAATCTAGTAAGGTAAACTGGTTGATTTGGAGGGGTTTACCCCGAATTGGAAAGGGGAAAAACACCCTTTATTTTGGATGGATTTTCTAAGTGTATTTAAGTAGTTGCAGTAGCAAATGTCCAGAACCCCATTTTTTTTTTACAACAAAACTGTTGGTTGGAATGATGGAAAAATTTAGGACTATGGTTACATTTGCCCAACTCCTGTAAAAATGAATAAAAAGTTAGAAGTGTTTGTGTTAGAGTGCACCCATGGTACCCATATTACCAAAGTGGAAGAAGTGCAATCTTTATGGAGTGGTTATGGTCATATTTATAGGGTATTGGTGTCAGGAGGGATACACAGTTCTGTGATTTTGAAGCACGTTGCCTACCCAAATGCAAACCAACACCCAAAAGGATGGAATACTTCGGAATCGCACAATAGGAAGCTAAAGTCTTATACCGTAGAAACGCATTGGTACAAGCAATATGCCGAACATGTACAGGTGCGAATTCCACAGTGTTTTGGAGTAAAAGTTTTGGAGGAGGAGGTGTTATTGGTTCTAGAAGATTTGAACCAAGCTGGTTTTGATTTGAGAAAAACAGACGCCAACCTTCAAGACGTACATCTTTGTTTGCAATGGTTGGCCGGCTTTCATGCACAGCATCTTGGAGTGGTGCCTGAAGGGTTGTGGTCCATTGGTACGTATTGGCATTTGGATACGCGCCCTGATGAATGGACAGCAATGCCTAAAGGCCCTGTAAAAGACCAGGCAAAGACCATGGACTCGATTCTCAATGGTGCTCGTTTCCAGACATTGGTGCATGGAGATGCTAAATTGGCTAATTTTTGTTTTTCAAAAACAGGAAGCGTTGCGGCAGTGGACTTTCAATATATAGGCGGTGGTTGCGGCATAAAAGATGTTGTCTATTTTATAGGCAGTTGTTTTAATGAATTGGATTGCGAGAAATATGCAGACGCTCTTTTAGATTACTATTTTGATGCCCTCAAAATACGATTGAATGCAAATAACAATACTATAGACTTTAATGCTCTTGAAACAGAGTGGCGATTGCTTTATGCGGTTGCCTGGACTGATTTTAATCGATTTTTAATTGGTTGGAGTCCTGGGCATTGGAAGTTGCACCAATACAGTGAAAAGATGACTGCTCAGGTAATGTCCAATATTAAATCGGGTGGGTATGGAAGTTGATACCATTTTGCAGCTGCAGACAATCGCAGAAAAAGTAGCGGTAGAAGCTGGCGGTTACATCACTGCCGCGCCGAAACCAAATAATGTTGGGCATAAAATAAATGGAAGTTCCTTGGCCTCTCAAGTAGTTACTAAGGTGGATGTAGAGGTCCAGGAATTGATTCTTAAAAAGTTGCAACCATCGGTAGAACGATTGGACCTTGGCATTATGGCAGAAGAATCCGAAGTGCAAACAGGGTGTTTTAAAAAAGCCTTTTATTGGTGCATTGATCCAATAGATGGGACTTTAAATTTTATAAACCAACGACCTGGGTTTGCCGTTTCAATTGCATTGGTAGATCAGAATGGCGCACCAGTGGTTGGTGTAGTTTATGACCCTGTCCGCAGCATGTTGTACAGTGCTTCCATTGGCAATGGGGCCAAGATAAATGGAAGGCCTTGGCGCCTTGTTTCTAAAAAGTCAAATAGTTTGTTTTGTGACCACAGTTTCTATACCCATAACAAGCGGGTGTTGTGGGAGCAATATTTGAATGGTTTGTTGCTTTCTACTAACGAGCGATTTGAAATACAACCGTATCAAGGCGCTGTACTGAATGCAATTGGGGCTCTTCGGCACCAAAACGGGCTATATTTGAAGTTTCCTAAAAATAAAAAAGGAGGCGGGTGTTATTGGGACTTTGCCGCTACCACATGCATGGCCAACGAAATGGATGCCCAAGCTATAAATTTTGATAGCCGGCGTCTTGCTTTTTATGAAAGAAAAGATGTTTTTATGAATGAAAAGGGTGTTTTATTTGCAAACAATAAACAGTGGGCCAATCGCTTAATTCAAGATAAAGCAAATAGCCCTACGTTTTAATATTTACTCCCCTGTTCTCCATTTTAATTTCCTCTAAATCGAAAGCAATTTAAATTTTTATGGGCTCGTCGGTGTTTAAAACATTGTGTTGTTGTGGGCCATGTTGGTAGGAACTGCTTGGATGGCATCCCAATGTTCGATGATTTTACCGGCACCATCAAACCGAAAGAAGTCCATCGTAACATATTGATCATTCCCGGGCCAAGTTTGGTGGGTGTGTAAGGCCACCATATCTCCCTGTCCGATGCACCTTAAAAATTGTATGGATTTTTCAGGGTATTCGTTTTGCATTTTATTAAAATAGGCAATAAACCCATCTTTTCCGTCTTCAACATCCGGGTTGTGCTGGATGTATTGGTTTCCAACATACTGTTTTACAGCTTCAGCTGCCTTGCCTTCATAGGCCATTTGGTAAAAATTAATGGCATTGCTTTTGTTTTTTTCGACGTCCATACCTTTTAAAAGTTTGTATAAAAAAATATAACTGTTCAAGTCAAAAAAAGGTTCTTGAAGTGGCATGTAAAAACGCCGTTGTCTATACAAAATCGACGCAGACAACGGCTTTTTGTTACTTAACAATTAATGTATAGGTAGGCGTAGGGTTTAAAGGACAAAAATAGACATATGTGCCCTTTTGTAAAGTTACTATGTTGGATTGTCCTGTTTTACCATTGGTGACCGTGTTTTTCAAATAGGCGGCTTTGATGTGTTTTTTTTCATCGTTTTGTGGTGCTAAAACAAACCCCACTTCATGGTCTACACCTTTGTTTTTAATTTCAAAAACATAGGGTTGTCCGGCTTTTAATTCTAAGTTTTTCTGTTCAAAGGCGCCTTTGGTTTGGGTTAATTCTACTGTCTTAGCTGTTTGTGCCTGAGCATTTTGAGATCCTATTACAAGGAAGAACAGCGCAATTGCAAGTATATTTTTCATGTTGTTATATTTTAAACATTGATAGAGTTGTTTTCTAGAGCGGGTGCCAAAGGAAAGTCAATTTCAAATCCGGCAATATTGTGGATTAGGTTGGATATTGTTTTGTCCCCAACCACCAATAAAACATCGATTAAATTGGCCTCGGAATAACCTGCATCAAAAAATGCTTGTTTGGTTGCCTCTGCTACTTTTCCTCTATGCACTACAACTTCTTTTGTGAAAACAGCCAATGCATTTAGTTTTGTGTCAAAAGTTGCTGCTCCTGTTCTGATTTCAAAAATTTGTTCTTCCGTAAAACCGTTCATTTTACCGATGGCGGTATGGGCCGATTGGCAATACCTGCAATCATTTATTTGGCTTGTAACAAGGTTGATTATTTCTCTTTCCTTTGCCCTTAGAGTTGATTTTCTGTTTTGCAAAGCCAAATAGTCTCCTAAAGCGGTTTCATTTTTTGCGTAATAGGCATAAAGATTGGGTACAAACCCAATGCTACTATTTAACTGATCGAATATTAATTGATTCTTTTCGGATACTTCTTCTTTAGAAGGAACTGTGAAATTTTTCATAATTGTTGTTTTTGTATGATTCAAAGGTCACAGTTTTTGAATTCGGAATAGTAGGCAACTATTCCTAAAGAGTTGTCAATTTTTCCTTTTTGTATCCAACTGGAGACATCCCTTGCTGTTTTTTAAAAAAACGACTGAAAGATTGTACGTCTTCGTACCCCAATTCGTAGGCAATTTCCGTTATTGATTTGTCTGTATAGTGCAACAAGCGCTTTGCTTCTAACATAATTCGGTTTTGGACGTAATACAAGGGTGGCTTCTTACCTAATTGAGCGAATAAATTGGAGAGCGTTTTAGGAGATTTATACAACAACTTGGCATATTCCGATACAGTATGGTGGGTCTTAAAATGTTGTTCTATTAAGAAGTTGTACTGCCGTACAATGTTCTGGTCTTCCATTTCAAACTTGTCCAAGCCTGTTTGTGACTTGTAAATTCTAGTGGAAAGTATCAACAGGCGTTTTAACATCATCTGCAGCATTTCCAACTGTAAACCGTCATTGGCTTCCATTTCCATTTCAAAAGTTGTCCAAAATAGTTCGAATTTTTTCAATTCGTCCGAAGGTAGGTGGAACACCGGAACTCGGGAAGCACCAAAAAAAAGTACGCCTTTGCATCCTATTTCTTTGTCGTGGTCCAAAATGCAATAAAAGGAACGGTTGAATCTGGCCATTTTAATTTGCCCTACTCGTTTTACTTGAATGTTGTGAAAGTCAGTCAAACAAAGCATATCGTTTTTAGAAAATTGAAAGCTTTTGTTGTCCACTATGAGTTCGGAATGCTCGTCCAAAAACCATACAAGTGTAAGGGCTTGTTCTTTTTTTTCTTTGAGCAAGTAGCAGTTTTTAGAAGTGATGTTCTGTAGTTCTAAGTATTCATCTGAGCTGCCATTGAAGATCATATGGAGTTTTTTTTGTAAAAGTAAGGAGTAGGGAAGGAGGAGAGTGTCGGCTTCGCGAAGTTTTAGTTTCTTAGCAGGAGAATAGCATGTTTTTATTTATGTTTTTTAGTTGCAGCAATAGAAGGGGGCGGTGCTTTGTTTAAATTGTTTTATAATTGTTTTATAATTGTTTGTTCCGGTTTTATACAAAAGTAGTAACACATGTTATACATTAAATTGAACATTTCTGACAATTCCTGTTTCAGTGAATTTCAAAAACTTTTTGATCACATGGTGGCTACAAGGCAACCAGATTACGATATGGAAGAAGATAGCCCCACAATTGATTGGGACACTATGTCGGCACAAGAAATAGAAAATTATTTTGACAGCAAGGACAGCAACAACCCGGTAGAAATAAATAAAATCAAAAGATTTAAAAACCTCTTTCCACCAGAGGCTCAATTGTATTTGGCACAATACCATCAAAAAGGCGACTCAAAAATGAATGATTTGGCCGATTCAGAGATCTTGGGGTGGATGGATTATCTGGAGTTCAATTTAGAGGTGGATATGGACCAATTGGACAAAATAGACGATGCACAAGGGATGGTTCAGTTTTCAACTGGCAATTTTCCATATGGAGGGATGGAACGTTTGTTGTTGGTTTTGAAAGCGTTTGGATTAACCCCAGTTGAAATTTTCAATGGTTTCTCCGTTTGTGACCTTTTATGGCAATCTGATTTTGATTATGAGGTAGTGGAAATTCCTGACAAAACGAAAATCTACCTCGATTCTTTCAAAAAATAGGAGGGCGGCAAAGATTGGAGCCATCGACTTCTGTTGTTTAAAGAATGGTTCGCCAACCTATAACTGAGCGTCCATTGTCTAATGTATAAGCGCTGTTTAAAGGAGATTTGCTTTAATTTTTTGTATGTGAGGTAGCATTTTTCAATTGCCAATTATGGACCTCTATAGATCTCTCTGCTTTGCGGTCCGTCCTAGTTCCAATAAAACACATTTCTAAGTTGTACTTCCAAGGCATTGAAACCGACTGGTCGCATGCTTAATCAGTGACAATTATTACGCAAGGTCCGAAACAACGGTTGTTCGGTGATTCAAATACATACTCCAATATATTAAACTACGTCCATCCCCCATTTTATAGGAATCAGACAAGGGATTCTTAGGATCCAACGGATAAAAAATCAATGTGGGTATAAAATACAGTGAAATATTAATTGTTTTAAACAACAAAAAAAAGAGTGTTTCGTGTATGGTATAAATTAAGAATTGCTTTTACCTTGCGGCCCCATTTAATTGGGGTTTGCAGTGGTTTTGAAAAGAATAAAACAGTAAAAGAAAAAACAGTAAAAGTTCATGAATAGTAGAAGTATTTTTAAAGGAATTGAAAATATTTTTCAATATAAAATTGGAAAAATTACAGCATTTTTATTTTCCTATAAACGGCATTTTTTTGTAATGCTAGTTGGAATGGCTCTTTTGGGGTGTTCTGAAGAGTCAGGAACTTTTCCTGATCCAAAAATTGTGGGCATAGAAGTATCCGAAGTGACCGACGTAGCTGCAAGCAGTGGAGGAGAAGTAATAGAAGAAGGGAAAAGTGGGATTTTTGAAAAGGGGATTTGTTGGAGTACCCAAGAGTCTCCGAGTATTAATAATACAAGAACATCCGACGGTTCGGGTCCAGGAAAATTTATAAGTTCCATGACGGGCCTACTCCCTAATACCACCTATTTTGTGCGCGCATACGGCACCAACAAAGAAGGGACTTATTATGGGGAAGAATTAAGTTTTACAACCCAACAATCCAAGGTTGACAAACCTATTGTTACCACTGCTGGTATTAACAACATCGACCACCAATCTGCTAAAAGTGGTGGGCAGGTTGTGTACAATGGTTCGGATGCAGTGGTATCCAAAGGGATCTGCTGGGGGCTTAAAAATTTACCTACAATTGCGGACAATAAAACCTCACAAGGAGCAGGTACGGGCACATTTACGAGTGAACTTACTGGATTAGAACCTAGTACCACCTATTTTGTGCGGGCTTATGCAACCAATAATACGGGTACTTATTATGGTGTTGAGCAGCGTTTTACTACTTCTGAAGCGCCTTTTATTGTGCCAGAAATGTATTCGGTTGCAGTTAGTGAAGTGGCGGCAGTTTCGGCACTTTCTGGAGGGAATATTATCGAGGATGGTGGAAGTGCCATTCTCTCGAGGGGTGTTTGCTGGAGTAAAACGAGCCAACCCACAATGGATGATTTTAGTACCAGCGATGGAACTGGTGCGGGTAGTTATACCAGTACTTTGACCAATTTACTCCCGAATACTACCTATTACGTGCGGGCATACGCAACAAATGATTCTGGAGTGCATTATGCTGAAGAAGTTGTATTTAAAACTACAGATGGTTTGTTTGCGGGCAACCTATATTTCACCAACCAGCAAGAAATTGATGCATTTGCCCGCCTAGGGTATACTTCCATTACAGGAGATTTGGTTATTGAACCCGCTGTACCAACGGCGTTTAATAATTTGGATGCTTTGCACTCCATCCAGTCTATAGGAGGCGTACTCATTGTTTCAAAAACAATGGGTTTAGAAGATTTGTCTGGACTCCATAACTTGGTGTCAGTAGGTGGGTATGTTATAATATCGTACAATCCGGGGTTAACCAGTATTGGCCTTGATAAATTAACATCTGTAGGGGAATACTTTAATATATTGTTTAACGATGACCTTTTAAATGTGGATGGCTTAGAACAATTGGAGCCAGGAAATGGAAGTCCTAGCCTTACCTTTTGGAACAATACAAAACTCGGAAATTATTGTGGTATTAAACCTTATTTGTCTGGTTTTGATGGGGTGTTGAGTATAAACAATAATTTGTATAACCCAACCCTAGATGCCATAGTAAATGGCAGTTGCAGAGAGTGAAAATTGAGGTTTTTAGAAGGAGGAGAAGTCAGCTGTAGGTAGGTGCAAGTTGAAATTTCTTAATGGTTCATTTAAATAATTGGGTTTTATGCACCAACTTGAAATACTATTTTTTTGTAAATTTAGATGGAGCAAGGGTAGGAAGGCTTTTGGTGAGAATAATAATTGTATAAACATAAAAGAACCATGGTTAAAGTGTTGCTGGTATGGCTTTGTTGTATGCTGGGCTTCGCTGGGTGCAGTAGCTCAAAAAAAGCAGAACCTTCTAGTGCCTCTAATATTGAAGGAAATGGTTCTTTGTCAAAAATACAGAACAAAGCAGTAGTACATGCTGCTGCTACTTATTTTTTTGACGGAACCATACAAGTTAGACTATTAAAAGTAGAACAGGATTCAAGGTGTCCAAAGACGGCCCAATGTAAGTGGGCCGGCAATGCCGAGGTGCATTTTGACTTGGTGTTTGCAGATAATAAAAAGTATATGATCCAGCTCAACACCAATAAAAGATTCGACAGAGTTAAAAATATAAAAGGCTACCAAGTTCGGTTGTCTTCTTTATACCCAGCAAAAGAAATAAGTTCAACTATTCAGTTGGAGGCTTATATAGCACAAATTGAAATCTCCACTTCAACCTACCAGGAATGATTCCTATAGAAAACACATTAAAAACGTACTTAGAAGCCTTTAATATTCTAGATTCAATGGAGATTCAAGCCTTTTTATCATTGGTAGAGAAAAAAACTATTGAAAAGGGAGGTTTTTTTATTAAAGAAGGGAAAATATGCAACGAAGTGGCCTTTATAACCTCTGGTCTTCTGCGGTCTTTTTATTATTCCTCTACCTTAGAAGAGGTGACCTATTGTTTTAGTTTTTCCAATTCTTTTTTGGCTGCTTATTCCTCTTTTATTTCGGGGGCAGCAACGGCAGAAAATATTGAAGCACTTACCGAGGTAGAAATTTTGAGTATTTCAAAGGCTTCCGTTATAGACTTGCAAGAAAGCAGTCAAAATTGGCTTAAGTTTTTTAAAGTTATTGCAGAGCAAGAATATATTAAAATGGAGAAAAGAATTTTTTTATTACAAAAAGAAACTGCAGAAAGACGCTACCACGATCTGATGGAAAACCAACCAGATCTATTGCAAAAAATACCATTAAATTACCTGTCTTCTTATTTAGGGATTACCCAACGCCACCTGAGTCGCATACGAAAATCATTTGTTTATTAGACAAATGTCCTTTTTAAAAACGCTCTTTCAATCTTTCTTTGTATAAAAAAAAGATGAAAAACGTAGTAGTAATTAATGGGCATCCAGATCCAAAAAGTTATAATTATGCCTTGTCCAAAGCATATATGGAAGGCGCTATGCAAAACAATGCCAACATCGTTCCAATAGACATTGCTGCTCTAGATTTTGACCCCAACTTGTCTTTTGGGTATAGAAAAAGAATGGAATTGGAGCCTGATTTAGTAGATGCCTGGAACAAAATAAAAGAAGCAGATCATTTGGTGTGGTTTTTTCCTATGTGGTGGTACGGAATGCCTGCCCTGATGAAGGGGTTTATTGATAGGGTTTTTTTACCTGGTTTGACCTTTCAGCCTATTCCTGGAAAACCCTTGCCCCAAAAGCTGTTAAAAGGAAAAACCGCAAGGGTCGTCCTTACCTCCGATACTCCGGCATGGTACGATTATTTTTACATGAAACGCCCCCTAATCAACCAGTTTAAAAAAGGGGTGCTTCAATTTTGTGGCGTAAGTCCAGTAAAGGTGACCTACATAGCGCCTATTAAAAACGCAACGGAACAATTTCGAAAAAAATGGTTGGATAGAATGCTACAATTGGGAAGGGAATTAAAGTGAAGATATTCTTAATCTAAATTGAAGTTTTGGTGCACTATGGTAATATTTCGTTTGAATTAAAATCGTAAAATAATTACTTGAAAATACATTAATTTGTTAGATTGAGTTTTAGTGAAAAAAAGTATTGCACCCTTCTATAGAGCTGCATCTTTATTTGTTTGACCTTCAATTTTTTATATATATGAAACGTTTGTTTTTAGTAATTCTGCTGTTAGTGACAAGTCTAAGTATCCAAGCGCAAGATTTTTCAAAAATTTCAAAAATCAGGTTTATCTCTAAAAGTGACTATAAAAAATACGAACCACAAGCAAAGGCCTGTGCAGCATATATTTTGTCCAAACCGATAGATAAAAACGATGCCAACAGGTACAAAGCAATTTCATTTAGTTTGGTATGGATGGAAGGTACTCCGGACTACCAATTCACCATTGAGGAGGAGCAAATGCAATTAACAAAAAACAGCCAAGAACTACTGGGTGTATATTTTGCTGCTTTGACCAGCGCTGCGCTTGACAACAAATACCAAGATAAATCCACTGAGGGTCTTTCTAAGCATGCCAGAGATATATTTTTGGATTACTGTAGTGCAAGTAGTAATAAGGTTAAGAATAATAAATACATTAAAAAAGCACTAAAAGAACGGGATAGCAACAACTAGTTACCAAAACAAGGCACGTCCATGGAGCAAATTGAACCAAAAATATACCATTTTGAAACCGACCATTTTGCACTATCTGCAAAGGGAATTCATTTTTTAAGAAGTAGATTCAACTATAAAACTTTTGCCTACTCAGATATTGTAGAGGCATCCTTTGGCAAAGGAAAAGAACTTAAAAATTGGTGGTTGCTGACAACCATTGGAACAGGTCTATTGGTTAGCTGTTTGTTTTACTTATTTTATGTTTGGAAAATGTTATTGGACCCTAATGTTAGCAGAATTTACATTGAACAAATAGTGGCCCCCATCATTCTAGTTTTATCAGGCGGGTATTTTGTTTATTCTGGTTTAAAAACGGCCCATGTGCTTAAGATCAAAACGGCCAATGGCAAAACAGATAAAGTGTCGTTCAAGGAACTTGATAAAAAAGCAGCAACTCCTGAGGCCCTTGCGTTACTATCCAACCACTTGAACCACCGACTGAAAATCAATGAATAAATTTATTCTTTACTCTAAAACTGCTCCATTGGATGTTGAAAAAGGTGTTTTTTCGTGTGTTGGATGATTTTGTTGTATCTACCCCTATAAAGGACCAACTTTGGGAGGAGCTGTTATTGATGTACAATGAAAAACACAGGGCCTACCATAATTTAAGTCATTTGCAAGCAGTATACGGGGTGTTGGAAGGTGTTCGGAATGAAATAAAGGATTGGAATACCCTTTTGATGGGTATGTTTTACCACGATGTTGTTTACAATCCAAGCAACCAAAACAACGAAGAGCTTAGTGCAGAATTGGCCAAAAAAAGGCTTATGGAAATTGATAGGCCTACGGCACAAATTCAGAAGTGTTATGAGCAGATAATAGCAACTAAATCACACGAGTTGGCCACAGAGCACGATACTAATTTGTTTACCGATGCAGACCTTTCTATTCTCGGCGGCACTTGGCACGAATATGAAAAGTATACCCAACAGATCCGATTGGAATATTCCGTTTACCCTGATTCTGTCTACCAAGAAGGTCGTAAAAAAGTGTTGTTACATTTTCTTTCTATGGACAACTTGTACAAAACAGAGGTGTTTCGTGAAAAGTATGAACAACAAAGTAAATTGAATTTGGAAAGGGAGTTGGGCACATTGTAAATTAGAACCAAATTATGATGAAATTATTCCAACGATTTATAACCAGTTACAAACAACAAGTTAAGGTTTGTTTAATGAGTTGTTTGGTTTTGTTGCTTTTGAAAAGCTGTAACGAGACCAAGAAAGAACAAAAGGTAGTAGCAGCTCAAGAAGCAATGAGCCATGAAAAAATAATTGAAAAGCAAGATGCGCCTGTTGTTGAAATCAAACAACCCAGTGACTTCTTTTCAAAGAAATCCTATGATCCGGTTATGGAAAGACTTGATTCAGTGTTCCATCAATTAATTTTTTTGACGGTCTTAGATTCTACTTTTGGGGTTGTAGTGGCTAATGAGAAAGAGAAAAACAATTCGGAACCTTTAAAATATGGGTTGTCCGATGCCGCAGCTAATTTACTACTACCCATAGCCTATGACAAATTATACAATCCCAACGCAACACTTTTCCAATGCATGGAAATAAGAATAAAAGATAAAGTGGGGTTGTTTAATTTTAACACCAAGCAGTTACTAGACCCACAATTTGATTTTATATTGCCAAGTGGTGTGGACAATCAAAAGGCTTATGGTTATGCCGATGGTGTATGGTATGAAATCGCCTCAGGCAATATAAACAATTATATTGAAGTTGATTTTGATCCTTTTGTAGAACTGCAGCAGTTGCGATGGGCCCCTTCAAAAATATCGGAACAAAACAGAATGTTGAAAATCGAGAGAACCCCTGAAGGAGAACCCAGCTTAAACAATTGGTACATTGTATCCCCGTCGTACATAGAATCGTTTGTTTCGGGAAGTACGTTGGAGGAATACAGTATTTTTCCAGTGCAACCGAGTACTTCTGCAGAATCCAAAAGTTTGGATGTGAATAGCAAAACAAGCAATTCCATTGCTGCTACAATTCAATCCTTTGTGTTGGAGATTTACAATGTTGGTATAGATGCTAGGGAGTACTCAAGCAATGCAGCACAGATACTGGTATACGATGCCGAAAATAATGCTTTCGGCGCAAAAGAAATAGGCTTGTTGGACCTTGATTTAAGTTGTCAGGACTATTCTACCAAGTTTATTAATGATTCAATTGTAGAAATAAAAGCCCAGAGAATTGGTGCAATGTTGCATTATAGCAGCCATACAACCTTTGAATATTATAAAATTTCCAAAGATGCATCTATAGACCAAATGGTTTCCAATAGGCTATTTGATTTTACCAAATTTGTTAAAATCGACCCTACTTATTTTGAAGGATGTTATACAATAGAATCCGAAGTTGATCCCAACGAATATGGGTCATCTACTAGAGTTGTGAAAAACCACCATTTGACTGTGCAAGATTTGGATGTTATGCGGAATGAAATATTCGCAGCTTATGGGTTGGTGTTTAAATCCGAACAATGGAAGAATTATTTTAACAAAAAAGCGTGGTACAAAGGTAGTAGTGAAGATGTAACGGACAGTTTATCAGAAGTAGATCGGCACAATATCCAGGTCATTTTGGACTTGAAAAAAGAGATGTTGGGCAAGGAGGCAGACTTCTTAAAAACAGAGCAAAACGATTACCTCAATGGGGCTGGTTAGAGCAGTATACAGCCTACTTGGTGGTTTGGTTTGCCTGGCCATTCTTTTGAATAGCCAAAAGTATTTTACCACTGACAATACCTTGTTTTTTTTAGAAGATAAGCCAAGATTCTTTTCTTGGGTGATTGGATTACATGTTTTGACTGCTTCTTCGGTGTTTTTTATTGGGCTTTTTCAATTTATTTGGCAAAAAAATAAGGCACACCGGTACCTAGGAAAAGTCTATGTCTATTTAATACTTATTGTTGGGTGTCCAACTGCTTTTTACATGTCATTTTTTGCTATTGGAGGATGGTTGGGTACGATCAATTTCTTAGCAATGACCCTCTTGTGGTTTTTTTTTACAATGAAGGCAGCAGATTTGGCAGTCCATGGCAAATTTAAGGCGCACAAAAAGTTCATGAGTAGAAGTTTTATAATTACCAATTCGGCGATACTGTTGCGCTTGTTGGTGTATACCTTCAATACTATGGAAGTGTCCACCGTAAGCAATAATTATTTATTGGCAGCTTTCCTTTCTTGGTTTGCAGTTTTAGTAGCATACGAGGTCCATCTTAAATTGAAATATACTTTTTAAAATAAAGGAGAGGCTTGATGCGTTTACCCCACAAACATAATTTCTTAGATGAGATTTATAAAACCACTTTGCTGCTCATTAATTTTTTTGTTGGCAATGGCTTGTGAACAACAAGGCCCTCGTACTATTCTTATTCAACCGTATGGCTCTGCGAATTTAACGGCAATTGAAGCTATAAAAGAGGTGTTGGAAAATACCTACGGTTCAGAAGTTGTGGTAAACCCAAGTTTGCATATACCGCGATCCGCTTTTGTGAAAATAAAAACTCCTCGCCATCGAGCGGATACTCTTATAGCGCAGCTAAAAAGAAACAAGCCGGAGGGCGTTGATTTTGTTCTAGGGTTAACCAATAAAGACATTTCTACAACTAAATATGCAAATTTCGGAATGGTAAAAGAACCCAAAAGTAAATACATTGATTGGGGTATTTTTGGCCTAGGGTACCGGCCCGGACCCAGCAGTATTGTCTCAACTTTTAGGCTGCAGCACAAAGACAAGGCCTTGTTTTTGAGTCGTTTGAAAAAAGTATGCCTACATGAAGTGGGCCACAACATGGGGCTTAAACACTGCAAATCAAACGAGGTCTGCGTGATGCGCGATGCTGCAGAAACCATAAGAACTATAGACCGTGTTGGAGAAAGACTTTGTCTTCATTGCCAGTCTAAAATTGGTATTTAAAATAAAACAATAAATAGGGTTGCCCTTCCTGTTGGGTGTTGGTCTTGGCCAGAAACCTCCACCTTTATCCGGTTGGTACTGTAGCAGCAAATGCATAAAAATCTGTTGTTTATAGTTTAAAAAGATCTGGTTTCTAATATATTAGTTCCTTTGTTACAATTGTCTTTTATATTCAATAATAATGAATAGGAAAGAGGCTGTGATTGCAGCCACCAGTAGTTAAAGTTCTAGTCTAAAAACATATTATTTATCACCACAAATGAAAAACATTCTTTATACATTATTCGGGTTACTAGTTGTTCTTGTTTCGTGCACCCCAACAGAACAGAAAAATACGGAAACGGCAGACCAAGTTTTTAACAATGGTAAAATCTATACCGTTAATGCAAACCAACCCTGGGCCGAAGCGGTTGCGATTAAAGGGAATGAAATTGTTTTTGTGGGCTCTAATGAAGAAGTAGAAGCTTATATTGGAGAAAGCACTGTTCAAAATGATTTAAAAGGCAACGTAATGTTACCAGGTTTTGTTAGTGCCCATGACCACTTAATCGCCTCTGCTTGGACAACTTTAGGCGTTCAAATCTATGATGCTAAAAAAAAAGAAGAAGCCTTGGCTAAAATCAAAGCATACGCAGAGGCCAATCCGGATAAAAAAGTAATACAGGGCATTGGCTGGGATAAAAATATGTTGGACGGTTTGCCAACTGCAATCGAACTGGATGCTGCTGTTCCGAACAGACCCGCTTTTATCCTCGACAATACCATCCACGATGCTTGGTTGAATACAGCGGCTTTAACAGCGGCTAACATTACCAAAGATTCGCCAGATGCCGTGCCGGGGGTAACCTATTGGGAACGAGATGCCGATGGCAACCCAACAGGAGCTGCCATAGAAATTCAATGGTTTGAGGCCTACGGTCAAATCGCCTGGGATCCGGAAAACATGATTCGAGAAAGTGTCGAAATACTTCATAATGTTGCTGCAAGCAACGGCACCACCACCTTTTTATGCCCAGGCATTGTAACACCGAACATCAAAGATGTACACGGAGGTATGGAAACTGACTTTGAAGCGGCCATGGCTTTGCTTCATGAATTGGAGAAATCTGGAGATCTAAAAATGAGAACCCTGGCCCAACCAATGTTTAAAAGTGCGGTGGGCGACCCCCAACGTTTTGTTGATTTTGGTGCTAAAATGAACCAACAGTACAATTCAGACCAACTAAAAGTAATTAGTTTAAAAATACACCCTGAAGGCAATACGGTAGCAGGTACAGCGCCTTTTATAGAACCCTATTTGAATAGCGATAGCAGAGGGGCATTTAATGTAGAACCTGAGGTGACCATGGCCATTGTAACCAAAGCGGCAGATGCCGGATTGGATGTATTCATCCATACCGACGGAGATCGCTCTTCTAGAGCCGCAGTGGATGCAATTTTAAAAGCAAGAGAAAGATATCCAGAGAACAGAAGTGCTTTGCACCATGCCATTTGGGTACATCCAGAAGACCAACAAAGAATTATAGACAACAAGATACCCGTAAATTCTACTCCCAATTTTTACAATACTTTTGGGGGCGGAGACAAAGATAATATGCGTTTGATTGGCGAAGAAAGAATCAATTCTTCTCTGGGTCGTTACCCGCATTTTGCACGCAATGGTGTACCGGTAAGTATATCGGCTGATGTGCCAAGTACACCACAAAGCATGCAAGGGCCATTGTTTGTTGCCGCATGCGCCACAACTTTAAAGGACGCCTCTAATCCAAACGCAACTGCTTTCCCGCTAAACAGAACGCCAATGACCGTAGAGGAGGCCATCAGGGCCATCACCATCGATGCGGCCTGGCAATTGAGAATGGACGATAAAGTGGGGTCCATCGAAGCAGGGAAGCTGGCAGATTTGGTGATTTTAGAAAAAAGTCCCTTCGATGTAGAGCCGATAGCCTTAAAAGATATTAAAGTATTGGCGACGATGATGGATGGTAAATATACTTTTGAAAGAAAAGACTAGCTGAGTCTTATTTAAATAGTTAGTTCAATTCGGTTGCCTTCAGGGTCGCGCACAACACTTTCGTAGTAGCCATCGCCAGTAGTACGAGGGGCTCCAACTACCTCCAACCCATCTTGCTCCAATTGTTGAGTAAGATGGTCTACGGCGGTTTTACTTCCCAATGTTATGGCAAAATGGGCGAGTCCAAATGACTGCTCGGTTGAAGCTTGTTGGTTAAGTGGGTGGTGCATCAACTCAATTCTACAGCCACCGTCAAAGGACAGAAAATAAGAGCTAAAGTTTTTTTTAGGGTTGTGGTATTTCGTGTTTGCTTTTGCACCAAAGTAGCGGATATAAAAGTCTTTGGATTTTTCTAAGTCTTTTACCCAAATTGCTATGTGTTCTATCTTCATATTTTATAGGTTAAGAATTCAAGGAAGGCAATTGTGTTAAATTGTCTTCGGCCCATATTTTTAAATTAGTAGCTTGGTCTATATTGCTGCCAGACAAAATGATCATTACTTTCTTTTTGCCGCTTTGCTTAGACAGCCAATTGGCTGCTGCTTGCATGGACAAAGCACTGGTGGGTTCTATGCGCACTTTTAGCAAATGGGTGAGCCATTGGGTCCAATAGACCATGTCGTTTTCGTTGATTTCCATAAAATCATCGAGCTGTTTTAAGTATTCAAAAGTAAGTGTGCCCACCGAAAGGGTCATGGCGCCATCTGCAAGGGTATTGGGCGTTTCGGTTAATTTTTGAATGCTACCCATGCGCAGGGATTGTGCAGCATCATTGGCGTTTAAGGGCTCAGCGCCGATTACCTCAGTGGTAGAAGAAAGGCCTCTGCAAGCCAATAAAGTTCCTGAAAGCAAGCCACCACCTCCGCATGGAGCAAATACGGCATCTACGTTGTTTATAGAAGTAAGGCCTTCATAGGCAGCAGTGCCTTGCCCTGCAATCACCTTGTTGTGGTTGTAGGGGGGTATCCAATAGGCGCCTTCTTTTTTGGCTTCCTCTTTTACTTTTTCATCCACAATGTTTCTGTTGGCTGATAAATTTACATGGGCACCATAAGACTGAGTGGCTTTTATTTTAATGATGGATGCAGTTTCAGGCATGAAAATGGTGGCCGGAATGCCGTGTTTGGCTGCTGCCCAAGCCACAGCCTGGGCATGGTTGCCTGAGCTGTTTGCTATAATATGCTTGGGTTTTTGACCAGTTTCTTCGAGCCAAGCCACCGTGTTGCATGCCCCTCTCGCTTTAAAGGCACCAATTTTTTGGAACCCTTCTGCCTTGAAGTAAATTTCATGACCCAGCCACTGGTTGAGTAAAGAAGAACTTAAAATTGGTGTTTTATTGATGAATGGATCAATGCGATTTTTTGCAGCAACAACATCTTTTAATTGTAACAATTCGAATTCCATAAAGATTAATGCAAGGTGAAGGATTAAAGCTAAACATTTTCTGAAGTCAAAAGAATTTTAAGTTATAAAAATGAAATTCTGGTTAGCGCAATTCAAATTCTGGACAATCCAACCTTATGTCTGCTTTTGATAAATTATTGTTCATAAGCTGGCAGCGGTTGTTGGTGCCTGTACTTTCTAAATATTGACAGGCATGGCAAGTTCTTTGAACAGTTAATATTCCTTTTTTATTTAATTCGTAAATAACTTTGCTCAGGGAATCAAATAAAACATTGCGCGATTCCTGGTCTAAAACATTTAACGATGCTTTTATAGGGTCAGCAAAGTTTTCGGTGGCTTCCACCATCGTTTGTCCAGTCTTGGTTAACCCAATAAAATAACTTCGGCTGTCTGTGGGGGAACTTTGTTTTGTGATGAGCGCTTTGTTTTCTAGTGATTTTATGGCATCTGATATGGTTGGTTTACTAACATTAAATTCTTTCGCCAGTTGGCTTACTTTGCACAAATTCTCACTGTGGTAAGCCACAAATAACAAGAGTTGTATTTGAATGGGGCTCAGACCAACTATTTTTGCATATTCCCAAAGCAACATTTTAAAAGCTTCGGATATACGTTCCAAGCCAACAACAATTTTGTTGCTAACGTCTTGGTGTTGGTGTTCGGTATTGAAGATGTTTTTTGCCATAAAAACCCACTGAATTGGTAGTTCAGTGGGTGAAGTTAGTATTCCTAATTAATGGATGCAATGGATGTACCTTATTTTTGAACTTGAAAGGGCAAACTTAAATCGCCACTTGCGATGCTGTATACTTCGTATACACCCAGCATGGGCATATTTTTGTTGGAGGTATTGACACGCATGAAACAAGTTACTGCATCAAATTTAAATTCTAACTGGTTGTTTAAACGGTATGCTGGGATTAACACCCGAATGGTGTTACCCTCTGTAGTTACCTGAAAACCAGGTGAATCCATATACATGGGCATCCCAGGATTGGTAGGTGGCAATTGGCTGTTGGGGTGCTCTTTATCAAAAGGTTTTACAGATAGCCCTCCAGCAACTCTGCTATCTTTGACCAACACTACCCAATGTGGGTGCCAGACTATTCCGTCGTTGTCGTAGCGGCTGTCGCTGTTTTCATCCCACAAGGGCGTGTCATCAAAATCTGGGTGGGAGGTAAGTGCCAAAGCCAATATGCCTTCTGTAGCATCAAAACCGACGGATTGTGGAGAAAGGTTAGTAGGAAATACATATCCGAATACCCCTGCACCATCCAGTTGTCCTATTGGTTTTGGTGTGGTCTTACCAGCATTTCCTTTTACTTCAATTTCCCAAAGCAAGGAATTACTGGGTTGGTGCCAATTTACTTGAGTCGATTGGATTTCAAAATCGGGTTTTTGCTGGGCAAATACTTGTCCAATAGCACATCCAGAAAGGATTAGGGCTAAGAATAGAGTGTTTTGTTGGAATAAAGTCATTACAATAGATTTTATTTAGGACTCCTTATATGTAAGGAGTCCTAACGATTTGATATAAATTTTTTTATTTTAAATCATCAATAGAAGCCCCAAAGTTAATATGCAAGACTTGACCATTGGGTGTTACTAGTGCTGGAACAGATTGTACACCGTATTTTTCTGCTTCCGTTAATTTATCTTTCGATGTATTGAGATTTATCACTTCTACATTGGTGGGGTCCAATAATTCAAGAAGTGAAGTTTCGGCACTGACACACACTGGGCAACCGGCATGATAGAATGTTGATTTGTTCATGTTTTTGAAATTTTATGATTAGCGTTATTGCAGTACAATTATAGTTAGGAATACTAACAATAAAAACTTTCATCAATATTTTTTTAAAAATATTTAGACAGGACGATGCCTGATTATATTGTATACAAATTTTTTAGCCTGTATATTCACCTTATCAAGTACCATGGCAACGAACAAAGGAATACCTACATACAGCCTCAATGAGTTTTCTAATTGGATTGGAGATAACCAACCCTACCAGGTAGAAGTATTTGATGCCAATCGGCATTTCGAAGTGCAGTACCCACACCGACACGACTTTTTTGAAGTACTATTTTTAACAAAGGGGTCTGGATTGCATATAATTGATCAAAACCAATACACCATTGCGCCACCATGCATATTTTTTTTGAGCCCTGGTCAAGCCCACAGCGTGGATTTGTCGGAAGACATTGGGGGTTATATATTTCTGTTTACGGCCGAGTTTTATTTGCTTAATAAGCATAATAAAAACCGATTGTTGGAACTCCCATTTTTCTTTTCAAATACCCACAGCAATAAGCCATTGGTGTTGCACAAAGACCAAGACTTAAACTTTCTAATTGCTCTATTTAATAGAGGTGCGGAAATGTGCAAAGACAAAAGAGAAAGTGCAGCAACGATCAATGCATTGTTGGATGTTGTGCTCAATTATTGCAACGATATATTTCCGAATACAGCTCAAAATAAGTTGGAAAATACGCCGGGTCAGCTATTGGTGAAAAGGTTTAGACAGATGATAGAGGAAAAGTACCAACAAAACCCAACCATACAGCAGTATGCCGACTGGCTTCACGTGAGCCCCAACCATTTGACCCAAACGGTAAAGTCTGTAATTGGAAAAACGTCTTTGGATTTAATAAAAGAACGCAGTATAATTGAAATTAAGCGGTTGTTGGTACATTCTGAGTTTTCTATTTCAGAAATAGCCGATCAATTGAATTACAAAGACCAATCCTATTTTACTAAGTTTTTCAAAAAACATACCGGACAAACACCCAATGCATTTAGAGCCAATCATTGATAAGTACCTAAACTACCATTAAAACCACCACAATTAATTGCAATTGCATGGCCACCTTTGTAAAGTAAAAAAGAAAATATACAAGAAAATATACTTACAGATATGGCAAATTATTTTAACACATTGGCGCTTAGAGAGCAACTGGACCAACTAGGAGCCTGTGAATTCTTAGATGGATCACATTTTGAAAAAGGAGTTGAAGCTTTAGTTGGTAAAAAAATTGTAATCGTAGGCTGTGGCGCTCAAGGTTTGAACCAAGGTTTGAATATGAGAGATTCTGGTTTGGATATTTCCTACGCATTGCGTCAGGCGGCCATCGACCAAAAAAGACAATCTTTTACCAATGCTTCTGACAACGGTTTTACTGTTGGGAGTTATGAGGATTTAATCCCTTCTGCCGATGTCGTAATCAACCTAACACCAGACAAACAACATACAAGCGTTGTAAATGCGGTGATGCCATTGATGAAAAAAGGATCTACTTTGTCTTATTCTCATGGTTTTAATATTGTGGAAGAAGGGATGCAAATTAGAAAAGACATCACCGTTATCATGGTGGCTCCTAAGTGTCCTGGTACAGAAGTAAGAGAAGAGTATAAAAGAGGGTTTGGTGTGCCAACCTTAATTGCGGTACATCCAGAAAATGACCCAGAAGGCAAGGGGTGGGATTATGCCAAAGCTTATGCCGCTGCCACTGGTGGACATAGAGCAGGTGTTTTAAAATCTTCTTTTGTTGCAGAAGTAAAATCTGATTTAATGGGAGAACAAACCATTTTATGTGGCCTATTACAAACAGGTTCTATTTTGAGCTTTGATAAAATGGTGGAGAAAGGCATTGACAAAGGGTTTGCTTCTAAGTTGATCCAGTATGGGTGGGAAACCATTACAGAGGCTTTAAAGCATGGCGGAATTACAGGTATGATGGACCGATTGTCCAATCCTGCTAAAATTAAAGCTTTTGAATTGGCTGTCGAGTTGAAGAGCATCATGAGACCTTTGTTTCAAAAGCATCAAGATGACATTATGAGTGGCGTTTTTTCATCATCTATGATGGAAGATTGGGCCAATGACGATAAAAACTTGTTAAGCTGGAGAGCAGCAACAGGCGAAACAAACTTTGAAAAAACGCCAGCTGGTTCGGTAGAAATTTCTGAACAGGCATATTTTGACAACGGTACCTTGATGGTGGCATTTGTAAAGGCAGGAGTAGAGTTGGCTTTTGAGACCATGACGGAAGCTGGAATAATTGAAGAGTCCGCTTATTATGAGTCTTTACATGAAACGCCTTTGATTGCCAATACCATTGCAAGAAAGAAATTATTTGAGATGAATCGAGTAATTTCGGATACTGCAGAATATGGTTGTTATTTGTTTGACCATGCTTGTAAACCATTGTTAGTTGATTTTATGAAAAAGATTGATACCGATGTAATAGGTACCGATTTTAATACTGGGAAAGACAATGGTGTGGACAACCAAGACATCATCCAGGTTAATGCTTTGATTCGCAACCATCCAATTGAGTATATTGGAGAAGAACTAAGAGAAGCAATGACAGAAATGAAGTCCATTAGTTTGGAAGGATAACCTTCGATTAATTAGTAATAGATAATTTTAAAAGCCAGCTGTAAATCAGCTGGCTTTTTTGATTTTTATACTAATTTTGAATCAAAATAAAACAACATGAACAAAAGAACCAATTATTCGTCTGGTGCTGTTTGGGAAGACATCGTGGGTTATTCTAGAGCAGTAAAGATAGGGCAACACATTGAAGTGGCTGGTACTACCGCCGTGGATGCAAACAACAAAATTGTAGGGAGAGGCAATGCCTTTGAACAAACCAAGTACATTATTGAAAAGGCTGCTAAGGCTTTAGAAGAAGCGGGAAGTAGTTTGCAAGATGTTGTGCGAACTAGAATATTTTGTACGAATATTGCCAGCTGGGAAGCCATAGGAAGAGCACATGGCCTTTATTTTAAAGACATCAAACCAGCAGCAACCATGGTAGAAGTATCCGGATTAGTGGATCCTGAATTATTAGTGGAAATTGAATTTACTGCCATAACCCAATAAATTTAATTGGCCTTTGTTGTGAGACAAAGTTTGCTGCTTATATTTGAGGTAAAATAACCAAAACGAGGTAAAATAACCAAAACATTATGTACAACGCTTTGAAACATGCCCATTCTGGTCTCAGGTGGGTGGCACTTTTATTACTAATCACCGCAGTATTAATTAGTCTGATGAAATTGATTAGTAAAAATGAAACACATTCAGCTGGTACTCAAAAGATATTCACTTTTAATGTGGCATTTATTCACATACAAGGTTTGATAGGAATTGTACTTTTATTTATAAGCCCCATGGTTACCTATGGCGAAGGATGGATGAAAGCAAGTATCAGCAGGTTTTATGGCATGGAACACCCCATGATGATGGTCCTTGCGATGGTATTGATCACCATTGGCAATGCCAAAGCAAAAAGGATAGATGATGTTAGACGCAAACACAGAACGCTATTCATATTCAATTTTATAAGTCTGCTAATTGTATTGTCAATGATACCTTGGCCATTTAGAGCGCTAGGTGGTAATTTGTTTTAAGTAAAGAGACAATTGAAAATATTATAACCAGGCTTATTCCAGCCTGGTTTTTTTTTGAAATGGTTTTGGGAGTCAGCTTGCAAGGTCCAAATCTACTTTTTTCAATTCTTTTTTGTGGCTATCCTTCTCTTTTTCTGGTGTGATCATCAACCTTAAAGACTGGTCGTATGTGATGTAACTCCACATCCAGTTGATGAAAATGAATACTCTGTTTTTGACTCCTACAATGGACATTAAATGAACAAACAACCAAAGGACCCAAGCAAAAAAGCCTTGCATTTTAATGCCAGGTAGATCAGCAACCGCCAGGTTGCGCCCGATGGTTGCCATAGAACCCTTATCGGAATATTTGAATTCGTGGAGCGCTCTGTTTTTGATTTTATTTTTAATGTTTTTGGCTAAGTTCTGGGCTTGTTGAATGGCAACTTGCGCAACTTGTGGATGTCCATTTGGGTATTGCTTAGTTTCCATATATGCAATGTCTCCTATGGCATAAACATCTTCTAATCCGGTTATCTGGTTAGTAGCATCCACCACCAGCCGATTGCCACGGGTAAAGTGGGTGTCTGGTAAGCCTGCAATTCTCTTTCCTGCGACTCCTGCCGCCCAAATTAATGTCTTGGACGAAATACTACTGTTGTCTTTTAGTTGTACTTTTTGTCCATCAAAATCAGTAACCATGGCATTGAGTGTGACTTTTACACCCAGTTTGTTCAGGTAACTAAGGGCATTAGAAGAAGCTTTTTTGCTCATCCCTCCTAAAAGCTGGTTGCTTCCTTCTAACAAGTGAATGTTCATGTTGGTAAAGTCCAATTCTGGGTAGTCCTTTGGCAGAATGTTGTTTTTCATTTCAGCCAAAGCACCAGATAACTCTACTCCTGTAGGGCCACCACCAGCTACCACAATATTCATCAATCGTTTGGATTCTACTTCATCTGTAGAACTAACAGCAGTTTCATAATTATTGAGAATGGTATTTCTGAGTTGAATGGCTTCTGAAATGGACTTCATGGGCACCGCATGTTTTTCTATGTTCTTCATGCCAAAGTAGTTGGTATCCACGCCGGTAGCAATGACCAATTGGTCGTAGTACAACGACCCTAAATCGGTGTATAGTACTTTGTTCGCAGCGTCAATATTTTCAACGGTACCTGTTCTAAAATGTACATTTTTTTTGCTTTGGAAGACTTTCCTTACCGGAAATGCGATTCCACTTGGTTCTAAACCAGCGGTGGCTACTTGGTAAAATAGCGGTTGAAATTGATGGAAGTTTTGTTTGTTAATGATTACAATTTGAACGTTGAGGTTCATGAGTTTTTTTGCCAGTTTTAAACCGGCAAATCCGGCACCAATAATAACAATTCTCTTTTTACTATTGCGTGGAATATTCCCTATGGAGTTCATAAAAAAAATAGTTTTTGCTCCTTTTTTATACGGTAATACCTGTCTTTTATGTCGTAAGAAATTGAAAAATTATGTGCTTATAAGCAAATGTAATTGTTTGTTTGTCTAGCATAGAAATTATCTATTCAAATACAGGGGAATTGGAATATTTTTAATACATTAGAGTGTTAATTTAAACCCGCAATTACTACTTTTGTGGCAAATTGAGCAATATGACCGGCAAGAAAAAAATGAGTATTGATTGTTTCCACTGTATGTCAAGGAAGCAGTCTTTAATGGGCACTTTAAAGGACGAAGAATTGGCTTGTATGAACGAGCACAAGTCTTCTGTTAATTACAAGAAGGGCCAGACCTTATTTTATGAAGGGACCCGTCCAATGGGATTGTTTTGCATCAATGGCGGCAAGGTGAAAGTGTTTAAAATGGGTTCACAAGGCAAGGAGCAAATTATTAGGTTGGCAAAACCAGGCGAATTTTTAGGGTACCGCGCTTTGTTGGGAGAAGAATTTTACGCTGCTTCCGCCACTGTAATAGAAGATGCCAATATATGTTTTATTCCGAAATTTGATTTTTTAGAAATCCTTAACAGAAACCCTAACTTTTATAAAAACATTGTCCAGTCCATTTGCCATGAATTGGGAGTTTTAGAAGATAGGTTCTCCGACCTTGCTCAGAAAAGTGTTCGTGAACGACTGGCCGCCAACCTGTTGATGTTAAAAGAGTCTTACGGAATGGAAGGCGACGATTCTACCTTGATAGACATCGCGTTGTCCCGGGAAGATTTGGCCAACATTGTTGGTACTGCAACCGAAACGGTGATTAGATTGTTGTCAGAATTTAAAAAAGATGGCTTGATTCTTTTTGAAGGCAAAAGAATTCGCGTATTGGACGCAAAAGCTTTGGCCAAAGAAGCAGACTTTTACGCCTAGTTTTCAGGGAGTTATAAAAACTGATTTTTATCATATTTTAATTTGATTGCTATCATACGCATGGTTATCTTCTCTGGTTACATTTACATAACCAAAGGAAAGAGCCATGAAAACGATATTAATTCCATCTGATTTTTCCAAAGAGGCCAATTTCGCACTGGATTTTGGCATTCAATTAGCGGAAAAAAACCAAGCCAAGCTTGTTTTATTGCATGTTGTAGAATACCCGATCGGTGCTACGATCGACCCCATAGGAGTTTCTTTGCCTCAACCAGGCGATGCCCAATTCATCGAAACTTTGATGAAAAATGGGAAAGAAAAAATGGAGGAGCTTCAAGCAAAAGTAAACGATCCTATTCCGGTAGAAACGATCGTTGAAATGGGTAATCCCTATTTAAACATTGCCAGCGTCATAGAAGATCAAGATGTTGATTTGGTGGTGATGGGTACCAAAGGCGCTACTGGTTTAAAAGAAGTGTTCATTGGCTCCAATGCTGAAAAAGTAGTGCGCAATGTACATTGTCCGGTGATTGCCATCAAACACCCAAGGAAAGTGAGTGAAATTAAGGAAATCGCTTTTGGTAGCAATTTCATGGAAATGGACGATGTTCTAATGAACCATGTCAAACAATTACAAGATTTCTTTGATGCAAAATTGCACTTGGTTCGTGTCAATACGCCAAACAATTTTGAAAAAGACAGAAACGTGTTAAAATTAATGGAGCAAACCGCAACGCGTTATATGCTTAAGAATTATACCGTTAATATTTACAACGACATCTATGAAGAAGAGGGCATCATGCATTTTGCGGAAGACATTGAAGCCAACTTAATTGCACTTTCTACGCATGGTAGAAAAGGGTTGAGCCATCTTCTGAACGGCAGTATTGCCGAAGATGTTGTCAACCACTCTAACATTCCAATTTGGACGTTTAGCATTAAATAAAATATGAATAATATTCTTCTGGCCTTAAAGAGTGGCAAAGGATCTCTTTTGGAAAGCAATGTGTTGGAGTATTTGTTGCAGCCCCTGGACCAATTGAGGTTCCAGGTGGTGTTGTTGGATGATGTGGCACATCATTTGAAACGCGGCAAATACAAGGTAGCGGTGACAGCGGGGGCTGAGTCGGTTGAAGAATATTTTCATGAATTAGAAAAATTGGAATCGGTATATTTCATGGAAAAAGTAAAACAAAATGAATCCATGGAATTCCAATATTTGAGCCCATACGAACTCAAGCGCAATGGGCTCTTTACTAAGTCTTTGCTTACCGACTTAGCAGTAGTGTCGTGGAATTCATTAAAGGTTTACAGCCCTACCAAAAATGCCAACATTTTAGATTTAACAGAGCCGTTTTATTGTCCTGTTCTATTGGCACCTCCTAAGGTGCATGCATTGAACCATTTTGTGTTTTGTTACGATGGGAGCCCAGTTTCTCTGGCAGCTATAAAATCTTTTGTGGGGTTATTTGGTTCTATGGTTTCAGGTAAGGAAGTTTCTCTTCTAATGACCTCTCCAGATGGTGAAGAGGATATGTTAAAAGAAAAGCTATTAATTGAGTTTATGCAGTCCAACTTTGACAATGTTGGGGTACAAGTGGTGAATGATGGGCTAGAAACTGATTTAAATAAAATGGTAAATTGGCTGGACAATATTTTTGTTGTAGCATCTTCTGAAGTCATAAGTAAATTCCCACCAGAACTCTTAGATACCATTATCAATAAAAAATTATCCCCTATTTTTCTGAATAACCATTAGGAGCCGTAACTTATGGGCCAAATGAGTGAAGTACAAGAAGTGGAAAGCGCCAAGGCACATTGTTTCCATTGTGGGGAACAATGTGAAGATGAGGTAATTGTACAGCACCAACATCAGTTTTGTTGTTCGGGTTGCGTTACAGTGTATGAAATATTAAATGAGAACGGTTTATCTGATTATTATAAGTTTGAAGATACTCCTGGAGAATCACAACGTCAAAAAAATACTCGGGAACAGTTTGAATACCTTGATCTTGAAGAAATACAACAAGCCATATTAAAATTTCGATCCGAAGACCAAGCGATCATTACCTTACAAGTACCTGCCATCCATTGTTCGTCTTGTATATGGTTGCTTGAAAATTTGTACAAGCTCCACCCGGGTATAATAAGAAGCAGGGTTAATTTTATTAAGAAGACCGCTCAGATTTATTACAAACCCAATGCAATAAAGCTTAGTGAATTGGCACATTTGCTTCAGAAAATTGGGTACACCCCTAAAATTAATCTAGACCAGGCCGATAAGAAAAAGTCAAAATCGAACAACAGCTTATTTATGAAAATAGGTGCAGCAGGGTTCTGTTTTGGGAATATCATGCTGCTCTCGTTTCCAGAGTATTTTGGAATGGAAACTTTTGGAGGAGAAAAAACCAGTAGCTTGTTTGCCTATATCAACTTGGCATTGAGTTTACCGGTTTTCTTTTACAGCGGGTTGGATTACATCAAGTCGGCCTATACAGGCCTCAAGCAGAAATTCATTAATATAGATGTGCCCATTGCATTGGGTTTAATCACGTTATTAATCCGAACCGCTTATGAAATTATTTCCAAGACTGGAGCAGGGTATGCCGACTCCCTAGCTGGTCTGGTGTTCTTTTTGTTAATTGGGAAGTGGTTCCAAAGTAAAACCTATGAAAACCTCAATTTTGAGAGAGATTTCAAATCGTTTTTCCCGCTGGCTATAACCCGAATCGTAGATGGAGTAGCAGCATTTGTTCCGGTTAAAGAAATTAATAAGGGAGATGAACTTGTCGTGAGAAATGGGGAGATTATTCCAGCGGATAGCCGTTTGCTTACAGGAGAGGCCTTGATTGACTATAGTTTTGTGACAGGGGAGTCCAAACCGCAAAGGCATCGAGCGGAAGAATTAATTTATGCAGGAGGCAAACAAGCCGGGCCCTCCATAAGAGTATTGGTAGAAAAACCCATGTCTCAAAGTTACCTGACCAGCCTATGGAACAACCAGGCTTTTCATGACAACGATAGTTTAACCCAACGTTTCTTGGATAAAGTAGCCCATTATTTTACTCTTGTGATCCTGTCTATTGCCCTCGTGAGTGGGGTGTATTGGTATGTGGCAGATGCGCACAAAGTTTGGGAAGTAGTATCGGCCATTCTCATAGTGGCTTGCCCTTGTGCTTTGGCATTGTCTGTGCCTTTTACCTATGGCAACGGGATTAGAGTTTTTGGTTTGAATAAACTGTATTTAAGAAATGCTGCCGTTATTGAAACGATGAGTCGGTTGAACACCATTGTATTTGATAAAACTGGAACCCTCACCTCACCGGAGCATGCTAAAGTAGTGTATACTGGCCAACCATTAAGCAGTACTGTGAAACAAGAAATTGCAGCCGTTGTGTCGAGTTCTACACACCCGTTATCGCGCCGTATTTTTTCTTATTTAAATATGCAAGAAAGTAGTTTGGTGCCCCAACAGTTTATGGAAATAAATGGCAAAGGTATTTCTTGTGAAGTTGCAGGGGTGGCTTATAAGGTAGGTGCGTCAAATTTTTCTGGTGCACCGGCATTGGAAGAAGCTTTTAACGATACTTGTGTGTACATCAACAGAGCAGGGGAATACCTGGGGGTGTTTAGAATTTCAAATTCTTACCGCCGGGGTCTGGACTGGTTGTTCCGTGGGTTGAAAAACAAACTATCCGTGTTTCTGTTATCGGGTGATAATGAAGGTGAAAAAGACAATTTATTGGAATATTTCCCTCAAGACCAGCAAATGCGCTTCAATCAGAAGCCAGGAGACAAGCTGGACTTTATCCATAGTTTACAGAACGATGAGAAGTGTGTTATGATGGTTGGAGATGGGCTCAACGATGCCGGCGCGCTCAAACAAAGTGATATAGGTTTGGCTGTTACGGATGATGTGGCCCTTTTTTCACCTAGTTGCGATGGTATTATGGAAGGCAATCAATTGGCTATGTTGCCAGAGTTTATAGCCTTCTCTAAGCGGCTCAGTGTAGTGGTAGTTATTAGTATTGCACTGTCTCTGTTGTACAATGTGGGTGGGTTAACGCTGGCAATTGCGGGCAAGTTAACACCCGTGTTTGCTGCTATTTTAATGCCTTTGAGCAGTATTACCGTTGTAGCTTTTACCACCATTACCGTGTATTTCTTGGCTAAAAAGTTAAATTTGAAATCATGAACATAATATTTATTCTGATTCTAGTGAGTATGGTGGTGGCAGGGGTGTTTCTGGCTGCATTTTTTTGGTCTGTAAAATCAGGGCAGTACGAAGATACCTATACCCCTAGTGTGCGGATGTTGTTTGAAGAAGGCGTCCAGGATGCTTCAAAAGGAAGCGATACCAATGCAAATGACAATGAAAAGGAAAATGAACCGAAACAACAAATAGAGAGCAAAGCACAAAATGGTTGATTGTTGCAATAATTAATTCAATGTGGTCTAAAATGTACGAAGAACAGAGGTATAAAAATATCGCTTTAATTTTGTCAATTTTTTTGATTTTTGACTTCATTTTTCTTGAGAGTATAGAAAATGGGTTTTGGGATTTATTCGTTGATGCAGTAGCCTTTATTACGATTATTTGCTGTTATTTGTGGTTAAAGAAAACTGTGCTTTTATTGGCCATGTTTTTTTCCTTCCTAGCCATTAATTATGATTTCCTTTACAACCCTGTTGTTTCCAATTATGGTACTTTTAATACAACTTTTTCATTATGGCTCAGTAACATCGCTTATTTGATACTGTTAACAGGTCTTGTGGATTCCTATTTCGATGATAGGTTTTTCAGCCATAAAACCAATTGGAAATTTACTGCAATTGTTGGTCTCATAGTAATTGGTTCAGCATCTATTCAAGTTCTTGTAAGGTTGTCCATTGGAACATGATAATTGCTATAATTTTTAAATGGTTCTAAGTATGTTGACTTTCTTTACCAAACACCATTAACCTCCCTGCTATGAAGCAGGTGTTAAACGAGATTCACCCCAACAGGCCTTTAAAGTTCAGGCCTTAAAGTAAAAGGAGTTTTAATACTTGGTCCTGATGATAACTTACTAATTTTTGGTCATTCTGAAGAAAATTAATAAAATTGAGAATGGAGGTGGCAACCTGGCTGCAGTATTTTGTTGAGTTTGCAGTTTATTGCAACCAGACCTGTTCATTTTTGCTGAATGCATTGTTTCCATTCTTTTAGTCCTTTGGAAGTCAAATAAGGATGGAAAATTCCGATAAAGGCTTGGTGGCTTTCAACCACCATAGCACCAGTAATAACAGAAGTGTTGAGCGTTTGAGAAGAGATCCAAAAATCAATGGACTCAACTAATCTTTTTACCAACAGGTCGTATTCCAATTTATATTGAGGAGGGTGCATAAGATCCCCTTCAATGAATCTTTTTATCATAAACCCATAGGCCATTGTCCTTTTGGCTCGTGTTTCTAAAAAGTGATGTTTAATCTTTTCACTTTCACGCAAAGTTTGGTGCAAATCCACCCAAATAAATTTGTAGTCTACCATTCTTTTGTAATTTTCAAAGCTGGTTTCAAACAATTTAACGATTGAAAACTCCAATGTTTTCAAGTTGTTTATGGGTTGGTCAAATACTTCAACCATTTCAAAATACAAGCGTTCCACAATGTCTTCTCGGTGTTTAAAGTGGTAAGTTAAGTTGCCAGTGCTCATGCCCATGGCCATGGCAATTTGACGAATGGATACCGAAGCAATACCGTGTTCATTAAAAAGATCCTTTGCTGCATTACAAATTCTGGTAGCCGTTTTAATTTTTTTATTAGTCAACTTGTCCTATTTTAGAAATAATTAGTTAATTTGTACTAAAATTAATAATAATGGATTACAAAGCAATATTTGTCTCACTTCTTACAATTATTCCAATGTTTGGGTTCACACAAAAAAACAATAGTCTAGATTGGTTTGATTCTATCGAATCTAAAAACCGAGTGCTATCGATTTACGAGCAACAGCTACAAAATTTGCCTTTCAAATACCAAGAAATGGACGTTAGTACTACATATGGGAATACCCATGTCATAGAGGCCGGCGAGCAGGGCAAACCTGCTTTGGTATTGGTACATGGGACCAATGCCTCGGCTCCAGCAGTATTGGATGCATTTGCAGCTTTAGAAAAAAACTACCATATTTTTGCTATAGATGTAATAGGGCAGCCTAATAAAAGCAGTTCTATTCGGCCAAATATGAAAGGAGAAGCGTATGGAAAATGGTTGGTGGAAGTTTTAAATGCATTGGAAGTGGAGGACGTTCAATTGGTTGGTATTTCTTTTGGAGGTTTTTTGTGTATGAAAGCGGCCGCTTTCGACGGATCCAGAATTGACAAATTAACGCTAATTTCATCTGCAGGAATTGCACAAGGAAGTGTTTTTAAAATGTATTTTAATGCTTTTGTACCCATGAAAAAGTTCAAAAAAACTCAAAAGGAAGTTTATTTTGAGAAATTCTTAGAATCGTCTATCACGGATGCAAGCCGTTGGACCCTTCAATCCATGAAAGAAATACTGTTGCACTATACCATGGATACCAGTCCTATACCAAAAATATCCAAAAGAGAAGCTACAAATATTCACTGTCCTATGTTAGTATTTGCATCGAAACAAGATATGTTTTTCCCAGGAGAGAAAGTCTTGAAAAGAGCTAAGAAACTTTTTCCTACTTTTAATAGTGGCCATTTATTGGCCCAATCTTTACATGTGCCTTCCAATTCAGATGTGGCTTTAATAGTAGATTTGTTGGACTCAGAATGAGGGCAAGGGTGTGCGCAATTAATGGATGTCGTTACCCATGGGGATGGCCTTTTTTATACTGGGTCTATTGAATTACAACCAAATGCAATGTGCTGCGTTATAATGAGTTGTAGCGAATTACCATTTTTAGTTTAATAATTTCCGATAGTTTATTTTTGAAAATACTTCCTAGAAATTGAACTCAAAATACCTTGATTTTTCTCCTTAAAACACACCCCTCCTTTATGAAAAAAAGAACCATTTTTAACCCTAGTATATCCAGTAAGTACAATGTGTACCATTCATATGGCGTTAAACAAACGTTTTATGCATGGCTTGTTTTGGGAATAGTTTTTTGCAACCAAGCAGTTTTTGCACAAAGCCCTGTTACCATACCCAATTCGGTAGAGGTCTCGTTGCATTCTAAAGTGAACAATGTGCAATACAATCTACAAATTGCACTTCCTCATGGGTATGGCAAGTCCACTGCAGACTACCCTGTAGTTTATGTGTTAGATGCCAATACCGATTTCCCTCTTGTAACCAGTATTTCGAGGCGCTTAGAGGCGGAGGACGACCTCAAGAAGCTGGTGGTAGTTGGTATTAGTTACCAAGATTCTGTTTGGTGGCGGCGCAGTTTGGATTACTCTCCTTCCACACGGGAAGGAGAGAGGTATACTGGAGGTGCTCAGAATTTTATACGCTCCTTAGAAGAAGAAATAATACCAACAATTGAAAAAGAGTTTCGGGTTAAGAAGAATGGGAGAACGTTGATGGGGCATTCTTTAGGAGGTCTTTTCGCATCTTACCTGGTAGTTAACAACAATGATTTGTTCGATAATTATGTGGTTTCAAGCCCTTCCATGTGGTGGGACAATTACGTCGTATTAAAAAGTAGTAGCCCCACTTACACTCCAAAATCAATATTCTTGACAGTTGGAGCAGAGGAAAACCCACATATGATAAAATCTTGCCATGCGTTATCCGATTTTATTGATAAGAAACTAACTGCTTCTACCAAAAAAGCTGTAGAATTGAGTGGTGAAAACCATGCATCTGCAAAATTTAGAGCCTTTGCAGATGGCTTGCGCTGGCTGTTCAAAGAAAGTGAATAATGACCAAATGGATGGAGTTTCTAACGCCCCAAAGTGTATGTCGACTACCTTAGTTGTTGGAGCTAGTGGTGCTACGGGCCAACAGGTGGTAACACAATTACTGAATGCCCAACACAAGGTTAAAGCCATTGTGCGTTCGTCTGTAATTTTACCGCATAGCTGGGAAGATAATCCTGATTTAACAGTGATTAGAGCCAATGTTTTGGATATTGAAATACCTCAAATGGCAGCGCATTTAGAAGGTTGTACTGCAGTAGTTTCTTGTTTGGGACATAATTTAACGCTAAAAGGGATGTTTGGATCGCCTCGTAAGCTGGTAAAAGAAACGGTTGTTTTGCTGAGTAAGGCAATTCAAATGCATCCTAAAGCACTACCCATGCGGTTGGTTTTGATGAATACTTCTGGCAACCGAAACAAAGATGCAACCGAACCAGTGGCCTTTAGTCAGAAGGTGCTTTTGAAGTGGCTGAAAGTACTATTACCACCATTTGCAGATAACATAGCAGCAGCAGAATACTTACGAGCAGAGATAGGTCAAAAAAATTCTTGGATGGAGTGGGTAGTAGTTAGGCCAGATGCTTTGGTTGACTTGACAGAAGTAACCCCTTATGCGGTGTACCCTTCTCCAATTCGAAGTGCCATTTTTAATGCTGGTCAAACAAGCCGAATGAATGTAGGTCATTTTATTGCGGCGCTTGTCTGCGATTTGGAACAATGGAATAAGTGGAAAGGACAAATGCCGGTAGTGTACAACAAAACGGAATAAGCTCGGTTCATTGTGCAATATTGTAATTAATAAAACCTTACTGTAACCTTATTGTAAGCTAAGGTCTAAGGTAGCGTTTCCGAATTTGATCTATATCAAATGAAAAGTGTTGAGTAAAGCTAATTTTTGTACCAAGCAATGGTTTTTATTTACATGCCTCTAATTCTTATTGGTTATTTTTAAATCGAATGCCTTATGTGTATTTATTTGTTTTTGGCTGGAATGTTATGTTTTTTACTAGGGTTGGCCCACTCTATTCTTGGAGAATACCTCATTTTTAAAACAATGAGGATGAAAGGGCAGTTGGTTCCTTCAAAAAGTGCAGGTTTAAAAGAAAGACATGTTCGGATTCTTTGGGCTACGTGGCATATGGCTTCCTTTTTTGGATGGGGCATAGGTGCCATGCTGGTTTATACCGCAACAGAATCCGATGTACTGCATATTGCTAGCACCCATTTTCTTTTACAAACCATCTTTTGGTGCATGTTGTGCTCTTCTGTATTGGTATTGGTTGGTACCAAAGGAAAACACCCCGGATGGGCAGTGCTTTTTTTAATATCGATTCTTACCGCCATTGGGTATTTAAATTATGTTTAACAACTACCATTTTTAATTGTTTCGTTATGAAAAAGCTTGTTCCTATTTGTTTAATTAGTCTGTTGTTTGTGGGGTGTTTCCAATCCAAACAAAAAACAATGGAACCCAACAAAGAAAGGATAGTCCCTTTGGAAAAAACTGTGGCGCCAACCGACCTTGCTTTGCCCTCTATTGGAATTTTATTATTTGAAGGAGTAATAATGAATGAGGTGGTTGCACCCATGGACGTTTTTTCTTGTCGCAATAAGACAAATGAACAGCTTTTTAATGTTTTTACTATTGCAATTGAAAATAAAATATTTACAAGCGCCAATGGTTTGAAAATAATGCCGGATTACACGATTGATAATTTGCCCAAATTGGATGTCTTGGTACTTCCGAGCTCTTATGAGCCTTTGCAATTAACAACCAATGTAAAGCTGGTGCACTTCGTGCAGGAACAAAGTAAAACTACGCAGTACTTAGCAAGCCATTGTGCTGGAGCCTTTTTGCTTGGGGAAGCTGGGGTGGCGGATGGCCTTAAAATTGTAACCTATGTAACCGGTGGTAAACCCTTGCAAACCCAATATCCAAAATTAAAAGTGGAAGACGATGCATTGGTTTCTTTTGTACAGGATGGTCCTGTAATTTCTTCCAATGGCAGTTTGGTTAGCTATTTGGCTTCATTTGAATTGTTAGAAAAGTTAACCAATAAAGCACACAGGAATTTTGCCGAGTCTTCCTTGTTATTAGATAGGCTGCAAAATGCACCCAATAAGTAATTCTTTTTTGAAATAGGCCGATCGGAAAGGGTATTCTACAAAGAATAATAATCGATTCTAACATTTTTATATCCAACTCTAGGGCCGATTACATTTAAACAGAGTTATTTGCGAAAAAACGGTAAGGTGTTTTTTCTTCAATTTGAATTAAGTGTTGAAAAATTATAAAATTTCTAACGGAGTGATTAGATTGAATAAAAAATGTGGATTATAGCCAGCAACATTGTTGGATTAATCTATTGCCATCCATTATATCAGATGTTGTATGAAAACTTTATTTTGTATCCTAAGCTTCAGTTTATTGGCTTCGCCATGTTTTAGCCAAAAATTAAATACACCAACCCTCAGTCCTTTTAGCTCAGTAAAACAACAAGTTGGTCTAACAGAGCTGAGTTTAGAATATTCCAGGCCCTCTGCAAAAGGAAGAAAGGTATTTGGGGAATTAGTACCTTTTGATCAATTGTGGCGAACTGGAGCCAATGCCTCTAGTAAGTTGACATTGTTGGAACCCGCTATGATTGCCGGACATGCCATTGAACCAGGAACTTATGCAATTTATACGATCCCTGGAAAAAAAGAATGGACGGTCATTTTTCATTCTAATACAAAGTTGAGGAGTTTGGCAGGGGGTGCATACCAAGAAAAAGACGATGTATTTAGATGGGTTACTACCCCTCAGAAGACTACAGATTATGTAGAGACATTCACCATGCAGTTCCAAGCTATAAAGTCCAATTCTTGTTCATTGCAATTGGTTTGGGAAAATACTTCCATGAACATTCCAATAGAATTTGATGTGGACAGCAAAGTGGTGCAGCAAATGTCAGAGTTTCTTGAAAATCCGGAGACGATACCACATCGAACCTATTTTGAAGCAGCCCAATATTACCTTAACAACAATAAGTCGCTTCAAGAAGCTTTGTCGTTTATTAAGTCTGCCCTTGTAAAAAGTCCTAAAAATTTCAGGTATGGCTTGCTTCAGTCTAAGATTGAAGCAGCATTAGGGGATTATAAAACAGCCATCCAAACTATTGAAGACGCTCAAAGTTGGGCCGAAAAGGCACAAAATGCCAATTATATAGAACAAACAACCTTGTATAAAAAGGCTTTGTTAAAGAAAAAAAATCCGTAAGTCTGCGGAATTTTAGCCGAACCAATAACAGCGCACCTACAAAACGCCATCTAATTTTTATCGCAATTAATTGATTAGCAAGAATAACAAAGACAAATGAACGATATCAATTTCAAAGAATTTAAGAATACCACTCAAGAAGAACAAAAGCTTTATTTGGAGTATTGTGAGGCAAAAAAGAACATTGCTGAAAGTGAGAAAAGTAAGATAGAATTTATTGAAGCACAAAAGCACTTTACTAAAAAACCAAGCTTTTATATTACCGTTGTATCCGCTTTAATTCCTAGTATCCTTGCTATATGGGCTTTTTACGGAACCAATGCCAAAGATTTTTTTAATAATAAGGTAAGAGAAGTTGAATTAAACAAAAGGGAGTTGACCATTCAAATAGCCGAATTAGAAACTGTGAAGAAGGAATTGGTACAAGACAGCCTAGATTTATTGGCCTGGCACGAAAAAAGGAAAGAAGAATTGGATGCCGAATACCAGATGAAAGAGCAAGACTTGAAAAAAGACTACGATGGGAAGATTGCAACATTAGAAGAAGAGGTGGATGTTAAAAATGAAACGATAGAGCAGAAGTTACGCGAGCTACAGAACAATACTATAAAAGCCAAGGATCTTGAGTTAGAGCTTAAAAAATCACTTACTGCGAGCAAACAGAAAAATGAATTGATTGCAAGAATTCAGAACGAAAACAAGTTGATAGAAAATCAGTTGGACATGGCAGAATCGTCGCGCAACAATGCTGAGCGGAACGCTCAAATGGCTTACATGGATGTTAAAAAATTAAAAGCAGCAAAAGAAAAAAATACGATTGTAATCTATATGTTGAGTAAAAATTGGGTGAGAATGGGTTTTAATAGAGTGAGAGCAGTGGTCGATTCTGATTTGAGGAACAAAGATATTGAAAGAATTATAACACAGAACAGCGCGATTTTTGAGAAGATTAACCTGACGGATTCAAATGACCCCTTAGGAATTCAAATAAAGTCTAGTGCAACTCCTGTGCAACTGATGCAATAGTGTTTTGAACAAAGAAAGGGAGCAGAGTGGAGTTTGTTTGAATGAACCAAGTGAAACCCATATTGGAGGTTGTCTCTTGTATCGTTTTGGATACAGGCATGGCGGTACTTGTATAAGGAATGTTTTGAAAAAATTTTACATTTAGAATAAAATAAGTATTATTTGATGTTTTTTAATGCTAAATAAAATTAAAAAAGTATTATTTTGTTGTGCCCTTAAACATCGAAGCAAATTATATAATTCGAGTTGCAGGTTTTACTTCAACTGAAAAATAATGGTGTTTGACCGGAAGCACCGCCTATGAATATTCGCCAAAACAAAACAGAAGCAAACAAAAATCAATCGGTTTCTTTTGATGCAGCACCAACCCATAGTGGTGCAACAACAGCGCAAGTATTGGCTGACAATAGACCCGAGGCTGCTGAGCAAAAGCAGGTGCAATTGGCTGTTAACAACAGTAAAAAGAACGAGCATATAACCCAGCTTAAGGCGAAAGCGGATAAAAAATCAACACAACCAAGTACTTATAAAATAAAACAAAACAACACAGGTTTGCCAGACGGTCTGAAATCTGGAATTGAGCAACTTTCTGGATATTCTATGGACGACGTCAAGGTGCATTACAATTCTGATGCACCGGCCCAGCTACAAGCCCATGCGTATGCACAGGGCACGGATATTCATTTGGGTCCTGGACAAACCCGTCATTTGCCTCATGAGGCTTGGCACGTGGTGCAACAAAAACAAGGACGGGTACATCCAACGAAGCAAATGAAAGGGCAAGTTGGTGTTAACGACGCTGCCGGGTTGGAACAAGAAGCAGACCAAATGGGTGCCATGGCCCAGCAAATGGCCGAAGATTCTTCTGACAAAACCACTGGACTTTCAGAAAATAAGAAATTGAAAAAAGGTGCTTCAGGAGCCACCGTTCAACGGGTGCCCTATGCACTTTTAAACGATGCTCAAAAGGAGGTGGTGGATGCACATTCCAATCAATTGTTTGAACAAGGTGCAGCGCGTTTTGAACAACATATTGGCCATATGGCAGCGTCGGATAGTCGTTCGCACCATGCAGCCAATGAATTGGTTGATAGGACAGCACTGTTAATTGAAACATTGTATTTCAATACCAAACAAGAAGCAGACGCTACCCTGGAAAAAGCCTATGGGAAGGCTTTTGGCATAGAGGGAAGAAAGGATATTACAGGGGGGGTAGGATCCAATGTTGAGTTTATAAAAGAAGTTATGTCTGGGGGTTCTTTTAGAGAACAAATGACACTTTTTTATGTTTCTATGGCCGAGCGCCAAACGCTCAATAAAATGATTTTGGATTATAAGGTTCAGGTAGATAAAGAAATTGAGCTTTTTGGAAATTCTGGGGACATAGAAGAGCGGCGCTACTTAGATAAAATGTTAGAACTGCAAGGGCTAGGAGAGTCCATGGAAGTAACAGGTGCAGGAAGGAAGAAAAAAGAGGGATATGTAGGAGAAAAAAGAAAGAAGGAATTTTTCAAAAGGGCATTTAAGTGGGTCCTATTGGAAATAAAACTGGAAAGAAATGCCCATGAAAGGGGAGTGCCAAATGCCAATGTGAAACGGAGCCCTGAAGAAACTATATTACAAAAGGAGCAGGATGAAGAATTGGCAGGGGTGATAGTAGACACCGTCAACAATGGGGTGTTAACTGGAGACGAAATAAGCAATAAAGACAAACAGCAACGCTATAGAAATAGTGTAGAGCTTTTTTTTAGGATTGGCATGGTAATTAAAAATGCCCAGGACCCATCTGACACCACAGCAAAAGATCAATTTAACAGTATTGATGCCTACAAAACCAAGTCCATCCAAGAAATGGACCAAAAACAGGCCCGGTACGATGCTGGGTTTGGTTGGTTAAAAGTGCTGATCGATCCAATCTTTGCTGACTTTGAAGAGCAAGTGAAAGAAACTATTCAAGAGTTAGCAGGCCAAAAGGATGTGGATGCTGAAGATTTGACCAATAGAATTAAATTGAACATTGTGGAAGATGTGTTTGATAATGATTTGGGTGGTTCTATGTTTGACCAACAATCTTCGAAAAAAATGGAGGACTCTTTTCTAAATGACTTGCTCAGAACCAAGATGGAATCCAAAGTGAAAAATTTTGAAAACATTGCGCAAGGTTTAAAACAAGAAAACGACAATGCAGAGAAAGGGGTAGCATCCGATAACACCGCAGAGCAATTGGCAGAATCTCGTTTTCATCTGGAAAGCGCTCTTTTCGGACCTTCCTTGTTTTGGTTAAAAGGGGGCGTGGAAGAAAGCCGAAAAGGGGGCGCTAGGGTAATGGCACCGCCAAGCCAACAAACCAGTGATACTACACCAGCCATGCTCGAAAAAGACGAACATAGTCGATTGAGTTACCGCGAGTTGGCCCATACATTTTATTCCCCATCTGAGTTTCAAGAGGCGCTGTTGGATTTCAAAAAAAGAAACAGCATAGGGTTGGATACAACTCTGAACCAGGAACAAACAGGCGAACTGCGTTCAGAAATGTATGAAAAAAATAAAAACGAAAAATTACCTTGGAAACCGGGCATGAAGTACTGGAAATTGGATGTAAAAAGTCCATTGGTTGAAGTAGCTAATTTGTTAAAAGTACCGGTTGGAGCTGCTGTTTCTGGATCTACCGACCGGGTGCTCCGAGGTGCAATGGTGCTCGGTTTAAAAGACAGCCAGTTAGAAAAAGTACTTTTGGCATGTTTGGGATGGATGATCCCAGCACATGACCATACGTTTTATGAAATTATGAAAGCAGCCGAACCTTATGTGAAAACGGCGCCTGCCAAACAACCATTCCAAGAATTGGTGGTAGACCCCAATTACGCCTATGGGATGGGGTACCTGAAAGCAGTTAAGTTTTTCCCTTCTATAAAAAAAGAAGATTTGCCTCAGTACTACTTATCTACGGAATTCAAGGATACGATTGCGGATAAAATGTTTCCTGAACAAGCCGAAAAAGACGATACACTCAAAATTCTATCTAATAAGGACGGTGTAATTGTGTATACAGGTACGCCTATGCAATATTCCACCCGAGAACCAGAGGAAGCTGGCGTTCGCTACGAATGGTATTGGTTGCGGCAAGAAACCAATGAGGCTAGAGGTAATTTTGCAACCGCAGAGAAAGAATTTGCCACCACATGGGACTACCAAGGAATTTATAAAATTTATTGCCTTGTTTATCCCCTGGAAGGTGCAAACAAAGATTTGCCAGTGGCTTCTCTGAGGTACGACCAAACTGTTTTTAAGGCAGAATCTGAAAGTCAGTCTGGAGAAACTGAATCTTCGGAGCCAGGTGAGGTTGGAGCAAAAGCTGTTTTTTCAGAGTTAACAGGTGGTACGCAGGTTGTTCCATTAAAAATCAACTACGATATAGGCGATGCGACCATCCGTTGCACGCTGAATGCACCAGATAGTTTGTCTGTCGAAAATACTACCTTTTCCGATTATCAAGGAACCGCCAGCCAGCCAAAAAAGAACCGCAGTGGATCGGAAATATCCGGTATGTATAATAAAATAGTAAGGAAGGATAAAGATATCCGAGCAATTAAGGCAGAAGCAATGTGGGATGCACTGGTAAAGTGGGGCGAAGAGCAAAAATACGACACAACTGGTTCTGTTAATATAGACATTTATGATAGCCAGACGAAGGTCATATTAAAAGAATATTTTTTTTACATAGATCGCGGATTGGAAAAAATGGATTCAGAGGCAATTCTCCCAGCATACAGAACCCAGGGGGGAGACTTTAAATCAGGCATAAAAAGCTCCGTTCGATTGGTAAATACCAGAGAAGGAGGGTTGGATATTTCAGGAGATGCCATGGTTTGGGTGAATTTTGCCGATAAGTCCCGTCTGGTATGGTGGCTTAATAATAGGACGGATCGTTCTTATAGCGTGGCCTTTCAGGTTAAATCAAAACTGTTGCAAGACATAACAGGCAATATGGTGGAAGAACACGAGTCCAATGCAAAAGATACAGTTACCAAACAACCCATTAACAAAGGTAAGGCCATCATTTCACAAGACAAAGCCACCCATCAATACGCTATTAGTAAAGCCACAACCGAACATGGAGAATATGCCAATTTGGATAAATTAAAAGCTGCCGCATTGGGGCAAGTAATCAAGTTGTTTCAATGGAAAACATTTGATTTAAAAGATGCTGGAAGCAGGAGCTTGGTTCCAGAGGGAGCCGGAATATTGGCAACGCCATTTAACGAAGCTTTAAAAGAAGCCAAAGAATTGGAGATAAAAATCCGATTGTTGGAAAAAGCTGGAGCGCCTATTGAAGATATCACGCCACTGCGCCAACAACAAAAAGAAAAAGAAGCCCAAGGAAGAAAGGATTGGGACCGAGATTATCATTTTAATTTAAGAAAACCTGGAGAAAGAAACGTTTCAAAAGAAGATAGGAGAACCCCAGGAGAAATAGAAGAAAGTGTTTTATTCGAACAGCGATGGAAGTTAATAGCGTCCATCAAGAAAATCATTGACCCTATTCTAGGTCCTGTTTTGGCCGGCCCCATCATCCAATTGAAGCTGGACTTACCCCAAAAAGAAGGAGAGGAAAGAGTTGCAGAAATTAAAAAAAGGGTAGGTGCTGCAGCTGGTATTAAGGCTGCTTATATAAAAGTAAAAGCAAAAGCAAAAGAAACAATTGATTTAGAAAACGTACTCCCAGGCCTACCGGAACAGTTTAAAAAAGACTTATTCAGTTTGGCAGCGAACCAAAACATTCAAGGGTACTTGATGAAAAACAAATTTTATACTGGGTTGAATAAAAAAGACCAAGATGCAGTCAAGGCTGCTTTGTTTTTTACACTTAAAACAAAGGGTTTTGGCGACGAGGCTGTTGAGAAACCGGAAGAAGATGCTACAGCAAGCACCACACCTGCGACAAAACAGAAAGGCCAGGTAACATCTGTTGGAAGTACCTCCAGTAAAAGCAGTGGGAAAGTAAAATTTGATTTGTCCACTTTAAAAGCCGATGATTTTGAATACACAGCAACTGAATTGGCAACAGGAGGCATGGCCAATGCTGTAAACACTTGTTACTTGGCAACGGTGATGCAGTTAGTAGCTGTATCAACGAGTTATGCCAATCTATTTTTACAAACCGACACAGATGGTATGGAGGCTGAAAGAGCGGTAGTTATTACTTTAGGGAGAAGGATTGTACAAGCGATCAGAAGTGGAGAAAGGGTGGAAGCGGAGAGCATGCGTGCCTTTCGACAGGCGCTTATCCACAATGGGTGGATGTTTGGATCGCGAGATTCGGAAGCGAGCCAACAAGATGCCGCCATGATGCTTCGTTGGTTGTTGGAAGATTTTTTTAAAGCGGGAGCTGGAATACTAGAAACACACAGCCACCAAAGGCCGGGTTTTAGCGCAGGAGAAAGCCAAAGAACGGAAAGAGTAATTCAACTTGGAGGCTTGCAGTCTGCGGCGGTTAATGCTGGAAGAAGCCTGACATCCCTTTTGACAGAAATGTATACGCAAAGACAAGTAGAAAAAGAAAATAATGGGGTAGACACCCTCCATGATTACCGCATTGCGGCTTTGCCTGAGGAACTCACAGTACAAGTAATGCGCTACGATTTTAGCCAAGTACTACAAGAATATTCTATCCGAAAAGAGTTGATCCAAATAGAAAATGAGTTAGAATTTATAGGTCCATTATCTCCAGAGGTAGGCCAGAAGTATGTTTATGAATTGGATGGGTTTAATATGCATGTTGGTCTGTCTCCAAAAGGGGGGCATTATACCGCCTATGTGAAACGTGGTGGGAATTGGTTTTACACGAGTGACAGCACAGTAAGACAAGTGGAATTGGCCGAAGTCAATGAAGCAAAGCTTAAAGGCTACTTGTACCATTATACGAAAATAAGGAAAGAGGCAACCATTGAGGTGCCCACTGTTATGGACCATGATGCTTGGGAAGCATCCAGGGCAATTGTGGATACGGCAGAGCAAACAACCTACAAACGCATGTTAAGTTTGGTGTTAAACCCACAAGAATTATTCGATTATTGCTGCCTGTTAACCACAGAGAGAAATCAGTTTTGGGTACAGAAGTTTAACGAATATAGTAGTGCCTACTCCACTACCCAGAAAGAACAAGGTAGTGCCATCTTGAAAGCACTCCAAAATGCTCAATTATACTGGGTTTTGATGCCCATTGCGATTATGCAAAATTTTAACAACGATGATAATCTCAGAGCAATTTTTGGAGCTATGGGCGAGGACAAAAGATTGTCATTAACCACAAGAATAGAAGGTGGGTTGGAACCAATGGAAGAAAATGCCCACAAAGAACGCTGGCGGGCAATACTAGCTTTGGTACAAGAAGAATATTAGGGCGGTTCCCTTAAAGATGGCGCAATAGCGCCAACACTCCATATTAATAATCTGTAATTTTAATCCAATTAACTCAAGAATAAAACCAACCGGGTATCGGTTTTGCGTTGTGGCGTTGGTATGTTTTATTTTTTTTAAGAGAGGCTGTAACAATTAGAAAGTGTCTTCGTCTCTCTTTAAAAAAACAGACATTTATGAAGTTATTCAAACAAATCATTAAAATAGTTGGTGTATTGGCTTTAATTGCAGGCTTGTGCATAGGGTTCATAGTCGGTAAAAAAATGTACACTGCCTATAGTGCAATGGAAAGTTTAACCCATACAGTTTTAGGTATTGAAATTGAACCCAGTGATTTGTTGCAATCAAAAGATTATTCTCCAGGTAAAATTCACTCCAAGCGACCCATCGACTTGGCCGAAATAACCCCACTTTGGGAGAAGATAACCGAGGAAGGTCAGCTCAAAGAACAATTTCAACATTTGGAGCAGTTAAATTTTTATGTAATTACTTACAAAAGTGGTGCGCAATTGGTAAATGGAATTGTAATTGAACCAAAGGATAAAGGTGTTTTTCCGGTGGTTATTTTTAACAGGGGGGGCAACAAAGTAGTTGGCAAAGCGGCCAAAGCACAAACCCTTTTTGCCATGGTTTATACCACTACTCAATTGGCAGCCGAAGGGCATGTAATTGTTGGCAGTTGTTACAGAGAAAATGATGAATTTGGCGGAGAAGACTTACAGGACGTTTTGATTTTAACAGAAACAATTACAGAAATTGAAAAAGCCGATCCGCAACGCATTGGTATGTTTGGTTGGTCAAGAGGAGGCATGATGACCTACCTTGCTTTAAAAGAATCCAAAAGGATAAAAACTGCAGTCGTGGGGAATGGTCCGTCGGATATGGTGCAATTAATTGAAGACAGACCAGAAATGGAGTCAAAAGTATGTGCCCAACTTATACCCAATTACGCATCCAATAAGGCAATTGAATTAGAAAAACGGTCGGTGATCCATTGGGCAGATCAGCTGAACAAAGAAAGTAGTTTGTTGATTCTTTCCGGTACAGAAGACCAACGGGTAAAAACACAACACGCCGATAAAATTGCAAAAAAGTTAACGGATATTAACTACGATTTTGAGCTAAGAAAATTTGAAACCAACCACAGTTTTAAAGGAAAAAAGGAAGAATTGAACACTCTTTTAGTGGAATGGTTTCAAGAGCGCTTGTAAGCAGCAGGTGGAGTGCTTTAAAAATGGATGGTACAATTGGGTACCACTGTCATTTGCATTATTCTTTTGGTATATTGGTTCTGCCTTAGCACAAGGTAGAACCAAACTTCAAAAGAGGATGCGATTATTGATACTTGTAGTAACCACAGCGGTTGTAGCAGCCAGCTGTCAAAAAAAACCAACAATAGTAGGCCTTTGGGTGGTCAAATCTGTAATGGTCGGAGCAGAAGAAATGACTCCGAATGCGCGGTGGACACGGTTCCATGCAGACCATACCCAGGAGTCTGGCAATGGAATGTTCCAACATTCCTATGGGACCTGGTTTTTAGATTCGAAAGAAGGCAAGCTTTCCATAGAAAACACCAACGGTCTTACTGACCCATATGAAGGGTTCAAAACAACAATTAAAGCAGACCACATGACTTGGGAAAGGATGGAAGATGGCGTGTTGGTGCAAGTAGAGTTGGAAAGGTCCAACCAATTGCCCCAAACCTATGGCGATCGTGTCCTAGGGTTATGGACCTTGGAAAAGGCGGCTGGCAAACATAATTTGTTACAAGCAACTCTCGATCCCAATCACTATCTTTTTCTTAGGTGGGACAGAAGGTTTGTGGTAGGAACAAACGAAGGAAGAGCTTATGGAGTATACAATGTGCACGGCCATAAACCTGAAGTAGAACTTATACCGTATAACAGCCAATTCCAAAGAGAATTTTGGACGGTAGACTACAATGGGGACAGCACCCTTGTGTTGCAATTAATAGATTCGGACACTTTGGTGCGTAGAACGTATAAAAGAATTCTAGAGTTTCCTTCCCAGCCAAATTAAAATGGTAGTAAGGTTTCAGTTAAAAAGGTGTCTGTTAGGCAGAACGGGAGGCAGCAAAGTTACCCCATGCTGCAATAGACTGTATTAGTGGAACCAAAGTCTTTCCAAATTCTGTTAGAGAATATTCTACTTTTAAAGGCGGTTTGCTGGTATATACTTTCCTTAGGAGGATGCCATCTTCTTCTAAATTTTTTAATTGTAAACTCAAAGTACGCTCGGTAACCGACGGCATTAATTTTCGAAGTGCGTTGTAGCGCAATGCCCCATCGGAAAGATGAAATAAGATGACTGTTTTCCATTTGCCACCAATTATACCCATGGTAAGACTTGCGCAGCATGGGTATTCTTTTCCTTTGAACTTATACATATTAGAAGGTTTGTAAAATAAAAGTTAAACTATCCTTTTTGACCGTTATTGCAAAGGTAAAATACTATACTTAGTTTTGCAACTATATTAAGTATAGTATAAAACATTGAAACATAATCACATGAACTTCTTAGAGACAATGCAAAAGCGGTATACTACAAAAAAGTACAACCCTTCCAAAAAAATTGCTTCCAACACCATACAAGAGTTAAAGGAGATTGTACACCTAAGCCCATCTTCCATAAACAGCCAACCTTGGAAATTCACCTTTGTATCGGACCAAGGTATAAAAAAACAACTTTCAGAAGTTTCATGGCTCAATACAGAAAGGGTTTCAGAAAGTGATACCATTGTGGTGTTCAGTGCCATCAACAGTTCGAGCTTGTTTGAGCAACAAATTGAAAAGGAACTGCCACAAGGTGCTGTGGATTACTACAAGGAGTTCATTCAGCCACAGACAGAAGATCAAATTGAAGCTTGGTTTGCCAGACAAGTTTACTTGGCTCTAGGCGTTTTTTTAAGTGCTTGTGCCACAATGGGCATTGATGCTACACCAATGGAAGGGATTGAACCTGAAAAATACAACGCGATACTCAAGCACAACAAATACACTACCTTGGTTGCGGTAGCCATTGGGTATAGAGATGAATCGGATTTTAACCAACCCGTTAAAAAACCAAAAAGCAGAAGAGATTTTAATACAGTAATTGAGACGATTTGAGGTGAGACGGGATATCAACTGGCTGTTGAAAGGTTGGTTGTTGCCCTTATTTTTGGTGTTTCAAATACTTATAAAAGAAGGAATTGGTTACCGTTGGTAGATAAAAAGCATTTACCATTAATATAGGAAACAAGTGCAATAATTCAATTAAAGGGTGTGGGGGTAAAGAACTTTTTAGCAGATGTTTTCCCAATGAACTAAGAAATTAATTCAGCAGCCTTTAAACTTTAACACGTTTTGATAATCTAACAAAAAATAAACAATCAAAAAGAGCAAATGATGAGTGTAAGAGAAATGAAAATTAAGGAATTGTTGGTGGTAGTGCTGCTGGTTTTTGTTGTGGTGAGCTGTTCTAAAGATAGTGATCCAATAACGCCAGAAGACGATGTTGTACCAGAAGTATATTCCAAAATTTATGGGACAACCAGTGAAATTAGCTTGGATGGAGAATTTGTCTTGATAAAAACCAATGGAACACCAGACCATAAAAGCGCTTACTATGCCAGTAACAATGCCTTGTATGAAGCTTACAATGGTACTACGTTTGGAGGAGGTAATTTTGCAAAGAACCCAAATGAAATTGCAGCGCAATCGTTAACGTTTAAAATTCCTTTGAACCCATCTGAAGCAACCAATAAGTCCGCTACTTCTCTAGGACCAATTGGTGTGGCTATTAATGGTGTAGCTTTGTACAACCAATATGCAGGACCAAATAACCAAGCATTAACTGGTGAGATTAATTCGTTCGATCAGTATTATGGCCATCCAACCGGCACTTCTCAATACCACTACCATGTTGAACCAATTTACCTAACCACTGTAAAATCTTCAAAGTCTGGTTTGATGGGCTTCTTATTGGATGGGTTTCCAGTATACGGCCCAGAAGAAGAAGATGGATCTAAAATATCTAGTAGTGATTTGGATGCCTACCATGGCCATACCCATGTTACCGCCGATTTTCCAAATGGAACGTACCATTACCATTTTACGTCCGATGCGCCCTATATGAATGGCAACGGTTATTTTGGCACACCAGGTACGGTAACCCAATAAAATGAAATGTGCTCCTTTAATTTTTGCGGCCATGGCCCTTTTCTCATGCGGGAAGGGGGGTGGTAGCAATGCACCTACAGGTGTGGCGGCTGTGCCGGAAATTTTAGTTGCTTCAGAATCTAAAGATTTGAAGACAAGTAACAATACCTTGTATAAAAACAATGCTCTTTTTGAAGGAATGGTATACGAGCTTTTTCCAACAAGTACCGATACAGCATCTATTGAGTCCTATCTGCAAGGAAAGCTGCATGGTAGAACGAGCAAGTGGTATCCAAACGGACAGCTGAAAGAATCAAGAATGTATGCAAATGGAAGAAAACAAGGAAAGCAAGTGGCCTATTGGCAAAATGGCCTGAAAAGGTTTGAGTTTATGGCAGTGCAGGATGCTTACGAAGGAGAATTAAGAGAATGGAATGTAGCAGGCAACCTAATACACTTGGCTACTTTTGAAAACGGGCAAGAAGAGGGGACTCAAAAAATGTGGTACGACAATGGAAAAATAAGGGCCAACTATGTGATGGTCAAAGGAAGAAGGTATGGATTATTGGGAACGAAAAATTGTGAAAATGTATCGGATAGTATTTTTGTTGTTGATTAGTGCAACAGTATGGGCATGTTCTGAAAAAAAGGAAGAAACAATGCCTTTGCCTTTCTACAATGAACCTACGTTTACGCCAATGTTTTTAGAGAAGGAGGCTGAAATCGATCAAAAAATAACCCACCGAATTGGGGATTTCAGCTTTTTAAATCAAGACAGTGTAAAAATTGATCAAACAATAGTAGAAGGGAAAATCCACGTGGCCAATTTTATTTTCACAATTTGTGGCAGTATTTGCCCTACCATGACCAACAACATGAAAACGGTAAGCGATAGTTTGCGTGGTGCCGATGGTGTCGTTTTATTATCTTATTCCGTTACTCCCTGGATCGATACCCCTGCAGTGTTAAAAAAATTCAAAGAAAATTATGCCATTGAAAATGACAATTGGCATTTTATTACTGGATCTCAAAGTGCCATTTATACGTTGGCCAGGCAGTCTTATTTTGCGGAAGAAGACATTGGGTTTAGTAGAGATAGTTCGGAGTTTTTGCACACCGAACATTTTATTTTGGTCGATCAATCTAAAAGAATTAGAGGGGTTTACAATGGAACCTTGGCTCTTGAAATGGGGCAGCTGGTGGTGGACATTAAGTCCTTGCAAGACCCAGAATAGGCTTTTACTACTGCTGTTGGTTTTTACCTCCATTACTTCCTTGTAATACTTTGAAACGAAAAGGAACCCAATCTTATCCGCAATTGGAATAAGGTTGGGCTTTTTTATGCATACAAATATTTGATGCAACTGGTATAATACGAAGAGAAATCGGTAAGGTATATATTGATTTACGTATAATGTGTTATACTTTTTATTGATAAATTGCAATTGATATTGGTTCTACAGTATATTCACTAACCTGTTGGTTAATAGTGGTTTGTTATAAAAAAAAATAACTGCAAAGAATTAATATGAAGACAAATTTTATAGGCATCTTGATGGCTCTAGGAGCCCTATTGAGTTGTGATCCTGCAAAAGAAGAGCAACCTGCTGTTGCCAGTTCCGAAGCATATGTAATGGATAGAACGGTTTTACCCATTCAACCTCCACCCCATGTTAAAGTAACCGAAATGGATGCGCGCAACGCAACAAAGCCAGAGCCTTTTACCATCGATGCACCAGAAGGAGCACCGAACATTGTGGTTGTTTTAATAGATGACATTGGTTTTGGAGCGACTAGTACTTTTGGAGGCGCTATTAACACGCCTACATTTGATAAGTTGGCGGATAATGGTTTGAAATTTAATAGATTCCATACTACTGCTTTGTGTTCGCCTACAAGAGCATCTTTGCTTTCAGGTAGGAACCACCACAACGTGAATGTTGGGTCTGTAATGGAGGTAGCAACAGGTTTTTATGGCAACCAAGGTATTCGGCCTGACAATGCCAAATACTTTGCTGAGACTTTAAAACAAAATGGCTACAGCACTGCTGCTTTTGGCAAATGGCACGAAACTGCTACTTGGGAAGTATCTGTTTCCGGACCCTATACCAGGTGGCCAACCAATTCAGGGTTTGATAAGTTTTATGGGTTTATCGGTGGGGAGACCAATCAGTGGGACCCTGTTATCTACGATGGAGTGACTAAGGTGAGTAAAAACGACGACCCAGATTATCATTTTACAACCGACATGACAAATGAAGCCATAGAGTGGGTGAAATTTCAACAAGCGATGACACCAGAAAAACCATTCATGGTGTATTATGCAACAGGAGCAACCCATGCGCCACACCATGCACCACAAGAATGGATAGAAAAATACAAAGGTAAATTTGATGCAGGTTGGTTAGAATTAAGGAAAACCACTTTTGAACAACAAAAAAAACTTGGTGTTGTACCGGATAATGCCCAATTGGCACCAATGCCAAAAGATATTAAAGATTGGGAAGCATTAAGCCCACAAGAGAAACAATTGTTTGCTTTGCAAATGGAAACATTTGCTGGTTTTGCCGAACATACGGATAACGAAGTGGGCCGATTGGTGGATGCAATAGAAGAAATAGATGCATTGGATAACACTCTTTTTGTTTACATCATGGGCGATAATGGTTCAAGTGCCGAAGGTGGTCTTGAAGGAACCTTCAATGAACTGGTTCATTTGAATGGTATTTTTGATGAAGAATCCATAGAGAGTATGTTACAACATGCCGATGATTGGGGAGGCCCTAATTCCTTCCCGCATATGTCAGCGGCATGGGCGGTGGCCACCGATGCTCCTTTCAAATGGACCAAACAAATGGCTGCTGATTTTGGCGGAACTAGAAATGGCATGGTAATGCACTGGCCTGCTGGCATAGAAGCCAAGGGAGAGGTGCGGTCGCAATGGCACCATGTCAACGATGTAGCTTCTACAGTATTAGAGGCGGCGCAGTTGCCAATAGCAAAAACAATTAATGGAGTAGAGCAAATCCCGATGGATGGGGTGAGCATGTTGTATGCTGCAAAAGACAAAGATGCCGCCGAACGACATACCGTACAATATTTTGAAATGTTTGGCAATAGGGGCATTTATAGCAATGGCTGGTTGGCTCGTGTGGTGCATATGGTTCCGTGGGTGGGGAAACCGAGAAATTCATTTCAAGAAGACCAATGGGAGCTGTACAACATAGAAGATGATTTTAGCCTTGTCAATGATTTAGCAGCCTCTAACCCAGAAAAATTAAAAGAACTACAAGAGCTTTTCGAAAAAGAGGCCATTAAAAACAACGTTTACCCATTGGACGATCGGTTATACGAACGATTTAATGCCGCTATTGCTGGCAGACCTGATTTGATGGGGGCCAGAAAAACACTTGCGCTAGCCCAAGGCATGGAGGGCATGTTGGAGAATACGTTTCTAAACGTAAAGAATAATTCGAAATCAATTGAAGCCAATGTAACATTAGAAGGAAATGACAGTGGCGTGATCTTATGCCAAGGTGGTAAGTTTGGAGGATGGGCTTTGTATATGAACAATGGTAAACCAGCTTATACCTACAATTACTTTGGGTTAGAAAGGTATACCGTTGAATCTTCAGTGGCTATTGCCAACCCCAATGCAGTAATAAAGTTAGAATTTGATTACGACGGTGGTGGTACAGGAAAAGGTGGTACTGCCAAGTTATTTGTAGATGGTAAATTAGTAGGAGAAGGCCGGATTGAGAAAACCCAGCCGGCAGTATTTTCTGCAGACGAAACCGCCGACGTAGGTAAAGATGATGCCACTCAAGTAGCAGATTTGGTTTTCAAGGATGTTGAAGATTCTCATTTTACCGGATACGTGGATAAAGTGATCGTTTCAATTAAATAAAATACTTAAAGACACCAATAGACCACTCCAACTTATTTAAGCCAATCGCAGATAAGTTGGAGTTTTTTAGTTGTTTTAAGGTACTTAAAACTCCTTTAATAGATTCAGAATTGCCATAAAATGGTTGCCAATTGTTCTGTTGTCTTGCGATTTTGGATGGGTGGTTTCGACTACAAGGTTACAGGGGTAGGTACGGGAGCTTGTGGCCCTCCTAACATGGCGCAGTAGGTGGCAACAGCACAACCATACAATTTCAACACAACCATTTTGCCTACCAAAATAAATAGGTCAAAACGATAGCATGAAATAAATTATAACCCAATAACAAGGTAAGACACAAATAATAGATGGGAACAAATGTTGTAATAACAACAAATTCAACCATTTCCGGTTTTGGTACTGCCCAGATAAAAAAAGAAAATGGTGGAAAGTGCCGTAAGAATGGCCATGGCATAATACCAATTGAAATCTTCCCTAAAAAAAACCAACCCAACCAAAATAGAGGTGGTCAGAATAGATAAAACCGCATACAAGGTGTAATAACTTGTTCCATATTTATTAAAAAGAAAATAAAAACCTAAAAAGGTAGCGGTAAACCCAATACCACTTATGGTAAACCATTTGTAATTGAATTGAAGAAACTTACTCAATTCCATTTTAGGAAACATCCAGGACAAAGACAGAACGGATGCAATGCTCACCAATAAAGTAAACACCATAAAAAGTACTGGGTGTCCAGAAGTGCCCGCCTTTTTCTGCCCTAAAGCGAAAAAAGCATTGCCGATTGCAGCTATTAAAGCAAAAATAAAGGGTCCTAAAAACTGTTTCATATGCACTTAAGTTGGGGAGTAAAGGTAAAAAAAAAATAGGCATGGACTAATAGTTGTTCTAGTTTGTTGGAAGTTGGTTTGTATTGGTGCCGACAAACCATGCTTTTGCTTTTTTGCCCCTCGTTTTTTTGGGTATATTGAAAATACGCTTTTATTCCAATCTAAGATTAACACTTCTATAGTATGAAAAATTACCTGCAAACTGACCAACAAATGCATCAAATGGCACAGACAATAGCCAAATTCAATAGAAGTTTTGTGCCAGCGCTACTAGACGATAGCCATACCAATTTGTATTTTGATAGGGTAGGCAACAAACTGTATGGGAGGTGGGTACAATTGGATGGGAGTAGGGTAATTATGGCTTTGAACATAGAAAGGGGCTGTTATGAACTATTGAACTCTTCTAGAAAAGTGCTAAAAAGTTTTGTCGCTTACAACCAGACCATTGCCCAAGTGGAAAACGAGATGGAATTGTTTTTTCCAGCACTGGGCCTGAAGCCAGATGGCTTTAAAGCAGACCTGCACTATACTATACCACTATATGGATGGCTCGAGCAGCCAATGCAACCGATTGTGAAGGAGGACTTCCTAGCATGGGCCAATGTACGAAGCAATGCCAACCATGCATGTGAAGCTTTGTTGGGATATTTACAAATGGAAGGAGAGGTAAGAATTTGGCCCCACCATTTCGATACAGGAGTTTATTTAGAAGCGAACCCACATGTTGGGATAGGTTTTGGTTTGGCCATGGCAGACAATCCAAATGAGGAGCCCTATTATTACCTTGCAGGATATGGTCTGAACAGTCAAAGTTTTGATTATTCCACCATACCTACCTTGAGCCAAGGAGAGTGGAGGTTGACAAAGGGTTGGAACGGAGCCGTTTTGGCCCAACCATTAGCTGCGCAACAAGCCATTGGTGATTTTATAAAAGAGACTTTGTCCTTTTATATCCATCCTTCAACATAAGCCTACCAAACAAGATGATTTTTGATTCCAAGGATAGAAATATTTGTCGTACAAAAGTAGAGTCCTAAACTGCTTTTTCTATTGCTGTTTTATGTTTTTGACATAACTGATTGGATGTGTTTTTATGTGTTTAAACATTTAAATGAACGATTTTGAGACGTTTAACCAATAAATACTGCGCCACTCACCAAAAATGGTGAGTTTGCTAAATCGCTATTTATAGTGAAGTTTTTGAAACAAACGCCGCCTACATTTGTGGAGTAAATAATATTTTACTTAACAAAAAAACAAAAATGAAAAACGTAGTATTTAAAAGTGGACTATTGGCTTTAGCTCTATTTTTTACTTTGAGTCTTCAAGCTCAAAAATTGGATAAATTTGGTAGCAGCATTGAGAAAAAAGTTGGACCAAAAACAATCAAAGTTCCTTACACGGACGTAGTAAGCTATTTAGGTTATGCTGCCCCAGGTAACGAAGATGAGACTAGAGACAACAAGAAATTCTATTATATCTATGTTTGGGTTCCAGCTGTAGCGCCTGAATTGGGAGTGAGAATGATTTCTCCAGTACCTTCTAAATTCAAAAGTAAGTCTGCCATTGTATCGGAYGMATACAGTGCCAACAAAGGTTCTTCTGAATATTTTGATACTTAYATCACATTAGAAAGATCGGATATCATCAGCAAAGATGCTATTTCTGAGTCAGCAGTAAAAAGTGCCAACTGGGTAACTTTAGAGAGAAATGATGACAGYGGTGAAATGCCAAAGCAGCCAAGTGGTAGCAGCTACAAYTCTTTGTTGCGATACACTAGCGAAGCAAGCAACCCAACAAAAGCATTAACAGTAGGCTTGTACAGAGTAGGGTTTACAACTTACAAAAGAGGAGAAGTACACGGAACTTTCTTAGCAGAAGTTGCAGCTCCAATTAAATTGCCAGGTGTAGCAATGGCCAAAACCATCGCAGACTTAAAAGCGCAATTAGCTAAGTAATTAAAATATATTCTAAGAGCCTGTTAGTATGACAGGCTCTTTTTTATTTAAAATAAATATAGAATGATTACAGGAATTACATTAATAATCTTGAGTTTGATCGCGGTTCCATCGTTGATTCTTTCTAAAAAGCCGGATGCACAAAAATACTTGGACAAAGTAGCTCCTTACCAAGGGTGGATCGGTCTGTTGTTTTGCTTCTGGGGCATCTACGGTGTTGTGTTTAGCGGCGTATTTGGTCTTGGGTGGTTTGCGACATGGCCAATCTTTTGGGTAACTACCTTACTTGTAAACATCATGCAAGCAGTATTGGGTTTCCTTTTGGGATACGGCATGATTTCAAGATTGGTATTTGCAAAAAGTGAAGAGGCTCAGAAAAAAGGTGCCGCTTTGTTGGCCAAACTTTCTCCTATACAAGGAAAATTAGGGTTGGCTGGTTTAGCCGTTGGTGCTTGGTGCATCGTTGCCTCTTTTTTGTTTTACGGAGTATAAATTCAAAGACATCAATATTCAATTCAATATTGGTTAGTTAGAAGCCACCTTTTCTTAATTGAGGAGGTGGCTGATTTTTATTACCCTAGGAAGTTTCCTGACATTTGAAATAACCAACAACCATAAATTTTGGACCATACTCTATTGGTCTAAGAAACGAGTAGTAATACACAGGATAATTAAGATCTAGTCGAGCAAAAGGCAAGGATCATAAACGGTACTGCGTTTCAAGTTGAAGAAGGAAGTTCATTGGTATATGAAATGGAGCCATAACTCCAGTAGTGTATCAATGGACTCCTACTTTTTTACCCCCTGCAAAGCACTTCATTTCTTTTGAAAATTACACGCCTACCTGGCACCTATGGAAGCTTAGTTTGCTTTTAATAACGAATACATAAGCATTCAACACCCTTTAATGGGGCTGCTGTAAAATCATCTGGAACACCTTCTATACTGTTTTTATGTCGTTTTTATAGTGGTATCACCAAAAATGGTGAGTTTGTTAAATCGCCATTTGTGGTGAAGTTTTTGAAACCACAGCCCCCTACATTTGTAGAGTAAATAATATTTTACTTAACTAAAAAACAAAATGAAAAACGTAGTATTTAAGAGTGGGTTAGTGGTGTTGACATTATTTTTCGCATTAGGTGCCCAAGCACAAAAATTGGATAAATTTGGTAGCAGCATTGAGAAAAAAGTTGGACCAAAAACAATCAAAGTTCCTTACACGGATGTAGTAAGCTATTTAGGGTATGCTGCCCCAGGTAACGAAGATGAGACTAGAGACAACAAGAAATTCTATTATATCTATGTTTGGGTTCCAGCTGTAGCGCCTGAATTGGGAGTGAGAATGATTTCTCCAGTACCTTCTAAATTCAAAAGTAAGTCTGCCATTGTATCGGATGCATACAGTGCCAACAAA